>CAVPBP010000006.1:0-451746 GCA_963701905.1 uncultured Pseudomonadota bacterium | reverse complement strand
GGGCCGTGTCATCCTGGTCGTCTGTTCTCCTGCTGGGCGGCGCCGGGGTCCTGACGTGGGCGGATCAGGAACAGCAGGGCGGCTACCTGAGCACGGGCACCGCCACGTACTCCACCGGCGGCTATGCCGTGGCCAGCGATCCGGTGAAGGTGCACGGCCTATGGGGATGGCTGGGGCGGTTCGCGGGGGAGGTCCGGATCCGGGTGACCGCCACCAGTCCCGGCAAGCCTGTCTTCGTGGCCATCGGGCCGGCCGGCGACGTCTCGCGATATCTCGCGGGGGTCAGTTACACGAGCGTGACCGCGCTCGGCGACCACGACGTCACCCAGCACCCGGGGACCATGGTTCCGGCGCCCCCGGCCGCCGCGCTGGACTGGGCGGCCCGGGCGCAGGGCACAGGAACGCAGACATTGCGCTGGACGGTGCGCAGCGGTGACTGGATGGTGGTGGTGATGAATCCGGACGGCTCGCCGGGGGTCACGGTCCGCGCCGACGCGGGAGTCTCCTCGCCGGTGCTGCCCGCGCTGGCGGGCGAGTTGCTGGCCGCCGGCATTATAGCCTGCCTGATCGGGGCCGCGCTGGTCGTCATACCCGTCCGGCTGGCTGCAGGCAGGAGGTAGCACGATGGCCTGGCTGCTGGTAATCCAGGTGGCAGGCGTTTCGAGACTGGTTTCGCGGTGCTGCTGAAGCAAAGCCACGGGATCACCTCCCCGCCCGGCTCTGCCCGCCCGGCGGTCTGGCTGCCGGCTTGGCCTCACTGGTCAGCAGCGCCTCGTCGGCCGCCAGCCCCTGGACCGGAGCACTACCCGTCCACCGAGTGGACGTACCCCGTTATGTGTTTCCGTGATGGAGTGATCAGGCATGGCTGATGCGGCCGCCTCTACACCACCAGCGCCGGCCGCGCCGATCGCGTGGACGCCGCCGGCTGGGTTGAGCAGCGCCCAGGTTGCCGAGCGGCGCTCGCGCGGGCTGACGAACGCGGGCGGGGAGCGGACCAGCCGCTCGGTCGCCGAGATCCTGCGCGCGAACATCTTGACCAGGTTCAACCTGCTTCTGGGTGTCCTGCTGGCGGTGATCTTGGTCTGGGGCGAGCCGCAGGACGCCCTGTTCGGCATCGTGCTGGTCAGCCAACGCGCTGATCGGCATCGGGCAGGAGCTGCGGGCCAAGCGGACGCTGGACCGGCTCGCCGTGCTCAGCGCGCCGAGGGTCCGGGTGATCCGCGATGGCGCGCCGCGCGACATCGCCGTCGAGGAGCTTGTGGCCGATGATCTGGTCGACCTTCGGGCCGGCGACCAGCTGGTCGCGGACGGGGTGGTGCGCGACAGCGCGAGCTTGCAGGCCGATGAGTCGCTGCTCACCGGGGAGTCCGAGCCGGTGGACAAGCGGGCCGGCGACCGGCTGCTGTCGGGCAGCTTCGTGGTTGCCGGGTCGGGCGGCTACCAGGCGACCGGGGTGGGCGCCGAGGCGTACGCCAGGAAGCTGGCGGCGCAGGCGCGGCGGTTCACGCTGGTGCGCTCGGAGCTGATCGCGGGCATCAACCAGATCCTGCGCTACGTCACGTGGGCGATCCCGCCGGTGGCGGTGCTGCTTGTCGTCAGCCAGCTGCACACCCCGACCAGACCGCGCGCGAGGGCGCCACCTCGACCGTCGCCGCGCTGGTCGGCATGGTGCCGCAGGGGCTGGTGCTGCTGACCAGCATCGCCTTCGGCGCGGCCGCGGTCACGCTGGCCCGGCGCCGGGTCCTGGTGCAGCAGCTTCCCGCCGTGGAGGGCCTGGCCCGGGTGGACGTGGTGTGCCTGGACAAGACCGGCACCCTCACCGACGGGACCATCGCCTTCGACAGCCTGATCCGGCTCGATGACCAGGCGCCGGCCGAGGCGGCGCTCGGCGCGCTCGCCGACGACCAGGCCCGCAACGCGACGCTGGCCGCCATCGGGCAGGCCTTCCCGCCGCCGCGGGCTGGGCGCGCCAGGACGCCGTGCCCTTCTCCTCCGCGCGCAAGTGGAGCGCGGCCAGCTTCGCCGGGCACGGCGCCTGGGTGCTGGGAGCGCCGGAAATGGTGCTGCCCGGCAGCCAGGACGGGCTGCTGTCGCGGGCCGCGGACCTGGCCGCCAGCGGGCGGCGGGTCCTCGCGCTGGCGCACGCCCCGGGCCCCCTGAACGGCCAGGCGCTCCCGCCGGGCCTGCGCGCGGTGGCCTTCATCATGCTCGCGGAGCGGCTCAGATCCGACGCCCCCGACACCATCGCCTACTTCGCGGCGCAGGGCGTGGCGCTCAAGGTGATCTCCGGGGACAGCCCGCACACCGTGAGCGCCGTCGCGGCGCGCGCGGGCGTGCCCCGCGCCGGCGACCCCGTCGACGCGCGGGACCTGCCGGAGGACCCCGGCGCGCTCGGCGCCCTGCTCGAGGAACGCTCCGTCATCGGCCGGGTGACACCGCACCAGAAAGAGTCGATGGTCAAGGCCCTGCAGGCGCGCGGGCACACGGTGGCCATGACCGGCGACGGGGTCAACGACGTGCTGGCGCTCAAACTCGCCGACATCGGCGTCGCCATGGGCTCGGGCGCGCCCGCGACCAAGGCGGTCGCCGAACTGGTGCTGCTCGACAACCGGTTCGCCACGCTGCCCGGCGTGGTGGCCGAAGGCAGGCGGGTGACGGCGAACATCGAACGCGTCGCCAACCTGTTCATCACCAAGACGGTATGGGCGACGCTGCTGGCGGTCGCCGCGGGCGCCGCCCTCATGCCGTACCCGTTCCTGCCCCGCCATCTCACCATCATCGACACCCTGGCCATCGGCGTCCCCGCGTTCTTCCTCGCGCTCGCACCGAACCGCCGGCGCTACGTGCCCGGGTTCGTCGGCCGGGTGCTGCGGTTCGCCGGCCCGGCCGGGCTCATCATCGCCGCCGCGACGTTCTCGGCGTATGCCCTCGCCCGGGCGCGCGGCCTGCCCCTGACCCAGCAGCGCACGGCCGCCACCCTGGTCACGCTCATCCTCAGCCTGTGCGTGCTCGCCCTGCTGGCGATGCCGCTGACCTGGCGCAGGATCGCGCTGCTCGTCGCCGCGCTCGCCGCGTTCGTGCTGCTGTTCCCCGTGCCCGCCGTGCGCACGTTCTACGAGCTCGAGCTGCCGCACGGCGCGATCGGCAGCACGCTGCTCATCGCCGCACTGGGAGCCGCCGCGCTCACCGGCTTCTGGGTCCTTTCCCGCCGGCAAGGCCGCGGACCGGCCGAGGTGGCCCGCGAGTGACCAGTCGCCATGACCGCTGGCGTGCCATCTCAGCAAGCCGCCAACGACCCCGGTCCCGTCGGCGACGACCGCTCACGCTCCTGGGTACGGCCCTGGACATGTACGTGCCTACTTCCACCCAGGCCGCGCCGGACGGCTGGACACCCTGGCCTGCTGACCCGTCGTGACAGGTCGCCGCGTTAACAGCGGCCGTAGGCCCGGCGCTGCTCTCGAGGGAGCACCAGACCGCTGTCACGCGGCCGCCGCGTCCGCGCTGTAGCAGGCAGAGGTAGGTTTCGTCTTCCTGGATGGTGTGCAGCCGGAGGATGGCGTGCAGCCCGTACAGGACGCCGCGCAGATCGGTGAGGTCGTCCTGGTCGAGGGCCCGGTCGCCGATGAGCAATTGGTGCCTGGTTCAGTTGATCTGCTGCCCGAGCCGGGCGCGAAGTTCCACAGCACCCAGATCGCCAGCGCCGGCCAGATCGGGTAGTGGCGCACCAGCCGCGCGATATCCTTCAGCGGACTGGATCTTGGCGCCGTGCCTCGGCGTGCACGTTGTCGTAAACCACCTTCGGGCCGCCACACCGCGAACAGCGCCAAGCCTGCCCATGATCGCGCCGCCGACGAGGAACAGCAGACGCGCCGCGTCATTAAGCGGCAGCTTCTTCGAGGTAGTCGCTGATGTAGCCGCCTGCCGCCAGCGGGATCATGCACCGCGACGCTGCCGAACACGTTCATCACCGTGCTCATCTGGCCGGACATTACGTGCTGGCGGGCGATGGTCGCGCCAAGGCCGGTCTGGCCGGCTCTGAGCGAACAGCCACAGGCTGCCGAGGATGACGGCGAGGGCGATCGGCTGGCCAGCGTCACCGGCAGGAAGGCGAAAACGACGAAGCCAACCGCGCACAGGCCGCCGAAAATCATCATGTAGCCGCGATCGCGCAGGCCGAAGGGGTTCCAGAGGTCGCGGGCGAAGCCGCGGCACAAAGCCAGGTAGGCCGGGATGGCCGCGACCAGGCCATAGAGGGAGATCTGGGTCGCGCCCATGTGCAGCTTGTTCTTCAGGAAGAAGAAGATCGGCACCCCGACCAGGCCGCCGCCGGGCGCGCCGAAGGCGAGGATGAACACCAGCACGCCGAGGTACATCAGGATCCGCGCCCGGTCGGAGACCGGCAGGTCGGCGGGTTTCGCCGGGGAGGTCGCGTCGGCGACGGCAAGGGCTTCGGCGGCTTCGGCTTGGGCGACTGGTCATGGGGTTGGGGCGGGCTCCCGAAGCGCGCTTTGGCGAACGATTTTCCACGAAGTCGCACGCCAGCGGCATGAACGCAAAGCGCGCGGCTTCGGTGCGACGAAAGGCAACCGCCTTAGCGGAGCAGCAGCCAGGCGAGCGAGCCGGCGCCGGCCAGGGCGCAGTAGAGCGCGAACGGGTCGAAGGCGCGCACCTCGGTCTGCCGGAACCAGCGCATCAAGAGCGCGGTGGAGATGAAGGCCACGACCCCCGCCACCGCGCCGGCGACGAGCGCCACGGCGCTGAACTTGTCGTGATTGTGGATCAGCTTCGGCGTCTCCAGCACCGTCGCGGCCAGGATGATCGGCGTCGCGGTCAGGAACGAGAAACGCGCGGCGTCCTCGTGGTCGAGGCCGGCCAGGTAGCCGCCGACCATGGTGGCGCCGGAGCGCGAGAAGCCGGGGATGAACGCCAGGCACTGCCACAGCCCGATGACGACGGCGTCGATCCAGCGCAGCCGCGTCAGCGGCCGGTCCTGGCGGCCCTTGCAGGCGCTCGGCGGCGAACAGCATGACGCCGTTGGCGATCAGGAAGCCGGCCGCCAGCACCGGCGCGCCGAACGCGCGCTTCAGCTCCTTCTCCAGGAAGAAGCCGATGATCACCGCCGGGATGGTCGCCACCACCACGCGCCAGAAGATCCGCCGCTCGCCTTCCGCCTTCGGGCCGCGGCGGAACAGGATGGCGGTCGCGAAGTCGAGCCAGGTGCGCCAGAAGTAGGCGATCAGCGCCAGCGCGGTGCCGAGGTGCATCACCACCAGGAACGGCAGGAAGCTGTCGGAATTCTCGTCGACGTTCTTCCAGCCCAGCAGCGCCGGCACGATCACCGCATGCGCCAGGCTGGAAATCGGGAAGAGCTCGGTGACGCCCTGCACGATGGCCAGGATGATCGCCTGCAGCGCTGTCATGGTCCTGAGCTGGCCTCTCGGATGGCGGCTGGGAGACCTCTCAATAGCTGATTTGCGGCGGCTGTCAGCTTCGCCCTGGCGAAGCCTGTCGCCATGTGGGCGGATCGAAACAAGCCTGGCGCAATTCAGACATGCGGCGCGGCCATAAGGGCGGGCGCCAACCGGGGAGCGCCATGCGCCTCATCGTCGTCGCCGCAGCTTTCAGCCTCGCCGCCGCGTCGGCGTGGGCCGACGGGCCGGTCACCACCGCCAGCGGCGCCGACCAGGTTCCCCCGCAGCCGCAGGCCGCGGCGCCGCCGTTGCCCGGCGTCAGCGATGGCGCGCAGGGTCAGCGCGTCGCCATGGGTCCGTGCGGGCCGGAGCGCGTGAAACCCGACGGCAAGCTCGACACCGCGCCGCACGGCGAGATCGAGGCCGGGATCGGCACGCACGGCTATCGCCATCTCGCGGGGGCCGTCTGCCAGCCGATCGGCCAGAACGCCTCGGTCGCCGTCAGCGCCAGCGTCAGCCAGGCGCAGTGGGGACGGCGGTAACGCTTTCCCTCCCCTTCATGGGGAGGGCGGACCGCGTAGCGGTCGGGTGGGGACGTTTCGAGCAACACCGGCGATCGGCGTGGGAGCGTCAGGCATCCCACCCGGCGACGCGTTGCGTCGCCACCCTCCCAATGAAGGGGGAGGGAGACTACTCCCGCCTGTCCCGCCCGAAGTTCGGCTCGGGGCTTTCCTGCCCGGCGGCGACGATGCCGAGGCGGATGGCCCGGGTGCGGGTGAAGAGCTGTTGCAGCTTCTCGCCCTCGCCCCAGCGGATGGCGCGCGACAAGGCCTGCAGGTCCTCGGTGAAGCGTCCGAGGATCTCCAGCACCGCATCGCGGTTGGTGAGGAACACGTCGCGCCACATGATCGGGTCGGAGGCGGCGATGCGGGTGAAGTCGCGAAAACCGCCGGCCGAGTACTTCATCACCTCGCCCTGGGTGACCTCCTCGAGGTCAGCGGCGGCGCCCACGATGGTGTAGGCGATCAGGTGTGGCAGGTGCGAGGTGACGGCCAGCACCAGGTCGTGATGGCGGGCGTCCATCAGCTCGACCCGCGAGCCCAGCCGCATCCAGAACTCGGTCAGCTGCTCCAGCGCCGCCTGGTAGGGCGCGTCGGTGCGTTCCTGCGGGGTCAGGATCGACCAGCGGTTCTCGAACAGCGTCGCGAAGCCGGCGTCCGGCCCGGAGTGCTCGGTGCCCGCCACCGGATGGCCGGGAATCACGAAGACCCCCTGCGGCGCATTGGCCGCCATCGCCGCGGCGACCGCGCCCTTCACGGAGCCGACGTCGCTGAGCGTGGCGCCGGCTTTCATGCCCGGCGCGGCGGCGGCGGCGGCCTCGCCCATCGCCAGCACCGGCACGGCCAACATGACGAGATCGGCGCCTTCAGCCGCCTCGGCCGGGTCGGCGCTCACCGCATCGGCGATGCCGAGCGCCTTCAGACGTTCGCGATGGACGGGGTTGGCGTCGGCGACGGCGATCTGAGCCGCCGCGCCGTGGGACCGCGCCGCGCGGATCAGCGACGAGCCGATCAGCCCGCCGCCGATCACCGCCAGCTTGGCGTAGACCGGCGCGGACGGCTTGGCGGTGGCGTTCTGGTCGGTCATGGACGGCTCCTGATCTGGCCGTTCGGCCGGAGACCGTCGTCTTCCTCGAGACCCGGCCGCCGACCTTCAGGCGGCTGGGTCGAAAAGAAAAACCGGCCGCGCAGCTATACGAGCTGGCGGTAGTAGCTGCGAAGGCTGGCGGCGCGGGTCATGGGCGGCGCCACCTAGCGGGGCGGCCGGGCCGTGGTCAAGTCTCCCAGAGAGGCGGCAGCAAGGTCGCCCGACCGGGACGTGATACAATGGCGGGATTGCGCAGGAGGACGGCGATGGGACCTGGGATCAAGCGTCAGCTGCCGCCGGGCTTCGACCTGAAGCGCCACATGGCCGAGCTCGACGAGGCCGGCTTCACCGTCATCGAGGACTACCTCAGCCCGGCTCAGATCGAGCAGTTCCGCGAGGGGCTGGCGCCCTACCTGGGCACCTACCGCGGCCGCAACCCGTTCGAGGGCCACACCACCGAGCGGGTCTACACGCTGGTCGGGCGCGGCCAGGTGTTCGAGGAGAGCGCCGCCGACCCGCGCCTGCTGGCCATCCTCGACCGGCTGCTGCGCCCGAACTATCTGCTCAGCGCCAACCACGCGATCTGCATCTATCCGGGCGAGAAGGCGCAGAACCTGCACTTCGACGACGGCTTCTACCCGTTCCCGCGGCCCCGGCCGGCCTTCTCGATCAGCACCATCGGCGCGATCGACGCCTTCAGGCCCGAGAACGGCGGCACGGTGATGTACCGCGGCAGCCACAAGTGGACGACCGAGCGGGCGCAGGCGCTGCAGACCGCGCTGAGGTTCGGCCAGTCGAGCGAGGACAGCCGCGCCGTCAGCCACCTGACCATGCCGGCCGGCGCGCTCTGCATCTTCCACGGCACGCTGCTGCACGGCGCCGGCGCCAACGCCACCGACCGGCCGCGGCTCGCCTGGACCAACCACTATTGCGAGCCCTGGGCGCGGCCGCAGGAGAACTTCTATCTCGGCGTGCCGAAGGAGAAGGTGCGCGGCATGAGCCGCGAGCTGCAGACGCTGCTGGGCTACGAGCTGCTGACCACCGGCAGCATCATGGGCCAGGTCGGCGGCTACAACCCCGCCAAGACCCTCGACCCCGACTTCGTGCTGCCGGTGGAGCGGTAGGGGCGAGCTCGTTCGCCTCGGCGCGAGTGTGTCGAAATTGCGTCTCCAGATTGCAATGGCCGCTAAGGCCGCCAGGAAGCCCGTACGCGGCTTTAGTCGCGCTACCGGTAGTACCCTAGCTGGAGCCTCGTCCGCGGCGCTCCACGGGGCCTTCTGGGGCCGCCTGGGGCTCACTCCAGAGGCGACGTTCGCCAGGGCCTCCGGTGAAACCGCGATCGCTCTGGGGTCGCGGCGCCCGTCCCGCTGCGTAAGAGGCCCCGCGCGGCGCGCCGCCCGCGCGGCGTAAAGCTTCAGCGTCATGCGACGTCTCGCGTCCCTCGGTCCTCTCGCCGCCGCGCTGCTGCTGGCGGGCGTCCTCGGCGCCCATCCGGCCGCGGCGGCGTGCGCCCATGACTCGGCCGGCCGCTGCCAGGCCGAGGCGGCGGCCTGCAACCCGCCAGCCGATGGCCGTTGCTCGACGGTGCCGGGCAGCTCGCTCAGCAAGTACCACTACGGCTGCCGATGCCTCTCGCCGCGCCAGTGGGGTCCGCAGGCCAGCTCGCGCCCCAAGCTCCTCGTGCCGGCAACGCTGCTCGACCAGCGACGTCACCTGCGAAAGCAGCGCGCGGACCAACGGACAGCGTAGCCTCTGCTCCAGCCGCAACGCCGACTGCAACAGCCACTGCTGAGCGGCCCGCCTAGGCCGGGCGGGCGAGGAACTCGGCCAGCGCATCGACCAGCGCGCGGTTGTGCTCTTCGAGGCCGATGGTGATGCGCAGGTGGCCCGGCAGGCCGTAGTTGGCGACGCCGCGCACGATCAGGCCGCAGCGAGGCGAGGAAGGCCTCGGCTTCCGGCGCGGTCTTGCCGGGCGTGGTCGGGAACTCGCACCAGCACGAAGTTGGCCCCCGACGGCACGACGTCGAGGCCGAGGCCGCCGAGCTGCTGGGTCAGCCACGGCCGCCAGCGCTCGACGTGGGCAGCGAAGCGGCCTGGAACTCCGACGTCGGCCAGCGCCGCGACGGCGGCGGCGAGGCCCGGGATCGAGACGTTGAACGGCGGGCGGATGCGGTCGATGGCGTCGGCGATCGGCGCCGGCGCGTAGCGCCCAGCCGACCCGCAGCGCCGCCAGGCCATGCAGCTTGGAGAAGGTGTGGGTGACGATGATGTTCGGCGCCGCGCGCGCCAGCTCCAGCCCGTCGGTGAAGGTGGGCTCGGTGCAGAACTCGGCGTAGGCCGCGTCGACCACCAGCACCACGCTGGGCGGCAGCGCGTCGTGCAGGCGCGCCAGCTCGTCCTTGGTGGTGAAGGTGCCGGTGGGGTTGGCCGGGTTGGTGATGAAGACCAGCCGGGTGCGCTCGTCGACCAGCTCCAGCATCTTCGTCGACGTCGATGCGGTAGTTGGGCTCGGCGGCGCTGCGCACCTCGGCCTGGCAGGCGCGCGCGCCGATGCCGTAGGCGCCGAACGCGTACTGGCCCTGCACGATGTTGTCGCCCGGCTCGAGGAAGGTCTGGTTGATCAGGTGCAGCATCTCGTCGGTGCCGCAGCCCAGCACCAGCCGCTCCGGCTCGATCCGGCAGCGCGCCGCGATGGCCGCGCGCAGCGCCCCGCCGCGGCCGTCGGGATAGAGGTTGAGCTCGCCGGCGGCGGCCAGGTAGGCCTCGCGCGCCTTCGGGCTGCAGCCCAGGATGTTCTCGTTGCCGGACAGCTTGACCGGGTGGGCGACGCCCTCGGCGGTCGCCTTGCCCGGCTTGTAGGGCGTGATGTCGAGGATGCCGGGCTTGGCCAGCGGCCGGTCGGCGGCGGCGCGTCGCGGCGGAGAACAGGGGCGTCTGGGCGGTCATGGCGCGGGCTCTTACACGCCGCCGTGGGCCGGCGCATCCCCGCGCGGCTCAGAAGAGCCTGCGGCGCCGGCGCGAGCCGCAAGGGACCGAGCCAGGTCGCAGCCGTCGTGGAAGGCCAGCCGCGGTGGGTGCTCGGTCGTCGCCGTTCTGCGGCAGCCGGTCAGCGCCCGCGAAGAGCCGCGCCCGGCTCGGTGAGGCGTGGCGTCGAGCTCGCCGACCAGCGCGCCGTTGTCGTCGACCGCCGACGCCGCCGCTGCGCGCGTCGAGCCTGGCGCGCGCCGGCGGTCAGGGTCAGCTGGCGCACGTCGAGGTCGCCGCCGCTGTGCCGTCCAGTTGCGCGCCAGCGTCGCGCCAGCCGGCCCCGCCAGCGCGCCGGCGTGGGACATGACGCCGTCGAGCCGTGATCGCCGACCGGCCCGCCGCCGGCGATCTGGCCCAGCCAGCTACCGGGCAGAGGCCGCGCCGCCGTCGATGCCGAACACAGACGCCGCCCTGCTCGTCCGGGGCCGGCGCGGGTGTCGACTGCAGCGTTCTTGGCGCCGGTCAGCCAGAACGGCGTGGCGCCCGGCGCCGGCGGCGAAGGTCACGTCGTCGCCCTCGACCGAGATGCGCGGCGGCGCCTGGTCCCAGCCGTTGACGCTGGCGCGCAGCGCGCCGGCGGTGACGTTCACCGCGCCGCCGTGCCGGCCGCGTGAAGGTGAGGCCGCCTGGCGCGGAGGCGACCCAGTGGGTCGGCGCGAAGGCGTAGGCCTCGGCCTTCAGCGACGGCAGCGCCACCGCCCAGCCGGAGGGGTCGGCGAGCTGCAGGCCGGTGAAATCGACGTCGAGCCGGAACGGATAGCCGCCGACGTGGCGGCGACCCCAGGAGGCCTGCCACCCGGCCGCGCGCAGGCTGCGCCGCGCCGGCGTCGATCCGCCGCTCGCGTCTCGCTCGTCAGCCACAGCCAGGCTAGCGCTCCAGGCGACGGCCAGGATCGCGGCAGCGCGCCCAGGGAATGATAGAGGCCGAGGCGGCGCGGCTTGCGGGCGCGGCGCGAGCGGCGCTATGGGTCTGCGTCGGGATCGCGATCACGGTGACAGGTGACTGACGCGGGCGAGCACTGGGTGTTCGGCTACGGCTCGCTGATGTGGCGGCCGGGGTTTCGCCTATCTAGAGCGCGCGGCGGCCACGCTCCATGGCCGCCGGCGCGCCTTCTGCATCTATTCGGTCCACCACCGCGGCACGCCGGACGCGGCGCGGGCCTGGTGCTGGGCCTGGCGCCGGGCGGCGCGGCGCGGGGCATGGCCTACCGCGATCGCCGACGGCCGACTGGCCCGCGACCTACGCCTACCTGATGGAGCGCGAGCAGCCGACCGAGACCTACGTCGAGGCGCGGGCGCGTGCGGCTGGCCGGCGGCCGCCGGATCGAGGCGCTGACCTTCCTCTCCGACCGCGCCCACCCGCAGTGGGCCGGCGTGCTCAGCCTGGAGCACCAGGCCGAGCTGATCGCCGGCGCCACCGGCCTCTCCGGCCGCAACGTCGACTACCTCGCCGACCTGGTCGCGCACCTGCGCGAGGAGGGCATCCGCGACCGCGCGATGGAGACGCTGCTGGCGATGGTCGAAGCGCGGGAGGCGGCGAGGGCCATCCCTAGCCCCAACGTCCCCCGCTCATCCCGACACCAGTCGGGACCCAGACAGGACTGAGGGCAGGCAGGCTATTGGGAGAGTGGGTGCGCGCCGCAGGCGCTGTCAGGGGTCACACGAAGAGCACGAAGCTAGCAAAGCTCACCAAGGGGCCTCCTTCGTCTCAGATCGAGCGCCTTCGTGCTCTTCGCTGTCTTCGGTCGTGTAGCAAAGGGATGCCCGCGGCGCCGCCACGCCGGCAGGCTTCCGCGACCCTGCAACCCAGTCCTGCCTGGGTCCCGACGTTCGTCGGGATGAGCGGGGGGCGGAAGTCTACAGCTCCAGCAGCGCGTTCGACGCCGCCTCGATGCGCTCCTCCAGCTGGCGCATGAACTCGGCGCGCTTCAGGCCGGCGGGGAGCGGCTCGAGGTACTCGAACACGATCGTCCCGGGCCGGCGCAGGATGCCGTGCGCCGGCCAGTGGACGCCGGAGTTGGTCGCCACCAGGTGCGCGGGCAGGTCCGAGGTCGCGGTAGAGGCCGGCGACGCCGGGCTGGTAGTCGCCGGCGACGCCGGGCTCGCCGCGGTGCCCCTCCGGGAAGATCACCAGCTGGCGGTCCTCGGCGAGCCGGTCGCTGGCCGTCGCGCGACCATCTCGCGCAGCGCCGCCGAGCCGCCCTCGCGGTCGATCACGACCAGCCGCTCTTCCAGGCGTACCAGCCGAAGAACGGGATGCGCATCAGCTCCTTGCGCATCACGAAGCAGGAGTCGGGCAGCACGACGAACTGGGCGAAGACGTCGAACATGCACTGGTGCTTGGCGCGCGACCAGGGCGCGGCCGGTCGGCATGTGCTCGCGGCCCCGCACCTCGACCCGGATGCCGCAGATGACGCGCAGCAGCACGATGACGCCGCGCGCCCAGAGCTTGAACGCCGCACGGTCCACGGCGCCGCGGCAGAGCAGCGCCGGCAGGAACAGGACGCGAGCACCAGCGACCACAGGTAGAACACGAGCATGAAGGCCAGCGAGCGAACGAGGATCAATGCGGTCTCGCCTCAGGCGTGCTTGCGCCGCCGGCGCGGCTTGGGCCCGAGGCCCAGCAGCGTCTCGCGCGCCAGCACCGCCAGGTACTTGCAGTACTCCAGGATCATCCGCTGCGGCGCCCGCGCCGGTCTTCCACCAGCCGCCGGCGCTTCAGCTCGCGGCGTGGCCACCGGATAGGGGATGATCTGTCGCCTCCGGCAGGGCCGCTCGCAGCTCCAGCCGCGGCCCGCGGCATGTGATAGTCGGCGGTGACCAGGATCAGGCGTGCTGTAGCCCTTGCGACCTCGCCCAGTCGGCCGTCTCGCGGCGCGTTGCCGAGCGTGTTGGTGGCCTGGAAGCCCAGGTCGACGCAGCAGTCGTAGACCGGCTTGGAGGCGCCGGTGATGGTCTGCAGCTCGCTGCGGGTGACGTGTCGGCTGACGCCGCTGATCAGCATGCGCTTGGCCTTGCCGTCCTCCAGCAGCCCCATCGCCGGCGGCGATCCGCTCGCCCGAGCCGCCGGTCAGCGCGACGATGCCGTCGGCCGGCGGCGGATCGGCGGCGGGGGTCGAGCGGTCGACGCGCGCGGCGAAGGCCAGCAGGCCCGGCGCCCAGACCAGCAGCGACGACGAAGATCGCCGCCAGGGTCCTCACGGCGTCCGGTCGCTCACGGGCGCTCGGCCAGCGCCGCCATCGCCGTGACCCGCGCGGTGACCGCCGCCACCAGCGCCGCCAGCACCGGGAACGGCGCCAGCGCGGCGAGGTCGCTCCAGGCGATCGGCAGCAGCGCGGTCAGCTGCTCGTCGCCGCCGCTCGTCGAGCTTGAGCAGCACCGCGGCCAGCGCCGCCAGCACCGCGCCGGCGAGGCCCGCCTGGGCGGCGGAGCGGGCGAACCTGGCCTGGAACAGGCGGGCGATGTAGCCGTCGGTGGCGCCGGCCAGGTGCAGCGCCTCGACCACGTCGCGCCGCGCCGCCAGGCCCTGCCGCGTGGCGAACGCGACCACCGCGCCCAGCACCGCGAGGATCAGCACGAAGAGCGCCGCGGCCGATGCTCCTCGATCGCCGCCCCGGCGCGCATGATCTGCGCCGTCCAGCGGCTGTGGTCGTCGACGTCGGCGTCGACGCCGTGCGGCGCTCAGCGCCGCTTCGAGGTCGGCGCCGCTGGCGGGCGCCTTGCGGGTCCAGGTCGACGGCCACCAGGCGCGGGGTCGGCAGGTCCGCCGGCAGCGCGCCCGGCGCCGATCCACGGCGCGATCAGCGCGTTGCGCCTTGGCCGCGTCCAGCGCCCGGGCCTCGGCGACGCCCTTGACGCCGGAGACCACCTCGGCCGCCCTGCGCCGCCGCCTCGTCGGCGGTCTCGGTCCCCTGGGCGCGGACCACGACGGTCGCCGAGCCGATCAGCTCGGTGCGCCAGCCCTGCCGCCGCGCGCTGGCCGGCCAGCGCCCCCACCGCCGCCAGCCCGGCCAGGAGCGACAGCGCCGCCACCACGAACAGCAGCGCCCAGTCGCGCCCGTCGCCGCCGCGGCAGCAGCGGCGCCGGCCACCAGCGGCTGGCGTCGAAAGCCAGGCTCATGACGCAGGGCTCATGGAGCCTGTTCTGGAGCGAAGCGCGCCCTGCGGCGCAAGCCGGCCGTCCTCGAGGCTGCAGCACCGGCATGCCGGAGCGCGCCACCAGGTCGATGTCGTGGCTGGCGATCAGCACGGTGGCGCCGACCCGGTTCAGCTCGGGAACAGCCGCAGGATCCGCAGGCGCCATCGCCTCGTCGACGTTGCCGGTCGGCTCGTCGGCCAGCAGGATGTCGGGCCGGTTGATCACCGCGCGGGCGATGGCCAGGCGCTGCTTCTCGCCGCCGGAGAGCGCCGGCGGCATGGCGTGCATGCGCTCGCCCAGCCCCACCCAGGCCAGCAGGTCGGCGACGTCGGCGCGATAGGCGGCCGGCTTGCGGCCGGCGATGCGCGGCGCCAGCGCGGCGTTGTCGAACACGGTCAGGTGCTCGAGCAGCCGGAACTCCTGGAACACCACGCCGATCCTGCCGGCGCATCAGCGGCCGGTCGCTCGCGCTTCAGCAGCGCCAGGTCCTGGCCGAAGATCTCGATCCGGCCGCGCGAGGCCTGCTCGGCGAGGTAGATCAGCTTCAGCAGCGTCGATTTGCCCGACCCGGACGGCCCGGTGAGGAAATGGAACGAGCCGCGCGGCAGCTCGAACGAAATGTCCTTCAGCACCTCGGCTTCGCGGCCGTAGCGCATCGAGACGCCTTCGAAGCGGACCACCGACTGCTGCGAGCTCGGATCCGAGGGTTCAAGTGGCCGGTCGATGCGGCTTCCTGGACATGAGAGCCGAAATCGGCAACCTCGACGAGGGTTTTGCTCGGGCGTCCGATTCGCTTGTCATGATACTGACCTGTCCTGAGTGCGCCACCGGCTATTTCGTCGAGGATGACGCAGATCCGGGCCGGCGGGCCGGACGGTGCGCTGCGCCGCCTGCGGCGCGCGCTGGACGGCGCAGTCCGGCAGCGGCCGCTCGAGCTGGTGCCGCCGCGGACGAAGGCGCGCTGGCCCAGATCGCGGCCGCCGAGGCGTCCGCCGAGCCCGCGCCGCTCACCGGCGACGACCTGCCGCGCGCCTTCCGCACCCGCGCCGAGGAGGAGCGGCGCAACTCGCCAGGCGGCGATCAGCCGGCGCGCGTCTGGGCCGGCGTGGCGGTCGTGGTCGCCGCGCGTGATCGGCATCGCGATCGTCTTCCGCGAGAGCGTGGTGCGCGCCTGGCCGCAGACCGCGTCGGCCTACGCGGCGATCGGCCTGCCGGTGAACCCGACCGGCCTGGTCATCGAGCAGGTGCACGCCGAGCCGTCGCTGGAGGAGGGCCACGCGACGCTCGCCGTCTCGGGCGTCGATCCGCAACGTCGTGGGCCGCGCGGTGGTCGCCCCGCCGCTGCGGATCGACTCTGCTCAACGCCCAAGGCAAGCGTGTGGCCGGCCAGATCACCACGCTTCGCCGACGCCGCGCATCCCGCCCGGCGAGACGCGCCAGCTTCGTGACCTCGATCCTCGATCCCCCGTTCTCCGCGGCCAACCTGCAGGTCGACTTCGCGATCGGGCGCGCGGCCGGCGCGCCGGCGACGCCGGTCCGCAGCACCGCCGCGCCCGTCCCGACGCCGCCCAGCTTCACCCTGCGCGGCGCGAGCAGCCGACGCACCGGCCGCCAACGTCGCCGCCGCTGCCGCGGCCGCAACCCGCCGCCGGTCGACGGGCGCCGCCGCTCGGCGCGCCGGCCGACGCCGGCGCCGCGCCAACGGGCGCGCCCGCCGCCCGATGAGCGATGCGCCGGCTCGCTCGAGGTCCTGCTGACCGAAGCAGGACGTCGATGCGCGGGTCGACGCGCTGGCGCGCCGCCTCGCACCGCGGATCGCCGACGACGCGGTGGCCGTATGCCTGCTGACCGGCGGCCTCTGGTTCGCCGCCGACATGACGCGGGCGCTGGCCCGGCTCGGCCGCCACGTGGCGTTCGACGCGCTGTGGCTGGCCTCCTACGGCGACGAGCCGCACCAGCCGCGGCCGCTGCCAGGTGCGCGCCGACCTGCAGCGTCCGATGGCCGGACGCCAGGCGCTGGTGCTCGACGACGTGGTCGACACCGGTCTCTCGCTCGAGCGAGGCCGCGCGGCTGGTGCGCGACGCCGGGGCCCGCGAGGTGATCACCTGCGTCTTCGCCCGCAAGCCGTGGCCGACGCCGCGCGCCATCGAGCCTGACTTCGCCGCCTGGGACGCCCCGCCGCGCTTCCTGGTCGGCTACGGCATGGACGCCGAAGGCCGCCTGCGCGGCCTGCCGTACATCGCGGCGGCGGACTAACGACCCTTCGCGGGGATCAGGACAGCCAGTCCGGCATCCGCTCGCGGCGCAGCATCGCTTCGTAGGTCGGCCGGGCGCGGATCACGGCGAAGTCGGCGCCCTTCACCAGCACCTCGGGGACCAGCGGGCGGGAGTTGTACTCGCTCGACATCGCCGCGCCGTAGGCGCCGGCGGTCATGAAGGCGACGAGGTCGCCGGCCTCCAGCGGCGGCAGCAGCCGCTCGCGGGTGAAGGTGTCGCCGGTCTCGCAGATCGGGCCCACCACGTCGTAGGCGCGCGAGCGCGCCAGGCCGCGGCCGCACCGGACGGATGTCGTGGTAGGCCTCGTACATCGCCGGCCGGATCAGGTCGTTCATCGCCGCGTCCAGCACCAGGAACCGCCGCCCCTCCGGCCGCTCGTGCACGTGGATCACCCGCGCCAGCAGCACGCCGGCGTTGGCGGCGATCACCCGGCCGGGCTCGAAGGCCAGCTGCACGCCCAGCCCGCGCACCGCCTCGGCGACCATCGCCGCGTAGTCGGCCGGCGTCGGCGGGTCGGGCTGGTTGAAGTAGGGCACGCCGAGGCCGCCGCCGAGGTCGAGCCGCTCCACGCTCAGCCCCTCGGCCGCGCAGCCGCTCGACCAGGCCGCGCATCCGCCCGAAGGCGTCCGCGCAGCGGCGCAAGGTCGGTGATCTGGCTGCCGATGTGGCAGGCGACGCCGAGCGGGCCGCAGCGACGCGCTGTTGCTGGCCTTGGCGTAGAGCCGCTCGGCCTCGCCGAGCGAGACCCCGAACTTGGTCTCGGCGTGGCCGGTGCTGATCTTGGCGTGGCCGCCGGCGCCGACGTCCGGGTTGACGCGGATGGCGATGGCGGCGCGCACGCCCTTGCTCGGCCGCGACCTGGGCGACAGCAGATCGAGCTCGGGCTCCGACTCGACGTTGATCTCGGCGACGCCGGCTTCGAGCGCGAAGGCGAGCTCCCCGGCGGTCTTGCCGACGCCGGAGAACACGATCCGCTCCGGCCGGCACGCCGGCCGCCAGCGCCCGGCGGATCTCGCCCTCGGAGACGGTGTCGGCGCCGGCGCCCGAGGCGCGCCAGGGTGCGCACGCACGGCGACGTTGGGGTTGGCCTTCAGCGCGTAGGCGATCAGCGGCTGGCCGATCTCCCGGTGCGACGCGAGCGCGTCGCGGAACACCGTGAAGTGCCGCTCCAGCGTCGCGGTGGAATAGACATAGACCGGCGTGCCGACCGCCTCGGCGATCCGGCTCAAGCGGAACCGCTTCGCAGGCGAGCTCGCCCCCCAGCAGCTCGAAGTGGTTCACGGCAGGGTCACTAGGGCTGGCCGGGATTGCGGGATGGCGCCCTGCTGCGGCGCGCCGGAGGGGTTGGTCCGCTCGCCGGGGATCGGCGCGGAGCTCGGCGGCTCGGTGGTGGTGTAGGGCTGAACTGCCGGGTTCTGCGGGCCGATCGCCCGGTTGGCGGCGGCGGCGTTGCTGGCGTTGTCGGCCTGCGCACGCTTCTGGGCGGCGGCCTCGGCCTTGTCCTGGGCGCCCCAGATCGGGCCGGGCCGGTCGAGATCGCCCTGCTTGCCGCAGCCGGCCACCGCGACGACGAAGCTCGCGGCGGCCAGGCGATAGGATGAGAGTGCGCGTCACCTGAGAATCTCCTTCCAACGCGCGATCTCGGCGCGCACGCGCTCCGGCGCGGTTCCGCCAAAGCTGGTCCGACTGGCCGCCGAAGCCTGCGGCGTCAGCACCTCGTAAACGTCGGCCGTGACGCCGGGTTCGAGCGCCTGCAAGCTCGGCCAGCGGCAGGTCGGCCAGCTCGACGCCCAGCGCCTCGGCCTGCTTCACCGCCTGCGCCGGCCACATGGTGCGCCTGGCGGAACGGCAGTGCCGAGCCGGCGCACCAGCCAGTCGGCGAGGTCGGTGGCGGTGGCGTAGCCGGCCCCGGCGGCGGCGGCCATCCGCTCGGCATTGGCCTTCAGGTCGGCGATCATCCCGGTCATCGCCGCCAGCGCCACCTCCAGCGCGTCGAACGCCTCGAAGGCGGGGACCTTGTCCTCCTGCATGTCCTTCGAATAGGCCAGCGGCAGGCCCTTCATCACCAGCGAGAGCGCCGCGAACGCGCCCAGGATCCGCCCGGTCTTGGCGCGCGTCAGCTCGGCCGCGTCGGGATTGCGCTTCTGCGGCATGATCGACGAGCCGGTGGTGAAGGCGTCCGACAGCGTGACGAAACCGAACTGCGGCGTCGTCCACAGCACGATCTCCTCGGCCAGCCGCGACAGGTTGAGCGACAGGATCCCCGCCGCCGCCAGCGCCTCCAGCGCGAAGTCGCGCGCCGAGACCGCGTCGAGGCTGTTGGCCATCGGATGGTCGAAGCCCAGCGCGCGGGCGGTCATCTGGCGGTCGATCGGGAACGAAGTGCCGGCCAGCGCCGCCGCGCCCAGCGGGCTCTCGTTCATTCGCGCCCGGGCGTCGGCGAAGCGGCCGGCGTCGCGGCCCAGCATCTCGACGTAGGCCATCAGGTGATGGCCGAAGGTCACCGGCTGGGCGCTCTGCAGGTGGGTGAAGCCCGGCATCAGCGTCGCCGCGTGGGTCTCCGCCTGGGCGAGCAGCGCGCGCTGCAGGCCGATGATCTGCTCGACGGTGCGGTCGCAGGCGGCGCGCACCCAGAGCCGGAAGTCGAGCGCCACCTGGTCGTTGCGCGACCGGGCCGTGTGCAGCCGCCCCGCCGCCGACCCGATCAGCTCGTCCAGCCGCTTCTCGACGTTGAAATGGATGTCCTCGAACTCCTCGCGGAACGGGAAGGTCCCGGCCTCGATCTCCTGCTCGATGTCGGCGAGGCCGCGCTGGATCGCCGCCTCGTCGGCCGGCGAGACGATCCCGACCGCCGCCAGCATCGCGACGTGCGCCTTCGAGCCGGCCAGGTCCTCGACCGCCAGGCGCCGGTCGAAGCCGATCGAGACGTTGATCGCCTGCATCAGCGCGTCGGGCTTGGCGGAGAACCGCCCGCCCCATAGTAGGTGGCCCGGAGCGTCGCCGGGCGGGTCGGCTTGGCGGGCGCCCGCGGGTTCGGAGGTCTTGCGCGGCATGGAACTGGTTCGATCTTGCGGACGGATGGCGCGCGCCCCGATGGTCGCGCGAACGCTCTTGGCCGGGGCAGGCTTGGCCGCGGCTCTATACGTCATCCCCGGCTGCTCATCCAATCCCGGCGCGCCGGCCGATCTGAAGAGTTCTGGCTGTCGGCCAGATGAAGAGCCTGACGCTCGATGCGCAGCCGTCGCCGGCGCCGACGACGCCGTTCACCGACGCCGCCGGCAAGACCCACACGCTGGCCGAGTTCAAGGGCAAGGCGGTGGTGGTCAACCTCTGGGCCACCTGGTGCGCGCCCTGCGTCCAGGAGATGCCGACGCTGGCCACGCTGGCGGGCGAAACCCAGGGCCAGCCGGTCGTCATCGTGCCGATCAGCCTCGACCGGCCCGAGGACCGCGCCAACGCTCAAGCCTTCATCGGCAAGCGCCCGCCGCTGCCGTTCTACAACGACCCGACGTTCGGGATCGCCTATGCGCTGAAGCCCCCCGCCCAGGGTTTGCCGACCACGCTGCTGATCGACGCTTCGGGAATGGTTAGGGCCAGGGTTCCGGGCGGCGCGGACTGGTCGGGACCGGACGCTCTGCACGTGGTCGAAGCGATGGAAAAGACCCGTTAGGGCTGCAACGGCGGCCGCGTTGCGGGTTGACCGTCGCAATCGGGCGTGCACATTTTGCCGTACAATCCGTGCTTTGGGCCTGCCGACGATCGCGCCCGCGAAGTACCCTCGGGGCCTCGCCGGAACCGAAGAAGCCGCTTCCCAGACATAATCGATTGTGCGTGGCCCCTGGCCCGAAGGGACCTGGGGCCGCGCGGAAGAGCATACGTCAGGGAGACAGAGGCGACATGTCGAGCGGCACCGTCAAATGGTTCAATTCCGCCAAAGGGTTTGGCTTCATCCAGCCGGAAGACGGCGGAAAGGACGTATTCGTTCATATCAGCGCCGTGGAACGGGCGGGGCTGCGCGGCCTGGACGAAGGCCAGAAGGTTGAATACGAGCTGCAGGATGAGCGGGGCCGCACGGCGGCGGTGAACCTGAGACCCCTATAAAGCAAGCTGGTTGCTGAGTAGCTTGGACGGGCGCCGGCCTCACTGAGTCGGCGCCTGTCGGTGTTTTTGCGGGGGGAGTCGCTCATGACCGATCCGCGCGTACTGGAGCCCATCGCGGCGCGCGGCTGGCCCGCGGCAGAGAGCGCGGAGCTGGGCGGCTGGCGCCTGCACGCTTCGGCCGGCCAGTCCGGCCGCATCAACACCTGCTGGCCGCTGGACGCGCCGGACCGCGCCATCGACGAGGCCATCGCGGCGGCCGAGGCCTGGTACGCACGCCGCGAACTGGCGCCGCGCTTCAAGATTGTCGAGGGCTGGAGCCATCCGCCTGATCTCGCCGAGCGCCTGGCGGCGCGCGGTTACACCCCCCGCACCCCCACGCTGACCATGGTCGGCCCGCTGGCGGGCGAGATCGATCCCGACGCGGCCATCGCGGCGCAGCCCGACGCGGCCTTCCGCAGCGTGTTCGCTGACCCGGTGTTCGGCGCCGACGCCGACGCCCGCGAGCGGCTGGAGGCGCTGGCGCGCATCCCCAACCCGCGCGGCTTCGCGGTGATCCGGATCGACGGCGCGCCGGCGGCTGTCGGGGCCTGCGCGATCGACCGCGAGTGGGCCGGAATCATGGGCATGCGGACGGCCCCGACGTTCCGCCGCCGCGGCCTGGCGCGTCGTATCTTCCGTACGCTGACGGCCGTCGCCGCCACTTCGGGCGCCCGGCAGGGCTATTTGCAGGTCGACGAGGACAACGCCTCGGCCATCGCCCTTTACGAGGCCGAAGGCTTCGTCTCGAAGTACCTCTATCGCTACTGGGTGAGGGAGGAGCTGGGTTAGGCGCCCAGCTCCCTGCGCAGCTCGGCCGCTGTCACGCCCCCGCTCGCGGATCGAGCGCAGCGTCTCGGCGTGGTCGCGCTTGGCCAGCCGCGTGCCGTCCGGGCCGGCGATCAGCCGGTGGTGGCGATAGCGCGGCTCGGGAGGCCCAGCAGCGCCTGCAGCAACCGCTGGACGTGGGTCGCCTCGAACAGATCCTGGCCCGCGCACCACCTCGGTGATCCCCTGCCGCGCATCGTCCACCACGACGGCGAGGTGATAGGCGACGCCGACGTCCTTGCGCGCCAGCGACCACGTCGCCGGCCGGGCCGGCGTCGACGCGCGATCCGGCCGTGCTCGCCGGCCGGCCCTTCGCCCGCCTCGACGAAGCGTCAGCGGCCCCGCCGCCCGCTCGGCTGCGGCAAGGTCCAGCCGCCAGGCGAACGGCTCGCCGGCCGCCAGCCGCGCCGCCTCCTCGTCGGCGGCGAGCGGACGCGCCGCGATAGCCTTCCGGCGCGCCGTGCGGGGCGCTGCATCATCGCCTCGAGCGATCTGCTTGCGGGTCTTGAAGCAGCGGTAGACGAGGCCGCGGCGCCGAAGCTGCTCCAGCGCCGCCAGGTAGTCGGCCATGTGCTCGGACTGGCGCAGCACCGGCGTCTCCCACGTCGAGCCCCAGCCAGGCGAGATCCTCGAAGATCGCCGCCTCGAACTCGGGACGGCAGCGGGTGAAGTCGATGTCCTCGATGCGCAGCACGAAACGGCCGCCGGCCCGGCGGGCGGCCTCGAACGCGGTCAGGGCCGAGAAGGCGTGCCCCTTGTGAGCAGGCCGGTCGGCGACGGCGCGAACCGGGTGGCGTAGCTCAGTGCCGGCGGACCGCGCACCTGGAAGGTGCCGAAGTGGCGCAGGATGCCCTTCAGGAACGCCTCGTCGCCACCCATCCCTCCTTCAGCGGCTGGAATTCCTTGAAGTTGGCCATCTCCGCCAGGCCGTGCACCGCGCACCAGGAGGCGACGGTCGCCAGCTGCAGCTCGCAGCTCGTCGTTGGGATCGCCGCCGGCCGCCACCAGCGCGCCCTGCACGCTGGCGAGGCCGCTGTCCTCCTCCTTGGCATGCTCGGGCATCGCGGTGCGGTCGCGGCTGGTGTCGTACATCAGCCGGTAGAGCGCCGGGTTGTCGCGGGCGAACTGACGTAGGCGAGGCCGATCGTCGCCGAGCGCCTCGCCGGCGTCGGAGCTGCTGCGCCTGCCTCGGCGATCGCCTGGCCGAGCGTCTCCCAGCCGTCGTGGGCCACCGCCTCCAGGAGCTCGGTCTTGTCCTTGAAGTGGTGATAGGGCGCGGCCGGGCTGACGCCGGCCTCGCGGGCCACGGCCCGCAGCGACAACGCCGCGGCGCCTTCGCGCCTCCAGTGATGCGTCGGGCGGCTTCCACCAGCGCACGGGACAGATCGCCGTGGTGGTAGGGCGGGCCTGGGCGCTTCCAGTTTCTCTCATTGGCCTCACCGTAAAACTTTATCCGAACGGTGTAAAGATGGATGTTGACACCGTTCAGATAGGTGCTATCTAAGCACCGTCCAGATCGGACAGCCCCGCTCCCCCGGGGCCCAGAACCAGTCCAAGGAACCTAGCCATGTCTCTCGCACAAGTTTTCGAACGCGCCCTCGACAAGATGGTCGTCTCCGCCACCGTCCTGCTCGGTCTGGCGCTCGCCGCCGGCACCGCCCTCGTCGGCGCCTGACGGACGCCTTTCTCGTGATTGGGCCGAAGCTTCGAGGAGCGGCCGTCTGAAGTCCGCTCCTCGAACGCGCCCATCCCAGGCGGCCGCCGCGCTGAACCGATAGCCCGCAACCGCCCGCCGTCATAAGACGGCAAGACCCCCAAAACGTTCCGACGAGTTTCGCTTTCCGCGCCCGGCCGGTTCGCCCGCCGGGCGCGCCTGCGTCAGGCTGCGTCGATCAGCAGCTTCAGCCGGCCGGCGGCATCCGGAACGCGCGCCTTCGACCGTTCCAACAATGTACGAGCGGCCGTGCTCGGCGGTGGACGGTGTCCGAAAGAGCGGGATTCATGGCGCTCCGGGCGCCGAGGCCTCGTGATCTTGCGGCCTCACCAGCGCCAATCCGGTCACGCGCCCGCCAATCGGCCCCTTGCCGTCATCGTGGTGTCGTGGAATCTCCCTATAGTGACGCGGCCTGGAAGCCGTGATTCCCCTTCTCCCATCCCAGGCCCGAAGGAGGCGTGTCTTCAGTTCCGGCGTAGCGTCCATCGAGAGGCACGAGCCCACGGAGAGCCGGCCATGCAGGTGCTTAGCCGCCTGCCGTCCGGCTGGCCGGCGCTGGTGCTGAACGCCGACTACCGGCCGCTGAGCTACTACCCGCTGTCGCTGTGGCCCTGGCAGGAGACGATCAAGGCTGTGTTCCTCGGCCGCGTCGACGTGGTCTCGACCTACGACAAGGTGATCCACTCGCCCTCGTTCGAGATGCCGCTGCCCAGCGTCGTCTCGCTCAAGCAGTACGTCGACGCAGGACCGGCCGCCGGCCTTCACCCGGTTCAACGTCTTCCTGCGCGACTCCTTCACCTGCCAGTACTGCGGCTCCGGCGACGAGCTGACCTTCGACCACGTGATCGCCCGCTCCACGGGGCGGGCGCACCACGTGGGAGAACATCGTCACCGCCTGCGCGCGCTGCAATCTCGGCAAGGGCGGGCGCACGCCGCGCGAAGCGCACATGCAGCCGCACCGCGCCCCGCACCGCCCGTCATGTACGAGCTGCAGGAACACGGCCGCAAATTCCCCCCCAACCACCTGCACGAAAGCTGGCTCGACTACCTCTACTGGGACATCGAGCTGGAGGCTTGAGGCCTCAGCGGGAACGGCTCCAGGTCACTCCCTGGGCTTGGCGCCGCGGGCCTTGGCGAGGGCGGCGCCTACGCGGGTCATCTGGCGCGCCGCGCCCATCTCGGCGCGCTCCTGCTCGGGGATCGCCAGTTCGCGGATCATGTAGTTGGAGTGGGCGGCGTGGGCGGCGAGGCGGTAGCCCATGGCGTCCTGCGCCAGGTTGATCGACTGCTTCAGCATCCGCAGCTCCAGCAGGCTGTTGGCCGCCCAGCGCTCGGCCTGCGCCATCACCGCAGCCTCCAGCTGATCGCGCGGCACCACCTCGGAGACCAGCCCCAGCGCCTGCGCCTCCTGGGCGGGGACGAAGCGGTTCTCGAACAGGATGCGCTTGGCGTTGCGGACGCCGATGTCCCACGGCGCGGTGTGCAGCTGCAGGTGCGAGGGCAGGAACTGCGCGTCGTCGCTGGCGATGATGATGTCCATGCACGACGCGATCAGGAAGCCGCCGAAGATGCAGTAGCCCTGCACCTGGGCGATGGTCGGCTTGCGCACGTCGCGCCAGCGCAGCGAGTTCTCGACGAAGAGGTGCCAGGAGCGGTTCACGCGCCCGAGCACCCCGTCGCCGAACGGCTTGGCCGCGCGATCCTCCAGCTTCCTCCGGCGTGCCGAGATCGTGGCCGGCGGAGAAGTGATCGCCGGCGGCGGCCAGCACGATCACCTTGACGTCGTTGTCGAGGTCGGCGCGGGCGAAGGCCTGCGGTCATCTCCTCGAGCAGGATGCGGGACTGGGCGTTGCGGTAGCGCGGCCGGTTGAGGCGGATGATCTCGATCTCGCCGCGGCGTTCGACCTCGATGTGGCGGTAGCTCATGCGGGCGCCTTTGCGGGCTCGGCGGCGAGCGCGCCGACCGGATGCTGGAGGACCGCCCCGGCCTCGACCAGGGCGTCGATCTCGGCGCGGGTGAGGCCCAGCAGGGCGCCCAGCACGTCGTAGGTGTGTTCGGCAAAGCAGGGGGCGGGTGCGCGGATGGCGCCGGGCGTGTGCGACAGCCGGTAGGCCAGCCCGGGATACTCCGCCACGCCCGCCGCCGGGTGGGTGAGCGTCTGGATGAACCCGCGGCTGCGCAGGAACGGATCGCGCCAGACGTCCGCGCCGCTGTTCACCGGCGCGGCGGGGACGCCGGCGGCCTGCAAGCAGGTCGGCCGCCTCGTGCTTGTTGCGGCCGCGGGTCCAGGCGCTCAGGCGCGCCTTCACCGCCTCGGCGTGCTCCAGCCGGCCGGCCAGGGTCGAGAACTTCGCGTCGGCCAGGTCGCTCGACGCCGGTCGCGGCGACCAGCCGGCGCCAGGTCTCGTCGTCGGGACAGGCGATCGCCATCCACTGGTCGTCGCCGGCGCAGGGGAAGGCGTCGTGGGGCGCGATGTCCGGGCGGCGATTGCCGTCGGCGCGGAACACCTCGCCGGTGCGCCCGGTCTGCAGGATGTACTCGCCGATCCAGTGCATCGCCGCTTCCACCTGCGCGACCTCGACATACTGGCCGACACCGGTCCGGTTGCGCTCGGCCAGCGCCGTCAGCACGGCGGCGGCCCCATGCAGGCCGCCGATCGGGTCGAGATAGGCCGGGCCGGTCAGCACCGGCTCGCCGTCGCCGTAGCCGATCAGGCTGGCCATGCCCGCCGCCGCCTCCATGGTCTTGCCCATGCCGACGTGGCTGGACCAGGGCCCGTCGTTGCCGAACGCGGGCATCTCCACCATCACCAGCTTCGGGTTGTTGCGGGCGAGCGCCTCGTATCCCAGGCCGAGCTTCGCCAGGGCGTGGGGCGAGAAGTTCGCCAGCACGACGTCGCACTTGGCCGCGAGCCGCCGCGCGATGTCCTGCCCGCCGGCCGACTTCAGGTCGAGCGAGATCGACTGCTTGTCGTGGTTCTGGGTGTTGAAGAGGGCATTGCGATCATAGGGCCGCTCGCCGCCCTGGCGGTCGGGATAGCTGGCCGGATCGTTGACCCCGACCGCGGGGCCGCGCCAGGAATCCAGCCGCGCGCCGTTCTCGATCTTGATCACCTCGGCGCCCAGGAAGGCGAGCGCCCGCGCGGTCATCGGTCCCGCCCAGGCCTGCGTGAAGTCGAGCACGCGCAGTCCCTGCAAGGGCAGGCGATCCGGGTGGGTCGGGGCGGGGAACGCGCTGCGGCGCTCGAGGCTCTCGCTCTGGAACCGGGCGCGGCCGCCCCGCTCGGGCGCCGGCGCCGGCGTGCGATGCGGCGAGCGGGTCCGGAACACCGGCCCCAGGCTCTCCAGCCTGCCATCGCCATCCATGCAAAACATGCCGCGGCCGGCGTACTGGGGCGTTTCGATCAGGTCCGGCAGCGTGGGGATGCGGGCCGAGCTCACCTTAGCCTGCTGCAGCTCGGCGATCAGCTCGTCCACGCCGCGGCCCTTCGCCTTTTCGCGCAGGATCGCTACCGCGTCGGACCAATTGCGGCGCAGGGCGGCGATGTTGGAGAAGCGTGGGTCCTCGGCGACCTCAGGGACGCCGAAGATGCGGCAGATGGCCGGCCAGCCGCGCAGCGCGAAGAGCACCAGCCAGCCGTCGCGGCACTTCAGCTGGGCCAGCATGCCCGGATACTGCCGGCGCGAGGCGTAGGTGCGCGAGTAGGAATACTGGGTGACCAGGTTCTGCGCCATCGCTGCGGTGGCCTCGGCGGTGATCGCTTCCACAGCCTGGCTCTCGCCCGTGCGGTCGCGCCAGATCAGCGCGGCGAGGCAGGAGATGTAGGCGGTGGCCCCGCAGGCGTAGGCCGTCCGGCGACCGACGCCGTAGAGCGGCTCGCGATCCTGCGCGCCGGTGGTGAACATGACGCCGCTCAGCGCCTGGTGGACGATCTCGCCGCCGCGCCAGCCCCGGTAGGGGCCGTGTTCGCCGAAGTCGCTGATGCGGCAGACGATCTTGTCCCCGGCCCGCGCGGCGATCGGATCTGCGGCGTCCACGAGGACGATGTCGGCTTCGCGGACGAGCCGGTCCAGGTCGTGGTCGCCCGCCGCGTCGCCCGGACGCCGGGTGAACCCGGCCTTGCCCTGGTTCAGGTGGCGAAAGAGCAGCGAGCCTTTCTCGTCGAACGGGCCTTCAGCCCGTGTCGAGGCCCCCTCAGCTGGCTCGACGAGAATCACCTCGGCGCCATAGTCCGCAAACAGCCGCCCGCAAAACTGCCCGGCGGCCGTGGACGTCGCGTCGATCACCTTGAGGCCGGCCAGCGCCGGCAGGTCCCATGCCATCGGGGCATGCTCCCTGTTGCATGGGTGATCTAGCCAGTCCGATCAGCGCGGCGGCAAGCCAAATCGCGTGCGGGCTCAGGCGATGACGGTCAGCCCGTTGTCGCCGCTGGCGACCGCGGCGGCGATCTCGCGGCGGTAGGTCGGCCCGAGGACTATGCAGCCGTCGGATGCGGTGTGGTTCAGCAGGTCGTTGTCGCCGTGGATCCGGAACAGCGTGCGGCCGTGGGCGGTGAAGGGCGCCACCGGTTCGATGTTCATCACGACCGGGCCGAGCTTACCGTCCTGGTGCGCTTGTCCGATTGTCCAGGCGCCCGCCGGGATCGGACCCACGCGCGTGCACGGCTTCTTCGGCCGGGTTGTTCAGGCCCGGGCCGTGGCCGCTGTAGCCGATCCCGATGGTCGTACCGTTCCGACTGAAGCGGCCGGTCGTCTGTTGGTAGGTGAAGGGCATGGCTGGCGCTCCTGGCTCGGAACAACCGTTGCGCAACAAGCCGTGCAATTCAAGATAGAGGCGCGCCGACCATCAGCCCGCGGCCCGGCGGCGTGCCTCAGCCCGGCTTGCGCTCCTCCCACCAGGGGTAGCCGGCGGGCATGTCGGCGCTGACGCGGCCGGGGAAGTTGGGCGGGCGCTTTTCGAGGAAGGCGCCGACGCCTTCCCTCACGTCGCCGCCGCCGCCCAGCGTCATCGCAAAGCGCCCGTCGATGGCGAGCAGGCCGAACGGGTCGGGGGCGCTGGCGAAGCGCCAGAGCATCTGCCGGGTCAGCGCGATCGAGACCGGCGCGGTGGTCTCGGCGATCTCCGTGGCGATCTCGCGGGCGCGGGCCAGCAAGTTCTCCGGCGCGGTGACCTCGCTGACCAGGCCGCCCTTCAGCGCTTCCTCGGCGTCGAAGATCCGCCCGGAGAGGCACCAGCGCAACGCCTGCGAAAGCCCGACCAACTGCGGCAGGAACCAGGCGCTGCCGGCTTCCGGCACCAGTCCGCGGCGGGCGAACACGAAGCCGAACCGCGCCGCGCTGGAGGCGATCTTGATGTCGGTCGGCAGGGCGAGCGTCACGCCGACGCCCACCGCCGGACCGTTGAAGGCGGCGATGGTGGCCTTCTTGGCGTTGAAGAGCGCGCCCACGAAGCCGCCGCCGGCGCCGCGCAGCGCGCGCGTCTCCGCGCCGCCGAAGTTCTTCGCGCCGGCGCCGCCAGCGGTGTCGAAGCTGCCGGCCCCGGCCGAGATGTCGGCGCCGGCGCAGAAGCCGCGGCCCTCGCCGGTGAGGATCACCGCGCGGATGTCGTCGTCCTCGTCGGCGCGCAGAATCGCGTCGGCCAGCTCCGCGCCCATCTGGGCGGTGTAGGCGTTCAGCTTCTCGGGCCGATTGAGGGTGACGGTGAGGATTGGCCCGTCGGTCTCGTAGCGGATGGTGTCGTAGGTCGTCCCAGCGGTCGTTTCAGCGGTCATCGAATGGCGCCTCAGGCGTTGAAATTGAGCTTCAGGCCGGGCCGCGGCCAACGGCATTTCAGGAGCTTGCCGCTCCCGGACGCGGTGATCCAGGCGTCGCGCATGTCGGACCCGCCGAAGCAGATGTTGGTGATCAGCGGATCGGGGAAGGCGATGTGCTCGACGCCGCCCGCCGGATCGAACACGCTGACGCCGCCGTTCACGAGGGTCGCTGCGCAGACCTTGCCGCCCGCCTCGACCGCCAGGCTGTCCAGCAGCTGGTAGCCCGGCAGCGGCCCCATCACCTGGCTGGTCGCCCACATGTCGGCGCCGCTCGCGAGCTCGCCCGGCGCGGCGATGGCGAACGACCAGACGCGGCTGGTCAGCGTCTCGGCCACGTGCACGCTCTTCTGGTCGGGCGAGAGGCCGATGCCGTTCGGCGTCACCAGGCCCTCGCGCACGCCGGCGGATCATCGCGCCGTCGGGCCGGGCGTAGAGCAGATGGCCGTGGTGCATCCACTCGGCGTTCGACTTGCCGAGGTCGGTGAACCAGAAGCCGCCGTCCGCATCGAAGACGATGTCGTTGGGGCCGCGGAGCGGACGGCCGTCGCATTCGACGTAGAGCGTCGTGACCGCGCCGGTCGCCAGGTCCACGCGCTGGATCGAGCCCGTCTTGTAGTCCTGCGCCACACCGTGCGGCGCGGTCATCCCATCCGGGCGGTCGATCCACTCGAAGCCGCCGTTGTTGCAGACGTAGACCGCGCCGTCGGGGCCGACCGCCGCGCCGTTCGGCCCGCCGCCGAGCTCGGCGATGACCTCCTGGCGCCCGTCCGGGCGAACGCGGGTCAGGGTCTGGCGGCGGATCTCTACCAGCACGACCGAGCCGTCCTGCATCGCAATCGGGCCTTCGGGAAACTTGAGCCCTTCGGTGATGACGTCGAATTCCATCTCAGCGTCTCCTCCCGCCGCCGTCAGCGTCTATAATTTGAACTCGTTATAGGTTGAACGCCAAGACAATGGTCAAGCGGTCTGCTGCGGCCTCGCGAGCGATTGCGCGGCCGAGCGAATGGCGCCAACTGAAAGCGCCTGCTGGGGAAGCCCGGGGGGACAGGCGGACGTCAGGAGCTTTGAAGCGTCGCGGGGGCAAGCTTCCGCGCCGGAAGAGGTCATGAGTGTGATTCCATCCCCGCCGAGGAAAGCCTCGAGTTCGACGACGAAGGCGAGGCGCCGCTCGGTCGCCGGGAAGCCGGCAAGGCCGAGCGCCGGGCGCGCATCATCCTCGCCGCCCGCGAGCTGATCCGCGAGACCGGCAACGCTGGGCTCTCGATGCGGGTGCTGGCGCAGCGCGCCGGCGTCAGCCTGGCGACGCCGTACAATCTGTTCGGCTCCAAGCGGGCCATCGTCCTAGCCCTGCTGGCCGACGTGCGCGAGTTCCACGAGCGGTTCGCGCAACTGCGCGCGGTCGATCCGCTGGAGCGGATCTTCCAGGCCGTCGACCTGCAGATCGAGATCTACCTGGCCGACCCGGCGCTCTACAAGACGATGTGGGCGGCGGTGTTCGACACCTCCGACGACCTGCGCGCCACGCTCTGGAACGCCAAGCGCGACGCCTTCTGGCGCGGCTTGATCGCCGTGGCGGTCGAGGCCGGCGCCATCAGCCGAGAGATCAACCAGGAATGGCTGCAGCGCCAGCTCGACCACGTGTTCCGCTGCATCATGCTGGACTGGGTGGTCGGCATCCTGATGCCGGCGGCGGTCGGGCCGGCCGCCCAGCATGGCTACGCGCTCATCCTGAAAGGCGCCGCAACGGCCGAATGGAGCGGCCCGCTCGGCGCCCGCATCCTCGCGGGCCAACAGCGCCTCGTGGAAACGCAAGGGGCGTAGCATCCCTCCCCATGATGGGTAGGGAGCATTGCCGCCGTCACGCACCCCGATCGGCTTCAGCGGCGGCGATCCGTCGGTAGGTAGCGTAGCCTGGCTGATCGACGGCCAGCGTCGCCAGCGTGGTCGCCCACAGGTGCTCGATCAGCGCCGGGTCGTCGGCGGCAATCTCGCCGGCCGCGAGGCGGCGGCAGAGCTCCTCGGTCAGCGCCCCGGGCTCGCCCTCGCTCCCCAGCAGCGCGGCGAGGCGGGCGGCGTCTGCGCGGTCGGCGTCGGCGCCTAGGGTCAACTCGCGCTTCACGATCGCCAGCACGTTGGCGGCGACGCGGGCGTGGAAGGCGAGCCGGCCGCTCAGCGTCGGCGCGAGGTCGCGGGTGATGAACTCGGCGACGGCGTCGATCAGTTCGGCGGCGGAGGGCTGCTCACGCATGACGGTAGGCGCCGCGGGGGCTGAGGATGGCCAAGAGGTCGATGGCGGTCTCCGAGGCGCGCCGGCCGATGGCGGCCTTCTCGACCGAGCGATCGCCTTGCTGGAACTCGCGGCCGAACATCGCGCAGCTCATGCCCCAGCGTAGCGTGCCCATTACCTCCCACCAGCGCACGCGGCTTGCGTCGACCGGCTCGCCGCTCACCGCCTCGTAGCCGGCGAACAGCTCTTCGCGGCTGCCGAAACCGCCGGCGGGCTTGTCGACCTCGCCGAAGCGCCAGGAGGTGACGCAGATCCAGCCGAGGTCCTCCATCGGATCGCCCACATGGACCGCCTCCCAGTCGAGCACCGCCTCGAGACCGTCGGGCCCGACGATGATGTTGCCGGTGCGCATATCGCCATGCACGACGGTCTGTCGGGATGGCGGCGGCGGCTGATGCTCCCGGAGCCAGCTGAACGCCCACTCGACCACCGGGCGAGGCGTCCCGTAGCCCTTGTAGCCGGCATAGCTTCCCTCGAGGCTGCTCTGAGGCGTCACCTCTCGCAGCGGCCCGGCGGCCCCAACGTCGACGGCATGGATCCGCGCCGCCGCCTCGCCCAGCTGCCGCGCCAGCTTCGGGCGGGCCCCGGCGTAGGCGTCATCGCGCAGGATACGGCGTGCGATGGTCTCGCCGGCGATCCGCTCCATCACGTAGCCGCGGCCCAGGCCCTCGTCGGGCTGGCAGACGTGCACGACGGCGGGAACCGGCGCGCCGGCGGCGCGCGCCAGCTCGATCAGCCGCGCCTCGGTCTCCATGCCGGACGCGCCCTCGCGCTGGATCGAGCCGCCCGGATTTCGCCGCAGGATCAACGGCAGCCGCCCGTCGGCATCCGTCTCGACGTCGAAAGACCACAGCTCCTGGCTGGCGCCGCCCGACAGCCGTTCCAGCCCGGCGACGCGCGCGCCACCGCCGAACCTTCGGCTTACTACGGCTGCGAGACCGGCGGCGACGCCGGTCTCGCCTTGATCATCCGTGCTACTCATCGCACGCGACAATAGTGCAAGCGACGTGGCCGCCTAGCGGTAACGATAGGAGAAGGTGACGCCGTAGGTTGTCGGCATGCCCGTGTAGCGAAGGATGGTGTCGTTCACCCGGTCCGCCGCCGTCCAGTACCACTCGTTGGTGACGTTCCGGCCCCAGACCTGCACCCGCCAATTGTCTTTCGCGATGCCGGCCCGCAGGTCGAGCAGGGCATAGGCCGGCACGTTGGTCGGCTCGTAGCAGAACACCGGTCCGCCGCAGGTCAACGCGACGCTGTAGGCCGCCGGCGTGACGGGCGGGTGCGGATTCTGGAAGCCCGTGTGCGTCTGACCGCTGTACTGCACGTTGAAACCGACGAAGGCGTTGATGTCGTCGCGGATCTTCCAGTCGTACTCCCCGTCGACCGACGCCTGCCACTCGGGCGCGGACGGAAACGATTGGCCGGTGACGTCGACGTTCTGCGAGAACGCGTCCGGCGTGATGAAGTGGCCGTTCGGATTGCAGCCGATGGCTCCAGTAGCGACGCGGACGCCTGTGCAGTTGTCGATATGGCTGTTCTGGTAGCTGACTGCGGGCGTGATCGTCAGGCCCTTGATGGCTTCAGGCTCCCACGCACCGGACAGTTCGAAGCCGATCACGTGCGAGTTGGGGACGTTCACAAGTTCCGCCAGCGGACCGAAGATCGGGTCCGTCTCGGCGCCGAGGATCTGCTTGTCCTTGTAGTCGTAGTAGAAGAAGGCGCCGTCCACGATCAGCTGGTGATCGAACCACGTGCCTTTCTCCCCGACTTCGTACGAGAGCAGGCCCTCCTGCCTGACCGGCACAGCCTGGGCCGCCGATGACATCGCCACGGTCGGGAACGAGCCGCCTTTGTAGCCCTGGCTAATGTTCACGTAGAGCAGCAGGTCGGGCTGGGCGTGCCAGTTGAGGCCGGTCTGCCAGGCGACGTTGGTCTGGTGCAGGTCGGTGCCCGGGAACGCCAGGACCGACTGGAACAGCGGGGCGGCTCCGGTGGTGCCGCAGCCCCCAGGGCCGGCGTTGATGCCCTTGCCGGCCCCGTTCAGGTAGGCGTCCACCGGGCTGATGAAGCCGTTGATCGGATGCGCGGCGGATGCGGCGCCGTAGGTCTGCTGCAGGTATCCGGCCGGGTTCAGCACCTCCAGCAGATTGGAGATTTGCTGCGCGACCAGCGCCCAACTGCCGTCGCCGCCATCGAGGCCGCAGGTCCTGCCCTTGTTGTCCTCGTCGGTGTAGCGGAGACCGGCCGAGAGGTCCAAATTCGGACGGATCGGATAGTCGCCGCTGGCGAAGATCGCCCAGGTGTTCCTGACCTGGTAGTCCGTCGGCGCCGTCGGGCCTAGCGTGTCGTCCAGCACGCCCGGTTTTGCGAAGTCCGCGGCGGTGCAGGCGCCCAGGCCCGCAAAGCAGAGTCCCGAGAACGGGATCTGCGTCGGGCTGGCGGTCGAGCCGTTATAGGTCTGCAGGAAGTGGTCGTAGGTGTTGTCGTACTCGTAGTTGCCGCCAACCACCCAGTGGCCCTTGCTCCACCAGTCGCCGGCCAGGCGAGCTTCCTGGTAGACGCTCTCGATCTTGCCGACCTGCAGCGACTGGTAGTCTTGCTCGGGCAAGCCGGCGCCGTCGACGCCAGCGTAGCGATGGAAATGCAGGTACTGGGTCAGGGAGGTCACGGTCATGCCGTTGCCCAGTCCGTAGTCCATGCGCAGATTGACGGAATAGAAGTCGTTGTTACGGCGCATTGGAATGCAGCTCGTCGGCTGGGCGCCCTGCAGCACGGCGGCGTCGGCCGCACCGTTCGATTCGGACTCGGCATTCAGGCCCGCGTAGCCCGCCGGCGCCATGTTGGATCCGGACACCGGCCCGACGTTCGACGCCGGCGTTCCATTCGGATTGATCGGCGTGAGGTACTGGGTTCCGAGTCGCTGGCCGGCGATCGGATCGAACGGAGAGGTGTTGACGCACCCGAGCCATCCGGCCGCCTGGTCGTTGTGCGGGGCGTTCGGATAGTCGAGCAGGAACGTCGGCATCGCGTGGTTGCGGCCGCCGGCAAGACCGTAGAGCTGGCCGACCTGGTTGTAGCCCTTGTCCTCCCAGCCGTTCAGGGTCAGCAACGCGGTGAACTTGTCGGTGGGCTTCCACTGCAATGAGAGGCGCCCGTTCAGGAAATCCGTACCGCCGGTCTCCTGCCCGGCCTGCTGGGCATAACCGTTCTGCCAGGCGCCGCTGTTGTTGGTTTGCAGGGCCAGGCGCGCATCCAGGCCCTCCATCAGCGGCCCGCTGATGAAACCCTGGAAGTCGGCGGTCTGGAAGTTGCCAAGGCTCAGGTCGCCGCCGGCCTCGAAATGGTCGGTCGGCTTGTTGGCGATGTAGTTGATCGCGCCGGCGGTGGCGTTCTCGCCGAACAGGGTGCCTTGCGGCCCCTTGAGCACTTCGACCCGCTGCAGGTCGAGCGTCGCGCCCGCGGTCAGGATCGAGAACGGCAGCGGCATCTGATCCTGGTAGACGGTCACCGTCGGGCTGCCGGCCAGCGAGGTGTCCTGGAAGCCGACGCCGCGGATCGTGTAGACTACGGTGCCGTAGTAGTTGGGCGTCACCTCGAAACCCGGGATGATCTTCGTCAGATCCTCGGTGCTGTTGACCCCCAGCTTGAGCAGCCGGTCACCGCTGGCGGCCTGAATCGACATGCCGACGTTCTGGATGTTCTCCTCGCGCTTCTCGGCGGTAACCACCAGTTCGCTGACAGTGGATGCAGCGGCCAGCTGTTGTCCGCGGGCTGGACCGGCGGCCTGCGCCCAGGCGGGCGATGCGGCGGCGGCAAGCAACAGCAGCGAGGCCCCGTAGAGGGCCGGGTCACGGCGACGCATGGCAGTCCTCCCTTGCCGCGCGTCAGCTGCGCGGCCCCGTCTCTTTTTTTGAGCCCGTCCCCCCGATCGCGCCTTGCGTCTGAGGGCGCCGGCTCGGGGCAAAGCTTATATCTGGTTATAGAAACGAGTCGAGTGGCGTAACGGCGTTACGGCGAACGCTCACCGAGCGAGCGCGGTGCGGGAATCATCAATGCGCGGCGACTGTTGCAGGTGAACCACGACAACTTATAACTCGGTCTAGGAAGCGCCCCGGCGACCCCGGAACCGGCCGCTCGGTACAAAGGTAAGACGCAATGCCGACACGCGACGAGGCGATCGCCGCCCTCACCGGTTCCGGAGCCTTCGAGCTCACCGAGGATACATCGGAGGGTATGCCGCCGCTTCGCGTCTTCAAGAATGCGCCCGCCTCGCTGCGCGAGGTGCTGAAGGGCACGCTGGCGCATGGCGATCGGCCGTTCCTGATCTACGAGGACGAGGTCACCACCTACGCCCAGCACTATGGCCAGGTCGCCGCGCTGGCGCAGCGGCTGCTCGACGCCGGCGTCGTCAAGGGCGACCGCGTCGCCATCGGCATGCGCAACTATCCGGAGTGGAGCCTCAGCTGGTGGGCCTGCCAGGCGATCGGGGCCATCGCGGTCTCGCTGAACGCTTGGTGGACGACGCCCGAGATGGCCTTTGCGCTCGAGGACGCCTCGCCGGCCGCCCTGCTGGTCGACGGCGAGCGGCTGGAGCGCCTGGAGCCGCTGTTGCCGCACCTCGAGGGTTGCAAGCTGCTGCTGATCGCCCGCCGCGGCGGCGCCGGCCCCGGCGGCGAGGACTTCGCTGCGGCCATCGCGAGCCCGCGCGCCGAGCTGCCGGACGCCGATGTGGGTCCCGGCGATCTCGCCACCATCCTCTACACCTCGGGCACCACCGGGAACCCGAAAGGGGCGATGGCGACGCATCGCAACCACGTCACCAACCTGATGAACAGCCTCTTGGGCGGCGGCGTGGCGCGGATGGTGGCAGGGATCACCGCCCCGCCCGACCCCAACGCGCCGCAGCCGGGCGCGCTGCAGACCTTCCCGTTCTTCCACATCGGCGGCCTCTCGGGGCTCTACGTCGGCGCGGCGATCGGGATGAAGCTCGCTTTGATGTACAAGTGGACGCCGATCGAGGGCGTGCAGGCTGGTGGAGACCCACGGGCTGACCAGCGTCGCCGGCGTGCCGATCGTGGTGCGCCAGCTCTTGGAGACCGCGCGCAATTCCAGCGCGGACATGACCTCGCTGATCGGCGTCGCCTCGGGCGGCGCGCCGGTGCCGCCGGACCTGATCCGCACCATCGGCGAGCAGTTCCAGACCAGGGCCTCGCCGGGCAACGGCTACGGCCTCACCGAGACCACCAGCGCGGTGATCGCCAACGGCGGCTCCGACTATCTGGCGCAGCCCGACAGCGTCGGCCGGACGACGCCGACCGCCGACGCCCGCGTGGTCGACGACGACGGCCGCGATGTGGCTGAGGGCGAGGTCGGCGAGATCTGGATCCGCGGGCCGAACGTGATTCCCGGCTACTGGCGCAATCCCGAAGCCACCGAGGCGGCGTTCGGCGGCGGCTGGTTCCGCACCGGCGACCTCGGCTACCGCGACGAGGCCGGCCTCTACTACGTGGTCGACCGCAAGAAGGACGTGATCATCCGCGGCGGCGAGAACGTCTACTGCGCCGAGGTGGAAGCGATGCTGCTGGAGCATCCGAGGGTGCGCGACGCCGCGGTGGTCGGCCTGCCGCACGCCGACTACGGCGAGGAGGTCGCCGCGGTCATCCAGATCGCCGCAGCGGACCACGACGGCGCCGAGGCGGACATCCTGGCGAGCCTGGGCGGCCGGCTGGCGCGCTTCAAGATCCCCACCGCCATCCGCCTCGTCGTGGACGACCTGCCGCGCACCGCCACCGGCAAGGTGCTGAAGCGCGAGCTGCGCGACCGCTTCACCCGGCAGGAGTTGTAACGCGTTCGAAGCGGCACATGCCCAACGGAGGACAGCCATGGGCCTGAAGACCCCCGCCGAATACGCCCAGTCGCTGCGCGACGGCCGCGTGACCTACTGGGACGGCGAGCGCATCGACGACATCACCGTCCACCCGAAGTTCCGCATCCCGATCGCCGTCGCCTCGCGCGACTACGACTATGCCGACCCGGCCCGGCGCGCGGTGATGGCCTACGAGACCGAGGAGGGCGCGGCGGCGCACCGCGTCTTCCAGATCCCCCGCAGCGAGGCCGACCTCGAGAAGCGCATCGAGCTGATGCACGAGATGTCGATCGTCGGCGGCGTCACCGGCGTCTTCATGGCGCTGATGAGCGTCAAGGACGCGGTCGCCGAGGTGAACCCGCAGTACGCCGCCAACATCGAGCGGATGTATCGCTACGTGCGCGACAACGATCTGCGCGCCGCCGAGGTGATCACCGACCCGAAGGGCGATCGCAGCCGCCGCGCCCACGAGCAGGACGACCCGGACCTCTACGTGCGGATCGTCAGCCGCACCGACGAGGGCATCGTCGTGCGCGGCGCCAAGCTGCACATCACCGCCGCGTCGCTGGTGCACGAGCTGGTGGTGATGCCGACCAAGGGCATGCGGCAGGACGAGACCGACTATGCGGTGTCGTTCTCGATCCCGGTCAACGCGCCCGGCGTCTCGATCATCAACCGCAGCTTCGCGCCGCCGGAGCTGAACGCCTTCGACTATCCGGCCAGCGGCCACCACTCGATGCCGGAAGGCTTCGTGGTGTTCGACGACGTGTTCGTGCCGTGGGACCGGGTGTTCCTGGCCGGCGAGGTGCAGCTGGCCTCGCGGCTGGCCCAGTCGCTGGGCCTGTGGGAGCGCACCGGCGGCCTGGTGGGCTCGGTCGGGACCTCGCGGCTGTTCGTGGGGCTGGCGCAGCTGGTCACCGAGATGCAGGGCAAGGAGCGCGACGCGATCTGCCAGAACACCATTGCCGAGCTGATCTGCTACGCCGAGATGCTGCGGATGAGCCTCGACTACGCCTGCAGCCACTACGAGACGACGCCGTCGGGGATGATCCACCCCAACGCGCTCGCGGTGAATGCCGCCAAATACTACTACGCGGCCAACTACCACGACGCGGTCAAGAAGCTGCACGACCTGGCCGGCGGCCTCGTGCTGACGCTGCCGGCGGAGGCGGACCTGCGCAACGAGGCGTCGGGGCGTTACATCCGCAAGTACCTGGCGACCAAGCCCGGCGTCGATGTCGAGACGCGGATGCGGGTCTACAACCTGATCCGCGACCTCACCGCCGACGCCTACGGCGGCTGGCACCTGGTGGTGGCGCTGCAGGCCGGCGGCGGCCTCTCGGCGCAGCGCGTCATGATGAACCGCATCTACGACATGCCCGGCGCCCGAGCCGCGGCGCTGGCGGCGGCGGGGGTTCCCGCGAAGTTGCCGCTGGCGGCGGAGTAAGCGCGCCGCGGCGGCCGATCTCGTAGCTTAAGGGGGTCAGCGCGCCGCGGCGCCAGGCGGCTCCCCGGTCCAGATTTGGGCGCCCGCGGAATCGTGGAGGGCGCCGAAGCAGTGTTTCGGCAGTTCGCGAACGCGGCGGTCCGCCTCGGACATTGCGAGCGCCTCGCCCGGCGCCTCGAAGTAAGCGGTGTCGCCCAGCAGCGCCGAGCCGCAGCCGTTGCGCATGTAGAGTCGCAGTTCGTATCGGGCCATCAGCCCCTCAGGCCATCTCGTGGCGGCTGACGTGCTCGCCGCGGGCGTTGACCGGCTCGTGGGCAACGTCGTCCGGGCGGAAGGCGCGGGTGTAGGCGGCCAGCTCCATGTGGATGCCGTTCGGGTCGCGGAAGTACATCGAGCGCACCCAGACGCCCTCGTGCATCTCGGCCGCGCCGCCAGCCGGCGAGTTGTCGTGGTTGATGACGTAGGGCTTCAGCCCCTTGGCCTTCAGCCGCGCGACGTATTCGTCGAACTTCTCCAGCGGGATGCTGATCGCCAGGTGGTTCATCGAGGCGATGGCGGTCATGGCGCCGTCCTTGCGGACGTCCTCGTGCATCGAGGCGACCCCCGGCGCGATCGGCGGCGCGTCCGGGAACCAGAAGAAGGCCAGCGTGCCGCCGCCGCCGCAATCGAAGAAGAAGTGCTGCCCGCGCCCGTTCGCGAACTCCACCGTCTTCACCAGCGGCATCTCGAGGACGTTCTCGTAGAAGTCCACCGTCTCGGCCATGTCCCTGGCCACCAGCGCCACGTGATTGACGCCGCCATAGCGCATCGGCTCGTTGCTCATCTGGGTCTCCCGAGAACGCCTTTCCAGCTTTGCGAGCATATGCCCGCCGCGCCCCGGCCCCAACCGCGAATTCCGGCCGCTAGCGCTCGGCCGCCGCCATCGCCGCGCGCGAGGCGGCCATCATCTTGTCGAACGCGCCCGAGCGGATCAGCTCGCGGCGCTCCTCGAGGCCGCGATGCAGCTCGACCAGGGTGCGCGCAGCATGTTCCTGCTGCTGGATCGCCGCCCAGTAGGCGGCCACGTTGGGATTGGCGGCGATCGGATCGTCGACCCCGACGCCCGGCAGCACGTTCTCGATCAGGAAGAGCGCCGGGACCAGGGCGCAGTCGGCCAGCGTGAGGCGTCCGCAGCAGGCGAAACCATCCCGGCCCACCATCCGATCGAGCGCCTTGGTGTTGCGCACCACCTGCCCGCCGAGCAGCTCGACGATGCCCTCGTTGCGGCTGGAAGCGCGGCTCTGCGCCGACAGCATGAACATGTTGTTCATCAGGTAGACGTCGCCGATGCGGGCCAGCGTGCGGATGTGGGCGCTCTCGCGCGGGTCCGCGCCCAGCAGCGACGGCTCGGGATGCACCTCCTCAAGGTACTCCGCGATCACTTCGGACTCCGGCATCATGTCGCCGTCGATCTCGAGCACCGGGATGCGGCCGATCGGCAGCCGTTCGCGGAACTTCGGCGTCCCGAAGTCGGCCGGCCGCTCAATGACGATGTCGGTCAGGCCCTTGGCGTAGATCTGCATCCGCACGCGGGCCGAATAGGGGCTGAGGTCCCCGGAATAGAGCTTCATCATGCGCTGGCTGCGTCCTCTCGATCGGATCGGTGTCTCGCCTGGAGAGAACCACACATCGGGCGCGAAGAGCAGTGGCGATGGCGAACCACGCGAGGCGGGGGGTTCGACTGAGGCGCGCAATCGGCCTACGGTCATCCCTGGATGGACGACGCTGCGCTTGACGATCTGAGGGTGTTCCTGCCGCCGTTGTTGCGCGCGATGGAGGGGCTGGGGTTCGTCGCGCGGCGCCTCGACCCGCCGCAGCTGGCGCGCGTGCTCGCCATCGTCGCCGAGCCGCAGGCGGCGCTGCAGGCGGTTCGCGCGCGCGTCGATGGCTGGCCGGAAGACCTGGCGCCGGTGCGCGAGCGGCTCACGAGCGTCGCCGACGAGGCGCTCAGCGCCTACGAGGAACTCGGCGCGGCCGACGACATGCGCGGCGTCTACCGCGCGCTGCGCCACGTGCCGCGCGCCCAGGAGGCGCTCTATCCGCTGGCCGACGGGCTGCCGCCGGTGAGCCGCTACTTCCTCAGCCCGGCCCGGCGCGACGACGCGGAGCTGCTGGCGCGCCTGGACGCCGCGCCGGAGCGCGACGACGTCGGCGTCTTCCACGTCGACAACGAGGCGGGGACGCGCGGCGGCTTCTCGCTCTACGTGCCGGAGACCTACGAGCCGGATCGCGCGCACCCGGTCGTCTTCGCGCTGCACGGCGGGGCGGGCAACGGCCGCGGTTTCCTGTGGAGCTGGGTGCGCGATGCGCGGGCCGCCGGCGCCATCCTGGTCGCGCCGACCGCGGTGGGAGACACCTGGGCGCTGCAGGGCCAGGACGCCGACAGTCCCAACCTGGAGCGGATCCTGACGCTGGTCACCGATCGCTGGAACGTCGATCCGGCCCGCCGCCTGCTGACCGGCATGAGCGACGGCGGCACCTTCTCGTACATCTCGGGCCTCGTCGAAGGCTCGCCGTTCACCCACCTTGCGCCGGCCTGCGCGGCCTTCCACCCGATGCTGACCGCCTTCGCCGACGCCGAGCGCATCCGCGGCCTGCCGATCCACGTCACCCACGGCGCGCAGGACTGGATGTTCGCGGTCGACATGGCGCGGGAGGCGCAGGCCGCGCTCACGGCCGCTGGCGCGAACGTCACCTACCGCGAGATCGAGGATCTCAGCCACTGCTACCCGATCGAGGTGAACCCCGACATCCTGGCCTGGATGGACGCGACGGCCGAGCCTGACGCGCCTGACGCCCAGCCGCGGCGACTTCGCTCCGCGGTGACCAGGATTGCGCAGTTCTGCGCCAGGCTCTGCAGCGTCGCGGCGTGCAGGCCGGCGTCGTAGGCGGCGCAGGCGTCGCCCGCCACGAACACCTGGTAGTCGAGGTGGAAGGCGTCGCGCACCGTGCAATCGACGCAGCAGTCGGTGGTGAGGCCGGCGATCACCAGGGTGTCGACGCCGAGGCGCTGCAGCTGCGCATCGAGGTCGGTGCGGAAGAAGCCCGAGTAGCGCAGCTTCCGCACCACCGGCTCGCCGTCCAGCGGGACCGGGCCTACGAAGGTCGCGCCCGCCGTGCCGGTCCGGCAGAGCGCCAGGGCGGCGGCGGGATCGGCGCCCTGGCGCCGGAACCGCTCGGCCCAGGCCGCCGAGTTGTCCTGCGGCGAGGTCGCCAGGCCGACGAACACCACCGGCGCGCCGGCCGCCCGCGCCGCGTCCGCCAGGCGCTGGGCCGCGGCGAGCGCCGCCGGAACGGCGCCAAGGTCCGCGCCGGCGCGGCCCATTGCGCCGTCAGGCGAGGCGAAGTCGGTCTGCATGTCGACGATGACCAGCGCCGTACGGGCCGGCGCGATCCAGGCCGCCAGCCTGTCAGAGCCGCGCAGGCCGCCGGCGGCGTCCATGCAGCTACCAGATCCGAACGCGGTCGGCCGGCGCCAGGTAGAGCGCCGCGCCGGGCCGCACGCCGAACGCGGCGTACCACGCGTCCACGTTACGGACGACGCCATTGACCCGGTAGACCTCGGGGCTGTGCACGTCGCTGACGATCAGGCTGCGCTCGGCGTCCTCGCGCCGCTTGTCGCGCCAGGACTGGGCGTAGGCGAGGAAGAAGCGCTGGTCACCGGTGAGGCCGTCGATCACCGGCGCCGGCTGGCCGTGCAGCGAAGCATGATAGGCGTCGAGCGCGATCAGGATGCCGCCGAGGTCGGCGATGTTCTCGCCGGTCGTCTGGGCGCCCTTCACGTGCACGCCGGGGAACGGCGAGTAGGTGTCGTACTGGGCGTTCAGTTTGCCGGCCTCGGTTTCGAACCTGGCCGCATCGTCCTTCGTCCACCAGTCGGCCAGCTGACCGCTGCCGTCGAACTTGCGGCCCTCGTCGTCGAAGCCGTGCGTCATCTCGTGGCCGATCGTTGCGCCGATCGCGCCATAGTTGACCGCCGGGTCGGCGTTGGGGTCGAAGTCGGGCGGCGAGAGGATGGCCGCCGGGAAGACGATCTCGTTCTGGACGCCGTCGTAGTAGGCGTTCACGGTCTGCGGGGTCATCCCCCACTCGGAGCGGTCGACCGGCCCATTCATCCGCTTCAGCTGGCGGTTCCACTCGAACGCCTTGAAGGCCCGCGCATCGCCGACCAGGTCGTCCGGCGACACCGTCAGGGCGGAATAGTCGCGCCACTTGTCGGGATAGGCGATCTTCACGGTGAACCGGTCGAGCTTGGCGTGCGCCTTGGCTTTGGTCTCGGCGCTCATCCACTCCACGCGGTCGATCCGTCGTCCCAGCGCCGCGCGCAGCTGGCCGACCAGGTCGTCGATCTTTGCCTTGGCGTCCGGCGGAAAGTACTGCGCCACATAGGCTCGCCCGAGCGCCTCGCCCATGCCCTCGTCGATGAAAGCGACCGCGCGCTTCCAGCGCGGCCGCTCGGCCTTCTGCCCCTGCAGCAGGCGTTGGCGGAAGTCGAAGCGCGCGTCCGCGAACCTGTGGTCCAGGAACGGCGCGGCGTTGTCGGCCACGTGGAAGGCGGCCCAGGCCTGCAACGTCGTGAGCGGCGTCGCCGCGTAGATCGCCGCCAGCTTCGGGAACGCCGTGTTCTCCTGCACGACCACGCGCTTTGCATCGCCGAGGCCCTCGGCCTTCAGCCAGGCGGACCAGTCGAAGCCCGGCGCGGCGGCGGCAAGCTCGGCCGGCGTCATCGGATTGTAGGTCTTCACCGGGTCGCGCCGCTCGATGCGCGTCCAGCTCGCCTCGGCGACCTTGGTCTCGTAGTCGACGATCGCGGCGGCGTTGGCGGCAGGATCGGACCACCCCGCCAGCCCGAGCATCTGCGCCACGTAGGCCTGGTAAGCCTGCTTCTTCTCGGCGAAGGCCGGCGTCAGGTAGTAGTCGCGGTCCGGCAGGCCGAGGCCGCGCTGGCCGATGTAGACCGCATAGTGGCCGGGGACCTTCTCGTCGGGATCGAGGTCGGCGTCGAACAGCTCGGACTGGAAGCCGACGTTCGCCTGGCCCATCAGCGCCGCGATGTCGCTGCGGTCCTTGGCGGCGCGGATCGCGGCCAGGTCCGGCGCGATTGGCGCGGCGCCCAGCGCCTGCGCTTTGGCCTCGTCCATGAAGGCGAGATAGGCGGCGTGGATCTTCTGGGCGTCGGCGCCGCCGGCCGGGGTCGGCGCGGCTTCGAGGATGCCGCGCAGGTGCAGCTCGGCGTTGTCGGCGGTCACGAAATCCACCCCGTAGCCGGTCCGGTCGGCGGGGATCTCGGTGCGCGCATCCCAGCCGCCATTGACGTACTTGAAGAAGTCGTCGCCGGGCTTCGCCGACGTGTCCATGCCCGTCGCGTCGAAGCCCCAGTCGCCGGTCTGCGGCTTGGTCGGCGCGCCGACGCTGACGCTGGCCAGTGCAGACGCGCCCAGCAGCGCGGCAATCCACGGGGCGGCGAGACGCTTGCCTGGCATGCAATCCTCCGGCGAGGCTGGCGATGAAGCACGCGTTTGCCTGATCGGCAAGCGCGCCGGGCAACCCCTCAGCCGCTGCTCAGGCCGCTTCGAAGATCTTGCCAGGGTTGAGGATGCCCTTGGGGTCCAGCGCCTGTTTCAGCGTGCGCATCAGGGCGATCTCCACCGGCGAACGCGACAGCGGCAGGAACGCCCGCTTCTGCAGGCCGATGCCGTGCTCGGCGGAGATCGAGCCGCCAATCGGGCCAAGCGGGCGATAGACGATCTCCTCGACCGCGTGGCGCGTCGCCGAGTCCGACTCGCCGACGCCAACGATGACGTGCAGGTTGCCGTCGCCGAGGTGTCCGAACACCACGCAGGTCGGCGCGGGCCAGCGCGCGGCGAGGGTCTGGCGCAGGCCGGCGACGTAGGCCTCCATGTCGGCGACGCCGAGACTGACGTCGAAGGTGAAGATTGGGCGGTTGCGGCCGGTCTGGCCGACGTCGTCGCGCAGCGCCCAGATCCGGGCGCCCTCGGCCTTGGTCTTGGCGATCACCGCGTCGTCCGCTTCGCCGGCCTCCAGCGCGCCCGCCAGCACCGCCTCGAGCCGCGCCTCCATCTGCGCCGGATCGGCGCCGGAGGCCTCCACCAGCACGTAGTAGGGGTAGCGGTCCGCCAGGATCGGCCGTCCGCGCGCCGGCTCGGTGGTGACCAGCTGGTAGTAGTCGTCCCACATCACCTCGAAGGCGGTGAGCGCGCCGCCGAGCTCGGTCTCCAGCCGGCGTAGCAGCCGCGGCAGCTGGTGGAACGCGCTCACGCCCAGGAACGCGACATTCTGGCTGGCGGGCGCCGGGGTAAGGCGCAGCACCGCGCGGGTGACGATCCCCAGCGTGCCCTCCGAGCCGATGAACAGCTGCTTCAGGTCGTAGCCGGTGTTGTTCTTGATCAGATGGTTCATCGACGTGACCACGGTCCCGTCCGCCAGCACCGCTTCCAGGCCCAGCACCAGCTCGCGCATCATGCCGTAGCGGATCACCCGGTTGCCGCCGGCGTTGGTGGAGATGTTGCCGCCGATGGTGGCGGAGCCGCGCGCGCCGAGGTCGAGCGGCAGCATCAGGCCCGCGGCCTCCGCCGCCTCGCAGGCGCTCTGCAGCACGCAGCCGGCCTCGACCGTCATCGTGCCGGCGCCGACGTCGATGGCCTCGACCTTGTTCATCCGTTCCAGCGACAGCGCCAAGGCGCCATCGGCGCGGCAGCCCTCGACCAGCCCGGTCTTGCCGCCCCAGGCGGTGACCGGCTGGCCGGCCGCGTGCGCGGCATTGAGGATCGTCGCCACCTCCTCGGTCGAGCGCGGCCGCAGCACCGCGCAGGGCGTCCCGAGCCGGGTCCAGGGGCTGACCGCTGCGGCCGCGGCGTCCTCGCCGGTCAGCACCGCGCCGTCGCTGAGCGACGCCCGCAGCCGCTCGATCAGGTCCGTCTCGACCGCGGTCGTCTCGATCACGTCCGTCATGGGAGCCTCCGCGTCACGTGCAGCGCCAAGGCTAGACCCGGAACCGGCTCGCGAACACCAGCTTCGCGACGGCCCGGGCAGGCTTCGGACGGGCGTCGTCCGCCTGCTTGCCGGTCCCGGCGTCACGTGGTTGATGGAAGCGACAGTCGGCGGTCGCAAACGCCGGAGGAAACGTCAATGTCGGAGGACTTCCGCGAGCGGGCGAAGCTCTGGCCGAAGGGCCGGCTCTACGAGGATTTCCAGGTCGGCGAAGTGCGCCCGCACCACTGGGGCCGCACGATCGCGCTCTCCGACACGCTGCTCTTCACGACGCTGACGCTGAGCTTCAACCCGCTCTATTCGAACCGCGCCTTCGCCGAGGCGCACGGGCACCCGGACATCGTGGTGAACCCGCTCTTGGTGTTCAACGTGGTGCTGGGCATGAGCGTGGAGGACAACTCCGAGATCGGCGGCCCGTTCGTCGGCGTCGGCAATCTGACCTATCGCCAGCCGGTCTATCCCGGCGACACGCTGACCGCGCGCTCCACCACCAAGGCCGCGCGGCTCTCGGCCAGCAACCCGGCCAACGGCATCGTCACCTGGCTCACCGAGGGCTTCAACCAGCGGGACGAGCTGGTGATCGACTTCGAGCGCTCGAACCTGGTGCGGCTGCGCCATCCGCCGCAAGCGGGAGGCCAGCGCGCGCATGAAGCTCTCCGACCTCACCGGCAAGGCACAACTACTTCGAGGACTTCGAGGTCGGCCTCGTCATCCGCCATGCCCGCGGCAAGACCGTCGAGGGCCTGGAGAACGTGCTGATCACCAACCTCGTCATGAACACCGCCCAGTCGCACTTCAACGAGGATGCGATGAAGAACAGCCCCTACGGCGGGCGGCTCTCCTACGGCGGCGTCAACTTCTCGCTGGCGATGGGGCTGGCGATGCAGGACTGCGGCGAGAACGCGCTGGCCGAGCTCGGCATGGACAACATCCGGCTGCCCAACCCGGTGGTGCACGGCGACACGCTCTACGCCTACTCCGAGGTGCTGAGCGCCGAGGACGGCGACCGCGACGGACGCCGGCATCGTCACCTTCCGCCACTACGGCGTGAACCAGGACGACAAGCTGGTCTTCCAGGGCGACCGGCGGATGCTGATCAAGCGCCGCAGCCACTGGGGCGATCGGTAATGCGAGGCGAGCGATGAGCGGTCCGCTCGCCGGCCTGAAGGTCCTGGACTTCACCCAGGCGCTGGCCGGGCCGTTCTGCACGCAGCAGCTCAGCGACCTCGGCGCCGAGGTGGTGAAGGTCGAGGCGACTGACGGCGGCGACCTCGTGCGCAACGCCGGCCCGTTCCACGAGGCCGACCCCGAGCACCGCTTCTGCGGCTATTTCCAGTCGGTGAACCGCGGCAAGAAGAGCATCGCGGTCGACCTGAAGACGCCGCGAGGGCGTGGCGCTGATCAAGCGCCTGGTCCCCGACTTCGACGTGGTGGTGGAGAACTTCCGGGTCGGCGTGATGGACCGGCTGGGGCTCTCCTACGAGACGCTGGCGGCGCTCAATCCGCGGCTTGTCTACGCGGCGATCCGCGGCTTCGGCGATCCGCGCACCGGGCGCCAGCCCCTACGTCGACTGGCCGGCCTACGACGTCGTCGCGCAGGCGATGGGCGGGATGATGGGGATCACCGGCCCGGCCGGCGGCCCGCCGACCAAGATCGGGCCCGGCGTCGGCGACACCGTCCCGGCGCTCTACGCCGCGCTCGGCATCGTCAGCGCGGTGCTCAGCGCGCGCCAGACGGGCGAGGGCCAGTTCCTCGACGTCGCCATGGTCGACGCGGTGCTGGGGGTCTCCGAGCGGATCGTCCACCAGCATTCGTTCGGCCACCTGGTCCCAGGACCGGAGGGCAACCACCACCCGTTCCTGCTGCCGTTCGGCATCTATCCGGCCGCCGACGGGTTCGTGGCGCTGGCCTGCCCCAACGACCACTTCTTCCGGGCGCTCGTCGTGGCGCTGGGCGCCGACGACCTGGCGAGCGACCCGGAGCTCGCCACCGGACGCCAGCGCGCCGGCCACCGCGAGCGGGTGATCGCGCGGCTCTCGGAGCTGACCGCCCAGTTCACAAAAGCCGAGTTGCACGCGCGGCTCGGCGGCGTCGTGCCGTTCGGGCCGGTGATGAACGTGGCCGAGATCGCCGAAGACCCGCATTTCGCGGCACGCGGCATGTTGGCTGAGATCGAATGCGAGGGCCTGCCGGGGCCGATGCGGATCGCCGGCCAGCCGATCAAGTTCACCAAGACGCCGTCGCAGGTGCGCCGCCGCGCGCCGGACCTCGGCGAGGACACCGCCGCCGTGCTCGCCGAGCACGGGATCAGCGAGGCTGAGATCGAGCGCTGGAGCGCGTCCGGCGCCATTCGCGGAGGCAAGCCAATGACAGAGCGTCCGATGCGCCTCAGGCGCTCCCAGCTATCGGTGCCGGGCGTCAGCGAGAAGATGATCGCCAAGGCTTGCGTCTCCGACGCCGACCATGTGTTCCTCGACCTGGAGGACGCCGTCGCGCCGTCGGCGAAGGCGGGCGCGCGCGGCACCATCGTCGATGCGCTGAACGGGCTCGACTGGGGCAGGAAGACCCGCTGCGTGCGGGTCAACGACGTGACGACGCCCTGGTGCTTCGAGGACATCATCGAGGTGGTCACCGGCGCAGGAAAGAACCTCGACACCATCATGCTGACCAAGGCGACCCGGGCCGCCGACGTGCAGTTCGTCGACCTGCTGCTCTCGCAGCTGGAGGCCAAGCTGAAGTTGGAGCGCCGGATCGGGATCGAGGTGCTGATCGAGGAGGCCGCCGGTCTGCAGAACGTCGAGGCGATCGCCGCCTCGTCGCCCAGGCTCGAGTGCCTGATCTTCGGCATGGGCGACTATTCGGCCAGCCAGCAGATGAACCTGCGCGGCTGGGGCGGCGAAGGCTATCCGGGCGACGTCTTCCACTACCCGCGCTTCCGCATCTGCATGGCGGCCCGCGCGGCGGGCTTGGATCCGGTCGACGGCCCGTTCGCCAACTTCCGCGACGACGAGGGCTACCGCCGCGAGGCCCGCTACGCCCACATGCTGGGCTTCTCCGGCAAGTGGGCGATCCACCCGGCCCAGATCGCCCCGGCGCTGGAGGTGTTCTCGCCCACCGCCGAGGCGGTGACCCGCGCCCGCGACCTCGCCGCCGCCTACGACAAGGCGCTCGCCGAAGGGCTCGGGCTCGGTGAACGTCAACGGCACCATGGTCGACGCCGCCTCGATCCGCATCGTCATGAACACGGTCAAGAAGGCCGAGCTGATCGGGATGTAGCCCCCGCCACCGGAGGAAACGCCAATGCCCGATGACGCCGCCGCCCTTGCGAACCAGGGCTACCTCACGCCCGAGCGGATCATGATGCGCGATGTGGCGCGCGAGTTCGTGCGCGACGAGGTGCTGCCGGCCGCCAACCGGCTCGATCCCGTCAAGGGCGACATACCGCGCGAGCTGATCGACAAGATGGGCGAGCTCGGCTTCTTCGCCATCCTGATCCCCGAGGAGCTGGGCGGCCTGGGGCTGGGCGCGTTCGAGTACTGCCTGGTGGCCGAGGAGCTGGCGCGCGGCTGGATGAGCGTCGCCTCGATCATCGCGCGCGGCAACTCGTTCTACCGCTCGATCCCCGGCGAGGGCGAGGACTGGCGGCGCAAGGTCGGCGCTGATGGCCAAGGGCCAGTACCTGGGCGCGGCGGCGCTCTCGGAGCCCGGCGTCGGCTCCGACCTCGCCGGCGTCACCTGCAAGGCGCGCCGCGACGGCGACGCCTGGGTCATCACCGGCAACAAGTACTGGTGCACGTTCGCCGACGGGGCCGACTACATCAGCGTGCTCTGCCGCATCGACGATCCGGCGGCGCCGGCCGGGCGCGGCGGCACCATCTCGGTCTCGGTGGAGAAGCCGAAGGGCGAGCTGCCGGCCGGGCTGCACCGGCAGCCCGATCCCGAAGATCGGCTACTTCGGCTGGAAGACCTGGGAGCTGCGCTTCGACGGCACGCGCGCCGCGGTGCGGCGCGATGCGACCGGCCACGAAGAGGCCGGCGGCAGCGCCCACCGCAGCGTCGCCTTCGGGCTGGGACTGGCCCGCGCCCACACCGCCGCGCGCTCGATCGGCCTGGCGCGCGGCGCGCTGGAGGACGCCATCGCCTACGCCAAGGAGCGCATCCAGTTCGGCCAGCCGATCAGCGACTTCCAGGCCATCCGCTTCAGGCTCGCCAGCATGGCCACCGAGGTCGAGGCGGCGCGCCAGCTGATGTACTTCGTGTGCGCCGAGATCGACGCCGGGCGCGCCGGGCGGGTCGAGACCTCGATGGTCAAGCTGTTCGCCTCCGAGATGGCCGAGCGGGTGACCAGCGAGGCGCTGCAGATCTTCGGCGGCGCCGGCTACACCACGCTGCACCCGATCGAGCGCTACTGGCGCGACGCGCGGCTGACCAAGATCTTCGAGGGCACCATCCGAGATCCAGCAGCGCATCATCGCCGACGCCCTCCTGGGCAAGCCGACCATCCGCGGGTCGAACTAGGCGGGCGCGAAGGCCCACCAACGATTGCGCCACATCTGCGACACTTCCCGCCGCGCCAGTTAACCAATCGGAACCCCTGCACCCCCTAGAACGGAGTCCGTTCATGGGGTTGGAGGCGCGCGTTGGCGCTCAGTCCGCGTCTAGAGCTACGGCAGGGCCAGGGGCTGGTCATCACGCCGCAGCTGCAGCAGGCCATCAAGCTGCTGCAGTTGAGCAACCTCGAGCTCGAAGCCTTCGTGGAGGGCGAGCTGGAGCGCAACCCGCTGTTGCAGCGCGAGGACCGCGAGGACGGCGCAGGCGAGGCCGAGGCGCCGGCGGCGGAAGCCGACAGCGTAGTCGAGCACGACTTCGGCGCCGACCGCGTCACCGACAGCGCCGCCGCCGCCGACATCGATGCGCGGCACGACGACCTCTACAACGGCGCCTCGCCGGGCGACCTCGCCACCGGCGATGCAGGCCCTGGCGGCGGCGCCGACGCCGGCGGCTCGGTCGACTGGTCGAAGGCCGGCCGCGGCGGCGGCGGCTTCGAGGACGGCGACGGCGAGCGCGAAGGCGGCGGCGTGCGCGAGCTGTCGCTCGCCGAGCACCTGGAGGCCCAGGTGGCGGTCGCCGGCCTGACCGACGCCGAGCGCGCCATCGCCATGACGCTGATCGATGCGGTCGACGACGGCGGCTACCTGCGCGCCGACCTCGTCGAGATCGCGGAGCGGCTGGGGTGCGATCTGGCGCGCATCGAGGCGGTGCTCGCCGCGTTGCAGGGCTTCGAGCCCACCGGCGTCTTCGCGCGCGACGTCGCCGAGTGCCTGACGCTGCAGCTGAAAGAGAAGAACCGCTTCGACCCGGCGATGGCGGCCCTGGTCGGCAACCTCGAGCTGCTGGCGCGGCGCGACATGGCGGCCTTGAGGCGGGTCTGCGAGGTCGATGACGAAGACTTGAAGGAGATGATCGGCGAGCTGCGGGCGCTGACGCCGCGTCCTGGCGCGGCCTTCGGCGGCGAGCCGGCGCAGGCTGTCGTGCCCGACGTGTTCGTGCGCGAAGGCCCCGGCGGCATGTGGCTGGTCGAGCTCAACACCGAGACGCTGCCCGAAGCTGCTGGTCGACCACCGCTACCACGCGCGGGTCTCGGCCGGCGCGCGCAGCGACCAGGAGAAGACCTTCGTCTCCGACTGCCTCTCCAGCGCCAACTGGCTGGTGAAGAGCCTCGACCAGCGCGCCAAGACCATCCTGAAGGTGGCCAGCGAGATCGTCCGCCAGCAGGACGGCTTCCTCGCCTTCGGCGTCGAGCACCTGCGGCCCCTCAACCTGAAGACCGTCGCCGACGCCATCGGCATGCACGAATTCGACCGTCAGCCGGGTGACCTCGAACAAGTACCTGGCGACGCCGCGCGGGGTGTTCGAGATGAAGTTCTTCTTCACCTCGGCGATCGCCTCCAGCGCCGGCGGCGAGGCGCACTCGGCCGAGGCGGTGCGCCACAAGATCCGTCAGCTGATCGAGGCCGAGCGCGGCGAGGGCGACGTGCACTCGGACGATTCGATCGTCGACATCCTGAAGGAAGCCGGCGTCGACATCGCCCGGCGGACCGTCGCCAAGTACCGCGAGGCGATGCGCATCCCCTCCTCGGTGGAGCGCAAGCGGCTGCTCAGGGAACTAACCTAGGGTCGCCGCCAACCATCTGCGGCGACGCTTGACACCAAGCTCTGCGCGGCGCGTTCATCTCGTCATGCAAGTCCAGGTATCGGGCAAGCACGTGGACGTCGGCGAGGCGCTCCGCACGCGCATCTCCGACGACTTGCTCTCAGCCATCGGCAAATACTTCGAACGCGGCGGCGACGCCGAAGTGGTCCTTTCCCGTGACGGCCACGGCTTCCGCATCGACTGCGCGGTGACGCTGGCCTCGGGCCAGCAGCTGCAGAGCCATGGGCTCGGCGGCGACGCGCACGGCGCCTTCGACCAGGCGCTCGCCAAGATCGAGACGCGCATCCGCCGCTACAAACGGCGGCTGAAGAGCCACTCGACCGCGGCCGAGGCGAAAGCCGCCGAGGTCGCGGCCTCCTACGTGCTGCTTGCCCCGGGCGCGGACGATGACCTCGAGGCGTGGGAGCTGGACGCGGCCGGCGAGCCGCAAGCGGCCGTCGTGGTCGCCGAATCGCAGTCGCAGGTGAAGCCGATGACCGTTTCGATGGCGGTCATGGAGCTCGACTTGACCGAACAGCCGGCAATCGTGTTTAGGAACGCCGCCCATGGGGGGCTGTCCGTTGTCTACCGCAGGTCCGACGGCAACATTGGCTGGATCGATCCGGAACGGACCAAGGCCAATGGCGGCGAAGGATCACGGGCTGATCACTAGTTCGCGCGGCGCGGGAGCCACTGGCGGCTCTCGCGAGTTTGACCGCCGCGCTGGGGCCATCGCCAGTTCGAGCGAAGCGCATCGTCGGATGAACATCGGTGACCTTCTCGAGCACGGGGCGATTTCGCCGCGGGTGACGGCGACCAACAAGCGCCAGGTGCTGAAGGTGGTGGCCGAGCTTGCCGCCCGATCGCTGCACATCAAGCCCGCCGCCGCGCTGGACGCGCTGCTGGATCGCGAGGCGGTCGGCTCGACCGGCGTCGGCTACGGCGTCGCCGTGCCGCACGCGCGGGTGGCGGGGCTGACGCAGCTGAGCGGCGTCTTCGTGCGGCTGGAGCACGCGGTCGAGTTCGGCGCGGTCGACGACCGCCCGGTCGACCTGATCTTCGCCCTCTTCGCGCCGCCGGAGGCCAACGGCGAGCACCTGCGGGCGCTGGCGCGGGTCTCGCGCATCCTGCGCCAGACCGAGCTGCGCGAACAGCTGCGCAAGGCCCGCAGCGCCGACGCCATCCACGCGCTGCTCACCCAGGAAGCCCGCCCGACCGCGGCCTGAGGCTACTTCGGCGGCGAGGCGGGCGGCGCGGCCGAGGGCGCGGCTGGGGCCGTGTCGGCCGGCAGCACGAATTTGATCGGCAGATTGATCCTCGCCCCCTCGACCGGCGCGCCCTGCTTGGTCCAAGGGCTCATCTGCATGACGCCGGCCACTTCGAGCGCCGCTTCGCCGAACCCGAAGCCCGGCCGGATCCTCCGTCGCCGTCGCGCAGCCGCTCAGCGTGCCGTCGGCGGCCACCGTGCACTCGACGCTGGCGCGCCCGACCTTGTAGCCGGCCTTGGCGGCGGCCCCGGGGAACAGCTGCGTAATCGCCTTCGGATCGATCTGCTTCAGCCAGATCGGATCGTGGATTTCGACCGGCGGCGCGGCCTGGCTCGGATCGCGGAAGTCGAACGGCACGTCGACCCGCAGGTCGTTATACGAGGAGCCGCCCTTCTTTGCTGGCGGCAGGCGGAAATCCTTCGTCAGCGCGTTCGCCGCATGCATGAAGCCCTCACCGGACGGAAGCTCGCTGACACCGTTGCAGCTCTCCAGGGCGCCGTCGTTGCGGATGGCGCAGCGCACGATGACATGCGCCGAGGCGACCTTGCCGACCGCCGACCTCGGATACGCGGCCGACATCTCCGCCGCGCTCGGCGCGGCAAGCCAGGGCGCCGCGGTGAACACCTTCACGACTTCGCCCGGCGCCGGATGTGGCACGCTGCCGGCTTCCCACCTGATGGGGATGTTGATCTCGGCGCCGCCAACCGGTTGGCCATCGACCGTCATCGGCCGCATCACGAAGATGCCGCCGATGCCGAGCGCGGCGCTGCCATAGCCGTGACCGGTCGGCTGTTCGGAGACCACGGTGCAACGATCCATGAGTCCGCGGTTGGTCACGAAGCAATGCAACACCGCGCGACCGCCGTTCGAGGACGCCTGCGACGGGTAATAGGACCATAGCTCGTTCGTCGTCGGTAGCCGCACCCAATCCGGGTTGGTGAGCGTCGTGGCGCCCTTCAGCACGCCGGGGTCGAACTTCACCGGCACGATGAAACTGCGGCCGGCCACCGGCTTGCCGTCGGCGGTGGTGGGCTTCAGCTCCATGCCGCTCGCCAGCGACAGCGCCGCCGCGCCGAAGCCCTGGCCGCTGGGCGACTCGGAAACCACCGCGCAGTTCTGCAAGGCGCCGGCCTCGCTCGCCGAGCAGCGCATCTGCACCGCGCCGGCGATGCCGGCCTGCGCGGCGTGGGCGGGATAGGCCTTGGCCCAGTCGGAACGGTCCGGCGCCTGCGCCCAGACCGGCCCGCCACTATCAGCCGCTGACGATTGTCCCGGAAACGAAAGCCCTGACGCCAGAAACGCCAGGGCCAGACCTGCAACCCCGCTGCGCACGCGAGCCTCCCCACCCAACCTCGCGGAAGTCTAGGCGCGCATCACGGTCGGATGCAATCCTGTGGGGAGCCGGGGCGCCGCCGACGCAGGGTCAGTGCAGCGAGACGACGGCCAGTTCGTGGGCCTGGGCGGCGGCGACCGCGGTTTCCTTGTCGCTCATCACCGCCAGGCGCGAGCCATCGGCGCCGTGCAGGGCGTAGAGGATCTGCTCGGGATCGATGTGGAAGCCGCGGATCTGTTCGACCGGCGTATCTGCCAAGATTTCGGCGCCGGTCACCGGCCGCACGTAAACCAGTTCAGGCGCGCCGAGCGCGGCAAAGGCTTCGGGTGAGAGACTGATGGGGCGTCATTTGCGACCACCTCCTCTTGACTAGACTAACGCACGCAACCGCGGCTGGTTCAGCCCGCAGTGCGGATCGGGATTTGCTTCACTTTCTTCTCGGGCTCGGGTCGGAAGAGATCGATGTGGAGCAGGCCGTGCTCCAGGCTCGCCCCCTCCACCTCCATGCCGTCGGCGAGGATGAACGAGCGGACGAACCCGCGCGCGGCGATGCCCGCGGTGCAGGTAGGCGCGCTCGCCCTCGGCGCCCTCGCGCTTGCCGGCGATGTTCAGCTGGTTGTCCTCCAGCGTCACCTCCAGCTGCACGGCGGAGAAGCCGGCCACCGCCAGCGTGATCCGCACCCGGCCCTCGCCGAGCTCTTCCACGTTGTAGGGTGGATAGCCTTCGCCCGCCGCCTTGGCGGCCCGCTCGATCAGCGCCCGGGTATGATCGAAGCCGAGCAGAAACGGCGAATCGAAGAGCAGCGTACGGTTCATTTACGAGCCCTCGCGGTGAAGCAACTCGCCGGCCCTGGCGCCCCCCGAGAGGCGACGCCGACCGGCCCACCTCAGGTGGCGATTGGCGACCTAGGGTTCAAGCTGCGCAGTGTGGCGCCCCCGCGCTCGCCCCGGCGATCCTGCCGAACACCGCGCCGGCCATCAGGCCCGTGCCGCCGGGGTAGTTGTTGTAGAAGAGCCCGCCGACCAGCTCGCCGGCGGCGTAGAGCCCGCCGATCGGCGCGCCGTCGCTGTCGATCACCCGCGCCTCGGAGTCGATCCTGAGGCCGCCGAAGGTGAAGGTGATCCCGCAGGTCACCGCGAAGGCCTCGAACGGCGGGGTGTCGATGGGGTTGGCCCAGTTCGACTTCGGAAGCGCGAGGCCCACCGTGCCGCGCCCGTCCTTGACGTTGGGATCGAACGGGACGTCGGTCATCACCGCCGCGTTGAAGGCCTGCAGCGTCGCCAGCGCGGCGGCGGCGTCGACGTCCTCCAGCTTCGCGCAGAGGTCTTCCAGTGTGTCGGCCCGCACCCGCGTGGCCTGGCGAATGCGGTATTCGTCGCGCAGCAGCGGGCGCCACCTTGGCGTCGAACACCTGCCAGGCGAACTGGCCCGGCTGGCCCAGGATCGCGCGGCCGTACTTGGCGTAGGTGTAGTTGCGGAAGTCCGCGCCCTCGTCGACGAAGCGCTCGCCGCGCGCGTTGAGCAGCACCCCGAGCGGATAGGAGTGCTTCTGGAAGCCGTCGCCGACCGCCAGGTCGCCGAACTCCGGCGCGTTGCGGTCCCAGCCGACCGCGTGGCAGCCCGACCAGTTGCCGGACGAGGCCGCGCCCGCCGTCCAGCGCCATGCGGATGCCGTCGCCGGTGTTGAAGCGCGTGCCGCGCACCTTGGCGAGGTCCCAGCCGGGGCCGAGGTAGCGCGTGCGCCACTCCGGGTTGGACTCGAACCCGCCGCAGGCCAGCACGACCGCCCTGGCGCGCAGCTCCCCGGTCCGCCCGCCTTGCCGCACCCTCACGCCGTGCACGCCGTCGTCGTCGGCGATCAGCGCCGTGGCGTGCGCGCCGAAGCGGATCTCGACGCCGGCCGCGCGCGCCAGCCGGTAGAGCGTCTCGACCAGCCCCGGCCCGCCGCCCCAGGCCTCGACCGTCAGCCCGCCCCAGAACCTGAAGCGGCCGTCCACCCGGTAGGCCTGGCGGCCCCAGATCGGCATGAACCGCACGCCGCGGCCCTGCATCCAGCGCATGGTGTCGCGGCTCCGGGTGACCAGCGTCTCGCAGAGCGCCGGGTCGGTGCGGTATTCGGTGATCCGCCCCATGTCGTCGAAGAACTGGCCTTCGGTGTAGGTCCCGAAGTCGGCGCTGGCGACCTCGGCGTCGGTGAGGTCCGGCATCAGCGCCGCAGGTCGTCGACGCCGTCGTAGACGCAGCGGAAAGCGCCGGCGGTGAAGCGGCTGTTGCCGCCGGCCTCGGCCTCCGGCGCCCGCTCCAGCACCATCACCCGCGCCCCGGCCTCCGCCGCCGCCAGCGCCGCGCAGAGCGCCGCGTTGCCGGCCCCGACCACGATGACGTCAGTGTCCATGCAAGCCCTACCCGCTCTTCCCCACGCAAGCGGGGACCGAGGCTTTTTGAACCACGAAAAACACGAACTGACACGAACGCATCGAGCCAGCCGCGCACGCCGTTCGTGCTTCTCGTGTTTTTCGTGGTTCCTCCTTCGCCCGCGTTCGGTCGCGCGGAGAAAGCCGGGTCCCCCGCTTACGCGGGGAAGAGCGGAGGGGAGGCGGTTAGGCTTCCGCCAGCGCCGCTTCGGCCGCGGCCTTGGCGGCGGGGTAGTCGGCCTTGCCGTTGGCGGCGCGCAAGCTGCGGTCGGCAATGACGATCCGCTTCGGGGTCTTGTAGCCGGCCAGCGATTTGCGGACGTGCGCCCTCAGCGCCGCCTCGTCCAGGTCTGCCCTTCGGCCAGCTCGACGACGCCGGTCACCGCCTGGCCCCACTTCTCGTCCGGCACGCCGACCACCAGCGCGTCCTCGATCGAGGGGTGGGTCTTCAGCGCCTCCTCGACCTCCTCGGGGAAGACCTTCTCGCCGGCGGTGTTGATGCAGGCGTTGCCGCGGCCGAGCAGGGTCAGCGAGCCGTCCGCCTCGACCGATCACCCAGTCGCCGGGGATCGAGTAGCGCACGCCGGCGATGGTGCGGAAGGTGCGCGCGGTCTTCTCCTCGTCCTTGTAATAGCCGAGCGGGTTCGGCGGCCCTGATCGCCACCATGCCGGGCACGCCCGAGCCGGGCTCGACCGCGTTGTCGTTCTCGTCGAACACCCTGCAGCGCTCGCCGATCACGAACTTGGCGGTCGGCGCCTCGCCGCCCTTGGTCATCACCGAGGCGCCCATGCCGAGCGCCTCCGATGACGAGAAGCCGTCGTTCAGCATCGCCCCCGGCATGTGCTCCAGCAGGCCGCGCTTGACCTCCACGCTCCACATCACGCCCGACGAGACGATCGTCGCGACCGACGAGACGTCGTACTTGCCCGGGTTGGCGCTCCAGCGCGTTCAGCATCGGCTTGGCGAAGCTATCGCCGACGATGGCCATCGACTGCGGCTTGTGGCGCTCGATCGCCCGCAGCAGCTCCTCGGCGTCGAAGGTCTCGCCCTCCAGCGTCACCACCGAGCCGCCGCCCAGCATCGCGCCCATGGCGGTCAGCAGGCCGGTGCCGTGCATCAGCGGCGGGGCGGGCAGGGTGCGCATGCCGGGGCCGAGCTTGGCGTGGTGCGCGGCCAGCTCCTCCAGCGTCTCCGGCACCGGACCCATCCGCCGCGCCGCCGCCAGGGTGATCTCGCGCAGGTCGTTGTGGGTCCAGATCACGCCCTTGGGCATGCCGGTGGTGCCGCCGGTGTAGATGAAGAACTGGTCGTCGCCGGAGCGCTCGATGTCGAGCGGGCCGCCGTTGCCCTCCTCGGCCAGCGTCTCGAACGCGCTCGGCGAACGGCGCGACCTTGCCGTCGGTGCTGACCTCGATCCAGGTCTTCACCTTCGGCAGGCGCGGGCGGATCTCGCGCGACCGCGTCGCGGAACTCCGAGGCATAGACCACCGCCTGCGCGTCGGAGTTGTCGAAGATGTACCAGACCTCCTCGGGCGTGTAGCGGTAGTTGACGTTGACGTGGGTCAGCCGCGCCTTGAAGCCGGCCGCCAGCGCCAGCAGGTATTCCGGGCCGGTTGCGCATGTAGATCGCGATCTTGTCGCCGGGCTTGGCGCCGCGGGCGATCAGGCCGCGCGCCATGTTGTTGGTGGCCTTGGTCGCCTCGCCCCAGGTGATGACCCGCTCGCCGTGGATGAAGGCCGGCGCGTCGGCCGGCACCACCGGCGAGATGGCGTCGAGGATGTCTCCGAAGTTCCAGCCCACGCGTTGCTTCCCTAAAGCTCGTTGTCGGTGATTGGTCGTTCAGGCGTTGCGGGCCATCAGCCCGCCGTCGACCGGGATCGTCACCCCGGTGATGTAGGAGGCGGCCGGCAGGCAGAGGCTGAGCGGTGATGTGCGCCACCTCTTCCGGCTCGCCGTAGCGGCGCATCGCGGTGCGGCGGTGCGGCGAAGGTCGCCTTGTCGGCCTCGGGGATGGCCTGCGGTCATCCCGGTGTTGATCGGTCCCGGGCAGATGCAGTTGACGGTGATGCCTTCCTTGCCGAGCTCGACCGCCAGCGCGCGGGTCAGGCCCGTGACGCCGGCCTTGGCCGCCGCGTAGACCGAGTCCCGGGCCGTCGCGCCCAGCGCCTCGGTGGAGGCGATGTTGACGATGCGCGGGCTCTTCGACTTGCGCAGATAGGGCAGCGCGGCGCGGATGATGCGCGGATGGGCGGTCGAGCAGGATCGGCACGCGCCCGCGCCCAGACCGCCTCGTAGTTCGCCGCGTCGATCGGCGCGAAGCCGCCGACGCCGGCGTTGTTGACCACGCAGTCGAGCCCGCCGAAGCTGCTCGGCGATCTCCGGGATCAGCCGCGCGATCGCGTCGGCGTCGCCGACGTCCAACGCCCAGGCGTTCGCGTCTGCCGCCCTCGGCGCGGATCTCGGCCGCCACCGCGCTCGGCGTCTTCGAGCTGCGCGGTCGGTCACCGCCACTTTCGCGCCCTTCGCGGGCGAACACGTCGCGGTCGCCCGGCCCATGCCGCTGGCCGCGCCGGTGACCAGCACGGCGAGCCCCTTCACGGAGCGGCTGAGGTCGGGAACAGGGTCCATGGCGCCGATCTAGACTCGCCCTTGGCCCAAACGTCCAGCCTTCTCCGCAGGTTACGTCGCGTGAGATGCGCCGATCGGGCGAGAGCCTTCAGAGCCCCAGCCGGCGCGCCTTGGCGGCGATGGCGAGGGCCAGGCGCTCGGCGATCAGGTGGTCTGGGGCGCCGGTCTGTTTGCAGGCGCGGTCGGCGGCCAGCAGCTCGGGCTGCACCTCGGCGAGCTGGCCAAGGTCCCAGGCGCGGGCCTGGCGCAGGAACTCCCGCTCGTTCTTCCAGAACACGCCGGACGCCTTGGCGGCCTCGGCGAGCTCGGCGCCGGCGGCGCGCAGTGTCGCGGTGCGGCGCAGGCGCGCCAGGTGCTGGCTCATGGCGCGAACCGCGGCGGGCCCGCCTTCGCCCTCCTGCGCGGCGCGCCGAAGGCCGGCCTGCGCCGCCGCCAACCTGCCGCCGAAGGCGTCCTGCGCGGCGTCGGCGAGCGAGGCTTCCGGCTCGACGCCGAGGAAATCGGTGAGGTCGTCGGCCGTGCCGACCGTGCCGCTGCCAGGACCGAGGTAGAGCGCCAGCCGCTCGATCTCGCGGCGTGCGACGCCGCGCTCGTGCGGCAGGCGGCGTACGAAGAGGTCGAGCGCGTCGGAGCTGAGCGACACCTTGTCCTTGGCCAGCGCCTCGCGGGTGAGGCGGGCGAGATCGCCGACCTCGTCCTCGTAGCAGGGGATGGCGACCGCGGCGGCCTGCTTCTCGGCGGCGCGGCGCACCGGGGAGTTGCGGTCCAGATTGCCGGCCTCGATCAGGAAGAAGGCGTCGGGGTTGAAGTCGCCGGCCGCGTGCCGCTCGAGCGCCTCGGCCGCCAGCCGGTCCGGCCCGACGCGCTCGCTGGAGAGCCGCAGGCGCACCAGCCGGCGCCCGCCCATCAGCGAATAGGCCATCAGCTCGTCGACCAGGCGGCCGGGGTCGTCGTCGAGGTCGGCGTCGGTGACCAGCGCCACGTCGAACGGATCGTCGGGCCGCTCGGCGACCTTGGCGGCGAGCTCCTGGCCGCGCTCGCGCACCACCCCGAGGTCGCGCCCGAAGATCAGCGCGGCGCGCACCGCCTTGTCGGGATTGGCCAGGAAGCGCTCGGCGTCGGGGCGGCGGTTCAGGAGCACGCGGCCAGCCTCGCTCGCGTGCTGGCCGGCCATCCAGGCGGCGACCTGCACCTCGACCTTCTGGGCGGCGTCGGAGGCCAGGCGGTCCTGCACGTCCTCGGCCGCGGCGATGCCGGCGTAGGGCTGGGTGGCCGAGTCGTAGCTGATGTTGCTGTAGACCGTGCCGATGTGGACCTGTTTGCCGCTGGCGATGTCGATCAGCGTGTAGACCACCTTCAGGTCGAACTCGTAGCGCTGGGCGACGTCGTTGGAGCTGAGGCCGTGCGCCTGGCGCCCTTCGGTCAGCACCATCTCCAGCCTGTAGAGCGGCTTTTCGCCCTTGGCGTGCCCGAGATCGTCGTCGAGGCTCTGGCGCAGCAGGTAGCCGATGCGGCCGTGCGGCGCGACCACCTCGATGTGCTGCAGGCCGCCGGCGACGCCCGGCTGGGCGTAGAGCGGCGTGAAGCCGCAGCCGCCCAGCGCCAGCGCCGCCGGCGAGCGCGAGGGCGGTTGCGAGCCGCGCGAGAGAGCGCGCGCGCCTCATGCGGCCACGATGTTGACGATGCGGTCCTTGACCACGATCACCCGCCGGATGCTGAGGCCCTCAAGGCGCCGCGCAATCTCCGGATCGTCAAGCACGATCTTCTCCACCTCGGCCTCCGAGGCGCCCGGCGCCGGCGCTGATCTCGCCGCGGCGCTTGCCGTTGATCTGCACCGGCAGCACCCGCTCCTCGTCCTCGGCGAGCGCCGGATCGTAGGTCGGGCCAGGGCGCGGCGGCGACCAGGCCCGCGCTCGCCCAGCCGCTGCCAGCACTCCTCGGCCAGGTGCGGCGCGAACGGCGCGATCAGTCGCGCCAGCGCGGACAGCGCCTCGCGCCGCGGCCGGCCCGCGCCTTCCGGACGCTGGCGCACCACGCCGACGAAGGCGTGCAGCCGGGCGATGGCGCTGTTGAAGCGCAAGCCCTCGATCGCGTCGGTGACCGCTTGATCGTCTCGGTGGGTCGCGCGCCGCAGCTCGGTCTCGCCGTGCGGCGTCGGCGTGCGGCTCGCCGGCTGAGCGTCGAACTCCGCCCAGACCCGGTTCACCAGCCGCCAGGCGCCCTTGACGCCGGCCGCGGTCCACTGCACGTCGCGCTCCGGCGGCGAGTCGGAGAGCACGCACAGCCGCGCGGCGTCGACGCCGTAGGTGTCGGCGATGTCCGCCGGCGCGACGACGTTGCGCTTCGACTTCGACATCTTCTCGATGTCGCCGATCGTCACCGGCTCGCCGGTGGCCTTCAGCCGCGCGCGGCGCGTGGCGCCTTCGGAGGTGATCTCGACCTCGCCAGGGCTCCGACCCACTCGCCGTTCTGGCGCCGGTAGGTCTCGTGGGTGACCATGCCTTGGGTGAAGAGGCCGGCGAACGGCTCGCCGATCGACAGCATGCCCTCGTCGCGCAGCGCCTTGGTGACGAAGCGGGCGTAGAGCAGGTGCAGCACCGCGTGCTCGATGCCGCCGATGTACTGGTCGACCGGCAGCCAGTAGTCGGCCGGCGTCCTCGTCGATCGGGCTCGGCGCGTCGGGGTTGGCGTAGCGGGCGAAGTACCAGGACGAATCGACGAAGGTGTCGAGCGTGTCGGTCTCGCGCTCGGCCGGGCCGCCGCAGCTCGGGGCAGGTGGTGTGCTTCCAGGTCGGGTGGCGCGCCAGCGCGTTGCCGGGACGGCTGAAGTCCATGCCGCTCGGGCAGCTCCGACCGGCAGCTCGGCCTCGGGCACCGGCACGATCCCGCATCGGCCGCAGTGCACGACAGGGATCGGGCAGCCCCAGCCGCGCTGGCGGGCGATGCCCCAGTCGCGCAGGCGGAAGACCGTCGCGCCTTCGCCCAGGCCCATGCGCTCGACCCGCTCGATGGCCGCGGCCTTGGCGGCCTCGATGTCCAGTCCGTCCATGAAGCCGGAGTTGAAGATGCGGCCCGGCTCGACATAGGCCTCGTCGCCGACCTGCGAAGGTCGCCGGATCCTCGCCGGGCGGCAGCACCACCGGCTTGACCGGCAGGTCGTACTTGCGGGCGAAGTCGAGGTCGCGCTGGTCGTGCGCCGGGCAGCCGAAGATGGCGCCGGTGCCGTAGTCCATCAGGATGAAGTTCGCGATCCACACCGGCAGGCGCCAGTTCGGGTCGAACGGGTGCGCCACCTGCAGCCCGGTGTCGAAGCCCAGCTTCTCGGCGGTCTCGATCTCGGCCTCCGAGGTGCCGCCCTTGCGGCATTCCTCGACGAACTCGGCCACGCGCGGATCGGCGCTCGCCAGCGCCTCGGTCAGCGGATGGTCGGGCGACGAGCGCGACGAAGCTCGCGCCGTAAAGGGTGTCGGGCCGCGTGGTGTAGACCGTGACGCCGTCGCCGAAGTCCGCGCCGGGGTTGTCGGCGAACGGGAAGGTCAGGCGCAGGCCCTTCGACTTGCCGATCCAGTTCTCCTGCATCAGGCGGACCTTGTCGGGCCAGCGGTCGAGCGTCTTCAGGCTCTCCAGCAGCTCGTCGGCGTAGTCGGTGATGCGCAGGAACCACTGGTTCAGCTTGCGGCGCTCGACCGGCGCGTCGGAGCGCCAGCCGCGCCCGTCGATGACCTGCTCGTTGGCCAGCACCGTCATGTCGACCGGGTCCCAGTTGACCAGACCCTCCTTGCGGTAGACCAGCCCGCGCTTCCACAGCTTCAGGAACCAGGCCTGCTGCTGGCCGTAGTAGGCCGGATCGCAGGTGGCGAACTCGCGCGACCAGTCGATCGACAGCGCCCAGGCGCTGCAGCTCGTCGCGCATGAGCGGCGATGTTGTCGTAGGTCCAGGCGGCGGGATCGACGCCGCGCTCGGCGGCGGCGTTCTCGGCCGGCAGGCCGAAGGCGTCCCAGCCCATCGGATGCAGCACGTTGAAGCCGCGCGCCCGCTTGAAGCGCGCCACCACGTCGCCCATCGCGTAGTTGCGGGCGTGGCCCACGTGCAGGCGCCCCGACGGATAGGGGAACATCTCCATCACGTAGTACTTGGGCTTGGTCGAGCCGTTCTCGGCGCCGGAAGACTTCGGCCTCGGCCCAGGCGGCGCGCCACTTGGGCTCGACGTCCTTCGGATTGTAACGCGGCATGGCGGCCTTATTCCTTCGCCAGCGTGGCAGGTCTAGGGGGAGCGCTCGAGAAACCCCCGGGACGACGGCCGACGAAGAGTGACGCGCGGCCGCTACGCCCGGGGGCGGCTAAGGCCCAGGCGAGGAAGAAGCATGCCTGAAAAGGCGTCGCGCATGGGTCAGCCTTACCAGAACCGGCCCCCGCGCGCAACGAATCGCGCGGATCAACCGCCCCGCAGGTTGGACAGCCTCAGCTGGCGCGCCCGCGTCAGGATGGCGTTCTCGATGTCGACCGAAGTCTGGTCGGCCGCCTGCGAGGCCGCCCAGCCGCCGCCGGCCGCTCGCGACCTCCTTGAACACCGTGACCTTCAGCGCGTCGCCGCGCAGGCGGGTGTCGAGGATGTAGACGGTGCACTTGAAGCGCTCGTCCGGCTTCTCAGGGTTGGTGTACCAGTCGGTGATCACCACGCCGCCGTAGGGGTCGGCCGAGGCCAACGGCATGAACGCCAGCGTGTCGAGCGTGGCGCGCCACAGGTAGCTGTTGACGCCGATCGCGTTAGGCGCGGCCGCCGTTTTGGGCGGCGCCGAATGCGTGGCGCAGGCGCCAAGCGTCACGAGGCAGAGGCCGACAGCCCGAGAAGGGCGCCCAGCGCCATCCGCCCACTCTTGAAGGGCATTCGTTCGTAACTCCAATGCATTGGCGGCCCCCAGCGACCGCATGCGCCATCGCGCCCCGCCAGACGCGTCTATAACATTGGTAAAGCCGCGCCAAACAGGAATCACGTGGCGACAACGCCACAGGCTGGCGCCCAAAATGCACGCAGGCCGGGATGCGACCCGCGTCCGGGTTGACCGTTTCGCTTCGAGGACCTTAATCAAACTGATGCAAAGCGGGCGTAATAAATCCCGCAGGACGGAAAGGGGCGCTGTTCAGGTGGTTGTGCGGCCGAACAGGCTGGCGCTGATGGCGGCTGCGGTTCTCGCGATGGCGGGCGCGGCGCAGATCGCGCATGCCGGGACGGCCGACCTGTTCGCCCAGCACGACGACTTCGCGCCGCAGCAGAACCAGATTGGTCCGCCGCCGCCGCACCGGAGCTTCCAGTTCAACAACCGCACCGGCCGCTGGGGCGTCAATCTCGATGTGGCGCAACCGTCCGACCACGATGTGACGTGGCGGGACACCCGCATCGGGCTGAACTATGGCGTCGCGCCCGGCGTGCGCACCGGCGTCGGGGTCTCGCTCGGCGACGAGCAGACGCCGGACGGCCGCAAGCTGACCAACGACGGCGCCGCGCCGCGGGTGCGACTGGAAACCACCTTCAAGTTCTGAGCGCGTCCACGGCCGCGAAGCCAGCCGTCCCTGAGCGCATGATCCGCCGCGCCGACGCCGCATCGATCCCCCCGAGCGCATAGACCGGCAACCCGGCGCCGCGCACCAGCTGCGCGAATCGCAGCGCTCCGAGCGGCCGGCCGGCCGAGGCGCTGGCGCTGGCGAACACCGGCGAGACGAACACCGCGTCCGCCCCGGCCCGTCGGGCGCGCGCAATCGCCGCGGCCGAGTGCGCCGCGCCGGTGACGATCCAGCCGGGCCGCGCGCGCTTCAGCGCGCCGGCCGCCCAGGCGCGGCGCTCGGGCAGGTGCACGCCGTCCGCGCCGATTCGCGCCGCCAGGCCCGCGTCGGCGCCAACCAGCAGCAGCAGCCCGCGGCGGCGCGCGATTCGCGCGAGGCGCCGGCCACGCACCTCGGCGTCCGGCGCGCCGAACGCGCGATAGACGACGCCGGCGCCACGCGGCAGCCGGCGCACGGCGGCCTCCGGATCGGCGACGCGCGCCGGATCGGTGAAGAAGAACAGCCGCGGCAAAGCCTTCCCCCGGACGCGCGCTGGCCTTAGCGTCCGCGCGCATCGCCAGAGCGCCTCAGCCGACCGTGACCGACGCCCCGTCAAACCTCGACCTGCCCTTCGACGCCGCCGCCGCCCGAACCGCGATCCTGCAACGGATGGCCGCCGCCGCCCGCGCCGCAGGCCGCGACCCGGCCGACGTCGCGCTGACCGCGGTCTCCAAGCTGCAGCCGGAGCTGCGCGTCGCGGCGGTGCTGGCGGCCGGCCAGCGCGTGTTCGGCGAGAACCGCGTGCAGGAAGCGCTGGCCCGCTGGAGCGAGCGCCGCGACCAGGTGGAGCTGCGCCTGATCGGCCCGCTGCAGACCAACAAGGCGCGCGAGGCGGTGGGCTTCTTCGACGTGATCGAGACGCTCGACCGGCCGCGGCTGGCCGAGACGCTGGCGCGCGAGATGCAGCGCGCCGGGCGCAGCCCCCGCCTCTACGTCGAGATCAACACCGGCGAGGAGCCGCAGAAGGCCGGCGTCACCCCCGCGCGAGGCCGACGCCTTCATCGCGCGCTGCCGCTCGGAGTTCGGCCTGACGCTCGAGGGGCTGATGTGCATCCCGCCGGCGGACGAGCCGCCCGGGCCGCACTTCGCGCTGACCGCCAAGATCGCCGCCCGCAACGGCCTTCGTAAGCTCTCGATGGGCATGAGCGCCGACTTCGAGACCGCCATCCGCTTCGGCGCCACCAGCGTGCGCGTCGGCACGGCGCTGTTCGGCGAACGGTAGCCCATCGGCGCGAACGATGAAGGTCATTGAAAAAGCCTAGCGGGCGAGGCACTAGCCGGTAAGGGGGTGGCGGTGCATGCTGAGAGGCCATGGCGCGCGCAAAAACCATCCTGATAGTCGACGACGACGCGGACGTGCGCGAAGCGCTGCGCGAACAGCTGGAACTCACTGAGGAATTCGTCGCCGCGGACGCGGCGACCGCCGCCGAGGGCCTGCGGCTCGCCAAGGAGGCGCGCCCCGACCTCATCCTGCTCGACGTCGAGCTGCCCGACATGGACGGGCGCGAGGCGCTGAAGCTGATGCGCAGCAGCGGCGTCTCCTCGCCGGTGGTGATGCTCACCGCCGCGTCGGGCGATTCGGACACCATCCTGGGGCTGGAGTCGGGCGCCAACGCCTATGTGACCAAGCCGTTCAAGTTCAGCGTCCTGCTGGCCCACATCCGCGCGCAGCTCCGAAGCCACGAGCAGTCGGAGGACGCGGTCTTCCGCATCGGTCCCTACGAATTCCGGCCGGCCTCGAAGCTGCTGCTGGACGCCAAGGGCAAGAAGGTCCGGCTGACGGACAAGGAAACCAACATCCTGAAGTACCTCTATCGCGCCGGCTCGAAGGTGATCTCGCGCGAGGAGCTGCTCACCGAGGTCTGGGGCTACAACGCCGGCGTCACCACCCACACGCTGGAGACCCACGTCTACCGCCTGCGCCAGAAGATCGAGCCCGACCCCACCGGCCCGAAGATCCTGATCACCGAAGCGGGCGGCTACCGGCTGGCGCCCTAGCGCCTGCGATGCGCGGGCAGTCTATGCTGACGCGATGACCCTGCCCGACGCCGCGACACACCCGGACGCTCCGTCGCTGGAAGCCTGGGGCGCGTGGTCGCCCGCCGAAGCTGCGGCCATCCTGCATGGCTGTGCGGCGGACTGGTACGTGGTCGGGGGCTGGGCGATCGATCTGGCGATCGGCTGCGAGACGCGCGAGCACGAGGACCTCGAGATCGCCATGCCGCGCGGCGATTTTCCGCTGATCCGCCGGCATCTCGAAGCGCAAGGCTTGCTGCTGTACGAGGCAGGAGATGGCGCGGTGCGGCGCCTGGAAGCGGGCCGGACCTGCGAGCCGCCGAACTACCAGAACTGGGTGCACGACCCCGTCGCCGGGGTCTGGCGCCTGGACGTGATGCTGCAGCCGGGGGACGCGGACAACTGGGTCTTCCGCCGCGACGAGCGCATCCGCGCGCCGGCCGACTTCATGATCTCGCCCGGCCCGATTCCGCACCTGAAGCCGCACGGCGTGCTGCTCTACAAGGCCAAGGCCGCGCGCCCGAAGGACGAGGCCGACCTCGCCGCCGCTGGTCCCTTGCTGACGCGCGCAGCAACGCGCCTGGCTGATCGAAACGCTACGCCACGTCCATCCAGGCCACGCCTGGATCGCCGTGCTCTTGGAGGGTCTGACGCCGTCGCCGCGTCGCCGAGAGGGCTCAGGCTGTTACCAGCTCGCGGCGCACCATCTTGGCGAAGTCGTCCATCAGCGACAGCGAGATGTTGCCGGGCGTGAAGCTGTATTCGCCGATCTGCGCCACCGGCGTCACCTCGGCGGCGGTGCCGGTGATGAAGCACTCGGAGAAGCCGGACAGCTCCTCCGGCTTGATGTGCCGCTCGACGATCTCGAAGCCCTTGCTTGCGCGCCAGCTCCATCACCGACTGGCGGGTGATGCCGTCGAGGAAGCAGTCGGGGATCGGCGTGTGGATGACCCCGTCCCTGACGAAGAACACGTTGGCGCCGGTCGCCTCGGCCACGTAGCCGCGCCAGTCGAGCATCATCGCGTCGGAGAAGCCCTCGCGCTCGGCGGCGTGCTTGGAGATGGTGCAGATCATGTAGAGGCCGGCCGCCTTGGAGGCGGTGGGCGCGGTCTCCGGCGAGGGCCGCTTGTACTTCGCCCAGGTGAGGCGGATGCCCTTGGCCTTCTCTTCCGGCTTGAAGTAGCTCGGCCACTCCCAGGCGGCGATCGCCACGTGGATCTTGGTCTGCTGGGCCGAGACGCCCATCTGCTCGGAGCCGCGCCAGGCGATCGGGCGGACGTAGCAGTCGTCGAGGTTGTTGATCGCGCAGGTCGCCTTGCAAGCCTCGTCGATCTGATCCACCGTGAACGGAATCGAAAAGTCGAGGATTTCCGCCGACTTGAAGAGCCGCTCGGTATGCTCGGTCAGCTTGAAGATCTCGCCGCCGTACATCCGCTCGCCCTCGAACACGGCCGAGGCGTAGTGCAGGCGCGTGGGTCAATACGTGCACCTTGGCCTCGCGCCAGGGCGTGAACTGGCCGTCGAGCCAGATCCATCCGTCGCGGTCGTCCATGGGCACCAGTGACATCGCTATCGCCGCCTCCTTTCGAGCGGAGCGGACCTTAGACGGCGCCAGGGCTGCGTCGTCAACGTGAGCCTCCTGCGATGAGCCTGGCCCCGATGAGCGCCGTGGCGACGCGAGCGGCGGCACCTGCTGGTGGTCGACGACGACGACCGCATCCGCGGGCTGATCCAGGAGTACCTGGCCCGCGCCGGCTTCCGCGTCTCGGTCGCGCCCGACGCCGCGGCGGCGCGCAAGCTGGTGGAGCAGCTGGCCTTCGATCTGCTGGTGCTGGACGTGATGATGCCCGGCGAGGATGGCTTCACCTTCGCCAGGTGGCTGCGCGGCCGGCCCGGCGAGACCGGCCGCACGCCGATGCTGATCCTCACCGCGCGCGGCGAGCCGGACGATCGCATCACCGGCCTGTCGCTGGGCGCCGACGACTATCTGGGCAAGCCGTTCGAGCCTGCGGAGCTGGCGCTGCAGGATCGAGGCGATCCTGCGCCGCGCCGCGCCGCGCGCGCCGCCGGTGGGCGCATTCCGCTCGGCCGTTGCAGTTTCGATCCGGCCAGGGGCGAGCTCTGGCGGGACGACGCGTCGGTGCGGCTCACCGAGGGCGAGACCCAGCTGCTGCGCCAACTGGCGCTCGCCGCCAACGCGCCGGTCGACCGCTTCGAGCTGGCCCGCCAGAACGCCGAGGCCGCCGGCCGCGCCGTCGACATCCAGGTGACGCGTCTGCGGCGCAAGATCGAGGATGATCCGAAGAACCCCCGCTATCTCCAGACCGTGCGCGGGATCGGCTATATGCTGGCGCCGGACACCTGACGGCGCCGCGCGATGAACCTGCGCATCCCCTCGTTCTTCCGCATGCTGAAGCGGCGCGCGCCGACCAGCCTCTTCGGCCGCAGCCTGCTGATCATCGTGCTGCCGATCGCGCTGATGCAGCTGTCTCGTGACCTGGATCTTCTTCGACAGCTACTGGCAGCAGGTGAACGGCCACCTGACCGAGGGCCTGGCCGGCGACATCGCCTGGGTCATCCAGGGCTACGAGGCCGATCCCACGCCGGCCGGCCTGAAGCGGCTGGAGGACCGCGCCGAGCAGTCGCTGGACCTGTCGATCATCCTGCAGCCGAACGGCAAGCTGCCGGTCAAGCGCCACTTCGCCCTGTTCGGCATCGACCGGGCGCTCGAGCAGGCGCTGTCCGACCGCATCGACGCGCCCTACTGGTTCGACACCACCCGCTACCCCGGCTTACGTCGACATCCGGGTCAAGGTGACGGACGGGGTGCTGCGCATCATCGCCCCGCGCGACCGCGCCTTCGCCACCCAGGCCTACAGCTTCATCTTCTGGCTGACGCTGGCGACGCGTGCTGCTGACCGCCGTGGCGGTGCTGCTTCATCCGCAACCAGGTGCGCGCGATCGAGCGGCTGGCCGGCGCGGCCGAGGCGTTCGGCGCGCGGCGCCGACGTGCCGTTCAAGCCCTACGGCGCGCGCGAGGTGCGGCAGGCCGGCCAGTCGTTCCTGGCCATGAAGAACCGCATCCAGCGCTACGTCGACCAGCGCACCACCCTGCTGGCCTCGGTCAGCCACGACCTGCGCACCCCGCTCACCCGGCTGAAGCTGGAGCTGGCGCTGGCCGAGCCCGGCGCGCGGGTCGAGGCGATGAAGCGCGACCTCGCCGAGATGGAGCACATGATCGACGAGTACCTGGCCTTCGCCCGCGGCGAGGGCGGCGAGGCGCTGGAGCGCGTCGACGTCGGCGCCGCTGCTGGGCGAGGTCAGCGAGGGCGCGGTGCGCGCCGGCGCCGAGGTGCGGTCGACGCCGACGCCGGGCTGGCCGCCACCGTGCGCCCCAACGCCATCAAGCGCGCGCTCTCCAACCTGGTGATGAACGCCGCCGCGCACGGCGAGCACGTCGCGCTGGCCGCGCCACGCGACGCCGGCCGGCGGGGTCGAGATCACCGTCGACGACGACGGCCCGGGCATCCCGCCCGAGCGGTTCGAGGAGGCGTTCACGCCGTTCGGCCGGCTCGACGAGGCGCGGAACCAGAACGAGAAGGGCGTCGGCCTCGGCCTCGCCATCGCCCGCGACGTCGCCCGCGGCCACGGCGGCGAGGTAACCCTCGACCGCTCCCCGCTCGGCGGCCTGCGCGCCGTGCTGCGCCTGCCGGGCTAGCTAGAACCCCGCGCCGATGCGGCCGAGGCGGGTGCGCATCTGCTTCAGGCGCTTGTCGATCTCGGCCATGGTGCGGTTGAGCGCGCCCTCGTCGTCGCGCCAGACCTGCACGACGCGCGCCCAGACCAGCGACATGGCCGCGAGGCGTGGCGGTGTCGCGGTGACGCCGGCCGCTTCCAGGATCGCCCGGGCGGTGAGCGGGAAGTGCGGCGCCAGCGTGATCGCGCCGTCGCCGCGCGCCATCGAGATCAGCGCGGTCGCGATGCGGCTCCATCGCCTCGATGCGCGCCATGGCGGCGTCGAACAGGCGGTCGTGGACGTCGTCCGACGGCGTGGCGGCGGTGGCGAGCGCGGCGCGATCGAGCCGCTGCGAGAGGCGCAGCACCAGCAGCGGCTTGGCGGGCGCCTTGGCGTAGAGCTGCGGCGAAGTCGACGCCGGCCCGCTCGGCGATCTCGCGCAGCGACACCTCGCGCCACGGCCGCTCCGCTGCCAGCGCCAGGGCGGCGTCGAGGGCCGGTCCAGGATGTCGGGCTCGTCCGTCATGTCCTCCCTTTATCCACCCGCTCATCCCGGCGAAAGCCGGGACCCAGGCGTTTTATGTCACGCGGAGCTTGCAGAAAAAGCCTGGGTCCCCGCTCTCGCGGGGACGAGCGGATTAGCTGCCCAGTTCGCGCGACGCGCGCCGCCGCGGCCGCCTTCAGCAGCGGGCCAAGCCCGCCCTCGCCCATCAGCACCTTCAGCGCCGCCTCGGTGGTGCCGCCGGGCGAGGTGACCTGGCGGCGCAGCTCCGCCGGCGTCCTCGCCGCTCTCGGCCATCAGCGCCGCGGCGCCGGCGATGGTGGCGCGGGCGAGCGTCGCGGGCGGCGGCCGGTGGCAGGCCCAGCGACACGCCGGCGGCCTGCAGCGCCTCGACGAAGGCGTAGAGATAGGCCGGCGCCGAGCCGGAGACGGCGGTCGCCGCGTGCATCAGGTCCTCGTCGGCGAGGTCGACCACCGTCGCCGACCGGCGCGAACAGCGCGTGGGCGCGGGCGCGGGCCTCGGGATCGGCCGAGTAGACGCTGGCCGTCCCCTGCCCGATCGCCGCGGCGGTGGTCGGCATCACGCGGGCGACGCGCCGGCCGCCGAACGCCGCGGCGATATCGGCCGTCCCGACGCCGGCCGCCACCGAGACGATCACCGCGTCGGCCGCCAGAGCGTCGCGCCACCTCGGCGGCGACCTCGCGCCAGATCCTGCGGCTTTGACGGCGAACACCACGGTCCGAGCGCGAAAGTTCTTCGCTCGCGGGTCGGATGCAGATCGCGCGCCTGACGCCAGCGCCGCAGGCCCCGGCGTCGGGATCGCGGACCATCAGGTCGGCGGGCGCGAACGCGTCCGCGCGCCGCCAGCCGGCGATGAGCGCGCCGCCCATCCGCCCGGCGCCGAGGAGCAGGATCGGCGTCATCGTCGCCTTGCGGCCGTCAGGCCTGGCCGACGGTCTCGAACATGCAGGCGGCCATCGCCTCGTCGGGCGACTTGCCGGCGGCCAGCAGGAAGTCGAAGGCCGGATAGAAGCGGTCGGCCGCTTCCATCGCCGCGTCGATCATCGAGGCGGCCTGCGCCAGCGTCGGCCGCTCGCCCTCGGGCAGCGCCATGGCGTGGCGGAACACCACCTCGCCGTCGTCGCTCCAGACCTCGAAGTGGCCGACCCAGACGCGCTGGTTGACCAGGTTGGTGAGCTCGCAGGCGCCGGCGCGCTGGGCCTTGCCGGCGCGCCGGTCGATCGAGAGGCACAGCTGCAGGCAGTCGGCCTCCGGCCGCCAGGCGAACCACAGCTCGTAGTCCTTCCAGTCGCCGGTCAGCGTGAAAGCCAGATCGCCGTCCTCGGTGCGGTCGAAGCTGAGGTTCTCGGCCGTGAGCACGCGCTCGACCACGTCCAGGGGGTCGAGGGCGATCATCACGTCGTCTTCTTCCGGATGGGGGATGTCCATGGGACCTCTGGTCAAGCCGTCCAGCCGCCGGCGGAGCGCCGACCGGAGACGAGAGCCTAATCTGCTTCGCGGGCGGCGTCTCAAGCCGCTTCATGCTGAGGGCGAGCAATTCCGCGCTTCAGCTGCGCTCGCCTGGCCGGCCGCCTTCAGGCTGGCCAGCTCGGCGCGCAGCGCCGCGACCTCGGCCTTCAGCGCCTCGAACTCGTCGCGGCGGATCAGGTCCATGTCGGTGGCCATGCGGTCGACGCCGGAGCGGAACGCGGCCTTCGCCTCCTCGCCGGCAGCCTGCGCGAGCCCCACGGCGGCGTTCGCAGCCTTCGTGAGCTCGTCCACGAACGGATTTTGGCTCTGCATCGGCCCCCTATATGGGAAAGGGCGGGTGAAAGCTAAGGACTTGTCCGCTAGGGAACGCGGCGACGTGTCGCCGCCGCCCAAGGAGTGGTCAGGCTTGGCCCTGCAGTTTCCCGACTTCGACCCGGTGGTGTTCGCGGTTCCAGCGTTCCACCTCGGCTCGCTGACCCTGGGGCCGTTCCCCATCCGCTGGTACGCGCTGGCCTACATCGCCGGCATCCTCCTGGGCTGGCGCTACTGCGTGGCGCTGGTGAGGAACCCGAGCCTGGGGCGGACAAGGATGCCGACCGCGACGCCGGCCCAGCTCGACGACCTGATCCTCTGGGTCACGTTCGCCGTCATCCTCGGCGGGCGGATCGGCTACGTCCTGTTCTACATGCTGGTCAGCCCCGACCAGCGAGCCGACCTGTTCGCCCACCCGCTCGATCGTCTTCGAGATCTGGACACGGCGGCATGAGCTTCCACGGCGCGGCGATCGGCGTCGGCCTGGCCCTGATCGGCTTCGCCCGCGCCAACCGCCTCGTGCCTGCTCGGCGTCGCCGACCTCGTCGCCGCCTGCGAGCCGATCGGCCAGTTCTTCGGGCGCCTCGCCAACTTCGTCAACGGCGAGCTCTGGGGCCGGCCGACGAACGTCCCCTGGGGGATGGTGTTCTGCAACCACGCACATCGCGCCAGGAGAACGGCGGCGCCTGCCCGGCCGAGGTCGATGGTCCCGCGCCATCCGAGCCAGCTCTACGAGGCGGCGCTGGAGGGTGTGGTGCTGTTCCTGGTGCTGCGCTTCGCGACGCACCGGCTGAAGTGGCTGCAGCGGCCGGGCGCGACGACCGGGCTCTGGCTGATCGGCTACGGGGCGATCCGCATCGCGCTGGAGAACGTCCGCAACCCCGACCTCGGCATGCCGAACTTCCCGCTCGGCCTGACCATGGGGATGATGCTCTCGATCCCGATGATCCTCGCTGGCGACCGCGCTGATCTGGTGGGCGCTCCACAGCCGCGCGCCGCCGACGCCGGCCGCGCCGCAGTCGGCATGAGCCTGAAGGACCGGCTGCAGGCCGAGATCGCGGCGGCGGGCCGATCGATGTCGCCGCCTTCATGACCCGCTGCCTGCACGATCCGATCGACGGCTACTACGCGACGCGGCCGGCGCTGGGCGAGCGGGGCGACTTCATCACCGCGCCGCTGGTCTCGCAGATGTTCGGCGAGCTGATCGGGCTCTGGCTGGTCGAGACCTGGCGCGGGCTGGGCGCGCCGGCGCGCTTCCTGCTGGTCGAAGCCGGGCCGGGCGACGGGACGCTGATGGCGGACGCGCTGCGCGCCGCCCGGCTCGATCCGGCGTTCCTGGCGCGGCGCGGAGCTCTGGCTGGTCGAGACGTCGCGGCCGCTGCGCGAGCGGCAGGCCGAGCGGCTGGCGGACGCCGCGCCGCGCTGGGTCGAGCGCGCTCGACGAGTCTGCCGGCCGACGCGCCGCTGCTGCTCGTCGCCAACGAGTTGCTCGACTGCCTGCCGGCCCGCGCAGTTCCAGCGCACCGCCGACCGGCTGGGCCGAGCGGGTGGTGGGGCTGGGCGATCGACGGCGCGCTGGCGTTCGGCCTGCGCCCCGCCGTGCTCGCGGACGCCGCCGGAAGGGGCGCCCGTCGGCGCGGTGGTCGAGCGTTCGCCGGCCCAGGAAGCCTTCGCCGCCGAGCTGGCGCGGCCGGCTCGCGCGCCAGGGCGGCGCGGCGCTGCTGATCGACTACGGCCGCGCCGAGCCCGGCTCCGGCGACACGCTGCAGGCGCTGCCAGCGGCACCGGAAGGTCTGCCCGCTTGCCGCGCCCGGCGAGGCGGACCTCACCGTGCATGCCGACTTCCCGGCCGTGCTGCGGGCCGCGCGGGGCGCCGGGGCGAGCGGCGGGCCTGCTCACCCAGAGCGAGTTTCTGCGCCGGCTCGGGATCGAGACGCGCGCCGCGGCGCTGCCGCGCGCCCGGCCCGACCGCGCCGACGTGGTCGCGCGGCAGCTGCAGCGGCTGATCGCGCCGACCAGATGGGCGAGCTGTTCAAGGCTGCCGCGATCTGGACCGGCGCCGGCGCCGCCGGCGTTCGAGGAGGACCACATGAGCGACGCTCCGACGCATCGCCTCGCCGCTGCTGGCGGCGCTGCCGGGCGTGCGGCATGCCTTCTTCACGCGCGCAAGGCGGCGTCTCGGAGGGCCTCTTCGCCAGCCTGAACGCCGGCCGCGGCTCCGGCGACGATGCCGCGCACGTGGCCGAGAACCGCGCCCGCGCGGCCGCCGCGCTGGGCCGGACGGCGGCCGAGCTCTGCCACCGCCTACCAGATCCACTCCGCCACGCGCGCTCACCGTCGACGCGCCGTTCGGCGACGCGCGGCCGCAGGGCGACGCGCTGGTCACCGCGCACGCCGGGCGCTGCGTCTGCGGCGCGCTGGCCGCCGACTGCGCGCCGGTGCTGATCGCCGACCCCGAGGCGCGCGTGGTCGCCGCCGTCCATGCCGGCTGGCGCGGCGCGCTGGCGCGGCGTCGTCGGCGCGGCGGTCGAGGCCATGGTGGCGCTGGGCGCGATCGCCGGCGCGGATGGTCGCCGCGGTCGGCCCCTGCATCGGCCCGGCCTCCTACGAGGTCGGGCTGGAGTTCCTGGAGCGTTCGCCGCCGCCGACGGCGCCAACGCGCGGTTCTTCGCGCCCGGCGCCAGCGCCGACAAGCGCCTGTTCGACCTGCCGGGCTTCGTGCTCGTCCGGCTGGCCGCCGCCGGCGTCGCCGAGCGCCGAGTGGACCGGCCGCGACACCTTCGCCGACGAGGAGCGGTTCTTCTCCAACCGCCGCGCCGTGCACCGCGGCGAGGGCGACTACGGCCGGCTGCTGTCGGCGATCAGCTCACGCTCTGAGCAGCTTGACGAAGATCAGCTCCGGGTCGCCCGGGTCGAGGTTGTAGACGACGCCGCTGCCAGCCAAGCCGGCCTTGGCTGAGCAGCGCGCCGCATCGGCGCGTTGCTCTCGTTGGTCGAGGTGAAGATGCGGTCGGCGTCGTGCGTGGCCTCGCAGTGCGCCATCAGCGCCGACCCGGCCCCGCGGCGCCGTGCCGCTCGGCGACGACGACGAGGTCGACCAACGGGTAGCCGTAGAAGTGGCGGGTGACGACCGCGAAGCCGACCGGCGTCGCCGCCTCGACGCGCCGCCCAGCTCAGCCCATGGCCGAGCAGTTCGCGCGATGTGCGACTTGCGCGCCGGGATCGATCGCCAGTCCGGGCATCGACCGCCGCCAGCCGGCGCGAGGTCGTCCGGCCCGATCGCAGCTGCATCTCGAGGCGACGCGCTCATTCGCCGCAGCCGTAGCGCAGCCGGGCCGCCCTTGCTCCAGCCTGCCGCGCTGCTAGAAGCCGTCGCGAGGCGGGGACGGAAGGCGCGATCGATGAAGCTGCTGGCCGGCAACTCCAACCGATCGCCTCGCCGCAGGCCATCGCCCGGGTGCTGGACCTGCCGCTGACCAAGGCCAACATCCGCCGCTTCCCGACAACGAGGTGTTCGTCGTCATCGAGGAGAACGTGCGCGGCGAGGACGTGTTCGTCATCCAGTCGACCAGCTATCCGGCCAACGACAACCTGATGGAGCTGCTGATCTGCATCGACGCGCTGGCGCGCGCCTCGGCGCGGCGGATCACCGCGGTGATGCCCTACTTCGGCTACGCCCGGCAGGACCGCAAGACCGGCGGTCGCACGCCGATCTCGGCCAAGCTGGTCGCCAACCTGATCACCCGCGCCGGCGCCGACCGGGTGCTGACGATGGACATGCACTCCGGCCAGATCCAGGGCTTCTTCGACATCCCCACCGACAACCTGCTTGCCGACGCCGCTGATGGACGCCGACGTGCGCCGCCACGAGCGCAACGTCGACGAGCTGATGATCGTCTCGCCGGACGTCGGCGGCGTCGTCGCGGGCGCGCATCGCTGGCCGAGCGGCTGAACGCCGACCTCGCCATCGTCGACAAGCGCCGGCCGGCGCCGGGCGTCTCGCGAGGTGATGAACATCATCGGCGACGTGAAGGGCCGCCGCTGCATCCTGTTCGACGACATCGTCGATTCGGCGGGCACGCTCTGCAACGCGGCCGAGGCGCTGATCGACGCCGGCGCGGCCAGCGTCTCGGCCTACGTCACCCACGGGGTGCTCTCGGGCGGCGCGGTGGAGCGGGTGACCGGCTCGGCGCTGACCGAACTGGTCATCACCGACTTCGATCGAGGCGACCGACCAGCGTGGCGGCCTGCGACAAGATCCGCCAGGTCACCTGCGCCAACCTGATCGGCGAGGCGATCCGGCGGATCGCCAACGAGGAATCGGTCTCCAAGCTGTTCGACTGAAGCCTCGGCGGCGCGCTCCCCCGGCCTTGCCTGAGTGTCGCGTCCCGCCAAGCCTGCCCGCATGCTAGAAGTCGTCCGCGGGCGAATCGCCCGGCTGGAAGGATTGAGTGAGGTCAATGCAGTTCGTTCGCGTCGCCAGGCTGGGTCTTATCGCTGGCATGGTCGGGCTGGCCGCGATGGCCAGCGCGGCGCCCGCGCTGGCGCGCCGGCCGCCGGTGGTCGAGGCGCCGCCGATGCCGCCACCGCCGCCGCCGATGCCTGACGTGTCGATGGCCAGCAGCTTCGTGGCCGCCGCTGGCGCCTACGACGACTACATGCATCGGGCCGCCTCGATCTCGCCAGCCTTCACCGACGCAGACAACGTCGGCGAGTCGCTGCGGGCGGCCTCGGCCTACGAGCCCCGGCAGCTGCGCGTCGGCCTGGTGGCCTACGCGGCGATCGCCGTTCTGACCGACGAGGCCTTCGTGGCCGACGTACGGCGCGCCGGCGCGACGCCGGAGGCGCGCTACGCCCTGGTCGCCAAGATCTTCGGCAATCCGAAGGCGGCGCTGGAGTTCGCCGACAGCGCCAGAGCGGTCGGGATCGCCAAGCAGGCAATCGTCAGCGGCGGCATGCGGCTCTTCGACGCCGGAAACTCGGTCAAGCTGGCCGCCTACAGCATTCAGCACGAGCCCTGGTCGCTGCAGGCTGTGCCCGATCTCGACGAACGCGCCGAGACCGTGAAGCGGCTCTCCAACTCGCCGCGATCTTCGCCGGGCAGTGAAACGCAGAGGCTCTACCTGATGGTCGGCGGAGAGTCGCCGGGGGCCGCCCCGATCGACCCAGCCTCCGGGCGCTACACCGCCCTCGTGGTCCGCGCGGTGGCGCTGGCGGCGCTGGCCTCCATCGGCCAGGCCGACGACGACGCCGCGCCGCGGCTCGGCTGGCTGACCGATGACTACTACCTCGATCATTGCCTGTCCGAGGCCAAGCTCTCGCTGTTCGAGTGCCTGGCGGTGGCGCGGCCGAACTATGAGGACGTCTTCTGCCTCGGCCAGCATGCGATGAAGGACACCGGCGCCTGCGCGGTGATCAGCGCGGGCGGCGCGGTGCCGATCGACATTGCCGTCAAGCCGTTCGCTGTGCCGCCGGTCCGGACAGCCCCGGCGCCCACCCACCACCACCACCGCAAGACCTGAGGCGCCTGCATCGGCGGCGACGTTGCATCGCTGGGCCGAGGCGTGTATCTAGCCGCACCCTTTTTCCGACCCCGCTTTGATGCGGGTCGTCTCGCCGTGCGGCACACCTGCGCGGCGGTTCGCATTTGAGGCAAGGCGATGGCCGAGATTGTTCTGAACGTCGAAGTGCGTGAGCGGGCTGGCTCGGGCGGCGCCCGTGCGGCGCGGCGCGAAGGCAAGGTGCCGGGCGTGCTCTACGGCGGCAAGCAGGAGCCGGTCTCGATCGCCGTGCGCGGCGTCGACTTCCGCAAGGCGCTCTACACCGGCAAGCTGCTCGGCCACCTGGTGACCCTGAAGTACGGCAAGGAAACCCAGCCGGTCATCGCCAAGGACGTCCAGTTCCATCCGGTCACCGACGAGCCCACCCACTTCGACCTCTACCGCGTCGAGGCGCACCAGCTGATCCGCATCGCCGTGGCGGTGCACTTCCGCAACGAGGAGCTCTCGCCCGGCATCAAGCGCGGCGGCGTGCTCAACATCAACGTCCACGCGCTGGACGTGATGGCGCCGGCCAACGCCATTCCCGAGGCGCTGATCGTCGACCTGACCGGCCTGGAAATCGGCGATGCGATCCGCGCCGTCGACGTGCCATTGCCGGAAGGCGTCGAACTGGTCGCCCAAATGCGCGAGGCGACTGTCGCTTCGATCGCCACCTCTTCGGCGCTGCAGTCCGAGGAAGAGGAGGCGACGGCCGAGGGCGCCGAAGGCGGCGAGACGCAGGCCGCTGAGGCGACCGAAGAGCAATAGCCGCCGCGGCTTTGAGTGGCGGCGGACGAGGCCGCCATGCTGATCCTCGCCGGGCTCGGCAATCCCGAGTCCCGATACGCCAAGAACCGCCACAACATCGGCTTTGCGGCGATGCAGGTGATCGGCCTGCGCTGGGGCTTCTCGCCGGAGCGCGCCCGCTTCAACGGCCTGGCCGCGGAGGGCCAGATCCCCACCCCCGGCGGTCCGGTGAAGGCGCTGACGCTGCGCCCGCAGACCTTCTACAACGGCAGCGGCGATGCGGTGGCCGCGGCCATGCGCTTCTACAAGGCCGAGCCGGCCGACGTGGTGGTGTTCTACGACGAGATCGACCTCGCGCCGGGGCGCTTTCGCATGAAGACCGGCGGCGGCGCGGCGGGCAACAACGGGGTGCGCTCGATCGCCGCGCACATCGGGCCGGAGTTCCGCCGCGCGCGGCTCGGCACCGGCCATCCGGGCCACAAGGACCTGGTGATGAACCACGTGCTCTCCGATTTCAGCAAGGCGGAGATCGCCGACTGGGTGAGGCCGCTGCTGGAGGCCTGCGCCGAGGCGCTGCCGCTGCTGGCCGCCGGCGAGGACGAGCGCTACCAGGCCGAGGTGCTGCGCCTGGCGCCGGCGCCGAAGCTCGATCCCAGAGCGAAAGCGCGCGGCGAGGGCGACGATTGACCCGCGCCAGCGCCTGCGAGACATAACGCCCGGGCCTGCAGGGCGGCGGGCTTGCCGGAGCCAATTCTGATGCCCTTGTTCGGGGGTGGTCTTCTTTCCCTGCTGGTCTCGATCGTGCTGTGCGTGCACGTGGTCAGGACCAATCAGCAGATCTTCTGGATCTTCGTCATCCTGTTCATCCCGGTGCTGGGCAGCCTCGTCTATCTGGCCGCCGTGGTGATCCCGGACATGGTGGGCGGCACGCGCGCCAAGCGGATGGGCATGGCGGCGCGCGACGCCATCGATCCCGGTCGCGAGTACCGCACCGCCAAGGCCGCGATGGCCGATACCACCACCGTGCACAACCGCATGCGGCTGGCCGCCGCGGCCGCCGCGCTCGGCCGCCACGCCGAGGCCGAGCAGCTCTACGCCGAGGCCGCGCAGGGCATCCACGCCGACGATCCGACCCTGCTGCTCGGCCGCGCCAACGCGCTGATCGAGCTCGGCCGCGCCAACGAGGCGCTGCCGCTGGTGGACAAGCTCGTGCAGGAACAGGCCACCCGCAGCCCCGCGACCGCGCTCGCCCAGGCCCGGGTCTACGAGGCGCTCGGCCACTACAAGGAGGCCGACGTCGCCTACCAGTGGGCGGCCGGCCGACTGCCGGGCCTGGAGGCGCTGGCCCGCTACGCGGCGTTCCTCGCGCACACCGGCCGCAAGTCGGAGGCGGCCGACAGCCTCGCCGAAATCGACCGCCGCATCGAGCGCTCCAACCCGCAGTTCCGCCGCGAGAGCCGCCCCTGGCGCGACCTGGCGGCCCAGGCGCTGGCGCGGGCTTAGCGCCGATGCGCTTGACTTAGAGCGCCGCGGGCACGATCTCGCTCGGCTCGCCTGAAAGCCCGAAGGACCCATGGCCCTCAAAGTCGCGATCGTCGGCCTGCCGAACGTCGGCAAGTCGACCCTGTTCAACGCCCTGACCCAGACCGCGGCGGCGCAGGCGGCGAACTATCCGTTCTGCACCATCGAGCCCAACGTCGGCGACGTGGCGGTGCCCGAGCCGCGCCTGGAGGCGCTGGCGCGGATCGCCAAGTCGAAGGAGATCATCCCGGCGCGGATCAACTTCGTCGACGTGGCCGGCCTGGTGCGCGGCGCCTCGCAAGGGCGAGGGCCTCGGCAACCAGTTCCTCGCCACATCCGCGACTGCGACGCCGTCGCCTTCGTCGCCCGCTGCTTCGAGGACGACCGACGTCACCCACGTCGAGGGCCGCGTCGACCCGATCGCCGACCTCGAGATCATCGAGACCGAGCTGATGCTGGCCGACCTGGAGAGCCTGGAAAAGCGCGTGGGCAACCTCGAGAAGCGCGCCAAGGGCGGCGACAAGGAGAGCGTCGCGACGCTCGGGCTGGCCAACCTGGCGCTGGCCGAGCTCAACGCCGGCCGGCCGGCCCGCGCCGCCAAGGTCGCCCGCCGACGACGAGAAGGCCTGGCGGATGCTGCAGCTCTGACCGCCAAGCCGGCGCTCTACGTCGCAACGTCGACGAGGCCTCGGCCGAGCACGGCAACGCGCTCTCCGAGCTGGTCGCCGAGCGCGCCCGGCGCGACAACGCCAAGGCGGTGGTGATCTCGGCCAAGATCGAGAGCGAGATCGCCCTGCTGGACCCCGACGAGCGCGCCGAGTTCCTGGAGACGCTGGGCCTTACCGAGCCCGGCCTCAACCGGCTGATCCGCGAGGCCTACGCGCTGCTCGGCCTGCAGACCTACTTCACCGCCGGCCCCAAGGAGTCGCGCGCCTGGACCATCCCGGTCGGCGCCACCGCGCCGCAGGCGGCCGGCGTCATCCACACCGACTTCGAGAAGGGCTTCATCCGCGCCGAGACCATCGCCTACGACGACTACGTGCGCGCTGAACGGCGAGGCGGGCGCCCGCGAGGCCGGCAAGCTGCGCTCCGAGGGCAAGGACTACGTCGTGCGCGACGGCGACGTCATGCACTTCCGCTTCAACGTCTAGGCGCCCATCCGCCCGCGTTGCGCTGATCGCGCCGGCCTCGCTACGAAAACGGCTCGGCAGAGGGAAGCGCGCCATGGGCGAGACGATCAGCATCAAGTCGGTGGCGGCGGACGGTTTCGAGTTCCCAGCCTACCACGCCGCGCCGTCGGGCGAGCGCAAGGGTGGCGTCATCGTCATCCAGGAGATCTTCGGCATCGACGAGCACGTGAAGCGCGACGTCGATCGCTGGGCCTCGCTCGGCTACGAGGCGGTGGCGCCGGCGCTCTACGAGCGGCGCGAGCCGGGCTTCGTGGCCCACCACGACGAGGACGGCATCCGCGCCGGCATCGGCCACGCCATGGCGACGCCGCGCGAGCAGGTGCTGGCCGACATCGCCGCCTGCCGCGACTACCTGAAGGATCGCGGCAAGGTCTGCATCGTCGGCTACTGCTACGGCGGCTCCTACGCGTGGATCGCCGCCGGCGAGGTGGGCGGGCTGGCCGCTGCGTCGAGCTACTACGGCTCGATGGTGCAGGCCAATGCGACGCTGAAGCCGATGTGCCCGACCATCGTCCATCTCGGGCGCCTGGACGCCGGCATCCCGGCCGACGCGGTGAAGGCGGCGGTGGAAGCCGCCAACCCGAGCGTGCCGGTCCACATCTACGAGGACGCCGGCCACGGCTTCAACAACGAGGATCCCGAGCGTCACGCCGCCGGCAGCGCAGAGCTGGCGCGCCAACGGACGCTGGAACTCTTCGAACGCGCCTGACCGGAGCGCGGCCGATGGGCGAGACCATCCAGCTGACCAGCCGCGAGGACGGCTTCGGCTTCGGCGCCTACCGCGCCCCGCATGATGACGCGCGCCGCGGCGGTCTCGTGTTGATCCAGGAGATTTTCGGGGTCACCGACCACATCCGCGAGCTGGCGGACGGCTTCGCCGAGGACGGCTACGAGACCATCGCGCCGTCGCTGTACGATCGCCAGCAGCCGGGATTCCAGTCCGGCTACACCGGCGATGATGTGGCGGCCGCGCGCCGCTACTCCGAGGCTGCGCCCTGGGACGAGGTGGCGGGCGATCTCGCGACTTGCGTCGCGGCGTTGCAGCCGCCGGTGTTCGTCGCCGGCTACTGCTGGGGCGGCGCGGCGACCTGGCTGGCGGCCTGCCGCTGCGAGGGCGTGGCGGCGGCCTCCAGCTTCTACGGCCGGCGCATCCCGGAGCTGCTCGCCGAGGCGCCGCGCTGCCCGATCATCCTGCACTTCGGCCGCCGCGACCCGACCATCCCGCCCGCCACCGTGGAAGCGATCGCCGACGCCTGGCCCGACATCCCGATCTACCAGTACGACGCCGGCCACGGCTTCGTCTCGGACCGGCGAGCCGACTACAACTCCGACGCCGCCAAGCTGGCCCGCCTCAGGACCCTGCAGCTCTTCACGCTGCACGGCGGCGGCCGGGGCGAGAACTGAGACCGTTCGTCCTTCACCACGGTCGGTGCGACCCCTCATCTGTCGGGCGCCGCCCGCCAGCTTCTCCCGCAAGCGGAGAAGTATGCGCTGCATTCTCCGTCTCGATCTGGGGCCGCAGGACCGGGTCGCGCTCGATGCGGCGGACCAGCAGAGCTTGGGCGAGCAGGATGCCGATGCCGGACGCGTAGGCTGCGAAAGCGCTCTCCGGGAATCCGTGGCCATTGTGCGCGGCGTTCGCGGTGTCGAAGACGATGAAGGCGGCCGCGCAGGCGAGGATCAGCACCACGGCCAGCACCGAGGTCACGCTCTGGCCGAAGCCGGTGCGGAAGGCGATCCACAGGTGGATGCGCAGCATCCGCCGCACCGGCGGCGCGATCAGCGGGATCATCAGCGTCGCCAGGAAATAGACACCCGGAAACAGCACCATGCGCTGCAGCTTGAACGACGCGGCCCCGGGCAGCACCGTCCATGCGTGCACCGCCGCCGCTGCGTAGATCAACGCGCCGACCGCGAAGGCCGAGTCCTGCATGCGGCGGAAGACCCGCCACGATCTGCTCACTCCCATCCGCCCAATGTGGCGACGCGTTGCGGCAAGGAAAGGGCCCCTCAGCCCGTTTCCAGTCTAGTGGCCCTCGAAGGCCACCAGCGTCGAGACCGGCACGCCGGCGGCCTGCAACTTCGCCGCGCCGCCGAGCTCCGGCAGGTCGATCACGAACGCGGCCGCCACGATCTGCGCGCCCGCCTCCTTCAGCAGCTGCACGGCGGCCAGCGCGGTGCCGCCGGTGGCGATCAGGTCGTCGACCAGCATCACCTTCTCGCCCGCCGTCACCGCGTCAAGGTGCATCTCCATCGAGTCCGAGCCGTACTCCAGGGCATACTCTACCGCACGGGTCTGGTGGGGCAGCTTGCCCTTCTTGCGCAGCGGCACGAAGCCCGTAGAGAGCTGGTGGGCGACCGCGCCGCCGAGGATGAAGCCGCGCGCCTCGATGCCGGCCACCTTGTCGATCTTCATGCCGGCGAACGGCTGCACCAGCTCGTCCACCGTCCGCCGGAACGCCCGCGCGTCGCCCAAGAGGGTGGTGATGTCGCGGAACATGATCCCGGGCTTGGGGTAGTCGGGGATCGTGCGGATGACGGCAGCGAGGTCCATGGGGGCTAAGCTTCTCTCAGGGAACGGCGGGGCTGGGAAGTCCGGGCGCGCGTTACCGGATCAAAAGTCGGCCGGCCACGGCGCTCGTGCGTCATCGCCATCAGCCGCCGGTCTTCGAGGGCGGACCGGGCGCCGCGGCGAGCAGCAACTCGAACCAGGCGAACACCTCCTGGATGGCCCTCAGGCGTGCGGCGGAGGCGCTGGTCTCGCCGACCAGCCGCATTCCCTGCTCGGTCAGGCCATCGATGGCCGCGAGGCTGGCGACCCGACGGCGGATGACCGCCTCCCAGGCGTCGTCGTCAACCCGGTAGCGGGCGGTGCGCTCTCCGGCGCGCCGGCGGCGCCGCACCAGCCCGCCGGTCGTCAGGGCGCGCAGGCTGGTGGTCAGCGAGGCGCGGCTCGCCTTGATCGCCGTGGCGATCTCGCCGGCCGATTGCTCGGCAGGCTCGCAGATCAACAGCCAGCCGACGATACGCCCGCTGATCGGCGCCATGCCGTAGTTGACCTCGAAGAACTCGCCTGCACGCTCCACCCAGGCGAGAATCGCCGCGCTATCCGCCATGTGAGAGCGACCGGCGGGCTGCCGGGATTGGTGAATTTCAGTCACGACTAAAATCACTAGCATATTTGCCTGTCGAGGCGATGTGAAATGGATGTTCTCCAAGCAGCTGGGGTTCGTGTTCGTCCGACCAGGTCTGCGAACTAGGCAAGCCTCGCAAAGCGGGCTACGCAGCGGGATTGCTGCGCGCACGCTCGCGCTCCGACCTGGTCGCGCATGAGCCTCGATCACGAACGTTATCAAGGACTTGCCGGGTTCCGACTGGCGCTGCGGCGCTTCCTGGCGGCGTCCGAGGCAATCAGCAAGCGCGCGGGGGTGACCCAGCAGCAGTATCAGGCGATGCTGTCCATCAAGACTTGGCCTTCCGAGACCATGACGATGGGCGATCTCGCCGATCAACTGCTGCTGACCCACCACGCCGCGGTGCAGCTGGTGAATTGCATGGCCAAGGCCGGCGTCGCCGAGCGTGCCCCGTCCAGCACCGACCGACGCAGCGTGCTGGTGAAACTCACGGCGTCGGGCGAAGCGGTGCTCGACCGGCTGGCCGGAATGCATCTGGACGAGGTGCTGCGCCAGGAACCACAGCTGACCCGTTCGATCCGCCGCCTGCGCCGCCTGTCGGCCGGGCCGGATGAGCCAACCTGACGCGAAAAGGGTCCCGAGCGGCGCCGCTCGAGACCCCATTCTCTATGCCGGGGAGGGACCGTGGGCCAGAGACTCGCCCGGCTCCCTCGTCAGCGCCGGTCTTAGTTTTCCGGCGGCGGCGGGGCGTCCCGATCGTAGACGTGCTCCCGCGCCGGCGGCGTCGAGGCGGCGCCGGCGACCACGCCAGTCCCGCCGCCCACGGCCGCGCCGACCGCGGCGCCCGGCGCGCAGCCGATCGGAATGGTCACGAGGCAGCCGATCAGCGCGCCGGCGCCCGCGCCAGCCACGCCGCCGCGCAGCGCGTGCTTGGCGGGGTCAGGCTGGTGAACCACGACGACCTGGCCGTTGGCGTCACGATAGGTATAGGTATCGGCGAAAGCCGCGCCGGACATCAGTGCCAACGCAGCAACACCCGTGAGTACCTTGCGGATCATGCTAGCTCTCCTTGAGTTATGCCGCGAGCGTGTAGCCCGAGACGCCGATAATAACGCCGTGTCTTCGACGCCGTTCCCGTCGTTTACATCATGCACGCTGATGTTTGTTGTTTTAACGAGCGCCTCGATCGGCACGACGTCTTCCATTGCAGCCCGCGATGGGAACATATAGTCTAGATACACCCGCGATCACCTCAGACAGCTGATAGCGGGTCAGGTCGCGCGCGCCATTGACGGCGCGATGGCGGCTGGGGCCTATACAAGCGTTTGAATCCCCTGGGACTGGCGATCTCCAGCCACGCGCCCCAACCTCATTCAAGGAAGCCCGCCATGACCGAGATCAACGCCGTCGCCAGGTACGACCTCGAGGGCGACGTCGGCGTGATCACGCTGAACTCGCCGCCGGTGAACGCGCTGTCGGCCAATGTGCGCGACGGGCTGCCGGCGGCTTCGCGGCGGCGATCGCGGACGCCGGCGGTCAAGGCGATCGTGCTCGATCTGCGAGGGCCGCACCTTCATCGCCGGCGCCGACATCACCGAGTTCGGCGGCGCCGCAGAAGCGGCGCCAGCCTGTTCGACGTGCAGGACGCGATCGAGGGCTCGCCCAAGCCGGTGGTCGCCGCGATCCACGGCACGGCGCTGGGCGGCGGGCTGGAAGTGGCGCTCTGCGCGCCACTACCGCGTCGCGGTCCCGTCCGCCCGCTGCGGCCTGCCGGAGGTGAACCTCGGCCTGCTGCCCGGCGCCGGCGGCACGCAGCGGCTGCCGCGCATCGTCGGGCGTCGAGAAGGCGCTGGAGATGATGACGTGCGGCCAGCACGTGCCGGCCAAGGAGTGCCTGGCGATGGGCCTGGTCGACGAGATCGTCGACGAAGGCAAGCTGCAGGCAAGGCGCCGATCGCCTTCGCGCAGCAAGGTCGCTGGCCGAGAAGCAGGCCGCTGAAGAAGGTGCGCGAGCTACAACGACAAGGTGGAGGCCGCGCGCGGCCATCCGGAGATCTTCGACAACTTCCGCAAGGCCAACGCCCGCAAGTTCCGCGGCTTCCTGGCGCCGGAGTACAACATCCGCTGCATCGAGGCGGCGGTGAACCAGCCGTTCGAAGAGGGGCTGAAGACCGAACGCAAGCTGTTCGGCGAGCTGATGAGCGGGCTCGCAATCGGCGGCGCAGCGCTACGCCTTCTTCGCCGAGCGCCAGGCCAACAAGATCCCGGACGTGCCGGACGACACCGCGACTCATCCCGGTCAACAAGGTCGGCATCATCGGCGCCGGCACCATGGGCGGCGGCATCGCGATGAACTTCGTCAACGCCGGCATCCCGGTGACGATCGTGGAGGTGAAGCAGGACGCGCTCGACCGCGGCCTCGCCAGCGTCCGCCGCAACTACGAGCGCTCGCCAGCACGGCCGCTGCCCGAGGAGACGTCGAGGCGCGCATGAGCCGTCTCACCGGCTCGCTCGACATGTCCGCGCTGGCCGACTGCGACCTCGTCATCGAGGCGGTGTTCGAGCGGATGGACATCAAGAAGGACATCTTCACCAAGCTCGACGCGATCTGCAAGCCGGGCGCGATCCTCGCCACCAACACCTCGGGGCTCAACATCGACGAGATCGCCTCGGTGACCAAGCGGCCGGAGGCGGTGATCGGCCTGCACTTCTTCTCGCCGGCCAACGTGATGAAGCTGCTGGAGATCGTCCGCGCCGACCACACCTCCAAGGAGGTGATCGCCACCTCGCATGAAGCTGGCCAGCAGGATCGGCAAGATCGCGGTGCTGGTCGGCGTCTGCCCCGGCTTCGTCGGCAACCGCATCCTGGGCGCCCGCCAGCGCGAGGCCAACAAGCTGATCATGGAAGGCGCGATGCCCTGGGACGTCGACCGGGTGCTCTACGACTTCGGCTTCCCGATGGGGCCGTTCGCGATGAGCGACCTCGCCGGCCTCGACATCGGCTGGGTGAAGGAGCGCTCGAAGGGCGAGACCATCCGCGACGTGCTCTGCGAGATGGACCGCCGCGGCCAGAAGACCGGCGCCGGCTGGTACGACTACGACGAGAACCGCAACGCCAAGCCCTCGCCGGTGACCGAGAAGATCCTGCACGACTTCATCGTCAAGTCGGGCGCCAACCCGCAGGAAGATCGGCGACGACGAGATCCTGGAGCGCTGCATCTATCCGATGGTCAACGAGGGCGCGAAGATCCTCGAGGAGAAGAAGGCGATCCGGCCCTCCGACATCGATGTGGTGTGGGAGAACGGCTACGGCTGGCCGGTCTATCGCGGCGGCCCGATGTGGTACGGCGACCACGTCGGCCTGCCCAAGGTGCTGGACAAGATGAAGGAATTCCAGGCGCAGATGGGCGACGCGTTCAAGCCCGGCGCCGCTGCTGGAGAAGCTGGTCGCCGAGGGCAAGAGCTTCGCCGACCTGAGGTAGCGGCGGATCGGCCGCCACGCGGGGGCGCGGCCCCTTAGTGGAAGTCGCGGCTGTGCTGCAGCCGCAGCTCGGCAGGGCGCGGGCGGGGACCATCCTCGCCGGCGCGCTTCAGCTCGACGAGGCGCCCTGAGAGGTCGACGAAGCGCTCGGCCACCACGTGGATCACGTCGGAGGCGCGCTGCAGGCGCCCGCTGACCACCAGGAACGAGGCGCTCATCACCGTGCGGCGGTTGACGGCGAAGACGTCCGGCCAGACCACCGCGTTGGCGATGCCGGTCTCGTCCTCGAGCGTGGCGAACACCACGCCCTTGGCGGTGCCCGGCCGCTGGCGGATCAGCACGAGGCCGCCGACGGTGACCCGCGCGCCGTCCTTCATCGCCTTCAGCTCGGCGGTGGGAACGGCGCCCAGGCTGGTGAGCAGCGGCCGGAAGAAGCGGCACGGATGCGCCTTCAAGGAGAGGCCGGTGGTGCGGTAGTCCTCCGCCACGTGCGCCGGCAGCCGCATGCGCGGCAGCTTCGCCGGCGCCTCCTCGAGGCCCAGCCCGGCCAGCAGCGGCGCCTCCTCGCTCGCCTTCACCTCCGGCGCCAGCGCCTTCATGCGCCAGAGCGCCTCGCGGCGGTCGAGCCCGAGCGAGCGGAAGGCGTCGGCCTCGGCCAGCAGCTCCAGCGTTCGCCTGGACAGCCGGGCGCGGAGGGCGAGATCCTCGAAGCTGGCGACGCCGGCGCCGCGGACCTCCATCAGCCGCAGGGTCTCCTCTTTCCTCAGTCCACGGACTTGTCTGAGGCCAAGCCGGACGGGCAGGGAGCGACTCCCCTCCCCCTCGAGGGGAGGGGGGCTCTCTTCGCTGGCAGGACGTGAGTGAGAGTCCGCGAAGACGTGGCCTCGCTCGCAGAGCCCCCCATCCCCTGCCCCTTCCCCTCGAGGGGGAGAGGGGTTCTAGTCGTGAATCCCAGTCGCTCAGCATCACGTCCGGACCGCGGATCTCGACGCCGTGCTCGCGGGCGTCGCGAACCAGTTGGGCCGGCTGGTAGAAGCCCATCGGCTGGCTGTTCAGCAGCGCGGCGCAGAAAACGTCCGGGTAATGACATTTTATCCAGGCCGAGATGTAGACCAGCTTGGCGAAGCTCACCGCATGGCTCTCGGGAAAGCCGTAGGAGCCGAAGCCCTCGATCTGCTTGAAGCAGCGCCTGGCGAACTCGGGGTCGTAGCCGCGCCGCACCAGCCCTTCGACGAACTTCACCCCGTAGTCGCCCACCGTGCCGAGGTTGCGGAAGGTGGCCATCGAGCGGCGCAGTCCATTGGCCTCTTCGGGGGTGAACTTGGCCGCCTCCATGGCGAGCTTCATCGCCTGCTCCTGGAAGAGCGGTACGCCCAGCGTCTTGCCGAGGATTGATTCCAACTCGTCCGGTGGCCCGTGTTCCGGCGACGGCTTTGGAAAATCCACTGGCTCCAGCCCGTCGCGGCGGCGCAGGTAGGGATGCACCATGTCGCCCTGGATCGGTCCGGGGCGGACGATCGCCACCTCGATGACGAGGTCGTAGAACTTCCGCGGCTTCAGGCGCGGCAGCATCGACATCTGCGCGCGGCTTTCGACCTGGAACACGCCCACCGAGTTGGCCCGGCAGAGCATGTCGTAGACGGCCGGGTCCTCCTCGGGGATGTCGGCCATGTCGGCGATGTCGGTGCGGCCGTGGTCCTCTGCCAGCATGGTCATCGCCCGCTTGATGGCGGTGAGCATGCCGAGCGCCAGCACGTCGACCTTCATCAGGCTGAGCGCGTCGATGTCGTCCTTGTCCCACTCGATGAAGGTGCGGTCCTTCATCGCCGCGTTGCCGATAGGCACGGTCTCGTCGAGCCGGCGCTTGGTCAGCACGAAGCCGCCGACGTGCTGCGAGAGATGGCGCGGAAAGCCCAGCAGCTGGGTCGCCAGGTCGACGGCGCGGCGAATCTCCGGATTGGTCGGATCGAGGCCGGTCTGGCGGATGTGCTCGTCGGGCACGCCGTCGCCCCAGCTGCCCCAGACCGTGCCGGCCAGCGCCGCGGTGATATCCTCGGTGAGCCCCAGCGCCTTGCCGACGTCGCGGATGGCGCTGCGCGGCCGATAGTGGATGACGGTGCCGCAGATGGCCGCGCGGTGGCGGCCATATCGCTCGTACACGTACTGCATCACCAGCTCGCGGCGCTCGTGCTCGAAGTCGACGTCGATGTCGGGCGGCTCGTCGCGCTCCTTCGAGATGAAGCGCTCGAACAGCACGTCGTGGTCGGGCTTGCAGGGATCGACGGCGGTGACGCCGAGGCAGAAGCAGACCGACGAGTTGGCCGCCGAGCCGCGGCCCTGGCAGAGGATGCCCTGGCTGCGCGCCCAGAGCACGATGTCGTGCACGGTGAGGAAGTAATTCGGGTAGCCGAGCTCCTCGATCGAGGGCGAGCTCCTTGTTCAGCAGATCGACGACCTTCTGCGGCACGCCGCCCGGATAGCGCCAGGCGGCGCCGGCCCAGGCGAGATCGTGCAGGTGCTGGATGGCGGTCTTACCGGGCGGCACCGGCTCGTCCGGGTACTCGTAGCGCAGCTCGCTCGAAGGAGAAGCGGCAGCGCTCGGCGATCTCGAGCGTGCGCGCCACCGCCTCCGGCCAGTCCTTGAACAGCCGCGCCATCTCGTCCGGCGACTTCAGGTGCCGCTCGGCGTTGGCCTCGAGCCGCAGGCCCGCCTCGGCGATCGAGCATTTCTCGCGGATGCAGGTCATCACGTCCTGCAGCGGGCGCCGCTCGGGGCCGTGGTAGAGCACGTCGTTGGTCGCCACGATCGGCGCGCCGGCGGCGCGGCCCGCCGCATCGAGCGCGGCGATGCGCTTCAGGTCCTGGGCGCCGTAGCCGCGCGCGGCGGCGAGCCAGACGCGGCCCGCAAAGTCGGCCGCAGCGTGGGCGAGGCGGCGCTCGAAGTCGGCGTCGAGGCTTGGTGGCGGGACCACGATGAGGAGCTGACCCTCGCCGTGGGCGACGAGGTCGTCCCAGGTGAGCTCGCACGCGCCCTTCCTGGCGCGCAGCTGGCCGACGGTGAGCAACTTGGTCAGCCGCCCGTAGGCCGCGCGGCTGGTGGGATAGCAGAGCACGCTGGGCGAGCCGTCCGCGAAGTCGAGCCGGCAGCCGAGGATGAACTGGAGGCCCACCTCCTTGGCCTTGGCGTGCGCGCGGACGACGCCGGCCAGGCTGTTGCGGTCGCACACCGCCAGGGCGCTGAGCCCCAGCGCCTTGGCCCCCAGCACCAGCTCCCCCGGATGCGAGGCCCCGCGCAGGAAGGCGAAGTTGGTGGTGGCTTGGAGCTCGGCGTAGGGCATCGGCTAAAACTCCCCTCCCCCTCGAGGGGAGGGGTTGGGGGTGGGGGGCTGTTGCAGGCAAGCCAGCGGACCGTCGAGACGGCGCCCTACGCCCAGAACATGCTCAATCTCCGCAATGACGCGATCCCATTGCCAGGCCGCTATCTCGTTCGGGAAGCGCAGCGTCCGATAGCCGGCCTTGGCGAACCAGGCGTCCCTCTCCCGGTCCTTCTCAGGATCATGCAGAGGCCCATCGAGCTCGATGATCAGCCTCGCGGAATGGCAGCCGAAGTCGGCGACGAAACGGCCCATCGGCATCTGGCGCCGGAAATGGAGGCCGTTGGTCTTGCGAAGGGCGCGCAGCCAGTCCCAAAGCCGACGTTCCCAGATCGTGGGCTCGTTGCGCAGGCGCCGTGCGAGCTTCCCGTTGGTCGGGCCGCCGGGCTTGCGGGTGCGAATTGCATCATCCGGGTAGCGGAGAGAGCCCCCCACCCCTAACCCCTCCCCTCCAGGGGGAGGGGGACGAGACGCGTTATCCCAGCCCATGCAGCCACCACTTCGGTGGGGTCTCGGCGCCGTAGAGGCCGGCGCGGAAGAGCCAGTAGCGGGCGCCGGTGTCGTCCTCGACGCGGTAGTAGTCGCGCACGTCGGCGACGCCGGTCTCGCCGGGCGCGCGGCGCCACCATTCCTCGGCGAGACGCTCGGGTCCCTCGGCGCGGCGCACGCGGCGCACGCGGCCGCGCCAGCGGAAGAACACCGGCGGATCGTCCGGGATCGGCGCGGTCGCCTCAATCGGCTCCGGCCGGGTGAAGAGCCGCACCGGCCGCGGCCGGTCCTTCGCCCAGCTGGGGCCGACGGCCGGGGCCAGCGCCGCCCGGCGCACCACGGCGCGCTCGGGGATGTGGCTGGGATAGGCCTCGGCACGCCAGACCCGTCCTTCGCCCAGCCGGTTGGCGAGCCGGTCGACGAGCGGCGCGAGGCCGTCTTCCGGCGCGATCTCGCCAACGCTCTGCAGGGTGATCTGGCGTTCGGGCAGCGCCTCGACGCCGTCGGCGGCCAGCGTGACCACCTCGATCCCGAAGCCGGGGTCGACGGTCTCCAGCATCGGGGCGAAGAGCCGCGCGATCGCCTCGGGCCCGCGGCCAGGCAGCGAAAGGCCGACGACGCGCCGCTCGGCGCGGCCGTCCAGCCGGTGGTAGGCGAGCTCGAAGCGCCGCGCGGCGCGCCCTTCGGCAGTCAGTCGCGCGCAGAGCTGGCCGGCGATATCGCGGCTGACGCGGGCGAGATCCTCCGGCGCGCTGATCGGCTCGGCGAAGGCGAGGCGCGCGAACCAGGGTGTGGCCGGGCGCTGGAAGCTGAGCGCCTCCTCGGTGCGCGCCAGCGCCTGATCGAGGCGAGTGAGCGCCGCCTGCCCGAAGCGGCGCCCGAGCTGGCCCCGCGGCAGGGCGGCGAGCTGGCCGATGCGGGCGAGGCCGAGCCGCATGAGCTGGGCGCACGTCCCGGGCTCCAGCCGCAGGCCGGTGATCGGCAGCGGCGCCAGCAGCGCCGGCTCGGCGTCCGGCGGCGCGACCGCGCGATCCTCGCCGCACCTGGCCAGCGCCCAGGCTGCGCCGGCCGAGCCGGCGACGGCGCCGCGGGCCGGTATCCCTTGGCGCCCCAGCCGGTCCAGAAGGTCGTCCAGCATCGCCCGCTCGCCGCCCCAGAGGTGGGCGACCCCGCTGATGTCGAGGAAAAGCCCGTCCGGCGGATCGACGGCGACGGCCGGCGAGAAGCGCACGCACCAGAGCACGAGCGCCTCCAGCGCGGCGAGGTCGCCGGCCGGATCGGCGTCGGCCACGGTAAGCTCCGGGACCAGCGCCATGGCGTCGGTGGCCTTCTGGCCGGCGAAGAGGCCCAGCGCGGCGGCAGCTTCGTCCACTGCGTAGAGCCGCCGTACGCCACGCTCGGTGGCGATGAGGGCGAATCCCCCCTCCCCGTGGGGGGGAGAATTAGCCGGCGAGCCGGACGGGCGCCTGCGCCGCCACGTCGCGATTGGCCAGCTCGGCGACCAGACGGAAAGGATGCGGGGCATCGTCTTCCTCCCAGGCTTCAAGGATCCAGTCCCCCGTGCGCCCGCCCCGGCAGCGCTCCAGCCGCACCCGCCAGCGCGGCGCGCCGAGGCCGGGCTCGCCGGGGCGGGGTTCGCTGGGCGACGGGGCGACTGTCCAGCGGGTGGCCGCCGCGGAACTCAGATGCTTGCGGTCCGCGCCGCCGAACGGGCGCCGGCGCAGCAGGAAACCGGTCGCCTGGCCCTGCTCGGCGGCGAGTTGCAGGCGCCGCCCCGCTGTCAGGTCGACCTCGGCCACCTCGCCGAACACCGCCGCGACGCCAGGCGTGCGCAGCGCGTCTTCCATCACCGCCAGCGTCTCGGCCTCGTCGCGAGCGCAGACCTGGATCAGCCGCTCGGCCGGAAAGCCGATGGCGCCCAGGCCCGGCGCATGCAGGTCGTCGCGCCGCAGCACCCAGATCAGCTCGCCGCGGCGGCAAAGCGGCATGGCGAGCCGCGCGATGAAGGCGGCGCTCGCCGCGGCGGTCTCCAACTCCAGCCCCTCGCCGGCGAACTCGTGCCAGGCCCTTAAGGCGAGGCCGCCGCCCGGGAGCAGGCTGTCCAGCCGCCCATCGCCGAACCCGACGACCTCACACGCGCCCTTCCCCGCCCCTTCCAGGGCGGCGATCTCGGCGCGCAGGGCCGCGAGGTTTCGGGCAGGGGCGGGCATGTCCGTCCAACGTTCTTGTTCTCATTTTGTTCTGAGGCGAGGCGGACGCAGAGTCAAGGCGAGCGAGTCGTCAGCTCGTCTCGACTGGGATCAGATACTCAGGGCGAGGGTCCACCTCGAAGCGCACGGCGTCGATCTCGGTCTCGCCCGCCAGCCACGCCTTGGCGATGCGATGGCCACCATCCATCAGCTGACCGTCGCTGGAAAGAATGATCGGGTGCGAAAGATCTGCCGCCATGATCCGGCGCGCATGCTCGGCCACCGCCCGGCAGCTTGGCAGGTTCCGGCCCACGAACCAGCAGTCCTGCTCGAACTCGCGAATGTCGGCGATCGCCACCCGGCGCGCGGGCAGGCCTCTGGCCGCTTCCCAGAGCTTCTCGGTGAGCCAGTAGGCCCGACCTTCAGGTGTCAGATGCGAGTGGCGCTCGGCCATGGTGATCCTCCAGCCATGGCCGCGCCGTATCAGAACGTCAGCGCGCGCGCTTCCTTCACGTGCGGCAACGCCTTGATCTTCGTCGACCAGGCCTTCGTCCGGGGCCTGGTCGACGCCCACCAGGGCGATGGCGTCCTCGCCGGCGGCGACGCGGCCGAGGTTGAAGGTGGCGATGTTGACGCCGCTCTCGCCCAGCAGTGCGCCCAGCGCGCCGATGAAGCCTGGCTTGTCGTGGTTGTTGACGTAGAGCATCGCCGGGGCGAACGCCGCGTCGAGCTCCATGCCCTTCACCTCGACGATCCGCGGCGCGCCGGCGACCACCGTGCCGGCGAACGAGCGGCGGCCCATCTCGGTGGTGACGGTGATGCGGATCAGGCTGTCGTAGACCGGCGAGGTGTCCTGGCGGGACTTCGGAGACGGTGATGCCGCGTTCCTTCGCCACCGCCGGCGCGGAGACCATGTTCACCGCCGAGCAGCATCGGCCGCAGGAAGCCGGCCAGCGCCGCGGCGGACAGCGGCCGGACGTTCAGCGCCGCCACGTCGCCCTCGTAGGCGAGGTCGACGCCCTTCAGGCCGACGTCGACCATCTGGCCGGCGAAGGCGCCGAGTTTCTCGGCCAGCGCCACGAACGGCTTCAGCTTCGGCGCCTCGTCGGCGGTGACCGACGGGCTGTTCAGCGCGTTGGTGACCGCGCCGGTGAGCAGGTAGTCGCTCATCTGCTCGGCCACCTGCAGCGCGACGTTCTCCTGCGCCTCGTTGGTGGAGGCGCCGAGGTGGGGGGTGGCGACGAAGTTCGCCGCGCCGAACAGCGGGTTCTCCTTGGCCGGCTCCTCGACGAAGACGTCGAAGCCCGCGCCGCCGACCTGGCCGCTGTCGAGCGCCGCGCGCAGCGCCTGCTCGTCGACCAGCCCGCCGCGCGCGCAGTTGACGATCAGCACGCCCTTCTTGGTCTTGGCCAGCGCCTCGGCCGAGAGGATGTTGCGGGTCTTGTCGGTGAGCGGGGTGTGCAGGGTGATGATGTCGGCGCGGGCCAGGAGCTCGTCGAGCTCGACCTTCTCGACGCCCAGCTCCACCGCCCGCTCCGGCGACAGGAACGGGTCGTAGGCGACCACGTGCATCTTCAGGCCGTTGGCGCGGTCGGCGACGATCGAGCCGATGTTGCCGGCGCCGATCAGGCCGAGCGTCTTGCCGTAGAGCTCGACGCCCATGAAGCGGTTCTTCTCCCACTTGCCGGCCTGGGTGGAGGCGTCGGCCGCAGGCAGCTGGCGGGCCAGCGCGAACATCATCGCGATGGCGTGCTCGGCGGTGGTGATCGAGTTGCCGAACGGGGTGTTCATCACCACCACGCCGGCGGCGGTGGCGGCGGGGATGTCGACGTTGTCGACGCCGATGCCGGCGCGGCCGATCACCTTCAGGCGGCTGGCGGCGGCCAGCACGTCCTTGTCGGCCTTGGTGGCGGAGCGGACGGCGAGCCCGTCGTAGCCGCCGATGATCTTGATCAGCTCGTCCTTGGAAAGGCCGGTGCGCACGTCGGCGTCGACGCCGCGGGCGCGGAAGATGTCGACCGCGGCCGGGGAGAGCTGGTCGGCGATGAGGACTTTGGGTGCGGGCATGGGGTTCTCGTGAAAGCCTGCCTCCCCTTCATGGGGAGGGACAGCCGGACGCGGTCCGCGTCGGCAGGGTGGGGGTTTGTCCGCGGAAGCCGCGGCTCAGCCGGCGACGAGCTCGGCGGCGAGGGTGGCGAAGGCCCAGTCGAGCCAGGGGGTCAGCGCGACGAGATCGTCGGTCTCGACCGTCGCGCCGCACCAGATCCGCAGGCCCGGCGGCGCGTCGCGGTAGCCGCCGATGTCGAGCGCGACGCCTTCCTTCTCCAGCAGCGCCGCCAGCCGCTTGGCGAAGTCGGCCTGCGCGTCCTCCGGCAGGCGCGACGATCTCGTGGCGCGACGACCTTCAGGCAGACCGAGGTGTTGGAGCGGATCGCCGGATCGTCGGCGAGGAAGCCGATCCACGGGGTCTTGGCGACCCAGTCCTCCAGCACCTTGAGGTTCTGGTCGGCGCGGCGACGCAGCTCCGCCAGGCCGCCGATCGAGGCCGCCCACTTCAGCGTGTCGAGATAGTCTTCCACGCAGAGCATCGAGGGCGTGTTGATGGTGGCGCCCTCGAAGATCTCGAGGTTCACCTTGCCGCCCTTGGTCAGCCGGAAGATCTTCGGCAGCGGCCAGGGCGGCGTGTAGGCTCTCCAGCCGCGCCACGGCGCGCGGCGAGAGGATCAGCATGCCGTGCGCGGCCTCGCCGCCCAGCGCCTTCTGCCAGGAGAAGGTCACCACATCGAGCTTGGCCCAGTCGAGGTCCTGGGCGAAGCAGGCGCTGGTGGCGTCGCAGATGGTCAGCCCCTCGCGGTCGGCGGCGATGAAGTCGCCGTTCGGCACGCGCACGCCGGAGGTGGTGCCGTTCCAGGTGAAGACCAGGTCGGCGTCGGGCTTGCACCTTGGTCAGGTCGGGCAGCTCGCCGTAGGGCGCGTCGAGCACCTCGGCCTTCAGCTTCAGCTGCTTCACCACGTCGGTGACCCAGTCCTTGCCGAAGCTTTCGAAGGCCAGCAACTGCACCGGGAAGGGGCCGAGCAGCGACCAGAGCGCCATCTCGACCGCGCCGGTGTCGGAGGCCGGGCGCGATGCCGATCAGGTAGTCGGCCGGGACCTGCAGCACTGCGCGGGTCTGGTCGATGGCGGCCTGCAGGCGCGCCTTGCCGGGCTTCGACCGGTGCGAGCGGCCGAGGACGGCGGACCTCAGGTTTTCAGGGGACCATCCGGGCCGCTTGGCGCAGGGACCGGATGAGAACTCGGGGCGGGCCGGCCGCATGGCCGGCTTGGCGGGGGTATTCATGGCGATGTCTCCCATCCTTTCAGATGGGCTGCGCCCCGTTGGGAGGGCGTGGCCCGGCGCGCAAAAGCGCCGGTTCGCGCTTCAGCGCAAGCGGGAAATTCTCAATACGCGGCGGCGAACTTCTGACGACGGGCGTCCCGCTCGGCGGCCTCGCGGACATGGGCGGCCCGGCGGCGCACCGCCAGCACTGTCCCGGTGACGATGCACAGGGTGATACCGACCTCGTTGAGGTTGTTCACCCAGGCATGGATCAAATCGTGCGGCCGGTCGGTGACCAGATAGAAGGCATGGAGGCTGAACTGCACCGATTGCAGCAACATGGTGACGCCCAGCCAGAGGCTGGCGTAGCGCACCACCAGCATCAGAAGGGTGACGGCGCAAACCAGATCGCCGGCCAGTTCGAGCACCTCGCCGATCTGAACGTTGCCGCTGATCGTCGCGAAGATCAGCAGGGCGACAGCGTTGAACAGATTGACGGCGCCGGCGATCCGAGCCGCGCGATCACCCTTCCACGCGGCCAACGTCGCCGCGAGTACAGTGAGGCCGATCACGATGATCGGAAGTGGTGAGTGGAACATGCAATGCGCCTCTAGCCGCGAAGCTAGAGGCGCAAAACCGTTAAACTATCGCAACCGCGAAGGAAGTTAGGCGACTTCCCGCAGCTCGGCCGTTTCCGGCTCGGCCTTGTCTTCGACAGTCATCCGCGTGCGGATGCCGAGGCGAAGCTGGACTTCGGCGAGCTCGGCGTGGCCGGCGACCATCGAGGTGCGGGCTTCGGAGAGCGCCGACATCGCGGCCATGATCTTGGTCAGAGCGACGTCGCCAACGTTGGCGGCCAGCCCGACTTCCGTGCGGGCGCGGAGCAGTTCCGCGACTAGTTCCGACGCTTCGACCAGCGCCGCGTCGATCGAGTGTTCAGCGCTGCGCAGCTTCGAGGCCACCCGCTTCGCCGCAAAAACCTTATCCACCGGTAAACTCTCCTCACCCCAAGGAATGATTTACCCTAAATGAAATCTTACCGAGTGTCTACGCGAAAAAGCGTCGCCACAGAAGGAAGCGTTAGGGATGCGCCTGTATAGATGCGGGCGCGTGCGGCTGGTCCGCATCCGTTAACTATATTCGCAGGTCCGCGACCGCCGATGCAAGAGCGCAACAAGCCGCCCTTTCAGGCGCGGGTCGCCAGCGTGGCGATCATCACCACCGTCGCGGTGCTGGTCGCTGCTTGCCTATCCTTCATGCTGCAGCAATGGAGCGTGAGCGCTCAGCAAGCGCGGCGGGAGCAGGCGACGCTTGCCGGCGTCGTGGCCGCCGCCGCCGCGCCTGACCTGGCGGCGAACGACATGACCGCCATGCATCAGGACGTCGCCGCGGCGGCCGCCTCGCATGATCTGATCGACGTGCGCCTCGTCGCCGCAGACGGCCGCACGATGACCTATTTCGCCGCGCCCAGCCCGGCCGCCCTGAACGCCGGACCGGCGCACACCGAGGCCGCACCGGTCGTGGTGGACGGCCGCACCCTCGGCCAGGTGGTGCTGCGCGCCCATGAGCCGACGCTGATCTCGCTGCTGCCGCGCTTCCTGGCATTGACCGGCGCGCTGTTCTTCGGGGCCAGCGGCATCGCGCTCTTCGTGGCCCACAGCCTGTCGCGCCGCGTCACCGCGCCGATCGAGCGGCTCTCCAAGGCGATGGCTCAGGTGGCCTCCAGCGGCGAGTTCCGTCCGCTGGATCCGCACATCGCCGATGACGACGTCTTCCAGCGGCTCACCAACACCTTCAACGACCTGCTCACCCAGATCGACGCCAACCACCGCGAACTCTGCGAGACGCTCGAAGACCTGATGGAGGCGCGCGACGCGGCCAACGCGGCCAACATCGCCAAGTCGCAGTTCCTGGCCAACATGAGCCACGAGATCCGCACGCCGCTGAACGGTGTGCTGGCGATGGCCGAGGTGATGCAGCGCGGCGACCTCGCCGATGTGCAGCGCGAGCGGCTTAACGTGGTGCGCCAGTCTGGCGAGCAGTTGCTGGCGGTGCTGAACGACGTGCTCGACCTCTCCAAGATCGAGGCGGGCAAGTTGGAGCTGACCGAGCAGGACTTCGACATCGAGCGGGTGGCCCAGTCGGTGCGTGACGGCTTCGCGGCCATCGCCCAGGACAAGGGGCTGGATTTTGCGGTCGAGGTCACGGCGCAAGCGGCTGGCGCGTGGCGCGGCGACGCCGACCGGCTGCGCCAGATACTCGCCAACCTGGTCTCCAACGCCGTCAAGTTCACCAACACCGGCCGGGTGACGGCGCGCTTCGAGGCGGCCGACGCCGGCGGCCTCAGGCTCTCGGTCACCGACACCGGCATCGGCATCGCGCAGGGCAAGATCGTCACCCTGTTCGAGAAATTCACCCAGGCCGAACTCCTCGACCACCCGGCAGTACGGCGGCACCGGCCTCGGCCTCGCCATCTGCCGCGAGCTCGCTCAGCTGATGGGCGGCCAGGTGTCGGTGATGAGCCAGGAGGGCATCGGTTCGACCTTCATCGTCGAGCTGCCGTTCCATCGCGGCGACCGCGTGGCGGTCGATCCCGCCGCCGAGCCGGTCCAGGACGGCCAGCAGCGCAGCGTCCGCGTGCTCGCCGCCGAGGACAACCTGGTGAATCAGAAGGTGCTGAAGGCGATCGTCGAGCCGATGGACGTCGAGCTGGTCATCGTCGGCGACGGCCGCGCGGCCGTGGAGGCCTGGCGCCGCGGCGGCTTCGACGTGATCCTGATGGACATCCAGATGCCGGTGATGGACGGCATCGCCGCCGCCAAGGCGATCCGCGATGCCGAGCGCGCGGAGAAGCTGACGCGCACCCCGATCCTGGCGCTGACCGCCAACGCGCTGGTGCACCAGGTGGAGGAATACCTCGCCGCCGGCATGGACGGCCACGTCGCCAAGCCGATCGAGATCTCCAAGCTCTACGACGCCATGAGCCGCGTGATCAGCGATCCGGGCGACGAGGCGGCCGCGGCGGCCTGAGCGCGCTTTACAACGCGACCCTGAGCCGGCTCTCGGCCACCGTCACCGCCTGGCCTTCCAACCACACCCGCTCGCCCCTCACCTCGCAGACCAGGTCGCCGCCGCGGCCCGGGTAGGCCTGGTGGTAGCCCAGTCGAGCGCGGCCGCAGCTTGGCGGAGAACAGCGGCGCCACCGAGCAATGCAGGCTGCCGGTCGCGGGGTCCTCGGCGACCCCGGAGCCCGGCGCGAAGAAGCGGCTGACCACGTCGTAGCCGGCGCCGGGCCGCGCCAGAGCGCTCACGCCGACGTTGCCACGCCCCGCCAGCGCGCCGCCGGCGACCCGCTCGAGCGCCGCGATGTCGGGGGCGAGGGCGCGCACCGCGTCCTCGTCGGCCAGGATGGCGATCAGATAGAGATCGGCCCACACCTCCTGGGGCGTCGCACCCAGCGCCTCGGCGACGCCCGCCGGCGGATCGATGCGGCGCGGCATGCTGGCCGGGAAGTCCATCCGGTAGCCGGCGCCCTCGCGGCTGACGATCAGCGGCCCGGATTGGGTCTCGAACGTCACCGCCGGCGCGGCGAGGCCGAGCTCGGCGAAGAGCGCGTGCGCGGCGCCCAGCGTCGCGTGGCCGCAGAGCGGCACCTCCACCGCCGGGGTGAACCAGCGCAGGCCGAAGCGGGCTGGATCCTCGGTCTCGATCAGGAAGGCGGTCTCGGCCTGGTTGTTCTCGGCGGCCAGCGCCTGCATCGCCGCGTCGGCCGGCCAGGCGTCGAGCGGCTCGAGCACGCAGGCGGGGTTGCCCCGGAACGGCGCGGTCGCGAAGGCGTCGATCATCCATTGGCGCATGGCGCTCACTTCCCCGCTGCGCCGGCGAAGGCGCCGAGCCGCGCCGTCAGTCGCTCGCGCACCGCCGGCCACTCCGAGCGCACGACCGAGAAATAGACCGAGTCCCGCAAGGAGCCGTCGCGGCGGACCATGTGGGCGCGGAAGACGCCTTCGCGCGTCGCGCCGAGCGCCGCGATCGCCGCCTGCGAGCGCAGGTTCAGATTGTCGGTCTTCAGCTCGACGCGGTTGCAGCCCAGCGTCTCGAACGCATAGCGCATCAGGGCGAGCTTGCAGGCCGGGTTGACCTGGGTGCGCCAGACCTGCGGCGCGTACCAGGTGTGGCCGATCTCCAGGCGCCGGTGCGCCGGCTCGATGGCGAGATAGCGGGTGCTGCCCACCAGCGCGCCGTCGCTCAGGCTGCGCACCGCCCAGACCGCCTCGCGGCCGGCCAGCGCCAGCTCCAGCGAGCCGTCGAACCAGCCGGCGAATCCGGCGCCGGAGCCATCGATCGGCATGTGGGTCCAGATCTCTGGGTGGTCGGCCGCGCTGGCGAGCCCATCGCGGTGCTCTTCGGCCAGGGGCTCGAGGCGCACGCGGGCGGCGACCAGGATTGGACGCAGGTCGAGAGGCTGGGACATTGCAGGCGACTCCAACAGGGAGAATGGTCGCATTGACTCGATAATAGATCGTGAGTCAAACTGAGTATTGTCATAGTGACAAATGGAGTTGCGGCTTGGACTGGCGGCCCGACATCGGCGACGGCGACGCGCCGGCCTACGCAGCGCATCGTCGAGGCGCTGGCGGCCGACATCGAGCGCGGCGCGCTGACGCCGGGCGCGCGGCTGCCGACCCAGCGGGCGCTGGCGCACCGGTTGGGTCTGGGCATCGGGACGGTGACGCGGGCCTACAGCGAGGCGGGCCAGCGCGGGCTGATCGAGGGCGTCGTTGGGCGCGGCAGCTTCGTCGCGGCGACGCGCGCGCCGACCGGCGACGGGACCATCGACCTGTCGCGCAACCTGCCGCCGATGGGGCCCGCCCGCGCGGCGCTGCGGGCGGCGCTCGCCAGCCTCGCCAGACGCGCCGACATCGTCGAGCGCCTCGACTACGCGCCCGACGGCGGTTTTGCCGCCGACCGCCGGGCGGCGGCCGCCTGGCTCGCCCGCGCCGCCAATTTCCCGGACGCCGATCCGGCGCGGCTGATCATGACCAGCGGGGCGCAGCAGGGGATCTTCATCGCGCTCGCCGCCGCCTGCCGGCCCGGCGAGGCGCTGATCGTGGAGGAAGCAACCTTCCATGGCGCCAAGCTGGCCGCCGCCCAGGCGGGCCTGCGGCTCGTCCCCGCGGAGATGGACGCCGAGGGCCTGACGCCGGAATCGCTCGCCAAGGCAGTGGCGACGAGCGGCGCGCGGGCGGCGTACGTGCAGCCCTACCAGAACCCCACCGCCCGCGTGATGAGTCTCGGGCGCCGGCAGGCGATCCTCGATACGGCGGCCCGTCTCGGCGTGCTGCTGATCGAGGACGACCTCTATGGGCCGATCGTCGGCGAGCTTAGGCTGCCGCCGCTGGCGCAGCTGGCGCCGGCCGACGTGGCCTACGTGTCGGGGCTCTCAAAGAGCCTCGGGCCCGGTCTGCGGCACGGCTTCCTGATGCTGCCGGACGCACTGGTCGGGGCCGGCCATGACGTGCTGCGGGTCGCCGCGTTCGGCCCGCCGAGTTTCAGCGCGCCGATCGGAACGCACTGGATCGAGACCGGCGAGGCGTTCGACATCCTGGACGCGGTGCGCTCCGAGCTGGCCGGCCGCACGGCGCTCGCGAGCCGGCTGCTGGCGGGGCTGATCGAGCGTCCGATGTCCGCCGCGACAGCCCACGTCTGGGCGCCGGTCGGCGAGCTCGACGCTGAGCGCATCGCCGGCGCGGCGCTGCGCGCCGGCGTCCGCCTCACCCCGCCCTCGGCGCCCTTCGTGGAAGGCGCGCCGGTGAACGGCCTGCGCATCTGTCTGGGCGCCGCGCCGGACGTGCACGCGCTGGAGCGTGGCCTGGGCGTCGTGGCCACGCTGTTGCAGCCCGGCCGTGGCCCGCGCGAGAACGTGGTCTAGAGCCCATGACGTTCGAGACCCGCCATGGCGACTTCACGCTTTCCGATGATCTGCAGCGCTTCGACCTGGCGCGGGCGCACGGCTGGATCAGCGGCGAGAGCTATTGGGCGCAGGGCATTCCCTTCGACGTCTTCGCCCGTTCGGTGCGCGGCAGTCTGACGCTCGGCGCTTACCCGCACGCCGGCCGGATGGCGGCGATGGCGCGGGTCGTGACCGACCAGGCGACCTTCGGCTGGATCTGCGACGTGTTCGTGGACCGGGCTTGTCGCGGCCAGGGTCTCGGCAAGGCGATCATGGCCTACATCGCCGCGCATCCCGACCTGCAGGGCTTTCGGCGCATGCACCTGGCGACGCGCGACGCCCACGCCCTCTACGCCCGGTTCGGCTTCGGCCCGCTGAGCGGCGTCGAGACGTGGATGGAGGCGCGGCGCGCCGATCCCTACGCCCTCAGCCCGGCGTCACGATCAGCTCCGGCCAGCGCGCCTTAAGGCCCTTGGCGGTGCGCTCGAAGCCGGCGGTCTTGCGGGTCGGGTTGGGGCGCATGCGCAGAGCGAAGAGGTCGTCGAGGCCGAACGGCGCGACGACGGTCATCCGATCGTCCGGCTCCAGCCTGACGCCGACCGCGAAGGTCGGCGCTGACGAAGCGCTCCAGCGCCTCGGCGCTCGAGCCGAGCGGCGCGTAGGGCTCGCCGAACTTGCTCTCGAACCAGACATGCACACGGGCCTGGTTGCGCACCTCCACCAGCTGGTCGAACGGCGGCGCGAACGCTGCAGCCACGCGCCGGATGACAGCGTCCTCGGCCTCGTACGAGATGTCCGAGGCGTCGAAGTAGCCGAGGTCGTAGTCCTTGATCCCATAGTCGGGATCGCGGCCGGTCAGGTGGTTCAGCACCGGCTGGTAGACCGCCCCGGAGACGATCAGCCAGTCCGGCAGGTCGAGCTCGCGCGCGGTCTCCAGCACGCTGCATCAGCGACGGCGACGCGCGCAGGATGGCCTCCAGCCGGGCCTCGAGGCTGGCGCTCACCGCCCCCTCAGCGGCCAGGCGTGGTCCAGCGGACCGGCGCCGCCGCCGAAGCCCGGCGCGCGGCGGATGGCCTCGGCGGTGTAGGCCCAGGCGCGGGCGACGGCGTCCTCGAGCCTCGAGGCCCTGCGCCAGGCCGACCGCGCAGGCGCTGGCCAGCGTGCAGCCGGTGCCGTGGGTGTGGCGCGTGGCGATGCGCGGGCCCTCCAGGATGGTCTCGCCGGCCGGGGTCATGAGGAGGTCGATGACCGAGTCGCCGGGCACGTGGCCACCCTTCATCAGCACCGCCCTGACACCCGGCTGTCAGCAGCGCCTCGCCGGCGCGGCGCAGGTCGTCGGTCGTGGCGACGGTGACGCCGGTCAGCGCCTCGGCTTCGGGCGCGTTGGGCGTCACCAGCGCGGCGCCGGCGATCAGCCGCCGCAGCGGACGCCATCGCGTCCGGCCCGAGCAGCGACGCGCCGCTGGTGGCGACCATCACCGGATCGACGACCAGCGGGATATCGGGCCAGTCGGCCAGCGCTGCCAGCACCGCCTCGACCGCCGCCGCGTCGCCCAGCATGCCGGTCTTGATCGCGTCGGCCCCGATGTCGGCCAGCACGGCGCGGATCTGCGCGGCGATGACCGCCGGCGGGATCGGATGGACGGCGTGGACGCCCAGCGTGTCCTGCACGGTGACGGCGGTGATCGCGCTCGCCGCATAGCCGCCCAGCGCGGTGATGGTCTTGATGTCGGCCTGGACGCCCGCCCCGCCGCCGGAATCGGAGCCGGCGATGGCCAGCACGCGGCCCATGCCGCTTGCCATGGGCTCAGGCCTCGCCGATCGCCGCGGCGACCGCAAGCGCCTGGCGCGTCTCGGCGCACGTCGTGGACGCGCAGCATCGCTGCGCCGGCCGTGGCCGCGGCCAGCGCCAGCGCGATGCGAGCCGCCGAGCCGCTGGTCCGCAGGCGAGCCGTCGCCTGGCGATGCTTGGCGATCGCAGCTCTTGCGGCTGCGCCGACCACCACCGGGAAGCCGAGCGCGACGATCCGCGGCAGGTGCGCAGCAGGAGCTCGAGGTTGTGGGCCGGCGTCTTGCCGAAGCCGATGCCGGGATCGAGCCAGATCTTCTCCCGCGCCACGCCGGCCGCCATCGCCGCCTCGGCCCGCGCGGCGAGGAACGCCGCCACCTCGGCGACGACGTCGTTGTAGCGCGGCCGCGGCCTGCATCGTGCGCGGCTCGCCCTGCATGTGCATCAGCACCACCTCGCAGCCGAGCTCGGCGGCGGTCGGCAGGCTCTCGCGGCGACCAGGCGAGCGCGGTGACGTCGTTCCACATCGTCGCCCCGGCGGCGACGGCGGCGCGGGCGACGGCGGGCTTCATGGTGTCGACGGAAATGCGGGACGTCGCTCTCGCGCCCGGATCGCCTCGATCACCGGAACGACGCGGGCGATCTCATCGGCCTCGCTGACGGGCTCGGCGCCCGGCCGGGTCGACTCGCCGCCGACGTCGAGGATGTCGGCGCCCTCGGCGATCAGCCGGCGGGCGTGGGCAAGCGCCGCGTCGGGGTCGAGAAACCGCCCGCCGTCGGAGAAGCTGTCCGGGCGTGACGTTGACGATCCCCATTGAGGCGGTCGTCCGGGCAGGCGGCTGGCGCCCCCCACCCGACGCTGCGGCCACCCTCCCCTCAGGGGGAGGGTCGCCTCAAGCCGGCTCCGGCGCGGCGCCGGGCGGGATCGGGATCGCGGCGGGCGCGGGGCGAGCGGCACCGACGAGCGCGGGCCGGGCGCTGCCTTCATCTCCGGCTCGTCGCGGCGCGGCGCGATGCCCTTCAGCACGCCGTTGATCTCCTCGCCGCTCAGGGTCTCGTACTCGAGCAGCGCCTTGGCCACGCGTGTGCAGATCCTCGATGCTTCTCGGTCAGGATGCGCTTGGCTTCGTCATAGCCGCCCTGGGTCAGGCGCTTGACCTCGGCGTCGATGACCTTGGCGGTGTCCTCGGAGACGTTCTGGTTGCGCGCCACCGAGTGGCCCAGGAACACCTCCTCCTGGTTCTCGCCGTACTCGACGATGCCGAGCGCGTCGGAGTAGCCCCACTTGGTCACCATCGCCCGCGCCAGCTTGGTCGCCTGGCTGATGTCGTTGCTGGCGCCCGAGGTGACCTTCTCCTTGCCGAAGATCAGCTCCTCGGCGACGCGGCCGCCGTAGAGCATGGCCAGGCGCGAGGTCATCTGCTGGAAGTCCATCGAGTAGCGGTCGCGCTCGGGCAGCTGCATGGTCAGGCCCAGCGCCCGGCCGCGCGGGATGATCGTCACCTTGTGCAGCGGGTCGGCCGCCGGCACGTTCAGCGCCACCAGGGCGTGGCCGCCCTCGTGGTAGGCGGTCATCCGCTTTTCCTCGTCGGTCATGACCATGGACTTGCGCTCGGCGCCCATCATCACCTTGTCCTTGGCGTCCTCGAAGTCGGGCTGGGTGACCATGCGGCGGTTCTTGCGCGCGGCCATCAGGGCGGCTTCGTTGACGAGGTTGGCGAGGTCGGCGCCGGAGAAGCCCGGCGTGCCGCGGGCGATCACCTTGCACGTCGACGTCGGCGGCCAGCGGCACGTTGCGCATGTGGACGCGCAGGATCCGCTCGCGGCCGACGATGTCGGGGTTGGGCACCACCACCTGGCGGTCGAAGCGGCCGGGGCGCAGCAGCGCCGGGTCGAGCACGTCGGGCCGGTTGGTGGAGGCGATGACGATGATCCCTTCGTTGGGATCGAAGCCGTCCATCTCGACCAGCAGCTGGTTCAGGGTCTGCTCGCGCTCGTCGTTGCCGCCGCCGAGGCCGGCGCCGCGGTGACGGCCGACCGCGTCGATCTCGTCGATGAAGATGATGCAGGGGCTGTTCTTCTTGGCCTGCTCGAACATGTCGCGCACGCGGCTGGCGCCGACGCCGACGAACATCTCGACGAAGTCGGAGCCGGAGATGAAGAAGAACGGCACGCCGGCCTCGCCGGCCACGGCGCGGCCGAGCAGCGTCTTGCCGGTGCCGGGCGGGCCGACCATCAGCGCGCCCTTCGGGATCTTGCCGCCCAGGCGCTGGAACTTGGCCGGGTCCTTCAGGAAGTCGACGATCTCGGTCAGGTCTTCCTTGGCCTCGTCGACGCCGGCGACGTCCTCGAAGGTCACGCGGTTCTTGTTCTCGGTGAGCAGCCGCGCCTTCGACTTGCCGAAGCCCATCGCGCCGCGCGCGCCGCCCTGCATCTGGCGCATGAAGAGGATGGTCAGGCCGAACAGCAGCAGCAGCGGGGCCATCTGCAGCAGAAACTGCACCAAGAGGTTCGGGCCGGGCTTGCTGAAGCCGAACTTGACGCCATGCGACTGCATCGCCTGGGTCAGGGCCGGATCGGAATCGCTCGGACCCACGACACGGTAGTCGTGGTTGGACTTGTCGGTGACGTCGATCGTCGAGCCGCTGATCACCGCGTGGGTGATGTCCCCCTGGTCGATCGTGGGTCAGCAGATCCGAGTAGGCGAGATCCTGGGGCGTTGCGCCGCCGCGCGTCTGCCCTTGCATGACGCTGTAGATCAGCACCGCGGCGACCAGGATCGCGCCCCAGATCGCCAGATTACGAAGGTTCATTCCGGGCCCTCAGGCGTATCGCAGGCATCCAATCTAGGGAGCCGCAGTTAATTTCGCTACGCGCCACAACGCCGCCTCGTCGCCGATGGCGCCAAGCGCTGCGGCAAGGCGCTGCAGCGTCAGCGGCCTGGCGGCGATGCCGCCCGACTGCGCGAGGACCGGGCATGTGACGGCGCCCGTCCGGCGAAATTGCGGCCGGCAGCGCGCCGCGCGCCGCCGCCGGGATGTGGGCAGGCGCTGGCGCTCGTCGGCCGGCAGCCGCGCGGCGCGACCGCCCAGGAACCCGATGCGATGTCCCACCACGGCGCAGTCGACCCGGAACCGGCCGTCGAAGACGCTCTCGCCAAGCGCCAGCGGCGCCGGCTCGGTCGGGCGGCGCAGGCGCTCGCCCGCCTCGCGGCAGAACATCACCCGCTCGCCGACGGCCTCGATCCGTGCGCCGGCCAGACTGGCGGTGAAGTCCTCGCCGGCGGCAAGGCGCGCGGCGATCCGGCCCAGCGAGGCGGCGGCTGGCGCGCGCAGCGTTCCGGCCGCGCAGACGGCAAGCGCGCCGAGGGCGCGGCGGGTCTCGTCGTCCGGTGCGGCCAGCAGCGCGCTTGGCGCAGCGAGCTCGCCGGCAACGCCTTGGCGGACATCCCCCAGCCCGCGCCACGGCGCCAGCGCCTCGACGGCCGGCGGCGCGGTCGCGTCGCGCCCGGCCAGCCGGCGCCGGGCAAGGGCGCGGGCGAAGCGCGGGTCGTCGTTGGCGGGATCGTCGATCCAGCTCTCGCCGAGCGAGCGCAGCAGCGCCCGCAGCTCGGACCGGCGATGCTCCAGCAGCGGGCGCAGCAGGAAGACCCCGCGACCTTCCGGCCAGGCCGGCGAGGGCGACCAGGCGCGCGGCAGCGGCGCGCTGACGCCGGCCCGCCGCATCGCCTCGCCTTCGATCAGGTCGTCGGCGGTGTGGCCCATCGCGATGACCGCTGCGCCTTCGCGCCGCGCCGCCTGCGCCAGCAGCGCATGACGGGCGTCGCGGGCGGCGGCGGGGAGGCCGGCGGCCGGCTTGGGCCCCTCCCAGGCCAGCGTGCGATGCGCGACGCCGAGCCGGGCCGCCCGTTCGGCGGCGAAGCGGGTCCAGTCGCGGCTGGCCGGATTGAGGCCATGGTCGACGGTGAGCGCGACCAGCCGGCGGCCGGCGCGCTCGGCCCAGGCTTTGGCCAGATGCAGGAGCGCCAGCGAGTCGCCGCCGCCGGAGAGCGCCACCGCGACGGGCGCGGCGGCAGGACCGTTCAGCCGGCGATCGAACCCGGCAGGAACGTCGAGCCGGCCCGGCGCGGCCGTCAGCCCGCCGCGCACCCCGCCTGGCCCCGTACCGCTTCGACCCCGGTGCGCACCGCCGCGCTGGCCTTCGGGTAGTGGGTGTCGATCTCGCTCAGCACCCCGCAGGCCTCGCGGCCTTCCTTCATGCCGACCATCGCCCGGGCGAGGTCGAGCGCCGCGTCGGGCGCCCAGCTGGCGGCCGGCCATTGCCGCGACGACGCCGAGGTCGGTCGCCGCCGCGTCGGCGAAGGCGCCGCGCTTCAGCTGCAGCTTGCCGAGGAAGTAGCGCGCCTCCATGCCGCGCGGCGTGTCGCCGAAGCGCGCGACAACGTCCTTGAAGTCGGCCTCGGCGGCGTCGAAGTTGCCGGCGTTGTAGGCTTCGCGGGCGGCGGCCAGGGCGGCGGGCGCATCGAGCGGCGGCGGAGGCGGCGCGGCCTCGGCCGCCGGCGGCGGGGGCGCGGCCGGCGCCGGGGCGGCCAGCTTCTGCTCCAGGGCGGCGACGCGGGCGGTCAGGGCGCCGTTCTCCTCGCGCAGCTGGTCGGCCTCGTGGCGCGCCTCGTCGACATCGTGGCCGGCCGACTCCAGTTGGCCGGTGAGCCGGGTGATCGCCTGCTGCAAATCGTCGATCTTCTGCGACAGCGCGCTCAGCTGGGCGTCGGAGTCGGCCGGCTGGACCACCACCGGCTTGCCGGTCTCGCGCCCCTGGAAGACGATCGAGCGCAGCTCGCGGATCGCCTGTTCCATGCGGTCGAGGCGCTTGGCCGAGTGGTCGTCGAGCGAGTTGTCCAACGGGACCTGCGCCAGCGCCGGCGCGGCGGCGCCGAACGCCAGGACGGCCATCTGTACGAGGACGAAGCTGCGGAGCGTCTTCATGTCATGTCGTCCTCCGGGGCCGCCGCGGCCGCCTCATCGCGCGCCCTCGACGATCGCCGTGCGGGCGTTGCGGTTCTTCGCCCATGCCGACTCGTCCTGACCCGGATCGACCGGCTGCTCCTTGCCGTAGGAGATGGTGGCGATGCGGCCGGGCGCGACGCCGTGGGCGACCAGGTAGTCGCGCACCGCATCGGCGCGGCGCGCGCCGAGCGCGAAGTTGTACTCCCGGGTGCCGCGCTCGTCGCAGTTGCCCTCGATCCGCACCCGGACCGAGGATAGCGGCGCAGCCAGCCGGACTGGGCGTCGAGGATCGGCGCCGGCGTCGGCGCGGATCGTCGCCGCATCGAAGTCGAAGTAGACGCGGTCGCCGATGTTGATGACGAAGTCCTGCTCGGTGCCCGGCAGCGCGCCGCGCGAGACGGCCGGCGGCGGGCCGCCTTCGTAGCCCGACGGCGGCGGCCCGCCCTCCTGCGGCGGCGGGATCGGCGCGGCCGGCGGCGGCGGCGGATGCGAGGCGCAGGCGGTCAGCGCGCGCGCCGGCCAACGCGGCGACGGCGATCTTCCCCAAGCTGTTGAAACCGACCTTCATCGAATGTCCTTCCCTTCAAGAGGCGCGCGCCCAAGGAGACCGGGACGCCGTGACAACTCATCCCCCGAAGCTCGATACCCGCCTACCCAGTTCCGCAACCGCCGGTCGGCCGCATCAGTGCAGCAGCGGCGACCAGGCCGGGTCGGAACCGGAGACCGGATAGGGCGCCTCCTTCTGGATGTGGCCGGTCACGTCGACCGTCCACAGCCGCGAGGCGCCGTCGCCCATCTTGCGCTCGAACATGATCACCCGCGAGTTCGGCGCCCAGGTGGGCTCGTCGGCGAAGTAGCTGGTGGTCAGGATGCGCTCGCCGGAGCCGTCGGGCTTCATCACGCCGACCGAGAAGCTCTGGCCCTGCTGCTTGACGAAGGCGATCAGCTGGCCGTCCGGGCTCCAGACCGGCGCGGTGTATTGCCCCGCGCCGAACGAGATGCGCCGCACGCCCCCGCCTTCGGCGTTCATCACATAGAGCTCGCGGGCGCCGCCGCGGTCGGAGTTGAAGACGATCTGCTGCCCGTCCGGCGAGAACGACGGCGAGGTGTCGACCGCCAGTCCGTCGGTCAGCCGCTTCAGCGACTGGTTGGCGAGGTTCATGACATAGATGTTGACCGCACCGCCCTGTTCGGCCGCGAAGGCGACCTTGTTGTCGTCGGGCGAGAAGCGCGGCGCCATCGTCATGGTCATGTTGGGGAAGCGGCCCAGCACCTCCTCGCGGCCGGTGTCGAGGTTCTTCAGGTAGATCGCCGCGCCGGTGGGGCGCAGCGCCATGTAGGTGATCTCCTGGCGCTTGGCGGAGAAGCGCGGCGCGAACACCATCGCGCGCCGGATCGGTGGGCAGGTAGGACGGATTGGCGCCGTCCTGGTCCATGATCACCAGCCGGGTGACCTTCTTGGTCTTCGGCCCGCTCTCGGCGACGAACACCACGCGGGTGTCGAAGTAGCCCGTCCCGCCGGTCAGCTTCTCGTAGACCGCGTCGGCGATCTCGTGGGCGATGGTGCGCCAGGAATCCGGCGTCGCGGTGAGCCGCGTGCCGACCAGCTGGTCGCCGGCGTAGACGTCCCACAGCCGAAAGTCGACGCTGAGGCGCCCGTCGGCGCCGGTGGAGACGCTGCCCGACCAGCAGGCGCCTGGGCGGCGATCGCCTTCCAGGCGTCGAACGCTCGGCACCACGCCGACGTCCGGACTGCTCCCGGAAGGTGGCCGGATCGAGCGGGCGGAAGAGGCCCGAGCGCTCGAGGTCGGCGCGTCACCACGGCGGAGATCTGCGCGCCCTGCGCCTCGCCGCCGAACGGCGGAGATGGCGATCGGCAACGGCTGCGTGGCGGCCTGGTTCACGTCGACGGTGACGTCGGCGAGCGGCCGGCACCGGCGCGCGAGTGCGCAGGAGACGGCGGCGCAGGAATGCGATCGAGTTTGAGCATTTGCTCGGCGTAGGCCTTCTTCGGATCGAAGTTCACGGTGATGATCTGACCGTAGTACGGCTCGGCAAGGGGCTCGGCCTCTTGCACCGCGTCAACCGCCCGTCGGGCGACGCTGGCGACGACAGCATCGCCGGAGTCCTCGAGTCCCGCCGGCGTCTGGCTGACCGAGCAGGTGCCCGCTCAGGGTCACGGTGAAGCGCACCTTGAACGGCTTCACCGACTCGACGCCGTCCATTCCGCATTGGATGGTCCAAAGCCGCTCGAGCAGCTGCTGCAGGCCGGCGAGGTCGCTCTGCGAGACGCCCTGGCCCGCATCGGGCCTGGCCTGCGGCGCGGTCTCCGCCTTGGGCGGCCCGCGCTGGGCGCTGGAGGCCTGCGGGCCGGCGTTGCGCTTGGCGTTGGCGATGATCTGCTGCAGGCGGTTGAAGTCGAACGGCTTGGCGGCCGGCTGCGCCGCTTTCAGGGAAGGCGCCTGGGTGGGCGCAGGCCGTTCGGCCTTGACCGGCTGCGGTTTGGTCTCGGTGAACGCCGGCGCGGGGCCGGAACCGGGGCCGGCGGCTGCGGCTTGGCCGCGGGGACCGGCTGGGGCGCCTGCGGCGGCCTGGGTCTGCGGCGCCTGCACCGCCGGCGCGGCTGTCGGTGTAGGGCGCCGACGAGACGATGTTGATCGGCACCGACGAGCCGATCGGCTTGGGCGGATGGCCGGGCACGAACAGCACCAGCGCCAGCACCGCCGCGTGCAGCGCCGACCGCGGCGACGAACGCCGGCGCGCGGCTCTGGCGCGGCGCGCGTGCCGCCATCGCCAGCCCGCTCACGGCGCGCCCTCCGCACGCGCCGCGCAGCTGGGTCGGCGGCGGCTTGGCGCCCGACGACGGACCGCCGGTGTCGGTGATCAGGTTGATGTTGCGTGAAGCCGGACGCGGAGAGCGCCGCCATCACCTGGGCGACCGTGGCGTAGGACGCGCGGCCGTCGGCGCGGACGTAGATCGGCCGCGCCATGCCGGCCCCGGCCATCTCGTGCAGCATCGGCGACAGCTGCGCTGAACGGCGCCTCGGTCTGGTTGCAGGAAGATGGTCGCCGTCGGCGCGGATCGAGAGGGTCAGCGGCTCGGTCTGGTCCTGCATCGCGCCGGCCTCGGTCTTCGGCAGCTGCAGCGGCACGCCGACCGTGAGCAGCGGCGCAGAGATCATGAAGATGATCAGCAGCACCAGCATCACGTCCACCAGCGGCGTGACGTTGATCTCCGAGAGCGCGCCGCGCCGCGGCGCGGCGTCCGCGTCGGCGGCCGGTGGCGAAGGCGTCGTTGACGGTCAGCGCCATGGCTCAGGCGCTCCGCTCGGCCAGCCGCCGCTGGATGGCGGTGACGAGGTCGTCGGCGAAGCCCTCCAGCCGGGCGGCGAACTTGCCGGCGTCGGCGGAGAACTTGTTGTAGCCGATGTAGGCGGGGATCGCGGCGGCCAGCCCGATGGCGGTGGCGAAGAGCGCCTGGGCGATCGCCGGGGCGACCACCGAGAGGTTGGTGTTCTTCTCGATCGCGATGGCCTGGAAGGCGTGCATGATGCCCCAGACCGTGCCGAAGAGGCCGATGAACGGCGAGGCGGTGGCGACGATGGCCAGACTTCCCAGCCCGTCCTCGATGCGCTGGCTCTCGCGGGCGATCAGCGAGCCCAGCACCCGGTCGATCCGCTGCACCAGGAACGCCGCCTGGCTGTCGGCCTGACTGCCGGACAGCAGCCCCTTGGCGCGGGCCTCGCGCCATTCGCGCAGCGCCGCCTGCAGCATGCGGGGCAGCGCCTGGCGGGGGTCGTCGCCGGCCTGCTGGGCGACGTCCTCCAGCGCGCGGCCCGAATCCACCGCCCGCTCGAAGCGCTCGCGCCTGGCTGTTCAGCGCCGCGAAGCGCACCAGCTTGTCGATGATCACCGCCCAGGACCACAGCGACGCGAGCGCCAGCCCGATCAGGACGATCTTCACCACCCAGTCGGCCGACAGGAACAGGTGGACGATGTTGAACGTCTCGGGCGTTATCGCGGCTTCGGAGATCCATGGGGCTCCTGGGTGATCGACCGGCGTCGCCGATGGCGCCGGCGGATGGTGAAACTAAGGCGCGGCCTCGCGACAGCAAGGGCGCCAGACGCTCGGTGAGCTCGGGCGGCGGCCGGCGCGGCCGCCCGTCCAGGCGGATGCAGACCACCTCGACGTCCGCCTCTGCGATCAGCGTCCGCCTCCCGCACGATGCGCTGGGCCGCGCCGATGCGCACGCCCGTCACGCTGCTGATATTTTGTCCGCACCTCCAGCGCATCGTCGACCCGCGCCGCCTGGCGGAACGCGATCGGCGATCCTGGTCACCGCGAAGGCGCAGGGCTCGGGCAGCGCCAGCAGCGCCGCGTGCTCGACGCCGGCCGCCCGCAGGAACTCGGTGCGGCCGCGCTCGAAGAAGCGCAGGTAGCTGGCGTGATAGACGACGCCGGTGAAGTCGGTGTCCTCGTAGTAGACCCGCACCGGCAGCACGTGCTCGCGCCCCTCGAAGGCGCCGGACGAGGCAGGACCGCGTTCATTCGCTCGTCCTCGAACAGCCCGGGCTGCGACCGTGGCGCGCGGCCGGCGCGGTCAGGCCGAGGTGCAGGTAGGCCTTGCCGCAGGCGAGGCGGCCGCGCGGGGTGCGCTGGATGAAGCCCTGCTGCAGCAGGAAGGGCTCGATCACGTCCTCGACCGCGTCGCTGGCCTCGGCGATGGCGTAGGCCAGCGTCTCCACCCCGGCCGGGCCGCCGCCGTAGTTCTCGATCAGCGCGGTGAGATAGCGGCGGTCGAGGCCGTCGAGGCCGGCCTCGTCGACCTCCAGCCGCGCGAGCGCCGGCGGCGGCGGCCTTGCGGTCGATCAGCGCGCAGCCGTCGGCGGCGGCGAAGTCGCGCACCCGGCGCAGCAGGCGCCCGGCGACCCGCGGCGTGCCGCGGGCGCGGCCGGCGATCTCGGCGGCGCCGTCCTCGGCGAGCGCGCGTTCCCATCTTGCGCGCCGGCCGCCAGCAGCACCTGCTGCAGCTCGGCGGGCGAATAGAACTCCAGCCGCAGCGGGATGCCGAAGCGGTCGCGCAGCGGCGTCGCCAGGAGGCCGGCGCGGGTGGTGGCCGCCACCAGGGTGAACGGCGCCAGATCGATGCGGATCGAGCGCGCCGACGGGCCCTCGCCGATGACGAGGTCGAGCGCGTGGTCCTCCATGGCCGGGTAGAGGATCTCCTCGACGTTGGCCGGCGAGCCGGTGGATCTCGTCGATGAAGAGCACGTCGCGCGGCTCGAGGTTGGTCAGGATGGCGGCGAGGTCGCCGGCCTTGGCCAGCACCGGGCCGGAGGTGGCGCGGAAGCTCACGCCGAGCTCGCGGGCGATGATCTGGGCCAGCGTGGTCTTGCCGAGCCCCGGCGGGCCGAACAGCAGCACGTGGTCCAGCGCCTCGCCGCGGGCGCGGGCCGCGTCGATGAACACCTTCAGGTTGCCCTTGGCCTGCGCCTGGCCGACGAACTCGGCCAGCGTCTGCGGCCGCAGCGCCCGGTCGGTGGGCTCGAACGGCTGCGGCTCGGCGGAGACCAGGCGAGGCGGGTCGGTCATGCCGCGCTCCCACCGTCCCAGCTCCTGCAGCGCGGCCTTGATCAGCGCCGGCTCCGCGCGTCCTCGCCGAGGCGGGCGGCGGCCTGCTCGACCACGCGGCGGGCGGCGACCTCGGCGACGCCGAGGCCCATCAGCGCCGCCACCGCATCGCCGGCCGGCGTGGCGGCCGGCGGCGGCGCGGCGCCCGGCATGGAAGGCGGCGACGTTGTCGGCGCGCGATCGGCTTGCCCTTCAGCTCGGTGACGATGCGCAGCGCCAGCTTCGGCCCGACCCCGTTGGCCCGGGCGACCACGGCCTTGTCGCCGCGCGTGGGCGGCGGCCATCAGCTCGCCGGGCGCCAGCACGTCGAGCACCCCCAGCGCCGCCTTCGGCCCGACGCCCTGGATCTCCTGCAGCGCCACGAAGGCGCGGCGCTCCTCGCGGCAGAGGAAGCCGTAGAGCCGCAGGCCGGTCTGGTCCGACCACTGCGCCTCGACCTGCAACATCGCCTCGTCGCCGAGCGGCGGCAGCCGCTGCAGCGTCCGCGACCCGCAGCGGACCACGTAGCCGACGCCGCATCGACGTCGATCAGCGCCTCTTCCTCGCCGATCTCGGCGACCAGGTCCCGCGCAGCCGCGCCGATCATGCCGCCGCTCCGATGGCTGCGGACGCGGCGGGCGTGGGCGTGGCAGATGGCGACCGCCAGCGCGTCGGCGGCGTCGGCGGTCGGCGACCCGGCGGTGGGCAAGAGGCGCGCGACCATGAAGGCGACCTGCTGCTTGTCGGCCCCGCCGGTGCCGACCAGCGCCTTCTTGACCACCTTGGCGGCGTACTCGGCGACCGTCAGGCCGGCCGCGGCGGGCGGCAGCATCGCCGCGGCGCGGGCGTGGCCGAGCTTCAGGGTCGAAGAGCCGTTGGCGGTGACGAAGGTCTCCTCGATCGCCGCCTCGTCGGGCGACCAGCGGACGATGATCTCGGCGACGCCCAGGTAGATCGCCAGCAGGCGCTCGGACAGCGGCGCGGTCTCCGGCGCGGCGATCACGCCGTGGGCGAGGTGCGCCAGCCGCGCGCCGTCGATCGCCACCACGCCCCAGCCGGTGCGGCGCAGGCCCGGATCGAGGCCGAGGATGCGAATCGCGTTCGTCATGTGTTCCGCAACATCGCTCAGGCGCCGGCGCAACGAGAAGCTTCTCTTATGGTTAAGGGAAGCTTACCGCGGCGGGGGTGGCCGCATGGGCGGCGCGTGGTAGGCGCTAGGCGTGATCGAAGTGCCGACCGCGCCTTGGGCCCACACCGTCTTCGACCTCGCCGCCTGGAGCGCCGGCGCGGCGGTCGGCTACGCGATCTATCGCTGGCGGCTCTCGGAGCGAGCCCGCGTCGTCGCCGGCGCAGTGGGGCCGGGCTACTTCGTCAGCCTCGGGCTGGGCGCGGCGGCCGGCGCCTGGCTCAGCGGCTCGTTCAATACGCTGCGGCAAGCCGCGCCGGCGCTGTCGCACAGCGTGGCCGGGGCGCTGGTCGGCGCGATCGTCGCGGTGGAGATCTACAAGGCGGTCCGCGGCGTTCGCGGCTCGACCGGCGGGCTCTTCGTCGGCTCGTTCGCGACCGGGATCGTCGTCGGGCGCTGGGGCTGCCTCTTCGCCGGGCTGCCGGACCGCACCTTCGGGACGCCCACCGCGCTGCCCTGGGGCGTCGACCTCGGCGACGGGATCGCCCGCCATCCGGTGCAGATCTACGAGAGCCTGGCGATGGCGCTCTTCCTGGCTATCTACGTCGCCGGCCTCGCGGTCAGGGCGCCGTGGGCGATGCGGCGCGGCTTCTACGCGCTCTGCATCTGGTACGGCGCGCAGCGCTTCGCCTGGGAGTTCCTGAAGCCCTACCCAACCGTGGTGGGGCCGTTTAACGTCTTCCACGGCTTAAGCGTGGGGCTCGTGATCTATGGCGTCGCCTACTGGATCCGCGACCTTCGCGACGAGCGCGCCGCCGCAGCCGGCGCCAGCCCGCAAGGCCGCGCCGTACCTGTTCCTCGGGCAGACCACCAGCCTCTGTGAGACCTGCCTCGCCCTGGTCCCGGCCAAGATCATCGCCGAGGGCGAGCGGGTGTTCTTCCAGAAGCGCTGCGCGGCGCACGGCGTGCAGAAGACCCTGATCGCCGACGACCTCGCCTACTGGAAATGCCAGCGCGACTGGGTGAAGCCGGGCGACCGGCCGCTGGCGCTGCAGAGCCGCACCGAGCACGGCTGCCCCTACGACTGCGGCCTCTGCCCCGACCACGAGCAGCACTCCTGCCTGGCGATCGTCGAGATCAACGACGCCTGCAACCTCACCTGCCCGGTCTGCTTCGCCGGGTCCGCCGTGGGCCGCGGCGGCCACCGGCCGCTCGCCGAGATCGAGGCGATGCTGGACGCGGTGGTCGCCTCCGAGGGCGAGCCCGACCTGGTGCAGCTCTCCGGCGGCGAGCCGACCATCCACCCGCAGTTCTTCGAGGTGCTGGCGGCGGCGAAAGCGCGGCCGATCCGCCACCTGATGATCAACACCAACGGCCTCGCCATCGCCCGCGAGCCCGGCTTCGCCGAGCGGCTGGCCGACGTTCATGCCCGGCCTGGAGGTCTACCTGCAGGTCGACTCGCTGCGGCGCGAGGCGCTGATGGACCTGCGCGGCGCCGACCTGACGAGGGTGCGGATCGAAGCGCTGGAGGCGCTGGAGCGGGTGGGCGTCTCCACCACGCTGGTCGTCACGGTGAAGAAGGGCGTCAACGACGAGGACATCGCCCCGCTGATCCGCTTCGCCCTGCAGTGGCGCTGCGTGCGGGGCGTCACCTTCCAGCCGGTGCAGGACGCCGGCCGCAACGACGGCTTCGAGCCCGGCCGCCACCGCATGGTGCTGACCGAGATCCGCCGCCGCGTCGCCGAGGCCGGCGTCTTCGCCCTCGACGACATGATCCCGCTGCCCTGCAACCCCGACCAGATCTCGCATCGGCTACGGCCTGCGCGACGGCCGCCACGTGACGCCGATCACCTCGCTGCTGCCGCGCGAGCTGCTGGTCAGCGCTGCGCCGAACACCGTCGCCTTCGAGGCCTATCCCGAGCTGCAGCGGCGCGTCTTCGACCTGCTGTCGCTGTCGACCGCCCAGGGCGACACCTCGGACAAGCTCGCGTCCCTGCTCTGCTGCCTGCCGGAGGTCGCCGCGCCGGCCGGGCTCTCCTACGAGCACACCTTCCGGGTGGTGATCTCGCAGTTCCTCGACCGCTTCAACTTCGACCTCGGCACGGTGAAGCGCTCCTGCGTCCACTTCGTGCAGCCGGACGGCCGGATCATCCCGTTCGACACCTACAACACCTTCTACCGGCCCGGCGCGGCGGGGAACGCGGCGCTGCGGCGCGGCCAGGGCGCCGCGGCGGCCTCGGGAGGCGACTAGAATGGCGCAGTTCTTCGGCGTGATGCTGATCGTGGTGCGGCCTGCTGCTGGCGGCGCTCTGCGGCCTCTGCACGCTGGTGGTCGCCGGGACCAGTCTTGCGGCGCCGGGCGATCCGCAAGGCTACGGCGGCGGCGGCATGGTCGGCATCGCGCTCTTGCTCGGCGGCGTGCCGACCCTGCTCGGGCTGGGCATGATCTTCGCCGGCGTCATGCTGCTGCGCTCGGCCCGCAAGCCGCCGGAAGTCACCAAGACGTTCGAGTGAGCGGCGCCCGCGCCCCAGCATGCCCCGTAGCGGCCCTGGGAAGCCCGCTGGAGCCCCGCGGCGAGGGGGCCGGCTAGGGTACTACCGGTGCCGGCACCACGGCCGCGTACGAGCCTCCCAGGGGCCATAGCGGCGATTTGACATTTCGGGACAGCGGGGCGGCCGACGCTCAGCCGGCCAGCCGCTCCAGCTCGGCGTCCTCGATGGCGTAGTTGCCGAACACGTTCTGCACGTCGTCGTCGTCCTCCAGGCCCTCGATCAGCTTGACCAGCTTGGCGGCCTCGTCGCCGGTGACCGGGACCTCGCTCTTCGGGCGCCAGACCACGCCGGTCGACCGGGCCGGGCCGAGCGCCGCCTCCAGCGCCTCGGCGACGGCCCCGAGCTCCTCGAACGCCGCGTAGATCGTGTGGCCCTCGTCGTCGCTCGCCACGTCCTCGGCGCCTGCCTCGATGGCGGCTTCCATCATCGCGTCGTCGGAGCCGGCCTCGCGGGGATAGGTGATCTCGCCCAGCCGGTCGAACATGAACGACACCGAGCCGGTCTCGCCGAGGTTGCCGCCGGCCTTGGTGAAGACGGCCCGCACGTTGGCGGCGGCGCGGTTGCGGTTGTCGGTCAGCACCTCGACGATCAGGCCGACGCCGCCCGGCGCGAAGCCCTCGTAGCGGATCTCCTCCATCAGATCGGCCTCGCCGCCGAGCGCCTTCTTGATCGCCCGGTCGATGTTGTCCTTCGGCATCGACTCGGCCTTGGCGTTGGCGATGGCGAGCCTTAGCCGGGCGTTGGCGGTGGGGTCGGGCACGCCCTGCTTGGCGGCGAGGGTGATGTCGCGCGCCAGCTTGGAGAACAGCTTGGAGCGGATCTTGTCCTGCCGCCCCTTGCGGAACTGGATGTTCTTGAACTTCGAGTGACCAGCCATGGCGGCGGGCTTCTAGCGCGAGGGGAGCTTGGACGGAAGCGTAGCGCGCTTCGGTCGACCGGTGATGGTGTCAGACAGAACCGGTCGACGGCGGTCTCGCCACGCGCTTGGCCATGAGGATGTCCGGCTTGCCGAAGCCGTTGGCGTCGGGGATGAGGCCGATCGGCTCGTAGCCCAGGCGGCGGTAGAAGAAGTAGGGGTGGCCGGCGGGCGTCGGCTGGATTTGCGCCAGCTTGGCCAGCGCGTCCGGGAAGAGGTCGGCGCCGAAGAGGCTGGTGCCGCCGACCTCGTCGTCGGTTCCGAGGTGCACCGTCAGGTAGCCCTCGGCCACCGCCCGCGCCTCCAGCGCGGCGACCAGCGCCCGGCCGATCCCCTGGCGCATGGCAGCTCGGGTCGACCACCAGCGGGTGCAGCTGGAGGGCGTGGGAGTAGCCGCGGACGGCGCCGATCCAGCCGCGCACCGCGGCCCCGTCGAGGCCGCCAGCGCGAACCGTTCCTCCCCGGCCAGGAACGAGGCCGTTTCCGCCTCCGCCTCGCCCGGCTGCTTGTAGGACGGTCCGGCGATGGCCTCGCGGAGGATGCGGGCGGCGTCCCGCAACTGCGCCGCGTCGAGGCGGTCGAAGTCGACGATGTCCATCGGCCACCGGTAGCCCGGAATGGCGGCGCGCATCCAGGGTGGCGGCTAGGACGGCGGCGCGGCGCACTCGAAGCGCTCGACGGCGCCGTCCGCCAGCCGGAAGACCACATCCTGCGGGGTGTCGAGGGCGCGGATCTCGTCCAGCGTCAGGCCGAGGACGAGGCCGCGCATCATGCGGCCGACGCCGGCGTGGGTGACGGCGATGCGGTGCTCGGGAGCGGCGGCGGCTTCATCCATCCAGGACCGCACCCGCCCGCTCAGCGCCTCGAAGCTTTCGCCGTCCGGACAGCGCAGGAAGAACGCCTTGGCCTCGGCGAGATCGGGCCGCAGCGCCACGATCTGGTCGCGGGTCAGGCCCTCCCAGGGTCCGAAGTCGACCTCGGCCAGCCGCGCATCGTGGCGCACCGCGAGGCCGGTCGCCTCGGCGATCAGCGCCGCGGTGCGGCGGGTGCGGCCGAGCGGGCTGGCGTCGATGACCCAGTCGCCACCGATGTCCGCCGCCAGCGCCTTCAGCCGCGCCCCGACCTGGCGCGCCTGGTCCTCGCCAAGCGCGGTCAGCGGCGAGTCCAGCCGGCCCTGGAAGCGGCCCACCCGATTCATCTCGGTCTGGCCGTGGCGGATGAGGTAGATCATGTGGGTGCTGTAGCGGCGCCCAGAGTGGCGTCATCCCGGCCGGCGCGGCGCCGGAACTGGCGCGGTTGGGCGTCGTTCAACTGCCAGCCGAGCGAAGAGGGGCCGACCATGAGCGTCGACGTCGAAGCGGACGAGCCTGAGACGCTCCCCGAGGAGATCGTCCACTGGCAGCCCAACCACCGCGGCGCGGCGCTGGCCGAAGCGCGCGGCGCGGTGGCGCACGGCGCCTCGGCCACCGGCAGCTCCGTCGTCGGCGCGCTGGCGCTGGGGGCGCTGGCGCTGGGCGCGATCGCCATCGGCGCGGTGGCGATCGGGGCCTTATCGATCGGCCGCGTCAGAGTGCGCCGCGCCCGCTTCGGCCAGTTGGTGGTCGACGACCTGGTGGTCAGGCGGATGCGGATTTTGGATCGCGGCTGACCGCGCCTTTTCGGGCCGGCGCGGCGCGAACAGCCCCGCAATTCCTCAAACATTCCAGACACCTGCGAGGGTGTCACACGGGCGTCACCATACTTGCACGAAAAGTTCTCTTGAGCCGCGCGCCCCGTCGACGCTGATCGGAGGCATTTGAAGCGGGCCGTCGCCGGCTTGCCCCGCTCATCCGCTGGCTGGCCGACCTCCGGCGGCGCGCGGCGCGCGGCGGATCCGCTCAGACGATGGATTTGAGGGGATCACTCATGGCTTGTCGCAGCGGCCGAAAGGCCCGTCGCTTTCGCGCGCCCTGGCTGCTGGCGGGCTTCCTGGCGTCCGGCAGCGCCCTGGCGCTGGGATCGGCCGCCTTCGCCGATGACCCCGCCGGCCGCCGACCAGACCAAGGCTGTCGGCGAGGTGGTGGTGACGGCGCCGCGCGAGGAGGTGAAGGCGCGGGCGATGCAGCAGGCGGCGCCGCAACATCGTGCGCATCCAGTCTGCCGAGACCATCCTCAAATACCCGGACTTCAACGCCGCCGAGGCGCTAGAGCCGGATGCCGGACATCTCGCTCTCCAGCGACACCGGCGAGGGCCGCTTCGTGCAGATCCGCGGCATCGACGCCAACCTCGACGGCGCGACCTACGGCGGCGTGCCGCTCTTGAACACCAACCCGGGCGGCACCGCGGCCGGCGGCGGCGGCCGCGCGGTGGAGTTCGACACCATCCCGCAAGGGGCCATCGACGGCATCATCGTCAGCCTGACCGGGATGCCGGACCACGAGGCCGAGGGGCTGGGTGGCTCGATCGAGCTGTCGCCGCGCTCGGCGGCGCACATCGACCAGCCGTTCCTCGATCTCACCCTGGGCGGCGGCTACGAGCCGCTGCACGAGCACGGCGGCCCCTACGACGGCGAGATCGCCGTGGGCGGCCGGTTCGGGTTCGGTGACAAGGGCTTCTTCCTCGGCTCGGGGCAGGACCAGGCGCCGCGCGCCGGTTTCATCTCGAACCCCGCGCCGTTCTCGTTCGTGCTGACCGCCTCGGTGCGCGAGGACCGCCGCGCCGTCGACGATCTCGAGGAAAGCTACGAGGACGACGGGTCCTCGCCCGAGAACGCCGTCGGCCAGTACGACCTGCGGCGCTACGACTATCACCGGGTGCGGTTCGGCTACGGCGGCGAGTTCGATTTCCAGCCGAATGAGGACCACACCTACTACATCCGCGGCGACATCGCCGGGTACACGGAGTCGGTGCACAAGAACTTCCTGCTGTTCACCAACATGGACGACTACCCGACGGTCAACCCACGCTCAATCCGCGGCAGTTGGTGACCACCACCCAGCCCGAGGTGACGCTCACCGACGAGCGCGAGACGCACCGCAACCAGGTCTATGTGGTCGGCGGCAAGGATCGCTTCGGCGACCTGGTCATCGACTATCACGCCGCCTACAGCCGGGCGACGTTCGACGTTGACCACAGCACCGGCGCCAAGTTCAAAGGGCCCGGCGGGACGGCGATCGCCTACGACAACGTGACGACGCCGAACTTCCCGATCTTCAGCTTCCCGGGCGGCTTCAACGTCAACGACGCGGCCAACTACACGCTCGCGAGCATCTCCAACGAGGTCGACGTCGATACGGACCACGAGTGGTCGTTCGCCGGCAACGCGCAGTTCCCGGTTCACCTCTGGGGCGCGGACGATGCGGTCAAGTTCGGCGTCGAGGTCCGCTTGCGCGACAAGGACGCCACCGAGTTCGACAGCGACATCACCGCCCCGCCGCTGTCGCTGGCCGGGCTCTCGTTCCCGGCGATCAGCTACTATGACAACCACTACAGCAACGGCCCGCAGATCAACCTGCACGCCATCCGCTTCCTGATCAATTCAGGCGAGGCGCCGATCAACAGCTCTCCTGTTCAACCCCGGCAGCTTCTTTACCGCCGAGGAGAACATCTACGCCGGCTACGCGATGTACACCGGCCAGTGGGGCAAGCTCGGGCTGCTGGCCGGGGTGCGGGTCGAGGCCACCGACGCGACCTACGGGGCCTTCGTCGCCACCACCGATCCGGCCGGCGACACCATCAACGCCCTCCAAAATCGCCCGGTCGACTACATCAACGCCTTCCCGACCCTGCAGCTGCGCTACAGCTTCACGCCGCAGATGCAGCTGCGCTTCACCTATTCCACCGGCATCGCCCGGCCGGGCTTCAACCAGAACACCGCCGCCGCCTCGGTCGACTTCACGGCGAGCCCGGTGCTGATCTCGCGCGGCAACCCGGCGCTGCAGCCGACGCTGGGGCAGAACTTCGACCTCTCGTTCGAGGACTACCTGCCCGACGGCGGCGTGATCCAGATCGGCGCTTTCGACAAGGAATTCACCAACGCCATCGCCACCCGCATCCAGAACACCAGCAACGACCCCCTGGACCCACGGGCCAGCCCGCGACGGTCACCACCTTCCTGAACATCCCCACCGCCTATGCGCGGGGCGTCGACGCCGACTACAACGACAAGTTCACCTGGCTGATGAAGCCGTTCGACGGCCTCGGCATCGACGCCAACGTGACCTTGGTGGACTCCCACATTGTCGAATACGACGCCGCGACGGTGTTCGCCGACTCGAACGGCGCGCTGCACACGGCCCAGACCGGCCTGCTGCCCGGCACCTCGCCGATCACCTGGAACCTCGCCGGCTTCTATGAGGCCTACGGCTTCGACCTGCGGCTGGCGGCGCTAGTACGTCGAGCACAGCCTGTTCGGCCTCGGCGGCCTGAAGTCGCTCGACGTGATCCAGGACAACCGCACGACGCTGGATTTCACGTCGGCCTATCACTTCAACCCGACCTGGACGGTCTACTTCAACGCCAAGAACCTGCTGAACACGCCGCTGCGCTACTACGAGGGCGAGCCCTATCGGCCGATCCAGCGCGAGTTCTACGACGCCACCTTCGAAGCCGGCGTCCGCGCGCACTTCTAGGACCGGGCCAATGTTCAAGCGTCTCATCGCCGCGCTGGTGCTGGCCCTTGGGCTCGCCGCTGGCGCGCTCGCCGCGCCCGACCGCGACAGCGCGGTGCCGCGCTATGCCCACATCGTCGTCATCGTCGAGGAGAACAAGAACTACGACCAGATCCTCGACCCGGCGACGGCGCCCAACATCGCCGGCCTCGCGGCAAGATACGGCGACGCGTCCCGGTTCTACGGCGAGGTGCATCCGAGCGAGGCCAACTACGTGGCCCTGCTTGGCGGCGACACCTTCGGCATCCATGACGACGACGGCTACTACTGCCACGCCGGCCTGACCGACCCGGCTTGCGCCGGCGCGGCCGGGCCGGGCTACGTCGACCACACGGTGCGCGCGCCGAGCCTCGGCGACCAGCTGGCCGCCGCCGGGCTCACCTGGAAGGGCTACTACGAGAACCTGCCGGCGCCCGGCTCGCTCGCGGTGATCGCCAGCGATCCGGCGTTCGACGCCGGCACGCGCAAGACCGCGCTCTATGCCGCCAAGCACTCAGGGTTCATGAACTTCTACGCCGTGCAGCACGACCCGCGCCGCGCCGAGCGCATCGTCGGCTTCGGTCAGCTGGACGCAGACCTGGCCGCCGACCGGCTGCCGAGCTTCGCGCTGATCGTGCCCAACCAGTGCAACGAGATGCACGGCCTTTCCGGCCCGAACATTCCGCCCGACTGCAGCGGCCATAATCCGGCTGCGCTGATCGCCCGCGGCGACAAGGCCGCCGGCGACCTGGTGGCGCGCCTGCAGGCGACGACAGGCGTGGCGCTCGCCCGGGAACATGGCGATCGTGATCACCTTCGACGAAGGCGCCGGCAAGACGCGGGAAGGCTGCTGCGGGGTGACGCCGGACGCGGCCTCGAACTTCGGCGGCGGCCACATCCCGACCATCGTCATCACCAACCACGGCCCGCACGGCTTGAAGGATGCGACCCCCTACAACCACTACTCGCTGCTGCGGACCATCGAGGACGCGTTCGGCATCCGCGAGCACCTGGGCTACGCCGCAGCGAGCGACAAGGGCGTGGTGGCGATGGCGCCGCTGTTCGCCGCGCCGGCCCGGCAGGCGGCGCGCTAGGCCTGGACCGCCTCGACCTGCGGCACGGTCTGCGACAGCCGGCCGCCGACGCGGATCGGCTCCAGGCGGCGGGCAAGGCCGGTGGCGTCGTCGGTCTCGAGATAGACGCCCGCAGACCGTCGCCGCGCCCTCCGCCGGCTTGAAGCGGCCCTGCGAGATGCGGGTGGTGAAGCGGCGGATCGGCTCTTCCTTCTGGTTGCCGATCACGCTGTCGTAGTCGGCGCAGGCGCCGGCGTCGGTCTGGTAGGCGGTGCCGCCGGTGCAGGATCTGCCGTCGGCGGTGGGCACGTGGGTGTGGGTGCCGACCACCAGGCTGGCGCGGCCGTCGCAGAAGTGGCCCATCGCCATCTTCTCCGAGGTGGCCTCGGCAGTGCATGTCGACGATGATCGCGTCGGCCGCCGCGCCCAGCGGGCAGGCCTCCAGCTCGTGGTCGACGGCGGCGAACGGATCGTCCAGCGCGTCCATGTGGACGCGGCCCAAGAGGTTGATCACCAGCACGCTGCGGCCGCGGTCGGTGGTGAACAGCTGCGCGCCGCGGCCCGGCGCGGCGGCGAAGGCCGGATAGTTCAGCGGCCGGATCAGCCGCGGCTCGCGCACGATGTAGGTCAGCGCCTCCTTCTGGTCCCACGAGTGGTTGCCCAGCGTCAGGCAGTCGGCGCCGGCGGCGAACAGTTCCTTGGCGGTGTTCTCGGTGATGCCGAAGCCGGCGGCGGCGTTCTCGGCGTTGACCACCACGAACTCCAGCCCGAGCCGCCGGCGCAGGCCCGGCAGGTGGCTCGCCAGTCCCTCGCGGCCCGACCGGCCGACCACATCCCCGAAGAAGGCAAGACGCAAGAAAGGTGTCCTCGTGCTCGTTTCGCTCGTACTGGCGCGGATCATAACGCGCGCAACGCCGAGCGAAACGCAACGCGAACGATGCCGCACCCCGCCTGACGACGGGATGAACGGCTAGCCCCGCGAAGGGGGTGAGGTAGAGGGTGGCGGCGCCGCGAAGGACCGTGGAGGGCGTTTCAATCCCCTCGGACCTGGATTTCCAGGTGGGCGCCGTGTGACCAAGCCCACGAGCCTGGTCAGGGACAGCTCCCGATGAGGTGAATTAAGGTCCCCGGGATTGGTTGCCTCCGACGCGAGCCGCAGCAGACCCGCCGAGGCGGAAGTTAGGGACTGCCGAGCGCAGGTCAACCACCCTTCACTGCGCCGCCAGGCCCTCGATCCGGGCGGCGGCGGCTTCGAGGGCGGCGACGGCGGCGCGCTCGGTGCGGCCGCGCTCGGCCGCCAGGTCGCCGATCTGGCCTTTAAGCTCGGCGATCTCGCGGCGCAGCTCGACGATCTCGTCGGCCATCACCAGGGCGCCCATCAGGATCAGCCGGGTCTCGCCCAGCGGGCCGACGTCCATCGCCACCTGCCGCACCTGGGCGTCGAGCTGGGCGGCGAGCTCGGTCAGGCGCCGCTCCTGGCCGTCCTCGCAGCCGACCACGTAGGGCCGCCCGTTCACCTCGATCGTCACCTGGGCCATGCAAGGTCTCCTGTCAGGCCTGGCTCGCTTGCTGCCCCAGCGCGGCGCGGATCTCGGCGATGGCGTGCGCCAGCGCCGCCGAGGCCGCCTGGCCGGCTTCCTCCAGCTCGCGTTCGCGGGCCCTGGCGTCGTCCAGCGCAGTGGCGAGCTGGGCGCGATCCTGGTCGAACGCCCCATCCGCGCCGGCGCTGGCCTCGGCCAGCTTCAGCGCCAACCGCTGCTCCAGCAGCGCCACTGCGCGCTCCAGCCGGCGCGCCGCCAGCTCCACGCGCGTCGCCCGTTTCCGCCGTCATGGCCCGACCGCCTCACGCATCACACCGGCTTCTATACGAGTGCGTCGCGAGGTTGGCGGAAGCGGCTTGCTTGACCCGACTCGGGCCTACGTGCGAGGCGGTCCCAGCCCAGCGCCCCCCGGAGAGAGATGTCCGTCCCACCCCTGACGATGGCCAACGCCATCCGCGCGCTTTCGATGGACGCCGTCCACCGGGCGAAGTCCGGCCACCAGGGCATGCCGCTTGGGCATGGCCGACGTCGCGACGGTGCTCTGGACCCGGTTCCTTAAGTTCGACGCCGCCGACCCGCACTGGCCCGACCGCGACCGCTTCGTGCTCTCGGCCGGCCACGGCTCGATGCTGCTCTACAGCCTGCTGCATCTGACCGGCTTCGCGGCCATGACGATGGACGAGATCAAGCGCTTCCGGCAGTGGGGCTCGCTGACCCCCGGCCACCCGGAGTACGGCCACACGCCCGGCGTCGAGACCACCACCGGGCCGCTCGGCCAGGGCCTCGCCACCGCGGTCGGCATGGCGATGGCCGAGCGCAGCCTCGCGGCCCGCTACGGCGAGCGAGCTGGTCGACCACCGCACCTGGGTGATCGCCGGCGACGGCTGCCTGATGGAGGGCGTCAGCCACGAGGCCGCGCACCTGGCCGGCCGGCTGAAGCTCGCCAGGCTCACCGTGCTGTTCGACGACAACGACACCACCATCGACGGCCGCGCCACCCTGGCGGAGACCGGCGACCAGATGCTGCGCTTCAAGGCCGCCGGCTGGGCGACGAAGCGGATCGACGGGCACGACCACGGCCAGATCGTCCGCGCGCTGCGCTGGGCGAAGCGCCAGGACCGGCCGAGCTTCATCGCCTGCAAGACCCTGATCAACAAGGGCGCCGGGCCGCTGGAAGGCGACGAGCACGGCCACGGCTACGCGCTGTTCGACGCGGAGATCGCCGCGGCGCGCGAGGCGATGGGCTGGCCCTGGCCGCCGTTCGAGATCCCCGACGACGTCGCCAAGGCCTGGCGCAAGGCCGGCGCCCGCGGCCGCGGCGCGCGCGCGCCGCTGGCAGGGCCGGCTGAAAGGCACGCGAGCACCGCGCCGCCTTCGAGCGGGCGATCGCGCGGCGACCTGCCGGAGACCGCCTTCGCGGCGCTGGACGAGCACATCGCCAAGGCTGCCGCCGAGCGGCCCGCCGCGGCGACCCGCGTCCACTCCGGCGCGGCGCTGGAGGCGCTGATCCCGGCGATCCCGGAGATGATCGGCGGCTCGGCCGACCTCACCGGCTCCAACAACACCATCGTCGAGCGGCATGACCGCCTTCGACGCGCCGGACTACGCCCGCCGCTACGTCCACTACGGCGTGCGCGAGCACGGCATGGCCGCGGCGATGAACGGCATGGCCGTGCACGGCGGCCTGATCCCCTACTCGGGCACCTTCCTGGCCTTCGCCGACTACAGCCGCGCGGCGATCCGGCTGGGCGCGCTGATGGGCGTGCGGGTCATCCACGTGATGACCCACGACTCGATCGGGCTCGGCGAAGACGGCCCCACCCACCAGCCGGTCGAGCACCTGGCGGCGCTGCGGGCGATGCCGAACCTGCTGGTGTTCCGCCCCGCCGACGCGGTGGAGACCGCCGAGTGCTGGAAGGCGGCGCTGATGGAGCGCCAGCACGCCCTCGGTGCTGGCGCTCTCGCGCCAGAAGACCGCGGCGGTGCGCACCCGGCGGCGGCGACCTGTCGCCCGAGGCGCCTACGAGCTGCGCCGGCCGCGGACGGCGCCGGCCAAGGCGACCATCTTCGCCTCGGGGACCGAGGTCGCGGTGGCGATGGCGGCGCGCGAGCTCCTGAAGGCCGAGGGCGTCGCCGCGCGGGTGGTCTCGACGCCCTGCTGGGAGCTGTTCGAGCGCCAGGACGCAGCCTACCGCGCCGCAGGTGATCGGCCGCGCGCCGGTCCGCGTGGCGGTCGAGGCGGCGGTGCGCCAGGGCTGGGAGCGCTTCATCGGCGAGGACGGCGGCTTCGTCGGCATGACCGGCTTCGGCGCCTCGCGCCCCCGCCGAGCGGCTCTACAAGGAGTTCGGCATCACCCCCGAAGCGGTAGCCGCCGAAGTGCGCCGGCGGATCGCGCTGCGGGCGGCGTAACCCTCAGATCAGCGCCGCGGGCTCGATCGCCATTTCCTTCAGGAACGGGGCGGCGTGGTCGATGCGGCCGGTCAGTCGTGCGGTGGTCGCCCGATGCAGAGCTGGTAGGTCGCCTCGGCGATGTACTCGACCGGCTGCACGCGGCAGCGGGTCGCGTCGGTGACGAGGTTGTGCAGCAGCGTGCCGGGCGTCTCCACGAGGCCAGGCGAGACCACGTTCACCGCAGACGCCGTCGCCGTTGACCTCGGACGCCAGGCCCGTGGTGAAGCGCTCCAGCGCCGCCTTGCACATGCCGTAGACGGTGCCGCCGCGGCCGGCCTGCGCCGCGTACGGCGGCTTCGGGATGGAAGGCGGCGCCCGACGAGATGTTCACGATCCAGCCGGTGTGGCGCTCCTTCATCGACGGCAGCACCAGCTGCGCGAGGTGGAACGGCGCGTACACCTGCACCTCGAACATCAGCTTCAGCCGCTTCTCGGGGAAGTCGACGACCGGGATGAAGTAGGTGACGGCGGCGTTGTTCACGAGGATGTCGACCGGGCCGTAGGAGGCCACCGTGGTCTCCACCAGCCGCTCGCGGTCGCCGGCCTGCGCGAGGTCGGCCTTCACGAAGCGGGCCTCGCCGCCGGCCTTGTTGATGCGCTCGATGGTCTCGGTGAGCGTGCCGGAGAGCCGGCTCTCGCCGTCCTCGGCGGTGCGCGCGGTGGCGACCACCCGGGCGCCCTCCTGCGCGAGCCGGGCGGCGATCGCCGCGCCGATGCCGCGGCTGGCGCCGGTGACGATGGCGACCTTGTCCTTCAGCGTGCCGTTCGGATTGACTGTTGCGCCGGCCATAATGCCGATCCTCCCTGGTTTGAAATATGCGCCGAACCGATGCGCCGATGAGAATGGAGGCGCAAGGGGTTGGAGAACGCTAAGCGCCGTGCGCCGCGATCTCCTCCTCGACGTCGCGCAGCTTGTCCTTGCCGAAGAAAAGCTCGTCGCCGACCAGGAAGCTGGGCGAGCCGAAGACGCCGTGGGCGACGGCGTCCTCGGTGTTGGCGATCAGCTGCGCCTTCACCGCGGGGTCCTGGGTCAGCGCCATCAGCTCGGCCGCGGGCAGGCCGGCGGCGGTCAGCGCCGTGACGATCACCGCCGGGTCGTCCATCTTCAGCCCATCGACCCACATCGCGCGATAGACCGCCTCGACGTAGGCCTCGAAAACGCCCGAGCTGCTGCGCCGCCACCGCGCCGCGCATGATCTGCAGCGTGTTGACCGGGAAGTGCGGGTTGCGGCGCGTAGTCGGCGATGCCGTGCTTCTTCACGAACCGCTGCGGTCTCCTTGCCCTCGTAGGCGCAGCTTGGACGGGATGCCGGCGAAGGCCTCGGCCGGCGAGCGGTTGCCGGTGGCCTTGAAGATGCCGCCGAGCAGGGCCGGCACGTAGCGGAACTTCGCGCCGGTGCGCTGCTCGATCTCGGGGATCACCTTGTGCGCCAGGTAGGCGTTGGGGCTGCCGAAATCGAAGTAGAAGATCGACCTCGGTCATCGCTTCACCACCGCTCGCCGTAGGGCCGAGGTCCAGCTCGTGGGTCCAGGCGTCCCGGGTCTGGCTGTGCAGCGTCCAGTAGGCCTCGCCGACCGAGGCCGGGTTCATCAGCTGGTCGGGCTGGATGTTGGAGACCGCTTCCTCGCCGCCGCGGGCCCGGATCCGATCGCGCACGAACGCGGTGTCGACCCCCGCGTCGATGATCAGGTGCGCGACGTGGATGCCCTGCGGCCCCAGCTCGCGGGCCATCGACTGGGCGACGGCGCGCAGGCCGAACTTGGCGCTGGCGAAGGCGGCGTAGCCGACGCCGCCCCGCAAGCTCGCGGTCGCGCCGGTGAAGAAGATCGAGCCCGCGCCTCTCGGCAGCATCGCCCGCGCCGCCTCGCGGCCGGTCAGGAAGCCGCCGTAGCAGGCCAGCTCCCAGACCTTGCGGAACACCCGCTCGGTGGTGTCCAGGATCGGAAAGTTGACGTTGGCGCCGGGGTTGAAGATGCAGACCTCCAGCGGCGCGGCGGCCTCGGCCTCGGCGATGAAGGCGGCGATGTCCTCCTCGACCCGCGCGTCCAGCCCGCGCGTCAGGCAGCGCCCGCCTGCGGCCTCGATCTTGTCCTTCAGCGTCTGCAGCTTGTCGGCGGTGCGGCGGCCCGCATAGACCAGATAGCCCTCGGCCGCGAAGCGCTCGGCGATCGCCGAGCCGATGAAGTCGCCGGCGCCGATGATCGCGACACTGGCGTTTCGAGGCGTCATAGTGGCCTCCTTCCGCTTGATAGCGGCCCCTGACCGACACACTTAGGCTGGTGGGTCTGCTTTAGCAATCGACTGGAGGAACAATGTCGCGCGAGCGGCTGAGGGAGATGATCGGGAACGCCCGCCGGGTGGCGATCTTCACCGGCGCCGGCATCTCCACCGAGTCCGGCATCCCGGATTTCCGCAGCCCCGGCGGGGTCTGGAGCCGGATGAGCCCGATCTACTTCCAGGAGTTCGTGCGCGAGCGAGGAAAAGCGCCGCGAGGCCTGGGAGCGCGCGTTCGGCGGCCGCGCCGGCTGGACCGGCCGCGAGCCGAACGCCGGCCACTACGCCTGCGCCCGGCTGGTCGCGGCCGGCAAGTCGCAGGCGGTGATCACCCAGAACGTCGACAACCTGCACCAGGCCGCCGGCGTCCCGGCCGAGCGGGTGATCGAGCTGCACGGCAACGCCAGCTACGCGACCTGCCTGGATTGCGGCCTGCGCCACGAGCTGGCGGACCTGAAGGCGCTCTACCAGGCCACCGGAGACCTGCCGTGCTGCCGCGAGTGCGCCGGCATCGTGAAGACCGCCACCATCTCGTTCGGCCAGCCGCTGCCAGAGGCGGCGATGGCGCGCGCCGAGGTCGAGGCGATGACGCTGCGACCTCTTCCTGGTGCTGGGCTCGTCGCTGGCGGTCACGCCAGCGAACGGCTACCCGCTGCTCGCCCGCCAGACCGGCGCGGCGCTGGTGATCGTCAACCGCGATCCGACCTACTACGACGACGAAGCCGACCTCGTGCTCCACGACGAGATCGGCCCGACGATGAGCGAGGTCGTGCCGGCGAGCTGAACTCATCCTCCCCCTCCATCTCAAGTCCGTCATCTCCGGTCTAAACACCCTGACGATCGGCCATGACGGAAGTTAGGTGAAGGGACGCGCTGCCAAGGCCACGCTGCCCTCTTACATCCGCATCCCGCTCCCGCCGGCCGCGTCGCGCACCACGAAGTCCGCGGCCACCTCGCCGGCGCGTTGGAATTGCAGGACGATGCGGACGTGCTCGCCGGCCTTCAGCGGGTGCTTCAGGCCGGTCAGCATCAAGTGGCGGCCGTTCGGATCCAGCGACACGGTGGCCGAAGCGCCGATCGCCAGGCCCCCAGCGATCGGGCGCATGCGCATCACGCCGCCGGCCTTGTCCATCTCGTGCAGGCCGACGCTCGCCGCTGCGGTCGTGTAGGCGCCTGTGAGGCGATCCGAGCTGATGCCGTGGTTGGTGATCCTGGCGTAGCCGGCGGCGGTCGGCGCGCCTGTCGGCGGCGTTCGGATCCAGGCGCCCTTCACCTCGATCGTCGCCGCCATCGCCGCGCCTTGTATCGCGACGACGAAGCCGAGCGCGAGGGCGGCGAGCAGACTGGTACGCATGGGAAACTCCGAGAGGCGAGGGCGCGGGGTCTCGCGCACGGTGGCCCGGCCGTCAACCCTCGCCGCTCCTCCGATCAGGTCCTTCAGGTAGGCGACATGGGACTCGAAGGCGCGTCGGCCGGCCGGCGTCGCTGCGACCCGGGTGCGCGGCTTCTTGTCGACGAAGTCCTTCTCGACCGCGAGGGGAAGTGCGATTTTGGCCACCCCCTAGGTGTCGGCTTCCATCATCTCGCGGGTGACGCGCCAGTAGCCGTCCAGCCAGGCGAGGACTTCGTGGGCGGCGGGGTGGTCGAAGACCGACCAGCGCTCGCGGATGCGCGGCGTCTGCTCGTCGATGCGGCCGAGCCCCTGGTCGTGGAAGAGGCGGAAGTGGCGGCGCATCACCTCGGCCATCTCCGGACCCAGCACCGTTTCTGCGGCCCGGTCCCAGGCGGCCGCGTACTCGTAGGCCTCGCCCGTCTCGTAGCTCTCCACCAGCGTCAGCGCCGGGATGCGGAACAGCACCGGCTGCAGGCAGGGGTTCACCATGTGCGAGGCCAGGTGCGGGCCGATCGACGCCGGCCGGCCGGTGAAGGCGCGCAGGTAGAGGAACGGCGACATGCCGACCCCGTCGTTGACCGGGTAGTTGTCCCAGAGCGTCGGCTTGCGCCTGAGCCGCTCGGTCACCCGCGCCAGGTGGCCGGGGCTGTACTCGCGCGAGCACACCTCCTCGCCGGTCCAGTAGATCTCGATCTTCGGGTCGAGCCCACGCCCGAGATCGTCGAGGTAGGCCGGCGGGTAGTTCCCGTAGACCCGCTGCAGCATCGCATCGTCGGTGTAGACGGTCGGGCAGACGATCAACCGCTTCGCCTTCGTGCGCTCGGCGACGAAGTGGGCCATGCGCACCTGCACGTCGGCGAGGTCCGGCTGGTCGCCCTTCATGTCGTCGAAGAGGATGGCCAGCTCGGTGCAGCCCGCGGCGTCGAAGAAGGCGATCTTGCGGGCCAGCGCGAGCTGCGTCTCCGCGTTGAAGTCCCAGGCCTCGTAGGGGCTGAGGCCCACGCCGAAGCCCATGCCGAGCTCGGCGCAGACGCTCGCCATCCGCGCCAGCCGGTCCGCCTCCTCGGCCGGATGATCCTCGCGCCACTGCTTGCGCAGGCGCTTGTCGGCTTTCGGCGCGTAGATGTAGGAGCTGTAGCCGCGCGCGGCGAAGAAGCGCGCCTGCTCCTCGCGCATGTCCCAGGTCCAGGGGCGGCCGTAATAGCCCTCGATGATCCCAAGCGGGGGAGTCAAAATGGCGTCTCCTCAGGCGTAGCGCGGCGCAGGGCGGGCGACGACGCCGTCGTCGGTGAGCGCCAGGTGGGTCAGCGTCTGCTCGGCGTGGATCATGCGCCAGGAGAGCAGCTTCTGGGCGTACTGCAGCACCAGCGGCGCGTAGGCCGGATCGTCCGCCAGGTTGCGCAGCTCGCCGGGGTCGGCCTCGAGGTCGAAGAACAGCGGCGGCAGGCCGATGAAGTGCACGTACTTGTAGCGCTGGCCGCGCACGACGTTCAGCGGCACTGGTGCAGCGTCAGGCCGAACGCCTGCTCGGCGCTCTCGTCGCCGCACGTCGCGGAAGTCGAACTCCCAGTGCGCCTCCTCGCGCCAGATCGGCGGCTCGCGCGCCGGCCAGGAACGGCGCCAGGCTGCAGCCGTCGCACTGCAGCGGGATCGGCGCGCCGATCGCCTCCAGCATGGTCGGCAGGATGTCGACGTTCTCGGTGAAGCGGCTGACGCGCAGCCCGCGCGCCGCGCCGGGCCGCGGATCGCGGACGATCAGCGGGATGTGGTAGGACCTCGTCGAAGTAGCCGCCCTTGCCCATCAGCCAGTGGTCGCCGAGCTCCTCGCCGTGGTCGCGAGGTGAAGATGATCAGCGTGCGCTCCCACAGGCCCGCTCTGCCTTCAGGAACGCCGAACAGCCGGCCGAGCTCGGCGTCCACCCGGCTCATCAGGCCGTAGTAGACCGCCTTCAGCCGCCGCAGCCGCTTCTCGTCCTCCGGCGGCGCCGAAGCCGCGGCGCTTCAGCCGCCAGGCCAGCCACGGGTGCTGCGCGGCCTTCCTCGTCGGCGCTGGCGGCGCGGTTGAAGCCGGGCACCGGCCGCGGGGTCGTACAGCGCGTTGTAGGGCCGCGGCGCGACGAACGGCGGGTGCGGGCGCAGCAGCGAGAGGTGGGCGATGAACGGCCGCATCCGCGCGCCTTCAGGTAGTCGATCAGCTGGCCGGTCAGGAAAGCGACGTCGTCGACCTCGGCCGGGAACGCCAGCGGCCGCGGCGCGGGCGCGCCATCCTCCCAGTCGGGACCGGGCGCGCGCCAGCCGTAGGCCGCCTGCGGCGTTGTCCGGCGACCTCGTAGCCCTGCGCGCGCCAGCCAGTCGGTCCAGGGCGTCGGCTGCCGTCGAGGTGCACGATCGGCCGCACGCCCGGCAGCGGCCCTTCATAGGTGCGCAGCCAGGGCTGATCGTCCGGCTCGCCGCGCGGGTCGCGGCTGGTGTCGGTGTAGCCGAACAGCACCGGATCGTAGCCGAGCTTGGCCGCCTCCAGCGCCCAGTTGGTGTGGCGCGCGTCGAGCGGCGTGCCGTTGGTCCCCGAGCGGTGGTTCTGCAGGTAGAGCCCGGTGTGCAGCGAGGCGCGGCTCGGCCCGCATGGCGCGGTGTTGGCGTAGTGGCGCTCGAACAGCACCCCCTCGGCCGCCAGCGCGTCGAGGTGGGGCGTCCTCACCATCGGATGCCCGAGCGCCGAAAGACACTCCCCCCGCCACTGGTCGGCGGTGATGAAGAGCACGTTCAGCGGCGCGGGCATGGGGTCGGGATTACGCTGCGACACATGCGCCGGTCCACACACCAACGCTGTCATTCCGGAGAGTCCGCGTGTCAGGCGGGACCACCATCGAGCATGGCGGCGAAAGCGGTCCGCGGACAGCTCGCCGGCGCGAGCTTCTCCGGAAGACAGCGGCGGAGCTAGGGCTTACCGCGGCGCCATGCGGATGGCGCCGTCGAGGCGGACGTCTTCGCCGTTGAAGTAGCCGTTGCGGATCATCTCCAGCGCCAGCGAGGCGTATTCCTGCGGCTTGCCGAGGCGGCGCGGGAACGGCACCTGCGCGCCCAGCGCGTCGCTGCACCTGCTGCGGCGCGCCGGCCAGCAGCGGGGTGTCGAAGATGCCCGGCAGGATGGTGTTGCAGCGGATGCCTTCCTGCGCGAGGTCGCGCGCCACCACCAGGGTCAGGCCGACGACGCCGGCCTTCGAGGCGGTGTAGGCCGCCTGGCCGATCTGGCCGTCCTCGGCCGCCACCGAGGCGGTGTTGACGATCGCGCCGCGCTCGCCGTCCGCCAGCGGCTCGAGCGTCATCATGCCGGCCGCGCTCTTGGCGATGCAGCGGAAGGTGCCGACGAGGTTGATCTGGATGATCAGGTTGAAGCGGTCGGTCGGGAACGACTTGATCTCGCCGGTCTTGCGGTCGCGGCTGGCGGTGCGCGCGGCGTTGCCGGTGCCGGCGCAGTTGACCAGGATGCGCTCCTGCCCGATTGGCGGCGCGCGCCTTGGCGAAGGCGGCGTCGACCTGCTCTTCGTTGGTGACGTCGCACGGGCAGAACACGCCGCCGCCGATCTCCTCGAGCAGCTCCTCGGCCTTGTCCTTCTGCGTCGAGGTCGAAGACGGCGATCTTGACGCCCTGCGCGGCCAGCGCGCGCGCGGTCGCTTCGCCGAGGCCCGAGGCGCCGCCGGTGATCACCGCGGTGATGGTGTTGTCGAGCTTGCATGGACGTGAAGGGCCTCTTCGGGTCAGGCGTGAGTTTGGCAGCCGTTTAGACCCGCCAGGGCCGGCCCAAAAGCCGTCACGCAGCGTCAGCGCTCAGGAAATCTCAAACCCCGCCCCGCCAGAAGCCGACGCGCGATGGCGATGAAGAGCAGCAGGCCGGCGCGGCGTGTTCATCTGGAACAGGGTCAGCGCGCGGGCCGGATCGTCGAGCTTCAGGCGGTGCGGCTGGATCAGCAGCGCCAGCGCGTAGAGGCCGAAGAACGGCCAGAACAGCCAGCCCGATCTCGGCGATCAACGCGGCGCTTGCCGCCAGCGCCAGCGCGACCAGATAGAACACCAGCACCGCCGCCGGGCGCCAGCTTGCCCAGCCGCCGCGCCGAGGACTTCACGCCCACCAGCGCGTCGTCCTCGAGGTCCTGCACGGCGTAGATCGTGTCGTAGCCGAGCGTCCAGAACAGCCCCGAGCCGTAGAGCAGCAGCGCGGCGAGGCTCAGGTGGCCGAACAGCTGGTCGGGCGCATTGACCGTCCAGCCGCGCGTCAGCGCGACGCGGACCAGGGTCGGCAGCGCCGACGCCGCCGCTGGCCGCCGCGAAGCCCAGCAGCGCGCCCCAGTTGAAGGTCAGGCCCAGCCAGGCCTGCGGCCACCAGGTGACCCGCTTCATGAACGGGTAGAAGGCCACCAGGCCCAGCGAGGCGATCCCCAGCACGACGGCCAGCAGGTTGAAGGTCAGGAGGATGGCCAGGCTCGTCAGCGAGCAGCCGGCGATGAACGCCCAGGCCGCCTCTCAGGCCGATCTGGCGCGAGGCGAGCGGCCGGGCGGCGGTGCGCGCCACCTTGGCGTCGATGTCGCGGTCGACGATGTCGTTGTAGGCGCAGCCGGCGGCGCGCATCAGCGCCGCGCCGACCAGGAACAGCGGCCATCAGCCAGGGGTCGGGCGCAGCGTCCGTCCATGGCGCCCGCCAGCGCGATCCCCTGCCAGCCCGGCAGCATCAGCAGCCAGATGCCGGTCGGGCGGTCGAAGCGGCCGAGCTTCAGCCAGGGCCGCAAGCGCCGGCGGCGCGTACCGGTCGACCCAGTTGGCCGGCGCGGCGTCGGGCAGCACGGTGGTCGTTGGGCGGGTGGCGGCCGGGGGGCGATGAGCCCCTCCGCGAACGCATCGCCTGACGTTGCCGGACCCGCTTGTCGTCGGACATGGCGCCCTTAGAGGCGCGAACGCCGGACCTGGCAAGCGTCGGCGCCGCACGCTTGACGCCAGGGGCGCGGCGCGCCTAGGAAGACTGCTTCGGTCACAGCGTTCGATGAAGAAAGGAGGGCCGCCGACATGTCGAATAGACGTCTGCTCGCCCTCCCGCGGTTGATGACGGCCTCGCCGGCCGCCCGCCGCCCCGCCGACCGGTTCTGACTTAAGGAGTTACGTCCCGGTCGGGCTTTCGCCCATCGACCGAAGGACTGCTCCTTGTTCTCCCGCCACCCCCGCCATCTCGCCGCGCCCGCAGCGCGTCGATCCGCGCCCGCTCCCGCCGGCTTCGCGCCGACCGCGGCGCGACTGTCCGTCCGCTCGATCCCCAAGGCCTCAGCCATGACCCTCGTTCTCAACGAAGACGACGAGACGCACCGTCACCGCACCACGCCGGACCTCGCCGAGGGCGACGACTCGGCCACCATCGCCATCAACATGGAGCAGTACGACGACGACGAGGCCGACCGGCAGCGCGTGCTCTCGAACTGGCAGGTGCTGCGCTTCATCGCCGGCTACTGGCGGCGGCGCCGCTGGCGCGTGCTGGCGACCATCCTGACGGCGCTGGTCGCCATCGCCTTCGAGACCTACACGCCGACCGCGGCCAAGGGCCTGGTGGACCTGGCGAGCAAGCCGCCGGCGCCGGGCAGCGGCGTCTGGACAGCCTGGGGCTGGTACGTCATCGCGATCGCCTCGTACGGCCTGGTGCGCAACCTCGGCTTCATGTGGTTCTGGAACCCGCTGGCGGCCGCGAACATGGACGAGATGACCAACGAGGGGTTCCAGCGCGTGCAGAGCTTCTCGGCCGACTGGCACGCCGACACCTTCGCCGGGGCCACGGTGCGGCGCATCTCGCGGGCGATGTGGGGCTACGACGTGGTCTCCGACGCGGTGATCGCCTGGATCGGCCCGGCGCTGATCGTGCTGGTCGGTGCTCTCGATCAACCTGATGCTGCACTGGCCGTCGATCGGCGCTGTTCTCGCTGGCGATGGTCGTCGTCTACATCGCCGTCACCGTCACGCTTCTCGAACATCTACGTGCTGAAGGCCAACCGGCGCATCGGTGGCGCTGGATTCGCGCATCGGCGGCGCGCTGGCGGACGCGATCTCGTCCAACCCGACGGTGAAGGGCTTCGGCGCCGAGGCGCGCGAGGAGGCGCGGATCGGCCTGGTCACCCGCGACTGGCGCAAGCTCACGCTGGTCACCTGGAACCGCTACACCGAGGCCTGGCTGATCCAGAACGCTGCTGCTGGCGGCGCTGCAGGCGCAGGCCTCACCGCGCTCATCCTGGTGCCAGTGGCTCAAGCACAAGGCCGGCTCCGGCGACGTCGCCTTCGTGATCACCACCTTCCTGATCATGAGCGGCTACCTGCGCAACATGGGCGACAACATCCGCATGCTGCAGCGGGGCCTGGCCGACGTGGAGGACGTGGCCCGCTACGCCCGCATGGCGCCGGACGTGCGCGACGCGCCGGACGCGGCGCCGTTCCTGCCGGGCGTCGGCGAGATCGCGCTTCGAGAACGTCACCTTCCGCTACAAGTCGGCCGACAAGCCGATCTACGGCGACTTCTCGCTGCACGATCCGCCCTGGCGAGCGGGTGGCGCTGGTGGGGCCGACGGGGTCGGGCAAGTCGACGTTCGTGAAGCTGCTGCAGCGGCTCTACGACGTGCAGGGCGGGCGCATCCTGATCGACGGCCAGGACATCGCGCTGGTGCGGCAGGGCGACCTGCGCCGCGCCATCGCGGTGGTGCCGCAGGACCCGGCGCTGTTCCACCGCACGATCGCCGAGAACATCGGCTACGCGCGGCCGGACGCGACGGCCGGACGAGATCGCGCTGGCGGCCAAGCGGGCGCGGGCCCACGACTTCATCGCCGCGCCTGCCCAAGGGCTACGACACCCTGGTCGGCGAGCGCGGCGTGAAGCTCTCGGGCGGCGAGCGCCAGCGGGTGGCGATCGCCCGCGCGTTCCTGGCCGACGCGCCGATCCTGGTGCTCGACGAGGCGACCTCGTCGCTCGACGTGGAGACCGAGGTGCAGGTGCAGGCGGCGACCGAGGAGCTGATGGCGGGGCGCACCACCATCGTCATCGCCCACCGGCTCTCGACCATCCGCAGCGCCGACCGCATCCTGGTGTTCGAGGGCGGCCGCATCGTCGAGGAAGGCCGCCACGGCGAACTGGTCGCCAAGGGCGGGGCCTACGCCCGGCTGCATGCGGTGACGCAGGGGGCCTAGACGTCTCCTCGCCCGGCCGCCGCGTCCATCATCTTCGCCAGCGTCACGTCCAGCTCGGTCACGCCGCTCGGCGTCGTGGGTCGCCAGCAGCACCTCGACGCGGGAATAGACGTTGAACCACTCCGGGTGGTGGTCGAGCTTCTCGGCCGCCAGCGCGATGCGGGTCATCCAGCCGAAGGCGGCGTTGAAGTCGTCGAACTTGAGGTCTTGACGATCGCGTCGCGGCCCTCGGCCGCCGACCAGCCGGGCAGCTGCGCCAGCGCCGCCGGCCGCGCCGATCTTGGTCGGGCGGGTCATGCGCGCCCTAGGCGCACGCCTGCGGGAAGGTCAGGCCGGTGGCGGCGGCGAGGTCGTCCAGCGCCTGCGCCTCGGTCACCACCTTGATCGCCTTCATGCCGAGCTGGGCGGCCGGCTTGCAGTTGATCGCCGAGGTCGTCGAGGTAGACGCAAGCGGCCGGCGCGACGCCCATCAGCTCGCAGGCCATCTGGTAGATGCGCGGGTCGGGCTTGCGGACGCCGGTCTTCGAGCTTTCGATCACGATCACGTCGAACATCGCCATGATGCCGGCCGATGCGCGTGGCGCCCTCGGCGGTGGCGGACATGCCGGGCCCGTGGCCCTGCGCCATGTTGTTGGTGATGCAGCCGACCTTGAAGTGCTGCCTTGCACAGCTTCAGCGCCTCGACCATCCGCGGCCGCACGTCGCCCGAGAGCAGCGGCAGCACGTCGGCGCCGCGCACCGGATGGCCGAGCGCGGTCGACTCCTCCAGGAACTTCGTATCGAAGCCCGTCGCGGTCGATCTCGGCGCGTTCGAACAGCGCCCAGGCGTTCTCCAGCGGATTGGTGGCGTTGACGGTGCGGATCAGGTCCTTCGGCAGGCCGCGCGCCGCCTCGTAGCGATTGAACGCCTCGAACGGCGAGGTGGTGAAGACGCCGCCGAAGTCCCAGATCACCGCTTCGATCGCCACGCGCCTTGCTCCATCCGTTCCGAAGAGCGCCGGACGCTAGAGACGGCGCGGCGAGATCGCAAGTATGAGACGACATCGGGCTGCGGCCGGTCGGCGCCTACGACAGCCTCGTCGAGGCGTATCTTCGTGCGAGACGCGAATAGGGGGGCGGGGCCGGCGCGAAGATGGTTAAGTCGCATTAACACTTGCGGATCCGACTGCCCGCGAACGGGGAAGAGAGTATCATGCGACTGAGTTTCGCCTTGCCGGCGCTGGCCGGCGGCCTGGTGCTCGGATGGGCGGCGATCGCGGCGGCCGACGCCCCGGCGCCGCCCGCCGCGCCGATCTTCTACTGTCCGTCCGCCCAGAAGCCCGCGGCGCCCGGCGCGCCGGCGCAGGCTTGCCCGGCCGCTCAGCACGCCGCTGCGGCGCCCGAGCATCGCCACTGGCGTCACCGCCGCGAAGAGCGCCTCGTGACGCGGCAAGCGGCGCCGCGCCGCGAGGACGTGTCGGCGAGCCAGGCCTTCATCTATCGCTACGAGCGGGCCGAGCACGGCCTCGACGCCCGCGCCGCCGACGAGGCCTGGGGTCACCGCGGTCCGCCGCCTTGCCCCGATCAGCGCGGCTGCCCGCCGCGCGAGTGGGCGCAAGGCCAGCCGCCGCAGGTGATCGTCGAGCACGCCCCGCCGCAGCCGCAGCAGGTGATCGTCGAGCGCGCGCCGCCGCCGCCGCCGCAGGTGATCATCGAGCGCGAGGCGCCGCCGCCGCCGAAGATCATCATCGAGCACGCGCCCGCACCGCCGCCGCAGGTGGTGTTCGAGCGCGCCCCAGCCCCGCCTCCGCAGGTGATCTACGAGCGCGCGCCGGCCTGCCCCGACCGCTGCCCGCCGGCCAACTATGGCTGGCAGGACCGCCGTGCGGGCGCCGGCTATTCCATCGAGCGCAGCGAAAGCGAGCAGTCGAGCGGCTGGCGCTACAGCCAGGAGGACGGCCAACCGCCGCGCTACGAAGCCTGGGGCAATGGCCGGCGCCACCGGCCGTGCCCGCCGCCGGTCCCGACCGACCGCTGCTCGGGCGCCGCCTATGCATCGGGCGCCTACGCCGCGGGCGAGGACCAGTGGCGCGACGGGAGCTACGGCCGCGTCTACCCGTACTCGGGCCGCGACGCCGCCGGCTACCTGGTCTGGCCGGGCAAGACCGCACCCTAAAGGCCTTTTCGTTCGCCGGGGGGCGAGGGGGTGTCGGCGCGGCGGGTTTGGGCAACGGCTCAGCCGCCGCGCCGACCGCCGGCTCAGCTCACGCGCCGCCGCAGAGGTGCTCCGCATCGGGTCCGGACCAGGCGCCCGGGTGCGCAGGTTGGCGACCCCATAGACCTTGCCGCGATCGTCGCCCGGCGGGCAGTCGTGCGGCAGGTCGATCAGGCAGACGAGCGCCGCGTCGCCGGCCCGCGAGTGATCGATGTCGGGGATCTGGTCGTAGAACACCTGCATGGCCTTGTTGGCCTCGATGACCGCGCTGCCGCTGCCGGGGTCGTCGCCAACCGGCTGCGTGCCGTCGCCCAGCCGCGTGCCGACCTGCTGGATACGGCTCAGCGAGCATTTGCCGGGCGTGCGCGGCAGCGTGGCGGGCATCGACGCGCCTGAGCTCAGCCAGGCGACCTGCGCGCGGGTCATTCGGGTCAGGCAGGCGACATCCTTGCCGCAGCCGACGTTGCGCACCTGCAGCCAGGCGCGCTCGGTGTCGCGCAGCGCCGGCGCCGCCGCGATCCGCAGGGCATAAGCCGCCCCGAGCTGGCTATCCAGCGCCGAGAGCGTGGCGTTGCCGCAGATGGCGAGCTCGGACGGCGAGGCGGCCCTCGCGCAGTCGAACGAGGCGGCCGGGCCGCGCGGCCGTGCCCGAACACGTCCGCATGGCGAAGTAGCCCGCCGCGACCCCGAGCCAGGGTGAGCGCCGACGATCATCGACGAGTGTCGCGGATCGATCTGCAAGCTCATCGGCCGGCCTTTCGCAACTGCGCGCCGGTCAAGCTTAGAGCCGCGCCGCGGCCGCGCCAATCGGGGTGGCGCGCTGGCGCCGCGCCGGGCCATGGTGCGCGCCATGGCGCTGATCCTCAACATCCTGTGGTTCATCTTCGGCGGCTTCATCTCCGGGCTGGCGTGGCTCTTGGCGGGCCTGCTGCTGGCGATCACCATCGTGGGGCTGCCCTGGACGATGGCGGCCTGGCGGATCGCCGGTTTCTCGTTCGCGCCGTTCGGCCGCCATGTCGTCCCGCGCCATGTGCTGACCGGACGTGGCGACCTCGGCACCGGTCCGCTCGGCTTCCTGATGAACGTGATCTGGGTGGTGCTGGCCGGCTGGTGGCTGGCTTTGCACCATGTCGTGCTGGCCGTCGGCCTCGCGGTGACGATCATCGGCATTCCGTTCGCGCTGCAGCACCTGAAGCTGGCGCTGATCTCGTTCGCGCCGATCGGGCAGGAAGTGGTGGAGGGCTGAGACGATGGCGAAGTGGACCTACACGCACGGCCTGCACGACCTCGGCGGCGGGACCTGGGCCTGGCTGCAGCCGGACGGCGGCTGGGGCTGGAGCAACGCCGGCCTGATCGAGAGCGACGGCGAGGCGCTCCTGGTCGACACGCTGATGGGGGTGAACCTGACGCGCGACATGCTGGCGGCGATGCGCGCCTCGATCCCGGCGGCGGCGAAGATCGACCGGCTGGTCAACACCCACTCCAACATCGACCACACGCTGGGCAACCAGCTGATGGCCGGCGCCGAGATCATCGCCGCCAGGGCCACCGCCGAGGCGATCGCCGCCTCCAATCCGGCCGAGCTGGCCGACCAGGCGGCGTGGGAAGCGCGCGGCGAGGCCGGCGACTTCTTCCTGGAGACGATGGGGCGGACGTTCGACTTCACCGGCGTGGTGGTGACCGCACCCAACCGCACGTTCGAGCATGAGCTGACGGTGCAGGTGGGGAGCAAGGAGGTGCGGCTCACCAACCTCGGCCCGGCGCACACCGAGGCCGACACCATCGTCTTCTCGCCGGCCGACCGCACGGTGTTCACCGGCGACCTGCTCTTCAACGAGGGCCACCCGATCGTCTGGGACGGGCCGATCTCCAACTGGATGGCTGCCTGCGACCACATCGTTTCACTGGACGTGGAGACCGTGGTTCCCGGCCACGGCGCGATCACCGACAAGCAGGCGGTGCGCAACCTGAAGGCCTACTTCGAGTTCGTGCTGGCGCAGTCGGCCAAGCGGTTGGCGGCCGGCATGGGCTGGGAGGACGCCGCCAACGACATCGCGCTGGACGGCTTCCGCGGCTGGGGCGAGGCCGAGCGCATCTGCGCCAACGTGCGCGCCGCCTATCGCGACCTCGGCGGCGACGTGCGCGCCGGCGGCGCTGGCGGCGTCTTCGGCGCCATGCAGCGCTACCGGCTGGCGCACGCCCACTGAGCGCGTTCAGCAAAAGTGGGAACTATCTTTTGCGTCCGAACGCGCTCCAACTTTTGAACCTGAGCGGTTCCCAAGAGAGCTTGCCGGGAACGGCAAGTTCGGAACCGCTCTAGGCATGCCGGAGGCTGCCAGTCCCGCCACGCTGGAGGCGTTCGAGCTCGCCGTCGCCCGCGGCGAGCGCGAGGCGGCGCTGGGGCTGGCGCTGGGGATCCTGAAGGCGGTCGACGACCGCTATGGCCGCCTCGACGCGATCGGCGGGCCGGGGCCGGACGCGGAGCGGCGCGTCGAGAAGATCGCCACGCGCTTCTGCCGCCGCGTTCGGGCGGCTGATCTGCGACCCCGCGACGCCGCTGACGCCGCACCTCTTCGAACAGCTGATGGCGCACCATCGCTGGACCCAGCTGATGTTCTCGATCGGCGGATTCGGCGGGCCTGAGCACCTCGTGCCGCTGCTCGCGACCGGCGACGGCGCGGCGCGGCGGGTGCCGCAGGAGAACCTGCCGCGGTTCCTGACCGTCTTCTCGGCCGCCGCCGGCATGGGCCTGAACCTCGACGAGGCGATGCGGGCCGATCCGGCCGCCACGATCGGCGCGGTGCTGGGCTACCTGGGCACGCGCTTCGTCTTCACCGACGCCGGCCACGCGTTCCGCGAGCAGCTGCTGGAATGGCTGCCGGCGCGCCTGGCGCGGTGAGCCTGGGCGACCTGGCGCTGCAGACCCTCGCTTCGCCCTACATGCACTGCAGCTACGCCGCCTCGCCCGCCCGCCACGCGGTCAAGACGCCGATGATGGCGCAGATGCGGCGGGCGCTGCTGGAGGCCGGCGCCCGCGAGTACGACCCGGCCGACTCGCCGGCGCCGGCGGGGCCCCCGACCATCGTGGTCACCTGCGAGAACTTCAGCTTCCAGCACTCGATCTGGCGCACCCATTCGCAGGCGGTGACGGCGCTGAAGGGCGCGCTTCCAGGTGGTCGGCTGCATGCATCCCAGCACATGTCTCGCCCGCAATCGAGGCCTGCTTCGACGAGTTCGTCCCCTACGCGCGGCGATGGCGGCTTCTTCGATGTCGTGCGATCGATCGCCGCCGAGATCCTGGCGCGGCGCCCGGCGATGGTGCTGCACCTGGGCGTCGGCATGTCGCCGTTCGTGATCGGGCTGGCGGCGCTGCGGCTGGCGCCGGTGCAGGCCGCCTCGTTCGGCCATACCGCCACCACCCGCAGCCCGGAGATCGACTGCGATGATCCTGCCCGACGACTTCGTCGGCGATCCGGCCCTGTTCAGCGAGCAGCTGGTGCGCCTGCCGCCGGCGGCGATGCCCTACCGCCTGCGGCGACGACTTCGACTTCGCGGCGGTGCGGCCGCGGCGCGGGCGCGGGACCTGGCGGCGCGGGTCGCCGGCGGACCGGTGCGCATCGCCGTGCCGGCCTCGGTGATGAAGCTGGACCCGCCGTTCTTCGACGCGCTGGCGCGCGGCGGCGGCCGCGGCGCGCCGGCCGATGGAGTTCCACATCTTCCCGCTCGGGCTGCGTCGGGCTGGGCTTCGCCGAGCTGCGGCGCCGGCTCGCGCGAGCGCCTGCCGATGGCGGTCGTCCACGAGGAGCTGCCCTACGAGGCCTACGTCGAGCGCCTGGCGGCCTGCGACTTCTTCGTCTGCCCGTTCCCCTATGGCAACATGAACAGCATCGTCGATGCGGTGATGGTCGGCCTGCCCGGCGTCTGCCTCGACGGCCCGGAGGCCCACGCCCACGCCGACGTCGGCCTACTTCCGCCGCATGGGCTTCCCGGAGGCGCTGATCGCGGCCACGCAGAATGACTATGTCGCCGCCATCGTCCGGCTGGCCGACGACGCGGCCTGGCTCGGCCGCTGCCGCCAGATCGCCGCCGCGATGAAGCCTGGCCACCCGTTCTTCGACGGCGACGCCAGGGTTGTTCGCCGAGGCGGTCGCCAACCTGACCGCCGAAGCGGCGGCGCGTGCGCCGGCCGATGCCTGAAACGGCGAAGCCCCCGGCGATCGGCCGGGGGCTTCGATTAAAGAACCCGGCCGCGCGAGGCGGCCAGGCGCCAACTTACCAGCACACGCGGTGATGGTGATGACGCCAATGGCAGTGGTGATGATATGCCAGTGATGCCAGTGATGCCACGGACGAGCCATCGCCGTGCCGCCGAGCGAGGCGGCGAGGAATGCGGCGAGTACGAGGGTGCGAACCATAGTGCTGCTTCTCCCGGAATTAGGCTTCTGGGGACAGTATTCAATCCGAACGGCGCCACCACAGCAAGGGTTGCGCAGCGCACGCCGCAACTTGGCCCGCCAGGGTCGAGCTCCTATAGCTGCAGGGGTTTTGCAGCGACGAGGCGCCCAGCAGTGGCGAGGCAAGCGCCGGCGCGCGGCGCGCGCCGCCTGGACGTGACGCGGCCATGACGGCGATCGCCGGCCTTTGGCGTCTCGACGGTCGGCCGGACGCGACCGAAGGCTGCGGGCGGATGCTGGCGGCGCTCAGGATGTACGGGCCGGACGCCAGTGCGGCGTGGGGCGATCGCGACATCGCGCTCGGCCGCTGTCTGAAGCGCACCCTGCCCGAGGATGCCTGCGACCGGCAGCCGCTGGTTGGCCCGACGGCCTCGTGCTCGTCGCCGACGCCCGGGTCGACAACCGCGACGAACTCGCCCGCGCGCTGGGCATCGATGGCCAGCGACGGCGAGTCTCGAGCGATGCGGCGCTGATTCTGCGCGCCTACGAGCGCTGGGAGACCGACGCCTTCGACCGCGTCTACGGCGCTTATGCCTGCGCGTTTGGGATCCCGCCGTCGTCGGCTGATCCTCGCCAAGGACGGGGTCGGCTTGCGGCCGCTCTACTACCATCGCGCCCCGGTTTCTTCGCGTTCGCCAGCATGCCCAAGGGCCTGCATGCGCTGCCCGAGACGCCCTATGCGCCGACGAGGACAAGTCGCCGAGTTGCTGATGCCCGTCCCCGACTGGGGCGCCGGGACCTTCTTCAAGGGCGTCGAGAAGGTCGAGGCCGGGACCTTCGTCATCGTCGCGGCCGGGGCGTCTCGACATGCGCCGCCACTGGGCGCCAGCGCGGCGGACGCTCGGCTGCCTTCGCCGACGCCTACGCCGAGGGCCTGCGCGAGCAGCTGGACCGGCGCCGTCGGCAGCCGCCTTGAGCGGCGCACGCGATGTCGCCGCCCACTCAGCGCCGGTTACGACAGCGCCGCGGTCGCGGCGACCGCCGCCCGCCTGCTCGCGCCCGGCGGCGGGCGGGTGCACGCCTTCACTGCGGTCCCGCGCGAGGGCTACGTCGATACGGACCAGGGGGTCGCGGCTGATCGACGAAGGCCCGCTGGCGGCGGCGACCGCGGCGATCACCCCAACATCGACCACCGCTGGTCCGCAGCGCAGGCCGCTCGCCGCTCGCCGCGCTCGACCGCAACTTCCTGCTCTTCGAGCGGCCGGTGCTCAATATCTGCAACCAGGTCTGGGTCGACGCGATCAACGACGCGGTGCGCGAGCGGGGCCTCAGCGTGCTGCTGGTCGGCGACATGGGCAACCTGACCCTCAGCTACGCCGGCGCCGAGCTGCTGCCGGAGTTGTCCGCGCTGTACGCCTGACGCGCGGCCTGCGCGAGGCGCGCGGCCTGCATGCGGGCCAGCAAGTGCGTTGGGCGAGCGTGCGGCCCGCTGCTCGGGCCCTGGTTCCCGGCTTGGCTCTGGCGGCTGGCTCACCGGGTGGGCGGCGCGCCGGACCTCGACCTTGCAGCCACAGCCTGATCCGGCCGGACCGTGTGCTCGAGCTTCGCCTGGAGGCGCGGGCGAAGGCGCGCCAGCTCGACCTCGCTTACCGGCCCTGGAAGGACGGCCATGCGGCGCGCCTCTGGGCGCTGCGCCGTGGCGACCGCGGGCCTCACCAGAAGGGCGTGCTGGCCGGCTGGGGGATCGACGTCCGCGATCCGACCGCCGACCGGCGCCTGGTGGAGTTCTGCCTCGCCGTCCCGACCGACCAGTTCATGCGGGACGGCGCGCCGCGGGCGCTGGCCCGCCGCGCGCTGGCCGACCGGCTGCCGGCCGCAGTGCTGAACGCGCCGACGAAGGGCTACCAGGCCGCCGACTGGCACGAAGGACTGACCGCTGCGCGCGGCGAGCTGGCCGCCGAGGTCGAGCGGCTGGCGGCGTGCGCGCCGGCCTAGCTGCGCTTTCCACAGGGCGCATGCGCGAGATGGTGCGTGACTGGCCGCAGTCCGGCTGGGACCGGCGCGCGGTCGCGGACCCGTACCGGCTGGCGCTGCTGCGCGGTCTCTCGGCCGGCCATTTCCTGCGTCGCGCCGCCGGCTCGAACGGGTAGGCGCCGTTCATCCTCGCTGGCGCTCGCGCCGGACAGTCTTGTCGAACAATGGCGCGGCTGTGCGGCTGGATGCTAGGCGCGGATCGATGCGCCGACGAAGGCGGCGATCATCGCCGCGAGGAACAAGAGCGGTGCGAGCTTCCAAGACGTCATCGGACGACCCTCGGATGGTCGATCCGGCAGCATCGGCGCGCGCAGGGCGGGCGGGCATCGGGCGGACTCCTGATCGCCCGATCGGGCCTCGCCCCATGCAGCCCAAGCCGCGTCGGAGGGACTGCGCAGAGGTGCGCGCGAGCCTTCAGTCCCCGCTGGTCGCCGCGGCCATCTGCTTCATCGCATCATCGATGGTGAAGCTGTTGGGGTGCTGCACCGGGGGAACTCCTCGTCGGCGCCCGAAGACGTCGCTTCGAGGCTCGTCGGCATCGGGGAAATGCCTGAGCCTCGGCCTCGCCGGGAGACGATCACGGCAGCGCTGACGTGCTGTCGGGGCTTGCTGCGAGACCGGAGCTGCGGGTTCGCACTGAGAGACGGCCAGCTGCAATGCGGGCGATGAGGGCGGCGGCAAGAGGAGGTCCGCCCGTGACCCAAGTCGACGCCCCTTCTCCCCGTTTCGACGTCGAGCCGAGCGCCAGCAACCACTTCGCCTGGGTGCGCACCCAGATGGCCCTGCAGCGCACGCTGATGGCCGCCGTCCGCACCAGCGTTTCACTGATCGGCTTTGGCTTCACCGTCGCGCAGTTCTTTCAGCGCCTGCGCAGCGGCGTGCCCGTGGAGGCGCTGCGCTTCGGCCCGAATGTTCCGCGCGACCTGGGCCTGACGCTGATCGGCGCCGGGGTCGCTTCGCTGTCGGTCTTCACCTGGCAGTACTGGGTGGCGGATCATTACCTGCGCAGCGATGAGTTCGAGGCGCTGACGCCCGCCCGCCACAGGCGGCTGCATGCGCCCGTCTATCTGACCGCCTTCACCGTCATCCTGATCGGCGTTGCGGCCTTCATCACCGTGCTGATCCGGATCTAGTTCAGTGCGGGACGGGGGCGACGGCCACCGGCTTCGGGTGCGCCAGCCGCTTCAGGATCTGCTGGTAGATCGTCACGAGCACCAGCGCCACGACCACGAACAGCAGGATGATCGCGGTGACGCGCTTGTCGGCGCCGCTGGTGGTGGCGATCATCAGCGCGATGCCGGGGTGCCGGGTCGCGGCGAAGCTCGCGAGCACGGGGCGGGCGGCCAGCTCGGGGCCGCCCAGCATGTGACCGGCGGCGATCCCGGCGACGACGATCAGCGCGATCGCCAGAAGTGTCCCGTCCCCGGTCATCGCCATCATCGCGGGCCAGGCCTTGACGAGCAGCGGCAGCACGATGATCAGCGCCAGCAGGATCGCCAGGCGCCCGACCCAGGTCGCGGCGGCGCTGGCCGCGGCCGGCCAGCGCGCATGCAGCAACATCCCAAGGGCCAGCGGCAGCAGCACCGAGACCACGACCGTGGTCGTTAGCTTGCCCATCGGCACTTCGGCGCTGGCCCCGTAGAGACGATTGAGCACCGCGACGGTGGCGGGGACGATGATCACCGCCAGCAGCGCAAACGCGACATAGAGGCCGTAGACGTAGGCCTTTTGCCCGCCTGCCTTCAGGCTCTTGCCGGGCAGGAACGGGGGCACCGGGGCCAGCGCCATCAAGATCACGCCGACCTTGCTGGGCAGGCTGATCGGCAGCGTCCGGATCACCAGCACGGCGACCAGCGGCACGATGACGCTGATCGCCAGGAACGCCTTGGCCAGCAGCGCCGGGCGCCGGAACAGGTGGAGGACGTCATCGACCGTGGCGTCGAGGCCGACCGCCAGCACCAGCGCCGCCAGGCTGGCCTGGATCAGCAGCGGCAGCAGAACCTGAAGCAGATGCATCGTCGCTTCTCCCGCCTATGCCCGGCGCGCCCGCGAGATGAACACCCGCGTGGCGCGGGCGGCGATCAGCCGGATCGCCGAGATCGGGTCGGGTGTTTCCCGTAGCTCGCCCTGGCGTCGCCCCGAGCCGCGCCGGTCTTGCGGCGCACGCAGCGGAAGCCGACGTGGGACGTCGAGGTGTCGATCGGATGGGCGTGGCGGGCCGCGGGCCGATAGCGCCGGCAGTAGGACGGCGCGCACAGGTGCGAGCCGCCCTTCAGCACCTTGCGCGGAATGCGGATCGACGGATCGCAGTCGTCGCAGCTGCCGGCCTCGTCGGCGCCGAGCGGATTGGCCGGCGCGCAGCAGGCATCGACCGCCGGCAGCGCCCACCAGTCCTTGGTCCACTCCCAGACGTTGCCGATCATGTCGTAGAGCCCGAACGCGTTGGGCGGAAAGGCGCCGACCGGCGAGGTGCGGCTCCAGCCGTCCTGCTCGAGGTTCTCGAACGGGAAGCGTCCCTGCCAGACGTTGGCCATGTGGCGCCCGCCAGGCGTCAGCTCGCGGCCCCAGGCGTATTCGGCCTGGTCGAGGCCGCCGCGGCAGGCCAGTTCCCACTCCGCTTCGGTCGGCAGATCGAGCCCGGCCCAGGCGGCGTAGGCCACGACATCGGGCCAGGCGACGTGGACCACCGGGTGGTCCGAGAGCCCATCGAGGCTGCTGCCGGGACCCAGGGGCTGGCGCCAGTTGGCGCCGGGCATGTAGCGCCACCAGTTCATCGGCTGGGCGAGGTCGACCGCCCCGCGCGTCGGCGTGAAAACCAGCGAGGCCGGGGTCAGCAGGTCGGGCAGGGCGCCTGGATAGTCCTCGGCGCGCGGCGCCAGCTCGGCGATGGTGACCCAGCCGGTCTCGGCGACGAAGCGGGCGAAGGCGCGGTTGGTCACCGGCGCGGACTCGATCCAGAAGCCGTCGACCTCGACCGTCCGCGCCGGCCGCTCCTCCGGGTAGTGCACGTCCGAGCCCATGCGGAACCGCGCGCCCGGGATCCAGATCAGCCTGCGCTCGATCAGCGGCGCGGCGAGCGGCGTCTCAAGCGCGAGCGTCATTGGCTCGGAGCGGTCCATGGATGGCGCCGACGAAGCGAGGTTCCCACCGCCGCGGAGATGGTCTCCAGCACGCGGCTGGCCTCGATCGGCTTCGGCATGAGGTCGTTCATGCCGGCGTCGAGGTAGGTGCGGATCTCGGGGGGGTCGACGCTGGCGGTGACGGCGATGATCGGCACTCGCCGGCCGCGCCACGATCCGGCGCGAATGGCGCGGGCGGCCGCCAGGCCATCCATGCGCGGCATGTCGATGTCCATCAGGATGACGTCGAAGGTCATGCTGCAGAAGGCTTCGACCGCTTCGACACCGTCTTTCGCCAGGAAGCTCGAGCAGTCGAACAGCTCGCACATCGCCGCCAGCATTTTGCGGGCGCCGTCGTTGTCATCGACGATCAGCGCGTGGACCTTGGCGCCGGACGGCGTCTGGATCAGCAGGTCTGCGTCGCCCTGCGCCCTCGCTCCCGGCGACGGCATGGAGTTCGTCAGCATCCAGGGGTCCCTCGTGACGCCGCAGAGCATGGCCGACTGTCATGCTGCGTCGATCCGGGCGACCCCTGAGGCGCGTCTCCGGCGCGCCGGGGACCGCCGCTTCAGAGCGGCACTTCGGCTCTCACCCGCAGCCCCGGCGTGAGCGGGATGAGGTGGAGCGAGCCGCCGAGCTGGGCCAGGCGCGCCTGCATGCCGGGGATGCCGACGCCGTCGCTCTTCTCTCTCGCCAGCTCCGCCTCGTCCGACAGCCCGACGCCATCATCCTCCACTTCCAGCACGATGGCCGAGGGCAAGCGCCGCAGCCTCACCGTCGCCTGGTGGGCGCCCGAGTGGCGATGGACGTTCATCACCAACTCCTGCGCCACGCGGAAGATCGCCAGCTCGGTCTCCGCGTTCGCCGGCGTCTCGCCGTCGATGTCCACGCGGATCGCCAGCCCCGACCGGCGCCCGAACCCTTCCACGAAGACCCGCAGCGTCTCTTCCAGCCCCAGCCGCTGCAGGTGCGGCGGATGCAGCAGATAGGTGTAAGTGCGGATCTCGCGATGCGCAGCGGCGAGCGCGGAGCGCATGTCCTGCAGGACGGCGGTCGGCGAACCACTTGCGAAACTGCGGCGCTCCAGTTGCGAGAGCCCGAGGTCGATGGCGACCAGGTGCTGGGCGGTGGAGTCGTGGAGGTTGCGCGCGACGCGCCGGCGCTCCTGTTCGCTGGCGCGCAGCACGGCGCGGGCGGCGCGATCGAGCGCCCGCGACATCGCGCGGCGCTCCGTGATGTCGATGGCGACGGCCAGCACCGAGCGCGGTTTGCCGTCGGCGTCCTGCGTCAGCGTGCGGCCGCGCACCTCGAACCAGCGCCATCCCCCCTCCGGGCGCGCAACGCGCAAGGTAACGTGCGAGACGGTGGCGGCGCCCATCGGGCCGAGGTTGGTGAAGTAGTTCACCACCGCCTCGAAGTCATCGGGATGCACCAGCGCGCGCACGGCCTGCATGTCGAGCGGGTCTTCCATCGAATGGCCGACCATGTGCGCGAGCTCGGCCGCCATGTAGCGGACCCGCTCGCGCCGGATGTCGAAGACGAAAATCAGGCCCTCGCCGAGGGCTTCGAGCTGATCGAGGACCAGCGACGAGGCCAGCGGCGCGCGCTCGGTCCGGGTCGTCACCGACAGCAGAACCTGTCGAGCCGGCGTTCGATTGTCCAGGGCGCGGGCGACGACCTCATGCCGGGAGCCGGTCGCGGCGCCGAACGGTTCCAGCATGGCGTGCGACGGCTGGCCGAGCTCAGACGCGTGGCGGATCGCGCCGGCGAGGATCCGACTCACGCCGGCAGGGAAGACGCACGCGATCCGCCGGCCCGTGACGTCACGGGCCGCCAGGCCGAGCTCGTCCAGGAAGGCGGCGTTGGCGGTCGAGAGCGTGATCTCCCGACCAGCGATCCTGGCGACGGCCAGCGGCGTCGACGCCAGGTCAAAGGCGCGCTCGAAGTCGACGTCGTCGCGATCTCCGACAGCCAAGGAGACGGGCCGATAGGCCGTCATGAAGGCGTCTCCCATAGGCGTGCACCCGCGTTGCGAACTCGCAATGATCCTCCATCAATGATAGCGAAGTGCAAACTTACTAGCTTAACGTAGGTTAGCTAACACGTTGTAAGAGCGGGCTAACGCAGCCTGATTCTATCAGGAATCGAACTGATATGCTGTGACCACCGAAACGCGTAGCCTGTGGCATGAGTGGACGGGGCTGGCTTGCATGCTGCAAATCCTGATTGCCGATGACCATGAGATCGTGCGGCGGGGCGTCAGGGACATCATTGCGTCCCAGCCCGGCTGGGAGGTGTGCGGCGAAGCCGCCGACGGCCGCGAGGCGCTCGAGATCGGCCTGAGGGAGAAGCCGGACATAGCAGTCCTCGATGTCTCCCTGCCATTGCTGAACGGCATCGGGGTCACGCGTCAGTTGCGGCAGGCTCTTCCCAAGCTGGAGGTTCTGCTCTTCACGATGCACGACGACGAGGAAACGGTGAGCGGCGGCCTTTCGGTGGGGGCGCGCGGCTATCTCTACAAGACCGACAGCGACCAGCACCTGGTGGCCGCCATCTCGGCGCTGGGATCCCACCGGCCGTATTTCTCGTCGGCGGTCTCCGAGCTCTTGCTGAACGCCGCGCTGCAGGACCGCAAGCGCTCGCGGCTGGAAACGTTCACCGGACGCGAGCTGGAGGTGGCGCAGCTGATCGCCGAGGGCAACTCCAACAAGCAGATCGCCCGGCGCCTGACCATCAGCGTCAAGACGGTCGAGAGCCATCGCGCCGCGGCAATGCGCAAGGCTGGCGTGCGCACCGCAGCCGAATTCGTGCGCTTCGCGATCAAGCACAACCTGATCCAGCCCTGAACGGGCCGGCAGGGTCGCGGGTCGGCCGAGGCTTCGGGTGCGGAACTCTACCCGATAGGCTGCCAGGCGCGCGCCGCCGATCCTCCGGCCCCGATCATGGGAGGATCGCTGCATGGCGCCTTCGTTCGGAGCCCGGAATGTCGCGCAGATGCGGCGCGTCGCTGCTGACGGGTTCGTCTGGGGCCTGCCTCTGGTGCTGTCCGACCTGGTGGCGCGCGCGCACCCGTTGAACGGCCAATTCTACGAGCTGCCCGCCAGCGCGCGCAACCTGGCGCCCGGCCTGGTCGCCACCCACGGCGACATGTGGTCCTGCAGCGCGATCCTCGACCTTGCGGCCGGACCGGCGCTGATCAGCTTGCCGAGCGCCCACGGCGCCTATCTCAGCCTGATGCTGCACGATGGCTGGGGCCGCGCGCTCGCCTGCCTCGGCCCGCACGAGCACCGACTGGATCGGCGCGTCGTCGCGGTGGTGGGTCCATCGTGGCGCGGCGACATCCCTGCGGGGGCGACGCAGGTGCGCGCCCCGGGCGACTGGGTCTGGGCGGTGTGCCACGTGCTTGGAGCAGGGGAAGGCGGACGCGAGGACGCGCTGCGATTGCGCGAGATGATCCTCTTGCGGTCGCAAGACGGTGTTGGCGCCGCCGCCGATGCGGGCCGGCTCGATCTGTCCGCGCAGCATTCGTTCGACGACGTGCTCGAGACAATGGCGCCGGCCACGTTCTTCTGGCGTCTGGCGCGGCTGCTCGCAAGTCATCCGCCGGACGCGCCCGAGGATGCCGCCATGGTGGCGGCGTTGCGCAGGATCGGTGTCGCCGGGCAGCATTTCAGCCTCCGCGAATGGCCGTCCGAGCAGGTCCGGGCGATGGAAGAAGGCTTCGAGGAAGGGCTGCGGCGGGTCCGCTGGGCGACGCCGCCCGCGAACGGGTTTGGCGGCGGCGCGGGCGACTGGACGCTGGCGCCCGCCGCCGCCGGCCCCCGCAGCAGCGGGCTCGAGCGAGCCGCCGCCGTGGCCGCCGGGCTCGGCGCCCCGCCGTCCGACAAGGTGCTGGCGTTCACGACCACGACCGACGCGGCCGGGGCGCCCTTGTCCGGCGAGCGCGCTTACCGGCTGACCTTCGAGCCGGGCGCGGCGCCGCCTGCCGCCGACTTCTGGTCGGTGTGCCTGGTCGACCAGCGCGGCGCGCCGCTGGACGCGCCGTTCGCGCGTCTAAGCGTCGGCGATTGGTTCGGTCTGACGCCGGCGCCCGGCGAGCCGTTCGAGATCTCGATCCAGTTGGGCGGCGATCCTGGCGCCGGTCATCGCCTGAGCCCGCCGCCGGGTCCGTTCGGGCTGCGCCTGGAACTCTACCATCCGCGGCGCTCGGCCCGGTATCCGCGCTGGCGCCCGCCCGCGGTCACCGACGCGGGCCTCTGCGCGGTTCCCGTCAACGTCAGCTTCGCCGCGTCGCGCTTCGCCGCGTCGGCCGCCCAGCCGTCCCGCGCAGCGAGCGGATCGGCGATCATCCACTACCTGCCGCAAGGCGCGTGACGAACGTCGCGCACGGGAGGGTTCGAGGGTCTCGGCCCTCCGGTCAACGCCTGATAGCGCCGCCATGATATTCGTTCCATAGTGGTGTCGCTCTCGAGTGACGAGACGTCATGGGAGCGCTGTTCCCCCCGAACTCAGAAGGGGCCCCGCGACGACGCGGGGCCCCTGTTTTTCCCGGCAAGGCGCGGGACCCCGGCGCGGCGAGCGACGCGATCGGAGGCGTTGGCGAAGCTCCCCACCGGGACCGCGCGGCGCTGGCCGCGCGGTCCCACGGTGTCGCCTGGCCACGATGGGGGGGGAGCATGGCCGGGGAATTCGACAACTCCGCCCGCGTAACCTATTGGCGCACGGCCAGGCCGGACATCGGGCCAAACCCTGCAACGGCCCGTTCGCACACACGACGCCGACTGAGACGCGGCGGGACGCGGGTGATGGGCGCCGGACGGCATGCCGGGCTAGAGTGGTCCGCGACGGTCGCTGCCTGGCTGTCATCGCCTCAGCAGAGTCGCGTTTGACCCTCTCCGCCGAAGACCGCCTGAAGCTGCGCGAGCGTTGCACCACCTTCGTCGGCGGCTTTCGCTCCGTTTCCCTAGCAGACGAATTCCAGATGCTGGCCGACTGGTCGCGCGCCAACGACGCGTCGCGCGATAACTATGGCGAGGGCGCGCTCATCGAGGACTTCGAGCGCCGCATCGCCGGGCTGGTCGGCAAGCCGGCGGCCGCCTTCATGCCCAGCGGCGTGATGGCGCAACTGGCCGCGGTGCGGATCTGGACCGAGCGGGCGCGGCTCAGCCGCTTCGGGCTGCACCCGACCTCGCACCTGATCGTGCACGAGCGGGAGGCCTACCAGGCGCTTTTCGGCCTGCACGGCGCCGTCGTCGGCGATCGCCTGCGCCCGATGACCGCCCCCGACCTCGCCGCGGAGCGCTCGCCGCTCGGCTGCCTGATCGTCGAGCTGCCGATCCGGGAGGCCGGCGGCCAGTTGCCGACGTGGGAGGATCTGGAAGCGCTGAAGGACGCCTGCCGCCAGCGTGCGATCCCGCTGCACATGGATGGCGCGCGCCTCTGGGAAAGCCGGGCTTTCTACGACCGGCCTTACGCCGAGATCGCCGACGGTTTCGCCTCGGTCTACGTCTCGGCCTACAAGGGCCTGGGCGGCATCGCCGGGGCGGTGCTGGCGGGCGACGAGGACTTCGTCGCCGAGGCCCGCGTCTGGCGGCGCCGCATGGGCGGGACCCTGATCCACCAGCACCCGATGATCGCCTCGGCCGCCATGCGGCTGGACGCGCGCCTCGCGCAGATGGACGCCCTCTACGCCCGCGCGCTCAGCCTCGCAGAGGCGCTGGCGGGCGTTCCGGGCCTGAAGGTCAATCCGGCCAGGCCGCACACCAACATGATGCACCTCTACTTTCAGGCGCCGGCCGAGGCGCTGATGGACCGCCGCGACGCCATCGCCGAGCGCGACGGAGTCTGGCTGATCGGCGGGGCGAAGCCCGCGGAGGTCCCGGGCTGGAGCGTCAGCGAGCTCTACGTCGGCGACAACCTGCTGGCGCTCGACGACGCTGAGGTCGTAGCGGGGATGCGCGCGCTGCTGGAATAGCGGGAAGGAGACCCATCGCATGCCCACGCTCACTCGCCCGGACGGCGAGATCAACTACCTGACGTTCGGCGACGGTTTCCCGGTGCTGCTGTTCGCGCCCGGCGGCCTGCGCTCCTCGATGGGGTTCTGGCGCAGCCCCGCCGACGGGCCTGCCGCGGCCCTGGGTGGACTGGACCGAAGCGCTCCCTGCGGCGGGTTTCACCGCCGTCGCCATGGACCAGCGCAATGCCGGCAAGTCGAAGGCCGACATCAGGGTTGACCACGGCTGGCAGACCTACGCCGCCGACCACCTGGCGCTGATGGACCACCTGGGCTTTGCACGCTTTCACGTGCTGGGCGGCTGCATCGGCGGCAGCTTCTGCATGATGGCGACGAAGACGGCGCCGGACCGCGTCGTCGCGCAGGTGCTGCAGAACCCGATCGGGCTGAACTCGGCGCACCCGAACTTCTTTCAGGAGATGCACGCCGACTGGAGCCGCGAGATCCGCGCCGCCCGGCCCGAAGTGAGCGAGCAAGACCTCGCCGGTTTCGGCCGCAACATGTGGGACCACGACTTTGTCTTCTGCGCCGATCGGTCGTTCGTGCGCGGATGCCAGACCCCGTCGCTCCTGCTGCCGGGCTCGGACACCCCGCACCCCGCCGAGACCAGCGCCGAGCTTGCCGAGCTGCTGCCCAACGTCGAGGTGCTGACCGACTGGCGCGGGCCGGACCACCTCGCCGAGCAGGAACGGCGGGTGGTGGCCTTCCTGAAGGCGCAGACCCCGGCGCCGCTGCGGTAACGCGACGCATAAGTATCGGCGATACCATCGTGCAATAGATCGGCGCGCCTACTCGGGTGTTGTCGTCCGGCGCCCAGCGCCTCGCAGTGAGAAACACGATGAACTCCCGGACCGGCGCCACGGCCTTGGCGTGCCTGATAGCGCTGGCGGCGAACTCGGCCGCGATGGCGCAGGGCTCCGAGCGCGAGTGGCGCGCCGCCTGCACGCGAGACGCCTTCGTCCATTGCACGCACCAGGCGTTGGCGGGCGACCGTTCGGGCGTGCGCGACTGCCTCGTGCAGAGGCTGGACAAGATCTCGACACCGTGCCGCACCGTGATCCGCACGGCGATGGCCGCCCAGACCCGCGCCAGTGGGCCTACAACCGGGCCTGCAACCGAGCGGTAGGCCGGGGCGCCGCTCTGTGCCGGGCGCGCGATGGACGCCCGTTCGGGCCAGGGCGTATAGTTGCTTTTGCGGCGCTGGCCGCGAAGGAAGCGGAATGGCGGACGACCTCGGCAGCGTCATCGAGCTGGGCCGCGGGCGCAACTTCGAAGAGATCGTCGACGGCCTGCCGGCGATCGTCGCGCTGTTCACGCCTGACGGCAGGATCGCGTTCTGCAACAAGCAGATGCTGGAATACCTCGACGAGACGTTCGAGGAGGTCCAGGCCAAGGCCCCGGCCTATAACTTCCATCCGGCGGATCGGGACGAGGTGCTGACCCGCTGGGCCGGCGCCGTGCAGTCCGGCGAGCCCTTCGACTTCGAAGCGCGGCTGCGCCGGGCGGACGGCGTCTTCCGCTGGCAGCGCACGCGCGTATTTCCGCTGCGCGACAGCGGGGGCGGCATCGACCTCTGGTACGGGCTGTGCACCGACATAGACGACCGCAAGTGGGCCGAGACGCTGCTGGCGGGCGAGAAGCGGCTGCTCGAGATGGTGGCCCAGGGGGTTGCGCTCGCCGAGGTGCTGGGCGCGCTCTGCGGTGTGGTCGAAGCCGCCGCGCCCGGGCGGCTGTGCAGCGTGCTCTCGATCGATCCCGACGGGGTGCGCTTCCGCCACGGGGCCGGTCCCAGCCTGCCGCCCGCCTACAACCAGGTGCTCGACGGCCTGGTGATGGACCGCGACTACGGGCCGTGCGGGATGGCGGCGAACGAGAAGCGCCAGGTCATCGCCGCGGATGTCGCGACCGACCCGCGCTGGGCGGCGTCGCCCTGGCCCCCGCTGGTGCTGAGTCACGGCCTGAGGTCGTGCTGGTCGACGCCGATCCTTTCGCGCGACGACAAGGTGATCGGCGTCTTCGCCCTCTACCAGAATGAGCCGGCCAGCCCAGGCGAGCGCGAGCTCGAGCTGATCCGGCAGTTCACTCAGATCGCCGGCGTCGCCATCGAGCGCGCGCAGAGCGACGCCTCGCTGCGGCGCGCCGAACAGGAGTTGCGGCGCAGCAACGCCTATCTCGCCGAGGCCCAGCGGCTCAGCCTCACCGGCAGCTTCACCTGGAGCCCCACCACCGACGAGCACTTCTGGTCCGCCGAGACCTATCGCATCTTCGAGCTCGACGTCTCGGCTCCCGTTTCGCTCGGCCTGATCCTGGAGACGATCCACCCCGAGGACGCGGCGATGGTCGACGAGGTCGTTGCTCAGGCCCGCGAAGGCAGGAACTTCGAGATCGAGTTTCGCGCCGTGCTGGCAAGCGGCGCCACCAAGCATGTCCAGGTCCTGGCGCATCGGATGGCCGGCCAGGACGACCGCCTGGAATACCTCGGCGCGATCATGGACGTGACCGAACGGCGGCGCGCGGAAGAGGCGCTCAGCAAGGTGCGCTCCGAGCTCGCCCACATGGCGCGCGTCACCAGCTTGGGAGCGCTCACCGCGTCGATCGCCCACGAGGTCAACCAGCCGCTGTCGGGCATCATCACCAACGCCAACACCTGCCTGAAGATGCTGGCGGCCGACCCGCCCAACGTCGCGGGGGCGCAGGAGACGGCCAGGCGCACGGTGCGTGACGGCAATCGCGCCGCCGACATCATCAAGCGGCTGCGCAGCCTGTTCGGCAAACGCGAGGCGACCAGCGAGGCGGTGGACCTGAACGAAGCGGCGCGGGAGATCATCGCGCTGTCGTGGAGCGACCTGCAGCGCAGCCGGGTGATCGTGCGGGCCGAGCTGGCCGAGCGCCTGCCGCCGGTCGTCGGCGATCGCGTCCAGCTGCAGCAGGTGATCCTGAACCTGCTGCTGAACGCCGCCGACGCGATGAGCGGCGTCGACGATCGGCCAAGACAGCTGGTGATCCGGACCGGACGGCCGCAGCGCGAGGCCGTCAGCCTTACCGTCCAGGATGTCGGCGTGGGCCTGGGCGGCGCCCAGTCGGCCGAGCAGCTGTTCGAGGCCTTCTACACCACCAAGGGCGACGGCATGGGCATCGGCCTCTCCGTCAGCCGCTCGATCATCGAGAACCACGGCGGTCGGCTCTGGGCCGAGCCCAACGACGGCCCTGGGGTCAGCTTCACCTTCACGGTCCCCTGCAAATCCGACGGTCCGGCGCCCGCCGCCGAGCTCGCGCGCGCCGCAATTTCCGCGCAATGAGCGGCCGCTATACTGGCGCCGACGGTGGGATCGCACCGCCAGGCTCCGTTCCTCAACCGAGGTCGTCGGCTGTGACCAGCGCAACGCCGATCGTGTTCGTCGTCGACGACGACGTCTCCGTGCGCGAGTCGCTGGAGGCGCTGATCGGCACGGAAGGCTGGCGCGCCGAGTGCTTCGCGTCGGCGCAGGCTTTCCTGGCGCGTCCGCCGGCCCAGACGCCCAGCTGCCTCATCCTCGACGTCAACCTGCCCGATCTCAACGGCCTGGAGCTGCAGGCGCAGATGGCGGGCGAGCGGCTCGGCATGCCGATCATCTTCATCACCGGCTATGGCGACATCCCGATGACGGTGCGCGCCATGAAGGCCGGCGCAGCCGAGTTCCTGACCAAGCCGTTCGCCGAAGACGCCCTCATCGGCGCCATCCAGCAGGCCATCGAGCGCAGCACGGCGAGCTTGCGCGAAGAGGCCGAGCTGCAGGCGCTGCGCGATCGCTACGCCTCGCTCAGCCGTCGGGAGCGCGAGGTCATGGCGCTGGTGGTCTTGGGCCGCCTGAACAAGCAGGTCGGCGGCGAACTGGGGATCAGCGAGATCACCGTGAAGGCGCACCGGGGCCGGGTCATGGAGAAGATGAAGGTCCGCTCGCTGGCCGAGCTGGTGAAGCTGAGCGCCCGGCTGCACCCCGCGCCCGGCGCCTGAAGCCGCGGCCCGCCCAGGCCCTCGCGGCCGAGCTGGGCGGCGCAGTCACCTGGAGCTTCGCCCCGAACGGCTGCTGGGCAGTGCTGGAATTCGACGCAGCGCGGGAGACTCGGCAGTTGGAGGGCGCCGCAGGCTTCCCAAACGCGCTGTCGGCTCTCCGCTTGCGCTAGACTAGCTATTCGCGTCCACGAACTCTAACCAATTGAAATTATTCGTATAATCGTCCGGTTCGGGGGTGCAAAGCTCGGCGGCTGCGGGTAGTCTTTGGGATCATGCCACTGATTTCAAATAAAAAACCCGTAGCCGCCGGAGCCGACAATGCGTCAGCAACGCACCATCCAGGCCAGCCTATTCGATCTGTTTGCCGGGCACGAGATCGGCCGTGAGCTGGAAGCGATGTCCAGGTGGCTGGACGAGCATCCGGCTGTGCTCGCCCCGGTGGCCGAAGATCTGCGTCGCTACGGGGTGAAGGAGACCGGGCGGCAGGGCTTGCCGGCGGAGTTGGTGCTGCGCTGCGCGCTCCTCAAACAGCACCGCCAGCTGAGTTACGAGGAGCTGGCGTTCCACCTGGAGGACTCCGCTTCGTTTAGAGCCTTCGCGCGGTTGCCGCTCTCATGGACGCCGAAGAAGTCGGTGCTGCACAAGACGATCAGCGCGATCCGAGCCGAGACCTGGGAGGCGATCAATCGAGCCGTGCTGGGGAGCGCCCGTCAGGAGAAGGTCGAACCAGGCGATGTGATCCGGCTGGACAGCACAGTCACCGACGCACTCATCCACGAGCCGAGCGACTCGAGCCTCCTATGGGACGCGGTCCGCGTCATGGCCCGGATGATGAAGGCCGCCGGGACCTTGGCCGGGGCGCCGACATCGCCTGGCGTGATCGGCGGCGCGCGGCCAAGAGAAGGGCGTACGCGATCCAGTTCACCCGCGGGCGGCCACGGCGCGTTCAGCAATATCGCGAGCTGATCGAGATCACCCGCTCGATGCTCGCTTACGTCGATGTGGCGGCCTCGCGCCTCGAGCGGGCGGCGAGCCCGACGGCCGAGCTCTGGCGAGCGGCGCTGGCCCACTACCGCCCCCTGATCGAGCGGATCATCAGCCAGAGCGAACGTCGGGTGCTGCGCGGCGAGGTCGTACCAGCGGCTGAGAAGATCGTCAGCCTGTTCGAGCCGCACGCCGACATCATCGTCAAGGGCAGCCGAGACACCCAGTACGGCCACAAGCTCAATCTTGTCGCCGGCAGGAGCGGCCTGATCCTCGATCTGGTGATCGAGACCGGCAACCCGGCGGACAGCGAACGCTTCCTGCCCATGCTGGAGCGCCACATCGCCTTCTATGGCTGCGCGCCGCGCCAAGCGGCCGCCGACGGCGGCTACGCCAATCGTCACAATCTGCAGCAGGCCAAGGCCCGCGGTGTCCGCGACATGGCCTTCCACAAGAAGGCCGGCCTCAACATCGAGGACATGGTCAGAAGCCGTTGGGTCTATCGCAAGCTCAGGAACTTCCGCGCCGGCATCGAGGCCGTAATTCTCCTGCCTCAAGCGCGCCTACGGTCTGGCACGCTGCACCTGGCGCGGGCTCGCCCACTTCAGAGCCTACGTCTGGTCCTGCGTCGTCGCCTACAACCTCGCCCTCTTCACCAGGCTCAGACCGGCCTGACCTCTGCGTCCTCCGAGCCGATCCGCCTGGCGAGCCAATCGTCGGGACGAGCCCTCATGACTCCGCCGGCTCTCCTGTGCTTCGCAGCCCTCGCAACCGCGCAAAAGGACCGCCGCCAGAGCAATCCGGCAGCCCAAAGCCGCTCGTCACACAACAAAAACAATGCTTTATGGACGCGAACTAGACTTAGACGCGGTGCAGCCATGAGCGAGCCGGTCTCCCGGGTCCTACCTACATCGCAGACTGGCCTTTGGCCCACGCCCAGGCCGCGATGCGCCAGCCTCCGGCAACCTTCCGCAGCGCTGTCGTGAAGATCGCCCCCGACTGGGTGATCTCACGGCCCTGGACCTTGAAGCTCATGGTCGCGGGCGCGACCACATAGCCTGCGTCGCCCGTTACGTCGGCGTGGAGGGGAGGCCCGAGGGCCACGAAGTAGTCGCTGGCTCCCGCGTGCTCACCCTCAGCACGTACGGCCCGGTACCAATCCTTGGCGGCAGAAGGTCCGTGCCACAGGTGCGGAGCCATCCCGTCCAGGATCGTGCCGGGGACGACGAAACAGGCGGCCATCGCCTCTGGGTCGCCTGAGTTGAAGGCGTCGATGTAGCGCCTGACCGCAGCCACGGCCGCATCTTCTGCAGGGGTCAGCTCAACAGACATTGTTCACGCCCTCGCTGCTGGAGGCGAAGCATGGGCGCCGGGGGTCCATTGCTGATCAGGCGTTCACCTGAGGTCCAGCGGAGAGGGATGGGACAAGGACCGCAACGGGGACACACCTTCACTCCGGCCGCGAGACAAACGCCGCTTGGCTCAACAATGACCGACGCCGGGTCGCACCCGTGCAACCTGCGTCCCTCGATGCGTCGCCGAGCGCGTGTCCCGCCCCTCGTCCATCAGCGACTTCGACTACTTGCGGTTTTTCGTGGGGTAGTGGTGCCGCCTGGGTGACTTCGAACACCCGACCTACGCATTACGAATGCGCCGCTCTACCGGCTGAGCTAAGGCGGCCCGCCCGCTTGGGACGCGCGTCTCTAGTACGGTTCGGGGCGGATTTGAAGCGGCAGGGCGTCTCACCCTGCGCCCGCTGTGCCTCGACCCTGCCCTCAGCGGCCCTTGCCGCGGCCGCCGAAGGGGCGGCGGGGGCGCGTCGGGGTGGCGGGCGCGGTTTCCGCCAAGTCGAGGTCGGGGCCGAAGTCCGGGCCGAAGTCGGCGTCGTCGACGATCGGCGGGACCGGCGCGCCGGTCTCGGCGGCGCTGATGAAGGGGGTGGAGTCGACGTAGGCGCCGGGCAGCTCGGGCAGCTCGCTGACGCCGCGCTCGCCGCGCTCGAAGCGCGGATGGGCGAGCTCGCCGCGCTCGGCGTAGACCATGCGCGATGCGGGCCCAGTCGGCGGTGGTGTAGGCGAAGGCGCGGCCCGTCGGGGTCGAGGTCGGACCAGTCGGGCTCCTGCGGGGCGCCGGCGCCGCGGGCGGTCCAGGCGCGGGCTTCGTCGCGGTCGCCGAGCGCGCCGGCGATGCGGGCTCTGAGGCCGGCCAGGCGGCGGGTGAGCGGCTCGGCATCCAGTGGGCGGGCGGCGGCCCTGGCGCCGGCCGCGTCGCCGGCGATCAGCGCCTGCTCGGCCATCAGGATATGGCTCTCGCGGGCGTCGGGGGCGAAGGCGGCCAGGCTGGCGAGCCTGGCGGCGCGCTCGCGCGGGGTCTCGTCGGTGACGAGGTCGCGGTAGGCCAGCCACAGCGCCGGGTGCGGCGCCAGCTTCCAGGCCGCCTCCAGCACCTGCGCGGCGCGGGCGGCGCGGCCGTCCTCGGCCAGGAGGCGCGCGGCGACCACGGCGGCTGGCGCGAAGTCAGGACGCAGCTTCGCAGCGGCCTGCGCGTCGTCGAGCGCCGCCTGCGGGGCGCGCGCTTCGCCGGTCGTCTCACGGCTCGCCGCGTAGGCGGTCAAGAGCGCGGCGCGGGCGCGCTCGGCGGTCAGCGGCGAGATGATCTTGCGGCCGAGCGCGCCCTGCATCAGCTCCAGCGCCGCCGGCCAGTCGCCGGCCGCCAGCTTGGCCTCCAGCACGGTGCGCCAGGCCCAGGGTGCGGTGCGGGCGAGCGCATAGGCGGCCTCGGCGTGGGACTCGGCGGCGGGGAGGTCGCCGCCGTCCAGCGCCGCCTGCATCAGCCCGCGGTGGGCGACGAGCCGCAGCTCCGGGAAGCCCAGCATGGCGGTGTAGGCGGCGCGGGCGGCCTCGGCGTCGCCGGCCGCCTCGGCCGCCTGGGCCGAGAGCAACCGCACCAGCGCCGGGGTGTCGTCCACGAGGTCGGCGGCGCGGCCGGCCTGGCGGCGCGCCTCGGCCCCGTCGCCGCCGGCCGCGGCCAGGAAGCCGCGGCTCAGCGCCTCCGCGCCCTGGCGGCGGCGGACGTCGGCGCGGGCGCGGGCGGCCCGCCGCGGCGCCTCGGCGATCCAGATCAGCCCGCGCCAGAACAGCGCCGCGGCCAGCGTGAAGAAGATCAGCAGCATCGCCGCGGTGGCGGCGGTGGTGCGCACGTTCCAGTGGAACCAGGTGATGTCGGCCGCGCCGGGCTCGCCGCTCAGCGCGATGATCAGCACCGCGACGGCCACCACCAGCAGCACCAGCAGGGCGGCGCGGATCATCAGCCGGCCGCCGCCGGGTGCGCGAGCTGGACGAGCGCCCGCGCCCGCAGCTGCTCGATCAGCCGGTCGATCTCGATGCGCCGCTCGGCGGCGGCGCGCCAGTCGCGCCAGCGCGACGCGGGCGGCCGGCGGCAGGGCGTCGACGTCGCGGGCCGCCGCCTCCAGATCGCCGGCCGAGGCCGCGAGCTGGGCGCGGGCCAGCAGGCCGTCGACGCCGCCGGCGCCCGGATCGACGTTGCGGACGATCACCACCTTGCCGAGCACGGCCCAGAGCCGCGCCAGGTAGCCGGCGCGCTCGCCGGGCGTGCGCGAGGCGGCCGCGGCTGCGGAGGCGAGGTCAGGGAAGGCGGCGGCCAGCGCCGCCCGGGTTGGCGCGCCGCGCGCGGCGAGCGGCGCCAGGGCGGCGAGGTCGGGATCACCCGGAACCAGCCGCGCGTAGGCGCCGACGTCCTGGTCGAACGGGCCTGGCCCTTGCGCGGCGCTCGACAGCGAGGCGGCGGCCAGCGCTTCCACCGCCGCGCCGCTGGCCTGCGACGAGGCGGTCTCGAGCCGGGCGACGCGGTCGCTGAGCGCGCTGTCGGCGGCGGCTGGCGCGGTGGAGGACGGCGGCGCCGTCATGGCGCTGGCCGCGGGCGGCAAAACCGGCGCGCTCGGCGCCCCGCGCGGCGCCGGCTCGGCGATCGGGCCCGGGCCTTGCGGCTGGGCTGGCGGCGGCAGCGCGAAGCGCCCGATCAGCGCACCGCCGCCCAGGCAGATCAGGCACAGCACGATCCAGCCGAGGAAGGCGCCGGTGAACAGCCGCCGCTTGCCGTACGCCGCCGGATCGCGGGACGGCGCCAGCTCGGCAGGGTCGGGCGCGGCGCTCATGGCCCCACTAGAAGTGCCCCATGGCGGGCCGCCGCGCAATCGCAGCGCCGCAACATCGGCGGGGCGGAAAGCCTCGTTCAGGCCCCCGCGACGAGCGCCATGAGCGCCATCTCGTTCGGCTGCGCGGCGCTGAGCCGCTGGGCGAGGCCGGCGCGGGCGACGGTGCGGGCGATCTGCGGCGACAGGCAGTAGGCGACCAGCGCCGGGGCCGGGTGGTCCTTCAGGAACCGCGCCAGGCCCTGCGCGGCCTTCGCCGAATGCAGCAGCACGCCGTCGATCTGCGGCAGCCGCTCCGCCAGCGCGGCGGATGGCAGGGCGGCGACGGTCTCGTAGACCGCGGCCTGGCGCACCTGCAGGCCGACGGCCGCCAGCGCGGCGGCGAGGTCCTGCGACGGCTCGGCGGCGGCCGGATAGAGAATGACGCCGGAGAGCTCGCGGCGCCGCGACGTGAGCGCGTTCGCCAGCGCCGCAACATCGCCCTGCGCCGACAGGACGCTCTTGAAGCGCTGCGCCCGCGCCGCCGCCGCGGTGGCGTCGCCGACCGCGAAGACCCGCAAGGCTCGTTCCGGCGAGCGCGCTGCGAAGGCCGCCACCGCGTTGGCGCTGGTGAAGGCGAGCGCGCTGACGCCGGTGAGGTCGAGGTCGGCGCCGGCGATGGCGCGCACCTCCAGCAGCGGCTCGACGATCGGCTCGACGCCGAGCTCGCGCAGCCGGGCGGCGGTGGCGTCTGCGCCGGGCTGCGCGCGGGTGACCCAGAGGGTGCGCGGCCGCGGGCGCGGCTTCGCCTTGCGCGTACGCCTGGTTTCACTCAGCGCCAACCCGAGAGCCCCTGGAGCCGAAAGCCGCTAAAGGATGAGCGCCGAGCCGCCTTCGGCGCGCACCGCCTCGCCGAGCTGCATGCCCAGGGCGCGCGCCAGCCCCTCGCCGTCCGCGCCGCCGACATCCGTCTCGCCTTCGCGACGGAAGCGCCGCGCGCCGTCCGGCGTCAAGGCCTCGACGATCAACTTTAGCGCGCTGCCCAAAATGCGGGCATGCGCGCCGATGGCGGTCTTGCAGGAGCCCTCCAGCGCGGCGAGCGCGCCGCGCTCGGCGGCGACCGCGATGGCGCTCGGCCGGTGGGTGAGCGCCGCCAGCCAGGGCGCGCCGGCGTCCTCGGCGCGCACCTCGATGGCGAGCGCGCCCTGCCCCGGCGCGGGCGGCTGTTCGATCGGATCGAGGATGGCGGTCGCCAGGTGGGCGAGGCCGAGCCGGTTCAGGCCGGCGAGCGCCAGCAGGGTGGCGTCCGCCTCGCCGGCTTCCAGCTTGGCGAGCCGCGTCTCGACGTTGCCGCGGAAGGTGACCAGCTGCAGGTCGGGCCGCTGGCACAGCGCCTGGGCCTGGCGGCGCAGCGATGGCGGTGCCCAGCACCGCGCCTTGCGGCAGTTCAGCCAGCGTGGCGGCCTTGTGGCTGATGAAGACGTCGCGCGGATCCTCGCGCTGCGGGATCGCGCCGATCACGAGGCCGGGCGGCAGCTCGGCCGGCATGTCCTTCAGCGAGTGGACCGCGCAGTCGATGCGCCCGGCCGCAGCGCCTCCTCGATCTCCTTGGTGAACAGCACCTTGCCGCCGATCTCCAGCAGGCGGCGGTCCTGCACGCGGTCGCCGGTGGTGGTGATCGGGACGAGCGGGGCGACCTCGTCGGCCTGGTCGGCGCGTGCGCCCAGCGCCGCCGCGATCTGCCGCTGCACGATGCCGGCCTGGGTCAGCGCCAGCTTCGAGGCGCGGGTGCCGATGCGGACGAGCGGTTGCGACGGGGTCGGCAAAGGACTAGCTGCGGCCTGACAGAAGAGGGTGCGTTCGCCGCGCCTGCTACACGCGCCGTCCGCCCCCCGCAACGCCAGATGAACCGGCCGCCCAACCGCCCCCTGACAGTCCTCGGCCTGGAGACCAGCTGCGACGAGACCGCGGCGGCGGTGGTGCGTCTGGGCGCGGACGGCCGCGCCGAGGTGCGCGCCTCGGTGGTCGCGAGCCAGGTGGCCGCCCACGCGCCGTTCGGCGGCGTGGTGCCGGAGGTGGCGGCGCGCGCTCACGTCGAGCTGATCGAGCCGGTGACGCGCCAGGCGCTCGCCGAAGCCGGCGTGTCGCTGGCCGAGGTGGACGGCGATCGCGGCCACCGCCGGGCCGGGGCTGATCGGCGCGGTGATGGTGGGGCTCTCGTTCGCCAAGGGGCTGGCGCTGGCGCGCCGGCAAGCCGCTGATCGCCGTCAACCACCTGGAGGGCCATGCGGTGTCGGCGCGGCTGGAGGCCGACCTGCCCTACCCGTTCCTGCTGCTGCTGGTCTCCGGCGGCCACTGCCAGCTGCTGGACGATGGCCGGGATCGGCGCAGCTGCGGCGGCTGGGCTCGACCATCGACGATGCGGCCGGCGAGGCGTTCGACAAGATCGCCAAGGCGCTGGGCCTGCCCTATCCGGGCGGCCCGGCGCTGGAGCGGCTGGCGGAGGGCGGCGACTGGCAGCGCTTTCCGCTGCCGCGCGCGCTGGTGGGCCGGCGAGGGCTGCGACTTCTCGTTCTCGGGCCTGAAGACCGCCGCGGCGCGACTGGCCGAGGGCCTTGCGACGGACGCCGAGCGCCGCGATCTCGCCGCCGCCGTGCAGACCGCCATCGCGCGGCAACTGGCCGACCGTTCCGAGCACGCGATGCAGCTCTATGCTGCGCAGCATGAGCCGCAGCATGGCGCCGATGTTGCGCAGCAAAAGCGCAGCATCGCTTCGTCGTCGCGGGCGGCGTCGCGGCCAACGCGCGCCGTGCGCCGTCGCCTGGAGGCAGCGGCCATGGCCAACGGCTTCTCGTTCGCCGCGCCGCCGCTGAAGTACTGCACCGACAACGCCGCGATGATCGCGCTGGCCGGCGCCGAGCGGCTGGCGGCCGGCCTCGTCGACGGCCTGGACGCGGTCGCGCGGCCGCGCTGGCCGCTCGACGAGGCCGCGGCGCTCGCCAACCCGACCCACGTCCCCGGCCGCAAGGGGGCCAAGGCATGAAGACGGTGGGCGTGATCGGCGGCGGCGCCTGGGGCACGGCGCTGGCCCAGGTGGCGGCGCGCGCCGGGCTGGAGCCGCTGCTCTGGGCGCGCGAGGCCGAGGCGGTGGAGAGCATCAACGCCGCGCACGAGAACCGCCTCTTCCTGCCCGGCGTGGCGCTCGACGCCGCGGTGCGCGCGACCGACCGACTGGGCGACCTCGGCGGCGTCGACTTCGTGCTGGCCGCCGCGCCGGCGCAGCATCTGCGCGCCGGTGCTGCGCGAGTTCGCGGCGCATGCGCGGCTCGGCATGCCGGTGGTGCTCTGCGCCAAGGGCATCGAGCAGGGCTCGCTGAAGCTGATGACGCAGGTGCTGGCCGAGAGCCTGGTGGCCGCCACGCCGGCGGTGCTCTCCGGCCCCAGCTTCGCGGCGGAGGTGGCGCGCGGCCTGCCAACCGCCATCACGCTGGCGGCAGAGGACGAGTCGCTGGCCAGGGCGCTCGCCGAGGCGCTCGCCACGCCGACCTTCCGCCCCTACGTCAGCGGCGACATGATCGGCGCCGAAGCCGGCGGGGCGATCAAGAACGTGCTGGCGATCGCCTGCGGCATCGTCGAGGGCCGCGGCCTCGGCCGCAGCGCCCACGCCGCGCTGGTGACGCGCGGCTTCGCCGAGCTGACCCGGCTGGCGGTGGCGCTGGGCGGGCAGGCCGAGACGGTCGCCGGCCTCTGCGGCCTCGGCGACCTGGTGCTGACCTGCTCCAGCCCGCAGTCGCGCAACATGAGCGTCGGCCTGGCGCTGGGGCGCGGCGAGAGCCTGGAGCACGCGCTGGCCGGCAAGATCTCGGTGGCCGAGGGCGTCGCCTCGGCCCCGGCGGTGCGCCAGCTGGCGCGCCGGCTCGGCGTCGAGACGCCGATCAGCGACGCGGTGGCCGCGATCCTGGCCGGCGAGACCGGCGTCGACGCGGCCATCGCCGGCCTGCTGGCCCGTCCGCTAAAGTCCGAGCTCTGAGATTTGCGAACACCCAGCCGGAGCCGCCCGATGGCCTTCTTCGTCCTGACCTGCATCGACAAGCCGAACGCGCTCGAGCTGCGCATGGCGACCCGCGAGGCGCACTTCGCCTACGCCCGTGGCCTGCCGGCGGGCTTCATCCGGCTGGGCGGCCCGTTCCTCGACGAGAACGGCGACATGGCCGGCTCGCTGATCATCATCGAGGCGGCGGACATGGCGGCGGCGGAGGCGTTCAGCCTCGCCGACCCCTACCGCAAGGCCGGACTCTTCGAGCGCGTCGAGATCCGGCCCTGGAAGGCGACGTTCGGGGAGCTGCCTTGAGCGGCAACCCCGCCCAGCCGGCGCCCGGCGCACGGCTCTGCGCGCTCGCCGACATCGCCGATCCGGGCGCCAAGGGCTTCATGTTCCGCGAGGGCGACTACCTTTTCCTGGGCTTCGTGGTGCGCAAGGCGGGCGAGCTCTTCGGCTACGTCGACCGCTGCCCGCACACAGGCCTGCCGCTGGCCCCGCTGCCCGACCGCTACCTGACCCGCGAGCACGACCTCATCCTCTGCGGCTCCCACGGCGCCCTCTTCCGCATCGGCAGCGGCCTTTGCGTGGCCGGGCCATGCGCGGGCCGCGCGCTGTGGCCATGGCCGGTGCGTGTGGAAGGCGAAGACGTGGTGGCGGGGTAAGTTGGACCCGCGATTTCGCCGCATCGGCGGCGCGCCCGGGACCCCGCGAGTCGGCGGGGGAAACCGGCTCGCGGAGCACCCCGGAGCTGCGGCCTTAGGCGGTCGCGTGCACTTCAATCTTCTTGGCTTCGGGCTTGGCCGGCGTGGAAATGGCCACCTTCAGGACGCCCTTGCTCATGGTCGCGTTGATCTGGTCGGACTTCACGCCTTCAGGCAGGGCGATCGACCGCGAGAACGAGCCATAGCTGCGCTCGACGAAGTGGTAGTTCTTGTCCTTCTTCTCGCTCTCGAAATTCTTCTCGCCACTGACCGTAAGGACCCCGTCGCTCAAGCTGACATCGACGTCCTTTTCCTCCAGTCCGGGCAGCTCGACGGTCAGTTCCAGCCCGTCCTTGGTTTCGGCCAAGTCCATCCTAGCCCTCACGCCGGTGAGGCTGCGGCCGGCAGCGAAGGAAGGGGCCACGTCCTCGAACAGCCGGTCGATCTCACGCTGCAGCGAACCGAAGACGCTAAACACCGAGCGCGATGGCACGGCCGCGCTCTGTTTCACGGGAATGGTAGTCAGGTCGTTCATAGGAATCTCTCCGGATTGCATCCCGCTGGGGGACGCCGACGCGAGAGAAGCGCGAACGAGCGTCGGGCGCATTAACTCAGCGCAAAGCGCAAAATTCTAGTCGAGCGACGTTATCCAGCCAGCCGCCTTCGCTTTGAGGTGCTCTTCTTCCAACAAGGCCGCCAGCCTGTTCCGCTCGAGTTCGCTCTTCGCCGCCGCAAGTTGACGTGAGTAGTTCCTCACGTTGCTGCAGCAGACGAACTCCTCCGTCGAAAAGCGCGGCACGGCGCGCTCCTTTCAGATCGACGCCTAACGGCGCGCACAGTGCGCTTCCGGCGGACCAATGTCGAATGCAATGGACCCCCACGAGCCTGCCGGGATCACCGTCAACGAGCCGGCGCCGCCTCCCTAAGACATCCGGGCCTCGCCAGGGCAAAGATCGCAGTCACTGGTCCGTGCGGCGGATCAAATCGATATCGTAGCCCAGCTCTCGCGCCCGGCCCTCGATCGAGGCCCGCAGTTCCGGCAAGGGATAAGCCGTTCGACAGAGAAGCCAGAGGTAGCGGCCGGAGGGTTCGCCGACGATGGACCAGGAGTAGTCGTCCGCGTGGTCCAGCACCCAGTAGTCGCCGAAGAACAGCGGCCCGAAGAACGACACCTTGAGCTTGGAGTTGTCGCTGCCGTCGACAACCTTGGCCCAACCTTCAGCGACCTTGACGCGGCCGGTGGGACCACCTCTGCGCCCGCAGTTGACGATCTGGATCATCCCATCGGCGCGGACGCGATACTCGGCGGTCACCCCCTCGAGCCCTCGCTCGAAGCTGTTCTCGTAGCGACCGATCTCGTACCAGACGCCGAGGTAGCGTCCGAGCGAGACGGGCTTGCAGGGCTGTGGGACCGACCGGTTCCCGACGGGCGTGTCCCGACGCCACCTGGACGCCGCCAGGCCGGCTCCAACGAGAACCACGGCCAGGAGCGCGAAATGGACAGAGCGGACCTTCATGCGCGGGACCGCGCCTTTCCATGTCTGCCTAACGACCGACGCTTGGCTACCAACCTAGGTACGGACGCCCTCACCGGGAAGCGATAGGACGCTCGCCGGCGCTTCGCGGGCCACGCATTTTCGAGCGCTTGGCGTTCTTGAAGCATCGAAAGCCAAATCTGACTTGACCCCCGCCCGTCGCAGAAAAACGCGCCCATCCCGGCGATGACCTGGTGTCGGACCTGGTGAAGGCTGAAGAAGCTGGCGACAAGCTCGACGCTGACGAGCTTCTGTCGATGATCGGTCTGCTGCTCACCGCCGGGCACGAGACCACCACCAACCTGATCGGCAATGGCGTGCTCGCTCTCCTGCAGCACCCCGAAGCTTTGCGCCGGTTGCGCGACGACCCGGCGCTTGCCGAGAGCGCTGTGGAAGAACTTCTGCGCTTTGGCAGCCCCGTCGAGACCTCGACCTTCCGCTACGCCCGCGAGGACCTTGAGCTTGCGGGGACCCGCATACGGCGCGGCGAGATGGTTCTCGGCGTGATCGCCTCGGCCAACCGCGACCCAAGCCAGTTCAAGGATCCCGGCGCCCTCGACCTCGCGCGCACGCCAAACAAACACTTGAGCTTCGGCCTGGGCGGCCACTTCTGCCTCGGTGCGCCATTGGCGAGGCTGGAGGGGCGCATTGCGTTCAACGCGTTACTTCGGCGCTTTCCTCGCTTCGGGCTGGAGCAGCCAGACCGCGCGCCCCGTTGGCGCAGAGGGATGGTGTTTCGCGGGCTTGAGTTGCTTCCCGTCATCGTGACGTGAGGGTCGGCTTTGGGGTCGATAGCGGGCCGCGAGCGCGCGCACGCGCCGGCATAGTCAGGACGCCGTAATTATCGGCCGTTTGCGGTGGCTTCTTCCTGAATTGCAACAAGACGGCAAATCAGGGCGCCGGCTCCGCGCCGAACGCCGCGACTTCCTCGATCAGCCCGGTCGCGGCCAGTTTCACCAGCTCGCCGCCCTTTTCGGGCGTCGCGAGGCCGGGGTCGGAGCCCATGCGGCCGTCGGGGTGGCGCTTGCGGAAGTCGGACGACTCGCGGATCGGGCCGGAGGGGGCGATCTGCGGGGCGTAGTTCGCGGCCTTGATGGCGTCGGGGTAGGCCCACTGGGTGACGGCGATCTCCGAGGGCGTCGCATGGCTGCCGTGGCCGGAGGGGAACTGCTGGCGGGCGAGCGACCCGACGCCCCGCAGGTCCCACCAGTTGCGCAGCTTCAGCGCGAAGCCGGCCGGCCGCCCGGCGTAGCTCGCCTCGGCGTAGAGCTCGGAGAACGCCGCCTCGATGGTGGCGACGTTGCCGCCGTGGCCGTTGAGGAAAAACAGCTTCTCGAAGCCGTGGTGCGACAGCGAGCGCACCCAGTCGCCGATCGCCGCCATGAAGGTCGAGGGGCGAAGCGCGATGGTGCCCGGGAAGTCGAGGTGGTGCTGGGCCATGCCGATGTTGAAGGTCGGCGCGACCAGCAGGTCCGCACCGTCGCGTTTCTGAGCCTCGTGCGCGATGATCTCCGGGCACAGCCAGTCGGTGCCCAGGAGGCCGGTCGGCCCGTGCTGCTCGTTGGAGCCGATCGGAATGACGATGGTCCTGGAGCGCGCGAGAAACGCCTCGGTCTCGGGCCAGGTCGACAGGTGCAGGAGCATCCTGCCGTCTTAGGCGCGCAGTCCCAGCGCGTCGATGGCCGCCAGCCGGTTGGGCTCCAGGGGGCCGGCGGCTTCGGCGGCGACGCAGCTGGCCAGCTCGGCGCGGTTCTTGACGCCCAGCACCAGGGTGTCGACGCCGTCGATGCCGAGCGCGTAGCGGTGGGCGACGTAGGCCGGGTCCTCGCCCCAGACTCTCGCAGAGCGCGCGGAACGGGGCGGCGCGTTCGTAGTCCGTGCCGTCCGGGTTGTTGGGCGAGACCGCGTGGTCGATTGCGAGGGTCAGGGCGCCGGCCTGCACCGCGCGGATGCCCATGACGCCGCAGCCGGCGGCCTTGGCGGCGGCGATGATCTCGCGCGGCCGGGCCGGTCCACCGAAGCGGTTGAGGCCGCCGGCGCTGTCCATCAGGTTGGCGATCGCCTGCACGACCGCGGGCTTGGTCGGCAGCGCCAGCGCCGCCAGCACGCCGTCCGGCTGGCCGATGCCGGTGATCCCCCAGTGGCCGATCTTGCCGGCGGCCTTGAGCGCCTGCATCGCCGGAACCACCTCGGCCTCGTACTGCGAGAAGCGGGTCGCCACCTGATCCTGGCGGTCGGCGCCGTGGGCGTAGGTGAAGTCGTCGGGCCGGATGTTGGAGTGCAGGAAGAAGAGATCGACGCGCTCCAGGCGCATGGCCTTCAGACTCTCCTCCAGCGACGCCGCCAGCCGCGCGGCCGCCTCGCCGGGCGGAACGGTGGCGAGCCCGTGCTTGGTGGTGATCCGCACGCCGGCCGGCAGGCGCCCGCCGAAGGTCTCGCCGATGAAGGTCTCGCAGTTGCGGTAGCCGGGCGCGGCGTCGAGCAGGGTGATGCCGGCGTCGATCGCGGCGCCAAGCGTCGCGCGCGCCTCCTCGGCGCTGGTCTCGCCCCAGATCTGGCCGATGCCGCCGCCGCCGAGCGTGAGCCGGCTGACGGGGCCGAGCGGGCCGAGTGTCGCTGTGCGCATGAGTTGCCCTTTGGTCAGTCTGGTTTTCGGCGCCGTCCCGCGCGATCATCGCAGCCAAAGCTTCCAACGGGAAGGAACCGCGAGATGAAGACCAAGGGTATCAACCACCTGGCGCTGGTGTGCCGCGACATGGCCGAGACGGTGGAGTTCTACACCAAGGTGCTGGGCATGCCGCTGGTGAAGACGGTGCAGCTGCCGGACGGCGGCCAGCACTTCTTCTTCGACTGCGGCGGCGGGGCGCTGCTGGCTTTCTTCTGGTGGGAGAACGCGCCGGCCGCCGCGCCGGGGATCGCCTCGGTGGAGGATTTCCCGACCAAGGGCATGAGCGCGGTGGGCTCGATGAACCACGTCGCCTTCGAGATGGACGAGGCTGACCTGGAGAAGAGCATCGACCAGCTGAAGGCGGCCGGCGTGCACGTGTCGGTGCCAGTGGTGGTGAACCACGACGACAGCCCGGCCGGCGTCTCGCGCGACCTGCACCCCGGCGTCTTCGTCCGCTCGGTCTATTTCACCGACCCCAACGGCATCATGCTGGAGTTCGCCTGCCTGACCCGCAAGCTCGGCAAGCCGGAGGACATCGCGATCGTTCCGGCGCAGCGCCAAAGCGCCGGCGCACGCCTGATGCCGCGGCTTCGGCAGGTTCCCAAGGCCGAGGTCAGCTCGGAGAACATCCTGCGCTACTACAAGGCGCTGTTCGGCGAGCGCGACCCGGTGGCCGAGCCCGGCACCGCCACCGGCACGCCCGGCAACTGGTGGAGCGTGTTCGCCAACTCGCCGGACGTGTTCGACCACGCGGTGAACGGGTTCGCGCTCTACCGCGGCCAGCGCAAGCTCGACCCGGTGCTGCGCGAGCTCGGCCAGACGCGGGTGGGCTGGGCGACCGGCAGCCAGTTCGTGTTCTCGCAGCACTGCAAGTCGCTGCGCGGGCTGAAGGTGTCCGAAGAGCGGATCGCCGCCATCCCGTCGTGGCAGACCGCCGACTGCTACTCGAAGGAGGAGCGCGCGGTGCTGGCCTACACCGACTGCCTGGCGGCGGGCGGGCGCACGCCGGACGGGGTGTTCGACGCGCTGAAGAGCTTCCTCTCCGACGAGCAGATCATGGAGCTGACCTACATCGTCTGCATGTACGGCATGCACGCGGTGATGAGCCGGGCGCTGCGCCTGGAGTACGACGACCGCGACGACCCGATCGTCGAGATCGCCGCGCCGGAGAGCTTCGCGCAGCGGGACTTCCTGGATACCGGGCGGCGGTAGGGCTCAAGAGGCCACGGAAAACACGGAAAACACGGACGTTCACCACCCTTCGGTGTCATCCCGGAGAGCCCGCCATCAGGCGAGACTCGTCCGGAATCCACTGCCACCGACCGTGCTGAGTAGATCCCGGATCTGCGCCGCTGCGCGGCTTGTCCGGGATGACACAGTTGATGATGTTCGGGAGTAGCCGGCGCAGTCCGTGTTTTCCGTGTTTTCCGTGGCTCAAAAAAAGCCCCGGTCCCCGCGTCCGCACGCTTCCGCCGACAAGGTCGGGTGCTAGAGGTGTGGGAAAGCGAGGAGCGCGGCGATGAGTGATGGGCAGGTGTTTCCGGTGCCGGAGGCTTGGGCCAAGCGGGCGCACATGGACGCCGCCGGCTATGAGGCTGCCTGCAAGCGAGGTCGAGACCGATCCCGAGGGCTATTGGCGCAAGGTCGCGGCCCGGCTCGACTGGATCAAGCCGTTCAGCGTCGTGAAGGACGTCTCGTACGACGCCGCCGACTTCCGCATCCGCTGGTACGCCGACGGGGTGCTGAACGTCTCGGCCAACTGCCTGGATCGCCACCTGCCGCATCGCGCGAACGACGTCGCCATCATCTGGGAAGGCGACGATCCGAAGGACAGCCGCAAGATCACCTACGCCGAGGCCCACGCCGAGGTCTGCCGGATGGCCAACGTGCTGAAGGCGCGTGGGGTCAGGAAGGGCGACCGGGTCACCATCTACCTGCCGATGATCCCCGAGGCGGCCTACGCCATGCTGGCCTGCGCCGGATCGGCGCGGTCCACTCGGTGATCTTCGGCGGCTTCTCGCCGGAACTCGATCGTCGGCCGCATCCGCGACTGCGACTCCAGGGTCGTGATCACCGCCGACGAGGGCCTGCGCGGCGGCCGCATCGTGCCTTTGAAGAAGAACGTCGACGAGGCGATCGAGCTCTACGCCGACGTCACCGACGTCATCGTGGTCAAGCGCACCGGCGCGCACGTTCCCATGCAGCCGGGCCGCGACGTCTGGTACGACGAGGAACGCGCCAAGGTCTCGGCCGACTGCCCGCCCGAGCCGATGGGCGCCGAGGACCCGCTCTTCATCCTCTACACCTCCGGCTCGACCGGCAAGCCGAAGGGCGTCCTGCACACCACCGGCGGCTACCTGACCTGGGCGGCCCACACCCACGAGCTGGTCTTCGACTACCGCCCCGGCGAGATCTTCTGGTGCACCGCCGACGTCGGCTGGGTGACCGGCCACAGCTACATCGTCTACGGTCCGCTCGCGAACGGGGCGACCACGCTGATCTTCGAAGGCGTGCCCAACTATCCGACCAGCTCGCGGTTCTGGGAGGTGATCGACAAGCACAAGGTCGAGATCTTCTACACCGCGCCGACCGCTCTGCGGGCGCTGATGCGCGAGGGCGACGGGCCGGTGCAGAAGACCAGCCGCGCCTCGCTGCGCCTGCTCGGCACGCGTCGGCGAGCCGATCAACCCGGAGGCCTGGCTCTGGTACCACCGGGTGGTCGGCGAAGGCCGCTGCCCGATCGTCGACACCTGGTGGCAGACCGAGACCGGCGCCTGCCTGATCTCGCCGCTGCCGGGCGCGACGCCGCTCAAGCCCGGCTCGGCCACCAAGCCGCTGCCGGGCGTGAAGCTGCAGATCGTCGACGCCGACGGCCAGTCCCGCAGGACGGCGCGGTCAGCGGCAACCTCTGCATCCTGGATTCGTGGCCCGGCCAGATGCGCACGGTCTACGGCGACCACGAGCGCTTCATCGCCACCTACTTCACCACCTACCCGGGCAAGTATTTCACCGGCGACGGCTGCCGGCGCGACGAGGACGGCTACTACTGGATCACCGGCCGGGTGGACGACGTGATCAACGTCTCCGGCCACCGGCTGGGCACCGCCGAGGTCGAGAGCGCCCTGGTCGCCCACCACCACGTCGCCGAGGCGGCGGTGGTCGGCTATCCGCACGATATCAAGGGCCAGGGCATCTACGCCTACGTGACGCTGACCCTGGAGGCCGAGCCCAGCGAGGCGCTGCGCAAGGAGCTGGTGCAGTGGGTGCGCCGCGAGATCGGTCCGTTCGCCTCGCCGGACGTGATCCAGTTCGCCCCCGGCCTGCCGAAGACCCGCTCCGGCAAGATCATGCGCCGCATTCTCGCAAGGTGGCCGAGAACGACATCGGCAACCTCGGCGACACCACGACGCTCGCCGACCCGAGCGTGGTCGACGACCTGGTGAAGAACCGCGCGGCGGCGAAGGCGCCGGCTTAGGTCGCGTCGACCCAGGCGGGACGGACCACTTCGCACGGCCGCCCATCCACCGTCAGCGCCGCGCCCTCGACGCGGTCGAGGCGGACCAGCGCCATGCGCGATCCCGTCGGCGCCTGACAGCACCTGGCCGGCGCGCAAAGTCCCGGCCAGGATCTCGGCGCCGTGGGCGGGCGCGGCGCCCTCGAAGCGAATCGGCAGCATGCGGCTCTTGATGGCGCCGCGGCGCTTCATCCGCGAGGTGGTCTCCTGGCCGACGAAGCAGCCTTTCTTGAAGTCGATGCCATTGAGGAGGTCGAAGTCGGCCTCCAGCGGGTAGGCGCTGTCCTCGCCCCAGTCGGCCGGCCCGGGCGCGCCGACCTCCAGCCGATGGCGCTGATAGTCGGCTTCGCTGGCGTTCGGCAGGGCATCCGCCGCGCCATAGCCGCGCCAGCCCAGCGGGGCGAGGCGGGGATCGCGGACCCAGCCGTCGCCCGCCGGACGCACGCCCCAGGCCGCCCACACCGGCGTCTCGTCCGTCGCCATCGTCACCTTGGCGCGCAGGCGGTAGATCGTCAGTCGCTGGAGCAGCGCGCCGCGCTGCTCGGCCTGGCAGTCCAGCCAGCAGCCCTCCTCGCGCCCGACGATGAAGAGGTCGTAGAGCAGCCGGCCCTGCGGCGTCAGCAGCGCGCCGAAGCGCGCCTCGCCGGGCCGGAGCGTCTCCACGTCCTGGGTCAGCAGGCCCTGCAGGAAGCTGCGCCAATCCTCGCCGGCGACGGCGATCAGGGCGCGGTTGGGCAGGGCGGCGATGCGGGATGTTTCAGACATCTGGCCAATGTGGCGGCTAGGCCGCTGGAGCGCCAGGACAAGCGCGCCTATAGATGGCGGCAATGGCCGCCAAGACATTCCCCGTCCTCTTCGTCGCCCCGGGCGACGTCAGCGAGGCGGTGCTGGCGTCCGGCCTGCTGAAGAAGCTGCACGACGAGGCGCCCAATCCGCGCTTCACCATCGTCGCCAGCCGCAAGGTCGCGCCGCTGTTCGCCGACATGCCGAAGGTGGAGCAGGATCGTGGTGACCGACCGGCAAGGCGCTCCGGGCGGCGCTGGTTCGGCCTCTTGGGTCCGCTGCGGGCGCGGCGCTGGGCGCTGGTCGTCGACCTGCCGGCCGGCGTCATCGCCGGGCGCCTCAGGCCGCAGCGGCAAGGCGCTGCGCCGCGCGAGCGACGACGAGCCGGCGCACAAGCTGATCGAGGCCGCCCGGCTGATGCGGCTCGAGGACGAGCCGCCCGCGCCCTACCTGTTCGCCGGCGACGAGGCGGAGGCCAAGCGCGCCGCGGCGCTGACCGCCGGCGACGGCGCCGATCCTGGCCGTCGCGCCCGCCGCCGAGTGGGTCAGGGCAAGGCCTGGCCGGTCGAGCGGTTCGCCGAAGTGGCGCGCCGCCTGCTGTCGCCGGGCGGACCGATGGCCGGCGGCCGGCTGATGCTGCTGGGCGACAAGGGCGACGACGTCCAGAGATCGAACGCGGTGCGCGCCGCTTGCTCCCGGGACCTGATCATCGACCTCGTCGGCCGCAGCGACCTCGCTCACCAGCTACGCGGCGCTGAAGCGCGCGCGGCTCTTCATCGGCAACGACACCGGCTATTCGCCCAGCTCGCCGCCGCCGCCGGCGCGCCGACGCTGGCGCTGTTCGGTCCCTCGGACGACCGCATCTGGCGGCCGTGGGGCGAGAAGGTGCGCGTGGTGCGCGGCGCGCGGACGCTCGAGGAGATGCAGGAAGATCGACCATGCGCTCAGCGCCCAGGTGCGGCACATGATCGACCTCTCCGCCGAGAGCGTGATGTCGGCGGCCGAGGCGCTGCTCGAGGAGACCGCCGCCCAGCCCGCCGTGCCCGATGCCTGAGACCTTCGACCTGATCGTGCGCGGCGGCGAGGTGGTGAACCACGCCGGCCGCGGCCTCGCCGACATCGGCGTGCGCGGCGGGCGCATCGCCGCGATCGGCGACCTGGCGCAGGCCTCGGCCGGCGAGGTGTTCGACGCGGCCGGGCCTCACCGTGCTGCCCGGCGTCATCGACACCCAGGTGCATTTCCGCGAGCCGGGCCTGGAGTGGAAGGAAGACCTGGAAAGCGGCTCGCGCGCGGCGGTGCTGGGCGGCGTCACGGCCGTGTTCGAGATGCCGAACACCGATCCGACCACCACCGGCGCCGAGGCGCTTCGCCGACAAGCTCGCCCGGGCCGGCGGCCGCGTGCACTGCGACCACGCCTTCTATGTGGGCGCCACCGCACGAGAACGCCGCGTCCCTGGCCGAGCTGGAGCGGCTGCCCGGCTGCTGCGGGGTCAAGGTGTTCATGGGCTCCTCCACCGGCCCGCTGCTGGTGGCCGACGATCGTCGGATCTGCGCGAGGTGCTGCGGTCATGGCCGCCGACGCGTCGCGGTTCCATTCCGAGGACGAGTGCTGCCTGACCGAGCGCCGTTCGCTGGCGCGGCTCGGCGACTGGGCCAGCCACCCGTTCGCCCGCGCCGCGGCCTGCGCCATCAAATCGACCGAGCGCCTGCATGCGCCTCGCCCAGAGACCGGCCGAGCGCGTCCACGTGCTGCACGTGACCACCGCCGAGGAGATCGAGCTCCTCGGCCGACCACAAGGACATCGCCACCTGCGAGGTGACGCCCGCAGCACCTGACCCTGGCCGCGCCAGACGTCTACGAGCGGCTGCAAGGCCTTGGCGCAGATGAACCCGCCGATCCGCGACGAGCGCCACCGCGCGGGGCTGTGGCGCGGGATCGCCGATGGCGTCGTCGACGTGATCGGCTCGGACCACGCGCCCCACACGCTGGAAGAGAAGGCGCGGCCCTATCCGGCCTCGCCCTCCGGCATGCCGGGCGTGCAGACGCTGGTGCCGGTGATGCTGACCCACGTCGCCGAGGGCCGGCTGACGCTGGAGCGGTTCGTCGACCTGACCAGCGCCGGCGCGCAGCGGCATCTTCAGCATCGCCGGCAAGGGCCGCCTGGCGGTGGGCTGGGACGCCGACCTGACCATCGTCGACCTGAAGGCGCGCCGCACGATCCGCCACGCCGACATGGCGACCCGCGTCGGCTGGACCCCGTTCGACGGCATGGAGGCCAAGGGCTGGCCGATGGCGACCATCATCCGCGGCCAGCTGGTGATGCGCGACGGCGAGCTCGCCCAGCCGGGGCGGGGCGAGCCGATACGGTTTCTGGAAAACCTGGGGGCCAAGACATGAGGGATGGGCCATGAACGGCGCCGACGCACTCATCGAGACCTTCGTCGACAACGACGTCGTCGCCTGCTTCGCCAATCCTGGCACCAGCGAGATGCAGTTCGTCTCGCGCGCTCGACCGCGCAGCCGAAGATGCGGCCGGTGCTGTGCCTGTTCGAGGGCGTCGCCACCGGCGCGGCCGACGGCTATGGCCGCATCGCCGGCAAGCCCGCCTGCACGCTGCTGCACCTGGGCCCCGGCTACGGCAACGGCCTCGCCAACCTGCACAACGCCCGCCGCGCCTTCACGCCGATCGTCAACGTGATCGGCGACCACGCCACCTACCATCGCCAGTACGACGCGCCGCTGGCCTCCGACATCGCCGCCATCGCCGGGGCCAACTCGGTGTGGGTGAAGTCGCCGGCCAGCGCCGACGAGGTCAGCTCGTTCGCCGCTGCGGCGATCGGCGCGGCCTACGGGCCGCCGGGCGGCTCGGCCAGCCTGATCCTGCCGGCCGACTGCGCCTGGACGAGACCAACTCGGTCGGCGCAAAGGCGGCGCGCCACGCCAGGCAGTCCGTACCCGGCGGCGCGGTCGAGGATGTCGCGCGGCGGCTGAAAGGCGGCGGCCAAGCCGGTGATCCTGCTCGGCACGACGGCCTGCGACGAGGCCGCGCTGGAGGCGGCCGGCCGGCTTGCGGCGGCGGGCGTGCGGGTGCTGACCGACACCTTCGTCGGCCGCCAGCCGCGCGGCGCCGGCCGCTTCGCGCCTGACCGGATGATGTATTTCGGCGAGATGGCGCTGAACGACCTGGCCGGCGTCGACCTGATGGTGCTGGTCGAGACCAACGCGCCGGTCGCCTTCTTCGCCTACCCGGACAAACCCAGCGTGCTGGTCCCCGAGGGCTGCGAGACGGCTGCCGCTGGCCGCGCTCGGCGAGGACGGCGCGGCGGCGCTGACTGCGCTGGCCGACGCGCTCGGCGCGCCCAAGGCGGCGACCCACCAGCCGCTGAAGCTGCCCGAAGCGGCGCCGAGCGGGCCGCTGACGCCCGCCGCGGTCGGCGCAGTCGATCGCCCGCCTGCTACCGGAAGGGGCGATCGTCTCGGACGACTCGGTCACCGCGGGCCAGTCGATCATCAACGCCACCCGCAGCGGGCGCCAGCACGACTGGCTGGGGCTGACCGGCGGCGCGATCGGGCAGGGCATCCCGGTGGCGGTCGGCGCCGCGGTGGCGGCGCCTGGCCGCAAGGTGGTGTCGCTGAACGGCGACGGCGCGGGGATGTACACGGTGCAGGGGCTGTGGACGCTGGCCCGCGAGGGCCTCGACGTCTGCGTCGTGGTGTTCGCCAACAACGTCTACCGCATCCTCGGCATCGAGCTGGGCCGCACCGGCGCCGGCGCGCCGGGGCCTGCTTCGTCGAAGCTGCTGGAAATCGGCGATCCCAACATCGACTGGGTCAGCCTCGCCAAGGGCCTCGGCGTCCCGGCGGTCCGTTGCCAGACCGCCGAGGCGTTCGACGCCGCCTTCGCCCGCGCGATGGCCGAACCGGGACCCAGCCTCATCGAGGCTGTGGTCCCCTAGAGAAGCCGGGCGCTCAGCCCTTCTTCTGGTTCTGCGCCATCGTGCAGCCGCCCTCGATCTCCTGCGCCTGGACGCAAGGGGTCGCCCGGGTGGGGGCGAGCGGGTCAGAGGTGTACTCGATGATGTAGCCGGGCGCGCCGTCCGAGCACGCCACCTCGACGAAGCCCTGGTTGGTGGTGGTGCGGGCGATGAAGCGCTGGCCGGACACCACGCAACTGGTCTTGTTCAGGGTTCGCAGGTCCGCCGTCAGGGTCGGCAGCGCCGCGTCGGCATGCGTGAAGCCGCAGCGGTAGCCGGCGATCTCGGAGTGGGCGCAGTCGTAGATCACCGACTTGCCGGCGGCCGAGCTGGCCGGGAACACCGCCACTGCGCCGTCGGGACGGTTCGAGCAGGCGAGTTCGACCACCTCCTTGCCGGGGAGGTTGATGTCGAACGGCGAGTACTTGGAGACGTCGCAGTTGTAGCCGGCGTTGTGCGCCAGCTTGGAGTAGAGCGCGTCTTCGTCGCTCTGCGCCTGGCGGCTGTTGGTGTAGGTGCAGCCGCCGCCGATGTTGTCGGCCACGGCGCAATCGATCGCTTCGCCGAACGAGCCGTCGACCTTCTGCGTCAGCATGTAGCCTTTGCCGTCCGCGCAGGCGACTTCGTAGTAGTTGCTCTCGTCCTCTGTGGTCAGCACGTAGCGCTTCTGCTTGACCGTGCAGTTCTTCCCGGACTTGGCGGCCAGCTGGTCGACCTGCGCCATCAGCGCGTCGGTGGTCGTCAGCTTGCAGGCCACCGGGCTCGTGGCGTCGAAGGCCAGGCAGGTGATCAGCTGCACCTTCTGGTCGACGCTCGGCGGCGACGAGGTGGTCACGACGTAGCCCTGGCCGTTGCTGCAGGCCACCTCGAAGTAGGCGGACTTCGGCGAGTGACCGACGCCGCGCACGTTCGTCACGTCGCACGGCACGCCGCTCTTGGCGACGAAGGGCGCCAGCATCGCCTTGTTGTCGTCGTTGCCCGGCAGGAAGCAGGCCGCGCCGTTGGGCTTGCCGCTGACCGGATCGACCTTGGCCTGGTCGGGGCAGGCGGCCCAACTCGGCGCCTCGCCGCCCTTGCCGTGGTCGACGAGCACGAAGCCCATCGAGCCCTTGCAGGCGACCTCGTAGTAGGTCGAGACCGCCTTGGTCTTCGGATCGGGCGGGGTCGCGCCGATCATGCGCGCGTCGGCGACGACGCATGGCACGCCGACGGCCTGGATCAGGGCGGGCGCGGCCTTCATGCCGGCGTCGCGCTGCTCCTTGGTGATCTCCGGACCTTTCGGCGGCGCGGCTGCGGCTTCGGCGGCGGTCGCGGCCGCGCCGGCCACCAGTACGCCGGCCAGCAGCGCGGCCAGGGTGGAAAGACCAAAACGTCCTGGTCTCATGTCAGGGTTCTCCCGGATTCGCTTCCTCATTGCAGGTTTTAAGACCGGCTGCGCGCGGGCGGTCAAGCATTGGGCGCCGCGAGCCATGCCCGCGCTCTGGGTAGATGCGGCGCATGCGCGCTTGGCTTGCGCTACGGCAAGGGTCAAAGAACGGGTCCACCAGAGCGAGGAAGGCGGCAAGACGTTGCGCGACGGGTTCGAGTACACGGCCGACGGCCAGGGCGGCCTGACCTATCCCTTTGCCGAGGGACCGACGATCGGCGGCGGCGTCGAGATCGCGCCGGGCGTGGTCTGGATGCGGATGCCGCTCGGCGGCTCGCTGGCCTTCATCAACGTCTGGGGCCTGAAGGACGAAGGCGGCTGGACGCTGGTCGACACCGGCATGAACGGCCCGGCCACCACCGAGGCCTGGCGCACCGCGTTCGCCGGCGCGCTCGGCGGCGAGCCGATCGTGCGGGTCATCGTCACCCACATGCACCCCGACCACATCGGCATGGCCGGCTGGATCACCCGCAAGTTCCGCTGCCGGATGTGGATCACCCGGCTGGAGTACCTGATGTGCCGCGCCATGGCCGCCGACACCGGGCGCGAGGTCCCCGAGGACGGGCTGGAGTTCTACCGCGCCGCCGGCTGGGACCAGGCCGCGCTCGACAACTACGCCACCCGCTTCGGCGGCTTCGGCAAGGCGATGCACGCGCTGCCCGACAGCTACCGGCGCGTGGTCGACGGCGAGGCGCTGACCATCGGCGGGCGCGAGTGGCGGGTGATGACCGGCGCCGGCCATTCCCCTGAACACGCCAGCCTGCACTGCCCTGAGCTGAAGCTGTTCATCTCCGGCGACCAGGTGCTGCCGCGGATCACCTCGAACGTCTCGGTCTTCCCCACCGAGCCGGAGGGCGATCCGCTGGACGATTGGCTGACGTCGCTGGCCCGGATCCGCCGCATCGCGCCGGACGACGTGCTGGTGCTGCCGGCCCACAACGAGCCGTTCTTCGGACTGCATGCGCGGCTGGACGAGCTGATCGACTTCCACGAAGGCGCGCTGGAGCGGCTCGAGCAGCTGATCGCCGAGCCGAAGCGGGCGGTCGACGTATTCGGCGTGCTCTTCAAGCGCCAGATCACCGAGCAGGTGCTGAGCATGGCGACCGGCGAGAGCCTCGCGCACCTCAACTGCCTGATCCGCCGCGGCCGCGCCGAGAAGATGCGCGACGCGGCCGGGGTCGACTGGTACCGGGCCGCCCAAGCCCAATCGACCAACGCCTAGGAGGACGCCATGAGCCTGGCCGGCAAGACGCTCTTCATCACCGGCGCCAGCCGCGGCATCGGCCTCGCCATCGCGCTGCGCGCCGCCCGGACGGCGCCAACATCGCCATCGCCGCCAAGACCGCCGAGCCGCACAAGCACCTGCCCGGCACCATCTATACGGCCGCCAAGGAGATCGAAGACGGCCGGCGGCAAGGCGCTGCCGCTGATCGTCGACGTGCGCGACGAGGCCAGGTGTACGAGGCGGTCGAGAAGACCGTCGCGGCGTTCGGCGGCATCGACATCTGCGTCAACAACGCCTCGGCGATCCAGCTCACCGGCACCGAAGCCACCGACATGAAGCGCTACGACCTGATGCAGCAGATCAACGCGCGCGGCACGTTCCTGACCTCGAAGGCCTGCATTCCGCACCTGAAGCGCGCGGCCAACCCGCACGTGCTGATGCTGTCGCCGCCGCTCGACATGAGCCCGCGCTGGTTCGCGGCCGCACGTCGCCTACACGATGGCGAAGTTCGGCATGTCGATGTGCGTGCTGGGCATGGCCGAGGAGTTCCGGCGACGACGGGATCGCCTTCAACGCGCTGTGGCCGCGCACCGGCATCGCCACCGCGGCGATCGCAGTTCGCGCTCGGCCGGCGACGAGGGCATGCGCCAGTGCCGCAAGCCGCGAGATCATGGCCGACGCGGCGCACGCCATCTTCGAGAAGCCGGCGCGCGAATTCACCGGCAATTTCCTGATCGACGACAGCTTTCTCTACGGCGAGGGCGTGCGCGACTTCGAGCAATACCGCGTCGATCCCAGCCGCGCGCTGATGCCGGACTTCTTCGTGCCGGCCGACAACGCGCCGCCGCCCGGCGTCAAGCTCGGGGTCTGAGCCCGATGGCCGATGTGCGGCGCTTCCAGACAGGCGACCTGGGCCCCGTCGTCGAGCTCTGCGCCGCCGAGGGCTGGCCGAGCTTCCCGGAGGACCGGGCGCGGGCGCTGCGGGCGCTCACTGCGCCGGGCGTCACCACAGTGGTCGCCGACCAGGCCGGCCGCGTCGTCGGTTTCGCGCAGCTGCTCAGCGACGGCGAGATCCAGGCGCACCTCTCGCTGATCGCCGTGCATCCGGACGCGCGCCGGCAAGGCCTGGCGCGGCAGATGCTGCGCGTCGCGCTGGCGCTGGCCGGCGGCTCGCGGATCGACCTGCTCACCGACACCGCGCCGGACTTCTACGCCGCGCTGCCGCACCGCCGGATGGACGGCTTCCGCATCTGGCCGCAGATCGACAAGCTGCCGGAATGACCGCCCGGCCGGCGCCGAAGGTCATCCTCTTCGACCTTGGCGGTGTGTTGCTCCCGTTCGACCAGGCGCGGCGTATCGCGGCGCTGGTGCGGCGGTTCGACTGCACGCCCGAGGTGGCGCGCGCCTTCATGGCGGATGGCATCCACTGGCGCCTGTCGCTCGGCGAGGCGAGCGAGGTCGACCTCGCGGACGCCTTCACTGCCGCTTTCGGCGAGCGGGTCGCGCCGAGCGAGGCCACGGAGCTGCTGCTGAGCGTGTTCGAGGCGCCGAACCACGCGCTCTGGGAGCTGGTCGGCCGTCTTCGCCGCGTCGCCCAGGTCGGCGGCTTCAGCGACAATCCCAGCTTTGTCGATCGGCTGTTCCCGAGGGACGCCTTCCTCGAACCGATGTTCTTCTCCAGCGAAATTCATCTGTTCAAGCCGTCGCCCGAGGCGTTCGCCGCGGTCGAAGCCGCGCTCGGCCTGCCGCCGCAGGCGATCCTCTTCATCGACGACATGCTCGCCAACGTCGACGGCGCCCTCGCCCGGGGATGGGACGCGATCCACTTCACGAACAACGCCCCCCTCACCGCCGACCTCGCCGCAAGGGGATTGCCATGATCGCCGTCCGCGCCGCGCGGCCCGACGACGCCGGGCTGATCGTCGGCTTCATCCGCGCCCTCGCCGAGTACGAGAAGCTGCTGCACGAGGTGAAGATCGACGCCGCCGGCGTCGCCGCGGCGCTGTTCGTTGAGCGGCCGCGCGCCTTCTGCGAGATCGCCGAGCAGGACGGCGCGCCGGTGGGCTTCGCCTTCTGGTTCTACAGCTACTCCACCTTCGAGGGGACCTTCGGCATCTACCTGGAGGACATCTTCGTGGTCCCGGAAGCACGCGGAACCGGCGCCGGCATCGCGCTGATGCGCCGGCTCGCCCAGCGCTGCCGCGACGAGGGGCTGAAGCGGCTGGAATGGGCGGTGCTGGACTGGAACGCCCCGGCGATCGGCTTCTACGACCGCCTCGGCGCCAGCGCGAAGACCGAATGGATCACCCGCCAGCTGGCTGGCGAAGCGCTGGCGCGGCTGGCGGATGCCGGTGCTGCCGGCTGACCGGACCGCCGGCTGGTGTCGGCCGCCGGCCTCTGCTACAGCCCGCCGCGCATGATGCTCGTTCGCCCCGCTTCGCGAATTAACCGCCCGGCGTGACGCCGCCGGACGAAGACTCCAGCGCGCGCCGGGTCCCACCTCGCCCCAACTTAGGCTAAACGCTGGAGCCGTCATGTCAGACGACGCCGAGAAGCCGTTGCGGGACTACCGCGAGACGGTGTTCCTGCCCGAAACTCCGTTCCCGATGCGCGCCGGGCCTGCCGCAGGCCGAGCCGGCGCAGCTCGAGCGGCTGGGTGACCTCTATCCGGTGATCCGCGCCGCCCGCCAGGCGGCGGGCGCGCCGCTCTTCGTGCTGCACGACGGGCCGCCCTACGCCAACGGCGCGATCCACATCGGCCATGCGCTCAACAAGATCCTCAAGGACTTCGTGGTCCGCTCGCGCTTCGCGCTGGGCTACGACGTCGACTACGTGCCCGGCTGGGACTGCCACGGCCTGCCGATCGAGTGGAAGATCGAGGAGGAGCTGCGCGGCCAGGGCCGGCGCAAGGACGAGGTCTCGAAGGCGGAGTTCCGGCAGCGCTGCCGCGAGTACGCCGCGGGCTGGATCGCTCGAGCAGGGCCGCGAGTTCAGGCGGCTCGGCGTGCTGGGCGACTGGGACCATCGCTACTCGACGATGGACTTCACCAGCGAGGCGGCGATCGTCGCCGAGTTCCACAAGTTCATCGCCACCCACCAGCTCTACCGCGGCGCCAAGCCGGTGATGTGGAGCCCGGTGGAGCGCACCGCGCTGGCCGACGCCGAGGTCGAGTACCACGACCACGTCAGCCCCACGATCTGGGTGCGCTTTCCGGTCACCGACGGGCCGCAGGTGACCGACCATCGCGGCTCGGTGGTGATCTGGACGACGACGCCCTGGACCATCCCCGGCAACCGGGCGATCGCCTACAATCCGGACATCGCCTACGCCGCCTTCCGCGTCGAGGCGCTGGAGGAGAACCTGCAGTTCGCGCCGTGGGCCAGGGTCGGCGAGGTGCTGATCCTTGCCGAGAAGCTGGCGCCCGAGGTGATGGCCGCGGCGAAGGTCGCCAAGTGGCTGAAGCTCGAGCGCGGTCGACCTGCAGGGCGTGGTCACCGCCCACCCGCTGGCCGCGCTCGACCCGGGCTACGGCTTTCGCGTCCCGCTGCTGGCGGCGACCATCGCCAACGACGACGACCGGCACCGGCTTCGTGCACACCGCGCCCGGCCACGGCGCGGAGGACTACCAGATCTGGCTGGCGCACGGGCATCGCGAGATCCCCGAGACGGTCGACGAGGACGGCGCCTACGTGGCCGACGTGCCGCTGTTCGCCGGGCTGAAGGTGCTGGAGACCGAGGGCAAGCGGGCCGGCAAGTTCGGGCCGGCCAACGACGAGGTGATCAAGGCGCTGATCGAGGCCGGCACGCTGCTCGCGCGCGGCCGGCTCGAGCACGCTTACCCGCACTCGTGGCGCTCCAAGGCGCCGGTGATCTACCGCGCGACGCCGCAGTGGTTCGTGCCGCATCGACACGCCGATCGAGAGCCAGGACGGCCGGACGCTGCGCGAGATCGCGCTCAGCTCGCATCGACGCGCACCGCCTTCTATCCGGCGGTCAGCCGTAACCGCATCCGCTCGATGGTCGAGACGCGGCCCGACTGGCTGGTCAGCCGCCAGCGCGCCTGGGGCTCGCCGCTCGCCATGTTCGTCGACAAGGACGACGGGCCAGCCGCTGCACGACGACCAGGTGAACGGGCGGATCGTCAACCTGATCGCCGATGAGGGCGCCGACGCCTGGTTCACCCGCCCGCCGCGCGACTTCCTCGGCAACCACGATCCGGAGCGCTACGAGAAGGTCGAGGACATCCTCGACGTCTGGTTCGATAGCGGCTCGACGCACGCCTTCGTGCTGGAGAACCGGCCGCACACCCACTGGCCGGCCGACCTCTACCTGGAAGGCGCCGACCAGCACCGCGGCTGGTTCCAGTCCTCGCTGCTGGAATCGTCGGCGACCCGCGGCCGCGCCCCCTACGACGCGGTGATGACCCACGGCTTCACGCTCGACGAGAAGGGCGAGGAGAAGATGTCGAAGTCGCGCGGCAACGCCATCGAGCCGCAGGACGTCACCCGCCAGAGCGGCGCGGAGATCCTGCGGCTGTGGTCGGCGCTGGTGGACTACGGCGAGGACCAGCGGATCGGCCCGACCGTGCTGCAGACCACGATCGACGCCTACCGCAAGATCAGGAACACCCTGCGCTACCTGCTGGGCGCGGTGGCGGGCTTCGCGGCGGACGAGGCCGTGGCGCTGGCCGACATGCCGCCGCTGGAGCGCTTCATCCTGCACCGGCTCTTCGAGCTCGACCGCAAGGTGCGCGCCTCCTACGCGGCCTACGAGTTCGAGCCGATCGTGCGGGCGCTGGGCGACTTCTGCTCCAACGACCTCTCGGCGCTCTTCTTCGATATCCGCCGCGACATGCTCTACTGCGATCCGCCGCAGCGCCTGCGCCGCCGCGCCGCCCGCACGGTGATGGACCTGGTCTTCGAGCGCCTGACCGTGTGGCTGGCGCCGATCCTCGCCTTCACCTGCGAGGAGGCCTGGTCGACCCGCTACCCGGACGCTGGCCCCAACGCGATGCGGGTGTTCCCGCAGACGCCGGCCGAGTGGGAGAACGCCGCCGAGGCCGCCCGCTGGGCGAAGATCGAGCGGGTGACGCGGGCGGTGACCGGGGCGCTGGAGGTCGAGCGGCGCGACAAGCGCATCGGCGCGTCGCTGGAGGCCGCGCCGGTGGTCCACATCGCCGATCCCGAGCTGAAGGCGGCGTTCCACGGCCTCGACCCGGCCGAGATCTTCCGCACCAGCGCCGCGACGCTGGCGGGCGGCGAGGGTCCGGCGGACGGCTTCCACCTCGACGAGGTCGCCGGCGTCGCCGTCGAGCCGCGGCTGGCCGACGGCGCCAAGTGCGCCCGCTGCTGGCGCGTGCTGCCGGAAGTGCGCCCGCCCGCGATGCTCTGCGAGCGCTGCGAGGAAGCGGTGGAGATCTGGGACACGCGGGCGGCATGACGCGCATCCCGCGTCTCGCAATCCTCGCCTACGCGCTGGCGATCGTCGTGATCGTGGCCGACCAGGTGCTGAAGTACTGGATCCTCGACGTCTACCGGCTGCCCGAGCGGCTTTCGGAGCTGGCCGCCACGCTGGGGACCGACCGGCCGTCGATCACGGTCTTCGGACCGTTTCACCTGACGCTGGTCGCCAATCGCGGCGTCAGCTTCGGCTTCATGAACGTCGAGGCGCCCTGGACGCGCTGGGCGCTGACGCTGTTCTCGCTGGGCGTCGCGACCGCGCTGGCGGTGTGGGCCTGGCGGCTGGACAAGCTGCTGCTGGCGCTTTCGGTGGGCCTGATCATGGGCGGCGCGGTCGGCAACGCCATCGACCGCATCCACCTGGGCGCGGTCACCGACTTCCTGGATTTCTCGTCGCTGCACTTCCCGTGGGTGTTCAACATCGCCGACAGCGCCATCAGTATCGGCAGCGTTCTGCTGGTCTGGGACCTCTTCCTGGCGCCGCGAAAGCGCGCGGGGGGCTGATCGAAGTTGGCCGCGCCTTCCCGATGCGGTATCCGTCTTGGTAAAGGCGGGCCGGGGGCGGTCTGGTGAGGGAAGAGACAGTTCCATGAAGTTGACCCGCGTTGCGGTCGCCGCGTTGCTGCTCGGCGCAGCGGGCCTCGCCGGCTGCCACTCGGCCTCGGCCGCCTTTGGCCTTGCCAAGGTGACGCCGGACGAGTTCCGCGTCGTGACCAAGGCGCCGCTCACCCTGCCGCCGGACTACTCGCTGCGTCCGCCGGCCCCAGGCCAGCCGCGTCCGCAGGAACTGCAGCCGGAGAGCGCCGCCCGCCAGGCGCTGGAAGGCGCCCGCGAGTCCGACGTGCGCTCCGACGGCGAGAAGCTGTTCGTCGCCAAGGCCGGCGCCGAGCACGCCGACCCGCTGGTGCGCTATGTGGTCGACGACGAGTTCGGCAGCCTCGCCCACAAGGACAAGAGCTTCTCCGACTACGTGATGTTCTGGCGCCATGGCGATGCGGCGACGGCGCCGCCGACCGAGCTCGGCGATCCGAACGTCTCCCAGCCGATCGACCCGGCGGTCGAGGAAAAGCGCGTCGCCCAGCTCACCGGCGGCCGGACCGTCGTGATCGAGCGCAAGAACGTGAAGGGCTCGAAGCTGCCGGGGCTGTAGCCCGGCGGCGCGCACCGCCTCGAGGCTTCCCGGCGGGCCGCCGGGCCGTGTAGGGAAGCCCGCATGGCCCAGTTCACCGATCTCACCGGCATCCGCGGCGGCGACCGCGTCACCGGCGCGCCGTTCGCGACGCGCTCGGCGGTCTGGGGCTGCAACGGGGCGGCGGCGAGCGCGCACCCGCTCGCCAGCCTGATCGGCATCGAGGCGCTGAAGGCCGGCGGCTCGGCGGTCGACGCGGCGATCGCCGCCAACGTCGCGCTGGGCTTCCTGGAGCCGATCGCCTGCGGGATCGGCGGCGACGCCTTCGCCCTGCTGTGGGACCCGAAGGCGCGCGAGGTGGTCGGCCTCAACGGCTCCGGCCGCTCGCCGCGCGCGCTGAGCCTGGAGGAGCACCGGCGGCGCGCGCGGGACGGCAACATCCACAGCCACGGCGTGGTCTCGGTCTCGACGCCGGGCGCGGTCGACGGCTGGTGGATGCTGCACCAGCGCTACGGGAAGCTGCCGTGGGCCGACCTCTTCGCGCCGACCATCGCGCTGGCCGAGGCCGGCGCGCCGGTGGCGCAGACGGTCGCGTTCTACCTCGCCACCTCGCACCGCAACTTCACCGGCGGCCGGCTCGGCATCGAGGAGACCGAGAACTTCCTGAAGTGCTGGGCGCCGGAAGGCCGCACGCCGGCCGAGGGCGAGATCTTCGCCAACCCGGCGCTGGCCCGGACGCTGCGGCTGATCGCCGAGGGCGGCCGCGAGGGCTTCTACGAGGGCGAGGTCGCCGAGACCATCGAGCGCTACTTCGCCCGCATCGGCGGCTGGCTCTCGAAGGCCGACCTGGCGGCGCACCACGGCGAGTGGGTGACGCCGGCGACCGATCAGCTACCGCGGCGTCGACGTCTGGGGCCTGCCGCCGAACGGCCAGGGCCTGACCACGCTGCAGATGCTGAACATGCTGGAGCGCTTCGACCTCGCCGGCATGGGGTTCCTCTGACGCCCAGGCGCTGCACCACATGGTCGAGGCCAAGCGGCTCGCCTTCGAGGACCGCGCCCGCTACTTCGCCGACCCGGACTTCGCGCAGATCCCGATCGAGTGGCTGATCTCCAAGGACTACGCCGCCGAGCGCGCCGCGCTGATCCGCCCCGACCGGATGCTGGTCCCGGCCCATCCCGGCGAGGCGCCCGGGCAGGGCGACACCACCTACCTGTGCGCGGCCGACGCCGACGGCATGATGGTCTCGCTGATCCAGTCCAACTTCAACGGCATGGGCTCGGGCCTGATGCCGGACGGGCTGGGCTTCATGTTCCAGAACCGCGGCAAGAGCTTCGCGCTGCAGGACGGCCACCCCAACGTCTATGCGCCGGGCAAGCGGCCGTTCCACACCATCATCCCGGGCTTCGCGACCAAGGGCGGCGAGCCCTGGCTGGCGTTCGGGGTGATGGGCGGCAACATGCAGCCGCAGGGCCAGACCCAGATCATCACCGACCTCGTCGACTTCGGGCTCGGCCTGCAGGAGGCCGGCGATGCGCCGCGCTGGCTGCATGAGTTCTCCAGCGAGCCGCACGAGCCGGCGCGGCGCGAGGGGCGCGGCGTCCTGCACCTGGAGAGCGGCATGCCGGCCGCGACCCGCGACGGGCTGGCGGCGCTGGGCTGGGACCTGACCCCCGGATCGCCCGGCGGCTACGGCGGCTACCAGGCGATCGAGCGGCGGCCGGGGCGCTATGCGGCGGCCAGCGAAATGCGCAAGGATGGGGCGGCGCTGGCGTACTGAGCAGAGAGGCGGCGATGACGCTCGAGGAGATGCGCGAGATCGTGCTGAGCTTTCCGGGCGTGACCGAGGGGACCAGCTACGGCCAGCCCGCCTTCACCATCGCCAAGAAGTTCTTCACGCGGCTGCGGCGCGAGGATCAGAGCCTCGTTTTGCTGGAGGTGTCGTTCGACGAGCGCGAGATGCTGATCGAGGCCGAGCCGAAGACCTTCCACTTCACGGCCCACTACAAGGATTATCCCGCCGTGCTGGCCCGGATGGCGAGCCTGCACCCCGGCTCGTTCCGCAACTTCCTGGAGCGCCGCTGGCGCCGGATCGCGCCGAAGAAGCTGGTGAAGGAACGCGACGCGGCGCTGGCGCCCCGGCGGAGCCGGGAGGGTGTGAGCGCGCTGATCAGAGCAGGGCGCGCGTGCTCTTCCACTCGAGGATAGCCTACGCCGCTTCACAGTCTCACCGCTCTCCGTCTTTCGACGGGATGAGCGGGTGGTTGGGGTTGGCGCGAGGGCGGCCTCAGTGCCCGCCGCCGGGGGCTGCGCCGGCGAAGATCCTTGGTTTGGGGGCCAGCCAGACGATGCAGGCGGCGAGGAGGAAGGCGGCGCTCATGATCCAGAACATCTGGTCGGTGGCCAGCATCACCGCCTGGCTCTGGGTCAGCGCCTCCAGCTGAGCCAGCGCCTGGGCCGGGGTGAAGCCGGCGTGGCGCAGCGTGGCGGTGAAGCCGGCGGTGTCGTGGAGCGCGCCGGCGATGTTGGAGTGGTTGCGCACGCCGGCGTCGTCCCACCAGGTGGTCGCCAGCGCCGCGCAGACCGCGGCAGAGATGGTGCGCAGGAAATTGGAAAGGCCGGCGGCGGACGCGGTCTCGTCCGCGCTCACAGCGGTCAGCGCGATCTGGGTGGTCGGCACGAAGAAGAACGGCATGGCGACGCCCTGCGCCATGAAGGTGACCGCCACCGTCAGGAAGCCGGCGTTGCTGGCAAAGCCGGTGCGCCAGAGCGCCACGAGGCCGAGGCCGCCGACCCCGAAGGTGACCAGGGCGCGGGCGTCGAAGCGCTGCATCAGCCGCGGCACGATCGGCGAGAGGATCACCGCCATGGCGCCGGCCGGCGCGGTGACGAGGCCGGCCCAGGTCGCCGTGTAGCCCATGTTGGTCTGCAGCCAGAGCGGCACGATCACGATCGAGGCGAAGAAGGCGCCATAGGTGATGGCGATGGTGACGACCGCGCCGGTGAAGCCGCGATGGCGGAAGACCCTTAAGTCCACGATCGGCTGTTCCTCGGTCAGCTCCCAGATCAGGAAGGCGACGAAGCCGATCGCGGCGACGAGCGCCAGCGCCACGATGATCGGCGAGCCGAACCAGTCGAGCTCCTTGCCCTTGTCGAGCATGATCTGCAGCGCGCCGACGAAGGTGATCAGCAGGGCGAGGCCGCCGAAGTCGACGCGGCGCGGCGCGGTCGGGGTCTCGTAGTGGTGGAGCGTGCGCCAGGCGAAGAAGCCGCAGACCGCGGCGATCGGCACGTTGATGTAGAACACCCACGGCCAGCCGGCAGTGTCGCACAGATAGCCGCCGAGGATCGGGCCGACGATCGGCGCGACCACCGTGGTCATCGCCCAAAGGCCCATGGCCTGGCCGCGCTGGGCCGGCGGGAACACCCGCATCATCAGCGTCTGCGACATCGGCATGATCGGGCCGCCGCAGAGGCCCTGCATGATGCGGAACAGGACCAGGAAGCCGAGCGAGGGCGCGAGCCCGCAGAGCGCCGAGCAGATCCCGAAGCCGACCATGCCGGCGACGAACACCCGCAGCGCCCCGAACCGCGCGGCTAGCCACCCGGTCAGCGGCACCATGATCGCCTCGGCGACCGAGTAGGAGGTGATGACCCAGGTGCCCTCGTTGGGCGCCACCGCCAGGCCGCCGGCGATGGTCGGCACCGAGACGTTGGCGATGGTCATGTCGAGCACGACCATGAAGTTGCCGGCCGCCAGCAGAAAGCCGGCGAGCCAGAGCACGCCGCCCTGCATCGCCGGCGGGGCGGCAGGCTGGCCGGCGGTCGCGGCGTTGGCCATGGCCGCTGCCGCCTACTTCGAGAGGTCGACGTCGACGACCATCGAGAGGCCGACGCGCAAGGGATGGGCGGCGAGGTCCTTCGGGTCGAGCGCGATGCGCACCGGCAGGCGCTGGACGACCTTGATCCAGTTGCCGGTGGCGTTCTGGGCCGGGATGATGGCGAAGGCCGCGCCGGTGCCGCCGGCCAGCCCCACGATCGTGCCGTGGAACTTCACGCCGCCGCCATAGAGGTCGCTGGTCAGCACGGCGGGCTGGCCGAGCCGCATGCGCCGCAGCTGATCCTCCTTGAAGTTGGCGTCGACGTAGGCGGCCTGGATCGGCACGACGGTCATCAGCTGCGCGCCGGTGTCGACCCGCTGGCCGATCTCGGTGACGTTCTTGGCGACCACCCCGTCGATCGGGGCGCGGATCACGGTGCGCGCCAGGTTGAGCCTGTCCTGATCGACCTTGGCCTGCGCGGCCGCCACCTCCGGGTTGCCCCCGACGTCGGCGCCTTCCACCAGCGCCGAGGCGGCGCGCGCCTGGCCGGCGGCGGAGACCTGCTGGGCCTGCGCCTCCGCAACCGCGGCCCGACCGACCCCGACGGCGGCGGTCATCTCGCGCAGGCGGTTCTCGGCGATGGTCAGTTCGTCGCCGGACACCGCGCCGTCGGCGGCGAGCTTCTGGCGGCGGGCGAGGTCGGTCTGCGCCTTGGCGAGGTCGGCGTCGGCGCTGGCCAGCTGGGCGCGGGCGCGCTCCACGTCGGCGCCCCTGGCGGCGGTGGTGGCGGTGTCGGCGTCGCGGTTGGCGAAGTAGCCCTCGACGCGGCGCTGCGCCTGGCCGAGCGCCGCCTCGTCCTCGGCGAGCGCCAGCTTGAAGTCGGCCGGGTCGATGATCACCAGCACGTCGCCCTCCTTCACCGGCAGCGTGTCGGTGGCCGGCGCGGCGACGATCGGGCCGGAGACCAGCGGCGTCACGTCGGCGACGTCGGCGTTGACGTAGGCGTCGTCGGTGGAGACGTGGTGCGAGCCCACCAGCACCCAGTTGGCGCCCCAGACGATCGCCGCCAGCGCCACGACGGCGCCCAGCAGCAGGAACAGCTGGCGGCGACGCGCAGCCGCCCCTGGCCGGAGTGGCCAGGGGCGGCTCGGCCTCGGCTGCGGCCGGGGGGCGGGGGAGGGGCCGCAGCGGGGAAGGCGCGTTGGTGCGAGCGTCCATCGGGGTGCTCATGACTGGTTCGGGGCGTGCGCGTAGCCGCCGCCCAGAGCGTGGATGAGGGTGATGTCGAGGCTGAAGACCCGCGAGCGGGCATCGGCGAAGGCGCGGCGCTCGTCGATCACCGCGTTCTCGGCGGTCAGCACCGAGACGTAGGATGAGAGGCCGCCCTCGTAGCGCTCCTTGGCGACCGCGTAGGCCTGCTCGCCGGCGGCCAGCGCCGCGCGGCGGTCGGCCAGCTGGCGCGCGGCCGACTGCACGCTGGCGGCGGCGTCGGCGACGTCCTGCAGCGCCTGGACGAGGGTGGCGTCGTAGGCGTCGACGGCCGCCGCGTAGTCGGACTTGGCGCCGCGGTACTGGCCGCGCAGCCGCCCGCCCTCGAAGATCGGCAGCGTCACGGTCGGGCCGATCGAGCCGATGGCGGCGGCGGGGTCGAAGAGCTGGCTGAGGCCCAGCGACTGCTGGCCGAAGAAGCCGGTGAGCGAGACGTCCGGGAAGAACTGCGCGTAGGCGACGTCGATGCGCCTGGCCGCCTCCTCGGCGCGCAGCCGGGCCGCGACGATGTCCGGGCGGCGGGCCACCAGGTGCAGCCGCAGGTCCGCCGGCAGGCCGAACGGCTTCACCGTCTCGGTGGTCGGCATCGCGACGGCAAGGCCGCGATCCGGCCCCTCGCCCATCAGCGCGGCGATGCGGTGGCGGGTGAGGAGGATCTGCTCGTCGAGCGACTCGACGTCCGCTTGCGACGAGGGCGTCGCGGCCTCGGCCTGCTTCAGCTCGGCGCGCGTATCCAGGCCGTTCTCCACCCGCATCGAAGTCAGTCGGGCGGTCTCGGCGCGGTTGCGCACCGCCTCGGCGGCCGCGTCGCGCTCGGCCCCGAGCCGCATCAGGTCGGCGTAGGCGCCGGCGATGGCGGTGGAGAGCGTCAGCCGCGCCTCGGCGAAATCGGCCTGGGTCGCCTGCGCCTCCGACACCTGGGCGGCGAGCGCCGCGCGGTTCTTGCCGAACAGGTCGAGGTCGAACGAGAGGTCCAGCGCCAGGCGGCCGTTGGGCTGGTAGCCCTGCGGCAGCAGTTGCTGGATGAACGGCGGGAAGCCCTCGATGCGGCTCTGCTCGGTCGCCGCGACGGATGCGCTGCCGTCGACGCTGGGCAGCAGCGCGGCGCGGGCGACGGTGGTGGCGGCGTTGGCCGAGCCCAGCCGCGCCTCGGCCTCAGCGAGCGTCGGCGAACCCTTCACCGCCTCGTCGACGAGGGCGGAGAGCTGGGCGTCGCCATAGGCGTCCCACCAGCGGTCGCTCGGCCAGTCGGCCGTTGGCGCGGCGAAGCTCTGGGTGTCTGCGAAGTTGGCGATCGCTGCGGGCTCCGGACCCGCGCCACCGCGCGGAACGCCGGCGCAGGCGCTCAAGGTAAGCGCCGTCGAGACCAGCAAGCCTTTGACCGAAATGCCGATTTTCATCGTCCCCGACCCTCGGACCGCAATAGCGCGGGCGAGGTCCTCCCTGGACACTGACCGTACCGTACGGTCATTTCTTGCTGTGAAAACGGTTCTGGTCAAGCAAGAAACCGTACGGTACGGTCAGAGAAAATCTAATGCCGCTCGACTCAAGCCCCGAAACCGCCCGCAGCGACGCCAAGCGCCGCGCCATCATCGCCGTCGCCCGCGAGGTGTTCCTCTCGAGCGGCTATGCGGCAGCGTCGATGTCGGAGATCGCCGTGCGGCTCGGCGGCTCGAAGGGCACGCTCTACAACTACTTCCGCTCCAAGGAGGAGCTGTTCGTCGCGTTCATGAACGACTCCTGCGAGGATCTGCTGGCTTTCATGGATCACCTGCCGGAGACCGCCGAGGCCGACCACTCGGTGCGCGACGACCTGATCGCGCTGGGCGTCAGCTTCCTGGCCAGCCTGACGCGAGACTCGTTCATCTCCATCCACCGGCTGGTGGTCGCCGAGACCGAGCGGTTCCCGGAGCTCGGGCGCCTCTTCTACGAGAACGGCCCGGCGCGGGGCGTGCAGCGCTTCACCGAGTACTTCGAGCGGGTGATCGCGGCCGGCCGCCTGCCGCCGAACGACCCCCGGGAAGTCGGCCAGCGGCTGAAGGACCTGGTGCTTTCCGACGTCTACACCCGCCGGCTCTGGGGCGTGCTGGGGCCGCTGACCGAGGCAGAGCTGCGCGCCCACGTGACCCGCTCGGTGGACATCTTCCTGATGGCGTTCGGCTGAATTCTCCTCCCGTAGGACTAGGGTGAGGATAGTCAGAACTCGTCGTTGATCATGGCGCTGAACTGTTCCAGCACCTCTTTCACCTGTTCCTCGGCGGGCAGGTCGGCGAGCAGCTCGCCCGGGTTCGGCGGCGGGGCCGGGTCGGCGACCACGAGGCGGCCGACCACGGCGCCGCCCTGCACCAGCAGCAGCTCCTCGTCCTTGGCCAGCTGGCCGAGGGTCTGGGCGATGCGCGGCGGCAGGTCGTCTAGGTCGATCTGCTTCATGGGCGCGGGCCGCCGCTGCGCTCGGCCTTCAGGAGGTCGCGGATCTCGCCGAGCAGCGTCTCGACCGGCGTGGGCGCAGGCGGCGGCGTCGGCGCCTTGGCCTCCTGGCGGCGCACGCTGTTCAAGCAGCTTGATCATCAGGAACACCACGAAGGCGACGATCAGGAACTGGATGACGGTGTTGAGGAAGGCGCCGTAGCCGACGTCGACCTCGGCCAGCTTGCGGGCGGGGTCGGCCTTCTGCAGCACCCACTTGAACTGGGTGAAGTCGACGCGGCCGAGCAGCAGGCCGATCGGCGGCATCACCACCTGCTCGACGAGGCTGGTGACGATCTTGCCGAACGACGCGCCGATGATCACGCCGACCGCGAGGTCGATGACGTTGCCGCGGGCGATGAACTCGCGGAACTCGCGCAACATGGTCACCGGCGCCTCGGCGGCGGTGACGAACCGGGTCTTGGCGTCGGTCACGAGCGGCCCTTGCCTTGCGACTGAAAGAGGCGGCGAACCTAGTCGCCGTTCAGCCGGACGCGCAACTCCTTGCCGGCCTTGAAGAAGGGCACCGCTTGGCGCGCACCTTCACCGCCTCGCCGGTGCGCGGATTGCGGCCGGCGCGGGCCGGACGCTCGCGCACCGAGAAGGCCCCGAAGCCGCGCAGCTCGACGCGGCCGCCATCCTCCAGCGCGCTCGATCATCTTCTCGAGGATGACGCCGACGACCCGCTCGATGTCTTTTTGGGTCAGGTGCGGGTTCTCGCTCGCCAAAGCGGCGATCAACTCGGACTTGATCATCGAGGCGCCCCTACGTCGACCTTGAAGACGCTTTGCCCAATCGGCGCCGCGTCTTCAAGGCCCACGAGGGGCGCAAAGATGATTAAGATCGGCCTCGCTATTCCTTCGAGGCCTTCTCGCGCAGCGCGGCGCCCAGGATGTCGCCGAGCGACGCGCCGGAGTCCGACGAGCCGAACTGCTCGATGGCTTCCTTCTCCTCGGCCATCTCCAGCGCCTTGACCGACAGCGAGATGCGCCGCGCGGCCTTGTCGATGTTGGTGATCTGCGCGTCCATCCGGTCGCCGACGGCGAACCGCTCCGGCCGCTGCTCGGAGCGGTCGCGCGAGAGGTCGGACTTGCGGATGAAGGCGGTGACCGGGCTTCGTCGTCGCCGAACTTCACCTCGATGCCGCCCGAGGTGATCTCGGTGACGGTGACGGTGACGGTCTGGCCCTTGCGGTAGACGTCGCCGGCCAGCGGATCGCCCGCCAGCTGCTTGATGCCAAGGCTAGATGCGCTCCTTCTCGACGTCGACGTCGAGCACCCGGGCCCGCACGCTCTCGCCCTTCTTGTAGCGCAGGATGGCTTCCTCGCCGGGCGTGTTCCAGTCGATGTCCGAGAGGTGGACCATCCCGTCGATGTCGTTGTCGAGGCCGATGAAGAGGCCGAACTCGGTGGCGTTCTTGACCTCGCCCTCGACCGCCGTGCCGATCGGGTGCTTCTCGAGGAACTCTTCCCACGGGTTCTGCATGGCCTGCTTCAGGCCCAGGCTGACGCGGCGCTTGGAGGCGTCGACGTCGAGCACCACCACTTCGACTTCCTGCGAGGTGGAGACGATCTTGCCGGGATGGACGTTCTTCTTGGTCCAGCTCATCTCGGAGACGTGGACCAGGCCCTCGACCCCCGGCTTCCAGCTCCACGAAGGCGCCGTAGTCGGTGATGTTGGTGATGCGGCCCTTGAACTTGGCGCCCACCGGGTACTTGGCCTCGACGCCGTCCCACGGGTCGGACTGCAGCTGCTTCATGCCGAGGCTGATGCGCTGGGTCTCGGGATTGATCTTGACGATCTGCACCTTCACCGTGTCGCCCACCGCCAGCACCTGGCTGGGGTGGGAGACGCGCTTCCAGCTCATGTCGGTGACGTGCAGCAGGCCGTCGATGCCGCCCAGGTCGACGAACGCGCCGTAGTCGGTGATGTTCTTGACCACGCCCTCGCGCACTTCGCCCTCGGTGCAGCTGGCTGACCAGCTCGGTGCGCTGCTCGGCGCGGGCTTCCTCCAGGATGGCGCGGCGCGAGACCACGATGTTGCCGCGCGGGCGGTCCATCTTCAGGATCGCGAACGGCTGCTCGCGGCCCATCAGCGGGCCGACGTCGCGCACCGGGCGGATGTCGACCTGGCTGCCCGGCAGGAAGGCCGAGGCGCCGCCGAGGTCGACGGTGAAGCCGCCCTTCACGCGGCCGACGATGGAGCCCATCACCGGCTCGTTCTTGGCGTAGACCGCCTCCAGGCGGGTCCAGGCTTCCTCGCGGCGGGCCTTCTCGCGGCTGATCACCGCCTCGCCCAGCGCGTTCTCGACCCGCTCGAGGAACACCTCGACCGTGTCGCCGACCTTCAGGGTCGCCTTGCCGTCGTCGTCGACCCCGAACTCCTTCACCGGAATGCGGCCCTCGGTCTTCAGGCCGACGTCGATGATCGCGAAGTCCTTCTCGATCGCCACGACCTTGCCCTTGACGACCTGGCCTTCGCCAAAGTCGCCGCGTCCGATGCTGTCGTCCAGGAGGGCCGCGAAGTCGTCGCGGGTGGGGTTCATGCTGAGGTCGTCCGCCATAGGCTGTTTGCTCTTTTCTCTGTCTTCGTCTCGAATGGGCGATGGTCGGCCGCGATCGCGCGGCCGGGCGCGACGCCCGGAATGTCGTTGGTTGGCTTCGCGCGACGGACGCCCCGTTCGGCGTCTCGGGGTAGGTTCCCGCGGCGGCCGAGGTTGGCGCGATTGGATTAGCCGGCAGGGACTCTTCCCACCTGGCGCGCGCCGCCTCGACGATGCGGCGGGCCGCATCGGCGGCGGCGGATATAGTCATTTCGGTGGTGTCGAGCAAGACGGCGTCGGCGGCGCGGACGCATCGGCGAGTCGGCGCGGCCGGCGTCGCGGGCGTCGCGGCAGCTCGATATCGGCCAGCACGTCAGCGTAGGTCGATGGCCGGATCAGTCGGCCTTCAGCTGCCGCCAGCGGCGGCGCGCGCGGGCCTCGGCGGAGGCGGTGACGATAGAGCTTGGCCGGCGCGTCGGGAGCGATGACGGTGCCGATGTCGCGCCCGTCGATCACCGCGCCGCCGGGCTGCGCGGCGAAGGCGCGCTGGAAGTCGCGCAGCGCGCGCGCGGACGGCCGGGTAGACGGCCACCCGGCTCGCCGCCTCGCCGGCGGCGCGGGTGCGAAAGGCCGGATCGCCGAGACTGGCGGGATCGAGCCGGTGCGCCACGGCGGTCGCCGGCCGCCTCGTCGCCGAGGTCGCCGCCCTCGCGCGAGCAGCGTCACGCCGACCGCGCGGTAGAGCAGCCCGGTGTCCAGCACCGGCAGGCCGTAGTGCTGGCCAAGCTGCGTCGCGATGGTCCCCTTGCCCGACGCCGCGGGCCCATCGACGGCGATGACGAAGCCCGCTCACCCGATCTCCGCGCCCAGGCCCGCCATCAGCTCGCGGAAACCGGGGAAACTGGTGGCGATCATGCCGGGCTCGTCGACGGCGACGGCGTGCTCGGCGCCGAGGCCCAGCACCAGATGCGCTCATGGCGATGCGGTGGTCGCCGTGGGTGCGCACCAGGCCGCCGCCGGCGACGCGGTGGTTGGCGCGCGCCGTGCCGGCGCACGATCAGCCCCTCCGGCTCCTCCTCGACGCCGACGCCGCAGGCCGCCAGCCCCGCGGCCATCATGGCGATGCGGTCGCTCTCCTTGACCCGCAGCTCGCCGATGCCGCGCATCACGGTCGGCCCCTCGGCGTAGGCCGCCGCGACCGCCAGGATCGGGTATTCGTCGATCATCGAGGGCGCGCGCTCCGGCCGGCACGTCGACGCCCTTCAGCGCGCGAGTGGCGCGCGGTGACGTCGCCGACCCGCTCGCCGCCCTCCTCGCGCTCGTTCTCGATGGCGAGGTCGGCGCCCATCTCGCTGCAGGGTGACGAAGAGGCCGGTGCGCAGCGGGTTCGAGCAGCACGCCCTCGACCGTCACCTGCCGAGCCCGGCGTGATCAGCGCCGCGACCAGCGGGAAGGCGGCCGACGACGGATCGCCCGGCACCGCGGATCGCGCGCGCCGGTCAGCGCGCTGGCCGCCGGCGAGACGGATGTGGCGGCCGTCCGTCCGGTCATCCGCACCTCGACCTCGGCGCCGAACGCGCTGCAGCATCCGCTCGGTGTGGTCGCGGGTGGCCTCGGGCTCGATCACCTCGGTGACGCCGGCGGCGTTCAGCCCGGCCAGCAGCACCGCCGACTTCACCTGCGCCGAGGGCTCGGGCAGGCCGGTAGGTGATCGCCGACAGGCCGCCGCCCTGCAGCGCCAGCGGCAGGCGCCCGCCGTCGCGGCAGAGCCAGCGTCGCGCCCATCTCGCCGAGCGGCCGCAGGATCCGCATCATCGGCCGCCCGCGCAGCGACGGATCGCCGGTGAAGGTCGCGACCAGGTCAAATCCCGCCGCCGCGCCCATGATCAGCCGCACCCCGGTGCCGGCGTTGCCGCAGTCGACCACGCTCGTCGGGCGTCGGTAGCGCGCCGTGGCCGGCCACGCGCCAGCGGCCCTCGCCCGTCGCGGCTCTACGGTCGCGCCGAACGCGCCCATCGCCTGGGCGGTGCGCAGCACGTCGTCGCCCTCCAGCAGGCCCTCGATGCTGGTCTCGCCCTCGCCAGCGCGCCCAGGATCAGCGCGCGGTGGGAGATCGACTTGTCGCCCGGCGCGCGGACGCGGCCGCGGAGCGGTCCGCCCGGGCGGGCCGTAAGTCCGGCGTCGGCATGGGGTTTGCGGCTCTCGGATCGCGGTTTTGCAGGCGAGGATTGGCTTTTGACAGCGACCCGCACGCGTGGCAAGGGAGCCGGCCCTTCTTCCCCGCTCATAAACGAGGCCCCGCCTTGGCCAATCCCGAACTGGGCGCAAAGCAAATCTGCCCCACCTGTTCGAGCAAGTTCTACGACCTGGGCCGCCGGCCGGCCCACTGCCCGAAGTGCGCACAGCGAGTTCGACCCCGAAGAGGCGCTGCGCAACCGGCGCGTGCGTCCGCGCGGCCCGCTGCCCGAAGAAGAAGTCGAAGAGGTGCGCGTCAAGCCGCCCGAGGCCGAGGCCGAGGACGAGGTTTCGAGGCCGTCGAAGAGACGCCGGAGCTCGACGAAGCCGCCGCCGCCGAACCGCTCGACGCCAGCGACGACGACGACGACGTCGACCGACGCCGCGCCCGCCGCGCCGGACGAGGCGCTGGGCGTCGACTTCGCCGAGGAAGAAGACCTCGAGGACGCCGAGGACGACGACGTGCCATTCATCGAGGACGACGAGGACGACTTCTCCGAAGACGAGATCGACGGCCTCCCCGAAGAAGGCGGCCGGAGGACTGAGGGCTGCGCCGTCTGACCGCCCGCTCGTTAGGGCGGGAGGTCTTGATCGGGGCAGATCGTTTGACTAGGTTCCGCGCCCTCGCGCCAAGGCCCCGGCCATGGGCGGCCCGACGACCTCGGGGCTATAGCTCAGCTGGTAGAGCGCTTGAATGGCATTCAAGAGGTCAGCGGTTCGACTCCGCTTAGCTCCACCACGCACGCCAACGCTGTACGGCTGCGCCGCAGGGCTTCCGAGGAGTTTTTGCGCGCCAACCCCGCGATCCTCGCCGCCGTCCCGATCCGCGCGCCCACGTCGCCAACCGCTGGCCGCCCCGCCCACGGCCCGGCGAGCCCAAAGCCCCGCTTCAGCCAACGCGTGCGGCGCTAGGAGGTAGCCTTCGGCATCGCGCGGGAAGCGCGCACGGCTCTAGCCTCTGATTAAGTGCCAGGCGGCATTGATGACTACATCGATTACCTTGAACGTTACTGCTACTAACACGGCGGCGATTGCCCAGAAACGTACTGGTTCGGTCTTATCCCAAAGAAGAGAACTCGGCGAGTTGAAGGCGTCGAACCGAAAGCCCAGCCCCTTGTTCGATGCATCCTGCGGAGAACTTAAGAAGGGACGCCCCTCGTCCCGACGCCTATCGTTTAGCCACGGAGAAGCGGCGCGGTCACCGTGAGGCGAGCGAAGCGAGAGGGCGAAGCCCTTGACGGCTTTCGCGCCCCGTGGCACGCCTCAACCCCAGCCATCAGGCGCCTCTCGGCTCGTCCCCTGCTACGGGGTCTTTGCCAGGAGTCACCCCACCGCGCCTTCTGGCCTTTAGGCGACCGTCTTTCGGCCTTTGGTCCTCAAAACCCCCACCGGACTTCTTGCATTTCAATGGCCCTAGCTTTTTCGGGCCTTTCAGAAGCGAAAACCCCCGCCAACCGTCGAGCCCTTGTTTTCGGAGTCTCCTTCAGCTGCGGCCGGTAGTGAATTTATTTCGCACGGCCGCCCGCCGGCGTCACAGCTTAATGGCCGCGCTCCATAAGCTGCCGAGTTGCCCGCCTTATCCCGTCTTCGCTGGCGAGCAGGCGGTCGGCCAGCGTCTCTTGCGATGGCCACGCCTTGCCGGTCTCGCGGCTTAGGTAGCGAACGGCGAGGATGCCACCTAAGCGCACCGCCAAGCCAGTCAGGTCGCGATCAGCGAACAACTGCTCCAGAAAGCGGAATTTCTCGCTCGGCGTCAGCGGTTGCGTGCGCGCCCCTGCCTGTTGGGTGCGATCTCTGCCCCTCGTCCGGTCACCCTTGGCGTTGTGCGCTCGGCCAAGCGGCTTAGGGCTGGCCGTGCGCTCCGGAGCGTTGCCTGTTGAGGTTGCCGTCCATGCGCGGTTCCTGGGGGCTCCGCGCTGGTGTCCCTTCGGCTGTGGTGATATCGGATGGCCGTTCGCCGCCAAGCTGAACAGCGATCCCAACCGAGAGGCCGTCACCGCAAGGGGCGGCCCCCCTTCGCTGGATGGGCATGGTTCACGCAGCGTCCCCGATGTCGGATATCGCGACGCAGCGGTGAGCCGCCAGCCAAGCGTCTAAGTCGTCGTAAGTATAAAGCACTCTACGACCAACTTTATGGTAAGGCGGACCGCCCCCGAATATTCGGTACTTGTTTAATTGGCTTGCAGAGATTCCAGTATAACTTGAAGCTTCGATGACATTGACGAAGCGCCTTGCGTTTGTATCACCCATTGTCGCCTCCGACCGCGCTGGGGAGCCCAGGAACGCGCCTGAAGGCATATGTAACTCAATGTTATGAGCGCCGACAACCCGTCGGACAATCAATGTTAAATACACGGCTTGCGATTTACTTTCGACAGTCCGCCGTTCTTACTACTCTACGTCTTCCGCTGACGCTCACCATCTCATTTGGAGTTCACCTATTCATCTACCCATCGTCGTGAACCAGAGTTACGCACGTGCCTTTGCAAGCTACATCTTTTGTTACGCTTCAAGATGCACGTTTCAACTTGGATCAGCGACGACTGGGCGAGGCGGGGTTGCGCCGTCGCGGCCCGCGAGGATGCGGATATAAAGCAAACGGAATACCGTCTTGTCGGCCGGTCCCCAACCGCGTCAGGCAACGCGCCCGCGAGGCCGGAACTGGCGCACGTTGGACGGTTCGCGTGGCGTCGGGTGGCGGCGGCTCGATTATCTGCGCGACCTTGGCTCCCCAAGCGGTCAGGGCGGCCTTCCTTTCGTCCCGGTACTCATGGCGCTGGTAAACCCCGACAAGGCCGCCAGTGACGCCCGAGACGTGATTGAGGACCCGTTCCACGACGTGCGGCGGAAACCCCTCGGCCATGCGCGTGGCGGCCGTGCGGCGCAGATCGTGGAGGCGCCACGGCGCGAGGCCTACCGACGGGAGCGGCGCCTTGGTCTTGCGCGTGACCTCACCGTCCAACAGCCGCTTGGCGGCCGAGAAGCCCCACAACCGGCCGAGCTTCAGCCGTCGCGCGGCGCGCGTGCTTCCTGGGCGGCGCCTTGCGCGCCGGGAATAGCACCTCGCCGGTGCGCGGCACGGCTTGGATGATCAGCGAGCGCCTCCGGCGACAGATCGACAAGGTGCTCTCGCCGGTTTTTGGTGCGCTCCTTGGGAATGACCCACGTCGCCGCCTCCAGATCGATTTCCGCCCAGCGCATGCCGGCGACCTCGGCTTCGCGTTGGCCTGTCAACATCAGCAGCTTGATGATCGCGCTGAAAGGGTAGCCGAGCGCGTCGGCGCCCTGCCAGACGCGCCTCAGCTCGTCGTCGGTGAGAACGCGATCACGCGCCGCCGGCCGCGGCGGCGCCTTCACGTAGTCGCATGGCGAGACCTCGATCAGCTCGCGCTCGATGCACCAGCGGAACAGGCCGCGAAGCGCCGCATACGTGAGCCGCGCGGTCGCTGGCGAGCGCTTGCGGATGGCATCGATCAGTTCCGCCACGTCCGAGCGCCGGACCGCTGCGATGTGTCGCCTGCCCACGCGGCGACCGGTCCCTGGCGCAGCAGGCGTTCGGTCTCCCGCGCGCTCCGCTTCCCGTCGAGCGCAACGGCCATGTAGCGCTCGGCGACAGCCTCGAAGCGGTCGCGTTCGCGGGCGGCGGCTTCGGCGATCCGCCGGGCTTCCTCCGCTGCGGCTTCAGCCTTGGCCCGCATATCCGCCTCGGCCTTGGCACGCCGCTCGGCTACTAGATCGCCACCGCCATCGACGGGACCGATACGAACCCCCGCAGCAAACCACTGTGGGGGTTCATCATTTCCGGGCCTGGGTGAGCGGCAGGCGCCGCGCGCCGGATCCTCGACGAGCTTCTAGGTCACAGATCAGGTCACAAGACCCGAGGCTTCTCAGGTCTCAGCGCCCGTCGCTTTCCAGCAGCATCAGCGCCTCGCCTGCGTCACCCCCCAGCAGGCTGCCGTCGGTCGCCACCAGTGTCGTGCCCGGCGTCAGCACGCTGCGGACCAGCTTCAGATAGTCGGGCGAGACCTGCAGCTCCTCGGCGCCCAAGAGCTTGGGCGCCTGCCCCTTTGTGGTCTCCTGGCCAGGGATGTCGAGATAGATCCACTGGGACTGGCCCTGGGCATTGAAGCCCGTGAACTCCAAGGCCTGGGTGCCGACCAGTTGGCCGGGCGGGATGCGGATCTGGCCGCTGCCGATGAGCTTGCCGTTGCGAAGCACGATCAGGCGCTCGTCGCGCGAGCTGACCAGGACGCTGACAGGCCCATCAGGCGCAATCTGCGGTCGCCAGCTATAGCTCTCGGGTCCGGCCGCCGACACGCTGTCGGTCGGGGGCGGCGCCAGCAGCCCGCTCTCTTCGACCCGAATCGGCCTGGGCGCGCCGTCGGTGATCACCACCGTCGCGCCCAAGGTCGTCACGGCGAACAGTTCGCGCGCAAAGGCGTGCGGCAAACGTATGCAGCCGTGCGAAGCGGCGTAGCCGGGCAGAGGCCCCCCGTGCAGGGCCACTCCACTCCACGTCAGCCGCTGCATGAAGGGCATCGGCGCATTGTTGTAGCGGTTCGACCGGTGGAATCGGTGCTTCTCCAGGATCGTGAACACCCCCGTCGGGGTCTCCCGCCCCTTCTTGCCGGTCGAGGCAGTGCTCGCCCCGATCCGCACGCCGTTGCGGTAGACATAGGCGCGCTGCGCCGAGAGGCTGATCACGATCTCCATCGGTCCCCGCGGCGCGAGGCCGGGCGACCAGATGTATGCGCCGGGCTTCAGGCCGGCGACATCGGATTGGGTGATCGCGCTGCGGTTCGCCACTTGCGCCCAGGTCGCCGGCGAGCACAGGGCGACCGCCGCGAGAAGACCCACAATCCAGAAGCGCGCGGCGTTGCACATGACCCGACATCCTGCGGCGAGATCGCTCACCTGACGCTCGCGCGTTGGCTGCTATCTAGAGCATTCCGTCAGAGTCCTAGACCGGCGCCGTCGCAAAGCCGAGGCGCCCGTGGGGAGAGGGATGTCCGAAACCTTCCTGAAGAACCGTCGTCGCTTCCTGCAGGTCTCTGCCGCTTCGCTCGGCCTCGCGGCGCTGGCGCGCCCGGCCCTGGCGGCGCCTGCTGATCCCGCAATCATTACCGTGGCAAAGCGAGGGCTCGAGCGGGTCGGCGCGCTCGTCGCGCACCACGATGTCGTGGGTGTGGCCGACTTCAGCCAGCCGTCGCGGTCGCCGCGCCTGCACCTGGTCGACCTGGCCAGCGGCAACGTGGACACCCGCCTGGTAGCCCACGGACGGGGATCGGATCCCGCCCACACGGGCTGGCTGAGCACCTTCTCCAACGCCGCCAGGTCCGAGGCGACCTCCGAGGGCGCCTATGTCACGGGCGACTATTATTTCGGCGGGCACGGCCGCTCGATGCGCCTCGTCGGCCTGGACGCCACCAATAGCAACGCCGAGGAACGCGAGATCGTGGTTCACTCGGCATGGTACGTCGGGCCCGACATCGTCCGGGCCAACGGCATGCTCGGGCGGAGTGAGGGCTGCTTCGCGGTCAGCCAGTTCGACCTACCGGAGGTGCTGGAGCGTCTCGGCCCCGGCCGCCTGCTCGTCGCCGCCAAGCTGTAGCAGCGGGCGAGTCGCCCCCGCAGAGCCACCATTGCATCCGCAAGATTCACTCATTCGGGCACCGTTTGACACGCCACCGAAAGTCACAGGCGGCTCCTCTCAACGAGCTTGGCCTGCGGTCGGCTTCCGCGAGTGGACCGATAAGCGGACGTCACCACTGCAGCCGACCCTCGGATGGTCCGCTGAGGGGGGCATCGCACGGCAAGAGAAGGACCCCGCCGATCTTCTAGCAACCAGGGGGCCCCACCCTCTGTCCACTTGGGACAATTGGTCGGCCACGGGGGGAGGGCGCCGGCCGCCCTGGCTATGGGTAGCTGCCGCTCTGAATACGACTGCCTCAAACGAAGCCATGATGAGCTCGGCTCGCATCGCCCGTGCCCCACATCCTCCTGGAGGCAAACCGCCGCCGAAGGTACGACGTGGGTCGCAGACCATCGATGGCGAACTGCCCCGAAGCGGACGCTCCTAGTCGCCTGGCGCACCAGGACGGCCTTTACCGGGCCTTCGTCGCCAGGCCAGCGTGCCTAATCCGACCAATGCAATCGAGGCGAAGGCGATCGCCTACATCCAGGCGCGCCTGCCCAAGGCCACCAGCGATAGGAAGCACATTCCATCGTAGCCCAGCCCATGGGCCGACGCCTAAAGTTCATCCACGACGCGCTTCAGCTTTGCTCGCACCTGCTCCGCCGCGACTCTGAGCGCGGGATTGTCGATCGCTTGCATCGAGGCGACCGGATCGATGACAGCGACTTCGCAGTTGCCTCCGCCGATGTCCTGAACGACGACGTTACAAGGCAACATCGTTCCGACCTTGTCCTCGATCTGTAAGGCTTCGTACGCAAGCGCCGGGTTGCAGGCTCCGAGGATCCGATAGTTGCGGAAGTCGACGCCGATCTTCTTCTTGAAGGTGTCCTTGACGTCGATCTCGGTGATGACGCCGAAGCCCTCCGACTTGAGCACATCGACAGTTCGCTGGACTGCTTCATCAAAGCCGACGGGCAAGGTCTTAGAGAAGTAGTAGGCCATAAGGTCTCCCTCAAAGAAGCGCGCCGGCGCCGGCCATGTCGCGCTTCTTCTGAAGCTTCTGAAGACGCCCGCATCGCAGATGCCGGATGCGCGACGCAGAGGGTCGCGGCTCCGGGGCTGTCGCGCCTTGACCTCGATCAAGACCACGAAATCACCAGCGCGCCACACCGCCACGGCGGAGTGCGCTCAGGGTCGGTTGCGGCCGATCACAAGACGTCGACGAGCCGGCTGAGGAGCGGTGCTGCTCCTGCCCCCGGCAGCTTTGGTCTTACGTCAGGGCTGCGCGGGAGAGCGGACCTCTTGTTCCGGCGACCGGTTCTTGGCCGGCTCCCGTATGACCGCCCGCCGGGCGGTCACCAGACGCCCTGGCGCCGAACCGCATGGCGCATCGATAGCACCGCCCCGCAGCCTTACGCGTCTCGGGCGTCCGGGAGATCGGGGCAGAAAAGGCTCTTCAGCAGCGACAGCGTGCTCAGAACCCGGGGGTCCGACACCTGGTAGTAGAGGGTCTGCGCCTCGCGCCTGAACGTGATGAGGCCGTCGTCCCTGAGCTTCGCCAAGTGCTGCGACAAGGCCGACTGGCTGAGCCCCACCCTTCGCGCCAGGGTGTTCACCGACGCTTCTTCGGTCTCCGTCAGCGAGCAGAGCACCAGCAGCCGGCGTTCGTTGGCGAGCAGCTTGAGGAACTCGGCGGCTTCCGCCGCGTGGGCCTCCAGCTCGGCGACGCTCGGATCGATGGTCGTCATTTTCATGGTCTATTAGACTTGTCTAAAATTAGAAGTATCTCATATAGGCGTCAACGGCCCCAATGCGAAGGAGCTGCCGATGCCGACCGCAGCCGAGATCCGTCCGTTCTTCGACGAGGCGACCAAGACCGTCACCTACCTCGTCTGGGATCCGCAGACGCGCGAGGCGGCGGTCATCGATCCCGTGCTGGATTTCGATCCGGCCTCGGGCGAGGTCCGCGCCGCCTCCGCCGAGCGCGTGCTGGCCGCCGCCGCGGATGCCGGACTGACGATAGGTTGGTCCCTGGAGACGCACGTCCACGCCGATCATCTGAGCGCCTCCGCCTTTATCCGGGCCCGCACCGGCGCTGCTGTGGGAATTGGAGAGCACGTCAGAGAAGTGCAGGGGACCTTCGCGCCGGTCTTCGACGTGAAGGACCTGAAGCCGGACGCCGCCGACTTCGACAGGCTGTTCGCAGACGGGGAACGGTTCGCGATCGGCGGGCTCGATGTCGAGGTCCTGCATACCCCCGGTCACACGCCGGCCGACGTCAGCTATCGCATCGGCGACGCCGTATTCGTCGGCGACACGCTTTTCATGCCCGACTACGGAACCGCACGCGCGGACTTCCCTGGGGGCGACGCACGGCGGCTCTATCGGTCGATCCGCAGGCTGCTCGGCCTGCCGCCCGCGACCCGGCTCTTCATGTGTCACGATTACAAGGCGCCCGGGCGCGACCACTACGCCTGGGAGACGACGGTCGCCGAGGAGAGCTCGAAGAACGTTCACATTCACGACGGCGTCGACGAAGACGCATTCGTCGCCGCGCGCCAGGCTCGCGATGCGACGCTCGCGGCCCCGACGCTGCTGTTGCCGTCGATCCAGGTGAATATCCGCGCCGGCCGCTTTCCGCCGGCCGAGGTCAACGGGACCCGCTACATCCGCCTGCCCGTGCGCGCTCGCACGCCGGCCGCCGTCGAGGCAATCGAAGGTCGCGTGGCGCAGGCGAAGCCATGACGCTTGCAGACCTGCTGTCGATCCTCTCCGGAGGCGTCGTCGGCTTCAGCCTCGGGCTGATCGGCGGCGGCGGCTCGATCCTCGCCGTGCCGCTGCTGCTCTACGTTGTCGGCGTGCGCGATCCGCATGTCGCGATTGGAACCGGCGCGCTCGCGGTGTCGATGAACGCTTTCGCCAACCTCGCCCAGCATGCCCGCGTCGGCACGGTGAAGTGGCCCTGCGCGGCCACCTTCGCGGTGTCCGGCGTGATCGGCGCCTTCGCCGGCAGCTCGCTCGGCAAGCTGGTGGACGGGCAGCGCCTCATGCTGATGTTCGCGCTCGTGATGGTCGCGGTCGGGATCTCGATGCTGCGGGGGCGCGCGGGCGGGGGCGATCCCGACGTCCACCTCACGCCGAGGATGGCGCCCGGCCTCATCGCTGGCGGCCTGGTGGTCGGATTCTTATCCGGCTTCTTCGGGATCGGCGGCGGTTTCCTGATCGTCCCCGCGCTAATTCTGGGCAGCGGCATGCCGATCCTGAACGCCATCGGCTCGTCGCTGTTCTCTGTGGGCGCGTTCGGGCTGACCACCGCCGCGAACTACGCCGCTTCCGGTCTGGTGGACTGGCGGGTGGCGGCGCTGTTCATCCTGGGTGGCGTCGTGGGCGGGTGGGTCGGCATGCGGTTGGCCATGAGGCTCGCCGGCCAGCGCGGACGGCTGACGCAGATCTTTGCCGTCGTGCTCTTCGCGGTCGCGGCCTACGTCATCTACCGCAGCGCCGGCCACCTGCTCTGATGCCCGCGCCAACCAACCTTCCGGTCCGGCCCAGCGGCCGGCCGAGCTCTCTGACAAGGGAACGCGAATGTCTGCAGATGTGCGCCAAATAGCGGCCTCGCTGGCCGGCGGCGCGATGATCGGCGCAGCCTCGGCCGGGCTGCTACTGGTCAACGGACGGATCGCCGGCGTCAGCGGCATCCTTCGCCGCGCAACCGAGACACCGCCGCAGACGTGGCGGCTCGGCTTCTTGGCCGGGCTCGTGGTGAGCGGCTTCATCGGAGCCCTCATGGGCGGCGGACGCCCTGCCGCCTTTGCGGCCGAGAGCGCGCCGCTCGTGGTGGTGGCGGGCCTGCTCGTCGGCTTCGGAACGCGCCTCTCCAACGGCTGCACGAGCGGGCACGGCGTCTGCGGCCTAGGGAACCTCTCGCGACGCTCCCTCGTCGCGACCGCGACCTTCATGGGCATGGCCGGCCTAACGGTCTTTCTAACCCACCATGTGGCCTGGATGCGGCCGCTTGCAGCCTCGGCCGGTCTGTCATGAGAGCCGCTTTCGCGATGGTTTTCGGCCTGCTGTTCGGCGCCGGTCTGCAGGTCTCCGGAATGACGGACCCGGCACGCATTATCGGCTTCTTGGACGTTGCCGGCCGGTGGAATCCTGCGCTGGCATTCGTCATGGCCGGGGCCATCCTGGTGACTCTGCCCGCCTTCGCTTTTGCGCGGCGGCGGCAGACGTCGGTCCTCGGCGACCGGATCGAGCTGCCCGACCGCCTCCGGTTCGACCGTGGGCTCATCGTCGGCTCGGCGATTTTCGGTCTCGGCTGGGGTCTGGCTGGCATCTGTCCCGGACCTGGCGTGGTGCTGCTCGGTTACGGGCTGGCCAAGGCTGGGCTTTTCGTCGGGGCCGTTCTGGCCGGCGCCTGGCTTGTGTCCGCGGCCCGGCTGCTCTGCGCGTCAACGGGACAGCGCCGGACCACCGCGGCGGCCGTGCAGGCCGATGGTTGAGCATCCAGTATCCACGTCAGACGCGCAGGCGCGCTGGGACAGCGTCTACCGGAAGGGCGCACCCAGTGGTCGCGCCGGTCGCTGAAGAGCGAGTAGTCGGGCTGCCCGACGTTGCAATGGGGTCGAAACTGCGCGTTGGCGTCACGCCTCCGTCTTGCGGTCGACTGCCGCCGTTTTACCCGCGCCACTTCATGAGGAAGCTACTGAGGACCGCAACCTCGGCCCAGTCGGCCCGACCGCCACTCATGGCCGACTTCGACCGCTTGCGCGCAGCAGACGTCTCCTCACCGGCCACCCCGCACCCTATAAGTCAGCGCTCCACGCTCGGAAATCCGATGGACCTCGTCGTCGTTCGAGAGCTGTTCGACCGGACATTGCGCGCCGATCGGCCGCCCGCGGACGGCGTCGAGCGGACGTGGTTCGACGGCGTCCTTCGCACCACGCAAGGCGCTGTCGACGGCATCGGGTGGTGGGACTTCGGGCCGGATCGGACGGCGGCGATCGTCGCGCGCGAGGCGGCGCGCGTGCGCTCGGTCGGCGGCGAGTTATGGTGGCCGGTTTACGGTCACGACTTCCCCGAGGGCCTCGATCGCGAGCTCGCGGATGCGGGGTTCGAGGACCTATTTGGCCTGGAGACGTTCCTGGCGATCGAGGCCTCAGCCGCCGCGAAGCTGGAGCGGCTGCCGGGCGTGGACGTGCGCCGGGTGAGCACCGAGCCAGAGCTGGCCGGTTACGCCGGCGTGCTGCGCAAGGCGTTCGGCGAGGAAGACTGGACCACCGACGCTTTCTACCTGCCGCGCCTGCACGATCCGACCCTGGTGCTGCTCGTGGCCTACGTAGACGGAGAGCCTGCGGCGACCGGTCGGCTGGAGACGCCGAAGGAAACCCCCTTCGGCGCGCTCGGCGATGGCGGCGTCGTCCCGCAGCACCGAGGGACTGGCCTCTACCGGGCCATCGTCGCCGATCGCGCCGCCGAAGCCGTCCGGCGGGACGCGCGCTACCTCCATGTCAACGCCTGGGAGACGAGCCGGCCGATTCTGGAGCGGCTCGGCTTCGAGCCGCTGACGACCAGGCATGTGTGGAGGCTTAAGGCGCCATCGCGGAACTGAGAGCCAGCTCAGGGTCGAAACTCCCCGTTGGTATGATGCCCGGAAGCTGACGCGCCGGGCGACGGACCCGGGGGGGAGAAGCGCCGTTGGGGCGGCCGAGCAGCGGACGTTCTCGAGAGATAGGCGACGGTTATCGCAAACTAAGTCCGTGGACAGGAACTGAGGGCGCCATAATCTGCTTAGCCGGTTGTCGAACTGGGGCGCAGTCGGGGCATGCCAAATGGGCGAGTGCGAAATACTTGCCGCCTCAGCAGCGCGCAAAATCGTGCTGATAAGCGGAGCGCCGGGCGCGGGAAAGACGACGCTCGCATTGCCTTTGGCCTACCGTCTCGGCTGGCCGCTGATCACGAAGGATCACATTAAGGAAACGCTCTTCGACGCCATGGGAGGCATTGGCGGCAGCTTAGAAGAATCTCGTCGGTTCGGTGCGGGAGCGATGGAGACCTTGTGGGCGCTTGCCGCCCGATGCCCGCAAGTCGTCTTGGAGGCGAACTTTCGGCCGCGCAGCGACTACGAACGGGCGCGTTTGAGTGGCCTGAATGGTCGGGTGGTTGAGGTCCACTGTGCGTGTCCGGTGTCAGAAGCGATCCGGCGCTTCAAGGCGCGGGGTGGGGCTGGCGTGCATCCCGCTCATTGGGCACCTCATGTGACGTGGGCCTGTCCGGTAGGGTGAGGTTGCGTTGGTCCCGCGCCACTGTCGCGACCGCCGATCCCGCTCGCTCTTCGAGAGCCAGGATGAGACCAGCGGGGCGACGGTGGCCGGGAGTTCGAGACGGCTACAGGAAGATGCGCCGTGGGTAGCCGCCCAGAGCGCCGGTCAATGAGCATCCCGCCAGGGCTCCCGGCAGCCGGGATCATACTCCAACGGAAGGAGGTGGTTCCATGGGTGTGTTCGTGGGTGTCGACTGGGGCTGCGGCTCGCACGCTGTGTGCGTCGTCGATGAGAGGGCCAGGTGCGGGACCAGTTCGAGGTCGGGCATGATCGAGAGGGCTTGGCGAGGCTCGTTGCGCGGCTGAGCAAGCATGGCGATCCCGGCGAGATACCGGTCGCTATCGAGCGGCCCTCGGGCCTGTTGGTCGATGCGCTGATCGAGGCCGGCTTCGTCGTCACGCCGATCCACCCCAACGTGGTGAAGGCCTGCCGGCCGAGGTACCGCGCCGTCTCGGCAAGAGCGATCCGGGCGACGCCTACATCCTGGCCGACATCCTGCGCACCGACGGCCACCGGCTGCATCCGCTCAGCCGCAGTCGGACGCCATCAAGGCCCTGCGCGGCCTGGTGCGCGGTCGCGGCGACCTGGTGGGCGCACGGTCGCCTTGCGAACCAGCTGACGGCCCTGCTGGACAGCTTCTGGCCCGGCGCCGCGGTGATCTTCGCCGACGTGCCAGCCCGATCGCGCTGCCTTCATCGAGCGCTATCCCACGCCGCAGAGCGCCGCCCGTCTGGGCCGAGCGCTGCCGGCTTCCTCGCTCAGCACCAGTACTGCGGCGCAGATCGCCCGAGGCTCTGTTGGAGCGACTGCACGTCGCCGCCGACGGGCGCGCCGGCAGGCCGAGAGCGAAGCCAAGGGTGAACTCGTGCGCGCCTTGGCGCGCACCCTGCAATCCCTCGGCGCCGAGCTCGCTAAGATCACCAGCCGCATCGAGCACCTGTCGCCGAGCTGCCCGACGGCCGTGTCATGTCCTTCCCAAGACCGGCAGGATCTGCGCCGCCCAGATCCTCGCCGAACTCGGCGACGTGCGCGAGCGCTTCCACACCGAGACCAGCTCGCCGCCGAGGCCGGGCTCGCCCCCGTCACCTACCAGTCCGGCAATCAGGCGTCGGCTGGCGATGGCCTGCAACAAGCGACTTAAGCCGCCATCACCTGCTTCGCCGACAACTCCAGGCCAGAGCCCCTGGCCGCCGACGTCTACAAGCGAGCCAGGCCAGAGGCTGCGACCACCCCCACGCCATACGCATCCTCGCCGGCCTACGCGCGTCCTCTGCGCGCCTGACCGACGGCCAGCCCTACGATCCTCAAAAACACCCCGGCGCGAAACGGCTCCTCCCCGCCACCCCATAACAAATCTCATCCCTGGCGCCTCATGGATGACGACGCGTTCGCCGAGTTCGATCGGCCGATGGGTCTAGGAGAGGTGATCACCGTCGATACGACACGCCCGACTGACATCGATTGGGTGGTGAACGAGATTGTTCGACGCTTCGGAACAATGGTCGTTGGTTGAGGCCGATTAGCGTCGACCTAGGTCAGAATTGCTCGCGGGGCTTCGCCCTTTCGGAAGAGGTCGCCCTATGACTGAAGCAGGCTACTTCGGCGCGGCGCTGCCGGGCGGGGTGCGCAGCCGGAGGATCGAGGGCGCGGGCGGCCTCGGCATGCACCTGCTGGAGGCCGGCGAGCCGGGTCGGCCCGTCGTGCTGCTGCTGCACGGGTTTCCGGAGCTTGCGTGGTCCTGGCGCGGGATCATGCCGGCGCTCGCCGCGGCGGGTTATCATGTGATCGCGCCCGACCAGCGCGGCTATGGCGGCACGACGGGGTGGGATGGCCGGTTCGACGGCGACCTCGGATCGTTCCGGCAGCTGAACCTGGCGCAGGACATCCTCGAGCTGGTCTTCGCGCTCGGGCTCACCGAGGTGCGGGCGGTGGTCGGGCACGACTTCGGCTCGTCGGTGGCGGCGCACTGCGCGCTGGTGCGGCCCGACGTGTTCCGCGCGCTGGTGATGATGAGCGCGCCGTTCGCCGGGACGCCGGCGCCGGCGCCGCCAGCCGGCGGGGGGCGCGACCTCGGCGCGGCGCTGGCCGCCTGCACGCCGCCGCGCAAGCACTATCAGTGGTACTTCTCGGCCCCCGAGGCCGACGCCGACATGCTGGGCGCGCCGCAGGGGCTGCACGCCTTCCTGCGCGCCTACTACCACGCCAAGAGCGCCGGTTGGGCCGGCAACCGACCGCACAAGCTGGCCGGCTGGACCGCCGACCAGCTCGCGGTGCTGCCCGACTACTATGTGATGCCGCTCGCCGCGACGATGCCCGAGGCGGTGGCGCCGCTGATGCCCACCGCCGCTGAAGTCGCCGCCTGCCGCTGGCTCACGGACGAGGATCTCGCGGTCTACGTCCGCGCCTTCGAGCGGACGGGTTTCCAGGCCGGGCTCAATTGGTACCGCTGCGTGACCAGCGGACTGGTGGGCAAGGAGCTGCGGCTCTTCGCCGGCCGGCAGATCGAGGTTCCGGCGCTCTTCATCGCGGGCGCGGCCGACTGGGGCGTGCAGCAGTCGCCGGGGTCGTTCGAGGCGATGCAGACCCGCGCCTGCGCCGACTTCCGCGGCGCGCAGCTGATCGACGGCGCCGGCCACTGGGTGCAGCAGGAGCAGCCCGAGGCTGTGGCCCAGGCGCTGCTGGCGTTCCTGGCGGCGGCCTAATCAGCCATTAACCACAATCGTGGTCGCTTCGGCGCATGGCTCGCCACAGGACCAGGACGCTGGAGCACCCGACGCCGCTCGCCGAGGCGACGCCCGCCGCCGCCCGGCCGGCAGGCGCGCCCCGGCTCGTCGAGCTGGTCGACCTGCAGACCATTCCGATGCCGAACGGCATCCTCGGGGTGGCGGAAGTCTCCAGGCACATCGGCTTTCCGGTGCACCGCGCCTACTACATCCGCGACGTGCCGGCCGGCGCCGGCCGCGGCGGGCATGGGCACCGCAACCTGCGCCAGTGCTTCCTGTGCCTGCGCGGCAGCGTGCGGCTCAGCATCTCGCGCTCGGGCGTCGAGGACGTGGTGACGCTCGACCGCCCCTCGCAGGCGGCGGTGGTCGGGCCGGGCTGCTGGCGCGACCTCTCCGACTTCTCGGACGAACTCGGTGGTCATCGTGCTGGCCTCCGAGGAGTACGACGAGGCCGACTACATCCGCGACCACGACGCGTTCCTGGCCTGGGACGCCGGCCGCGAGCCGGTGACGGCGGTGCCCTACCTCGACCTGGCGCGCACCTCGCAGGCGATCGGCGCCGAGCTTGAGCTGGCGATGCGCCGGGTGATGAAATCCGGATGGTTCATCGGCGGCGAGGAGGTCAGCGGCTTCGAGGCGAGCTTCGCGGCCTATTGCCAGGCGGGCGCGATGGTCGGGGTCGGCAACGGCCTCGACGCGCTGACGCTGACGCTGAAGGCCTGGGGCATCGGCGCCGGCGACGAGGTGATCGTGCCGGCCCACACGTTCGTGGCGAGCGCGCTGGCTGTGGACCAGGCGGGCGCGACGCCGGTGCTGGTCGACGTCGAGCCCGACACCGGGCTGATGGACATGAAGAAGCTCCCCGGCGCGATCACCGAGCGCACCCGCGCGGTGATGCCGGTGCACCTCTACGGCCACCCGGCCGACATGGACGGCGTCGCCGCCGCCATCGCCGGCCGCGACATCAAGGTGCTCGAGGACGCCTGCCAGGCGCACGGCGCGCAGTACAAGGGCCGGCGGTGCGGCTCGCTGGGCGACGCGGCGGCGTTCAGCTTCTACCCGACCAAGAACCTCGGCGCGCTGGGCGACGGCGGCGCGGTGATCACCCGCGATCGCAGCGCTGGCGGACCGCGTGCGGATGCTGGCCAACTACGGATCGCGCGAGAAGTACCGGCACGAGATCGCCGGCGCCAACTCGCGGCTCGATCCGCTGCAGGCGGCGATCCTGGCCGCCAAGCTCCCGCACCTCGACATCTGGAACGCGCGCCGCGGCGAGCTGGCGCTGCGCTACCTGATGGGGCTGGCGGACGTGCGCGGGTTGGCGCTGCCGCCGGTGCGCGGCTGGGCGCGGCCGGTCTGGCACGTGTTCCCGGTGCGCGTCCCCGAGGCGCGCGATGCGCTGGCAACGTTCCTGGCCGAGCGCGGGGTCGGGACCAACATCCACTATCCGATCCCGGTCCACCTGCAGCCCTGCTACCGCGGGCGCTGGTCGGCCGGCGACTTCCCGGTCGCCGAGCAGCTGGCCGCGTCGGTGCTGAGCCTGCCGCTCGATGCGACCCATTCGAACCGCGAGATCGACTTCGTGATCGCGCGCGTGAGGGAGTTCTTCGGCGCGTGATGAAAGAGCTTCCCGACGCCGCGCCCGAGCTGGTGGGCCAGTTCGTGACCCTGCGGCCGCTGCGCGTGGCGGACGCGGCGATCACCCACGCCTGGCGGCTGGGCGATCGCGCCCATCATCTGAACGGCTCGGCGGCCTCGGTGGAGGACCAGGCGCACTGGATCGCCAGCCGCCCGAAGGCCGAATTCAACTACGTCATCGAGCTGAAGGACGGCCGCCCGATCGGCATGCTGTCGCTGGTGGAGATCGACCTGGCCAACCGCCGCGCCGAATCGGCCCGCTTCCTGATCGGCGACGAGGAGGCTGCGCGCGGAGTCCCGGCGGCGGTGGAAGCCATGAGCCTGCTCTACGAGCTGGCCTTCGACCGGCTGGGCCTGGAGCGCATCCACGGCGTGGTCGAGGCGGGCAACCCGCTGATGGTGAAGTGGCAGAAGTACCTGGGCATGCGCGAGGAGGGCCGCTTCCGGCGCCACTTCCTGATGGATGGCCAGTTCAAGGACGCCATCGCGCTTTCCCTGCTGGCCGACGAGTACCGCGCCGTCGCCCTGCCCCGCATGCGCACGCTGATGCGGCTCGGCAGCGCCGCCGCCTGACCGGAGTAACGAATTGTCCGACGCAAACACCCGCGAAGCCGTCCTGGCGATCATCCTGCAGGCGCTGGAGAGCCTGAACGCGGAGCTCGACGTCGGCCAGCAGGTCGAGGTTGGCCCGGCGACGCCGCTCTTCGGCCCCGACGCGCAGCTCGATTTGCTGTCGCTGGTCTCGGTGATCGTCGACGTCGAGACGGCGCTCACGATGAAGTGGGGCCTGCCGGTCAGCCTGACCGACGACCGCGCCATGAGCCGCGACATCTCTCCGTTCGACGACGTCGGCACGCTGACCGACTACGTGCTGGAGCTGCTGGCGGAAATGGAGCCGGCCTGAGGCGGGAACGCGTCCCGACGCTCACGCCGGACGGGCGGACAGCAGCAGGCCCTCGGTGATGTAGGCGGTGATGTAGTCGCCGACCTTGAGCTTGGCCATCGCCGCGCGGCCCGCGGCTTCCTTGACGGCGATGATGTGCACCTCGCCGCCCGACGGGCTCACCATCTTCAGCGTGTGTTTCTCCATGTCGATGCCGAGCACCGCGCCGGTGACGACGATGTGGTTGGCAAGGACACCGCTCGGCAGCTCGCCTTTCGCCGCGCGGCCGGCGATGACCGTCTGCGTGTCCGGCGGCAGCTTGTTGCCCGGCGAGAGGGCGTACTCGACCGAGGCGGAGTAGCGCGCAGTGACCTTGTCGCCCACCTTGAGCGAATCGAAGTTGTGCATCGCCTTGGGCGCTTTGAGCGTGAAGTTCTCGCCGCTGGAGGCGGTCAGAACCACGTGGCGCGTCGTCGGGTCGATCGACTTGATCGTCGCCGTCTCCGTCGTGATCTCCAATCTGCCGGCGTCGGCGAGCGGATTCTTGGTCGTGGCGGCGTGCTGGGCCGACGCCGCCAGGGGGGCGGCGACGAACGCGAAGGCGGCAACCCAGACGGCGGCTGCGGCGCGATGGGAGCGCTGTGTGGCGGTTTGCATTTTCCTCTCGTCCCGCGACTTGGGATTGATCCTGCTTCCGGGCTACCCGCCTGTCCGCCCGCAGCCTATGGGCCTAAACCCTAGGGTGAAGCCGCCCGTCGCAGGAGCCGCGTTGCGCGGCGGGGCCTGGCCTGAGGCCGCCGACCGTCACCTCGACCCGTCGCGCACCCAGTGGACCTGCGCGAGCGACGTCGCGTCGGCCTCGCTGGCTCTCGCGGCGCCCCGCAGCGCGTCGATCCCGCCGGCGGTGCAGTCGCCGTCGCGATCCGCCAGGCCCGGATGGAGCGGCGACTTGGCAGCGGGCAAATCGCAGAGCACAGCGGCCAAGCTTCCAACATGGCCGTCGCTCCGCGGCTCACTCGAAGATCGGTATCAGGAAGGCGCGCTCGTAGCCCGAGAAGCACGGGGTCTCGTTGAACCTCGCCGTGGCCGCCTTGCAGCCTTCGTCCTCGGCGACGGCCGCGCGGTATTGGTCGTAGGCCTCGACGTCCGGGAAGCTGAACAGCGCGAACGCGACGTCCGCCGGCGCCGCCACCCCCAGGCCGGGGAAGCTGAAGGCCGGGTCCGGCAGGCTGTCGCTGTCGGTCCCGGGCACGAAGTAGCCGTGGTGGGTCCCGCCGTACTTGCGGATCAGCCCGATCCACGCATGCGCGTACTCCCGGAACTCGGCCAGCTTCCCCGGCTCGACCCGGTAGCGAATGACGCACGTGAACAAGACCCGCACTCCCCTGCCTGCGGCACAAAAGCTTCCGCGACTGGAGCCGGCGCGACTATGCCGAGGTGCGGCGCACCGCGGCGATGGCCCGCGCCGGAACGCTGCTGCCCGGAACCCCCGAGTTCGACGCGAGGGTCTACTTCCCACCGGAACCTGAACTGCCCGACGCGCTGAACACCGTGATTCTCACAAATCGCGCCTCGCCCGCCTATTGGCGCGCCGAGCTCTCGGCCATACGCGAGCAGTTGGGCGGCGATCTGGTGGCGCTGGAGAAGGCGCGACGATCACTCGGCGATATGCCGATCGTCGTCCTGACCGCCGCCGAGCAGCTCTGCGGCCGGCGGCGACCCCAAGCTCGGCGCGCTCGTTCAGTCGACCCAGGCGGAAATGGCCACCCTTTCCAGCCGGGGCGTGCATCGGACGGTCAACTGCGGACACCACATCCCCTGGGAGCGGCCGGATGCCGTCGTCTCGGCCATCGAGGAGGTGTTGGGCCAGGCTTCGTGAAGCGTCGGCCCGGTCCGGCAACGATTCATAACGAATGAGGCGTTACGCTGCCTCCATTGTTGGGGGATCCAAGCGTCATGACGTCACGCCACCGCGCCTTTGCGCCTGCCTTGCTGGCGGGCTTCCTGATCGTCGGGCTCGGCCTGCAAGGGTGCGTTGCGACCGCGGTCGCCGGGGCCACGCTGGGCGTCGCCGGAACCGCGGTGCGGGGCGCGGCCAAGGTCACGAAGGTGGCTGTCGGAACCACGGCCAAGGTCGCCGGCGGCACGGTCCGCCTCGTCGCCAAGGCTGGCGCGCATCCTGCGAAGCCGCCGCCGGCGTCGCAGTAACCGGCGCGAACGCGTCGCCGATGGGGGAGTTGGTTGAGCGCTTGACTTCCCAGGTCGGCGGAGCGTCCCCGGATCAATTCCGGGCGCGGCTCGCCGCTCTCTCCGCAAGCGGGGGAAGGCTTAGCCGATCGTGACCGGCTGTTAACCATATCTGCGGACGCTGCGGCCCTTGGCTGGGTTCAGGGCTTCGAAGGACTTCGTGGGCGCCTACGCAGGAAAGATCGCGCTCGTGACCGGCGCCACGCGTGGCGTCGGACGGATGATCGCCGAGCATTTCCTGGACGGTGACGCCGAGGTGATCGGCTTTGCGCGCGGCGAGGCCAGCCTTGAGCGCGGCGCCTATCGGCACGTGCAGGTGGACCTCGCCGACCCGGCCGCGATCCAGAAGGCGTTCCTTTCCCTGCACGGCCAGGTCGAGCGGATCGACATCGTCGTCAACAACGCCGCGGTGCTGACCTCGCAATACGCGATGATCATGCCGCCGGCCGCCGCCCAGGCGATGGTCAACGTCAACCTGCTGGCGCCTTTCATCGTCTCGCGCGAGGCGGCGAAGTTCATGCGCAAGAAGAAGTGGGGCCGGATCATCAACATCGGCTCGATGGCCGCCAGCCTCGAGCCGATCGGCGATTCGGTCTACGCGGCCACCAAGGCGGGCCTCTCGACCCTGGCCAACGTCATGGCCAAGGAATTCGGGCCGATGAACGTGACCTGCAACACGCTGGGGGTCACGGCGATCGACTCGGACATGCTGGCCCAGCTGCCGCGCGACAAGATCGAGGCGATCATCGCCGGCCTGCCGGTGCCGCGCTTCGCCAGGCCCGAAGACATCCTCAACGTGGTCGACTTCTTCGCGGCCGAGGCCAGCGGCTACGTGACGGCGCAGACGGTGTTCCTCGGGGGCGTCAACTGATGGCCGCCCCAGGCGCTGCACGAACGCGCATGCGGCCGGAGCGCTACGCCGCGCCGCCGGACGGCGCGCCCGAGCGCGTGGGCGAGGGCGTCTGGCGGGTGACCGGCGGATCGTTCCCGTCCAACGCCTACCTCTGCGCCCATCCGGACGGCGACTTCGTCGTCGATCCCGGCCTCGATCCGGCGCGCATCGACCGCGCGGCCCAGGCGCTCGGGCTGACGCCGCGCCGGGTGGTCTGCACGCATGGCCACTTCGACCACATCGGCGGCGCCAGCCACTTCCAGGCAGGCGTACGGCGCCGAGGTCTTCCTGCACCAGGCCGACCTGAAGACCGCCAGGAGCAGCAATTTCCTGCTGATGGTGGTGAAGCTCGCCGACCGCATCACGCTGCCGCAGTTGACGCTGGTCGACCCGGCCACGCCGCCCGCCGGCCTGCCGGTGAGCTGGCTGCCGGTCCCCGGCCACACGCCCGGCAGCTCGTTCCTGCGCTTCGGCGACCACCTTTTCACCGGCGACAGCCTCTATGCGCGCGGCGTCGGGCTCTCCGACCTGCCGGGCGAGAACCACGGCTTGCTCCGCCGGAGCCTGCTGGCGGTCTGGGACGAGATCGAGGGCGACACGCTCGTCCATCCCGGCCACGGCCCTTCCGCGCGCTTCGCGGACATCAAGACGGGCAACCGGCCGCTGCTCGACTTCCTCGCCGCTGGAGCGGGCGCATGAGGGCCGCTTCCGGCATCTGCGTTCTCGGCGCTGGGCGGCAGCTGGCCGGCGTCGTCGAGGACAACGCCGAGCTCTGCCGCCGTCTCGACGTCACGCCCGAATGGATCGTCGAGAAGACCGGCATCCAGCGCCGGTATCTGGCCGCGCCGCAGGACACCGCGTCCGGCTTCGCGACGGCGGCGGCGCGTCAGGCGATGGAGCACGCCGGCGTGGCCGCCGACGAGATCGACATGATCGTCGCCTGCACCTTCTCCGGCGACTACACCTTCCCGCCGCTGTCGGCGAAGATCCACAAGGAGCTGGGCGTCCGCGGCGGGCAGATCTTCGACTTGCAGGCCAACTGCGCGGGCTTCGTCGCCGGCCTCACTGCCGCGTCAGACCGCATGGCCGCCGACCCTGCGGTGCGCCACGCGCTGGTGGTCGGCGTGGAGATGAACAGCCGCTACATCGACCGCGGCAACCTCGACAGCGTGATCTACCACAGCGACGGCGCCGGGGCGGTGGTGCTGGGGCGGCGCGAGGGGGCGGGCGTGGTGGCCTCGGCCTTCCACACCGATAGCTCCAACTACGAGGCGGTGCGGGTGCGGGGCGGCGGCTCCAGCTTCCCGGTGATGGGCCGGGCGGCCCCGGCCGACACCGACGTCATGGAGCTGAACGGCCTCGCCACCTGGAAGCAGGCCATCACCCACCTGCCGGCGGTGGTGAAGAGCGCCTGCCGCAAGGCCGAGGTGGAGCTGGCCGACGTCGACTTCTTCGTCTTCCACCAGGCCAACTTCAACCTGATCGACTACGTGGTGCGCAAGATGGGCGCCGACATGGCGCGCACCCACACCAACGTGCGCGAGATCGGCAACACCGGCGCGGCCTCGGTCGCCATCGCGCTCAGCGAAGCCCTGGACGCCGGTATGATCCGGCCGGGCGCCACGGTGGTGCTGGCGGCGGTGGGCGCCGGCTTCAACTTCGCGGCCAGCGTCTGGCGCTGGGACGAGGCGGGGAGCGCGGCATGAGCCTCTTCGCCGACTTCGATGCGATCAAGGTGGGCGACGCCCGCGCCCTGGTGCGCGAGATCGGCGAGTCCGACGTGCGGCGCTTCGTCGAGATGACCGGCGACGACAACCCGCTGCACGTCGACCGCGTGTTCGCCGAGGCCACCAGCTTCCGCGACGTGGTGGTGCACGGGATGCTGGGCGCCTCGTTCATCTCGACGGTGATCGGCACCCAGCTGCCGGGGCCGGGCGCGCTCTGGGTGTCGCAGAGCCTGGAGTTCCTCAGCCCCGTGCGGCTCGGCGACACGCTCACCGTCAGCTGCGTGGTCACCGCCAAGCATCCGCGCGAGCGGCTGCTGGAGCTCGACACCACCATCGTCAACCAGGCCGGCCAGAAGGTGCTGGCAGGCTCCGGCAAGGTGAAGGTTCTGGAGGGCCGCGCCGTGGCCGCCGAGCCCGAGCCGGCGCGTCGCCGCGTGGCGCTGGTCACCGGCGGCGGCGGCGGCATCGGCCGGGCGATCTGCGAGCGGCTGGCCCGCGACGGGCTGGACGTGGCGGTCGCCTACCGCGGCCGCGCCGACCGCGCCGAGGCGGTGGTCGAGGCGATCCGCGCGCTGGATGGCCCGGCGCGCGCCGTGGCGATCCAGGCGGACCTGGCCGGCGCGGAGGCCGCCGTGACGCTGGCGCGGCGGGCGGCGCAGGCGCTGGGTCCGATCGACGTGCTGGTCAACAACGCCTCGCCGGCGATCGGCGCCAAGCCGTTCGCGGACCTCGACTGGCCCGACATTCAGGCGCAGCTCGACGTGCAGGTGAAGGCCGCCTTCCTGATCGTCAGGGCCTGCCTGCCAGCCATGCTCGAGCGGGGTTCGGGCCGGATCATCAACATCACCTCGCAGGTCGCGGAGGGCGCGCCGACGCCCACCTGGACCGCCTACGCGGTGGCCAAGGCGGCGCTGGCGGCGATGTCGCGCTCGCTGGCCGCCGAGGTCGGGCCCGGCGGCGTGACCGTCAACTGCGTCGCGCCCGGCATGACCGAGACCGGCCTGATCGGCGACATTCCGGAGAAGGCGCAGCTGATCGCCGCGCGGCAGACCCCGATGCGGCGCCTGGCGACGCCGGCCGACGTCGCCTCGGCGGTGGCGCACCTGGCCTCGCTGGACGCCGGCTTCATCACCGGCCAGACGCTGGCTGTGAACGGCGGGATGGCGATGCGATGAGCGGATCCGCGCGCCTGCAACCGGCCGCCGACCTGGCATCGCCGTGGGCGGCGCTCGCCGACCCCGCCGCGCCGCTGGCGGACGTGATGGCCGCGGTCGAGGCGGCCGAGGCGAGCCTGCCGAACCTCGCCGCGCGGGTCGGGATCAGCGCCGGCGCCACGGTGGACCTGCTGGGCCTCTACCTGCGCCGGCACGCGGCTCTGGCGGGCGTGCGGATCGAGGTGAGCCAGGGCGGCTTCGACGATCCGCTCGGCGACGCGGCGCGCTTCGCGGTGGGGGGCCTCGACGCCCTGCTGCTGGCGCCGTCGCTGGAGACGCTGGCGCCGGCGTTCGAGGCGCGCGCCGCCGCGCTGCCGGACGAGGCGATCGGCGCTGTGGAGCGCAGCTTGCGCGGCCGCTGGCGTCTGGCGCTGGAGAAGGCGGCGGGGATCCGCAGCGTGTTCCTGTGCAGCCTGCACCGGATCAGCCAGCCCGTGGCCGGCGGGGATCGCGCTGGATCGCGTGGTCGAGCGCCTCAACGCCGCGCTGCGCGATGAGGCCGTGCCGTTTCGCCAACGTGCGCTGGATCGATATGGCGGGCGTGATCGCCGAGGTCGGACGCCGCGCCGCGTTCGACGCGCGCTTCCATCTGCGCAACGCCGCGCCCTATTCGCCCGCGTTGCTCGACGAGTGGGCGCGGCAGGTCACGGCGGTCTCGCGGGCCTGGGGGACGCGCTTCCACAAGGCGCTGGTGCTCGATTGCGACAACACGCTGTGGGGCGGCGTCGTCGGCGAGGACCTGGTGAGCGGGGTCAAGCTCGGCGCCCACGCCTATCCGGGCAACGTCTTCCACCGCGCGCAGGCCGAGTTCCAGGCGCTGCAGCGGCAGGGCGTGCTCCTCTGCCTCGCCAGCAAGAACGAGCCGGCCGACGTCGTCGGCGATGTTCGAGACCCATCCGGAGATGGTGCTGAAGCGCGAGGACATCATCGTCAGCGAGGTGAGCTGGACGGACAAGCCCGCGAGCCTGCGGCGCATCGCCGAGACCCTGAACATCGGCCTCGATGCGCTGGTGTTCGTCGACGACTCCGCGTTCGAGTGCGAGGCGGTGAAGAGCCAGCTGCCGCAGGTGACCGTCTTCCAGGTCCCCGCGCGGCCGTCCGACTATCCGGCGGTGATCGCCCGCATCAAGGACCTGTTCCTGGCCGGCGGCGCCTCCACCGACGGGGCGGAAAAGACCGCGCAGTACCGTCAGCGCGCCGAGGCGCTGGCCGAGCAGGGCCGCTTCGCCAGCCAGGAGGAGTATCTCGCCTCGCTCGGCCTGACGGTGACGCTGGCGCGGGACGACGCGGACCGCGTGGCGCGGATCAGCGAGCTCAGCCAGAAATCCAACCAGTTCAACCTGACCACGATGCGCTACGGCGCGTCGGAGATCGAGCGGCTAATGGCGGACCCCGGCGCGGCCGTGTGGTCGCTGGATGTGGCCGACAAGTTCGGCGCGGCGGGGCTCACCGGCGTCGTGACGATGCGGTTCGCGGGTGACGTCGCCGAGATCGAGAGCTGCTTCATGAGCTGCCGGGTGCTCGGCCGCGGCGTCGAGTTCTCGATCTGGCCGGCGATCCTCGCCGACGCCGCCGCCCGAGGCTGCCGCACGCTCCGCGCCCGCTATCTCCCGAGCGCCAAGAACGCCCAGGCCGCCGACTTCTACGACCGTCTCGGCCTCACGCTCGCCAGCGAGGCCGGCGGCGCGCGCAACTACGAGATGGCGATCGCGGATTTCTCCCCGCCGCCCTCGCCCTGGATCACGGTGCAGCATGATCGATGAAGTGAAGCTTCGGCAGGTGATGGCGACGGTGCTCACCGTCCCCCCGGACGCCATCGGCCCGGACGCCAGCAAGGACACCCTGAAGGTCTGGGACTCGCTGAAGCACATGAACCTCGTGCTGGCGCTGGAGCAGGCGTTCGGCGTCGAGATTCCCGACGAGGACGCCGCCGAGATCACCTCCTACGCGCTGGTGAAGGTGGTGTTGCAAGAACTGGCAGGAGGCTAGCCATGCAGTGGCTGCTCGACCGCTTCGCGACCGCGCCGGACAAGGTCGCGTTCATCCACGAGGGCGAGCGCTCGACCTATTCCGAAGTGCTGGCGCGGATCGAGGGCTTCGAGGCGATCCTCGGGCGCCCGGGCATCGGCGCCGGCGACAAGGTGGCGATCCTCGCCGACTTCGCGCCGGGGGTGATCTGCCTGATGCTGGCGCTGGCCCGCCGCGGCGCGATCGTCATCCCGCTCAGCCGTGCGTCGGTGGTGGAGGAGGATGCGGCGCTGGCGATCTCCGGCTGCGACTGGCTCGTGGAGTTCGACGCCTCCGGCCGCACCGCGACGTTCCGTGAACGGAAGATCGCCGCCGAGCATCCGCTGGTGACGGAACTGGCCGAGTCGGGCCGGCCGGGCCTGATCCTGTTCTCGTCGGGCTCCAGCGGGACGCCGAAGGCGATCCTGCACGACTTCGATCGCATCGCCGACAAGTTCCGCGTTCAGCGCGCCGCCACCCGCGCCATCCCGTTCCTGATGATCGACCATTTCGGCGGCATCAACACCGTGCTGGCCATCACCTCGAGCCTGGGGACCGTGGTCACCGTGGCCGACCGCTCGGTGTCGTCCGTGTGCGAAGCGATCGCCCGCGAGAAGGTGGAGCTGCTGCCCGCGACGCCCTCGTTCCTGACCCTGATGCTGGCCTCGGGCCTGGCCCGCAAGCTCGACCTCTCCTCGCTGAAGCGCATCACCTACGGCACCGAGGTGATGCCGCAATCGACGCTGGACCGACTGGTGGCGGCGTTCCCGGGCGTCGAGCTGCAGCAGACCTACGGGCTCTCGGAAGTGGGCGTGCTGCGCTCGCAGTCACGGCCGGACGGATCGCTCTGGGTGCGGGTCGGCGGCGAGGGCTTCGAGACGCAGGTGCGCGACGGCATCCTCTGGATCCGCTCGCAGTACGCCATGCTGGGCTACCTGAACGCGCCCTCCAACTTCGACGCGGATGGCTGGTTCAACACCCAGGACCAGGTCGAGACCGACGGCGAGTGGATCCGTATCCTCGGGCGCGTCAGCGACATCATCAACGTCGGCGGCCAGAAGGTCTATCCGGCCGAGGTCGAGGACGTGATCCTGGCGCTGCCCAATGTCCGCGACGTGGCGGTGGTCGCCGAACCGCACCCGATGCTGGGGCAGATCGTGGTCGCCAAGGTCTCGTTGCAGGCGCCCGAGTCGGCCGACGATCTGAAGCGCCGCATCCGCGTGGCCTGCCGCGCCACGCTCGCCCCCTACAAGGCGCCGACCAAGGTCGTGGTCACCGACGAGGCGTTCCACACCGCCCGCCAGAAGAAGATCCGCCGCCCGCAGGCGCTGGCCAGCTAACCGCATGAAAACCGCCTTCGATCCGCCCTTCCGCACCTGGGATAGTCTCGACGCCTTCTTCGGCGCGTCCGACGACGGCGTGCTCTACGTCGGCCACGCCTCGATCCTGGTGCGGCTCAGCGGCAAGACCTTCCTGTTCGACCCGGTCGGCCTCTCCTCGCCCTACTTCGACTGCTGGGTGTTCTTTCCCGCCCAGGTGATGGACCCGCGGCTCTTGGCGGTGGACGCGGTGATCGTCTCGCACTGCCACCAGGACCACTTCGACACCGCGTTCCTGAAGCTGTTCCCGCCGACCACGCCGATCCACATCGTCGAGGGCCGGCCGATGTTCAGCCAGATGTGCGCCGAGGCAGGGATCGAGGTCGTCGAGCTGCCAGCCGACCGGCTGACCGAGATCGCGCCGGGCGTCGAGATCTACGCGGTGCTGCACGAGACCAACGGCGTCGACGCCTCGCTGGCGATCCGCAACGCGCACTTCTGTGTCTACCATGGCAACGACAACTACGTGTCGGCCCTACGCTGCAGCGCCTGAAGGACGCCGTCGGCCGGGTGGACGTGGCTTGCGTGCCGTTCGCCTACATCCACTGGTACCCGTTCCTGCTGGAGGGCGTCGATCCGGCCTGGCGCGACGCCGAGGCGCGGCGGCTGATGGACGCCTACCTCGACAAGGGCGTCGAACAGGCCGAGATCCTCGATGCTGCAGGTGGTGATCCCGTTCGGCGCCAACCTGGTCTACTGGGACGACGCCTTTTCGGTGATGAACCGCGCGGCGCTCTCGCCGCTCGACTTCGTGGCCTACGCGCGAACCAAGCCCGCCCGGCATCCGCAGCGATACCGCCCGATGTTCGCCGGCGACACGGTGATGAAGCGTCCCGACGGGCTCGAGGTGGTCTGCAAGGCGCGCAGCGAGGCGGGGTTCCGGGCTGAGATGCAGGCCGCGCTGCAATCGAGCGCGACGCGGCCGCCGGAGCCGCCGGCCAACGCCGTCACGCCGCCGGCCGATCTGAGCTGGCTGCAGGCGCGGCTGCGCCAGCACGCCAGTGGCCGCTTCGAGCACCGCATCCGCGTCGAAGGGCCCGGCCCGCGGCCAGTCAAGGTCGAGATCGACCTCGACACGCAGACCGCGGCGGTGGTGGACGACTGGCGCTTCGGCGCGCCCTACCACCACTTCCGGCTGGAGGCCGAGCCGATGCTGCGCTGGCTCGACCGCACCGTGACGCTGGAGGGCGTCATCGGCATGCGCCGCTTCCGCATCGAGCGGGTCCCGGAACGCTACGACCCCGCGATCCTCGCGGTGATCAACGGGGCGCTGTGAGGGGGAAGGACGCGGGGCGGGTGGTCAGGCCGCGGCGACCCAGCCGAGGTCGGCGAGCACGTTGAGGTCCATGCGGCGGACCAGGCCGGGCGCGGCGGCTTGCGGCGGCGTCACGCCCACCGCGCCGAGCAGCTCGCGGGCGCGCTCGGCGAAGCTGTAGCCGGACGCCAGGAGGGCGTTGCAGCGGGCGACGAGCTCGCGCCGCTCGTCCTCGTGGGCGAGGTAGTGGACGCAGAGCCGTTCCAGCTCGTCGAGGTCGCGCCAGGTGGGCACCGGGCAGTCGTCGCCGAAGACGCGGTTGAGATCGGAGGGCTGGTCGTGGCGGGTGATCAAGAGGGCGCCCGACGCCATCACGTCGATCATCCGGTACTGCACCGCGCCAACCGCGGTGTGTGCCTGTGGGGCGTTTATGGAGATGCGCGAGGCGTTGTAGATGCGGGTCAGGTCGGCATGCGAGCCTGGCGCCGGGCCTGATTGCAGGGCCTGCAGCACCGCGCCGTCGTGGGTGAGCAGCTTGCGCCAGCCGGCGTTGCCGAACAGCGCCAGCCCGTGTTTCGCCAGTCGCTCCACCACCGCCAGCCGCGCGCGGTTGGTGAGGACGTTCTGCATCTGGGTCTGGAAGAAGTCGAAGCTCCAGGGCAGCGCGGCGATCAGCGCCGCCTCCGGCGTGGCGGTGTCGCGGATCGAGCGCAGGTCGCCGTCGCGCTCGATGATCTGCAGGCAGCGCAGCGTCAGGGTGCGGACGTCCGGCGACTCGGCGACCAGCTGCATGTACTGATCGAGGTTGGCGTCGCCGACATAGCTGGCGACCCAGGAGATTGGCAGGAACGGCTCGGGCCGCGGACCGGCGACCACGTTGGTGGCCGGCAGCATGAAGCGCAGGCGCTGGCGCACGCCCGGCACGGCCTCGATGAGCCGCTGCTCCAGCCGCGACGACATGGCGACGATCTCGACGTCGCTGGCGAACACCGGCCAAGGCCCGGTCCGGTGGTAGTCGAAGAGGTGCTCCGGCTCGTCGACGATCACCGTGACGATGCGGCCGGGCATGGCGGCCAGCACCTCGGGGATCAGCATCGAGTTGTTGAACGAGACCGCCGCGTCATAGCCCTGCGCGGCGATGAAAGCGCCGATGCGGCCCGGCTGCATGGCCGCATTGAGGCCGTAGATGCCGTATTCCTTGGTGAGCTGGCTGCCGAGGTAGACGTCGACGTCCGCGCCGGTCCCGGCCAGCGCGGTGATCGTCTCGCTCATGTAGGCGTCCGGCTGCAGCGCCTTGTTCCAGGCGTAGCCGAAGAAGGCGATCTTCATGCGACCTCCCGGTCGGCGCCTTGCTGGGCGCGCCAAAGGTCGAACATCTCGCCGAACGCCGCCTCGACGCGGCGCGTGAAGCCGGCCTCGTCGCAGACTGGGCCGCGCTCGAAGCTGGGCCGCACGCGCTGGCGCAGGGCGTCCAGCCGCGGCAGGTCGCTGGCCAGCGCCAGCGCCGTGGCGACGAAGTCCTCGGGACTGGTGGTGACGAGCTCGCTCAAGCCCGACGCTTCCAGGATGTTGCGCGTGTAGAGGCCGGCGAAGCTCGGCTCGGCCATCATCAGCACCGGCACGCCGTTGGAGAGCGCTTCCAGTGTCGTCGTCGAGCCGCCGGCCGGCCAGGCGTCCAGCATCAGGTCGACCCGGCGGAAGGTGTCGTAGTAGGCCGAGCCGCTGGAGTGGCCGTCGAACATGAGTTGCTCGGGCGCGACGCCGCGGGCGGCGAACCGCCCTTGCGTGGCGCGCCGCAGCACCGGGTCCTCGAAATAGCTGTACTTCAGCAGCAGCCGCGCGGTCGGCGCCCCGCGCAGCACCGCCGCCCAGCCGTCCAGCGCCGCGTCGCTCAGCTTGGCGGGGTGGTTGAACGAGCCGAACGTCACCCGACCGGTGGCGAGCGCCAGCGTCGGGCTCGGCGGCGCGCGGTCCAGCGCAGGCCGGAAAGCGACGAAGGTCGGCCCGATCCGCCAGATCCGCTCGCTCAGCAGGCCGAGCAGGGGCTCCGGTGTCTCGCCGTCGGCGTGCAGCACATAGTCGATCTCGGCAAGGCCGGTGGTCTGGATGTAGTTGAGCCAGGCGACCTGCACCGGCGCCGGCTTATGCGCGAAGACGCCGATCCGCGAGCCGGCTGAATGGCCCCAGCAGTCGGCCAGCACGTCAATGCCGTCGCGCCGGATCAGCTCGGCCGCGGCCGCATCGTCGAGACCGCCGAGCGGATGAATGTCGATCCAGTCCGGCCAGCGGCCGGTCTCGCTGGCGGCGTCGGTCGGATAGAGGGTGACGGCGACGCTCGCCGGATCGTGGTTCTCCAAGAGCGGCGTGATGAACTGGCGCAGCTGGTGCTCGGCGAACCAGGGCGCGACGTAGCCGATGCGCAAGGGGCGCCCGGCGCGGTCGCCATTGCGGTGCGGCGGCTGCGGGCGTCCCTGCGCGTGGCGGCGCGCCCAGGCCCGGGCGGCGGCGGCGTGGCGCGCCTCGCCGTTGTCGGCCAGCAGGTGCGGATAGATCTGGAACTGGTCGACCGCTGGCGAGGGCGCGGCCTCGCTGGCGGCCGCGAACACCTGACAGGCCTCGTCCAGCCGGCCCTGGTGCTGCAGCGCCAGGCCGTAGCTCAGCAGGCTGGTTCCATCGAGCCGGCCGCCGGCCAGCGCCATGCGCCGCACTACGGCCGACATGGCCACCAGCTTCCGCGCATAGAGCGCGTCGGCCGTGGCGCTGGCGTAGTCGGGGTCGAACTGGCAGCGCGCCGTGTCGACGCCCATGTCGCGCGCCGCCAGCAGGGCCTGCAGCGTGCGGGCCTCGTCGAGGGCGGCGTGAGCGGCGGGGTCGCGGGCCGCCAGCCGGGCGCTCGCCAGCCAGTAGCGCGCCTCGACGTCGAGCGGCGCGGCGGCGACGGCCTGCGCCAGGACGGCCGCGGCGCCGGCGGGATCGGCGGCGATCAGCTGTGCGCGACGCGACGCGACGCCAGGCGAATCGGGACTGACAGACATGCGGGCGCCCCCAGGCTGGCGCCAACCTGAGGGAGCTGTCCTAACCGCCGGTTAACCATAACCGGCGGGCTGAGTTGGTGCGGCCTTGCGCCCCCTCCACCAAGCCGTTCAGTTCACGCTCAGCCCGTACAGCTCCACGACGTTGTCGTGGCAGATCCAGTTGCGCTCGTCTTCGGTGAGCGTCGCGGTCTGTTCCTCGAGCACCGCCTGCGAGTGCGGCCAGGTCGAGTCGGAGTGGGGGAAGTCGCTGGCCCACATCAGGCGGCGCGGCGTTGACCAGGTCGGTGGTCCTGAACGCCACCCAGTCGTCCTGGAACGTCATGTAGATGTTCTCGCGGAAGTAGTCGCTCGGCAGGCGCTCCAGCGGCGGCGCCTTCATCCAGTAGCGGTGCCGCTTATAGGCGTGGTCCATCCGGTACATGTAGTGCGGCACCCAGCCGGCGTCGGCCTCGACGCAGACCACCTTCAGGTCCGGATGGCGGTCGAACACGCCGCCGAAGATCAGCGTGCCGATGATGTCCTGGCAGCCGCGGATGATGGACAGGAAGCTGTTGATGCGCGGGCCGCGCGGGTTCTGCGCCAGGCTGCCGGACTTGGTGGTCAGGATGTGGAACGACAGCGGCAGGCCGAGCTCGACCGCCGTTGCGCACACCTGGTCGTAGAGCGGGCTGTCGTAGTCCTCGACCGCCGGATCGCCCGGCATCATCACGCCCTTGAAGCCCATGGCGTGGACGGCCTTCAGCTCCTCGACCCCGTCCTCCGGCGTGCGCATCGAGACCTGCGCGAGGCCGTAGAGCCGGTGCGGGGCGACCGCGCAGTAGTCGGCGAGCCAGCGGTTGTAGGCCTCGAAGCAGGCCTTCTTGAAATCGAAGTCGGCGTGGTTGCACAGCAGCATGCCGACGGTGGGGTAGATCATCTCGGCGGCGACGCCGTCGCGCTCCTGGTCGGCGACGCGGTACTTGGCGTCCCAGCCGGAGCGCCAGAGGTCGTCGAAGGCGACGCCGCCGGTGGTGATGTCCTTCGGGTCCTTGCCGGCGGCGGCCAGCAGCCCCAGCGGCACCGGCCCCGGCATGCCGTCGATCACGAACGCGTCGCCCACGCCCTCCACCTGCTTGATGACCGGGGCGCGGTCGCGGAACGCCGGGTCGATGAAGTCGACGTAGCAGTTGGGCGGCTCGGTGATGTGCGAGTCGGCCGAGATGGGCTTCCTGATCATGAGCAGGTTCCTCCGCCGCCAATGCTTGCGCCTCGATGGCGCGCGCGACAAGCCGGACGCAAGGTCACCTCCCTCCTCAACAACCCGCTCATCCCGTCGCAAGACGGGACCCAGGCAGGACCGGATTGCAGGCGCGCGAGCCTGCCTGCGGCGCGCACCGACTCTCCGATTGGCACGCCTCGCACTCAGCCCAGCCGGGCGAGTTCCTCGGGGGTGCTGACGGTGACGCCCAGGTCGTTCACCAGGCCGGTGGCCAGCGAGTAGACCCAGCCGTGGACGCTGAGCGGCTGGCCGCGCGGCCCAGGCGTCCTGCACGAAGACGTCGGAGGCGACGTTGCGCACCTGGCGCTCCACGTTGAGCTCGCAGAGGCGCTCGAGGCGTGGCGCGCCGTCCGGCAACGCCTCCAGCTCGGCGGCGTGGTCGTGGGCGACCTCGCGGATCGGGTGCAGCCAGTGGTCGATCAGGCCGCGGCGCTGGCCGTCCACCGCCGCGGCGACGCCGCCGCAGCCATAGTGGCCGACCACCAGCACATGACGCACCTTCAGCACCTCGACCGCGTACTGCAGCACCGAGAGGTAGTTGGCGTCCTGCGGCGGCGTCAGGTTGGCGACGTTGCGGTGGACGAACACCTCGCCGGGATCCAGCCCGACGATCTCGTTGGCCGGCACGCGGCTGTCGGAGCAGCCGATCCACAGGTACTGCGGGCTCTGCTGGCCGACCAGGCGCCGGAAGAAGCCGGGGTCGGCGGCGATCTTTCCCTCGGCCCAGGCGCGATTGTTGGCCTTCAGTTCGTCTAGCATGGCGCGACCGGTAGCGCGCCCGGCGCGGCGGCGGAAGGGGGCGTTACTTCAGCGCCAGCGGGTTGACCGGCGAGCCGAAGCCGCCGGTCACCTCCAGCGGCGGGGCGCTCAGCAGGAAGGCGTAGCGGCCGTCGGCGGCGCAGTCGGCGGCCAGGGCTTCGAGATTGAACATCTCGCCCAGCGGCATCCCCATGTCGCGCAGCGCCAGCATGTGGAACGGCAGCGGCGTCTCGGAGGCGAAGACCTCCGGGTGCAGCAGCTCCACCGCCATGTTGTCGGCGGCGACGGCGGCCAGCGACTTGTCGTGCGCCCACTCCGCGCAGGCGTAGCTGAGGCCGGGCTGCAGGCCCATGAACTTGGCGCGATCGCCGTCGGCGGTGAAGGCGCGGATATGGCCGGTGCGCACCAGCAGGATGTCACCGACCCCGACGCTGACGCCCTGCGTCTCGCAGGCCGCGTTGAGGTCGTCGACGGTGATCGCGTAGTCCTGCGCCAGCCGCTCGACGCCCTTCAGCCGCGCGATGTCGACCAGCACGCCGCGCGAGGCGATGCCGGGCGCGGCCAGATGGTCGATGCCCATCTTCAGCGCGCCTTTCTGGGTGAGGCAGTCGCGGGCGATGCAGCCGTTGTAGAGCTGGCCATCGTAGTGGACATGGGCGAGCGCATCCCACTGCGTCGCGCACTGCAGCGGCATGTGGATGACGTCGTCGGCGAAGCAGACGCCCGGCACGGCCGGGTTCAGTGGCGTGAAGAGATCGGTCGGGTAGACCATCGGGTTGAACCGGCCGCGCCCCAGCTGCGGTCCGTTGCGGTCGAAGGCGAGGCCGAGGTTGAAGAGCTTGCCGTCGCGCACTTCGGCGGCGGCGTTCTTCAGCGTCTGCGGCCCAATGTGGTTCAGCGCGCCGCGCTGGTCCGCCTCGCCCCAGCGGCCCCAGTTGCGCAGTTGCTCGGCGAGGCGGTCGAAGTTGGCGGGCCGCATGGCGTTCTCCCCTCTCATCAGGTCCGCCGCCGTTCTGGCAGAGCGCGGCGCGCCCGGCCAGTCGCCCGCTTGGCGAACCCGATCGCCCCCGGCGCGAACCCAGTCGCCCCCGGGGCGAACCAGGTCGCCTCGCAGGTGATCGCGTTCGACTTGGCGAAATTCGCGGACATATGAGTCGCCCCTCAAGGGGGCGCGAGACGTTGCGGACTTTCCGGATTTTTCTGCATCAGCAGCACCTGCCGCCGGCGTTGCACGTGGTCACCGCTTGCGACGACAGCATGGCCCGGGCGATCGCCGCCGACCTGCTGGAAGGCTCGGCCGCCCACGTCGGCGTCGAGGTCTGGTTTGGCTGGCGGCGGGTCTACGTGCGCGGCGCGGTGCCCGAACGTCGCCGCAACCCGCACGGCTGCTGCGGCCTGCGCCTGAGCGCCTTGCCGCAGTGGGGGTGAGCGCCGCCGCTCAGTACTCCACCGCGGCCAGATAAAGCCCCGCGGCAGGCGCGACCGGGCCGCAGGCGGCGCGATCGGCGGCTTCCAGCGCGGCTCTCACGTCGTCCGGCGACCAGCGGCCGGCGCCGACTTCGGCCAGGGTCCCGGTCATCGAGCGGACCTGGCGGTGCAGGAACGAGCGGGCGGCGAAGGTCAGGCGCACCTCCTCGCCCTCGCGCCGGACCTCAGCGACGTCCAGCGTCTTCAGCGGTGACTTGGCCTGGCAGTCGGCGTCGCGGAAGGTCGTGAAGTCGTGGTGGCCGACCAGCGCCTGCGCGGCCACGCCCATCGCCGCCGCATCGAGCGGCTTCTTCACATGCCAGACCCGGCCCTTCTCCAGGCTGGGCGGCGCCATCCGGTTGACGATCCGGTAGAGGTAGCGCCGCCGCCTGGCCGAGAACCGCGCGTGGAAGCCCTCCGGGGCAAGGCTGGCGGCGGTGATCGCGATCGGCTCGCGGACCAGGTGCGCGTTCAGCGCATCGCGCACCACCTCGGGGCGCCAGTCGCGGCTGAGGTCGATGTGCGCCACCTGATGCAGCGCGTGGACGCCGGTGTCGGTGCGGCCGGCCGCATGCAGGCGCAGCGTCTCGCCCGAGAACCCCTTCACCGCCCGCTCGATCGAGGCCTGTACGGTCGGCAGCTCGCCCTGTGCCTGGAAGCCCTTGTAGGGGCCGCCATCGTATTCGAGGTCGAGCCGGTAGCGCGGCATCAGGCGGCGATGCTCTCGAGGCGGAAGCCACGCACGAAGTCGTCGAGCCCCTGAGCGCCGCGCCCCTCGCGCTGGGCGACCAGCACCCGCACCGCGCCCGACCCGCAGGCGATCAGCAGCCGCTCGTCGAGCACCTGGCCCGGCGCGCCGTCGCCGTCCTCGACGCAGCTGCAGCAGCGCCTTGATCCGCACCGGCCCGCGCTCGCTCTCAGCGACGAACCAGGCGCCGGGGAACGGCGCGAGGCCGCGGATCTGGCGGTCCACCTCGGCGGCGCCCTTGCGCCAATCGATCTTGGTCTCGCGCGGCCGGATCTTCTTGGCGTAGGTGACGCCCTCGGCCGGTTGCGGCGTCTCAATGGCCGTCCCGCCCTCGATCTTCGGCAGCGTCGCCACCAGCAGCGCGGCGCCCAGCCGCAGCCAGCCGGTCATGCAGCGTGCCGGCGGTCTCCAGCGCGTCGATCCGCACCCGCTCCACGGCCAGCGTCGGGCCCTCGTCGAGGCCCTCGCTCATCCGCATCACGCAGACGCCGCTCGCTTTGTCGCCGGCCATGATCGCCCGCTGGATCGGCGCGGCGCCGCGCCAGCGCGGCAGCAGCGAGGCGTGCAGGTTGAACGCGCCCAGCCGCGGCGCCTCCAGCACCTCGCGCGGCAGGATCTGGCCGAACGCCACCACCACGGCGGCGTCGAGCCGCAGCGCCTCGAACGCGGCGATCGCCGCCGGATCGCGCATCGAGGGGGGGTGCGGACCTCTATGCCGTGCGCCTCGGCGTAGGCCTGCACGGGCGAGGCCGTCAGCTTCTTGCCGCGGCCGCGCGGCGCCGGCGGCTGCGAGTAGACGCAACCCACCTCGAAGCCGGCGTCCACGATGGCCGCGAGGCTGACGACCGCGAAGTCGGGGGTGCCGAGGAAGGCAAGGCGCATGGGCAACGCCGTTTAGCGGCGCGCCGCGTCGGCGCAAGTTGGAACCGGCCCGGCGGGCGACCGTTCCGGCTGCGCCTCCGCTTCGGAGAGAGATCGGTCAGATGCCTTCCACATCCGTTTCCGCCCCGATTGCCATCGCGCTCGTCTTCGCGCTCGGTCTCGCCGCCGGCTGCTCGGGGCGCGACAGCGCCGACGCCGGGCAGGACCTGAAGAACGCCGGCCACGACGTCAGCCACGAAGCCGCCAAGGTCACCCAGGACGCCGACGTGAAGGCGGCGGCGGCCGACATCAAGGCCGCCGGCCAGGACATCGGCAAGGATGTCCGGCACGCCGGCGACCAGGCCAAGGTCGCCGCCCACGACGTCGGCGCCGACACCCGCCACGCCGCCCACGACGTTGCCCGCGACAGCCGCAACGTCGGCGGCGACCACCGCGACACGCAGCGGAACAACAACAGCTAGCGTCTCCCTCGCTATCTGGTCGCTCGCTCCAGCGCTTCCGGGTTGCTCACGCGGGTCGGGGTTCCGTCCGCGAACGCCACGATCGCCTCCAGGCTGTCCGAGTAGAAGGCCGCCAGGGTCTCGTGGGTAGCGTAGCCGAGGTGCGGGGTCAGGGTGACGTTGTCCATCGAGCGGAACGGGTGATCGCGGGATGGCGGCTCCTGGTCGAAGACGTCGAGACCGGCGCCGGCGATCGTCCCTTCGCGCAGCGCCGCGATCAGGTCGGCCTCGACGACGATCGGGCCGCGCGAGGTGTTCACCAGGTGGGCGGTGGGCTTCATCAGGCTAAGCTCGCGCGCGGTGACGAGGCCGCGGGTGCGCTCGCTCAGCACGAGATGGATCGAGACCACGTCGGCCTCGGCGAACAGCGCGTCCTTCTCGACGCGACGCACGCCCTCGGCCGCGGCGGCGTCGGCGGTGAGGTTCTGGCTCCAGGCGATCACCTCCATGTCGAACGCCTTGCCGTAGCGGGCCATGCGCTTGCCGATGCGTCCGAGGCCGACGAGGCCGAGCGTCTTGCCGGCCAGGATCGTCCCCACCTCGCTCTGCCAGAGGCCGGCGCGCATGCGGCGATCCTGCGCCGCCAGATGCCGGACGCTGGCGATCACCAGGCCCCAGCTCAGCTCCGGCGTCGCCGCGCCGATGTTTGGGCCGCCGGCGCCGCGGCCGGAGTGGGCGACGATGATGCCGCGCTCGCTGGCCGCCTCGAGATCGAGGTTGGTCAGCCGCATGCCGACGATGGTGATCAGCTTCAGGTTCGGCAGCCGCGCGATAAGGCTGCGCGGGAACGCCATGCGCTCGCGGATCGTGCAGATCATGTCGAACGGGGCCAGCTCGCGCGTCGCTTCTTCCTCGGTGAGATGCCCATCGAAGACGGTGATCTCGGCCTTGCCGTCCAGGCGCGACCAGTCGGCCGACTGCAGCGCCACATGGGCGTAGTCGTCGATCAGAGCGAGCTTCAGCATGGCGGCTCTCCGGCGTGAGTTCCCTAGCGGCGCCCGCCGATCTCTGGCAAGACGTCGAGGCGGCCTGGAACATATCTCAGGCCAGCCAAGACCATTCATTAGGGAATTTGAACATGCCGGACGATCAAGCCGCCGTCGCCACGCGCGCCAACCTCCAGGGCTTCACCGCCGAGGGCCTCGCCGCCTTCAACGCCGGCTTCCATCGTCTCGTCGACGACAGGAAGCTCGCCAACGTCGTCACCCTGGTCGCCCGCCATGGCGAGATCGTGAACCTCGACGCCTATGGGGTGCTCGACGTCTCCGATCCGAAGCCTGTGCAGGTCGACAGCATCTTCCGCATCGCCTCGATGACCAAGCCGATCACCGGCGCGGCGATGATGATGCTGTGGGAAGAGGGCCGCTGGAAGCTGGACGACCCGGTCGCCAAGCACATCCCGGCGTTCGAGGGGCTGCTGGTCAGGCGCAAGGACGGCGGTCCGGTGGCGCAGACCCGGCCGATGACGATGGCGCAGCTGATGAGCCACACCGCCGGCTTCGGCCGCGCCGGCGACTACCCGGAGGGGGCGCTGCGCGCCGGCGACCTGCAGGACATGATCGACACGCTGGCGAAGCTGCCGCTGTCGTTCCAGCCGGGGACCGACTGGCGCTATGGCCCCAGCGTCGACATCCAGGGCTACCTGATCGAGCAGATGTCCGGCCAGGGCCTCGACGAGTTCTTCGAGCAGCGCCTCTTCGCGCCGCTCGGCATGAAGGACACCGGTTTCTGGGTCGATCCAGCCAAGTCGGCGCGGGTCTCGCGCATCCACAAGTACGACGAGGCGGGCGTCATCCGCGCGGCGGGGCAGGCGAACGTCTTCAACACGTCGAAGCCGAAGTTCCTGGCCGGCGGCGGCGGCCTGGTTTCCACCATCGAGGACTACTGGCGCTTCACCCAGATGATCCTGAACGGCGGTGAGTTCGCCGGCCGCCGCTACCTGAAGAGCGAGACCGTGCAGATCATGCACACCAGCGTGCTCGAGCCCGGCGTCAACGTCACCCTCTACTCGCCGGACACCGTGGGGCTGGGCTTCGGCATGGACTTCGCCATCGTCGAGGACCCGGCCGCGGCGAAGACCTCGCAGGGCGTCCAGAGCTTCTACTGGGGCGGCGCGTTCGGCACCTGGTTCTGGATCGACCCGATCAACGACATGATCGTCGTCGGCATGATCCAGAACCAGGCCGGCTCGCAGACCGCCGCCGGCAATCCGGCGGTGCGCGAGCAGTCGGCCGCGGCGATCTACGCCGCGATGACCGACCGGCGTCCTTAAGGGAGCCGCGCCTCATGCAGACGGTACGGCTCGGCCGCACCGGGCTCACCGTGTCCGTCGCCGGCCTCGGCTGCGGCGGACACAGCCGGCTCGGCATGGCCAAGGGCAAGGACGTCCATCACGCCGCCGACATGGTGCGCCGCGCCCTCGACCTCGGCGTCACCTTCATCGACACCGCCCGCGCCTACGGCACCGAGGAAGCGGTGGGGATGGGCGTGAAGGGTCGGCGGGGCGAGGCGGTGATCTCCTCGAAGGCCGGCATCGGGCGCGGGACCGAGCTGATGAGCGCCGCCGACATGGCCCGCTACGTCGACGACTGCCTGAAGAAGCTCGACACCACCTACGTCGACGTCTTCCACCTGCACGGCGTCACCCCGGCCCAATACCCGCATGCCCGCGACGTGATGGTCCCTGAGCTGAAGCGGCAGCAGGCGGCCGGCAAGCTGCGCTTCCTGGCGATCAGCGAGCAGTTCGGCGGCGACACCGGCCACGTCATGTTCCGCGAGTGCCTGGCCGACGATCTCTTCGACGTGGTGATGGTCGGCTTCAACCTGCTGAACCCCTCGGCGCGCCAGCGCGTGTTTCCGCAGACCCGGGCGAAGGACGTCGGCACGCTGATCATGTTCGCGGTGCGCGAGGCGCTCAGCCGGCCGGACGAGTTGAAGAAGGTGGTGGGCGAGTTGATCGCGCGCGGCGAGATCGACGCCGGCTCCGTGGACGCCGACGACCCGCTCGGCTTCCTCGGCGACGGGCGGGCGGTGGTGGAAGCCGCCTACCGCTTCTGCCGCCACGAGCCGGGCGCGGACGTCATCCTGACCGGCACCGGCGATCCGGAGCACCTGAAGGCCAACGTCGCGGCGATCCAAGAGCCGCCGCTGACGCCCGAGGTCCTGACACGGCTGGACGCGATCTTCGGCAGGGTGGACAGCGTCTCGGGGAACTGAGAGATGCGGGGCTGAAAAGCGCCGCCGCAGTTCCTACATAGGCCGCAGAACACGGGTAGGGGAACGTCGTTCGCTACTGACAGGATGCTGTCAGTCGCGCGCGTAGAAAGGGCCTCATCAAGGAGGCGCCAGCCATGCTTACGCTCTACGGTTTCGGTCCGCTGTTCGGCCTGCCGGACCCCAGCCCGTTCGTGCTGAAGACCATGACCCAGCTGAAGATGTCGGGGCTGCCGTTCCGTTTCGAGCGGGCCGATCCGCGCGAGGCGCCGAAGGGCAAGATCCCCTTCATCCGCGACGGCGATGTGGTGCTGGGCGACAGCGTCTTCATCCTCGACCACCTGAAGAGCGCCCACGGCGTCGACCTCGACGCGCACCTCAGCGCGCAACAGCGCAGCCTCGGCTGGGCGCTGGAGCGGATGCTGGAGGATCACCTCTACTGGGCGATCGTCCATGCCCGCTGGGCGATCGACGAGAACTTCGAGAAAGGCCCGGCGCAGTTCTTCGCCGGCATGCCGGACGCCGTGAAGCACGAGCGCCAGGAGGGCGTGAAGCAGACGCTCTACGGGCAGGGGTTCGGTCGTCATGAGCCGGGCGAGATCGCCGACCTGGCCGCGCGCGACTTCGCGGCCGCTTCGGACCTCTTGGGCGACAAGCCGTTCCTGTTCGGCGAGCGGCCCTGCAGCATGGACGCGACGCTGTTCGCCTTCACCGCCAGCGCCGCGACGCCGTTCTTCGACACGCGGGTGCGGCAGGCGGCCGAGCGCTGTCCGAACCTGGTCGATTACCAGTGGCGCATGATGGACCGTTTCTACGAGCCGGCGCTCGCGGAATAAGCAGCTAAGCGGGTTTCGGTCCCGGATACTGCGGCAGGTCGTCGGTGATCGGCAGCCACGAGGCTTTCGAGGCCACGTGGAAGTGGAACGCGGGGTGGGTCGGCGCGGGTTCGTCCAGCGTGCCGGCCCGCACCCGCACCATGCCGGGGTCGCCGGCGCTGCGGCTGATGATCGGCGAGCCGCAGTCGCCGCAGAACAGCCGCTCCTTGCCGGCGGTGCTTCGGTAGACCTTCAGCGCCGACTCGCCGGAGGTGATGCGGAAGTCGTCCGCGCGCACCGGCATGTTGGTGGCGAACCCCGCGCCCGACGCGCGCCGGCACATCGAGCAGTGGCAGAGCTGGATCGGGGCCAGTTCGCCGGCGATCGCGTATTTCACCGCGCCGCACAGGCATGAGCCGGTCTGCATGTCGCAACCTCCGTTTGTCTGCCGGCTTCCTGGCCGTCGAAGCGCAATTCTGGCAAGACGCTGGGAAGAACGAAGCTGGGAGGACGTTCCATGCGCAACAGTCCGCGAATTGGCGCCTGCATCGTCGCTGCGGCGCTCGTCGCCCTGCCGATGGCCGTACTCGCCCAGCCGCCCGCCCCGCCGCCAGCCGCGCCGGGGCTGGCGCTGACCAACTTCCCGGCCAAGGCCGCCAAGCCGCTCAGCGTCTCCTCGCCGGCGTTCAAGGAAGGCGGCGACATCCCGTTCGAAAACACCCAGTACCGAGGCAACATCTTCCCCGGTCTGGCGTGGACCAAGGGGCCGTACGGCACGAAATCCTTCGTGGTGATCATGCAGGACGTGGACGTGAAGTTCCGCGGCGGCCCGCTGCTGCACTGGTCGATGTACGACATCCCCGGCGGCCTCACCAAGCTGGCCGCCGGCATGACCGCGCCGCCGGCCGGCGCCAGCTTCGGCCCCAACGTCCGCGGGCCGAACAACGCCTACATGGGTCCGCACACGCCGCCGGGACCCAAGCACCACTACCACTTCCAGGTGTTCGCCCTCGACCGGACCATCCCCGCCGATCCGGCCCTCAGCTACGACGCGTTGGCGGCGGCCATGACCGGCCACGTGCTGGCCTCCGGCGAGCTGATCGGTCTCGGTCAGGCCGACCCCAACGCGCCGCCGCGTGCGCCGCCGGCAACGGCTCCCGCTGCAGCGAAGCCATGATTGAAGTAGCCCTCTCCCCGCTGCGCGGGGCGAGGGCTACTTCGGCCGCACGACCGTTTCCGGCATCGCCAGGGCCGCGACGAGGCCCACCGCCGTGCCGGCCATCAGGTACCAGGCGATCGCCAGCGGGTTGCCCGTGGCGTGGTCGAGCCAGGCGACGAGCGGCTGCGTCGTGCCGCCGAAGACCGCCACCGTAACAGCGTAGACCGTGCCGGTGGCGACGCCGCGGATGTCCTTGCGCAGCGACTCCACCAGCGCCACGAACGCCGGCACCAGCGCCAGGTTGGCCACGACGTTGAGCAGCGCCATCAGCGAGAGCAGCACCGCCGGCTCGCGGATCCTCACCACCAGCATGAAGGTCGGCAGGATCATCACCAGGAACGCCACCCGCGGCCAGATCATCAGCGGGCGCCGGCCGTAGCGGTCGGAGAGCCAGCCGCCGGCCATCGAGGCGGCGAAGCCGGCGATCCCGTTGGTGATGGCGATCAGCAGGCCCGTCCGCATGCCCATGTGCAGCGTCGTCTGGGCGTAGGTGGTCATGAAAGTGAAGACGTAGGTCGAGATGGTGGCGCCGGCGATGATGCCGACGCCGATCAGGATCGTGCGCCAATGGCCGGCCAGCACCGCGAAGAGGCCGGCGCCCGGCGGGTGGTCCGGATGCACGTCGAGCTTCGGCTCGTCGTGGTGTAGCGTTTCCGGCAGCGTCCGGCGCACGATCAGGCCGAACGGCAGCACCAGCACGCCGATGCCTAGCGCGACGCGCCAGCCCCACTCGTGCATGGCCGCGCCGCTGAGCAGATGCGCAGCGACGAGCCCGACGCCGCCCGCGGTGATCGAGGCGATCGACTGGCTGGCGCTCTGCCAGGCGCCGTAGAGCCCGCGCTTTCCGAGCGGCGCGACCTCGATCAGGAAGGCGGTGTTCGGGCCGATCTCGCCGCCCAGCGCGAAGCCCTGCACCAGGCGGCAGATCACCGCCAGCACCGGCGCGGCCATGCCGATCTGCCGGTAGCTGGGCGTCAGCACGAAGCCGGTCAGCGCCAGCCCCATCATGAAGAACGAGGCCAGCATGGCCGGGCGCCGCCCGACGCGGTCGGCGACGAGGCCGAACACCACCGCGCCGATCGGACGGAAGACGAAGCCGACGCCGAAGGTGATCAGCGAGAACATCAGCCGCTCGAACGGCGTCGCCGAGGGGAAGAACGCATCGCCGATCTGGATGGCGAAGTAGGTGTAGACGACGAAGTCGTAGAACTCGAGCCAGTTGCCGACCACGGCGGCGGCCACGTACCGCCCCTTGATCCGCGGCGCAGCCATCTCCTCTGCGGTCGCATCCGCCGCCGCTGTCGCCATCACTCGCTCCGCCCCCACGCTACTCATCGCCGCTTATGCAGGGCCAGGGCGGGGCGTCACAAGGGGGGCGGGGTTAGCCCAGCTGCGCGGCGAGCGCGTCGAACATACCGCCCCAGCCCTGCTCGAGCGCGGCGACGGCGTCGGCCGCCAGCCCGTCCTGGGTGAGGGTCATCACCGCGCCGTCGCCGTCGGCCGCGATCTCGACGACGACCGTGGTGAAGGTATCGGAGAACTGCGGCATGCCGAACGTGAAGACCAATCGCCGCGGTCGCTCGATCTCCAGGTATTCGCCGATCGCGCGGTAGTCGACGCCGCCGCGGGTGTCGACGATCTCCCAGCGCCCGCCGGCCCGCAGGTCGATCTCGACGCGGTGCGCCTCGCTGGCCGGCGTGGTGAAGAGCCAGCCGGCCGCCAGCTTGGGATCGGTCCAGGCGTCGAACAGGCGTTGCGGCGAGGCATCGAAGCGACGGGTGAGGCGAAGCGTCTGCAGCGTGGTCATCGGTCGTCCCCCGTCGGTGTGTTGGCCGTGGCCTTCAGCAGCCCATCCAGCGCATCGAACTGATCGGCCCAGAAGCGCTCGTAGAAGCCGAGCCAGCCATGGGCGCCGGCGAGCGGCTGGGCTGCGAGGCGGCACAGGTGCGTGCGGCCGGTCACCTGCCGGCGCACCAGCCCGGCTCGCTCCAGCGTCTTGATGTGCTTGGAGGCGGCGGCCAGCGACATCGCGTGCGGCGCGGCCAGTTCGCCGACGCTGAGCGGGGCGTCCGACAACCGCTGCAGCATCGCCCGCCGGGTCGGGTCGGCGAGGGCATGGAAGACGGCGTCGAGCCGAGCGGGCTGAAGTTCAACCATTTGGTTGAGCGATAGCGCGGACGCCGGCCACCGTCAACCAGTTGGTTGAATGGCGCCCCGGCTTGACGCGGCTCCGGCCGCATGGTGCACGCCTCGGCCATGGCCAATCCACAACCCGATCCCTACGCCCGCGTCGTCCATCGCTTCTCGACCGCCAGCAAGCTCGACGCCGCCGGCAACATGCTCAGCTGGGACGCCCAGACCCACATGCCGGCCGGCGGCGCCTGGGCGCGGGGCGAGCAGATGGCGGCGCTCACCGAGGTCTCCGCCGACCTGATCGGCTCGCGCGCCGCCGACGAGGAGCTCGGCGAGGCCGAGGCGATGGCGAACGCGCTGGCGGCCGACGAGCGCGCCGACCTCGCCGAGATGCGCCACAACCATGTGCACGCCTCCGCCGTGCCGAAGGAGCTGCTGGCGGCGAAGTCGCGCGCCTCGCAGGCGCTGCAGGCGGTCTGGCGCGCGCGCCAAGCCCGAGAACGACTGGGCGGCGTTCGAGCCCGGCTTCACCGAGGTGCTCGGCCTCACCCGCGAGATCGCCCAGGCCAAGGCCGAGGCGCTGGGGACCACGCCCTACGGCGCCCTGATCGACGAGTACGACCCCGGCGTCGGCGAGGCGATGATCGACCCGATCTTCGCCGAGCTGGCGGCCTTCCTGCCCGGCGTCATCGCCGAGGTGCGCGAGCGCCAGGCGGCGCTGGCCGGCGCCGATCCCGTTCGGCGGCGGTGCCGATCGAGCAGCAGGCGGCGCTGTCGCACCAGCTGGCGGTCGCCATCGGCCACGATCCGGACCACTTCCGCATCGACCCGGCGCCGCACCCGTTCTCGGTGCCGCACAGCCCCGGCGACGTGCGCTTCACCACCCGCTACGACGTGGAGAACCTCCACGTTCGCCGTCGCCGCCACGCTGCACGAGGCCGGGCATGCGATGTACGAGTTCAACCTGCCACGCGACTTCGCCTTCCGCCCCGGCGGCATGGCGCGCGGGATGACGGTGCACGAGAGCCAGTCGCTGTCGCTGGAGATGATGTGCGGCCGCAGCCAGGAGTTCCTCGGCTGGCTGGCGCCGAAGATGGCCGACGCGTTCGGCGGCGTCGGCGATGCGCGCTACTCGCCCGCCAACGTGCTCGAACACCTGGCGCTGGCTCGACGACGGCTTCATCCGCGTCGAGGCCGACGAGCTCTCCTATCCGCTGCACGTGATCCTGCGCTACCGGCTGGAGCAGGCGCTGATCGGCGGCGACGCTCGAGCCGCGCCGACGTGCCGGCGGCCTGGAACGAGCTCTTCACGAAGATGCTCGGCCGCACGCCGCCGGATCTCGCCCACGGACTGCTGCAGGACATCCATTGGGCGACTGGGCATGCTGGGCTACTTCCCCAACTACGCCATGGGCTCGATGCTGGCCGCCCAGCTCTTCGAGCGGGCTGTCGCCGACAGCCCGGACATCCTGCCGGGGCTCGGCCGGGGCGACTTCGGCCCCTACTTCGCCTGGGTGAAGCCGCACGTCCACCAGCGCGCCAGCCTCACCAGCTTCGACGCCCTGGTCCGCGACGCCACCGGCGCCGCCCTCAGCGCCGACGCCTTCAAGCGCCACGTGAGGAAGCGCTACCTGGAAGAGACCGCGCCCTAGGTTCTAGGCGCCGGGCACATGGGGTGGTGAGTCCTCGCCACCCTGGCGTGGTGATGCACGTGCGCCGCGTGCTCCGGCACGTACGCCGTGTGCGTCGTCACGTAGGCCGCCGGCGCGTAGGCCGGGTGGTACACAGCATGCGGCGGGGGCGCCCAGGCGGTGCGCGGCGGCTCGTAGACGAGCGTCATGCCCTGGATGCCGGCGGTCACGTGCAGGCCGGTTTTGCCGGTGATGCTGAACGGCTGCAGATGGAACGTGGTGTCGGAACTGCCGAGCAGCCCGCTGGCGGCGACGCCGAGGCCGACTGCGCCGCCGGCGGTGGCGCCGCCATATTGGCCGGCGAGCGCGCCCGGGCCGACCTGACTGGAGGGCGCGAACACCGCCCAGACCATCTGGGCGTCACCGTGATAGCCGACGTCGACGCCGGCCTCGGTCATGCGCCCGGTGTAGAGGCTCACGCCGTGCGCGCTGTCGAACTGACAGGTGACGCGGCGGGACGAGCCGATGATGTAGCCCCAGCCTGGCTGCTGGTGGCAGGCCAGTGTGCCGACCCGCACGTCGGCATGAGCGAGCGATGGAACGCCGAGCGCCAGGACGGCCAGCAAGGAAGCGCGGGCAAACAACGATTTCATGGTTCAATCCCCGATGCCGCCCCAGCAAAAGACAACCCGCTGGCAGGCTCGGCTGTTCCGTACGGAAGCGGCGCCCATGCCTCAAACACGCCGCACTCGGGGTCAGCGCCCGTTTCAAATCAGGGGTTCACCCTACCCACGACCTTCCTCTGGAGGGACGCACGGGCTGCGGTCAGCCGCCGGCCTTTTCGCCGGCGCTGCGCTCAGTCGTTCGCAGCGCGTCCGCGAGGCGCATCTTCGCCGAGCCCGGGCGCAGCGGCTGTTGCTGGCTTTGGTGCGGGGACCAGCCGGTCAGCGTCAGGATCTCGAAGGTGGCGGGGATGCGCCCGTCGGCCTGGCCGAAGCGCTCGGCGTAGAGCTCGGCGGCGCGGGCGACCAGCGGGCGGGTCAGCGGCCGCCCGGCGCCCTCGACCAGCACGCTGGTCTCGCCCATCGCACGCAGGTCGGCCATCAGCGCCAGCGCGTGGTCGTAGCGCACGGTGACGCGGTCGACGTCGGCCACCGGCAGCGCGAAGCCGGCGCGCTGCAGCAGGCCGGCGGCGTCGAAGGCGTCGGCGAACGGCGAGACGCGCGGGCCGGCGCCGCCGCGCAACTCCAGCTCGGCGTCGGTCAGCGCGGCGCGCAGTTCGGTCAGCGTCGCGCCGCCGAGGATCGCGCCGATGAAGAGCCCGTCCGGCTTCAGCGCCTGGCGGATCTGGATCAGCGCGCCCACCAGGTCGTTGGCCCAGTGCAGCGCCAGCGACGAGACCACCAGGTCGAGGCTGGCGGGCGCGAACGGCAGCCGCTCCTCGTCGGCGACGAGGCGCGCGCCGGCCCGCCCGCCAGCATCGCCGCGGAGAGGTCGGTCTCCACCAGCAGGCCGACCTTGGCCGCCGCGTCGCTGCCGGCGAGGGCGCGGGCGAAGGCGCCGTCGCGCGCCCCGAGGTCGACGGCGATCGGGAAGTCGCGCGCGGATCGCCTCCAGGCGCTCGACGATGTCCTCGGCGGCGCGGCGCTTCAGGAAGCCGGCGTAGCCCCTGGCGGCCCGGGCAAGGCGCCGGCGGTGCAGGGCGCGGTCGAAGAGGCGGGGCGGACCGCTCATGGGGGTAGCTACCCCGCCGCCGCGTCCCGTGCCAAGCTGAGCCGGATGAGCTGGGCGGAACATGTTGGCGAGACTGGCCGCCTCGCGGCGATGCGCGCCGGCGAGCTGGTCCGCGCCGCCGTCGAGGTGGTGCTGCCGCCCCAGGTCGCTGGACGGTGCGCGCGGCGCCGCGCCGGTGCAGACTCGCGGGCTCACCGCAGCGGCGTGGTCGCAGATCGCCTTCATCGAGGCGCCGGTCTGCGATGGCTGCGGCGCGCCGCAGCCCTACGACGCAGGCCAGGGCGTGCGCTGCGCGGCGTGCCTGGCGCGGCCGCGGGCCTTCGACCGCGTCCGCGCCGCCGTCATCTACGACGAGGCCTCGCGCGACCTGATCCTGAAGCTGAAGCGGGCCGACCGCACCGACCTCGCCGGGCTCTTCGCGCTCTGGCTCGCCCGCGCCGGCAGCGACCTGATCAGCGACGCCGACATCGTCGTGCCGGTGCCGCTGCACCCGCTGCGGCTGATCGAGCGGCGCTTCAACCAGGCGGCCGAGATCGCCCGCCCGCTCGCCCGCCGCGCCGGCCTCGCCTACCTGCCGGGCGCGCTGGTCCGCCGGCGCAACACGCCGAGCCAGGGCGGCCGCTCCGGCTCGGGGCGCCGGCGCAACGTCGCCGCGGCCTTCGCTGCGCCGAGGCGGGCCTGGCCGCGGCTCGCCGGCAAGCGCGTGCTGCTGGTCGACGACGTGATCACCACCGGCGCGACGGCCGAGGCCTGCGCCCGGGCGCTGAAGGCGGCCGGCGCGACCTGCGGTCCACGTGGCGGCCGTGGCCCGCGTGCAGGCGCCCGGACGCGGCCCCTATATGAGCGGCGCTTTTCGGTCTAAACAGCGATCACCATGGCTGATGTCGTCATCTACACCCGTCCGTTCTGCGGCTACTGCGCCCGCGCGATCTCGGCTGCTCACCCAGAAGGGCGTGGCCTTCACCGAGATCGAGGCCGGCATGGACCCCGACAAGCGCCGCGAGATGATGCAGCGCTCGGGCGGGCGCAACACCTTCCCGCAGATCTTCATCGGCGGCGAGCACATCGGCGGCTGCGACGAGATGCTGGCGCTGGAGCGCGCCGGCAAGCTCGACCCGCTGCTGAGCGCTGCGTGATGCTGAAGGTCGGCCTCGTCCAGCTGCGCACGCCGGCCAGCCAGGCCGCGGCCCTGGCGCAGGCCGCGCCGCTGGTGCGCGAGGCGGCCGCCGCCGGCGCGCAGCTGATCGCTCACGCCCGAGGGGACCAACATCCTGCAGCGCCACAAGGCCGCGCTGTTCGAGGCGATCGCGCCGGCTGCGAGCGACGCCGCCGTCGCCGGCCTGAGCGCGCTGGCCGACGAGCTCGGCGTCTGGCTGCTGATCGGCTCGGCGCTGGTGCGGCGCGACGACGGCCAGTGCGCCAACCGCTCGATCCTCGTGCGGCCGGATGGGTCGATCGCGGCCACCTACGACAAGCTGCACATGTTCGACGTCGACCTGCCGACCGGCGAGCACATTCGCGAGTTGGCCAGCTACACGCCCGGCGACCGGGCGGTGGTCGCTGGGGCTGCGGGCGCGAAGCTCGGCCTCACCATCTGCTACGACCTGCGCTTTCCGGCGCTGCACCGGGCGCTGGCGATGGCGGGCGCGCAGCTGCTGACCGTGCCGTCGGCGTTCACGCGGCCGACCGGGCAGGCGCACTGGGAGGTGCTGCTGCGCGCCCGGGCGATCGAGACCGGCGCCTTCGTGATCGCGCCGGCGCAGGGCGGGACTCACGAGGACGGCCGCGCCACCTGGGGCCACTCGATGGCGGTCGCGCCCTGGGGCGAGGTGATCGCGCTGGCCGACCACGACGAGCCGTGCGTCGTCACCGCCGAGCTCGACCTCGCCGAGGTCGCCAAGGCGCGCGCGGCGATCCCGGCGCTGGCCAACGCCCGGCCGTTCGCCGGCCCGGTCGTCGTGGACGAGCCGGCGGCGTCGGTGGCGGCCGAATGATCCGCTACGCACTGACGTGCGACCAGGCGCACGAGTTCGAAGGCTGGTTCGCCCGCTCGGCCGACTTCGACGCGCAGGTGGCGGGCGGCCTCGTCGAGTGCCCGTTCTGCGGCTCGCGCTCGGTGGTCAAGCAGATCATGGCCCCCGCCGTCGCCGGAACCAGGAAGCGCGGCGAGAGCGCAATCACTGCGGGTCCGCCGGACGGCCGCCGCCAGGTGATGATGGAGGCGATGGCCCACGTGCGCCGCCACGTCGAGGATAACTTCGACTACGTGGGCGACAGCTTCGCCCGCGAGGCCCGCGCCATCCACGAGGGCAAAAGCGAGGACCGCGGCATCTACGGCGAGGCGACGCCCGCCGAGGTGAAGGGGCTGGTCGAGGACGGGGTCCCGGTCGCCGCGCTGCCGCCGGAGCCGGCCAAGAAGTCCGAGGTCAACTGAGGCCGGTCAGCGACGCGGCGGAGCGGTTGCGGGACCTTCGCGCGAACGGACGATTATTACCGCCACGTAACATCGTTATACCATTTGGTGTGGAAAACCTCGCGTGATATAGGCCGTTTCACCGGTGCGGGCGTCAGCGACAGAGCTGCATTTCAAAGCGGGGGTGGCCGATGGTCGATCAATATCTCGGCGAGATCAAGCTGGCGGGCTACCAATTCGCGCCGTTCGGGTGGGCCTCCTGCTTCGGGCAGATTCTGTCGATTCAGCAGAACACCGCGCTCTTCTCGCTGCTCGGCACCACCTACGGCGGCAACGGCACCTCGAACTTCGCGCTGCCCAATCTGCAGAGCCGGACGATCTGCGGCCTGGGGGGCGCCAACGTCATCGGCGAGGAAAGCGGCGAAGAGACGGTGACGATATCGATCAGCCAGTATCCGGCGCACGTGCACGCGTTCAACGTGTACAATACGTTCGGGCTGGCCGGCCAACCGACCAACCTCCACTATCTGGCCGCGACCAGGGCCAACCCGCCACCGCCGCCGCCACCCCCGGCGCCCCCGCCGCCACCGCCGGCGGCCGGGCCGAACCTCTACGGCCCCCCCTCACGATGACGTCGCTGATCCCTGCGGTGCTGGCCGGTTACCTCGGCGGGGGCCTGCCGCACAACAATCTCCAGCCCTACCTCGGCATGAACTACAGCATCGCCCTGACGGGTGTTTTCCCGTCGAGGAACTGAGCGCGGGCGGTCGCGTCAGCGACGTGAGAGGGGAGAAATCCAATGGCTACTGAATACCTCGGCGCTGTGAAGCTGCTCTCTTTCAGTTTCGCGCCGAAGGGCTATGCACTCTGCGCCGGCCAACTCCTGTCGATCCAGCAGAACGCCGCGCTGTTCTCCCTGCTTGGCACCCAGTTCGGCGGCAACGGCGTCCAGACCTTCGCGCTCCCAGACTTGCAGGGCCGCGTGCCGATCGGCCAGGGCACAGGCCTCGGCCTGTCGACCTACATCATGGGCCAGAAAGCCGGGGTCGAGAGCGTGACCCTGACCCAGCAGACGGTGCCGTCGCACACCCACGTCTTCCAGGCCAGCACGACCGCGGGTAACTCCAACAACCCGAGCGGCAACGTGCTCGCCTCGCTTGCGGACGCCGGCGATGTCTTCTATGCGCCTTTCGCGGGCGGCTTCACCGCAGCTCTGATGCCGGCCGCCACAGTCTCGGCCGTCGGGCAGAACCAGCCGCATACGAACATCCAGCCGACCGCCGCCATCAACTACAGCATCTGCCTGGCAGGGATCTTCCCCAGCCGGAACTAGCAACGCCGGGCGCCGCGACCGCGCGAGCGCGGCTGGCTGCCGGAACGACGAAAGAGAGGCCGGGCATGAGCAACCAATTCATCGGCGAGATTCGCGTTTTCGGCGGAAACTTCGCGATCGTTGATTGGGCCTTCTGCCAGGGCCAGTTGCAGGCGATCGATCAGAACGCCGCCCTCTTCCAGCTGATCGGCACCACCTGGGGCGGCGACGGCGTGCAGACCTTCGGCCTGCCGAACCTCCAGGGCAACCTCTGCGTCGGTCAGGGCGCCGGGTCAGGGCTGCAAACCTGGGTGCTGGGCCAGATCCAGGGCAGTTCGCAGGTCACGCTCAACCAGTCCCAGGTTCCGGGACACACCCACCAGGCGACGTTCGCCGACAACGTCCAGTTCACCTACGAGGTCGCGAAGCCCACGAACCTCACGTACCCGGGTCGCCTCGAGCTCGGCTCGAACTACAGCGCTCAGACGCCAAATGCGGCGCTCCACCCCGCGACAATGACCCAGCAAGGCGGCAGCCTGCCGCACGACAACACGATGCCCAACCTGGTGATGAACTACATCATCTCGCTGTTCGGGATATTCCCCAGCCAGAACTGATGGCGCCGCAGCGGTTGGAAGCGCCGGCGCGCCTCGTGGCGGCCGGCCTGTCGTTGCGGCCGGTGGTCGGGGCGGATCGGCCGTTCCTCGAGCACCTTTACCGGCTGGTTCGCTGGGATGAGTTCGCGCCGACCGGCTGGCCGGACGCGACCAAGACCGCCTTCCTCGCCCAGCAGTTCGACTTCCAGCGCCGCCAGTATGAGCAGGTCTACCCCGGCGCGGAATTCCACGTGATCGTGCATGGGCCTGACCCGATCGGCCGCATCTACGTCGACCGCACCGGGCGCGATCTGGGGCTGATCGAGATCAGCCTGTTGCCCGAGTGGCGCGGCCGCGGCATCGGCGCGGCGCTGCTGGAGCAGCTTCAGCGCGAAGTCGAAGCGGGGCTGCGCGACTGCGTGAGCCTGCAGGTCGCGCCCGAGAATCCCGCGCGGCGGCTCTACCAGCGCATGGGCTTCGTCGACAAATCGCCGGCCTCGGAGTTCCAGGAGGCCTCGATCGAGATGGTCTGGCCGCCCTCCGCGGGGTCCCGCTAGTTGTAGATGGCCTGGTAGACGACGCCGCGAACGTCCCGCCCGATCGGCACCATGAACATGTCAATCTGACCCATCGCCGGGTGCGTCAGCGTGTACATCCGCTGCGGCAGCACGATCTGCATGGACGAGCGGAAGATCAGCGAGAACGGCTCGCGCATCATGCCGGGAAACGGCCGCACCACCTGCCTGGTGGCCTCGGTGAGGGCCATTTCCACCGTGGTTTCGCCGAGCTTGAGCGAGAAGGTCGAGTTCACGTGCGGCCCGAAGTTCTCAAAGTGCAACAACTGCACGGCCATCTCCCCAAAGGCGCCGGTTGCATCCGATAGCATAGCGCTTCGCGCGACGCGCGAGGCCGCACGATTTGGCCCAAGCCTGGGCGCGTTGCAATGTCGCGAAGGCCACTTCCCGCGCGTCGTTCCGCGAGGGCGGCGGCGCTGCCCCGAACTGCGCCACGATGGAGTCCGCGATGCGCTATCTCTTTCTGCTGCACGTCGACGAAGGCGGCTGGACGGAACTGACGCCGGCCGAGCAGGCCGAGGGCATGGCCGCCTACGCCCGCTTCAACGAGGCGCTGGCCGAGGCGGGCGCGCTGGTCTCCACCGGACGCCTGGCGGCCAGCGGCGGCGCCATGAGCATCCGCACGATCGGCGGCCGGCCGGTGACGCTGGACGGCCCGTTCGCCGAGACCAAGGAGCAGATCGCCGGCTACTACCTGATCGAGGCGCCGGACGAGGCCGCCGCGCTGGACTGGGCGCGCCGCTGCCCCGCGACCGGCCACGGAACGGTGGAGGTGCGGCAGGTGCTGTGACCACACCCACCCGCTCATCCCGACGAACGTCGGGACCCAGGCCGGACTGAGCGCAGGCTGGACCGATCGGAGAGTAGATACGCGCCGCAGGCGCTGTCCAAGTGTCTTGAAAAGAATCCTGCGGCGCCGTTTTGCGGGCAGCATCGCGCCCTTGCAACCCCGCCGTCCCGTCGTTCGACGGGACGAGCGGGTATTGGGTTACAACCTCACCTCGCCGCTCATCACCTTGGCGTAGAGCGGGCGGGTCAGCTTCTGGTAGCCGTTGGGGCCGCGGACGTAGAGCGGGTCCTTGACCACGGTCGGGTCGAAGCCCTGCGCCACCATGTCGAGCTTGCGGTACTTGAAGGTGCCGGTCACCGCGATCGACGGCAGCAGGCGCAGGAACACCGGCTGGGCGTAGGCCGGCAGCCGCTGGGCGACGAACGCGCCGAACGCCTTGGCGTCGAAGTCGGGGCCCACCACCAGCCCGGCCATGCCGGCGCGGCCATCGAGGTCGGCCACCTTCACGCCGTAGACCTCGGCCTCCTTGACGCCCGGCGCGGCGGCCAGCGCGCCGGCCACCTCGCTGGTGGAGACGTTCTCGCCCTTCCAGCGGAAGGTGTCGCCGATGCGGTCGACGAAATAGAAGTAGCCCTCGGCGTCCTTCCTGAGCAGATCGCCGGTGCGGAACCAGGCGTCGCCGACGCGGAAGGCGTCGTGCAGCACCTTCTTCTCGCTGGCCGCCTTGTCGGCGTAGCCGACGTAGGCGTCGCGCGCGTTGTTCTCGATCTCGCCGAGGCATTCGCCCGGCTCGTCCGTCGCGGCCTCGACGCAGCGGCCGTCCGGCCCGCGCACCGGCGCCTCGGCCTCGAAGTCGAACTGCGCCAGCCGGATGTTGAAGAAGCGCTTCAGGTAGTCCGGCACGCGGCCGATCGCCCCCAGCTTGCCGTCGAAGTTGAACATCGAGACGTTGCCTTCGGTGGAGCCGTAGAACTCCAGAATCCGCGGCACGCCGAAACGTCCGATCATCGTCGCCCAGACGTCGGGCCGCAGGCCATTGCCGAACGCCAGCCGCAGCTTGTGCCGGGTTTCCTCCGGCGCCTCGGGCTGGCCGGCCAGATATCGGCAGAGCTCGCCGATGTAGACGAACATCGTGCAGCCCTCGGCCTCGACGTCGGGCCAGAAGTGGCTGGCCGAGAAGTGCTTGCGCATCACCACCGAGCCGCCGTTCAAGAGCGCCGCGCCCGCGCCGCAGAGCCCGCCGGTGGCATGGTAGAACGGCAGCGTGACGTAGATGCGGTCGTCGGCATTGGCGCCGGTCGCGCCCGCAAAGCCGCGCATGTAGAGCTGGGCGCGCATGTGGGTGATGCGCGCGGCCTTCGGCAGCCCGGTCGTGCCGCTGGTGAAGATGAAGAGCGCGGTGTCGGACGCGGTCAGGCCCTCGCGGCGGGCGCGATCGGGCCGCAATTGCGAGCAGCTGCGCAGCGCCTGCGCCAGGTCGTGCTGGCCGGCGTTGGCGCCGCCGAGCGACCAGGCCTGGATCGCCTGCGTCACGCGGGGCTTGGCGGCCTCGAACGCCGACCAGGTGTCCTCGTCGACCAGGCAGTGGCCGGCGCCGGAGACGGTCAGGCAGTGCGCCAGCGCATCGCCGGTCAGCTGATTGTTGATCAGCGCGGCGACCACGCCGACCTTGGAGAGCCCGTACCAGATCGGCAGATACTCGATCCGGTTCGGCATCAGGATGGCCACCACGTCGCCGCGCCGCAGGCCGGCGCTGTCGGCCCAGTGGGCGTAGCGGTTGGCCAGCGCGTCCATGTCGCCATAGTTGAGCGTCGCGCCGTCGCAGCTGAGCGCCGGCCGCCCGCGCCAGCGATCGACCGCTGCCTCGAGGTCGTCGGTCGCCAGGTTGCCTGAGTGAGCCGTGATGCTGCGCACGCGCAGCAGCGTGCGGACGAGCCCGCTCAGGAAGAGCCGTTCACGCTCGAGCCGGGCCCCGAGACCCATCCGCTCGCCCATTTCTCTGCCGATCTCCACCCACCCGCCAGCTTGTGGACCGCCGCCCGACCGGTCAAGGCGCGGATCAGCTGCCGGTAGAGGTGTAGTGACGAACTCCGAAACGCCAGATGAAGAGCGCCGCGGCCAGGAACGCGAAACCGGCGGCCGGCGCCAGCGGCAGCACCCAGCCCGGCGCGCCCAGCGAGTCGGCCCGGCCCATCGCCGCCAGCAGCGGCAGGTAGATGACGCAGCCCACCGGCACCACGAAGGTCAGGAAGTTGCGAAACCAGGCGGCGTAGACGTTCATCGGGTACTCCGCCGCCGCCTCGCCGCCGTAGGTGAAGATGTTGACCGCCTCCAGGCTCTCGACCGTCCAGAACGCCAGCGCCGCCTGCATCACGAAGAGGCCGGAGAACATCGCCACGCCGCCGGCGACGGCGAACGCCAGGATCGCCAGCGCCGCCGGCGTGAACGCGAAGTGGGTCGCCGCCGCGCCGTAGGCGAAGACGCCGGCGCCCTGCGCCAGGCGCCCGATGCGGGTCAGCCGCAGCTCGTAGCCCAGCAGCTGCAGGGTGAGGCTGCGCGGGCGCAACAGCAGCCGGTCGAACGCGCCGGTGCGCACGAACACCGAGCCGAACACGTCGAAGCCGCGGGTGATGGTGTCGCCGATCGCGAAGGTGACGCTGGCCAGGCCATAGAACAGCGCCACGTCGCCGAGGCTCCAGCCGGCGATGTGGCCGAAGCGCTTGAAGAGCGCCCAGACGCCGATGAACTCGATGACGGTGGCCAGGAACTGGCCGACGCTCATCATCGTCAGCATGCCGGCGTAGGAGAACTGCGCGCGGACCGAGGTGGCGGCGTAGCGGCCGTAGAGGGCGAGCGCGTTCACCGGCGTCAGCCTCCCTGCACGACGAGCCGGCGCATGACGCGCGCCCAGCCAGGCGTGGCCGAGCAGGATCAGCGCGGCGGTCCAGCCGAACTGCAGCGCGATCGCGCCGGCTGCGCCCCAGCCGGAGAGGCCGCCGAAGTAGATCGAGAACGGGATGTCGACGAGGCCGGCGAGCGGCTGGGCGCGCAGCCATGGGCGCACCACGTCCGGGAAGAAGGCCAGCGGCACGATGGCGCCGGAGAACATGTTGACGATCGGCGCGACCAGCGTGTTGGGCCCGCGGTCGGTGAGCGTCGCGGTCATGATGACGTTGATGACGAGGGTGATCGACGCCGACAGCAGCACCATGCCGACTGCGGAAAGCGCGAAGAACCCGGCCGCGGCCAGCGTCGGCGGCGCCGGCAGTCCCCACTTGCCGAGGCCGACCAGCGGCAGCAGCACCGAGGCGAACACCACCATCAGCGCCGCACGCGGCAGCACCCGCGCCACCGACCAGGCGAGCGCGCGCATGTACCACCAGGCGTAGGTGTCGACCGGCCGCACCCGCTCGTAGGCCACCGCGCCGGAGCGCACCATCTCGGCGACGTCCGGATCGGCGGCCCAGGGCAGGAAGGCGAGGAAGGCCTGGCCGAGCCAGGTGTAGGTCACCGCGTTGGCGAGGCTCATCGGCGCGTGCGCCGCCGCCGCCGGCGTAGAAGGCCGCGAAGATCAGGATCCGCATGACCCCGAACCAGCACTGGGTGATGAACCCCGCAAACGCCGCCGCGCGGTACTGCAGCGTCACCTGCAGGCGGCCGGTGAAGACGGTGAGGTAGGGGGCGAGCGCGCTCACGCCTCTTCCGCCCCGTGCTGGGCGTAGAAGCGCGCGATCACTTCCTCGATCAGCGGCTCCTCGACGTGGATGTCGTCGACGGCGTGGGCGGCGACGATGCGGGCGATCAGCGCCGGCGCGGGCGTCCGGGCCGGGTCGAAGGCCAGCTCCAGCTGGCGGCCCTGGCGCGGCGACGACGCGCACCTCCGGCCAGTCCAGCGTCCGGCGCCTCGCCCTCGAAGTCGACGAACAGCCGCCGCTCGGCCAGCGCCCCGGCGCGCAGCTGCTCGAACGGGCCGTCGGCCAGGATCCGCCCCGCCCCGATCACGATCACCCGCTCGGCCAGCGCCTCGATGTCGTGCATGTCGTGGGTGGTGAGGATGACGGTGACGCCGCGCTCGCGGTTCAGGCGCCCGACGAACTCGCGCACCGCCAGCTTGGAGGGCGCGTCGAGGCCGATGGTCGGCTCGTCGAGGAAGAGCAGCGCCGGCTCGTGCAGCAGCGAGGCGGCGATCTCGCAGCGCATCCGCTGGCCGAGCGACAGCTGGCGCACCGGCTGGCTCAGCAGCCGCTCGAGCCGCAGCAGCGCGACCAGCTCGTCGCGCGATCGCCGCGTAGCGGGCCGGCGGCACCCGGTAGATGTCGCGCAGCAGGTCGAAGCCGTCGATCACCGGCAGGTCCCACCAGAGCTGGCTGCGCTGGCCGAACACCACGCCGATGCGCGCCACGTGCCGGATGCGCTGGCGCCAGGGGACGAGGCCGTCCACCTCGCAGCGGCCGGACGTCGGCTCCAGGATGCCGGAGAGGATCTTGATGGTGGTCGACTTGCCGGCCCCGTTCGGGCCGATCAGCCCGACCAGCTCGCCGCGCTCGAGCTGGAACGAGACGCCGCTCAGCGCCTCGACGGTGCGCCAGCGGCGCCGGAACAGCCCGCGCACCGCGCCCATCGCGCCGGGCTCGCGCTCGGCGATGCGATAGGTCTTCGACAGCTCCTCGACGAGGATCTGGGACATGGCGCGTCGCCGGCTCGGGTTGTGAAAGGGCGCGGAACCTAGTGAAGCTCCGCCGCGCCGTCAACGACCGGCGTTATGCGGGCTCGGGCGCTCGCGTGAGCACGCGGTGGTGGTACCCGGCCGTCGCGGGCGGGCCGTTGCTGACCCAGACCTCCACGCCGTCCGGCGTCAGCGCCGAGATCATCGAGCCGGTGGTGAAGCCGACGGGGCCGCCGGTGCGGCAGACCGGGTGGCGCGGGTCGTCGCACGATGAGAGCGCCGCCTGGATCTCCGCCAGGCCTGGTTGGCCGGCGCCGAGCCGGGTCTGCAGCGACTGAAGGCGCGCGACCGAGTTCTCGCGCGCCGCCGGCGGCTCGGGCGTGGCCGGGGCGTCGGAGAGCGGATGGTTGGTGTGCAGCACGCGGGCCGGGTCGGGCGGCAGATACTCCGTCACGCCCGCGGCGCTGGCCTCGAACGAGCGCACGGCGCCAGGGCCGGCGATCACGTAGTGCTGGTTGGTGGCGTGCGGCAGCGTCTGGACGAGACGCCACGCCTCCTCGGCCGAACCCGCCTGCAGCAGGCGGCGGACCACGAAGGCGACCGGCAGGCCCTCCGGCGCCGACGGCAGCTGCGGCAGCGAGTTGACGCACACCCCGACCCCGGCGGCGTTGACGCCCAGCAGCCCCAGCATGCCGGCGGTGGTGAAGACCAGCGCCGCGGGCGTCCTCGCCGTCGTCGATCTCCAGCAGCGCCTGGAAGCCGTCGGTGTAGCAGCCGAGGTCCATGTTCTGGGCGATCCAGGTGGGGCCCGATGCGTCCACGATCGCCAGAGCTGCTGCACTTCTGCGGCGAGCGCGCGGCGCTGCGGCGGACGCGGTAGGCCCACTCCTCGTCGAGCAGTTGCAGGGCGAAGAGATCGTCCGCGCTCACGCCGGCGGCCTCGGCGGTCGCCTCGAGCTCGGTCATCAGGTCGGGCGTGTGCTCGCGGATGGCGCGCCTGAAGTCGGTCTCGGCCAGCAGGTCGGCGAGATAGCCGTCCGCCGGCTGCACCCAGGCCGGCAGCGCGCCTTTCAGCGCCGCCACGTGCCCGGCGATCGGCTGGGCGAGCGCCCGTCCGATCGCCAGGCCACGCTCGCGCGGACCGCCGCGGGCTTCGACGGTGGCGAGCGGGCGGAGCGCGGCGTCCATTTGCGCCTCAGGCCCCGAACCGGTCGGACGGCAGCCGGAAGGCCACCTGGTCGTGGCGGAAGTCGAGGCAGATGGTCTCGAAGCGGCTCATCACGTCGACGCCGATGAGGATCGCCGGCGCGCGGGTCAAGTCCCACATGCGGAAAATGTGCAGGTCGGCGAAGGCGACCGGCCAGTTCGGCAGCGTCACGCCGCCGATGCGCAGGCTCGGCAGGTCGGCGAACTCGGCGTCGATGGTCTGGCCGGTGACGCTGACGATCGGCACCTGCTGGATCGGGGTCAGCGGATAGCGGGTGATGGCCAGTTCGCGCAGCGCCATGTTGCCGATGGTGTCCTGCGCGCCGGAATCGAGGAACGCGGTCACCGGGATGCCGGCGAGGTTGGCGTCGACCAGCGTCAGCTGGCCGTCGCGGCGGCGGGCCCGCATGCGGAAGGCGTCGCCGCCGCCCGGCAGCTCCGGGCCTTCATCGATGGTCACCTGCTCGCGGCCGAAATCCAGCGTCAGCCGCGCGCCGTCGAGCTGGTCGAGCCCCAGCATGCCGGGCCCGCCGATCGACGCGGCCGGCAGCACGCTCAGGGTCACGTCGTGCGCCGCGCGGCCGCCGAACTGCAGGCTGGCGCTCACCGTCGGGGTCATCTGAACGCCCGCGACCCCGTTCAGCGGCTGCGGATCGCCCACCTTCAGGCCGAGTTTGGCGGCGATCTCGTCCGAGACCACCGACTGGTTCGCGCCGGTATCCACTACGAACGGAAACGGGCCTTCACCCTGCACGCGCACCGGCCCGGTCATCCGCTTGTAGATGTCGACAATCGTCTTCAGGTCGGTGGGCGGTTTGTAGCCCTGCTCGGTGACCTGCGGCGTGTGGAACGGCACCCGGCTGGCCTCGCCGCCGACGTCGATCTCCTGGCCCCGCGCGCCGGGCGCGGCCAGCCAGGCGGCGACCAGTCCCGCACCGAATCCCCGCCGATCTGGCAACCAGAGGCCCATGACCAGCCGTCACCATACACCGTTCGGTCGGAAGGCGTGTCAGCAACGTTTCGACGCGGGTCGAAGCAAGCTAGTGCGACGGGACCACCACGAGGCCGTAGAGGTCGGTGATGACGTGGGCGAGGATCAGTGCGGTGATGTCGCGCCGCCAGAGATAGAGCGCGGTGAAGACGCCGCCGGAGACCAGCGTGGTCAGCGCCACGCCCGGTCCCCAGAGCGGCAGGTGGGCGAGGCCGAACGCCGCGAGCGACAGCGCGCCCGCCAGCCACGGCCGGCCGACCAGCGCCTGCAGCCGTTCGATCGCGTAGGCGCGGTAGAGCCACTCCTCGCCGGCCGCCACGATCACGATGTCGAGGATCAGGAACCACCGCGGCGAGCAGCGCCAGCGTGCTCTCGCCGCCGCCGAACGAGCCCAGGTGCGTCGCCACCAGGAACAAGTAGGCCGCCGGCCCGAACACGAAGATGAAGAACGCCGCCAGCACCACGGCGATCGGCAGCGTCAGCCAGCCGATGCGCCCGAAGCCGAGGGCGCCGAGCCCCAGCCCCTCGCCGAAGCGGGCGATCGCCCAGACCGCCGCGATCAGCACCTGCGAAGATCGCCAGCCATGGCGTGGCGATGGCGAGCGTCGTCGGCCGCCCATGCGCCGCCGCCCGCGAGGCGAGGGCCACCAGCCCCGGCCCGGCGAGCGCCAGTGCGAGGCCGACGAAGGTGATCGGGCCGGTCTTGGCGGCCGGCGCGGCGGCGGACGCAGTCAGGAGAAGCGTTCCCAGGCCGATTGTCGCGAGACGCCCAGCGCCTCGCCGATCCGCGCCCAGCTCACCTCGCGACCGCGCAGCTCCTCGACCACGGTCTGCAGCTGGTTGCCCATGCCCTGCAGGGTCAGCTCGATCGGCTTCAGCCGCGCCAGCAGCGTCTCGGTGGCGATGTTGCCGATCTTGAAGCGGTCGGCGTCGCCGCTCGACGGCTGCCAGGTGCCGGCGATGATCCCGTTGCAGAGGCCGACGCACTCGTCGCAGATGAAGATGCCGCCCGGCCCGGCGATCAGCTTGAGCACCTCATGCTGCGACTTCAGGCAGAACGAGCAGTGCAGCGGCCCCTTGCCCTCGTAGGGCGGCGGCAGCTTGGTCTCGGGGGCGGTTTCGGACATTGCGATACTCCGTCAGGTGATTCCTGACAGTCAGGTAATCCCTGACGGATCTGTGGCGTCAAGGGTTTCCTGACGGCCGCCGCGGCGGCTAGCTCAGCGGTAGGCCTTCGCCTGCAGCTCGAAGAGCTCGGCGTAGAGGCCGCCCCTGGCCATCAGCGCCTCGTGGCGTCCCGAACTCCTTCAGCCGGCCCTTGTCGATCACCGCGATGGCGTCGGCCATGCGGACGGTGGAGAAGCGGTGGGAGACGATCAGGGTGACGCGGCCGGCCGCCCCGCCCGACCGCGCCTCCGCGGCGAACCGGGCGAACATCTCGTGCTCGGCGGCGGCGTCGAGGGCGGCGGTGGGCTCGTCGAACACCACCAGCAGCGGCTGCTCGCGGAAGAGGGCCCGCGCCAGCGCCAGCTTCTGCCACTGGCCGCCGGAGAGCTCGGCGCCGCCCCACTTGCGGCCGAGCATGGTGTCGAGGCCGCCCGGCTGCAGCTCGGCGAGCGCCGCGCCGCCGGCCCGGCCCGAGCGCGCCGGCCACGCGGTCCCTGCGTCCGAGCTGCGCCAGCTCGCCGACGCCGACGCTCTCGTGCATCTGGAACTCGAAGTTGGCGTAGTCCTGGAAGGCGGCGCAGACCCGTCCGCGCCAGGCCTCGATGGGCATGTCGGCGAGGTCCGCGCCGTCGACCAGGATGCGGCCGCCGGTCGGCCGGTAGAAGCCGCAGAGCAGCTTGACCAGCGTCGACTTGCCCGAGCCGTTCTCGCCCACCAGCGCGATCACCGCGCCGGCCGGCAGGCTCAGCGAGATGTCGCTCAGCGCCGCGACCTCGCGGTCGGGATAGGCGAAGGAGACCGCGTCGAGCTCGATGCCGCGCGACAGCGCGGGCGGCGGCGGCGTCTTTGCCGCGGGCGCTGTCGGCTCGCGCCTGCGCGAGGTCCTCCAGCCAGTGGAAGCGCTCGATGGTGAGCAGCATGAACGGCAGGTACTGGCCGATCATCACCACCATGGCGATCGCCCCGACCAGGGCGCCGGCCATCGTGGCGGTCAGCACCACGTCGCCGACGCCGATCTCGCCGCGCGCCGCGCGGATCACCACCCAGCCGATCGCCGCGACGTAGGCCGCCATGAAGGCGGCGTCGCCGAGCATCAGCCAGCCGGCGCCGCCCCAGTTGGCCCGGTCGCGCTCGCGGCGGATGCGCTGCGTCAGGGCGTCGAAGCGCTCGCTCAGCGCCGGCTCGAGGCCGAACACCCGGATCTCCTTGCCGGCCGCGGCCGAGGCGATGTGGCTGTAGATGTGGGCGCGCAGGCGCAGCGGCTCGGCGAAGGCGTCCTGCGAGTCCTTGGTCAGCTTCTGCGCCCGCATGCCGGCGAAGACGCGCGGGATGGCGAACAGCGGCAGGAGCAGGAAGCGCAGGTCGATGCTGGCCATGATCGCGACCGCGCCGAGCGCCATGACCACGGTCCGTGCCGAGAGCCCGATGATCTGCACGCTGCCGGCGATCGACTGGCGGCCCTGCCGCACCAGCTCGAGCTTGTCGGCGAAGGCAGGGCGGTCGTGGTGCTCGAGGGTCGGGATGCGGTTGGCGAGCCGGATCAGCTCGTGGTCGAGCTGCAGCGTCACCACCTCGATCATCTTCGGCAGCAGGCTGGCGTAGACCAGGTAGGCGACCGCCCCGGCGGCGGCCAGCAGCGCCAGCGCGGCGGCGGCCCAGACGCGCGCCGCGTCGCATCGTGCGCGACCGCCGCCTGGACGACGAACTTGATCGCGTAGGCCGAGGCTAAGCCGAAAGCCCGCGCCCAGCAGCTCGGCGACGAGCGCGAGGCTGACCCGGGCCGGCGCGGCGCCGAACCCGAGCTTCGCGACCGTGGCCGTGACGCGCAGCGGCGCTGCGAACGGCTCCAGGCCCTTCATCCAGCGGCCTCCGCCTCGGCGAAGCGCTGCGACTGCAGCGTGAAGAGCTCGGCGTAGCGGCCGCCCAGCGCCATCAGCTCGGCGTGCGAGCCCAGCTCCAGCACCGAGCCGGCCTCGATCACGCAGATCCGGTCGGCGCGGCGGACGGTGGAGAAGCGGTGCGAGATCAGGATGGTGGTGAGGCCGCGCGTCAGGTCGAGGAAGCGGTCGTAGAGCTCGGCCTCGGCGCGCACGTCGAGGGCGGCGGTGGGCTCGTCGAGGATCAGCAGCCGCGCGCCGGCCTCGACCGCCATGAACGCCCGGGCCAGCGCGACCCGCTGCCACTCGCCGCCGGAGAGGTCGGCGCCGTCGGTGAACTGCCGCATCAGCGGCGTCTCCCAGCCCTTCGGCAGCGCGCGGATGCGATCCAGCACGCCCGCCTTCTCGGCCGCCCGCGCCAGCGCCGCCTCGTCGTCGAGCAGCGCCGAGGCCGCCGAAGCCGACGTTGTCGCGCGCCGAGAGGCCGAAGCGCAGGAAGTCCTGGAAGATCGCCGCGATGCGCGCCCGCCAGGCGGCGGGATCGACCTCGCGCAGGTCGACGCCGTCGACGCTGATGGCGCCGCCGGTGGGGTCGTAGAGGCGCGCCAGCAGCTTCACCAGGGTGGTCTTGCCGGCGCCGTTCAGGCCGACGATCGCCAGCGACGAGCCGGCCGGAATGGCGAGCGAGAGATCACGCAGCACCGGCGCGCCGTCTGCGTAGGCGAACGAGACGTCGTCGAAGCGGATCTCGCGGGCCGGCGCGTCGGCGGCCAGCCGCTTCGGCGCGGCCTCGGCGCCGGCCGCAGTCATCGCCTCCAGCTCGCGCAGCGCCGGCAGCGCCGCGCAGCCGTACTCGATCTGGTAGTCGGCGTTGCTGAGCGCCCCAGCCGCCGATCGCCTGGGCGGCGCGCAGATAGATGACCAGCGCGCCGATGGTGATGACGCCGCTCGCCGCGTCGCGCGCCAGCACGCCGTAGACGACGAGCCCGGCCAGGCCCGCGGCGGTCGCACCCACGACGCCGCCGAGCGCATTCCACCGGTGCGCCTTCCACTGCCGCATGAGGCTGGTCATCGACTCGCGCCGCAGCCGCGCGTCCAGCCAGCCGGCGAGGTCCGAGCACGCGCATCTCCTTGGCCGTGCCGGCCCCCAGCGCCAGGTCGCGGTAGTAGTCGGCGCGGCGCACCGCGTCGGTCTTGCCGAGCAGGTTCTGGGCGTCCGCGACCCAGCCGCGCCGGATCTGGCGCACGAAGAACACCTGCACGGCGGCCAGCAGCAGGGCCAGCGGCCAGCTGTAGACGAGCAGCAGCGCGCCGGAGACGAGGCTGCGCAGGATCATCGGGATGCGGCTCGTCACCAGCCCCGACACCGCCAGCCCCGGCCCCACCGCGCCGACGCCGAGGCCTGAGACCTGCGACAGCAGATCGGCAGTGCGCGGGCTCTCCAGGTGAGCGATCGACCAGGGCCGGTTCAGCGCCGCGATCACCCGCTCCTGGACGCGGCTTTCCACCCGCGAGGCGGCCGAGGCCGCAGCGGCGGTCAGCAGGCGAGGCTCCATCTCGCCCAGCATCATCAGCGCGGCCCAGGCGCCGAGCGTCGCCAGCGTCCGATGCCCGGCCGGGCTCGCAAGGCCCGCGTGAACGGTGGCGCTGAGCGAGCCGATCATCAGGCCGGTGGCGACGATGGTCGCGGCCGGAATGACGGCGTTGGCGAGGATGAGCACCACGAGCGCTGCCGTCAGCCTCGGGCAGGCTTCCGGCAGCAGGCGCGCGCACTGGGTGATCGGCGCGTCCCAGCGCCGCTTCGCCCAGCGGGCCGGTGCGCCCCACGCAGTCCGCCATGCCGTTCTGGCGTCCGTGGGGGCGGCGTGTGCGGCGCCCGTCACGGCCTGGCCGCCAGCACGCGGGCGACGATCTCGCTCGCGTTGCGGCCTTTCGCCAACTGCGCCGCCAGCCGGGCGCGGGTCTTCGCCTTCTCGGGCTTGGTCTGCGCCCGAATCCAGTTCGGCAGATCGGCGCCGTCGCCATCGAGGCCATCGATCGCCAGCCGCGATTTGGCGAGGCGCTTTTCGGCGCGCGCCAGATAGGCGGCCAGTTGCTCGGTCGTGTAGCCGGCGAGACTGGCCTCCAGCGTCGCGACGGGGTCCGCTTCGGGCGACAGGTCGCTCAGATGGCGCTCGACTTCACTGTCGTCCACCACGCCGTCGCAGAGGGCGACGCATTCGTCGCAGATCGCCGTGCCCGGCCCCGCGATCAGCAGCTTCACATCCTGCTGCGGCTTGCAGCAGAACGCGCAGGTCAGCGGTTGCTCGCCGGCCGGCTTGTCGCCCGCCGCCGCCGGCCGCGTCGTCTCGATCCTGGCGGCGAGGATGTTCCAGTTGTCGTAGCCGAACGCCTGGGCGATCAGTTCCAGGCTCTGGCTGTGGGTGAGCTCGGTTCCGAGGTCGGCGAGGCTGCGCCGCAGCCCCTTGGCCATCGTTTTCGCATCGCGATAGTCGCGCATGGCGGCGTCCCTTGCGTGGCGAACGAGAGGCAAGCCGGCGTCTGCGTTACCGACCCCGTTCGCCAGGCAAAGGCGGAAGCGGGACGTGCGATACGTTCACCAACCCGAAGGGTCGCAGACGGCGGGCCGTATCTGCCCAGGCGCAAAGCTTCGCGCCGGTTGCGGGGCCTGTCAACGGCCGCCCGTTCACTCCGGCTGGACGTCGACGCCCATGGCGTCGAGCAGGCGGAACTGCTGGTCGGGGTTGATCTTCAGGTCCTGGTAGGAGGCCAGGCGCCGCAGGTCGAGGCCGCTCACCTCGGCGCCGCGCAGGTCGGCGCCGGCCAGCTTCGCGTCGTCGACGATGGCCTGGAAGAGGTCGGCGCCGCTGAGGTCGGCGCCTTCGAGGTCGGCGCCGGTGAGGTCGGCTTCGCGCAGGCGACTGCGGGCCAGCGATGCGCCCGGCAGCCGCGCGCCGGCCAGATCGGCGAGCTCGAGGTTGCAGTCGGTGAGCTCGGCGGCGATGCGCTCGACCTTGCGGCCGAACGTCCGGCCGAAGCTGACCCGCGAGAAGGCTGCGCCGGTCAGGTTGCAGGCGGCGAAGCGCACGTCATAGAGCTCGCAGCCCTCGAAGCGGGCGTGGGTGAGGTCGCAGCGCGCCAGCTTCGCGCCCTCCAGCCGGGTGAACGCGAACCGCGGCCCCGCCTGCCGGGCCGGATCGGCGAACTGGCAGTCCTCGAACACCGTCTCGCGCAGGTCGGCGTGCTGGAAGCGGCAGCGGATCAGCCGGCAGCGCTCGAACCGCGCCCCCTCCAGCACGGTGGAAGCGAAGGCCGTGTCCTCGATCGTGCAGCCGACGAAAGTGGTGTCGGGAAGCTCGGCTTCCGTCCAGTCCTCGTCCGTCAGCGTACGGTCTTCGATGCGGTCGCCAGCCTTCAGCACGCCCCCAGGCACTCAGGGCTACTTCGGATCGTGAGCGCGAACGAAGCTCGCGATCGAGGTCGACGTAGAGCCGCGGCGTGAACGGCCAGGTGGTCACCGTGTTGTGGCCGCGTCCGGGCAGGATGACGTTGGTGAAGTGCTTCGCCTCGCGGGCCAGCCGCTGGGTCTTGGAGACCGGCGCGTCGAACTCGCCGTTGATCGCCTGGATCGGAAAGTCGATCGTGGTGAGGTCGAGCGGCGGCGCGGTCGAGGGCTTGGCCTGCCGGCCCTCCTGCACGCAGGCCAGCGCCTTGTCGTCGCGGTCGGCCCGCTCGCGCAAAGTCCGCTGACCTTCCGCCTGCTGAGGATCGTGCCCCTGCGGGTCGAGCTCGGCCGCCTGTTTGGCCCGCGCCTCGTCCTCCTCGCGCACGCCCGAGCCGCCGAAGCTGGCGCTGATGAAGCGGTCCGGATGGCGCGCCAGCAGGTGCGCGACGATGCCGCCGCCCATCGAGTAGCCGTGGAAGTGCGCCTTGCCGACGCCCAGGTGGTCCAGCACCGCGATCACGTCGGCCGGCATCGCGTCGCCTGGATATTTGGCCGGATCGTGCGGCTTCTCGCTGCGGCCGTGGCCGCGCGCATCGATGCCGATCACCCGGTGGTCGCGCGCCAGCTCCTTGGCGACCCCGTTGGCGAACCAGCCTGCGTCGCAGCAGCTCGTGTAGCCGTGCAGCAGCACGACGGGCGGGCCTTCGCCCGCCTCCATCCAGTGGATCCGCACGCCGTCGGCCATCGCCAGATCGCCGTGCTTCACGTCGGCCGGGGCCTCGAGGTCCTTCTCCAGCACCGCCATCGCCGTTTCTCCCTGACCCTCGTTTGTTGTCAGCGCTGACTATAGACCGGCTGCCGCGGCTTTGGCAGACCGCGAGAGCTCGCTGCGCGCCCAGGCCGCCATGCGGCGGGTCTTGGCGTCGGTCTCGCGGCCCAGCATCGCCTCCAACACTGGCGCGGCGCTCACCTCGTGAGCGAGGCCGAGCGCGACGGCGGCATGGCGGCGCACCTGCGGGCTCGGATCGCCGGCGGCCGCTTCGATGATCCGCTCACGGATCGATACTTCGAGTGCGTCCGGTTTCTCGCCGCAGGCGTGGCAGCTCAGCGCATGCATCGCCATCCAGCGCACGCGCGGAACCGGGTCGTCCATCAGCCGCGCCAGGGCCGGACGGGTCGCCGCATCGCCGAACTGGTCGAGCGCATGGGCGCATTCGAAGCGGATGCGGCGCTGGGGCGAGGCCAGCCCGCCCACGAGCGCGGCCTGGAAGGCGGCGTAGCGATCGTGCGAGCGCTCCATCACCGTGCGGGCCGCATGCAACCGGCCCTTGCCGACCGCCATCGAGCGGGCGAGCCCACGCAGGTCTCCGGTCTCGGCCAGCGCAAACCAGCGCTCGGCCAGCGTCCCGGCGTCGAGCTCGGCGGCGGATTTGGATGATGCGGCGGACACGGCGGGGCCTCTTCGGCGCAGCGATGCGCCTGGCGCGCTGGCGCGTCAACGCTCGACGACGCGGGCGCGCGCCTGCTAGAGCGCCCCCGATTTCAAACCATCCATTCCAGGAGCCTCCGGTGCCATTTTCCTTCTACGACGTCTCGGTCGGCGTCTTCCGCCAGTACCTTGCGGCGCTCTCGGGCGTGCTGGCCAAGGGCGAGGCGCATTGCGGCTCGGGCGCGCTGGCGGAAGCCGACGTGATCGGCGCGCGCCTCTTCGAGGACATGCAGCCGTTCACCTTCCAGGTGATGCAGTCGATCTCCCATTCGGCCGGCGCGGTGGCGACACTGCGCGGCGAGAGCTACCCGCGCGCCGAGGGTCTGGAGACGCTGGCGGGCTGCAAAAAGGCGGTCGACGCCGCGGTCGCCTACCTCGACAGCGTGAAGCCCGGCGACATCACCGTCGGCGCCGACGACGACGTGAAGCTGGCGACGCCGCGCGGGGCGATGACGTTCACGGCGCGCGACTACCTCTTCACCTTCGCCTACGGGAACTTCTTCTTCCACGCCACCACCGCCTACGACATCCTCCGCCACCTGGGCGTCCCGGTCGGCAAGCGCGACTTCCTCGGCGCCGCGAAGATCAAGGCGATGGGCTAGCTGCTGCCATGCGCGTGCCCGGCCGCCGCGATGGTGGCGGCATGGACGCGACGCCCGAAGACCAGCTGCTGGCCGACTACGCCGACGCCCGGCGTCTTCACGACGCTGGACGGGGAGGCGGCTGGGCTGGCCGACGCGGCGCCGGACGAGGTCGCCGGCGTCGTGCGGCTCGTGCAGGGCCTGCTGATCCACGAGGGGCTGACGGGGCTTTACGGCGCCTCGACGCCACCCGAGCGGGCCTTCGAGAAGCAGCTGCACGGCGCCGCCGCCATGCTTGGCCAGGCGGCGCGGCTCGATCCGCGCCCGCTCGCCGAACCGCGCGCGCCGGAGCGCCGCGTCATCGGCGTTTGCCGCCACTTCGCGACGCTGTTCGTGGCGATCATGCGGGCCAAGGGCGTGCCGGCGCGGGCTCGCTGCGGCTTTGCGACCTACTTCGCGCCGGGCAAGCGGGTGGACCACTGGGTCGGCGAATACTGGGACGCCGCCGCCCGCCGCTGGGTGCTGGTGGACGCGCAGGTCGACGACGCGCAACGGCGCCACTTCAAGCTCGGGATCGACACGCTGGACGTGCCGCGCGACGCCTTCCTGGTCGGCGGCGACGCCTGGCGCGCCTGCCGCACCGGCGCCGACCCGATGAGCTTCGGCGTCGCCGGCACGCCGATGTGGGGCCTGGTCGAGGTCTACGGCGACCTCTTCCAGGATCTGGCGGCGCTGCAGAAGATCGAGCTGCTGCCCTGGGGCTGGTACGGGCTCGCGAAGGACGAGCGGGGGATGCAGGAAACGGCGCTGATCGACCGCCTGGCCCGATCTCCAGCCGCGCCGACGCGGCCGCGATGGCGGAGCTGCGCGAGGTGCTGGCCGGCGACGAGCGCCTCCGCGTGCCGCCCGACGCCGTCGCCGCGTCGCTGGCCGCCGACGCCGCGGCGGGCGAGGCTTAGACCAGACCGGATCGTGAGCACGCTTCTCCCCTCCCCCTTGCGGGGAGGGGTCGGGGGTGGGGGTGCAAGCTGGGTCTATGGGATTGTCGCGTCGAGCGTGCCAGTTGGCGGACTACGAGCTGACACCCCCACCCCTAACCCCTCCCCGCAAGGGGGAGGGGAACGCTAGGCGGCCGGCGCCGAGAAGCCCGATAACCCGCTAAGCGCCCGCCAGGATCGCCTGCTTCTTCTGCTCGGTGAAGGCGTGCAGCTTGTTCATGTAGGCGAAGCGGCCGTAGTCGCGGCCCTGGGCGCTCATCTTGTCGAACCAGTCGTCCTCGCCCAGCATCTCGCCCAGCCGCGGCGAGTTGCGGTGCAGCATCTGCACGTCGGTCTTCTTGGGCTCGAGGCTCCTGAGGATGCCGCGATTGAAGTGGGCGTGCAGCGTCACCCGGTCGCCGGGCTCGGTGCGGTCGCCCTGCCAATGCCAGACGGCCTTGTGGAAATAGACCACCGAGCCCTTCGGCATCTCGATCGGCACGCCCTGACCCGGCAGGTTCTCGCCCGGCCGCGGATTGCGGCGCTCGCGGTGGCTGCCGGGGATCGATCCAGGTGGGGCCGGACGCCACCGTCCAGTCCTCCAGCGCCCAGACGCCGACCCCGGTCAGCGAGAACTCCGGGAATGGCTCGGGCACGTGGGCGTAGTCGGTGTGCAGCGGGATGACGCCGGACCCCGGTCCCTTCTTGATCGACGAGAACGAGGCGATCACCGCGCCACGGCCCAGCGAGGCGTCGATCAGCGTCATCAGCATCGGGTTCTGGATCAGCTGCTCGAACTCGCGGCCGTGGTAGAGCATCCAGTTCATCGAGAAGCTCTGGTGCGGCAGCAGCGCGCGCAGCGTCGCGGCGCGCACCTCGTCGGCGAACTCCGGCGAGATCGCCCGCTCGATCACCGTGTAGCCCTGCTCCTCCATCTCGCGGATGTGGCGCGTGAGGCCCTGGGCTGCGGCGCGGTGGGCGAGGTCCGGGTTCTCGACGGTGCGGCGGCCCTGGTGGTCGTGCAGCAGCGCCAGGATCTCGCCGGCCGCGGCGTTCTCGATCCGGCCCTTCATCTTCAGGGCGTCCTTGCCGTGCATGGCCGCCACTTCGCGGCGCAGGTTCTTCATCGCGCCCGGCGCCAGCATGCCGATGAACTGGCCGCCCGCGAGGCCGGCCTGGTAGTCGCCCTCCACCGTCACGTCGGCGGCCGGATCGAAGCCGCGCGCGACGGTCATCGCCTCGCCGTCGTAGCGCGCGGTCCAGGCGCCGACGTTGTCCGGCAGCTCCAGGTGCGGCGGCGCATCGGCGAAGCGCTCGGAGAGCGAGAACGGCGCCAGCTCGGCCTTGCGCTGCTCGCAGGCCCGCTCGAGGAAGCGGCGGGCCTCGTCGATCCAGGCGTCGGAGAGGAACTCGAACCTATCCGGGAGCGTGTACATCGACTGTTTCCTTCGCCGAGCGCGAAGCCGTCGTAGCCGGCGGCGGCGACGTCGGCGCATTTCTGGCGGTAGCCGGCGCCGATGTAGGGCATGAACACCCGTGGCTTGCCGGGAATGTTGGCGCCCATGTACCAGGACGCCGCCCGCGGGAAGAGCGTCTTGTCGGCGACCCGGCGCACGTGCGCCACCCAGGCTTCCTGCGTCTCCGGCTCGCGCTTCGATGCGGGTCAGGCCGTTGTCGCGCATGAAGGCCACGCAGTCGCGGATCCACTCCACGTGCTGCTCGATCGAGTTGATCATGTTGGAGAGCACGCTGGGGCTGCCCGGCCCGGTGATCAGGAACATGTTGGGGAAGTCCGTCGACCGCCAGACCCAGGTAGGCCTTCGGCCCCTCGGCCCAGGCGTCCTTCAACGGCCGCCCGCCGACGCCCTTGGGGTCGATCGCCAAGAGCGTGCCGGTCATCGCATCGAACCCGGTGGCGAAGACGATGGCGTCGACCTCATAGGTCGCCTCGCTGGTGCGCACCGCATGCGGCTCGATCGCCTCGATCGGCGTCTCGCGCAGGTTCACCAGCGTCACGTTCGGGCGGTTGTAGGTCTCGAAGTAGTCGATATCGACGCAGATGCGCTTGGTGCCGATCGGATGGTCGCGGGGCTTCAGCACCTCGGCCGCCTTCGGGTCGCTGCACCGTCTCGGCCGATCTTGCCGCGCACGAAGTCGGCGGCCTCGTTGTTCACCTCGATGTCGGTGATGATGCCGCCCCAGGCGGCCAGGAAGCCCGCGCCGCCGACGCCCCAGAACTCCTCGTAGCGCTGCTGGCGCTCCTCGGGCGTCGCGGCCAGCGCGTTGGCCGGATTGCCGCCGAAACCCATGCCCGGGCCTTTCACCATGCCGATGTAGGCCGGATACATCTTCCAGAAGTCTTCGATGTCCTTCTCGGTCAGCGGCGTGTTGTTGGCCGGCACGCTGTAGTTGGCGGTGCGCTGGAAGACGGTGACCTGCGCGGCCTGCTTGGCGATCTGCGGGATCGACTGGATGCCCGACGAGCCGGTGCCGATCACCGCCACCCGCTTGCCGGTGAAATCGACGCCCTCATGCGGCCAGGCGCCGGTGTGGTAGGTCGCGCCCTCGAAGCTCTCGACGCCGGGGATCGGCGGCGCGCGCGGCGTCGAAAGGCAGCCGGTCGCCATGATCAGCCAGCGAGCGCTGAGCGCGTCGCCGCGGTCGGTGGTCACCGTCCAGCGATCGGCCGCCTCGTCGAACTCGGCGGCGACGACGCGGGTCTCGAAGGCGATCAGCGGCCGCAGGTCGAAGCGGTCGGCGACGTGGTTGGCGTAGGCGAGGATCTCCGGCTGGGCGGCGTACTTCTCGGTCCAGCGCCACTCCTTCTGCAGGCCCTCGTCCCAGGTGTAGGAGTAGAAGAGGCTCGGCACGTCGCAGCGCGCGCCCGGATAGCGGTTCCAGTACCAGGTGCCGCCGACCCCATCGCCGGCCTCGAACCCCTGCACCGAGACGCCCAGCTCGCGCAGCCGGTGCAGCATGTACATGCCGCCGAACCCGGCCCCGACCACCACCGCGTCGACCTCGCCCGCCATCGGCGCCCGCTCAAACCTCGACCCGTCCGCCACGCTCGCCTCGCAGGTTTCCTAACCAACGTTCAGTTGACCGCATTTCCGCCGCGGGAGGCAAGCGGGCTTAACTCCTCCCCGCAGGGGGAGGGTCCGCGCAGCGGACGGAGAGGGTACGTTGCAGCGTGCCGATCTGTCGGAACTGGACCGTGCAGATCGCCAGCGTCGTACGGCGCGTACCGCCTCCACCACTTCGTGGACCCCCGCTGCGGGGGAGAGATTTCACACTCCGATAACCGCGTCCGCCAGCGCCTCGGTCGGCTGGAGCCGTCCAAGCAGCCACCGGGCAGGATGCGGCCAGCCAGGCTTCGTGGCGGGCCAGGTGGCGGCCGCGCAGGGCGCCGGTGAAGACGCCGGTGTCGTAGCCCGCGGCGTAAGCCATGAAGTCCAGGTGGTGGCGCGTGCAGCGGGCCGCCGGGCTCGATCGCGGGGCCGTAGCGGCGGCGCTCGCGCTCGGCGAGGCGCGCCAGGCGCAGCTCGGTCGGGGCGGTGAGGAAGATCACCCGCTCGAAGCGCGGGATCAGCGGGTCGCCCCAGCCGTCGAGCGAGCCGGAAAGCACCCAGCCGCCCGGCGCCGCCGCGAACGCCGCCTCCAGCATCGCCAGCCGCTCGGGGATCGGCCGCGAGGTCTGGAACGGCGGATCGGTGGCGAGCCAGTAGAAGGCGTCGGTGTCGAGGTGCGCCGCGCCCAGCCGCCGCGCCAGCGCCGCGCCCAGCGTGGAGACGCCGCAGCCGGACGCCCGGTGATGTGGAGGCGCGTCGCGGCCACGGCGTCCGGCTAGCCCTGCGCCTCCACGTAGATCTCGCCGCCGGCTTCCTTGAACTTCTCGGCCATCTCGGCGAGGCCTTCGGCGACCGCGTTCTGGCCGGCCGCGGCGTCGCGGATCTCCTGGCTGATCTTCATCGAGCAGAACTTCGGGCCGCACATCGAGCAGAAGTGGGCGACCTTGTGGGCCTCCTTCGGCAGCGTCTCGTCGTGGAACTCGCGGGCGGTCTCCGGGTCGAGGCCGAGGTTGAACTGGTCCTCCCAGCGGAACTCGAACCGGGCGCGGCTGAGCGCATCGTCCCAGAACCGCGCCGACGGATGGCCCTTGGCGAGGTCGGCGGCGTGGGCGGCGATCTTGTAGGCGATCACCCCCTGCTTGACGTCCTCGCGGTCGGGCAGGCCCAGGTGCTCCTTCGGCGTCACGTAGCAGAGCATCGCGGTGCCGAACCAGCCGATCATCGCCGCGCCGATGGCGGAGGTGATGTGGTCGTAGCCGGGCGCGACGTCGGTGGTGAGCGGCCCCAGCGTGTAGAACGGCGCCTCGTGGCAGGTGGCCAGCTGCTTGTCCATGTTGGCCTTGATCTTGTGCATCGGCACGTGGCCGGGGCCCTCGATCATCACCTGCACGTCGTGCTTCCAGGCCACCTTGGTCAGCTCGCCCAGCGTTTCCAGCTCGGCGAACTGCGCCGCGTCGTTGGCGTCGGCGATCGAGCCGGGGCGCAGGCCGTCGCCCAGCGAGAACGACACGTCGTAGGCCCGCATGATCTCGCAGATGTCCTCGAAGTGCTCGTAGAGGAAGCTCTCCTTGTGGTGGGCGAGGCACCACTTGGCCATGATCGAGCCGCCGCGCGAGACGATGCCGGTGACGCGCCTGGCGGTCAGCGGAATGTAGGGCAGGCGCACGCCGGCGTGGATGGTGAAGTAGTCCACCCCCTGCTCGGCCTGCTCGATCAGGGTGTCGCGGAACACCTCCCAGGTCAGGTCCTCGGCGACGCCGCCGACCTTCTCCAGCGCCTGGTAGATCGGCACGGTGCCGAGCGGCGTCGGGCAGTTGCGGATGATCCACTCGCGGATGTTGTGGATGTTGCGGCCGGTGGAGAGGTCCATGATGGTGTCGGCGCCCCAGCGGATCGCCCAGACCATCTTCTCGACCTCGTCCTCGACCGGCCGAGAGCACCGCCGAGTTGCCGATGTTGGCGTTGACCTTGACCAGGAAGTTGCGGCCGATCGCCATCGGCTCCAGCTCGCCGTGGTTGATGTTGGCCGGGATGATGGCGCGGCCGCGGGCCACCTCGTCGCGGACGAACTCGGGCGTGACGAAGTCCGGGATCGAGGCGCCGAAGTCCTCGCCGTCGCGGATCACCGCGGCGTTCGGCCTCGCGCCGCAGGTTCTCGCGGATCGCGACGAACTCCATCTCGGGCGTGACGATGCCGGCGCGGGCGTAATCGAGCTGGGTGACCGCCGCGCCGGCCTTGGCGCGGAACGGCCGGCGGCCCGCCTGGAACTGCTTGCGCGAGATGGCGGCCGCGGGCGTTGCCGTTGTCCTCGGGCTTCACCGCGCGCGGCGCGACTTCCTCGACGTCGCCGCGGGCCAGCACCCAGGCGTCGCGGCGGCGCTCCAGGCCCTGCTCGATGTCGATCGTCGCGGCCGGATCGCCGTAGGGGCCGGCGGTGTCGTAGAGCGTCAGCGGCGGCTCGCCGGCCGACGGGTGCACGGCGATCTCGCGGAACGGCACGCGGACGCAGGGATGCAGCGTGCCCTCGGCCCAGACCCGGCGCGAGCCGGGCCGCTCGCCGGTGGGTATCGTCGTGCGAGATGGGGGTTTGGACGTTCATGGCTTTGGCTCCTTCATCGCAAGGAGGCCAGCCTGAGCTTGGTTCGGTCAGCGGGACCGGACTGGCCCACGTTCCCTCCCTTCGCCGGCATGACCCGGATCAGGTTCGGCGGGTCGCGGCCTCAGCCGCCTCTCAGCCCCTCGAGCGGGACACCCCGGAGAACGCGCTGAGACTACGCGCCAGAGACGTGGGGTCAAGGCGTGTGCGTGACAGACAACGGCGCTCGCGTCTAAGGCGTTGGCGCATGGCCGAGCTCTCCGTCAATCCAGCCGCGGACTTCTCTTTCGGCCGGCTCTTCGCCGATGTTGGCCGCGTGCTGGCGAGCGGCTGGCCGGTGCTCGTGCTCGGCGTGCTGGTGCTGGGCGTCGCGCCCCGCGTGGCGATCGGGTTGCCGTGGTGGCGCGCGGACATCACCACCCCGCGGACCCTGCGCATCGCCGTCGAATTTATCATGCTGAAGGCGGCGATCAGTCTCGTCTTCAGCTCGGCGATGAGCGCGTTCGTCGCCGCCGTGTCGCTGAAGGTGCTCCAACGCGGCGCCTGGCAGGACACGCTCGCGCCCGCTCCGCTCGCCTTGGGCGCCGCGACCGCCGTGTGCGTGAGCCTGCTTCTGAGTTGGCCGAGCCTGATCACGCCACTGGTGGGACGTTGGCTGTCGCCGCCTGCGGTCACGGCGCTCGCATTCTCGGTTATCTTCCTGGAACTGGTCCTGCTGCCGTTTATCGGGGTGGCGACTATGGCGGCTGTCGCTGAGCGCAGGTTTGCGCCCTCCGCCTTCGCCCGCAGCGTCCGGCTGTTGCGCGGTCTGCGCTGGCGGGTGGCGGCGCTCGCCTTGGGCTTCGCCGCCGCGCTGATGGTCGCTCAGTCTCTGGTCCAGATCGGGCTGGCGATCGCCGGGCTGCCGTTGAGCCGGGGACCGGGGTGGGGGCGGGTCGCCCTCACACTCCCCGGCGTCGTCGTCGGCACGCTGGCGGGGGTCACGTTCGCGTCGGTCTTCGTGCAGAGCCGGCGGCTCGCCGACGGGCCGACCGAAACCGAACTGGTCGAAGTCTTCAGCTGAGCGCTTCTCCCCTGGCGGAAACCAGCCTGTCCCTGGCATAGTTGTTCGCCTTGTCCCGTCAGTACGCTCCGAGAGGAGATCTCCGATGAAGCTTCTGTCCCTGCGACTCGCCGCCGGCGCCGCCGTGGCGGCCGGTGCGCTTGCCGTCACGCTGCCCGCCGCCGTCGTCGCCGCCCAGCCCTCGACCGGCGAATCTTGCTTCCGCCTCGGTTCGTTGAAAAACACGCGGATGATCGGCCACCGCGAGGTGCTGTTCCGCGCCGCCGGCAACCAGGTCTTCCGGATGGACTTCAGCGCCGACTGCAACGCCTCCGGCAACGAGCCGCTGATCCTGCACCCGTTCGACAACAACGATCAGATCTGCCACGCGATCGACCTCAACGTCAGCGTCCGCGCCACCCACGAAGGCTGCATCCCCACCAGCCTCCGGCGGCTGACCTCCGACGAGGTGGCGCAGATCCCGCTGAAGGACCGGCCGTAAGGTTCGCACGAACCCGCGCTAGGCCCACAGCTCTCTGAACTGCTTGCGGGGATCGTTCTCCACGCGCGTCTCGGTGTCGAAGATCATCGTGGCGCGCGTGGCCGGCTGCCTACCCCGTCGCCCCTCTCCGCACGACGGTGAAGCGCAGCAGCTCGTGCTTGGGCAGGTCCCAGGCGGGCTGCAGGACCATCGCCTCCTGGTAGTCGAGGTAGGCGTCCTGCTCGTCGTTGACGCCCTCGTAGGCGACCGCGCGATTGAAGTAAGCCTTGGCCGGCTCTCGCACGCCCAGCTCGATGCCCTTGGTGGTGTCGGCGATGCCGTCGCGATAGCGGTGCTCGGCGATGTCGATCGCGCCGCGGTCCAGCCAGGCCTCGCCGGCCGTCGGGTCCATGCTGATCGCATGTTCGAAGTCGGCGCGGGCGCCCGCATAGTCGCGCCGGTTCATCGAGACGCTGCCCCGGTTCACATAGGTGGCGACGAGGTCGTGCTGGTTGAGCCCGCTCTGCTCGATCGCCTGGCTGCACAGCCGCAGCGACTCCTCATCGGCCAGACCCAGCGACGCCGCCTTCGCGCACATCGTGGCCGAGGTGTCGCCTACCACGATGGTCGACGCAGTGGCAGGCTGAGCGAGGCCCAGCAGGGCGACCGCGCCGACCACGACGGACAGCCGGTGCTTGCGCGCTCCCGGCACGCCCGACCTACTTCCGCGTCACCGTGAAGCGCAGCAGTTCCTGCTTGGGGAGGTCCCAGCTGGGCTGCAGAACCGTCGCCTCCTGGTAGTCCTGGTAGGCCGACGCCTCGTCGTCCATGCCTTCGTAGGCGACGCCTCGGTTGTAGTAGGCCTTGGCCGGCTCGTTGGTGCCGAGGTCGAGGCCCTTGGAAATGTCGGAGACGCCGTCCTTGTAACGCTTGTCGATGATGTTGATCGCACCGCGATTCACCCACGCCTCGCCCAGCGACGGATCGATGACGATCGCCTGTTCGAAGTCGGACCGGGCGTTCTTGTAGTCCAGCCGCACCATGTAGAGCACGCCGCGGTTGATGTAGGTGCCGGCCAGGTCGCGGCGATCGAGCATCCCCTCCGCGAGCGCGGTGGTGCATAGCCTGAAGGAATCCGGGTCGGCGCGCTCGGCGAACGCGGCTCGCGAGCACAACGTGGCGTTGGTGTCGCCCAACACCGTCACCGCCGCAGCGGCCGGCCCGGCGATCGCCACCGCCAGCGCGGCGCCCAGCAGCGGATGAAGTCTCATGAGCGCCTCCCTCGTGGAGCTCGTCTCGTCCTTCCAATTGGCGAGGATGAACCAAGCCGCGGGTCGACGCAACGGAAGCCTCGCCGTCACCGCGGCGATCGCGCTCGACACGCAAGTGCGGCAAACAAAGCGCCGCCGACAATCCTGCGCCCCAGCAGCGGTATACTGAATGTGCCTCAGTGAAACGCCGGTGACTTCTTGCACTGCTCTTGCGGCGACCTAGATAGTCGCCATGAGCGAAACCCATACCGACACCCGCAGCCGCCGCCTGGTCTGGACCGGCGCCGGCATGCCCGCCACCGATGGCGCCGGCGTCAAGCTGAACCGAGTCATCGGCCAGCCGGCGCTGCCCGACCTCGATCCGTTCCTGATGCTGGACGAGTTCGGCTCCGACGATCCGAAGGCCTACATCGCCGGCTTCCCCAGCCACCCGCACCGCGGCTTCGAGACCGTCACCTACATGCTGGCCGGCCGCATGCGCCACAAGGACAACGCCGGCAACGAGGGCCTCTTAGGTCCCGGCTCCGTGCAATGGATGACGGCCGGGCGCGGCATCGTCCACTCCGAGATGCCCGAGCAGGATCACGGCCTGATGCAGGGCTTCCAGCTCTGGGTGAACCTGCCGGCCAAGGACAAGATGACCGCGCCGCGCTACCAGGACATCGCCGCGAGCCAGGTGCCGCAGGCCGATCTTGGCGGCGGCGTCACGGCGCGCGTGCTGGCCGGCGAGATCGCCGGCGTGCGCGGCCCGGTCGATCCGGGCGCGACGCAGCCGATCTTCCTCGACCTGACGCTGGGCGCCGGCGCAGCGGCCAGCATCCCGCTGCCGGCCGGCCATAACGCCTTCGTCTACGTCTTCGAAGGCGAGGCGGGCGTCGGCGATCCGGCCGAGCCGCTGGCCAAGGGCCGGATCGGCGTGCTCTCGGCGGGCGAGGCGGTGAAGCTGAGCTCGACGAACGGCGCCCGCGCCATCCTGGTCGCCGGCAAGCCGCTGCGCGAACCGGTCGCCAAGCACGGCCCGTTCGTCATGAACACCCAGGCCGAACTGGTCCAGGCGTTCGAGGACTTCCGCGCCGGACGGTTCTAGCGCCGTTCGTCGGGCGCCGGCGCCTTCGCTTCCTTCCGCGGGGGCGCCGACGCTTCGCGAAGCGAAGAATTGGCCACGGAAAACACGGAAGGCACGGAAAGGCTGACCTTTCGGCTCCTGGATTCTTTCCGTGTTTTCCGTGTTTGCCGTGGCTCAAAAAACCTAAGCCCGCCTTCGCGGGAAGGAGCGGGTCGCGGGACTCGTGTCGGGACAGGGGCGCAGCGTTCGTCTTAGATGGGACGCCACGCCACCAGGAGTCCGACCGATGCTCTATGCGTTCCTCTGCTACAACGACGAAGACGCCGTCATGTCCTGGACCAAGGAGCAGGATGATGAGGTGATGACCAGGCTCGGCGCCGTCCATGCGCCGCTGGAGAAGGCGGGCCGGTTCGGGCCGACCGCGCGTCTGATGCCGACCACCGCCGCCACGACGCTGCGCAAGCACACCGATCCGCCGCTGGTGCTGGACGGTCCCTACGCCGAGACCAAGGAACAGTTGCTCGGCTTCTACCTGATCGACTGCGAGGACCTCGAGGCGGCGCTCGCCGTCGCCCGGGACCTCGGCAAGGCCAATCCCGGCGGGGCCTACGAGATACGGCCGGTCAGGAGCTTCTATCCCGGGGCGCTGGCGCAAGGGACGACGGTGGACGCCGCGGCTGCCGAATGACCGAGTTCGCCTGGATCGACGCGGCGCTGACGGCCGCCCGTCCCCAGGCGGTCGGCGCGCTGCTGCGCTATTTCCGCGACCTCGACCTCGCCGAGGAGGCGTTCCAGGACGCCTGTCTGCGGGCCCTGAAGACCTGGCCCGAGAAAGGTCCGCCGCGCGACGCCGCCGCCTGGCTGATCATGGTCGGCCGCAACGCCGCCATCGACCAGGTGCGCCGCCGCAGCCGCCACACCCAGCTGCCCGCCGAGGACCAGCTCTCCGACCTCGACGACGTCGAGGCGCCGATGGCCGAGCGGCTCGACACCGCCCACTACCGCGACGACGTGCTGCGGCTGCTGTTCATCTGCTGCCACCCGGACCTGCCGGCCACCCAGCAGATCGCGCTGGCGCTGCGGATCGTCTCGGGCCTCACCGTGCCGCAGATCGCCCGCGCCTTCGTGGTCGGCGAGAGCGCCATGGAGCAGCGCATCACCCGCGCCAAGGCCCGCATCGCCAAGGCCGACACGCCGTTCGAGGCGCCGGGTCCGGTCGAGCGGTCCGAGCGGCTCGCGGCGGTGGCGGCGATGATCTACCTGGTCTTCAACGAGGGCTATTCGGCCGGCGCGGTCGACGACGAGCGCGCCTCGCTGCCGATCGAGGCGATCCGGCTCGCGCGGCTGCTGCTGCGGCTCTACCCGGCCGAGCCGGAGATCATGGCCCTCTTGGCGCTGATGCTGCTGCACCACTCGCGCGCCGCGGCCCGCTTCGACGCCGAGGGCCAGATCATCCTGATGGACGACCAGGACCGGCGGCTCTGGAACCGCGACATGATCGGCGAGGGCCTGGCGCTGATCGACAAGGCGATCCGCCACCGCCGCCGCGGCCCCTACCAGGTGAAGGCCGCCATCGCCGCCCTGCACGCCCGCGCCGCCAGCCCGGACGAGGTCGACTGGGCGCAGATCGATGCGCTCTACCAGGCGCTGGAGGTGATGGAGCCGTCGCCGATCGTGACGCTGAACCGCGCGGTCGCGGTCTCCAAGGTCCGCGGCCCGGAGGCGGCGCTGGCGATGATCGAGCCGCTGGAGGCGCCGCTGGCCAGCTATTTCAACTACTTCGGCGCGAAGGGCGCGCTCCTGAAGCAGCTCGGCCGCGCGGCCGAGGCGCAGGCAGGCGTTCGACCAGGCGATCGCGCTGGCGGCGACGCCGGCGCAGGCCGCGCATATCCGCAACCACCTCGACCAGCTGGCGCGTGGCGCGGCGCCCGAGGCCGTTTCGCACCGATAGTTCGCCGGCCGGCTGTCGGTGCGGACGCCGCCCGAGCGTCCTCGGGTCGAACGACGGAGATCCACGATGGCCCCGACCGCCGCCGAAAAGGAGATCAAGCAGGCGATCGAGGCGCGCAACGCCGCGATCACCGCCAAGGACGTGGCCGCGACGATGGCCAGCGGCTACGCCGGCTTCGTCAGCTACTCGATGGCGCCGCCGCTGAAGAACGCCGCTGGCAAGGCCGGCCTCGGTCGGCTGGTTCGCCACCTGGGACGGCCCGATCGGCCTGAAGACCAAGGACCTGAAGATCACCGCCGGCGACGACGTCGCCTTCGCGAGCTGCCTGACCCACATGACCGGGCGCAAGACCGACGGCGAGGTGATCGACCTCTGGCGCCGCCAGACCTTCGGGCTGAAGCGCGTGCGCGGCGCGTGGAAGATCGTCCACGAGCACAGCTCGGTGCCCTTCTACATGGACGGCAGCTACCGCGCCGCCATCGACCTGAAGCCCTGACGGCGCGCACCTTGCGAGGGCGGGGCGGACGTAACCTTGACTGTCCCCGAGCGGCACAAATGAATTCGCCCACCTGGATGCACCTCTCCGATACGGCGCCGCGCAAGAAGGTGCGCCGCACGCCTGGCCGCCGCGCCAGCGACCGCGGTGTGCGTATCGAGGCGGTGCTGGGCGCTGCGGTCATCCTGGCCTGGGCCTGGGGCGTCTACGAAGTGACGCTGCTCTTCCTGAAGTAGCCCGCATCACCCGCGCATCCCGACGCGAGACGGGACCCAGGCAGGACCGAGTTGAAGGGGCGCGAGAGCCCGCCAGCATGGCGGCGCCGCAGGCATCGCTTTCCTAACACGAAGAACACGAAGCAAGCGAAGGGCACGAAGGCGCTCTCGGAGGTGAAGCCGCGCTTCGTGCGCTTTGCTTGCTTCGTGTTCTTCGTGTGACCTTGAGACGGCGCCTGCGGCGCGCGCCCGGATCAGCCTGCGTTGGGGCCTAAGCGGCTGGGTGGGATCGAAATTGCCTGCGTCGGCTCTGCAGCGCGGTGGAACATGCGGGAGCCTTGCTGTTTCTCGCGAATTCTAGCGGAGATGACCACGCGATCGCGCTAGAATTGCCCATGGCCCAGACCGCCTCCAAACTTCCCGCCGGCGCCGCGGACGACTGGACCGATTCCGCAGGATTGGCGCGCCTACACCAGCGCCGAGCACGCGCTCTGGGACCGCCTGTTCGCGCGGCAGTCCGAGCAGCTGGTGGGCCGCGCGGTTCCGGCGTTTCTGCAGGGCCTCGACGTCCTGCATCTCTCCAAGCCCGGCATCCCGGACTTCGCCGAGCTCTCCGAGCGGCTGACCGCGCTCACCGGCTGGAGCGTGGTCGCCGTGCCGGGGCTGGTCCCGGACGAAGTGTTCTTCGACCACCTGGCGCATCGCCGCTTCGTGGCCGGGCGCTTCATCCGCCGGCCCGAGCAGATCGACTACCTGCAGGAGCCGGACGTCTTCCACGACATGTTCGGCCACGTGCCGCTGCTGTCGCGACCCGGTGTTCGCCGACTACATGCAGGCCTACGGCGAGGGCGGCCTGCGCGCCGCGCGGCTGGGCGCGATCGAGCGGCTGGCGCGGCTCTACTGGCACACGGTGGAGTTCGGCCTGATCCGACACGCCTGAGGGCCTGCGCATCTACGGCTCCGGCATCGTCTCCAGCCACGGCGAGAGCATCTATGCGCTGGAGATCCCGCAGCCGCCGCGGATCGCCTTCGACATGCGGCGGGTGATGCGCACCCGCTACCGGATCGACGACTTCCAGAGCGCCTACTTCGTCATCGACAGCTTCGAGGGCCTGCTGAAGCTGACGCTGGAGACCGACTTCGCGCCGCTCTATCGCGAGCTGGCGCAGACGTCCGACATCGAGCCCGGCGAGGTGATCGCCGGGGACCGCCTGATCGCCCCGGAGGGCACAAGACCATGACCGGCGACCTCTTCGACAATCCGCTCGGCACCGACGGCTTCGAGTTCGTCGAGTTCACCTCGCCGGAGCCCGAACGCGGCTGCAGCAGCTGTTCGAGCGGATGGGCTTCGCGCGCGGTCGCCAGGCACCGCTCGAAGAACGTGCTGCGCTTCGCGCAGGGCGACATCAACTTCATCCTCAACATGGAGCCGGCCGGCCAGCCGGCGGCGTTCCGCGCCGCGCACGGGCCCTCGGCCAACGCCATGGCGTTCCGCGTCAAGGACGCCGGCCAGGCGCTGCAGGCTGGCGATCGAGCGCGGCGCCAAGCCGGTGAGCGGGCCGGTCGGGCCGATGGAGCTCAACATCCCGGCCATCGAGGGCATCGGCGGCTCCAACCTCTATCTGGTCGACCGCTACGGCGCCGAGGCGATCTACGACGTCGACTTCCGCCCGATCGACGGCGCGCCGAGGCGGCGTGACGGGCGCTCGGCCTGACCTACATCGACCACCTGACCCACAACGTGCACCGCGGCCACATGGACCACTGGGCCGGCTTCTACGAGCGCATCTTCAACTTCCGCGAGATCCGCTACTTCGACATCGAGGGCGCAGCAGACCGGCCTCTTCTCGCGGGCGATGACCAGCCCGGACGGCAAGATCCGCATCCCGCTCAACGAGAGCCAGGACGACCACTCGCAGATCGAGGAGTTCCTGAAGGACTACCGCGGCGAGGGCATCCAGCACATCGCGCTGGCGACGGACGACATCTTCGGCACCGTCGAGGCGATGCGCGAGGCGGGCGTCGCGTTCCAGGACACGCCGGACACCTACTACGAGCAGCTCGACGGCCGCGTGCCCGGCCACGGCGAGAGCCTGCAGCGCCTGCGCGCCGACCGCATCCTGATCGACGGCGCGCCGACCGAGGGGCAGGGCCTGCTGCTGCAGATCTTCACCGAGAACAGATCGGGCCGATCTTCTTCGAGATCATCCAGCGCAAGGGCAACGAGGGCTTCGGCGAGGGCAACTTCAAGGCGCTGTTCGAGTCGATCGAGCTCGACCAGATCCGCCGCGGCGTGCTGCCGGCGAAGGCGTCCTGAGGCATGAGCGCGCGAACTGGATCCCGGTCCGCGCGCGGCGAGGGCGACGCACTCGCGCCAGGCGCACGCCGACATGCCGCGCCGGCACCTACGAGCGGGAGATGTCGAAGGAGGGCTTCTTCGGGCCGGCGGCGTTCTTCCATCACCAGCGCCCGCCGACCGGCTGGACGCAGCTTCGAGGGCCCGCTGCGGCCGCGCGCCTTCGACCTCGGCGCGCTGAACGCCGCGCCGGCCTCGCCGTGGGATGCGCCGCTGGTGCTCACCAACGCCGGCGCTGGAGCTGCGCTTCTGGAAGCTGGCCGCGCCGATGCCGGCGCTGGCGCGCAACGCCGACGGCGACACGCTGCTGTTCGTCCACGCAGGGCAGCGGCGATCTCTTCTGCGACTTCGGCCACCTCGCCTTCGAGGCCGGCGACTACCTCTACCTGCCGCGCGGGACGATGTGGCGGCTCGCGCCCGACGAGCGCCGCCGCGTTGCTGCTGATCCAGGCGACCGGCGCGCACTTCATGCTGCCCGAGCGCGGCGTGCTCGGCCCGCACGCGCATCTTCGACCCGGCCGTGCTGGACACGCCCGAGGCTCGACGACGCGTTCCGCGCGCACCAGGACGAGGCCGGCGAGCATCGCGTGGAGGTGAAGAAGCGCGGACCAGGTCTCGGTCGTGACCTATCCCTACAACCCGCTCGATGCGGTCGGCTGGCACGGCGACCTCGCGCCGGTGAGGCTCAACGTGCGCGACATCCGGCCGGTGCCAGCCACCGCTACCACATCCCGCCGTCGGTCCACTCGACCTTCGTCTCCGACCGCTTCGTGGTCTGCACCTTCGTCGCCGCGGCCGTTCGAGACCGATCCCGGCGCGCTGAAGGTGCCGTTCTTCCACAACAACGACGACTACGACGAGGTGATCTTCTACCACGCCGGCGACTTCTTCAGCCGCGACGACATCAACGCCGGGCATGCTGACCTTCCACCCGTCCGGCTTCACCCACGGGCCGCACCCGAAGGCGCTGAAGTCGATGCTGGTGCAGGCCAAGCCGGCGACCGACGAGTATCGCGGTGATGATCGACGCGCGCGATCCGCTCGACGTCGCCGAGCCGGTCGCGGCGGTCGAGAACACCGCGCTACGTCGAGAGCTGGAAGGGCGCCTGAGGCGAGCCCCGCTCAGGCGCCCCGCACGATGCGGCGCCGCAGCAGCCGGTCGCGCCAGGCGTCGGCGTCGTCCACCCGCAACTGCGCCGCGCGCCGCATCACCGCGACGACGCGTTGGTAGGCCGCGCCGCTGATCGGATCGAGCCGCGCCTTCTCGGCCTCGAAGGCGCCGGCGAGCCGCGCATTGCGCTCCTTCAGCTCGCGAAAGCCGTTGGTCGCCTCCAGCGCCAGGCAACCGGCCGCGACCGCCGGCGCGAACGCGCTCACCAGCGTGACCAGGCCGGCAAACCAGTGCGGTGAGCTGGAGCCGAGCGTCAGATAGGCCAGCAGCACGGCCATCAGCACCAGGAAGGCGATGTTCTCGGTCCAGCCGAGGCTGCGCTCGATGTTCTCGGCGGCGACGTGCTGGCGCCGGTGATAGTCGATCTGGCCGTCGATCAGGTCGCCGGCCGCCCAGGCGGCGGTCTCGTCGAAGCGGGCGCGGGTGATCCAGCCGCGCCGCGGCCCGGCGGCCCGCAGCACCGCCAGGGCCCGCCACTCGGTCCAGGCGTAGGTAGGCCCGACATGGGCGTCGGCGATGTCGACGCCGAGCGGCCAGGTCGCGGTGGCGCTCTGCAGCCGCTCGGCCAGCCGCCGCGCATCGCTCCAGCGCCGGTGGCGGTGCGCCCGCTGCGCCGCCCAGGTGACCCCGAAGGCGACGAGGCCGAGCCCGAATTCGATGCCGGCGCAGAGCGCGTGGTACGCGTGGGCCGGGTCGATCGCCGGCAGCGCGCCGAAGAACACCGCGAGCATCGCGATGACGATCAGCAGCACCTGCTCGGATCGGTGGATGCTGCTCAGCTGATTGGCCCGCTCGGCCGCCTCGTCGGCCGCCCGCAGCAGTCGCACGAATCCCGGCTGGGCAGCCACGGCGGCGGGCGGCGGTTGGCTCTGGCGCGAGGGCTTCGGCTTGCCGCCGGCGACACGCTCGAACAGCTTGAACGAGCGCCAGAGGCTTTGGTTGGCGAGCCGCCGCACGAAGCCAAGCGCGCCGGGCAGCGGCGCGGTCGGGTCGTGGCTGGCGTAGTCGCGGCGCGCGGCGGCGTCGGCGTGGTCGGCTTCCGGCCCATGCTCCGACGGCGGGCTGAGGGACGGCGCCAGGATGTCGGCCAGCGCCGCCGCCGCCAGCGGGCCGGCGACCGAGGCGGGCGTCTCGACCGCCTCGGTCGCATCGGCGTGGCGATCGGCGCCGGCCAGGGTAATCAGCCGCGGCTCAGGCGCGTCCGGCGCCAGCCAGATCACCGGCAGGCCGCGCTCCAGCGCGCGGCGGATGGTGTCGTTGGCGCCGCCGAGGCCATGACCGGGCGCGCCGTCCCACCAGGCCACCAGCAGGTCGGCATGGCGCACCAGCCAGCGGCCGACCTCGGCGTGCGCCTGCTCGGGCTCGAGCCCGAGCCCGAGCCCGTCGAGACCCGTCCAGGGTCCGAACTCCGGTCCGGGGTCGACCAGGGTGGCCGGGTCGCCCTTGGCGGGATTGTCGGTCGCCGCGCCGCCGGTGGCCGGGTTCTGGAACGGGTAGATGGCGTGCACGTCGCCGAGCCTGGCGGCCCGCCAGGCTTCCTGCGCCAGCCGGTCGGTCCCGGGCGCAGCGCCCGACAGCAGCCGCAGGCGCGGCGCGCCGTCGTAGGCCTCCGCCAGCGGCGTGGCGGCCAGGCGCTGCAGCGCCTCCTGCACGGCCGCGAACGCTGCGCCGATCATCCTGCTGGCGGCGGCCGCGTCGGCGACGGAGCGGTGGCCGGTGAAGCCGACCGTGAGCACCAGCGGCAGGCGGCCATCCGACGGCCCGGCGCGGTCGGATGGCGGGACGCCGGCCGGCGCGCGCTCGGTGTCATGGCTCATGCGGGGCGATTGTACGGAAGGCTTGGCCGTGCGTTAAGATCGCCCGTATCGGATCGCGCGGGGGAAGCGTGATGAGTGGCTGCAGGGGAGCGGCGCTGGCTGGCGCGGCGATCGCCGTCGCGCTCGCTGCAGGCGGTTCGGCGCGCGCCGCAGCCGTCGCTGTCGACCCCCACGCCGAGGTCGCGGCGGCGCTCTTCGCCGCGTCGGCCACCCAGGCCGCCGAGCAGCGCTCGGCCGATGCGACGATCCGCGGCGAGCGGGTGCAGATCGACAAACTGACCGCGCAGGTGCACGCCGGCGCTGCCCAGCGCGCGGCGCTGGTGGCGGCGCAGGACCGCTATGTCGCCGAGCTGGCGGCCAAGGACCAGGCCTACTCGGTGGAGATCTCGGTGTTCCGCGGAGCGGTGACCGACATCGCCTCGACGTCGGACGGGGCTGCGGCGCTGGCAAAATTCAACGACGGCGACGAGGTCGGGGCGCTCTCGATCCTCGACAGGCTCAGGCAGGCGCAGGACGCCGCGCGGCACAAGGCCGAGGACATCGCCAGCGCCGCCGAGGGCCGGCGGATCGCCGAGCTGGCGCTGGAGGCGCGCGACCGCGGCAAGGTCGACACCGCCTCGGTGATCGCCCGCTTCGAAAATGTCACCCAGCTCGATCCGGGCGAGGCCTGGGACTGGGTGGAGCTGACCCGGCTCTATGAGGACGCGGGGCGGCTGGCCGACGCGGCGCGCGCGGCCGGCCAGGCGGCGAAGACGGCGACCACCGGTCGCGACCGGGCGGTGGCCGACAACGAGGTGGGCGATGTGCTGCGCGCCCAGGGCGATCTGCTCGGCGCGGGCAAGGCCTACGAGGCCGGCCTCGTCATCGACCGGGCCGCGGCGCTGGCGGCCACGGCCACGGGCTCGGATCAGAAGGACGTCGAGATCGACTTCGAGCGGGTGGGGGACGTGCTGCGCGCCGAGGGCGATCTGGCCGGCGCCCACACCCACTACGACAACGCCCTCGGCATCGCCCGAGGTCTCGCCGCCGCCAACCCCGACAACGGTGGCGCCAAACGCGACCTCTCGATCGCGCTCTTGAAGCTGGGCGATGCGCAAGATGACCAGGGCGATCTGGCCGGCGCGCGCAAGAGCTATGAGGAGGATCTTGGTCTGCTGCAGCAACTGCAGGCCGCAGCTCCGACCTCGGCCGAAGCGGCGCGCGATGTGGCGGTGGGACTGACCCGGCTGGGCGACCTGGCGAAACTGGAGTCCGACCTGCCGGGCGCCCGCAAGGACTTCGAGCAGAGCGTGGCGCTGCTGAGTCCCCTGGCGGCGGCCGACGCCAGGTCCGCCAAGGCGCAGCTCGACGTCGCCAGCAGCCTGCAAGGCCTTGCCGGCGTGGAGAGCGCGCAGGGCGACCTCACCGGCGCGGCGCGTGACCTCGCCGCGGCGCTGGACTTCGACCGCAAGGCGGCCGCGGCCGATCCGACCTTCCTGGAAGCCCAGACCGACGTGGCGCTGGGGCAGCTGTCGCTGGGCGACGTCCTGTCGGCGCAGGGTGACCTGGCCGGCGCGCGGGCGGACTACCAGGCCAGCTTCGACGCCCTGACCAAGCTGGCCGCCGCCGATCCGAACTCGGCCACCAACCGGCGCTCGGTCGCTGTGGCCGAGGGACGGCTGGGCGATGTGATGGTGCGCCAGAACGATCTGGCCGGCGCACGTAGGGCCTACGCCGACAACCTGGCCGCCTCGCGCAAAGCCTTGGCCGCTGATCCCAGCTCCGCGGTCGCCGAGCGCGACCTCACCGTCGAGCTGAACAAGCTGGGCAGCGCGATGCAGGCTGCCGGCGACACAGCCGGCGCAGCGGCGAGCTTCAAGGAAAGCCTCGCCATCGCCCGCAAACTGGCCGCGGCCGACCCTTCGTCGGCCCTGGCGCAAGCCGACGTGGCCGTAGCGCTGGACGAGTTCGGCCGGGTGCAGGCCAGCCCGGCGGACCGGCTGGCGGCCTCCCAAGAGGCGCTGGCGATGCGTCGCAAGCTCGCCGCGGCCGACGCGAGCTCGGTGGGCGATCAGCGGGCGCTGTCGGCCGAGCTCGGCGCCGTAGGCGACGCGCTGGCGGGGCAGGGCGACCTTGCAGGCGCGGCCAAGATCTATGACGAGGGGCTGGGCCTCGACCGCAAGCTGGCCGCGCTCAATCCGGCGACCGGGACCCGGACGCTCGCCGTCGACCTGAACCGGCTGGGCGGTGTTCTCGCCGCCGAGGGCGACAAGGCCGGGGCGTTGAAGGATTACCAGGAGGCGCTGGGCATCGCGCGGCAGCTGTTGGCCGCTGCTCCCAGCTCCGGCCTGGCGCTCGCCGACCTGCAGTTCTGCCTCGGCCGCGTTGGGGATGCGGAGCTGGCGCAGGCCGACGCGGCGGGGGCCGCGGCGGCCTTCGCGGAGGCGCTGACGGTGGACCAGAAGCTGTCCGCGGCCGCGCCGACCTCGACGACGCCGGTGGAGGCGCAAGCGGCGGTGCTGGGTCAGCTGGCTCACGCCAAACAGCTTGGCGGCGATCTGGCCGGCGCGCGACAGGCGCTGGAGGACAGCCTGGTCATCGAGCGGCGCCTGGCGGCGACCACGCCGCCGGATCCTGGATCCCAGCGCGGCGTGGCAGTGGTGCTGAACCAGATCGGCGATGTGCTGTCGGCGCAGAAGAACCCCGCCGACGGGCTGGCGCGCTACCAGGAGGCGCTGGCCGTCGCGCGGCGGCTGGCGGCGGCCGATCCGACCTCGACGCTGGCGACGTCGGACCTGTTGTTCACGCTGGGCCGCACCGGCGATGCGCTGGTCGCCACCGGCGATGCGGCGGGCGCGCTGCAGGACTACCGGGAGACGCTGACGCTGGCCCAGGCCTTCGCCAAGGCGCACCCGGAGCTGGCCGCCAAGGCGCCGGCGATGCCGATGATGCGGCTGGCGGCGTTGCCTGGCTCGGGCGTCACCGACGCCGACGTGCTCGCCTTTCTCGAGAGCCTGAAAGCCCGCGGCCTGCTGACGCCCAACGACGATATCCTGCTGGCCAGCTACCGCCAGAAGGCCGCTCCGGCGGTCCCGGGCGCCGCCCAGCAAGCCCCTCGGGAGGCCGGCAAGTGAGCGACGTCTTCATCTCCTACAAGCGCGAGGACGAGGTCCGCGTCGGGCGCCTGGCGCGGGCGCTGGAGCACGCCGGCCTGTCGATCTGGTGGGACCGCGGCCTGCCGGGCGCCGAGAGCTGGCGCGAGAACATCGCCGCCGCCCTGCATTCGGCCAAGTGCGTGGTGGTGGTCTGGTCGCAGGGCAGCGTCGGCGTCGAGGGCGCGTTCGTCCGCGACGAGGCCGGGCGGGCGATGGCGAACGGCATCCTCGTGCCGGTGATGATCGACAAGGTCGCCCCGCCGCTGGGTTTCGGCGAGCTGCAGGCGATCGACCTGACCGCGCTGGCGCGGCAATCCGCGCGATCCGTTCTTCCAGGACCTGGTCGCGGTGATCCGCGCCAAGCTCGACCACACGCCGGCGCCGCCGCCGAAGGGGCCGACCAGGCGCGTCATGCGCCGGCTCTTCTATGGCGCCACCTCCAGCGGCGCGGTCGCCGCGGTGGCGCTCTTCGGCTTCAACACCTTCGGCGTCGCGTCCAACATCTGCACGCTGCCGGGCGCGCAGCCGGGGCTCTCCGACTTCTGCGGCGCCTGCCGGATGGGCGAGCGGCCGAGCCGCGAGGAGCGGCTGGCCTGGGCGGCGCGTCCGGCCGGCAGCTGCCAGGCGCTGCGCGACCACATCGTCCGCTTTCCGGAAGGCGCCTATCGCCGCGAGGCCGCCGACCTGCTGACCGCCCGCCAGGTCACCACCGAGGACGCCTGGAGCCCCAGCACGCGCCAGCTGGCGCTCTACCAGCCGCAGCTTACCGAGGGCGCGCCGGACGAGCCGGCCGCCCACGCCCGCGCCCTGGCCGCGGCGCAGACCCAGGCCGACAACCTCTGCCGCGGCTTCGCAGCCGCCACCTCGTTCCGCTTCCGCACCGCCACGCCGCAGCCGTCGAGCCTGGACCTGCGCGCACGGCGGCGGCGGCGTGGTCTGCGGCTTCGAGGGCATGGTCAGCTGCCAGCTCGACGAAAAGGCCAGCGTCGAGCACGAAACCTGCGGCCCGCTCCGCACGGCGCGGGCCGGGGCTTAGGAACGATTTCTCTGAAGCGATGGGCGGGGGAGCCGCCGCTAGGTGTAACCGCAGAGGTCGCGGAGGATTCCGGCATTGGGTAGCAAACACACCCAGCGCTTTGCCGAGGCCGGAGTTGCGGTGTTGGACCGCCGAAAAGCTGCCGCTCCGAATGGCCGAGATGGGGGGATTGCGGACCTTGGGCAGCGCGAAGTCCTTTCTCCTGGGATCAGGTCAGACGTCGTCGTCGAAGATCGTCTCGATCGGCATGTCGAACAGCCGCGCGATCCGGAAAGCCACTCGGCAGGCTGGGATCGTACTTGCCGGTTTCGATGGCGTTGACGCTCTGGCGCGAGACGTCCAGCCGGTGCGCGAGGTCCGCCTGGCTCCAGTCCCGCTCGGCGCGCAGCACCCTCAGCCGGTTCTTCACGGGGCGCTCCATTCGCCGACGGCGAACGCCGGGCTGCTGACGGCCGACCAGAACGCGGCCACCCCATCGAGCGTGTCGGCGACCAATCGCGGTTCGAGGATGGCCAGCGCCACCAGCGCGCAGGCGGCCAGGATGACGCGGCCGAACACCGAACCGCACTGAGGGACAGGGAGAGCGTTCCGCATGGAGGGCAAGTTGCTCCGGGTCATCGCCGCGTCATCCGCCACCAGAGCGACACTGCCGCCGAGCCGAGCACCTGTGCGGCGAGCGACAGGACAACGCCGAGCGCGAAGGCGTGGACCAGCTGCGGATCGGCCGGCGCCGGCACCGTTCAGCCAACGGGACCCGCCGACGGCGACGAACGCGGCGATCGGCGTGGCCACGGCCAGCCCGATCAGGCTTCCCCAGTACCAGGCGAACTTGGAACGCTCCCGGTTGAACTCGTCGGCGCGACGGAAGGCAGCCATGGCGAAGAACACCGCCCAGGCGATGGCCGCCACCGTGGCGGTCGTCCTGGCCAGCACCGCGGACCTGTCGCCGGCCTGTGGCAGACCGCTCAGCAGCAGGTCCGGAAGGAACAAGATCGCCACGCCGCCGGCCACCGACACGAAGACGAAGGTCCAGCGTTGCAGCTCTCGGCGTTCAAGCATAGCCATCTCCTGTCGCCGCGCAGCGGATCAACGGACCCGCTCGACGCGCAGGCCGTCGGCCTTCAAAAGAGCGGGCAGGCCGTCAGGTCCCAGTAGGTGCCCTTCGCCCACGGCGATCATGCGGACCCCCGGCGTCTTCAGCATGTCCTCTTATTTGCGGGACCCATGCGTGATTGCGCGCGACCACCATGCGCGCATAGAGGTCCGGAGAACCCGCCTTGATCCCGGTAACCAGATGCTTGGCCGCAGCCGCGTCGTCGCCGGCCGCCCAGTCGCGGGAGATGGCCTGGAGTTTCGCCTTGCCGGTTTCGCCGCCGTCCTCAAGGCCGGTGCGCAGGAGGGCGAGCTGGGCGTCGGCGGGCATGGCGGCGAACATCCGCATCTGCCCTTCGGCGGTCTCGAAGCCCCTGATGGTCTTGCCCTGAGCGAGGGCCTCGCGATCGATGACCACGTCAGCGCCCCGATCGGCGGACCAGCCGACGCCGAGCGCCACCCCCTGGGCGACGACGACCGAGGCGAACCAGGGCTGCATGCGGTCCAGCACCGCGGCAGGCACATGGGTCGGGGCGACGATCGACTGCAGCCTAGTCCATTCGTCCGGGGTCAGCTTGCTTGAGAGCCGCTCCCCCTCGGGCGCCATGCTCAGGCTGGCGAGCAGCTGCTGGGTCCGCTTCATCTCTTCTGCGTCGCTCGGCCCCACCGGCAGCAGGATCTCCAGCCACACCTCGCTGAATTGTTCGTTCAGCGCCCTCTCGAGCGCCGGCGTCTGCCAGCTCACGTCCGGCGGCAGCAGGTGCACGGTCCCGACCATGTAGACGGTCGAGCCCTTGGCCTTGGCGACCCACAGGGTGGGGTTGGCGAGGGCTGGCGTGGTGCAGGCAACGGCGGCGGCCCCAGCGAGGACGCAGAGTGCGGCGCGGTGAAAGGCTCGAATCATGTCAGTCTTCCTTGTCTAGATGACAAAGAAACACGACAACCCTGTCGTGTCAATGCTCCATTACATTTCGATTGGCTCGCTTGTCGTCGGGCCGTGGGCTTAAGCGCATACTTCTCCGTCACTGATTTCCGGGTCGGTCGACGGCGGCGCGGATCGAGGCGACGACCGACCGCTCCCGGTGATGCCGGGCCCGAGACACTTCCAATGACCGCTCAGGTCGGTAGCGGCCAGGAGCGCCCATCGGAGTATCTGCTTAGGGTCCAGGCTGTGTAAAAACGCCGACGCAGCTTAGGCTCGGCCATCGACGCAGCCTTGGAGCCGTCGATGAAGCGGTTTGTCGAAGGAGAGGACCGACGGCAGGCGTATCTGCTGCCGGAGTCGCTGGACGACTACGTGGCCGAGGACAACCCGGTCCGGGTGGTCGAGGTGTTTATCGACGAGCTGGATCTGGGCGCGCTTGGGTTCGAGGGCATGCAGCCGGCGGCGACGGGGCGGCCGGCCTATCACCCGTCGACGATGCTGAAGCTCTACCTCTACGGCTACCTGAACCGGGTGCAGTCGAGCCGCCGGCTGGAGCGCGAGGCTGGGCGCAACATCGAGCTGATGTGGCTGACGGGGCGGCTGGCGCCGGACTTCAAGACCATCGCCAACTTCCGGCGCGACAACGGTCCGGCGATCCGGGCGGTGTGCGCGCAGTTCGTGGTGCTGTGCCGCCAGATGAAGCTCTTCACCAAGGCGATCGTCGCGATCGATGGCAGCAAGTTCAAGGCGGTGAACAACCGCGACAAGAACTTCACCGTGGCCAAGGTGGCCAAGCGCCTGGAGCAGGTCGACGCCAGCATCGTTCGCTACCTGGCCGCGCTGGACCGGGCCGACCGCGAGGAAGGCGATGTGGCCGAAGCCAAGACCACGCGCATCAAGGACAAGATCGCCGGGCTGCGCCGGCAGATGCAGGCCCTGCGCGAGATGCAGCGGAAGGTTCAGGACGCGCCCGACCAGCAGGTCTCGCTGACCGATCCAGACGCCCGCTCGATGGCCACCAGCGGGCGCGGAACCGGCGTGGTCGGCTACAACGTGCAGACCGCCGTCGATGCGGAGCACCACCTGATCGTGGCCCATGAGGTGATCAACCAGGGCTATGATCGCAGTCAGCTCGCACCGATGGCGCTCAAGGCCCAGCAGAGCACGGGCTGCGAGGCGATCACCGCCCTGGCCGATCGCGGCTACTTCAGCGGCGACCAGGTCCTGTCATGCGAGGGCACGGGCATCGCCCCCATCGTGCCCAAGACCCAGACGTCGAGCGGGACCAAGCGCGGCTTCTTCACGCGCGAGGACTTCATCTACGACGCTGAACAAGACCACTACATCTGCCCGGCGGGTGCGAAGCTGACCAAGGCCACGCGCCGGGCCGACCATGCCGAGGACTTCGACTTCTATCGCCACCTGAGCGCCTGCTTCACCTGCCCGCTCAAGTCGCAGTGCACGCCGACCAAGCTGCGGCGCATCAAGCGCTGGGAGCATGAGGCCGTGCTCGACAGGATGCAGAACCGGCTCAACCGGATGCCTGACGCCATGTTGGTCCGCCGACAGACCGTCGAGCACCCCTTCGGGACCCTCAAGGCCTGGATGGGCGCCACCCACTTCCTGACCCGGAGGCTCAAAAACGTCCGAACCGAGATGAGCCTTCTCGTCCTGGCCTACAATATCAAGCGGATGATCAGCATCTTCGGCGTCGAGCCACTCATGGCGGCGATCAGGGCCTGATCGGGCCTCGCATCTCCACGCCACCATCGGCGAACAGGCTTGCGCGACCTCAGCGCAGATAACCCCAGAGCCTGAAACCAAGGCGTCAGCGACGTTTTTCCACGGCCTCGGTCTGACGATGTGTGGGATGAAGTTCGTGGTATTCTGACTTCATGAAAGACGGTCGGAACGCTCCCAAGCTGGCGCAGATCAACAAGTTCCGCGATCTAGCCCGCGAGCTAGAGACGGACGACGACGAGGCGAGCTTTGAGGAGCGGCTGAAGAAGCTGGCGACGGTGCCGCACAAGCCGAAGCCGGTGCTACCGCCAGAGAAGTGACAGATCTTGAAAAGGGCGTGGCGTTGTTCGGGTCCGTTGGCGCGGCCCTGTTCGGGCTAGTCGGCTTCGGCCTCTGGAGCGGGAAGACTTCTCGGGATCGCGTACCGCAACCGCTTCATCGCGCGACGCCGGCAAGAACCGGCGCTGTACTGGTTTTCCCTAGCGATCTTCGCCGCCTTAGGGCTGCTGACGCTCGCCGCCGTATTCAGCAACCTTCGCTCAATGCAGCGCTAGGCCCTTGACTATCCCACACCCGGTTATTGGAGCGGCGGTGATCTGGTTCATCGCGCTCTGGATCATTCTCATGTTCAGGTACCGCGGGATGCCTGGCAGGGGCCTGGCCTGGATTGAGCGCGACAAGCACCCACGCCTCTTTTGGGTTCTTGTCGGCTTTGTCGCCTTCGGGGGTGCGTTTCTCAGCTTTAGTTTCCTGCTGAGCTGAAGCTTTTGGCCGGCGGTTTGCAAAGTACATAGTCGCCACCACTGTAGAGCGGACCCCGAACCTAGCCCGGCGCCGGCCAAGGGGAAGTGGTGGCTGCATCGCCATCGCCGCAAGCGCTCAAAGCCATCACGAGGGCCGCAAAGAAGATCGAACTGACTCTTCGCATTCACCGCCCCTGCTCACTCAAATCGAGTCGAAGTGTGTATATTTCCAGGCAGGCCAGCCACAAGCGCCGCGCGCCCGCGCCGCGAAAGCGCGGTGGAAGCCGCCGAGGCGCAGGAGCACAACCGAGACGGGAGAGGCCCGACCATCGCGCGAGCCTGGTCCAGCGCTTCGTGCAGCCCGAATTTGTTCGATGAGGAGGCGACGTAGAGGTGCTCCGCGCCGACCCGCGCTCGCCGCGGGCCCACCTGGTGGCGCGAGATCTTGATGTTGCTCTGAGCGTCCGCTTCGGGTCCGGCCTGTGTGAAAACTCAGCCTCGAAGAAAAAACATAGAATTTCCTTGCGTCAGGGGCCCGAAACCAGCTCGACGACGCAATGGGACGACAGAAGACAACGGCTCGCCGCACGGCTGTGCCCCCGGTTTTCCAACGCCGCTGCGTTTTCACACAGCCAGGTCGAACTCGGTCTTTAGCGCTCGTCCTGAAAGCCGACTCTCCGGAAGAGCGCGCCGCGTTGACAGCGGAATAAACTGCTAGGCTGCCCTAACAGACGGAGCGGATTGGGGAGGATTGGCCGTGGCTATGGAACGCAAGGCGATATTCATCACTGGCGCCGCCAGCGGCATCGGCTTGGCCACCGCAAAACGCTTCGCAAGCGAGGGCTGGCTGGTAGGCCTTTCGGACATCGATGGACCGGGCTTGAAGCTCGCGCTGGCGGCCATAGGCGGCGACAACGCTGGCTTCACCGCCTTGCACGATGTGCGCAAGGCAGACGAGTGGGAGCGGGCGCTCGATGCTTTCGTGCAGGCCGCCGGCGGCCGGCTCGACGTGCTGGTCAATAACGCCGGCATTGCCCGCTACGGCTGGTTCACCGAGCAACACCCGGCGGACTTTGACGAACAGATCGACATCAACCTGCGCGGAGTGGTCCTGGGCGCCTATCTCGGCCACCAGCGGCTAAGGAACACGCCCGGCTCACGTCTGATCAATATCGCTTCGGCCGCCTCGCTTTCGGGTTCGCCACGGCTGGCGGTCTATTCGGCCACCAAGTTCGCCGTGCGCGGCCTCTCCGAGGCCCTCGACATAGAGTTCATGCGCTCGGGCGTGCGGGTCTCTTGTGTTGAGCCGACGGTCATCGAGACGCCGCTGTTGGACAAGGCGTCGGCGCCCGGCGGCCCCAGCTTCCGCGAGGCGATCTCGCGCGGCATCGGCGCCGCCCTGCCGGTGGAATCCGCCGCCGAGGTGGTCTGGCGCGCCGCGCACGAGGAGCCATTGCACTATCCCGTCGGTGAAGGCCCCGCCACGATGTTGCAGGAGATAAATCCGCGCATCGAGGCGACGCGGGCGCGCTGGAAGGAGATGTTCAAGACCGGTCAGGCGCCGGGCTAGGTCCGCGCCCGGAATCCTCAAGGGGAGCGGCACGTCCCCCAACCCGCGTACCAACCATCAACGGAGCATTGTCCATGTACGCCAGCCGCCAGATCCACCTCGTGCGCCGCCCGCACGGCGTGCCCGTTCCGGAAGACTTCGCTGTCGTCGAGGTGAACACTCCGGACGCCGGCGACGGTCAAGTGCAGGTTCAGAACCTGCTGATGTCGGTCGATCCGTATATGCGGCCACGCCTTACCGCGGACCAGCCGCTCGGCGTCGCGATGATCGGCGGCGGGATAGGGCGCGTCGTGCAATCGCGCAACCCGCGCTTCAAGGAGGGCGACCTCGTGCGCCACGGCGCCGGGATGCAGGAGCGGTTCGTGTCCGAAGGCCAGGGCATGCAGGTGTTGCGGCCCGATCCCGCCCTATCTCTCAGCGTCTACATGCACGCTCTGGGCGGAACCGGCCTCACCGCCTACGGCGGCTTGCTGGAGACGGGAGCGCTGAAGGACGGGGAACAGGTGTTCGTCTCGACCGCGGGGGGCGCCGTGGGCTCGGTCGCCGCCCAGATCGCCAAGATCAAGGGCTGCTACGTGGTGGGCTCCACAGGCGCCGACGACAAAGCCGCATGGTTGCGGGCAGAGGCCGGTCTCGACGCGGTGATCAACTACAAGACCCAGCCGCTGGCGCAGACCCTTGCGGAGGCCACCCCGAAAGGCATCGATGTCTATTTCGAGAACGTCGGCGGCGCACATCTGGACGCCGCTCTGTCGCGTATGAACGTTCGAGGCCGAATCCCCGTGTGCGGCATGATCTCAACGTACAACGGCGGCGGCGAAGGCGTCAGGAACCTGTTCTCCCTGATCTATGGTCGCATCCGCATGGAGGGGTTCGTCTCCAGCGATTTCCCGCACCTGAATGCCAAGTTCGCCGAGGACATGGCCGGCTGGCTTAAGGACGGACGAGTGAAGTACCAGGAGACCATTCTCGACGGCTTTGAGCGGGCGCCCGAGGGTCTGATCGGGCTGTTCTCCGGGGTCAATACCGGCAAGATGCTGATCCGCGTGGCGGACTGGAACTGACTGGTCGGGCGCTGCCCGGCTAGGCGAGGCCCCGCAACCCGACGCCCCTAGCGACCGCAATGGACCGGCGAGGGAAGCGGTCGCGAGATCACTACGCCGGACTACCAGGTGCGAGACCAAGGACTCTCGATGCCCTGGGTCGCGTACGCCGGCAAAGACCGCTTAGGGGTCAGAGACGGCCGCAGGCCTGATGGCGGACATCCGTGTCGTCGGTTAGAGCGCCTTGGTGTTCTTCGCTCTCTTGGCGTTGGAAAAAGCGATGCCTGCGGCGCCGCCGGGCTTGCGGGCTTTCGCGCCCCTTCAACCCACGCCTGCCTGGGTCCCGACGTGCGGCGGAATAAGCGCGGGGTGGGGCGGTGATCGACGCCGCCTAAGAAAGCCCGCCTTTGAGAGCCCTTGCGCATCGTCATTACGATGCGTAACTACTTCCTTCGCGCTTGCGCGGCCTCGGCCTTTGAAATCGTCAATCGCATCTGAACGTCTGCCGGCGCTCGGCGGCGCGGGCGGGGCTCCGTTAGCAACGGCGGTTTACGGTTTACGGCGACGACGCAGTCCGAGGGCATTGCACAAGGAATGGGCGCCGATCGCGGGGCCGGGGAGCGCTATTTTAGCGTGAGTTTAGGGTGGTTTGCTTAAGAGGTGGGCGCCGGAGGCCCCCTGCGTCGGCCCGGTGGGCCGACGCTTCCCCCGTCGGGGAAGAGAGCAGGCCCCTGAGTTAAGGCGGCGGGGGGTCGAAGACGTCGGGGAAGTGCTCGGGCTTTATCAGGCGGTCGCCGACCGTCAGGCCGATGTTGTAGAGCGCCGGCACCATGCGGTCGTCGTCGAGGCGGGAGAGCTTGGGCAGCATGTCGTCGGGCGGCGGCTTGTCCATGTGCTGGGCGAGCCAATGCGATTCCAGCGGCGCGTCGTAGCGCACGAAGGTCCACAGCGGCGCTCCGGGCGCGGCGCCCGTCAGCGAGCCGATCTCGCTGTTGATCGCCCAGGGCTGCGGCGAGGCGCCCAGCCACTGCAGCACCGAGATGGCGAGCTGGCTGGTGTCGTAGCTGAGGCAGGTCAGCGCGTGGATCGCCTTCCAGATCGCCAGCCGGGCCGGGTGCTTGGCCCACTCGGGGCGGATCGGCCGGTGCTGGCCGGTGCCGACCGAGACGATCATCAGCTTGTCCTCGCCGGCCTCCCAGCCCAGCCCGTAGGCCGGGGCAAGCGCGGTCATCGCCAGCTGCAGGGCGGGATTGCCGTGCGGCGTCACCGCTCCGTCGAAGAAGGCCCCGGAGTCGCCGCGCGTCACCTCGATGCGCACCATGTCGAAGTAGAACGGCGCGGCGGCGCTGGCCTGGACGACGCGTGGCGAGCGGGTAGTCGCGGTTGGGCACGGTCTGGCGCTTGGCCGGGTCGGGCTCGCGGGCGTTCTCCTCCGGATCGCCGTCCCAGTACATCGCCCGCGGGCAGTTGGTGAGGATCCAGGACGAGCCGGTGTCGACGCGCTTGGCGATGGCGGCGAAGCCGGTCTTCCAGTCGGCGGTCCCCAGCGTCGCCTGGCCGAGCTCCTCCACGATCACCTCCGCCAGCTTCTTGGGGTCGAAGCGCGGCTGCAGCAGCGGCACCCTGAAGCCGCCACCGTGGAACACCCGCGGACCCAGCGTCCGGTAGAGCTGGGCGAGATCCTCGGCGCTGCGGCCGAGCGCCAGGCCGGCGGCGACGATCGCGCCGGTGGAGGTGCCGCCGATCAGGTCGAAGTAGTCGGAGAGCACCAGGTCCTTGCGGTCGAGCTTCTGGCGCAGCGCCGCCTCGATCCTGGCGATAAGACCGACGGCGAGGGCGCCGCGGATGCCGCCGCCGTCCACCGCCAGGATGCGCTTAGGCCCGGTCTTCGTCTCGAAACAACGCAGCATCCGGTCGGCTCCCTCAGCGGGCGGGGTTTAGGCGAAGCCTTGCCGAGCGTCCATGCGCGCCCCTGCCGCCTTGACTCGTGAAGGCCGGGTGCGAAAGCTACCTGGGCAGGGGATCGGGGGGTCGGTGCATGCTGAGGAAAGTTCGCCGCTTTGGCGCGGCGTCGATGCTGGCGCTGCTCTGCGGATGCGTCGCGGTCGGCAAGATCGATCAGCGCGCCACGCGCCTGAACGAGCAGGTGGCGGACTCTTCGAACCAGGGCTTGCTGATGAACATCGCCCGCGCCAGCCACGAAGAGCCGATCTACTTCATGGCCTTCAACCAGCTGGCCGGCAGCGGCACCACCGACTTCAAGCTCGGCGCCCCGCAGTTCTTCATTGGGCCGCACCTTCCGGCCGCCGACGAGATCGCCACGTTCGGCGCCCAGGGCTCGATCGCGCTCGACAACCAGACCAACACCAATTTCCAGGTCTCGGTGCTGGGCTCGAAGGACTTCTATAACGGCCTGATGGGGCCGCTCGACCTGCGCGACGTCGACCTCTTGCTGCACCAGGGCTACTCGCGCGAGCTGATCTTCTATCTCGTCATCGAGAAGGCGAAGATCACCGTCATTCCGGACCCCGGCCAGAAGGAACAGCTGCCCATCGTGGTCTACAACGACCCCCGGCAAGCAGCGAGCTTCAAGCTTTTCCAGACCTACATCGGCCAGGCGATGGTGCACGGCCTGACGACCGAGACCTACGAGGTCGAGGGCGCGCCGCAGCCGGAGGACGACTCCGGCTCCGGCGGCAACGGAGGCGGCAAGAAGCATGGGCCGCCGCCGCCGACGATCGAGGCCGAGCTCTGCTACGACAAGGCGCTCGCCGACCCCACCGACCTGCCGCACATCCCGGCGGGCAGCTTCTGCGGGGACAAGCCGGCCAAGCGCCAGTACAGCCAGGAGACGTCGGCGGGCGCGCCGCTGTTCGTCACCCTGAACGGGCAGAAGCTGCAGATCGACGTCACCACGCGCTCGATCTACGAGATCTTCTACTACCTCGGGCGCATCGTGGCCGCCGGGCAGGAGGTCGACCTGCAGCCCTTCTCGCTGCCGGCCGAGACCATCGCCAGGGAGCCGCTCATGGATGTACGGGTCGGGCCCGACGCGCGCGACGGCGGCTGCTTCAGCACCATCGTCTACGAGCACCAGCGCTTCTGCGTGCCGATCGAGGGCGCGCAGAACACCAAGCGCATCTTCGGCATCCTGAACGCGCTCCTGGCTCTGAAGCAGTCGGCTGGCGACCTGCCGACGACCCAGACGGTGCGCGTCGCCCAGTAGGGCGATTCAGACGATCTGGGCGTCCATCGCCCCGGGCTGGGAGAGCCCGGTCTCGAGCGTGACGCGCTGGGCGAGCAGGGCGTCACGCGCCTCCAGCTCATCGCGGATGCCGGCGTGCTTGCGGGCGTCGAGCTTCCATCCGAGGAAGCAGAGCCCGCCCAGCGCCACCCAGAAGATCGGGCCGATGATGAAGATCGCCTGCAGGTGATCGATGGCGGCCGGCGTGTTGTGGGCGCCGGCCTTCGGCTGGTAGCCGGCCCATTGCAGCAGCGGATAGGCGATGATCACCGCGCCGGCGGCCGCCAGCTTGGCGGCGAGGCCGGTCAGCGCGAACAGCAGCGCCATGCGCTCCTTGCCCTGCTCGAGCCGCACCTGGTCGCCGACGTCGGCCATCATGGCGCTGGTCATCAGGTCGAAGCCGATGGCGCTGGCGCCGCACCACATCATCACCGGCGCCGTCGCCCAGAAGTTGGCCTTCGGCAGGATCAGCACCGAGCAGAGCCCCACCGAGTAGAGGATGGTCGCGCCGATCATCGTGCGGTGCTTGGAGAAGCGCGAGCCGATCAGCCCGACGAAGGGCGCCGCCGCCACCCCGGCCGCCACGTAGAAGATCAGCAGTCCCGAGGCGGTCTGGTCGGTGAAGCCGCGCGCGTCGGTGAAGAAGAACAGGTAGAGGTTGCCCATCCAGAACGGGCCGAGCGTCAGCGCGAACGCCGAGAACGACAGCCGCATCACCTCCGGCTTGGTGGCCAGCTCCCAGTAGTCGCGGGCGGCGAAGCGGTGCGACGGAACGTCGACATTGATCTTCTCGGGGACCAGCAGGCCGGTGATCAGGCCGCCGATCGGCATCAGCGCCAGGATGGTCCAGCCGATCAGGTGGACGTTGTTGGGGGCCGGCAGATGCATCAACCCCGCGATCGGCGGCGCCAGCACCGGGATGAAGAGCGCGATGAACGTGCCCACCGCCCCGAGCGCGGCCTGATAGCCGTAGAAACGCGAGCGCTGGTCGTACTGGGTGACCAGGTTGGCGCTCCAGGCCGCGCGCGCCAGGCCGATCAGCGAGCCGCCCAGCGCCTGCACGAACAGCCAGATCACCAGGTAGGTCTCGGTGATGCCGGGCCTGGCGAAGTAGAGCGCGTAGACGGCCAGCGCCAGCACCGGCAGCCCGACGAACATCCACAGGCGATAGCGCCCGATCCGGGTCCGGGTGCGGTCCATGATCACCGCGAGCAGCGGGTCGACGCCGAGGTCCACCATCCGCACGATGAAGAAGGCCGCCGCGATGGTGACCAGGCTGAGACCGAGGTTCCTGGCCATGTAGGGCTGCAGGTAGATCTGCCCCGCCGTGCCCATGGCCGACAGCGGCAACGCGCCGGCCGAAAAGCTGAAGATGACGCCGAGCGTCATGCCGCGGGCGGGTCCGGGCGGCGCGCGTGCTGGCTCGGCGAGGTCGCTCAAGGCTGGCGGTCTCCTCAAGGGCGCGGCTCGGCCCTGGCGTAGTTGAGGGCTATTCCGGGGAGCGAAAGCAAGCCTTTCCAGCCGCTAAGCCCATGAAATTTCAGCAACCTTCGCGCGATGGGCGGTTTTCGCGCCGACCTGACGTCGGGGAGGCGTTGTCAATCGGCCGCCTGGGTATAAGTTGCCTGATCCCAACCGCGCTGGCCCGGTTCCGCCACCTTGGCGCCGCGCGCTACGAGTTTCGAGGAAGCCGATGCCGGAAGCCGAGACCGCAACCAAGCCACTCCCCGTCGTGCCCTACCTGAAGATACCCGACGGCGGCGAGCCCTACCTGGAAGGCTACAGGTGCGGCGCCTGCGGCGAGACCTTCCTCGGCCAGCGCATGGTCTGCGCGGCCTGCGGCGACGCGCGGTCAGATGAGCGCCGTGAAGCTCTCCAACGACGGCAAGCTCTACAACTACACCGTCGTGCACCGGAACTTCCCGGGCGTGCCGGTGCCGTTCATCTCGGCGATCGTCGATCTGGACGGCGGCGGCACGCCTGAAAGGCAACCTCGTCGACATGGTCCCCTCGCCCGAGGCCATCAAGTTCGACATGCCCGTCAAGGTCGTCTTCCGCGACGCCGGTCGCAAGGACAAGGACGGCAATTCCTATCTCTCCTACTTCTTCGTTCCGGCCTGAGGAGCCAAGCGCCATGACCGAAGTCTACGTCGTCGGAACCGACATGATTAAGTTCGGCCGCTTCCCGGACCGGACCGTTCCCAACCTGGGCGCCCAGGCCGCGCTGATGGCGCTCGACGACGCCGGCCTGACCATCAAGGACATGCAGGCGCTCTATTGCGGCAACCTCGGCCAGGCCAGCGGCATGGTCGGCCAGCGCGTGCTGCGCGAGATCGGCCAGACCGGCATCCCGGTGGTCAACGTCGCCAACGCCTGCGCCACAGGCGCGACCGCCTTCCGCGAAGGCTGCATGGCGATCAAGGCCGGCCAGTACGACGTGGTGCTGTGCGTCGGCGTCGAGCAGATGGGCAAGGGCCTCTTGGGCGGCGCGGGCGGCGGCTCCGGCATCCCCACCGAGGGCCTGCTGGGCTCCGGCACCATGCCGTCGGTGTTCGCCCACGTCGGCATGGAGCACACGCGCAAGTACGGCACCACCTTCGAGCAGTTCGCCAAGGTGTCGGTGAAGAACCACCACCACTCCACCCTGAACCCGAAGGCGATGTACCAGATGGAAACCCCGCTCCAGGAAGTGATGGGCGCGGAGATGATCTCGTATCCCAACACCAAGCTGATGTGCTCGGTGAACGTCGACGGCTCGGCCGCCGCGGTGATCTGCTCCGAGGACTACGCCAAGAAGCTCGGCCTGATGAAGCGGGCGGTGCGGGTGCGCGCCTCGGCGATGACGTCCGATCCCTACACGCCGCGCAACCTGGTGATGCCCGACTTCAACGCGGTGACCCGGATGGCCGCCAAGGCGGCCTACGAGCATGGCCGGGCGTCGGCCCCGAGGACGTCAACCTCGTCGAGCTGCACGACTGCTTCGCCACCGCCGAGATCGTCCACTACGAGAACCTCGGCCTCTGCGCCGACGGCGAGGCCGGCCGGCTGATCGACAGCGGCGAGACGGCGCTCGGCGGCCGCGTGCCGGTGAACGTCTCGGGCGGCCTGCTCTCCAAGGGCCACCCGCTCGGCGCCACCGGCATCGCCAACATCTACGAGGTGACCACGCACCTGCGCGGCGAGGCCGGCAAGCGCCAGGTCGAAGGCGCGAGGATCGGCCTCACCCACGTGGTCGGCATGGGCTCGGCCTGCGCCATCCACGTGCTGGAAAAGGTGAACTGAGCGGCGGGGAGGGCGCGGACCCAAATCCGCGCTCTCCCAACCGCCGTTTTGGCCGGCCGGCGCCTCCGACGAGACGGCTGCGCTAGCGCGTCGGATCCTTTGGGTCGGCGAAAGCGGAGAGCTTCTCCAGCGCGAGGATCGCGCCGTTTTCCTTGGCGATCTCGATCAGCGTCCTGCCGTCGACCAATTGGTAGTGAACGCGCGGCGCGTCTTCGTCGTACTCGCGGCTTCCTTCGATCACCCAGCTGTCGCCCTCATCCTGCACCGTGAGCGGCTGCTGACGTTCGAAATCGTCGCTGCCGAACTCCCGGATGAAGACCAACTTCGCGATCTCCAGCGCCATCTCTTCTGTGATCAGAGGCTCCCGGTTGAACCCGCGCAGTATCATCGAAATGCGCCTGCTCTCTTTGTTCATGCGCCGATCCGGTCGGTTGTGCCCGATGCTCTTCCTGATGGTGTTGCGAGGTTAATCGTTCACGGTCTGTTCGAACGGTCAAGGTGCAAAGGCCAGCTTGACGCGAAGACGGCGGCCAGTGCGTATGACGCTGGCGAACAGCTGGAGAACACCATGCGCCTCATCACCTTCCGAGCGTCGGATGGCGCGACGGAACTGGGGGCGGTGGCGGCGGACGGGCGGATCGCGCCGATCTCGCGGGCCGGGCTGCCCACCGACATGATCGAGCTGATCGCCCGGTGGGGGCGGAGCTGAAGGCCGACGCGCAGTCTGTGGCGGGCCGTATCGACACGCTGTTCACGGCCGACTCCGTCACCTGGCTCGCGGCCAACTAGCCCCGCTCGTCGCCCGACAGCGGGGCTCTTCATCTGCGGTCGAGCGCACGGTCACGACGGATTGGTGACGTCATTGCCGCTCGCCGAGCAGTCCGGACTGGCGGTGGGATTGGAGCGGACCATCATCCCGCCAGCGGCGGTGTTATGGAAGGCGTCCCCCTTGTCATTGGCCAGCTTGCGGTAGTCGCGGGCCGCTTTCTGCGGCGGGCCGATGGCGGCCCAGAGCGTCCCGGTCGCCGCGCCCGCGCTGACGCCGCTGAACTCCGTCCCCTTGTCCTTCGCCTCCTGGACCTTCCTGTCCCAGGTCCCGATGGTGGCGTCGAAGGCGACCTCGTGGTCAGCCACGTGATGATCCTCATGCCGTCGGTTGGCCTGGTACAGCGCGACGTCCCCGGAGTAGACCCTGTCGCTTGGCGAGGCCTTACCGTGCACCGTGAAGACGGATCGGCCCGGGCCGGCGCAGGCAGCGATCCTGGTGATTGCGCCCGCCTGGGCCTTGGTGATGATCTTCGACCATGGCCCCGGACCCAGCACCGTCTCGTCGGCGCTGCCTTCCTGGGCCGGGACGGTGTCCACCTTGGCCGTCCAACTGGGGGCCGCCGCGCTGCCGGCGCCGGGCTTTGACGCGGTGGCGACGCCCGGCCGCTTGATCGCGGCGTCGGCGTCCGTCTCCGCCAGGAGCGTGTGTCCGTTCAGCATCTGCAGCGTGTTCGGCAAACCCTGCCCGCCGGCGATGATCTCGGCCGGGCTCAGCGTCTCGTGGACTGCCGCGCCCTTCCAGGTGGCCGAGCGCTGGATCGTGTGCCGGGCCGCAGCGGGGGTGACGGCTTCCCCGCGCGCTGGGACCTCGGCAGGCCGCCCGGTCATTCCCTGTCGCAGCTGGCCTGGCGCGGCCTGCGCCGGGGCGCGGCTTCGCTGCACGGCGTGGCCCCGTTCATGGGCCTTGTCCGAGGCGGCAGGCGCGGGGGCGGCCGCCTTGAGGAGGATCGGCTTCCACCAAGCCTCGTTCTCGTAGGGATGGACGAGAAAGTCATCCACCAGGCGTTGGGCGTCGGAGATGCTGCGCCGGCCGGCCCAGACCTCGATCATCATCCTGCCGAAGCTGACGTCGGCGTCGCGCGCCAGCTGTGCCGCGGCGGCGTGCAGCGGGTGCTCGATGTCGTCCTTGGCGATCTGCGAGTGGGTGGGCGGCTGGTTCGCCAGCGTCGGATTGACGGTCTTGCGGGTGTTCTCCTGGATCTTGCGCCGCGCCTTCTTCTCCAGGCGCGACTTGGCGGCGGCGAGCCCGGCGGCGACCAGCAGATGCAGCGTGAAGAAGAGCGGGGCGACCGCCGCGACGCCGACGACGCCGCCCGCGATCTCGCCGACCGCGCCGCCGGCCTTCTCGCCGACCCGCCAGCCGGTCTTCGCCCCCGAGACCGCGCCGTGGCCGGCCCCGACGACGGCGCCCTTGAAGAGCCCGCCGACCGCCGCGAACGGCTTCGACCACCAATGGTGGGCGCTACGCCAGCCCTCCGCCGCGCCATGCCCTGCGCCGCTGCCGAGGCCGGCGACGGCGCCGACCGCCCCCCCGACGCCCGCGCCGACCACGCCGCCGACGGCGCCCAGCGCCGTGCGGCCGGCGGCGGCCGGCTTCTGCCAGCCGTAGCGGATCACCGCGCCGCGCATCAGCGCCTTGCGGATCTCGGCGTTCTCCAGTTCGGCCTTGATGGCCTCCCATTTGCCGACCTCGTCGCCGGGGCCGGGCGCCGAGGTGCCGGTGATGATGCCGGGCCTTCCGAACCTGTCGGCGGGCTGCAGGTCGGGGCGCACCTTGTAGTAGCGGTGGAAGGCGCGGACTAACGGATTGGCCTGACTGAGCGCGCCTTCCTTGGCCAGCTTGGCCAGCGCCACCTCGATGAAATTGGAGTGCGCGAAGTAGTCCTCTACCGCGTGCAGGCCGTTGCCGAGCTCGCGCTCGCCCTCGCGGTTTCGACCCTTCCTGGCGGCCGCGTCCAGCTGCAGGCGAACGTGCGCTTTGGCGCGCTCGATGTACTCGGGCAGGCCCGTCGCCTTCGACGCATCGTGGATCGTCTGCTTGAAGTGCGCGTCCTGTTCCTTGTCGAACCAGACGCGTTGGCTTGCCGAGAGGTGAGAGCGGCGCAAGGCGCGGACGTCATCGCTGATGCCCGTCGCCTCGGCGCTCTTGCCGCCCTCCGGGTTGTCGACGTGCTCGCTGGGCAGGTACTGGCCGATCTCCTCGGTGGTCAGCTCGTGGCCGAACTCGCCGAGCGCCAGCAACTTGGTGACCGTAAGCCGCGCGCCGCCGGTCGGCTTGTCGACGTCGAACAGCTGCGAGAAGTCCCTCAGCCAGTTGCCGAAGTAGGTCGCGTGAGCCTCATCCTCCGAGAATCCCGCTTCGACCAGGGCGCCTTCCTCGATGCCGCCGTGGCCGGCTTCGCCGGCGAGGAAGCGCTGGACGACGCCGGGGCTTGCGCGGCTCGGGATCGCGCTGGTCGGCGCGCTCGAGATCGGCGCGGCGCCGGGCGCGGCCGACATAACCTCATCCGCCGTCGCGTCGGCCGCCCGCTCGAAGCGGTCGTCCGGATCGCTGATGCTGAGGCCGTCGGGACCCGCGGCCCCGTCCACGCGGCCGGCACGCTGCTGCACGATGTGGGTCAGCTCGTGGGCCAGCATGCGCCGGCCGCCGCTGCTCGACGGCGCATACTGGCCCGATCCGAAGACGATATGCGAGCCGGCGGCGTAGGCGCTTGCGCCGATGCTCTGCGCCGAGCGGGCGGCGCGGTCGTCGGCATGGATCCGAACCTCTGAAAAGTCGCGCCCGAACCGCGGCTCGAAGAACGCCCGGGTGGGCGCGTCGAGCGGCTCGCCCGGCGAGCGCAGCGCGTCGTTCACCATGCCCGGCGCGTCCTGCGTCACCCGCTCGTCGCACCCCTCGCACCTGCGCTGCACGGGGTTCGAGACGATGGCGCGAAGCGGCGAGGTCGCACTTGCGAGCGGATCGGCCTCGCGGTCGGCCGGCAACTCATGCGAGCCGTCGGGCGCCGCGTCCATAGGCCTGGCTCGGTCGGCTCTTGGCCGCGCCGTCGCAACCAGATCGGGTTCCGCCCAGCCGCCCAGCGCCCGCTGGTTGGCCCGGCGGCCGACGGGCGGTCCTGCCGCTCTTCGGCCGGGAAGGTGCGTCGGCTTGGGCGGCGAGGCCTTTGCCGGCGGTCTCGCAACCATGGGAGCGAGCATCAGGGCGCCTCCCTCCGATCAGCGTCAGGACCGTTAAGTCCCTCCGATGTCATAAGCCTGCCCGCCGATGCCGTCACGAATTGGGCGAAGCGACCACGACCGGCGCGCCTTGACGGACCGGCCGCGCGCGAGGCGTATGCGCCGACCGGCGAGCCTCGGGGAGGAACACATGCGCCTCATCACCTTCCAAGCGCCGGGCGGCGCCCCGGAGTTGGGCGCGGTGGCCCCGGACGGGCGGATCGCGCCGATCTCGCGGGCCGGCCTGCCCGGCGACATGATCGAGTTGATTGCGCGGTGGCCGGAGCTGAAGGCTGACGCCGAGGCTGCGGCGGGTCGCATGGAAACGCTGATCGCGGCCAACTCCGTCACCTGGCTCGCGCCGATCCCCCGGCCCGGCAAGATCATGGCGATCGGCCTCAACTACGCCGACCATATCGCCGAGAGCGGCGCGGCGACGCCGGAGCACCAGATCTGGTTCTCCAAGGCCGCCACCGCCGCGCACGGCCCGTACGCCGACGTCCAGCTGCCGAAGGTCTCGCACCGCGCCGACTACGAGGCCGAGCTGGTCGCGGTGATCGGGGCGGGCGGCCGCCACATCTCCAGCGCGGACGCGGCCTGCCGCGGTGTTCGGCTGGTGCTGCGGCAACGACGTCAGCGTGCGCGACTGGCAGCATGCGCACCAGCCAGTGGGTGCTCGGCAAGTCGTTCGACACCCACGCGCCGTTCGGGCCGTGGATCGTCACGTCGGACGAGGTCGCCGACCCGCACGCGCTGCCGATCCGCGCCTTCGTCAACGGCGAGAAGCGCCAGGAGAGCAACACCCGCCACCTGGTGTTCAACGTCTGGGCGCAGCTCGAGGAGCTGTCGCAGGTGATGACGCTGGAGCCGGGCGACCTGATCTACACCGGCACGCCATCCGGCGTCGGCGCGGCGATGCAGCCGCCGCAGTTCCTGAAGGACGGCGACAAGGTGCGCATCGAGATCGACGGCGTCGGCGCGATCGAGAACACCTTCCGCCCCGAGGCCTGAACCGCGTCGTTCCTACGCGCCGCAATGCTCGACGAGCGCCTGGCGCTCGATGTGGCAGACGGCTTGATAGTCCAGCGCGCAGATCTGGCCGCCGTCGATACCCGAGCGGCAGTCGTAGGCGAGCGGCGTCACATCGGCGCCGGCGAGCCGCTCCTCCGCCGTCACTGGCGCGCAGACCGTCATCGCGTCGGTCCTGGCCCTGGCCAGCGCATCGGCCTGCGCCGCCGCCGGCGAGCCGAAGCCGCGCTCCGACTGGCGGACGTAGCCGCGAGCGTTGCGCGGCGCCGGCGTGAAGCCGGTGGCGCGGCTGGTGGTCTCGGCGGCCAGCAGGTCGGCGGCCTCTCGCCGGTAGACCCCGCTCGGGAAGCGGGCGATGTGGGCGCGCAGGTCGGCGCAGTTCCCGGGCCGCCGCGCCGCCCAGGCGATCCGCTCGTCGCGCTGCGGCCGCTCGCCCAGGTGCAGCGCGCCACAGGCGTCCGAGAGCGCCGGCTGGCCGACGGGCAGGGTGCAGATCCCGTCCTGCACGCCGCCGACGTTGGTCGCCAGCACCCAGAGCAGCCCGGTCCCGAGTGCGCCGAGCGCCCCGGCCCGCAGGCGTCGGTAGAGCCGCATCGAGGGCGCCTTGGCCGGCGGGACCGGCTTGCCGTCCAGCTTGGCGCGGCAGGCGCCCACCAGGTCGAGCAGGAACGGATCCTTGGCATTGCCCTTCCAGCGCTTCAGGTCGATCGCCTGCAGCTCGCCGAACCCGAGCGGCGGCATCACCGGATCGATCGTCACCGGCACGAGGATGCCGCGCTGCCAGGCCCTGGCCGCCTCGTCGCGGACGAAGCCGCCGTCCGGCCCGGTCGAGCCGTGCGACCAGACCACCACCACGCAGCCGGCGTCGTTCAGCGCCGTCTCGATGTTGGCGCGCCAGGCCTCGCCGCCCGGCAGCCCCTGGTCCCACCAGACCTCCAGCCCGTTGGCCCTGAGCGCGCGCACCAGCACCGCGACGCGCGGCTCGTCCTCCCGCTTGTAGGAGACCATGACGTGCGACATGGCCGCTGACCCCCGCCCCGGACCCGACCGGTCTAGCAAGCGGGAAGAGCGACGCGAGCGCAAGACGCTTGGCGCGCCCCATCTCGGGTGATCTGTTTCGCAAGGCGGCAATTTGCTGAAATCCGCCTGTGGCGTGGGTCGGCGCCGATAGCGGTCGGGAGACGCGAGGGATGGCGATGGGGCAGGGGACTGAACGGTCCGTGCGGAGGCGGCTCGCCGCCGGGATCGGGCTGGGCGCGGCGATGGCGCTGGCCGTCGCGCCGAACGCCACGGCGCTGCAGAAGCGGGACGCCAAGGCCATCGACGCGCTCTACCAGCGCTCGGCGGATCTGACCCAGCAGGTGACGTCGGCTGCCGCGACCGCCGCGGCCCGGCTGAGCGGCGGCGGCGACGCAGCGGCGCTGGATTGCCTGGAGCCCTTGCGCGACGCGGCCAGCCAGGTCTCCGACCAGCTGATGGACGTGCGCGATGTGACGAGCCTCGCGGCAAGCCTGCATCGCGACGCCGATCGCCGGCGTGGCGCTGCGGCCGTGCGGCGCTCCGTGGCGGGCGCGCTCACGGTGCTGGAAGTCGAGGGCAAGCAGGTGAGCCGCACGGCCTCGCTCTGCGCCGCACAAACGAGCGTGCAGCCGCTGGCGAAGGCCGCGCTGCAACTGATCGACGACGCGAGCGCCCAACTGAAGAAGCTTTAGCCAGGACGGCCGCCGCAAGCCCGCCGCTACAGCCCCTCCGCCAACCCGTGCGCCCGTAGCGCATCGAACACCTTCTCGTCGCCGGGGGTGAGCTGGCCGGCATCCTTGATCTTGCGGTACTGCGCGGCGACCTGGCCCCAGTCGGCCTGGAAGCCCGACGACCGCGCCAGCCGCGCCATGGCGCGCAGGATCAGCTGTTGCATCGCCGCATTGGTCGGATCGGCGGCGCCGAGCTTCTGGCGGATCGCCAGTGACGCCGCGTAGTCCTCGCGGGCGGTCTTCGCGTCACCGGCGCTGAGCGCGACGCCGGCCAAGTCCTCCAGGTCGAGCGAGACGGCGGCCTGCAGCTGCGCCGACGAAGGATTCGCCGCCGAGAGCTTCTGGCGGATGGCGAGGCAGGCCTCGTACTCTTTGCGCGCCGTCGCCAGGTCGCCCTGCGAGACCGCCAGGTCGCCGAGCCGGCGCATGAAGGCCGACGTGTAGTACTGCAGGTCGGCGTTGGTCGGATCGGCGTTCGAGAGCGCTTGCCGGATCGCCAGCCCCTGCTGGTAGGCGCCCTGGGCGCCGCCGAGGTCGCCGGTCTTCTCGTCGAGGTCGCCGATGCGCTGGTAGAAGCTCGCCAGTTCGTCCTGCAGCGCGACATCCTTCGGCGCGTCGGCCGCGAGCTTGGCGCGGATCGTCAGGCCCTCGGCGTAGGCCGCTCGGGCGGCGGTGAAGTCGCCGGTCATCACCTTCAGGTCGCCCTGGTCCTGCAACACCTCGGCGACGCGGTTCTGCATCGAGGCGGCCGGGTCGTCAGCGGCGAGGCGGCGGAAGATGGTCAGCGCCTTGTCATAGGTGGCGCCGGCCTCGGCATAGTCATGCTGGGCGGCGGCCTGCTCGGCGACCCAGCGCATCGCCTCGGCGCGTTCGTTGTCGGTGACCGCGACCCGCACGGCTTCCTGGGCGGCGACGCGGGCGCGGCCGAGGTCGCCGATGTCGCGGGCCAGCCGGGCGCGCTCCAGCTGGGCCTTGACGCTGGTCGGATCGAGCGCGACCGACGCGTCGTAGAGCGCCAGCACGTCGGCCGAGCTCGCCTCGCCGTGGGCGCGCATCACGTCGCGCAAGGAGGCCATCTGGCGAAGGTCGCGCGCCTTGTCGGCGACGCTCACATCGGGCGCCGACTGCTCTGCCTCGGTCAGCTGCTGCAACGCCGGCCACGCGCCGGCGCGGTCGCCATCGGCGAAGCGCTGCAGCGCGGCGGCCATCTGCGGCGAGGCCTTGGCCGCGACGCTCTCGGCCTGCCGGTGGATTGCCTCGACGTCGACCTGCGCGGTGGGATCGTGCTGCACGACCTGCGCGGCCAGCTTCGCGTAATCGGCGCGCGCGGCCTCCAGCGAGGCGGTCACCTGCCGCGCCGCGCTCGCCGAGGCGCCGGCCTGAGCGCGGGCGGCCTTCAGCCGGGCTTCCAGCGCGCCGAGCTGCTCGGTCTCGCGGTCGTCGGCCATCTTGCGCTCGCGGATCAGTGCGACCTCGTACTGAGCCGCCAGACCCTGGGCGAGCGCCTGCCGCGCCACGTCCTGCGCGACTGCGGTCTGGGCCTGGGCCATCGCGCCCGGCGCCGCGCCGACCAGCAGCGCCGCCAGGATGGCGCTCCTCAGGATGGTCCCCCGCATGTCAGGCCCCTCGCTACAACCTGCGCCTTGACGATGCGCCCGGCGGGGTTGCGACTGCAAGCTGGGCGCGTTCGGCGTGGGCGCGGGTTCCCTCGCGTCTACATTGACGAAAGCGCCTGCGGCGCCACCATGGCGCCCATGACCCTCGCTCCCCAGCGCCGCTTCGTCACCCCCGAGCCCGACGAGACGCTCGAGGCGCTCGCCGCCCGCGCCTTGCCCGGCGAGCCGCTGGAGGCGGCCATGGAGCAGATCCGCGGCTGGAACATGCACATCTTCGCCATGCGCCGCCCGCGCGGCCTGATGCTCGGCAGCGACGTGGTGTTCGTGGCGCCGCCGCCGGCATGACCGCCGCGGCCGCCCAGCTCGCGCCGCCTGTCGCCCTCGACGACGCGGTCGTCGAGGAGGCCGCGATCGTCGCCGGCCATGACGGCGCGGCCGAGCTGATGATCCGCCTTCGCCACGCCAACGGCGCGTTGAGCGCCGTCACCCTCGACCCCGAGACCGGCTTCGACCTGCTGCGCGCCAGCGCCTCCGCCAGCCTCGCCGACCTCGTCGGCCGCCCCTGGCTCGCTCTCATCAAGGACCTGTAAGACCCATGCTCGATCTCCTCATCAAGGGCGGCCTCGTGGTCGACGGAACCGGCGCGGCGGGCGTCGTCGGCGACGTGGCGATCAAGGACGGGCGCATCGCCGCGGTCGGGCCGAGCATCGAGGCCGAGGCGGCGCGGACGCTGGACGCCACCGGCCGCGTCGTCGCGCCCGGCTTCATCGACCCGCACACCCACTTCGACGTGCAGCTGCTGTGGGACGGGGCGGCCAAGCCGGCGTTGGAGCACGGGATCACCTCGGTGGTGCCCGGCAACTGTTCGCTCTCGCTCGCGCCCTTGAAGATCGAGCACCGCAAGGCGCTGGTCGGCATGTTCCAGCAGATCGAGGAGCTGCCGCCGGAGGCCTTCACCGAGGCGTTCGAGTGGACCTGGGAGGACTTCGCCGGCTATCGGCGCGCCATCGAGCCGGGCCTCTCGATCAACGTCGCGCCGCTCGTCGGCCACAGCGTCATCCGGCTCTGGGTCATGGGCGCCGACGCCAACCAGCGCGCCGCGCGGCCGGACGAGATCGCGGCGATGCAGGACGTGCTGCGCATCTGCCTCGACGCCGGCGCGGTCGGCCTATCCACCAGCTTCGTCGACATCGACGAGAACGCCCGGCCAGTGCCCTCGCGCTTCGCGGCGTTCGAGGAGCTCGACGCGCTGTCGGCGGTGCTCGGCGAGTACGGCCGCATGCTGCAGATCGTGCCGGAGTTCTACGCCACCGACATCACCATCGCCCGCATCGACCAGCTGGCCGAGCTCTCGCTCAAGCACGGCATCCCGACCACCTTCTCGCCCCTCTTCGACAGCGCGCTTGCGCCGGAGAGCGCGCCGCGGGCGCTGGCCCGCGTGGCCGAGCAGTTCGCCCGCGGCGCACGGGTCTGGCCGCAGATGCAGACCCGGCCGATCGACATCAGCTTCTCGCTGCTGCGCCCCAGCCTGTTCTTCGGCCGGCTGCCGCGCTGGGTGCGGGTGCTGCGCCTGCCGCTGGCCGAGCGGATCGCCGCGCTGAAGCGACGCCGACACCACCGCCAAGATGGTCGAGGACGCCGGGCCGGACGGCGGCATGGCGATGCTGGGCGAGCTGGTGGTGCGCGGCGGCGGCGAGGCGCCGGCGCACCTGGCCGGCCGCACGCTGGCCGAGATCGCCGCCGAGCGCGGCGAGACCCCGGCCCGCGCGCTGATCAACGTCTCGCTGGAGCACGGCCTCGACGTCGGCTTCGTCGCCGCCAGCCGCGGCCATGACGACACCGGCCGCATCGGGCCGATGCTGGCCAACCCGCTGGTCCACATCGGCGCCAGCGACGGCGGCGCGCACCTCGCCTCGTTCGCCACCTACGGCGACACCGGCTACCTGTTCAGCGAGTTCGTCCGCGCATCGGGCGCGCTCTCGCTCGAAGGCGCGGTCAAGAAGATCACTTCCGACACCGCGAAGATCTGGGGCCTGAAGGACCGCGGCGAGCTGCGCGAAGGCTACGCAGCCGACGTCGTGGTGTTCGACGCCGCCGCGATCGGTCGCGGCCCCGAGCGGCCGGCGTTCGACATGCCCGGCGACGGCATGCGCTACGTCCGCGACGCCACCGGTGTCGAGACCGTAGTGGTCAACGGCGAAGTGGCCTGGCAAGCCGGGCGCTACACCGATGCGAAGTCGGGCCGGGTCTGCGAACTGAACTGAGGGAGTGAGGATCATGGCCGACGACGCCAACCACGACGCCTTCGTGCTCGAAATCCCCGAGATGGTCGGGATCGCGCTGTCGCCGCAGCGCACGGCGCAGGCGGCCACCGGGGCCGCTGGCCGGAGGGCACCGTCATCGCCTCGGCCGACAGCCACATGCTGGAGAGCGACTTCTGGGTCGATCGCTTCCCCGAGCACCTGAAGGACCAGGCGCCGCGCATGGAGTTCCGGGACGGCGGCTACCAGCTGACCATCGCCGGCAAGCCGATGACGCCGCCGGCGCTCGCCGCCGCGCTCTGCACCTCGCTGGAATGCACGCCGGGCTTCACCAGCATCGAGGCGCGGCTCGCCGACCTCGACGTCGAGGGCGTCGAGAAGGAGCTGATCTTCCCGCAGCGGCTCTTCGGCCTCTTCATGTTCGGCAAGATGATGAACCGCGCCGAGACCTTCGGCGCCTACAACGAGCACATCGCCGAGGCCTGCGCGGCCGGCAAGGGCCGGCTCTTCCCGGTGATGGTGCCCAACTACTGGGACCCGGCGCTGGCCAAGGACTCGGTCGAGCGCTGCCAGGCGCTGGGCGCGCACTGCCTGATGGTCCCGATCAAGCCGGGCGAGGACGTCGACGGCGAGGCGATCCAGTACTCCAGACCCGAAGCTGGACCCGTTCTGGGAGGCGGTGGCCGACAGCGGCATCCCGCTCTGCTTCCACATCGGCGAGGCGATCCCGACCGCCGCGCCGGGCGCGGCCGGCACCTTCGTGCTGACCCAGATGCAGGGCTTCCGCCACATCTGGGCGCAGCTGACGTTCGGCGGCGTCTTCGACCGCTTCCCGAAGCTGCGCGTGGTGTTCGTCGAGGGCGGCATCTGCTGGGTCGCCTCGATGCTCCACGACGCCGACATGATCTACAACTCGTTCCCCACCGTGATGAACCCCAAGCTGGCGCATCCGCCGAGCTGGTACTGGTTCAACCACTGCTACGCGACCTTCATGACCGACCCCGCCGGCCTGGAGCTGCTGCACCGCATCGGCGCCGACCGGGTGATGTGGTCGTCCGACTACCCGCACCAGGAAATCGACCTTCGGCTACACCCGCAGCGCCATCCAGGCGGTGTTCGACGCCACCAGGTGGAGAACGCCCAGAAGATCGTCGGCAAGACGGCGCTGGAAGTGTTCCGGATGGGGTGAGGCTTCCCGGCCTGGACGATCGCCGCAGTCAGGCGTTTAGTCAGTCCAATCTGGACGAGGTTCACTGCAATGAGCCGCCCGGCATTCGCCGCGCTCTACGTAGCGGCCATGGTTACCCTGATCGTCGGCGTCGATATCGCCTTCTTCAGAGGCCATGTCTGGGAGCGGCTGATGGTGAACGCCGGCATCGTGCTGGTGTTCGCCGCCGTCTACCTCCGATTCATCGGCCGCCCCTGGGCGCCCTGGCGCTGACCTACCCCCCGATCTTCTCCAGCGCCCGCCTGAACAGCCCCAGCGTGTTGTTGTGCAGGTAGTCGCCGGTGACCTTGGGGGCCTTGCCGGCGCAGGCCCTGGCGTAGGTGCCTTCGAGGATGCAGCCGATCTTGTAGCAGGCCAGCACCTCGTACCAGTCGGCGCGCGACACATCCTTGCCCGTGATGGTCGCGTAGTGGTCCAGCAACTCCGCGCGGGTCGGAAAGCCGCTCCACGGCTTCACCGGGCCGGTGTCCGCGCCGTCGGGAGGCCAGCCGGAGAGCACGCCGCCGAGGTCCACCAGCGGGTCGCCCATCGTCGTCAACTCCCAGTCGACCATCGCGGCGATCTCGGGGCCGTCGCGGCGGAACAGCACGTTGCCGAAGTGGAAGTCGCCGTGGATCAGCCCGGGCTCGAACGACGGCGGCCGATGCGCCTCCAGCCAGCGGCCGATCTCGGTGACGCCGGGCAGGCCGGCCAGCCCCGGCCAGCCGTCGTGCTCGCGGTAGCTTTCCAGCTGGGCGCGCCAGCGCGGGACCTGCCGCTCCAGGAAGCCGTCCAGCCGGCCGAGCCCGTCCAGCTGTTTGGCGCGCCAGTCGACGTTGGCGAGCGCGCCGATCGCGCCGAACATCTCCAGGCCCATCTGGTGGCGGATGGCCGGATCGCCCGCGTGCAGCGCCGGCATCTCGTCGCGCGGGCAGAACCCCTCGACCGGCGCCATCAGGTAGAAGGCCGCGCCGATCACGTCCTCGGCCGGCTCGGCGGCGATCAGCGCCGGATGGCGCACGTCCGTGCCGGCCAGCGCCGCCAGCACCCGCGCCTCGCGCCGCATGGTCTCGTTGGAGTTGGCGCGCAGGTGCTTGGGCGGGCGGCGCAGCACGTACTCGGCGCCAGCGCGGCCGAAGCGCAGCAGAATGTTCTGGGTGCCGCCGGGCAGCAGCCGCGGCGCCTCGATCGGCCCCTCGCCAAGCCCCCGCGCGTCCATCCATGCGGTCAGCGCCGACAGCGGCGCCAGCTCGGCCCAGTCCTGGTCGCCGCCCGGCACGATCGAGGCCGCGCGCTCCGTCTCTGTCGTTGTTTCCGCCACTTGCCTTCCTGCGCGTGAGGGCCCGACTATCGCGGGCATGTCGCTGCAACGCCAGTACGAAGAGGACGGCGTCGTCCTGCTGAAGGACGCGCTGAGCGCCGCGGATATCGCGGCGGCGCAGGCCGCCTACGAGTGGAGCCTCGCCAACCCCGGCCCCGGCGCCTCGCGCCTGCCGTCGAAGAGCGAGGGCGTCTTCTTCAACGACCTCTTCAACCCGCGCTGCCTCGAGGGCTACCGCGAGATGCTGCAGGCCTCGCCGCTGACCCGCCTGATCGCCGACATCTGGGGCGCCTCCGACGTCTGGTTCTTCTACGAGCAGGTGTTCCTGAAGGAGGGCGGCGAGACGCGCCGCACGCCCTGGCACCAGGACTCGTCCTACCTCGCCATCGGCGGCCGGCGCCTGGCGGTCGCCTGGATCACCTTCGATCCGACCACCGCCGCGGACTCGCTGGAGTTCGTCCGCGGTTCGCACAAGGGCGTGCTCTACAACGGCTCGCGGTTCGACCCGGACGACGACACCGCGCCCACCCATCCCGAGCTCCCCGCTGCCGCGCCTGCCCGACATCGAGGCCGACCGCGCGGCGTGGGACATCGTCTCGTTCGCCACCCAGCCCGGCGACGTGGTGCTCTTCCATCCCAAGACCCTGCACGGCGGCGCGCCGACCCATCCGGGCATGCGGCGACGCACGCTGACGCTGCGCTATTTCGGCGACGACGCGGTCTACGAGGCCCGCGACGGCCGCGCCGGACCCAGCAACTCCGGCTTCCACGCCCGCCTGAAAACCGGCGATCCGTTCCGCGACCCGGCGTTCCTGAAAGTGGGCTGAGCGCTCACCGCGCAGCGAGACAATCGGAGGAAGCCATGGCCGCGTCGATGACCCACCAGGAGCGGCTGGCCAGCGCCGCCGAGAGCTTCAGCGTCTTCGTGCCCGGCGCGGACCAGGCGCGGGTCGCCGAAGGGCTGGCGCGGCGGCAGGGCGCGCTGGGCGCTATGGCGTTCGAGGTGGTGGGCGCCATGTGGTCGCGCCCGGAGCTTTCCCGCCGCGACCGGTCGCTGATGGTGATCTCGGTGCTCTGCGCCCAGGCCCGCGACGACGAGTTGGTGCTGCACACCCAGGTCGGTCTTCGCAACGGCCTCACCCAGAGCGAGATCGAGGAGGTGCTGCTCCACGTCGCCGCCTACGCCGGCTATCCCGCCGCGATGGCGGCCAGCCGTCGCGTCGACGAGGGGCTGCGGCAGGGCCTCGGCGTCGAGACGCTGCCCGAACGCACGGCGCATGCGCCGAAGTCCGACGCCGAGCGCGACCGGGACGGCGCATCGGTGCTCACCACCATCGCCGGCGCCGCCCAGCCCATCGGCCCGGAGGAGGGTCTGGCGCGCATGCAGGCGCTGCTGGGCGAGCTCGGCGTCACCGCCTACCGCTGGGCGTTCGGCGAGATCTGGAGCCGGCCGGAGCTTTCGCGCCGCGACCGCTCGATCGTGGTGATCGCCATCCTGATCGCGCTGGGGGCCGTGGCCGAGCTCGACGTGCACTTCCCGGCCGGCCTGCGCCACGGCCTGACCCGCGTCGAAGAGGAGGAGATCGTCAACCACCTCTCGCTCTACGCCGGCATCCCGCGCGCCGTGGAGGCGATGCGAGCGTTGCGCACCGCTTTCGCAAAGCTGGACGAGGCGAAGTAGCTGCCGCCACACCGCCCAAAACCACGCTAAATATGCGGTCCCGCTACCTGATTTGGGGTAGGCTTTTCACGGTCAACGATTTCAAAGAGCGCTGCCGAGACGACAGTCCCTGAAAAGTTACTCTCCGTAATGATCGCGGTCAATCCCGTCGCGCCTGGTCGAAATTGGGGACACACACTCTTTTCCACGACACCGGTCGCGGGAGCGCCTGGAAAAGAGTGTGTGTCCCCAATTTCGTCTGCCGGCCCCCTACCTCAGCAGGTTCCTCAGCTTCTCGAAGAAGTCACCGGAGCGCAGATGCTTCAGGTGGCGCCCCCAGCGGTCCTCGGCCTTCTCGGAGCGCTTCAGCCGGCTCTCCTCCTCGCGCATCAGCGCCAGCACGCGGTCGTCCTCGCCGGCGTCCAGCCAGTAGCCGTGCCCTTGCGTGCAGAGCTCCAGCGGCAGGTCGTAGAGCCGGTACTGGAAGCCCTGCAGTGGCTGGCTGCACTCGGGGCACGTGCGTGTCGACGGCTCGGCGGCGAACACCAGCGTGCCCTTCTCGTCGTCGCCGAGGTCGAAGGCCTCGTCCTCCAGCTGGACGAACTCCTGGGCGCTCAGCCATTGCCCCTTGCACGACGGGCAGGCCTCGACATCGACCCCATGCCGCTTGGCCGCGACAAGCTCGGTTCCGCAGTTCGGGCAGTTCATGCGGCCTCTTTACCGAGGCCGTCCCGCCAGACCAAGCGTAGCCGCAAGGCTCACAGTAAGAACGGGATCAGCCGGCCGCGGACGCGCCTCGTGTAGGCGTCGTAGGCCGGCAGCCGGCCGCGCAGGTCGCGCTCCTCGATCGTGATCCGCCAGGCTGTCGCGGCCAGGTAAACCCCCACGCCGATCAGCGCCGCGGCGGCGCTGCCGAGCCAGAGCGCCTCGCCGCCGATCAGCAGCGCGTAGCCGAGGTAGATCGGGTGGCGGACCAGCCGGTAGATGCCGGTGTCGATCACCTGCTGGCCGCTGGCGGTCTGATCCTGCACGTTGGGCGTGGCGAACCGGTTCTCCCAGACTGCCAGCATCGTCGTGGCGACGCCGAGCGCCGCCGCCAGGCCGCCGCCCCACCTGATCCATGTCGCCGGCATGGAGAGCAGGTGCAGGCGGAAAACGTCGAGCGGGATGAAGGCGAACCAGCCCACCGCGAATGCGACCAGCATCGCCGATCCCACCGCGTCCATGCGCGGCTGTCCGCGGTCTTTGCGGGCCACGACGCTCTGCTGGCGCACGCGGAAGTGCGCCGGCCGCCAGGTCGCCAACGCCAGGTTCCCGACCACGTGGGCGGCGGCGTAGGCGGCGAGGAACGCCAGGCCCGCAGGCCACGGCCACGCGCCCAGCAGGGCCGCAGGCGCCAGCAGCAGGACCGCGGACAGTCCGACGTCCCTCAGAACCGCGCGCATCGCCTGGCCGATCGGCGCAGAAGGGGCGGCTTGATCCGACATCGCGACGGCCCTCAGTCAATAATATGCATCGTGTATATTATGCAGCCTGTATATTCAAGCCATGGCTGATTCGCCAAACCCGCCGCGCGGGGACAAGCGCGAGCGCACCCGCGCGAAGCTGATCGCCGCGACGCTGGCGGTGATCGGGGAGGCTGGTTTCGCGGGCGCCAGCCTGGAGGCGATTGCGCGCCGCGCCGGCGTCACCCGCGGCTCGATCTACTCTAACTTCGCTGGCCGCGACGCGCTCATGCTGGCCGCCGTCGGCTCGCAAGGCATGCAGCTCGACCGCGACTTCAGCCAGCCGATGCCACTGAAGGCGCAGCTGCGCGGCTTCGCCGAGCGGCTGCTGGACCAGCTGCCCGCCGGCGCCAGCGGCGGCGAGCTCGTCATCGGCTACGCGCTCTACGCGATGACCCAGCCGCAGCAGCGTGTTGCGGTCGCGCAGACCTACGCAGCGATGTTCGCCAGGATCGCGGCCGAAATCGAGGCCCAGTACGGCGATCGTCTCGCCATCGAAGCCCACGCGTTGGCGCTGGCCATCCAGGCGCTGGCGATGGGCGTCGTCTGGCAGTTCATCCTGTCGCCGCACGACGTCCGCCGCAGCGAGGTGATTGCCGCCTTCGAAGCGCTGGCCGATGGAGCGGAGCGGCGCAATCCTCCTCCGCAGGGGGAGGGGGACCGCGAAGCGGTGGAGGGGGTACGCCGCCGCTCAGACGGTTGAGATTGGCCTGGCTGGTCGGCGGGCCATGCGCGCTGCAACGTACCCCCTCCGTCCGCTGCGCGGACACCTCCCCCTGCGGGGGAGGAGACCTACTTCGGCTGCGGCGCCACCCGCAGATAGGGCTTCAGCGTTTTCCAGCCGCCCGGCCACTTGGCCTTGGCCTGCTCTTCGGTGACCGAGGTGGGGATGATGATGTCCTCTCCCGGGCGCCAGTTCACCGGCGTCGCCACCGGCTCGCGCGACGTCAGCTGCAAGGCGTCGAGCAGCCGCAGCACCTCGTCGAAGTTGCGCCCGGTGGCCATCGGGTAGGTGAGCATCGCCTTGATCTTCTTGTCCGGCCCGATGATGAACACCGAGCGCACGGTGGCGTTGTCGGCCGGCGTGCGGCCCTCGGAGGTCGTGCCGGCGCCCTCCGGCAGCATGTCGTAGAGCATTGCGACCTTCAGCTCGGGGTCGCCGATCATCGGGTAGGTCACCGCGTGGCCCTGGGTCTCCTCGATGTCCTTGGCCCAGCGCGCGTGGTTGTCCACCGGGTCGACCGACAGGCCGATGATCTTGGTGTGGCGTTTGTCGAACTCGGGCTTCAGCCCGGCCATGTAGCCGAGCTCGGTCGTGCAGATCGGCGTGAAGTCCTTCGGATGCGAGAACAGGATCGCCCAGCTGTCGCCGATCCAGTCGTGGAACGTGATCCGCCCCTGCGTGGTGTCGGCGGTGAAGTTGGGCGCTTCCGAATTGATCCTCAGCGACATCGGCATCTCCATAAATTCGGCGCGGCCCAACGGGCGCGGACCCTAGCTCAACTCCGCAGGGCGACCAATGCCGCCGCGCGGTCAGAAATTCGTGGGTCAGGCCCGAGAATCGCTGCGGGCGGTGGAGGCTACGCGCAGGCGGCCGGTGACCCGATGGATGCGGCGCCGGGCAACGGTGGTCGCCGGCGCGGGCCGCAACGCGTCGCCGTCCAGCACCGCGTCGGAGACGCCGAACTCGCCGCCCTGGTAAGTCGCCGTCAGCCCACTGACGAAGCCGGCGCGGCCCTTCCACGAGCAGAAGATGTGGGCGCCGATCTGGGTGATCCGGGTCACCGTGCCCACCCAGTTCGGACGCACGTACTGCGCATAGTAGTGCGTGGCGGAGCCGACCTCCGGCACGACATAGCCGCTCAGCGCCTGCCGGGCGAGCGGCTGCAGCCGATCCCAGAGCGCCTGGTCGGCGTGGCGGCGGCGGATCGAGCCGTCGCAGACGAACGAGAACTGGCAACCGGTGCGGCGCGCCCAGCCCTCGTAAACCACCCCGCAGACCGACTTGGGAAAGTGCGGATCGCGCAGTCTGTTGACCACCACCTGCGCCACCGCGCGCTGGCCCTCTTCGGGCTCGCTGGCCGCCTCGTAGTAGATCGCGTCGGTGAGGCAGCGGACGGCGCGGGCCTGCTCCGCCGGGTTGGCCGCGTGCAGGTAGAACGGCGGCGCGGGGGCGAGGTCGGTGTCGTCGGCCGTGGCCGTCGACGGCGCCCCGCCGATCAACGGCGCCAGGTTCGCCAGCATCGGCGCCGGCGTCAGCGCGATGACGGCAGCCGCGAAAACGAAGAACAGGCTGAAGGCAATGGAGCGCGCGCGGGGCTCATCCCACGCGGCCGCGCCGGCCGCCGTTGTCGTCATGGAGCCTCATGAGGCTTGCGGGTTGTCGAGGCTCCAACCGGAGCGGCGTGTCGCGCGCTGACCTCCCCGCGGACGGCGCGCCAGCGGGTCGTTAACAGGTCGCCAGCGGCGACGCGACCCGCGCTCCCTGCGGCAAACTGTCAGTTCACGGCCGGATTCCGCGACCGATCACGCGGTTGTCAGACGATCAGGCTGTGCTGTTGTCGGGGGTATGACGAGGCAGCAGCGCTACGCGCCCAGCTCCATCGGCAGGGTCGGATCGCGGCTCCACTCGGACATCGAGCCATCGTAGACCGCGACCGAGGGGTGGCCGAGCCGCGTCAGCGCCAGCGCGTCCATTGTGGCCGAGATGCCGCCGCCGCAGTAGCAGATCGCCCGCGGCCGCTCGAACGCGCCGACGCCGGCGAAAAGCGCGCGCAGCTCCGCATCGTCGCGCCAGGTCCCGTCGGGCCGCAGCAGCGCCGCGTAGGGCACGTTGCGGCTGCCGGCGATGTGGCCCTTGCGGCCGTAGTTGGTGGCGGACTCGCCGCTGTGGACGCTGGGCGAGAGCGCATTGATGGTGCAGACGCCGCCGTCCTCGATCGCCGCCAGCACGGCGTCCTTGTCGGCCCAGGCGTCCGGCAACGCGGTGAGCGTCAGCTGCGCCGGCGGATACCGATGCTCACCGGTCTCCACTGGGCGACCCTCGGCCTTCCATTTCGCGAGGCCGCCGTCGAGCACGGCGGCGTGCTCGAAGCCAGCGGCGCGCAACAACCACCAGAGCCGCGTCGCCCACATCGGCGTGGTCGTCGCATAGGCGACCACCAGGCTCCGCGGCCCGACGCCCGCCGCGCCCAGCGCCGCGGCAAGGCGTTCGAGCGACGGCTTGGTGAAGGGCAGCCGCGCGTCAGGATCGGAAAGCTCGCTCGCCAGGTCGAGGAACGCCGCGCCAGGCACGTGGCCCGCCTCGTAGTCCCCCCGCCCGCTCTCGATCGTGTAAGGCCCGGGCGTCGCGGGCCGCAGGTGCACCGTGGCGTCGAACACCCGCACGCTCGGGTCGTCGAGGTGCTCGGCGAGCCACTCTGTCGAGACTAGGCCGCGCCCGTCGTAGTTCACCATGGCTTGAGTCTCCTTCAGATCGCCCGGCCGCTCCAGTACTTGTCCTTCAGCAGGCGCTTGTAGAGCTTGCCGGTCGGCAGGCGAGGCATTTCCTCGATGAAATCGACCGAGCGCGGCGCCATGTAGTGGGCCAGCTGCTCGCGGGCGAAAGCCAGCAGCTCGGCGGCGAGGTCCTCGTCCGGCGCGACTCCCGGCGCCGGCTCGATCACCGCCTTCACCTCCTCGCCCATCTCCTCGTTCGGCACGCCGAACACCGCCACGTCGGCCACCTTCGGGTGCAGGATCAGCGCATCCTCGATCGCCTGCGGATAGATGTTCACGCCGCCGGAGATGATCATGAAGGCCTTGCGATCGGTGAGGTACAGGTAGCCCTCGGCGTCGACGTAACCGACGTCGCCGAGGCTCATCCAGTTGTCGTGGGCCGGGTGCAGGGCGGCGCGCGTCTTGGCGTCATCGTTGTGGTAGGCGAACGTCCGCTGCTCGCGCTCGAAGTAGATCAGGCCGGCCTCGCCGATCGGCAGCTCGGTTCCTTCCTCGTCGCAGATATGCAGGATCCCCAGCGCCGAGCGCCCCACCGAGCCGGGGTGCGCCAGCCAGGCGGCGCTGTCGATGATCGTCGCGCCGGTGCCCTCGGTGCCGGCGTAGTACTCGTGGATGATCGGGCCCCACCACTCGATCATCTGCCGTTTGACGTCGACCGGGCAGGGGGCGGCGGCGTGGATGGCGACCTGGTGACTGGAAAGGTCGTAGGCGGCGCGCGCGGATGCATCCAGCTTCAGCATGCGGACGAACATGGTCGGCACCCACTGGCTGTGAGTGATCCGATAGCGCTCGATGAACTTCAGCGCGTGCTCGGCGTCGAAGTGCTGCATCATCACCACCGTGCCGCCGAACCCGAGGGTCATGGTCACGTAGCCGAGCGGGGCGGCGTGGTAGAGCGGCGCCGGCGACAGGTAGACCGTCTCCGGCGAGAAGCCGTAGCGGTTCATCGCCTGGCGCATGCCGAAGCCCTGGTCGACGGTCATCTCCGGCAGGGGACGGAGGATGCCCTTCGGCCGCCCGGTGGTGCCGGACGAATAGAGCATCGAATCGCCCATCCACTGCGGCTCGACCGGCGTCGTCGGGAACGGCGCGATGGCGGTCTCGTAGGCGTCCCAGCCGTCGATCGTCCCGTCGACCATCAGCCGGATCGGGCAGTTCGGGATCAGCGGTCCGAGCGCGGCCGCGGTCTCGCGGCGGTCGTAGGAGGTGAAGATCGCCTTCGCCATGCAGTCGTTCACGACGTAGGCGGCATCGTCCGGCGGCAGGTAACGGTTGACGGCGGTCAGGTAGAGGCCTGAGCGGAAGGCGGCCCACACCACCTCCATGAAGCGCAGGTTGTTTTCCATCAGAATGGCGATGTGGTCGCCGCGCCTTAAGCCCTGCGCATGCAGGAACTGTGCGACCTGGTTGGAGCGGTCGTCGAGCTCGCGGTAGCTGATCTGCGCGCCGGTCTCGGCGATGATGATGGCCGGCTTCTCCGGCGTCGCGGCGGCCTGGTCGGCGATGAACACGTGGAAACGCTCCCTCGGACTTTTCCGCCACCCTCCACCGCCTCACGCGGCGGGAGTCAAATCGAGTAGAACCGAAACGAAGGGAGGGACGCCCGATGGACGCACCCAAGGACGCCACCGCCGCCACGCGCGCCGCGCTGGCTCAGGCCGCCGCCGCGCTACCGCCGGAGGACGGGGCGGACTTCGAGCGCGTGCGGCGGGGCTTCATCGATACCCTGCCGGACGCGCGCATCGAGAGCCCGACGCGCGGCGTCGCCTGGGACCTGTCGCCGTTCGCGTTCGAGCAGGCTGAGGCGGCGCCTGACACCGTGCATCCCGGCCTCTGGCGCCAGGCGCGCCTCAACCTGAACCACGGCCTCTTCAGGGTGACCGACGGCGTCTACCAGGTCCGCGGCTTCGACATCTCCAACGTAACCTTCATCGAGGGCGAGACCGGCTACGTGGTGATCGACCCGCTGACCACCGCCGAGCCGGCCGCCGCTGCGCTGGCGCTGATGCGCAAGCACCGCGGCGACAAGCCGGTGACCGCGGTGATCTACACGCACAGCCACGTCGACCACTACGGCGGCGTCATGGGCGTGCTGACCGAGGCCGACATCGCCGCCGGCGCGCGGATCATCGCCCCCGAGGGCTTCCTGATCGAGGCGGTGAGCGAGAACGTGCTCCTGGGCAACGTCATGAACCGGCGCGCCACCTACATGTACGGCGCGCTGCTGCCCCGCGGGCCGCGCGGTCACGTCGACGCCGGCCTCGGCAAGGCGGTCTCGCTCGGCCAGCCGGCGCTGGTCGCGCCCACCGAGAGCATCGTCCAGACCGGCACGCGGCTTTCGATCGACGGCGTCGAGGCGGTGTTCCAGGTGACGCCGGGGACCGAGGCGCCGGCCGAGATGAACTTCTACTTCCCGAAGCTGCGGGCGCTCTGCATGGCGGAGAACTGCACCTGCTGCCTGCACAATCTCTACACGCCCAGAGGCGCCCAGGTGCGCGACGCCAAGGCCTGGAGCTACTACATCGACGAGGCGCTGGCGCTGTTCGGCGACGAGGCCGACGTGCTCTTCGCCAGCCACCACTGGCCGCGCTGGGGCCGCGAGGATGCAGCGCGGTTCCTGACCACCCAGCGCGACCTCTACAAGTACGTCCACGACCAGACGCTGCGGCTCGCCAACCACGGCCTGACCCCGAAGGAGATCGCCGAGGAGCTGGCGCTGCCGCCGACGCTGGCGGGCGAATGGCACACGCGCGGCTACTACGGCACGCTCAACCACAACGCCAAGGCCGTCTACCAGCGCTACCTCGGGTGGTTCGACGGCAATCCGGCGGGCCTCCACCCGCTGCCGCCGGTAGACGCCGGGCAAGCGCTACGTCGAGCTCGCCGGCGGGGCCGAGGCGCTGCTCGCCAAGGCGCGCGAAGCGTTCGAGGCCGGCGACTATCGCTGGGTGGCCGAGGTGGTGAACCACCTGGTGTTCGCCGACCCGGACAACGAGGCGGCCCGCGCGCTGCAGGCCGATGCGCTGGAGCAGCTCGGCTACCAGGCCGAGTCCGGCCCGTGGCGCGCCTTCTATCTGACCGGCGCGCAGGAGCTGCGGAGCCGCCGCGCCCCGGCCGCCGCGCCGCGCCAGGCCGCGCTCGCCCAACTGCCGCGCCTGCCGGGCGCCTTCCTGCTGGATGCGCTGAGCGTGCGCCTGAACGGTCCGAAGGCGGGCGCTACGGCGCTGAAGCTGGGGGTCTTCTTCAGCGACACCGGCGAGCGCTTCCTGATCGAGCTCGAGAACGGCGTCATGCGCCACTACGCGGACCGCGCCGATCCCGCCTGGCCGACCATCGCGCTTTCCCGCCCCATCCTGGTCGAGCTGATCTCCGGCGCGAAGCAGGTGGACGCGGCCCGGGCCGACGACACGCTGACCGTTGACGGCGAAGTCCAGCCGCTCACCGACCTCCTCGCCCTGCTCGACCGCTTCGACTTCTGGTTCGAGATCATCGAGCCGTAGCGCTGGGGTATGCCCGGCGCGCCAAATGCGCGAAACACGAAGCCATGACCGACACCGCTCCCACCGCCCGCGAAGCCCAGGCCGAGGCGCGTCCCGCTGTTTGGGCCGACGCCGACGCGATCGCCGCCACCCTCGGCCGCGCCTTCCACGACGATCCGCTGATCTGTTTCCTGCTGCCCGACGCGGCGAGCCGGCCGCAGAAGATGCCCAAGCTCTTTCGCCTGCTGTTCAAGCTCGGGCTGCCGTTCGGCTGTTGCGACGTCACTACCGGCTGCGAAGCGGTCGCGCTCTGGCGTCCGCCCGGCAAGTGGGAGATCCCGTTCTACGAGTACCTCCTGAACGCCGGCGACTTTCTCGGGCTGTTCGGATTCTCGGGCGCGCGCCAGGTGACCTACGTGATGGACATCATCGAGAAGCGCCACCCGCACGAGCCGCACTACTACCTGCAGGCCATCGGCACCGACACGTTGAAGCAGGGCAAGGGCTACGGCGGCGTCGTGATGCGCCGCCAGCTCGCCGCCGCCGACGCCGCCCACATGCCGGCCTACCTGGAGAGCTCGAAGGAGATCAACATCCCGATCTACAAGAGCTTCGGCTTCGAGGTGACCGGCGAGATCAACCTGCCGAACGGCCCGACCCTGTGGCCGATGTGGCGCGCCGCGCGGACCTGACGGCCCAGCGGCGTTCTGAAGGCTGCGACGTCGGCGAGGCCAAGCCGACGTTGCCGTCGCTTTTAGGTAGCGGCAGGCATGCATCAGGTCCTGTGGGGCGATCGTGCTCCTCAAGAGGCGATCATGCTTACCAAGACAAGCAGCTTCCGCGCGACGCCGAATATCTCTCAGAATGATATAATTCCTCGACCGATTTGCTCCATGAAATCATATCCCGTGACCTAAGTGGCCCAGCGCCGGCCGCGTTCACCTGGTTCACCTTACCTGTAACAATCTGTCTTGACTGCAACTACGCGCGAGGGAGAACATCGTTCTGTAAGTGAGCTGGGGGGCCCGGGCATCGGGAGGCCAGCGGATGTTCACGAATAGCTTGCGCGCAGCGTCGCGCCGTCGCGCGCTGATGGCTACGACTGCGGCGACCGTGATCGCCGGTTTCGGAGCGGCGGCCCACGCGGCCACGCCGATCGACACCAACCAGCCATTCTACCTGCAGTCGCAGGTGGGGACGACCGTGAACCCCGACTTCCAGGGCGGTACGCTGCGCGACGACGTGAACGCGGCCACCGACACCCACGCCTACAACGTCGAGAACTTCCCGACCAATACGCTCGACGAGTTCGGCAACACGGTGACGTTCACCGGAACGTTCTCCGGCGCCGGCCCGCTGACGCTCACCGACAGCGTCGGCGGCGGCAACGCCATCTTCACCGGCACGAGCGTGGTCGGCGGCGCGGTCACCGTCGACACAGGCGCCAAGCTGACTTGGGGCAATGGCACCGGCGGGGCGTTCCTGATCGGCCCGGGCAACGCCGTCGTCGACAACGGCGCGCTGGTGATGGATTTCGGCGGGGCCTCCGGCGTGGTCGGCGCGGTGCCGATCTCCGGGACCGGCAGCGTCACCGTCCATACGGGCCTGTTCGAGGAACTCGGCGCGGCCACCTACACCGGGGGCACCACAATTGACGCCGCCGGAACCCTCACGCTCGGCAACGGCGGCAGCAGCGTCGGCACAGTGGTCGGCGCCATCACCGACAACGGCTCCCTGAAGTTCGACTACGCTGGCGCCGCGCCGGTCACCGCTGACAACAGCATCTCCGGCGCCGGCGCGGTCGAGTTCGTGTCGGGCACGACCGTCATCACCGGGGCCAGCGCGGTCGGTGGCGCGGTGACGATTGACTCGGGCGCGACCTCGCAGTGGGGCGACGGAACCGCCGGCGCGTTCCTGGTCGGCGGCGGCAACGTCGTCACCGACAACGGCGCGCTGGTGATGAACTTCGGCGCCAGCGGCATCGTTGGCAACTTGCCGCTCGCCGGGACGGGCACTCTGGAGATCCAGTCCGGTTCGTTCCAGGAGACCGGCGACGCGACTCTTACCGGGACGACGACGGTCGATGGCGGCGCGACGCTGACGCTGGGCGCGGGTGGGGCCACCGGCACCCTCGCCGGCGCGATCGTCGACAATGGCCTCGTGAAGTTCAACTACGGCGCTGCGGTGACGCTCAAGTCGACCATCGGGGGCTCCGGCTCGGCGGAGATCGTCGCCGGCACCTTGATCGACGCCAACACCGATGTTGTCGGCGGAACGGTGACGGTCGACAGCGGCGCGACGCTGCAGTGGGGCAACGGGACCGGCGGCGCCTTCCTGATCGGCGGGGGCAACGCGGTCGTCGACAACGGCGCGCTGGTGATGGACTTCGGCGGCGCCTCCGGGGTGGTCGGCGACGTGCCGATCTCCGGGACCGGCAGCGTCACCGTCCATACGGGCCTGTTCGAGGAACTCGGCCCGGCCACCTACACCGGCGGCACCACAATTGACGCCGCCGGAACCCTGACGCTCGGCAACGGCGGCAGCAGCGTCGGCGCCCTGGTCGGCGGCATCACCGACAACGGCTCCCTGAAGTTCGACTACGCTGGCGCCGCGCCGGTCACCGCTGACAACAGCATCTCCGGCGCCGGCGCGGTCGAGTTCGTGTCGGGCACGACCGTCATCACCGGGGCCAGCGCGGTCGGCGGCGCGGTGACCATCGATTCCGGGGCGACGTCGCAGTGGGGCGACGGAACCGCCGGCGCCTTCCTGGTCGGCGGCGGCAACGCCGTCACCGACAACGGCGCGCTGGTGATGAACTTCGGCGCCAGCGGCATCGTTGGCAACTTGCCGCTCGCCGGGACGGGCACTCTGGAGATCCAGTCCGGCCTGTTCGAGGAGACGGGCGTGGCGACCTATTCCGGGACCACGACGATCGATGCGGCCGGAACGCTTTCCCTGAACGGCGCAGGCTCGATCTCGAACTCGGGCGGCGTCATCGACAACGGCGTGTTCGACATCTCGGGGACGGCGGCCGGGACATCGATCACCAGCCTGGCAGGATCGGGCGGCGTCTCGCTCGGCGCCCAGACGCTGACGCTGACCAACGCGTCCGGGACCTTCGCCGGCGTGCTCTCCGACGGCGGGGGCGGGCGGCGGCCTGACCATACAGCTCGGCACCGAGACGCTGACCGGAACCAACACCTTCACCGGCCCCACCACGATCGATCTCGGCGCCACGCTGGCGCTGGGCAACGGCGGCACGACCGGCACGGTGGCCGGTAACATCGTCGACAACGGCCTCGTGCAGTTCAACTACGGTGGCAGCCCGGTCACGAGCCCCAACAGCTTCTCCGGAACCGGCTCGGTCGAGGCGGTCGCTGGTACGGTCGTGGTGACCGGCACGGGCTTCGTCGGCGGCAACGTCACCATCGATCCAGGCGCCACGATGCAGTGGGGCAATGGCGGTCCGGCGTTCCTGGTCGGCGGCGGCAATGCGGTGGTCGACAACGGCGCGCTGACGATGAACTTCGGCGGCGGCGGCATCGCCGGCGCGATCCCGATCTCCGGGTCCGGCACGGTGGAGCTGCAGTCCGGCTCGCTGAACGACAGCGGCGCCAGCACCTACACCGGGACGACCACCATCGATGCCGCCGGCTTGCTCGCGCTGACCGGCGCAGGCTCGATCTCAAGCTCCGCCGACGTCATCGACAACGGGACTTTCGACATATCCGGGACCGCGGCCGGAACCTCGATTACCACGCTGGACGGGGCGGGCGTCGCTTCGCTGGGCGCGCAGACGCTGACGCTGACCAACGCCTCGGGAACTTTCTCCGGCGTGATCGCCGATGGCGGCCTCTTCGGCGGGACCGGCGGCGGATTCACCATCGCCGGCGGAACAGAGACGCTGACAGGGACCAACACCTACACCGGCGCCACGACAGTCGACCTCGGCGCCACCCTCGCGCTCGGCAACGGCGGCGCGACCGGCACGGTGGCCGGTAACATCGTCGACAACGGCCTCGTGCAGTTCAACTACGGTGGCAGCCCAGTCACGAGCCCCAACAGCTTCTCGGGGACCGGCTCGGTCGAGGCGGTCGCCGGTACGGTGGTGGTGACCGGCGCCGGTTTCGTGGGCGGCAACGTCACCATCGATCCAGGCGCCACGATGCAGTGGGGCAATGGCGGTCCGGCGTTCCTGGTCGGCGGCGGCAATGCGGTGGTCGACAACGGCGCGCTGACGATGAACTTCGGCGGCGGCGGCATCGCCGGCGCGATCCCGATCTCCGGGTCCGGCACGGTGGAGCTGCAGTCCGGCTCGCTGAACGACAGCGGCGCCAGCACCTACACCGGGACGACCACCATCGATGCCGCCGGCTTGCTCGCGCTGACCGGCGCAGGCTCGATCTCCAAGCTCCGCCGACGTCATCGACAACGGGACTTTCGACATATCCGGGACCGCGGCCGGAACCTCGATTACCACGCTGGACGGGGCCGGCGTCGCTTCGCTGGGCGCGCAGACGCTGACGCTGACCAACGCGTCGGGGACCTTCTCGGGCGTGCTGGCGGACGGCGGCCTTTTCGGGGGGACCGGCGGCGGACTCACCATCGCGTCCGGGACCGAGACGCTGACCGGAACCAACACCTACACCGGCGCCACCACGATAGATCTCGGCGCGACACTGAAGCTTGGCGACGGCAAGTCGACCGGCACAGTCGCCGGCGCCGTCGTCGACAACGGCCTCGTGCAGTTCGACTATTCCGGATCGGTCACAGAGCCGGGCAACTTCTCAGGCAGCGGATCGGCGGAAGTCGTGGCCGGGACGCTCGTCGTGACGGGGACTGGGGTGCTCGGCGGCAACGTGTCGATCGACCCGGGCGCCACGATGCAGTGGGGCGCCGGCGGCCCGGCGTTCCTGCTCGGCGTCGGCAACACGGTCATCGACAACGGCGCGCTGGTGCTGAACTTCGGCGGCGGCGGGATCGCCGGCCCGATCCCGATCTCCGGATCCGGCACGCTGGAGATCCAGTCCGGCTCGCTGAACGACTCCGGGGCCAGCACCTACACCGGTGTCACCACGATCGATCCGACCGGCATCCTGGCGCTGACCGCCGCGGGCTCGATCGCCAACTCGTCGAACGTGATCGACAACGGGATCTTCGACATCTCCGGCACGACGGCGGGCGCTTCGATAACCACGCTGGCCGGCTCGGGCGGCGTCTCGCTGGGCGGCCAGACGCTCACCTTGTCCAACGCCTCGGGAACCTTCTCCGGCGTGCTCGCCGACGGCGGCTTCTTCGGCGGGACCGGCGGTCGGCTGACCATCGCCGGCGGGACCGAGACGCTGACCGGCGTCAACACCTTCACCGGCCTCACCACCATCGACCTCGGCGCGACCTTGGACCTCGTCGGCGCGGGCTCGATCGCTGACTCCGGCGATCCCCTCGTGAACGGGACCTTCGACATCTCCGGTTCCAGCGGCGGCGTCGACGTGGTCAGCCTCTCCGGGTCCGGCCACGTGATCCTGGGCGCCAACACGCTGACCCTGACCAATGCGGCTGACCTTTTCTCGGGGTTCATCTCCGGGACCGGCGGTCTGACCATCGGGGGCGGGACCGAGATCCTCACCGGCGTCAACACCTTCACGGGTACGACGCTCATCGACACCGGCGCGACGCTGCAGCTGGGCAACGGCGCCGGCGTCGGCCTGCTGGCCGGCCCGATCACCGACAACGGCCTGCTGCTGTTCGACGGCGGCGCCGGCTCGGACACCATCTACGCCACCGCCATCACCGGGTCCGGCGCCTTGACGCTGGACACCGGCATCCTGGGCCTGACCGGGACCAACACCTACACCGGCAATACGACGATTGACGTCGGCGCGACGCTGCAGCTGGGCGAGGGCGGGACCACCGGTACGGTCGCGGGCCAAATCGTCGACAACGGCCTCGTGCAGTTCAACTACTCGGGCTCGGTGACCACGCCGAACACCATCTTCGGAAGCGGGTCGGCCGAGGTCGTCGCCGGAACGGTGGTGGTGACCGGGAGCCAGCGCGATCGGCGGCACGGTGACGATCGACAACGGCGCCACGATGCAATGGGGCGCCGGCGGACCAGGCTTCCTGGTCGGCGGCGGCGACGCGCTCGTCGACAACGGCGCGCTCGTCATGAACTTCGGCGGCGGCGGCGTGGCCGGAGGCATCCCGATCTCCGGGAACGGCACGGTCGAGCTTCAATCCGGCGTCTTCAGTGACAGCGGCGCCAGCACCTACACCGGGGCCACCACCATCGACGCGGCGGGCCGCTTCCGGCTGACGGGCACAGGCTCGATCGCCAATTCCTCGAACGTCATCGATAGCGGGGTCTTCGACATCTCCGGCACGACGGCCGGCGCCTCGATCATCACGCTGGCCGGCGCCGGCGCCCTCTCGCTGGGCGGCCAGACCCTGACGCTGACCAACGCCTCGGGGACCTTCTCCGGTGTGATGGCCGACGGCGGCGCCTTCGGCGGGACCGGCGGCGGCCTCACGATCGCGGCCGGGACCGAGACCCTGACCGGAACCAACACCTACACCGGCGCCACTACCATCGACCTCGGCGCGACGCTGAAGCTGGGCGCCGGCGGGACGACCGGGACGGTGGCAGGCGCCATCGTCGACAACGGCCTCGTGCAGTTCGACTACGCGGGCGCAGCGACGCTTCCCGGCGCCTTCTCCGGGACCGGATCGGCCGAGGTCGTCGCCGGCACGTTGGTGGTGGGCGGCGCGGGCGCGCTCGGCGGCACAGTAACGATCGACAACGGCGCGACGATGCAGTGGGGCGCCGGCGGCCCCGGCTTCCTGGTCGGCGGCGGCAACGCCGTCGTCGACAACGGCGCCCTCGTCATGAACTTCGGCGGCGGCGGGGTGGGCGGCGCGATCCCAATTTCCGGGACCGGCACGGTGGAAGTCCAATCCGGATCGTTCAGCGACAGCGGCGCCAGCACCTACACCGGCGCCACCACGATCGACGCGACAGGCACGCTGGCATTGACCGGGACCGGCTCGATCGCCAACTCCGCGAACCTGATCGACAACGGCAAGTTCGACATCTCCGGCACGACCGGCGGCGCTTCGATCATCAGCCTGAGTGGCGCCGGCGGCGTCTCGCTCGGCGGCCAGACGCCTGACTCTGACCGACGCCTCGGGGACCTTCTCCGGTGTGCTGGCTGACGGCGGCATCTCCGGCGGAACCGGCGGCCGCTTCACCATCGCGGCCGGCACGGAAACCCTCAGTGGCGTCAACACCTACACCGGCCTGACCACCATCGACCTCGGCGCGACGCTGAAACTGGTCGACGCGGGCTCGATCGCCAACTCGGGCGATCCGCTGGTGAACGGCACGTTCGACATCTCCGGCGTCAGCGGCGGCGGTACGTCGGTGGTCAGCCTCTCGGGTTCCGGCCAGGTGATCCTCGGCGCCAACACGCTGACGCTCAGCCACGCGGCGGACCTGTTCTCGGGCGTGATTTCCGGGACCGGCGGCCTGACCATTGGGGCTGGCGGCGAGATCCTCACCGGCGCCAACACCTATACGGGCGTGACGCTGATCGACACCGGGGCCGCGCTGCAACTGGGTGACGGCGCTGGGCTGCATGTGCTCGCCGGTCCGATCACCGACAACGGCGTGCTGGTCTTCGACGGCGGCGCGGCCTCGAACGTGGTCTATTCGCAAGTCATCGCCGGCTCGGGCGCTCTGACGCTGGCGAGCGGGACGCTGGGTCTCACCGGGACCAACACCTTCACCGGCGTCACCACGATCAACACCGGCGCGACGCTGCAGTTCGGCGAGGACACGGCAACCGGCACGGTGGCCGGGAACGTGGTCGACAACGGCGCCGTCGTCTTCGACTACAGCGGCGCCGCGACGATGCCCGGCGCGTTCTCGGGCAGCGGGTCCGCCGAGATCGAGGACGGCACGCTGGTGGTGACGGCCGGCAGCGCGCTCGGCGGCGCGGTCACCATCGACATGGGCGCCACCCTGCAGTGGGGCAATGGCGCGGCTGGCTTCCTGGTCGGCGGCGGCGGCGGAGTGGTCGACAATGGCGCCCTCGTCATGGACTTCGGCGCCGGCTCGGTGGGCGGTTCGATCCCGATCTCCGGGACCGGCACGGTGGAAGTCCAATCCGGCGAGTTCGGCGACAGCGGCGCCAGCACCTACACCGGCGTCACCACCATCGACACGGCCGGCGTCCTGGCGCTGAGCGGCGGCGGCTCGATCGCCGAACTCCGCCAACGTGATCGACAACGGCAAGTTCGACATCTCCGGCACGACCGGCGGCGCCTCGATCATCACCCTCAGCGGCGCGGGCGGCGTCTCGCTCGGCGCGCAGACGCTGACGCTGACCAATGCCTCGGGGACCTTCTCCGGCGTGCTGGCCGACGGCGGCCTCTCGGGCGGGGCCGGCGGCGGCCTCACCGTCGCGGCGGGGACCGAGACCCTGACCGGCGCCAACACTTTCACCGGCCTCACCACCATCAAGGGCGGCGCGACGCTGAACCTCGGCGCCGGCGGCGCCACCGGCTCGCTCGTCGGGCCTGTCCTCGACAACGGGACCCTCAACCTCGACCGCACCGACACGCTCACCTTCGCACAGAGCATCTCGGGCGCTGGCGCGCTGAACCAGGTCGGGACGGGAACCACCGTTCTCGATGCGGTCAATCCGTTCACAGGCCTGACGACGGTCTCGGCCGGCGTGCTGGAGGTGGGCGATGCAGGCCCATGCCGGCGCGACGCTTGGCGGCAATGTGTGGTCGGCGCCGGGCGGCACGCTGAGGGGCCACGGAACCATCGCCGGGTCGGTCACCAACTTCGGCGTGGTGGCGCCGGGCGGAGCCATCGGCACGCTGACGGTGGGCTCCTATACGCAGGCTGCGACCGGCACGCTCAGCATAGAGGTCTCGCCCACCGCGGCCTCGCTGCTGAACTCGATCGGTCCGGCCAGCCTCGCCGGCAAGCTCGCCCTCACCTTCGATCCGGGAACCTACAGCGCCGCCACATCTACCAGATCGTCGCCGGCCACCCGGTGACGGGGACCTTCTCGGCCACCGGCGTGACCGGGTCGCCATCCGGCGAGGCGTTCGGCGTCGTCTATCAGCCGACCCAGGTCGACCTGGTGACCGAGGCCACCGCCAACGCCGAGGTCTACGGCGCGGTCTCGGCCGCCACGCTCGACCGCGCCCAGAACTTCGCCACGCTGGTGGAGGACCGGTTCGGCGACGCAACATGTCCGGACGGGTCGACCGACAAGAGCGCGCCTGGCTGTCAGGGCTTCGGCGCCTGGGCCTTCGCGATTGGCTCCTGGAGCAACCAGGGCGCAAACGGCGGCGCGCTTGGCTTCCACAACGACGGCGCCGGCGTCATCGGCGGCATCGACCGCTCGTGGGAGAACGGCTCGCTGGTAGGCGCCGCGTTCGGCTATGCCCACAACAACCTCGACATGACCGCAGGGGGCGCCAAGGCTTCCGGTCCGTCCTACTACGGCGCGATCTACGGGCGGCTGGTGGCGGAGGGAGGTCTCTGGTTCGACGGCCAGGCCTTCTACATGCACAGCGGCTGGTCGGTGGATCGTGCGATGCCCGGCTTCGGGGTGGCGAGCGCCAGCCCGAACGCCGACAGCGAAGGCTTCCTGCTGCAGGCCAGCGCCCCGATCGGCGACACCGCCTTACGTCCCTACGGCCGCATCACCTACGTGTTCTCGAACCGGGGCGGGGCGCTGGAGCACGGCGCCGGGCCGCTGGGCTTCCAGATCAACTCCGCGAGCCAGAGCGCCGCGGTCGGCGAAGTGGGGCTGCAGTACGCGCCGACCTTCACCACCGGCGGCGGCATCGTGCTGCGGCCGGCGCTGGAGGTGGGCGTCCAGGAGAACGGCGGCGATCGCGGCCAGGTGATCTCCGGCAGCCTCGACGGCCTGCCTGGCAGCGCGTTCAACGAGGCGGGTCCGCGCCTCTGGGGCGTCGCCGGCGTGGTCGACGGCTCGCTGAAGGTGCGCGTGAACCAGAGCTTCGAGCTGTTCGGCGACGTGCGCGGCCGCTTCGGCGACCACCAGACCGACGGCGTCGCCAGCATCGGCGGCGTCTTCCGGTTCTAGGCCGGCGCCGGCTCGAGCCTCGCGTAGTAGCCGCGCAGCAGCGCGAAGAGCGCCGCCGTGGCCGGCAGCGAGAGCAGGATCGCCAGCGGCATCGACGCGCCGAGCTGCAACATTGCAGCCGCGGTGAGGCAGGCGCCGGCTGCGCCGGCGTCCCAGCCGCCGTCCGCGGCGATCTGGAAGCGCATCGCGCAGGGCGAGTCCTTGCCGAGGTTGTAGACCGCGGTCATCAGCGTCGGCATGTAGAGCGCGCCCGCCAGCGCTGCGGCGGCGTTCGCGGCGACGGCGAGCACCGGTGAGCCGAAGCTGGCGGCGCGCATCAGGTCGACCACCGCCAGCAACCCGGCGACGCCCCAGACGACGCGCCTGCCGTGGCCGAGGTCGAGGAACCGGCCGAGCACGAGGCCTGACGCCGCGCCGACGATCGCCGCCAGCGCCACCGCGCCGCCGTAGCCGCTGAAGCTCTCGCCCAGCGACAGGAAGAGCGCGATGTTCCAGACCACCAGCGCGCCGTAGCGCCAGCCGTCGACCGCGAAGAGGGCGGCGCCGCGCAGCGCGGCGCGGAACGCCTGCGGCGCGGCGGCCGCGATCCGCACGTTCCGCGTCCCGAGGATCGGCAGCGCCGAGACCAGCACGACGAGCGCGGTGGAATAGAAGGCGATCCGCGGCCCGTACGCAGTCAGCGCCCAGCCGGTGGCGAGCGGGGCGACGACGCTCGCCAGCGCCGCCAGCCCTTCGCGCAGGCCGAGCTGGCGGCCGCGGTCCTCGGCATCGCCCGAGAGCGCGTAGAAGGCGTGGTAGGCGGTCCAGTAGACGGTGTCGCCGAACGCCGAGACCGCGATGAGCGCCAGCAGCAGCCAATCGGCGCGGTGCACATGGGCGAGCAGCGGATACTGCAGCGTGCAGAGCAGCACGCCCGCGACGACGAGCGGCTTCAGGCCCCAGCGCCGGGCCGGTCCCAGCACCAGCGGGCGCAACACGAACCGCAGGACGTTGACCAGCGACAGCGACGCCAGCACGAGCGGCGCCGAAACGCCCGCCTTCAGCAGGAAGACGCCAATGAAGGCGCCGCTGCCGCTGAGCGCCAGCGCGTGCAGGGCGTAGTGCGCATTGAGCAGATTGATCGAGGTGTTTCGAAAATAGGCCATGATTTCAATGCCTTCCGGTCGCTGCGCGGTCGCTGGGAAAAACGCGCGCATCATGGCCCGAGCGGCGCGGAAGGCCGCCGGCGTCTCGCATCGGCACGATGCTTCGGAAGGTTAGGTCAACAAGCCACGGCCCAGTTGGCGCCGAAGCGGCGGCGGGCGTCAAGTCGGCCGCCGGCTCGTGTGCGCTGCTTACCTGCGAGGTCATTGAACCGGCGCGCCCTCCCGCCTATCGAGCCGGCATGTCCGAAGTCATGCAGGCGAGCGGGGCCGCGGTCGGCGGTCACCTGCGCGGGTGGCGCCTGCGGCGGCGCATGAGCCAGCTCGACCTGGCGTGCGAGGCCGAGGTCTCCTCGCGGCATCTGAGCTTCGTCGAGACCGGCCGCGCGCAGCCGAGCCGCGACATGATCCTGCGGCTCGCCGAGCGCCTGGAGGTGCCGATGCGCGAGCGCAATGTGCTGTTGGTGGCGGGCGGCTTCGCGCCGGTGTTTCCCGAGCGCAGCCTCGATGCGCCCGAGCTCGCCGCCGCCAAGGCCGCGCTCGACATCCTGCTGGAAGGGCACCGGCCCTATCCGGCCTTCGCGGTCGATCGGCACTGGAACATCGTCGCCTCCAACGGCGCGCTGCCGCAGCTCTACGAGGGCGTCGACCCGGCGCTGCTCGCCGGCCCGGTCAACGCGCTGCGCCTCAGCCTGCATCCGAACGGGCTCGGCCCGCGGATCGCGAACTTCGCCGAATGGCAGGCGCACGTCGTCGACAGGCTGCGGCGCCAGATCGACCTCACCGCCGATGCGGGCCTGATCGAGCTGCTGGAGGAGGTGCGCAGCTATGGCCGCGCGCTTGCCCGGCCCGGTCGGCCGCGGCCCGCGCCGCCGCCCGCGCCGCAGATGGTCGTCCCGTTCCGGGTCAGGCTGGCCGGCGAGGTCGCCAGCTTCTTCACCACCACCATGGTGTTCGGCACGCCGGTGGAGGTGACGCTCTCGGAGCTGGCGCTGGAGTCGTTCTTCCCGGCCGACGCGGCGACCGCGGCGCTGGTGAAGCGCCTCGCGGGTTTACCTACTCCATGTACCCACTTCCTTGAAGCGCCTCGCGGGCTTACCTGCGACGTAATCGATCCGCCGCCGCGCCGCGGCCATCCTTGCGCTCATCCAAGCCAAGGAGGCCTCCGATGCCCTACGTCACCACCCGCGATGGAACCCAGCTGTTCGTGCGCCGCTGGGGCGACGGGCCGCCGATCCTGTTCGCCCACGGCTGGGCGCTGAACTCCGAGATCTGGTTCTCGGCGATGACGCTTGCCGCTCAGGCCGGCTTCACCGCGATCGCCTACGACCGCCGCAGCCACGGCCGCTCCGACGATCCCGGCCGCGGCTACGACTACGACACCCTGGCCGACGACCTCGCCGACGTGGTGCAGGCGCTGGACGTTCGGGACGCGACCATGGTCGGCCACTCGATGGGCGCCGGCGAGATCGCCCGCTACGTCACTCGCCACGGCGCGGGCCGCGTGGCGCGCATCGTGATGTGCGCGCCGTCGCTGCCGTTCGCGCTGAAGACGCCGGACAATCCCGACGGCCAGAGCGATCCGGAGGTGGTCGCCGGCTGGCACAAGGCCTGGGCGACCAACTGGGTCGAGTGGCTCGGCGCAGCGGTGGGCGGCGCCTACGGCGAAGGCGCCTCGCCCGACCGGGTGCAGGCGACGCTGCGCGCCATGCTGCAATGCCCGCCGTGGGCCGCCATCGAGGTCAACGCCTCGGTGGTGCACACCGACTTCCGGGGCGAGTTGCCGCGGATCGCGGTTCCCACCCTGGTGCTGCATGGGGACGCCGACCAGTCCTGCCCGCTCGAGGTCACCGGCGCCAGGCTGCCGGCGCTGATGCCGAACTGCCGCCTGAAGGTCTATCCGGGCTGCGACCACACCTTCGTCGGCGGCTCGGCCCGCGAGATCGTCGACGACGTGCTCGCCTTCATCGCCGAGGCTGCAGACGCCAAGGCGGCGTGACCGCAGCCGCTCAGGCCGCCGAACCCGGGAAGCCGCTGGCAGCACGCGGCGCGGCGGCCTGCTCGGCGATCTCGGCCAGCCAGTTGCGATAGAGGCTGACGGCCGAGGCCCGCCAGGTCTGGCGCGGCGGGGCGCGCACCGCGGCGGCGTAGCGCGGCAGGCGTTCCAGGCTGGGCGCGGCGCGCGAAATGCCCGCCAGCGCGCTGAGCGCGCTTTCCGTCTCCGCGTCGAAGTAGCCGGTCGGCGGGCGCGGATGCTGCGGGCGCTGGCCCTTCAGGAAACGGGCGACATCGCGCAGGTATTCGCGCGCCAGGGTGTCGGCGTCGTACTCCGGATGGCCCTGCAGGAAGAGCGCGACGCCGCCCTCGCGGCGGACGAAGGCGTCGACGCCGGCGCGCGAGCGCGTCAGCACCCTGTAGCCGCGCAGGTCGAGGTCGGTCTCGACGAGCCCGTTCAGGCGGGAATGCGGGGTGAGGAACGGCTGCGGGGCGCCGGCGACCAGTGGATCGTCGCTCACCGCCTCGCTGGCGAAGACGCCGCTCAGCTTGGCCGTCAGCGGTCGGCGGTGGACGTTGCTCAGGCGCAGCACCGCGGCGTGCGCCGCCAGGCACGACCAGACGGTCGGCAGGCCAGCCGCCTCGGTCCAGTCGATCACCCGCGCCAGGTCCGGCCAGTAGGCCTCGTCCCGCAGGTCCGCGGCCTGCGGCTCCAGCCCGGTGACGATCAGGCCGTCAAGCCCGGCGTCCGCCAGCGTCGCGGCGCGCTCGTAGCGGCCCGCCATCAGCGCCAGCGCGTCACGGCCGCGCCGGACGTGCGGCAGCGCGAAGAGCCGCAACTGGACGCGGCCGCCGCCGGCCGCCTCGGCCAGCAGGTCGTCGAACTGCCGCTCGGTCGCGCAAAGCGCGGAGTCCGGCATGTTGTTGAGCAGGCCGATGGTCAGACGCGGCGCGTCGGCCTCCCGGCCCGGCGCGGCGGCCGTCCGCTGCAGGTCGAACGCGCTCATCGCCGCGCCGCCTTCAGCGGGACGACGCGCGCATCGGCGCCCGCCAGCGCCTGGTCGAGGTCGGCGATGATGTCGTCGGCATGCTCGATGCCGACGCAGAGCCGGATCATCTCCGGCGTGACGCCGGCGCCCTTCCTCTCGTCCGGCGTCATCTGCCGGTGGGTGGTGGAGGCCGGGTGGCAGGCCAGCGACTTCACGTCGCCGATGTTGACCAGCCGTTTGACCAGCCCCAGCCGGTCGTAGAACGCCTTGGCCGCCTCGTAGCCGCCGACCACGCCGAAGGTGAGCAGCGACGGCGGCTGGCCGCCCAGATACTTCTGCGCCAGGCCGAAGTAGGGGCTGTCTTCGAAGCCGGCGTAGTTGACCCAGTCGACGCGCGGATCGTCCCTGAGGAAGTGCGCCACCTTGCGGGCGTTCTCGACATGGCGCTCGACGCGCAGCGCCACCGTCTCGATGCCTTGCAGCAGCATGAAGGCGCTCATCGGCGCCAGCACCGAGCCGGTGGTGCGCTGGTAGACGCTGCGCATGCGCGCTGCATAGGCCGCCCGCCCGAAGCGCTCGGCGTAGACGAGGCCGTGGTAGGAGTGGTCGGGCTCGCAGAACTGCGGGAAGCGGGCGGCGTTCGCCGTCCAGTCGAAGCGGCCGGAATCGACCACCATGCCGCCCATCGCCGCGCCATGGCCGCCCATGAACTTGGTCAGCGAGTGCACGACGATGTCGGCGCCGTGCTCGATGGGGCGCAGCAGGATCGGCGTCGGGACCGTGTTGTCGACGATCAGCGGCACGCCGTGGCGGTGCGCGGCGGCGGCGATCGCCTCGATGTCGCAGATGTTGCCGGCCGGATTGCCGACGCTTTCGCAGTAGACCGCGCGGGTCTCGCCATCGATCAGCCGCTCGATGTCGGCGGCGCCGTCGCTGGCGGCGAACCGCGCCTCGATGCCCTGGCGGCGCAGCACGTGGTTCAGCAGGGTGTGGGTGGTGCCGTAGAGCTGCGGCGTGGCGACGATGTTGCCGCCGTGGTCGGCCAGCGTGACGAAGGCGTAGTGCAGCGCCGCCTGCCCCGAGGCCAGCGACACCGCCGCGACGCCGCCCTCCAGCTCGCAGACGCGCTCCTCGAGAATGGCGTTGGTCGGATTGCTGATGCGGCTGTAGCGGAAGCCGTCCTCCTCGAGGTTGAAGAGGGCCGCGCCGTGGTCGGCCGAGTCGAAGGCGTAGGCGACCGACTGGTAGATCGGCGGCGAGACCGCCTTGGTGGTCGGGTCGCAGTCGAAGCCGGCATGGACGGCGATGGTCTCGCGGCGCATCAGGCGTGCTCCTCGCGGGGAGGGTCCCGATTTGCGTCAATCCGCCCCTCCGCGCGGGGTTGGCTGCATGCCCTGTGCCGAGCCGGCTGGCCCGCCCTTTGCAGCGCCGCGCCGCATGACGCTCGCCACCCTCGCGCCGCCGAAACCCGCCCGGCCGTCCGCCAACCGGGACTGGTTGCGGGCGCTCGAGCTGACCGGCCGGCTCGAGAGCGAGCCGCAGCGCACGCTGCCGGCCGTAATCGACGAGCTGGCCCTGCGTCAGCCCGACGCGCCGGCGCTGCTGGCCGATCGCGAGCGCTTCACGTTCGCGCAGCTCGCCGAGCGCGCCCACCGCTACGCCCGCTGGGCGCTGGACCAGGAGCTGCGCAAGGGCGACGTCGTCGCGCTGATGATGCCGAACCGGCCGGAATACCTGGCGGTCTGGCTCGGTCTCTCCCGCATCGGCGTGACGACCGCGCTGATCAACACCCAGCTGCGCGGCGCCTCGCTGGTCCACTGCCTGAAAGTGGCCGGCGCGAAACGGATCATCGTCGATGCGTCGCTGGAAGCCGCGCTCTCGCCGGTCCTGACCCAGCTCGACCGACGCGAGCCCTGGACTGCATGGCGAGGGCCAAACCGACTGGCCGCGGATCGACCTGGCGATCGAGGCCTATGCGCCTGCTGTGCTTGCAGGCATGGAACCGCCGGTCGCCACGCCTCGCCGACCGCGCGCTGCTCATCTACACCTCCGGCACCACCGGCCTGCCGAAGGCCGCCAACGTCAGCCATCACCGGGTGATGAGCTGGGCGAGCTGGTTCGCCGGGCTGATCGATATTCAGCCCGCGGATCGCCTCTACGACTGCCTGCCGCTCTGCCACAGCGCCGGCGGCGTCGCGGCGGTCGGCGCGGCGCTCGTGCGCCGGCGCCTCGGTAGTGGTCGCCGAGAAGTTCTCGGCGCGCGGGTTCTGGGACGACATCGACCGCTGGGACTGCACGCTCGTCCAGTACATCGGCGAGCTCTGCCGATACCTGCTGGCGGCGCCGCCGCATCCCAAGGAGCGGGCGCACGCCCTGCGCCTGGCCTGCGGCAACGGGCTCGGCGCCGACGTCTGGGAGGCGTTCCAGGCGCGCTTCGCGATCCCCCGCATCCTGGAGTTCTACGCCGCCACCGAGGGCACTTTCTCGCTTTACAACGTCGAGGGCAGGCCCGGCGCGATCGGCCGGCTGCCGCCGTTCCTCGCCCACCGCTTCCCCGCCGCCATCGTCCGCTTCGATCAGGCGACCGGCGCGCCGGCGCGAGGCGCCGACGGCCTCTGCATCGCCTGCCCGCGCGGCGAGATCGGCGAGGCGATCGGGCGGGTCTCGCTGCGCGGCGCGGCCCGCTTCGAGGGTTACACGGACGCCGAAGCTACCGAGACGAAGCTGCTGCGCGACGTCTTCGAGCCGGGCGACGCCTGGGTTCGCACCGGCGACCTGATGTACACGGACGAACAGGGCTTCTGGTGGTTCGTCGACCGGGTCGGCGACACCTTCCGCTGGAAGGCCGAGAACGTCGCGACCGCCGAGGTCGCCGCGGCGATCCGCAGCTTCGCGGGCGTTGCGGACGCCTGCGTCTACGGCGTCGAGGTCCCGGGCGCCTCCGGCCGGGCCGGCATGGCCGCGATCGTAGCGCAGCCGGACTTCGACCTCGCCGGCCTACGCGCACACCTCGCCGCGCGCCTGCCGGACTACGCCCGCCCGGTCTTCCTGCGTCTGGTCGCCGGCCTCGAGCTCACCGAGACCTTCAAGCAGAAGAAGCAGTCGCTCGCTGCAGAGGGTTGGGACCCGGCAAGGGTGACCGATCCGCTCTACGTGGAGGACCGCGCGGCGGGGGGGTACGTGGCGTTGGACGGGGCAGTTGCGGCGCGCATCCGCGCCGGCGAGATGCGCGTCTAACTGACCTCGCACGAAAAGTAGCCCTCGCCCCGCGCTAGCGGGGAGAGGTCGAGCGGACGCGGAGCGTCCGGCCGGGTGAGGGGACGCTCGGCGCGTCAGCGGCGAGCGCGCGTAGCGCGAATGCGGCTTCGCCGGCTTGCCGCCTAAGGGCGACAAGCGCCCCTCACCCGGTCGACCGCTCCGCGGTCGCTCGACCTCTCCCCACTCTTCGGTGGGGCGAGGGCTACTGAAGGGGGCGAGGTCAGAGCGTCGCGAGCTCTTCGGCCCCGACCATCTCCTGCATCTGCGATCCCATCAGCGCCGCGGCGTCGGCAGCTCTCGGGATCGCGCGGGCCAGGGCGTAGAAGTAGTGAATCAGGCCGGCGTGGCGGTGGGTGGCGCATGGAACGGCCGCCCCGGCCAGCCGCGCCGCGTAGGCCTCGCCCTCGTCGCGAAATGGGTCGAACTCGGCGGTGTGGATCACCGCTGGCGGCAGGCCGGCGAGGCTCGGCGCGCTCAGCGGCGAGAGCCGCGGATCGCTCGCCGCGATGCCGGGCGCATAGTCCGCCAGGTCGCGCGCGAACGCCGCCCGGCTGACGAAATGGCCCTCGGCGAACGCCGTGCGCGAGCCGCTCGCTCGCCCGACATCCAGGATCGGGCAGATCAGCAGCTGCAGCGCCAGCCCCATGCGGCCCTCGTTACGCATCGCCAGCGCCACCGCCGCGGCGAGCCCGGCGCCGACCGAGTCGCCGCCCACCCCCAGGCGGCCCGGATCGACCCCCAGCGCGGCGGCGTTCGCGGCCGTCCAGCGCATCGCCGCCAGGCAGTCGTCCAGCGCCGACGGGAAGCGGTGCTCGGGCGCGCGGCGGTAACCGACCGCGATCACCCGCCAGCCGGAAGCGGCGCAGAGCCGGCGGCAGAAGCCGTCGTGCGTCTCGAGGTCGCCGGCGACCCAGCCGCCGCCGTGGAAGAACACCAGCGCCGGCAGGGTCAGCTGCCCCGCGCCGAGCGGCGCGTAGATCCGCAACGGGATCGGGCCGGCAGGTCCTTCCATGGCATGGTCGCGGCTGACGGCGGGCGCGGAGGTGTCATCGGCGGTCGCGGCCAGCGCGCGCAGGGCGTCGCGACGGGCGGCCGGCGGCTGCGGCGCGTCGCTTGCGCCGCGCACGGCCGCCAGCATGGCGAGCAGGCGCTCGGCGCGGCGGTCAAGCGGCATGGGCGGCGCCCTAGGCCGCCAGCGCGACGTTCGACACCAGCTGCGCGATGGCGGCGATGGTGCGAAAGTTCGCCGGCGTCATTCGCCGCTGCGGGATCTCGATCCCGAAGGCGTCCTCGATGGCGAACATCAGGTTGACCATGTCGAGGGAGGTCAGCCCCGCCTCGCTGAGGTTCTGGTCGCCGGCGATGGCGACCGCGCCGACGCGCTTGGCGAGCATGGCCTCGACGATCTCGGCGATCTGTCCCCGAACGGGATCGGTCCACTCGCCCATCTTGGTCTCCGTCTTCTTCGGACCAGGCCCAGGAAGGGACAGGTCTGCAATCTCATTTAGGGGCGCCGGGCCGGCTGGCAGTCCTGCGCTCGGAGCAGATTGCAGGCGGCGTGCCAGGGCCGTCAGCTGGTGGAGATTGTTCAAACTATCGACTTCATTACTGATTTCGCCAAGCGTTAACCGGCGTTAACTCGCCCCGTAAACAAGTCATACACCATATGAATACTGCCCCGCGCCCTGGCACGCCGATTGCTCGAAGGTTCCTGCGGGTCCGCCGCGCCGAGCACCTCGGCCGCGCTGGTCCCCGAGAGACGAGCAAGCGAGCTGACGCAATGATCGTGCACAACTTGAAGCGGCTGGCCGAACTGCAGGCCGAACTGGCCCCAGAGACAGCCCTGGGCGCGCCCACCGAGGCGCCCTTCGCGCGCTCCATTGCCGACGACATCGCCGAACGCACGGCGCGCGTGGCCAAGGTCGCCGCGCTGCACGCCGAAGAGGTCGACCGCGACGCCCGCTTCCCACGCGAGGCTATCATGGCGGCCAAGGCGCTGGGCCTGATGGGGCTGATGGCGCCGCCCGAGCTCGGCGGCGAGGGCGCCAGCCTCGGCGACGTCGCCGACATCTGCTACGCGCTGGGCCGCGCCTGCGCCTCCACCGCGATGATCTACGCGATGCACCAGGTGAAGGTGGCCTGCGTGGTTCGCCACGGCGTCGGCAGCCCCTGGCACGAGGACTTCATCCGCCGGCTGGTGCGCGACCAGCTGCTGCTCGCCTCCTCGACCACCGAGGGGCAGGGCGGCGGCAACGTCCGCTCCAGCGAGGCGCCGATCGAGCGACTGGCCGACGGCCGCATCCGCCTGGAGCGCGCCGCCAGCGTCATCTCCTACGGCGCCGAGGCCGACGCCGTCGTCACCACCGCGCGCCGCGACGCCGACGCCGCCGCCTCCGACCAGGTGCTCGACCGTCTTCCCGCGCGCCGACTACAGCCTGGAGCGCACGCTCACCTGGGACACGCTCGGCATGCGCGGCACCTGCAGCGCCGGCTTCACGCTGCGCGCCGCGGGCGAGGCGGCGCAGATCCTGCCGGTTCCCTATGAGGAGATCCACGCCCAGAGCATGGTGCCGGCGGCGCATATCCTCTGGTCGAGCGCCTGGGCCGGCATCGCCGCGGCGGCGGTCGAGAAGGCGCGCCACTACCTGCGCAAGGCGTCGCGGCGCGGCCGGCGAACTGCCGCCCAGCGCGCCCTACTTCACCCGCGCCAACGCGGCGCTGCGCCAGCTGCGCGCGCTGATCGCTTCGAGCCTCCAGCGCTACGAGGCGATCGAGGCCGACGCCGACGCGCTGATGGCGACGGGCTTCCAGTCCGAGATCAACCTCCTGAAGGTCGACGCCTCGGAGCTGGCGGTCGCGGCGGTGCTCAGCCGCCCTGCGCTGCGGCGGCCTTTCGAGCTACCGCAACGACAGCGACGTCTCGATCGGGCGACACCTGCGCGACGTGCTCTCCTCGCCGATCATGATCAACAACGACCGCATCCTCGCCAACGTCGCCGCATCGGCGCTGCTGACCGAGGTTCCCGCCAGGCATCAGGGGCTAGTTCATGGGAGTTCAGTCGAAGTTCGTCCGGGGGCGACGAGGGCGGCAGCGCTGAAGTCGGCGCTCTTTCTGGAGACCGGCGTGGACGGGGTTTACGCCCGCACCGGTCTCTACGAGAGCGTCGTCGAGGCGCTGACGGCGCTGATCTCGGCCTACCGGCCGGCCAGCGCCGAGGTGCTGCGCTTTCCGCCGGTGATGAGCCGCGCCCAGCTCGAGCGCCACGGCTATCTGAAGAGCTTTCCCAATCTGTTGGGCGCGATCAGCTGCCTGTGCGGCGACGAGCGCCACATGCGCGGCGTCGTGCAGCGCTTCGTCGAGGGCGGCGAGCCCTGGACCGACGCGCTCGAGCCCGCCGATCTGGTGCTGGCGCCGGCCGCCTGCTACCCGGTCTATCCGCTGGCCGCCGAGCGCGGCGCGGTGCCGGCGGCCGGGCTCACCTTCGACGTCGCCGCCGACTGCTTCCGGCGCGAGCCGTCGACCGACATCGACCGCTTCCAGTCGTTCCGGATGCGCGAGTACGTCCGCATCGGCACGGAGGCGCAGATCCAGGCGTTCCGCGGCGAGTGGGTCGAGTGCGCCACCGGCATCGCCGACCTGCTGGGGCTCAGCTACCGCATCGACCTGGCCAGCGATCCGTTCTTCGGCCGCGGCGGCCGATCGCCGCCGATCTCCCAGCTCGAGCAGGCGCTGAAGTTCGAGCTGCTGGTGCCGGTGCGCTCGGCCGAGGAGCCGACCGCCTGCATGAGCTTCAACTACCACCAGGACCACTTCGGGACGACGTGGAACCTGCGCCTCAACAACGGCGAGGCTGCGCACACCGGCTGCGTCGCCTTCGGCATGGACCGCCTGGCCGTGGCGATGTTCGCCACGCACGGAACCGATATCGACGGCTGGCCGGAGACCGTGCGGCTGGCGCTGAGGCTGTAGGAGCGCGCGCCCTGGCCGGCGGTCATCGCGCTGCGCCGGATGACGCGTGGAGTTAGATCTCAACGCCCGTGGAAGTCCCCCAGGGCCGCCAGTACGCGCTCGTGCACCGGCGGCGCGGGCCCGGGCGGCTCGAACGCGCGCCCGGTGATCCGATCGTGGGCCTCGACGTAGGTCAGCGCGGTCTTCCAGATCAGCTCCGGCGGGATTTCCGGAACGTCGTCCTTGTACGGATCGCATCGGGCGGCGACCCAGGTGCGGATCACGTCCTTGTCGAAGCTGTCCGGCGGCTCGCCGGCGGCGAGCCGCTGCGGATAGGTGTCCGCGCGCCAGTAGCGGCTGGAGTCGGGGGTGTGGATCTCGTCGGCGAGGCGGATGGTTCCTTCGGCGTCGACGCCGAACTCATACTTGGTGTCGGCGAGGATCAGGCCGCGCTCGGCCGCCAGCGCCTGGCCCCGGGCGAAGAGGGCGAGGGCGGTTTCGCTCACCTGCCGCCACTGGGCTTCGGTGAGCAGCCCGCGCGCCAGGATCTCGGCCTCGCTCAGCGGCTCGTCATGAGCGCCGTCGGCGGCCTTGCTGGTCGGGGTGATGATCGGCGTCTCGAGCGCCTGGTTGTCGGCGAGGCCGTCGGGCAGCCGTTGCCCGTACATCTCCCGGCGACCGGCCCGATACATGGTCAGGATCGAGGTGCCGGTGGCGCCCGCCAGGTAGCCGCGCACGACGATCTCCACCGGCAGGATCTCGAGGCGCCGGCCGACGACGATGTTCGGGTCGGGGTAGTCCAGCACATGGTTGGGGCAGAGGTCGGCGGTCTGTTCGAAAGCCCAGCGGGCGACGCCGTTCAGCACCTGGCCCTTGAACGGGATGCAACACAGCACCCGGTCGAAGGCCGACAGACGGTCGGAGGTGACCAGGATGCGCCGCCCGTCCGGCAGGTCGTAGTTGTCGCGCACCTTGCCGCGGTAGAGGCCGGGCAGCGCCGGGTCGATCGCCTCGCGCAGCACCTGGTGGGCGCTGGCCGCCAGCCTGGTTTCGTCGATCGCGGACATGGTGGTCTCCCTGATCAGGTCGATGAGGTCATCCAGGGAGAGCCGGCTGTCGCGCGAGAGCTTCGTGCGGGCTGCTTGGACCGATTTACGAGCGCGCCGCAGGTCGTTGATGCGGGCGGTGAGCACATCCTCTTGCAGGGCGAGCAGGGCCGGCAGGTCCGCCACTCGCCCGCCGAACAGTTGGGTGATGCGGGCCAACGACAGCCCGAGTGACTTCAGTGTCAGCACCTGGTGCAGGCGCTCTATCTCGTTTGGGCCGTACACGCGCCAGCCGGCCTGCGTCCGCCCTGGGCGTACCAGACCCTTCCGCTCGTACAGGCGCAGCGCCCGCACACCGACGCCGAGGCGGTGCGCGGTCTCGCTGGGACTTAGGAAGCGCTCGCTCATCCTGTTCGGCGTCTCTCCATTGGACGCGCCCATCTATGAGGCCGGACCCAGGTTCCGGCTCAAGCCCTATTTTCCATCGTTTGCTGGCTGTCATCGCAGCTTTGAAGCGGTCATTAGGTTCGCGCCCGGAAGCGGGCCTTATCGACTAAGGTGCGCCACCTCAGGCCGTGTTCCCGGCGTCGATCGTCAGCACCGCGCCGGTGATGTTCTTGCCGCCGTCGCCCATCAGGAACTCGACCATGGCGGCGACGTCGCCGACTTCGGCCAGGCGCCGGAGCGCGCTGCGGCGGCGCACCTGCTCTTTGCCCTCATCGCCGAGGCCCGCGGTCATCTCGGTGTCGATGAAGCCCGGCGCGACGGCGTTGACCGTGACGCCCTGGCGGCCGACCTCGCGGGCCAGCGACTTGGTGAAGCCGATCATCGCGGCCTTGGTCGCGCCGTAGACGGAAAGGCCGGTGTAGCCGGTCGAGCCGATGATCGAGGAGATGTTGACGATCCGGCCGCCCTCGCCGTCTCAGCATGCCGCGCACGACGTACTTGGTCAGCACGATCGGGGCGGTGACGTTCAGCCGGATGACCGCCTCGATCTGCGAGTTGTGGGTGTTGGCCAGCAGGCCGTCGAGCCCCATGCCGGCGTTGTTGACGAGGCCCCAGACCTGGCCGTGCTCGGCCTTCAGCGTGCGCACCAGCTCGGGGATGGCGTCGACGTCGGAAAGGTCGAAGCCGAAGAAGCGGATCTTGCCATTCGCCGCCGCGATCGCCGCGTCCAGCGCTTCGCCCTGAGTGCGGGCCAGTGCAATGACGTCGTAGCCGCCGGCTGCGAGCCGCGAGGCGATGGCGAGGCCGATGCCGCGGCTGGCGCCGGTGACGATTACGCTAGGCAACGGCGCGCTCCAGCTTGCCGCCGGCGGTGATCGGCAGCGCCGGGGCGAAGCGCAGCATCGCCGGGACCTTGTAGGGCGCCAGCGCCGCGCGGCAGGCGCTCAGGATCTCCGTCCGCGCGGCCGTTTCGTCGGCGGTCGGATCGCTCAGCACCACCTCGGCGACGACGATCGCGCCGGTGATCGGGCTGCGCCTGGCCGAGACCCGCGACATCCGCACGGCCGGATGGCTGTTGATCACCGCCTCGATCTCCTCCGGATGCGCCTTCAGGCCGCCGACGTTGATGACCCCGCCGCGGCGGCCGACGAAGTGGTAGCGGTCGCCGCGCAGCTCGACCATGTCGCCGGTGTCGACGAAACCGTCGTCGTCCGCAAGCCCGCGGCCGTCCACGTAGCCGGCGGCGGCGCCGGGCCGAGCGCAGCTGCAGCGCGCCGTCTCGACGCGCAGCGCCACCTCGCCCGGCCGGCCGACGTAGGCGGCCGGGAAGCCGGCCAGGCCGTCGTTCACCTCGAAGCCGACGCCGGCCTCGGTGGAGGCGTAGGCGTGGCCGACCGGCACGCCCGGGAACCGCGCCTTCAGCGCGTCGAGCACCGCCTGGTCGGCGATCTCGCCGGAGAGCCGCACGTAGGCTCGGCGCGAGGGCCTTCGCCTCGGGCGTCATCAGCACGCGGCGCCAGTGCGACGGCGTGCCGGTGAGGTGGGTGACGCCGAGCCGCGCCAGCCGCGTCAGGAACGCCGGCATCGGCTCGGCCGGCGCGGTGATCGCCAGCGAGCCTTCGCCCAGGAGGGCGCGCAGCAGGATCTGCAGGCCGCCGTAGCGGCGGATGTCGTAGAAGGTGCCCCAGAGCGGCGGGGCTGCGTCCGCGGCGGCCGGCTTGATCGCGCCGGTCAGCCCTTCGAGGCTGTGGACCACCAGCTTCGGCGGCCCCGACGTGCCGGATGTGAACATCACCCATTCGGTGGCGATGGGCGGCGTGGGCGCACTGTCCAGGAACTGGACAGGCAGCGCGAGGCGGTGCGTCGGCAGTCCGGCGATCGGATAAGCGCCGTCGGTGACAGCAACCTCGACAGCCGCGGTCTCGATCACGCCGGGGAGCGCCTCGTCCGCCAGCTCGGGCGGCGCGAGCACGATGCGGCGGGCCACGCCATCCAGCTCGACGAGCGCGACGGCGGCGAACAGCGGATCGGCGACGCGCAGCAGCACCGAGCGGCCGGCGAGCGCCGGCAGCGCGCCGCCGAGCGCCGTCCCGCCGGCGAGGTCGGCCAGCGCCACCTCGCCCGCCGCGCCCCAGATGCGGCGTTCGGCCAGCCTGGCTGAGACGCCTCAGCGTCCCGCGCAGGGACAGGCGCTCAGCGTGCGCGCTCATAGAAGCGCACGAAATCGCCGAACGTGACCGGAAAGTAGACGTCCTCGGCCTCGGTGAACGGATCGAACCCCAGCTCGTCCTCCAGCGTCGCCACGATGATCGCGAAGCACAGCGAGTCGAGCCCGGATTCCAGCAGCACCAGGTCGTCGGTCAGCGGCGCCGCGAGCGGCTTGCCCTGCGCGGCCGCCACGGTTTGGAACTTGACCAGGATCACCTCCCGCAGCGTGGTCTTCAGCTCCAGCTCGCACGAATCTTGCTCGTGCCCTTCCGAAGTCATCGCCGCATCGATCAGGGTCATGTCTCAGTCTCCAGTTTCGCCGCCGCCCCAGGTCCGCTGCCGCCAGATCGGGCCTGGCGATCTCGATGCCGTGGCCGACCTGCTGACGCGGGGGTTTCCGGCCCGGCCTCGCAAGTATTGGACCACGGCGCTCGGGCGGCTGGAGGCGCGCGTCGCCCCGGACGGCTGCCCGCGGTTCGGCTACCTGCTGGAGGCCGACGGACGCGTCGTCGGCGCTCTGTTGCTGATCTTCAGCGAGCGCGACGGGCAGGTGCGCTGCAACCTTTCCAGCTGGTACGTCGTCCCTGAGCATCGCGGCCACGCCGCGGTGATGGCGGCGTTGGCCACCAAGCTGAAGCACGTCACCTATCTCAACACCTCGCCGGCGCCGCACACCTGGCCGATCCTCCAGGCGCAGGGCTACGTGCGCTACAGCGACGGCCAGTTCCTGGCGCTGCCGGCGCTGGGCAGCGGCCACGGCCGGGCGCGCCGCCTGACCCGCGGCGAGCGCGACCGGATGCTGCCCGAGTACGAGCTGCTGCGCGCCCATGCCGAGGCGGGCTGCGAGGTGCTGGTCTGCGACACCGCCGCCGGCGCCCGAGCCGTTCGTCTTCCTGCGCCGCCGCATCGCGCGGCGGCGTGCTCGGCGCCATGCAACTGGTCTATGCGCGCAGACACCGCCAGCTTCGCCGCCTGCGCCGGTCCGCTCGGCCGCTTCCTGGCGATGCGCGGCGCGCCGCTGGTGATCTGCGACGCCGACGCCGCGATCACTGGCGTGCCGGGCGCTGCTGTTCAAGGAGCGCGGCCCGCGCTTCTTCAAGGGACCGGAGCGGCCGCGCCAGAACGACCTGGCGTTTACCGAAATGGTCGTGTTCGGGCCATAAGAGCCGACGTCATGAGCACGCACCGCCGCCGAGGCCCTGGTCGACCAGCTGGTCATCCAAGGCGTCGCGCCACGTCTTCTGCGTGCCGGGCGAAAGCTACCTGCCGGTGCTCGACGCGCTGCATCGACCGCGACATCGCGCGTCACCGTCTGCCGCCAGGAAGGCGGCGCGGCGATCATGGCCGAGGCGGTCGGCAAGGCGACCGGCCGGCCGGGCGTCTGCTTCGTCACCCGCGGCCCCGGCGCGACCAACGCCGCGCACGGCGTCCACATCGCCCGCCAGAGCTCCAGCCCGATGATCCTGTTCGTCGGCCAGGTGGACCGCGCGCTCGCGTGGCCGCGACGCCTGGCAGGAGCTCGACTACGCCGCGGTGTTCGGCTCGATGGCCAAGTGGGCGGCCGAGATCGACGACGCGGCCCGCGTGACCGAGATGGTCTCGCGCGCCTTCCACGTCGCGATGAACGGACAGCCCGGCCCGGTCGTGCTGGCGCTGCCGCACGACATGCTGATCGAGGCGACCGACGCGGCCGACGCGCCGCCGGCCGAGCCGGCCGAGCCCTCGCCCGGCGCGCGCCGACATGGCGCGCGCTGCGAGGCGCTGCTCGGCGAGGCGGCCGTCGCCGTTCGTGCTGCTGGGCGGCAGCCGCTGGGACGAGGCCGGCGCGCGCCGCGGTCACGCGCTTCGCCGAGCGCTTCGAGCTGCCGGTCGCCACCGGCTTTCGCCGCCTGCCGCTGTTCGATCCGCTGCATCCGAACTACGCCGGCGACCTCGGCCTTGGCCCCAATCCGACGCTGCTGGCGCGCGTCAAGGCCGCCGACCTGGTGCTGGCGATCGGCGCTCGGCTCAAGCGACGTCACCACGCAGGGCTACACGCTCGTTCGAGCTCCCCGAGCCCCGCGCCAGGCTCGTCCACGTCTTCCCCGAGCCCGCCGAGCTCGGCCGGGTCTGGCGCCCGCACCTGGCGATCAACGCCGCGCCCGACCCGCTTCGCCGCCGCGCTCGACGCGCTTTCGCCGCCGGCAAGCCCGCGCTGGCGCGGCGCGGCGCGCGGCGGCGCACGCCGACGTACCTCGCCTGGTCGGAGGCGCCCGACGCCGCAGCCAGGCGACGTGAACCTCGCCGAGATCATGATCTGGCTGCGCGACAACCTGCCGGCGGACGCCATCCTCACCAACGGCGCCGGCAACTTCGCCGCCTGGGTGAACCGCTTCTACCGCGTGCGCCGCTTCGGCGGGCCACCTGGCGACCGAACTCCGGCTCGATGGGCTACGGCGTGCCCGCCGCGGTCGCCATGCAGCGGCTCTACCCGGAGCGGCGGGTGGTGGCGGTCAGCGGCGACGGCGACTTCCTGATGAACGGCCAGGAGTTTGCGACCGCGGTCCAGTATGGCCTGCCGATCGTCGTGCTGGTGTTCGACAACGCCACCTACGGCACCATCCGCATGCACCAGGAGCGCGACTACCCCGGCCGCGTGATCGGCACCGACCTCACAAACCCCGACTTCGCCGCCTACGCCCGCGCCTTCGGCGGCTTCGGCGCGACGGTGACGCGCACCGCCGACTTCGCGCCGGCCTTCGAGGCGGCCGTGGCCTCCGGCCAGCCGGCGATCCTGCACGTGAAGTTCGACCCCGACGGCATCAGCCCGACGCAAACGCTGACCGGCATCAGAGCGGCGGCGCTGCGGCGCTGACAATCCCGATACCCCCCTTTCCGTCATGGCCGGGCGTCAGTCCCGGCCATCCAAGCACACGCAGCGTGCGATGGCCGCGCCGGAGCGCGGCCACTCAGCTCACGGTGTTCATAGGTCGCCGGGACTGACGCCCGGCGATGACGGTTCTTGGGGCGGGAGGGAGTTGGCTACAAGCGACTCGCCGCCGCGAACGCCGCGTAGAGCTCGCTCGCCTTGCGGAACAGCGGGCCGGGCTGCAGCTCGCGCTCGTCGATCCGGGTGACGGCCGAGAGCTTGGCGAAGTTGCCGCTGGAGAAGATCTCGTCGGCGCCCTGGAAGTCGGCGTAACGCAAGCTCGTCTCCACCACCGCCTCGCCGGCCGCGCGCAGCAGCTGGATGGTCCGCTGGCGGGTGATGCCGTCCAGGAACGTGCCGTTCGGGGCCGGCGTCAGCACGACGCCATCCTTGACCATGAAGACGTTGGAGTTCGCGAGCTCGGCGACGTTGCCCAGCATGTCGGTGAGCAAGCAGTTGTCGAACCCCCGCGACGCCGCCTCGAACAGCGCGCGGGCGTTGTTCGGATAGAGGCAGGCAGCCTTGGCGTCGACCGGCGCGGTCTCCAGGGTGGGGCGGCGGTACGGCGAGAGCGTGACGGCGATCTGCCGCGGCCCCGGCATCGGCGCCTCGTAGAGGCAAAGGCACCATCGCGTGGAGTCTCGGGTTGAACATCACCCCGCCTCCGCTCATGCCTGCGTCGGCCCAGTACATCGGCCGGATGTAGAGCGGTGCGCCCGGGGCGAAGCGGCCGACGCCCTCGCGGGCCAGCGCCATCCACTCGGCCTCGCTGACCACCGGCTTCAGATGGAAGCGCCGCGCCGATTCATTGATCCGCGCCATGTGCAGGTCGAGGTCGGGCGCGCAGCCGTCGTAGGCCCGCGCTCCGTCGAACACTACCGACCCCAGCCAAGCGGCCTGGGTGCGCGGCCCCATGATGGCGACATTGCCCTCATGCCAGGCGCCTTCGAAGAAGGTCCAGGTGGTCGAGACGGGTGAGAAGGTCGAGACGGCGGCGTTCATCTGGCGTCCTGGGTTGAATCGCTGCCGCGCCCGTGCATCCTTCGTGCCGCGATCTTCCTGGCGGCCTTGCGGAACTTGTCGCCCAGCGTAGCTGTTCGCCATGCTGTCTCCCTGGCTTTTCCGTTCGAGGTCGTCTGCATGCCGCTCGAGATCGCCGTCGGCCCGCAGCGGCTGGTGCTCAACCAAGGCAACTCCTTCCTGGTCAGCGAGCAGGACGGCGAGATCGCCTGGCCGACCGACGAGGGCCTCTACTTCGCCGACACCCGGCTGCTGTCCAGCTGGCGCATCTACGCCAACGGCGAAAAGTGGGACCTGCTGAACGCCGGCAACATCGCCTACTACGCCGCGCGCATTTACCTATCGAACCGCGCCATGGCCACCGAGCGCGGCGAGATTCCGGCCGGCGTGCTCAGCCTAACCATCGGCCGCGCGCTGGTCGGTGGCCTGCACGAGGACCTCGACCTCTGCAACCATGGCTCCGAGACCGTGCAGTTCAACCTCGAGATCGCCGCGCGCAGCGATTTCGCCGACCTCTTCGAGGTGAAGTCCGACCATATCGTTCGGCGCGGGCGGATCGTCAGCGAGTGGTCGCAGCACCACCAGCAGCTGCGGGTTTCCTACGAGAACGACGGCTTCAAGCGCGGACTGACGATCCGCGTGCGCCGCGCCACGGCCAAGGCCGTGTACGCGAATGGCCGGATCTCGTTCGACGTGATCCTGGAGCCCGGCCAGAGCTGGCACGCCTGCGTGCTCTTCGAGATATTCGACGGCAGCAAGCGCGTGCTGCCGCCCAAGCACTGTTCCGACGTGGACACGCCGAAGTCCACCGCCTCGCGGCGGCTGGCCGAGTGGCAGGCGCGGGCGTTGAAGATCCGCACCAGCAACGAGGAGTTCTATCGCTTCTACGGCCAGTCGGTGGAGGACATCGCCGCGCTGCGCCTGCCGATCCGCGGGACCGGCCACATGGAGTTCGTGCCGGCGGCGGGCGTGCCGTGGTTCGTCGGCCTGTTCGGTCGCGACAGCCTGATCGTCTCCTTGCAGAACGCGATGGTCTATCCGGACTTCGCCCGCGGGGCGCTGGACGTGCTGGGCCGCTGGCAGGCCACGGAGCGCGACGACTACCGCGACGCCGAGCCCGGCAAGATCATGCATGAGCTGCGCACCGGCGAGCTGGCCTATTTCAAGCTCATTCCGCACACCCCCTACTACGGCACCGCCGACGCCACGCCGCTCTACCTGATCGTGCTGCACGTCGCCTGGCGCTGCACCGGCGACCGCGGGCTGATCGACCAGCACCTGGCGACGGCGGAGCGATGCCTGGAGTGGATCGACAAGTACGGCGACCGCGACGGCGACGGCTTCCAGGAATACCAGACCCGATCACCGGACGGCTACGAGAACCAGGGCTGGAAGGACTCGGGCGAGGCGCTGGTCTATCCCGACGGGTCGCTGGTGAAAGGCCCGAAGGCGCTCTGCGAGCTGCAGGGCTACGTCTACGACGCCTGGCAGCGGATGGCGGAGATCTACGACGAGCTCGGCGACGCCGCGAAGGCCGGCCGCCTGCGCGCCAAGGCGCGGCGGCTCTTCAAGCAGTTCAACGAGGCGTTCTGGGACGAGGAGTCGGGCTTCTACGCATTCTGCCTCGACGGCGACAAGAAGCCGGTGTTCAGCGTCGCCTCGAACCCCGGCCAGTGCCTGACCACCGGGATCGTGCCGCCGGAGCGCGCCGCCCGGGTGGTGAAGCGGCTGCTGGCGCCCGACATGTCGAGCGGCTGGGGCATCCGGACGCTGTCGTCCGACCATCCGGCCTACAATCCCCACTCCTACCAGAACGGCTCGGTCTGGCCGCACGACAATGGCCTGATCCTGCTGGGCTTCCGCCGCTACGGCTTCGACGCCGAGGCGATGCAGGTGGCGCGGGCGTTGAGCGACGCGGCCAGCTACTTCATCCGCCACCGGGTGCCGGAGCTGTACGCCGGCCTGCAGCGCACCGAGCTGAGCTTCCCGGTGCTCTACAAGGGCGCCAACGCGCCGCAGGCCTGGGCCGCCGGCTCGTGCTTCAGCATCCTGCAGGCGATGCTCGGCTTCAACCCCGACGCGGCGCACCAGCGCCTCTACATCGATCCTTTCCTGCCCAGCTGGATGCCCGACCTGAAGCTCACCGATCTGCGCGTCGGCAAGGCGGTGCTCGACCTGCGGCTCTGGCGCGAGGGCGAGGCCACGCGCTGGGAGGTCACCCGCGGACCCGCCAAGATGGTCGAGCAGCGCTCTTTCGCCCGCCACTCCGCCCTCTGGCCGGCGGACCCGACGACCGCCGAGAAGCCCTCGGCGGCGTAGCGGCGGCCAAGTCCCCGGCGTCGCGGATGTTACATGGTCGAACTTGGCCAGGCCCGCTTCATCGGCGGGCCGATCGGCGTCGCCTATTACCGATGACATGGATCAAGCGGGCGCCGCCGCGAGTTGCTACCCTGGCGTCGCGCCGGCGACGATCGCCAATCCGCACAGGGATTCCCTTGGTCCAGATTCAAACCACCGAACGCCCCGCTTCGCGCGGCGGCGGCGATCCTCTGGAGCCAACTGGTCCAGCAGCGCCGGCCCTCGGGCCGCTTTCGGCCGAACTCCTGGACAAGATGGACGCCTATTGGCGGGCGTCGAACTACCTCTCGATCGGCCAGATCTACCTGCAGGACAACCCGCTGCTCGAAGAGCCGCTGCGGCGCGAGCACATCAAGCCGCGCCTGCTGGGCCACTGGGGCACCACGACCGGCCTCAACTTCATCTACGTGCACCTGAACCGGCTGATCGTCGAGCACGACCTCGACATGATCTACGTCATGGGGCCGGGCCACGGCGGGCCAGGCCCGGTCGCCCAGAGCTACCTGGAAGGCTCCTATACCGAGCGCTATCCGAGCATCGAGCGCAACCGCAACGGCATGCAGCGCCTGTTCCGGCAGTTCTCCTGGCCCTACGGGATCCCGAGCCACGTGTCGCCCGAGACGCCGGGCTCGATCCACGAGGGCGGCGAGCTGGGCTACTCGCTGGTCCACGCCTACGGGGCGGCCTTCGACAATCCCGATCTGATCGTCGCCTGCGTCGTCGGCGACGGCGAGGCGGAGACCGGGCCGCTGGCGGCCAGCTGGCACTCGAACAAATTCCTCAACCCGCGCACCGACGGCGCGGTGCTGCCGATCCTGCACCTGAACGGCTTCAAGATCGCCAATCCGACCGTGCTGGCGCGGATCGGCCGCGAGGAGCTCACGGAGCTGCTGCGCGGCTACGGCTACGAGCCGCATTTCGTCGAGGGCGACCAGCCGCGGCTCGTGCACCAGCAGCTCGCCGCCGCGTTGGACGAGGTGCTGGCGGACATCCGTGCGATCCAGGCCGCGGCGCGCGCCGGGCCGGCCGGCGAAGCGCCTGAGCGGCCGCGCTGGCCGATGATCGTCCTGAAGACGCCGAAAGGCTGGACCGGGCCGAAGTTCGTCGATGGCCTGCCGGTCGAGGGCACCTGGCGCGCCCACCAGGTGCCGCTGGCCGACTTCGACAACCCCGAACACTTGGCGCAGCTGCAGGACTGGATGCTGAGCTATCGGCCGCGCGAGCTGTTCGACGAGCACGGCAAGTTCCGGGAGGTCTTCGCTGCGATCGCGCCCACCGGCCACCGCCGCATGAGCGCCAATCCGCACGCCAACGGCGGCGAGCTGCTGTCACCGCTGACCATGCCGCATTTCCGCGACTACGCCGTCGAGGTGTCGCGTCCCGGTTCGGTCAAGGCGGAGGCCACCCGCGTGCTCGGGACCTACCTGCGCGACGTCATCAAGCTGAACCTCGCCAGCCGCAACTTCCGCCTCTTCGGCCCCGACGAGACCGCCTCCAACCGCCTGGAGGCGGTCTATGCGGTGACCGGCAAGACCTGGATGGCGGAAGTCGAAGCGGTTGACGTCGATCTCAGCCCGGATGGGCGGGTGATGGAGGTGCTGAGCGAGCATCTCTGCCAGGGCTGGCTGGAGGGCTATCTGCTCACCGGCCGACACGGTTTCTTCTCGTGCTACGAGGCCTTCATCCACGTGGTGGATTCGATGGTCAACCAGCACGCCAAGTGGCTGAAGACCACGCGCCACATCGAATGGCGCCAGCCGATCGCCTCGCTGAACTACCTGCTGACCTCTCACGTCTGGCAGCAGGACCACAACGGCTTCTCGCACCAGGATCCGGGCTTCATCGACCACATCGCCAAGAAGAAGGCCGACGTGGCGCGGATCTACCTGCCGCCGGACGCCAACTGCCTGCTGTCGGTGACCGAGCACTGCCTGCGCAGCCGCAACTACATCAACCTGATCGTCGCCGGCAAAGCGCCCGAGTGGCAGTGGCTCGACGTCGATGCGGCCGCCCGCCACTGCGCCGCCGGGGCGGGGGTCTGGGACTGGGCCAGCAACTGCGGCGACGACCCCGATGTCGTGATGGCCTGTTGCGGCGATGTCCCCACGCTCGAAACCCTGGCCGCCGTGACCCTGCTGCGCGATTACGCGCCGGATCTGCGCGTGCGGGTGGTCAACGTGGTCGATCTCATGGCTCTGCAGCCGCAGACCGCCCACCCGCATGGCCTCGGCGACCTCGACTTCGAGGCGCTGTTCAGCCGCGACCGACCGGTGATCTTCGCCTTTCATGGCTACCCGGGGATCATCCACCAGCTGACCTACAACCGCGTCAATCACGACAACTTCCATGTGCGCGGCTATCGCGAAGAGGGGACCACCACGACGCCGTTCGACATGGTGGTGCTCAACAATCTCGATCGCTACCAGCTGGCGTTCGACGCGATACGGCGCACGCCGCGGATGGCGGATCGGGTCGAGCAAGCCGAGGCGCGCTACTGGACCACCATGCAGCGGCACAAGCTCTATGTCAGCGAGCACGGCCAGGACATGCCCGAGGTGCGCGACTGGAGCTGGTCAGCCGCCTAGCCGATCGCCATGAGCAGGGCCGCCGAACAACCGACCGTGCTGGTTCTGAACTGCGGGTCGTCATCGTTGAAGTTCGCGCTGTTCCGCGTGGGCGTAGCCGGGGCCGATGCGCTGATCGAAGGCGAGGCGCAGGCCATCGGCACGCCGCAGGCGGCATTCGCCGCCAAGGTCGCAGGCGGCGCGCCGACCTCAGTCGAGGGCCCGATCGCCGACCATGCCGAGGCGGCGCGGCGCGTCTTCGACCTGCTCGTCGAACAGCGCGCGCCGACGCCCACCGCGGTCGGCCACCGCATCGTTCACGGCGGGCCGTCCGTACGCCATCATTGCCTGATCGATCCTCAGGTGCTGCGGGCGCTGGAGGCCGCCCGGGTCTTCGCACCGCTGCACGGGCCGGCCGCGCTGGAGGTGGTGCGGCTGGCCCAGGCTCACTTCGACAGCTGTCCGCACGTCGCCTGCCTCGACACGGCGTTCCATTTCGGCTTGCCGGACGTGGCGAGGCGCCTGCCGATCGCGGCCGCACTGCAGGCGCCTGGCGTGGAGCGCTATGGCTTCCATGGGCTTTCCTGCGAGTTGATCGTCCGCCAGCTTGGGGCCAGCCTGCCCGACCGACTGGTGATCGCCCATCTCGGCTCCGGCTCCAGCGTGACCGCTGTCAAAGCCGGCCGGTCGATCGACACCAGCATGGGCCTCACGCCCAGCGGCGGCGTGATGATGGCGACCCGCAGCGGCGACCTCGACCCCGGCCTGCTGATCTACCTGATCCGCGAGCAGAAGCTCGATATGGCGCGGCTGCAGGCGATGATCGACCTCGAATCCGGGTTGGCTGGCGTCTCTCGCCTCTCCGGCGACATGCGCCGGCTGCGCGCCGCCGGCGACAACCCCGACGCCCGCCTCGCCATCCGGATGTTCGCCTATTCGGTTCGCAAGCAGATCGCGGCCTTGGCCGCGGCGCTCGAAGGGCTCGACCTGTTGGTGTTCACGGGCGGGATCGGCGAGCACGACGACGAGACGCGCCGCGAGATCTGCGCGGGATTGGCCTGGCTCGGGATAGGGTCCGAGGGCGCGCCGGTGCGAACCCTTCCAGCTAACGAAGAGGAGCAGATCGCGCGCCACACCGCCGCAGTCGCCGTGGGGCCGGCGGCCTAGGTCCGTTAACGCGGCGCCGAGCCGACTTCGGCGTTCCAATCCGGCATTTGCCAATTATTTCAGGCGGTTCACCGCGGCGCCGGCTCTCTCCACATGCTCCACATGGTGGGGGCGTCGGCCCGGGCCTTGTGCTCGGAGATCACCTTGAAGCCGTGGCGCTTGTAGAGGGCGACGTTGCGGGTGGTGGCGGTCTCCAGATAGGCGGGCAGGCCTTCGGCGTCGAGACGGGCGTTCGCGGCGCGCAGCAGCGCCGAGCCGACGCCGCGGCCCTGCGCGGCCGGCGCTACCCCTAAGAACCACAGGTAGGCGTGGCGCGGCTCTTTCGGATGATGGGCGGCCATGTCGCGCCGGATGGCGCCGAGGCGGGGGAAGCGGGCGAGGCCGGTGGCGGCGAGCATCGCCGGCAGGCCGCGCAGCTCGGTGAGGAACGGCGTCGGGCCCAGCCACTCGAACGGCATCCAGATCGCCGCCGCGCCGCCGCCGGCCGGCCGGTCGATGCGGCCGAGCGGGAAGCCCTCCTCGCGCACCAGCATCCGGAACAGCCCGTGCCGGGCCGCTTCCCGACGCTCGTCGTCGCGCAGCATCCAGTCCATCATCGGATCGGCCGCGAAGGCGTCCGACAGCGTCGCGGCGACCTCCTCGACATCGGCCGCGGTCGCCTGGACCGGCGCCTCGGCCGACGCCCGCATGGCGCCCACATCGAGGCCACCGCCGGCCATCACAGCTTCTCGGCGATGCGGATGGCGGCGCGGCAGCCGGCGCGGATCACCGCGGCCAGCAGCGGGTAGGCCGGCGCCTCGCGCGCCCCTTCGGCGATGGCGATGTCGCGGTGCGCCAGCTCGTCGTCGCGAAAGCGCGTCAGCTCCGCCGCCAGCGCCGGCTCCGGCCCCTGCAGCTCGGCGATCTGGTCGGCGTAGTGGGCCTCGATCACGGTCTCGACCGCCTCGGTGCAGGCGTGCGCGGCCTTCTCGCCGATCAGTGCGGTGGCGGCGCCAAGGCCGAAGCCGGCGGCGCGCCACACCGGCGCCAACAGGCTGGGCCGCACCCGCCGCTCGATCAGGATGGTCGTCGAAGCGCGGCCAGGTGCTCGTCCTCCTGCGCCTCCAGGTCGGCGATCTGGGCGAGCGCGCGGCCGGCGCCGGGCGCGGCGCGCAGCACCGCCCGCTGGCCGCGGTAGATGGCCCCGGCGGCCAGCTCGCCGGCGTGGTCGACCCGCAGCATCTCCGAGAGCCGGGCCTGCGCGGCGCCGGCGCCGGGCCGCGGCGGGATGGGTCTGGCGGGGGTCGTCACGGCGCCGCCGCCCCGGCGGTCCGGTTGGGTCGCGCCGCGGCGGTCAGGCTGAGGCCGACCAGCGCGACGGAGACCAGGCAGTTCCAGCCGGCCATCGAGAGGCCGAGGAAGACCCACGGCGCCTGGTCGCAGGCCGGCGCCTTGGCGGCCGAGCCGGAAAGCAGCGCCTGCAGGGCGGCGGCGCTGACTGCGCCGGTGCTGGAGCAGGTCGCGGGCGCGGGCCACCACTTCCACTCCGCGCCGGCGTGGAAGGCGGCGAGGTAGGCCCCGTAGGCGAACACCGCCGCCAGGATCAGGCTGGCGATCCTGGGCGCCGGCGCGCCGAGCCGGGTGAAGCCGGCCAGCACCGCAACCGCGCTCACGCCCAGCGCCACCCAGTAGACCTCGCGCTGCTTCAGGCACAGATGGCAGGGCGCGAGGTGGCCGAAGGTCTGGAAGCTGTGCGCGACGGCCAGCATCCCAGCGGAGATCATGAAGGCCGCGATCGGCCAGTGCTTGAAGAGGCGGTCGAGCTCAGCCATCGCCGCCGCCTATAGCCGCCCCCGCATCAAAACGCGAAAACTAGAATGCGAACCGGATCGCCAGCACCACGCCGACCAGCGCCAGCGCGATGCCGCTGACCACGAGGCCGAGGCGCTTCTCCACGAATTCCTGCATCGGCGCGCCAAATCGGCGGATCAGCCCCGCGACCATGAAGAACCGCAGGCCGCGCACCACGATCGACGCGCCGAAGAAGAGCGGGAACGGCACGCCGAACATCCCGGAGGCGATCGCGATCAGCTTGTAGGGGATCGGCACCACCAGGATCAGCACGCCCCATTGGCGGATCAGCGGTCTGACCTGGGCAGGATCGCTGCCCGTCAGGTGCAGCAGCCAGGCGCCGACCGGGTGCAGGAAGAAGCCCACCGTATAGCCGATCGAGCCGCCCAGCACCGAGGCGGCCAGGCAGATGGCGGCGTAGCGCCAGGCGCGATCGCGGCGGGCCAGCACCATCGGCGCCAGCATCACGTCGGGCGGGATCGGAAAGAAGATGCCCTCGATGAACGCCAGCAGCGCCAGCCACGCCGGCGCATCGGGCGAAGCGGCCTGGCGGAGCATCCAGTCATAGGCGCGACGAAGCATGCGCCGCCGACTAGCAGGGACTTCAGGTCCTGTCTCGCGTTGCCGCAGCTTTGCAGGGCGGTGGCGGCTTCCGGCCGCAGGCCCGGCGCGCTAGCCTGCCGGCCGTGACAGAGATCGATGAAGACCTGGCCGCGATGGCCGCCGACGAGCTGGACCGCGCGATGACGCTGTCCTGGCGCGAGCTGGCGGCCGTGGCGCCGTGGGGCGACGCTTACGACGGCTTCACCGCTGCCGGCCGCCAGGTGACGGTGGAGCGCAGCTACATCTGGGCCGAGGAGAGCGGCGGCGACATCCTCTGCGAGGTCACCGTCTACGGCGGTCCGAGCCGCTGGGACGACGGGGCCCGCGTCGCCGGCCTGATTCGCGCCGACGGCTCGATCGCCCCGGTCGGCCACCTGCCGCCGGCGGGCCGGGCGCATTGAAGCAGTGGACGCGCGCCTTCCATCGGGCTAACCGGCGCGACGCGACGAAGCGGGCGTGGCGGAACTGGTAGACGCGCCGGACTCAAAATCCGGTTCTGGTGACAGAGTGTCGGTTCGATTCCGACCGCCCGCACCAGCCTCCGCCGGCTCCCGTCTGGCAAGGCAGCAGCGGTGCTGGCCCGGCCGAAGGGGTGTCCCGCAATGACCGACTGGCCCTTCGACATCGCGACCGCGCTCACCCCGCCCGACTTCCTCGGCGGCCTCGGCCGCATCTTCGCGACGTTCGACGCCCGCACCCAGGACTCCGGCAACGTTTCGTACGGGGTCGAGGCGGTGCGGGGCGGTGGTTCGTGAAGACGGCGGGGGATCCGGCGGCGACCGCTTTCCTCGCCCATCCCGAGCGGGTGGCGCTGCTGGAGAACGCCGCGCGGCTGGCGCGGGACTTTCCGCATCCCGCCCTGCCGGCGCTGCGAGCTGTCGGCGCTTCGGCCTGGGGGCCGATGCTGATCTACGACTGGGCGGAGGGCGAGCTCTTGCGAGCGCCGGCCGAGCGGCGCGGCGACCCGGACACCGCCTTCCAGCGTTTCCGGGCGCTGCCAGTCGGCGAGGTAGTCGCTGCGGTGGACGCGATCCTCGCGGCCCACACTGGGCTCTGCGGCCGCGGCTGGGTCGCCTGCGACTTCTACGACGGCTCGATGATGTACGACTTCGCGGCGCGCCGGATCCGGCTCTTCGACCTCGACAGCTACAGCCGCGGCCCGTTCGTCAACGAGATGGGGCGTCTGTTCGGGTCCGACCGCTTCATGGCGCCGGAGGAGTACGAGAAGGGCGCGCTGATCGACGAGCGCACGACGGTCTTCAACCTCGGCCGCGCCGCCGCGGTGTTCCTCGGCGACGGGACGCTGGAGCGCGGCGCCTTCCGCGGGACCGGAGCGCAGCACGCCGCGATGGCGCGGGCCTGCCGCCCCGACCGCGGCGAGCGATTCAGCGCGGTCGCCGACCTGGCCGCGGCCTGGCGGTCCTGAGGCCGCGTTACAGCGGATGGCGCGATCAGCCGGTCGCTGCTTCCGCCGTCGCCCGCTCCAGCAACGCCTGCAGCGCCGGGTTCATGGCCAAGTCGATCACCAGGTGGACGCGGTCGGTGGCGCCGCGGTTGGCGACGCGGTGGGGATCGGAGAGGCGCAGGTACCAGGCCTCGCCCGGCGCCATGTCGACGCGCCGACGGTTCAGTTCGAACACCACGCCGGGGTTGGTGGTGACCGGCGCGTGGATGCGGACGGTTCCACCTTCGGCGGAAAGGTCGCCGTCGTTGTGCTCCTTGATCACCGAGCCCGGCGCCAGCCGCATCAGCCGCACCGAGCGGGGCTCGGCCCCGAAGGCGTTGGCCACCTCGCGGAAGCAGGGGCAGGCCTCCATGACCGGGGTGTCCTCGAACTCGGTCGCGGCAGGGTCGCTGTAGATCAGTCGCACTGGGTGCATGCCGGCCGCGCCCTTGGCTGCCCTCAGCGCGATGACGCTCCAGTCGCCGTCGTAGTTCTGGGACACGAAGTGCGGCGTCCACGGCGCGGTTGCCAGCGCCGCCAGGTCGCGAGCCAAGCGCTCGGCGTCGAACGCCAGCGGCAGCTTCAGGCGATCCGCAAAAGCCATCCGCCCGACTACATCGATCGCCGCGCCCCGGGCAAGGCGGGCGGTGGCGGCAGGGAACACCCCTGCAGGCAGAGCGTTCGACGGTTCCCGAGAGTGACAGGATGACCGCGTTCAGCGCCCACGACAAAGCCGCCCCAGCCGGACCCAGCGTCCTCGTCGTCGAGGACGAGGTGATGGTGCGCGCCCTGATGGTCGAAACGCTGCGCGACGCCGGCTGCGCGGTGACCGAGGCGGCCAGCGCCGACGAGGCGGTGCGCGCTTTGAAGGCCGCCGCCGCGCCCGACGTCATGGTCACCGACGTGCGGCTGCCCGGCGCGATGAACGGCCTCGAGCTCGCCGCCCGCGTCCATCGGACGGCGCCGCGGATGAAGGTGATCGTCATGTCCGGCCACGCCTCGGCCGAGAACGCCCGCGACGTGGCGGACCGGTTCCTCGCCAAGCCGTTCGAGCTGAAGCGGCTGGTGGGCGAGGTGCGCACCCTGGCGGCCCGCGCCTGACCGGCTTCGACCCATCGCGTTGATCGGCGGGCCGAACTGGCGTCAAACACAGCGCAGTTCTTTCCAGCCGGGGCGCTTCTTCATGGTCATCGTCGACGAACTGCGCGCCCTGAACGGTCCGCAGCGGGCGGCCTTCGTCGCCAGCCTGCTGGGCTGGGCGCTGGACGCGTTCGACTACTTCCTGCTGGTGTTCGTGCTCAGCGCCATCGCCAAGGACTTCCACGCCGACATCGCGGCGGTGAATTCGGCGATCTTCCTGACCCTCGTTGCGCGGCCGTTCGGCGCGCTGGTGTTCGGGCGCCTTGCCGACCGCTATGGCCGGCGGCCGATGCTGATGCTGGTGGTGGCGCTCTATTCGGTGATGGCGCTGGCCTCGGCGTTCTCGCCGACGCTGATGTTCCTCCTGGTGCTGCGCACCCTGTTCGGCTTCGCGATGGGCGGGGTCTGGGGGATCGGCGCGTCGCTGGCGCTGGAGACCATGCCGGCCAAGAGCCGCGGCGCTGATCTCCGGGATCCTGCAGGAGGGCTACCCGATGGGTTACCTGCTGGCCGCGATCGCCAACCTCTTCCTGCCGGCGATTGGCTGGCGCGGCCTGCTTGGCGCTCGGCGTGCTGCCGGCGCTGCTGATCCTCTACATCCAGCGCTCGGTGCAGGAGAGCCCGGCCTGGACGCAGGACGAGGCGCAGCGGCCGCGCCGCGCCGCGAGCCTCTTGCACGCGATGAAGGGACACTGGGGCGTGCTGGCCTACGCCGTGCGTGCTGATGACCTGCTTCAACTTCTTCAGCCACGGCACCCAGGACCTCTATCCGCAGTTCCTGCAGCGCCAGCACCACTTCCGGCGCCGATCGTCACCGCGCTGACCATCTGCCTCAACGTCGGCGCGATCCTGGGCGGGTTGATCTTCGGGCCGCTGTCGGAGCGCATCGGCCGGCGCCGGGCGATCGTGCTGGCCGCGCTGCTGGCGCTGCCGATCATCCCGCTGTGGGCGTTCTCGACCACTCGCCGTGGCTGCTGGCGGCCGGGCGCGTTCCTGATCCAGATCGCGGTGCAGGGGGCCTGGGCGGTGGTGCCGGCGCACCTCAACGAGCTGTCGCCGCCGGGCGCGCGCGGCACCTTTCCCGGCTTCGCCTACCAGCTCGGCAACCTGCTTCGCCGCGGTCAACGCCACCATGCAGACCGGCCTGTGAAGTCGCACCACGGCGACTACGGCTTCGCGCTGGCGCTCGTCTGCGGCGTCGTCGCGGTGGTGCTGGCGCTGGTCGCCTGGTTCGGCCCGGAGGCCAAAGGCGCAGATTCGGCGTCCGAGCGTCAGCCGCGGCGTGACGCTTTTATGAAATTTCGCGACGCGCCGGTGACGGCTCCGGCGCGGCGAAATCCGCGACGCCCTGGCGGGGCTCGCGCCGATCGCCTATGGATCGACGCTGCGCACAGCCGGGCGCCGGGGGAAGCATGGCCGACACGTCATTTCGCGGCGCTCGACGAGCAGAAGTTCCAGCGCTTCCACTGGCGGGCGATGCTGGTCACCGGGCTCGGCGTCTTCTGCGACGGCTACGACATCTCCTCGATCGGCCTGGTGCTGACCTCGGCGCTGGCGGCCTACCACGTCGCCACCACGACGTGCCGACGACCGAAGGCCTGCTCGGCCGCCTCGGCGCTGGTCGGCTCGATGCTGGGCGCGCTGGTGTTCGGCATGCTGGCGCAGAAGGGCCGCAAGCGCTTCTACGGCGTCGACGCGCTGATCCTGGGCGTCGCGGCGCTCGCGCAGGCGTTCATGCCGACGCGTCTGGCTGCTGATCGCCTGCCGCTTCGTGCTCGGCATCGGCGTCGGCGCCGACTATGTGCTCTCGCCGACGATCATGGCCGAGCACGCCAACCGCGCCGACCGCGGCAAGGCGATCGGCCTCGGCTTCGGCACCATGTGGCCGATCGGCGCGCTGGCGGCGGCGCTGCTCAAGCTGCTGCTCGAACTCGTTCCATGTGCCGCCGGACCTGGTCGTGGAAGCTCGTGCTGGCCGGCGGCGCGATCCCGGCGCTGGGCGTCATGTACTTCCGCCGCCGGATGCCCGAGATCGGCGCGCTTCCTGGCGCGGGTGGCCGCCGACCAGGCCGAGGCGCAGGCGGCGATCGCGAGGAGGTCGGCGCCGCTGCCGCCGCCGCCGCCCGCCGCCGACACGCGCCCGTTCTGGCAGGTGTTCCGCCAGCACGCCGCGCCACATCTTCGCCGGCGCGCTGCTCTGGATGCTCTACGACCTGGTGGTCTACGCCTCGATCCTGTTCGGGCCGAACATCATCGCCCAGAACCTGCGGCATTCCCGCCTCGATCTACCAGATCGAGACCGAGCTGATCTTCGTCATCCCGCCGTCGATCCTGATGCTCGCTGGTTCATCATCGACCGGATCGGGCGAAAGCCGCTGCAGGTCTGGGGCTTCCTCGGCCGGCGCGGCGATGCTCGGGCTCTTCGCCTGGATGCGCACGCAGTCGCCGGCCATCCCGGCGCTGGTCGCCTACATCGTGTTCGGGCTCTTCAACGTCGCCCAGACCGGGCCCGGGCCTGGTCTCGGGCGCCGGCATCTATGGCGTCGAGCTGGCGCCGACCCGCATCCGCAGCGTCGCCCAGTCGATCACCGTGATCGGCGGACGGATCGGCGCGGCGATCAGCGGCTTCGTGTTCCCGCTGCTGAACGCGCAGATCGGCTTCGTCGGCACCATGCGCGGGCCTGGCGGTGCTCTCGCTGGTCGGCGGCGATCGCCAGCCAGTTGCTGGTGCCGGAAACCAGCTCGCGCTCGCTGGAGGAGATCAATCTGGAGCAGCGCGTCCAGCGGGGCAGACGCGCGAAGGCTTCTCGCGTCGCGGTTGTCGGGATGCCGCAGGTTCGCTGCGCCGTTCCGCCGCGAGGGTCGCAGGCGGACAACTCGCGGCGGCGGCTGCTACAACGTGGGCCTCGCGCGGCGAATGCGATCGCGCGGAACAAATCGCGCGGCGCATCGTGTTGGCCGCGCGGAGCGCGGGCCCGGTCGGCGGCGCCGCCGGCCGGGTCCGCGCGGGTCTTCGGCGGAGGCGGGCGTGCGGCGCTAGCCGGCCGACTCCGTTTCCGGAACGCCCAGAACTTCGACATCACGAACGTCGACGCCGGCACGACCAGCACCACCGGGACCAGGCCAGCCAGAGCGGCCAGCCGAGCGTGTGGGTGCGCGACCAGACCAGCGCCAGATTGATCGCCAGCCCGGCCAGCGAGATCGTCGCGAACCGCGCGAACTGCGGCCCGTGCAGCGCCGGGCGGCGGAACGTGAGGCAGGCTGTTGCCGAAATAGGAGACGCCGACCGCACGCGGCATAGCCCGCCAGGCTCGGCCAGCACCGGCCCCAGCCCCAGCCAGCGCTGCGCCGCCAGCGAGACGCCGACCTGGCACGCGGTCGCCGCGACGCCGACCACGACGAAGAGGTTGATCTCGCGGATGACGGTCGGGAGTTTCATGCAGCAGACGATTGCGGCGGTCGGCGCGCGATCAGCACGATCGAGACCCCGATCGGCAAGGGCGCGTGCGCCAGCCAGTGGCGTTCCGCGGCGAACAGGCCCGTCAGCAGGCTGTTGAGCGGCGCGGGCGGCATCGCGTCGTCGTCCGCCGCGGTCGAGCCGGTCGCCATCTTCACGGCGCGGATCGGCGGCGATCGGCGGAAACAGCAGGGCGTTGAAGTAGCTCGCCTTGACCACGTCGAGCCCCGCCGCTTCGAACAGGCGCGCGGTAGGCGCGCCATCCGGTAGCGGCGCTTGTGGTGGTGCAACTCGTCGTGGCGGCTCCACATCCAGGGCTGGGCCGGGACGGTGGTGGCGAAATAGCCGCCGGGCCTGATCAGCCGCGCCAGCGCGGCCACCGAGGCGGCGTCCTCGTCCACATGCTCGATCACGTCGAAGGCGCAGACCAGGTCGAAGCTCTCCGGCGCGAACGGCAGGTCGTCCGGCAGGAAGCCGGGCTCGACGCGCACCCCCGTCCGCTCCGCGGCATAGGCCCGCGACGCTTCGTCGGGCTCCATGGCGACCACCTCGCCGAAGCGGCGCAGCATGGTGAGGTTGCCGCCCGGGCCGCAGCCGACCTCCAGCACCTGGGCCGGCTTCGGCAGGCCCAGCGCGCCGATCAGCCGGGTGAGGATGCTGCGGCGGCCGCGGAACCACCAATGGTTCTCCTGCAGCACCCGCATGCGGTCGTAGGTCGCGCGGTCCACTCGAGCGCCATCATCGTCGAAGCCGATCCGGGCGCGCACCACGTAGATCGGCCGGCCTTTGACCTCCTGGTAGAGCCGCCCGACGTATTCGCCCAGCACCCCGAAGGCGATCATCTGGATCGCGAAGCCGAACAGCACGACCACCATCAGCGAGGCGTAGCCGGGCACCTCGCGGCCGACGATCAGCACCCGCACGATCACCGCCGCCGCCGCGATCATCGCGACGAGCGCGGCCACGAAGCCGATCACCGACCAGACCCGCAAAGGCGCGGTCGAGAACGAGGTGATGCCGTCGACCGCGAAGCGCCAGAGCCGCAGGTAGCCCATCGAGGTGGTGCCGGCCGCCCGCTCGGGCCGCACGTAGGGCACGCCGATCTGGCGGAAGCCGACCCAGGCGAACAGCCCCTTCATGAATCGGTTGCGCTCCGGCAGCCGCTTCAGCGCCTCCACCACCTGCCCGGTCCATCAGCCGGAAGTCGCCGGCGCTCTCGGGGATGTCGAGGTCGGAGACGCGGTTGAAGACGCGGTAGAACAGCCGCGCCGTCGTGCGCTTCATCGCCGTGTCGCTGGAGCGGTCGGCGCGGGCCCCGTAGACCACGTCGTAGCCCGCTTCCCAGCGGGTCACGAACTCGGCGATCAGCTCCGGCGGATCCTGCAGGTCGGCGTCGATCGGCACGACCATGTCGCCCGCCGGCCGCCTCGATGCCGGCGGTCAGCGCCGCCTCCTTGCCGAAGTTGCGGGCCAGCGCGATCACCTTGACCCGCGGATCGCGGGCCGCCTTCTGCACGAGGCCCGAGAGCGTCTCGTCGCGGCTGCCGTCGTCGACGCAGATGATCTCGAGCGCGACGCCCAGGCCCGCCGGTCGCCGCCTCGATCCGCTCGAAGAACTGGCCGAGCACCGGCGCCTCGTCGTGCATCGGCACGACGATCGAGAGCCGCTTGCCGGCGCGGCTGCGCGGCGCAAGTCCCGCGATCTCGGTGCTGACGGCCTGGTCCACGTGTCCGCTTCAAGAGCTCCACGCCCCCAGGCGGCGCTGCGCTACATCATCGGCCGGATTTGGTTAAGCAAAACGGGACGCGGCGCGCTGTCGCCGCAGCCACGCGGTATGCAGCTCGGCCGCCGCGCGCATCTCGAAGCTGCGCTCGGCGTCGGCCCAGCACCAGATGGCGACGCAGGTGCGGCGCAGGCGGGCGAGACGCCGCAGCCGTGCCGGGTCGAGCTTGCCGAACGGGCGGAGGAACGCGGCCGACTGGTTGGCGAGGTCCCACTCCAGCGGACCGCGGCAGACCGCCTCGAAGTCGCTCCAGATCGGGCCGGCGTCGGTGACGAACACGTTGCCGAGGTGGGTGTCGCCGTGCAGCGCAACCCAGCCGCCGCGGTCGGCGTCGAGCGCGGCAACCTCCCCGGCGTAGATGTCCGCCAGCAACGTGCGGTCGTCCGGCGCCGCGGCGAGCGCGGTCGGGTCGGCGAGCAGCGCCGCGCACGAGGCGATCGAAGTCGGTGAACGGCGGCAGCTCGCCCGCGTAGGTCGCCAGCGCGTCGTGCACCTGCTTCAGCGCCGCGCCGGCGGCCGCGGCGTCGCGGGCCTCGGCGGGGCGGTGCGGAACGAACGCCCAGAGCGAGATCGCGCAGCCGGCTTCCGAGTAGGGGCCGGGCGGCGGCTCGCGGCTTGGCGGGGTCACCGGCGCGCCGGTCGCGGCGAGGTGCGCGGCGACCGATACCTCGCGCCGCATCGAAGCCAGCGCCGCGCCCACGTCGCCGGCCGACTGCACCCGCGCCACCAGCGGCCCGAGGCGCACCACGCTGTGCTTGGCGAGCCGCAGCACAGCCGGCTCGACGTCGCCGAGACCCAGCCGCGCGGCGAGGCTGCGCACGGCGGCTAGCTCCTGATCGATGGGCTGGCGCGACACCCGGCGATCTGTAGCGGCGCGGCGCCGCCGCGGTCCATCGGGCTTGACGTCGGGCGCGGCTCAGGGCCCTGGACTGGGCGCTAAAGCTCGAGGGGACCTGCCGATCACCGACGTCCAGCCATTCAACCCGCGCCTGGCCGAGGCGACCAGGCGGCGGGCGATGATCGACCTCGCCATCGCCGGCGCGGCGGCGATCCTGGTGATGGGCGTCGCGGCCTTCTCGGCGCGCGTCTTCATCGACGGCGACACCAACTGGCACGTCGCGGCCGGGCACTGGATCCTCGCCCACCACACCGTCCCCACGACCGACCCGTTCTCGTTCACCTACTTCGGCAAGCCCTGGATCGCCCACGAGTGGCTCTCCGAGGTGCTGATGGCGCTGGCCTACATGGCGGGCGGCTGGGGCGGGGTGGTGCTGCTGATCGGGCTCTGCGGCCGGGGCGGCGTTCTGGATGATCGCCCGCGAGCTGCAGCTCTGGATGGGGCCGCTCGGCCAGATCGTCGGCCTGGCGCTGACCTTCGCCTGCCTGGAGCCGTTCCTCTACGCGCGGCCCCACATCATCGCCACGCCCGTGCTGGTGTTCTGGACCCGCCAGCTGCTCGCCGCCCGCCGCGAGGGCCGCGCGCCGCCGCTGGAGCTGGCGCCGCTGATGGTGCTGTGGGCCAACCTGCACGCCAGCTTCATCTTCGGCCTGGCGCTGATCGGCCCGTTCGCGCTGGAAGCGCTGTATCGAGCAGCCCGACAAGCTGCGCTGACGGTCCGCGGCTGGGCCTTCTTCGGCATCATCGCCCGGCGCCTTCGCGCTCGCCACCCCGCACGGCTTCGCCGGCATCGTCTTCCCGTTCATGGTGCTGGGCATGAAGGTGCTGCCCAACATCCTGGAGTGGCGCGGCGCCAACTTCCAGAACCTCACCCTGTTCGAGGGGGTGCTGCTGATCACCCTGTTCCTGGGGCTGTGGCGCGGGGTGCGCGTGCCGATCTTCCGGCTGATCCTCTTGTCGGCCTCGTGCACATGGCGCTGCAGCACGTGCGCCAGGAGGCGGTGCTGGCCGCGCTGGCCCCGCTGCTGCTGGCCGAGCCGTTCGGACGGGCGCTGAACCCGGCGCGGGACGGGCCGCGGCTGACGCCGCCGGTGGGCTGGAAGCCCGACTGGCGCATCCCCAGCGTGCCGGTCGCCGTCACGCTGGCGGTGCTCGCGGTTGGGGTAGTGGGCGCGCGGCTCGCCATCCCGCTGGTGCGCCGCGACAATCCCAACGTGCCGGTGACCGCGATCGCCCATGTGCCGCCGCAGCTGATGAGCCAGCACGTGTTCAACGAGTACGCGTTCGGCGGCTACCTGATCTTCAAGGGCGTCAAGGTCTACGTCGACGGCCGCGCCGACATGTACGGCGACGCCTTCGTGCAGCAGTACCTGGCGATCGCCGGCGGCGCCGAGCCCGACGTCGACAAGGCGTTCAAGCGCTGGAACATCACCTGGGCGATCGTCTCGCCGCGCGACGGGCTGGTGCATGTGCTGGACGCCAAGCCCGGCTGGCGGCGGCTCTACAGCGACGGCTACGCAGTGCTGTTCGCCAAGGACGCCGCAGCGCCGCCCGGCCCGGCCACGCCGCCGCCGCCCGTGATCCCCATGGTCCCCACCGGAGCTGCGCATTGACGCGCCTGATCCTCTTCGAGCCGGCGCATCGCCGCGTCGCCGCTGACCTGGCGCGCCTGGCCCCTGACCTGGAGCTGGTGCTGGTCAGCAGCGATGGCGCCATCACGCTGGACGGCGCGCCGACCGACGACGAGACGGCGCAGCCAGACTGGGGATGGTTCTCCGCCGACAGCGGCTTCGGCGCCGCCGGCCGCACGCTCTTCGTGGGCATGCTGAAGTCGCAGCGCCTCGCCTGGGTGCACACCGGCGCGGCCGGCGTCGACGGCCCGGTCTGGCGCCAGCTGGTGGACAAGGGCGCCCAGCTCACCACCGGCCATGGCCAGGCGATCAGCATCGCCGAGTACGTGATCGCCGGCGTGCTGGGGCACTTCCAGCGCTTGCCTGAGCGCCGCGCCGAGCAGGCCGCGCGGCGCTGGACGCGGCTGCCGTTCCGCGAGGTGGCCGGCACGCGCTGGCTGATCGTCGGCTTCGGCGCGATCGGCGAGGCGGTGGCCGAGCGGGCGCGGGCGTTCGGCGCGGATATCACCGGCGTGCGCCGCTCCGGCGCCGCGCATCCGGCCGCGCACCGCATGGCGCGGCTCGCCGACGTGCGCTCGCTGCTGCCGGAGGCCGACGTGGTGGTGCTGGCCGCGCCGCTGAACGCCGAAACCGTGGGCCTTGCCGACGCGGCCTTTTTCGCCGCGATGCAGCCGCGCTCGCTGCTGGTGAACGTCGGCCGTGGCGGCCTGGTCGACGAGGCCGCACTGCTGGCGGCGCTGGACGCCGGCGTTCCCGAGCACGCGCTGCTCGACGTTTTCCGCACCGAGCCGCTGCCGGAGGAGAGCCCGCTCTGGACCCACTCGCGGGTGACGCTGACCGCCCACGCCTCGGCGTTCGGCTCCGGCCAGACCGCCCGCAACGACGCCCTCTTCCTCGAGAACCTGCGCCGCCGCCTCGCCGGCGAGCCGCCGCTCTACGAGGCGGACCCGCGCGACCTGGCGGGCTGAGGTCCACTCAGCGCCTGATCGCGCCGTCGAGGTACTTGCGGATGCCCGGGCCGTAGGGTGGGCGCATCTGGACCAGCGGGCCGAGCTCCCGCTTCAGCTGCGTGTAGATCGCCTTGCGGTGGCTGAACTCGCGGAAGCCGTCGAGCCCATGGTAGCTGCCCATGCCGGAAGGCCCCACGCCGCCGAATGGCAGGTCTTCCTGGGCGACGTGGAACACCACGTCGTTGACCGTGACGCCGCCCGAGGTCGTGCCCTTCAGCACCTTCTCCTGCTCGGCCGGGTCGTCGCCGAAATAGTAGAGGCCGAGCGGCCGGTCGTGGGCGTTGACGTAGGCGATCGCCTCGTCGACCCCCTGGTAGGTCTTCACCGGCAGCACCGGCCCGAAGATCTCCTCCTGCATCACCGTCATGTCGTCGGTGGGATCGATGATCAGCGTCGGGGCGATCTTGCGATGCTGTTGCTGGGTCAGGTCTTCGCCGTCCGGCTTCAGCTCGACCACCCGCGCGCCCTTGGCCCGGGCGTCGTCGATGTGGCCCATGATGCGGTCGTAGTGCCGCTGGGCGACGATCGCCGTGTAGTCGGGATTGTCCTTCATGGTCGGGAACATGCGCTTCACCGCGCCCTCGGCCTCGCCGACGAAGGCCTCCAGCTTCTCCTTCGGCGCCAGCACGTAGTCGGGCGCGAGACAGATCTGGCCGGCGTTCAGGGTCTTGCCGTTCATGATCCGCGCGGCGGCGACAGCGATGTCGGCCGAGCGGCCGAGGATCACCGGGCTCTTGCCGCCCAGCTCCAGGGTCAGCGGCGTCAGGTTGTCGGCCGCAGCCTTCATCACGTGGCGGGCGATAGCGGTGGCGCCGGTGAAGATCAGGTGGTCGAACGGCAGCGCAGCGAACGCCTGGCCGACCTCCGGCCCGCCGGTGACCACCGCGATCTCTTCCTCGGAAAAGGCGCCGCCGAACATCCGCGCCATCAGCGCCGAGGTGGCCGGCGTGTACTCCGACGGCTTGATGATCGCGCGGTTGCCGGCCGCGAGGATGCCGGCCAGCGGCGTGAAGGTGAGGTTGACCGGGAAGTTCCAGGGGCTGATCACGCCCACCACGCCCTTCGGCTGAAAGCGCACCTCGGCCTTGGCGCCGAAGAGACCCAGCAGCGCCGGCGAGGTCTTGCGGCGCTCCGGCCTCATCCACTTCTTCAGGTTGGCCTTGGCGTGCTGCAGCGGGCCGATCGAGGCGGCGACGTCGGTGAAGGCGGTCGCCTCCGGCGAGCGCGAGCCGAAATCCTCGTTCAGCGCGTCCTCGATCGCCTTGCGGTTCTCCACCAGCAGGCCGACGCAGCGGTCCAGCCGCTCGGCCCGCACCTCGGCGCTGGGCGCCCCGTCGCGCAGGTGCGCCGCCTTCTGCCGCTCGAGCAGCGCCTGCATCGAGGCCGCGTCGTGCACTTCGTCCGCCATCGGATGATCCCTTCCTAGGCCAGTTGCTTGGCGCCGTAGCGGGCGCCGAGCTCGGCGGTGACCTGCTCGAACTCGGCCACCGTCTCGGCGATCACCTGGGCGACCGGCTTGACTTCGTCGATGCGGCCGGCCACCTGGCCGGAGAGCGCGATCGAGGCCTCCATGTCGCCGCCGAAATAGAGATCCTTGGCGTTGCCGAACTCGCGCATGATGTTCTCCGGCGGCGCCTTCTCGAACTGCGGTGGTCTTCTCGGTGCGCAGCGCGCGCAGCGCCGGGCCGGGGCCGAAGCGGTTGAGGAACACCGTGTCGGTCTCCGCGGGCGGCGAGGATCGCGTTCTTCCAGTTCGTATGCACCGGGCTCTCGGCGGCGGAGACCATGCGGGTGCCCATCTGCACGCCCTCGGCGCCGAGCGCGAAGGCCGCGGCCATGCTGCGTCCGTCGACGATGCCGCCGGCGGCGATCACCGGCACGTCGACTTTCGCGCAGACCAGCGGCAGCAGCACCATCGAGGCGACGTCGCGGCTGTTCTTGAAGCCGCCGCCTTCGCCGCCCTCGACCACCAGCCCGTCGACGCCGGCGTCGATCGCCTTCAGCGCCGCGGCCAGCGAGGGCACGACGTGGAAGACGGTGAGCCCGGCTTCCTTCAGCGCGCTGCAGTAGCGGTTCGGATCGCCCGCCGAGGTGGTGACGAACTTGCACGCCCTGGTCGACGACGAACGAGACGATGTCCGGATCGCGCACGAAGGCCTGGGCGATGTTCACCCCGAACGGCTTGGTGGTCAGCTTGCGCATCTTGCCGACCTCCTCGCGCACGGCGTCCAGCTCGCCCGACGAGGTCTCGATGATGCCCAGCCCGCCGGCGTTGGAGACCGCCGAGGCCAGTTGCGCGCGGGCGATCCAGCCCATCGGCGCCTGGACGATCGGATACTCGATCCCGAGCATCTCGGTGACGCGGGTCTTGATCATGCGGGGGTCCTGTGAAGCATTGGCGGCGACAGGCGACGCAAGTTCCCAACGGAAGTCAACGCACGCCCATCGCCTTTACAACCCTCCCAAAGGGGCGGATCGTCCCACTGATCAACGATAAGGGAGCCGCGGGCATGAGCGATGGGTCGATCGACATCCGGCACGAGGCGCGCTCGAAGGCCTACGCCGAGCCGCTGGAGACGCTGAACCCCGCGCAAGCCGACCTGTTCGCCGCCGACGCCTTCTGGCCCTACTTCGAGCGGCTGCGCGCCGAGGCGCCGGTGCACTACACACCGCAGAGCGAGTACGGCCCTTACTGGTCGGTCACCCGCTACAACGACATCATGGCGGTGGACACCAACCACCAGGTGTTCTCGTCGGCAGACGGCATCACGCTGCAGAGCCTGGAGGCGAAGGCCGAGATGGCCAAGCGCCCGCAGCGCCAGAGCTTCATCTCGATGGACCCGCCGAAGCACGACGTGCAGCGCAAGACGGTCAGCCCGGTGGTCGCGCCGGCCAACCTGGAGCGCATGGCGCCGGTGATCCGCGAGCGCGCCGGCATCATCCTCGACGCCCTGCCGATCGGCGAGGAGTTCGACTGGGTCGACCTGGTCTCCAAGGAGCTGACGGCGATGACGCTGGCCACGCTCTTCGACTTCCCGTTCGAGGAGCGGCGGCGGCTGACCCACTGGTCGGACATGATGACCAACCCGCCCGGGCATGGCCCGGTGAAGAGCTGGGACCACAAGCGCGAGGAGCTCGACGAGTGCTTCGGCGTGTTCCGCGAACTCTGGAACGAGCGGGTCAATGCGCCGCCGAAGTTCGACCTGATCTCGATGCTGGCCCACGGCGAGGCCACCCGCAACATGGACGTCCATGAGTACAACGGGAACCTCGGCCTCCTGATCATCGGCGGCAACGACACCACGCGGAACACCATCTCCGGCTCGGTGTTCGCGCTGAACCGCTATCCGGCGCAGTACGCCAAGCTGCGCGAGAACCCGGCGCTGATCCCCTCGATGGTCTCCGAGACCATCCGCTGGCAGACGCCGCTCGCCCACATGCGCCGCACCGCCACGCAGGACTTCGAGTTCGGCGGCAAGACCATCCGCGAAGGCGACCTGGTGGCGATGTGGTACGTCTCCGGCAACCGCGACACCGAGGTGATCGAGAACCCCGAGGCCTACATCATCGACCGGGCCCGGCCGCGCACGCACCTCAGCTTCGGGTTCGGCATCCACCGCTGCGTCGGCAACCGCCTCGCCGAGCTGCAGCTGACGATCATCTGGGAGGAGATCCTGAAGCGCTTCCCGGTGGTCGAGCTGGCCGGCGAGCCCACCCGCACCCACTCGGTGTTCGTGAAGGGCTACGAGAGCCTGCCGGTGGTGATCCCGCGCCGCAACTAGCGCCGGGGCGGCCCAAGGCGCATCGTGGTTCCATGAAGCTCTACCAGACCTACACCTCGCCGTTCCCGACCCGGGTGCGGCTCGTGCTCTACGCCAAGGGCCTCTCGCCGGAGATCATCGAGCCGCCGGGCTTCCACGCCACCACCGAGTTGAAGGGCGACTACTTCACGATCAATCCGATCGGCCGGGTGCCGGCGCTGGTGACCGACGACGGCCGCGCGCTGCCGGAGTCGGAGGTGATCTGCGAGTACCTGGAGGACGCCTATCCCGAGCCGCCGACCCTGCCGGCCGACCCCTGGGGCCGCGCCCAGGTGCGGCTGATCTCGCGGCTCTGCGACTTCTACCTGGTGATGGCGATGCGGCCGCTATTCACCGCCTCGGGCATGTCGCGGCGGCGCTGGGACCGGGCCGCGATCGACCGGGCGCTCGCCGAGGTGGAGGCCGCGCTCGGCTACATCGAGCACTACATCGGCGCGGCGGGCTATGCGGTCGGCGGGCGCCTGACCTGGGCGGACGGAGCGCTGATCCCGCAGCTGATGCTCTCCTACGAGTGGGCCCCGGCGTTGTTCGAGGCGCCGAGCCCATTGGGCAAGCACCCGAAGCTCGCCGCCTATTGGAGCGCCATCGGCCGCGACCCGATCGCCGCGCGGCTCCTGCAGGAGACGCGGGACGCCGTGGCGCACGAGCAGGAACGGGCCCGCGATCTCGCCCGCCAGCGGTCCGCCTGATGGCCTCGCCCAAGCCCTCGCCCAAGCCCTCGCTCTGGGAGCGCTACGTCGTCCCGCCGCTGATCAACTGCGCCTGCGGCTGCAAGCCGATCGCCCGCCAGCGCGCCAAGGTCGTCCCCGGCGCCAGCGGGCGCGTGCTGGAGCTGGGCATGGGCAGCGGCCTCAACCTGCCGTTCTACGACGCCGCCAAGGTCACCGCGCTGGAGGCGGTCGAACCGTCGGAAGGCCTGCGCCGCCGCGCCGAGGCCGCGGGCGCGGCGGCGGCCATCCCAACCCACGTGGTCGATGGCCGGGGCGAGGCGCTGCCCTACGAGGCCGGCGCGTTCGACTGCGTGGTCTGCACCTTCACGCTCTGCTCGGTGCAGGATCCGGCCGCCGTGCTGGCCGAGGCCAGGCGGGTGCTGAAACCCGGCGGCCGGTTCATCTTCTGCGAGCACGGCCTCGCGCCCGACCCCGACGTGGTGAAGTGGCAGCGCCGGATCGAGCCTTTCTGGATCCCGTTCGCCGGCGGCTGCCACCTGACCCGCCCAGTGGCGTCCTCGATCGCCTCCGCCGGCTTCCACATTGGCCGCCTGGAGACGATGTACCTCCCCGGCGCCCCGCGCTGGGCCGGCTGGAACGAGTGGGGCGAAGCGACGCCAGCCTAGGGTTGGGCGGCGGCGAGAGTCTCAGGGTCACACGAAGATCGCGAAGGAAGCGAAGACCACGAAGGCGCGCTTCGCGCGCAGCAAATCCCCAGCAGCGTTGGGCGATTGGCTGGCGCGCCAGGGCGCGCCCTTCGTGAGCTTTGCATTCTTCGTGATCTTCGTGTGACCTTGAAAAACACCAGCCGCATGCTCGGCGTATGGCAGGGAGGACGTGATGGCGGACGACCAGGGACCGGCAACGATCGAGCTTGCGTCGCGGCGCGTGCCCTTGCCGGCGGCGCTTTCGGACGCGGCCAAGGCGATTCTGACCATGCCCCGGCCGGGGCAGGGCGCCTATCCGGCGCTCGCCGACAAGGACGGCTGGCGGCGGCTGATCGCGGCGCGCGACAAGGCGTCCGCCGAGCTGTCGGCGCCCTACGCGGCGCGGCTGAAGGCGGACGTCGAGGCCCACCCCTTGGGCGGCGTGCCGGTCTACCGCGCCACGCCGCGCGCCGAGCGGCTGATCGCGGACCAGCACGTCATCTTCGACATCCACGGCGGCGCGCTGCTGTTCGGCGGCGGCGAGGCTAACGTCCGGTTCTCGACCGCGGCGATCGCGCTTCGCACCGGCCGCGTCGCCTACGGCGTCGACTATCGCGTGCCGCCCGACGGCCCCTATCCGGCCGCGCTCGACGACTGCGTGGCGGCTTACCGCGCGCTGCTGGCCGAGGTCCCGGCCGAGCGGGTGGTGGTCAGCGGCACCTCGGCGGGCGGCAACCTCGCCGCCGCACTGTTGCTGCGAGCCTGCGACGAAGGGCTCGCGATGCCGGCCGGCGCCCTGTTGCTGACCCCCGAGCTCGATCTCACCGAGAGCGGCGACAGCTTCGACACGCTGATGGGTCTCGACGTGGTGCTGCCGGCGCGGCTGATGGAGATGAACCTCCTCTACGCCGGCGGGGCGGACCTTGCGCACCCGCACCTGTCGCCGCTGTTCGGCGACGTCTCCGGCTTCCCGCCCACGCTGCTGCAGGCCGGGACCCGCGACATCTTCCTCTCCAACGCCGTGCGCATGCACCGCAAGCTGCGCAGCGCCGGCGTGCGGGCCGAGCTGCACGTCTGGGAGGGCATGCCGCATGCCGGCTTCGGCGGCCTCACTCCCGAGGACCGCGAGGTGAGCGCTGAGCTGCAGGCATTCGTCGCCACGCTCTAGGTTCCGGTCGCTGCGTCGGCGCCGGGCGAAGCGGCGTGGAGCCAGCAGTTGACGGCGAAGCGCGAGTCCATGAACCGCCCGGACGGGCAACTCACCGGCCGCACCTCGTGCGGCGCCCAGGATGGGAACACCACCAGCGTGTTATGGGTGGGCTCGATGTCGGCGAAGCGCGCCGGATCGCCGATCGCGTAGAGGCGAAGCGCGCCGCCCGTGAAGCGTTTCGGCTGCCGGTGGAAATAGTAGACGCCGCTCAGCACGCGGATGTGCGAGCGCTTCGTCGCGGTCTGGGTGTCGATGTGGCGTCGATAGAAGGCGCCGTCGCCGTGTGCGACCAGTTCGAGCTCCACCCGCGCCGCCCTGAACGGCGAGAGCTTCAGCTCCGCGATGAGCGCCTGCGCCATGCCCATCAGCCGGTCTCTGAGCAGCGGGCGGAACTGGCCGAGCTGCTCGGTGTTCGTCGACAGTCGGATGGCGGGATCGAGGCGGGCGGCGGCCTTGTCGCCGACCTGGGTGGCTGTGAACGCAGACTCGTGAGCGGCGACGTGCGCCAGCAGCCGCTCCACCTCGTCGGCTTGCAGGAAGCCTTCCAGCACGCGGAACGGCGGCATGATGCTGCGCCCCGGGTGCGCCGGCTCGGCCTCGTCGGCGGCGGTCATGCCGGGACTATCGCGCATTTCCGCCGGCCAGCCCATGCGTCGGCTCGGCGGCCAGGCCGCGGCTAGCGCGTGTAGACCGAGAGCTTCGCCAGCGTGGCGGGGTCGGCGGCGCCCGTGTTCGGGAGGCCCTGGTCGCGCTGGTAGGCGGCCAGCGCCATGCGCAGGGCGGGTGAGGCGGCGCCGTCGGTGGGGCCCTGGTAGTAGCCAAGCTGGTTCAGCGCCCGCTGGGCGGTGACCAGATCCGGCGAGGCGAGGGCGACCGGCTGCACGGGGGACGGCGCGGCTTGCGCGGACGGTCTGGGCGTGGCCGGCTGGAACTCGCCCGCCGCCCGCTCGGCCATGGCGCGGGCGTCGGGTGTCAACGCGGCGCGCACCCGCAGCGCCCCGGCCCGCGATTCCGCATCCCCGGCGCGGCCGGCGATCAGGTACCACTTGTAGGCCTCGGCGAGATTCTGGCTGACGCCGTCGCCGCGCTCGTAGATGGCGGCGAGGTTGAACTGGCTGTCCACGAGGCCGAGCTCGGCGGCGCGGCGGAACCACTCGGCCGCGGCGGGGGCGTTGCGCGCGCCGCCGATGCCCTGGTGCTCGTCGAGCGCCAGATTGTGCATGGCGGTGCGGTCGCCGCCCTCGGCGGCCTTCTCCAGCCAGCTGCGCGACTGGGTCGGATCCTTGGCGAGCCCGCGCCTTGCCGTCCTGATAGAGCTGCGAGAGGTAGAACTCGGCCTTCGCATAGCCGCCGTCGGCGAGCTTCTTGAGGTCGGCGACGCCGCCGGCCTGGTGGGCGTCGATCTTGGCGACGGCCGCGTTGTAGGGGCCCGAGAGGTCCGGCCCGGCCGGCGCGGCGGAAGCGTCGGGCTTCGGCGACAGGGCCATGGCGGCCAGCGTCGGTCCGGCGGCGGGATTGTTCGCCGCATCGCCCGGTACGACCGAGAGCCCGTCCGCCACGCGCTTGGGAAGCTTGCCGGTGGCCTTGCCTTCGAAGAACACATAGCCGCCGGCCGAGAGCCCAACGGCGGCCAGCACGCTCGCCACCATCAGCGCACTGGTGGGTCCGGGGCGCTTGCGCGAGCGGCCGAACGCCAGCCCCTGCAGCACGCCTTCGTCGGCGGGCTTGGCGGTGCGGATGCTCCTGGCGCCCTCGCGATCGCTGGAGGCGCGGGCGGCCGCCCTGGCGCGCTCGATCACCTCGCGGGTGCTCAGCGGGGCCGCGGGCGCCGAGGCCGACGGAGGCGGCTCGGACGCGGCGATCGCGGCGGGCGGCGGCGCCGCAGCGGGCCGCGGCATTGGCTTGGGCGCCTGCACGAAGTCGTCGTCGACGTCGAAGCCGACGTTCGGCTCCAGCTCGACGGCGTCGAAATCGTCATCCTCCGAGACCGGCGCCGCGCGCACGATCGGCATCGACTCCTCGACCGACCTGGCCGACGGATCGAAGCGAGCCGCTGCGGCGAAATCCTCTTCGTCGAAGGTCGGCCCGGCCGGCCGGACGGCGAACGCCGAGGTCGCGGCCGCAAACGGCTGCTCCGGGGCCGGAGTCTCGTAGCCGGGGAAGGGCGATTGCCGGTAAAGGGCCTCGTCGGGCTCTTCGGCCGGCAGCGCGGGACGCGGCGGCGCTGCCTGGGCCAGCTTGCGCTGGGTCTCGGCAAGGCGCTCGTCGATCTTCTGGCGCGCCTCCTCCAGGAGCTTGGCGGTGCGATCCTCGCTCTGGCGGATGCGGTCCGCCAGCTCGCTGGCGACGCGCTCGCTGCGCTGGTTGAGGCGCTCGGTGAAGCGGGAGACCTGCTCGCCGACGTCGTCGATGGCCTGGGCCGAGCGGCGCTCGGCGTTGCCGATGCGGTCGGCGAGACGCTCGGTGATGCGGGCGATCTCGACGCCGAGCTTCTCGAGCGCCTGGGCCTGCAGCGAATCGGCGCGGACCAGGCGGTCTTCGACAGCGCCGGCGATGCGCGAGACCTCGGCGCGAACGTGCTCGGCCGCGTCGGTCCCGTGATGCTCGACGGCGTTGACGCGGCGACTGAGCGCCTGGGCGACTTCCAGCACCTCGCGGCCCATGCGCTCCAGGGCGCTGGCAGAGCGCTGCTCGGCGGCGCGCACGTGCTCGCCCATCTGCTCCAGCGCCTGCTCGACGCGGTCGAAACGAGTGTCGGCCGCCGTCGCCAGCTGGGTGGCCAGCGCTTCGCGGGTCGCCTCGACGCGGGCGGAGAGCTCAGCGGCGGCGCGGGCGACGCCGTCCTCGGCGCCGCGCTCGGCGAGGCTGAGACGCTGGTCCAGCGCCTCGCAGCTGTGGCGCAGCTCGCGCATCGCGGCGCCGCCGGCCTGGTCGCCGGCCTCGAGCCGCTCGAGCCGCGCCTGCAACTCGCCGGCAGCCTCCCGCGAGCGGCGGTCGCTGTCGTAGACGCTCGTGGCCACTGTGCCGATGGCGCCCTCCAGCGCCTGCAGAGCCTCGGCTGCGCGTGGTCCGGCGGCCTCGTCCTCGATCTTCTTCAGACGCTGTGCGAGCGTCTGGGTCTCGCTTCTGGCGGTCTGCAGCTCGCCCTCGAAGCGGGCGGCGACCTGGATCTGCTCGCGCTCGAGCGCCTGCAGCGCCTCGGCCGAACGCGGGCCGACGGCCTCGTCCTCGAACTTCTTCAGACGCTGGGCGAGGCTCTGTGTCGCGCCCTTGGCGGCCTGCAACTCGCCCTCGAAGCGGGCGCTCGCCTGCATCTGCTCGCGCTCGGCGGCATCGATGCGGCCGATGACCTCGCGCACCGAGCGCTCGACCCCGCCGATGGCCAGCGCCTGCCGGTTCTCGGCGCTCTCGATGCGGTCGGAGAGCCGCTCCAGCGCCTGCGTCACGCGGCCGACCTCGTCGGCCGGATGACCCGGCGCCTCGTAGCGGGCTTGCGCGGCGGCGCGCGGCTCTTCGAAGTAGCTGGGTGTCGGCTGGCTGAAGTAGTCCTGGGACGTTGCGTCCTCCGGACCCTCGGCCATCAGCCGGGCCACCCATTCGTTAAGGGAAAGCCCCGACCGGCGGGCAAGATCTTCCGCCATCTGCCGGCTCGCAGAATCGACGTATTTTGAACTTTTCGGGACCCCCGCGGCCATCCGAATCGATCTCCCCATACGGAGTTCGAACGCTAGCCACCAATTCCTAGTGTGTAAACGAAGCGCTAGCACAATATCTAGCTTAGGTCGTACACAGCTGTGGAAGGCTCGGCGGCCTTGTCCAACAGCCCGACAGTTCTCAACCGGCTCGGTGAATCAAAAGTTAACGGGCCCTACCGCGATTAAGGGTTTGCTTAAGCGGCGCGGGTCTGCTCGCCGTCGCGCTCTTCGATCGGCCGCCGGCCGCGGCGCGTCAGCCCCGCCATCCCGCCCGAGGACAAGAGGCCGACGTCGGCCATCAGGATCGGGATCGCCCATTTGCGGGCCGCGGCGATGTAGCGCGGCGACCAGAGCGGATCGTACTTGTCCTTGTACCGGCGCACCCCCTGGAAGTTGTAGATGTCCTCGCCGCGCTCGAACAGCAGCCGCCCGACCCGCGACATGATCGGCGCCAGCGGCCGGTCCTCCAGGCCGGCCAGCGGCGCCATGCCGAAGTCGAACGCCTGGTAGCCCTCGGCCTGCCCCCAGGCGATCAGCTCCACGAACAGGAAGTCCATGACGTCCTTGGGCGCATCGTCGGCGTAGCGCATCAGGTCGATCGAGAAGGCGCCGCGATGGGCGGTGGTCCAGAGGCTGGCGAAGGCGACGATGTGGCCGTCGACCCTGGCCACCGCGACCGGGAACTCGGCGACGTAGGCCGGGTCGAAGTGGCCGAGGCTGAAGGTCTTCTCGTCGCCGGAGTGGTGCGCGAGCCAGGCGTCCGAGATGAGCTTCAGCTCGTCCATTGCGGCGCACACCTCGCCCGGCGACAGCACCTCGAAGGTCGCGCCTTCCTCGCCGGTCTTGCGCCAGCTGCGCCGCAGGTTGCCGCGCCGCCGGCCCTCCAGCGAGAAGCTGGCCAGCGGCACCGCGGCGCTCTCGCCGATCTTCTGGATCGAGAAGCCGAGGTCGACCAGCTCGGGCAGGTCGTCGGGGCCGAGCCCGTAGAAGCCGGGCCGCGCGGCGTGGGCGTCGGCCAGCACCCGGAAACGCCAGAACAGCTCCTCGCGCTCGTCGCGTCGCCCGACCGGACGTCCCACCGCGATCCAGGAGCGGCCGCGCACGCCGAACATCAGGAACGAGTGGCCCGATTCGGAGAACAGGAAGCGCTTGTCGCCCAGGAGCGCCAGGTTGGAGCCCGGCTCGGCCAGCTCCGCCGCCGCCAGGATCGAGCGCACCCGCACAAACTCCGGGTCGTCCTCGCCCACCACCTTCGGCGTCGCCGGCGTCGCCACCAGTCGCCACAGCCCGAACACCAGCAGCAGCACCGCCGCGGCGGCCGAGGAGCGCACCGCGCGGGCCGCGTCGGCGTCCGGATTGAAGATGGCGCCCAGGAAGGTCTTCTGCCCGTAGTCGACGTTGGAGAACGACCACCAGCCGACGATCGCCGCGCCGGCCATCGCCGCGGCGGCCGAGACCATCCAGCCGGGGGTGATCTCCATGCGGGTGAGGCGGGCGGCGCGCGCGAAGGCTTCGCGGAACGGCGCCAAGCCCAGGAAGACGGCCGCGAGGATGGTCGATTCCTCCCAGTCGAAGCCCTTGGTCAGCGCCAGCGCTGCGGCGATCGGCAGCAGCAGCATCGAGGCGGTCCATGCCGCGTCGAGCCGCCGCGAGAGGCCGAACGCCAGCAGGATCAGCACGAGCCCGATGATGCTGGAAAGGAAGTGGCTGATCTCGATGAGGATCAGCGGGGTGTAGCGCGCCAGCCAGAGGAAGCGCATCGGGTCCGACGGCGTCGCGCCGGAGAACAGCAGCATGACGCCGGCCGCCGCGACGGCGATCGACAGCGCCCAGGGGGCGAGGGTCAGCGCAGCAGGGCGTAGCTCGCGCAGAGCGCGCATGGGGCTCCTAGAACGGGTCAGGCGCCGAACTATAGCGAAGCAAAGGCGCGACGACGAGCGGCGGGGCGCGCCGGTAGTCTCTCAGTAATTTCAAACGAAGATGCTACCCGCGCGCGGCCTAGGTCTGCGCGCGAGTCCGATTGCAAGGATCGCAGGCCAAGCTTACTTTCAGTCGGATTCGGCCGTCTGGCTCATTTCTGGGGGTTTGGGATGGCGACGCCCGCTTGGATTACCGCGCTCGCCAGCAGCGTGGTGAAGACGGACCTGACCGCGGACGCCGCCGACGGGGTGCTGACGTACACCGAGGCGTTGCAGTTGATGACCGCGGTCAAGAACGCTGGCGCGGTCACATCGGCCGAGTTCACGGGGCTGCAGGCCCTGGCCGCGAACCTGAACAACGGCCTCGCCGGCAGCGCCTACATCTACAGCATCGTCAACCAGCTGGTCGATGGCAGCCCGGCGAACGCCAAGTGGGTGGCCGGAGGGCCGATCGCCTCCGCCACGACGATGGGCAATCTCGCCGTCAGCTCAACTGCCACGCAGATGGACCACCTGATCGGCCAGTGGTTCCTGGGCACGAACCTGCCCGATCCGGCCCCGCCCTCGGGCCCGACCTACAGCTACAGCATGGTCACTGCTCCGCTTTACGGGCCCACGGGCGCGGCCGCCGTCAACGACATCTGCCAAGGCGCTGACGGCGACTGCGAGGTGATGACCGGCCTCATCCTGCTGGCCGACAACCATCCGCAGCAACTGGCGCAGATGTTCGTCGCCAACCCGAACGGCACCTACGGCGTGCGGTTTTACATCAACGGCAACCAGGTCTGGGAAACGGTCAACACTCAGCTGCCGACCCAGGGTGGAGAGCTGGTCTACGCCCACGATCCGAATTTCAACAACACCGCGCTCTGGGTCGCGCTGGCGGAAAAGGCCTACGCCCAGCTGAGCGCGACGGGCAAGATCGGCCACCCGGCGGGCGTCGACAGCTACGACAACATCAACGCCAACGCCGCTGTCAACATCCTTCCGGCGATGATCGACGCCGCCAACGTCTCCTACCACTTCGGATCGGACGCCAACTTCGTTGCGGACAAGATGCTCTACATCGACGCCGTGGCGAGCGGCGACGACGTCATGGTGGAGACGGGCAACGCGGCGGACACCTACGACGCCCATGGCAACATCGAGCTGGTCGGCGGCCATGCCTTCGCGGTGACGGGCTACGATGCCGCCACCGGCGACTTCATCGTCCGCAACCCCTGGGGCAACTCGTTCGTCGGACAGAACTGGGACACGACGTTCGAGGTGTCGCTGTCCGGTATCGCCGGCGTCAAGGGCGACTTCGCCATCGACGACACCGGCCACGGCGGCTCGACGATGACGCTGCTCACCGAGTTCCGCTCGAGATTCTCGCGACCGTGGCGAACTCGATCACCGGCCTCGTCAGGATCGACAACACGACTGGCGCCGCGCCGACCCTCTACAACCTGCAGGTCGTCGGCGGCGGCACGTTGTCGCTCAACGGCGCTGTCAATCACGCCACGGCCGCACAGACTGCGCTCGGTCAGATCGTCGTCTCGGCGAGCGATCTTTCGAAGGTGAAGCTGGGCGGCGCCACGGGGACGCAGAGCCCGAGCCTGCTGGTCTCGGTCTTCGACGGCAAGGCGTGGAGCGCATTCGCCAACATCCAGCTCGGCGTCTCGACCGTTGGCGCGACTTTCAATCCGGTGCTGGACCTCGTCGTCGCCGCCGGGGCGACGGTTAAGGTGACGAGCCTGTTCAAGGTCGCCGGCACGGTGTCTTCGAGCGGTGGTTTCTACGAGATCGACCTTCCCAACGGCGACGGCACGATCAATCTCAACGGCGCCACGAATTACTTCGGCAGCCAATCGCCGGGCGCCACTCTCTACGACATCTCGTCCGCGCAACTTGGCCTGTTGACCTACACAGCGCCGGCGGCTGGAGGGACCGTGACGCTGCAAGGTACGGTCTACACCGGTAGCGCTTGGACGCCCTGGCAGAATTTCGAGCTCAACATCGGCGTCACCGTAGCCACGGCGCTGCGCGACTACGCCAATGGCCAGCTTGGGACGGCCGGAACTGTCGCGGACACGGCGGCGAACGTCTTCGCCAACCTGAACGCCATGCAAAGCGCCTTCAGCTCGGGCAATCTCACCTCCATCGAGGTCACCAACACGACGTTGCAGCACGAGGTTCTCGGTCACAAGCAGTACACGGCCGACCACGGCCTCCTCTCGATGCTTCAGGGCAAGGTCGTCGTCAGCCAGTATGATGCGCGCGACAACGTGCTGAACGGGGGCGTCTCCGACCTGCTGCTAGTGAACGCCAGCGGCGCGTTCGACACTGGGCAGGTGGGATTCCACCGGCACGGTCGCCTACCACAGCTTCGCCACGCTCGGCACGACCTGGAAGTACGCCGCGACGGGCGACTTCCTCGCCGACGGCCACGACCAGTTCCTGGTCGTCAACGCCAGTGGAGGCGTCGACATTGGACAGGTCGGAGCCAACCAGACGGCCACCCTCACGAGCTTCACCACGCTCAGCGGGTGGAACATCGTCGGGGCCGGAGACTTCCTGGGCAAGGGCCATGACCAGTTCCTGGTCCAGAACACCAGTGGCGCGCTCGAGACCGGCGACTACGTCGGCGGGCAGGTTGTCCTTCACAGCTTCGCCCAGCCGGGCACGGGCTGGAAAGTCATCGGCGCGGGCGATTTCCTCGGAGAGGGCCACGACCAGTTCCTGATCGAGAACGCCAGCAACGCCGTCGAGATCGGCGATGGACCCAGTGGCGCGGCCACCCTCAAGGGCTTCACCTCTATCCCCGGGTGGACATTCCTCGGCGTGGGCGACTTCAAGGGCGAAGGCCACGACCAGTTCCTGATCGAGAACGCCAGCGGCACGGTCGACATCGGCGACGTGGTGGGCGGCGCGCTTGTGTACCACGGCTTCACCTCGCTGGTGGGCTGGACGCTGGTCGCGACCGGCGACTACCTCGGCGAGGGCCACGATCAGTTCCTGCTCGAGAACGCCAGCGGGACCATCGACATCGGCGACGACATCAACGGTGTCGTGCACCTTGCCCAGCTCTCGGCGATCTCCACCCAGTGGATATTCCACGGCTAGGCCCGGGCTCCCCATCCCTTTGCCGGCGCCCGGACCGTGCGCTAGGCTGATGGCGCAGATGGGTTTCGGAGCAGCGGCATGGCGGACTTTGGCGGCGAGCTGGACGCCTTCCGCACCGAGGTGCGGGGCTGGCTGAAGGACAACTACCCGGCCGAGCTGGCGGGCAACCCGAGCGACTGGAGCCAGGACGCGGTCTGGGGCGGCCGCGCGTTCCTGAAGTCCGACGACCCGCAGATCGTCTGGATGCGCCGCGTCGCCTCTCGCGGCTGGACCGCGCCGACCTGGCCGCAGAAGTATGGCGGCGGCGGCCTGACGCCGGAGAAGGCGCGGATCGTCGAGCAGGAGCTGGGGCGCTATCGCCAGCCGCTCGCCTCGTTCGGCATCTGGATGCTGGGGCCGGTGCTGCTGGAGTTCGCCAGCGAGGCGCAGAAGGCCGAGCACCTGCCGAAGATCATCCAGGGCGAGATCCGCTGGTGCCAGGGCTATTCCGAGCCCGGCGCCGGCTCCGACCTCGCCGGCCTCATGACCCGTTGCGAGGACAAGGGCGACCACTGGCTGATCAACGGCCAGAAGATCTGGACCAGCTACGCCAACTTCGCCGACTGGTGCTTCTGCCTGGTGCGCACCGACCCGGCGGCCGAGAAGCACGAGGGCATCTCGTTCGTGCTGATCGACATGGCGACGCCGGGTGTGGAAACCCGGCCGATCAAGCTGATCAGTGGCGAGAGCCCGTTCTGCGAGACCTTCTTCACCGACGTGAAGATCCCCAAGGACAACCTGGTGGGACGCCTGAACGGCGGCTGGGAGATCGCCAAGCGCCTGCTGCAATACGAGCGGCAGAACATCTCCGGCGGCTTCGGGGGCGGCGGCGGCGCCGGCGGCGCGGCGGGCGACCTCGGGCAGCTCGCCAAGGCGTACGTCGGCGCCGACGCGGATGGGCAGGTCGCCGATGCGGACCTGCGCGGGCGCATCACCCGCAACAGGATGGACTTCCAGGCCTTCGCCCTGACCCTGTCGCGCCTCAACGCCGAGTCGCGCGCCGGCAATGGCCCCTCGGCCGCCACCTCGATCATCAAGTACGCGGCGGCGACCTTCGCCCAGGAGCGCTCGGAGCTGATGATCGAGGCGATGGGGACGCAAGGCCTGGGCTGGGCGGGCGACGACTTCAAGGAAGGCGAGCTCGTCGCCACCCATGGCTGGCTGCGCGCCAAGGCCAACTCGATCGAGGGCGGCACCTCGGAGATCAACCTCAACGTGGTCGCCAAGCGCGTGCTGGGCCTGCCAGATCCGAAGTAGGCCGAGCGTGCCGATCCATGGCGCCCTGCGCTGAGGCGCCAAAGACGGATGCCGTCCTTCACGGCAGTTCCGCTGTGCGGATGATGATGCCGCCGTCCGGCTCGAGCTGACCCAGGGCGTATTTGTGGCTGGCGATCGCCTCGATCTCAACCCGGTGCGCCTGGAAGGCTGCATCGGGCAGCAGCTTGCCGCCCTCGGAGAAGTGGTCGTCGAGGGCTTCGCGGCTGACGATGCAGCGGACGCGCTTGTCTCCGTCCTCGCCCCAAAAGATTGTGCCGCGCGTGTTGTCGGTGCGATGTTCCTTGTCGGGGAACGCCAGGCCGCGACGCTGGCCGGGCTCGACCAGCGAATAGCTCGTGCTGCGGCCGCCTCCCGGGTCTTTGGCGAGAACTCCTTGCTTGATGAGGTCGTCGATGTCGCGAGACGCAGTGTCCTGCGAGCATTTGGTGAGGGTGGCGTATTTCGATGAGGTCAGCTTGCCCTCAAAGCCGTCGAGCAGTCGGTTCACGATGGACCGCTGTCGATCGTTGAGCTTGGCGGCGCCGGTCTCTTCCCAGAACTTCGCCTTTGCGAGGACGGCGGCGAGGGTGATTTCGGCGCGGTCAAACGTCCGGTCGAGGCAACCCAGGAACCAGTCGAGCCAAGCGGTGATGTCGAGGTCGCCCTTCTGGGTCGCTTCGAGGATGTCGTAGTAGGCCTTCCGCTCGGCCCGGATCTGGGTCGACATGCTGTAGAAACGCCAAGGGGTCTTCTCGGACCGGGCCAACGCCATGTCGGCGATCGCGCGAGCGATGCGGCCATTACCATCCTCGAAGGGGTGGATCGTTACGAACCAGAGGTGGGCAAGGGCCGCCATGATCACCGGATCGAGTTTGCTCGCGCCATTGAACCATTCGAGATAGCCGTTCATCTCTCCTTTGAGCCGCCTGGCTGCGGGCGCTTCGAAGTGCACCCGCTCTTTGCCGACGGAGCCCGACGTGACTTGCATCGGGCCGCCCCTGTCGTTTCGCCAGCGACCGGTGTCGATCTTGTTGATGCCGCTGCGCCCGGTCGGGAACAGCGCGGCGTGCCAGCTGAACAACCGTTCCTCGGTGAGAGGCAGATCGAATTTCTGAGTTGCGTCGAGCATCATGTCGACGACGCCTTCGACATTGCGATCGATCGGCGCGAGACCGCCGGCTTCCATGCCGAAGCGACGGGCAATAGAGGAGCGTACCTGATCGAAATCGAGAACCTCGCCCTCGATCTCGCTGGACTTGACCACCTCGTCCGTCAGTGAGGGCAGAATTGCTTCGGCGCGGAGCTTAAAACCAAGCCCTTCCATGCGGCCGATAAGGCGCCCCTGACGGTGTCGGACAGCCCCTAACTTGGCCGCGAGCGCGTCGTCGCTCCACCGGAACGTCGGCCACGCTTTCAGCGCATGGATATAGCTCGGCATTCTCCGCGACTCCTGCGGACATTGTGGCTTGCAATCTACGCAGAAGGCAAGCCGATTCTCCGCACATCACGCGGACAATACGAGCCGCCAATCTCCGCAAGGCCTTAGCCGTCTGCGGCGCGGCTGCGCGCAGTTCGAAGGGGGGATTGTCTTGCCTCTCAGAACCTGAGCGCTACCGCGCGCACTGGGCCTCGGCGGCGAGGATTTCGTGGGAGTGGGCGACGAGGCGCTTCTTGCGCGACAGGGGCAGGGGTTGGAGGGCAGCCCCAACGCAGTGGCAGGCGGCCTGGACGCCGCGGCCGTTGTCGCGGGCGCCTTGCGAGACGCAGGTCTGGTAGAAGGCGGCGTCCCACGCGGCGCTCTTCGCCGTCTCGGGGCGGCCATCGGCAGCGGCGGCGGCGCCGTCCTGGTCGGCCGGCGCCTGGCCGCCCTGGTCCGCATGCTTCGAGGAACGGCGCGCGTGGGGCGCGCTCGCGATCTCCAGCGGCGGCGGGCCGCCGGGCCGCTCGGGGCCGAGCACCAGCACGTGGCGCCCATTGTCGATCGACCAGGTGCTCAAGCGAGCCAGGAACGTCTGCCCCAGCAACAGCGAGCCCTTCGCGTCGGTCACCGACGCCTGCACGTTGTGCACCACGATATCGCCGACCTTGAGGGTGCGGATGCGCAGGATCGTGGAGGGCACGGTGCGGCCGTCGGCGAGCCGGAAGGTCTGGCGCCCCAGGTAGTCGTCGCGGGTCAGGGTGCCGGTGCGGATCAGCGTCATCGCGACGTCGGCAGGGATCGTGACCACCGAGGCGCCGCTGTCGAGCATGAAGTCGAGCTTGACGGAGTCGTTGATCGTCACCGGGACCAGCAGTTCGCCGCCCTCGGCCTTGAGCGCCACCGTCTCGGTCCCGGCCGCCGGCGCGGCCGCGGCCGGCGTCGGGGGTGCTTCGCCGCGGCCTCCGCGAAGGGCGCGCCGCATGCCAGCCCCGACAGCACCGCGACCAACTCGACCATCCACCGCATGCGCGACCCGCCTCCGGCTCGAACTTCGCCACGGGGAGGGTGAAAAGTCGAGTCTCCCTCGGCGACGCCGCCGACCTCTTGCGTGGCCTCCCGGCGCGTCTATTGATGTTCCGATATTCGAACGATTGTTTGCACGGGTGAGATTGTCGATGGCGGATTTTGGCGGCGACGCCGAGGCCTTCCGGCTGGAGGCCCGCGCCGTGGCTGGAAGCGAACTTCCCCAAGGCCCTGAAGGACAATCCGGCCGCACAGATGGCGGCGATGATGGGCGGACCGGAGACGCGCGGATGCGAAGCTCTGGCGCGAGCGGATCGGCGCCAAGGGCTGGGGCGTGCCGACCTGGCCGAAGCAGTACGGCGGCGGCGGCCTCTCGCGCCAGGAAGCGCGGGTGCTGGCCGAGGAGATGGCCAAGCTCGGCGCGCGCAACCCGATCGGCGGCATGGGCGTCTCGATGTTCGGCCCGACGCTGATCGAGTACGGCACCGAGGAGCAGAAGCGCAAGCACATCCCGCCGATCTGCCGCGGCGAGCTGCGCTGGTGCCAGGGCTATTCCGAGCCGGGCGCCGGCTCCGACCTCGCGTCGCTGCAGACCAAGTGCGAGGACAAGGGCGACCATTGGCTGGTCAACGGCTCAGAAGATCTGGACCTCCGGCGCCCAGTTCGCCGACTGGTGCTACTGCCTGGTGCGCACCGACCCGAAGGCGAAGAAGCACGAGGGCATCTCGTTCCTGATGATCGACATGCGCTCGCCCGGCGTCGAGGTGCGGCCGATCCTGCTGATCAACGGCACCAGCCCGTTCTGCGAGACCTTCTTCACCGACGTGAAGGTGCCGAAGGAGAACCAGTGGGGGCCGCTGAATGGCGGCTGGACGGTCGGCAAGCGCCTGCTGCAGTTCGAGCGCGACTCGATCTCCGCCGGGCTCGGCGGCGGCAACATCGGCGCGGCGGCCGCGGCGATGGCGCGTCGAGGACTACGCCAAGCAATACGTCGGCCTCGACGAGACCGGCCGGCTGGCCGATGCCGACTATCGCCGCCGGCTGATCGACCACCGGATGGAGAACCAGGCCTTCCAGCTCACCGTTCGGCGCGCCGCCGACGAGGCGAAGTCCAACCAGGGGCCGTCGGCGGCCAGCTCGATCATGAAGTACGCCGGCGCCAAGATCGCCCAGGAGCGCACCGAGCTGATCGTCGAGGCGATGGGCGCAGAGCGGCCTCGGCTGGGAGGGCGAGGGCTTCGAGCGCGAGGAGCTCGCCAGCGTGCGCGCCTGGCTGCGCGCCAAGGCCAACTCGATCGAGGGCGGCTCGTCGGAGATCAACCTCAATGTGGTCTCCAAGCGCGTGCTAGGATTGCCCGACCCGAAGACCAACTAGAGCGGCCGCGCTTTGCGGCCGACCTGACGAGCATTTTCAAGCTGGGAGATATTTCAAATGGCCGATTTTGGCGTCGACACCGACCTCGAAGCCTTCCGCAAGGAAGCGCGCGACTGGCTCGAAGAGAACGCCCCGAAGGGCGTCCGCCGCCAGCCCGAGATGACCATGGAGCAGATGGAAGGCGGCGTGCGGCCCACCGCCGACGCCGAGCTGTGGCGCAAGCGCATGGGCGAGAAGGGCTGGGGCACGCCGACCTGGCCGAAGGAATACGGCGGCGGCGGCCTCTCGCAACGCCCGAGGCGCGCGTGCTGCAGCAGGAGATGGCCCGCATCGGCGTCACCAACCCGATCCAGGGCATGGGCCCGGGCATGTTCGGCGCAACCCTGCTCGAATACGGCACCGAGGACGCAGAAGCTGCGCCACCTGCCGGCGATCTGCACGCGGCGAGCTGCGCTGGTGCCAGGGCTATTCCGAGCCCGACTCCGGCTCCGACCTCGCCTCGCTTGCAGACCAAGCTGCGAGGACAAGGGCGACCACTGGGAGGTCAACGGCCAGAAGATCTGGACCTCCGGCGCCCACTACGCCGACTGGTGCTTCTGCCTGGTCCGCACCGACCCCAAGGCCAAGAAGCACGAGGGCATCAGTTTCGTGCTGATCGACATGCATCAGCCCGGCAAGGTCGAGGCGCGGCCGATCCGGATGATCTCCGGCGCGTCGGGCCAGTGCGAGACCTTCTTCACCGGCGCGCGGGTCGAGAAGAACGACATGGTCGGGCCGCTGAACGGCGGCTGGACCGATCGGCAAGCGCCTGCTGCAGCACGAGCGCTCCGGCCAGGGCGGCGCGCGCATGATGGGCGGCGCGGTCTCCATCGCCGACATCGCCAAGAAGTACGTCGGCGATCGACGAGAAGGGCCGGCTCGCCGACAGCGACCTGCGCTCGCGCCTCGCCGGCCACATGATCAACGCCAAGGCCCACGCGCTGACCATCCAGCGGGCGCTGGCCGAGGCGCGCGGCAACCTCAACCCCAGCGCCACCACCTCGGTGATGAAGAACTCCGGCACCCAGATCGGCCAGGAGCGCTCCGAGCTGACGCTGGAGATCATGGGCACACAGGGCCTCGGCTGGGACGGCGACGACTTCACCGCCGACGAGCGCTCCGCGGTGCGCGGCTGGCTCGGCGGCAAGGCGACGACGATCTTCGGCGGCTCGCAGGAGATCCAGAACAACATCATCTCCAAGCGCATCCTCGGCCTGCCGGACACGACCCAGTCGACGTGATCTCTTCTCCTCCCCCGCAGGGGGAGGGGGACCGCGAAGCGGTGGAGGGGGTACGTTGCAGCGCGCGGCGGTCGGTGGTTTGCTGAGGCGACAAGACAACGAGGACCATCGAGGCGGCGGCGTGCCCCCTCCACCGCCTCCGGCGGTCCCCCCTCCCCCTGCGGGGGAGGAGGATAGGGTGGAGGAAACGACGATGGCCGATTTTGGCGCGACCGAGCTCGAGGCGTTCCGCAGCGAGGCGCGGACCTGGCTCGAGGCGAACTTCCAGCACTCCCTGCGCGGCCACCCGGAGAAGCTGACCGAGGCGATGATGGAGGGCCGCAAGCCCAGCGGCGACGTCGAGCTCTGGCGCCAGCGGATGGGCGAGAAGGGCTGGGGCGTGCCGACCTGGCCCAAGCAGTACGGCGGCGGCGGCCTGACGCCCGCCGAGGCGCGCGTGCTCTACGAGGAGATGGCGCGGATCGGCGCGGTCAACCCGATCGGCGGCATGGGCGTCATCATGTTCGGCCCGACGCTGCTCGAATACGGCACCGAGGCGCAGCTGCAGGAGCACATCCCGTCGATCGCGCGCGGCGAGATCCGCTGGTGCCAGGGCTACTCCGAGCCCGGCTCCGGCTCCGACCTCGCGTCCCTGCAGACCAAGGCCGAGGACAAGGGCGACCACTGGCTGATCAACGGCCAGAAGATCTGGACCTCGGGCGCGCAGTACGCCGACATGTGCTTCTGCCTGGTGCGCACCGATCCGAAGGCGCGCAAGCACGAGGGCATCAGCATGCTGATGATCCCGATGCACCAGCCCGGCGTCGAGCCGCGCCCGATCCGGCTGATCAACGACTCCTCGCCGTTCTGCGAGACCTTCTTCACCGACGCCAAGGCGCCGAAGGAGAACATCGTCGGCCCGCTGAACGGCGGCTGGACGGTCGGCAAGCGCCTCTTGCAGCACGAGCGCAGCGGCATCTCCGGCGCCGGCGGCGGCACGGCGCGGCCCTCGATGGCCGGCGGCCCGCTCGGCAAGATGGCGCGCACCTACGTCGGCCTCGAGGAGGATGGCCGGCTGGCCGACGCGGACCTGCGCCGGCGCCTGACCGACCACCTGATGGAGGCGCAGGCCTTCGCGCTGACCGGGCGGCGCGCTGGCGCTGGAGGACCGCTCCAACCGCGGCCCGACCGCCGCCTCCTCGATCCTGAAGAACGTCGGCTCCAAGCTGCGCTGCGATTCCGCCGAACTCGCCCTGGAGATCATGGGCGACCAGGGGCTGGGCTGGGGCGGCGAGGACTTCACGGCCGACGAGATCGTCGATCGTGCGCACCTGGCTGGGCGGCAAGGCCGGCACCATCGCCGGCGGCTCCTACGAGGTGCAGAACAACATCATCTCCAAGCGCATCCTCGGCCTGCCCGAGCCGCCGCAGGCCAACGCGGGCGCCGTCGGCGGAGGCCAGCATGCCTGACTTCGGCGCCGCCGAGCTCGATGCGTTCCGCGCCGAGGCGCGCGGCTGGCTGGAGGCCAACTTCCCGCCGTCGCTGCGGCGGGGCCGCGAGGCGCCGGCCGATCCGGAGGCGGTCCGTCCGTCCACGGAGGACGAAGAGCTCTGGCGCCGGCGGATGGGCGAGAAGGGCTGGGGCACGCCCACCTGGCCGACCGAGTACGGCGGCGGCGGGCTCTCCGCCGCCGAGGCGCGGGTGCTGCGCGACGAGCTGGAGCGGATCGGCGCCGCCGAACCCGATCGGCGGCATGGGCGTCGGCATGTTCGGCCCGACGCTGCTGGAATACGGCAACGACGCGCAGATGCGCCGCCACATCCCGCCGATCGTGAAGGGCGAGCTGCGCTGGTGCCAGGGCTTCTCCGAGCCCGGCGCCGGCTCCGACCTCGCGTCGCTTGCAGACCCGCGCCGAGGACAAGGGCGACCACTTCCTGGTCAACGGCCAGAAGATCTGGACCTCCGGCGCCCACCTCGCCGACTGGTGCTTCTGCCTGGTGCGCACCGACCCCAAGGCCAAGAAGCACGAGGGCATCAGCTTCCTGCTGATCGACATGAAGACGCCGGGCGTCGAGCCGCGGCCGATCCGGCTGATCAACGACACCACGCCGTTCTGCGAGACCTTCTTCACCGACGTGAAGGTGCCGAAGGAGAACCTGGTCGGCCCGCTGAACGGCGGCTGGACCATCGCCAAGCGCCTGCTGCAGTTCGAGCGCCAGGGCATCGGCTCGGCGGCGCGGGCCGGGCAGGGCGGACCCGGCGTGCTGGCCGGTCCGCCGGTCAACGAGCTCGCCAAGGCCTACGTCGGCGTGGGCGATGACGGCCGGCTCGCGGACGCGGACCTGCGCAAGCGCATCACCGATCACCTGATGGAAGCCCAGGCCCACGCGCTGACCGGCGAGCGGATCGCGCTGGAAGCCAGGTCGAACCGCGGCCCCAGCGCCACCTCGTCGATCATGAAGAACGCCGGCACGATGATCCGCAAGGAACGCGCCGAGCTGGCGGTGGAGATTCATCGGCCAGCAAGGCATCGGCTGGGGCGGCGAAGGCTTCAGCGACTACGAGACCAACGCCATCCGGGTGATGCTGCGCTCGAAGTCCGGGACCATCGCCGGCGGGTCGCAGGAAGTGCAGAACAACATCATCGCAAAACGCATCCTGGGTCTTCCCGACACCACCCATTCCACCTAAACGTCGATCATCTGACCGGCGCCGGACGCTCGGCGCGGCTACTGGAGAACGAACTAAATGGCTGATTTCGGAGGCGATCTCGACGCCTTCCGCGCCGACGCGAGAACTTGGCTCGAGGCCAACTTCCCGCCATCGCTGAAGGGCAAGAGCGGCTTCGGTTACGTCGAAGACGCCAATCCCGACGATGCGGAGATCAAGGCCTGGACCAAGGCCATGGGCGAGAAGGGCTGGGGCGTTCCGACCTGGCCGAGCCAATACGGCGGCGGCGGATTTCGCGCGAGCGAGGCCCGCGTGCTGCAGCAGGAGATGCAGCCGCGCCGGGGCCTGGAACCCGGTCGGCGGCATGGGCACGATGATGTTCGGCCCCACCCTGCTCGAGTACGGCAACGAGGCGCAGAAGCAGCAGCACATCCGCGCCATCGCCCGCCAGGAAGTGCGCTGGTGCCAGGGCTTCTCCGAGCCCGGCGCCGGCTCCGACCTCGCCTGCTTGCAGACCCAGCGCCGAGGACAAGGGCGACCACTTCCTGGTCAACGGCCAGAAGATCTGGACCTCCGGCGCGCAGTGGGCCGACATGTGCTTCTGCCTGGTGCGCACCGACACCACCAAGAAGCACGAAGGCATCAGCTTCCTGCTGATCGACATGCACGACCCCGGCGTCGAAGTGCGGCCGATCAAGCTGATCGCCGGCGCCTCGCCGTTCTGCGAGACCTTCTTCACCGACGTGAAGGTGCCGAAGGAGAACCTGGTCGGCCCGCTGAACGGCGGCTGGACCATCGCCAAGCGGCTGCTGCAGCACGAGCGCAGCGGCATCGGCGGCGGCGGCTCGGGCGGCGAGGGCGGCGGCGGCATCTTCGGCGGTCGGCGGCTCGCCGGCCAAGCTGGCCAAGACCTACGTCGGCGTCGACGAAGAGGGCCGCATCGATGACAGCGACCTGCGCTCGCGGATCATCAGCCACGAGATGGACGCCCGGGCGTTCCAGCTCACCGCGTTCCGGATGATGGCCGAAGCCAGGTCCAACCAGGGCCCCAGCGCGGCGACGTCGATCATGAAGAACGCCGGCACCAAGGTCGGTCAGGACCGCGCGGAGCTGATCGTCGAGGTGATGGGCACGCAGGGGCTCGGCTGGGAGGGCGACGATTTCAAGCCCGAGGAACTGTCGTCGGTGCGCGGATGGCTGGGCGGCAAGGCCACCACCATCTTCGGCGGCTCGCAGGAAATCCAAAGCAACATCATTTCCAAGCGGATCCTGGGCCTGCCCGATCCCTTGGGCCCATCTTCGAACTGAGGGACGAATTACATGGCTGTATTGACCGAAGAACAATCGATGCTGCGCGATGCGGCGAAGACCTGGACCCAGGAAAAGAGCCCGGTGTCCGCCTTCCGCAAGATGCGCGACTGCGGCGCGCCGCTCGGCTACGACCCGGCCGCCTTCGCCGAGATGGCGGAGATGGGCTGGACCGGCGTCATCATCCCCGAGGAGTACGGCGGCTCCGACTTCGGCTACCTGAGCCTCGGCCTGGTGCTCGAGGAGCTCGGCCGCACGCTGACCGCCTCGCCGCTGCTTGGCCACCGCGCTCGCCGCCGCCAGCGGCGCTGATCCTCGGCGGCACGGCCGCGCAGAAGGAAGCCTGGCTGCCGAAGATCGCCTCCGGCGAAGCGGTCGCCACGCTCGCCATCGAGGAAGGCCCGCACCACGCGCCGGAGAAGGTGGCGCTGGAAGCCAAGAAGACCGGCGCCGGCTACACGCTCTCCGGCAAGAAGACCTTCGTGCTCGAAGGCATGGCGGCCGCGCTCTTCGTGGTCTCGGCCCGCACCTCCGGCAAGCCCGGCGACAAGGACGGCATCACCCTCTTCCTGGTGCCCGCCGACGCCAAGGGCGTCAGCCGCCACGCGCTGAAGCTGGCCGACAGCCGCGGCGCGGCCAACGTCAGCTTCGAGGACGTCGAAGTCGGCGCCGATGCGGTGCTGGGCGAAGCCGACAAGGGCGCGGACCTGCTGGAGAAGATCGCTCGATCGCGCCCGCGCCGGCCTGGCGGCCGAGATGCTGGGCTCGGCGGCGCAGGCCTTCGACACCACGCTCGACTACCTGAAGACCCGCGTGCAGTTCGGCCAGGTGATCGGCTCGTTCCAGGCGCTGCAGCACCGCGCGGCGAAGATGTTCACCGACCTCGAGCTCGCCCGCTCCTGCGTCGAGGCGGCGCTCACCGCCATCGACAACGACAGCCCCGACGTGCCCGAGCTGGTCTCGCTGGCGAAGGCCAAGGTCGGCGACACGCTGCACCTGGTCTCCAACGAGATGGTGCAGATGCACGGCGGCATCGGCATGACCGACGCGCACGACGCCGGCTTCTACCTGAAGCGCGCCCGCGCGGCCGAAGCCACCTTCGGCGGCCAGGCCTACCACCGCGACCGCTACGCCCGGATCAACGGCTACTGATCCTGGGCTGAGACTTGCGAGCGCCGGTCGTCCACGAGGACGGCCGGCGCTTTGCTGTCCACCTCCACCATTCCCGCTCATCCCGGCGAAGGCCGGGACCCAGGCGGGACTGAGTGGAAGGGCAAGTCGATTGGAGAGTGCGCTGCGCGCCGCAGGCGCTGTCTCAAGATCACACGAAGAGCACGAAGGGGAGCAAAGCTCACGAAGGGCGGCTGCCCCTCCGAGCTAGCGCCTTCGTGCTCTTCGCATCCTTCGTGATCTTCGTGTGATCTTGAAAACGCTGCCTGCGCCGTCGCCACACACGCCGGCTTCCGTGCTCTCGCAACCACGTCTTTCCCGGGTCCCGGTCTTCGCCGGGATGAGCGGGGTTGGTGGCGGATTTGTCGCGAACCGAGCTAGGCCGTACGGTTCTCCTATGGCCACCACCTCGCCCTTCGACGCCGTGGAGAACGTCTCGACGCTGGGCGCCGTCGTGCTGGGCGCGGTGGTGGCGACGATCGGGTCGTTCACCGCCTCCTGGTACGAGCGGCGGCTGTTGCGGCGCGAGCGCGAGGCCGATGCGGCGCTGGTGTTCGCCGAACTGCTGCGCCTGCTCTCCCTGCAGATTGAGGTGGTCAGGGCGACGCACGCCAGGGGCGATCCGTTCGGGCCGATCACCATCCGCATGACCCGCGGCGTGCGGCGCGAGGTCGACATCTACGAGCGCAACCGCGAGCGGCTCTTCATGGTGCGCGACGCGGTGCTGCGGCCGCAGGCCAGCGCGCTGGTCGCGCGGCTGTCGTTCGCCGTCGATCGGGTGCTCGACAACACCGACGCACTCGCCGCCCGCCCGGACGAGGCCGAGCGTGCGGAGCTGATGATGGGCCGCGCCCAAGCCTTCGAGTTCATGGTCGAAATCGCCGACGAGCTGCCGGCGATGGTCGACCGCTTCGCCGCACTGGCCCGCGCCCCGCTCGCCGACTTCGACCTGGAATCGATCGGCTTCGTCCCGCCGCGCCGCGGGCAGGACTGAGGCGAGGCAGGGCGCGTTGGACCCGATCAGCTTCGAGGCCACCGTCATCTACTGGCGCGGGCCGTCGCCATTCTTCTACGCGCCGCTGCCGGCCGCCGAGGCCGAGGCGATCCGGCGCGTCGCCAGGTTCGTCACCTACGGCTGGGGCGTGATCCCGGTCGAGGCGACGATCGCCGGCGTCACCTTCAAGACCTCGCTGTTCCCCAAGGACGGGACGTATCTGCTGCCGCTGAAAGTCGCGGTGCGCCGCAAGGCCGCCATCACCGCCGGCGACGTGATCGCCGTGGAGATGACGCTGAAGCCCGCCGAGCGGTAGCGCTCAGACCAGCAGGCCGCCGCCGTCGACGACCAGCACCTGGCCGGTCGTGTAGCCTGCCCGCATTGCGTAGAGGTAGGCCTCGGCCGCCTCGGAGAGGGTTGCGGCGCGCGGCAGCAGGTTGCGGCCGGTCATGCCGCTGACCTGTTCGGCGGGCGCCTGCGCCCAGGTCTCGGTGAGCACCAGCCCAGGGCAGACCGCGTTGACGCGGATCGGCGCGAGGTCGACCGCCAGGCCGCGGGCCAGGTGCTCCATCGCGCCGCCGAACGCGGCGACCAGCGGCGCGCCTTTCGGCGGCCGGTGGGTGAGCACGCCGCTGGTCAGCGTGACCGAGCCGTTGGCGGCGAGGCGCGGGCGGGCGTGCTTGACCGCCAGCAGCGCGCCCCAGAAGCGCACCTTCAGCCCCTCGTTCACCTGCGCGACGTCGATGGTCTCGACCGGGCCGCCCATCACGTGCGGACCCCAGTCGCCGGCGGTGTAGACCAGGTGGTCGAGGCCGCCGAGCCGCTCGAAGAGCGCCGCAACGCTGGCCTCGTCCTTCACGTCGACCACCATGCCGCGCGCGCCGTCGCCCAGCCGCGTCGCCGCGGCCTCGACCTTGGCGGGATCACTGGAGCCGACCACCACCTCGGCGCCGTCGGCGAGCGCGGCTTCGGCGACCGCGCGGCCGATGCCTGACGTGCCGCCGATCAGGACGACGCGCTGGCCACGGAGCGTGAGGGCGTCGCTCATGCCGAGAGCCTGGCGGCGACCAGCTCCTCGGCGTTCGCGATGTCCTCGATGAGGCTCTCGCCCGTCGGGCGCCAGCCCAGCTGCTGCTGGGTGATCTCGCTCGACGCCGGGATGTCGAGGCCGGCGAACATGCCGAGCCAGCCGAAGTGCTCGCCCGCCTGCTCGGCGCTCAGGCTGGCCGTCGGCAGGCCGAGCCGCTTGCCGATCGCTGCGGCGATGTCGCGCGCCGCCACGCCTGCGTCGCCGATCGGATGGTAGGCGGCGCCCGGCTCGCCCTTCTCCACCGCCAGCCGGTAGACGCGCGCGGCGTCGCGGCGGTGCCCGGCCGGCCAGCGGTTGGCGCCGTCGCCGATATAGGCCGCGACGCCCTTCTCCTGCGCCGCCGCGACCAGCGGGGACAGGAAGCCGCCGGCGCCGGCCTCGTGGGTGATCGGCGCCAGGCGCACGACCGCGCCGCGGATACCGCGGCTGGCGGCGTCGCGGACCATGTTCTCCGTGGCGCCGCGGCCCTGCGCCAGCGCCTTGTCGTTCTCGGTGGCGACCTTGCCCGGGGCCAGCAGCGCGACGCCCGAGCTGACGACGAACGGCTTGTTCGAGCCCTCCAGCGCATCCAGCATCGCCGCGACCGTCTGCTGCTCGATCTCGATGTTCTCGGCGAAGCGCGAGAAGTCGTGGATGAAGGCGCAGTGGATGGTGGCGTCGCAGGCCTTGGCGCCGGCGATGAAGCTGGCGTGGTCGGCGAGCTCGCCGCGGTGCGGCTCGATCCCCCGGCTCGCCAGCGCCTTCGCGCCCTCGTCGGTGCGGGCGGCGCCCAGCACGCTGTGGCCGGCGCCGATCAGCTCTTCGGCCACCGCGGTTCCGATGAAGCCCGTCGCCCCGGTCAGGAATACACGCATGAAAACCTCCTTTTCAGCGCAGAGGCGGGATATCGTGCGGATCGAAGGACCGGAAAAGCCGAGAGCTTATACGGGTATGCCAGCTAACACCCTCACCGCCAGCGCCGCGCCCACGGCGTCATTGGGCGAGTTCCTGCGCAATCGCCGCGCCCGCCTCGCGCCCGACGCCGCCGCGGCGGGCCGGCGGCGCACGCCGGGCCTGCGGCGCGAGGAGGTGGCCGCGCGCGCCGCCGTCAGCGTCACCTGGTACACCTGGCTCGAGCAGGGCCGCGGCGGTCCGCCCTCCGAGGAGGTGCTGGAGCGGCTGTCGGGCGCCCTGCAGCTGGACGACGCCAGCCGCGAGATGATGTTCCTGCTCGCCCGCCAGCGGCCGCCGCCGGTGCGCGCCGCGGCGACGGCGCAGGTCTGCGAGGCCGTCCAGCGGGTGCTCGACGCCATGCCGACCAGCCCGGCGATGGTGAAGACCCCGACCTGGGACATCGTCGCCTGGAACGACGCGGCCGCCGCGCTGATGGGCGTCGATCCCGCCATGGCGCCGCGCGAGCGAAACTCGCTGCGGCGCATCTTCAGCGACCCGGTCATGCGCACCGTGATGCCGGACTGGGAGGAGCACGCGCGCTCGATGCTGGCGGTGTTCCGCATGGACGTGGCTCGGATCGGCGGCTCGCCCGAGGCCGACGCGCTGGTCGCCGAGCTCAGGGCCGCCAGCGCCGACTTCCGCCGGCTCTGGGCCGAGAACGAGGTGCGCAGTCACGGGGCGGGCATGAAGCGGCTCAACAACCCGTTCGTCGGCCCGTTCACGCTGGAGATTTCGGCCTTCGCGGTCGACGGCGCGGAAGGGCTGACCATGCTGGTCTTCACGCCGGTCTCGGCGGCCGACGCACGCGCGATCGAAGCGCTGATGGCCCGCCGCGCCGAGGCGGCCTAGGCGGCCAGCACTTCGCCGATCGTCTCGGCAAGCACGTCGGCCATCTGGTCGATCTCGGCGTCGGTGGAGATCAGCGGCGGACCCAGGCAGACGATGTCGCGCACCGCCCCCGTGCCGCCCGGATAGAAGAAGACGCCGTGGTTCAGGCCATGGCCGACGATGCGCTGGGTGATCCGCTCGGACGCGTCGAACGGTTCCAGGCTGTCGCGGTCGCGGACGATCTCGACGGCCTGCAGGAGGCCCTTGCCGCGGATGTCGGCGACGTTGGGGTGCTGGCCCAGCCGCTCGTGCAGGCGCGCCGAGAGCCGCGCCCCTTGCGTCGCGGCCCGCGCCACCAGCTGCTCGCGGGTCAGGATCTCCAGCACCTTGTCGGCGGCGGCGCAGGCCGACGGAAGGGCGCCGAAGGTGTGGAACATCACGTCGAGCCCGGCCGCGCCGATCGGCTCGGCGACCGCCCGGCTCGCGAAGACGCCGCAGATCGCGCCATAGCCGCCGCCGAGCCCCTTGCCGGAGACCAGGATGTCGGGCTTGACGCCCCAGTGGTCGACGCCGAAGCGCGCGCCGGTGCGGCCAAAGCCGGTCATCACCTCGTCGATGACCAGCAGGATGCCGAACTCGTCGCAGAGCGCCCGCAGGCCCGGCAGGTAGGCGTCCGGCGGCACGATCGCCCCGCCGCTGGAACCGGTGATCGGCTCGGCGACGAAGGCGGCGATGGTCGCCGGTCCCTCGGCCTCGATCGCCGCCCGCGTCGCGGCGACGTAGTACGACCCCGCATCCGGATGATGAGGCCCGAGCGGGCAGCGCAGCGGCGAGGGCGTCGGCGCGCGACGGGAAGCTCTGCAGGAAGCCCTCCAGCCCGCGCTTGCGCCCCTGGTGGCCGGAGAGCCCGGCCATGGCGATCGTCGTGCCGTGGTAGGAGAGCTCGCGCGACATCACCTTCAGCCGCCGCGCATCGCCCTTCGCCGCATGGTGCTGCAGGGCGATCTTCACCGCCGCCTCGACGCCCTCCGAGCCGCCGCTGGTGAGGTGGATGTGGTGCAGGCCCTCGGGCAGCCAGTCGCGCCGTAAGCGCTCGGCCAGCGCCTCGCGCTCGGGCGTCTTCCAGCCTGGCACCACGAAGGCCGAGCTCGCGCCGGCCCGCGCCACCGCCTCCATCACCTCGGCGCGGCCGTGGCCGACGTTGACCACGATCGCGCCGCCGGCCGCATCGAGGATGCGCCGCCCGTCATCGGCGATCAGCCACGCCCCCTCGCCGCGCACGATCCGCACCGCCCGCGACGGCAGAAACGGCCAGTCCCGCAGGTGCGCGTCGTCGGTCATGGCGTCGGGCATGGGCTTCCTCCTGAAGGCTCGTTTCCCACCCCGCCGCCCCGTTGCCAACACCCGTCCCCAACATCCCGCTCATCCCGGCGGACGCCGGGACCCAGGCAGGATTGGGTGAGAGGCAGGTTGATCGGAGGGTTGGCGCGCGCCGCAGACGCTGTCTTCAATACGAAGGACACGAAGAAAGCGAAGGGGCTCGCACTCTTCGCTGCCTTCGTGCTCTTCGTGTTAGAAAAGCCATGCCTGCGGCGCCGCCATGCCAGCAGGCAATCGCGCCTTTGCACAGTCCTACCTGGGTCCCGACTTGCGTCGGGATGAGCGGGGGTTTGAGGAGAGCTACGCCTTCACGAACGGCCGCGGCGTGCGGGCGCCGCCTTGGCGGGAGAGCATCCAGCCGGGGTATTCGGCCGGCAGCTCGGAGATCGCGTCGAGCCTGGCGATCTCGGCCTCGGTGAGCGTCAGCTCGGCGGCGGCGAGGTTGTCCTCCAGCTGCTCGGTATTGCGCGCCCCGATGATCACGCTGGTGACGAACGGCTTGGCCAGCACCCAGGCCAGCGCCACCCGCGCCACCGAGACGCCGTGCGCGCTCGCCACCTCGCGCATCGCGTCGACGATCGGCCAGGCGCGGTCCTTGTCCACCGGCGGAAAGTCGAACGTGGTGCGGCGCGCGCCTTGCGGCCCGGAGCTCTCGCGGTCGAACTTGCCCGACAAGAGCCCGCCGGCCAGCGGCGACCAGACCAGCAGGCCGACGTCCTCGCTCTGCATCATCGGCACGATCTCGCGCTCCAGGTCGCGCCCGGCGATCGAGTAATAGGCCTGCACGGTCTCGAAGCGGGCGAAGCCGCGATGGTCGCTGACCCCCAGCGACTTGGCGATCTTCCAGGCCGCCCAGTTGGAGCAGCCGATGTAGCGCACCAGCCCCTGGCGCACGAGGTCGTCGAGCGCGCGCAGCGTCTCGTCGAGCGGCGTCACCGGGTCGTTGGCGTGGATCTGGTAGAGGTCGATGTGGTCGAGCCCGAGCCGGTCGAGGCTGGCCTGCACGCCGTCCATGATGTGGCCGCGCGAGGCGCCGCGGTCGTTGGGGCCGTTGCCCATGTCGCCGTAGACCTTGGTGGCGACGATGACGTCGGAGCGCTTGACGCCGAGGTCCTTCAGCGACTGGCCGACCAGCCGCTCGGAGACGCCCTGCGAATAGACGTCGGCCGTGTCGATGAAGTTGACGCCGCCCTGCAGCGCCTTGCTCATCACCGCGTTGACCGCCTGCTGGTCGAGATCGCCGATCATCGACCAGATGCCGCCGGAGCCGCCGCCGAAGGTCATGGCGCCCAGGCAGATCTCGGAAACGAACAGGCCGGAGCGACCGAGTTGACGATAGCGCATGAAGATCGAGCCTCGCGTTCGAAGGGGCGGCGGCGCCGGTGCGCGCCGCGAAAGGACGAGGGGCCAATAAGGCGCTGGCCGGAGGCTGGCGCGCCAGTTTTTCTGTCGGCGCCGGCCGGGCTTGCGCAGCCGACGCGCCGCGCCTAGGTGGCGACCATGGCGCTGGTTGCCACGACCGTCGCGACGCCCATCGACTGGGACGGGCTCGACGCGCTGAAATACGAGGACGAGAGCGCCGCCGTGCAGCGCCTGCTGCGCGGCGAGCCGCTGGGCGCGCGACGCCGAGGTGGTGCGCCTGCAGGCCGTGCAGCTGGTGCATCGAGGCGCGGCGGCTGGCGCGCCGGCAGGGCGTGGTCGAGGGCTTCCTGCAGGAGTTCGGCCTCTCGACGCCCGAGGGCCTCGCGCTGATGTGCCTCGCCGAGGCGCTGCTGCGCACGCCCGACGAGGCGACGCGCGACGCGCTGATCGCCGAGAAGATCGCCTCGGCCGACTGGTCGCGCCACGTCGGCCGCTCCGACAGCGTCTTCGTCAACGCCGGGACCTGGGGGCTGATGCTGACCGGGCGCCTGGTCGAGCCGGACGACGCGGCGCGGCGCGACCTGGCCGGGTTCCTGAAGCGCCTGGCCGGCCGGCTCGGCGAGCCGGTGATCCGCCGCGCGGTCGCCACCGCGATCGGCGTGATGGGCGACCAGTTCGTGCTCGGCCGCACCATCCAGGCGGCGCTCGCCCGCGGCGCCCGCCACGGCTTCATCTGCTCGTTCGACATGCTGGGCGAGGGCGCGCGCACCTATGCCGACGCCGAGCGCTACGAGGGCGCCTACCTCGCGGCGATCGCCGCGGTCGGCGAGGCGGCCGGCGGCCACGGCCCCGAGGAGGGCCACGGCGTCTCGGTGAAGCTCTCGGCGCTGCACCCGCGCTACGAGGCGACGCAGGAGGCGCGCGTATTCGCCGAGCTCTATCCGCGGCTGCTACGGATCGTCCAGGCCGCCGCAGAGCACGACATCAACCTCACGCTCGACGCCGAGGAGGCCGACCGGCTGGCGTTGTCGCTGAAGCTGCTCGACGCCCTGGCGCGCGAGCCGTCGCTCGGCGACTGGCGCGGCCTCGGTCTCGCCGTGCAGGCCTACCAGAAGCGCGGGGAGGCGGTGATCGACGCGGTCGCCGAGCTGGCGCGGCAAAGCGGCCGGCGCCTGATGGTGCGGCTGGTGAAGGGCGCCTATTGGGACGCCGAGATCAAGCGCGCCCAGGTGGGCGGGCGGCCCGACTATCCGGTCTTCACCACCAAGGCGGCGACCGACGTCTCATACCTCGCTTGCGCCGATCGGCTGCTGGCCGCCGCGCCGGCGCTCTACGCCCAGTTCGCCACCCACAACGCCCACACGCTGGCGGCGGTGCGCAAGCTCGCCGAGCGGCGCGGCGTGCGCGCCGAGCGCCAGCGGCTGCACGGCATGGGCGAGGCGCTGCACGCCGCCGCCACCGCCAAGCACTTCGACATGCCGCTGCGGGTCTACGCCCCGGTCGGCGGCCACGAGGACCTGCTGCCCTACCTCGTGCGGCGCCTGCTGGAGAACGGCGCCAACACCTCGTTCGTGAACGCCTTCCTCGACGAGGACGTGCCGCCCGAGACGGTGGCCGGCGACCCGATCGCGGCGGTGCGCGCGCTGCCCGGCCCGCATCCGCGCATCCCCAAGCCGCGCGACATCCTGCTGCCCGAGCGCCGCAGCGCCGCCGGCGTCGACCTCAGCATCGCCGCCGAGCGGCGGACTGCTGACCGACGCGGTGGCCGACGCTGGATGCGGCGCGGCCTGCCGCCGGCGCCGGCCGACGCGGCGCCCGCCGACATCGACCGCGCCGTTCGCCGCGGCGAAGCTGGCGCAACGGACCTGGGACGCGGCCGGCGGCGCGGCGCGCGGCGAAGCTGCTGCGCGGCGTCGCCGACGCGCATCGAGGCGGCGTTGCCGCGGCTCGTGGCGCTCGCTGACCCGCGAGGCCGGCAAGACCCTGGCCGACGGCGTCGCCGAGGTGCGCGAGGCGGCCGACTTCTGCCGCTACTACGCCGCCATCGCCGAGCGCGAGTTCGCCGCCCCGCGCGCGCTGCCGGGCCCGGTCGGCGAGACCAACGCGCTCGAGCTGCACGGCCGCGGCGTCTTCGTGGCGATCAGCCCGTGGAACTTCCCGCTGTCGATCTTCACCGGCCAGGTCGCCGCGGCGCTGGCGGCGGGCAACGCGGTGCTCGCCAAGCCCGCCGAGCAGACCCCGCGCATCGCCGCCGAGGCGGTGCGGCTCTTCCACGCCGCCGGCCTCGATCCGCGGCTGCTGGCGCTGACGCCGGGCGACGGCGAGCATGTCGGCCAGGCGCTGATCGCCCATCCGGCCTGCGACGGCGTCGCCTTCACCGGCGGCACCGACACCGCCTGGGCGATCAACCGCAAGCTGGCCGCCCGCGACGGGCCGATCGTGCCCTTCATCGCCGAGACCGGCGGGCTCAACGCCATGTTCGTCGACACCACGGCGCTGCGCGAACAGGTGATCGACGACGCGATCCTCTCGGCGTTCGGCTCGGCCGGCCAGCGCTGCTCGGCGCTGCGGCTGCTGATCGTGCCCGACGAGACCGCCGACGAGCTGATCGCGGGCCTCGCCGGCGCGATGGACGCGCTGATCGTCGGCGATCCGGCCGATCCGGCCACCGACGTCGGCCCGGTGATCGACGCGGCGGCCAAGGCGGCGCTGGAAGCCCACGCCGCGCGGCTCGCCGTCGAGGCCAGGGTGATCCGGCGGCTCGATGTCCCGCCCGGCGCTCTACTTCCCGCCGATCCTGGCCGAGATTCCCAGCGCAGCCTTCCTCGACCCGCGAGGTGTTCGGCCCGATCCTGCACGTGTTGCGCTACGCGCCCGGCGAGCTGGAGCGCGTGGCCGCGACGCTGGCCGCCACCCGCTATGGCCTGACGCTTGGCGTCCACAGCCGCCTGGAAGGCTTTGCCGACGAGGTGCGCCGCCTGGTCCCGGCCGGCAACTGCTACGTCAACCGCTCGATCATCGGCGCGGTGGTGGGCGTGCAGCCGTTCGGCGGCGAAGGGCTCTCCGGCACCGGCCCGAAAGCCGGCGGCCCGCACGCGCTGAGCCGCTTCTGCGTCGAGCGCACGGTCAGCATCAACACCGCCGCCCAAGGCGGCGACCCGGCGCTGTTCAGTTTGTAGCGGCTGCCGCGGTCGCCGCCCGCCGGTGCTCCAGCGTCATCTTCAACCCGTACTTGGGACGCAGCGTGATGTTGGCCTGCGGCTGCACCACCTGGCCCGGCGCGAGCCGCAGCTGGTAGCGCTGGGCGAGGCTCGCCAGGATCAGCACCGCTTCGTTCATCGCCAGCATCTGGCCGATGCAGACGCGCGGGCCGCCGCCGAACGGCAGGTAGGCGAAGCGGTGCCGCCCGGCGCTGCGCTCGGGCAGGAAGCGGTCCGGATCGAAGCGGTTTGGCTGGTCCCACAGCCGCCGGTGATGGTGCAGCAGCCAGGGCGCGATGGCGATGGAGGCGCCCTTCTTCACCTTGAAGCCGCAGATCTCGTCATCAGCGAGCGCGACGCGGTTCGAGATGGCGGGCGCGGTCGGATAGATGCGCATCGACTCCTCGATCACCCGCCGCGTGTAGGTGAGCTTCGGCAGGTCGTCCTGTGCGGCGGTGCGTCCGCCGAGCACTGCGTCGAGCTCCGCCTGCAGTCGCGCCTCCACCGCCGGATGCTGCGAGAGCAGGTACCAGGTCCAGCTCAGCGCCTGGGCGGTGGTCTCGTGGCCGGCGATGAAGATGGTGACGACCTCGTCGCGGATCTCGCGATCGGAAAGCGCGCCGTCGCCGCTCTCGCCGCGGGCGCTGGTGAGCCGGCTGAGTAGGTCGGCGGACGCGCCCTCCGGCGCCTCGCGCCGCGCCGCGATCAGCCGGTTGATCGCCGCGTCGAGGGGACGGAACTTCGCGGCCATTCGCTGTTCGCGCCGGCGCATCCGCCACGGGCCGACGAGCGGCAGGATGTCGAGGATATTGAAGTCGTCGGAATCGAAGCCGTCCTTCATCGTATCGGCCACCGGACCGATGACCTCGTCGGTGTCGGCCGAGAACATCGTTCCGGCGATGATCCGCAAGGCGAGCCGGCTCATGTCCGAGCCGACGTCCATCACGGCCCCCTCCGGCGCCGCGTCCCACCCCGGGTAGAAGCTCTCGCAGGCGCGGGTGATGGCCGGGCCGTAGCTGGTGACGCTGCGCGGATCGAAGGCCGGCGCCATGATCCGCCGGTGCCGCCGCCAGAGGTCGCCGTCCGTGCCCAGCAGCCCCTCGCCAAAAAGCGAGCGGAACATCCGCAACTGGATTTCACCCCGCGGGTAGTTCGCAACGTTGTCGACCAGCACGCGCTTGACGCCCGCGGGGTCGGCGACCACCAGCGCGCTGCCGAATAACCCCTTCAGAAGCACGACCGGCTCCTCGAAGCAGCGGTCGGGGATGTTGTTATAGACGCGCAGCTTGCGGGCGCGGCGGGCGGCCTTGCCCGTCAGGCCGCGCAGGTCGGCAAGCCCGGGCAAGAGCGGCGCGGGCGCAGGGGCGAGCTCGCCAGGATGGATGGCGGTCATGATGGGACTCCCGTCGGCTGGAGCAGCGGCGCTATTCGCAATAAACCCGGACCCTGGCGTTGGGGTCGTCGACGTCCACGGTCACGCCGGCGAGGTGCTCGATCAGCTCCTCGAGGTTCTCCGGCTTGATTGTGTTGATGTCGAACGGGATGCCCTGCCGCGCCATGGCGGCGTTGACCTCGTCGCGCGCCCGGGGCGGGATCAGCGCGCCCAGCCGCACGCCGGCGCGCAGCAGTTGCATCGGCACCCGCACGTTCACCTTGGTCGGGCCGTCCATGCCGTCGTTGGCGTTGACCTCGACGCGGAAATATTTCGGCGCGGCGTTGTTCGGCCAGCTGGACCCAGGGCTGGAGGCGACGGGGGCGCGTTCGCCCATCGCGTCGAGCAGCCGCTCGGCCTCGTCGGCGGTGATCTTGCCCTCGCCCAGCATGGCGAGGATGCGCTTGCGGTCTTCGGTCATGGGAGAAGCTCCTCCTTAGAAGATGCGGATGCGGACCAGCGCGTCGGGCGTGTCCACCTCGACGAGGGTTCCGGAAAGCGCCATCAGCGCGCCGCCGACGGCGAACGCCGTCTGGTAGGGCCGCACGGCCATGGCGGCGCGCACGGCCCGCGCGCCGGGACGGTTCGGGATCAGCCGCGGCGCCAGCAACACCAGCGGCGCGAGCAGCAGCGCGAACGGCGCCAGGATGAGCCAAAGCGGCGTCAGCGGCAGCCAAAGCCGGACCACGACGCGCTTGCCGGGGCGGCTGCGCGCACGCAGCTCGACACTGGCGCGCGCCGGCTTGCCGGTCGGCAGGCTGGGCGGCTGCGCGGCCTGCGTCTCGCGGGCGTCGCGGACGGCCGAGCGCAGCTCGGATTGGAACATCGACATGCCGCCGCTCATCGCCCTTCCTCCAGCGCCGCGATCGCGGCTTCTGCGGTGATCTCGCCGCGCGCCAGGGCGTCCAGCACCTCGGTGCGGGCCGGCGCGGGGCTCTCGTCGATGAATTCGAGGCTGGCGACGATGCGCGCCAGGCGCGCCTTGATCGTCGGGTAGCTGACCCCGAACATCTGCTCCATCTCCTTGATCGAGCCGTGGCTGCGCAGGAAGGCGGCCACGAACACCTGGTCGTCGCCGGTCAGGCGGGCCAGCTGCGGCGGCGCGAACGCCCCCTCGATGGCGATGTCCTTGCCCGCCAGCCGCACCCGCTCGACCACGAACGCCGCGCCGCCGGTGAGCCGGGTGAGTTCCTGCCAGTCGCTGGGTTCACGTTCGTTCATGGGCTCAGATAAAGTTTCTTGATGTTGAGATTGATATTTTTAATTTCGGCTGTCAAGCGGCTCATGAATTACACAGAACGATGTCCACTGAACAGCGCCCGATCACACTTGGCGACTCCTCCCGTCGGCGGGTGGGGCTGACATCAGGCCGGGGGCGTGCGATCTTGAAGTCTGCGCGCTACGGAGACCTCACAATGTCCGACCCGAACACCCCCGAAGCCAAGCCGGAACCGCCCGAAAAGACGGAAGAGGAAGTCCATCAGGCCAAGCGCGGCGTGAAGGATGCGGGCCACATCGTTTCGTCGGCGGCCGGCGAGAAGCTCGACGGCCGCATCGCCGACATCACCGACGGCGACCGCTAACCAGGCCACGAAAGCTTCGGCGAGCAAGCCCTGTCCGCTCGGACAGGGCTTGCCGCTGTTCTGCGACACCGTCAGCCGCCGCGCCCTTGGCGCGGTGGGCGAGCCAGGCCTCGCGGGTCAGCAGCCAGACGACCCGGACGCCGTCGCCATAGACATACTTGCCGCGGCGTGCGCTCGACGATCGTTGCGCCCTGCTTCTCCTTCACCCGGTGCGAGGCCGACGTTGACCTCGGCGTTGCTGAGCCAGAGGCTCGGCCAGCCCAGCTCGATCAGCGCGTAGTCGGTGACGCGGCTCGCCGCCTCCGTCATCAGCCCGCGCCCCCAGAATTCGGGATCGAGCCAGAAGCCGCGCTGGTCGCGCTGCTCGCCGTCGTCGGCCCACAGGTCGATGCGCCCGATCATCTCGTCAGGGCCGTCCTTCAGCACGATGGACCAGGCGCACTTCTCGCCGCGGGCCAGCTCCTCGAACGTGCTGGCCATGGCGATCGCCGCACCGTCATCGGGGTACGGCCACGGCACCTTGGCGTTCAGATATCGGACAATTTCCCATTGCGGGAACCGGCGCTGCACGGCCGGCGTGTCGGACTGGCGCGGCGGGCGCAGGATCAGCCGCGGCGTCTCGAGCACCGGCGTGGGCGGCATCCGCAGATGCTCAGGGAATGGTTTTTCGGGTTCGCAAGTCATGGTCTGGTCTCGTCGGGTTGGGCCGGACGGGGGACCAGTTCAGGAAGCGCCAGCCCCGGCCGCATCGGCGGGGCTTGGCGGGATTTCGCTGCTAGACCGGTAGACGATCAGCCACGAGGAACCGCGCGCCCCGAAGTCGGGCGTTCGAGTTCGTCGGGCAACCCTGGCCGGCGCTGCGCAGCATGCGGGCGGCCATAGACGCGCTTGGGTCCGGACGCAACCGGGGCGAATGTCGCCGCAAGCGTGGCCGTGGCGAAAACACCACGCGGTGTGGTGAATGGACCAATCTCCGGAACCGCTGGCCCCGGTCTTGCGTATTCATCCCAGTGACTGGAGGCGCGCGGCGGTTCGAAAGCCTGACGTGCGCCCCGCTCAATCAGGAATAATGCCCATGTCCGCTAGCCATCTGGTCGTCTTCCCCTCCCCAGCCGAGCCGGATTCGCCCGCCGATCGCATCCGCCGCCTGCAGAACGAAGCGCGCACGCTGGCCCGCGAGCATATCGAGCAGCTGGTCAGCGCGCTTGCCGAGGTCACGCGGCTGTCGGGCGAGATCGCCGACGGCGGCGAGCTCTATCCGGTCGGGCGCGCGCGAGCTCTCGCGCCGGCTCGCCGAGGACAGCGGCCATCACGTCCTCACGCTGACGGCGATCGTCGACCGCACCTGATTCGTCGGCGGGCGCCATCCAGGGTTGGCGCAGCGCCACCCACTGGATCGTCCGCCTGGCCGCAGTCGACCACTCCAAGGCTGCAATGGCGTTCCACACCCAAAGGGGCTAAGCTTGGCGCCTGGGGGTCGTTAGAGTGGAGCGCCATGCGCCTCGCCGCCCTCATCGCCATTGCTGCTTTCGCCGCTAGCGCGGCGAGCGCCTCGGTCGACGCCGCGGCGCTGCGCACTTCGGGCGACTGGCGGCTCAGCGAGGTGGGCGGCAAGATCGCCTGCACGCTCACCCTCACCTCCCAGGCCAGCTTCGCGGGCTTCGAGCTGAAGGCGCCGCTCGCCTGCCGCCGGGCATTCCCGCCGCTCAGGGCGGTGGCGGCCTGGAGCCTCGACGACAAGGGCGGCATCGTACTGGCCGACGCCAAAGCCCAGCCGATCGTCATCTTCCCGGTCCAGGCCGGGGAAGCGCAAGGCAAGGGGCCCTTCGAGACCAAGGCGCCGGACGGCCACACCTGGCGCCTGGAACTGGTGAAGCCGGGCGCGGTCGACGAACCGATCAAGACCGCGCCGGCCGGCTAGTCCCGAGACTTTCCCGCGAGGCTTTCACTGCGCGCGGCGAGACGATAAGACCGCAGCATGGCCCAGCGAGAGAGCCCGACCGAAGTCTTCAAGCGCGCGCTGGCCCACGCCGCGCGCTCGCTCGCCGAGCAGCCGGACCTGGAGGTCGTATTCTCCGGCGACGGGCCCAGCCTCACCGGCCACCGCGCCGTGCTGCCGCATCCGCCGCGCGAGCTTTCCGGCCCCGAGACCACCCGCATCCGCGGCCTCGCCGACCAGCTCGCCCTGCGCGTCGGCTACCACGACGACGCCGTCCACGGCCGCGCCCGGCCGAAGTCGATCGAGGGACAGCAGGTTTACGACGCGCTCGAGCAGGCCCGCATCGAGGCGATCGGCGCCAACGCGCTGAGTGGCGTGCGCGACAACCTCGCCGCGGTCTGGGAACACGCGATCCAGCGCAAGGGGCTGGACCATCTGGTCGATCCCGGCCGCCGCGCCGATGGCCGACATCCTGGCGCTGATCGCCCGCGAGCGGATGACCGGCGCGCCGCCGCCGCCGGCCGCCCGCGCGCTGGTCGACGCCTTCCGCGACGAGATCGAGGCCAAGGCCGGCCCCGATCTCGACCGGCTGACCGGCAGCATCGAGGACCAGAAGGCCTTCGCCCGCATCGCCCGCGCCATCGTCCGCGACATGGAGATGGGCGACGATCTCTCCGACGCGCCCGACCAGGACGCCCAGGACGACGAGAACCAGGACGGCGAAGCCGAAGCCAGCACGAGGGCGAAGGCGAGGGCGAGGAGCAGTCGCCGCAAAGCGCCACGCTGGACGACTCGGAGAAGTCGCACCGCGAATCCGAGACCTCCGAAAGCACCATGACCGAGGCCGAGGAGGACGAGAACGCCGAGCCCTCCGACGAGGAGCTGGAGAGCGGCGACGGCGAGCGTCCCGCCCGGCCGGACCTGAAGGACCGCGGCCAGCCCGAGCCGGCCTACAAGATCTACACCACCGCATCACGACGAGATCGTCTCGGCCGAGGAACTCTGCGACGCCGAGGAGCTGACGCGGCTGCGCGCCTACCTCGACCAGCAGCTGGCGCACCTCTCCAATGTCGTCGCGCGCCTCGCCAACCGGCTGCAGCGCCGGCTGCTGGCGCAGCAGAACCGCACCTGGAGCTTCGACCTGGAGGAGGGCATCCTCGACGTCGCGCGGCTGACCCGGGTGATCGTCGACCCCACCGCGCCGCTGTCGTTCAAGCAGGAGGAGGACACCGAGTTCCGCGACACGGTGGTCACGCCTGCTTGATCGACAACTCCGGCTCGATGCGCGGGCGGCCGATCATGGTGGCGGCGGTCTGCGCCGACATCCTGGCGCGCACGCTGGAGCGCTGCGGCGTCAAGGTGGAGATCCTCGGCTTCACCACGCGGGCCTGGAAGGGCGGCGCCGAGCCGCGACGACTGGCTGAAGAACGGCAAGCCGCCGTCGCCCGGCCGCCTGAACGACCTGCGCCACATCATCTACAAGTCGCGCCGACGCGCCCTGGCGGCGGGCGCGCAAGAACCTCGGGCTGATGATGCGCGAGGGGCTCCTGAAGGAGAACATCGACGGCGAGGCGCTGATGTGGGCGCACCAGCGGCTGATCGGCCGGCCCGAGCAGCGGCGCATCCTGATGGTGATCTCCGACGGCGCGCCGGTGGACGATTCGACGCTGTCGGTGAACTCCGGCCACTACCTGGAGCGGCACCTGCGGAAGGTGATCGGCGAGATCGAGAACAAGAGCCCGGTGGAGCTGATCGCCATCGGCATCGGCCACGACGTCACCCGCTACTACCGCCGCGCTGTCACCATCGTCGACGTGGAGCAGCTGGGCGGCGCGATGACCGAGCAGCTGGCCTCGCTGTTCGAGGAGGAGCCGCGCGCGGTCACCAAGGCCGCGATGGACCTCCTGAAAGCCCCGCCCGCCGCCCACGCGCCGCCGCCAGAAGACCCGGCGCGGTTCGCGAGACAGCGAGTTGAGGCCAGCCAACGTCGCCGACTATCGCGAGGCGGCGCGGCGGCGGCTGCCGCGGGTGCTGTTCGACTACATCGACGGCGGCTCCTATGCCGAGCAGACGCTGGCGGCCAACGTTGCCGAGATCCAGGCGCTGAAGCTGCGCCAGCGGGTGCTGCGCGACGTCTCCAAGCTCTCCACCGAGACCACCCTGTTCGGCCAGACGCTCTCCATGCCGGTGGTGCTGGCGCCGGTGGGGCTGGCCGGCATGTACGCCCGGCGCGGCGAGGCGCAGGCGGCGAAGGCGGCGAAGGCGGCCGGCGTGCCGTTCACCCTCTCGACGGTCGGCCTGTGCACGGCGGCCGAGGTGGCCGGCGGCCGCGCAGCCGCCGTGGTTCCAGCTCTACATGGTCCGCGACCGCGGCTTCATGGCCGACGTGCTGGCGAGCGACCGCCGCGCTCGGCTGCCCGGTGCTGGTCTTCACCGTCGACCTGGCGGTGCCGGGCACCCGCTATCGCGACCAGCGCAACGGCATGCTCGCCAACACCGCCGTCCCAGCGCTTCAACCAGGCGCTCGACGGCCTCGCGCACCCGGCCTGGCTCTGGGACGTGCAGCTGAACGGCGGCCCGCACACGCTGGGCACCGTCGCCGAGGCCGCCAAGGACCTGAAGCGGCTCGTGGAGTTCATGGCCTGGATCGGGCGCAACTTCGACCCGTCGATCACCTGGGACGACATCGCCTGGGTGCGCGAGCACTGGAAGGGCCCGATCGTCATCAAGGGCGTGCTCGACGTCGCCGATGCGCGCCAGGCCGCGCGACCTCGGCGTCGACGGGATCGTGGTCTCCAACCATGGCGGGCGCCAGCTCGACGGCGCGCCGGCCTCGATCCGCGCGCTGCCGGCGATCGCCCAGTCGGTGGGCGATCGCACCGCCGTGCTGATGGACGGCGGCGTACGCTCCGGCCTCGACGTGCTGAAGGCGATGGCGAGCGGCGCGCGGGCCTGCCTGATCGGCCGCGCCTGGGCCTTGGCGCTCGGCGCGCGCGGCGAGGCGGGCGTCGCCCACATGCTGCAGATTCTGCGCCAGGAGCTGCGCGTCGCGATGGCGCTCACCGGTTGCACCGATGTAAATTCGGCGAGCGCCGAGCTGCTGGCGGATTAGCTCCACACCTGATTTTCAGCGGAGGATTTCGAGCATGCGGGAGATTTCCGTTCCGACCCCCGATGGCGATGCGCGCGCCTTCACCTTCCATCCCGGCGGCGACGGCCCGTGGCCGGCGGCGATCATCTTCATGGACGCCCCGGCGATCCGCCCGGCGCTCTGGGAGATGGGCGAGCGGCTGGCGAAGCACGGCTATTTCGTGCTGCTGCCCGACCTGTTCTGGCGCGCCGGCCACTACGCGCCGATCAACGTCAAGGAGGTGTTCGCCGACGAGGCCAAGCGCCGCGAGGCGTTCGGCAAGCTGATGGGCTCGACCAACCCCGAGAAGCAGCTGGTCGACGCCAAGGCGTGCCTGGACTGGCTGGCCGAGCAACCCGAGGTGAGGGACGGCCCGGTCGGCGTCACCGGCTATTGCATGGGCGCCGGCGTGGTGATGCGCGCCGCCGCGGCCTTCCCGGACCGGATCGCCGCGGCCGCCGGCTTCCACGGCGGGCGCCTGGCCACCGACGCCCCCGACAGCCCCCACCTCGGCGCGCCGAAGATCAAGGCCAAGGTGCTGATCGCCGGCGCCGACGAGGACGCCGGCTTCCCGCCCGAACAGGCCGACAAGCTGCGCGAGGCGCTGACCGCCGCCGGCGTCGACAACGAGGTGACGATCTACGCCGGCGCCCGCCACGGCTACACCATGCCCGACCTGCCGGTTTACCACGAAGGCGCCGCCGAACGGCACTGGACCGAGATGCTGGCGCTGTTCGACGCGACCCTGAAGGAGAAAGTGGCGGCGTGAGCCAGGAACGCGCCGCGGCCGCCCGTCTCTATCGAGTCATCCTGCCGGTTGGCGAGATAGACGCCGCGGCGCGCTTCTACGCCGCCGTGCTGGGCGAGCCGGGCAAGCGCGTCTCCGGCGGGCGGCACTACTTCTCGACCGGGGGCGGCGCGGTCCTCGCCTGTTATGACGCGGCCGCGGATGGCGATCCGTCGGCGAGGGCTGGCGGATGCATCCCTCGCAGTACGTCTACTTCTCGGTGGGCTGCCGGCGGATCAGCCGGCCTTCGAGATCTTCTACGACCTGGAGACCCAGTGGCCGGCCGAGAGCCTCGCGCGGCGTCAGGCGCTGAACGCCCGCAGCTGACTTCGGCCTGGAGCCCGGCGGCGGGCCGGGGCATCTAGCCCGCATGACCGAGCCGCCCGCCCCCTCAACGGTCCGCACCACCGAGCCGCCGCGCGAGGTCGAGATTACCGCCGAGCTCGCCCGCGCGCTGCTGGCCGACCAGCATCCCGACCTGGCGGACCTGCCGATCGTCCATGTCGAGGACGGCTGGGACAACGTGATGTTCCGGCTCGGTGACGAGCTGGCGCTGCGCATGCCGCGGCGCCGGGCCGGCGGCGCGCTGATCCTCACCGAGCAGCGCTGGCTGCCGCAGTTCGCGCCCCGCCTGCCGCTGCCGACGCCCAGTTCCGCTCCGGTTGGCGCGCCGGGGCGCGGCTACCCGTTCGGCTGGAGCGTGGTTCCATGGCTGCAGGGCGAGCCGTCCGACCTCGCGCCGCCGGACGCCGGCCAGGGCGAGGTGCTGGCCGACTTCCTGGCCGCGCTGCACCAGCCGGCGCCGGCCGACGCGCCGCACAACCCCTATCGCGGCAGCGTCGCGCTGGAGACCCGCGCCGAGGCGTTCGAGCTGCGGTACGCCGAGGCGCAGGCGATGCACGGCCAGCTCAGCCCGGCGTTGCGGCGGCGCTGGGACGCAGGCCGCGGGACGGCAGTCGATGTGCCGCGCAGCTGGTTCCACGGCGACCTGCACGGGCGCAACGTGCTGGTGAAGGACGGGCGCCTCTCGGGCGTCATCGACTGGGGAGACATGGCCGCTGGCGACCCGGCTTGCGATCTCGCCTCGGTCTGGATGCTGCTCCCGGACCTCGAGGCGCGGCGACGCGCGATGGCGGCCTATCCGGCCTCCGAGGCGACCTGGGTCCGCGCCCGCGGCTGGGCGGCGCTGATGACCACGATGCTGCTGTCGATCACCGACAACCCGCGCATGCCCGCCATGGGTCTGCGGATGATGAGCTGGCTCGAAGCGGGGCCGTAGGACGGAAAATGGGGGCACACACGCGTTCTCCAACCGTCGGCCCCCCGCCGCAGGTTGGGCGTGTGTGCCCCCCAGTCGCGCGTCCCCGGGGTCAGGGGCAGACGGTCGAGACGTTGTTGTTGGCGTCGCGCGTCGTCGTGCAGCCGGCGCGGTTGCTCTGGCCGTTCTGCATCTGCTGCTGCATCTGCGCCCGCTGTTGGTCCATCTGGGCCTGGATCTGCGCCCGCATCTGGGTCGCGTTGGCGTTCGCATCGACGCCCGCGCCGCCGGCGGCGTCGGCCTGGGCCATCGCCGACAGGTAATCGTTGCAGGCCTGGGTGCCGGGCTGAAGCGCGGCCGCCGTGCAGGTGGCGTTGCTGTCGGCCGATTGGGCGACGGTAGCGGACGCCGCGGTGGCGTTGGCCGTGGCGGCCGGCTTCGGCGAGCAGGCCGCCAGTGCGGCCACGGCCGCCACGATCATCCAGACTTTCACGGCTGCCTCCCCCGGGTTCGCGTCGTCACGAGACGACGCTAGCGGCCCATCGCACACCGCGCATCGCCCGAACGGGCTACGGCCTTCTTGCCAGTTTCTTCGGGGCGTGACGGCGCCAGGACATCAGCGTCACGCTGCGGATGGTGGCTTCGTCGGCGGCGGCGAGGTCGAGGTGGGTGTGGCCTGCGCGGCCGAAGCTGCCGGGTGCGCGTGTCGCGGCATGCGGGCAGACCTCGATCAACAGCCCCTGCTCCTCGGGGCTCAGCGCCACCGCGACCTTGTGCGGCTCGGGCCAGCCCAGCGTCGCGAAGCGCCGGCCGCGCACCAGGAAGGTCGCCAGGCCGTCGTGGACGCCTTCGCTGGTTTCCGGCAGGCCGAGCGCCAGCTCGCGGAAGGCCGCCGGGGTCATGCGGGTGGCTCCTAGCGCGCGAGCGGCTTCAGCGGCGGCTCGACGCCGTCGGGCAACGCCACTTCGGCGACGTTCAGGGTCATCGAGACCACGTCGTAGTAGCCGGAAACGCCGATCAGCTCGATGACGCCCGCCTCGCCCAGCAGCTCGATCGTCGCCGCCAGCGTGGCGTCGCTGACCCGGCGGGTCGCGCGAAGCTCGGTGCAGAAGTCGTAGACCACCGCCTCGTCAGCCTGCATCGACGCCGGCCGGCGTCCCTCGGCGATGTCGGCGGCGACGGTCGGATCGAGCCCGGCCTGCAGCGCCAGCTGATGGTGCGCCCACCACTCGAACTGCGCATCCCAGGCCCGCGCGGTGATCAGGATGGCGAGCTCGTTGAGGCGCGCCGGCACCGACGAGGAGAAGCGCACGAACTCGCCCACCCGCTGCAGCCGGTCGGCCAGCTCGGGGCTGCGCAGCCAGGCCTGGAACGGCCCGCGCAGGCCGCGGCGCGGGCCGCTGCGGATGGCGTCGGCCGCCGCGCGCTGCTGCGGCGTCATCGCCTCGGGCTCGAGCGGTGGGAAGCGGGGCGGGCGGTCGGGCATGCAGAGCTCCTTCGAGAGGCTCCACCAGTCGCCCTTGGGGCCGACTCTCGATGTCCTCGATGCGAGGCGCAAGCCCACGCCCGTCCAGGAAATCGTGCACGGCCTGGCGGCAGGTACCCCAGGATTCCCATAGTCGTCGATGATCACGTAGCCCCCCGGCGAGACCCCGTCGTAGAGGTTGGTCAGCGCATCGAGGGTGGACTCGTACATGTCGCCGTCCAGCCGGATGAGGGCGAACCGGCGCCCCTTCACCGTCGGCAGGGTGTCCTTGAAGAACCCCTTCAGGAAGACGACCTGGTCGTCGAGCAGGCCATAGGCGTCGAAGTTGCGCCTGACCTCGGCCTCGGAAACCGCCAGCTCGTCGAACCGGAAGAGGCGATCCCCGCGGTCGGCGGGATAGCGCTCGGCGTCCGGCCGCGGCAGGCCCTCGAAGCTGTCGGCCACGTAGACGCGCCGGTCGGTGACGCCGTGTGCGGCCAACACCGCCCGCATCAGGATGCAGGCGCCGCCGCGCCAGCCCCCGGTCCTCGTTATGTAGTCGCCCCGGGTTGCGTCGGCCCGAGGGTCGCTTCCACAGCTTGCGCATGGTGACGCCAGCCGCTCCGGGCTCGCCAGCCTCGCTGGTGGGCCTTGACCGAGCCAGAAATGTCGACCAGGAGCGCGTCTGCCACGGATAGCGGAGCCGCATCGCCGCCCCGCGCAACGCAGCCTCAAGGCGCGGCTCGCCGTGGATGGTGTTCAGGAGCGCCCGCTCGACGAGGTCGAGGTATCGGTCGCGCAACTCCTCGCTCGTCGCTGCGGCGGCGACCATGCTGGCTTGGCCCATGGCACAGGCTCTCGCATTCAAGCCTGCGATAAATCAACCCCCCGGACACAAGGTCCGAGGGGCCGATCGACGCTGCTTCAACTACGCGAAGCTAGCAGTAGTAGCGGATGGTCCAACGGCCCCAGTAGGGGTCCCAGACGCGCTGGGCGCAGCCGTTGGCATACCCGTAGCCATAGCCGTTGTCGTAGCCGTAGTACGGCCCGTAGCCATAGCCGTAGTAAGGGCTGGCGAGGGCGGCGCCGAGCGCGAAGCCGGCGAGGCCCGCACCCACGCCGTAGCCGTAGCCGCGATAGCCATAGCCGCCACGATAGCCGTAGCCGCCGCCGTGGAAACCGCCGCCCCGGAAGCCGCCGCCGCGCACCGCGGCGCCGTGGAAGCTGCCGCCGTGGCCGCGCGTTTGGGCCTGGACAGGGGCTGTCGTCGCCGCGAGCGCGCCTGCCAAAGTCAAGGCAGCCGTCGCAGCGGTCAGGATCTTGCGCATTTGGAACCTCCTAACGCGTCTGATGTCTCTCGGGAGGGTAAACGTGCACGAGGCGAAAGGGCTCCCGGTGATTGGGATCACGATCGCCCGGATCGCACAATAAAGTTCAACATGAACAACGGCTTACTGCCGCGTTCAGGCGCCGTTCAGGTCAGCCGACGGCCACCACGGCGCGGCCGCGCACCTGGCCCTCGACGATGGCGGCGCCCAGCCGCGGCAGGTCGTCCAGCGTCGCCTCGAAGCGCATGGCGGCGAGCTTGCCGAGGTCGAGGTCGCGGGCCAGCCGCGCCCAGGCTGCCTCGCGCTTCGCTTTCGGGGCCATGACGGAATCGATCCCGCACAGGGTCACCCCGCGCAGGATGAACGGCGCGACCGAGCCCGGCAGGTCCATGCCCTGCGCCAGCCCGCAGGCCGCGACCGCGCCTCCGTAGCGCGTCTGGCTGAGCGCGCCGGCCAGGGTGTGGCTGCCGACCACGTCGACGACGCCCGCCCAGCGCTCGCGACCCAGCGGCCGGGCCGGGCCGGAAAGCTCGGCGCGGTCGATGATCTCGCCGGCGCCGAGGCCGGTCAGGTAGTCGGCTTCGTTGGTCTTGCGCCCGGAGGAGGCGACGACGCGGTAGCCGAGTTTCGCGAGCAACGCGATGGCGACGCTGCCGACGCCGCCCGCCGCGCCGGTGACCAGCACGTCGCCCGCATCCGGCGTCACCCCTTCGCGCTCCAGCGCCATCACGCAGAGCATGGCGGCAAGGGCCGGAAGACAACCGTTCGCCGCGAGCGCTACCGTCCGCGGTAACTTCGCGCGACGAGAGGTGGCTGCGTGGGTTAGCCTTGACGTAGCGCCATCACAATCCGAGATCAAGGCGGGAGAACGCGATATCGCGCGGACTCACCCAGAACCAGGGCGGTTGCGGTGCAGCTTCGGCTGCGTCGTCCCCTGCGGGCACGGAATTACGGAAAGGCGTGGTTACTAGTCGTGGTTAGCAGCGGCGGCACAAGGAATCGGCGGCACCTGCCCTCAAGTCCCTTCAAGCCTCCGCCGGAGGCTCCTCCAGTCGAACGGTACGAGTTGCACGATCTCGTGACGCACGACAAGTACGGCCTTGGCCGCGTCATCCTCGTCGAGGGTGACACCGCGGTCGTCGTCGACTTCGCTCCCAGGAAGGTGCGGATCACGACGCCGTTCACCAGGATTACCAAGCTGTAAGAACGAACCATACTGAGGCGCAGCCGTCGTGGCGCGCCGGTCGTACGCTGCTGACGAGCGAGCTGGTTTCCACGGATGTGGTGGCCTTCGAAATGCGGCCACCCTAGTCCGGAGGTTTTTCTTGTCCGCCCTGCCCGTCGAACGTCCGTCAGCCCCGCGCGCCCAAGCGCCGCCGCGCCAATCCCAGGCGGCCCACGCACGCCGCCTTCGTCCCACCGGCCCCGCACGCCGTCTCCTTCGCCGCCCTGGGTGTCCCGGCACCGCTTGTCGCGGCGCTCGCGGCGGCGGGCATCACCACGCCGTTCCCCATCCAGGCGGCCACGCTGCCGGACGCCCTGTCCGGCCGCGACATCCTCGGGCGGGGCCAGACCGGATCGGGCAAGACGCTCGGCTTCTGCATCCCGCTGGCCGCGGGACTGGCCGACGGCTACACGAGCGCCTGCCGCCCGCGCGGCCTGGTGCTCGTGCCGACCAGGGAACTCGCCAGCCAGGTCCGCGCCGTCCTCGCGCCGCTGGCCGAATCGGTGGGGCTGACGCGTGGCGACGATCTACGGCGGGGTTCCCCAGAGGCCTCAGGTGGCCATGCTCCGTGCCCGCGCCGACATCGTCGTCGCGTGCCCTGGCAGGCTGGCCGACCTCATCGAGCAGGGCCACTGCCACCTCGGCGATGTGGAGATAAGCGTGCTCGACGAGGCCGACCACATGGCCGATCTCGGGTTCCTGCCCGTCGTGCGGCGGCTGCTTGACATGACCCCGGCCGACGGCCAGCGGATGCTGTTCTCCGCGACGCTCGACGCGGCCGTGGACGTCCTGGCGCGGCGCTTCATGAACCGCCCGGCACGCCACGACGTCGGCACGCCATTGAGGCACCCGGCACGATGATCCACCACCTGCTCACCGTCGCGCCCGCAGACCGGGTCGGCGTGGTCGCCGCGCTCGCGGGCGGCAGCGGCCGGTCGCTCGTCTTCACCCGGACCAAGCACGCCGCCCACCGGCTCGCCCGCCAGCTGGCGGCGAACGGCATCCCGGCCGCTGAGCTGCACGGAGACCTGTCGCAGGGCGCTCGAGACACGTAACCTGGCCTCGCTTCGACGGCCGGGGCGGTGCGCGTCATCGTCGCGACTGACATCGCCGCCCGCGGTATCCACGTCGACGGCATCGACCTGGTCATCCACGCAGATTCGCCGACCGAGCACAAGGCCTACCTGCACCGGTCGGGGCGGACCGCGCGGGCCGGGGCGGCCGGCACGGTGATCACCCTCCAGACTCCCGCACAGGCCGCCGCCGTTCGCGACCTGATGCGGAAGGCGGGCGTCGTTCCGCTGACCGCCACCGTCACCCCCGGTTCAGCGCTGCTGCGCTCGATCGCCGGCGAGCCCGCCCCGCCGGTCACGCTTCCCGTTGCCCGCCGGCGAGCGATCACGGCCGCTCCCGCGACCGGCCGTGGCGCGGCCGCGTTGTCGGCCGGCTTCCGCGGTCGTCGCGGCCGCTGACTCCCAGGGACTTGCCTTACTCCGCGCGCGGTCACGCGACGCACTCGACCTGGCGGGATGCACCTCTGCGTACACGCCGATGTCCTGCCGTGCTCGAAATGGCGGATCGGGGAGCGATGGTGTTAGATGGGACCTGGTTGTAGTCGAAGTTCGTCACGTGTAACAGCGCCTGCGGATTCTGACCGCGGGCGCCTGCGTTCCAAGCTCCCTCCAAGCGGAAGGGCGGGCGGCCACGCAGCCCGGGACGCACGCCAGTGGGTCCTGATGATCATTCCAAAGGAGAACGCAGTGGCTCAGGGAACAGTGAAGTGGTTCAACGCGGACAAGGGATATGGCTTCATCGCCCCCGACGACGCCACGCCGGATGTCTTCGTCCACCACTCGGCGATTGAGACTGACGGCTACCGCAGCCTGCAGGAGAACCAGCGAGTCGAGTACACCGCGGTTCGCGGCGCCAAGGGCCCTCAGGCGGAGAGTGTCCGGCCCATCTGAGGTCCCGGACGGCACAGCGGGGCAGGCTCGTCCCGACATCAGCGCCATCGGTAATCCCGACAGAAATGAAAGGACCGCGATGGCGCGCCATCGCGGTCCTTCGCGCCGTGGTCAAGGGTGGCATTTCCGCGATTCTCCCGGTGACGCACCCGACAAGTTAACCCGCGCGTCCATTAGCTTCGGACGAACGCGTCACCGATGGTGTCGCCGGCCACGCAGAACTTGGCGGAATGGCAGGACACCGACATGAGGAAGATGAGGACCGGCCCGTTGACCGAGTGAGCGGCCTTCGGGTCGATGTTGACGGGCGCGCTCCAGGTGCTGCCGTTGAAGGTGGCCACGTTCCCGGTGGCGCCGTCGACGGCGGCACAGAAGTCGCTGGCCGGGCATGACACCACAGGCCAGGAGATGCCGCCCTCCCCCATGCTGAGACCGTTCGGGTCGGCGTTGACGGGCGCGCTCCAGGTGCTGCCGTTGAACGTGAGCGCGTTCCCCTTGCGATCGATGGCGACGCAGAAGCTGGCCGATGCGCACGACACCGCCTGCAGGTAGGTGCCTGGGTCGATGGCGGATGGCTTGCTCCAGGAGGTGCCGTTGAAGGTGACCACGTTGGGGCCGTAGTCGACGGCGGCGCAGAAGCTGGCGCTCGGGCACGAAACCGTGCTCAGTTCGTTCCCCGGATCTATGGCCGTGGCGGGGCTCCACGAGGTCCCGTTGAACGTGAACGCGTTGGAGCCGTTGTCGACGGCGACGCAGAAGCTCGGTGACGCGCACGAGACCGATGCCATGCCCGTCTGCATGCTCGGGGCAGGATCGTTGATGCCAGGAGCAGAACGCCACGTGCTGCCGTTGAATACGAAGACGGATGAGTCTTGCGCGTCTACGGCCATGCAGAAGCTCGCGGACGGGCATGACACGGAATCGGGCTGGCCGGCGGAGGAAGACAGCCCGGCAGGCTGGCTCCACGTGGTTCCGTTGTACATCGCCGCGTAGCCCGATCCGAGCACGGCCATGCAGAAGCTCGCGGACGGGCAGGACACTGATACCGGGTCTTCGCTGGCTTGGCTGTGGTCGAGGTGTGCCGCCGCTCCCCAGGCCGGCACGGCGCTGGACTGCCGGGCCGGCGACGACCCGTCGCACCCGGTGAGCGCGCCCGCTAGCAGAATGAATGCGCAAGCGAACGCCAGGCATGCGCTTCTTATCTTGTTTGCCTGCCTTGTCTCCACGGTGAGACCCACGCTAGGGCTTGCGCGCCACGCCGCCCCAGAGGATCGTCGGCGTGGCGGACTCCTCGGGCGAGTCCGGGCGCCAGTCGCTGACCCGGACCACGCCCGGCTCCACGAGGTCGATGCCGTCGAAGAAGCTGGTTACCAGGTCGTGCGGACGGGCGACGTGATGCCGCTCCGCCGGGAGGTGGGCGTTGAGGCTCTTCTCGAACGCCGCCACCTCTTCCGGCAGCAGGTCGGTGCCTGCGTGCGAGATGACCAGGAAGCTGCCCGCGGGAACCGCCGCAAGTAGCCGGGCCACGATGCGCCTGGCCTCGGCCAGGTCGGGAATGTAGTGCAGGATCGCCAGCAGCATGATGGCGACCGGGCGGGTGAAGTCGAGGGTGCTCGCCGCCCCCTTGAGGATGGTCTCGGTGTCCTGCAGGTCGGCGTCGAGGTAGGCCGTGGCGCCTTCCGGGCTGCTGGTCAGCAGCGCTCGGGCATGGGCAAGCACCAGCGGGTCGTTATCGACGTAGACGACCCGGCTATCCGGCGCGGCGGCCTGGGAGACCTCGTGGGTGTTGCTCGCCGAGGGCAGCCCGGTGCCGATGTCGAGGAACTGCCGGATGCCCTCAACAGCCGTCAGGTAGCGGACCGTGCGGCGCAGGAAGGCCCGGTTGGCCTGCGCGGAGCCCCTGATGCCAGGGAAGGCGGCGATCGCCTCCTCGGCCGCGACCCGGTCGACGGTGAAGTTGTCCTTGCCGTTCAGCCAGTAGTCGTAGACGCGGGCGATATGCGGCACCCCGATATTGAGCCTGGGATCAACTGGCTTGTCCCACTTATCCGCCACCGCGGTACCGTCCTCCCCTGCGATAACACGTGCTCCACCGAGATTAGCGCGACAAACGTGCATATGTGCACGGCCTTGGGCGAGGGGAGGCTCGCATTTTGGGGTCTGCCCGTCCTCGGTCAGTTCGACCGCACGCACCGGCCTGGCCGCCGCCCCACGCTTCCGGCCGCCGCTTCGCGCGTCGGCCGGAGCGGCCCTGGAAGCATCTGCGCTGTGGGCATGCCTGGGCCACCGGCCGTGGGCGCTGGAGCACCAAGCACCCCTCAAGTGCACGATTTTACCGGTAAGTTCCTGTCAGCCGGTTAACTTTTCACCCGAGGTAAATGAATGGCGTTCTGGACGGGGCTTTTATCTTCCCGCTGTGAAATGTTTACCTGTTAATCCGGCGGCGCAGCCCGGCCAGCCTGGCGTTGCCGCGGTGCATGACCGTTCCGCCCAGGCGACGGGCCCGCGCCGGTCCCTGGCCCGCCTCGCCCGCGGCCGCGGGCCCGGGGCCCGCAAGTTCGCACGGCACCAGGCCAAACGAGGCGATCAGTGGTTCATCAAGCGAAGACGCCCCGCGCGGGGGGCCGCTCTCTGATGACGTAGTGCCGCGGAAGATCGGCCATTGCCAGAGCCTAAACAGAAAAGCCTGACAACCGGGCGCCACGTACCGGATATGTGATAGTGAATGTATTACCCTATGCGCTAGCTTTCCCGATCAATCGGCACGATTATTCCTGTACCGTCGCCAACGCGAAGAGGTAAACGTCCCGGTGAAGGTGCAAATCAACGCTAGCAGCTGCCAGGGCCATGGCCGCTGCTACGACATCGCGGCCGACCTGTTCGGCGAGGACGACGAGGGCTACGGAACGGTCGCGGGCGACGGCACCGTGCCGCCGGGCCGGGAGGGCGACGCTCGCCTCGCGGCGGCGAACTGCCCCGAGCTGGCGATCGAGCTGACCGGGGAAGCGTGACATGGCCGTCGATGACCGCTTCGCCCAAGACGGCTTTAACCGGCGCGGCGGGCCCGCCGGCACCCGCAGCGCGATCGTCACCGGCCCGGTCAGCGACTGGGCGACCGACTTCTCCCACCTCGATCCCGTGTGGGCCGCCGACCCCTACCCCATCCAGGACGACCTGCGGCAGCGCTGCCCGATCGCGCACACGGAGCGGTTCGGCGGCGCCTGGCTGCCCACGCGCTATGCGGACGTCGAAGCCATCGCGCACGACACCGAGCGCTTTTCCTCTCGGGCGGTCATCGCGGGCAATTTCCGGCCGCCGCGAGACCTGGCGCCGGCCGGCGGCTCGCCGCCGATCACCTCCGACCCCCCGTTCCACCATGAGGCGCGCAGGCTGCTGCTCCCCGGGTTCACCAAGACGGCGGTCGCCAAGCAGGAGCCCGCGACGGCGGAACTGTGCCACTCGCTCATCGACGCGCTCGCCGGCCAGGACGTCGTCGACGCCGCCCGCGACTACGCGCAGCACATCCCGATGCGGGTAATAGCCGGCATCCTCGGGTTCCCGCCGCAGGACGCGCCGCGGTTCCGCCGAGTTCGTCAAGAACACGCTGGAAGGCGTCAACCTGCCGCCCGAGCAGCGCACCACGCGGATGTCGGCGCTGTTTCACTACCTGCTCGCGCAGGTCCAGGACCACCTGCGCGACCCGCGGGACGACCTCACGACGTACCTGATCAACGCGGAGCTCGACGGCGCGCAGGCTCGACCCGCCGCACATCATCGGCACGATGACACTGCTGCTCATCGCCGGCATCGATACGACCTGGAGCGCGATCGGCGCCTCCCTGTGGCACCTGGCGAGGAACCCGGAGGACCGCCGCAGGCTCGCCGCCGACCCCGGCCTGCTGCCGACCGCGATCGAGGAGTTCCTGCGGGCCTACGCGCCGGTCACCATGGCGCGGATGGCCAAGGAAGACATGCACTGGCGCGGGGCCGACATGAAAGCCGACGACTGGATCCTGATGTGCTACCCGGCGGCCAACCGCGACCCGGCGCAGTTTGACCGGGCCGACGAGGTCGTCATCGACCGGGCGGTCAACCGGCACGCCGCGTTCGGTCTCGGCATCCACCGCTGCCTGGGATCCCACCTGGCCCGTATGGAGCTCCGGGTCGCGCTGGGAGCATGGCTCGAGCGCTTCCCCGAGTTCACCCTCGCCGACCCCGCGGCGGTGACCTGGTCCACCGGGCAGGTCCGCGGCCCGCGGACGCTCCCGCTCCGCGTCACTGGCGGTTAGGCCTGAGACAGCGAAGTCCCCGCCCGGCCGGTCCGCCCGCGGCGGACCATCGTCACGTCAGGCTGAGCCGCCAGAGGCCGCCGGGTGGGTATCCCGGAGCAGCCCGAGGCGGGCCAGGTCGTCCGCTTCGAACCAGAAATCCCATTCAGCGGGGTGTGCCGTGATAGCGGCACCTATCGCGGCCACGCAGCGCTCGAAGGCGGTCGCCGTCTCGCCTTCCATCGGCACCGGAGGCGAGATTTCCAGCACCTGGTGACGGTAGTCCGCCGCGCGGTGCACGGAAATCATGAGGACCGGGGCGCCGGTCACCTGGGCGAGGGTTACCACCCCCGGCAGGAACCTGGCCTGCCGCCCGAGGAAGGGCACTTCGATGGTGCGGTTCAGCTCCGCGTCTAGCGGCGGGGCTTCGCTGCAGATCGTCAGCACCTCGTTGCCGCGCAGCACGGCCGCGGCCTGCAGCGCGACCTGAACCCGGCCCGGCCACGGCTCGATATTCGGCCGCTGCCTGTGGCGGTGCACGCGCCGGGCGAACACGAAGTCCCACATCCGCCGCACGGCGGACGACCCCTCGGGCGGGTAATTCCACCACCAGCGCCCGATGCTGGTGACCGGGAACCCGCTGGCATTGAGCAGCGAGAAGGCGCAGTCGTAGGAACCGAAGTGGGCGCTGCAGAGTATGGCGCCCTTGCCCGCGGCCAGCGCGGCGTCCAGGTGCTCGCGACCGCGGATCTCGACCAGTTTCCCCAGGGACCGGGCCCGGCCCCTTAGCCGCATCAGGTCGATGACCTCACAGCTGCGGATCCGGAAGATGTCCCTGGCCACACGCTCAGCCTCGTGCTGGCTGAGTTCCTCTCCGAGCACCTGGCGCAGGTTACGCACTACCTCGCCGTGCTTTTCTGGCCAGGAACGGAATGCCCAGTCGGCCCGCAAGCAGGCGGCACGGTAGGCGAGGCCGGCTGGCAGCAGCGCGAGCAGCGGCGCCTCGGCCAGCCAGTAGCCAATGGCCTCCGCTGAGCGCAGCAGTCGCCTCGCCTTGGCCGCTGCCTCACCCACGGCTGCCTGCCTTGCTTGTCCCTTCCCGGGAGCGGAGGTAGGCGCAGATGGTGTCCACGCTGTCGAACTTCTCGTTAATGACCGCTTCCAAGAAAAGACCTCCTATGTGACGTGCGCGGCCTGCTGGAGGGGACCCAATATCCGCTGGTGAACAACTGGGAACGGGATCAATTTGAGTACGAGTGTCCGTACGCCCCGGATTGCCCGAATTCGCAACGGTTCGATAACGGCACCGAGTCAATAGTGGCATAATCACACGTCCGCGAAATGGAGATAACGGAGATGATGAGGGGTATTCAGCGCAACTGCCGCGCGGGCACGCCGGTACCGTTGACTTCATAGATCGTCATGGGGAGGGCACATGCCGTACGTCGTCGACTTCGAGAACGTGTCCACCGTCGGCCTGGACTCATCACCAGTCGCGAAGGCACTCGCTGGCCTGCGCGCTAACGAGGCGCGCTACTTCAAGAACAAGTACGATCACGTCTTCACCGTGAGCCCCGCCAGCGAGGAACCGGAGACGCTCGACTGGGTGAACCGCATCCTCGCCGACGAGCGCGGGCTCGTCATCTCCGCCCGCCCGCTCGAGGTGACCTCTTTCGAGGTGGACGGTATCCGTATGGCCTACGTGTTCTACGAGTCCGGCTTGTCCGTCAACGTGATGTACACCATCGCGGCCGAAGGGAAGCGCGCTGTCGGGTTCAAGCTCTCGGAAGGCATGGAAATCCCCGAGGAACTGGCACCAAGCTTTAAGTTCGCGCGCCAGAAGTCACGGCTTGCCGGAGTGATCCGCGGTTCCTTCTTCGTGATCAAGGGCGAGTACTGAACCCGCCGTGCGCGCGGGCGCGCCCTTGCCGGGACAACCGGGGCCAGATCCCTGCACACATTCGAGAGCACTGCTCTTGACACTCGGGCCGGGCCGCCGCGCACACTGGTCTCATTCGAGAGCACCGCTCTCAATCGAGACTAGGGGTCTGAAATGTTGCACGTGATCGTCGGAGCCGGCCCGGTCGGCTCCGCCACCGCCAGCCTGCTGGCCGACCGCGGCGAGCAGGTCCGGGTAATTACCCGGCGGGGAACCGGCCCGGAGCGTCCGGAGGTCGAGCGGGTGGCCGCGGACGCGACCGACTCAGCGCGGCTCAGCGAGCTCGCCAAGGGAGCCGTCGCGCTGTACAACTGCGCGAATCCCCCCTACCACCAGTGGCTTACCGACTGGCCGCCGCTGAACCAGGCCCTGCTGCGCGCGGCCGAGTCGAGCGGCGCGGTACTGGCCACCGCCTGCAACGTCTACGGCTACGGGCCGGTGGCCGGGCCGATTACCGACGCTACGCCGCTGGCCGCGACGCAACCCAAGCTGAAGCTGCGGGCCGACATGTGGCGCGACGCGCTCGCCGCGCACCAAGCCGGAAAGATCCGCGCCACCGAGGTGCGCGCCAGCGACTACATCGAGGCCAACTCGATCTTCAGCTTCGTGCTCGCCAAGCCGCTGCTGGCCGGCCAGCGCGCGTTTGTGCCCGCGAACCTCGACGTCCCGCACAGCTGGACGTCGGTCCGTGACGTGGCGGCCACCCTGGTCACCGTCGCCACTACGGAGCGGGCATGGGGGCGAGGCTGGCTGGTGCCGACCAACCCGCCGCTCACCGTGCGCGAGCTGGCCACCAGGTTCACCGAGCTGAACGGCGGCGCCGGCTCCGCGCCTCACGTCGATGCCTTACCCCGCGCTGTGGGCGGCGGGCCTGTTCAGCCCGACCGTCAAGGAGCTGCGGCACACCTACTACCAGTGGCGCTCGCGCGTTCACCATCGACTCCAGCGTGACCGAGCGGGAGTTCGGCCTCGCGCCCACCCCGATCGACTCAGCCCTCGCCAACGTCCTAGCGATGAACCGGTGATAGAAACCCGGCAGGAACCGGTAACCGCTGGGCTCTAGCCCGCGGCCCGGGCGAGCCGCGTGACCGCCTCGGTGATCGTGCCGGGTGCGCAGCCGAGGTTCATGCGGGCGTAACCGGCGCCCTGCGACCCGAACGCGGGACCGCTGGACAGCGCCACCTTGGCGTGCTCGAGCTGCGAACTGCGCCGGGTCGTCTCCCCAGCCGAGCGCGGACATGTCGAGCCAGGCCAGGTAGCTGGCGTCCGGGCGGCGCAGCCGCACCGCCGGAAGGCTGGCGGCCAGTTGCTCTTCCAGTACGGCGACATTGTGCTCGATCGCGGCGACGGTCGCCTGCAGCCACCCGCGGCTGCGGGCAAAGCCCTCCCGGGTGGCGATCAGGCCGAACAGGCCGGCCCGGAACGTGACCTCCTCGGGCAGCGAGGTGATCAGCTTCGTCATGCGGTCCGACTCTGCCACGAAGAACGCGGTCTTCAGCCCGGCCAGGTTGAACGCCTTGCTGCCCGACTCGGCCGCTATGCCGTGCTCCCTGGCCTCGTCGGACACGGTCAGGTACGGGGTAAAGGCGTGCCCGCTGTGGGTGAGCGGCGCGTGGATCTCATCGCTGACCACGAACCCGCCGTGCCGGGCCACGATCGCCGACAGTTCCGCGAGCTGCTCGCGGCTGTGCACCAGCCCGACGGGGTTATGCGGGTTGCACAGCAGTACCCCGCGCGCGCCCGCGCCCAGCGCCCGGTCGATGCCGTCGAGGTCGAGCGCGTACGCGGTCCCGTCGTCGAGCAGTGGGACCTCCACGACGGTGCCGCCGGCCTCGCGGCACGAGGGCGAAGAACGGCGGGTAGACCGGCGGCGTGATGATCACGCCCGCCGCCGGCCGGGATAAGGCGGCGCAGCGATTCCACGATGACCACGCTGACATCGGTGGTAACCCCCATGCGGTGCACCGGCGGTGACCATCCCCACGTGTCCTGGGCGAATCCGGCGAACGCAGCCGCCGCGCGGGTGTCGTGCGGGTTGACGTACCCGGTGTCCCCGGCCTCGATCGCTTCCCGCAACGCGGCCTTGATCTCGGGCGCGAGCGGAAAGTCCATCTCAGCCACGAACATCGGCAGAACGTCGGCGGGGAACCTGCCCCACTTCTCGCTGCTGCGGCGGCGGAGGGACTCCAGCGGATCTGCCTCAGTCATGCTCATGGGCCAAGCACCCGGCGCGGGTGGCTGCCGTCGACATACCCGACGAACGGCGGGTAAATGTTGTAGCCGAGCAGTTCCTGTAGACGTTCCGGCAGGTCACGAACGACGTCACGGGGAACGGCCAGGCAATGGTTCTCCTGTGGCCGCAGCCAGCCTGCCGCGTACTCCAGGATCACGCCGAGCCGCGGGCGGCGAGCCTGGTTCGCACCACCTCCGTGCCAGAGGCTGCCCAGGTAGAACAGGGCCGAGCCGGGGGACATGACGGCAGTCTCCACCGGATCGTCCGGGCCTGGCCGCCGGCCAGGCGCCCACCGGTGGCTACCGGGTATGAACCTGGTGGCCCCGTTCTCCGCGGTGAACTCATCCAGCGGCCACATGGTGTTGACCACCAGCGGCGGATGCGGCTCAGGCACCGGGTAGATGGCGTCGTCCCTGTGCAGGACCTGCGCCTTTTCACCCGGCCCGATGCAGATGCCGACCGGTGCGCTGAGCTGGTAATGGCCAAGCACCTGGTCGAGGACGCCGAGCAGCAACGGGTGGGTGGCGGCCGCATCGAACACGCGGGTCTTGGCGAACAGCGCGTAGATCCGCTGCGTGCCGAATCCCTCGAAGGAGTTCCGCCCGGTCCGGGTGCTGCGCAGCAGCCGGTCCAGGTCGGCGTGGGCACCCTGCACGCCGTCCTGGGTCATCATGCCGGTCACGACGGCATAGCCGTCGTCCATCAGCCGCCTGGCCACGTCCACGCCGGTCGACGTGGCAGGCATCGTCGCCATCATCAGCCTGAGACTAGGCGGCCCGGCGGCCGGCGTCCACCAAGCCGAGCCGCTCCGCAGGCCCGCTCGTCAGGGTTCGGGACGGCCGATGGCGACGTCCACCCCGGGTGAGTAGTGCACAAGCGGCTCACCTTCTGGGGCGGGCAGGCCGGCGCTGGTGATGAGGTGGTCTTCCAAGACCAGCGCTTGGGCGCGGTGCAGCGGCCAGGGCTGGTGGCAGGCGCGGGCGGAGACCGCGCGGCTCCCGGTGACGCTGAACAGCACCCAGCGGGCCGTCAGGAAGTGCTCGAGTGGCGTGACGTCGGCGGGCGCGATCGCCGGCCCGATGCCGATGCGGAGGCGGCTGGTGACCGGGCGCGGGCCGGGCCAGCGGCGGCGGGACAGGTAGGCGATCTCGTTGCCGCGTTCTCCTAGCCGCATTGACGACCAGAAGTACGGCAGGCGGTAAGGCGTGATCCGCGCGGTGACGACGGCACCAAGACGGGCTGCGTCGAGGGAGAAGAACCAGATGCCTGACCGCCCCGCCTTGTCGCGGACGTAGGTGCGCACGTTCGTCTCGCAGAAATTGGATACCCAGGGAATCCGCTGGCCGCCAGGTGCGCCGACCCGCATGTAGAACGGCACAAGGCCGACCCACGCCGCGCCGTCGTGAGTCTCGACCTCCAGGCCGGCCGGCAGCAGCCGCTGCACGTCGGGCGCCTGAAACCGCCAGTGCAGGAACGTGAGCCGTTCCCATCGCTGCCACATGACCGGCCGCTCGACCGTGAAGGGGCAGATGCCCAGGGCATCCGTGGGCTGCATAGTCATGCCCTAAGTGTGCGCAGTCACAGTCCCCGCGTTAGCACTGGCTGGCTGGTTCGGTGCTCGCTTCCGGATCTGTGAGATCTCCTAGCAGGTCACTCGGCGGCCGCCGGAGCCTGTCAAGTGCACCGCTGCCCTGGGTTACCTGCAGGGCCACGGCGCCGATGACGACGGCGCCGCCGATGACCGTGGGGACGGACGGGCGTTCGAGGCCGGCCAGCCAGACCCACAGCGGGCCTAGCACATTCTCCAGCTGTGCGATCAGCGCCACCTCGACCGCCGGAATGAGCCGCGCGCCCAGCGACAGGAAGAACAGGGCAAGTCCCATCTGGACGACGCCCATCAGCGCCAGATAGCCGAGGTTGGCCCCGCCCATCTCGCTGACGTGGGCGAACGGGGCGAAGACGGCGAACACCAGGACCTGCGACAGGCATGTTGCCGGGGCCATCGACACCTCGGCCTTGCGCCGGGCGACCACGATCGTCGCGGCGTAGCAAAGCATCGCGATGAAGGAGAAGGCCATGCCGGGCAGGCCGGGACGACTCGGGGCACCGGCCATCACCGCGAAGCCGCCGACCGCGACGCCCATCGCCGCCCAGGTCCGCGGGCGTACCGGCTCTCCGGCGAGCATGCCGAGCAGCGCGGCCGCGAGCGGGGCGAGCGCCTGGATGACCATGACGTCCGCGACCGGAGTGATGCTGAGCGCGGTGATGAACGATCCCGAGGAAATCGTCATCAGCACCGCCACCGACCAGTCCTGGCCGGCCGATGGCGCGGAAGGCGGGGATCACCCGGCCGCGCTCCGCCACCGCGACGAAGACGAACACGGCGAGGGACGCGAAGACCGCGCGCCCGGCCAGCTGCGAGGCCAGGCTCATGTGCAGCTGGCGCTGGAGGATCCCGGCCAGCGACCACGCCGTCGCGGCCAGCGCGGTATAGGCCGTGCCGAGCGGACGTGTGCCAGGCCTAGGCACTGTCACGCGCAGCCTGCGCGTCGCCGAGTGCCGTGGCGAGCAGTTCCTGCTCGGACCAGGCCAGCCGGCCCGAGCGCAGGTCCGCGATGACCGAGCGCAGCCAGGCGAGCTGGGCCGCCGACGTGGCGGCCATGTACTCGGACTCCAGGTTGAGCACGCGCGGCAGGCCCGCGGTCGCGGCGAGGCCGGCCTCAAGCCCGGCGTGCAGCGCAGCGAGCGCCTGCTCGCGGAGTTCCAGCTGGTCAAGTGCCTCGGCGGGGGTGAGCATCATCAGGTGCGAGAGGGCGACGGGGAATTCCGGGTACTCCCGCTTTGGCTCCGCCAGCATCTCCTCCAGCCACTGCCTGGTCGCCGTCCGGCCGGCGTCGGTGATCTCGTAGACGGTCCGCTCCGGGTACTGCTGGTCCCGTCCAGTCCCCCGGACCGCGACAAGCCCGCCCTCTTCCAGCCGCTCGATGGTCCGGTACAGGGCGGTGCGCTGCCCGACGTTGACCACCTGGTCCTTGCCCCACTGCTTGATCAGCCGCTGGATGCCGTACGGGTGCAGCGGCTGCGTGTGCAGCATGCCGAGCACGGTAAGCGCGAGCGGGGAACTGCGGACGGTCTGCGTCATGGCTGCCATCATAGAGGCAACGTTACTAGTTGACATGCAACTAGTTGCAATGCAACTATAAGGAACATAGAGAGGGAGGAAGAGAGGGAGGAGGGGGGGAGGAAGGGGGGGAGGGGAAGAGGAGGAGGGGGGGAGGAGGCCGGCCGCCCGCGGAGGAACACCCGCCGGCGTCAGCTGCCGCGGTAGGTGGAGTAGGCGAACGGCGAGAGCAGCAGCGGCACGTGGTAATGGACGCCGGCATCGGTCACGGTGAACGTGATCGTCACCTCCGGGTAGAACGCCGCCACGCCGCGCGCGGCGAAGTACGCCCCCGTGCCGAACGTAAGCCGGTACACCCCCGGCTCCGTCGCCGCCCCGAACCGGTGCCTGCCGTCCCCGTCGGTCTCGCCCGACTCGACAGGCACCCAGCCGCCGGAGGGCCCGGCGAACGACAGCGACACGGCGACGCCAGCCGCGGGCTGCCCGCGCTCGCGTCGAGAACGTGCGTGGAGACGGTCATGAACCCAGCGCCTTCCGCACCCGGAGCACGGTTATCTTGCGGAGCTCGGTCGTAGCCACCTTCCGTTCTGCATGAGGGTCGTTGTCCAGCCGCTCGCGGAGAGCCGCCAGCATCTCCTCGCCGCTGAGCCCGGTGGCGCAGATGAGGAAGACGTGGCCGAAACGTTCCTCGTACGCACGGTTCCCGTCGGCCAGCGCGGCGCGGGACGAGTCGGCGACCCCCGACTGCTCGGCGGCGGACTGGCCGGCGGCGCGGTCGCCGATCCGCGGGTGCCCGGCGATGGCCTCGAGGACGTCCGCCCAGTCAAGCGACTCGAACGCGGCCGTGATCGCCGCCTCGAGCCGCGGCGAAGGAAGGGTACGGCCGGCCGGCCGTCATCGCGGCGGCGAACCGCCTGGACGAGCAGCAGGACATCATCACGGCGACCGCGTCCTCGGTCGCCGCCGCGTTGAACGAGGCCAGGCTCACAGCGCCAGACACTACCTGCTGCCTCGCCGGGATGAGCTCCTGGCGGGCCACGCCCCGGGTCCACACGCCTGCCACGTCCGCCGCCGTGGCCAGGGAGAAGATCCTGGCCAGCGCGTCGGTCGTGTCGCGGGCGTGCTTGAGGTTGACCGCCAGCGTGCTGCCCGCGGCAGGCCGCAGCCATACCGCGTCGAAGTGCTTGCCCACCGAGAAGTCACCCACCACGTCTCGAGCCCGAGCGCCCGGGCGCCGGCCCGGGTCACCAGGTAGAGCAGGTGAACCGGGGTCAGGTTCAGCCCGTGCCTGCCGAGCAGCTGCTGGATGAAGTAGGCCTGCAGCGCCTCCTTGGGCAGGAACAGGCCCGCCCCCGCGCCCACGTCGGACCCGAGCGCGATGCCGATGCCGTGCTCGACGTGCCTGCGCAACGGGAACAGCCCGCTGCCAAGCGCGCAGTTGCTTGTCGGGCAGTGCGCGACCGAGGCACCGTGCTCGGCGAGCACCTCAAGCTCGGCGTCGCTGGGATGAACGTTGTGCGCGAAGACGCTGCGCTTGGTGACCAGGCCGTGGCGGCGGTAGGTGTCCAGGTAGTGCCGCGCGCGGGGGAACAGCCCGGCCACCGCGGCGACCTCGGCGACGTTCTCGTTGACGTGCGAGGTGAACCAGACGCCGGCCTCGAGCAGCTGCGCGCAGACGTCAAGCATCTCGTTCGACGCGGACAGCGAGAAGCGCGGCGTGACCGCGTACCGCAGCAGGCCGCGGCCATGCCAGCGGCCGATCAGGCTGGTGCTGTCGGCCAGCGCGGCCCGCGGTGTCTGCAGCAGGTCGGGGCGCAGGATCCGGTCGCTGAGCACCAGGCCCGAGGTGATGTTCAGGCCGTGGCGCTCGGCCGCGGCGAACAGCTCCTCCATGGCGGACGCGAAGTGCGATCCGAACACGAGCGCGCTGGTCGTCCCGGAGGCGAGCAGGCCGCGGAGGAACTCCTCGGCCACCTCGCGCGCGTACGCCTGGCTGGCGAGCCTGCTCTCCTCCGGCAGGGCACACTGCTCCAGCCAGTCAAGCAGCGGCATGCCCAGGCCGCCGATCGCGCGGATCTGCGGGAAGTGGACGTGCGTGTCGACGAAGCCAGGGACGAGCATCCCGTCCGGCAGCCGGGTCACCGGCTCGCCTGGGTACTCGGCGCGCAGCGCGGCCAGCGTGCCCCGGGCGCGGATGACGCCCTCGCGGACGCACACGGCGCCGGCCTCCGCCAGCGCGTCGGCCGGGTCGCCGTCGAACGGGTCACCCGGCGTGTCAACGATCGTGCCGGCGTAGATGGTCACGCGGTCACCCAGCTTTCCCGGGCAGTGCTTTCCCGGCAGCGGGCAGCCGCTGCAGCAGGGCGGCGGCGACCGCGACGGCGATCACGGCCGGGTCCTTGCCGGTGATACCGGGCTGGCCGATCGGGCAGGTGATCCGGCCGATCGCCGCCGGGCTGTGCCCCGCGGCGGCGAGCTGTGCCCGGAACCGGGCCCACTTCACGCTCGAGCCGATCAGGCCGATGCTGCCAAGCGGCTGCGCGCAGGCGCAGCGCCGCGTCGCACAGGGCGTAGTCCTCCGCGTGATCGTGCGTCATGATCACGACGTGCGCTCCCCGGGCAGCTGCTCGAGCACCTGCTCGCCGAGCAGCGTGTGGCGGATGCTGACGTCGGCGGTGCCGTCGATCACGTCCGCGAGCCGGACCCGGTCAAGCTGCCCGGCGCGCGAGTCGGCAAGCAGCAGCTGGACCGGCAGCCTGGACAGGATCCGGGCCAGCTCGTAGCCGACGTGCCCGATCCCGAACAGGGCGATGACCGGCCGGGCCGCGAGCGGTTCGAACAGCAGCCGGACGGAGCCGCCGCAGCACTGGCGGCCGTGCTCGGTGCGCGCGTGCGGGCTGAGCTGCATCTCGCGGATCTCCGGCGCCACGGCCCCGGACGAGATCAGCTCCCTGGCCCGGGCGACGGCCGTCGCCTCCAAGTTGCCGCCGCCCACGCTGCCCCAGCTGGCCTCGCGGCTCACCACCATCTTGGCGCCGGCCTCGCGCGGCGCGTGGCCGCGCACCTCGATGACGGTCACGAGCACGCCGGGCTGCCCGTCGTGCCGCAGCTGCTGCACCGCGCGAGCCAGTCCATCCTCACACCTCCGCGTAGGCCGGGGCGGGCCACTCGACCGCGCCGCGTCGCGCGCGGCCCGGACCGCCCAGTAGACGGCTTCCGGCGTGGCCGGGCTGGCCAG
>CAVPBP010000005.1:0-516254 GCA_963701905.1 uncultured Pseudomonadota bacterium | reverse complement strand
ACGCATCGCTCTCAGCTCATCGCCCCTCCCATTCCGGCAGCCGCTGCTGGCTCCTCTGCTTGAGCCGGTACGGGCCTGCGCCACCATGGCCCGGCCAGCAGGCGTCACCCATGCCCAGCGGCAGCACCAGGATGGCGGACGACGTTGCAGAGCATCGGCGACCACCTGCCGGCGACGCCAGCGCCACATCAAGCTCATCACTTCAAGAGTTGCTGCTTACGTCGCGCCAGCTTTCTCGCCCTCTCGGCGGCATCATCAATGCCGGGCATCTTCGCGCTGTTCGCGATCTCGCCGACCCGAAGATCGTTTACGACAACGTGCACGCCGAGGACGAGCCAAGATCCAGCCGCTGAAGGACATCGCGCGGCTAGTGCGCCACTACCCGATCTGGCCGGCGCTGGCGATCTGGGTGCTGTGGAACTTCGCGCCCGGCGCGGGCACGGCGCTGCAGTTCCACCTGCAGAACACGCTGCACGCCACCGACGCGCAGGCGACGCTGTGGAACTTCTGGTTCGCCGGCGGCTTCATCCCGACCTTCCTGCTGTTCGGCTGGCTATGCCGGCGTGTGCCGCTGCGCACCCTGCTCTTGTGGGGTACGGTAGCCGCGGTGCCGCAGATGGTGCCGCTGCTGTTCGTGAAGACGGTGCCGGCGGCGCTGCTTGGCGGCTTCGCCTCCGGCCTGATGGGCGGCGTCGCCACCGCCGCCTACCTCGACCTGATGATCCGCTCGTGCCCCAAGGGGCTGGAGGGCACCCTGCTGATGGCCTCCAACGCGCTCTATGCAGTGATCAGCCAGGCCGGCAACCTGCTCGGGTCGAGAAACTCTACGAGACGTTCCACACCTTCACCGTCTGCGTGATCGCGATCACCGCGGTCTACGCGCTGATCCTGCCGACGCTGCTGCTGGTGCCAAAGCGCCTGATCGCCACCCCCGACGGCGTCGCCCCGGAGGGCGGCTTCGACCAGGCTTAATCCTCACCCCCGCAAGGCCCCGTGGGGGAGGATGGAGTGTTCAGCTAGGCCGCCCCGTCCGCCCTCGCCTTGGCGCGCAACACATCGATCGGCCGCAGCCCCGCGTCGGTGCGGATGTGCCAGTAGGTCCAGCCGTTGCAGGCGGGCGGCGGACTGCACCATGGCGCCCAGCTTGTGGATCGAGCCGGTGAGCGTCGCCGATCGCCAGGCTGCCGTCGGCGCGCACCTTGGCGCGGGTGCGGCCCTTGGGGCAGAAGACCTCGTCGCCGGGGTGCAGGTAGCCGGCCTCGACGATCTGGCCGAACGGGATGCGCGGCTCGTCCTTCTTGGAGCCGGTGACCTCGAGGTCGGACGGCGCGGAGACGATCACCTGCTCGATGCGGCTGCGCGCCAGCGAGACGTAGCCGGGGTTCTGCTCGATGCCGATGAACCGGCGGCCGAGCCGCTTGGCCACCGACGCCGGTCGTGCCGACCCCGAAGAACGGATCGAGGACGACGTCGCCCGGCCTGGTGGTGGCGAGGATCACCCGGTGCAGCAGCGCCTCGGGCTTCTGGGTGGGATGGGCCTTGGCGCCGGCGGCGTCCTTCACCCGCTCCTCGCCGGTGGCCAGCGGCAAGCGTCCAGTCCGAGCGCATCTGCAGGTCGTCGTTGGCGACCTTCATGGCGTCGTAGTTGAAGGTGTAGCGCCGCGCGCCGCGGCTCTTGGCGGCCCAGATCAGCGTCTCGTGGGCGTTGGTGAACCGGGTGCCCTTGAAGTTCGGCATCGGGTTCGACTTGCGCCAGACCACGTCGTTGAGGATCCAGAAGCCGAGGTCCTGCAGCGCCGAACCGACGCGGAAGATGTTGTGGTAGCTGCCGATCACCCAGAGCGCGCCCTCGTCCTTCAGCACGCGCCGCGCCTGGCGTCAGCCAGTCGCGGGTGAAGCGATCGTAGGCCTCGAACGAGGCGAAGCTGGTCCCAGTCGTCGTCGACCGCGTCGACCCGGGAATTGTCGGGGCGCAGCAGTTCGCCGCCGAGCTGCAGATTGTAGGGCGGGTCGGCGAACACCAGGTCGACCGACCGGTCCGGCAGCTTCGCCATCTCGGCGACGCACTCGCCGAGGACGATGCGGCCCGCATCGGCGGCCCTTCCCGCGGCTTTCCTGGACGCCATCGCCTCGCTCTTAGAACTGGCGCGAACCATTGGCGGCCCCGGTTAAGGCGGGCTTAACTACCCGAGCAACCCTGCTCGGACCAGCCTTACTCCAGGGATCGAACCGACCGCCAGAGCGTTCCCAAAGCTGCAAGGCGCAACCAGTCAGTCCGCGCCCCAAGGGAGGTTTTCAGTGTCCATCTGGCAGGCGCCGCCACAGCCGCCGCGCATTCCCCGCCATGGGCTTACGCTCTCCGACCTCGCCATCTTCGCCGGCGGCATGCTGGTCGCCGTGCTGCTCGGCATCGCCGCCACCGGGATGCTCCCGATCTAGGGTCCGCTCAACCGAGCTGGTCGTCGAACGGCAGCTCGGCCTGCATGGCGTCCTCGAACGCCAGCATCGGGTCCTTGCCCATCAGCGCCAGCCGCACCGGGCCCCAGGCCATGCGGTGCAGCGGGCAGGGCCCCAACCGCAGCAGCGCCTCGGCGTGGATCGGCGCGCGGTAGCCCTTGTGGCCGGAAAAGCCGTAGCCGGGATAGACCTCGTCCATCTGCGCCATCAGCCGGTCGCGCGCCGTCTTGGCGAGGATCGAGGCGGCGGCGATCGAGGCGGAGATGGCGTCGCCGCCCACCACCGTCCTCACCTCGCACGGCAACTCGAAGCGGTAGTTGCCGTCGACCAGCGCGAACACCGGCGCCACCGCCATCGCCTCGACCGCGCGGCGCATGGCGAGGCCGGTGGCGTGCAGGATGTTCAGGGAGGCGATCTCCTCGACCGAGGCGAAGCCGACACCCCAGGCCACCGCCGTCGCCTTGATCTCGACCTCCAGTTCCTCGCGGCGCCTGGCCGAGAGCTTCTTGGAGTCGTCGACGCCCTTCGGCACCTTGCGCGGCTTCAGGATCACGGCGGCGGCGCTGACCGGCCCGGCCCAGGGCCCGCGGCCGGCCTCGTCGACGCCGCAAACCGGCCCGGGCGAGCTCTTCTCCAGCCGCAGGTGCGGCATCAGCCCGCCCTCGCGAGCTTGGCCACCGCCGCGTGGCGCGGACAGGTGACCACATGGTCGTTGACCATGCCGACCGCCTGCATGAAGGCGTAGACGATCACCGGGCCGACGAACTTGAAGCCCTTGGCCTTCAAAGCCTTGGACATCTCCGCGGCCTCGGGCGTCTGCGCCGGAACCTCGCTCATGGCCGTCCAGCGGTTCTGGATCGGCGCGCCGCCGACGAAGCTCCAGAGGAACTGCGTGAAATCCTCGCCGGCGTCGCGCAGCGCCAGATAGCGCCGCGCGCCGTCGATCGCCGCATCGATCTTGGCGTTGGAGCGCACGATGCCGGCGTCGGCCATCAGCCGCGCGCGATCGGCCTCGCCGTAGCGCGCCACCACCTCCGGGTCGAAGCCCGCGAACGCGGCGCGGAACGCCTCGCGCTTCTTCAGGATGGTGATCCAGGCGAGGCCCGCCTGGAACCCGTCCAGCACCAGCTTTTCCCACAGCGCCCGCGGATCGTACTCCGGCACGCCCCACTCCTCGTCATGATAGGCGACGTAGAGCGGCTCCTTGGGATTGGCCCAGGCGCAGCGTCCATCGGTCTCGAAAGTGGCAAGGCCCACGTCTGGCTCCTTGGCCCCGATCTGGCGGAGAATCGGCGTCGGGGCAACCGCTCCTCCTTCGAGTAACCCTCTCACCCACCGAAGAGTGGGGGAGAGGTCGAGCGGGCGCGGAGCGCCCGACCGGGTGAGGGGGTGCTCGGCGCGCCAGCGGCGAGCGCGCGTAGCGCGAATGCGGCTTCGCCGGCTTGGCGCCTTCGGCGACAAGCGCCCCTCACCGACCCGACCGCTTCGCGCTCGGGCCACCTCTCCCCACTCTGCGGTGGGGCGAGGGCTACTCGGGTGCTAGGGTTCCAAAAAAGCCGAAGGAGAGGCGCTGCATGCTTACGTGGCAGGTCGGGCGGGTGAAGATCACCCGGGTCGTCGAGATCGAGTTCAACACGCGCTATCGCGCCGAGGCGCCGTTCATCCCGGAGGCCACGCCGGAGGCGCTGAAGGCCACGCCCTGGCTCTATCCGAACTTCGTGCGGCCCGAGGACGGGGCGCTGAAGGTCTCGATCCACGCGCTGCTGGTCGAGGCGCCGGGCCTGCGGCTGGTGGTCGACACCTGCGTCGGCAACGACAAGCCGCGCAGCCTGGTCGGCGGCAAGCCGCTGGCGACCAACTTCCTCGGCGAGCTCGCCGCCGCCGGCTGGACCGCGAGCAGGTCGACATGGTGCTCTGCACCCACTTGCACGTCGACCACGTCGGCTGGAACACCATGCTGAAGGACGGCGCCTGGGTCCCGACCTTCCCCAACGCCCGCTACCTGATCGGCCGCGACGAGTACGCGCACTGGATCGTCGAGGCCGACGGCGAGGCGCCGGCGATCATGAGCGACTCGGTCAAGCCGATCTTCGACGCGGGCCTCGCCGAACTGGTCGATATGGACCACCGCATCTCGCCGGAGCTGCGCCTGACGCCCACCACCGGCCACACGCCCGGCCACGTCAGCCTCTTGATCGAGAGCGAAGGCGAGCGGGCGATGATCACCGGCGACATCATGCACCACCCCTGCCAGATCGCGCACCCGGAGTGGGCGCCGGCTTCGACAGCGACAAGGCCGCCGCGATCGCCACCCGCAAGCGGGTGCTGGACGAGGTGGCCGACCAGCCGATCCTGGTGATCGGCACCCACTTCGCCGCGCCCACCGCCGGCCGCATCCGGCGCGACGGCGCGGCCTTCCTGATGGAGAGCGAGCATGTCCACGCCCAGCCGTGAGATCCACCTGGTCCGGCGCCCGGAAGGGCCGCCGACCGCCGCCGACTTCGCCATGGTCGAGACCAGCGTGCCCGACCCCGGCGACGGCGAGGTGCTGGTCAGCAACCTGATGATGTGCGTCGACCCGGCGATCCGGCCGCGGCTTGCGTCCAGCAGGAGCTGAACGAGGCGATCGGCGGCGGCGCGGTCGGGCGGGTCGAGAAGTCGCGCAACCCGACCTTCAAGGAGGGCGACCTCGTCAACAACCGCTTCGGCTTTCGCGAGGCGTTCGTCTCCGACGGCAAGGGCCTCGCGCCCCTGAAGCCGGCCCCCGGCATCCCGATCAGCGCCTACATGTCGGTGCTGGGCGGCACCGGCTTCACCGCCTATGGCGGCCTCTTGCGCATCGGCGCGCTGAAGGACGGCGAGCAGGTGTTCGTCTCCACCGCCGCCGGCGCGGTCGGCTCGATCGCCGCGCAGATCGCCAAGCTCAAGGGCTGCTACGTGGTCGGCTCGACCGGCTCGGACGAGAAGGTGCGCTGGCTGCTGGACGTGGCCGGCATCGACGCGGCGTTCAACTACAAGAGCGGCCCGGTGCGCCCGCAGCTGAAGGCGGTGACGCCGAACGGCATCGACGTCTACTTCGACAACGTCGGCGGCGAGCACCTGGACGCCGCGCTGGCCGGCATGAACGTGCTGGGCCGCGTGCCGGTCTGCGGCATGATCAGCGGCTACAACGAGGCGGGCACGCGCACCGTGGTGCGCAACCTCACCAACATCATCTACGGCCGCATCACCCTGCGCGGCTTCACGGCGGCCGACTTCATGGACATGCGCGAAGCGTTCAACTCGGACATGGCGGCGTGGGTCAGCGAGGGCCGCATCAAGCACCACGAAACCATCTACGACGGCATCGGCAACGCCGCCGCGGCGATGATCGACCTGATGGCCGGCGCCAACCTCGGCAAGATGCTGGTGAAGCTGGCGGACTGACCTTGTGGACGAGGGGGCGCCACGCCGGCGCGTGGTGCTGGTCGGCGCGACCGGCATGTTCGGCGCCCGTCTGGCGGCGCGCCTCGCGACGTGGCCGCAGCTCGATCTGGTGCTGGCCGCCCGATCGGCCGAGCCGCTGGAGGCGCTGAGGGCAAGGCTGGCCGCGGCCTCCCAGGCCGCAATCAGCACGGCCGCGGTCGACCGCGACGAGCCACGGACGGTCGTGGCGCTGCGGCCCTGGGCGGTGATCGACGCCGCAGGACCGTTCCAGGGCGCGACCTTTGCACTGGCGCAGGCGGTCATCGAAGCCGGCGCGCACTGGATCGACCTTGCCGACGCCCGCGACTACGTCGCCGGCTTCGCCGCGGCGCTGGACGGGCTGGCGAGGTCGCGCGGCGTGCTCGCGGTCACGGCCGCCAGCTCCACCCCAGCGCTCAGCAGCGCGGCGCTGGCGCGGCTGACCGCCGGCTGGCGCGAGGTGCGGCGAGCGACGACGGTGATCGCGCCGGCCGCGCAGTCGCCCGGCGCTATCGGTGACCCGGGCCATGCTCTCGCAGGCGGGCCAGCCCGTACGGTGCTTCAGCGGCGGCGCCTGGACGACGCGGCGGGCGTGGATGGGCGCTGGGTGGGTGAGCCTGCCGGGGCTTGGCCGGCGGCTGGCGGCGCTCGCCGACACGCCGGACCTCGACATGCTGCCGACGGCAGCGCGCGAGGAGGGGCTGTTCCTCGCCAGCGTCGAGCCGGCCATCCTTACGCGGCTCATGGGACTGGCGGCATGGGCGGTGCGGTTGCGGCTGCTGGGCTCGCTGCGGCCGCTGGCGCCGGCGCTGCGCCCGATCGCGGCCCGGCTGGCGCGGTTCGGCGCACGGCGCGGCGGCATGGCGGTGACGGCGGATGGCATCGGCGCCGACGGCGCGCCGCGGCTGGCGCGCTGGTCGCTGCTCGCCGAGGGCGACAGCGGGCCTGACATACCCTCGGCGCCCGCCTCGGCCGTGCTGCGGGCGCTGCTTGATGGCCGCCTGGAGCGCACCGGCGCCGAGATCTGCGTCGGCGTCGTCGGACTGGACGATATCCTGGCCGAGCTGGCGGGCCTTCCGATCGCGAGCCGCCTGGAGACATGGCGCCTGGACCGCCCCGGGCTGTTCCCCCGCGCACTTGGCGACGCGTTCGACGCGCTGCCGCCGACTGTGCGCGAGGTCCACGCCGGCGCAGCACTGCGGCTGGAGGGCCACGTGGTCAGCGCCGGGCGCGGCTTCGGCGCCTGGCTGGCGGCGCGCGCACTCGGACTGCCGGGCCGCGGGCGATTCCCCGCCGAGGTCCAGATCGCGCCTACCAGCGACGCCGAGGTCTGGACCCGACGCTTCGGCGGCCATCGCTTCCGCTCGCGGCTGCGGCTGCTTCCCGGCCGCCCCGGCCAGTTCGAGGAACGGCTCGGCCCGGCGGCGTTCGCCTTCAGCCTGCGCGTCACCGAGGGCGGCTTCGCCTGGGTCCACGAGGGCTGGCGGCTCGGCCCCCTCGCCATGCCGATGTGGCTGGGCCGATCTGCCGTGGACGCTGCCTTGAGCGCGACGGGACCTACCGCTTCAGCGCCATCGTCGCCCACCCCTGGCTCGGCGTGCTGGTCGCCTACGCCGGACGCCTGCGACCGGCGGCGGAAACATGACAGTTACGTAAGGTTCGCGACCGGGCAGGCGGGTGCTAATGCGGGTTGTAGCCCACCCGGAGTTCTCGATGCCGCGCGCGTTTCTCGCCCCGATGGCGATGCTCGTCCTGATGTTGAGCGGCGCTGCGGCGGCCGCGCAGACCACCGTCCCGCCGATCGACTTCCACGAGCGGGTGCTGCCGAACGGGCTGAAGGTGATCACCTCGCTGGACCGCACGACGCCCAACGTCACCGTGCAGGTCTGGTACGGCGTCGGGGCCAAGAACGACCCGCACGGCCGCTCCGGTTTCGCGCACATGTTCGAGCACATGATGTTCAAGGCCACCCGCGACATGCCGGCCGAGTACATGGACCGGCTGACCGAGGACGTCGGCGGCATGAACAACGCCTTCACCCAGGACGACACCACGGCGTTCTACGAGGTGATCCCGGCAGCCGACCTGCAGCGGCTGATCTGGGCGGAAGCGCGAGCGGATGTCGACGCTGGTGGTCGACAAGGACAACTTCAACTCCGAGCGGCAGGTGGTCGAGGAGGAGCTGCGCCAGCGGGTGCTCGCCAGCCCCTACGGGCGGCTCTTCTACTACGACCTGCCGGAGGACAGCTTCGCGCGTCCACCCGTACCACCGCTCGGCGATCGGCTCGATCGAGAACCTGGACGCCGCCACCCTCGACGACGTGCAGAACTTCCACGCCACCTTCTACCGCCCCGACAACGCGACGCTGGTGGTGGCCGGCAACTTCGACCCCGCCCAGCTGACGCCTGGATCGACCAGTACTTCGGCGCGCTGAAGGACCCCGCGACGCCGATCCCGCAGGTGACCGTGGCGAGCCGGCGCGGACCGGGCCGCGCGAGGTCACCAACTACGGGACCGACGTGCCGCTGCCGGCCGTCGCGCTCACCTGGCTGGCCCCGAAGGCCTCCGATCCGGACGCGCCGGCGCTGCAGGTGCTCGACGCGATCCTGACCGCCGGCAAGTCGTCGCGGCTCTACGACAGCCTGGTCTACGACAAGCAGATCGCCGCGCAGGTATTCTCCAGCGCCGACCTGCGCGCAGCAACTCGGGTGTTACTACGTCGGCGCGATCGTCGCCGCAGGGCCACACGCCGGACGAGGTCGAAACGGCGCTGAGGGCCCAGGTCGCGGCGCTGCGCGACGCGCCGGTCAGTCGCCGCCGAGCTGGACATCGCCAAGACCCAGCTGCTGACCCAGGAGATCCGCCAGCGCGAGACCATCGACGGCCGCGCCAACGAGCTGGCCGCCGCGCAGGTGATCGAGGGCTCGGCCGAGCGCGCCAACACCGACATCGCCGCGCTCGCCGCCGTCACCGCCGCCGACGTGCAGCGGGTGGCGCGCAAATACCTTCCCGACGACCTGCGCGTCTCGATCAACTACCTGCCGGAGAGCGCCAAGCCGCCCGGCGCGCCGGCCGAGGCCGCGCCGCCGGCCCCGATCGCCTCGCAGCCCTACACCGGACCGGTCGCGGCGCTGCTGCCGGCGGCCGAGCGCCAGGCGCCGCCGCCGATCGGCGCGCAGCCGCCCGCGGTGCTGCCGACGCCGGTCGAGCGCACGCTGCCGAACGGCCTGCGGGTCATCGTGGCCACAGCGAGGACCTGCCGCTGGTGGCCGCGAGCCTCACTTTCGAGGCCGGCGCGGCGTCCGATCCGCCGCGCCTCGCCGGCGACGCCAACCTCACCGCCTCGCTGGTCACCGAGGGCACCGCCACGCGCTCGGCCCGCGACATCGCCCGCCAGTCCGAAGCGCTGGGCGCGAACCTGGCGGCCAGCTCGAGCTGGGAGTCCTCGTCGGTCGGCCTCTCGGTGATGCCGGACAAGCTGGCCGCCGCCCTCGGCATTGTCGCCGACGTCGCCCGCAATCCCGCCTTCGCCCCCGAGGAGCTGGAGCGGGCCCGCAAGGAGGCGCTGGACGGCTTCGACGTCGCCTACGGCGATCCCGGCCAGGTGGCCGCCTTCGCGACCGCGCCAGTGACCTACGCCGGCACCTCGTTCGCCCACGCCGCCGGCGGCACGCCGGACTCGCTGAAGCGGCTGACCCGCGACGACCTGGTGCGCTTCCACCGACCGCAACTGGCGGCCGGACCGGGCCGTCCTGGTGCTGACCGGCGACATCACGCCGGAGGCCGGCTTCGCGCTCGCCGCCACCAGGCGCTCGGCGACTGGCCGAGGCCCGCCGATCCGCCGCCGCCGCCGGCCGGCGGCCAGCGCGGACGCGGCGCCGCGCAACGTCGTCATCGACCTGCCCGGCGTCGGCCAGGCCGCGGTGGTGGTGACCAAGCCGGCCGATCGCCCGCACCGATCCGCGCTACTACCAGGGCCTGGTGGCCAACGCCGTGCTGGGCGGCGGCTATTCGGCCCGGCTCAACGAGGACATCCGCGTCAAGCGCGGGCTCTCCTACGGCGCCGGCTCGTCGCTCACCGCGCGGCGGACGCTGGGCGCCTTCACCGCCCGGTCCAGACCAGAACGACGCGGCCGCCGCAGGTCGCCGACCTGATCAAGGCCGACATGGCCGGGCTCGCCACCGCGCCGCCCGCAGCGGACGAACTGGCTGGCGCGCAAGTCGTCGCTGATCGGCGACTATGGCCGGGGCATCGCCACCGCCGCGGGCCTCGGCGAGACGCGCTGCAGACCCTGGCGCTCTACGGCATCGACCTGACCGAGATGAAGACCTACACCGACAAGGTGGAAGCGGTGACGCCGACCGAGGTGCAGGCGTTCGCCGCCGACGAGCTGAAGCCGGGAGACGCCAGCCTGATCGTGGTCGGCGACGGCAAGCTCTTCCTCCCCACCCTGAAAGCCCCGAACCTGGAAGTGATCCCGATCGCCCAGTTCGACCCGGACAACCCGACGCTGAAGGCCGCGCCCTAGGAAATTGGGGACACACACCCTTTTCCAAGCGCTGCCGCCGACGCGGGTCCGTGGAAAAGGGTGTGTGTCCCCAATTTCCGCCTCAGCCAGCCGCCGCCTTCGCGGCCATCGCCAGTGCGGCTGTGGTGGTGCGGGCCACGCGGGCCAGCCAGCCTTTGCCGAAGCGGGGAAAGGTGGGCAGCGTGCGGTAGTAGGCGTCGCGGTCGGCGGCGATGGCGTTGATCAGCGCGCTCCGGCGCCATCGCGGCGACCGCAGCCTTGGTGTTCGGGCCGAACGCGCCGTCGGCGGTGACGCCGGCGCTGCGCTGCAGCGACTTGACCGCCCGGCCGACGCCCTGGTTCACCGCCGCGTCGAACACCATCAGGTCGACGCCGGCCGGACAGTCGCCGGCGTGGGAGGCGTTGTAGTAGCGCGTCTCGTAGATCGGGGCGACGTCGGCCGCGGTCAGCGCCTGGACCTGCGCGATCGTCGCCGGACGGCCCAGCCAGTTGGAGAGGGTGGCCAGCGTGATGCCGAGATTGGTGGCGCCGCCGGGATCCTGCGGGTCGTTCACGAACCCCCCCTCGGACTGCAGAACGATGGGCAGGCAGGCCTGAAAGGTCATGAGCGCGTCTCCCGTGAGCGAGACCCGCAAGTGAAACCCAGGCAGATTCGTCGTCAAGTTGCAATCCTGCGAAAACGGCTCGGCCGGGTAACGCTCGTGTGTCCCTACTTTCCGTCGAAGGGCGTCGCCCACTCGGCGGTGTCGGTTTGCGCGCCGATCAGCGCGAGGCCGGTGGCGATGGAGACCAGCTCGCCGCCGCTCTCCAGCTTGGCTTCGCCGAAACGGTCGGCGAACAGGCGCCGCACCGCCGGCACGAATGAAGAGCCGCCGGTGAGGAACACCTTGTCGATCTGCTCGCGGCTGCACGCCCGCCTTGGCGATGGCCTCGTCGGCCGCGGCGGCGATGGCGGCGAGTTCCGGCGCGATCCAGGCCTCGAACTCGGCCCGGCGAACGGGCTTCGATATCGAGACGTCGCCGGCCTCGAAGCGGAAGACCGCCTCAGCCTGGTCCGACAGGCTCTCCTTTAGCCGCGAGACGGCCTGGTAGAGCCGATAGCCGTGGTTGTGGTCGAGGATCTCCACCAGCCGCGCGATCTTCTCCGGCTCCAGCGCGGTGCGCACGCAGGCCGCGGATGTCGCGCATGTCCCGGCGGCGCGCAGCAGGGCAAGCTGCTCCCAGCGCGCGAAGGCGGCGTAGTAGCGGGCCGGGATCGGCAGCACGTGTCGAAGGCGCGGTAGCTGGTTCCCTTGCCGAGCTCAGGCGAGACCAGTTGGTCGATGATCCGATAGTCGAATGCGTCGCCGGCCACCGGCGCGCCGGAGTTGGCCAGCGCCTTGGAGCGCACCTCGCCGCCCTCACGCCGGAAGCGCACGATCGAGAAGTCGCTGGTGCCGCCGCCGAAGTCGGCCGACCATCACGGTCGCGTCGCCCTTCAGCTTGCGGGCGAAGAAGAACGCCGCGGCGACCGGCTCGTAGGCGTAGCGGATGTCGGTGAAGCCGAGCCGGCCGAACGCGGTCTCGTAGCGCGAGAGCGCCAGCCCGGGATCGGCGCGCTGGCCGGCGAAATTGACCGGCCGGCCGACGATCAGGCGCTTCGGCAGGTCCGCCAGGTCCGCGCCGCCGTGCGCCAGCATCCGCAGCAGGAAGGCCGACAGCAGGTCCTCGAAGCGGAACCAGCGGCCGAGCACGTTGGTGTGCACGAACAGCGGGCTGGCCGCGTAGGTCTTGAACGACTGGATGAAGCGGGTCTCCAGCGGCTCCTCGACATAGGCGTCGATCGCCCAGGGCCCGGCCTCGACCACCCGCTCGCGTGGGATCGTCGATCGCGGCGTGGAACGACGAGCGCCGAGCGGAAGGCGACCAGCTGCTCGTTGTCGTGCGGGAACTGGATCAGGTGCGGCTTCGCCGTCCGGCGCCGGCCAGCGCCACCACCGTGTTGGTGGTGCCGAAGTCGATGCCGATGGCGGCCTCGCCCATTGCCGTTCCTCCAACGCCGAAAAGGCCGGCGCCGGAAAAGAGCGGCGTCGGCCTACCTGATTGTCTCGAAGGAGCGCCTGATCAGCCGCCGATAGGCCGCTGTCAACCGATTGATCTCACCGAGCCGCCAGGCCGGCGCGGCGTTCAGGCGGCGGCGGCGGCGTAGGTGGGGTTGCGGCGATAGAGCCCGGGCGGCCGACCACCGGCTGGAAGGCGTGCCCCATCGCCACCGACCTGCTCCTTGGCCCCGAGCACCAGGTAGCCGTCGTCGGGGACGACGCAGGCGAGGTCGTCGATCACCTTGCGCTGCGCATCGTCGGTCATGCCGCCCAGCACGTAGCGGCAGAACACCACGTCGAAGCGGCCGATCTGGCGCAGGCCGGCGATCAGGTTGATGCGCCGCCATCGACCCGCTGGCGCACATCGCGCGGCGATCCGCCACTGCTCGCCGTCCTTCTCGAAATGCCGCGCCAGCAGGCGGATCGGCAGGCCGCGCTGCACCTCGAACTGGTTGTAGAGCCCCGCCTGGGCGCGCTCGAGCGCCAGGCGCGAGAGGTCGGAGGCGGCCAACTCGATGCGCAGGTCGGGCTCGGCCTCGTTGAGCTCGCCGACCAGCATCGCCAGCGAATAGACCTCCTGGCCGGTGCGCGCAGGCGGCGCTCCAGACCCGGATCGGCGCGCCGCCGCGCACGCGCATCAGCTGCGGCGCGATCTCGTCGCGGAACTCGGCGAACGGCGTGCGGTCGCGGAAGAAGGCGCTCTCGCCGGCCGCCATGGCCTCGACGACCGACCAGACCAGCGGCTCGTCGCGCCGGGCGCGGATCGGCGGCGAGCAGGTCGGAGATGCTCTCGTAGCCCTCGCGCCGGGCGACCGGCGCCAGCCGGCTCTCCATCAGGTAGGTCTTGTCAGGCGCGACCAGCTGAGCCCGGCGCGGGCCCGGCACAGCGAGACGACCTGGGCGATCTCCGTCGGGTTCATAGGCCCGCCTCGACCAGCTTGGCGGCGATGATGTCGCCGTCGAACGGCTTCATGATGTATTCGTTGGCGCCGGCGTCCAGCGCCTCGCGGATATGCGCCAGGTCGTTCTCCACCGTGCAGAACACCACCACCGGCGCGTCGCCGCCCGGCTCGGCGCGCAGTCTCGCTGAGGAACTCGATGCCGTTCATCACCGGCATGTTCCAGTCGAGCAGGATCGGCGTCGGGCATCGCCGCGCGGCACCAGGCCAGCGCCTCCATGCCGTCGGCGGCCTCGGCGATCTCGTAGCCGATGTCCTCGAGGATCCGCCGCGCCACCTTGCGGATCACCCGACTGTCATCGACGACCAGACAGGTCCTCATCGGAATCGGCGTCGCTCCTCCGCGCTTACAGAAGCGTCCGTTTTCGCCCGGCGTTCGTTAAGGACCGGTGTGGCGCCGGTGCGGCAGGGCTTCAAATCACGCCGGCAGGCGCGCGCTGAGCGTGACGATCTCTGCGTCGGCCATGGATTCCAGCCGTCCGCCCGCCGCGGCGGCCAGCGCATGCACGTAGTAGGCCTGCACCCATCGCCCGGCGAGCCCGTCGCCGAGCGGCTCCGCCTGCGAGGCCGCCGGCGACCTCGGCGTGCAGCCGCGCCTTCGGCCCTCGGGCAGTGGCGGTGATCAGGTAGCCCTCGCCGTCCTGCGTCAGCTCGAGGCGGGCGGTTCCGCCCAGCGGCAGCGCGCCGGCGGCCAGCTGGGCGAGGTTGACCAGGCTCTGGGCGGGGGCTTTCGGCAGCGACGGCGCGCTCACCGCCCAGTCGAGGTCGGCGCGGACGTGGGCGTAGACGCCCTGGGTCAGCCGCGCCAGCTCGGCGCAGTCGAACATCGCGACGCCCGACGCCGCGCCGAACGCCACGCGGGCGAAGGCGAGCTGGTCGACCAGCTTGCGGGCGCTGGCGGCGATCAGCTCCATCGCGTCGTCGCGCATGTCCTTGGCGGCCGGGTCGTCCAGCAGGTCGAGCCCCGAGACGATCGCGCCGGCCGGGCTGATGAAGTCGTGGCAGAGCTTGGAGGCGAGCCTGGCGGCCAGCTCCTCCGAGCGTTACGGCGGCGCCGGCCTCGACGCCGGTGTCGGGAAATGCGGGATGCGACTGGCTCATCGGGGGCGAGACTCGCCTGATTTGCCGCTTTGGGAAACCGGGCCCGTGCGCCATAGAGGCGCGCCATGGGACTGGATTTGAGCACTGAAATCGGCGAGGCGCTGGCCGATCTCACCGCCGCCGCCGCCGCCGTGGTCCTGCCGCTCTGGCGCACCGGGATCGAGGTCAGCGCCAAGGCCGACAAAAGCCCGGTGACCGAGGCCGACCGGCGCGGCGAGGCGCTGATCCTGGAGGGCCTGGCGCGGCGCTTTCCCGGCGTGCCGGTGATCTCCGAGGAGCACGCCAGCGAGTTCGGCACGCCGGAGGCGATCGGGCCGCGCTTCTTCCTGGTCGACCCGCTGGACGGCACCAAGGCGTTCGTGCGCGGCGATCCGCACTTCACCGTCAACATCGGCCTCATCGAGCACGGCGTCCCGGTGGCCGGCGCGGTGGCCGCGCCGGCCAGCGGCGAGCTCTGGCGCACCTGCGGCGAGGGCGTCCTGAAGCGGCATGGCGACGGTCCGTGGGCGCCGATCCGGCCGCGGGCGTGGCCGGCCGGCGAGGCGCTGGCGCTGATCAGCCACACGATGAAGACCGAGACCGCCGACGAGTTGGCGGCCCAATACAGCTTCCACCGCCGCGAGCCGATGGATTCGTCGATCAAGTTCTGCCGCATCGCCGAGGGCGTGGCCGACATCTATCCGCGCCATGGCCCGACGATGGAGTGGGACACCGCCGCCGGCCACGCCGTGCTGATCGCCGCCGGCGGCCAGGTGACGACGCCGGACGGCGCGCCGTTCGTCTACGGCAAAGCCAGCGAGGGCTTCCGCAACGGCTGGTTCGTGGCGCGCGGGCTTTAGCGCGCCAAAAGCGGCGCGATGGCCAGGTAGCCCCAGAAGCCGGTCATGAAGAACACCACCGCGATCCAGACGAAAGGGCGGGCGACGTCGGCAGGGTTGTCGATGCGCACCGCGCGGCTGACCGCAATCTGTCTCATGTGACCTACTCGACGCTTGCTCGGGGTCAGGCCGCCACGGCGCGGCGCTGCGGGTGGAAGAACAGCGCCTGGCCGATCGCGGCTTTCACCGTCTCCGGCTGGAACGGCTTGGTGATCAGGAAGGTCGGCTCGGGCCGCTCGCCGGTCAGCAGCCGCTCCGGGAACGCGGTGATGAAGATCACCGGCGCGTCCTGCTCGGAGAGGATGTCCTTCACCGCGTCGACGCCGGAGGACCCGTCCGCCAGCTGGATGTCGGCCAGCACCAGGCCCGGCGCCGAGCGGCGGGCTGCGTCCACCGCCTCCTGGCGGGTGGCGACGATGTCGCTGACATTGTGGCCCAGCTCGCGGACCAGCGCCTCGATGTCGGCGGCGATCACCGGCTCGTCCTCGATGATCAGCACGTCGGTGGCGAGCTCGGCGTCGATCTCGGCCTGCGCCTGGGCGATCAGCCCCTCCACCTCGCGGAAGTCCACCCCGAGGATCTGCGCCGCCTCGGCGGGCGTGAAGCCCTCCAGGGCGGTGAGCAGGAAGGCCTGCCGGGAGCGCGGGGCGATCCGCATCAGCCGATGCACCGCCTCGCCGGTGGCCGACGCATCGACCTCGGCGTCGCGCGGCTCCAGCTTGGCGCCGGCGCTCTGCCAGATGGCGTGGAAGACCTGATAGAGCGCCACGCGTGGCGAGGCGCTGGCGTCGAGCTCGCGCTCGCCGGCCGCCAGGGCTTCGAGCGTGGCGCGCACATAGTTGTCGCCGGTGGTCTGATCCCCGGTCAGGGCGCGGGCGTAGCGGCGGACGTAGGGCAGGTGCGGCGCGAGGCGGGCGAGAAGACTCAAAGGCGAAACCCCTCAGTTGCAGGCCGCGCCAACAATGCGGCGCGCGATCAGGGCGCCAGTCGTACCCAGGCGGCGTCCCCCTTCGAGGCCGCAAACGTCCGCCGGGTGGTCCGGTTCCCGTTCCGACCGCACATTTAGGAACGAGCGTAGGCGTTTTGATGGCGACGGCGGCGAAAAGAATCTTTTGGCGTCCGAGGGTTCCCTCCGGAACCACTTGCCAAACGCGGCGTTTCGGGACGGAATTGGTCGCAATTGGGGGCGCGAGCGCGTGAGTTTGCGCCGGAAAATGATCGAACAGCAACCTATGAGGCGTTCGCGCTCGAAATCGCCCAGCCTCGACGAGGCGAGGCTGCGGCAGCAGGCCATCGGGGTCAAACTTCGTCAGATGTTCGACGAGGTGGTCAACGAGCCCGTGCCTGACGAGTTCCTGCAGATTCTTCGCCGGGCGGACGACAGCCGCTCCGGAGAACGCTGATGGGGCAGGCCCGCAAGCCGGCCGTGCCGGATGAAAGCCGCGACAAGGCTTTCCGGCTGCAGTTGCAGACGCTGATCCCGCATCTGCGCGCCTTTGCCCGCACGCTGTGCGGCGACCCGACCGCGGCCGACGACCTGGCCCAGGACGCCCTCTTGAAGGCGTGGGACGCACGCAACAGCTTCGAGATGGGCACCAACATGAAGGCCTGGACCTTCATGATCCTGCGCAACCAGTTCTACTCCGAGAAGCGGCGTTCGTGGCGCCAGAGCCAGCTCGACCAGGAGGTCGCCGAGCGCACGCTGATCGCGGTGGACGATCCGGAGGCGCCGGTGGCGCTGGACGAGCTGCGCCAGGGCCTGGCCATGCTGCCGCCCGAACAGCGCGAGGCGCTGATCCTGGTCGGCGCCGGCGGCTTCGCCTACGAGGAAGCCGCCGCCATCTGCGACTGCGCGGTCGGCACCGTGAAGAGCCGCGTCAGCCGCGCGCGGCGGGCGCTACAGGGCATCCTCGACAGCGGGGCGTACCGGCGCGACGGATCGTCCGCCGGCGAGGCCATGGCGACCATCCTCGCCGACGCGGAGCGCCTGAGCCAGCTCAAGTGAGGCCGGCCGGCCTCGTCCGGCGGTTCCGACCGGTGTGGACAGCCACCATCCGGGTGCGGCTGGGGCTGGCCCTCGCGCTGGCGCTGCTGCCGGTGCTGCTGCTGAGCGCGGTGCAGGCGGGCTTGTCCTTCCAACAGCAGGCGCGCGAGCAGCGGCTGGAGCTGACCGCCGCCGCCGAGCGCAGCGCCGCAACCGCCAGGGCCAGGATCGAGTTGGCCGAAGTGCTGTTGCAGACGCTGGCGCCTGGCGCGGTCGGCCTCCAGTGCGCGCAGCGGCTGGCGGAGGTCGGCGCCCGGCTGAAGGGCTACGAGAACCTGATCCGCTTCCAGCCGTCCGGGCGCCTCGCCTGCGCGGCGGCCAGCGTGCCTTCCGATCCCGACCGCGCCTCGCGCCCCTGGTTCAAGGCGCTGGCGGACGGCGCGCCGCTGGCGATCGAGGCCAACCCGGACGGCGCCTACGCCGGCGAGCCGGCGCTGCTGGCGGCGGTTCGCGCGGAAGACGCCAAGGGCCAGTTCGACGGCGCGCTGGCTGCGGTGATGAGCCTGGCGAGCCTGCGCCCCGACGTCGGCGATCCGTCGCTGCCAAAGGGCTCCGAGGTGGCGCTGGCCGACGCGCAAGGCCACTGGCTCTCGGCGACCGACGCTTCGCGCTTCCCGGCCTCGCCCTCGGTGAAGTTCGGCACAGGCTCGCAGCTCTGGTCGCAGGCCGACCGCAGCGGCCGCACCCGGCTGTTCGCCGCCGCCCCGCTGGTTGGCCAGAACGTGTTCGTGGCGATCTCCGAGCCCGACCAGGGCCTGATCTCCTGGGCGTGGGTGAACCCGGTCAGCGCCGTCGCCCTGCCGGTGCTGGCGTTCGTGCTTGCGCTGATCGCCGTCTGGATCGTCGCCGAGCGCGGCGTGGTGCGCTGGATCACCTACCTGCAGCGCATCGCCGCCATCTACGCCCGCGGCCGCTTCAGCGTGCGCCCGGTGCAGGCCGAGCTGGCGCCGCCGGAGATCCGCGACCTCGCCGACACGCTGGACGCCATGGCCGCCACCATCGTGGCGCGCGACGCCGCGCTGAAGGAGCACCTGGCGCAGAAGGACGCCATGCTGCTGGAGATCCACCACCGGGTGAAGAACAACCTGCAGATCATCTCCTCGCTGCTCAACATGCAGCAGCGGGCGCTGACCGACCCGGCGGCGCGGGCGGCGATCTCCGACACCCACCAGCGGATCAGCGCGCTCGCCCTGATCTACCGGGCGCTCTATCAGAGCCCTGACCTGCGCCGCGTCGACCTGCGCGAATTCCTGGAAGAGCTGGTGGGCCAGCTGGTCACCGGCGAGACCGGTCAGCGGATCGCCGCGCGCACCGAGCTGGCCAGCGACCCGGCGGTGATCGACCCCGACCGGCTGGCGCCGATCGCGCTGTTCGCCGTCGAGGCGATCAGCAACGCCTGCAAGCACGGCCTGGCTGAGGGCGGCCACCTCAGCGTCATCTTCCGGGTCCGCGACGGCAACGGCGAACTCACCATCAGCGACACCGGCTGTGGCGGGCAGACCGCCCAGACTCGGCGTCGGGGTCGGGCGCACCCTGATGACCGCCTTTGCGCGCCAGCTGCGCGGCGAGGCGACCTTCAAGGCCAACCCCGACGGCGGCCTGACGGCGCGGCTGGTGTTTCCGCTGCCCGAGGCCGGCGAAGCCGCCGACCAGCCGCCGGAGCGGCTGAAGGCGCTCAGTCCCGCAGCAATTCGTTGATCGAGGTCTTCGAACGGGTCTGGGCGTCGACCGTCTTCATGATCACCGCGCAGTTGATCGAAAGACCGGTGTCGTGCGCGGCGGCGCGGCTGCCCGCCATGACGACCGCGTAAGGCGGCACCTCGCCGCGCGCGACGATCTCGCCACTCTTGCGATCGACGATCGGCGTCGAGGCGCTGATGAACACGCCCATCGAGATCACCGCGCCCTCGCGCACGACCACGCCCTCGGCGATCTCCGAGCGGGCGCCGATGAAGCAGTCGTCCTCGATGATGGTCGGGTTGGCCTGCAACGGCTCCAGCACCCCGCCGATGCCCACGCCGCCGGAAAGGTGGCAGCGCTTGCCGATCTGCGCGCACGAGCCGACCGTCGTCCAGGTGTCGACCATGGTCCCTTCGTCGACATAGGCGCCGATGTTCACGAACGAGGGCATCAGCACCACGTTCGGCGCAACGTAGGCGCCGCGGCGCACGATCGCGCCCGGCACGGCGCGAAAGCCGGCCGCCTCGAACTGCGCCGCATCCCAGCCCTCGAACTTGGAAGCGACCTTGTCCCACCAGGGCCCGACGCCGCCACCGAAAGCGCCGCCGAGCGCGCCGGCGCCCATCACCCGGTTCGGATTGAGGCGGAACGACAGCAGCACGGCCTGCTTGGCCCACTGGCAGGTCTCCCAGCGGCCGTCCGCGCCGCGGCTGGCGGCGCGCAGCCTGCCGGCGTCGAGCAGCGGCGATCGTCTCCTCCACCGCAGTGCGGACCGGCCCCTCAGTGGTCGGACTCAGCCCGTCGCGCGCCGCCCAGGCCGCCTCGATCTCGGTCTGCAGGTCGGCGAGCGTGATCTCGGTCATGCGGGCTCCTTGACGCGGACGTCGGCCAGGAAGGCGGCGAGCCTCGGCGCGCGGTGCCGCACGAACGGATCGGCGTTGGCCTCGGCGCCCGCCCCCACCAGCACCGTGGTCATGCCGAGCGCGGCGGCCGGCGCGAGGTTCATGGCGCGGTCGTCGAAGAACGCGGTCGCGGCGGGCTCGATGGCGTGCGCCGCGACCAGCCGCGCGAAGGTGGCCGGATCGGGCTTCGGCACGAAGTCGGCGCTGGCGATGTGGAAGACGCCGTCGAAGAGGCCGGCAAGGCCGAGCCGGGCCACCACGCGCTCGGCGTGGACGTCGTCGGCATTGGTGAAGATCAGCCGCCGGCCGGGCAGCCGCGCCAGGGCGTCGGCGAGCGCAGGATCCTCGATCAGGCTTTCGAGCGGCGACGTCGTGAAACATGGCGTTGAAGACGACCGGGTCCACCCCGTGGTGCAGCATCAGGCCGCGCAGCGTCAGCCCGTGCTCTTCGAGGTAGCGCTTGCTGCAGCGCATTGGCCTCGCGGCCCGCCAGTCCGGTCAGCGACTGCACGACCTCGTTCATCCGCGCGTCGACCTGCCGGGTCAGGCCGCTGTCGAGCGGATAGAGGGTGTTGTCGAGGTCGAACAGCCAGGTGTCGACGTGGGTGAGGTCCGGGCGCATCACGCCCGCACCAGCGTGCCCGCGCCGTGCTCGGTGAAGAGCTCGACCAGCATGGCGTGCGGGCGTCGGCCATCGAGGATGACGGCCGACTCGACGCCGGCCTCCACCGCGGCGACCGCCGTCTCGATCTTCGGGATCATCCCGCCGCTGATGACGCCGGTCGCCACCGCCTTGCCGGCCTCCTGGCGGGTCATCTGGCGGATCAACTCGCCGTTCGCGCCGATCACGCCCTGCACGTCGGTGAGCAGCAAGAGGCGCTTGGCTTTCAGCGCGCCGGCCAGCGCGCCGGCCACGGTGTCGGCGTTGATGTTGTAGGTGTCGCCCTCGGCCGAGACGCCGATCGGCGCGACCACCGGAATGTAGTCGTCCTCGGAGGCGATCAGCGCCTGGATCAGCTTCGGATCGACGTGGGTCGGCTCGCCGACGAAGCCGAGGTCGACCGCTTCCTCGATCATCGACGAGGGGTCCCTGCGGGTGCGGGTCGCCTTCTCGACGGTGATCAGCCGGCCGTCCTTGCCGGAAAGCCCCACCCCGCGCACGTCGGCCTCCGCGCCGGCCAGGGTGATCAGGTTGGCGATCTCCTTGTTGATGGCGCCGGACAGCACCATCTCGGCGACCTCCATGGTGGGCGCGTCGGTGACCCTCAGGCCGTCGACGAAGGTGGACTTCACCCCCGCGCGCTCCAGCATCGCCGAAATCTGCGGCCCGCCGCCGTGCACGATCACCGGATGCAGGCCGAGCAGCTTCAGCAGCACGCAGTCGGCGGCGAACAGGCTTGCGCCACCGCCTCCTCGCCCATCGCGTGGCCGCCATACTTGATGACCACGATCTCGCGGTCGTAGCGCTGGATATAGGGCAGCGCTTCGGCGAGGGTCTTGGCGGTGGCCCAGCCCTGGGATCTCGCGAGTGTCGGCGGCGGTGCTCATCGGGGCGCCTCGATAGCGAAGGCGCCGGGCGATGTCACCCGATCTCAGCTCATAGCGGCGCGCACGGCTTCGGCGCGGACGAGTTCCAACCCCGCCCCGGTGACGGCGGAGGCCGCCAGCGCGCGCGGGAAAGCGGCCGGCCGGCGCGCGATGGCCGCCTCGGCGCGGACCCGCTGCGCCTCCGACTCGGCCGGCTTCAGCTTGTCGGCCTTGGTCAGCACGACCTGGTAGGACACCGCCGCGACATCGAAGGCGGCCATCGCCTCCTCGTCGGGCTTCTTCAACCCATGGCGGGCGTCGATCAGCAGGAACACCCGGCGCAGGTTCGGGCGGCCGCGCAGATAGTCGCGGGAGAGGTTCTGGAAGCGCTTGGTCTCGCCCTTCGAGGCGCGCGCGAAGCCGTAGCCCGGCAGGTCGACGAGCCGGATGCGTCCGTCCAGCAGGAAGAAGTTCACCTCGCGGGTGCGGCCGGGCTCGGACGACGAGCGCGCCAGGCCCTGAGCGCCCGACCAGCGCGTTGATCAGGCTGGACTTGCCGACGTTCGAGCGCCCGGCGAAGGCGATCTCGGGCAGGTCCGGCGCCGGCAGCTGATCGATCTGCGCCGCGCCCATCAGGAACTCGGCGGGGCGCGCGAACAGTACCCGCGCGGCCTCGATCTCCTCGGCCAGGAAGGCGTCGCTCACTCCGCCGCCTTGGCGTCCTTGGCCGACGTCCGGTAGGCCATCAGCCGCGCGACGAAGGCGTCGATCGGGTTCTCCACCTTGAAGCGGCGCATCAGCACGTACTGCTGCACCATGGTGAAGATCGACGAGAACGACCAGTAGATGACGAGGCCCACCGCGCTCTGGGCCAGCACGATCATGAACATCCACGGCATCCACCGCATCAGCTTCTGCTGGGTGGGGTCGATGCCGGTCATCGTCGGACCGCTCATCAGCGAGAGCCACATGGTGGTCGCGTAGATCATCGGCCAGGCGCCCAGGTGGAACAGCAGGCCGACGATGTTGCCCACGAGGGGCAGCTGCATGGCCGCCTCCACCCAGCCGGTGGTGAAGGGATTCCAGGGGATCACGCCGAACAGATTCCAGAGCGTCGTGGGATCGGGGGCGGACAGGTCCTTCACCCAGCCGAACGAGGCCTGCCGCATTTCGATGGTGACGTTGAAGACGTTGTTCAGCGCGTAGAACACCGGCAGCGGCAGCAGCATCGGAATGCAGCCGGTGACCGGGTTGATCTTCTCGCGCGCATAGAGCCCCATCATCTCCTTCTGCAGGGCGGGCGGATCGTTCTTCAGCCGCTCCTGCAGCGCCTTCATCTCCGGCTGCACCTTCTTCATCTTCGTCGACATCGAGTACGACGCGTTGAAGGCCGGGAACATCACCGCGCGGATGGTGATGGTGAGCGCCAGGATCGCCCAGCCGAAGCCGAGCCCGAACTGGCCGAGCCAGCCGGCGTAGAGATCCAGGAGCTGGAAGACCGGCTTGGAGAGCACCTCGAACCAGCCCCAGTCGACCGACTTGTTGAAGCCGAAGAGGCCGAGCTGCTTGTTGTAGGCGTCGAGCGTCTTCACCACCTTGGCGCCGGCGAAGACGTGCGTGGTTTCGGTGGCGGAGGCGCCCGGCTGAATCACCCGCGGCGCGCCGACGTAGCTCACCTGGTAGTCATCGACCCCGGCGACAGGCGTGACCTGGAAGTTCGCCTTCACCGCCTCGGTCTGCGGTGGCGCGAACACCGTCATCCAGTACTTGTCGGTAATCCCGGTCCAACCGCCGCTCGCCGTGCAGTCCTTGCAGGCGTTGGTGGTTCCGAACTTCTTCTTCCAGTCCGGATACTTCACCTCCTGCAGGGCGTGATTGAACATGCCGATCGCGCCCTCCATCGAGACGTGACCGAGGGCCGGCGGCACGCCGCGGCGCTGCACGGCGCCGTACGGGGCGATGTCCACCGCGACGGCGGAGTTGTTCTGCACCGTGTCGCTGACGGTGAAGAGATAGCGGTCGTCGACCTTGATCTCGCGGTGGAAGACAAGTCCCGACGGCGCCGAGTAGGTCAGCTCCAGCGGATGCTGCGGCGTCAGCGGACCGCTCGACGCCAGCGTCCACGCCGTCGTCTCGTCCGGCATGCCCGCGAGGTTCCCGACCCAGCCGTCAACGGCGAAGTAGGCGTTCTCGGCCCCGAGCGGACGCAGCAACTCGACCGGCGCCGAATCCGTCGCCGTGGTCTCGCGGTATTGCTTCAGGAAAAGATCGTCGAGCCGCGCGCCGGTGAGGCTGATCGAGCCGGAGAGCTGCGGCGTGTCGATGGCGACGCGGGGGCTGGTGGCGAGCGCCTGGACGCGGGTCAGTTTCGGCTCCGTCGACGCGGTCGGCGCCTTGGCCTCGGCGGCCGCGGCGGCCTGCGCCTGCGCCCGCTGGGCTTCCTGGCGCTTCTGCATCGGCCCGAGCACGAACTGCTCGTAGCCGAAGAGCAGCACCATGCTCACGACGATGAAGATGATGAAGTTGCGGTTGTCGTTCTGCATCGGACGGCGGGGCGTGCCTTTTAGGATCGCGGGTTGGGTCGCGGGTCGTACGGCGTCACGGGCGGCGGCGCCGGCGTCTCATTTCCCGCAGCGACGGATTGGGGAGCCCCGAGGTCGGCGGCGAGCCTTATCAGCGCGCTTTTTACGTCGTCAAGCAGCCGCGGCCAGGGGCGGCTCACCACGCCCCCTCGCGCGATGAGCACATAGTCGCACCCGGGCCTCGCCAGAGCCGGCAGGGTGAGCCGCGCAACCTCGCGCAGCCGACGCTTGGCGCGGTTGCGCACCACCGCGCCGCCAATCCTGCGCGTGGCCGTGAACCCGACCCGGATGGCCGCGGTTCCGTCGTCTCGATGTCTGACCTGCGCCAACACGGCTCCTCGGGCGCAGGCCAGGCCCTTCGCCGCCGCCAGAAAATCGGCCCGCCGCCGCAGCCGTTCAAGGGGCGCGGTCTCAGTCATGCACAGCGCTCCCCCAGTAGCCCTCGCCCCGCGCTGCGGGGAGAGGTCGAGCGGACGCGGAGCGCCCGGCCGGGTGAGGGGTCTCGGCGCGCAGCCTCGAGCGCGCGCCAGCGCGGTTTGCGGCTTCGCCGGCGCCTCGGCGCCGATGCGCGCCCCTCACCCGCCCGACCGCTTCGCGCTCGGCCGACCTCTCCCCACTCTTCGGTGGGGCGAGGGCTACTGGGGGGGACGGAGCGAAGTGCGTGGAGCCTTAAGCCGTCAGGCGCTTGCGGCCCTGGGCGCGGCGCCGGGCGATGACCTTGCGGCCGTTCTTGGTGGACATGCGCAAACGGAACCCGTGCCGGCGCTTACGCACGAGGCGTGAGGGTTGATAGGTGCGCTTCACGGGAACTGGCTCCAGGGGTCAGGCGAGCGCGCGGCAATAGGGGAAGCGACCGCGCAAGTCAATCCGGACCCCGGTCCGGCCGAGATCGGCCAGTTCACTCGAGGGGCGGCCCCCGCCCGCAAAGGCGAGGGCTCGATCCACTCAGGCGAAGCTGGTCTCGGTCTCCGGCGCGGTCTCGACCTTGGCGGGCTCGCCGAGCAGGTCCTCGAACAGCGTGCGGTAGTGGATCATCGCCTGGCGCATGTCCTCGGTGCCGGCGTCGCCGCGGGCGTGCTTCGTCACGATGCCGCGGGCAAGGCGATAGTTCTGCACCGCATCACCGTGATCGACCGAGAGGTCCTCGAGCCGCTGGTCGAGGCCCGCCACGGGGTACCCGCGGGCGCTCATCATCTCACCGAGCAGGTCGTCGGCGGCCTGCGCGGCGGCGGGCGGGTCATCGACGAACCTGGCCTGCACCTGGGTCCAGCCGGCGACGAAGCGCGCCCGCTCTTCCGGGCTCAGCGCACGCAGATCGTACTTCCGCACCCGCGCCGCCCGCGCCTGCAGCTCGGATTCCGCCGCCCGCTGGCCGCCATTGTCTTCCACGGCGCGCACGTACTCCGGCCCGAACCGGGAGCGCAGTCGTTCGGTCGACTGGCGACGCCAGAGCAGCGCCAAGCCGATGATGATGACCACACCGACGACGACGGCGCCGATGATCAGGAGTGTGTTGTTGTCCATGGTTCGAAGACTCGGCTGTGTTGATCGGCGATCCCAAAAGATCGCCGTCGGTGAACCGCGGGCGGTTTGCTGCGGATCCCCAGGATTAGGCTGCCAAGCGAACGGCGTGATCCGGCCGAGGTTCCGGCCGGCGCGATCACGATTGGTGCAGCGGTGCTAGCCGCCCTTCGCTTTCATGCTTTCCTCGTCCCAGAGACGCAGGACGTAACCGTCGGGATCGAGGAGCTCGGCGCCATAACCCCAGAACACCTTCTGCGGCGGATGCGTGAAGACCACGCCGGCGGCCTTCAGCGCGGCGTACCTGATCTCGACGTCGGAGACCTGGATGGTCAGGGCCAGGCCGAGCGGGATCGTCACCGCATCGGCCTGCCCGAGGAAGACGGTGAGATCGGCCTCGTCCTGCATCGCCGCCACGCCAGGCCCCTCGAGCTCGAACTCCACCTCGAAGCCGAGCACGTCGCGCCACCAGTCGCGGCTCTTGCGCCAGTCCTTCACCGGCAGCGAAATGTGATCGAGGCGTGGCACCTAGCTGGGCAAGCTTACTCGGCCGCCGCCGCCATCGGCGCGGCCTGGGCGCCGCGCAGCAGGCGGCCCGGCAGCGCGTCGGTGGCCTCCCCGTCGCGGTAGGTGATCTCGCCGGCCACCACCGTCGCCTCATAGCCGCTGGCGCGCTGCAGCAGGCGCCGGCCGCCGGCCGGCAGGTCGTAGGCCACCTGCGGCGCGTGCAGCGTCAGGTTCTCCCAGTCGATCACGTTGAGGTCGGCGCGGTAGCCGGGCTTCAACACGCCGCGGTCGTTGAGACCCACCGCCCGGGCGGTCTCGCGGGCCTGCAGGCGGACCACGTCGGCGATCGGCAGCCTGGGGCCGAGCTTGCGGTCGCGCGTCCAGTAGGTGAGCAGCGTCGTCGGGAACGAGCCGTCGCAGATGGTGCCAACGTGAGCGCCGCCGTCGGAGAGGCCGGGCACGCAGTCCTTGTGGCCCATCATGCGCCGCGCGGGCTCGAGATTGCCTTCCGCATAGTTCAGCGCCGGCACGTAGATCATCGCGTGGCCGTCGTCGCAGACCAGGTGGTCGAGGCAGACCACTTCCGGCGCGGTTCCGGTGCGCTCGGCGATCGCCGCGATCGAGGTCTCGGGCTGCGGTTCGTAGTCCGGCAGGCCCGTGATGACGTGCATGTTGGTCCAGTCGCGCATCCGGCCGCGCACCCGGCCTTCCGGCGGATGCGAGAGCAGCCGCTCGCGGAACTGCGGGTCCTTCAGCAGCGCGACGCGCTCGGCCAGCGGACGCTTGGCGATCTCCTTGTAAACCGGGTAGGGCGAGAACGGATTGAGGGTCAGCTCCAGCCCGAACAGCACGCCGACCGGCCTCGCGGCCACCTGCGCCTTGATGCGCAGCCCCGCCGAGACCGCGTCCTCCACCTTGTCCAGCAGCGTCAGGTAGTTGGTGGGCCGCACCGGGCTCTGGATCAGCGAGAACGACATCGGCCGCCCGGAGCGCTCGACGACGCGGCGCAGCATGGCGAACTCGGCCTCCTCGTCGGCGAAGTCGGACACCACCTGCAGCACGCCCTTGCCGGCCGCAGCGATGCCGAGCGCAATGCCGGTGAGCTCGTCCTCGCCGGCGGTCAGCGTGGCGATCGGCGAGCCGTCGGACGAGCGGTGGTTCAAGGTGCGCGAGGTGCCGAAGCCGATCGCGCCGGCCTCCATCGCCTGCTTGGCGAGCGCCGCCATCGCGGCGATGTCGGCCTCGGTGGCCGGCTCGCGGTCGACGCCGCGCTGGCCCATCACGTAGACCCGCAGCGCCGCGTGCGGCAGCTGGCTGCCGATGTCGACGTCGAAGCGCCGCTCGCCAAGCCGGTCCAGGTAGTCGGGATAGCTCTCCCAGTTCCACGGCAGGCCCTCGGTGAGCACCGGGAACGGGATGTCCTCGACGCCCTCCATCAGCCGCACCAGCCGGTCGTGGTCGCCCGGGCGGCAGGGCGCGAAGCCGACGCCGCAATTGCCCATCACCACCGTCGTGACGCCGTGCCACGACGACGGCTGCATCCGGCTCTCCCAGGTGGCCTGGCCGTCGTAGTGGGTGTGGATGTCGACGAAGCCCGGCGCGACGATCTTGCCCTTGGCGTCGATCTCCTCGGCGCCGGACCCGCGCACCTCGCCGACCGCGGCGATGCGCCCGTCCTTGACCGCCACGTCGCCCTCGAACCCTTCGCCGCCGGTCCCGTCGTAGATGGTCCCGCCGCGCACGACGAGATCGTAGTCACGAGCCATCGCCGTCTCCTCCTGGTTCTTCTTATCGTTGGTCACATAGTGAGCCCAGCGATGCCGATGCGCCAAGCGCGAAGGCGGGCGCCTAGCCGGCGGTCGGATTGAAGACCTTCATTCCCGGCGGGCAGGCGCCCTGGGGGCGAAGCTGCACGTGAGACGAGAGCTGCTGATCGCCGGGCGCGTCGCTGGTCGACGTGGTGTCGTCGGTGAAGGCGCTCGCGAGGTCGCCGACGATGCGCCGATGCATGCGGATGGTCGCGCCGAACGCCGTGCAGTCCGCGTCGAAGACGAGAGCGTGGTCGGTCGCCCGGCTGCCCGCCACTGGCTGCAGTGCGTATCCCTGTGCGGAAAAATCGCGCGGCCCGGATCCCAGAACCGGAATGGCGCCTTCGGCTTGCCGACCAGGGTTCCGGTCTCGACCCAGAGCCCCGCCTTGGTGTGCGGCGGATTGGCCATGTCGATCGGCGTCCCGCCGAGTCGTTCGCAGGCGCCGAGCGCCGCCAGCGTCACGGTGAGCCCGGCCAGTCGCGCGTTCATCGGGCCAGTCCCCAGCCCGCGGCGATCATCGCGGCCGTCCGTGACGGCGGCAACCACGCCGGGCGACAACGCAGGCAAATCAGCTCAGATTCCAAGGTAATGGGCGGACCACCATACACCTTCTACGAGTTCTTCGCCGGCGGCGGGATGGCCGGGCTGGGGCTCGGCGACGAGCTGGCACTGCCTGTTCGCCAACGACTTCGATGCGATGAAGGCGGCGGCCTATCGCGCCAACTTCGGCGACGACTATTTCGCGCCGGGCGACGTCTGGGATCTGCAGCCGCACGACCTGCCGGGCCGCGCCGACCTCGCCTGGGCGTCCAGCCCCTGCCAGGATCTTCAGCCTCGCCGGCGCGCGCGCCGGCCTGGCCGGCGGCCGCTCGTCGGCCTTCTTCGGCTTCTGGCGGCTGATCGAGGCGCTGGCGCGGCCAGGGCCGCGCGCCGCGCGTCATCGTGATCGAGAACGTCGCCGGACTGTTCAACTCCCACGGCGGGCGCGACTTCGAGGCGGTCTGCTCGGCCCTGGCCGGGCGCCGGCTACCGGTTCGGCGCGCTGGAGATCGACGCGGCCGCCTATCTGCCGCAGTCGCGCCGCCGCTGCGTGATCGTCGCGACGCTGGCGGACGCGGGCCAGCCTCGACCGGCCGCGCCTGGCCCCAGCCGCGCCGTGCGCGCAGGCGCACGAGCGGCTGCCCGCATGACTCTGAAGGCGCGCTGGATCAACTGGCGGCTCGCGCGCCGCCGCCGCGCCGCAACCTCGACCTCGCCGCGCTGCTCGAGCCTGACGACGCCGTCCCCTGGCGCTCCGACGCCGAGACCGCCGCGCTGATCGCGCTGATGGACGACCTGCACCGCGCGCGGCTCGACATGGCGTGAACGCCGGCGAGCGGCGGGTCGGCGCGGCGTTCCGGCGGATGCGCGGCGAGCGTCAGCGTGCGGAGGTGCGCTTCGACGGCCTGGCCGGCTGCCTGCGCACCCCGGGCGGCGGCTCCTCGCGCCAGCTCCTCCTCGTGGCCGAGGCCGGCGCGGTGCGCAGGCGGCTGCTGACGCCCGCGCGAGGCGGCGCGGCTGATGGGCCTGCCGGAGAGCTACCGGCTGCCCGCCAGCGCCAACGCGGCGCTGCACCTGGCCGGCGACGGGGTCGTCGTGCCGATGGTCCGCCACCTCGCCGCCGAGATCCTCGAGCCGCTGCTGACCGGCGAGGCCGCCTCCGTAGCCGCCTGAAGGGCGTGAGCGCTTCCAAAATCGCCGCCTAGGGTCTAAGTACGAGCGCACAGGCATTTCCGTCCGAAGGACGCCCATGGACACCGCCGGCCACGACTACGACGCCGCCCGCTACAAGCGGGCCGGGCGCGGCAAGATCTTCGACTCCATCCTCGACACCATCGGCGACACGCCGCTGATCCGCCTGCCGCGGCTCTCGGCCGAGCTGAAGCCGAAGGGCGAGGTGCTGGCCAAGCTGGAGTTCTTCAACCCGATCGGCTCGGTGAAGGACCGCATCGGCGTCTCGATGATCGAGGCGATGGAGGCCAAGGGCCTGATCGGACCGGACACCACCATCGTCGAGCCGACCAGCGGCAACACCGGCATCGCGCTGGCCTTCGTGGCGGCCGCCAAAGGGCTGAAGCTGATCCTGGTGATGCCGGAGAGCATGTCGATCGAGCGGCGCAAGATGCTGATCCTGCTGGGCGCGAAGCTGGAGCTGACCCCGGCCGAGCGCGGCATGGCGCGGCGCGGTGGCGCGGGCCCGCGAGATCCTCGGCGAGATCAAGGGCGCGGTGATGCCGCAGCAGTTCGAGAACCCCGCCAATCCGCTGATCCACCGGGTCTCCACCGCCGAGGAGATCTGGAACGACACCGCCGGCGGGGTCGATGCGGTGGTTTCCGGCGTCGGCACCGGCGGCACCATCACCGGCGTCGGCCAGGTGCTGAAGGCGCGCAAGCCCTCGGTGCGGATGATCGCGCGTCGAGCCGTCGGGATCGCCGGTGCTCTCCGGCGGCCAGCCGGGGCCGCACAAGATCCAGGGCATCGGCGGCGGCTTCGTGCCGGCCATCCTCGACCGCGGCGTGATGGACGAGGTGATCCAGGTCTCCAACGAGGACTCGTTCGAGATGGCGCGCCGCTGCGCGCGCGTCGAGGGCGTGCCGGTGGGCATCTCGTCCGGCGCGGCGCTGACCGCGGCCTTCGACGTGGCCAGCCGCGACGAGATGGCCGGCAAGCTGATCGTCGCCATCATCCCCAGCTTCGCCGAGCGCTACCTCTCGACCGCGCTGTTCGAGGGGCTGTGAGCCGGCCGGCGCCGTGACGACCGACGTCTACCCGCCGCAGAAGCGCTCGGCGGTGATGCGCCGGGTGAAGGGCAAGGACACCGCCCCCGAACTGATCGTGCGGCGGCTGATCTGGGGCCTTGGCGGCCGCTACCGCCTTCACCGCGCCGACCTGCCCGGCAAGCCGGACATCGTGCTGCCTGGGCGGCGGCTCGCCGTCTTCGTGCACGGCTGCTTCTGGCACGGCCACGACTGCGCCAGGGGCGCGCGCGTGCCGAAGGCCAACCGCGACTACTGGCTGGCCAAGGTCGGCCGCAACCGCTCGCGCGATGTGGCGAGCCGCGCCGCGCTGGAAGCTGGCGGCTGGCGCGTCGAGACGATCTGGGAATGCGAGCTGAAGGACCGGGCGGCGCTGGAGGCGCGGGTGCGCGACTGGCTTTCCTGCAGAGTGGGGACACGCACGCTTTGCGCGATCGTCCAGGCCGGTGCGGAATGGCGCTGTAACGCCGAACGAGCGCGTGTCCCTCCGTCATCCCGTTGCGGTCTGCCATCCCTTGGAACCGAACCGACGGCGGCCTGATCGTCCCGATTCCCGGAGACCCGCCCATGGCCGCCGCCGCGCGCCGCATCGCCAGCCCCAGCGTCACCGACGACGTCCGCGAGCGCGGCTACCACATGTTCGACGCGCCGGTGGATCCGGCCGCGGCTGCGCGACTGCTGGCCAGGATCCGCGCGACCCGCGCCTTCGACGGCTCGCTGTTCCTCGCCGAGGCGGCGTTCGACGCCGATCCGCAGTACGTCGGCGTCAATCCGCGGCCGGGCCGGAACCTGCTGGAGCGGTTCGAGGCCGAGCTGGGGTTCGTGGAGCGCGACCCGGCGATCGTGGCGGGGCTGACGGAGCTGCTGGGCGACGGCTACGAGACCTTGAACAAGAAGGTGGTCTGCGGCGTGCCGGCGACAGGCCGTCGCCGGCCTGGCTGAAGGCGCGGATCACCGACAATCCGGTCAACAACCTCGGCGCCTACGTGCGGCCCGAATACCGCGACATCACCTACTTCTACGGCATCGACTTCCACCAGGACCTGATCGACTTCAAGGACCGCGACGCCGACTTCGTGACCCTCTACGTCTACCTGCACCCGGTGGGGGCGCACGATGCGCCGCTCTATCTGCTGGAGGAGAGCCACCGGCTGGGCGGCACGCGCTTCCCGCACGACCTGGCCCGCGCCGGCGGCGGCTGGCGCTACCGCGACGGGCGCGGCGGCGAGGTGGCGGCCCGGCAGGTGATGCTGACCGGCGGCGCCGGCTTCACGGCGATGTGGCACGCCTGCACGCTGCACGGCACCCAGCCGGACGCCGCCGACAACGAGCGGCTCTCGCTGCGCTATCTGTTCGCCAAGCGGCCGGGCGCGCGCGGCGGGCTGGACGCGGTGAATGCGTCGCTGCGGGGGCCGCTGAGGCTGGGCGACACTCGCGCCGACCTCGACGAGAAGGGCGCGGCGCGGATCAAGGCCAACAGCGTGAACCGGGCCTAGGGCTCGATCACCACTTCGCTCTTCACCGAGTTGGCGATGAAGCATTCCTCGTGGGCGCGCTGGTGCAGGTCCGCCAGCTCCGCCGCGGTCGGCGCGGCGGCCGGTCCACTCGATCGCGTGGACGGAGCATCACGCGGGTCATCGTCTGCTTGCCGTCCGGCCCGGGCGCCAGCGTGCCCTCCGCCTCGTCGCGATAGGTCGCGGCGACGAAGCCGGCGCGGGCGGCGAGATCGAGGAACCACAGCATGTGGCAGGCCGAGAGCGAGGCGACGAACGCCTGCTCCGGGTCCATCGCGCCTTCCATCGAGTAGCGCGGATTGACGTTGGCCGGCCCGGCCGTGCCCGGCACCGTCAGGCCGCCGTCGAAGCTGATCTGGTGCACGCGGCTGTAGCGCCGCGACGCGAAATCGCCCTCGCAGCGCCAGTCGACAGTGGCGCGGTAGGTGCTCAAAACGCCTCGGCCGGCAGCGCCATGACGGCTTCCGCGCCCGCCGTCAGTTTGGCGAGGCACGCGCCCGCGTCCGGCAGCACGCGCTCGAGGAAGTAGCGGCCGACCATGAGCTTGGTCGCGTAGAACGGATCGGGATCGCCCGCGGCAATCCTGGCGTTCGCCGCCCTGGCCATCAGCGCCCACATGTAGGCAAGGCCGGTGAGGCCGAAGAGCCGCAGGTAGTCCATCGAAGCGGCCCCGGCGTTGTCCGGGTTGGCAAAGCCGTTCTGCATCAGCCAGGTGGTGGCCTCCTGCAGCTGCGCCTTGGCCGACGCCAGGCCCTCCACGAAGGGCTTCAGCGCCGCGTCGGCGCCGTTCGCGGCCACGAAGCCGTCGATCTCGCCGAAGAACGTCGTGATCGCCCGCCCGCCGTTGGCCGCCAGCTTGCGGCCGACCAGGTCGAGCGCCTGCACGCCGTTGGTCCCCTCGTAGATCATCGCGATGCGGGTGTCGCGCAGGTACTGGCTGGCCGGGAAGTGCTCGGTGAAGCCGGAGCCGCCGTGCACCTGCATGCGCGTCCGAGGTGGCCTGGAAGCCGCGCTCGGTCAGGAACGCCTTCAGCACCGGGGTCAGCAGCGCCATGTAGTCCTCGGCCTTCTGGCGCACCGCCTCGTCGGGGTCGCGATGGGCGAGGTCGCCGTGCAGCGCGGTCCAGAACATGAAGGCGCGGCCGCCCTCCAGCACGGCGCGCGTATCCATCAGCATGCGGCGCACGTCGGGGTGGACGATGATCGGGTCGGCCGGGCCGTCGGGGTTCTTCGGGCCGGTCAGCGAGCGGCCCTGCAGCCGCTCCTTGGCGAACTGCGCCGCGGCCTGGTAGGCCGCCTCGCCCTGCGCCAGCCCCTGCAGCGCGACGCCGAGCCGCTCCTCGTTCATCATCACGAACATCAGGTTGAGGCCGCGGTTCTCCTCGCCCACCAGCCAGCCGATCGCCTCCTCGTGGCTGATCACGCAGGTGGCGTTGCCGTGGATGCCCATCTTCTCCTCGAGGCCGAGGCACTGGACGCTGTTGCGCGCGCCCGGCTTGCCCTCGGCGTCGGGGAGGAACTTCGGCACGATGAAGAGGCTGAGGCCGCGGGTGCCGGCCGGCGCGCCCTCGATGCGGGCCAGCACCAGGTGGATGATGTTTGGCGTCAGGTCGTGCTCGCCGGACGAGATCCAGATCTTCTGGCCGCTGACCTTGTAGGTTCCGTCGCCGACCGGCGACGGCCTTGGTGCGGACCATGCCCAGATCGGTGCCGCACTGCGGCTCGGTGAGGTTCATGGTGCCGCCCCACTCGGCGGTCGCCAGCTTCGGCAGGTAGAGGTCCTTCTGCGCGTCGGTGCCGCCCGTGAGGATGGCGGTGTAGGCGCCGTGGGTCAGGCCGGCGTACATCGAGAACGCCATGTTGGCCGACGAGCTCATCTCCTCGCAGGCCATCGCCACCACCGCCGGCAGGCCCTGGCCGCCGTACTCGGGCACGGCGCTCAGCGCCGGCCAGCCGCCCTCGACGAACTGGCCGAACGCCGCCTTGAACCCGGGCGGCGTGGTCACCGTGTTGTCGGGATGCCAGACGCAGCCCTGCTTGTCGCCGACGCTGTTCAGCGGCGCCAGCACCTCCGCGCAGAACCGGGCGGACTCGCCCAGTATCTGCTCGACGAGGTCCATCGGCGCGTCCGAGAAGCCCGGCAGGTTGGCGAGCTTCTCGATCTCGAGCACGTCCTTCAGGAGGAACAGGTGCTCGCGCACTGGCGGCTGATAGCTCATGGGCGGCTCCCGAGGGTTCGCCGCCTCTATAGCAAACAGCGCCGCTGGCGTGAGGGCCGATCAGCCCTCACGCCAACGCTGTTTCGCGCGTCTAGCGCACGTGTTCCGGCTGGCGCATGCCGACGCGAGTGGCCGGCGCCGGGCCGTGCGGCTCGGCCGTGGCCAGCAGCTCGGGCCGCTCGACCAGCGACTTCTCCAGGTTGTCGCAAGCCTGGTGCAGCTCGGCGATCGCGTGGTCGAGGTCTTCACGCTGGCGCTCCAGCGTCACGATCCGTTCGCGGAAGTGCCTGAGTGCGGTGGCGTTCTGGGCCGCGTTGTTGTCGTTCTTGTCGTAGAGGTCGAGGATCTCGCGGATCTCGGCCAGCGACAGGTTCACGCGCTTGCCGCGCAGGATCAGCTGCAGCCGCGCGCGGTCCTTGTACGAGTAGACGCGGTTGAGGCCCTGGCGCGCCGGGTTGAGCAGGCCCTTGTCCTCATAGAAGCGCAGCGCCCGCGGCGTGCACTTGAACTCCAGGCAGAGCTGGCGAATTGTGAAGGTGCGCTCCGGGCGACGAAGCTCGGTGGGCATGGTGGTCTCCCTACGTCCTTGGCGCCCGTCCAAACTGGGGCGCTTCATTATCAGCGTTAATCTACGCGGACCTTTCCGCTTACGTCAACGTCAACCTGAAGAACAATTTGGGGAGCATTCTCGATGGTCCGGTTCATCCTGCGGGTGCTGGTGGCGGCGCTGGGCTTCTGGGTCGCGGCGCACATCGTGCCGGGCGTCCACGTCACTGGCTGGAAGACCGTCCTGGCGGCGGGGCTGGTGCTGGGCATCGTCAACGGCTTCGTGCGCCCGGTGGTGACACTGCTGACGCTGCCGCTGACCATCATCACGCTGGGCATCTTCCTGCTGGTCGTGAACGGCCTGATGGTGTTGCTGGTGAGCTGGGTCGTCGACCGCTTTCACGGCCACATGCACATCGGCGGTCTGCTGAACGCCATCTTCGTCACCATCATCGTCTGGCTGATCAGCCTGGTGGCGAACATCTTCATCGGCGGCGACGAGCGCGTGCGCCGCTGAGGCTCCGCGCGAAGCTCTTTGCTCACCCGGCGGAAGGGCGCCTAATATCGGTCTCGTGAATACTTCGAGCGCGGCCGCTCCCGAGCCGCGCCGCACCTCGAGGAAACGACAATGCCTGCCGCTCAAACCGCCGAGAAGCCGTCCTACCTGGGCCTCCTGAACGCCATCTCGCTCGCCGAGACCGAGGCCGGCCACTATCTGACCGCCTGGGCCAACGCCACCGACGACGAGGAACTCGCTTCGACGCTGCGCTTCGTCGCGGCGCGCGAGACCAGCCACGGCGAGCTGTTCTGCCGCCGGCTCTGCGAGCTCGGCTATGACCTGCGCCAGAAAGCCGACCCGAAGGCCGCCGCGCGGCTGGCCCGCTATGCCAACCCGAAGATCTCCGACTGCGAGAAGGTCGGCCCCGAGCGCGAGGATACCGGCGCCGAGCCGTTCGGCGACATCCGCAAGGCGATCGCCGATGGCGTCTACGACGAGATGACCTGCAACATGCTGCAGTGGTACATCAATGAAGAGATCAACTCCGGCCGACGCCTGAACACGGTCTACGCCAAGGTGCGCGCCAAGGCCGGCATGACTTCGCCCGGCCGCAAGGCCAACGGCCAGTTCGCCCCGGCGGCGGCCGAGGCTGAGGCCGGCCCCAGCGCCGACGCCCAAGCCATCATGGCCTGCATGACCGCCGGCTTCGCCAAGCTGGAGAAGTCGCTCGAGAAGTACGCCAAGGCGCGCACCCTCGCCTGACGTCGCCTACCCTTCATGGGAGGGACATCGCCTCCGTGAAGCCGGTGTGCTAAATCACACACCGGCTTCGTCGGAGGCGCCCATGCCGCAACGCTTCTATCCCGCCGTGTTGGAGCGTGGCGATGGTGACGTGTTCGGGCTCTGGTTTCCCGACTTCCCGGGCGCCGTCTCGGCGGCGCGCTCGCAGGAAGGCGCCATGCAGCGCGCTGCGGAGGTGCTTGAGGAGGCGCTGGCCACCGCCGCCGAGCAGAACGGCGGCACGCTGCCCGAGCCGACCCCGATCACGGCGATCGCGCTCCCTGACGGATGCGATTTCGTGGCGTTCGTCGCCATCGGCGCGACGCCGCCCGACCCCTCGGAGCGGGTGAACATCTACCTGCCGAAGCGGCTGATCGAGCGGGTAGACCGCGAGGCGGCGGAGCGCGGCATGAGCCGCTCCAGCTTCTTCGGCATGGCGGTGACCCACGTGCTGATGACCACCAGCCCGCGGCCCAAGGATGAGGCGGGCTGGCTGCGCGAGATGGCGCTGAGCAGCAGCGGGAAGCTGCGCGGCCGCTAGCCGCAAAGAAAAAGGGCGGCGCCGTCGCCGGCGCCGCCCCTCGTCAGTTCGAACCTTGAGTGACCGGACGCTAGAAGTCCATGTCGCCCATGCCGCCGCCCGGCATCGCCGGAGCGCCGCTGTTCTTCTTCGGCGCCTCGACCACCGCCGCTTCGGTGGTGATCAGCAGGCCGGCCACCGACGCGGCGTCCTGCAGTGCGATGCGCACCACCTTGGCCGGGTCGATGACGCCGGCCGCGACCAGGTCGCCGTACTCTTCGGTCTGGGCGTTGAAGCCGAAGGTCGCCGGACGGGTTCTCCAGCACCTTGCCGACCACGATCGAGCCTTCGACGCCGGCGTTCTCGGCGATCTGGCGGATCGGGGACTGCAGGGCGCGCCGGACGATGGCGATGCCGGCGTTCTGGTCGTCGTTGTCGCCCTTCAGGCCTTCGAGCGCCTTGGAGGCCTTCAGCAGCGCCACGCCGCCGCCGGCGACGATGCCTTCCTCGACCGCCGCGCGGGTGGCGTTGAGGGCGTCGTCGACGCGGTCCTTCTTCTCCTTCACTTCGACTTCGGTCGCGCCGCCGACGCGGACCACCGCAACGCCGCCGGCCAGCTTGGCCAGGCGTTCCTGCAGCTTTTCCTTGTCGTAGTCGGAGGTGGTGTCCTCGATCTGGCGCTTGATCTGGCGCGATGCGCGCTTCGATCGTCGGTCCTTGGCGCCGGAGCCGTCGACGATCGTGGTGTCGTCCTTGGTGATCGACACCTTCTTGGCCTTGCCGAGCATGTCGATGCCGACGTTCTCGAGCTTGATGCCGAGGTCTTCGCTGATCAGCTGACCGCCGGTGAGGACGGCGATGTCTTCCAGCATGGCCTTGCGGCGATCGCCGAAGCCCGGCGCCTTCACCGCCGCGACCCGCAGGCCGCCGCGCAGCTTGTTGACCACCAGGGTGGCCAGCGCCTCGCCTTCGACGTCTTCCGCCACGATCAGCAGCGGACGGCCCGACTGCACCACCGCTTCCAGCAGCGGCAGCAGCGGCTGCAGGCTGGAGAGCTTCTTTTCGAACAGCAGGATCAGCGGCTCTTCGAGGACGGCCTCCATCTTGTCGGCGTTGGTGATGAAGTAGGGCGACGAGGTAGCCGCGGTCGAACTGCATGCCCTCGACCACTTCGAGCTCGGTCTCCAGGCTCTTGGCCTCTTCGACCGTGATCACGCCTTCGTTGCCGACCTTGTCCATCGCCTTGGCGATCATCGTCGCCGACGTCGTGGTCGCCGTTGGCCGAGATGGTGCCGACCTGGGCGATCTCGTCGTTGGTGGTGACCTTCTTGGAGGTCGCCTTGATCTCCTCGACGACCTTGGCGACGGCCTTGTCGACGCCGCGCTTCAGGTCCATCGGGTTCATGCCGGCGGCCACGTACTTCAGGCCTTCGGTGACGATCGCCTGGGCGAGCACCGTGGCGGTGGTGGTGCCGTCGCCGGCCGCGTCATTGGTCTTGGAGGCGACCTCGCGGACCATTTGGGCGCCGAGGTTCTCGAAGCGGTCGGTCAGCTCGATTTCCTTGGCGACGGTGACGCCGTCCTTGGTGGAGCGCGGCGCGCCGAACGACTTCTCGATGACGACGTTGCGGCCCTTGGGGCCGAGGGTCACCTTCACCGCGTTGGCGAGGATGTTGACGCCGCGCAGCATCCGGTCACGCGCGTCGGAGGCGAAATAGACGTCTTTGGCAGCCATTGCTTCTGCTTCCTCGTCTTAAGGGTTGATGGGGTGTTGTGGCGAGGTCGGCCTTAGGCCGCCTTCGCCTTTTTGGCCGACGCGTCGAGGACGCCGAGGATGTCGCTCTCCTTCATGATCAGAAGATCTTCGCCATCGAGCTTCACTTCGGTGCCGGACCACTTGCCGAACAGGATGCGGTCGCCGTTCTTCACGTCGAGCGGCTGGATCTTGCCGTTGTCGTCACGAGCGCCGGGGCCGACGGCGATCACTTCGCCTTCCTGCGGCTTTTCCTTCGCGGTGTCGGGAATGATGATCCCGCCCTTGGTCTTCTCTTCTTCCTCGACGCGGCGGACGAGGACGCGATCGCCAAGCGGACGAAACGCCATGTTGGTTCTCTCCGTAGAGCCTGGGGTCTTGGTGACGTGTCTTAAGGGTTAGCGCTCGAACCCGGCATGGCTGTTAGCAGTCTGCCGGTACGAGTGCTAACCAGGCCGGGAAGTATGGGCGGGCGGTCCGCGAGTCAAGGGCCGCGGCGCCAAGACGCCGTGGGAACAGGGTTCGCGGGTGGCGCGCGGCTATATCGCCGGGAGCGAACGTGGATTTGCTGATCAGCAGCGTCTGGCAAGGTCAATTAGCTCAGCTATTGGCTCGGCATTACACGATCGTGATCGTCGTGCCGGATGCTTAACCTGAATTCGCCAGGTTCGTTATCGTCCAGCTAACAGAATCCGTGCCGAAATTCGCGCACCGGGGGCGTCGAGTGTAGGTGCGGACCTATGAGGATCGCCAGGGTAGTGGCATGCGCGCTGGCCGGCGCGTGGGTGACGATGGGCGCGGCGGGCGCCGACGAGATGCAGGCCCCGGCCTTCGCGCTGCCGGCGGAAGTGGTCTCCGCGGCGACCGCGTTTCAGCGGTACATAGCCAGCGCGGCGAAGATCGATGCGGCCTTCGCCGACGGCGATGCAGTGGCGCAGGGGCTGAAGACGGCGTCCGGCTATGAGCCGTCGCAGATCGAGGAGGGCATGGTCGCCTACGGGGCGATCGTCGCCTTGCGGGACGAGCGGTTCGTGGCCGGCGTCGAGCGCGCCGCCGGAAACGGCGATGACCGCGCCGCGTTCGCCGAGCAGCTGGTGCAGGATCCATCCACGGTCACTCAGGTCGAGGGCGCCGACGAAGCGGCGCGGCGCATCGAGGCGGCGCTCGGCGACAAGGCCGGCGCACTGCTCGCCGCCGCAACGCAGGTGAAGGCGGCCGCCTACTCGGTGCAGCACCAGGCATGGTCGCAGGCCGCGGTGGAAGACGCCCAGGATCGGCTGGCCGACGTAAAGACGCGCTCGAACCAGCGCGCCGCGCCTTCGGACGACGAAGACCAGGCCATGCTGACCGCCATCGCCGACGGCGACGCGAGCGCGCCCGGCGACGGCGATGCGCCAGCCGGACCAACCCCGATCGAGGCGCGGGCGCTGGCGCTGGCGGCCGAATCTGTGTTGGGCCGCGCCCATGCCGCCGATCGCGACCGGTTGACGCCGCTGTTCAGCGACGCCGACAGCGCCGAGTGCCTGCGGATGGCCAAGCTCGATCTCTATCAGTGCATGGCGGTCGCCGGTCCGCAGTACGAGGACATCTACTGCCTGGGCCAACACGCGATGGCCGAGACCGCCAAGTGCGTGGCCGGCGCCGCGCACGCCGCGCCGACTGAGGTGATGAGCCTCGCCGACCCGCCCGCAGACCTGACCGCCGACCCGGCCTCAGGGCCCGCCTATGTGCGGGTCGCGTCGCGCCAGACGGCCAAGATCGACCCGAATTGACCGAGCGCTCGGGGCCCCGCCGCTCATTCGGCGGGGCGTACGTCGCTCAGCCGCAGGCGGCGTAGCAGCGCCGGATCGGGGGCCAGGCGACCGACGAGACTATCGAGCCCGCGCGCCAACGTCCGCTGCTCCGCCTCGGCCATGCCGTCGAGCAGGTCGCGGTTCACCCGGTAGATCGCCTGCAGCGCCCGCCGGCATGTGGCCCTCCCCGCGCCGGTGATCGTCAGCACCACCTGCCGGCGGTCCTCGCGCGGCGTCGTGCGCTCCACCAGGCCGGCGTCCGCCAACTGGTCCACCGTCCGCGTCAGCGTGGTGCGGTCCACCGCCACGAACTCGGCGAGCTCGCGCATCGTGCAGGGCGCCAGTCGCTCGATCGAGCTCAGCGCCCGATGCCGCGAGACGTTGAGGCTCAGCGGCTTCAGCGCCGCCTCCAGCCGCGCCTCGCGATGGCGAGCGACGACGGTGAGCAGGTGGAAGACGTAGGTGGTCAGGTCGAGCGGAAACTCGCCCTTGGGGTCGACCGTCGAAGGCGGCCGCTTGTTGTCGTTCATGCTTCCAACGCGGCGTTGACGGAACGGCAGTATGCGAGTTCCAGAGCTGTCACACAAGGTGCAACAGACGATTAGTGCTGTACACACTATGTGCATTTGCACTTTTTTGTTGACGCGACGTGTTGGCGCGTCTAGGTCGCCGGCGCCTGCGGCCCTTATGGTCGCGTGGACAAATCCCGATTCGGCGAAAGGCGGCCTGCGGCGTGAGGCGGCTTGCGATCTTCTGGCTGGCGTGCGCGGCGATCGGCTTCCTGGCCGCGGTCGGGGTCGCGGTTGCGCTCAGCCTGGCGCTGGACGGCGCCGCCACCTGGCGCGCCGCCCCGCCCGCAACCCGGCTCGTGCAGCGCAAGGGGACGGCCGCGCCGGAAAAGGCGGCCGCGCCCAGGCCGCAGAGCCTGCTCGCGCCGCTGCTGGGGACGGCGACCTAGCCGCGCTGGAGACGCACGAAGCGCGGCTTGCCGTCGGCGTCGAAGCCCAGCAGACCCTCGACCCGATCGAGATCGACGATCACACCGGCTCCCTTCTTCTCAGCATCGGCGCGCTGCTCGATCTCCGGCGCGTTCGCATAGACCCGATCACGGTCAGCGCCCTCAGCCACCCGCGCCCGGCCCATCAGCTGCAGGATCACCCGCGTGTCGGGGTTGCGCATCACCATCGACACATGCGGGTTGCCGGCGATGTTGGTCATGGTGCCGCCCTCGGCGTTGCGCGCCCAGAAGCCGACCTGATCGTCGCTGAAGGTCTGCAAGGAACCGCGGAACGTCAGCCGCGGCCGGCCCTCGCGCATCGACGCTCGCCACGATCATCGGCGTACGCTCGGTGAGCGCCGTGTCGATCAGCCGCTTCACTTCGTCGTCGAGAACCAGGGGCATGGCGATCTCCGGTCATCCCTCCCCTTCATGGGGAGGGGGGCGGCGAAGCCGCCGGGTGGGGAAGTCCGGTCGGCCAACAGACGCCAGACGTCAAGCGCCGAGCGGCTGCGAACTCCCCCACCCGTCCGACGCTTCGCGCCGGCCTCCCTCCCCCCGAGGGGGAGGGAGGCGCAGCGAGGCTCAACTCTTGGCGCGGAAGCCGATGAGGATCATCTGGCGCGGCTCGCCGTAGCCCAGCGCCTCTTCGTAGCGGGTGTTGGCGATGTCCTCGATGTGGGCCGTCAGGTCGAGGTGGCGGGTGAGCGAGTAGGCGCCCGAGAGGCTCGCCACCACGAAGCCGGGCCGCGTCTGCGGGGCGAAGGTCGAGGGGTTCTCGTCGGCGTCGTCGCCCTCGCCGCGGATGGTCAGCATCGCCTGCCAGCGATGGCTCGCCCAGGCCAGCGACACCGAGCCGGAATTGCGCGGCGCCCGCAGCATCTGCGTGCCAGCGACCAGATCGCGGGCGTCGGTGTAGGCGTACTCGCCCTCCAGCGTGAGGTGCGGCGTCAGCCGCGCGTCCAGCTCGGCCTCGAGGCCGGTCGAGCGCGTGTGGTCGAGGTTCACGTAGCGGAACGGAAAGCTCGGCGAGAACTCGATCTGGTCGCGAACGTCGAGCTCGAAGCCCGTCAGCTTGGCGGTGACGCGGCTGTCCGGCGAGGACCAGGCGAGCGCCCCGTCCCAGCCGGTCGCGTGCTCCGGCTCCAGACCCACCGACGGGCCGGCGGGGAAGCAGAAGTCGCAGGCGATCTCGCTGATGGTCGGGGTCTTGAAGCCCTGCCCCCATGATCCTTCGGCCGAGAACCCCGCTGGCAGCTTCAGCACCGCCGAAACGTGTCCGGTGGCCTGGCCCCCAAACGTGTCGGGCGCGTCGTAACGCACCGAGCCGGTCAGGGTCAGCGGAGTCGACCGGCCGCAGGCGCGCCAACAGGAAGCCGGAGGTGGTCCCGAGGCTCAGCGTATCGCCGGTCGAGATGCTGCCGTGTTCGCTGATCCGCTCGACGCCGAAGATCACCCCGAACGCATCGGTCGGCGCGCCGCGCTCGGAGGTCCAGCGGTAGTCCTGCCGCGCCGACGAGAAGCGCGAGTTGTTGGCCGGATCGTCGTTGCCGAGCGCGGCGCGGTCCAGGGAATAGCCGCCCAGCGTCAGGGTCTGGGTGAAGCCCCAGGGATCGTGGATCACCGCCCGCACATCGCCGCTCCAGCTCTGGTAGGTGGCGAACTCCGGCGTGTCGCCGAACAGGAAGGCGTTGTTGTAGCCGTCGGTGTGGACGAGGCTGTCGACATAGGCGATGCGCCCGTCGACCACGACGTTCTGACCCAGGTCGACGCGGCCGTAGCCGCCGGCGTTCCAGGTGTTGTCCGGGTCGCGCTCCGGAAAGCCGTCTGCCTTGGAGACCCCGTCGGTGCGGAAGCCCGAAAAGGAGACGCCGGCCGCCCAGGTGTCGGTGCGCTTGCCTGCGGCGAGCGAGCCGTCGACGGTGTCGAGCGTGCCGCCCTCGCCCTGGGCGCGCCAGCCGTCCTCCTCGCGGGTGGTCAGCGAGATCACCCCGCCGATGGCGTCGGAGCCCCAGATCGAGCTCTGTGGTCCCTGGAGAATCTCGATCTTCTCGATGTTGGCGAGATTGAGCTGCGAGAAGTCGTAGGCGCCGTTGGGATCGGACGCATCGTTCTGCGGCACACCGTCGATCAGCACGAGGGTCTTGTCGGAGCTGGCGCCGCGGATGCGAACGCTGGCGACCCCGCCGAACGCCCCGTCGTCGGTCACGGCGAGCCCCGGCACGGTGTCGAGGATGTCCTGCGCGAACACCGTCTGGCGCGCGTCGATCTCGCTGCGATCGATGACGATGACGTCCGGCGCATCGGTGATCAGCGTCGGCAGCCGCGTCGCGTCCACCACGACCGGGGCGGCGGTCGAGCTGGTCTGGTCTGGCGCATCTGCGACGGCCAGGGTGGGTGCGACGAGGAGCGCTGCGCCCGCCAGGACCGCGGCGCGGCGCGGCCCGCTTGTGCGGGGAAGGGTGGACTTGAAGGACATGGTCATGGCTCCGTCCGGCCGCGCGGCGCGCCGCGGCCATGAGCGACAAGGGGGCCGGCGCGCCGAGCCGGCCCGTTGTCGCTGCGACGGATCACTCCCCGCGCCGATGGCCTGTTCCCGGACCCCGGACGAGCGACGAAGGGCGGCAGGTCTCCTGGCTTGCGGGTCGCTGGCCCTTCGCCCACGCCTTCCCGGTTTCCCAGTGGCGCCGCCTCCTTCGGAAGGAGGCGAACGGGCAAGGAGCCTCGCCGCTCACAGTTGCGGGTACAGCCACGGATTAGGGGATAGGCTCCCGCACCGCGTTCCCTCTTGGCCGCCGATTAGGGCGGACCGCCTTGGCGCGGCTTATCGACCGTTCGTCAGCGCCGGACAAGCAGCTTTGCCGCACGGGGCCGGCCGCGGGGCGCCGCCACGTCACCGTAGGCTCGGGCGCGGCGGCCGGCGTATGGTGGGCCACCGCCATCCGGAGCCCGCCATGACCGACACGCTCGACGCCGAGACGCTCGTCACCGACACCCCGCAATCCGTCGGCCTCTCTGCCGAGGGGCTCGCGAAGATCGACGCCTACCTGCAGGGGCTGGTGGACGACGGGACGCTGGCCGGGGTGGTGACGCTGGTCGCCCGGCACGGCAAGACCGTCCACACCAGCGTGATGGGCAAGAAGGACATCGCCACCGGCGAGCCGCTGGCGCTCGACACCATCTTCCGCATCTTCTCGATGACCAAGCCGGTCACCGGCGTGGCCATGAGCATCTGCCAAGATGAGGGCTACTGGCAGCCGGACGATCCGATCTCCAAGCACCTGCCGGCGTTCGAGGGCGTGAAGGTCTACGACGGCGTCGATGCGAACGCCGGGCTGAAGACGGTGGCGGCGGCAAGCGCGCCGACCCTGCGCCAGCTGCTGACCCACACGGCGGGGCTGAGCTACGGCTTCGATCCCAACGATCCGCTCGACAAGGCCTACCAGGCCGCGCACGTCTGGCAGTCGGAGAGCCTCGCCGGGATGGCGGACAAGGTGGCCGGCCTGCCGCTGGCCTACCAGCCGGGGACCAAGTGGAAGTACTCGATGTCGATGGACATCCAGGGCGCGATGATCGAGCGCTGGACCGGCCAGAGCCTGCCCGACTTCTACCGCACCCGCATCTTCGAGCCGCTCGGCATGGTCGACACCGCCTTCCACACGCCGCCGGAGAAGCGGCTGCGGCTTGCACGGCTCTACCGCTTCTCGCCCACCCAGAAGAAGCTGGTCGAGTCGCCGCCGATCCTCGGCCGCGACCAGGAGAGTCCGCCGGCGCTGGCCAATGGCGGCGGCGGCCTGGTCTCCACCGCGGCCGACTACGCCCGTTTCGCCCAGATGCTGCTGAACGGGGGCGAACTGGACGGCAGGCGGATCGTCAGCGCCGCGGCTCTGAAGGCGCAGATGACCAACCACCTCTCCGACGAGATCCTGGCGGGCGGCTACGGCGTCGGCCTGCAGCAGATGCGCCCGGGCTACGGCCACGGCTACGACGGCGCGGTGTTCTGCGACCCGGACGCGGCCGGCGTGCCGGTCGGCAAGGGCACCTACCAGTGGGACGGCGCGGCCGGCACCTGGTTCTGGGTCGATCCGGTCCACGACCTGCTCTACGTCGGCCTGATCCAGCGCCTCGCGGAGAACTCGCCGGCGCTCCAGAAGGTCACGCAGACCATGATGGCCGACGCGTATCTGGACTGAGGCATCGTTTCGGGTGGGGTGCTACGCCCCGAGGATGCCGCGGGCCTCGGCGGCGTCGCGGTGAATCTGCGCCACCATGCCCGGGACGTCGAACTTGCCGGCGGCGTCCCGGAACGTCACCTCCGGCCTCAGGAAGGCGATGAGCTCGGTCTCGATCACCTCGCCGTAGATGTCCTCGTCGAAGTCGAACAGCCACACCTCCAGCCGCGGCTCGACGACACCGGTGGTGGGGTTCATGCCGATGTTGCAAACGCCTGGCAGGTGGCGGCCGTCCTTCAGCCGCGTCCTGGTGGCGTAGACGCCCAGCCGCGGGGCCACGTATTCGCCGAGCGACACGTTGGCAGTGGGGATGCCCAGCTTGCGGCCGAGCTGCTGGCCCTTTTCCACCAGCCCCTCGATGGCGAACGGGCGCCCGAGCAGGCGCGCGGCCAGCTCCGGGTGACCGTCGTGAATTGCCTTGCGGATCGCCGTGGACGAGACCTTGGCGCCGTCCAGCCCGTCGACCTCGCCGGCCACCGAGACCGAGAAGCCGAACTCCTCGCCGTAGCGCCGCATGGCCTCCGGATTGCCGGTGCGGCCGTACCCGAAGGTCACATCGAAGCCCACCGCCACGTGCCGCACGCCAAGGCCGCGCACGAGGATGTCCTCGACGAACCTGCGGTCGGAGAGACTGGCCATCTGCTGGCCGAACGGCAGCAGGTAGAGCCGCTCGGCGCCCAGCTCTGCGACCGCCCGAGCGAATTGGTGCTGGTTCATAATCTGGAACGGCGGCGAATCCGGGAAGAAGAGCCGGTTCGGATGCGGCTCCAAACTGACGACGCCAAGCGGCGCGCCAAGTTCGTAGGCGGCTTCGGCCGCCTGGCGGATCACCTCCTGGTGGCCGAGGTGCACGCCGTCGAAGGTGCCGAACGCAACGGCGGCGCCACGCGCCTCGGGACCAAGATCCCGATAGTGATGGAAGACGCGCAGCGCCATCAGGCAGGCCGCCTGGGAACGCTCACCACCGCCTCGCCTTCGACCACGGTCTTACCGGCGACCACGCAGCGGGTCTTGAACGTCACCCTGCCGCGCGCCGCGTCGATGGCGGCGACCTTGGCCTCGGCCGTCACCTCGTCGCCGATCCGCACGGGGCGGCGGAAGCTGAGGCTCTGCGAGACGTACACCGCGCCGGGTCCCGGCAGCTTCGTGCCCAGCACGGCGGAGATGTAGCCGGCGCTCAGCATGCCGTGGGCGATGCGGCCCTTGAACGGCGTCGCCGCCGCGTAGGCCTCGTCGAGGTGGATCGGATTGTCGTCCCCGGTCACCGCGGCGAACGCGGCGAGGTCGCCCGCCGCCACGGTGCGCTTCAGCTCGGCCGTCTGGCCGACCTCCAGTTCCTCCAGGAACGCGCCCTGCATGCCGCTTTCAATTCCCTCGGTGCGGGCTGCTTGTAGCCATGCAAGTCGCGGCCTGTCACCCCGGCCGTGGCGTCAGCCGCCCAGGCTTACCAGGCGAGCGCCTCGGTCAGGTACGCCGCGCGCGCCCCGGCGGCCGCGAGCAGGCGCTCGGCGGCGGCGGGGTCGAGGCGGCCGTCCTCCCGCCGCATTTCCGCGCCGTGGATGCCGGCGGCGACGAACAGCAGGTCGATGCCCTGGTCGTTGGCGCCTTTGGCGTCGGTGGCGACGCCGTCGCCGATCGCCAGCACGCGGTCCTGCGCGAGCGGCCGGCCAGCCAGCTCGGACGCTCTCGCCAAGCTGGCGTCGTAGATCGGCGCATAGGGCTTGCCGGCCATGATCGCCTCGCCGCCCAGCGTCTCGTAGAGCTCGGCCAACGCGCCGCCGCAGTAGACCAGCCGGTCGCCGCGCTGCACCACGCGGTCGGGGTTGGCGCAGATCATCGGCAGATGCCGCGCGGCGGCGGCCGTGAGCAGCGCGCGGTAGTCCTCCGGCGTCTCGACGTCGTCGTTCACCGGCCCGGTGCAGGCGATGAAGCGCGCCTTGTCGAGCGGCGCGAAGTCCAGCCCGAGGCCGGCGTAGAGCGGCGCGTCGCGCTCGGGGCCGAGCCGGTAGGCCGGGCCGGGCGCGCGCTCGGCCAGCAGGATGCGGGTGACGTCGCCCGAGGTGACCAGCGCCGACCAGGCGTCTCGCGGCACGCCCAGCCCATCCAGCTGCACGGCGACTTCCGGGCAGGGCCGCGGCGAGTTGGAGATCAGCACCACCGGCCCGACCTCGGCGCGCCAGTGCGCCAGCGCCGCGCACGGCCCGGGGAAGCTTTCGCGCCCATTGTGGATGACGCCCCAGACGTCGCTGAGCAGCACGTCGTAGCGGCCGGCGAGGGTCGCAAGCCCGGCGATGGGTTCGATCATGCCGGCCGGTAGCGTGCGCCGAGGCGGCCGGTCAATCTGTTCCCACCCGCCCGGTCAGCGCCCGCCGGGATCGGGGGCTCAGGGAACGAGGGTCCGTGTCCAGGCCGCCGACTCGGCGGTGGCTTTCGCGCTGGCGCCGAGCTGAGCGAAGAACGGCCAGATGTGGATCATGCCTGGCCAGATGCGCAGCGTCACGTCCACCTCGGCGAAACCGGCGCGCTCGGCAAGCAGGATCGAGTCGCTCGATCAGCACCTCCTCCGAGCCCACCTGGATCAGCATCGGCGGCAGGCCGGCGAGGTCGGCGAACACCGGCGAGGCGAGCGGCGCGTTCGGGTCCTTGCCGCCGAGCAGATAGTTGGTCGCGAAGTCGTCGATGCCGGCCTGGGTGATGATGAAGTCGGTCTCGCCCTTTGCCTGATAGGCAGGGCTCTTGTTGGTGAGATTGGCCCAGGGGCTGACGAGGTGCAGGCCGGCGGGGAGCGGCAAACCGGCGTCGCGCGCCGCGACCGCCGTCGCCACCGCCAGGCCGCCGCCCGCGCTGTCGCCGCCGATGATGGTGCGCTTCGGGTCGTGACCCTCGGCGAGGAAGGCGCGCCAAGCCGCCACGGCGTCGTCGACCGCGGCGGGGAACGGATGCTCGGGGGCGAGGCGATAGTCGACGGTATAGGCGGTGGCCGCCGCAGCCTCGCCCATCCGCGCGGCCCAGCCGCGATGGCTGGCGCAGCCGCCGATGCAGTAGCCGCCGCCGTGCAGCCAGAAGATCGAACGGCCAGCGTCGGCGTTTTGGGGCGTGACCTTCTCCGCCGGCACGCCGCCCAGCGTCAGCGGCTCGACCTTGACGCCTTCGGGCAACGGCGCGGCGGCGCCCAGGGCGTCGATCTGCGCCCGCCGCTCGGGCCAGGTGGGTGGCGGCGCGCCCGGCTGCGGCTGGATCGCCACGAACATCTCGCGCATCGCCGCGACTTCAGGGTCTCTCCACGTGGGCATCGCGTTCCTCCGGCGTCCGTTTCGCGCCAGTGGAGGGCCCTCACGCTGCGGCGGTCAAGCTCACTTCTTCAGCGTCACCCTAGGCCTGCATCGTCCAGCCTTCGACGCCCATCGCCGCCTGGCGCGAGGCCTCCGAGCGGGTCGGGTGCGGATGGCAGGTGCGCGCGACGTCCTCCGACGCCGCCGCGAACTCCATGGCGACGCAGTATTCGGCGATCATCTCGCCGACGTCGGGGCCCACCATGTGGACGCCGAGCACCCGGTCGGTCTCGGCGTCGGCCAGCACCTTCACGAAGCCCTCGGCCTCGTGGTTGACCTTGGCGCGGGCGTTGGCGGTGAACGGGAACTTGCCGACCTTGTAGGCGACGCCGGCGGCCTTCAGCTCCTCCTCGGTCTTGCCGACCGAGGCCACCTCCGGGAAGGTGTAGATGACGCGGGGATCACGTCGTAGTTCACGTGGCCGGCCTTGCCGGCGATGTGCTCGATGCAGGCGACCGCCTCGTCCTCGGCCTTGTGGGCCAGCATCGGGCCGTGGGTGACGTCGCCGATCGCCCAGACGCCCTCGGCGCTGGTGCGTGAAGTGGTCGGTGTCGATGAAACCGCGCGCGTCCGGCGTGATCGCCGACGCTCTCCAGGCCCAGGCCCTCCGTGTACGGACGGCGGCCGATCGCCACCAGCACATAGTCGGCGTTCAGCTCTCGGCGCGCGCCGCCGGCGACCGGCTCGACGGTCAGCTCCACCTGCTTGGCGCTGGCCTTCGCGCCGGTGACCTTGGCGCCGAGCTTGAAGACGATCCCCTGCTTGGCGAGCGAGCGCTGGAAGGTCTTGGCGGTCTCCTCGTCGACGCCCGGCGTGATGCGCGGCAGGAACTCGACCACGGTCACCGCCGCGCCCAGCCGGCGCCAGACCGAGCCCAGCTCCAGCCCGATGACGCCGGCGCCGATCACGATCAGGCTCTTGGGGACCTCCGGCAGCGTCAGCGCGCCGGTGGAATTGACGATGCGCTTGCTGGTCGACGCTGACGCCCGGCAGCGGCGCCGGCTCCGAGCCGCGTGGCGATGACGATGTTGGCGTCTCCAGCGTCGTGACCGCGCCGTCCTCGCCGGTCACCTCGACCTTGCCCGGCCCGGCGATCTTGCCGGCGCCCTTGACCCAGTCGACCTTGTTCTTCTTGAACAGGAACTCGACGCCGCTTGGTCAGCGCCGTCACCGAGCCGTCCTTCTGCGCCATCATCGCCGGCAGGTTCAGCTTCGGCGGTCACCTCGATGCCGAGCTCGGCGAAATCCTTGCCGGCCATCTCGTAGAGCTCGGAGGCGTGCAGCAGCGCCTTCGACGGGATGCAGCCGACGTTCAGGCAGGTGCCGCCGAGCGTGGCGCGCTTCTCGACGCAGGCGGCCTTCAGGCCCAGCTGGCCGGCGCGGATCGCGGCGTTGTAGCCGCCCGGCCCGCCCCCGATGATGACGACGTCGTATTGCGCCATGCGCTCCCGCCTAGCCTCCGCTTGCAAGGGGCCGGATATAGTCGCTTGTCACGCGAACGTCAGGGGGAACTCGACGGGGTCGTCGGCGCGGATCGGCTCCAAGACCACGTGGTCGCCGTCCTGGCCGATTGCGCCGACCATCTCTCGGTCGTCGTGAGGATTGAGCCTCTGGATCTCGAGCCGGTCAAGGAACGTGGACAGGCGCGAGCGCACCGACCAGTCGCACCAGCAGCCAGAGCAGGAACGGCGCGCTCAGCAGCAGGAACGCCAGCAGTCGCATGCCGCGGCCGCGGGTGCGGCGGGTCTCGCCGAGCGACGCGGACCACGGCCCCATCTCGTCCGGCTCGCCGAGCCCGGGACTGGCCCTCAGCAACTTCAGGACGTCACGCGCGGCGGCGACCTGCTCCTCCGGCGCCATAATCCGGAAGCCGCCGAGCGACTCGATCACCGGCGCCTCGACCTGGCCGAAATTGCCGTCGAACAGCTCGGCGTCGATGCCGCCGGAACGCAGCGCGCCGACCGCAATCTGGGCTTCCATATAGCTCGGGATGCGCGTGACGACGGCGAGGGCCACGCGCCGCTCGTCCCTATACGTCCAGCAGCAGGCGCTGCGGGTCCTCGATGTACTCCTTGACCTTGACGAGGAAGGTCACCGCGCCCTGCCCGTCGACCACGCGGTGGTCGTAGGAGAGCGCCAGGTACATCATCGGTCGGATCACCACCTGGCCCTTGATGGCCATCGGCCGGTCCTGGATCTTGTGCATGCCGAGGATGCCGGACTGCGGCTGGTTGAGGATCGGCGTCGACATCAGCGAGCCGTATACCCCGCCGTTGGAGATGGTGAAGGTGCCGCCCTGCAGGTCGTCGAGCGTCAGTGTGCCGTCGCGCGCCTTGGCGCCGAGCGCGGCGATCGCCTTCTCGATCTCGGCGAGGCCCATGGCGTCGGCGTCGCGCACCACCGGCACCACCAGGCCGCGGTCGGTGCCGACCGCGACGCCGATGTCGTAGTGGTTCTTGTAGATCAGGTCGGTCCCGTCGATCTCGGCGTTGACCGCCGGCACGTCCTTCAGCGCGGCGACGCAGGCCCGCACGAAGAAGCTCATGAAGCCGAGGCGCACCCCGTGGCGCTTCTCGAAGACGTCCTTGTACTGGCTGCGCAGCGCCATCACCGCGCCCATGTCGACCTCGTTGAAGGTCGTCAGCATGGCGGCGGTCTCCTGCGCCTCCTTCAGGCGCCGGGCGATGGTCTGGCGCAGGCGCGTCATCCGCACCCGCTCCTCGCGCTCCTGCGGCGGACGCGGCGCGGCCGGCGGAGCTGGCGCCTTGGCGGCCGGAGCCGGGGCTGCAGGCGGGCGAGGCAGCGGGCTGGCGCGCGCGTCCAGCGCCGCCAGCGCGTCGCCCTTGGTGATGCGGCCGTCCTTGCCGGAGCCGGCGATGGCGGTCGGATCGAGCCGGTTCTCGGCGACGATGCGCTGGACCGACGGGGCGAGCGGGCGGTCAGGCTCGGCTGGCCTGGATGGAGGCGCGGTCGACCGGGCAGTCGCCTCGGCGACCGGGCTCGCCGCAACCAACGCGGGCTCCGGCGCCTTCGCTACGGCAGCGGCGGGCTGTGCGGCCGGCTTCGCGGGCGCGGCGCCGGCGGCGCTGATGTGGCCCAGCACCTGGCCGGGCTCGACCGTCGCGCCTTCCTCGGCGGCGATATCGGCCAGCACGCCGTCGGCGGGCGCGGCGACCTCCAGGTTGACCTTGTCGGTCTCCAGCTCGACCAGCACCTCGTCCTTCACCACCGGGTCGCCGGGCTTCTTGGCCCAGCGCGCGACGGTGGCCTCGGTGACCGATTCACCGAGGGTCGGGGTCATGATGTCGGCCATCGAGGCTGGCTCCTTCGTCAGAGACCGCGCTTCTAGCGGAATTCGCCCGAGAGGCGAACGTTCAGGCGAACGCCTGGCCCAGGAACGTCTGCAGTTCCTTCATGTGCCGGCTCATCAGGCCCGCGGCGGTCGAAGCCGAGGCAGGGCGGCCGACGTAGCGGGCGCGCTTGGCCGATGATCTTCATCCTGGCCAGCGTCAGCTCCAGCCACGGGTCGACGAAGGTCCAGCCGCCCATGTTCTTCGGCTCTTCCTGGCACCAGACCAGCTCGGCGTTCGCGAAGCGGGCCAGCTCGGTGGTCAGCGACTTCACCGGCCATGGATAGAACTGCTCGAGCCGCATCAGGTAGACGTCGTCGACGCCCGCGCTCCTCGCGGTGCGTCGAGGAGGTCGTAGTAGACCTTGCCCGAGCACAGCACGACGCGGCGGATGTCGGCGTCGGGCGCCAGCCGGATCGTCGTGTGGCGCCCGTGCTCGGCGTCGTCGTGCAGCACCCGGTGGAAGGCCGAGCCCTCGGCGAAATCGGCCAGCGACGGAGACCGCCTTCTTGTGCCGCAAGCAGCGACTTCGGGCGTCATCAGCACTCAGCGGCTTGCGATAATCGCGCAACAGCTGGCGGCGCAGGATGTGGAAGTAGTTGGCCGGCGTCGTGCAGTTGGCGACCTGCATGTTGTCCTCGGCGCAGAGCTGCAGATAGCGCTCCAGACGCGCCGACGAATGCTCCGGCCCCTGGCCCTCGTAGCCGTGCGGCAGCAGCATCACGAGCCCGCTCATCCGCAGCCACTTGCGCTCGCCCGACGAGATGAACTGGTCGATCACCACCTGGGCGCCGTTGGCGAAGTCGCCGAACTGCGCCTCCCACAGCGTCAGCGTGTTCGGGTCGGCCAGCGAGAAGCCGTACTCGAAGCCCAGCACCGCCTCTTCCGAAAGGGCCGAGTCCAGCACCTCGAAATGCGCCTGGCCTGGGCCGCAGGTTGGAGAGCGGCGTGTAGTGCTCCTCGGTGATCTGGTCGACGATGTCGGCAGTGGCGCTGGATGAAGGTGCCGCGGACCGAGTCCTGGCCGGAGAGGCGCACCGGATAGCCCTGGTCGAGCAGCGTCGCGAACGCCAGCTGCTCGCCGGTGGCCCAGTCGATGTTCTCGCCGGACTCGATGGCCGTGCGACGGTTCTCGATCACCCGGCGCACGGTCTTGTGGACGTCCAGCCGGCTCGGCAGCGTGGTCATCTTCAGACCGAGATCGCGCAGCTTCTGCATCGGCACCGCGGTGGCGCCGCGGAGCTCCTCGTGCTCGGGCGAGATGCCGGCCCACTTGCCGTCCAGCCAGTCGGCGCTTGTCGGCGTGATAGGTCTTGCCGGCCTCGAACTCCTTGTCGAGGAAGGCGTCGAACTCGGCGATGAAGCCGTCGAACTCCGCCTGGGTGATGACCGCCCTCGTCGACCAGCCGCTTGCCGTAGAGCTCGCGCACCGGCGGGTGGTCCTTGATAACCCGGTACATCAAGGGCTGACGTCATCGTCGGATCGTCGCCCTCGTTGTGGCCGAACCGGCGGTAGCAGAACATGTCGATGACCACGTCCTTGCCGAACTGCTGGCGGTATTCGGTCGCCACCTTGGCGGCGTAGCGTCACCGCCTCCGGATCGTCGCCGTTGGCGTGGAAGATCGGCGCCTCGACCATCAGCGCGGTGTCGGACGGATAGGGGCTGGTGCGCGAGTAGCGCGGGCTGGTGGTGAAGCCGATCTGGTTGTTGACGATGAAGTGGACCGCGCCGCCGGTGCGGTAGCCCTTCACGCCCGATCAGGTTGAAGCACTCGGCGATCACGCCCTGGCCGGCGAACGCGGCGTCGCCGTGCAACAGCAGCGGCATCACGTGGCTGCGGCCGGTGGTGGGGTTGTCGCGCAGCGTGAAGGCCTGCTTGGCCCGCGCCTTGCCGAGCACCACCGGATTGACGATCTCCAGGTGGCTGGGGTTGGCGGTCAGCGACAGGTGGACGGAGTTGTCGTCGAAGCTGCGGTCCGACGAGGCGCCCAGGTGGTATTTGACGTCGCCGGAGCCCTCGACGTCCGACGGCAGCGACGAGCCGCCCTGGAACTCGTGGAAGATCACCTTGTAGGGCTTGCCCATCACCGCCGCGAGCACGTTCAGGCGCCCGCGGTGCGGCATGCCGATGACGATGTCGCGCACGCCCAGCGCGCCGCCGCGCTTGATGATCTGCTCCAGCGCCGGGACCATGCTCTCGCGCGCCGTCGAGGCCGAACCGCTTGGTGCCGGGAAACCGCTTGTGCAGGAAGCGCTCGAAGCCCTCGGCCTCGATCAGCTTCTTCAGGATGGCGATCTTGCCCTCGCGGGTGAAGGCGATCTCCTTGTCGCGGCCCTCGATGCGCTGCTGCAGCCAGGCCTTCTCGGCCGGATCGGAGATGTGCATGTACTGCACGCCGACGTTGCCGCAGTAGGTGCGCCGCAGGATCGCCAGGATCTCGCGGACCGTCGCGGTCTCCAGCCCCAGCACGTAGTCGAGGAAGATCGGCCGGTCGTAGTCGCTCTCGGCGAAGCCGTAGCGGGCCGGATCGAGCTCGGAGGCGTCGCCCTGGGTGACCGCCAGGCCCAGCGGATCGAGGTTGGCGCGCAGGTGGCCGCGCATCCGGTAGGCGCGGATCATCATGATGGCGCGCAGCGAATCCAGCGTGCGGGCGCGCACCTCGTCGGCGGCTGGCGGCCGGCTGCCGCCGCGCCGATCCGCGCCTCGAGCTTGGCGTCCAGCGCCGGCCACAGGCCGTCGATGGCCGAGAGCCAGTCGGGCCGCGGCTCGGCCACCGGCTCCGGCGTCCAAGGCGGCGGCGCGGCGGCCGCGATGACCTCGTCGGCCTTGTCGCGCAGCTGCGCGAAGAAGGCGCGCCAGGAAGGCTCGACCGAGTTGGGGTCCGCCGCCCAGCGGGCGTGCAGGTCCTCAACGAAGCCGGCGTTGCCGCCGTATAGGAAGGAAGTCTCGGCCAGAACCTCGTTCAGCCGTCCAGCGTCGTCCGCCATTGTCCTCTCACTTCGGGCCGCCGGGGCCTTCGAGCGAGGTCCGGGCGCGGCCCGTAAGATAGTTACGCGGTCAGATCGCCCAACAGCGATCCAGCCGACAGTCAGACCGTGATCCGGTTTTGCCGGATCGCTAGGCGCCTTTCAGCACCTCGACGCAGCGTCTCCCCAATGCCGCCGGCGATGGCGATACGCGGATGCCCGCGGACTTCCATCGCGGCGATCTTGTCGTCGGCGCCCCCCTTGCCGCCGGAGATGATCGCGCCGGCGTGGCCCATGCGGCGGCCCGGCGGCGCGGTTCTTCCGGCGATGAACCCGACCATTGGCTTCTTGGTTTTTGAAGATTTAATGAACTCGGCCGCGTCCTCCTCGGCCGCACCGCCGATCTCGCCGATCATGACGATCGACTGCGTTGCCGGATCGGCGAGGAACATCTCCAGGATCTCGATGAATTCGGTGCCCTTGACCGGGTCGCCGCCGATGCCGACCGCTGTCGTCTGTCCGAGGCCCACCTGGGTGGTCTGGAACACCGCCTCGTAGGTCAGCGTGCCGGAGCGCGAGACGACGCCCACCGAGCCGGGCCGGAAGATGTTGCCCGGCATGATGCCGATCTTGCAGGCGTTGGGCGCGGGTGTCAGCACGCCCGGGCAATTGGGACCGATCAGCCGCGACTTCGATCCGGAAAGCGCGCGCTTCACCTTGATCATGTCCTCGACCGGAATGCCCTCGGTGATGCAGACGATCAGCGGCACCTCGGCGTCGATCGCCTCGAGGATGGCGTCGGCGGCGAACGCCGGCGGCACGTAGATGGCGCTGGCCGTGGCGCCGGTCGCCTCGACCGCCTCGGCCGACGGTGTCGAACACCGGCAGGCCGAGATGGGTCGTGCCGCCTTTGCCGGGCGAGACGCCGCCGACCATCTTGGTCCCGTAGGCGATCGCCTGCTCGGAGTGGAAGGTGCCTTGCGCGCCGGTGAAGCCCTGGCAGATCACGCGCGTCTCCGCGCCGACGAGAATGGACATGAGGCTCTTTGCGTTGATTTCCCGCGCCGCCGCACCCGGGCGAGCGCCAGCGTCGGCCATCCCATAGGCGATGCGGCGCCACGGAGCAAACCCCACCACGCGCCGATGCTGCAATTGCGGGCGCCGGCCGGACCGGGGGTCGCTGCGACACAATTTCACGTTGCGGCTTGCGCAAGCGCGACCCACGGTGAGTCGCGGGCCAGGCATGTTGTCTTCCAGTCCGCCGCCAACCTCCCCAAGGAAACGGCGGGCGGCCCAAAAGCCCGGCGAGGCAACTCGCCGGGCTTCCTTTATTGCGGCGGCGCCTTCTGGAAGAGCGTCAGCTTGGCGCGGTCAAGGCCGCGCTCGTGCGTGAGTTCGATCCGCATTCCCATCGCGTCTGCGCCGCCAGCCTCGACCGCCTTCAGGGCATCGTCGTCGCTGGCCGCGGCTGCGCCCTGCGCCGCGCCGCTCAGCCAGACCGTGCCCGCTTCGGTCTTGGACGCCGGCGCACCGTAGAGGCCGGTGAAGTAGGCGGCCAGATCCGACGCCGACGCTCTGGTCGGACGCCATGTTGCAGCGGAAGTAGCGCACTGGATCAGGCTTGGCTTCGGTGACAATCCCGCTCTGCACCGTCGCCTCGACGTACGCGGAGAGGTCGCCATCCTGGTGCGTCAAGCGGCTCTCGCCGCCGGCCTCGCGCTTATAGCCGTCCGGATGCTCGAGATAGCCCATGAACCGCGGCCAGCCCCAGACCTCGCCATGCTCGCCGACCGCCGCGGCGTCCGGCGCATCGGCGCGGCAGAGCTCGAAGAGGCCGCGCGCAGTGGTCTTGCTCCAGGCCAGCACATCGGCCTCGTCGGCCGACGCGGGCGCGGCGGCGGCGAGGAGAAACCCGGCGGCGCCGAGCGCCGCGATGACCTTGCGCAGAGCCATCGGCTCGTCAGCTCCGACGGCCGCTTGGAGAAGCGGCTGCTACTTCGAATAGGCCGTGTAGACCATGATGCCGGCGTCGGCATCCTGCTGGAACTTCAGCACGACGAAGCCGCCGCTGCTGAGGGCGTCGTTGAGGCCGGCCTGGCCGACGTGGCTCGGCGCGCCGGGCGCCAGCTTCACGTAATAGACCGCCAGCGTCCCGTCCGGCGCGGCGTCCGGCGCGACGCCGCCGAGCCAGCTCTTGCCTTCGCCGATCAGCGCGTTGTCGGGCTTGCTGACGGTCAGCTTGCAGGTGTCGACCTTCACGTCGCCGCCCTTGGTGTGCTGCAGGCCGCGGCTGACCAGCAGCGTGAGGCTGGAGCCGCTGGCGAACTTGGCGCGCGCCGCCTTGTCGGTGATCGAGACCGCGCTATCCGGTTCGGCGACCACCGCGGTGTCGGTCCAGCCGTCTGCGTCGGCCGCCTTCAGCGAGGCGAGATAGTCGCCGTTCGTCGACCAACATACCTTCTGGAAGGCGTCGAACGCCGGGTCGCCCGACCCCTGCGCGTGGGCGGCGGTGAGCGGAACCGCGAACAAGGCGGCAGCGGCGGCGAGCGATAGGAGACGTTGCATGGCGGACCCTGGACCTTCGTAATCGTTGTTGTCTTGCGTTGAACTAACCTTTGGCGGCCCTCTTTGGCGGAGGCAAGGCGCCTCGCGCAGCGGCGCGGCGTCTCAGGCGGCCGCCTTCACCGCCGCGACGATCTTCTCGGCGCCGTCGGCGAGGTCGTTGGCGGCGATGACGTTGAGCCCGCTCTCGGCGATGATCTTCTTGCCGAGCTCGACGTTGGTGCCCTCCAGCCGCACCACCAGCGGCACCTTCAGGCCCACCTCCTTCACCGCCTCGACGACGCCCTCGGCAATGATGTCGCAGCGCATGATGCCGCCGAAGATGTTGACCAGGATGCCCTTCACGTTGGGGTCGGCGGTGATGATCTTGAACGCCGCCGTCACCTTCTCCTTGCTGGCGCCGCCGCCGACGTCGAGGAAGTTGGCCGGCTCGGCGCCGTAGAGCTTGATGATGTCCATGGTGGCCATCGCCAGGCCCGCGCCGTTGACCATGCAGCCGATCTCGCCGTCGAGCGCGACGTAGGAGAGCTCGTGCTTGGAGGCCTCGATCTCCTTGGCGTCCTCCTCGGTGATGTCGCGCAGGGCGACGATGTCGGGATGGCGGTAGAGCGCGTTGTCGTCGAAGCTCACCTTGGCGTCGAGCACCTTGATGGCCCCGTCGCTGGTGGCGATCAGCGGGTTGATCTCCAGGAGGCTCATGTCCTGCTCGACGAACGCCTTGTAGAGCTGCGGCAGCAGTGCGCGCGCCTGCTTGGCCGTGTCGCCCTTCAGCCCCAGCGCCTGCGCCAGCTGCAGGCCGTGGTGCGGCCACACCCCCGTCGCCGGGTCGACCGTGAAGGTGTGGATGCGCTCGGGAGTCGCGTGGGCGACCTCCTCGATGTCCATGCCGCCCTCGGTCGAGGCCACCACCGCCACGCGGCTGGACTCGCGGTCGACCAGCAGCGAGAGGTAGTACTCCTTGGCGATCGAGGCGCCTTCCTCGATGTAGAGACGGCGGACCACGCGGCCCTTCGGCCCGGTCTGGTGGGTGACCAGCGTCATGCCGAGCATCTTGCCGGCGATGTCGCGCACCTCGTCGATCGAGCGCGCCAGCTTGACGCCGCCGCCCTTGCCGCGGCCGCCGGCGTGGATCTGCGCCTTCACCACCCAGACCGGCCCGCCGAGCTTCTCGGCCGCCTGCACCGCCTCATCGACCGAGAAGGCGGGATAGCCGCGCGGGACCGGAACGCCGAACTCGGCGAGGACCGCCTTGGCCTGGTGCTCGTGGATGTTCATGAAGTCCCTTGGGGTTCTGAGAGGAAGGCTGGGCCTTATAGGAACCGCCCGGCGGCTATCGCAAGCCGGTTGGCGCATTGGGCGCCGGACCTTCGCCACTGATCACCGTCAGCGACATCGGCGGCAGCACCAGCGTTTTGCCAGCCGCCAGCGTGTAGCGCGTCGGCGGCAGATCGCGGATCGGGTGGCTGGCGTCGCCGCGATCGCGCCAGGCGTATTGGGCGCCGCCGTACTGCACGACGTTCCTCGGCCCCGCGAAATCCTGCCGCCGCCCGCCCACCTCGAACGCGAGCGGCGCGGCGTGGGCGCGCGCCTCGTCGCGGTTGACCAGCATGATCGACCAGCGTCCGTCCGGCGCCGCCAGCGGATAGGCGGTGACGAAGGGCCGGCCGCGGTCGTCGTTCAGCGTGGCGTGCGCGCCGAAGAGCCGGTGCGGCGCGGTCGCCGGGCGCGCCCCAGTCCTCGGTCATCATCCGCTCGGCCCAGAACACCGGCATCGGCCAGCGCGCGCGATCATCGTCGCCGGCCTCCCAGAGCATCATGTTGCCGTAGCCCGCACAGGGAAACTTCTGGTTGGCCGGCTGGTCGGGCGGATAGCCAAACATGTAGGCGGCCGTTCCGCCCGCGCTCAGGAAATGGCCGACGATGTCGGCGGCCAGCAGCGCGCTCGGGATCTCCGACATCGCCCGGCCCGAAAACGGCGAGAAGCCGTACTCGGTGATCACCCACGGGATCGTGGCCGGCACGCCCTCGGCGGCGAGCCGGCGCAAGGCGTGGTCCATGCGCCGCGTCTCTTCGCGCAGCATCGGTCCCGGCGGCTTGCAGACGTCCTCGAACGCATAGTCTTCGAACGAGAAGAACTGCAGCTCGCTTAAGGACCCGCGCGCCTTCAGCTCGGCGACGAAGCGTCTCGCCCAGCCGTCGCCTTCCTCGGTGTCGGGCCAAAGGCCGGTGAGCGGACCCTGCATGCTGGGGCCGCCGAGCTTCAAGCCCGGGTCGACCGCGCGGATCGCCTTCGCCGTCTCGAGATAGAGGTCGGCGTAGTCCTCCGGGCGGATGAACTGCCCGTCCGGCTCCTCGCCGAGTTCCAGGGCGGCGAGCGGCCAGCCGCGCCGCTCGATGTAGCCGACCTCGGCCGCCGCATCCTCCGGTGTGTCGTGCCAGACCCCGACCGGGATCATCATCGGGCCGCCACCGGAAAGCCCGCTGGCGAACACGAAGTCGAGGCCGGGTTGCTCGGTCGCCGGATCGCGGTCGATCGACCGGTGCCAGGGATCGGTCGAGGAGACCTGGGCGAAGGTCTGGCTCGAGCGCGAGCGGCCGTGGCGAACCGCATCGCGCAAACGCCCGTCTGCGCCGATCACTCCAAAGCTCACCTCGCGCACCGCGTAGCCGAGCCGGTCGCGGATATCGGTCGAGCCTAGCGGCCCGGTCTCGGAGGAGTCGAGCATCAGGATACGGATGAAATGCGTGGCGATCGGACGATCTGCGAGCCGCCTCACCGCCGCGTTGGGTCCTCCCGCGGCCATGACGTCGCCGTGCGGGAAGGTGGTCCAGCGGCCCGGATCGTCGACCGTCTGCTTGCCCTCCTCGAAGCCGTCGTCGCCGTCCCAGTACTGGACCAGGAAATGCCGCGCGAACGGCTGGCCCCAGAGGATGCGTCCGGCGTCGAAGCGGGTCAGCCTTGGAAACGACAGCACGATCCATTGCGGGCGCGAGGCGGCCAGCCCGGTGAAGCGCCGGTCGAGGTAGGGGTTGCTCTTCCAGAACGAGGCCGGATCGCCGTCGTCGAGCCGCGAAAAGCCGACGTTGTTGGCGTTGTCGATGGTGTCGCCGCGGCGCGGCAGGCTGTAGCCCCAGGTGACCGGGCCGGCATGCGCCGGGTTGTCGCTGCCGATCCAGTAGCCCTGCTGGTGGAGCGCGTCGCTCCAGGTCCCCTCTTCGCTCCAGTGCCAGACCTCGATGCCGAGCTCCGGCCGCGTGCGGTAGGAGACCCGCTTCAGGCCCGCCTCGCGCATCTTCTCGATGTTGTCGGGCGTCAGCAGCCGCTGCACCTCGCCCTCGCCCATGCCGTCGAGCGCCGCGCCGAGCGCCGCTTGCGGCGTGAAGGTGTTGAGTGGCCGCGAGATGTCGATGGTGACGGGATCGATCACCGCCCCTGCGCCCCGCGGCGCGGGAACGGGCGCCGCCGCGCCCGCGCCGAGCCCCGCCGCCAGGGCGAGGACCAGCGCGGCGCGGCGCAGCTCAGCCGGCTTTCTGCGAGCCCCAGCGCCAAGGCCACGCCCGGCGGAACAGCGGCCGCAATCCAAGGCGGCGGCGCACCATGGTCCCTTCCATCGAAGCGGTGGCCCGGCGCTCCAGCTTGCCCCAGCTGACCTGCCCGCCGCGCACCGCGGTGGCGATCGACTTGACCACCACGTAGTACATCAGCTGGCGGTAGCCGAAGCGCTGCACCGGCAGCCAGACCAGGTCCTTCCACGGCGCGCGGCGCTCCAGCGCCATGCCGAGCGCGCCGGCCGAGAGATCGAGGAAGATGAAGGCGGCCCAGTAGAACACCGAGCGCAGGAAGTCGTCCGGCGACCACTCCACCGGGTGGTAGTGCTGTGCGTAAATGCGCCCAGACCAGGCTCCAGATGATGGCCAGGTCCACCAGCGGCGAGACCGCGGTCAGCATGATCTGGAACAGCCAGATCTGCGGCAGCGCGACGAAGCCCAGCACCGGCTGCTTGCGGTTGAACAGCGCCGCGCGATGCTTCCACAGGCACTGCAGGGTGCCGAACGACCAGCGGAATCGCTGCTTCAGCAGCCCGGCCACGCTGTCGGGCGCCTCGGTGTAGGCGCGCGCTTCGGAATCGAACTCCACCCGCCAGCCGGCGCGCTGGCAGGCGATGGTCAGATCCTGGTCCTCGGCCAGGGTGTCGTGCGGATAGCCGCCCAGCGCCTCCAGCGCCGGCGCGCCGCCAGGCGCCGACCGCGCCCGGCACCACGGTCACCGCGCCCAGCGCCGCCAGCGCGCGCCGCTCCAGGTTCTGGGCGGTGACGTACTCCAGCGCCTGCCAGCGGGTGACCAGGTTGAGCCGGTTGCCGACCACCGCGTTGCCCGCCACCGCGCCCACCCGCGGATCGGCGAACCAGCGCACCAGGCGCGGGATGGTGTCGGGCGGGAACAGCGTGTCGGCGTCCAGCGCCACCACGATCTCGCCCTTGCGCCAGGGCCAGGCCGCGGTTGAGCGCCCGCGCCTTGCCGCCGTTCTCGAACGTCAGCAGCTGACGCGCGGCTCGTCGCCGAACGCCTCGCGCACCTTGGCGGCGGTGGCGTCGCTGGAGCCGTCGTCGAGCACCAGCACCTCGAGCCGTTTCCAGTTGGAGTGCAGGATGCGGGCCACCGAGGCGACGATCACCTTCTCCTCGTTGAAGCAGGGGATCAGCACCGACGACCATCGGCCCGGTCGTCGGCGTCCAGCATCGGCGGCGCGCGGCCGGGCGCGGTCAGCCGGTGGCAAAGCGCCAGCGCCGGCCAGGAACAGCAGCCGCGCCACGCCCAGGACGATGGCGGTGATGAAGAGGATGGTCAGCAGCAGGTCGACGTAGCGGAAGAAGCCGAAGCCCAGGCGGTCGACCATCAGCTCCACCGACGCTGCGCGAGGTGGGCGGCATCGCCTGTGCGGGCGTCATGCCGGCAAGCTGGTCGACGGTCACCAGGCGGTAGCCCTTGGCGCGGATGGCGTCGATCAGCAGCGGCAGCGCCTCGACCGTCTGGCTGCGGTCGCCGCCGGCGTCGTGCAGCAGGATCACCTGGCCGGGCGGCTGGCCGGGTTCCGGCTCTGGGCGAGCCAGATCCGTCACCCGCTGCACGATCATGTCGGGCGCGGGCATCTGACCGTTCGGCTGGCGCTGCCAGTCGTCCGGGTCGACCCGCAGACCCGACGATGTAGTAGCCGAGCTTTTGGGCGATCAGCAGCGGCGTCGACCTCGTTGGGCGTCGACGGCTCGGCGTCGCCGAAATAGGGCGGCCGGAAGAGGCGCATCGACTTGCCGGTCAGCACCTCGAACAGTCGCTGGGTGGTGTTCAGCTCCAGGTCGGTCTGCGCCGGCGGTGTCTTGCCGATGTCGGGGTGGGTCCAGGTGTGGCTGCCGACGACGTCGCCCTCGCGCACCTCGCGCTGAACGAGGTCGGGCCTGGCCTGCATGTTCTCGCCGATGACGAAGAAGGTGGCGTTGGCGTGCTTGGCCTTCAGGATGTCGAGGATCTTCGGCGTCCAGCGGCCGTCCGGCCCGTCGTCGAAGGTCAGCGCCACCCACCCCGGATGCGCAGCCGTAGCGCTGCGATCACGTAGGAGGTCGGCATCACGGTGTAGTCTTCGCCGGAGATCAGTCCGTCGTCGGGATCGATCTCGATCGTGCGCTTAGCCGGCCGTTGGCGTCGCGCTGACGTGCAGCACCTCGCCCTGGCCGTCGAAGTCGACGTTCGGTGCCGGGCGCGATGTTCTCCAGCCCGGCGGGCTTGACCGTGCCGTAGGGCTGGCGGAAGAAGCTCCAGACGCCGGGGTCCTCGGCGCCCATGCGCCACAGCGCATAGCCGCGCGGCCGGTAGTCGTCGCCGACCTTCACCTCGTTGAAGAAGGTGGCGGCGTCCAGGAACCAGACGCTGTGCTTGGCGCCCTCGTCGTCGACGTAGCCGTAAGTCGGGTTGAGCGCGTCGTCGTCGAGGCTGACCTTCGGCATCGGAGTCGCTGCGCGTCTGGGTCGCGTCGCCGAACACCTCGGTGTCGCCCTTGATCGCCTTGCCGTCCCTGCCCAGCGTCCAGTCGTAGCCGTAGTCGCCCAGCGCCACGACCGTACGGGCCGGGTCGAGCTGGGCCATGTCCTGCTCGAGGTTCTGCTCGTACCAGTCCTCGCCGGCCGGCGGTCCGGGCTGGCCCGACTTGGCGCTCTCGCCGTCGCCGCCCCAGTGCTGGTCGTAGGCCATCAGCACGACGGTGTCGGAGACCGCCTGGAACGTCTTCAGGTCGCAGTCGGGATTGGCGAACGGCAGCGACACCCAGACTTCGCGGCCGAGCGGCTTCAGCGCCGCCCGCGCCTGGGCGATCAGCGCCGGATACTGCGCCAGCGCCTGCGGCGAGAGGTTCTCGAGGTCGAACACGTAGCCGCCGTAGTTCGTGGCTCTTGGCAAGGTTGACGAGGTTGGTCACCAGCGCCGTGCGGGCGGCGGGATTGAGCAGCAGGTTGTCGGCCAGCGGCCCGTCGAAGAGCCCGTCATGGGCGTTGTGCATCGATCGGCAGCACCGACGGGCGCGTTCTTGGCGCTGGCGATGATCGCCTCGGCCTGCGGGTCGGACGTCACCGTCACCGGCCCGAGCGAGCCGTTCAGAACGATCCACTGCGGCGAGACGACGTCGAGCTGGTCGATGTGCTTGGCGAGCGAGGCGCGCGAGCTCCGTCGTCCCAGGAGACGTAGAAGCCCACCGACAGCGGCCGCGTCGGCGCCGCCGGGCTCGTCGGCGTGCGGGCGGCGAGGCACGTGGGTCCAGGCCGGCTTGCCCCTCAGCCGATGCACTGTCTCCACGTGCAGCGCCTGGAGGATGCGCGGGTCCTTCAGCGACAGCGTCGGCAGGCGCGGCGCGAACGCCAGCGTGGCGAAGAAGCCGGCCACGATCAGCGCGGCAAGCGAGACGAGCAGGCCGACGCCCAGCCTGGCGCGGCGCTCCCGTCGGCCGGTTGGATCGTGGAAGATATGATCGGCCATTTCGGCCCGGCGCTCTCGAGAGTTGTCCACCCGACGCAGTCGGGGGGAACATGGCGGAATGGAAACACGATGCAAGGCGCTGCGGCGCCGCGCCTGAACCCCGGCTGAAGATTTTCCGCCGGCCGGCGCTGGCTGCGGCCGGGCGACCTGCTACTTCTACGGGCTCCTTGCCCTGCGGACCCTGATCGCCTGAGCAACTTGAGCCGGACCAACTCCGCTTCCGCCGACGCCCGCGACGACGGGATGCGCGCCCCCGCCTGGCGCATCCTGGCGATGTGCATCGCCATCGCGCTGGTGGTGGGGGTCTCCGGGATGGCGCACAGCCTCTGGGAGGCGGGCGTGTGGATGGTCGAGGCGGTCGTCGGTGGGCTGATCGGCATTGCCGCGGGCCGCTGGATCGTGCCCGTGACATGGTACCGCAGCCGCTTGTGGGCCGCCGCGCTGCTGATCGCCGCCGTCATCACGGCGCCGATCACCGCGACGGTGCTGGGCCGGCTGGTCATTTTCGAACGTGTGCCGTTGACCTGGTCGCTGATCGGTCAGATCGCACCGCAGTCGTTCGCCACCTCACTGGTGATGACCGCGATGGCGTTCCTGCTGCTGCGCCGCCACCCGACCCAGACCCACGCCGCCGCGGCCGGCGCGCAGCCGCCCAAGTTCCTGGCGCGGCTGCCGGCGCAGCTGGCCGGCGCGGAACTCTACGCGGTCGAGGCCGAGGACCACTACCTGCGCCTCCACACCAGCAAGGGTCAGGACCTGATCCTGATGCGGCTGGCCGACGCCATCGAGGAGCTGGAGGGCCTGGAGGGCGCTCAGACCCACCGTTCCTGGTGGGTGGCGAAGGCGGCGGTGGCGGACGCCGAACGGATGGACGGGCGCGCCATGCTGACGCTGAAGGACGGGGCCGAGGTTCCGGTCAGCCGGGGATTCGCGAAGGCGCTGCGATCGGCGGGCTGGTTCTGAGCGCCGGCCGCCGCCCGTCGCGACTGAGCCAGAGCTCGATCACGGCCAGGTTCGGGACCCAGCACAGGAACGAGATCGCCCGATAGCCCCAGTGGAAGTCCAGGTGCGCGATGGCGATGACCGGCAGGTAAAGCCGCAGAGTCACCGCGGCGAAGGTGAGCGCGTAGCTGCGGATCATCCAGCGCCGGTGGCGGAGGAAGTCACGGGCTCGCGCCAGCCGCCAGGCATTGCCGGTGACGCCGATCCAGGCGATCGCCAGCAAGCCGAAGCCCGCGGTGGCGACCGGCCCCTCCGTCGAGCCCAGCGCCAGCGGCAGGCCAGCGGCGCCGGCGCCCAGGCAACAGATCACGTAGGTCGTGCCGATCCGCCGGTGCCAGCGCGGGTGGCGGGTGCGTACGCCGGCGAAGAACTGCAGGGGGCCGATCACCAGCGCCGTCGCGGCGAGACCGGCGTGCACGGCGAGCACGCCGTAGCGCGTGAAGGCGTTCGCCAGGATCGCCGGCGCACCCAGCGGGGCGCCCGGGACAACGTAGCGGTAGGAGAACAGGCCTACGCCGAGCGCCAGGACGAAGATGATCCAGAGCGTCGCCCCGGTTCGCGCCGCCTTGGCGCCTGCGTCCGTCCTGGTGATGGTCGCCGTCATGGCGCCGTGGACTATAGCGCCGCTTGCCGCGCCCGCCATGCCTCGCGGCTCTGGCCCCAGATGTCGACCTCGATGTCGTCGTATGGCTTCGGCAGCCGGCCGCGGCTCAGCACCGTCGAGCCCAGCCGCCTGGCCACGCTCTGCGAGGCGGCGTTGTCGGGATCGATGCAGTGGATCACCTCGGTCCAGCCGAGGGTGTCGAACGCCCAGTCGATCGCCGCCGCCGCGCCCTCGGTGGCGTAGCCGCGGCCCCAGCAGTCGCGGATCACGCCCCAGCCCACCTCCGTGCCCGGCCACTCCGCCGGCGTCCAGGGGCCGAGCCGCCCGACCCAGCGGCCGCTCGCCTTCTCGATCACCGAGAACATCGAGACGCCGGTCATCGCCCAGGCGCCGGCGACGCTCATGAAGCCGCGCCAGGCCTGGCGATCTGGCCTGCACGCCGCCGATGAAGCGCGTGGCGACCTCGTCGGCCATGAACGCGGCCCAGGGCTCGAAATCCTCGGGCGCGAGCGGCCGCAGGATCAGCCGCGCGGTCTCCAGCGTCGGGCCGTCCATCGCGCGTCAGACCAGCGCCGGCTCGATCTCCTTGCAGGCGGCGATCAGCCCCTGCACGGAGGCCACCGACTTGGCGAACATCGCCTTCTCGGCGTCGTCCATCGGGAACTCGATCACCCGCTCGACGCCGCCGGCGCCGATCACCGCCGGCACGCCGACGTAGAGGTCCTTCAGGCCGTACTGGCCGGTCAGGTGCGCCGCGCAGGGCAGGATGCGCTTCTTGTCCTTCAGGTACGACTTGGCCATCGCGATCGCGCTCTCGGCCGGCGCGTAGAAGGCCGAGCCGGTCTTCAGCAGCGCGACGATCTCGCCGCCGCCGCCGCGGGTGCGCTGCGACGATGCCGTCGAGCTCGGCCTGGCTGAGCAGCCCCTGCTCGACCAGCACCGGCAGCGGCAGGCCGCCGACCGTCGAGTAGCGGATCATCGGCACCATGTCGTCGCCGTGGCCGCCGAGCGTCCAGGCGCGCACGTCCTCGACCGAGACGCCGAGCTTCTCGGCCAGGAAGTAGCCGAAGCGGGCGCTAGTCCAGCACGCCGGCCATGCCCACCACCTTGTTGGCCGGCAGGCCGGAGAACTCGCGCAGCGCCCAGACCATGGCGTCGAGCGGATTGGTGATGCAGATCACGAAGGCGTCCGGCGCGTGCGCCTTGATGCCGTCGCCGACCGCCTTCATCACCTTCAGATTGATGCCCAGCAGGTCGTCGCGGCTCATGCCGGCCTTGCGCGGCACGCCGGAGGTGACGATGCAGATGTCGGCGCCGGCGATGTCGGCTTGTAGTCCTGCGCGCCCTTCAGCGCTGACGTCCTTGCCGAACACCGCGGTCGCCTCGGCGATGTCGAGCGCTCTTGCCCTGCGGCAGGCCCTCGACGATGTCGAACAGGACGACGTCGCCCAGCTCCTCCCGGGCGCAGACGTGGGCCAGCGTGCCCCCGATCATGCCCGATCCGATGAGGGCGATCTTTGCGCGCGCCATTCGTCCATCTCCTCGCAAAGCCCAGGGGTGAAAAAGCCGCGCGGGGTCTAGACCGGCGGCGGGGGCCCTGCAAGGCTCGGCCATGTTCAGCCTCGATCCGGCATTCCTGGCGACCTCGGAGGCGCTCGCCTCGCTGGCGCTCTGCGAGGCGCGCCTGCAGCTCGACGCCCGCTTCGCCTGGATCGTGCTGATCCCGCGCCTTGGCGGCACGGTCGAGCTGGAGGACCTGACGACCGAGGAAGGCGCGATGCTGCTCAGCGAAGTCGTCGCGGCCGGGCAGGCGGTGCGCGCGATCGGCGCGGCGCTCGGCCGGCCGGTCGAGAAGCTGAACGTCGGCCAGCTCGGCAACATCACCCGCCAGCTGCACGTCCACGTGGTCGGCCGCCGCCGCGACGACCCCTGCTGGCCGGGACCGGTCTGGGGGCAGGGAACGCCCGAGCTCTACAGCGAGGTGGCGCTCGCCGGCGCAAGGGCGGCGGCTCTGACGATCCTCGCGGACGGAGGCTAATTCCGCCGCAGCTTCACCTGAGTGGTCGCCTCACCTTCCCTCAGCTCGCCGGACCACATGCCGGCGGGGTCGGGGTGCAGGCTGATCATCACGGTGGGTTGGCCGGGCGTGGCGTTGAGGGTGATGGTGAGCGACGCCGGGCTGCGGGCGATCTGGTCGATCAGGCCGATGTCGCCGGGCGTGGCGGGCCGGCGCAGGTCGCGCCAGACGCCTTCGATGGGGCCCTGGCCGCCAGGCTTGTCGACCAGCTGCAGGCCGAAGATCGGCGAGCCGGCGGCCGAGACCAGCGTCCAGGGGCCGTCGAGCGGGCCCTGCAGCGCCTCGGCCGCGGCGGCCGAGCTGCGGATGCGCTCGTCGACGGCGTTGTCGCTGTAGGGTTCGGCCGTCGCCGCGAGCGGCGCCAGCGTTGCGATTGCGATGATGATGAGCGCCCCCCGCATTCGAGCCGCTCAGGCGGGCGGCGCGTCCGCCGCCTCGATGGCGGCGGCGAGCTCGAGCAGGCGGCGCGCTTCGGCCAGGTGCAGGTGCTCGGCGAGCCGCCCGTTCACCCGCAGCGCGCCGCTTGCCCTCGTTCGCCGGATCCGCGAACGCCGCCACCACCGCGGCTGACCAGGCGACCTCCTCGGCGGGCGGCGCGAACGCGCGGTTGCAGATGGCCAGGTGGCTCGGGTGGATCAGGCTCTTGCCGTCGAAGCCGAAATCGGCGCCCTGGCGGCACACCGCCTCCAGCGCCGCCAGGTCGTCGATCTCGTTGTGCACGCCGTCGAGGATGACGAGGCCGTGGGCGCGCGCGGCCGCCACCGACAGGCTGAGAAACGGGCAGGAACGCCTCGCGGCCGGGCGTCTGGCGCGCCTTCATCTCCTTGGCGAGGTCGTTGACGCCCATCACGAAGGCGGCGAGCCGGGTCGAGGCCGACGCCGCGCCGATGGCGTCCAGCGCGAACATCGCCGGGCAGGTCTCGATCATCGCCCAGAGCATGGTCCTCGCCGGCGCGGCCTTCAGCGCGGCGTCGTAGGTCGCGACGTCCGCCGCCCCGTTCACCTTCGGGACCACCACGGCGTCCGGCCCCGCCTCGGCGGCGGCCGCCAGGTCGTCCGCGCCCCAGGGGGTCGAAAGGCCGTTGACGCGGATCACCACCTCGCGGCGTCCGAAGCCGCCCGCCTTCACCGCAGCGACCGCCGCGTCGCGGGCCTGCGGCTTCATCTCCGGCGCGACGGCGTCCTCAAGGTCGAGGATCACCACGTCGCAGGGCAGCTGGCGCGCCTTCTCCACCGCGCGGGCGTTGGAGGCCGGCATATAGAGCGCGCTGCGCCGGGGTCGGGCGGAAGGCTGCATCGGGCGCGCAAGCTCCGCTGGCGGCGCGGCGCGGGCAAGTCCTAATATGGCGCCATGACCGAACGCTTCGATCCGGAAGCCCGCAACGTGCTGGGCGGCGAGCTGATCGCCTGCTCCAACCGGCCGCTGACCGGCTTCTTCCGCAACGGCTGCTGCGAGACCTCGGCGGAAGACATCGGCATGCACACCGTCTGCGCGGTGATGACGGCCGAGTTCCTCGAATTCTCGACCAGCGTCGGCAACGACCTGACGACGCCGCACCCGGAGTTCCGGTTTCCTGGACTGAAGCCGGGCGACCGCTGGTGCCTCTGCGCCCCGAAGTGGAAGGAAGCGCTCGACGCCGGCGTCGCCCCGCCGGTGGTGCTGGAAGCCACCCACGAGGAGACCCTGGCGATCACCCCGCTGGGCGTCCTGAAGGATTACGCGGTCGAGGCGTGAACGGCGGCGGGATCGCGCTCGACTGAATCCCAAACACCCCGCTCATCCCGACGCACGTCGGGACCCAGGCAGGACTGAGTTGAGGGCTCGAAACCTGCCAACATGGCGGCGCCGCAGGCAGCGCCGCACGTGTTCGAAAGACAGCGCCTGCGGCGCCCACCAACTCTCCAATCAGCCCGCCTTTCCCGCAGTCCTGTCTTGGTCCCGTCTTGCGACGGGATGCGCGGGTTTGGGGGGTGGTATTTCAGCCGAGCGGGTAGCTGCGTTCCAGCCGATAGATCGCGCCTGCGTCGCCCAGGTGGCTCGAGTAGAGGCCGAAGCTTCCCACCCTGAACGGCGGCGATTTCAGCAGGCTGTGACCCTGGATCCAGGCGGCGACGCGCACCGGCTCGGCGCCGCGCAGGTAGGCCAGCGTCACGTGAGGGCGCCAGGCGCGGCGGTCGGGCGGCAGACCGGCGCGGCGCGCGGCGGTCTCGCAACGGGCGGCGAGCCGCTTCAACGCCGGGTCGTCCGCGAGTCCGGCCCAGACCGCATGCGGGACGCCGCCGTCGTCGAACGCGCCGACGCCCTCCAGCGTTAGCGTCAGCACTTCGCCGGAGACCGTGGCCAGCTCGGCGTCGAGGTCGTCGGCCAGGCGTTCGGATATCTCGCCGAAGAAGCGCAGGGTGACGTGGAACGCCTCCGACGGCCGCCACCGCGCGCCGGGCAAACCCTGCTGACGACGGACCAGCCCCTCGCCGATCTTCCGGCGGAATGGCGATCGCCGCGAAAAGGCGGATCATCGGCGCGGTCTGGGCGCCCGGTAGCCCAGCGCCCGAGCCACCAGCGGCGCAAGGCGGCCGGCGATCACCTTTACCCCAGCCGCATTCGGGTGGATGCCGTCGCGCTGACGTAGGCCCGGCCCGACTCCGGCCAGCAGATCTGGATAGAGCGGCACGTGTTCGGCGCGGGCGACGGCCGGGAACACCGCGTCGAAGTCGCGCACGTAGTCGGCGCCGACCGCCTTCGGCGCCGTCAGTCCCGCCACCACGACGAGCATCCGCCGCGCCTTCAGCCGACGCACGACGGCCTCGAGGTTGGCGCGGGTGGTCTTCGGATCGAGGCCCTGCAGCAGATCGTTGCCGCCGAGCGCGACGATGCAGAGCGTCGGTGTCCGGCTGCACCGAGAAGTCGAGCCGCGCCAGCCCGTCGGCGACGGTGTCGCCGGAGACGCCGGCGCCGCGCACCACGGCCGGCGCCTTCAGCCGCGCCAGCGCCGCCTGCAGCTGCGCCGGCAGCGCGGCGGCGGCGGGCAGGCCGAGGCCGGCGGTGATCGAGTCGCCGAGGATGGTGACGACCTGGCGGCGCGGCGCGGCCAGCGCCGGCGCGGCGGCGAAGGCGGCCAGGCTGGCGATCAGCGCGCGGCGGATGAAGAAACGGTCAGGTGATCGATGCATCTTGCGGCCCTATGTAGGCCAACACCGCGCCATTCGACGAGGAGCCTCGACAAGCCGCCATGTACGACGCCTCCAAGCCAGGCGCCCCGTTGGCGCTCGACGGCGTCTGGCTGACCCTGCCATCGGCCGCTGGCCCGGTGGAAATCCTGCGCGGCGTCGACTTCGCGTCGAAGCCGGCGAGCGGGTCGCGGTGGTCGGCCCGTCCGGCTCCGGCAAGTCGACCCTGATCGCCGTCGCCGCTGGCCTGGAGCGGCCGAGCCGGGGCAAGGTGCGGCTGCTGGGCAAGGAACTCTCGCGGCTCGGACGAGGACGGCCGCGCGCGCTTGAGACGCGGGCGCGTCTCGCTGGTCTTCCAGGCCTTCCACCTGCTCCCCAACATGACCGCCGAGGAAAACGTCGCCGCGCCGCTGGAGATCGCCGGCGCGCCGAAGGCGACCGTGACGGCGCGCGAGTGGCTGGACCGCGTCGGGCTCTCCGGCCGGCTAACCCACTATCCGCACCAGCTCTCCGGCGGCGAGCAGCAGCGCGTGGCGCTGGCGCGGGCGCTGGCCAGCCGGCCCGGCGCTGCTGTTCGCCGACGAGCCCACCGGCAACCTCGATGCAGCCAACGCCGCCCACGTCGCCGACCTGATCTTCGAGCTCGCCGCAGACACCGAGCGCGGCGCTGGTGCTGGTCACCCACGACGATCGCCTCGCCGCCCGCGCCGACCGCATCGTCCGCATGGCCGGCGGCAGGATCGAGGCGTGATCCCGCTCTCGCTGCGCTTCGCCGCTCGCGAGCTCCGAGCTGGGGTGCGGGGATTCCGCATCTTCCTGGCCTGCCTGGCGCTCGGCGTCGCGGCGATCGCGGCGGCGGGATCGACGGCGGAGGCGTTCCGCGCAGGGCTGGCGTCGCAGGCGGCCGAGATCCTCGGCGGCGACGTCGCCGTCGACATGCCGCAGCGCGAGTTCTCGCCGAAGGAGCAGGCCAGGTTGGCGCGGCTGGGCCGCGTCTCCTACGCCGTCGCCAGCCGCGCGATGGCGCGAGGCGCCCTCCGGGGCGCGGCGGCTGGTGGAGCTGCGCGGCGTCAGCGAGGGCTATCCGCTGGTCGGCCAGGTCGACCTCGGCGGCGGCCGCGCCGCTCGCTGCACGCGCTGTCAGCCGGCGGGCGACGCGGCCGGGCGTCGCCGTCGAGCAGCCGCTGCTCGACCGGCTGGGCCTGAAGCTCGGCGATCGGTTCCTGATCGGCAACGTGCCGGTGGTCGCCCGCGCCGTGCTGCTGGGCGAGCCCGACCGGCTGTCGCGCGGCTTCGCGCTCGGCCCCCGGGTGCTGGCGAGCCTCGCAGATGGTGCGCGGCGGCGGCTTCCTCGGCCCCGGCCTGCCGTTCGGCGAGACGGCGCGCATCGCGCTGCAGCCCCGGCCTCAGCGTGGCGGCGGCGCAAGCGCGGCGATCGCCCGTGCGCTGCCGCCCGGGGGCTGGCGCATCCGCGACCGCAACGACCGCCGCGCCGGGCTATGCGCGGCTGATCGACCAGCTGGAGTATTTCCTGGGCTTCATCGGGCTCTCGTCGCTGATCGCCGGCGGGCTCGGCGTCTCCGGCGCGGTCGGCGCCTACCTGGAGGCGCGCAAGACCTCGATCGCCACGCTGAAGGCGCTGGGCGCCGACGGCGCGCTCGCCCGCAACACCTACCTGATCCAGATCGCCCTCCTGGCTAGCGCTGGCGATCGCGCATCGGCCTGGCGGTCGGCGCCGCTGCGCCGCTGCTGCTCGGCGACGCTGGTGAAGAACGAGCTGCCGGTCCCCGCCCTCTTCGCGGTCTATCCGGAGCCGCTGGCCCGGGCCGCGCTCTTCGGCCTGCTGTCCGCCGCCGCCTTCTCGCTGGCGCCGCTGGGGCGGGCCCGGACGACGCCGCCGGCGGCGCTCTTCCGCCAGGAGCTGGCCGGGCGCATCCGCTTCGGACCGGAGCTGGTCGGCGCGCTGGTCGCCGCCGCCGCGCTCGCCTGGCTGGCGATCGCCACCGCGCCGACCAAGCTTGCCGCCGCCATCATGATCGGCGGCGTGGCGGGCGCGTTCGTGATCCTCTTCCTGATCGGCCTCGGCGCAGCGAAGGCGGCCGGCGCGCTGCGCGGCCTGACCCGCGGCCCGGCGCGGATCGGGCTCGCCAACCTCGCCGGACCGCACTCGGCCGCCCGCACCGCCTCGCCGGCCATCGGCCTTGGCGTCGCCCTGCTGGCCGCCGTGGTGCTGATCCAGTCGAGCCTGATCGCCGAGGTGACCGTCGCCGCGCCCGAAAGCCGCGCCGGCGCTGGTGTTCACCGAGATTCCCGGCGAGCAGGCGGGCCGCGTTCGACGCCGCCGTGGCGCGCGCCTTCGGCCGGCCGCTGGCGCCCGCCAACTACCGTGCGCTTCGCCGTCGCCACCGGCCGCATCGTCGCGGTGCGCGGCCAGCCGGTCGCCAAGGCGAGGATCGCCGCCAACGGCCGCTGGGCCTACGACGAGGACATCTCGCTCTCGACGATCGGCGCCGCAGCCGGCCGACGCGGGCGTCATCGCCGGCCGCTGGTGGCCGCGCCAACTACGCTGGCCCGCCGCTCGTCGCCATGGAGGAGAGCGCCGCGCGCGCCGCGAACCTGAAGGTCGGCGATGCGATCACGCCTCGATCTGCTCGGCCGCGCACATCGACGCGCGCCTCGCCGCGATCCGCAAGGTCGACTTCGGCGGCTTCGGGCCGGACTTCACGCTGATCCTCGACCCGGCGGCGCTGGCCGGCGCGAGCCTGCGGCAAGTCGCCATCGCCAAGGCGACGCCCGCCGAGGAAGCGCGCGTCACCCGCGCCCTCGGCGCCACGTTCCCGGCCGTCAACGTGATCAGCGTGCGCGAGCAGCTGGAGGCCGCCGAGCAGCTGTTCGACCGGCTGACGCTGGCGGTGCGCGGCGCGGCGGCGGTGGCCGGCCTCGCGGGCCTGCTGGTGCTGGCGGGCGCCATCGCGGCCGGCGCGCGGGCCCGGGCCAAGGAGGCGGCGACGCTGAAGGTGCTGGGCGCGGCGCGCTGGCAGATGCTCGCCGCCTACGCGGTCGAGTACGGCGCGGTCGGCGCGATCGCCGGGCTGGCCGGCGTGGCGCTGGGCTTCGCGGCGGCCTGGCCGGTGGTGGTCAAGGTGTTCGAGGCGACCTGGAGCGTCGACTGGGCCGGCGCGCTCGGCCTGATCGCCGGCGCGGCGGCGCTCACCGGCGCCGGCGGGCTGATCGCCGCGCTGTACGCCCTGGCGCGGCGGCCGGCGCCGGTGCTGCGCGCAGAGTAGCGGCGACTAGTAGCTAACCGAGACGTAACCGCCGATCGCGCCTTGCGTGGGACCCTGGCGAGGGCGATATTTCGCACAACGCGTCCTTCCGGGCGCATTCAGAAGGGCTATCTTCTATGAGCGACTTCAATCGTGGGCTGACGCCTCCGACGTCGGTGGTCGCCGACACGTCGGTGTGACGCGGGCCTGCGCGCTTTCATGCTGGGCGTCTACAACAAGGTCGGGCTGGGCCTGGTGCTCTCCGCCGCCCTCGCCTACGTGACCGGCACGGTTCCGCCAGGTGCAACAGTTCCTGTTCACGCGCGACCGGTCACGGCCGCGTCGGCTACACCATCCTCGGCATGGTCGTGGCGTTCGCGCCGCTGGCGATCCTCCTGTTCCAGACCTTCATCCGGCGCACGGCGTCGCCGCAGTCGGCGGCGCTCACCTACTGGGCGATCGTGGCGCTGATCGGCGCGTCGTTCGGCATGCTGTTCCTGGTCTACCCGGTCGGCAACATCGTGCAGACCTTCCTGGTCACCGCGATCGCCTTCGGCGGCCTCTCGCCTGGTGGGCTACACCACCAAGCGCGACCTCACCGGCATCGGCAACTTCCTGATCATGGGCCTGTTGGGGCTGATCTTCGCCTCGCTGGCGATGCTTCTTCTTCCACTCGCCGGCGCTGGTCGTTCGCCATCAACCTGATCGGCGTCGCTGATCTTCGCCGGCCTGATCGCGGCTACGACACCCAGCGGCTGAAGATGACCTACTACCAGCTGGGCGGCGACGCCGCGGCGATGAGCGTGGCGACCAGCTACGGCGCGCTGAGCCTCTACCTCGACTTCGTCAACCTGTTCCGCTTCCTGCTCTACTTCATGGGCGGCTCGCGGCGCTAAGAGCCGCGACGACCCGACGGACAAGCCCCGGCCCCACGGCCGGGGCTTTTTCGTTCCGGAGGCTGTGTCATCGGGAGCAGAGTCGAGCGTCGCTTCGAGTTCAGACCCCGCACAGATCGAGGAGGCGGCGAATGAGCGACGGGTCGTCATGCGAAGGACGCCGCCTGGGCGGCGCTGGAGGCGCAGGCGAAGGCCGACGCAGGCGGCCGCATCGCGGCGCTGTTCGAGGCCGAGCCGGACCGGCTGCAGCGGCTGACGCTGGAGGCCGCCGGGCTCTTCCTCGACCTCTCCAAGCATCCCTGGAGCCGCGCCGGCTTCGACGCGGCGCTGGCGCTGGCGCGGGCCGCCGACGTCGAGGGCCATCGCGCGCGGCTGTTCGCCGGCGAGATCGTCAACCGCACCGAGAAGCGCCCGGCGCTGCACATGGCGCTGCGCGCCCCCGACGGCGCCGGCTACAAGGCCGAGGGCAAGCCGGTCTCGCCGGAGGTGGAGGCGACGCGGGCGCAGATGCGGGGCTTCGCCGAGGGCGTGCGCGCCGGCCGCATCGCCGGCGCGACCGGCAAGCCGTTCCGCACCGTCGTCCACATCGGCATCGGCGGCTCCGACCTCGGGCCCAAGCTGGTCTGGGAGGCGCTGAAGCCGCTGGAGCCGAAGATCGACCTGCGCTTCGTCGCCAACATCGACGGCGCCGAGATCGCCGCGGCGCTGGCCGGCCTCGATCCCGCCGCAGACGCTGGTGATCGTGGTCTCCAAGAGCTTCACCACCGAGGAGACGCTGGTGAACGGCAACGCCGCGCGCGCCTGGCTGGCCGCCACGCTCGGCGAGGCCGGCGCCAACCAGCACCTCGCGGCGGTCAGCGCCAACCTCGAGGGAGCCGGCAAGTTCGGCGTCGCCGAGGACCGCGTCTTCGCCTTCTGGGACTGGGTCGGCGGGCGCTATTCGCTGTGGTCGGCGGTGGGGCTCTCGACCGCCATCGGCGCTGGGCTGGGACGTGTTCGCGCGAGCTGCTGGCCGGCGGCGCGGCGATGGACGAGCACTTCCGCACCGCGCCGCTGGAGCGCAACGGCCCGGCGCTGCTGGCGCTGGCGCACCTCTTCGACCGCAACGGCCTGAAGCCGGCCGATCCGCGCCGTCGTGCCCTACGCGCGGCGCATGGCGCTGCTGCCGGCCTTCCTGCAGCAGCTGGAGATGGAATCGAACGGCAAGCAGGTGAGCGAGGCACGGCGAGCCGCTGACCCGCGGCTCGGCGGCGGCGGTGTTCGGCGATGCCGGCACCACCGGCCAGCACGCCTTCTTCCAGATGCTGCACCAGGGCACCGACGTGATCCCGGTCGACATCGTCGCGGTGGCGAAGGGCGACGAGGGCCCGCCGGACCACCAGGCGCGGCTCCTCGCCAACGCCATCGCCCAGGCCGAGGCGCTGATGGTCGGCCACGCCAACCCGCACGAGCCCATGCGCAACTTCCCCGGCGACCGCCCGACCAGCTTCATCCTGCTGGACCGCCTGACCCCCGCCGCGCTCGGCGCGCTGATCGCGCTCTACGAGCACAAGGTGTTCGTCGAAGGCGTGCTCTGGGGCATCGACAGCTTCGACCAATGGGGCGTCGAGCTCGGCAAGACCCTGGCCAAGGCAGGTGTTCGCCGAGCTGGAAGGCGGCGCGGCCGGCGCGCACGACCCGTCCACCACGGCGCTGATCGCGCGGCTGAAGGGCTAGATCCCGACCCTCCTACCCTGAAACCCGTCATGGCCGGGCGTCAGTCCGGCCATCGATGAACACCGCGCCAGCTATGGCCGCGCCCAGCGCGGCCACTCGACCGGCGGTGTGCTGGGTCGGCGGCCGTCTGCGCCCGGCGTGACGGTCCGTGTTCGGGTTGGTTGCGGACGGACGCCGCCCTGGGCATACCGAGGGGCCAATGCCCATCAACGCCGACAACCTGGCGCACTGGAACGAGGTGACGCCGCATCATGTCGCCTCGCCGATGTACCGGACCGAGGACTTCCGGCGCGGCGAGATCGTGCTCGATCCGGTGGTGCGAGACGCGATCGGCGACGTGGCGGGCAAGCGGCTGCTTGCACCTGCAATGCCACTTCGGGCTCGACACCCTGTCGCTGGCCCGGATGGGCGCGAGCGTCACCGGCCTCGATTTCTCGCCGGTCGCCATCGAGCAGGCCCGCGCGCTGGCGGCGGAGGCGGGGATCGACGCGAGCTTCGTCTGCGCCGACGTGCTGGCGCCGCCGCCGGGCCTGACCGGCTTCGACATCGTGTTCGCCTCCTGGGGCGCGATCTTCTGGATCGGCGATCTCGGCGCCTGGATGCGGGTCGCCGCCGGCGCGCTGAAGCACGGCGGGCGGCTCTTCCTGACCGAAGGCCACCCGGCGCTGCTGATGCTGGACGAGCGCGCGCCGCCCGGCGCGCCGTGACCGTGCGCTGGCCGTGGGACTGCGCCGAGCCGGTCGTCGACGAGGGCGACCTCGACTACACCGGCGCCAAGGTCGTCGCGAACCGCACGCAGGGCTACCTGCACGGCCTGTCGCGCATCCTGAACGCGGCGATGGACGCCGGCCTCACCATCCGCGCCTACAGCGAGGGCGACCGCGTGCCGTGGAAGGCGATGGACCAGCTGGTGAAGCTGGATCGCGACTACTGGGCGCTGCCGCCCGGCGCGCCCGCCGTGCCGCTGTCGTTCACGCTGCAGGCGGTGAAGGAGCGCTGAGGAAAAGGGGGACACACACGCTTTTTGCGATGCAGCGCGTCCGGACCGCTCGGCCGGAAAAGCGTGTGTGTCCCCCTTTTCCTTGCTCCCCGTAGCGTCAGCCTGTCAGGGTGATTTCCGGACAAGGAGCCCGGCATGAGCGACTACAAGCTTCTGATCGACGGCGCGCTGGTGGACGGCGACGCCGAGATGGACGTGATCAACCCGGCGACCGAAGAGGTGCTGGCGAAGTGCCCGCGCGCCTCGAAGGCGCAGCTGGACGCCGCGGTGCGGCCGCGCAGCGCGCGTTCCCGGCCTGGAAGGCGACGCCGATCGCCGAGCGCAAGGCCAAGCTGACCGCAGATCGCCGACATCATCCAGGCCAACGCCGCCGACCTGGCGCGCCTGCTCACCCAGGAGCAGGGCAAGCCGATCGCAGACGCCACCGGCGAGGTCTACGGGGCCTCGGCCTTCTTCCGCTACTTCACCATGCTCGACCTGCCGGTGAAGGTGCTGGAGGACAGCGAGAACCGCGGAAGGTGGAGGTGCACCGCCGGCCGCTGGGCGTGGTCGGGGCGATCGTGCCCTGGAACTTCCCGATGATCCTGATGGCGTTCAAGGTCCCGGCGGCGCTGCTGGCCGGCAACACCATGGTGCTGAAGCCCGCGCCGACGACGCCGCTCTCCACGCTGAGGCTGGCCGCGCTGATCAAGGACGTGCTGCCGCCCGGCGTGCTCAACGTCATCGCCGACGCCGGCGAGCTGGGCGCCGAGATGACCGCCCATCCCGGCATCCGCAAGATCAGCTACACCGGCTCGACCGCGACCGGCAAGAAGGTGATGGCCGGCGCGGCCGACGCGCTGAAGCGCATCACGCTGGAGCTCGGCGGCAACGACGCGGCGATCGTGCTGGAGGGCTCGGACCCGAAGGAAGCCGCGCCGAAGATCTTCGCCGGCGCCTTCCAGAACTCCGGCCAGGTCTGCATCGCCATCAAGCGCGCCTACGTGCACGACAGCATCTACGACGCCATGTGCGACGAGCTGGCGCAGCTGGCCGAGAACGCCGTGGTGGGCGATGGCCTGGAGCAGGGCACCCAGCTCGGCCCGATCCAGAACAAGACCCAGTACGAGCGGGTGATGGGCCTGATCGAGAGCGCCCGGAAGGACGGCAAGATCATCGCCGGCGGCGAGCGGCAGGGCGCGAAGGGCTATTTCATCCGCCCGACCATCGTGCGCGACATCACCGACGGCACGCGGCTGGTCGACGAGGAGCAGTTCGGCCCGGTGCTGCCGGTGATCCGCTACAGCGACGCCGAGGACGCGCTGGCCCGCGCCAACAACACCGAATACGGCCTCGGCGGCTCGATCTGGTCGACCAGACCTGGACAAGGCCTACGACCTCGCCACGCGGATGGAGTCGCGGCACGGTGTGGGTGAACAAGCACGCCGACCTCGCCCCCAACATCCCGTTCGGCGGCGCCAAGGGCTCCGGCATCGGCGTGGAGCTGGGCGAAGAGGGCCTGGCCGAGTTCACCCAGCTGCAGGTGATCAACGTCCCGCTGCGGTCGTCATGGTGGCCGGGACAGGCCCGCCATGGGTAGAAGACCGCTTGGCTGACATGAAGGTCATCGGCGAGACCGACGTCGGCTGGTGCGCGGCGACGCCGCCGAACGAGACCACCGACGAGGACGGCCGGCCGCTGGTCCGCACGGCGGGCTTCACCGCCGCCGATCCCCGCGCGCCCGGCGACGCCGCGTCTACGACGATCCCGAGGTCGTGGCGCTGCGCGAGCACCTGCGCCGCGACAACGGCCTGACGCGGCCTGGAGATCGTCTCGCCGCACGAGATCGAGCGGGCCAAGCGCATCTTCTTTCGCGACGGCTTCGTGGTGGTGCGCGACCTGCTGGACCCGGACCTCTGGACGACTTTGCGCGAGGCGAGCGCGCGGGTGCTGGCAGGCGATCCTCGACATTCCGGGCTTCGGCGGGCGCAAGTACGTCACCGAATCCGGCCGGCTGCCGCATCGCTACAGCTACGGCACCGCCTCGGCCTCGCGCCAGTTGCTGCACGAGCCGGACTGGGCGTCGATGGTCGACCTGCCGACCACCACGCCGCTGCTCACCGCGCTGTTCGGCGGCGATGACTACTGGGTGGTCGGCGCCGGCGGCGACCTCTGCCTGCCGGGCGCGATCGAGTACCAGACCCTGCATTCCGACGCGCGGGAGACCTTCGAGCTGACGCCGGCCAGGCTCGAGCAGGCGCGCCGCATGGGGATCGAGTTGCGGAACGGCGCGGACGGCTCTGGTCTGGAGGATCGCACCCGCCACCTCGTCTTCCAGCGCACGCCGCCGCGGGTGACGATCAATTTCCTGATGAGTGATCTCACGGTCGAGAACGGCCCGATCCGCCAGATCCCGGGCACTCAGACCCAACCCGGCAGTCCGCCGACGCAAGGCCGACGAGCCGGAGTGGATGCGGCTCTCGACCCTGGTCGGCGCGCCCGCCGGCGCCGGCGTTTTCCGCGACCCGCGCGCCTGGCATGGCGCCACGCCCAACGTGAGCCGCGAAATCCGCGCCATGCCCAATGTCGAATACGTCGCGCCGTGGGTGGAGGCTTCGGCGTTCCAGCCCTCGATGCCGCACGAGATCTGGGCCACCCTCAGCCCGCACGCCCAGCGCATCTGCGGGCGCATCAAGACCGCCCCCGGCGAGTGGCCGGCCGGCGCAGGCATCATGCATCCGCTTGGCGAGCAAGCGCGCTGAAGCCGGCGGCCGCGGCGGCATCGCCGGCGGCGTCTCGCTCAGACCGCGCTGAGGTTTTCTCGTGCAGTCATCGGAAGCTTCCCGCGCGGTGGCCGCCGCCCTGTCGATCGCCTCGGCGCTCGGCCTGACGGCCGACGACGCGGTCGTGCTGCAGAACTCGAACAATCTCGCGGTGCGCCTGCTGCCCTGCGACGTCTTTGCCCGGATCGCACCTGCGGGGCGGCACGCCGCGCATTTCGAGATCGAGCTGGCGCAGCGGCTCGCCGAGACCGGGAGCCCGGTGGCTGCCCTCGAGCCGCGCGTCGCGCCGCGCGTCTACGAACGTGACGGCTTCGCGGTCACGCTGTGGACCTACTACCCACCTCTGACGCCTCCGGAGATCGCACCCGCCGACTACGCGAGAGCGCTCGAACGGCTGCACGCCGGCATGCGCAAGCTCGATTTCGCGACGCGCCACTTCACCGACCGGGTCTCGGACGCGGAGCGGCTCGTCGCGGAGCGCGACCTGACGCCGGCGCTCGCCAACGCAGACCGCGCGCTGCTCAGCGGCATGCTGAGCGGGCTGCGGCGGACGATCCTCGAGCGCGGCGCCCCGGAGCAGCTGCTGCACGGCGAGCCGCATCCGGGCAACGTGCTCCGCACGCCGGACGGGCCGGTGTTCATCGACCTTGAGACCTGCTGCCGTGGGCCGGTCGAATTCGACCTCGCCCACCTGCCCGCAGACGTCGCCCGGCGCTATCGGGGCGTCGATGAAGCGCTGCTCGGCGATTGCCGCGGCCTCGTGCTGGCGATGGTTGCGGCATGGCGCTGGGACGTAAGCGACGAGTTTCCGAACGGGCCTCGGGTTGGCGAGGCGCTCATCGCCACGTTGCGGGCAGGCCCGCCGTGGCCGACGCTCGACGCCATGATGCGACGCCTGGCCGACGGATAGGCAAGCTGGGGTCAGCCTGACGCGCCGGAGCGGGACCCCTTGCGCCTGCCATTACAATGAGTAACTGAGGCGGCGCGCTTGCGCACCCTCGGTCTTTGAAATCGTCAGTCGCCTCTGAACGCTGCGCCGGCGCCGCGCCAGGGGACCGTTATCAACGGCGATTATCGGTCAACGGCGCGGGGCGTTTGCTCGGGCCGAACGCCCAATGACTAGGCGCCCCCACCGGCCCGTGCGGCCGTTATTTGTGGATGATTTGTGGTGATTTGCCTGCGGATTGGGCGCCGCAGCCCCCCTGCGCCGCCCCGTTCGACCCGAGGCAACGCATAAACTCACCCCGACGCGCGCTGCCAGCCGCGAACGCGGCGCATGTCGCGGCCGAAGCTGAAGTCGGGCTCGACGATGTGGTCGTGGCCGCCGACGCGGCCGGGGCGCCAGTAGCCCTCGGCGGCGATCTGGGTCTTTTGCATGCCGCGGGCGAGCAGCGACTGGCGCTGGGCGCGCACGGTCGAGGTCTCGCCGATCACGCACGCCTGGCCGACGCCTTCGCGGCAGATCGAAGTCGGCCAGCGCACCCACCAGCGCGCGGCTCGGCGCGACCGGCGCGCCGCCGCGATGCAGCCACAGCACCTCGAGTTCCGCCGCCGTCTCGATCGGCTGCTCGTCATCCGGTCCGGCGACCTCGATGATGGCGAACGCCCGCTCGCCGGCCGGCAGGCTCTCGATCATCGCCGCGATGCCGGGCAGCGCGGTCTCGTCGCCGGTGAAGAGCCGCCAGTCGGCCGGGCCGTTCACCACCGTGCGGCCGCGCGGACCCTCGGCGATCAGACCGTCGCCGTGCCGGGCTTCGCGAGCCCAGCGGGCAGCCGGCGCATCGCCGTGCAGCACGAACTGGATGTCGAGCCGCAGTTCGGACGGATCGAAGCGGCGCACCGTGTAGTGGCGGCGCGCGATCCCCGCCTCGGTCGGCAGGTTCAGCACCAGGTCCTGGCCGGGACGATGGGTGAACGCGGAAAGATCGTCGCCGATCAGGCTGATCTCGCGCATGCGCGGCGTCACGTCCCGCGCGCCGACGACGGTCATCCGCCAGGTGGGCCGCGGCGCGCGGCCGGCGAAGGGTAGCTGAGGGGGCATGAGAGCGCTCCAGAATGATTTAGATATATCGTGCATTAGACATATCTAAGTCGCATCGAACACGCAAGCAGCTTTTTCGCCGGCCGGCTGGCGCGGCGGATCGAAGTCGGCTATAGGCGCGGCCCCATGCTGCGGACCGGTCATCACCACGCGCACCATTCCACCCGCCGCGGCGGGCTGGAGCGGACGCGCGCGCCGATCGGCTGACGCACCTGCCCCAAGCCCCCGCGGCCTCACCGGCCGGACTGGGGGCTCAGCTCCATCCGGCCTTGCGACAAGGACGAAACTCGGATGGACCTTCCCTTCAGCCTTGCCCTCGGGCGGCGCCAGCCGCTAAGCGCGCGCTCATGACCGCCCCCGACGACAAGGCGCCCACCGAGGCCGTGGTCCGGCCGCGCGCCCGTGCGCCGCGCGGCTTCCTGGACCGTCGTTCGCCGCAGCTGGCCGCCGAGCGGCGCATTCTGGAGGCGGTCGCCCGCGTCTACGAAAGCTACGGCTTCGAGGCGCTGGAGACCGGCGCGTTCGAGTACGCCGACGCGCTCGGCAAGTTCCTGCCCGACGCCGACCGTCCGAACGAGGGCGTCTTCGCGTTGCAGGACGACGACGGCGAGTGGATGGCGCTGCGCTACGACCTCACCGCGCCGCTGGCCAGGTTCGTGGCGCAGAACTGGGAGGGCCTGCCCAAGCCCTTCCGCCGCTACGCGTTCGGCAAGGTGTGGCGCGACGAGAAGCCGGGACCGGGCCGCTACCGCGAGTTCGTGCAGTGCGACGCCGACACCATCGGGTCGGCGCGGCCCGAGGCCGACGCCGAGATCATCGCCATGGCGGTGGAAGGCTACGCCGCGGCCGGCCTGCCGCGCGCCGCCTACCAGCTGAAGATCAACAACCGCAAGCTGCTGAACGGCCTGCTGACCGCCGCCGGCGTCGAGCGCGAGGGCCAGAAGCTCGCCGTGTTGCGCGCGGTCGACAAGCTCGACCGGCTGGGGCTCGAGGGGGTGAAGCTGCTGCTGGGCGCCGGACGGCTCGACGAATCCGGCGCCTTCACCAGGGGCGCGGAGCTTTCGGGCGCGGCGATCGACTCCGTGCTGGCGTTCGTCGCCGCCGGCCAGGGTGCGCGAGCCGCGACGCTGGACCGGCTCGCCAACGTGATCGGCGGGTCTGCCGAGGGCGACGAGGGGCTGGAGGAGCTTGGCCGGATCGGGGCGGCGCTGGCTGCGTTCGGGATCGGCGAGGACCAGGCGCTGTTCGATCCCTCGGTGGTGCGCGGGCTGGAATACTACACCGGCGCGGTCTTCGAGGCCGAGCTGCTGGCCGAGACAGCCGACGACGGCGGCGAGCCGATGCGGTTCGGCTCGATCGGCGGCGGCGGACGCTACGACGACCTGGTGGCGCGCTTCACCGGCGAGCGCGCGCCGGCGACCGGCTTCTCGTTCGGCGTCTCGCGCCTGGCCGCCGCGCTGGCGGCGAGCGGGCGCGCCGCGCGAGGCCGAGACGCGCGGCCCGGTGGTGGTGATCGCCTTCGACCAGGCCCGCATGGGCGACTATTTCGCACTGGCCGCCGAGCTGCGCGCCGCCGGCATCGCCGCCGAGGTCTATCTCGGGGCATCCGGCATGCGCGCGCAGATGCGCTACGCCGACAAGCGGTTCTCGCCGGCCGCGGTGATCCTCGGCGAAGACGAGATCGCCGCTGGCCAGGTCACCGTGAAGGACCTCGACCTCGGACGCGAGCTGGCGGCCGGCATGAAGAGCCATGCCGAGTACCGCGAGGAGCGACCCGGCCAGGTGACCGCGCCGCGCGCCGAGCTGGTGGCGACGGTGCGGGCGATCGTCGAGCGGCGGCGATGAGGATCGAGCCAGCCGTTCCGGCCGAGGTGCTGGGCGCGGTCCGCGCCCCGTTCGCCGCGCTTGGGGCGAGCCCGATCGACCCGCCGGTGATCCAGCCGCTGAGCCTGATCCTCGACCTCTCGGGCGAGGCGATGCGCGAGCGGCTGATCCTGGTGCAGGCCGACAACGGTTCCGAAGGGGCGCTGCGGCCCGACTTCACCATCCCCGCCGCGCGGCTGCACATCGAGAGCGGCGGCGCCGGCGGTCGCTACTTCTACGAGGGCAAGGCGTTCCGCGCCGCGCCGCGCGGCCGCGAGGCCTACGAGGAGTTCCTGCAGATCGGCCTGGAAGCCTTCGAGACCCGGCCCGCGCCGGAGGGCGACGCCGAGATCGCCGGCCTCGCCTGGCGCGCCGCCGCCGCCGGCGGGCGCAGCGACCTGACGCTGCATCTCGGCGACGTCGGCCTCTTCGCCGCCTTCGTCGACACCCTGGAACTGGCCCAGCCGCTGGCGGCGCGGATCGGGCGCGCGTTCGCCAGCCCGCGCCGCCTGCACGCCGCTGCTGGGCGGCGCCGCAGCTGCGCCTGCGGCCGCATCCAACGGCGATGCGCTCTCGCACCTCATCGCCGGGCTGCCGGAGGCCGAGGCGGCGGCGGTGCTGGAGGACCTGTGGTCGCTGGCCGGCATCGAGCCCGCCGGCGGCCGCTCGGCGGCGGAGATCGTGCATCGGCTGGCTGAGCGCGCGGCGGTGGCGAGCGCGCCCCGCCTCGCCCCCGAGCAGGCGGCGCTGATCGGCCGCTTCCTCGCCATCGCCGACGCGCCCGCCGCGGCGCTCGAGGCGGTGGCGCGGCTGGCCGGACCGGGCGGGCGCAAGCTGGAGACAGCGCTGCAGGACTGGTCGCGACGGCTGGCGGCGCTGGCGGACGAGGGCGCGCCGGTGAGCGCCCTGCGCCTGGCCACCGCATTCGGCCGCGACTTCGGCTACTACGACGGCGTGCTCTTCGAGGTGCGCAGCGCAGCGCTCGGAGAGCACCGCCCGGTCGCCGCCGGCGGCCGCTACGACAGCCTGTTCGGTCGGCTGGGCGCCAGCCTCGCCTGCGGGGCGGTGGGCTGCATGGTGCGGCCGGGACGCGCCTGGCGGGAGGGCGCGCAATGACCGCCGGGGCAGGCGGCCCGCTGATCCTGGCGATCCCGTCGAAGGGCCGCCTGAAGGAGCAGGCCGAGGACTGGCTGGCCGACTGCGGCCTGCCGGTGCGCCAGGTCGGCGGCGAGCGCGGCTATGCGGCGCGGCTCGACGGCCTGCCGGAGGTCGAGGTGCGGCTGGTTTCGACCGCCGAGATCGCCACCGCGCTCTACGCCGGCGAGGTCCACCTCGGCGTCACCGGCGAGGACCTGCTGCGCGAGCTGTCGAGCGACCTGGGCGGCGTCATGCTCATCCAGGCGCTGGGCTTCGGCCGCGCCGACCTTGTGGTGGCCGCGCCGCGGAGCTGGATCGACGTCGAGACGATGGCCGACGTCGACGAGGTGGCGCATCTCTTCCTGGCGCGCACCGGCCGGCGCCTGCGCGTCGCCACCAAGTACCTCACCCAGACCCGCGCCTTCTTCGCGCGCCACGGCATCATCGACTACCGCATCGTCGAGTCGGGCGGCGCGACCGAGGGCGCGCCGGCGGCCGGCGCGGCGGAGCTTGTCGCCGACATCACCACCAGCGGCGCAACGCTGGCGGCCAACGGGCTGAAGGTGCTTTCCGACGGACTGATCCTCTCCAGCCAGGCGCAGCTCGCCGCCAGCCTGGCGGCCGCGTGGGATGACGCGCGCCTCGGCGCGGCGCGGCGCCTGACGCGGATCCTGGAAGCGCGGGCGCGGGCCAGGCGCACCGCGACGCTCACGTGGCCGGCCGAGGCGGACGACGCCGCACGCGATGCGCTGCGGACGTGGCTGGCGAACGGCGCCAAGCCGCGCCCGTTCGGCGTGCTGGTGAAGTCGGACGACGTCTTCGCGGCCGCGGCAGCGCTCGCGGAAGGTGGCGTCGGGCCGGTCACCGTCACCCATCCGGCCTTCGTCTTCGAGCCGGCGAGCGCCGCCATCGAGGCGCTCGCGGCCCGGCTGGCGCGTTGATCTGACAGTTGTGTCAATATGCCTGATGATGGGCGGATGGATTTGACCACCTCGTCCAAGATTCACCCCGTTGTGTTTAAATTGGCGTCAAATCTGCCTGATGTGCCGGGGTGACGGCGTTGACAGCGAATGAAATTTGCCGTTTGCTCCCTATTGCGAGAGGCGTGACGGTCCTTCCAAGGCCCCGATGTCTCCGGCGTTTCGGGGAGGAAACGCCCGCTTGGATCGAATGACCAAGTTCAGGTCAAACCCGCCGCGATATCCCCCGCGGCGGGTTTGATTTTTTTGGCGTGAACGTCAGAATCCCTCCCCTCCTGGGGAGGGCGGTCGCGCAGCGACCGGGTGGGCATGTCTGACACGCCAACCCCCGCTGCCGAGACGGCTCCAGACTTCCCCACCCGTCCGCCGCTGCGCGCCGGACACCCTCCCCATGAAGGGGAGGGCCGCGTCACCAGATGTGCACGCGCTGGTCAGGGGCGAGGTAGAGCGGATCGCCCGGCTTGATGTCCCAGGCCGCGTACCAGTCGTCGATGTTGCGCACGACGCCGTTGACGCGGGCCATGTCGGGCGAGTGGACGTCGGAGGCCAGCTCGCGCCGCAACTCGTCGGGGCGGATGCCGCTGCGCCAGACCTGCGCCCACCCTAAGAACACCCGCTGGTCGCCGGTCAGGCCGCTCAACACCGGCGCCGGCTTGCCGTCCAGCGAGGCGTGGTAGGCGTCGAGCGCCAGCAGCGAGCCGCCGAGATCGGCGATGTTCTCGCCCATGGTCTGGTCGCCCTTGATGTGCGCGCCGGGCAGCGGCTCCATCGCCGAATACTGGGCGCCCAGCCGCGCGGCGCGCTCGCGGAACTTGGCGTCGTCCTCGGCCGTCCACCAGTCCTCGAGCCGGCCGGTTCCGTCGAAGTGGCGGCCCTGGTCGTCGAAGCCGTGGGTCATCTCGTGACCGATGACGCCGCCGATGCCGCCATAGTTGATCGCCGGGTCGGCGGCCGGATCGAAGAACGGCGGCTGCAGGATGGCGGCCGGGAAGACGATCTCGTTGCGGGGCGGGCTGTAGTAGGCGTTCACCGTCTGCGGGGTGAGGCCCCACTCGGTCTTGTCGACCGGCTTGCCGAGCCGGCTGGCGCGCCGATGCCACTCGAAGGCGGCGGCGTGGCGCACGTCGCCGACCAGGTCGTCCGGCGAGATGCTGAGCGCCGAGTAGTCGCGCCACTTGGTCGGATAGCCGATCTTCACGTTCAGCATGGAGAGCTTGTGCAGCGCGCGGGCCTTGGTGGCGTCGCTCATCCAGGCGACCCGCTGGAGCCGCGCCGCCAGCGCCTCCCGGATGTTCTCGACCACCGCCAGCATCTTGGCCCGCGATTCCGGCGGGAAGTACTCGGCGACGTAGAGCCGGCCGACCGCGAAGCCCATGTCGCGGTTCACCAGGGAGACCGCGCGCTTCCAGCGCGGCCGCTGCGCCTGCTGGCCGGAGAGGGTCTTGGCGCGGAACTCGAAGGCGGCGTCCACGAACGGCTGCGAGAGGAACGGCGCGGCCGAGTCGGCGACGTTGAAAGCCTCCCAGGCCTGCAGCGTCTTCACCGGCGTAGCCGCAAAGATCGCCGCGATCTTCGGAAAGGCGTCCTTCTCGCTCAGCACGACGCCGTTGCGCGTCGCCGAGGTCGGCGCCGGCCAGATAGGCGCTCCAGTCGAAGCCCGGCGCAGCCGCCGCGAGCTCGGCCGGCGTCATCGGGTTGTAGGTCTTGGTCGGATCGCGCCGCTCGGCGAGGCTCCAGCTCGCCTTGGCGATCTGGGTCTCCAGGTCGACGATCGCGGCGGCCTCGGCGTCGGCGTCCGGCCAGTCCGCCAGCTTCAGCATCTGGGCGACGTAGGCCTGATACTTGGCCTTCTGCGCCGCGAAGCTGGGCTCGAGGTAGTAGTCGCGGTTGGGCAGGCCGAGGCCCGATTGACCGAGGTAGGCCGTGTAGTGGTCCGGGTCCTTCGCGTCGACCTCGACATCGACGTCGAAGACGCTGCCGTAGAAGCCCTTGGCGCCCTGGCCCATCAGCGCGGCCAGCTTCTCGCGGCTGTCGGCCGCGCGGATCGCCGCCAGCTCCGGCGCGATCGGACGAGCGCCAAGCGCGTCGGCCCGGCGCTCGTCCATGAAGGCGCGGTAGAAGGCGCCGATCTTGCCCTTCTCGCCGGTCGCGTCGGGGTCGGCGGCCAGCGTCTCCAGGATCGCGTGCACCCGTGTCTCGGAGAGCGCCTGCAGCGCATCGAACGATGCCGTAGCGCGAGCGGTCCGGCGGGATCACCAGCTTCTGGACGTAGTCGCCGTCGGCGTAGTCGTAGAAGTCGGTCCCCGGGCGCCACCGAGGTGTCGCGGCCCGCGAGATCGAACCCCCAAGGCGCGATCTGCGGCGAAGCGGGCGCGGCCGACGAGGCAGAGAAAAGGCCCAAGCCAGCGCCCAGCGCAACGGCTGCCGCCGCGCCGAGCGCGGCCAAGCCAAGCAGTGTCTTCATCCGGGTACGCGGCTTCCTTGCAAGGTTGTGCCCGCCTCCAAGCATTTCGCGCACACGCTCGCCCCTTAATAATTGTTCATTCGGGCGCCCGCGCGTTTAACGAGCAACCGGCGCGAACCTCGGCAGCGCCGGCGACGGTGGTCACAGTCTCGTTACCCATGCGGTCCGGGCGCCGGCAACGCGTTGATCCGGCTCGCTTCAGCGCAGGGCCGGAAGGCGCGCAATCAACAGAAAAAGCGCGTTGAGGCGCTTGGGCCCCGTTGACCAGTTGGCAACCATGTGTGCCCATATCCTGGGCTTCTGGGCGCTTCGCCCACTATATATAGGGGGCCTCGGTGCAGGTGAACGACTCCGAGGCGTAAGGGGATTAGGGTGCGGGTGATGATGGGAAGCGAGGCCAAGAAGACGGTTGTCGAGGCGGGCCAGCCGGCGCGGGCGAGGTCCGTGGAGCGGCCGCCGCTGCAGCTGGTGCGCAAGGTCGAGATCGACCGCGCGCGCGACGCGCTGCTGACCGACTTCGGCAAGCACCACGCTAGAGGACCGCTACCTGCTGCCGGGCGAGTCCTACCAGGACATGTTCGCCCGCGTCGCCACGCGCCTACGCCGACGACGCCGAGCACGCCCAGCGCATCTACGACTACATCTCGCAGGCTCTGGTTCATGCCGGCGACGCCGGTGCTGTCCAACGGCGGCACCGACCGCGGCCTGCCGATCTCCTGCTTCCTCAACGCGGTCGGCGATTTGCTCGAGGGCATCGTCGGCACCTGGAACGAGAACGTCTGGCTGGCCTCCAACGGCGGCGGCATCGGCACCTACTGGGGCAGGGTCCGCTCCATCGGCGAGAAGGTGAAGGGCGGGCCAGACCAGCGGCATCATCCCCTTCATCCATGTGATGGACTCGCTGACGCTGGCGATCAGCCAGGGCTCGCTGCGCCGCGGCTCGGCCGCGGTCTATCTCGACATCTACCATCCGGAGATCGAGGAGTTCCTCGAGATCCGCAAGCCTCGCGGCGACTTCAACCGCAAGGGCCTCAACCTGCATCACGGCATCAACATCACCGACGAGTTCATGGAGGCGGTGCGCGACGGCGCGCCGTTCGGCCTGCGCTCGCCCGAAGACCGGCGAGGTCGATCCGCGAGGTCGACGCCCGCCCGCTCTGGCAGAAGCATCCTGGAACCGCGCCTGCAGACCGGCGAGCCCTACCTGATCTTCTCCGACACGGTGAACCGCGCGCTGCCCAAGCACCAGCGCGAGCTGGGCCTGAAGGTGCGCCAGTCCAACCTCTGCTGCGAGATCATGCTGCACACCGGCCCCGACCACCTGGGCAACGAGCGCACCGCGGTCTGCTGCCTGTCGTCGCTGAACGCCGAGAATTCCTGGAGTGGCGCGACCACCCGACCTTCATCGAGGACGTGCTGCGCATGCTCGACAATGTGCTGCAGGACTTCATCGACCGCGCGCCGCCGGCGATGGAGCGCGCCGCCTATGCCGCCTGGCGCGAGCGCTCGGTCGGGCTGGGCGTGATGGGCTTCCACTCCTTCCTGCAGAGCCAGAACGTCCCGTTCGAAAGCGCGATGGCCAAGTCGCTGGAACATGCGGATCTTCAAGCACCTGCGCCGCGAGCTGCGACGCGGCCTCGCGCATGCTGGCCGAGGAGCGCGGCGCCTGCCCCGACGCCGCCGAGCGCGGGCATGATGGAGCGCTTCTCCCACAAGCTCGCCATCGCGCCGACCGCCTCGATCTCCATCATCTGCGGCGGCACCACGCCGGCATCGAGCCGATCCCGGCCAACATCTACACCCACAAGACCCTGTCGGGCTCCTTCGCGGTGAAGAACCCCTACCTGGAGCAGCTGCTGGAGACGCAAGGGGCCGAACACGCCGGCGATCTGGCACTCGATCCTGGAGAACGAAGGCTCGGTGCAGCATCTGGACTGCCTGACGCCACGAGGAGAAGGACGTCTACAACACCGCCTTCGAGATCGACCAGCGCTGGATCATCGAGCTGGCCGCCGACCGCACGCCGTAGATCTGCCAGTCGCCAGTCGCTGAACATCTTCCTGCCCGGCGACGTCGACAAATGGGATCTGCACATGCTGCACTGGACGGCGTGGGAGCGGGGCGTGAAGAGCCTCTACTACCTGCGCTCCAAGTCGGTGCAGCGCGCCGCCTTCGCCGGCGGCGACGGCATCGGCGGCATGATGGAAAAGGTCGCCAGCGAGCGCACCGACTACGACGAGTGCCTGGCCTGCCAGTAGGCTGAGCGACTGGGCGGCGCGGACCATGTCGGCGCGCAGCTCGGCTCGGTCGTCACGCCGCCGCCTCTTGCGGGAAACGACCCGGTAGCGCGCCCGGCGCGCAGAGCCCACGCTCGGTGACGAAGCCGGTGATCAGCCGCGCCGGCGTGACGTCGAAGCCGAAGTTGGCGGCCGGCGAGCCGGGCGCGGCGATCGGCTGGCCCGCCAGGTGCGTCACCTCGGCAGGGTCGCGCTCCTCGATCGGGATCTGAGCCACGCCGTCGGTCAGTCGCCAGTCGATCGTCGAGGCTGGCGCGGCGACGTAGAACGGCACGTCGTTGTCCTTCGCGGCCAGCGCCTTCAGGTAGGTGCCGATCTTGTTGGCGGCGTCGCCGGTGCGGGTCACCCGGTCTGCGCCGACCAGGCAGAGGTCGACACGCCCGTGCTGCATCAGATGGCCGCCGGCGTTGTCGACCACGATGGTGTGCGCGACGGCCTCGTGGCCGAGCTCGAAGGCGGTCAGCGACGCCCCCTGGTTCCTGGGCCGCGTCTCGTCGACCCAGACGTGAACGTCGATCCCGCGCTCCTTGGCCACGTAGATCGGCGCGGTCGCCGTACCCCAGTCGACGCAAGCCAGCCAACCGGCGTTGCAATGGGTCAACACCTCGACGCGGCCCATGCGCTTGGCGGCCGCCGCCTGGGCGATCAGCTCGGCGCCCGCCTCGCCGATCCGCCGACAGGCCGCCACGTCCTCCTCGGCGATCGCGCCGGCCTCGCGGAACGCACGCTCGGCGCGGTCCGCCGGCGCACAGCGCCTCGCGGCCCGACCGGTCCTGGCCAGAGCCCAGGCAAGGTTGACGGCGGTTGGCCGCGTCGCCAGCAGCGTTGCGCTCGCGGCCTCCAACCCGGCGTCCGAAGGATCGTCCCGCAGCGCCAGGGCGAGGCCGTACGCGGCCGTCACGCCGATCAGCGGCGCGCCGCGCACCAACATGTCGGCGATCGCCCGCGCCGCGTCCTCCAGCCGCGTCAGCCGGACGTGTTCGAGCGACCACGGCAGGCGGGTCTGGTCGATGATCTCGACGCTCCCGTCCGCCAGCGGCCGGATCGTGCGCATCGGCTGCCCGAAGACCCGCATGCTCCAACGTCTAGGCTCAGGCGCCCCGCGACGACAAGCGCGGGGCCGCAGGCGCTGTTTGAACCACAGAGTTCGCGAAGAAGGCACGGAGGTAAGGGAGTTCGTCTCCGCATCCTCCGCGAAAACTCCGTGTTCTCCGTGGTTGAATCGCACCGCCCGGGGCGCGGCCATGCCTGCACACTCGCTCGCGCAGGGGCGGCTGGCGCGATCCTTGCGGCGGCTCGGGAGGTCAGTCCCAACCTGGGTTAAGCAATGACCCGGCTCGCGCATAGGTGATCGAACGGACGGCGGAACCGGGCCGCTTGGTTAACATTCCTTAAATCGGTAGCTTGGGCTGGAGGGAGTGCAAGGCATGCGTCGGTTGCTTACCCCGATGATCGCCCTGGCGGCGCTGGCCTTCCTGCCCGTCGTCGCCAGCGCGGCGCCGCAGCCGGTAACCTACGACGTGCCGCCGCAGCCGGCGGATCACGCCCAGGTGTCGCAGGGCTGGGGGCTGTTCGCGACGATCAGCGGCCGCTCGATGGATATCGGCGCGCGCGACTTTCAGTGGTCGGACGATCGCAACGTGCAGCCGCACGACGTCGAGGCCGGATACGGCTGGCGCAAGGGCGCCGCCACCGCGGTGATCGGCTACGAGGAGCACGACTTCGGGCCGAAGTACGAGGCGCCGAACTCGCCCGACCTGAACGACCCCGACGCCCACCGCGTCGGCGGCTCGGGCGTGCTTGGCTTGAGCCTGGTCCTGCACGCGCCCTGAGGCGTTGCGTCAGGCCGCCGACCGGCTCTGTTCGGCGGGCAGGAAGGCCAGCAGCGGCGCGGCCAAGCGCTCGATCTCCGGCCGATTCAGCGTGGCGACATCACGGCGCATGATGCTCTCGGCCAACGCGCCCACCGCCGCGCGGAAGACCACGTCAGACTTGGTCTGGGCGACCGAGCCCAACTCGTCGACCTGCGCCTGCATCGAGCGCAACGCCTGGCGCGGGTCGCGATCCAGCGCCGCGAGCGCGGCTTTCAGGTTGCGCAGCGCCTGCAGGATGCGCGCCTCGTCAGGCGTCCTGGCGTGGTCGACGCGCCGGCGCAGCGGCCCGGCGTAGTCGCCCGCGTTGAAGCGGCGGCGATCGGGCCCGACGTAGTCGACGCCTTCCACCCAGGCGCGCGGCCGGCGCGCCACGGCGTCGAGGCGCCGGACAAGCTCGTTGAACGTATAGGGCCGCCGCAGGAACTCGTGCGCGCCGGCGTCGCGGGCGGCGATGATCGCCGCGGCGGTGGCTTCGGCGCTCACCACGATGACGCCCGCCTTGCGGGCGGCGGTGTAGCTGCGACGCAGAGTGCGCACGAAGCCGACGCCGTCCTGGCCGCCGCCGTGCTCGACGAAGACCAGGTGCGGCTCGATGGTCTGAGCCTGCTCGAGGCCACGCGCCGGATCGCCCGCGGTCCAGATCTGGCAACGGCCGATGCTGCGCACCAGGTCGGAGAGCATCTTTGCCGAGGCGGGATAGGCGTCGACGATCAGCACGCGCTGCAAAAGCGCGCCGACGCACTGATGGATGGCCTCGGTACCTGACACCTGGCGGTTTCCTCCGCGGGCTGAACCCCCGACTTAGCCCGGCGTGGTAAAGATCGGCTTGACGATAAATCCCGCTTTACGTCAGTCCTGAAACGGATCGCGCATGACGATCATGTCGTCGCGCTCCGGGCTGGTCCCGAGCAGCGCCACCGGCGCGCCGATCAGCTCCTCGATGCGGCGCACGTACTTCACCGCCTCGGCCGGCAGGTCGCGGAAGCTGCGGGCGCCGCGGGTCGAGCCGCGCCAGCCTTCGATCTCCTCGTAGATCGGCCGGATGCGGCTCTGCGCCTTCAGGCCGGCTGGCAGGTAGCCCAGCCGCTCGCCGTCGGCGTCGTAGCCGACGCAGATCTTCAGTGTTTCCAGGCCGTCCAGCACGTCGAGTTTGGTCAGCGCGATGCCGTCGATGCCATTGATGGCCACCGACTGGCGCGCCAGCACCGCGTCGAACCAGCCGCAGCGGCGGGCGCGGCCGGTGACGGTGCCGACCTCCTGGCCGACCTCGCCCAGGTGGCGGCCGACCTCGTCGAAGAGCTCGGTGGGGAACGGACCTTCGCCGACGCGGGTGGTGTAGGCCTTCAGGATGCCGAGCACGTAGCCCGGGCCTTTCGGCCCCAGCCCGGAGCCGGCGGCCGCCTGGCCGGCCACGGTGTTGGACGAGGTGACATACGGATAGGTGCCGTGGTCGACGTCCAGCAACGCGCCTTGCGCCCCCTCGAACAGCACCCGCTGGCCGCCTTTCACCGCTTCGTCGAGCAGCTTCCAGGCCGGCTTGGCGTAGGGGAGGATCTTCGGCGCGACGGCTTCCAGCGCGGCCAGGATCTCTTCCGGCCTGGCTTCCGGCAGGCCGAGGCCGCGACGCAGAGGGCCATGGTGGGCGAGCAGCCGGTCGATCTTGGCCTCCAGCGCCTCGCGGTCGGAGAGGTCGGCGACGCGGATCGCGCGGCGGCCGACCTTGTCCTCGTAGGCCGGGCCGATGCCGCGCCCGGTGGTGCCGATCTTGTGGATCGCCTCGGCTTCGCGGGCGATGTCGAGCTCGCCGTGCAGGGGAAGGATCAGCGCGGCGTTGTCGGCCAGCACCAGCACGTCGGGGGTGATCGTGACGCCCTGCGCCCGCACCCGGTCGATCTCGGCGAGCAGCGCCCAGGGATCGACGACGACGCCGTTGCCGATCACCGAGAGCTTGCCCTGCACCACCCCCGACGGCAGCAGCGAGAGCTTGTAGACCTGGTTGCCGACCACCAGCGTGTGGCCGGCGTTGTGGCCGCCCTGGAAGCGCACCACCACGTCGGCGCGCGCCGACAGCCAGTCCACGAGCTTGCCCTTGCCCTCGTCGCCCCACTGGGCGCCGACCACCGTCACGTTGGCCATCGATGCGAGTCCTCCACCCTGCCGGGTGTCCCGGCCGCCCTTCGACAGGGACTCGACGGCGGGAGCGCTCGGGACGAAGCCGCGAGGCGCGGGGCGTTTAGACCGGGTGCACGAGCCGCGTCAAGGACGCCCATTTCACGCCCGCTCATTCCGGCGGACGCCGGAACCCAGGCAGGCCTGCGCCACAGGGCGCGGACGCTGGTGCGTCTCGACGGGTCGGGAAGCGTGCCGGCAAGCGAGTTCTGCAACTTCGGCCTGCCTGGATCCCGGCTTTTCGCCGGGATGAGCGGGATATTGGGGCGGATTACAGCTCCAGTTCGCCGCCCAGCATCGCTTCGGCCATCGCGCAGTGCATGGCGATGCCGCGGGCCATGACGGTCTCGTCGAGCACCATGCGGTTGGAGTGCAGCGCGCAGCAGCTGCGGTAGTCGCCGCCCTCGGGCGCGGCGCCCAGGAAGGCCATGGCGCCCGGCGCCTTCTGCAGCACGTAGGAGAAGTCCTCCGCGCCCATCAGCGGATGGCCCATGCGCATCCAGCCGCTCGTCGCCGAACAGGCGGTTGGCGACGCGTCTCGGCGAGGTCGACCACGCGGCCGTCGTTGACGGTCACCGGGAAGCCGCGGTCGATGTTGACCTCGGCCGTCGGCGCCGTGCGCCACGGCGATGTTGGCGGCCACCTTCGGCGATGCCCTTCCAGCGCCGTGGCGCGGGTGCGCTCGGAGAGCGTGCGGCAGGTGCCCCAGAGGCGGGCGACCTCGGGGATGATGTTGTCGGTGGTGCCGGCCTCGATCCGCGCGATGGTGATCACCGCCGGATCGGCGACCGCGATGCGGCGGGTGACGAAGGCCTGCAGCGCCATGACGATCTCGCAGGCGATCGGGATCGGGTCGATGGCGTCCTGCGGCATCGAGGCGTGGCCGCCCTTGCCGATCACCTTGATGCGGATCTTGTCGGACGAGGCCAGCATCGGCGCCGGCCTTCGGCTGGCGATCACGCCGCGCGGCATGTTGGGCGAGATGTGCAGCGCGAAGGCGGCGTCGGGGATCGGATCGATGAGCCCGTCCTCGAGCATGAACCGCGCGCCGTGCCAGCCTTCCTCGCCCGGCTGGAACATGAACATCACCGACCCGCTCAGGCGGTCGCGCCGCTCGCAGAGCGCGCGGGCCGCGCCGGCCAGCATGGCGACGTGGGTGTCGTGGCCGCAGGCGTGCATCGCCCCTTCGTGCTGCGAGGTGAACGCCAGGCCGGTGTCCTCGGTCAGCGGCAGGGCGTCCATGTCGCCGCGCAGGAGCACGGTGCGGCCGTTGGCGGGTCCGCGCAGGATGGCGACGAGGCCGCTGGTCGAGGGCCCTTCGCGAATCTCCAGCGGCAGGCCGGCCAGCGCCGCCTTCACCTTGGCGGTGGTCTTCGGCAGGTCGAGGCCGAGCTCGGGCTCGGCATGGATGGCGCGGCGCAGCTCGATGGCGTCCGCCAGCAGCGCCTCGCCGACGTCCGTCCAGCCGTCCGGATCGAGGGTCCTCGCGTCCATGACCTGAAACTCCGTGGGTTGCTTTGCGCGACCATGACGGCGCCGGCGCCGCGAAGTCCACCCGGGCTTTGATCGCGGGCGCGCGCGGCCTTAAGGAGCGGCGATGGACCGGCCCCGATTCCACCTCGCGTTCCCGGTGCGCAGCCTCGACGAGGCGCGCGCCTTCTATGGCGAGCTGCTGGGTTGCCCGGAGGGCCGCTCGGCGGACGACTGGGTCGACTTCGACCTGATGGGCCACCAGATCGTCGCCCACCTGGCGCCGGACGAATGCGGCGGGGCGGCGACCAACGCGGTCGACGGCGAGGCCGTGCCGGTGCGCCACTTCGGCCTGATCCTGGCCCCCGACGACTGGCGCGCACTGGCCGATCGGCTGGCCGCGGCCGGCGCGGACTTCATCATCGCGCCGCAGACCCGCTTCGCCGGCGGTCCGGGCGAGCAGTCCACCCTCTTCGTGCGCGACCCGTCGGGAAACGCGCTGGAGTTCAAGGCCTTCGCGGACGAGGCGATGATCTTCGCGAAGTGATCTAGAGCCGCCGGAACACCGTCGGGCCGCGCCCCTCCGCCTCGAAGCGCGCGATCGCCTGCTCCAGCGGCTCGATGACGACGGCGCCGTGGTCGGCGCTGGCGTGGATCGTCCGGCCGGCGTCCAGCAGCAGGCCGACGTGGCCGCGCCAGCCGACCAGGTCGCCGCGGGCTAGCTCGCCCCGTCCGATTTCGCGGCTCTTGGCCAACTGCAGGTCGGCATCGCGCGGCAAGGCCCGGCCGCAGGCATAAAGCGACTGCTGGATCAGCGCCGGTCCGTCGAGGCCTTCGCTGGTGCGGCCGCCTTGCAGGTAGGGCGCACCCACGAAGCGCTCGGCGACCAGGGCCGGATCGCGCTCGAATCGCCCGATCGGCGCCAGGTGTTCCATCCGGAACCAAGCGCCGTCGGCAGCGCGGCCGAACGGGCCGTCCTCCGCTTCGACCCGGACGAGGGCGTTGAGGCTGAACGGGGCGGTCGCTGCCGCTTCGATCGATGGCTCGGCGAAGGCGGCGGTGCTGATCGCCGCGACGCGGTGGGTGGGCGCGGCGCCGGCCGGGGCCAGCGCCGCGGCGGGGACGAAGCCCACGTAGCCGTCGCGCCGCGCCTGTCCCCAGACGAAGTCGCCTTCGTCGGCCAGCGCCTCGAACGCCTCGCCGTACAGCAACTCGTCCACACGCTCGCTGGCCGGATCGGGGGCGCGGCGGATCGGGGCGAGCGGCGCCGCGACGCGCATCGGGCGCGATGGCACGTAGCGCCCGGCCGCGACGATCCCTTCCAGGCTGGCGGCGGCGAGGTCGGTCCGCGCCAGCATCAGCCGGGGATCGAGCGCGTCGCCCCGCGGGCTCATGCGTAGCGGGCTTTGAGCATCCTGAAGAGGGCGCGGATGCCTTGAGCCTCCGCCCCCGGCGGCCAGCCGGGGCGGCCGCGGCCGTTCCAGGCGAAGATGTCGAAGTGGGCCCAGGCGCCGGCCGGCGCGAAGCGCTTCAGGAAGAGCGCGGCGGTGATCGAGCCGGCCTGCGCCCAGGGGTCGGGGTCGTTCTTCACATCGGCGATGTCGCTGTCGAGGGCCGAGTTCGTAGGGCGCCCACAGCGGCATGCGCCACACCGGGTCCTCGGCCGCCCGCGCCGCCGCCTCGATGGCCCCGGCCAGCGCATCGTCGTCGGTGTAGAACGGCGCGATCTCCGGCCCGACCGCGGTGCGCGCCGCGCCGGTCAGCGTCGCCAAGTCGATGGTCAGGTCGGGCTCCAGCTCGGCGGCCCTGGCGAGCGCGTCGGCGAGGATCAGCCGGCCTTCGGCGTCGGTGTTGCCGACCTCGATGGTCAGGCCCTTGCGCGAATTCAGCACGTCGCCCGGGCGCATGGCGTCGCCGGCGATGGCGTTCTCGGCCACCGGCAGCAGCACCGCGAGGCGGATCGGCAGCCCAGCCGCCATCGCCATGCGGCCGAGCGCCAGGGCGTGGGCGGCGCCGCCCATGTCCTTCTTCATGGTGCGCATGCCGGCCGCCGGCTTGATGTCGAGGCCGCCGGTGTCGAAGACGACGCCCTTGCCGACCAGCGCCACCAGCGGCCGGCCCGCCTCGCCCCAGCTGATCTCGATGAACCGCGGCGCGCGCTCCGGCGTCGCCGCGCGGCCCACCGCGTGCACGGCCGGATAGCCGGCCTCGATCAGGTCGTCGCCGACCGTCACGGCGATCTTCGCGCCGAACGCCTCGGCGACCTCGCGGGCGATGGTCTCGATCTGCAGCGCGCCCATGTCGGCGGCCGGCGTGTTGATCATGTCGCGGGCCAGCGCGCAGGCGTGAGAGACGGCGCGCAGCTCGGCGAGGTCGACGCCGTCCGGGCAGACCAGCCTGGCGCCGGCCTCGCCGCGGTCCTGCTTGTAGCGATCGAAGCGGTAGGCCCCGAGCGCGAAGGCGAGCGCCGCATCGGCGGGCGCGGGGCCGCCGTCGCGCGGCTCGAGCGCGTAGAGCCCTGCCGGCAGCCGCGCGGCCAGCGCGCGCAGGGCCATCGCGCCGGAGCCGGCGCCCAGGCCCGCCAGCACCAGCTCGGGACCGGCCTCGCCGGCCAGAGTCGACGTCTCGCCCGCCTTGCCGCGGAAGCGGGCGAGCCTCGCCTGGGCTGCGCAGCGCACCGGGCAACGCCTCGACGGCGCCCTCCGCCTGCGCAGCGGCGACCAGGCGGATCGGCGTTGGCGGGCTCATCGGAGGGGGCGACGACAGCGTCGGACATCTGCGGGCTCAGCTTCGGACCTGGGAATAGGCGGCCGGCTTATGCTTAACGCTTCCTTGACGCTAGCGCCGCGATGCTGGCGCCGACAGAAGATTCCGCGGGGGCCTGCCTTATGTCATCCAAGTCCATCAAGCGCCTCCTTGTCGCGAGCGCAATTGCGGTCGTGGGCGGGCCTGCGATGGCCCTGTCGCTGCCGTTCGGCGCGCCGGCGAAGGCGCCCGCCGCACAGGCACCGAGCACGCAGGCGGCGGCCCCAGCCGGGGCGCCCTCGACAGCCACGGCCAAGCCGGCCCCGCCCAAGCCCACCAAGGCGACGCCCGAACAGCGCGCCGAAGCCGAGCGCCTCGACCCCCTCGGCCGCGCGGCCTTCTGGGCCAGCGAGGTCGACATCGACGCCACCGACTTCGACGCGCGGATCAAGCTCGCCAAGGCGCTGCGCGCGCTCGGCCGGTACGACGAGGCCGGCGCAGACGGCCGACCAGGTGCTGGTGATGCAGCCGGGCAACTACGAGGCGCTGCTGGAGAGCGCCCGCGCCAAGATCGACGGCAACCAGGGCTTCTACGCCATCGACGACGCCCAGCGGGCCGAGGCCATCGCGCCGCAAGGACTGGCGCCCGGTCAGCCTGCTCGCAGTGGCGCTCGAGCAGTCGGAACGCCCGCAAGAGGCGCTTGCCGCGCACCAGAGAGCGCTGTCGCTGGCGCCCGACAATGCCGCCACCCTCACCAACCTCGGGATGTACTACGCCACCCATGGGGATCCGGCGCAGGCCGAGCCGCTGCTGCGCAAGGCGGCCGCCGCGCCGGGCGCCGGCCCGCAGGAGCGCCAGAACCTGGCGCTGGTGCTCGGCCTGGAGGGCCGATACGACGAAGCCGAGCGGCTCGCGCGGCAGGACCTGCCGCCCGCCGCAGTCGACAACAACCTTGCCTACCTGCACGCCACGGCGACCCTTCGCGTCCGCATACCTGGGATTCGCTGCGGGCGACGCAGTAGGCCGGCGCGCCCTCACCCGGAGCGGGCGAAAAAGTTCGCCCCAGAAGGGAACGAAAGCGCGTCCTCCTCGTTGGGGCAGCGTTCGGGCACGGCTCAGGCATTGGGAGGGGCGGCGCAGGCATGATCGGCGATCCTGCAGGTCCACGTTTGCGGCGGCGCTTGCGCGCTAGCTCGCTGGCGTCGCCATGGGCGCCCGCGCTGAGCCCCCGGTTGCTTTTCCGCTGGGCCCGGCCACACCAAAGTTGATTGCCGAAACAGCATTGTATAGCTTGGACGCTGCCGCTGCCGATGGGGCTATTTGTCCGGCGGTGTGTCCGGTGCGACACTTTCACGCGCATGCCGGCTTGGTATAACGCTGCTCGGTCTGTTCGATCGCCTCAGAGGGCAAGGAAGGACTTCGAATGAAACTGAAACTCCTAGCGGGCGCGGCCGTAGCCGGAGTGTTCGCCGGCCGCGGGCGCCTCGGCTGAGCCGGCCGACAGTGGCTGGTACGGAGCCGTCGACGTCGGCGGCCACCAGGCAATGCCATGGATACCACGGCCGCAGTTCTCGCGAACTGGGCGGTCCGCCAGCGAACCTCGCCGTCTTCACCAACGTCGAACTTCGCCGGCTTCGCACGCGTCGGCTACAAGATCTCGCCGCACTTGCGGGTCGAGCTGGAAGGCGGCTACCGCCCAGCCGACTCTGCGCGGGGTGATCGAGCGCTACTTCGCCGGGCCGCCCGCCGGCAGCATCGCCGGCATCTGCAACTTCGCCTCGAACAGCCTGGAGTCTGCCACGCGCCGAACGGCGGATAACGACACCTGGACGGCGATGGGCAACCTGCTTGTTGACCTGCTGCCGAACCGCACCGATCGATCCGTTCATCGGCGGCGGCGTCGGCGCCGCTCACGTGCGGATGGACATCAACGGCCGCCAGAACGGCCGTCGTCGCCGACGCGAGACGTTCGCCATCCGCAACGCCAGAACTCATTCGCCTACCAGGGCATCTTCGGCCTCGCGATGAAGATCAACGATCAGCTGAACCTCGACCTGACCTACCGCTACCTCGACACGCGAATCGATGCGGTGGGGCTCGACGTCGTTCAGCGACGTCCCGCTGGGCTTCGATCCAGGGCCGGTATCGGGACAGCTCGGCCACGGCCGGCCTGCGGTATCTGATGGCGCTCGCCACCACCGCCGCCCCCGCCGCCGCCGCCTCCCCCGCCGCCTCCCCCGCCGCCGCCGCCGCCGCCACCGCCGCCACCGCCGCCGTCGCCGGTGACAAAGGAGTTCATCGTCTACTTCCCGTTCGACCAGTACGTCCTGACTCCGGACGCGCAGTCGGTCGTGCAGGAAGGCGCTCAGTACGCGACGGGCGGTCAGTCGCAGCACGTGTCCGTCGTCGGTCACACCGACACGTCCGGCGGCTTCGCCTACAACATGCGCCTGTCCGAACGCCGCGCGAAGGCCACCGCCGACCAACTGGTCGCCGATGGCGTGTCGCAGTCGATCCTGGACGTCAGCTGGAAGGGCTTCACCGATCCAGCCGTTCAGACCGGCCCGGGCGTGAAGGAACCGCTGAACCGCCGCGCCGTCATCACGGTGCAGTTCTAAGCGTCAACTTCACCAGCGTAAGATCGAAGCCCGGCCGAAAGGCCGGGCTTCTTTCGTTTTGGGCCGAGATGATTCGAGCCACGGAGGACACGGAGTTCAGACGGGAGAACACGGAGGCGCCGCGGTCCTCCGTGCTTCCTCCGTGATCTCCGTGGTTAGAAGCGGCGCCTGCGGCGCTTCTAAGTCCGACGACTAAGGGGGCCCTATGCCTCGACCCCCAGCGCCTTCAGGGCCTCGGCGCGGACGGTCTTGTAGTCGAGCTTGCCGTTGGCGGCGCGATGGATCGGGGCGACGACCAGTTCGCGCGGCGCCTTGTAGCGCGCCAGATGCATTGCCGCACGTGCTCGGCGAGCTCAGCCAGGCGTGGGGGCCGCCGCGCCGCCGACATCGACCACCGCGCAGATGCGCTCGCCGAACCGCGGGTCCGGCACGCCGACCACGGCGGCATCGCGACGCCCGGATAGCGCTTGATCGCCTCCTCGACCTCCTCGGGGAACACCTTCTCGCCGCCGGTGTTGATCACCTGCGAGCCGCGGCCGAGCAGCTGCAGGCTGCCGTCCGCCTCGACGGTCGCCCAGTCGCCCGGCACCGACCAGCGCCGGCCTTCGAAGATCTTGAAGGTGCGCTCGGTCTTCTCGGGATCCTTGTAGTAGCCGACCGGCAGGTAGCCCGAGACCGCCAGCATGCCGCGCTCGCCCGAGCCGGGCTCGACCCGGCGGCCGTCCTCGGTGAAACAGGCGCTGTTGGGCGTCGACCATGAACTTTGCGGTCTCGGCGGTAGCGTCGGCGCCGGACGCCGAGGCGCCCATGCCGACCGCCTCCGACGAGCCGAGGCTGTCGAAGATCTGGCAGCCCGGCAGATGGCGCGAGCAGCCCCTGCTTGTTCTCCATGCTCCAGACGGTGCCCGACGAGCCGATGCGGCGCAGCGAGGACAGGTCCCAGCGGCTCGGGTTGGCGTCGAGCGCGGCCAGCATCGGCTGGGCGAAGGCCATGCCGACGATCGAGATGGCGTTGACCCGCAGCCGCTCGACCTCGCTCCACAGCTCGTTAGAGTCGAAATGACCGCGTCGAGGGCAGGCGTGGCGGACGCGCCGCCGGCAGTGAGGCCGATGATGGCGGTGAACTGGCTGGTGCCATGCATCAGCGGCGCCGCGGCGAGGGTGGTCTGAGGTCCGCTGACCTGATCGCCGGCGGCGATGGCGGCCAGCACCCGCTCGGCCGCGTCCTCCGGGCGCGAGGCCGGCGGCGTGCCGAGGAAGAAGTTGCCCGCCGCCGCCGAGCACGAAGAACAGGTCCTCCTGGCGCCACATCACGCCCTTCGGCATGCCGGTGGTGCCGCCGGTGTAGAGGATGAGCAGATCGTCGCTCGAGCGGCCCCAGGGCGGCATCACCCGGCCCTCGCTGGCGGCGACGATGGCGTCGTAGTCCTCGGCGAACGGCGGGACCGGGTGGCCGGGCTCGGCCACCGCGATCCAGGCCTTGACCTTCGGCAAGCGCCCACGGATCGCGTCGACGGTCGGCGCGAATGACGCGTGGAACACCACCGCCTCGGCGTCGGCGTTGTCGAACAGATAGATCAGCTCGTCGGCGACGTAGCGGTAGTTGGTGTTGACCGGCGCCAGCGCCGGCCTTGAAGGCGGCGTAGTAGGTCTCGAGGTATTCCGGGCAGTTGAAGAGGTAGGCCGCCGACCTTCGACTGGCGCGTCAGCCCGAGGTCGATGAAGTGGCGCGCCAGCGCGTTGGCGCGGCGGTCGAACTCGCCCAGCTGCACCCGCGTCGCCCTGAATCTGCGCGCGGCCGGTCCGGGATGGCGGCGGCGATCGGCTCCCAGACGTTGGCGTAGCTCCACATGGCGGCTTCCTCCGGACGCGTTTTTCCGGACAGTTTAAGCCGCCGTCCGCCGCGTCAGGTCAAGGCGCGGCCGGCGCCCTGATCAGGAGTGGTGGCTCATCGTGTCCTGCACCCGCATGATCGCGGGACCGAGGATCACCACGAACAGCACCGGCAGGAAGAAGATGATCATCGGCACGGTGAGCTTCGGCGGCAGGGCGGCCGCCTTCTTCTCGGCCGCAGACAGGCGCAGGTCGCGATTTTCCTTGGCCATCACGCGCAGCGCGGTGCCGAGCGGCGTGCCGTAGCGCTCGGCCTGGATCATCGCGGTGGCCACCGCCTTGATGCCGGGGTGGTTGGTGCGCTTGGCCAGACCCTCGTAGGCCAGGCGCCGCTCGGGCAGGTAGGACAGCTCGGCCGACGAGCAGGCTGACAGCTCCTCGGCCAGCTCGATCGAAGCGCCGCCGACCTCCTGGCTGACCTTCATGATCGCCGCCTCGATCGACATGCCCGATTCCACGCAGATCAGCAGCAGGTCGAGCGCGTCGGGGAAGACGCCGACGATCGACTCGCGGCGCTTGGTGGCGACGTTGCGAGATGTAGAGGTTGGGCGCATAGTAGCCGGCGACGAAGGCGGCCGACGCAGGCGGCGACCCGCTGCATCGAGCGGCAGGCTGCAAGCCGTTGATCACGAACAGATAGAAGGCCGCCGCCGGCGACAGCACGAACGGCGTGACCAGGCGGAAGAAGTAGAAGCGCGAGACCGGCGCTCGGGCCGCGGAAGCCGGCCTGCGCCAGCTTGTCGGCGCAGGTTGGGGTCTTCCAGCAGCCTGGACAGCTGCAGACGATCGACGACCTGCTTGTAGACGCCCTCGTCGGTCTGGCGCAGCGAGGCCTGCTGCTTGCCGGCCAGCGCCTCGCGCGAGCGTGCGGCGCAGCTCCTCGCGGCGGTTGGCCACCGACTTCAGCCGGCTCTCCAGACCGGAGCGCTGGAAGGCCGGGCGAGACCATGGTCACGATGGTGGCGAAGCGATCACGATGCCGACGACGGCGGCGATCACGTTGTCGGGATTGGTGAGGACGTCGACCCAGCTCCATGGCGCCCGGCCTCTAGAACTTGAAGTTGATCATGCGGGCCATCACGAAGATGCCGAGGCCCATCCAGATCGCCGAGCCGCCCAGCATCAGCCAGCCGCGGTGGTCGGAGAACATCGGCACCATGTAGGACGGCGTCCAGATCGCTGATCAGCAGGATCACCCCCGGCGGCAGGCAGCCGATGATGAACGCCGACGTGGTGGCTTCCGACGACAGCGCCTTGACCTTCTCGCTGCATCAGCTTGCGCGCGCGCAGCACCGTCGAGAGGTTGTTGAGCGCCTCGGCGAGGTTGCCGCCGGTCTTCTGCTGGATGCTCATGCACGATGGAGAAGAAGCGCACTTCGGCGGTCGGCATGCGCTCGTAGAGCTTCTCGAGCGCCTGATCCAGGCGTCACGCCCATGCCGATGTTCTCGACCAGGCGGCTGGAACTCCCCGGCCAGCGGCTGCGGCGGTCTCGCGGCCGATGATCTTCAGGCAGTCGTGCACCGGCAGGCCCGACTTGATGCCGCGCACGATGATGTCCATGGCGTCGGAGAAGGTCGGCGGTGAACTTGTTGGTGCGGCGCTTGCCGAGGAAGCCGAGCACCCATTGCGGCAAGCCGAGACGCGGCGGCCAGGCCCAGGCCCAGCGCCACGAACGGATTGAGCCGCAGGAAGAAGCAGACGATCGCGACGACGACGCCGAACACGGCGCTCGCCATCCAGAACTGCATCACGCTGGCGTCGATGCCGGCCTGCTTCAGCTTGTTGGCCAGGGTCAGCCGCGACCCTCTTCTGCTGGCGCTCCTGATCCTGCAGGCTCTTCATGATCTGCTTGCGACGGGTCTCGGCGTTGCTGGCGACTGGGGCCGCGCATGCGCCGGACGTCGCCGCGGCCGCCCAACGGCCCCGATGGCCTGCGCGCGCTGCACGGCGCGTTGCTGGCTGGTCCGCCCGCCGGCGAACACGAAGCCCAGCGTGACCATGATGGCGAAGGCGATGCCGGCGACGCCGAAGATGACGAAGGTCTGGTCCAACCGGCCTACTCCGCCGCGTCGAGGGCTTCGGCCAGCTCTCGCTCCAGGCCGTAGTAGCGTGCGCGGTCCCAGAAGCGGGGCCGGGCGATGCCGGTGGAGCGATGGCGGCCGACAATGCCGCCGTGCTGGTCCTCGCCGGTGATCTCGTAGACGAAGAGGTCCTGGGTGACGATCACGTCGCCTTCCAGGCCCACCACCTCGGTGACGTGGGTGATGCGGCGCGAACCGTCGCGCAGGCGTGCGGCCTGGATGATCACGTCGACGGAGCCCACGATCATCTCGCGGATGGTCTTCGAGGGCAGGCCGTAGCCGCCCATGGTGATCATCGATTCCAGTCGGCTGATGGCCTCGCGCGGCGAGTTGGCGTGCAGCGTGCCCATCGAGCCGTCGTGGCCGGTGTTCATGGCCTGCAGAAGGTCGAAGGCCTCGGGACCGCGCACCTCGCCGACGATGATCCGCTCCGGACGCATCCGCAGGCAGTTCTTCACCAGGTCGCGCATGTTGATCATGCCGGTGCCCTCGAGATTGGGCGGGCCGCGTTTCCAGGCGCACCACGTGCGGCTGCTGCAGCTGCAGCTCGGCGGCGTCCTCGCAGGTGATGACCCGCTCGGTGGGGTCGATGAAGGCGGTCAGCGTGTTGAGCAGCGTCGTCTTGCCCGAGCCGGTGCCGCCGGAGATGATGACGTTGCAGCGGCAGGCGCCGATGACGCCCAGCACCCGCGCGCCTTCGGGACTGATCGAGGCGTACTCGACCAGGTTCTTCATCGTCAGCTTGTCCTTCCGGAACTTCCGGATGGTGAGCGTCGGACCGTCGAGCGACAGCGGCGGGCCGATGACGTTGACGCGGCTGCCGTCGGGCAGGCGCGCGTCGCAGATCGGCGAGGATTCGTCGACGCGGCGGCCGACCTGGCTGACGATCCGCTGACAGATGTTCATCAGCTGGGCGTTGTCGCGGAAACGGACGTTGGTCAGCTGGATCTTGCCGCTGACTTCGATGAACACCCGGTTGGCGCCGTTGCACATGATGTCGGCGATGTCGTCGCGCGCCAGCAGCGGCTCCAGCGGTCCGTAGCCGAGCACGTCGTTGATGACGTCCTGCACCAGGTGGTCGGTCTCGGCGACCGACATCGAGACGTTCTTGATCGCCACCAGCTCGGCGACGATGTCGCGGATCTCCTCGGCCGCCGAGGCCAGGTCCAGCTGCGCCAGCTGGGACAGGTCGATGGTGTTGAGCAGCGCGTTGAAGATCGTCGTCTTGGTCTGGTGATAGTATTCGCTCTGCTCACGGACGATCTCGGTCGGCCCTTGCGCAGCCTGCAGCTGCTCGAAACCGGCCGTTGCCTTGGGCGCCGGGCGCGGCGCGCCCCCGCCCTGCGGCGTGGCCGGCTTCGGCGGCGTCTCGACGCGCTGCGGACGCGTGGCGATCGGCGGCGCGCCGGCGGCGGCCGGTGGCGGCGCCTGACGGGCGGGCGACGGGGCTGAGTCTGGTGGCGCGCTTGCCGAACACGCTGTTTCGTTACCTTTTCAAGAAGCGGTCGATGAACGAGGTGGCTCGGGGCGCAGGCTCCTCACCCGTCTCGCGGCGGCTGATCATCCGGGCCAGGAGCTCGAGGTTCTCAGCCTGCTTCGACTTCGGTCCGACCTCGGAAAGCATCTGGCCGTTGTTGGCGGCTTGGCCGAACAGCTTGGCGTCGAAGGCGACCACCATGCAGGGGGTGAGGCCCAGCGCGTCCCCGAAATCCTTCAGCGGGATCTCCGGGCGGCCCGGCAGGCCCATCTTGTTCAGCACCACCCGCGGCGGAGCGTCGTTGGGACGCGCCGAGCGGATCAGGTCGACGATGTTCTTGGCGTTGCGCAGCGAGGCGAGGTCGGGCTCGGCCACCACCACAACGTCGTCGGAGGTGACCAGCATCCGCCGCTTCCACGGCGTCCAGGCGTGCGGCAGGTCGAGCACGACGTAGGGCGCTCGACGAGCGGATCTTCTGCGCCACCTCCTCGTAGGTCTCGCTGGCGATCTCGAAGTCGCGCTCCAGGCTGGCCGGCGCGGCGAACAGCGAGAGATGGTCGCCGCAGCGCGCCATCATCCGCTCCATCAGCACCGGGTCGAGCCGATCGGGCTGGCTGAGCGCGTCGGCGATGCCGTGCAGCGGGTCCTGGTTGAAGTCGAGGCCGGCGGTGCCGAAGGCGAGGTCGAGATCGACAAGCACGGTGTTGGCGCCCATCCGCTCGGAGATCAGGTGGGCGACGTTGTGCGCCATCGTCGAGGCCCCGGCGCCGCCCTTGGCGCCGACAGAAGGCGATCTGGCGGCCGACGAACGGTTGCGCCGGGTCCGCGTAGAGGGCGGTGATGGCGGCGATCAGCTGCAGGAGGCCCAGCGGCGGCACCAGGTACTCGGAAACGCCGCGCCGCATCAGCTCGCGGTAGAGGCTGATGTCGTTGGCCGCGCCGATGACGATTACCTTGGTGCCCGGATCGCACACTTCGGCCAGGCGCTCGAGCAGGCGGAGCAACTCCTGTGGGGGATCGAGGCTCTCGACGATCAGCAGCGAGGGCGTCGGCTCGTTCTGGTATTGCTCCACCGCCGCCGCCAGGCCGCCGGACTGCACGACGGTCTTGGCGCGCTCCATGCGCCGGTCGCTGCTGGCCTTGTGGATCAGCTCGGCGATCTCCTGGCGCGACCAGAAGACGTGGATGGTGATGCGCGGCACCGTGTGCTCGCCCAGCGCCGCCTCGGCGCTGGCCAGCATGTCGGCGATCGGGTTGGGCGCCGGCGAGGCCAGGGCCGGATGGTCGTCGCCGACCGGCCGCGGCGAAGACAGGCCGGCGAACGGATCGTGCGAGTCCGGCGCGGACTTGGCGTCCGGCGAGGGCGTGACGAACTCGGTCTCGGCGTCGAAGTCGAGATCGAACGGGTCGGTGGTTTCGGCGGTCTGTGGGCTCATGACACTATTGCTGCGCGGTCGCCGAAACGGCGCCGTTGGCTTGGGAGTCCTTCGGCGGTCGCGGTGGTCGCGCCCTGCCGGTACTTGTCGAGGACGGTCTGGCGGCGCTGCGCGTCCGGCGCATCGGAGTCGCGCGGATGCAGCAGGTCGGCCGGCTCGGCGATCTGGGCGGCGATGTCCGCCGTCACCGCGCACCCAAACTCGTCGTAGCCTTTGTTGTCCCAGTTGTGGGCGAGGTCGCCCCACGACTTGCCGCACTGCGGCCCGTGGGCCTGGTAGCGGACAAAGCCGACCACGACCGGCGCGTGTTCGTCGGCCGCCTCGTAGCCGACGATGCGCACCTGGGCGGGATCGACGCCCTGGCCGATCAGGAAGTCGCGCGCGCCGGCGGCGGTCCGGTAGACCGCAGCCTGGGCGGGGCCGTGCTCCGGCGCCTTGATGGTGATCGGCGCGCGGTCGGTCTGCATCCAGCGGTCGACAAAGTCGTGCAGCGCGTCGGCCTGGTGTTGCGAGAGGCCGGCGTCGTGCACCCCGAGCTGCAGCTCCAGCGGGTCGGGGCTGACCTGGATCGCGTAGCGCTCGGAGGGCGTCAAGGGCGGCGGATCGGCGGCAGCCTTCTTGTCGTGCGACGGGTCCGTCGCACAGGCGCCGAGCGCCAGGAGGCTGAGGCTTGCGAGCCAGAGCGTTGCGCGCATCGAAGGACGCTCCTTCAGGTGTGGACGATCACTCGACGACATAGCCGTAAGGACCTTGATAGGTTCTTCCCGCGGTCGCCTTGGGATCGTGCTTGTAGGTCTGGTTCAGCCGGCCGAGCATGATGGTGTCGATGTCGTTGGCGATCTGCAGGCCGTCCATCGGCGTCTGCAGGTCGTTCGCGTTGGTCGGCTTGACGAGGTAGGGGGTGACGATGACCACCAGCTCGGTCTGGCCGGACTGGTAGTCGCGCGAGCGGAAGAGTGCGCCGAGGATCGGCACATCCATCGCGCCGGGGATGCCGGAGAGGTCCTGCGCGGATTTGTCCTGCAGGAGGCCGGCGATCATCATCGAGCCGCCGGAGGGCAGCTCGACAGTGGTCTCGGCGCGCCGCACGGTCAGCGCCGGCACCACCAGCACCGGACCGCCGCTGCCGCTGGAGACGTTGAAGGCGCCCTGGTTGTTCAGTTCGGAGACCTCGGTCGAGAGCTTCAGCGAGATGCGCCCGCCGGACAGCACGACCGGCGTGAAGCCGAGCCCGATGCCGAACGGCTTGAAGTCGACCGAGACCGAGCCGGTGGTCGATTCGGCGACCGGGACGGGGAACTCGCCGCCGACCAGGAACTTGGCGGATTCGCCGGAGACCGCCGTCAGGTTCGGCTCGGCGAGGGTCCGCACCAGGCCGACCTGCTCGAACGCCTGGATGTTGGCGCTGCCCTGGTTGAGGCCGGTCGAGCCCGAGGTCGTCTGGGTGGTGGCGATCGTCTTGGAGCCGCCGTTGGTGCATGTGCCGCACACGATCGGCAGGTCGCGGGTGCCGGTCAGCGGGTCGAAACCCATCACCTCGGGCTGCGTCGTGGTGTTGAGGTTCGCGCCGGCGCCAGTCAGGCCGCCCAGCAGTGCGCCGTTGATGCCGTAGGTGGCGACGCTGCCGAGGATGAACTGGGTCGAGCCGGCCTGGCCGATCACGGCGTTCCAGTTGATGCCCAACTGCTTGATCACCTGGCGGTCCATTTCGAGGATCCGCACCTTCAGCATCACCTGGTCCTGGCCGGCGATGCTGAGCATGTTCATCACCGCCTCAGGCTTATCGACCATCGCCCTGGCCATCTGGACCGCCTTGTCGGCGTCAGCCGCGCTCATCACGACGCCGGAGAGGATGATGCTGGTGTTGAGGGCGTCGACGTGCACCTGCGCGCCCGGCAGGATCCGGTTGATGGTCTGGGCGAGCGCGGAGGTGTTCTGCTCGACGCGGATGTTGAGCGCCAGGATGCGGCGTCCGCCGGCGTCGAAGAACATCGCGTCGGTGACGCCGCTCTTCAGGCCCATCACGAAGATGCGGCGCGGTGTGCGCAGCACCGCCTGGGCGACCGTGGGGTTCGACACCAGCACGTCGCGGGCGTCGACCGGCAGATCGACGACGGCCGAGCGGCCGGCCGGCAAGGCCAGCTGCTGGCTCTGGGAGCCTTCGGCCAGGTCGACCTTGATCACCGACGAGCCGGCGTCCTGAGCGCGGGCCGCCAGCGGCGCCGTCAACGAGGCGCAGGCGGCAAGCGCGGCAAGGATCTTGAGAAGGGCGGCTTTCATTGCGCGCTCACCGTTTCGGCGGACGAGCCGCCCCTGAAGATGCGGACGGAGTGGCCGTCGTCGACGCCCCCCTGGGTGTGGCCGCCGATGTCGGCGTAGGAACGCAGCGCCAGCGTGAGGCCGCCCTGGGTGCGGGCGCGCGCCATCGAGCCGGCGCTGGGCGCCGGGACCTCGACGGTGACTGTGGCGCCGATCAGCGACGCGCCGGCCTTCGGCTGATCGGTATGCTGGTCGATCGCCAGCACCAGGGCGTTGGCGAGCACGGTCTCGGTGACCATGCCGCCGCCGTTCTTGGAGGCGTCCGCGTGGGTCGACATCACGTCGACCCGGTCGCCGGGCTGGATGAAGCCGCCGGCGGCGCTCTCGACATTGATCGGCAGCGACATGGCGCGCATGCCGGCTGGCAGGCGCACGGCCATGTAGCTGGTGTCGCCGCTGCGGATGATCTTGGCCGAGGTGATCGGCTCGCCGGCGAAGATCGGCTCGCGCACGATCGCGCCGACATCGCCTGCAGCTTCGGGCCGCCGCCGGAGGCCATGTCGGTGACCGTGCGCGTGGCCTGCTGCACCGCCGTGGCGGCCGCGCCCTGCACGTCGGTGCTGACGACGCCGTCGGTGATGTAGGCGGGGTTCAGCGTGGCCGCGGGCCAGCTCTGCCAGGTCATGTTCTCCGGCGACAGGCGATCGCCGACGCCGAGATTGACCTTGGCGACCAGCACGCGGGTCATCGGCGGCGCGGGCGCGGCGGCGACCACGGTCGGCGGCGGCCCCTTCGGCCGGGCGAACATGCCGTGCACGAAGAGCGCCAGTCCCACCGACGCGACCAGGGCGACGACGATGATCACGATACGAGCGGGGGTCATGATTGCGGCGCGCCTCCGCGGCGACGGTTGGGTCTTGTGACAGGGCCGCCTGCCCACTCGGGTGGGCGGTCCAACGAGAATCGGCGCGAGCCTTCTGGCGCGTCGCTAAGGTGGCGGGGCCATAGTTAACGCCCGCCTAAGGCCAAGCTCTGCCGTGGCGCATTCAGGCCAGCGGGTGGATAGCGAAGGCGGCCAAGGCGCCGACGGCGATCGCAACGCCGTAGGGGGCCGCTTCGCCAGGCGTCGCCAGCCGGCGCGCCCAGGCAGGGCCAGCCGCGGCCAGTGGCCGCAGCCAGTCCGAGCGCAGGGCCACCAGGCCGAGCGCCAGCAGCGCCGCCGGCCAACGCGGTGTAGAGCGCGAACGGCGCGAGGCCGCGCAGGCCGACCCAGAGCGCGGCGGCGGCCATCAGCTTGGCGTCGCCGCCGCCGATCCAGCCGAGCGCGAACATGCGCGGCGCCAACCACCAGCATCGCCGACGCCGACCGCGAGGCTGACTCCGATCGCAGCCAGCGAGGCGCCCGATCAGCAAGCGGCCGGCGCGAAGGCCAGCGCCAGGGCGAGCGATATCCAGTTGGGGATGGTGAAGGACGCCAGATCCCTGACGGCGGCCGCCGATCACCAGCGCGGCGAAAAAGCCGAGGACGATGGTCTTGACGAGCTCGGGCGGCATGGGGGGCGTGATCTGGGCGGCTGATTCGATCTGGCGCGGACAATCGCCCCAAGGAGGTGAACCAAAGGTTTCCCGAGGGCGGACGCGAAAGGGGCCGCGGCGTTCGCCGCGGCCCCTTCGCCGTCCAGACGTCTTGGTGGCCTCTTAGCGGATGGCGCTGCCGGCGGTCGACAGGCTGGTGTTCAGGTTGGTGCCCAGCGTGGTCACCGCGCCGATGATCACAACGGCGATCAGCGCGACGATCAGGCCGTACTCGATGGCGGTGGCGCCAGACTCATCCCGCACGAAGCGGGAAACGAACTTGGTCATTCGACTGCTCCTCTTTCAGCGCGAGCTTGCAAGGCGCCCCCGCGCCAGCCCCCTCGGCTCTTGAATGCCGACAAAATGCCACTCTACTTTTAAGAGAGAACGAACAAACATCCTGAACCGAAATTAATTGTCAGTGGCGGCGGGCAACGCTCAGGTATTCGACAAGTCTTGTCAGGTGCTGTCTACGGGCGCCGAGCACCAGGCGAGAAAAAGGGCCGCAGCTTGCGCCGCGGCCCTCTTCTGTTCGCGTCTTGCGATCGCTTAGCGGATGGCGCTGCCGGCCTTCGAGAGGCTGGTGTTCAGGTTGGTGCCCAGCGTGGTCACCGCGCCGATGATCACGACTGCGATGAGCGCGACGATCAGGCCGTACTCGATCGCCGTCGCTCCGGACTCGTCCCGCGCCAGGCGGGCGACAAACTTGGTCATTTTACGCCTCCTCTATGGCCTGAGCTGCGAGACGCGAGCGCGCCGGCCCCCCTCGGCCTTCTGCGAAATCGATAATGGCTGCACACCTTTAAGAAGCGGCGAACGAACAAGCTGAACCACAACTAACCTTGTTCGAGTTGCCTCGCCGGTGGCCTGCCAAAGGAAAGGGGCCGCGGCTTGCGCCGCGGCCCCCTCGCCGTCCGGACGTCTTGGCGACGTCTTAGCGGATGGCGCTCCCCGCCTTCGAAAGGCTGGTGTTCAGGTTCGTGCCGAGCGTGGTCACGGCGCTGATGATCACCACTGCGATCAGAGCGACGATGAGGCCATACTCGATGGCCGTGGCGCCCAATTCGTCCTTCGCAAAACGCGTAATGAACTTGGACATTGCTTGATCTCCTTGTTGCAATCCAGGTCAGGGATCAAGCTGGTCAGCCCTGCTCGCCCCAGAGAACTGCGCGCAATTTCGCCTGGCTGCCTTAATTCGCAGTAAACGTGACAGTATTGCCGGACATTTATCTATGGTTGCTGGATATTCATCATTAGCAAAGCTTAACCACGCAGCGTTGTAGGGGCCGGCGGCAGTCACGGCGGGCCGGGCGCGGCGGCGCACGGCGCGTGGCAGCTTTACGCAAACTTAGGCCGCGGCTTCTTAGCCTGAGCGCCACACGTGGACGGGAGCCCGGATGCCCTGGACGTTGATCAACCTGGCGATCTCGTTCCTCGCCTTCGGGGCGCTGGCGCGGCTGACGCCCTGCAACCCGGGGCAGCGGGCGTTCGCATCCCGCGAGTTGGCCGACAACGCGCTCTACTGGTTCACCGGCGTGCTGCTCTACGGCGGCCTTGCCGACCTCTATATACGCACCGGGGCGGGATTCCTGCTCCAAGGGGCTGCGCCGGCGGCGACGGCGGCGATCCTCGGCGGCTACGGCTGGGCGGCGCGTCTGCCGCTCGTGGCGCAGGCGGCGCTGGCGCTGGTGGCGATGGATATCGTGCAGTACTGGCTGCACCGCGCCTTCCACGGCCGCACGCTGTGGCCGTTCCACGCCGTCCACCACAGCGCCGAGGCGCTCGACTGGACGACGACCTACCGGATCCATCCGGTCAACTTCGCGGTCTACAGCGCCGGCGCGCTGGCGCTGGTCAGGCTGGTCGGCTTCTCGCCAGCCGCCTTCCTGGTCATGGGCCCGTTCAATCTGGTGTTCGGCGCGATGGTGCACGCAAACCTGAACTGGACGTTCGGCCCGCTGCGCTACGTGATCGCCAGTCCGGTCTATCACCGCTGGCACCACGTGAAGGACCCGGCCGTTCACGACCGCAACTTCGCGCCGACCTTCCCGGTGCTCGACCTGATGTTCGGCACCTTCTACATGCCCAAGGGCGTGCTGCCGTCCGACTATGGGGTCGAGGGCGCGCCGACCAGCTACCTGGCCCAGATGGTCTACCCGTTCCAGGTCATCGCCGGCCGGCTTGGCCTGCCGCGCAAGGCCGGCGCGGCGGCGGCCTAGTTGGACGCCCAGGCCGCGATCGACGCCTGGTTGGCGCGCCTGCCGGCGGCCCAGCGGCTCGCCGCGCAGGCCGCCACCGACACGCGGCTGGCGGGCTGGATCGCCGGCGTTCTCGTCTTCCTGGCCGTGGCCGTGCTGCTGGCGCGCCTCGGCGCCGCGGCCGCGCTGGCGCGCCGGATCGAGGCGACGCGGCCACGGCCCTGGGTGACGAGTGCGGCAGTGGCGGGCATGCTGGCCCTGGCGCTCGCCGCGGCGAAGGTGCTGGTAGACGCGACCACCGCCTGGCGCCTGGACGTCATCGGCAGTGGCTCAGCCCCGGCCGTGGACTTTTTGACGCCCCTCGCCGCCGCGAGCGCGCAGATCCTGCCGACCGTCGCCGCGGCGGTCCTGCTGGTCCCGCCGCTCGCGTGGCTGATACGGCGCCAGCCGAGGCGCTGGCCGCTGATCGTCGGCGGCGCAGCGACGCTGTTCATCCTGGCGCTCGGCTGGCTGCCTTACGCGCTCTCTGCCGGACCGGCTGGTCCGCCTGCCCGGCCCGGACCGGCGCAGGGGGGCGTGGCGCGATTGATCGCCGAGGCCGGACTGCCGGCGCCCGCCGTGCTGCAGGCGGCGGCTCCGGGCCTCGACGCCGACGTCACCGGCAGCTTCGGCCGCGCCCGGGTGGTGGTCGGCGAGCGGCTGCTGGCCGGGCCGCCGGGCGCGGCGCGCGCCTACGTCGGCCACCTGATGGGGCACTACGCGCACAACGACATCCTGATCGTCTGCCTGGTGATCGGCGCGCTCGTCCTGGCAGGTTGCGTCGCCGCGCAGCGCTGGACGGCGCCGCTGGCGCAGGCGATGGGGGCCAGGGATTTGCGCAGCCCGGCCGACCCGGCGGCGCTGCCCGCACTGGCGATCATCGGCGGGGCGACGCTGACGCTGGCTGCGCTGGGCGGCGCGGCCTACCTGCGCTGGGCCAACGTCGGCGCCGACGCCTACTCTCTGGACCACGCCCGCGAGCCGGACGGCCTGGCAGCGGTGATCGAGGACGAGTGGCTGCGCGATCCGGGCCGCGACGCCATCGCGCCATCGCCGTTCGAGGCGGCGATCTTCTACACGCACCCGCCGCTGAAAGAGCGAATCGCTCACGCCATGGCCTGGAAGGCGGCAAATGCGGCGGGCGCCGGCGGCTGATCTGCGCCGTTCAGTCTTTCTTGACCAATCCGGCCGAGCCTTCCGGCATGCGCCAGCTCGCCCTTGCCCTCGCCCTCGCCCTCTCGCCCGCCGCGGCGCTCGCCGCCACCCTGGACGTGCCGCTCGACCAGTCGGCGTTCGTCACGCTGGCGGGGCCGGCCCACAACGTCATAATCGGCAACCCGGCCATCGCCGATGTGTCGGTCGCCGACCAGCGGCACATCATCATCACCGGCAAGGGCGCGGGGATCACCAACCTCGTGATCACCGACGCCGGCGGCCACGCGATCTTCGACCGCCAGATCGTGGTGGGCGCCGGGTCCGGCAACCGCGTCGCGCTGATCAACGGCGGCCAGATCGTCAGCTATACCTGCGCGCCGGTCTGCGAGCAGGTCGGCGGGGCCGGCGGCGCCCAGCCGATGGCGGGGCCGGCTCCCGCCGGCGGCGCGATCGAGGCGCCCCACGCCAGCGGCTCGGTCTCCGCCTCGCCCAACACGCCTTAAGGCGATCCCTGCCAGCGCCGCTGAACGGGCCTAATCCGCCTTAAGGCAACCTTAGGGCGCGGCCGGCTAGCTTCAGCGCGTGCGCTCTTCGAGGGATCTTCGGCCGATGCCGCCAGCTCGACCTGCCGCCCACCGGCGGGGTTTGCCCGCCCTCGCCGTGGGTGACGGCGGCACAACGACGGTCGAGTTCGCGATGATCTCGATCCCGTTCCTGGCGCTGCTGTTCGCGATCTTCGAGCTTGGCGCGATGTTCATGGCGTCCAGCGCGCTCGACGCCGGCATCGAGGCAGCGTCCCGGCAAATCCGCACCGGCCAGCTGCAGACCGGCGCCAACAACAGCGCCGCCGGCTTCAAGACGCTGGTCTGCAACAACGTTTCCTGGATCTCGACCTCCGACTGCCAGGCCAACCTCAGCCTCGATGTACGCACCTTCTCCAGCTTCTCGGCGATCGCCGTGACGACGCCGGTGTCGAACGGGGCGATCGACCCGACCCAGGTCGGCTTCAACGCGGGAGCGTCGTGCGACATCGTGGTGGTGCGCGCCTTCTATCCCTGGACGTTGATCGCGCCGACCCTGGAGCCGGGGTTGCCCAACCTCAACAGCAACCAGCGATTGCTGACCGCGACGGTGGCGTTCCGCAACGAGAACTGGTCGGCGGGCGCGGCGGGATGCACGTGACCCGACCCAATCGCCCCCGGACGCATCGCTTCTGGGCCGACCGCCGCGGCGCGGCGGCGGTGGAGTTCGCCCTGCTGGTCCCGCTGCTGGCGCTGATCTATTTCGGCGTGGTCGAGGTGACGCAAGGCGCCATGGCCGAGCAGCGCGTCGCCCACACCGCCTCGGCGATCGGTGACCTCGTGTCGCAGAGCACGAGCACCACCAGCGCCGAAGTGGCGGGCGTCTTCGCGCTAGGCGACACCATCATGTCACCCTATCCCGACCAGCGGCCTGCAGATGCGGGTCTCGAGTCTGACCGCCGACAAGAACGGCAACGTCACGGTAGCCTGGAGCCAGGCCAGCGGCATGACCGCGCTGAGCAAGGGCGCGACGATGTCGAGCCTGCCGGCCAACGTCGTCAACGCCAACGAAAGCGTGGTGATGGGCGAGACGAAGTATTCCTATCAGTCGGTGTTCGGCATGGTGCTGCCGCAGCCAATCGTCTTCAGGCAGACCTACTACCTGCATCCCCGCCTCTCGACCCAGGTTACCTGCTCGGACTGCTGAGGAGCGCTCCGGTCAGAGATCGAGACTGCGGCCCCGGCCCCCTCACGTCGCGAAGTCGCGGTTGCCGTTCCTGAGGAACAGCAGGCCGAAGAAGCCGATCGTCAGCAGGATGGTGATCATCGCAAAGCCGCCCTGCTGCGACTTGAAGACGTGGGTGCCGATGTTGACCATCATCGGCGCCAGCCAGGCCGTCGCGGTGCCGGAGACCGCGTAGGCGCCGAAGAAGGCGCCGGTCTGGTCCGGCGGCGTCAGCCGGGTCAGCAGCGTGCGGCTGGAGGCATAGTGGGCGGTGATGAAGACCGCGTTCGAGAAGCCGATCAGTGTGAAGATCCACTCCGGCAGGGTGCGGAAGAACGGTCCGTTCCACATCGGCGCGTGGGCCGCCGGGTCGTAGTGCCAGATGAAGAGAATGCGGTCGGGCCCCATGCCGAGCAGCGCGATGATGCCCAGGAGCGACATCAGGATCTCCATCTGCACGGCGCGCCGGGGGCCTAGCAGCGCGTCGAAGGCGCGCGCCAGGAAGCCGCCCATCACCGCCAGCACGGTCAGGATGATGCCGATCACCAGCATCTCCAGCGCCCCCCAGTGCATCACGCCGGTGGCGTAGATGCCGAAGAAGGTCAGCACCGCGCCCATGCCGTCGGTGTAGAAGCTGCGCGCCACCAGGAAGATCGCCGCGTCGCGGTGGTTGCGGACGGTGACCAGCATGCGCCACAGCGACCGAGCGCCCTCCGCGAGCGCCTTGGGAACCGAGACGGCCGAGCGCACCGCGTCGGGCGTGAAGAGCATGATCGGGATCGTGCCGACGAACAGCAGGATCGCCGTCATCGGGCCGGTCAGCCGCTCCGGCTCGTGCCTCGCCTGGCTGAGGCCGAACAGCGGCTGCTTCGGCACCCAGCCCCAGTCGGTCTTGCCCGGCAGCATGAAGCCCCACGCCAGGAAGACGAACAGCGCCAGCGCGAAGGCGTTGCCGAGCGCCAGCGCCAGGCTGGAGGCCTTGTGCGCGCCGCCAAGACCGGCGGCGCGGACCAGCAGCGAGTTGTGGATCACCTCGGTGTAGCTGAACAGCACGCCGATCGAGCAGGTCATCATCATGGTGATGACGATCGGCAGGCCGGAGCCGTCCGGCTTGGCCCACCAGAGGCCGAACATCAGCGGGATCATCAGCGCCACGGCCAGCGCCAGCCAGCCCTTGCGGCGGCCCAGCTGGTCGATCGAGGCGCCAAGGAACGGCGCGGTCGCCATGGTGGCCAGCCAGAGTACTGGCTCCACTGCGAGATGACTTCCTGGCCGGCGGTCGGGTTGGAGCGCGGCCAGCCGACCATCACCGAGGCCACGTAGGGCATGAAGATGTAGATGATGATCAGGATGACGTAGGGGTCGCGGGCGCCTTCGAAGACCGCCCAGCTGACCGCGCCGCGGCTGAGCCGCGTGGACGGGACATCGGCCTCGGGACGCACCGCGACGAGGTCGGCTTCGGGAATGACTTCGGTCAACGGGCGTATCTCCCCGGCCCGCTGGCGGGGCGCTTGACGGCCAACCTAGCGGGCTGGCGCAGAATAGGAAGGGAGCGCGGCCGGCGGCGCCTCCAAACGTAGCCTTGGCGGCGACTAAGCTGTGAAGGAAGGCGGGCGCCGCACGCCGAAGGTGAAGGAGGACATCCCCATGGCCGCGTTCTGGCAGCTGCATCCGTGGCTGATCATCATCCTGGCGGTGCTCGCGGTGCCGCTGGCGCAGGCGCTGCTCGACCCGTTCCGGCGCTTCTTCCTCTACCGCGAGCGGCGCGCCGCCATCGAGGCGCTGAAGGTCTACGCCGCGCAGGGCCGCGATCCGCCGCCGGAGGTGCTGGCGGCGCTGGGGGGCCGGCGCTGGGGACGGCGGTGGCGTGAGGGGCCCGGCGGCGCCGGCCTCAATATCGATTTCGGGGTCGACCAGCTGGACCGCTGGGTCGAGTTCGGCCGTTCCCGCGAGCCGTACCGGCGCTGGAACGGCGCGATCTTCACCTGGGCCATCGCCGCCGGGTTCGGCTTCGCCTCGCAGCACGTCCATCAGTACGCCGACACCTACCTGGTGATCGCGGTGATCGCCGCCGCGCTGGCGGTGGCGGCGACGCTGAGCGCGCTGATGGCCAGCTTCTGGCGCGGACGGGTGTGAGCCACGGGACGACCGACTGCGAGTTGGCGGCGGCGGCGCGGGGCGGATCGCAGGATGCGTTCCGCCAGATCGTGGCGCGCCACCAGCAGGCGGTCCGCAGCTTCCTGCGGCGGGCGCTGGACGAGCCGGCCGACGCCGACGACCTCGCCCAGGAAACCTTCCTCGCGGCCTGGACCAACCTTGGCCGCTATCGTGGCCAGGCGTCGCTGCGCTCCTGGCTCTGCGCCATCGCCTGGAAGAAGCGGCTCAGCCATTCGCGGTCGCGGCGGCGGTCCGCGAATCGGGAGACGGCGCGGGACGCGCCGGTGACGGTCGGGCCTTCGCCAGACCAGGCGCTCGACCTGCAGGCGGCGCTGCGGCGTCTGCCCGAGGCGCAGCGGGCGGCGGTGGCGCTCTGCCTCGGAGGCGGCTTCTCGCATGGCGAGGCCGCCGCGGCGCTGGGGGCGCCGATCGGCACGATCAAGTCGCATGTGGAGCGCGGCCGGGCTAGGTTGGCCGCCGCGCTCGGAGATGAGCCATGAGTGAGTTGGACTTCGGTCCGGACCCGCGTTTCGAGGCCCTCTGGGACGCCACCGAGGCGCCGGCCGGCGACCTCGCGTTCGCCCTGGCGGTGGAAGCGCGGGTGATGCGGCGCGTGATGCTGCTGGACGTGGCCGGCCGGCTCACCGCGGCCGCCGCGCTGGTGGTGCTGGCGATCGCCTGCGCGCCGATGCTGGCGGCCAACGCCGTGGCGATGGCGGGCTCGCTGGACGCGGCCGGCCCGGCGCTGGCCGCGGTCGCGGTGATGATCGGCGGAATGCTCTGGCTGAACCGGCCGCCAGCGGAGACGGGGTTGGATCGCCGCCAGGAAGGCCCGTAGAGGCCCCGCAGAGGCCGCTGGAGGCCCGCGGGCGACGTGAGCGCTAGGGTACTACCGGTCACGCTACCATCGGCCTCCACGGGCTTCCTGGAGCGATTTAGAGGGTCTCGCCTTATGCTTGTGTGAGCGCCACTCTCTCCCAAGGGGAGAGTGGCGACTCGAACTCTTGCCGCGCTGGTCAGCCTGAGCTCGCGTGTCTAAGCCTTCTCCACCTTCCGCGCCGCGTCGTCGATGGCATTGACCAGGGCGTCGAGTTGCTCCGCGCTGACCGGGCCGGCGCGCATCCGCAGGCCGATGGCCGCACCGAGGTTCTGCATGGCGCGAGCGATGCGGGGCGAGGGCCCCTCGAAGCGTTCGTTGAGCGCCGCCATACGGTGGAAGATGGCGTCGACGACGGCCTTCTTCTCCTCCAGCGCGGCCTCGCCGGCCTCGGTGACGCGGTAGAGCTTCTTGCCGCCCTCGGCGGCCTCGACCGTCACGTAGCCCAGCTCCTCGAGCAGGGTCAGGGTCGGGTAGATGACGCCGGGGCTGGGCGAATAGGCGCCGCCGACCTTCTCCTCGATCGCCTTGATGATCTCGTAGCCGTGGCGCGGCTGCTCGCTGATCAGCTTCAGGATCACGAATCGCAGGTCGCCCTGGTCGAACACGCGCTCGGCGCGGCGGCCCATATGGCCGGCGAGGCCATGGCGGCCGCGGCCGTGGAAGCCAAACTCGCGCGGGGAGTGAGCCTCGCGCATACGATGGAAGTGTCTGTGCATGTGGGTACTCCGATAGTGCACCGATATATCTTGAGATAGATATATCTAAGATCGCGCGGTTTGCAAGGACCTATTTCTGCGGCTGGAGCCGGCGGCGCCGTTCTGGTGAAATGGGCGGATGGGCGGGCTGGCGGACACGATCGAGGTCGAGACGCGCTACGGCCGGATGTGGGCGCTGCGCGGCGACCGCTACATCACCCGCTGTCTGGAGGCCTACGGCGAGTACTGCGAGGCGGAGGCCGACGTCTTCCGCCAGCTGGTGAAGCCCGGCATGACCGTGGTCGAGGCCGGCGCGAACATCGGGACCCACACGCTGATGCTGGCCAGGGCCTGCGCGCCCGGCCAGCTGATCGCCTTCGAGCCGCAGCAGCGGGTCTTCCAGCTGCTGTGCGCCAACCTGGCGGCGAACGGCGTCGATAACGTGGTCGCACTGCCGGAGGCGATGGGCGCCGTGGCCGGCGTGGTCGGGCTGCCCGCGCTCGACTACGGCGGCGTGAACAACTTCGGCTCGATCAGTGTGGAAGCGGGCGACGGCGACTGGGCGGCCGGCCGCGCGGCGCGGATGACGCCGCTCGATGCGCTGGGGCTCTCGGCCTGCCATTTCCTGAAGATCGACGTCGAGGGCGGCGAGGCCGACGCGCTGCGCGGCGCGCGACGATGTCATCGCCCGCTGCCGGCCGGTGATCTACGTCGAGAACGACCGCGCCGACCAGCAGCCGGTGCTGATCGCGCTGCTCGCCGAGCTCGGCTACGAGCAGTACTGGCACGTCGCGCCGCTCTTCAATGCCGCCAACTTCAAGGGCGCGGCCGAGGACGTCACCGGCGCCGTCATCAGCCTCAACATGCTGTGCCTGCCGAAGGAGTCGTCGGTCAGCGTGACCGGGTTCGAGCGGATCGATCCGACCGACTGGCGCTCGCCGGTGCGGCCGATCGGGGCGCGGTGACGGGCGAGGTGAGCGCGGCCGAGATCCGCCGCATCGCGGTGCTCGGCTGCTCCGGCTCGGGCAAGTCGACGCTGGCGGCGGCGCTGGCCGCGCGGCTGGGGCTGCCGTACATCGCCACCGACGCCGTGTTCTGGACCGCCGACTGGCGAGCGACGCCGGCGGCGGAGGTGCGGGGCTGGCTGGCCGCCGCGGCCGCCGACGAGCGCTGGGTGACCGACGGCAACTTCGACGCCGACCGCGACCTGCTGTGGGCGCGTGCCGACCTGATCGTCTGGCTCGACCTGCCGCTTGTCGTGGCGCTCGGCCAGGCGCTGCGGCGCAATCTCGGCTGGTGGCTGGCCGGCGTGCCGGTCTGGGGCGGGCAGCGAATGACGCTCGCCAAGGCGTTCGGCGGCGCGCGCCACGTGCTGCGCTCGCATGCCCAGAAACGGCGGGCCTATCCCGGCTGGTTGGCCGAGCTGGATGCGAGGGTCGTGCGGATCGGCCGCCCGGCGCGGCTGGATCGCTGGGTCGGCGACGTGACCCGGGCGCTATAATCGCCCGCATGCCCACCATCGTCCCGATCGACGATCCCGCCGACCCGCGCATCGCGGCCTACGCCGCCGTTCGCGAACGCGACCTGGTGGGGCGCGGCGACGGCTTCATCGCCGAGGGCGAGGTGGTGCTGCGGGTGTTGCTGAGCGCCGGGGCGCGGGCGACGGTGGCCTCGCTGCTGGTTGCCGAGAACCGGCTGGCGCGGCTGGCGCCGCTGCTCGGCGGGCTGGCGGACGACGTGCCGGTCTATGCGGCGCGCCAGCCGGTGATGGACGCACTGGTCGGCTTCCACATCCATCGGGGCATCCTGGCGCATGGAATCCGCCCGCCCGATCCCGGCGCGGCGGCGTTGCTGGGGGTGCTGCCGCCGCGGGCGCTGGTGCTGGCCCTCTTCGGCGTCTCCAACCACGACAACATCGGCGGCCTTTTCCGCAACGCCGCGGCGTTCGGCGTCGCCGCCGTGCTGCTCGACCCGGCCTGCTGCGATCCGCTCTACCGCAAGGCCATCCGCGTTTCGGTCGGTGCTGCGCTGACCGTCCCGTTCGCCAGGCTGGCGCACGGCGAGGACGCGGTGGCGACGCTGGAAGGAGCCGGCTTCGTCCCGCTGGCGCTGACGCCCGCCGGCGCCGAGCCGCTCACCACGGTCACGCGCCCCGATCGCGTCGCCCTGCTGCTGGGCGCTGAAGGACCAGGATTGCCGCAGAGCATCCTGGCCCAGGCGCGCCGCGTCACCATCCCGATGGCGGCCGGCTGGGATTCCCTAAACGTCGCCGCCGCGAGCGCCGTTGCCCTGCATGAGCTGACGCGGCGCTGAGAGCTCAGGCGTCCGCCCGCCGCGATGCGTCCGCCTGCCGCGGGCTCGCCGGCCGCCTGCCAGCCGACCAGCATGTCCAGCACCACGCCCGGCGGACCCAGCAGGTCGACGGCGCCCAGTTGCACGCCCAGCAGTCGAGCGGCGATCGCCTCTTCGGCGCGGACGCGGCCCTCGATCATCGCCATGGCGGCGTCGACGTCGCGGCGCGCCAGGTCCAGCGCCGCGATCACCAGGGCGCGCCGGCCATTGGCGAGGCCGAGCAGCACTTCGGCGACCAGGGCAGGATCGCCGGCGTCGAACACGCCCTCGGCCTCGCCCTCGCCGATGATCCCGGCCAGCGCCGGCGCCAGCACGCCGGACACCGCCTCGATGATGCGGTGGTAGAGCGTGGCGTTCTGCGGATCGAGCAGGGTGGTGAACATGGCGCGCAGCTCGCCGATGTGCTCGCGCTTCCACTCGCGGCCAAGCGACAGCAGGCGGTTGAGGCGCTGCAGCGCGTCGAGCCCCTGGTCCGCCAGCAGCGCCTCGATGAAGCCGAGGCTCTCGCCCGCGACGCGGCCGGCGATCGCCTCCAGCAGGTCCTCCTTGGCGCGGAAGTGGTGGTAGAACGCGCCTTTCGAGAGGCCCGTCGCCGCGATCACGTCGTTGACCGTGGTCTGCTCGTAGCCCCGGGTCAGGAACAGCCGCTGGGCGCAGTCCAGCAGCTCGGCGCGTCGGACTGCCGGCGCTTTCAGCACCCGGACCTTGTGCCCCGCCTCGTCTGTCTCGGCGATCTCCGTCGCTCCTTTGGCATCCACCTGAGACGGATCGGTATTGAAGACCGACCGTCGGTCTGTTAGAGGATAGCGCATCGTTCGTCGAAACGGAAGACGCTCGCCATGACGCAGACCACTGGCTCGGACCTGAGCCTCGGCAAGCCGCTCGACTTCGACATCGTCTCGGCGCGGTTCAAGGCCGACCCGGCCCAGACCTTCGCCGCGATGCGCGCGGCCGGGCCGGTGATCCCGGTCAAGCTGCCGTTCGTCGGCCGGGTCTGGGTGACGACCACCCACGCGGCGGCGCTCGCCATGGTGAAGGACAACGCGCTCTTCGTGCAGGAGGGCCGCAACGCCGGCAAGTCGGGCGTCGCCGGCTTCTCCTGGTGGCTGCCGAAGTCGATCAAGGCGCTCACCAACAACATGCTGCAGAAGGACGAGCCGGATCACCGGCGCCTGCGCAAGCTGGTCGACACCGCCTTCGCCCGCCGCGACGTGCTGGCGATGCGGCCGGACGTCGAAAAGGTCGCCGACCAGATCCTCGATCGCTTCGAGGGCCGGGCCGACGTCGATCTGGTCGACGACTACGCCCGCCAGCTGCCGCTCGCGGTGATCTGCGACCTGCTGGGGCTGCCGGACGCCGACCGCGCCGAGTTCTCCGCCCTGGCGCAGCAGGCGTTGGGCATCAACAGCGCGCTCGGCCTGATCCTGGCGGCCGGCGCGTTCAGCAAGATGCTGGACTACGGGCGCCGGCAGATCGAGGCGGCGCGGCGCAATCCGCAACCCGGGCTGATCGGCGAGCTGGTGCTTGCCGAGGAGGAAGGCGACAAGCTCGACGAGGCCGAGCTGCTGTCGATGATCGTGCTCTTGCTGGTCGCCGGCTTCGAGACCACCCGCCACCTGATCGCCGACGCCGTGATCTGCCTGGAGCGGAACCCGGAACAGAAAGCCTGGCTGCTGGCCGACCCGGCCGGGCGCATCGAGCGCGCGGTCGAGGAGCTGGCCCGCTACGCCTCGCCGGTGCAGGCCACCAAGCCGCGCTACGTCGCCCGCGACACCGAGTTCGGCGGCGTCCGGATGAAGCGCGGCGAGATCATCATGGCGCAGCTCGCGGCGGCCAACTGCGATCCGGCGGCGTTCGAGCATCCGGACGAGCTGCGGCTGGAACGCTTCCCCAATCCGCACATGGTGTTCAGCTCGGGCGTGCACTTCTGCCTCGGCATGCAGCTGGCCCGCCTGGAGGCGCAGAGCGCGCTGACACGGCTCTATGCGCGCTTCCCCGATCTCAGCCTGGCCACGCCGGACCGGATCGACTGGGTCGAGCGGCTCGGCATCCGCGGCCCGAAGACGCTGCGGCTGCGGCTGCGCGCCGGCCCGGAGCGGCTGGCGGCGTAGCTACTCCAGCAGCGCCGCCTCGATCTCGGCGCGCATCGCCGCGTCGACCCCGAGCGCGCGCTCCAGGTAGGCGTCGAGCCCGCCGTGGCCGGCCTCGATGGCGCGGAACGCCTCGTCGAGATATTCGGCCTCGACGCCGATGGCGGCGCGGATGGCCGCGTCGGTCGGCGTGCGGCCGGTCTCCTGGGCGATCATCGCCGCCACCATCGGCGTGCGGGCGGCGATCCGCTCCGGATTATTGGTCAGCAGGTAGTCGGCGCGGATGTCGTCGAGGTGGACGCCGGCCACGTGGTGGGTCAGCGCCGCCAGCACGCCGGTGCGGTCCTTGCCCGCCGCGCAGTGGATCAGCACCGGCCCCTCGCCGGCGGCCAGCGCCTGGAAGTAGCGCGCGAAGAGGTCGACGTGGCGCGGCTTGAAGGGCGCGGTCTGGTAGTAGTCGCGCAGATAGTCGCGGAACGCGCCCTCCGAGAGGTCGCAGCTGCGCACGAACGTCCACCAGGGATCGTCGTCGGCGCCCTCGCCCTCGTCGTTCTGGATCACCCGGCCGGCGAACGCGGCCGGACGCCGGGCCGGATCGCGCTCGCGCTCACCGGGCCGGCGCAGGTCTACGATGACGGCGAGCTCCAGCGCGGCGATTGCCTCCAGATCGGCGTCGGTGGCTCGGCCATGCGACGCCGACCGGTAGAGTCGCCCCTTCCGCAGGCGCCGCCCGCTCGCGGTCGGATAGTCCCCATAGTCGCGGAAGTTCTCGACAGCCTCGAGGGCGATGTGACGGGTCATGCCCCGGGAGATAGCGAGCGGTTGTGACAATGGCGAGACTTCCGCCGGGGCAGGCCTCCCGTCGCCCTCACCGGAACGGCGGCTCGTCGAAGCTGCGGAGTTTGCGCGAGTGCAGCCTCGGCCCCTCCTCGCGCAAGAGGTCCATGGCCACCACGCCGATCCGCAGGTGCTGGGAGATGGCGCGCTCGTAGAAGGCGTTGGCCTGGCCGGGCAGCTTGATCTCGCCGTGCAGCGGCTTGTCGGAGACGCAGAGCAGCGTGCCGTAGGGGGTGCGGAAGCGGTAGCCCTGGGTGGCGATGGTGGCGCTCTCCATGTCGACCGCGACGGCGCGCGACTGGTTGAAGCGCAGCGCGGTCAGCGAATAGCGCAGCTCCCAGTTCCGGTCGTCCGTGGTCACCACCGTGCCGGTGCGCAGCCGCGCCTTCAGCTCGTCGCCGCTCTCGCCGGTGACGATCTCGGCGGCGCGCTGCAGCGCCTGCTGCACCTCGGCCAGCGGCGGGATCGGGATCTCCGGCGGCAGCACGTCGTCGAGCACGTGGTCGTCGCGCAGGTAGGCATGGGCCAGCACGTAGTCGCCGATGGTCTGGGTGGCGCGCAGGCCGCCGCAGTGGCCGATCATCAGCCAGGCCTCGGGCCGCAGCACCGCCAGGTGGTCGGTGATGGTCTTGGCGTTGGAGGGGCCGACGCCGATGTTGATCAGGGAAAGGCCGCGCCGGCCCTTGGCCATCAGGTGGTAGGCCGGCATCTGGTGGCGCCGCCAGGCCCCGTCGGCGATGGCGCGCTCGGGATCGGCGGTCTCGCGGGTCAGCACCAGCGCCGCCGGCGCAGGAGAGCGCCTCGTAGGGGCTGTCCGCCTGCTGCAGCTGCTGGCAGGCGAAGCGCACGAACTCGTCGACGTAGCGATGGTAGTTGGTGAACAGCAGGTAGGCCTGCACGTGCTCGGCCGGCGTGCCGGTGTAGTGGGTGATGCGGGCCAGCGAGAAGTCGGTCCTGAGCGCATCGAACAGCGCCAGCGGGCGCACCGCGCCGGGCGGCGCCGACCAGAAGCCGTCGCTCACCTCGTCGCCGATCTGGGCGAGCTCGGTGGCCGGGAAGTAGCGGGCGATCTCGGCGGCGCTGACGTCGGCCACGGCGGCGTCGGCGGCGTCGAGCACGTAGGGGAACGGGATCTCCTGCTCGGAGCGGCCCACCTCCGCCTCGACGTCGAAGTCCGCCATCAACAGGCTGAGCTGCTCGGTCAGGTAGTCGCCGAACAGGTCCGGCCTCGTCACCGTCACCGCATAGACGCCGGGCTGGCTGAAGCGGGCGTAGGAACGCGCCAGGCGCGGCGGCGGCTTCTCGCCGAGGTAGGCGAGCCGCAGCTCCGGATAGGTGAAGGCGCCCTGCGCGCGCAGCTTCGGATCGGGCGGCGTCCCGTCGCGGATGAAGGCCTTCAGCGCGTCGTGCAGCGCCTCGGTGGAGCGCCGATACTCGGCCCCCAGCCGCCCCACGACCCGCGCCGCTTCATCGGCCTTTCCCATGCGCCGTTATAGCCGTGCGCTCGTGACGGCGAAACGACGGCGGCCACGCTCTCGCCGCGCCGCATCAACAAGCCGTCAGTACGAACCGCTTCGGGCCTGCTCGCGCGGCAGGGTCTGGCGGTCGAAGGTGGCCTGCTGGGATGGGGTCAGCGTCGCGTAGAAGGCCTTCAGCGCCCGGCCCCGCGCCCGCAGCGAATCGAGGTCGGCTTCCATGGCGTCGACCGAGAGGTCGACGCGCTGCGGCGAGGTCAGCGTCGGCAGCATCTGCTCGGCGGCGCGCTCGCGCGCCTGCTGCTGCGGATCCGGCTGGGTGGCGGCGACGAAGGCGCGCCAGGCGCCTTCCTGCGCGGCGGTGATGTGCAGCGCCGCGTGCAGGCTCGCCAGTTCCGACGGCTGCTGGCCCCCGTCCGACGGCCCGAATGACCGGCCGGCCGGACCGCCGTACCCGGGCGGCTGGGCGAGCGCCGCGCCGCCGACGAGCACCGTGACGAGACAGATCGGGACGGCGAAACGCGCCAGACGGCGAGGGGCGCGGCGGGGGACGGTCATTGGGCGAAATCCTCAACTTGACGCACATCAAGGCCCCTCTTCTTGAGCGCGATAAAACCTATTACATCAACGCACGAGGGACCGAAACGGAGGCTACGATGAAGAGACTCTTCGGTGCGATCGCCGCCGCGGCCCTCCTCGTCTCGCCCATCAGCGCCATGGCCCAGCACGGGGGAATGGGCGGACATGGCGGCATGGGCGGCGGCGGCTGGCATGGCGGCGGCGGCGGCTGGCACGGCGGCGGCGGGGGCTGGCATGGCGGCGGCGCAGGCGGCTGGCATGGCGGCGGCTGGGGCGGCGGCTGGCATGGCGGCGGCGGCCACTTCCACGGCGGATGCTGGGGCTGCGGGTTCTGGCCGCTCTACGGCTTCGGGCTGGGCTTGGCGGCCGCCTACCCCTGGTACTACTGGGGCGATTCCTACGGGTACGGATATCCGTACTACGGCAGCCCGTACGGCTACTACGGCTATCCCTACGGCGGCGATGGCTACGGCGACCCGTACGACGGCTACGGCCCGAACGGCTACCCGCCCGCGAACGGCTACGGCTACGCGGCGCCGCAGGCCTGCGGCCAGTGGGTCTGGCGCGCCGACCAGAACCACTACCAGTGGGTCGCCCAACCCTGCGCCGCCCCGGCCCCGCAAGCGGCCCCGGCGCCAGGCTACTGACCGGCTCGGCGGCGCGGCTCGAGGGAGAGCCCGCGCCGCCGCTACCGCGCCGGCCTCACCTCGAAGCCCGCCGCAGCCAGCGCCGCGTTGGCGGCGTCGATGTTGACCACGTGCGCGTCCAGCATCGCCTGCAGCGTCGTGCGCAAGCCCGCGTCCGTCACGCCCGGCAGGATCTCGCGTAGCTTGCGCACCACCCAGCCCTGCCCGCGGTTCACGAACGCCAGCCGCGCCTCGAAGCCCTCGATCGCCATCGCCCGCTCGTAGAAGTCGCCCACCTTGTCGGAGGGCGCCGCGCCCAGCGCCTGCACCGCCTCGAACAGCAGCCGCGCCCAGTGCACCTCGTCGTCGTGGATCACCTTGGCAAGGTCCTGCCACGACGCCGCCCGCGCCCTCGCCTCCCCCACCAGCGACGCCCCCACCCGCGCTCCCGCCCGCTCGGCCTCCAAGAGCTCGTTGAGCTCGCCCGCCAGGTCCAGATCCGCCATCGCCGCATCTCCTTTGCCCCACGGACTATATCATCGCGTGATCCGCCGGTCGCGCTTCCCGGCCAGCCGCGTGGCGCTGCAAGCGTGGTCAAGGGTCACACGAAGATCACGAAGGATGCGAAGCTCACGAAGAGCCAACCTCCCCGCAGCGCGGCGCCGCAGGCATTCTCTTTTCACCACGGAAAACACGGAAAGCACGGAAAATCCCAAGCCCACTTTCCGTGTTTGCGGTGTTTTCCGTGGTGAGATTTCTTCGTGAGCTTCGCTACCTTCGTGCTCTTCGTGTGACCTTCTGGCGGCGCCTGCGGCGCCCACCACGCCGGCCGGGTTCGCCAGCCGCACCGCACCCATGCATGATGCCCGCATGCGGATCGCCACCTTCAACATCAACAATGTCGTCAAGCGCCTGCCGAACCTCATCGCCTGGCTCGGCGACACGCAGCCCGACGTGGTCTGCCTGCAGGAGCTGAAGGCGACCGACGCCGCCTTCCCCGCCGCCGAGCTCGAGGCGGCCGGCTACGCCGCGGTCTGGGCCGGCCAGCGCACCTGGAACGGCGTTGCGATCCTCGCCCGCGGCGCCGCGCCCATCGTCACCCGCTACGCCCTGCCCGGCGATCCGGCCGACGACCAGGCCCGCTACATCGAGGCGGCGGTGCGCGGCGTGCTGGTGGCCTCGATCTACGCGCCGAACGGCAACCCCAACCCCGGCCCGAAGTTCGCCTACAAGCTCGCGTGGCTGGGGCGCCTGACCGCCCACGCCGCCGAGCTGATGGCCGCCGGCGTGCCCGTCGCGCTGGTCGGCGACTACAACGTGGTCCCCACCGAGGCCGACATCTACCAGCCCAACAGCTGGAAGGGCGACGCCCTCGTCGACCCCGCCGCCCGCGCCGCCTTCGCCGCCCTCGTCGCCCAAGGCTGGACCGACGCCCTGCTGGCCACCGCCCCGTCGCGCGCTCCTCACCCGCACCGCAGAGTGCGGGGGAGGGGGACCACGCGAAGCGTGGTGGAGGGGGCGCAAGGCAAGCGACGGCTGCCGGCCGCGGAGCGACCGCAGCCCGCGCCGCGCCAACCATCAGCGCCGGCGCCAACAACGCCCCCTGGACCTTCTGGTCCTACCTGCGCCGCCGCTGGGAAAACGACAAGGGCCTGCGCATCGACCACCTCCTCCTCAGCCCCACCCTCGCCGAGCGCCTGACCGCCACCGGCGTCGACAAACCCGTCCGCGGCGAACCCGGCGCCAGCGACCACGCCCCCACCTGGGCCGACCTCGCCGACTGACCGCCGCTGGCCCCCTGCGCCGGCTTCGCCGACGCTTCCCCCGACGGGGAAGAGAGCGCGTCTGGTTGTCCCGCGATCTCCGCCCCCGAGGGGGCGGCGACTCGGGCGTGAAGCGCCCGAGCGGGTGGGGGCCAACCCCGCGCACCGTAAACCGCACCGCAGAGTAACCGCAAACTACGGCGCCCAGAGCCTCTGGCGCCGCACCAACCCCGCCGGGCGCCCCGCTACCGCAAACCGTAAACCGCCGATGATAACGGAGCCCCACCTCCGCCGCCGCCGGACCTTTCCACTTCCCCAAACGATGTCAAAGACCCGCCGCCGCGAAGCGGCAGCACCTCAAGTAACATGGAGGCCTATTGCCGCAAGCCCGCCTAGTGGGCGTCCGCCACGATCCACACGGATATCAGCGTGCGCAGGTCGGTGAACGTCAGCTCGTCGAGCGCGAGGTGCTTGCTCGCCGCAAGCGCAGGCAGATCGGCGAGGAACCGCGTGAATTCCTGGGCGATGGCGCGGCCGCCGGGCACATTCGGATCCTGCGCCTCGTCCCGCAGCCAGGTCGCGACGGCCAGGATCGTCCGGCTCACTTCGCCGCCATGGGCATGGATGTCCTGTCCGCCGATATCGGAGATGAACGACTGGTAGCGGCGCGGCTCGCGGTCGAGGATCAGCAGCTTCTTGCGCTTCTGGGCCGCCCCGCCGAACGTCCGCGCACCGAGATAGAGGCCGAGCTCGAACGGCATGTTGAAGCGCGGCAGGCCCGAGTCGGGATCGGGCTCGGTCTTCGAGATATCGTGGATGCCGTAGGGGCTTTCGCGGATGATGCGGCAGATCTTGTCGATCCGCACCTCGCCGCCATCGCTGCTCTCTCGCGCGCAGCGCGGCTTGAAGCCCGAGCGGAGCACAGCGTAGGTGATGGCCTGGAAGTGCTCGTCGTAGTCCGACGAGAACGGACAGTTGATGAAGACGTGCCGCTCGCTCAACGCCTGGCGGCGATCACCGCGGCGACGGCTTCCCGCGCCTCTTTCTGCGTGAAGTGTGTCCCGCGACCCTGCGTCAGGATGCGCACGCCGTCGCGCGTGATCCCCAGCACCTTGGGCTCACGCTTGCGCCGCGGCTTGCGCGCCGTCGTCGGCTCGGGTTCGGTCTTCGCCATGCCGGAAAGATCATTGCCGCGATGATCGTTTGCAAGAGGTAAGTGGCGGGGAGTTGGAGCCGATGACCGACTACACCACGTTCGCCGCGCCACTGGCCCATCCCGGCGAGCACCTGCGCCGGGACTACCTGCCCGCCTACAAGCTGACGGCCGGCGCCCTGGCGCGCCACATGGGCCTGAAGGACCGCACCCGCATCGAGCGCCTGGTCCGCGAGCAACAGCCGGTGACCCCAGACGCGGCGCTCCGCCTGGCCCGCGTCTTCGGCACGACCCCGGAATTCTGGCTCAACCTCCAGGTCCAGCACGACCTCTCGAAAGCGGCGATCGGCCACCGCGAAGGACTCGCCAAAAATGCACACGCTGAGGGTGGCGTGAAGGGGCGGCTTGCGCCCGCTATCCCAGCCAGTCGGCGCCTAACTCTCGACTTCGGAGCGCGTCGCCTCGGGCCAGAATTTATTGACGAGCCCAAGCCCGGTCTCAAACAGCGCCCGGTACTCGCTCTCGTAGTCGGCGCGGACGCGGAGCAGGCCGCCGCCTGCGTTGTTGATCTTCTGGATGTACTGAAGCGAGAGCATGCCGACGTATCCGGCGTGGAAGAGGTCAGCATCGATCACGTCAGTCGATACCGTGTCAAAGAACTCCACGCGTACCCCGGGCCTATCCCCCTCGCTTGGAAGCGTGTTCCGATAGGCCTGGACGATGTTGGCGTGAGAATGCTCGGCGTTTATTAAACTCTTCACTCGCGCTATCTCTGCCGCCTCTATGGGAAGGTTCTGTTTGTCCCACTTGTAGACGACGCTCTTCATGAACTTCTCGTGGTCTGCGTCAGTAGGATCGGCGCTGAAATACGGGTCGCTCGGCCTTGCCAGGGCGTAGCCGGCTAGAGAGGTGTGTTCCAGAGCCTGCCTCAGATTCGCGTTGGCTTGGGTCCGGTGGTGACGCGGACAGCACGGCGAGAGACAGGCAAATGTAGACCTGAGATCGGTAAGCACCGAAAGCGCGCCGCGACTTCGGGAATCCGGTGATGCCGGTGCTCAGGAGGCTGATGACGTTGTTCGCGAAGGCGAGGGTGTGTGCGTGCGCCCGAACGCTCTTCTAAGCAGCTCGTTTTCCTGCCCGGCTAGGTCGACAAGAGTTACTGGCGTGATTGCCACTACGGTTTGCGATTGCCCCTAATGCACCCCCTCCGCCCCGCGCCGTTCCATCATCTTCTCGAAGTTCGCCCACACGCCCTGTCTCGCCCTGCCAGGCGCCCGTCGTGGCGGCCTTCGAGTACTCGGTGGAGCGGGCTTCGAAGAAGTTGGCGTGTTCGACGCCGCTCAGCAGGCTCTGCAGCCACGGGCAGCGGGTTTTCGCGCACGCCGTAGACTTCCGGCAGGCCGAGCTGGCGCAGGCGCCAGTCGGCGATGAAGCGGATGTAGGCGCGGATGTCGGTCGGGGGTCATGCCCTGCACCTCGCCGGCCTCGAAGGCGAGGTCGATGAAGCGGTCCTCCAGGCCCACCACGGTCTTGCAGCAGTCGACGATGTCGTCGGCCACGCGCCTTGGTCACCGCGCCGGTCTCGGCGTTGAAGGCGTGGAAGAGCTTGATCATCCCCTCGCAGTGCAGGCTCTCGTCGCGCACGCTCCATGAGATGATCTGGCCCATGCCCTTCATCTTGTTGAAGCGCGGGAAGTTCATCAGCATGGCGAAGCTGGCGAACAGCTGCAGGCCCTCGGTGAAGCCGCCGAACATGGCCAGCGTGCGGGCGATGTCGGCGTTGGTGTCGACGCCGAACTGCTGCATGTAGTCGTGCTTGGCCTTCAGGGCCTCGAATTCCATGAAGGCGCTGAACTCGCTCTCGGGCATGCCGATGGTCTCGAGCAGCAGCGCGTAGGCGGCGATGTGGATGGTCTCCATGTTGGAGAACGCCGCCAGCATCATCTTCACCTCGACCGGTTTGAAGATGCGCGCGTAGCGCTCCATGTAGTTGTCGTTCACCTCGATGTCGGACTGGGTGAAGAAGCGGAAGATCTGGGTCAGCAGGTTGCGCTCGCGGTCGTTGAGCTTGGCCGCCCAGTCCTTGCAGTCCTCGCCCAGCGGCACCTCCTCGGGCATCCAGTGCACCTGCTGCTGGCGCTTCCAGAAGTCGTAGGCCCACGGATAGCGGAACGGCTTGTAGCCGAACGACGGCGTGAGCAGGCCAGGCAGGGTGCGGACGTTGGCGGAGGCGGTCATGGAGGGGGACCTTGGACTGGAATCGCGGGCGTGGTTCGTACTGAAGACCCATATGGGCGAATTCGCAACATCTAGTTAGCGATGCGGGGGTGCGACGCAATATGTTGCGTGCCTCACCCCCAACACCCGCTCATCCCGGCGAAGGCCGGGACCCAGGAAAAACGCGGTCGCGGGTATGCGCGTCCTGCCAGTGCATGGCGCGCGCCGCAGGCCTTGTCTTTCACCACGGAAAACACGGAAAGCACGGAAAGGCGCGTCCCCGCCATCTGCGCCCTCTTTCCGTGTTTTCCGTGTTTTCCGTGGTCATATGAACGCCTGCGGCGCGCTCGATGCTGCCAGGATCGAGCCCGGCGCGCGGGCTTTTTCCTGGGTCCCGGCCTTCGCCGGGATGAGCGGATGTGATGGGGTGAGGACATGGCCGGCGAATATGTGGTCCATGGCGCGGCGGGGACCGGGTCGGTGCTGGTGGAGGCGACGCTGAGCCTCCTGGACCTGCCGTACCGGGTGGTGGAGAGCAGCCTGTTCGACGCGGGCGAGGATGCGGCGCTCACCAAGGTCAACCCGATGACGCCAGGTGCCGGCGCTGATCCTGCCGAACGGCGAGCTGATGACCGAGTCGAGCGCCATCCTGCTCTGGCTGGCCGACGCGCACCCCGAGGCGCGGCTCGCGCCCACCATGGCGGGCGCCGCGCGGCCGGCGTTCCTGCGCTGGATGGCGTTCATCTCGGCGGCGATCTACTCGCTGTTCTGGATCCGCGACGATCCCTCGCGGGTGACCAGCCACAAGGAGGTGCAGGGCGAGGTGAAGGCGCGCACCGGCGATCGCATCGCCGAGTGCTGGGGGATCATGGACGCGCAGGTCGACCCCGGCCGCTACATCCTGGGCGACGAGCTGACCGTGCTCGACATCGCCGTCACCATGATGTCCCGCTGGGCCCCCGGCCGGCGCCGCTTCTATGCGGTCGCCCCGCGGATGACCGAGGTGGTGAAGCGCGTCGACGCCGAGCCGCGGCTGCAGGCGCTGTGGGCCGCGCGGTTCCCGTTCGAGGGGCGGTGGGAGGGCTGACCCGCTCCTCACCAAGAGCGCCGCTCAGGCCGCTTCGAAGGTCAGCGGCTTGCCCCAGAAGCGGGCGGCGAGGCCGTTCTGGGGGCCGGGACGGCCGGTGGTGAGGAAGCGGCGGGCGCCGGCGCCGCCCATCACGTACTCCGGGTGGCGGGCGAGGTAGCGCTGCAGCGCGTCGGCGGTGGCGTCCGGCTGGTGGACCAGCGGGGTGCCGGGCGGCAGTGCGGCGCGGAACAGGTCGGCGATGATCTCGTAGTGGGTGCAGCCGAGGATGGCGCGGTCGGGCGGGCGGCCGATGCGGCGGGCGAGCTGGGCGACGTGCGCCTCGACCACCGGCCGCAGCGCCTCGTCCGGCTCGCCGGCCTCGATCTGGCGGGCGAGCGTGGCGCAGGGCTCGGAGAACACCGCGACCGCGTCGCTGCGCTTGGCGATCTCGATCTCGTAGACGCGGCTGCCGGCGGTGGCCGGGGTGGAGAAGATGCCGAGGATGTCGAGCTTCTCGATCTTGTCGGAGCGCCGCTCCAGCTCCTCGTCCCAGGCGACGCCGGTGGCCGCCTCGATGGTGGGCACGATCAGGCCGAGGATGTTCACCGGCCGGCCGGCGGCGCGGCGATAGCCCGGCAGCCAGGTCTGCTGCAGGCGCCGCAGCGCCACCGCCGCGGCGGTGTTGCAGGCCAGGACCACGAGGTCGCAGCCGCCGTCGAACAGGCGCACGCAGCCGGCCCGGGTCAGCTCGACGATCTCCTCGCCGGGCCGCCCGCCATAGGGGCTCTCGGCCTGGTCGGCGAGGTAGGTGATGTCGGCGTCCGGCAGCCGCCGCGCCAGGGCGTGGAGCACCGTCAGCCCCCCGATCCCCGAATCGAACACCCCGATGGCCATGACCCATCTACCCACCCGCTCATCCTGGCGAAAGCCGGGACCCAGGCAGGCCAGCGTGGCAAGGGCGCACACGCATGGGATTGGCGGGTCCGCGCCCCTGCAACTTCTTCCTGCCTGGGTCCCGGCATTCGCCGGGATGAGCGGGGAGTATGGGCTAGGCGGCCACCAGGTTCCGCTCGTGGGCCGCGGCGCGCATGGCCTTTTGCAGCTTCTCGAACGCACGCACCTCGATCTGGCGGACGCGCTCGCGGCTGACGCCGTACTGGGCGGCGAGCTCTTCCAGCGTGGTCGGGTCGTCCTTCAGGCGCCGCTCGGTGAGGATGTGGCGCTCGCGGTCGGTGAGCTCGGTCATCGCCTCTTCCAGAAGGCCCATGCGGATGGCCTTCTCCTCGCTCTCCGCGAGCTGGGTCTCCTGGCTGACGGCGTCCTTGTCTTCCAGCCAGTCCTGCCACTCGTTCTCGCTGTCGGCGCGCGAGCGGCGCGTTCAGCGAGGCGTCCGGCCCCGCGAGGCGCCGGTTCATCGAGATCACTTCCTCGTCGAGCACGCCGAGCCGGGTGGCGATCAGGCGCACCTGGTCGGGGTGCAGGTCGCCCTCCTCCAGCGCGCTGATCTCGCTCTTGGCCTTCCTGAGGTTGAAGAACAGCTTCTTCTGCGCCGCCGTGGTGCCCATCTTCACGAGGCTCCACGAGCGCAGGATGTATTCCTGGATCGAGGCGCGGATCCACCACATGGCGTAGGTGGCCAGCCGGAAGCCCTTGTCGGGCTCGAACTTCTTGACCGCCTGCATCAGGCCGACGTTGCCCTCGGAGATCACCTCCTCGATCGGCAGGCCGTAGCCGCGGTAGCCCATGGCGATCTTGGCCACCAGACGCAGGTGGCTGTTGACCAGCTGGCGGGCGGAATCGAGGTCCTCATGCTCGCGCCAGCGCTTGGCGAGCATGAACTCCTCTTCCTTTCCCAGCATCGGGAACTTACGGATCTCAGACAGGTAACGCGACAGGCCGCCTTCCGGCGACATCACGGCGAGGGCGGCTGAAGCAGCCATATTCAGATTTTATCCCCTTGAGGCGGCGCACGCGAGAGCCGTGCGAACCCACCCCGACAACTGTGTTAGATAGGTCTTCGTTGCGCGTTTTTTAAGGCCACCGTGTCAGCAGTCTTGCTGCGCTGGCTGTGAGATTTGCTCCAACCGGCCCGGCGGTTACACCGCTCCCAACCTAACCCCTCTATGTCCTACAGCCGCTCCAGCTCCGACTGCAGCCGGGCGAGGTCCGCCGGCAGCGGCGTCTCGAACCGCAGCCGCTCGCCGGTGATCGGGTGGACGAAGCCCAGCACCGCGGCGTGCAGCGCCTGGCGGGCGAGGCCGGCCCTCGCCATCGCCGCCTTCACGGCCGGGGCCGGGCGGGCCGGCGCCGTAGAGCGGGTCGCCGAGGCAGGGGGCGCCGATGTGGGCGAGGTGGACGCGGATCTGGTGGGTGCGGCCGGTCTCCAGCTGGCAGGCGACACGGGCGGCCAGCGGCCTGGCCGCCGGTCCATAGGCGCGCCGCAGCTCGTAGTGGGTCACCGCCTCGCGGCCGCCGCTGCGCGCCACCGCCATCTTCTTGCGGTCGCGGGGCGAGCGGGCGATCCGCGTCGAGACCGTCCCCTTGGCATGGCGCGGCGCGCCGCGGGTGAAGGCGAGGTACTGGCGCTCGATGTCGTGCGCGTTCGAAGAGCGCGGCGAGGCCGCGGTGGGCGGCGTCGGTCTTGGCGGCGACCATCACGCCGGAGGTGTCCTTGTCGAGCCGGTGCACGATGCCGGGCCGCGCGACGCCGCCGATCCCCGACAGCGACGCGCCGCAGTGCGCCAGCAGCGCGTTCACCAGCGTGCCGGTCTCGCTGCCCGGCGCCGGATGCGCCGTCATGCCGGCCGGCTTGTCGACCACGATCAGGTGCGCATCCTCGAAGAGCACCGTCAGCGGGATCGCCTCGGGCTCGGGGATCGCCGGCGCAGGCGGCGGGACCGCGATCCGATAGTGGCCGGGCGCCGCTTTCGCCGAAGCGTCGGTGAGCGCCGCGCCGCCGCGGCTGACCGCGCCCTCGGCCATCAGCGCCTGGATCCGAGCGCGGGAAAGCTGCGGCGCCGCGTCCGTCAGCGCCCGGTCGAGCCGGCCCGTCACGTCGCCGCCGAGCTCGACCTCGATGATGGACGCGTCGGGGGCGTCGTCGTCGCCCTCGAGCTCGATGTCAGCGCCGCTCAAGCGCCAGCCTCGCGCCGAACCCCAAGAACACCACGCCGGTCGCCCGGTCGAGCCAGCGCACCACCACGGGGCGCTGCAACCAGCGCTTCAGCGGCGCCGTGCCGGCGATCAGCAGCGCGAACCACAGGGCGCCCAGCACCGCATGGATCGCCGCCAGCAGGAAGATGAACGGCCCCGGTGGGACGTGCGCCGGCACGAACTGCGGCAGGAAGGAGACGTAGAAGACCCCGACCTTCGGGTTCAGCAGGTTGGTCAGCAGGCCCCGCAGCCACCAGTTGCCCCGCCGCGCGCCGGCAGCCGCAAGGTCGAGCTTCGAGCGCGGTCGCAAGATCAGATTGATTCCCAGCCAGGCCAGGTAAGCCGCGCCGGCCCACTTCAGCGCCGTGTAGGCGGCCTGCGAGGCCGCCAGCAGCACGCCCAGCCCCAGCGCCACCGCCAGACCCCAGGCGAGGCACCCGCAGATGATCCCCAGCGCCGCCAGCGCCGCCCGCCGCGCGCCCTCGACCGCCGCGGTCCGCAGCACCATCGCCGTGTCGAGCCCCGGCGTGATGGTGAGCAGGCCCGCCGCCACGACAAAGAGCGCCAGCGCGGCCGCGACGCTCATGGCCGCTCGACCAGGCGGCCGTCCTCGACCACGCGGTAGAAGCAGGCGCGGAAGCCGACGTGGCAGACGCCGCCGTCGCCCTGCGGCAGCACCTTCACCAGCACCGCGTCCTGGTCGCAGTCGACGCGCAGCTCCACCACCTGCTGCACCTGGCCGGAGGTGTCGCCCTTGCGCCAGAGTTCGCTGCGCGAGCGGCTGTAGAACCACACCTCGCCGCTCTCCAGCGTGTGCCTGAGCGCCTCGGCGTTCATCCAGCCCAGCATCAGCACCTCGTCGGTCTGCGCGTGCTGCAGGACCGCGGCGATCAGCCCGTCGGCGTTGAAACTGGGCGCCAGCACGCTGCCGCGCTCGAGCGCCTCGGCGTTGGCGGCGATGGGGAAGAGGGCGGTGTCCATGCGCTCTATATCGCGCTTCTCCCCCCGCGGGAGAAGCGCCGCAGGCGCTGTAAGGTGAGGCACGGAAAACACGGAAAACACCGAAAGCTTTCCGTGATTTCCGTGTTTTCCGCGGTCTGACCCTTTCCCGCGAGGTGGTTTCCGGCCGATGGCGACTGTATATGCGCCGCCATGGCCCTGCAGCTTTACGACACCATGACGCGCAAGAAGCGCGCGTTCGTTCCGATCAATCCGGAGCGGGTGACGATGTATGTCTGCGGACCGACGGTCTACAACTACGCCCACATCGGCAACGCCCGGCCGGTCGTCGTGTTCGACGTGCTCTTTCGCCTGCTGCGCAGCATCTTCGGCGAGCGCCACGTGCTCTACGCGGCCAACGTCACCGACGTGGACGACAAGATCAACCAGAAGGCCATCGCCGAGGGCGTGCCGATCGAGACGATCACGCAGCGCTACCTCGACGCCTACCATGCCGACATGTCGGCGCTGGGCGCGCTGAAGCCGACCTTCGAGCCGCGCGCCACCGGCACGATGGACGCCATCATCGCGATGATCGAGCGGCTGGTGCGCAACAACGCGGCCTACGAGGACCGAGGGCCACGTGCTCTTCAACACCGCGGCCTATTCCGACTACGGCAAGCTCTCCGGCCGCTCGCTGGACGACATGATCGCCGGCGCCCGCGTCGACGTCGCGCCCTACAAGCAGAACCCGGCCGACTTCGTGCTCTGGAAGCCGTCGAAGAGGGCGAGCCGGTCTGGGAGAGCCCGTTCGGTCCCGGCCGGCCCGGCTGGCACATCGAGTGCTCGGCGATGATCGATAAGTCGCTCGGCCTGCCGATCGACATCCACGGCGGCGGCAACGACCTGATCTTCCCGCACCACGAGAACGAGATGGCGCAGGGCCTCTGCGCCGACCACGCCGACGCCTACGCCAACTACTGGCTGCACAACGGCTTCCTGAACTTCGGCGCCGAGAAGATGTCGAAGAGCCTCGGCAACGTGGTGCTGGCGCACGACCTGGTGACGCAAGTGCCCCCGGCGAGGCGATCCGCTGGGCGCTGCTGGCCGCGCACTACCGCCAGCCGCTTGCACTGGAGCGACGAGGTGCTGGAGCAGGCGACCAGGTCGCTGGACACGGCTCTACGGGGCGCTGCAGCGCGCCGCGGACGTGCAGGCGCTGGCGACCGGCCCGAGCGTCGGCCTTCCTGGCCGCGCTGGAGGACGACCTCAACACGCCCGAGGCGTTCGCCGAGCTGCACGCGCTGGCCGGGCGGCTGGAGACCGCGCACCGGCGTCGACCGCGCCGCCGCCAAGGGCGAGCTGCTGGCCTCCGGCCACCTGTCGGCTTCCTCGGCGCCGACCCCGAGGCCTGGTTCCAGGGCGGCGCCGACCCGGCGCTGAAGGCGCGGATCGACGCGATGATCGCCGAGCGCATCAAAGCCCGCGAGCGCCAAGGACTGGGCCACCGCCGACCGCATCCGCGCCGAGCTCACCGCGCTGAGCGTCGAGGTGATGGACAGCGCCGGCGGCGCGACCTGGCGGATCAGGGAGAAGGTGTGATGGCGCTCCCCCTTAAGATCGAGCACCGGATCGGGGTGCAGGCGCCGGCGGCGCCGATCTGGGCGCTGGTCTCCGACATCAATGGCTGGAGCGCCTGGAACCCGCTCTATCCGCAGGCGAAGGGCGAGGTGCAGTTCGGCGCGAAGCTCGAGCTGACGGTGGCGATCCCCGGCGAGGCGCCGCGCGAGATCCAGCCCGACCGTGCAGGACTGGACCCCGAACGAGCAGATCATCTGGACGCTCTCGATGTTCGGCGGCCTGATCCGGTCGACGCGCTATATCGAGATCGAGACGCTGGAGAACGGCAACTGCATCTTCTCCAACGGCGAGATCTTCCAGGGCCGGTTGGCGTGGCTGATCGGCAGGAAGCAGCAGCGGGCGATCAAGGCCGGCTTCGTGGCGTTCAACGAGGCGGTGCGCGACCGCATCGAGCCGGCCTGGAAAGCCGACCATCCCGACGCCACATCAGCGGCCTGATGATCGACGACCTCTATTCGGCGCGGATCCTGAAGGCGGCGGCCAACATGCCGCGCGCCGGCCGCCTCGCGCACCCCGACGCCAGCGCCGAGAAGGTCTCCAAGCTCTGCGGCAGCCGCGTCACCGTCGACGTGGTGCTGAAGGACGGCCGCATCGCCGACTACGCCCAGGACGTGAAGGCCTGCGCGCTTGGCCAGGCCGCCGCGGCGATCATGGGCGAGCACGCGGTCGGCGCGAGCGTTCAGGAAATCGAAAGCGCGCGCGATGCACTGCGTGCTATGTTGAAAGCGGGCGGACCTGCGCCCGAAGGACGATTTGCGGATCTGGCCATGCTGGCGCCCGTCAAGGACTACCCGCCGCGCCACGCCTCGACGCTGCTTGCGTTCGAGGCGACGGCCGAGGCGTGCCGCCTGGCGCTCGCCGCCGAAAAGTCCACCGGGCGAACTAGCCGCGCCGGCGCGGCTTGATCGGCACAAGGGCGGCGCCATAAGTCGCCCTTCCCTGGACCGCTTCTTCAGCCAGCCGGCATGACAATCTACGAACGCTGCGTCGGCCTTGCGCACCGCGCCTACAAGCTGACGCTTTCGCCCTGGATCGGGCGCGCGTGCCGGTTCTATCCGACCTGTTCGGACTACGCGGCCGAAGCGCTGATCCTGCACGGGCCGGTTCGCGGCGGATGGCTCGCCGCGCGGCGCCTGTGCCGATGCCACCCCTTCGGCGGCGCCGGCTACGATCCGGTCCCGCCGAGACCCGGCCGCCCCAATGACCAGGCGGGCCGGGATGGACGTGTGAGACATGATCGAACTGAAGTTCCCCGACGGGTCCGCCCGAAGTTTCGAGGACGGCGTGACCGGCAAAGCCGTCGCCGCCTCGATCTCCCCCTCGCTCGAGAAGCGCGCCCTGCTGGTCAAGCTCGACGGCCAGCTGCTCGATCTCGACCGGCCGCTGCCGCATGGCGGGGCGATCGAGATCGTCACCCGCGAGGCGCCCGACGCGCTCGACACCATCCGCCACGACACCGCCCACGTGCTGGCCGAGGCGGTGCAGGAGCTCTTCCCCGGCACCCAGGTGACCATCGGCCCCAACGTCGAGGACGGCTTCTACTACGACTTCGCCCGCAACGAGCCGTTCTCGCTCGACGACCTGCCGAAGATCGAAAAGCGCATGCGCGAGATCGTGCGACCGCGACGAGAAGATCAGCCGCGAGGTGTGGGACCGCGCACGAAGCGATCAGGCACTTCCAGCGACATCGGCGAGGCCTACAAGGCCGAGATCATCGAGGGCATCCCCGGCAGCGAGCCGATCACGGTCTACCGGCAGGGAAACTGGAAGGACCTCTGCCGCGGCCCGCACCTGCCCTCGACGCAAGCACGTCGGCCAGGCGTTCAAGCTGACCAAGCTCGCCGGCGCCTACTGGCGCGGCGACCAGCGCAACGCGCAGCTGCAGCGCATCTACGGCACCGCCTGGGCCAGCGAGGCCGACCTCGAGGCCTACCTGAAGCGCCTCGAGGAGGCCGAGAAGCGCGACCACCGCAAGCTCGGCGCGGCGATGGACCTCTTCCACATCCAGGAAGAGGGCAAGGGGATGATCTTCTGGCATCCGAAGGGCTGGACGCTCTACCGCACCGTCGTGGACTACATGCGCCGGCGCGAGGCCGAGGGCGGCTACCAGGAGGTGAAGACGCCGCAGATCCTCGACCGCTCGCTCTGGGAGCGGTCCGGGCACTGGGAGAAGTTCCACGCCGACATGTTCGTCTGCGAGACGCGACGACGGCGAGAGTTCTGGCCGTCAAGCCGATGAACTGCCCCGGCCACATCCAGCTCTTCAACCACGGCCAGCGCAGCTACCGCGAGCTGCCGATCCGGCTCGCCGAGTTCGAGCCGCTGCACCGCAACGAGGGCTCCGGCGGCCTGCACGGCCTGCTGCGCGTGCGCCAGCTGTCGCAGGACGACGGCCACATCTTCTGCCGCGAGGACCAGGTCGAGGCCGAGACCCGCGACTTCCTGAAGATGCTCAACCGCGTCTACGCCGACCTCGGGGTCGAGCTGCACTCGGTCAAGCTGGCGCTGCGGCCCGACGCTGCGGGCCGGCTCCGACGAGATGTGGGACATGACCGAGGCGATGCTGGAGCGCGCCGCCCGCGCGGTCGGCCTGACGTTCGATATCCTGCCGGGCGAAGGCGGCTTCTATGCGCCGAAGCTGGAGTTCCACCTGAAGGACGCCATCGGCCGCACCTGGCAGTGCGGCACGCTGCAGCTCGACATGGTGATGCCCGAGCGGCTCGACGCCACCTACATCGGCGAGGATGGCCAAAAGCACCGGCCGGTGATGCTGCACCGGGCGATCCTCGGCTCGCTGGAGCGGTTCCTCGGCGTGCTGATCGAGCACTACGCCGGCGCCTTCCCGCTGTGGCTGGCGCCGGTGCAGGCGGTGGTCGCCACCATCACCTCGGACGCCGACGACTTCGCGGTGAAGGCCGCGGCGGCGCTGCGCAAGGCCGGGCTTCGCGTCGAGACCGACCTGCGCAACGAGAAGGTCGGCTACAAGGTGCGCGAGCACTCGCTGGCCAAGGTCCCGGTGCTCGCCGTCGTCGGCCGCCGCGAAGCCGAGGAGGGCAAGGTGGCGCTGCGCCGGCTGGGGTCGCAGGCGCAGGAAGTGATGAGCCTGGACGAGGCGGTCGCGGCGCTGGCGAAGGAGGCGACTCCGCCCGACCTCCGGTAGCTGACTGCGCGCCGGTAACTCTACCCACGCCGGCGCCGCCGCCGCCCTGGCCGCGGGAGGTGAAGTTGACGCCGGCCTTGAAGGTGGTGTGGTCGTCGCGCAGCCGCGTGGAGAGGCCGGCCGCGAAACCGGCCTCGCCGCCCCAGGTTCCCACCCCGAAGCCGACCATCGCATGGCCGGGCTTGATCGCTTGCGGGATGTAGGACGAGGCGAGCGCCGCGGCGACGGCGGCGTCGGCCCGGGTCGAGACCTGGTCGATGCGGCTCGTCAGCCGCGCCGCCACTGCGTCGGTGTAGGTGTTGGCGGCCGACAGCGTCGCGGCGCTGGAGGCGTCGGTGTAGCTCTCGGCGGTCTGGACGGCGTCGGTGACCTGGCCGACGTCGGCCGCGTCGCTCGAGGCGACGCCGGCGGCGACGTTGTGGACCGTGGCGGCTCCGCCGCCTGGGTTGAGGCTGACGCTGTTCTTGCCGGCGTCGTACTGCACGGCGTTGCCGGGCCACCGCCTGGGCGCGGTTGGCGCCCAGCGCCGTGTTCGAGGTCGTCAGCGCCGTCGTGGCCGTCGTCTGCGCCGCGCTCGCCGTGCTCTCGGCGGCGTTGGCCGTGGCGAGCGCCGTCTCGGCGGCGAAGCCGGCGGTCCCCGACGGCGCGACCGCGGCGGCGTGCACGGCGCTCAGCGTCATCGAATGCTCGGCGGCATAGAGTTCGGCCCCGTTCACCGCGTCGGTCGAGGTGGCGCTGATGGTTCCGGCGGTGACATTGACGATCTTGCGCGTCGCCGAGGCGGTCCCCACCGAGACGGTGTTGGCGACATTGGCCACCGAGCCCCCACCGATGGCGATGCTGCTCGCTCGCCGAGGCGACGGCATGTTCCCCGAGCGCGGTCGCGTTGACGCCGCTGGCCTGCGCGGCGACGCCGAAGGCGGCGGCGTTCGTGTTGCTGGCGCTGGCGGCGTAGCCGACGGCGCTGGCGCCCGAGCCGCTGGCGACCCCGTGGCTGCCGACCGCCGTCCCGTAGGCGCCGCTGGCCTGGACGGCGGCGCCGACGGCGTAGGCGTAGTCGCCGCCGGCGTAGGCGTCGTAACCGAGCGCGCCGGCGTTCGCGCCGTTGGCGTGCACCTTGCTGCCGACGGCCGTCGCGTCCACGCCGGTGGCGGTGGCGATCGCGCCGATGGCGGTGGACGACCCGCCCGTCGCCTGCGCCGCCGTGCCGATCGCGATCGCATCGCCGCCGTTGGCGATACTGGGATTGTTGCTGCCGCCCTCGACGGGAGCGATGGTGGATCCCAGCGCGATATTGCCGTTGGTCTGCGTCCCTGAACTGGTCGTTTCCGCAAACCCGAGCGCAATATCGCCGGCCCCGGCGGCGGTCGATCGGCCAAGCGCTGTCGCGCCCGTGCCTGTGGCGCTGGCGTTGTCGCCGACGGCGATCGAAGTCCTGGCCGTTTGCATGGTCGTCGACGCCGATGGCGACGCCGTCCTCTCCGACCACGCCGCTGTTGGTGCCTATGGCGACGGCTGGGCCTGCTGCGGCGGAAATGTTGAGGTAGGCGCCGACCGCGACGGACTGCGTCCCGGCGGCGGTGACGGAGTAGCCGATGGCCCTGGTGCAAAGAATCCCGGCTCTACGCCGCTTCGCGGCTGCGGCCGGGATGACAGTTGGGGATGGAGACGATCATGAGTGGCATCGCCTTTGTCGATTGTCACGGTGAGGCCGCTCGGCATCGCGCGCTGCCGGCGACGGGGCCTCGCTCGCCGCGGCTCGGCCGCGGTCCCACGCACGTCGTCGACGTGCACGCGCACTGCGCCTTCCCGGAGCGCGATGGCGCTGATGGGTCTCAGCTACCCGGCGCGCGAGAACCCGGCGCTGCCGCAGGTGCTGAAGGTGAGCGAGGACCAGGTCCCGGCGCGGCTGGCGGCGATGGACGCGCAGGGCATCGACTTCGAGCTGCTGAGCATCAATCCGTTCTGGTACGGGGCCGATGCCGACCTCGCGCGCCAGGTCGTGACGCTGCAGAACGAGGGGCTGGCCGACGTGGTCGCCCGCCATCCCGACCGCTTCGCAGGGCTCGCCAGCATCGCCCTGCAGCACCCGGCGCTGGCGGCTGAGCAGCTGGAGCACGCAATGCAGGCGCTCGGCCTGAAGGGCGCGCTGATCGGCGGCAGCGTCGAGGGCGTCGAGCTCTCTGACCGCAGCCTCGATCCGTTCTGGGCAAAGGCCGAGGCGCTGGGCGCGCTGATCTTCATCCACCCGCAGGGCGTGCCGGACCTGGCGAAGCGGCTGGCGGGCAGCGGCGGCCTCGGCAACGTGATCGGCAATCCGCTGGAGACCACCGTCGCGCTGTCGCACCTGATCTTCGAGGGCACGCTCGACCGGCATCCGGGCGTGAAGATTCTCGCCGCGCATGGCGGCGGCTACCTGCCGTCCTACGCGGGCCGCTCCGACGCCGGCATCCGCACCTTCCCGGGAACCTACACGACGCCGCTGAAGAAGCCGCCCACCGCCTACCTGAAGGACCTCTACTACAACTCGCTGGTCTTCACGCCGGAGGCGCTGCGCCACCTGGCGGCCGAGGTCGGCGCCGACCGGATCATGCTGGGGACGGACTTTCCCTATCCGTGGACAGACCGCGCCGTCGCCCACATCCTCGAAACCCCCGACCTTACCGACGCCGACAAAGCCAGCATGCTAGGCGACCTCGCCGCGAAGCTGTTGGGACTGTCGACGCCGCACGCGCACTGACGCTCCTCCCCTCACGAGCGAGGGGAAGACGACGCTAACCCGCTTCCTCAGGCCGCACCGCCACCACCAGCCCATCCGCGATCCGGACCTCCGGGACTGCCTCCCTGGTAAACGGCAGCCACCAGGTCGGGCCGGTTTCCGGGGCGATTTCCAGCAGGTCGCCGGCGCCGAAGTTCTGGACGCTCTTGACGCGGCCAAGCTCGTCGCCGGCCGCGGTGACCGCGCGTAGCCCGACCAGGTCGGCGAAGTAGAACTCGTCCTCGTCCGGCGGCGGCAACGCGTCACGCGGGACGAACAGCTCGAGCCCGCGCAGCGCCTCGGCGTCCTCGCGGGTCACGACCTCATTGGCGCGGGCGACCAGCGCGCCCTTGTGCGCCCGCCCGCCAGTCAGCGTCAGCCCGGGCGAGCCGTCGGCGCGCCTCAGGTCCCGGTAGCGCAGCAGCGCGGCCGGATCGTCCGTATACGACGTGATCCGCACCTCGCCCCTGACGCCGAACGCGCCGGCGACGCGGCCGACCAGGATCAGGCGCTCGGTCACGACGCGCGTTCCCCTCCCCCTTGCGGGGAGGGGTCAGGGGTGGGGGTGCAAGCTGGCTGGTTGGAGATCGGCGCGCCAAGCCCGACAGACCGGGCCGACACCCCCATCCCCAACCCCTTCCCCGCAAGGGGGAAGGGGCCTTGGAGACCCACTCGCCCCACAGTCCTCAGCCTTCTTCGCCGGCCTCGCTGGCCTGGTCCTGGGCGCCGTCGGCGCCTTCGTCGGCGATCTCCTCGGCCGCTTCCACGGTGGCCGGGGTGTCCTCGGACGGGGATTCTTCGGCGACCGCCTCGGCGGCGGCGACGGTGTCCTCGCCCGCTTCGGCGGCGTCGTCCTGCGAGGCTTCCTCGACCGGTTCGGCCGCGGCTTCGGCGGCGGCTTCCTGGGCGGGGCTTCCTCGCTCACCGCTTCAGCGGCTGCTTCGGCGGGGACTTCCTCGGCAGGCGCCTCTTCCGGCTGGGCGGCGGCGAGCTCGGCGCGTTCGGCCCGCGCGGTGGCGCGCTCCTGCGCCTTGGCATGCGGCACGCCCTTCTTCGGGTTGCTGCTGGGCGCCCACTTGGCGAGGCCCTCGGTGGAGAGGAACCGCGCGACGCGGTCGGTGGGCTGCGCGCCCTTGGCGAGCCACTGCGAGATCCGCTCGGACTTCAGCGTGATCCGCTTCGGGTCGTCGCGCTTCAGCAGCGGATTGTAGGCGCCGACCTTCTCGATGAAGCGGCCGTCGCGGGGCGCGTGGCTGTCGGCCACCACGATCGAATAGTACGGCCGCTTCTTGGCGCCGCCGCGGGCGAGACGGATCTTCAGCATACTGTCTTATCTTTCCGAGTGATCTTCAGGGTTTCTTGAAGGGGTTGAAGCCGCCGCCGCCGAGGCCGGGCAGCGTGGCGGGCCGCGGCGCGGGCGCGCCGAGGCCAGGAAGGGTTGGCGCCGGACCGCCGAGTCCGGGCGGCAGGCTGCCCGGCGCGGCGTCGGCCGGCATGCGGCCGCCGCCCATGGCCTTCAGCCGGTCCATGCCGCCGCCGCCCATCGACTGCGGCCATGCGGGCGAAGTCCTTGCCGCCGTCCTTGGCCATGAACTTGAAGGCGTCCTGCATCTGGCGGTGCTGCTTCAGGAGCCGGTTGATCTCGGCCACGTCGACGCCGGCGCCGGCCGCGATGCGGCGCTTGCGCGAGGCCTGCAGGATGTCGGGCTTCTTGCGCTCCTGCTTGGTCATCGAGCCGATGATGGCGCGCTGGCGCATGATCATCCGGTCGCTGATGTTGGCCTCGGCGATCTGCTTCTTGATCTTCTGGACGCCGGGCAGCAGGCCCATCAGGCCCTCCATGCCGCCCATCTTCTCCATCTGGCCGAGCTGGTCGGAGAGGTCGTCGAGGTCGAACTTGCCCTTGGCCAGCTTCTTGGCCATCTGCTCGGCCTTGGCGCTGTCGAGTTCGGCGCGCGGCCTTCTCGACCAGCGCCACCACGTCGCCCTGGCCCGAGGATGCGGCCGGCGACGCGGCGGGCGTCGAACACGTCCAGCGCGTCGATCCGCTCGCCGGCGCCGAGGAACTTGATCGGCAGGCCGGTGACCGCGCGCATCGAGAGCGCCGCGCCGCCGCGCGCGTCGCCGTCGGCGCGGGTCAGCACCAGGCCGGTCAGCGGCAGGCGCTCGTGGAACGCCTTGGCGGTGCGCACCGCGTCCTGGCCGGTCAGGCTGTCGGCCACCAGCAGCGTCTCGGCGGGCTGCGCGATGCGGGCGATCTCGGCCGCCTCGCTCATCATCGCCTCGTCGAGCGTGGTGCGCCCGGCGGTGTCGAGGATGACGCACGTCGTAGCCGCCGAGCCGGGCGGCCGAGAGCGCGCGCCGCGCGATGTCGGGCGCGGCCTGGCCGGGCACGATCGGCAGGCTCTCGACCTCGGCCTGTTTGGCCAGCATCGCCAGCTGCTCCATGGCGGCCGGCCGGCGGGTGTCGAGCGAGGCGACCAGCACCTTCTTGCGCTCGGTCTTCGCCAGCCGCAGCGCGAGCTTGCCGGTCATGGTGGTCTTGCCGGAGCCCTGCAGGCCGGCCATCAGGATCACGGTCGGCGGGTTCAGCGAGAGCCGCAGCGGCTCCGGCTCCTCGCCGCCCAGCATCTCGATCAGGCCGTCGTAGACGATCTTGACCACCTGGTCGGCGGGCCGGATCGAGCGGATCACCGCCTCGCCGGCCGCGCGCCTCCTTGGCCTGGGCGATGAAGTCGCGCACCACCGGCAGCGCGACGTCGGCCTCCAAGCAGCGCCACGCGCACCTCGCGCAGCGCCTCGTCGACGTCCTTCTCGGAAAGGACGCCGCGCCCGGAAAGCCGGTCGAAGACGCCGGAGAGCCGCTCGGTCAGCCCGTCGAACATTCGCTACCTCGTTTGCACAGCTGCCAGGGCGGCCTCCACAGCACGAAAGCCCCCGTGCGCGATCACGCGGACGGAGGTCCTCGCCGCCCTCGTCCCAACTGATATGGGGGTCGTGGCGGTGGAGGCGTAGCTGGCGCTGCGCCGGAAGGGCGCGCTTATGCGCTTAAGTGGGCGGCGGGGTCAAGGAAGGGGGGCAAAGCCCTAGCTGAAGCGGAGGATCGTGTCGGGCGTCCACGACGCGGCCGAGGCGCTCGGACCGTATCGGTCCAGGAAGCGCCGAGCGATGTCTCGCCTGAATTTCGACTCGTATTCGGCCTCCATACCTTCGGCCTTGAGAACGGCGCAGGCGAACTCGTCGGCGGTTAGGAGATCGCGACCCTCCAGAAGATCAGCCCCTCGAAGCTGATTGCAGAAGCCGACTCCCACGCACAGCTTGGCTAGCAGGACGTCCAGATCGTCCGCGAGGTCGACGCCGCAGCGCCGCTTCCAGTTCTTGTTGGCCACCAAGATCAGATCCCGCCGTCGAACGTTTGGATGCCAAGTCTTTTCCGGGGTCAGGACCGGGTCAAGGACGGCGCGTCGCGCCGCCGCTCCGCGGTCGCCCGAAGGGCGATCCTTGACGCGGCCCCGACCCCGGAATCACGCTCCGCCAAGCGATCGACGGCGCAGTGTCGCTTAGAGGTCCCGGTCCGCAACCGCGCGCCGCCGCGCTCCGGCGGGCGAGAGACCGGGCGGACCTGGATGAAGTCGTTCAGCGTGTTGACCAGATTGTCGTCTAGCAGCGCGTCGTGGGTGAACGGGCCGCGCGTTTCTCGCCGCGGATCAGGCCGGCGTTCTCCGGGATCGACCGGTGCTTGGAGATGGCGGGCTTGGTCATCGAAGGGCCATTGCGCCGAGTGGCGGTGGCGCGGGCAGATTCAGGCTTCGCCGCGTGAGGGCTGGGGCTCTAACAATGGTGGCCGATGGCAGAGCGTGAAACCGGCCAGCCGCCGGGCTGGCTCGGCCGGGCCTGGCGACGGCTGAAGGAGCATCCGCTGGCGCGGGTCGGGCCGGGGCTGATCACCGGCGTCGCCGACGACGACCCCTCCGGCATCGCCACCTATTCGCAGGCCGGCGCGCAGTTCGGCCTGCAGCATGCTCTGGACGATGCCGCTGTGCTTCCCGCTGATGGCGGCGATCCAGTCGATCTGCGCGCGGATCGGCCGGGTCACCGGCAAGGGGCTGGCCGCCAACATCAAGACCGCGTTTCCGCCGATCGTGCTCCGGGGCGTCGTGCTGCTGCTGCTGATCGCCAACACCCTCAACATCGCCGCCGACGTCGCCGCCATGGGCGAGGTCGCCGAGCTGGTCACCGGGATCGACCGCCACATCGTGACGGTCGTGTTCGTGCTGCTGACGCTCGGCCTGCAGATGTTCGTGCCCTACCACCGCTACGTCGCCTACCTGAAATGGCTGACGCTCTCGCTGCTCGCCTACTTCCGCGGTGCTGTTCACCGTGCACGTGCCGTGGGGCCAGGTGGCGCTGCACACGGTATGGCCGCGCTTCAAGCTCGACGCGGGCGCCGCGACGGTGGTGACCGGCGTCTTCGGCACCACGATCAGCCCCTACCTGTTCTTCTGGCAGGCCTCCGAGGAGGTGGAGGACATGCAGGCGCGCCACGGCCGGGCGCTGAGCGCCGACCAGCTGGCGGCGGCGGGGGAGCTGCGCCGCATCAAGTGGGACACCTGGAGCGGCATGTTCTACTCCGACGTCACCGCCTTCTTCATCATGCTGGCGACGGCGGTGACGCTGCACGTGGCCGGGATCACCAACATCGACACCGCCGCGCAGGCCGCCAAGGCGCTGCAGCCGCTGGCCGGCGAGTTCGCCTACCTCCTCTTCGCGCTCGGCATCCTCGGCGTCGGCCTGATCGGGGTGCCGGTGCTGGCCGGCTCGGCCGCGTACGCCCTCGCCGAGGCCATGGGCTGGAAGGAGGGGCTGGAGCTGAAGGCGAGCGACGCGCGCGGCTTCTACGGCGTCATCGCCGTCTCGGTGCTGGTGGCGCTGGTCATCCAGTACACCCCGATCGACCCGATGAAGGCGCTGTTCTGGTCGGCAGTGATCAACGGCGTGGTCGCCGTGCCGCTGATGGCGGTGATCATGATCCTGGCCTCGAAGCGCTCGGTGATGGGCGAGTTCGTCGCCAGCCGCTCGCTGGTCGTGCTGGGCTGGATCGGCACGGCGGTGATGGCGGTGGCCGCGCTCGCCATGCTGCTGCCGAGCTGAAGCCCGCCTGGCGGAGGCGGCGACCGCCTGACCGTCGCCGCAGCGCGGGGCGCCAGGAAATTCGCCGGGCGCCATTCGTTAAGGACAAAACGCCGCACATTCTTAGCCTATCCCTGTTTCCATGGCCCTCAACAGGCGGCCTCGAGACCGCCGTACGGATGGGAACATGGGTCTGACGCTGCACCAGCTGGGCGGCATGTGGTGGTCGAATCTGGCGGTCGAACACCGGGCGCTACGCGGTGTTCGCGGTGCTGACCTGGGCGGTGCTGTGGGTGGTGCTGAAGGCGCCGCTGGCCGGCCGCAAGATCCGCGCGCAGACCCCGCCGAACGCGCAGATGGCGCTGGAGTTCGTCTTCTCGCTGCGCTCGATCGCGCTCTTCGCGACCTCCGCGGTGCTGATGGACCTGCTCTCGCACGCCGGCGCCTATCCGCTGCTGCCCCTGGCGCGGGAAATGGGGCCGGTGTGGTTCTGGGCCAGCCTCGTGCTGATGATCATCGGGCACGACGCCTACTACTACTGGACGCATCGGGCGCTGCATCGGCCGGCCTTCTTCCGGCGGCTGCACGGGCGTCATCACCGCAGCCACAATCCCTCGCCGTTCACCGCCTACAGCTTCGACCTCGGCGAGGCCGGCGTGATGGTGGCGTTCGTGGTGATCTGGCCGTTCCTGGTGCCGACCTCGTTCGCGGTGATCGCGCTCTTCATCGTCCACCAGATCGCCCGCAACACGCTGGCCCACTGCGGCTACGAGCTGATGCCGGCGCGCGCCGACGGGCGGCCGTGGCTCGACTTCCTGACCACCACCACCCACCACGACCTGCACCACGCCGAGCCGGGCTCGAACTTCGGGCTCTACTTCACCTGGTGGGACCGCTGGATGGGCACCGAGAACCCCGACTACCACCCCGCCTTCGCCCGTGCGGTCCGCAAGCCGCTGCTGGGAGCCAAGGCGCTGGCCGTCGAGCCGGTCCGCGCCTAGCCCCTTAGCTCCAGCCCGTTGCCTTCCGGGTCGGTGAGGTAGAGCGAGACGCCGAAGCCGCCGGCGCCGTAGCGCACGCCCGCTTTCGCCGGGGATGATCGCCGTGCGCCTTCAGGTGCGCCTCGACCTCGGCGAGGTCGAAGCCCTCCAGGTTGAGGCAGAAGTGGTCGAGGTTGCGGCCCTCCGCCCCCGGCCCCGCGCCGCCCTGCCGGCCCAGCATGCCGTCCACCGCCACCAGGTCCACCAGCTGGGCGCCGGCCCGCAGCTGCACCATGCCGATCTGCTCCGAGCGCCGCTCCACCGTCAGCCCCAGCACCTCGACGTAGAACCGCTCCATCGCCGCCAGGTCGCTGCGCCCGCAGCACCAGGTGGTCGAGGCCTCGGACCTTCAGGGTCATGGCGCGCGGCTCCTCAGGCCGGCTCGGGCGTCGAAGCCGCGGTCGCGCATCAGCGCGTCGATGCCGGCGTCGCGGCCGCGGAAGCGGCGGTAGGCCTCGCCGGGCTCGACGGTGTTGCCGACGCTGAGCACGGTCGGCCAGCAGCCGCTCGGCCATGGCCTTGTCGTAGAAGCCGCCCGGCGCCTCGGCGAACGCCTCGGCCGCGTCGGCGCGTGAGCGTGTCGGCCCAGATGTAGTTGTAGTAGCCGGCCGCGTAGCCCTCCGACGAGAACATGTGGGAGAAGTGCGGCAGCCGGTGGCGCAGCACGATCTGCGGCGGCATGCCGATCTCCTCCAGCGCCGGTGGCCTCGAAGCTCGGCCGCGTCGATCGGCGTGTCGCCCTTCAGGTGCGCCTTCAGGTCGAGGATGGCGTTGGAGAGGTATTCCACCGTCTTGAAGCCCTGGTGGAAGGTCTCGGCGCTGCAGCACCTTGTCGACCAGCGCCTCGGCGGCATCGGCTCGCCGGTCTGGTAGTGGACGGCGAACGTCGCCAAGCAGCTCGCGGCGTCGGCAGCCAGTGCTCGAAGAGCTGGCTCGGCAGCTCGACGAAGTCGCGCAGCACCGCCGTGCCGGCCAGCGACGGATAGGTGACGTTGGAGTTCAGGCCGTGCAGGCCGTGGCCGAACTCGTGGAACAGCGTCACCGCGTCGGTCCAGGAGATCAGGCACGGCTCGCCCGGCTTGGGCGGGATGAAGTTCTCGTTGTTGGAGATGATCGGCGTCGTCGCCGCGCCGCCCAGCCGCTCCTGGGTGCGGTACTCGTTCATCCAGGCGCCGGAGCGCTTGCCGGCGCGGGCGTAGGGATCGAAGTACCAGAGCCCGACGCGCTCGCCGCCCGCGCGTCACCTCGAACGACCATCGACGTCGGGGTGGTAGACCGGCAGGTCGTCGAGCCGCTGCGAACTCCAGGCCGAACAGCTCGCCGGCGGCCCAGAACATCGCCTCCAGCATCTTCGGCAGCTGCAGGTAGGGCTTCACCTCGCTCTCATCGAGGTCGTACTTTGCCTTGCGCACCTTCTCGCCCCAGTAGCGGTAGTCCCAGGGCGCGATCGGCGCGTTCGAGCCTTCGGCCTGGCGACGAGCGCCTCCATCTCGGCCACCTCCTCGGCGACCTGCGACTTGGCCGGGCCCCAGACCGCGGTCAGCAGCTGCATCGCCGCCTCGGGCGTCTTGGCCATCTGCCCGTCGGCGATCCAGTGGGCGAAGGTCGGGTGGCCGAGCAGCTTCGCCTTCCTCGGCGCGCAGAGCCATGATCTCGGTGATCAGCGGGTTGTTGTCGTGCGCGCCGCCGTCGCCGCGGCGGGTGAAGAGGTTGAACGCCTTCTCGCGCAGGTCGCGGCGGTCGGAGAAGGTCAGGAACGGCTCCATCGCCGAGCGGGTGTTGGCGAACGCCCACTTGCCCTGCCGAGCCCGCGCGCCTTGGCCTCGGCCGCGCGCGGCGTCGATCTGGCTCGGCGTCAGGCCCTTCGAGGTCGGCGGCGCTCTCCAGCACCAGCGCCTGGCCCTCCTCGTCGGCCAGGATGTTCTGGCTGAAGCGGGTGTAGAGGCTTGGCCAGCTGCTGGTTGATCGGCCGCGAGCGCTCGCCTTGTCGGCGTCAGAGAGCGCCGCGCCCTGGCGCACGAAGCGGTCGTAGACCACGTCGGCCAGCCGCTGCTGCTCGGCCGTCGAGGCCGCTCGTCTCGCGCGCCGTCGTAGACCGCCTTGATCCGCGCGAAGAGGCGCGCCGTTCTGGGTGATCTCGTCGCGCAAGCGCCGCCAGCTTCGGCGAGGCCCAGGTCTCCACCTCGCGCATCGCCGGCGTGTTCATGGTCGAGGTGTAGATGTTGTAGAGCCGGCCGGCGCGGGTCAGCAGCGGCCCGGACGCCTCCAGCGCCTCCAGCGTGTTGGCGAAGGTCGGCGGCTCGGGATTGTCGGCGATCGCCGCCACCTCGGCGCGCTTCTCGCGCGATCGCCGCCTCCAGCGCCGGGATGAAATGCTCGGTCTCCAGCCGGTCGAACGCCGGCGCCGCGCCGTGCGGGCCCGTCCCAGGCGGCGAGAGACGGGATTGTCGGCGAGTGACATAACGGACTGGCCATGCGGGAAACGGTCACCTCTACGCTGGGGGGCCCTACTCACGTCGCCGCGCGTCGTTCAGGCTGTCCCAGGCGATCCGAGGCGCGCCGCGGGCGGCGGCTGCGCTGCCGGCTCCTGGCGCGCGGAGCGGCTGACGGGCTCTTCCACTTCAGCGTCAGCTGGTCGCCCTTGCACCTCGAACGAGTCCAGTCGCTTCAAGAACGCCATGCCGAGCAGCGAGGTCGTCATCGGCGCCTTGTTGACCTCGGCCGGCACGTTGGCGAGCTTCATCTGGCCGACGTTCAGGGCGGCAGGTGATCGGGGCCATGTAGCCGACGCCGTTGGCGGTCTCGCCGGGCGAGACGAACTTCAGGCCGCGACGTCGATGCCGGCCGCGCCGCGTCGGCGGGGCTCAGCAGCACGCCGTTGGCGCCGGTGTCGATCACGAAGCGCACCGGCGCGCCGTTGACCTGGCCCATTATGTAGAAACCGCCGTCGTCGGCGGCGGTGATGGTCATCGTGTGGTCGCCGTCGGAGACGGCGCAGGCCGGGATCAGCTCGCCGCGCACGCGCTGCGAAGGCGTCGGCTCAGCTCGCCGCGGAAGCTGTAGGCCGATCGCCACGCCGGCGACGCCGCCCAGAGGCCGACGCTGCGCGCCACCTCGCCCAGCCGCATGCCGCGCGAGTAAACCACCCCGCTGGAGACCAGCGCCAGCACCCCAGCATCTGCAGCGCGTTGGCCTGGTCCATGCCGCTCAGCTGAGCCGGGGAACAGCAGCCGCAGGCCGGCGTAGACCGCGATCGCCGCCGCCGACGAGCCCCGCCAGATGATCAGAGCCGCGCGTGAAGCGCAGACGCGGCGAGCGCGGTGCGGCGACCGGGTCGGCGTCCGGCGGATGCGCTCCAGGGACCGTGGATGCTGTCAGACAGGGCTTCGAACTCCTTGAGCGTCGCTTCGACGCAAGCCGCAGACATAAGCCAGGCGCGCCGGCGGCCACCATCCGCTTTCTCGATGGAGCTTCGGAAATTCCATCGAGCACGCCTATGTGGCGCGCGATGCTCCCGACCCTGCGCCAGCTGCAATACCTGAAGCTGCTCGCCGAGCACCGCTCGTTCAGCCGCGCGGCCGAGGCCGCGCACGTGACCCAGCCGACGCTGTCGGCCGGCGTGCAGGAGCTGGAGAAGCATCCTCGGCGCGCCGGTGGTCGACCGCGGCCGCGCCGGCGTCATCCTCACCGCCGCCGGCGAGGAGGCCGTGGCGCGCGCCGAGACGATCCTGGCGCAGGCCGAGGACCTGGTGCAGGCGGCCCGCGGCGCCGGCCAGCCGCTCGCCGGCCGCTTCCGGCTGGGCGTGATCCCGACCATCGCCCCGTTCCTGCTGCCGCGGGCGCTGCCGGCGCTGCGCCAGCGCTTCCCGAAGCTGCGGCTCTTCCTGCGCGAGGACCTGACCGGCCGGCTGATCGCCGAGCTGAAGTCCGGCGCGCTCGACGCGGCGCTGATTGCCCTGCCCTACGACATGACCGGGCTCGACTGCGCCGAGGTGGCGGAGGACGAGCTGCTGGCCGCCTTCCCGGCCAACCACCCGCTCACCGCCGAGGCGCCGCGTCGCGCCGGAGCGGCTGGAGGACGAGGACCTGATCCTGCTGGAGGACGGCCACTGCCTGCGCGAGCACGCGCTGGCCGCCTGCGGCCTGTCGCCCCCGGCGCGGCCGCGCGACGAGGCCGCCTTCGCCGCCACCTCGCTGCCGACGCTGGTGCAGATGGTGGGCTCGGGCCTCGGCGTCTCGTTCCTGCCGGCGATGGCGGTGGACGCCGGCCTCGCCGACGCCGCCGCCGTCGCGGTGCGCCCGCTGGCCGCCGACCACCCGTCGCGCCAGATCGTCGTCGCCTGGCGCGCCGGCTCCAGCCGCGCCGCCGAGGGCCGCCTGCTGGCCGAGGTGCTGCGCGGCGCAGGGACGTAGGACGATTCCGCGTGCGCCGCGCCGCATCACTGAAGTCCCCGACGCCACGACGCCATGCTGCGCGCTTGCGGCCGCCGCCGCCACGGTCAGTGTGGCGGCAGCGTCCAGCCGCGGACCGTGGCGAGTGGCTGGAAGCCCAGCCGCTCGAGGATCGGGCGGCTGGTCTCGCGGGCGTCGACGGTGAGGTAGCGGACGCCGCGCCGGCGCGCCTCGGCGGCGCGGGCGGCGACCAGCGCGCGATAGACGCCGCGGCCCTGGTGGTCGGGCACGGTGCCGCCGCCGTAGAGGCCCGCGAACGCGCTTGCCCGGCGCCAGCTCCAGCCGGCCGGACGAGACCGGCGTCGCCGCCCTCGTAGGCGACGTAAAGCGCCTGGGTCGGGTGGCCGAGGCGAGCGACCAGCTCCGTGCACCGCCAGGGCTCCTCGCGGCCGAAAGCGGCCTCGCTGACCGCCACCAGGTCGGCGACGCCCGCGCGTCGTTGACCTCGCGCACCTCGACGCCGGGCGGCGGCTCGAACGCCGGCGGCGCCTCGCCGATGTCGAGCGCCACGAAGGTCTCCGGCTCTTCCTCGCTCGAAGCCCGGCGGCGGCCAGCGCAGCTTCGAGGCCGGGCGGCCCATCGTGGCCGTAGACCTTCCACTGACGCCCCTGCCGGCGAAGAACGCCGCCTCCCGCGCCACGACGCCGACCGTCGCTTCCGCGCCGAAATCCCACCAGTTGATGAAGTTGTAGGCGCCGATCGATGCGCAGCACGCCGTCCGCCCAGACCTGCTCGACGCCCGACCTCCGGCGGCGGATCGGCGCGGATCTCGGCGTCGAAGCGCGCCAGGACTGGCGACGGCGTCCATCCATCAGTCCATCAGCTTGCGGGCGAAGTAGGTGAACTCCAGCGCCACGCGCTCGGCCTGTTCCTGCAGGTTGGCCGACGCCGAGTGGCCGCCGTTGGTGTTCTCGAAGAACAGGAACGGCAGGCCCATCGCGGTCCATCTTCGCGGCCATCTTGCGGGCGTGCACCGGCGTCACCCGGTCGTCGCTGGTGGCGGTGACGAAGAACGGCTCGGGATAGGCGACGCCGGCCTTCAGGTTCTGGTAGGGCGAGGTCTTCTCCCAGAACGCCCGCTCCGCCGGCACGCTGACGCTGCCGTACTCGCCGACCCAGGAGGCGCCGGCGCCGATCTGCTCGAAGCGCAGCATGTCCAGCAGCGGCACCTGGATGTCGACCGCATGCCAGAGCTCCGGGTGCTGATCGAACTCGACGCCCATCAGCAGGCCGCCGTTGGAGCCGCCCTGGATGCCGAGCCGGCGCGGGCGAGGTGATGCTCGCGCGCGATCAGGTCCTTCGCCACCGCGGCGAAGTCGTCGTAGATCAGCTGGCGGTGGGTCTTCAGGCCCGCGTCGTGCCAGGCCGGCCCGAACTCGCCGCCGCCGCGGATGTTGGCCAGCACGCAGACGCCGCCGTGCTCCAGCCACAGCTTGCCGATCGTCGCCGAGTAGCTGGGCAGCATCGAAACCTGGAAGCCGCCATAGGCGTAGAGGATGGTCGGGTTCGAGCCGTCGAGCTTCATCGCCCTTCGGATGCACGACGAAGTAGGGGATCTTGGTTCCGTCCGAGCGACGTCGCTTCGTACTGGTCGACCGTGTCGCCGGAGGCGTCGAAGCGCGCCGGCAGGTCCTTGACGTCCGCCTGCGCGCCGCTGGCCACGTCGACCTGCCAGAGGTGGCGGCGGCGCGAGGAAGCCCTCGACGCCGAATAGTAGGCCTGGTCGTCGGCCTCGCTCGCGGCGGAGACGGCCGACCGACGAATTCGGCGCGGCCGAGACCTCCGATCGCGTCCAGCCCTCGTCCGTCGGGACGGAACGTGAACAGGCCGCCGCGGACGTTGTCGTAGATCGCCGCGACGATGCGGTCCGCGGTGATCGCCACCTGCTCGATCGACTGGCGCGCGCCGGGCGAGAACAGCAGGTGGCCGCCGTCCGTGCCGCCGGGCGCCGTCGACCAGCAGCTCGTCGGGCCGATAGGCGACGCAGAGCCGCCGGCGTCGTAGCCGCGCCAGTCCTCCAGCGTCGTGAAGATCAGCCGGCCGTCCAGCAGGCCGCTGCAGATCCAGCTTGGCCGGCAGGTAGAGCTGCACGGACGCCCGCCGGCGTCAGCTGGTAGGTCTCCTGGTGGAAGAAATCCGTGGCGCGGACGATCAGCACCAGCTTGTGGCCCTCGCCGTCGTGCAGCACGGCCGGGCCGACCTGCACGTCGTCCGGCTTGCCGCGGAACACCTCCGTCGCCTGATCGAGGCTCTGGCCGCGCTTCAGCGTCTTGACGACGAACGGATAGCTGGACGCGGTCATCGTGCCCGGACCCCAGTCGCGCGCCGACGATCAGCGTGTCGTCGTCGAGCCAGTCGACGTTCTGCTTGCTGCGCGGCAGCGCGAACCCGCCGTCCACGAACGACCTGGTCTGCAGGTCGAACTCGCGCAGCCGTGTCGGCGTCCTCGCCGCCGTCGGAGAGGCCGATCAGGCAGCGGCGATAGTCCGGCGGCGGACAGTTGGCGCCGTGCCAGACCCAGTTCTGCCTTCTCGTCGGCCGACAGCTTGTCGAGGTCGAGCACGGTCTCCCAGGCCGGCGTCGGCGGTGGCGTAGCTCTCGCGGCGTCGTCCGCCGCCAGAGCCCGCGCACATGCTCCGGGTCCTGCCAGAAGTTGAAGATCGCGGCGCCGACCTGGTCGGGCTGCGGGATGCGGTCGGCGGCGTTGACGATCTTCAGCGCGTCGTCGTGGAACACCGCGTAGCGCGGATCGCCCTTCAGCACGGCGAGCGAGCGGGCGTTCTCGGTCCTCCACCCAGGCCAGCGGCTTGGCGCCGTGCATGTCCTCGAGCCAGATGTACGGGATCGGCGGCGTCGGTCGCGGCGGCGGGCGCGGTGTGTGTGTCGGTCACGGGTGTCTCGGCGAGGGCGGGAAGGGCGAGCGCCGCGAGCGCGGCGACAAGAGCGAGGCGCATCGCCGCTGCTTGCCTCCGCGGCAGGGTGCGAGTCCAGAGCCGACGCGCTATATCCGCCGCCGATGAGCCGTCCGTTCCTGAAGATGAACGGGCTCGGCAACGACTTCGTCGTGGTCGAGGCCCGCCCGCAGAGCCCCAGGCGCGTTCGCGCCCACGGTGGCGGAGGCGCGCGCCATCGCCGACCGCGAGAGCGGCATCGGCTGCGACCAGCTGATCGCCATCGAGCCCTCCCAGAGCGCCGACGCCTTCATGCGGATCTGGAACGCCGACGGCGGCGCGGTCGAGCAGTGCGGCAACGCCGCCCGCTGCGTCGGCTGGCTCCTGATGGAGGCGAGCGGCCGCGACGCGGTGAAGCTGGAGACGCCCGCCGGCGTGCTGTGCGTGGAGCGCGCCGGGCCGCAGCTGGTCACCGTCGACATGGGCAAGCCGGGCCTCGATTGGCGGGACATCCCGCTCGAGGAGGCGATGGACACGCGCGGCATCGAGCTGCAGGTCGGCCCGATCGACAATCCGGTGCTGCACACGCCGGGCGCGTCTCGATGGGCAACCCGCACGTGGTGTTCTTCGTCGCCGACGCCGAAACCGCGCCGGTGCGCGAGGTGGGCTCGATGATCGAGCACCACCGGCTGTTCCCGCAGCGCACCAACGTCGAGTTCTGCGAGGTGAAGGCGCGCGACCGGCTGCGGCGTGCGGGTCTGGGAGCGCGGCGTCGGCGTCACCAAGGCCTGCGGCACCGGCGCCTGCGCGGCGCTGGTGGCCGCCAACCGCCGCAGCCTCTGCAATCGCAAGGCGACGGTGGAGATGGACGGCGGCGACCTCGTGATCGAGTGGCGGCGCGACGACGACCATGTGCTGATGACCGGCCCGGTGGCGGTCGAGTTCACCGGCGTGCTGCCGGCGGGAGCCTACGCATGAGCCAGCATCCGGCCATCGAATCCGGCCGCACCGCGGTGATCACCGGCGGCGCCAGCGGCATCGGCCTCGCCACCGCCAAGAAGCTCGCCGGGCTCGGCATGAACGTCGTGCATCGCCGACTTCAACGAGGAGACGCTGAGGCGGCCGCGCAGCGCGAACTGACCGAGGCGCGGCGCCAAGGTCGAGGCGGTGCGCACCGACGTCGCCAAGGCGGACGAGGTGGCGGCGCTGCGCGATCGCGCGCTCTCGCGCTTCGGCGACGTGGCGCTGCTGATGAACAACGCCGGCGTCGGCCGCGGCGGCAGCGCCATCGAGAACCCCGACGGCTGGCGGCGCGTGCTGGAGACCAACCTGTTCGGCGTGCTGAACGGCGTGCAGGCGTTCGCGCAAGGCATGATCGACGCCGGCAAGCCCGCCGCCATCGTCAACACCGGCTCCAAGCAGGGCATCACCTGCCCGCCCGGCGACACCGCCTACAACGTCTCCAAGGCCGGCATCAAAGTGCTGACCGAGGGCCTGCAGCACACGCTGCGCAACACCGCCGGCTGCCAGGTGAGCGCCCACCTGCTGGTGCCGGGCTCGACCTTCACCGGCATGACCGCGCGGCGCGGCGCCGAGAAGCCGGCCGGCGCCTGGACGGCCGGAGCAGGTGGCCGACTTCATGCTGGAGCGGATGGCGGCCGGCGACTTCTACATCCTCTGCCCCGACAACGACGTCACCCGGGCGATGGACAACGCCCGCATGACCTGGGCGATGCAGGACCTCACCCTGAACCGCCCGCCGCTCTCGCGCTGGCACCCCGACTACGAGCACGCCTTCGCCGAGTTCCTGGCCCAGCGAGACCGGGCGTGGCTGACGGCAACGCGCTCGTCCACCATCCCGCTGAAGGTGGCGTCGACGTCGTCACCTTCGGCTGCCGCCTCAACGCCTACGAGTCCGACCGGATCGCCGCGCAGGCCGCCGCCGACGGCATCGCCGACGCGGTGGTGTTCAACACCTGCGCGGTGACAGCCGAAGCGGTGCGCCAGGCCCGCCAGCAGATCCGCAAGGCCCGCCGCGAGCGGCCGCACGCGCGGCTCGTCGTCACCGGCTGCGCCGCGCAGATCGACCCCGCCGCCTTCGCCGCCATGCCCGAGGTCGACCTGGTGCTCGGCAACGCCGAGAAGGCCGCGCCCGGCGCGCTGCTGCGGTCCGGGCTGCAGGTCGGCGACATCTTCGCCGCGCAGCTCCGCCGCCGCACCTAAGTCGCCCCTCGAGGGGAACGCGCCCGCGCCTACGTGGAGGTCCAGAACGGCTGCGACCATCGCTGCACCTTCTGCGTAATCCCGTTCGGGCGCGGGAACGCCCGCTCGGTCCCCGCCGCGCGGGTGGTGGACGAGGTGCGCGGCCTCGCCCGCGCCGGCTATGCCGAGGTGGTGCTGACCGGGGTCGACCTCACCAGCTGGGGCGCCGATCTGCCGGGCGCGCCGCAGCTGGGCGACCTCGCGGGCCGCATCCTCGACGAGGTTCCCGAGCTGCCGCGCCTGCGGCTCTCCTCGATCGACGCCGCCGAGATCGACGCTGCGCTGCTGGCGCGGCTGGCGGGCGAGCCGCGGCTCTGCCCGCACCTGCACCTGTCGCTGCAGTCCGGCGACGACCTCATCCTGAAGCGCATGAAACGCCGTCACTCGTCGGCAGACGCGCTCGCGCTGATCGAACGGGTGCGACGCGCGCGGCCGGACACCGCCTTCGGCGCCGACTTCATCGCCGGCTTTCCGACCGAGACCGACGCCGCGTTCGAGAACACCGTCGCTTTCGTCGAGGCCGCGGACCTCGCCTACCTGCACGTCTTCCCCTTCAGCCCGCGGCCGGGAACGCCGGCGGCGCGCATGCCTCAGGTCGCCCCGGATGTGGTGAAGGACCGCGCCGCGCGGCTGCGCGCCGCCGGCGACGCGGCGCTCGCCCGTCACCTGGACCGCCAGGTCGGCCGCACCGCCCAGGCGCTCGTCGAGCGGCCCGGCCGCGCCCGCGCCGCCGACTTCACCGAGATCGCCTTCGTCGGCGCAGCGCCGCTCGGCGCCATCGTTCCCATGCGGCTCACCGGCCACGACGGGCGCCGCGCGATCGGCCCGCTCGCGTGAGCGGTCCGACCTACAGCGGCGGCTGCCAGTGCGGCGCGGTGCGCTTCCGCGTCACCGGCCCGATCCGCCACACCAGCCTGTGCCACTGCCGCATGTGCCAGAAGGCGTTCGCCGCGCCGTTCGGGGCGTTCCTCTCGGTGGCGATCAGCGACGTCGCCTGGACCCGCGGGGAGCGCAAGCGCTTCCAGAGCTCCAACGCCGTGGCGCGCGGCTTCTGCGGCGACTGCGGCACCCCGCTCACCTTCGAGGCCGCGGTCGGCGGCAAGAATATCGCGCTGGCCATCTGCGCGCTCGACGAGCCGAACGCCCTGCCGCCGCAGCGCCAGAGCGATCCGCAGGCGCGGCTCGCCTGGACGCCGCTGATCGACCACCTGCCCTGGCCGTCGGCCGAGGAGGTGGCGGCCGGCGAGGCCAAGTACGGGCCTCGGACCTCGTTCCAGCACCCGGACCACGACACCGAGACCTGGCCCGCGCCGAAGTGAGACACCTGGCATGCGTCCCCGCGCCGCTGGCTCGGTCTGCGTGCTGCCGCTAGAAGGCGCTGCGATGACCGATCCCCAACGCGCCGAGCCGAAGCGAGGCTGGCTGCAGCGGCTGTCCGACGGCCTGACGCGCACCTCGCGGCAGATGAGCGAGCAGGTGAGCGGCGTCCTCACCAAGCGCCCGCTCGACCGCGAGCAGCTCGACGCGCTGGAGGAGATGCTGATCGAGGCCGACCTCGGACCGGCCGCCGCCGCCAAGATCGCCGAGGCGTTCGGCGAGCAGCGCTTCGGCCGCCAGGTCGACGAGCGCGAGGTGAAGGAGGCGCTCGCCGCCGCCATCGCCGCCGAGCTGACGCCGCGCCAGGGCGACTTCGATCCGCTGGCCGGCCCCAAGCCGTTCGTGGTGCTGTTCGTCGGCGTCAACGGCTCGGGCAAGACCACCACGCTCGGCAAGATCGCCGCCGACCTCACCGGCCGCGGGGCCAAGGTGCTGGTGGCCGCCGGCGACACCTTCCGCGCCGCCGCCGTCGAGCAGCTGGGCGTCTGGGCGCAGCGGGCCGGCGCGGCGTTCGTGTCCGGGCCGCAGGGCGCCGACGCCGCAGGGCTCGCCTACGACGCTCTGGAGCAGGCAAAGGCCGGCGCCTACGATGTCGTGCTGATCGACACGGCCGGCCGCTTGCAGAACAAGCAGGACCTGATGCTCGAGCTCACCAAGATGGTCCGGGTGCTGCGCAAGCTCGATCCGGACGCCCCGCATGAGGTGCTGCTGGTGCTGGACGCCACGGTAGGACGCAACGCGCTGGCGCAGGAGAACGTTTTCGGCAACATGATCGGCGTGACCGGGATCGTGATGACCAAGCTCGACGGGACGGCGCGCGGCGGCGTGCTGGTGCCGGTGGCGCAGGCCTCGGACTCGCCGATCAAGCTGATCTGCGTGGGCGAAGGGGTCGACGACCTGCAGCCGTTCGACGCCAAGGCGTTCTCCCGCTCGCTGGTGGGGCTCGAGCCTTGAGCGTCGCGGTCGAGCATCAGGCGATGCCGCTGATCAAGCAGATCGCCAACGCCGCGCCGGCAGTCGCCTTTCTGGGCGTGCTGCTGGTCACCCACGACTTCCGCAAGGCCACCTGGGTGCTGATCGCGCTCTCCGGCGCGGCGCTGGCGCTGAGCCTCATCCTGGAGCGGCGGATTGCGCCGATCCCGGCGTTCTCCGGCGCCGCGGCGCTGGTGTTCGGCGGCCTGTCGCTGGCCCTGCACCGCAACGACCTGCTGCAGATGAAGATGACCATCGTCGACGGGGCGCTGGGCGCGGCGCTGTTTGGCGGCCTCGCCATGAAGCGCAATCCGTTGAAGCTGGTGCTCGGCGGGGCGATGCAGCTGCCCGACGAGGCCTGGCGGGTGCTGACGATCCGCTATGGCCTGTTCTTCTGGGCCTCGGCGATCGCCAACGAGATCATCCGCCGCACCCAGACGGCCGAGGTCTGGGCGACGTTCCGGGTGGTGGCCATCGTCGCGGCGGTGCTGTTCGGGGCCGCGCAGTTCCCGCTGCTGAAGAAATACTGGCGCGACGACGAGCCCGCCCCGGCTCCGGAGCCGCCCGAGCCGGGGTTCTGAAGGCGACTTTCATCGACGCCTACGGACGGTCTGTCTTCAAATTGACGCAACAACCGGCTATGGGGCGTGGACGGTCTGTCGCGACAAGGGGGCGTCATGGCCAAGAAACAGAAGAGCGCCGACGGCGGACTTTCGCAGTCGGTGACGCATCTGCTGCACCGGGTGCTGCAGCTGGCGCTGGATTACCACGCCGAGGCGTCGGGCGCGGCCGGCCTCACGCAGCGCCAGTTCACGGTGCTCGCCGCCGCCGGCGCGGGTGACGGCGTCTCGCAAAGCGACCTCGTACGCGCCACCGGCATCGACCGCTCGACGCTGGCCGACCTGGTGGCCCGGATGATCGCCAAGGGGCTGCTGGAGCGAGAGCGCTCGTCCACCGACGCGCGGGCCAATACGGTGCGGCTCAGCGAGGCGGGCCGTATCGCGCTGGTCGAGGGCGGCAAGCCGGCGGCGAAGTCCGACGCGCGGCTCCTCAGCCTGCTGCCCACCAAGAAGCGCGAGACTTTCCTGAAGACGCTGACGACGCTCGCCGCTTCGGCCGATGGCGGCGCCCCGGCGCCGGCCGTCAAGGCGCCGAAGGCGAAAGCCGCAAAGGCCGCCAAGCCGAAAGCGGAGAAAGCTGCCGCCGCGCCGAAGAAGAAAGCCAAGAAGGCCAAGAAGCAGCCTAAGGCGGCGGCGTAAGGCGCCCACCCCCCATCCGTCATGGCCGACTGAGGTGTAACCGAAGTGTCGGCCACCCGTCACGCACACCCCAATCCGCCTTGGCCGCGCGTCGCACGGCGTGACGCCCGGCGATGATGGAGCGTGGGGAGCGTTAGCCTGGCTTACCCGTCAGCGCCGCCGCGAACGCCTCCGGCGGCGCGCCTTCGGGCCAGGCTGGGACGCCCGCGGGGATCTCGATCCCGTCCAGTTTCCGCTTCGTCCAGATGTGGGCGACGATGGCGAGCTGGTCGCTGTCGTCCAACGTGCCGGCGCGGACCACGGCGAGGCCGGGGCGGCGGGTGTTGGTGTTGTAGACGCGGGTGAAGCAGACCGGGCAGGCGCGCTGGCGCGAAGTGCGCGAGCCGTCCGGCGAGGTCAGCTCGAAGAGCGCCGGCTCGCCCGTCACCTGCAACTGGTCCTCGGGCAGGATGAACTGCAGGCTGAAGGCGCTGCCGGACCAGGTCTGGCAATCCAGGCAGTGGCAGGCGTAGACCCTCGGCAGCACGGGGAGGGCCGCGCGGTAGCGGACGCGGCCGCAACGGCAGCCGCCTTCGATGGCCATGGCGTCACTCCTCGCGAAGGCGCGGCGGAATCCGCGTCGAGCCGGAACCGCTAGACCAGGATGTTGACGATCGAGCCGGGCGGCGGCAGCCGGTCGGTGGCGCGCGCCTCGGCGGAGGCGGCGCTGCGGGCGCCCTGCATCGGGCTGGCGCGCGGCCCCGCCGTCCGCTCGGGCGCCGGCTCGGCGGCAGCCGTAGCCGACTTCCCCGCCAGCGCCGCTTCGAAGAAGGCCTTCTGCGCCGTCTGCCGCACGTCGTTGCGGCCGGGCCGCACGCCGCCGGTCTGGACGCTGGTCTGAACCAGCGCCTGGGACTGCGGCCAGACCGGTGGGCGGATCGGGGCGGCCATCGCCGTCAGGGTCTCCGGGCTACGCGAAACATGGTTAACGGGAGTATCCACGCTCGCCGGTTATGGTCAATGCGGCGTTAACTCTACTTCGCGGCGTTACGACCCGGCGCGGGAAAGCAGCGCCTCGGCATCGGCGGGGCTTAGCGGCTGCGCCTGCTTGTCGACGATCCTGCCGCGCGCATCGACCAGGTAGGTCTCAGGAACGCCGGTGACGCCGAAGTCGATCCCGGCCCGACCGTCCGCATCGACGAATATCGTCTCGTAGGGATCGCCGTAGCGGGCGAGGAAGCCACGCGTCTTGGCCGGATCGTCCTTCCAGGCGATGCCGACGACGCGCACCCCCTCGGCCTTCAGCGCCGCCAGTGTCGGGGCCTCTTCTGCGCACGGCACGCACCAGGACGCGAAGAAGTTGACCAGCGTCGTCCCTTTCAGCGCGGAGCGGATCGGCGCCGGCGGCGCGCCGGCCAGCGTCGGCAGCGCATCGTCGGGCGCGGCCTAGCCCACCGTGGCGCGCGGGACCACCTGCGGATTGTGATGCAGCGCATAGGCGCCGAAGACCACCACCAGCCCGCAGAAACACCAGCATCGGCGCCAGGAAAACGAGGCGCCTCATGGCGTGGCTGTCGGAGCGGGCGGCGCTTCAAGCCGCAGGGCGCGGCGGCGCCAGGCGCGGGCCCGCAGCAGCGTGTCGAGCACCATCCAGGCGAAGCCGAGCGCGCTCGCCGCGTAGGCCGGCCAGACGAAGAGCGCGTACTTGTCGTGGCTCATCAGTCCCAGGCCCATCAGCTTGCGGCCGCCTGCACCGCGAGGCTCTGCGCGCGCCGTCGCCAGACCTCGGCGCGGGTGCGTTCGAGCCACAGCGCGGCGAAGGCCAAGAGGTAGCCGCCGGCTCATCAGCCCGAGCGGGATCAGGAACACCGGCGCGATGGTCGGGCCGCCGGGGCGGAAGATCGATTCGCCCTGGTGCAGGCTGTTCCACCAGTCGACCGAGAACTTGATGATCGGCAGGTTGACGAGGCCGACCAGCGCCAGGATGGCGGCGGCGCGCCCGGCCTTCACCTCGTCGTCGATCGCCGAGCGCAGCGCCATGTAGCCGAGGAACAGCAGGAACAGCACCAGCACCGAGGTCAGCCGCGCGTCCCACACCCACCAGGCGCCCCACATCGGCCGGCCCCAGAGCGAGCCGGTGACCAGGGCCAGCAGCGTGAAGGCGGCGCCCAGCGGCGCGACCGCCCGGGCGGCGGCGTCGGCCAGCGCGTGCCGGAAGATCAGCGAGAAGAAGCTCGCGCCGCCCAGGCACGCATAGGCCAACTCCGCGGTGATCGCGGCGGGCACGTGGACGAACATGATCCGCACCGTCGTGCCCTGCTGGTAGTCCGGCGGGGCGGCGAGGCCGAGCCAGAGGCCAGGCGCGATCAGCGCGACAGCCGCCAGGCCGCACAACGGCGCGGCCCAGCGCGAGAACGCCATGAACCGGTGCGGATTGGCCAGCGCCGTGAACATGGCCGCGAGTTAAAGGCCTGGGCGGCAGGGGGCAAGCCGCCCAGGCCGAGACCGGACGATCAGCCGCGAGGCGGGCCGCCGGGTCCCATTCCGTCGTCATGGTCGTGGCCCCAGCCTCCGTGGCCGTCGCCGTGACCGTCCATGCCGTGATCGCCGTGATGCATCATCATCGGCGCAAGGTCGTCGAACGCCTTCTGCTGGCTGGGCGACAGCTGAGCGTAGAACTGCCTGGTGGCGGCGATCACCGCCAGCATGCGCGTGCGATGCTCGTCCATGCGCGCGGCCATGCGGTCGAGCCGCTCGGGCGTGGTCAGGTGCTGCATCTCGCCGCGCTCGGCCTCGTCGCGGTCCCTCATCCCGCCAGGCGGCTTCATCGCGTCGAGGAAGGCGTTGAGCGCCGCATCCTGGCCGGGCTGCAGCTGCAGGACGGTGCGCAGGTGGTCGGCCATGTGGGCGCGCATCTGGGCCGGATCGAAGTGGTGGTGCGCCTCGGCGGCGCGTGGCGGAGGCGGCGGTGGCGGGGCGGCGGCGTCCTGCGCGAAGCTGGCGGACGCGAGGCCCAGCGGCAGCACGAGCGCGGCCACGAGCGCCAGGCGGGTCGTCGGGAAGTTCATGTGAGCGAGGATCCTCGTTGTCGGGAGCGCATTGGTGCGCGGCCCCGGTTGCCGGCGAATGTCCGAGTGGGGCGCGATTGTTTCAGGCCTGAGCGCAATGCGGCGGCGATAAGGCATGCCTCCCGCAGCGTCGTGCACCCGCAAAACAAGCCCTAGGACAGCGCGTTGCGGCAGGCCGCGGCCATGGCGAAGGGGCGAGCGCGGCGGCGGCCAGCGCGTAGGCGGCGAGCAGCAAGAGGCCGGTGCGCCAGTCGAGGCCGGCGGCGAACGCGTCCGAGTGCGCCGCCGCCGAAGATCACCGGCGGGGCGATCAGCGGCAGCACGATCATCGCGATGATCAGCCCGCCGCGCCGGCTGCCGAGCGCCAGCGCCGCGCCGAGCCCGCCGACGAAGGCGAACGCCAGGCCGCCGATCGCCGCCGTGCCGAAGATCAGCGGCGCCAGGCGAGAGCGGCGCGCCCAGCGCTGCGGCGGCGATCGGCGCGGCCAGCGCCAGCGGCGCGCCGGCCGCGGTCCAGTGGGCGAGGCACTTGACCGCCGCGACCGCCTCCAGCGGCGCCGGCCCCAGCGCCAGCAGGTCGAGCGCGCCGTCCTCGAAGTCGCGCTCGAACATCCGCTCCAGCGAGAGCAGCGAGGCCAGCGCCAGCGCGACCCAGGCGACGCCGGCGGCGACCGGCGCCAGCCGCTGCGGCTCGGGGCCGGTGGCGAGCGGGACCAGCGTGGTGATCGCCGCGTAGAAGCCGAGCGCCAGCAGCGGGCCGCCGCCGCCGCTCCAGGCCAGCGCCAGCTCGCGCCGATAGAGCACGCCAGCGCGCGCCAAGTCCGGTCATGCGCGCGAGCTCGATGGTGCGCGCTGCGATCGGCAGCGGGTCGTGGACGGCGGCGAGCGATCAGGCCGCCGCCCGCCAGGTGCGCGCGCCATCAGCTCGCCGAAGCCGGGCGCGGTGGCGCGCGTCGAGCGGCGCGAACGGCTCGTCGAGCAGCCAGAGCGCGCGCGGACTGGCGACCAGCCGCGCCAGCGCCAGGCGCCGCCGCTGGCCGGCCGACAGGTGGCGCACCGCGAGATCCAGCAGCGGCGTCAGGCCCAGCGCGTCCGCCGCCAGCTTCGCGCCGAGCCGCGTCGCCGCCGGTCCAGTCGCACCTGGAACAGCAGCTCGTCGCGGGCGCTGCGGCCGGGCTTCAGCCCGTCCTGGTGGCCGATGCAGGTGGACGCCGCCGCGGCGCGCCTCGTCGGCCTCCAGCGCGCCCGCGGCGCCCTGGAAGGCGATCGTTCCCGCCAGCGGGCGCGATGAAGCCGGCGATGGCGCGCAGCAGGCTGGTCTTGCCGGCCCCGTTCGGCCCGGTCAGCGCCACCGCCTCGCCGGCGGCCAGCCGCCAGGCTCGAAGCCCTGCGAGCAGCACGCCGCTCGCCGCGCTGCAGCGCCAGGGCCTCGACGCTGAGCGCGGTGATCATCGAATCGGTATCGATTCGCCCGCGGCGGGCGCATGGACGAACCGCGCCCCCGCGTCTATGACGACGCGCGGCCGCATGCCGGGGGCCTCTATCGGCTCTGCGCGGCGCGAGGCGGGACGCTGTGTGTCCCGTCCGTCAGCGCGCGACCCCGGAACCGATTTTCGGGCGGCCTTGAACAGAGGGAAGGACCCTTCAAATGGCGTCGATCGACAGCCTCAAGACCCGCCGCGAACTCACCGCGGGCGGGAAGACCTACCATTACTATAGCTTGCCCGCGGCGGAAGAGGCCGGGCTCGCCGGCATCTCGCAGCCTGCCGGTGTCGCTGAAGGTGCTGCTGGAGAACCAGCTGCGCTTCGAGGACGGCGATCTCCGTCGGCGAGGACGATCCTCAAGGCGTTCGCCTCCTGGATCAACAACAAGGGCGCGGCCGAGCACGAGATCAGCTTCCGCCCGGCGCGGGTGCTGATGCAGGACTTCACCGGCGTGCCGGCGGTGGTCGACCTCGCCGCCATGCGCGACGCCCTGGCCGGCTGGGCGCCGACGCGGCGAAGATCAATCCGCTGGTGCCGGTCGACCTCGTCATCGACCACTCGGTGATGGTCGACTTCTTCGGCGCCGCCGACCGCCTTCGGCCGCAACGTCGACCGCGAGTACGAGCGCAACCTGGAGCGCTACCGGTTCCTGCGCTGGGGCTCGTCGGCCTTCAACAACTTCCGCGTCGTGCCGCCCGGCACCGGCATCTGCCACCAGGTGAACCTCGAGTACCTGGCGCAGACGGTGTGGACCAACCAGGTCGGCGACGACGAGTTCGCCTACCCGGACACCGTGGTCGGCACCGACAGCCACACCACCATGGTCAACGGCCTCTCGGTGCTGGGCTGGGGCGTCGGCGGCATCGAGGCGGAGGCGGCCATGCTCGGCCAGCCGATCCCGATGCTGATCCCCGAGGTGATCGGCTTCCGCCTGACCGGCGCGCTGCCGGAAGGCGCGACCGCCACCGACCTGGTGCTGACCGTCACCCAGATGCTGCGCAAGAAGGGCGTGGTCGGCAAGTTCGTCGAGTACTTCGGCGACGGCCTGCAGCACCTGACCATCGAGGACCAGGCCACCATCGCCAACATGGCGCCGGAGTACGGCGCGACCTGCGGCTTCTTCCCGGTCACCCAGTCGACGCTCGACTACCTGGCGCGCACCGGCCGCGACAAGCGAGCGCGTGGCGCTGGTCGAGGCCTACGCCAAGGCGCAGGGCCTGTGGAGCGAGCCCGGCCATCCGGAGCCGGTGTTCACCGACGTGCTGGAGCTCGACCTCGCCAGCGTCGTCGCCCTCGATGGCCGGCCCGAAGCGGCCGCAGGACCGCGTGGCGCTCACCGACGCCGCCGCAGCGTTCAAGGGCGCGCTCGCCGCCGAGTTCGGCAAGGACGACGAGAACGCCGGCCAGCGCGTGCCGGTCGAGCGGCGAGAGCCACGACGTCGGCAACGGCGACGTGGTGATCGCCGCCATCACCTCCTGCACCAACACCTCCAATCCCAGCGTGCTGCTGGCCGCCGGCCTGCTGGCCAAGAACGCCGTCGCCAAGGGGCTGAAGACCAAGCCCTGGGTGAAGACCTCGCTGGCGCCCGGCTCGCAGGTGGTCACCGACTACCTGGACAAGGCGGGGCTGACCAAGCCGCTCGACGCGCTGGGCTTCAACCTGGTCGGCTACGGCTGCACCACCTGCATCGGCAACTCCGGCCCGCTGCCGGAGCCGATCTCCAAGGCGGTCGCAGGACGGCGACCTGGTGGCGGTCGTCGGTGCTCTCCGGCAACCGCAACTTCGAGGGCCGGGTGAACCCCGACACGCGCGCCAACTACCTGGCCTCGCCGCCGCTGGTGGTGGCCTACGCGCTGGCCGGCTCGATGAGCATCGACCTCGACAACGAGCCGCTCGGGCACCGGCAAGGACGGCAAGCCGGTCTTCCTGAAGGACATCTGGCCGACGACCAAGGACATCCAGGCGCTGCAGAAGAAGGTGGTCGCCGAGGACATGTTCGCAAGCCGCTACGGCGACGTCTTCAAGGGCGACGAGCACTGGCAGGAGCATCGAGGTCGCCGGCGGCCAGACCTACGCCTGGGACATCGGCTCGACCTACGTGCAGAACCCGCCCTACTTCGAGGGCTGACGATGACGCCGGACGCCGGTGACCGACATCATCGAGGCGCGCATCCTCGGCATCTTCGGCGACTCGATCACCACCGACCACATCTGCCCGGCCGGCAACATCCGCAAGACCTCGCCCGGCCGGCGAGTACCTCTCGCGAGCACCAGGTCAGCCAGGCGGACTTCAACTCCTACGGCGCCCGGCGCGGCAACCACGAGGTGATGATGCGCGGCACCTTCGCCAACATCCGCATCCGCAACAAGATCACCCCCGACATCGAGGGCGGCGTGACCAGGCACTTCCCGTCCGGCGAGGTGATGGCGATCTACGACGCGGCCATGCGCTACAAGGCCGAGGGCCGTCCGGCGGTGATCTTCGCCGGCAAGGAGTACGGCACCGGCTCGTCGCGCGACTGGGCGGCCAAGGGCACCAAGCTGCTGGGCGTGCGCGCGGTGATCGCCGAGACCTTCGAGCGCATCCACCGCTCCAACCTGGTCGGCATGGGCGTGCTTGCCGCTGCAGTTCATCCACGAGGGCTGGCAGCGCATGGGCCTGACCGGCGAGGAGATCGTCTCGATCCGCGACCTCGAGGACATCGCGCCGCGCAAGCAGCTGATGGTCGAGATCTACCGTCCCTCGGACGGCAAGATCGCCCGCTTCCCGGTCCGCTGCCGGATCGATACGCCGACCGAGCTGGAGTACTTCCACCACGGCGGCGTGCTGAACTTCGTGCTGCGCAACCTCGCCAAGACGCACTGAGCGTCGCCAGAGCAGACCTCGCCCCGCCAAGGCGGGGCGCGGGCTACTGGCGTTGTGACGTGCACGGAGGTCCGGCGGGCGCTCACGGCTTAGTGAACCTACGTGCCGGGAAAACTCCGACTAATAGCCGCTCGATGAAGCGGGGCCTCCTGTCGCTGGCGATCTTGAGCTTCGCCGCGGGAGCGGCTGCGGCATGGGCGCGCCCGCCGGTCGTGTCGAGCTCTATCACGGCGCAGGGCTGCGCCTCGTGCGACAAGGCCAACGCCTACGTCGCGGGCCTCGCCGACGAGAAGGGCGTGCTGCCGCTGACCTTCTCGGTCGACTACTGGGACTACCTGGGCTGGAAGGACACCTTCGCGCGGCCCGAGTTCGCCGACCGCCAGCGCGCCTACGCCAAGCGCTTCGGGGTCGCCGAGGTGTTCACCCCGCAGGTGGTGGTGGACGGGCGCGACCAGACCGCCGCGGTGAAGGCCGACGCAGTCGAGGCGCTGGTGCGCGACGCCCGGCGCGCCGAGGTCGATCCGCCGCAGATGAGTTGGCGCGGCGCGGACTTCGTGGCGGTGGGCGGCGGCCGGCGGCCGCGCGGCGGCGCCGGGGTCTGGCTGATCCGCTACGACCCGCGCGAGGCGGCCACCGAGGTCAAGGACGGCGACAACCGCGGCCACAAGGTCGCCGAGCGCAACGTGGTCGCGCAACTGGTGCGGCTGGGCGCCTGGCGCGGCCGCCCCGTGCTTCTGAAACTGCCGCCGGCCCCGCAGGATGGCCTGAAGACCATCGTCCTCGTGCAGGGCGACAGCGGCGGCAAGGTCCTGGGGATGCTGGGGCCTTAGGCAAGGCGCTACCGCCCCGGTCCCTTGAAGCCTTCGCCCACGAACATGGCGACGCCACGGTGGTGTTTCCTGTCCATCCAGACTTCGCCGATATCGGTCTCGCCGGCGCTCTGGAACTGGCGGCGCATGGCGGCGGTGAGGGCGCCGTCGTGGCTCACCGCCAGCACGCGCGCGCCGTTCGCCGACGTGAGCGGGGAGGTGCGCTCGGCCTCGTTGGCAGGCCCGGCCCCGACGAGCCAGGCTTTCAGCGGCGGACCGGCCACGCCGAAGTACCCCCGGCCGTAGTAGGCGGCGGTGTTGAAGAGCTCGCGGTCGTCGATGGCGACGGCGGTGAGCGGCGCGGTCGGCGGCTGCGCCTGGGCCCGCCCCACGATCATCGCGGTCAGCTCGCGGCCGGCGCGCACGCCCTTCAGCGCATCGGACAGACCGATCCGGTCGGCGAGCTCGGGCCTGATGAGCAGCATCAAGCCGCCCAGCGCCACCAGCGCCTGGACGCCCAGCACGGCGATCAGGATCCGCGGCCGGCCCCAGCGCAGCATCCAGGCGGCCACCAGGATCGCGCCGGGGACGAAGGCCGCGGCGGCCCAGTTGGCCTTGGCGCCTGCGATGAACGCCTGCGCCAGCACGATGACCAGCGGCGGCGCGGTCCAGGCCAGCAGCAGGCCGTCCGCCGCCGACAGCTGGCGCCGCGCCGCCAGCCAGACAGCGCCGCCGACCAGCACCGCGAAGGGGATCGGCGCGAATACCCCGAACTGGCTCCCCAGGAACGTCAGCGCCGCGCCGAGCCCGCCGTGGCGCGCGCCCCAGGCCGCCTCGCTGGCAACGTGACGGGCGGCGGCGAAGTCGTTGAGGGCATTCCAGGCGACGTTCGGCGCGATGGTCAGCGCGAACGCGCCCGCGGCGAGCGCGATGGTCGCCGGTCGCCAGGCCTTGCGCGCCTGCGGCCAGAGCGCCAGGTGCAGCGCGATCCCGACCAGCGCGTAGAGCGCCGCGTACTTGGCGAGGAACGCCAGCCCGAGCGCCAGTCCGAGCCCCAGCGCCGCGCCCCAGCCGCCAGGTTCGCCCCGCTGCAGGGCGACGTAGGCCCAGAGCGCGGCGGCGAGGCAGGCCGCCATCGGCGTGTCGGTCGAGACCACGAACGATCCCAGCTGCACCGCCGGCATCAGCGCGTAGGTCAGCAGCGCGAAGAGCGCGGTGCGCGCGTCGTAGAGCCGGTTGGCGGCCAGGAAGACGAAGATCGCGGCCGCCGCATGCAGCAGCGGCGCTGAGAGCCGCACCAGCGGCTCGGCGTCGCCCATCAAGGTGGTGAGCCGGATGATCCAGGCCAGCAGCGGCGGCTTGGTGAAATAGCCGAACGCCAGATGCTGCGACCACACCCAGTACTGCGCCTCATCGGCGTAGAGCTGCAGCGGACTGAGGCGGACCGCCGCCAGCCGCAGCGCCGTCATCAGTAGCGTGAGCCCTATCGCCCACTCCCACATGAGGTCGGCCGAGGTGCGCTCGCCGGCAGTATGGTTGGGCGTGCTCAAGGCCGCTCACTTGTATCCGGCGCGGCGGAGGGCACAACCGGCGCCATGTTGCCGTCGCCGCCACTTTCGTGCGCGCTGGCCAACCCGCCGGCGCCGACCTGGGTGCTGAAGTTCGGCATCCGCTACAAGTTCTAGGGATCGCGCCGGCCTTTTCTTGCGCCAACGCTTCCTATCTAAGCGGGCCATGACACGTCCCGTCCCTGCCGAATGGTCGCCGCACCGGGCGATCTGGGTGGGCTTCCCGAGCCATCCGGAGCTCTGGGAGGCCGACCTCGGGCCCGCGCAGGCCGAGGCCGCGGCGCTGGCCAATGCGCTGGCCGGCCCGGGCGGCGAGCGCGTGCGGCTGATGGTCTGCGGCGCGGCGGCGGCCGAGGCGGCCGCGCTGATCTGCGGCGACGCGGTGGAGATCGTCCGCGGCCGCTTCGGCGACATCTGGCTGCGCGACACCGCGCCGATCTTCGTCGAGCGAGACCGACGGCGGTCGGCTTCCGCTTCAACGGCTGGGGCGGCAAGTACGTGCTGGCGGGCGACGACACGGTCGCCGAGCAGATCGCCGCGGCGGCCGGCGTGGTGCTGTCGCGCCACGACTTCGTGCTCGAGGGCGGCGCGCTCGACCACGACGGCGACGGCACGGTGCTCACCACGCGCCAGTGCCTGCTCAACCCCAACCGCAACCGCGGCTGGACCAAGGCCGTGGCCGAGGACGCGCTGCGCGACGGCGCTCGGCGCGCGCAAGGTGATCTGGCTGGGCGAGGGCCTGCTCAACGACCACACCGACGGCCACGTCGACAACCTGGCCCGCTTCGTCGCGCCCGGCGTCGTCGCGGTCCCGGTGGCGTTCGGCGAGAAGGACCCGCACGCCGAGGTCTACGATGCGGCGGCGCAGGCGCTGGCCGGCGCCGTCGACGCCGCCGGCCGGACGCTGAAGGTGGTGCGCATCCCCTCGCCCGGCCGCGTGCTGGGCGCGGACGAGCTGCCCGTGCCCGCCTCGCACATGAACTTCGTCATCGCCAACCGCGCGGTGATCGTGCCCACCTACGGCGGCGCCGGCCGCGGCCTGGCGCGACGAAGGCGCTGGCCGAGCCTCTTCCCCGGCCGCGCAGGTGATCGGCCTGCCCTCGCGCGCCCTGCTCACCGGCGGCGGCTCGTTCCACTGCATCACCCAGCAGGAGCCGGCCTGATGGCGCCGCACCCTGACGCTCGCCGCGATCCAGGCCTCCTACGGCGACGACCTCGCGGCCAACATCGCCAAGACCCGCGGCTTCATCCGCGAGGCGGCGGCGCTGGGCGCGCAGGTGATCCTGCCGCCCGAGCTCTTCCAGGGCCCCTACTTCTGCGTCGCGCAGGAGGAGCGCTGGTTCGCCGCAGGCGCATCCCTGGCGCGAGCATCCGTGCGTCACCGCGCTGGCGCCGCTGGCCGGCGAGCTCGGCGTCGTGCTGCCGATCTCGATCTTCGAGCGCGAGGGGCCGCACTACTTCAACAGCCTGGTGATGGCCGACGCCGACGGCGCGCTGCTCGGGCGTCTACCGCAAGAGCCACATCCCCGACGGGCCCGGCTACCAGGAGAAGTACTACTTCCGCCCCGGCGACACCGGCTTTCGGGTCTGGGAGACCCGCTTCGGCCGTCTCGGCGTCGGCATCTGCTGGGACCAGTGGTTCCCGGAAGCCGCGCGCGCGATGACGCTGCTGGGCGCCGAGGTGCTGCTCTATCCGACCGCGATCGGCTCCGAGCCGCACGACCCGACGCTCGACACCGCGCTGCCCTGGCGGCGCGCCATGCAGGGCCACGCGGTCTCCAACGTCATCCCGGTGGTCGGCGCCAACCGCACCGGCTTCGAGCCCTGGGACGGCTACCCCGGCGGCGGCCAGCGCTTCTACGGCTCGTCGTTCATCGCCGACCACCGCGGCGACCTGGTCGCCGAGCTCGGCCGCGACGACGAGGGCGTGATCGCCGCCACCGTCGACCTCGACTTCCTCGCCGCCCACCGCGCCGCCTGGGGCTTCTTCCGCGACCGCCGCCCCGACCTGTACGGGTCGCTGACCGAGGCGGCCGACTTAGTCCTTCCCAGCTATTGAGTTCGCCGCACCTCGACCACCTCGCAGGTGTCGCGTCGGATAGCCACTTCTGGTGAGCCACCAGCCCAACCCGGCCCATTGGGGGGCCCATGCGGGAAGTACATTCGCCTCAGGTCACCATCGTCGAGATAGCTGAGCCGCTTTCTCTATCGTAGTCGGGGTAATGCTGAGCGACTTGCGCCCGGGTGATCCCAGCAAAGTCGCAGGCGGCCACGGGACGCCTAGCGCAGGCGCAGAGAAGTGCGGCGCCAGTGAGGAGAACCCGACGTCCCGGCGCGCGGGACGCAAATCACCGCAGCACGGTCAGCCCGTTGCGGATCACCGTCGCGCCCCGCTCCTTAACCCGCGCTTCGAACGAGACGTTCTTGGCGTCCTTCCAGAGGTCCACGCTGATCACGTCGCCGGGGAACACCGGGGCGGAGAAGCGCACCTGGTGGCTGAGAATCGCATCGGCGTCGTAGCCGAGGATCTCCTTCAGCACCGCCCGGCAGGTGATGCCATAGGTGCAGAGCCCGTGCAGGATCGGACGCGGAAAGCCCGCGCCCTTCGCGAAGGCCGGGTCGGAGTGCAGCGGGTTGCGGTCGCCGTTCAGCCGGTAGATCAGCGCCTGGTCCGGCCGCGTGGCGATGTCGATCGAGGCGTCCGGCGCGCGGGTCGGCACCGGGTGCGGCTCGGGCTGGCCCTCGGTCGGGCCGCCGAAGCCGCCGTCGCCGCGGTAGAACATCGACATGGTCAGCGTGGCGACCTTCTCGCCCTTCTCGTCGGTCCAGACGCTCTCGTTCACCACCACCGCGCCCTTGCCCTCGCCCTTGTCCCAGGCGCCGAGCGTGCGGCCCTCGACGGTGAACGTGCCGGCGGCGGGCAGCGGGCGATGCAGCTCCACCTTCTGCTCGCCGTGCACCATCAGCATGAAGTTCATCGTGCTCTGCCGATGGTTCGGCGGCAGCTGCGGCGCAGGCCGGCCCTCCGCCGGCCGGTTGCCCGCCGCGGCCAGCACGGTCGCCGCGGTCGGCACGATCTTGAGGTTCTTCTCGTAGACGAACGCCAGCTCCTGCTCGTCCATCGGATCGGCGCCCAGGCCGATGCCCAGCGCGTAGAGCATCACGTCCTTGTCACCGTAGGTGAAGGTGCGCGCCGACGTGCGCTGGTCGAGAATGTCGGGGTAGTAGATCGGCATGGGGCCTGGCGTCTCCTCGTCCTTAAGCCGGCCATTCAATCCAGCTTCGGCGGGCGCGCAAGGCCGCATTGCCGCTCCCGGCCTGATCGGCTAGAAGCCGCCGCCTTCGCCCCTCACGTTTTCCGGACGCCCATGGCCACCACGACCCCGCTGCCGCCCGCCGCCGAGTTCACCGGCAATGTGCTGTTCTATTCCAACCCCGAGCCGCTCTCGCGCGAACTGCATGGCAAGATCGGCCTGCGCCGCGTCGAGAAGCCGTTCGGCTTTGCGGCCAAGACCAACGTGGTGCCGCTGACGGTTGGCGAGTTCGCGATGGCCGCGCTTTCCTATCCGATCATCTTCGCCGGCGACCGCTACCAGCCGCTGGCCGTCATGGGCGTCGGCCAGGGAAGTAACCTCTACGTCGGCGAGGACGGCGCGTTCCAGATCGGCGCCTACATCCCCGCCTACATCCGCCGCTATCCGTTCGTGCTGGCCAACGACCAGGCGCGCGGCAATCTGGTGGTCTGCATCGACCGCGCCTCCGAGCTGCTGGGCGAAGACTGCGCGCTGCCGTTCTTCGACGAGAAGGGCGAGGCGACCGAGTACACCAACGGCTGCATCGAGTTCTGCAACAACTTCGAGACCGAGGGGCGGCGCACCGAGTCGTTCATCACCCTCCTGAAGGAGCTCGACCTCTTCGAGACCAAGCGCTCCACGATGACGCCGACCAACGCGGACGGCACCCCCGGCGAGCCGCAGCCGCTGGCCGAGTACTTCGCCGTCTCCGAGGAGAAACTGCGGGACTTGCCGGCCGACAAGATCAAGGAGCTGATCGCCAACGGCGCGATCGCGCAGATCTACGCCCACCTCACCTCGCTGATCGGCTGGGATCGGCTGGTCGCGCTGACCATGGCCCGCACCCCCGCCCGGCCGGCGGCGGCCAACGTGAACTAGCGTTTCCTCCGTAGTCCCTACCGCGCGAAGACGCTGCGGGTCAGGCACGAGAAGACCAGCCGGCCGGCCTCATCCAGGAGATCGTGCTGGGCGAAGACGATGCCCTTGTCCTCGCCCACGGCGTCCTTGCCCATGATCGTCATGCGGCCGCGCAGCACCTCACCGGCCGGCGGATTGCGCATCCAGCGCAGCGCATCGACCCCGAGCCGCTTGGTCTGCGGCCAGTCCTGCGCGGCCACCGCGTCGAGCTTCGACCACAGCGCGTAGAGCATCGCATCCGGCGCGCCGCGCTCGGGGCTCCAGCCCGGGGCGAAGGCAGCGGTGAAGGCAGACAACGCGTCGGGATCGATCCGCGCCGCGCCGAGGCTCTCCACCTGGCCGATCTCGATATCGTCGAAGCGGGCTGGCATCGGCGTCTCCCTGGGTCGTCCGATTGGGGTGGCAATTCGCGCTTCGCCAGTCACTCTTCGAACGCGTGCGACGGCGCGTCCAGCCGCCCCCGTACCCATTTTCGCTTTCGCGCCGAATATGGGCTAACAGAGCGCCACCCCCAGATGCCACGCCCAAGCTTTTCCGAACTCCTCCGGCTGCTCATCGCGGCGCTCGCTGCGCTGGCGTTCGGGCTTGCCGCCCACGCCCAGCCGCTCGGCCAGCCCCACGTCAAGGCGACGCTGGCGCCGCAGAGCGATGGCGCCGCGCCCGGCTCGACCCTCTACGTCGCCGTCGTGCAGCAGATCGACAAGGGCTGGCACACCTACTGGAAGAACCCCGGCGACGCCGGCGAGCCGACCCGGATCATCTGGACGCTGCCGGCCGGCTGGCGCGCCGGCGACATCGTCTGGCCGGCGCCGAAGCGGCTGCCGGTCGGGCCGCTGATGAACTACGGCTTCGAGGGCGAGGCGGTGCTGGCGAGCCCGATCGAGGTTCCGGCCACCGCCAAGCCCGGCGACGTCGCGCACATCGCGGCCAAGGTCGAGATGCTGGTCTGCGCCGACGTCTGCGTGCCGCAGGACGCCAGCCTGACGCTCGACGTGCCGGTGGTCGCCGGCGCGGCGCCGCCCAATCCGCTCTGGGGCCCGAAGATCGCCGCCGCGCTCGCCGCCGCGCCGAAGGACAGCGGCCTGGCGGCGTCGTTCCAGCTCACCGGCGGAACCCTGAAGCTGGCGGTAGCGGGCGCGCCGCTCGCCGGGCGCAGCGGCGAGGGCGCCTACTTTTTTCCCGACACGCCGGGGCTGATCGACCACGCCAAGCCGCAGACGATCGACCTAGGGCCACAGGGCCTCACGCTCGCCGCGCCGGCCGGCGACGCCCTCAAGCAGGGCCAGCCGCCAGCCGCGATCTCCGGCGTCGTCGAGACCGCCGACGGCGCGGCATTCGAGGTCAGCGCCAGGCCGGGCCCGCCGCCGCCCGGCTCGAGCGGGCTTGGCGCGCCGGTGGAGGCGCCGAAACTGGGACTGGCGCTCGCCGCCCTCTTCGCGTTCGCCGGCGGCCTCATCCTCAACCTGATGCCCTGCGTCTTCCCGATCCTTTCGATGAAGGCCGCCTCGCTGATCGCCCGCCCGCACGCGGCCGGCGCGGCGCGAGCGCAGGGCCTGGCGTTCCTGGTCGGCGTGCTCGGCGCCTTCCTCGGCCTCGCCGGCGTGATCATCGCGCTGCGCGGGGCCGGCGAGGCGGTCGGCTGGGGCGCGCAGCTGCAGCCGGCGGTGGTGACGGCGGCCTTGAGCCTCGTGCTGCTCGCCGCCGCGCTCGACCTTTCCGGCGTTTTCGAGATCGGCGCCTCGCTGCAGGGCCTGGGCGGCGGCCTCGCCGGGCGCGCGGACCTGATCGGCGGGGTCTTCACCGGCGCGCTGGCGGTGGTGGTCGCCGCGCCCTGCACGGCGCCCTTCATGGGGCCGGCGCTGGGCTATGCGCTGACCCAGCCGGCGGTCCCGGCGCTGGCGATCTTCGCGGCGCTGGCGCTGGGCTTCGCTGCGCCGTTCACGCTGCTGGCCTTCAGCCCGGCGCTCTTGAAGCGGCTGCCGAAGCCCGGGCGCCTGGATGGACGTCACCAAGAAGGTGCTGGCGTTCCCGATGTACGCCGCGGCGGCGTGGCTGATCTGGGTGCTGGCGGCGCAGACCGACCGCGGCAGCCTCGCCGCCACCTTCGCCGCCGCCGTGCTGGTGGGCCTGGCGGCCTGGATCTTCGGCGCGGCGCAGCGTCGGGCGGCGTCGGGCGGCAAGGCGCGCGGGGTGTTCGCGCTGGCGGGCGTCGCGACCGCGCTCGCCGTCGCCGTCCTCGCCATCGCGCCCTACGGCCCGCCGCCGCAGAGCGCCGACGCGAGCGTGGCGATCGCCGCCGGCATCCCCTCGGAGGCGTGGAGCGCCGAGCGAGTGGCCGCGCTGCGGGCCGCCGGCAAGCCCGTGTTCGTCGATTTCACCGCCGCCTGGTGCGTCACCTGCCAGGTCAACGAGCAGGTGGCGATCAACACCGGCGAGGCGATCAAGGCGTTCCAGCGCACCGGCGCGGTCTACCTGAAGGCCGACTGGACCAACCGCGACGCCGCCATCGCCAAGGCGCTGGCCGACCAGGGCCGGGTCGGGGTGCCGCTCTACCTGGTCTACCCGCCTGGCGTGGGCGCCCCGAAGGTGCTCCCGCAACTGCTGACCTCCGGCATGGTCGCCCAGGCGCTGGACGAGGCGAAGCGGGGCTGACCCTCCCCAGCCTGCAAGCTCACGAAGGACAGCTTCGCCTCCGAGTGAGCGCCTTCGTGCGCTTCGTTGTCTTCGTGCTCTTCGTGTGACCAAGCGATGCCTGCGGCGCAGCCACGCCGGCAGGCATTCGTGCCTCGCAGCTACCTCCTGCCTGGGTCCCGACGTTCGTCGGGATGAGCGGGTCGGTGGGGTTGCTCAGGCCGCCGGCTGGGGTGGGGCGGTGATGACTTCGACGTTGTCGCGCAGCAGGTAGAACATGTCTTCCAACGCTGCGTGGCGGGCTTTGGCGTCGGCGGCGCTCTCGACCGCCTTCATCTTCACCGGCAGATCCTGCGAGATGCCCTTCAGGATGCACTTCAGGTCGTCGCTGTAGCCGCGGCTGACCAGATCGACGTGGGCCTTCATGTCGAGGTCCGACAGCTGGGCGACGGCGCTCTCGAAGTCGGTCGCCCCGCCCATGTGGTCGAAGTCGGCGTCGAGCGGGCCCTTCTCGTAGGCCTGCGCTTGCGCCTTCAGCATGCCGGCGCGCTTGACGATGTCGAGGAACATCGGCTCGCTCGCCACCGAGGGCGGCGTGGGGTGGCTCACCGCGGGCGTCGCCGGCGGCGGCGCGATGGCGGCGGTGGAGGCGAGCCAGAGGCTGGCGGCAATGGAAGCGACGTCGCAGGACATGGGCGGAAACTCCGGGTCTTGGCTGTCCCCACCTACGCGCGCCGGGTAAAGGATCGCCTACCGAGGGCGGGCGGGCGCGAGGGCGACCATGCAGTGCATCGAGCTGTCGCGCCGGTTCTACGACGAGGTCGTGGCCCCCTGGCTCGCCCACGCGTTCCCGGGCCTGCAGCACGCCGCCGCGCTGATCGGCTACGGCTCGGAGCTGCTGGGCTTCGACGACGCGATGTCGCAGGACCACAACTGGGGGCCGCGGGTGTGGCTCTATCTGGCCGAGCCCGACTTCGCCGCCCATGCCGACGAGATCGTCACAGAGTTCGCCGAGGCCGCGCCGGAGCGCTTCCTCGACGTGCCGGTCGGCGGGTTCAACCGCCCGCACCTCTCGGGGAACGGACCGCACTGGCGCAGCGACGCCCGCCATGGCCTGGAGGTGCGCACGCTCGAGGGCATGGCGCGCGACGTGCTCGGCGTCGCGCTGGGTGCGCCGCTGACCGATCGCGCCTGGCTGGGCCTGGCCGATCAGTGGCTGCTGGAGCTGACCGCCGGCGCGGTGTTCCACGACGACGACGGACGCCTCACCGCGCTGCGCGAGCGCATCGCGTGGCCGCCGCGTGACGTCTGGCTCTACAAGCTCGTCTGCCAGTGGCGGCGGATCGCCGAGGAGCAGGCGTTCGTCGGCCGCGCGGGCATGGTCGGCGATGCGCTCGGTTCGCGGGTGATCGCCGCGCGCCTGGTGCGCGACCTGATGCGGATGGCCTTTCTGATCGAGCGCCGCTACGCGCCCTACCCGAAGTGGTTCGGGTCGGGCTTCGCGCGGCTGCCCTGCGCGGGCGAGCTGGCGCCGATCCTTGCGCGCGTGCTGGCCGCCGACGCCTGGCAACCGCGTGAGGCGGCGCTGGCGGAGGCCTACGACGCCATCGGCCGCCTGCAGCAGGCGCGCGGCGTGCCCGGCGCGATCGCCCCGCGGATCGGCCCTTTCTACGAGCGGCCGTTCACGGTGGTGAACGCCGAGGAAATCATGGCGGCGCTGAGGGACGAGATCGAAGACGAGGCGCTGAAAGCCCTGCCTATCATCGGCTCGCTCGATCAGGTGAGCGATTCGACGTCGGTGATCGAATTGCCGGACAGCGCCAGGGCGGCCATGGCGGCGCTACTCGACGACGGCGAAGCGGGCGCGCTCGAAAAAGCGTAGCACTTGTTCGAGCTCGTGGCCGCGGCGTAGGATCATCCCGGCTTGGCCGATCACCGCCCAGGCCCCCTGGCGACGCGCCAGCGCCGGCCGCTTCTCGATCCGATAGAGCGGCGCCTGTGAAGCGCGCTCGTAAACCGAGAACACCGCGGCGTCGCTGAGGCCGTCGATGGCGTAGTCGCGCCAGTGGCCGGCGGCGACCATGCGTCCATAGAGTCTGAGCAGGCGGTCGAGCTCGGGGCGCTCGAAAAAGGTCACGCCCCGATGGGGCTGCGGCTGTGAATCCAACGACATGCGCTTGCAGAATTCTGGGTGTGATATCGATGCCATGCGAGGGGTTGGCGCGCAACACCGGCTCGAAACGTGACTCACGGTTAATGCGACGCCCTGAAAAGACCTTATTTCGGCCCAGCACGCGCCCGCTTGGACGACGATCTTGCGGTGGTCGGCTGATCGGAAGCCTCGCTGGTCCCGGATCCTGAACAGCCCCCCCAGCCCCCCCTGGATCGTGGGGCGCCGGTCGGCCGACACACTTGCCCTCCAAGTCAGCCCCGCGGTCACTCCCCTCCGACCGCGGGGCTGGCGATTCTGGGGCCTGGTTTTCCCCACATTCCGTTGTCGCCAGGCGTAGTGCCGGAGCGCGCGAGCGTGCCACGGCTGGCCTTGGTGTGCGTGGATGGCCGACGCTTCGGGTCGGCCATGACGGCTTGCAGGCGTGTCCGGAGCTACAGCGCCTCGAGCGCCGCCTCGGTCTTGGCGCGGAGCTCGTCGAGGGTGACGCCGGAGGCCAGCTCGCTGACGCGGACCTTGCCGGCGGCGAGCTCGAAGACCCCGAGGTCGGTGATCAGGAGGTCGACGACGCCCGCGCCGGTCAGCGGCAGCGTGCAGCGCTTCACCAGCTTCGGCGCGCCGGACTTCTCGGTGTGCTCCATCACCACCACGACGCGGCGCACGCCCGCGACCAGGTCCATCGCGCCGCCCATGCCCTTCACCATCTTGCCGGGCACCATCCAGTTGGCGAGGTCGCCCGCCTCGGACACCTGCATGCCGCCGAGGATGGACAGGTCGATGTGGCCGCCGCGGATCATCGCGAAGGAGTCGGACGAGGAGAAGTACGACGACGACGGCAGCTCGGTGATGGTCTGCTTGCCGGCGTTGATCAGGTCGGGGTCGGCCTCGCCCTCGTAGGGGAACGGGCCCATGCCGAGCATGCCGTTCTCGCTCTGCAGCGTCACCTCGATGCCGGGCGGGATGTAGTTGGCCACCAGCGTCGGGATGCCGATGCCGAGGTTGACGTAGAAGCCGTCCCGAAGCTCGCGCGCGGCGCGGGCGGCCATCTCGTCGCGGGTCCAGGCCATCAGACTTCCTCCCCGGCGGCATGCGGCTCGCGCGGCGCGCGTCGTCGTCCGCTCGATGCGCTTCTCGAAAGCCGCGCCCTGGAAGATGCGGTCGACGAAGATGCCGGGCGTGTGGATCGTGGTCCGGATCGAGCTCGCCGATCGCCACCAGCTGCTCGACCTCGGCGATGGTGACCTTGCCGGCCGTGGCCATCATCGGATTGAAGTTCCGCGCGGTCTTTCGATAGACGAGGTTGCCCTCGGCATCGCCCTTCCAGGCCTTGACGATGGAGAGGTCGGCCTTCAGCGCCGCGCTCCATCACGTAGGTCTCGCCGTCGAACTCGCGCACCTCCTTGCCCTCGGCGACCAGCGTGCCGACGCCGGTCTTGGTGAAGAAGGCCGGGATGCCGGCGCCGCCGGCGCGGATGCGCTCGGCCAGCGTGCCCTGCGGATTGAACTCCAGCTCCAGCTGGCCCGCCAGATAGAGCTGCTCGAACAGCTTGTTCTCGCCGACGTAGGACGAGATCATCTTCTTGATCTGGCCGCCGGCCAGCAGGATGCCCAGGCCGAAGTCGTCGATCCCGCAGTTGTTGGAGATCACCGTCAGGTCCTTCACGCCGGCGGCGCGGATGGCGGCGATCAGGTTCTCGGGGATGCCGCACAGGCCGAAGCCCGCCGGCCATGATGGTCATGCCGTCGAACAGCACGCCGTCCAGCGCCTCGGCGGCGGTGTCGCGGACCTTAGCCGCCATGAAGCTTCTCCCGCACTGCACAAATTCTCAGCGCCGCTCCTCTGGCGCCGATGACGATCGAGTTCAACCGCCCGCGTGGCGGCGAGGTTCGCGCGGCGCTAGAACCGGCCCCCAAGGAGGCCGCCATCTTGACCGAGACCGTCGCCGCGCGGGCGCTCGAGCCCGTCTCGTTCAGGCTCTACAGCGAGGACTTCGCCGCGTTCGCGCAAGGCCTGGGCGACTCGTTCGCGCGCTACGGCTTCGCGGTGATCGCCGACCACGGCCTCGACGAGGGGCGGATCGACGCTGCGACCCATGACGCCAAGACCTTCTTCGCGCTGCCGGACGATGTGAAGCGCCGTTACAAGCTGGCGGGCGCGGCGGGCCAGCGCGGCTACACACCGTTCGGCGTCGAGACCGCCAAGGGCGCCGCTCACTTCGACCTGAAGGAGTTCTGGCACGTCGGCCGCGAGCTGCCGCCCGGCCACCCCTACCGCGCCCGCATGCCGGACAACGTCTGGCCGGCGGAGATCCCGACCTTCCGCGAGCGCGAGCTCTGGCTCTACGGCGCGCTGGAGGACCTGGGCGACAAGGTGCTGCGGGCGATCGCCCACTACCTCGGCCTCGCCGAGGGCTTCTTCGCGCCGACCACCAAGGACGGCAACAGCGTGCTGCGCCTGCTGCACTATCCGCCGGCGCCGTTCGACGGGCCGAACGTGCGCGCCGCGGCGCACGAGGACATCAATACCATCACCCTGCTGCTGGGCGCCGAGGAGGCTGGGCTGGAGCTGCTCGACCGCAGCGGCGCCTGGCTGCCGGTCAACCCGCCGCCCGGCAGCGTGGTCTGCAACATCGGCGACATGCTGCAGCGGCTGACCAACCACGTGCTGCCGTCGACCACCCACCGGGTGGTCAACCCGCCGCCGGCGCGCCGCGGCGTCGCCCGCTACTCGACGCCGTTCTTCCTGCACTTCGCGCCGGACTACCTGATCGAGACGCTGCCGGGCTGCATCACGCCGGAGCGGCCGAACCGCTACCCGACGCCGATCACCGCCAACGACTACCTCGAAGAGCGGCTGGCGGAGATCAGGCTGAAGTGAGCACTGCTTCCCTCCCCTTCTGGGGAGGGAAACGTCGCGAAGCGTCGGCCGGGTGGGCGAGTCCGACCAACGGCGGAAATCGGTGAGGACTCGGCGCTCCAGACTCCCCCTCCCGATCGCTTCGCGTTCGGCGCGCCTCCCCACGGAGGGGGAGGGTTTCGAGCGCCGCGAACGCTACAGCGCCTCGACGATGGTCACGTTGGCGAGGCCGCCGCCTTCGCACATGGTCTGCAGGCCCCACTTCTTGCCGCGGCCGCGCAGCGCGTGGACCAGCGTCGCCATCAGCTTGGTCCCCGAGGCGCCCAGCGGGTGGCCGAGCGCGATCGCGCCGCCGTTGACGTTGAGCCGGGCCGGATCGGCCCCGGTCACCTGCAGCCACGCCACCGGCACCGAGCCGAACGCCTCGTTGACCTCGAAGAGATCGATGTCGTCGACGCTCCATGCCGGCCTTCTTCAGCGCCTTCAGGGTCGAGGGGATCGGGGCTTCCAGCATGATCACCGGGTCGCCGCCGAAGACCGACACGTGGTGGATGCGGGCGAGCGGGGTCAGGCCGAGCTCCTTCAGCGCCTTCTCGGAGACCACCATCACCGCCGAGGCGCCGTCGCAGATCTGGCTGGAGGTGGCGGCGGTGATCCGGCCGCCCTCGCGCAGCAGCTTCACGCCCTTGATGCCGGCCAGCGAGACGTCGAAGCGGATGCCCTCGTCGACGGTGTGGAGGCTCTCGGCGCCCTCGGCGTCCTTGATCTTGATCGGGGTGATCTCGTCCTTGAACGCGCCGCCTTGCGTCGCCGCGATGGCGCGCTGGGTGGCTGCCGTAGGCGAACTCGTCGATCTGGTCCTTGGTCAGGTTGTACTTCGCGGCGACCATCTCGGCGCCGACGAACTGGCTGAACTGGATGTTGGGGTAGCGATCCTCCATCCGCGGGCTCTTCGGGTTGCCCATGCCGGCCTGCGCCGGCAGCGCCACCGAGAGGCCCATCGGCACGCGGGTCATGCTCTCGACGCCCGAGGCGATGACGATGTCCTGGGTTCCGCTCATCACCGCCTGCGCGGCGAACTGCAGCGCCTGTTGCGAGGAGCCGCACTGGCGGTCGACGCTGGTGCCCGGCACGCTCTCGGGCATGCGCGAGGCCAGCACCGCGTTGCGCGCCACGTTGAGGCTCTGCTCGCCGACCTGGCCGACGCAGCCCATCACCACGTCGTCCACCGCGGCCGGGTCGACGCCGGTGCGGTCGAGGACGGAGTTGAGCACGGCGGCGCCGAGGTCGATCGGATGCCAGCCGGCCAGCTTGCCGCCCTTGCGGCCTCCGGCGGTGCGGGTGGCGGCCACGATGTAGGCGGCGTCAGCCATGGGTAGTCTCTCCGAGGATTAGGAAATACGTGGCGTCGCCCTATCAGGCCGACGCGGCGTCAGCCAAATCGGATTGGGCGGGCGGATTGCAAGCGGCCACCCCGGCCGGAACGCAGCCGCAATGCGGGTCAGGACTTGATGTGCACGGCGATCTCGCCCTTGCGCACCGCGGACTTCAGGACGGCGTAGTCGCGCTCGGCCTGGTCGGCATAGGCGATGGAGAAGTCGCCGAGCGCCTCGTCGAAGTTGTCGCCGCCGCCCAGGTAGCCGCTGATCAAGGCCGCATCGCCGCCCTTGGCGTGGGCGCGGGCCAGCGCCCAGCCGCAGCGCCGGGCGTAGAGATCGAGGGCCTCGCCGTCCATCGTCTCGACGATCGGCTTGATCTTCGCGTCGCGCAGCTGGCGCACGTAGAACTGCTTGCCGGTGGCCGCGGCAGTGACCCAGCCGAGGAACATGTCGGACGCGGGCTGCATCAGCCGCTGGCCCATGACGACCCGCTGGCCGTGATGCGGATAGAGGCTCCTGCCGGCGAATGGCTCCAGCACCGACCGGGCCGCTTCCTTGACCTGCAGGAAGAGCGGATCGTTGCCGGCCGACATCATGAGGACGATCCAGCAGCGGCGCCCGACGCTGCCGACGCCCACCACCTTGATGGCCGCATCGACGTGCCGGTAGCGGTCGAGCAGCGCCCGCCGGTCGTCGGACAGCGTCGTCCGATAGTCGTTCAGCACCTGCAGCACGACCGACTCGAAGTCGTCGCCTCTTGCGATCTCCGGATGGAAGATCAGCGGCGGCGCGTCGCGGATGCCGAGGCGACCGCCGACCATCTCGGTCAGCTTGGGAAACTCCGCGTCCGAGCCGCCCCGCTTTATCGCCTGCTCGGTCCGATTGCGGATGTCCGCCTGCAGCGGCTTGGGAATCCCCTCCAGGAAGTCTTCATGGCTGATGCGCGCGTACCAGACCGAGAGCGGATCCATCGTGGAAAACTCGTCCAGCCGCTTGCGATAGCTGCGCACGCACGCCACCGCGACCTCGCGGCCCTTCGCGTCCGAGAGGCCGACCGAGCGCGCCGCCAGGACGAGCGAGGCGGCCAGGCGCTTGACGTCCCACTCCCAGGGCGCCGGCAGCGTCTCGTCGAAGTCGTTGATGTCGAAGACCAACTGGCGCTCCGGCGTAGCGAAGCCGCCGAAGTTGACGAGGTGGCAGTCGCCGCAGGCCTGTACGCGAACGCCGGTCGCAGGCGTTGTGGCGAGGTCCGCCGCCATTACGCCAGCGGCGCCGCGGTAAAAGGCGAACGGCGAGGCCAGCATGCGGCCGTAGCGGATCGGGACCAGCTCGGGCATGCGCTCGGCGTCCTCGGCCCGCAGGATGCTGAGCGGATCGGCGCGATCGGCGCCTTTGCGCCACCGCCCGTGGTCGGCGCGCGCCACGCGCTGGCGCAGCGCCTGCCCCTCGGCCACGCGATCGGCGACCGAGCGGACCGCCGCGTCGTTCGACGGCGCTGTCTGCAGGCGATCGTGGGGCCGATCGGACTCGTCGATCGAGCGCAGCGACGGAGGCTGTGCGGTCGTGGGCCGCCGATGCGAGTCCCGTCTGTGCCCTTCTTCCATTGGCCCTCCCGCCGATCGCTCGCCAGGAGATCAGCGGCAGCCGCGACGTCGGAGGAAATCCGCGAAAACCCTGAGATCGCCCCGCCTCGACTGCGGGCCTGTCAGCGCGCCCGCATCTTCGTGGCGCGCGGGGTGCGGTCGATCTCGGCGAGGCCGAGCGCCTCCAGCACCGGCGGAACGTAGACCGCGAAGCGGCCGCGCAGGCCCTTCTTCAGCCCGTACCAGCCGCCGACCGGGTTGTCGGGCGAGCGGCCCCAGGCTTCGACCGTGCCCTCGGCCACCGGCTTCTGCTCGTCGGCGCCGCCGAGCGCCATCCAGTCGCCGCGCGCCTTCAGCATCGCGGCAAGGTCGTCGATGCAGCCAAGCTGGTAGCGCAACTGGGTCTTGCCGACCTGGATGACCAACGCCGGCGGATCGGACGCCGCGTCGCGCCAGGCTTCGAATTCGGAACTGCCGGCTGGGGTCGTCAGCCGCCAGGGATCGCCCGCCACACCTGCCATCGCTTGGCCTTTCGCGTCTGCGCCAAGCGGAGAAAATAGTGGAGCTGCTCCTGACAGTCTCTGTCAGCAGCGATCAGCCGTGGCCATAAAACTTCATCGCGAACGGCCCGGCGAAGAGCACCTTGCCGGCGCCGCGGACGGCGCGGTCGAGGGCGAAGGCCCGGTGCGGGGCGCGGGTCAGCCACTGGAAGCCGGCGATCAGGCCGAAGACGCCCGCCTGCATGGTCCCGGTCGTCATGAAGCGCGCGACGCCGCGCCAATCGGGCGGGTCGGCGGTGGCGCAGCCGTAGGTAGGGCCCTGGCCGTAGGCGAAGGCGCGGGCCAGCGCATACTTCAGCGTCAGGCGGGCCGGGATCGGGTCCTCGTAGACCAGCGCCTCGGGGCCCAGGCGAACCGCGCGCCGGCCCGCTGCATGACGCCGAACAGGTGGTCGTCCTCGCCGCCGGTCTCGTTGCGCTCCGGCGAGAACGGCGCGGTCGGATGCGGCAGCGCGGCGCGGCGGACGAGGCTGTCGCCGCAGCCGTAGAAGTGGGCGATGACGCCGGCCTCGGCCGGGGCCTTCGCGCGAGAAGAAGCGCTGCAAGTACTCGCGATGGCGCACGACCGAGGCCGGGGCGCGGGCGTGAACCGGGCCGAACACCACGTCGGCGTCGAAGCGCCGCTGCACGTCGATCAGCGCCGCCAGCCAGCCGGGCGCGGCCTCCTCGTCGTCGTCGAGGAAGGCGATCAGCTCGCCGCTGGCGGCGGCCATCGCGGCGTTGCGGGCGTTGGCGACGCCGGGCGCCGGCTCGTGGACGTAGCGGACGGGGAACGGCGCCTCGGCGGCCAGCGCGTCGATCACGGCCTTCGCAGAAGGAACGGCGTCGTTGTCGACCACCACCAGCTCCAGCCCGGAGAGCTGAACGCCGGTCTGCCGGAAGGTCGAGCGGACCGCCTTGGCGAGGCCCTCGGGCCGCCGCTGCGTCGCAATGGCGAGGCTGACGCTCAGCGTCGCCTCGCCGCGCGGCGCCGGCGGCTGCACGGGCGCGAGCTGCAGGTAGGCGGGCGGGCTCAGGGTTCGCCGATCGAGCAGGGACAGCATCTTGGCTAGCAGGCTCGTTTGCGGACGGACGGCGGGACTTAGGCCCGCATTCAGCAAGACTCACGCCTGAAAGTGACGCGGGGCGGCTGGCAGGCTAGAGGAGCGCTCCCTTAATTTCGGCAAACGGAGTAGCTGAAGCGCCCATGCGCCTTCCCAAGGCCAGGCTCGAACAGGTTCTCGCCCGCTTCCAGGAAGTGGAGGCGCGCATGGGCGCGACCAGCGACGGGACCGAGCTGGTGCGGCTCGCCAAGGAGCACGCCGAGCTGAAGCCGGTCGCCGAGGCCGCCGAGCGGCTGGACGCGCTGCAACGCCAGCGCGCCGAGCTGGAGGCGCTCGGCGCCGGCGACGACGCCGAGATGGCCGAGCTCGCACGCGACGAGCTGGCCGAGCTTGCCGAGACCGAGCCGGCGCTGGAGCACGCGCTCGCCCTGCTGCTGGCGCCGCGCGACGCCGACGAGAACGCCTCGGCGATCCTCGAGGTGCGCGCCGGCACCGGCGGCGACGAGGCGGCGATCTTCGCCGGCGATCTCTTCCGCATGTACCAGCGCTACGCGCCGACCCACGGCTGGAAGGTCGAGGTGGAGAGCGAGAGCGAAGGCGAGATGGGCGGCTACAAGGAGATCATCGCCTCGATCAGCGGCGACGGCGTCTTCGGGCGGCTGAAGTTCGAGAGCGGCGTGCACCGCGTGCAGCGGGTGCCGCAGACCGAGGCGCAGGGCCGTATCCACACCTCGGCCGCCACCGTCGCGGTGCTGCCGGAGCCGCAGGACGTCGACATCGAGGTGAACGACGCCGACATCCGCATCGACACCTACCGCTCGTCCGGCGCCGGCGGCCAGCACGTCAACAAGACCGACTCGGCGGTGCGCATCACCCACCTGCCGATCGGGCATCGTCGTCACCTCGTCGGAGAAGTCGCAGCACCAGAACCGGGCGCGGGCGATGAAGGTGCTGAAGGCGAGGCTCTACGAGCGCCAGCGCGACGCGCAGGCCACCGAGCGCTCGGAGGCGCGCAAGGCGCAGATCGGCAGCGGCGACCGCTCCGAGCGCATCCGCACCTACAACTTCCCGCAAGGCCGGGTCACCGACCACCGCATCGGCCTGACGCTGTACAACCTGCCCAAGGTGATCGAGGGCGAGGCGCTCGACGAGGTGATCAACCCGCTGATCGCCGAGGACCAGGCGGCGCGGCTGGCGAGTTTGGAAGAGAGCTTCGGGTAGGCGGGCGCCGGGGGCCCCCTCCGCGGGGAGGCATCGTCGGAGGCGACGAGGGGGACCTGCGGCGCCCTAAGCCGCGAAGCGGCCGATGCGGCGCAGGAAGCTCGCCACGTAGCCGACCTGGCGCAGCAGGAAGGCGGTGAACCAGTCGGCGGCTTCGCGCGGGGAGGTGGTGAAGGCCTTGCCGACGGTGTCGGCCATCGTCGCGCCGCGCTCGCCGATCGGCATCGTGGCCCCGATGGTGGTGTCGATGGCGGTCTGGTGCTCGATCTCGGAGTTCAGCTCGCCGCCGGTGAGGATCACCATCGCGGTCATCCACACCCACAGCATGTAGGCGATCATCGCGCCAAGCGAGCCGTAGGTGACCCCGAAATGGGAGAAGTTGTTGACGTACCACGAGAAGCTCAGCGAAACCGCGAGCCACACCGCCGCCGCGCCGACCCCGCCGAATCCCACCCATTGCCAGCGCGCATGCCGGCGGCTGGGGCCGTAGCGATAGAGCAGCGTGAAGGTGATCGCCGACATCAGGAAGACCGTCAGCCAGCGCACCGGTCCCCACCACACCCCGAAGCGCCGCAGGCCCAGCCCGTGGAAGAACACCGGCGCGCCGATCAGCACGCTGACCACCAGGCCGATGAACACCAGCCCCGCCAGCGTCGCGGCGTAGGTGATCAGGCTGCGGTGCAGGTAGTCGCGCTTCTCGGTCTCGTCGTAGGTGATGTTGAGGCCATCGAAGAGCGCCTTCATGCCGGCGTTGGCGCTCCAGACCGACAGCAGCGTCGAGGCCACGAACGCGGCGCCCAGGGTGACGTGGCGCTGGGCGGCGATGCGGATCATCTGGCCGCCGATCAGGGTGACGGCGTCGGCCGGCAGGATTGAGTTGAGGTGGGTGAGCTGGCGCTCGACGGCGCCGACGTCGGAGAAGATGCCGTAGAGCGAGACGAAGGCGGCGATGGCCGGGAAGGTGGCCAGCAGCAGGTAGAAGGTGACGCCGCCGGCCAGCGCCGGCAGCCGGTCGCGGCCCATCTCGCGGTAGGTGCGCCAGAAGATGTCCTTCCAGCCCAGCGGCGGGATGCCGAGCGGCCAGCCGGCGCAGCGCCCTCTGCCCGGCTCGGCGCGGTCGAGCTCGGCCGGCGTCGGCGCGCGCGGCGGAGCCGGGCCCTCGGCCTTGCGGCGCCGGCGCGGCCACAGCGTGGCGGCGGCCATCGCCGCCATCGCGACCCAGGGGGCGAGATGGTAGGGCGGCCTGCCGCGCTCGCGTCCCCCGCTGGGCGCCGGTTTCGGATCGCTCATACTCACGCTCGCCTTGCGCGTCTGGTTGCGATTCGTCGGTCGGTCCGGCAGGGGAGGGCCAGGGCCGCGTTTGTCGCCGCACGCGTGCGGCGCCCCATCAAGCGGTTCGCGCCGAAAAAGGTCAAGCTCGCCGACAACTTTGCGCTGCTCCTGACGCCGATGGCCGGGCTGCGAGTTATCCGTTGCGGCGAGGCGGAAGGAGACCGAGCGTGATCGAAGGATCCTGTCACTGCGGCGCGGCCCGCTGGCGCATCGATGCGGTCCCGGAGTTGGCGACCGCCTGCAACTGCACCGTCTGCCGTCGCTACGGCGTGCTGTGGGCCTACGGACACGACGGCGAGGACATCCGCGTCTCCGGTCCGACTCGGGCCTACGTGCGGAGCGACAAGTCCCCCCTGGACTTCCATTTCTGCGAGACCTGCGGCTGCGTCGTCTACTGGCGCGGCCTGGCGCCGAACGACGACGGACGCATCCGCATCGCGGTCAACCTGCGCCTGGCCGAGCCGGACGCGGTGGCCGCGATCGTGCTGGACCACTTCGACGGGCTGGAGACTTTCGAGGACCTGCCGCGCGACGGCCGCTGCGTCCGGGATGTGTGGTTCTGAAGAAGGGAGGCTACGCCAGCGCCTTTTCGATCAGCGTGATGGTGTTTCCCAGCCCGTAGATCGCGGCGAACGAGCCGAAGCGCGGGGCTTGGCTCTGGCCGAGCAGCACTTCGTAGAGCGCCTGGAACCAGGCGCGCAGCGGCTCGAAGCCGGCCGCCTTGCCGGCCTCGTAGACCTCGTTCTGGATCGCCTCGCCGTCCTGGCAGTCGGCGGGCAGCGCCTTCAGGCGCGCGCACCAGGTCGGCGAACGCGGCGCGCTCGGCCTCCGTGGCGGAGCGGTAGGTCTTCGCCGGCAGCACGAAGTCCTCGTAGTAGTGGATGGCGTAGTCGACGAGGCGCGCCAGCATCGGCTCGCTTTCGGGGCTCGCACCGGGCAGGTAGCGCGCGAGGAACCCCCAGATCACCGCCGGATCGCCGCTGCCCACCACCGTGACGAGGTTCAGGAGCAGCGAGAACGAGATCGGCGAGCCCCTGGCCGGCGGATCGCCCGCGGTGACGCTCCACACCGGATTGTCGAGCGGATTGGCCGCGTTCGAGCCCTCGGCTCGCGCCCGATTGTAGCTCTCCAGGTGCTGCAGGTACTCGTCGGTGGCCTTCGGGATCACGTCGAAATAGAGCCGCTTGGCGGTCTTCGGCGAGGTGAACATGTAGTAGGCGAGACTGTCGGGGCCGCCGTAGCGCAGCCACGCCTCCATGGTCAGGCCGTTGCCCTTGGTCTTGGAGATCTTCTGGTTGTGCTCGTCCATGAAGAGCTCGAAGTGCGGCGTCTCCGGGGCCACGCCGCCCAGCAGCGGCATCAGCCTCGCCGAGATACGGAACGAGTTCGACCAGGTCCTTGCCGGACATCTCGAAGTCGACGCCGAGCGCGGTCCAGCGCGCCGCCCAGTCCGGGCGCCACTGCAGCTTGACGTGGCCGCCGGTCACCGGCGCCTCGACCAGGCTGCCGTCCTCGTCGGCGAAGACGATCGTGCCGCGCTCGACGTTGCGCTCCAGCGTCGGTGTGTAGAGCACCCGGCCGGTCGTCGGGCTGATCGGCTGGAACGGCGAATAGGTGGCGCGCCGATCCGGCCCCAGGGTCGGCAGCATCACCGCCTGCACGGCGTCGAACCGCTCCAGGATGGTCAGCAGCACCGCGTCCATCCGGCCCGACCGGTAGAAGTCGGTGGCGGAGATGAACTCGTAGTCGAAGCCGAACGAGTCGAAGAAGGCGCGGGCCCGGGCGTTGTTGTAGGCGCCGAAGCTCGCCGCCTCCTCGAACGGGTCGCGAACGCTGGTGACCGGCTTGTCGCGGTCTTCCTCCAGCCAGTCCTGGTGCGGCAGGTTCGGGGGGATTTTCCGCAGGCCGTCCATGTCGTCGGAGAACACGATCAGCCTGGTCGGGATGGCGTCGTTGGTCAGCGCGCGGAAGGCGGCGCGCACCATGGTCGGGCGCGCGGCCTCGCCGAAGGTGCCGACGTGCGGCAGGCCCGAGGCGCCGTAGCCGCACTGGAACACCACCGGCCGCCGCAGCGCCGGCAGCGTCGCCAGCAACTCGTCCCACCGGTCGGCGGCGATCAGCGTGGCCGCCAGATCGCGCTCGGCGTCGTCCGCGAGGCGCGTCTTCAGCACCCGCGCCAGGAGGTTGCGGGCCTCGGCGAAGGTCCACGGCCGCGCCTGCCGCGCCAGATGGGTGAGGCCTTGAAGCATGGGGCGAGCGGCGTAATGGGTGGGCCCGCCAGGGTCAATGCCGCCAACGGGTGCATGGCTTGGCGCGGCAGGGAAGGCGGGATCGTGGCCGAGATCAGACCATACGGAAGCTGGGTCTCGCCGGTCACCGCCGCCAGCCTCGCCGAAGGCGCGATCGGCGTCGCTGAGCCGCGGGTCGCCGACGGACGGCTCTACTGGCTGGAGACGCGGCCGGCGGAGGGCGGCCGGCTGGTCGCGATGACCCGCGATGGCGCGGGCGCCGTGAAGCAGCTGACGCCTGAAGGCTTCAACGTCCGCACCCGGGTCCACGAGTACGGCGGCGGGTCGTATGCGGTGGCGCCGGATGGCCTGTGGTTCTCGCAACTTCCGCGACCAGAAGCTCTACCGGCAGGCCGGCGAGGCCGCGCCGGCGCCGATGACGCCGGAGGGCTATCGCTGGGCCGACGCCGTGCCGGCGCCGGGCGGCGGTTTGATCGCGGTGCGCGAGGACCACACCGACCCGGCCCATGTCAGGAACGCCGTCGTCCGCCTCCCGGCCGAGGGCGGCGCCGGCGAGGTGCTCTATGGCGACAGCGATTTCGTCGCCTATCCGCGCGTCAGCCCGGACGGCGAACGGCTTTGCTGGATCGCCTGGGACTTCCCGGCGATGCCCTGGGACGCGACGCGGCTCTGCGTGGCCGACCTGACCGGCCAGGGCCTGGCGAACGTGCGCCAGATCGCCGGCGGCGCGCAAATCTCGGCGATCGACCCGCAGTGGGGGCCGCACGGGGCGCTGACCTGGCTCTCCGACGAGACCGGCTGGTGGAACCTCTACGACGACCGCGATGGCCGGACCCGCCAGCTGGCGCCCGCCGAGCATGAGTTCGGCGCCCCGCTCTGGTCGCTCGGCCAGTCGAACTACGCCGCCGTCGCCGGCGATCGCCTGCTGGCCGCCGTGGAGGAAGCGGGCGGCGAGCGGCTCTGGCTGGTGGACCGGGCCGGCGGTCAGACCCGCAAGCTCGACCTGCCGTTCATGGCCTTCGGCGCGCTGCAGGCGGTGGACGGAACGCACGTCGCCATGCTGGCCGGATCGTCCACCGAGCCCGCGGCGCTGATCGTGGTCGACATCGTCACCGGCGGCTTCGAGCTGGTGCGCCGTCCCTCGCCGACGACGCTGGCCGCGCCGTACGTCTCCCGCGCAGAGCCCATCAGCTTTCCGAGCGCGAACGGGCGGACCGCCCACGCGCTCTACTACCCGCCGCTGAACGCTGACTTCGCGCGCGCCGGCCGGGCGAGAAGCCGCCGCTGATCGTGCAGGCGCACGGCGGGCCGACCGGCGGCGCGTCGGGGGCGTTCAGCCTCGGCGTCCAGTACTGGACGACGCGCGGCTTTGCGCTGGTCGACGTCGACTACGGCGGCTCGTCCGGCTACGGCCGCGCCTACCGCCAGCTGCTGGACGGCGCGTGGGGGATCGTCGACGTCGAGGACGTGATCGCCGCGGCGCGCTACCTGGCCGACGCCGGCAAGGTCGACCCGAAACGCATCGCCATCCACGGCGGCAGCGCCGGCGGCTTCACGGTGCTGGCGGCGCTCTCGCAGTCGGACGTCTTCGCCGCCGGCGGCGACTTCTTCGGCGTCGCCGACCTGGAGGCGCTGGCCCGCGACACCCACAAGTTCGAGAGCCGCTACCTCGACGGCCTGATCGGGCCCTGGCCGGCGGCCAAGGCGGTCTACGACGCCCGCTCGCCGATCAACCACCTCGGCACGTTCACCGCGCCGCTGCTGATCCTGCAGGGCGCCGAGGACCCGGTGGTGCCGCCCAACCAGGCCTACATGATCCGCGACGCGCTGAAGGCGAAGGGCGTGCCGGTCGCCTACATCGAGTTCCCCGGCGAGGGCCACGGCTTCCGCCGAGCCGAGCACATGATCCGCGCCAAGGAAGCCGAGCTCGACTTCTACGGCCGGGTGTTCGGCTTCGCGCCGGCGGACGAGATCGAGCCGGTGGAGATCGAGAACGCGGCGGCGCTGGGCGTTCCCGCCACCTAGCTAGCCCCCAATACCCGCTCATCCCGGCGCAACGACGGGACCCAGGCAGGACTGAGTGCAGGGCGAGCCGACCTGAGAGTGAGTGCGCGCCGCAGCGGCACGGTCCGCGCCCTCCAACACAGTCCTGCCTGGGTCCCGGCGTTCGCCGGGATGAGCGGGATGTGGGGGGTTGAAAATCGGCATTACTATTTGCGGTGCGGTCTGCGGCGCGGGCGGCGCTACCCGAGGATCATGAAGTGCCCGCGCAGGGCCGCGACCGGGCTGTCGCGGTCCTCCTGCCAGGCTTCCACCGCCAGGTTGGCGACCCGGCGGCCCAGCTTCAGGATGCGGGCTTCGGCGTAGAAGGTGACCGGGCGGGCGGGGCGCAGGTAGTCGACGGTGATGTCGATGGTGCGGGCGCGGCGGCCCGCCGCGTCGAGCTTCGCGAGCGCCGCCAGTTCCAGGAACGAGGCGACCACGCCGCCGTGCAGCGCCGGCAGGATAGGGTTGCCGATCAGCTTGCGGGTCGAACGGCAGCACGGCGAGCGGGCCGGCCTCGCCGGCCTCCAGCCGCACGCCCAGGAAGCGCGCATAGGGCCAGGCGTCCAGCAGCGCGCCGGTGATAGCGACGGCCTCGCTCATGGTCGCGCCGCGCTGGCGCGTTCCCAGGCCAGCCGCGCCTCGGCGAGCTGCTCGGGCGGCAGGTGGGTGATCATGAAGGCGGCCTGGGCGGCGGCGATCGGGTCGGTGCGGTCGTCCTCGTAAGCCCAGCCGCGCACCACCGCGACGTCGCCGGCCAGGCTCAGGCACTGCGCCTCCGCAGTCACCGCGGCGCCGGCGCGCGGCGGGCGGATGTGGTCGAGGCGGAAGTCCAGCGTCGCCATGCCGCCCAGCTGCGGCTCGCGCCCCTCTCCCTCGGCGCGGCCGCGCAGCGCGATGCTGATCGCCATGCCGCAGGTCTGGTCCAGCAGCGCGAAGATCACCCCACCGGCCAGACCGCCGCCCTCCGGATCGCCGACCAGGTCGGCGCGGAACGGCGCGCGCATGGTGGGGGTGGCCCGATCGGTCAGCGTCTCGAAGCCCAGCGCCAGCGAGAGCGCGGTGCCGCGATGCGCGAGGTCGCCGCGCATGGCGTCGCTCATCGGCTCGGCGTCGGACGCGCGGGTCTCGTCGGTCATGCGGCTCCCTATAGGGTGCTGACGCCGCGTCGCGAAAGCCGCGCCTATATCTGGGAGCCATGATCCGCCCCGAGAGCCTGATCTGCCCGCGGCCCGCCGGCCTCTACTGCCCGCCGGGCGACTTCTACATCGATCCGGCGCGCCCGGTGGCGCGGGCGGTGATCACCCACGGCCATGCCGACCACGCCCGCGCCGGCCACGAGACAGTGGCCGCGACGCCCGAGACGCTGGCGATCATGGCCGCGCGCTATGGCGAGGGCTTCGCCGGCACGGTGCGCGCGATGGCCTACGGCGAGACCATCGCCCGCGACGGGGTGGAGGTGACGCTGGTCCCGGCCGGCCACGTGCTGGGCTCGGCGCAGGTGGTGGTGCGCTGGCAGGGCATGACCATCGTGGTTTCCGGCGACTACAAGCGGCGGCGCGATCCCACCTGCCCGCCGTTCGAGCCGGTGGCGTGCGACGTCTTCGTCACCGAGGCGACCTTCGGCCTGCCGGTGTTCCGCCATCCGGACGCCGCCGAGGAGGTGCGCAAGGTGCTGCGCTCCATCGAGCAGTTCCCGGAGCGCACCCACCTGGTCGGCGCCTACGCGCTCGGCAAGGCGCAGCGAATCATCTGCCTCTTACGCGAGGCGGGCTGGGAGCGGACCATCTATGTGCACGGCGCGTTCGAGCGGCTGAACGCGCTCTACGAGGACTTCGGCATCGACCTGGGACCGCTCGCGCCGGCCACCACCGAGGCGAAGAAGGCCGACTTCGCCGGCGAGATCGTGATCGCGCCGCCGGGCGCGCTGGCCGACCGCTGGACGCGCCGCTTCGCCGATCCGGTCACCGCGTTCGCCTCAGGCTGGATGCGGGTGCGGGCCCGGGCCCGCCAGCGCGCCGTCGAGCTGCCCCTCGTCATCTCCGACCACGCCGACTGGGACGAGCTCACCGGCACGCTCGCCGAGCTGGCGCCCGGCGAAGTGTGGATCACCCACGGCCGCGAGGAAGCGCTGGCCCGCTGGTGCGACCTGAGCGGCCAGCCGGCCCGGGCCCTGGCGCTGGTCGGCTACGAGGACGAGGAGGACTGAGGAGAGATTAGCGCTTTGTCACGTGCGACGATCACGCGTCCGTGATCATACTTCACGCGTCCGTGATCCCGAAGGAGGACGCCGTGATGAACCGAACCGTGTCCCTGATGGCCGTCTCAGCCCTGGCGCTGACGGTCGCCTGCAAGCAGCAGAGCCTTACCGAGACCAAACCGCCCGCGCCGCCACCGTCGACGACGGCCGCCGGCGGCCCGAGCGGCGCCAAGTCGGCTGCTGCACAGCCGTTCCCGACACAGTCCGGCGAAGGCGTCGGTGCGGCGGACGACGCCGCGCCCGATGCCCGCGCCGAGCGCGACGCAGCGCCGGCGACCGCCCCTCAGCCGCCGATGCTGGCGCTGGCGTACAAGCTCGGGCTCGTCGTGCCCGCCGATCAGGTGCGGCCGCTGATGGAGAGCCACCAGGAGGCCTGTGAACGGGCCGGCCCCGACCAGTGCCAGGTGCTGGGCGCCAACGCCTCGGCCGACGGCGACGAGAAGGCCGCCGCCGAGCTGACGTTGCGCGCCACGCCGGCCTGGATGCGGGTGTTCCGCACGCCGCGCCGAGGCCGACGCCAAGGACCTCGGCGGCCGCATCGACGCGGCCGCCACCGACAGCGACGACCTCTCGAGCGACATCGTCGACACCGAGGCCGCCCAGCGCGCCCGCGCCGACGAGGAGGCCCGGCTCGCCCAGCTGATGAAGCGCCGCACCTCGAGCCTGCAGGACACCTTGCAGGTCGAGCAGGAGATCACCCGCGTGCAGGGCGAGATGGACCAGGCCGCGTCGGAACTGGCGGCGATGAAGACCCGCATCGTCATGCAGACGGTGACCGTCGCCTACGCCTCGCCGGCGGTGGCCTCGCCGAAGGGCGACTCCGCGCCGCTGCAGACGGCCGAGCGCGGCTTCATGGGCAACGTCTACGCCGGCCTGGCGGCGCTGGTCTGGGTCGCCTCGTTCCTGCTGCCGTTTGCGCTCGTCGGCGCGCCGATCGTGTGGTGGGTCGCGCGGCGGAAAAAGGCCCCGGTCGCGCCGAATGCAGCCGGTTAGCCACCAAAGCAGCCCTCGCCCCACCGGCGGGAGAGGGCTGCTTGATGCGCCTGAGCCAATGTCGGTCACAAATTGTGCCTCAGGCTAGCGGAGTGACCGTTGCCAACCTCCGCAAGAAGCCACATCTGGGATACCGGAGCACACCAAAGTAACCCAGTGGCCCGTCCCAGGAGAGCGCTCATGCCCGGTCCCCACCTCGATCCGCAGTCGTCCGACTGCCGCGCCGTCTCCTCGGTGCTGGCGCGGGTCGGCGACAAGTGGACCGTGCTGATCGTCGCGCTGCTCGGCGACGGCCCGAGACGGTTCAACGAGATCAAGCGGCTGGTCGGCGGCATCTCGCAGCGCATGCTGACGCTGACGCTGCGCGGGTTGGAGCGCGACGGGCTCGTCACCCGCACGGTCTTTCCGACCGTGCCGCCACGCGTCGACTACGAGCTGACGCCGCTCGGCCACTCGCTGTGGGAGCCGGTGGACGCGCTGGGCGCCTGGGCGCGCGGCCACATCGGCGAGATCGAGGCGGCGCGAAGCCGCTTCGACGCACGCTCCGAAGGATCGCCATCCGAGACCGCCAACGCGGCCTAGATGCGCGCCTTCGCCCGCCTGCTCGACCGACTGTCGCTGACCCAAGGGCGCAACGCCAAGCTGACGCTGGTGCGCGATTTCCTGCGCGAGACGCCGGATCCCGACCGCGGCTGGGCGCTGGCGGCGCTGACCGGCGCAGCTGACCTTCGAGCGCCGCCAAGCCGGCCGCGATCCGCAAGGCGGTCGAGGCGCGGATGGATCCGGTGCTGTTCGGCTGGTCCTACGACTTCGTCGGCGACCTCGCCGAGACGGTGGCGCTGGTCTGGCCGGCGAAGCCCGGCGCCAACCGCGAGCCGGAGCTCTCGGAGGTGGTGGAGGCGCTGCGCACCGCGGCGCGCAGCGAGGTTCAGGGCCTGATCGAGGGCTGGCTCGATGCGCTCGACGCGGACGGGCGCTGGGCGCTGCTGAAGCTGCTGACCGGCGGCCTGCGGGTTGGGCTCTCGGCGCGGCTCGCCAAGCAGGCGTGCGCGGATATGGCCACGGTCCATGGCGGCAGCGTCGATGTCGCCGAGATCGAGGAGGTCTGGCATGTGCTGAGGCCCCCTTACGAGGACCTGTTCGCCTGGCTGGAGGGCCGCTCCGAGCGCCCGTCGCCGGACGCGCCGGGCCGCTTCCGGCCGGTGATGCTGGCGCAGGCGATCGACGAGCCGGTCGACTTCGCCAGGCTCGATCCGGCCGACTACGCGGCGGAGTGGAAGTGGGACGGCATCCGCGTGCAGGCGGTAGCGAGCGCGGCGAGATCCGGCTCTGGAGCCGCACCGGCGAGGACGTCTCGGCGGCGTTCCCGGACGTGGTCGGGGCGCTTGAACTTCGAGGGCGTGATCGACGGCGAGCTGCTGGTGCTGCGGGGCGGACGCGTCGCGCCGTTCGGCGACCTGCAGCAGCGGCTGAACCGCAAGACCGCCGACGCCAAGCTGATGGCCGCCTACCCGGCCGGCATCCGCGCCTACGACCTCTTGCTCGACGGCGAGGACGACATCCGCCAGCTGCCGTTCGCCGAGCGCCGCGCGCGGCTGGAGGCGTTCGTCGCCGCGAGCCGATCGCCGCGCATCGACCTTTCGCCGCTGCAGCCGTTCGAGACCTGGGCCGAGCTGGCGGCCCTGCGCGCCGACCCGCCGCAGGGCGATCCGCGCAACGCCGAGGGCGTCATGCTGAAGCGCTGGGACTCGATCTACGAGGCCGGCCGGCCGAAGGGGCCGTGGTTCAAGTGGAAGCGCGACCCGCACCTGATCGACGCGGTGCTGATGTACGCCCAGCGCGGCCACGGCAAGCGCTCGAGCTTCTACTCCGACTACACCTTCGGGGTCTGGCGCGAGGACGAAGCGGGGCAGCGCAGCCTGACGCCGGTCGGCAAGGCCTATTTCGGCTTCACCGACGAGGAGCTGAAGCTGCTCGACAAGTTCGTGCGCGACCACACGGTCGAACGCTTCGGCCCGGTGCGCAGCGGTGCGCGCCGACCGCGACTTCGGCCTCGTGCTGGAAGTGGCCTTCGAAGGCCTGCAACGCTCCACCCGCCACCAGCTCCGGCGTCGCCATGCGGTTCCCCCGGATCAGCCGCATCCGCTGGGACAAGCCGGCGCGCGAGGCGGACGAGTTGGCGACGCTGGAAGCGATGCTGGAGCGGGAGCGGGGTTAGCGCTCGTCGCGACGGCGATCCGCATCGTGCCCCACCGGCAGGTCTTACGCCGCTTCGGCCTCGGCGCTGCCGTTGTAGCCGCGCACGCCTTCGATGATCTGGTCCTGCACGTCCTCGGTCAGGTAGGCGTGCATCGGCAGGGCCAGCACGCGCTCGGCCTTGGCTTCGGAGACCGGCAGGCCGCCGGGGCCCATGGGGAAGCGGGCGTAGGGGATCTGGCGGTGCATCGGCACCGGGTAATAGACGGCGGTCGGAATGCCCAGCGTCTTCAGGTGGGCGGCGAGGCCGTCGCGGTCGTGGTGCTCGACCACGTACTGGGCCCAGACCGACTGGCCGCCCTCGATCACCCTCGGCGTCGCGCAGACGTGGCCCTTCAGGCCCTCGTGGTAGCGCTGGGCGACGTCCTGGCGCAGCTCGATCTCCTCGGCGAACACGCCGAGCTTCTCGATCAGGATGGCGGCCTGCAGCGTATCGAGCCGCGAGTTCATGCCGATCCGCTGGTTGAGGTACTTCGGATCGTGCTGCAGCGGGTGGCCGTTGATGTCGCTCTTCACCAGCTTGCCGTGGACGCGCAGCGAATCCATTCGCTCGTACAGCGCCGCATCGTCGGTCAGCACCGCGCCGCCGTCGCCGTAGCCGCCGAGCGGCTTGGCCGGGAAGAAGCTGGTGGTGACCGCATCGGCCCAGCGCACCGGATGCTCGCCATAGAGGGTGCAGCCGAAGCCCTGGGCGGAGTTGGCGATCAGCTTCAGGCCGTGGCGGCGGCAGATCTGCGAGAGGCGCGGGTAGTCGGCCGGCTGACCGAACAGGTCGACGGCGATCACCGCAGCGGGCCTCAGCTCGCCCTTGGCCTTCACCGCCTCGATGGCGGCTTCCAGGTGGTCGGGATCGAGGTTGTAGGTGCCCTCCAGGATGTCGACGAACACCGGCGTCGCGCCGGTCCAGGGGATCACCTCGGGCGTCGCGGCGAAGGTGAACGACGGGCAGAACACCGCGTCGCCCGCGCCGATCTCCCAGGCCATCAGCGGCAGCGCGAGCGCGTCGGTGCCGTTGCCGCAGGAGAGCGCGAATTGGGCGCGGCCGAACTCGGCCAGTTGCGCCTCGAACTCGCGCACTTCCGGCCCCATGATGTAGAGGCCGTGGGCGAGCACGTTCTGGATCGCCGCGTCGATGCGCGGCTTCAGTCGGACCTGTTGGGCCGCTAAATCGATGAATGGAATCATGGGACCGCTGGAGGCGCCGCAAGGCAACGGTCCTGAACTAGGGCGCCCGTCTGAAACCGGCGACACAATCCTCGTAACCGACTGTTTCGGCTACGGATGTGTCGACTTTGAAGCAAAGATGACGGAGCGCTAGACTAGGGAGCGCGCCGAGGAGAGCCCGTTGGCCGAAAACGCTCCCAAGACCGATGCGAACGATCACGCCGACTCGGCGGCGCGCACGCTGACGGCCGAGATCGACGGTCTCGCCGCACTCGCCGCCGCGCTGCAGACCAGCTTGCGCGCGCCGTTCGCGCAGGCGGTCGACATGCTGCTGGCGGCGAAGGGGCGCGTGGTCGTCACCGGGATGGGCAAGAGCGGCCACATCGCCCGCAAGGTGGCCGCCACGCTGGCCTCCACCGGCACGCCGGCCTTCTTCCTGCACCCGGCCGAGGCCAGCCACGGCGACCTCGGCATGATCGGCGCCGGCGACGTGGTGCTGGCCTTCTCGCGGTCGGGCGAGACGCCGGAGCTGCGCGACGTCATCCACTACTGCAAGCGCTTCGGCGTGCAGCTGGTCGCCGTGGCGTCGGGGCCCGACAGCGCCCTCGTCAAGGCCGCCAGCCTCGCCTTCGTGCTGCCGGCGGCCGAGGAGGCCTGCACGATCACCAACGCGCCCACCACCTCCACCACCATGCAACTGGCCTTAGGCGACGCGCTGGCGGTCGCGCTGCTGGAGGCGCGTGGATTCTCGGCCCGCGACTTCCACGCCTTCCATCCGGGCGGCAAGCTGGGCGCGCAACTGGTGACCGTGGCCGACCTGATGGGCGTCGGCGACACGGTCCCCCGGGTGGGTCTGGACGCGACCTTCGCCGAGGCGATCGAGGCCATCACCGCCCACGTCTGGTACGGCGGCGTGGCGATCGTGGACGAGGCGGGCCGCCTCGTCGGCGCGTTCACCGACGGCGATGTGCGCCGCTCGCTGGGCAAGGCGGATCTTGCCTCGCCAGTCGCCGACTACATGACCCGCACGCCGGTGTCGGTCGAGCCGACCCTGCTCGCCAGCGCGGCGATGCGGCTGATGAACGAGCGCGAAAGACCGTTCCAGCTGATGTTCGTCTGCGAGGCCGGCCGCCTGGTCGGCGCGGTGCACATGCACGACCTGCTGCGCGCCGGCATCGCCTGAGGCTCGCCAGGGGCGGTCGGCCGGGGAGCGACGCTCACCCAAGGTTGCCTTTGCCCGGATCAGGGCTAAGCTTCGCCGTGGGTCGATCACGACCCAAGGGCAGGAAGGGGCAAACCCATGAAGATGAAAGCAAAAGCGCCTCTGGCAGTGGGCGTTCTGGTGGCGGCGATGGGCCTGGGGTACGGGGTCGGTCTGTCGCAGGGCAATCAACCGCACATGCGCAACGCCCTGGCCGACCTGAACCTGGCGAAGGGCGAGCTGCAGGTGGCGCTGCACGACAAGGGCGGCCATCGCGTCAATGCGCTCAACCTCACCAAGCAGGCGATCGGCGAAGTAGAGGCGGGGATCGGGGCGGGCGAGTAACGCCAAGCCAATCCGGAGGTCTGGCCGCGCCGGCGGCCGCGGGCTTTTCGCTGCTCGCCAGCGCTGGCCAGTCTCCGTTTTGCGCTGAAGCCGCGACCGGGCCCCCCGCAAGTAGGGCCGCGAGCGCTGGACGTCGGGGGGCGCCAGACCTTACATCCGCGCCATGCCCGGCAAGACCCTCTACGACAAGATCTGGGACGCGCACCTCGTCTCGACCGACCCAAACGGCGAGTCGATCCTCTACATCGACCTCCACCTGATCCACGAAGTGACGACGCCGCAGGCGTTCGCGGGCCTCAGGGCCGCGCACCGCGGGGTGCGGCGGCCGGACCGCACGCTGGCGGTGGCCGACCACAACGTGCCGACTGAGAACCAGGCGCTCGGCGTCGCCGCGGTCGCCGACGCCGAGGCGCGCCTGCAACTGCAGACGCTGGAGCGCAACGTCGCCGAGGCCGGGATCGAGTTCTTCCCGATGGGCGATCTGCGCAACGGCATCGTCCACGTGGTGGGTCCCGAGCAGGGCCGCACCCAGCCTGGCATGACGATCGTCTGCGGCGACAGCCACACCTCGACCCACGGCGCGTTCGGCGCGCTGGCGCAGGGCATCGGCACCTCGGAGGTCGAGCATGTGCTCGCCACCCAGACGCTGCGCCAGATGAAGTCGAAGAACATGCGGGTGAGCTTCGTCGGGACCCCGCAGGCGGGCGTCGGCGCGAAGGACTTCGCGCTGGCGATGATCGGGCGGATCGGGACCGCCGGCGGCACCGGCCACGTGATCGAGTACGCCGGCGATGCGGTGCGTGCGCTCTCGATGGAAGCGCGGATGACGCTCTGCAACATGACGATCGAGGCCGGCGCGCGCGGCGGCCTGGTGGCCCCGGACGAGACCACCTTCGCCTATCTGATGGGCCGGCCGGCCACGCCAAAGGCCGGCGCCTGGGAGATGGCGCTGCCGTACTGGAAGAGCTTCGTCAGCGACCCGGAGGCCAGCTTCGACCGCGAGGTCGTCATCGACGTCTCCCAGCTCGCGCCGATGGTCACCTGGGGCACCAGCCCCGAGGATGTGGTCGCCATTGATGGCGTCGTCCCCGATCCCGCCGATTTCGACGAGGCGCGGGCGACGCAGGTCGGACGCATGCTCGACTACATGGGCCTCGAGCCGGGCCAGCCGATCCAGAGCGCCCGGATCGACCGCGTCTTCATCGGCTCGTGCACCAACAGTCGCATCGAGGACCTGCGCGCCGCAGCGGCGATCGCGAGGACGGCGACCGAGGGCGGGCGGCGGGTCGCCAGCCACGTGACCGCCATGGTGGTGCCGGGGTCCGGGTTGGTGAAAGAGCAGGCCGAGGCCGAGGGGCTCGACGAGGTGTTCCGCGCCGCCGGCTTCGACTGGCGCGAGCCGGGCTGCTCGATGTGCCTCGGCATGAACCCCGACCGCCTGGCGCCCGGCGAGCGCTGCGCCTCAACCTCCAACCGCAACTTCGAGGGTCGCCAGGGCCGCGGCGGCCGCACCCACCTGATGAGCCCGATGATGGCCGCCGCCGCCGCCTTCGCCGGCCACATTGCGGACGTCCGAGAGTTCTTGTAATGTTCCTTCCCGTCAGGGGAGCGGCGGGGCATGGGGCTGTTCGGCAAGTCGACCTTCCTCGAGAAGGCGCTGGAGGCGTGGAGCCTCGAGACCTGGGCGTGGCTGATGCGCGCGCACGGCGGCATGGCGCGGTTGAAACGCACGCCGCTGGTGCTGCCGAGCAAGGACTTCTTCCCGCCGACCGACACCGAGGGCGCCGAGCGCGGGCGCTACATCTTCGACATGGTCTGCCGCTGGATGGGGATCCACGACTCGGCGTGCGTGCTGGAAAGCTATGAGCGCCGCCCGGCCCACGCCGACCTGGGCGGGCTGGCGATGCTCAAGGGGCCCAACGACCCGTCCGGGACATTCCGGGTCGAGGATGGCCGGCCGATCGTCAGCTACGCGCTCGACCTGGTCGACCAGCCGCGGACGCTGATCGCCACGCTGGCGCACGAGCTCTCGCACTACCTGATCGCCCGCGCCGCGCTGGGGGGCGCAATGCCGGGCGGCCGCGAGGCGCATGAACTGAGCACCGAGCTCTGCGTGGCCTACAGCGGCTTCGCCGTCTTCGGCGCGAACTCGGCGTTCGAGTTCGGCCAGTTCCAGGGCGCGGGCATCCAGGGCTGGCAATCGCAGCGCCACGGCTATTTCTCCGAGCGCAGCTGGGCCTTCGCCCTCGCCGTCTTCCTGGCGTTGAAGGACGAGGATGCGCCCGTCGGCGTGCTGAAGCCCAGCGTCGCAGGCTTGACCGACAAGGCTGCACGTTATCTGACACGCAACCCCGGCCTCTTGGAGCCGCTGCGCCAGATCGCGTGACGTCATGATCGAAGCCCTGGACCATATCGCCGTCGCCGTGCGCGACCTCGACCGCGCCGCCAGCGCCTTCGGGGCGCTGCTGGGGCGGCGGGCGGACTGGCGCGAGGAGGCGGCGGGCGCCCGGCACGCCTGGTTCCAGCTGGAGAACATGGCGCTCGACATCGTGCAGCCGGAAGGCCCCGGCGAGAGCGGCGAGCGGGCGCGGGCGCAGATCGAGGCGCACGGCGAGGGGCTATGGGGGCTGGCGTTCGCGGTGTCCGACCTCGACGAGACGCGCCGCATGCTGGCGCGCCGCGGCTGCCCGACCGCCGAGCCGGCCGCGCTGCTCTCCACCGACGCCTGGCGCCTGGCCTTCATCGATCCAGCCGCCTCGCACGGCGTTTCGATCGCGCTCGCCGAGCGCTCCCGCCGCTCGGCGCCGAAACCGCCCGGCGAGGGCGCGGTGGTGGCGCTCGACCACGTCGTGATCAACACCGCCAACCCGGAGCGCGCCGTGGCGCTCTACGGCGCGCGGCTGGGGCTCGACTTCCGGCTCGACCGCTCGAACCCGCAGTGGGGATCTCGCCTGATGTTCTTCCGCTGCGGCGGCGCGGTGGTGGAGATCGGTGCGCGCCTCGGCGGCGAGACCACCGATGCGCCCGACCGGCTCTCGGGCCTCGCCTGGCGCGTCGCCGAGCCGGACGCGGCGCAGGCCCGCCTCGCCAAAGCCGGCTTCGACGTCTCCGAGGTGCGCAGCGGCCGCAAGCCCGGCACCAAGGTCTTCACCGTCCGCTCCGGCATCCCCGGCGCGCCCACCCTGATGCTCGGCGCCGAGCCGGCCGGCGCGGACGACTGAGGCTTGACCAACTTGGTCAAGAGCGCCATCTTCAGCCGCATGAAGCAGGTGAATCTCTACGAGGCGAAGACCGACCTCTCGGCCCTGGTCGAGGAAGCCGCCGCCGGCGAGGAAATCATCATCGCCAAGAACGGCAAGCCAAAGGCGAAGCTGGTCGCAGTGACATCGGCGGACACGCGGCCGAGACCGAATTTCGGCTTCGGCGATCACTACGGTTGGAAACTGCCCGACGACTTTGACGATCCCGACCCTGAGATCGAGGCGATGTTCTACGGCGACGACGAAGCACCTTGAGACGCTTCCTCCTCGATACGAACGCCTTTCTCCTGCTCGGGTTCGGTCTCGGACGCGTCCCTGAGAGCGCAAGAAGCGCGGTGGAAGAGGGGGAGCGATTCGTGAGCCACGTCTCTGCGATCGAGATCGCGATCAAGAACAGCATCGGCAAGCTGTCGTTGCCGCCGATCTTCGACCTGGGCTTTGAGTATGGCTTTGCCGAGACGGTGCGGCAGCTCGCTGCCGATGGGCTCCCGATCGAGGTTGCGCACGTGGCGAAGCTCAGGGACCTGCCTCTCCACCACCGTGATCCATTCGACCGGCTGCTGATCGCTCAAGCCGTCACGGAGGACCTTACGATCGTCAGCCGCGATCGTAAGTTCTCGCTCTATCCCGGCCTCGACGTGTACGATATCTGACCCATGCGCCCCTTCACCGAGCTTCACGCCACGGCCGCGCCGCTGGATGTGGCCAACCTCGACACCGACCAGATCATCCCCAAGCAGTTCCTGAAGACGGTGGAGCGCGAGGGGCTGGGCAAGGGCCTCTTCTACGACCTGCGCTTCGACGCCGAGGGCCGCGCCAAGCCCGACTTCGTGCTGAACGACCCGCGCTACGCCGGCGCGGGCGTGCTGATCGCCGGCGACAACTTCGGCTGCGGCTCCAGCCGCGAGCACGCGCCCTGGGCGCTGCTTGACTATGGTGTGCGGTGCGTCATCGCGCCCAGCTTCGCGGACATCTTCTACAACAACTGCTTCCAGAACGGCCTGTTGCCCTTGGCGCTGCCGGCGGAGGCGGTGCGGGCGCTGATGGACGAAGCCAAGGGCGGCAACCACGTGTTCTCGGTCGACCTGGCGGCGCAGACCGTCACCGCGCCGTCCGGCAACCAGTTCCGCTTCGAGATCGACCCGGCACGCAAGGAGAAGCTGCTGAAGGGCCTCGATTCGATCGGCGAGACGCTGCAGCACAAGGCCGACATCGACGCCTACGAGGGCCGCCGCGCGCTGGCCCAGCCCTGGCTGGAGCGGGCCTGAGGCCACGCGGCCGAGCTTCGGGGTTTCCGACCGCAGTCTCTTCCCCTACGAGGTCGCCTCCGCACGCGAACTCCAGCCGCTCGAGACCGCCCCGATGCCCAAGCTGCTCCTCCTACCCGGCGACGGGATCGGTCCCGAGATCATCACGCAGGTGAAGCGGGTCGCCGAGCGGATCACCAACGACCTTACCATCGACGAACGCGCGTTCGGCGGCGCCAGCCTCGATGCGAGCGGCGTCCCGCTCACCGACGAGACCCTTGCCACGGCCAAGGCCTCCGACGCGGTGCTGATGGGCGCGGTGGGCGGCGCGGTCGGCGCCTCGCCCTGGGAGAAGGTTCCGCGCCACCTGCGGCCCGAGGCCGGCCTCTTGGCGCTGCGCAAGGGCATGGAGGTGTTCGCCAACCTGCGCCCCGCCATCTGCTACGGTCCGCTCGCCGACGCCTCGACCCTGAAGCGCGAGGTGATCGAGGGGCTCGACCTGATGATCGTCCGCGAGCTGACCGGCGGGGTCTACTTCGGCCAGCCGCGCGGCGTCGAGGACCTGCCGGACGGCCAGCGGCGCGCGGTCGACACCCAGGTCTACACGACGCACGAGGTGGAGCGCGTGGCCCGGGTGGCGTTCGAGCTGGCGCGCGGGCGGCGCAACAAGGTGACCTCGGCCGAGAAGGCCAACGTGATGGAGACCGGCGCCTTCTGGCGCGAGGTGGTCACCGCCTTGCACGCCCGCGAGTATCCGGACGTCACGCTGGAGCACATGCTGGCCGATAACGCCGCCATGCAACTGGTGAAGAACCCGCGGCAGTTCGACGTGCTGGTCACCGACAACCTGTTCGGCGACGTGCTGTCGGACGAGGCGGCGCAGCTGACCGGCTCGCTCGGCATGCTGCCGTCGGCGGCGCTGGGCGAGCCCGGCAAGCCCGGCCTTTACGAGCCGATCCACGGCTCGGCGCCCGACATCGCCGGCAAGGGCATCGCCAACCCGCTGGCGGCGATCCTGTCGTTCGAGATGGCGCTGCAGCTGGTCGCTGGGCCGCCCCGACCTCGCCGACCGCCTGGCGCGGCGCTGTACACGCTGCGTTGGACCGCGGCGCGCGGACGCCGGACATCGGCGGCCGGATGACCACCGGCGAGATGGGCGACGCCGTCCTCGCCGGGCTCTGAGCCTCGCGTGAGCGGCGTCGAAGACCATCGCGTCCACGAGGCGGTCGGCCCGTCGCTGAGCGGACGCGAGACGGCCGGCGCGCTCGGCGTCGGCATGAACTCGCTCTTGGTGCTGGGCGTGCTGCCGGTGCTGCTGGGCGCGCTGGTCGACGAGCACCGGCTCACCGACCCGGACATCGGCCTCGTCGCCACCGTCGAGGTGCTGACGATGGGCGTCGCCACGGCGCTCGCCGGCATCCTGCTGAAACCGCGGCGCCTGAAGCTGATCGGCGTGGCCGCGACGCTGACCCTCGCGGCCGTCGACTACGCCACGGCTGGCGCGAGCGGCGCCGGCGTCTTCGTCATGCGCGGCCTGGCCGGCGCGATCGAGGGCGTGATGCTGTGGATCACCGTGGCGATGATCGCGCGCACGGTGACGCCGGAGCGCTGGGCCGGCGTGTTCTTCGCCGGCCAGACCTTAGCCAGCTGCTGCTGGCGATCGCCCTGGCGGTCTGGATCATGCCCCGCTGGGGCGCGACCGGCGGCTTCGTCGGCCATCGCCGCCTGCGCGCTGGCGGCCGCCGGCGCGGCGGTGATCGGCCCGAGCCGGCTCGCCGACCTCAACCCGGGCGAGGCGATCGGCGGCGCGCCGCCCCTGCGCGGCTGGATCGCACTCGTGGGCACGCTGATCTACGTCAGCGGCGCGGGCGCGGTCGGCGTCTACCTGGAGCCGCTGGCGCTGCAGGCCGGGCTGGATCCAGGCGTGGCGCGCACGGCGCTCTGGGTGTCGCTGGCCGCCCAGGTGGCCGGCAGCGCCGCCGCGACGATGCTGGCCGGCCGCGTCCGCTGGTTCGTCGTCTTCATGGTCACGACGAGCGCCTACCCTCGCCGCCTGGTGGGTGTTCGGCCTGCATGCGCCGGCCTGGCTCTTCATCGCCGCCAACGCCGCGGCGGGTATCTTCGGGCTGTTTCTCGCCCCGTTCCTGGTGCCGATGACCATCGAGGCCGATCCGTCGCGGCGCGCTGCGGTGCAGAGCGGCGCCGCCCAACTGATCGGCGGCGCGATGGGGCCGCTGCTGGCCTCCCGCGTGGTGGGCAGCGGGCAGCGTGCACGGCGCGCTCTGGCTCGGCGCCGTGCTGACGCTGGCGGGCCTCGCGGTGGTCGCCTGGCTGCACTTCACCATGGCCGTGCCGCGCAGCGCGGCGCCGGCGCCAGCCTAACCCTCGATCGTCATCTGGGTCTGGATCACCAGCGCCAGCAGGCTTGCCGTCGGCGTTGGTGATGCGGGTCTGCCAGACGCTGGAGCGGCGGCCGACGTGCAGCGGCGTCGCCTCGCCGGTGATGGTCTCGCCGACCCGCGCGCGAGCCGAGGAAGTTGGTCTTGCTCTCCAGCGTCGTGGTGCGCGTCGCCAGGCGGCAGGTTGAGCAAGCCGCGCCGATCGCGCCCAGGCTGTCGGCGAAAGCCATGTAGGCGCCGCCGTGCAGGATGTGGCCGCCGGTGGTGAGCTCCTCGCGCACCGTCAGGCTGGCCGACGACGCGGGCCTTGGTCGCCTCGACGATCGTCGACGCCGATCAGCTCGGCGAACGGCAGGGCGGCGATGCTGGCTTCCGCCACGGCGCTTCACCATATGTTGGGGACTTGCGCGCAAAGCTTCGGGCGGTTGCCTCCACGCCCGTCAAGGCGTAGGGACCGCGTCCTTCCGCTTAAAGGAGACTTCCGATGGGCTACCGGGTCGCCGTCGTCGGCGCCACGGGCAACGTGGGCCGTGAGATGCTGAACATCCTCGAGGAACTGGAACTTCCCCGTGGACGAGATTCACGCCATCGCCTCGCGCAAATCCATCGGCGTCGACGTCGGCTGGAAGGACGGCGTCATCAAGTGCGAGGACATCGCGCAGTTCGACTTCAGCCGCGTCGACCTGGTGCTGATGAGCGTCTCGGGCGCGTTCTCGAAGGAATGGTCGGCGAAGATCGGCGCGCGCCGGCCCGCTGGTCATCGACAACTCGTCGGCCTGGCGGATGGACCCCGACGTGCCGCTGATCGTGCCGGAAGTGAACCCGGACGACGATCGAGCTGTCGCGCAAGCAAGAACATCATCGCCAACCCCAACTGCTCCACCATCCAGCTGGTGGTGGCGCTGAAGCCGCTGCACGACGCCGCGACGATCAGGCGCGCGGTGGTGGCCACCTACCAGTCGGTCTCCGGCGCCGGCAAGGCGGCGATGGACGAGCTCTGGGACCAGACCAAGGAGGTCTTCGTGCTGGGTCCGACCGAGCCGTAGGTGTTCCCCAAGCAGATCGCCTTCAACGTCATCCCGTTCGCCAACAACTGGATGGACGACGGCTACACCGACGAAGAGCACAAGATGTGGAACGAGACCCACAAGATCCTCGATCCGACCATCAAGCTGACGGTGACCTGCGTGCGGGTGCCGGTGTTCGTCGGCCACTCCGAGGCCGTGCACCTGGAGTTCGAGCGCCCGCATCGAGGCCGACGAGGCGCGCGAGATCCTGCGCGAGGCGCCGGGCGTCGTCGTGATCGATAAGCACGACCGCACCGGCTACATCACGCCGAAGGAAGTCGCAGGGCGAGTTCGCGGTGTTCGTCTCGCGGCATCCGCAAGGACCCGACCGTGAAGCACGGCCTGGCGATCTGGGTGGTGTCGGACAACCTGCGCAAAGGCGCGGCGCTCAACGCCGTGCAGATCGCCGAGCTGGCTCACGAGCGCGGCATGATCGGCCAGAAGATCATCGCGTGAGCCTCGCCGCCGCGGCGCCGGGCGGCCAGTCCCGCCAGGTGCTGCTGGTTGGAATCTTCGGCTACCTGATCTGGGGCCTGATCCCGGCCTGGTTCATCCTGGCCGGGCGGCTGGGCGCCGGCTCGTGGGAGATTGTCGGCCAGCGGGCGCTATGGTCGGCGCCGTGGGCCGCCCTGCTGGTGGCGATCGCCGGCCAATGGGGCCAGGTGCGGCGAGTGTTCGCCAGCCCCAGGCTGATCGGCCAACTGGCGGCATCGGCGCTGATGCTGGTCAGCGGCTGGTCGGTCTACGTCTGGGCGGTCAACAACGGCCACAACATCGAGTCCAGCCTCGGCTACTTCATCAACCCGCTGCTCAACATGGCGGTCGGGGCATGGCTGTTCCGCGAGCGGTTCGACCTGACCGGGCTGGCCGCCATCGGCCTCTCGGTGATCGGCGTCGCCCTGCAGACGCTGGCGCTCGGACACCTTCCGCTGATCGCGCTCTTCCTGGCGGTGACCTTCACGATCTACGGCGTCATCCGCAAACGGATCGAGGTGGAGGCGCAGGCCGGACTCTTCGTGGAATCGGCCCTGATGTTCCCGGCCGGCCTCGCCCTGGTGCTCTGGCTGGGCCATCTGGGGCCGACCAGCTTCGGCCACGGCGCGCCGATCACGCTGGTGCTGATGGCGATGGGGCCGGCGACGGTGCTGCCGCTGGCGCTCTTCGCGTGGACCGCTCGGCGCATGCCGCTGACCTCGGTGGCCTTCCTGCAGTTCACCGGCCCGACGCTGGGCTTCCTGATCGGGCTCGCGGTCGGCGAGCGGCTGAACCTGACCGGCGTCGTCTCGTTCGCCTTCATCTGGGCCGGGGTCGTGGTCTTCCTGGTGGGCGCCTGGCGGCGCAGCCGGCGGTTCGAAGGCGTCGCCGCAGCTCCCTCGAAGACCGGCGAGGCCGTTCAGGCGAGCGAGGCTTAAGGCCTCAGCCGTCGAGCCGTCGCAGCTTGACGCGCCGCGAGGGCGCCAGCGCAGTCGGCAGCGCCGAGATCGGCAGCTCGTCGACACTGGCGGCGTCCTCGACCGCCTCGGCGACGACGCCGACCGCCAGTTCCAGCGCCTCGGCCGGCGCCCGGTCCTGGACCAGAGCCGCTGCGAAGATGGCGGTCAGCAGATCGCCGGTCCCCTTCGGCGCGTGGCGCCGGCGCGGATGCACGGCGAGCCATGCGCCGCCCGCGTCAATGTACACGACGCCGATCCCGTCCTCGGCCTCGACCGACGAGACCAGCGTCGGTCGGCCGAGCGCACGGGCCGCGGCGACCGCGCTGGCGGGATCGCCAACCTCGCGGCCGCTCAGCCGCGCCAGCTCCCAGGCGTTCGGCGCGAGGATGTCGGCGTCGGGAACGAGCTCGGCGGCCAGCGCTTCGGCGACCGGCTCGCGCACGTAGAGCCCCTTGTCCGCGTCGCCCATGATCGGATCGACGATCAGCCGCACGCTCGGCGAGGCGCGGCGCACCCGCGCCAGCGCGACAGCGGCGATCGCCACCTGTTCGGCGCTGGAGAAGTGGCCGGTGATCGCCGCGTCCATGCCGCTGAACAGCCCCTGTGCCTCGACGCCGCCCAACATCGCCTCGAAAACCTCCGGCTCGACGGCCTCGCCGCCAGGCGCCCCGTATCCCGGATGACGCCCGTAGAGCACCGTCGGCACGAGCAGCGGCTCGATCCCCAGCCGCGCCAGCGCCAGCGCCTGCGCCCCACCGCCTACGCGGCTGGCGGCGACGAAGCTGGAGAGGATGAGCACCCGGGCCATGACTGCCCACATAGTCTGGCAGGGCCTAGACGACCATGTTCCAGTCGAGCGGCTCGCCGAACCTCAGATCGCGCGCCGCCTTGCGGCCCAGCACGCGCGGCAAATGCTTCGGCGCGAGGCCATAGCCGGGCCGCACGGAGCGCACGTTGGCGGCGGTCAGCGGCTCGCCCGCCTGCACGGCGGCGGCCACATAGAGCGAGCGGCGGTGGCCGGCGGCGGCGCGCTCGGCGCCCAGTTCGTCGTAGGTCGCCGAGCCCAGCGCGGCCCAGGCCGCCTTGCAGTCGGCCGTCATGGCGGCGAACTCGGCCGGCTCCAGGCTGAAGGCCGCGTCCGGGCCGCCATCGGCGCGGGCCAGCGTGAAATGCTTCTCGATGATCGCCGCGCCCAGCGCGACTGCAGCCACCGCGGCGGCCGAGCCCGGCGTGTGGTCGGAGAGCCCGGTCACCACGCCGAAGCGGCGGGCGAGGTCGGGCACGGTGCGCACGTTGGCCTCTTCGACCGGCGCCGGGTAGGCCGAGACGCAGTGCAGCAGCGCGACGCCGGCCGCACCGTTCGTCTGCGCGGTCTCCAGCGCCTCTGCCATCTCGGCGAGGCTGGCGAGGCCGGTGGAGATGATCATCGGCTTGCCGCAGGCCGCCACGCGGGCGATCAGCGGCAGGTCGACAGCCTCGAACGAGGCGATCTTGTAGGCCGGCGCGCCGAGCCGCTCGAGCAGCTCGACCGCGGTGGCGTCGAACGGCGTGGAGAAGATCGTCACGCCGTGTTGGCGGGCGCGCTCGAACAGCGCCGCGTGCCAGTCGTAGGGCGTGAAGGCCTCCGCGTAGAGGGCGTGCAGCGTGCGGCCGGCCCAGGGACCGTCGGTGATCTGGAAGTCCGGCCCGTCGCAGTCGAGCGTGATGGTGTCGGGCGTGTAGGTCTGCAGCTTGATGGCGTCGCAGCCGGTCGCCGCCGCCGCGTCGACCATGGCCAGCGCCCGCTCCAGGCTGCCGTTGTGGTTCCCGGACAGCTCGCAGATCACATACGGCGGATGGCCGGGGCCGATGACGCGGCCGGCAATGGTGAGGGGGCTGATCATCCGCTGAACAGCATCGTCCTGCCATCCTGAGACAGGGTTAACGAGGCGTTCGGAAACCCTCTATCAACCGACGCGCGCGAACCTCGTCCGCATGAACCGCCGCGGCCTCGTTCCTCTGCTGCTCGCCTTCGCCGCCCTGCCGGCGCTCGGCCGAGCCGCCGAGGCGGCCAAGAAGAAGGGCGGCGGCGCCTCCTACATCCAGCTCGACACGCTGATGGGCACCGTCACCCGGCTCGACGGCCGGCGCGGCGTGATGACGGTCGAGGTCGGGGTCGACGTGGCCGACGCCGGCCTGCACGCCCGCGCCGCGCAGTCGACGCCGCTGCTGCGCGCCAACTTCGCCGAGGTGGTGCGGATCTACGCCGCCGGCCTGCCGCCGGGCTCGCCGCCCAACGCCGACTACCTGGCGCGCGAGCTGCAGCGCCAGACCGACGCGACGCTTGGGCGGCCCGGCGCGCGACTGCTGCTGGGCGCGATCCTCGTCAACTAGCCGTGACGACTGAGGCGGCCCGGACACACCTCGCCGTCATCTCCGGAGGCCCGTTGACGCTCGCCGGGGTGCTGGCCTAGGAAGCCGGCTCCAGATCAACCGCATCGAATCAGGAAGGAGGGCCGCCAGAATGACCGTTGAATCTCGCGCCGCCCTTCGCGGGCCGAACGCCGCCATGCGTTGCCCCCGCCTCCGCCCCGCCGATCGGTTCTGACTAGTCGCATCCCGGTCGGCGGCGCTCTTCAGCCCCCCGACCTCGAGGATGCCTCCGTTGCCTTCCCGCCATAGCCGCAGCGCCACCCGCGCCCGGTCCGATTCCAGCTTCCGCTCGCCTCCTGCCGCGCTCGTGCGGCCGGAGGCGCGACACTTCCGCGCCCAGCCCCGCAAGGCCCTCCCCATGACCGTTGCCTACGACGAAGACGACGACGAGACCCGTCCCCGAATCCTCTCCAACGGCCAGATCCTCGGCTACATCGGCCGCCACTGGCTGCGCGAGCCGGTGCGCTTTGGCCTGGCCGGAACGCTGATCCTCACCGCCGCCGCGTGCGACCTGACGATCCCCTGGGCCTCGCGCGGCCTGATCGCTGCGGTCAGCAACCCGAAGCACCTGACCACCCTGGCCTGGGCGGCCTGGGCCTCGCTGTCGGCCATCTACATGCTGCAGTACGCCAGCCGCTCCTTCACGTTCCGCATCATGAACGGCTTCTACAGCCGCATCATGTCGCGGATGGTGAACGAGGGCTTCCAGCGGGTGCAGTCATTCTCCACCGACTGGCACGCCTCGAACTTCGCCGGCGCCACCGTGCGGCGCGTCTCGCGCGCCATGTGGGGCTACGACTCGGCTTCCGACGCCCTCCTCTTGATGCTGGCGCCCACGCTGATCGTGATGTGCGGCCTCGTGGTCTCGTTCGGCCTGCGCTGGCCGATGGAGGGCCTCTTCGTCGCCGTCGTGGTCGCCCTCTTCGCGGTCTACAACGTCACGCTGGCGATCAAGTACATCCGCCCCGCCAACCTTGCCTCCAATGCGCTCGATTCGCGCATCGGCGGGGCGCTGGCCGACGCCATCGGCGGCAACCCGGTGGTCAAGAGCTTCGGCGCCGAGGCGCGCGAGGAAGCCCGGTTCGACGTCACCGTGCAGGCCTGGCGCAAGGCGGTGAACAACACCTGGGACCGCTTCAACCTGGTCGGTATGGGCCAGAACCTGTTCGTGTTCACCCTGCAGGCGGGCCTGACCGGGCTGATGGTGCGGGCCTGGAGCCAGCATCGCGCCGGCCCGGAGGACGTGGTCTTCGCGATCACCTCATTCATCGTCATGGCCGGCTACATGCGCAACTTCAGCGACATCACCCGCATGCTGCAGAAGGGCCTCGACGATACCCAGGACGTCGCCGCTTACATGCTGACCCCGCCGCAGCTGGCCGATGTGGCCGATCCGGCGCCGTTCCAACCCGATCTCGGCGAGATCGAGCTGCGCCGCGTCGCCTTCGGTTATCCGCACCACACGCGGCGGCTCTACGACGACTTCTCCCTGCTCATCCGCCCCGGCGAGCGGGTGGCGCTGGTGGGTCCGACCGGGTCCGGCAAGTCGACGTTCGTGAAGCTGCTGCAGCGGCTCTACGACGTGCAGGGCGGGCGGATCCTGATCGACGGCCAGGACATCGCGAAAGTGCGGCAGGGCGACCTGCGCCGCGCCATCGCGGTGGTGCCGCAGGATCCGGCCCTGTTCCACCGCTCGATCGCCGAGAACATCGGCTACGCGCGGCCGGACGCGACGGCCGACGAGATCGCGCTGGCGGCCAAGCGGGCGCGGGCCCACGACTTCATCGCCGCGCTGGCCAAGGGCTACGACACCCTGGTCGGCGAGCGCGGCGTGAAGCTCTCGGGCGGCGAGCGCCAGCGGGTGGCGATCGCCCGCGCGTTCCTGGCCGACGCGCCGATCCTGGTGCTCGACGAGGCGACGTCATCCTTGGACGTGGAGACCGAGGTGCAGGTGCAGGCGGCGACCGAGGAGCTGATGGCGGGACGCACCACCATCGTCATCGCCCACCGGCTCTCGACCATCCGCTCGGCCGACCGCATCCTGGTCTTCGAGGGCGGCCGCATCGTCGAGGAAGGCCGCCACGGCGAACTGGTCGCCAAGGGCGGGGCCTACGCCCGGCTGCATGCGGTGACGCAGGGGGCGTAAGGGCAGAAACTCCCCATCGTCGCGCGCGGCGATGCGCGACGATGGGGGCCTCAGTAAGCCGCCGCCTCGTAGATCGAGGCGAGTTCTTCGTTCCAGACGCCGTGGTAGAGCTCGAGCCAGCGCTCGGCTGGGGTGACGCCGGTCTCGGCGATCTCGTCGAGCGAGGCCAGGAAGCCGGTCTCGTCGGTCATCGAGGCGCCGAACTTGCCGCGGTTCTTCAGCCCCCGCCGGGCGATCGCCAGCACGTCGAGCGCCAGGTCGCGCAAGCTGCGGCCGTCGACGACGGCGCGCAGGCCAAGCCGGGCGGCGTCGGCGCGTAGCCGCTCGTGGTCCTCGATCTGCCAGTGCTTGACGAGGTCCCACGCCGCGGCGGTGCAGGCGTCGTCGTAGAGCAGCCCCATCCAGAAGGCCGCCAGCGCGCAGAGCCGCTCCGGCGGACCGGTGTCTGCGCCGCGCATCTCCAGGTAGTTCTGTAAGCGAACCTCGGGGAACAGGGTGTTGAGGTGGTAGCGCCAGTCCTGGAGAGTCGGCCGCTCGCCGGGCAGCACCGGCAACTCGCCCTCCATGAAGGCGCGGAACGACTGGCCGGAAGCGTCGAGATAGAGGCCGTCGCGCTTGACGAAGTACATCGGCGCATCGAGCGCCCAGCGGGCGTAGTCGGAAAAGCCGAAGCCTTTCTGGAACACGAAGTCCAGCATGCCGGTGCGGGCAGGATCGGTGTCGGTCCACACCCGGGCGCGGCTGGAGAGGTAGCCGGTCGGCTTGCCCTCGACGAACGGCGAGTTGGCGAAGAGTGCGGTGGCCAGCGGCTGCAGCGCGAGCGAGAGCCGCATCTTGGCGGCCATGTCGGCCTCGGACGAGAAGTCGAGGTTGGCCTGCACGGTGCAGGTGCGGAACATCATGTCGAGGCCAAGATGGCCGACCTTCGGCATGTAGTCGGCCATGATGCGGTAGCGGCCCTTGGGCATGACGGCCACGTCGGCGCGCGTCCATTCGGGCGTGAAGCCAAGCCCCAGGAACCCCAGACCGAGCTCGCCAGCGACGGCGCGGGCTTCCGTGAGGTGGGCGCCGATCTCCAGGCAGATTTCGTGGACGCTCTCCAGCGGCGCGCCGGAGAGCTCGAACTGGCCGCCGGGCTCCAGGCTGACCGAGGCGCCGCCGCGCGACAGCCCGATCAGCGTCTGGCCGCCGTCGGGCCGCTGTTCGGTGATCTCGCTCCAGCCGAAGCGCTTGATGCCGATCAGCAGGGCGTGGATGCCGGCCGGGTCCGCGTACGGGACCGCCTCGTGGCCGGGAATGCGGAAGACGAACTTCTCGTGCTCGGAGCCGACCTTGAACTCCGACTTCGGCTTGAAGCCGCGATCGAAGTCCGCGACCAGGTCGTCGAACGTCAATGGCCGGTCGGGACAGAGCGTCTCGGTCATCAAGCCTCCCGGGCGAGGGCGAGAGCCCGCACGCCTATACTTTCTTCGCCCCCTCGAAGGCGTTTCAAGGTCATCTGGGCGCGCAACCTCGGAAGCTCAAGAGGCAAGTTCAGCCGCCGCTCAGGTCGCCCAGCGTCGCCTGCCACAGGGTGAGGGCCGCGATCGCCGCGGTGTCGGCCCGAGGATGCGCGGGCCGAGCGAGACCGGAACGGCCTGCGGCAGGGCGCGGATCAGCGACCGTTCGCGCGTGCAGAACCCGCCTTCGGGGCCGATCAGCACGCCCCATGGACCGCGCTCCCGGCCAGCCAACGCGTCCAGCGCCGGCGGCGCATCGCCGGCCTCGTCGCAGAACATCAGCGGGCGGTCGGCAGGCCAGTCCGCCAGCAGCACGCTCCAGCTTCGGCCGGCGACTCCACCGCCGGCGCGTCGAGCCGGCCGGTCTGCTCGGCCGCCTCGACGGCGATGGCGGTCAGGCGATCGACGCGGGTGCGCTCGGCGTTGGTGCGCTCGGTGAGCGCGAGCTGCACCCGCCGCGCGCCGAGCTCGGCCGCCTTCTCGACGATGGTCTCCAGCCGAGCCCGCTTGACGAGCGCGACGACCAGATCGAGGTCGGGTCCGACGCTGCTGGTCGCGGGTGCGCTCCAGCACCTCCAGCTGGCAGCTGCGCTTGCCGACGACGGCGAGGCGCACGCGCCACTCGCCGTCGCGGCCGTTGAAGGCCAGCAGCGCGTCGCCCGCGCCGAGGCGCATGACGCCGCACGAGGTAGTGCGCCTGCTCGCTCGAGGCCGCGAAGCGAGCGCCCGCGGCGAGGTCGCTCGGTGACGAAGAGTCGGATCACGGGCGGGCCTTCGCTCGTTTCGCCTTGGAGCGGCCAAGCACTATGCTGGGGCGATGAGCAAGTCCAAAGACTACAAGCAAGACGCTGCGCGACCTGCAGATCGGGCTGGTGCGCTACCAGCAATGGGCGGCGGACACCGGCGCCAAGGCGGTGGTGGTCTTCGAGGGCCGCGACTGCGCCGGCAAGGACGGGGCGATCGCGCGAATCACCGAGCACCTGACCGCGCGCCGCACCCGCGCCGTCGCGCTGCCCAAGCCCAGCGACCGCGATCGCACCGAGTGGTACTTCCAGCGCTACGTCCACTACCTGCCGGCCGCCGGCGAGCTGTGATCTTCAACCGCTCCTGGTACAACCGCGCCGGCGTCGAGCCGGTGATGGGCTTTTGCACGCCGCCGCGAGCACGAGGACTTCCTGCGCGACGCGCCGACGTTCGAGCACATGCTCGAGGAGGCCGAAGCATCCGGATGGTCAAGCTCTGGCTCGACATCTCGCAAGAAGGAGCAGGCCGACGCGGCTCGACGCGCGCCGCAACGATCCGCTGAAGGCGCTGAAGGTCAGCGACCTCGACGGCGAGGCGCAGAAGCGCTGGAAGGACTACTCCAAGGCGCGCAACGAGATGCTGCTGCGCACCTCGACCGCCATGGCGCCCTGGATCTGCGTGCACACCGACCACAAGAAGGCGGCGCGGCTCAACATCATCCGCCACCTGCTGCACGCGCTCGCGCCGCACGAGATCGCCCGCGATTTCCCGACCCCGGATCCGGACGTGCTCTACCGCTTCGAGGAGAGCGCGCTGACGGACGGGCGGCTGGAGAAGTAGCGGGCGGCGCCAGCCTCGCCGCTGAGAGATTTTCTGCGTTGCCGCCGGCGCTTCGCCGCGGCGCAATCGCCGCGCCGAAAAGAGCAGGAGCGATGCGATGGACTATGTGCGGCTTGGCAACACCGGCCTGAAGGTCTCGCGGCTCTGCCTGGGCTGCATGACCTATGGCTCGTCGAAGTGGCGCACCTGGGTGCTGGACGAGGAGGCAGGCGCTGCCGTTCTTCAAGCAGGCGCTCGAGGCCGGGATCAACTTCTTCGACACCGCCGACGTCTATTCGCAGGGCGAGAGCGAGCGGGTCACCGGCAAGGCGCTGAAGGAATACGCCAAGCGCCACGAGGTGGTGCTCGCCACCAAGGTCAACGGCCGCGATGGGCGCCGACCCCAACAACCGCGGCCTGTCGCGCAAGCACATCCTGGACGGCATCGACCGCAGCCTGCAGCGGCTCGGCGTCGACTATGTCGACCTCTACCAGATCCACCGCTTCGACTACGAGACGCCGATCGAGGAGACGCTGGAGGCGCTGAACGACGTCGTGCGCGCCGGCAAGGCCCGCTACATCGGCGCCAGCTCGATGTACGCGTGGCAGTTCATGAAGATGCTGGACGCCTCGCGCGCCCACGGCTGGACGCCGTTCGTCTCCATGCAGCCGCAGTACAACCTGGTCTACCGCGAGGAGGAGCGCGAGATGCTGCCGCTCTGCCGCGACCAGGGTATCGGCGTCATCCCGTGGTCGCCGCTGGCGCGCGGCTTCCTGGCCGGCGGCCGCGGCGCGCCGCGCGAGGGCAACACCGAGCGGGCGCGCACCGACGAGTTCGCCGAGCGGCTCTACTACAAGCCGGCCGACCACGCGGTGGTCGACGCGGTAACCGCGGTGGCCAGGCAGCGCGGCGTCTCCAACATGCAGGTCGCGCTGGCCTGGGTGCTGCGGAACCCGGCGATCACCTCGCCGATCATCGGCACCTCCAAGGCCCACCACCTCGACGACGCGCTGGGCGGCCTGAAGATCCAGCTCACCGACGACGAGGTGAAGGCGCTGGAAGCGCCCTACGAGCCCAAGCGGGTGCTGGACCACGCGTAGCGTGCCGCGGCGCTCACCCGGTGCGGCAGGGCGGCGCAGAACGACCGCGGTCGCAACGGAAGGGATGACTTCGGCCGCGCCTACCCCTTAAGCTCATCTCCGCAACCGGACGTTCAACGTTCGGACGAGACGGGGGAAAGCGGCGCACACGGATGGCTTCTGAAGCCGACATCGCCAATCGGATACCGATCACCGGGGCCTTGATGCTGGCCACGCTGATGAACACGCTGGATTCCACCATCGCCAACGTCGCGCTGCCGCACATGCAGGGCAGCCTCAGCGCCTCGCAGGACCAGGCCACCTGGGTGCTGACCTCCTACATCCTGGCGACCGCGATCATGACGCCGCTGTCGGGCTGGCTCTCCCTGAAGATCGGCCGCAAGCCGATGCTGCTGGCCTCGATCACCGCCTTCACGGCCGCCTCGATGCTCTGCGGCGTCGCGCAGAACCTGCCGGAGATGGTGCTGTTCCGCTTCCTGCAGGGGATCGCCGGCGCCTCGGTGATGCCGCTCTCGCAAACGGTGATGCTCGACGTCTATCCGCAGCGGCTGATCCCGACCGTGATGTGCCTCTGGAGCGCCACGGTGATCCTGGGGCCGATCATCGGCCCGGCGGTCGGCGGCTGGATGACCGAGAACTTCTCCTGGCGCTGGTGCTTCTACATCAACGTGCCGATCGGCGCCCTGGCCATCAGCGGCATCTACGTCTTCATGGGGCGACGACCGCGGCGGACTGCAGCGACCATTCGACTTCCTAGGATTCGGCGCGCTGGTCGCCTTCGTCGCCTGCTTCCAGCTGATGACCGACCGCGGCCCGAGCCAGGACTGGTTCGGCTCGACCGAGATCTGGACCTACGCGATCATCGCCATGGTCGGATTCTACGTCTTCATCGTGCAGACGCTGACCTCCGAGCACCCGTTCTTCCACCGCGATCTGGCCAAGGACCGCAACTTCGTCGCCTGCACCGGCTTCGGCATCTGCGTCGGCGCGCTGCTTGTTCTCCACCACCGCCCTGTTGCCCTCGTTCATGCAGAACCTGCTGGGCTTCTCGGCGCTGCAGAGCGGCTATGCCAGCATGCCACGCGGCCTGGGCTCGCTGGTCGCCTTCCTGACGGTGCCCTACCTCATCCGCCTGATCGGCGCGCGGCGGGTGCTGGCGATCGGCGTCGTCGTCGCGATCACCGCGCTGTGGATGATGGCGCACTTCGATCTGCAGATGACGGCGGCGCCGATCATGACCTCCGGGCTCATCCAGGGCTTCGGCGTCGGGCTGCTGTTCGCGCCGCTGAACTCGCTCTCCTACGTCACGCTGAACCCGATCCACCGCACGGAAGGCACCATCGTGGCCACGATGGTGCGCAGCCTGGGTTCCAGCGTCGGCATCTCGATGATGTCGGCCACGCTGATCAGCAATTCGGCGCTGGCCCATGCGCGGCTGGCCGACCGCATCGACTGCGGCGATCCGGTGCTGAACGCGACGGTGACTGGCGCGATGAACCCGTGTTCCGGCAGCCTCGCCGCGTTCAACGGCGAGGTGACGCGGCAGGCGGCGATGATCGGCTACGACACCATCTTCGCCTGGATGGCGCTGTTCACCGTGTTGCTGCTGCCGATGCTGCTGCTGATGCGCCCGCCGCCGCCGGCGACGTTGATGGCGGTGGAGACGGCGGCGGCCGAGTGAGCCTGCTGACGCGGCCGCGACGCGGCCCGCCTAGCGTGGCCGGATGAGCCGCACCCTTTCGGCCGCGCAGGCGCGGCGCATCGCCATCGCCGCGCAAGGGCTGGCCGCGCTGAAGCCCGGCAAGCCGGTCGACCGCGCGCGCCTTCCGCACGCTCGCGAGCCGGCTGGGCGCCCTGCAGCTCGACAGCGTCAACGTCTTCGCCCGCACCCACTACATGCCGACGTTCGCCCGGCTGGGCCCCTACGATCCGGCCATCCTGGAGCGCGAGGCGTGGGGCAAGCGGCCGCAGCCTCTTCGAGTACTGGGGCCACGCCGCCTCGCTGATGCCGATGGAGCTGCAGCCGCTGTTCCGCTGGAAGATGCAGCGCGCGCGGGAGGGCCGGATGTACGCCGGCCTCGCCAGGTTCGCCGCCGCCAACCGCCCCTACATCGACCAGGTGCTGGACGAGGTGCGCCGCCGCGGGCCGGTCACCGGCGGCGAGTTCGCGCCCGAAGGCCCGCGCAGGTCCGGCTGGTGGGAGTGGTCGGACGGCAAGCGGGCGCTGGAGTGGCTGTTCTGGGCCGGCTTCATCACCACGACGACCCGGCGCGGCTTCGAGCGGGTCTACGACCTCACCGAGCGGGCGATCCCCCCAGAGATCCTGGCGCTGCCGACCCCCAGCGAGGCCGACGCGCAGCGCGAGCTGGTGCGCCGCTCCGCCGAGGCGATGGGCGTCGCCACCATCGCCGACCTCACCGACTATTTCCGCATCCACTACCAGGCCGACGCCAAGCTGCGCGCCCGCGAGCTGGTCGAGGACGGCGTGCTGGAGGAGGTGAGCGTGCCGGGCTGGCGCGGGCCGGCGTTCCTGCACACCGGCGCGAAGCTGCCGCGGCGCGCGACCGGCGCGGCGCTGCTCTCGCCGTTCGACAACCTGATCTGGTTTCGCGAGCGCACCGAGCGGGTGTTCGGCATGCGCTACCGGATCGGGCTCTACACCCCGGCCGCGCAGCGCGAGCACGGCTACTACGTCTATCCGTTCCTGCTGGGCGATGCGCTGGCCGCGCAGGTCGACCTGAAGTCCGACCGCAAGGCCGGCGCGCTGCTGGTGCAGGCCGCCCACCTGGAGCCGGGTGCGAGCGCCGAGGAAGTGCTGGCGCCGCTGGCCGCTGAGCTGCGGAGCGCGGCGGCCTGGCAGGGCCTCGCCGACGTCCGTATAGCGAAAAAGGGCGGCCTTTCGGCCGCCCTTTCCAGGGAGTTCGATTGAACCGCCGCGCCTTGCGGGCGGTTCGCCTTCGCTCGCGCTTAGAACGGCGCGACGAGGCGGCTGAGGGCCTGCGGAGGCAGCTCGCCGATCAGCTCGAAAGCCGGGGCGAAGAAACGGGCGATCCAATCGGAAATCAGCTTGAACATCGGAAACCTCATTGTGCAACGCAATATGTTGCAGCGCACATAGGTATTTCCAGCGGCAAGGTCAAGGTCCTGCCGAGCGCAGATCGCCTCCGCGGCGATTTAACTGAACGCCGATCACCATGCGCCGCAGCGTAAAATAACGCAGGTCCGTCGTCCCACGCCGCCGCCGGCTACTGTCGGCCGACGTTCGGGGGCCAGCGGTCGCGCTGGCTCTGGCCAGCGCCGTCGTCGGTGTGGAGGATGGTCTCGCGCACCTCGTCAGGCCGGGTGGCGTCGCCCACCTCTTGGATCTGCACCTTGTCCGGATAGAAGGCCAGGAAGCCGCGGATGGCGTCCATCGCCGGATAGGGGTTCTCGTAGGTCCAGACCGCGTTGTCGGCGAAATTCCCGTCCATGAAGATGGTGTAGTAGTTGGCGTCGCCCTTGTAGGGGCAGTGCGTCACCCGGTCGGTGCGCGAGAAGTAGGCCATGTCGACGCTCTCGCGGGGGAAGTAGACCACCGGCTTGTAGGCCGCCTCCTTCAGAATCAGCGCCTTCTCGGAATCGGCGATGACGTGACCGCTGTAGACCGCCTGCACCCGCTTCGGATGAGCGGCGATGGTGATCGGATGGTCGGGACCTGGGATCTTCATCTCGGGCATGGCGCTTCCCTTCGGGGCTTTGGGGCCGGCTTCGCGAGGACTAACAACCGGGACTGAGTTAGGGGTCCGTCCCCGACGCCCGCAAGGGGCGGGCGCCTTTGTGGCTGCCTTGTGAAGCGCAGCCCTTCCGTGATTGTCTCGTCGCGGCGACGCGAAGCGGGGCGCGGGTATCATGTTCAACGTCGTCGTGCTCGCCGGGATCGTCATCACGATCCTCACCGGCATTCCGGTGTTCCTGCAACTGCGCCAGCATCCGCGCGGGCTCGCGGTGCTGTTCTTCGCCGAGATGTGGGAGCGCTTCTCCTACTACGGCATGCGCGGCCTGCTGATCTTCTACCTGACCGAGCACTTCCTGTTCGACGACGCCTTCGCCGCCGGCCAGTACTCGGGCTACACGACGCTGGTCTACCTGGTGCCGCTGGTCGGCGGCGTCGTCGCCGACCGTTGGCTCGGCAGCCGCAAGGCGATCGCGTTCGGCGCTCTGCTGCTGGTCGCTGGCCACTTCACGATGGCGATCGAGGGTCCGGCGGCGCGCGAGACGCTGAGCTACCAGGGCCATGCCTACAACGTGCGCATCGAGGGCCGGATGGACGGGCGCAGCGTCTGCCTGGAGGTGGGCGCCGGCTGCTATGCGATGGCCTCCGCGCCGGACGGCGGGCTGGCGATCACGGACCTGCCCTCGACCGCGCCGCTGCCCCCGGTGCTGCCGAAGGGGACCTACGCCCAGGCGCAGGCCCGCTCCCAGCTCTTCGTCGACGTGCTCTACCTGGCGCTGGCGCTGATCGTCATGGGCGTGGGCTTCCTGAAGTCCAACATCTCCTCGATCGTCGGGCAACTGTACCCGCAGGGCGATCCGCGCCGCGATCCCGGTTTCACGCTCTACTACTACGGCATCAACCTCGGAGCCTTCTGGGCCGCGATCGTCTGCGGCCTGATCGGCCAGACCGTGAGTTGGGGCGCCGGCTTCGGCCTCGCCGGCCTCGGCATGCTGGCCGGCTTCCTGGTCTTCGTCATGAACAAGCCGCGGCTGGAAGGCCACGGCGAGCCGCCCGATCCGGCGGCGCTGAAGCGGCGCGTGGCCGGCCCGGTGAACCTCGAGTGGGCCGTCTATCTCGCCGCGCTCGCGGGGATCGCCGTCGTCTGGTGGCTGGTGCGTCAGTTCGAGCTGATGGGCTGGCTGCTGCTGGCCGGCTGGGTGGCCGCGCTCGCGCTACATCGGCTGTCGAGATGAGCCGCATCGGCAAGGTCGGCCGCGAGCGCCTGGCGCTGGCCATCCTGCTGGTGTTCGGCTCGGTGATCTTCTTCGCGCTGGCCGAACAGGCCGGCACCTCGCTCAACCAGTTCACGGAGCGCAACACCGCGCTGCCGCATGCCACGCCGTTCTGGACCGTCACGGCCGCCCAGACCCAGTCGTTCAACGCCGGCTACATCCTGATCTTCGTGCCGCCGCTCGCGTGGCTCTGGGCGAAGCTCGGCCAGCAGGGCCGCGACCCCAACCCGCTGGTGAAGTTCGGGCTCGGGCTGATCCAGATCGGCGTCGGGTTCTGGATCCTGGTCTGGGCGGCCGGCAGCCACGACGCGGCGTTCCGCACGCCGCTGTTCTTCCTGGCGGCCTCGCCTACCTCCTGCAGACAACCGGCGAGCTCTTCCTGAGCCCGGTCGGCCTCTCGGAGATGACCAAGCTGGCGCCGGCCCGGATGATCTCCACGCTGATGGCGATCTGGTTCCTGGGCGCGTCAGGCGCGCAGTACGTGGCCGGCCTCATCGCCCGCACCACCGCGGCCGAAACCATCGGCGGCCAGGTGCTCGACCCCGCCAAGGCGCTCGCCACCTACGCCCACACCTTCCTGGTGATCGGCGCCTGGGGCGTCGCCGCCGGCGTCGCCTTCCTGGCCGTCAGCCCCTGGCTGAAGCACTGGGCGCACGGAGCCGACGACACGCATGCCGTTCAACCCCAAACCCCGCTCATCCCGGCGAAGGCCGGGACCCAGGAAAACTCTGACGCCGAGTGCGCCAATGGGGAGTGATGCGCGCCGCAGGCGCTGTCTTAGGTCACACGAAGATCACGAAGGAAGCGAAGCTCACCAAGGCCTCCCGTCGTTCGTGGGTTGCGACTTGTGTTCTTCGCTTCCTTCGTGCTCTTCGTGTGACAAAAGGAATGCCTGCGGCGCCGCCATGCCGGCAGGCTCCGCCCCCCCCTTCAACCAGCTTTTTCCTGGGTCCCGGCCTCGCCGGGCCGAGCGGGTGGGGAAGGGTCACCCGAACGTCTTGCGGACGCGCACTGTCAGTTCGGGGCCGAAGCGGGGGCTGCGGTTGTCGATCGACGAGAGCACGCCGCCGCCGGCATCTCGGAACGGATCGTAGAAGGCGCGGATGTGCTCCAGGCCGTGGGTGAAGAGGTTGTCGGCTTCGAGCTTCACGCCGAAGTCCGGACGCGGCTGGTACTCGATATAGATGTCGCCCCACCAGCCCAGCCGCTGGGTGTCGACTTCGTTGAAGTAGTACTCGGTCTGCCGCCACGGCGAGAAGACGTCGATCACCAGCACCGACTTCAGCGCCGCCAGCCCTTGCGTGAAGTGCAGCCTCGGCGTCGACCGGGTGCAGGCCGGAGATCTCCCGCGGCTGGCCGGTGCTGGGGTCGATCACCTGCGAATGCCGCCAGGTGGAGCGCACGATCAGCTGGCCGTCCTTCAGCCCCAGCTTGTCGGTCGGCAGGGTCAGCGCCGCGGCGCAGCTTCCTCGCGCGAGCCGGAGCCGATGTTGGCCGGGGCGTCGAACTCGTCGCGCCGGATCGCAGGCGGCCGGACGATCGCGCCGGTGGCGCCGGCGCAGAATGGCGCGCGGTCGATCGACGTCGCTCAGCCAGTAGCGCCGCACCGCCAGGCTGACGTCGCCGCCGTTCCAGAAGCGCCGGTCGTAAGTCGCCTCGATCACCCAGTCCTGCTGCGGGGTCAGCGTGCGGGTTGCCGGCGTGGACGCCGGTCCCAGCGTGCCCGAGGCGGCGAAGTCGTCGAAGTCGAGCTGGCTGACCTCGCGCTCGACGCGCAGCTGCAGCTGGTCGGCGGCGTCGGGCGACCAGGTGACCACCGCGCGCGGCTTGGGGAAGACGAAGCGCTCGGTGCGAGACCACGTCGCCGGTCGAGCGATCTTCGAGGCCTCGACGCGCGCGCCGAGCTCGACGGTCAGGCGTCGGGCGCGGCCGCCAGGTGGCGTCGGCGAACGCCTCGCCGCGCAGTCTCGCGCACCATGCACATTGGCGGCCGGCACCGGGATCGGCTGCGCCGGCGTCGGTCTCGGCGGTGCGGCTGGTCAGCCAGTTGAAGTCGCCCTCCAGGCCCGCTCTCGATCGAGAGCGTCGGGCTGACGGCTGAAGCGCCAGGTCGCCGCGCAGGATGCTCTCGCCGCCGCGCTTGCCGAGCTTGAAGGTGGGACAGTCGCTCGGCGTCGAGGTCGTCGTCGGAGCTGTAGCGGCTGAGCTGCTGCAGCGCGTAGACCTCGAGCGTGGCGCGCGCGCCCGAGGCCGCGGTCGTAGCGCAGGCCCATCTCGCCGGTGTCCTGGGCCTGGTTGTAGAGTTCGAAGTCTGGCGCTCGGCCGGGTCGGTCGAGCAGGTCGTTGCTGGTGCGAGACGTAGGGCGTTGTGGAGGTACGAGCCCTCGATCCGCAGCTTGCCGCTCGGCGAACGGCGTCTCCACGGCGCCGGTGAACTTGTCGGTGCCGGCGTTGCCGAAATAGTGCTCCAGGCCGGTTCCGGCACGACGCCGGTCGGCGTTGGTGACGGTGTGCGGACCGTCGCCGGTGCCGTCGTCGGCGCCGTTGCCGACCAGCAGCCCGAGCCCTCGAACGAGGTGGCGCCGCAGCGCTTGGCTGCCCTCCAGCCGCATGCCCCAGTCGATACTTGCCGTTGTAGAGCGGGTTCCTGCCACGACGGCGCCAGCTTCAGGCCCTCGTCCGCCTTGCGGATGACGTTGGCGATCACCGTCTTGCCCTGCATGTCGATGCCGGGCGCGCCGCCGCGGATCAGGTCGATGCGCGCGACCGAGCTGGCCGGGATGCGCGTGCAGCATCTCGTCGAGGGTGTCGTTCTTGGTCGCCGGCCGCTCGCCGTCGATCAGCACGTTGCCGGCCGCGCCGCCGAAGCCGCGCACCGCGTCGCCGGTGTCGAGCGCGAACCCCGGCAGCGCGTTGACCATGTCGAGCGCGGTGTTGGGCCGCACGCTGGCGAAGAAGCTCGGCGGATAGCTGGTGACGCCGTCTCCGCCTTGGCCGCGGCCACGGACGCGGCGACGGCGACGGGCGGCGGCGCAGCCGTGGGCGCGGTCGGCGGAGGCGCCTGCCGCCGGCCGTGTCGCCAGTGACGACAGCCCAGGCGCATCCCGCGCCCCACTGTGACCGTCCTGCAATGTGGAACGCGCTTCGTCACTCGGCGCGTGCGGCCACGCCAGTTAAATCGCCGGACATCTTGGTTAAACGGCGTTCGGCGAAGCGGATCTAGACCTTGTGCCGCCCACCGTCAGGCCGGTGATCTTCAGGCTGGGCTGGCCGACGCCGACCGGGACGCCCTGGCCGTTCTTGCCGCAGACGCCGATGCCGGGGTCGAAGGAGAAGTCGTCGCCGATCATGGTCACGCGGGTCAGCGCCGAGGGGCCGTCGCCGATCAGGGTCGCGCCCTTGACCGGCGTCGTCACCTTGCCGTCCTCGATCAGGTAGGCCTCGGTGCACTGGAACACGAACTTGCCGTTGGTGATGTCCACCTGGCCGCCGCCCAGCGTGGCGCAGTAGAGCCCGCGCTTGGTCGAGGCGATCATGTCGTCCAGCTTGTCGTTGCCCGCCAGCATGCCGGTGTTGGTCATCCGCGGCATCGGCATGTGGGCGAAGGACTGGCGCCGCGCATTGCCGGTGGGCTTCAGGCCCATCAGCCGGGCGCTCTGGCGGTCGTGCATGTAGCCGACCAGGATGCCGTCCTCGATCAGCATGGTGCGCTCGGTGGGCGTGCCCTCGTCGTCGACGGTCAGCGAGCCGCGGCGGCCGGGGATCGTGCCGTCGTCGAACACGGTGACGCCGGGCGAGGCCACCCGCTCGCCGACGCGGCTGGAGAAGGCGCTGATGCCCTTGCGGTTGAAGTCGCCCTCCAGGCCGTGGCCGACCGCCTCGTGCAGCAGCACGCCGTTCCAGCCGGCGCCCAGCACCACGTCCATCTCGCCGGCCGGGCAGGGCGACGGCGTCGAGGTTGACCAGCGCCTGGCGCAGCGCCTCGTCGACCTGCTCGCTGCCACTTCTCCGGCGTGATCCAGGCCTCGAAGCTGGCGCGGCCGCCGGCGCCGGACATGCCGTTCTCGCGCCGGCCGTCCTTCTCGACGGTGATCTGCACGTTGATCCGCACCAGCGGGCGCACGTCGCGGATCAGCCGCCCGTCGGCGCGGAGGATCTCGACGATGCGCCGCTCGCCGGCCAGCGAGGCCATCACCTGGGCGACCCGCGGATCGCGGGAGCGGGCGAAGGCGTCGATCTCCTGCAGCAGCGCCACCTTGTCGGAGAAGCTCGGCTGGGCGAGCGGGTCGTCCTCGCCGTAGAGCTTGGCGTTGGTGGCGCGCGGCCCCTCGGCCGAGACGCCGCTGTAGCCGCGCTTGGCCAGCGCCGCGGACTTGGCGGCGCGGCGCGATCGCCGCCTCGGAGATCTCGCTGGCGTGGGCGTAGCCGGCGGTCTCGCCGGCCACCACGCGCAGGCCGAAGCCCTCGGCTGCAGTCGTAGGCGGCCGACTTCAGCCGCCCGTCGTCGAAGACGAACGACTTCCGATTCCGAGCGCTCGAGGAACAGCTCGCCATCGTCGGCCCCTCCGATGGCCTCGCCGAGCATTTCGCCGGCCCGCGTCGGGTCGACGCCGGAGGATTGCAGCAGGGACTGGCCGAGGACGGGGGCGTTCATGGAAATATGGCTCGTCTGAAGGGCGCCTGGGCGCAAGAGATAAGGTGCTGGAGGGCGTTCGCGAAACCGATAATACCGCCCCTGCGGCGCTGCGGGGCCTAGCGCCTTGGCAAGGCGCCATGTTCCGCGTATGCACGCCGCGCAAGACCGGAGGCGGTGTGATCGATCGTGAGGCTCGCTGAAGCGGGCGATCTGCGCCGCCTTGACGGTCGAAGGGTTTGTCGGGGCCCGTCTTCAGCGAAGCGGCGCTCCGGCGGTCAAGGCCGTGAGGGACATGAAGCCGGGTACTTTCAGCATCACGAGGCGCGCCACGGGGGCCGGGGCGGCTTTGATGGCGGCGGCGGTCTCGGCGCACGCGGCGGCGGCGGACCTGGTCGGTCAGCCCACGGACGGCGCGATCGACTTCCAGCCTGGCGTCACCGAGCTGCGCCATCGAGGCGATGTGGTTCCACAACTGGATCCTGCTGCCGGTGCTGTTCGGCATCTCGTTCCTGGTGCTCGGCCTGCTGCTCTGGTGCATCATCCGCTTCAACGCCAAGGCCAACCCGACGCCGGCGCGCTTCACCCACAACACCACGGTCGAGGTGCTCTGGACCGTCGGGCCGGTGCTGATCCTGCTGTTCATCGCCATCTTCTCGTTCCGGCTGCTGTTCGCACTACCACGACATGCCGAAGCCCGACCTGACGGTGAAGGCGACCGGCTATCAGTGGTACTGGGGCTATACCTATCCCGACCAGAAGATCGACGAGTACACCTCCAACATCCTGCCGGAGGCCAAGGCCAAGGCGGCCGGCGTGCCCTACATGCTGGCCTCGACCGCGCCGATGGTGGTGCCGGCCGGCAAGGTGGTGCACGTGCTGGTGCACGGCGCCGACGTGATCCACTCGTTCTCGGTGCCGGCGTTCGGCATCAAGATCGACGCCGTGCCCGGCCGCACCAACGACACCTGGTTCAAGGCCGACCAGCGTCGGCACCTACTACGGCCAGTGCTCGCAGCTCTGCGGCACCGACCACAGCTTCATGCCGATCGAGGTGAAGGTGGTCAGCCAGGCCGACTTCGACGCCTGGGTGGCCAGCAAGGCCCCGCCAGCCCGCCGCCGCCCGCCAGCAATTCCACCGCTCCGGCGACCGGGACGAGCGCCGCCGCAGGTGAACGCGGTGACCACCGCGCCCTGCCAAGCGCTGATCGTTCGAGGAGAGTAGTTCGAGACTATGGCCCACGCCGCCGACGCCCACGAACGAGCCGCTTACGGCGAACCGCACGACGCCCACACCGACGACCATGCGCACTCGCCGGGCTTCTTCACCCGCTGGTTCCTGTCGACCAACCACAAGGACATCGGCACGCTCTACATCATCTTCGCCATCGTGGCGGGGACTGATCGGGGCGGCTCTGTCGGGCCTGATCCGCTGGAGCTGATGCATCCGGGCATCCAGATGTTCCGCCCCGGCAGCTTCATCGCGGGCCTGCTGCACATCACCAGCGCAGCAGCCGGCCACCATGCCTACAACGTCGTGGCCACCGCCCACGGCCTGATCATGATCTTCTTCATCGTGATGCCGGCGATGATCGGCGGCTTCGGCAACTGGTTCGTGCCGATCATGATCGGCGCGCCCGACATGGCGTTCCCGCGCATGAACAACATGTCGTTCTGGCTGCTGGTGTCGTCGTTCGTCGCTGCTGCTGCACGTCGATGTTCGTCGACGGCGGCCCCGGCTACGGCGCCGGCACCGGCTGGACGATCTACGCGCCGCTCTCGACCATCGGGCACACCGGGCCGGCCTTCGACCTGGTGATCTTCTCGATCCACCTGGCGGGCGCCTCGTCGATCCTGGGCGCGATCAACTTCATCACCACCATCTTCAACATGCGCGCGCCGGGCATGACGCTGCACCGAATGCCGCTGTTCGTGTGGTCGATCCTGGTGACGACCTGGCTGCTGCTGCTGTCGCTGCCGGTGCTGGCCGGCGCGATCACCATGCTGCTCACCGACCGCAACTTCGGGACCCACTTCTTCGACGTCCAGAATGGCGGCGACCCGATCATGTTCCAGCACCTGTTCTGGTTCTTCGGGCACCCGGAGGTCTACATCCTGATCCTGCCGGGGTTCGGCATGATCAGCCACATCGTCTCGACCTTCTCCAAGAAGCCGGTGTTCGGCTACCTGGCGATGGCCTACGCGATGGTGGCGATCGGCTTCATCGGCTTCATCGTCTGGGCCCACCACATGTTCACGGTGGGCATGAACGTCGACCTGCAGGCCTACTTCCTGGCCGCGACGATGGTCATCGCGGTGCCGACCGGCATCAAGATCTTCTCCTGGATCGCCACGATGTGGGGCGGCTCCATCGAGTTCAAGACGCCGATGCTGTGGGCGCTGGGCTTCATCTTCCTGTTCACGGTCGGCGGCGTCACCGGCGTCGCGCTGGCCAACACCGCCTTCGACTACAACGTGCACGACACCTACTACGTGATCGCGCACTTCCACTACGTGCTCAGCCTCGGCGCCGTGTTCGCCATCTTCGGCGGCTTCTACTACTGGTTCGAGAAGATGTGGGGCGTGCGCTACAACGAGTTCCTCGGCTCCCTGCACTTCTGGATCACCTTCGTCGGCGTCAACATCATCTTCTTCCCGCAGCACTTCCTCGGCCTGCAGGGGATGCCGCGGCGGCAGGTGGACTATCCGGCCGGCTTCGAGACCTGGAACTTCGTCTCCTCGATCGGCTACCTGATCACCCTGGTGGGGCTCTGCGTCTTCTTCGTCACTCTGCTGGAAGCGGCCATCCGCCGCCGCCCGGCGCGGGCCAATCCCTGGGGCGAAGGCGCCACGACGCTCGAATGGACCCTCTCCTCGCCGCCGCCGTTCCACTCGTTCAACGAACTGCCGGTGGTCCACGCCGGACACGCACTAGGGCGCTGCGGCGGCCGACAAACGCCTCGTTCCTCCCTTGCGGGAGGGCGGGGACAGTTAGGACTGATGTCTAAGACGACGATTTCTCCCGACCTGCCCGCGGTCGCCGGCGCCCAGCCCGCCCGCTGGCAGGACTATGTGCTGCTGCTGAAGCCGCGGGTGATGTGCCTGGTGGTGTTCACCGCGCTCACCGGGCTCGTCTGCGCGCGGCGTGCCGCTGAACCCGGTGCTGGCGTCGGTCGCGATCCTCTGCATCGCGGTGGGGGCGGGCGCGGCCGGCGCGCTCAACATGTGGTTCGACGCCGACATCGACGCGGTGATGCGCCGCACCCGCGGCCGCCCGGTGCCGTCCGGCCGCGTGCAGGCGTCCGATGCGCTGGCGCTCGGGATTGGGCTTTCGCTGGCCAGCGTCGGGCTGATGGGGCTGGCGATCAACCTGCTGGCGGCGGGCCTCCTGGCCTTCACCATCTTCTTCTACGCGGTCGTCTACACGATGTGGCTGAAGCGCCGGACGCCGCAGAACATCGTCATCGGCGGCCTCGCCGGCGCGCTGCCGCCGGCGGTGGGCTGGGCGGCGGCCAGCGGGACGGCGCCGCTGAACGCCTGGCTGCTGGTGGCGATCATCTTCTTCTGGACCCCGCCGCACTTCTGGGCGCTGTCGCTGACCATCGGGCGACGACTACGAGCGCGGCCGGCGTGCCGATGCTGCCGGTGGCAGGGGCGAGGCCGCCACCCGCCGGCAGATCCTGATCTACAGCCTGATCCTCGTCCCGCTGGCGCTCGCTGCCGGCCGCGACCGGCCTCGGCGGCCCGATCTACCTCGCCATCGCCGCGCTGGGCGGCGCGGCGCTTCGTCTGCGCTGGCCGGTGCGGCTGCGTCGCGCCGGCGCCGAGCGGCAGCGACGCCAAGCGCCTCTTCGGCTTCTCGATCCTCTACCTCTTCCTGCTGTTCGCCGCCCTGCTGGGCGAGCACCTCTTCGGCGTCAGGCCGCTGGCGCTGATGAGCGATCCGAAGGACGAGGCCGCGGCGTGCGCGCAAGGCCCGCAACGGCCGCAACATCGCCTTCGCGCTCGGCCTGCTGGCCTTCGTCGTCCTGGTCTTCATCGTCACCATCCCGCGCATCGGCGGCAATGTCGCATCGACACGGCTTCTGAGCGCCCGCCACCGCCAGCGCCGCGAAGAACGTGCGCCTCGCGATCGCTCTGCGGGGTGATCTTCTGCGGCATGGTCGGGCGCGGCCTTCGCCGCCGTGCCGCTCTACCGCGCCTTCTGCCAGGCGACCGGCTTCGCCGGCACGGTGCGCGCGCGCCTACGCGCCGCCGACCGCCGATCTCGCAGCCGCACGGTCGAGGTGCGACTTCGACACCAACGTGCGCGGCCTGCCCTGGGACTTCCAGCCCAACGTGCCAAGCCAGACCGCTGCGCGCTCGGCGAGATCGAAGCTCGCCTTCTTCAAGGTGACCAACACCTCCGACCAGCCGCTGACCGGCCGCGCGGTCTACAACGTCACGCCCCGACAGCGCCGGCGGCCTACTTCTCCAAGCTGAGTGCTTCTGCTTCACGAACCAGACCCTGGCGCCGCACCAGACCGCCGAGTTCCCGGTGGTCTACTACGTCGATCCCGCGCTTCGGGACCGACGACGACACCAGCGGGATCAAGGTGATCACGCTCTCCTACACATTCTTCCCGGCGCAAGCCCTTGGCGAATGCGGCGCAAGGCTATAGCACGGCCCCGAGCACCGGCCGGGCCGAGGCGTCAACGACGAGGATTACCGAAGCGCGACATGGCCCACGAAGGCGTCAAGCACGACTACCACCTGGTCAATCCCAGCCCGTGGCCGCTGCTGGGCTCGTTCGCCGCGTTCGTGCTGACCTTCGGCGGCGTCATCTGGATGAAGGGCCTGTTCGGCCTGCCCAAGCACACCTGGTGGGTGCTCGCGCTCGGGCTGCCGCGCTCGTCATCCTCACCATGATCGGCTGGTGGAGCGACGTGGTGAAGGAGGCCAACGAGGGCGACCACACGCCGGTGGTCTCGCATCGGCCTGCGCTACGGGATGATCCTGTTCATCGCCTCCGAGGTGATGTTCTTCGTCGCCTGGTTCTGGATCTTCTTCGAGATGGCGCTGTTCCACACCCACCGCACGCTCTCGCCGGTCGACGCAGGTGGCGCAGGCCTGGAAGACCTGGCCGCCGCACGGCGTCGAGTCGGTGCCGCCGTTCGAGCTGCCGCTGGTCAACACGCTGACGCTGCTGCTCTCGGGCACCACGGTCACCTGGGCCCACCACGCGCTGCAGGAAGGCGACCGCACGGGCGCCAAGATCGGCCTGCTGCTCACCATCCTGCTCGGCATCCTGTTCACCTCGATCCAGGCGTTCGAGTACCACCACATCCTGACCGACCAGCTGTTCTTCGGCCCGGATGCGGCCGGCTCGGGCCTCTACGGCTCGGCCTTCTTCATGGCGACCGGCTTCCACGGCTTCCACGTCATCATCGGGACCATCTTCCTGACGGTCTGCCTGGTCCGGCTGCTGGCCGGCGGCTTCACGCCGAAGCAAGCACTTCGGCTTCGAGGCGGCGGCCTGGTACTGGCACTTCGTCGACGTGGTGTGGCTGTTCCTGTTCACCTTCCTCTACTTCACCTTCGGCGTCGGCTGGGGGAAGTGAGCGCATGACGGACGGGCGCGGCCCCGCGTCGCGGTCCCGCGTCGCGGCGGCGCCTGCATCGCCGGCGCGCGGCAGTGCCCCAACTGCGGGGACGGTCCGCTGTTCGCCGGCTTCCTGAAAGTCGCGCCGCGCTGCGCGGCCTGCGGCTTCGACCTCGCCAAGGCAGACTCCGGCGACGGCCCGGCGGTGTTCGTGATCTTCATCGCCGGGCTTCATCGCGGCGTTCGGCATCCTCTTCACCGAGATCTCCATACGCCCGCCGATCTGGGTGGAGTTCGTGGTCTGGCTGCCGGTCGCGGCGATCCTGTGCCTGGCGCTGCTGCGCCCGCTGAAGGGGCTGATGATCGCCGCCCAGTTCGCCAACCGAGCGTCCCAAGCCGGACGGCATGACATCTGAGCGTCCGCGCTTCCCCATCGGCCTGACGCTCGCCGCGGCCGTTGTCTTCGCGATCTGCTGTCGGGCTCGGGGTCTGGCAGTTGCAGCGCGCGGCTGGAAGGCGCACGAGCTGGCGCGGATCGAGGCGCTGAAGAACGCGCCGCCGCAACCGATCGGCCCCGTGCTGGCGCGCGCCGCAACGGGCGCGGACGCCAGCTTCACCCGCGTCGCCGCCGACTGCGGACCGGATAGCCGCGCGGCGGGCTACCGGCTCACAACGGACAATGGCGAATGGATTGCCCGTGCGCAGGCGCTCTGCACCCTCGCCTCCGGCCCTTACCCCGGGATCCTCGTCGACCGAGGGTTCTCTGCGGCGAGCCGCGGCGCGACGCGTGCGCCGGATTCCGTCCTGCCGCCCCCGACACACGTCGTCGGCGTTCTCTACGACAGCCGCCCGCGGCCCGCGCCCTTGCTGAAGGCGAGCTCATCGGAGTCACTCACCTTCAAGAAAAGCGCAGCGCCTGAACAGCCGGTCCCTTACATCCTGGTAGCCGAGTCTGAGACGCCGCCGGCGCCAGGCGTCAAGCCGGCGCCCTATCCGGACGCCGCCGCCAATCTGGAGTACGTCGGCTCCTATGCGCCGACCTGGTTCGGGCTTGCCGGGGTGGCCGCGTGCTTCTATGCGGCCATGCTCTGGCGCAGATATCACCCGAAGCGATGAGATACGTCTCCACCCGGGGCGAGCGCGCCGCCGGTTTCCTTCCTCGACGCGGTGATCGCCGGCCTCGCGCCCGACGGCGGCCTCTACGTGCCCGAGCGTCTGGCCTGAGCTCACCCCCGCCGAGATCGCCGCCTTCGCCGGCCGACCCTACGCCGAGGTCGCCGCCGACATCGTCGGCCGCTTCGCCGGCGACTCGATCGATGCGCGCCGCGCTCGCCGACATCTGCGCCGACGCCTACGCCAGCTTCGACCACGCCGCGGTCGCGCCGCTGAGCCAGCTGGCAGCCGGCCGCTTCCTGCTGGAGCTGTTCCACGGGCCGACGCTGGCGTTCAAGGACATCGCGCATGCAGCTGCTGGCGCGGCTCTACGACCATGCGCTGAAGGCGCAGGGGCGGCGGCTGACCGATCGTCTGCGCCACCTCGGGCGACACCGGCGGGGCGGCGGTGGAGGCGTTCCGCGGCCGCGCCAACGTGCGCATGGTGGCGCTGTTCCCCGAGGGCCGCATCTCCGAGGTGCAGCGGCGCTTCATGACCACCGCCGGCGAGGACAACGTCGCCTGCCTGGCGGTGAAGGGTACGTTCGACGACTGCCAGGCGATGCTGAAGGCGATGTTCCGCGACGCCCAGTTCGCCAAGTCGGTCGACCTCTCCGGCGTCAACTCGATCAACTTCGCCCGCATCGCGGCGCAGGCGGTCTACTACTTCACCGCCGCCGTGGCGCTCGGCGCGCCGCATCGCAAGGTCGCCTTCGCCGTGCCGACCGGCAACTTCGGCGACGCCTACGCCGGCTAGGTCGCGCACCGGATGGGCCTGCCGATCGAGCGGATCGTCGTGGCGGTCAACTCCAACGACATCCTCGGCCCGCGCGCTCGCAGACCGGCCGCTACGCAGCGCGGCGAGGTCGCCGCCACGTCCAGCCCGGCGATGGACATCCAGGCCGCGTCGAACTTCGAGCGGCTCTACTTCGAGGCGACCGAGCGCGACGCGACTGGAGACCGCGCGGGCCTTCGAGGCATTCGCCGGGCCGGCGCGATCGACATCCCGCCCCACGGCGCTGGCGGCCATGCGCGCCCTCTTCGCCGGCGCAGCGGTCGGCGAGGCCGAGACCGCGCGCGACCATCCTCGCCACCCTCAACGAGACCGGCGAGCTGGTCGATCCGCACACGGCGGTGGGCCTCGCGGCCGCGGCGCGGATCGGGCCGGCCGACCCGGCGACGCCGCTGGTGGCGCTGGCCACCGCCCATCCGGCCAAGTTCCCCGAAGCGGTCGAGGCCGCCGCCGGCGTCGCGCCGCCGAGCCGCCAGCGTGGCGCGGCTGGCGCAGCGCCGCGAGCGCTACGAGCCGATCTGCCGCCGACGTCGAGGCGGCCAAGGCGTACGTGCGGGAGTTCGCGCAGGCGATGACGCCGCGTCCACACTCTGCCGAACGGCGTGCGGGTGGTCGCCGATCCGGCCCCGGGCTTCCAGACGCTGGCGCTGACCGTCGCGGCGGGCGCGGGGCGCGCTCGGAAGGCGAGAGCCGAGGCGGGCTGGGCGCACCTCTGGAGCACATGGTGTTCAAGGGCGCCGGCGAGCGCTCGGCCCGCGACATCGTCGAGGTGATCGAGGCGGGCGGCGGCTCGATCAACGCGGCGACCGGCTACGAGCGCACCAGCTTCCAGGTGCGCAGCCTGGCGGGCGGCCTGCAGCTCGGCCTGGAGGTGGTCGCCGACCTGGTGCTGCGCCCGACCCTCGATGCGGCCGACCTGGACCGCGAGGTCGGCGTGATCGCCCAGGAGATCGCCGAGGCGGCCGACACGCCGGACGACTTCGTGTTCGAGCTGGCCCAGGGCGCGGCCTTCGCCGGCCAGCCGCTGGGCCGGCCGGTGCTGGGCGACCGAGGCCAGCATCGCGCGCCGCCGACCCGACCGCGCCTCGAGGCCTGGCGCGCGCGGCTCTACGCGCCCGACCGGCTGGTGGTCAGCGCCGCCGGCGCGGTCGACGAGGACGAGCTGCTGCGCGCTGGCCGAGCGGCTGTTCGGCGACGCGCGCTCCGACGGCGCGCCGACGCCGGCGCCGGCGAGCCGTTCGTCGGCGGACGGGCGGGCGAGGCGCGGCGCCTGGAGCAGGCGCACGTGGTCTTCTATCTGCCGGGCGTCGGCGCGGTCGATCCCGACTACTTCGCCATGCGCCTGTTCGCCGAGGCGCTGGGCGGCGGCATGTCGAGCCGGCTGTTCCAGGAGGCGCGCGAGCGGCTGGGCCTCGCCTACGCCATCGACGCCTTCGCCGACAGCTACCAGGACACCGGCGTGCATCGGCGTCTACGCCGGCTGCGCGGCCAAGGACGCCGCCGGGCTGGCCGACGTGGTCGCCGCCGAGATCCACAAGCTGGCGGGCGAAGTGGGCGCGGCCGAGCTGGCGCGCGCCAAGGCGCAGCTGAAGGCCGCCCTGTTCATGGCGCGTGAATCGCTGGCCGCCCGCGCCGAGCAGGCCGCCGCCCAGCTCCTGGTGTTCGGCCGGCTGCTGACGCCGGAGGAGATCGCCGCGGCGATCGACGCGGTCGGCGCCCGCGGCCATCGGCCGGCTCGGCGCGCGGCTGCTGGCGCCGAAGCTGAGCGCGCCGGCCGTCCTGGGACCGGCCCGCGCATTGGCGCGCGGCCGACGTCTTCACCAGGCCTTGTTCGGCTGAGGGACTTGGCAAAACGTGGCCCAGCGGGCGCAAAAGGCCGCCCCATGGCTCTGCTGGACTGGATATCGTCCGACCACGACCTGCGGCTCCAGGGCGAGGGCGTGCGTCTGCGCCCCACCGCTGCGCGCGATTTCGAGGAGTGGGCGGCGCTGCGCTCGCGCTCGCGGGCCTTCCTGCAGCCATGGGAGCCGACCTGGCCGGCCGACGACCTGACCCGCGCCGCCTTCCGCCGCCGGCTCGCCGCCTACGCACACGACATGGACCTGGGCTACGGCTATGCCTTCCTGGTGTTCCGGCGCGAGCGACGGCGAGCTAGTCGGCGGCATCACGCTCTCCAACATCCGCCGCGGCGTCGCCCAGATGGGGCAGGTCGGCTACTGGGTCGGCGAGCCGTTCGCCCGGCAAGGGCTACACGCTCGCGGCGGTCAAGGCGGTGACGCGGTTCTGCGTTCGGCCGCCTCGGCCTGCACCGGCTGGAGGCGGCCTGCATCCCGGCGAACGAGCCCTCGCGCGGCGCTGCTGCTGAAAGCCGGCTTCGACCCAGGAGGGCCGGGCGCAGGCTTATCTGAAAATTAACGGTGATCTGGCGAGATCATCTGCTGTTCGGACTGGTGGCGCCGGCGCCGCCAGCGAGCACAGAGGCGAGGACGTGCTGGTCTGAGGCGCGCGGCCGGCGCCCGCGTCCTCAGCGTGCCGTCGGCTGATGGCGCCGAAGGCGCGACGACCGCTTTCTGGGACGCGACGCGTGCCCTGGAGGCTCTCGGCGCCGCCGACGTCGGCGCTGTGGGTGTGGGATCCCGAGCGCCGACCGCCTGCGGCTGACCGGCGCATCGCGCGGCGCTGGGCCTGGCGCCGCTCGCCCCCGAGTGCTCCGTCCGCCGCGGTGCGCGCGCTGGCGCTGCCGCAGGACCGCGCCGCCGGTCGAGGACATCCTCGAGTCCGCGAGCCCGGCGCCGAGATCGCCGCGCGCGTGCGCATGCGCGGCGGCGAGCCCTGCCTCTGGCGCGGCGTCTGGCTGGAGGACGGCGCTGCGCGCCGCCGGCGTCATCGTGCCGCGAGACCGCGCTTCGCCGCCTCCGAGCAGCGATGCGCCTGACCGGCCTGCTCGACCGCCGCAGCTTCGTCGGCCGCGCCCGCGAGCAGCTGCAGGCCGGCCGGCGGCTACGAGCCTGGTGGTCGCCGACCTCGATCGCCTGCGCCGGCTGAACGAAGCGCTGGGCCACGAGCGCGCCGACCTCGTGCTGGCGGCGCTGGGCTCGCGCCTGGCCGCCGCCTTCCCGAAGCAGGCGCTGCTGGCCCGCGATCGGCGAGGACGAGTTCGCCGTGCTGGCGCGCCGGCCGAGATCGCCGAGCCGGCCGAGCTGCTGCGCGCGGCCATGGAGCAGCCGCTGCGCGTCGCCGGCTTCGACATCCATCCCGACCCTCTCGATCGGCGCGGTCGAGGCCGAGGGCGGCGACGACGCGCCCGAGGCCGCCGAGCTGCTGCGGCGCGCCGAGCTCGCGGTCGAGTCCGCCAAGTCCGCCGGCCGCGGCGGCGCCGGCCGCCGCCTACGGCCGGGCGCTGGAGAGCGACGGGCTCTCGCGGCTGGCGCTGGAGGCCGACCTGCGCGGCGCCATCGAGCGCGGCGAGATCGTGCCCTTCTTCCAGCCGATCGTGCGGCTCTCCACCGGCGAGCTCTCCGGCTTCGAGGCGCTGGCGCGCTGGCGCCACCCGCGCCGCGGCTTCCTGGCCCCCGACGACTTCCTGGGCTCTGATGTCCGAGATGGGCATGATGGTCGAGCTGGGCGCGCCACATGATGCGCGCCGTCGGCCCACCAGCTCGGCGCCTGGCGGCGCGCCCACCCGCGCCGTCGACCACCTGACCTGCTCGGTCAACCTCTCCACCGGCGAGATCGACCGCGAGGGCCTGGTCGACGAGGTCGCCGACCTGGTGCGCCAGACAACGGCCTGCCGCGCGGCTCGCTGAAGCTGGAGATCACCGAGAGCGACATCATGCGCGACCCGGACCGCGCGGCGGTGATCCTGCGCTCAGCTGCGCGACGCCGGCGCGGGCCTGGCGCTCGACGACTTCGGCACCGGCTTCTCCTCGCTGAGCTACCTGACCCGGCTGCCGTTCGACACGCTGAAGATCGACCGTTACTTCGTGCGCACGATGGCGGCCAACGAGGGCTCGGCGAAGATCGTCCGCTCGGTGATCCAGCTCGGCCAGGACCTGGCGCTGGAGGTGGTCGCCGAGGGGGTCGAGAACGGCGTCATGGCCCGCGCCCTGCTGGAGCTCGGCTGCGACTACGGCCAGGGCTACGGCTACGCCCCGGCGCTCTCCCCGCAGGAAGCCGAGGTCTACCTCAACGAATGCTACGCCGACGGCGCCGCCCCGGTGAAGGCGAAGGGCTGAGGGCCTACGCCTCGCCAGCCACGTTCGAGAGGCTGCCCGGCGTGACGCCGATCTTGGCGAGCGCGCGCTCCCACTTCGAGGCGTGGTCGTCGTCGAAGATCAGGTCCTCGTCGGCGTCGCAGGTCAGCCAGGTGTTGCCGAGGATCTCGCGTTCCAGCTGGCCGCCCTCCCAGCCGGCGTAGCCCAGCGCCAGCAGAGCGCGGCGCGGGCGGGTGTTGTGGCCGGCGATCGCCTCCAGCACCTCGGGCGTCGCGGTCAGGCCGACACCCGGTATCACCGCGACGCTGGAAACCGGCGACATGTAGTCGTCGGTGTGCAGCACGAAGCCGCGGTCGCGCTCCACCGGGCCGCCCATCAGCACCAGGTCTTCCGGCAGCTCGATGCTGCTCTCGGCGATCTTCAGGCGCCTCAGCACGTTGCCGATCGAGAGCCCCGCCACCGGACGGTTCACGGCCAGTCCCATGGCGTGCTCGGCGTTGTGGGCGCAGATGAAAACCACCGCCCGCTGGAAGCGGGGGTCGCCAATGCCGGGCATCGCCACCAGCAGGCGGCCGGCGAGGAAACCGTCGTCGGAGTCGGCCATGCCGATATGATCGGATGCGTCGAAGCGGCTTTCAAGCCTCCGATCCGGTGCGGCGGGTTGGCGCAGACACCTGATCGATCTATGTGCGTCACCTGATCCCGCCCCCAGGAGACTGCCCCCATGACGATCAAAGTCGGCGACAAGGTTCCGTCCGCCAATCTCACCCAGTTCGGCCCCGACGGGCCAAAGCCGATCAGCACCGACGAGCTGTTCGGGGGCAAGACGGTGGCCCTCTTCGCCGTGCCGGGGGCCTTCACGCCCACCTGCTCGGCCCGCCACCTGCCGAGCTTCAAGCAGCACGCCGCCGACCTGAGGGCGAAGGGCGTCGACACCATCGCCTGCGTGTCGGTGAACGACGTCTTCGTGATGAAGGCGTGGGGCGACAATCAGGGCGTCGGCGACGACGTACTGATGCTGGCCGACGGTAACGGCGACTTCACCAAGGCGGTCGGCCTGGAGCTCGACGCCTCCCGCTTCGGCATGGGCCCGCGCTCGCAGCGCTACTCGATGATCGTCAAGGACGGCGTCGTCACCGAGCTCAACGTCGAGACCGGCGGCGAGTACCGGGTGTCGTCGGCGGAGTACATGCTGGAGCAACTCTGAAAGCTCTGTCCCCCCCCGGGGGACGACATCGCTCGGCGATGGCAGGGGGGTCTTCGGCGCTGTGGACGTTTGCCTTGGCGCCCGCGGCCCCCTGCGTCGGCCTCGAGGCCGACGCTTCCCCCTGGAGAGGGAAGAGACAGCGATGGAAGGTGGAAACGCCGAGACTAAGCGCCCAGCGCCTCCGGCGTCGCCCTGAACAGGTCCACTGACCCCTGCGTCACCGCCGAGGTAAGTCCCGGGGCCTGGCTGAGCACCTGCTCGGCGAAGACGCGGGCGAGGCCGATCTTGGTGCGGTAGTAGTCGCTGCGGACCCTCGCCGGCGGCCAGCAGCCGCGAGGCCGCCAGCGCCTGCCTGCCCAGCATCCAGCCGCCGACCACGTCGCCCAGCAGCTTCAGGTAGGGCGTCGCGCCGGCCAGCGCGTCGGGCTGGGCGTGGCCGCGGCGCTCGATCAGCCAGCCGGTGGCCGACTGCACCGCCGCCAGCCCCGCCTCCAGCCGCGCGCCGATGGTGTGCAGCCAGGCGTCGTCGGCGCTCTTCAGCTCGGCGGCGGTCGGGAAGATGTCGTCGACCAGCTCGCGCACCGCCGCGCCTTTGCCGAGCGCCAGCTTGCGGCCCATCAGGTCGATCGCCTGGATGCCGTTGGTGCCCTCGTAGATCGGCAGGATGCGGGCGTCGCGGTAGTACTGCGCCGCGCCGGTCTCCTCGATGAAGCCCATGCCGCCCTGCACCTGCAGCGCCGCCGAGGCCGCCTCGACGCCCATGTCGGTCGACCAGGCCTTGGCGATCGGCGTCAGCAGCTCCTGGCGCAGGTTCGCTGCAGTCGCGGTCGACCGGGTTGGTGGCGGTGCGCGCGAGGTCGGCGGCGACCGCGGTGGCGAGGCAGATGGCCCGCGCCGCCTCGATCTTCGCCTTCATCAGCATCAGCGTGCGGCGTACGTCCGGATGGTCGAAGAGCCGCGACGGATAGGTCGCCGGTCCAGGCCGAGCGGCCCTGCTGGCGCTCCAGCGCGTAGGCCAGCGCCTGCTGGTAGGCCCGCTCGGCGATGGCGACGCCCTGCACGCCGACCTGCAGCCGCGCGGCGTTCATCATCACGAACATCGCCGCCAGGCCCGGCGTTGGGCGCGCCGACCAGCTCGGCCTTGGCGCCCTCGTAAAGCATCACGCAGGTCGGCGAGGCGTGGATGCCGAGCTTGTGCTCGATCGAGCCGCAGCGCAGCGCGTTGGCCTCGCCGAGCGAGCCGTCCTCGTTCACGAGCCGCTTGCGGCGCGATGAACAGCGAGATGCCGCGCGAGCCGGGCGGCGCGTCGGGCAGGCGGGCCAGCACCAGGTGGACGATGTTGTCCGCCATGTCGTGGTCGCCCCAGGTGATGAAGATCTTCTGGCCGGTGAGCCGCCAGCCGTCGCCGTCGCGGCTCGGCCCTGGTGGTCAGCGCGCCGAGGTCCGAGCCGGCCTGCGGCTCGGTGAGGTTCATCGTGCCGGTCCACTCGCCGGAGACCAGCTTCGGCAGGTAGAGCGCCTTCTGGCGCGCATCGCCGTTCTTCTCGATCGCCTCGATCGCGCCCTGGGTCAGCATCGGGCAGAGCGAGAAGCTGAGGTTGGCGGACTGGATGATCTCGAAGACCGCGGTCTCCAGCGCCTTCGGCATGCCCTGGCCGCCGACCTCGGGGTCGGCCGCCAGGCTGTTCCAGCCGCCGGCCGCGAACTGCCTGTAGGCGTCCGCGAAGCCGGCCGGCGCGAAGACCCGCCCGTTCTCGTAGCGCGCGCCTTGCGTATCGCCGGAGCGGTTGAGCGGCGCCAGCACCTCGGTGGAGAACTGACCGGCCGCCTCCAGCACCGCGGCCACCGTCTCCGCGTCGGCGGCCGGGAACGCGCCGGCGAGCCGGCCGAAGTCCGCCGCCTCCGTCGAGGGCGAACTGCATGTCCCGCACCGGGGCTTTGTAGGTCATGAACGTCCCTTCGAGCTTGCCAGCGCCTTCTAGCGCGGGCTTGCCGCTGGTGGGCAGTGGTTTTGCGATGGGTGAGCGCCCATCGATGCGGCCAGCAAGAGATCACGGCCTCGTGATCGGGGGAACAGGCAGCGCTGACAAACCGTCACGATCTGCGCATCCTGTTGCACGAGAGGGATGAACCGTTGAAAGGGCCGCCATGATCCGGCGTCGATCCCTCGCTCCCGCCGTGCTCGCGCTGGCGCTGCCGCTGATAGCGGCTGCGCCCGTGAGCGTCTCCGACCTGCAGGGCGGACACTATGCGCTGGACCCGCACCACGCCTCGCGTGATCGCCCGGGTCAGCCACATGGGCGTCTCGCTCTACACGGTGCGCTTCGACACCCTCGACGCCAGCATCGACTACGACGCGGCGCACCCGGAGCGCACGCGGGTGACGGCCAGCGTCGATCCCACCTCGCTCGACGTGAACGCCGACTACAGCAAGACCTTCGCCGAGGAGTTCCTGCAGGTCAGCAAGTTCCCGCGCGCCACCTTCGTCTCCACGTCGATCCAGCCAGGCGCCGGAACTTCGGGCACGATGACCGGCGATCTGACGCTGATGGGGGTGACCAAGCCGGTCACCTTCAACGTGACGCTGATCGGGAGCGGCCACGAGCCGCTGCCGATCCCGCTCGGACGCCGCGCAGCCGGCTTCGAGGCGACCACCACCCTCAAGCGCTCCGACTTCGGCTCGACCTTCCTCAGCAACATGGTCGGCGACGACGTGACCCTGCAGATCGAGGCGGAGTTCGAGAAGAAATGACCGCCGCCGCCCGACCCGCGGCGCGCCGGGCGCGCCGCCGCGCTCGACCTACTCGTCGGTGGCGATCGCCCTGCACTGGCTGATCGCGCGCGCTGATGCTCACCAACATCGGCCTCGCCTGGTACTTCGGCACGCTGAAAGGGCCGGCCGAGGTCGCTCCGCTCGCCGTTGCACAAGTCGATCGGCATCACCGTGCTGCTGCTCACCCTGGTGCGGATCGGCTGGCGGCTGCCAACACGCCCGCCGCCGCTGCCGGACCACATGGCGAGCCTGGGAGCAGCTGGGCCGCCCAGGCGCACGCACTACGTCTTCTACCTGCTGATGCTGGGCATGCCGCTCTCGGGCTGGGCGATGGTCTCGGCGAGCCCGCTGATCAAGGTGCACCCGACCGTGCTCTTCGGCGTCGTCCCGTGGCCGACGTTCCCGTTCGGCCGAGCTCGACCGCGACCACGCTGCACGGCGTCGCGCAAGGCTGTTCGGCATTCACCCACGAGAAGCTCGCCTGGCTCGCCTACGCCACCATCGTCGCTGCACGTCGCCGCGGCGCTGAAGCACCATCTGATCGACCGCGACGACGTGCTGGCGCGGATGCTGCCGCTGCTGCCGCGGCCGGAGAGCCGCGCCGATGAACCCGCGCCATCGCCGTGCCGTCGCCGCCGCACTGGCCGCTGACGCCCGCCGCTGGCGCTGGCCGCGCCGCCGACCTGGAGCGGTCGACAAGGCCGCCTCGCACCTGACCTTCACCTCGGCGCGTCAGCGGCGCGGCCTTCACCGGCAGCTTCAGCGCGCTGGGACGCGGTGATCCACTTCGACCCGAAGGACCTCGCCCACTCCGACGTCGCCGCGACCATCGACATCACCTCGGCCGGCACCGGCAACGGCGACCGCGACGCCGAGCTGCCCGACCAGGACTGGTTCTGGACCAGCCACTTCCCGCGGGCGACCTTCGTGGCGCACGGCTTCACGCCGACCGGGCCCGGCCGCTACGTCGCTGCCGGCGTGCTGACCATCCGCGGCGTCGCCAAGCCTTTGACATTGCCGTTCACGCTCGCCATCACCGGCGCTTCGGCGAAGATGAGCGCTGCGGTCCAGCTGAACCGGCTGGCCTTCGGCGTCGGGCAGGGCGAGTGGAAGGCGACCGACACGGTGCCGGCGGGCGTGACCGTGAACGTGCAGCTGACGGCGCACCGGGCGCCCTGAGCGCCGACGCGACCCGGCGCAGGCCGCCGCCGCGCTCGCCGCCGGCCGACTCGTCATCCTGCCGACCGAGACGGTCTACGGCCTCGCCGCCGACGCCGCCGATCCCGGCGGCCGTGGCGCGGCTCTACGAGGCCAAGGGCCGCCCGCGCTTCAACCCGCTGATCGCCCATGTCACCGACCTCGCGATGGCGCGGCGCGTCGCGCGGCTCGACGAGCGCGCCCGCCGCCTCGCCGAGGCGTTCTGGCCCGGGCCGCTGACCCTGGTCGCGCCGGTTAGCGACAGCGGCCTGGTCTGCGACCTCGCCCGCGCCGGCCTCGACACCGTCGCCGTCCGCGCGCCGGACCATCCGGTCGGCGCAGGCGGTGATCGCCGCGTTCGGCCGGCCGATCGTCGCGCCCTCGGCCAACCGCTCCGGCCGTCCGAGCCCCACGACGCTTCGCCGACGCGGTCGCTCGAGACCGGCGCCGCCGCGGCCGTCGCCCTCGACGGCGGCCCCTGCCGGATCGGCCTGGAATCGACCGTCGTCTCGCTGCTGGACGGCCCGCCGCGGCTGCTGCGCCCCGGCGCGGTGACGCGCGGCGAGATCGAGCGGCTGATCGGCCCGCTCGCCGAGGCCGAGGCCGACGCCGCCCGCTCCCCCGGCCGCCTCGCCCGTCACTACGCCCCCGCCGCGCCGCTGCGCCTCGAAGCGGACGCGCCCCGCGAGGGAGAGGCCTACCTCGCGTTCGGCCCTGCGCCGCAGAGCCCGCGCACCTTCAGCCTCAGCCCGACCCGGGACCTAGCCGAGGCCGCCTCGCGCCTGTTCTCGGCCCTGCGCGCCGCCGACGCGCTCACGCCCGCGGCCATCGCCGTCGCGCCGATCCCCGACGACGGCCTCGGCGAAGCCATCAACGACCGCCTCCGCCGCGCCGCCGGTTATGTGGGCTAGCTTGAGGCTCGCCGTATGTCAGTCCAGGCGAAGTCGTCACCCTTGTAGAGCAACGGTGCGTCCAGCTTCTTGGCCAAGGCGTAAGCGAAGCAGTCGGCCAGGTTCAGGCGGGCGCGATGATAGCCGCGGCCGAACTTCAGATAAGCCTCGAGGGCGAAATGGGCCAAGTCGTCGTTGGGAAGCACTTCGATGCGGAGCCGCGCGAGCCATCTGTCGAAATCGGGCTTTGCCAGCATTCGCCGTCGTCCGATGAGGATGATGCCCGCCTCCACGTAGTTGATGCTGGCCATAGCGCACTGGTCGGACGCGAGCGCGCGGGCGTAGATGTCACGGTCCTGCTCCTCGTCGCCGATCGCCACCAGCGCCGAGGCGTCGACGACGATCATTCCGGCTCGAAGTCGTCGTTGAGGCCCGGGATCTCCCAGAGGGCGTCAAAGTCGGCGCGCGTCACGTTGAGCTTGACCTTGTCCAGGCCCACCTTCCGCCGAAACTCATCGGTCGCGGCGATGATCTCTTCATAGGAGGGCCGTCCCGTCCGTTTCCCGCGCTCCTCCTGAAGAAGACGCTCGAGCGCCTCGTTCACCGCTTCGGTGATCGTCACGCCGCGAATCGCCGCCAGTTCCCGCGCCTTCTGTTCCACGCGGGGATTCTTGATGAAGATGCCCATGCTCGGCTCCGGTATATCCCGGAGTATATACTGGCTCACGCAGCGCTTGGAAGATATCCTCGCGCCATGACCGCTCCCGTCCCCGCCGACGTGATCTCGCGCATCAAGAGCGTGCTTGGCGAAGGCGGCTGGAGCATCGATCCGGATCGGCTGGCGCCGAAGCTGGTGGAGTGGCGCGATCGCTGGAGCGGCTGGACGCCGCTGCTGGCGCTGCCCAGGACCACGACCGAGGTGGCCGCCGTGGTCGGCATCTGCGCGGAGTCCGGGACGCGCGATCACCCCGCAGGGCGGCAACACCGGGCTGGTCGGCGGCCAGATCCCCGACGGCGAGATCCTGCTGTCGCTGGAGCGCATGCGGGCGGTGCGCGAGGTCAACACCGACGACGACGTGCTGGTCGCCGAAGCCGGGCTGACGCTGGCCGAGGCGCACGAGGCGGCCGACAGAGCGCGGCGGCGCTTTCCGCTCAGCCTCGCCTCCGAGGGCTCGGCCACCATCGGCGGCCTCGTCTCCACCAACGCCGGCGGCGTCGCGGTGCTGCGGTACGGGACCATGCGCCAGCTGGTGCTGGGCCTGGAAGCGGTGCTGCCGAACGGCGAGGTCTGGAACGGCCTGAAACGGCTGCGCAAGGACAACACCGGCTACGACCTGAAACAGCTGCTGATCGGCGCGGAGGGCACGCTGGGCGTCGTCACCGCTGCGGCGCTGAAGCTGTTTCCCGTGCTGGTCTCCCGCGCCGTCGCCATCGCCGGCGTCGAGAGCCCGCGGGACGCGGTGGCGCTGCTGAGGGAAGCCCAGGAGACATCCGGCGGCGCGGTCGAGAGCTTCGAGCTGATGAGCCGGCTCGGGATCGAGCTCGCCCTGCGCCACATCCCCGGCAGCCGCGAGCCGCTGGAGGGCCGGCCGCCGTGGTACGTGCTGATCGAGATCGCCTCGGGCGAGCCGGGCGCGGCGGAGGCGGCGCTGGAGCGCGCGCTGGCAGCCGGGATGGACGCCGGCCTGGTCGCAGACGCGGCGATCGCCCAGACCGGCGACGCAGGCGAAAGCGTTCTGGGCGCTGCGCGAGAACCAGTCGGCGGCCCAGAAGAGCGAGGGCGCGGCCTGGAAGCACGATGTCGCCGTGCCGGTCTCGCGCATCGCCGAGTTCATCGAGACCGCCAGCGCGGCGCTGCAGGCGCGCTGGCCGGGCGTGCGGATCGACGCCTTCGGCCACGTCGGCGACGGCAACATCCACTACGACATCCTGCCGGCGCCGGGCGGCGACGCGTCCGGCGCACAATGCGCTGCGCGAGGCGGCGGCGCACGTGGTGCACGACATCGTCATGCGCCTCGGAAGGCTCGATCTCCGCCGAGCATGGGCTCGGCACGATGAAGACGGCCGAGGCGCTGGGCTACAAGAGCGCTGCCGAGGTCGCCGCCCAGCGCGCGCTGCGCGCCGCGCTCGATCCCAAGCGGATCATGAACCCGCGGGTGCTGTTCTAGCGCCGCGCTGTGCGGACCCCTCCCGAAAAGGGGAGGGGTCGCACGGGGCCTATTCGGCCGCGACCAGGGTTCCGGCCATGCGGTCGAGGCGGGCGTGGATGATGTCCTCGGCCTCTTTGATGATCCGCGCCACCAGTTCCTTGCAGGTCGGGATGTCGTGGATCAGGCCCTGGCTCTGGCCGGCCGACCAGATGCCGCCGTCGATGTCGCCGCCCTTCAGCACGTTGGCGCGGCCTCTGGCGCCCGAGACCAGCTCGCGCACGTCGTCGATGGTCTTGGTCGACGTCCTGCTGGATGCTGCACCACCTCCTCGGAGATGGCGTTGCGGGCCACCCGCGAGGTGTTCCTGCAGCGTCCGGTTGGTGAGGATGGTGTCGCGCTCGGTGTTCTTGACGATCGCTTCCTTGACGTTCTGGTGGATCGCCGCCTCCTGGGTCGCCATGAAGCGGGTGCCCATGTTGACGCCGTCGGCGCCCAGCGCCAGCGCCGCCACCAGCGAGCGGCCGTCGGCCATGCCGCCCGACGCGATCACCGGGATCTTCACCGCGTCCACCGTCGCCGGCAGCAGCACCATCAGCGTCACGTCGTCCTCGCCGGGGTGCCCGGCGCATTCGAAGCCGTCGATCGAGATCACGTCGACGCCCAGCCGCTCGGCGGTCACCGCAGTGGCGCACCGAGGTGCACTTGTGGATCACCTTGATGCCGGCCGCCTTGAAGTCCGGCAGGTGGTCGATCGGGCTGCGGCCCGGCGGTCTCGACGATCTTGATGCCGCTGTCGATGATCGCCTTGCGATAATCGTCGTAGGGGATCGGGTTCAGCGACGGCAGCAGCGTCAGGTTCACGCCGAACGGCTTGTCGGTGAGCTTGCGGGTCTTCTCGATCTCCGCTTGCAGCTCCTCGGCGGTCGGGAAGAGGTGGGCGACGATGAAGCCCAGCGCGCCAGCGTTGGCGACCGCGGCGACCAGGTCGCCGTAGCCGACGCCGGTCATGCCTCCCATCACGATCGGCGTCTCGACGCCGAACATCTCGGTGAGCTTGGTCTTGATCACAGTTCCCTCACGTCAGTCTTGAATGGCTACGGCCCGCCCAAAAACCCTGGACGCTAAAACAGCTGTTCGTCAATTGAGACGTCCGCGGATGACGCGCGGGAACCGGCGAAAAACCGCCGCAGCGCCGACCCGCCGCGTGCCTAGCTTCGCTCGCCGTAGCTCACCGCCATGCCGGCGCGGACGTCCTGCTGCACGCCGTATTGCGGGAACGGGTAGCGGAAGCCGTTCTTGGCGAGCGCCCGCATGCCTTCGATCGCCTTGACCAGCTGGTCGGGCGGCAGCGCCATCAGCATCTCGTCGTCGTTGCACGCCGCCGTAGCGGCGCTCGGCGAAGCAGGGGATCGAGAGGCTGGGCTCGCGGCGGGTCAGCGCCCGGCCCCACGAGTCGGCGCAGGCGCTCTCGCCGACGACGCTCCAGTCGAAGCGCTTGTAGCCCGACCACTGCAGGCCGTTGATGAAGTAGATCATCGCGCCGGGCGTTGCGTAGAAGAGCGCGATGTCGGGGTCCGCCAGCTTGCCGGCGCCCAGCGGCCCCACCGCCAGCGCCTCGTAGCGGCCGTCGGGCACGCAGTTCATCGCCGCCTGGTGGGCGCCGGCGTCCTCCGGCGTCGAGAACCAGACCCCGGTCATGGCGCGGCCGGAATACCAGTCGTCGGTCTTCGCCGCGCCCAGACCGACCACCGCGCGGCACTGCGCGCCGACCAGGTCGTCGGCGGTGACGCCCACCGTCCAGCCGAGCCGCGAGGCCTGGCCGACCACCTGGTCGAGCGTGTGCACGTGCTGCGGGCGGCGGATGCGGGGGATCGCCTCCATGTCGGCCCGCCGCTCGAAGAGCTGCATGGCGAAGACGATCGAGCGCAGCTTCAGCCGCTGCTCCAGTTCGCCGACAACGTCGGCCCAATCATGCGTTCGCACCCTCGGCCATCCCGCATCCTCCTTCGTTGCGGCCTAGAGTGGCGCAGGGCGCCGATCGGTCAACCTGTCATGACGCAGGACGGCCTCCCCGCGTGCTCGGGCGGCTTCGCGGCGAAGGGCGCGCCGGCGTTTCCACGGCCGCCAGGCATCGTCCGGGCCGACGGGGTCGCCCAGATGGTACGCGGCGACGAACGCGGCGAGCGGGTGCAGCGGTTTCGGCTTCAGCGGCCGCAGACGGCAGTAGCCGGCCGTGCGCAGCGCCTCCAGCGCCCTGCCGACCCCCTTGTGCTCGGCGATCGCCGCCTCGATCGGCTCGGGCAGGCAGCCCAGCCAGTGCGCCAGCAGCTTGTTGCGCAGGCGCAGAACCTCAGCGCGGTTGGCGCCGAGGCGGCTTCCAGACTGAGATCGCACTCGGTGTCGAATCCGAACGAACGGTTGTTGATGTTGGCCGAGCCGATGCGCAGCAGCACGTCGTCGACGATGGTCAGCTTGGCGTGCACGATGATGGTGCGGCCGAGCGTCGTGATGGGGCTGTAGGCCTGCAGCCGGCCGTGCTTGTCGGCTTCCGTCAGTGTCCGGATGAAATCCAGCCGGGTGCGATCCATCGTCATCTGGTCGAAGTAGCTCGGCGAGTGCTCGGTGGAGATCAGCACGGCCTCGGGGCCGTCCGGCTCGGCGAGGCGCTTCGCCAGTTCGCGCGCGATCAGCGGCGAGGTGAAGTACTGGTTCTCCATGTAGATGCAGCGACTTGGCCGCCCGGATGGCGGCAATGTGCAGCGCCTCGTTCTCGCGCACCTGCGGATAGTCGCGCCAGGCCGCCTGGGTGCGGGAGACGCCCGCGTCGATGTCGGCGAACGCCGGCGGGATCTTGCCCGGCCAGCGCGGCCGGCGGACCGGCGGGCAGGCGTCGATCGTCTCGCCGGTCGCGCGCCGCCAGCGGTCGCGGAAGAGCTCGCCGAGGTTGGACGCCGCCTCGCCGTCGACGACGCCCATCACCTCATGGCGGCTGTCGAAGCACTTGTTGTCGCGGCGGGTCTTCTCGCGGCGGGGATCGTCGTCGAGATGCGCGGGCGTGTCCCAGCGGTCCGGACCGATATCGCCGCCACCGCAGAACGCCAGCGCGTCGTCGATGACGATCATCTTCTGGTGATGGCACGCGCCCATCGGCAGCTTGGCGTCGAGCACGAGCTTCACGTTGGTGCCGGCGAAGTCCCGGCGGTCAGCGAGCGGGAAGAAGTGCTGCGTCGCCGCCACCGGCATCGCCGAGTCCCAGCAGAGCACGCGCACGTCGAGCTCGGGGTTCTTGGCAAGCGCGATCAGGAAATTGCCGATCCGGTCGCTGTCAGGACCGCCGCCGCCCGGCTGCGGGTGAAGCAGGGTGGCGGGCTCGAAGGCCCAGTTCAGCAGGTGAACGCAGTGCCGCGCCCGGCTCATGGCGTCCATCGCGGCGTCGAAGTAGGCCTCCATGTCGATCAGCAACGCCGCGCGCTCGGCCAGTCCGACCTTCCAGGCGGTGGTCGCGCCGAGCAGGCTCTCGCCGGCCCGCGCCCCGCGTCCCGGTCGTTCGACGGGTTCGGCCAACGCCGACTTCAGCTTGGCCATACGGGCCTCCTGGCCCATTGAACGCGTGAAACGATCTTTCGACGCCTGGCCGCTTGGCTGGAACGTCCAGACGCGCCGTGGCTTAGTCTCGAAGGATCCGGGGATCGAGCTCATACATGGCGCGACGACAGACAAATCGATGGCTCGGCATCGGATTCGACGCTTGGCGCCTGGGGTTCGAGGCGTCGGCGGTCATGGGCCTGCGCGCCCTGACGATCGCCCAGGGCGGCGCAGCCGGGCAGGCCGAGGCCGAGCGCATGGTCAGCGAGAAGGTGGACGCGGCGATGGCCCTGCAGGTCCGGGCGCTCACCGGCGGCCTCGGCGCAACGCCTGCCAGCGCGACCGCGCGGACGATCGCGCACTATCGCCGCAGGGTGAAGGCCAACCGCCGCCGGCTGAACAAGGGCTAGGCGCATGGCTGCGGCCTGCCAGACGAGGCCGCGCCGCGCCTGGCGGGCGCCCGTAATTTAGGCGCCGCCGCAACGAACCTCGGCCTGACGCATTGCAACGCCAGACGTCAAGACTGGCTGGGAGGCCGACAAATGCGCTCGATCCTGCTCATGTTTCTCGGGGTTCCGATCCCGATCATCCTGCTCCTCGCGCTCTGCACTCATCACTTCTGATCAGACGCGACGGAGAACGAGTGATGTCACAAGTTTCAACGTATGACGGCCGCGTGCTCGCAGCCGAGCCGGTGCTCTCCTGGTCGGCGATCTTCGCCGGCGCCATGGTGGGACTGGCGATCTCGCTGTTCCTGACGCTGCTGGCGGCGGGCTTCGGCTATGACGTTGCCGCCGGCGGCCTGGCGACGCGCCAGTCGTTGGCGGATTTCACGCCCGAGGCGGGCGCCGGCGCGGTCGCCATCCAGGTGATCTCGGCCGGCATCGGCGGCTACCTCGCCGGACGCCTGCGCCACGCCTGGCCCAGCGCCCACCTCGACGAGGCCCACTTCCGTGACACCGCGCAGGGTCTGATCGCCTGGGCGCTCGCGACGGTGGCCGGCCTGACGCTGGCCGCGACCGTGATCGGACCGGCCGCCGCGCAGCTAGCCGCGGCGACCACCGTGGCGGTGACGACCGGCGCAGCCACCTCGACCGTGCCCGTCGACCCGGTTCGCGCAGCGCATATCCTGGCGCAGTCCGCGCTCTTCACCGCGGTCGGCATGCTGCTCAGCGCCTTCATCGCGTCGGTCGCGGCCCGCATCGGCGGCCTGCGCACGGAACACATGCTGGCCCGTCCCTGACACACCAGGGGAGGAAGTATGAGCGAGACAAGCATAACCGCTGACGAGGCGGCCCCGGCGCCGAAGAAGCTGCTGCAGATTCTCGGCCCGGGGCTGATCACCGGCGCGTCGGACGACGACCCCAGCGGCATTGCCACCTACTCGCAGGCCGGCGCGCAGTTCGGCTTCGACCTGGGCTGGACCCTGCTGTTCAGCTGGCCGCTGATGTGCGCGATCCAGGAGATCAGCGCGCGGATCGGCCGGGTCACCGGCCGCGGCATCGCCGGCAACCTGAAGCAGCACTATCCGGCCGCGGCGGTCTACGCGCTCGTCGCTGCTGCTGATCGTCGCCAACGTCATCAACCTGGGCGCCGACCTCGGCGCGATGGGCGCGGCGCTGCAGATGCTGATCGGCAACGGCGATCCGACCTGGGCCGCTGCTCTACGTGGCGGCATTCGCCGTGGTGATCGTGCTGCTGGAGGTCTTCGTCCGCTACGACCGCTACGTCGCGGTGCTGAAGTGGCTGACGCTGTCGCTCTTCGCCTATGTCGGCCGTCGCGTTCGTCGTGCACATCCCGTGGCCGACCGTGGCCTATCACCTGGTGGTCCCGCACATCGTCGCTGACGGCCGACTACTTGACCGTGCGTGGTGGCCGATCCTCGGCACCACCATCAGCCCCTACCTGTTCTTCTGGCAGGCCGAGGAGGAGGCCGAGGAGACCAAGGAGGCGCCGCGGCGCGAAGCCGCTGGTGCGCGCGCCCGCAGCAGGCGCCCGCGGCGTTCCGGCGCATCCGGATCGACACCTATCGTCGGCATGGCGCTCTCCAACCTCATCGCGCTCTTCGATCCTCATCACCACGGCGGCGACCCTGCACGCCCACGGCATCACCGACATCCAGACCTCGTCGCAGGCGGCGCGAGGCGCTGAAGCCGATCGCCGGCCAGTTCGCCTTCGTCGATCTTCGCGCTCGGCATCATCGGCACCGGCCTGCTGGCCGTGCCGGTGCTCGCCGGCTCGGCCGCCTATCGCGCTCGGCGAGGTCGCTGCGGCTGGCACGTCGGCCTCGCGCGCAAGCCCGCGGCGCGCCAAGCCGTTCTATGGGGCGATCGCGGCGGCCGGCGTCATCGGCGCGGCTGCTGAACTTCATCCCCATCGACCCGATCAAGGCGCTGTTCTGGAGCGCGGTGATCAACGGCGTCGCCGCCGTGCCGATCATGGCGATGATCATGCGCCTCGGCAGCCAGCAGAAGGCGATGGGCGAGTTCACCCTGCCGCCGATCCTGAAGACGGTCGGCTGGATCGCCACCGCGGTGATGGCCGTCGCCGCCGTCGGCATGTTCGCGACGATGGGGGCGGGGTAGTGCGCTGCGCCGAGCATCCGGCTGCGGTTGGCAGACGTCGACAGAAGGTGCTTGGATGAACGCGGCAGCGGCGTTCAGGCGCTGTCTCGCGTTGAGAGCGTCATGCCCCTCGTAAAGACCTCGAAGATTGCTGCGTCCGCGCCAAAGCCCGCGGCCGTCCCGACGGCGCCGCGGCCGAAGCCCGCCGCGCGCGCCTCCGGGGCTCGCCCGGAGAGGATCGCCGAGCGGATCGCCGCGGCGGCCGAGGAGCTCGCCAGCGGTCTGGCGGAGGCTTCGGCCGCGGCGGAGGAGCTTCGGCGCGCCATGGAGCAGATCGCCGCCGGCGGTGAGGAGGCGGCAGGCGCCTCGCAGGAGCAGCTCGCCGCGATCAAGAACGTCGTCGGCAACCTCACCACCGCGCGCGTCCAGGGCGAGGCCTCACGGCGGCGGACGGAAGTCCTGCAGGCCGTGCTCGCCGAGAGCTCGGGCCAGATCACCGCGTCGGTCCGGGCCATCGAGCGCAACGCCCAGCGCCAGCAGGCCTCGCTCGCCATCATCGCCGAACTGGAGCGGCGGGCGCGCGACATCGGCGAGATCACCGGGACGGTGAGCCGCATCTCCGACCAGACCAACCTCTTGGCGCTGAACGCCGCCATCGAGGCGGCGCGCGCCGGCGACCACGGGCGCGGTTTCGCGGTGGTGGCCGACGAGGTGCGGGCGCTGGCGGAGACGTCGGAGAAGAGCGCGCAGGAAGTGCGGGGCCTGGCCGACACGATCCAGCGCGACGTCGGCGGGGTGGTGGAGCAGGTGAAATCCGCCGCCGAGACCGCGGTGACCGAGGCGAGCTCCGGCGCGCGGGTGGTCGAGACGCTCGAGGCCATGCGCCAGGACATGGCGAGGCTGGCGGCAGGCGCCGAGGGCACGCTGACCGCGGCGCTGGAGGCCGAGCGGGCGTCCGGCGAGGCGCAGCGAGGCGCCGAACAGGTGGCCAGCGCGGCGGAGGAACAGTCTGCCGGCGCCAGCGAAGCGCAGTCGGCGGTCCGCCAGCAGGCCGAGTCGCTCGACCAGGGCCAGGTGGCCGCCCAGGGCCTGGCCACGCTGATCGAGGACCTGCGCGCCGACCGCGCGGACGCCTCCGCGGCCGAGCAGATTTCCGCCACCGCCGAGCAACTTTCGGCGACGATCCAGGAGCTATCCAGCGCCGCCGCCCAGATCATGGCGGCGGTGGAACAGATCAACCGCGGCTCCCAGCAGCAGGCCGCCGCGACCCAGCAGACGTCGGCCGCCCTGGCGCAGATCGAGGCCAGCGCCGCGGTCGCCAAGGCCAACGCCGCCATGGCCGACGAACGCGTCGGCGCAATGGGAACCGCGCTCGGCGCCGCCCGCGGCTCGGTCGAGTCGCTGATGGGCGGGGTGGTCGCCGCGTTGGAAGCGACGCAAGGCAGCCTCGCCACGATCGTGCGGCTGGAACAGGTCGGCCGGCGGATCGAGAAGGTGGTCGACGCCATCGGCCTCGTCACGGTGCAGACCACGATGCTGGCGGTGAGCGGCTCGGTGGAGGCGGCGCGCGCCGGCGAGTTCGGGCCGCGGCTTCGCGGTGGTTTCCAGCGACATCCGCAACCTGGCCCGGGAAGCGGCCGAGAGCGTCGAGCGCGTCAAGGACACCGTCCGCGGCATCCTCGACCAGATCAATTCCCTGCGTCACGACCTGGAGCAGATCATCGCCACGGCGGAGCTGGAGGTGCAGGGCAACCGCGCCATCCTGGCGGCGCTGCAGAACCTCGACGGCGACGTCGCCTCGCTGATCGAAGCCAACCGGGCCATCTCCGAAGGCGCGGACGCCATCGCGGTGGCGACCACGCAGATGAGCGTCGCCGCGCGGCAGATCGCGGCGGCGGCCGAGGAAGCCAACTCCGCCTCGCGGGAGGCCGCGACTGCCTCGTCGCAGCAGGCCCGCGGCGCCGAGGACCTGGCGGCGGCGATCGAGGAGATCGCCGCGCTGGCCGACGAATTGAAGCAGCAGGATGGATGACGCGCCGACTTCAGGCGCGCCGGCGGGCGGGGCGCGCCGCTTCCTGACCTTCCGGCTCGACGAGCGGGTCTATGCGCTGCCCGCCGAGGAGGTCGCCGAGATCATCCGCACGCCGGCGGTGGCGCGGGTGCCGCAAGGCCCCGCGAGCCTGATGGGCATGGCCAATCTGCGCGGCGCGGTGCTGCCGGTCGCCAGCCTCAGGGGCCTGCTGGGCGAGGCTGAGGGCGAGCCGCCGGCGCGGGCGATCGTGCTGAGCGGCGCCGCCCCGGTGGCGCTGGCCGTCGATGCGGTCGATGCGCTGGTGCTGGTCGACGCGGCGCGGCTCGAGACCGAGCGGGCCGAGCTGGCGGCGGAGCCCGGCGAGGCGCTGCAGGGCGCCTTGCGGCTGGGCGCCGACGACGACGTGGCCAAGATCCTCGACGTTCGCAGCCTGCTGGCCGGCGCGTTCGCCCCCCGGGCGCGCCCGCCGCGGCCGCAGCGCGCGGAGACAGCCGCGCCCCGCGCCGGCGAAGCGGCCGCGACATCGCAGGATTGGCGCAAGCTGGTGAGCTTCGAGGTCGCCGGCCAGGAGTACGCGCTCGATCTCGCCGCCGTGCGGGAGATCACCCCGGCGCCGACGAGCCTGGCGCGCGTCGCCCGCAGCGAGTCGCTGGTGGTCGGCGTCACGGGCTATCGCGACAGCCTCCTGACCGTGCTCTCGCTGCGCGGCCTGCTCGGCTTCCCGCCCGCCAGTGAGCCGGACGGGCGCGAGAAGGTGGTCGTCACCGCCGTCCGCGGCGTGCCGGTGGGTCTCTTGGTCGACCGCATGCGGGCGATCGTCGCCGCCGACCCCAGCCGCCTCGAGCCGCCGCCGCCGGTGCTGGCCGCGCGCGCCGGCGGCGAATCCCAGATCGCCGCGATCTACCGCGAGGACGGCAGCCGGCGGCTGATATCGGTGCTCGCGGTCGAGCGGCTGTTCCGGGAGGACGTCATGCAGCGCCTGGGTAACGGCGGATCAGCCGCCGTTGGTCCTGCCGGGACCGCCGCCGAGGCAGGCGGCGAAGAGGCCCAGTTCCTGGTGTTCCGCCTCGGCGACGACGAGTTCGCGCTGCCGATCGAGGCGGTCGACGAGGTCGCCGCCGTGCCGGCCCAGATCACCCGGTTGCCGAAGACCCCGAAGTTCCTCGAGGGCGTGATCAATCTGCGCGGCGAGGTGCTGCCGGTCGTCGACCAGCGCCGGCGTTTCGACATGCCGGCCGCCGGCGGCCTCGAAGGGCGCCGGCTGGTGGTGGTGCGCAGCCGAGCGCCATCGCGCCGGGCTGATCGTCGACAGCGTCTCGGAGGTGCTGCGCAGCTCAGCCGACGCGATCGAGCCGGCGCCGGACCTCACCGGCCAGACCGACCCGACTGGTCAACGGCGTCATCAACCTGGAGCGGGCCGGCAGGATCGTCCTGCTGCTCGACCCGGCCGAGCTGCTGAGCCGCGCCGAGCGCAGCCTGCTCGACGCGTTCGAGCCGGGCGGTGAGGCCGGCGCCGGGTGATCAAGCTGCTGGTGGTCGACGATTCCGCCCTGGTGCGGAAGCTCCTCGGCCAGGCGTTCGCCGGCGAAGTCGACTTCGAGGTGGAGTTCGCGCGCGACGGACTGGAGGCGTTGGGAAAGCTCGCCAGCTTCCAGCCCGACGTCATCACGCTCGACGTGCACATGCCGCAGATGGACGGGCTGGCCTGCCTGGACCGCATCATGGTCGAGCGGCCCTGCCCGGTGGTCATGGTCTCGTCGCTGACCGAGGACGGCGCGGAGGCGACGCTGGAGGCCCTGCGGCTGGGCGCCGTCGACTTCGTCCCGAAGCCGACCGGAGCGGTCTCGCTGCACATGGACCAGCTGGCGCCCGAGCTGGTGGCCAAGGTTCGCGCCGCGGCCGGCGCCCGGCTGCAGGTCGAGCTTGCGGCTGAAAGAACGGGTCCGCCATCGGATCGGCGGGTCGGCGTCGCCGCCGAAGCGGCGGACATTCTCTGCGTCGCCGATGCCGGTCACTGTGGCGAGCGGTGACGGCCTCGTGCTGGTCGGCGTCTCCACCGGCGGGCCGCCGGCCCTGGAAGCGTTGCTCACGCCGCTGCCGGCAGACTTCCCCTGGCCGATCCTGGTGGCGCAGCACATGCCGGCTACCTTCACCGGCCCGCTGGCGCGCCGTCTCGACGGACTGTGCAAGATCGGCGTGACGGAAGTGCAGCGGCCGACGGTGTTGGCGCCGGGCTGCGCCTACATCGGCCGCGGCGACGCCGACCTGATCGTCTCGCGGCGGGCCGGCCGGCTGGTGGCCATGAGCGCGCCGGCGAGGCCCGGCTATCCGTGGCACCCCAGCGCCGATCGCCTGGTGCGCAGCGCGATGGACGATGTTGCCGCCCGGCCAGCTGATCGGCGTGCTGATGACCGGAATGGGCGACGACGGCGCCGAGGCCATGGCGCTGCTGCACGCGCAGGGCGGCCGCACCATCGCCGAGGCCGAGGAAACGGCGGTGGTGTGGGGCATGCCGGGCGAGCTGGTCAAAGCCGGCGGCGCCGACTGGGTGCTGCCACTGCCGCGGATCGCCGAGCGCCTGCATGCGTTGATGCCCTGAAATGCCGCTGATCCGCAAAGACACGGCCGAGCCAACCGCGCCTGCGTGACGGCGCGGCGGACCTCGCCGCCGCGTTGAAATCGGCCTCGGCCGACGCGCGCTGGAGCGCCGCGCGCGGACTGGCGGCCTCGCCCGAGGGCGTGCCGGCGCTGGCGGAGGCGCTGCGCGTCGAGAGCCGATGCGCGGGTCCGCGAAGCGATGTTCACCAGCCTCGCCCGCATCGGGACGCCCGCAAAGCGCCGCGGTCGCCGCGCCCTACCTGCGCTCGGACGATGCGGAGGTCCGCACCGGCGCGCTGGACGCCCTGCGCGCCATGCCGCAGGCGGCGCGGCCCGAGCTCCCGGCATTGCTGGAGGATCACGACCCGGATGTGCGGCTGCTGGCCTGCGAGATCGTGCGCGCGCTGCCCGGTCCGGACGCGCTGCGGCTGCTGGGCGCGCTGCTGGAGCGGGAATCCGACGCCAATGTCTGCGCCGCGGCCGTCGACGTCGTGGCCGAGATCGGCGACGCCACGATCCTGCCGACCCTGGCGCGCTGCGCCGAGCGCTTCTCCGGCGAGCCGTTCCTGGTCTTCGCCGTCAAGGTCGCCTCAGACCGCATCGCGACCGCCCGCCGAAGACCAACGTGGCTGAGCCCGCGGCGGTGTCCGAGGAGGAATTCCGCCGCCTCTGCGAGTTCCTGTATCGGCGCACCGGCATGATCTTCACCGAGGCCAAGCGGTATTTCGTGGAGCGACGCGTGAACGAGCGGATGGCCGCGACGGGCGCCACATCGTTCGCCAGCTATTTCGGCCGCCTGCGCAGCGACCCTGGCGGCGAGGTGGAGCAGTTCATCAACGCCTTCACCGTCAACGAGACCTACTTCTACCGGGAGGATCACCAGCTCCAGTGCCTGAGCGACGACCTGCTGGCCGAGCGCATCCTGGCCAAGCGCGCCCGGCGAGGCGATCCGCATCTGGTCCGTGCCCTGCTCGACCGGCGAGGAGCCCTACTCGATCGCCATGTGGCTGCTGGAGAACTGGCCGCAGGCCGACGCCTACGACATCGAGATCATCGGCTCGGACATCGACACGCAGGTGCTGGCGGCCGCGGCCGCCGGGGTGTTCGGCAAGCGGGCCCTGATGCGGCTCACGCCAGACGTGGTCGGCGAGATACTTCGAACGGATCGACGAGGAGACCTGGCGCATCCTGGACGACCTGCGCGGCTCGGTGCGCTTCGCGCCGGCCAACCTGATCGATCCGGCCGCAGACCGCCGCGTTCGGCCGCTTCGACGTCATCTTCTGCCGCAACGTGCTGATCTACTTCGACGACGCATCGCGGCGCATCGCGGCGGAGAACCTCTATGAGAATCTCGCGCCGGGCGGCTTCGTCTGTCTCGGCCACACCGAGTCGATGAGCCGGATATCGCCGCTGTTCGACGTGCGGCGCTATAAAGACGCCATCGTCTATCAACGCCCCCTGGACCGCGCGCGTGGCTGAGCAAGACAAGAAGCGCGTGCTGGTGATCGACGACGCCGCCTTGGCGCGGCTCTACTATCGCGACGCCCTGGAGCGCGCCGGCTTCGCGGTCGACGAGGCGCTGAACGGTCTCGAAGCCCTGGAAAAACTGCTTCTCGCGCCGGCCGATCTGCTGATCGTCGACGTGAACATGCCGCAGATGGACGGCATCACCTTCCTGAAGGTGCTGCGCCGCCAGGAACTGCCGCTCGGCGCCACGCCGGCGATGGTCTGCAGCACCGAGAGCGGCCCGCAGGACATCGCCGCCGCCCGCGCCGCCGGCGCCAACTTCTATCTGACCAAGCCGGTGGACCAGGCGCAGCTGGCGACCTACGCGGCGCTGCTCAGCGGGCTCGCCCGATGAACGAGTTCGTCGAGCAGTTCCTGATCGAGGCGCGCGAGCTGGTTCAGCAGTCCACGGACGACCTGCTCGCGCTGGAGGCGGATCCGGCCGACCGCGAGCGGCTCGACAGCGCCTTTCGCGCCTTTCACACGCTGAAGGGCGGCGCCGGCATCGTCGAGTTCGGCGCGATGGTCTCGGCCATGCACGCCGCCGAGGACCTGCTGGCCGAGGTGCGCGGCGGCGTCATCGACGTCACGGCGGCGCTGATCGGCGAATGCCTCGGCTGCATCGACCTCGTGGTGCGGTGGCTCGACGACATCCAGCGGGGCGGCGAGCTGCCGCCTGACGCCGGACAAGCGGCGGACGCCGTGGTGGCGAGGCTGAGGCGCGTGCGGCAGAGCGCGCCGGAGGTTACGGCGCCGCCGGCCGCGCGGCAGGACGATTGGCTGGGAGAGCTGACGGCGTCGAACGCCGGCGCCTTCCAGGCGGCGCTGACCGCGATCCGGTTCGCGCCGGACGCCGACAGCTTCCTCAAGGGCGACGACCCCCTGGCGCGGATGGCCGACCTGCCTGGCCTGCTGGCGCTCCGCCTGGCGCCCGCCGCCGCGTGGCCCGCGCTGGCGGAGCTCGACCCGTTCGAGTGCCGGCTGGTCCTCACCGCCCTGAGCGGCGAGACGGCGGAGCGGATCGGCACGTGGGCTGCGCAGGCGGACGGCGACATCGAGGTCCGATCCTTGCGACCCAGCGCGGGCGCCGACGCCGCGGCTCTGACGGCGCCGGCCCGAGCGCTGATCGAGGCGCAGATCCTGTTGCTGGGAGAAGGCGGCGGCGACGACGGGTTCGTCGGACGCGTGGCCTCCGCCGGGCGGGTCGCCGTCAACGTGGTGCGGCGCGAGGGCCAGCCCGCGCAGGCCGAGGCCGTCGAGCGCAGCCTGGCCGCAAGCCTCGCGGCGAGGGACGCCGCGCCGCTGGCCGCCGCGCTGCAGGGACTGCTGGACGGCAAGGCGGCAGGCGGCGTCGCATCCGCCGCCCATGAGGAAGCCGCGCCGCTTCGCGAGGCGCGTGACGCCGCCGTGCGGGTGCTGCGGGTCGACGTCGAGCGCATCGACGCGCTGGTGAAGCTGGCCGGTGAGCTGACCGTGGCGAAGAATGCGCTGGCGCATGCCGCCGCGCTGGCCGATCGCGACGCCGACCCGAAGGCGCTCGCGGTGATGCTGAAGAACCAGCACGCGGTGTTCGAGCGGCTGGCGCTGCAGCTGCAGCGGGCGGTGCTCAACCTGCGTGTTCTGCCGGTGCGCCAGGTGTTCCAGCGTTTCCCGCGCCTGGTCCGCGAAATGGCCGCCGGACTTGGCAAGCCGGCGGCGCTGGCGCTGCACGGCGAGGATGTGGAAGCCGACAAGGCGATCGTCGAGGCGCTGTTCGAGCCGCTGCTGCACGTGCTGCGCAACGCGGTCGACCACGGGATCGAGGGCGCCGAGGCGCGCGCGGCGGCCGGCAAGCCGGCGACCGCCCTCATCCATCTGCGCGCGGAGCAGCGCGGCGAGCACGTGATCATCGAGGTCGAGGACGATGGCCGGGGCGTCGACGTCGCCCGCGTCCGTCAGACCGCCACGGCGCGCGGCATGGCGACGCCTGAGGCGCTGGCCGTGATGAGCGATGCGGAGATCGTCGACCTGATCTTCGCGCCCGGGTTCTCGACCGCCGCCGGGGTGACGCCGCTGTCGGGCCGCGGCGTCGGCATGGATGCAGTGCGGGCGGCCCTCGCCCAGCTGGGCGGCCGGGCCCAGATCGAGAGCCGCGCGGGCGTCGGGGCGACAGGTGCGGCTCACCCTGCCGTTCACAGTCGTCATGAGCCGGGTGATGACTGTCGAGGTCGGTGGCCAGGCCTTCGGCATCCCGCTGGACGCGCTAGTGGAAACGCTGCGGGCGCCGCGCGAGCACATCGTGCCGCTGGGCGCCGGGTCAGCCTTCGTCCTGCGCGAGCGCACCGTGCCGCTGATCGACCTGGCCGCCAGCCTGGGGACGGCGACCGCGGCGGCGACCGGCGAGGCGGCCAACGTGGTCGTGGCCGAAGTGGCCGGCCATTGGGTCGCCCTGGAGGTCGACAGGGTGGGCGAGCGGATGGACGTGATGCTGAAGCCGATGGAAGGCCTGCTGGCCGGCATGCCCGGCGTCGCCGGGACGACGTTATTGGGCGACGGGCGCGTGCTGATCGTGCTCGATCTGGAGGAGCTGTTCGGGTGACGGTCAGGGCTGCAGACGATGGCACGATCGAGCTCGCGGACCTCATGCCCGGCGGAGGACGCCGAGCGCCTGCTGCGCCAGCTGCTCGAGCGACCGGGCTCGACGGTCGACTGGCGATCGTGCGAGGAGGCTCACGGGGCGGTCATCCAGGTGCTGCTGGCCTCGGCGGCGCCGGTGCGAGGGCCGCCCCGCGGCGCGTTCCTCAGTCGCTTCGTGGAGCCACTGCTGCGGCAAGCCGAAGCGGCTTGGCCCGGGGACGGATCAATTTGAAATGTCGAGCGTTTGGGGCAGTTAACGGTTTTGGGCACACGGTTTTGGGGGCCATGACCTACAAAGTTCTGATTGTCGACGACAGCAAACTGGCGCGCATGGCCGTCAACAAGGCCCTGAGCGCGCTGCAGCCCGGCTGGACGCGCGTCGAAGCGGCCAACGCCGACGAGGCGCTGGCGGTGGTCCGCTCCACCGCCATCGATCTGGCCGTGCTCGATTTCAACATGCCCGGCCGCGATGGACTGAGCCTGGCGGAAGAGCTGCGCGCGCTACGGCCGACGATGCCGATCGCCATCATCTCGGCCAACTACCAGACCGAGATCGTCAGCCGCACCCGCGACATCGGCGCGACGTTTTTGCCCAAGCCGCTCACGACGGACGCCATGCAAGGATTCCTCGAGGACGCCAGGACTCGCCTGGGAGACCCGCCCAAGTGACCGGCTCGCAGAGCGCCCCGGAAACTGTCCTCGACGAGCTCGAGATCGATGCGCTGACCGAGCTGGTGAACATCGGGGTCAGCCGTGCGGCGACCAGCCTGCGCGAGATGGTCGGCGAGCAGGTGCTGCTCTCGGTGCCCCACATCGCCCTGGTCAGCCGTGAGCGCGCCGTCGAGATCCTGGTCGAGCGCGAGGACAACAAGCTGGTCGCCGTCCACCAGGTGTTCGAGGGCGACATCACCGGCCGCGCGCTGCTGATCTTCCCGGAGACCAAGAGCCTGGAGCTGGTGCGGGCCGTCACCGGCGGGGAGCTGCCGCTGGAGGACATCATCGAGCTGGAGCAGGAGGCGCTGGCCGAGACCGGCAACATCATCCTGAACGGCTGCCTGTCGACCATCGCCAACATGCTCGAGCGCAATCTGAAAATGTCGCTGCCCGAGATTTTGCGGGGCGACAGCCGGACCTTCTTCAACCTGGCGCCGCCGCCGGAGCCGGGCGATATCGTGATGTTTCTCTACATCAATTTCGCGGTCCGGCAGGGCGACATCGAGGGCTACATAGCGATGCTGCTGGACATGCCGTCGCTCGCGGCGATGAAGCTCCTGCTGGACGATTTCATCCGGCGGACAGCCGGTGAAACGACGCCTGAGACAGATGGGCGAGGTTAAACGCGAGACGATCGCCGACGCGCTCGACATCGGCTTGATTGTCCTGGATCGCGATCGGCGTGTCACCGGCTGGAACGCCTGGCTGGCGTCGGCCAGCGGCGTGTGCGCCGACGCGGCGCTGGGGCGAACGCTGGAAGAGGTTTTCGAGGGCCCTTTCCTGCGCCGCCTGAATTCGGCGATCGGCGAGGCGCTCGATAGCGGCGCCTCCAGCCTGCTCACCCACTCGCTGCATCCGAGCCTGTTTCCGCTGAAGACCCGCACCAACCAGCCGCTGGTGCACGACGTCTACATCCGTCCGGCCGGCGCCAAGCCCTACGCCGGCTGCGTCATCCAGATCTCCGACGTCACCCTGGCGGCGCAGCGCGAGCGGGTGCTGCGGCAACGCCTGAACGCCCGCTACGCCGCGGTGGTCGACAGCGCCCAGGACGCGATCCTGACGATCGACGCCACCGGGATCATCCAGCTGGCGAACCCGGCCGCGGCCCGCGAGTTCGGGGGTACGGCCGCCAGCCTGGTCGGGCGGCCGATCGGCGATCTGCTGGGCGATCACCCGGCCTGGGACGGGCTCTGGCGATCGGTGGTCGGGGGCGAGACCGGGCAGCGGCCGGTGGAGCTGGTGTCCCGGCGCCCGGACGGATCGCCCAGCTATCTCGAAGTCTCCGCCTCGCGCTGGCTCAGCGACTCGCGGGTGTTCGTCAGCGTGATCCTGCACGACGTGAACGAGCGCCACGCGACCGAGGCGAAGCTGCGCCGGCTGAACGAGACTCTCGAGGAGCGGGTGGCCACCACGCTGGCCGAGCGGCAGCTGCTGGCCGACATCGTCGAGGACACCGACGCGCTGGTGCAGGCGCTGGACCGCGATTTCCGCATCGTCGCCGTGAACCGCGCCTGGGCGCTGGAGTTCGAGCGGGCGCACGGCAAGACCGCCGAGATCGGCGACAACCTGCTGGAGCTGCTGGCGGACTTTCCGCAGGAGCAGGCGACCGCGCGGACGCTCTGGGAGCGCGCCTTCGCCGGCGCCGCCTTCACGGAAATCCAGCGGTTCGGATCGCCGGGCGTCGATCAGCGGTACTACGAGATGAAGTTCAACGCCCTGAGAGACGCGGCGGGCGAGCAGTTCGCGGCGTTCCAGTTCGTCTACGACGTGACCGACCGGATCGAGCACCAGGACCAGCTCGCCAGGACCGAGGAAGCGCTACGCCAGTCGCAGAAGATGGAAGCGATCGGCCAGCTGACCGGTGGCATCGCCCACGACTTCAACAACCTGCTGACCGGCATCATCGGGTCGATGGACATCCTGAAGCGCCGGCTGGCGGCGGGACGCTATGACGAGGTGCAGCGGTTCATGGACGCGGCCACCACCTCGGCCAATCGCGCCGCGGCCCTGACCCACCGGCTGCTGGCGTTCTCGCGCCGCCAGCCACTCGATCCGAAGGGCCTCGATCCCAACGCGCTGGTCCGCGGCATGGAGGACCTGCTCCGCCGCACGCTGGGCGAGCAGGTTCGGCTGATCACCGAACTCGCGCCCGACGCCTGGCACGTGCTCACCGACTCCAACCAGCTCGAAAACGCGCTGCTGAATCTGGCGATCAACGCCCGCGACGCCATGCCCGCCGGCGGCCGGCTGACGGTGACCACCGGCAATCTGCATTGCGATCCCCCGGCGCTCGGGGGCGAGGATGAGATCGCCGAGGGCGACTATGTGCTGATCCGGGTCTGCGACACCGGGACCGGCATGGCCCCGGAGATCATCCCGCGGGTGTTCGACCCGTTCTTCACCACCAAGCCGATTGGCGAGGGGACCGGGCTCGGGCTCTCGATGATCTACGGCTTCGCCCGGCAGTCGCGCGGCTATGTGCGGATCGAGAGCGCGGTCGGCCGCGGCACCGACGTGCTGCTCTACCTGCCCCGCTTCCGCGGCGACCTCGAGGAGGAGGACGCCAAGCGGCCGCGCGACATGCCGCCCGGCGCCGGCGAGACGGTGCTGCTGGTCGAGGACGACTTGTCGGTGCGGCTCCTGATCGGCGAGGTGCTGCGCGAGCTGGGCTACAGTTGCGTCGAGGCCATCGATGGCCAGGCGGCGCTCTCGGTGCTGAACTCCAACACGCGGCTCGATCTGATGATCAGCGATATCGGCCTGCCCGGCCTCAACGGCCAGCAGCTGGCGGCGACGGCGCGCCAGCATCGGCCCGACCTGAAGATCCTGTTCGTCACCGGCTACGCTCACCACGCCGCCGGAGCCGAACAGCTGCTGGGTCCAGGCATGGCGATGGTGACCAAGCCATTCTCGCTCGACGCGCTGGCTCTGAAGATCCGCGACATGCTGGCGCCCAGCCGGCGGTAGCGCGCCGCCGACAGTTCGTCCGCCTTCAGATCAGCGCCCGCAGTTGGTCGAACCCGAGCGTGAACCCGTGCACGCCGAGGCCCACCACCACAGCCGCCAGCGCGATCAGGCCGTAGCCGCTCAGGCGACGATGTCTCTGCGCGGCCGCAGCATCTGGCTTTGATAGCTGCTGATCTTCTCGGCGAGAAACGGCTGCCATTCGGGCGACGCCGCCCCGCGCAAGGCGAGGGCGTAGCCGTAGCCGACAACGGCCTCCAACTCTGCGGTCTCCAGCGCGCCAACCACCCAGCTGAGCATCGCTGCGGCGAAGGCGAGGTCGAGGCTGCGCAGCAGCATTGCCGTGTCGATCTGCGGCGACAGGGCGCCATCGCGGGCCGCGGCGTCTATGAGGAATAGCCAGAACGCGTCGCGCTCGGGCATCGCAAGGTCGGAGCGCACCTCCTTGTGGCTCATGTCGAAGACGCCGGTCCACAGGGCGCGGTAGAAGTCGGGATCATCGACATAGTAGCGGATCGACATCGACAGCACCTGGAAGATGCGCTCGAGCGCGCTGGTCGGGCGCAGCTTGGCGAAGCGCTCGCTGAACCCGCGGATATCCTCCAGCACCGCCAGCACCACGGCGCGCTTGGAGCCGAACAGATTGTAGGGCGTCGAGATGCTGACATCGGCGCGATCGGCGATGGCGCGCATGGAAACGCCCGCATCCCCGGTCTCGCGGATCAGGTCGCGGGCCGCGGTGACGATACGGCGGCGCCGTTCATCCTTGGCTTCCTCGCGTCGGCTCATTTCACCTCCACGGGTGGAGCGACCCGCGTCCACTCAAAAACAGAACGTGTTTCGAAAATCAGTTGAATTCAACCCTGCTGTAGTGAAGGCTGCGCGGCGATCAGCTCGACCGCCAAGGACGCCATCCGTGCCAGAATTCCGCATGATCGACGCCGCCGGGACGGCCATCCGCGCCGCCGTCGAAGGCGACGGACCGCTGGTGCTGATGGTGCACGGCTTTCCGGAGAGCTGGTACAGCTGGCGCCATCAGATCGGGCCGATCGCCGAAGCCGGCTTCACCGCCTGCGCCATCGACGTGCGTGGCTACAACGGCTCGCAGAAGTTTCCTGAGGTCGCCGACTATTCGATGCAGGCCATCGTCCGCGATGTCGCGGGCGTCGCGCAGGCGCTCTCGCCGGATCGTGGCGCCATCCTCATCGGGCACGATTGGGGCGCGCCGATCGTCTACAACTCGGCCCTGATCCACCCGGAGATCTTCAAGGCCGTGGCGGCGCTGTCGGTGGTCTACACCGGCGTCCCGGCGCGCTCGTTCGACGACATCATCAAGGAGATGTTCGACGACAAGAACCACTTCTTCTACCAGTCCTACTTCCGCGAGGTCGGCAAGGCCGAGGCGGTGTTCGATCCCAACCCGCGCGACTTCCTGCGGCGCTTCTACTTCGCGATTTCCGGCGACGCGAAGCCCGGCTCGTGGCCGATGAACAAGGATTCCAGCGCCACCCTGCTCGAGGGCCTGGAGGATCCCGAAGTCTTCCCCGCCTGGCTGTCCGACGCCGACCTCGACTACTATGTGCGCGAGTTCGAGCGGTCCGGCTTCTTCGGCCCGCTCAGCCGCTATCGCAACCACACCCGCGACTTCGAGTATCTGCAGCAGTTCAAGGACCGGAAGATCGAGCAGCCGGCGTTTTTCATCGCCGGCGACCGCGACGGCGCGTTCAACATGTTCGGCGCCGCCGCCGACCCGATCGCGGTGATGCGCGGTTTCGTGCCAAATCTCGAAGGCGGCCACGTGCTGCCGGGCTGTGGGCACTGGACTCAGCAGGAGCGGCCGGCCGAGGTGAACGCGCTGCTCGTCCCTTGGCTGAACAGCCTGAAGGGCCGCGCGGTCGGGTAATCCTGCGAGGGAATGCAACGCAGATGAGCCTCAAGGGAAAGACCCTGTTCATGACCGGCGGCTCGCGCGGGATCGGCCTGGCCATCGGGGTCAGGGCGGCGCGCGACGGCGCCAATGTCGCCATCGCCGCCAAGACCGCCGAGCCGCACAGGCATCTGCCCGGCACCATCTACACCGCCGCCAAGGCGATCGAGGACGCCGGCGGCAAGGCGCTGCCGATCGTGTGCGACGTGCGCAGCGAGGCGCAGGTCCATGCGGCGGTCGAGCAGGCCGTGCAGACCTTTGGCGGCATCGACCTCGTGTTGAACAACGCCTCGGCGATCAGCCTCACCGGCACGCTCGAGACCGACATGAAGCGCTACGACCTGATGCATCAGATCACCGCGCGGGGCACGTTCCTGACCTCCAAGGCGTGCATTCCCCACCTGAAGCGCGCCGCCAATCCGCACGTGCTGAACATGAGCCCGCCGCTCGACCTGCGCGCCAAGTGGCTTGGCCGGCACGTCGCCTACACCTCGGCCAAGCTGGGGATGGCCATGTGCACGCTCGGCATGGCCGAGGAGTTCCGCGCCGACGGCATCGCCTTCAACTCGCTTTGGCCCAGGACCGGCATCGCCACGGCCGCCATCGAGTTCGCTGTCTCGGGCCCTGAGGGTATGCGCGGCTGCCGCACGGTCGACATCATGGCCGACGCCGCCTACGTGATCTTCAACAAGAACGCGCGCGCGTTCACCGGCAACTTCCTGATCGACGACCTCGTGCTCTATGAAGCCGGCGAGCGGGACTTCGACAAATACCGGGTCGATCCGTCCTACGACCTCGGCGGCGGCGACTACCTGATCCCGGACCACATGGGGCCGCCGCCGGGGGTCACCCTCAGCCGGCTGCATCCGCAAGCTCCAGCCTGATCCAACCCCACGCCTCGCTGCTTCCACAAGGTGTCCAAATGCTTCGACTGTACGATCATCCGTTCTCGCCCTACGCCCAGAAGGTCAAGATCGCGCTGCGGGAGAAGGGCCAGCCCTTCGAGGCGCCGCTGCCGCAAGGCATCGGGGCGGGCGGCGCGGCCGGCGAATTCACCGAGGCCAATCCGCGCGCCGAAGTGCCGGCGCTGATCGATGGCGAGGTCATGGTGTTCGATTCCACGATCATCCTCGAATACATCGAGGACAAGTGGCCCACCCCGCCGATGCTGCCCAAGTCGCCCGCCGAGCGCGCCCGGGTGCGGATGATCGAGGAGGTGATGGACACCCACTACGAGCCGATCAACTGGGGCCTCGGCGAGGTGCGCGCCTTCAAGCGCGCGACCGGGCCGCTGGCCGAGGCGATCGAGCGGCGCGCCGGCGAGCAGACCCAGGGGTTCTTCCGCTGGCTCGAGGCGCCAGCTGGGTGACCGGCCCTGGTTCAACGGCGACGACTTCGGCTGGGGCGACCTGTCGGTCGTCCCTTACCTGAACGGCTCGCGCGGGCACGGCCATGTCGTGCCGGCGGGGACCCGGCTCGCGGCGTGGCTGGAGCGCGTCAACCAGCGTCCGAGCGTCGTGGCGACCACCGAGGACATCGTCAGCATGCTGAAGAGCGGCGCGCCGGGCATGGCTGACGTCGCCACCCTGGTCGAGCAGGGCCTGTTCAAGCGCGAATACCGCGATCACCGCCTGGAATGGATGATCAAGGTGGGCGGACTGGAGGTGGTGACGAGCGGCCTCGAGCGCGACAACATCCGCTTCGGGCCGGACTTCGGGTAGCCGTTACGCCGCCAGCTTGCGCCCGGCGGCCTCGCGGCGGCTTTGCGCCAACAGGACGATGTCGGCCTCGTGCGACAGGCCGAGCGCGCACATCATCGGCTCGCGCGGCGGCCCGGCCTTCGGCGGATAGGCCTCGGCGTTGCGCTTCTTGCCGCGCGCCCAGTAGCGCAGGATCTTGATCATGTTGGCTGGGCGGCGGATCCAGGCGTCGGGATGCTCCAGCATGTGGAAGCCGCGCATGGCTTCGCGCAGCAGATCGGTGTCGAGCCGCGTCGCCACCGCAACGCCATCCTCGACGAAGCTGCGCAGGAAGCGGGCGCGGCGGCCCGGTTTGTAGCCGGGCGTCAGGGCATGCTCGGCCCGCCTGATCGCCTCGCGATCCTGGCGCCGCATCGCCAGGTAGTAGGGCCGGACCTCGCTGCGGAGCCGCTTGCTATAGCCAAGCAGACGCGCCTGCGGATCGCTGGTCTCGGCCAGCACGTCGCGCAGGATGTAGGCCTCCACCGCCGCCAGCGAGCAACCGCGTCCGTAGAGCGGGTTGGTGCGGATCAAGGTGTCGCCGACAGCGAAGAAACCGAGCGCGGCCGGCGCGCCGCCCGGGGCGAGGTCGCGCCAGCGCCCGAGCAGGTCGCCCATGCCGAACACCTTGCTGACCGCCTCGGCCTGGTCGGGCGCGGTCCACACCTTCAGCCCCGGCAGGTTGTCGATCATCTTGTCCCATTGCTCGGGTCGCACGATCGCCTTGCGCAGCTCGTACTCGATCTCGGGCACGCACATGGTGATCGAGAAGCAGCCGTTGTCGCCCGGAAACACGCCGAACTTGAGGTAGCCGAGGTCGCCGCCGAACGGCGGATTGCCTTCGCGCTTCGGCTCGAGCCGTCCCGGCTGCAGCCGGTAGTGGCGGGTGAAGTAGAGGATGCCGGCCGTCTCGCTCTCTTCCGGGATCTGCGCCCCTTCATCGACCAGCTGCTCTATGCCGGCGCCGTTCTTCCCGCCGGCGTCGACGACCGTATCGGCCAGCAGATCGCGGACCTGGCCGCCTTCGTCGACGCGAACGCCGCGAACCGTGATCACGCCGGAAGGCCCCTTCTCGGTGATCAGGCTGCGCGCGTTGGCGTTCGAGCGGATGGTCACGTTCGGCAGCTGCTCGACGTAGCGGCGGATCACCAGCTCGAGGGTCGTGCGCCGGCTGGTGAGGATGGTGAACTCCGCATCGACCGCGGCCGGCCGATAGGTCTTCAGCTGCGCCGGCGTGAGCATCCCCTCGAAGCCCAGCTCGCGCACGCCGAAGGCCAGCAGCGCCTCGCGCAGCTGCGGATGGTCGTTCTTGATGATCTTGCCGAGGCGGGCGAGGAAGGCGTGGCTCTGGCGCAGGTGCCCGACGCCGCGGCGGCTCCAGTCGCGGAAGGCTTCGTCGGCGTCGCCGGAAGGCGGGGCGCCGTCGCGTTCGAGCAGGGTCACCCTGCGGCCGGTCGGGCCGAGCGCCAAGGCGGTGCACAGCCCGGCGATGCCGGCCCCGATGACAAGAACCTCTTCGCTCATTTCCCCCCCGCGATGCGGCGCCAAGACCAATACGCGGATCGGCGAAATTTTTATAGTGCGTTCTGAATCTCTTGGCCGTCAGGCCTCGCGCTCGGCTAAGATCCCCTCACATGTTGGGTGGACCGTTGGGCATCGTCGCCTTCCCCGTCGGGGAAGCGGGCGCCGTCCAGCCGCACTTCACCCGCATCGCAAGTTCGCGCGTTGGCAATCAATTGCAAGAGCGGGCTCTTGCCCGCGCCGCTGGGGCCGATCACCCCCACCACCTGACCGGCCGTCGCCTCCAGGCGACCTGTACGACCTGCGTCTTGCCGAGTATGGATGGAGCCTGGGAAACGGTCCGGCCTTGGTTAAGGGCGCCGCTTGATCATTTTCACCGAGTTCGATTCGAGCACCACCAACGCGCCGGCCGGCTTCTTCACGGCCGTGAACGCGGCGGTCGAGTACTGGGAACGCGCGATCGTCGATCCGATCCAGGTGACGATCGAGTTCGGCTGGGGGAAGGTCAACGGTCAGCCGCTCGCCAGCGGCGCGCTCGGCGAGAGCGAGACGTCCGGGTTGAACTTCACCTACGCACAAGTGCGGCAGGCGCTGACCAGTCACGCCACTTCACCCGACCAGGTCACCGCGGCCCACTCGCTGCCGGCCACCGCCCCGACCAGCGCGTCGTACTTCGTGCCGCTCGGGGAGGCGATGGTGCTTGGTCTGACGCCAAGCGCCAACCAGCTGGACGGCGCCGTGGGCATGTCCTCGACCTCGTCCTTCACCTTCGACCCGTTCCACCGCGCGGTCGCGGGCGACTACGACGCGATCGGCACGATGGAGCATGAGATCAGCGAGGTGCTCGGTCGCATCGCCGGCTCCGGCGTATTGCAGAATGGTGTGCCGCAGTACTCGCCCGCCGACCTCTTCCGCTACACGGGCCCCGGCAAATTGGCGCTGACGCCCGAGGCGGCCTCGTTCTCGATCAACGGCGGCCAGACGCTGCTGCTGCCGTTCAACAACCCCTCGTACAGCGACGCCGCCGACTGGGCGACGTCGGTGCAGGGCGATGCCTTCGGCGAAGGCTTCGCCGGTCTTCAGGCTGTGGTTTCGCCGACCGACCGCGAGTTCATGAACGTCCTCGGCTTCGACCTCGCGCCAGATCCCACCGCCCGGAACGACTTCAACGCCGACGGCAAGTCCGACTTCCTTATCCGGAACACCGCAGGCCTCGTCGAGGTCGGCGAGGACCACAACAACTCGGCGACCTTGAGCCAGGTCACCACGTTGAGCCCTTCGACGTGGACGTTCATCGCGGACGGCGACTTCCTGGGCTCAGGCAGCGACCAGTTCCTCGTCGAGAACGCCTCCGGCGTGGTGGATGACGGTCAGGAGGTGGCCGGCGGGAATGAGACCCTCCAGAAAATCGCCTCGCTACCCGGCTGGAAGATCGTCGGCGTCGGCGACTTCCTTGGCCTCGCCGACGGCGATCAGTTTCTCATGCAGAACAGCGCCGGGCTCGTGGACGTCGGCAACGCGATATCCGGATCGGCGGTTTACACGCACGTCACCACGCTTGCCCCCTCGGTGTGGAAGTTCATCGGCGCGGGCAACTTCCTGGGGACCGGTCCGAGCGAGTTCCTGGTCCAGGAGTTTTCCGGGAATTTCTCGATGGGGGAGGTCGAGAACGGCAAGGTCGTGTTCACCGATTTGGGGGTGCTCGCCTTGTCGTGGAAGTTCGTTGGAGACGGCGACTTCCTGAACGACGGCAAGGACCAGTTCCTGATCGAGAATACGGATTCCGCGGTAGCTATCGGGGAGGTGGCCAACGGCAAGTTGCACTACACCTACGTGATGTCACTGCCGGCGCAGTGGAAGTTCGTCGGCACCGGCGACTACGTCGGCGAGGGCCACGATTCCTTCCTGATCGAGAATACCGCCGGGCAGGTCGAAGTCGGTGACTTCACCGGGGGGCACATCCACTTGACCCAGATCGCCACCCTGGGTCCCGAGTGGACGTTCCACTAGGCTCCAACCGCTTGGCCGAACTGGGCGCAGAGGCGACGCCCGGCTAGCCCAGCCGGCATGGCCCTTCCTCGTCTCAGCAACCGCACGCTCAGGCTGGTGCAAGGCAGCGCTTGGCCCGGCCCCTATGACTGCTCCGCCGTCCAGGTGGGGCGTCATCCACCCCGGCCCCGGAGGCTTTTCCTGTCAGCGTGAGCCTTACCGTTCCCGGCGCCCACCTGAGCAAGATCTGCTTCAGGGTCATGGCGCAGCCCCGCGAATGGATGCCCTGCCGGCCGACGTGCTCGGCATCGTCGCCTCGGGGCCGATCACCCATGAGGACTACCAGAAGCTGATCCCCAGAGCCGAAGCAATGATGGGGCAAGGCCCGGTCAGGTGCCTCTACGTTCTCGACGACGACGTCTCTGAGTTCTCGCCCCGAGCGTTCTGGGACGATCAGGTGTTCAGCATCAAACATTGGCGCGATTTCAGTCACCTTGCGCTGGTCACTGATCTGGCAGCGGCGCGTGCGGCCGCGAGGCTGTTCAAGCCCTTCTTCCCGGCCGAGATCCGGGTGTTCACGAAGGCGCAACTGGCCGACGCCAAGGCCTGGATCGTCGCGCCGCCGCCCCGGGTCTCGACCCCGGCGCCGCAACAGGCTGCCTGAACAAGGGGCCGTCATGGCCGCGAGCGCGCCGCGTAAGCGTCTGCGGCGCGCTCGGCGACCCCTTCGATCATGCATCTCCAGCCGCGGCTCCGGTCGTTTGACCTGGGTCAAGGCGCTTCGCGGCAGCGGCGTGCTGATGAGGCCGGTACTATCAGTCGGGAGACGTCGCATGCGCCACGCGATCATTCTGGGTCACCCAGACCCTTCGAGCTTCAATGCCGGCGTCGCCATTACCTACGTCGACGCGGTTCGGGCGCTCGGACATGAGGCCGAGCTGCGAGACCTCTATGCGCAACGGTTCCAGCCGTGCCTGCAGCTCGGCGAGCTTCCCTGGCGCGACGATTTCGCTGTGCCCGCCGACGTGGCGACGGAACGCGAGGCTATCGCCCGCGCCGACGTGATCGTCCTCGTCTATCCGCTCTGGTTCAACGCTCCGCCCGCCATGATCAAGGGTTACGTCGAGCGCGTCTTCGGGATGGGATTCGGCTACCAGCCGGCCGCGGTCGGCACGCGGCCGCGGCTGACCGGCAAGAGCCTGATTTCGGTTTCAACCTCTGGCGCTCCTGGCGCCTGGGTCGACCAGACCGGGGCGATCGACCGCCTGCGCAGGGGGTTCGACGAGCACGTCGCCGCTGTCTGCGGCCTGGCGGTGCTGGAGCACCTTCACCTGGGTGGCGTGACGCCCGGCATTCGCGCCGACGCCGCTGAGGCGATGTTCGAGCAGGTGCAAGCGACAGCGCGGCGGCTCTTCACGGGCGCCGCCTCCGGGCCTGCCCTTAGGTAGGCGGCACGAATTTACCGCAGGCCGCGCAGGGCCTAGCAACGATCGACTGCCAGAACGCACTCTCGGAGGGATTTCAATGACTTATGCTGCCGTCATGACCCATGTCCAGGCCGACCAGGCGGCCGCGCCACGCCTTGCCTGCGCGGTCGACATCGCCAACCGCTTCGGCGCAGCTCTACGAGGCGTCGCCGCCGAGATGATCCCGCCGGCGGCGTTCGACGGCGGCTTCTATAGTCTGGAGGCCGACTGGACCAACGCGATGCGTGAGTCGATCGAGGAACGGCTGAAAGCCGCCCGCGCGACGTTCGAGGCGGCAACTTCCGACTTTGGGGTCCGCGCCTCATTCCGCTGCGGCATGCAGCTGCCGGGGCCGGCCATCGCCGCGGCCTCCCGCGCCGCCGACCTGATCGTCGCGGGCGGCGCGCCGAGGAACGCGCACGACGCCTACCGGGACTGCTCGCCGGCCGAGCTCGCCATCACGTCCGCCCGGCCAGTGCTTGTGGCGCCGCCCAGAGCGCCGGCGCTGAGCGCCAAGTGCGCGCTCCTGGCCTGGAAGGACACCCGCGAGGCACGGCGGGCGCTGAGCGACGCGATCCCGTTCTTCGAGCAAGCCGAGCATGTGGTCGTGGCCGCGATCTGTCCCAAGGAGCAGGCTGGGCAGGCGCATATCGAGGTGGCCGACGTCGCCGCCGCGCTGCAGCGGCGCGGGATCAACGCCGAGGCCAAGGTCGTCGAGCACGCCCACCCGGACGGTTTCCAGATCCTGCGGCAGGCGAGCCTCGAAGGCGCCGACCTGATCGTCTGCGGCGCCTACGGACACACCCGGCTGGGCGAATGGGTGTTCGGCGGCGTCACGAGGGACCTCTTGTCACAGGATCAGGCGTACCTGCTGTTTAGCCACTAGGATCGACGTGCCCGCCATGGCCCAGTCCCCGATCGATCCGATGTTGCCGGACGAGACCAGCGTCCAGGCGGCGATCCGCTATCCGCCCGATCTCGGGCCGCTGAGCGTCGGTGGCGAGATGCTCAGCATACGACCCCTCCGGCCCGAGGACGCGCCCCGTCTCGTCGATCTCGTCGCGCGGACCGACGCCGAGGACGTCCATCTGCGCTTTCGCTGCGGCCTCAAGAGCCTGCCTGAGAGCTGGGCAGCGCGTCTCTCTCAGATCGATTGGGACCGCGAGATGGCGTTGGCTGCAGTCGATGCGGCGGGCGACATCCTGGGCGTGGCGCGCCTGGCCGGCGATCTCGAGGGTGAGACTGCGGAGTTTGCGCTGCTCGTGCGCAGCGACCACCAGCAACACGGCCTGGGCGGGGCGCTCATGCACCGTCTGATCGATTACGCGCGCCAGCGCGGCTATCGTCGGCTGTGGGGCTCGGTCGAGCGCCGAAACCAACGCATGCTGGTCTTGGCGCGAGAGCTCGGGTTCGCGCTGGCCGCTGACGTCGATGACGTTGCGCTGGAGCGCGTAAGCTTGATGCTTCGGTAGGCCCCCGTCGACCGGACCAACGCACCACCCGCGATGGACGTGGGCTGCGGTATTCAGAAGGGCGCTCTGCCGTGCTGGCGGCTATCGGTGGTCGATAGAGCGGGGCTGGCGCGCAGGCGTCACCTCACGCTGCGGCGGATGTGCCTCTCGATCAGCGCGGGAGCTGAGGACGTCGGCGACCAAGACCGCAAACAGGACAATGGCGAAGCCGCAGAACGCGACGGTTGCAAATGCCAGGAAAGCGAGCAGGGCCGTTCGCGAAATCGGACACAGGGTGCATGACAAGCGCCTATTCGCAGAGCTCTTCGAGAGTGTCGCGGTCGAGAAGCCGCAGCCGCCGGCAGCCCTCGAGTTTGACAAGCCCCTCGGCCTGCAGCTGCAGTCAGCGTCCGCGACACGGTCTCGATGGTGAGGCCGAGGTAGTCGGCGATGTCCTGGCGGGACATCGGCAGCTCGAGCACGTCGTCGGCGTCGAGGCGATCGGCCAGGTCGATGAGGAAGCTGGCGAGCCGCTCCGTCGCCGTGCGCCGACCGAGCGTCAGCACGTGATCCTCGCTGCGCTGTAGCTCGCTGACGGCATGGCGCCACAGCAGCGTGCTCTGATCGGTGTCGGAGGCGATGGCGGAGCGGCGAGCGACGATCACGACGGCGTCGCTCGAGCGCTTCCGCGCCGGCGCGGCGCTCTTCGGCCGAACTCGACGCCGAAGACATCGCCTGGCAGGAAGAAGTGCGATGATCTGCCGCCGGCCGTCCGATAGCAGTCGGACGGACCGCGCGGCGCCGGAAACGACTTTGTAGACGAAATCCGTCGCGTCGCCTTCGCCGAAGATCTCGCACTCGCGGCGAAAGGTCTTCGCGACACCGATCAGCTTGATGTCATCTTTGCGCCCTGCGACAGTTGTCGGCCGTCACAGCTTGAATTGCCGCGGGCTTCAGAGCGTAGGCCTGGACTTGCATCGCCGTCCTCCATCGGAAACCCGATGGTCAAGGCGTAGGCTCATCGCAGTTCCCGCGAAATTCGTGGCCGCTCCTTAAGGGCCGATCCGGATGCGCCGCAGGCTCCCGCGTCCAGGTCGGCACTTGATCAACATCAATGCGGGACTTCTGCCGACGCGGAGACTACGGCCATGCTCACCTCAGCGCCCCGCGCCAGCGTCATCGTCGTCGAGGACGACGCCTCGTTGCTTGGCGCGCTGACCTTCGCCTTGCGAGCTGATCGCTACGACGTCAGGGGGTATCGGACCGCCCGCCTCGCGCTGGCGGGGGGCGGACTGTGCGACTGCCTTGTCATCGATCTGAAGCTGCCGGACATGGATGGACTGACGCTGATCGATCGTCTGCGTGAGCTCGGCGTCGCGGCCCCGGCCTTGCTGATCACCACCAGTCCCGACGAGCGGTGCCGCAGCGCGCGCCGCCGCGGCACGGGTGACGATCGTCGAAAAGCCGCTCCTCGACGGGAAGCTCGGCGAGCAGATCGCGACGGCGATCGGTCGAGCCGACGCGGGCTAGGCGACGCCGACCATCAGGGCCATTCGGACCAGTTCGGACAGGCTCCGCGCCTGGGTCTTGGTCATGACGTGCGCCCGGTAGATCTCGATCGTTCTGGGGCTGATATCGAGATCGTAGGCAATGACCTTGCTGGCCTTGCCGGCGACCAGGCCATCGAGGACCTGGCGTTCGCGCGGCGACAGCGTCTCGATCCGCCGACGATATTCGGCTCGCTCGGCGTCCTGCGCGCCGCGCTCCTCGCGCTGATCGAGGGCTCTACGGATGGCGCCCAGCATTCGCTCGCCCTCGTAGGGCTTCTCGATGAAGTCGATCACGCCCGCCTTCATGGCCTCCACGGCGAGCGCGATGTCGCCATGGCCGGTCATCACGATAATCGGGATCTCCACCTTCAGCGCGCGCAGACGCTGCACGAGCTCCATCCCATCCATCTCGGGCATGCGCACGTCGGTGACCACCACGCCTTCGGCGTCGACCGCGACCGCCAGGAAGGCCGCAGCGCTGGGATAGGTCGCCACGGCGAACTTCGCCATCTTCAGCATGAAGGCCAGCGAATCGCGCGCATCGTCGTCGTCGTCGATGACATGGACGACCGCAACACCCAGGTCAGGCATGTGAGTCAGCGTCCGCTTGAGGCAAGGTGAAGACGAACGTCGCGCCGGGACCGCCGTTGTTCGACGCCCAGATCGTCCCGCCATGCGCCTCTACGATGGTTCGGCAAATGGACAGGCCCACGCCCATCCCCTCCTTCTTGGTCGTCGTGAACGGCTCGAAGAGGCGCCCCTGGACCTCTTCGCTGATGCCTGAGCCCGTATCCGAAACCGACACCTCGGTAAATCCGTCCGGCTGCAAAGCCACGCGAACCCTGAGCTCAGCCGGCTTGGCCCCTTTCATGGCGTCGACCGCGTTGCGCAGGAGGTTGATGATCACCTGCTGAATCTGAACGCGGTCCGCGACGACCAGGTCGGCCCTCGGGTCGAAATCCGTCGTGACCCGGACGCCGAACTCCTTCACTCCGACGAGCGCCAGGGCGCTCGCCTCCTCGATCAGCTTGGAGATGCTTTCGACGCGTCGCTCGGTCTCGCCGCGGCCGATGAAGTTGCGCAGACGCTGGATCACGTCGCCCGCACGAAGCGCCTGTCCTCCGGCCTTCTGCAGCGCCTCCTTGAGCACCGCGCGGTCGATCGTCTCCTCCTCCAGCAATTGCTCGGAGCCGCGCAGGTAGTTGGCGATCGCCGAGAGCGGCTGGTTCAGCTCGTGCGCCAGGGCGGAGGCCATCTCCCCCATCGCCGTGAGCCGCCCGACGTGCACCAGTTCGCTTTGCAGCTCCTTGACCGTCGCCTCCTGCTGCTGGCTCTCGGTCAGGTCGCGCACGAAGCCGGTGAAGAACCTGCGCTCGGCCACCTTCATCTCGCCGACAGAAAGCTCCATCGGGAACGTTGATCCGTCGCGCCTCCGTCCGACCACCACGCGTCCGATGCCGATGATCCGGCGCTCGCCAGTGGAAAGGTACCGGGCAAGGTAGCCGTCATGCGCCTCCCGGTAAGGCGGGGGCATCAGCGTGTTGACGTTCCGACCGATAACCTCCTGCGCCTGCCAGCCGAAAAGCCGCTCGGCCGCCACGCTGAACGATTGCATCATGCCTTTCTCGTCGATGACGATCATGGCGTCGGGAATCGTGTCGAGGATCGATTGCAGGTGCGCCTCTCGTGCGCGCAGATCTCGGCCGCTCTCGCCGGCCGCTCTGCGGTCGGCAAGGTGGCGCTCGCCGACCACCGCGATCCCGAGGCCGATGGCCACAAAAAGCGCGAGACTGGGGCCGTCGATGGGTTGGGCGGCGCCGGCTTGAATGCCGATGGCCGCCGCCGCCGACAGCGCCGTGCTCACGAGCGCTGGGGCGGCGCCGCCGAGCACGGCGGCGGCGAGCACGGCCGGGGTGAACAGAAGGAAGATCGAGCGGTCGCCCAGGTACGGCGCGAGCAACTCGCGTGCCGCCAAAGCCGCGGCTGCCCCCGCGATTCCGATGGCGTAAGCCCAGAGGGTCTGCCTAAGTCTGCCCACGATCCGCCATGCCCCCGCCCAGCGCGTCCCCGTTCTTATACGCCATCGGCGAGCGGGACCCGCGCACCGAGCGCCGATGGCAGGCGAAGCCCTCGCGCGCTGAGGTCCTCGCGCAGAGCCTCTATCAGCGCCGCGCGCGCCTGGTCGTCGGGCGCCTCGTCGAGCCGATCCTCGAGTTCGCCAAGCAAAGCCGCCCGCGCATTGTGCCAATCGAGGTCCGCCGCGCCGGCGGGCGCCGCGCGCACCCTCGGGCGTTCGACACGCTCGGCGCGACCCGCATCGAGCTGGAAGCTGTCGTCGATGCTCGGACGCACCAGACTTTCCGGCGCGAAGCCGGCGCCGACCAATCGTTTGGCCAAACCCTCGGAAGCCGACGGCTCGCCATGGCAGATGAACACCTTGCCGGCCACCGGGCGGCGCGCCAGCGCCCAATGCGTGAGGCCGTCCGCGTCCGCGTGGCCGGAGTAGACGTCGAATGACGCGGATTCGCGCCCTCACTCGGATATCCTCGCCCTGGATCCGGACCCGCTCGCGCGCCGTCAGCGAGCAGTCGCCCCAGCGTGCCCTGCACCTGGAAGCCCGTCAGCAACACGGTCGCGTCACGAGCGCCAGAGCAGGCGTTTCAGGTGCTTGCGCACGCGCCCCGCGTCGCACATGCCGCTGGCCGCCATGATCACGTGCCAGCCGCGCAGGCGTTCCAGACGGTCGCTCTCCTGTGGCTTCCTGAGAAAGCGCAGGCGCTCGCCGGCGTGCAGCGCCTCGAAAGGATTGCGCGCCGGCGTTCGGGCTGTAGCCGCGCTCTGAGGAAGACCTCGGTGGCCTCGATGGCGAGCGGCGAGTCGAGGAAGACGTCGGCGGGCGGCGCGGTCCCTTCCTGCCATCACCTGCAGCAGGTCGGCCAGCAGTTCCTGGGTGCGTTCGACGGCGAATGCCGGGCACCAGCAACGGGCCGCCGGCGGCCTGTGCGGCGCGCAGCTCCGCCGCCAGCAGCGCGCGCCGCGCCGTCCGGGCGTCAGCGGCGGCCGCTCGCGGTCGCCGTAGGTCGATTCCATGATCAGGTGGTCGACGCCCGCCGGACCCTTGCGGGTCGGCCAGGAAGTCGCGACCGCCGGGCCCGAGATCGCCCGAGAACAGCAACCGCAGCGGCGGTTCGCCTTCGATCGTCGACTTCGATCGATGCCGAGCCCAGGATGTGGCCGGCGTTCCACCAGCGGGCGGTGACGCCTGGCGCGACCTCGACCGTCGTCCCCCAGCTTCACCGCGCCGGAACAGCTCCATCGTGCGGGCTGCGTCCTTCGCCGTGTAGATCGGCTCGCACGGTGCGGCGCGCCCGCGCCGCTGGTTGCGGCGGTTGAGCTGCTCGACCTCGCTCTCCTGGATGTGCGCCGAGTTGGCCAGCATCACCTCGCATAGGTCGCGCGTGCCGGCGGTCGCCCAGATCGGACCGTGATAGCCGGCGCGCGACAGCTTCGGCAGCAAGCCGGAGTGGTCGATATGGGCGTGGGTCAGGAGGACGCGCGTCGATCGACGTGGGGTCGAACGGAAACCGCTCGTAGTTGAGCGCCTTCAGGCTCTTGGAACCCTGGAACATGCCGCAGTCGATGAGCAGCCGCGCCCGTGGGGTCTCCAGTTCGTAGCAGGAGCCGGTGACGCAGCCGGCGGCGCCATGGACGGTGAGGGTGATGCTCATCGAGCCTCCAGCATGTGTCGTACGGCCTCCGCCAGAATTGGCGCCAAGAACGCGCCGTTGGTCGGATGCGCAATCGAGTCGGTGGAGATGATCGGTTCGTGCGCCCGCCTGCCTGACGCGGGCGGTGGCTTCCGGTGTCATCAAAGCGTGGGCGATAGCGACATCGATCGAGGCTGCGCCGGCGCGCCGAGCCGCGTCAGCGGCGCGAACAAGTGTTTCGCCGCTGGCGGCGATGTCGTCGATCAGTACGACCGGCCGGCCTTGCACGACTGCGGCGGGCAGCTGGGCGACGACGACCTGACGGTCCCCGGTTCGGGTCTTCGTCAGGCTGATGGCGTCGCCATCGAGACGGCGCGCCCACCCCTGCGCCCAGGGCGCCGATTCCGCATCCGGTCCAATGACCAGTGGCCGCGCCTCGTACCGGGGAAGAGCGCCGGCGAGCGGTTCGACCGGCGAGAGGTTGCACGCCGGCGCGCCGAGCGTCCGGGCGAGGTCGTCGGTTCGGTGCAGGTGCGCCTGCACCGTGACCACGCCGTCGAACCTGGCGCCGATCAGCGGGCCGACGACGTCGCGGCTCAAGGGCTCGCCCGGCTCGAAGACCGCGTCCTGCCGCAGGTAGCAGAAATAGGGCGCCACCAGGATCAGCCTCCGCGCGCCGGCGCGTCGCCAGGCGTCGGCGGCCAGCAGGAGGTCGACGAGCTTCTCGTTGGGATGATCGAGCGAGCGGTAGACCACGGTGATGTCGGAGGCGGGCGCGGCGACGCGCGGCATCGTCTCGCCGTCCGGAAAGCGGTGCGGCGTCACCGGCCTCAGCGGCGCGCCCAGGGCGGCCGCCAACCGGCCGGCCTGCGCCATCTCATCTGGAAAGCATGCGACCGCCAGGCTCATCGGCCGGGCGCCACGATGAAGCCGGATGCGTCGCCGGCGGCGTCGACCGCGAAGCCGAAGTCGGACGGCTCGTCGCCGTAGACGCGGTAGAGGGGATCGCCGGCCCGGACGTCGTCGCCGACCGACTTCAGCAGCTCGAGCCCCGCGCCCGGATCGGTCGGCGCACCCGCCAGCCGGGCCACGGTTGCGATGCGCTCACAGTCGATCGCGACGATCCGACCAGCGAGCGGCGCCGTGACTTCATGGATGAGCGTCCCGAGCTTGGCGTTCAGGGGGCTGGGCCCCTGCGCCTCGATCATCTCGTCCAGTTTGCGGCGCGCCGCGCCCGATGCGATGAGCTCGCGCGCCAGCGCCTCGCCACCGCCGCCCCGCACATCGGGGTCGACCTCCAGCAACCGGCCGGCCAGCATGGCGGCCTTGTCGGCAAGGTCGCGCGGCGCATCGGGCCTGCCCTCCAGCACCCCCAGCACGTCCCGCGCTTCGAGCAGCGGGCCGACGCCGTGTCCGATCGGGCGTGAGCCGTCGGTGACGACGATCTCGATGGCCATGCCCATGCGCGCAGCGACGAACTCGAAGAGCTTGCGCAGCCGCAAGGCGGCGGCGGCGTCCCGGATCTTGGCCGAAGGGCCTACCGGCATGTCCACGACCAGGTGGTTCGAGCCCGCCGATACCTTCTTCGACATGATCGACGCGACCATCTGCTCGGGCGTGTCGACCCCGAGCGGCCGCTCCACCGAGATCATCACGTCGTCGGCTGGCGAGAGGTTCACGCGGCCGCCCCAGATCAGGCAGCCGCCGCAGCGTTCGACCGCGGCCCGCATCTCGTCCTCGGTGAGGTCAACCCGGGCCAGCACCTCCATGGTGTCGGCGGTGCCTGCGGGCGAGGTGATGGCGCGCGAGGAGGTCTTGGGGATCAAGAGGCCGTGCGCGGCAACCACCGGCGCGACGATCATCGAGGTCCGGTTGCCCGGGATGCCGCCGATGCAATGCTTGTCGACCACCGTGCGCTCGCCCCAAGCGAGCCGGGCGCCGGCCGCCACCATGGCCTCGGTGAGCGCCAGCGTCTCGTCGGCAGTCATGAAGCTGGCGCACGCGATGAGGAACGCCGCGATCTCCATGTCTGAGCAGCGGTGGCTGGCGAAGTCCGCGACGACGACAGCCATCATCTCCGAGGTGAGCGTCTCGCCGCGCACCTTGGCGCGCACGACCTGGAGACTGCGCGGGGGCTGCGTTGGCGCGACTTCCACCAAATCGCCCGCCGCGATCCCGAGGCGGCGAAACGCCGGCTGCGGCAGTCCGATTTCGTCGCACGCAAGGCCTGCTTGCGCATCGGCGATCATTGGCGAGGCGACCAGCGTGAGGCCACGCGCCTTAACCTCGAGGCGCCGCACGCCGACCAGCCGCGCGGGCCGCAAAACCACATTGTCGCGCGCGAGCACCGCCACGTTCTCGCGGAATGTGTCGTACGGCAAAGGACGAGCCTTCAGCATGCCATCGCGCGCCGTCGCCGTCATCGCCCGGGCGCGTCCTTCCGGAGCGACTCCGCCAGGGCGATCAGTCCGGAGGTCAGCAGGACGAGGCCCATCAATACGGCGACCAGGACAAGCCCCTCGGCGACGAGGCGCCAGATCCGTGCGGCGGCTTCGCCGATCAAGCGTTCGGCAAACGCCGTCGCCGAGGCGAGCAGGAATGCAATGAGCGCAGCGATGATCCGCCAGAGCCAGGGCATCAGGGAGCCTCCTGTCTTCCTCGATCATGGCGGCGGCCCGCCGCCGACGCTTTGATCCACATCACGGTTGGCGCGCCGCCAGCGCCGCTTCGAGCTCGGCGTCCCAGCCGTAGACGTCGGACCGGAAGCTGGCGTGGCCAGCGGCGTCGGCGACCACCGTTCGGTAGACCACGAACACCGGCACAGGCGTCTTCAGGCGCACCGTGCGGGTCGCGCCTGCGGCAATGGCGGCGTCGACCGTCGTGCGGTTCCACCCTTGCGGCCCGAGCAGCGCGGCCGCGAGGTCGCGCGGATTCTCCGATCCGCATGCAGCCGTGGCTCAGCCAGCGCTTGTCGCGCGCGAAGAGGGTGCGAGCGGGCGTGTCGTGGAGGTAGACGTCGAAGGCGTCCGGAATGTCGAACTTGACGTACCCAAGCGACGACTTCGGCCCCGCCCGCTGGATCAGCTGTCCGCCCGACACGTAAAAATCGTTGCGGGCGAAGTAGCCCGGTGAGCGCCGTTGCTTGGGATAGAGTTCCTTCGCCGCGATGTCCGGCGGCACGATCCAGGGCGGGTTGAACTCCACAGCGACCACCTGCGAGACGAAGGTCGGCGTACGTTTGGTCGGCTGGCCGACGATGGCGCGCATGGTGAGCACGGGCGCGCCCGCTTCGATCAGGGTCGCGCGCGGCTCGCCGGTGTCGACCTCGATGCGGTCCGCCGGCAGCTCGCGCGGCAACCAGCGCTCCCGCTCCAGGTTCGCGTCGATGGAGGCCAGGCGGTCTTCGGCGGAAACATTGAGCTCGGCGGTGGTCTGCGGCGTGAGCACGCCGTCGGCCTTCAGGCCGTGGCTCGCCTGGAAGTCGCGCAACGCATCGGCCAGCGAGGCGTCGAACGAGGCTGGCGGTGCGCCGGCGGGTGGTGGCGTCGGCGCAGGCCCAGCGGCGTAGCCTTCGACGTTGAGCCGTTGGCGCAGGATCGGTGTCCGTGGATCGCCGGACGCGAGCTTCAGCGCCCTGCCGTCCGGAACGGCCGGCCACCCGCCCGCGGCGATGATCGCCGCGTATCTCGCCCTGGCTGCGACCAGGCTGGCGTAGCGTGGGGTCGGCGGGAGTCAGGGCCTGCGTCCAGGCCGCGACCCGCCCCGCCTGACGCGCGGCGGCGAAGTCTTTCGACGCGTCATACGTCTGCCGGAGCGCGAAATTGTGGTCGACGCGTTGCGGATCGACCAGCCTGCCGTGCTCCGCGCCCGCCAGCTCGACGGCGAAGCCGGTGAGCGCCGTGTCAGCGGCTTCCCGCGCCGACGGGTCGGGGCTGGAGAGGGTCGCGAGCGCTTCGGCGGCGTCCGGCGCCGGGATACCTTCCCGCCGCCCACGCGCCATGGCCTGGACGATCGCTTCAGCGTCGGGCCGGGTGAGCGGCGGCTGAGATGGCTGCGGTATCGTCGGCTGGGTCGCCGTCAGAATCGTCGCGCTGTCAGCCCCGCAGACGATCGCCATGGACGCCGCGAAGCCGGCCGCAACCGACCGACAGAGGGTAACCCGCCGCATTTGAAAGCCCTTCTCAGCCTGTCGCCAGCCTGGGCTGCCCACGCCCCCAAGACCTTGAGGCGCGTCAACCTGCGCCTCCGGACTTCTACGGAGCGCGCCGCACGACCGCGTTGACGTGGCTCAAGGCCGGCTCGGCGGTTAGCGGCCAAACATCACCTCGGATTTTGAAGGAGGCTTCTGTGGAACGACTCTCAGGCAAGGTGGCGATAGTCACGGGCGCGGCGCTGGGCATCGGCCGCGCGATCGCCGCCCGCATGGCGCAGGAAGGGGCCACGGTCGCGCTGCTCGATCTGCATGACGACGTCGGCGCCGATCTGGCGGCCGATCTGACCGCGCGCGGGTCGAAGGCGCGCTACTGGCGCTGCGACGTCAGCCGCGAGGCGGACGTCGCAGCCGCGGTGCAGGAAGTCGTCGCCGCCTACGGCCGCCTCGACGTATTGGTCAACAACGCCGGCGTCGCCGGCGCCAACAAGCCCACCCACGAGCTCACGGAAGCCGAGTGGGACTACGTCCAGGCCGTCAACGTCAAAGGCGTCTTCTTCGGGACCAAGCACGCGATCGCGCCCCTGCGCCGGGCTGGCGGCGGCAGCATCATCAACCTCTCGTCGATCTATGGTCTCGTCGGGGCGGGCGACATCCCGCCCTATCACGCCTCGAAAGGCGCGGTCCGGCTGATGAGCAAGAACGACGCGCTGATCTACGCGCCGGACAAGATCCGGGTGAACTCGATCCACCCCGGCTTCATCTGGACGCCCATGGTGGAAGGCTTCCTCGGCAATCAGAGCGACGTCCGCGCCGGCCGCCACGAGCTCGATGCCCTGCACCCGCTCGGCCACCTGGGCGAGCCTGACGACATCGCGTGGGGCGCGGTCTACCTGGCCTCCGACGAAGCCAAGTTCATCACCGGCTCCGAGCTTGTCATCGACGGCGGCTACACCGCCCGCTAGGCGTCGGCGCCGGTCGACGCTTGATCCATGTCAAATCGGTCGGCGGCCGGACGTTCTAGCTTTCATCCGCGCCGGCAACGCCGGCCCCGGCATCGCCCCCCTCAGCCCCCCCTAGGCGACGCTGCGAGGACGCGCCCCAGGATTCCCCCTCCTGGGGCGCGCACGCTCCCCAAATGCTCGCTTCGATGTCGCTTGATCTTCCTCAAGGCGTAGCCGGCGGCTCGCAGATAGCGTCCGGAGATCGAAGCAGGGAGCCGTTCGATGAAAGCGCATCTGGTTGGCGGGGGCCTCGCCTCGCTGGCGGCCGCGGCTTGGCTGATCAAGGACGCCGGCGCGCTCGGGCCGAACATCCGCATCTACGAGGCGGCCGACCAGCTCGGCGGGGCCATGGCGATGACCGGTGGGCCGGAAACCGGCTACGTCCTTCCGACCGGCCGGGTGTTCGAGGCTCAGTACCGCTGCGCCTTCGACCTCTTCTCGTTCATTCCCTCAGTGAGCGACCCGCACGCGTCGATCAAGGACGAGGTTCTCGCCTTCAACGACCGCTACGGCTACTTCGACCGCGCCCACGTGCTGGACCGCGACCTGAACATCGTGCGCTCGGCGCACTACGGGCTCAGCCTGGACGACCGGCTGGCGCTCGTCAGGCTCGTCGCGACGCCCGAGGCCAAGCTCGAGCGGCGCCGCATCGAGGAGTTCTTCTCGGAGGACTTCTTCCGCAGCGAGTTCTGGTTTCTGTGGGCGCCGCTGATGGGGCCGCTGCGCCAGCACAGCGCGCTCGAGATGCGCCGCTTCATCAACCGGTTCCTGCACCTCACCGGCGACCTCTCGACCATGACCAAGGTGCTGCGCACGCGCTTCAACCAGTATGAGTCGATCGTAAAGCCGATCGCCGATTGGCTGCGGCGCCAGGGCGTCGAGTTCGTCACCGGCGCCACGGTGACCAACGTCGCGTTCAAGCCGGCGCAGGACGAGATCACCGCGATCGCCCTGGAGTACGTGAGCGAGGGCCGCACAGCCGTCGCCGATGTGGCGAGCGACGACATCGTGCTGGTGACGGCGGGCTCGCAGACGGCCGACCTCGGGGTCGGCTCGATGAGCGAAGCGCCGCAGCTCGCTCTGACCGGGCGCTCGTTCTCGCTCTGGGAAAAGCTCGCGCGCAATCGCCCGGAGTTCGGCCATCCTGAGGTGTTCTTCGGCCCCGATCGGGTCCCGGACACCAAGTGGACCACCTTCACGGTGACGACGAGCGAGCCGACGTTCTTCGACCTGATGACGAAGCTGACCGGCGCCGAGCCGGGCCGGGGCGGCTTCGTGACCTTCCGAGATTCGGCGTGGCTGCTGACGCTGGCGCCGTTTCACCAACCGGAGTTTCTGGGCCAGCCGCCCGGCGTGATGGCCTGGTGGGGCTTCGGCATGCGCCCGGACGCGCCGGGCGATTTCGTCGCCAAGCCCATGGCGGCCTGCAACGGCGCCGAGATCCTCGACGAGGTGCTGCGCCACCTGAAGTTCGACGCCGAGCGCGAGACGATCATCGCCGCGTCGAAGTGTATCCCTTGCGTGCTTCCCTACGCCAACAGCGTCTGGATGCCCCGCGCGCACGGCGATCGCCCGGCCATCGCGCCGAAGGGATCGACCAACTTCGGCTTCATCGGCCAGTTCTGCGAGATCGCCGAGGACACCATTTTCACCATGGAATACTCGGTGCGTTCGGCGCGGCAGGCGGTGAAGACGCTGCTCGGCCTGAAGACCGAGATTCCGCCGGTCTACCAGGGCCAGCACGATCCGCGCGCGATCCTGGAAGCCGCTAAGGCGATGGCCTGATCCCGCACGTCGGCGCGCGTCGATGGCGCATCAGCCGCAGCTTGTTTGATCTGCCGCAAGGCGGCGCCCAGGCGAGCCGGTAGGCTGAAATCATCGCAATCAAGCGAGACGGAGCATGATCACCGACGTCCGGAACGACCTCGTCGTGGCCGACCAGCCGCCAATCGGCGTCGCTGGCCCGGCGCCGGCCAACTGCGCGTCACCACTCCAGAGAGCCTACAAATGCCTCGCGCAACGGACTGCACGCTCAACGCGTCGGCTCAGCAGCCGTCTCCCGGCCCGGGAGACGGCGTGGTGACGGGCAAAGTCGTACTGGTCCCGTTGGATGGATCGAATAACGCCCTCTGCGCGCTGCCCATCGCCAAGCGCTTGGCCGACTTGGCGAGAGGCGCCGTCCGGATCCTGCACGTGACCGACGAGATCCGGCCGCTGGGTCGGACCGCCGAGTCGCTCGGGCTGCGACCGGCCGACCTGCGCGACGCCACTCTTCAGGTCTGCGGCGGACGTCCTGCCGAGGCGATTCTGGCTGCGGCGGCGGAGTGCGAGGCGGCATTGATCGTGATGTGCCCCTACGCGACGAATAAGCCGCCAGCCGCCGCAATCGGCGCCGTGGCGCTGGCGGTGCTGCGTGGGGCTCGTTGTCCGGTGGTGCTGGTCGATCCCATGAAGGCTTCCGGCGACTGGTCTCTCAGGCGGGTCCTGGCGCCACACGACGGCAGCCCGGCCGTCAGCGAGGCGCTCAGACCGGCGGCCGAGCTTGCCAGCGAGGCAGACGCTGAGTTCGTTGTGCTGCAGGTTGCCGGCGCCAGACGCGCCCTGGAGACTGGCTCCATGGCGCCGCCTCAGTATCTGGACCAGGTCCAGCACGAGTGGCCCGCATGGTCCGATGAATTCCTGCAGCGGCTCGCCTGTGTCTGCCCGCTGGCCGGTGCGCGTGTGCGGCTGCTGGTGGGGTCTGGCGAGCCGGCGGACGAGACGATCCGCGCGGCCGAAACGGAATCCGCCGATCTGATCGTGCTGGCCTGGAAGGGCGACTGGAAGGCGCCGCACGCCTCGACCTTGAAGGGCGTTCTGCGCGGCGCGCCATGTCCCATCATGGTCACCCGCGTCCTGGCTTCATGAACAGTCCCGCGGTTGAGCGTCGAAGACGGTCACCCGACGCTGCCGCGGAAGTAGACCATGAGGACGAGCCCTGGCGTAGGCCCTGAGTTTTGATTGCCACGCACACGAATGGAGGTCGCGTCATGCTGGAGCAACAGACCGAACTGAAGGCCAAGGTGCTGGGCTTGCTCGATGAGCATCAGTTCATGACCGTGGCGACCTTGCGCAGCGATGGCTGGCCCCAGGCGACGATGGTCGGCTACGTGCACGACGACCTGACGCTCTACTTCGCTGTCGCCCTGGTCAGCCAGAAGCTCTCGAACATCAAGCGCGACGGGCGCATCTCGATCGCGCTCGGTCACACCGAACCGACGCGGCTGCGCGGGCTCTCGATGGCGGCGCATGCCGAGCCGGTGACGCTTACCGCGGAGATCGACGCCGTCAACGAGCTGCTGCGCGAGCGCTACCAAGGTCGGGTGGCGTTCTCGCCGCGAGAGACTTCGTCGGTCCTGGTCCGTGCCGAGCCGATGGTGATTTCGGTCATCGACATCGGCAAAGGGCCCGGAGAGCCGGACCTGATCGGCGTTTCGGACCATGGCGAGGTGAGGCGCATCGTGGCGAAAGACCGGGCAAGCGGCAATCCGCGTGGTGTGTTGGTGCACAAGGTCAGCTCCCACGAAGGCGCCTACCGTCCAGGCGCGCCGCTGTGACAGCCGCTGAGCATCGCCGAAGCTAGCCGCGCAAGATCGAACGGATCAATGCTCAGCCAGCTGCGGCGGCGATGAAGCTGAAGATGCTCAATCGCCCTCGAGTCCAAAGCCGGGCCCCTGACGCCGTTGGATTCGCGCCATCGGCCGTCCGCAAGATCGTCGCGAACATCCGAGACATCGCAGCCATTCCTGCCGTTCGCGTCACGCTGGCGCTCATCGCGGTGGCCGTCGCCCTGTGGCTGGAGCCGCCAGGCGCTCCCTGAGGGAAGCTCCGGTGGCGGCAACCGCGTTCCGGACGCGACGGCCGATCGTCTGCCCGGCCACCAGTGGCTTCGACCACCTCGGCGGGGGACTTCGTACGTGGCTCGCGCCCCCTTGCGGCAAATCAAGGCGCCGGGACGCGCAAGCCGGCACGTCCTACGCCATGGGCGCGTCGCCGAACCGGAGACTGGTCTACATTGCGCTCGCCGCGGCGATGGTGATCGTCGGCAGCGTGGCGATATGGTGGCTGGCGCTGCGCCCGGCGCCGATAAGCTATGTGACGTCCTCGGTGACGCGCGGCGACGTCACCAACACCATCACCGCCAGCGGCGCCATCAATCCGGTGATCACCGTCCAGGTGGGCACCTATGTCTCGGGGACCATCGTCTCGCTGACCTGCGACTTCAACACCCGCGTCCACAAGGGCCAACTCTGCGCCAAGATCGACCCGGCGCCCTATCAGATCATCGTCGACGAGGACGCCGCCGACCTGGCTATGGCCAAGGCGCAGATCGTCAAGGACCAGGCCAACGTCGTCTACACGAAGCTGGCCAGCGACCGCGCGGCGCTGCTGTTGAGCGAGGATTCCGGCTCGCGCGACGCCGCGGACACCACGCTGAACGCCTATAAGCAGGCCACGGCGCTCGTCGGCGTCGACACGGCGGCCATCCAGCAGAAGGCCGCGGCCCTGAAAGCCGCCCAGATCAACCTCAACTACACCAACATCGTCTCGCCGGTGGACGGCACGGTCGTGACGCGCGACATCACCGCCGGCCAGACGGTGGCGGCGAGCCTGCAGACCCCGACCCTGTTCCTCATCGCCACCGACCTCACCAAGATGCAGGTCGATACGAGCGTCAGCGAATCCGACATTGCCGGCGCGGCGCAGGGCGCGGCCGCCAGCTTTACGGTCGACGCGTTCCCCAGCCGCACGTTCCACGGGACGGTGACCCAGGTCCGCCAGTCGCCGATCAGCGTGCAGAACGTCATCACCTATGACGTGGTGATCGCCGTCGCCAATCCGGGCTTGCTGCTGAAGCCGGGCATGACGGCGACCGCCGCCATCGTCAGACAGCAGTCACGCAACGTGCTCAGGGTCCCCGCCCAGGCGCTCCGGTTCACGCCCGCGGGCGCGCCCAAACCCGCGGCCGGACAGCGGTCGGTCTGGGTGCTGCGAGACGGCAAGGCGGCGCAAATTCCGGTCACCGTCGGGCTCAACGACGACACCAACGCCGAGATCAAGTCCGGCGATCTGCACGCCGGCGACGCCGTGATCACGGCGGTGGCCGCGCCCCGCGCTGGCAAGCAGAAGACGGGGACCGCCCCGTCCCTGCGCCTGTAGGGCAGCGGGATGAGCGAAGCGGTCGTCGCGATCACCGACCTCACCCGGTCCTTCAAGCTCGGCGATACGGTGGTGAACGCGCTGCAGGGCGTCAGCGTCACGGTGGAGCGCGGTGAGTTCGTCGCCATCATGGGCTCGTCCGGGTCGGGCAAGTCGACGCTGATGAACGTCATCGGCTGCCTCGACCGGCCGACCAGCGGCCAGTACCTGTTCGAGGGCCGCGACGTCGCGCACCTGTCGGAGAACGAGCTGGCCGACATCCGCGGCCGTCGCATCGGCTTCGTGTTCCAGAACTTCAACCTGCTCGCCCGCACCAGCGCGCTGGAGAACGTGGTGCTGCCGCTGCTGTACGGCGCGGCGGCCGCGTTGTCGTCGAAGGCGCGCAACGAGCGCGGCCGGGCGCAGCTCGCCAGCCTCGGCCTCGCCGAGCGCGAGCGCAACACGCCGAGCCAGCTCTCCGGCGGCCAGCAGCAGCGGGTCGCCCTGGCGCGGGCGCTGATCAACCGCCCCGCCGTGCTGCTGGCCGACGAGCCGACCGGCAACCTCGACACCCGCACCTCGCACGAGATCCTGGAGATCATCCGCAAGCTCAACCGCGAACAGGGCGTCACCGTCATCCTGGTGACCCACGAGGCCGACATCGGCGCCTATGCCGACCGGCTGATCGTCATGCGTGACGGCAAGATCGAGTCCGACCAGCACCAGAAGGCGGTCGAGACCACCGGGCCGGCCGGCGTCGTCGAGGTTGCGGCGGCCCCGGATGATGCCGCCAGCGCGACGCTTCCCGACGCCGAGCCCGGTATCGAGGTCGCCTTCCTGTCGATGGTGGTCTCGGCCTCCCTGCAGGCCCTGGAGCGCAATAAGCTGCGCTCAGCCCTGACCATGCTGGGGGTGTTCATCGGGGTCGCCGCGCTGATCGCCATGGTGGCGGTCGGCGACGGGGCGAGCGGCGCGGTGAAGAAGCAGCTGGAGAGTCTCGGCACCAACATGGTCGTGGTCCAGCCGGGCGCCACCACCGCCGGCGGCGTCCGCGCCGGGGCCGGAAGCGCGTCGACCCTAACCGTGACCGACGCCCAAACCATCCTGCACAGCGACCCGGCGGTCGCCCAGGTCGGCTACCTGACCCGCCAGAGCGCGCAGGTCCAGTATGGCAATCAGAACTGGAGCACCGCGATCCAGGGCGTCTCGCCCAGCTATCCGGACATCGTCAGCTGGCGCGTCGCCGACGGCGACGCCATCACCGAACAGCAGAACGACGCCGCCGACACGGTCTGCCTTATCGGCCAGACGGTCTATCAGAACCTGTTTCCCGCCGGCCAAAGCCCAGTCGGCGCCATGGTGCTGGTGAAAGGCGTGCCCATGCGGGTGATCGGGCTGCTGGTCGCCAAGGGGCAGACCGGCTACGGGCAGGATCAGGACGACGTGGTGCTGATCCCCTTCAACACCGCCGAGCGCAAGGTCCTCGGCGTGGCGACGCCCCAGTCGTCCCAGAACCTGGTCAGCGCCGCCTACCCGCCGCCGCCCAGCGCCTTCGGCCTCAGCCCCATCATGACCGGCTACGTGAACGGCATCTACGTGCAGGCCGCGGGGCCCGACCTGGTGTCGACCGCCATCGCCCAGGTGACGCGGACGCTGGCGCGCAGCCACCACATCCGGACCGGCCAGCCGAACGACTTCAGCGTCCGCAACCTCAGCCAGATCGCGGAGGCCCAGGAGGGCTCGAGCCAGGTGATGTCGGCGCTGCTGGCGACGGTGGCCTCCATCTCGCTGCTGGTGGGCGGGATCGGGATCATGAACATCTTGCTGGTCTCGGTCACCGAACGAACCCGCGAGATCGGAATCCGCATGGCGATCGGCGCGCGTCGGCTACAGGTGCTGCTTCAGTTCCTGGTGGAGTCGGTGTTGCTCAGCGTCACCGGCGGGGCGGCAGGCATCGTGGTCGGCGTGGTGGTGTCGTTCGTTATCTCAGCCGTGGCCCATTGGCCGATCCAGGTGTCGCTGCCGGCGATCTTTGGGGGATTTCTGTTCTCCGCGGCGGTCGGGATCTTCTTCGGCTACTACCCGGCCCGCAAAGCCGCCAACCTCAATCCGATCGACGCCCTGCACTATGAATAGCAGGTGGGGCATCGCCATCGGCGGGTGGCCCGCTATGTCCGGTGTCCAAGCGCCATGACGGCGACGACGTTCTGGACGCAACCCCGCAAGTCGCTGCTGGAGCAGCTGGCCGCCACGGAGGACGGTCTCAGCTCCAGCGAAGCAGCCGCGCGGCTCGTCAAATACGGGAGCAATGCGGCCGCGGCCGCGAAGCGGACGCCGGTCTGGCTGGGCGTGGCGCGCCGCTTCGGGAACCCCCTGGTCATCATCCTGCTCGTCGCCAGCGGGCTCTCGGCCATCGCCGGCGACGTGGCGAGCTTCCTGATCATCGCCAGTATCGTGCTGCTCTCGGTGCTTCTCGATTTCGTGCAGGAGAGCCGGGCCGAGAGCGCGGTGGACGCCCTGCGCGCGCAGGTGGCGCTGCGCGCCGCGGTGCGGCGCGACGGCGTGGAAGTCAGCCTGCCCATGGACCAGGTCGTCCCCGGCGACGTCGTCAGGCTCGCCTGCGGCGATCTCGTGCCGGCCGACGGCGTGCTGCTGTCCGCCCGCGACTTCTTCGTGAACCAGGCCCTCCTCACCGGCGAAGTCCTATCCGGTCGAGAAACAAGCGACCGACCAGGGAGACCCCGCGGCGGCGGTCGGCGATGCGGCCAATGTGGCGCTCGCCGGCACGTCGGTGATCTCGGGCGGCGCGGTCATGCTGGTCTGCGAGACGGGGCGGGACACGAGCCTCGGCCAGATCGCCGACACGCTGATCGCCAAGCCGCCGCCCACCTCGTTCGAGATCGGCCTGCGGCGGTTCAGCATGCTGATCCTGCGCATCACCTTCTTCGCGCTCATCGCCCCCACCACGCCGCGCGGCGAACGGGTCCCGCCGCGAATGCGAACCGACTCCCGGATCTGAGCTCGCTCGGGAAGTACCCTGGGGACTTGGCGCCGCCGCCGGCCGGCCGCGGCGGCTCGCACCGTTGATGCGGATCAAGGCGGCCGGTCCAGCGGCCGGCCATGCTGGCGCATTGAACCAACCGAACCAACCGGAGCTGCGCGAGGGCGCCATGGACATCAAGCAAATCCTCCTCGTCCAATCTGCCGAGATCGAGAGTGAAGCCGCGGAGGTCGCCGCCCGGCTGGCGCGGGCGCACGGCGCGACGGTGGCCGGTCTCTGCCTCTTTTGCGAGCCGGATCCGGCGCCGGCCGACACCTACGCCATCGGCCCGGACGCGGTCGGTGACGTGCTGGAGCACCGCCGGCGCAGCGTGAAGGCTCTGACCGCCCCGACCGAGGCGGCCTTCCACAAAACGCTCACCGATTGCGGCCTCTCCGACGGGTGGGACGTCGGAGAGATCAACGAATGGCGGGACGTGATCACCGATCGCGCCCGGCTCGTCGACCTGGTGGTGATGACCGCGCCCGGCGCCACGGTCTCGAGCTACCGCCGCATCGCCGAGAGCCTCGCGGTGCGCAGCGGCGCGCCGTCGCTTCTCGTCCCGGCGAAGGCGTCGCCGAAGGCCGACTTCAAGCGCGTCGTCCTGGCCTGGAACGGCTCTCGCGAGGCCAAGCGCGCCATGGATGACGGGCTGGTGTTCCTGAAGGCCGCCGCCCAGGTGGCCATCGTGGTCGCCACGGAAGAATCGACGCGCTCCGTCGACCGCGCTCATACCGACGCCCTGACGCGCCATCTCGCGCGCCATGGCGTCCACCCCCAGGTAATACGTAGCGAGGCTGGCGGCCGCGGCGCCGGAGATGTGCTCGTCGAGCAGTGCGCGTCGTTCGGCGCAGACCTGCTCATCATGGGCGCCTTCGGCCACTCGCGCACAGCCGAGCTGATCATGGGCGGCGCCACGCGCACGGCGCTCGCCCGGACGAGGATCCCGACACTGCTCTCACACTAAACGGGGAGTTCCGGCGATGGCGCCATACTTCCTCGTCCAAGCGAAGAAGTCGTCACGCAAGACGTGCGGTGGTTCTATCGCGATGAGCGCGCGCTCGATGAGATCGGCCGCCACTTGCGCGATCCCTAAGTGGAGGATGGTGGCCCCGTTTCCCTCGTCGCCGAAGCTGGGGCGCTAACCGGCGGAGACAGCAATGGCAGCGGTAATCGAAGTCCTGCGCGAGGAGCACCGAAACATCGGTCGCCTGCTGCGCGAGCTGGAATACCAGATCGAGGCCTTCGCCAAGGAGGCGCCGACGAACTACGACGTCATTGTCGGCGCGGCGGAGTACTTCCTTGGCTATCCGGATCGGTGCCACCATCCCAAAGAAGACCTCATCCTCTCAAAAGTTGCAGAAGCGCACCCGAAGGCCGCCGCCGAGATTGGGGATTTGTCGCGCGAACACATGGATTTGCATCAGCAAGCGCTTCGCTTCCACGACAAGGCCCGCGCCTTGTTGAATGACACCGACGTACCAAGGTCCGAGATCGTCGACGCCGGGCGCGCGTTTATCGACGTTCAGCGGCGTCACATGACCAGGGAGGAGCAAACGTTTCTGCCCCTCGCAGACCGACTTCTGACGCCGGCCGACTGGGCCGACATCGAGGGGCGGCTCAGCAAACATGTCGACCCGGTCTTCGGCGATCGCGTGGAGGACGTGTACAGGGCCCTCCGCGCGCGCCTTCTCGCGTGGGAGGCGGACGATGAGTAGGGCGTGGATAGCTCTCGGAGCCAAAGCCTTAGCTGAGGCGAGAGCGACGGCGGCGAGGAAGTTGCGGGCCAGCTTCTTGAAGCGGGTAGCGATGCGGCGAAACTGTTTGGAGATTGCAGAAGTAGCGCTCGACTAGGTTTCGCTGGCGATAGAGGCGCAGGCCGACGGAGCCTTGCTGCTTCTCTCACCTGGCTCTGCGTGGGGATGTGTGCCGCCTCTGGCCGTGACGAGCTCGATGATGGCGCGCCCCGACCGGGAAGGACCCGGCGCCGCCTAGTAGGCCGCCCACACGAAGACCCGGAAGGTGTTGTTGTCGCCGGCGTTGTGGCCGAACCCGTCGAAGTTGCCGCTCGCGCCGTCGAACTTCGTATAGGCGGTGTACTGCGCGCCGATCCGCGTGTTGAAGCGCGGGCCGAGCGGGGACTTGCCGTCGCGGCCGAACAGCGTGCCGTCCACCTGGACCGTCACACCCGCGCTGTCCGGCGTCAGGGTCCGGTTGCCGGCGTAGATGATCGGGTTGGAGGGTCCGGTGGTGTCGAAGTAGGCCAACGTCACGCCGACGGTGTTGCGCCAGTAGTAGGATCCATCGAGGCGCAGGTCGTCGAGATTGTTTTCGGAGCACTGGCTGCCGGGCGTGCCGCCCAGCGCGCAGGTCGCCTGCAGGCTTTGGCGCTCGTGCATGTAGCGGCCGTTGACCGTCAGCGTATCGGTGTTGGCGAGCGAGACGATGTAGGAGCCGTCGACCCCGATGTCGGTGTAGCGGTCGCTGAGACTCGTCGTGTGGTCCCGGCCGGGGAATATGCTGGTCTGCATGCCGAACGCGCCGACCTCGGCGGTCCCTTCGCCAAGGTCGTGCTGGAAGGCGAAGCGGGCGTAGGGCGCGACGCCCCTGATCGAGCCGGGATCGGTGGGATCGACGCCGAGGTGCGAGAGCGCGGTGGCGCTCGGTGAGACGTAGCCGGCCGCTTCGAGGTAGAATTCCGAATTGATCCAGGCATAGCCCGAGAGTCCCAGCGACGCCTGGGCGAGCGCGCCGCTGAGCAGCGGCGATGCGGAAGGTCCCGGCGCCAAGCCGGAGTCGGTGTAGGGATAGCCCCACGCCGGCAGGGTGTTCCAGGCGTCCTCAACGCTCGGAGAGTTGTTGAGGCTGGCCCCGAGCGTGACGTCGTTCTTGCCCGCCTTCACCGAGGTCACGGCGCGCAGATCGAGGTTGTCCCAGCTCCAGGCCTTGGCGACGCCGTCGTAGGTGCCTTGCACGAAAGCGCCGAAGTGGTCGCCGAAGCCGGCGGCGAAGAACAGGCTGAGCTGGTCGAGGGCGAAGTTGTCGTTGCTCCCGAAACCCGGCGCGGGCGGCGGGGTCTGCGCCTCGGCGGTGCGCGTGTAGGAGGCGACGACCATGGCCGACAGCGGCACGTTGAAGCTGTTGGTGCGCAGCGTGTAGCCCTGCAGCTTGAACTGGCGGCCGAACGACGTGAGCTGGGGACCGAAGCCGCCGACATGGCACGCCGCGCACGGCTCGCCCGTCTGCACGGCGAAAGCCGGCACCGCGCCAGCCCTGCCCGCCGTCAGAGCGACCGCCATGAGCGCCAGGCATCCAAGCGCGGCCGGACCGCGCAGCCACCGGATAAGCATCGTTCGGCCTCCCCTCGCTTCGCGCGACTAGTGTTTGGCGACGTAGAGCAGGCACCAGCCCGCCGAGCTTACGTCGCCGTCGACCACCTTGCACGCCGAAGGCGACTTCGAACTGATTACACCCGTCGCAGCGCTGAGCGCCCTTCGGCGTCGCCTGATAGCGGGCGGCCTTCTGGGACATCTTGGTAGCCGCGGCGGCGGGCAGCGCAGCGAGACTGGCGCCGAGAAGCGCGGCGCCGCCTGCGCCGAACAGACCGATCTTCAAGAGTGTGCGCCGGGGCATCCCTTCGGCCGCCGACTTGCGATCCATCGTCATACGTCTCTCCAAACCTTTTTGTGCGGCCCCTCGCCGCTCGTTGGGGGATCAGCTACCCGGCCCGTCCCCGGCGCGCCTTGAGGCAGATCAACACGCGAATTCTGACGGGCGGGCGCCCGCCGGCCTGCTGGGGTGGAAGATTTGGATCATCGCGCCGGCCCCCACGTTGGCGGCCCAACGAGCACGCGCCCCAGGTGGGGACCCGGGGCGCGTCTTCCCTCTCGCCGCAGGGAGGGTGCGGCGATGTGGATCGGCGGAACCTCAACCGATCCACCGACAAGCTTAGGTCCTGTCGGCGGCCCCGCATTGATCCACATCAAACTGGACTGGGGAGCCTACGGCCGCAGGCGCCGGGCGCTCGCTGCAACCCGCAGGTTTCGCCGGCCGATTGACGAGCGGGCAAGCATGGCGCCTTGATCTTGATCAAGGCCGGCGAGCGTCGGCGCGTTCATGCTGCCTTGCGGAGACGATCGCGCGAGCAGCGGTTTGCGGGGGCGGCTGAATGGAATCCGACGATGACGGACTAACGCCGGAGGCGATCGACGCTGCGCTGAAGCAGACGCCGCGGGGGGCTTTCGCCCTGGCCGGTATGACCGTGGGCTTGCTGATGCTGGCGTGGCTGGCGATTTACTTCCTCGTCTTCCTGCCCCGCGGGTCGGTGGGCTGACATGAGCGACGCCGGCGAGAGGGATGTCGCCCGGGCGGAGCTGCGATGGAGCATCGTCGCGATCGCCGCCGTCTCCATCATCATGATCGCGGTGATCTTCGCGGGCGTGGTGATGCACATCAATCCGCCCAGCAACATCGAGCGCCTCGATCCGCAAGAGCCTGCACCTGTCGGCCGAGTTCACCGAAAGCAACCTCGGCACCAAGGTGGAGGCCAACGGCCAGATCACCGCGCGCATCGTGGCCACGCAGTTCGCCTTCGTGCCGCGCTGCATCCTGCTGCCGGCCGACACGCCGGTGACGATCCGGCTCTCCAGCCCGGACGTGATCCACGGGATGCTGGTCGTCGGGCACCAACGTCAACACCATGGTGGTGCCTGGCTACATCTCCCAGGTCCACACGGTGTTCCGGCGCACCGGCGACCTCCTGATGCCCTGCCACGAATACTGCGGGCTCGGCCACAGCGAGATGATCGCGACGGTGCGCGTGGTGCCGAAGAGCGCCTTCCACCCTGGACCCGACGGGAGGGCGACCTGTGCCGCAAAATAGACGCCTGATCCTCTCCCACTTCGCCGTCGCGTTCGCGGTCTTCGCGATCGCCTGCGTGCTGGGCGTCTGGCAGATGTGGGTGAGGAGCCCGCTCGCCGCGCCCGGCGACCTGCCGCAGCGCTACTACCAGTCGGTCACCGCGCACGGCGTCTCGATGGCCTACGTGCTGACCACCTTCTTCATCATGGGCTTCGGCTATTTCGTGGCCGAGACGGCGCTGAAGCGGCCGTTGCCCGGCCGCAACTGGGCGTGGGCCGCCTTCGGCCTGGCGCTGACCGGCGTCGTGATGACGGTGCTGTCGATCGCCAGCGGCCACGCCTCGGTGCTCTACACCTTCTACCCGCCACTGATCGCGATCGTGTGGTTCTACATCGGCCTCGTGCTGGTGGTGGCGGGCTCGTGGATCTGGTGCGTGCTGATGCTCGTGGCCATGGCCGGCTTCAAGCGCGCCAACCCGGGCGCGCCGGTGCCGCTGGCGATGTACGGCACCGTCGCCAATGCGGTGATGTGGCTGTGGACCACGGTCGGCGTGGCGCTGGAGGTGATCTTCCAGATCGTGCCGGCGGCGCTCGGCTTCACTCAGACCATCGACGTCGGCCTGGCGCGCACGCTGTTCGCCTGGACGCTGCACCCGATCGTCTACTTCTGGCTGTTTCCGGCCTATATCGCCTTCTACACCATGGCGCCGCGGGCGGCCGGCGGGCGTCTCTACAGCGATCTGATGGGTCGCCTCAGCTTCATTCTCTTCGTGCTCTACAGCCTGCCGGTCGGCATGCACCACCTGTTCATGGACCCGGAGCACTCCACCGGCTTCAAGTTCCTGCAGATGTCGCTGACGGCCCTGGTGGCGGTGCCGACGCTGCTGACGGTCTTCACCATTTCGGCCTCGATGGAACTGGCCGGGCGCCTGCGCGGCGGCAAGGGGTTGTTCGGCTGGATCGGCGCGCTGCCCTGGGACCGGCCGATGGTGCTGGCGACCGGCCTCGCCTTTGTGATGCTCTGGTTCGGCGGCGGCGGCGGCCTGATCAACATGAGCTACGGCATGAACGCCATGGTCCACAACACTTCGTGGGTGACGGCGCACTTCCACCTGATCTTCGGCGGCACGGTGGTGATCATGTACTTCGCCATCGCCTACGACATCTGGCCGAGCCTGATCGGGCGCGTGCCGGCGAGCCTTTCGCTGCAGCGGCTGCAACTGTGGCTCTGGGCGACCGGCATGATGGTGATGGCGCTGCCCTGGCACTTCCTTGGCCTCGAGGGGCAGTGGCGGCGGGTGGCGAGCTTCGACTACAGCGATCCCAGGATCCATGCCTGGGGGCCGTGGGTGGTGGTCTCGCTGGTCGGCGGCGTGATCCTGCTGGCGAGCGCGATCCTATTCGTGACGAACCTGCTGCCCCGGCGCTCCTGGAAGCCGACGCCGAGCCCGGGCTACGCTTATGCGCTGGCGGCGCACCCCAGCGGCCATGTGCCGAGCGTCCTGAACGGCTTCACCTTATGGAACATCCTCGTCGCCGTGCTGATGGTCGCCGCCTACGGGTTCCCGATCATGCAGTTCTTCATGGGGCAGTCGCCGCAGGCGATGATTCATCCGATGGGGGGCGCTGACATGAGCCAAGAGCCCCGTCCCGGGTCGGACGACAGACGCTGGACGCTCGGCGCGGCCGCCATGGTGGCCGGCGCGCTGGTCTTCTCGATCGTCGTTGGCTTCATCGTCATTCCGCTCGCGCAGGCGCCGAACGCCAACCTCTCGGCCTGGACCGCGATCTGCCGGGCCATCGGGCTCAAGCCGGGCACGCCGGCCCAGCCGCAGCCGCCGGTCAGCGCGACCGCGCAGCCGGTTTCGCAGGTGGTCTGGTCGCCGCACACGCTGGCGATCCTCGCCTCTGCCGACCAGCGTCCCGGCGCCGAGCTCGCCAACAGCCTGTGCGCCTCGTGCCACGGCGACGATGGCCTCACGGTCAGCGAAGACTTCCCGAAGCTGGCCGGCCAGTCGCCGGAGGCGATCTACAAACAGCTGTCCGACTTCCAGTCAGGCGCCCGGGTCAACGCCCAAATGAGCGCCGTGGCCCAGACGCTGACGACCGACCAGTTGGCGCAGGTGGCCGCCTACTTCGGCCACCAGCGGGCCGGCTCGATCCTCGGCCGCGCCTACTTCGACCCGGACTCCGACGCCGTGACGCGGCTCGTCGGCCGCGGCGACCCGGCGCGCCGGATCCCGCCCTGCGAAGCCTGCCACGCGCGCGATTCCGGCGGGCCCATCGAGGCGCCGGTGATCTCGGGCCAGAACGCCGCGTACCTCGAGCGCCAGCTGATCGCCTTCCGCACCGGGCAGCGCCGCAACGACGTCTACGAGCGCATGCGCGACATCGCCGCCAGACTGCGGCCGGACGAAGTCCACCGCGTCGCACAGGCGTATCAGGGCCTCTATTGACGGCCGGCGTCCCGCGCAGGCGGATTTCCGCTGCGCGCGCGGCATAGCGACAAGATAGCAATCTACAACGCATCGGGCCGCGCTATAATTGCGCGCTCGGAGTGGCCGGTGAGGACATGGATCGTTTCGTTGCACGGCGGAACATCGATCACTTCCGCCAGCAGCTTGAAGCGGAACGCGATCCGGCGAAGCGCGCCAACCTGAAGAAGCTCCTTGAGGAGGCTCACGAGCAGCTCAGGCAAGCCCAAGAGGCTCACCGTCGCGAAGAGCAGAGCTGACCTTGCTGAAAGCGCCTTGAACCGACGCTGGGCAGGTACCGCTGACGCTACCGATTCATCGGCTGACGAGCAGCCAGCCCATGAACGCGACAAGCGCCAGGACCGCCGCCGCCACCCATATTAGCTTGGCGCGCGCGCCGCGCCGCGGTTTCCCCTTCTGCGCCGGGCTCAGATCGTCGAGCGTGCGGCCGATCGCTCCGAGTTCGAAGAGCGGGCCGTCGTGCGCCGCCGGAACGCGATCCGTTGCCGGGAAGGGGCCTTCATCCACTCTCATGGCCGATCTCCCGACGCGATTTCCAGCCGGTCCTCAGCCTCCCACGCGAGCAGCCGCTCGCGGACCGTCGTGAACGACGTGGCGACCGCCCCGAAGATCGGATCGGTCCTTTCGGAGAGCGCGGCCTCGACAGCGCTCCAGTCCGCAGGGCCTAGGAGACGGGCTGCCAGGGGAAAGAAGATTTCCTCTTCCATTTGCATGTGCCGCCGCTCGAACGCGATGAAGCGCCGCGCCGCTTCGACGACGGCCTCGCGGGCGATGTCGGTGTCGGCCAGAAGCTCCCGGATCGTCCGGCGGAAGCGGCGGGCCCGCTCGTGAGCGAGCTCATGCTCACCGGCGAGATCGGCGATGGCGGCGGCCTCGACCGGATGCGTCGCCAGCAGCCGGGCGGCGATAGCGTCCTCCTTCGGGTGATGGCAAAGGTCCGGGTAGTCGAGGAAGTACTCAGCCACGCCCACGATGACGTCATAGTCCGGCGTCCCGGCCTCGGCGAAGATGCCGATCTGGCGATCCAGCACATCGAGCAGTCGCGCGGTGTTCCGATGATCCTCCAGCAGCGTTTCGAGGGGTGTCGCCATCCCAGGCTCCATTCTCAGCATCATGGCCAGGATGAAGCTGCGTCATCGGCCGCTCCATCAGCCTTCCCGAATATGGCGAAGATGCCTATCGGCGCCGCATTCGACACGCGTTGATGCATATCAAAATGGGGTGCGCACTTTGCCGCGAATGAAGACCTGACAGCCTAAGCTCTTCACTGGAGGGGCCGCCATCGATCGACCGCGTGTCACAGATCGCCGGAACGTCGTTCCGGCCTTCTGAAGATCTGGGGGGCCTGAGTTCGATCCTCACCACGACTCAAGATGGGCCAACACGTCTTCCCGGAGGAACAGTCGCCGCGCAAAGCCAGCCAGCCGTCACAACCTACCCCGGCGCCGCCAAATCGCCCGGGACTTGGCTCAAACCTGTCAGCCGCCTGGGCTTGCCGCGCTCGGGAGTTGTCGCTTGGATCAGCGGCAGGTCGTAAGGTGACTTGAGATGCGATACGGAGAGACGGAGTGAGCGATAACCTCACGACATCTTCGGCCAAAAGGACACGCGCCGCCGACCGGCTGTACGGAGACCTGCTCTTAGTCTTGGCAGCGGCCGCGCTGGTCGCACCGCTGTTCGTGGAAGCGACGCTGGCGTGGGAACTGGCCCTTGTGGGCGCAAGCGGAATTCTGGTGGGTCTTCCTCGACCGTACGCCGCGCGGCTTGGCCGCTGCGATCGGTTGGACCTTGCTGACTTTGGGTCTTGGACTGCATCTGGCCTTCCACATCGGCTTCGACATCCTGCCTCTGGACGCCACGCTGTGCGTCGCCTTCATCCTGTTGGGCGTCGCGGAGCTGTGGCTCGGCTTCGTGCGCTACCGCACGCGTCCGGTCGCGCGGATCGTTCTGTTCCTGGGCGCAGCGAGCGCCGTCGCGTTCGGGGTGTCGGTCCCCCTCTTGTGGCCCGATCTACCGACCTGGGCCGCCAGCGTCACCTTGTCCGTGATGTTCGGAGCCCTGGGCTCAGCGCTTCTGATCGGGAGCCGTGCCGATCAACCCACGCAACCCGGAACCGCAACCTAGGTGGCCGACCCCAGGTCGACGCCGAGCGGCAACGGCCAGTTAGGGTCGTTCTTTGCCCTTGAGACGGCGACGCCAACGTCGACCTTTACCCGAAGGTTATGCTGAGCGCGTCGATCGCCCAGGGTTCGCAGTCGCCCCGGCAGCCTCTTCTCCTACGCCGCTACCGGCTTCGACATCGGGCCAACGGTCAGCTTCCCGATCCTCGGCCGCCCGCAATGCCGTTCGAGTTTGACGCTGCGCTCGGATTCAAATCCCGCCGTAGCGGTCGTAGCCCTGGTCTTCCCAGTAGCCGCCCTGGCCGCCGGCGATGTGGTCGAAGCGGTCGACGGCTTCGAGGCGCATGATGTACTTGGCCTGCTTGTAGCCGAGGTAACGCTCTGCCCGCAGGCGCAGCGGCGCGCCGTGGGCCACGGCAAGCGGTGCGCCATTCATCGCGTAGGCCAGAATGGTCTGGGGGTGGCGGACGTCGAACAAGTCGAGCGTCTCGTAGTACTTGGCCCCGCCCAGGGTGTCGGCGCAGTAGAGCACGATGTGCCTGGCCTGCGGCTTCAGCCCCGCCAGGTCCATCAGCGCGCCGAATTTCGCACCGGTCCATTCGCCAATGCAGCTCCAGCCCTCGACACAGTCGTGGCGGGTGATCTGGGTGCGCGACGGCAGCGCCTTGATCTCGTCGAGCGTCAGCGCCAGCGGCCGCTCGACCAGGCCGTCGACGATCAGCTTCCAGTTGGCGAAGTTCTCCAGCACGTGGGCCTGATAGTCGGCGTCGGGCGGGTTGATCGTGCCGTTGGCCTTGAAGGCGGGGGCGATGTCGGCGCGGGTGAACTCCCGCGCCAGAGCGTTGCGGCCCAGCAGCCGCTGCACCCGGCGGTTCAGCACCTCGGCGCTGGAGAGCACCTTCACCACGTCCGGGTTCTCGGCGATCCTGTCGCACCCGGACAACCAGAGCGCGGCCACGCTGGCGCCAGCGGACTGCAGCAAGCCACGGCGAGGCAGGCTCATGGCGCGTCTCCCATCGGCCCGGGCAACGGCGGCGGCGCTACCTGGATCGCATAGCGTCCGGTGACCATCGAGCGGACATTGTTCCAGGTCCCCGACAGAACCACCATCACGATGTGCACGAGGAAGAACAACACGATCAGGCTGGCGGTGATGAAGTGGATCGAGCGGGCCGACTGGCGCCCGCCGAACAGGTCGAGCAGCCAGGGGAAGATCGCATCCAGGCTGGGCGACATGGTCATGCCCGAGAGGATCATCGCCGGCAGCAGCAGCAACACGACGCCGAGGTAGGCGCCTTTCTGCAGCACATTGTAGCGCCGGGCCTCCCAGCCCTTGGGGAAGCTCAGCCGCACGTGGTCCCAGATCTCGTGCATCACGTTGCGCGGCTTGACCTGGTCGAGGCTGGGGGCGAGGTCGCGTTTGAGGTGGCCGCCGATGACCGCGCTTGCCAGGTAGAGCGTGAGGTTGATCGCGAAGACCCAGGCGAAGAAGAAGTGCCATCGCCGCCCCAGCGCCAGGTAGCGGACCGAGGGGATGGTCAGCCAGGACGGAAACCCGCGAGCGACCAGTACGCCATGATCGCGCGAGGCGCCGAGGAAGCCGGTGGTGTCGAACGGGTGGCCGCCGATGAGGGTGACGCCGTGCAGGGCGCCGCCGCTCTGATAGGCGCCCATGCCCAGCCACGGATGCCCGAAGTGCGATTGCTGGCCGAAATAGAGGTCCGGGTGGGCGTTGAAGATCTGCAGGCCGGACAGCAGCAGGAGGCAAAGGCTGACCGCATTGATCCAGTGGGTGGTCCGCACCAGCCGGCTGTGTCGGCGGACAAACACCTTCTGTGGCCTCGGCGCCGCCATGGCAAGACGCTCCCTGGGCAGCCGCATCTCGCCGGCGCCGCATGCTCCATTACGTCACGCTGAGGCCAACGGTTACCACGCCAATGTGGTCCAGGCGCGAACCGGTTAGTCGTCAGGCAAGTCATCTGGGCGATCGACATCGAACAGCACGCCGTCGTCGGCCGCGGCGACCAGCGCGAGGCGAACGCCTAGCCCCGCGAGAACCGGGGCCGCGCCGCTGTCGCCGGACAGGTCGAGCAGGGCAGGATAGAGCGCGGACGTGAACAGCACCGGATGGCCGCGCCGACCCGCAAAGACCGGCGCCGCCGCCGGCGCGCCGCCGGCGATCGCGTCGGCAAGCGTTCCCGTGACCTCGGCCGGAATGCGGGGCATGTCGCCCAGGAAGACGAACGCTCCCTCGCTGCCGGCATCCAGGCTCTCGACGCCCGCCTTCAGCGACGCCGCCATGCCTTCGGCGTGGCGCTCGGCGTGAACCAGACGCAGTCGATCGGTTCGGCCGACACGGGCAGCGAAAGCCTCAGCGGCGGCGGGCACGTTGCGGTCTGCGCCCCAAACAACGCTCACGGTCTGGACAGGCGCTGCGAAGGCCGCCGCAAGCGCGCCTTCGAGCAGAAGTCCGTCGCCCCAGGGCGCGAGAAGCTTGCCGCCGCCAAAGCGCGAACCCGCGCCCGCGCACAGGACAATCGCATCCAGCCGCGTCGCCTTAGCCGTCCCCATGACCAAACCCGAGGTCCACCTGTATAGTCCGCACGATGCCGCCTTATGCGATCCGCCGTCCTGGTTCGACAATTGATCCGCCTCGGGGGCGCGGGGCGTGAGCCTTACGCTTCCAGAATGGCCGGTATTCGGCTTGGCCGACGACGTGCGACCGGCGATGCGCGCAGCCCAGCTGGCCGGCGAAACGCTCGCTCTGGCCACCTTGTATGCGGTCGGCGACGGCGGCCCGCGACCGCCGGGGTCGCAAATGGTGTTTACCCCCGACACAGCGTCCGGCTTCCTGTCGGGTGGCTGCATAGAGGCGGACATCGCCCTGCACGCGAGCCGCGTTATCGAGGACGGCGAGCCACGTCACCTGGTCTACGGGCAGGGAAGCCCGTGGCGCGACATCCAGCTGCTTTGCGGCACGCGGCTGGACATCCTCGTCGAGCGGGTCACGCCGGACGACGCAGCCCTCGCCGCGCTGTTGACAGCGACCGATGCCCGCCGGCCGGCGGTCTGGGTGACCGACGGCCAGGCACGCTTCGTCGAAGAGGTGGGCAGCGCACCCACGGCGAGGCGCCAAAACCACGCAGCCTCGTTCGAACTGCGGCGGCTCTACGATCCGGTCCCCCGGTTGTTGGTATTTGGATCCGACCCGATCGCTCTGGCTACCGCTTCGTTGGGCGCTCAGGCCGGCTTTGAAACCACCCTGGTCAGGCCAAAGGGGCCATCGGGGCCACCGCCGCTGGCCGGTTTCGCCTACAGCCGCGCGAGCCCCGAAGCAGCGTTGTGTGAGATCTCCCCCGACGCGTGGACCGCGATCGCCGTGGCGACCCACGACTGGGAGATCGACCATGAGGCGCTCCTGGCAGCCCTGCCGTCGGCGGCGAGCTACGTCGGTGTTGTTGGCGCCCGCAGGCGCCTCCCCGAACGGATGGCGCGGCTGCGCGCAGCCGGCGTCGACGACGCGGCGCTGGCGCGGTTGCGTGCGCCGATCGGCCTCGACCTCGGCGGCAAGGCGCCCTGGGAGATCGCCGTTTCCATCATTGCTGAGATCATTACCGAAAGGGGGGAGCGTTCGATCGCCTCGGTCGGCGCACACTCGGAGCAAGCTTCGTGAACCTGCTGACCCGACTGCTGACCCTGCTCGCGATTTCACTGATGCCGGCCGCGAGCCACGCGGCGCCGAGCGCACAGCTGACGATCGCCGCGGCCGCGGACCTGCACCAGGCGATGGACGACATCGTCACTGCCTACCGCCGCGACCACCCCGCCGCCTCGATCAAGGTGGTCTACGGCGCTTCGGGCGTGCTGCTGACCCAGATCGAACAGGGCGCCCCCTTCGATGTCTTCTTCTCGGCTGACAGCGACTATCCCCGAAAGCTCATTGCCGACGGCCAGGCCCGCGGGCCGGCGGTGGCCTATGCCGTGGGCCACCTCGTGCTGTGGAGCGGCAGCCTCGATATGCACGGCGTTCGAGTCGCGGATCTGGTCCAACCTCGCTTCGGGCGTATCGCGATCGCCAATCCCGAGCATGCGCCCTATGGCAAACGGGCCGAGCAGGCGTTGCGCAGCGCCGGCGTGTGGGACGCGCTGCAACCGCGGCTGGTCTACGGCGAGAACATCGCCCAGACGGCCGAGTTCGCCCGCAGCGGCGCCGCGCAGGTCGGAATCATCGCTCTGTCGCTGGCGCTGGACCCGGGCGCCAAAGGCAGTTACGCGGCCGTGCCGGATTCGGCGTACCAGCCCTTGGTTCAGAGCTTCGTGCTGACCAGGCAGGGTGCGGGCAACGACCTGGCGCAGGACTTCGAGCGATATGTGCAACACGCCCCCGCGCGGGCCACCCTCGCCCACTACGGCTTCAGCCGGCCCGCCTCCGACCCGCACTGACGAACACGGGTGACGGGACTGTCGTCAGACGATCTTGAAGCGTTCGGCCTGACGCTTCGGCTGGCCGCGACCGTCACCCTGCTGCTGCTCCTGCTGGGGGCGCCGCTGGCCTGGTGGCTTGCCCGGACGCGCTCGCCGCTGCGGCGGCTCGTCGGCGCCGTGGTCGCGCTGCCGCTGGTGCTGCCGCCGACGGTGCTCGGCTTCTACCTGTTGCTGTTGCTGGGTCCGAACGGACTGGTGGGCCACACGATGGCCTCGCTCGGCCTGGCGCTGCTGCCCTTCACCTTCGGCGGCCTGGTCGTCGGCTCGATGCTCTATTCGCTCCCGTTCGTGGTCCAACCGCTGCACAACGCCTTCGAGGCCGTCGGCGAGCGTCCGCTGGAGGAGGCTGCGTGCCTGGGCGCGGGGCCTCTCGACCGCTTCTGGTCTGTCGCCCTGCCCATGGCGCTGCCGGGGTTCGTCACGGCGTCCGTGCTGGGCTTCGCCCACACCGTCGGCGAGTTCGGCGTGGTGCTGATGATCGGCGGCAACATACCCGGGCAGACCCGGGTGCTCTCGATGCGCATCTACGATCACGTCGAGGCGGGCGATTACGCCCAGGCGCACACCCTGTCGCTGTGCCTGCTGGCCTTCTCTTTCGCCGCGTTGCTGGCCATGACCCTGCTCCGCCCCCGTCTGCGCGCGCATGTCTGAATCGCCGGCAAGCACGCCCAAGGGACTGGTCGCCGCCCTCACGCTGCGGCGCGCCGCCCGCACGATCGTCCTGGACGTGGCGCTTCCGGCGCGCGGCGTCACCGCGCTCTTCGGTCCGTCGGGCGCCGGCAAGACCAGCTGCCTGCGGATGATCGCCGGGCTGGAGCGCTCGGCCACGGGCAAGCTGAGCTTCGGCGATGAGACCTGGTGCGACAGCGCGCGCCGCGTCTTCGTGCCGCCGCATCGGCGCCGGATCGGTTACGTGACCCAGGATCCCGGCCTGTTCGAGCATCTCGACGTCGCCGGCAACCTGGACTTCGCCTTCCGGCGGGCGGGCCGGCCGGCGCATCTGAACCGCGACGCCCTGATCGACCAGTTCGGGCTTGGCGACCTGCTGGAGCGGCATACCGGCGCGCTGTCGGGTGGCGAGCGACGGCGCGTCGCGATCGTCCGTGCGCTGCTGTCCGATCCGGCGCTGCTGCTGCTCGACGAGCCGCTGTCCGCCCTCGACGGCGCAGCGCGCGACGATCTGCTCGGGCGGCTGGAGACGCTGCACGCCGGACTGGCGGCGCCGATGATCTATGTCAGCCACGCGATCGACGAGGTCGCCCGACTGGCCGACCACCTGGTGCTGCTGGAGGCCGGACGCGTGGTGGCGCAAGGGCCGCTGAACGCGACGGTCACCCGCCTGGACCTGCCGCCTGCGCTGATCGAGGCGACCGGCGCGGTGATCGAGGGCGTCGTGATCCGCCATGACGCCGACGACCACCTCACCGAGCTTGGCTTCGACGGCGGCGTCCTGCTGGTGCCGCGCAATCGGGCTCGGGTTGGCGAGAGACTGCGGTGCCGGATCGCGGCGCGCGACGTGGCGCTGACGCTCGAGCGCCAGGCCGGCGGCAGCGCGCTCAACCAGTTTCGGTGCCGGGTCGTCGCGGTCGCCGACGCAGATCATCCTTCGCAGTGCCTGGTGCAGCTCGACGCCAGCGGAACGCTGCTGGTGTCGCGCATCACCCGCCGCTCGTGGCGCGCCCTCGAACTCAGCGCCGGCCGGCAGGTCTGGGCGCAGGTCAAGGCGGTCGCCCTGGGCGCCTGACGCGGCGGCGCGTCATGCCGCGTGGTTGTCAAACCGCCGCTCGGCCACCATACACTTTCCATGCGACATCCTCGCGCGCCGCTCCAGACCCAGCCCGCGGCTGGGAGTCTCACCGCCCGATGACCGACCTCATCAGCGTCGCCGAGGCCGAGGCGCTGATCGCCGCGCATACGCGGTCGTTCGGCGTCGAGCTGGCGAGGCTGGACGCCGCCGTGGGTCGCGTCTTGCGACAGCCGATATTCGCCGAGCGCGACCAGCCGCCCTTCGACCGGGTGATGATGGACGGGATCGCCGTTCGCTGGACCGACTCGCTGGCGCGGAGCTTCGCGCTGGCGGGCTCGCAGATGGCGGGCATGGGCCGGCAGACGCTGAGCGACCCCGGCGGCTGCCTGGAAGTCACTACCGGCGCGATCGTGCCGGCAGGCTGCGACTGCGTCATTCCGATCGAACAGGTGCGGCGCGACGGCGAGCGCTACGTGCTGGCGGATGGCTACCGGCCGCCGCGAGGCCAGTTCATCCATCCCCAGGGCTCAGACTGCCGCGCCGGAGTGCAGGTGCTGCAGGCGGGCGTCCGGCTGGGAGCTCCCCAGATGGCGCAACTGGCGGCCAACGGGGTGGCGAGCGTCGAGGTGGGGGTGGATCCCTCCATCGCCATCCTCGCGACAGGCGACGAGCTTGTCGGTGTCGACGCGCCGTTCGCCGAAGGACAGATCCGCCGTTCCAACGACATCGCCATCGCCGCGGCCCTGCGCGGCCACGGGTTCGATCGGATCTCGCTCAGCCATGTGGCCGACGACCTCGACGCGACCGCCGCGGCGCTCGGCGCCCTGCTGGCGGCGCACGACGTGGTGGTCGTCAGCGGTGGCGTCTCGATGGGCCAGCGCGACCTTGTGCCGGAGGCGCTGGGCGCGCTGGGCGTGAAGCGCGTGTTCCATCGCATCTCCCAGCGGCCGGGCAAGCCGATGTGGTTCGGCGTCGGACCCGACCGGCAGCTGGTGTTCGCGCTGCCCGGCAATCCGGTCTCGTCGCTGGTCTGCGCCGTGCGCTATGTCCGGCCGGCCCTGCTGGCGGCGATAGGGCTCACCGCGGACCAGCCCGAGCTTGTCTGCCTCGACGGCGACATCGAGACCAGCGCGGCGCTGACATGCTTCGTGCCGGTGCACGTGCGCCACGACGAAGCTGGCCGGTCGCTGGCGCGCCCGGTCGTCTCGCCCACTTCCGGGGATTTCTCATCCCTCGCCCGCACGCACGGCGTCGTGCAGCTGCCGGCGGGCCAGAGCCGCGCGGTGGCGGGCGCCGTCGCGCCGCTGTATCGGTGGTGACGTGAGCACCCCTTCGTCCGCCTCTCAGGCGTCATCCTCCGCGGACCGACCGCGCGATCAGCTCGGGCGACCGCTGCACGATCTGCGCATCTCGGTGATGGACCGCTGCAATTTCCGCTGTCCCTACTGCATGCCGGAGTCGACCTACGGCGAGCACTTCCAGTTCCTGGGCAATGACGAGCGGCTGAGCTTCGACGAGATCGAGCGCCTGGCGCGGCTGGCCGCGGGGTTGGGCGTCAGCAAGCTGCGCCTGACCGGCGGTGAGCCGCTGCTGCGGCCGCGGCTCGCCGAGCTGGTGTCGCGGCTGCGACGGCTGGACGGCATCGACGACCTCGCCATGACCACCAACGGGGTTCTGCTGGCGCGCCACGCCGCAGAGCTGCGGAGCGCCGGGCTCGATCGCGTCACGATCAGCCTGGATACGCTCGATCCGGCCGTGTTCCACCGCATGAGCGGCGGCCGCGGCGCCCTCGAGGATGTGCTGTCCGGCATCGAGGCGGCGCAGGCCGCAGGCTTCCCGAAGGGGATCAAGCTCAACGCGGTTATCCAGCGCGGCGTCAACGACCAGACGGCGCTCGACCTCGTCGAGCGGTTCCGCGGCGCCGGCATCGTCGTGCGGTTCATCGAGTACATGGACGTCGGCAACCGCAACGACTGGGAGCCTGCTGCGGTGGTGCCCTCCGGCGAACTGGTGGAGCGCATCAACGCGCGGTGGCCGCTGGAGGCGGTGGCGCCACGGTATCCCGGCGAGGTGGCCACCCGCTATCGGTTCCGCGACGGGGTCGGCGAGGTCGGCATGATCTCGTCAGTCAGCAATCCGTTTTGCGGCGGCTGCTCGCGGGCGCGGATGTCGTCGGAAGGCGTGCTCTACACCTGCCTGTTCGCAACCAAGGGCGTCGATCTGCGCACGCCGCTGCGCAACGGCGAGAGCGACGACGCCCTGCTGGAGCTGCTGCGCGCCACCTGGATACGCCGCACCGACCGCTACAGCGAAGAACGCGCCGCGCGGCGGCTGCAGCACCCGCGTAAGATCGAAATGCACTACATAGGCGGATAGGTTCTTTCTCGATCGACATGACAAAGCCCTCTGCCCCCCCTTCCCCCACCGAGCGCGCCGAAAGCGACGGCGCCCCGCTCTACGGCCTGCTGCTCAGCGGCGGCGCGAGCCGGCGGATGCAGCGCGACAAGGCGCTCGTGGAGTATCGCGGCGAGCCGCAGCTGGTACGGGCCTGGCGACTGTTGAGCAAGGTCACCGAGCGGGCGTTCGTCTCGGCCCGCGACGATCAGCGTGACGACCCTCTGCGGCGCAGTCTGCCGATGATCGTCGACAGCTACGACTCCATCGGCCCGGCCGCCGGCATCCTGTCGGCGCAGGACGCCCATCCGGGCATCGCCTGGCTCGTGCTGGCCTGCGACCTGCCGCTGCTCGACCTGGACACGCTGCGGGGCCTGGTCGGCAACCGCGATCCCGACGCGGACGCCACGGCTTTCGTCAGCCGTCACGACGGCCTGCCCGAGCCTCTGTGCGCCGTCTGGGAGCCCGCCAGTCATGCGCTGCTGCTGCAACGCTACCAGGCCGGCGAATACTGCCCGCGCAAGGCGCTCATCCGGTCCCGCACCACGTTGCTACCGCCGCCAGGCGCGGCGTTAGACAATATCAACACGCCGGCGGACCTTGAGCAGCTGCGGTCGACGCTGGAGGCGCGGACGTGACAACGGTCACCCTGCAGTACTTCGCGCAACTGCGCGAACAGGCGGGCGCCGGCGGCGAGCAAGTCAGCACGGCCGCGGGCTCGCTGCGGGAGCTCTATGCGGAGCTGCGTGCGCGCCACGGGTTCTCGCTCTCTGCCGACGCGCTGAAAGTCGCGGTCAATGCGCAGTTCAGCGACTGGAGTTGGCCGCTGCGCGACGGCGACGTTGTCGTATTCATCCCGCCGGTGGCCGGCGGATGAGCGCGTTCGATATCTCCGATGCGGTGGTCGACACCGATCGGCTCCGGGCATCGATGCGGCATGACGGCAGCGGCGGTTTCTGCACCTTCGAGGGCTGGGTGCGTGACAGCAACGAAGGCCGCGCCGTCGATGGCCTCGAGTACGAAGCCTACGAAGAGTTGGCCAGAGCGGAAGGCGAGATCATCCTGCAGGAGGCGATCGCTCGCTACGGCGTGACCGATGCGCGTTGCGCGCACCGCACCGGCTCGCTGCGCATCGGCGATCTCGCTGTCTGGGTCGGCGTCGCGGCGGCGCACCGGGACGAGGCGTTCCGCGCGTGCCGCTACATCATCGACGAGATCAAGCATCGCCTGCCGATCTGGAAGAAGGAGCACTACGTCGAAGGCGACACCGCCTGGGTCGCCTGCGCGCACGTGCACCGCGAGCACGAGCACGAACATGACCACGTGCATCACGACCGGGTGGGCGTGCCCTTCGTGCCGGACTATTCGCGCCAGGCCCGGCTCGCGGGGGTCGGGGACGAGGGGCAGGTGAAGTTGGCCGACGCGCGGGTGCTGGTGATTGGCGCGGGCGGCCTCGGCTGTCCGGTGCTGAGCTATCTCGCGGGCGCAGGGGTCGGAACGCTGGGCATTGTCGACGGTGACCGCCTCGACGCCAGCAACCTGCACCGGCAGACGATGTACAGCGCGCGGGACGTCGGCGAACTCAAAGCGGAACTGGCCAAACGCCGCATCGCCGACCTCAACCCGACGGTCGCGGTGAAGGTCTGGACCGAGCCGCTGCACGCGGGGAACGTGACCGAAGTGTTCTCGCAGTTCGACCTGGTGGTCGAATGCACGGACGACATGCACAGCCGCTATATCAGCAACGACGCGGCGGTTCTGACCGGCACGCCGCTGATCCTCGCCAGCGTCTACCAGTACGAGGGCCAGTTGCAGGTGGTGTCCGCGCGGCCCGGCGCGCCTTGCCTGCGCTGCCTTTGGCCGGAGGAGCCAGCGCCCGGGATCGCCGGTTCTTGCGTCGAGTCCGGCGTGCTCGGTCCGGCGCCCGGGGTGCTGGGCGCGATGCAGGCGGCCGAGGCGCTGAAGATCCTGCTGGGCCTGCCGCGCCAGTCCGACGACGTGTTGCTGCTCTACAATCTGCTCGACCACACGAGCCACCGGTTGCCCATCGACGCCGCATCGGGCTGCGCCAGCCACGGCGGCTGCCTCGAGGTGGCGCGCCGCGCAATGGAGAAGGCGCAGGACTGCGGCGATCTCTCCATCGCCTTCGATCACCTCGCCGACGCCCTGTCCGCGGGCTTCAGCCTGGTCGACCTGCGAGAGCCTGACGAGATCGCAGCCGATCCCCTCGGGACGCCGGCGCAGCAGATTCCAGCCCCTCAGGTCATCGATCGTGCGGGCGAACTCGCCGGCGAGCGCGTGCTGCTGATCTGCGCAAGTGGCCGCCGCAGCGACGGCGCCGCGCGCCTGCTTCGGGAGAGAGGACAGCGAAACGTCCACTCTCTATCGGGCGGCCTGAACGGGCTCAGGCCAGCGCCCCGCCCTGTCCCGCAGGCTTCCGTCCGAGCCCACCCGATGCGGGAGCTCTGACCGGTCAGCGTTCTCTCGCCGACTACGCGGTCTTCACCAGCGGCAGGCTCTGCGTCGGCTTGCCCGTCAACGCCAGCAGGGCGTTGGCCACGGCCGGTGCGATGACCGGCGTGCCGGGCTCGCCGACGCCGGAGGGTCGCCGCGTCGAGGGCAGGATGTAGGTCTCCACGTGCGGCGCCTCGTTCATCCGCAGCACTCGGTAGCCATCGAAATTGGTCTGCTGGACGACGCCGTCCTTCAGGTCGATCGCGCCGTAGAGCGCGGCGGCGAGGCCGAGGCAGGTGCCGCCCTCCATCTGCGCGGCGATCTGGTCAGGCGAGATGGCGATGCCGCAGTCGATGGCGGTGACGACGCGGCCGACCCGCGGCTTGTCGCCTTCCAGCTTCACCTCGGCGATCTGGGCGACGACGGTGCCGAAGCTTTCGTGCACGGCGACGCCCTGCACGTAGCCGTCCGCCGGTTTGCCCCACGGCGCCTTCTCGGCGGCCAGGTTCAACACCGCCAGGTGACGCGCGCCGGCGGCGCCCGCCTTGGCGTAGAGCGCGCGGCGATAGTCCACCGGATCGCGGCCGGCCTTGCGCGCCAGCTGGTCGACGGTGTGCTCCATCACGAAAGCGTTGTGGGTCGCGCCGACCGAGCGCCACCACAGCACCGGCACCGCGAGGTCGACCAGCGCGGCCTCGCCTGTGACGTAGGGCGTGGCGACCAGATAGGGCGAATCCTTGGTTCCCTCCACCGAGCTCTCGTCCAGGCCGCTGGAGGGCATCGGCGAGCCCTTCATGATCGACTGCGTGACCACCCGGTGGAACCAGTGATGCGGCAGGCCGTCCGCGCCCAGCGACACCTCGAGGCGGTGGTGCGCGAGCGGCCGGTAGTAGCCGCCGGTCATGTCGTCCTCGCGGGTCCAGACCAGCTTCACCGGCCGCCCGCCGCCGACGCGCTTGGCGATGTGGACGCACTCGGCGACGTAGTCCGACTTGAAGTTGGCGCGCCGGCCGAACGAGCCGCCGGCGAACAGCTGCTCGACCTCGACCTGCGCCGGCAGGGCGCCGACGATCAGCGCCGTGTTGAGCTGGTCGATCGTCGGGACCTGCGAGCCGACCGTCAGCTTCAGCTTGCCGCCGCCGATCTCGGCGACGCAGTTCATCGGCTCCATGGGCGCATGGGCCAGGAACGGGAAGTCGTAGGTCGCCGCGACCAACGGCCCCGGCGCCGGACCGGCCGGCGGCGGACGCGTCGCGAACGCCTGCCACTTGACGCCAGGCGCTGCTTCCACGGCGGCCGCGGCGCGGCGGTAAAGGGCGAGCAACGTGTCGGAGCTGCGGGTCTCGGCCTTGGCCTCGTCCCACTCGACCTTCAGCGCCTCGCGGCCCTGCTTGGCGGCCCAGGTGTTGTTGGCCACCACCGCGACGCCGCTGGGGATCGCAAACACGTCGACGACGCCGGTCACTTTGCGCGCCGCCGCGTCGTCGAAGCTCTTCACCCTGGCCCCGAACCGGGTCGGATGGGCGACCATGGCCGTCAGCATGTTGGGCAGGTGGACGTCCTGGGTGAAGCGCGCGGTGCCGGTCGACTTGGCGACGGCGTCCTTGCGGCGCACCCGGTCCGTGCCGATCAGGGTGAACTGCGCCGGCGACTTCAGCGTCGGCGACTTGCGGCGGCGCCAGCTTGGCGGCGTCGCCCAGCAGCTCGGCGAAGCTCGCGTGCCGGCCGCTGCTGGCGTGCGAAACGACGCTGTTGCTGATCGCCAGCTCGCCGACCGGCGCTCCGAAGCGCGTCGCCGCCGCCTGCACGAACATCGCTCGCGCCGCCGCGCCGGCCTGGCGCAGTTGGTCCCAGGAATTGGCGATAGCCGACGAACCGCCCGTGGCCTGCACGCCGGTCTGGAGGTTGGCGTAGACCTTGGCGTTGGCCGGGGCCTGGACGATCTTCACCTTGTCCCAGTCGGCGTCCATTTCCTCGGCGACGATGGCCGCGAGGCCCGCGTGCGAGCCCTGGCCGAACTCGATGTGCTTGTTGACAACGGTCACCGAGCCGTCCGGATCGATGCGGATGAACGGGCCGAACGCGCCGATGTCGAGCTTCGGCGAGCCGATGCTCAGGACAACGGCGGGCGAGCATCCCACCAGCAGCGCGCCGCCGGCGGCCACGGCGCTGACGACGAGGGCGCGGCGGCTGGGCGCGAGCTCTTTGACGGGTGCGTTCATCTGCTGCCTCTAGGCCGCGACCGCGCCGGCGGCGTCCTTGATCGCCGCGCGAATACGCTGATAGGCGCCGCAGCGGCAGATGTTGCCGCTCATCGCCTGATCGATGTCGGCGTCCGTGGGCTTCGGAGTTCGCGCCAGCAGCGCGACGGCGCTCATGATCTGGCCCGACTGGCAGTAGCCGCACTGCGGCACGTCGCCCTTGATCCACGCCGCCTGCACCGGATGGACGCCGCCCAGACCCTCGATGGTGGTGATCTTGACCCCCGCCAGCGTGCCGATCGGGGCCTGGCACGAACGCATCGCCTGGCCGTTCAGCTGCACGGTGCAGGCGCCGCACTGGGCGATGCCGCAGCCGTACTTCGTGCCGGTCATCTCGAGCTCGTCGCGCAGCACCCAGAGCAGCGGCGTCTCGGGCGCCGCCTCGACCACGACGTCCTTGCCGTTGATGTTGAGGGTCGTCGCCATGCCGAACGGTTCTCCGCAGCGTCGAATCTGCACGATGTTAAGATGATTGCGGGCGGCGTGGAAGCGCGCCGCCGGAGCGCGTCTGCGCTAGCCGCCGCCGATCTTCGGGATCAGGCAAACCTCGCTGGCGTCGGCCAGCGTCGTCGCGCCATCGGCGTCCTGGAAGATCTCGCCATCGATGGCGATGGCCATGCGGCGGCCGACGTAGTCGCCGAGGCCCGGGTAGCGCGCTTCGAGCTCGCGGATCATCGAGCGCACCGTGCCGGGCGCGACGTCGAACGCCGTGGCGCCGCCGGTGAAGGCGCCGACATCTCCGCCCATGGCGAGAACGTGCGGCATGGCCCTGAGGCGATCAGCCCGCCTTGCCGTCCATCGCCGCGCGGATCTTCGGCGGCGAGAGCGGCAGGTCGCACATCCTGACACCGATCGCCGCGCGCACCGCGTTCGCCACAGCCGCGAGCGGCGGCACGATCGGCACCTCGCCGACACCTTTGGCGCCGAAGGGGTGGCGCGGGTTGGGCACCTCGATCAGCACCGTGTCGATCATCGGCAGGTCGGAGGCGACCGGCACGCGGTAGTCGAGGAAGCCGGCATTCTCCATCCGCCCTTCCGCGTCGAAGATGTACTCCTCGTTCAGCGCCCAGCCGACGCCCTGCGCGACGCCGCCCTGGATTTGGCCTTCCACATAGGACGGGTGGATCGCCCGTCCGACGTCCTGCGAGGCCGTGTAGCGCAACACCGTGACGTGACCGGTCTCGGGATCGATCTCCACGTCGCAGACGTGCGTCGCGAAGCCAGGTCCGGCGCCCTGGGCGTTGAGCGAAACCTCGGCCGAGATCGGTCCGCCGGTGCGCGCCGACTGGCCGGCCAGCGCCTTCAGCGTCAGCGGCTTGGCGTCCTTCGCGGCGTCGAGGCAGATCGCCTTGCCGTCCTCCCAGGCCACCTGGTCGGGCGCGACATCCCAGAGCTTGGCGGCGCGGCGCTTCAGCTCGACGACAACCTTCTCGGCCGCCTGCACCACCGCCATGCCGACGGCGAAAGTGGTGCGGCTGCCGCCGGTCAGCATCGAGTAGCCGATCGAGGCGGTGTCCGCGACCACGGGGCGCACGTTCTCGACCGGGATGCCGAGCGTCTCGGCGGCCATGATCGCCATCGACGCGCGCGAGCCGCCGATGTCGGGGTTGGCGGTCGCCACCGTGGCGCTGCCGTCCTCGCCGATGTGGATCGCGGCGGTGGATTCGCCGCCGACGTTGAACCAGAAGCCCACCGCCACGCCGCGCCCCTGGTTGGGGCCGAGCGGGACGGCGTAGTTCGGATGCTGCTTGATCGCCTCCAGCGTCTCCAGGAAGCCGATGTTCTGGAAGGTCGGGCCGTAGGCGGCCTTCACCCCGTCGCGGGCGCCGTTCTTGGCGCGAAGGTCGATCGGGTCCATGCCGAGCTTGCGCGCCAGCTCGTCCATCGCGCTCTCGACCCCGAACGCGACGATCGGCGCGCCGGGCGCGCGGTAGGCCGCGACCTTCGGCGTGTTGGTGACGACGTCCCAGCCGACGATGCGGAAGTTGGGCACGTCGTAGCAGGCGAGCGCGGTCATGCAGGCCGCGCCCGACCGGCGAGCCCGGGAAGGCGCCGGCCTGGAACTTCAGCACGACGTCGGCGGCGGTGATGGTTCCGTCCCTGGTGGCGCCGAGCTTGACCTCGATCACGCCGCCGCTGGTCGGGCCGGTGGCGCGGAACACCTCGTCGCGGCTCATCACCATCTTCACCGGCGCGCCGGCCTGGCGCGACAGCAACAGCGCGACCGGCTCGAGGTAGACCGTGGTCTTGCCGCCGAAGCCGCCGCCGATCTCGGCGGGCGTCACGCGCAGGTTGGAGATGTCGAGCTGCAGCACCTTGGCGCAGTAGGTGCGGACCATGAAGTGGCCCTGGCTGGAGCTCCAGACCTGGGCCTGGCCGTCGGCGGTCATCGAGGCCACGCAGGCGTGCGGCTCGATGTAGCCCTGGTGCACGGCCTTGGTGGTGTAGCGCGCCTCGACCGACACCTCGGCGGCGGCCAGCGCCGCGTCGACGTCGCCGCGCACGAACTGATGCCGGGCGGCGATGTTCGACGGCGTCGTCGGCTTTTCCGGCAGACCGGAGGTGAACGATGTGGTCGTGCAGCACCGGCGCGTCGGGGTCCATCGCGGCCTCGACGTCGAGCACGTGCGGCAGGATCTCGTAGGTGACCTCGATGAGGTCGAGCGCGTCCTCGGCGATCGCCGGCGAAATCGCCGCCACGGCCGCCACGGCATGGCCGTCGTAGAGCGCCTTGTCGCGCGCCATGACGTTCCAGGCCAGGTCGCGCATGCTGGACGCCGCCTCGCCGCCATCGATCAGCTCGTCGGCGAGATCGGGGAAGTCGGCGCCGGTGATCACCGCCTTCACGCCCGGCAGCGCCAGCGCCCGCTTGGTGTCGATCGCGACGATCTTGGCGTGGGCGAACGGGCTGCGCTTGATGCGGCCGTAGCAGCATGCCCGGCATGACGAAGTCGGCGCCGAACGGCGGCGCGTCCGGTCACCTTGTCGATGCCATCCGGGCGGATCGGCCGGGTGCCGACCGAATTGAACTGCTTCGCGGGACGATCCAGGACGTCGCTCATGCGGCCCTCCGTTCTTGTCTCAGTACCGCGGCGGCGTCGAGCACGGCGCGGATCACCTTGTCATAGCCGGTGCAGCGGCAGAGGTTGCCGGCCAGCCAGTAGCGCGCCTCCTCCTCCGTCGGGTCCGGATTGGCGTCGAGCAAGGCCTTGGCGGCGACCAGCAGGCCCGGCGTGCAGAAGCCGCACTGCAGGGCCGCATGCTCGAGGAACTTCTGTTGCAGCGGGTGCAGCTCGCCGCCCTGCGCCATGCCCTCGATAGTCTCGATCCGATGACCCTCGGCCTCGGCGGCCAGCATCAGGCACGAACAGACCAGGCGGCCGTCGACCAGGACGCTGCAGGCGCCGCAATCGCCCGAGCCGCAGCCTTCCTTGGAGCCGGTCAGGCCCAGCTCGTCGCGCAAGGCGTCCAGCAGGGTGGTCCCGGGATCGGTCAGGAACTCGGCGGGGTCGCCGTTGACCGTGGCGGTGACGTGGATCTTGCTCATTCAGCGGGCCTCCGCCCTGGCGTAGGCGATCGCGGCGCGACCTTCGGGCCAGCACGCCGGCGATCTTGGTTCGATAGTCGACGGTGCCGCGCTTGTCGTCGATCGGGTTGCAGGCGGCGCGGGCGGCGGCGTCGAGGCTGTCCAGCGCAGCCTCGGTCAGCGTGCCGCCGATGATAGCCTGCGCCGGCCTCCGCCACCAGCAGCGTGGTCGGCGCGACGGCGCCCAGCGAGACGTGCGCCTCGGTGATCGACGCCGCCCTCGTCCAGCACCAGGCTGACCGCCGCGCCGACGACCGCGATGTCCATTTCGGTGCGCGGGATCAGCCGCAGATAGGCGTCGGCCGAGCGCTTGGGACGGGGCGGCAGGCGAAATTCCAGGATGAACTCGCCGGGCTGCAGCGACGTGCGGCCCGGGCCGATCTGCGACCGCCTCGACCGGCTCTTCGCGCCGCCCTGCCGGCCCGACGATCACGCAACTCGCCCGCGCTGCGATCAGCGCCGGCACGCTGTCGGCCGCCGGCGAGGCGTTGCAGAGGTTGCCGCCCAGCGAGGCGCGGCCCTGGACCTGGGTCGAGCCGATCAGGTTGGCCGCCTCGACCACGCCCGGCCAGGCGCGGACCAGCGCGGCATCCTCGCCGATCGCCGCGCCCGATGTCGCCGCGCCGATGGTGAAGCCGCCGTCCGCACCCCGCCGGATGCCGATCGCGCCGGGGATGCGCTTCAGGTCCACCACCGCGCCAGGGCTCAGCCGCCCGGCGCGCATCTGCACGATCAGGTCGGTGCCGCCGGCCAGAACGCGGGCGGCGGGCGCGCTGCCCAGCACTTTGATCGCCTCATCGACGCTGGTGGGCGCCACATAGTCGAACTGCGCCACGCGGCCTCCTTTGGGGGTTGCCGGCCCGATATCGGGTCAGCCTCCATGCAGCTTAGTGAACGGTGCTTACCTGAGGCAATGGGCAGGGCGCGAATTACCTCGCCAGACCAACGGCGTCGCCGATCGGGTGCGCAGGCCATGCCAGCCTCACCATCACTTCGCCGGGTGCACTGCGGCGCTCAGAGGCGGACCTCGGCGCTGGCGTGGGAGTGGCGGCGGCGAGCGTCTCGTGGCCGCCGGTCTCGAGTGTGATCTCGTCATAGGTCGGGCGCTGCCCGGGCTAGGCGAGGCCCCGCAACCCGACGCCCCTAGCGACCGCAATGGGGTCGAACCCGGTCGTTGCCGCTGCGCCCGATAGCTGCCGTTGGGTCGATAGACGGAGCGCCTTAGCGGCCCAAGCCGCTTCGACACCTGCCGGTCCTAGCCGCTGCCTTTGTTCCACAACCAGTCGCCGCCTTTGACGCCGGTGTCCGGGTTGTTCACGACATGGACGAGTTGGGTCTTCGGCCCGAAGCACTGGCGCTGAATGACCGCCTCGGACAGGTTGCCCGGCCCGAAAGACATCTCCACTCGGAAGTATTTTGGCGCGTTGGGGATCGCGAGGACGCCGTCCTTGAAGTCAGCCGTCACCTCGCGAAGGTCGCCGCCGGAGAACGTCGTGCGGCCGTCCGCCTGCCAGGCGATCTTGTAGTCGGGGGCCGGCTGATCGACATCGATCTTGGTGTCGATCGCCAGTTGGAAGCCTTCGGTCACGGGTTGCAGCGTGCCGGCGCGCACCACGCTCAACAGCACGGTGCAGGACTGATCACCGGCGGGCGTCGTCACCGCGTCGACGTACTGGCTCGCGTGGCCGCCGGTCTCCGCCGGGATATCGTTCGGAATCTGCGCGGACGCCGTCGATCCAGCCAAGCTGATGAGCAATGCGGCGCAGGCGCCTCCACACTGCGGCCGCCTGCACAAACTCGCCACCCGTTTGACATCAAGCATGACCTGTCCTGCTACCGGCGCCTTGGCGTTGAAGGCGATCGATGCTCACCTCCTGGCCGTGTGATTCTACGCGAGGTTCGCCGGAGGCCAGCCGTCACTTCGCGCAAGTCGGCCCGTCGTACGTCCACACGGAGTGGTTCTTTGTGGTCAGGTTTCCGCCGGGGCCGCCAGTCATCACCATGGTCGAATCGGTGGTGAAGCTCTTCGAGAAATCGCCCTCGCCGGCCAGGGTCAGCTTGGCGTCAATGCCGTTGTTGGGACAGTCGCCGACGACCACGAAGCCGCCGCTCGCCGTGCGCGTGGCATCCAGTTTGGCGCACTTTACGGCATGCCATCCGTCGGATCGATCGGCTTGCCATCCAAGCACTTGCCGTCGGTCGTCGCCGCCGCGCCGTCCTGGCTGGACGAGCGCGACCACTGTCCGGCTGGTGGCGCCGGGAGTTGCGCCAATGCGATCGGCCCGGCGGGTCCAGCGCCGCCGCCGGCGCGACACGAGGTCGCCGCGTCGGCCGCGTTCGTCCCGCCCGCCGCCGCGTTGTCCGCCGTCTTCGAACATCCGACGAGCGCCACCACGCTCAGCACCAGCCCAAACGCGAAACCTCGCATCGGCCTTCTCCGTCGTTCTGTCTTCACTGGCGTAACACGGGTTTGCCAAACGGCGAAGCTTGTCTCGTACGAGCCGGCGGCGGCGACGCGATGGAGAGGTGTGCTATGCGGCGGCGGACGAACCGGACTTTAGGGGCGCCGCCCGTCAACGTCTCAGCCCCGACAGCTGATCGGCGACAGCCATCGCGGCGCGATAGCCGGCGGCCACGGCGGTGTCATAGGCCTTCCAGTCCTGCAGCCCGACAGTCTCGACCTGGGGAACGATCTCGATCAGGTCGTCGCGAGGCGCCGTGCGGGCGGCGGCGCTCGAGATGGTGGCCGAGCGGATCAGCACGGAGACGATCGGGGGGCCCCTGAGCCAGGCCCCTGAGATGAGCCAGCGCCAGCCCGAGGGCTTCAGCAGCAGGTCGTCGGGCTCGAGTCCCTCGGCGCTGGCGACGTCGACGCCGATCGTCACCCCGTCGTGCTGTTCTCGGACGAGATCCACCGGCAGGTTGCGGACAAGCGCGCCGTCGACCAGCACGTGGCCGCCCTCCACCACCGGCGGCAGCACGCCGGGCAGGGACAGGGACGCGCGCAGGGCCCGGCGCAGCGATCCTCGGCGGTGAATGTGCATTCCGCCGGTGGTCAGATCGGTAGAGACGCAGGTGAACGGGCGCCACAAGTCGCTGATCTGGGTGTCGCCGAAGTGGGTCTGCAGGCGGTGGTCGACCATGCGTCCGCGGGTCATGGCCAGCAGCGGAAAGGCGATATCCGACAAGGGGCTCGACACCACGAACGCCTCGCGGATGCGGCGGTCCATCTCCGCGTCGTCCCAACCCATTGCCAGGCCCGCGGCGATGACCGCGCCCATGGATGTGCCAGCGAGGAAGTCGATAGGCACCTTGAGCTCGGTCAGGGCGCGGGCGACCCCCAGATGGGCGTAAGCCCTCGCGCCGCCGCCTCCCAGCGCCAGTCCCACCGAGTTGCCGGTGTAGATGCGCGCCAGGCGCGCCAGGTCCGTCTCATCGCCCGCTCGGATCTGAAACAGCCGCGAGGCGGGGGCGACATCGAGCCAACGCTCGGATCCGAGCGGTCGCCGCTCCCCGGCCGGTTGGACCAGGATGAAGTCGAGCAGCCGCTGGCTGCGGATCGCCGCTGTCGCGAAGGGAATGGGCGCAGCGGGCAGCGGCGCGGCCGCGTCCCCCACCAGGACCAGGCGGTCGATCTGGCGAGCCGCGTAGGCGGTGAAGGCGGCGTCCCTACATTCGACCGCCATCAGGACGAAGTCGTGCTCCATTTCCAGCGCGTGGAGCCAGGAGGGCGATGCAGTCGTCCGCCTCGGCGCCCAGCACAGCCACTTCTGCGCCAATCGCACGCATGGCGGCGGCGAGGTGTTCAGCGAGATCGCGCATGACGATGCTGTCGCTGACGGCCACGAACCCCAAGATCGAGCTCTTGCGCTGCACAGCGGGTTGCGGAGGCTTCAAGGTCTCGAGCGCGGCCCGAGCCACTTCGGCGAGGAACTGGGGCCGCTCGCGCATCAGGGCCTGGGCGCGGTCGGCAGGTATCGCCTGAAGTTCAGAGTCTCGCAGGGCGGTCAGGGTCGTGCGGTAGCGGCCGTCCCCCAGCAGCTGCGCGCCGCCGATCAGCTCCCCGGGCCTGTGGACCGCAAGGAGCCGCCCGCCGCCCTCGGCCATGGGTTCGACCTCGGCGAGGCGCCCGGCTGTTAGCTGATAGAGCGCCTGAACCGTTCCGCCGGCCTCTGCGAGCGGCGTTCCGCCCGGGAGCTCTATCGACGAAGCTTCAGCGGCGAAGACTTCGGCGAGGGCGTTGGGCGGCATGAGCCGATCGTTCCAGACGCTCGCGGCGAGCGCGCAGCGATCATTCCATCAATGCCTGTGCGGGGCCAGCCGGCCCGCGGTTGTAGATCGGGCCTTTTCCGGCGCAGCCACCTGGAAGTCATTGGGGTGGGGCGGCTGATCGAGGCTGGCGTGTGTGTCCGGCTGGCGGCGCCGGCCTCATCGTGCCGGGCGCAGTGCTCGAACGGCCGGCGTCGGCCCGCTCGGCGCTGGCGAACGTCGGCTACGCCAGCCGCCGACGCCGGCCCTTCGCCAGAATCCGGTCTGGTTTCAGCCGCCGAAACTGCACATTTCGGGCGGCTCATCGGGAACGACGAAGGCGTGATTCGGGAGGGCGCCACGTGGCTCGCTTGTCCAACCGGTCGCCGGCCCGGCTCGGCGCTCTCGTGGCGTTCCTCTGCCTCGCTATTGTCTGCCTCGCCGTCGTCTGCCTCGCCGGTCCCGCCGCCGTCCAGTTCGCCGCGCTGTAAGCGCCGCCAACGCGCCGAACCACCCCTCACCAGACACCTGCGTGGACTCCGGGTCCACCTCCGTCGAGGCGGCCTGCCGGGCCTCTGCAACGGCGGCAAGACGAAGCTAGGTCCGACGGCAGCTCGGACTCCCAACGACGGCGTGACTGCCGAAGCGCGCGCCTATCGGACGTGCGCGGGCCGCCATCCCGGCTCAGCTTGGCCCATCAGTTGCGCGTCCTTCCTAGGACTCTCCCCACGCAAGGCCCGAACAAAGGGTGCGTGAGGGGGCAGCATGTGAGCTCAAACGGCCGTCCAGCCCGACGTGCTCACCGCGCTGATAATCTCCACGGCGATAAGCGCCACGATTAGACCGTACTCGATGGCAGTCGCGCCCGACTTGTCCCGCGCCAGGCGGGCGATAAACCTGGTCATGTTTACGCCTCTTCTTATGCCCGAGCTGCGAGGCGCATGGCGCGCCGCTCCGCCGTCGACCTTTCTAAGGAGCCCATAATTGCACTCCAGCCTTAAGAGGTCGCGAAGAGGAGCGGTGAACGGGCCGCTAATGATGAATTGCGACTAACCTTGAGGTCTTTTGCAAACACTCCGCGGTGATTGCCTGCCTAGAACCATGATTCTTCAGAGGCCTGTAATGGTGCTGCCTAATAGTTGGGGAGCTCTCCAGAGCTGCGCCGGCGCCGTACTCGCAGCACAGTGGTCACCCGAGGGGGATGGAAACGTGATCGCCCAACTGAAACTGAAGTGGCTTACCCTGGGAGATGAGGCCGAGGTCGAGCAACGAGCCTCGACCCGCAAGAAGGTGTCCATGGCCGCAAAGGTCGCTGTCGGCGGGGGCGCCGTCGACTGCACCATCAGGGACATCAGCGCATCGGGCGTCCAGTTGCTTGCCCCCTCCGTACTGCGCTTGCCAGACGAGGTGCATCTGCTGGTCCTGTCCGAGGGGCTTCTCATACACGCCCAGCGGATTTGGGCGCGGTTTCCCCTCTGCGGTTGCAGGTTCATCAATGTCGAAGATATCCGACGAAGCGCGCACCCGCAGGCAGGGCCGCTTCGGCAAGCCTGGGAAAGCTGGCGCGTTCAGCAGCAGGCCGGCGTCGACGTCTCACCGGTTTGAGACCAGGGCCTGGACGCGAATTCGACCCACCGTCGCACGTCCGCTGTCGGCCCGAGTGCGACCGGCAGTTCACGACCGCTAAGCGATGAGAGGTCAGCCGCGTCACCGTTGCTCGCAGGCAATACTTCCGACCTGTGGGCATAGTAAGCCCAGGCCGGGAGGACGGAATGGACGGAGCACGAATGGACGTTGCGCTTGGTTTGAGCGGCCGCGCGACGCCCGAAGGCCGCGCGGATTGGGAGCCGGATAGGTACTACCGGGCCTACTGGGAAGGGGCACAGGAGGGCCTCTACGTCGTGCGCTGCCTCGGCGAGCAGCGGTTCCTCTACGAGGGCATCAATCCCGCGCACGAACGGGCCACGGGACTCTCCAGGGCGCAAATCGTCGGGCGAAGCCCGCAGGAATGTCTCGAGCGGAATGTCGCCGAGGTCGTGACCGGCCACTATCGGGCCTGCGTCAAGGCCGGAAGGCCAATCCACTTCGTCGAGACCCTTGACCTCCCGGCCGGACGGAAAACCTGGGAGACGACGCTCGTGCCGGTCCGCGGGGGCGACGGGTCGGTCGAGGTGCTGCTGGGCAGCTGCCGCGACATCACCGAGGCGCTTGAAGCGCAGCGCGAGCTCGCCGAAGGCGCCGAGCGCCTGCTCGAGGTCCAGGAAGAGGAACGCCGGCGGATCGCTCAGGAACTCCACGACTCCACCAGTCAGCACCTCGTGGCGGTGTCGTTCGGCCTGTCGGCCCTGCGGCGCGGACGCGCCAACGCCGGGACGCTCGCGGACATGACCAACGAGCTCGACCAGGCCCTCAGAGAGGTGCGCACGCTCTCGTATCTGCTGCACCCGCCGACCCTCGCCAAGGAGGGTTTGAGGAAGACGCTGAGAGGCTTTGTGCGTGGCTTCGCACTGCGGACCGGCCTCTCGATCACCGTGAGCGTGAGGGGCGCGGTCGACAGTCTGCCCGCTCCGGCGCAGCGGGCGCTGTTCAGGGTGACCCAGGAGGCGATCGCCAACGCCCAGCGTCACTCGTCCGCGCGACGGATCTCAGTCGACCTGCGGCGCGGGCGGACGGGCGTCCGTTTGACCATCACAGACGACGGCGGCCAGCCGGCGGCGCCGCGCAATACCCAGCCCGGCGTCGGCATTCCGGGCATGGAGGCGCGCATCCAGCGCCTTGGCGGCTCGTTCTCCTTCGGCGCCAGCGCCTCGGGCGCGCGGGTGTCGGCCTTCATACCCACTGCCGAGCCGCTTACGCCTCCTAGTTAGCCCCGCCTCGGCTAGCCAAGCCGCCGAGCGACGGGCAAGGGGAACGTTGCGAATGTCCGAAACCTGGAGCAGGCCTTCCGGCTGTTCGCGACCCGAAGCAGACGTCAAACGAGGTCCGCTTCGCGACGATGAACGAAACAGTGTCCCGCTGGCACGCCTGTCCAATCTGGCCGGCCCCGCTCATCTATCGACCCGTCTGAGCCAGGACGGCATCGGGGAGCCGCGCGCCCTGGATAGTGATCTTTGAGGCCGCCTGCCTTCGCCCTGGTGGTGGAAGCGCTGCGCTACCGAACGTGAGTCGAGGGCGATAGACTACCACTTCACGCGCGACATTCAGCGCTCGCCTGATCAAGGCGCACCAAGCTCGGAGACGGCATGCACGATATTCTCGCGCTGGGCGCTCGCGCCGGCGCCCTGCTCAAGGAACGGCGCGAGACCGTCGCCGTCGGTGAAACCTCCGCCGGCGGGTTGATATCCGCCAGCCTGCTGGCCGTCCCGGGCGCGTCGGCGTATTTCGCCGGCGGCGCGGTCACCTATGCCGCCCAGTCGATCCGAGGGCTCGCGGGGATCTCGATCGAGAAGATGCGGGCCGATGGCATCCGCTCCAGCTCCGAGCCCTACGCAATTCTTCTCGCGACCGAGATCCGCGCCCGGCACGGCGATGTCAGCTGGGGTCTGTCTGAAACCGGGGCCGCAGGACCCAGCGGGAACAGCTATGGCGATCCGCCTGGCCACACCTGCATGGCCGTGATTGGCGCGGTGAGCGTGGCGCGCACGCTGCGCACGGGGTCCGACGACCGGGTCGCGAACATGTGGGCCTTCGCCGAGGCGACGCTCAAGCTCTTCGTCGAGGTGCTCGAGAGCGCCCCGGTCTGACATGACCGGCGACTGAATGTCGGTTCTCGGCGTGAAACCAACAGCCAAGACGCCACCCATTTGCCCGCCGGATGCGGTGATGACCCGGTGATGACCCGGCCGTCTGACCTCTCAACGGGCCGCCGACGGCGGCGCACTCCAACCCACTGTTTTTACATCGAAAAGTGGCGCACCCGACAGGATTCGAACCTGTGACCTCTGCCTTCGGAGGGCAGCGCTCTATCCAGCTGAGCTACGGGTGCTTGGGGCTGGCGCGAGGGGCGCGATCTCTACCGGAAAGGCCGGGAACGCGCAAACGCCTCGGGCGCTGTGGCGCGCCGGCCCCGCGCGGCTAAGATGCCGGCTGAATGCGGAAGGAACGGCGATGACGTTGCAAACTCGAAGAAGCGTCGCGGGCGCCTTGGGCCTGGCGATCCCGGCGCTGGCGCTCGCGGCGCCGCGAACGGCGGTTGCCCTACCCCTTAGCGGCGACGCCACGCTGCACGACGTGATCGACACCGGTCCGCGCTCGGCGCCCGACAAGGCCCGTGACGTCTGGCGCCACCCCTACGCCTCGCTCGTCTTCTGGGGCCTGAAGCCCGGCATGACGGTGATCGACGTCGCGCCCGGAACCGGCTGGTGGACCGACATCATCGCGCCCTATCTGGCGCGCAGCGGCGGCCACTACATCGCGGCGATGGCCGATCTGGACGATCCCAAGACCGGCGACGGCGCGCGCAAGGCGCGCGCCGGGTTCGAGGCCAAGTACGGCGCCGACCCGAAGCTCTACGGCGACGTGAAAACGGTCGGCTTCGGCCCACACTCCGGCGCGCTGGCCCCGCCCGGCACGGTCGACCTGGTGCTGGTGTCGCGCGAGATCCACGACTGGGCGCAGGTCGACGGCTTCACCGCCAAGGCGTTCGGCGATTTCCGCGCCGCGCTGAAGCCCGGCGGCGTGCTCGCCGTCGAGGACCATCGCGCGCCGGACGGCTGGGACCCGAAGAAGGCCAACGGCTATATCTCCGAGGCCTGGGTGATCGGCGAGGCGAAGGCAGCCGGCTTCACGCTCGCGGCGCGCTCCGACATCAACGCCAATCCGAAGGACACCAAGGACTACCCGTTCGGCGTCTGGACCCTGCCGCCCACCCGCCGCAGCGCCGCGCCCGGCCAGCCGCCCAACCCCGCCTTCGACCACGCCAAGTACGACGCGATCGGCGAAAGCGACCGGATGACGCTGAAGTTCGTGAAGGCGTAGGGGCGGCGGCCCTCAGTGTCGGTCGTGGCGGGCCTGTTCGCGCGCCAGCTTCTTGTCGTGCTCGTGGGCGACGTGGTGGCCGATCACGCAGCCGATCGCCGCGCCGGCCAGCACGTGGTGGTGGGCGAAGTGGCCGGCGACCCCACCAATCACGGCGCCTTTCAGACAACCGCGCGCATCGGCGGTTCCGGCGGCCGCGGCGAAGAGCAATGCGAGAGCGAGGACGGCGGACTTCATGGTCGTCTCCTTCAGGTGCGCTATGGGCAGGTGCAGTGGCGACCGCGGCGTGACAGCCTCAGGACGGTGGAGGGGTGAAACGCACGAGACGGGGATTCGCCGGCGTCTCGTTGTCGATGACTGCGTGGGCGGCGGCAAACGCGCCGCCGGCCTCGTAAAGCGTGTGGGTCTGGGTCCAGAAGCCCTCGTACCTGGCGCGCACCTTGCCGGCGTCGCCCACCCAGGCGACGTCGCGGGCCGCCGCGCGCTCGACCATGGTGGCAAAGCTGACGGCCAGCCAGACCGCGAAGTCCCACCAGCCGCGCAACGCCGGTTTCAGCAGGAACGCACCCTCGACGAGGAGAATGCCGTCGGCCGCGATCGGAGCCTCGCGTGAACTGGCGTCGGACGGGCCCGGGAGGGCGCAGATGACGCGGCGACTGCCGCCTGGCGCGGTCGGCTCGATGACGAGGCGTTCGAATGCCCCGAAGTCGAACCCCTCCTCGAGGTAGCGCTCCGGCGAGTAGGCGCTCGAGCCCTGCGGCCGGTAGCCGGCCGGATGGAAGTCGTCGAAGTGCACCGTCAACACCTCGCGCCCCGAGGCGGCGAGCCTTTCGCCGAGCGTCGCGGCGAAGGTGGTTTTTCCTGCTGCCGACCGGCCATCGATCAGGACGCGCAGCGGGCGCTCGCGGCGCAGCGCCAGGATCGACGCCGCGACCTGCTCGATCGCCGGCGCCGCCCCGCTCACGGCGCGCCGACGTCGGCCGCGTCGGCGCCGTAGGTCAGCGCCAGGAACACGTCCTCGAGGTCGGGCTCCTCGGTGCGCAGGTCCTTGATGTGGACGCCGGCGTCCCTGGCCGCGGCCAGCACCTCTTCGACGCTGGCCTGGTGGGTGTGGAAGCTGATCGCCAGCTCGCCGGTGGGTCGCAGCCGCGTCTCGAACGGCGGCAGCGCCGGCGGGCTGGTGAGCGGCTCGCCCGGCGTGATCACCACCGAGCGGGTGTCGAGGCGGGTGAGCAGCTTGGCGGTCGGCTCGCAGGCCACCACGGCGCCGTGGTTGACGATGGCGATGGTGTCGCAGAGCTCCTCGGCCTCCTCCAGGTAGTGGGTGGTGAGGAGGATGGTGACGCCCTGCCGGTTCAGGCCCACCACATAGTCCCAGAGCTGGCGGCGCAGCTCGACGTCGACGCCGGCGGTGGGCTCGTCGAGGATCAGCACCGGCGGATTGTGCACCATCGCCTTGGCCACCATCAGCCGCCGCTTCATGCCGCCGGACAGCTGGCGCACGTAGGCGTTGGCCTTGTCGGCGAGGCCGAGCGCGGCCAAGCAGCTCGTCGGTGATGCGGTCCTTCTTCGGCACGCCGTACATGCCGGCCTGCACGTCCAGCGACTCGCGCGGCGTGAAGAAGACGTCGGCGGCGATCTCCTGCGGCACCACGCCGATGGCGGCGCGGGCGTCGCGGGGCCGATGGTCGATGTCGCGCCCCCAGATCGTCACCGTGCCCGGAGGTCTTCCTGGTGAGGCCGGCGAGGATGTTGATGAAGGTCGACTTGCCGGCGCCGTTGGGACCCAGCAGGCCGAAGATCGAGCCGCGCGGGATCGTCAGGTCGATGCCCTTCAGCGCCTGCATCGGCGGCGCGCCGCGCAGCGCGGGATAGGTCTTCACGAGGCCCTTGGCCTCGATCGCATACTCAGGAAGGTCCATTGCGCCCCGGAAACTGCGTTCAGCGGCCGCCGCCTCGATTGACGCGGGGCGCGGGCGACGCATACCTAGGCCGTCAATCCCGCCCCGCCAAGGCGGCCGGATGACCTGGGAGTTCGCATGGCCCGCAAGCCGAAAGCCGCGCCGAAGGCCGCCGCAACGCAGGCGACGCCGCCGCAGACCGTTGTCCCGCCGCCGGAAGTGGTGACGGTGCGCTCGCGCCGGGTCGCCTGCGACGGCGTCGGCGGCGCGCTCGGCCATCCGCGCGTCTGGCTGGAGATGGGCGAGGCGGACTTCGTCGAATGCGGCTACTGCGACCGCCGCTTCGTGCTGGCCGCGGGCGTGGAGGGCGCCGAGAGCGAACGCCTGGCGCCCGGCGTCTACGAAGGCTCCCACGGGCACTGAGCGGCTCTTGCCAGTATCCCTCGCCCCGCGAAGCGGGGAGAGGTCGAGCGGACGCGGAGCGTCCGGCCGGGTGAGGGGTGCTCGCCGCGCAGCGTCGAGCGCGCGTAGCGCGGCTGCGGCTTAACCGGCTTGTCGCCTGTGGCGACAAGCGCCCCTCACCGGCCTGATCGCTTCGCGCCCGGTCCACCTCTCCCCACTCTACGGTGGGGCGAGGGATACTGAACGGCGTCAGCAGTCTCGTCCCGGCGCGTGACCCGCGGCCCTCGCGCGCCTATCTTCAACGTCCATGACCGACACCCTCGACGCGCCCGAAACCCTTGCCGACATCCCGCGCCAGCCGACCCAGGACGGGCCGGCGGTGCGGCTCTATCTGGTCGACGGGTCGGGCTTCATCTTCCGCGCCTTCCATGCGCTGCCGCCGCTGACCCGCAAGACCGACGGGCTGCCGGTCGGCGCGGTCGCCGGCTTCTGCAACATGCTGTGGAAGCTGATGGTCGACATGAAGGCCGCGCCCGACGCGCCGACCCACCTGGCGGTGGTGTTCGACAAGTCGGAGGTCACGTTCCGCAACCAGCTCTACGCCGACTACAAGGCCCACCGCCCGCCGCCGCCGGAGGACCTGGTCCCGCAGTTCCCGCTGGTGCGCGAGGCGACGCGGGCGTTCGGCGTGCCGTGCCTGGAGCTCGGCGGCTACGAGGCCGACGACATCATCGCCGCCTACGCCTGCCAGGTGCGCGACGCCGGCGGCGAGGTGGTGATCGTCTCCTCCGACAAGGACCTGATGCAGCTGGTCGGCGACCGCAGGTGTCGATGCTGGACACCGATGAAGAACGTGCGCATCGGCGCGCCCGAGGTGATGGAGAAGTTCGGCGTGCCGCCGGACAAGGTGGTCGACGTGCAGGCGCTGTGCGGCGACAGCGTCGACAATGTGCCCGGCGCGCCCGGCATCGGCATCAAGACCGCCTCGGCGCTGATCAACGAGTACGGCGACCTCGACACGCTGCTGGCCCGCGCCGGCGAGATCAAGCAGGACAAGCGCCGCCAGACCCTGATCGACTTCGCCGACCAGATCCGCCTCTCGCGCCAGCTGGTGCAGCTCGACTGCGACACGCCGCTGCCCGAGCCGCTCGACGAGCTGGCGCTGGCCGAGCCGGACCCGAAGGTGCTGGCCGACTTCCTGGAGGCGATGGAGTTCCGCACGCCTGGCGCGGCGGGTCGTCGAGGCGCGCTCCGGCGGCGCGCCGGTCGCCCCGCCGCCGAAGGCCGCGCCGACCGAGGCGCCCAAGCCGATCGACACAGTCGCTCTACGCCTGCGTCCGCGACCTCGCCGACGCTCGACGCCTGGATCGCCAGGGCGCGCGCGGCCGGCGTCGTCGCGCTCGACGCCGAGACCGACGGGCCGTCGTCGGCCGCCGTCGGACCTCTGCGGCGTCTCGCTGGCGCGTCGCGCCGGGCGAGGCCTGCTACATCCCGCTCGGCCACGCGGCCGGCCGAGGGGCTGGCGCTGGAGAGCGACGGCCGAGCTCGGCCAGATCCCGCTCGCCGACGGCGCTGGCGCGGCTGAAGCCGCCTGCTGGAGGACCCCGCGCGTCCTGAAGGTCGGCGCACAACGCCAAGTACGACATCGCGGTGTTCGCCGCGGCTACGGGATCGAGGTGGCCCCGATCGAGGACACCATGCTGATCTCCTACGTGCTGGACGGCGGCCTGCACGGGCACGGCATGGAGGAGCTGGCGCAGCGCTGGCTGGAGCACCAGCCGATCAGCTTCAAGTCGGTGGTCGGCGACCGGCAAGGCGCAGAAGAGCTTCCGCCACGTCGAGCTCAGCGCGGCCACCTGCTACGCGGCCGAGGACGCCGACATCACCATCCGGCTCTACCGGCTGCTGCGGCCGCAGCTCGCCAAGCGAGGGCCTGCTCACCGTCTACGAGACGCTGGAGCGGCCGCTGCCGGCGGTGCTGGCGCCGATGGAGCTGGCCGGCATCCGGATCGACCCCGACCAGCTGCGCCGGCTCTCCAACGACTTCTCGCGTGCGCATGGCCGACTACGAGGCCGAGGCGACGCGGCTGGTCGGCCGGCCGTTCAACCTCGGCAGCCCCAAGCAGATCGGCGACGTGCTGTTCGGCGAGATGGGCCTGCCGGGCGGCAAGAAGACCGCCACCGGCGTCTGGTCGACCGACGCCTCGGTGCTCGAGCAGCTGGCCGCCGAGGGCCACCCGCTGCCGCGCCTGCTGCTCGACTGGCGCCAGCTCTCGAAGCTGAAGGGCACCTACACCGACGCGCTGGCGAGCGCGGTCGCCGCGCGCACCGGGCGCGTCCACACCTCCTATGCGCTGGCCTCCACGACCACCGGGCGGCTCTCGTCGAACGACCCCAACCTGCAGAACATCCCGGTGCGCACCGAGGAGGGCCGCAAGATCCGCCGCGCCTTCGTCGCCGAGCCCGGGCAAGGTGCTGATCAGCGCCGACTACAGCCAGATCGAGCTGCGGCTGGTCGCCCACATCGGCGACATCCCGCAGCTGAAGCGCGCCTTCCTGGACGGGCTCGACATCCACGCCTCCACCGCCTCGGAGATGTTCGGCGTGCCGGTCGAAGGCATGCCGGCGGAGACGCGGCGCCGCGCCAAGGCGATCAACTTCGGCATCATCTACGGCATCTCGGCGTTCGGGCTCGCCAACCAGCTGTCGATCCCGCAGGACGAGGCCGGGGCCTACATCAAGACCTACTTCGAGCGCTTCCCCGGCATCCGCGCCTACATGGACCGCATGCGCCACACGGTGCGCGCGCAGGGCTACGTGACCAGCCTGTTCGGCCGCAAGATCCACATCCCGGCGGCGACCTCGCGGTCGGTGCACGACCGCCAGTTCGCCGAGCGCGCGGCGATCAACGCGCCGATCCAGGGCGCGGCCGCCGACGTGATCCGCCGCGCGATGATCCGCATGCCGGCGGCGCTGCAGGCCGAGGGACTGGCCGCGCGGATGCTGCTGCAGGTGCACGACGAGCTGGTGTTCGAGGCGCCCGCCGAGGAGGCCGAGGCCACCTGCGTGGTCGCCAAGCGGGTGATGGAGACGGGCCGCCGAACCGGTGGTCGCGCTCTCGGTGCCGCTGGTGGTCGACGCGCGCTACGCGACGAACTGGGACGAGGCGCACTGAGCCCCCTCCACCCGCTCATCCCGGCGAAAGCCGGGGCCCAGGCAGGCGCCGGATCGAGGGGCGCGATCGCCTGCCGAGCGACCACCGGCTCTCGGGTTGCTACAAAGCCGCCGCGCCCCGGCAACCTCGTCCTGCCTGCGGTCCCGGCTTTCGCCGGGATGAGCGGATTGTTTATCAGAATACAGCTAGTTGACATGCGGATACCCTAACCTTGACGCCCCATGCTCGCGTCTATAGGTTCCGCGCCGACCTGGCCGGGCCGCTGGCGTGGACGTTGGGGCTCGCCGCGAAATTGGCGAAGGCCACAGCCGTTCATGTCGCAGCCGGACGATGAGAGCCAGGAGGCCCTTCAGCGCCTCCAGACCCGGCTCGACACGTTGACGGCCGAGCGTAAGCCGAAGAGCGCGTCCGACGGATCGGCCGAGCGCTCGATGGGCGAGGGCTACCGCCTTCTGGGCGAGGTGATCGGCGGCGTGCTTGGGGGTCTGGGCCTGGGTTGGGTCGTGGACCACTTCGCGCATACGACGCCGTTCGGCATGGTGATCGGCCTGCTGCTGGGCACGGCGGCGTCGGCCTACGCGGCGGTGAAGTCGGCGGACGCGATGGGCCGCTCGGCGCGCAAGGAGGATTGAGCGCGGATGGCTGAAATTCAGCCCATGGAACAGTTCCTGATCCACAAGGTCGTGAGCATTCCGCCGATCAGCGTGCCGGGCGTCGGCCTGGTCGACCTGTCGCTGACCAACTCCGTCATCACGATGATCGGCGGCGGCGCTGGCCATCTCGATCTTCTTCCTGGCCTCCGGCCGCCGGCAAGCTGGTGCCGGGCCGCCTGCAGGCGTTCGGCGAGATCGTCTACGACCTCGTGGACAAGGGCCTCACCGGGCCGATGATCGGCGACCGCGGCCGCCCGTTCCTGCCCTACGTCTTCGCGCTGTTCTGCCTGATTGCCGTGATGAACATCTGGGGCATCGTCCCGGGCTCGTTCACGGTCACCTCGCAGCTGGCCGTCACCATCAGCCTGGCGGTGATCACCTTCCTGATGGTGGTGACCGTCGGGCTTCGTGAAGAACGGCCTGGGCTTCTTCAAGCTGTTCGTGCCCGAGCGGCATCCACTGGGTGATGCTGCTGCTGGTGGTGCCGATCGAGGTCGTCTCGTTCCTGGTGCGGCCGGTGACGCTGTCGATGCGACTGTTCGGCAACATGATCGGCGGCCACGTGGTGCTCTACATGTTCGGCAGCTTCGTCGTCGGCATGGCGGCCTGGGCGCTGCACACCGGCGGCCTCGGCTACCTCGGCTTCATCGGCTCGGGCCTGTCGCTGGCCATGGTGATCGCGCTCTCGGCGCTGGAGCTTATCGTCGCCTTCCTGCAGGCCTTCGTCTTCGCGGCGCTGACCTGCACCTACCTTTCCGACGTCGTGAACCTCGATCACGGCCACTAACCTGACCTGACAAAGACAAGAAGGACGTCCTCTCCATGGAGCAATCCGTTCACGCCGCCCGCCTCATCGGCGCGGGTCTCGCCATGACCGGCCTGATCGGCGCCGGCGCCGGCCTCGGCATCCTGTTCGGCAACTACCTGCAGGCGGCGATGCGCAACCCGTCGGCCGCGGCCGGCGAGCGGTCGATGCTGTTCCTCGGCTTCGCGGTGACCGAAGCCATGGGCATCTTCGCCCTCGTGATGGCCTTCATCATCCTCTACGCGGGCTGAGCATGGCCGACGCCGCCGCCAGGGCCGCCGAGCAGGGCACGAGCGGCCTGCCGCAGTTCGACATCGGCCAATGGCCGGGCCAGATGGTCTGGATGCTGATCATCTTCGGCGTCCTCGTGCTGCTGTTCACCTATGTCTTCATGCCCCGGGTCGGCGGCACGATCGCCGAGCGCGAGGACAAGATCGGCGGCGACATCGGCCAGGCGCGGCGCCTGCGCGACGAGGCGGAGGCGCAGTCGAAGGCCGCGGCCGACGAGCTGGCCGAGGCCCGCGCCCGCGCCCAGCGGCTGGCCGCCGACGCCAAGGCGGCGGTCGCGGGCGAAGCGGCGAAGCGTCAGGCCGAGGAAGAGGCGCGGCTCGGCCAGGTGATGGCCGAGGCCGAGGCGCGGATCGCCGCGGCGCGCACCGAGGCGATGACCCACGTGCGCGGCATCGCCGCCGACACCGCCGAGGCCATCGTCGCGCGGCTCACCGGCCAGCCGGCGGACGCCGCCGAGGTCGAGCGCGCGCTGGACGGGCGTGGGATAAGCGATGGAACTGTTGCAGGACGCCCACTTCTGGGAAGGCATCGGCCTGGCGCTGCTGATCGCGGCGCTGATCTGGCTGAAGGTCCCCGGCATGGCGCTGAAGGCGCTGGATGACCGCGCGCACCGCATCCAGGCGCAGCTCGACGAGGCGACCAAGCTGCGCCAGGAGGCCGAGCGGCTCCTGGCCGAGATCAAGACCCAGCGCGAGGCCGCCGAGCAGCAGGCGGTCGAGATCGTCAAGCAGGCGCAGGAAGAGGCCGGCGCGCCTCGCCGAGGACTCCAAGGTCAAGCTCGAGGAGCAGATCAAGCGCCGCGGCGAGATGGCCGAGCGCCGCATCGCGCTGGCCGAGTCGCAGGCCGCCGCCGAGGTGAAGGCCGCCGCCGCCGACCTGGCCGCGCAGACCGCCGAAGCGGTGCTGGCCGCGCGCCTGGCCGCCGCCAGCGTCCGACCCGCTGATCGACGCCGCGGTCGCTCAGGTCGCCGTGAAGCTTCGCTAGCTAGCGCCGCCGCAGCCCGCGCCGCGTCCTCACCGCAAACCGCAGCCGCCGCGGCAGCAGACCGCGTTCCACTCTGAGCACGGTCTGCCAGAGCACCGGCGCGACCTCGGGCTCGCGACGCAGCAGCCGGCGCACCGGGGTGAGGATCTTCGGGTGCCGCTGCTGGGCCTCGACGAACTGGCGCCGCGCGCGGAACGACGAGCGCAGCGTCACCACCAGCCCTACCGCCAGCACCGGCGCGCCGAGGTGGCCGGGCAGCACGGCGCCGACCGCGCCCACCGCGACCATCGCGTAGCCGAGACCGATCACCAGCCAGCGACCGGCGCGCCGCCAGGGCTGCCAGCGCAGAGCGCGCAAGGGATTGAGGCTGCGAAGGGCCGCGACCGACATAGGCTTCCGATTTCAGACCGGCGGCGGATCGGGAGGACGGCCGCTCGGTCAGGCAATATGGCGGCGAATCGGCCCGCCGATAGACAAGCTTCGCCGAACTCTGTCAGCAGAGGCTGAATCGGAGCAGCTGTGGCGGAGACGCCGCAGGCGGTGTGGCCCACGTCCCACACTCCCCCAAACAACCGTCATCGCCGGGCGTCAGTCCCGGCGACCCATGACCTCGATATCTCGAGTGGCCGCGCCGGGCGCGGCCATGGCTGGCTGTGTGTTCATAGGTGGCCGACACTTCGGCCGGCCATGACGGCGGGCGTGGGGAGGCTACCCCGCCGCCGTCCACCGCAGGCGCGGCTTCCGCGCCGCCGCCGTCTCGTCCAGCCGGCGCAGCGGGGCCTTGAGGGCGCGCCCTTGAAGCGGGCGACGTCGCCGGCGCTGGCGGCGGCGGCCAGGCGCAGCACCGCGTCGCAGAAGCGGTCGATCTCGCGCCGCGACTCGGTCTCGGTCGGCTCGATCAGCATCGCGCCGTGCACCACCAGCGGGAAGTACATGGTCATCGGGTGGAAGCCCTCGTCGATCAGCGCCTTGGCGAAGTCGAGCGTCGTGACGCCCGTGCCTTCCAGCCAGGTGTCGTCGAACAGCGCCTCGTGCATGCAGGGCCCGTCCGGGAAGGCCGGCGTCAGCTCGCCCGAGAGCCGCGCCTTGACGTAGTTGGCGTTCAGCACCGCGTCCTCGGCGACCTGGCGCAGGCCGTCCGCGCCGTGGCTCATCATGTAGGCTGAGCGCGCGCACGTACATGCCCATCTGGCCGTGGAAGGCGCAGAGCCGGCCGAACGCCTGCGCCGCCTCGCCCTCGTTGCGCTCGATCAGCCGGAAGCCGTCGCCGTCGCTCGACCACCCAGGGGGCCGGCGCGAACGGGGCGAGCGCCGCCGACAGCACCACCGGCCCGGCGCCCGGTCCGCCGCCGCCGTGCGGGGTGGAGAAGGTCTTGTGCAGGTTGATGTGCATGGCGTCGACGCCGAGGTCGCCCGGCCGCACCCGGCCGACGATGGCGTTGAAGTTGGCGCCGTCGCAGTAGAAGAACGCGCCCGCCGCGTGGGTCAGCCGGGCGATCTCGATCACGTCGCGCTCGAACAGGCCGCAGGTGTTGGGGTTGGTCACCATCACCGCCGCCACGTCCGGGCCGAGCTTGGCTGCGAGGTCGGCGATGTCGACGCGGCCGTCGTCGGTCTGGGCGATCTCCACGACCTGGTAGCCGGCCAGCGCGGCGGTGGCCGGGTTGGTGCCGTGGGCGGAGACGGGGACCAGCACGGTGCGGCGCGCATCGCCGCGCGCCTCCAGCGCCGCGCGGATGGCCAGGAGGCCGCAGAGCTCGCCATGCGCGCCGGCCTTGGGCGACAGCGCCACCGCCGGCATGCCGGTCAGCGTCTTCAGCCAGTGCGCCAGCTGCGTCCATCAGCTCCAGCGCGCCCTGCACGGTGGACTGCGGCTGCAGCGGATGGATGTCGGCGAAGCCCGGCAGCCGCGCCATCTTCTCGTTGAGGCGCGGGTTGTGCTTCATCGTGCACGAGCCCAGCGGATACATCGCCAGGTCGATGGCGTGGTTCTTCTGGCTGAGCCGCACGTAGTGGCGCAGCGTCTCCGGCTCCGAGAGCCCGGGCAGGCCGATCGGGCGCGTCGCGGGCGAGGCCGGCGAGGTCCGCGGCGTCCAGCTCGGCTTCCGGCAGGTCGACGCCGGTCTTCGCCCAGCCGCCCAGCTCGAAGATCAGCGGCTCGTCCTGCACGAGGCCGTGGCCCTGGATCGGCGGATCGGCGCGCTCGGCCGTCAGCCTCGGGCCGCGTGGGCCGTCCGACGGTGACGCACGCTCATCGGGCAAGCTCCTCGGTCAGCGCTTCGGCGAAGCGCGGCGATGTCGGCGTCGGTGGTGGTTTCGGTGGCGCAGACCAGCAGCACGTCGTCCAGCCCGGCTGTCGGGATCGAGCCGGCGCGAACGGCACGCCGGCGATGATGCCCTGCGCCGCCAGCGCATCGACCACGGCCGCAGCGGGCTTGGGCAGCCGCACGGCGATCTCGTTGAAGAAGCGCGGCGTCAGCACCTCGACGCCGGGGACCGCCGCCAGCGCGTCGCGCAGCTGGCGCGCCTTGGCGTGGTTGATCCGCGCCAGCTGGCGCAGCCCGGCCTCGCCCAGCAGCGTCATGTGGATGGTGAAGGCCAGCGCGCAGAGACCCGAATTGGTGCAGATGTTGCTCGTCGCCTTCTCGCGGCGGATGTGCTGCTCGCGGGTGGAGAGGGTCAGCACGAAGCCGCGCTTGCCTTCGGCGTCGACGGTCTCGCCGCAGAGCCGGCCGGGCATCTGCCGCACGAACTTCTCGCGGCAGGCGAAGAGGCCGACGTAGGGGCCGCCGAAATTCAGCGCGTTGCCGATCGACTGGCCCTCGGCGACGGCGATGTCGGCGCCCATCTCGCCGGGCGACTTCAGGAGGCCGAACGACGACCGCCTCGGTGGTCACCACCACCAGCAGCGCGCCGGCGGCGTGCGCGGCTTCGGCGATCGTCGTCACGTCGGTCACCGTGCCGAACACGTTCGGGGTCTGCACGACCACGCAGGCGGTGTCGGCGTCGATCGCCGTCGATCACGGCCGCTTCGGCGTCGACGGCGGCGGCCAGCCGCTGGGTCTTCACGCCCGTCGGAGTGGGCCAGCGTCCAGCAGGCCTCGGCGTAGTGCGGATGCAGGCCGCCGGAGAGCACCGCCTTGCCGCGCTGCGTCACCCGCGCGGCCATCATCACCGCCTCGGCGCAGGCGGTCGAGCCGTCGTAGAGCGAGGCGTTCGCCACCTCCATGCCGGTCAGCGCCGCCACCTGGGTCTGGAACTCGAACAGCACCTGCAGCGTGCCCTGGGCGATCTCCGGCTGGTAGGGCGTGTAGCTGGTGAGGAACTCCGAGCGCTGGATGATGTGGTCGACGCTGGCCGGCACGTGGTGGCGATAGGCGCCGGCGCCGCAGAAGAACGGCCCCGCGCCGGCCGCCCGGTTCTTCGCGGCCAGCGCGGCCAAGCGCGCGCTCGACCTCCAGCTCGCCCTGGTGCGGCGGCAGATCGACGGGGCCGGCGAGGCGCGGCGGCTCTGCGGCACGTCGGCGAAGAGCGCGTCGATGGATCGGCGCGCCGATCATCGGCCAGCATCTGCGGCGCCGGTCGTGCGTCGGTGAGGGGGAGGTAAGCCGCATGCAGGTGGAGCTCCTTCGATGAGCGTGCGTGGTCACGGAAGGCTGTTCGTAGGCGTGGCGGTCCATCAGCTGGTCGAGTCGCGGCGGGATCGGCGAGCTTCAGCTTGACGAACCAGCCGTCCTTCTCGGGCTCGGCGTTGACGGTCTCGGGGATCGTCCGGCAGGCCGGCGTTGACCGCGACCACCTCGCCGGAGACCGGCGCATAGACGTCGCGAGGCGGCCTTGACGCTCTCGACCACCGCGCAGCTGCGTCGCCGGCCTTCACGCTCCTTGCCGACGCTCGGGCAGCTCGACGAACACCACGTCGCCCAGCTGCTCGGCGGCGTAGGCGGTGATGCCGATGGTGGCGACGTCGCCGTCGGCCTCGACCCACTCGTGATCCTTGGTGAAGCGCATTCAGCGTGGCTCCTTCAGCGGGCTTGCGATGGTAGCGATGGGGGACGAACGGCATCGGCGCCGACCTCGGCCGGCTGGCGCTTGCCGCGCACGATGACGCCCAGCTCGCGCGCCGGTCTCGGCCAGCGCCGGCGGTCGACGTAGCCCATGGCGATCGGCGCGCCGAGCGAGGGCGAGAAGCCGCCGCTGGTGACCTTGCCGACGACGGCGCCCGTCGGCGTCGACGATCTCGGCGCCCTCGCGGGCCGGCGCGCCTTCGAGCACCCGCAGGCCGACGCGGCGGCGGCTCGAGCCGGCCGGCCGAGCTCGCCCAGCATCCGCGCGCGCGCCGGGGAAATCCTCGGCCTTCGCGCCGGCGCTTGCGATAGCGCGAACTCGAGGCTGGCCTCGACCGGCGAGATGGTCTCGTCGAGGTCGTGGCCGTAGAGCGGCAGGCCCGGCTTCGAGCCGCAGCGAATCGCGCGCGCCGAGGCCGATCGGCCTGGCGCGCTCGTCCTGCAGCAGCCGGTCCCAGAGCGCGCGCGGCCTTGTCGGCGGCACCAGGATCTCGAAGCCGTCCTCGCCGGTGTAGCCGGAGCGGGAGACGATGACCTCGCTCGCCGTCGAAGTCGGTCGCGCGGTCAGGGTCATGAAGACTGAGCTCGGCCGCCGCCGGGGAGGATCGCGGCGACAACGGCGGCGGCCTCGCGGGCCCTGGACGGCGATCAGGCCGCGGTCGTCGGCGCGCATCAGCTCGGCGGCGTCGCCGGCGCGCGGCGGCGATGCGGGCGAAGTCGCCGTCCTTGGTCCCGGCGTTGACGACGAGGTAGCAGCATGCCCTGCTCGGTCGTCCGCGACCGGCCGGCCGACCATCAGGTCGTCGACGATGCCGCCGTGCTCGTTCAGCAGCAGGGTGTAGCGCAGCTGGCCGCGCTTCAGGCCGCGCGATGTCGCCGCAGACCAGCGGCTCGATCAGCGCGGCGATGGCGCGCGTGGTCGGCCTTCGCATCGCCGCTCGGCGCGTTCAGCCGCAGGAAGGCCGGGCCCATGTGCGAGACGTCGAACAGGCCCGCCGTGGGCGCGGGTCCAGAGGTGCTCCTTCAGCACGCCCGTCGGCGTACTGCACCGGCATCTCGTAGCCGCGCGAACGGCGACCATGCGCGCGCCCGCCGCGCGGTGGGCGGCGTGAAGCGGCGTGGTCTTGCAGCGCGTTTCGGTCACGGCGCTGAGGAACTCCGGACGACGTTGACGAGCGGCGCCGATCCGGCCCGTCCGCCGATCGCCCCCGCTGTCCCTGTGGCCTGAGAGATTTCCGGACTCGCGCTGAGGCCGCCCTTGCTCCTTCGGCGAGCCGCCGGACGCTCAGCCGGCGGCGCTTTCCAGCGTTCATCGGCTCCCGCGGTCCTTTTGCCTGAGCGTTTCCGGGGCGGTTGCGCCTTCGGCGCCGGGCGCGAAGCCCGGTCTCTCCCGCGAGAGTCGACGCGAATGGCTGGGCTGAGGCGTCCGGCGAGTCAAGGCGGAGATCGTGAAGACCGATCGGCGATCGAGCCGGCTCCCAGCTCCTGCCAGCGCCTACATCCGCTCGGGCGTCTCGATGCCGAGCAGGTCCAGCGCCAGTCTCCAGCTGGGCCAGGGTCGACGGCGGCCAGCGCCAGGCGCGAGCCGCGCGCCGCGGCGTCGGCGCGCTGAGGACCGGGCAGGCCTGGTAGAAGCTTCGAGAAGGCCTGGGCCAGGCGGTAGGCGTGCTCGGCGATGAAGTTGGGCGCCTTCTTGTCGTAGGCCTCGCCGAGCGGCATGGTCGAAGGCGTCGAGCGCAGCGCCAGGTCGCGCTCGGCCGGCTCGGCGATCGCGATCGGGCCGGGCTCGGCGCCTTCCTCGCCGGCCTTGCGCAGCAGCGATTTGATCCGCACCGCCTGGTAGAGCAGGTAGGGCCCGGTCTTGCCCTCGAAGCTGGAGAAGCGGTCGAGGTCGAAGACGTAGGAGGTGCCGCGGAAGTTGGAGAGGTCGGCGAACTTCAGCGCCGCCACCGCCACCTTCAGCGCCGTGGCCTCGAACTCGTCCTCGGCGAGCTCGGCGCCCGAGTCCGGCCTCGTGCAGCCGCTCGCGGCGCCTTGCCGTGACCATCTCGATCAGGTCGCGCAGCTTCAGCACCCCGCCGGCGCGGGTCTTGAACGGCTTGCCGTCGGGCCCGTTCATGGTGCCGAAGCCGATGTGCTCCAGCGCGCCCTCGGCGGCGTAGCCGGCCAGGCAGGCGGCGCGGAACACCACCTCGAAGTGGTCGGCCTGGCGCTGGTCGACCACGTAGAGCACCTGCGTCGGGGTCGAAGTAGCGCTTGCGGTCGAGGATGGTGGCGAGGTCGGTGGTGCCGTACATCGCCGAGCCCTCGGAGGAGACCACGATCAGCGGCGGCAGCTCGCGCTTGTCGTCGTTGCGCGCGACCCGGATGATCTCGGCGCCCTGGTCGGGAACAGCAGGCCCTTGCTCGGCGCAGCTCCTCGACCATCGGCTCGATCAGGTCGTTGACGTCGCTCTCGCCCTTCCAGACGTCGAAATCGACGCCCAGCGCGTGGAAGTCGCGCTGCAGCGCCGCGCGGCGTCACTGTCGCGAAGTGCGACCACAGCAGCCGGTAGCCGGCGCGGCCGGCCTGCAGCTCGGCGGTCGCCCGGCGCGCCCGGTCGCGGTAGGCCGCCTCCAGCTTCGGCGCGCTCGGCGGCGGCCGGGTAGAGCCGGTCGAGGTCGTCGAGCGTGATGGCGGCCGAGACGTCGGCCAGCGCGGCTTCGCGGTTGGCGTCGCTCGGATCGGCCTCGAAGCGCGCCAGCAGGTCGGCCAGCGGCGGGTCCTCGTCCAGCACCGCGGTGATCAGCAGGCCCATCTGGAAGCCCCAGTCGCCGAAGTGGGCGTCGCCCAGCACCTCGTCGCCGCGGAAGCGGTAGAGCCGCTTGACGGCCTCGCCGATGATCGAGGCGCGCAGGTGCCCGACGTGCATCTCCTTGGCGACGTTGGGGCCGCCGTAGTCGACCAGCACGCGGCGCGGCGCGTCGACCACGCCGGCGCCGGAGCGCTCGTCCAGCGCGATCTCCGACGCGCGCGCCGCCAGCGCCGCGTCCGCGACCCGCAGGTTGATGAAGCCCGGACCGGCCAGCTCGACGCTCGCGAGGCGCGGGTCGCCCGCCAGGCGCGCCGCCACCGCCTCGGCGATCTCGCGCGGCTTCCGGCCCGCGGACTTCGCCGCCGCGAGCGCGCCGTTGCACTGGAAGTCGGCCAGGTCCGGCCGGTCGGAGGGCGTCACCCGCCCGAAGCTCGGCGCAAGGCCCGCCTCGGCGAAGGCGGACCCGACCGCTTCGCCAAGCGCGGTCCTCAGGTCCGTCATCTGCTGGCGGTGGTCTCGCCGGCGTTGACGCGGAAGCGCTGGCCTTCTCGGTTGAACGACGCCATCTCGGGCGTCACGTCGAAGCCGATCAGCACCTCGAAGTTCGCGCCGCTGACCTTCAGGTCGCCGCGCGGAATGACGATGCCGAGCACGTCCTCGGTCTTGTCGACGCGGTCCTGGCCGGAGGGGAACGTCACCGGCATGTCGAAGTACTGCTTCTGCAGCACCGCGCGGTTGCGATCGGTCACCGCGATCCAATAGCGATAGGTCTTGGAATCGCCCGGCGCCTGCGGGCCGCGGCCCAGCTCGAACAGCAGCCGCGCCTGCACGTGGATCGGCTGGTCGTTCTTGTACTCGCAGGCCGACGACAGGCCGTCGATCTCGCCGGTGTAGCCGACCGCCGACGTCGAGGGCCGATTGTCCTTCAGCTCGACGTAGCGCGCAGCGTCGTAGAGCACCTTCACGTAGGGGCAGGGTCCGGCGTTGCGCAGCTGCGGCAGCGAGAGGTTCTTCTGATCGGAGCCCCACTCCTCGTTGCGCTTCTTGGTCTTGGCGTCGTCGTCCTGCTGCTGTTGTTGCTGGCCGCCTCGACCACCGCCGCCGGGGCCGCCGCCGCCGTACTGGGCGTGAACGGCGCTCGGCAGGGCGAGGCAGGCGATGGCTGCGCTGGCGAGGAAGGCGAAGCTGGCGCCGCGGCGCTGAGGTTGGCGCATGGGAAGGTTCCGAATTGCCCGCCCGACGGCGAGCGGCTTTTAGGATCAGCCGCCCAGATAGAGGCTTATCCGCGGCGCTGCAACGCGCGCATCGCCGCTGGCGGCGGGCCATCGGAAGCCCTAGGTTCCGCGCCATGCGTCCGAAGCTCAAAGTCTTGCTCGCCAGCCCGCGCGGCTTCTGCGCCGGCGTCGACCGCGCCATCCAGATCGTCGAGAAGGCGATCGCCAAGTACGGCGCGCCGGTCTACGTGCGCCACGAGATCGTCCACAACCGCCATGTCGTCGAGCGCCTCAGGGCCGTGGGCGCGGTGTTCGTCGAGGAGCTGGAGGAATGCCCGGACGACCGTCCGGTGGTGTTCTCGGCCCACGGCGTGCCGAAATCGGTGCCGGCCGAGGCCGTCCGGCGCGAGATGATCTACCTCGACGCCACCTGCCCGCTGGTCTCCAAGGTGCACGTGGAAGCCGAGCGGCACCACGCCGCCGGCCGCGAGATCGTGCTGATCGGCCACGCCGGCCATCCGGAGGTGGTGGGCACGCTGGGCCAGCTGCCGCCGGGCGCGGTCAGCCTGATCCAGACCGTCGAGGAAGCCGAGATGTTCACGCCGCGCGATCCGGCCAACCTCGCCTTCGTCACCCAGACCACGCTGTCGCTCGACGACACCGCCGAGATGGTGGACGCGCTGCGCCGCCGCTTCCCGGCGATCTCCGCGCCGCACAAGGAGGACATCTGCTATGCCACCACCAACCGCCAGGAGGCGGTGAAGGTGCTGGCCGAGCGCTGCGACCTGCTGCTGGTGGTGGGCGCGCGCTACTCCTCCAACTCGGTGCGGCTGGTCGAGGTGGGCTTACGGGCCGGCGCCAAGCAGGCGCGGCTGATCGACGAAGCCGACCATATCGACTGGGCCTGGTTCGATGGCGTCCGGACGCTCGGGCTGACCGCGGGCGCCTCCGCGCCCGAGCTTCTGGTGCAGGGCGTGCTGGCGTCGCTCTCGGAACGCTACGATATCGAGATCGAGGAAATCGCCACCCGCCAGGAAACCGTCACCTTCAAACTCCCCCGCGCCATCGCCGCGGCGGAATAGGTCCCTCTGACCGGAGGGTGTACGCGCCGCAGGCGTTCGGGTCAGGCTAGTGCGGCCATCACTTGCGCGAACGGCGGCCAGCGCATGTCGCGCTCGTTGGTGGTGATTTCGCTGGCGGCGAGGGGCCAGTCGATGGCGAGGGCCGGGTCGTTCCAGGCCAGGCCGCCCTCGGCCTGAGGGGCGTAGTAGTCGGTGACCTTGTAGAGCACCGCGCAGTCGTCGGTGAGGGTCAGGTAGCCATGTGCGAAGCCGCGCGGCACGACGAGCAGGCGCGGCTCGTCGGCGCCGAGCGTGGCCCCGGCCCACCGGCCGAGTGTCGGCGAACCGGGCCGGATGTCCACCGCGACGTCGAAGATGCGGCCGGCGACGACCTGGATCAGCTTGTCCTGGGCATGCGGCGCGCGCTGGAAGTGCAGGCCGCGCAACTGGCCGGCGCGGCCGGTGCGCACGAGGTTTTCCTGCACCAGCGGGCGCTGCAGCCCCGCTTCGGCGAGCACCGAGGCGCGCCAGGTCTCGGTGAACGCGCCGCGGGCGTCGCCGTGCGCCTGGCTCACCACGGCGAATACTTCAGGGATCGCCAGCCGCTCGACCCTCACGTCAGCGCTCCGGCCTGGGCGAGATAGGCGTCGAGCGCCTCGTCCAGGGCTGGTGCGCGCCAGCCGAACGCCGCTTCCAGCCTGGCGCTGGAGAGGCGGGTGTCGCGCGGCCGCGCGGCCGCCGCCGGGAAGTCGGACGTCGCGACCCGGATCACCCTCGGCCGACGCGGCAGGCGGGCGAACAGCGCCTCGGCGAGATCGGCGCGGCAGAGGCCATCACGGCCGGCGGCGTGGAACAGTCCCTCGGCGGCGCGGTCGCGGTCGACGAGCGCCTGGGCCAGCGTCAACGCCGCGGCCGCCAGGGCCGGCGCCGGCGTCGCCATGCTCCACTGGTCGGCGACCACCCGCACCGCATCGCGGTCGCGCGCGCCCAGCATCGCGCCCAGGAAGCCGCCGCCGCCCGGCGCGAACACCCACGAGGTGCGGATCACCGCCAGGCGCCCGCCGGCGGCCGCGACACGCTCTAGCGCCGCCTCGCCCTCGGCCTTGCTGCGCCCGTAGGCGTTGATCGGGGCGCGAGGATCGGTCTCCCCGTAAGGCGCGCCCTTCTCGCCGTCGAACACGTAATCGGTGGAGACGTGGACGAACGGGATGTCGGCGGCCGCGCAGACCTCGGCCATCCGCGCCGGCGAATTGCGGTTGAGATGGTTGCACGCAGCCGTCTGCGTCTCCGCCGCATCGACAGCGGTGAAGGCGGCGGCGTTGATCACTGCGGCGGGACGCACCGCGGCGATCAGGCCGGCGATGTCCGGATCGGCCGCTGCGAGGTCGAGCCGCTCACGGCCGGCCAGCACCAGCTCGAACGGCGAGGCGGCTGCGGCGAGCGTCCGCGCCAGCTGACCGCCGCGTCCGAACACCAGCAGCCGCGCGCTCATGTAGCCGTCTTCCCGAGCCGTTCGCCGGCGTAGCGCTCGCGGATCGGCCGCCACCAGTCCTCGCGCTCCAGGTACCATGCCACGGTGCGGCGCAGGCCCTCCTCGAACGAGACCGCCGGCCGCCAGCCGAGCTCGCGCTCCAGCTTCGAGCAGTCGACGGCGTAGCGCAGGTCGTGCCCCGGCCGGTCGGCGACGAAGCCGATCAGCTCGCGGCGCGAGCCGCCGCCCTGGCGCGGGCTCAGCTCGTCGACCAGGTCGCAGACCAGGCTCACCACGTCGAGGTTGGCGCGCTCCGCACCGCCGCCGATCAGGTAGGTCTCGCCGACGGCGCCGGTGGTCAGGATCGCGCCCAGGGCGCGCGCGTGGTCTTCGACGTAAAGCCAGTCGCGCACGTTCTCGCCCTTGCCGTAGACCGGGATCGGCCGGCCCTCGAGCGCGGAGAGCAACGTCAGCGGGATCAGCTTCTCGGGAAACTGGTAGGGGCCGTAGTTGTTCGAGCAGTTCGCGACGATCACCGGCAGGCCGTAGGTGGCAGCCCAGGCGCGCGCCAGGTGGTCGCCGGCCGCCTTCGAGGCCGAGTAGGGCGACGAGGGCCGGTAAGGGGAGGTTTCGCTGAACTGCCCGTCCGCGCCCAGCGCGCCGAACACCTCGTCCGTGGAGACATGCAGCAGGCGGAAGTTCTGCGCCAGCGCCGGCGGGGCGCGCCTCAGGTAGTCGCGCGTCGCCTCCAGCAGCGTGAAGACGCCCAGCACGTTGGCGTCGATGAACGGGCGGGCGCTGTCGATCGAGCGGTCGACGTGGGTCTCGGCGGCCAGGTGCAGCACCGCCTCCGGCCGGAAGCCCGCCATCGCCGCCGCCACCGCGCCGGCGTCCGCCACGTCGGCGCGCAGGAAGCGGTAGTTTGGCGCGGCCTCGATCCCGGCCAGCGAGGCGAGGTTCGCCGCATAGGTCAGCTTGTCGAGGTTCAGCACCTCGTCGCCGCGTTCGGCGACGAGGTGGCGGCAGACGGCCGAGCCGATGAAGCCTGCGCCGCCGGTGACGAGAATCCGCATGGCCGCGTCCGTAAAGCGCGCCTGCGGAAAGGCAAATCCTTTCGGTCGTGGTCAACGCCGGCGAAACCACGCTCGTTGCCGGCGCCTTAAGCGTGGTGGGCGTAAGCCTCGCGTATCGTGACACCCGTCGCCGCCATCGCCGGTAGCGGTCTTGCCGCCGCAATGCTGGGACTGAACGTCTCGGCCGCCAACCTCGCCAACGCGAACGACAAGTCCGCGCCGGGGTCGAAGAGCGCCTACGCGCCGCGCGCGGTAAAGCAGGCGTCGGCGCCCGGCGGCGGCGTTTCGGCCCAGGCGGTCACGCTGAAGATGGCGCAGATGCTGGTCTACGATCCCGCCACGCCGGTCGCCGGCGCGAACGGCATGGTGCAGACCCCGGAGATCGACCCGATCAGCGAGGTCACCAACCAACTCGCCGCCGGCCGCGCCTTCGCCTTCTCGCTGGAAGCCCTGCAGGCGGCCGAGGACGAGCAGAAGCAGCTGATCGATCTGAAGACCTGAGCCGATCGGCTCCGGCGCAATCAACAAGCTTTGTCATCCCGGATAGCGAGCTATCCGGGGCCTCTGCAAGCCGTCGCGCCACGTCAGAGGTCCCGGATCTGCGCCGCTCACGCGGCTTGTCCGGGATGACGAAAGTGGATCTAGAACGGCACGCTGCTGTTGGTGGCGGGACCGCCGGGCGCGCTTTCGTCGGTGCTGGGCTTGGCCGCGGACTGCGGCTTTTCGCTGGGCGAGGCCATCATCTGGTCGATGTCGGTCGGCTGCTCGGCGGTCTTCGACTGCACCGCCTGCGCCGCCGCGGTCTTCTCGGCGATCGAGTTGGCTTCGTCCTCGACCACGTCCTTGGCGGCCGTATTGGCGGCCGGCGCGGCGGCGTTGGTCGCCACCGGCGGCTGCTCGACGGCCGGGATGTCCACCAAGGGCCTGGCGCTGGCCGCGGCCGCGTCCTGGCTCTCATCGCCCGAGCCCGCCGCCGTCTCGCCGCCGACCCGCCAGACCGAATGCATGCCAAAGCCGACGCCGAACACGGCGGCGGCGACCAGCAAGAAGGCGACAAAGGCTACGGTCCCTCTCGGCGGCGTCGAGACCGGACCGGTTTCGCTCCAGGACATCGAGAACTCTCAGATCAAAAAGCGAGCGGAACGCCCGCCTTCTCAATACCCGTCGCGCGGATCGCCGTCAGCAGCGGAATAGGGCGGCCGCTGCTGGTAGCGCGGGGGCGGCGGGTCATCCGCCTCGTCCGGCGGCGCTTCGCGCCAGCCGCCACCGGACCGCGGCGGGGGCGGGGCGCGGTCATCGCCGCCATCGCCCCGATCGTAGGTGCGCTGAGCGTCGTAGGGGTCGCCGGCGTAGGGCGCCGGCCCATAGGGGTTGGCGCGCTCGCCGTCGTCGCCGCGCGCGTAGCGGCCGCGATCCTGGCCGGCGTCGGGCGGCGGCTGGTCCTCGTCGGCCTCGGGCGGCGCATCGCCGGCGTCCGCGTCGGCCTGCGAGCCGTCGTCGCCCATCGCCGCCGGCTCGTCCTGGTAGGGCGACTGGTCGGCGACGGTGGTCGCCTCGGGCGGCGCGTTGGGCTCGGCCGTCAGCCAGGGGAAGTCGCGCGGCGGCAGGGTCTTCTCCGCCACGAGCATGAACTTCTTCCAGATCTCGGCGGGCAGCTCGCCGCCGGTCACCTTGGCCATCGGCGCGCCGCCGTCGTTGCCGACCCAGACGGCTGTCACGATGTCCGGGGTGAAGCCGACGAACCAGGCGTCGCGCCAGTCCTGGCTGGTGCCCGTCTTGCCGGCCGCCGGGCGGCCGATGTTGGCGCCGACGCCGGTGCCGGAGGTGATCACCGCCTTCAGCATGTTGACCATGCGGGTGGCGAAGAGCGGGTCGAGCACCGGGGTCAGGGCCGACGCGTCGTGGCTCCAGATCAGGTCGCCGTGCGTCGTGCGGATCTGGCTGATCAGGTAGGGCGTGGTGCGCCCGCCGCCGGTCTGGAACACCTGGTAGCCGGCCGCGAGCTCCAGTGGCGTCACCTCGTAGGCGCCCAGCGCGATCGAGGGGCCGGGATGATCCGGCACGTCGGTGACGCCGAGCCGGTGGGCGAACGCCGCCACGGCGTCCGGCCCCACCTCCAGCGTCAGCCGCACCGAGACGGTGTTCAGCGAGCGGGCCAGGGCCTGCTGCAGCGTCACCGGCCCGGCGTAGCTGCCGCCGTAGTTCTCCGGATTCCAGTCGCCGTACTTGATCGGCGCGTCGTCGCGCACGCTTTGCTCGGTCACGCCGTCGCGCTCCACCGCCGCGCCGTAGACGAACGCCTTGAACGCCGAGCCCGGCTGGCGCTTGGCCTGCGTCACGCGGTTGAAGGCGCTTTTGTCGTGGTCGAGCCCGCCGACCATGGCGAGGATGGCGCCGTCCGGGGCCAGCGCCACCAGCGCGCCCTGTGAGACGTGGCGATAGCGGCCCTCGCCGAGCACCACGCTGCGCACCGCCTCCGTGCCGACGGTCTGCAAGGTGGGATCGATGGTGGTCCTGACCACCAGGTCGGTCGCCTGGCCGGCCGCCAGCTGCGTCGCCTCGGCAGCCGCCGCGTCGAGCACGTAGGCCTCGTCGCCCTCGTTGTTGTGCGGCGCGGCCAGCACCGGCTGCGTCGCCAGCGCGGCCGTCAGGTCGCCGTCGCCGATCCAGTTCTCCTCGCGCATGGTCGCCAGGATGCGGTGGGCGCGCGCGACGGCGTCCGGCATGTCGTTGGTGAGCGCCAGCCGGCTCGGCGCGTTCGGCAGGCCGGCCAGGGTCGCGGCCTCGATCAGGCTGAGCTGGCTGGCGGGCTTGCCGAAATAGGCCTGCGAGGCGGCGTCGATCCCGTAGGCGCCGTCGCCGAAATAGGTGCGGTTCAGGTAGAGGTCGAGGATGTCGTCCTTCGACATGCTCTGCTCGAGCCGCCAGGCCAGATAGGCCTCCTGCACCTTGCGCTTCAGCGACGGGTCGCGCTTCAAAAACAACGTCCGCGCCAGCTGCTGGCTGAGCGTCGAGGCGCCTTCGACCGAGCGCTTGTGCTTCAGGTCGATCTCGATCGCCCGGGCGATCGCATGCAGGTCGACCGGGCCGTGCTGGTAGAAGCGCTTGTCCTCCGCCGCCAGGAACGCCTTGGGCACGTAGGCCGGCAGCTGCGCCAGCGTCACCGCCTGGCCGTACTTGGCGCCGCGCGTAGCGATCACCCGGCCGTTGCGGTCGAGGAAGCTCATCCCGGGCGAGCGGCGAATCGACCACAGCGCCTCGTGGCTGGGGAGCTGCGGGGCGCTGGCGACATAGCCGCCGATCACGACGCCCGCCACCACGACGGCGCCGACGCTCACCGCGGCGACGGCGCTGAGCGCGATCAGCGTCGCCCGCAGCCGGCGCGGCGGGGCCTTGCCAGGCGCAGGCGGCCGGGCGGACGGAGCGGGCGGGGGCGTCGTGGTCAAGCTGGCGGGACAGTCTGCGGGGAGGCGTTAGAACTCTGATAAAGCCCCGTCCGCGCTTGGGTTCAATGCGGGCGAGGCGCGTGGACGGGGCCGCCCGCCGGCGCGCCGTCGGCGGCGGCCTCGGCCAGCAGCGCGCCGCAGTCGGCGTCCTTGGTCGTCACCCAGCGAGATGAACGGCAGGATGGCGGCCAGCGGCGAGGCGAAGACGCCCAGCGCCGCCGCGGCGCCGAGCTGCGGCAGGGCCTTGCCGAGATCGACGCCGAGCTTCGGCGCGTCGAGCCGGCCTTTCAGCGTGATCGGCGCGGCCAGATGGATCAGCCGGAAATGCTTCGGCTTGCCGTTCAGCGCCAGGTTCAGGGTCTCGTTGCGCAGGTCGATCACCCCTGCGCCCTGCGCTTGCACGTCTCCGGTGTCGATCAGCAGGCGCTGGGCCGACAGCACACCGTCGTGCGCCCGGAACTCGGCCACCGCGCAGCGCACCGGGGTCGGCTTCTGGTCGTTGGAAAGATAGAGGAACAGGCTCTTGCCGACGTCGATGCCCAGGAGCTCGGCGAACAGTTGGCGCATCTGGCCCTGCGGGATCGCCACCGCCACCACGCCGTTGGCGGTGGCCGCCGCCGCCCGCACCGAATCGCCGGCGCCGGTCAGCCGTGCGTGGCCCACCAGCGAACCCTGGAACGCAGCCTGGTTGGCGCGCTTCGGCAACAACTCCTGCACCTGCGCGTGCGCCAGCGTCAGGTTCACCGAGGTCAGCGGCACAGAGCCGCGGGCGTCCAGCCCGACCGAGCCGGAAAGCGCGCCGACCGGCAGCGCCAGCGAGAACGGGTCGATGGTCATCAGGCCATGGTCGAGCCGCACGTGCAGCACCGCCTGGCGGATCGGCAGCGGACCGGCGTCGACGCTGGCGGCGGTGTAGCGCACGTCGGCGTCCATCTGCCGCAGCCGCGGCACGTCGAGCCGCGCGTCCGGGAAGATGCGCCGCTCGGCCGTGAGCTTGGCGGCCATCGCCTGCTGCTCGGGTGAGGTCACCGTCGTCTTCACCACGCCGCGCGGCGCGCCGCCGATCACCGCGGTGAGGTCGGCGAGCTTCAGTCGCTGCGAGGCGAGCGTGCCGGTCAGGTCGCGCCGCCCGCTCGCCTCGGAGGCGACCAGATGGCCGGCGAGATCGCTGGAGCCCATGCGGCCGTGGATGCCGGCGATGTCGAAGCGATTGCCAGTGCGCGTCACATGACCGGTGAGGTCGTAGGGCGGCGTGCTCGGCAGCGCGTAGCCGGTCAGGTCGTAGAGGCGGGCGAGATTCTGCCCGCTGACGCGGCCGCTGGCCTGCATGTCGGCGAGGTCGAACGGGCGGGTGATGGTCCCGGTGGCCACGATGTGGGTGGCGCCGGCGCGAATGTCGCTCTGGAACGGGTAGGGCCGGTTCGGATCGACGTTGATCAGCGGGCCGCCGAGGATCCCGGCCGTGAACGCCGCGCCGTTCAGCGTGCCCTGGCCGGTCATGGTGAAGCGGCCGGCGCCGTAGCCGGCCAGCTGCTCGTTCGACGAGACCGTCCCGACGAAGTGCAGCTTGCGCTGCGCGTCATCGAACGTCAGGCGCCCGCCCACGATGTTGAAATGCCGGATCGGCGGCAGCTTCAGCGGCTGCGGCGCTTTCGTGGGCGGCCCGAACGTCCAGTTGTTGCGCCCGGCGCCGTCGCGGATCATCCGCACCGCCGGGTGCTCGGCGTCGACCAACGTGACCGTCACGGCGTGGCGCAGCAACAGCGTCTTCAGGTCGATGGCCACGGTGAGGCGCGGGATGGCGACCATCTGGCCGGCGCCCGCCCAGCCCGGCTCGGCGATGGTGACGTCGTCGGCGGTGAGGCTGGGCGTCCAGCTCCAGACATGGCCGGCGAGGTTCCCGTGGATCGTCACCTGCCGCTGCAGCTGCGCCGAGGCGTAGCGGTCGATCGGGCCGCGCAGCCAGTTCCACTGGAAGAGCGCGGCGAGGATCGCCACGGCGATCACCAGCAGCGAGACGGCCGCGCCCAGCCAGCGCAGCGGCGCGGGGATCTGCCGCCACGACCAGCGCGCGCCGTGGCGAGGCGAGCGTCGGCGCCGCGGCGGGTGAGCGCGGCTGGGCGCGGGCGTCCCGGGCCGACCGGCGGGCGCCCGGCGCGCCGCGCGGCGGCGGCTGTGGCCGCGAAGGTCTGGAACTTGGCTCGGCCATCGAGCGAAGGAACGCGCGAGCGCGCTGGTTAGGCTGCGGTTTTTCTCGGCGCGCCGCTTGGCCGCGCCCGGCTGCGATCTCGGGCGCTAGGCCGGCTGCCCGCCCACCATCCCGGCCAACCAGCGCACCAGCGCCGGCAGCAGCGCCTGGTCGGCCGCTTCCAGCACGACGATCAGGATCACCGGCGTGATGTCGATGCCGCCCAACGTCGGGATGACGCGCCGCAAGGGGTGCAGGATCGGCCGGGTCATCGCATCCAGGAACCGCACCACCTGGCGGGCGGTGGCGTTGCGCATGTTGATCACGTCGAACGCGATGAGCCAGCTCATGATCGCGTTGGCGATGATGATCCAGATCAACGCCTGGATCAGGTAGTGGAGCACCAGGTAGACGAAGCCGATGAGCGCGACCATGACGCGCTAGCTAGCGTGCGCCGCCCGCAGGGGCAAGGCGGGCCGATCGGCCGCGGTCGGCGGCGCCGGGGCGTCCTTGACAGCGCCCGAGCGCGCCCCTTATTTGCCGCGCCCTTCGCGACACGCGAAGTGGGGCCGTAGCTCAGTTGGTAGAGCGCCTCGTTCGCAATGAGGAGGTCAGGGGTTCGACTCCCCTCGGCTCCACCAGGACCCCCATGGGCCCGCGCCCTCATGCAGGCGCTGGGCCGAGCGGCAGCTGAAGGTGGAAGGTCGCGCCGTGTTCCTCGCCTTGCGAGACCCAGAGGCGCCCGCCGTAGGCTTCGGCGATGTTGCGGCAGAGAGCCAGGCCCAACCCGGTCCCGGTCGGCTTGGTCGTGAAGAAGGTTTCGAACAGGCGAGGCAGCGCCTCGGATGAGATACCGACGCCGTTGTCTCTGACCTCGAGCAACACGTCATGGCCGTCCAGCAGCGCCGAGCTGATCGCCAGGCGGCGAGGCCGGCCCTGCATCTCACCGAGGGAATCGATCGAGTTGGTGAGCAGATTGACGAGAACCCGTTGCATCTGAATTCGATCGGCCGGGACCGGCGGCAGCGCCTCGTCCAACGAGAGCTGCAGCGAGATCTTCTGGGCCGCCAGTTCCCTGCTCATCAGCCGCGTCGTCGCGCGAACCAGATCATTGAGGCTGACTTCCGACGTCATGCCCGGGCGTTCGGTGAACATCGCGCGGATGCTTTTGATGACGTCGACCGTGCGATGGGCGGCATCGATCGTGGCGCGCATCGACTGGGCCGCCGTTTCAACATCCGGCTGTGCTCGGCGGAGCCTTTGCAAACCGGCGCTCGCATGGAGAAGAACGGCGGTGAGCGGCTGCCCGACCTCATGGGAGATGACGGCCGCCAACGCGTCTATCGACATCAGTCGAGCTTCGCGTTCCCGCCTGCGCGCTGAAGTCGCCAGAGCCAACCGCGCATAGAGACGATTGGACTCGGCAAACAAAGCCAGCATCACGACGAGATCTGAAACAGCGTCATCAGGTACAGCCAGTACCAGCCAGCCGTGAAGCGGCTTCTCAGTGTCAGGATGAGGAGCGACTGGATCAGCCAGCCCGAGAAGGCCACCAGCAGCCACATATCGAGCACCGAGCTTCGCGCCGGAATAGCCAGATCGTCGCAACAAGCAATAACGCGAACAACGCCAACTCATAGAAAATGCGTAGGTATGGATCAGTGTCAACTCGGCTGTATAGAATGGCGGAAGCAAGTCGTGCCCGGCTGTTGCGAGAACTGTAACCGCCGTCGCCAGCGCAAACGCTGCCAACACCCATACGATAGATGCTCGCCGCTGGTCCTTCAGTTTCGACTTTCTCCATTGCATCGACCGCTTGAGATGAACGTAAAGCATGAGAACGACGGGAAACACCATCCGCCGCAGGAATGCGATCCACGACGTAGTATTGAGGCCAGCGTCGAGTAGTCCGCTCGGCGCAAAGGCGCCGGGAAACGTCAGCGCGTGTGGAACGATGAGCAATGCAGTGCAGAGATAGCCCGTGGCCAGAACGATCAGCGCTCTGGACCGAAAGATGGCGGCCTGGGCGTAAAGCAGGGCGGCGACAATGAGCTCGGCGACCAACATGATCGCGTCGATCATGGGGATGAAAGCATCGAACTCGTGCAATCGAACGTCACGCACTGGCAGCACCAGCAGGAGGGCGGCGCACAGCAGGCCGACGATGACGAGACTGACCCGGATTTCACGCCGGTCAGGTGGCGTATCGAACAGTCCCAGGTGGTCCTGCGACATGTATCGCGCCCCCTAGTCCAACATGCCTCGACGGAAATCCAAGCCGATCAGCCGGCACAAAGCGGCCAGCGCGATTTTCCTCCAACCCGGCCGGACCCCAGAACTCCAGTTAGCGACGCCCCAGGGTCAGCGCTGACAAGGTCAAGCTCTGCCACGAGCGGAGCGTAACATCGTTGCCCGCCGCTGCGTAGCGTTCAATCGGACGAACCCCGTGCTCGCACGGCGACGCGCCCCAGCGACACCCTGGGTCGACCTCATGCCGGCGAGCCCGCTCAGAACCTCCCGTACGCCCGCATGAACCGGCAGCACGCGGCCACCGCCTGCACCCCCTCGTCCGGGTCGACCGGGGTGAGGGTGGTGGTTTCGTGCAGGTCGGTGGCGTAGCCGGGGCTCAGCGGGTCGCGCCTCACCTGGGCGTCGCCGGTGAGCGCGAAGTAGTAGAGGCGGCGGTCGGCGATCTGGAGCTGGTCGGTGACGTCGCCGTGGCCGCAATTCGAGGCCCAGCGGAACTCGCAGTTGGTGCTGGCCCGGGCGCACCGTCAGCGAGGTGTAGCTGTGCTGCGGCAGCGCCGCGAACAGCTTGCCGTCGAGGTAGAGCTGGGCGGCGCAGGCGGCGGGGCTGGCGGTGTCGCGATAGACGAAGAGGTTGGCGTCGGGCGCGCTGGTCTCCTCCGGGGCGCGCGCCGCCGGATCGGCGGCCACGGCCGTCCCGGCGAGACCCGCGGTCAGCAGCAGCGCGAGCGCCGCGGCCGATCGCCTCATTCGGCGGCCGCCGCGGCCCAGGCCTTCGGCACCGCCTGGGCGCGCTGGTTGGCCAAGAGGCCGGCGCGGCGCGCCTTCTCTTCGTCGCTGACCGACGCCGGGTCCTCGCGGAACTCCGGCCCCAGCGCCATCGCCTTCTGCACGGCCGGGCCGCGCCTCGATCTCGGCGAGCCAGCGCTTCACGTTCGGGAACTCCTCCAGGTCGATGCCGCGCATCTTCCAGTTCACCGACCACGGATAGCAGATCATGTCGGCGATCGTGTACTCGCCGGCCGCCAGGTACTGCTTGCCGTGGAGACCGAGGTTCATGACGCCGTAGAGCCGGTGGACCTCGTCGCCGAAGCGCTTCGTCGCATAGTGCAGGTCGCCGTTCTTGGGGTCCTGCGCGGCGCGGGCGAAGTTGCCCTGCTCGCCCATCTTCGGGCCCTGGTTGCCGGTCTGCCAGTAGCACCACTGGGCGACCTCGTACTTCTTGTGCGGCTCCTGCGGCCAGAACTTCCCGGCCTTCTCGGCCAGGTACATCATGATGGCGCCGCTTTCGAAGATGGAGAGCGGCGCGCCGCCGCCGATCGGGTCGGTGTCGACGATGGCCGGCATCCGGTTGTTCGGCGCGATCTTCAGGAAGTCCGGCTCGAACTGGTCGCCGCGGCCGATGTTCACCGGCTTGATCTGGTAGGGAATGCCCGCTTCCTCGAGCAGGATGACCACCTTCTTGCCGTTGCCGGTGGGCCAGAAATAGAGCTCGATCATCTGAGAAATGCTCCCGTTTGAAATACGCCGCGTCGGGCCGGCCGCAACGGACCGGCGGGCGGCGTTCTAGCACGAACCGTGCGCCGTGTGGCGCCGGGCAGGGTCTCAGCGGATCGAGGATTGCGACTCCGGCGACCAATCACACCGGGGTCACTTCCGGTAGCGAAATTGACTTGACGGCGGTCATTCCCGCTGCGCTGGTTGCCCCGGTCCGGCGTTCGGCGCCGGCGGGGTCTTTGACATCGTCGATCGACCAGGGGGGTGCGTTGCAGCGCCCTGCCGGTGGGGCAAGAAGATATCCGCCACAATCAGGCCGCCGTTACTATCGGCGATTTACGGTCAACGGTGCGGCCCGCTCGGAGCGTCGGGGACGGTTATCTGTGGTGATTTGTGGCGCAACCGGCCGGTCGGGGCCGGGTGGCGGCGGAACTTGCTGCGCCGACGCACATTTCAGCCGGGTCACAAAAGGGAGGATCGGATCATGGCTGAAGGTGGTGGTGGCGGAGGCGCGGGCCTCGGGATCGTCGTGGGTGGCTTGGTGGTCGTCGTCGCGGTCATCGGGGTGCTGGTGTTCTCGAACGGATTCCACACGTCCAAGACCGTCGACGTGAACATCCACGCGCCCTCGGCGCCGAGCGCACCGGCGGTTCCGGGTTCGAAGTAGCCTACGCCAGGTCCTTCGCCAGCTCGGCGCGGGTCTCGTCGGAGAGCACGGCGAGGTGGGCGTAGCGCGGGTGGTCGCAGCCGACCAGCACGCGGGCGTTCGGGGCGCGGAACGCGGCGGCCTGGGCGGGCGCGAGCGGGAAGTGCAGGAAGTGGACCGACGAGGTCTTGCCGTCCTCGCGGGTGCGCTCGATGTCGCCCTCCTGCACGGCGGCGGCGCGCGGTTCCGCCCACCTCCAGGAAGAAGTGGTCCTCGACGCCGCCAAGCTCGGCCAGCACGCGGGCGCGGCGGGCCGGATCGTCGATCTCGAACATCAGCGGTGGCGGTCAGCTCGCGCGCCTTGCGGGATCATCGGATTGTAGGCGGCCAGCTCGTCGGCCAGCTGCGCCTCGCCGCCCTTCTCGATGCAGCAGCATCTCCTGCACCTGGAACAGCATGGTCTCGAAGCTCTCGAAATAGACCGTGCACCAGGGCCCCAGCGCGATGCGGCGCAGACGCTTGACGGGCAACAGCGCGGCGCGGCGCGCCTTGCGCTCGGCGGCGAAGGCCTCGATCGGCTGAGATGTCGGCGGCGGTGATGCGGCGCTCGGCGGCGGGCATGGTCTTAGGGCTCCTTCAGGCGAGGCCGTAGGCGCGGGCCAGCATCTCGATCGGGTGCGCCTCGGCGCGGCTGCGCGGACCCGGCTCGGCGCCGACCAGCTCGCCGAGGTGCTGGCAGGCGAGCGGGCAGTCCGAGCACAGCGTTTCGTTGGCCTTCTGGGCGACCAGCCGGGCGGCGGGCTTGCCGACCTTCACGGCGATGGCGTGGGTCTCCTTCATCACCCCGAAGGTGCCGCCGTGGCCCTGAGCAGCGCTCGACCAGGTCGACCTTGGTCCCGGGGATCAGCCGCAGCATCTCGGCCGACTTGGCGCCCATGTTCTGGGCCCGCGCGTGGCAGGCGTGGTGCAGGGTGACGCCGCCCTCGACGGGGCTGAGGCCCGCGCGCGAGGCCGTGCGCCTTGGAGAGCGCCGACGACGTACTCGCAGATGTCGCGCGTGGCGCTGGAGAGCGTGCGGACCGCCTCGTTCTCGGGCAGGATCAGCGGCCACTCGAACTTCATCATCAGGCCGCAGCTGGCGGTGAGGGTGACGACGTCCCAGCCGTCGGCGATGCAGCGGCGCAAGCTCGGCGGCGACGCGTGTCGGCGCGTTCGGCCACCTCGGCAAGGTCGCCGGCCTCCAGCTGCGGCATGCCGCAGCAGACCGGATAGACCAGCTTCGGCCTCGACGCCCTGCCGGGCGAGCACCGCCAGCGCGGCAGCGGCGGTGGCGGGCTGGTTATAGTCGGCGAAGCAGGTGGCGTAGATCACCGCCTTGCGCTTGCCGAAGGCCGGGCCGGCCGGATCGGGCGCGGGGACGGCGCAGGTCGGTCGCCTTCTTCGAGTGGTACTGCGGCAAGAGCGCGTCGCGGTCGATGCCGAGCGTCGCCTCCATCAGCGGCCGCGTCAGCGCGTTGCCCTTGGCGCTCGCCCAGTTGGCCAGCGGCGCGACCGGCGCGGCGAGCTTGCCGTTGCGGTCGGTCTCACCCAGCTGCTCGCGCACCCACTCGCCGCCCTCCGCCTTGCGCTTGGCGGCGCGGTGGCGGAGCAGCAGGTGCGGGAAGTCGACCGCCCACTCGTGCGGCGGCACGTAGGGGCACTTGGTCATGAAGCACATGTCGCAGAGCGTGCAGGCCTCGGTGACCTCGCCGTAGCTTCGCCTTCGGCACGCCGTCGATCTCGCCGGTCGGCGCCCTCGTCGATCATGTCGAACAGGCGGGGGAAAGAGTTGCAGAGATTGAAGCAGCGGCGGCAGCCGTGACAGATCTCGAACACCCGCTCCATCTCCGCCTCGACCTTGCCGAGGTCGTAGAAGTCCGGATCGCGCCAGGCGATCGGGTGGCGGAACGGCGCCTCCAGCGAGCCTTCGCGCGGCGGTGTGGTCGGGGTGTCGGTCATGGGCCGTCGCTCTCCGCCCCCTCGAGGGGCAGACCGCGTCAGCGGTCGGGGGGCTCGCTTCGAGCAGGCCGGGGCTAGCGTGGCGTGTCAGTCGTCCGCACGCCGGCGAGCCCCGGCGCACTCCGCGGTCGCCGACCCTCCCCAGGCGCGGAGGGGGACGATGGCGCTCGCGCTACTCCAGCGTGTCGAGGGCGCGCTGGAAGCGGCCGGCGTGGGACTTTTCGGCCTTCGCCAGGGTCTCGAACCAGTCGGCGATCTCCTCGAAGCCCTCGTCGCGGGCGGTGCGGGCCATGCCGGGGTACATGTCGGTGTACTCGTGGGTCTCGCCGGCGATGGCGGCCTTGAGGTTCTCGCCGGTGGGGCCGATCGGCAGGCCGGTGGCCGGGTCGCCGACCTCCTCGAGGAACTCCAGGTGGCCGTGGGCGTGGCCGGTCTCGCCCTCGGCCGTGGAGCGGAACACGGCGGCGACGTCGTTGTAGCCTTCGACGTCGGCCTTCTGGGCGAAGTAGAGGTAGCGGCGGTTCGCCTGGCTCTCGCCGGCGAAGGCGTCGCGCAGGTTCTGCACGGTCTTGCTGCTCGCAAGCGACATGGGTCTCATCCTCTCGAATATGGGCGGGCCGCAGAGGCCCGAACGCGCGACCGTCCTAGGCCGCGGGCGGGGACAGGTCCAATCGATTGATCTCATGCGCTGGATAGAGGGGGTCGATGGTCAGGGCAGGCGTGACGCGATCAGCGCCTGGAACGCCGCGAACAGCCTGACCATGGCGGGCCGTTTGTAGGGGTAGAGGTCCGGGCGGATCCATGTCGTGGACGATCATGGCGGTGTCGGCCTCGAAGAGCAGCAGCCGGCCCGTCGCGGTCCTCGGCGCAGTCGATGGCGAAGTAGTCCAGGCCGAACGCGGCGTGCAGCGCCTCGAACGCGTCGGCGTGGCGCGCCGCGAAGCCGGTCTCGAAGCCCGCCATCATCGCGGCTTCCTCGGCCCGCTTGCCGGCGTCCTCGGCCATGCCGGCGTTCAGGTAGTGGACCATCCAGTGGTCGGAGACGGCCATGTGGACGATGAACGGGCGGCCATCCACGAGCGCGATGCGCAGCTTGCGAAAGCGCCCGTCGGGTCCCGCGTAGTCGACGAACGGCTGCACGTAGAAGGCCTCGCCGGGCTGGCGCGCCAGGTAGCCGGCAAGGTCGGCGGGATCGTCGAGCTTCTCCAGGCCGGCCCCGGCGTGCGAACCCACCGGGCGGACGATGACCGGGAAGCCGTCGTGCTCGGCGGCGAGCTCGGCCCTGGAAAGACGGCGGGTCGGCGGGGCGCACGAGGCCCGGCGCGCCGGCGAGCTTCGCCGGCGCGCGATCGCGGCCGAGCGCCCGGATGGCGTCCGGCGACGCGTTCAGCATCGGCCTTGGCCAGCGCGGAACGATCCCGGCCAGCTGCGCCAGGATCGGCGCGTTGGCGTCCGATTCGCCCACCGCCAGGATGGCGATGTCGTGTTCGGGGATGCCGCCCAGCCGGTCGCCGGGGGTCAGGAAGACCAGGTCCAGCTCGCCGTTCCAGCCGGTCAGCAGGAACTCCACCGGCGTCGAGGCCATCAGGTCGCCGGCGGCGACCAGCGCCAGCAGACGCGGCCCCTCGCCCGTCCCGATCCGCTTGCGATAGTGGCGCTGGCGGGCGAGCGCGTCGGCCTGCAGCGCCAGTCCCTGCTCGCGCTGGCCGACCAGTTGCAGCAGCGTCGACAGATCGAGCATGGCGCCGGCGTCGGCAGGCGTCGCCGATGCCCGGGCCAGCAGCGCGTCGAACGTCGGCTGCACGTCGCGGCCCTCGAAGACCAGCCGCGCGATAGTCCGCGAGGCCGCCGGTCGATGGCAGGCCCGCTCATGGCGCCTGCCGCCCGACGGCGTCAGCGTGCGAACTCCGGCGACGTTGCGAGCGCCAACAGCGCCGGCAATCCGCCGCACGCCGGCGATCAGCGGCCGCTCGATCAGACGGTGGAAGCGCGCAGCCCGGCGGCTGATCGAGATGCAGGAGCCGGCGGTCGGGACGAACACCCAGGGGTTCAGCACGCCCATGGCGCCGCGCGGTCAGGTCGACCGTGACGAAATGGCAGAGGTAGATGGCGTAGGAGGCGTTGCCGAGCGCGATCAGCGCGCGTGGCGCCGTGGCGCGCGACAGCGGCTCCAACGCCAACGCGCCGGCGACGATCATCGCCGCCGGGACGCCCCAGAGCAGCGGCCGGAAGAGGTCGCTGCGGAAACCGGTCAGCCACATCGCGGCCAGCAGCGCCGCGCCGCCGGCGACCAGCAGCAGCCCGGTCTCGCGGGACGGTTCGCCGGCCGTGCTGCGCGCGCCGCGCCAGCCAGACGCCGGCGGCGAACTGCAGCATCATCGGGTTGGCGCCCAGCTCGTAAGCTGGCGGATCGATGAGGCCGAACAGCATCACGGCGCCGAGCGCCGCGAGGATCAGCCGGAAGCGGAAGCGCTCGCGGCGCGAAGAGCACCAGCGCGAACAGGCCGTAGAACACCGCCTCGAAATCCAGGCTCCAACCCGGCGGCAGCAGCGGAAATGGCAAGCCGCGCGGGTCGTGATGCTGGATGAAGGCGAACGACAGCGCGATGTGCCGCGCGGCGACAGCGAGACCTGCGGCATCAGCCGCGGCCAGAGCGCGGCGATCGCGATCACGACGCCGGTCGCCAGCCAGTAGGCCGGCGCGACGCGGGTCAGCCGGCGCCAGAAGAAGACACCGGGGCTGGCCTCGGCGGCCGCTGCCGACCGTCCAGATGATGTAGCCGCTGATGACGAAGAAGACGTCGACCCCGGCAGCCCCGATCCAGAACGGGTCGTCCAGCCACTGGAAGGCGTGGAAGATCACCACCGAGAGCGCCGCCAGGCCGCGCAGCGCCTGGATCGAGACGCAGCGTCGGCGGCGGTCCGCGCTCGACCCGGGCGCATGTCAGGGCGAGATCACCGACTTGCCGATCACCTGGCGGTCGGCCGAGCAAGTCGAACGCCGCGCGCCAGTCGTCGAGCGGCATATTCCTTGTAGACCCGCGGCTTCAGCTTGCCCTCGTCGGCCAGCTTCCAGATCGCCGCGGCGTTCTCGCGGCCGCTTCTCGGGGAACTGGCGGCCGTACTCGCCGGCGCGCACGCCCATCACCGAGAAGCCCTTGATCAGCGGCATGTTGACCGAGATGGTCGGGATGCGGCCGGAGGTGAAGCCGACCACCAGCAGGCGGCCGTTGAAGGCGATGCAGCGCACGCTCTCGTCGAACACGTCGCCGCCGACCGGGTCGTAGACCACGTCCGCGCCGCGCCCGCCGGTGAGCTCCTTGACCCGCTCGCGGAAGCCGCCGGTGACGTTCACCATGGCGTCCGGCGCGTACTCGTCCTGCGATCACCGCCAGCTTGGCGTCCGAGGCCGAGGCGGCGATCACCCGGCAGCCCAGCACCTTGGCGAGATCGACGCACGGCCAGGCCCGACGCCGCCGGCCGCGCCGTGCACCAGCACCCATTCGCCAGGCTCGACCTCGGCGCGGCGGACCAGCGAGACGTAGGCGGTGAGGTAGGCCGCGCCGAAGCCGGCCGCCTGGCCGAAGCTGACAGCGCTCGGGCTTGGGGCGCAGGCCTTGCGCGAAGGTCAGCGCCATCGTCCGAGAAGCCGCCGATGCGCGCGCCGCCGACCACCGCGTCGCCGACCTTCCAGCGGTCGACGCCCTCGCCGACCTTGGCCACCACTCGCCGGCCATCTCCAGGCCCGGGATGAACGGCAGCGGCGGCTTGTGCTGGTATTCGCCGCGGGTCTGCAGCAGGTCGGGGAAGTTGACCGCCGCGGCGCGCACCTTGACCAGCACCTCGCCAGGCCCCGGATCGGGCGTCGGAATCTCCTTCAGCACGCAGCCGGCGTAGTCCGGCGCCAGCTCCTCGACCACCAGCGCCCGCATCAGCGCATCTCGTCCCCTTCGCAGATCGCCTCGCGCACCAGACCGGCGATCTCCCGGCAGGCGACGTCGGCCGCCGGGACGACGCCGGTGAAGGCCGCAAAGCCGTGCGCAGAGGCTGTCGTAGCAGCGATAGACGACCGGCGTCCCGGCCTCTTTCAGCCGCTTCGGCGTAGGCCTCGCCCTGGTCGACCAGCGGATCGAAGCCGGCGGTGGCGACCACCGCCGGGGCGAGGCCCGACGAGGTCGTCCGCCTTGATCGGCGAGACGCGCGGGATCGGTCGGATCGTCGCCAGGCCCGAGGTAGTGGCCGAGGAACCAGTCCGTCAGGTCGCGCGACAGCGGCTAGGCGTCGGCGTAGGTGGTCATCGAGGCGGTCTCGCTGGCGACGTCGACCACCGGGTAGATCAGGAGCTGCAGGGCCGGCTGCGGCTCGCCGTGGCGGCGCAGCTCCTGGCAGATCACCGCGGCGAAGTTGGCCGCCCATCGAATCGCCGCCGATCGCCGCCATGCCGGCCGGCGCGCCGAAGCGGCCGGCGTTGGTCAGCGCCCAGCGGTAGGCCGCCAGCAGGTCGTCGAGGCCGGCCGGGAAGCGATCCTCGGGCGCCAGGCGGTAGTCGACGTACAGCACCGGCGCAGCGCGCGACCGCGGCGAGGATGCCGCAGAAGAGATGGGCGGTGTCGAGGTCGCCGATCACGCCGCCGCCCATGTGGGCGAACACCAGCACCGGCGCGGCGGGGTCCTGGTCGGCCGGGCGATAGGCGCGCGCGTCAAGCTGACCCGGATTCCGTGTCGAGTCGCAGCGTCTCGATGGCGAGGCCCGGCTCGAGCCCGCCCTCATAGGTCCTGAGCAGCTGCGCCGCCGACCAGCCGCGCCTCCGGCGGCGTCAGTCGCGAGAACCGCGGGCCGCCGCGCGCCTGCCAGCTCAGGAACTGCAGCCGGGGATCGAGCGTGCGCCCGCCGCGGTAGACCACGGCCGCCGCCTGCCAGCAGCCGCAGCATCGGCCGCGGCAGCGACAGGACGCCCTTCAGCGCCGCCCGTTGGATCGCCGGATCGGCCATGGCAGGTCCGTCAGTGCGGCGCCTCGGGCGCGGCGCCCGGCGCCACCCTGGGCGCCGCCGCCAGCCCGCCGAGGATCAGCGCGACGCAGAACTCCACGGCGGCCGGTACGTCCAGCGGTTCGCGCAGCAGCATCCGGTCGCCGACCTCGCGCACGATGGCGATGCAGGCGGCGGCCAGGTAGTCGACGTCGACCCGCGGCGCGCGGCCGCGCTCCATCACGTCGGCGAAGGCGGTGCGCACCTCGTCGTGCACGGCCAGCATCTCGGGCGTGTTGCGCGTGAAGGTGCTCGGGCTCGTGGGGGTCGTTCTTGCCCAGCGCGGCGGCCTCGGCGGCGACGAACTCGAAGTAGGCGCGCGATGGCGCCGCGCAGGTAGGACTCGAAGTCGCTGGCCTTCAGGTACTCGGCATGCAGGATCGGGCGGAAGCGCCGCGCGCCGTCGTCGGCCAGCGCGGCGACCACCTCCTCCTTGGAGCGGTAGTAGTTGTAGAAGGCCCCGACCGAGAGCCCGGTGCGGCGGATGATGTCGCGCACCGTGGCGACCTCGAAGCCCAGCTCGCGGAACACGGCGCGGGCGGCGTCGAGGATGGCCTGGCGGTTGGCGAGCTTGGTCTGCTCGCGCTTGCCAGGGTTGAGATACGCCACATCTGCCATCGCCCTAGGATCGGGCGCCGAGCGCTTGAAGTCCACCGCTGACGGACGATGGGTCGTTAGGTGGGCTTACGGCGCCGTCGAGAAGGCCGGGGCGAGGTTGGGGGTGTTGCAGGTGGCGACGCACTGGCTCCAGGCGCCGCCGCAGCTGCCGCTCTGATCGTCGACGCGGCAGGCGTAGTAGCTGTTGGCGCAGTCCATCCGGCAGGAGGAGGCGTCGGGCGAGGCGGTGGCCGCATCGGGCGCATCGGCGGCGGGACCGGCGTCGGCGGCGGTGCGCGACGGCAGCCTTCGGCGGCGGCGCGACGACGGTGATCTTGCCGCCGCCGGGCGGCGCGTCGGCCGCCAGCGCGATGGGCGGGGCGATCAGCAGCAGGGAGATGGCGAGGCGGGCGAGCACGAGCGGCGAGCCTGACTCGCCGCCCCTTAAGAGCTGATTAACGACGTCGGTTAGCCCGCGATTAACCCTGTTCCCCGGCGATCAGACGGTGCGCTTGGCCCGGTCCTTCTCGTTGGCGCCCCGGATCGAGGCGCGCGCCGCGTCCCACTGCTCGTCGGTCCAGTTGCGCAGCGACTGGAAGCCGCCGCCGCCGGCGTTCCAGCCGCCGCCGTCGATGGCGATGGTCTGGCCGTTCACGTACTCCGACAGCGGGTGCAGCAGGTAGACCGCGAGGTTGGCCAGCTCGCGCATCTCGCCGACCGCGGCCGAGCGGGCTGCCGGTCTGCTGGCGCCCGCCGCCGCCGTCGGCGGCGGTCCCCGGGTTGAGCCGCGCCCAGGCGCCTTCGGTGGGGAAGGGGCCGGGCGCGATGGCGTTGAAGCGCACCCCGCGGTTGCCCCACTCGGCCGCCAGCGACTGGGTCATCACGTTGAGCCCGGCCTTCGACATCGCCGACGGCACGGTGAACGGCCCGCCCGACCAGACCCAGGTGGTCAGGATCGAGACCACCGAGGCCTTCTTCTTCTCCGCCAGCCAGCGCTTGCCGGCGTCCAGCGTGACGAAGAACGAGCCGCGGAAGACGATGTTGGAGATGGCGTCGAAGCCGCGGGTCGAGAGGTCCTCGGTGCGGCTGATGAAGTTGCCGGCGGCGTTGTTGACGAGGCCGGTGAGCGCGCCGCCCGACCAGATCTCGTCCATCATGTCGTGGATCGCCTCCGGCACGCGGATGTCGCAGGCGATCGGGACCACCTTGCCGCCGTGCCGGCCCATCAGCTCGTCGGCGGCCTCCTGCAGCACGCCGCCGCGCCGGCCGCAGATGAAGCACCTCGGCGCCCAGCATCAGACAGCCCTCGGCCATCTCCTTGCCGAGCCCGGTGCCGCCGCCGGTGATCAGGATGCGGTGGCCCTTCATCAGGTCCGGCTTGAACATCAGGTCGTCGGGGGTCATCGGCGCGTCTCCTTAGGCTTTGGGCGACACCAGCGACCGTGACGCCGGGTTGGTCAAGAGCCGGCGCGCGCGTTGGTTCTCGGCGACGAGGCGCAGCAGGATGCGGGTGCGGATGAGCGCGATCAGCTCGTTGATCAGCTCGATGCCGGCCTGGCCCAGCCGCGCCGCGTCCTCGACCGTGCCCGAGCCGGCGAGGCGGCCGTAGAAGCGCTCGATCTCGCGGCGCGCCAGCGGCTCCAGCGCCTCGACGTAGATCGCCGCGTCCTCGGCGAAGAAGCCGGCCTCGGGGTTGTAGCCGGCCGCCTTCACGCGGCCCCAGGCCCTGGCGATGGCGAGATCGAGCGGCGCCAGCGTCCCGCCCGGCGCCTCGACCACCCCGTCCCGCACCAGCACCTCCAGCTCGGCGGGCGTGAGCCCGGCCTGCGCGGCAGCTTCGGCCAGCGGCGTGCCGCCGTTCGCCGGCGCGACGCCGAGGCTGGCGGCGATCAGCGCGTCGAGCCCCGGCAGCGGCGCGATCTCGCCGGCGTTCGGCCTGTCCAGCACCTCTTGATGAAGCCCAGCGGCAGGTGGCGCTCGGCCTGCAGCCGCTTGATCACGCGAGGCGCCGGACGTGCTCATCCGCATAGTCCGCGACGTTGGGTTTGGCCCTGGCCGGCGCCGGCAACAGGCCCATGCGGATGTAGTAGCGGATGGTCTCCCGCCCGACCCCGCTACGCGCCTCCAGCTCACGCATCTTCATGGGGCGGGCCTCGCCCCAACCGATGGGGCTACTCCGCCGGCTCCAGCGCCGCGGCGCGGGCGGCGACGCTCTGCGACGTAGGCGCTGCGGGCGTCGAAGTCCTTGGCGATGGTGTCGTCGGCCTCCTGCAGCGCCTGCACGTCGGTCTCGGCGAAGCCGATGATGCCCATCTCCTCGTAGCCCTTGCGGATGGTCGGGCCCCACAGGCCGATGTCCTTCACGATCGGCACGATGCGGGTGAACAGCGACGAGCGGAACATCTCCATGAAGCCGCTATCGTACATGTGCTCGGCGCAGCGCGCCGGGTCGAGGCCGAGCGTCTTCCACACCTCGACCGCGTCGAAGCGGTCGCGCATCAGGTAGCAGGCCTCCAGCAGGAACTCCTCGCGCTCGTCGCGCTCCTTCTGGGTCAGCTGCGGATAGTAGTCGCGCAGCGCCAGGCGCCCGAAGGCGACGTGGCGGCTCTCGTCCTGCATCACGTAGGCGTTCACGGCGGCGGCCAGCGGGTTCTGGGCGTGGTCGCGGATCTGCTGGAAGGCGGCCAGCGCCAGGCCTTCGATCACCACCTGCATGCCGAGGTAGGTCATGTCCCAGCGGCTAGTCGCGCAGCACCTGGTCGATCAGCTCCTGCAGCGGCGGCGTCATCGGATAGGCGACGCCGAACTTCTCCAGCAGGCGCTTGTAGCTCTCGACGTGGCGCGCCTCGTCGATCACCTGGGTGGAGGCGTAGAACTTGGAATCGATGTCGGGCACCTGGGTGACGATCTTCGCCGCGCAGATCAGCGCGCCCTGCTCGCCCTGCATGAACTGGCTGATCTGCCAGCCCTGGAAGTGGCGGCGGACCTTGGCCTTCTCCTTGGCGCGACATCGCCTCGTACTCGGCCATGCCGCTGATCGGCAGCATCTCCTCGGGCAGCTGCTCGGGATTGTCCTCGTCGAGCTCCTGGCGACCAGTCGATCCGCGTCTCGGCGTTCCACTGCATCTCCATCGCCCTTGCGGTAGAGACCCATCATGGTCGGCGCGGCCCTCGTCGTAGTCCCAGTTGAAGTGACGTCGAAGTCCTGCGGCACCTGCCAGTTGCGAGCCTTCCGGCGCGGGGAACGGATAGCGGTCTGCGAGCTTGGGCATGTCCTGAGGCCTCCGGGCGCACCCCGTCGCGAAAACGCGGAGTGTCGCTACGCATTAATGCGCGGGCGACACGGGATGGCAAGCGCCGATCGAATAGCGGGTGAACATTTCGATCAAACGATCACCCACCGCCGACTGCTCGTCCAGGGTCAAGTCGCCAATTCTCGGTCCAAGCCGCCGTTTGTCGACTGCTCGAATTTGATCGAGCGCAACGTCGCCGTTAACGCCGCCCACAGCAACCGGCACACGCGTTGGCCAAGCCCGGCGCACCGAGGTCAGCGGCGCGACGAGCACGGTGCGCAGCGCTTCATTGGCCTCATTGGGCGAGACGATCACGCCGGGACGCGTTTTGCCTATCTCGGACCCGAGCACGGGGTCCAACCGCACGATCCAAACCTCGAACCGCCTCACCACTCGTCGTCGCTGAGAGGAGCCTCGAGCCAGTCAGCGTCCTCATCGGTCATTGGTCCTGGCGCCGCCGCGAAAGCCTCCGCCCAGCCACGCCTTGGCGTCGTAGACGGCGCCAGCACTATGTGGCCGTCTTGCACCCACAGGTCCGCCTCAGTTCCAAAGCCGACCTGTTCCAGGATCGCTTTCGGCAAGCGGACGCCGCGGGAATTGCCGATAGCAACGATCGGGACTTTCATACATCAGTAATTACATAATAATCACTTCCCCGCAACCGGGCGGCGCGCTCACTTGCACCGCTCGATCAGCGCCATCGCGCCGGCCGGGGCGCGGATCTTCCCCTCGTGGATGATGAAGGCGAAGACGTCGCGCGGGGTCTTCGCGGCGGCGTGGGCGGCGTCGACGATCGGCAGGTCGTCCGGCGCACCGCCGGCGGCCCAGGTCTTCAGCCGCGCCGCCCAGCCGTCCAGCTCGGCCGGCGTGTAGGCGGTCTCCACCGCGTCGTCGCCGGTCTGCAGCCGGGCGTAGACGAAGTCGGTCGAGAGGTCGGCGATCTCCGGATAGCGATGGTGCTTGGCGTAGACGTTGGCGATGCCGTGCTTGCGCAAGCAGCGCCGGGTAGGCCGGCGTGCAGAAGCTGTCGTGCCGGGGCTCCAGCGCGTGGCGCAGCCGGATCCCGTTGAGCTCCTTCGGCAGCAGCGAGAAGAAGCCCTCCAGGTCGGCCGCGTCGAACTTCTTGGTGTGCGGCAGCTGCCAGAGGAACGGGCCGAGCCGCTCGCCGAGCTCGGCCACGCCTTGCGCAAAGTAGCGCTCGAGCGACTCGCCCGCGCCGGCCAGCTCGCGGCGGTTGGTGGTGAACCGCGAGCCCTTCACCGCGAAGACGAAGCCCTCCGGCGTCTCGTCGCGCCACTTCTTCCAGCTGTCGGGCTTGAAGGTGGAATAGTAGGTGCCGTTGATCTCGATGGCGGTCAGATGGCGGCTGGCGTAGGCGAGCTCGTCCTTCTGCTTCACGTCCTTCGGATAGAAGACGCCGCGCCAGGGCTCGAAGGTCCAGCCGCCGACGCCGATCCTGATGCTTCCAGCCATGTCCGCGACCTCCGCTCGCCCAGGCTCAAGCCTGTTGCAGCACCGCCGCAGGGCTGCGGCGAACTGAAACACCGGGATGCAATCGCATGCGCCTGCGCATATGTCATGCGGCGCGCGGGGTGGGATGGCGCGCGGGGATTTGCCTTATTCTCCGATGATTCGACGCTCGCCTTGCTCACGGGAGCCAATGGTGAAGATTGGCCGTGCGCCGCCGAAGCCGGTTTCGGGGCTGCTTTTCGGGCTGCTCGCCGGCGCCGCCGTGCTGGCGCTGAGCGGCTGTGCGTCCGGCGTTCGCAAGCCCGATGTCACCCTGCCGCAGGCCTTCGAGGCGCCGGCTGGCGGCCAGGATCTCAGCGTCCAGCAGCTCGATCGGTGGTGGCTGATCTTCGGCGACGACGAGCTGAACCAGCTGGAAGCGCAGGCGCTCGCCGGCAGCCCCGACGTCAAGACCGAGATCGCCAGGCTGAAGGAAGCCGGCGCCACCGAGACCAGCGGCATCTGGCAGACCTACCCGACCGGCGACCTGACCGGCGGCGCCTCCCGCGTGGTCACCACGCCGATCGGCGGCGCGCCCTCGTCGCTGATCCCCGTCGGCGGCGTCAACGAGAACCTCCACGCCGACTTCAAGCCCAGCTGGGAGGTCGATTTCCTCGGCGCGCTCAGGCTGGAGCGCAAGGCGGTCCGCGCCGACTACGCGGCGACGCGGTTCGACATCGAGGCCGCCCGCGCGACCCTGGTCGCCGACGTCGCCGATCAGTACTTCGTGGCGCGCGGGCTGGCGATCCAGATCAACGACGCCAAGGAACAGGTGACGATCGAGACCGGGCTCTTGAACACCGCCACGGTCAAGCTCGAGCACGGCCTCGGTCCCCGGTCGGATGCAGACCGCATCGCTGGCGATCTCGCCCAGGCCAAGTCGAGCATCGACGGCCTGGAGGCCCAGCAACACGCCGCCCAGCGCACGCTGCTGATCCTGATCGGCCGCGGCGCCGAGCCGGTCGAGAACCTGCCGCTGACCGCCGACGTGCCGGACGCGCCGCCGCTGCCCGAAGCGGTGCCGGGCGAGTTGCTGCAGCGGCGGCCCGACGTGCGCGAGGCGGACGAGCAGATGCGCGCGGCCACCATCCGCACCGCGCTCGCCAAGGACCAGCTGTTCCCCAACCTGACCTTCGTGCCGGCCCTGGGGCTGGCCCGCGACGTGGCCCCGGGCGTCGGGCTGATCAGCCTGATCCCGCTGATCCTGGCGCCGCAACAGCAGACCACCACCACCAAATACTGGTCGCTCGGGGCCAACCTCGACCAGCCGGTGCTCGACATTCCCCGCCTGCTGGCCGACGCCAAGGCGCAGGGCGCGCGCGCCGAAGAGGCCGTCATCGCCTATGAGGTGGCGGTCAAGAATGCCTATGGCGATTCGGAGAACGCGCTTGTGCTGCTCGCCTCCGACGAGCGGCGGGTGAAGATCCTGGAGGATGGCGTGACCCGCGCGCGCCGCGCCTACGACGACGGGCGCCTGCGCTACAATCTCGGCATAGACGACGTGACCGCGGTGCTCGCGGCCGAAGAGACCTGGAGCACCGACCGCACGCAGCTCACGGCGCAGCGGGTGCAGGCGTTGCGCCGTGCAATACAGACCTATAAGGCGCTTGGCGGCGGATGGGATTACCAGACAACGGAAACGGCCTCCCGCTCGCAATGAAGCGGCTCGCAACCATGACCAGATGGGGAATGGCGGCCGCCGTGGCGGTCGGCTTGGCGGCCTGTGCGGCCAAGGCGCCGCCCGCGCCGGCCCAGGCCGGGCGGGCGGTCAGCGTCGTGCGCGTCGAGATGCGCCCGATCGCCGGCGCTATCGTCACCTCGGGCGTGCTGATCCCGCGCAACCAGGTCGCTATCAATCCCGACCTCGCCGGCTATCGCGTCTCCAAGCTCTACGTCGACGAGGGCGACTGGGTGAAAGCCGGCCAGCCGCTGGCGGAGATGGACTCCTCGATCCTGCGCGCCCAGCTCGACCAGCAGCTGGCGCTTGCCGCCGCGCAGAAGGCCACCGCCGACCGAGCGCGAGAAGGAGGCCGCCCGCGTGCGCGGTCTCGACAACCAGGGCGTCATCGCCGAGGAGGCGTTGCAGGCAGCGCCGCTTTGCCGCCGCCGGCGGCTGAGGCCAGCGTCAACGCGCAGATGGCCTCGGTGAAGCGAGATGCAGACCCGGCTGGCGCACATGGTGGTGCGCGCGCCGGTTTCCGGCCAGATCATCCAGCGCAACGTCAACCTCGGCGACATTTCCGGCGGCGCGGCCTCGGCCTGGTTCGTGATGGCGCAAGACGGCCAGATCGAGCTCAACGCCGACCTCGGCGAGGCCGACTTCGCCAAGATGCGGCCGGGCGTGCGCGCCAAGGTGACGCTGGCCGACGATACGACGGCGGACGGCTTGGTGCGGCTGGTGAGCCCGCGGGTCGACGCCACCAGCCGGCTCGGCAAGGTGCGGATCAGCCTGCCGGTGCGCGCCGACATCCGCTCCGGCGGCTTCGCCCGGGCCAGCTTCACCGATCTCGGCCGCGCCGTCGGCGGTGCTGCCGGAGACCGCCGTTCGCTACGACGCCAACGGCGCCTCGGTGATGGTGGTGGGCGCCGACGGCAAGGTCGCCCAGGTTCCGGTCCGCACCGGCGACCGCGGCGACGGCTATGTCGAGCTGCTGAGCGGACCGCCGGCCGGCTCGGTGGTGGTCGCCAAAGCGGGCGCCCAGCTGCTCGCCGGCGACTGTCGTCAAGCCGGACTGGTCGGCGTCGGGGCCATGACGATCTTGCACCCCGGCCCCGGTGGCGGCGGACCCGGCCAGCTGCGCATCTCCGCCTGGGCGATCCGCAACCCCACGCCGGTGGCGGTGCTGTTCATCGCGCTCGTGCTGGCGGCGATCGTCTCCTACTTCACGCTGCCGGTGAAGAATTTCCCGAACATCGAGTTCCCGCTGGTGATCGTCACCGTCACCCAGTCGGCGCGGCGCCGCAGCAGCTGAAGACCCAGGTCACCCGCCAGGTCGAGGACGCCGTCTCCGGCATCACCGACATCCAGTCGATGGCTTCGGTGGTGACGCAGGGCTCGTCGGTCACCCGCATCCAGTTCAACATCGGCACCAACCTGCAGAAGGCCACCGACGACGTCCGCGCCAAGGTAGAGGCGGTCCGCGCCCAGCTGCCGCGCGAGATCGACCCGCCGACGGTCCAGCAGGTTCGAGCTTCGACGACCAGCCGATCGTCACCTACGCGGTCTCGCCGGCGCCCGGCTCGACCATGACCGCGGCCGACCTGTCGTGGGTCGTCGACAACGACCTCTCGCGCTCCCTGCAGGCGGTTGCGGGCGTCGGCCAAGTGGAGCGGGTCGGCGGCGTCGACCGCGAGATCAATGTCATCATCGACCCGGTGCGGATGGCCGCGCAGGGGGTGACCGCGCCGCAGATCAACCAGGCGCTGGCGCAGGTCAGCGAGGACGCCGCCGGCGGGCGCGTGCAGGTGGGCGGGCGCGAGCAGACGCTGCGGGTGCTGGGCGCGGCGACCACGGTCGACGCGATCCGCAACCTCTCGTTCGCGTCTGCTGGCGGCCGCTTCGTCAAGCTCTCGGACGTCGCCGATGTCGGCGACGGCACCGCCGAGGTGCGCTCGGAGGCCAAGCTCGACGGCCGGCCGGTGGTCGGCCTTCAACGTCACCAAGAACAAGGAAGCCAGCGACGTCTCCACCGAGGACGGCGTCGATGCGGCGCTGGGACTGGTCAAGGGCGCGGCCCAGGCCTCGCCACCCGGCCACCCCGAAGTCGTCGTCCGCAAGATCTTCTCCTCCGTCGACCAGACCCGCGGCAGCTTCGCCGCGACGAAGGAGACCATGCTGGAAGGCATGGCGCTGGCCGCCCTGGTGGTCTGGCTGTTCCTGCGCGACTGGCGCGCGACGGCGGTGACCGCGGTCGCCATGCCGGTCTCGCTGATCCCGACGTTCGCCTTCATGGCGCTGGCCGGCTTCAGTCTCGACATCGTCTCGCTGCTGGCGCTGACGCTGGTGATCGGCATCCTGGTCGACGACGCCATCGTCGAGATCGAGAATATCGAGAAACGGGTGCACAGCGGCATGCGGCCCTACGCGGCCGCGATGGAGGGCGCCGACCAGATCGGCCTGGCCGTGGTGGCGACCACCGCGGCGATCGTCGTGGTGTTCCTGCCAGTCTCGTTTATGCCCGGCATCCCCGGCCAGTTCTTCAAGGAGTTCGGGCTCACCGTCTCGGTGGCGGTGCTGTTCTCGCTGGTGGTGGCGCGCCTGCTGACCCCGCTGCTGGCCGCCTACTTCCTGAAGGCGAAGCCGGCCAGGCCGCGCCAGCCGCTGCCGGCGATCTACGTGCGCTCGCTGCGCTGGTCCCTCGACCACCGCATCCTCGCCTCGCTGATCGGCTTCGCCATCTTCGTGCTGTCGGTGGTGCTGGCGGTGGGCGTGGTGCCGAAGGGCCTGCAGCCGGAGGGCAATCCCAACTTCTACGAGGCCGACGTCGACACCCCGCCCGGCTCGACGATCGACGACACCCGCCTCGCCGTGGCGCGCCTGGCCGCGCTGCTGGCGAAGCAGCCGGAGACCGAACACGTTTTCACCACAGTCGGCTCCGGCGGCTCGGGCCAGTTCGGCGCGCCGTCGTCCACCGGCGTCACGTCCGGCACGGCGATCGCGGTGCTGAAGGCCCGCCGCGCCTTCAAGGTGCCGCAGATCCGCGACCGCCTCCGGCCGGCCTTCCACGACATCCCCGACGCGCGGGTGACGATGCAGGGCCAGAACTTCGGCGGGGCGACCGTGCAAGTGACGCTCTCCAGCGCCAGCGGCGACAATCTGGAAGCCGCCGCGCTGGACCTGCAGCGCCAGATGGCCGGGCTGCACACGCTGGCCGACCCACGCCCAGCCACCTCGCCGCCCGCGCCGGAGGTGATCATCCGGCCGCGGGCCGAGGACGCGGCAAGGCTCGGCGTCAGCGCCGACACCATTGCCGAGGTGGCCCGCGTGGCCACGGTCGGCGACATCGACGCCAACGTCGCCAAGCTGGACGTCGGCGATCGCCGCGTGCCGATCCGCGTCCGCTTCCCCGAGACCGCCCGCGCCAGCCTGCCGACGTTGCGCGACCTGCGGGTGCCGACCGCCAGCGGCGGTCTCACCACGCTCGGCAGCGTCGCCGACGTCGAGTTCCAGGCCGGACCGGCCGAGATCACCCGCTACGACCGGCGCGACGACATCATCGTGCTGGCCGACCTCACCTACGGGTCCAGTTTCTCGGACGCGCTGCACGAGGTCGAGAACACGCCGATCATGCGGCATCTGCCGACCGGCGTCGTGGAAGAGAGGAACATCGGCAGCCAGCAGGCCCAGACGCAGCTGTTCGTCGGCTTCGGGATCGCCCTATTCTCGGGAATCGGGCTAGTGTACGGCGTGATGGTGTTGCTGTTCGGCAGCTTCTTCAAACCGCTTACCATCCTCTCGGCGCTGCCGCTCTGCGTCGCCGGCGCGATGCTGGCGCTGCTGCTGGCGCACTCCATGCTGTCGATCCCGTCGATGATCGGCCTCTTCATGCTGATGGGAATCGCCGCCAAGAACTCCATCCTGCTGGTCGAGTACGCCATCGAGCGCGAGCGATCCGGCGCCAGTCAGCGCGAGGCGCTGTTGGAAGCCTGCCGCGAGCGCGCCCGGCCGATCGTCATGACCACGCTGGCCATGATGGCCGGCATGCTGCCGACGGCGCTGGGCATCGGCGAGGGTTCGGAGTTCCGCCAGCCGATGGCGGTGGCGGTGATCGGCGGCCTGATCACCTCGACGGCGCTGTCGCTGGTGCTGGTGCCGGTGGTCTACGAGTTCGTCGACGACTTCGAGCAGTGGCTGCGGCCGAAACTGGCGCGGCTGATCACGCCCCGGGAGGGGCCGACCGATCACGGACCGATCGAGCACGCGGCCCCGAAGCCGATGGTGGCCGAATAGCCGCGGCCGCGCCCGGCGCATCCGGCGACGCCGGCCGGAGCGCGCAGCAGCGCGCGACGCGGATCGTGTTTTTCGTGATCGGGCTCGCCGCCGGCGCCTGGGCGCCGCTGGTTCCGTTCGCCAAACAGCGGCTGGCGCTCACCGACGGCGAGCTCGGCCTCATGCTGCTCTGCCTGGGCGTCGGCTCGATCGTCGCGATGCCGGCAGCCGGCGCGCTCGCCGCGCGTTTCGGCTGCCGCGTCGTGCTGCTGATCGGCGGCGCCGCGATCTGCCTGATCTTCCCACTGCTCGTGCTCGCGCCGATCGCGCCGTCGATGGCGGCGGCGCTCTTCCTGTTCGGCGCCAGCCTCGGATCGGTGGACTGCGTGATCAACATGCAGGCGATCGTCGTCGAGCGGCAGGCCGCTCGGCCGTTGATGTCCGGCTTCCACGCGCTCTACAGCCTCGGCGGCATCGCCGGCGCGGGCGCGGTCAGCGGGATGATCGCCTGCGGCGCCTCGCCGCTCGACGCGACGCTGGCCATCGCCGCGGTGATGGCGGCGAGCATCGTCGTGGCCCGCCGGGGGCTGCTGGCGGACCGCGCCGCCGAGCCTGGTCCCGCGTTCGCGTTGCCGCACGGCGCGGTGCTGCTGATCGGCGCCATCTGCTTCGCGGTCTTCCTGACCGAGGGCTCGGCGCTCGACTGGAGCGCGGTGCTGCTGCGCCTGGTCCGGCACGCCGGCGCCGCCGAGGCCGGGCTCGCCTATGCGGCGTTCTCCGCGACGATGACGGCCGGGCGGCTTGCCGGCGACCGGCTGGTCGCGCGCATGGGTCTCGTGCGCACCGTGGCGCTCGGCGCGCTGACGGCCGCCGCGGGCCTGGCCGTCGCCGCGATGGCGCAGCCGTGGCCGCTCGCGGTAGCCGGCTACGCGCTGGTCGGCGCCGGCTGCGCCAACATCGTGCCGGCGCTCTTCACCCTCACCGGCCGCCAGACCGCGATGCCCGAGGCGAGCGCGGTCGCGGCGGTGTCGGTGCTGGGCTACGCCGGCGTCCTTGCCGGCCCGGCCGGCATCGGCTTCGTCGCCAACCTGACCAGCTTGCCCGTCGCGCTGCTGGTCGTGGCGGCGATGCTGCTGGCGGTGGCGGCGAGCGCGGTGCGGCTGAGGCCCGCCCGATCCGTAGGCGGCGCACCACAAATCATCCACAAATAACGGTCCCCCGGGGGCGGCGGGTCGGACCCTAGGCTTGCGTCTTGGTGATGCGGCCGGCGCGGGCGCGGCGGTCGTTCGGGCCGGAGTGCTCGGTCGCCAGATAGGTGCTGCGCGCGGTGTCGAGCACCTTCTGGCCGCCGCGCAGGCCGCGGGTGCGGGCGCCCTGGGCGATCAGGTGGGCGTCGAGGTTGGTCGGCGGCTGATAGGGCGCCGCCGGCGGCGGCGCAGGCTGGCCGATGTTCACCGTCACGTTGACGGCCGGGGCCGTCGGCTCGGCGTCGTCGGCCTTGCGCCGTTCGCGCCGGATCAGCCTTACCGGCCGGATTGGATCAATCGGTCCCATGCGCGGGCTCCTCGGATCGCTGTGGAGCAAGATTGGCGCCGCTACGGGTTGGCCGCCAGCCAGGCCGCCAGGCGCTCCAGGAACGGCAGCGCCGCGGCGAACTCCGCCGCATCGAACGCCTCGCGCACCGCCTCGATCCGCGGCCGCAGCGCCGTGAGCGCCGCGCGCCGCGCCTGCATTCCGGCGGCGGTGATCGCCGCGCGCTTCATCCGCCGGTCGGCCGCGTCGGCGCAAATCGAGACAAGCCCGCGGCCTTCCAGCCGCTGCAGGGTGTGGGTCATGGCGGGCTTCGAGAGCCGCAGCGCCGCGGCGAGGTCGAGCGGCGTCGGCGGCGTCGGCGCGATCGCCAGGCGTTCGAGCACCGCCAGCCCGGCGGACGACAGCCCCTCCTCCAGCGCGCGCTCCAGCCGCTGCCCAGCCAAGCGCTCCACCATGCCGACACGGGCGAAGAACGCCACGTCCGGCCGCTCGCGAAGCTCCGCCATCCGACTGCTCCGATTAGTTCGAAGCGAAACTACTGGTAGTTCGATAACGAACTATCTACGCGCCTCGATCTCCTCGAGCCCGCGGCGGGCCAGCGCGTCGGCGCGCTCGTTGAGCTCGTGGCCGGCGTGGCCCTTCACCCAGCGCCAGTCCACCTCGTGGCGCAGCCGCGCTTCGTCGAGCCGCCGCCAGAGGTCCTCGTTCTTCACCGCGCCCTTGGTCATCGTGCGCCAGCCGCGCGCCTTCCAGAGCGACAGCCACTCGGTGATGCCGGTCTGCACGTACTTGAGTCGGTGTGCAGCTCGACCCGGCAGGGCCGCTTCAGGGCCCCCAGCGCCTCGATGGCGGCGGTCAGCTCCATGCGGTTGTTGGTGGTGGCCGCCTCGCCGCCCCAGATCTCGCGCTCGTGCGCGCCGCTCATCAGCACCGCGCCCCAGCCGCCCGGCCCCGGATTCCCGCGGCAGGCGCCGTCCGTGTAGATCACCACCTCGGGTGCGGCCCGGCTCATGCGCCGGCCTCGAAGAGCTGGATGCCCGCCCGGTGCACGGCCAGCTTGCGCTCGTACTCCAGCGGGTCCTTGGGCCGCACCAGCGCGCCGGCCGGCGTCGCGCCCCAGTCGTGCAGGCGGGTCAGGAAGAAGCGCAGCGCCGCCCCATGCGCCAGCAGCGGCAACACGGCGCGCTCCACGGCGCTCAGCGGCCGCCGGCTCTCGTAGCCGGCCACGAGCGCGCGCCCGCGGTGACGTTGAAACTGCCCGTCGGGCTCGAAGCACCAGGCGTTCAGCGCGATGCCGATGTCGTAGGCCAGCTGGTCGTTCGCGGCGAAGTAGAAGTCGATCGCGCCGGCGAACGCCTCGCCGCGGAAGAAGACGTTGTCCGGAAAGTAGTCGGCGTGGATGACGCCGTCCGGCAGGCCCTCCGGCCAGCTCTCGACCACCCGCAGCAGGTCGGCCTCGATCGTTGCGGCGAGGCCCGGCTTCAGCGCTTCGGCGGCGGCGCGCAGCGGCTCGAAGAAGCCGATCCAGGCCTGGTGGCCGAGGTCGTTGACCCGCTGGCCGGTGAAGCCGCGCGCGGCCTCGTGCAGCCAGGCCAGCCCCATCCCGGCTTCGCGGCAGTGGGCCGGGTTCGGCCGGCGCACCGAGAGCCCGGTCAGGAACGAGACGATGGCCGCCGGTTTGCCGCGCAGCTCGCCGAACAGCCGCCCGTGCCGGTCGTGGATCGGCGTCGCGCTCGGAAAGCCGTGCCGCGCCAGATGCTGCATGAAGCCAAGGAAGAACGGCAGGTCGGCGGCGCGCACCCGCCGCTCGTAGATGGTCAGGAAGAAGCGGCCGCGGTCGGTCTCCAGCAGGAAGTTGGAGTTCTCCACGCCCTCGGCGATGCCCTTGAACGAGAGCGGGACGCCAATCTCGTAGTCGGCGAGGAAGGTCGCCAGCTCGGCATCGCTGATGTCGGTGTAGACCGCCACGCGCCGCTCAGAGCTCCGGCGGCGCCGTGCGGCGGGCCGGATCGATCGGGCTCATCAGGCCGACCGGATTGCCGTCCGGGTCCTCGATGATGGCGTAGCGGGCGCCCCAGAACGCGTCATGGGGCGGCTGCAGGCCTTGCGCGCCCTCGGACAGCAGCGCCTCCCAAAGCGCGTCGACCGCCTCGCGGCTTTCCAGGCCGAGGCCGATGACCACCCGGCCGCGCTCGGCCGCGAAACCCTGGTTGTAGACGTGCGCGAGCCTCACGCTGTCGAACTCCAGATCGACCTCGCCGCCGCCCTCTGCCTTTGCGTGATGCCCGCGCCCGCCGCTGGTCCAGACGCCATCATCGGGGATGTGGAGCCCCAGCCGGCGGTAGAACGCCAGGCTCTCGTGCATGTCGTGCACGACGAGATTGACCTGATTGAACCGCACGCCGCTCATGCTTGGCTCTCCGCTCATTGGCAGGCCACGACTTCCACTGACGCGGGAGCCCGGTCAATTGTTCTCCCTCGACTTCATGGGCGGGACTGGGTCAGGCCGCCGTCCAGCCCCCGTCGATCGAGAGCGCGGCGCCGTTGGCCGAGGCGCCGAGATCGCTGACCAGGTAGAGCATCAGGCCCGTCAGCTCGTCGAACGTCACGAACCGCTTGGTCGGCTGGGCGGCCAGGATCACCTCGCGCATCACCTGGTCCGGCGTCATGCCGCGCGCCTTGGCCTGGTCGGCGATCTGCGCTTCCACCAGCGGCGTCTTCACGTAGCCGGGGCAGATGGCGTTGCAGGTGATCCCCCGCTCGGCGACTTCCAGCGCCACCGTCTTGGTGAGGCCGAGGATGCCGTGCTTGGCCGCCACGTAGGCCGACTTGAACGGCGAGGCGACGAGGCCGTGCGCCGAGGCGATGTTGACGATCCGGCCGCGGCCTCTGCGCCTTCATGATCGGCAGCGCGGCGCGGATGGTGTGGAACGCCGACGAGAGGTTGATGGCGATGATCTGATCCCACTTCTCGGGCGGGAACTCGTCGACCGGCGCGACGTGCTGGACGCCGGCGTTGTTCACCAGGATGTCGAGCCGCCCCGAGCTCGCGGCGCGCATAGGCCACCATGTCGGCGATCTCGGCGGGCTTGGTCATGTCCGCGCGTGGTAGAGCACGCGCACGCCGGTCTCGGCCGCCAGCCCGGCCCGCGCCGCCTCGATCGCGGCGGCGTCGCCGAAGCCGTTCAGCACCACGTCGACGCCCTCGGCGGCCAGGCTCCTGGCCAGCGCCTGGCCGATGCCGCTGGTCGAGCCGGTGACGATCGCCGCCTGGCCTCGCAATCCGTACTCTGTGGCCATCCTCGCCCTCCGTTGCTGCGGCGCGGGCGTGCTTAAGCGCCGGGACCCGAGGCGGCAATGGACTGCTAACGGTTCGGCGCCAGCTTCCCCCGCAACAGGGGAGGCCGGTCGATGCGATTCGCCGCCGTCTTCATCGCGCTGGCGCTGGGCGCCTGCAAGCCGCCGGCGCCGACACTCGATCCCGCCGCCGAGCCGATCGCGCGGGCGTTCTTCGATGACGTCGCGCGCGGCGCCGATCTCGACGCCCAGCCCCACCTCGCCCACGAGCTGAAAAACCCCACCAGCGAGGAGCAGATCGCCGAGTTCCGCTCGATCATTCCAGCAGATGCGCCACGGCTCATCGAGCTGAAGGCCTGGGATGCGCACGAGGACAGTACCGGCGTCACCACCCGCCTTACCGAGGACTACCACTACGGCGACAAGGTGCTCGTCGTGCAGACCGCCCTCTTCAAGTCGCCCAGCGGCGTCGACCCGGTGATCGTCGGCTTCCAGGTCAAGGAGTCGGACGGGACCGACTGAGGGCGCGGAACCGGTGAAAGTTTATTCACTGGCTAGGACCCGGCGCGCCGGTAGCTTGACGGCCTCGCGCCAGCCGGAAACCCCGAATGGTCCTCTCCCACGCCATCGCCAGCGCCGCCGCGCTGGCCGCCATCGCCTGCATCGCCGCGCCGCCGGCGGCGCTGGCCGGGCCGGCCGGCGACGGCGCGACCGGGCGCATCTGCGCCGGCACGCTGGGCCTCGATCCCGGCGAGAAGCACTATGACGCCTGCGTGCAGAGCCTGTCGGGCTCGCTCGCCAACCTGCAGGCCGGCCGGTCCATGGCCGCCGCCCGGCGCATCTGCCTGGCCCGGGGCCTCGCGCCCGGCGCGGCGGATTTCGACGAGTGCGAGCTTTCCACGGCCCACGCCGGGCCGGCGTCTGTCGCCGTCGACGATCGCGCCGAGCGCAGCGCCGGGCGCTCCTATTTCGCGACCTCGCGGGACGGGGCCTGGCGGCGCGACGAGCGCGCCTGCGCCAGGCTGGGCTTCGATCCGGCCGGCGCGGCGTTCCAGTCCTGCGCCGCCGACCTGCGCGGGGCCTTGGCGCGGGCGAGCATGCCCGCCATGTAAGCCGGCGTGGCGCGCATCCTGATCATCGAGGACGACGCGGCGACCGCCGCCGAGATCGCCGGCTGCCTGACCGCCGGCGGCTTCGAGCCCGAGCAGAGCTTCGACGGCGAAGCCGGCCTGACCGCCGCGCTGGACGGCGCGTTCGACGCCATCACGCTCGATCGCATGCTGCCCGGCTGCGACGGGCTGGAGGTGCTGCGGCGCCTTCGCGAGGCCGGCTCGGAGACGCCGGTGCTGATGCTGAGCGCGATCGGCGACGTCGACGCCCGCGTCACCGGTCTGCGGGCCGGCGGCGACGACTACCTGGTCAAGCCGTTCGCCCCCGACGAGCTGCTGGCGCGGCTCGAGGTGATTCTGCGCCGCCACCGGCGCGCGGGCGGCCGCGAGCTGAAGCTGAAGGTCGCCGACCTCGAGCTCGACCTGGTCAGCCGCGAGGCGGCCCGGGGCGGGCGCCGCATCGAGCTCCTGCCGATGGAGTTCAAGCTCTTGGAGTTCATGATGCGCAACGTCGGCCAGACGCTGAGCCGGCGGATGATCTTCGAGCAGGTCTGGGAGTACTATTTCGACCCCGGCACCAACCTGATCGACGTGCACGTCGGACGCTTGCGGCGCAAGATCGACACCGTCGACGCGCGGCCGCTGTTCCAGACCGAGCGCGGCGTGGGGTACCTGCTGAATGCAGATTAGGACGCTGCTGCGGACCGCGACGTTCCGTCTTTCTGCGCTCTACGCCCTGATCTTCGCCCTCGCCCTCGTGACCCTGCTGGGGCTCGTCTACCTGCGTTCGGCCGTCTACCTGACGCATCGGGTGGACGGCATCCTGGCGACCGAGGCCGGCCGGTCTGCTGCGCGGGCCCAAGTCCACGCTGCCGACGCGCATCCACGAGGCCCTTGCCCTCGATGGCCTTCGGAACAACGTCTTCGGCCTGTTCCGCCGCGACGGAAGGGCGCTCGCCGGCAACCTTCCCGCCCTGCCGGCAGCCTTGCGCGAAGGCGCCGGCCCAGTCGAGATCGGCCCGACGGCGGTGTTCGGGGCGTCCGCCCGCATGATCGCCCGCCACCTTCCGGACGGCGAGGTGCTGGCGGTGGGCCGCGACGTCGACCAGCTGCGGGAGATGCGCGGGATCATCGCCTGGGCGCTGATCTGGAGCGGCGCGGCGGTGATCGTGGCCGGCCTCGCCTGCGGGGTCGCCTCGAGCGTCAATCCGCTGCGGCGCCTGCGCGTGCTGCAGGAAGCCTGCGCCGAGATCGCCGCCGGCGACCTGACGCGGCGGCTGCCGACCAGCGGCCGGCGCGACGAGCTCGACATGTTCGCGGCCACCGTCAACTACACGATGGGCGAGGTCGAGCGGCTGATGGGCGAGGTGAAGGGCGCGACCGAGACCATCGCCCACGATCTTCAGGACGCCGCTGACCCGGGCCCGCGCCCAGCTGCACCGCCTGCAGCAGTCGGGCGGCGAGGGCAGCGCGGAGATCGCCCGCGTCGCCGCCGAGATCGACCAGGTGCTGGAGCGCTTCCGGGCGCTGATGCGGATCACCGAACTCGAGGCGCGCGAGCGGCAGGCGGGGTTCGTGATGACCGACCTCGCAGAGCTCGTCGCCGGCGTCGCCGAGCTCTACGCGCCGCTGGCCGAGGAGAACGGCGTCGCCTTCGCCTGGACCGCGCCGCAGGCGGCGCGCGTCGACGCCGACCCCAAGCTGATGTTCGAGGCGGTCAGCAACCTCGTCGACAACGCCATCAAGTTCACCGGCGCGGGTGGGTGCGTAACCCTGCGCCTCACCGCAGCGGCCGGCCGGCCGCGGATCGAGGTCGAGGACAACGGCCCCGGCATCCCGCCGCCGGAGCGCGGCGCCGTGCTGCAGCGCTTCTACCGTGGCGAGCGCGACCGCATGCTCCCGGGCTCCGGGCTGGGTCTCAGCATCGCCGCGGCCATCGTGCGGCTGCACCGCTTCGAGCTGGAGCTGGGCGATGCGCGGCCGGGCCTGCGGGCGGCGATCGTCTGCGGGCGCGCGCCGGGGTACTGAGCGCCAAGCCCCTTCCCCCTCGAGGGGAAGGGGTTGGGGATGGGGGGCTCTCGGTGATTTGCCGCCCACGCCGTGCGGCGCCGACAGCGGCTTTGCCTGAACCAGCCCCCCACCCCCAACCCCGCCCCTCCAGGGGGCGGGGAGCGCGCGGTTGCTCTCCTCCAGCCCTTCGCTGTGAAACTTTATTCACTGGCCCGCTGCACCCCCGTGACTAGGTTCCGCGACGCCGGCCGCCGCTGATTCCCCCCCATTCCAACGGTGGCGCGCCGGCGACTTCCCCGCTCGGAGCTCCACAACATGCAGGCGATCGTCCGGCTTGCGCTCAGTCGGCCGTAGACCCCGTTCGTGCTGGCGATCCTGATCCTGATCTTCGGGCCGCTGGCGGCGCTGCGCACGCCCACCGACATCTTTCCGGACATCGGCATTCCGGTGATCGCGGTGGTCTGGACCTATCGCGGCCTGTCGCCGGACGACATGTCGGGGCGCGTCGTCTACTACTACGAGCGGCAGCTCTCCACGAGCGTCAACGACATCGAGCACATCGAGAGCCAGTCGCTGCCCGGCATCGGCATCGTCAAGATCTTCTTCCAGCCGGGCGTCGACATCCGCACCGCGACCGCCCAGGTGACCTCGCTTTCGCAGACCGTGCTGAAGCAGATGCCGCCCGGCATCACGCCGCCGCTGATCCTCAACTACAACGCCTCGACCGTGCCGATCCTGCAGCTGGCGCTCTCGAGGCCGCAGCTCAGCGAGCAGAGGCTCTGCGACCTCGGCCAGAACTTCATCCGGCCTGCGCTCGCCTCGGTGCCCGGCGCGGCGATTCCTTCGCCCTATGGCGGCAAGGAGCGCCAGATCCAGATCGATCTCGATCCGCAGGCGCTGCAGGCCAAGGGCCTCTCGGCCGAAGACGTCGCGAACGCGCTCGCCGCGCAGAACCAGATCATCCCTGCCGGCACCGCCAAGATCGGCCAGTTCGAATACGACGTGAAGCTCAACAACAGCCCCGCAGCCGTCGACGAGCTGAACGATCTGCCGGTCAAGACCGTGGACGGCGCCACCATCTACATGCGCGACGTGGCGCATGTGCGCGACGGCTTTCCGCCGCAGCGCAACATAGTCCGGGTGGACGGCCGGCGCGCGGTGCTGATGACCGTGCTGAAGAACGGCTCGGCCTCCACGCTCGACATCGTCGACGGCGTCAAGGCAGGCTCTGCCGCGCATCGAAGCAGGCGCTGCCGCCGTCGCTGAAGATCGTCGCTGCTCAACGACCAGTCGATGTTCGTGCAGGGCCGCGATCTCGGGTGTGGTCCGGGAAGGCGTCATCGCCGCGGCGCTCACCAGCCTGATGATCCTGCTGTTCCTCGGCAGCTGGCGCTCGACCCTGATCATCGCGCATCTCGATCCCGCTGGCGGTGCTCGTCGGCCATCGCTGCTGCTCTCGGCGATCGGCCAGACGCTCAACATCATGACGCTTGGGCGGCCTGGCGCTGGCGGTCGGCATCCTGGTCGACGACGCCACCGTCACCATCGAGAACATCAACTGGCATCTGGAGCAGGGCAAGGACGTGCGCACCGCCATCCTCGACGGCGCGCAGCAGATCGTGGTGCCGGCCTTCGTCTCGCTGCTTGCATCTGCATCGTCTTCGTGCCGATGTTCTTGCTGCCGGGCGTCGCGGGCTTCCTGTTCGTGCCGATGGCCGAGGCGGTGGTGTTCGCCATGATCGCCTCCTTCATCCTGTCGCGCACCCTGGTGCCGACGATGGCGATGTATCTGCTGAAGCCGCACGACTCGGCCATGCCCAGTTCGCGCTTGAGGCGCATGGCCACGGGACGCCGGCCCAGCGCGTCCGCCGCGCAACCCGCTGGCGCGGTTCCAGCACGGTTCGAGCAGCGCTTCGAGCAGGTCCGCGAAGGCTATCGCGGCGCTGCTGGCGCTGGCGCTGGAGCATCGCGGCTGGTTCGTCGTCGGCTTTCTGGCCTTCGTCGTGGCCTCGTTCCTGCTGCTGCCGTTCCTGGGCGCCGAATTTTTTCCCTCGGTCGACGCGGGCGAGATGACGCTGCATGTCCGCGCGCCGGTCGGCACCCGGATCGAGGACACCGCGGCGCTGTTCGACCATATCGAGCAGGCGATCCGCCAGGTCATCCCGCCGGACGAGCTCGTCTCGATCGTCGACAATATCGGCCTGCCGGTCAGCGGCATCAACCGCGCCTACATCAACACCGGCGGCGATCGGCCCGATGGACGGCGACATCCTGATCAGCTGAACGAACACCACCGCGCCGACGGCGACTTATGTGAAGCAGCTGCGCGCGCTGCTGCCGCAGAGTTTCCCGGGCTCGACCTTCGCATTCCTGCCGGCCGACATCGTCAGCCAGATCCTGAACTTCGGCGCGCCGGCGCCGATCGACGTGCAGGTGGCCGGGCCGCGACGCGAAGGACGATGAAGCCTATGCCGAGGAGCTGGCAAGCGCAAGTTGTCGCAGGTCCCCGGGCTGGCCGACGTGCGGCTGGAGCAGTCGTCACACTACCCCGAACTGCGCGTCGACGTGGACCGCACCCGCGGCGGACCAACTCGGCATCACCGAAGAGCGATGTCACCAACGCGCTGGTCACCACGCTCGCCGGCAGCTTCCAGACCGCCCCCACCTTCTGGCTCGATACCCGAGAACGGCGTCTCCTACCCGATCGTCATCCAGAGCCCGCAGTACGGACGTCGACTCGCTCTCCAAGCTCCAGAACATGCCGCTCACCGTCGAGCAAGCCGGGCGGTCATGCAGATTCTTGGCGGCACTGGCGACCATCACCCGCGACAACGCCGACGCGGTGGTGTCGCATTACAACATCCAGCCCGTCGTTCGACATCTACGCCGCGACCGCAGGACCGCGACCTGGGCGGGCTGTCGCAGGCGACATGCAGCAAGGTGCTCAGCACAACGCGCTCAGGACCGTGCCGAAGGGCGCGACCGTCACCATGCGCGGCCAGGTGGCGACCATGAACGACCGCTTTCGGCGGGCTCGCCTTCGGCCTCGTCGGGCGCGATCGTGCTGATCTACCTGCTGATCGTGGTCAACTTCCAATCCTGGATCGATCCCTTCGTCATCATCACCGCCCTGCCCGCGGCGCTGGCCGGCATCGTCTGGATGCTGTTCGCCACCGGCACCACGCTTTCGGTGCCCGCGCTGACCGGCGCGATCATGTGCATGGGCGTGGCGACCGCCAACTCCATCCTGGTGGTCAGCTTCGCCCGCGAGCGGCTGGCGGCGACCGGCGACCCTGTCGTTGCGGCGCTCGAGGCCGGCTTCACCCGCTTCCGCCCGGTGTTGATGACGGCGCTGGCGATGATCATCGGCATGGCGCCGATGGCGCTGGGTCTGGGCGAGGGCGGCGAGCAGAACGCCCCGCTGGGCCGCGCCGTCATCGGCGGCCTGCTGTTCGCCACTGTCGCGACGCTGGTCTTCGTCCCCGTCGTCTTCTCAATCGCCCACGCCCGCAGAGTTCATGACCCAGCCCCCGACCAACGCCCACATGTCGACCCGTCCCTCGGAACCGCCCACGCCTAGCCAGGAAGTCCTGCGGCACGGGGCGATGCGCTGGCTGAAACCAGCCGGCGTCGCCGCGCTCGTCGTCGCCGCCGGCGTCGTCGGCGTCGGACTGGTGAGCCGCAGCATGGCGAGTCAAAGCCTGAAGAGCTGGACCCAGGCCGAGGCGATCCCGAGGGTGAACGTGGTCCAGCCCGACGGCGCGCTGGCGAATCAGACGCTGGTGCTGCCGGGCCAGGTGCAGGCGTTCTTCGACGCGCCGATCCACGCTCGCGTCAACGGCTACCTGAAGGCCTGGTACGACGACATCGGCGCGCACGTGAAGGCGGGTCAGGTGCTCGCCGCGATCGACACGCCCGACCTCGATCAGCAGTACATCCAGGCGAAGGCCGATCTGGCCACCGCCATCGCCAACCAGAAGCTCGCCCAGACAACCGCCAATCGCTGGAACAGCCTGCTCACACAAGACGCCGTCTCGCGTCAGGAGGCCGAAGAGAAGAACGGCGACCTGGAGGCCAAGTCCGCGCTGGTCAATGCGGCGAAGGCCAACGTCCAGCGTCTGGGCGCGTTGGAAAGCTTCAAGCAGATCGTCGCGCCGTTCGACGGCATCGTCACGGCGCGGACCACCGACGTGGGTCAACTGATCAGTGCAGGCGCCCTGAACGATCCGGGGTTGTTCACCGTCTCGGATGTTCACCGGCTTCGCATCTACGTCCGCGTTCCGCAGGACTACACGGCGCAGATCCATCCGGGCGAGACCGTCACGCTGTCGGTGCCCGAGTATCCCGCCCGCCAGTTCCAGGCGACGCTGGTGAGCACCTCCGGCGCGATCGGAGCGCAGTCGGGCGCCCTGCTCGTCGAGGCGCAGATCGACAATCTCGACGGCGCCCTGAAGCCGGGAGACTACGCACAGGTGACGTTCAATCTGCCGCCCGCTTCAGGGGCGCTGCGCCTGCCGGCCACCGCCGTGATGTTCAGGAACGACGGCATGACTGTGGCGGTCGTCGGGCCGAACGACCGGGTGGCGCTGAAGCACGTGACTGTGGCGCGCGATCTCGGAACGACGGTCGAGATCGCGACCGGCCTCTCGCCAAACGACGCGGTGATCGACAACGCGCCGGACTCCATCGCCAATGGGGAACTGGTCCGCGTGGCAAGCGCGCGCCCGGCCGTCGCGCAACCGCGGCAAGGCTGATGCGCTACAAGTTCCTCCGCGCGGGCGCTCTTGTCGGTCTCGCCGCCCTCGCCGGCTGCAACCTCGCGCCGACCTACGTTGTCCCGGCCACGCCGACCCCGCTCGCCTTCAAGGAGGCCGGCCCCTGGACCGAGGCGACGCCGGCCGACGCGCTCGGCCGCGGCGACTGGTGGAGCTTCTACGGCGATCCGGTGCTGACCGGCCTGGAGGCGCAGATCGATACGGCCAATCCCACCCTGCAGGAAGCGGTGGCGCGTTATGACCAGGCAAGGGCGTTCGCCGCGGAGGCGGAGGCCGGGCTCTATCCGACGGTCGGCAGCCTCGCCACCGTCACCACCAACCGGCAGTCGGCCAACCGGCCGCTGCGCAGCCCCAACCAGCCGACCTACTACGGCGGCGACACGCTGGGCGGCGGCATCGCCTACGACCTCGACCTCTGGGGCAAGCTGCGCAACGCCGCCGCGGCCGGCAAAGCCGAGGCGCAGGCCTCGTCCGGCGACCTCGCCTCGATCCGGCTCAGCCTCGAGGCCGAACTCGCCAACGACTACGTGCGGTTGCGGGGGCTGGACGCGCAAAGCGCGCTGCTGGCGGACACCGTCGACGCCTATAAGCGCGCGCTGTCGCTGACCGAGGCGCGGCACACCGGCGGCCTCGCCACCGGCCTCGACGTGGCGCGCGCCCAGACGCAGCTGGAAAGCGCCGAGGCCGACGTCTCCGACGTCGCCGGCCAGCGGGCGCTCTACGAGCACGCGATCGCCAGCCTGGTGGGAACGCCGGCGTCGAGCTTCGCCCTGACGCCGGCCGGGACCCCGCTGACGCTGCCGACCATCCCGGTCGGCCTGCCCTCGACGCTGCTCGAGCGGCGCCCGGACGTGGCGGCGGCGGAGCGGCGCGCGGCGGCGGCCAACGACCAGATCGGCGTCGCCAAGGCGGCCTTCTATCCGGACGTCACGCTGCAGGCGCTGGCGGGGTTGCAGGACACCACCGTGGTCAACTGGCTGGCCGCGCCGAACAGCTACTGGACGCTCGGCCCGGCGATGGCGCTGACCATCTTCGACGGCGGCTACCGCCGCGCGGCGCTGGCGGCCTCGAAGGCCAACTACCAGGCCGAGGCGGCGGACTACCGCGGCGTGGTGCTGGGCGCCTTCCAGCAGGTCGAGGACAACCTGGCGCTGCTCAACCACCTGGCGGCGGAGGCGCGATCGCAGGCCGCTGCGGTGGGCGCCGCCCAGCGCACCGAGCAGCTGGCCCTCACGCGCTATCGGCAGGGCGCGGCCAACTACCTGGAGGTGGTGACCGCCCAGACCGCCGACCTGCAGGCCAGGCAGGCCGCGCTCAGCGTCGAGACCCGCCGCCTGGAAGCCAGCGTCGGCCTGATCCGCGCCCTCGGCGGCGGCTGGACCCGTGCCGAGTTGGGCGGGCCAACCCTGGCGGCGAGGTAGGCGCAAGGGCCAACCGAGCAACGATGTTTCACGTGAAACACCGCCGCCGTCCACGTCACCCCCGCGTGAGCCGCCGGCAGAGGTCGTCGAGCTGCTCCAGGCTGGCGTAGCGGATGCGCAGCTCGCCTGCGCCGCCGGCGTCGCGGATCTCCACCTCGACGCCCAGCACCTCGGAGAGGTCGTTCTCCAGCGCCGCGGTGTCGGCGTCCTTGCGTTTGCGCGGCGCGGCGGGGCGCCGGCGGGCCAGCGTCTCGGCCTGGCGCACGGTGAGGCCCTTGTCGGCCACCTCCGCGGCCAGCCGCTCGGCGTCCGGCGCGCCGATCAGCGGCCGCGCGTGCCCGGCGGTGAGGCGCCCCTCGCGGACCATGTCCTTCACGGCCTCCGGCAGCTGCAACAGGCGCAGCGCGTTGGCCACGTGCACGCGACTCTTGCCGACCACTCGCGCGACGTCGGCCTGGGTGCGGCTGAAGCGGTCCATCAGCGCGCGGTAGCCCTCGGCTTCCTCGATCGGCGAGAGGTCGACGCGCTGGACGTTCTCGACGATCGCGATCTCCAGCACCTCGGCGTCCGAGAGGCTGCGCACCAGCGCCGGCAGTTGCCGCAGGCCCGCGAGCGCCGCTGCCCGCCAGCGCCGCTCGCCGGCGACGATCTCGAACTCCCCGGCGAACACCGACGGGCGCACCAGGATCGGCTGCAGGACGCCCTTCTCGCGGATCGAGGCGGCCAGCTCCTCGACCTCCGCGTCGTCGAAGCGCCGTCGCGGCTGGCTGGGATTGGCCTTGATCGCCTCGAGCGGGATCTCGGTCATCCCGGCGCGACCAGCCTCGGGCGGCGCCTCGACCTCGTCGAGCAACGCCGACAACCCCCGCCCCAGTCCCCGTCTCAACTCGACCATCTGTGCTGAAGTACCTCCGAAGCGTTGGTCTAGCCCGATTTGGGCGGCTGTCCCAAACGCCCCTCACCTCACCTCTCCCCAACCTGCGGTCGGGGAGAGGGCTACTGAGAGGTCGAGTCGGGCGCGAAGCGGCCGAGCCGGGTGAGGGCCTACCCCGCCTTCAGCCGCTCGCGCTCGCGGCCCACCAGCTCGCGCGCGAGCTTGATGTAGGCCTGGGAGCCGGCGCACTTCAGGTCGTAGATCAGCGCCGGCTTGCCGAACGAGGGCGCCTCGGAGACGCGCACGTTGCGGGGGATCACCGTCTCGTAGACCTTGGCGCCGAAGTGCTCGCGCACGTCGCCGCGCCACCTGCGCCGAGAGGCTGTTGCGGCGGTCGAACATGGTCAGCACCAGGCCCTGGATCTCCAGCGCCGGATTGAGGCTGCCGCGCACCAGCTCGATGGTGCGCAGGAGCTGGGTCAGGCCCTCGAGCGCGAAGAACTCGCACTGCAGCGGCACCAGCACCGCGTCGGACGCCGTCATCGCGTTGACGGTGAGCAGGGAGAGCGCCGGCGGACAGTCGATCAGCACATAGTCGTAGGCGTGTTCGGCGCGGATCGGGGCTTAGCGCATCGCGCAGGCGGTAAGAGCGCCGCGGCGTCTGGCCGAGCTCCACCTCGATGCCGGAGAGGTCCGGGTCGGCGGGCAGCAGGTCGAGGCCGGGCAGGGCGGTCTTCACCGCCGCTTCCAGCGCCGGCAGGCCGTCCATCAGCACGTCGTAGAGCGTCCGCCGGCGCATGGCGCGGGTGATGCCGAGCCCGGTGGAGGCGTTGCCCTGCGGGTCGGCGTCGAGCAGCAGCACCCGCTCGCCGACCGCGGCCAGCGCGGTGCCGAGATTGATCGCCGTGGTGGTCTTGCCGACCCCGCCCTTCTGGTTGGCGATGGCCAGGACGCGGGTCGGCTTAGCAGCACGCGCGAGGCCTCTCCACCTTGCAGGATGCGCCCGCGGGAATCGCTGAGGCTGCGGCTGACGTCGCACGTGAAACGCCAGCTCTTGCGCGCCTCGGCGATCTCAGCCTCGACGCCCTCGCCCTTCAGGAACAGGCCCACGGCGCCTTGCGCCAGGCTAGGGCCGGGCGAACCCCAGCAGCCGGACGAGCGGCGCAACGGCGCGGGCCGTGACGACGTCGCAGTTCAGCGCCGAGGTCCTCGGCGCGGGCGTTGTGGACCTCGGCCGGCAGCGCCAGCGCGTCGACGGCCGCCTCGAGGAAGCGGCAGCGCTTGGCCACGCTCTCGACCAGGTGCACCCGCGCGCCGGCGACCGCCCTTCAGCAGGATGGCCAGCACCAGACCCGGAAACCCGGCGCCGGCCCCGATGTCGACCCAGACCCGGGCGTCCGGCGCGAGGCGCAGCAACTGGGCGCTGTCGAAGGCGTGCCGCCGCCAGAAGTCCGTCAGGCTGGCGGCGCTGACCAGGTTCATCCGCGCGTTCCAGTCCGCCAGCAGCGCGCGCAGCTGCTCGAGGTCGGCCAGTCGCGCGCGGCGCTCGCGCCGGTCCGCGCGGCGAAGCTCGCCGCGTCCACCACGCGGCGCCTCAAGCGGCGCGGGCGGCGGACATGGGCGAGCAGGGCGGTGATCGCGCCGGGCGTGACGCCTTCGATGCGGGCGGCCTGGCCGAGCGTGGCGCGGGCGCACCGCGGCAAGCTTCTCGCGCGCCTCGTTGGAGAGCCCGCCGACGCCGGGCGTAGTCGAGCTCGGCGCGGCAGCGTCAGCTGCTCGTCGCGGCGGAACGCCTCGACGTCGGCGTCCTGGCGGTCGAGGTAGCCGGCGTAGGCGGCGTCGATCTCGATCTGCTCGCGCGACCTCCGGCGGCCAGTCGCCGATCTGCGGCCAGAGCTGCGCCAGGTCGGCAAAGCCGATGCTCGCGGTAGGCCAGCAGCTGCAGGAGGTCGCGCCGCTGGCCGTCCGGGTTGACCCGGAAGCCGGCGCGCGCCGCCTCGGCCGGCGTCAGCGTCAGTTGGCCGCGCCGCTTCGCGGGCGTCGGTCGAGCGCGGCCGCCTTCGCCGTGAAACGCTTGGCGCGCGCGACGAGCCGACGCACGCCGAGCGCGATCCCGCGTCCGGTCAGCCGCTGGTCGGCGTTGTCGGCGCGCAGCCGCAGGCGGAACTCGGCGCGGCTGGTGAACATCCGATAGGGCTCGGTGACGCCGCGGGTGACGAGGTCGTCGATCATCACGCCGATATAGGCCTCGTCGCGGCCGAAGCTGGCCGCCGCCTCGCCGGCGGCGGCGCGCGCGGCGTTGAGCCCGGCGACCAGCCCCTGCGCCGCCGGCCTCCTCGTAGCCGGTGGTGCCGTTGATCTGGCCGGCGAGGTAGAGCCCCGGCAGGCGCCCGCACCTCCAGCGCCGGCGTCAGCTCGCGCGGATCGACGTAGTCGTACTCGATCGCATAGCCGTAGCGCCGCACCGACACCCGCTCGAGGCCGGGAATGGTGCGCAGGAACGCGTCCTGCGTCGCCTCGGAGACCGAGGTCGAGACGCCGTTCGGATAGACGGTGTCGTCGTCGATCCCTTCCGGCTCCAGGAAGATCTGGTGGCTGGTGCGGTCCGGGAAGCGCACCACCTTGTCCTCGATCGAGGGGCAGTAGCGCGGACCCTTGCCGCCCAGACGCGCCGCCGTAGACCGCCGACTCCGAAAGCCGCTCGGCGATGATCCGGTGGGTCTCGGCCGTGGTCTAGGTGACCCCGCACTCGATCTGCGGGCGTCGTGATCGCTGTCGGTCAGGAACGAAAACGGCGTCGGCTCGGCGTCGCCCGGCTGCATCTCCAGGCCGGCCCAGTCGATGGTGCGGCCGTCGAGCCTCGCCGGCGTACCGGTCTTCAAGCCGGCCCATGCGAAGACCCAGCCCGTAGAGCCGATCGGCGAGCCCGATCGCCGGCGCCTCGCCGACCCGGCCCGCGGGGATGCGTTCGTCGCCGCGGCAGATCACGCCCTTCAGGAAGGTGCCGGTGGTCAGCACCACGCGCCCGGCGCGGTAGGCCTCGCCGCTCGCGCCGATGGCGCCGGCGACCCGGCCGTCCTCGATCACCAGATCCTCGACCGCGTCGGCGCGCACCTCGAGGTTCGGCGTCGCGGCGAGTTCCGCCTGCATCGCGGCCCGGTAGCGGGCGCGGTCGATCTGGGCGCGCGGGCCGCGCACCGCCGGTCCCTTCGAGCGGTTCAGCAGGCGGAACTGGATGCCGGCGGCGTCCGCCAGGCGACCCATCAGGCCGTCGAGCGCATCGATCTCGCGCACCAGGTGGCCCTTGCCGAGCCCGCCGATCGCCGGATTGCACGACATCTCGCCGATCGTCTCGACCTTGTGGGTCAGCAGCAGCGTGTGCGCGCCGAACCGCGCCGCCGCGGCCGCGGCCTCGCAGCCGGCGTGGCCACCGCCGATCACGATCACATCCCAGACTGCCGCCATGTCCTGCCCTTACCGGGTTTGCGCCCCCAACGCGAGGAAAGGCGGCATGTGGGAGGCGTCACGCCGCAGTTCGAACGGCGCAATGTTTCACGTGAAACACCCAGGACCAGCCTTCCGGAAACGTCACTTGCCGATGCAGAAGCTGGACGAAGATCACGTCGAGCACGTCCTCGGCGCCGATACGGCCGGTGATGCGCTCCAGCGCGCGGGCCGCCAGACGCAGGTCCTCGGCGGCCAGCTCCGGTGTTTCGAGCATGGCGTCGGCGCGCTCGCAGGTGCGCCAGTGCGTCAGCCAGCGCCTTGGCGTGGCGAGCGCGGGTGACCGGCGGGAAATCGGCGCCGGTGAGATCTGCGGCCACGCGCGCCGCCACACTTCCCAGCAGCGCCTCGAGGCCTTCGCCGGACTCGGCGGAGATACGGAGCGAGGTCAGCTGCGCGCCGCGCCGCAGCTCGCCGCCGCCGCGCCATCGCCGGCGGCCGGCAGGTCGGTCTTGTTCAGCACCAGGATGTCGGCCGGGCGCACGAGGTCGCCGGCCTCGCGCCAGGCGCCCGTCGTCGGCCGACGCGTCGACGACCCAGAGCCGCAACGCCGCGCCTTCCGCCCAGGCCCGGGCGCGCCGCACGCCCTCGCCTTCGATCGCCTCGGCCGTCTCGCGCACCCCGGCCATGTCGGCCAGCAGCACGCTTGAACCCGGCGATCACCACCGGCGCCTCGATGCACGTCGCGCGTCGTGCCGGGCGTCGCCGTGACGATCGCCGCCTCGCGCGCCAGCATCGCGTTGAAGAGTCGGCTCTTGCCCGCGTTCGGCGCGCCGATCAGCGCGATGCGGTAACCCTCCCGCACCCGCTCGCCGCGGCGCGCGTCGCCTTGCGCGCGCTCCAGCTCGTCGCGCGAGCTGCGCGATCCGCGGCCGCGCCCGCTCGGCGAGGTCCTCCGGCAGCTCCTCGTCCGGAAAGTCGACCGCCGCCTCCAGCATCGCCAGCGCCTCGGCCAGCGTCCCGCGCCAACGCGTGTACCGGCGGCCGAGCGCGCCTTCCAGCTGCGCCACGGCCTGCCGCGCCTGCGCCTCGGTTTCCGCGTCGACGAGATCGGCGACGCCCTCGGCCTGGTCGAGGTCGAGGCGTGCCGGCCTCGAAGGCGCGGCGGGTGAACTCGCCCGGCTCGGCAAGCCGCAGGCCCAGCGCAGCCAGCGCCTCGGTCACCCGCCCGACCACCGCAGCGCCGCCATGCACGTGCAGCTCGGCGACGTCCTCGCCGGTGTAGCTGTCCGGGCCGGGGAACCAGAGCGCCAGGGCGGAGTCGATCGGATCGCCCGTCGGCGTCGCGCAGCTTGCGCAAGGTGGCCCGCCGCGGCGCCGGCCGGCGACCCGCCAACGCCTGCAGCGCCGCGCCGGCGTCCGGCCCCGAGAGCCGGATCACCGCGACCGCCGCCCGCCCCGGCGCGGTGGCCAGGGCGAAGATCGTATCCCTCATCGCCCGCTGCGGGGCCCGCCCGGACCGCGCCGCCGGACGCGGCCGCCATCAGCTTCATGAACTGCTCGGAGGCCTGGCCGCCGAACGCCATCCAGTTCTTCATCAGCTCCTCGGGCGCGGCCATTGCGATGTTGGCGTCCATGCGCTTCTGCATTTCCGCGACCATGTGGTCGTTGAGAGCGGTCACGTCCGGCAGCCCGAAGAAGGCGCGCGCCTCGGCCGGGGTGCAGTCGATTTCCACGTTCACCTTCATCTGACGCTCCCGTTGGCTGACGCCGCCATTAACCTGCTCCCGGCCGCCGAGGTCTTCATGCTATGGCGCAAGGACACGGGACAACCCGGCTCGCCCCCAAATCTGGCGGCGCGCGCCGAACCACACAAGACACGGCTTAGGGAAGGGCGGCCCATGGGCGAAGTCGGCGACCATCACGACGCCGGACGGCGCGTTCTCGGCCTACGTCGCCCGGCCCGCGGCGCCCAAGGCGCCGGCCATCGTCGTCATCCAGGAGATCTTCGGCGTCAACGCTGTGATGCGCGGCCTCGCCGACGGCTACGCGGCTGAGGGCTATCTCGCCATCTGCCCGGACCTGTTCTGGCGGATCGAGCCCGGCGTCGACATCACCGACCAGTCGGAAGCCGAGTGGAAGCGGGCGTTCGAGCTCTACAACGCCTTCGACGTGGACCTCGGGGTGAAGGACATCGCGGCAGCGATCGCCCATATCCGCGAGGACGTCGGCTGCGCAGGAAAGGTCGGCGCGGTCGGCTTCTGCCTCGGCGGCCTGCTGGCCTTTCTCACCGCCACGCGCACCGACATCGACGCCTCGGTCGGCTACTACGGCGTCGGCATCGAGAAGCACGTCGGCGAGGCCGACAAGCTCGCCGACCCGCTGATGCTGCACATCGCCGAGGAAGACCAGTTCGTGCCGAAGGAGGCCCAGAAGCTGATCGTCGCCTCGCTGAAGAACCATCCGCAGGTGGACATCTTCACCTACCCGGGCCGCGACCATGCATTCGCGCGGCCGGGCGGCGAGCACTTCGACGCCGCCGATGCGGCAAAGGCGAATGCGCGGACCCTCGAGTTCTTCAAAAAGGCGCTCGCTCTGATGCTGGCGATCCAGGCGACGCGGGCCGGCGGCCCCGAGGTGCTCGAGGCGATCGAGGTAGAGAGGCCCGTGGCCGGACCTGGCCAGCTGCTGGTCCGCAACGAGGCGATCGGGCTCAACTTCATCGACACCTACCAGCGCAGCGGCCTCTATCCGCTGCGCTTTCCCGCCGTGCTCGGCCAGGAGGCCGCCGGCGTGGTCGAGGCGGCCGGGTCCGACGTGACCCGCTTCAAGGTTGGCGACCGCGTCGCCTACAGCGGCCAGCTCGGGGCCTACGCCGAGTACCAGGTGGTCGCCGCCGAGCGGGCTGTCGCGCTGCCCGACGCGCGTCAGCTTCGAGGCCGCCGCCGCCTCGTTGCTCAAGGGCATGACCACCGAATTCCTGGTCCGCCGCTGCTATCCGGTGCAGGCCGGCGAGACCGTGCTGGTGCACGCCGCGGCCGGCGGGGTCGGCACGCTGCTGGTGCAGTGGGCTGAAGGCGCTGGGCGCCGAGGTGATCGGCACGGTCGGCTCGGACGAGAAGGCCGCGCTGGCCCGTCGCCTCGGCTGCGACCAGGTGATCTTCTACCGCGACGAGGACGTTGCGGCGCGGGTGCGGGAGATCACCGGCGGCGCCGGCGTGCCGGTCGCCTACGACTCGGTCGGCAAGGACACCTTCGAGGCGACGCTGAACAGCCTGGCGCGGCGCGGGATGTTCGTCAGCTTCGGCAACGCCTCGGGCGCGGTCCCGGCCTTCGAGCCGCTCCGGCTCTCGCGGGCCGGCTCGCTCTTCCTCACCCGCCCGACCCTCTACGACTACATCGCCACCACCGCCGAACTCGACGACAGCTCCGGCGCGCTCTTCGCGATGATCGCGTCGGGCAAGCTCGAGGTGGAGATCGGCCAGCGCTTCAAGCTCGCCGACGCCCGCCAGGCCCACGAAGCGCTGGAATCCCGCAACACCATCGGCGCCAGCGTGCTGCTGCCCTAACCACTCCAGCCCCGCTCATCCCGGCGAAGGCCGGGACCTAGGCAGGCCTGCGGGACGCGCTGCCTGCCTGCAGAGTGAGTGCCCGCCGCAGGCGCCGTCAGAGGTCACACGAAGAAAACGAAGGAAGCAAAGCTCACCAAGGGCCTCTTCGTCTCAGATCGAGCGCTTCGTGCTCTTCGCTATCTTCGTGGTCTTCGTGTGACTGTTGAGACAGCGCCTGCGGCGCCGCCATGCCGGCAAGCGCTCGCACCCCTTCAACTCCGTCCTGCCTGGGTCCCGTCGTTCGACGGGATGAGCGGGATTGTGGGAGGTTATTTCGCCACCGCTCGCTGGTAGGCCGGCCTGGCGCGAACCCGGTCGTAGTAGGCCTGCAGCTTGGGGGAGTAGTCGGCGCTGAGGCCCATCATCTCGCCGATGCCGAGCGCGTAGCCGACCGAGATGTCGGCGGCCGTGAAATCGCCGGCCAGGTGGTCGCCCTTCTCGAGCTGCGCGTCGAGCGACTTCAGGCGGCCGCGGAAGAGGTTCTTGGAGGCATCGACCGTGAAGTTCTGCTTCTGGTCGTCGGGCGCCATGAACTGGGTCATCAGCGCCGGGTTCAGGAAGGCGGCCATCGAGGCCTCGCCGAAGGTCAGGAACTGCAGATAGTCCGCATACCGACGATCGCCGTGTTTCAGGGCGAGCGGTGTCGGCCCGTAGGCGTCCATCACGTACTGCATGATGGCGGTCGACTCGCCCATCCCCACCTCGCCGTCGCGGATGGCCGGGAACGCGCCGGACGGATTGGCGGCCAGGAACTCCGGCGAGGGCTGGCCGAACTGCTCGAGCTTCACCTCGTAGGGGATGCCCATCTCCTCCGCGAGCCAGACGACTCGCTGTGAACGGGTGCGCGGCACGTGGAAGATCGTCAGCATGGCGGCGTTCCGTCTCTAGGCGTTCATCGACTGGACGATTGGGGCTGTCCCATCATCTCGAAGAACTCTTCGTTGGTCTTGGTCTGGCGCAGCTTGTCGAGCAGGAACTCGATCGCGTCCTGCGCCCCCATCGGGTTGACGATGCGGTGCAGGATGTAGGTCTTCTGCAGCCACTCCTTCGGGGTGATCAGCTCTTCCTTGCGGGTGCCGGACTTGATGATGTCGATGGCCGGGTAGATCCGCTTGTCGGCGACCTTGCGGTCCAGCATGATTTCCGAGTTGCCGGTGCCCTTGAACTCTTCGAAGATCACCTCGTCCATCCGGCTGCCGGTGTCGATCAGGCGCGGTGGCGATGATGGTCAGCGAGCCGCCTTCCTCGATGTTCCGCGCCGCGCCGAAGAAGCGCTTCGGCCGCTGCAGGGCGTTGGCGTCGACGCCGCCGGTCAGCACCTTGCCGGACGACGGCACGGTGGTGTTGTAGGCGCGCCCGAGGCGGGTGACGCTAGTCGAGCAGGATGACGACGTCGCGCTTGTGCTCGACGAGCCGCTTGGCCTTCTCGATCACCATCTCGGCGACCGCCACGTGGCGGGTCGCCGGCTCGTCGAAGGTCGAGGAGATCACCTCGCCCTTCACGGTGCGCTGCATGTCGGTGACTTCCTCCGGCCGCTCGTCGACCAGCAGGACGATCAGGTAGCACTCCGGGTGGTTGGTCTCGATCGACTTGGCGATGTTCTGCAGCATCACCGTCTTGCCGACCCGCGGCGGCGAGATGATCAGGCAGCGCTGGCCCTTGCCGAGCGGCGCGATGATGTCGATCACCCGGCCGGTGCGGTCCTTCACGGTCGGGTCCGGCAGCTCCATGATCAGCCGCTCGTCGGGGTAGAGCGGCGTCAGGTTGTCGAACAGCACCTTGTGGCGGACGTTGTCCGGGTTCTCGAAGTTGATCTGCGTGCACGTTGGTCAGGGCGAAATAGCGCTCGCCCTCGCGCGGCGCGCGGATCGCGCCGTCGACGGTGTCGCCGGTGCGCAGGCCGAACTTCCGGATCTGCGAGGGGCTGACGTAGATGTCGTCGGGGCCGGGCAGGTAGTTGGCCTCGGGGCTGCGCAGGAAGCCGAAGCCGTCCTGCACCACCTCGAGGGTGCCGGAGCCGCGCGATCTCCACGCCTTCCTCGGCGAGGGTCTTCAGGATCGCGAACATCATGTCCTGCTTGCGCATGGAGTTGGCGTTCTCGATCTCCAGCCGCTCGGCGAAGGCGACCAGGTCGGCCGGCGAGGTCTTGCTTCAGCTCCTGCAGCGACATGCGGGTGAGGGAGAGGTCGGCGATCGCCTTGGCGGCGGCGCTGGGCTCGGCCGGATCGCTGCGAGGCGTCCAGTTCGAAGGGATCGACGCCCTCCGCTTCGGCCTCGGCTTCGGGGGCTTCGATTTCGTTGATGTCGGACATTGGGGGAAATTCTTCTTGGGGGAGGATTCGTCGTGGGTCAGGCGCCCGCCACGCCGGAGGGCGTGCGGCGATCTATTTGGTTGCGCCGCGCTCTCGGGTGAGAACGTCCGGGGCGCTGAGCTCGATCAGGGAGCCGGCGATCACCGCCATTAGGCGGCCGTCCGGTTAAGAGGCGGGAAAGCCGGCGTCCTCTTCGTCGCAAGCGACTTTTCGGACGAGTCGGCTTCGGCTTCCAGGCGAACCACATGCCGGCGGTCCCGTCAAGGCGCCGCCGTCAGAACGCGAACTTGGTGGTGATGGCCAGGATCATGACGATGGCGACCAGAAACGGCAGCTCGTTGGTCATGCGCCAGAACCGCTCGGAGCGGTCCCGCCGGCCCTGGGCCAGAGCACTGCGCTTGACCCCCAGATAGTGATGCCACCAGGTCAGGAAAAGCACCCCTGCCAGCTTGGTCAGCATCCAGGGGGTGAGCAGAAAGGCCCAGCCCCAGCGCTGCTCGGTGGCGTCGAACCAGATCAGCGTCACCCCGAGGATCCAGACGGCGATCATCGCCGGGTTCATGATGATCCGGTAGAGCTTGACCTCCATGGTCTTGAAAGTCTCGTCCATCTCCGAGCCTGGCGCCGAGCGGGTCTGGTAGGCGAAGAGCCGCGGCAGGTAGAGCAGCCCCGCCATCCAGGCGATGACCGCGATGATGTGCAGGCCGATCAACAGGTTGTGCCAGAAGTCCAGATGGCTCACGCCGCGCGCCTCCGCTCGGCCAGCGCGCAGCCGGTCGCCTCGGCCGGGCAGCTCGCGCCGCCTGGCTTCACGGCTTCGCTGGCCGTCAGCGCGCCTTCCACGAGGTCGGCCAGCGCCTCGATGAAGCTGCGGGTGCGTCCCCAGCGCCGGCACGCGGAGATAGGGCTGCGCGCCGGCTCGTTCGGCGGCCGCCGCGTAGTCGCGGTCGAGCTCGACCAGCGTCTCCACGTGCTCGGAGACGAAGGCGATCGGATCGACGATCACGCCCAGCCCCTCCGCGCCCGCCGCCTCGATCTCGGCCAGCGTCTCCGGCCCGATCCATTTCGTCGGGCCGACCCGGCTCTGGAAGCACAGCCGCCAGTCCCAGCCGTCGCCCAGCCGCGCCGCGACCTGGCGGCAGGTCTGCTCCACCTGCCAGCGGTAGGGATCGCCGGCGTCGGAGATCGACTGCGGCAGCCCATGTGCGGAAAACAGCAGCCGCACCGGCTTCGGCGAACCGGCGGCGACCCAGGCGTCGCGGATCAGCTCGGCGTGGGCCTCGATCAACCCGGGCGCGTCGAAGTAGCAGCACACGGTCCGCTGCGCCCCGGCGCCGGCGTAGCTGCGCCCTCCACGCAGCCAGCGACGAGGCGGTCGTGGTGGTCGAGTACTGCGGATAGAGCGGCAGCAGCACCAGTTCGTCGGGTGCGAAAGCCGCCACCTCGGCTGCGGCCGCTTCGGTGAGCGGACGCCAATAGCGCATCGCGGTGAAGACGCGCGATCCCGTCCGCCGGCCGGCGCCTCGCCAGCTCCGCCGCTAGCGCTTCGGCCTGCGCCTTTGTCTCCGCGTTCAGCGGCGAGGCCCCGCCCATGACGGCGTAATTCTTCACCGCCAGCGGCTCGCGCAGCCGCGAGATCAGCTCGGCGATGATCCAGCGCAACAGGCCCGGGAGCGCGGATGATCGCCGGGATCGGAGAACAGGTTCTTCAGGAACGGCCGCACCGCGCGCGGGCCGTCCGGACCGCCGAGGTTGAAGAGGACCGATCCGCCAGCCTCACGGATTGCGCCAGGCGGTGACCTGTTCGACGACCGCCGCTATGTGCTCGATCGGGGTGTCGGGCGGCACGCCGTGGCCGAGGTTGAACACGTAGGGTCCGCCCGACCATTGCTCGAGCAACGTACGCGTCTGCTCGGCCAGCGCCGGCCCGCCGGCTCGCAACAGCGCCGGATCGAGCGCGCCCTGGATCGCCACGCTCGACTGCAGCCGTCGTCCCAGCTCCGCCGGCGCCCCGGTGCCCAGCCCCACCACCTGCACCCCGGTCGCCTGCGCATACCGCTCGACAAGGTCGGGCGCCGCGCCGCGGGGGAACCCGATGATCGGAACGTTGACGCCGAGCGCCCGCACGCCCTCCACGATCCGCCGGTGCGGCGCGATCACCAGCCGCTCGAACTGCGGCTCAGGCAGGTGACTCGGCCCAGCGACTCGAAGATCTGCAGCGCCTGGGCGCCGGCGTTCGCCTGCATCGCCAGGTAGGGGATGGTGGCGTCGGCCAGCAGGTCGACCAGCGCCTCGACGCGCTGCGGCTCGGCGAGCGCGATCGCCAGCGCCTTGGCGCGGCCCTCCTCGCCGCCGAAACCGACCAGCATGTAGGTCGCCAGCGTCCACGGCGCGCCGGCGAACCCGATCAGCGCTCGTTCTGGCTCGAGCTCGGCGCGCACCCGCCGCAGCGTCTCGCCGACGTAGCCGAGCTCGTCCGCCGACGCCATCGACCGCCGCCCGCATCGCGTCGAGCGACGGCAGCGCGCCCAGTCGCGGCCCCTCGCCGGGCTCGAACCACACCTCCTGGCCGAGCGCGACGGTGAGCGGGAAGATGTCGGCGAAGACGATGGCCGCGTCGAAGGCGAACCGCCGCATCGGCTGCATGCGTCACCTCCGCGGCGGCGACCGGATCGGCGCAGAGCGCCAGCACGTCCTTCACGCCCGCCCTGCAGCGCGCGGTATTCCGGCAGGCAGCGGCCGGCCTGGCGCATGAACCAGATCGGCGGCCGCTCGACCCGCTCGCGGTCGATGGCCCTAAGGAAGAGGGGACGCTGCTTGCTCATCAGCGCCCTTAAACCGGGTCGGACCGCAAGGCTCAAGGCCCCGCCTGGACGCACCGACCCATCACTAACCCTTAACAAAAGGTTAAAGGTTGGAAGTGGAAGAAGTAGGCCGGTGGGGGATGGTGGACGGCCGAGGTTGCGCGCCGCCGGCGCCTGCCGTTCAACAGGCCACGCCCATATCGGCGCGTCGACGGCCGACGGGGTGTGAATTGCGGTGAGAACCGCGCAAGCTATTGTCGCGTCACGCCGAGCGCCGATCTGCGATTGGTGGCCGCACGAGGGAGAACGCGAGCTTGTCCACACCGGTGGCGATACGCCATGAGCCCGGTCATCCACCGCAGGCTCTGTCTGGGGACGGAGGGGCCCGGTTGGTCCCCGCCCATCCCCCACCGCCGGGATGAAATGCCGCGGGCGCCTAACGCCGCACTCAGGGAGGCCCGCCACGGGGTCGTGGTTAACCAACCGTTAACGCTCCGTGCACAGCGTTGTTCGCTGAAATATTTTCGAGCCACGGCGATGCGTATGTGGGCGTCATGACGACGCCAGCGCGGCTCGCCACCTACTTCCATGTCCACCTGGTCTCGGACTCCACCGGCGAGACGCTGAACGCCCTGGCCAGGGCCGCCTGCGCCCGCTTCACCAACGTGCTGCCGATCGAGCACATCTACGCGCTGGTGCGCTCGCCGCGCCAGCTCGACCGGGCGCTGGAGGAGATCGCCAACGCGCCGGGCGTCGTGCTGCACACCATCATCGACCCGGCGCTTGCGCGGCGCGCTGGAGGGCGGCTGCCAGAAGATGGAGATGCCCTGCATCCCGGCGCTCGACCCGCTGGTCTCGGCGCTGTCGCGCTACCTCGGCGCGCCGCTCTCGACCCGGGTCGGCGCGCAGTACTCGCTCGACGCCGACTACTTCAACCGCATGGACGCGCTGAACTACGCCATCGGCCACGACGACGGCCAGGGCGGCCAGGACCTGGAGCGCGCCGACGTGATCCTGGTCGGCGTCTCGCGGACCTCCAAGACCCCGACCAGCATCTACCTCGCCCATCGCGGCGTGCGCGCCGCCAACGTGCCGCTCGTCACCCCCGACGGCAAGGTCCCGCCGAAGCTGCTGGCCATCAAGGGTGTGCCGATCGTCGCGCTGACGCTGTCGCCCGACCGGCTGCTGGAGATCCGCCGCAACCGCCTGAAGAGCCTGAACGAGCGGCGCGAGTGCGACCTACGTCGACGCCGACGCGGTGCGCCAGGAGGTCATCGAGGCGCGGCGGCTCTTCGAGCGCCAGGGCTGGCCGGTGATCGACGTCACCCGCCGCTCCGTCGAGGAGACCGCTGCGGCGGTGATCAACATCCTCTCCGGCGGCCGCGGCCAGGTCGAGGTGCTGGGGTGAACCGCGGCGTGACCATCGTGCTGGCGTCGAAGAGCCGCTCGCGCGCTGCGGTGCTCAGCGGCGCCGGCGTGGCGTTCGAGGCGGAGGACTCCGGCGTCGACGAAGCGGCGCTGAAGAGCGCGGCTGCTGGCCGGCGGCGCCAGCCCCCGCGACGTCGCCGAACGGCTCGGCGAGGCGAAGGCGCTGGCGGTGTCAGCCCGGCGGCCGGCGCGATCTGGTGATCGGCGCCGACCAGACGCTCGATCTGGCCGGGACGCTCTACGACAAGCCGACCGACCTCGGCGAAGCGCGGGCGCACCTGTCCGCCCTGCGCGGCAAGGGGCATGCGCTGCACGGCGGCATCGTCGCGGCCGAGCGCGGCGAGGTTGTCTGGCGCGCCACCGAGACCTCGCGGCTCTGGATGCGCGACTTCTCCGACGCCTTCCTGGACGCCTACCTGGCGCGCGGGGGCGCTGGCTTGCTGGCGTCGGTGGGCGGCTACCAGCTCGAAGGCGAGGGCGCGCAGCTGTTCGAGCGCGATCGAGGGCGACTACTTCGCCATCCTCGGGCTGCCGCTGTTGCCGCTGCTGGGCTTCCTGCGCCGCCGTGGAGCGATCGCCACGTGAAGCCGCCCATTTCCGGCGCGACGCTGGTGGCCGGCGTCGCCGGCGCGCCGGTCGCCCACTCGCTGAGCCCGCTGATCCACAACGCCTGGCTCGAGGCGGCGGGGCTCGACGCGCGTCTACGTGGCCGTTCGCGCCGCCCGCGGAGGGCTTCGCGGCGTTCGTCGGCGGGCTTCGCGGCGGCGCGGTGCGGGGGCTCAACGTCACCGTGCCGTTCAAGCAGGCGGCGCTGGCGCTGGCGGACGACGCGAGCGTGGCGGCCCGGCGCGCCGGCGCGGCGAACCTGCTGCTGTTCGAGCCGGACGGCCGGGTCAGCGCCGACAACACCGACGGCGCAGGGCTGTTGGCCGCGCTCGCCGAGCAGGCGCCCGGCTTCGACGCGCGTCGCGGACCAGCGGTGATCCTGGGCGCCGGCGGCGCGGCGCGGGGCGCGGCCGCCGCACTCCTGGATGCGGGCGCGCCGGAAGTGCGGCTGATCAACCGGACCGTGGCCCGCGCCGAGGCGATCGCCCAGGCGCTGGGGGCCGGCGGTGCGCGTCGTTGCAAACGGGCCGCAGGCGCTCGAGGACGCCGCGCTGATCGTCAACGCCACCACGCTCGGCCTGGGCGGCGGGCCAGGTCCCGACGTGACGTTCGACAGAACGCCCCCGAACGCCGTGGTCATGGACATGGTCTATCGGCCGCTGCGCACCGAGTTCCTGGCGCGCGCCGCGGCGGCCGGCCGGACCACGGTCGACGGCCTGGCGATGCTGATCGGCCAGGCGCGCCCCTCGTTCGAGGCCCTGTTCGGCGCCGCCGCCGCCCGCTATCGACGTGCGCGGCCTCTGTCTCGCCGCGCTGGGAGAACCCTGAATGATCACCCTTGGCCTCACCGGCTCGATCGGCATGGGCAAGTCGGCGACCGCGGCGATGTTCGCTGGACGAAGGCTGCCCGGTCTACGACGCCGACGCCGAGGTGCACCGGCTCTATGCGGCGGGCGGCGCGGCGGTGGCGCCGGTCGAGGCGGCGTTTCCCGGCGTGGTGGAGGACGGCGCGGTCAACCGGGCCAAGCTCTCCGACCGGGTGGTCGGCAAGCCCGACGGCACTCAACCGGCTGAACGGCATCGTCTGGCCGCTGCTGGGCGCGGACGCGGCGCGCCTTCTTCGAGCACGCCGAGAAGACCAAGGCGTGACGATCGTGGTGCTCGACATCCCGATGCTGTTCGAGACCGGCGGCGAGCGCAACATGGACGCGGTGGTGGTCGTCTCCGCCCCGCGCCGAAGTCCAGCGCGAGCGGGTGCTGGCCCGCGAAGGGATGAGCGAGGCCAAGCTCGACGCCATCCTCGCGGAACAGATGGCCGACGAGGAAAAACGCGCCCGCGCCCACTTCGTGGTCGACACCAGCCGTGGCTTCGATGCCGCCCGCCAGCAGGTGCGCGCCATCGTCGCAGAACTGAAGCAGCCGGGCTGGCGCGAGCGGCTTGCGGGGCCTGGCAAACGGGCACAATGAAAGGCCGATGCCGCGCGAGATCGTCCTCGACACCGAGACCACCGGCCTCGATCCGTTAAGCGGTCACCGCATGATCGAGATCGCCTGCGTCGAGCTGGAGGACCTCATCCCCACCGGACGCTCGTTCCACCGCTACATCCATCCGGAGCGCGAGATCGACTTCGAGGCCGAGCGGATCCACGGCCTCTCGACCGCCTTCCTGCGCGGCAAGCCGAAGTTCGGCGACGCCGAGGTGGTGGAGGCGTTCCTGGAGTTCGTCGGCGACGCCGCGCTCGTCGCCCACAACGCCGCCTTCGACCGCAACTTCATCAACGCCGAGCTGGAACGCATCGGCCGGCTCGGCTTCTCCGAGACCCGCTGGATCGACACCCTGGGCCTCGCCCAGAAGCGCTATCCGGGCATGTACAACTCGCTGGACGCGCTTTGTAAGCGCTTCCGGATCTCGCTGGTCGAACGGGAGAAGCACGGGGCGCTGGTCGACGCCAAGCTGCTGGCCAATGTCTATCTGGAGCTGCGGGGCGGCCGCGAGCGCGGGCTCGATCTTGCGATCGTCGGCGCTCGGCGCACGGTCGAGGCGGCCGCCGCGGTCGCCTACGGCCCGCGACCCCGCCCGCTCGGCCCCCGCTCCACCGCCGAGGAACGCGCCGCCCACGCCGCCTTCGTCCGCGACGTGCTGAAGGAAGGCGCGATGTGGCTGGAGCTGGAGCTGGACTGGCCTGAGACCCTACGCCTGCCCTATCGGCTGCTGAGCCTCGCCGGCTTTGCGGCTGGCGTAGATGCCGGCGAAGTCGAGCGGCTCCAGCATGAACGGCGGGAAGCCGCCTTCGCCGGTGAGGTCGGCGATGATCCGCCGGGCGAACGGGAAGAGGTAGCGCGGGCACTCGATCATCAGCACCGGCTCCATGTCCGCTTCCGGGATGCCGGTGATCTGGAAAAGCCCGGCGTAGAGCAGTTCGACGTGGAAGACCGTCTCGCTCTCCCGCTGGGCGCGGGCGGTCATCTTCAGCTCGACATCGTAGAGACCGTCGGGCCGGGCGCGGGCGTTCAGCTCGACGCCGAGGTCGACCTGCGGCTGAGTCGGCGCTCGGCCGCAGCGACTCCGGCGCGTGCGGGCTCTCGAACGACAGGTCGCGAATGAACTGGGCGAGGATGCGGATGCCCGGCGGCGGCGGCGGCCGCCATTCTCGGCGCCCGAGGGCGGAAGGTCGGTCATCTGACGGAACGTCGCTCGCTCTGATCGGGTTGGTCGGGGCGGGCGCTAACATGCGCCCCAGCGGCGCGCAACGGGCCGGACCCAGCGCGGGGCCTGACGAGGCGCACTGCCGCGCCTATATTGAGTTCGGAGCCGAAATGGTCGAAAGCCCAGCTGTGCAGGTCGTCGAACTCGTCATCCTGGCCGCCGTGGCCGCCGTGGTGCTGTTCCAGCTCTACGCGGTGCTGGGCCATCGCGTGGGCCGCCAGGCGGAAGATCTCGCCCCGGCCCAGACCGGACCGTCGGCGCGCGAAGCCGCCCCGCCGCGCCGTACCGGGCGTCACCGAGACGGCCGCGCTCACCGGCCTTGGCTGCGCTTCGAGCCCGCGATCCCAGCTTCGATATCGCCCGCTTCATGCAGGGCGCGCGGCAGGCCTTCCAGATGGTGGTCAAAGCCTTCGCCGCCGGCGACCGCAATACGCTGAAGCCGCTGCTGGCGCAGGAGGTGATGACCACCTTCGAGACCGCCATGGCCGAGCGCGAGCGCGAGGGCCGCACCGAGCAGGTGGAGTTCCTGCAGGAGCCGCGCGCCGACCTCGAGAGCCTCGGGGTGATCGGCGACCTCGCCAAGGCCTCGGTGCGGTTCCTGGCCGAGTTCCGCAGCCGCTCCAAGGGTCCCGAGGGCGAGGCGGTGGACGACCGGCGCACGGCCGAGGTCTGGACCTTCCAGCGCAACCTCACCAGCCGCGATCCGAACTGGACCCTGATCCACGTAGACCCCGCCGAGGCGTGAGCCCGCGCCGCAGCGTCCTGGCGAGCCTGGCGACGCTGCTGGCGGCTGCCTGTGCGCATGCTCCGCTCCCGCCGCCGGCCGCAGTGTCGCCGGCAGCGCCGTCCTCCTTGGCCGCCTTGCCTGGCTGGGACGCCGAGGACCACGCCGCGGCTTTCGCCGTCGTGCGGCGCGCCTGCGCCGCTTCGCCGCAAACGCGTCGTCCCCACGCTTGCGCTGAAGCCATGGCTCGGCCTCGGCTCACCGAGACCGAGGCGCGCGCTTTCCTCGAGCGGCGCTTCCGGGCCGAGCGGACGGGCGGCGAGGGCCTGCTGACCGGCTATTTCGCGCCGGTCTACCAGGCGCGCTGGCGATCGGACGCCGAGTTCAGCGCGCCGGTGCGCCCGCCGCCCGCCGGATCCTGCCGCGGCGCCCGACCGCGCCGGCATCGAGCGCTTGCCCGCCGGCGATGCGCTGGCGTGGATGCGGCCGGAAGACCTGTTCTTCCTGCAGGTGCAGGGCGTCGGGCATGCTGACGTTTCCGGACGGCGGGCGAGCGCGGGCGGTCTTCGCCGGCGCCAACGGCCAGCCGTTCGTCGCCATCGCCCGGCCGCTGATCGCCGAGCGCCTGCATCGCGCCGTCGGAGGCCTCCGCCGGGGATGCTGCACGACTGGCTGGCGGCGCACCGCGGGCCGGAGGCGCAGGCGGTGATGGACCAGGACCCGCGCTACATCTTCTTCCGCCTCGCGCCCGACGACGGCGGCGAGCCGCGCGGGCGCATCCGGCGCGGCGCTGATCCCGGGCCGCAGCGTCGCGGTCGATCCGGCCACCACCCTCTATGGCGAGCTGCTGTGGATCGACGCCGAGGACGCCGGCTGCCGGCGCCGCGCCGGCCTACCGGCGCCTCGCCGTCGCGCTCGACACGCGGCGGCGCGATCAAGGGCGAGGCGCGCGCCGACCTCTACCTCGGCCGTGGCGCGGCGGCCGGCGAAGAGGCCGCCCGGGTGCGCCACACGCTGCGGCTCTGGCGCATCGTTCCGGCCGACGAGCCGAGCCATGAAAGCGCGCGCCGGACATCGAGGACCTGCGGCTCTGGGCGGTGATCACGTCCACCGTCCGGCCCCTGAGCCGGCCATCCCTCCCCCGCGTGGGGAGGGTGGACCGCGAAGCGGTCCGGGTGGGGGAGCCTGAAGCGTCAACCCCGCCGCCGAAGCCCGCGGCCAAACAGCCCCACCCGGGCGCGGCCGCGCATCGCCCCGCCCTCCCCTTCAAGGGGAGGGAGGTCAACGGGAAGGATCTGCCGCCGGCCGGCGCTTGACGCGGCGCTGCATCGCAAGCTGGCCCGGGGCCGTGACGCCATCGCCGCGCGGATCGACCTGCACGGCATGACCCAGGACGCCGCCCGCGCCGCGCTACGTGGCTTCGTCGGTCGGCGCGATCGACAACGGCTGGCGCGCGGTGCTGGTGATCACCGGCAAGGGCGTCAGCGGCGACGGGGTGCTGAGACGCCGGGTCCCCGACTGGCTGGCCGAGCCGCCGCTGCGCGACCACGTCGCCGGCGTCTCCGAAGCCCACCGCCGCCACGGCGGCGAAGGCGCGCTCTACGTGGCGCTGAAACGCGGGACAGAGCGGGCCTCGGCGCAGGGCGCAGCGGGCTTCCGGGCCGCTCGAGGCATCCCAGCTAGCGCGCGCCTTTTCCTCGATCCCCGAGGTCCCTTCGCGGGCTTCCAGCACGGCGGCCACCTCGTCCAGGCTGACGCCCGTCGGCGGCCAGCACCACCAGCCAGTGGTAGATCGAGGTCGGCGCTTTCGGCGGCCAGCGCGGCGTTGTCGCCTTGCGCGGCGGCGAGCGCGGCCTCGACCGCCTCCTCGGCCAGCTTCTTGGCGGCCAGCGGCGGGTCGGCGAGCAGCCTGGCCGACCAGCTGGCGGCGGGATCGGCGCCTCGCCGCGCCTCGATCGCCGCGGCCAGCCGCGCCAGCACCTCGGAGAAGCGGCTCATGCGTCGACCGACTCGGTCGGGCGCACCGGCACGCCGGCGGCGGCCATCGCGGCCTTCACCTCGCCGATCGAGAGCTCGCCGAAGTGGAAGATCGAGGCGGCCAGCACCGCGTCGGCGCCGCCGCCTTCACCGCGTCGACCATGTGCTGGCGCGTTGCCGGCCCCGCCGCTGGCGATCACCGGCACGCCGACCGCCGACGACACCGCCGCCAGCAGCGCGACGTCGTAGCCGGTCTTGGCGCCGTCGCGGTCCATCGAGGTCAGCAGGATCTCGCCGGCGCCCGCGCTCCACCGCGCTCGCCGCGTACTCGACCACGTCGAGCCCGGTGGGCTTGCGCCCGCCGTAGGTGAACACCTCCCAGCCGTCGTTCGCCGCGCGCCGGTCCGCGCCGGCCCGTGCTTGGCGTCGATGGCGCACCACCACCGCCTGCGAGCCGAACGCGTCGGCGCAGCGGCTGATCAGGCCGCGGATCCTCCACCGCGGCGGTGTTGATCGAGACCTTGTCGGCGCCGGCGCGCAGCAGCCGGCGCGCGCGTCTCCACCGAGCGGACGCCGCCGCCCACCGACACCGGCATGAAGCAGACGTCGGCGGTGCGGGCGATCACGTCGAAGATCGCGTCGCGGCCCTCGTGGCTGGCGGTGATGTCGAGGAACATCAGCTCGTCGGCGCCGGCCGCGTCATAGGCCCTGGCCTGCTCCACCGGATCGCCGGCGTCGCGCAGCTCGAGGAACTGCACGCCCTTGACCACGCGCCCGTCCTTCACGTCCAGGCAGGGGATGACGCGGACCTTCAGCATGTCAGCGCCGCCGCCGCCAGCGCCTCGGCCGGCCGGATCGCGCCGACGTAGAGCGCCCGGCCCAGCACCGCGCCGGCGATCGGCGTGCCCGGCCGGGCGCGCAGCCGCTCGATGTCGGTCGACGCTGGCCAGCCCGCCGGCGGCGATCACCGGGATGTGCGACCGCGTCGGCCATGGCGCCGAACACCTCGACGTTGAAGCCCGGCCAGGGCGCCGTCGCGGTCGATGTCGGTGACGATCAGGGCCGAGACGCCGGCGTCCTCGAACCGCCGCGCCACCGTCAGCGCGTCGAGGCCGGAGTCCTCCAGCCAGCCCTGCACGGCGACCTGGCCCTTGCGCACGTCGACGCTGACGGCGATCTGCTCGGGCCACTCGCGCGCGGCGGTCTTCACCAGCTCGGGGTCGCGCACCGCGACGGTGCCGAGGATCACCCGGCTGACGCCGGCCTCGATCCAGGTCTCGATGTTCGGCCAGCGTGCGCACGCCGCCGCCCAGCTGCACCGGGATCGAGACGGCGTTGAGGATCGCCTCGACCGCCGCGCCGTTCACCGCCCTGCCCTCGGCCGAGCCGTTCAGGTCGACCACGTGCAGCCACTCGAAGCCGGCCGCGACCCAGGCCCGGGCCTGGTCGGCCGGGTCGTCGTTGAACACGGTCGCGGTGGCGAAGTCGCCGTGCACCACGCGCACGCACTGGCCGTCCTTCAGGTCGATGGCGGGATAGAGGATCACGGCCGCCACTCCAGGATGTTGGCGAGCAGCCGCAGCGCCGGCGGCTTGCGACTTCTCCGGGTGGAACTGCACGCCGGCCACATTGCCCCGCATCACGGCGGCGGCAAAGCGTCCCGCCGTGGTCGGTCGAGGCCGCGACGTCGGCGGCGTCGGCTCGGGAAGATGGCGAAGGAGTGGGTGAAATACATGTGCGGCGCGCCGGCGCAGGCCGCCGAACAGCGCCGCCGGCAGCGCGCCCGTCCAGCGCATTCCAGCCCATGTGCGGCACCTTGCAGCGCGGATCGGCGGGCTCGATGCGGCGCACGTCGCCCTCGATCCAGCCGAGACCCGGCGTCTCGCCGAACTCCAGCCCGCGCGTCGGCCAGCAGCTGCATGCCGACGCAGATGCCGAGGAACGGCGCGCCGCGGCGCCTTCACCGCCTCGGTCATCGCCTCGATCACGCCGGTCGCGGGCCGCGCAGCGCGCTCATGCAGGCGGCGAAGGCGCCGACGCCCGGCAGCACGACCAGGTCGGCCCGCGCGATCCGGTCGCGGATCGTCGGTCGTGACGACCTCGCCGCGCCGCGCAAGGCCGGCGGCGGCCTTCTGCAGCGCCTTCTCGGCCGAGCGCAGGTTGCCCGACCCGTAATCGATCAGGGCGACGCTCTGCATGGAGGGGTCCTTCCTAGAGCACGCCCTTGGTGGAGGGGGCGTGTCCGTGGGTCTTGGGGTCGAGCTCGACGGCCATCCGCAGCGCGCGGGCCAGCGCCTTGAAGCCGCTCTCGGCGATGTGGTGGCTGTTCTCGCCGTAGAGGGTCTCCAGGTGCACGCAGGCGCCGGCGTTCATCGCGAAGGCGTGGTGGAACTCCTTGAACAGCTCGGTGTCCATCTCGCCGACCTTCGGGCGGCCGAACGTCACCCGCCAGATCAGGTAGGGGCGGTTGGAGAGGTCGATCGCGCAGCGGGTCAGCGTCTCGTCCATCGGGATGTAGGCGTGGCCGAAGCGGCGGACGCCCGGCGAAGCCCGCCAGCGCCTCGCTTGACCGCCTGGCCGAGCACGATGCCGGTGTCCTCCACCGTGTGGTGCATGTCGATGTGCAGGTCGCCCTTGGTCTCGACCGTCAGGTCGAAGCCGCCGTGGCGGGCGAAGCTCTCCAGCATGTGGTCGTAGAAGCCGATGCCGGTGGAGACACGCGCCTCGCCCGTCCCGTCGAGATCGACGGCGACGCGCACCTGCGTCTCCTTGGTGTTGCGGGTGACTTCCGCGGTCCGGCTCATGGCGCGGGCGTATGGTTTGCGGAGGGCCGGGATGTCAAACCTTTCGCGCCGCCTTACGCCCCCAGGAACAGCTCCCGGGACGGGCAGAGGTCGGCGCACCAGGCACTCGGCGCACTTCGGCTTGCGGGCGAGGCAGATGTAGCGGCCGTGCAGGATCAGCCAGTGGTGGGCGCGGGTCTTGCCGGCGTCGGGCACGATCGCCATCAGGTCGCGCTCGACGTCGTCCGGCGTCTTGCCCTTCGACAGCCCGAGCCGGTGGGCGACGCGGAAGACGTGGGTGTCGACGGCGATGGCCGGCTCGACGCCCAGCTCGTTCAGCACGACGCTGGCGGTCTTGCGGCCGACGCCGGGCAGCGCCTGCAGCGCTGTCGCGCTGCAGCGGAACCTCGCCGCCGTACTGCTCGACCAGGATGCGCGAGAGGGCGACGACGTTCTTCGCCTTCATCCGGAAGAGGCCGATCGAGGCGATGAACGGGGTCAGGCCGGCCTCGCCGAGCGCCAGCATCTGCTGCGGCGTGTCGGCGACCGCGTAGAGCGCTCGGTCGCCTTGTTCACCGACTTGTCGGTGGCCTGGGCCGACAGCACCACCGCCACCAGCAGGGTGAACGGCGTCTTGTATTCGAGCTCGGTGCGCGGATGCGGCGCGGCGGCCTCGAACCGGCGGAAGATCTCGGCGATGCGCGCCTTCTCGGCCGGCGACAGCCGCCGCCGGCGCGGCTTCTTCGCGCGCCCCCCGGCAGGTTTCAAAGGATGTACCGCGAGAGGTCGGCGTTGCGGGACAGCTCGCCCACCTTGGCCTGCACGTAGGCGCCGTCGATGACCAGCGTCTCGCCGGAGCGGTCGCCGGCGGTGAAGCTGATCTCCTCGACCACCTTCTCCAGCACCGTCTGCAGGCGCCGCGCGCCGATGTTCTCCACCGCGCCGTTCACCGCCACCGCGGCGTCGGCCAGGGCGTCGATGGCGTCGTCGGTGAAGCTGAGCGTGATGTTCTCGGTGGCGAGCAGCGCCTGCTGCTGGCGGATCAGGTTGGCCTCCGGCTCGGTGAGGATGCGGCGCAGGTCGTCGCGGGTCAGCGCCTTCAGCTCCACCCGGATCGGCAGGCGGCCCTGCAGCTCGGGCAGCAGGTCGGACGGCTTGGCGAGGTGGAAGGCGCCCGAGGCGATGAAGAGGATGTGGTCGGTCTTCACCGGCCCGTGCTTGGTCGAGACGGTCGTGCCCTCGATCAGCGGCAGCAGGTCGCGCTGCACGCCTTCGCGGGAGACGTCGGCGCCGGCGCGCTCGGAGCGGGCGGCGACCTTGTCGATCTCGTCGATGAAGACGATGCCGGCGCTCTCGGCCAGCTGGATCGCCTCGCGGGTGGCCGCCTCCTGGTCGACCAGCTTGTCGCTCTCCTCGGCGATCAGCGGCGCCCAGGCGGCCGCCACCGTGGTCTTGTGCGCCTTGGTGCGCCCGCCGAACGCCTTGCCCATCATCTCCGAGAGGTTCAGCACCCCCATCGAGGCGCCCGGCTGGCCGGGAATCTCGAAGCCCTGGAACGGCGAGGCCGCCGTCGGCGAGGCGTGAGCTCGATCTCCTTGTCGTCGAGCTCGCCGGCGCGCAGGCGCTTGCGGAAGGCCTCGCGGGTCGCCGGGCCGGCGCCCGGGCCGACCAGCGCGTCGAGGATGCGCTCCTCGGCGGCTGCTTCGGCCTTGGCCTGTACGCCGGCGCGGCTTCTTCTCGCGCACCATGCCGATGGCGATCTCGACGAGGTCGCGGACGATCTGGTCGACGTCGCGGCCGACGTAGCCGACCTCGGTGAACTTGGTCGCCTCCACCTTCAGGAACGGCGCCTGCGCCAGCCGGGCCAGCCGACGCGCGATCTCGGTCTTGCCGACCCCGGTGGGGCCGATCATCAGGATGTTCTTCGGGGTGATCTCGTCGCGCAGGCTTCAGGCACGCGCCGCCGCCGCCAGCGATTGCGCAGCGCCACCGCAACGGCGCGCTTGGCCTCCTGATGCCCGACCACGAACCGGTCGAGCTCGGAAACGATCTCGCGAGGTGAGAACTCGGTCATCGTTTTATTTGGCCACCGGAAAACACGGAAAACACGGACGCTGGCCCCACTTGCCGTGTCATCCCGGAGACCCGCGAAGCGGAGTCGTCCGGGATCTACTTCCAACAGCGGCGACGAGTAGATCCCGGACCGTCGCTGCGCGCCGTCCGGGATGACACGGGAGAGGCGGCGACGGATCGTCCGTGTTTTCCGTGTTTTCCGTGGCCCCTCTTCAAGCCGCCCCGCAGCCACCGTCCTGTTCACAGCACTTCCACCACCAGCTCGCGGTTGGTGTAGACGCAGATGTCGGCGGCGATGGCCATGGCGCGGCGGGCGATCTCCTCGGCGGTGCGGTCGGTGTCCATCAGCGCGCTGGCGGCGGCGAGCGCGTAGTTGCCGCCCGAGCCGATCGCGGCGACGCCCGGGTCCGGCTCCAGCACGTCGCCGACGCCGGTGACGGTGAAGATCGAGGTCCGGTCGGCCACCAGCAGCATCGCCTCCAGCCGGCGCAGGTAGCGGTCGGTGCGCCAGTCCTTGGCCAGGTCGACGCAGGCCCGCGCCAGCTGCTCCGGATACTGCTCGAGCTTGGCCTCCAGCCGCTCGATCAGGGTGAAGGCGTCGGCGGTGGCGCCGGCGAAGCCCGCCAGCACGCGGCCGTCGGCGAGTCTGCGCACCTTCTTGGCGGCGCTCTTGACGATGGTCTGGCCCATGGAGACCTGCCCGTCGCCGGCGATGACGGTCGATCCGCCCTTGCGCACGGCGAGAATGGTGGTCCCATGCCAGTCGGGGAAGTTGGGCATGGCCGCGCATGTGGCGGCGCGCCGGTCCGTGGTCAAGCCAAGCCCAGGAGCGACATGAGCTTTTCCGACGAGGAGGTCGAGCGCTACGCCCGCCACCTGGTGCTGCGCGAGATCGGCGGGCCGGGCCAGCAGCGGCTGAAAGGCGGCGCGGGTGCTGATCGTCGGCGCCGGCGGCCTCGGCGCGCCGGCGGCGCTCTACCTGGCCGCCGCGGGCGTCGGCGAGCTGACCATCGTCGATCCGGACACGGTCGAGCGCTCCAACCTGCAGCGGCAGGTGCTCTACGACAGCGACGACGCCGGGCGGCTGAAGGTCGAGGCGGCCGGCGAGCGGCTGGTCGCCCTCAACCCCAACGTCGAGGTCGTGCGGATCGCCGAGGCGCTGACCGAGGCCAACGCCCGCGCGCTGATCGCCGGCCACGACCTGGTGCTCGACGGCACGGACGACTTCGCCACCCGCTTCGCCGTCAACGCCGCCTGCGTCGCCGAGCGCGTCATACTGGTCTCCGGCGCGATCGGCCGCTGGACCGGCCAGGTCGGGGTCTTCGCCGGCCGTCCTTGCTACCGCTGCCTGGTGCCCGACATCCCGCCCGACGCCGAGACCTGCGCGGCGGTCGGCGTGGTCGGCGCGCTGGCCGGCGTCGTCGGCTCGATGATGGCGCTGGAGGCGATCAAGCTGATCGCGGGCGCCGGCGAGCCGCTGACCGGCCGCCTCCTCATCTACGACGCGCTGGCGGCCGAGGCGCGCACGGTGCGGATCGGCGCCGATCCCGATTGCCCGGTCTGCGGCGGCTAGGGCTACCTTTCGGCGAGCTTTGCTTGGGCCTAAGAACCGCGGCGGGGGTGACGACATGATCCTTCGGCTGCTTCTTCCGCTCGCGATCGTCGTGACAGTCGTGCTGCAGGCCGGCGCGGCGCATGCCAGCGGCGACTTCGCCTGCGACGAGACCTGGAAGCTCGCCAAGACCGTCTACAGCGACTGCGACGACGTCCCGTTCCTCAGCCCCGGCAACGACAGCCGGGTGAACCTGCAACTGCTGCTGCTGGACGCCGGCCGCGCCAAGATCGGCCCGCCGCCGCGACCGACTCTCAGGCCCCGGCGATCGCGGGCAGCGCGGCGCCCTTCACGCTGCAGGACTTCTCGACGCTGCTGGGCGCGAAGGGTGCGGCCGACGACAGCTCGGACTATGCCAGCGGCGAAGGCAGCCGCTGCCGCAGCAATGCCGGCGGCGCGACGGCGTTCGCCACCGCATTGCAGGCAAGCACGGTCCCGGCGGCGGAGCAGGCCAGCCTGATCGCCGCCCGCAACGCCATCGCGCCCAATTGCGACGCGCCGAACCCCATCCCCGCCTACCAGGCGCCGGCCGACGTGCGCTCGTCGCAGGGGCGCCAGTTCGCCAGCTACCTGGCCGGCGTGGCCGAGTTCTACGGCGGCGACTGGGGCGACGCGCGCAATGACTTCACGGCGGCGGCGGCGAGTCCGCAGCCGTGGTTGAAGGAGACCGCACGCTACATGCAGGGCCGCGTCGCGCTCAATCAGGCGCAGGCCAGCGCCTTCGACGAGTACGGCGTGCTCGCGACCGCCAAGGTCGACGCCGCCGCGCTGAAGGACTCGGGCGCCGCCTTCCAGGCCTACCTCGTCGCCTACCCGACGGGCGCCTACGCGGCCTCCGCCCGCGGCCTGCTGCGACGGGTCGCCTGGCTTGGCGGCCAGCCGCAGCAGCTGTCCGGCGACTACGCCTGGGCGTTCGTCCACACCGGCCCGGCCGACCGCAACGTCTCGATGAGCGACCTGGTGGTGGAAGCCGACACCAAGCTGCTCACCCAGGCGGCGCCAGCCGACATTCACGACCCGATGCTGCTGGCGGCGCGCGACCTGATGGCGATGCGGCGCGACCCCGCGGCGGCCAAGGACGTCGACCAGCACCTGATCGCTTACGCGGACCTCGAGGCGCAGCGGCCGCTCTTCGCGAGCCAGCCCGATCTCTTCGCGTACCTGCTCGCCGCGCACCGTTTCTACGTCGAAGCCGATCCGGCCGGCGCGCTCGGGCAGCTCGGCGCCGCGCCCCCAGCCGCCCCGATGACCTACCTGGCGTTCAGCCGCCAGGTGCTGCGCGGCATGGCCCTGGAGGCGCAGGCCAACCGCGCCGGCGCCCGGGCGCTGTGGCTGCAGCTGGTCCCGCTCGCCCAGGCCCAGTTCCAGCGGCCGCTGCTCGACCTGGCGGTGGGCATGAACGAGGAGCGCGACGGGCGCCTGGCGCAGGTGTTCGCGGCGGGGACGACCGTGCGCGATCCGCAGGTGCGGGCGATCCTCTTGAAGAACGACGCCGCGCCGGCGCTGCTGGCGCAGCAGACCAGGCCGGGCGCGCCCGACGTCGAGCGGCGGGTGGCGCTCTACACGCTGCTCTACAAGGACGTGATGCGCGGCCGCTACGCCGCCTACGCGGCCGATTCGGCGCTGTCGGTCCCCAAGTCGCCGGTTCCGGATGGCCAGGTCGACCCGACGGGACTGGAGCCCAACTTCAAGGTGCTCGCCTGGGCCGGCCGGCAGACCGGATACGTTTGCCCGGCGCTCGGCGGCCTGGCCAAGGCGCTGGCCGCCGCGCCGCAGGACCCGCATGACCTCAACTGCCTGGGCGACTTCGTCCGCCTCAACGGCCTCGACGGCGACGCGCTCAACAAGAACGCGCCCGCGGACCAGCTTGGCGGCGGCCCCACCCTCTTCCCCGGCCACCCGTTCGCGCGGCTCGACGCCTACAAGGCGCTGATCGCCGACCCCAAGACCCCGTCGGACGACCGCGCCTACGCGCTCTACCGGGCGATCAACTGCTATGCGCCGAGCGGCAACAATGAGTGCGACGGCAAGGACGTCCCGAAAGCCGAGCGCGCCGGTTGGTTTCACACGCTGAAGACCCAGTACCCGAAGTCGGCATGGGCGCTGGCGCTGAAGTACTATTGGTAGGCGCGCGACCGCTCGCGGCGGTGGCTCTGGCGCTCGCCCTGGCCAGCGCCGCGCCGGCGTCGGCGGGCGTGGTGCAGGCGGCGGACTACAACGCTTTCTGGCTCTGGGGCGGGGTGAAGCCGCAGGCGGCGCTGGCCGGCGCAAGCACCCTCTACATCCTGCAAGGGCAGGTCGCGCCGCTCTCGGACAAGGACGACGTGGGGCGGCTGATCGCCCAGGGCGGCGCAGTTCCGCACCTGCGTCGCGGCGAGATCTGGCTCGACTACCGCGCCCACACGCTGCGCTGGTCGCCGGCGGTCTACGGCCAGATCCTGGCGCGGCTGCAGCGCTGGCGCGCGGCAGGCGACCCGGTGATCAGGCGTGCAGATCGACTTCGACTCCGGCACCCGCCACCTCGCCGACTACGCGGCGTTCCTGCGCGACTTGCGCACCCGCCTGCCGGCCGACTGCCGCCTCAGCATCACTGGCCTCCTGGACTGGAGCAGCCAGGGCGACAGCGCCGCGCTGGGCGCGCTGGGCGGCGTGGTCGACGAGGTGGTGCTGCAGACCTACCAGGGGCGCCGCACCATTCCCGGCTACCAGGCCTACCTCGCCCGCCTCTCGCGGATGACCATCCCGTTCAGGATCGGCCTCATCGAGGGCGGCGAATGGACCGCGCCGCCCGATCTCGCCGCCAATCCCTGGTTTCGGGGCTACGTGGTGTTCCTGAAGAACCCCGGCGCCCGAGCCTGAGCCGCTCAGTTCGGCGATAGCCAGATGACCGTGCCGCCGAGGGCGTCCGTCTGGGTCACGTTGCGGTCGATCTTGCCCGCAACGATGTGCTGGATGAGCTGATAGCCGCGGTGCGACACCGGCTGGATGTCGCCCCCCGCCTTCCAGTAGTGTCGCGTCTTCAGATCGAGGAAGAGTTCGTCGGGAGTCAGGTAGCTGTTGGCGCCCACGTACACGCCCGGCTCATAGCCCGCTGCGGTCACGGCGTCGAACCAGGCGTTGCAATAGGCGATGATGACGTCCGACGCGACGCCGGCCGCAATCCCTTCGAGGTCGAGCCAGACGTTGACGCCCGGCGGCAGTCCGACTTGCCTTGCGTGGTTGGCGGCGTTCGCGCCCCACGCCGTCCCCAGCGCCAGCGTCGGTGTCCAGCCGGACAGCGGGGGGTGTTGCACGACGGTGAGCGCCAGGCCGGCCTGAAGTATCGTTTCCGCCTCTTCGGCGGTGAGATTGCCACCGCCTGTCGGCGCCTGACGGCTGATGTACCGGGCGCAGAACTTGAAGCCCTGAGCTGCGTAACTCTTGGCAGTCGCGGCATCGAGCGGATCGTCGATGTCGAAGCCGATCAACCCCGGCGACGCGTTGGCGACGTTACCCGGCAGCGCCATGGCCAAGCCTCCGTTGTGGAAGCCTCACCCTAAGGCCAAGCTTCCGTCGCCGCAACCAACGCGTGTGGATGCTGGGTCGGCGCGGCCGGCGGGCCGCTAGTCTAGAGCATCGACGGGATCACCCGGTCGGGGGGTTTGTGGCCGTCCATCCAGGTGCGGATGTTGACGATCACCTTCTCGCCCATGTCGACGCGGCCCTCGATGGTGGCCGAGCTCATGTGCGGCAACAGCACCACGTTGGGCAGCTTCAGCAGCTTCGGGTTCACCGCCGGCTCGTGCTCGAAGACGTCGAGGCCGGCGCCGGCCAGCTCGCCGGCTTCCAGCATGGCCGCCAGCGCCGCCTCGTCGATGATCTCGCCGCGCGCGGTGTTGACCACGATGGCGTGCGGCCGGATCAGCTTCAGGCGCCGGGCCGACAGCAGATGATAGGTGCGCCGGCGTGTGCGGGCAGTTGACCGAGATGATGTCCATCCGGGCCAGCATCTGGTCGAGGCTCTCCCAGTAGGTGGCGCTCCAGCTCCTCGGCGATGCGCGGGGAGACCGGCTTGCGGTTATGGTAGTGGATGGCGATGCCGAACGCGGCGGCGCGGCGGGCCAGCGCCTGGCCGATGCGGCCCATGCCGATGATGCCCAGCCGCTTGCCGCCGATCCGCCGGCCCAGCATCCAGGTCGGCGTCCAGCCGTGAAAGTCGCCATGCCGGATCGCCTCGGCGCCCTCCACCAGCCGGCGCGCCACCGCCATGATGAGGCCCATGGTCATGTCGGCGGTGTCATCGGTCAGCACGCCCGGCGTGTTGGTGACGGTGATCCCGGCCGCGTTGGCGGCGGTGACGTCGATATGGTCGACGCCGGCGCCGAAGTTGGCGATCAGCTTCAGCCGCTCGCCGGCCTTGGCGATGACGCCCGCATCGATGCGGTCGGTGATGGTCGGCACCAGCACGTCCGCCCGCGACATCGCCGCAGCGAGGGCGTCTGGCGGGAGCGGCGCATCGTCGAGATTGAGCTCGGTGTCGAACAGCTCGCGCATCCGCGTCTCCACCGGATCGGGGAGGCGGCGTGTCACGACGACTTTCGGCTTGCGAACGGGCATCACCGACCTCTAGCAAAGGGGCCCCGACGGGCCAAGCAAAGCGGAATGCGGCCAAGCCACTACGCGTCTCTTGCAGCCTCGCTCGTCATCCTCGCCGGCCTTGGCGCCTGCGAGGGACGCAACGGCGAGGGCGCAGACTGCCCGGCCGGCGTCAAGCAGCAGACGCCCTCCGGCTACTGCGTGCCGCGCTGGCTCTCGCTGAAGCGCGGCGAGGTGTTCGGCCGCAAGGGCCCCGGCAAGGACTACCCCACCGTCTTCGTCTACCACGCCCGCGGCCTGCCGGTGCAGGTGGTCGACGAGACCACCGAGTGGCGGAAGATCTGCGATCCGGACGGCGGCGCGGTCTGGGTGGCGAGCGCCATGGTCGACGGCCGTCGCACGGTGATGGCGGCCGGTCAGGCGCCGCTGGCGCTGCGCAAGTCGGCCGACGACGCGGCCCAGGCGTCGGCCTACTCTGCGGCCGCGGGCCGTCGCCGCGCTGGGGCGCTGCAAGGCGGGTTGGTGCGAGGTGAGCGCCGCCGGCGCGTCCGGCTGGGTGAGAAATGCGCAGGTCTGGGGGCTGGCGACGCAGCCGCTCTGCCGTTGAGCCGTTTAGCCTTGGCTGCTAGGGCGGAACCATGACGCTTCAGACCACGGCCCAGAGCCGCTTCGACCTGCGCCGACCTGCTGGCCTGCGCCCGCGGCGAGATGTTCGGCCCCGGCAACGCCCAGCTGCCGGCCCCGCCGATGCTGATGTTCGACCGCATCACCCACATCGCCGCGGATGGCGGCGCGCCACGGCAAGGGCCAGGTGGTCGCCGAGCTCGACGTGCGGCCCGACCAGTGGTTCTTCGCCTGCCACTTCATCGGCGACCCGGTGATGCCCGGCTGCCTGGGCCTCGACGCCATGTGGCAGCTGGTGGGGTTCTTCCTGGGCTGGTCCGGCGCGCCGGGCCGCGGGCGGGCGCTGGGCGTCGGCGAGGTGAAGTTCTCCGGCCAGGTGACCAAGAAGATTTCCAAGGTGGTCTACCGGATCGATCTCAAGAAGGTGATCCTCCGGCGCCTTGTGCTCGGGGTGGCGGACGGGGTTTTGGAAGCCGACGGCAACCCCATCTACGAGGCCAAGGACCTGCGAGTCGGCCTCTTCAACGCCGCCGATCTCGTCTGACGGGGCGCGGCGCCTGAGCGAAGAATAAGGCTTTCGCGGAGACAGCATGCGCCGGGTGGCGGTCACAGGCATCGGCATCGTCTCGTCGATCGGCAACAACGCCAACGAGGTCGTCGCGTCGCTGCGCGAGGGCCGCTCGGGCATCACCGCCGCGCCGGAATACGCCGAGCTCGGCTTCCGCTGCCAGGTGCATGGCCGACCGCAGATCGACTGGGAGGCGATGGTCGACCGCCGCGCCGCCCGGTTTCTGGCCGCCGGCACCGGCTACGCCCACATCGCCATGGAGCAGGCGATCGCCGACGCCGGGCTCGGCGCGGCGGAGGTCTCCAACGAGACGCACCGGCCTCGTCGTCGGCTCCGGGCGGGCCGTCGACGCGGACCATCGTCGAGGCGGCCGACGTGGCGCGGGCGAAAGGCGTCAAGCGGATCGGGCCGTTCGCGGTGCCCAAGGCGATGAGCTCGGGCCCCTCGGCGACGCTCTCCACCTGGTTCGGCATCCGCGGCCTCAATTTTTCGATCACTTCGGCCTGCGCCACCTCCACCCACTGCATCGGCGTGGGCGCCGGCGAGATCGCGCTCGGCCGCCAGGACATCGTGTTCGCCGGCGGCTGCGAGGAGGTCGACTGGACCCTCTCGGCGCTCTTCGACGCGATGGGCGCGATGTCGGCCAGGTTCAACGACTGCCCTGCCAAGGCCAGCCGCGCCTACGACGTCGGCGCGCGACGGCTTCGTGATCGCCGGCGGCGCCGGCATCGTGGTGCTGGAGGCGCTCGACCGGGCGAAGGCGCGCGGCGCGAAGATCTACGGCGAGATCGTCGGCTACGCGGCCAACTCCGACGGCCACGACATGGTCGCGCCGTCCGGCGAGGGCGCGGCGCGCTGCATGCGCATGGCGCTCGAAGGCGCCGGCGGGCGGCGGATCGACTACCTCAACCCGCACGGCACCGGCACGCCGATCGGCGACATCAAGGAGATGGAGGCGGTGCGCGCGGTGTTCGGCGCGGACGCGCCGCTGATCTCGTCGACCAAGTCGCTGACCGGCCACAGCCTCGGCGCCGCCGGCGCGCAGGAAGCGATCTATTGCCTGCTGATGATGGGCGGCGGCTTCGTCGCCGAGAGCGCCAACATCGAGACCCTGGACCCCGCCTTCGCCGACCTGCCGATCGTCCGCGAGCGCCTGGATCGCCCGGTCGAAACCGCGATGTCCAACAGCTTCGGCTTCGGTGGCACGAACGGCTGTCTGGTGATGGCGCGGGTGTAGCTCCCCAAACGGGAAGTCAAGGCGCGTACGCCCGCATGAAGCGGTGGGCGGCTTCGCGGGCGATGCGCTGGATGTCGTCGGGGGTGAGCTCCGACGGCAGGCCGAGCAAGCCCTCCAGCTGGCGACCGCCCAGCACCATGCCGGCGAAGAAGCTTGCCGCCTCGTCCGGGTCGGGCGTGTCGATCCGCCCGGCGCGTGTCTCCCGCGCCAGGAAGGCCGCCAGCTTGGCGCGATTGCCGCGGAAGCCGCGCGGCAGCACCGCGCGCACCAGCGCCGGATCGCGCGGCGCGCTCTCGATCATCAGGCGCAGGAAGGCGACGCCGCGGTCGAGGCTCACGGTCGCCAGCAGCGCCTCGCCGTAGGCGGCCAGCGCCCGCTCGGGAAACGCCTCGGCGCCCGGCACGTCGAGCGGGTCGGTGATCGACTGCGCGCGCCGCTCGATCAGCGCCCGCATCAGATCGACCTTCGAGCCGTAGTGATTGTAGATGGTCTGCTTGGAGACCCCGGCGCGCCGGGCGATCTCGTCCAGCGGGGCCGAGAGCCCGCGCTCGAAGATCACGTCGGAGGCGGCCTCGAGGATGGCCTCGTTCTTGGCGCGATCGATCTGTCCGGCGATTCTGGGCATGGTGGTGATCATACGTCTGACGGGCGCCCGAAAGATTGCGTTCCCCACTAATGGGCTGCGCCGCGCCCCCCGCTTGCCTCGCGAGCTGAGCGCGCCGCATAGCTGGCGCCGCCATGAGCGACGTTCTTCAGGCCGACGTGATCATCGCCGGCGCCGGCCTGACCGGCGCGACGCTGGGGCTGGCGCTGGCGAGCGCCGGGCTGAAGCCGATCCTCGTCGATCCGCAGCCGTTCGAGGCGCAGGTCGCGCCGACCTTCGACGGCCGCGCCTCGGCGATCGCCTTCTCCAGCTTCCGCCAGTGGCGGGCGCTCGGCCTCGGCGAGACGCTGGGTCCGCAGGCGCAGCGCATCGAGCAGATCCTGGTCACCGACGGCCGCGGCCCGGGCGCCGCCGCGGGCGCGTCCAGCCCGGCGCTGCCTGCGCTTCGACGCCGCCGAGATCGCCGCGCGCTGCCGAGGGCGAGCCGCTGGGCTACATGCTGGAGAACCGCCGTCATCCGCGCCGCGCTCGCCGAGGCGGTGAGCCGCGCCGGGCTGCAGGTGCTGGCGCCCGGCCCGGGTCGCCAGCGTGACGTTCGGCGCCGGCGCGGCGCGAGGTGGCGCTGGCGGACGGGCGCCGGCTCGCCGCGCCGCTGGTGGTCGGCGCCGAGGGCCGCGGCTCGGTGGTCCGCGACGCGGCCGGCATCGAGACGCTGGGCTGGGGCTACGGCCAGAGCGGCGTGGTCGCCACCGTGGCGCTGGAGCGCGACCACCAGGGCGTCGCCTACGAATACTTCCTGCCGAGCGGCCCGTTCGCCATCCTGCCGCTGACCGACCAGCGCGCCAGCCTGGTCTGGACCGAGCCGACGCGGCGCGGCGAGGCGCTGCGCGGCGCCCGGGACGAGGTGTTCCACGCCCACCTGCGCCGCCGCTTCGGCGACTTCCTCGGCCGGGTCGAGGCGGAGGGCCCGCGCTTCGTCTATCCGCTGTCGATCCAGCTGGCGGCCGACCTGGTCGCGCCGCGCATGGCGCTGGTCGGCGACGCCGCCCACGCGATCCACCCGCTCGCCGGCCAGGGCCTGAACCTCGGCCTGAAGGACGCCGCGGCGCTGGCGCAGGTGCTGGCCGAGGCGATGCGGCTCGGCGAGGACATCGGCTCGGCCGCGGTGCTGGAGCGCTACGCGCGCTGGCGCCGGCTCGACAACGTCGCCGTCTCGCTGGCCTGCGACGGCTTCAACCGCCTGTTCTCCAACGACAATCCGGTCGTTGCGCGCCGCCCGCGGCGCCGGCATGGCGCTGGTCAACCGCATCGGCCCCGCCCGCCGCTTCTTCATGCAGGAAGCCGGCGGCGCTCTGGGGGATCTGCCCAGGCTGCTGCGGGGCGAGGCGCTGTAGCCGCGGCTATCAGTCCAGCGGGCGCGCCTCTTCCGGCAGCATGATCGGCACGCCTTCGCGGATCGGATAGGCCAGCTGCGCACCCTGGCTGACCAGTTCCTGGCGCTCGCGATCGTAGGTCAGCGGGCCGCGGGTCACCGGGCAGACCAGGATTTCCAGCAGGCGCGGGTCGATCTCGGCGGTCTCGCTCATGACCTTAGCTTCTACTGCAGCGGCGGCGGCTCGTCATCGTCGTCGGCGGCGGCGTCGATCTCCAGCAGCGCGGTCAGCACCTGGCTGCGCTCGGCCAGCGTCGGGGCCTCCAGCAGCGCCTGCTTCTCGGCCGGATCGAGCGGCAGGCCCATGGCGAGGCTGTTGATCAGCGCCTCGGCCGGGGCCTGCTTGGCCGCGTCCCACTCCACCGCCAGCCCCTTGTGGTCGAGGTAGCGGCGCAGCGCGGCGCAGGAACGGGCCGCGGTCGAGGCCGAGCGGCGCCTCGTTCGGCCTCCAGGTCGTCGGCGAAGCGCGCGTAGTCGGGCCGCACCTGCCGGTAGGGCGTGTTGATCGCCAGCTCCTCGCCGGCCTCGAAGCGGCAGACGCCGGTCAGCGTGATCAGGTAGCGGCCGTCGCCGGTCTCGGCGTAGGCGGTGATGCGGCCGGCGCAGCCGACGCCGGCCAGGCTCGGCCGCGCGCGGTCGCCGCCGGCCGTGGTCTGGATCATGCCGATCAGCCGCTGCGCCGCTCATGGCGTCGTCGACCATGTTGAGGTAGCGCGGCTCGAAGATCTGCAGCGGCAGCTGGCAGCCGGGCAGCAGCAGCGCCCCGTCGAGCGGAAACACCGGGATCAGCGCCGGCAGGTCGGTCACCTTGCGATAGCCGGCCGCCATCGCCGCGCGCCTCGCTCAGGAGAACAGGATCGAGGAGAGCCGCCGCCGGCCCTGCGCGCGCCACCTCCGAGCCCGCGCCGGCCGCCTCGAACACGGTCAGCAGCTGCTTGCGCGCCGCCTCGTCGTTCCACTCGCGGTCGCGCCGCGATGATCGTCGAGCAGCTGGTCGGCCGCCTCGGCGAACTGGCCGCGGCCGGCCAGCGCCTTGGCCAGCTCGCAGCCGCGCCGCGTGGTCGGCCGGGTCCTTGGCGAGGCGCTGCTCGAGCCCGGCGGTCTCGGAGGGCGCGTCCTCGGCGAGCGCCAGCGCGGCGCGCACGCTCTCCAGCTCGGCGTCCTTGGCGTCGGCCGGCGCCATCGCCGACGACCTCGGCGGCGCGCTCGGTGTCGCCGCCGGCCAGATAGCAGCGCGCCAGCCCGCCGATCGCCGTCGAGGTTGTCCGGCTCGGCCTGCAGCGCCTGGGCGAAGGCCTGCGCCGCGCCGCCGATGTCGCCCAGCTCCAGCGATTCCTTGGCCATCGCCAGCAGCGTCGTCGATGCCGTCGCGAGCCGCCGCCGCGCCGCCGGCGCTGCACCAGGCGGTCGATGAAGGCCTTGATCTGGCTCTCCGGCACCGCGCCCATGAAGCCGTCCACCGGCCGGCCGTCGACGAAGGCGTAGACGGTGGGGATCGACTGCACGCGCAGCTGGCCGGCGAACACCGGGTTCTTGTCGATGTCGATCTTGACCAGCTTGACCGCGCCCTTGGCCGCCAGCACCGCCTTCTCCAGCGCCGGCCCCAGCGTCTTGCACGGGCCGCACCAGGTCGCCCAGAAATCCACGATCACCGGCGTGTCGCGCGAGGCGTCGATGACGTCCTTGGCGAAGCCGGCGTCGGTGCCTTCCTTGATCAGGTCGCCGGGGGCGGCGGCCTCTCCGATGAGCGACATCGGCCCTGCTCTCCCATTCTCGAAGGCCCCAACATGGGACCGGCGGCGACAAGCTGCAACGCCGCTCAAGGCCGGCTCAGTGCCTCGAAGTTCGACGATCAGCGGCCGAGCGCCCAGCGCCGCCAGGAAGCGGCGGAAGCCCGCTTGCGAGATCGCCGTCGTCGCGGTGTTGACCAGCGGATGGAAGTTCACCGGGTCGGCCGGCCGCGAGGCCGGCGTCGAGCACGAAGCGCACCTGGTGGTCCGGCATCGTTGATCAGCGCGAAGGCGGTCACCGAGCCGGGCGTGACGCCCAGCGCCGCCGCCAGCCGCTCCGCCGAGCCGAACGACAGCTTCGCCGAGCCGATCGCGCGCCGGCAGCGCCTTCAGGTCGATCCGCGCATGCTGCAGCGCCGAGACCAGCCACAGCTGGCCCTTGGCGTCCTTCAGGAAGAGGTTCTTGGTGTGGCCGCCGGGCAGCGCCGGCCTTGATGTCGTCCCCCTCGCCGACCCGGAACACCGCTTCGTGCTCGACCGTGCGGTGGGCGATGCCCAGCCGGTCGAAGAGCGCGAAGAGGTCGTCGCGGGTCTGCATGCGAAAATGGGGACACACACTCTTTTCCGCCCCGTCAAGCATGGACCGCCGATCGGAAAAGAGTGTGTGTCCCCACTTTCGAAGCGGCGCTAGGCTCGCCGGACAACGGGGCGGCGCGAGATGATCCGGACGCAAGGGCTCACCCACATCAACCTGCTGGTCGCCGACGTGGCGCGCGCCCAACGGTTCTACGAGACCGTGTTCGGCCTCCAGGAGATGTTCCGTGCGGGTCCGGACCTCGTCTTCCTGCGCCCGCCGGGCACGAACGACAGCATCACCCTGCAAACCGGCCCCGACCGGTCCAGTCTCAGCGGCAACATCGACCACTTCGGCTTCCGGCTCGCCGATCCCGGCCGAGCTCGAGGCCGCGATCGCCGAGGTGACCGCCGCCGGCGGCTCGCTGATCGAGCGCGGCGAGCACGCGCCGGGCCGTCCCTACGCCTACGTCGCCGACCCCGACGGCCACGTCATCGAGCTCTGAAGCGCCGCAAATCGCGGCCGCGCTGGACGGCGGCTCGCCGGCGCCTCTAGGAAACTAGCGACGACGTTCGCTTCCGGGGCCCTGCCGCCATGCCCACCCTCGAATGCTACCCGATGGCCTCGCGCCCGCCGGACATCGTGCCGGGCCGCATGCAGCGCGGCTGGATGGACCGCTTCAGCGAGCGCCACCCCTACCGCTGCCTGCCGATGTCGATGGCCAACTGCAGCGGCTGGGAGGTGCTGTGCCCGGTCGGCTTCACCGCCGAGTGGAACGGCGGCCCGCTCGCGAGCGACATGATCGTCACCGCCGACCACCCGTTCCCCGACTTCCAGGATTTCGCCAAGTCGCACTTCGCGCACGGCGTCCTCACCATGCACCCGGGCTACCTCTTCCGCACGCCGGAGGGCTGGTCGATGTGGGTGATGGGGCCGCCCAACCTGATCAAGGACGGCCTGCAGCCGCTGGTCGGCCTGGTGGAGACCGACTGGCTGCCGTTCCCGTTCACGATGAACTGGCACTTCACCCGGCCGGGCAAGATCCGCTTCGAGAAGGGCGAGCCGTTCTGCTTCATCACCCTGGCGCAGGACCGCACGCTGGAGAGCTTCGACCTGGTGCAGCGCCGCATCGAGGCCGACCCCACCCTGCGCGGCCAGTACGACGCCTGGCACAAGCAGCGCGACGAGTTCAACAAGGCGCTCTTCCGCGGCGAGCCCGACGCGGTGAAGGCGGCCTGGCAGCGCTACTACTTCCGCGGCGAGCTCCCCGAAGAGACCGCCGGCAAACCCCCCGCCGCCCACACCAACCGCCGCCGCCTGAAGTCGCTGAAGCTGGGGTTCTGAAGCGAGCGCCGCGGGCGCGCCCGTTCGCCGCCTTGCCAAGCCGCGGACCCTCTGCAATAAGCCGCCCTTCCGAAAAAGGAGCGGTCATCCCGCTCCGGAGCGCGGGCGTAGCTCAGGGGTAGAGCACAACCTTGCCAAGGTTGGGGTCGGGCGTTCGAATCGCCTCGCCCGCTCCATTTTTCGAGATTTCGGAGACGCGCGTTCTCCGCCCCCCCGCGGGGGGCGGCGACTCGGGCGCGACAGCGCCCGAGCGGGTGGGGGCCAACCCCGCCCACCGTAAACCGCACCGCAAAGCAACCGCAAACTACGGCGCCCAGCCTCTGGCGCCGCCAACCAACCCGCCGGACGCCGCCCGGCGCCGTTGACCGTAAACCGCCGTTGATAACGGCGCCCCGATCGCGGCGCCGGGCGCCGGCAGGCGTTCGCATGGGATTGACGATTTCAAAGACCGAGTGTCGCACGAGCGCGACGGCACAATTACTCATCGTAATGACGGCACGCAAGCGGCTGCGGTCGTTGACACTCTAAGAAATAGCCCGACCGCCGGTTGGTCGCCTCTGCCTTAGGCTGCGAGGCTACTCCCAACGTTCGAGCTCCCCGTTCGTATTGACGCGCACCGTCGTGCTCCCGGCGGTATTGAAGATGGCGGCGACGGCGGGCAGGACGGCCCGAAAGAGTTTGGCGAGCTCGGCACCGCGGAGCGATGGCAGAAGGATTAGCCCCGGTCGCGAACCTTCCTGTGCAGCCAGCGCTAGGAAATCGCCCTGGTTGATGGTGACGATGACGGCTCCATTCGCTGCAGCGAAGGCGAAAATATCGGCATCGGACGCGCCCCGCCCCAGCTGCGCCACCTCGACCGACCGCTGCGCCGCATGCCCCTGGTCCTCGGCGATTGGGCCGAGCCTCTTCCCGCAGCACTCATCGATCACCAAGTACATGAACGCCCTACGCTCCGCCCACCGCGACCTTCGTACGGGCTTCCAGGATCGCCAGGACGTCCTTGCTGCCGAGCTCCTGCGCCCGCGCCAGGAAGGCGTTGAACGTCCCTTCCTGCAGACCGCGAACGAGGTCCTTCATCTCCGGGGAAGTCGCCGGCGAAGTCAGCGCGTCGTACAGCCGGAAGATCACGACATGGGGATTTGGCAGGTAGGCGAAAGCCATCCTGTTGTTGCCGGCCGCCTTGAGTTCCACGAAGCCCATCGCCTCGAGGCGTCTGAGCCGGTCCTGGAAAGTGCGCACCCCGCGCTGCCCTGTGAACCCAGCGGCGAACGCCATATCCTCTATGTGGTTGAGGCGGGTGAAGGCGTTGTTGTCCCATGTCCAGCACCAGAGAGCGTTGTACGTCTCGGACACCGGAAAGTTCTTCGACATCTCGTCCATCATCCTGCCCAGGTAGGGCAGGGTTTTGGGGATCGAGATGAACCCGCCGTGGGGTTTCGGGTGCCAGAGGCGCGCTTCCGCGTCGGGCCACATCGAATCACGCAGGGCGAGCTCTTTTTCGGGTATCGATTTGCGGCCGGCAGTCATGGCGTCTCCAGTAGCAGAGGAAATCAGTCCAATAGTGTAGGTACGAGATACAATAAATTCAAAGACTTAGTCATGTCTCGCCCTCAAGCGATTCCGCAAACACGTTCATCTCATGGGTATGAGTTTGACATGACCATGTCAACTCAACTATCCGAATGACCGAGCCGCGCGGACGGGCGGCGAAAAGCGCTGCAAGATCAGCACCTTGCAAGGGGGATGCTGTACTGGATACGTGATGGATGTCCCTGACCGGTAATGCGCTGTCCTGATGTTCTGCTGGGGATACGCAAGGGGGCGGGTTGTCCCGATCCGGGGTCTACCTTAAAGTCATCCGCAATGGCGGATGAATTGTTCGGAGAGTGGGGTTGAGCGCACTTAGCAGACGCCTTTCTGACGGTGCCAGAAGCCGCCTTCCTTGCCCGCGTCAGCCCTCGCCTTGTCCAGCACGAGATCGATGAGCGCATTGTTGTGTCGCGTGTGAGCGGTGGGAGGCGCAGTGTTTCAGGCGTGGACATTCTCTATCTGAGCGCTGTGCGCGGGGTGCACGGCCAGACGGCGCCGAGTCTTGCGGCGCCGGGTACGCAACGCGATCGTCCACTCCGCGGCGCAGAATGAGGAGACCGCCAACATCGAGCTCTTCGAGGTGTCGCTAGTGGCCTTGGAAAGCGAAGTACTCGAAGGCTTCGAAACGTTGGAGCGCATGAAGCGTGACTTCATCGAGAGTTGGCCGGAGGTCCTGGGCGGCGAGCCGGTCCTGCGGGGAACGCGCCTGTCCGCCCGGCTGATCGCCGATCTGGTCCGCGAGGGCGCGACCTGCGAGGAGCTGGCCGATGACTATGACGTGACGCCGGACCAGGCGAAGGCCGCGGTCACCTTTGACAGGGTTACGCCGCGGCGAGGCCGGCCCCGGCAGACCACCTCGCGATCAAGGGCCGGACGTCGGCCGGGGTTGGGGTAGGGCGTTCGAATTGGCTCGCCCGCTCCCATTTCGGACGTCGGAGCGAACGATTGGCGCCCTGCGCGCCCCCTACCCCGGCATCTCCACCGCCAGCGACTTCAGGTGCGCGGCTTCGCCCAGGCTGACGATGCTGCGTTGGCCGGTGCGGGCGCAGGTGAAGCGGTTCACGCTGCAGTAGGTGGGGTTGAAGAAGAGGCGGGGCGGGGTCTTCAGGACGTGCGCGGCCCAGACGTTGATGACGCCGCCGTGGCAGAAGACGGCGACGCGCCGGCCCTGGTTGTCGCGGACGATGGCCTCCAGCGTCTCGACCACCTCGTCCTGGAACTCGGTCATGTCGCGCTCGACCACCGACTGCCAGGCGGCGTAGTCCTCGCGCTTCAGCTCCTCGCTGGGGATGTAGGCGCCGGTCTCGCGGTCGTACTCGCGGATGCCGTCGTGGGTCGCCAGCTCCAGGCCGGCGGCGGCGGCGAACGGCTCGGCGGTCTGGATCGCGCGGCGCATCGTGCTCGACCAGACCGCGTCGATGCCCTCCTCCTGCAGGAGGGCGGCGGCGAGGCGGGCCTGCGCATGGCCGGTCTCCGACAGCGGCGGGTCGGAAGAAGCCTCGCTGCGCACCGGCAGGCCGTGGCGGATCAGGATCAGGTCCATGCGTCGCTCCCTCTCATCGCGCGATCTCCTCCAGCGCCAGGCCGCGGGTCCGCGGGCCGAAGAGGCTCACCGAGACCACCACCACCAGCATCGCCGCGGCGATGAAGCCGAACGCCGCGGGCGCGCCGCCGAGGCCCAGCAGCCAGGCGATCACGTAGCTGGAGCCCACCGTCGAGAGCCGGCTCCAGGAGTAGACGAAGCCCACCGCGGTGGCGCGCACCCGGGTCGGGTAAAGCTCGGCCTGGTAGGCGTGGTAGGAGAAGCTCAGCAGGTTGTTGGAGAAGTTGATCGCCACGCCGAGCGCGATCAGCAGGGCCGGCGCGCTCTGGGCGGCGAAGGCGAGGCCCAGCAGGCCGGTGCCGGCCGCGGCGGCCACCACCAGCCACTTGCGCTCGAAGCGCTCGGCCACCGCGCTCCAGATCAGCGGGCCGACCGGGTAGGCGGCGGCGATGATGAAGCCGTACTGCAGGCTCTCGGCGAAGTGCACGCCGCGGGCGGCCAGGAAGGTCGGCGCCCAGTTGGTGAAGCCGTAGAAGCCCACCGCCTGGAAGGCGTTCAGCACCACCAGCAGCAGGGTGCGGCGGCAGCAGCGCGGGGCCGAAGATCTCGGCGAGCCGGGTGTGGGTGTCGACCGGCGTCGGGGACGGGGATCGGCGGCGGCAGCGGGCCTTTCTCGGCCTCGATGGCGGTCTCCAGCTTCGCTGAGCACCGCGTCGGCCTCGGCCAGGCGCCCGTGCTCGGCGAGCCAGCGCGGCGACTCCGGCAGCCGCACCTGGATGAACCAGACGCCGATCGCCGCCGCCGCGCCCAGCAGCACCACCCAGCGCCAGCCCTCGATGCCGGCGATGGTCAGCGGCCCCAGCTTCCAGGCCGCGAACGCCACCGCCGGCACGGCCAGGAACTGGATCGACTGGTTGAGCGCGAAGGCGCGGCCGCGCACCTGGCGCGGGACCAGCTCGGCGATGTAGGCGTCGATGGTGACCAGCTCGACGCCGATGCCGATGCCGGCGACGAGCCGCCAGATGTCGATGCCGAGCGCGGTGGTCTGCGTCGCCATGACGACGGCGGCGGCGGTGTACCAGAGCAGCGCGGCGACGAAGACGCGCTTGCGGCCGAGGCGGTCGGCGATCCGCGAGACGCCGATCGTGCCGATGAAGAGGCCCAGGAAGGTGGCGGCGACGAAGCTCGCCTGGTCGGGCAGGCCGAACAGGCCCGCCTTGTGGAAGACGCCCGCCTTCGCCAGCACCGGCGAGATGTAGGCGGTCATCATCAGGTCGTAGAACTCGAACGCGCCGCCCAGCGAGATCAGCGCCACCAGCCCCCAGATCGCCCGCGACGGCGGCAGCCGCTCGAGGCGCGCGACGATGTCGCCGCGGGTCAGGCTCTCGGGCGTGAGGCTCAAACGACGCCCGCCGCCTTCAGCTCGGCCAGCTTCTCCGCCGAAAGCCCGAGCTTCTCGGCCAGCACCGCGGCGGTGTGCTCGCCGAGCGCCGGGCCCGGCCAGCGCACCGCGCCCGGCGTCTCGCTGAGCTTCGGGAAGGCGTTCTGCATGCGGATCGGGCCGAACACCGGGTGGTCGACCGTGACGATGGCCTCGCGGGCGGCGTACTGCGGATCCTCCAGCATCTCCGGCGCGCGGAAGACGCGGCCGCAGGGCACGCCGTACCGCTCCAGCAGCGCCAGCAGGTCGGCGGACGTGAAGCCCTTCGACCAGGCGCCGATGCGCGCGTCGAGCTCGGTCTGGTTGACGCCGCGGCTGGCGTGGTCGCGGTAGCGCGGATCGTCCTTCAGGCCGGCCTCGCCCATCGCCTCGCAGAGCCGGGCGAACACCGTGTCGCCGTTGCCGCCGATCAGGATCATGCCGTCGGCGGTCGGATAGACGTTGGAGGGCGCGATGCCGGGCAGCACCGAGCCGGAGCGCTCGCGGACGTAGCCGGTGAGGTCGTACTCGGTGACGAGGTTCTCCATCATCGCCAGCACGCTCTCGTAGATCGCCGCGTCGATCACCTGGCCGCGGCCGGTGCGCTGGCGCACGTGCAGCGCCATCAGGATGCCCATCACCGCGTGGGTGGCCGCCAGGCTGTCGCCGATCGAGACGCCGGCGCGGGCCGGCGGCCGGTCCGGCTCGCCGGTGATGGCTCTGAGGCCCCCCATCGCCTCGCCGATCAGGCCGTAGCCGGCGCGCGCGGCGTAGGGCCCGGTCTGGCCGAAGCCGGAGACGCGGGCCATGACGAGGCGCGGGTTGGCGGCGGCGAGGCTCTCGTAGCCCAGCCCCCACTTCTCCATCGTGCCCGGCCGGAAGTTCTCCACCAGCACGTCGGCCTTCAGGGCGAGCTCGCGGACGATCGCCTGGCCCTCGGGCGAGCGCAGGTTGACGGTGACGGACTTCTTGTTCCGCCCGATCACCGGCCACCAGGGCGAGTGGCCCTTCGGCAGGCTGCGGCCCCACTGGCGCATCGGATCGCCGGTTCCGGGGTCCTCGACCTTGATCACCTCGGCCCCGAAGTCGGCCAGGATCTGCCCGCAGAACGGCCCGGCGATCAGCGTGCCGAGCTCGATGACGACGAGATCGGCGAGCGGGCCGGGCTTGGGCGTGTCGGCGTCGGACATGGCGCTGCTTGGAGCCGGGCGACGCAGGGCGTGTCAATGGGTGGGCGGCGTCGGAAAATGGGGACACACACGCTTTTCCGTTCCGCTCGCGGTCCTGCGAGCGCCGGTCAGGAAAAGCGTGTGTGTCCCCATTTTCCCGGTTAAGCGTCGCCACATGCCGAGCTACGCCTTCGACCCGCCGCCGCAGCCCGCCGTTCCGATCGTCGGCGAGGCGGCGCTGTTCCCGGTGCGGCGCATCCTCTGCGTCGGGCGCAACTACGCGGCGCATCGGCGCGAGATGGGCGGGGGCGATGATCCCGATCCGCCGTTCTTCTTCTCCAAGCCGGCCGACGCGCTGGTGCTGCCGGGCGCCGACGCGCCCTACCCGTCGGCCACCGTCAACCTGCACCACGAGATGGAGCTGGTGGTGGCGCTGGGCGCGGGCGGCGCAAACCTGACGCGCGAGGCCGCGCTCGGGCTGGTGTTCGGCTATGCCGCCGGCGTCGACCTCACCCGCCGCGACCTGCAGAACGCCGCCAAGGACAAGGGCCGGCCCTGGGAGGCCGGCAAGGCTTTCGACGCGGCCGCGCCGATCTCGGCGATCAAGCGGTGGACCGGACCGCCGCCGCACGGACGGATCGCCCTCTCGGTGAACGGCCAGATCCGGCAGGACGCCGCGGTCGCCGACATGATCTGGGACGTGGCGGCGATCATCGCCGAGGCCTCGATGCTGTGGCGCCTGGCGCCCGGCGACCTGATCTACACCGGCACGCCGGAGGGCGTCGGCCCGCTGGTGCGCGGCGATCGCGGTCGAGGGCGAGATCGAGGGCGTCGGCGCGCTCTCGTTCCGGATCACCTGATGGCGCTGACGCTGCACTCGATGTGGCGGGCGACGGCGCCCTACCGGGTGCGGATCGGGCTCGCCCTGAAGGGCCTCGACTACGCCTACGTCGCCCACGACCTGGTCGGCGGCGAGGCGCGGCGCGCGCCCTACACCGACCTCAACCGCCAGGGCCTCGTCCCGGCGCTGGAGACCGACGACGGCGTGCTGACCCAGAGCCTCGCCATCCTGGAGTGGCTGGAGGAGACGCATCCCGAGCCGCCGCTGCTGCCGAAGGGACCGCGTGAGCGGGCGATCGTGCGCTCGATGGCCGAGATCGTCGCCTGCGACATCCATCCGCTGAACAACCTGCGCGTCCTGCAGGCGCTGGCCGGGCTCGGCCACCCGATGGGCGGCGAGGACCAGACCGCCTGGGCGCGGCGCTGGATCGGCGACGGCTTCGCCGCGCTGGAGCCGATGGTGGCGCGGTATGGCGCCGGCTTCGCGTTCGGCGAAACCCCCACCATCGCCGACTGCTGCCTGATCCCGCAGATCTGGTCGTCCAGCCGCTTTGCCGTCGACCTTGCGCCCTACCCGGCCCTGAACGCCGTCTACGCCCGCGCCGCCGCCCACCCCGCCTTCCAGTCCGCCCACCCCGAGCGCCAGCCGGACGCGGTGAAGTAACCCCCCAACCCCGCTCACCCCGGCGAAGGCCGGGACCCAGGAAAGGCGCGGTTGCGGGTACGCTACTCGCAGGCATGGCGCGCGCCGCAGGCATTGTCTTTCACCACGGAAAACACGGAAAACACGGAAAGGCGCGTCCCCGCCATCTGCGCCCCCTTTCCGTGTTTTCCGTGTTTTCCGTGGTCCAATAGGAACGCCTGCGGCGCACTCGCTGCTGCCAGGATGGCGCCCTGCAACGCGCTTTTTCCTGGGTCCCGGCCTTCGCCGGGATGAGCGGGTTGGAAGGTCAGCGGCCCCGGCGAGGACCGAACGGGACGATCTTGTTGGCGCTGTCGTGGCCGATGTCGGCGCGGCCGAGGTAGGGGATGGCGGCGCGCTCGCACCAGAACTGTGCGACCTCTTCCTCGGTCATGCCGAAGTCGACGTCGTTGACCGGGATGTCGCTGCAGCGGCCGAGCCGCAGGCCGGCGATGCGCCGGATGCCCTCATTGCTGGTGATCTGGAAGAACAGCCGGTCGAGCCGGTACATGTACTCGCCGACGTCCTCGACCATCAGCACGTGGCCCGCGAGGTCCGGCTGCCAGGGCGTGCCGATGAGGCTGCCCAGGATCGAGAGGTTGAACGCGGCGGCGGGCCGCGGGTCGTCCGCCAGGCTGGGCTCCAGCGTCGCCGGATCGCGCGTCGCCAGCCATCGCAGAGCGCGGATCACCGCCGCCTCGCCGCCCTCGCGCAGCACGTCCTGCGCCACCGGCCCGTGCGCCAGCCGCGCGAAGCCGGCCCGGCAGAAGCGCGGCCAGCAGCGCGCCGGCGTCGCTGTAGCCGAGCCAGGTCTTGGCCCGCGCCGCCGCGCCCAGCGCCGGCATCACCTGCTCCAAGAGCCGGCCGGCGCCATAGCCGCCGCGGGCGAACCACACCGCGTCGAAGGCCGCGCTCTCGGCGACCTCGATCAGCGCCGCGGCGCGCGTCGCGTCGTCGCCGGCGAAGTGGCCCCAGCTGGCGAAGCACTGCGGATGGAAGGTGATCTGCGGCGCGCGGGTCCATCGCCGCCGCGATCTCGCGCACGCGCTCGGCGGCCTCCGGCGCAAACCGCGTGGAGGGCGCGACGACCGCGATGCGCACGCTCTCGCTCGCTCACCCTGGTTGCTCCCCCCTCCGCCGGGCCTCTAGGCTCCGCCGATGATTCCCAACGACAAGCTACTTCTTCTGCGGCGTCGGCGGCAGCGGAATGACGCCGCTGGCGCTGATCGTCAAAGCCCGCGGCGGCGAGGTCGCCGGCTCCGACCGCGCGCTCGACCAGGGCCGCAACCCCGAGCGGTTCGCGTTCCTGCGAGCCGCGGCGTCGCGCTCTTCCCGCAGGACGGCTCGGGGCTGACCGGCGCCGACCAGACGCTGGTGGTCTCGGCCGCGGTCGAGGAGACCATCCCCGACGTGCAGGCCGCCCGCCGGGTCGGCGCGCCGATCGTCACCCGCGCCCAGCTGCTGGCCGAGCTCTTCAACGCCGCGGCTCTGAGCGTCGGCGTCGCCGGCACCAGCGGCAAGTCGACCACCACGGCGATGATCGGCTGGATCGCCGCCTGCGGCCGGGCCTGGATCCCACCATCGTCAACGGCGCCGAGATGAAGAACTTCGCCGCCGGCGACGCGCCGTTCGCCAGCGCCGTGGTCGGGGCCGGCCCCGCCTTCATCGCCGAGGTGGACGAGAGCGACGGCTCGATCGCGCTCTACGCGCCGCAGGTCGCGGTGGTGAACAACATCTCGCTCGACCACAAGTCGATGGACGAGCTGCGCGCGCTGTTCGCCGGCTTCGTCGGCAAGGCCGAGCACGTGGTGCTGAATCTCGACAACGCGGAGACCGCCGCTCTGGCGCGCGCCCTCGATCCGGCCAGGGTGGCGACCTTCTCGCTCAGCGATCCGGCCGCCGATTTCCTGGCCGGCCCGCGCACGCCAACGCCCGGCGGCGTCGACCTTCGACGTGACCGCGCGGGGCACCGGCCGGACGGCGCATGTCGCGCCTGCAGACGCCGGGCGACCACAACGCCGCCAACGCGCTGGCGGCCATCGCCGCGGCGGACGCGCTGGGCGTCGACCTGCACGGCCGCCGCGAGCGCGCTCTGCGGCCTTCACCGGGGTCAAGCGGCGGCTCGACGTGATCGGCGCGGCCGGCGGCGTCACCGTCATCGACGACTTCGCCCACAACCCCGACAAGATCGCCGCGACGCTGGCGACGCTGCACGCCTATCCCGGGCCGCCTGCTGGTGATGTTCCAGCCGCATGGCTATGGGCCGCTGAAGCTGATGCGCGCCGAGTTCGCGGCGACCTTCGCGGCGGAGCTTGGCGCCGACGACGTGCTGGTGATGACCCCGCCGGTCTACTTCGGCGGCACGACCGACCGCAGCGTCGGCAGCGCCGAGGTGGCGGCCGACATTGCCGCGCGCGGCCACGCCGCCGAGGCGCTTGCAGAGCCGCGAGGCCTGCGGCGAGCGCCTGCTGGCCACTCGCCCGGCCCGGCGACCGCATCGTGGTGATGGGCGCGCGCGACGACTCGCTCTCGACGTTCGCGCACGAGCTGCTGCGGCGGCTTGGGGGTTAGCCGCCCGCCACGCGGACCTTCGCGACGACCGAGCGGCCCGCCGCGTCGACCACGCTGATGCGGTAGAAGCCGGGGCCGGGCGGGCGCCAGATCGGCTTGCCGCTGACCGGGTCGGCGCTGACCGGCGCGCCGTCGACGTACCAGGCGAGGCCCTGGCCGCCGGCCGCCAGCACGAAGCCGCGGCTGCCGGCGCCGAAGCCGTCGGCGACCACGGTTGCGCCGTCGGGCGGGAAGATCAGCCGCGGCCCCGCGCCGGGCCGGTCGAGCGTCTGCAAGCGCGGGCGGCGCGCCGCGCGGGCGGACCGGCGACGGGGCGCGGGCGGCGATGCCAACCTGGTCGACGACGTCGAACAGCAGCGGCAGCGCGGCGTCGCGGCCGGTCATGTCGGGGCGCGCGCCGCCGTCGGCCCGCCCGGTCCAGACCGCGACCACGTAGCCGCCGACCACCCCGACCGCGACCGCGTCGCGGAAGCCGTAGGAGGTGCCGGTCTTGAAGGCCACCGGCGCGGTGCGGGTCAGCGCGCCCGGCGCGCGGCCCTTTGGCGGCGGTCCTTCGCGCAGGATGTCGAGGATGGCGCGCGCCGAGGCCGGCCGCATCAGCCGGTGGCCCGGGTCGGCGAGCCGCGCCCTGGCGTCCGCCTCGGTCCAGGCCAGCGGCTTGGCCAGCCCGTCGTCGGCCAGCGCGGCGTAGAGCATCGCGAGGTCGCGCAGGCTGATCCCCTCGCCGCCCAGCGCCAGCGCCAGGCCGGCGTCGCGGTCGCCGGCGTTGGGGCGGACGAGATGCGCGCCGGCGCCGGTCAGCCGCGCCTCGAACGCCTGCGGACCCAGCCGGGCGAGGGTCTCCACCGCCGGCACGTTCAGCGAATGGATCAGCGCCTCGCGCATGGTCACATTGCCGTGGAAGACCCGGTCGAAGTCCTCCGGCGCGTAGTTGGCGAAGCGCCGCGGCGAGTCGTCGAGCACGGTGTCGGCGGCGACGATGCCGTCGTCCATCGCCAGGCCATAGATGAACGGCTTCAGCGCCGAGCCGGGCGAGCGCAACGCGCGGGTGAGGTCGATCCAGCCGCCGGCGGCGGTGAGGCCGGCCGAGCCGACCGCCGCGCGCACCGCCCGGCTCCTGGCCTCCACCACCAGGATGGCGACCTCGGCGTCGGCGCCCTGGCCCTTGGCGGTGGCCGCGGCCAGCGGCTCCAGGCGGCGCTGCAGATCGGCGTCGATCGTGGTGAGCACCGAAGCCTCGGTGCGCGGCGCGGCGCGGGCGAGCTGGCCGGCGGCGTGCCAGGCGAGGCCGGGAAAACTCTGCCGGCCGGGCAGCGGGTCGGCGGCTGCCTCCTCTGCCACGGCCGGCGCCAGCAGTCCGGCGCGGACCATCCGCGTCAGCACCCGGTCGCGCGCGGCGCGAGCCGTCGCGGAATGGCGGTCGGGGCGGCGGGCCTCCGGCGACTGCGGCAGCGCGATCAGCATCGCCTGTTCGGCCGGCGTCAGCGTCTCCGGCTCGTGGCCGAAGTAGGCCAGGCTGGCGGCGCGCACGCCCTCCAGGTTGCCGCCGTAGGGGGCGAGCGTGAGGTAGAGCGCCAGCGTCTCGCGCTTGGAGAGCCGCGCCTGCAGTTGCAGCGCGCGGACCATCTGGAAGAGCTTGGCGCCGAAGGTGCGCCGCCGCGGCTCCAAGCAGGCGCGCGGTCTGCATGGTCAGCGTCGAGGCGCCCGAGGTGATCCGCCCGTGCAGCGCGGCCGAGCCGGCGGCGCGGACCGCCGAGAGCGGATCGACGCCCGGATGCAGCCAGAAGCGGCGGTCTTCCAGCGCGACGAGGCGGCGCACGAAGCTGGGATCGGTGCGCTCCAGGTCGGCGCGGATCCGCCAGCGCCCCTGCTCGACCGGCAGCGCCCGCAGCCACGCGCCGCGCCGGTCGAGCGCCACCGGCGATGAGCGCCAGGCCTTGGCGAGGTCGGGCGGGAAGGCCACGTCGAGACCGATCAGCACGAGTTGCGCGGCGAGGAAGGCGATGAGCGCGAGCGTGAGGCGAGGGACGAGGCGCGAGCCGTGACCCTTCTCCCCTGCGGGAGAAGTGGCCCCGATGGCGAAGCCGAGAGGGCGTTGGGCGCGAGCTCGCTCACATCCACCCATCTGTCGCTCGCGTGCCGCTTCGCGACGTCTTCCCCCGCAAGCGGGGGAAAGTTCGTCGGGCCGCCCCCATCACGCGCCGGGCGCGATGTCGGTGCGGCCGCCGGCGGTGCGGGCGTTCACGCCGGCGTGGTACATGTCGAGGATCTCCGCGCCCGGGGCGTAGAAGTCGCCGGGCGTCACTGCCCTGAGCACGTAGGCCAGCGCGAAGGTCTTGCCGCCGGCCAGGTCGAGGGCGGCGACATAGCGGTCGTCGCGGCTCTCCTGCGCCTTCGGCGTCGTCAGGCTGCCGAGGAACTTGAACGGCCCCTTGTCGGCGTCGTCGGGTCCCAGCACGCTCTCGATCTCGAAGCCGGCCGGCAGCGCGTCGTCCACCGCCAGCGCCACCGTACGGCCCTGCTGCGAGCCGCCGGCGATCCGCACGATGATCCGGTCGCCCTGCTTGACCTGCGCCAGGTCCACCGGCGCGCCGGCGAAGGTGAAGTAGGTCTTCTCCACCGAGACGCCGTGCTGCTCCGCGTCCGGCGCCGTGATCGGCGTGCCGAGCACCGTCACCGTGCGCCAGAGCGGCCGCGCGCCGGCGTTGACGAAGCGCGCGCCGAGCAGGCGGCCGTTCACCGCCCAGCGCGGCGTCAGCCCGGCGGCCGGCATGGCGAGCGCCGTGCCGGAGGCCTGCACGTTGATCGGCCCGGCGGCGAGCAGCATGAAGTGCGCGGCGCGCAGCAGCTGCGCCTTCTCCTGGGTGTTGAGGTCGTCGGGGTCCTTCACCGCGCCGTCCAGGCGATCCTGCAAGCGGGCGGGCGATGTCCGGGCTCGTTCGCCTCGTAGGCCAGCGCGATGACGCCGGCGAGGTCGCGCAGCGGGCTCTGGTACCAGTCCTGGTCGTCGACGAAGACGAACGGGCCCAGCTGCAGCAGCGGGCGCTTGTAGCCCACCGCGGCGGCGGCGTGCTGCAGCGCATCGCGCGCCCGGGCCTGGTCGCCCATCATCGCCAGGCCCGCGCCGACCTGCGCCATCGCCAGCGGCGAGCCCTCGGACTTCATCTGCACGTCGTGCCACCAGCGCAGCCGCGAGAGGTCGCCGCGGCCGCCCTTGGCCATCACGTAGAGCGCGTAGGCCGAGGCGCGCGAGCGCATCCGGGCGGTGGCCGCCTTGGAGGCGGCGGCGTTGCCGCCCCACCAGTCGGGATATTCCAGCTGGTAGGAGACCGACGACGTGCCATCGGGTCGGCTGACCTGGCGCATGGCGTTCAGCGCCGAGTCGATGGCGCTCTGCGGCACCGCCGCGCCGGCGCGCTGCGCCTCGATCAGGAAGTCGGTGACGTAGGCGCCGAGCCACGGATCGGCCTCGCCGTCGCCGACCCGCCAGAGCCCGAACGCGCCGTCCATGCTCTGCCGGTCGAGGATCTGGCCGACCGCGTTGTTCAGCGCCGCCGGGGCCTGCCGCAGCTTCGGGTCGGCCGTGAGGCCTTGCGCGTAGAGCAGCGGGAAGGCGGTCGAGACCAGCTGCTCGGTGCAGCCGTAGGGGTATTCCGACAACGAGACGGCGATCGGTCCGGGGTCGAAGCCCTTGAACGGCGAGTAGCTCACCTGCACCTGCAGCGTGCCGTCGGCGCCGGCCGCCAGGCCGCTGACCAGCGCCGGCGGCGGCGTGTAGGCCTCGCCGGGCTGCTGCAGCTGGGTGTCGGTGCGCGTCACCGGCCCCCAGCCGAGCCGCGTCTCGATCGGATAGTCCTTCGAGGTGGTGAAGCTGGGCCCGGTCAGCGTGAAGCCGACCGAGCCGATGCCGGTATGGTCGGGCGCGAAGAACGGGATGTGCTCGGCGAGGCGCTGGCCCAGCACCAGGTCGAACACCTTCTGGAAGCTGGCGATGATCCCGCCGGCGGCGCGCATCACGGCGGTGTAGGCGCCGGGCTTGCCCTCCATGTTCTGCAGCTCGAGCGTCGCCTGCGGCTTGTCGCCCGGCGAGAGGAAGCGCGGCAGGTCGAGGTCGGCGATCACCGGCTGGCGGACGGTCAGCTCCTTGGCGCCGGAGCCGACCTGGGTGTCGGTCCAGGCCACCGCCATGATCCGCAGCTGGCCGTTGAAGTCGGCGGCCGGCAGCGTGACCGTCGCCTTGCCGTCGAGCCCGGTGGTGACGATGCCGGACCATAGCGCGACGGTCTTGATCGGCGTCACGGTCAGGCCCTGGCCGCCCAGCTCGTCGCCGCCGAAGTCGACGCTGGCCGGGGCGCCGAGGTTGGCGTCCAGCAGGCGCCCGTAGTCGTCACGGTAATCCACCGAGAACGCGCGCTTGCCGAAGTACCAGGCCACCGGATCGGGGCTGGCGGCCTTGGTGAGCAAGCAGGATGCCCTCGTCGACGGCGGCCACGGTGACGTGCGCGCTCTGGCCGAAGCCGAGCCCGTTCACCTTCAGCGGCACCACCGACCTGGGCCTTGGAGTCGATCTTGTCGGGCGTCGCTATGTCGACCGTCAGCTTTCGGCCCTTCGGGTCGAGCGGCACGTAGACGAGGCCGAGCGCGCGGCGCGGCGTCGGCGTCTGCACCGGGTCGCGCGGCTGGATCACGCGTCACCAGCACGTAGGCGCCGCCGCCCCAGGCCGCCGAGGTCTTCAGGCGGACCGTGCCGCCGTCCTTGCCGACCTCGAAGGTCTTGAAGTCGATCAGCCGGTCGGTCGCGACCGCCACCTGCGCCTCGCCGGCGTAGGGCGCCTTTCACCGCGATCTCCACCGTGTCGCCCTGGCCGTAGTCCTTGCGGGCGGCCGAGACGCGCACCAGGTCGGGCGACTCGGTCGCGTCGGCCGGCGCGCCCCAGCCGACGCTGAAGCGCACGATGGTCTTGGCCCCGTTCGGGCCGTTCAGCTCGATGCCGATAGTCGCCCCAGCCCAGCTTGCGCGGCCGGATGCGGGCCGGCCCGCCCGCGCCGACATCGAGCGCGCCCTGGCTGACCACGGTGTCGCGGCTGGTGCGCCGCCACTGCCAGCGGCCGTCGGCCTGGTACCAGTCGTAGTTCCAGTTCTCGCTGATCAGGCTGTAGCTGACGCCGGGCGCGGCGATCCGCCCGCCGGCGCCGTTCACCGCGATCACGTCCAGCGCCACCGGCGCGGCGCTCTCGCTGGTGACGTCGGCGCCGTCGACCTTGACGCCGAGATAGAGCGGCTTGGGCCGCATCCTCAGCGTGACGCTCTCGCGCACCGGCCGGCCGCCCGGCTCGAAGACCGAGGCGGTGACCAGCGCCACCACCGGATCGACCGTGTCGCCGGCCTGGGTCCCGGCGAGGTCGAGGTTGGCGTGGCCGGTTCCGTCGGTGACGGTGGTGCCGAGGTCCAGCTCCTTCTCCTCGAACGCCGCAGTCTCGTCGCCCCACTGGTAGTCCTGGAAGGCCGGGAACGGGTTGGGGTCCTGGCGCAGCCGCGCCTCGCCCTGGGTCTGCAGGCCGGCGCCGGTCGCGCCGTAGAGGAAGCGCGCGCCGACATCGATCTTGCGGGTTTCGTCGGCGGCGATCGGGGCCTGCGGCTGGCCGGCGACGGTCACCGCCAGGCGCTGCGGGGCGAAGTCCTGCACCTGGAAATCCAGGCTGCCGGCCGGGTCCTTGTAGCCGTCGACCTGCAGCGCGGCGGTCCAGTGGCCGCGCGGCGCGGTCTTCGGCAGCGCGACGTCGATCGCCAGCGCGCCGCCTGGCGTCGCGGTGAACGGATAGCGCTTGAACTCCAGCCCTGACGGCCGCTTGACGACCACGTAGCCCTTGCGGTCGGCGACCGCCTTGGCGTCGCGGTCGCGCACCAGGCTGGTCAGGTGCACGGTCTCGCCGGGCCGGTAGATGCCGCGGTCAGCATAGAGGTAGGCGTCGACCGCCTCGGTGACGCTGCGGCCGGCCAGCAGGTCGTCCGACGTCTGCCCGGGCTGCGCGCCGCCGCCGCCCTGCTTGGAAAGGTCGGTCGGCGAGCGATCGAGGTCGAGCAGCGCCATGTCGCCCATGTCGCCGTAGGCCATCACCATCTTCGGCGTCATCGCGCCGTCGCCCTCGAGCAGCGCGTGGGCGAACGTCGCGCGGCCCATCGCGTCGGTCGTCGCCTTGCCCAGCGTCTCGCCGTTCTTGGCCAGCAGCGAGACCGGGACCCCGGCCATCGTCTTGGCGCTCTTCAGCGAGCGCACCACGACGTCCATCGCGTCCGAGCCGGTGTACGAGGTCAGCGCCATGTCGGTGAAGATGATCCAGCGACGCGCCTGCGCCGGCGACGTTCCCTCGTCGGACTTGTCGGAGAGATCGCGCCCGCCCGAGGCGTCGCGCGCCTTGATGACGTAGCCGCCGGGCTTCATGTCCTTCAGCACGGCGCCGAGCGGGAAAACGGTGGTGGTGTGGCCGCCGGGGTCGCCCTTGACCTGGACGTAGCCCTTCCAGACGACGGAGCCCTCGTCGTCGGGACTGTCGTCGCCGTAGTCGCCCGCGTCCTGGCCCTCGGGGGTGGGATCGGGCGCGCTGATCGACTTGCGCACCAGGTTGCGGTCGACGACGCGCCAGACCTCGACCTGCAGCTTGGAGACGTTGACCGTGTCGATGCCGACGCCGTCGCTGTCCTCGCGCGGCAGGATGACGCCCTGGCCGTCGAAGCCGACGTAGGGCGGCTTGTCGCCGTTGGTGAAGGAGGCGTCGGCGTTGGCGTCGAGGGTCTCGCCGTCCTTGGCGGGCAGGCCCTTCAGCAGCGTGATCTGGCGGTCGGTGAAGCCGACGCCGCCGATGCAGAGGCTGTCGCCCTTCACGATGGTGGCCGGCGCATGGCCGAGGTCCGGCGAGACCAGCACGAAGTCGGCGTAGGACTTGGCGGGGTCGAGATCGCGGCTCATCTCGATGCAGGCCAGCGGATCGGCGGCTGGAGGTGTCGAGCCGGGTCTTCCAGATCGCGAAGCCGTCCGGCTTCACCTCGCCGGCGCGCGGCGCGCCGGCGGCGCGCGGATGGCCGAAGTAGGGCCAGTAGGCCAGCGCCTGCGCCGCGCCGCCCGGCGTGAACAGCTTGCCGTCGACGCCCCTGGCGAACAGGAATCCGCCTCCGAAGGCCACGACCACCGCGGCGATCGCCGCCACCAGCCTGCGGTCCATCGAAACCCCCTGATCGGGACGGCGCCGTTCGTCCCGGCGCGGATGGAAGCTCAACTGTAGGGGCCGGTCAATGAAGCGGCGCGGGGTTGCGGAAATAACGCCTGCGCGCGACGCCGGGCCGCCAGATCCGTCGCGGAGGTAAACGGGCCTTAACCTTCACCGCGGTCTACTGGCGGCCTCAAGTCATGGCGGGGGCGGCATGCCGGCGGCGGCGCGCAGGACGGTCTCACAAGTTGCGCTGGATCAGCTGCGCGGCGCGTGGAGCCATGCGGCCAGCGCGCGGTTCCGCGGCGGCCTGACCGCGGTGATGGGCGGTGCGCTGGCGCTGGCGCTGGCCAGCTGGCGCGTCGACGACCCCAGCCTCGACGCCTCGGCCGGCGCCGCGCCCGGCAACCTGCTGGGCGGCGTCGGCGCCAACGTCGCCGACCTCTTCATGCAGTCGCTGGGGCTGGGCGCGTGGATCGTCGCCGGTCTCTTGCTGACGCTCGGCATCGCCCGCGTGGCCGAGCCGACGCCGCACGTCACCCGCGCCAAGCTGCGCTGGCGCGCCGCGGCCGGCGTCGCCGGAATATTGCTGCTGTCCGGCGCGCTCGCCGGCGCGGCCCCGCCGGCGGTCTGGCCGCTGGCGGCGGGGCTGGGCGGCCTGGTCGGCGATGCGGGCGCCGCTGCGGTGGCGGCGCTGGACCGGCTGATCGGGTTTCCGCCGATCGAGCCGCTCTGCTTCACCGTGATGGCGATCCTGGGTCTTTGGGCGACCGGCTGGGGCCTTGGCGTCACCCGCGCTCACGTCGTCGCGCTCTTCCAGCCGCGCCGCCGCGCGCCGCGGGCCAAGCCCGCGCCGCGGCCGACGGCCCAGGTCCGCACTCGTACTTCGCGCGCCGACGTTGCGGCCCTGCCCCAGGCCGAGCCGGAGCCCGAGCTCGAGGCCGCTCCGCTCGCCATCCGCGCGCCAAAGTCCGCGCCGAAGCCGTCGGGCCGCGAGGCGCGCGAGCGCCAGCCGAGCCTGCCGTTCGCGGCCGAGAGCGGCTTTCGCCTGCCCGAGCTCGCCATGCTGGCCAAGCCGAAGCCGCGCTCCGCCGCGTTCGACGAAGGCGCGCTGCGCCAGAACGCCCGGGTGCTGGAGGGCGTGCTGGCCGAGTTCGGCGTGCGCGGCCAGATCGACCAGATCCGCCCCGGACCGGTCGTCACCCTCTACGAGCTGGTGCCGGCGCCGGGCGTGAAGTCCGCCCGCGTGGTGGCGCTCTGCGACGACATCGCCCGCTCGATGAGCGTCGCGGCCTGCCGCGTCGCGGTGGTCCCGGGGCGCAACGCCATCGGCATCGAGCTGCCGAACGCCAAGCGCGAGACCGTCTACCTGCGCGACCTGCTCTCCTCGGCGGAGTACGAGAAGCACGGCTCGGTGCTGCCGCTGGCGCTCGGCGAGACGATCGGCGGCGAGCCCTACATCGCCGACCTCTCGCGCATGCCGCACCTCTTGATCGCCGGCACCACCGGCTCGGGCAAGTCGGTGGGGGTCAACGCGATGATCCTCTCGATCCTCTACCGGCTGCCGCCGTCGACAGTGCCGCTTCATCATGGTCGACCCGAAGATGCTGGAGCTGTCGCAGTACGACGGCATCCCGCACCTGCTGGCGCCGGTGGTCACCGACCCCAAGAAGGCGATCGTGGCGCTGAAGTGGACGGTCCGCGAGATGGAGGACCGCTACCGGCGGATGTCGAAGATCGGCGTGCGCAACGTCGCCGGCTACAACGAGCGCGCCGAGGAGGCGATCGCCCGCGGCGAGCACTTCGTGCGCACCGTGCAGACCGGCTTCGACGAGGGCGGCCGCCCGATCTACGAGGAAGAGAAGATCGCGCCGGAGCCGATGCCCTACCTGGTGGTGGTGATCGACGAGGTCGCCGACCTGATGATGGTGGCCGGCAAGGACATCGAGGGCGCGGTGCAGCGCCTCGCGCAGATGGCCCGCGCCGCCGGCATCCACCTGATCATGGCCACCCAGCGGCCCTCGGTGGACGTCATCACCGGCACCATCAAGGCCAACTTCCCGACCCGGATCAGCTTCCAGGTCACCTCCAAGATCGACGCGCGCACCATCCTGGGCGAGCAGGGCGCCGAGCAGCTGCTGGGCCAGGGCGACATGCTCTACATGGCCGGCGGCGGACGGATCACCCGCCTGCACGGCCCGTTCGTCTCCGACGGCGAGGTCGAGGCGGTCGCGCGCTACCTGCGCGAGCAGGGCGAGCCGGCACTACCTCGAGGAGGTCACCGCCGCGCCGGAAGAGGACGAGGAGGGCGGCGGCGATCTCTTCGGCGGCGAGGGGTCGGAACGATCTCTACGACCAGGCCGTCGCCGTCGTCACCCGCGACCGCAAGGCCTCCACCAGCTACATCCAGCGCCGCCTGCAGATCGGCTACAACCGCGCCGCCTCGCTTGATGGAACGGATGGAGCGGGAGGGCGTTGTCGGCGCCGCCAACCACGCCGGCAAGCGCGAGATCCTGGCCGGCCCGCCGCCGCACTAGCCGCGTTTAAGGCGCGGTTCATGGCCCGGCGCGCTTGGACAGGGCGGAACGCGATCCCTAAGGGTAGACCCATGCCTCACCTGACCCGCCGCGGCGCGCTCGCCGCCTTCTCGACCGCCGCGCTCGCCGGCGCCGTGTTCGGCTGCGCCGGCATGGGCGCAGGGGCCGTCCGACCAACAGTTGGTCGACAGCGCGATCCACTATCTGGACGGCCTGGTCAGCGTGAAAGGCCGCTTCGAACAGGCCGACCAGAAGGGCGGGACGGCCGACGGCACCTTCTACATGGCCCGGCCCGGCCGCGCCCGGTTCGAGTACGACGCGCCGTCCAGCCTGCTGATCACCTGCGACGGCAAGACGGTCATCCTGTCCGACCAGCAGCGCAAGACGTTCCAGCGCGTGGCGCTCGCCTCGACGCCGCTGGGGGTCTTCCTCTCCGACCACATCCGCGTCGACCAGGGCGCGCAGGTGACCCGCGTCGACCGCACCGACGGCGGCTTTGCGATCACCGCCCGCGGCGTCCACCCCCGCGACGGCCAGATCACCCTCTACTTCGCCGACCGCCCGTTGCGGCTGAGCGGCTGGGAGGTCACCGACGCGGGCGGCCACGTCACCCACGTGACGCTGAGCGCGCTGGTGCCGATCGCCGCGCCCCCGGCCGACTTCTTCACGCAGACGCAGCCATGACCCGCGCGAATGTGACATTGGGGTCACAAGCAAGACGCTGCGCGCCGCAGCCCTTGACTTTCGGTCTCCCAGTTGCATTTGAGCAACTATCGCGACGGATCTCTCGACCTGATTCGTCCGAACCGTGCCGGAACCAATCCCCTCCCGGCGGCGGCATGAGAGACGACTTCAACCGCCCGGGCGCTCCGCAAGGCGTCCGGGCGTTTTTTTGCGGCGACTCGCCCCCCACGCGCTATCTCACACCCATGCGTCTGCGACTGGCTTCCTGGAACATCAACTCCGTCCGTCCCCGCGCCGAGCAGGTGGCGCGGTTCATCCGCGAGGCCGCGCCGGACGTGCTCTGCCTGCAGGAGATCAAGTGCCGCGAGGGCGAGTTCCCGAAGGCGGCGTTCGTGGAAGCCGGCCTGCCCTACCTGAAGATCGCCGGCCAGAAGGGCTGGCACGGCGTCGCCATCGCCTCGCGCCTGCCGATCGAGGATACGCCGAAGCTCGACGTCTGCCGCGAGGGCCATGCGCGGGCGGTGTCGGGCCGGATCGCGGGCGTCGAGGTGCATAACTTCTACGTCCCGGCCGGCGGCGACGAGCCGGACCGCGCGGTCAACCCGAAGTTCGACCACAAGCTCGACTTCTTCGAGCGGCTGACCGCCGAGATGGCGCCGCCGCGACCCGGCCGCGCCGCTCGCCATCCTCGGCGACCTCAACGTCGCGCCCGGCGAGCACGACGTCTGGAACCACCGCTACATGTCGCGCGTGGTCAGCCACACGCCGGTCGAGGTGGAAGCGATGGCGCGGCTGAAGGCCAGCCTCGGCTTCATCGACCTCGCCCGCGAGATGATCCCCGACCCGATCAAGCTGGCCTCCTGGTGGAGCTACCGGGCGCTGCGACTTCCGCGCCTCCAATCGGGGCCTGCGGCTCGACCACATCTGGGTGACGCCCGGCCTGAAGGACGCCGCGTTCCGCCTGGGCTGCGCCGCCAGCCGCATCCACGACGACGTCCGCGCCTGGGAGCGCCCCAGCGACCACGCGCCGGTGACGGCGGATCTGGTGCTCTAGACTAGCGGCCGGCTTAGAACGCCTCTTCGCGGGCCAGCTTCTTGTCCTTCTTCACCTTCGCCACCGCGCGCTCGCGCTTCAGTCGCGAGAGGTGGTCGATGAAGAGCACCCCATTCAGGTGGTCGATCTCGTGCTGCATGCAGACCGCGAGCGTCCCCTCGGCGGCCTCCTCGACCGGCTTGCCGTCGTAGCCGAGGTAGCGCACCCGCACCTGGGCCGACCGCTCCACCTCGTCGTAGATCTCCGGGATCGAGAGGCAGCCTTCCTCGTAGGGCATCGTTTCATCGGACGCCCAGACGATCTCCGGATTGACGAAGAATCGCGGCTCGCGGACGCCCATCGCCGCGCGAGAGGTCCATGACGATCACCCGCACCGGCTCGCCCACCTGGATGGCGGCCAGGCCGATGCCGGGCGCCGCGTACATGGTCTCCAGCATGTCGTCCATCAGCGCGCGCAGGGCGTCATCCACCTCGGCGACCGCGACGGACTTCTGCTTCAGGGTGGCGAGGTCGGAATCGACCGTCAGGATGCGGCGCAGGCTCATGCCGCCGAGGTAGGAGCGCGCCTTTCGAGCGTCAAGACGGGCGCTTCGCCGCGCAGCAGCTCGACGGCCGGCTCTGCCTCGGAACCGCGCATCTCCGCCGACGAGCTTGGTCAGCTCGCGCACGCCCGCCTCGATCTGGCCGAGCTCCGGCACCGCGCGCGCCTCGTGGTCGACCTGCAGCTCCTCGAAGCGCCGCGCCTGGGTCAGCACCTGGCTCTCCAGCGAGGCGGCGAACTGGTTGTAGGTCTTGACCGACGCGTCCAGCGACCGGCCGAGGCGCAGCGCATGCTCGCCCATCACCGCGATGCGCTTGTAGAGCTCGCGGCCGAGCGTCGGCGATGCGGTCGGCGTTCTTGGCCTGGTCCTCCACCCGCCAGCCGTAGGCGACCGCCTTGCAGAGGCGCGAAGAGGGTGGTGGGCGTCACCAGGATCACGCGGCGGTCCATCGCCTCGACCATCAGCTCGGGCGCGCGTTCCAGCGCCGCCACCAGGAAGCTGTCGCCGGGCATGAACATCGCCACGAAGTCGGGCGAGCGGGTGGTCTTGAACTGGTCCCAGTAGGCCTTGGCCGAGAGGCCGGCGACGTGGGCGCTTGATCGACTCTGCACGTGCCGCGTGAGCGCCGCCTCGCGCGCCGGCGTCGTCGCCGGCGTCCTGCGCGTCGAGGAAGGCGTTCAGCGAGCACTTGGCGTCGATCACGAAGAGCGCGTCGCCGGGCAGGCGCACGATCACGTCGGGCCGGCGGCGGCCCTCGTCGGTGTCGAGGCTGATCTGCTCCACGAAGTCGAAGTGGCCGGTCAGGCCCGCCGTCTCCAGCACGTTGCGCAGCGTCTGCTCGCCCCAGCGGCCCTGCACGCCGGCGCCGCGGCGCAGCGCCGCCGACAGCTTGCGCGTCTCGTTCTGGGCGGAGGTCGACACCTGGATCATCTGCTCGATCTGGCGCTTCAGCCCGCCGGTCTCCTCGGCGCGGGCCTTCTCGGCCGCCTGCGCCTGCGCCTCGAACTTGGCCAGCGTCTCGGCGACCGGCTTCAGCTGCGCCTCCAGCTTGGCCTGGCTAGCTTCTCCTGCGCCTCGAACTGCTCGCCGGCGCGCCGCACCAGCGCGTCGGCGACCGCCTGGGCCGCGGAGGCCGCCTGCGTCTTCAGCGTCTCGGCGTTGGCGGCCAGCATCTCGGCCTTCGCCTCGGCGCGCGCCGCACGCCCTCGCTCGACCACCGCCCACGCGGCGGCGCCGGCGGCGGCGAGGGCAAGCAGGACCAGGAGCACAATGTTCATGCTCCGTTCGTAGCAGCTTCTCCGATTCGCGTAACCCCCGCCACCAACGGCCCGCTCATGGCGCGCCGCAGACGCGCAGAGCGAACGCGGAGGTACGCGGAAGCAGTCGCGAGCGGTTCGCATCCGAGGAAGCGCGAGCTCCCGTGTAGCGGCCTGCGGCGCGCCATGCTCGCAGCTTCGATCCGTGCAACCGAGTCCTGCCTGGGCCCGTCGCCGACGGCAGCGGGGCCGGGCTACGCCGGCCGTCTCGCCCTCAGCGCCTGGGCGATGGTGCCGTCGTCGAGCCAGTCGAGCTCGCCGCCGACCGGGACGCCGCGGGCGAGGCTGGTGACCGCCACGTCGGCGCCGGCGAGGCGGTCGGCGAGATAGTGGGCGGTGGTCTGGCCGTCGACGGTGGCCGGCAGCGCCAGGATCACCTCGCGCACCGCCGGGTCGTGCGCCCGCGCCGCCAGCGGCGTGATCCGCAGCGCCTCGGGGCCGACGCCGTCGAGCGCCGACAGCAGGCCGCCCAGCACGTGGTAGCGGCCGCGGAAGGCGCCGCCCCGCTCCATCGCCCAGAGCGCCCCGACCTCCTCGACCACGCAGATCAGCGTCGCGTCGCGCGTGCCATCGGCGCAGATCGCGCAGGGATCGCGGGTGTCCAGCGAGCCGCAGGCCTGGCACACCCGCACCCGCTCGGCCGCCTCGGCCATGGCCCCGGCCAGCGGCACCAGCAGCTGGTCCTTGCGCTTTAAGAGCTGCAGCGCCGCGCGCCGCGCCGAACGCGGCCCCAGCCCCGGCAGCTTGCTCAGGAGCGCGATCAGCCGCTCGATCTCGGGTCCGGCGGACGCAGCCAAGTCAGAACGACGGCATGCCGGGGATGCCGGCCAGCATGCCGGTGGCGTCCTTCATCAGCTCGGCCTGCGTAGCTTCCAGCTTGCGGCGCGCGTCGGCGTGGGCGGCGATGATCAGGTCGGCGAGGATCTCGCCTTCGCCGGGCGCCAGCAGGCTCTCGTCGATCGTCAGCTTGATGAGCTCGCCGACGCTCTTCAGCGCACCGTCACCATGCCGCCGCCGGCCGTGCCGTCGACCTCGGTCTCGGCGAGGCGCGCCTTGGCGTCGGCCACCTTCTGCTGCATCGCCTGCGCCTGCTTCATGATGTCGCCAAGATTCTTCATGGGGTCAGCTCAATCCTCTGCGTCGTCATCGTCGCTGTCGTCTTCGACCGTCGCGGCCGCCGGCTCCGGTGGCGCGAGGTTGCGGATCTCGGTGACCTCGGCGCCGGGGAAGACCTGCATCACCTGGCGCACGAACGGATCGGCCAGCGCCTCGGCGCGGGCGACGTCCAGCTCGCGCGCCTTGACGCTCGGCCAGGCGTGTCGGCCCCGCCGCCGCCCTCGGCGGCCACCAGCCAGGGCTGGCCGGTCCATTCCTTCAGGCGCGCCGACAGCCGCTGGGCGAGGTTGTTGGGCGCGCCAGGCGCCGGCTCGAAGGAGATCGCGCCGGTGCGGAAGCTGATCAGCCGCAGGTACTTCTCGACGTCGAGCCTGCAGCGCGATGTCGCGGCGCGCGTCGATCAGGGCGACGACGTCCTCGAAGTTGCGCAGCGTCACCTGCGGCGCGGTCGGCCGGCGACGGCTCGCTGCGGGCGGCCATCATCGGCGCGGCGCGCCGACCTCGCCGACGCGCCGCCGCCGCGTGGGCGCGGGCGCCGACGGCGCAGCCGGAACATCGCCGCCCTCGCGCAGCGCCTTCAGCGCCTCCTCGGGACCGGGCAGGTCGGCGGCGTAGCAGAGGCGGATCAGCGCCATCTCCACCGCGGCGGCCGGATCGGGCGCGCGGCGCACCTCGTCGTGGGCTCTGCAGCAGCATCTGCCACAGCCGCGACAGGCTGACGGCCGAGACCGCCGCGCCGATCGCCGCCAGCCGCTGCAGCCTGGTCCTTCGGCAGCACCAGCGCCTGCGGGGCCGATCGCCTTGGCGAGGACTGGCGCCGTGGCAGTGCTCCAGCAGGTCGGCACCACCGTCGCCGGGTCGGCGCCGAAGCCGTAGAGGGTGCGGAAGGCCTCGATCGCCTGGCCCGCCTCGCCCGCGCACCAGCGTCTCGAACAGCGCGATGGTCTGGGCGCGGTCGGCCAGGCCCAGCATGTCGCGCACGGCCGGCGCGGTGACCTGGCCGCCGGCCTCGACCTGCACCAGCGCCTGGTCGAGCAGCGACTGGGCGTCGCGCACCGAGCCCTCGGCGGCCCGCGCGATCAGCGCCAGCGCGTCGGCCTCGATGCGCGCGCCCTCGGCCTCGGCGATCTTCGTCCAGGTTGGCGGCGATCACCTCCGGCTCGACCCGGCGCAGGTCGAAGCGCTGGCAGCGCGACAGGATGGTCACCGGCACCTTGCGGATCTCGGTGGTGGCGAAGATGAACTTGGCGTGCGGCGGCGGCTCTTCCAGCGTCTTCAAGCAGGGCGTTGAACGCCGCCGTCGAGAGCATGTGCACTTCGTCGATGATGTAGACCTTGTAGCGGGCCTCCACCGGCGCGTAGCGCACGCCGTCGAGCAGCTCGCGCATCTCGTCGACCTTGCGAGCGGCTGGCGGCGTCGAGCTCCAGCACGTCCATGTGCCGGCCCTCGAGGATGGCGCGGCAATGGCGGCCCTCGCCGCTTGCCAGCGCGGTGACGCTGGGCTCGTGGACGTCTCGCTCTCGTAGTTCAGCGCGCGGGCCAAGCAGCCGCGCGGTGGTGGTCTTGCCCACCCCGCGCACGCCGGTCAGCATGAAGGCGTGGGCGATGCGGCCGGTGGCGAAGGCGTTGTTCAGCGTCCGGACCATGGCCTCCTGGCCGATCAGGTCCTCGAAGCTCCTGGGCCGGTACTTGCGGGCGATGACGGTGTAGGCGGCGCTCTCGGAGGCTGGCGCGGGCGGCGCCGGCGCGCCGAACATGTCGGCGGTCGCCTCGTCGACGGGCGCGGCCTCGCGCTCGGCCACGCCGGGGAGTCCGGGGGCGTCGGGCGTGAAGTCGTTGTCGGCCATTCACTCCGGGGCTGGAAGGCGTCGGTGGAGACCGGACAGCGACCCGGAGCAAACTCGTTACGGCTGCTTCCTTCCGGACCTGACCGGGTTGGCGAGGACTCCGCCCATCGCCGATCTCCAAGCGCCAATATCGCGTGCGGCGCGGGTGGGCGCAGCGGGGTGCGGCCTTGGCGCCGCCACTGCTGACACGCGCCAGCGATGCTGACGCACCCGTCGGCCACGCTATGAGCCATGCCCATGCCCCTCGACGCCTTCCAGAACATCTTCGCCGGCAACCCGCTCGACCGGGCGAGCTACAGACGGGCCGACAGCCGAGTGGGTCGGCGCAGAGGATCGCCGACCCGGACAGCCTGGCCATGGTGCTGTGGAACGGCAAGCCGATGGTCGAGGACGCGCCAGGCGCCGACAAGCGGCCAGCAGCATCGCCTATCTGCCGCGGCCTCGCTGGCCGAGGAGCTCGGCGGCGGCGGCGAGCGGCTGCTGTTCATGGGGCTCTGGAAGGAGACGGCGGTCTTCGCCTCGACCTGGAGGGCGCCAGCCGACCCGGCCGACGGGCCCGCTGAAGGCTTCGGGCCGGTTCGAGGACCTGCGCGCCATCGCGCTGCGACCTGCCGGCGGCGACGCGGCGATCGGCGGCCACCGCCAAGGCGATGTTCGAGTGGCGCCGGCGCCATGGCCACTGCGCCAACTGCGGCCAGCCCACGGCGCCGGTCGAGGGCGGCTGGAAGCGGGTCTGCCCGAGCTGCAGCACCGAGCACTTCCCGCGCACCGATCCGGTGGTGATCATGCTGCCGACCTTCGGCGAGCGCTGCCTGCTGGGCCGCCAGGCCGCCTGGCCGAAGGGCATGTACTCGGCGCTGGCCGGGTTCCTGGAGCCGGGCGAGACGATCGAGGAGGCCTGCGCGCGGGAGATCTGGGAGGAGGCGGGCCTGAACGACCGCGCGGGTCCGCTACCACTCGACCCAGCCCTGGCCCTATCCGTCGTCGCTGATGATCGGCCTGATCGCCGAGGTGGAAGACGGCGAGGCCGACGCCCGACCAGACCGAGCTCGAGGAGGTGCGCTGGTTCACCCGCGAGGAGGCCCGCGACCTGATCGGGGCGAAGCTGACCGGAGCCCGCGCGCCCGGCTCGATGGCCATCGCCTACCAGCTGATCAAGGCCTGGGCCGACGCCGAAGTCTGATCAGCCGAACAGGGCCCAACGTCGCGCGCCGCCAGGATCGCCAGCACCAGCGAGCCGGCGATGAAGATCGAGAACCTGACCAGCACCGCGTTGACCGTCGCCTGCACCAGGCTGTGCGCGACGCGGATGGCGACATAGGTCCAGGCGAGGACCAGGTTCGCCGCGTTCTGCTGGCCGGCCAGGTAGCTGTAGACCACCAGCGCGTAGAACAGCGTCGGCTGCTCCATCAGGTGGTTGTAATTGTAGGCGACCTGGCGGACGGCGAGCGGCAGCGCGTCGAGCGAGTTCGGCTCCTTGGCGCTGGCCGGATCGATGCCCGCCTTGCCAATCGCCGGGATGCGCACGGCGTACATCCAGGCCAGCATCACCAGCGACCAGACGATCAGCGCCAGCATCGGGGTGAGCAGCGACGAGGTCACGGGGCCGGGCATCGGCGGCTCAGTTGCGCTTGCGGAACGGATCGGCCGGGTAGACGCCCAGCACTTCGAAGTGGTCGGAGAAGAAGCCCAGCTCCTCGAAGGCGCGTTGCATCGCCAGATCCTCCGGGCGCCCGTCCACCTCGGCGTAGAAGAAGGTCGCCGTGAAGGCGCCGTTCTCCATGTAGCTCTCCAGCTTGGTCATGTTGACGCCGTTGGTGGCGAAGCCGCCGAGCGCCTTGTAGAGCGCCGCCGGCAGGTTGCGGACCCGGAAGGTGAAGCTGGTCACGCGTGTCGACGCCGGCCGGCGGCCGCGGCGGGTCCCGGTCGGCGGTCAGCACGATGAAGCGGGTGGTGTTGTGGGTCTCGTCCTCGATGTCGCGGGCGAGGATGTCGAGGCCGTAGAGCTCGGCCGCCAGCGCCGGGGCGATCGCCGCGGTGGCCGGGTCCGGGTTCTCCGAGAGGCGCCGGGCGGAGGCGGCGGTGTCGCTGGCGGCCTCGATCGTCGCGCCGAGCCGGCGCACGATCTTGCGGCACTGGGCGGCGGCGAACGGCATCGAAATGACGGTCCGCACGTCCTCCAGCTTCACGCCGGGGTTCGCCATCAGCTGGAAGTGGATCGGCTTGAAGCGCTCGGCGATGATCCGCAGGCCCGAAGCCGGCAGCAGGTGGTGCACGTCGCCCTGCCGCCCGATGATCGAGTTCTCCACCGGGATCATGCCCAGCTGGCAGTCGCCCGACCGCACCGCCTCGAACGCGTCCTCGAACACCGCGTAGGGCGCCGGCTCGTAGTCCGGATAGTGCTCCCGGCAGGCCTCGTCGCTGTTGGCGCCGGGCTCGCCCTGGAAGGCGATCTTGGGCTTGGTCATCGCGGTGCTTTGGGGGTTCTTAGAGGCCGTGCGTTCGGGCGAAGGCGCGGGCGGCCTCCAGGTCGGCCGGGGTATCGACGGAAATCGGCGTCTCGTCCACCACCGCCGCCCAGATCGAGAGGCCCAGCTCCAGCGCGCGCAGCTGCTCAAGCTTCTCGCGCTGCTCCAGCGGCGACGGCGGCGCGCCGGCAGAAGCGCTCCAGCGCCGCGCGGCGGTAGGCGTAGACGCCGACGTGCTTCCAGACCGGCCCCTCGCCGTAGAGCACCGAGCGGGTGAAGTAGAGCGCCCGGCCGCGCGGCTCGCCGGCCGCGCAGGCTCACCACCGCCTTCACCACGGCCGGGTCGGCGCGGTCGGCGGGCGAGGCCTCGGGGGCGACGGCGGTGGCGATGTCGCAATCGGCCTCGGCGGCCAGCACGCCGAGGCAGGCGGTGATCGTGGCCGGCGCGATGAACGGCATGTCGCCCTGCAGGTTGACCACCACGTCGCAGGCGCCGTCCGGATCGAGCGCGCCCAGCGCCGCCAGCACCCGGTCCGAGCCCGACGGCAGGCCCGGGTCGGTGAGCACCGCGCGGCCGCCGGCGGCCTGCACTGCTTCGACGATCTCCGAGTCGCCCGCCGCCACCGCCACGTCGCCCACCGCGGCGCGGATCGCCTGGCGCAGCACCCGCACCACCATCGGCAGCCCGCCGATGTCGGCGAGCGGCTTGCCGGGCAGGCGCGTGGCCGCCAGGCGCGCGGGAATGATCACGATCGGACGCATGCTGGCTGGCTCGGGCGCGGAATTCCGTACGTGGCGGACAGTGGCGTCTGCCCGGTTGCGCGAGCCGCGGTAGCGTGCCAGAGACGCGCACGCAACACGGGGACGGACCGAAGACCAGCCCATGGCCAACTCGTTGACGTTCAACAAGATCGCCGGCGCATCGCTGGCGACGCTGCTGGTGATTTTCGGCCTTCAGAACGCCGTCTCACTGATCTTCGAACAGGCGCCGCCGACCAAGCCCGGCTACGCCATCGCGATCCAGGAGGAGAGCGAAGGCGGCGCCGCGCCGGCCGACGTGCCGCCCGACTGGGGCACGGTGCTGCCGACAGCCAACATCGCGGCCGGGCAGGCGCTCACCTCGAAGTGCGCCTCGTGCCACCAGTTCGATCCCGGCGACACGCCCGGCACCGGCCCGGGCCTCTACGGCGTGGTTGGCCGCGCAGCCGGCGTCGCAGGTCAAGTACACGACCTACGACTCGGCGATCCAGGACTTCGCGAAGACCCACCCGGCCTGGACCTACGACCTGCTCTACCAGTTCCTGAAGGCGCCGGGGCAGTTCATGCCGGGCACCAAGATGACCTTCGTCGGCCTGACCCCAACCCGACGGACCGCATCAACATCATCGCCTACCTGCGCTCGAACGGCTCGCCGAACTACCCGATCCCGGCCCCGAAGCCGGCGACCGCGCCGTCCTCCGGCGCGCCGAATCCGGCCGGCGCCGGCCCCGCCACCGCCCCAGCCGCCGGCGCGGCGAAGACCGCCGCGACGCCGACCACGGTCGGAACCGGCAAGCCGACCGCCTCCGAGCCGGCGCACACGGCCACGCCGGGCTGATCCGCCTCACCTGCGCGAGAGGCGTTGGCGCGAAACTTGCTTAACGGCGGACTAACCTTGTCCCGCCGGAGCCGCCATGTCCGTCCTGATGCGCGCCATCGATCTGATCGTCATCGCGGTGATGTTCAGCGCGCTGACTTAGCGCCGCCCTCGGTGACCGCGCCCGGATCGCGGGCCCGCGAGTTCAGCCACATGACGCCGCCGAGGTCCGACAGCGAGGCCCAGAGCCGGCCGAGGTTGGTGTACTTCGAGCGCCCGGCCTGGCGTGGCCGATGGCCGACCGGCTCGAACGCCGCCTCGTAGCCCTCGCGCAGCATCAGCGCCGGCAGGAAGCGGTGGAGGTGATCGAAGTAGGGCAGGCGCAGGAACGCCTCGCGGCGGAACGCCTTCAGCCCGCAGCCGGTGTCCGCCGCCGCGTCGTGCAGCAGCGCCTGGCGCACGGCGTTGGCGAAGCGCGAGGCATAGCGCTTGGCGAGCGTGTCGCGCCGCTTGACCCTGACGCCGCCCACCAGCGCCAGCGCCGGCGGCGCGGCCGCCAGCCGGTCCACGAGGCGCGGCGCGTCGGCCGGGTCGTTCTGCCCGTCGCCATCCAGCGTCACCACGACCGGCGCGCGGGCGGCCAGCACGCCGGTGCGCACCGCGCGGCTCTGGCCGGCGTTCTTCGCGTGGGCGAGCACCCGCAGCTGCGGGATCTCGCCGCGCAGCGCCTCCAGCGCCGCCCGCGTGCCATCGCGGCTGGCGTCGTCGACGAAGATCAGCTCGAAGCTACGCCCGGCGAACGCGGCGGCGATCTCCCGCGCCAGCGCCGGCGCCGCGCCTTCCTCGTCGAACACGGGAACGACGACCGAAACGTCAGGGACCGCAGCGTCGGGGCCGGAGTTCATCGCGCCCTCTTAGCGGAAAAGCGGCGCACCGGAAGATCGTGCTATCAGCGGGCGCGATGACGCTGAAGCGATTTCGCCGACCGCTTTGCAGCACCGAGGCGCGCGCCCCTGATCGCCGCGCTGGTGGCGCTGCTGGCCAGCCTGCCGGGTCTCTTCACCCTGCCGCCGACCGACCGCGACGAATCGCGCTTCGCCGAGGCCAGCGCTCAGATGCTGGAGAGCGGCGACTTCACCAACATCATGTTCCAGGACACGCCCCGGTACAAAAAGCCGGTCGGCATTTATTGGCTGCAGGCGGCCAGCGTCGCGGCGCTCTCCAATCCGGAGGCGCGGCAGATCTGGGCCTACCGCATCCCCTCGGTGCTGGGCGCGATGCTGGCGGCCGCCGCCTGCGCCTGGGGCGCGCTGGCGTTCCTGGAGCCCGGCGCGGCGGCGGGCGCGGGCGCGCTGCTTGCCGCGACGACCGTGCTCTCTGCCGAATTCGACGCTGGCCACCACCGACGCGGCGCTGTGCGGGGCGATCACGCTCTCGCTGGCGGCAATGGCGCGGCTCTACCTGGCGACGCGCGGCGGCCCGGCGGCGCACCGATGGACCTGGCTGCTGTTCTGGCTGGGCATGGCCGGCGCGGTGCTGCTGAAAGGCCCGATCGGCCCGATGGTGGCGGGCCTGACCGGCCTCGCGCTGGTGGTCTGGGACCGGCGCGCCGGCTGGCTCGCCTCGTTGCGCTGGGACTGGGGGCTGATCGTCTTCGCAGGCATCGTGCTGCCCTGGGCGCTGGCGATCACGGTGGAGACCGACGGCGGCTTCTGGGGCATGGCGGTGGGCGGCGACCTGGCGCCGAAGCTGTTCGGCGGCCAGGAAGGCCACGGCGCGCCGCCCGGCTACTTCCTGCTGCTGAGCCCGGTGCTGCTGTTCCCGGCGGTGCTGCTGGCGCCCGCCGCCGCGGTCGCCGGCTGGCGGGGCCGGGCCGAGCCGGCGATCCGCTTCGCGCTCTGCTGGCTCGTCCCCAGCTGGCTGGTCTTCGAGCTCGTGCCGACCAAGCTGCCGCACTACACGCTGCCCTGTTTCGGTGCGATCGCCTGGCTGATGGCGGCGGCGCTGACCCGGCCGCTGGGCGAGCGCTCCCGCTGGCTGGGCGCGGCGCTGAACCTCGGCGTCGGCGCGGGCCTCGCGATCGCCGGGGCGCTCGCCGCCGGCTTCTTCGGCGGCGTCGCGAGCGATGTCTGGGCAGCGATCGCCGCGGTGCTCGTTCCTCGGGGCGGCGGTCACCGGCGCGTTCTTCCTGATCCGGCGGCGCCCGGCGGCGGCCGCAGCGGCGGCCGGCGTGCTCGGCGTGCTGGCGCACAGCGTGCTGGTGGGCGCGCTGGCGCCGACGCCTGGGCCAGCTCTGGCTCTCCAAGCGCATCGCCGCGGACCTGGCGCGGGCCAGCCCCAACGGCTTCGAGATGGGTCCGCTGGCGGTCGCCGGCTACGAGGAGCCGAGCCTGGTCTTCGCGCTCGGCGCCGCCGACCGAGCTCGGCGACGCGGGCGACGCCGCCGACGCCATCAACGAGGGCCGTCCTGCCGTGGTGGCCGGCCGCGCCGATGCGGCGTTCCGCACCGCGATCGCGCAGGGCGAGGTCAGCGCGAAGGTGGCGGCCGCGGTCTCGGGGCTCGACTACTCGACGGGCCATGCGCAGGTGCTGCGCCTATATGAGCCGATGCCGCCCGCACCGATCGCGGCGGCGCCCAACGGTCAGCCACAAGGCTCGCAGGGTGCGCCCGAATGAGCAGCTTCATCGAGATCGTCGAGGTCGGCCCGCGCGACGGGCTGCAGAACGAGAAGGCGGTGCTGGAGGCGCCCGACAAGGTCGACTTCATCCGCCGCCTGGAGGCCTGCGGCGCCCGGCGCATCGAGGCGGTGTCCTTCGTCAACGAGCGCCGCGTGCCGCAGATGGCCGGCGCCGAGGCGATCATGGCGGCGCTGCCGCACCAGGACGGCCGCTCGCGCATCGGCCTGGTGCTCAACGAGCGCGGCTGGGACCGCGCGCTCGCCGCGCGGCGTCGACGAGGCCAACGTGGTGGTCTGCGCCACCGACGGCTTCGGCATCCGCAACCAGGGCGCGCCGGTGGCCGAGCAGATGGCGGCGCTGGCGGCGATCGTGGCGCGCCGCAAGGCCGAGGGCGGGCCGCCGATCAGCGTCACGATATCGGTGGCGTTCGGCTGCCCGTTCGATGGCGAGGTCCCCGAGGCGCAGGTGGCGGCGCTGGCCCGCGACGCCGGCGCGCTCGGCGTGGCCGAGATCGCGCTCGGCGACACCATCGGCGTCGCCGACCCCTGGACGGTGAGGCGGCGCATCGAGGCGGTGCGCAAGGCCGCGCCGAACGCCCGGCTGCGCATGCACTTCCACGATACCCGCAACACCGGCCTCGCCAACGCATTCGCCTCGGTCGAGGCCGGCGTCAGCGTGCTCGACGCCAGCTGCGGCGGCCTCGGCGGCTGCCCGTTCGCGCCCGCCGCCACCGGCAACATCGCCACCGAGGACCTGGTCTACATGCTGGAGCGCGCGGGCTACGAGACCGGCTACGATCTTGGCGGGCTGATCGAGGCCGGACGCTGGATCGGCGAGCGGATCGGCAAGCCGCCGGTTTCGGCGCTCTGCTCGCGCAGGCGGATTTCCGGGCTAAGATCGGGCGTTCGGGGGCGCGAATGTGAAGGACAGCGACGGCCTCTTCTCGTTCAGGCTCGCCTGGGTGATCCTGATCGCGGCGCTCGCCACCCTGGCGCTCGGCGCCTGGGGCTGGCTGGCGCTCGGCAAGCCGGTCGACGATGCGCTCTACCGCGCGATCGCGCTCTTCGACATCAACAACGACGCCTACGCGGTCGGCGACGAGGGCATGGCCGACTGGCGCTTCCGCCTCGGCCGCTGGATCGGCGCCGGCGTGGTGTTCTCCAGCCTGCTGGCGCTGGCCGCCTTGCTGCGCGAGCACCTGGCGACGGCGCTGGCGCGCTGGACCAAGCAGCAGGTGATCGTGGCGGGCGGCGAGCCGATGGCGATGGCCGCGTTCGCCGCCGCGCGGGGCCGTCGCAAGAGCGTGCTCTGGCTGGGCGCGCCGGCCTTCAGCACGGCCGGCTTCTCGGCGATCGCGCTGGCCTGGCCGCCGCGCGAGCGCACCGGCGCGGTGTTCGACCACGCGCGGCGCGCCGACCATGTGCTGGTCGCCGAGCACGACGACGCCGAGGCGCTGGCGATGGCCAAGGCCGCCCGCGCCGCCGCGCCGGCCGCCGAAGTCACCGTGCTGATGAGCGACATGCGCCTGGCCGAAGACGCCGCCGCCACCCTGAACGATCCGAAGACGCGGGTGCTGGCCTCCGGCCAGGTGGCCGCGCGGGCGCTCAACCTCGCCCATCCGCCGTTCCTGATCGCCCGCGAGCGCGGCCAGGCGCGGATCCACGCGCTGATCGTCGGCTTCGGCCAGACCGGCCAGGCCATCGCCCGCGACCTGATCATCAACTGCCGCACCAGCTACCTCGAGCTGCCGCGCCTGACGGTGATCGACCCGATGGCCGGGGCGCTGGAGGGGGTGCTGCAGGGTGCGCGCGCCGGAGCTCGACGCCTGCGCCGAGCACCGCTTCGTCGAAGGCGAGATCGGCGGGCGGGCGGTGCGGCCGGCGCCGGCGGACATCGGCGCCGCGCTGGCCGCAGGGCGGCCCGCTGACCGCCGCCTATGTGTGCCTGGCCGACGACGCGGCGGCGCTGTCGGCCGCCTCGATGCTGCAGTCGCTGCTGCGCACGCTGGATGTGGCCGCGCCGCCGATTTTCGTGCGCCTGCGCAAGTCCGGGGCGGTCGGCGCCGGTCCTGCGGATCGGGAGAAAGCCGGCGTCGGGGGCCTCGATGCGCTGACGCCGTTCGGCGTGCTCGAGGCGGTGCTGGCGGCCAGCGACTTCCTCTCCGACGCGCCCGACCGCGTCCCGCGCGCCTTCCACGAGGCCTACCGCGCCGGCCTCACGCCCGAGCAGCGGGCGGCCAACGCCTCCGCACAGCCCTGGGAGCGCCTCGCCGAGACTTTCCGCCAGTCCAACCGCGACGTGGTGGCGCACATTCCCGCCAAGCTGGCCAGCGCCGGGGTCGATCCGGCGAGCTGGCGCAGCGCCGGTGGCCTGCCGAAGCTGGCCGCCTGCGACGCGCTCACCGGCGATCCCGCCCGGCTGGAGATGCTCGCCGAGCTGGAGCACGAGCGCTGGAACGCCCAGCGCCGCATGGACGGCTGGCGCACCGCGCCGGAGGGCGGCCGCGACGACGCCCGGCGCCGCAATCCGGCGCTGAAGCCCTGGGATGAGCTCTCCGAGGAGCTGAAGGGCTACGACCGGCTCATGGTGCGGCGGACCGAGCGCGCCTGCTGCGACGGCTGAGCGCTTGCGCCACGGCCGCGACCGCGGCTTGCGCCCCGCCGCCCGCGACCGGGCGCCGCTTGCGGCGCCGCCGCCGCATCGCTAGTTATCGCGCCCTCGCTCGCCAGGCCGCCTGCGCCTGGGGCTTCCTGATGGAGAGGTGGCAGAGCGGTTGAATGCACCGCACTCGAAATGCGGCATACGCGCAAGCGTATCGGGGGTTCGAATCCCCCCCTCTCCGCCAATACTTGTTGTTTTGAGGATCACACCCACTAAACCACCCACCAACGCACGGCAGCGTCCCTTCAGGGCGTGGGCAGGCAGGCCCGGGAGGGCCGTCGCGGGCCTGGGTGGCACCATCGAGCGGCTCGGGCCGGAATGGCCGCTGGCGACGTTCCCAGAGGCGGCGCGTGCGGTCGATCTCGCCACTCAGGCCGCCTTCGTCGCCGAGGCCGAGCAGATGATCCGCGGAGGCCTCGCCGCCCAGGAGACGCCGAAGACCGCGAAGGGCGAACTTTGGGCGCTACCGAGCCGGCGGCCACGTGGGCTAGCACGGCTTCAGGCCGTTCCCCCCATGTCCGTGAGGGCCGCGACGGTGATCTTCGGCCCCTCCGACAAAGTCGCCACCGCGCGCTAGTTGAGCAAGCCGCGGACGGCAAGGACACCGCGCAGCGGCAGGCCGTAGGCGCGTAGCGCGCTGGGCAGATGGATGGCGGCGCGCATCGCCTCGCGCATGGATTCGAACGTCGTGGCGACGGACGGGTCCACTGTCCAACGGGCGGCGCCTTCCGGGCCGAGGATCAGATACTCGTCGGCCTCGCCACGCCGCTCGAGCGGATGCGAGACCAGGGCGGGCTGGGGTTGAAAAGTCATGACCGGCGTCTCCAAGCAGGCTTTGTCGCCACCATGCCTAACTGCCTTCGCCACGCCGTTCTATTCGGGGCGGTCGCCTAAGGGCCGGTACGGATGCGGCGGGCTGATCGCCCCGCCGACGTGGCGCCGCTGAGGCCTCTCGGCGGGTGTTGCTCGACTTGTCCCAGATCAAAGCGGGTGGCGGCGGCTGGCGTACCTTCTGACCCACCTCAGGCAGTGATCCGGATCGATCCTCGCCCAGGAACGAAGCGCCACCATGACAGGCTACCTCACACTCTTCGCCGATCGTCAGGACGCCGGCCGCCGCCTCGCCGAGGCGCTGGCGCCGCTGAAAGGCGAGGCGCCGATCGTCTACGCCCTGCCGCGCGGCGGCGTGCCCGTGGCGGTCGAGATCGCGGAACGGCTGGGCGCCCCGCTGGAGCTCCTGCTGGTGCGCAAGATCGGCGCGCCTGGCGCGCCGGAACTGGCGCTGGCCGCCGTCGTCGACGGGGCGGAGGCGCAGACGGTGGTGAACGAGGACATCCGCCGCCTTACCGGCGCCGATGCGGCCTATCTGGAGCGCGGACGGCGGCGCGAGCTCGATGAGATCGAGCGGCGAAGGGCGCTCTACCTGCAGGATCGCCCGCGCCTCAGCCCTAAGGGGCGCACCGTCGTGGTGGTCGACGACGGTCTGGCGACCGGCGCCACGGCCAAGGCGGCCGTCCAGGCCCTGCGCCGCCAGGGGGCCGCCAGGATCATCGTCGCCGTTCCGGTCGCGCCGGTCGACACGCTGGCCGACATGCGGCGGGAGGCCGACGAGGTGGTCTGCCTGGAGGCCGCCGAGCGGTTTGCTGGAGTGGGCGCCTTCTACGAGGACTTCCACCAGCTCAGCGACGCGGAGGTGCTGGCGCTGCTGGGGCGATCACGCGGCGAGCCCACACCGCCGTCGATCGCGCGCCACGCCGTGCGCCTGCCGCCATGCAATCTCGCCGCGGATCTCCAGATCCCCGACAATGCGCGCGGCGTGATCATCTTCGCGCACGGCAGCGGCTCGAGCCGGCTCAGTCCGCGCAACCGCGCCGTCGCGGATCACCTCAACGCACGGGGCTTTGCGACCCTGCTGCTCGATCTGCTGACCGACGCCGAGGCGGCCGACCGGCGCAACGTCTTCGACATCGGTCTCCTCGCCGGCCGGCTCGAGGAGGCCGCCGACTGGATCGACCTGCGCCCGGAACTCGTCGGCCTGCCGCTCGGCTTCTTCGGCGCGAGCACCGGCGCGGGGGCGGCGCTGCAGGCGGCCGCCGTCCTGAAGCGCGCGGGTCGCGCGCCGCCGTCTCGCGCGGCGGACGTCCCGATCTCGCCGCCGCGGCGGCGCTGGCTGCGGTCACCGCTCCAACCCTCCTGATCGTGGGCGGCGACGACGCGCCGGTGATCGACCTAAACCGCAGCGCGCTTGCCCACCTCACCTGCCGCAAGGCGCTGGAGATCGTGCCGCGCGCCGGCCACCTCTTCGAGGAGCCCGGGACTCTGGAAGAGGTGATGCGGCTGGCCGCCGATTGGTTCGAAGGCGCGTTCGCATCCAGAACGAGCCAGGCCGCCGGTCCGGCCGTCGCCCTTACCAGGTCGTCGCCGCCTCGCAGCGGCCGCCGAGCCGCTACCGGACATCGACGACCCGGCTTTTGCGGCGGCCTTCGACCGCTACGCCGACGCCCGCGTCGTGCTGTTGGGCGAAGGCCAGCCACGGAACCAGCGAATTCTATCGCGCGCGGGCCGCGATCACCCGCCGCCTCGTGGAGCGGCACGGCTTCAACGTCGTGGCGTTGGAGGCGGACTGGCCGGACGCGGCCGCGGTCGATCGCTATGTGCGCGGGCGACCCCACCAGGCGATGGACACCCCGCCGTTCAGCCGCTTCCCGACCTGGATGTGGCGCAACGCGGAGTTCGAGGCCTTTGTCGCTGCGCTGCGGGATCACAACGCTGGGCCTCTCGGACGACAGGCGCGCGGCCATCTACGGCCTCGACCTCTACAACATGCGCGCATCCATGGCCGCCGTGCTGGCCTATCTCGAACGGGTTGATCCGGCAGCGGCGCGGGCGGCGCGCAACCGCTACGCCTGCCTCGAGTCCGTGGGCGGCGGAGCCGTCGGCGTACGGCATGGCCTGCGCTTCGCCGCGGCCTCGCCCTTTGCGAAGCGCCGGTCATCGCGACCTTGCGCGACATGGTCGCGAAACAGTCGCACTACGCGGACAAGGACGGCGAGCGCTTCTTCGACGCCACCCAGAACGCCCGTCTGGTGGCCGACGCGGAGCGCTACTACCGCGCCATGTATCTTCGGCGCGCACGAGTCCTGGAACCTGCGCGACCGGCACATGTTCGAGACCCTTGAACGCATCCTGGCGCTCAAGGGACCCGGCTCGAAAGCCGTGGTCTGGGCCCACAACTCCCACATCGGCGACGCGCGCTTCACCGACATGGGGGCGGAGCGCGGCGAGCTGAACATCGGCCAGCTCTGCCGAGAGCGCTTCGGCCGCGACGCCGCCCTGATCGGCTTCGGGACCCACGCCGGCACGGTGATGGCGGCGGACGAGTGGGACGAGCCCGGCCGGCCGATGCAGGTCCTGCCGTCACGGCCCGACAGCTACGAAGCGCTGTGCCACGCGGCCGGCATGCCGCGGTTCCTGCTCGACCTGCGGCCCGGCCGCAACGAGCGCGGCTCGGGACGAGCTGCGCGCAGCCGCGGCTGGAGCGCTTCATCGGCGTCATCTATCGGCCCGCGACCGAACGCCATGAGCCACTACGCCCGCGCCTGTCTGCCCGAGCAGTTCGACGGCTTCGTCTGGTTCGACCAGACGCGCGCGGTCACCCCGCTGCCGACAAGGATCGCCGAGGCCGAGGACGAGACCTATCCGTTCGGGTTCTGACCCTCGCTGCGGACTTCTGCTCCGGCGACTTGATGCCGATCAAGGCCGTCTCCGGCTCGCCGGCTAGTCTGTGAGAACGCAACCAGAGCCTCGCCATCACCGATCTCGAAAGTTGCCGCGTCTGAGCTCAGAGGAGACCAGCCATGACCGACCATCTCGCCGTCTTCGACACCACCGTCAACGAGACGAACCGCTGGCTCGAGGCGCTGCAGGAGGAAATCTGCTGCGGGAGGCACGAAGCCTACACGGTGATGCGCGCGGTCCTCCACGCGCTGCGCGACCGCCTCTCACCGAGCAGCGCCATGCGGCTCGCCGCCCAGCTGCCGCTGCTGCTCAAAGGCGTGTTCGTCGAGGGCTGGCGGCCGGACGACACGCCGATCCGCACCCACACGGCCGATGACTTTGTCGAGCGCGTCGCAGGCGAGTTGCCGCGCGGTTTCGAGTTCGATCCGGGCTATGCAACCCGCGCGGCGATCAAGGTTCTCTGGTCGCACATGCATGGCGGCGCGATCGAGAAGGCGCGCGGCGAGGTGCCCGCCGACATCCGCGAGCTCTGGCCCGACCAGGTGATAATGGCCTGACGCCGGCCTCAGGCCACGGCGTCGTCGGCCACCGGAAGGGTGAAGCGGAAGATCGTGCCGCCGCCGGGACCGTCCTCCGCCCAGATCTTCCCGCCATGCGCCTCGATGATCGAGTGGCAAAGCGAGAGGCCGACGCCCATGCCGGTCGGCTTGGTGGTGGTGAACGGGTGGAACAGCCTGTCGCGAATCTCGGGCGCCAGCCCGGGTCCCGTGTCGGCGATCGCCACCTCGACCTGCGCCGACCCCGCTCTGGCGGTCGAGATGACAAGCTCGCGGCGGGGGCCGCCGGTCATGGCCTCGACCGCGTTGCGGATCAGGTTCACCAGCACTTGCTGCACCTGCACCTTGTCCATCACCGCGACCGGCGCGTCGGACGAGAGCCGCATCTCCACCTTCACACCCTCGGCGCGCGTCCCCACCAACGCCAGCGCGCTGCCCTCCTCGACCACCTGAGGCAGGCTCTCCACGCGCCGCCGCCCACCGCCCTTGCTGAGGAAGTCGCGCAGCCGACGGATCACCTCGCCGGCGCGGGCAATTTGCTCGGCGGCGCGCCGGCAGCCGAAGCGGGCGGTCTCGGTATCCTCGCCCTCCAGCAAGGTGACCACGCCTGTGAGATAGTTGGCGGCGGCTGAGAGCGGCTGGTTCAGCTCGTGGGCGAAGGCTGACGCCATCTGACCCATCTCGTTCAGGCGCGAGACGTGAAGCAGCTCGGCCTGCAGCTCCTGCATGCGCTGTTCGCGTTCCTGGCGCTCGGTGAGATCGCGCACGAAGCCCGTGAACTGGCGTCCATCGTTGAGCTTGACCTCGCCGACCGAGAGCTCCATCGGAAAAGTGGCGCCGTCCTTGCGCCGCCCCATGACCACGCGGCCGACGCCAATGACGCGACGCTCGCCCGTGGCGAGGTAGTGGGCCAGGTATTGGTCGTGCTCGCTCCGGTACGGCTCGGGCATGAGCATCTTCACGTTCTGGCCGGCTATTTCGCGGCTCGCGTACCCGAAGAGGCGTTCTGCCGTCGCGCTGAGAGACTGCACAGACCCCACCTCGTCGATGATGACCATCGCATCCGGCACGGTCTCCAGCACCGCCGCAAGGCGCGCGGCGTTGGCCGCCGATTCCCGCGTCCTGGTTTCGACCTGGCTCTCCAGGGACGTGCGGATCGACTGCAACTCGTCGAGCGCGGCTCGACGCGCGACGATTTCCTCCTCGAGCCGTGCGTTGGCCTGTGCGAGCGCCCTCGGCGAGGGGATCAGCAAGAGCCTCGGCAGCATCACCCACAGCACGACCGACGTCATGACCGAAGCGATCGCGGTGAACGCCTTGATCGCGCCGTCTAGGACATAGGCCGGCCACCAGAACACCACCGCGCCCATCACGTGAGTGAGGCCGCAGCCGAGGATGAACACGCCGAACAGCAGTGCGATGCGGCGATGCGCGGGCTCGAGGTCCTTTCGCCGGACGATGAACACGATGATCGCCAGCGGAATGCTGAAGTAGGAAACGGCGATCAACAGGTCCGATACGACGTGCAGCGCCAGGATATCGGGCCGCCACAGGATGCAGTAGCCGTGTGGCAGAAACCCCGCCGTTCCGAAAAGTGCTCGCAGTGAGCCCATGTCGCGCCTCCCCGACAGCACAGAAGCGCAAGCCAGGGTGCGCGCTTGCGCGCCTTGCGATGACCGAACTACCGCCCTGACTGTTTGGCAAGCTTTGCCGGAGTTGGTCGCCGCGGAGATGAAGCCGCGCGACTTCAGGCCATAGCTACGAAGCAGGCCGCTTCCGAGCTCCACAGAATCACTGTCAATGCGCTTAAGCTCGCCCCTCGTGATCGAATGGACGATCATCGGACCGTCGCACTCGGCGCCGGCGTTGCATGCGAGATAGCTCAAGAACGCGGCGTCGAAGCGCGCAGCCTGGGAAACCCCGGGTTCACCATCGTCTCCTGGCGGCACGGCAGTATGCTTACCAGAGCGGCATGGCCGAGGCCCGTCAGCTACGCGAACGCCAGCACCAGCGTGATCCATCGAATGTCCGGCGGATCGCGGTGCGGGCGCGGTGGCGTCGACTTGGCGCGGCCGAGGATGATCGGCGCAACGGGGACGCGCTTCCTCGGTGGAGCCAGCGAGAAACCGTCGGCTCGGTCAACAACAGCAAACCAAGCGCCCGCAACGCACTGGCGGCGGTTGGCATCGACGTTCTCCGCTGAAAGCAGCGTGACCAGGGGCCTGCAGTCCCTGGTCACCGTCGCCGACGATTAACCGACGTGTACGTGGTTCTCGACAAGCCGGACGCCCGGCGCCGACCAGACGGCCCGGTATATGGCCTGCTGCTCCGGCAGTGAGTGAACCTTGCCGTCGAGCCGCACCTTGCCGTCGGCGACGGAGATGTGGATGTTGGCCGCTTCGACCTCCGCGTCGCGCTTGAGCGCATCTTTGATGCGCTTGGAGACGTCCGCCGGAGACACGACGGATCGCAGCTCGATTTTGTTGATGACGCCGATCACCCCGGCGAGCTTGCGCACGTCGGCTTCGGCGGAGCGCCGTTGGTAGTCCCAGTGCACCTCCCCGGTCAGCGTGACGTAGCCCTTGCTGACCTTCACCTTGACCGCCTGGTCCGGCAGAACAATGTCCCAGTCGAGCACCTGGACCGCGCGCTGAGCGATGTCCGCGTCGGTGTGGCTCGTCGAGCCTGGGTAGCGCACCTCGATCTCATCGGCGATGGCGGTGACGCCCCGGACTTGCTGGGCGATGCGTTGAGCGGCCAGCTTCTGAGCGTAGTTCGGGACGGCGCCAGAGAGCGTAGCGACGCCGTCGTCCACGGCGACCCCGATGTTTGCGGAGTTGACGCTGGGATCCCAGTCGAGCGCGTCGATGATGTCCTTGCGCAGCTTCTTGTCTTCCATTTTCCAATCTCCACGGCATGGCGTGGACCACACCTGCTGATGTTGACCGATGAGCCGATGGTCTGGCCGCCGGCTTTACTTCGATCTTGGTAGTCCTGGCTGTGGCGGGCTTCGCCACGGTCACGGTGAGCACGCCCTTTGTCTCGCTGGATCGGGCGTAGCCACCTCCTGATTACAGTGAACCTGTGGCGACCGGTGCGACTTGATCGAAGTCAAATCGCTTGACCGATGGAAGGCGAATACCTCCGATCGAGGGCGAGCTTCATGGCTACCGCCAAGCGCCCGCTTCCTCCCGAATTTCCGGCGAGTTGGCGACGAGACCGACGGAGACGCCGGCTTCGAAGCAGACCGCCTGAACTCCGACGTCGGCCACGCCGGTGGCGACACACTCGACGTCTTGCCCGAAGGCTGCGGCCATCAGTCCGCCGCGCGTTCCTGCAGTCGGGGCATCTGAAATGGAGACCTGAACCCACTCGGTCGGCAGCGGTCCTAGGGCGACACAAAGCGTGCGCGCGTCGATGACCTGCAGAACCGGGCCCGAAAACGTGTCCCCAAAGTGCGGCGGTGCGCAGGAGCAGCTAGCCGGCGCCGGCCGGGGTGGACAGGTCTGCCGACGACCGGAGCGGGCGCTGCCAAGGCGCCGGCAAAGATTAGGCCAATTATCGCGATCGTCGCGTTTCGCACGGCGCATCTCCATCCGTGCTCCGTCCGCTACGGCGTTGCTCGGCGGCGCACCTTGATGAAGATCAACGGTGGTTCGGTCCCTTCGGTAGTTCGTCCCAGAGGCGCAACTCTTCAGTCTACGAACGGCGTCGATTGCCTTTGTATTGGTTTTCACCCGAGAGCTGCGTATGGCGCGACCGCCTCGTTTGGTTGTGGTAGGAGCGCCGGGGGCATCCCTTGGCTCGAAGGAGATAGAGCCATGCGCAGGTTCGTCGCGGAACAGAATATCAAGCACTACCGAGACATGCTGGAGCACGAGCCGGACGCGAAAAAGCGCGAGCAACTGCAGCGGCTGCTCGCCGACGCTCTGACCGACCTTGAGCGCCAAGAGGACGAGGGCGCGGCGGACGGGCAGAATCTTCCCTAGAGGGGACGCCGCCAAAGGCAGGTGCTCAGTGGACCGCGGGGCATCCATCCGTTCCGCAAGTGCGTCGAGCAACACCCGGGCGACGTCGCCGTGCGCGCCGAGCTGGCGGCTTAGCCAGGAGGTGTGATCGACGGCGCGGAGATGGCGTTGCTGTCGTTGTTGGGCCAGTCAGCCGAGGGTCAGTTCCAGGCGATGGTGTGCGCCGTCGTCGACGAACGGCGCCAGGATCGGCCGGCCCTGCAGCATCGCGCCGTCAAGCCGGGCCGCGACGACGCCGCGCGAGACGCCGTGCGGGTTGGTCACCGCGACGTCGTAGGTCGAAGCGCCACGGCGCAAGGTCGCCTCGAACCCGGGCCAAGCCGCCGGAATGCAGGGGTCGACCTGCAGGCGATCGCCGCGCACCTTGAGGCCCAGGATGCTCTCGATCCCGGTCCGCTGCATCCAACCTGCCGAGCCGGTGTACCAGGTCCAGCCGCCGCGTCCGATCCGCCCTGGCGCGGCGGAGACGTCGGCAGCCACTACGTAGGGCTCCACGCGATAGCGGTGGACGTCGCCGCGCGTGCGGGCATGGTTGATAGGGTTGAGGATCCAGAAGAGCGCGGCCGCCTTCTCGCCATCCCCCAGCGCTGCATACGCCATCGCCGACCACAACGCAGCGTGCGTGTACTGGCCGCCGTTCTCGCGGACGCCGGGCGGATAGGCCTTGATGTAGCCGGGGTCTTGCGTCGCGCGATCGAAAGGCGGGGTGAAGAGCAGCGCCAGGGACTCCTGCGGCCGGATCAGCTCCCGGTCAACCGCCGCCATCGCGCGCCGCGTGCGTTGCGGGTCTGCAGCGCCCGACAACACCGCCCATGACTGCGCGATCGAGTCTATGCGGCATTCCTGGCTGGCGGCTGAGCCCAGCGGCGCGCCGTCGTCGTACCAACCGCGCCGATACCAGTCGCCATCCCACGCTTCGCTTTCCAGGGCGGCGCGCAGCTTGTCGGCGTGCTGGCGCCAGGCGGCGGCGCGGCCTGCATCGCCGCGCGCGTCCGCCACGGTCGCGAAGCGGGGCAGGGTCGTGATCAGGAACCAGCCCAGCCAGACGCTCTCGCCGCGGCCCCCGATGCCGACCCGGTTCATGCCATCGTTCCAGTCGCCGCCGCCCATCAGCGGCGCGCCGTGAGCGCCCACCCCCAGGCTGGCGTCGAGCGCCCGCGCCGCATGCTCGTAGAGCGGAACGGTCTCTGTCGAGACCGCCGGCTGGCCGAAGCTCTCGGCTTCGGCGGGCTTCAAGGCCTCGGCCTCGATGAATGGAACCGGCTCGTCCAGCACCGTCAGATCGCCGGTCACGTCCAGGTAGTCGCCCAGCGAATAGGCGAGCCAGACGCGGTCGTCCGAGAAGCGCGTGCGCACGCCCTGGCCGGTGTTGGGCAGCCACCAGTGCTGCACGTCGCCTTCCGGAAACTGTCGGGCCGCGGCTCGCAGGAGCTGCTCGCGCAGCATGCCGGGCTTGCGTCGGCGCCAGCGCCATGGCGTCCTGCAACTGGTCGCGGAAACCATAGGCGCCGCTCACCTGGTAGAAGCCGGCGCGCGCCCACAATCGCGAGGCAACCGTCTGATAGAGCAGCCAGCCGTTCAGCATCACGTCCATGCTGCGGTCGGGCGTCTTCACCTGCACGGCCCCCAGGATCTCATCCCAGCCGCGCCGGACCTCGGCCAGCAACGCGTCGAGGTCGGCGCCCCGCAGCCGCTGGACCAGACCGCGCGCCGCCGCCGCGTCCGTTGCGTCACCCATGAACACCGCAACCTCGACGCTCTCGCCCGGACCCAGCTCCAGCGTCGTCTGCAGGGCCGCGCAGGGATCCAGGCCGCCGCCTACGCGTCCGCTGAGCGGCGCGCGCTCGATCAGCGCCTGCGGCGCGGCCAGCGAGCCGTTGCGGCCGAGAAACTCGCGCCGGTCGGCGGTCCAGGCGATCTGGCGACCCCCCATGTCCAGGAAGGCGCAGCGGTCGGCAAAGACCGGGTTCCAGGCGTTGGCGGCGGTCAGCGCGCCGGTGGCCTCGTCGCGGGCCGTCGTGACGAACGGGGCGGTGACCTGACCCGCCGCGCCCAGGCGCCACTCCACGTAGGCCGTCACGGAGAGTCGCCGGCGGCGAGGCGAGGTGTTGCGCAGCGTCAGCCGCGAGATCCGGGCGGGATCGGCCGGCGCGGCGTACTCGAGCAGGTCCATCGCCAGGCCGCGCGCCTGATGCTGGAAGCGGCTGTAGCCAAAGCCGTGGCGGCAGACGTAGGTCGAGGCGTCGTCGCGCAGGGGGGCGGAGGTCGGGGTCCAAAGCTCGTCGGTATCCTCGTCGCGCACGTAGATCACTTGCGACGGCGGGTCGGTTACCGGATCGTTCGACCACGGCGTCAGCTGATGCTCGCGGCTCGACACCGACCAGGCGTATCCGCCGCCGTCCGTGGAGACCTGAAAGCCGAAGTCCGGGTTGGCGATCACGTTGATCCAGGGCGCCGGCGTCGACTGGCCGGGGCGGATGACGGTGACGTATTCGCGTCCGGCATCGCCGAAGCCGCCGAGCCCGTTGAAGTACTCGAGATCGGGCGCGGCGCGCGCCATCTGCAGGTCGGAAGACGCAACCGGGCGACGCCAGGGCGGCGGTGCGCGGGCCGGCGCCTCGGGCGCGTTCTCCAGCTGGTCTTCCAGCCGGCCGCGCTCGCCAACCAGCACTGCGCGCGCCACCGAGGCCAGCGTGGCGCGCACATCCTCCGGGATCAGGTCGGCGCGTAGCAGGAAGACGTGGCCGGGTCCGCGTTCCTCGCCGATTTGCGCCCGCGACTGGTTGGCCCGGGCCAGCGTCTCCAGCGACTGCTGAAGGTCCTGCACATAGGAGCTGGCGCGTTCGTTCAGGATGACCAGGTCCACTGCCAGGCGGCGCATGCGCCAGTACTCCACCGCCAGCAGCGCCTCGCGAACCAGATCGATCTCGTGAAGGTCGGCGATGCGCACCAGCAGGATCGGCAGGTCGCCGGAGATGCCGAGGCTCCAGAGATGCGGCTGGGACGCGCGACCCGCCTGGATGATATCCGAGGCGGGCCTCAGGGTCGGCGCAGCATAGACGAGGTGGCCGGCCAGGCGCTGGAACTGGCTGGCCTGTCCGCGATCGATCCCCAGGTGGTGCAACTCGACCTGCACCCGGGTCCAGGCCAGTTGCGCGGCCCGTTCGAACGCGCCGATGTCGTGGTGCTTGTCGATGAGGTCGAGAACCTGCGCGCGCGCCGATCCAACCACCGTCCAGAAGTCGATCCGCGCCGTCTGGCCGGGCGCCAGTCGCACCCGCCGGCGTAGCGCGAAGATCGGGTCGAGCACCGCGCCGGTCGATCCGGAGAGCGGCCGCCCGTCGAAGATCGCGGTCGGCGCGCCGAGGCCGACGCCGCGGCCGACGAAGCGGGCCCGGTCGGTCTCGTGCTCGCGCTGGCCGACCAGTTCGCCATCGACCACGGCCAGGTGCCCAGCCCAGATCTCAGGCTCGTCCGGTTCGCGCCGACGGCGGTGTGCGACGAGTGCGCCGATCCCCGCCAGATGCTCGGTCTCCACGAACAGCTTGGCGAAGGCGGGGTGGGCCCGATCGGCGGCGGCGGGGCCGAGCGCCAGCTCGACATACGACGTCACCTCGATCTCACGGGCCTGGAGGCCCCCGTTGGTCACGGTGACGCGGCGCACTTCGGCGTCGTCCTCGGCGGAGACCACCACCTCCAGCGTCGTGCCGAGCGTCCCGTCGCGCCGCGATATCTGCGCGCGGTCCTCATTGAAGACCACGGCGTAGTCGTCGCCGGCTCCGCCGGTCGGCTGCAGGCCGGTTGACCAGACCTGATCGCTGTGGATGTCGCGCAGGAAGACGTAGCTGCCCCAATCGTCGCAAGTGGGATCCTCGCGCCAGCGGGTGATGGCGATGTCGCGCCAGGCGCTGTAGCCGGAGCCGGCGGCGGTCAGCATCACGGTGTAGCGTCCGTTGGACAGCAGTTGGGTATCCGGCGTGGCGCTCCACGGGCTGGCGCGGCGCCAGCCGCCCGCGTCGGCGGCCCGCTCGCGAACCGAGGCCGCAGTCTCGGCGACCGACGGCGGGTTGCTGACCACGTCGCGTGGCGCGCGCTCCTGCAGCAGGAGCTCGGTGGCCTGGATCATCGGCTCGGCGTGAAACCGCTCGCACATCAGCTGCCCAAGCAGCGCGTCGGCGATGGCGACGATCGACATGCCCTGGTGGTGCGCCATGAAGGCTTGCACCACGGCCTGCGTCTCCCCCTCCGGCACCCGGGAGGGCGTCATGTCGACGGCCTCGTAGAAGCCATAACGGCCGAGCGCGCCGATCCCGACCAGGCGCTCGAAGTTTCGCGCCGCTGCTTGGGGCGCGACCATGGCGGCCAGCGCCGTGGCGTACGGGGCGATCACGGCGTTGTCGGCGAGGCCGCGCTTCAGGCCGAGGCCCGGCACGCCGAAGTTGGAGTACTGGTAGGTGAACTCCAGGTCACGGGCGTTGAACGCCGACTCCGAGACGCCCCACGGCGCGCCGAGCCGGCGGCCGTAGTCGATCTGCCGTGCCACGACCAGCCGATTGGTCTCCTCGATCAGGCTGGCGGCAGGCCCGCGCATGACCAGCGAGGGCATCAGGTACTCGAACATCGAGCCCGACCAGGAGATCAGCGCCGCGCCGCCGTCGGTGGGGGTCACCGCGCGGCCCAGCCGGAACCAGTGGCGCGCCGGCGCATCGCCCTTCGCGATGGCCACGAAGCTCGCGAGCCGCGCTTCCGAGGCCAGCAAGTCGTAGCAGTTGGGATCGCGCGTCCCCTCGGCCGCCTGGTAACCGATCGACAGCAGCAGCCGGTCCGGATCCAGCAGGAACTGGAAGTCCATGGCGAGCGCCAGCGCCTTCGCCTTCTCCGCCAGAGCGTGCGTCCTTGGCTGCAGGGCGGCCGCTTCGTCGGCATCGCGGCGGTGGCTCTTGACGCTGCTGCGGGCCGCTTCCAGCCAGTGGACCACCTCTAGCCCGGGTCCGTGATCGTGCTCGATGGCGGCGTGGCGGGCGACGTCGGCGACACGCTCGATCTCCACGGCGAGGCTGTCCCAGCGCCCGGAGAGACCTTCGCCGATGCTGGTCGCCAGCAGCTCGAGTTCGCCAACCAGCCGGCGCCGCGTCTCGGCCTGCCGCCGCGGGACGTCCGGCAGCGCCAGCGCGGCTTCGTGCGCCAGGCCCAACGCATCGAGCACGCCGCCAGTCTGCTGCGCGTCGCTTCGGGCGACGGCGGCCCACGCGCGGCAGCCGCCCGACAGGGCCAGCAGATGACCCGCCAGGTTCCCGCTGTCTACGGACGAGACGTAACTGGGATCCAGCGGGCGCAGGTCGTCGGTGTCGTACCAGTTGAACAGATGGCCGCGAAACTTGTCGACCGAGGCCAGCGTGGCCATCGTTGCCTCGAGGCGTTCGATCGCCTCCGCCTCGCCGATCCAGCCGAAGTCGCGGGCGCTCAGCACCGACAGGAGGTAGAGCCCGATGTTGGTCGGCGACGTCCGGTGGGCCACGACCGGCTTCGGGGTCTCCTGGAAGTTGTCCGGCGGCAGGTGGTGGGTGTCAGCGGTCACGAAGGTCTCGAAGAACCGCCAGGTGCGGCGCGCCGTCAGCCGCAGGGCGGTCGCATCCGCCGCCGGCAGCGGACGCTCGCTTTCCACCGGCGCGGACAGGCTGGCCCGCAGCGCGACGGCCGGCGACAACGCCCAGATGGCGGCGAAGGCGAGGCTGAGCGGCCAACTCAGGCCGCCGCCCACCCAACCCGCAGCCGCGCCGGCGGCGGCGATGACCAGCGCGCCCGCCATCCGCCCGTAGAAGCTGGTCAGCGTCAGCTTGCGTCCGAACGCGGCCTGCGCGGCGGGTGTCCACTCGAGCAGGCGCCGGTGGCTTATCGTCAGGCGAAACAGGGTTCGCAGCACCGCATCGCCCATCAGCCAGGCCTGATGGGCGATGAACACCAGCATCAGCCCGATCTGCACCAGCGCCAGGCGCAAGTCGCCGGCGACGGTCCGCAGATGGCTCGTCAGCGCCACGCCGGGCCGCCGCGACCCAAGCTCGGCTGTCACCGGCAGCAGCGGTGGGATCGCCATGGTCGCGACGAGGAACAGCGTCCAGGTCAGGGCCGCGTCGGCCGGCGCCGCCCAACCCGCCAGCAGCGCCGCGACAGTCGACGGGGCCGAGAGCGAACGGCGCAGGTTGTCGAGCATCTTCCAGCGCCCGACGATCGGCACCCCGCCCCGCGGACGCCCTTGGCGCAAGGCAGGTGTCGGACCCAGCATCCAGGGGAGCAGCTGCCAGTCGCCGCGCACCCAGCGGTGGTGGCGCGCGGCGGCGGTGTCGTAGCGGGCAGGGAAGTCTTCGACCACCTCGACGTCGGAGGCGAGGCCGGCGCGAGCGAAGATGCCCTCGAACAGGTCGTGGCTCAGCAGCCGCGATTCCGGGACGCGCCCGGCCAGCGCCGCCTCGAACGCGTCGACGTCGTAGATGCCCTTGCCGGTGTAGGAGCCCTCGCCGAACAGGTCCTGGTAGACGTCGGAAACGGCGGCCGCGTAAGGATCGATGCCGCTGGCGCTGGAGAACACGCGCAGGAACAGCGAGCCTTCCCTCCCCACCGGCAGCGCCGGCGTCACGCGCGGCTGCAGGATGGCGTAGCCTTCGACCACCCGCCCGTGCGCTGCGTCGAGCCGCGGCCGGTTCAGCGGATGGGCCATCTTGCCGATCAGCCGGCGCGCGGTCTCGCGCGGCAGGCGGGTGTCGGCGTCGAGCGTGATGACGTAGCGCACGCCCTCGGGAATCGGCGGTGGGTCGACATAGGTGGTGTCGGTCGCGCCCGCGCAGCAGCCGGTTCAGCTCGGCCAGCTTGCCGCGCTTGCGCTCCCAGCCGATCCAGCGGCCCTCGCTCTCGTTCCACACCCGCCGCCGATGCAGCAGCAGGAAACGATCGCCGCCGGGCGCCGGGCCGTAGCGCCGGTTCAGCTCCGCCACCCCGTCGCGCGCCGCGTCCACCAACGCTTCGTCGCCATCGACGTGCTCGCTGTCGGCGTCGGTCCAATCGGTGAGCAGGGCGAAGTGCAGGTCGCCGGACAGGCTGGCCAGATGATGGATTTCCAGCCCCTCGACGCAGCGCCGCACCGCCTCAAGTGAGGTGAGCAGCGTCGGCACGGCGACCAGCGTGCGCAGCTCTCGAGGCGCCCCTTGCTTCAAGTCCAGGCCCGGCAGCAGCGGTGGCGCGAAAGCCCCGCGTCACCACGTGGTTGACGAGCGCGACGCTGAGGTCGACCGCCGGCGCGACGCCCAGCAAGCCAAGCGCCAGGAGCCAGGGCCAGCCGAGACCGGCGTGCGTCAGGACGATGAGCGGAACGGCCAGGATGCGCGGCCCCGATCACCGCGCCAGCGCCGACGTAACCGCCGATGCCAAGCGAGCGGTAGATGCGGCGCGGCCAGGCGTGGACCGGCGGGCGGTAGCCGATCGCCGCCTCGAAGCTCGGCCGCCCCTCGGCGACCAGGTAATAGCCGGGATCGGAAAGCCGGGCGTCGGCGTCGTCCGACGCGGCCGGTCGCGCCGGCGGCGAGCACTGCCGCCCGGGCGACGTCGAGTTCGCTGCGCCGCGACCCGCGGGCCAGATCCTCGATGGCGCTGCGGTAGAGATTGCGGGTCGGGAAGTCCATGTCGGCGAAGCGCCCGCCGACCGCCGCAGGATGTCGTCCACCAAGCTGAAACGCTCCACCAGCTCCGACCAGTCGACGTCGGAGATCAGCCGCATGCTGGTGATGATGTTGCGGACGCGTGATGCTGCCGGCCACCTGCCGCTGGTGCTCGGCCTGCACGACGCCGTCGGCGGTCAGGCCCAGGCGAGCCAGGTGTTCGTCGATCCAGGCGAGGGCCGGGGCGACGCTGGGGTCCTGATCGCGCAGCCGCTGGACCAGTTCGCACGAAGAAGGCCTCGGTGAGGCGCGTCGGGTCCTGTCCGGCCAGAACCATCGACGGCCGGCTCGGCGTCGAGGCCCCTCGCTCCCAGCAGCCGGTCGGCGACGGCGTCGGCGTGGCTGCGTCCCGCCCGGCTGGCGATCACCCGGGCCGCGATGCGCCGCAGGTTCTCCACCAGCACGATGCGCAGCGTGATGGCGACGGCCCACAGCTCGCCGATGGTCAGCGGCTGCACCTCCTGGTAGGCGCGCACGTAGCGACGCAGCGCTTCCGGATCGAACAGGCTGTCGGTGTGGGCCACGAACCCCCAGGCCAGGCCGAACACGCGCGGCAGGCCTGAGAATGGACCTCCGCCGAGCTTCGGCAGCTGCCGGTAATAGCCGCGGGGCAGGTCGACCCGCGCCTCGCGGATCTGCTCCTCGACCACGTGGAAGTTGTCGATCAGCCATTCGGCCGCCGGCGTGATCGGAGCGCCGGTCTCCACCGCCTCGGCGACGTCGCGGTAAGCGGCGATCAGCACGGCCTCGTTGTCGGCGAGCCGCTGCGAGAGACTGTCGCCGCGGGCGCGCCGCTCCGAGCGGGTCTGGGCGGCGGCGAGTGAGCGCGCATGCTCTTCCAGCCGCTCGACGCTGAATAGCTCCCCGCGGATCGGCTGCTCGTCCCAGGGCGATGGCGCAAGCGGCTCGGCGAAGGCTCGCTGCGCCAGGGCCGCGAGCCGCGCCGCTCGGCTCTCGGCCAACCGCTCCGGTAAGCTTGCCGTCGTCGCCATGGACGCGTCGGCTCCCCGCCGCCCTGTCGGCGACCCTATCGCCAGGGTGCCTGGCTCCAGCGATCTTGGGCTCGCGAGCCTTCAGCCGCAACGGCGGGATGCTCGGCCTGCACGACCACTTCGGCCGCCACGCCGTGCGCCCTTAGCGAGCGGCAAAGCCGCTCCGCCTCGCGGATGGCGAGCGCCTCGGACCAGAACGGCGTGCACATGCCGGGATCCAGGCGCACGGCCCAACCGTGCGGCTCCTTCACAACTTTGAACGTGTGCATCAACAGCTCCTCTCGAACTGGCGCGCAGGTGCGCCCGGCGAGAAGCTCGCGCCTTGAGCGATATCAATCTTTGGAAGTCCGCGCTGCGGCGTCACGCACCTTACCCTATTGGGTCAGCCGTGGGTACATTCTCGTCGCGACGACGATCAAAATGAGAGCGCATCCGACGAGAGCGCCGTAGTCGGTCGCGAGGCCGAACTGGCTGGCGCCGCGCGCCAGCATCAGGTTGCGGAGGCCATCCACCTCGTAGCTCAAGGGGTTGATCCGCGAGATCAGGCGCAGCCAGGGCGGCATCATGTTGATCGGGTAGATCGCGTTGCTGGCGAAGAAGATCGGCATGGTCAGGAACTGGCCGATGCCCATGAAGCGCTCGCGGGTCTTCACGATGCAGGCGATGATCAAGGAGAAGGTCGAGAACAACGCCGAGGCGAGCACGATGAAGGCGACGACGCCCAGGATATGGGCAGGGTTGAAGCTCAAGGCCACGCCAAGCAGCGCGGCGCAGACGTAGATCACCAGCGACTGAGAGAGGCCGCGGACGCTGGAAGCCAGCGCCTTGCCCACCACCAGCGCGCTGCGCGGCGCCGGGCTCACCATGTAGCGGTGCAGAACGCCGAGGTCCCGCTCCCAGATCGCCGAGAGCCCGTAGAAGATGGCCACGAACAGCACGCTCTGGGCCAGCACGCCGGGCGCGAGGAAGTCGAGGTACGGGACAGCGCCGGTTTGCAGGCCACGCACGTGGCCCATCACCTGGCCGAACAGCAGCAGCCAGAGAACCGGCTGCACGGCGCGGCTCACGAGCTCGATCGGATCGTGACGCAGCTTGACCACCTCGGCGTCGGCCACGGCCATGACCTGGGTCAGATACGCGCCAAGGCCGGCGAGGAGCCGGCGAGGCGGCGCGCCAGCGACGGCCGCAGCGCGGCTCATGTTTCGGGTCCTGTTTGGCCGAGCGGAGATCCGGTCAGCGACGTAAACACATCGTCGAGGGTCGCGTCCGCGCCCTGCGCCGCGCGCAGCTCCGCTGGCGTTCCCAGCGCGACCACGCGGCCGTTCTGGAACAGCGCCAGCCGGTCGCAGACCGCCTCGGCCTCGTCCATGTAGTGGGTCGAGAACACCACGGCGGCGCCGATCTCGCTTTGCAGTCGCGCGACGTGCTCCCAGACGGTCCGCCGTCCGCCGGGATCCAGACCCACCGTCGGCTCGTCCATGAACAGCACCGACGGCCGGTGCAGGGTGCTCTGGGCGATCTCCAGTCGGCGGGCCATGCCGCCGGAATAAGTGCGCACGAGCCGATCCTTGGCCTCCGTCAGCCCCATCATCCCGAGCGCCTGGGCGATCCTGGCCGCCCGTTCGCGGCCGGGGATCAGGTAAAGCCGTGCGGACAGCTGCATGTTCTCGAAGCCGGTAAGCTCGCCGTCGGCCGACAGCAGCTGCGGCACGTAGCCGATGTGGGCGCGCACCTGCCGGGGCTCGCGCGCTACGTCGTAGCCGGCGACCGTCGCGCGGCCCGAACTGGGCGGCAGCATGGTCGTCAGCATCTTCATGACAGTCGACTTGCCCGCCCCGTTCGGACCGATCAGGGCGAAGGTTTCGCCAGCGCCGATGCGGAACGACACCTTGTCGACGGCGACGAGCGCGCCAAAACAACGCGTCAGGCCGTCGGCCACGACGATCGCCTCGCGTGCGACCGGGCTCGCTGCAGCCCTTGCGGCGGAGCGCTCGCTGATACTCTTGCCGTCGGACGTTTTCTGGCGGGTTGTCGTGGGATCAAACGCCACGGCGCATTCCCGCCTCACGGCGCCTGGCGACCGGCGCCTGCGGCGTCGAGCCAACGGCCAAGCTCGTGGTCCGGCGTCTTGGTGAGGTCCTTCGCCAGCGTGCGGACCAGGTTGGTCTCGCCCTCCAGCTCGTCGCGGAACACCTGGACCAGCCGCGCCGGGGCCGCCAGCACCACGCCGGCCCATTCGCCCTCGGCCAACATCCGTTTCACCGCCTCGGCTGTCCGCTTCGCGAACGCCGCCTTCGCCCGGCGATAGTCGTCCTCCCGGCCGACCGCATGCCGCGCGGAGTTGGCGCTCTCGATGCTGCGGCCAGCGTGCTCGTCACGCAGCTGCTCGCGCACGATGGCGAGCTGCGCTCGTCCATCGAGCGTGCGCAACGTCCTGAAGCCGCCCTTGGGCAGCCTTTCGATCAGCCGCGCGGTTCCACCGTCAGCGACTATGTAGAGAAGACTTCGATGTTGAAGCATGACCGCACGTTTCGCCTCGCTATGATGGCCCATGATGCGCTGCGTGCGACGGGCGCGCCTTGACCCGCATCAACTAGGCGAAAGTCGGCTCGAAAGGCCGAGGCGAGGTCGAGCCGCCGATGTCGCGCCGCCGGTGCGGCTACCTCCCTTCCTCTGACCGATGCCTCGCGGCGGCGATGCGCCGAGCATGTTGCAGCGCGTTGCGGGGGACAGGCCTCGGTTTGACCGACATCAAGGCGGCGTCGGCGGCTCAAGCCTAAGGAATGGTCAATCGCCCGCGGGAAAAGATGACTCAGAAACTGGTTTCTCTGGTGCTCGTCGGATGCCTTTGCGCCGCTGCCGCTCCCGCGGTGGCGCAAGCGGAGGCGCCCGCCGCCGGTCCGGAGGCCGCTGGGAAGGCCGTCTTCGAGGCGGACTGCGCGTCTTGCCACTCGTTGGTCCGGGCCAGCACACCGAGCGGGCCGTCGCTCAAGGGGGTGATGTGGCGGAAGATCGCCGACCGCCCGGACTTTCGCTATTCCGCAGGGCTAAGAGCGACGATCGGAACCTGGACGCCGTCGCGTCTCGATGCCTTCCTGAAGGACTCGCAAGCCTTCGCGCCGGGAACGGACATGTACTGGGACGTTGGCGACCCCGACCGACGCCGGGCGATCGTCGATTACCTGTCAACCGTGAAGTGACCCGGGTTTGAACGCGGCCCCCAGGACGATGAAGGTGAAACGGACCTGGACTGTGGCGAGCGCCGTGGCGGGCGCGCCACCGACCTGCTCGCAATCTTCGGCCCCGCGGGCCAGAGGCTGATCGCCTCCGGCGATCCGTCGCGGAACGGAACGCACGGGGCCGCTTCGCGGCGTCCCATGATCAGCGCCACCTCGTCGGGCGCGGCGCCGGCGGCGAGGGGGACTGGCCCTATCCGATTCCGATCGTGCGCCAAGCGACAGGATGGCGGTTCGACGTCAGCGCGGGCGCCGAGCAGATTCTCGATCGCCGCGACTCCGGCGTGATGACGGTCGTCGTCAATCAGAACGGGATCGTGGTCGAGAAGAACCTCGGCCCCGAGACCGCCCGCATCGCCCGTCAGACGACGGCTTACGACCCCGACCGCCGCTGGAAGATCGCGCAGCCTTGACGGCGCGCCGGAAGGCGGACGTGGTCATGTTCCGTCCACCTGCTCGGCGCGCGAGGCTTCGATGAGCGGCCGAATAAGCCCCCTGGCTGGAAAGCCCGTCGACCCCTCACGCCTGATCGACGTGTCGCGGCTCGTCAGCGCCTACTTCAGCGGCGTTCCCGACCCGTCCGTCGCATCCCAGCGCGTTCGTTTCGGCACCTCCGGCCACCGCGGTTCGGCGTTCGACAATTCCTTCAACGAGGCGCACGTGCTGGCGATCGCCCAGGCGATCTGTCTGTACAGACAGGCGCAGGGGATCAGAGGCCCAGTGTACGTCGGCATCGATACCCACGCCCTGTCGCGCCCGGCGCTCGCTACGACCCTGGAGGTCTTCGCCGCCAACGACGTAACCGCAATGGTCGACGCCGACGGCGGGTTCACGCCGACGCCCGTCATCTCGCATGCGATCCTCGCCCACAACCGCGCCGGTGCGGCTGGCGCTGGAGTTGCCGCCGACGGCGTGGTGCTGTCGCCGTCGCACAATCCGCCCGAAGACGGCGGCTTCAAGTACAACCCCCCGAGCGGCGGCCCGGCGGATGTCCGCGCGACCACGTGGATCGAAAATGCGGCCAACCGCCTGCTGGAGACCCGGCTGCAGGGCGTCCGACGCATTCCGCAGGAGCGCTTGGCCGGCTCGTCAACGGAGCGCCGTTTCGACTACATCTCGCAGTACGTCGACGACCTGGCGAACGTGATCGACCTCGAGGCGATCCGCGCCTCCGGCGTCACCCTCGGCATCGACCCGCTTGGCGGCGCGAGCGTCGCCTATTGGCCCCGGATCGCCGAGCGCTACGGCCTGCCGGCGACCATCGTCAACAGCACCGTCGATCCGCAATTCGGCTTCATGACGGCCGACTGGGACGGGAGGATCCGGATGGATTGCTCCTCGCCCTACGCGATGAGCCGGCTCATCGGCTTGCGGGACCGTTTCGATGTCGCCTTCGCCAACGACACGGACGCCGATCGGCATGGCGTCGTCACGCGCACAGGCGGCCTGATGGAGCCGAACCAGTATCTGGCGGCCTCGATCGCACACCTGTTCGCCCATCGGCCCGGCTGGGCGGACAGCTGCGGCGTCGGCAAGACCATGGTGAGCAGCGCCATGATCGATCGGCTGGCGACGCATCTGGGACGCCCGCTCCTAGAGGTTCCGGTCGGGTTCAAGTGGTTCGTCGACGGCCTGCTGGGTGGCACGCTGGGCTTTGCCGGCGAAGAGAGCGCCGGCGCCTCGCTGCTGCGGCGCGACGGCTCGGTCTGGACGACCGACAAGGATGGTCTCGTCCTCTGCCTGCTCGCCGCCGAAATGACCGCGCGGAGCGGTCGCGACCCCGCCCAGCTCTATGGGCAGCTGACCGCAGAGTTGGGCCAGACCTACTACGAGCGCATCGACGCGCCGGCCACGCGTCAGCAGCAGCAGATCCTGCTGCAGGTTTCGCCGGCGGCGCTCGACGCGACGGATCTGGCTGGCGAGCCGATCGAGGCGACGGTGACGACGGCGCCCGGCAACGGCGCGGCGTTCGGCGGGATCAAGGTTGTCGCCGCGAGTGGCTGGTTCGCCGCGCGTCCCTCCGGCACCGAAGAGGTCTACAAGATCTACGCCGAGAGCTTTCGCAGCCTCGAGCATCTGCGGTCGATCCAGCAGGACGCCCAGGGCATGATCGGGCGTCTTTTCAACGCGTCTGCGCTCTCGCCGCGTGCGGTGTGAGGGCCGTGGCGGGGGCCATTAGTGTGAAGAAGACCCGCTTCACCACCTCGATCATCATCAGGAAGCCGGCCACGACCGCCGCCAGGAAGCCGAAGTAGGGCGCGGGCCGACGCACGAACAGGAACCACTGGCCGACGACCGGAGAGATCGACCCGTTCGAGAGGCGCCGCCGGCGATGGCCACCGCACGACCGATGACGTGACGAACCGTGATTGCTCCTTTCGCTGCGCTACGGTTAAGCCGTCGCTCGCCGGCGCGATTTGAGCCTCATCAAAGCCCTCTTGCGCGGCCCGGCCTAGAGGTGCGTGGTTCCCGAAGGGAGTTGCGCCATGCTGGCCCACGAACCGTTTGCCGTCGACATTCTGGGGCCCCGCCTCCAACAGCTGATGGACTACTGGCGAAGCCTGCTTCGCGGCGAGGCTTCCATGCCCTTCGCCGACGACATCGACATGGGCAAAGCCGAGCCGCTGTGCAGCGACACGTTCGTCTTGGGTGTGTTCGAGCGGCCCGAGCGGTTCCGGCTCGACCTCGCGCACACGCCCTTCGCACCGGACGTCGAGGCGAGGCTGATTGGGCGGTTCCTCGACGAGGTCGATCTGCCGACGCCGCTCGAATTCCTCCGCGCTCAGGCGGACGCAACCGTCGAAGGCCAGTCTCCCACCCTCTATCGGCATCAGCCGTCGGGAAACGCACGGTCCTACGCGAGGCTGCTGCTGCCTGCGTGGGGCGACGGCCAGGTCAAGCTGCTGCTGGCTGGCGTCGAGTGGCGCTAGACGCCTCGGCGCGCCAGGCCAACTCGGGGCGTATGCGCGCCAAGAGCGACTGAACATCGGTGGCTCGGCACAGCTGCGTGCCCGGGGCCAGCATGGCCGCCGAGCCGGCTGCGACGGCTGCAGCGAGCGCGCTCGGCGCCGGCGCGCCATTCGCCAGCGCCCTTACCAGTCCCGCGGTGAAGCTGTCGCCGGCGCCGATCGTGCTGAGCGGCGCGATCCGGGGCGCCGGCGCGAACCAGGCTTCCTGGGCGCCGACCAGCAGCGCGCCCTCGGCGCCTATCGAGAGGGCCACGAGCTCGGCGTCGCCGCCCTCGACCAGGCGGCGGCAGGCCCCGAGGCGGCTCTCCAGGTCGGGCAGCGCCGCCCCGGCCAACTCCTCCAGCTCGGCGAGGCTGGGTTTGACCAGCCATACGCCGGCCCGCAGACCGTGACGCAGCGCCGGACCGGCAGCGTCGAGCGCCAGACGCATGCCTGCGCCGCGCGCGAACGCGGCCAGGCGGCCGTAGAAGCTGATGGGCGCGCCCGGCGGAAGGCTGCCGCTCGCCACCAGGATCTGCGGCGCCGGCTCGAGGGCGCCGAGCAGGTCGAGCACCGCGGCGCACTCTGCGCGGCTCAGCCGCGGCCCCGGCAGGACGAAGCGATACTGCTCGCCGGTGGCGGCGACCTGGGCGGTGAAGTCTTCCCGCGTCTCGCCAGCGATCCTGAGCGTTCGGTGCGGCGCGCGCTCGGCGCGCAGCATGGCTTCGAGCCGCGCGCCGGTCGGGCCGCCGGCGGGGAACACGGCGATAGCGCGTTCGCCGAGCCGCCGCAGCGCCCGCGCCACGTTGATCCCGCCGCCGCCCGGGTCGCGTCGCAGGTCATGGCAGCGCAGCTTGCGCGCCGGCTCGAGGCGGTTGACCGTCGCGCAAAGGTCGATGGCGGGATTCATCGTCAGCGTGACGATGCGCGCCCCGGTCTCACGCCTACCCATGCGCCAGCTCGGCCGGCTGGACCTCGCCCTGGCGTTCGGCCTCGGCGACGCGACGCATCACCTCGAGCGCGCTCGACGGGTTGACGCTGATCGAGTTGATGCCGAGACCCACCAGAAAGCGGGTAATCTCGGGATAGCTGGCCGGCGCCTCGCCGCAGATGCCGACGTGACGCCGACGCCGCTTGGCTCCGGCGATAGCCTGGCGGAGCATCTCGAGCACGCCCGGATCGCGCTCGTCGAAGTCGAACGCCACCGTTTCGGAGTTGCGGTCGACGCCCAGCACCAGCTGCGTCAGGTCGTTGGATCCGATCGAAACGCCGTCGAACAGGTCGCAGAAGGCGTCGATCTGGATGACGTTGTTGGGGATCTCGCACATGACGAAAACCTCCAGCCCGTCCCTGCCGCGCTCTAGGCCGTTGGCGGCCATGGCTGCCAACACGCGGCGGCCCTCGTCGACGCGACGGCAGAACGGCACCATGACCTTCAGGTTCTTCAGCCCCATGACCTCGCGCACCCTTGCGAGCGCCCGGCATTCCAGTGCGAAGCCGTCCGCGTAGGCGGGGTGGGCGTAGCGGGCGGCGCCGCGGAACCCCAGCATCGGGTTGGCTTCGCGGGGCTCGAACGCGCGCCCGCCCAGAAGCTTGGCGTACTCGTTGGTCTTGAAGTCCGACAGCCGCACGATCACCGGGCGCGGATAGAAGGCGGCGGCGATGGTCCCGACGCCCTCGGCCACCTTGCGCACGAAATAGTCGGCCGGCGAGGCGTCGCCGGCGGCCAGCCGAGCGATCGCCGCGCGCTCGCGGGCGCTCGCCACACGATCGGGATGGGCCAACGCCATCGGGTGGGCGCGCACCGACTGGCCGATGATGAACTCCATGCGGGCGAGGCCGACGCCGGCGGCCGGCAGCATGCCGGCGCGGAACGCCATTTCGGGGTTGGCGAGGTTGACCATCACCTCGGTGCGCGTGGCCGGGATCTCGTCCGCCGAGGCGCGTTCGATCGTGAAGGCGACCTCGCCCGCCAGCACTTGGCCGGTCTCGCCCTCGGCGCAGGAAACGGTGATCGTCCGGCCGTCGGCTATGCGGGTGGTGGCGTCCCCCGTCCCCACCACGGCCGGCACGCCCAGTTCGCGCGCCAGTATGGCCGCGTGGCAGGTGCGCCCACCCCGGTCGGTGACGATGGCGGCGGCGCGCTTCATCACCTCCTCCCAATCGGGACTGGTCATCTCGGCGACCAGCACCTCGCCGGGTCGGAACGCGCCCAGGTCGCGGGCGCCGCGCACGATGCGCGCGGTTCCCGTGGCGATCTTCTCGCCGACCGCCTTGCCTGCCGCCAGTACTTCGCCGGCGCCGGTGAGCCGGTAGAACTCGATCGCAGCGGCCGCCTTGCGCGAGGCGACCGTCTCGGGTCGCGCCTGGACGATGTAGAGCTGGCCGTCGATCCCGTCCTTGGCCCACTCGATGTCCATCGGCGTGGGAGCGCCGTTGCGCCGCGAGAAGTGGTTCTCGATCGTCATCGCCATCTCGGCGAGCCGCAGCACCTCCTCGTCCGTGATGCAGAAGCGCGCCCGCTCGGCCCGGACGACCGCTCGCTCGACCGGCCGCCCGCCGCGGCCAAGGGCGAGACGCGCCTGCTTGCTGCCCAACCCGTGGCTGAGCACGGCGCGGTAACCCGCGCGGAAGGTCGGCTTGTGGACGCGGAACTCATCCGGGTCGATCCGGCCCTGCACCACCAGTTCGCCCAGGCCATAGCCGCCGGTGACCAGCACCACGTCGCGGCAGCCGGACTCGGTGTCGAGGGTGAAGGTGACGCCGCTGGCGGCGAGGTCCGAGCGGACCATCTGCATCACGCCTACGGAGAGGGCGACGCGGAAGTGGTCGAAGCCGTTGGTCGCCCGATAGACGATAGCGCGGTCGGTGAAGAGCGAGGCGAAGCAGCGGCGGCAAGCCTCGATCAACGCCGCCTCGCCCTGGACGTTGAGGTAGCTCTCATGCTGCCCGGCGAAACTGGCGGTCGGCAGGTCCTCGGCGGTGGCGGAACTGCGCACGGCCACGCCAACATTGCCGCAGAGGCGCATCAGCTCGGCGTATGCAACGCGCAGCTCAGCGAGCAGCGGCGCGTAGTCCGTCGCTTCGTAAATCAATGCGCGCGCAACCTCGCCACGACGCGCCAGTTCGGACACGTCAGTGACGTCGAGATCGTCGATCAACGCATGCAGCTTCGGCCAGGCGCCGGCGGTGGTGAGACTGTCGCGATAGGCGTCGGCGACGATGGCGAAACCGACGGGAGTGCGCACGCCGGCTTCGCGCAAGGCGCCCTGCAACTCGCCCAGCGCCGCGTTCTTGCCGCCAACGAGCGCCACATCCTCGCTGCGCAAGGTCTCAAGTCGCCGGATGTAGTGCGGCTGCATCGTGGAATCCCACGTTTTCGGAAAGCTGAGCCTAGTGGCGGGCCTGGGCTGCGCCTTGTGGCAGATCAAGAAGCGCCGCGGTCTGTCCGCTTTCCGGCCATGACGCCAACGGGGGAGTTTCGACCCCTAAGCGGACATCGGCGGTCAGGCTGGGGGACGCGCTCTCCGCCTTGCCGCGAAACGCAGGACTGCGCAGGCTTGGCCGATGAAACTGACGGCCGCTTATACGACGATCGCGGCGACATCGATCGCAGCGGTAGTGGAACGAAAGTACCGCATCGGGCCGATCGCGCGTTGCCGGTTCTTCGTGCGCGGCATGAGCGACTTCTATGAGTTCGAAGGCGGCGACGGCGGCGTTACCTGGCGCGACTATGCATCCGCAGGTCGCGAGGACCAGCGAATATCCACTACGAGACAGCGCTTCTCGCGCACCTGGACCACAGCGGGATCGTCGTCGGCGCTGCGGTCGAGGACCGTGACGGGCTGCTCTGGAGCATGCTGGACGCGCCGGAGGGCCCCCGTGAGTTCGCTGTCTTCAAACGGCTTCAGGGTCACACCCCCAGGTCAGACTTGAACCGCTCGGGCGTCGCCGATGATCACATACTCGCAGGCATCCGCGCCCTTGGCGCAAGCCTCTGACGGACGGGTGAAGGAACCGCCAGAGAGCGCTGAGCGAAGGCCCGGCTGACGTCGCTGGCCAAGGCGCGGGCCGTGGCTGCCGAGAAACGGCGCAGGCGCGGTCGCCTCTCAGGTTACGAGTGGGGGGCGCAAGACAGCACAGCCACACGCTTAAGCGCGGGCCGATCCTTCACGGGCGTGGTCGAGGGGATGTAGTCGGCGTTCCAGGCTCGCACGCACGCCTCGTAGGGCGAGAAGTAGATCATCGCAGCGGCAGCGAGCAGAACCGCGCCCGCGACGATGGCCGCTATGACAATCTGCTTGAAACGCGCGCGAAGCTGCCCCGGTTCGGCAGGACGCTGTGGCGGGTTCCAGGGCGATGTTGCCGCGATCACCATCCCGAAGACCACCACTAAGCCAAACGCTAAGCGCATCGTCTCTCGTTCCTCCTACGACTCGGCCAGAAGACCTTTCCTTGACGTGAGCGGCTATGGCCGGCACAGCTTCCCGCGAGAAGCGGTCGTTTCGGCGCGCGACGGCAGGACGCAGTGTCAGAGTGGTTGCACGGCCACGGCCGCGGCGACGCCCACGGCTACGCTGGGATCGACCACTTCAGTGCCGAGGCAGGTCGAACTCAGCCGGCGCTCCCTGGCCCTCGTTGGGGCTGAGCGGTTCTAGGCTCCCACGCGATGGCTGAGCGCTTCTGCGTCGTCGGCTACGTGTCGACGTTGGGACCGATCATCGTCGAGGTGCGCTACGGCACTTACGTGGATCCCGCGCAGGCCGCCACCGCAACCTCCCCGGATCCGGCACAGGCCCCCGACGCAACCAACGCGCCCTGAGCCGATCGAACAGCGCTCAGCGAGCGCTCGTGCGGATGCGGCCGCTGGTCTCTGGATGCTCGCAGGCGGATCGAAGCAACGCCAATAGTCGCGGTTCCTGGGACGCCAGAGAGTACCGCGCCGCGGTCCGCTCGCATCCTCGCTCACCCATCTCGCGGCGAAGCCTCGCACTTTCGAGCAACATGCGGAGCGCCCCTGACCAGTCCGAAGGCGTCGTCGCCAAAAGGCCGTTCTCGCCGTGGTCGACAATTTCGCAATTGACGCCGACGGGGGACGCCACGACGGGAAGCCCACACGCCATGTACTGGATCAGTTTGTAACCGCATTTGCCCCGCGCGAATGGTGTGTCCGGAACGGGCATGACGCCGATGTCCATCCCCTGCACATCGGCGACCTCGCGCTCTTCGCTCCACTCGCGTGTGTCGACGCCGATGATCCCCTGCGCGCGGGGGCCCGCGCCGATGACGCGAAGCGTGGCGCCGTATTTTGCGAGTTCGGAAAGCAAAGTCGGCAGGATCGGCTCCACCATGACCCACGTGGACGGAGATCCGATCCAGCCGACCACGGGCGGCCGCTCGCCTCGCATGTCGCCGCCCGGGACGTATTTCCGCGTGTCGACAACTGTCGGGATGACGACAGCGTTGTTGCAGTATCGGTCGGCATAAGCCTTGAGATAGGCGTTGCCGCAGGAACAGGCAGTCGCCCGTCTGAGAAGAGGCGCCAGCTTGTTGCCCAGGAGTTTGCGGATCGCCGGATTTACGTGGCTGTCATACTTGTGAAACGTCGCGTCATCGAAGTCGTAGACGATTGGTTTTCCGAACAGGCTGATCATCTCATCGAACCTGCCGGGCAGATAAGGAAATATTTCGTGATGAACCCATAGCAAGTCGCAACAACGGCTTCTTAAAATATCCCGCACCCTACCAGCGTATGCCTTCGCTATAGAGAACACGCTGGCCTTACGGCCACGAGAGAGAGCGGTGATATAGTCGTCACCGAACAGCGGCGCCATTTCGACCTCGATCCCATGGGCATTGAGATAAGGTTCGTATTGCAGCAAGCGCTGGCGCGTGCTGGCCGCAAGCTTGCTGTATTTCATCAAGGCGAGGATGCGCGTCACAGCTTCTTACGACCGCACGCCGCCCGTGGCGCCTCCCGGAATCGACTGCATTCGAGCTTCGCGACCATCGTCCCCCCCGATTTCTGCGCGCGTAAGTCGGCGCTCAGCGCCATAGGCAGCCAGCGCGTCCCGCCGTGATAGTTTAGAAGCTGTGCTCGCGGTAGGCGCTAAGCGGAAACGGGCCTGCGTCGCGCCGGCCACTCGATGAGAGAGCCGCGCTTCGGACGCTAACGAGCTGATTTTCCTCTGAAAGAGGTGGACTGCAAACCGGCTATCGGAGCAACAGTTCCCGCGGAAGAGGTTACGGCGCTTAGAGGAAGGTGGTGTCTCGGAAGAGGTCGACTTCGGAGCCTAACGCCGCTCCAGTACGACCGGGAGATGGCCCCGGTGAGGGCCATCTTCGTTTTCTTCTAGCTTGAGGCACGATCTATGACCGGGAGCCTGACGGATGGTCAGAACCCACAAACCCAGCGTCGTCGTGGTCCGAGACCGACGCCGCATCCTCGACGACTTCCTTTCGGTCGACGAGGCCGAGGTCAGCTACGAGCGCTACGATGGCGGGATGTGCGGGCCGGTGCGGCGGTTGTCGCTGGAGCGCGGGGACAGCGTCGCGGTGCTGCTGCTGGAGCGGGGCGACGATGGCGGCCATGTCATCCTGGTCGAGCAGTTCCGCTTTCCGACCTACGGGCATGAAGGCGGCGGATGGCTGCAGGAGACCCTCGCCGGGGTGATCGACACGGGCGAGGACGCGGTGGCCGCGCTGCGGCGCGAGGCGCTGGAGGAGGTCGGATACCGGGTGGGCGAGGTGGAGCACATCGCCACCTACTTCGCCTCGCCCGGCGGCTCGTCCGAGCGGATCTCGGTCTACTTTGCGGAGGTGCGCGCGGCGGATCGCATCGACGGCCACGGCGGCGGGCTTGCCGCCGAGCACGAGGACATCCGCATCGTCAGGACGCCGCTCGCCGCGTTCTTCGACGCTCTCGACCGCGGCGCCTACCGCAACTCGAAGATCTGCGTGGCCGGCTTCTGGCTGCGCGGTCGGTTGGGCGCCGCGCCGGCCTGATCAGAACTTCAGCGTCGCCCCGGCGTAGGCCGCGATCGGCGTCGCCGGGCTTTGGAAGCGGGGGTCGACGCCGGTGGCGGGGATGCCGGGGGCGCCGGCGCCGGTGGGGTCGCCCAGCGCGCCGAAGGCAGCGTAGCGGGCGTCGGTGGCGTTCTCGACCCGTGCGAAGAGCTCGATGTGGGCGGTCGGGTCGTAGCGGGCGTGCAGACCGACGACGGCATAGGACGGCAGGGGCGCCAGCAGGTTGGCCTCGTCGCCGCGGTAGAACTGCGCGCCCATCACCTGCAGGTCGGCGCCCAGCGTCAGGCCCTTCGCGATCTCGTACTCCGCGCCGAGCTTCAGCCGGTGGCGCGGAATGCCGGGCAACTCGTCGCCGCGCCGCACCTCGATGTCGCCCGCCGCGTCGGCGAGCGGGTTGGACGCTGACGGCAGCTGGATGTCGGCGTCGAAGCTCGCGGCGGTATAGGCGTAACTGGCCCAGGCGGTCAGCCGATCGCCGCGCCAGGCGGCGTCCGCCTCGCCGCCCTGGCGCAGCGTGCCGGGAATGTTCTGGAAGAAGCCGGCGCTGAGCGAGGTGGCGACGCCGTAGATGTCGTCGCTGACCTGGGTGCGGTAGAGGCCGACGCTGTAGGTCAGCCGCCCCGGCCCGAGCGCCGAGGCGCCGCGCAGGCCGGCCTCGAACGTGCGGCTCACCACCTGCTTCAACCCGGGCGGATCGGCTGACAGCGATGAGGGCAGCAGGCAGGGCGCGGCGGCGTCCGAGCACTCGATCTCGCTGGCGGTGGGCGCGCGGCTGCCCTCCGCATAGCCGCCGTAGAGTGAGAGGTCGGGCTGCAGCTGCCAGGCGAGGCCGATGGCGGGGTTGAAGCGCGAATAGGTGTTGACGCCGCTGAGCACCGTGCCGCGCTGGTCGGCCAGCGAGGTGCGGATCCAGTTGAAGCGCCCGCTGGCGGTCAGCGAGAGCCGCGGCGTCACGTCGAGGGTGTCGGTGACGAAGGCGCCCCAGTCGACGTTGTCGGCCCGCATCGACACCGGCGTCGCGGTGAACGGCGTCCCCTCCGGCGTGGTGATGAAGAAGCCCGACGGCTGCACCACCAGCGCCGCATCGATCACCCCGAGCTCGGCGGCCGAGCCGAAATCGGTGCGTGAGCCGTCCGCCGCCGCGCCGACGGTGAACTGGTTGCCGAGCGCTCCCAGCGGCGCGCTCCAGCTCGCCTGCAGCGCGCCGCCCCAGGTCAGCGTGTGGATGATCTCGCGGTCGTTCTCGCCGATCGGGATCGTGCCGCCGGCCGAGAGGTCGGGGATCGCGGCGCCGTGCTGGTCGCTCAGCGCCGTGACGCCGTCGGACCGGCAGAGCAGTCCGGCTAGCCCCGGATCCGTGCAGGCGACGGCGTCGGTGGTGTTGCCGTTGGCCACGTGCTGGCGGAACTCGCGGACATAGGCGTCGCCCTGCAGCGACAGCGTCGGCGTGGCCGCGTAGCCAAGGTTCAGGGTCACGAAGTTCAGCCGGTTGGCGTTGACCTGCGGCGAGGTGAAGACCAGCCGCCGGCTGACGGCCAGCTCCTGGACCGGCGCGGCGCCCTCGCCGTCCATCGCGTTGTCGGCGCCGGTGTAGCTGAGGTCGGCGGTGAGCGCGCCGCCGCGCGCCGAGACGTCGACGTAGAGCTGGCGCTGGCGGTCGGGCGAGTTGAGGCGCCAGCCGTCGTCATCCAGCGCCCGCGCGGCGACGAAGACGCCGAAGTGTTCGGTGTGGCCGCCCCAGGTGAGGTCGGCCAGGCGTTCGCCGAACAATCCGCCTTCGAGACTGGCCGCGCCGCCCGGATCGTCGAAGCCGTTCTTCATGGTCAGCACCACGGCGCCGCCGAGCGCGTTGAGGCCATAGACCGGGTTGGTCCCCACTACGTCGAGGCGCGCGATGGCGCTGCCTGGGATCAGGTCCCAGTTCACCGCATCGCCGAACGCCTCGTTGATGCGCACGCCGTTCTGGTAGACCGCCAGGCCCTGCGGCGTGCCCAGCACCGGCGAGGCCGTAAAGCCGCGGTAGAGCAGGTCGGGCTGCAGGCCATCGTCGAGATTGGCGTTGATATTGACCCCGCCGATCCGCGTTTCGAGCGCATCGGTGACGCCCGCCGGTCCGGCCGGCGCGAGATCGGCGCCGGCCAGGGTGGTCACCGCATAGGGCGTCTTGCGGACGTCCACCGCGGTCCCAGGCAGCGGCGAGACCGCGATCACCGTCACCGGCTGCACCTCGCCTGTCGCATCATCGGTCGCGGCATGCGCGGTCCGGGCGCCAAGCGGGGACAGCAGCAGGGCGGCGGCGAGCGAGATGGCGGGGTTGCGCAGTGCAAGGGACCGTTGGCAAACGATCCGCCGTTATGCGTGAGCCCGGCCCTATCCGGAAGTCGCCTGCCGCCCAGCAACCTTGGCTAGGCGGTCTTCCTGAGCGGCGCGGCGGCGTGCGTCACCTGATGCATCGCCAGCCGGCCGCCGCGGTGATCCATCACCGCGCCCGAGGCCCGAAGGCCGACACTGGCGAGCGCCGGCGCGATCACGCCAAGCGCCTCGGCGCCGGGCAGCTGGACGACCAGCCGCCCGCCGTCCCGCATCAGCCGCGCCGTACGGCGGATCGTCTCGGTCAGCGCTTCGCACGTCATCGGGCCAACGATCAGCAGCACCTCGCAGGCTTCGTCGGCGCCGCCGCACGTGGCCTGCTTGGCGCATTCGACGCGGTCGAAGCCGGCGCGGCAGAGGCTGATCATGGCCGACAGACCGCCCGGTCCGGCGACGGCGACGAGGTCGCTCTTGTCGGCGGACGCCAGGAGCACCGCGCGCTCGACGATCGCGCCCGGCGAGCCGATGATTTGGGGACCGATGGCCCGAACGCGACTAAGGCCCACCCGGCTGAATCGGTCCCCGCCCCCTAATGGAGGCTCGTCGGCCGGGGCGACGTCACCCGCGAGCGCCTGGGGATGGCTGCGGGATTTTGTAATACTCATTGAAAAGACGCACTCCACTTCACCGTTTGGTGCAAGTATTGGACCGCAGCGCGTAAGTTCACAATTCCGACTTCGGGGGGAATGTATAGGTTATACATAAGAACGGCGGTTGGTGTTTATTAACCGTGCAGCCGCCGGCGACAGCCTGTCATCCGATGCGGCCGCGGCAGCGCCGCGCGCCGCATCGGCACCAGAACGGGTGGCTGAACCAGCTCTCGGTGGTCTCGTAGTCGTAGGTGATCGCTTCGCCCGGCTCGATCGGGCGAAGCGCCAGCATGACGCGGTTGTGCAGATCGACGCGACAGTTGGGCTCGCAGCCGTGGGCCGTCATCGCCAGCGCCGGATGGTAGAGGTGGCCGCCATCGGGCGCCTCCACGGTCTGGTCGTCGCGTCGGGAGCGACGCTCGGCGTCTTCGAAGCAGAAGACGACGTCGCCTCGCTGATAGGGACGACAGGCGTAGAGGGCCGCGCCGGCCCCATTGCATCCAAGCGCAAGCTCGTCGAAGGCAAGCGGCTGCGCAGTCTTGGCGGAGCGGAACATCAGGCCGCCTTGCGCGCGGTCGGGAAACCGACGCGGCGCGCGATGAAGATCGGCCGGCCCTTGTCGTTCAGCCGCCGCTGGGCGCGAAAGCCCAGCCGCCCGAGCACATTCGCCAGCGCCTCGGCGCCGTCGCCGCCCGGACCCTGCCGGGTCTGCACCAGCACCACGCCGTCTTCGTGGACGTCGCCGGTGATAGCCATCAGATCGCCGAGCTCGTCGGGCGAGCAGGGCTGGGCGATCAGGATGGCGTCGGCGGCTCGGGCGGCGGGGCCGGGCGCGGCGCGGGCGACGACCGCGCGCTCGTAGCCATGGCGGCTCAGCCATAGCGCCGCGAGCGGCGCGGAGGGGCCCGCGACGCGGATCAGGTCGGCCTTGTCGACGCCGGCCGCAATCAGCACCCGCATCATCGCGCCGCCGTCGGCGGCCAGCGGCTGCAGGGGTTGGTAGAGGTGGATGGTCATCGGAGCACTCAACAAAAAAGCCGCCGGCGACATGGCAAGGGGTCGTCGCCGGCGTCAGTGACAGGCGGAACCATAGCCGTCGGCCGCATAAGCTTTCGATATGGATCGGAAAGTCGCGCCCCGAATTCGCGCGGCGCTTAACTTGCTGATGACATTGGGGTTCTTGGTCTCGCCGCGGTGCTCTGCTTTACGCAGAGCTTACGGCGTCGCCGCCAAGCGCGCTTTGAACTCTTAGGGCTAGGCGGCGTACGGAGACGACGCTGCAATGCGCAGCGCAAATTTGTGGTTCATCACGTGCCCACCTTTCCCGAAATCGTCGTCAACCTCGGCGTCGCCATGGCCACGGTCTGGATTGGCGGCGCGGCCCTGATCGGCGGCGTCGACCGCCTGGCCGCCTATCTGCGCCACCGCCGCCCGGTCGTCCGCCGACGGGCGCCGAGCGGCTGGAACCCGGGTCCGGCCCAGGATCTCTGACATGGCCCCGCCGATGCTGTTCTCGATGTTGCTGATCGCAGCCGCGCGCGAAAACGCCGCCGCCGAGGCGCCGGCGCCCAACGCCTCCGGGCGCTGCGGCAAGGCCCGCACGGCCGCCGCCGAGCCCGCCTCGCCCTGGGCGTCGGCCGCCGAGGCTCGTCGCCCGACCCGCTGAGCAAAGCAAGCCGACGTTTGGGCGGCGTCGGCGCGGCGGCGTGGAAGCGGCGTAACCCGGCGCCCGCGGCGGGCGTATAAGCGGGTGTCGGCGCACTTCGCCGCCCAGGAGCAGCCATGGCCTTGCGCGTTTCCGTCCTCGCCCGCCGACTTTGGCAGCCGGTGCTGATCGGCGCCGCGGCGCTGGCGCTCGTCGTCCTCATGGCGCCCTGGCGCCCGGTGGAAGGCGCGACCTTCCTCGCGCCGCCGAGCCTTTTGCCGGCGGCCGCCTACGATGCGCCGGCCGGCGACGTCGCGGTGCTGTCGGGCGGGTGCTTCTGGGGGATGCAGGGCGTCTTCCAGCACGTGAAGGGGGTCAGGCAGGTGCTGGCTGGCTACGCCGGCGGCCTGGGCGCGACCGCCAACTACGAGCTGGTCAGCACCGGGACCACCGGCCACGCCGAAGTCGATCAAGGTCGAGCTTCGATCCGGCCCAGGTGTCCTACGCGCAGATCCTGCGCATCTACTTCTCGGTCGCCACCGATCCGACCCAGGTCGGCGGCCAGTTCCCGGACGAGGGCACGCAGTACCGCGGCGAGATCTGGTACGCCAACCCGGCCCAGAAGCTCGTCGCCGAGCGCTACATCGCCCAGCTGAGCGCGGCCAGGGTGTTCCACCGGCCGATCACCACGCGGGTGGACGCCTACAAGGGCTTCTTCCCCGCCGAGGGCTATCACCAGGACTATCTCGTGAATAACCCCGGCTCGCCCTACATCGCGACCTACGACATGCCGAAGGTCGAGGCGTTGAAGCGCTATTTCCCGACCCAGTGGCGGCCCGCGCCGGTGCTGGCGCTGGCGTCGCGCTGAGGCAGGGCTGGCGGCAAAAAACAGGGACACACACGCTTTTCCGGCCGCGCGCCGCGTTCCCGCCAGTGCGGGGAAAGCGTGTGTGTCCCTGTTTTTGCTAGCCGCCGTAGAGCTTCAGGGCGGCCAGGACGGCGCCGATCAGCACCACGTAGGCGGCGGTGCAGCCGCCGACGAAGAGGTTGTCCAGCAACCGGTGGCGGGGGGCCGTGCGGTTGGCGTTCCACGTCGACATAAGCCCGAACTCCTCGGCGCCAAGCGGACGCAACCTTGGCCGGGCGCCTTTGCCAGACTATGGCTGCACGGTGGCGAGACCGTTACGAAAGCGAGCGCTGGTTTCGCGCCTCACGAGAATGTGCGGATCGGGCCCCAGCGCCTATCGGGAGAAACCCTGATGCCTGACGACGACAGCCTCGACGCGTTCGAGCGCTTCGATTTCACCGATCCTGAGGGGCGCTGGACGCGTCCGGTCTATCGCCGTGGCGCAGGGCCGGCGGTGATCGTGATCCATGAGATGCCCGGCCTGCACCCGCTGGTGCTGCGCTTCGCCTCCCGCGTCGCCGACGCCGGCATGACGGTCTTCTGCCCGCACCTGTTCGGCGAGGCCGGCAAGCCGATCCGGCCGCTGAATGCGGTGGCGACCATGGTCAGCGGCATCTGCATCCGCCGCGAATTCGACGTCTGGGCGACCGACCGTTCCAGCCCGATCGTCGACTGGCTGCGGGCGCTGGCGAGGAAGGCGCACGCCGAGTGCGGCGGGCGCGGCGTCGGCGCGGTCGGCATGTGCTTCACCGGCAACTTCGCGCTGGCGATGATGACCGAGCCAGTCGGTGGTCGCGCCGGTGCTCTCGCAGCCCTCGCTGCCGCTGCCGATGGGGCCGGGCGGCAAGCGCCGCGCGGCCGCCATCGGCGTCTCGCCGGCCGAGATCGCCTGCGCGCGCCGCCGCTTGGAGGACGAGGACCTGACGATGCTGGGCCTGCGCTTCCGACGGCGATCCGTTCGTCTCCGACGAACGCTTTCGCGCCTACGAGGCGGCGCTGGGGCCGCGCTTCGAGGCGGTCGAGCTCGACCCGAAGGACGCCGCGCCGAACGCCATGATGGCGATGCCGCACTCGGTGCTGACCATCCACCTGAAGGACGACGACCCGGACGGCCCGACCAAGCAGACCGAGCAGCGGGTGATCGCCTTCTTCAAGGCGCGGACCGCGGCGCCGCCAGCCGCCGCACCCGCCGCGCCTTGAGCTCGCCACGGCCAGCGGGCAAAAGGCCCGGCATGACGCGGCGAACGACCTGGAAGCCGATCTTCGCCGCCCTGGCGCTCGCCGCGCTGGCGGCCTGCGCCACGACGCAGCGGATCAGCGCCGCCGGCGACGTGCACGTCCTGCTGCTCGCCATCCGCGACGACGACCACGCCGCCTTCGACGCCCATGTCGACCGCGACGCGCTGCAGCACGAGCTGGAGGCGCGCATCCTGGAGCGCACTCAAGGCAGCGGGGCCAACGACACGGTGCGCGCGCTGGGCGCGCTGCTGGCCCATCCGATGGCGCGCCTCGCCAGCGACGCGCTGCTCAGGCCCAGCGTCTTCCGCTCGGTCGCCGAGTACTACGGCTACAAGCCCGGAACGCCGATCCCGAACCAGCTGGAGATCGCCGGCGCGCTGCGGGCGCTGCCGGACGGCCGGGTCTGCGCGGCCAAGGGCCACAGCGGACCTTGCCTGATCAGCTTCGCCAACGAGGGCGGCGCCTGGAAGCTGGTGAGTTTCGACGGCGACATCAAAGTGCTTCGCCTGCCGGGATAGAAGAGCCGCCATGCTCCGCTGTCCCCGTTCAGCCTTCGCTGCGCCGCTGGCGCTCGCCGCGTTTTGCGCGCTCGCCGCCGCCGGTCCGGCGTCCGCCGCCGTCCGGATCTTCTCCTACGACCCGGCCAACGACACGACCCGCAGCGTCGCCGGCGACCTGACCTTCGAGTTCAAGCAGCGGCTGATCTTCACCACGGTGCTGAACATCCGCTCGACCGAGGGCGAGGCCAGCGCCGATCTGAAGCCCGCCGACGAGCATGTGCTCGGCCCCGGCGGCCTTTCGCGGCTGATCGGGGCCGGCTCTCAGGAGCGCGATCTCTACGAGGTGTCGCCGAGCGCCGAGGGGACCGAGCTGATCCACGCGTTCTGCCCCGGCTCGAGCCGCGCCTGGCTGGCGTTCGGCCGGCTCGAGGAAGCGCGGCCGCTGCGGGTGCGGGTGATCGGCGACAACCCGGCCGGCGGCCCGATGAGGCTCTGCCACACCTTTGAGTTCGCCTTTCGCGGCGAATGGAAGCTGCCGGGCGGTCCCGGCGTGCCCCCCAGGGACCTGCTGCAGCCACCGAACGGGCTTCTGCAGTAGGCGTTACCTGGTCAGCATGACCTTGCCGCTGACGTAGTTCGAGCCGACGCCGCTCGGCACCGGAACCGTCGAGGCGGCGTAGTTTGCGTTGATCACCAGGTTCGGGCTCCCGGTCAGCTGCAGGCTCTTGGCCACCACGACGGTCCACGCGGACTGGTCAGCCACCTGGTTTCCGGTCCCTGTCACCTGCAGCATTGCGCTGGGGATGTAGACCGCCCCTTCCAGCCGGTGGGCGCTGTCGGACGAAATGGTGAAGGTGTTGGCGTTGTTGCGGGTGGTGGCGATGACAAAGCCCGCATAAGTGCCGCTCTGGGCCCCACTCAGGTCGATGGACGAAGTGTCTGTGAAGTTGAACGTGGAGTCCTGATCGAAGATCAAGACAACGTTCGAACCCTTGAGCACCGCATTGTCCTGGATCGTCAGCGTCCCACCTTTGAAATAGTGCACGCCAGGCAGCAACGTCATCGTATGGCCTTGACCGATGGTGATGTTCTGGCCGCAGTGGGCGCCTGCGGGAACGATCAGCACGACCTGCGTCAGGTCCAGCAGGCCGCCGAGCAGGCACTGCAGCGCCGTCGGCGGCGGGATGCTCAGCGAGGCGAACGGGTCGGCGATCGACGGTGCGCCGGACTGCGGCGCCGGCGTGATCGGGCCGCTGGCCACGCCGCTGGCCTGGGCCAGACCGGCGGTGAGCTGCGCGCCGCTGTCGGCCGTGATGTTCTGATCAGACTGCACCAGACACTTGCCGGCGGTGAGCAGCGAGCTGTCCTGGACCAGCAGGTTGTCGCTCGCGCCGCTGCCTGAGCTCAACACGCACAGCGGCAGCTCGCCCACGGTCGAGGCGAGCAATCCGTC
>CAVPBP010000004.1:0-1235182 GCA_963701905.1 uncultured Pseudomonadota bacterium | reverse complement strand
CGCTTACCAGGTCTTTACTGGCCTTCTCCGCGTAAAAGGCAAAAGTTTCGACCGCATTATGACCTATGATTGCCTCGATTTGCATCGGTGCCGGACAGCTTCTTGTATGACCAGCCACTCCTTCACCTTGCCCTTGGCGGTGTCCTCGTAGGGAATCTAGAAGCCTGATGCGGCATAGAGTCCCTCGACCGCATCCTTACCGAGCGTTGGTACTTTGAGCACGTTGGTCGGCGTAGCTCCGAGGAAAGTTACGTCCCAGCCAAGCTTCCTGGCCTCACTCATCGCGCCGATGGTTTCGCGGATGACGGTGCCGAGCACCACCAGATCGCAGCCGTTGAATTTCATCTTGTGACTGCGCGCTGAAATCGGAGGCGCCGCGTTTGTAGCTGGTGATCGAGGCCGGCTGCACCTTCATGGCTGCGAGCTGCTGGCTGAAGCCGTAAGCACGTTTTTGCCGTACTCGTCGTCCTGGTGCATGATGCAGGGCTTTTTAAGCTTCCGATCCATCATGTATTTGAGTGCGGCGCGCGTGCTCTCGACATACGGCAGGAGGTTGTTGAACTTCAATCTTTCCTGTGGCTTTGCCGGATCGAACTCGAAGGCGAATTTAGCGGCTGTGAGCGGAAACAGCTGCAGCACGCCGGCATCAAACAGCACATCCTGTGCAGCGAGAGCAGTCGGCGATCCCATCGGCCCGATCATGGCGAAACTCTTTCGCGCTTGACCATCTTTTGCGAGGCCAGCACCGCCTTCTTCGGGTCGTAGCCATTGTCCTCAAGGATCATGCGAAGCTTACGACCACGATCCTGCCCGCCTCGTTGATTTCCTCGACCGCCATTTTCATGCCGTTGGAAACCGGCACCCCCTAGCGTCCTGCATCGCGGAGCGGTCGGCGTTGACGGCGGCCAGGTCGATCGCCCCGCAGGCCAAGAGCGCCAGCGCCGGGATGACCAGCGCGGCGACGACCGCCACGCCGCCGCGCGCATCGGTCCAGAAACGCCCCGGCCGGCGCTTGTGGCGCGCTGGCCCGCGGGCTCGCTCAGGCGGCCTTGATCTGGTCATCGCTTCTGAGCGCCGCGTCGACGTGCCGGGCGAAGCGCACCGCGGCCGGCCGCAGCGCCGGATCGCGGGCCAGCGCCGTGGCGACGAAGTGCGCCCATGGGCCGCCAGGCCAGCCGCCATCAGCTGGGTCGCCGTCGCCTCGGGCTCTCGGCCAGCGTCCGTTCGTTCATCGCGCATGCGGTGCACGTAGCGCAGCTGGTGGCTGAGCAGGCGCCAGTTCAGCGGCTTGACCACGAACGACGTGGCGCCGGCGCGCGAAGGCGCGGTCCACCGCCTCGACGTCCTCGCGGCCGGTGACCACGATCACCGGCAGATCGCGCCAGCGCGCATCGGCGCGCAGCGCCTTCCAGCACCCCGAAGCCGTCCATTGCCGGCATGTCGAGATCGAGCAGCACGAGGTCCGGCGGCGTGGCGGCGATCGCCGCCAGCGCGGCGCGCCCGTCCGGGGCCGTTTCCACGCCGGCGTGGTCGCTGGCCAGATTCACGACCGCGAACTCGCGAAGGATCGGGTCATCGTCGACGAACAGGATGCGCATCGACTCGCGAAGCACGTAGAAGAACGGCCCGGCGTCGTCCGGATGTAACCGCCATGGCAGACCGCGCTTTGCGCTGGCGAGAACGTCCGACATTAAGCCAGGAGTTATTAATCCCGCGTAACCCCTAACGAGTTGGCCGGTCGGGGGCGGTTTGCAGGGCGTGGGTGCGGCGGCGGTCGAAATCGAAGGCGGCGAAGCGCCGTGTCGATCCGGGGCAAGCTGACTCTCCTGGTGCTCGCGTCGGTCGGCGTGGCGGTGACGCTCGTCACCGGCGTGCTGGCCTGGCGCGACGAGCTTCGGCGAGACCCACGCGGCGCTACGACCGGCTCTCCAGCATCGCCAAAGCTGACCGCCGCCACCGAGCGAGGAGGCCGACCGCCGCAGGGCGACCGCCCGCGCGCCTATGCCGCGCTCGGGCGATCGCGCGATATTCCCGGACGATCACCTACGCCCGCATCGAGCGGGCCGACGGCTCCCTGCTTGCCGAGACCGGCGCCGGCGTGCGGCTGAGCCGCGACGTCGCCGGCGCGGCGGGCGACCATGCCTCGATCGCTGCGCTGATGGGCTCGCACACCGCCGAAGTGACGCGCGCCGATCCTCTACGGCCGGCCAGACCGTCGGCCGCGTCGTCGATGCTGGGCCGGCTCGGCGACGGCGGCGCGCTGCTGGTCTCCAGCCTGCTGCTCAGCCTCGGCGCCGGCCTCGCCGCGGCGCTGGTCGGCCTGGCGGTCGCCGCGCGGCTGCAGCGGCGCATCGCCGGACCGGTGGTCGCCCTGACCGAGGCGATGCAGACGGTGCGCGAGAGCCACGACTATAAGCGCGGCGCCGACGTCGAGGCCGACGACGAGGTCGGCGACCTGGTGGCCGGCTTCAACGACATGCTGGCCGAGATCCGCAAGCGCGACGAAGCCATCGCCGACCACATGGCCGGGCTGGAATCGACCGTCGCCGAGCGCACCGCCGACCTGAAGGTCGCCAAGGACGTCGCCGAGGCCGCCAACCGCGCCAAGAGCGACTTCCTGGCCACCATGAGCCACGAGATCCGCACGCCGATGAACGGCGTGATGGTGATGGCCGAGATGCTGGCCGCCGGCGAGCTGCCGCCCAAGCAGCGCCGCTTCGCCGAGGTGATCGCCAAGTCCGGCGCATCGCTGCTGGCGATCATCAACGACATCCTCGACTTCTCGAAGATCGAGGCCGGCAAGCTGGAGCTGGAGGCGGTCCCGACCGATCCGGCGGAGATCGTCGAGGACGTGCCTGGCGCTGTTCTGGGAGCGCGCCCGCGCCAAGGGCCTGGACCTGGCCGCCCACATCGACCCGGCGACTGCCGGCGCTGATCGAGGCCGACCCGACCCGGCTGCGCCAGGTGATCGGCAACCTGGTCAACAACGCCATCAAGTTCACCGAGACCGGCGCGGTGATGGTGCAGGCCGCGCCGCGCGGACGCCGGCCGGCTCGGCTGCGCATCGCGGTGCGCGACACCGGCATCGGCATCCCGAAGCGACAAGATCCCCGGCCTGTTCGACGCCTTCGCCCAGGCCGACCAGTCGACCACCCGCCGCTTCGGCGGCACCGGGCTGGGCCTCGCCATCTGCCGGCGCCTGGCCGAGGCGATGGGCGGCCGGCTGACCGCCGACAGCGAGCCTCGGCAAGGGCTCGGTGTTCGTGCTCGACCTGCCGATGAAGGCGCTCGCGCCGGCGCCCGACTGGCCCCGCCTCGATGGCGAGACGGCGGTGCTCGGCGTCGCCGCGCCAGCCACCCGCGCGGCCGCTGCAGCGCTACCTGCAGTCGGCCGGGCCTGACGGTCGGTCGCGCTCGGCCGAGAGCGACATCGCCGGGCCTGGTGATCGCCGACGCCGCCGCGCTGAAGGGGCGAGCCCCGCAGCCGCGCGCCGGTGATCTGCATCGGCGAATACGGCGAGAGCGCGCCGCAGGCGCTGCTGCGACGCCGGACAGGCCGACCTGGTGCTGGTGCAGCCGCTGCGCCGGCGCGAACTGGTCGCCGCGCTCGCCCAGGTCGCCGCCGGCGCGCCGCTCAGCGAGACGCAGCTCGAGAGCGGCCGGGCCGGCGAGCGAGGCGCTGCCCAGCTTCGCCGGCCGCAGGATGCTGGTCGCCGACGACAGCGCGGTGAACCGCGAGGTGGCGCTGGAGGCGCTGTCGCGGCTGGGCTGCCGCGGTCACGCTGGCCGGCGATGGCCGCGCCAGGCGGTCGAGGCGGCGAGCGCCAGCGCGTTCGACCTGGTGCTGATGGACGCCAGCATGCCGCAGATGGACGGCTACGAGGCGACCGTCGAGATCCGCGCAGGCCGGCGGAGGCCGGACGCAAGCAGACGCCGATCGTGGCGCTGACCGCCCACGTGGTCGGCTCGTCCGCCGATCGCTGGCGCGAGGCGGGCATGGACGGCATGCTCTCCAAGCCGTTCACGCTGGCGGCGCTGGCCGCCAAGCTCGCCGAGTTCATGGCGCCTGCCGCGCCCGTCGCCGCACCTGCTCCAGGCACAAGTCCCGCGCAGGCCGCCGCCGCCAGCGCCGCGGCCTCGCTTGCGCCGCCCAGGCCGGAGCGCCCCGTCCCGGCCCCCACCACCGCCACGGCGGCCGCCGATCTGCTCGACCCGCAGGTCACCACCGAGCTCGCCCGGCTGGCGGCGGCCGGCAAGATGCGACTTCGTCGACCGCATCCGTCGGCTCTACCGCGAGAACGCCCCGAACGCGGTGAAGGCGCTGATCGCCGCCTGCACCGCCGGCGATCGCCGAAGCGGCGGCCAGGGCCGCCCACGCGCTGAAGTCGATGAGCCTCAACATGGGCGCTCGCGTCGTGGCCGAGGGCGCCGCCCGGATCGAGGCGCAGGCCCGCGACCTGAAGGTGGTCAACGTCGACCAGGCGCAGATCGCTGCACCGCCAGCTGCTGGCGACGCTCGACGTGCTCGAGGGCTATCCGCCGGAGCTGAGGGTGACGGAGGCGGCCGCGCCGGACGAGGTGGCGCTGCTCGAAGACCTCGCCAAGGCGATCGACAACGACGAGCTGACCCTGGTCTACCAGCCGCAGTTCGATCGCGAGGGCGAGGTCGATCACCGGCATCGAGACGCTGGTGCGCTGGACCCATCCGGAGCGTGGCTTCGTCAGCCCCGCCTTCTTCATCCCGATCGCCGAGCGCTACGGCATGATCGGCCGCGTGACCCACTGGGTGCTGAGCCGCGCCATGCGCGAGACCCGCGACCTCGGCGATTTCACGATCAGCTTCAACGCCTCGGCGGTGGAGTTCGCCGACCCGTCGTTCGTCGACGAGCTGTCGGTGCTGATCGCGCGGGCCGGCTTCGATCCCAAGCGGCTGGAGATCGAGGTCACCGAGACCGCGGTGCTGGCCGAGGAGGACGAGGTGCGCCGCAACATGGCGCGGCTGCACGACCTCGGCCTGAAGATCGCGCTGGACGACTTCGGCGTCGGCTATTCGAGCGCTCAGCCACCTGCGGCTCTTCCCGTTCGACAAGCTGAAGATCGACCGCGCCTTCGTCACCGGCTGCGCCGAGACCCGGCAGTCGGCCACCCTGGTCCACGCGGTGGTCTCGATCGGCCGCGCGCTCGGCATGAAGGTGGTGGCCGAGGGGGTCGAGACCGAGGCGCAGCGCAAGTTCCTGAAGGTGGCCGGCGTCCACGCCATGCAGGGCTACCTGTTCGCCAAGCCCGAGCCGGTCGAGGCGCTGAAGGCGCGCCTGGCCGCGATGCGCGCGCCGCAGACGATGAGCGCGTAGGCAACACCCGCACCGTCCGCCGCGTTGACTCCGCCGTCACCCGGGAGACACATCGCATCATGCGTGGACGACCTACCTGGCAGGGCCACCTGCGGCTCTCGCTCGTCACCTGTCCGGTGGCGCTCTATTCGGGCGTGCGGCGGGCCGGCGACGTTCACTTCAACATGCTGTCGGCCAAGACCCACAACCGCATCCGGATGATCCCGACCGATCCCGAGAGCGGGCCGATCGACCGCGCCGACATCGTCAAGGGCTACGAGATCGACAAGGACCGCTACGTCATCGTCACCGACGACGAGATCAAGGCGGTGCGGCTGGAGAGCACCCGCACCATCGACATCGAGCGTTTCGTCGACGTCGCCGACATCGACCGCATGTACTGGAACGAGCCCTACTTCCTGCTTGCCGGACGGCAAGATGGCGCAGGAGGCCTATGCGGTGATCCGCGAGGCGATGAAGCGCACCGATCGCATCGCGCTGGGCAGGGTGGTGATGCACACCCGCGAGCGGCTGATGGCGATCGAGCCGCGCGACGACGGCCTCGTCGCCTACACCCTGCGCACCAAGGACGAGGTGCGCGACCCCGCCGAGGCGTTCGACGAGATCCCCAAGACCAAGGCGGATCCGGCCATGGTGGAGATCGCCGAGAAGATCATCGCCCAGCTCTCCGGCCCGTTCGACCCCTCGAAGTTCAACGACCGCTACGAAGAGGCGCTGAAGAAGCTGATCGCCCAGAAGCAGAAGGGCAAGGGCCGCATCGCCGAGGTGGAGGAGCCGGAGGACACCAAGGTGGTCGACCTGATGGCCGCGCTGCGCAAGAGCCTCGGCGAAGGCGCCGGCGCGCGCCGCCCGGCCGCCGCGTCGAAGGGCAAGACCGCCCGCGCCAGAAAGCCCCCGGCCAAGAAGCGGGCGTGACAGTCCGCCCAGGCTCCGCCATAGTTGCGCTCGCCGAAAGGGGAGACCCCCGCATGCCTGGAACTGTTCGCTAGCGATCGTTTCGCCCGACCTGCCCAACGCGGCCGGTCGCATCCGCATGCCAATTCGGATCCCCTCATGGCCTTCCTTCGCAACGATGCGGTCAACCGCGTCATCGTCCATGCCGGCGTCAAAGCCCTCGCCGAGAGCGCCGGCAGCGTCTTCTTCTTCGTCTACCTGCTGAAGGCCGGACTATCGGTCGAGGCCGCGCTGCTCGCCCAGTCGGCGATCTTCACCCTGCGCTTCGGGCTCAGGCCGGCGATGCTGCCGTTGGCGGTGCGCTTCGGCGTGAAGCCGCTCCTGATGGCAGGGACCCTGCTGATGGCGCTGCAATATCCGCTGCTGACGCTGGTCCACGGCGTCGGGCCGGCGCTCGCCGTCGTCTGCGCGGCGGCCGGCGTCGGCGGGCTGGTCTACTACCTCGCCGGCAACGCCTACTGGGCGATGGTCGGCGACGTCGAGCATCGCGGCCAACAGACCGCGGCGCGCGAGTCGCTGGTCGCCGTCGTCGGCATCGTCGGGCCGCTGGCCGGCGGCGCGGCGCTAACCCGCTTCGGGCCAGGACCGGTGTTCGCGGTCGTGGGTCTCGTGCAGGCCCTGGCCGCGCTACCTCTGATCGGCCTGCCGAACGTCGCGGTGGCGGCGAAAGCGCCCGGCGCTTTCCGCGCCGCCCGCCCCGGCTTCATCCTGATCGCCACCGACGGCTGGTTCGACGTCTGCTACCTCCAGGTTTGGCAGATCGCCCTGTTCCTGGCCTTGGCGCAGGACTTCGCCAGCTACGGCGGGGCGATGGCCCTGGCCGGGCTGGCCTCGGCGGTCGCCGGCCTCTTCCTCGGCCGCCACATCGACGCCGGCGGCGGCCGCCGGGCGGTGACATTGACCTACAGCCTCGCCGCCGCGGCGGTGATACTGCGCGCCGCCAGCCTGGGCTCGCCCTGGCTCGCCATCGGCGCCAATGCTCTCGGCGCGATGCTCTGGCCGCTGCTCGGCCCGACGATCGGCGCGTGCACCCACAACCTCGCCAAGGCGTCGCCTTGCGCCTTCCGCTTCCACATGGGGACCGAGGGCGGCTGGGACGTAGGCGGTGTGGCCGCCTCGCTGACGGCCGCGGCGCTTGTCCAGCTCGGCGCTCCGCTGAGCGTCCCCCTGCTGATGGCGCTGCTCGGCGTGGCGGGCAGCGTCACCCTCCTGCGCCGCTACTACGCGGGCCTGGACGGCGCGCCGGCGAGCGAGGCGGTGTCATGAGCCTGCCCGCCGAGCCTCTGCGGATCGACGTCGATCTCGTCCGTCGCCTGATCGCCGCCCAGCGAACGCCTCGCCGCGACTCAGCTCTTCGCCAGCTTCCGGATCGCGTCCTTCAGCGGGCGCGCCGCTTCGTCATACCCCTCCCATGCCGTCGACTTCGCCAGCAATGCCGGCGCGGTGCGCAGGGTGTAGCGTTTGGGGTCGAGGCCCCTCTTCACCTGCGGCCAGGTGAGCGGCATCGAGACCGGGGCGCCCGGGCGGGCTCTGGGGGAGAGCGGGGCGACGGCGGTCGACATGCGGTCGTTGCGAAGATAGTCGAGGAAGATCTTCCCGCCGCGCTTGGCCTTGGCCATGTTGACCAGGAAGCGGTCCGGCGCGTCGGCCGCCAGCCGCTCGCTGACCTGGCGGGCGAAGGCCTTGGCGGTCGGCCAGTCGAGCTTCGGGTCCGGCGCCAGCGGCGTCACCACGTGCAGCCCCTTGCCGCCGGTGGTCTTGCAGAAGCTGACCAGCCCCAGCGCCTCCAGCCGCTCGCGCATCGCCTTGGCCGCGTCCACCACCGCGTCGAAGTCGACGTCCGGCGCGGGATCGAGGTCGAACACCAGCCGGCCGGGGCGGTCGGGGGCGTGCGGCGCGCAGTTCCAGGGGTGCAGCTCGACGCCGCCCCACTGCGCGGCGGCCGCCAGCCCCTCGATGCGGTCGATGGCGATGTAAGGCTGCCGGTCGCCGGAAACGATCATCACCTCGAAGAGCGACGAGACGCCCTTGCCGGCATGGCGCTGGAAAAAGCGCTCGCCGCCGATGCCGTCCGGCGCCCGGATGACCGAGCAAGGCCGCCCGACGATGTGCGGCAGCATCCAGGGGCCGACCGCCTCGAGATAGCGCGCCAGTTCGAGCTTGGTGATCGGCTTGCCGGCGCCGTCGTCGGGCCACAGGGCCTTCTCCGGGTGCGAGATGACGACGCCCATCACCACGTTCGCGCCGGCCGGCTTCTTCGACGCAACGGTGGCCGGCGCCGGCTCGGCGAGCGGCTCGCTCAGCGGCGCGGGCTTCTCCGGCGTCACCTCGTCGGCCGGCTTGTCCTCGCGCAGCCCCTTGAAGGTGGCCTGCCGCACGAGGCCGTCGCCGGTGAAGCCGGCGTACTCGATCTCCGCGACCAGCGCCGGCTTGGTCCAGTGGACGCCCGCCGCCGCCTTCGGCGCGCTTGGCCCGGTGAACGGCGAGGCCTTCGCCTCGTTGGCCTGCAGCGCCGGCAGCAGCCGCTCCAGCTTCTCCTTGCCGAAGCCGGTCCCGACCCGGCCCAGATGGATCAGCTTGCCGTCCCGCCACGCGCCGACGATCAGCGAGCGGAAGCTGGCGCCGGTCGTCGTCCAGCCGCCGATCACCACCTCGTGGCCGGCGCGGCACTTGGCCTTCGTCCACGCCTCGCTGCGGCCCGAGCGGTAGGGCGCACCCAGCTTCTTCGAGACGATTCCCTCCAGCGCCATGCTGCAGGCCGACTTCAACACCGCATCGCCGGCCGCCTCGAAGTGCTCGACGTAGCGGATGCGCTGGGCGGCGCGGCCCTTCAGGGCGCCCAGCAGCGTCCTTCAGCCGCGCCTTGCGGTCGTTCAGCGGCAGCTTGCGAAGGTCGCGGCCGGCGGCGAACAGCAGGTCGAACACGAAGTAGACCAGCGGCGCGGTGTCGCCCGACGAGAGCGCGGCCTGCAGCGCCGCGAAGTCCGGCGCGCCGTCGTGGTCGAGCGCGACCACCTCGCCGTCGACGATGGCGTCGGCGAGACCGCCGCCCGCCGCGGCGATCTCCGGGAACTTGCCCGTCCAGTCGAGGCCCTTGCGGGTGCGAAGCTGCGCCGCGCCGCCCTCGATGCGCATCTGCAGCCGGTAGCCGTCGAACTTCACCTCGTGCGCCCAGCCGGCGCCCTGCGGCGGGCGCTCGACCAGGCTGGCGAGCTGCGGCTCGACGAACTTCGGCATCTGCGCCACCGGTCGCGCCCTCGGCCCCACGGCCGGCTGAAGCTGCCTCGCCCACTGGGTCGTCCTCCTTGTCGTCCGCGCCGCCGTCGCGGTTCGAGCGCCACACGGCGTTCGCCTTGCCGGCCGCCTGGCGGATGAACGGCTTCGGCGCACGGCCCTTGCCGGCGGCGATCTGGTCCATCGCGCGGCCGGAGGCAACCGACCGATCCTCGCGCAGCACGTCCTCTTCGTCGTGGCTGCGGGCGGCGGCGTCGCGGTGCTTGATCAGCAGCCAGTTGTGGCGGTTCGTCCGTTCGCGCTCCTTCAGCCGCACCAGCACCCAGCCGCCATGCAGCTTTTGTCCCTCCAGCACGAACTTCAGCTCGCCCTTGTCCAGCGCCTTCGCCGGATCGAACCCGTCCTCCGGCGCCCAGTAGCCGCGGTCCCACAGCATCACCGTCCCGCCGCCGTACTCGCCCGCCGGGATGGTCCCCTCGAAGTCGCCGTAGTCGATCGGGTGGTCCTCGACCTCGACCGCCAGGCGCTTGTCGGCCGGATCGAGCGAGGGACCGCGGGTCACCGCCCACGACTTGAACACCCCGTCCACCTCGAGCCGTAGGTCGTAGTGCAGGCGGCTGGCGGCGTGCTTCTGGATCACGAAGCGCAGCCGCGCCGACGCCGGCGCGCCCTCGTCGCCGCTGGGCTCGGCGGTGCGGCTGAAGTCGCGCTTGGCCTGGTATTTCGCCAGCTTGGAGGAGGGCATGGCCGCGCCTTGATCGTTGTTGAGGGCCTGTGGGAAACGTCACGCCGCCAGGCCGGTTTCTGCAAGGCCGAAGCTGGAGCAACACGATGACCCCAACGCCATTGCCCGTCGAAGACATCCTGGCGAGCGGACCGGTGCTGCCGGTGGTGGTGATCGACGATCCCGCCCACGCCGTGCCGCTGGCCAGGGCCCTGGTCGCCGGTGGGGTGCGGGCGATCGAGATCACCCTGCGCACCGAGCGGGCGCTGGAGGCGGTGCGCGCCATCGCCGCCGAGGTGCCGGACGCCATCCCCGGCGTCGGCACCGTGCTGACCCCGGCCGACTTCGACGCGGCGGCCGCGGCGGGGGCGAAGTTCGCCATCTCGCCGGGCGCGACGCCGGCGCTGATGGACGCCGCCTGGGCGTCGACGCTGCCCTATGTGCCGGCGGTGCAGACCGCGAGCGAGCTGATGCGGGTGATGGAGGCCGGCTTCACGGTCGCCAAGTTCTTCCCGGCCGCGCCGGCCGGCGGCGTCGAGGCGCTGAAGGCGCTCGCCGGTCCGTTCCCGGCGATGCGCTTCTGCCCCACCGGCGGGATCGATGCGCAGAGCGCGCTCGCCTATCTCGCGTTGCCCAACGTGATCTGCGTCGGCGGCTCCTGGATCGCCCCGCGCGCCGCCATCGAGGCCGGCGACTTCGCCAAGATCGAACAGCTGGCGCGGGCGGCCTCGGCGCTGCGGGCGGCGCGGCCGCTGAAGCGGGCGGATCGCTAACCGGCCAGGTTCAGGTGTCCCGAAATGTCAAATCGACGCTAACGGCCCCAGGGAAGCCCGTACGCGGGATTCGTAACGTCACTGGTAGTACCCTAGCGCCCACCCCCGCCGCGGGCCTCCAGCGGCCGTTTCTCGGCCTCCTGGAGGCATCCCTGGGCGGCTACCTCGGCCCTCGGCGCCAGAAGACCCCCGTCCGCGCCACGCAGCGGGCCGGGAGGTCCTTCGAGCCGGCTTCGGCGTACCCCAGCCCTTCCATCAGCTCGGCGGTGAGCTTCTGGGCGGTGGGGACGGCGGCCTCGTTGCGGCGGTAGGTCTCGCCGAGCTCCTCGTGCATCAGCACGTCGATGCCGGCCATCGCCGCGTTGCCGTCGAGCGTCGCCTCCACCGCGGCGGCCCTGGCGCGTGGCTCGGCCATGATGGCGCGCATCCGCTCCAAAAGCTCGTCGCCGTCGCCCAGCGGCTCCGGCTCGGCGTAGGGCAGGCCCAGGAGCTCGATGGCGCGGGCCAGGTGGTTGCCCTCGGCCGAGTGCAACGCCTTGGCGCGCTTCCAGACCGCGTAGCGCTCGTTCTGGCTGCGGGCCCGCAGCCACGAGCGGGTGACGCCGCCGATGAAGACCTCTTCGCTCATGGCCCCCGAACTAAGGCGCCGGACGGTGGCTCTTCAAGAGGGTGCGGCGACTGGCGCAGCTTGTAGAGCGGCCTCCGGCGGCGGCGCAAAGCCACCCATCGCCGCCTCGATCGCCTCGGCGATGGCGAGGTTGCGATAGTCGCCGCCGCGTGGACCGATCAGCTGCGCGCCGACCGGCAGGCCCGCCGGCGTGCGGCCGACCGGGATGGCGGTCGCCGGCAGCCCACAGGCCGAGGCCAGCGCGATCCAGCGCAGCAGCGCGAGGTAGGGCGCGCTGGTCCCGTCCGACAGCGTGATCGTGCGTTTCTCGAACGGGCGGTGGTCGTGCGGGAAGGCCGGGACCGGGCCGATCGGCGCGAGGATGGCGTCGAACCGGTCGAACAGCTTGCGCGCCTCGGCGGCGAGCCGGGCGCGGACCTCGTTGGCGGCCAGCCATTCGAGGTGGCTCTGGGTGTAGGCCAGCGCCAGCGCCGCCGCGGAGTCGGCCCCCGCGCCCATCGAGAGCGCGATCTTCGCGCCCGGCCGGCTGCGCTGCATCTGCTTCAGGGCGGCGGGCGGCAGGTCCTCGGCCAGCACGCCGGCCAGCAGCGTGCGGTAGGCCGCCAGCAGCGCCGTGCAATCGACGGGGCTCGTGACCCGCGTCACCTCGACCCCCTCTCTCGCGAGCTCGGCCGCGAACGCCTCGACGCGCGCCTTCACCTCGGGATCGAGCACGAACTCCGGCTGCTCGGTCCAGAGCCCGATCCGCAAGCCCTTCAACGCCGCCGTCGGGACATGGCCGCGCGAGCCGACGCCGCCTTCCAGCACGCTCAGCAGCAGGCGCAGGTCGCGCGCCGAGCGGGCCATCGGACCGACCACGTTGAGGTCGCGCTCGGCGAGCGAACCGGGCTGTGGCGGCACGTGGCCGAGCTGCGAAATCAGGCCCCAGGTCGGCTTGTGCGAATAGACGCCGCAGAACGAGGCGGGGGTGCGCAGCGAGCCGCCGATGTCCGAGCCGATTTCCAGCGCGGTGATCCGCGCCGCCAGCGCCGCCGCCGCGCCGCCCGACGAGCCGCCGCTGGTGCGGGTCAGGTCCCACGGGTTGTTGGTGGTCCCGTAGAGGTCGTTGAAGGTCTGGAAGTCGCCAGCCATCACCGGCACGTTGGTCTTGCCCCAGATCACCGCGCCGGCCTGGCGGGCGTGGGCCACCGCGGCCGCGTCCGGCCGCGCGCCGTGCCGGAAGACATCCAGCCCGGACGAGGCCGGCATGCCGACCGCGTCGAAGGTGTCCTTGACCGTCATCGGCAGGCCGGCCAGCGGCCCCAGCTGCGTCGCCCCGGGCGCGATGGTCGTCGATCGCCCTGGCCCGCTCGACGGCGCGGGCTGAGGTCGCGGGCGACGACGGCGTTCAGCGGCCGGTTCGCTTCCTCGTGGCGCTTCAGCGCCGCCTCGAGCAGCTCCAGCGCGCTGATCCGCTTGGCGGCGAGGGCGGCCAGCTGGCCGGTCGCGTCGAGCTTCAGGATGTCGTCCATCGCAGCTAGCTCCGGAAGCCCAGCACGTCCTGCATGTCGTAGAGCCCGGGCGGCTTGCCGGCGACCCAGAGCGCCGCCGCGATCGCCCCGCGGGCGAAGAGCGAGCGGTCGCGGGCCGAGTGCTTCAGCGTCAGCACCTCGTCGTCGGAGGCGAACACCACCTCGTGCTCGCCGACCAGCCCGCCGGCGCGCATCGCCGAAAAGCCGATCGCGCCCTCGGGCCGGGGCCCGGTGATCCCTTCTCGCGCCGCGAGCCGCGCCTGGCCGAAGCCCGACGCCGCGCCCACGGGCGGCGGCTTCCCCCAGCATCAGCGCGGTGCCGGAGGGCGCGTCGACCTTGCGCCGGTGGTGCGCCTCGAACAGCTCGATGTCCCAGTCCGCGGCCCGGCAGCTGCGCGGGCGACCTGCTCGACGACGCCGACCAGCATGTTGAGCCCAAGCGAATAGTTGCCGGCCCGCACGATCGCCACCCGCGCCGCCGCCGCCTTCAGCCGCGCGTCGTCGCGGTCCGTCCAGCCGGTCGCGCCGACCACCAGCGCCGGGCCGCCGCGCGCCGCCGCCGCCTCGGCGAGCGCCGCCGAGGCGGCCGGGGTCGTGAAGTCGATCACCACGTCGCAGCCACCGATGTCGTCGGCGCGGCCCAGGGCCAGCGCGCCGGCGCTCTGGCCCTCGGTGCCCGGCTGGTCGAACGCCAGCGCGATCTGCGCGTCCGCCCGCCCCTCCAGCGCCGCCGCCACCGCGCGGCCCATCCGGCCGAGCGCGCCGGCGATGCCGATCTTCAGCGGCTTGGTCTCGGAGGCCATCGCCGGTTTCACCACTCCCAGGCCCTTGCAAGGCGGCGCAACCTAGCAGAGCCGCCGCGTGGCGCTATGCTTCCCCTTTGCCGCCAGCCGCACTAGGGATACGGCCCTTCCCGCACCTTGAGCCAGAAAGCCCAGAGCGCCGCATGAGCGACGAGAGACGCACCTTCACCGACGACGAGGCGCTGGCGTTCCACAAGGAGCCGACGCCCGGCAAGATCGCCGTGGTCGCCCACCAAGCCGATGGCGACGCAGCGCGACCTGTCGCTGGCCTACTCGCCGGGCGTCGCCGTGCCGGTGCTGAAGATCGCCGAGGACCCCGACACCGCCTACGACTACACCTCGAAGGGCAACCTGGTGGCGGTGATCTCCAACGGCACCGCCATCCTCGGCCTGGGCGATCTCGGCGCGCTGGCCGCCAAGCCGGTGATGGAAGGCAAGGCGGTGCTCTTCAAGCGCTTCGCCGACGTCGACTCGATCGACGTCGAGGTCGCTCTCCCGCGACCCCGACGAGAGTCATCACCGTCGTGAAGAACATCGGCATCACCTACGGCGGCATCAATCTGGAGGACATCAAGAGCCCGGAGTGCTTCCGCATCGAGACCGAGCTGCAGGAGCTGCTCGACATCCCGGTGTTCCACGACGACCAGCACGGCACCGCGATCATCTCGGCCGCCGGGCTGATCAACGCCTGCGAGATCACCGGCCGCAAGCTCTCGGACATCAAGCTGGTGCTGAACGGCGCCGGCGCGGCCGGCATCGCCACGCTGGACCTGATCAAGGCGATGGGTGTGCGGCCGGAGAACTGCATCGCGGTCGACACCAAGGGCGTCATCTACCGCGGCCGCACCGAGTCCATGAACCAGTGGAAGTGCGCCCACGCGGTCGACACCGCCGCCCGCACGCTGGCCGACGCGCTGAAGGGCGCCGACGCCTTCTTCGGCCTCTCGGTGAAGGGCGCGCTGACTGGCGACGACGGTGAAGCGGATGGCGACGCGCCCGATCATCTTCGCGCATGGCCAATCCCGACCCGGAGATCACCCCGGAGGACGCCAAGGCGGTGCGGCCCGACGCCATCGTCGCCACCGGCCGGTCGGACTATCCGAACCAGGTCAACAACGTGCTGGGCTTTCCCTACATCTTCCGCGGCGCGCTCGACGTGCGCGCCCGGCGGGTGAACATGGAGATGAAGATCGCCTGCGCCAACGCGCTGGCGCAGCTGGCCCGCGAGGACGTGCCGGACGAGGTGGCGGCCGCCTACCACGGCGGGCACCTGAAGTTCGGCCCCGACTACATCATCCCCTCGCCGTTCGACCCGCGGCTGATCTGGTACATCCCGCCGTTCGTCGCCCAGGCGGCGATGGACACCGGCGTCGCGCGCCGGCCGATCCCGGACATGGACGCCTACCGCGAGGCGCTGGCCCGGCGGCTCGATCCCACCGCCGGCTTCCTGCAGAAGATCTCCGGCGCGGTGCATGTCGGGTCGCCAGAAGAAGATCGTCTTCGCCGAGGGCGAGGAGCCGGCGGTGATCCGCGCCGCCCACGCCTTCCAGAGCCAGGGACTTGGGCGTGCGGTGCTGATCGGCCGCGAGGAGCTGGTCGACGAGAACATGCGCGCCGCCGGCCTCGACCCGGCCGAGGCGAAGCTGGAGGTGCTGAACGCCCGTCTATCGCGGCACAATTCGGAGTTCGTCGACTTCCTCTACGAGCGGCTGCAGCGGCGCGGCTACCTGCGCCGCGACGTGCTGCGGCTGATCAACCAGGACCGCAACTCGTTCGCCGCCTGCTACGTGGCGCTGCGGCTACGCCGACGGCATGGTCACTGGCGTCACCCGCGCCTTCGACCAGGCGCTGGAGGAGGTGCTGCGGGTGATCGACCCGGCGCCGGGCGGTCGGCTCATCGGCATGTCGATCGTGCTCTCCAAGGGCCGCACCCTCTTCATCGCCGACACCAACGTCACCGAGATGCCGGAGCTCCGAGGACATCGTGGAGATCGCCATCGAGGCGGCCGCGGCGGTGAAGCGGCTGGGCTTCACGCCGCGCGTGGCGTTCATGTCCTACTCGGCGTTCGGCAACCCCGATGGCGAGCGCGCCGAGAAGATGCGCGCCGCCGTGGCGATGCTGGATGCGCGCGGCGACGTCGGCTTCGAATACGAGGGCGAGATGCCGCCGGAGCTGGCGCTCGATCCGGAGCGCCGCGCCGACTATCCGTTCATGCGCCTGACCGGCCCGGCCAACGTGCTGATCATGCCGGCCATCCACTCGGCCTCGATCTCCACCAAGCTGGTGGCAGCGCTCGGCGAGGCGACCGTGGTGGGGCCGATCCTGCTGGGCCTCTCCAAGTCGGTGCAGATCTGCCCGCTGTCGGCCTCGGTCTCGAAGATCCTGAACATGGCCATGATGGCCGCCTACGAGGCGCCGCTGGTGGAGGCGGCGGCGGGGTAAGTTTCTCCTCCCCCGCAGGGGGAGGGGGACCACGAAGTGGTGGAGGGGGTACGCCGCCACTCGAATGGAAGACGGGAGGCCGCGGGCATTTTGGATGGGTTGGCGCGCTGCAACGTACCCCCTCCGTCCGCTCCGCGGACACCTCCCCCTGCGGGGGAGGAGAGCCGCGCCTACTCCTCCAGCTCGCCGGCGGCGCTCTGCAGGTAGTTCGGCTCGCCGAGCGAGGCGGCCAGCTGCAGCTGGGTCTCCAGGAAGTCGATGTGGTCCTCGGTGTCGCGCAGGATCTCGACCAGGATCTCGCGGCTGACGAAGTCCGGCGCCGCCTCGCACTGGGCGACGCCGGCGACCAGCGTGACGCGGCCGCGGCGCTCCAGCGCCAGGTCGGCGTTCAGCGTCTCCAGCACGCTCTCGCCGATCGCCAGCTTGCGCAGGTCCTGCAGGTTGGGCAGGCCTTCGAGGAACAGGATGCGGTGGATCAGCTTGTCGGCGTGCCGCATCTCGCCGATCGATTCGTCGTAGATCAGCTTGCCGAGGCGCTTGTAGCCCCAGTTCTGCAGCATGCGGGCGTGCAGGAAGTACTGGTTGACCGAGGTCAGCTCGTTGGTGAGCACCTCGTTGAGGCGCTCGATGATCGCCCGGTCGCCTTGCATGGGCCGCTCCCGTTGAGGGGCGATCCTATTCGGCGGCCATCCTCACCGGCAACACCGATTTGTCGATCATCTTGCGCATGTCGCAGACGCAGCGGGCGCAGCGCGGCCTGGCCTGGCAGCCGCGGAAGATCTGGGCGGGCGTCGTCGCGCCGGCCTCGATCAGGGCGCGGGCCCGCCGCTCGCGGATGCCGTTGCAGTTGCAGACGTACATGCTCGGACCCGAACCCTCGACTCGAAGCGCGACCGCTTCATAGCATGAGGTGGTGCGTTTGCAACTCATTCGCAAGAGCAGGGTTCGGCGTTTTGACGCATCGTTCCGGGCAGCGGAGGGGGCGCAAGGCCGCGACCCCAGCCCCTACGTCAGCGCCCGCAGCTCCGCGTTGGCGATCGTCAGCTTGGCGAAGCTCCAGCCGCCGCCGTCCTTTTCGATCGCGGCGATGGTCGACTTGGCGGCCCGCACCTGATCGGCCTTTGCGGCGCTCCAGGACGCCACCGCGGCTTTGGCGGCGTTCGCGTCGGCGCCCTCCTTGGGACGGCCGGCGTGCGCCATCACCGCCTGGGTGAGGGCGGCCTGCTCGTCCAGCATGTCCTCGATCAGCCGGCGCACGGCCAGCCGTTCATAGGCGTCGTCGCCGGTGTTGCGCGAGCCGGCCGCGGCGCGCAGCCGGTCGAAGGCGAAGGCGCCGCCGATATGGTGATAGAGCTGCGCGGCCGGCCCCAGCGGCCACTCCGCCGCGTGTGCCAGGTCGGCCAGCACCGGGCCGATCGACAGCGGCCGGTAGAGCGCGATCTGGTGAGCGATCTCCTTCGGAGCGCCGGCCTTGATCCAGCCGGCCGCCCGGCGCACCGCCGCCTTCTGCTCGAACGGCGAGAGCACCTGCGGGAAGAGCGCCTTCAGCTCGTTCGCCGCCGGACGGTAGGCCTCGATCAGCGCGTCGACGCCCAGCGCCTCGCCACCGCGCGCCGCACGCCGCGCCAGCCAGAAGGTCTGGCCGCGCAGCACGTAGGCGAGCTCGCGGAAGAGGCCGGTCTGTCCCGCCGCCGGCGCCTTGCCGTCGAGCGCCGCGACCCGCGACCACACCTCGCCGAAGCCCAGCACCTCGCGCGCCGCCTCGAAGCTCACCACCAGCTCGGCGACGTCGCAGCCGGCGGCCGCCATCAGGCGGGTGGCGAAGGTCGGACCGCACAGGTTGACCATGTCGTTGGCGAGGACGGTGACGATGATCTCGCGGCGCAGCCGGTGGCGGCGCATCTCGTCCTCGAACGGCCCCAGTTCCTTGGGGAAATAGCCCTTCAGGGTCTTGAAGAAGTGCGCATCGTCCGGGCCGGACGACGTCACCACGTCCTCGCACAGGTCGAGCTTGCCGTAGGCCAGCAGCACCGCGAGCTCGGGCCGGGTGAGGCCGCGGCCGCCCTTCGAGCGCTCGGCGATCTCGGCGGGCCCCGGCAGGCCCTCCAGCGCCCGGTCGAGCCGGCCGCGCGCCTCGAGGTCGTCCATGAACGCGGCCTGCGCGCCGAGATCGTCGACCGCCTCGGCTTCCAGCAGCGAGAGCGCCAGCGTCTGGTCGTAGTTGTGGGCCAGCACGTGGGCGGCGATCTCGCCGGTCATCGAGGCCAGCAGCGGGTCGCGCGCCTTCTTCTTCAGCTTGCCCGAGCGCTCGGCCATGCCGGTGAGGATCTTGATGTTCACCTCGTGGTCGGAGGTGTCGACGCCGGCCGAGTTGTCGATGGCGTCGGTGTCGATCCGCCCGCCGTCCAGCGCGTACTCGATGCGACCGGCTTGCGTGAAGCCGAGGTTGGCGCCCTCGCCGACCACCCGGCAGCGCAGGTCGCGGCCGTTGATGCGCACCAGGTCGTTGGCCTTGTCGCCGACCTGCAGGTTGGTCTCGGCGGTCGCCTTCACGTAGGTGCCGATGCCGCCGAGGTAGAGCAGCTCGACGCGGGCCCGCAGGATCGCGCCGATCAGGTCGGCCGGCGTCAGCGCGTCGACCCGCAGGTCGAGCAGCGCCTTCACTTCGGCGCTCAGCGGCACGGATTTCAGGGTGCGCGGGAAGATCCCGCCGCCTTCCGAAATCAGCTTGGCGTCGTAGTCGGCCCACGACGAGGTCGGCAGGTCGAACAGGCGCTTGCGCTCGGCCCAGCTGGTGGCCGGGTCGGGGTCGGGATCGAGGAAGACGTGGCGGTGGTCGAAGGCGGCGACGAGGCGCGTCTGCTTCGACAGCAGCATGCCGTTGCCGAACACGTCGCCCGACATGTCGCCGATGCCGACGCAGGTGAACGCCTCGCGCTGGATGTCCTTGCCGAGCTCGCGGAAGTGGCGCTTGACGCCCTCCCAGGCCCCACGGGCGGTGATGCCCATGGCCTTGTGGTCGTAGCCGGCCGAACCGCCGGAGGCGAACGCGTCGCCAAGCCAGAAGCCGTAGGACTCGGCGACGGAATTGGCGATGTCGGAGAAGCTGGCGGTGCCCTTGTCCGCCGCCACCACAAGGTAGGGGTCGTCGCCGTCGCGGACCAGCACGTGCGGCGGGTGAACCACCTCGCCGGCGTCGTCGATGTTGTCGGTGAGATCGAGCAGACCGTAGAGCAGCGTCTTGTAGGCGCCGATCGCCTCGGCCTGGATCGCCTCGCGCGCACCGCCCTTCGGCAGCCGCTTCGGGTAGAAGCCGCCCTTTGAGCCCACCGGCACGATGACGGCGTTCTTCACCTGCTGGGCCTTCACCAGCCCGAGGATCTCGGTGCGGAAGTCGTCGCGCCGGTCCGACCAGCGCAGGCCACCGCGGGCGACGGGTCCCAGGCGCAGGTGCACGCCCTCCACCTGCGGCGAGGAGACGTAGATCTCGCGGAACGGCTTGGGGTCCGGCAGGTCGGCCAGCTCGCGGCTCGCCACCTTGAAGCTGATGTAGGGCTTGGGTTTCCCGTCGGAGCCCGGCTGGTGGTAGTTGGTGCGCTGGATCGCGCCGACCAGCGCCGCCAGGCGCCGCAGCACCCGGTCGTCGTCGAGGCTCTCCACCGCCTGCAGCGCTTCCTCGATCTGGCCTTGGGTCTCGCGCGCCGCCGCGGTGCGGTGCGCGACGTCGCCCTCGAACGCCGGATCGAGCCGGCGGCGGAACAGCTCCAGGATCAGCGCCGCCACCTCGGGATGGTCGCTCAGCGCCTGCTGCTGCACCTCGGGGCTCGGATCGAGCCCCGACTGCTGGCGATAGCGGGCCAGCGCCCGGATCAGCGCCGCCGGGCGCCAGCCGATCGCCAGCTCCAGCACCAGCCGGTTGAAGCCGTCGTTCTCGGCCTGGCCGGTCCAGATGGCGAGGAAGGCGGCCTCGAACACCTGGCGGATCGCCGCGAACGACAGGCGCTCGCCGCGCGGATCGTCGAGCACGAACTCGTGCGTCCAGACCTTGTGAAGACCGCCCTCGCGCCCGGCCGGGGTCAGCGAGAAGCCCTCCTCCGACAGCGCCTTCAGGCCCATGTTGTCGAGGATCGGCAGCACGTCGGCGAGCGCGATCGGATCGCCGGTGCGGTAGAGCTTGAAGCGGAAGCTGCGCGGCGAATCGCCGGCGTGGCGGAAGGCGCGGATGGCGATCGGCGCATCGTCGCCGATCCGGCCGATCGCCGCGAGGTCGGCCAGCGCCTCGGGCGCGCCGTAGCGGTCGCGGTAGCCGGGCGGGAAGGCGTCTGACCAGACCGCGAGGATCGCCGCAGCCTCGTCCGGCTGCGCCCGGCGCCGCACCACCGCCTCGAAGTCGTCGCTCCAGGTGCGCGCCAGGAGGTCGATGGCGCGCTCCAGTCCCGGCAGGTCCGGATCGAGGTGCTTCAGCGGCGTGACGCCGATGATGTAGTGCACCCGCGCCAGCGGGGCGTCGGAGTAGCTCGGGTAGTAGGCCGAGACGTGGCCGCCGAACGCCTCGGCCAGCTTCAGCCCCACCGCCTCGCGCAGCTGGGCGTCGTAGCGCTCGCGCGGCACGTAGAACAGCACCGACAGGAAGCGGTCGAACGGATCGCGCCGCACGAACAGCTTCACCCGCGGCCGGTCGGACAGGTGCAGGATGCCGAGCGCGATCCGCATCAGCTCGTCTTCCGGCGCCTGGAAGAGCTCGTCGCGCGGATAGGTCTCCAGGATGTTGGCGAGCCGCATCTCGTTGTGGCCGCCGGACGCCAGGTTCGCGCGCTCCATGACCCGCGCGATCTTGCGCCGGATCAGCGGCACGTTACGCACCGGCTCGTCGTAGGCCTGGGCGGTGAAGAGGCCGACGAAGCGAACCTCGCCGCAAGGCTTGCCGTCGCGGCCAAAGCGCCGGACGCCGACGTAGTCCATGTAGGCGCGCCGGTGAACGACCGACTTCAGGTTCGACTTGGCGATGATCAGCGGCTCGGCCGCCGCCAGCTCGGCGCGCATTGCCTGGGAGAGCACCGCCGGCTCGCTGCCGCGGCGCAGCACGGCGCGAGAGGGGTCGCGCAGCACGCCAAGCCCCGAGGCCGGATCGACCGCCGGCTCTTCGGCCGCATAGCCGCCTTCGGCGTCGCGAGGGTATTCGTACGTCCTGGCGCCCAGGAACACGAAGTGGTCGGCGGCCAGCCAGTCGAGGAAGGCGAGATCCTCGGCCAGCCGCTCTGGATCGTCGGGCGGCGCCTCGGTCTTCAGCTCCTGGATCGAGCGGGCCATCAGGGCGGCCATAGGCTCGAAGTCGTCGACCGCCAGCCGCACGTCGGCCAGCGTGGCGCGCAGCCCGGCCTCGATGTGCGGGGTGCGGTCCAGGCCCATCGGCTCGACCCAGACCTGGATCGCCGAGCGGATCCCCGCCTTGGTCTCGATCACCGGGTGGAACATGGCCATCACGATGGCCCCGGCGTCGACCAGCTCGCCCATCACGCTGTCGACCAGGAACGGCGCGTCGGGCTGCACGATCTCCACCAGCTCGGCGGCGATGTCGGCGCCGCCGGCGCCGTGCGCCGGGCCGATCCGGATGACCGGCGCCTCGCCCTTCGCGACTTGTGCGAAGGCCCACAGCTGCGCCGCGCGGCGCGCCAGTTCGGCGAGCGTCACGCCCGGCAGCTCCTCGGGGCGATAGTCGGCGGCAATGGCCTCGACGAACGCCTCGGCTCCCGGCGGGAGCGTCTTCGGATGGTTCGGCAAGGCAGCCAGGAACGCCGAGAGCAGCGGACTTCTGGCCTCGGCGGTGCGACGCGAGTCTGAAATCATCCGTCGACCTTATGCCGGAAACGTCAAACGTGCATGTCAGCGACCTGCGGGGGCGATCTTAGGCGCGCGCATCGCGCAGGCGCAGACAGCAAAGCGCCGCCGGTGGGGTTCCGGCGGCGCGAGGCTGGCATTCTCTTGGGGAGGGCCTGCCAAGTCGTACGCCGAGCCAAGCCCGGCGTGTCGTCCGGGAAGGGGGGGGACAAACCCGAACCTTCCCTAGATAACCGACGAGCTTCAACTTTAAAGGGCAGAGGCTTCACTGTTCCGTGAGGGCGCCGGCGCCGGGGTCGCCGGAACCGTGCCGACGCTGTGCGGATCGCCGTCGGCGGACAGCAGCACCGCGATCCAGCGGGCGCCCTCGAACTGCGCAAGGATCACCATCACCAGCAGGGTGAGCGGCGTGGACAGGAACATCCCGGTCGGCCCCCATACCGTGCCCCAGAAGCCCAGCGAGAGCAGGATCATCACCGGATCGATGTTCAGCTGCCGTCCCTGCATGCGCGGCAAGAGGATGTTGCCGACCGTGAACGCCAGCGCCAGCAGCGCGGCGGCCAGGAACGCGCCCTGCCAGGGGGTCGGAAACTGCACGAGCGCGAAGAGCGCCGGCGCGAAGATGCCGACCGCGGCGCCGACGATCGGGATGTAGTTGAGCACGAAGATCAGGAACGCCCAGAAGAAGGCGTCCTGCAGCCCGATCGCCATCATCAAGAGCCACGAGCCGACGGCGATCAGCCCGCCGCAGACGGTCTGGATCCACAGGTAGCGCTCCAGCGAGTCGCGCACCCGGATGAACACCGCGAGCGCCTCGTGGCGGCCCTCGCGGCCGTGAAACAGCCGCACCGCCTTGCGCTCGAAGCCGTGCCGCGAGGCGATCAGGAAGCCGAGGAAGAGCAGCACCTCGAGGCTGTACTGTCCGAGCGTCTGCACGCTGCCGGCCACCGCCGGCAGGTACTTGCCGGGGTCGAGGCCGGCCAGCAGCTGGCTGACCGTGCGCGGCATCTCGACATGCAGCGAGCGCGCCAGCATGGCCAGCAGCGCGTTGAGCTTCGGCTGGTAGATCAGCAGCTTGGTGACGAACCCGGCGCTGTGGGCCGCCACCACGAAGACGATCAGCGCGAAGATGACGGCGCAGGTGAGGATGGCCGCCAGCAACGAGGCGTCCGGCCCCAGGGCCGGCACCCGGCCGTGCAGGTCGCGCGCCATGGCGTCGATCATCAGCATCAGAAAGATCGCCAGCGCCAGCGGGGTCAGCAGCGGCGCGGCCCAGATCAGCGCGGCGCCGCTGAGGATCACCGCGATGACCACCAGCGCGTTGCGCATCGTGTTCGAGGTCGCGGGCTTGTTGTCGTCCATGCGGGGACTGTCAGCGCGCCGGCCGGCGAGGTCAACGCCCAGCTTGACCGCTTGCCGCGCGCCCCGCCTTGGGCTTCCCTCGCAGGCGAGAGCTTTCAAGGAGGCGCGACGATGCCAGGGACGAACCGCCAGATCCTGCTGACCGAGAAGCCGCAGGAGAAGCTGTCGCTCGCCAACTTCGCGCTCGCCGAGGCGGAGATCCCATCGCCGGCCGACGGCGAGGTGCTGGTGAAGACCCGCTATGTCTCGCTCGACGCCGCCAACCGCGCCTGGATGCAGGGCGTCACCTACCGCTCGGCGCTCAACACCGGCGAGGTGATGGCCGGGGGCGCGCTGGCCGAGGTGGTGGAAAGCCGGGTTGGGCACCTGGCGCCGGGCGACCTGGTGAATGCCGAGACCGGCTGGCAGGAATACGCCGCGCTGCCGGGCAAGCGCCTGGAGAAGCTCCCGAGGCTCGAGCCGCTGACCCACCTGCTCAGCGTCTACGGCGTGACCGGGCTCACCGCCTACCTCGGCCTGTTGCGGGTCGGCGATCCCAAACCCGGCGAGACGGTGGTGATCTCGGCCGCGGCCGGCGCCGTGGGCTCGATCGCCGGCCAGGTCGCCAGGCTGAAGGGCGCCCGGGTGATCGGCATCGCCGGCGGGGCCGAGAAGTGCGCCTGGCTCACCGACGCGCTCGGCTTCGACGCGGCGCTCGACTACCGGGCGGGCGACCTGCGCCGGGCTTTGCGCGGCCTCTGCCCGGACGGCGTCGACGTCTATTTCGACAACGTCGGCGGCGAGGTCTTCGAGGCGGCGCTGTTCAACATGGCCAACCACGGCCGCATCGTCTGCTGCGGCGCGGTCTCGCAGTACGACCGCGCCCCGCCGCAGCACGGCCCGCGCGGCGTCCCCGGCCTGATTGTCACCAAGCGGCTGAAGGTCGAGGGCTTCGTGGTGATGGACTTCTACGACGGCCGTGAGGCCGCGCTGGCGCAGCTGAGAGCCTGGGTCGAGGCCGGCCAGCTGAAGGTCCAGGAGGACATCGTCGAAGGTTTCGAGAACCTGCCTGCCGCGCTGATCGGCCTGCTGGCCGGCGAGAACCGCGGCAAGCGGATGGTGAAGGTCGCCTGACCGGGCCGCCCGGCGGTTCGGAGAGCTTAGCCTCGACAAAGCCTTGCTGCTGGGCCGATAGTCGGCCGCCCTAGCCCAGGGGAGCCTTAAGATGACCGATCAAGAGCCACGCGACCGCGCGCCCGAAACGTCGGAGCCTGTCCGGCGGCCGTGGTCGAAGCCGACGATCGACGTGCTGGAGGCTGGCGATGCGGACGGCCCTTCGGTGGGCTTTCCCAAAACCGACAGCGTGACCGGCATCTCCTGACCGCGCGGACGCGGCGACCCTGACCGCCATCTCAGTCGTCATGCCGGTGCTGGACGCCGCGCCGTTCCTGCCTGCGGCGATCGAGTTGATCCTCTCCCAGAGCTTCGCCGACCTGGAGCTGATTGTCGTCGACGACGGCTCGGCCGACGCCAGCCTCGCCATCGCCGGCCGCCATGCGCTGGCCGACCACCGCGTCCGTGTCTTCGCCCTGACCCGCGATCCGGCCACCGAGAGCGGCGCGCGCGCCGCCAACGTCGGGATCGACGTGGCGCGCGGCGACTACATCGCGCGGATGGACGCCGACGACATCGCCGAGCCCGACCGGTTGGCGGTGACCTTGGACTGGCTCATTGCACATCGCCTCGACGCCTGCGGCGGCCAGCTGGTGCGCTTCGGGGAGCGGCCAGGACCGGTCTGGTATCCCGCAGAGCCATGAGGGCGTCGCTCACGAGCTGTTCTTTCGCTCGCCGCTGACCGACTCCACCCTGCTGGCGCGCGCCGACGTCATGCGGGAGGTCTGCTTCGACGAGCGCGAGTGCGCCGAGGAGTACGATTTCCTGACCCGTCTCGTGCCGAGCTATCGGGTCGGCAATTGCCCGGCGAGCGTCGTGCGGCTGCGCTGCCACCCGGGGCAGACCACCCGCCGGCTGCACCGCAAGAAACTGGAGTTGCACTGGCGTCGGCGCTTCGCCTACTTCTTCGCGAGCTTCCCGGAGGCGGGCTTGGCCGACTTCAAGTGCATCCACGCCGCCGCCTGGGACTGGCCGCTGCCCCGCCACGACGATCTCGAGCGGCTCGGCGGCTGGCTGACGCGACTTTCGCGCCTGCCGGAGACCAAGGTGCGCGAGCGGATGGCGCGCCGCTGGACCGAGAGCTGCGCGCGCTCCGCCGCGCCCCTCACGCTGCTCCGCGACTACGAGCGCCGCATACTGGCGCAGCCCTAGGCCAACCGGGGTTTCGCAAGGTTGCGCCCGCTCCGCCCCGCCCCCATAAGGCGGCCATGACGACCGCAGCGCCCGAAAAGCGCCTCTACATCAAGACCTACGGCTGTCAGATGAACGTCTACGACAGCGAGCGGATGGCCGACGTGCTGGCCCCGCTGGGCTATGGGCTGACCGACCGGGCCGAAGGCGCGGACCTGGTGGTCCTGAACACCTGCCACATCCGCGAGAAGGCCACCGAGAAGGTCTATTCCGAGCTCGGCCAGATCAAGCGGCTGAAAGCTGCGAAGGCGGCCACGGGCGGGGCGATGCTGGTGGCGGTCGCCGGCTGCGTCGCGCAGGCCGAGGGCGCCGAGATCCGCCGCCGCCAGCCGGCCGTCGACCTGGTGGTCGGCCCGCAGTCCTATCACCGGCTGCCGGAGCTGATCGCCCGCGCCCACCGCGCCGCCGGCGAGGCGCTGGCGGCCGATTTCGCGCCTGAAGCGAAGTTCGACGCGCTGCCGACCGCCCGCACGGGCGGCGGTGTCACCGCGTTCCTGACCGTGCAGGAGGGCTGCGACAAGTTCTGCGCCTTCTGCGTGGTGCCCTACACGCGCGGGGCCCGAGTACTCGCGGCCGCCCGGCGCCATCGAGGCCGAGGCGCGGGCGCTCGCCGAGCGGGGCGTGCGCGAGGTCACCCTGCTCGGCCAGAACGTCAACGCCTATGCCGGCGCGGGCGGCCTGGCGGCGCTGATCCGGCGGCTGGCGGCGATCCCCGGCCTGGCGCGCATCCGCTACACCACCAGCCATCCGCGCGACATGGACGACGCGCTGATCGCCGCGCACGGCGAGATCGAGGCGCTGGCGCCCTACCTGCACCTGCCGGTCCAGGCCGGCTCGGACCGGGTGCTGAAGGCGATGAACCGCGGCCACACCGCCGACCACTACCTGCGCCTCATAGAGCGCATCCGCGCCGCGCGGCCCGACATCGCGCTCTCCGGCGACTTCATCGTCGGCTTTCCCGGCGAGCGCGAGGCCGACTTCGAGGCGACGCTCGAGCTGGTCCGCGAGGCCCGCTACGCCAGCGCCTTCTCGTTCAAGTATTCGCGCCGGCCCGGCACGCCGGCCGCCGCCATGCCCGGCCAGGTCGCCGACGAGGTGAAGGCCGAGCGGCTGGCCCGCCTGCAGGCGCTGCTCTGCGAGCAGCAGAGCGCCTTCAACGCCGCCCAGGTCGGCCGCACGCTGCCGGTGCTGTTCGAGAAAACCGGACGGCGGGAGGGTCAAATCGCCGGGCGCAGTCCCTATCTGCAGGCGGTGCACTGCGAGGGCGAGGAACACTTGATCGGCCAGATCGCGCCAGTTCGGATCGTTTCGGCGGGGCCGAACAGCCTTGCCGGCGCGCGCGTCCCGGCCGCCGCTTGAGCCGCGGTCCCTCCGAGTTCCTGCCGCTGACGCGAGGCCGCCGTTCGCGCCGCCTGGGGGCAGAACGGGCGTCACGCGGCGCTGTTCGAGGACGCCTTCGACGTGCTGCTCGAGACCCCCGGCGGCGGCGTCACGCTTGAACGGCAAGGCCAAGTCGCGCCGCCGCGGCCAAACAGGCGCTGGAGACGATCGCGCACCGCGCCGACGAGGGCTTCGAGGTCAGCCAGGCCGACGTGCGGGTCGCCATCGACCAGGCGCGGCGGCGGGCAGCGGCGGCGGGCCGATCGGTCGGCCGCGGCGCGGTCGCCGCCAAGACCGCCGCGCAGGCGACGCTACCTCGACCTCCTGTCGCAGCAACGAACTGGTGTTCGCGCTGGGGCCGGCCGGCACCGGCAAGACCTTCCTCGCCGTCGCCCACGGCGCGGGCCTGCTTGCTCTCCGGCGAGGTCGACCGGCTGGTGATCACCCGGCCCGGCGGTGGAGGCGGGCGAGCGGCTCGGCTTCCTGCCCGGCGACCTGCCTCGAGAAGGTCGATCCCTACATGGCGCCGATCTTCGAGGCGCTGACCGAGATCCTGGGGACCGAGCAGCTGCGCCGCCGCCGCGACCGCGGCGAGATCGAAGTCGCGCCGATCGCCTTCATGCGCGGTCGCACGCTGGCCCACGCCTACGTCATCGTCGACGAGGCGCAGAACGCCTCGCGCCTGCAGATGAAGATGGTGCTGACCCGGCTGGGCGAGGGCGCGCGGATGGCGGTGACCGGCGATCCGAGCCAGGTCGACCTGCTCAACCCCACCGACTCCGGCCTCGTCCACGCCGCCTCGATCCTCGAGGGCGTCGAAGGGCGTCGCGATGATGCGCTTCGCGGCCGAGGACGTGGTGCGCCATCCGCTGGTGGAGCGGATCGTCAAGGCCTACGACGCCGACGCTGCGCGCAAGCGACCCCGATCGATTGAGACCTGAGCGCCACGTGATCGACGTGCTGATCGAGGATCCGGCCTGGGCAGAGCGCTGAGCCGCGCGCCGCGGCGCTCGCCGAGATCGCCGCCGCCGCGGCGCTGGCGCACGAGCGGGTCGAGGCCGGCGACGTCGCCATCCTGCTGGCCGACGACGGGCGGCTCGCGCGCCCTCAATGCGCGCGTTCCGCGGCAAGAGCGCGCCCACCAACGTGCTCTCGTTTCCGGCCGTGGACGGGGCCAGCGGCGGCGCGCTGGGCGACATCGCGCTGGCGTTCGGCGTCTGCGCGCGCGAGGCGTCCGAACAGGGCAAATCGCTGGCGCATCACCTGCAGCACCTCACGGCGCATGGCGTCCTGCACCTTCTGGGCTACGATCACGAATCGGACGCCGAGGCTCGAGGCGATGGAAGCCGCCGAGCGCGCCATCCTGGCCGGTCTCGGCGTCGCCGACCCCTACGCGCCGTCGGCGCGCTGACGAAAGACCATGGCCAGCACCCACGAGGGCGCCCCGCACGGCGACGACGACGACAAGGCCGGCCCGCTCGAGCAGGTGCTGCATGCGCTGGGGCTCGGCCGCAAGCCGAAGGCGGGTCATGCGCCGGACGTCGATCTTCCCGGCTCCGGCCTTGTGGACCAGGCCGCCGCCTTCCAGTCGGTCACCGTCGGCGATGTGATGATCCCGCGCGCCGACATCGTGGCGCTGGAGATCAAGACCTCGCTCTCGGCGGTGGCCGCGCAGATCATCGAGAGCGAGCACTCGCGCCTGCCGATCTATCGCGAAACGCTCGATGATCCGGTCGGCTTCGTCCACATCAAGGACGTCTTCAAGCTGATCGCCGGCAAGCTGGCGCACGCCGAAGCGGACGAGGCGGTGCTGGGCCGCCTGCGCCGCGAGAGCCTTTATGTGCCGCCCTCGATGCGCGCCGCCGACCTGCTGATCCGGATGCAGGCGCGCCACATCCACCTGGCGATGGTGATCGACGAATTCGGCGGCGTCGACGGCCTGGTGACGCTGGAGGACGTGATCGAGGCGGTGGTCGGCCAGATCGACGACGAGCACGACGTCGCCGAGGCCGTGCGCATCACGCCGCGTCCGGACGGGGTGTTCGAAGTCGACGGCCGCGCCGAGCTGGCCGAGGTCGAAGCGGCGCTCGGGCGCGAGCTGCCGATGCCGGACCCCGACGACGACATCGACACTGTCGCCGGCCTGGTCGCCGCCATCGCCGGGCGGGTGCCGCAGCGTGGCGAGGTGGTGGCGCTGACCGACGACCTCGAAGCCGAGATCACCGACGCCGATCCGCGACGGGTCAAGCGGCTGCGCCTGCGTCCCGTGATGAAGCTCGCCGAGCCGTCGCTGGAGTCGCCTGCCGGGCCGGCGGCGGACTAGCGCTTGCAGGGTCTCTTCGCGAACCGGTGGACCGCCCGCGCCGCGGCGATCCTCGCCGGCCTCGCCGCGGCGTTCGCCAATCCAGCCGTGGGGCCTGCTGCCCGGCCTGCTGGGCTACGCCGGCCTGCTCTGGCTCTGTGACCACGCTGCGCCGGCGCGGCCGCTGCGCTCGGCCTTCTTTCGCGGCTGGCTGACGGGCCTCGCCTACTTCGCCGTCTCCACCTGGTGGATCGGCGAGGCGTTCTTCGTCGACGCGGAGGACCAGGGCTGGATGGCCCCGTTCGCGGTCGGCTTGGTGGCCGCCGGGCTGGCGCTGTTCTGGGGCGCCGCCGCGGCGCTCTATCGGCTGCACGGCGCCGCGCAGCGCTGCGCGCCTCCTGGTGTTCGCCGGCGCGCTGGCGCTGCTGGAATGGTTGCGCGGCCACCTCCTCACCGGCTTTCCGTGGGACCTGCCGGGCGAGACCTGGCGCGCCGGCTCGGCGCCCTCGCAGCTGGCCTCGGTGGTGGGCGCCTACGGCCTGACCTGGATCACCGTGGCGATCGCCGCCGCGCCGGGGCTGGGCTGGCGCGGGCGCGGCGAGCGCATCGCGATCGGCGCCGCGGCGCTGGCGCTGGCGGCGCTCTACGGCTTCGGCGCCTGGCGTCTCGCACACGCCGCCACCGCGCCGGCCCCGGACGCCCCACTGGTGCGCATCGTCCAGCCCGACACCCCGGAGCGGTCGAGCTACGACGCGGCCGCCTTCGCCGACGTCGCGGGGCGCAACCTCGCCCTCACCCGCGCGCCGGCCGCCCGGCCGCCCGACATCGTCATCTGGTCGGAGGCCGGGCTGCCGGACGCGCTGCGAGGACTACCTGGCGCCGGGAACCTGGACCGCCGCCGCCGATCGCCGCGGCGCTGCGGCCCGGCCAGACGCTGATCACCGGCGGCTATCGCGCCGCGCCGGCGCCGCCGGGCGCCTTCGCGCCCGACGGCAACCTCTACTACAACAGCCTGGTCGCGGTGCGGCGCGCAGGCGCCGGCGCTGGCGGTCACCGCGCAGCTACGACAAGCACCGGCTGATGCCGTTCGGCGAGTACCTGCCGCTGGGGCGCTACCTGGCGCCGCTGGGCGTCCGGCAGCTGGTCCACGTCGGCCAGGGCTTCACGCCCGGCCCGCCGCCGCGACCGATCGCGCCGCCGGGCGTCCCGCCGGTGCAGCCGCTGATCTGCTACGAGAGCCTCTTCCCCGGCTTCACCCGCGACGGCGCGCGCCTCGCGGCGGTATCGCGCCCGCTGGATCGTCAACATCTCCGACGACGCCTGGTTCGGGGTCACCAGCGGCCCCTGGCAGCACCTCAACCTCGCCAGCTACCGCGCCATCGAGGAGGGATTGCCGATGCTGCGCGCCACGCCCACCGGCGTCTCGGCGGTGATCGACGCCTACGGCCGCATCCTGCCCGGCAAGCTGAAGGGCCAGGGCGCCTACGGCGACATCGATGTGCTGCTGCCCGCTGCCCTGCCCGCAACATTGTTCGATCATGTGTCGGCGATCTGCCGTTCGCCCTCTTGCTTGCTGCTCTCAGCGGTCGCTAATGTTTCAATTCAGCAACGCGACTCTGCGTCGCAATCGCGAGGCTGGCCAGTCTCGATAAAAGACTTCATAACGTTGATATGTCAGAACATGCGGCCTCATGAACGACCTCGCCACCGAGATCCGGCTGCCCAATCCCGTCGACCTGCACGTCGGCGCGCGGATACGGCTGCGCCGCCGCATGCAGGGCGTCAGCCAGGAGAAGCTGGCCGACGCGCTGGGGCTGACATTCCAGCAGGTGCAGAAGTACGAGCGCGGCGCCAACCGGGTCAGCGCCTCCAAGCTCTACGAGATCGCCGCCGCCCTGCGCGCGCCGGTGGCCTACTTCTTCGACGGCCTCGCCGACCCCACCGGCGACGAGCTGGACGGCGTGCGGCCGGCGGCCGCTTCCGACGAAGAGCACGGTGCACGCCTTCCTGATGACCGCCGAAGGGCTGGAGCTGGCCAAGCTGTTCCCGAACATGCCGCGCGGCCGGGTGCGCCGGCGCCTGCTCGACCTGGTGCGCTCGCTGGCCGACGAAGAAGACGCGAGCCTGACGCTGAGGCGGTTCCCGAGCTGGCCCGCCGCGGCGCTAGAGCCGTGGCGATGGTCCCGATCACCCAGCGCTGCGCACCTTCGGCCGCGTGAAGTCGCGCCCGCTGAAGCCGCGCCAGGCGCGGCTGATGGCGACGCTGCTGCCGCGGCTCGCCCTGCCCGAGGGTCCGCTCGATCCGCGTGCGCTCATGCCGTCCGCGGCGGAAGTCTGGCTGGAGGCCGGCTTCGGCGCCGGCGAGCACCTCGCGGCCCAGGCGGCGCGCCATCCCGGACACGCTCTTCCTCGGCGCCGAGCCGTTCGTGAACGGCCTCGCCGCCTGCCTCGCCCACCTCGACGATGCGAAGCTGGCCAACGTGCGCCTTTGCCACGGCGACGTCCGCGAGCTCGCCCAACAGCTGCCGGACGCCTCCATCGACCGCCTCTACGTGCTGTTCCCCGATCCCTGGCCGAAGACCCGGCACAAGAAGCGCCGGCTGATCCAGGCCGGACTTCATCGCCGAGGCCGCGCGCATCCTGAAGCCTGGCGGGCGGCTGCGCTTCGCCACCGACTGGGCCGACTACGCCGACTGGACGCTGGAACGCTTCGTCGGCCTCGCCCGCCTTCCGCTGGACCGCCGAGCGCGCCGACGACTGGCGCGGACCCTGGGCCGATCACGTGACGACGCGCTACGAGGCCAAGCGGCTCGGCGACTGCGACCCGATCTGGCTGGAGTTCGAGCGGATTTAGCCGAAGCGGCGCATTTCGGTTAAACGCACCGCCATGAAGTTCCTCGACCAATGCAAGATCTACATCCGCTCGGGCGCCGGCGGCGCCGGGGCGGTGTCGTTCCGGCGCGAGAAGTTCATCCCGATGGGCGGCCCGGACGGCGGCGACGGCGGCCGCGGCGGCGATGTCTGGATCGAGGCGGTGGAGGGGCTGAACACCCTGATCGACTACCGCTACCAGCAGCACTTCAAGGCGGCGACCGGCGGCCACGGCATGGGCCGCGACCGCCACGGCGCGAACGGCGCGGACGTCGTCCTGCGCGTTCCGGTGGGCACCGAGGTGCTGGAGGCCGACCGCGAGACGCTGATCGCCGATCTCGCGGTGGCCGGCGCGCGCCTGCGGCTGGCGGCCGGCGGCAACGGCGGCTTCGGCAACGCCCACTTCAAGGGACCGGTGAACCGCGCCCCGCGCCACGCCAACCCGGGCCTGGCCGGCGAGGAGCGCGAGCTGTGGCTGCGCCTGAAGCTGATCGCCGACGTCGGGCCTGGTGGGCCTGCCGAACGCCGGCAAGTCGACCTTCCTCGCCGCGGTCTCGGCCGCGACGCCGAAGATCGCCGACTATCCGTTCACGACGCTGACGCCGCATCTCGGCGTGGTCGACCTGACGCCGGCCGAGCGCTTCGTGATCGCCGACATCCCCGGCCTGATCGAGGGCGCGGCTGAGGGCGCCGGGCTCGGCGTGCGGTTCCTCGGCCACCTGGAGCGCTGCGCGGCGCTGATCCACCTGGTCGATGCGACCGCCGACGACGTGGCGGGCGACTGGCGCACGGTGCGCGGCGAGCTTGCACGCCTATGGCGAAGGGCTGGCGGAAAAGCCGGAGCTCGTCGGCCTCAACAAGGTCGACGCGCTGGACGCGGACACGCGCGCCGACGAAGGCCAGCGGCGCTGGCCGCGGCGACAGGGTCCGAGCCCTACCTGGTCTCCGGCGTCTCCGGCGAGGGCGTGACGGCGCTGCTGCGGGCGGCCTACGCGCAGGTGCGACACGGCGATGCGGGCGCTGAGCCCGAGGCGGACCGGGCGCCCGGCGACGGCGAATGGCGGCCATGACGGACCTGGCGCCCGAGCGCCTCACGTCCGCCAGGCTGGTCGTCGTCAAGGTCGGCTCGTCGCTGGTGGTCGACGCGGCGAGTGGCGCGGCGGACGCGGCCTGGCTCGGTGCGCTCGCCGCCGACCTCGGGCGGCTGCAGTCGCGCGGCCAGCGCGTGCTCGTCGTCTCGTCGGGCGCCGTGGCGCTGGGCCGCCGCCGGCTCTTGCTGAAGCGCCGGGCGCTCACCCTGCCGGAGAAGCAGGCCGCCGCTGCGGCCGGGCAGTCGCTGCTGATGCGGGCCTGGGAGGAGGCGTTCGCGCCCGTCGGTCTCGTCGCAGCGCAGGTGCTGATGACGCCCGACGACACCGAGGTGCGCCGCCGCTACCTGAACGCCCGCGCCACGCTGGAGACCCTGCTGGAGTTGGGCGTGACGCCGGTGGTCAACGAGAACGACACCGTCGCCACCGAAGAAATCCGCTACGGCGACAATGACCGCCTGGCCGCCCGCGTCGCCCAGATGGTGGGCGCCGACCTCCTTGTGCTGCTCTCCGACGTCGACGGCCTCTACACCGCCGACCCGCGTCGCGACGCCGGCGCCGAGCACATCCCCCAGGTGGCGGCGCTGACGCCGCAGATCGAGGCCATGGCCGGCGGCGCGCACACGCGGCTCCGGCGGCATGGCCACCAAGCTGGCGGCGGCGCGGATCGCCGCCGCCGCCGGCTGCTCGACGCTGATCACGCTGGGGCGGCGCGAGCAGCCGCTGAAGGCGGTCGAGGGCGGCGCGCGCGCCACCCTCTTCGCCGCCGCCGCGACGCCGGCCGCCGCCTACAAGGCCTGGATCGCCGGCTCGCTCGCCTCGCAGGGCGCGCTGGTGGTCGACGACGGCGCGGCGCGGGCGCTGCGCGCCGGCAAGAGCCTGCTGGCCGCTGGCGTCACCGCCGTGGAAGGCCCGTTCGGCAAGGGCGATGCGGTGATCGTGCGCGACGGCGCCGGCCGCGAGGTGGCGCGTGGGCTCTCCCGCTACGACGCCGCCGACGCGGTCCGCATCGTCGGCTTCAGGTCCGACGCCATCGAGCCGGCGCTGGGCTACACCGCCGGCCCGCTGATCCACGCCGACGACCTGGCGCTGGCGGGGTAGCCCCGCCGTTTGCGCGCTCGCCGAATGGCGCCTAGTAAGGCTCACTGTGAGCAAAAGTCCGGCCTTTCGCATGTGGTTTGCCGGCGCGGCGCGGCGGGTCCCGGCCGCGGGCCGGCCGCGGGTGCTGCGGTTGGGGTTCGACCTTAAGCCTGGCATGCGGGTCGGGCTCTTCGGCGGCTCGTTCAACCCGGCCCACGTCGGCCACGCGCATGTCGCCGAGACGGCGCTGCGGCGCCTGCGCCTCGACCGGGTGATCTGGCTGGTCTCGCCGCAAAACCCGCTGAAGCCGACCCACGAGACCGCTGCGCTGACCCGCCGGATCTACGGCGCGCTGAGGTTCGCGCAAGGACCCTCGATGATCGTCTCCGACGCGGAGACCCGGATCGGCTCGTTCTACACGATCGATACGCTGCGGGTGCTGAAGGCGCGCTTTCCGGGCGTCTGCTTCGTGTGGATCATGGGGGCCGACAGCCTGGCGAGCTTCCACCGCTGGCGGGGCTGGACGCAGATCATGCGCGAGACGCCGGTGGCGGTGATCGCCAGGCCCGGAACGGCCATCGCGAGCCGCTTCTCGCCGGCGGCGCGGCGATTCGGGTTTGCCCGGATACCGTCGTCGGCCGGCTCGACGCTGGCCTGCCGCAAACCGCCCTCCTGGGTCTACCTGAGGGCCCCGCTGAACTTCACATCTTCGACAGCGCTGCGCCGCGCCTATGCGGAGGGCGAGGCGCCGCTGCAAATCGCCTCCTGACGCGAACCTCGGTATTTGCTATATCTGGCCTTGCGAGAGTCACCCACGGGAGCACCCCACCTGAATCGCAACGTCGCGCTTGATGCGCACGAGGCCCTGCCCGAGACCACGTCTCAGGGCGAAACCTCCGAGGACGACCAGGGCGTCCAAGCCCTCGAACGCCTCATCCTGACTCGCCTGGACGACGAGAAGGCCCAGGACATCGTCTTCATCGATCTGAAGGACAAAAGCTCGGTCGCCGACGGCATGATCGTCGCTTCGGGCCGTTCGCACCGGCATGTCGGCGCCATGGCCGACCACCTGCTGCGCGCCTTGAAGGAGGCCGGCCACGGCCGCGCCCGCGTCGAGGGCCTGCCCCACTGCGACTGGGTGCTGATCGACGCCGGCGACGTGATCGTCCACCTCTTCCGCCCGGAAGTGCGCGCCTTCTACAACATCGAGAAGATCTGGTCGGTCGAGCCGCCGCACCGCGCGGCCGTCAACTAGCGGAGCGACGCCCAGCAAAAGTGGGAACCGCTTTTGCGTCCGGGCGCGCGACCACGAAAGGCCGAACCACGCGCATCTCGCTGATTTGCGTCGGCAAGCTCGGGACCGCGCCTGAGGCCGCGCTGGCGCGCGCCTACGCCGAGCGGGCCAGCGCGGCGGGCCGCGCCCTGGGGCTGACGCCGGTGGAGATCGTCGAAGTCGAGAGCCGCAAACCCGGCAAGCCGGCCGAGGCCGAGGCGATCCTCGCCAAGGCTGAGGGCGCGCGGCTGATCGCCTGCGACGAGCGCGGCAAGAGCCTCTCCTCACGTGAGTTCGCCGAACGCATCGCCACCTTACGCGACGACGGCGTGCGCCAGCTCGCCTTCGCGATCGGCGGCGCCGACGGGCTGGATCCGGCCGTGCGCGCCGCGGCCGCTGACGTGCTCTCCTTCGGCCCGCAGACCTGGCCGCACGCCCTGGCCCGCGTGATGCTGGCCGAGCAGGTCTACCGCGCCGTCACCATCCTGGCGGGCGCGCCGTACCATCGCGATTGACCGCATGTCCTCGCGACCCGATCGATGGCGGGTGCGCCGATTCGTTCTTGCCGCCGCTCTCGTCGCCGCCGCGTGGCCCGCCGGCGCGGCGACGCTGGCCGAGCGGCGGCGTGAGCTGGAGCAGCTCACCACGCAGGAGGACGCGCTGGCGGCCCGGCTCGGCGCCGACCGCAACGCGCTGGCGAGGCTGCTGGGCGCCCTGGAGCTGTTCAGCCGCGATCCGCCGCCGCCGCTGATCGTCAATCCGGGCGACGCCAGGGACGCGGTGCGCGCGATGATCCTCGCCAAGGCGATCGCGCCGGAGCTGGAGGCGCGGGCCAAGGCGCTGGGGGCCGAGGCCGACACGCTGCAGGCGCTGCGGCGCAAGGCGGCGCAGGCCAGCGGCGACCTGTTCGTCGCCGAGAGCGCGCTGGAGGACCGCCAGGGCCGGCTGGACGCGGTGGCGTCCGACGCCGGCCTGCTGGCGCCGCCGGCCGTGCGGATCGCCACGGACGCGCTGGCCGGCGCGCCGGCGCCGAGCCGCCTCCTGGCGCCGGCCGACGGAAAGCTGGCCGTGCGCTTCGGCGGGCGGCTTTCCAACGGCCTGATCGCCGAGGGCGTCGCCTATCGCACCGGGCCCGGCGCGCCGGTCCGCGCCCCCGCCGCGGCGGTCGTCGCCTATGCCGGGCCTTTGAACGGGTGGGGCGAAGTGGTCATCTTGCGCGCTGGCGGCGGATGCCACATGGTGCTGAGCGGATTGGGGAAAGTCAGCGTCGCGGTCGGTCAATCGGTCGCGGCCGACTTTCCGGTCGGAGCGATGCCGATCGATGGACAAACGCCGCCGGAGCTCTATCTGGAGGTGCGGCTGGCGGGCGGCCCCATCGATCCGGCGAAGCTGATGAGCGGCGCGCGGGGCGCGAATCTTAACGCGGTTGGCCGCAAGGTCGGGCCGTGACGGAACTTAAGTGAGGCCCGATGCGCAAGTACACTGTTGATCGCCGCTTCCGCCTTCGTGCTCGGCGCCGGGACCATGGCCTACATCGGCCAGACCGCGCGGGCGACCACCGAGCCGAAGGCCGAGACCTACCACATGCTCGAGCTGTTCGGCGACGTGCTGACCGAGGTCGATCGCCAGTACGTCACCCCGGTCGACGACAAGAAGCTGATCCAGTCGGCGATGGAGGGGATGCTCACCTCGCTCGACCCGCACTCCGACTACCTGCCGCCGGACGCCTACAACGACCTGCAGGACCAGACCCGGGGCGAGTACGGCGGCCTCGGGCTCGAGATCCAGAGCGAGGACGGCGCGATCAAGGTGATCTCGCCGATCGACGGCACGCCCGCGGCGCGCGCCGGCATCAAGCCTGGCGACTTCATCATCGCGGTCGACGGCCAGAACCTGCTCGGCCATGCCGTGTCCGACGCGGTCAAGCAGATGCGCGGCAAGCCCGGCGAGGCGGTTACGCTGACCATCGGGCGCGAGGAAGTCGATCCCTTCGACGTCAAGCTGGTGCGCGAGATCATCCAGCCGAAGTCGGTCACCTGCCAAGCTGGAGGGCGACTACGGCTACGTGCGACTGGCCGGCTTCAACGAGAAGGCCACCGACGAGACCGCTGGCCGCGATCAAGGACGCTGCAGGCCAAGGACCCGCAGATGAAGGGTCTGGTCCTCGACCTGCGCAACAATCCGGGCGGCCTGCTCGACCAGGCGGTCGGCGTCGCCGGCCTCTTCCTCGACGGCGGCGAGGTGGTCTCCCAGCGCGGCCGCGACCCGCAGGACATCGAGCGCTACGACGCCAAGGGCCACGACGTGCTGAACGGCCTGCCGCTGGTGGTGCTGATCAACTCCGGCACCGCCTCGGCCTCGGAGATCGTCTCCGGCGCCCTGCAGGACCGCCACCGCGCCGCGATCGTCGGCGTCACCAGCTTCGGCAAGGGCTCGGTGCAGACGGTGATCCCGCTGCGCGGCGGCCTCGACGGCGCGCTGAAGCTGACCACGGCGCGCTACTACACGCCCTCGGGCCGCTCGATCCAGAAGACCGGCATCGAGCCGGACCTCGAGGTGGCCGAGACGCGCGAGGAGGCCCAGCAGATCGCCAACGAGGCGTTCCAGTTCACCGAGGCCAGCTTCCGCAACGCGCTGAACGCCGACGAGGGCAAGATCCGCCGCGGCGCCGCACGAGCCCGCCGAGGCGCCGCCGGCCGACTTCGACGAGAAGAACGGCGACTTCCAGCTGACCCGCGCGCTCGACGTCCTGAAGTACGGCTCGGTCGAGGCGACGCCGAAGCTGCCGAAGCCGACCGCGACCCTGGCCCAGATCGCCGGCAGCCACGCACCGACCGCGCTCGATCCCGGTGAAGCCGTAGCGTCCGGCAGCCCCCTGCGACGCGCTGACGCGCGTGCTGCTGAGGGGAAAGTCGAGCGACGCGGGTTTTGTGGCTTCGTTAACCAACTGCGGCGAGGCTTGGAATCGCCGTGCCGCCGACCCGCAACACCTTCGCCAAGCCCCGCCCGCCCGCGCCCGTCGCAGGGCCGCCGGGTGGCGCGCGCGCCGCGCTGGGGCCGTTCGGCAATCCGGTGATCGGGTCGGTCACCGCGGCCGGCTTCTTCATCGCCTGCGCCGCCGCGCTGGTCGCGCTGACCGGCAATCCGAAAGCCGGCGCGCCGGTGGTGCGGCTGTCGCTCGCCCGGATCGCCGACACCAGCGCGCCGCCCGGCTGGCGCGACGCGCTTGCCGAGCGAGCCAGCCGGCGACGCGCCCTACGCCGCCGCCACCGTGGCAGCTCTCCACCGGCCGCCGCCCGACGATCCGGGCGATCCGAGACGGCGCGGCCATCATCACCATCTCCGACGACACCAAGCTCGACGGCGGCGCGGGCGGCCGCAGGCGGCGGCCTGCCGCAGGCGCCGATCGCCGGCCTGTTCGTGCAGGGCCCCGGCGGCCCGCTGCCGGTCATCGGCGCCGGACGGCAAGACGCCGGCCCAGGCCTACGCCCGGCCCTTCGCCGCCGACGGCAAGCCGCGCGTCGCCCTGATCATCGGCGGCCTCGGCCTCAACGCCAAGGAGACCCGCGAGGCGATCGCCAGCCTGCCGCCGGAGATCACCCTCTCGTTCGTGCCCTATTCCGAGGGCCTGCAGGGCTGGATCGACATGGCCCGCGCCGCCGGCCACGAGGTGCTGCTCGAAGCGCCGATGGAGCCGAAGGACTATCCCGGACAACGACCCCGGCCCCTACACCCTGATGGCCGACGGCGCGCCGCAGGAGATCACCCGGCGGCTCGAGTGGCTGTTGTCGCGCGCCACCGGCTACTTCGGCGTCACCAACTACCTCGGCTCGCAAGTTCGTCGGCATCGCCCGCGGCCATGGGCGTCTTCGAGTGCGACCTGCGCCAGCGCGGCCTGGCCTTCATCGACGACGGCTCGGCCGCGCAGGTGCGGCGGCGGCGATCCCGCGCGCCTCGGCCGACCGGGTGGTCGACGACCAGCTCGACGGCCGCGCCATCGAAGCGCAGCTCGCCGCGCTGGAGACCCAGGCGCAGCGCACCGGCCAGGCGCTCGGCTCCGGCTTCGCCTATCCGATCACGCTGGCCGAGGCGCAGCACTGGGCCTCGGGGCTGGCCGGCCGCGGCGTGCAGCTGGCGCCCGCCTCGGCGCTGATGGCGCGGCGCTAGGGCTCACGAGCCGCTGGCGCTCGGGCGCGTCAGGCGCCAGATCAGCCTGATGGACCTCACCCAGCTTCGGCCCAACGTCGGGATCGTGCTCGTGGCGCGCGACGGCCGGGTCTGGCTCGGCCGACGGACGAACACGCCGCCGCCGCTCAACTGGCAGTTCCCGCAAGGCGGCATCGACGCCGGGGAGGACGAGCTGGGCGCCGCTCTGCGCGAGCTGAAGGAGGAGACCGGCGTCTCGCTCGGTGCGGCTCTTGGGCCGCACGCCGGGCTGGCTGGGCTACGAGTTCCCGCCCGAGCATCAGGGCTCGAAGGCCGGCAAGGGCTGGAAGGGGCAGAAGCAGGTCTGGTTCGCGCTCGCCTTCGAGGGCGAGGATACGGAAGTCGACCTCGCCGGCCACGACGGCGCCCTGGAGTTCGACGCCTGGCGCTGGGCCGAGCTCGACGAGGCGCTGGCGGCCGATCGTCGACTTCAAGCGCGACGTCTACCGCCAGGTGATCGAGGCGTTCCGGCCGCTGGTGGCTGAGGTGCGGGCGGTTCGGGGATGACGATGCGGCGAGCGCCGATCCTGATGATTCACGGCGCCTTCTGTGGCGGCTGGGTGTTCGACAGCTTCGCCGGTCCGTTCCGGGCCGCCGGCCACCCGGTGGTCGCGCCCGACCTGCCCGGACACGCCGCGCAGGCGCCGGCGGACGCGGCCGTGGGCCTCTCGATGGCGGACTACGCCGACGCGGTCGCCGCGGCGAGCGCTGCGCTGCCCGCGCCGCCGGTGCTGATCGGCCACTCGATGGGCGGGCTGGTCGCGGCGATGGCGGCGACGCGCACGCCGGTCGCCGGCGCTCATCCTGCTGGCGCCGTCCGCCCCGTGGGGCGTCACCGGCGCCACCATGGAAGAGGCGATCTCGGCGGTCAGCCTCTACGCGCTCGGCCCCTACTGGGCGCAGGCGATCCAGCCCGACTATGCCAGCTTCCGACGCTTCGCGGTCGACCGGCTGCCGAGCGCCGAGCGCCACGCACTGCATGCGCGGATGCGGCCCGAAAGCGGCCGCGCGCTCTTCGAGACGCTGAACTGGTGGCTCGACCCGTTCATGACCACCCTGGTCGACGCCGGGAAGATCGCCGCGCCGGCGCTGGCGATCGCCGGCGGCCGCGACGTGATCCATCCGCCGGCCACCGTGCGCGAGAGCGCCCGGCGGCTCGGCGCGGCGTTCGAGGAAATGCCGCAGATGAGCCACTGGCTGCCCGGCGAGCCCGGCTGGGAGAACGTGGCGGCGCGCTCGCTGGCCTGGATCGAGGCCGCCACGCTGGCTGAGGCGGCGGAGTAGGCGCTCCTCCAAGTTCACCACCGACCCCGCTCACCGGCGAAACGCCGGGACGAGCGGGCTGAGGATGTCAGCCGATCTTGGCGACGCCGTAGATCAGTTCGGACTCGTCGGTGTTCTGGTGCAGCGGGCGTGCCGTCGGGCTTGCGCTTGGTGGTGAACACCAGGCTCTGCTCCTCGCCGTTCCAGTCGAGCTGCCAGGAGCGGGTGGTGAATTGCATGCCGTCCTGCACGTTCTTGTCGTTGCGGTAGAGGACCAGCCGTGGTGACGCCGGCCCAGTCGTTCAGCGCGACGATGATCGGCCGGCCGGGCGAGTCGAGGTCGGCGGGATGGGTCACCTCGACGTGGCACTGGCCCGGGTTGGATACCGGGGATTGGCCACCAGCAGCGTGAAGTCCTTCTGCTTCAGCGCCCAGCCCTGGTCGCCCTGCTTGCGCAGGCCCGCCGACTTGACGAGCTGCACGAAGTTGCCGCCCTTGGCGGCCGGGATGCAGACCTGCTGCAGGAGGCTGAGCAGCGCGACGGCGGTCGGATCGGTGGGCGGCGCCGGCGGCGGCGGTGGCGCGGGCGGTTGCGGCGCCTCGGCGGCCGGTGCGCCCGCCGCAGCTGACGGCGAAGCGGGGGCTTGACCAGCGGGCGGCTGGGCCGCCGGAACCCCGCCGCTGGGCGCGCCAGCCGGCGCCGATGGCGCGGCCGCAGATGGCGCGGCAGGCGGCGGCGGCGCGGGACTTTGCGCGGACGGCGCCCCTGGCGGCGGCGCAGCGGCCGGCTGGGCGTAGGCGTTGGCGGCGGCGGCCAGGGCGATCAGGCTGACTAGCGGGATGCGCATGGGTTCTGCTTCCAAGCGGTCGGTCGACGAGCCCGCTATCTAACGAGCGTAGCCCGTCCTGGCCAAGCGACTAAATGACCGGGGCGGCGTACTCTGCAAGTATGGTGAGGCCCGCCGGGGTCACATCTGCGAAACCGCCGCGCACCTCGAACACCAGCGTGTCGTCGCCGTCGTAGGCCTTCACGCGGCCTTCCTTGAGCGTGGTCATGAACGGCGCGTGGCCGGCCAGCACGCCGAAATCGCCCTCGGAGCCCGGCGCGTCGACCTGGTCGACCTCGCCGGAGAACAGCTCGCGCTCCGGCGAGACCAGCGAAAAGTGCAGCTTGGCGGCCATCGTCTAGGCTTCCGCCGCCATCTTCTCGGCCTTGGCCACCGCGTCCTCGATGGTGCCGACCATGTAGAAGGCCTGCTCGGGCAGGTGGTCGTACTCGCCGTCGCACATCGCCTTGAACGAGCGGATGGTGTCCTCCAGCTGCACGAACATGCCCGGCAGGTTGGTGAACGCCTCGGCCACGTGCAACGGCTGCGACAGGAACTGGTGATCTTGCGCGCGCGGGCCACGATCAGCTTGTCGTCTTCCGACAGCTCGTCCATGCCCAGGATGGCGATGATGTCCTTCAGCGCCTTGTACTGCTGCAGGATCTCCTGCACGCGGCGGGCGACCTGGTAGTGCTCCTCGCCGATCACCAGCGGATCCAGGATGCGCGAGGTGGAGTCGAGCGGGTCGACGGCCGGGAAGATGCCGAGCGCGGCGATGTCGCGCGACAGGACGGTGGTCGCGTCCAGGTGGCGATAGGCCGTCGCCGGGCGCCGGGTCGGTCAGGTCGTCGGCGGGCACGAAGATCGCCTGCACCGAGGTGATCGAGCCCTTGTTGGTGGAGGTGATGCGCTCCTGCAGGTTGCCCATCTCGGTGGCCAGCGTCGGCTGGTAGCCCACCGCCGAGGGGATGCGGCCCAGCAGCGCCGACACTTCCGAGCCGGCCTGGGTGAAGCGGAAGATGTTGTCGATGAAGAGCAGCACGTCCTTGCCCTCCTCGTCGCGGAAATACTCGGCCTGGGCGAGGCCGGTCAGCGCGACGCGGGCGCGGGCGCCCGGGCGGCTCGTTCATCTGGCCGTAGACCAGGGCGCAGCGCGAGCCTTCGGTCGAGCCGCCGTTCTTGCGCGGATCGACGTTCACCTTGGACTCGATCATCTCGTGGTAGAGGTCGTTGCCCTCGCGGGTGCGCTCGCCGACGCCGGCCAGCACCGAGTAGCCGCCGTAGGCCTTGGCGATGTTGTTGATCAGCTCCTGCATGGTCACGGTCTTGCCCACGCCGGCGCCGCCGAACAGGCCGATCTTGCCGCCCTTGGTGTAGGGGCAGAGCAGGTCGATCACCTTGATGCCGGTGACCAGCATCTCCGCCGAGGTGGCCTGCTCGGCGAAGGTCGGCGCCTCGCGGTGGATCGAGTTGCGCTTGTTGTGCGGCGATCGGGCCGGCTTCGTCGACCGGCTCGCCGATGACGTTCATGATGCGCCCCAGCGTGGCCGGGCCGACCGGCACGCGTGATCGGGCCGCCGGTGTCGATCACCTCCTGGCCGCGGATCAGGCCCTCGGTGGTGTCCATGGCGATGGTGCGCACGGTGTTCTCGCCCAGGTGCTGGGCGACTTCGAGCACCAGGCGGACGGCCTCGCCGGTGCGCTGGTCGTGTGTTGGTGGTCTCCAGCGCGATCAGGATCGCCGGCAGGTGGCCGTCGAACTCGACGTCGACGACGGCGCCGATGACCTGGGTGATGCGGCCCTTGGAGGCGACGCCCTGCGGTAGCGTTTCGGCGGGCTTGACAGCTTCGATCGTGGCCATGTGCGGACTCGGCTCTCGGTAAAGCGCCTCGGCGCCGGAGATGATCTCGATCAGCTCCTTGGTGATCTGCGCCTGGCGGGTTCGGTTCATGTGGAGGGTGAGGCCGGCGATCATGTCGCCGGCGTTGCGGGTGGCGTTGTCCATCGCCGCCATCTGGGCGGCGAAGAAGCCGGCCTGGTTCTCGAGCATGGCGGAGAGCAGCTGCACGCGAGATGTTGCGCGGCAGCAGGGTCTTCGAGGATGGTCTCCTCGTCGGGCTCGTATTCGTAGACGGCGCCTTTCAGGTCGATGGGCGCGGCGCCCTCGATCTGGGCCGGGATCAGCTGCTGGCGCGTCGGGACCTGGCTGACCACCGACCGGAAGCGGCTGTAGAACAGCGTCACGACGTCGGCCTCGCCGGCCTCGAAGCGCTCCAGGATCGCTGTCGGCGGCCTCCTGAGCGCGGGCCAGGGTCGGCTTTGTCGCCGGCTTCGTAGCGCGCCGACCGAGCGGTCGCCGTAGAGCCGGCGCAGCTGGTCGCGGGCCTTGCGGCCGATGGTCAGCAGCTTGACCTCCCTGCCCTCGTGCGATGGCGGCGGCCGATCTGCTCGCGCGCGGCGCGGACGATGCCGGAGTTGAAGCCGCCGGCGAGGCCGCGGTCGGCGGTCGCGACCACGACCAGCTCGCGCTGGTCGCGAGCCGGTGCCCGACCAGCAGCAGCGGCGCGCCCGGGCCGGAGACGCGCGGCGGCCAGGTTGGCGATCACCGCGGCCATGCGCGTGGCGTAGGGGCGCGCGCTCTGCGGCGGCGTCCTGCGCGCGGCGCAGCTTGGCCGCCGCCACCATCTGCAGCGCCTTGGTGATCTTCTGCGTGGACTTCACGCTTCCGATCCGGGTGCGCATTTCCTTGACGGCTGGCCATGACGGTCGGCTCCCTAGGCGAAGGTCGGCGGCGAAGGCGTCGAGCGACGGCCTTCAGCTTGCCTTCCAGCTCGTCGTTAGCGCCTTCTGGGTGCGGATGGCCTCCAGCAGGTCGGCATGCTGGCCGTGCAGCCGGGCCAGCAGCTCGGCCTCGAAGCGGCCGACGTCGGCGAGCGCGATGGGGTCGAGATAGCCGCGGGTGCCGGCGTAGATCACGCACACCTGCTCTTCCACCGCGGTGGGCGTGTACTGCGGCTGCTTCAGGAGCTCGGTCAGGCGCTCGCCGCGGGCCAGCAGCTTCTGGGTCGCGGCGTCGAGGTCGGAGCCGAACTTGGCGAAGGCCGCCATCTCGCGGTACTGCGCCAGCTCGCCCTTCAGCGGGCCGGAGGCCGTCTTCATCGCCTTGATCTGGGCGTTGCCGCCCACGCGCGACACCGAGATGCCGACGTTCATCGCCGGACGGATGCCCTGGTAGAACAGGTCGGTCTCCAGGAAGATCTGGCCGTCGGTGATCGAGATCACGTTGGTCGGGATGTAGGCCGAGACGTCGTTGGCCTGGGTCTCGATGATCGGCAGGGCGGTCAGCGAGCCGGAGCCGAAGTTCGTCGTTCAGCTTGGCGGCGCGCTCCAGCAGGCGCGAGTGCAGGTAGAAGACGTCGCCCGGATAGGCTTCGCGGCCCGGCGGGCGGCGCAGCAGCAGCGACATCTGGCGATAGGCGACGGCCTGCTTGGAAAGGTCGTCGTAGATGATCAGCGCGTGCATGCCGTTGTCGCGGAACCACTCGCCCATCGCGCAGCCGGCGAACGGCGCCAGGAACTGCAGCGGCGCCGGCTCCGAGGCGGTGGCGGCGACCACGATGGTGTAGTCCAGCGCGCCGCGATCCTCGAGCGTCTTGACGATCTGCGCCACGGTCGAGCGCTTCTGGCCGATGGCGACGTAGATGCAGTAGAGCTTGGCCCTCTCGTCGCCCGAGGCGTTGACCTGCTTCTGGTTGAGGATGGTGTCGATGGCGACGGCGGTCTTGCCGGTCTGGCGGTCGCCGATGATCAGCTCGCGCTGGCCGCGGCCGATGGCGGTGAGGCTGTCGATGCCCTTCAGGCCGGTCTGCATCGGCTCGTGCACCCACTTGCGCGGGATGATGCCGGGCGCCTTCACGTCCACGCGGCGGCGCTCGGCGATGTCGGTCAGCGGGCCCTTGCCGTCGATCGGCTCGCCCAGCGGATTGACCACGCGGCCGAGCAGGCCCTTGCCCACCGGCACGTCGACGATCTCGCCCAGGCGGCGCACCTCGTCGCCTTCGTTGATCGCCCGGTCCTCGCCGAAGATCACGATGCCGACGTTGTCGCGCTCGAGGTTGAGGGCCATGCCCTTCACGCCGGCGGAGGGGAACTCGACCATCTCGCCGGCCTGCACCTTGTCGAGGCCGTACACGCGGGCGATGCCGTCGCCGACCGACAGCACCTGGCCGACGTCGGAGACGTCGGCCTCCTCGCCGAAGTTGGCGATCTGGGTCTTGAGGATGGCCGAGATCTCGGCGGCGCGGATGTCCATCTTGGGTGCTTCTTACGCTCTCTTCAGGGCGAACTTCAGGGAATCGAGCCTCGACTTCAGCGAGGCGTCGTAAAGGCGCGAGCCGACCCGCACCTTCAGCCCGCCGAGGATGGCGGGGTCGACGCGGGACTCGATCTCAGGGTCCTTGCCGCGAGCGCGGTGCGCAGCGCGGCGGCCAGCGCCTGCAATTGCGCGTCGCGTCAGCGGCATGGCGGTGGCCACCTGGGCGGCGACCGCGCCGCGATCCTCGGCGGCGAGCTTCTCGAAGGCGGCGATCATGCCGGGCAGCGCGCTGGCGCGGCGGTTCGCCGCAACGAGGCCGATGAACTTCTTGGTGGTGGCGGCAAAGCCGGCCGCTTCGGCGACCGCGGCGAGGCCCTTGCCCTTCTCATCGGCGTCGAACGCCGGCGAGGCGATCAGGGTGCGAAGGTCGGCGCTCTCGGCGCGCATGGCCTTCAGGCTCCTCAGGTCGGCTTCCACGACGGCCGCGTCGCCCTGCGACTTGGCGAGCTCGAAGAGCGCCTGCGCGTACCGAAGGCCCACGTCAGCCTGGTTCGAAATCTTCCGCCACGAAATATGACCGTCCATCGACTGGCAGCGCCGGATGCAAGCGATGCCTGTATCCGACCTAAAGGCTTGAATGCGCTCGGAAAGCACGCGGTCTAAAGGGTCGTCGAAGACCCCCTCGTCCGAAGCCGCGCGCCTGATAGCATGCGCGTTTCACACTCGCAACCAAGGCTGAGCCGTGTGCAGGGGCGCCCGAAGACAAAGCGGGCGGTCCCCGAAAGGACCGCCCAAGGAGGCGACTCAAGCAGGCCAGGAAAAACTCAGTGGGCGGTCGCGACCGACGTCTTCGGCGCGAGGCCGGTGTTGCACTTGTCGAGTTCGGCGGTCTTCAGCGTGTGGTTGGAGGCCTTGAAGTCGGCCACGGCGACGCCGGCGTTCTTCGCCACCGAGTGGCACTCCTGGGCGCCGAAGTACATTTCTTCGACGCCGCTGGAGACGCAGGTCGTGCCGCTGCAGTCCCACAGCGCGTGGTCGACGATGAACTGGGTCGGCTTGGCGACCGGTTGTTGCAGCGTGGCGGTGGTGTCGGCGAAGCTGTGGGTTGCGAGCGAGAGGCTGGCGATCAGGCACGCCAGGGCGATAACGAGCTTCATGGTGAAAGCCCTCCGGGAAGGAATGACAAGGAAGCCTGGATCGGGAGAACTCAGGGGCGTCAGGCCCCGCATCCGTTTGGCCGCCAGCATATCCCCACGCCGACGCGAACACGAAACCTAACACTGCTTACTTAGCAGTGTTCAGATCAGCGGCGCAAGCGGGATTTTCTTAAATTTTATAAAGGTGCGGGCGCCATTTCTCGCGCCGCGCGGGGCTTGAATACGGGCCGCCGCGACCTACAGCGCCTTCGTCAGGAACAGCACCAGGTCGTCGTCGAGGCGGTAGGTCTGGCCGGGGACGGCGGGGTCGGCGCCATACCAGACGCCGCGGCCGTCCGGCCGGTAGCCGAGCCGGGCGTAGAGACGCTGCGCGGCGCCATAGTCCGCGTAGAGTCCGACGCCGATGCCCATCACCGGACAGCCGGCTGCCCTGGCGCGCGCCTCGCAGGCGCCGATCATCGCCTCGCCGAGGCCGCGCCGGCGCCGGGCCAGCGCCGTCACCAGGTCGCTGATCTCGGGGATCTTCGCCGCCGCGAACGGCGGATAGTGCGAGCGCCAGAGCAGCGTCACGTAGCCGACGACCTCACCGGCCTCGACACAGACCAGCGGGTCGCGAACGCCGGCCCGCTGCTCGTCGAGATATTGGCGCCAGATCGAATGGTCGCCGCCGCGCCAGCCATTGCCGCCCGCGGCGGCGGCGGCGGTCAGCGCCGGCAGGTCGGCCTCGGTGAAGTCGCGGATCGTCGACATGGCGGCGCGGGTGATAGCGCAAGGCGCTATTGCGCCGCCAGCGCCTCCGCCTGGCGCAGGTCGACGCTGACCAGCTGCGAGACGCCGCGCTCGTGCATGGTGACGCCGTAGAGCCGGTCCATGCGCGACATGGTCAGCGGGTTGTGGGTGATGGCGATGAAGCGGGTCGGCGCGCGGCGGCGCATTTCGTCCAGCATGTTGCAGAAGCGCTCGACGTTGGCGTCGTCGAGCGGCGCGTCCACCTCGTCCATCACGCAGATCGGCGCCGGGTTGGCCAGGAAGACGGCGAAGATCAACGCCGCGGCGGTCAGCGCCTGCTCGCCGCCGGAGAGCAAGGACATCACCGCCAGCCGCTTCCCCGGCGGGCAGGCGTAGATCTCCAGGCCGGCCTCCAGCGGGTCGTCGGATTCGACCAGCCGCAGCTCCGCCTCGCCGCCCTCGAAGAGGGTGGTGAAGAGCGAGCGGAAGTGGCCGTCGATGACCCCGAACGCGGCCATCAGCCGCTCGCGGCCCTCGGCGTTCAGCTCGCCGATCGCCTGGCGCAGCTTGCCGAGCGCGGCGGCAAGGTCGGCGCGCTCGGACTTCAGCGTCTGCAGCCGCTCGGCAAGCTCGCGGGCGTCCTCGTCGGCGCGCAGGTTGACCGGGCCGATCAGCTCGCGCTCGCGTTCCAGCGCCGCCAGGTGCTGTCTCCATGGCGGCGGCGTCGCTCGGCAACGCTGCGGCCTCCTCGGCCAGGCGCCGGCCGAGCGCATCGGGCTCGACCTGGGCCTGCTCGCGGATGGCGGCGGCGGTCTCGGCGAAGCGCTCGCGGGCGGCGTCGAGGCGCGCGGTGATGGTGGCGCGGCGCTCGCGGGCCTCGCCGGCGGCGCTTTCGGCGGCGCGCCAGGCCCGGTCGGCGTCGCTGCGCGCGGCCTCGGCGAGGCCGAGCGCGTCGGCGGACGCGGCCTTGCGCCGCTCGGCGACGCCGAGCTCGTCGAGCATCAGCGCGCGGCGCGCTTCGACCCGGGCCGGAGCGTCGCGGGCGGCGTCGATCTGCGGCAAGCCCCTTCTCGCGCTCGCGGCGCCAGCTGGTCGGCGCGGCGCGCCGCGGCGTCGGCGCGGCGCCGACCAGTCGTGGCGGTCGGCGACCAGCGCCTCGAGCCGGCGCGGCGCGGCCGTCCTGCTCGCGACGCTCGATGTCGAGGGCGGCGCGCGCGGCGGATTCCTCGGTGCGGGCGGCCGATGCGGCTTCGCGGGCGGCGGCGAGCTGGGCGCTGCGATCCTCGGCCGGCGCGACGCCGGCCAGCGCCGCCTCGGCGGCCTCGGCCTGCGCGGCGAGTTCGTCGCGCTCGGCCTCGAAGCGGCCGATGGTCTCGTCCAGCGACTGGGCGCGAGCGTCGCGGCGGGCGCCGTCACGGGCCAGCGTCTCCAGGCGCTCGCGGGCGCGCGTGGGACTTGCGACCTCGGCTTCGCGTGGCCCGGGTCTCGCGATGCGAACCGCGGTCTCCGCCTCGGCGGCGCGGCCGGCGGCGGCTTCCGCGGCGCGCGCGGGCTTCGGCGGCGAGCGGCTCGGCCGCGGCGATCTCGGCTTCCAGCTCTGGCGAGGCGGGCGCGCTGCTTCAGACGCGCTTCGGCCGGCTTCGGCGCGCCGGCTCTCGAGCGATGAAGCCGTCCCAGCGCCAGAGGTCGCCGGCCGCGCGAGACCAGCCGCTGGCCCGGCGTCAGCTGGCGCATCAGCCGCGCGCCGTCGGCCGCCTCGACCAGGGCGATGAAGGCGAGCCGCGCGGCCAGCTCCGGCGGCGCGTCGACCTGCGGCCCGCCAGCGGCGTCGCGCCGGCCGGCCAGTCGGCGCGCCGGCACGCTCCGCGCCCGCCCAGTGGGTCGGCGCCTTCGGATCGAGCGCGGCGGCGAGGTCGTCGCCCAGCGCGGCGGCCAGCGCCGCCTCCAGGCCGGCCTCGGGCGTCACCGCGTCCAGCGCCGGCTGGAACGCGCCGCGTCTCGGCCGGCGCGGTGAGCGCCGCCAGGCCCTGCGCTTCGGCTCTTCAGCGCGGCCAGCTCGTCGGCGCGGCCGTGCGCGCCGCGCCCGGGCCTGCGACTCGGCAGTCTGCGCCGGCGGCCGCGCTCGGCCTCGGCCGCTTCCAGCGCCTGGCCCGGGCCTCGGCGAGCGCGGCCTCGGCGGCGGCCAGCGCGGCTTCGGCCTCGGCGCGGCGCGGATCCTCGGCCGGGCCCAGCGCGGCGCGGTCGGCCCTGGTCTGGTCCAGCGCGCGGGCGGTGCGCGAGAGCCGCGAGCGGGCTTCCTCGGCGCGCGGTCTCGGCGGCCCGGCGGTCGGCCTCGGCGGCGGCGATCTCGGCGGCCAGACGCTCGACCTCGGCGTCGGCGGTCGTGCGCGCGGCGCTCGGCGGCCTCGGCCGTGGCGGCCAGCTCGGGCAGGCGCTCCGGCGCGGCGGCGATCTCGGCCTCGCAGCTGCCGCGGCCTCGCCTTCGAGCCGGCTCAGCGCGCGGCCGGCGTCCTCGACGATCTGGCTCTCGCGCGCCGCGTCGGCGGCGATCGCGGGCGATCTCGGCCTCCAGGCGCGCGAGCTCGGCGGCGGCGCCCTCCAGCTCGCGGTCGAGCCGGTCCTTCTCGATCTCCAGGCGGTGCAGGATGGCCGCGGCGGCGGTCTCCTCGTCGCGCAGCGGCTTGAGCGCGGCTTCGGCCTCGGCGGCGGCGCGCTGGCGGCGGCGGCGGCGCGGGTCGCGCGCTCGGCCTCGCCGCCGATGGTGCAGCGCCTCGGCGTCGATCCGCTCCAGCGTCTCGCGCGCCTCGGCCCAGCGCGCGTGCAGCAGCGCGCCCTGCAGCACCCGGATCTGCGCGGCGAGTTTCTTGTAGCGCTCGGCCTGGCGCGCCTCGCGCTTCAGCCGGCCGAGCGAGGCGTCCAGCTCGCGGGCGAGGTCGTCGAGCCGCTCCAGATTGGCCTCCGCCGCGCGCACCTTCAGCTCGGCCTCGTGGCGGCGGGTGTGCAGGCCGGAGACGCCGGCGGCCTCCTCCAGGATCAGCCGGCGGTTCTGCGGCTTGGCGGCGATCAGCTCGGAGATCTGGCCCTGGCGGACCAGCGCCGGCGAGTTGGCGCCGGTGGAGGCGTCGGCGAACAGCAGCTGCACGTCGCGGGCGCGCACCTCGCGGCCGTTCACCCGGTAGGTCGAGCCGGCGCCGCGGTCGATGCGCCGCACCACCTCCAGCACCGGATGGCCTGCGCGAACGACGGCCGGCGCGGCGCCGTCGGCGTTGTCGATGGTGAGCATCACCTCGGCGTGGTTGCGGCCCGGGCCGCCGGCCCGAGCCGGCGAAGATCACGTCGTCCATGCCGGCGCCGCGCATCGCCTTGGCGGAGTTGGCGCCCATCACCCAGCGCAGCGCTTCCAGGAGGTTCGACTTGCCGCAGCCGTTCGGGCCGACGACGCCGGTCAGGCCCGGCTCGATCCGGAAATCGGTCGGCTCGACGAAGGACTTGAAGCCCGAGAGCCGAGGCGCTGGAAATGCACGCGCGCGCCTCCTACCGCCGCCGGCCGGCGAGCGTGGACGGCCTTGGCGAGGTCGCCGGGCGCCAGCTCGTCGGCGAGCCGCTTGCCGTTGACGAAGAAGGTGGGCGTCGAAGTCGATCTTGTCGACGTTCAGGTGCCGGTCGTTGCGGGCGTTGACGGCGGCCTGCCCGTTCTTGTCCGCGATGCAGGCGTCGACGGCGCGCCGGGGACATGCCGGCCACCGTCCTGGCGATGTCGCGCAGGATCGGCTTCGGCGCATTGCGCCGGCTCGAACATGCTGGCCTGGCGCCGATAGATCGCGTCGATCACCTGGAAGTACTTCGCCGGCCCGGCGCAGCGGGCCAGCATGAAGCCGGCCGCGGCCATGCGTGCCGTCGCCGGTCAGCATCTCACGCACCACCAGCCGCACCTTGCCGGTGGCGATGTACTTCGCCTGATGGACGGGAAACTGGTTGTTCCAGTCGGCGCAGTGCGGGCAGCCCACCGAGGCGTACTCGATCACGGTCACGCGCGCCGTCGGGCTGCCCAGCGCCATGTCGCCCGGCTCGGCGGCCGGAACGGCGCGCGCGGCCGCGCCGCCGAGGGCGGCGAGCGCCAGCCGCCGACCCCAACGACGCTGGGACGCCTGCGCCTCACTTCGCGGCGGCCTCCGCCTCGGCGATCGCCTTGTCCATCGCGGCCGGGTCCTGATAGCCGTCGTAGACCTTGCCGTTGATGACGAAGGTCGGCGTGCGAGTCGATCTTGGCCGCCTGGGCGGCGTCGTTGATCCGCTTGTTGAGCGCCGTCAGCGCGGTGTCGTCGCTGATGCAGGCGGTGATCTGCGGGTCGGTCATGCCGGCCGATTCGCCGACCTTCAGCAGCCGGTCGCGCTCGTCGGCGCCGCGGCCGGATCTCCAGCAGGTCCTGCTCCTGGCGGAAGACGGCGTCGACCACCTGGAAATACTTGTCCTTGCCCGCGCAGCGGGCGAGCAGGAAGCCGGCCGCCGCCACCGGCTCGTCGCCGGTCAGCATCTCCTTCAGCACGTAGTGCACGCTTGCCGAGTGTCGACGTACTTGGTCTTGAAGGCGGCGAAGTTGTCGCTGTTCCACTTCGAGCAGATCGGGCAGCCCAGCGAGGCGTACTCGGCCACCGTCACCTTGGCGTTCGGGTTGCCGAGGCTCATGTCGCCCGTCGCCACGGCGCCGGGGCCTGCGGCCGGCTTGCAGGCGGCGAGGCTGACGGCCAGGCCCAGCAAGGCGAGGGCGGCGGCGATGGGGCGCATGGGCGTCTCCAGGTCTTCCAATAGGTCAGTAGAGCGCGATTCCGTGCGCCGGGCCTAGCACTCCGTCCCGGGCCTGGGGAGGGCCGGTTCGCTAGCGGGGACGTTCGCGCAGCACCTCGCGGCCCAGCCGCAACAAGGCGGCCTTCAGCGGGCCGTCTGGCGTGGCCGCCAACTCGTCGGCGAGCTTGCGCTCGGCGGCGGCGTCGAGCGGCGGGCGGGCGCGGCGGATCGGCGCAGCAGCCGGCTGGCGGTCCGGGTGAGCGGGCCCTGCACGATGCGCAGCCGCGCCACCGCGCCCTCGCCGAGATAGAGGTTCAGCCGATCGAGGATCAGCGGCGCCTGGTGCTGGATCAGCGCGGCGACCGGGCCGGCCACCCTCAGTTCCAGCGTCGCCCCGCCGGTGCGCGACTTGACCAGCTTCACCGGCTCGGAGCGCGCGGCGAGCGACTCGCCGACGATCTCGCGCCAGCGGCTCTTCAGGTCGCCCGAGCCCGCGCCCGAACTTCGCCTCCAGCGCCTTCATGGTCGCGGCGAGGCCGCGGGCGGCGTGGCGCGGCGGCCGGGGCGCGGGGCGTGGCCGGCGCGCGGCGAGGATCGCGGCGGCTTCGGCTTGCGAGGGCAGCGAACGCGGCATCGAGGCTCTATAGACGATGCGATGCAATCCGTCCCGCGACCGTCAGGCCCCGGAGAAGTCTCGCGACTGCGGGCGCGCCTGCTCGCCTGGTACGACAGCCATGCCCGCGACCTGCCCTGGCGGGTGCGTCCGGCGGATCGGGCGCGCCGGCCGCCGGGCCGATCCCTACCGCGTGTGGCTCTCCGAGATCATGCTGCAGCAGACCACCGTGCCGCACGCGACGCCCTACTTCCTGGCGTTCACTCAGCGCTGGCCGAGCGTGGCGGCGCTGGCCGCGGCGCCGGAAGCCGACGTGATGGCCGCCTGGGCGGGGCTCGGCTACTACGCCCGCGCCCGCAACCTGATCGCCTGCGCGAGGCATGTGGCCGGGCAATTGGGCGGCGTGTTTCCGGACACCGAGGCCGGGCTGTCGGCCTTGCCGGGCGTCGGTCCCTACACGGCCGCCGCGATCGCCGCGATCGCCTTCGACCGCGCGGCCAACGTGGTCGACGGCAATGTCGAGCGGGTGGTCGCGCGGCTCTTCGCCGTGGAGACGCCGCTGCCGGCCGCCAAGCCGCAGCTGCGGGCGCTGGCCGGCGCGCTGGTCACCGCCGAGCGGCCCGGCGACTGGGCGCAGGCGCTGATGGACCTCGGCGCCATGGTCTGCACGCCGACCCAGCCGATCTGCGCCATCTGCCCGGTCGCGGACGACTGCCAGGCGCGGCTCACCGGCGCGCCGCAGACCTATCCGCGCCGCGCCGCCAAGCCCGAGCGGCCGCAGCGCCACGGCGCCGCCTACCTGCTGACCCGCGGCGATCGGGTGGCGCTGGTGCGCCGGCCCGCGCGAGGGCCTCTTGGGCGGCATGCTCGGCCTGCCGACCAGCGACTGGCGCGCCGAGCCGTGGAGCGACGCCGAGGCCATCGCCGCCGCCGCCCATCGGCGCCGACTGGCGCCCCGCCGGCGAGATCCACCACGTCTTCACCCACTTCGCCCTGACCCTCGCCATCTACCGCGCCGAGGGCGACTGGACGGACGCGATCTGGACACGCCGCGCCGAGCTGGAAGCGATGCCCAGCGTCTTCCTGAAAGCGGCGAAGAAGGCGTTGCTTGGCTGAGGACGCCTTACGCCCCAGCTTCCCGCGCCCAGGCCCTCACGTCGTCGACAAACAGGTCCGGCTCCTCCATGGCGGCGAAGTGGCCGCCGCGGGGCATCTCGCTCCAGCGGACGATGTTGTAGGCGCGCTCGGCGTAGGACTTCGGCGGGCGCGGAATAGAGCGCCTCGCCGGGGAAGTTGGCGAAGCGCGGTGGGGGTCTCCAGCCGCTCGCCTTCCTTCAGCGGCACGCCGCCGCCCTCGACCAGGCGCGCGGTAGTACCAGGCGCCGGTCGTGAACGAGCCGGTCATCACGTAGATCATCGCGTTGGTGATCATCTGGTCGAGGCTGAAGACCTGCTCGAACGGCTTTTCGCGCCGATCGCACCAGTCGTAGAAGCGCTCGACGATCCAGGCCGCCTGGCCGACCGGGTTGCCGGCGCCCAGCCAGGCCAGCGACTGCGGCTTGGAGACCTGCAGGCGGAAGTAGGCGCCGAGCGCGTCCATCGCCGCGCCCTGCCGGGTCATCCAGGCCGCCTCGGCGTCGCCCTTGCGGCCCGCCGGGCGGGCGAAAGCCCAGCATGTTGAGGTGGATGGCCCGCACGTGCGCGGGTGGTCGTAAGCCAGCGACGAGGTGACCAGCGAGCCCCAGTCGCCGCCCTGCGCGAGGTAGCGGTCGTAGCCCAGCACCTCGGTCATCAGCGCGTTGAAGAGCCGCGCGGTCTGGCGCTGGCCGAACGGCTTGCGGGCTTCGACGAGAACCCGAAGCCGGGCAGCGAGGGGATGACGAGATCGAAGGCGTCGGCGGCGTCGCCGCCGTGCCGCGAGGGCCAGGCGAGCTTGTCGATCGCGCCCCAGAACTCGTAGTGGCTGCCCGGCCAGCCGTGGCTGAGGATCAGCGGGCGCCGGCCCTCAGCCTCGCCGACCACGTGCACGAAGTGGATGTCGAAGTCCTCGATGCGGGCGGTGAACTGCGGATAGCGGTTCAGCTCATGGACGGCGGCGCGCCAGTCGTAGCCCTCCAGCCAGTGCTCGCAGAGGCGGCTGCAGATAGTCGGCGTCGCAGCCATAGGCCCAGCCGTCGGCGACCTCGGGCGCGGGCGGCCACGGATAGGCCCGCACCTGCTCCAGCACCTTGCCGACCTGCGCCGCGTGCCACGCGACCGCGAAGGGTTTGGGCGCAGCCATGGCGAGCGTCTCCGGTTTGATTGGCGGGACGCTCAGGCTCCGCCGCTGACGCCGGGGGCGTCAATGACCTTGTTCGTGCCCGCCTGGGGCGCGAACAGCGGACTCAGTCCGCGGCTCAGCGTCTCCATGAGGGCGGGGATCAGGCGGGCGGCGTCGTACTGCGGCTGCAGCTTGCCCGAGAAGGCCAGCATGATCGCGCCGTGCAGCGCCGCCCAGTACATGTGGCCGACGAGGGCGGGGTCGCCGTCGAACCGGCCAGCTGCCGCGAGGCCCTCGAGGTGCGCGCGTCATGGTGCGGCGCGAGCGCTCGGCGGCGGCGATGAGCTCCGGATAGTCGGTCTCGTCCGGCTGGCTGATGTCGAACATCAGCTTGTAGGCCTCGGGGTGGGCGAAGGCGAAGGCGACATAGGCCTCGCCCACCGCGTTGGAAGCGTCGATCGGGTCGTCCTTGTGCGCCGCCCAGGCGGCCTCCAGCGCCTCGGCGTGGCGGTTGAAGGCGCGGGCGCGCACGGCGGCCAGGATGGCGTCCTTGTCGGCGAAATAGCGGTAGGGCGTCATCGGCGCTGACGCCGAGCTCGGCGGCGAGCTGGCGCATGCGTCACCGCCTCGAGCCCGTGCTGGGCGAACAGCCGCTCGGCCGCGTCGATCAGCCGCTCGCGGAACTCGCCGACCGCTTCCTGGCTCAACACGCGTGGCAAAACCGACTCCTCGTCGCCAAATAGGGCTTGCCAGGTCTTATCGCTTACGGCATAAATTTACAACGTAAGACTTAGCGTTCCTCCCCAACGCTCCAGCCCGAGAGGCTCGCCCATGGACGGCTCGCAGGTCACCAACCCCTATCTTTCCGGCAACTTCGCGCCGATGCGCAGCGAGGACGATTTCGAGCTCGAGGTCACGGGCGAGACTGCCCGCCGGCCTCGCCGGCGCCTTCTACCGCAACGGCCCCAACCCGCAGTTCGAGCCGCGCGACGCCTACCACTGGTTCTCCGGCGACGGGATGATCCACGGCTTCTTCGTCGAGGACGGCAAGGTCCGCTACCGCAACCGCTATGTGCGCACCCCGAAGTGGCGCCTGGAGCACGCGGCGAGCCGTTCGTTGTTCGGCACCTTCGGCAATCCGATGACCACCGACCCGTCGGCGCTGGGCAAGGACTGCGGGCGTCGCCAACACCAACATCGTCTGGCACGCCGGCAAGCTGCTGGCGCTGGAAGAGGGCCACATGCCGTTCGAGATGGACCCGGCGACCTGGAGTCGCGCGGCTACGTCGAGGACTACCGCGGCAAGGTCACCGCCCACCCGAAGCTCGATCCCGAGACCGGCGAGATGGTCTGGTTCGCCTATTCGGCCGGCGCCGGGCCGCTGAACGAGACCTGCTCCTACGGCGTCACCGACAAGACCGGCAAGGTGGTGCGCCGGCGACGAGTTCGAGGCGCCGTTCGCCGCCATGGTGCACGACTTCCTGGTGACCCGCAACTACGCGCTGTTCCCGATCCTGCCGCTCACCGACAGCCTGCAGCGCGCGATGCAGCGGCGGTCCGCCGCTCGCCTGGGAGCCCGACAAGGGCTCGCACGTCGGCGTGATGCGCGCGCGACGCCGACGTCGAGACGATGCGCTGGTTCACCACCGACCCCTGCTACGTCTTCCACCCGATGAACGCCTGGGAGGAGGGCGACAAGATCTACGCCGACGTGATGGAGTATCCGGTCGCGCCGCTGTTCCCGACGCTGGACGGCACGGCGCCGCAGCGACGCCTTCGCCAAGCTGATGCGCTGGACCTTCGACCTCGCCGGCAACTCGAACACCATCAAGCGCGAGCCGATCGACGACCTGGCGGGCGAGTTCCCGCGCTTCGACGAGCGCCGCGCGGGGCTCGGCTATCGGCACGGCTGGTTCGCCGGGATCACCCGCACGCGACGGCAACTCGGTGCGGTTCGACACCATCTCGCACATCGATCTGGCGAGCGGCAAGCGCACCGACCACGTCTACGCCGCCGGCGATTCGCCGGGCGAGCCGGTGTTCGTGCCGCGCAAGGCCGACGCGGCCGAGGGCGACGGCTGGCTGGTGGCGGTGGTCTACCGCGGCGCCGAGGATCGCAGCGACTTCGTGGTCTACGACGCCCAGGACGTCGCGGCCGGCCCGATCGCCACGGCCAAGGTCCCGCGCCGCGTGCCGTTCGGCTTCCACGGCAACTGGCGGGCCGCGTAGCGGCGCGGACTAGCGGGCGCCGCCCTCGCGCGGGGAAGGCGTTCGCAGGTCCTCCTGCGGCACGCCCTCTTCGTCGCCGCGGCTGAATGCGTCGGTCTGGTAGCCGCCCTCCGCGCCCGCCGCGACGACCGGCTCGGCGCCGGTCACCGCGTCGGGCTCGCCCGCATCCTCGGCAGGCACGCCCTCCGCGTCGCCGCGGCTGAAGGTGTCGGTCCGATAGCCGTCCTCTTCACCCGGCTCGACGCCGGCCTTCGGCTTGGATTGATCCTGCTCGGGCATGACGACGTCCTCCGTGCCCAGGTTGAACCTGGGAGAAAGCCCACTCGTTCCCGCCCAAGAACCCCGCTCATCCCGTCGAAAGACGGGACCCAGGCAGGACTCAGTTGAAGGGGCGCGGAAGCCTGCAGGCATGGCGCCGCCGCAGGCATCCCTTTGCTAACACAAAGAACACGAAGGCAGCGAAGAGCACGAAGGTGCTCGATCTGAGACGAAGAGACCCTTGGTGAGCTTTGCTGTCTTCGTGTTCTTCGTGTGATCCTGAGACAGCGTCTGCGGCGCGCGCCTACTCGCAAGCTAACCCGCCTCTCACTCAGTCCTGCCTGGTCCCGGCCTTCGCCGGGATGAGCGGGCGTTGGGGTGGGCGATCAGACCAGCGCGCCGTGGCAGTGCTTGAACTTCTTGCCTGAGCCGCAGGGGCAGGGGGCGTTGCGGCCGGTGCGCTCCCAGCCCTCCGGCAGCGACGAAGCGGCAGGGCGGCGGCCGTCGGCGACAGGCCGGCGCGCCGAGTCGCCGGCGAAGCCGTCAGCGGCGCGCGCTCGTTCTCGCCGGTCAGCGGGTCGACGTGCACCTCGACCAGGTCGCGCGGGCTCGAGCTGGCGGCGGCGGCGGCGCCTCGAACTGGAACTCCACCGTCATCAGCCAGCGGGTGACGCTCTGGCGCAGCTCGCCGAGCAGCTTCTCGAACAGCGAGAAGGCCTCGGTCTTGTACTCGTTCAGCGGGTCGCGCTGGCCGTAGCCGCGCAGGCCGATGACGTTCTTCAGGTGGTCGAGGTGGATCAGGTGCTCGCGCCACTGCTCGTCGATCATCCGCAGCAGGAAGTTCTTCTCGATCTGCCGCGATCTGCTCCGAGCGACGAGCAGCTGCCTCGCGCTCGGCGGCGCGGGCGTCGGCGGCCGTCGTGCACGCGCTCCAGGATCTCGTCGGTCGCCGATGCCTTCCTCGGCCGCCCAGTCCGCGATCGGCAGGTCGAGGCCGAGCGTCTGCTTGACCTCGCTCGGTCGAGCCCTCGATGTCCCACTGGTCGGCGTAGGCCTTCGGCGGCAACAGGCGCATGCACCATCTCGTCGATGGCGTCGCGGCGCATCTCGACGACGATCTCGGAGAGGTCGTCGGCGTCCATGAACTCCTGCGCGCTGCTCGAACACCGCCTTGCGCTGGTCGTTCACGACGTCGTCGTACTTCAGGAGGTTCTTGCGGATCTCGTAGTTGCGCTGCTCGACCTGCTTCTGGGCGGTGGCGATGGCCCTGTTCAGCCACTTGTGGGTGATCGCCTCGCCTTCCTGGACGCCGAAGGTGCGCATGATCGAGTCGAGCCGGTCGCCGGCGAAGATGCGCAGCAGGTCGTCCTCGCAGGAGAGGTAGAACTTCGAGTGGCCGGGGTCGCCCTGGCGGCCGGTGCGGCCGCGCAGCTGGTTGTCGATCCGCCGCGCCTCGTGCCGCTCGGTGCCGAGCACGTAGAGGCCGCCCTCGGCCAGCGCCTTGGCCTTCTTGCTCTCGATCTCGGCCGCGATCTGCTCGCGCTCGTCGGCCTCGGCTTCCGGGGTGATCTCGACGCCGAGCGCCTCCTGCTCCTGGCGCCAGCGCTCGCATCCGCATGTCGAGGTTGCCGCCGAGCTGGATGTCGGTGCCGCGGCCGGCCATGTTGGTGGCGATGGTGACCGAGCCCGGCACGCCGGCGTCGGCGACGATGAAGGCCTCCTGCTCGTGGTAGCGGGCGTTCAGCACGCTGTGCGGGATGCCGGTACCTGCTCTTGCCGTCGTGCTCGAACTCGTGGGCGTTCAGCAGCGTCCGACAGCTGCTCGGACTTCTCGATCGAGACGGTGCCGACCAGGATCGGCTGGCCGCGCAGGTAGCAGTCCTCGATCGTGGTGATGATCGCCCGGTTCTTCTCCGCGGCGGTGCGATAGACCTCGTCGTCGTCGTCGATCCGCGCCACCGGCTTGTTGGTGGGGATCTCGGCGACGTCCATCTTGTAGATGTCGACGAACTCCTGCGCCTCGGTCGCCGCCGTGCCGGTCATGCCGGAGAGCTTCTTGTAGAGGCGGAAGTAGTTCTGGATGGTGATCGAGGCCAGCGTCTGGTTCTCGGGCTGGATGTCGACGCCTTCCTTGGCCTCGATCGCCTGGTGCAGGCCCTCCGACAGGCGCCGGCCGTGCATCATGCGGCCGGTGAACTCGTCGATCAGGATCACCTCGCCGTCGCGCACGATGTAGTCGCGGTCGCGCTGGTAGAGCACGTTGGCGCGCAGCGCCTGGTTGACGTGGTGGACCGATCGAGACGTTGGCCGGATCGTAGAGGCCGGCGGAGTCGGGGGCCAGGTGCCCGCCGTCGCGCCAGCATCTCCTCGACCTTCTCCGAGCCGTACTCGGTGAGCATGCGCCTGGCGCTGCTTCTCGTCGTGGTCGAAGGTGTCGGGATCCGGCGATCAGCTCGCGCACCACCTTGTCGATGGTGCGGTAGAACTCCGAGCGGTCCTCGGTCGGGCCCGGAGATGATCAGCGGCGTGCGCGCCTCGTCGATCAGGATCGAGTCGACCTCGTCGACGATGGCGAAGTGGTGCGGCCGCTGCACCATGTCGATCGCCTCGTAGACCAGGTTGTCGCGCAGGTAGTCGAAGCCGAACTCGTTGTTGGTGCCGTAGGTGATGTCGCGAGTGGTAGGCGCGCTGGCGCTCGGCCTGGGTCAGGCCGTGCACGATCACGCCGACGCGTGAGGCCGAGGAACCGGTAGATCTGGCCCATCCATTCGGCGTCGCGGTTGGCCAGGTAGTCGTTGACGGTGACGACGTGGACGCCCTTGCCCTCCAGCGCGTTGAGGTAGACCGGCAGGGTGGCGACCAGGGTCTTGCCTTCGCCGGTGCGCATCTCGGCGATGCCGCCGTGGTGCAGCACCATGCCGCCGACCATCTGCACGTCGAAGTGGCGCTGGCCGAGCGTGCGCTTGGCGGCCTCGCGCACCACCGCGAAGGCCTCGTTGAGCAGCGAGTCCAGCGTCGCGCCGTCCTGGATGCGGCCGCGAACTCGTCCGTCTTGGCGCGCAGCGCCTCGTCGCTCAGCGCCGCGATCTGCGGCTCGAGCGCGTTGATCCGGGCGACGCGGCCCAGCATCTGCCTTGACCTTGCGGTCGTTGGTGGAGCCGAAAACTTTCTTCAGGTCGAGCATGCGGGAGGCGGGGTCCGGAAAAGGGGCTTCGAACTTTCGAAGGCGGCGCGCACGGCCGGCCAAACGCTTCGCCTGCTCGAATTCCGCGCTTCGTCAGCGCTCGCCGTGACTTAAGCAGCGCCCCCCCTAAGTCAACGCGACCACGGGTTCGCCACAGGTGCTTGATCCCTTCGAACGACACCCCTCCCCTTCACGGGGAGGGTAGGCGGCGCGAAGTCTCGCCGGGTGGGGATGTCCGACGCACCAACTGACTCCCAGTCTAGCCCGGACTGCGCACCCGCTCGCTGCGCGACCACCCTCCCCATGAGGGGAGGGCAGACCCTAGGCGCTCGCCGCCGCGCTCGGCCGCGCGCCGACGCGGTCCTTCCACGCCGCCAGGTTCTTGTTGGCCGGATCGAGCGGCTGGCCGACCTGGGCGCCGAACTCCACGAAGACGTAGAGCAGGATGTCGGCCAGCGTGAAGCGGTCGCCGACGATGCACTGGCGCCCGGCCGACCAGGCCGTCCAGCCAGGCGAGCTTCTCCTTGGCCACCGCCTTCAGGCCCGTCGGCCGCCTGCGGGATGCAGCGCATGCGGCTCTGGAACAGCTGCAGGCCCTCGCCGAAGCGGAAGCCGTTGGCCATCGGCTCGCAGACGTTGAGGTCGATGCGGCGCGTCCACATGCGCGTGATCGCCGCGCTCCTCGGCGTTGGAGCCGATCAGCGGCGGGCTCGGATGGATCTCCTCGAGGTACTCGCAGATCGGCAGGATCTCGCTAGATCACCACGCCGTCGTCGAGCTCCAGCGCCGGCATCTGGCCGGCCGGGTTGCTGCGACAGGTACGGCTCCTTGCGGTTCTCGCCGGCCATCAGGTCCACCTCGACGCTTGCGGGATTTCGATGCCCTTCTCGGCCATGAACATCTTCACCACCCGCGGGTTCGGGCCGATCGAATTGTAGAACTTCATGGCTCGCTTGCCTCCCTTGACGCGCCGCGTCCAAGCAGGGCCCATGCGCGGCGCGATGCAATACGAGCCGAGCGCGTTGAAGGCAAGTCTGACCAAGGGGAAATCGGCGCGCCGGCGCTGCGCGATCTTCGCTGCAGCCGCGCTCGGCGCGCTGCTCGCGGCCTGCGCGCCGCAGCCCGCGGCGCAGCACGCGCCGGAGCCCGGCGACCAGGCGGTGGCGAGGGTGAACGGCCAGACCGTCTGGGCCTCGGACGTCAAGCGCGAGGCGGTCGCCGAAGGGATGATCGGTCCGGGCGACCCGCTCGACGTCTCCTCCGACCTGTTCCGCCAGGTGCTGGACGAGGTGATCGACACCAGGGTGCTGGCCGCCGAGGCGCTCGCCCGCCATCTCGACAACGACCCGCTGGCGCAGCGGCGGCTGGCGGCGGCCAGGGACCGGGCGCTGGAGAACATCATGGTCGACAGCGTGGTCGGCAAGGCGGTCAACCAGCAGGCCCAGAACGCCCTCTACCAGGAGTTCCTGAAGAACCGCACGCCCAGCGAGGACATCCACCTGCAGCCAGATCGTGTTCGCCAGCGTCAGCCGACGCGGAGGCGGCCAAGAAGCAGCTGGCCAGCGGCGGCGACGTTCGAGGCGCTGGCCATGCAGCGCTCGATCGACGACGAGACCCGCTTCAAGGGCGGCGACCTCGGCGATGATGACCACCGACACCCTGCCGCCGCCGCTCGCCGAGGCCGTGAAGGGCGCCAAGGCCGGCCAGCTCGTCGGTCCGGTGAAGGTCGACGCCGGCTGGGCGCTCCTGAAGGTCGACGACCGCCATCCGGAGCCGCCGCCGAGCCTGGAGACGGTGCGCCCGCAGCTGATCCGCTTCATCACCTACGACCAGATCAAGGACCTGGTGCTGACCTTGCGCAGCCACGCCAAGATCGAGACCCTGCTGCCGCCACCGCCCGACGTGCCCGGCGCGCCGGCCGAGCCGGCCTCCGCGCCGCCGCCGGGCACGGGCGCGATCGTACCGTCAGCCGCGCCGGCCCCGGCGCCCGCCAAGCCCAACGTCGCGGTGAAGAAATGACCCGACCGCCCGCCATGCGTCCCGCCAGGTCGCGGCCCGGACCCGCGGCCGCCAATCCGGCCGAGCTGGTCGGCCAGACCCTGGAGCGGGCGCTCGATCCGCTGCGCACCGCGCTGAAGAGCGCCGCGCTGCGCCGCGCCGACCGCCACGCACGCCAGTTCGGCGAGGCCTCGCCGGAACCTGCCGCCACGCCGCCCGGCAAGCCCGGTCTCGCCGTCTCGCCGAACGCGGTGCCGTTGCCGCGCGATGCCGGCCGATCGCCGGGGTCGAGCTCGCGAGCGGCCGCGCCGGGCTCTACAAGCACGAGCGCCACGACGTGCTGCTGATGCGCTTCGCCGAGGGGACGACCTGCGCCGGGGTCTTCACCCGCCACGGCGTCGGCTCGGCGCCGGTCGACTGGTGCAAGCGCCACCTGGAGGCCAGCGGCGGCAGGGACGTCCGCGCGCTGGTGGTCAACGCCGGCTGCGCCAACTCCTTCACCGGCCGGCCCGGCGCCGACGCGGCCCGGCGGGTGGCCTCGGCGGTCGCCAAGCGCGTTCGACTGCCGCCAGGGCCAGGTGATGATGGCCTCGACCGGCGTCATCGGCGAGCTCTTGCCCGACGCCAAGATCACCGCCCGCGTGCCCGAGATCGCCCGCCAGCTCTCGCCCCGACGCCTGGGAGGACGCCGCGCGGGCGATCATGACCACCGACACCTTCCCCAAAGGCGCGTGCGCGGAGGCGCAGATCGAGGGCAAGACGGTGCGCATCGCCGGCATCGCCAAGGGCTCGGGCATGATCGCGCCCGACATGGCGACCATGCTGGCCTTCGTCGCCACCGACGCGGCGATCGCGCCGGCGGCGCTGCAGGCGCTGGTGCGGCTCTACGTCCACACCACCTTCAACGCGGTGACGGTCGACGGAGACCGCTCCACCAACGACACGCTGCTGCTGTTCGCCACCGGCCAGGCCGATGCGCCGCGGATCGGCCGCGCGGGCGACGCGCGCCTGGCCGACTTCCGCGCCAAGCTCGAGGCCGTGCTGCTCGACCTCGCCCAGCAGCTGGTGCGCGACGGCGAGGGCGCCACCAAGTTCGTCAAGGTGACGATCAGCGGCGCGGCCTCGGCCGCCTCGGCCCGCAAGATCGCCCGCACGGTGTGCGAGAGCCCGCTGGTGAAGACCGCCTTCGCCGGCGAGGACGCCAACTGGGGCCGCATCGTCATGGCGGTCGGGCGCGCCGACGAGCCGGTCAACCGCGAGCGGATCAGCGTCAGGTTCGGACCGCTCTGGGCCGCCCGCGACGGCCGCGTCGCGCCCGACTACTCCGAGGCGAAGATGAGCGCCTACATGAAGAAGAAGGAGCTGGAGGTGGCCGTCGACGTCGGCGTCGGGCGCGCCTCGGCGGTGATGTGGACCTGCGACCTGACGCACGGCTACATCTCGATCAACGGGGACTACCGCAGCTGACGCCATCCAGGCTCGACCGTCGCGAGGGCGCGGCCGATCACTTCCCGCCCGCCTTCCTGGGCGCGCTGGCCGCCCGCATCCGCGGCATCGAGCCGGCCGGCGCGGCGACGCTGGTCGCCATCGACGGCTGGGGCTGCGGCGGCAAGACCGCGCTCGCCGAGGGCCTGCTCGACCGGCTGGAGCCCGACGTGCAGTACGTCAGCACCGACGAGTTCTTCGCCGGCTTCGGCCTCGCCGATCCCGGCCCGGCGCCGCACCTGCGCTGGGCCGAGCTGCGCGCCGCGCTGGAGGGGCTGCGCCTCCGGGGCCACACCGAGGCGCGCGGCTTCGACTGGCCGGGCGACCGCATCCTGCCGCCGGAGCGGCTCGAAGGCCGCGCCTGGCTGGTCGAAGGCCTCTTCTCGATGCGGCCGGAGCTGCGGCCGCTCTACGACCTGACGATCTGGGTGCAGGGCGCGCTGGAGACCCGCATGGACCGGGTCATCGCTCGCGACGGCGCCCATATGGTTCCGTTCTGGGAGCGCGAGTGGGTCCCGCGCGAGGTGGGCTACATGCGCGCCGAGCGCCCCTGGCTGACCGCCGACCTCGTCGTCGCCGGCGCGGACCTGGATATCGGCGCCCTGGGCGCGTCGCTGCGCAGCTGCGTCTGAGCGCTGGCCTCAGCCCGGCCAGAATCCCACGATGCGCTTGGTGTCGGCCAGGATCGGCTCGGCGATGGCGCGGGCCTTCTCGGCGCCCTCGGCGAGGATGCCGTCGATCTGGCCGGGGTCGGCCAGCAGGCCGCGCATGCGGGCGCTCACCGGCGCCAGGCGGGCCACCACCAGGTCGGTCAGCGCCGGCTTGAAGTTCTGGCCGAAGCCCTGGCCGCCGAAGGTCTTCAGCACCTCGCGCCTTCGACTGCCCGGCCAGCGCCGCGAAGATGCCGACCAGGTTGTCGGCCTCGGGCCGGCCCTCCAGCCCCTCCACCGTCTCCGGCAGCGGGTCGGGGTCGGTCTTGGCGCGGCGGATCTTCTGGGCGATGGCGTCGGCGTCGTCGGTGAGGTTGATGCGCGAGGCGTCCGACGGGTCGGACTTCGACATCTTCACCTTGCCGTCGCGCAGCGACATGATCCGCGCGCCCGGCCCCTCGATCACCGGCTCGGTCAGCGGGAAGAAGCCCGGCGCGTCGAAGTCGTGGTTGAACTTGGCGGCGATGTCGCGGGTCAGCTCCAGGTGCTGCTTCTGGTCCTCGCCCACCGGCACGTGGGTGGCCTTGTAGAGCAGGATGTCGGCCGCCTGCAGCACCGGGTAGGCGTAGAGCCCGACGCTCTCGCGCTCCTTGTGCTTGCCGGCCTTGTCCTTGAACTGGGTCATCCGGTCGAGCCAGCCGACCCGCGCCACGCACTCGAAGATCCAGGCGAGCTCGGCGTGCGCCGGCACCGCCGACTGCGGGAAGATGATCGCCTTGGCCGGATCGACGCCGGCGGCGAGGTAGGCGGCGGCGATCTCGCGGGTCTGCGCGGTCAGCCGCGCCGGCTCCTGCCACTGGGTGATCGCGTGCAGGTCGACCACGCAGTAGAGGCACTGCATCTGGTCCTGCAGGGCGACGAACTTCACCAGGGCGCCGAGGTAGTTGCCGAGGTGCAGGTCGCCGGAGGGCTGCACGCCGGAGAACACGCGCTTCGGGCCGGCGTAGGCGGCGGGCTTGGGATCGGTCATGGGGTCAGGCTCTTACACGTGATGGCGCGAGGACGCGCCGCGGCGCGCCCGGTTCAGCAGTCGGACGACTGACGCCATCGCAGGTCGGCGGATCGCAAGAGCCATGGCGCGGCGACTTAGAGGCTCGGAGCGGCGCCGCCCGGCAAGCGCAGCGTCACGCCTTGGCCGCGCCGGCGTCAGCACCGGCGCTGGAACATCGCCACCGCCTCGTGGGTCTCGCCGATGCGCAGGGCGTAGCCGGCGCCGGCGTAGACCGCCACCGCGCCGCCGATCGCGACGAAGAGGCCGAGCGCGCGCAGCACGAAGCCGTGCACGTGGTGTCCGTCAGCCACCATAGCCCGAACGCCGCCCCGCCGCAGAGCGCCGAGGCCGTCAGCACGCGCGCCAGGTAGCCGGCCCACTCGCCCATGCCGCCGAAGTCCACCCGCCGCGAGAGCGAGAAGGCCAGCTGCGAGACGTTGGCGAGGCAGACGCAGGAGGCCGCCAGCGCCAGGCCGGCCGATGCCGAGGTGGAAGACCGTCATGTTGAGGAAGTTCAGGGCGAGGTTCACGCCGATCCCGATCAGCACGATGCGCATCGGCGTGCGCGGCAGGTTGAGCGCGTAGAAGCACGGCGTCAGCAGCCGGATCGCCGCGTAGCCGGCCAGCCCGATCGCGTAGGCCTGCAGGACGAGCGCGGTCATCGTCGGTGTCGCGCGCGGTGAAGCGGCCGTGCTGGTAGATCAGCGCGATGATCGGCTGGGCCAGCACCATCAGGCCCACCGCGGCGGGGATGCTGAGGAAGAGGGTCAGCCGCAGCGAGCTCTTCACGGTGCGGCCGAACGCCGCCCAGCTCCTGGCGGGCGAAGCTGCGCGCCACCGACGGCAGCGTCACCGTCGCCAGCGAGACGCCGAAGAGCCCGATCGGCAGATACATCAGCCGGAAGGCGCAGGAGAGCCACGAGCGGCCGCCGTTGATCTCGGAGGCGAAGGCGCCGTTCACCAGCACGTTCACCTGGGTCAGCGAGCCGGCGATCACGCTTGGCCACATCAGCGTCCACAGCTCGGCGAGGCGCGGATCGCGCAGGTTCAGCTTCCAGCGGAACCGGAAGCCCAGCCCGAACAGCGAGGGCAGCTGCATGCCGAGCTGCGCCAGGCCTCCCAGCAGCACGCCCACGCACACCCCGTACATCGAGGCGACGCCGAACACCGGGTGCGGCCAGCTCGCCCGCGCGCCGGCGTCGAAGGCGAAGGCGAGCGCCACGCCGGCGATCACCGAGACGATGTTGAACACCGTCGAGGCCGACGCCGGGATGCCGAAGATGAAGCGCGAGTTCAGCATCCCCATCACCGCCGCCGCCAGCGAGACGAACAGGATGAACGGGAACATCACCCGCGTCAGGCTGACCGCCAGCTCGAACTTCCCGGGCACGCTGTGGAAGCCGAAGCTGGTCGACCTCGACGATCAGCGGCGCGCCGAGGATGGCGACCGCCGAGACGACGCCGATGATGAAGATCATCGCGCTGATCGTGAGGTTGGCCAGCTGCCAGGCCGGCGCGTCGCCCTCCTGGTCCCAGATGCGGGTGAAGAGCGCGGTGAAGGCGGTCGACAGCGAGCCCTCGGCGAAGAGGTCGCGCAGCAGGTTGGGGATCTGGAACGCCGCCAAGTAGGCGTCCAGCACCTTGCCGGGGCCGAACATGGCCGGGAAGACGATCTCGCGCACCAGCCCCATCAGCCGCGAGCCCAGCACGGCGATGCCGACGATGCCGGCGCTGCGGCGGTGGTCCTGCGCCTCGCGGGGCATCGGCTCGGCGGCGTGGGCGGCGGCGATCTGGGCGTCGGTCTCCGCGCCTGGGCCGAGGGCGGGATCGCGCGCGGGCGGGTCCAGGGCTGATTCGCTGGCGGTCACGCCGGGCTTGTCGGCTGGCCCCATGGCGCGGTCAAGGCGACCGAATGGCCGCCGGGCGCGGCGGCGGGCGAGGCCCGGCTGCCCGAGCTCCGGCCGGGTTTCACCACAAATCACCACAAATAACGGCTTCCCAGGCCGCGGGCGCCGCGCACCGCAAACCGCCGTTGACAACGGATGCCCGCCCCAGCCGGGCGCGGCCGGGCCAGCGGGGTTGCTTGAATCGACGATGTCAAAGACCCGCGCGAACTCCGGCGGACGCCGGCTCGCGCGGGCCTCAGTTACTCATCGTAATCGCCGACCGCAAGAGCTACGGGCGCTTTTCGGCCGGCGCGTCGCCTCACATGCGGTGCAGGGCGCAGATCTTGTTGCCGTCCGGATCGCGCAGGTAGGCGAGGTAGAGCTTCCCGAAACCGCCCTCGCGCACGCCTGGCGGATCCTCGATCGAGGTCCCACCGTGGGCGACGCCGGCCGCGTGCCAGGCGTCGGCCTGCGCGGGCGTGGCCGCCGCGAAGCCGACGGTGCCGCCGTTCGCAGCGGTTGCGCCCTTGCCGTCGATCGGCTTGGTCACGGCGAAGATGCCGTTCGGGGTCATGTAGAACAGCCGGCCGTTCGGATCGACCGTGGCTGGCGGCACGCCGAGCGTCCCCAGCACGGCGTCGTAGAACTTCTTCGAGCGGTCGATGTCGTCGGCGCCGACCATGATGTGCGAAAACATGCTTGGTTTCCTCTTCAAGCTTGAAGCGACGCGGGGGCGCGGGGCTAAGACGCCCCAGCGTCCGCGACGACGCCCTCCACCGACGCACATGCCGCGCGAAGGTGACGCTGGCAAGACGGTCGCGACGTCAGGCCATGCGGCGACGCCGGTTAGCCGCCTTCACACCGCAAACCTGAACGCCGCGCCATCGCGCACGACGCGGCCGGCGGTGGGAGCGGCGAAGTGGGTGCCGATGACGAGCGTCGGCTGGTCGGCCCATTCGGCGAAGAGACGCCAGCGGGTGGACACCGACTCCTTCAGGTCGGTGTCGAACCTGGGCGTCCAGTCGGGGTGCGCCAGCTGGCAAGGATGGTGGGTCATGTCGCCGGTGATCACCGCCCGCTCGCCTTGGGACTCGATCATCACGCTGACGTGGCCCGGCGTGTGGCCGGTGGAGGGCGTCAGCCGGATCTCCGGCGAGATCACGTGGTCCAACTCCACCAGCTCGGCGAGGCCGGCGTCGAAGATCGGCTTGACGCTATCGCTCAGGATCGCCTGTTGCTCCTCGTCATCGTGGGCGCTCCAGAACTCGTACTCGCGCCGGCCGAGGAGGTAGCGCGCCTTCGGGAAGGTCGGCGTCCACTTGCCGTTCTCGAGCATCGTGTTCCAGCCGACGTGATCGACGTGCAGGTGCGTGCACACCACCGCGTCGACGCCCTCGCGCGACCAGCCCGCCTCGCCGAGCTGCTGCAGGAACGGCGTCGAGAGCGGCTCGCCGCCGGTGATCTCGCGCGGCCGGTCGTTGCCGATGCAGGTGTCGACGACCAGCTTCAATCCCGGCGCCTCGACCAGCAACGCGTGGATACTGAGCTTCAGCGTGGCGCCGTCCTCGCTGACGAAGTGCGGAAAGAGCCACGCCGACTTGCGCAGCTCCGCAGCCGTGGCCTGCGGCAAGAACATCTCCCCCGGCACCGGCAAATCCATCTCGACGATGCGGGTGACCTTCACCCGGCCCACTTGCCAACTCAGCATCGCGTTCACGCCTCCTCGCTCAAGGTTGGATTCTGTCCCGCGCCGTCTCAGCGCCTGGCGGATGCTCGGGCGCGCTCCAGACGGGGGCGGGCGGCGGCCAGCTCGGCGTCTTCGAGCGCTTCCAGCAGTCGGGCGCGGACCGCGGCGGCGCGGTGCGGCTCGGTGAGCTTGCCCTGGCGGGTGACCACGTAGAAGGCGTCGACCGCCCGCTCGCCGTAATTGTCGACGTGCGCCGACTGGATGGAGAGCTCGGCCTCGGCGAGGATGCGGGCCAGCGCGGCCAGCAGGCCCGGCCGGTCGCGGCCGGACGCCTCGATGACGGTGGCGTCGGCCGAGGCGTCGTTGTCGATGCTGACCGCCGGCGCGATGGTGAAGGCCGCCGCGCGGCCGAGGTCGGGCTTCTTGGCCTCCAGCGCCGGCGCGCCGGCCGAGCGCGGCGGCTTCCAGCGCCTCGACCAGCCGCGCCAGCATGCGCGGGTGCTCGCCGCCCGAACGGCTCGCCCGACACGTCCTGCACATAGAAGGCGTCGAGCGCCTCGCCGCGGCTGGAGGTGTAGATGCGCGCGCCCACCACGTTGCCGCCGAGGCTGGCGATCGCCTGGGCGAGGTCGGCGAACAGACCCTCGCGGTCCGGCGCGGCGACCACCAGCTCGGCGGCGTTGCGGTCGGCGCGGATGCGGGCCTCGGCCGAGGCGCCGCCGTGCGCCGCCGCCTCGCGGACCAGCTGGGCGTGGGCGCGATGCTCGTCGGCGGCGAAGGCGGCGAAGTAGGCGTCCTCCATGCCGGTCGCCCAGCCGCGGCTCTCCGGATCGCCCTCGACCAGGGCGGTGCGCGCATCGAAGGCCATCGCCTCCAGCCGGCGCCGCGCCGTTCCGGCGGCGTCCGACATCCGCCCGCCGCGGAACACCGTCTCGGTGGCGGCGTAGAGCTCGCGCATCAGCTGGCCCTTCCAGCCGTTCCAGACGCCGGGCCCGACCGCGCGGATGTCGGCGACCGTCAGCACCAGCAGCAGGCGCAGCCGCTCGGGGTTCTCGACGATGCTGGGCGAAGGCGGCGACGGTCGCCGGGTCGGCGACGTCGCGCTTCTGGGCGAAGTCGCTCATCACCAGGTGATGCTCGACCAGCCAGGCGACCAGCTCGATCTTCGAGCGCTCCAGGCCCAGCCGCTCGCAGGCCTGCCGCGCCGCCCGGGCGCCGGCCTTCTCCTGGCCGCCGACGCCGCCCTTGCCGGTGTCGTGCAGCAGCATGGCCAGGAACAGCGCCTCGCGGTCCTCGATCAGCGGCATGATGGCGACCGACAAGCGGGTGGTCCTCGGCGAAGCCGCCGCTGGCCACCTGTCGCGATGATGCCCACCGCGCGCAGCGTGTGCTCGTCCACCGTGTACGAGTGGTACATGTTGAACTGCATCTGCGCGACGATGCGGCCGAACTCGGGGATGTAGCGGCCGAGCACGCCGGCCTCGTTCATCAGCTCCAGCGTGCGCTGCGGATTGCGGCCGCGGGCCAGCACGTCGAGGAAGATCTGCGCGACGGCCGGATCGCGCCGCACCTTCGAGGTGATCAGCGCCGAGCGCGCGGGTGGCGGCGGTGAAGGCGTCCGGATGCAGGTCGAGGTCGCGCGCGTCGGCGATCTTGAAGAGCCGGAGCAGGTTGACCGGGATCGGCGGCGAAGGTCTCCGGCCCGTCGACGGTCAGGCGGCCGCCGTCGATGTGGAAGCCGGGCTCGTCGAGCGTCCTGGCGGCGCGCCGGCCGCCCGCCCGGCAGGAAGCGCGAGAGGCCGCGCGGCGCGGTCTTCAGATGCTCGGCCTCCAGCTTGGCGCGAGAAGGCGCGGGTCAGCGCGCCGACCTCGCGGGCGATCAGGAAGTAGCGGCGCATGAAGCGCTCGACCGCCGGGGTCTGGTCGCCGTCCGGGCGGGTGCGGTCCTCGTAGCCCATGCGCGGGCGACTGCGGCTGCAGGTCGAAGCTCAGCCGCTCCTCGGGCCGGCCGGTGGCGAAGTGCAGGTGGGCGCGCACCGCCTCCAGGAAATCGAACGCGCGGATGAAGGCGCGCACCTCGCGGCCCTGGAAGAGGTCGAGCTTCAGCAGCTGGTCGAGGCTGTCGGCCGGATGCAGGTAGCGGGCGATCCAGAACAGCGTGTGCAGGTCGCGCAGGCCGCCCTTGCCCTCCTTGACGTTGGGCTCGACCATGATAGCGGCTGGCGCCGGCCCGGGCGTGGCGCTCGTCGCGCTCCTTGCAGCTTGGCGGCGACGAACTCGGCGCCGGTGCCCTTCACCACCTCCTCGCGGAAGCGCGTTCAGCAGCGTCTGGGCCAGCGGCGCTCGTCGCCGGCCAGCCGGCGCGCCTCCAGGATCGAGGTGCGGATGGTGATGTCCTCGCGCGAGAGCCGGATGCACTCGTCGACGGTGCGCGAGGCGTGGCCGACTTTGAAGCCGAGGTCCCACAGCGCGTAGAGCATGAACTCGATCACGCTCTCGACGTGGGCGGTCTGCTTGTAGGGCCGCAGGAAGAGCAGATCGATGTCGGAGAAGGGCGCCAGCGCGCCGCGGCCGTAGCCGCCGACCGCCAGCAGCGCTCAGCCGCTCGCCCTCGGTCGGATTGCGGGCGCGGAACACGTGGGTGGTGGTGAAGTCGTAGAGCGCGGTCGACCACCTCGTCGGTGACGGCGGCCAAGCAGCCGCGCGGTCTCCAGCCCGCCGGCGCCGTTCTCCAGCCGCTCCTTGGCGATCATCCGGCCGCGGAACAGCGCGCCCTTCAGCACCTCGATCGCGCGGCTGCGGCTGCTCGGCCTCGTCGCCGATGGCGTCCAGCGCCGCGGCGGCCAGCTGCGCGCGAGACGCACGCCGTCGACGACGTACTCGATGCGGGTGGGTCGAAGGCGAGGCGGCATGGACTAGGGCTATATAGCGAGCGGCGCGCGGAATGTCCGCGCGCCGCTGCTTCGTTGCGCTGAATGGGCGTCACGCAGTCGCGAGAGCGCTGTTGACCGACGGCGAACCGCTCCCCGGCCGGCTTTCGGTCGCCCGCAGCAGTCGTCTGAACGCGAAGAACCAGAGCGCCGAGCCGGCCGCGACCAGCGCCGCCGCTGCCACGAAGCCGGCGTCGGCGCCGCCTTCGCTGACCAGGCGGCGGCCGGCGTCGAACGGCCAGACCGCGGTGAAGAAGACGAAGTCGCCGAACGAGTGGACGACCATCGCCGGGATGAGCGAGCCGGTGCGCCAGACGATGACCGCCAGGCCCAGCCCGAACAGGAAATAGACGATCAGCTTGCTGGGATAGAGCCCGTGCGTCAGGTGGGCGGCGGCGAACATCAATGAGCTGACGACGATCGCGCTGATCGGGCCGAAGTGCTGGCGCAGCAGGCCCATCGCATAGCCGCGAAACGCCAGCTCCTCGGTCAGCGGCGCGGCGACGATGCTGACGAGCAGCATCGGCAGGGCGGTCCAGAGCGGTATCCCGTGGGTGTCCGGCAGCAGGTTGGGCGCCGTCCGCACCAGCGACCCGAAAACGCTCCAGAGCCCGGCCAGCGCCGCGACGCTCGCGACCCCCGCCACCAGCGACCAGGTCCAGGCGCGGCGCGAGACCGGCGCCAAAGGCACGAGCGCGCGGCGTGCGTCCGCGCCCCGCTGCGGCCAACCGCGGCCGGCCAGGAAGAGGCCAAGCGCGGCCAGCACCAGCGGCATCACGATCGCCGCCCACGGCAGCGCCGGCGTCAGCTTCACGTTGACGATCGCCATCACGCCCCAGAGTCCCTGGCCGATGGCGGTGATGGCGAACGAAAGGGCGAGCGCGGCCAGCACGGCGCCCGTCTGCTTGAGCATTGTCTGCATGATCGAAATCCTCCTTGGATGACGCGGAGGATCGCGGCAGGCGGCGCGGAAGTGTTTGCGGCGAGCTTGCCGAAAGCTTGGGAAAAGCTTGCGGTGCGGGTCGGCGCGGTTAGCGCACGAGGCGCAGGCGCTTCACGAACGGCTGGTAGCGCGGGTCCGCCTGCAGCGGGTCGAAGTAGGGCAGCCAGGGGAACAGCAGCAGCCGCGGATCGTCCCTGGCGAGCGCGGCCTCGAGCGCCTCGAACGCCGCGTCCGCCTGGCCGGCCTGGGAGCGCAGCATCGCCACATCGGTCGTGCGGTGCGGCAACAGCACCTGCTGCTGCATGAAGATGTCGGCCGCCAGAGCGGCTACCGCCGGGAGGCCCTCGGCGCGAAACGCCGCGCGCAAACCCATCAGTCGCTCGGGCTCGGCGCCCCAGAGCTGGAACCCCTTCAGGAGCGCCTCCAGCCCCTCGGCCTCGTCGCCCGCCAGCGCCAGCGCCCAGCCTTTCGCATACCAGGCCTCGCTGGCGGCAGGCGCCATCGCCAGCACGGCGCTCGCCTCGGCGGCCGCGTGTCGATAGCGCCGGCCGGTCAGCAGTATCTGTAGGAGGTCGCCGCGCGCTTCCAGCGACGCCGGCGCCAGCTCGACCGCGCGGCGCGCCTCGCGCTCGGCCTCCACGAACCGGCCGATCGTCGCGAAGGCGAAGGCGCGCTGGCGATGCGGCGCCGGCGCACCGGGGTCCAGCCCCACTGCGCGCTGCAGCGCCGCGTCCGCCGCCGCGAAGTCGCGGTCGGCCAGCAGCAGCGCCATGCCGAGCGTCGACCAGGCGCCCGCGGAGGCGTCGTCGAGCCCGACGGCGGCGTGGGCGGCGCCCCTTGCCGCGCTGAACGCGGGCTCACCGCCCGCGAAGTGGCTGGCGATCAGCGCGTCGGCGAGCCCCTGGTGCGCCGGTGCGTAGGCCGGGGCCCGTCGCACCGCTTCCTCGAAATAGAGGCGCGCCTGCGTGAGGCTCGACGGCAGCGGCGAGCCGAGCGCGCGTCGGCCCTGCGCGACCAGCGCCTCCGCCTCTGCCGGCCCGGCGGCGCCGAGCGGGACGGCGGACGACATCGCCGCGTCGTCCTGGATCACTGCCCGGTAGCCGCGCTTCGGCGAGGTCTCGATGTACCTGCGCTCGGGTGTCTCGCCCAGCGCACGGCGCAGCCGGCTGATCGCCGCCGCCAGCGTGTCGTCGCCGATGGTGCGGCCCTCCCAGACCGCCTCGACGATCTGGTCCTTCGAGAGCACCCGCCCGCCGGAGCCGGCGAACAGCAGCAGCAGGTCCATCAGGCGGGGCTCCAGCCGCGCTTCCTCGCCGCCGTCGCCCGTGAGCACGCCGCGGGCGGGATCGACCCGCCAGGCGCCGAACCGGAATGGCCGCTGGTTGCCAGCCGCAGCCATGCGGCCCTAGCCCCGAGCCCGGCCGGCGATCGCCCGCGAATAGACCACCCCGGCCAGCGCCGGCCCGACGACGCAGATGACGAGCGCGACGAAGAGGTCGGTGTGGTCGGCGCCCAAGGAGGCGACGGCCGCCAGCGCGACGCCGGCCAGCGCCATCAGCCGACCGGTGAAGCGATGGGTGCGGTTCCACACCCCTTCGTCGGCCAGCGTCCAGCGCGTGCGGATGCCGACCAGCCCGTTCGGCGGGATCCGTCCCAGCACCGCCCCGATCACCACGAACAGCACGCCGATGGCGGTGAAGAGCCAGCGCAGCACGTCGAAGGCGGGATCGAGCGCATGCATGGCGAGCGCCGCCTCGGCGACCAGGAACATCGCCGCCACGCCGATCAGCACGATGCCGAACACGCCCGGCGCCTGCGCCAGCGCCCGGCCCCGTCCCAGCCGCGGGGCCAGCGCCAGCAGGGCGACGACGAAGAGCCCGATCAGCGGCGTCACGAAGAGGCCCGGCCATTTCGGCGCGAAGCCGTCCGCCTCGCCATGCGCGTTGAAGTGCACCGCGATCTGCGCGTCCGCCGGCAGCATGCGATAGGCCCAGGCGCCGACCGCCGCGGCCGCCGCGATCAGCACCAGGGCGAGCAATAGCGAACGCTGCAGCCTCATCGCGGCCACGGCGCCGTCGAGCCAGGCTCTGAGATCGGCGACCACCTCGTCGCGGTTGGTCTCGTTCAGCATCTCGTGGCGGCCGCCCGGATAGACCTTCAGGGTCACGTCGAGCCCGGCGGCCTTGTAGGCGTCGACCAGCGGGGTAAGGCGCTGCAGGCCGTCGTTGATGGGATCGGCGTCGCCGACGAAGATGTAGACCGGCAGGCCCGGCTTGATCTTCGCCAGCGTCTCCGGATCGAGCCGGCGCTCGCGCAGCGTCATGAACGAGGCTTGCGAGTTCGGCTTGAAGCGGATGCCGCAGAACGGGTCGGCGATGTACTTGTCGACCTCGGCCGGATCGCGGCTCAGCCAGTCGTAGGGCGTGCGGGCCGGCTCGAAGCGGGCGTTGATCGCCTCGGCGCGGATCGGCGCCGGGCCGGCGGTGCCGGAAAGCACGAGGGCGTCGATCAGCTCGGAGTGGTCGGTCAGCCAGGCCTGCGAGAACATCGCACCCATCGAGTGGCCGAACAGCACCCGCCGCAGACCGCTCTCGCGCTCGGCGATCAGCCGCATCAGCACCGCCATGTCGTCCACCGCCGCCGGCGCGCCGCCCGGCCCGAAATCGCCCAGGCTCGTCATTCCGGAGGTCATGCCATGCCCCCGGTGGTCGGCGGCGTAGACCACGTAGCCCGCCTCGACGATCGGCTTCAGCACCTCGAAGTAGCGCATCGCATGCTCGCCGGCGCCATGCGCCAGCTGGATCGCCGCCTTCGCCTTGCCCGGCGCGCTCCAGCGGAACCCCGCCAGCCCGGTCCCGTCCTGCCCCTCGTAGCGGAACCGCTCCTCGGTCACCGTCATGCGCCGCTCCATTGCCGCCAGCATTTGGATATGGCATCATCTGCCGTATGAGCGAGATGCGCAAGATTACGGCATTCGTACCGATCGAGACGCTGGCTGCCGCCCAAGCCTACACCGGCGAAGGCGTGACCGAGACCCTCCGCATCGCGCTCGAAAAGCTCGCCCGGCAGTCGTTCTACGAGAGGTTCCGGGCGCTTCGGGGCAAGGTCAAGTTCGACGACTTCAACCTCGACGAGTTGAGGCGCGACCGGGAGTTCGACGAACACGGCAACGTCATTGATCGCGGCTGATACAAGCAGCGTCGTCGCTTACCTCTCGGGCGAGGAGGGTCGAGACGTCCAGCTCGTCGACGCGGCGGTGAATAGACATGAGCTCGTGCTGCCGCCACCGGTGGTGAGCGAGCTCTGGTCGAAGCCAGACCGGACCCTGCTGGAGCCATGGCTCGCCGACACGCCAGTCATGGAGATGACGGATGGGTTTTGGCGCCGTGTCGGCGACAGCCGCCGCGCTTTACTGGCGAAGGGCTTCAGGGCGGCGATGGCCGATGCTCTGATCGCCCAATGCTGTATCGACGCTGATGTCCCGCTCATCGCGCGCGATCGGGATTACCGGCACTTCGAGCGGTGGTGCGGCCTCAAATTGGCCGGTTGAACAAGGGCTCCCAGGGCATATGACCGATCAGACGCCTAACCCGGCCGGCGGCGGCAAGCCCTCGGGCCCGCGGGCCTCGCCCATGCGGTTCCTCTGGCCGATCGCGCTCGGCCTCGCGGTGGGGAGCGCCATCTACTACGGCTACGGCTGGTGGTCCCACCGCGCCCCGGCCCAGCAGGCGGCCGCCGACGCGCCGGGCGATCCGGACCTGGACAAGCCGACGGCCGACGAGTGCGCGATGGCCAGACTGGCGGCGAGCGCGGTCCACGCCGCCGGCGACGACAAGCGCTGGGAGGCCGGCGCCGGCGCCACCACGATGTCGATCATTGCCCACAGCAAGGTGGTCAACCCGGCCGACTTCGCCGGTTTCGCCGACGACGAGGCCGCCAGCCTCAACGCCAGGGCCCCCGCCGACTGGCGCTGGTGCCCCGGCATGGCGGCCTTCGTCAGCGGGCTCGGCTGGAGCGCCATGGGCAGCGACTACGGCGTCGCCGGGCTCGCGCTCGGACGCCCGGGCTTCAACAAGGCCGGCGACGAGGCCAAGATGTACGAGTCCTTCAACGCGCCGAAAGAGGCGGGCGGCGCGCCGATGCTGGCCAAGGGTCCCTGGCTGCTGACCCTGCACAAGGCCGCCAACGGCGCCTGGCAGGTGACCTCGCGCGACGACCTGAAGAAGTTCTATTGAGGCGCGGCGGCCGTGCCGCTGCCGCCCCCGCCTGGATGACCTGACGCGTGCCCTTCGACGTCACCGTGCTGACCATGTTTCCCGAGGCGTTCCCGGGGCCGCTGGGCGTTTCGCTGATCGGCTCGGCGTGGCGCGAGCGCGGCCTGTGGCGATTGGAAACGGTGGACATCCGGGGCTTTTCCAAAGATAAGCGCGGCTTCCTCGACGACACCCCCGCGGGTGGCGGTCCGGGACAGGTGATGCGGGCGGACGTCATCGCCTCTGCGCTGGACAGCGTGGAGGCCGGCGGGCGCCCGCTTTTGTGCATGAGCGCCCGCGGTCGGCCCCTGACCCAGGCGCTGGCGCGCAAGTGGGCGGCGGGCTCCGGCCTCGATCGTGCTTTGCGGGCGCTTCGAGGGGGTGGACCAGCGGGTGATCGACGCCCGCGGGTTCGAGGAGGTCTCGGTCGGGGACGCGGTCATCGCCGGCGGCGAGGCGGCGGCCCTGGTGACGATCGAGGCGCGCGTGCGGCTCTTGCCCGGCGTCTTGGGCGAGGCCGAGAGCTTGAGCGAGGAGAGTTTCGAGGACGGTCTCCTCGAGCATCCGCAGTACACCCGGCCGCGTACTTTCGAGGGCCGGGAGATCCCGGAGGTCCTGCTCTCCGGCCACCATGGCGAGGTGGCCAGGTGGCGCAGGGCCGAACGGGAAAGAGCGACGCGGGAGCGGCGGCCAGACCTCTGGGCGGCGCATCTCGCCAATCAACAGGCAAAGGGCGCTTCAAGCCCGGTAGGAGATGACGATGAACCTGATTGACGAACTCGAGAAGGAAGAGGCCCGCGCGCCTCTCCAAGGGCAAGAAGACCCCGGTGTTCGCGTCCCGGCGACACGGTGCGCGTCAACGTGCGCATCAAGGAGGGCGAGCGCGAGCGCGTGCAGGCCTTCGAAGGCGTCTGCATCGGCCGCTCCGGCGGCGGCCTGCAGGAGAGCTTCACGGTGCGCAAGATCAGCTTCGGCGAAGGCGTCGAGCGGGTGTTCCCGCTGCTCTCGCCGATGATCGAGTCGATCGAGGTGAAGCGCCGCGGCGCGGTGCGCCGGGCCAAGCTCTACTACCTGCGCGACCGCCGCGGTAAGTCCGCCCGCATCGCCGAACGCGCCATGGGCGGCCCGCGACGAAGCGCCCGAGAGGACCCGGCGGAGAGACTGCGACCTCGGCTTCCTTCTCCCGCAAAGGGGGGAGAAGGTTAGGAGTTCTGACGTACGCCCCCAGCCCCTCGACCAGCCAGTCGAACATCAGGCGCATGCGGCGGATGGACTTCAGGTCCTCGTGCATCGCCACCCAGAACTCCATGTCGGCGCGGAACTCATTTTCCAGCACCGGGACCAGGTCGGGGTCGCGGCGCGCGATCGGGGCCTGGCAGGCGCCGACGCCGAAGCCGGCGCGCAGGGCCGCCAGCTGCGCGAGGTCGTTGTCGGAGCGGAATGCGAAGGCCTCGCGCGCCAGCGATATCTGCCGCTCCTGCAGGAAGCGCTGGATCTGCAGGTCGCGGTCGAAGCCGATCGCCGAGCGACGCCGCCTCGTCCAGCGTGGTCGGCAGGCCGTGCGCCTCGATGTAGCGGCGGTGGGCGTAGAGCTTCAGCTGCACGGCGCCGACATGCTTCGCCAGCAATGCGCCTTGGGTCGGCCGGACCATGCGCACGGCGATGTCGGCGTCGCGCCGCAGCAGGTCCTCATGCCGGTTGGACAGCGACAGCTCGATCGCCACCTCCGGGTAGGCCTCGTGGAAGCCCACCAGCATCGGCGGCAGCACCTCGACGCTGACGACGTCCGACGCGGTGATCCTGCATCGTCCCGCGCACGGCGTCGGCTTCGCCGGAGGCGGTGCGCACCAGCGCCTCGGCGGCCGCCGACATCGCCTCGGCGTGGGGGCGCAGCGCCAGCGCGGTCTCGGTGGGCGCAAGGCCGCTGGCCGAGCGGGTGAACAGCGCCGCGCCGAGCTCGCTCTCCAGCGCCTCGATGTGGCGGCCGATGGTGGGCTGCGTCAGCCCCAGCTGGCGCGCCGCGCCCGAGAGGCTGCCCTCGCCCAGCACCGCCAGCAGGCTGCGGTAGTGGTCCCAGCTGTCCATACGAATGTGTATATCGACCGCACGAATTATCGCAATTTCGTTTAAGCGCGCTGCGGCGCATCTCTCGCTCCACAGAAGGAGCGACCCCAAATGACCACCGCCTCGAACCGTACCGCCCTCGTCATCGGCGCCACCGGCCTGTTCGGCGCTGCACGCCACCGAGGCGCTGATCAAGCACGGCTGGCGCGTCCGGGCGCTGGCCCGCGACCCCGCCGCCGCGGCCGCCAAGCTGGGCCCGCGCACCCCGATCGAGTGGGTGAAGGGCGATGCGATGGACCAGGCCAGCGTCGTCGCAGCCGCAGCCGGCGCGGATCTGATCGTCCACGCCGCCAACCCGCCCCAGCTATCGCAACTGGAAGGGCACGGTGCTGCCGATGGTCGAGAGCGCCATCGCCGCGGCGAAGGCCTCCGGCGCGCGGCTGGTCGTTCCGGCCAGCGTCTACAACTTCGCGCCCGACGCCGGCGCGGAGATCGGCGAGGACGCGCCGCAGAACCCCGTCACCCGCAAGGGCGCGATCCGCGTCGAGCTGGAGCGGCGGCTGCGCGCGGCGTCGGACGACGGCGTGCGGGTGCTGGTGCTCCGGGCCGGCGACTTCTTCGGCCCGGCCAGCCCCGGCGCGCTCGGCTGGCTGCTGCTGCACGGCAAGGACCGCGTCACCGGCGTGTTCCAGCCGGGCCCCGGCGCCGTCGGTCACGCCTACGCCTACCTCCCCGACCTCGGCGAGACGCTGGCGCGCCTCGTGGACGCCGAGGACCGGCTCGGCCGCTTCGAGGTGTTCCACTTCCGTGGCCACAACCTCGACCGCAACGCCGAGTTCGGCGCCGCGATGCGCCGGGTCACCGGCAATCCGAAGCTGCCGGTGCTGCCCTTCCCGTGGATCGTCGTGCGCCTCGCCGCGCCGTTCAACGAGACGTTCCGCGAGCTCCTGGAGATGCGCTACCTCTGGAAGCGCCCGATCGGCCTCGACAACGCCAGGCTGGTCAGCTTCCTCGGCGAGGAGCCGGCGACGCCGCTCGACCAGGCGCTCGCCGCGTCGCTCGCCGACATGGGCTTGCTCGAGGAGCCGGCTTACGCGCCCTCGGCGGTCTGCCGGAGCAACTCCACGATGGCGCCGGCGATGTGATAGAGCGAGCTGGCCGGGGCCGGCTCGTCCACGAAGGCGCCGTCCGGCCCCATCCAGTCGCGCCAGAGGCCGCGGGTCGGCGTGTCGAGGAAGGCCTCCAGCGCGCCGACCGCCTGCAACGCCGCGTCCCACAGCGAGCCGTCGCCCGTCAGGGCGGCGGCTCTGGCGCAGGCGCGTAAGCGCTCGGTCTGCGCCCAGAGCCGCGCGCCGCGGTCGATGGGCGCCAGCGCTTCGTCCAGCGCGAAGATGGCGACGCCCCGCGCCGGGTCCACGCCCTTCGCCTCGGCGATCTCGATCAGGCGAAGACCCGCAGCCCGCTGCTCGGCGCTGGCGCCGTCCCGGTCGAGCAGCAGGAACCCCCACTCGTAGAGATGGCCCGGGCCAGACGAAGCGCTCGGACGGCGCGGCGGAGGGCCGCCAGTTCGCCCCGATACCGCTCGCCGATCACGCCGGTCGCCGGATCGATCAGCCGGGTCAGCGCGAAGTCGGCCAGGCCGGCCGCGCGCTGGCGCCAACGGTCGTCGTCCGCCGCCCGCGTCCAGGCCTGGAAGCACTCGAAGAGGTGCATGTTCGGATTGGCGAACAGCGGCTCGGCGAGGCCCGGCCCCTCGGCGTAGCCGCCCAGGGCATGGGCGAACGGCGCCAGCGCGCCCACGAGGGCGCCCGCGTGCCGCTGTTGGCCGCGCTCGCCGAACGCCGCGCGGTCGGCGGCCAGCGCCAGCAGCACGAAGGCCTGGTCGTAGACGAGGCCCATGCCGTCCAGCGGCGCCGGCTCGTCCGGCCGCGTCCGGAAGAGGCCGTCGTCGCACTTGTGGGTCATCACCTGGGTGAGGGCGTGGCGGCTCGCCGGCTTGGCCGGGCCGTCCCACCCGAGATCCGCCGCGAGCGCATAGACATAGGCCTGCCGCGCCTGGACCCGCAGCCGCTTCGAGGCGGCCGCGACCGTCCCGTCGAGGTTCAGCCGGTCGAAGCAGCCGCCCGCTGGGTCGGCCCCGCGCGCCCACCAGAGCGGCAGCGCGTCGTCCAGCAACCACCGATGCAGCCGCGCGGCGGCCTCGCGGAGCTTGGCCGGCGCGCTCAAGCGCCGCTCTCGGCGATCGCCGCGAGGTAGGCGCCGTAAGGCCCCGACGCCTTGGCGAGCGCCATGAGCGCCGCGCGGTCGATCCAGCCGTTCTGGAAGGCGATCTCCTCCACGCAGCCCAGCCGCAGGCCCTGCCGCTCCTCGATGGCGCGCACGAACTCGCCGGCCTGGATCAGCGCGTCATGGGTGCCGGTGTCGAGCCACGCGAAGCCGCGGCCCAGCATCTGCACGCTAAGCTCGCCCAGCGCCTGGTAGCAGGCGATCAGGTCGAGAATCTCCAGCTCGCCGCGCGCCGAGGGCTTCAGGGTGCGGGCGAAGCCGCTGGCGCGGCCGTCGAAGAAATAGAGCCCGGTCACCGCCACGTTGGAGCGCGGCTGCTGCGGCTTCTCCACCAGGCTGAGCACCTTGCCGGCGGCGTCCAGCTCGACGACGCCGTAGCGGCCGGGGTCGGCGACCGGATAGCCGAACACCACGGCGCCGCTCTGCTGCGCCGCCGCGGCCCGCAGCTGCCCGCCGAAGCCGGAGCCGTAGAAGATGTTGTCGCCCAGCACGAGGCAGCTGGGCTCGCCGCGCACGAACGCCTCGCCCAGCCGGTAGGCGTCGGCGAGACCCTCGGGCCGGGCTTGCGCGGCGTACTCGAGCGAGAGGCCGAGCCGCGCGCCGTCGCCCAGCAGCCGCTTGAACGCCGCCTGGTCGTCCGGCGTGGTGATGACGAGGATCTCCCGGACCCCGGCCAGCATCAGCACCGAGAGCGGGTAATAGATCATCGGCTTGTTGTAGACCGGCAGCAGCTGCTTGGAGACCGCCGCGGTCAGCGGATGCAGCCGCGTGCCCGCCCCACCGGCGAGGATAAGGCCGCGTCTCATGCCGCGAGCTCCTGCGCGTCGTCCTTCGAAGGATCGCACATCCCAGACAACCGCGCCGCACTCAAGCCGCGTGACGCGGGCGAGCGCGTCCCGCTATGGTCGGGCCGTCCGCCCACCAGAAAGTCGAAGCCTCGCATGACCGGCGCCGATCCGATCCTCGCCGTCGAGAACCTCAGCGTCCGCTTCTCGACCCATGACGGCGAGGTGGAGGCGGTGCGCGGCGTCTCGCTGGACGTCGGCAGCGGCGAATGCCTTGGCGTGGTCGGCGAGAGCGGCTCGGGCAAGAGCCAGACCTTCATGGCGGTGATGGGCCTGCTGGCCGCCAACGGCCGCGCCGCCGGGTCGGCGAAGTTCAGGGCGAGGAGCTGCTGGGGCTGACGCGGCGCCGCGCTCAACCGGCGTGCGCGGCTCGAAGATGACGATGATCTTCCAGGATCCGCTGACCGCGCTGACGCCGCACGTGAAGATCGGCGAGCAGATCGCCGAGCCGCTGCGCCGCCATCTCGGCATGGGCGGCGCGCGCGGCCATGGACCGCGCGCGCACCTGGCTCGAGCAGGTGCGCATCCCCGACGCGCGCCGGCGCCTGACGCCAGTATCCGCACGAGCTTTCCGGCGGCATGCGCCAGCGCGTGATGATCGCCGCGGCGATGGCCTGCGGCCCCGACCTGCTGATCGCCGACGAGCCGACCACCGCGCTCGACGTCACCGTGCAGGCCCAGATCCTCGACCTGATGGCCGACCTGAAGCGCGAGACCGGCGCGGCCATGGTGCTGATCACCCACGACATGGGCGTGATCGCGCGCCTCGCCGACCGCGTCTGCGTGATGAAGGACGGGGCCTACGTCGAAGCGCGGCGAGGCGCAGGCGCCTCTTCGCCGATCCGCAGACCGACTACGCCAAGAGCCTGCTGGCGGCGATCCCGCGGCTCGACCGCGACGACCGCGGCGGGCGCCCGTGCTGGGCCCCGCGCCACACAACGCGCCGGTGGTGGTGCGCGGCGACGACGTGCGCGTGTGGTTTCCGGTCAGCGACGGGTTCCTGGCGCCCAAGCGGCAGCTGCGCGCCGTCGACGGCGTCAGCTTCGAGATCAAGCAAGGGCGAGACGCTGGGCGTGGTCGGCGAGAGCGGCTGCGGCAAGTCCACGCTGTCGCGGGCGGTGCTGAACCTGCTGCCGGCCACCGGCGGGGCGGTGACGGTGCTGGGCCGCGACCTCACCCACGCCGACCAGCAGACGCTGCGCGCCGCCCGCAAGGACCTGCAGATCGTCTTCCAGGACCCGCTCGCCAGCCTCGATCCGCGCGCCACCGTCGGCGACTCGATCGCCGAGCCGCTGCGGGTCTTCCGCCCCGGCATGTCGCGGACCGAACGGCAGACCGAGGCGGCGGCGATGATGGTGAAGGCGGGGCTCTCGCCCGAGCTGGTCAACCGCTATCCGCACGAACTTTCCGGCGGCCAGAACCAGCGCGTCGGCATCGCCCGCGCGATGATCCTGCAGCCGCAGCTGGTGATCTGCGACGAGGCGGTCTCGGCGCTCGACGTCTCGATCCGCGCCCAGATCATCGACCTGCCTGATCGAGCTGCAGCGCGAGATGGGCCTCGCCATGATGTTCATCAGCCACGACCTGGCGGTGGTGCGCGAGATCAGCCACCGCATGCTGGTGCTCTATCTCGGCCGGGTGATGGAGGTGGCGAGCCGCGAGCAGCTCTACGGCGCGCCGCGGCACCCCTACACGCAGGCGCTGCTGGCCGCCGCGCCGATCCCCGACCCGGTGAGGGAACGGGCCCGCCAACGCGTGCGCCTCGACGGCGAGCCCCCCAGCCCGCTCGACCCCCGCGCCCCGCTGCGCTTCCTGCCCTCGAAGCTGGACGTCGAACCGCCCTACGTCCCCAAGCTCATCGAGGTCGAGCCCGGCCACCTGGTCAGCGAATTCGACCCGGTGTGAGGGGTCTCGGGTTCCATCGCTTCCCCAAAATCCGTCATCGCCGGGCGTCAGTCCCGGCGACCCAAGAACACCCACCGTGGGGTGGCCGTGCGCCTGCACGGCCACGGCGGGCGAGGTGTTCATAGGTGGCCGGCACAAGGCCGGCCATGACGGTATTTGGGTGGGATGGGGCTCTAGACCCGTTCCAGATGGAACACCGCCACCTCGCCGGCCCGCAGCATCGGCAGCGGCAGCCCCATCACCTCCAGCAGCGCCCCGGTCGCGCTCGCCTCTGTCAGCGGCGCCGTGCGGGCCGGTGACAGCAGCCGCACGCGATAGCTGGCGTCGGGCGCCAATCCCGGCAGCCGCAGCGGCGCCAGGCCGGCATGGCGAGGCGTCTCCAGCCGGGCGTAGCTGACCAGCGCGCCGGTATCGCCCGCCACCATGAAGGCGATCGCGCCCGGGTCGGTCTCCAGGCGCAGCGTGCGCCCGCCATGCAGCAGGCGCCGGTGCGCCTTGTAGAGCGCGATGATCTCGGCCAGCCCCGCGCGCTCGGCCTCCGTGAAGCCGCGGACGTCGGCCTCGATGCCCATGTGCCCGAAGAACGCGGTCCAGCCCCGCGTCGCGACGCTGGTGCGCCGGCCGGTGGAGTGGGCGGGGCTCGGCCCGACGTGCGCGCCCATCACCTCCGGCGGCAGGAACACCGAGGCGCCGCGCTGGATCGCCTGCCGGTCGAGCGGGTCGTTGTTGTCCGAGGTCCAGATGCGCTCGGTCCGCTTCAGGATCTCGTAGTCGGCGCGCCCGCCGCCCGACGCGCAGCTCTCGATCTCGACGCCGGGATGGGCGGCGCGCAGGCGGTCGATCAGCGCGTAGACCGCCAGCGTCTGGCGATGGCTGGCCGGTCGGCCAAGGCTGGCCGCGTGGGTCAGGTCGCGGTTCATGTCCCACTTCAGGTAGCCGATCGGGTGCGCCGCCAGCAGCGCGTCCAGCTGGGCGAAGATCGCCTCGGCCACCTCGCCGCGGCTGAGGTCGAGCACATACTGCCCGCGGCCCAGCGGCTGGACGCGGTTCCCGGCGTGAAGGGTCCAGTCCGGGTGCGCGGCCAGCAGCTTCGACTTGGCGTTGGCCATCTCCGGCTCGACCCAGAGGCCGAATTCGAGGCCGAGGCCGCGCACGTGGTCGACCAGCGGGCCCAGCCCGTCCGGGTATTTGCGCGGGTCGGCGCGCCAGTCGCCGAGGCTGGTGGTGTCGTCGTCGCGCCCCTCGAACCAGCCGTCGTCGAGCACGAACCGCTCGGCGCCCGACCTGCGGCGGCGAGGTCGGCCAGCGCCTTCAGCTCGGCGAGGTCGTGGCGGAAGTAGACCGCCTCCCAGGTGTTGAAGTTCACCGGCCGCGGCTTGGCGGTGAGCCGTCCGCCGAGGATGCGGCGGCGCACGAACGGATGGAAACGGTCCGACAGGCCGTTCAGCCCGGTCTCGGACTGCGCGGCGTAGAGCACCGGCGTCTCGTAAGCCTCGCCGGGCGCCAGGGTCAGCTCTCCGGGCAGAAAGAGCTCGCCGGCCTGCGCCTGGCGCCGCCCGTCGCGCAGCCGCTCGAAGAGGAGCCGCGCATCGCCGCTCCAGGCCAGGTGCAGCCCCAGCGCCTCGCCGTGCGACTCGCCAAAGCCGCTCTGGCCCACCACCGCGAACGGCGGCGCATGGTGCGAGGTGCGGCCGGTGCGGTTGTCCTTGACGATCAGGCCGTCGGCGAGCTGCTGGCGCGTCGTCTGGAACTCCATCGACCAGCGCCCGCCCCAAAGCATCACTTCGCCCTGCGCCAGCGGCAGCGCCGCCGCCGCCATCCAGTCGACGTGCAGCGGCGTCCGCGCCGGTATTGACGAGCCGACTGCGGAACGCGGCGACGCCGGTCCCGGCGTCGAGCTCGACGCGCAGCGCCACCTCGATGCCGGCCACCGGGTCGGCGAGCGCGATGACCTGCGCATCGCCCTCGGCGCGCGCCTCGACGAAGGCGAGCTGGGTGACGAAGCTGCCGTCGTCGCGATGCAGCGCCAGCGCCGGGTGGCCGGTGAAGCCGCGGCCGGCCTCGGGGAAGAGGTCGAACGCCTCGCCGCCGTCGAGCGTCCCGCCGCTGCGGGCGCGGGCGCTCAGCGCCTCCACCGCCGCCGCATCGACATCCTCGGGCAACGCCGGGCCCCAGTAGGCGAGCGCCGGCGGCCCCACGCCGACCGCAAGCAGCATCGTCTGGCCGCCGCCGTCCAGCCTCAGCAAGGGTCCGCCGCGCGTCATCCGCGCCAGATTGGCGAAAGCCGCGGCCGCGCGCCACACCCAAAGCCAAGCTCCGCAACCATTCCACAAGGGTTGCCGCCTAAGGTCGCGGCGGTTCTTGGAGCCGGAAGGAAGCTTCCGCGTGCAGATTGACGTGTTGCGTCCCGGGGAGTTGCCGGCGTCCGCCATGGCGACCTGGCGGGCGCTGCAGCGCGTCGGCGGCGGCTGGGACTCGCCGTTCCTGTCGCCGTGCTGGGCGCGTTCGGTGGAGCGGGCGAAAGGCGGCCGCGGCGTGCGCGTCGCCATGCTGAGCGAGGCCGGCGAGCCGCGCGCCTTCATGGCCGCCCAGGTCGGGCGGATCACCGCGATGGCCGCCGGCGGGGCGATGAGCGACTACGAGGGACTGGTCGGCGATCCGGGTCCCGGCTTCGACGTCGCCCGGCTCGTCCGCGCGCTCGGCGTCAGCCGCTACGACTTCAGCCACGTGCCGGCGGAGCAGAGCGCGTTCGCGCCGTTTGCCCGCGGCGGATGCGTGTCGTGGATCGTCGACGCGCCGGACGGCTACGAGGCCTACGCTGCCGGCGCCGGCGCAGCCGGCGTCACGGCGCTGAAGGAGATCGACCGCAAGCGCCGCAAGGTCGAGCGCGAGGTCGGCGAGACCCGCTTCACGGCGCGCTCCGCCTCGCTGGCCGACTTCGAGCGGCTGATCGAGCTGAAGCGCGGCCAGTACCGCGCCACCGGCCAGACCGACGTGCTCGGCGCCCGGCTGGACGCTGAAGCTGCTGAACGACCTGTTCGCGCTCGACCTGCCGGGCTTCGGCGGCGCGCTCTTCACGCTGCACATCGGCGAGCGAGCTGGCGGCGGTGCAGTTCCACCTGCATGGGCGAGCGCACCATCCACGCCTGGATGATCGCCCACGAGGCGGCGTTCGAGCGCTATTCGCCCGGGCTGCTGCTGTTCCAGGACATCCTGCGCTGGATGGACGACCAGCCGTACGAGCGGCTCGACCTCGGCTACGGCGACTACCGCTTCAAGCGCGAGCTCTCCAACCTGCAGCGGCCGCTGATGCATGGCTTCGTCGGCGTGCCTTCGGCCGCCAGCCTGGTGCGCGGGGCGGCCTACGGCGTGCGCGCGCGCCGCCGAGGCGCTGCCGCTGGGCGCAGTCTCCGAGCTGCCCGGCAAGGCGATGCGCCGGCTCGACCTGATGCGCGGATTGCGGTGAGGCGGCGCTACCACTAGGTTGCGCGCCTTTTCCCGAAGACCCCCGACATGACCTGCTCACCCTCGACGACATCAAGGCCGCCGCCAAGCGGCGTGGAAGGCCACATCGAGCGCACGCCGTGCCGCCACTCGATGACGCTGTCGCAGATCACCGGGGCCGAGGTGTGGGTGAAGTTCGAGAACCTGCAGTTCACCGCCTCGTACAAGGAGCGCGGCGCGCTGAACAAGCTGCTGCAGCTCACCGACGACGAGAAGCGGCGCGGCGTGATCGCGGCCTCGGCCGGCAACCACGCCCAGGGCCTCGCCTATCACGGCCAGCGGCTGGGCGTGCCGGTGACCATCGTGATGCCGCGCGGCACCCCGTTCGTGAAGGTGCAGCAGACCCGCGACTTCGGCGCCAGCGTGGTGATCGAGGGCGACAACTACGACGAGGCCTACGCGCACGCGCTGGAGCTGGGCGCAGGAGCGCGGCCTGCTCTTCGTCCACCCGTTCGACGACGAGGACGTCATGGCCGGCCAGGGCGTCGATCGCGCTGGAGATGCTGGAGGACGCGCCGGACCTGGAGATCCTGCCGGTGCCGATCGGCGGCGGCGGGCTGATCTCCGGCGTCGCCACCGCCGCCAAGGCGATCAAGCCCGACATCCGCATCATCGGCGTCGAGCCGGCGATGTACCCCTCGTTCACCGCCCGCATGCGCGGCGTCAACGCGCCGTGCTCGCGGCCAGACCATCGCCGAGGGCATCGCGGTGCGCGAGGTGGGCAAGCTCACCTACCACACCGCGCGGCCGCTGATCGAAGACGTGCTGCTGCTGGAAGAGCCGTTCTTCGAGCGCGCGATCGCGCTCTACTGCAACGTCGAGAAGACCATCGCCGAGGGCGCCGGCGCGGCCGCGCTGGCGGCGCTGCTGGCGTTCCCGGAGCGCTTCCGCGGCAAGAAGTGCGGCCTCATCATCACCGGCGGCAACATCGACCCGCGCCTCCTCGCCTCGGTGCTGACCCGCGAGCTGGTGCGCGCCCAGCGGCTGGTCTCGCTTGCGGATCATCGGCGACGACCGGCCGGGCCTGCTGGCCACGGTCTCGGCGGTGATCGGCGGGCTCGGCGCCAACATCATCGAGGTGGCGCACAACCGCCTGGCGCTCGACGTGCCGGCCAAGGGCGCGGAATTCGACATCATGATCGAGACCCGCGACGGCCAGCACACCCAGGAGATCATGGACGCCCTGCGCGCCAAGGGTTACCCGCCGCGGGCGGTCTAGGGCGCGGCGGCAGTGTCCGAGCGCGCCGAACAGCTCTGCCAGCGGGCCATCCCGATCCTGGAGCGGCTGGTCGCCTTCGACACCACCTCGCACCTCTCCAACCTGGCGCTGATCGCCTGGGTGGAGCGCTACCTGTCCGGCCACGGCGATCGAGGCGCGGCGGATCGTCAGCGCCGACGGCGCCAAGGCCAACCTGCTGGCCAGCGTCGGGCCGGCGGCCGCGGGCGGGATCGTGCTCTCCGGTCACACCGACGTGGTGCCGGTCACCGGCAGGCCTGGACCAGCGAGCCGTTCGTGCTGACCGAGCGCGGCGGGCGGCTCTACGGCCGCGGCTCGGCCGACATGAAGGGCTTCATCGCGCTGGCGCTGGCCGCCGTGCCCGACCTGCTCGAGGCGGGCGTCAAGCGGCCGGCGCACCTCGCCTTCTCCTACGACGAGGAGATCGGCTGCTTCGGCGCGCCGGCACATGATCGAGGTCATCGGCCGCGCGCTGCCGCGGCCCGGCGCTGGTGGTGGTCGGCGAGCCGACCAGCATGGAGGTGGTCTCCGGCCACAAGGGCATCGGCTTCTGGCGCGTCACCGTCACCGGCCGCGAGGCGCACTCCTCGCGCACCGACCTCGGCGTCTCGGCGGTCATGGCCGCGGCGCGGCTGATGGGCGAGCTGGCGCGCATCGCCGACGCGCTCGCGCGCGAGCGCCGATCCCGCCTCGCCGTTCCTGCCGAAGGGTCCGACGCTGACCATCGGCACGGTGGCCGGCGGCACGGCCGGCAACATCCTGGCCCGCGAGTGCGTCTTCCAGTTCGACCTGCGCGCCCTGCCGGACGATGCGTCGCGCGTCGCGCTGGCGCCGTTCTTCGCGCTGGCGCAGCGCCTCGACGCCGAGACTCAAGGCCCGCGCGCCGGAGGCCGGCGTCGTCGTCGAGCAGCTGGCCGAGGTGCCGCCGCTGCGCGCCGAGCCGGACAGCGAGGCCGAGGCGTTCGTGCGGCGCCTGGCCGGCGACAACGGCCCGGCGCGCGTCGCCTCGTTCGCCTCCGAAGCCGGCCAGTTCCAGGGCGCCGGCCTGCCCGCCGTGCTCTGCGGCCCCGGCTCCATCGACCAGGCCCACCAGCCCGACGAATACGTCGAGCGCGCGCAGATGGAACGCGGCGCCGCCTTCATGGCCCGCCTCGTGGAGGCGCTGGCCGACTGATCAGTCGGGCGGCGCGCCGCCGGACGCCGAGCGCGCGTGCTGATGGGTCTGGATGCTCTGCAGGTAGGCGATGATGTCGCTGACCTCCTCGGCCTCGAAGTGGAGCTGCGGCATGCCCGGATGGCCGACGATGATCCCTTGGGCCAGCGCCTCGCCGAGGTTTTCGATCGGATAGCGCTTGTGCAACTCCCGGAAGCGGGGGGCGAGCCCGTTCGGGCTATCTCCGAGCGGCCCGATCGCGTGGCACATGGCGCAGTTGTTCTGAACCAACTGGCGGCCATGGGCGAGCTGGGCGTCGTCCGGCGCGGCCGCCGCGAACCCCGCGCTCAGCAGCAACAGGCCCGCCGTCAGCGCGGCGATGTCTCGAAGTTCTTCATGGGGACCTCCCGAAGGTGCGCACCTGAAGCCCGATGCGCGCCCTTCGCCTTGATCGAGGTCAAACGCCGGGGGCGAGCCGGGCGAGCGCCCACTGGGCAGCATCGCGCACCGCGTCGTCCGCGTCGGCGAGCATCGCCCGAGCGACCGGGATCAGCGCCGCATCGCCTGAGTTGCCGATCGCGTAGAGCACGTTGCGCACGAAGCGGTCGCGGCCGATGCGCTTGACCGGGCTCTTGGCGAAGAGGGCGCGGAAGGCGGCATCGTCCAGCGCCGCGAGCTCGGCCAACTGCGGGCTCTGCAGCGTCTCGCGGGCGTGCAGCGCCGTCTCGCGGCTCTCCTGCGCGAACTTGTTCCATGGGCAGACCGCCAGGCAGTCGTCGCAGCCGTAGACGCGGTTGCCGAGCGCCACGCGATAGCGTTCCGGGATCGGCCCTGCGTGCTCGATGGTGAGGTACGAGAGGCAGGCGCGGGCATCGAGCTGGTAGGGCGCCGGGAAGGCGTTCGTCGGGCAGACGTCGAGGCAGGCGCGGCAGGCCCCGCAATGGTCCTCGCCGGGCGCGTCGGGCGGCAGGTCCAGCGTGGTCAGGATCGCGCCCGAGGAAGAGCCAGGAGCCGAATTCGCGCGAGACCAGGTTGGTGTGCTTGCCCTGCCAGCCGACGCCCGCCGCCGCGGCCAGCGGCTTCTCCATCAAGGGCGCGGTGTCGACGAACACCTTCACCTCGCCGCCGCAGCGCGCCTGGATCCAGCTGGCCAGCCGCTTCAGCCGCTTCTTGATCAGCTCGTGATAGTCGTCGCCCTGCGCGTAGACCGAGATCGCCGCGCGGGAGCGCGCCTGCAGCGCCGCCAGCGGGTCGCGGTCGGGCCCGTAGTTGAGCCCCAGCACGATCGCCGAGCGGGCCTCCGGCCACATCGCCCTGGGATGCGCGCGACGCTCGGCGGTGCGCGCCATCCAGTCCATCGTCCCGTGCCGGCCAGCGGCGACGAACTCGGCCAGTCGCGCCGTCGCCGGCCACGGCGCCTCGACGCTGGCGAAGCCGCAGGCGTCGAACCCCAGCTGCAGAGCCGCGGCGCGGATGGCGTCGACTGACCGTCGGACGTCTTCGGGGCCTCAGAAGTCGAGGTCGTCATAGTGGCCCGCCGGCGCCAGGCCGGGCCAGCGGTCGGCCAGCAGCGGACGGAAAGCCGGGCCGCGACTTGACCTTCATGTACCAGGTCTTGACGGCGGCGACGTCGCGCCAGGGCATGTCGCCGAAATAGTCGAGCACCGAGATGTGCGCCGCCGCGGCGAAGTCGGCCAGCGTCAGCCGCGGCCCCGCCAGCCAGTCGCGCGCCTGCAGCAGCTTTTCCATGTAGCTCAGGTGGGCGCGCAGCGCCTCGCGGCCCAGCCGCATGTTGGAGAGGTCCGGCGCGCCCATCTTGGTGAGCCGCTTCTCCAGCTTCTCGCGCAGCAGGTAGCCGTTCACCTCGGCGTCGAACTTGCGGTCGAACCATTGCATCAGCCGCCGCGTCTCGGCGCGCTCGGCGGCGTCGCGGCCGAGCAGGGCCGGGGTCGGATGCTGCTCTTCCAGGTACTCCAGCACGGCGCGCGCCTCGCAGATCACCACGCGCCGGCCGGCCTCCGCCTCCACCAGCACCGGCGTCAGCCCGGACGGGTTCAGCTTGGTGAAGTCCGCCGGCTCCTCCCAGTAGCGCACCGTGACCGCCTCGAAGACCAGCCGCTTCTCGCCCAGCGCCAGCCGCGCCTGGCGCGAGGCCGGGTCGAGCGGGAAGTGGTAGAGGGTGCGTTCCACGGCTGATCAAAGCGCCCGGGCTCGTTAAGGGTCTCTTTACTCAAACGTTGGCCGCGCGGGCTTCCTGGGCGCCTGGCTCGGCGAAGGCGCCGCCGTGCGGCTCGGCGCGGCCGCGCGGATCGGCGTGGATGATGATGTCGGCGTCCGGGAACGCCTCCAGCACCCGCTTCTCGGCCGCCACCACCACCTCGTGCGCGCTCTCCAGGCTGAGCTCCGGATCGAGGTCGGCGTGCATCTGGATGTGCACGGTGGGGCCGGCGGCGCGGGTGCGCAGCTGGTGCACCCCGGTGAGGCGCTTGTCCTTGGTCATCAGCGAGATGATGCGGGCCCGCGCGTCGTCGGGCAGCTCGCGGTCCATCAGTTCGTCCGAGGCCCGCCGGAAGACGCCGATCGCGCCCCACAGCAGCACCGCGGCCACCACGATGCCGCCGGCGGCGTCGAAGCCGCTGAAGCCGAACAGCGCCGACGCGCCGATGCTGACCAGCGCCACCACGTTGGAGACGAGGTCGGCGAAGTAGTGGGCGCGATCGCCGCTCACCGCGACCGAGCGGGTGCGCTTCAGGACCCGGGTCTGCGCGACGACCAGCAGCAAGGTCAGCACGGTCGAGGCGGCCATCGCGGCCACGCCCCAGTCCTGGTGCTCCAGCCGGTGCGGCTCGATGAAGTGGCGCACCGCCTCCTGCGCGATCAGCGCCGCCGAGGCGAACACCAGGCCCGCCTGCACCAGGCTGGCGAACGCCTCGGCCTTGCCGTGGCCGAAACGGTGCTCGGCGTCCGGCGGCGCGGCGGCGTAGCGCACCGCCAAGAAGGTGCCCAGCGCGGCGAGCAGGTCGAGCCCGGAATCGGCCAGCGAGGCCATCACCGAGACCGAGCCGCTGGCGAGCCAGACGCCTGCCTTCAGCGCGGTCAGCACCAGCGCTGTCGCGACCGACAGCGAGGTGACCCGGCGGGTCAGCCGGGCGCTCTCCTCACGGGTCAGGCTGTAGGCGTCGGCCATCGGCCGAACCTAGTCGCTCGGCCGGGCCGGCGCAAAAGGGCGCTAGCGCGTGGCGCCCGCGATGGTGTTGCTGATGTGGGTGTACATGGCGTTCTCGTTGGTCGCGAAGGTCGAGAGACCGCCGATGATCGCCAGGAAGATCAGCGCGACGATCAGGCCATACTCGATCGCCGTGGCGCCGGACTGATCCTGCGCCAGGCGCGACAACCTCCGTGCGCACGTCAAAGAAAGTCGCGCAGCCACGCCACCAGCGGTTCGTCCGCCGGGGGCATCGGATAGTCGCCGAGTTTGTCGGGCTTCACCCATGCGATTGCCTCGTGTTCGCGCGCTGTCACGAAACCCTCCCAGCGCCGTACGAGGTAAAGTGGCATGAGCAGGTGAAATGAATCGTAACCGTGACTGGTAAAGACGAACGGCGCCAGGCAGGCGTGGGTAACCTTTATGCCGAGCTCCTCGTCAAGCTCACGGATCAGGCATTGCTCTGGGGTTTCTGTTTCCTCAACCTTACCGCCGGGGAACTCCCAGAGCCCCGCCAGCGGTTTACCAACCGGCCGCTTAGCTATGAGAATTCGCCCGTCGACGTCGACCAGTGCGGCCGCGGCGACCAGAATCAACGGTTTTGCGGCTGTCTCGGCTGGCATGCCGGGCTGATACCGCGCCCGTCCCGGGCCGCATAGGTGGGCCGGGTTTCGCGGCCTCGCGGCGGGTGAGCGCGCGCCGCAGGCGCTGTTCAAGGTCACACGAAGAGCACGAAGGGAAGCAAAGCCCACGAAGGGCGGCTGCCCCTCCGAGCTAGCGCCTTCGTGCTCTTTGCTTTCTTCGTGATCTTCGTGTGACCAGACAATGCCTGCGGCGCCGCCATGCCGGCAGGCAATCGTGACCAGCAGGCGCTCGCGCTTCCGTTTGACGGACCCCGCGTCAGCCGCGGAGGGTCGCGGCCGTCAGCAGGAGCGGAGACCGACATGAAGGCCATGGTTCTCGAAGGCGGCGCGGGGCTGGACCACCTGCATCTGGTCGAACGGGAGGACCCGCAAGCGCGGCCCGGCGAGGTGCTGGTGCGGCTGCAGGCGGCCTCGATCAACTACCGCGACCTCGCCACCGTCACCATGATGGCGCCGCAGCGGCCGCTGATCCCGCTCTCCGACGGCGCCGGCGTGGTCGAGCAGGTGGGCGAAGGCGTCACCCGCGTGAAGGCCGGCGACCTGGTGATGCCGGGCTTCTTCCCGCACTGGACGGCCGGGCGCCCGACCCCGCAGCGGCTCGCAGCGCTGGGCGGCGCGCTGGACGGCGTCGCCTGCGAGGCGATCGCGCTCACCGCCGAGGGCGTCACCAAGGCGCCGGCCGGCTGGAGCGCCGAGGAAGCCGCGACGCTGCCCTGCGCCGCGGTCACCGCCTGGCGCGGGCTGATGGTCGAGGGCAAGCTGACCGCGGGCGAGACGGTGCTGGTGCAGGGCACCGGCGGCGTCTCGATCTTCGCGCTGCAGTTCGCCAAGCTGGCCGGCGCCCGCGTCATCGTCACCTCGTCGTCCGACGAGAAGCTTGAGCGGGCGAGGGCCATGGGCGCCGACGAGACCATCAACTATCGCGCCACGCCCGACTGGGCCGCCGCGGCGCGCGAGCTCACCGGCGGGCGCGGCGTCGACCACGTGGTGGAGGTCGGCGGCGCCGGCACCTTCGAGCAGTCGATCAGAGCCTGCGCGCTTGGCGGCGCCATAGCAGTGATCGGGGTGCTGTCCGGCTTCGTGAAGGACCTCAACGTCGCGGCGATCTTCGGCGGCAACCTGCACATCAACGGCATCACCGTCGGCAGCCGCGAGAACGTCGAGCAGATGGTCCGCGCCATCGAAGTGGCGAAGCTGAAGCCGGTGATCGACAAGCGCTACCCGCTCGCCGGCCTCGCCGACGCGCTGGCGCTGATGCAGGCGCGGCGGCCACTTCGGCAAGGTGGTGATCGACATCTAGGCGCGGTCTTGTCGCCCCCGCCAAAGGGGCGGCTCGCTTGCATGGCGTGCGCGATAGGCCCATCTACGGCCGAGGAGCGATCACCCGACCATGTTCATCCAGACCGAAGCCACGCCCAACCCGCAGGTGCTGAAGTTCCTGCCCGGCCGCCAGCTGCTGCCCGGCGGATCGCGCGAGTTCGTCGACCGGGCCGAAGGCGCGGCCTCGCCGCTGGCCCGCGCGCTCTTCTCCATCGACGGAGTCACGCGCGTCTATTTCGGCGACGAGTTCCTGACCGTCACCAAGCACGCCGACAGCGACTGGGCCTACCTGAAGGCGCCGATCCTGGCCGAGATCATGGACCACTTCACCTCCGGCGCGCCGCTGATCGTGGGCGAGGAAGCCGCGGCCGACGAGGAGGTCTACGAAGGCGAGACCGCCCAGGTGGTCGCCGAGATCAAGGAGCTGATCGACACCCGCATCCGCCCGGCGGTGGCGCAGGACGGCGGCGATATCCTGTTCTCCCGCTTCGAGCCCGACACCGGCGTCGTCTGGCTGAACATGCGCGGCGCCTGCTCCGGTTGCCCGTCCTCGGCCGCCACCCTGAAGTCCGGGGTCGAGAACCTGCTGCGCCACTACGTGCCCGAGGTCACCCGGGTGGAGCAGACGCTCGGCTGAGTGACCGCGCTCGTCATCGACACCTCGCTCGCCGCATGCCAGGTCGGCCGCTTCGAGGCCGGCCGGATGCTGGCCGGCCTTAGCGAGCCAATGGAGCGCGGCCACCAGGAGCGGCTGGCGCCGATGGCGGCCGAGGTCATGGCCGGCGCGCGTTTTGAAGACCTCGCCAAGATCGTCGTCACCATCGGCCCGGGCTCGTTCACCGGCCTGCGGGTTGGGCTTGCCTTCGCCAAGGGCCTCGCGCTGGCGACCGGCGCGCCGCTGGCGGGCGTTGGCACGCTCGAGGCGCTGGCGGCGAGCGTGGATGGAGCGGCGGCGGGCGTCATCGATGCGCGGCGCGGGCTCGTCTATGTCCAGGCGTTCGAAGCCGGGCGTCCGCTTAGCGAGCCCGACGTCGTCCCTGTCGAAGAAGCCGCCGCCGGGCTGCGGTCGTTGACCGACCTCATGCTGGTCGGCCCCGGCGCACATTTGCTGGCAGCCGTGCTGCCGAAGGCGAAGCTCGACGCCCGCCCAGCAGCGGACCTCGCAGCACTGGGTCGGCTCGCCGTGGCGGCGGCGCCCGCCGCCGACCTGCGGCCGCTCTACCTGCGGGCGCCCGACGCCCGGCCGATGCTCCCGTGATCCTGCGGCCCGCGACGCGCGCCGACGGCCCGGCGCTCGCCGACGTGCACGCCGCCGCCTTCGACGCACCCTGGCCGGCGGACGACATCCTGCGCTTCGCCGAGGACCGCGGCGGCTTCGCGCTGGCGGCGGACGACGACGGCGCGCTCGCCGGCTTCATCCTCTGCCGCATGATCGCCGGCGAGGCCGAGGTGCTGACCCTCGCGGTGCGGCCGGCGGCGCGGCGGCGCGGCGATCGGCCGGGCGCTGCTGGAAGCTGCGCTGGCGCTCAGCGCACCCTCGGCGACGGCGATGTTCCTGGAGGTGGCCGCCGACAATCCGGGCGCGGTGGCGCTCTATGCGGGCGCCGGGTTCGAGACGGTCGGCCGCCGGGCCGGCTACTACGGCCGCGCGGGCCAGCGGTCGGTGGACGCGATCGTCATGCGCCGCGTGCTTAACAGTTGAGGCCCGGCGGCCTATCCTGCCGCGGGAGGCGAACGGAGGATCGCGCGTGGACCGGCTCGAGAAGCTCTGCGCCGAGAAGGGCATGCGCATGACCGACCAGCGCCGGGTGATCGCCCGCGTGCTGTCGGTGGCCCACGACCATCCCGATGTCGAGGAACTGCACCGCCGCGCCCACGCCGTCGATCCGCACATCTCGATCGCCACCGTCTACCGCACGGTGCGGCTCTTCGAGGAGGCCGGCATCCTGACGCGGCACGAGTTCCACGGCGGCCGCGCCCGCTACGAGGAAGCGCCGGAGACCCACCACGACCACCTGATCGACATGAAGACCGGCCAGGTGGTCGAGTTCGTCGATGAGGAGATCGAGGCCCTGCAAACCGCCATCGCCAAGCGCCTCGGCTACCGCCTGATCGACCACCGCCTGGAGCTCTACGGCGTGCCGGTGGAGGAGTAGGCCCCTCACCCGCAATGTCGAAAACAACCCAGGCTGCGTTCAGAGCGCGATTGCCTGCCGGCATCGCGCCGCAGGCATCGCTTTCCAACACGAAGAACACGAAGGCAGCGAAGAGCACGAAGGTGCTCGATCTAGACGAAGAGGCCTTGGTGAGCTTTGCTTGCTTCGTGTTCTTCGTGTGACCTTGAGAGCGCCGCGGCGCGCACCTACTCCGCGATCAGCCTGCCTCTCACTCAGTCCTGTCGGGTCCCGTCCTCGACGGGATGGGCGGGTGTCGGGGTTACTCCGCCGGAACCGTCTGCGGCTGCGGCTGAGCCGGCGCCGGCGCGAACACCTCCGGCGCGATCGCCCAGCGGCGGAAGAAGCCGCCGATCATGCGCATCATCGCCGGGCGGATCTCCGGGTGGTTGGCGAAGCCGTGCGGCAGGCCGGCGTAGACGTGCAGGTCGACCTTGCCGCCCGCCTCGCGCACCCGCTCCTCGAAGCGGCGCGAGGCAGAGACCGGCACCACCTTGTCCGCATCGCCGTGCAGCAGCATCACCGGCGGATAGGCGCTCGTGACGTGGGTCATCGGGCTGGCCAGCTCGGCCGCCTCGGCCGAGGCGTCGGCCCCCGGCAGCACGCGGGCCGCCAGCGCGCCGGACGGCCGTTCGCCGCCATAGTGGAAGATCGTTGGCGGATAGATGGCGCAGACAGCCGCCACGTCCTGCGAGACCTCGCCCAGGCCCTCGGGCGGGGCCAGCCGCGCATCGTCCGGCGTGCCCGCCGCCAGCAGCACCAGATGCGCGCCAGCCGAATGGCCCTCCAGGCAGAGCTTGTCCGCATCGAAGCGCAGCTCGGCGGCGTGCTCCTTCGCCCAGCGGATCGCCCGCTTCACGTCGTGGATGTTGGCCGGGAACGGCGCCTCGCCGGTCAGCCGGTATTCCTGCGCCAGCACCACGAAGCCCTGCTCGGCCAGCGCGGTCGCGGCCGGCCCCAGCATGTCCTTCGAGCCGCGCGACCAGCCGCCGCCGTGCACCAGCAGCACCGCCGCGCCGTTCGGGGTCTCCGGCCGGTAGATATCCAGCATCAGCGGCCGATCGCCGGCGTCGCCGTAGACCACATCCTTCTCGAAATCGACGTTGGGCATAATGAGCTCCTCCTGAAATTGAGCCGAGCCTATGCCCGGCTTCGGGCGCCGTCGACAGCCCTTCGCGGCGGGACTAAGAGCGAGCCGGCGCGAGCGCGCTTCATTCAGACATTTTCGAGCGGGAGGATTGACCGATGGACTATCGCAGATTGGGCGACAGCGGCCTGAAGGTCAGTGAGATCGGCCTCGGCTGCAACAACTTCGGCATGCGCATCGACCAGGCCGGCGCCAACGCGGTGATCGACGCGGCCATCGAGCACGGCGTCACCTTCTTCGACACCGCCGACGTCTACGGCGGGCGTGGCAAGTCCGAGGAGATGATGGGCGTCGCTTTGAAGGGCAAGCGCGACAAGGTGGTGCTGGCCACCAAGTTCGCCGCCCCGATGGGCGACGGGCCGGACAAGCGCGGCGGCTCGCGGCGCTACATCATGGAGGCGGTGGAGGCCAGCCTGAAGCGGCTGCAGACCGACTACATCGACCTCTACCAGATGCACCAGCCGGACCGCGATACGCCGATCGAGGAGACGCTGTCGGCGCTCGACGACCTGGTGACGCAGGGCAAGGTGCGCTACCTCGGCAACTCCAACTTCACCGGCTGGATGATCGCCGACGCAAACTGGACGGCGAAGAACGAGCACCTGAACCGCTTCGTCTCGGCGCAGAACAACTACTCGCTCCTGGAGCGGCGCGTGGAGCACGAGGTGACGCCGGCCTGCGCGCAGTTCGGGCTCGGCGTGCTGCCCTACTTCCCGCTGGCTTCCGGCATGCTGACCGGCAAGTACCGGCGCGGCGAAGCGCCCGAGGAAGGCACCCGGATGGCGGCCTGGGGCGCCCGGGCGCAGGCGGCGCTCAGCGACAAGAACTTCGACAAGGTCGAGGCTTTGTCGGACTGGGCGGCCGAGCGCGGCCACACCGTGCTGGAGCTGGCGTTCGCCTGGCTCCTGGGCCACCCGGTGGTCTCGTCGGTGATCGCCGGCGCCACCAAGCCCGAGCAGGTCCAGGCCAACGCCGCCACGGCCGGCTGGAAGCTGACCCCGCAAGAGGTCGAAGAGGTCACCAAGCTGGCGGCTGATAAGCGAATGTCTTTGTCGAGTCAGCCACCAAGCGCTTCGGACTAGTCGTCCCCCTCCCCCTTGCGGGGAGGGGTCTAGGGGTGGGGGTGCTAGCTCGATCGCGGGAGCTCGTGGCTATGCCGGCCGCGCTCGGCCGCCGAATTCTAGCCGCACCCCCACCCCCTGCCCCTCCCCACAAGGGGGAGGGGAGTTTAGCGATGCATCGTCTCCTCCCACCCTCGCAGCAACTCGCTCGCGCCCGGCGGCGGCGCGACGAGATTGCGATCTGGCGGATTCGCGAGCGCGTTCCCGTCGGCGGCTGGACGTTCGACGGGGCGCCGATCCGCGTCGGCGAGGCGTGGCCGGATCGCGGCGGGGTGCGCAAACTGGCGTCCGAACGGTTCGAGGTCCCGGAGGGCTGGCCGCTGGAGGAGACGCGGCTGGCGCTCGACGCCGGCGGCGAGAGCCTGCTGGCGATCGTCTACGACGACGCTCGCCGCGCCCCGTTCGGGCTCGACCTCAACCACACCGAGTTCCCGCTCGACGAACGCGGCGCGCGGATCGAGATCGAGGCGGTCGCCAAGGGTCCGTTCGGGACGCCGATCCGCGATCCGCGCCTCGCCCGCGCCGAGCTGATCCGCACCGAGCCGGGGCTGGAGGCGTTCGCCCGCCGCCTGACCCTCGCCATCGACCTTGCCGCAGAGCTGATCGATGCGGCTTCGAGCTAACGAGCTGTTCGAGCTGCTGCTGGAGGCGGCCGAGGCGGCCATGGCCCGCGTGCAGCTGCCCACGCGCACCCTCGACGTGATCGGCCGCGAGAGCCGCTACACGGCCGGCTACGGCCGCGACGCCGAGGGCAATCCGCATCCGCCGACGCCGCTCACCGACGCCGCGCGCGCCTCGATCGCCGAGGCCGACGCCTGGCTGGTCGCCGAGCTTCGCAAGCTGCAGACCCGCTTCCCGCCGCAGGGCGCGGTGGCGCTGACCGGCCACGCCCACATCGACACCGCCTGGCTCTGGCCGATCGAGGAGACCCGCCGCAAGGTGCGCCGCACCTTCTCGACCGCCGTCGACCTCCTGCGCCGCAATCCGCAGTTCCGCTTCACCCAGTCGTTCGCCGAGTACTACCGCCAGCTGGAGGACGACGACCCCGAGCTCTTGAAGGCGATCAAGGCCGAGGTGAAGGCCGGGCGCTGGGAGCCGGTCGGCGGGCTCTGGGTCGAGCCGGACATCAACATGCCGTCCGGCGAATCGCTGGTGCGGCAGGCGCTTTACGGCCAGCGCTACTTTCAGCGCACATTCGGCACACGCCACCGCGCCGCCTGGCTGCCCGACACCTTCGGCTTCTCGCCGGCGCTGCCGCAGATCCTCAAGGGCGCCGGGCTGGAGACGCTCTACACGGTGAAGATCGGCTGGTCGGAGACCAACCGCTTCCCGCACAGCCGCTTCTGGTGGGAGGGGATCGACGGCTCGCGGCTGCTGGTCCACCACATGATCCACCCCGAGGACAACTACAACGGCATGGTGACGCCGCGCTCGCTGCTGCGGCTCTGGCGCAACAACGCCGACAAGGCGGTGGCGCCCGAGGTGCTGCTGCCGATCGGCTTCGGCGACGGCGGCGGCGGACCGACCGCGGAAATGATCGCCGCGCAGGGCGCGCTCGCCGATTTCCCGCTGCTGCCGCAGACCCGGTTCGCCGGCGCGCACGACTACTACGGCAAGGCGCTGCAGGAGGCCGAAGGCGCCGATATCGCCACCTGGGCCGGCGAGCTCTACCTCGAGTACCACCGCGGCGTGCTGACCAGCCAGGCCCGCACCAAGCGCCTGCACCGGGCGGCCGAGCAGGGCCTGGTGGCGGCCGAGTTCGTCACCAGCGCCCTGCACATGCTGGGCGGCGAGGCGCCGGCCTCGCTGGAGCCGCTCTGGCGCACGCTGATGATCAATCAGTTCCACGACATCCTGCCGGGCTCGTCGATCCCCGAGGTCTACGCCCGCACCGAGCCGGAGCTGGCCGGGGTGGTGGCGCAGGCCGCGGAGGTCGCCGGCGCGGCGATGACGGCGCTCGCGGCGCGGCTCGGCGGCGAGGGCGAGGACGCGCTGCTGATCGTCAACCCCGACGCCGGCCGCCGGCCGGTGCGCCTCGTCTCCGACCAGCCGATCCCGGGCGGGCAGGCGGCGGAGGAAGGTTTCGTGCTGGCGAGCCGCCAGAGCGTCCCGCCGTTCTCCGCCTCGATCGGGCGACCGGCGGCGATGGGCGGTGTCAGCGTGACCGAGCGCACGCTGGAGAACGACTACCTGCGCCTGCAGCTCGCCGACGACGGAACCATCGCGCGGCTCTACGACAAGCGGGCGCGGCGCGAGGCGCTGGAGGGTCCGCGGCAACCAGCTCTGGGCCTACCACGACCAGCCGCGCGTCTACGACGCCTGGGACCTGGAGGGCGACTATCGCCGCGCCGGCCAGCAGCTGAAGGCCGAGAAGATCGAGATCGTCGAGGACGGCGGCCAGCGCGGGGCGCTGCGGGTCACGTATCGCGTCGGCGCGAGCACCATCGTCCAGTCGATCCGCTTGTGGTCGAACTCGCCGCGCATCGACTTCGCCACCCGGCTCGACTGGCATGACCGCCGGGTGCTGCTGAAGGCGCGCTTCCCGCTGGCGGTGCGGGCCGACCAGGCGACCTACGAGTGCGCGTTCGGCGTCCAGCACCGGCCGACCCATCGCAACACCAGCTGGGACGCGGCGAAGTTCGAGGTCGCCGCCCACCGCTTCGCCGACATCTCCGAGCCCGGCTACGGCGTCGCCCTCCTCAACGACGGCCGGTATGGCCACGAGGCGCTCGGCAATGAGCTCAGCCTGACGCTGCTGCGCTCGCCGATCCTGCCCGACCGGCTGGCCGACGAGGGCGCACACGCCTTCATCTATGCGCTCTTGCCGCACGCCGGCGCCTGGTGGGAGGCCGACGTGTTGGCCGAGGCCGAGGACCTCAATCGGCCGCTGCTGCACGCCCCGGCCCGCGGCGGCCCGCGCACCGTACAGCTGGTCAGCGTCGATGGCCCGCGGCTCGGGCTCGGCGCGCTGAAGGCCGCCGAGGATGGCGACGGCCTCATCCTGCGCCTCTACGAGCCGGCCGGCGCCCGCGGCCCGGTGCGCATCACACCGGCGCCCGGCTGGACGGTGTTCGGCGAGGTGAACCTGCTGGAAGACGAGATCGAACCACCCGCGCCGCTGATCCGCCCGTTCGAGATCCGCACCTGGCGCCTGCGCCGCGCCGCCCCGGGCCTGCGCGTCGCCGCCGAAACCGCCGCCGTCCCCGCCGAAGCCCGACGCCCGCCGGCGCGCGCGGACGCGGTCCGAGCCCGTCGCCGCCAGCTCGCCGAGGTGGACTGACCATTCCCTCCGCTCATCCCGTCGCAAGACGGGACCTAGGCAGGACTGGGTGAAGGGCGGGCTGACTGTAGAGTAGGTGCGCGCCGCAGGCGCTGTTCAAGGTCACACGAAGAGCACGAAGAAAGCAAAGCTCACCAAGAGGGACGTCTTAAGCAGATCGTCTTCGTGTTCTTCGCTGCCTTGTGTTCTTCGTGTTAGATATGGACGCCTGGGGCGCGGCCATGCCTGCAAGCTCTCGCGCCCTTGCAACCGCGTCTTTCCTCCCGGCCTTCGCCAGGATGAACGGCTCGTTGCGATGGGTTGCGCGGCTGCCGGCCGGCGTTGACCCGCGGCGGGGCTCGGCCTACCCTCGCGCCGATCGCTGAATGATTGAGAGGAGGGTTGCCGAGATGACTGTGCTTGAACACGCCGCCCTCCGCGGCGCCTTGCGAGGCTGCGCCCTCGGGCTCTGACGAGCCCGCGCCTGTCCTCGCCGGCGCCTCCAATCACGCCGATCCCGAGGATTTCTCCTTTGATCCGATCCTATGGCTGGAGCGATCAGCGCCAGCATGACTTCGCCGCCCACGCCGAGCGCGGGCTCGTTCCCGGCCGCATCCTCGTGCAGCAGCGCGGGGCCTACGACGTCGTCACTGACCTCGGCGAGCTCGCCGCCCAGGTCTCCGGCCGGTTCACCCACGAGGCGGGACCGGGCGGCTTTCCGGCCGTCGGCGACTGGGTGGCGCTCGCCGCGCGGCCGAGCGAGGGCGCCGCGACCATCCACGCGCTGCTGCCCCGCAGCACCGTCTTCGTCCGCAAGGCGGTTCAGTCGAAGGCCGACGAGCAGGTGGTGGCCGCCAACGTCGACGTGGCGCTGCTGGTCGCCTCGATGAACGCCGACTTCAACGCCCGGCGGCTGGAGCGCTACCTGGCCACGGCCTGGCAGAGCGGCGCCGCGCCGGTGGTGGTGCTCACCAAGGCCGACCTGGCCGACGACCCCGACGCCGCCGTCGCCGAGGCCGAGGCGGTCGCGTTCGGCGCGCCGGTGCTGGCGGTCTCGGTCGTCACCGGCGTGGGGGTGGATGCGTTGGCCGCGCTCCTGAAGCCGGCCGAGACCGCGGTGCTGGTCGGCTCGTCCGGGGTCGGCAAGTCGACCCTGGTCAACGCGCTGGCCGGCGACGAGCGGATGGCGACCGCCGCGATCCGCGAGCAGGATGCGCACGGGCGCCACACCACCACCCACCGCGAGCTGATCCGGCTGCCGTCCGGGGCGCTGGTGCTGGACACGCCGGGGATGCGCGAGCTCGGCCTGTTGGACGCCGACGAGGGCCTCTCGACCACCTTCGAGGACATCGAGGCGCTGGCCGAGGCGTGCCGTTTCACCGACTGCGGCCACTCCAACGAGCCGGGTTGCGCGGTCCGCGCGGCGCTGGAGGCCGGCGATCTCGACGCCGGCCGCTGGCGCAGCTTCCAGAAGCTGCAGCGCGAGCTGAAGCACCAGGAGCGCAAGGAAGACCCCGTCGCCCGCGAGGCCTACCGCCGCCACTGGATCGGCATCCACAAGTCGGCCCGCGCCCACATGAAGGCCAAGCGGGATTGGTGAGCAAAGCATCTTCCCCCTTCGAGGGGGAGGGGTCCGCGCAGCGGACGGGGGGGTCGTTGCAGCGATTGGCCGCCATCGTAGGGCCAGCGCTGACCGCGGCTTTGCAGCTGCGGCGCGGCCCCCCACCCCCAGCTCCGCGTCCCCTCCAGGCGGCGGGGAGCGTGAAGCGTTACCGCCCCTCGAACTTCGGCGCGCGCTTTTCGCGGAAGGCGGCGCCGCCTTCGCGGACGTCCTCGCTGGGGTTGGTGATCATCACCGAGAGCTGCGCGTCCTCCAGCGAAGCCTCGAACGTCGAGGTCAGCGCGCGGCGCATCATCATCTTGGCGGTGCGCACCGCCAGCGGCGCCTGGGCGGCCAGCGCCTCGCAGAAGTCCAGCGTGCGGGCCTCGAGGTCGTCCTCCACCAGCTCGGTGACCAGCCCCAGCTCATAGGCGCGGCGGGCGTCGTAGATCTCGTGCAGCAGCGTCATCCGGAGCGCCCGGTCGTAGCCCATGACGTGCGGGAAGAGCCACGCGCCGCCCTCGTCGGGCAACAGGCCGAAGCGGCCGGAGGTGTCGCCCATGCGGGCCGTGAGGTCGGCGAAGCGGAAGTCGCAGGCCAGCGCCAGGGCCAGACCGCCGGCCACCGCGAAGCCGCGCACCATCGCCACCGACGGCTTGTCGATCTGGCGCAGCATGGCCAGCACCGCCTGCATGCCGTCGCGCATCTCGCGGCCGTGGCCCATCGGCGAGGTTTGCACCCGGCGCCGGTGATCCCCATCGCCGCCGGTCCCGGAGACGTCGCCGCCGGTGCAGAAGGCGCGCTGGCCGCCGCCGGTGACGACGAGGGCGCGCAGGTCGTCGTCGTCGCGCCAGGCCCCGATCGCCGCCTGCAGCTCCTGCGTCATGCGCCAGGAGTAGGCGTTCATCACCCGCTCGCGGTTCAGCGTGATCCGCGCCACGTTCGGCCGCGGGGCATCGCAGATGATGGTCTCGAAGTCGGCGACGAACATGGCGGGCCTCCTTGTGCGAGCGGTCGGTTCCAGATCTCAGGCAATGTGCGCCGGTCGCCGCGGCAGCGCCAGGAAGGTCGCCAGCGCGCCGATCGCCACGAACGGCGGCAGCGCCATCAGCACGCCGGTCGTATCCTTGCCGTGCGCCAGCAGCGCGCCGGCCAGCAGCGGGCCGAGCACTGCGCCGATGCGCCCGACCCCGATGACGCCGCCGAGGCCGGTGGCGCGCATCTCCACCGCGTAGAAGTCCGACGAAAGGGCGTAGAGCGCGGTCGGCGTCGAGGAGATGAAGGTTCCGGCCGCGAGCCCGGCCAGCGCGGAGAGCAGCAGCGTCGGCGGCGAGAGCGCCAGCAGCACGACGCCTGACGCCGTGCCGACGAACCACACGCCCAGCGTCGCCGCGCGGCGCGATCCGTAGAACAGCCACGCGACGCCGAGTGCGCCCAGCGCGCCACCGAGGTTGAAGGCCAGCTGCACGATCGCCGCGTCGGCCTTGGCGACGCCCTTGGCGGCGAGCAGCGTCGGCAGCCAGTTCAGCATCAGGAAGAGGATCAGCAGCGCGCAGAAGGCGGCGATCCACAGGAGCAGGCTGCTGATCGCCCGCCCGCCGCCGAACAAGGCCAGCGCGGGGCTGACCTGCGGTGCGCCCGGGCTGCGCCGCGCGGCCAGGAACCTGGCGGACTCGGGCAGCGCCAGCGCCATCACCGCCGCCAGCGCCAGCGGCCAGACGCCGCCAACCTGGAAGATCGCCCGCCAGGGCAGCAGCGCCGCCAGGCCGCTCGCCGCCGCGCCGCCCAGCGGCATCGCCGCCCCGGAGATCGCGGCGAACTGGGCGCGCCGCGCCTCGGAGACGCACTCGCCGGCCAGCGCGACGAAGTTCGGCATCGCGCCGCCGAGCCCGAGCCCGGCCAGCGCGCGGACCACCAGCAGGCTCGGCAGGTCCGGCGCGTAGGGCGTCCACAGCGAGAAGGCGCCGAACACCGCCAGCGAGGCGATCAGCGCCCACTTGCGGCCGACGCGGTCGGCGAGCGCGCCGATCAGGATCGCGCCGATGAGCAGGCCGACCGTGCTGGCGCTGAACGCCGGCCCGAGCTGGTCGCGGGTCAGATGCAGCGCCGGCGCCATGCCGGGCGCCGCGACCCCCATCGACTGGATGTCGAACCCCTCCGCCGTCGCCGCCAGGCAGCACAGCGTGACGGTGATCCAGACGCGGCTGGATGATCCGGGCGCCGAGGCATCGGCCGCAACCGGCGCGGCCGCTTCGAATCCAGTATCGACCATCGCCGCTTCCCGCCCCAGCTCCGGTTCGGTTAGCGCATCGTCCCGAAATCCCCAACTACCCGCTCATCCCGACGCAAGTCGGGACCCCAGACAGGACTGAGTTGCAGGGTGCGACGAGCCCGCAGGCTTGGCTGCGCCGCAGGCGTCCCTCCGCACAGTCCTGCCTGGGGTCCCGGCGTTCGCCGGGATGAGCGGGACGGAGGGCTACAGGCTCCGCTTCACCTCTTCGAGGTTGAAGCACTCGATGAAGTCGCCCGGCCTTGATGTCCTGGAAGCCCTGGAAGGCCATGCCGCACTCCTGGCCGGCGGTGACCTCGTTCACCTCGTCCTTGAAGCGCTTCAGGGTCTGCAGCACGCCCAGCTCCAGCACCACCACGCCCTCGCGGACGATGCGGACCCGCGAGCCCTTGCGCACCGTGCCCTCGGTCACGCGGCAGCCGGCCACCTTGCCGACCTTGGTGATGTCGAACACCTGCAGCACCTCGGCGTTGCCGAGGAAGGTCTCGCGCTGGATCGGCGCCAGCATGCCCGAGAGCACGCCTTTGATGTCGTCGATCAGGTCGTAGATGATCGCGTAGTAGCGGATCTCGACGCCCTCGCGCTCGGCGAGGTCGCGGGCCTGCCGCGAGGCGCGGACGTTGAAGCCGAGGATCGGCGCGCCCGAGCCCTTGGCGAGCATCACGTCGCTCTCGTTGATCTGGCCGGCGCCGGAGAGGATGATCCGGGCGCGCACCTCGTCGGTGCCGAGCTTGTCGAGCGAGCCGACGATCGCCTCGGCCGAGCCCTGCACGTCGGCCTTGATCAGCAGCGGCAGCTCGCTGACCCGCTTGTCGGCCAGCTTGGCCATCATGTCGGCCAGCGTCGCGCCGGCGGCGGCGGGCGCGGACGGTGCGCTCGCGCTTCACCCGGACGCGGTACTCGGTGAGCTCGCGGGCGCGGGCCTCGTCTTCCACCACGGCGAACGGCTCGCCCGGATCGGGCGCGCCGTCGAGGCCGAGGACCTCCACCGGCGTCGCCGGCTCGGCCTCCGGTCAGTTGCTCGTCGCGCTCGTTGAGCAGAGCGCGCACCCGGCCCCAGTTGGCGCCGGCCACCACGATGTCGCCGCGCTTCAGCGTGCCGCGCTTGACCAGCACGGTGGCGACGGCGCCGCGGCCGCGGTCGACCTTGGACTCGATCACCACGCCGTCCGACCGAGCGGTCCGGGTTGGCCTTCAGGTCCATCACCTCGGCCTGCACGACGATGGCCTCGACCAGGTCGTCGAGGCCGAGCTTCTCGGTCGCGGAGACCTCGACCGCCTGCACGTCGCCGCCCAGGCTCTCGACCACCACCTCGTACTGCAGCAGCTCGTTGATCACCCGGCGCGGATCGGCGTCCGGCTTGTCGATCTTGTTGATGGCGACGATCATCGGCGCGCCGGCCGCCTTGGCGTGCTGGATCGCTTCCACCGTCTGCGGCATCACGCCGTCGTCGGCGGCCACCACCAGCACCACGATGTCGGTGACGTTGGCGCCGCGGGCGCGCATCGCCGAGAAGGCCGCGTGGCCGGGCGTGTCGAGGAAGGTGACGCGCTGGCCGTTCTCCAGCCGCACCTGGTAGGCGCCGATGTGCTGGGTGATGCCGCCGTGCTCGCCGGCCGCCACGTCGGTGGAGCGCAGCGCGTCGAGCAGGCTGGTCTTGCCGTGGTCGACGTGGCCCATGACGGTGACCACCGGCGGCCGCGAGACCAGATGGTCGTCGACGTCCTCGTCGCCGATGAAGCCGACCTCGACGTCGCTCTCGGAGACGCGCCGCACCGATGAGGCCGAACTCGCTGGCCACCAGCTCGGCGGTGTCGCTGTCGATCACGTCGTTGATCTTCAGCATCAGCCCCTGACGCATCAGGAACTTGATGATCTCGACGCCGCGGATGGCCATCCGGCCGGCCAGCTCCTGCACGGTGATCACGTCGGGGATCACCACCTCGCGGGCGCCGTCGGGCCTGCTCGGCCTGGCCGCCCTTGCGCTTCTCGCGTTCGCGTTCGCGGGCCCGGCGGACCGAGGCCAGCGAGCGCATGCGCTCGACGGCGTCCTCGTCGTCGCCGGCCAGCGCCTGGATGGTCAGGCGGCCCTCGCGGCGCTTCGGCTCGCCCTTGGTGCGCGAGACGGCCTTGCCCGGCGCGGCGCCTTGCCGCGCTTGCTGTCGGCGTTCCTCGTCGAAGTCGGGGCGGCGGTCGAGGTTCAGGCTGCCGGGGCGCGGGGCCTGGCGCGTGGCGCGCTGGATCTCCGGTCCGGACGGCGGCGGCGCGGGCCGCCGGCCGGCGCCGGGCGGCCGCGGGCCGCCGGGACGGCCGCCGCCTTCGGGGCGCGGGCCGGGACGCGGTGACAGCGCCGAGTAGCGGACGGTCTCGCCGGGCCGACCGGCCGGCCGATCGCGCGCGGAAGCCGCCCTCGCGCGGCGGCGGCGCGCCGCCCTCGCGGCGCGGCGGATAGCCGCCTTCGCGCGGACCTCTCGGCGGATAGCCGCCGCCTTCGGGACGCGGACCGCGGCCCGCGTAGCCGCCGCCTTCGCGGGGCGGCAGCGTCGGGACGATAGGTGGTGGTGCGCTCGCGGTCGTCGCGGCGCGCGGTGTTGGGATCGTAGGTGCGGGTCTGGCCCGGCGCGGGCGCCGCGCGCGGCGCGTCGGCGCGCGCCTCGGGACGCGGCTCCGGGCGCGGCGCATGGCGCGGCGCTTCGTAGCGCGGCGCCTCGGCACGCGCTTCCGGTCGGGGCGCCTCCTGGCTGGGCTTCGGTCGCGGCGCTTCCGAGGCGCGCTTCGGCGACGGCGCCGGTTGCGGCTCGGGGGCGGCCTGGGCTGGGGCCGCGGCGACCGGCTCGGCCGCCGCCGGCGCCTCGGCGCGGGCCTGGACGGGTTCCGGCGCGGGCGGCGCTTCGACCGGCGCGGCTGCGGCTGCGCTGGCGGCCGCCTCGCGGGCCTGGGCGGCGGCAGCTCGCGCGCGCTCACCTCGGCGGCGGCGCGCTCGGCCTGCTGGCGGCGGCGAACTCGGCGGCGACCTTCTTGCGGCGCAGGCGCTCGTCCTCGGACAGCGCGATGCGGCGTCGGCCGGCGGCCTGCGTCGACCTGGCCGCGGCCTGCGGGCCGCGCACGTCGAAGCCGGCCGGGCGCTTCTCGGCCAGCGAGGGCGCGGCGAGGTTCGCCGGCGGCGGGCCCACGCGCGGACGCTTGGTCTCCACCACCACCGTCTTCGACCGCCCGTGGCTGAAGCTCTGCTTGACCGTGCCGGTGCTCACCGAGCCGCCGGTGCGCGGCTTCAGCGTCAGGGGGGCCCTGGCTCGGCCGGTTCTCGTTCTCGTCCGTCATGCGCTCGCTTGACTATACGCCTCGGCCGCCTGGGCGGCCAAAACAAACCTAGAAAATCCCCGCCGGCGCGGGCCGCGACTGACGCGCCCGTCCCGATCGGGGGCTCCTCGCGCCTACTCTTGAGGGAAGAGCGGACGGAACCCCGCCAATCGCTCGACATCCGACTGTCCAGCGCTCGGCGCCCCGCCCCGCAAGGAAGGCGGTGTGTATCACATTCGGCGCGCCCAAGGCCAAACCCAATTCGGACGAACTGAACTCGGCCAGGAGCCGCGGCGGAGCGGCGCTGCGCCGCGACCGCCGCCAGCAGCTTGCGGCGCCCGTCCGGCGAGCCGTCGCGCGGCCTCGATCAGCCAGGCCGCCCTGCCGGCCGCGATGGCGGCCAGCACCTTCTCGAAGCCGAAGGTAAGATCGCCGGCCTTGCGCGCAAGGCCGAGCGCCGGCCAGCAGCCGGCCGCGCAGCAGCTGGCTCGACCTGGTCGGCGAGGTCGCTCGGCGCCTTCAGCTTGCGCCTTGGCGGCGCGGGCGAACAGGCCCTTGCGCGCCGCCGTCTCGACCGCCTCGCGGTCGCGCCGCGACCCAGAGGCCGCGGCCCGGCAGCTTGCGGGCGAGGTCCGGCACGACGGCGCCGTCCGGGCCGGCGACGAAGCGCACCAGCCGCGCCTCGTCCATCACCTCGCCGGAGACGATGTCGCGGCGCTCGCGGGCCGCCGTGGCGAGGCTCAGGCGTCGCCCTCCCGCTCTTCGAGCACGGCCTCGGCCGCCGCCTCGGACTCGCCGAGCGCCTCGTCCTCCTCGGCGAGCTCTTCCTCGACGAGCTCCTCTTCGACCAGCGCCTCCGGCTCGATCCAGCCGGCGGCGACGCGGGCCCGCATGATCAGCGCCTCGGCGTCCTCGGGCGAGAGGTTGTAGTCGTCGAGGATGCCGGGCTCGCGCACCCGCTCGCCGTCCTTGCTCTCGTAGTAGCCGCGGATGTCGTCGGGCACCAGGCCGGCGAGGTCCTCCAGCGTCTTCACCTCGCCTCTCGCCCAGCGTGACCGCCATCGGCAGGGTGACGCCCTCGACCTCCAGCACGCCGTCCTCGACCCCGAGCTCGCGGCGCCGGGCGTCGTACTCGGCCGCTTCCTTCTCGAGGTAGTCGCGGGCGCGGGCCTGGATCTCCTCGGCGGTGTCCTCGTCGAAGCCCTCGATCGAGGCGATCTCGCTCGGCTCGACGTAGGCCACGTCCTCGACGGTGGCGAAGCCCTCGGTGACCAGCAGCTGGGCGATCACCTCGTCGACGTCCAGCGCCTCCTGGAACAGCTGGGTGCGCTCGGCGAACTCGCGCTGGCGGCGCTCGCAATCCTGCGCCTCGGTGATGATGTCGATCTGCCAGCCGGTCAGCTGGCTGGCGAGACGGACGTTCTGGCCGCGCCGGCCGATGGCCAGCGACAGCTGCTCGTCGGGCACCACCACTTCGACGCGGCCGGCCTCCTCGTCCATCACCACCTTGGTGACCTCGGCCGGCGCCAGCGCGTTGACCAGGAAGGTGGCCTCGTCGCCGCTCCACTGGATGATGTCGATCTTCTCGCCCTGCAGCTCGGCCACCACCGCCTGCACGCGGCTAGCCGCGCATGCCGACGCAGGCGCCGACCGGGTCGATCGACGAGTCGTTGGAGACCACCGCCATCTTGGCGCGGCTGCCCGGATCGCGCGCCACGGCGCGGATCTCGATCACGCCGTCGTAGACCTCCGGCACCTCCTGGGCGAACAGCTTGGCCATGAAGCCGCCGTGGGCGCGGGAGAGCATGATCTGCGGGCCCTTGGTCTCGCGGCGCACGTCGTAGATGTAGCTGCGCACCCGGTCGCCGACCTGGAAGGCCTCGCGCGGGATCGACTGGTCGCGGCGCATGATGCCCTCGCCGCGGCCGAGGTCGACGATCACGTTGCCGTACTCGACCCGCTTGGCGACGCCGTTGACGATCTCGCCGATGCGGTCCTTGAACTCCTCGTACTGGCGCTCGCGCTCGGCCTCGCGCACCTTGCCGGTGACCACCTGGCGGGCGGTCTGGGTCTGCACCCGGCCGAACTCGAACGGCGGCAGGATCTCGACGTAGTCCTTGCCGACGACGGCTTCCTTGTCGTCCTTCAGCGCGTCGGCGAGGCGCTTCATGGGCGTATTCGTTGACCTCCTCGGCGTCGTCCTCGACCACGGTGACCACGCGGAGGATGGTGGTCTCGCCGGTCTTGGGGTCGATGGTGACGCGGATGTCGTGCTCGGCGCCGTAGCGGGTGCGGGCGGCCTTCTGGATCGCTTCCTCGATCGCCTCGATGACGATCTCCTTCTCGATCGACTTCTCGCGGGCCACCGCGTCGGCGATCTGAAGCAGCTCCTGGCGGTTGGCGGAGATGCCGGTGACGCTCATGTCGTTCCTCATTCTCTTCGTTCTCTTCCCCCTGGCGGGGGAAGCGGCGCGCGGTCCGCGCGCCGCAGGGGGCCTGGGGCCCCGGTTCTTGGGTTTTGCGGGGTCGGCTCCGTCCACCGCGCTTTCGGCGCGGTCCGCCTCACGCGGTTTGACCGGAGGCGGAGACGTCGGGGCAGGGGCGGCGGCTTCGGCTGCAACGCGGGCGGCCCGGGCCTCCGCGCCGCGCTTCATCAGGGCGTCGGTGATGACCAGCTTGGCTTCGGCTGATCCAGGCGAACGGCACGAGGGCGGTCTCGTCCTCGCCGTCCAGGTCGATGCCGACCGATCGGCCATCGACCCCGGCCAGCCGCCCTTGAAGCGCTTGCGGTTCTCGGCCAGCCGGTCGAGCTCGATGCGCGCCTCGAAGCCCTCGTAGGTCTCGAAATCCTTCAGCCGGGTCAGCGGCCGGTCGATGCCGGGGCTGGAGACCTCCAGCGTATATTCGCCGCGGATCGGATCGGCGGCGTCCAGCACCTCGGAGACCGCCCGCGCGAGCGCCGTGCAGTCCTCGACCAGCATGGTCCCGTCCGGCCGCTCGGCCATGATCTGCAGGTTGCGGCGATGGTCGCCGCCCATCAGCCGCAGGCGCACGATGTCATAGCCCGCCGCCTCGGCCACGGGGTCGAGCAGCTCCAGCAGCCTCAGGTCTTCGGCGGTCTTGCCGCGCAAGCTCGGCCTTCCGATCAACAAAAAAGCGGCCGATCCTTTCGGACCGCCGCTCGTAAGCGCCATCCAGCGCCAACGGACGATGTAAGCCCAAATATAGGGCGCCGGGGCGCGGTTGTCAGCCCCGATGTCGAAAGACGGCGCGGCGGCGCGAAACCAGGCGTTCCGCGCCGCTGCGACGCTTCAGGCCAGCCACACCATCCAGCGCGTCGGCACGTCCTCGCCGCGCGAGCGGCAGGGCCATGGACCGATACGCCCGTGTAGAGGAAGCCGGCCTTGATCAGCACCGCGCCCGAAGCCGGGTTGTCGGCGAAGTGGCGGCGGTCACGCAGCGCCGGCCCCAGCCGTCGCGGGCCCACGCCAGACCGCCGTGAGCGCTTCTGTCGCATAGCCGCGGCCCCAGTAGCGGCCGGCCGAGCCAGTAGCCGACCTCGGTGCTGAGCACCCCGTCCGGATCGAGCCCGACGGTCCCGATCGGCCCCTCGCCCGGCAGCTCGATCACGAACATCGCCTCGCGCGACGGGATCGGCGTCCGCCGGCGTGGCGGACGAACGCTTCGGCGTCGGCCAGCGTGTAGGGATAGGGCATCCAGCCCGTCATCCGCACCACGTCGAAGTCGTTGGCGAGCGCCGCCAGACGCGGCGCGTCGGCCAGCGCCAGGGGCCGCAGGTCGAGGCGGACCGTTCTCAGCGACGGCCGCCTGGTCAGTTGATCGATCATCGGCGCCTCCCTCGACGCGCAAAAGAAAAAGGCGGGCATCCGGCGCTCCGGACATCCCGCCTCGTCAAACGCGTCCGGATCGCTTTGCTGGCGATCCGGAAGCTCTGCTCGGATCGCTATGTCGGTCTCGGCCTCGGCCACGCCCACGTAGGTGCGGTCGCCTCGCTTGGTGACGAACTTCACGTGGCCGGTCTTCTTGGCGAACAGGGTGTGGTCGCGGCCCATGCCGACGTTCTCGCCCGGCCAGAACTTCGCGCCGCGCTGGCGGACCAGGATGTTGCCGGCGAGCACCGCTTCGCCGCCGAACTTCTTCACGCCGAGGCGCTGGCCGGCCGAGTCGCGCCCGTTGCGCGACGAGCCGCCGGATTTCTTGTGAGCCATCTAGATACTCCTCGAACCTTCGCTCAGCCCTTGTTGCCGCGCGGCGCGGTGCGGCGCACGGGGGCCTTGGCCTGGGCCTTGGACGGCTTCGGCGTGGATGACCTGGCGTCCTTGGCGGTCGGCGCCTTCTTCGGGGCGCCGGCTTTCTTCGTCGAAGCCGCCTTCTTCTTCGGCGCCGCTTCGGCCGCCTCAGGCTCGTCGACCAGCGGCTCGGCGCCCTCGACCACCCGGGCGCGGACCCGCGCGGCCTTGCCCTTGCCTTGCGGCTCGACCACGGTCTCGACGTCGACCCCCTCGGGCGTCAGGTCGCCGGTGGGGGCGCGCGCCGCGAGATTGCGGGCGCGCAGCAACAGCTCCGAGCCAGCGGGGTCAGATTGACCTCGCCGTCCCAGGTCTCGGACTGGCCGGCGCCGGCGATGGCGGTGACCCGCAGCACGCTCTCGAGCTGCCGATGGCCGCGCGTGCGGCGATAGCCCTGGCGGCGGATCTTCTTGAAGATCTTGATCTTCTCGCCCTTGCGGGTCTCGATCAGGGTGGCGGCCACGGAGGCGCCTTCGACGACCGGCGCGCCGACCGTGACGGCCTCGCCCTCGCCCACCATCAGCACCTGGTCGAACGCGACCTTGGCGCCGGGCTCGCCGTCCAGTTTTTCGACGACCAGCACGTCGCCGGGCTTGACCCGGTACTGCTTGCCGCCGGTCTTGATCACCGCGTACATCGAAGCGCCCTTGGCGAAGAGGGGTTGGCGAAAAGGAATGCGCCCGCGAGCGGACCCGCGGGCGAAGGAGGCGGCTTTATAGCGAAGGGACTTCGCGAGTCAACGTGCCGGGCCTTGGAAGCACGCCCGCCGATCCCCTAATAAGCGCCCATGGCTCAGACACCTGTCACCGTGCTTACCGGCTATCTCGGCGCCGGCAAGACCACGCTGCTCAACCGCATCCTCTCGGAGGAGCACGGCAAGAAGTACGCCGTCATCGTCAACGAGTTCGGCGAGATCGGCATCGACAACGACCTCGTGGTCGGCGCCGACGAGGAAGTGTTCGAGATGAACAACGGCTGCGTCTGCTGCACCGTGCGCGGCGACCTGATCCGCGTCGTGCAGGGGCTGATGAAGCGCCAGAGCGCGCCGGCGGCGGCTTCGACGGCATCGTCATCGAGACCACCGGCCTGGCCGACCCCGGCCCGGTCGCCCAGACCTTCTTCGTCGACGACGAGGTGCGCGAGAAGGCCAAGCTCGACTCGGTGACCACCGTCGTCGACGCCAAGCACATCGACCTGCGGCTGAACGACAGCCGCGAGGCGCGCGAGCAGATCGCCTTCGCCGACCAGATCGTGCTCAACAAGACCGACCTGGTGAGCGAGGCCGAACTGGCGGCGATCGAGGCGCGGCTTCGTCGGCTCAACCCGCTGGCGCCGATCCACCGGGCGCAGCGCTCCAACGTGCCGCTGGAGGCGATCCTCGGCCGCGGCGGCTTCGACCTCGACCGCATCCTCGAGCTGGAGCCGGAGTTCCTGAACCCGGCGCACGGCGAGCCCGGCCACGTGCACGACGAGCATTGCGAGCACGACCACGCACGGTCACGATCATCACCACCACGACCACGTGCACGACGACGACATCAAGGGCGTGGCGCTGCAGGCTCGACCGGCCGCTCGACCCCAACAAGGTGACCAACTGGCTGAACGACCTGCTGGCCGTCAGGGCCCGGACATCCTGCGCGCCAAGGGCATCCTCGACGTCAAGGGCGAGGAGCGCCGGCTGGTCTTCCAGGCCGTGCACATGATCCTGGAAGGCGACTTCCAGCGCGAGTGGAAGCCCGGCGAGGACCGCACCAGCCGCATGGTCTTCATCGGCCGCAACCTCGACGAGGCGCTGCTACGCGTCGGCTTCGCAGAGCTGCGTGGCAAGCTAACCGGCCTCGAACCCTCCCCCAACTCCGTCATCGCCGGGCGTCAGGTCCCGGCGACCCATGCACGCGGTGGTCCGTGTGGCCGCGCAGGGCGCTGCCACGGCTCAGGTGGTGTTCTTGGGTGGCCGAGCACTTCGGTCGGCCATGACGGCTGAGGGGCGGGAAACCTAGCTCTGCACTTCTTCGCTGATCAGGCCGATCTTGTAGTAGCCGTCGATCTGCAGGCGGTTCACCACCGCCATGAAGACCCCGTACTTCACGTGCTGGTCGGCGCGGATGAACACCTGCTGGGTGGTGGGGTTCGGCACCGCCAGCGACTGGGCGATCAGGCTCGCCATGCTGTCCAGCGTCGCCGGATGCATCTCGGTGGTGGTGTCGCTGGTCGCGAACGACACGAAGATCTGGCCGGCCTGGTCGATCGAGACGTAGGTCGGCGGCTTCGTGGGGGTCGTCGGCGCCTTGGCCGGCGGAATGTCGATCTTGATCGACACGGTCGCCAGCGGCGCGGTCACCATGAAGATGATCAGCAGCACCAGCATGACGTCCACGAACGGCGTCACGTTGATGTCGGCGTTCTGACCGAGGTCGAACCGCTTCTTCTTGCCGCCGCCCACCTTCGCCGCCATGAGTCGCTCCTCGCCGTCGGCTCTCGTGGCCGCGCATTCGGCGAAACCCATTGCCCGGACTTTCTCGGATAGTAAAGCCCGGGCGGCCGATCCCGATATCCGACCGGCCGGATTGGCGCCACGGCTGGGCAAGGCGCCGCCGTCTGCGCTATGCGGCGGCCATGAGCTTTTCGTTCGACGCCGCATGAACTTCGACGCCTACGTGACCGCCGCCCTGTTCGACGCCGACGGCGAGGCCGTGTTCGCGCTGGGCGACGGCCAGGTGCGCTGGGCCGAGGGCGCCGCGCAGGCCCCGCACGACGGTCGCGGTGCTGGCCGCGGTCCGCCACCCGACCGGCGAGGGGGTGATCACCGGCGGCGACGACGGGCGCCTGGTCTGGTCGCGCCGCGAGGCGACGCAGCTGCTGGCCGAGGCGAAGGGCCGCTGGATCGAGAGCATCGCGGCGCTGGCGGGCGTCAGCCTGCGTCGCCTTCGGCGCCGGCCGCGAGGCGCGGGTGATCGACGTGGCCGACGCCGGCTTCGCCAGCGACCTTCACTCACGAGCGCTCCGTGGCCGGCGTGGCGCTGGACGCGCGCGGCCGGCGCCTCGCGGTCGCCACCTACGGCGGCGCGGCGCTCTGGTACGCGCGGATCGCCGAGCAGCAGCCGGTGATGCTGCGCTGGGCCGGCTCGCACATCGGCGTCGCTCTTCAGCCCCGACGGCCGCTTCCTGATGTCGTCGATGCAGGAGAACGCGCTGCACGGCTGGCGCATCTCCGACGCCAAGGACATGCGCATGGGCGGCTATCCGGCCAAGGTGCGCAGCCTGGCTTTCCTCGAAGGCGGGCGCATGCTGGCGACGGCCGGCGCGCAACGGGCGTGGTGGTCTGGCCGTTCGCCGGCGCCGACGGGCCGATGGGCAAGCAGGCCATGGAGATCGGCTGGGACGAGCGCGCGCTGGTCACCCGCGTCGCCGCCGAGCCGGCGGGCGCGTAGCTGGCGGCGGGCCTCGAGCGACGGCCGCATCTGGGCCTGCGACGTCGCCAGCGGCCAGCGCGCCGATGTCAGGGCCGACGTCGGCCCGCCGATCTCGGCGCTGGCGATGGCCGGCGGCCGCATCGCCTGGGGCGACGAGGAAGGCGGCGCGGGCGTGCTGGACATGCCGGCGCTGTGAGGGAATGCGGCGTGGTTAGCCGCCCGTCAGTTCCGCCGTCGTCACCACCTTGGCGCCGGCTTCGGCGAAGGCGTGGTTCTGGCGGTCGATGATTTCTTCGGCGGTCTCGCCGTTCCAGGGCCAGGTGCTGTGCGCATCGCCGACCACGACGACCTTAAGGCCCCGCGCCAGCGCCCCGTCGGTGGTGGCCGCCACGCAGTGCTCGGACTGGGCGCCCAGCAGGATCACCTCCTGCGCGCCCCGGGCGTCGATCCATTCGCCCAGCGACGGATCGCTGAACGCATCGCCGACCGTCTTCTCGAACGTCGGCTCATCGCCCGCCTGGCCGAGCGCCGGCCAGACCGGCCAGCCGGGCTCGCCGCGCGCCAGCGGATCGCCGGCCGGCCCCTCGTGGCGCACGAACGCCACCGGCCGGCCGCTCGCCCGCGCCCAGGCCAGCACCGCGCGGGTGCGCTCGGTCAGCCGCTCGGCGTCGTGGATCACCGGCTCCAGCACGCCGTTGAACATGCCGGTCTGCAGGTCGATCACCAGCACGGCGGCGTTGGCGGAGGGTGCGTCGGTCATGCCGCAAACCTACGGGAGGCGATCGAACAAATCAAGAACCGTCAGTCGAAGCCGCGCAGCTCGGCCCACACTTCCAGCGGGTCGCGGCGGGTGCGCCAGTTGTTGATCGGGTGGTCCTGGTCGGCGTAGCCCAGCGCCATGCCGGAGAACAGCATGTGGTCGTCCGGCAGCCCCACGAAACGCGCGACGGTCTGCGGATAGCGCGCCCAGTACTCCTGCGGGCAGGTGGCGAGGCCCTCGGCGGTCGCCAGCAGCATGAAGGTCTGCATGAACATGCCGAGGTCCGACCACTGCGGCGGACCCAGCTTGCGGTCGAGACAGAAGAACAGGCCGACCGGCGCGTCGAAGAAGCGGGCGTTGCGGGCGAGCTGGCTGAACCGCGCCGGACGGTCCTCGCGCGGGATCTCGATCGAGGCGTAGAGGTCCTCGCCGCAGACGAAGCGGCGGGTGCGGAACGGATCCCACAGGCTCGGCGGATAGACCTCGTACTCCGGCTCTTCCATCGGCGAGCTCGCGACCAGCGCCTTGAACTCGGCCAGCGGCGCGCCGGCCAGCGCGTAGACCCGCCAGGGCTGCAGGTTGCCGCCGGAGGGCGCCCAGGCGGCGGTCTCCAGCAGCTTGCGGACCGTCTCGCCGGGGATCGGATCCGGCTTGAACGCCCGCGTCGATATGCGCTTCCTCGCCGCTTCGGCAACGTCCATCGGCCGCACTCCTCGCGTGCTTGACGCCGACAGCGGCGCTCATGCATCGCTACCACTGCGGGGCGCGCGGACGAAAGACGGGTGATGAACGGGACCTCGCCGCGCGCGGCGCCGCCGAAATCAGCGCCGTCGCGCCGCCCGCCCCCGCGCCGCAGGACCGGCTGGGGCCGTTGGCTGGCCAACGTGCTCGCCACGCTGGTGGCGCTGGCGGTGATCGGCCCTGTGGTCGCCGTCGCCGTCTACCGGTTCGTGCCGCCGCCGATCACCATCCTGATGATCGAGCGGCTGTTCGAAGGCCGCGGCCTCGACCATCGCTGGATACCGATGTCGCGGATGTCGCCGGCGCTGCCGCGCGCCGCGATCGCCGCCGAGGACGCGCGGTTCTGCACGCACCACGGCTTCGACTTCGAGGCGATCCAGAAGGCGGTGCGGCACGACGAGCGCCGGCCGAACCGCATCCGCGGCGGCTCGACGATCAGCCAGCAGACCGCCAAGAACGTCTTCCTGTGGCCCGACCGATCATGGGTGCGCAAAGGCTTCGAGGCCTACTTCACCGTCCTCATCGAAGCGGTGTGGGGCAAGCGGCGGATCATGGAGGTCTACCTCAACACGGTGGAGATGGGGCCGGCGTCTACGGCGTCGAGGCCGCCGCCCAGCGCTACTTCCACGTCAGCGCCGGCTCGGTGAACCCGGCTCAGGCCGCGCGGCTGATCGCCATCCTGCCCAGCCCGCTGAAGTGGCAGGTGATCGATCCCGGCTCGTACGTGCGCCGTCGCGACGCGCGGATCGGCAAGGGCGAGGCCGCCGTCGCCCGCCAGGACAGCGCCGCCTGCGTGGGGTGAGCGCGTCAGCAAAAGTGGGAACTATCTTTTGCGTCTGAACGCGCTCCAACGCATGAATGCAGCTATTCGTGCAGATGCGCCTTCCAGTGGAACTGGCTGATCGCCGAGATGCAGTCCATCTGACGCGCCTCGTCGCGCAGCCAGGCGCGCCCTTCGGTCAGCCTCAGGATCCGCCAGGTCGGCGCGCCCCCGGCCTCGACGCTGACCACGTCGCCCACCGCCACCTCGCGCCGGGCCGCTTCGTCCAGCAGCTCCCAGTCGACGCGCATCGTCTTAGCTCCTCATCTCGTTCCGAGCCTTCCGGAGGCCCAGGTTCGAGGATGCGCCGGTGCGGCTGAGCTTGGCCTGAGCGCGCCGTTCAAGCCGCGTTCATGTGCGCCGCCTTGCGCGTCCCTCGGCCCGGCGTAAGCTCGGCTCGAACAACGGCCGCGGAGGACAGCCGATGCTGACCCAGGCGCAGAACGAGATGCTGACCCGCACCGGACCGGGCACGGCGATGGGCGCGCTCTTTCGGCGCTTCTGGGTCCCGGTGCTGCTGTCGCGCGAGCTGCCCGAGCCCGACGGGCCGCCGGTGCGGGTGACCGTCATGGGCGAGACGCTGATCGCCTTCCGCGACAGCGCCGGCGACGTCGGCCTGGTCGAGCCACGCTGCCCGCACCGCGGCGCCAACCTGTTCTTCGGGCGAAATGAGCAAGGCGGCATCCGCTGCGCCTATCACGGCTGGAAGTTCGACGTGCGCGGCCAGTGCCTGGAAGTGCCGACGATGGAGCGCGACGCGCCGACCTACGAGCACCTGCGCGCCAGGGCCGGGATCGTCGCCTATCCGACCCGCGAATGGGGCGAGTGCGTCTGGGCCTACCTCGGTCCCGCCGAGGCGATGCCGCCGCTGCCGGACCTGGAGTTCGCGCTGGTGGATCCGGCCCACCGCTACGTCTCCAAGAAGCTGCAGGAGTGCAACTGGGCGCAGTCGGCGGAGGGCGGCATCGACACCGCGCACTTCTCGTTCCTGCACGCGCCGATCGGCGAGGAAGCCATGGCGCGGCTGCCGCCGGCCTATGGCGAGCAGGTGCGCTGGATGCAGGCCGACGGCGCCCCGCGCTACACTGTGGTCGAGCACGACGCAGGCCTGATCCTGGCCGGCGGCCGCCACGCCAACGCGGGCGAGACCTATTGGCGGATCGCCCAATACCTGATGCCGAACCACAGCCTCGCGCCCGGCGGCATGGCCGGCCAGACCAATCATGGCCAGACCTGGGTTCCGATCGACGACACCAGCTGCTGGATCTTCACCTACAGCTGGAACCCCGACCGCCCGCTAAGCGAGGGCGAGCGCGCGGCCTACGCCGCCGGCGGCGCGGTCCATGCGGAGGTCGACGCGCACTACGCGCCGATCCGGCGACGCGCCAACGACTACCTGATCGACCGCGAGGCGCAGAAGCGCGAGAGCTTCACTGGCATCAAGGGCATCTCCGAGCAGGACCAGGCGATCCAGGACAGCCAGGGCCTGATCCATGACCGCACCCGCGAGATGCTGGGGCCGACCGACCTCGGCGTCTCCAGCTTCCGGGCGCTGATGCTGGGCGCCGCGCGCGACCTGGCGGCGGGAACGGAGCCGGCGGCGGCGATGAACCCGGCCGCCTACCGGGTCCGCTCCGGCCTGATCGTCACGCCGGACACGCTGGCGTTCGACGCGGTGATGGAGCGCCGCTTCGGCCACCCGAAGGGCCGGTTCGACCTGGCCGCCGAGCACCTGGCCGCGGCGGAATGACGGCCCCTAACGTCGGATAGCCAGCCTAAGAGGCGGTGGCCCGGACGGGGGTGGCCGAGCCGCGCTCGGATCGCCGGCCGGCGGTCTCGACGATGGCGAAGAGGGCGTCGGCGGTGATCGGCTTGGTGAGGTGCCCGTCGGCGCCGGCGGCCTCGCTGGCGCGGGCGTGGTCGGGCATGGCGTTGGCGGTGAGCGCATAGATCTCGGTGCGCGGCCGTCCGCTCTGACGCTCGCGCTCGCGGATCTCGCCGATGGCGGTCAGGCCGTCCATCACCGGCATCTGCATGTCCATCAAAACGAGGTCGAAGTCGCCGCCGGACCAGGCCTCGACCGCTTCCTCGCCGTTCTCGACGCAGGTGAGATCGACGCCGGCCGCCTCCAGGATCAGCTGCACGACGCGGCGGTTGATCGGGTGGTCCTCGGCCAGCAGCACCTTCAGCGGCCGGCAGTCGCCGCCGGCCGTCCCGGCCAGCGGCTCGGCGCCGCACGGCGGCCGGCCCGGCTTCGCACGCGGGTCAGCGGCAGCGTCAGCGTGAACACCGCGCCCGCGCCGGGCTCGGCCGAGGCGTCGAGCGCGCCGCCCATGCGCTCGGCCAGCGAGCGCGAGATGGCGAGTCCCAGGCCCGTGCCGCCGTAGCGGCGGGTGATCGAGCCGTCGGCCTGCTCGAAGCGGCCGAAGAGCCGCGCCTTGGTGTCGGCGTCGAAGCCGATGCCGGTGTCCTTGACCCAGATCGTCGCCTCGATCCCATCCGGCTTGGGCAGCGCGGAAGCCCCGATCCTGACCTCGCCGGCCGGCGTGAACTTCACGGCGTTGGCCACGAGGTTGGAGAGCGACCTGCCGCACCCGCGCCGCATCGCCCTGGAACGCGCCTTCGATGTCGGGCGAGGCCTCGACGATCAGGTCGAGGTTCTTGGCCTCGGCGCTCGGCTGGAAGAGCGCGCCGACATCGGCGATGCACTGCTCGAGCGAGAACGGCTCGGCCGCCAGCTCCAGGCGCCCGGACTTCACCCGCGCCAGGTCGAGCACGTCGGAGAGCAGGCTCTCCAGCGTCTTGGCGGAGCTCTCGATCAGACTCGACCATCTCGCGCTGGTTCGGATCGAGCGTCGTGCGCGAGAGCGCGCTCGCCACGCCCATCACGCCGTTCAGCGGCGTGCGGATCTCGTGGCTCATGTTGGCCAGGAACTCGGACTTGGCGCGGTTGGCGGTCTCGGCGGCCTCCTTGGCCTTGGCCAGCGCGATCTCCGCGCGCTTCTCCTTGTCGATGTTGCGCAGCACGCCGACCGTGCGCTCGACGTGGCCATCCTCGTCGCGGACCAGCTCGGTGGCCGACTGCACCCAGATGTGCGGCGCGTTGGGCTGCAGCATCCGGAACGTGGCGCGGAACGGCTCGCCGAGCCGCTCGTAGCGCTCCCAGGCGGCCATCGCCGCCGGCCGGTCGGCGGGGTGCACGCCGTACCAGATGTCGCGCGACATCTCCTCGTAGCCGATGTCCTCGCCGCCCTGGATCACCGGCGCGCCGGCGCCGTTCACGCGGCGGCCGCGGTGGTCGAGCTCCCACATCGACAGCTCGCCGATCTCCAGCGCCAGCTTCAGCGTCTGCTCGGATCGCCGCATGGTCTCCAGCGCATCGACCATGTCGGTGAGGTCGTGGGTCATCACCAACAGGCCGCCGATCCCGCCGCCGCGATCGCGCCAGGGCGTCACCTCGAGGCGCACCCAGGGGGTCATCCCGTTCGGCAGCGTCAACCGGGCGCGGCGGGCGCGCATGGTCTGGCCCTTCAGCGCCGCGTCGAGGTAGTGGCTCCACTGGTCGCGCGAGCCGCCGAAGAACTCATAGAAGTTGCGGCCGCGGATCTCCGAATCCAGCGCATCCATCTCGATGCGCCAGCGGTAGCTGCTCTGCAGGACCCTGAGCTTGCGGTCGGTCATCAGCAGCGCGACCGGGGCAGAGTCGATCACCCGCTCCAGCACGACGTTGGTGGCGCGGGCCCTGGCCTCGCTGGCCTTCAGCCGCCGGGCGGCGCGGCGGCGCTCCCACTCCTGGCCAGCCAGCGCCGCGAGATCCTCGAGCGCGGCGGCCATGTCGGGATCGAAGTCGCGCGAGCGCCGGTCGAGGATCGACAGCGCGCCGACGCAGCTGCCGTTCGACAGCGTGATCGGCGCGCCGGCGTAGAAGCGCAAGGCGGCCTCGCCGTGCACGAACGGATTGTCGTCGAAGCGCCGGTCGGCGGCGAGGTCCTCCATCCAGATCACCGCGTCGCTCTCGATGACGTACTGGGCGAACGAGTGCTCGCGCGCCACCGGCGGCAGCGGCGACTCCGCCACGCCGGCGATCCACAGCTGGTCCGCGCCGAGGATGCTGACATGCGCGAACGGCGCCTTGGAGAGGCGTTGGGCGGTGCGCGCAATACGCTCGAACGCCGGGCGCGCGTCCTCCAGGTTCACGGCGCGCACGTCACGCAGACGGGCGCGCTCGCCGGCGGACGCTGGCTTGGGCGATGCTCCCATCTCCGCCCCCACTCCCTAAGAGCGGGGGAGAATGGGCGAACCAGCTTAAATATTCGTGCGCTTCGCGATACCCGCGATGCGGTAGGGGGGCTCAGCCTTCGCGCACGCCGGACGAGCCGTCGAAAGTGCGCTCGGCGGTCCAGCGCAGCGGCCCGGCGGCGTCGAAAACGAAGATGTGCGGGTTGCGGATGCGCCGCCAGAACGCGTCCTGCCAACGGTTCACCCTGCCTCGCCAGCAGATGACCGAGCACGCCGCCGTGCGAGCCGACCGCGATCGTGCGGCCGGGATTGGCGGCGACGACCCGTGCCAGCGCCGCCTCGAACCGCGCGACGCAGGCGCGGCCGGTCTCGCCGCCCTCGAGGCTGGAAGTCGAGGTCGGCGTGCATGCGGGCGACCGCCGTCCTCCACCTCGGCGAGGTCCGGAAGCCAGCCGCCCAGCGCCCGCTCGCGCAGGTCCTCCTCGACGGCGATCGAGAGGCCGGCGGCGTCGGCGTAGGGACGCAGTGTGTCGATCGCCCGGATGTAGGGGCTGGAGGCCAGCGCGTCGACGCCGAGCGCTTGGCCAGCACCGGCGCGAGATCGGCGGCCTGGCGGCGACCCAGCTCCGAGAGCGGCCAGTCGCGCTCCGGCAGCGCCGGATCGGGCGCGCTCTGGGCGTGGCGGACGAGGATCAGCGTGGTCACCGACCCACGAGCCCCTTCAGCCGGTAGAGCGCGTCCATCGCCTCGCGCGGGCTCATGCCGTCGAGGTCGAGCTCGGCCAGCGCCGCCTCGACGGGGCTGGGGCCGCTGAACGCCGGCGCGGCCGGCGCGGCGACGGCGAACAGCGGCAGCTCGGCGAGGTCCGCGTGGGCCACGGCCTCGCTCTCCAGCCGGTCGAGCACCTGGCGGGCGCGCGCCACCACCGCCGGCGGCACGCCCGCCAGCTTGGCCACCTGCACGCCGTAGGAGCGGTCGGCCGGCCCGGGTCCCGCCTCGTGCAGGAAGACCAGCTCGCCGTTCCACTCCTTGGCCCGCAGCGACAGGTTGGAGACGTGCGCCAGGCGCTCCTCCAGCGTCGCCAGCTCGTGGTAGTGGGTGGCGAAGAGGGCGCGGCAGCGGTTGACGTCGTGCAGCGCCTCCGCGCAGGCCCAGGCGATGGCGAGGCCGTCGTAGGTGGCGGTGCCGCGGCCGATCTCGTCGAGGATCACGAACGAGCGCGGCGTCGCCTGGGTCAGGATCGCCGCGGTCTCCACCATCTCGGCCATGAAGGTCGAGCGGCCGCGCGCCAGGTCGTCGCCGGCGCCGACCCGGCTGAACAGCCGGTCGACCACGCCCAGATGGCAGCGACCTGGCCGGCACGAACGAGCCGGCCTGGGCCAGGATGGCCAGCAGCGCGTTCTGGCGCAGGAAGGTCGACTTGCCGGCCATGTTGGGGCCGGTGACGATCGAGAGCCGCGCCGCCGCGCCTCGCCGGCGCGCGTCGAGCCGGCAGTCGTTGGGCGTGAAGGGATCGCCCGCGCGCCGCACCGCCGCCTCGACCACCGGATGGCGCGCGCGCCTCCGCCTCGAAGACCAGCGAGCGGTCGACCCGCGGGCGGACCGCGCCGGCCTCCTCGGCCCACTCGGCCAGCGCGGCGGCGACGTCGAGACTGGCCAGCGCCTCGGCGGCGGCCTGGATCGGGCGCGCCAGCGCCTCGCGCTCCGGCGCGCCAGGCCTCGAAGGTCTCCAGCTCGATCGCCAGCGCCCGGTCGGCGGCGCGGGCGATCCGGGTGTCGAGGTCGGCCAGCTCCACGGTGGTGAAGCGCACCTGGTTGGCCATGGTCTGGCGGTGGATGAAGTGGCGCGTTCAGCGGCGGCGCGCAGCAGCGGCTCGGCCTTGGTCGCGCCCACCTCCAGGAAGTAGCCCAGCACCGCGTTGTGGCGCACCTTCAGCGGCGCGCCGCTCTCGGCCTGCAGCCGCGCCTCCAGCGCGGCGACCACCTGGCGGCTGTCGCCCTGCAGCGCGCGCGCCTCGTCGAGCTCGGGCCTGACGCCCGTCGCCACGAAGCCGCCGTCGCGCGCCATCAGCGGCAGCTCGTCCGCGAGGCCGGCGGCGAGCGCGTCGGCGAACGCAGCCAGCGGCGGCCGGGACGCAGCAGCGCCGCGGCAGCCTCGGCGATCTCCGCCGGCGGCGGCGCCAGCGGCTCGTCGCGCCGCCTCGATCAGCGCCACGACGCCGGCGCCGATCGCCAGGCCGCTCGCGCAGCGCCGCCAGGTCGCGCGGGCCGCCGCGGCCCAGCGCCAGCCGCGAGAGCGCGCGGGCCATGTCGCCGGCGCCCTTCAGCTCGGCCGCGCAGCTTCTGGCGCAGCGTGCGGCGGCCGAGCAGCCAGTCGATGGCGTCGAGCCGCGCGTCGATCGCTTCCGGCGACATCAGCGGCCGCGCCAGCCGCGCCGCCAGCAGCCGCGCGCCGGGGGCGGTGACCGTGCGGTCGATGGCGCCCAGCAGCGAGCCGTCGCGCGCCGCCGGACTGGTCGAGCGCTCGATCTCCAGGCTGGCGCGGGTGGCCGGGTCGATCGCCATGACGTCGGCCTCGCCGGCCCGGCGCGGGGCCGAGAGCGCCGGCGCGCGGCCGCCCTGGGTCGCCTCCAGGTGCGCGGCGATCAGGCCGAGCGCGCGCGACCTCCGCGCCGGTCAGGCGCGCCGAAGCCGTCGAGCGTCTCGACGCCATAGAGCCGCTTCAGCCGCGCCTCCGACGCGGCCGGCTCGGCCAGCGCCTGCGCCATCGGCTGCACCAGGCCGCCGGCCGCTCTTCAGCGGCCGCGCTGACGCCGGCGTCGGCGAACAGGCGGTCCGGGACCAGGATCTCCGAGGGCGCCAGCGCCGCCAGCGCCGCGCGCCAGCGCCTCCCGGCCGAGCGCGAAGCACTCCACCTCGCCGGTGGAAAGCTCGACGCTGGCCACCGCCGCCTGGCCGGCGCGCACCGCCACCGCCGACCAGCCGGTTGGCGCCGCGCGCTTCCAGCAGGCCGTCCTCGGTCAGCGTGCCGGGCGTCACCACGCGGACGATGTCGCGGCGCACGACCGACTTGCCGCCGCGCTTCCTGGCCTCGGCCGGGTCCTCCATCTGCTCGCAGACCGCGACCTTGAAGCCGGCGCGGATCAGCTTGGCGAGGTAGGCCTCGGCCGCGTGCACCGGCACCCCGGCCATCGGGATCGGCTGGCCGGCGTGGGTGCCGCGATGGGTCTGGGTGATGCCGATCGCCGCGGCGGCCTTCACCGCGTCCTCGAAGAACAGCTCGTAGAAGTCGCCCATCCGGAAGAAGATCAGCGCGTCGGGCTGGCGCGCCTTGGCGTCGAAGAACTGCGCCATCACCGGCGAGGCGCCCTCCGCCGCCGGGAACTGCGTCTCCGAAGGGGGAATCGGCGCGTTCATCGCCCGGCCACGCTAGCGGCTCGGCGAGCGGCTTTGAACCCGCCTTGACGGCGGCGGCAGCGCACCCGACCTTCAGTTCTGTGGAGAGTCTGCTCGACTATGTGATCTCGCCCGCCGGTCCCGGCGACGCCGCCGAGCTCGCCCGTGTGCACGTGCAGTCCTGGCGCGAGACCTACCCCGGCATCCTGCCGCAGGCGGCGCTGAACCGGATGAACGTCGCCGCCCACGCGCGGCGCTTCCGCCTCGAGCTGACCCGCGCCCAGAAGGGCCAGGTCACGCTGATCGCCGAGGGCGCGGATGGCGCGGTGGGCTACGCCTCCGGCGCGGTCCTCAGCGGCGACGGCCGCGCGGCGGACGCCGAGGTGTTCACCCTCTACGTGCTGCGGACCGCGCAAGGACTCGGCGTCGGCCGCGCGCTCCTGAAGGCCGCAGGCCCGCGTGCTGGCGGCGGAGGGCGCGAAGTCGCTGATGCTGTTCGTGCTCACCCGCAACGAGCCGGCGCGCGGCTTCTACGAGCGGCTCGGCGGCGAGGCCTTCGCCGAGGTCGCCTCGCACGGCTGGGGCCAGGGCCTCACCGAAACCGCGCTACCGCTGGCCCGACATCGCCGCGCTGGCGGGGTGACCTCGAGCTCCACCAGTAGCCCTCGCAGCGCCCCTCACCGACCCGACCGCAGCGCGCTCGGGCCACCTCTCCCCACTCTTCGGTAGGGTAAGGGCTACTGAAGGGCGTCGTGCGGCGGCGGGAGAGTGGGCCGTGAGAAGAAGAGCGCGATCTCTCCCTCGGCGGGCGTGCCGTCGTAGAGGGTGGCGTCGATCCCGGTGAGGCTGAAACCCAGCGCGCGGTAGGCGGCGACGCCGGGGGCGTTGAGGTTGCTTGTCTCCAGCCAGATGTGGCGGGCGCCGAGCTCGCGGCCGAGGTCCGCCACGACGCTCCACCAGCCGGCGCCCAACGCCGCGGCCGCGCGCGGTCGGCTGCACGTAAAGGTGCCAGAGCACGAGGCGGCGGTTCCAGGCCTCGAAGCCGGCCGCCGCGAAGCCCACGCAGACGCCGTCGTCCTCGGCCACGAAGCCGTGCGACCACGGCCGCTCGTCGCTGCGCACGTCGTCCAGCGGGAAGCGCTTGGCGAGCGGCGCCGACAACCGGCGTTCGCGCAGCGCGAAGCCGTCGCCATCGGCTTCGACGTCGAACACCACGTCGGTCGCAAAGCTGGTGTCGATCGCTTCGATCGCCGCCGCGTCGTCCGGCAGCCGCGCGTCGCGGATCGCGATCATGCGCGGCTCAGTTCGGGCGGGTGATGCCGTCCCAGAAGCGGCGGGCCTTGCGGAAGAAAGCGGCGCTGACGCGGGTGCTGCTGCTCGCCGCAGAGGCCGGCGAACTCGCGCATCAGCTCCTTCTGACGCGCCGTGAGCCGGGTCGGCGTCTCGATGAAGAGCTCGACCACCAGGTCGCCGCGTTCGCGCGAGCGCAGCGAGGGCATGCCGCGGCCCCTCAGGCGCACGGTGCGGCCGGTCTGGGCGCCCTCGGGCACCTTGACCTCGATCTTGCACTCGCCGTCGCAGTTCTCGCCGCCGAGCAGGCACGGCGCCTCGACCGCGCCGCCCAGCGCGGCGGTCGCCATCGGCACCGGCACGGAGCAGAGCAGGTCGAGCCCGTCGCGCTCGAAGAGCTCGTGCGGCTTCACCGAGAGGAAGATGTAGAGGTCGCCGCGCGGGCCGCCCGCTGGCGCCGGCGTCGCCCTCGCCGGCGAGGCGGATGCGCGCGCCGTCGTCGACGCCGGGCGGGATGCGCACCTCCAGCGTCCGCTCGCGCCGCACCTGGCCGTGGCCGTGGCAGCCCTTGCAGGGGTCGAGCACCAGGCGCCCGGCGCCGCCGCAGCGCGGGCAGGTGCGCTCGATGGTGAAGAAGCCCTGGCTGGCCCGCACCCGCCCGGCGCCGTTGCAGCTGGCGCAGGCGGTGGGCTGGGAGCCCGGCGCGCAGCCGGAGCCCGAGCAGTCCTCGCAGGTCAGCGCAGCCGGGACCTTCACCGCGACCTCGGCGCCGGCGTAGGCCTGCTCAAGCGTGATCTCCAGGTCGTAGCGCAGGTCGCCGCCGCGGGCGGGCCCGGTCGGGCGGCGCTGGCCGCGGCCGAACATGTCGCCGAAGACGTCGCCGAACACCTCGTTGAAGATGTCGTGCACGTCGGCGAAGCCGGCGCCGCCGTTCGCGCCGTTGACGCCGGCGTGGCCGAAGCGGTCGTAGGCGGCGCGCTTCTGCTTGTCGGAGAGGACCTGGATAGGCCTCGTTGATTTCCTTGAACCGCCCCGCCGCCTCCTGGCAGCCGTCGTTGCGGTCGGGATGGTGCTCCATCGCCAGCTTGCGGAACGCGGCCTTCAGGCCGGCGTCGTCGGCGCCGCGATCCACGCCCGAGGATCTCGTAATAATCTCGCATGGAAGCGTCAGCGGCCCCCGCGTATCGCTGAAGTCGAACTTACAGGCCTCTGAAGTGGGCGATCGCCCGCCTCGCTGCAAGGCTCGTTGCGCGAGGCGGGCGACTTTGCCCGCGGAGGGCGGCGGCGACGTTCCCCAAGCAGGGCATTCTCGCCGCCGCAGCCGCCGGCGCCATGAGGCAAACCGTCACGCAAGGCGCTGAGGGTCTGTCTCATGGTCGCCGGCTCATCGACGCTTAAGCGGACTTCTGGTCGTCGGAGACTTCCTCGAACTCGGCGTCGACCACGCCTTCCTCGGCCGGGCTCTCCGGAGCGCCGCCGCCTCGCCGGCGTCGCCGCCGGCCTGGGCCTTGTACATGGCCTCGCCGAGCTTCATCGAAGCCTGCGTCAGGGTCTGGGTCTTGGCCTGGATGGCGCTGGCGTCCTCGCCTTCGAGCGCGCTCTTCAGCTCGGTGACGGCGGTCTCGATCGCCGACTTCTCGGCCGCGCTCGACCTTGTCGCCGTGCTCGGCCAGCGCCTTCTCGGTGGTGTGGATCAGGGCGTCGGCGTGGTTCTTGGCCTCGACCATCTCCTTGCGCTTCTTGTCCTCGGCGGCGTTCGCCTCGGCGTCCTTGACCATCCGGTCGATGTCGGCGTCCGAGAGGCCGCCGTTGGCCTGGATGCGGATCGACTGCTCCTTGGCGGTCGCCTTGTCCTTGGCCGACACGTTGACGATGCCGTTGGCGTCGATGTCGAAGGTGACCTCGATCTGCGGCATGCCGCGCGGGCGCCGGCGGGATGCCGACCAGGTCGAACTGGCCCAGCAGCTTGTTGTCGGCCGCCATCGGACGCTCGCCCTGGAAGACCCGGATCGTCACCGCGTTCTGGTTGTCGTCGGCGGTGGAGAAGGTCTGGCTCTTCTTGGTCGGGATCGTGGTGTTGCGCTCGATCAGCGGCGTGAACACGCCGCCCAGCGTCTCGATGCCCAGCGTCAGCGGGGTGACGTCCAGCAGCAGCACGTCCTTGACGTCGCCCTGCAGCACGCCGCCCTGGATCGCCGCGCCCAGCGCCACGACCTCGTCCGGGTTGACGCCCTTGTGGGGCTCGCGGCCGAAGAACTCCTTCACGGTCTCGACGACCTTGGGCATGCGGGTCATGCCGCCGACCAGCACCACCTCGTCGATGTCGCTCTTCTTCAGGCCGGCGTCCTTCAGCGCCTGGTCGCAGGGGCCGATCGTCTTGATGATCAGGTCCTCGACGAGGGCCTCCAGCTTGGCGCGCGACACCTTGATGTTGAGGTGCAGCGGGCCCGCGCGTTCATCGAGATGAAGGGCAGGTTCACCTCGTACTGCGCGACGGTGGAGAGCTCCTTCTTGGCCTTCTCGGCCTCTTCCTTCAGGCGCTGCAGAGCGAGCTTGTCCTTGCGAAGGTCGAGCGCCCTGCTCCTTCTTGAACTCGTCGGCCAGGTAGTCGACGAGCCGCAGGTCGAAGTCCTCGCCGCCCAGGAAGGTGTCGCCGTTGGTCGCCTTCACCTCGAAGACGCCGTCGCCGATCTCCAGGATCGAGACGTCGAAGGTGCCGCCGCCGAGGTCGTAGACGGCGATCTTCTTGCCCTCGTTCTTCTCCAGGCCATAGGCCAGCGCCGCGGCGGTCGGCTCGTTGATGATGCGCAGCACCTCCAGGCCGGCGATCTTGCCGGCGTCCTTGGTGGCCTGGCGCTGGGCGTCGTTGAAGTAGGCCGGGACGGTGATCACCGCCTTCTCGACCTTCTCGCCCAGGTGCGCCTCGGCGTCCTGCTTCAGCTTCTGCAGGATGAAGGCGCTGATCTGCTGCGGGCGAATAGTCCTTGCCGTGGGCGCGCACCCAGGCGTCGCCGTTCGGCCCCTTGACGATCTCGTAGGGCACCATGCCCTTGTCCTTCTCGACCATCGGGTCGTCGCACTTGCGCCCGATCAGGCGCTTGATGGCGAAGAAGGTGTTGGACGGGTTGGTCACCGCCTGGCGCTTGGCCGGCTGGCCCACCAGCCGCTCGCCGTCGTCCTGGATGGCGACCACCGAGGGCGTCGTGCGCGCGCCTTCCGCGTTTTCGATCACTTTCGGCTGTTTGCCGTCCATGATGGCCACGCACGAGTTGGTCGTGCCGAGGTCGATGCCGATAATCTTGCTCATGAGGACTTTCGTCTCGCTCCTTGATTGGCGAACGCTCGCGGGGGCCTTCAATCCTGAAGCGCCGGTTGCGGTCGTTCCCGGTTCGATTCGTCTCTCTGTTGATCGCGGACGAGATGGCCCGCAAGCCGCCGCTCCGAATGTACGAAAGCGCCGCTTCGGGTCCGATATTGGGGGCGCGGGGGCCTGCTGCAAGGGCTTTCGCGGCCCATCGTCCCGCCGGCTCGGCCGCGATCACGGCAGGGCCTGGCCGCCATGACCGCGCCGGGCTTTCGACTGCTGCCCGGCCGTCTCGATGCGGACGGGCAGCGCGCCGCTGGCCGACGAGGTGCTGGCGCTGGCGGCCGGCGCGCCGCCGTACCGGCCGGTGACGCCCGGCGGCAGGCCGATGAGCGTCGCCATGACCAACCTGGGTCCGCTGGGCTGGGTGACCGACGCGGCAGGCTATCGCTACCAGCCGACGCACCCGCTCACCGGCGCGCCGTGGCCGCCCATCCCGGCGATGCTGACCGCGCTCTGGGCGGAGCTCTGCGACCCTGACGTCCCGCCCGACTGTTGCCTCGTCAACCTCTACGATGCGGCCGCCCGCATGGGTCTGCACCGCGACGCCGACGAGGCCGACTTCCGCTTCCCGGTGCTCTCGGTCTCGCTGGGCGATACCGCGCTCTTCCGGCTCGGCGGCCTGCGCCGCGCCGATCCGACCGGCCAGATCCGCCTGGCCTCGGGCGACGTCTGCGTGCTGGGCGGCGCAGCGCGGCGCGCCTACCACGGCGTCGACCGCATCATTCCCGGCTCGTCGCGGCTGCTGCCGGACGGCGGGCGGCTCAACCTTACGCTGCGCCGAGCCGCGGCGGCTTGACGGGCAGGTAACCGCGGCCATTCTCCGCGCGTAATCACTTCACCTATGGCTGGAGAGGTGGCGATGACCATGCTGAAACGTCCCGACGGGAATTTGCCGGAGGATTTCCACCTCTCGCGGCGCGGCATCGCCGGGGCGATCTTCGCCGGCTATGCGCTCGCGGCCCTGTCGGCCGACGCCGACCCGATCCACACCGACGACGCCGGGCTGGTCACCGAGACCGTCCAGCTGGCGACCGCGGACGGCGCCCATATCCGCGGCTACATCGCCCGGCCGAAGGCGTCGGGCCGCTTCCCGGCCGGTGATCGTCGTCAACGAGGTGTTCGGCCTGCACGCCTACATCCTCGACATCTGCCGGCGCTTCGCGAAGCTCGGCTACGTGGCCATCGCGCCCGGCTTCTTCGACCGCGCCGGCGACCCGGCGCCGATCCCGATGACCCAGTTCGGCGATATCATGAAGATCGTCGGCACGGCCAGCGACCAGCAGGTGATGAGCGACGTCGACGTGACGCTGAAGTACCTGGAGGCGCAGCCCTACGTCGATCGCCACAAGCTGGCGATCACCGGCTTCTGCTGGGGCGGCAAGGTGGTCTGGAACGCCTGCGAGACCTATCCGGACCTGAAGGCCGGCGTGGCCTGGTACGGCCAGATGGCGCCGACCGGCAATGCGCCGCCCGACCCGGCCCATCGCGGCTCTGGCCGATCGACCATGCCGCCGAGCTGAAGGCGCCCGGTGCTCGGCCTCTACGGCGGCAAGGACGTCGCTCAGCCAGTCCGCGCCGGCCATGGAGGCGGCGCTGAAGGCGGCCGGCAAGACGGGGAGCAGCATCCACGTCTATCCGGACGCCGGCCACGGCTTCCATGCCGACTATCGCGATAGCTACGTCGAAGCCGACGCCAAGGACGGCTGGTCGCGCCTGCTGGCCTTCTTCGCCGCCAACGGCGTGGCGCCGCGGGCCTAGCCCCCGCGCAGCTTGCGGCTCAGCGTCTCGAGGTCGCGCGCGAGCTGGCTGTCGCCGGCGCGCAGCTCCTCGATGCGGCGCACCGCGTGCAGGACGGTGGTGTGGTCGCGTCCGCCGAAGCGGCGGCCGATGTCCGGCAGCGAGCGGGTGGTCAGCTGCTTGGCCAGCCACATCGCCGCCTGCCGGGGCCGCGCCACCGAGCGGGTGCGCCGCTCGGAGATCAGGTCCGCCTGCTTCAGGCCGAAGTGCTCGGACGTCGCCTTCTGGATGTCGTCGACGGTGATGCGCTTCTCGCCGCCGCGCAGGTGTCGGGCCGAGGAAAGCCTGCGTCTCTTCCAGCGTCAGGCCGCCGACCCCGGCGCCGGCGCGGACGATCAGCGTGTTGAGCGCGCCTTCCAGCTCGCGCACGCTGTCGGTGAAGCGGTCGGCCAGGAACTGCAGCACTTCGGGCCGCAGCTGGCGCGGCGACGCCCTGCTGGCGGCAGAGCAGCGCCGACTTGCGTTGCAGGATGTCGAGCCGCAGCGAACGGTCGGCCGGCTCGATGCCGCAGACCAGGCCGGCGGAGAGGTGCGAGCGCAGCCGCGCGTCGATCTCGCGAGAGCGCCGCCGGCGGCCGGTCGGCGGAGAACACCACGCGGCGGCCGTCCTCCATCAGCGCGGCGCAGCGTGTGGAAGAGCTCGTCCTCGCTCGATTGCTTGCCGCCGATGAAGTGCACGTCGTCGATCAGCAGCAGGTCGGCCGAGCGCAGCTCGTCCTTGAAGTCCGCCGCCTTGCGCTCCATCAGCGCCCGCACGAATGCGACAGGAACCGCTCGGCGGTGAGATAGACCACCTTGCGGTCGGGCGCGGTGCGCATCGCTTCCCAGGCGATCGCGTTCAGCAGGTGGGTCTTTCCGAAGCCGTAGGCCCCATGGAAGACGACCGGGTTGAAGTGCCCGTCGGCCCAGGACGCCACCCGGCGCGCCACCGCCAGCGCGAACTCGTTCGACGGGCCTTTCACGAAGCTGTCGAAGGTGAAGCGTTCCTGCAGCCACTGGGTGCGCGACGGGCGCGACGAAGGGATCGGCGCAGTGGCCGGGCTGTCGGTGGACACTGGATCGACGGCCTCCATGGATCATTTCGGCGGGCGGCGCGTCGCCGCCTTCGGCCTCGAATTCCAGGCGCGACTTCAGCGTCAGCACGCGACCCTCGGGATCGTGGAGCGCCCAGAGCTCGCCGATCCGCCGCCACGCGTAGCGCCGGATCCAGTCGCGCGCGATGCCGGTGGGCGTCACCAGGCACAGCTCGCCCCCCGGCGACGTGCGCAGGCAGGCCTGCGCCAGCCAGGAGCCGAAGGTATCGTCGCCCAGCTCGCCCCGCAGCGCCTGGCTCGCCTTCACCCACACGCCAGCGGGCGTCGCGGACGCCATCTCAGCCAATCCCCTGTTCGCCATCGACCTCTTTGCCCCGCTCCCACGCCCCCGCTCCGTTCTGGACGGAGTGTCGACCGCGCCAAACCCCCGCTTGCGCAGCTCAAGCATGCAGACGCACTCTCAGAAACCGTGCGGGCGCTTTGCTTGCGCCCGCCGTCCATTCATCAGTACAATGCAATGCTTTGAGGAGCCCAGACTACCCCCGCGCCGGGGGGCGTCAATCGCGAATTCTAAGCTTCAATCGTGCAAAAAGCGCTTGACTTTTAAGCCTCCCGACACGGGCAAGGCTTAGCGGATTCGCGTGCGACTTTTTGGCAATACGATTAGGCGGAGGTCGGCCTAATTATCGCGACGCGAGCGCCGTCCGCGGACGTTGCTCCACGGGACACTTCAATAAAATCAAGTAATTGCGGCGTTTGGAGGCGGCGTCAGGCCGCCTGCGCCTTCCTCAGTCGGGCCGCCAGGCGCGACACTTTTCGCGAGCCTGTGTTCTTATGAAGCACCCCTTTGCCGACCGCCCGCATCAGCTCCGACTGGGCGTCGACGAAGGCGTTCTTGGCGGCGCCCACATCGCCCGCTTCCAACGCTTCCTCGAACTTGCGCACGAACGTGCGCACGCGCGATCTGCGCGCCTTATTCACCTCGGTTCTACGTGCGATCTTGCGGATCGCCTTCTTGGCCCCGGGGTTGTTCGCCATAGTTCCTTGCGCAGCCTCGAACGGGCGCCGAAAAGAGCGCCTCTCAAAAAAGGAGCGGCGATATAGGCCGAAGCGGTGGCGGGGGTCAATGCGGCGGCCAGGCTCTTTTTGTCGCCGGCTGACCCCCGAAGACCCAGGCGTCGCTCAGGCAGGTCCTTCGACGTCGAGGCCGCGGGCGCGCAGCAGCGCCGGCAGACCGTCCGGACCGATCAGGTGGCCGATGCCGACCACCACTACGATCTTGCCAGGCGACCGCAGCCGCGCCGCCAGCTTGCCGGCCCAGCGCCGGTTGCGCCCCACGATCAGCCGATCGTAGAGGCGCGGCGCGACCCGCTGCAGAGGATCGTTGGCGTCGCGTTTCAGGCCGGCGAGGTCGGCGGACATCCATTCGTCGACCACGCGCTGGTAGGAGCCGGGGTCGCCGTCGATCTCGCCCACCGTCCAGTTCAGCGAAGCGAGCTGGTCCTTCACCGGCGCGCCGGCCAGGAATTCGATCTGCTGGCCGGCGGTCTCGAAGCTGCGCCGCCCCACGGCCGGGTCGGCTTCCGCCTCGATCTCGTCCTCCACGCCGTTCGACGCGTCGGCGCCGCTCGCTGGCGTCCTCAGCCACCGAGAGCGTGAGCTCGGCCATCCAGGGCTGCATGCGGTCGATCGCCTCCGGCACGCAGTGCAGCGTGATCGACGCCTGGACGAGGCGCTCGGTCTCGTCGGCGCTGAGCATCGCGGTCAGCCGCTTGTCCTTCGGCAACGCCCCACGCGCCAGCGAGACCGCAGCCGCCTCCTCGCCGGCCTTCACCGTGATCGGCAGCTCGAACCACAGCTCGTCGGCTATCGCGAGCGCGTCGTCGAGCTTCGCGCGGACGCCAGTCGAGGCCGGCCGGCAGCAGGTGGATCGATCCGAACAGCACGAGCGTGGCGTGAGGCGAGCGCACGACCCAGATCGGCGGCTTGGCCTGCGCCGGCGAGCCGGCGCCGAGCCACAGCGCCAGACCGAGCGCCGCCGTGAGGGCGAGCGCGCCCAGGCGCCGGACGAGGCCGCGGGTCCGTGCGGCAGCCGCTGGCGCTCCTGGCGTCATCGCTGGCAGCGGTTGCAGGCGAAGCTCGAGCGGCCGGCCTGCACGATGCGCGCGATGCGGCCCCGGCAGCCGGGCTTCAGGCAGGGCTCGCCCTCGCGGCCATAGACCGCGAAGCGATGCTGGAAGTAGCCCAGCGACGCCGTCGGCGCCGGCGTAGTCGCGCAAGGTCGACCCGCCGGCCTCGATCGCCTCGCCCAGCACCGTACGGATCGCCTCGGCGATCGCCTTGATCTTGCGCGGCGGCACGGTCCCGGCCGGCCGCTCGGGCGCGACGCCGGCCCGGTGCAGCGCCTCGCAGACGTAGATGTTGCCGAGCCCCGCGATGACGCGCTGGTCGAGCAGCAGGCTCTTGATCGGCGCCTTGCGCCCCGCCGCAGCGCGGCCCAGGTGGGCGGCGTCGAAGCCGCACTCCATCGGCTCCGGGCCGAGGCCCGCGAACCAGGGGTGTCGCTCGAGCGCGTCGGTGGCGATGAGATCCATGTAGCCGAACCGGCGCGGGTCGTAGAACGTCACCTCGGCCCCTGCCTCGGTCTCGAAGCACGATGTGCGCGTGCTTCGGGTCGGGCGGTTGGGCGAGGGTGAAGCGACCCGGCCGCAGCGCGCGTCGCGCCGGCGATCTCGAAACGGCCGCTCATGCCCAGGTGCATCACCAGCGTCTCGCCGCGGTCGAGCGGGGCCAGCAGATACTTGGCGCGGCGATCCAGGCGCTCGATGCGCGCGCCGGTCAGCCGCTGCACGAAGCCCTCCGGCAGCGGGAAGCGCAGGTCGGGGCGGCGCGCCTCGACGCGGGCGAGCCGCGCGCCCGCCAGGACGGGCTCGAGGCCGCGGCGCACCGTCTCGACTTCGGGAAGCTCCGGCATGGCCCCATGCATAGGCCGCTGCGGCCTGCGAACAAAATCGGGTCGTGTCAGCAGCATCGCCCGGCGGTCCCGCGTTGGCGTCCATGCGGCTTCTCCCGTAAGAGGGCGCGGATGAGCGCCACCTTCGGTTATCGCGAGGTCGAGGCGGGCGAGAAAGCCGCCCTGGTGCGCGGCGTCTTCGACCGCGTCGCCTCGCGCTACGACCTGATGAACGACCTGATGAGCCTGGGCGCGCACCGGCTCTGGAAGGACGCGGCGGCCGCCCGGTTGAACCCGCAGCCCGGCGAGCTGATCGTCGACTGCGCGGGCGGCACCGGCGATCTGGCGCGGCGGTACGCGGCGCTGGCGCGGCGGGCGCAGGGACGGCGCGGCGGCGCGCCGGCGCGGATCGTCGTCGTCGACATCAACGCCGAGATGGTGACAGCGGGGCTGCGCGCGTGGCGGCGAGCCGGAGATCGCCTGGTCGGTTGGCGACGCCGCAGCGGCTGCCGCTGGCGGACGCCGGCGCCGACGCCTACTCGATCGGGTTCGGCCTCCGCAACGTCACCGACATCCCCGGCGCGCTCGCCGAGGCGCGGCGGGTGCTGAAGCCCGGCGGCCGGTTCCTTTGCCTGGAGTTCTCGAAGCTGACCGCGGCGGCGTTGCGGCCGCTCTACGACGCCTATTCGTTCGAGGTGATCCCGCGGGTCGGCGCGCGGGTGGCCGGCGACGCCGAGGCCTACCGCTATCTCGTCGAGAGCATCCGCCGCTTCCCCGACCAGCAGGCGCTGGCGAAGCTGATGGGCGGGGCCGGGTTCTCGCGGGTGTCGGTGACCAACTTCGCCGGCGGCGTCGCGGCCCTGCACCAGGGCTGGGCGATCTAGCCGCCGCATGCCTGGCCTCTCGTCCTACGGGCGGCTGGCGGGCGCGGCGCTGGTGCTGATCCGCTCCGACGCGCTGATTCCGCGCGAGCTCGACCCGCTGCTGCCGCCCGGCACGCGTACGCTCGCCCGGTTCTTGCGGCTGTTCGAGGGCCGGGAAGGTCGTTCGGGGCGGCCTGGCGAGCGGCTGGCGGCGGCGCTGGAGCGGACCGGGCCCGGTGGGGATCAAGCTCGGCCAGTTCCTCTCGACCCGGGCGGATATCTTCGGCGCCGACTTCGCCGAGGACTTGTCGCGTCTGAAGGACCGCCTGCCGCCGTTCCCCACCGAGGTCGCCAGGGCCGAGGTCGCCGCCGCGCTCGGGGTCCCGTTCGAGGCGATGTTCGTCGAGTTCGACGAAGCCGCGGCCGGCGCCTCGCTGGCGCAGGCGCACCGCGCGCGGCTGGTGGGCGGTCGCCAAGTGGCGGTGAAGGTGCTGCGGCCCGGCATCGAGGCGCGGGTGGCGGGCGACGTCGCGGCGCTGCGCGAGGGCGCCGCGGCTCGCCGAGGCCTGGGCGCCGGCTGCGCGGCGGCTGGAGCCGAGCGCCTTCGCCGAGACGGTGATCCGCGCGCTGGAGCTGGAGCTCGACCTGCGCTTCGAGGCGGCCGGCGCCGACGAGCTGCGCGCGGTGATGGCGCACGATGGCTACATGCGCGCCCCGGCGGTCTGCTGGGAAGGCGTCGCCAGACGCGTGCTGACGCTTGAGTGGGCGCCCGGCGCGCCGCTCTCCGATCCGGCCGCGCTGACGCAGGCGGGGCTCGACCGCCCGACGCTCGCCAACAACCTGATCCGCGCCTTCCTCGCCCAGGCGCTGGACCACGGCGTCTTCCACGCCGACCTGCACGAGGGCAACCTGTTCGTCGCCGCGCCGGCGCGGTTGACGGCGGTCGATTTCGGCATCGTCGGCCGGCTCGGTCCGGGCGAGCGGCGCTACCTGGCCGAGATCCTCTGGGGCTTCCTGCGGCGCGACTATCCGCGCGTCGCCCGCGTGCATTTCGAGGCCGGCTATGTGCCGGCGCATCATGACCCGGCCGCGTTCGCCCAGGCTCTGCAGGGCGGTCGGCGAGCCGGTGTTCGGCCTGAAGGCGCGCGACGTCTCGATGGGCCGGCTGCTCTCCCAGCTCTTCGAGATCACCGCCCTCTTCGACATGCGCCTGCGCCCCGAGCTGGTGCTGCTGCAGAAGACCATGGTGACGGTCGAGGGCGTCGCGCGTCGGATCGATCCGGAGCACGACATCTGGGCCGCCGCCGAGCCGGTGGTGGCGCGCTGGATCGCCCGCGAGCTCTCGCCGGCCGCGCGGTTGCGAGATTTCGCCCGCGAGGCTCGCGCGGCGGTCGGCGCGCTGGCTCGGCTCGCCGAGCCGGAGAGCAGCTCGGAGCTCGCCCAGCCGCCGCCGGCCGACGCTGAGCCCGCGCCCGCCGCGGCGGGCGCGGGCGGCCACCCGGCGCTGTGGTTCTTCGCCGGCGCGGCGATCAGCGCGCTGTCGTTCCTGCTGGCCGTGACCTTCCACCTGATCGGGGCGCGCTGAACGGCTCCCCGCCCCGGAGGGGCGGGGTTGGGGGTGGGGGGCTGTCGCAGGCAAAGCCGCGGTCAGCGCACCGCACGACCTTCGCGGCCAATCACCTGGAGCCCCCCATCCCCAACCCCTTCCCCTCGCGGGGGAAGGGGCTCGAGGCGCCCGATCAGCTCTCGCTGTCGTCGGACCCCTTCGAGTCGCGGGCCTGCTCGCGCGTCACCTGCTGGTCCCAGTAGGAGCTGCCGTCGCGCGGCTTGAACATCGTGCGCGGCGCGCCGGCCTTGGTCACCACCGCGAACGTGTTGCTCTTGGCGTCGTAGAGCAGCGCATCGCCGTTGGAGCGGGCCATCCGCTTCACGCCGGATGGCGGCGCGTCGAGGAAGGCGTGCGTCTTGGCGACGTACTCGGCCTCGCTGCTTGCGCCGAAGTCCTTGCCGTTCTTGTTGAACTGGTAGTCGGCGTTCTCCTCGGCGCTGTGCTTGCGGTTGGCCGCCCACATCGGCTTGCCGTCGGTCGCCAGCGGCACCGGCGCGTCGCGCGGATCGCCGGCGGCGGCTTGCGCCCCGCCTTGCGTCGCCGCCTGTGTCCCGCCCTGCGTCGCGGCTTGCGCACTCGCTTGCGGCGACTTGCTCACCGCCGGCGGACCGGCATCGCAGGCCGCCAGCGCCAGGGCGGTCGCCGCCGCCCCGATCAAGAGAATCGTCCTCATCCTTCAGCTCCCCGGTCCTATTACCCCAAGGTCGTCCGGAACAAACTAAGAACACACCTCAGCTGCGTTTGTCTAGCGGAAACCTTCGCGATAAGAGCGGGCGCGTTTTCCGGAGGGTCAGGGCTTTGTCCGAGCGGCGCGTGCTTCTGATCGTCGGCGGCGGCGTGGCGGCCTACAAGGCGCTGGAGCTCGCGCGCCTCTTCCGCAAGGCCGGCGTCGCGGTGCGGCCGATCCTCACCGCGGCGGGCGCCCAGTTCGTGACCGCCGCTGTCGCTGGCCGCGCTCTGCGAGGACAAGGTCTATTCCGAGCTCTTCAGCCTCACCGACGAGGCGCAGATGGGCCATATCGAGCTTTCGCGCTCGGCCGACCTGGTGGTCGTGGCGCCCGCGACGGCCGACCTGATGGCGAAGGCCGCGGGCGGCCTCGCCGGCGACCTGGCCTCGACCACGCTGCTCGCCACCGACAAGCCGGTGCTGATGGCGCCGGCGATGAACGTGCGGATGTGGCTGCATGCCGCCACCCAGCGCAACCGCGCCAGGCTGGAGGCGGACGGCGTGCGTTTCGTGGGGCCGGACGACGGCGCGATGGCGTGCGGCGAGTTCGGCCCGGGCCGGATGGCCGAGCCGGAGGCGATCTTCGCCGCGGCCATGGCGATGCTGGACGCTGGCCCCGAGAGCGCCAAGGCTGGCGCACTCGCCGGCAAGCACGTGCTGATCACCGCCGGTCCCACCGCCGAGCCGATCGATCCGGTGCGGGTGATCACCAACCGCTCCAGCGGCAAGCAGGGCTACGCGATCGCCGCCGCCCTGGCGGCGCTGGGCGCGCGGGTGACGCTGGTCTCCGGGCCGGTGGCGCTGGCGACGCCGCCCGGCGTGACGCGCATCGACGTCGAGACCGCGCTTCAGATGCTGGCGGCCTGCGAGGCGGCGCTGCCGGCCGACGCGGCGGTCTGCGTCGCGGCGGTGGCGGACTGGCGGATGGACGAGGCGTTCGCGGTCAAGCTGAAGAAGAGCCGCGAGGGTCCGCCGACGCTGCGCCTGGTCGAGAACCCCGACATCCTCGCCACGATCGCCGGCCATGGACCGCGGCGGCCGAGGCTGGTGGTCGGCTTCGCCGCCGAGACCAGCGACCTGGAGGCGCAGGCGCGGGCCAAGCTGCAGCGCAAGGGCTGCGACTGGGTCGTCGCCAACGACGTGAGCGCGGACGGCATCATGGGCGGCGACGAGAACGAGGTGCTGCTGGTCTATCCGCAGGGCGTGGACCACTGGCCGCGCGCCTCGAAGGCCGCGGTGGCGCAGCGCCTGGCCGAACGCATCGCCGAGGATCTGGCGTGAGCGACGGGCCGCAGATCGCCCTGAAGCGCCTGCCGCATGGGCGCGGGCCTGCCGCTGCCCGCCTACGAGACGCAGCACGCCGCCGGCATGGACCTGCGCGCCGCCGTTCCCGAGGACGAGCCGCTGACCCTGCATCCGGGCGACCGGCGCCCGGTGCCCACCGGCATGGCCATCGCCATCCCGCCCGGTTTCGAGGGCCAGGTGCGGCCGCGCTCCGGCCTGGCGCTGCCGCCACGGCGTCACCTGCCTCAACTCGCCCGGCACGGTCGATGCGGACTATCGCGGCGAGGTGATGGTGATCCTGATCAACCTCGGGCCGGAGGACTTCGTCGTGCGGCGCGGCGAGCGCATCGCCCAGCTGCTGATCTCGCCGGTGGTCCAGGCGAGCTGGCGCGAGGTCGAGGCGCTGGACGACACGGCGCGCGGCGCCGGCGGCTTCGGCTCGACCGGCCGCGGCTGAGGGCGTCCGGTTGTCGCCGTCGGCAAACTCCGCCTAGGGTGAGCCCATGGCCACGTTCAAATCCGGCGAGCTGAGCCTCGCCTACGACGACATCACGCCCCAGGGCGGCGCGTCGGGGACCGTGCTGATGGTGCACGGCTTCGCCACCAGCCGGGCGGAGAACTGGCGCCGGCTCGGCTGGTACGGCGCCTTCGAGCGCAAGGGCTATCGCGTCGTCGCCCACGACCAGCGCGGCCACGGCGAAAGCGACAAGCCGCACGATCCGGCCGCCTACGGCCAGGGCGAGCTGGTGGGCGACATCGTGCGCCTGCTGGACCACCTGCAGCTCGAGCGCGTCGACCTGATGGGCTACTCGATGGGCGCGCGGCTCTCGCTGCAGGCGGCGCTGGAACATCCGGACCGGGTCGGCAACCTGATCGTCGGCGGCATCGGCGGGCGGATGCTGAAGCCCCCTGAGGCGCAGCCGACGCCCACCATGACGATGGCGCAGGCGATGCAGGCCGCCGATCCGGACACCATCACGGAAAAGACGCTGAAGGGCTTTCGGCTGTTCGCCGATCAGCAGGGCGAGGACCGGCTGGCGCTGGCGGCGTTCAGCCAGGGCCGCGGCGGCCTGGCGCTCAGCGAGGACGACCTCGCCGGCTTGCGCCCGCCGACCCTGGTGGTGGCCGGCTCGCGCGACGAGATGGCGGGCGACCCGCAGGTCCTCGCCGACGCCATCCCCGGCGCCAAGGCCGTCACCCTGCCCGCCTGCGACCACTTCTCCGCCATCCCGCACGCCCTCTTCAAGGCCGCGGTGTTCGACTTCCTGGAGGGATGGCTGGAGTAGGCGTGATTTGGCCAAGCGCGTCGGAGAGCGCTCCGGGAATGCGCATCGCCAAGGTCATCTTCGCGGCGACGATGGTGGGGCTCGGGCTCTGGGGCCTGGCCAGCCACGACTTCGCCGCCATCTGGCAGCCGGTTCCGAAGCAATGGCCGGTGCGCGAGGCGCTGGTCTGGGTGAGCGGGGGCGTCGCGCTGGCCTGTGGCCTGGGGCTGCTGTGGCGGCGCACGGCGGCGCTCGCCGGCGGCGTGCTGACCGCGGTTCTCCTGGTCTGGATGCTGGTCTTCAAGGCGACGGCCGTCGTCCGTGCGCCGGGCGTTGCGGCGGCCTGGGAAAGCTGCGGCGAGACCGCGGTGATCGCGGCCGGCGCGTGGGTGCTGTTCGCCGCCACCGGGGCCGGCTGGCGACCTCTGAGCTTCGTCGTCGGGGAAAGCGGGCTCGGGCTGGCGAGGCGCCTCTACGGTCTCGCCATGCTTGCCTTCGGCGCCGCGCATCTGGCCTACGTGAAGGAGACCGCCGCGCTCGTGCCGGTCTGGCTGCCGGCGCACGTGGCCTGGGTCTACCTCACCGGCGCGGCCTACATCGCGGCGGGGCTCGCCATGTTGTCGGGCGTCTGGGCGCGGCTGGCCGCGACGCTGTCGGCGGTGCAGATCGGCGTCTTCACCCTGCTGGTCTGGGCCCCGGCCGTGGCGGCGCCGGGCGCGGGAGCCGACGCCTGGAGCGAGGCCGTCATCTCCTGGACGCTGACCGCGGCCGCCTGGGTGGTGGCGGCGTCCTGCCGCGACCCCTGGCTCGCGGTCCGCGGGCGCCGCCGCGCCGGCTGATCCGCGAGCGTCAGGCGCGCTTGCGCAGACGGCCGCCCCGGAAGGGCAACCAGGCAAAGCCCTTGTCCGGGTTCGATGCGGGCGCCGGGTCGCTTTCGGCGGGATGATCGGCGAGGGCGCCGACATCGCGATCCGGCGGCGACGCTAAGTCGGGGGCCTCGACATGGCGCTCGAAGTCCGCGGCCGTCCCTCCGACCAACCGCCGCGATCCGCCCAGTCCGTTTCGGGCGCGCCATGGTCTTCCGCCGTCGCCGCGAGTTCGAGGTCGCCGCCGGCGTCGGGCCGGGCCAGCGCACGGCCGAACGGCCCCTGGTGGGTGATTGAGGCGAAGTCCGCCGGCTCGTCGAAAAGATCGGCGTCGGGGTCATCCCACGGCGCCGTTGGCGGCAGCCCGTCGTCGGGATCATTCGAGGCGGCGGTTGGCGGAGGTTCGGTGTCAGGCTCGTCCGAGGCGACCGTCGGCGCCGGCTCGGCGTCGGAGCTCATCCGAAGCGACCGTTGGTAAAGGCTCGGCGTCGAGCTCATCCCAGGCGACCGTCGGCGCCGGCTCGGCGCCGGCCATGACGTCGGCCTTGGCCGCGTCGATTGGGCGACCGGCGCCTTCGAGCCGACCCGCCAGGTCGTCCAGCATCTGGGCGACATCGGTGCGCAGGTTGACGGCCTGTTTGGCGCCCGCCGCCTCGAGCCGCTCGAAGCCGCAGTCCACCACGTCCACCAGCCGCGCGATGTCGACACCCAGCTGCGCGATGGCGTCGGCGGAAGCTTGCCCCAGCGCCGGGCCGTCGGGCGTCGTGACGGGGCGCGGGGCGGCCGCCGTGCGCGCCGCGGCATGCGGCGCCGCGGCCTCCACCTCCTCGCGCACCTGCCGCAGCGCGACTTCGACCTCGTCGAGGCGCGGGGCTTCGGGCGGCGCGACAGGCGCGACCGGACCTTCGAGCAGCAGCTCGATGTCCTCGTCGTCCAGCTGTCGGCGTGGCGTCCGCCAGATCCCACAAGCCGGCCACCCGGGCACGCGCGCTGAAGTGTCCCTCGATCGAGTTGTCCTCGCCCTCGCCGAAGCCGCCCACTGTGGCCGGGGCCGCTTCGCCCGCGACTGCGTTTGCTGGCGCGCCGTCGGGGAGGCTGTGGCTCCGGACGCTCCGTCCGCTGGCCGAAGGCGTCGCGCGGCGGCGCCCACGCGGTCACGGGGGTGTCGGGTTCAATCTCGTCGGCGGCGGTCGCGGGCTCATCGCGAGGCTTCGGCGGGACGTCATCTTCCGGAGGCGCCGCCGCCGCCCGCGGCGGATCGGCCGCCAGTGCGTCCGGCCCGGCGAGGGCGGTCTCGCGGGCGACGAACTGCTCGAGCCAGTCGCGAACCGACAGGCCGGCCCGCTGGGCGTGATCTTCGGCGAACGCCCGCGTCCAGACGTCGACCTCCCCAGGGCTCCATTGAACGGCTTCGGCCAACCAAATCCCCTCCAAGTTTAGACGAGGTTGAGAGTCGGCGGTTACTTGCAGGTTAACCAACGCGTGCGGCCGGCGGTCGCGCTTCTCACCTGCTGAAAACTATGAACGCCTTGGTGCGTCGGTCGTAAAGACTGCCCAACTTTGGGGATAGCCGTTGCGGCCGCGCAATAAAGGCGGCGACCGTTAGGACTTGAGCGGACGCTGCTGTGGGCGGCGCGACCGCCCTATTGCCCGATCGCGTAGGGGCCGCCTCGCTCCAGCGCGCGCTTGTAGGCCGAACGGGCGTGCAGGCGGTCCACCCAGGCGTCGAGGTTCGGCTTGTCGGCGAGGCGCCCGAACGCGCGGCCCAGCTCGCCCACGAAGCTCATCTGCACATCGGCGGCGGTCAGCTGGTCGCCCAGCAGGTAGTCGCGGCCCTCGAGCGAGCGGTCCACATAGCCGAGGTGGTTGTCGATCTCGCTGTCGATGCGCGGCTGCAACGGCGCGCCGCGCCTCGCCGAGGCGCAGCGTGTAGAGCTGCAGCATCAGCGGCAGCATGGCCGAGCCCTCGGCGTAGTGCAGCCACTCCTGGTGCGTCTCGTAGGCCGGATCGTCGGTCGCCGGCGCCAGCCGCCCGCCGCCGTAGCGGCGCACGATGTAGTCGACGATGGCGCCCGACTCGGCGATCGTGCGGCCGCCGTCGGTGATCACCGGCGACTTGCCGAGCGGGTGGACGGCCTTCAGCTCCGGCGGCGCCAGGTTGGTCTGCGCGTCGCGCTTGTAGAACTTGATCTCGTACGGCAGCCGCAGCTCCTCCAGCAGCCAGAGGATGCGCTGCGAGCGCGACTTGTTGAGGTGGTGGACGGTGATCATGGCGCGGCTCCGCCCTCGGAATGGGGGGCGCAGTTGCCGGCGCTTACGCGCGGCAAGGCAAGCGAAAAGCGTCTGGCCTCAGGCGGCGTCGAGCGCGATCATGCGGCGGCCCGAGAGCCGTCGAAGATCGAGCCCGACCTGGCGGTCGAAGAGCGCGGTCAGCTGCGCGGCCTGGGCCCTCCCCGCAGCGGCGAGCCGATAGTTCCAGGCGTAGGCGCCGACCAGCAGGTCGGCGGCCAGCTCGATGTCGGCGTCGGCCCGCACGTCGCCGCGGGCCTGCCCCTCGGCCAGGCACCCGCAGCATCATGCCGCGCAGGCGCGGATTGGCGCCCATCGCGGGCAGGCCCGGCTCGGCGCGCCATTCGAACGACGCGGCGACGTAGGCGAGGAACAGATGCAGCCGGCGGAACTCGAAGGCGTAGTGCACGGCGAACAGCGAGCGGCAGCGGTCGGCGGTCGAGCCGCGCAGGTGCGGCGATCACCCGTTCCAGGTCGGCGTAGAGCTCGCCAAGCCGCTCCTGCATCACCTCGCAGAGCACGTGCGACTTGGACGAGAAGCAGGTGAAGATGCTGCCGACCGAGACGCCGGCGCGGCGGGCGATGATCGCGGATGGTCGCCTCCTCGTAGCCGACGTCCTCGAAGAGCTGGCGCGCGGCGTCGAGCACGCGCAGCCGCGTCGCCTGCTTGCGCGCCTCACGTAAGCCGGAAATCGTCCCCTCCCTCAGCGAACCCTCCGCCGCCGCCCGCACGGGCGGACCGTCCCCTACTTGCGCCGCAAGCCGGCGAGGACGGTCCTGACCTGATCGCGCATCCGAGCCTTGACCGCCTCCGGCGTCAAGCCGCCGAGCGCCGCGCGGCGCAGAGTCAGCGCCACGTAGCCGTCCCAGATCATCTCGGCGACGACGGCGCTTGCGCCGCTCCGGGCAGCCAACCTGGCGCCCAGCGCGGCGGCGATCAGCGCGGTCGGCGGGCGGCGATCGAGCCGGCGGCGCGCCTGCTCGGCGAGGCCCGGCGTCCAGAGCGCGCTCATCACGGCCTGGAACAGCGCCAGCTCGCGCAGGTGCCGGTCGGCGGCGACGTCGAGCATGGCGACCACGGCGGCGCGGCCGGTCAGATCGCCGGCGGCGGCGCGCATGGCGGCGTTGAGCTCCGCCTGCTCGGTCTCGGCGATCTCGGTGAAGAGGTCGGACTTGTCGGTGAAGCTGGCGAACACCGCGCCGGTGGACATGCCGGCCGCCTGGCGATGTCGCGGATGGTGGCGGCCTCGTAGCCGCGCTCGGCGAACAGCGCCTTGGCGGCCGCCGAGGATCTTCTCGCGGGTACGCTGCTTGGCGAGCGCGCGTTGGTTGGGGCGGTGCATGGAGGCGGCCTCAGGCCGCCGAGTGTGAGTTGGTTCATCGGGTCAGTTCCAGTCGCGGCAGAAGGCGGCGCGCTGCGGGAACTGGCGCGATATCCTCCGGCGCGTTGGCGCTTCGGCGACTCGCGGGCATGTTCGACCTGGCCGGTGGCATCGGCGTCTCGACACCTTCGGGTCGAGCGTCCCGCCGGCTGGCCAGACAGGGGTTAAGCGAACGCGTTCGACGCTTTCCGGGGCGTAAAGCCGCGAAACGGGCGTTGCTACACCGGTTCGCGGAAGCCTTGCCGTGTGGTGGGCCGCCACAGCGCCAAAGTGACGCGGGCGGCGTGGCTTACGGCGCGATGGAAGCTCTGGCGAAGGCCGGTGGGCGCAGTGTTCGCTGATCACGTTCATTTAGTTAGTGCGCTCGCCGCTTCAAGCCGCGCGCCCGTCGCGCTACTGTCGCGAGCTCGATGCACGTTTTCTTGTTCGTAGCGCTGGCAGTGGCGCTGGTGGGGGTGGTCGTCGTGCTGGGACTCGGCTTCTACGCCCTGTTCCGGGGCGGCGAATTCGGCCGCCGCTGGTCGAACAAGCTGATGCGGCTGCGCGTCCTCTCCAGTCCGCCGCGATCCTGATCCTGGCGAGCATCGTGCTGGCTCTCCCAGGCCGGTCACGGTCACTGGAGCCGCCGCGATGGTCACGCTCAACCGCATCTACACGCGCACCGGCGACGCCGGGACGACGCGGCTGGCGTCGGGCGCACCGGTCTCCAAGGCCGACCTGCGGGTCGAGGCCTACGGCTCGGTCGACGAGACCAACGCGGTCATCGGGCTGGCGCGGCTCTCGACCCAGGGCGATCCGACGCTGGATCCGATGCTGGCGCGCATCCAGAACGACCTGTTCGACCTCGGCGCCGACCTGGCCACGCCGCCGGCCGCGAACGAGGCCGAGCGGCCGCGCCTGCGCATCCTGGACAGGCCAGGTCGCGCGGCTGGAGGAGCGAGATCGACGCGCTGAACGGCGGCTGACCGAGCTGACCTCGTTCGTGCTGCCGGGCGGCTCGCCGGCCGCCGCGGCGCTGCATCTGGCCCGCACCGTCTGCCGCCGGGCCGAGCGCGCCTGCGTGGCGCTGGCCGGCCGCGAGGAGCGTCAGCGCGGCGGCGCTGAAGTACCTCAACCGGCTCTCGGACCTGCTGTTCGTCGCCGCCCGCTTCGCCAACGACGAAGGCCGCGCCGACGTGCTGTGGACGCCCGGCGCGACGCGCTGACGGAGCGCGTCACGGAGGCTTTCGGACGGCGTGAGCAGCAGCTCCCGGCGGCGCGCCGGCGCGGGCGCCGTCCGGTGAAACGCCAGATCGGCATCGGGCGTGGCGCACTCGTGGTACCTGGCCGACCACCAGCCGCCGTGCTGCTCGCAGCGCTGCACCGGCCAGACGTAGCGCGCCTGGTAGTAGAAGACGCCGATGCAGGCAGGCGAAGAAGACGCCGACGTAGGCCAGTTGGACGCGGGAGAGGAGGCGCAGCATGGCCCGTCTCTGTCGGCAGGAAGCCCCGGCCGCAGGCCTAGCACCGAGGCGCGCGCGCGCACTTGCAAACCGCCGGCCAAGACGTTATTGCCCCATGCGCCGCAACGCCGGGCCGGAGCGCGCCGCCGCGGCCGCCGATCGCCAAGACTGAAGGCAAGGCGAACCACACCGATGAAAGTGCTGGTCCCGGTCAAGCGGGTGATCGATTCCAACATCAAGGCGCGGGTCAAGTCCGACCAGACCGGCGTCGACCTCGCCAACGTCAAGATGTCCATCAACCCCTTCTGCGAGATCGCCGTCGAAGAGGCGGTGCGCGAGAAGGAGAAGGGCGTCGCCACGGAGGTGGTGGCCGTCTCGATCGGCCCGGCGCAGGCCCAGGAGACCATCCGCAACGCGCTGGCCATGGGCGCCGACCGCGGCATCCTGGTGCAGACCGACGCCGATCCCGAGCCGCTGGCGGTCGCCAAGCTGCTGAAGGCGGTGATCGAGGAGGAGAAGCCCGACCTCGTGCTGATGGGCAAGCAGGCCATCGACGGCGACAACAACGCCACCGGCCAGATGCTGGCCGCGCTGCTCGGCTGGCCGCAGGCGACCTTCGCCTCCAAGATCGAGATCGAAGGCGGCAAGGCCAAGGTGACGCGCGAGGTCGACGGCGGCCTGCAGACGCTGGAGGTCGACCTGCCGGCGGTGGTGACCGCCGACCTGCGCCTCAACGAGCCGCGCTACGCCTCGCTGCCCAACATCATGAAGGCCAAGAAGAAGCCGATCGACGTGAAGGGCGCCGACAGCTTCGGCGTCGACATCGCGCCGCGCCTGACCGTGCTGAAGGTGACCGAGCCGCCCAAGCGCGCGGCCGGCGTCAAGGTCGAGACGCCGCCGAGCTGGTGGCCAAGCTGAAGAACGAAGCGGGGGTGATCTGATGGCCGTGCTCGTCATCGCCGACCACGACAACGCCCATGTCCGCGACACCACCAACAAGACGGTGACCGCGGCGCTGGCGCTCTCCAGCGACGTCGATGTGCTGGTCGCCGGCAAGGGCTGCGACGCCGCCGCCGCCGCAGGCCGCCAAGATCGCCGGCGTGCGCAAGGTGCTGCGAGGCCGAGAGCGACGAGCTCGACGAGGGCATGGCCGAGGCCTACCAGGCGCTGGTGCGTCCCGCTGATGGCGAACTACGACGCGGTGCTGACGCCGGCGACGTCGCTGGGCAAGAACTTCGCCCCGCGCATCGCCGCGGCGCTCGACGTCTCGCAGATCTCCGAGATCATCGAGGTGGTCGACGCCTCGACCTTCGTGCGGCCGATCTACGCCGGCAACGCGCTGGAGACGGTGAAGAGCTCCGACGCCAAGAAGGTGATCACCGTCCGCGCCACCCTGTTCAAGGCCGCCGGCGAAGGCGGCTCGGCCCCGATCGAGAAGATCGCCGCGCCGGCGCGCATCGCCGCACACCCACTTCCTCGGCCAGGAAGTGGTCAAGTCCGACCGGCCCGAGCTGGCCGGCGCCAAGATCGTGGTCTCCGGCGGCCGCGCCATGGGCTCGGCCGAGGAGTTCCAGCGGGTGATCGATCCGCTGGCCGACAAGCTCGGCGCCGCGGTGGGCGCCAGCCGCGCCGCCGTCGACGCCGGCTACGCGCCCAACGACTACCAGGTCGGCCAGACCGGCAAGGTGGTCGCGCCGGAGCTCTACATCGCGATCGGCATCTCCGGCGCCATCCAGCACCTGGCCGGCATGAAGGACTCCAAGGTGATCGTGGCGATCAACAAGGACGCCGACGCGCCGATCTTCCAGGTCGCCGACTACGGCCTGGTGGCGGACTACAAGACCGCCGTGCCGGAGCTGATGGACGCCCTCACCGCCGTTGGAAAGTAGCGGTCGAACGCGGGGCCTCGACCCGCGTTGCAACGCTTGTTAGCCTCACCGTCTCATCGAAGAGGGGGACGGCCATGGCCGATCGTGCTGTCGCGTATCGTGACGGGCTGGCGAAGCTCGGCGCATGGACCGCGGGGCTGGGTCTGGCGGCGGCGCTCGCCGGCTGCGGCGTGCCGGACGCCAATTCGGCCGCCGGTAAGCAGTTCAGTGCGTCGTTCGACAAGAGCACGCATGACTCGTGCGTCAGCACCGCGTCCTCGAAGGGCGTCGCGGCGGACAAGGCCGAAGCCTATTGCACGTGCGTCGTGGCGCAAGCGGACCAGCTGTCGAACTCCGACAAGATGACGCTGGGGATGCACCCCGATAAAATGACCGCCATGGCCCAGGCCTGCGCATCGAAGCTGACGAGCTGAAGAAGCTTCCGGCGGCGCTCGCCGCTCATCGACCTCAGCTCGGCCTGGGCGGCTACGAGCGCCGAGTGCGCGGCGCGGGAGGCGCCGGCGGCGCGGGTGAGACCGGCGGCGTCGGCGCCACGCCGCCGCCTTCGACGATGCGGCCGGAGCCGGAGACGTCGCTGTTCACCTTGGACGGGTGGCTCATGAGGTCGATCTCGCCGTCGCCGGAGATGCGCAGGTCCGCTGCGCTCGCCGGGGCGATCGAGGCCTTGCCGGAGCCGGAAATGTCCGCGTCGGCGCTGTCTGAGGCGAGGCTTCCGGCGTCGACGTCGCCGCTGCCGGAGATGTCCAGCTTCAGCGCGCGCGCCTTGCCCTTGGCGGTGACGTTGCCGCTGCCGCTGACGTCGACGCTCGAGCTCGTCCTGGTCGTAGTTGTTGATCGCCAGGTCGCCGGATCCGTTGATCGCGAAGCTGTGGACGTTGGGGGCGGTCAGCGTCACCTGCAGCGGCCCGTCGTCGTCGGTGTCGTGGGCAAACTGCAGGTGCGAGCCGGACAGCTCCACATCCTGCACCGCGCCGCTCGGCCCGCTGATCACCAGCTTTGCCGGCCCGGGCGCCTGGTTGAAGATGACGTTGGCGCCGATGTCGAGGTCGAGGCGATCGCCGCCGTTCCAGGCGATCTCGCGCGTGGTCTGAGCGCCGTTCGCCATCGCGCCATGGTCGTCGACCGTGACGTCGTCACCGTCATGGTCGCGAACGTGGATGTTCCATCCGTGACCGTGGCCCCACGGGCCCCAGTTGTGGTGGCTGACGCCGTGCCAGCCGAGCGCGGCGGCGCCGGAGAGGCAGCCGACCGCGAGCACGAAGCTGGCGGCGGCGATCAGAACGAGGGTGCGGGTCATGACAGGGCGAGCTCCCCGGGGGGCGCAGGCGGGGTCGGGTCGATGGCGGGCTTCAGCAGCCGGTAGTGCAGGCGTCCGTACCAGATCAGCACGTTGACGAGGCCGATCGAGATCAGCGTCAGCACCGCTGCGCTCGCCGACCGCGCCGGCCATCAGGCCGAGCCCGCCCAGCATCTGGGCGGCGACCGACGCGGCGCCGGCGGCCAGCGGACCGGTCGGTCGAGCACCACCGCGCCGACGACGAAGAACACGAGCGCGACGATGAAGAAGGCGCAGAGCACGCTGACCACGCCGACCAGGATCGGCAGCAGCACCAGCACGTCGATGGCGCCCAGGCCCAGCACCGCGAACACCGCCGCGGCGGCGGCCTCCGGGTTGCGCTCGGTCTGCCAGCGCCGCACGCCGGCCTCGGCGCGCAGCTCGCGGGCCAGCCGCTCCGGATCGCCGAGCGCGGCGGCGATGTCGGCCTCGCTGCGGCCGGCCGCCGCGCCTTCGCGTGAAATGGGTCTCGTAGTCGGCGACGATGTCGGCCTGCGCCTGCAAAGGCAGGCCGGCGAGGCCGGCCCTGAGGCGCGCGATGAAGTCCTGGCGCGTCATGTTCTCACGCCTCCCCCAGGATCGATTGGACCGCGCCGGCGAAGCTGCGCCAGGCGTCTGCGTCTGCGCCGCCAAGCTGGTCCGGCCGGCGCCGGTCAGCCGGTAGTACTTGCGCGAGGGCCCGGCGGAGGATTCGACCAGATAGGTCTCCACCAGCCCGTCGGCCTGCATGCGGCGCATCAGCGGATAGATGGTCCCCTCGCCCATCCCGATGGCTGCGGCGAGGCGGCTGGCGATCTCGTAGGCGTAGCTGTCGGCCCGCGACAGCAGCGCCAGCACGCAGAGATCGAGCGCCCCCTTCTTCAGTTGGATGTCGACCGCTTCGGGCATCCGTTCCTCGCTTCGATGTTTGCCTGATATCGCCAGATACCTGTCTATGCAAGATACCTTGCGAAACATGGCATCGATTTAATGTGCGGTGGCAGGCCAGCGGGGTTCCGCTGCATCGCAGCAAAAACTTGGCGGCGGCGCCGCAAGTCGTGTTAGAAAGCCGTCACAAGAAGCGGCGCCGAGGGGGCGCGGCGCTTAACTGAGCGCCTGAGGCATTTGGAATGGCGACAATCAAGCGGGTCGGCGTCATCGGCGCGGGCCAGATGGGCGGCGGCATCGCGCATGTCTGCGCGCTGGCCGGCTACGAGGTCCTGATCAACGACGTCGCGCCTGAGCGGATCGACGACGGCCTGCAAGGTCATCGACCACAACATGTCGCGCCAGGTCACCCGCGGCATCGTCGGCGAACTCGACAAGCGCGAGGCCTTCGCCCGCATCCAGGCCGCCGAGGCCCTGGCCGACCTCGGCCGACGCCGACCTCGCCATCGAGGCGGCGACCGAGGACGAAGAGACCAAGAAGGCGATCTTCAGGGCGCTGCAGCCGCACCTGAGCCCGACGGCGCTGCTCGCCTCCAACACCTCCTCGATCTCGATCACCCGCCTGGCCTCGGCCACCGACCGGCCCGAGCACTTCATCGGCCTGCACTTCATGAACCCGGTGCCGGTGATGAAGCTGGTGGAGATCATCCGCGGCATCGCCACCGACGCCGACACCTACGAAACGGCGGTCGGCTTCGCCAAGTCGCTCGGCAAGACCACCGCCAACGCCGAGGACTTCCCCGCCTTCATCGTCAACCGCATCCTGGTGCCGATGATCAACGAGGCGATCTACACGCTCTACGAGGGCGTCGGCACGGTCGACGCGATCGACACCGCGATGCGGCTGGGCGCCAACCATCCGATGGGCCCGCTCGAGCTCGGCGACTTCATCGGCCTCGACACCGTGCTGTCCATCATGAACGTGCTCTACGAGGGCCTCGCCGACTCCAAGTACCGGCCCTGTCCGCTGCTGGTGAAGTATGTCGAGGCCGGCTGGCTCGGCCGCAAATCGGGCCGCGGCTTCTACGACTACCGCGGCGAGAAACCGGTCCCCACCCGCTAGCGCCTGGCTAACCGCGCCGCCGCGCTCTCAGGCGGGCGCGACAAACGGCGACATGGTTAACCGTTCGACTCAAGGCGCGCCTTGTGCCGATACTTTCGCTCACGCGATTCGCCCCACGAGGCCCCATGCGCAAGCTAACCGTGGCGCTGCTTTCGGGCGCCTACATCTGCATCGCCCTGATCGCCGCCGTGCTGGTCTGGCGCGTTGGCGGCGGCGCCGGGGCGGGCTCGGCGGCGCTGATCGGCTCGCTCGGACTCTGCTTCGCCGTCCAGGGACTGGTCGCCCGCCTCTCGCAGGCAACCCAGCTCGCCGGGGAGATCGACGCCGTCCGCGAGGCGCATCTGATCCTGGCCGGCGAGATCGAGAAGGTGCAGGCGCGCGTCGCCGGGATGGTCGACACCATCAGCGAGGACGCCTTCCGCCGTTCCGAAGAGATCTATTCCGAAGTGCAGTTGCTGGAGGACGTCGTCCAGCAGATGGGCGAGCGGCTGGAGTCGCAGCTCAGCCACCAGGTCGAGCAGGCCGAGGCCGCCGGCCTCGCCGCCCCGCAGGCCTCGGCGCTGCTCGCCACCGTGCGCGCCGCGCTCGACGCCGGCCGGGTCGACCTCTACCTGCAGGCCGTCGTCAGCCTGCCGCAGCGCCGCACCCAGTACTATGAAAGCTTCTCGCGCCTGCGCGACGAGACCGGCCGCGTGCTGATGCCGGCCGAGTTCCTCTCGGTCGCCGAGCCCGGCGGCCTGGTCGCGGCGATCGATAACCTGCTGCTCTTCCGCTGCGTGCAGATCGTCCGGCGTCTGGCCAAGCAGGACCGCAAGGTCGGCATCTTCTGCAACATCTCGCTGGCCAGCCTCGGCGACGAGGACTTCTTCCCGCCGTTCATGGAGATCATGGCCGCCAACCGCGACCTGGCCGGCGCGCTGATCTTCGAGCTCGGCCAGGCGGCGTTCGACGCGCGCGGCGCCGTCGAGGCGCGCAACATGGCCAAGCTGGCCGACCTCGGCTTCCGCTTCTCGATCGACAAGGTCACCGACCTGGACTTCAACTTCCAGGACCTGGCGCGCGCCGACGTGGCGTTCGTGAAGATCGCCGCGCCGCTGCTGCTGGACGAGCTGCAGGACGACGAGGGCCGCCTGACGCTGCGCTCGTTCCCCGACCTGGACGCCGCCGACTTCGCTCAGCTCGCCCGCCGCCACGGCGTCGAGCTGGTGGCCGAGAAGGTCGAGAGCGAGCGCCAGGTGGTCAACGTTCTCGAGCTCGACATCGGGCTCGGGCAGGGCCACCTGTTCGGCGAGCCGCGCCCGATCCGCGACGCCGTCCTCGCCGAATCCGTCCCGCCCGCCGACGTCCTCCAGGCCGCCCTGCGCCGCCGCGCGGGCTGACACCCCACGACCACCGCCCGCCTACGCCTTCGGATGGGCCCTCGCGTAGGCGGCCAGCAGGCCGGCGGCGTCGACGGCGGTGTAGCGCTGGGTGGTGGAGAGCGAGGCGTGGCCGAGCAGCTCCTGGATCGAGCGCAGGTCGGCGCCGGCGCCCAGGAGGTGGGTGGCGAAGGAGTGCCGCAGCGCGTGCGGCGTCGCCCGCTCCGAGAGCCCCAGCCGGCCGCGCAGGCGCGCCATCAGCTCCTGCACACGCCGCGGCGGCAGCGGGCCGCCGCGAGCGGCGCGGAACAGCGGCGCGTCCGGATCGAGCGTGAAGGGCAGGGCGGCCAGGTAGTCGTCCACCGCGGCCTTCACCTGCGGCAGCACCGGCGCGATGCGCACCTTCGAGCCCTTGCCGAGGATGCGCAAGCTGGCGCCCAGCGGCGCGTCGGACCGCTTCAGCGAGAGCGCCTCGGAGATCCTGAGGCCGCAGCCGTAGAGCAGCGCCAGCACCGCCGCGTCGCGGGCGTTCTCCCAGTCCTCGCGGTCCGGATCATCGCCCGCCTCGGTCAGGAGGCCGATCGCCTGGTCCTCGCTGACCGGCCGCGGCGCGCCGGGAACCACCTTCGGCCCCCGCACCAGGCCAAGCGCCGCGCAGGGAACGCCGAGCCGCCGGTCGAGGAAGCGGTGGAACGTGCGCAGCGCCGAGAGCGTCTGCGAGAGCGAGCGGGCCGAGCAGGCGGCTCGCCGCGCGGTAGGCCAGGAAGGCGCGGACGTCGCCGGCGCTCAGGGCGCCGAGGTCGGCCAGCGCCAGCTCGCCGCCCAGATGCCGCTCCAGGAACCCCAGGTAGGCCACGCCGGCGGCGCGGTAGGCGTCGATGGTGCGTGGACTGGCGCGGCGCTCGTGCGCCAGGTGCTCGAGGAAAGCCGCCAGCGCTTCTCGGGGGTTGGCGCGGCGGCGGCGGTCACGCCAGCGCCCAGCGCTCGGCCGTCCGCTCGACCACGCGGGCGATGAAGTCGATCAGCTCGTGGCCCATGTCGGGCGAGAAGACCTCCGGGCTCTCGGCGCCGAAGGCGAGCACGCCGGCGCGCGTCGGCTCGCCGATCGTCAGCCGCACCAGCGCCACGCTGCCGACGCCCTCGGCCGCCGGGCCGAACAGGCCGAGCGCGGTCGGGACGACGCCGAGCCGCGCCAGCTTGCCGTCGCCCAGCGTCAGGTCGACCTGGCCCTCGACCAGCACGCGCCAGCCGGGCGGCACGCGCTCGGGCCCCTCCAGCGCGATCACCGCCGCCGAGAGCCCGAACAGCTCGCGCGCCAGGTCGTCGATCTTCAGCGCCAGGTCGGCGTGGCAGCGCGCGCCGATCAGGTCGAGCACCGCCTCGTGGGTGCGCTCCTGCGCCTCGAAATTGTCCCGCGCGGTCGCCTCCAGCCGCTGGCGCACGGTGCTCTCCTGGCGGTGGGCGCGGGCGACGCGCGACAGCGCCTCGGGGCCGAACTCGACCACGTTGTCGGCGTGCGCTCGCAGGCCGAGCGCCAGCATCAGCTCCGGATCGTCCCGCAGGAAGCCCGGCCGGCTGCGCAGGAACGCGCGGATCGCCTCGTCCCTCGCCTGTTCGTGCACGTCCGAACGCAGAACCTCGGTCACGTCGTGGCCCCCGCCCTCAATTGCGGCCGTTCCGTCCCTGGTCGGCCGTCTGGAGAACATATCAAGACCCTCACCTGTTAACGCTGCCTTGCGAGCGCGGCTCGACGCGGCGTCAAAACTCGGCGAAGAGGCTTCCGATGAGGCGCTATGACGAGACATCGCCCAGCGTCCTCATTCCCCTGCCGCTGCCCGAAGCGTTCGACTACGCCGAGCCCGAGGGCATGGGGCTGGCGGTCGGCGACGTGGTCGCCGCGCCGCTGGGGCCGCGGCTGGTGCGCGGCGTGGTGACCGGCCTGCGCGACGGCGCCGGCGGCAACCGGGCGCTGAAGGCGGTGGCCGGCCGCATCGAGACGCCGCCGCTGCCCGCCGAGAGCCTCGCCTTCATCGAACTGGGCGGCGCGCTACGCCGTCGACCAGCCGGGCCAGCCGCTGGCGATCGCGCTGCGCGGCTCGACCGCGCCGAAGGCAACGGCCCGAGCGGCGTGGTCGCTGCGCCACCGGCAAGCCGCCGACGCGGATGACCCCGGCGCGCGAGAAGGTGCTGGCGGCGGCGGCCGAGGCGGACGCTCTCGCCCGCCGCGCTGGCGAGGGCGGCCGGCGTGAGCTCCGGCGTCGTCTCCGCGCCTGATCGCCGACGGGGTGCTGACCGAGACGCTGCGCGAGGCGCCGATCGACTTTCCGGCGCCCGACCCCGACCATGCCGCGGCCCGGGCTGAACGCCAGCCAGGCCGCGGCGCTCGCCGAGCTGGAGGCGACTGGTGGCGACCGGCGGCTTCGGCGTCGCGCTGCTCGACGGCGTCACCGGCTCGGGCAAGACCGAGGTCTACCTGGAGACGGCCGCCGCGGCGCTGCGGCGCGATCCTGACGCCCAGGTCGCTGATCCTGCTGCCGGAGATCGCGCTGACCGAGGCGGTGATCGATCGCATCGCCGCGCGCTTCGGCGCCGAGCCGGCCGCCTGGCACTCGGGCCTGGCGCCGCCGCGCCGCCGCCGGGTCTGGGAGGCGGTCGCGCGCGGCAAGTGCCGCATCGTCGTCGGCGCGCGCTCGGCGCTCTTCCTGCCGTTCGCGCAGCTTCGGCTGATCGTCGTCGATGAGGAGCACGACGGCTCCTACAAGCAGGAGGACGGCTTCATCTACCAGGCGCGCGACCTGGCGGTGGCGCGCGGCCAAGCTCGGGGATGCGCCGGTCGTCCTGGCCTCGGCGACGCCGTCGCTGGAGAGCCTCTGGAACGCCGAGACCGGCCGCTACCGCTGGCTGCGGCTGGTCGAACCGGCACGGCGGCGCGGTGCTGCCGCAGATCTCGCTGATCGACCTGAGCGAGACGCCGCCGGAGGCCGGCCGCTGGCTCTCGCCGCCGCTCATCGAGGCCATGCGCGAGACGCTGGCGCACGGCGAGCAGGCGCTGCTGTTCCTCAATCGCCGCGGCTACGCGCCGGTGGTGCTCTGCCGCGCCTGCGGCGAGCGGCTCAGTGCGCCGGGCACCGACTCCTGGCTGGTCGAGCATCGCTACTCGGGCCGCCTGGTCTGCCACCTCACCGGCTTCTCGATGCTGAAGCCGCAGCGCTGCCCCCACTGCGGCGCCAAGGAGAGCCTGGTCTCGGTGGGGCCGGGCGTGGAGCGGGTCGAGGAGGAGGCGCGCGAGCTCTTCCCCGCCGCCCGGCTGGCGGTGTTCTCGTCCGACACCGTCGCGGGGCCGGAGGCGGCGCGGGCGCTGATCGCGGCGATGACCGAGGGCGAGATCGACATCCTGGTGGCGACGCAGGGCGCGGCCAAGGGCCACAACTTCCCGCAACCTGACGCTGGTCGGCGTGGTCGACGCGGATCTCGGCCTTCGCGGCGGCGACCTGCGCGCCGCCGAGCGCACCTTCCAGCTGCTCGCCCAGGTCGCCGGCCGGGCCGGGCGCTGGCAAAAGCCCGGTCGGGCCCTCCTGCAGACCTGGGCGCCGGAGCATCCGGTGATGCAGGCGCTGAGACGCCAGGATCGCGACGCCTTCGTCGCCCTTGAAATGGCCGAGCGCGAGGCCGCGCGGCTGCCGCCGTTCGGGCGCCTGGCCGCGGTGATCGTCACCGGCGCCGACCCTGCCGCGCTGGACCGGTTCGTGCGCGAGTTCGCCGCCGCCGCGCCCAACGCGGACGGGGTCGACGTGTTCGGCCCGGCCGACGCGCCGTTCAGCCTGGTGCGCGGTCGCCGCCGCAAGCGCTTCCTGGTTCGCGCCGACCGCGGCGTCGACCTGCAGGCGTTCCTGGCCGCCTGGCGGGCGCGCACCAAGGTCCCTGGCTCGGTGCGCCTGACGATCGACGTCGACCCCTACAGTTTCCTCTGAGCGTCCGCCGGATCGCTCTGCCCCTCGCCTGCGCGAGCGCGCGATGGAGGGGTTAACCCTCCCCCAACCATCTGGCCCGCGGCTTGCTGGGCTCGCCGCGGCGGGCCGGGTTGGCTCGCCGGGAGACATTGAAGCGCGTCATGGCCGAAGCCGCCCAGATCAAGCCGCTGACCTCGCTGCGCTTCTTCGCGGCGCTCTGGGTGGTGCTGTTCCACTATTGGCCGCACCTGGCCGTGGCCGGCATGCCGCCGCTGATCGCCAAGGGCTACCTGGGGGTCGAGCTGTTCTTCGTGCTCTCGGGCTTCATCCTCTGCCATGTCTACCTGCCGCAGTTCGAGGCGGGCCGCTTCCGCTATGGCGACTTCCTGTGGGCGAGGCTGGCGCGGATCTATCCCATGCACATCGCCACGCTTGTCGGCATGGGGCTGATGGCGAGCGCGGCGCTGGCGATCGGGCTCTCGGTCGATCCCAACGTGCTGTCGTTCGCCGCGCTGCCGGCCAACCTCACCCTGACCCAGGCCTGGGGCCTCGCCCCCGTGGCTGGCTGGAACCACCCGTCCTGGTCGATCTCGGCGGAGTGGTTCGCCTACCTCGCTTTTCCAGCGTTCGCGGTGCTGACGCTCAGCGTCAGGCGCTGGCCGCGCGTCGCGGTGGCCGCCGCGCTCGCCTTCCTGGCCGTGCTCTATCCGGCCTTCGAGGCGTTGGCAGGGTTTCCGCTGACCCAGGCGACGACCGCCTGGGGCGCGCTGCGAATCATTCCCTGCTTCACACTCGGCTGCGCCCTCTATCTGGCGTGGCGGACGACTGTGGCCGATGGCCGCAAAGCGCTCGCAGGCGCCTGCTTTTCACCATCGCCGTGATCGCCGCCGCCTGCTTCCAGGCCCCCGACGCGCTGATCGTCTCGGGGTTCGGCGGACTCATTATTTCGCTGGCGCAAGTTTCGAAGGCCGGCTCGCAGCGGTTCTCGCACCCGTTCCTCGTGTATCTCGGCGAGATCAGCTACTCGGTCTATATGGTCTGCATCCCCTGGGAGGTGCTGTTCGTCAATGTTGCGGTGAAATTCGGACACTTAAGCGGCAAACAGCTGCCGCCGCTGCTGTGGCTGGTCTTCGTCGTTACACTGATCCCGCTTGCGGCCGTCACGCATCATCTGATCGAGAAGCCGGCGCGTGAAGGCATGAAACGCCTGCGCCGCTCGCGGGCGCCTCACAACTTTGCGACCGCTGCCGCGCGGTAAAAACTCTTTTCATCCGGGGAAGGCAGGGTTATCCCCTAGCGCGTCACGGGCGGGAGACATCCCCAAGTATGGTTGGACGAACGAGAGCTTCTCTCGGCGCCCTCTTTATGGCTGCAGTCGTCGCTTTCGCGCCCAGTGGCGCCTCGGCGGACGACTACTGGCAGTGCGTTCCCTTCGCCCGCCTGATGTCCGGCATCCAGATCTTCGGCGACGCGTGGACCTGGTGGAGCCAGGCCGCCGGCCGCTACCAGACCGGCTACGTGCCGAAGGCCGGCGCGGTGCTCTGCTTCCGTCCGACCGGCCGCATGCGGCTGGGCCACGTCGCGGTGGTGAGCCAGGTGCTGACCGACCGCGTCATCCAGATCACCCACGCCAACTGGTCGCTGATCGACGGCGACCGTGGCCACGTCGAGCAGAACGTCACCGTCGTCGACGTCTCGCCGAACGGCGACTGGAGCCTGGTGAAGGTGTGGAACGATCCGTCCCACAACCTCGGCACCACCACCTATCCGACCTATGGCTTCATCTATCAGGATCCGAGCCGCCGGCCACGCTCCGCCAGGATCGCCGCAGATGGCGCAGTCAGCCGCCAGCCAGGTGGTCGACGCGGTCCGTCCGGGCTCGGCGCCGATGCAGATGCTGAACCAGGCCGCCGATTCGACCGACCGCATCGCCGCCCTGATCCAGGCCGCCACCGCCGGCGACCAGCAGCAGCCGGCAGCCAAGCCGGCCGACAAGAAGCCCGCTCACTGAGCTAGGGCCTCAGGTCCTCCACCTCGAACGGATAGTCCGCGCGCAGCCGCTGGGCGACGATGCGCCGGTGGCAGTGCGCCGCGTCGGCCTCGTAGCAGAGCAGCGCGGACGGGCGCTGCCTGGCGATGTCCAGCGCCTCGGCGAGCTCGAACTGCGCCTGCGGATCTGCCAGATGCGCCTCGTAGATCGCCACCATCTCGGCGTGGCGCCCGGCGCGGCGGCCTGCCGGCCCGGCTTCGGCGTGCCGAGCGCCCGCAGGTGAACATAGTCGATGCCGGCCTCGGCGAGGCTGGCGGCCAGCAGCCGCTTCGAGAAGCCTGCCCGGCGCGAGGACGCAACGGCGCGCACGTCGATCAGCACCTCGACGCCGGCGGCCCGCAGCGCTGCGATCACCGCGCCTTGCGTGGCGGCCTCGTAGCCGATCGTCCGCAGCTTCATCGGTCCGCCTCGCGTGGCCGGCATGGACTTACCCAGCGCGCCTGTCCTAGCAGTCGGGCGCCAGACACCGCCAGGAGCCGCGCCGTTGGACGACATTGCGGACGACATCGCCGCCGACACCGAGCCGCGTCTGCGCGGCGTCAGCCTGCCGGCGCCGTCAGGCCCCGGCGAGATGGCGTTTCTGGACTTCGGGCCGCCGAGCCGGGCGCCTGACGTCGTCCTGCTGCATGCCAACGGCTTCAACGCCCGGGCCTACCGGACGATCCTCGCGCCGCTGGCGGGCGATTTGCGCATCCTCGCGCCCGACCAACGCGGCCACGGTGCGACCACGTTGGCGATCGACCGGCCGCGCACCTCCTGGCTCGACCTGAAGGACGACCTGCTGGCCTTTCTCGATGTGATGGAGATCGAGCGCGTGGCGCTGGCCGGCCATTCGATGGGCGGCACCGCCTCGCTGCTGGCGGCGGCGCAGGCGCCGCATCGGGTGCGTGCGCTGGCGCTGCTCGATCCGGTGATCCGGCCGATCGGGCCAGCGACGTTCGCCCCCGAGCAGGTTGGCGCCTCCGGCATGGTGCAGGGCGCCTTGAAGCGTCGCCGCGTCTTTCCGAGCCGGGCAGCCGCCGTCGAGAGCTACCGCGGTCGCGGCGCCTTCCGCACCTGGACCGAGGCGCAGCTGGTCGACTACGTCGCCGCCGGCTTCCTCGACCAGTCGGACGGGACCGTGACGCTGGCCTGCACGCCGGAGTGGGAGGTTTCCAACTACGTGCACCAGGACCACGACAGCTGGGCCGCGTTCGAGGCCTCGCGCTGCCCGATCCACATCCTCAGGGCGGAACGTGAGTTCGCCGGGCCGAACTCGACGAGGGCCTGGAGCGGCTCGAGGCGACCGGCCGCATCCGCATCGACACCATAGCGGACACCACCCACTTCCTGCCGATGGAGCGCCCCGAACTGGTCCGCCGGTCCATCCTGGAGGCGGTGGGGGCGCCCTAGCGGCTGCTCACCAGCGCAGCAGCCAGCGGCCGAGGCCGGCGCCGATGGCCGCGCACACGGCGATGCCCAGGGTGTACCAGGCGACCACGAAGGCAGCGGCGCTCTCCTGGCAGTAGAGGCCGTAGGTGGCCGCGCCGACCGCGCCGGCGAAGAAGCCCGCCGCCGCGCCGGCGAGGATCGGCCGGGTCGGCGCCATGCGGCGCAGGAACCAGAACGATGCGGCGAAGGTCGGGATGCTGAAGACCATGATCCGCACCGCGCAGACGGTCCAGGTCTGGCCGAGCCACAGCGCCGCCAGCTGGCCGGGCGCGGCGGTCATGGTTTCGCGGGCCGCCATCATCGCCAGCCAGGCGATCGCCGCCAGCGCCAGCCAGGGCGCCCAGCCCATCCGCCCGCCGGGCCGCGCCAGCCGCGTCACCGCGACGAGGCCGGCCAGCGCCAGCACCACGCTGTAGGCGTTCTTCATCCAGAACCAGCCACGCGGCGCGGCCTGCGCCGGCATGCCGTACATCGGGATCATCACCGCCAGCCAGGCGGCCACCGCGATCCCGACGGCGATCAGCAGCCGCGGCGTGAGCGGGCGCATCGGCGCAGGCGGCGCATCGGCGGCCAGCGTGCGGACGAGCTCCTCGGTCCTCACGAGCGCACCTTGCGGGCCAGGCGCTGCAGCGCGCGGTGGATGGCGACCTTGGCCGCGCCGGGGGTGACGCCCTGACGATTCGCGGCCTCCTCGATCGAGTAGCCGGTCAGCTTCACGTCCTCGATCAGCGCCCGCTGGCGCGCCGGCAACTCGCCCATCAGCTGGGCGAGGTCGCGGCGGGTCGCGCCCTCGTCGGCGCTCTCGCTGGCGATCAGCACGCCGGCGTCCTCCAGCGGCACGGCGCGCCGCACGCCGCGGCGGCGGAAGTGGTCCAGCAGCTTGTAGCGTCCGATCGCATAGGCCCAGGGCGTGAACGGCTGGCGTGGGTCGTAGGTGTCGCGCTTCAGATGGATGGCCAGCAGCGTCTCCTGCACAAGGTCTTCCGTCTCCGCCGCTCCCGGCCCCAGTCGGCGCGCGAAATAGGCGCGCAGATAGCCGCTGAGCGCGCCCAGCAACTGAGCGTGCGCGTTGGCATCGCCGGCTAGTCCGCGCAGCATCATCGCCTTGAGCCCGGATTTCGGTGTCGCTCACGCCGTCGTCCGTACTACGCGCGCTCCGCGCCGATGGTTACGAGGGTGGGGTAGCCGGCCGCCCCGACGGCCCGCCCTACCTACCCGAAGATCAGGTCCCGATGAATAGCGTCCCGCCGGCCGTGCGGGCCACCCGCTGATCGAGGCGCGAGGCTGGCGTTCCTGGCGCACGCCGGTCGTTGCGCGATGGTCCGAAGCGCCTATCTTAGCTAAGTCTGGCTAAGGATGGCGCCCGTGACCACCGTCAACATGCTCGAGGCAAAGAGCAATCTCTCGAAGCTCGTGGAGGCCGTCGAGAGCGGCGCCGAGAAAGAGGTGATCATCGCGCGCAACGGCCGTCCTGCGGCGAAGCTCGTGCCGATCACCCAGGCCGACAAGCGGCCGTTGCTGGGCATCGCCAAGGGGCTCTTCGAAGTGCCCGACGATATCGACGGTCTCAACGAGGAAATCGCCAAGATGTTCTACGGCGACGACGACGCGTGAGGCTGCTGCTCGACACCCACATCGCGCTCTGGACGGCGACCGACAGCCCGCGCTTGCACCCGAAGGTGCGGTCCCTGGTGGCGTCCGCAGAGGCCTCGTTGTCCGTCAGCGTGGTCAGCCTTTGGGAGGTCGCCATCAAATACGCCCGGCGTCGAGGCCGGCCCGACGACATGCCAATCTCTGCGGCAGAGCTACAGCGCCTGCTCTCCGGCGCGCGCTGCGAAGTGCTCGACGTCGTTCCTGCCCACGTGCTGGAGCTTGAGCGCCTTCCGCGCCTGCACGCCGATCCCTTCGATCGGATGCTGGTGGCCCAGGCACGCGCCGAACCCCTCCGTCTGATCACGGCAGACGCGCAGCTGGCCGCGTACGGCGCCTGCGTAGAGGCCTACTGACCGGACCGCGATCCAGGTCGCGCTCACGGATCGGCGGCATGTTCCATCATCGTCTGAGCGATCAGCCGGGCCGCCCGCATATGGACTATGTTGGTTGGGTCGAAGCGAGTTTCGGCGGCGATCATCAGGAGGCCGCCGTCCGGCATTCGTTCGGTGGCGACCGGCGGCGGAACCTCGACGCCCGCCGCTCGCTCCGCGCTCAGATACGCGATCCAGGGCATTTGGAACTGTGAGTATGGAAATGGCGGCTCGCCGGCCAATGCTGGCGGGTCCTCGCCCCAGATGCTGCAGCGCGCGCAGGCCCACGGCGCGGGCCAGATAGATATCATGGTTAGAAGCGCGGCCTTGTAGAGTGGGAAGGTGACGAACGTGAGATCGGGAGGACGCAGCGCCGATCCAATCTCAAAATGGTTCTCGTTCCGGAAATTCGAACCGGCTCGAACGTCGAACTCAGCCTGCTGTGACGGACCCGGGCCTGGTTCTCGGTGGCTGACCGCGTAGACCCAGTATCCGACGCCCGGGACCCAGTCGGCCAAGTCTTCTGTCGCGGGCGGATGCGCACTGACCCAGGAGGCGATGCGCGGCCGTAGAGGCTCGATGGCGTAGCCGCGGCTGCCATCCATCTCGTCGCTTGCTTCCCAGTTCCTGAACGACGGCTCGACTCTGTGAAGCGAATCCAGCGTGTGAAGGAACTTGCTGCCGACCGCCTCCGGGGGCTCCAGTCTTCCCGGCCAAGCTGAATTGATGTCGAAGAGAAGGGGCCCCATCTCAATCTCCCAGATAAGGAAACACACCGACGACGATCTTCTCTCGACCTTGATCCAAACGGTGGAACAGGTTGGAGGCGTATTGAGCGCTCTCAGGCTCCGCGAATAGCCAAACGACTTGGCGGCCTGGCTGCGCAGAAGTGACTTCGTCCAAGCTTTGGTCGATCCAGTCCCGCTGGAATTTCCATGGCTTGTCCGAATTCGCAGAGGCGTTGATGAGGCCTGCGTAGCCGGGCCCTTTGTACTCAAACATGCCGCCGTCCAGCAGCCAGCAGTCGTCGAAAATCACGATGCCAGTTGCTCGAGAAGCATTTGGCAAAGCCCTGCCGTATCCGTTTGGTGTCGGCGCTTCCGGATTTAACAGGTGCTTCATTTGATTTGCGTACGCTGTTGAACGACTTCCAGGGCCTTGACCGAACTTATCTTTGGTCGGTGCCGGGCAAACCTCAGGCGGCGGGCGTTTCGTCTGGTCGGGCAGCGTTCCGCTGGTCGCAAAGAGGATGGCTCCGTTGGGCAGCAGCCGGCCGAAGGGCTGGCCGTGGGCGTCGCGATACATCCCATCGGGTCCCGCGGAGACCTCGACGCCTTCGCCGCGATCGTTGACGTAAGTGACCCGCCAGCCGACTTCCCCTGGCAGGTGTTCGTAGAAAAATCCGGGCCGTCCGGGAACTGCATTCTCTTCATCGAGCGTGGTGTTCGTGGGCGTGAGCAAGACGCCGGCGAACACCACCACCGCGGGAACCTTGGCGGCCAACCTCGCGAGGATAGCAATTTGCTCTTGGGACAGACGCTCAAGAGAGGTTTCCGCGGCGGCCTTTAGCGCGCGAATGGCCTGTTCGGCTGCCTCGCGGGCAGCTTGCTCCTGTGCTGGGGATAAGGTCACCCCCGCCAGGGCATCGACACCGGCGTCCTCAGCTGAAGGGGCGGCGTGCTCCGATTGAGTGGTTGCGTCCCCACTCAAAGAGCTGGGAGCCGAGGGTAGGGAGGCCTGTTCGCTGCCGGCGCCGCTCCCTTCATTCTCCGCGGTCCACTGACCACTCTCACGGCCGTTACCGGCTGATACGCGTGGCTGATCTGGATTGTAGACTCGGCGCAATTGGTCGGAGCCGACCTCCAGGTCGAGCGCCTTCAAAACTGTGTCCGTTGACCAGCCGGAATCGATCAAGCATCCAGCCAGGAAGAGGCTTCGCGAAGACTTACGCGGACTTGGGAGCGATCCCAACCCGGTCAATGCCAAGTGGACGGAGGCGAGAGCGAGATCGCCGTCTCGCCAACGAGCTTCAGCGCGCCGCAGATGCCCGAGAACCTCTGCGCCTATCCTGCGGTTGTAAGCGGCGGAAAGCAGGACCAGAAGGCGTGCTTCGTCGGCGCCCCTACGCCTCGCGGCCGTTCGGGACTGTCGCCTGCGGCCAAAAGGACCGAGCCGGCGCCCAGCACAAGGGCATCGTCCCGAAAGGCAGGGACTCGGTCGATTGGAACGGTTCGTTCCCGCTCCTTCCAGGCCTTTTCGAGTTCTTCGATCAGCAATGTTGTCTCCGGTGTTCGCCACTTTTCGCGGCTCCGAACTCAGGGACAACAACGATGGGATTCAAAATCTGTCAAGAACAAAACAGGAACACAGTGCTACCCCCGTTCGAATAGCTTCGTCCAGCGGCGCTTGTCGCGGCTGCTTCCAGGCGCCGCGGTGGTAGGCGTCGGAGGCGATCAGCGGCACGACGGTGGTGGCCTCGGCGAACACCATCTGCTCGTGGGTGGTCTGCACCTTGCCCCAGGAAGCGGCCTCCTGCAGCGTCGACGACGAGCAGGCGCCGTCGCGCACGTCGGCCACGGTGATCTGCACGGCGTAGCGGTGCATCTCGGCGTCGATGCCGAGGATCTCGGCGCAGACCACGGTGTCCTGGGCGAAGTTCTTCGGCACGCCGCCGCCGACCATGAAGAGGCCGGTGACGCCGGCGGCGATCTTGATGTCGGTGAGCTCGCGGAAGTCGGCCACCGCGTCGATGGTCAGGTAGGGCTGCTTCGCCGCGATCCGCTCCTTCTGGTGCTTGACCAGGCCGAAGCCGGCGGAGGAGTCGACGAACGCCGGGCAGAAGATCGGCACGCCCTCCTCGTAGGCGGTCTGGATCAGGCTGCCGGGCTTCTTGGCGTTGCCGTCGGCCAGCCAGCGGCCCATCTCGTGGATGAACTCGCGGCTGGAGTAGGGGCGCGGCTCCAGCGCATCGGCGATCTCCTAGATCGTCGTGGTCGCAGTTCTGCAGCTCTTCCTCGTCGATGTAGGTGTCGTAGATGCGGTCGATGTAGTTGGCGCGCAGCACGTTGTCGTCGACCGGGCCGGCGGCCTGGTAGTGCTTGAAGCCGAGCGCCTCGAAGAAATCCATGTCGACGATCGAGGCGCCGGTGGCGACCACCGCGTCGATCATCCCGAACTTCACCATGTCGCGATAGACGTGCATGCAGCCGCCGGCCGAGGTCGAGCCGGCGAGGATCAGCCAGGGCGAGCAGGCCGGGTCCTCGATCGCCATCGAGAGGATGTCGGCGGCGCGGGCGGTGTCGCGGCTGGAGAAGCTCATCTTGCGCATCGCGTCGATCACCGGCCGCGCGTCGAAGGCGGTGATGTCGACGTGCTCGACGGTCTTGGCCGAGCAGCTCGGCCTTGGTGTTGGGGGTGGGAGCGTTCATCGGACCGTTCCAGCGATCTCCGCTCATCCCGGCGAAAGCCGGGCCCGGCGGCGGAAGGGGCGCTGTCTGCGAGGCTGCGCAGCGCCAGCGACGCAAAGGCGATCCGGTCAACGTCCTGCTGGTCCGCGGCTTTCGCCGGGATGAGCGGGAAGAGGGGTTTAGCGCTTCCGGCGCTTCCTGCCACGCGCCCGCGACAGCTTGACGACGTCCGCGGTCTCGGAGCGCGGGGTCGGGACCGAGCGCGGGGCGAGGCCGAACATCGAGAGCATCGGCGCGTCGTCCGACCTCGCACGGTCTCGATGTCGCCGAAGCCGTTGAAGCGGGTCGACATGCGCGACGCCGTAGGCGCCCAGCATGCCGATCTCGATGTAGTCGCCCTCGGCGCACGTCCTCCGGCAGCCAGAACGGGCCCGGCATGGCGTCGAGCGAGTCGCAGGTCGGCCCGAAGAAGCGGAACGGCTTCAGGGCGCTCGGCCGCCACGCCGTCGGCGCGGTGCAGCTTCACCGGGAACGGCCACTTGGCGTGGGCCGCGTCGAACAGCGCGCCGTAGGAGCCGTCGTTCAGGTAGAGCGCATCGCCCTTGCGCAGCTCGACGCGGGTCAGCAGCGACGAGCCTTCGGCCACCAGCGCTCGGCCCGGCTCGCACCAGAGCTCGGTGGTCTCGTGCACCATCATCTCGGCGAAGCCGCGGTCGATGGCGGCGACGTACTCGCCAAGGTCCGGCGGGATCATGCCGGGGTAGACCGACGGGAAGCCGCCGCCGACGTCGACCACGTCGGCGAACACGCCGGCGCGGACCAGCGCGCGCGAGGCCTGCGCCATCGCCGCCTGGAAGGCCGACGGGCCGCATGCACTGGCTGCCGACGTGGAACGAGACGCCCATCAGCTCGTCGGTGGCGCGGCGCGCGGCCAGCAGCAGCGGCGGCGCCTCGCGCGGCTCGACGCCGAACTTGCCGGCCAGCGAGTAGGCCGCGCCGCTGGTCTCGACGGCCAGGCGGACGATCAGGTTGAGGTCCTTCGCCCCGCCGGTGACCTCGAGGATCTTCTCCAGCTCGTCCAGCGTCGTCGAACGCGAAGGTCCGCACGCCGTAGTCGAAGTAGGCTTGGCGCGATCGCGGCGCGGCTCTTCACCGGATGCATGAAGGCCAGCCGGGCGTCGGGCGCGTGCGCCGTCACCAGCTCGATCTCGGGGATCGAGGCGACGTCGAAGCCGCGCACGCCGTTGGCCGCGAGCGTCTCGATCACCCAGGGCGACGGATTCGCCTTAACGGCGTAGAGGACGTCGCCTTTAAAGTTGTCCTGGAACCAGCGCGCCGCTAGGGCCACGGCGTCCGGTCGCACGAGGGCGACAGGACGTTCCGGAGACCGCTCACGGACCAGGTCCAGGGGCGTATGGTAGCTTCCCACTCACGCAACCCCCTGCAGGATTGTTGAACCCAGACCGGCGTTAGCAGCGCTTAAATGGACTTCGGGTCCGCCGGAGCCGTGCGACATAGGGAATAGGGTCCGCGATGTAAAGCCAAAATGCCGGGCGTTTTGGTGTGGACGGCCTGTGGACAATGGACGCACGCGCCAGTGCGGACCTCCCGCCACACTTGAGCGGACCGAGGCTAGGCGGATGGCTGCGGTGGGGTGGCGGACGGATCGGTTCGCTTCGGACCGCGGCGCAGCCGTGCGAGTCGACGCAGCCGTCGCCAGAAGCGGCTCTTCTCCGGCTCCGGGTAGGGCTGCAGGTTGCGGCGGAACTCCTCGGCGCAGGCCGCCCACGAGAACTGCTCGGCGAAGGTGCGCACGGCCGCCCGGTCGAGCTTCAGGCAGGCGAGCGCGGCCTCCCGAAGCCCGGTGGACTGGTCGGGCGCGACGAAGCCGGCGCCGGAACCCGGGATGATGTCCACCGGGCCGGGCGCCGAGAAGGCCGCCACCGGCGTGCCCGACGCCATCGCTTCCAGGAGCACGAGGCCGAAGGTGTCGGTGAGCGAGGGGAACACGAAGACGTCCGCGCCGGCGAAATAGCGCGCCAGCTCCTCGCCGAAGCGGGCGCCGGCGAACACCACGCCAGGATGCTGGGCGGCCAGCTCGTCGCGCTGCGGGCCGTCTCCGACCACCACCTTGGTGCCCGGCAGGTCGAGGCCGACGAAGGCCTCGATGTTCTTCTCCACCGCCACGCGCCCGACGTTGAGAAAGATCGGCCGCGCCAGCCCGTCGTAGGGGTCGGCCCCGTCCCTGTGGCGCGGGTTGAAAAGCTCGGTGTCGACCCCGCGCGACCATTGCGAGAGGTTGCGGAAGCCGTGCCGCGCGAGCTCGTCGCGCAGCGTCGGCGTCGCCACCATCAGCCGCCCCGACGGGCGGTGGAACCACTTCATGTAGGCGTAGCCGGCCGCCAGCGGCACCGGCAGCCGGGCCGAGACGTACTCCGGAAAGCGCGTGTGATAGCTGGTGGTGAAGGGCAGCTTCCACTCGAGGCAGATGCGGCGCGCAGCCAGCCCGATCGGACCCTCGGTGGCGATGTGGATCGCCTCCGGCTCGAACGACTTGAAGCGCTCCTGCACCTTCTCGTAGGCGCCGACCGCCAGCTTGATCTCCGGGTAGGTCGGCAGCGGGAAGTTGGGGAACTGGTCGGGGCTGATCACCTCGACCGTCGTCGCCCATCTCCCGGCAGCTCGGCGACGACGCGCGTCAGCGTGCGCACGACGCCGTTCACCTGAGGCTCCCAGGCGTCGGTAGCCAACAGGATGCGCATCAGGCGGTCAGGGGCTCCGTAAGCTCGCCCTCGGTGGGTTGGCGGGCGCGGCCGATCATGGACCACGAACGCAGCTTCGCCCACTCCAGAATCTCCAGCCGCCCGTCGAAGTGCTCGACCAGCGCGGTGCAGCTTTCCACCCAGTCGCCGTCGTTGATGTAGGTGACGTCGCCGATCTGGCGTATCTCGGCCTTGTGGATGTGGCCACAGATCACCCCGTCGACGCCGCGACGGCGCGCCTCGTCGGCCACGGCGATCTCGTAGTTCTCGATGAACTGCAGGGCGTTCTTCACCTTGACCTTCAGGAAGGCCGAGAAGCTCCAGTAGCCGAAGCCGAGCCGGCGGCGCACGGCGTTGAGGAGCGTGTTGAGCATCAGCACGGCGCGGTAGGCGACGTCGCCCAGCACCGCCAGCCACTTGGCGTATTGCACCACGCCGTCGAACTCATCGCCATGCGTCACCAGGAAGCGCCGCCCGTCGGCGGTCACGTGGATGGCGTCCTTGGCCACCACCACGCCGCCGAAGTGCACGCCGAAGAAGCCGCGCACCACCTCGTCGTGGTTGCCGGGGATGTAGATGACCGGCACGCCCTTGCGGGCCAGGCGCAGGATCTTCTGCACCACGTCGTTGTGGGCCTGCGGCCACCACCAGCCGCCCTTCAGCTTCCAGCCGTCGAGGATGTCGCCGACCAGGTAGAGCCGATCGCAGGAAACGCAGCGGATGAAATCCAGCAGCAGCTCGGCCTGGCAGCCGCGCGTGCCGAGGTGGACGTCCGAGATGAAGACGCTGCGGTAGCGAAGCTCGAGCGGCTCGCTGTCCATCACGCGGAGCTCCTGTGGCCTCCAAGGGACGCCACCGCTGCGTGATAAGCTGATTGCTTGTAGATTTTGTGACTCCGACGCCGGCATGCCGTGCTGGCGGCGGCGCAATTCGGTCCGTAAGACCCCGCGCCGCAACGAGGAACCGCCTGCCGCATGAAAGACACGCCGAAATCGCGCCGCACCCGCCTGCGTATCCTGGCGGCCGCCACCCGGCTCTTCGCGCAGATCGGCTATCACGCCGCCACCAACGCGGTGATCGCCGAGGCCGCCGAGATCACCCGCGGCGCGATGCTCTACCACTTCGCCAGCCGCGAGGCGTTGCTGGAGGCGGTGGTCGAGCACATCCAGGCCGAGCGGCTGGCGCTGTTCGACGCCGCGGCCGCCGATCCGCCGCCCGGCGTCGACGCGACGGCCCACGCCATCGCCGCCTACTGGCGGCTGCTGGCCGAGCCGCCGTTCGTCGCCTTCGCCGAGCTCGAGGCGGTCGCGCGCACCGATCCGGCGGTCGCCACGCGGATCGCGCCGGCGCAAGCGGCGTTCGATCAGGTGCAGCTCGGCGCACCGTTCGCGGCCATCGCCCAGGCCGGCCAGGGCCCGCGCCTGCAGGCCAGCCGCGACCTGGCGCGCTTCCTGCTGGAGGGCCTGGCGCGCGCCAACCTCACCTACGAGCGGGAGGTTCGGGTGAGGAACCTGATCGCGGTGGTCGACCGCGCCGTACGGATGCTGAACCGCAAGGGCGACGTGGAGCAACTCTGGCCGGACTGAGCTAGACATCAAGCGAGCCCCTTCACCCGGGACTTGCGCCCGGCCATGACGGAACGTGTGGGGCGTCTACCCGAACGTCGCCTTCAGTATCCGCTCCAGCCCCGCCGCATCCGTCTCGTCGAACGCCGCCAGCTCGGTGGAATCCACGTCGAACACGCCGAGCAGCGCACCGCTCTTGTCGACCACCGGGACCACGATCTCGCTCTTCGAGCGGGAATCGCAGGCGATGTGGCCGGGGAAGGCGTCGACGTCGGGCACGATCACGGTCCGCCGTTCCGCCGCCGCCGTCCCGCAGACGCCGCGCCCGAAGGCGATCCGCAGACACCCCAAACTCCCCTGGTATGGCCCAACCACCAGCTCGGCCGGCTTCTCCGGATCGACGAGGTAGAACCCGGTCCAGAAGTAGTGGTCGAAAGCGTCCGCCAGCATCGAGGCGACGGTCGCCTGGCGCGCCACGATGTTGGCCTCGCCCTCCAGCACCGCGGCGATCTCCTCGGCGAGCGCGGCGTAGCGGGCGGCTTTCGCGCCCGGCAGGCTGGTGGGATCGAAGCTCTCGGCCATCGCTCTCCTCACGCGGCCGCTTGGTCGTTGCTCGCCGGAGCGCCGAAGGCCGCCCGATACTGGTCCGGCGTCACATCCAGCTGGCGCACGAAGGCGCGGCGCAGATGCTCGTCGCTGCCGAAGCCGCAGATGGCGGCGATCCGCTTGATCGAGACATCGCCCCGCTCGACGCTGCGCAAGATACCCTCCGGTCGCCAAAGCATTAACTTGCTGTAATCTTCTGCCGTAGCGGCCTCGACTGTGTCACATCGGCGACTTTACCACAGCCGAGAACGCCCGGCCGCAACCCCGCCGGCCGCCCGTTTTCGCCAATGTGGCCGCATTTTGAGCCAATGCGCAGCCGCGGTCCTGCCGGGGTCACACTGAGAAGGCCGACTAGAAAGCGGAGTGCTAGGCCCGGTAGGACTCGAACCTACAACCAGACCGTTATGAGCGGCCGGCTCTAACCATTGAGCTACGGGCCCAGCGGGCGAGGGCGTTAGCATGGGTGCGTCCGCCCTCAAAGCCGGGCGGCGTTCATGCCATGGTCAGGCCGGGCGGACGACATCCGCTCGGCGGCAAGAAGGAACGACCGATGCGATCGATGCTTTCCATGGCGCTCGCCGCCGCGCTGCTGCTTGGCGCGCCGCCGGCGCTCGCCCAGAGCGCCCCGGACGCGCGGTTCGCCGCCACCACGCTCGACATCACCGGTCATGGCGAGGCGCGCGTTCCGCCGGACCAGGCGATGCTTGAGCTCGGCGTGGTCACGCAGGGGCCCAGCGCCGCGGCGGCCATGCAGGCCAACGCCGCCGACATGGCGAAGGTGGTCGCTGCCCTGCGCGCCGGCGGCGTCGCGGGCGCCGACATCCAGACCTCGACCCTCTCGGTCGCGCCCCAGTACGCCTATGCCGAGGGCCAGGCGCCGCGCCTGACCGGCTACGAGGCGACCAACCAGGTGACGGTGACGACTGCGGACCTCGCGCATCTGGGGCCGCTGGTGGACGCAGCGGCCGGCGCCGGGGCGACCAACGTCGGCCAGATCAGGTTCGGGCTGAAGAACCGCGGCTCGGCGGCCAACTTCGCGCGGCTGGCGGCGGTGAAAGACCTCGACGACAAGGCGCAGATCTTCGCCGACGCCGCCGGCTACCATATCCGCCGGCTGGTCAACCTCAGCGAGGCGTCGGCCGTGGAGCCGGGGCCGCGACCGATGGCGATGAGCGTCGCCCGCGCTGCCGCTGCGCCGACCCCGGTGGAGGCGGGCGAGATCACCGTGACAGTCGATGTGACGGGCGAGTTCGAGCTGGCGCACTGAAGGGTGAAGCGCGGCCTTGCGCCCCCTCCGTCACGTCGTGCGCTTCGCTCCTCCACCGTCGCGCAGACTGTACGGACTGGGGAGGTGGCGATCGGCGCGAAGCGGGAGTGACGGAGGGGGCGCAAAAGGCCGCTACAGCCCAGCCTTCTGAAACGCGTCGAAGAGGCGGGCGTTGATTTCGTGGCCGGGGAGGGCGCGCTCGCCTTCCATCACCGCGGAGTAGGTGAGGTTGCGCCCGGCGACGCTCTGCACCCGGCCTTCGGCCCAGCCGACCTGCCGCGAGCCGTCGGGGACGGAGGCGCAGCTGGCCATCCGCCCGCCGGCCCTGGCCGCAAACTGCAGCGCGGTCTTGGCGTTGGTCACGCCCGGCGCGTCGCAGGCCGGCAGGGTGCGCGAGCAGTTGAAGTCAGTGCCATACGTGTAGACCACCTGGCCGGTCTTGGCGTCGGCCAGCAACAGGCAGGTTGACGGGTCGCCGATCGCCGCGGCGACCTGGTTGTCGAGCTGGGTCGAATGCAGACCCTGGTCGGCCTTCGGCGTGCAACCGGCAAGGATCGCGACGAGGGCGAGCGTCAGCGCCGGGGCGCGCCGGGCGACGGGGCAGTCCGAGGCGGTTCCGCGCGTCATTTCTTGATCGGCAGGAAGCGGGCCTTCAGCTCGTCCAGGGTGATGTGGCCGTCCTTGTTGGCGTCCAGGATCTCGAAGCGCTGGTCGGTGGCGCGCATCCACTCGGCGAAGGTGATGTGGCTGTCGAGGGCGAAGTCGGCGCCCGACACCGGCTCGGGCTCGTCGATCAGCTGGGTGATCGGGCGCTGCGGGGTGCGGCCGCGGCCGCCCTGCGATGCGCTGGACTGATCCTGCTGGGGTTGGCCGCCGCCCTGGCCGTGTCCGTGACCCCTACCCCCCTGGCCGTGCTGGCCGGCGCCCTCCGTGGACTGTCCCGGGTAGCGGCCCTCCGCCGCGTCGGCCAGCTCGGGGACGATCTTCGCCTCGTAGTCGGCCACCTCGAAGCCGTCGATGATGCCGTCGCCGTTCTCGTCGAGCTGCTTGAAGAACCGGGCCGCGTCGGCGCGGAACTCGGCGCGGTCGACGTAGCCCTTGTGAGCGGTGTCGACCTGGTCGAACCACGCCTTCATGGGATCGGGGCTGCCCGGCGACTGCCGGAACGGCTCGCCCGACGGGCTGAGGAAGATGCGCGGCGCCGCGGACTTGACCGGCGTCGCCGGCGGCGCAGCCACGGCCACGGTCGCCGCGGCGGCGGCCACGGCGATCATCAATCCCAACAGACGTGTCATCAGCCCACTAGATCCCGAACGACGCCCCCGAGGCCCGAGCCGGGCCAAGGGGAAGAGTTCTCCACTCGATGGGGCGGAATTCAGCCCGGCTTGTTGCCGCGCCGAAAGGCCGCTCCCTACTTGGCCGCCGCGGCCGGCGCGGCGGCCGGCGTGGCGGTAGCCGCCGCAGGCGGCGGGCCTTTCGCAGCGGTGAACGTGCCGCTGGCGCCCCCGGCGTCGACCGTGCCCGAGAGCGTGCCGTCGGCCTGCACCGCGCCCTTGTAGTCGAGGTGCACCGGCGAGCCCTGGTAGCTGGTGTCGTAGGCGAACTCGACCGCGGTCTTGCCGTCAGCGCCGGTGGTCACCGCACCGGTGGTGGCGGCGGACTCGTTGGCGGTGCCCTGGCAGGTGCCGGTCAGCTTGCCGCCCGAGTCCTGCGCCAGCGTGCAGGCCGAGGCGTACTTGATGCCCATGGCGTCGAACGAGCCGGCGACGTTCCACGCGCCCGAAAGGTCCGCGGCGAGCGCGGCGCCAGGCGCCAGAGCGAGCACGGCAGCCAGAACCAGGTTCTTCATGAGAGATCTCCCCGAATTGAACTGAGGCTTATAGCCCCTGGCCGCAGCCACTCCAATCGCGCTCGCTTGACCTCGCAGCGGCGCCGTCTACAAGCTCGCGGCTTCAGGTCAAACGAGCGTTTGAGGGAGCAAAGCGCCATGTCCGTCGCCACCGAAACCAGGGCCGGCGTTCCCGAGCTCTTCGACCTCACCGGCAAGGTCGCCATCGTCACCGGCTCGACCAAGGGCATCGGCAAGGCGATCGCCGAGCGGCTGGCCGAACACGGCGCCAAGGTGACGATCTCCTCGCGCAAGGCCGGGGCCGTCGAGGCGGTGACCGCCGAGATCAACGAGAAGTATCCGGGGCACGCGATCGCCGTGCCGTGCAACATCTCCTCCAAGGACGACCTGCAGCGGCTGGTCGACGAGACCCGCAAGGCGTTCGGCCAGGTCGACATCCTGGTCTGCAACGCCGCCTCCAACCCCTACTACGGGCCGATGAGCGGCATCTCCGACGAGGCGTTCCGCAAGGTCCTCGACAACAACATCGTCTCCAACAACTGGCTGATCCAGATGGTCGCCCCGGAGATGAAGGAGCGGAAGGACGGCTCCATCATGATCATCTCGTCGGTTGGCGGCCTGCGCGGCACCGCGGTGATCGGCGCCTACGCCATCTCCAAGGCCGCCGACATGCAGATGGCGCGCAACCTGGCGCAGGAGCTGTCGCCGTCGAACGTCCGGGTCAACTGCATCGCGCCGGGCCTGGTGAAGACCGACTTCGCCCGGGCGCTCTGGGACACCCCGGAAGCCGAGCGCCGCTCGTCGGCCGGCACCCCGCTGCGGCGGCTGGGCGAGCCGGACGACATCGCCGGGGCGGCGGTGTTCCTGGCCGGCAAGTCCGGCGCCTGGATGACCGGCCAGACCATCGTGGTCGACGGCGGCGCGACCAGCTGAGGGTGAGCGGCCGGAAATTGGCTTGGGGACACAAACGCTTTTCCGGTCCGCAACCGACGGGGACCACGCGCTCGGCTCGGAAAAGCGTGTGTGTCCCCAATTTCCATGAACACCAGCCTGGCCGACGTCCGAGGCTGGGACGCGGCCGATCCGCTGCGGGCGCTGAGGGACCGGTTCGAGCTTCCGGGCGGCGTCATCTACCTGGACGGCAACTCGCTGGGCGCCGCGCCACGCGGCGTGGCGGCGCGGCTGCAGCAGGCGATCAGCGAGGCGTGGGCGTCCGGCCTGGTGCGCAGCTGGAACGCGGCCGACTGGATCGGCGCGCCGGCCCGGATCGGCGCCAAGATCGCGCCGCTGATCGGGGCGCAGGCAAGCGAGGTGATCGCCTGCGATTCCACCTCGGTGAACCTCTTCAAGCTGCTCGCGGCGGCGCTGGGTCGCCAGGCGCCGCGCAAGGTGATGCTGGCCGAGCGCGGCGACTTCCCGACCGATCTCTACGTGGCGCAAGGCGTCCGGGACCTCGTCGCGGGCGCCGAGCTGCGGCTCGCGCCGCCCGGCGGGCTGGAGGCGGCGCTGAGCGATGACGTCGCCGTCGTGATGCTGACCCACGTCTGCTACCGAACCGGCCTGCGGCGCGACATGGCGCGGATCACGGCGGCGGCGCACGCGGCCGGCGCGCTGGTCATCTGGGACCTCAGCCACAGCGCCGGCGCCATGCAGGTGGACCTCGGCGCTGCGAACGCCGATCTCGCGGTCGGCTGCGGCTACAAGTACCTGAACGGCGGTCCCGGCGCGCCGGCGTATCTCTATGTGGCCGAGCGCCTGCAGGGCGAGCTCACGTCGCCGCTCAGCGGCTGGATGGGCCACGCCGCGCCGTTCGACTTCGCGGACGACTACCGGCCCGCCGTCGGGATCGAGCGGTTCCTCTGCGGCACCCCGCCGATCCTCTCGATGCTGGCGCTGGAGTGCGGCGTCGATGTCTTCGCGGGCGTCGACCTAGGCTTGGTCGAGGCCAAGGCGCAGCGCCTCGTCGACCTCTTCATCGCCCGGGTGGAGGACCGCTGCGCCGGCCACGGCCTGACGCTGGTGACGCCGCGCGATCCGGCCCGGCGCGGCAGCCAGGCCAGCTTCGCCCATCCCCACGCCTACGAGATCATGCAGGCGCTGATCGAGCGCGGCGTGATCGGCGACTTCCGCGCGCCCGACATCCTGCGCTGCGGCTTCACCCCGCTCTACCTCGGCTATGAGGACGTCTGGCGCGCGGTCGAGACGTTGGGAAAGGTGCTTCAGACGGGCGCCTGGCGCGACCCACGCTTCGCCGTCCGCGCCAGGGTGACTTGAGGCTGCCTGATGTAGCCGGTTCCGGCGCCGTTCCGTTCGCTAAGTCGGGTCCGTCGCCCGGCGGGCTCACGCGTGGAGGCGGCCGGTGGCGCGAAGATAGATGGCGACGAGACCGGCGCCGGTGAAGACGACGGCGATCACCGCCTCGAGGGGGGTGAACAGCTTCTCGCGGCGCTCGCGTCGGGCGGCCATGTAGATCAGGGTCGCCGGGGCGAACAGGATGGTGGCCATCAGCAGCTCGCTCAGCCGCGCCGCGTAGCACAGCCACAGGCCGTAGAGCGTGGCGACGGCGCCCGTGAAGAGGTCGCGGGCCCGGCGCGAGGGGTCGGTCTCGTAGGTCTCGCCGGTCAGCGCCAGCTTCACGGCGTAGGCCGCGGAAAACACGTAGGGCGGCAGGATGGCCACCGAGGCGATGGTGTAGAGGAACTTGTAGCTGGATTCCCGGAAGTAGGTCACCACGAGGAACACCTGAATCAGACCGTTGGTGATCCATAGCGCGTTGGCCGGCGAGCCGGCGGCGTTCGCTTTGGCGAACCAGCTGGGGAAGGTTCCGTCCTTGGCCGCGGCGAAGGGAATCTCGGCGCTCAGCATCGACCAGGACAGGAACGCCCCGGCGACGCTGACCACCAGGCCGATGCTGACCACGCCCGCCCCCCAAGGGCCGATCAGGTGGGCCAGCACGCCGGCCATTGACGGGGCGGTCAGACCGGCCAGCTCTCTTTGCGTCAGCACGCCGGTGGAAAGCAGCGAGACCAGAACGTAGATCGTCAGGGCGCTGAGGAAACCGATCACGGTGGCGCGGCCGACGTCCGCGCGGTTGGCGGCGCGGGCGCTGAGGACCGAGGCGCCCTCGATGCCGATGAAGCCCCAGAGGGTGACGATCATCGTCGACCTCACCTGGTCGGCGACCGAGCCCAGGCCGACGTCCCCGCGCCCGGGGACGCCCCAGAAGTTCAGGGTGAACTTGTCGTAGTTGAAGGCGAAAACGGCGACCACGACGAAGACCCCAAGCGGCGCGAGCCGGGTCGCGGTGGCCACCAGGTTGACGAACGCCGCCTGCCGGACGCCGCGCAGCACCAGCCAGTGCATCAGCCATACGCCGACCGACGCGCCGATCAGCGAAGGCAGGTTGTTGCCGTGGCCGAATACCGGGAAGAAGAAGGAGAGCGCGCTGAAGATCACCACCGCGTTGGAGACATTCCCGAGCCAGGCGCTGACCCAGTAGCCCCAGGCTGACTGGAAGCCGATGTAGGGCCCGAAGCCGGCGCGGGCGTAGGCGTAGGGCCCGCTGTTCAGCGCCGGCTTGCGCATCGACAAGCCCTGGTAGACGAAAGCCAGCGCGAGCATGCCGACACCGGTAATCGCCCAGCCGATCAGCACCGGACCCGGCGCGGCGTGGGCCGACATGTCGTGTGGCAGGCTGAAGGTGCCGGCGCCGATCATCGAGCCGACGACCATGGCGGCCAGCGGCAGCAGCGTGAGCCTGCGGGCGCCGCTCTGCGGTGCGCTGGGCGCGTCGGCCAGGGGCTCGGTCACGGAAACGGTCAAAGCGGCGCTCCTGCTGCCCCGAGCGGCACGCTCGCAGACGGCGCGGCAGCCGGCGCGGCGCAAACTCCGCCGGACCAGGCGGCAGAGAAATCCGGCCGACTACCCAGGGCTGCTGTCGACCCACCGCATGCGCCGCCGCAGGCTGACTCCCGATCATGTCCGGCGCCCGGCCGTCCGGTCCGGCCGAAGACGATAGCGGGGCGGCGCTGCGGTCCGGTCGAGCCGGCTCCGTCACTGCGCGCAGGGATTGCAACAGCCGCGCTCCGGGCGCAACGTCACGCTTGCTGGGGAAAAGCACGGAGGCGGCGGCATGCGCGCCATCGATCCAGTGTTCCGCGTCCTAGCCGCAGCGCTCTTCGCGGCCCTCCTCGTCCCGGTGGGCGCGGCCGGCCGGTCACGCAGTGGCCGCAGGCGACCAGCGACCTGAAGGCCAACCCGGACGTGACGTTCGGCACGCTGCCCAATGGCTTGCGCTACGCGATCCAGAAGAATGCCGCTGCCGCCGGGCGCCGGTCTCCATGCGGCTCATCATCGAGGCCGGCTCGCTGCAGGAGAGGCATGACCAGGAGGGCCTCGCGCACCTCATCGAGCACATGGCCTTCCGCGGCTCGACCCACGTCCCCGACGGCGAGGTGATGAAGACGCTGGAGCGGCTCGGTCTGCGCATCGGCGCCGACGCCAACGCAACCACCGGCCAGCAGGAAACCGTCTATCGCTTCGATCTGGGCAAGCCCGACGCCGCGGCGGTGGATACCGGCCTTGGTTTCCTGCGCGAGATCGCCAGCGACGTCACCTTCTCGCCCGACGCGCTCGATGCCGAGCGCAAGGTGGTGCTGGCCGAGGCGCGCCAGCGGGCCGGACCGGACGAGGCGATCGGCCTGGCGCAGCGCGCCGCCGAGTTCCCGGGCAGCCCGGTCGTGCACTCGCCGATGGGGCGGCCGGAGGTGGTCGAGAACGCGACGCCGGCGCAGCTGCGGGCGTTCTACGACGCCTACTATCGACCCGAGCGGGCGGTGGTCGTGGTGGTCGGCGACGTCGATCCGGGCGCGATTGAGGCGAAGATCAAGGCGCTGTTCGCCGACTGGCGCGGCCGCGGCGCGGCTGGCCGGGACCCGCCGCCCTACGCGCCGAGCGGCCGCGCCAAGACGGTGGTCGTCGAGACCCAGGCCGGCGCGCTGGCGACGCTCTCGATGGCTTGGATACCGCCGTACCGCCCCGCCGATCAGACCCGCGCCGGCCGCATCGACGACATGGTCCGTAGCATCGCCGAGACGGCCATCGGCTTGCGCATCGGCCAGATGGACAGCGCCGCCGGGCAGCCGTTCGTGACCGGCGGGATGGGCTCCTACGACATCTTCGGCGTCGCCCGCGGCGAGAGCATGGGCGCCAAGGGGGTCGCAGACCTTCCGGCGACCATCGATCTGTTGACCACCGCGCAGCGGCAGGCGGCCGCCGGCAGCCTGACCCAGGCTGAGCTCGACCGGGTGGTCAACAGCACCCGGGCAAACCTGCAGCGCCAGGCGGCCGGCAGCTTCACGCTGCCGGCCAACCAGACTCAGATTCCGCGCGATCCGGCTCGGTTACGAGGCCGAGACCGGCGAGATCGACCTCAGCCCGCAGCAACAGCTCGACCTCTTCGAGGCCGCGGTGAAAGGGCTGACGCCGGACCGCGTCAACGCGGTTCTGCGTGCGCAGTTCTCCGGCGAGGGGCCGATCGTCTTCCTGGCGACCCCGGCTCAGCCCGCCGGCGGCGTCCCCGGCCTCGAGGCGATGTTCGCCAAGGCCGAGGCCGCGCCGCTCGCGGCCTACGCGGCCCCGGTCGCCAAGCCCTGGACCCACACCGACTTCGGCCCGCCCGGCCAGGTGGCCGAGCGCCGCGAACTCGGCGACCTCGGCGTCACCTTCGTGCGCTTCGCCAACGGCGTGCGGCTGACCGTCAAACCGACCCAGGCGTCGCCCGGCCAGGCGCTGGTGCAGGTACGCTTCGGTCATGGCCGGCTCGACCAGCCCCGGGACCGCCTGACGGCGTCGGACTGGTCGGCGAACCTGCTCGGCATGGGCGGCCTCAGCGACCTGAAGCCCAGCGACATCGGCCTGACGTTCCAGGGACATCCGGTGTTCGCCCTGGTCGGGGAAGCGGACGACGCCTTCACGATCGGCACGGGCGGGCCGTTCTCGGTGGCGCGCGCCGATCTCGGGCTGGAGATGCAGTACCTGGCCGCGCAGCTGACGGCCCCGGGCTGGCGGACCGACGGCTGGAAGTCGGCGATGGCCTCCGCGTCGCAGGTCGAGGCCCGCAGCCAGACGACAGCGGGCGGCGTCTACGACCGCAACTACCGCGCGCTCCACCACCCGGGCGACGCGCGATGGGGCTTCAGCACCGCCGACCAGCGTGCGACCTGGACGCCGCAGGAGGCGCAGGCGTTCATCGAGCCGATCCTCCAGAAATCCGACATCGAGATCCTGGTGGCCGGGGACGTGACGCCCGACCAGGCGGTCGCAGCGGTTGCCGGGACGTTCGGCGCGCTGCCGAAACGCGAAGGCCTCGCCGAGCCGGCCGGGACGCGGGTCGAGCACTTCCCGGCCCCGACGCCGCAGCCGATCGCCCTTCATCACACCGGCTCGGCCGACCAGGCGATCGCCGAGATCAGTTGGCCGACCACCGACGAGCACACTGCCTGGCTGGACATCGCGCCGACGGTGATCCTGGCCGACATCCTGCGCCAGCGCGTCATCGACCGTCTGCGCACCGCCGAGGGCGAGACCTATTCGCCGAACGGCGGGGCTGAGTTCTCGCGGGTGTTCCCCGGTTGGGGCCGCATCGCGCTCTCGGTATCCTGCAAGCCGGAGGCTGTGCCGCGCATCTACGCGGCGATCGACGCCATCGCCGCCGACCTGGCGAGCGCGCCGGTCACCGATGATGAGTTGCAGCGCGCCGTCCGGCCCGAGGTCGAGGGCGCCACGCGTTCGCAGCAGCAGAACGCCTACTGGATCGAGCAGCTGGCCGGCGCGCAGACCAATCCGGACCGGCTGGAGTACATCCGCCAGACGCTGCCGCAGCTCTCGGCCGTCACCGCCGCCGACGTGCAGCGGGTGGCCAGGCGCTGGCTGCGGGCCGACCGCGCGTTCCGCATCGAGGTGACGCCGGCGCCCGCTGCGGCGAGCGTGGCGTCCCGTTGATTCAGGTCCGGTAGCTGGGGTCCAGCCGGTCGAGCTTCCTGAGCAGCGCCGGCCAGTCGAGCACGCCGAACGGGCGGCGCACGGTGGGCTGGTAGGCCTGGAAGGTCGCCTCGATCACCTGGGTCGGCGCATTCACCAGCGCCGCGCCGGTCGCCATCGCCATCAGCTGGGTGCGGCAGGAAAGCTCGGCGCGATGGATGTGGTTGAACGCCTGCGCGACGCTCTGGCCGACCACCAGCAGGCCGTGGTTGCGCAGGATCATCAGGTCGTGGTCGCCGAGGTCCGCCGCCAGCCGCTCCTGCTCCTCCAGGTTCAGCACCACGCCCTCGTAGTCGTGGTAGGCGCAGTGGGCGAAGCGCATGGCGGTCTGGTTCATCGGCATGAGGCCGCATTCCAGCGACGAGACCGCCATGCCGGCCGCGGTGTGGGTGTGGATCACGCAGTCCACGTCGTGGCGGGCGCGATGGATCGCCGCGTGGATCACGAAGCCGGCGCGGTTGACGCCGTAGTCGAACGGCGGCTTGGCGACGACATTGCCGTCGAGGTCGATCTTGATCAGCGAGGAGGCGGTGATCTCGTCGTAGAGCAGGCCGTAGGCGTTGATCAGGAAATGCCCCGGCTCGCCGGGCACGCGGACCGAGACGTGGTTGGCGATCAGGTCGCTCATTCCGTAGAGGTCGATCAGCCGGTAGCAGGCGGCCAGATCGACGCGCGCCTTCCACTCCTCGTGCGACACCTCGTCCTTGATCGAAGGGATGTCGGTGTCGAAGTTCGGGGTGCGGGCGGCCAGATCGTCGGGCATGGGCTTGGCTCCCTCGCGAAGGTGGGATCGCGCCGGCGACGCTACACCCGCAGCGGTGGCGGGCGTAGTCCTCTCCCGCTCGCAGGAGAGGTCGAGTCGCCGAAAAGCGACCGATCGCGTGGGGCCGCGCGGCAATCAGGCCATTGGCGGCCCGTGCGAATCTCAATTCTCTGCGCGTTAACCAGGGCGGCGCACCGTCCTTGTCCGGACATAGAAGCTGGGGAAACGCCAATGAGCATCGACCGCGCGTGGGAGGATGTGCGCGCGTTCCACCTCGCCTTCGGCTACCCGGCTCCCGAAGCGCCGGAGCTGCTGCACGCCGAGCTGGTCGAGCGCCGCGCCGCCTGGATCGAGGAAGAGGCCGAGGAACTGCGCGAGGCCACCAGCGTCGCCGACCAGGCCGACGCCTTCATCGACATCATCTATTTCGCGCTCGGCGGTCTGGTTGACCTCGGCGCGCGCCCCGAACGCCTGTGGGACATCGTCCAGAACGCCAACATGGCCAAGCTCTGGCCGGACGGCCGCGCGCACCACCGGCCCGGCGACGGCAAGGTGATGAAGCCCGAGGGCTGGCAGGATCCCGGCCCGCTGTTGCAGGCCGAGATCGAGCGCCAGCGCCGCGACGGCGCCCTCACCCCGCTCCGCCCCCGCCGCGCCAAGGTCGCTTAGAACCATCCTCCCCCGCAGGGGGAGGTGTCCGCGCAGCGGACGGAGGGGGTACGCCGCCGCTCCAACCGTCGGACGTGAACCGGGCCTTGTCTGCAAGCCGGGCGCGCGGCTACGTACCCCCTCCACCACTTCGTGGTTCCCCTCCCCCTGCGGGGGAGGAAAAATCGAGAGGGCTCCAGGCATGCACATCGAGGTCAACGGCGCGCGCATCTATTTCGACGTGGTGGGGCCGCAGCTGGTCCCGGACGGCGAGCGGATGGTGGAGCGGCCGACCCTGATCGTCATGCATGGCGGGCCCGGCTTCGACCACGCGTCGCTCAGGCCCTACTTCGACCGCTTCGCCGACACCCATCAGGTGCTCTACATCGACCATCGCGGCAACGGCCGCTCCGGCGGCGAGCCCGACACCTGGACGCTGGCCCAATGGGGCGACGACGTGCACGGGCTCTGTCAGGCGCTGGGGATCGTGAAGCCGGTGGTGCTCGGCCAGTCGTTCGGCGGCATGGTGGCGATGAGCTACGGCGCGCGCCACCCGGATGGGCCGTCGAAACTGATCCTCTCGTCCACCGCCGGGCGCATGGACATGGCGGCCACCAGCATGATGATGGAGAAGCTCGGCGGGCCGCAGGCGCGTGAGATCGCCGAGGCGTTCTGGAGCGCGCCCAGCGCCGAGCGCGCCGACACCTACATGTCGGTCTGCATGCCGCTCTACAATCCCGGGCCGGCGAAGGACGGCTCCAACCGCGGCCGGGCGATCATGCGGCGCGAGGTGATGTTCCACTTCATCGAGGGCGAGCAGCGCGGCATGGACCTCTTGACGCCGCTCTCGGCGGTGCGCTGCCCCACGCTGGTGATGGCCGGCGGCCTCGACCCGATCACGCCGCTCTCATGCGCCGAGGCGATCATGGCGGCGCTGCCGGCCGGCCTCGCCGAGCTGGTGGTGTTCGAAGGCGCCGGCCACGGCATCTACCGCGACGAGCCGGAGCGCGGCGAAGCGGTGCTGCGCAAGTTCCTGGCGGCCTAACTATCCTCCCCCGGAGGGGGAGGGGGACCGCGAAGCGGTGGAGGGGGTACGCCGCCGCTCGGACGACTGCGGTTTGCCGCGCCTAGCTGGATAGTTCGGTGCGCTGCAACGTACCCCCTCCGTCCGCTGCGCGGACACCTCCCCCTGCGGGGGAGGATGAGGGTCTTAGGCCACCTTCACCGTCATCTCGAAGCCGCCGTCGAACGGCAGGGTCATGGTGCGCAGGCCGTTGGCGGGGTCGGCGATGAAGGCGAAGAAATCGGCGTAGCCGGCCCGCGCCCGCGGCCCGGCGGTGTTGTCCGCGCAGATCACCGAGCCGACCCTGAGGTGCGGCCAGATCAGCAGCAGGCCCGGCAGCACCATGTCGGTCCAGATGTCGGAGAGCACGAAGTCGATCGGACCGTCGAGCGTCTTCAGGGTCTCGCGCAGGTCGCCTTCGCGCAGGTCGATGAGGTCCGAGAATCCGGCTTCGGCGAAGTTGGCGCGGGCGGCCCGGGCCTTGGCCGGCTCGTGCTCGGTGCCGACCACCAGGCCGCCGCCGTTGTCCCTGACCGCGGCGGCCAGATACAGCGTCGAGACGCCGAACGAGGTGCCGAGCTCCACGATCCGCCGCGCCCCGATCGCGCGGCAAAGGCCGTAGCAGAACTCCGCCTTAGGCTCCTCCAGCGCCACCAGCTTGTCGGCGTAGTAGGCGTGATCCTCGGCGTCCATCGACCAGTCGGTGCGTCCCGCATCGGCGCGGCGCTGGTAGTAGGCGGGCGCTTCCGGCTCCTGGGCGTGGCTCCTGGCCTGCAGGCGCTCGATCAGCGCCTCGAGCTTGGCATCGTTCAGCAGGCTGGGCATCGGCGATCTCCGTGGCGTCGCGGCTCGCTAGAACGCCTGTCGGCGCGTCGGCAAGGTCCTGGACCCTGCATCGGCGCCGCTTGGCGCGTGCGCGACATACGTTGGCGCGATCGCGCGCTTGCGCCGTTTCGGCCCACGCTTCAGGCTGAAGACGACGCCCAAGAGGGAGGCCCGCGATGGCCGCGCAACTTCGACACATCTCGATCCACGCCAACGATGTGGAGCGCGCGAAACGGTTCTACGAGCAGGTGTTCGGCTGGACGTACCGCAACTGGGGCCCGCCGGGCTTTTACCTGACCGACGACGCCGGCGTCGGCTGCGCGCTGCAGGGCCGGGGCGAGATCACAGAGGGCGCAGCGATGCTCGGGGCCGAGACCACCATGGCGGTCGACGACCTCGCCGCCACCGGCGCCGCAATCGAAGCCGCAGGCGGCCGGATCACCGGCGGACCCTATGACATCCCGACAGTCGGCAGCTTGATCTGGTTCGAGGACACTGAGGGAAACAGGGTGGGCGCGATGCGCTACGAGCCGGCCGAGCCGGCGCGGCGGCCGGCAGAAGGCGCGATGAACGTCATGCGCTGGTTCGCGATCAACGCCGACGACGTGCAGCGCGCCAGGGCCTTCTACGAGCGGGTGTTCGGCTGGACTTGCGAGCCCTGGGGACCGCCCGAGTTCTACGTCGTGCGCAACGCCGGCGAGACCTTCAACGGCGGCCTGCATGGGCGCCGCGAACTGAAGCCCGGCGCCAGGATGCTCGGGTTCGAGGTCTCGTTCGGCGTCGCGGACGCCAAAGCGTTCGTGCAAGCGGTCGAGGCGGCGGGTGGGCGAATGACGCTGCAGCCGATGGAAGTGCCTGGCGTCGGTTTGATCTGCTATTTCGAGGACACCGAGGGCAACCAGATCGGCGCCTGCCAGTACGAGGCGGACGCGAGCTTCGATTGACAATCATGGCCGCCAAGTTCCGCCACCTCGCGCTCAATGCCGATGACGTGCAACGCGCCAAGGCCTTCTACGAGACCGTGTTCGGCTGGCGTCTCGAGCCGTGGGGGCCGCCGGACTACTATCAGGCGGTGGGCGCCGGCGACGGCGTCATCGCCGCCCTGCAGCACCGCCGCGAGCTGAAGCCGGGCGTCAGGATGGCGGGCTTCGAGGCCACCCTGGGCGTCGACGATCTCGACGCGGCGATGGCGGCGATCGAGGCGGCCGGCGGGCGAGTGCTCGCCCCGCCGTTCTACATCGAGGACGTCGGCCGCCTGGCCTACTTCGAGGACACCGAGGGCAACCTGGTCGGCGTCATGCAGTACGACCGGCCGGAGCTCGAGCGGATCGCCGGCGCCGACGCGGACTCCACGGCGTGACCTACGGCGACGGCTATCTGGTCCGCTCGGCCGCCACCACCTATCCGGACGGCTACCGGCTGGACCGCCACGACCACCCGTGGGGGCAGCTCGCCTTCTGCAACAGCGGCGTCATGCGGGTGGCGAGCGACGCGGCCGCCTGGTTCTCGCCGCCGACCCGCGCCATCTGGCTGCCGGCCGGCGCCGCCCACGAGATCGTCATGAAGGGCGAGGTGGCGACCCGCTTCCTCTACATCTGCCCCGAGCTCGCCGAGCCGCTGCCCACGCAGCCGGAGGTGCTGGAGGTCGCGCCGCTGCTGCGCGAGCTGATCCTGCACATCCTGCGCCTGCGCATGCTGCACCCCGACCGGCCGATCGAGGATCGTCTGGCGCGGCTGCTGATCGACCTCACCTCGCAGGCGCGGCGCGTCGACCTGGTGCTGCCGCTGCCGAGCGACCGCCGCGCGCTGGCGCTGGCCGAGCAGCTGCAGGACGAGCCTTCGAACAGCGCCAGCCTCGGCGACCTCGCCCGCCGCGCCGGCGCCTCGTTGCGCACCCTGCAGCGGCTGTTCCCGGCCGAGACCGGGCTGACGCTGGAGGCCTGGCGCCAGAAGGCGCGGCTGATCTGGTCGATCACCCGGCTCTCGGCCGGCGCCAGCGTCTCGACCGCCGCGTTCGACGCCGGCTACGACAGCCCCAGCGCCTTCATCGCCGCCTTCAAGCGCCAGTTCGGCGTCACGCCCGGCCGCTTCCAGCTGCAGTAGCCTTGCGCGACAGCTCGCGCGCCTTCGCCAGGCGCTTTGCGCCCTCGTCCAGCGTCGCGTCGCGCTTGGAGAAGCACAGGCGGATCAGGTGGGTCACCGGCGCTTCCTCGTAGAAGGCCGAGATCGGGATGGCGGCGACGCCGGCCTCCTTTACCGCCCGCAGGCAGAAGTCCATGTCGCCCTCGGCGATCCCCGAGGCGGCGAGGTCGACGTTGAGGAAGTAGGTGCCGCGGCTCGGCAGCACCGCGAACCCCTCGCGCCGCAGCGCCTCGGTCAGCCGGTCGCGCGAGGCGGCGAGATCGAGCGGCATCTGCGCGAACCACTCGGCGCTGTTCTCCAGTCCCCAGGCGACCGCGGCCTGCAGGTTGGGCGGCGTCGTGAAGGTGAGGAACTGGTGCGCCTTGGCGATCACCGCGGTCAGCGCCGGCGCGGCGCAGATGAAGCCCACTTTCCAGCCGGTCAGCGCGAACATCTTGCCGGCCGAGCCGATCTTCACGCAGCGCTCCCGCATGCCGGGGAAGGCCGATCAGCGGATGATGCCGGGCCTGTCGAACACCACGTGCTCCCAGACCTCGTCGCACACGGCCACCGCGTCGTGGCGCCACGCAGAACTCGGCGAGCAGCGCCAGGTCCGCCTCGCTCGACACGGTGGCGGAGGGATTGAGCGGGTTGTTCAGCACCACCAGCCGCGTGCGCTCGGAAAACGCCGCTTCCAGCGCCGCGCGGTCCAGCCCGAAGTCGGGCGGCGCGAGCCGCACCAGCTTCGGCACGCCGCCGGCGCGGCGGATCATCGGCAGGTAGCTGTCGTAGAACGGCTGGAACACCACCACCTCGTCGCCGGGCGTGATCAGCGCGAGGAAGCAGGCGGCCAGCGCCTCGGTGGCGCCGGAGGTGACGGTGACCTCGGTCCTCCAGTCGAGATCGAGGCCCTGCCAGCGCGCGTAGTGCCGCGCCACCGCCTCGCGCAGCGCCGGCAGGCCGGGCATCGGCGGATACTGGTTGTAGCCGCCGAGCGCCTCCTCGGCGGCGCGGCGGCGGATCGGCTCGGGCCCCGGCTCGTCGGGGAAGCCCTGCCCGAGGTTGATCGCGCCGGTCTCCTGCGCGAGGCCGGACATCACGGAGAAGATGGTGGTCGGCAGCGCTTCGTAGATGGGGTTGGCCATGGCGGCGCGATGCTTAGCTTAGAGCGCATGCAGATCGTCGACTTCCGGCCCGAGCTGGCGGGCGCCTTCAAGGCGCTGAACGAGGCCTGGATCACCACCCTCTTCGCGCTGGAGCCGAAGGACGAGGCGGTGCTGGGCGATCCCGAAGGCCAGGTGATCGCCCGCGGCGGGCGCATCCTCTTCGCGCTGGACGGCGCCGAGGCGGTGGGCTGCTGCGCGCTCATGGCGCTGCCGGACGGCGGCTACGAGGTGGCCAAGATGGCGGTGGCCGAGCGCCTACAAGGGCCGCGGCCTCGGCCGCGCGCTGATGGCCGCCGCGGTGGAGCGCGCCAAGGCGGCCGGCGCGCCGCGCCTCTATCTGGAGACCAACTCCGGCCTCGCCCCGGCGCTGGCGCTCTACCGCAGCTTCGGGTTCGCGGAGATCAGCCCGGCCGAGCCGTCGCCCTACGCCAGGGCGGACGTGGTCATGGAGCTGCGGCTCCAGCCTCGCTAGTTTGGACCCCAATCCGCTCTTCCCCGCGAAAGCGGGGACCCAGGCAGGACTGAGTGAGGGGCGGACTGGTCGGAGAGCAGGGTGCGCCGCAGGCGCTGTCACAGGGTCACACGAAGATCACGAAGGATGCAAAGCTCACCAAGGGCAGCTGCCCCTCCGAGTGAGCGCCTTCGTGCTCTTCGCTTCCTTCGCGATCTTCGTGTGATCTTGAAGACAACGCCCGCGGCGCCACCATGCCGGCAGGCTCTCGCGCCCCTTCAGCCCACGCCTGCCTGGGTCCCGACTTTCGTCGGGATGAGCGGGTGTTGTGGGGAGTTGGAGGCGCCTACGCCTCTTCGCGCAGCCGCTTCTTGCGGAAGGTCGGGTTGAGCACGCGTTTGCGCAGGCGGATGGCTTTCGGGGTGACTTCCACCAGCTCGTCGTCGCCGATGTAGGCGATGGCCTGTTCCAGGGTGGGGCGGCGCGGCGGGGTGAGGCGGATCGCCTCGTCCTTGCCGGCGGAGCGGATGTTGGTGAGCTGTTTGGCCTTCATCGGGTTGACGTCGAGGTCTTCGGACTTGGCGTTCTCGCCGATGATCATGCCCTGGTAGGTCTTCTCGCCGGCGCCGACGAACATCACGCCGCGATCCTCCAGGTTCCAGAGCGCATAAGCGCTCATCTCGCCGTCGGTGTTGGAGACCAGCACGCCGTTGCGCCGCCCTTCGATCGCGCCCTTGAAGGGCTCGTAGGCCGCGAAGATGCGGTTCAGCACGCCGGAGCCGCGGGTGTCGGTGAGGAACTCGCCCTGATAGCCGATCAGCGCCCGCGACGGGGCCAGGAACGCCAGCCGGGTCTTGCCGGCGCCGGAGGGGACCATGTCGGTGAGCTCGGCGCGGCGCGCGGCCAGCTTCTCGATGACGATGCCGGCGTAGTCGTCGTCGACGTCGATGGTCACTTCCTCGATCGGCTCCAGGCGCTCGCCGCTCTCCGGGTCGCTCTGGTAGACCACCCGCGGGCGGCTGATCGACAGCTCGAAGCCCTCGCGGCGCAGCGTCTCGATCAGCACGCCGAGCTGCAGCTCGCCGCGGCCGGCCACCTCCATGGCGTCCTTGTCGGCGGTCTCGGTGACGCGGATGGCGACGTTGGCCTGCGCTTCGGCCAGGAGCCGCGCGCGGATCACCCGGCTTTGCACCTTGTCGCCGTCGCGGCCGGCCAGCGGGCTGTCGTTGATGGAGACGGTGATGGCGATGGTCGGCGGATCGATCGGCTGGGCGGGCAGCGCTTCGGTGACCTCGGGGGCGGCCAGGGTGTCGGCGACCGTCGCCTTCGAAAGCCCGGCCACGGCGACGATGTCGCCGGCCAGCGCCTCGTCGACGCCGGTGCGCTTCAGGCCGCGGAACGCCAGCAGCTTGGAGATCCGCCCGCGCTCGATCTCATGGCCGTCGCGGGCGATCGCCCGGATCGACATGCCCTGCGTGAGGCGGCCCGACTCGATGCGGCCGGTGAGCACCCGCCCCAGGAACGGGTCGGCCTCGATCAGCACCGCCAGCAGGCGGGCGGGCTCGTCGGCGCGTGTGGCGGCGGCCGGCGCGGCCACGTGCTGAACGATCAGCTCGAACAGCGGCGCGAGGTTCTCGCGCGGATCGCCGAGCTCCTTCACCGCCCAGCCCTGCTTGCCGCTGGCGTAGAGGTGCGGGAAATCGAGCTGCTCGTCGGTGGCGCCCAGTGCGGCGAAGAGGTCGAAGGCCTCGTTCAGCACCCGGTCGGGCTCGGCGTTCGGGCGGTCGACCTTGTTCAGCACCACGATCGGTCTGAGGCCCAGCTTCAGCGCCTTGCCGAGCACGAACTTGGTCTGCGGCATCACGCCTTCCTCGGCGTCGACCAGCAGCAGGCAGCCGTCGACCATGCCGAGGATGCGCTCCACCTCGCCGCCGAAGTCGGCGTGGCCGGGGGTGTCGATGATGTTGACCCGGGTCTCGCCCGCCGCGCCGTGCCAGAGCACCGAGGTGCATTTGGCCAGGATGGTGATGCCGCGCTCGCGCTCCTGGTCGTTGGAATCCATGGCGCGCTCGGCGTGCGCCTCGTTGGCGCGGAAGGCGCCCGACTGGCCAAGCAGCTGGTCGACCAGCGTCGTCTTGCCGTGGTCGACGTGGGCGATGATGGCGATGTTGCGCAAGGCTGCGGCTTCGGCGGCGGACGACGAGGACATGGGCGGGGGCTCTTAAGCGAAATGGGCGACGCGCGCCATCGCGGCGGCGCCGCAGGCGGCTTTTGCGCGGCGGTGCGCCCCCAAATGCATGATTCTGCTCGGCATGTGGGGTTTTCGGGCGGCCCGCCTGTTGCGCTGCAACATCGTAATCTGCAGCCCCGCTTTCAAGTCACGACATTGAAATTTCGTAATAATCCGTGTTTCGAGCGGATTTTACCCGGCGGAATGTGTTTTTCTGCTTGATCGATTGTGCGCCGCACCGTAGAAATCCGCCTGTGAGGCGTCCCTGACGCCTCTGCCCTTCCTGGGCGTTTCCTCCCTAATGAACTGCCGCGCCTTCGGGCGCGGCTTTTTTTTCGCCCGGTCGCCGGCTCAGGCGTCGGCGTAGACGCCGGCCTTGCAGAGCGGGCCCGCGCCGCAGGCGATATCTAAGGGTCACACGAAGAGCACGAAGGAAGCAAAGCTCACGAAGGGCGGCGGCCCGTCCGAGCTAGCGTCTTCGTGCTCTTCGCTTCCCTTCGTGCTCTTCGTGTGACCTTGAAAACGATGCCTGCGGCGCCCGCCATGCCGGCAGGCATCGCGCCTTTTTCCACCCAGTCCTGCCCGGATCCCCTGCCCTAGAGGCCGCCCCAGTCGTGCGCGGCCAGCGCCTTGAAGAGGCGGTCGAGGTCGCTCTTCAGGCGGGGCATGCCGGCGGTGGGCTGCAGGGCCGTTTCGTCGAAGTAGAGCGCCCGGCTGAGCTCGATCTGCAGCGCGTGGACCTTGCGGCCGGGCCGGCCGTAGTGCTCGGTGGTGTAGCCGCCGGCGTAGGGCGCGTTGCGGGCGACGCGGTAGCCCATGGCGCCCAGCTCGCGCTCGACGAGGCCGGTGACCGCCGCGCTGCAGGCCGCGCCGAAGCGGTCGCCCAGCACCACGTCGCAGCTTTCGCCGGCCCGGGTGGACGCCGCCGCCGGCATCGAGTGCCAGTCGATCAGGACGGCGACGCCGTGCGAGGCCTTGGCCTCGGCGATCAGCGCCGCGAGCGTCGCGTGGTAGGGCTGGTGCACGTGGCGCACCCGCGCCTCCGCTTCGGCGAAAGTCAGCTTGCGGGCGTAGATCTCCTGGCCCTCGCAGACGATGCGGGCGATCGCGCCAAGCCCGGCCGCCACCCGCGCGGTGCGCGCCTTGGCGAACGCCGGCAGCTCGTCCTCGAACATCGCCGGGTCGAGCTCCCAGGGCTCGCGGTTGACGTCCATGAATGCCCGCGCCAGCTCGGCGGCGATCAGCGTGTGGCCGAAGTCCGGCGCGGCGCCGATCAGCTCGTCGACATAGGCGTCCTCCGAGCGACGGATCGCACGGCGGTCGAGCTGCGAGGCGGCCATCATCTCGGAGGGATAGACGCGCCCCGAGTGCGGCGAGGCGCAGATCACCGGCGTGACGGCGATGGCCGGACGCACGAGACGATAGGGCGCCGTCGTCTCCTGCAATCGCTCTGGCGCCGCGTCGTCCATCGGGGGTCACACTTATTCACCGGCGAGGGACGGTCAAACGGTTCATCGCCAATTTACGGCTGGCGGGCTAGGTTGCCCGCGGCTCATTGGCCTTGTCGGACCCGCCGCCCGTTTCATGCCCCGCATTCTGCTCGCCGAAGACGACGATTCCCTGCGCGGGTTCCTGACCCGCGCGCTGGAACGCGCCGGTTACGAAGTCACCGCCTGCGCCGACGGCGAGGAAGCCGCCGCGGTGCTGGAGGAGAGCTGGGACCTGCTGCTCACCGACATCGTGATGCCGGGCATGGACGGCATCGAGGTGGCGCGGCTCGCCGCCAAGCGGCATCCGGGCCTCAGGATCATGTTCATCACCGGCTTCGCCGCGGTGGCGCTGACGGTCGGCGAGCGTGCGCCGGCGGGCGCCAAGGTGCTGTCCAAGCCGATCCACCTGCGCGAGATCGTCGCCGAGGTCGAACGGATGATGGCGGCAGCCTGAGGCGATCGCCGGATTGACCGGATCCGGATTGATCGGGTGTGGCGCCGGCGCCTGAGCGGGCGCATATGCGCGCCGCAATATTACCGGCACGCAAGACGCCGCTTGCCAAGCTTAGTCAGCGCTGCCTAACCTGACGGCAGGACTTGGCCGAATTCCAAGCAGAGCCGAGCCTGTGGGAAACCCAATGGGAGGGCTCGGCCTGTGGTGAAATCTGCATTTCTGTGCGGCGGCTCAGTGCTAGCCGTCGTAGCCGGTCTGTATGGAACCCAGGCGATGGCGGCGACCGCCAGCGCCGCGGACAGCGCCACTGGCGCCGCCACGGTTGGCGAACTCGTCGTGGTCGCCGAGAAGCGCGAACAGAAGATCGAGTCGGTGCCGGTGGCGATCACCGCCTACAGCGCCGAGCAGCGCAAGCTGATGGGCATCGAGATCGTCCAGGACCTGGCCAACTTCACGCCGAGCCTGGTCTGGACCGACATCAACGACCGGATCTTCATCCGCGGCATCGGCCGCAACAGCGACAACCTGAACAACACTTCGGGCGTCGCGATCTACTACAACGGCCTCTACTACGGCGCCAACGCCAGCGTGGAGCTGCAGAAGGACGACCTGTTCATCGGCAACATCGAGGTCGACGCCGGCCCGCAGAACACCCTGCACGGCTCGAACTCCGACGGCGGCGTGGTCAACTTCATCAGCCAACGGCCGACCGACAGCTTCTATGCGGAAGGCCGCGCCGGCGTTCAGAACCTCTCCGAAGAGTTCATCGAGGGCGTCGTCTCCGGCCCGATCAACGACCACCTGAAGTTCCGCGCCGGCGGCAACTTCACGGTCCAGAAGGGCGGCAATTTCGACAACTTCGACGGACCGCCGCAGGGCGGCGGCCTGGTGCTCGGCGGCGGCGGCAACACCCAGTACCTGGAGTTCCAGCTGCAGGGCCACTGGGACCATTTCGACACCTGGACGATGGTCTCGTCCGGCAACTTCGCCGCCAACTCCAAGGGCACCGCTGCCTACGGCAGCATCCCGACCAACCTCATCCTGAACGGCGGCCTCGTGCCGAGCGGCTTCTACGGCCTCTGCGGACTTGCCGGCGTGCCCGGCACCCCCAATGGCGCGGGATGCGCCGGCGGTCCGCCGGTGACCAACGTGAAGACGCTGCCGTTCACGGCGAACCTGTTCCCGGGCAACAACCCCGGCAACCTCAACGCCCGGAACTTCATTCAGGAGTTCAACTCGATCAACGACCAGCAGCGCAACGTGCAGGTCTCCGAGGACGCCTCCTGGCATGCGCAGGACTTCGACCTCCAGTACCTGGGCAGCTACCAGCAGTTCCACTACATCCTGGAGTTCCCGACCGCGACCGACGCCGGCGTCACCTCGTTCAACGTGGGCGGCCTGACGCCCGTTCTCGCGCCGCCGCCTGCGGGTCTGCCGACGCTCGCCTGTTTGGGCGGCGGCTTCTCGCTCGCGAGTTGCCAGGCGCCGCTGACGATTGTCCCGACGCCGAACTTCACGCTGTTCAACGAGTACGATCAGTCGTTCAGCCACGAGATCAACATCATCTCGACCTGGGCCAACCCGCTGCAGTACGTCGGCGGCATCTACTGGTGGCACGAGCACTGGAACCAGCCCGTGCAGGCCGGAGTCGAGCCGGCCCAGGCGCAAATGGCGCATCCCGACTACAGCAACCTGCTCGGCGCCGGCTGCCCGGCCGCAGGGCCGCTAGCGTTCGCCGCACTGTGCGCTGCGCCGTTCAACCCGTCGTCTGCGGCTTCGACCGAGAACACCGAGATCAACTACAACAGCTACGCCGCCTACGGGCAGGTCAGCTACAAGATCAACGACAACTGGAAGGTCAGCGGCGCCCTCCGCTACACCAGCGACGACAAGAAAGGCTGGCAGAGCTGGCGTCTCGTTGTCTTCGATGGTGGGGTTTTGGGACCGCTGTTCTCGTCGACCACCTACGGCGCCAACACGCCAGCGTTCGATATCACGTCGCTGGCCACGGCCGCATCGCTTGGGACGGCGTTCCCCGGCGCCGGGCCGGCGCACATTCAAGCGTCCAGCGGCTTTGCGGTGCGTACGCTGCACCTGACCAACGGCGCGCTGACCGGCGAGGCCGACGTCGACTGGACGCCGGATCCAAGCCTGCTGGTCTACGGCAAGTACAGCCGGGGCTACAAGTCCGGCGGCTGGTCGACCTACACGCTCGGCGCCAATCCGGAGACCCAGCCGGAGTATGTCGACGCGTTCGAGGTGGGAGCCAAGAAGTCCACCGGGCAATACACCATCAACGCCGACGTCTTCTACTACAACTACTATAACGAGCAGACGCCGCTGACCATTCAGGATCCTGCCACAAAGCAGCTCATTCCTGAGTTATTCAACATTCCGCTGGTGCACGACTACGGCTTCGAGCTCTCCAGCAACTGGCGGCCGACCGACGACCTGATCTTCAACCTCACCTATTCGTACCTCAGCGCGACGGTCGCCAACTCGCCCTGCGTCGAGGACACGGTCGACCCGCTGGCGATCACCGCCGGCGCCAACGTCCCCCTCGGCCCCGGTGGTTGCTATGCTGATACGACTGCCTTGAAAACGGCGAGGGCGGCAGGCGCGGTCGCCCAAAACATCGAGGGCGAGACCGTGCCGTCGGCGACGCCGAACAAAGTCTCGTTCAACACCCTCTACACCTTCCATTTCGATCCCGGGAATCTGACACTGTCCGGCACCCTGATCTGGAAGGACGGCACCTACTACGACGTGTTCAACCGCCCCTACAACTTCGCCCCGCAGTACACCGAGGTAAACCTGCGGGCGGTGTGGTCGGACGCCAAGGACCGCTACAACGTCATCCTGTTCGTGAACAACGTCTTCAACACCAACGGGTTCGACGGCGCGGCCGGCACCCTGCTGCTCGGCGAGCAGGTGGGCGCCAAGCCGAACATCCTGCAGACGCCGTTGCGCTGACCGCGCCGCGCGAGTACGGCATCCAGTTCCAGTATCGCTTCAAGTAGCCGCTCACCCCCGCTTAGCGCGGGCGGCGCGGGAAGGTAGCATCCGCGCCGATGCGTGAGAGAGCCAGATCGCCGGGGCGCCGGCCGGGTCGCAAGGACCCGGCCGGCGCTTCGCGTCTGCTGGCCGAGGCGGGCGCCCACGTCGCCGCCGGGCGGCTGGTCGAAGCGGCCGCCGCCTACGCCCGCGCCGAGCGCGCCGATCCGGACGACTTCCGCGCGCCGCTGTCGCTGGCCACCCTCGACCTGCGCCGGGGCCGCCCGGACCTCGCCCTGCCGCGCCTGCGCCGCGCCGCCGCGCTGCAGCCGCAGCTGTTCGACGCCTGGCACAACCTCGGCGCCGTCAGCCAGGCGCTGGAGCGCTGGGACGAGGCCGCGGACGCCTACGGCCAGCGCGCTGGCGCTGCGCCCGGACGCGCTGGAGACGCGCCGCAACCACGCCATCGTGCTGGCCGTGCTCGGCCGCATCGACGCGGCCGAGGCCGAGCACCGGCGCCTCGCCGAGAGCCCGGCCACGCGGCTCTGGGCGCTGACCCGGCTGGCGCTGATGCGGCCGGCCGCGGTCACCGAGGCGGAACTCGGCGAGATGCGCGCGGCGGCCGAGGGCGCGTCGGCCGACCTCGACACCCGCATCGGCCTGTGGTTCGCGCTCGGCGAGGCGCTGGAGCGCGCGCGGCGCGGACGACGCCGCGTTCGACGCCTTCGCGCACGGCAACCGGCTGAAGCGCGCCCAGCTGGCGGGTGGCCTCGGCGCGAGACCGCCCGAACTGCTCAGGCTGCACCAGGAGTCGGCGAGGCGGGTGCGCGCCGCGTTCGGCGCCGACGTCCTCGCGGGCGGCCGCGGCCTCGGCCTCTCCACCGCCGCGCCGATCTTCGTGGTCGGCATGCCGCGCTCCGGCTCGACGCTGATCGAGCAGATCCTCTCGGCCCACCCCGACGTGCGCGCGCTGGGCGAGACCGCCGTGGCGCCGCAAATGCTCGAACGCGGCGGGCTCGGCGCCGGCGCGGACCCGGCTTGGCCCGATCAGACCGCGCTGCGGGCGCTGGCCCGCCAATACCTGGACGCGATCCGCGCCCGCGGCTGGCGCGGCGCCGGCCGCTTCGTCGACAAGACGCTGGAGAACTATCTGCACGTCGGCCCCATCGCGCTGATGTTCCCGAACGCGGTGATCCTGCACGCGGTGCGAGACCCGCTCGACACCTGCCTCTCGTGCTGGCGCCAGCTTTTCGCTGAGGGCGCCGAGACGCTCTACGACCTCGCCGAGATCGGCGCGGAGTACGTGGCCTATCGCCAGACCATGGACCACTGGCGCGCCGTGCTGCCCGGCCGGGTGATCGACGTCGACCACGAAGCGCTCGTCGCCGATCCCGAGCCGCGGATCCGCTGGCTGGTCACCGAGGCGGCGGGCCTGACGTGGAACGACGCCTGCCTTTCCTTCCCCACGGCCGGCGAGGCGGCGCGCACCGCCAGCTCGGTGCAGGTGCGCCAGCCGATCTTCCGCACCTCGCTGCAGCGCTGGCGGCGCTACGAGGCGCGGCTAGGTCCGCTGATCGAGGCGCTCGGCCCCTACGCGCCGCCCCGCTGACGCCGCGCTTGTCGCCGCCGCCGCCGCCCGCTATTAGCCGCAGCCTCCGCGCCGATGGACGCGTAGCTCAGCGGAAGAGCACCTCGTTGACATCGAGGGGGTCACAGGTTCGATCCCTGTCGCGTCCACCATCCTTCGTCGGCGGAGCAGCGAAGGCGGGCGGCGGTCCACGGTCTACTCGATCGCGAAGCCAGCGCAGCGTTCCGGGCGGCGGCGGGGGTTGCAGAGGGCGATCGCGTCGCCGGGCAGGCGCACCTGATAGTCGGAGAAGCGCAGGTCCGGGCGGCGGTAGTCGGTGCTGACGTACTGGGCGCCGGAGCCGAGCAGGATGTCGCGGCGGCGGGTGTCGTTGGTCCGCGACTCGACGGTCTCGGCGTCGGCGCGGGTGCGCACGATGAAGCCGGCGTCGACGGCGGCGGCGATGCGCGGCGCGTCGGCGAGCTCGTTCAGGGTGAGGTAGGCGCTGTCGGGCGAGGTCTCGTCGGTGTCGACGAAGAAGACCCGCCCCTCCAGCGTTCGCCGGCCGCCGCGATAGGCCTCGCGGTGGCGGCCCTGCTCGTCCAGCGCGAAGAAGACTTTGCCGCGTGCGGCGCCCAGCGTCGGCCAGCCGCGCTTCAGCACGGCGTCGCGCAAGGTGCGGAAGCGCCCGCGCACCTTGTCCGGCGTGATCAGGTGATCCCACCCGAACACCGAGACGATCTCGGCGTCGAGCGCATCGTAGGCGGCGGTGTCGAACGGCAGCGCGTCGACCCCGCCCTTGGTGCGCGTGCGCCCGTCGTTGGTGTTCATGGTGATCAGGATCGGGGTGTGGTCCGGGTGGGCCAGCGACCAGTCGCGGATGGTCGCCAGCCCCTCGACGAAGGTGGCGCAGCTGGAGCGGAAGTCGACATCCTGGATGTGCATCACCTTGAAGCCCGGCCGCGACATCGCCGCGACGTACTCGGGCGACACCGCCTGGCCGGTAAGCGTCATTCCGGCCGGGTGGGCGAAGCGGCCGCCCTCGGGGTCGTGCACCACGTCCAGCTCCAGCCCGCGCGCGCCGTCGTCGAGCTGCGCGGCGAGCGGCGCGTGGCTGTAGTCGAGCGACTCCCAGGCCTGCGGGGCCGAGCGCCGGATCAGCGCCATGATCGGCTCTGAGATCGCCTGCTTGTAGCTGTTGTGGGTGCCGACCGTGGTCAGCTCGTTCATGCGCAGATTGTGGTCCATCCAGGCCCGCGCGCAGCCCGGGCCGGCCGACGCGGCGTCGGGGGCGCCGAGATCGCAGGCTGGCCCCGCGGGCGACGTTGTCCGCATCTTCCTCTCCCCGATGTGCGGGCCGCTACGGCCGGGCGTTCTTCGGCAGGGCGGCGACCTCGTCCGGCGTCAGCCGGCGCACGTCGGTCACCGGGCAGCTCTGGCGGCCGACAGCGGTGTCGCGCAACACGACGCTGAGGCCGGGGTTACTGCCCTCGCAGACGTTGGAACTCACGCCCCGGGACCGCAGGCCGACGCGATGCACCCAGTTGAGCTGGAAGCAGTTCGCGAACAGCGACAGCCGCCAAGTCTGCTTGAAGCCGACCTTCAGGTAGAGCGTGTTGGTGTCGTTGGCGGCGAAGTTGGTGACGTTGCTGACCCAGAAGCAGGCCGGCGCGGGGGGCTTCGGCGGCGGGGCCGGCGGCGGCTGGGCGGCGGCGCTGACGGCGAGGCTTCCCAGCACGAGTGCGGCCGCAGCGGCGGCGAGGGAGGCGAGGGCGGCGGGGCTCTTCTTCATCGCTAAGACTGGCTCCTGATCAGACCACGTCCCTCGCGGCAGGATTACACCGTTCGCGCCGGCTGGGCCACGCCGCGGCGACGTGCGCGCTCGGCGAAACGCCCCGGGTCCACGACCCTCGCCAGAAGCTCCGGCAGCGGCGAGGGCGCGCCGAGCGCCTCGGCGGCCACGTGCTCGGCCAGCAGCGGGGCGAGCGCGAAGCCGCGCGCGCCGAGGCCGCCCAGCACGAAGAGCCCGGGCATGAGGGCGCCGGCGATCGGCAGGCGGTCCGGCGTCGCCGCCCGCACCGCGGCGCGGCCCAGGATGCGCGCGCCGGCCAGCCGCGCCGCCAGCTGCGGCAGTCGCGCGGCCAGCGCCGAGAGATTGCGGGCGTCGTCGCCGGCGCGCCAGTCGGCAGCGGCGTCGCCGCGGTCGTGCGTCGCCCCGAACATGAGGCCGGCGGGCGTCGGCGCGACGTAGGCGCCCCAGGCCGCCGCCGGCGGCGCGGCGACGCCCTCCGCCCAGCTGAGCTGGCCGCGCACCGGCTGGATCGGCGCGCCCGGCCAGAGCTGCGCCAGGCTCGCGCCGGCCGCGAGGCAGACCATGTCCGCCTCGGCGACCACGCCGCCGTCCTCCCCGAGCAGCCGCCATGCGGCGCCCGCCGGCTCGACCGCCGCGATGGCCTGCGCGGCGACGTGCGGCAGCCAGGCGCGGAGCACCGCCGCCGGCGCCACGACCCGCGCGGCGTGCATCAGCAGTCCCGGCGAGGCCGGCTCGCCGAGCCGCGCGGACGCCGCCTCGGCGCTCAGCAGCTCGAGCGCGCCGGGCTCGAAGAGGTCCGAAGCGGCGATGGCGGCGAAGCGCGCTGCGTCGCGCTCGGCCGTCTCCAGCTGCAGCACGCCGCGCCCGATCACCGCGCCCGGCAGCGCGTCGTAGAGGCCGGCGGCGCGGGCCAGCGCCTGGGCGTGCAGCTGCGCGGCCGGGCCGAGGCCGGCGTCGAGCCGCGGCGTCACCAGCGCCGCCGGCATGCCCGACGCGCCGGCGCCGGGGCCTTCGGCGTCGAACACCTGCGGCGCGGCGCCGAGCGCGGCGAAAGCGCGGGCCAGCGCCGCGCCGGCGATCCCCGCCCCGACAATGGCGACGCGCGGGGTGGCCCGGTCGGCCCGCGGCTCGCCCGGCAGGCGCGCCTCCAGGCGCTCGCGCTTGGCGCCGAAGCCCGGCCGGCGCTCCACCGCGAAGCCCGCCGCGGCGAGCGCCCGACGCGCCTGGCCGGCGACGGTGTAGGTCGCCGCCCGCGCGCCCGGCGCCGAACGGGCGGCGACCAGCGCCATCAGCGCGTCGGTCCACATCTGCGGGTTCACCGCCGGTGCGAAACCGTCGAGGAACCAGGCGTCGGCGCGGCCGCGCCAGGCCTCGAGCGCCGCATGGGCGTCCATCACCGCGACGTCGAGGCGTCGCGGCGAGCTCCGGCAGGTCGATGCGGTGGAAACCGCGCGCCCGGCCGGGCCAGCGGCCGGTGAGCAGCGCCGCGGTTTTCGCCAGCTCGGGGAACGCGGCGAGGGCGCGGCCCGCGTCGGCGGCGCCGAGCGGCTCGGCCTCGACCGAGAAGATCGAGAGGTGCGCGCCCGGCGGCCGCTCGGCGCGCCACAGATCCAGCAGCGCGGCGATGTTGAGGCCGGTCCCGAACCCGAGCTCGGCGACCGTGAAGGCGCGGCGCCCCGCCCAGCGCTGCGGCAAGCCACAGCCGGCCAGGAACACCGCGCGGGTCTCCGCCAGGCCGCCGGCCTTCGAGAAGTAGACGTCGCCGTAGCGGCGCGAGCGCGGGGCGCCGTCGGCGTCGAAGACCACCGGCGGATCGCCGGTGCGAGGATGCGGCGTCTCGTCGGCGGGATCGGCCATCGCGCGCTTATAGGCCCAAACGAAAAGGGCCGCCCCGAAGGGCGGCCCTTCGAAAGACGCTGACCTTAGCGGACTTTACGGAGCGTTCGACGCCGCGTTCATCGGCGCAGTCGCCGAAGCGTCGTTGGAGGCGGCGTTGGCGGCCATGGCCGACGAATTCGAAGCGGCGTTCGCGGAGGCCATCGCGGCGTTCGCGTCCGACGCGGCGGCGGCAGCCGAGTTGTCGGCCGTGTTCGGCGCGTTTTGCTTGCAGGCGGCGACGGAAACGGCGGCGGCAGCGGCGCCGACGATCAGAATTGCACGGAGCGTACCGGAGGTCATTTTTCCTGGTCCTAGGATAAGGTTGCAGCGCCGTTTCGCGACGCTGGCCGCCAATATGCCGGGTTCGTGCCTCAGCGCAAGAGAGAGTTCACGGCGGCGTGATCACTTTTCACGTCCCGGCGTCGCCGCTCAGGCCTCGGGTGGGATCGCCGACAGCGCCTCTTCCAGCTCCAGGAAGCTCGGCTGCGCGCCGGACGGCACGTTGCCGCGCCCGATCTCCACCGAGATCTGCGCCGCATTGCCGTGCAGGTGGGCCACCAGCACCGCCTGGATGATCCGGTAGAAGCTCGCCTTCCTCGTCGACCACCGCCTTCATCCGCGTCGCCATCGGGCCGACCAGGCCATAGGCCAGGAAGACGCCGAGGAAGGTGCCGACCAGCGCGCCGCCGATCATCGCGCCCAGCACCGCCGGCGGCTCGGTGATCGAGCCCATGGTCTTGATCACGCCCAGCACGGCGGCGACGATGCCGAGCGCCGGCAGGCCGTCGGCCAGGTGTTCTGCAGCGCGTGCGCCGGGCGCAGCGCTTCGTGGTGGTGCTTCTCGAGCTGCTTCTCCATGGCGTCCTCGACCTGGTGCGGATCCTCCAGGTTCATCGTCATCATCCGCAGCGTGTCGCAGATGAAGTCGACCGCGAAGTGATCCTTCATGATCGAGGGGAAGCGCGAGAAGATGGTGCTCTCGGCCGGCCGCTCGATGTGGCTCTCCAGCGCGATGACGCCCTTCGACTTCATCGTCTTGGTGAGCAGGAAAAGCAGCGCCAGCAGGTCGCGGTAGTCCTTGGACTTCCACTTCGGGCCGCTGAACACCTTCTTGAAGCTGCCGCCGGTGGCCTTGAGCACGTCCATCGAGTTGGAGATCAGGAACGCGGCGATGCCGGCCCCGCCGATGCACATCATCTCGTGCGGCAGCGCCTCCATGATCACCGCCATGTTGCCGCCGGAGATCAGGAAGCTGCCGAACACCAGCGCGAACAGCAGGACGATGCCGATGATCTGGAACAAAGCAGCGGAATCCCCCGGAGCGCGCGAGCCGGAGCTTCGACGTTAATGCTTAATCGCAGGTGAGCGGGGGTGGCGGCTTGCTAGCTCTTCGCCGCCTTCAGCTGCGCCAGGACGGCGGGCGAAAGGTAGCCGTCGGCGGGCAGGTGGTGGTCCTTCTGCCAGGCGCGGACGGCCTGGCGGGTGCCGACGCCGATCAGCCCGTCCGGCGCGCCCGGGTTGTAGCCCAGCCTGGCGAGCGCAGTCTGCGCGGCCATGCGGTCCTCCAGCGACAGCGGCATCTCCCGCGGCCAGGCGGCGGCCAGCGGGCCGGCGCCGCCGATGCGGTCGGCCAGCAGGCCCACCGTCAGCGCGTAGGCCAGCGAGTTGTTGTAGGTGCGGATCACGAAGTGGTTCGGCAGCGCCAGGAACGCCGGCCCGTCCGCGCCGGCCGGCAGGATCAGCTGCGCCTCGGCCGCGGCGTCGGCCGCGCGACCAGGCCCCGCCGTCGCCCCGGCGTGCGCCCTTGTCGGCCCACCAGGACGGCGGCTCTTTCGGCCCTTCGCTGAGGCCATAGTCGAAGCCGCGCGGCAGCATCACCTCGGCGCCCCAGCCCTCGCCGCGCCGCCACCCCGACTTGGCGAGCAGGTTGGCGGCCGACGCCAGCGCATCGGCGCTGGACTCCCAGATGTCCGGCCGCCCGCCGCCATGCGCGCTGACCGCGCTGGCGAGGAAGGCGCTCGGGATCAGCTGGGTCTGGCCCATCGCGCCGGCCCAGGAGCCGCGCAGCTGGCCGCGGCTGGCGCGCCCGTCCCGAACGATGGTCAGGCAGGCGACCAGCTCGCCCTCGGCCCACTGCGTGCGCGGCGGGTAGTCGGCGGCCAGCGTCGCCAGGCAGCGCACCACGTCCATGTCGCCCTGGTTGGCGCCGAAGCCCGATTCCATGCCCCAGATCGCGGTCAGGATGTCGGGCCGCACGCCGTAGGTTTCGCGGATGGCGGCGAGCTCGGGCACGCCGTCGCGCTTGCGCTTGCCGAGCCCCACCACGCCGGGCGCCAGCTGGCGGCTCACGTATTCGCCCACCGGCAGCGCGAACTCCGGCTGGCCGGCGTTGTGGGCCAGCACGCGCGGATCGGGGGCGAGGCCGCTCAGGACCGCGGCGAGCTGCGTGGGCGTCCAGCCGGTCGCCGCCTGGCGCCGGTAGAAGCCGTCCAGCCAGGCGAGAAACGCCGAATCGCCCACCGCGCCCAGCAGCTGCGATGGCGCCGGCTGGGCGGCGGCGAGGCTCGGGAGCGCCGCGCCGGCCAGCGCGAGCTTCAGGACGTGGCGGCGATTCATGCGGGGGAGGCTAGCGGGCGCTGCGCCGGCCGCGCAATCACGTCGTCGAGACAGACAGCGAGGCGCTTGCCGGCGCCGCAGACAGCCGCCGATTGACTTCGGCGGGGCCGCTCTCTATATCCGCCCGCTCCCTTGGCAGCCCCGATTTAGACGCGCCCGAAGATGAAAGTTCGCAGCTCCCTGAAGTCGCTGAAGACGCGTCACCGCGACTGCAAGCTCGTGCGCCGCAAGGGCCGCATCTACATCATCAACAAGACCAACCCGCGCTACAAAGCCCGCCAGGGCTGACGCACCGCGTCGCCGCGGTGAGTGTCAAAGGGGTCGTCTTCGACGTCGGCAACGTCATCGTGCGCTGGGATCCGCGCACGCTCTATTCCAAGATCTTCCCCGACCCGGCCGAGCGCGACTGGTTCCTGGCCAACGTCTGCACGATGGCCTGGCACGCGCGCCACGACGACGGCGTGTCGTTCGCCGACAACCGCGCGCCGCTGGTCGCCCGCTACCCCGAGCACGAGGCCGCCATCGTCGCCTGGGAGGCGCGCTGGTGGGAGATGTTCTCCGGCCCGATCCCCGAGACCGAGGCGGCGATGGACGCGCTGCACGAGCGCGGCACACCCATGCTGGGCCTGACCAACATGCCGGCGTCGGTGGCGCCCGGCATCTTCGCCATGAGCCCGGTGTTCGGACGCCTGCAGCACATCGTGGTCTCCGGCGAGGTCGGCCTCTGCAAGCCGGACCCGCGCATCTTCGCGCTCACCGCCGAACGCGCCGGCCTTGAGCCGCACGAGCTGCTGTTCGTCGACGATTCGGCGGTCAACACCGACGCGGCGGCGGCCTGCGGCTATCGACGTCCACAGGTTCGACGACCCTGCGGCGTTGGCGCCGGCGCTGAGGGCGCGCGGCCTGTTGTGAGCCGGCGGCCGCGCCGCTAGGGTCGCCCCGCGTCCCATTCCAGCTTCGAGTAGAGAGCCTCAGCATCCTCATGGCCGACGATTCCGCCAGCTTCGACACCCTCAGCTCGACGGCGCAGGGCAAGCTGAAGAGCCTCGTGGAGCGCATCGAGCGGCTGGAGGAGGACAAGGCCGCGGTCGCGGGCGACCTGAAGGAGGTCTACGCCGAGGCCAAGGGCGAAGGGTTCGACACCAAGATCCTGCGCAAGGTGGTCCGCTTGCGCAAAGCCGACGTCGCCAAGCGGCAGGAGGAAGAGGCGCTGATCGAGCTCTACATCACGGCGATCGGGGGCCTGTGAAGCGCGGCGCTCCGAAGCGCAAAGTCCCCGACCAGCGGGCGCAGGCCAAGCGCGCCGCGCTGAACGCCCTGAAGCGCGCCCGCCGCGCCGCCGAGCAGGCGGGCGTCACGCTCTCCGAGTGGGAGGGCGAGTTCCTGGGCTCGGTCGCCGAGCGGGTCGCCAGCTACGGCCGCGCCTTCGCCGACCCCGAGAAGGGCGCGCCCGGCGCGGCGCTTTCGGCCCGCCAGGGCGTCAAGCTGAAGGAGATCGTCGCCAAGGCGAAGGGCGAGCCGCGCGCGTATCCGAAGCGGCGCGGCTTCGCGAGAAAACCTGAGGCGGAGTAGCGCCGGCTGCGCCGCGCGGCTACGAAGGCTCGGCGCGGTGCGCGCAGCTCTGGCGGTGATGTGATGGATCCGATGACCTGGACCAACGTGAAGAACAAGGACCTGCAGGAGCGGGCCAGCAAGGTCATCCCGCGTGGCATGTTCGGCCACCAGTCCACCGGCATGCTGCCGGAGGAGTACCCGCAGTTCTTCAGCCGGGCGCGCGGCTCGCGGCTCTGGGACGTCGACGGCAACGAGTACATCGACTTCATGTGCGCCTACGGGCCGAACCTGCTGGGCTACGGATTCGAGCCGGTGGAAGCCGCCGCGGCCGCGCAAGCCGCGCTGGGCGATGCGATGACCGGCCCGTCCGAATCCATCGTCGTGCTGGCCGAGACGCTGGTCGGCATGATCGACCACGCCGACTGGGCGATCTTCTGCAAGAACGGCACGGACGCCACCACGATGGCGATCGTCACGGCGCGCGCGCAGACGAAGCGCCGCAAAATCCTCTGCGCCACCGGCGCCTACCACGGCGCCGCGCCCTGGTGCACGCCGCGCCCGGCCGGCACCCTGCCGGAGGACAAGGCGCACCTCGTCTATTACGAGTACGACGACGCCGACAGCCTGGAGGCGGCGTTCAAGGCCAACGAGGGCGACGTCGCCGGCGTCATCGCCACGCCGTTTCGGCACGAGACCTTCAAGGACGAGACGCTGCCTGAGCAGGCCTTCGCCACTGCGGCGCGCCAGCTTTGCGACAAGCACGGCGCGCTGTTGATCCTCGACGAGGTGCGCGCCGGCTTCCGGCTGGCGCGCGGCTCCAGCTGGGCCGACCTCGGCGTGAAGCCCGACCTCTCGGCCTGGGGCAAGTGCATCGCCAACGGCCACCCGATCTCGGCGCTGGTCGGCTCGGACACGGCGCGCAAGGGCGCCGAGCAGATCTTCGTCACCGGCTCGTTCTGGTTCGCGGCGACGCCGATGGCGGCGGGCATCGAGACGCTGCGGCATATCCGCGAGGGCGACTATCTGGAGCGCACCATCGCGGCGGGGCGTCGCCTGCGTGAGGGCCTGCAGCAGCAGGCGGCCGCGCACGGCTTCACGCTGAGCCAGTCAGGGCCGGTGCAGATGCCGATGATCCTCTTCGAGGACGATCCGGACTTCCGGCTGGGCTACGCCTGGGTGGCCGAAGCGCTGAAGCGCGGCGTCTACCTGCACCCCTACCACAACATGTTCTTCTCGGCGGCCCACAGCCTCGATGACATCGCGACCGCGCTGGCGGCGACCGACGACGCGTTCGCGGCGGTGAAGCGGCGCGGCGGTAGCATCGAGCCACACCCGGTCGTCGCCCGGATGCTCGCCCCGCACTGACGCAGGGGCGGCGGGCACTTACGCCGCCGCTTCGCGCACCTGGTCTTCCAGGCCCTGTTCGCGGACCTTGCGGTAGAGGGTCGAGCGGCCGATGCCGAGGCGGCGGGCGACTTCGCTCATGTGGCCGGCGTAGATCTCGATGGCGAGCTGGATGAGGTCGCGCTCGATATCCTCGAGCGTGCGCAGGTGGCCGCGCTCGTCGAGGATGCGCACCGGCGCGGTCTTCGGCATGTCGGCGGCGAGCTCGGCCACGGTTGGCGCGACCCCGAGCGCCACGCCTGCCAGCATGTCGGCCGCGGACGCCGGCGCGAGCTCGGCCGGCAGCGCCATGCCGGAGATGGCCGGGAAGTCGTGCGGTTGCAGGTAGGGCGCGTCGGCCAGGATGATGGCGCGGTAGACGGCGTTCTCCAGCTGGCGGACGTTGCCCGGCCAGTCGAAGGCGCCCAGCATGGCGAGCGTCTCCGGCGCGGGCGCCAGCCACGCGGCGGCCCTCCTCCAGGTTGAAGCGGCGCACGAACGCCTCGGTCAGCGCCGGGATGTCCTCGCGGCGGTCGCGCAGCGCCGGCGCCTCGATCGGGTAGACGTTGAGCCGGTAGTAGAGATCCTCGCGGAAGCGGCCCTCGGAGACCGCCAAGGAAAGGTCGCGGTTGGTGGCCGACAGGATCCGCACGTCGACCTTCACCGGGCGCTTCGAGCCGATCGGATCGATCTCGCCCTCCTGCAGGGCGCGCAGCAGCTTGACCTGCATGTCGAGCGGCAGCTCGCCGACCTCGTCGAGGAACAGCGTGCCGCCGCTGGCCTCCTGGAACTTGCCGAGATGCTTCTCGGAGGCGCCGGTGAAGCTGCCCTTCTCGTGGCCGAACAGGATCGACTCGACCAGGTTCTCGGGGATGGCGCCGCAGTTCACGGTCACGAACGGCCGTCCGCTGCGCTCGGAGCAGCCGTGCACGGCCCGGGCGATCACTTCCTTGCCCGAGCCGCTCTCGCCAGTGATCAGCACCGGGATCGACGACTTGGCGGCGCGCTCGCCGAGCCGCTTGACCATCTGCATGGCCGGGCCCGAACCGATCAGGTCCTCGAAGGTGGTGCGGCCGGTCACCTGCTTCTTCACGCGGTCGACCTCGGCGCGGAAGGCGCCCATCGAGAGCGCGTTGCCGATCGAGACGATGATCCGCTCGGGGCTGGCGGGCTTGACGAAGAAGTCGCAGGCGCCGCCGCGCATGGCGGCGACCACCGTGTCGATGCCGCCGGTCGCGGTCACCACGATCACCGGCTGGGTGAAGCCGCGCTGGCGCATGTCGGCCAGCGTCTCCTGGCCGGTCAGGCCGGGCATGACGAGGTCGAGCAGCACCACGTCGGCCGGCTGGCCGGAGGCCAGGTGGTCCAGCGCCGCGCGGCCGCCGTCGGCGTGTGCGACGCGGAAACCCTCGCGCTCCAGCACCGCCTGGATCAGCCGTCGTTGCGTCGGATCGTCGTCGACGACCAGGACCGTTTTATTCATTCGAACACACCCAACCAAATCCGCCGCGCCTTCGAGGGCGAGACTTTCTGTTCTGTGCCTTCCTGATACAGGCGGCGGGTAAAGGGGGGGTTTCGCAGACCTGAGCGCCGGGTTAACGCCGGCCGGCGGCCGCGCTCACTTCAGGGCGCCCTGCAGCGCCGTGAAATAGACGATCCACGCCCCCGTTATCAGCGCCGGGGCGATCGCCTGCGCGGCGCGGCCGCGCCATACCAGCGCGATCAGCACCCCCGCCGTCATCGGCACGACGGCGAGGTTCGCCTGGTCCCAGGTGATGACGCCCAGCGCCTGGCCGTAGACCACGTTGGCGACCAGGGCGGTGACGCAGGAGGCCAGGGTCGAGACGAGGATCTTCACCCGCTGGCGGTCGAAGAAGTCGACCAGGTCGAGCTCATCGTGGCCTTCGGTCTGCGGGCAGGCGAGCGCGGCGGTCAGGTAGTTGGTGAATGCAATCACGAACGTGAAGAGAATCGTGCCGACGCTCCAACTGGGCAGCGCCCGCAGGTCCCAGAAGCCGATCCAGTTGGCCAGGATGATGACAAGAGCGTTGCCCATCCAAAACGCCGCTCGGGCCGAGAAGCGCACGCGAGCGCTGCGACGGATCAGCAGGGCGCTGGTCGAAAGCAGGTGAGCGATCGCCAGCGCGTAGACGAACGACAAGAGCAGGATGATGTGGTCGAAGGCGCCCATGCGTCCCCCCGGATTCGCGCCGGTCCTTATACGGCGCCGGCGCAAGGGACGGATGGGCTTGCGCTCGAGGGCGCAGGGTCTAAAGCCCGCGCCATGAACGCACCCGTCAAGCCGCCCGCCAACGCGCTGCCCGAATGGCGGCTCGACGATCTCTATTCGGGACGCGACGATCCCGCGATCGAGGCCGATCTCGCCGAGGCTGCGCGTCTCAACGCCGATCTGGCGTCGCTGAAAGGCGCATTCGTCGCCGCGCGAGCCGCGCCTGCGAAGCTGGGCGCGCTGGTCGATGACGGCGTAGGGCTCTATCAGCGAGCCACCGACAAGCTCTGGGGCGTCGGCGCCTACGCCAGCCTCGCCGCTTCGACCGCCCGCGACGATCCGGCCTGGTCGCGCTTCGAGGCCGACATCCGCGCCCGTACTTCGCAGGCATCCGCCGACAGCCTCTTCTTCACGCTGGAGCTGAACGAGCTGGACGACGCGGAGGTCGCCGCGGCGATGGAGGCCCACCCGGCGGCGGCGCGCTGGCGCCCGTGGCTGCGGCGCGTGCGCCTCGCCCGCCCGCACGAGCTATCGCACGACCTGGAGCGGCTGCTGCTCGACAAGGCCCCGGCGGTCGCCAACTGGGTGCGGCTTACGACGAGACGCTGGCCAGGCTGCAGGTGCGCGCCGGCCGCGAGACGCTGACGCTGGCCGAGGCGCTGAACCGGATGTCCGACGCCGATCCGGCGCGGCGCCGCTCGGCCGCGCAAGGGCTGGCGCGGGCGCTGGACGCCAAGACGCTCGGCCCTGGCGCTCAGCCTCAACACGCTGGCGTTCGAAAAGCAGGTCGAGGACCGCTGGCGGCGCTACGCCACGCCCGCCGCCGCCCGCCACGTCGCCAACGAGGTCGACGCCGAAGCGGTGGCGGCGCTGGAAGCGGCGGTGGTGGCGAGCTACCCGCGCCTCTCGCACCGCTACTACGCGCTGAAGGCCAAGGTGATGGGCAAGGCGCGGCTCGACCACTGGGACCGCAACGCCCCGCTCACCACCGCCATCCCGCGCCGCTACGGCTGGGCCGAGGCGCGCGACATCGTGCTCGACGAGCTTCGAGGGCCTCGCGCCGCGCTTTCGCGACCACCGCGGCCCGCTTCTTCGACGAGCCGTGGATCGACGCCGCGCCCCGGCCCGGCAAGCAGTCGGGCGCCTACTCGCACCCGGTGACGTCCGAGCGGCACCCGTACGTCTTCATGAACTACATGGGCGAGCGGCGCGACGTGCTGACGCTGGCGCACGAGCTCGGCCACGCGGTGCACCAGACGCTGGCCGCCCCGCAGGGCACCCTGCTTGGCCGACACGCCGCTGACGCTGGCCGAGACCGCCTCGATCTTCGGCGAGGGGCTGGTGTTCGACCGCCTGCTGGCCGACGCCAAAGGGCCCGAGCGCCGTGACCTCTTGGCCGGCAAGATCGAGGACAGCCTCAACACGGTGGTGCGCCAGATCGCCTTCCACCGCTTCGAGACCCGTTTTCACGATGCGCGGGCGAAGGGCGAGCTGTCGGCCGGCGAGATCGGCGGCATCTTCGTCGAGGCGATGGGCGAGAGCCTCGGCCCGGCGGTGCGGCTGAACGCCGGCTACGAGACCTACTGGGCCTACGTCACCCACTTCGTGCACGCGCCGTTCTACGTCTACGCCTACGCCTTCGGGAACCTCTACGTGGAGGCGCTGATGGAGGCGCGGCGGCGCGCGCCCGACGGCTTCGCGCCGCTCTACGAGGACCTGCTCGCGGCCGGCGGCGCGCGCACCTACGTCGAGGCCCTGGCGCCCGTTCGGCCTCGACCCGCGCGACCCCTCCTTCTGGTCCGCCGGCTGCGCGCGGCTGGAACGCCTGGTCGACGAGTTCGAGGCGCTGGTTTGAATGGCGTCTGATCCGGAGCGCAATCGCCTCGCCGGACGGGTCGCGCGGTTCGCCAAGGTGGGCGCCGGGCTCTCCGGCGCGGCGGCGACGATCGGGGCGAACGCCATCCGCGGCGGCGGCGACCTGGATGCGCGCAACGCCCGGGCGGTGAAGGCGGCGCTGGGCCAGCTCAAGGGCCCGCTGATGAAGATCGCCCAGATGGCGACCACGGTGCCCGACCTGTTGCCGCCGGAGTTCGCCGCAGGAGCTGGCCAGCCTGCAGATGAACGCCCCGCCGATGAGCGCGGCGTTCGTGCGCCGCCGCATGGCCGCCGAGCTGGGGGCCGATTGGCGCGCGAAGTTCGCCGATTTCGAGCTCGCGCCCGCCGCGGCGGCCTCGCTCGGCCAGGTGCACCGCGCGACCAGCCTCGACGGCCGCGCGCTGGCCGTGAAGCTGCAGTACCCGGACATGCAGAGCGCCGTCGAAAGCGACCTGGCGCAGATGCGCGCGGTGATGGCGCTGGGGCGCCAGATGTTCGGCCAGGTCGACACCCGCGAGATCGCCGTCGAGATCAGCGAGCGCATCCGCGAGGAACTCGACTACGGCCGCGAGGCCAAGGCGATGGCGCTCTACCGCGCCTTCTTCGCCGGCCGCGACGACATCGCCGCGCCCGAGCCAGTGGGAGAGCTCTCGACCGGGCGGCTGCTCACCATGACCTGGCTGCGAGGGCCGCGGCCTCACCGACTTCGAGGGCGCCGACCAGGAAACCCGCAACCGCATCGCGCGGCTGCTGTTCGAGGCCTGGTGGACGCCGCTGATCCGCATCGGCGTCATCCACGGCGACCCGCACCTTGGCAACTACACGTTCGCGGGCGAGGCGGCGCGGCTGAACCTGCTGGACTTCGGCTGCATCCGCATCTTCCCGCCCAGCTTCGTCGACCGGCGTGCTGATGCTCTACCGCGCGCTGATCGACGACGACCACGACGCGCAGGCCGAGGCCTACCGCGTCTGGGGCTTCAACGGCCTCACCCGGCCGCTGATCGAGACGCTGAACATCTGGGCGCGCTTCATCTACGGCCCGCTGCTCGACGACCGCGTCCGCACGGTCGCCGACGGCGTCAGCCCCGGCCTCTACGGCCGGCGCGAGGCCTTCCAGATGAAGCAGGCGCTGGAGACCCAAGGGCCGGTGACGATGCCGCGCGAGTTCGTCTTCATGGAACGCGCCGCCATCGGCCTCGGCGCGGCGTTCCTGCGGCTCGGCGCGGAGATGAACTGGCAGCAGGTGTTCGAGGCGACGCTGGAGGACTTCAGCGAGGACGCGCTGGCCGAGCGCCAGGCGGCGGCGCTGGGCGCGGTGGGGCTCGTGTGATGCCGCTGCTGGGCGGCTGATCGCTAGCCGCGTTCCCCTACGCCCGCCGACGCAATGGTTCTAGCTGGGATGGCTCCCGTGTGCAGAGCGCTCGATTGTCCAGCCCGCGCGACGAAGCTCTTGGAGGATCACCCAGGCGGTGTAGTCGATCTGACGGTACGGGCTCATCAGGCATCGGGTTCTCGCGCGTGAGATCGATCGCCGACCGGATGACAGCGAGGATCGCTTCATAGTCCGCGTAGTTCGTCACACCGGCGACCCTTCGGCCGCGGAAGAATGTCCAGCTACCCCCTGACCGCGGTGATCTCCACGCCGGCGGCCCCGGCATCCGGCGCCAGCGCTGAGGGCTTTTCCACGCGGATCCTGGCGCGGGTCACCTTGGGCTCCTCGAAGCAGGCTTCGGCGAGGTGGTGGGCGAAGGTTTCGACGAGGCCGCGGTGCTCGCCGGCGGCGATCCGGCGCGCCTTCTCGGCGATCATCTCGTAGTTCACGGTCTCGGAGAGCGCGCTCCAGTCGGTGACCGCGACGTCGAGCTCGACGTCGATCACCAGGCGCTGCAGGCGGCCCCGTTCGTGCCGATAGACGCCGATCGCGGCGTCGACCTCGAGGCCGCGGACGAAGACCTTGGTGATGACGATCCTGGAGGCGCGGCGTCTCCTTCGGGGCCGGGTCTGACGGGGCTGGCTCGGACAAAGCGCGCGCCTTCAGTCGGGGTCGATGATATCGGGGGTGCGCCAGGCGAGGTGCTGGCCGCCATCGACGGCGATCATCTGGCCGGTCACCGAGGTCGCGTCAATGAGGTAGGCGAGCGCCGCGCCGATCTCCTCCGGCGTCGCCCCGTGGCCGAGCAGCACCGCCTCGCGCTCGGCGTCGAAGGTCGGCCTGCGACTGATGGATCGAGCGCAGTGTCGGGCCCGGCGCGATGGCGTTGACGCGGATGCGCGGCGCCAGGCCCTGCGCCAGCATCGGGGTCGCCGCCCAGAGCGCCGCCTTGCTCACCGCATAGCTGAAGAACTGCGGCGTCGGGCCGCAGCACCCGCTGGTCGATGATGTTGACGATCAGCCCCCCGGCGTCCGCCGGCAGTGCGTTGGCGAACGCCTGCGCCAGCAGCACCGGGGCGCGCAGGTTGGCGGCCATCGCCGCGTCCCAGCCCGCGGCCGTCAGGCTGCTGATCCGGTCGTCCTCGAACAGCGAGGCGCAGTTGACCAGCAGCGTCAGCGGCTCGCCGCGCGCCGGCCAGCGCGCGGCAGGCCGCCGCGTCGGCGAGGTCGGCCTCGGCGGCGCGCGCCTGGCGGCCCAGCGCCTCGATCGCCTGGACCGTGTCGCCGGCGCCGCGAGCGGTGGTGGTGGACGACGACGTCGTAGCCGGCCTGCGCCGCGGTCAGGGCCAGCGCGCGGCCGATCCGCTGCGCCGCGCCGGTGACCAGCGCCCAGCCGCGGCGAGGCCATCAGTCGAAGCGGCCGAACTCGATCGCGGTTGATCGCGGCGATGGCGACGATGAAGAGGACGATCAGGCCAATGGCTTCCCAGCCCATGCGCGCTCCTTGTGGTTGCCACGCGAAATCGGCTGGAGCGCCGCCGCCGTCAAGGCCTTCCTCCCCTTGCGGCGGAGGATAATAAGGGCGGCCATGCCCTGGCGCCGCCGCCTTCAGCCGATCGCGCAGCCGTTGTATCCGGCTCTACGCGCGCACCACTCGCGGCATGACGCTGGGCGTGCGCGGCGCTGGTGCTGAACGCGGGCGGCGAGGTGCTGCTGGTCGAGCACACCTACATGCCCGGCTGGTACCTGCCGGGCGGCGGCGTCGAGCGCGGCGAGACCGCCGAGGCAGGCGCTGGTCGCGCGAGCTGGAGGAGGAGGCTGGCGTGCAGGTGACCGGACCGCCGGCGCTGGTCGGCGATCCACGCCAACCACGGCCGCTTCCGCGGCGACCACGTGCTGCTCTACCGGATCGACAGCTGGGCGCCCTGCGCGGCCACCTCAGCGCGGCGAGATCCAGCCAGATCGGCTGGTTCAGCGCCCGACGCGCTGCCCGAAGGAACCACAGCCTCCGACCCGCGCGCCGCATCGCCGAGGCGCTGGCGGCAAGACGCGGCGTCGCACTGAGGATTCTGCGTCGCTGAGTCCCCTTCCAGTCTGAACCGCGATCACTAATATGCGCGGCCTCTCGAGACCCCTGTGGATAACCCGGGGCGCTGGGTGGTGGGACGAGGCCCAAGGAGCACGGCATGCGCGAATACATGAAGTTCTACATCGACGGCCATTGGGTCGACCCGGTGACGCCCAAGAGCATGGACGTGATCAACCCGGCGACCGAGGACGTCGCCGGCCACATCTCCGCCGGCTCGGCCGCCGACGTCGACAAGGCCGTCGCCGCCGCCAAGAAGGCGTTCGCGACCTACTCGCAGACCAGCCGCGAGGAGCGCATCGAGCTGCTGCAGCGCATCCTGGCCGAGTACCAGAAGCGCTTCGGCGACATCGCCAACGCCATCACCGAGGAAATGGGCGCGCCCGCCAGCCTCGCCCAGCGCGCCCAGGCGCCGATCGGCATGCTGCACATCTCCACCGGCATCGAGGTGCTGAAGAACTTCAAGTTCGAGGAAGACCGCGGCGCGACCCGCATCGTCAAGGAGCCGATCGGCGTCTGCGGCCTGATCACGCCCTGGAACTGGCCGATCAACCAGATCGCCTGCAAGGTGGTCCCGGCGCTCGCCACCGGCTGCACCATGGTGCTGAAGCCGTCGGAAGAGGCGCCGTTCAGCGCCTACATCTGGACCGAGATCATGGACGCGGCGGGCGTGCCGGCCGGCGTCTACAACATGATCAACGGCACCGGGCCCGAAGTCGGCGCGGCGATCTCCGAGCCATCCGGGCATCGACATGGTCTCGTTCACCGGCTCGACCCGCGCCGGCGTCGAGGTGGCGCGCAACGCCGCCGCGACGGTCAAGCGCGTGGCCCAGGAGCTGGGCGGCAAGAGCCCGAACATCATCCTCGAAGACGCCGACATGAAAACCGCGGTCGGCGGCGGCGTGCGCAACGTGATGAACAACTCCGGCCAGTCCTGCAATGCGCCCACCCGCATGCTGGTGCCGGCCAAGAAGATGGACGAGGCCATCGTCATCGCCAAGGAAGCCGCCGAGGCGACCACGGTCGGCGATCCGAACGGCAACGCCACGATCGGCCCGGTGGTCAACAAGACCCAGTGGGAGAAGATCCAGCGCCTGATCAAGGCCGGCATCGCCGAGGGCGCCGACCCTCGTCACCGGCGGCCCGGATCGTCCGGAAGGCCTCGACAAGGGCTTCTATGTGAAGCCGACCGTGTTCGCCAACGTCACCAACGACATGACCATCGCCAAGGAAGAGATCTTCGGCCCGGTGGTCTCGATCATGGGCTACGAGCAGCGTCGACGAGGCGGTGAAGATCGGCAACGACACCGAGTATGGCCTCGCGGCCTACATCTCGGGCACCGACCAGAAGAAGATCCACGAGGTCGCCGCGCAGCTGCGCGCCGGCCAGGTGTCGATCAACGGCGGCGGCGGCGATCCGACCGCGCCCGTTCGGCGGCTACAAGATGAGCGGCAACGGGCGCGAGTGGGGCGACTACGGCTTCCACGAGTACCTGGAGACCAAGGCCATGCTCGGCTACGCGCCCAAGCAGGCCGCGGAGTAGACTCAGAGTTCCCCTCCCCCTCGAGGGGAGGGGCTAGGGGCGGGGGGCTCGTCGGGCCGCCCGCCCTTTTTCTGTCGGCTGCCGCTCGTCCGGCTGCAGCCCCCCAACCCCGACCCCTCCCCTCGAGGGGGAGGGGAGCGAGGCCATATGACTCTCGACCCGCACTTCAAGGCGATGCTCGATGCGCAGGCGGCGGCCGCGGCCGAGGCGCCGCCGCCGCTGACGCAGATCCCGCCTGACATGGTGCGGGCCGGCTACCGCGCCCAACGCACCTCGCAGAACGTCGCGTCGACGGTGGCCAGCGTCGCGGCGCGCGACCTGGAGGTCGGCGGCGCGGCCGGACCGAGGCCGGCGCGGATCTACACGCCGGCCGAGGCGGCGACGCAGTCGGGGCTGCTGGTCTACTTCCACGGCGGCGGCTTCGTAATCGGCGACCTGGAGACCCACGACGCCCATTGCCGGCGCCTGGCGCACTTCTCGGGCCAGCGGGTGATGGCGGTGGACTATCGCCTCGCGCCGGAGAACCCGTTCCCGGCCGGCCACGACGATGCGCTGGCCGCCACCCGCTGGGCGTTCGACCATGCGGCCGAGTTGGGGGCCGATCCGGCGCGGATCGGGGTCGGCGGCGATTCGGCCGGCGGCAACCTCGCCGCCTCGGTGGCGCAGGACCTGCGCGGCGATCCGGGCAGGCGGCTGAAGCTGCAGCTGCTGCTCTATCCGGCGACCTGGCCGGCCGCAGGAAACGCAGTCGCGCCGCGAGCGCGACGGGCCGGTGCTCTCGAAGGCCGCGATGGCCTTCTTCGAGCGCTCGCTGGCTTTCGACGGCCACGCGCAGGCGCACCGCGCCATGCCGGCCCAGCGCCGCCGACCTCGCGGGCCTGCCGAGCGCCTATGTGGTCACCGCCGGCTTCGATCCGCTGGAGCACGAGGGCCGCGACTACGCCGCTGCGATGGCCGCCGCCGGCGTCGACGCGGCCCACGTGAACTACCCGGCCCTGGTCCACGACTTCTTCATCATGGGCGACGTCTCCCCGGCGGTGGCCGAGGCCGCGCGGGAAGCAGGGGCAGCGATCAGGGCGGCGCTGGGGTGACGTTTCTGGTTCTGATTTGAACCACGAAAAACACGAACAGCACGAACGCCAAGCCCCCGGCATTGTCATCCCGGAGACCCGCGAAGCGGCGTCGTCCGGGATCTACCGAGCGCCGCCGTTGGAAGTAGGTCCCGGAAGCTCGCTGCGCGAGCTTCCGGGACGACATTGTAATTGTTCGTGCTTTTCGTGTTTTCGGGGTTCAAAAGAACTCAGAAAAAGCCTGGGTCCCCGCTTTCGCGGGGAAGGGCGGCGGAGGCGGGCGGCGCGCGCCCCAGCAGCCAGCCGCCGGCCAGCGCCGGGGCGATGGAGCCGATCAGGATGGCGGCGCGGATCGGACCGGGCGGCTCGGGGCCGCCCATGCCGGCGATGAAGTAGCTGAGCGTGAAGCCAACGCCGGTCAGGCAGGCGACGCCGCCGAGCTCGCGCCAGGTCGTCCCGGTCGGGCGGCGCGTCAGGCGCAGCGCAATGCCGAGGGCGCAGGCGCCCAGCACGCCGGCCGGCTTGGCGAGCGCCAGGCCCGCCATCACCGCGATCGGCGCCGGGTGGGCGAGATCGCGCAGATGGAAGTGGTGCAGCGAGAAGCCCGCCGCGGTGAAGACGAAGAGCGGCAGCACCGCGAAGGCGACATACGGGTGCAGGCTGTCCATAAAGTACTTCAGCATGCTGTCCTGGCCGACGCGGCGCGTGCCGATCGGCACGATCATCGCACTGGCGATGCCGGCCAGCACCGGATCGAGGCCGGACTTCAGCGTGAAGGCCCAGACCACCGCGAAGCCGACCGCGTAGAACAGGAACGGCGCGTGCCGCCAGCGCGAGAGCAGCGCGAGCATCGCCAGCACGACGCCCGCGTCCGCCAGCATCCGCCAGTCCGGCGGCGCCGCGGTCATCATCGCGGCGACGATCACCGCGGCCAGGTCGTCGGCGATGGCGACGGCGATCAACAGGACGCGCAGCGACTGCGGCAGCCGCGGCGCGACCAGGGTCAGCGCCGCCAGCGCCGCCGCCCCGTCGGTCGCCGTCGCGCTGGCCCAGGCCGCCGGCCCACTGCCGCCGATCGCCCAGGCCGCCAGCGCCGGGACCACGAAGCCGCCCAGCGCGCCCAGCGCCGGCAGCGCCAGCCGCCGCGTGTTGGAGAGCTCGCCGCGCAGCAGCTCGAATTTCAGCTCCATGCCGAGCACCAGGAAGAACACCGGCATCAGCAATGCCCGCACCCAGTCGGCGAGGCTCAGGGACACCGCGAAGCCGCCCACCTGGGCGGGGATGACGGCGGCGATCAGGTCCCGGTAGTGGATCGAGTAGCTGGACGTCGCGAGCCCGATCGCCGCCACGGCCGCCACCGGCAGCGCCAGGCCGGCGCCGGACTCGGTCCGCAGGTAGTTGAGCGTTGGCCGTCGCATCGCATCCCTGGGTTAACACGCGCCGCGTGCACGGCGGAAATCTCGTAAGGCTTGCGGCGGGAAGCGTCGCGGCGCATGTCCGGCGCCGATGCCCGTCTCGCCGCGCTACCAGCCCGACCCGCAGTTCCAGCGCCTCGGGGCCGAGTTCGCCGACCCGGTGAAGCCGGCCGACTTCCCGCAGACGATCCTGCGCTACCGCAACGACCGCGCGGCGGCGAGCGTCGGACTGGAGACGCTGAGCGACGACGAGTGGGTTCGCCACTTCGGCCGCTTCGACCCGCTGCCCGGCAACCTCGGCGAGCCGCTGGCGCAGCGCTATCACGGCCACCAGTTCCGCGTTTACAACCCCGACATCGGCGATGGCCGCGGCTTCGTCTATGCGCCCAGCTGCGCGAGGTCGGGACCGGGCGGCTGCTCGACCTCGGCACCAAGGGCTCGGGCCAGACGCCCTACTCGCGCTTCGGCGACGGGCGGCTGACGCTGAAGGGCGGGGTGCGCGAGGTGCTGGCGACCGCCATGCTGGAGGCGCTGGGCGTGCCGACCTCGAAGAGCTTCTCGCTGATCGAGACCGGCGAGGCGCTGCAGCGCAACGACGAGCCCAGCCCGACCCGCTCGGCGGTGCTGACGCGGCTCTCGCACAGCCACATCCGCTTCGGCAGCTTCCAGCGCCACGCCTACCACGACCGCGCCGACCTGATCGGCCAGCTCGTCGAGCACTCGGTGGAGCTCTACTACCCGGGTCTCGGCAACGCCGCCGACAAGCCTGCGGCGCTCTTCGCGGCGGTGCTTGCGCGCGACGGCCGACCTGGTCGGCGCGCTGGATGGCCGCCGGCTTCGTGCACGGCGTGCTCAACACCGACAACATGAACATCACCGGCGAGAGCTTCGACTACGGGCCCTACCGCTTCCTGCCGCGCAACGATCCCAACTTCGTCGCCGCCTATTTCGACGAGACCGGCCTCTATGCGTTCGGCCGGCAGCCGGAGGCGGTGTTCTGGAACCTGCGCCAGCTGGCCGGCGCGCTGACGCTGGTCACGCGCGGCCGAGCCGCTGGTCGAGGCGCTGAACAGCTTCTCGGCCGCCTACCGCGACGGCGCTGGCGCGCGGCGATGCTGCGGCGGCTGGGCCTCGTCGCCGCGCGCGCCGGAGGAGGACGTCGACCTCGTCAACGCGGCGTTCCGGGCGCTGGCCGAAGGTGGCGCGGCCCTGCGCTGGGAGCCGTTCTTCTTCGACTGGTTCGGGGGCCTGGCGTCCGAGCCGCGGGCGCTCGGCCGGATCGCGGGCGGCGCTCTACGGCGGTGAGGCCTTCGCCAACTTCCGAGCCAGGCTCGCGCCCTACGAGATGGAGCGCCCCGAGCGCCTCGCCGCAGCCTACTTCGGCCAGCCCGAGCCGGAGGAGCTGCTCTACGACGAGATCGAGCAGCTCTGGGCCGCCATCGCCGAGCGCGACGACTGGGGCCCGTTCGAGCGCAAGCTGGCGCGCATCGAGGCCGCCCGGCAGGCGTGGGGCTACGCCCAGCCCTCGTAAGTCAGCGAGAGCTCAGTGCGGCGGGCGGGCGAGCTTGGGGGCGAGGTTGGCCATCACCGAGCGGGCGTCGAAGGCGCGCACATCATGCTCCGGCTTGGGGCCATGGCCGACGGCGATCTCGGCGATCGCCTCATACTCGTCGATCCGCTGCACGTCGTAGCCCCCGCCCCACGGGCCGCCGCCGTACGGATCCCAGCCGCCCCAGCCCCAGCCGCCGTGGAAGCGCCAGTACGGCGACCAGTAGCCATAGCCGCTCACCCAGGCGCCACCGCGGTTTTCGGTGTCCCGGCTGACCATCTCGAACCAGTCGTAGCCCTGGCTGACGCTGAGCTCGGCGGCGCGGTAGAGCAGGTAGGTCTCCACCTGCTCGCGCGAGGTCAGGTCGTTGCCCTTGAAGGTGACGCGAAAGTGGGTGTCGTCGAGCCGCTGGTCGGTGAAACCGCCGGAGATGGCGTTGCCGCTGCTGAGCGGTTGGTAAGGGGTGGGCGCCGTCTCGCAAGCCGCCAGAGCCAGCGCCAGGGTGGCGGCGACGACGATCACGATGTGCTTCATGGCCTCGAACTATCCTCGCGAGCCGCCTCGCCGGTCAAATACCGCGAAGCGGCGCCGGCCGCCCGTCATTTCAGTGCAGCAAGCCGATGTCGCGGCTGACCTCGAGCCTGGCCGGCATGACCAGGCCGGCGGCCGAGCAGGTGACCGAGTGGATCACCGCGTCGATCTCGCGACGCCAGTAGTCGAGGAACTTGTAGACGCGCGGAAACTCCGGCGGCAGGTCCAGCGTCTGCCAGAGGAAGCGCTGCAGCAGCGCCGGATGATCCGGCATGTAGTAGATCACCTCGGCGGTGGTCAGCCGCTGGCCCCGGAGTTGCCGGGAAAGCTCGCCCTCAGCCATGCGAAGCTCCGATTGCGTACGGTCACGTTAAGGGCCGAATCAATGCGCACGCAATCGGAAAAGTTCCGTGTAATCCATAGCTTAGCAGCCGACGGGCTGAACTGCTGACAAAAGCCGCCGCGCGTTCAGGCGCCGTGGGTGGACGACCATCCAGACGATCTCGGCCGAGCGCGCCGAACAGCAGCACGGCGGTGGCCAGCGCCTGGATGCCGAAGCCGGGTCCGCGCGCCTCGGCCGCCCTGCGAGTAGCCGGTGAGGTAGAGGATGCGGCCGAGGATCCACACCAGCCCGATCGCCGCCGCGATCAGGTCGCTCGACCACGACGCTGCGAACAGCCACAGCGAGACCAGGAACATCGGCAGCCATTCCAGCGTGTTCATCTGGATGCGGTAGGCGCGTTCGAAGTCCGGATTGCCGGTCACCGCCGGCGCGGCGACGCCGTACTTGGTGCGTCCCTGTCCCACCCGCAGGCCCATGTAGAAGTAGAGCAGCAAGGCCAGCAGGGTGACGATCGCCACCAGCGGATAGGTCAACATCGCATCGTTTCCTTCGCCCCGACGGCGCGTCTTGGAGCGCGCCCGAAGCTGGCGAGCCTGACACGGCCAAGCTCGGGGTCAAGGGGCGCTCGCTTGCCCCCCACCCACCCGCTCATCCCGGCGAAAAGCGGGACCCAGGCAGGACCGGGGCGAAGGACTGGTCGATTGGAGATTAGGTGCGCGCCGCAGGCGCTCTCAAGGTCACACGAAGAACACGAAGGAAGCAAAGCTCACCAAGGAGCCTCTTCGCCTGGGACAGAGCGCCTTGGTGCTCTTCGCTGTCTTCGTGTTCTTCGTGTTAGGAAATGGATGCCTGCGGCGCTGCCGTGCCGGCAGGCTCGCACACTGCGACGTCCTCCTGCCTGGGTCCCGACTTGCGTCGGGATGAGCGGGAATATGGGTGACTAGTCCGCAGCTTCGATGGCGTCGATGGCGGCGTCGGAGAGGCCGAAGTGGTGGCCGATCTCGTGGGTCAGGACGTGGGCGACCAGTTCGCCGAGACTGACTTCGCCGCGCTCGGCCCACTCATCCAGGATCGGGCGCCGGTAGAGGAAGACCCGCGACGGCTCCGGTGACGGGTCGAAAACCGAGCGGCGGGAAAGGTCGACGCCCTGGTAGAGGCCGGTCAGCTCGAACGGGTCTTCGATGCCGAGCTCGTCCAGCACGTCGTCGGACGCGAAGTCGTCAACGCGGATGACCACCTCGCCGGCCAGGCGCCGGAACTTGTCCGGCAGCGCCGCGAACGCCGCCTCGGCCAGCGCGGCGAAGTCGTCGAGCGACGGCGCCGCGGCCGCCCGCCATGCGCCCGGCGCTGGCGGCGCCTCACTCATCCGGGATCAGGATGTGCGGCGCCTCGGGCGCCGGCGCCTCGAAGAGGCCGACGTCGAGCGGCTGTTGCGGCTTGACCGGCCGCAGCGGCTGCTGGGCGAGCGCGCGCAGCTCGGCGGCGTTCAGCCGGGCGGCCTCGGATCTGCGCCGCATCGCCCGGGCCTGCTCGGGCGTCAGCGCCGGCTCGCTCGCCGCCTCGCCGATCCGCCAGTAGGAGACGACCAGCCGGAAGACGGTCCGCGCCGGCCGCGCCGGCGGTTTCGGCCAGCGCCGGCCGCGGGCGAAGGTCGGCTCGACCGGCGCCGGCGCGGCGCCCTCGATCCGCTCGGCGAGCGCGCAGTAGCGGTCCTCCGGCGCGATCGTGACGCCGTGGCCGGGCCGCGGGTCGTCGAGCCGGCCGGCGAAGGCGTCGAGCGCCGCCTCGCGGGTCGCGAACGCCGGTCCGGTCGCCTCGGTGACGAAGCTCACCGAGGCTTCGGCCAGCGCCGCGGCTTCGCGCTCGCGGGCCGCACGGCCACGCGGCCTCGCCAGCGCCGCCTCGGCGCTCGCCGCTACCGGATAGAGGATGCTCACCGCCTGAACTTGGGTCTCGCCATGGGGCGGCTATCATGCGCCATGCGGGGCGCGGGCGGAACGCCTATGCTCGGCAGCTCTGATTCGGGGCGAGGTTGGATGGACCTATCGACGCTGCTCCTCGCCGCCGCGGCCGGGACGGCGTCGCTGGCGGTCGGCGCGACCGTCTGGGCGCTGGGTGGGCGGCGTGGTGCGCCTGCCGAGGGCGCCCCGGCGACCGACGCGGGAACGGCGCGCTCACTCGAAGCCGCCGCCGAAGCTTTCGAGATCGCCGTCCTGTCCCTGAGCGCCGGTCCGGCGCGGCTGGCGGCCGGCGAGGAGAGCCTGGCGCTCTGCGCCGAGCGGCTCGGCGTGGCGCGGCCGGATGCGGCGGGGTGCGACGCGCAGGCCGTGGTCGCCAGGATCGCCTCGCTCGATCCGGCCCACGGCGCCCAGCTGAAGGCGCTCGTCGAGACCGGCGCGCCCTGCGCATTCGAGGCGCATCGGCCCGGGCGGCGGCGTCGCGGTCGAGGGGCGCGTCGCCGGCGCGCTGACCTTCCTGCGGCTGTCGCCCACCGCCGGCGGCGAGGCCGGCCTGCCCAGCGCCGACGCGGCTGGCGGCCTTCCTGGATGCGCGCGCCACGCCGGCCTGGATCGCCGGCGGCGACGGCGCGCCGGTGTTCGCCAACCAGGCCTGGCTGGACGCCGCCGGCGCCGAGAGCCTCGCCGTGGCGCGCGAACGGGGCCTGACGTTCGACCGCGGCGGCGACGATCTCGCCCGCGAGGCGGCGCGCGGCCAGCGAGCGGCGCGAGGCGGTGCGCTGGGCCGCGGCCGGCGGGCGGCGGCGCGCCTTCCGCCTCACCGCCCAGCCGCTCGAGGGCGGCGAGGTGGGCGTCTGGTCGGAGGACGTGACCGAGGCCGAGGAAGCCGCCGAGCAGCTGCAGCGCGCAACGCCGAGGCGCAGGACCAGACGCTGAACCAGATCCGCGAGGGCGCGGCGATCTTCGGCCGCGACCGGCGCCTGGCCTTCAACAACGCCGCGTTCGCCGAGCTCTGGGGGCTGGAGCCGGCCTGGCTGGCGGAGCGGCCGAGCCACGGCGAGCTGCTCGATCGCCTGCGCCAGCGCCGCCGGCTGCCCGAGACCGCCGACTACGCGCAAGTGGAAGGCCGCCGAGCTCGCCGCCTACGAGGCGCTCGGCGCCGGCCGAGGACCTCTGGCGGTTGCCCGACGCCCGGACGCTGAGGGTCGTCCGCCAGCCCCACCCCTGGCGGCGGCCTCCTGCTGCTGTTCTCCGACATCACCGACGAGCTGAAGCTGAAGCGCCGAGTTCAACGCGCTGATCCAGGTGCAGCAGGCGACGCTCGACAAGCTCACCGACGCGGTGGCGGTGTTCTCGTCCGACGGGCGGCTGAAGCTGCACAACGAGGCGTTCGAGCGCTTCTGGAACGTCAGCGCCGCCGAGCTGGCCGCCGCCGCCGACTTCGAGGGCGTCGAGGAGCTCTGCCTGCGCCGCCTGCACGACCGGCAGTTCTGGCGCGACCTGAAGGCCCGCGTCACCGATCCGGAGCCGAAGGCCCGCGCGCCGATCTCCGAGGAGCTGACCACCGCCGACGCCCGCATCGTCGCCTTCCAGTCGCGGCCGCTGCCGGACGGGGCGACGCTGATCGGCTTCGTCGACGTCACCGACACCCGCCAGCTGGAGGCGGCGCTGCAGCGACCGCGAGGCGGCGCTGGCCGAGGCCGAGCGGCTGAAGCGCGACTTCGTCGGCAACGTCTCCTACGAGCTGCGCACCCCGCTCACCACCATCATCGGCTATTCCGAGCTGCTGGAGCGCGGCGGCGAGGGGCTCTCCGAGCGCGGCCGCGGCCACGTGGCGGCGGTGCGCTCGGCCGCGATGCCAGCTCGGCCGCTCGATCGACGACGTGCTCGACATCGCCCAGATCGACGCCGACGAGATGGCGCTGGACATGGAGGACGTCGAACGTCGGGCGGCTGCTGGAGGCGGCCGCCGGGCGCTGGGCGCCGGCGGCCGAGAACGGCAAGGTGCTGCTCGACGGTCGCCGCGCGGCGCCGACGTCGGCGCTGATCCGCGGCGACTCGCGCCGGCTCGGCCAGATGCTCGACCACCTGATCGAGAACGGCCTGCGGCAGACCCCCGCCGGCGGGCTGGTGACGCTGACGCGCCGAGCGCGGCGGCGGCGAGGTGCGCCTGATCGTCTCCGACACCGGGCGCGGCATCCCGTTCCATGTGCAGGCGCACATCTTCGACCGCTTCGTCGGCCGCGACCAGGGCGGCCCGGGCCTGGGCCTGGCGCTGGTGAAGGCGCTGGTCGAGCTGCACGGCGGCTGGGTGGCGCTGGAGAGCGAGCCCGGCGCCGGTTCCACCTTCACCTGCCACCTGCCGGAGGCCGCGCACCTGCACGCGGCGGCGCCGGAGCTGTTCTAAGGGGGCATCGAGGCGCGGCCCCGCGCCCCGGTGCGGGGGTCAGTGCTGGCTTTGCGGCATCCGCACGACCAGGCCGTCGAGCTCGTCGGTCACCTTGATCTGGCAGGAGAGGCGCGAGTTGGGCTCGACGTTCTCGGCGAAGTCGAGCATCGACTCCTCCATCGCCGACTGGCTGCCGGTCTTGTCCACCCAGGCCTCGTCGACGTAGACGTGGCAGGTGGCGCAGGCGCAGGCGCCGCCGCAGTCGGCGTCGATGCCGGGGATGTTGTTCTTCACCGCCCCTTCCATCACCGAGAGCCCGGGCTTCACGTCGACGACGTGCTCGGTCGCCGTTGAACTCGATGTAGGTGATCTTGGCCATATCGTCTCCCCGACGCCGCTCAGGCGGCGACCTCTTTCATGGAAACCGCAGGGTCCGCAAGCTTGGCGCGGTCGATCGGCCTTTGCGAGCCGATCAATTGCCGCGCCGCCATGAACTCGGCCGGCGCATTGACCGCCTCGACCGCCCGGATGACGTCGCCGTTCAGGTGGAAGACGGCGAACTTGGCGGCGGCTGGATCGCCGCGCACCAGCATGTCGTCGGCGTCGAACGGCATGCCGGCCATCTGCAGCTTGATGTCGTACTGGTCCGACCAGTTCCACGTCACCTCGTGCGGCGGCGGCGGGCGCCCGGCGATCGCGGCGGCGGCCTGCTTGGCCTGCTCCAGCGCGTTGGCGACGCTCTCCAGGCGGTGCATGCCGCTCGTAGAGCGGCATCGGCCGGTGGGTGACGTCGCCGATGGCGAAGATGGCGGGATCGGCGGTGCGCGCGTCTCGTCGACGACGACGCCGTCGGCGCACTCCAGCCCCGCGTCGCGCGCCAGCTCGTCGTTGGGGACCACGCCGATGCCGACCACCGCGTCGTCGCAGGGTATCATCCGGCCGTCGGCCAGCCGCACGCCGGTGACGTGCCCGTCCTTGCCCTCGAACGCCTCGATCTTCGCGTTCAGCTCGAAGTTGACGCCGTGGGCCTGGTGGTAGTCGGTGAAGAAGTCGGAGAGCGGCTCGCACGACGAGCGCGCCAGGATGCGCGGCAGCGCCTCGATCACCACGGCCTCGGCGCCCGAGCGCGCGCGCCGAGGCCGCGGCCTCCAGCCCGATGTAGCCGCCGCCGATCACCGCCAGCCGCTTGCCGGGGCCAAGCGCCAGCTTCAGCACCTCGGCGTCGGCGGCGCTGCGCAGCACCTGCACGCCCTCCAGGTCCGCGCCCGGCAGGTCGCAGCCGCCGCGCGCGGGCGCCGGTGGCGAGGATCAGGATGTCGTAGGGGATCGTCTCGCCGCCCTCCAGCGTCACGGTCTTGGCCGAGCGCTGGATCGAGGCCGCCTTGGTCGCGAGCCGCAGCGTCGATGGCCTTCTCGGCGTAGAAGCTCTCCGGGCGCAGCGCCAGCGCGTCGGCGTCGGCCTCGCCCTTCAGCCAGGCCTTGGAGAGCGGCGGACGCTGGTAGGGCGCGATCGGCTCCTCGCCGATGACGGTGATCGGGCCTTCGATAGCCGTACTGCCGCAGGAACGCCGCGGCCGAGCCGCCGGCATGGCCGCCGCCCACGATCACCACGCCTGCGCCCGCATCGCTCATGGCGTGTCCGATGCAGAATAATGACGGCCGCCGTCAACTTAACGATCCGGTCATCCGCGTCCGCCGCGCCGCCAGCTCTGCTTCAGACCACGCGCTCGACCAGCATCTTCTTCACCTCGGCGATCGCCTTGGAGGGGTTGAGCCCCTTCGGACAGACCTGCGCGCAGTTCATGATGGTGTGGCAGCGGTAGAGCTTGAACGGGTCCTCCAGCGCTGTCGAGCCGCTCGCCGGTGGCCTCGTCGCGGCTGTCGGCGATCCAGCGGTAGGCCTGCAGCAGCGTCGCGGGACCCAGGAACCGCTCCTCGTTCCACCAGTAGCTCGGGCAGGAGGTCGAGCAGCAGGCGCAGAGGATGCACTCGTAGAGGCCGTCGAGCTTGGCGCGGTCTTCCGGCGACTGCAGCCACTCCTTCTGCGGCGCGGGCGTCTTGGTGTGCAGCCACGGCTCGATCGAGGCGTACTGGGCGTAGAACAGGGTCAGGTCCGGGATCAGGTCCTTGACCACCGGCTGGTTCGGCAGCGGCGCGATCTGCACCGCCTCGCCCGGCACCTCCTCCCAGCCGTGGGTGCAGGCCAGCGTGTTGCGCCCGCCGATGTTCATCGCGCACGAGCCGCAGACCCCCTCGCGGCACGAGCGGCGGAACGCCAGCGTCGGGTCCATGGTGTTCTTGATGTGGATCAGCACGTCGAGCACCATCGGGCCGCACTCGTCGACCTTCACCTCGTACTCGTCCCAGCGCGGGTTCTCGGTCCCCTCCGGGTCGTAGCGATAGACGCGGAAGAGCTTCAGCCGGCCGGCGCCGCTGGGCGCGCGGTGGCGCTTGCCCTTGCCGACCTGGAGTTCTTCGGAAGCGTCAGCTGGACCATGCCCGTCTCCTCGCACCGGATAGGCATGGTCCTAGACCCCCGCCGCCGGCCTTGTCTACGCGGGCGCGCTCGGCGCGGGGTCTTTCGCCGCCACCGCCTTGCCGCCGTACCAGTCGAGGTTGCGGGTCAGGTACATGGCGCCGGCGAGGCCGACGAAGCTGGCGAGCGAGCCGGCCAGCAGCGCGAAGTCCTCCAGCCGCATCAAGAGGTAGATGAGGCCGTAGACGGCGCTGAACACCGACCAGCGCCTGGACGCCCCTGGCCCGGCTGGGAACGCCGCGCCGGCGTAGAGGCCCATCAGCAGCACGGTGGCGCTCGCCGCGCCGCAAACGCCCAGTCGAAGCCGACGTACTCCGAGCCGCTGAGCAGCAAGCAGGTAGAACGCCATCTGCGCCAAGCCGACCAGCAGGTACTGCGCGGGGTGGACGCGCTGCGCCGGAGAGCGCCTCGAAGACGAAGAAGCTCAGGAACACCAGGCCCGACGAACATCACAGCGTACTTCAGCGAGCGCGCCACGGTCTGGTAGGGGTTGCTGGCCGGCACCAGGCTGACGCCGAGGTCCTTGGCCCCAGCTGGTCGAGCGACAGCGAGGTCGCGCTCGCATGGTCCGAGAGGCCGCGGGCGATGAAGGGCACGCTCCAGGCGGCCGAGAAGCCCTTCGCGCCGAGCTGCCGGCTCTCCGGCAGGAAGCCGCCGTCGAACGACGGCGCCGCCCAGTTGCCGGCGATCCGCACCGTCGTCGACTTGGCGAACGGCATCACGCTGAGCCGCTCGGCGCCGGTGAAGCGCAGCGCGACGTGCAGGTCGCCGCCCTTGCCCGCGATGAGCGCGGCGCCCGGCGCCGAGACGAGCCCGTAGCTCGACTTGTCAGCGCGGCGCGGCGAGCCGCCGCCGGGCGAGCCCAGCGAGATCTCCGAGGCGGGCGCGAAGGCGAGGGTAGTCTTCCCGGCCGGGGTCGTCGACGACGCCGACGACGTCGGTCTCGGCGCCGCGCAGGTCGGAGAAGCCGACGACGATCCTGGCCGCCGTCCAGTCGACCGTCGCGCCCGCCGGCAGGTTCGGTGCGGCCGGCGGGCGGCGCGAAGTGCGCATCGATGCTCGCATCGGCCGCGTAGACCGGCACGTTGAAGAGGCTGCGGTGCAGGCTGGTCGCCTTCAGGCCGCACGGACGCCGTCGCCCTGCTCGGGCGAGACCACGTACCAGCCGGTCTCCGGCGGCTGCGGATGGGCGACGCCCTCGGCGTCGTTGGCGGGCGGCGCGCGGCGCCGTGTAGGGCGCGATCAGCATCGGCCCCAGCAGCTGCTGCGACCCACCCTGCAGCGCCGAGACCTCGGCCGTCACCTGCTCGGCGCGGTGCTGGCGATCCATCACCAGCCCGAACACGAAGAGCCCCGGGACGGCCATCAGTCCCGCCAGCACGAACACCAGGATCGCCTTGGCGCCCCAGCCCGCCGAGACCACCGCCCGCTGCACCCGCCCCGCCGCCACACCGACCATCGCCCGCGCCCCATGTTGGTTTTCATACTTTGTATTGCAAAGTACATTGTGTCAACGAGCAATCCCTCCGCTTCATGGGAGGGTGGCCGATGCGCGAGCATCGGTCGGGTGGGGATGTCTGGAGCGTCGACGGCGAAGGGGAGCCTGTCTCCAGACTCCCCCACCCGGTCGGTGCGCGACCACCCTCCCCATGAAGGGGAGGGAGCGCGAGGCTACGCCGTCGGCGTGTCGTCGGTCGCGGCCGCCGCGCCGTTGCCCCGGCGCCGTGGCCGCGCGGCTTGCTCGTCGCCGGCTCGGCGCGCCGCCGCCTTGCGAGAGCCGCTGCATGGTCATCGCCGGCGTGAGGCGTGACCTCGCAATTCCGCCGCCGAGTATCCCTCGCCGCACCGCTGAGTGGGCAGAGGTCGACCGAGCGCGCAACGGTCGGGCCGGTGAGGGGCGCTCGGCGCCGATGGCGGCAAGCCGGCGAAGCCGGATCGCGCTGCGCGCCTCGCCGCTGCGCGCCGAGACCCCTCACCCGGTCGGACGCTTCGCGTCCGCTCGACCTCTCCCCGCTGAAGCGGGGCGAGGGCTACTGAACGGGCGAGCGAAGCTCAGTACACCCGCTCCTTGGGCGGGATGGTGGCGATGTCGTTGGACATCGGCTGCATGTGGACCGGGCGGTAGTCGATCGTGACCTTGCCGGTGGCGTCGTCGAACCAGGTCAGCGTGTGCTTCATCCAGTTGACGTCGTCGCGGTGCGGGAAGTCCTCGCGGGCGTGGGCGCCGCGGCTCTCGGTGCGGTTCAGGGCGCCGACCACCGTGACCATCGCCAGGGCGGCGAGGTTCTCGAGCTCCAGCGTCTCGACGAGGTCGGTGTTCCAGATCGAGGCCGCGGTCGGAGACCTTCAGGTCCGGCGCGCTTGGCGTGCACCTTGGCGAGCCGCTCGACGCCCGACTTCAGCGACTCGGCGGTGCGGAAGACGGCGGCGTCCTCCTGCATGGCGATCTGCATCTCGAGCCTGAGCGCGGCGGTGGTCGTGCCGCCGTGAGGCGTTGCGCAGGCGGTCGAAGCGGGCGAGGTGGGCGTCGGTCCAGGCCGGCTTCGGCTCCGGCTGGGTCGCGCCGGCCTTCAGCTGGCTCGGCGCAGCGCAGGCCCGCGGCGCGGCCGAACACCACGATGTCGAGCAGCGAGTTGGAGCCCAGCCGGTTGGAGCCGTGCACCGAGACGCAGGCCGCCTCGCCCACCGCCATCAGGCCCGGGATCACCGCGTCGGGATCGCCGCCCACGCGGGTCACCGCCTCGCCGTGGTAGTTCGTCTGCAGGCCGCCCATGTTGTAGTGCACGGTCGGCGCGACCGGGATCGGCTCCTTGGTCACGTCGACGCCGGCGAAGATCTTGCGCGCGTCTCGCGAGATGCCCGGCAGCCGCTCGTGCAGCACCTTCGGGTCGAGGTGGTCGAGGTGCAGGAAGATGTGGTCCTTCTTCGGCCCGACCCCGCGGCCCTCGCGGATCTCGATGGTCATCGCGCGGCTGACCATGTCGCGCGGCGCGAGATCCTTCACGGTGGGCGCGTAGCGCTCCATGAAGCGCTCGCCCTCCGAGTTGGTTAGGTAGCCGCCCTCGCCACGCGCGCCTTCGGTGATCAGGCAGCCCGCGCCGTAGATGCCGGTCGGGTGGAACTGCACGAACTCCATGTCCTGCAGCGGCAGGCCCGCCCTCAGCGCCATGCCGCAGCCGTCGCCGGTCTGGGTGTGCGCGCCGGTGCAAGTCTGGTAGGCGCGGCCGTAGCCGCCGGTCGCCAGGATGGTCGTCTGCGCCCGGAAGCGGTGCAGGGTGCCGTCGTCGAGCTTCCAGGCGGTGACGCCCCGGCAGACGCCCTCGTCCATGATCAGGTCGAGCGCGAAGTACTCGATGAAGAACTCCACCGTCGTGGCGCAGCGACTGGCCGTACATGGTGTGCAGCATGGCGTGGCCGGTGCGGTCGGCCGCCGCGCAGGTGCGCTGGATCGGCGCCTCGCCGAAGTTGCGGGTCATGCCGCCGAAGGCGCGCTGGTAGATCTTGCCGTCCTCGGTGCGGCGTGAACGGCATGCCCCAGTGCTCCAGCTCGTAGACCGCCGCCGGGCGCGTGGCGGACCATGTACTCGATGGCGTCCTGGTCGCCGAGCCAGTCCGAGCCCTTGACGGTGTCGTACATGTGCCAGCGCCAGTCGTCCTCGCCCATGTTGCCGAGGGCGGCGGCGAAGCCGCCCTGCGCCGCCACCGTGTGCGAGCGGGTCGGGAACACCTTGGTGATGCAGGCGGTCTTCAGGCCGGCCTGGGCGCAGCCGAGCGCGGCGCGCAGGCCCGGAGCCGCCGGCGCCGACCACGACGACGTCGAACTGGTGGTCGATGAGCTCATAGGCCGCCATCAGACGCTCACTCCGGCGGCCGATAACGCGACCTTCAGGATCGCGAGGATCGTCAGCGCGCCGCCCAGCCAGCAGACGAAGATGTTGAGCACCAGGAGGGCCGCCTTGGTCGCCGGCCGTTCTGGAAGTAGTCCTCGATGATCGTCCGCATGCCGAGCTGCATGTGCCAGAAGCCGGCGAACGCGAGCAGCACGGCCAGCGCCGCGTTCAGCGGCGAGCGCAGCCAGTCGGCCGCGCCACTCGTAGTCGCCGCGCGCCAGGGCGATGGCCGCGAGCCAGCGCCCCACAGCACCAGCAGCACCAGCGCCATCGCGGTGACCCGCTGGGCGATGAAGTGGCCGACCCCGTGCTTGGCCGAGCCCATGCCGCGGGCGCGGCCGAGCGGCGAGCGGATCACGGCTCATGCAGGCGCCTCCGGTCATGAGCGATCAGGCCCCAGAACAGCGAGCGTCGCGACGAGCGCGAAGGCGATCACCAGCCAGGCCGTCGCGTCGGCGGTCTTCGGCTTGAAGCCGTAGCCGGAGTCCCAGGCCAGGTGCCGAAGGCCGTTGGCCAGGTGGTAGAAGACGCAGAGCGTCAGGCCGACCAGCACCAGCTTGCCGAGCAGCGAGCCGGCAGACGCCGGTGAAGGCCGCCGTAGGCGTCCGGCCCGGCGGCCAGCGACAGCGCCCAGGCCATCAGCAGCAGCGCGCCGACGTAGAGCCCGACGCCGGTCGCCCGGTGCAGGATCGAGGCGACCATGGTGACGTGCCAGCGCCAGATGCCGCCGTCGAGCTGGATGTTCGGCGAGATCGGCCGCGGCCTTAGGCCCGGCGCGGCGTCGGCCATCAGTTCCCTCTCCATCCGGAGCGCGCGGCCCTTTTAAGCCGCACGCCGGGGGGTGTCAACGCGAGGCGCCCTCGCGTTCCGCCTCCAGCCAGGCGGCCGAGCGCATCTCTTCCAGGCGCGAGGCGGCGCGCTCGAACTCGAACGCGCCCTCGCCCTGCGGGATAAAGCGCTGCCGGCTCGGCGGCGGCCAGCACCACCAGGCGCGCGCGGGCCTCGTAGAGGGTGTCGATCAGCGTCGCCAGGCGCCGCGCGGCGCTGCGGTCCTCGGGCCGCAGGCGCGGCACGGCTTCCAGGAACAGGGTGTCGAAACGCGCGGCGATGGCGAGATAGTCGTTCGGCCCCAGCGCCTCGCCGCAGAGGCTCTGGAAGTGGGCGCGCAGCATGCCGCCCGGCGGCTCGCGGCCAGTGCTCCGTGCGGCCGAACACCTCCAGCGTCGCGCCGATCTCCGCGATCGCCGCCCAGCATCTCGCCGCCACAGCCGGTCGAACCCGGCTTCGTTGTCGGGGTCGATCGGCGAGAACCAGGTCCCGGCGGCGCGCAGCCGGTCCAGCCGGTAGTCGCGCGCGCCGTCCACCTCGCACCACCTCCATCCGCTCCTTCAGCATCTCGATGAACGGCAGGAAGAGCTGGCGGTTGAGGCCGTCCTTGTAGAGCTGCATCCGGGCGCGCGGTTGGAGGTGGCGATCGACGGTGACGCCGCGGGCGAACAGCTGCTCGAAGAGCCGCCCGAGGATCATCGCGTCGGCGATGTCGGTGACCTGGAACTCGTCGAACGCCAGCAGGCGCGCGCCGCGGGCGATCACCTCGGCGGTCGGCGCGACCGGATCGTCGCCGCGGTTGGTCCCGAACCTGGCCTGCCGCGCGGCCGATCGCCGCCTGCGCCAGGCGTTCACCAGCGCGTGCACCTCGGCCATGAAGACGTGGAAGTGCACGCGGCGCTTCGGCTGCACCGGCGACGGTCTCGAAGAACAGGTCCATCAGCGCCGACTTGCCGCGTCCGACCGGGCCCCAGAGATAGACGCCCGCGCACCGGCTCGGGCTTGCGGAACAGGGCCGCGACGCCGTTCGGCCTCGCCTCGGCGAGATCGGTCTCCAGGCGCTCGAGCGCCGCCACCGCCCTCGCCTGGGCCGGGTCGGCTCGCATCACGCCGCTTCGAAGGCGCTCGTCGTAGGCGGCGCGGAACAGGCCGGGCATCGGCCCCGCCTAGCGGCTCGGGCCGGTCGGCTCAAGCATCGGCGCCGACACGGAACCGTCGTAAGGGCCTGGGGGTTGGTTTCGCATTGGGGGTGAGCTAGGAGCGCGCCGATGCCCGACGAGCCCAAATCCCTCGATCCCACCACGCCGTACGAAGTCACGGACGGGCGAGCGATGACCCGGCGACCGCCCGCCGACCACCGCGCACACCTGAGAACCACACCCGCCGCTCCGCCGAGGCCGACCCCTTCCCGGCCCAACGCGGCCAACGCGACGGTGAAGGGCTCCGCTTTCAATCCGCTCTAAGCCCCCAGTCCTTCTCGACGCGCCAGCTCTGGGGGGAGGTGCAGGCGCAGGCGCGCATGTGGCCGTCCTTGGTCCACCAGACCAGCGTCGGGTAGTCGAAGCGACCCCGTTGTCGCCCAGCTGGGCGGTGAGGTTGGCGACCAGCTGGCGGCCGACCTCGATCACCGCGGTGCGCGCCGCATCGCCGTCGGCCGGCGGGATCGCTCGGCGCGCTGCCCAGGTGCTGCGGGCTGGCCAGCGACCACTGCTGGAACAGCTTCCAGCTGCGGTTGGTCCACAGCTCGGCCACCGTGGCGCGCTCGGCGGGCGTCGAGAGCGCCTGGCCGTTCAGGTCCGGCCCGGGCGATCATGATCATCCGGGTGTCGACGTCGGCGCGCCTGCAGCTTCGGGAACTCGGCCTGTTCGAACTGCGTGCAGGCGCGCGCAGTCGCGATAGACGATCACGTAGAGCTTCGGCCCGGTCAGGTGCGGCGAGACCCAGCCGGACTGGTCGAGCGCCTGGGCGATCTCGGCCTGGTGCTTGGTGATCGTGTGCGGCCGCCAGCGCCAGTCGAGGTCCCACATCAGGAACACCACCGCGCCGGCCACCGCGAGGATGCCGACCAGCACCAGCCCAAGCAGGAATCGGCGCATTCGCAGCCCCTTCGTCACCCAGAACGTGGGTGCGAGGATTTGCCTAGCCTAGCCCCCGGTCAAGCGAACGTGGTCGATGTGTCGCCGCCCGGCGCGTCCCTCCCGGCTTGCGGCGCCCGCGGCGTGCGGCCATGGTGCCCCCGTTCCTGGTTCGGACCTAGAGAGCGGGGCGGCCTGACATGATCGTTCCGGCTGAAGGAGATTTCCGGCTCGACCGCGAGGCCGACACCGAGCGGCTGGGCGCGGCGATCGCCCGCGAGCTGAAGGCGCGCGAAGCGGTCTGCCTCTCCGGCCCGCTGGGGGCCGGCAAGTCGAGCCTGGCGCGGGCGCTGATCCGCGCGCTCACCGGCGAGGCCACCGAGGCGCCCAGCCCCACCTTCACGCTGGTGCAGACCTACGAGACCCGGCGCTTCCCGCTCGCCCACTTCGACCTCTATCGGCTGGAAAAGCCCGAGGAGGTCGCCGAGCTCGGCCTCGACGAGGCGCTGGACGAGGGCGCGGCGGTGATCGAGTGGCCGGAGAAGCTCGGCCACCACCTGCCGCCCGACCGGCTCGACGTGACGCTCAGGATCGAGGGCGAGCGGCGCCGCGCCCGCCTCAACCCGCACGGCGCCTGGGAGGGGCGAGCGCTTGAGTTCTGAGCGATGAGGCGGCGCGCGAGGGGCTGAAGGCGGATTTCCTGGCCATCCACGGCCTTGGCGCGGCGCGCCGCGAGCCGCTGCCGGGCGACGCCTCGACCCGACTCTACGAGCGGCTGCACCTGCCGTCGGGCGGCCGGCGATCTTCATGGACCAGCCGCCATAGGCCGAGACCCAGCCGTGCCCGCCGGACGCGACGCCCGACGAGCGCCGCGGCGCTCGGCTACAACGCCATGGCCCGCCTGGCCGCCGGCCGCGTCGACGCCTTCGTCGCCTGCGCCGGCTGGCTGCGCTCGCAAGGGGCTCTCCGCGCCGCAGATCATCGCCGCCGACGCGGCCACCGGCCTGGCGGTGCTGGAGGACCTGGGCGACGACCTCTACGCCAGCCTGATCGCCGCCGGCGACGACGAGGCGCCGCTCTACGACGCGGCGGTCGACACCCTGGTCAAGCTGCACGCCGAGGCGCCGCCGGCGGTGCTGGAGGGCGACGGCTCGCGCTGGCCGCTGCTCACCTACGACTGCGCTGGTGCTGCAGACCGGCGCCGGCGCTCTTCCTGGAGTGGTGGCCGAAGTACGCCGGCATGGCGCCGTTCTGCGACGGCGGCGATGGACGACTGGGAGGCGTTCTGGGCGCCGATCCGCGCCCGCGGCGAGGCGCGCGCCTCGGTGTTCTGCCACCGCGACTACCACGCCGAGAACCTGCTCTGGCTGCCGGAGCGGCCCGCCGCCGCGCGGGTCGGCCTGCTGGACTTCCAGGACGCCCTGCAGCGCCCACCCGGCCTGGGACTTCTCGATGCTGCTGCACGACGGCCGCCGCGACGTCTCGGCCGAGCGCGAGGCCGCCGCGCTCGCCCGCTATCTCGCCGCGCGGCCGGAGCTCGACCGCGAGGCGTTCCTGGCCGACTACCATGCGCTGGGCGCGCTCAACGTGATCCGCATCCTGTTCATCTTCGCGCGGCAGGTGGTCGGCTTCGGCCGGCCGAAGTACCGCGCCTTCACCCCGCGCATGTGGCGCTACCTGGAGCGCTGCCTGGCCGGCTCGGCCGAGCTTGCGCCGCTGCGCGCCTGGCTCGACGCCAACGTGCCGGCCGAGAAGCGCATATGAGCGCGCCGACCGCCGACCACCGCGATGGTGATGGCCGCGGGCCTCGGCAAGCGGATGCGCCCGCTCACCGACCATCGGCCGAAGGCGCTGATCGAGGTCGGCGGCCGGGCGCTGATCGACCACATGCTCGACCGGCTGGACAGCGGCCGGCGTGACGCCGCGCGGTGGTCAACGTCCACGCCTTCGCCGACCAGCTGGAGGCCCACCTCGACGCGCGCGCCGCAGCCCCGAGATCCTGATCTCCGACGAGCGCGCCGCGGCTGCTGGAGACCGGCGGCGGGCTGAAGCGGGCGCGATCCGATGCTGGGCGAGGCGCCGATCTGGGTCGCCAACAGCGACTACGTCTGGCTGGAAGGCCGCGACGACGCGCTGGGCAAGGTCGCCGCCGCCTGGGACCCGGCGCGGATGGACGCCTGCCTGATCGTGGTCCCGAAGGCGCGCACGCTCGGCTTCGACACGCCCGGCGACTTCTTCCGGGACGCGTCCGGCGCGCTTGACCCACCGCGGCGCGCGCGCCGAGGCGCCGCTGCACTGCTTCGGCGTCGAGATCCTCGACCCGCAGCGGGTCTACGAGGTCGGCCGACGAGACGTTCTCGCTGTTCCGCGTCTGGGAGGCGGCGCAGGGCCGCGGCCGGCTCTTCGGCGTCGTCCCCGACGGCTACTGGATGCAGGTCGGCGACCCCGCCGCGCTGGCCGCGGCGGAGGCGCGGCTCAAGCGAGACGGCGTGAGCTTCCTCGCTGCGCCGCAGCCGCGCTGGTTCAACATCGAGGCTGGCCGCCCGTTCCTGGAGGACCTGGCGCGGGGCTTGACCGAGGCGCTGGCGCCGCTCGGCCCCGATGCGCTCGCCGAAGCCACCGTGCTGACCCCCACCCGCCGCGCCGGCCGCGATCTCGCCGACGCCTTCCTGGCGGTCTCCGGCGCCGGCGCGGTGCTGCTGCCGCAGATGCGGGCGCTGGGCGACCTCGACGAGGGCGAGCCGCCGTTCGAGCCGGGCGACCTGGCGCTCGACCTGCCGCCGGCGATCTCGGCCAGCCGCCGCCGCTACGAGCTGGCGCGGCTGGTCGCCGACCACCAGGACGCGCTCGGCCGCAGCCTCGACGCCGCCGGCGCGCTGGAGCTGGCCGATGCGCTCGCCGGCTTCCTCGACAGCGTCGAGATCGAGGAGGCGCGCGCCGCTGGGGCTGATCGACGGCCTCGCCCCGGAGGCGCTGGCGCGGCACTGGCAGGTGTCGGCCGAGTTCCTGAAGCTGGCGCTGGCCGCATGGCCGGCGCGGCTGGACGCGCTCGGGCTGATGGACGTCGGCGCGCGGCGCGTGGCGCTGCTGCGGGCGCTGGCCGAGCGGTGGACCGAGGCGCCGCCCGACCATGTCGTGGTCGCCGCCGGCTCGACCGGCAGCCAGCCGGCGGTCGCCGACCTCCTGACGGTGATCGCCGGCCTGCCGCAGGGCGCGGTGGTGCTGCCGGGGCTCGACCTCAGCCTCGCCGAGAGCGCCTGGGCGCGAGGTCGGCGAGCAGCATCCGCAGGGCGGCCTGAAGCGCCTGCTGACCCGCGCCGGCCTGGACCGCGGCGACGTCCGCGCCTGGCGCGGCGACGCCGACGCGCGCGGCCGCTGGCGCCGGCGGCTGATCAACGAGGCGCTGCGCCCCGCCGAGGCCACCGCCGACTGGCTGGCGCAGATCAAGCGCTTGCGCGACGAAGGCGCGGCCCGACGGGGTCGACCCGATCGCCGCGGGCCTCGACGGCCTTTCGCGTGGTCTACGCCCGCGCCGAGGAGGAGGCCGCCACCGCCGCCGCGCTGGTGCTGCGCGAGGCGCTGGAGACGCCCGGCCGCACCGCCGCGCTGGTGACGCCGGACGCGGCGCTCGCCCGCCGGGTCAGCGCGCGGCTGACCCGCTGGGGCGTCGCGGCCGACTAGCTCGGCCGGCGCGCCGCTGGCGGGCTATCCGATCGCCGCGCTGATCGGCCTGGCCGCCCGCGCCGCGTTCGATCCGCTCGACCCGGTGACCATGCTGGGCATCGCCAAGCACCGCTTCGTGCGTTTCGGCCTCGCCGAGCCGGCGCGCTGGCCGACGCGCGCCGCGACCTGGAGCGGGCGCTGCGCGGCCCGCGGCGCGACGACGTGGGCGGCCATCGAAGCGCAGACCAAGTCGGAGGGCGCGCTTGGCGCTGCTGGATGCGCTGACGAGCGCAGCGGAGCGGCTCGCCGCGCCGTTCGTGGCGGACGCCGCCCGGCCAGCCGAGGCCGCGGTGGCGCTCGCCGAGGCGATCGAGGCGCTGGCCCGCGGTCCGGACGGCGGCGGCGGCGATCCGCTCGGCGGCCTCTGGGGCGGGCTTGGCCGGCGAGGGTGCGGCGCGTCGCTGGTCGCCTCGCTGATCGAGGAGAGCGACGGCCTGCCGGACGTCTCGCCGGCCGGCTTCGTCGAGCTGGTCGAGGCGCTGATCGCCCGCGAGACGGTGCGCGGCGGCGGCGCGACCCACCCGCGCCTCAGGATCCTCGGCGCGATCGAGGCGCGGCTGGCGCGCGCCGACCTGGTGGTGCTGGCCGGGCTGGAGGAGGGCGTCTGGCCGCAGGGCGCGCCGGTCGATCCGTTCCTGTCGCGGCCGATGCGCACGCGCGCTCGGCCTGCCGCCGCCCGAGCGCCGCCTCGGCCTCGCCGCGCACGACTTCGCGCAGGGCGCGTCGGCGCCGGAGGTGGTGCTGATCGTCATCCGAGCGCCGCGAGGGCGCGCCGGCGGTGACATCGCGCTGGCTCTGGCGGCTGGAGACGCTGGTGCGCGGCGCCGGGCTGGCCCTGCCGACGCGGCCGGCGCTGCTGGAGCATCGCCCGCGCGCTCGATGCGCCGGAAGCGCTTCGCGCCGGCCTCGCGCCGGCCGCGCCGACGCCGCCGGTCGCGGTGCGGCCGCGCCGAGCTGCCGGTCACCGGCGTCGAGCGCTGGATCCGCGATCCCTACGCCGTCTACGCCCGCTACATCCTGCGCCTCCGTCCGCTCGACCGGCCCGGCGAGCCGGTGGAGGCGCTGGCGCGCGGCACCGGCGATCCACGCGGCGTTCGAGCGCTTCGCCCGCGAGCATCCCGGCGCCGCTGGAGCGCGGCGCCGAGGCGGCGTTCTCCGCGATCCTGATCGAGTGCCTGGCCGAGGCCGGCGTGCCGACGCCGCCGGCTGGCGCGCGAGCAGGCGCTGGCGATCAACGTCGCGCCCTGGGTGGTGACGTTCGAGCGCAGCCGGCGCGCCGGGCGCGCCAGCTGTTCATCGAGCAGAGCGGCGAGATGGCGTTCGACGCGCCCGGCGGCCCCTTCACCGTCACCGCCAAGGCCGACCGCATCGAGCTGCGCGGCCGCGTCGGCCGACGTGCTCGACTTCAAGACCGGCTCGGCGCCGACCGCCAAGCAGGTGCAGACTCCGGCCTCGCGCCGCAGCTGACCCTGACCGCCGCCATCCTGCAGGCCGGCGGCTTCGCCGAGGTCGGGCCGGCCGAGCCCGGCGAGCTCGCCTACGTCCGGGTCAGCGGCGGGCGCATTCCCGGCCGCGAGGAGGTGCGCGCCTGTCGCGGCGAGAGCGCCGACCTGGCCGCCCGGGCGCTGGCCGGGCTGAAGCGCCGCGTCGACGGCGTTCGACCAGGAGGCGACGCCCTACGTCGCCTGGGCCGCGCCGCAGTTCATGGGCAAGTGGGGCGGCGACTACGACCACCTCGGCCGGCTCTGGGAATGGGGCGTGATCGGCGACGAGCGAGGGCGCGGCCGAATGAACCGTCCGCGCCGACATCGCGCCGGCGACTCGCCCCAGGTCGCCGCCTCCGACCCGGCCGCCTCGGTGTTCGTCGCCGCCAACGCCGGCTCCGGCAAGACCAAGACGCTGGTCGACCGGGTGGCGCGGCTGCTGCTGACCGGCGTCGCAGCCCGAGGCGATCCTCTGCGTCACCTACACCAAGGCGGCGGCCGCCGAGATGCAGCGGCGGCTGTTCAAGGAGCTCGGCGACTGGGCGGTGATGGCCGACGCGCACGCTGCGCGAGACGCTGCGGGGGCTCGACGAGCCGACCCGCGACCTGCGCCCGCGCCCGCGCGCTGTTCGCCCGCGCCCTGGAGACGCCCGGCGGCATCAAGATCACCACCATCCACGCCTTCTGCGAGAAGCTGCTGAAGCGCTTCCCGCTGGAGGCCGGCGTCTCGCCGGGCTTCACCGTGCTCGACGACGTCGGCCGCGCGCCAGGTCTCGGCCCAGGCGCGCGAGGACCTGGCGCTCGCCGCGCTCGAGCGTCCGGACGGCCCGATCGGCCGCGCCTACAGCTACTTCTCGGTCGAGCTCGACTACCGGCCGCTTCAACGAGATGTTCGCGACCTTCGAGGCCGAGCGCCGCGCCATCCGCGCCTACGTCGAGGCACTGCGCCGGCCGAGCGGCTTCGGCGCCGACATCTGGCGCCGCTGCGGCTTCGACCGCGGAAACCCCCGCCGACGAGATCGAGGCCGAGGCGGTCGGCGACGGATCCGCTGGGGCCAGTGGCGGCGCGCCGCCGATGCGCTGCTGGCCGGGACCGCGGCCACCGACCAGCGGCGCGGCCAGGCGATGCTGCGCGATCGACGAGAGCTCGCCGTTCGCCGAGGTCTGGGCGATCTTCGCCAACAAGGACGGCGACGCCCGCCGACCGCGTGGCGACCAAGTCGGTCGACCCGTGGGCCGCGCAGTGGCTGGCCGCCGAGCAGCAGCGGCTCGCCGAGGTGGTGGAGCGGGCGAAGGCGGCCCGCATCGCCGAGGCCAGCGTCCACGCGGTCAGCCTGGCGCTCGCCTACGCCCAGCTCTACGACGGCGCCAAGGATGCGCTCCGGGCGCTCGACTTCGCCGACCTGATCGAGCGCACCCACGCGCTGCTGACGGTGCGCGCCGACGCCGCCTGGGTGCTCTTCAAGCTCGACGGCGGCATCGACCACGTGCTGCTCGACGAGGCGCAGGACACCGCGCCCGAGCAGTGGGACATCCTGCAGCGCCCTCACCGCCGAGTTCTTCGTCGGCCAGGGCGCCGGCGAGCGCCATCGCACCGTGTTCGCGGTGGGCGACGAGAAGCAGTCGATCTTCTCGTTCCAGGGCGCGGCGCCCGGAGCGGCTGGCGGCCGAGACGCAGAGCTTCGGCGCGCTGGTCGGCGGCTCGGGCCGGCGGTTCCTGCAGGTGCCGCTGCTGGAGAGCTGGCGCTCGACGCCGGAGGTGCTGTCGTTCGTCGACGCGGTGTTCGACGCCGCCGGAGATCGCCGCGGCGGGCCTGAAGCCGGCCGGCAGCGCCGCGCTTCCCGCTGCAGCACGTGCCGACGCGCGGCCCCGGCGGCTCGGTGGAGCTCTGGCCGCTGGAGGAGACCGACGAGACCGAGGAGACCGATCCCTGGGCGCCGGTCGACGCCGAGCCGACGGAGAGCGCCAACAAGAAGCTCGCCCGCCGCATCGCCGGCGCGCTGAAGCAGATGGTCGCCCGCGGCGAGACGCGTGGTCGACAAGCGCACGCGGCCAGCCGCGGCCGATGGGCTACGGCGACGTGCTGATCCTGGTGCGCCGCCGCAACGCCCTGTTCCACGAGATCATCCGGGCGCTGAAGAAGGCGAGCGTGCCGGTCGGCGGCGCCGACCGGCTGCTGCTCTCCGAGCACATCGCCTTCCAGGACCTGCTGGCGCTGGGCCGCTTCGCCCGCTTCGCCGACGACGACCTGACGCTGGCGGCGCTGCTGCGCAGCCCGTTCTGCGACATCGAGGAGACCGCGCTCTACGACCTCGCCTACGAGCGCGGCCGGCCGCTCTGGGCCGCGCTGCAGGCGCGCCGGCCGAGCACGCCGAATGGGGCGAGGCGGTGCGCTTCCTCGGCTGGGCGCGGCGCGAGGCCGATGCGCGCGCGCCGTTCGACTTCTACGCCCGGGTGCTGTCGCGTCTCGACGAGCGCGGGCTGTCGATGAAGCGCCGCTTCCTCACCCGGCTGGGCCGCGAGGCCGAGGACGCGATCGACGCCTACCTTGCCGAAGCGCTGGCGGCCGAGCGGCGCGGCGTCATCGAGCTGGAGCGGTTCGTCTCCGAGATGGCGGCCAGCGAGATCGAGGTGAAGCGCGAGCAGGAGGATCCGGAACGGCAGGGCGAGGGCGAGGTGCGGGTGATGACCGCGCACGGCGCCAAGGGCCTGGAGGCGCCGGTGGTGATCCTGCCCGACACCACCACCCGCGCCACCGTGCAGGGCGGCCCGCTGCTGACGTGCGAGGGCGGCGGCTTCCTCTGGGCGCCGCGCAAGGCTCGACGACTGCCCGGCCTCCGCGGCGGCGCGCGCCGAGCGCGAGCGGGCCGGCGATCACGAGTCGCTGCGGCTGCTCTACGTGGCGCTGACCCGGGCCCGCGACCGGCTGATCGTCGGCGGGATCAAGACCCAGCCGCACTTCTTCAGGGGCAGCTGGGGCGAGCATGATCGAGGCCGGCTTCGATCAACGGGACATCGCCCCGCACGTGCGCCTCGTCCCGCTGGCCGGCGGCGGCTTCGCGCGGCGCTTCGGCGCGGACCCGCGGGTCATGGGCGAGGCCGAGCTCGACCTCTTCGGCGCCGTCCTGCGGCTGCCTGACTGGGCGCGGCGGCTGGCGCCGTCCGAGCCCGCCGCCGCCCGCTTCGCCGCGCCGTCGCGCCTGGCCGAGGAGGCGCGCAGCCCGGCGCCGTCGCCGCTGGCGCGCACGCTCGGCCTCGGCCGCTATCGCCGCGGCGAGATCATCCACCGGCTGCTGCAGCTGCTGCCCGACATCGCCCCGGCCGACCGCGCCGCGCCGCCGCCACGCGCCTGCTGGCCCGCGAGCTCGACCTCACCGACGAGCAGCGCGCCGAGATGGCGGCCGCGGCGCTTGCCGTGCTGGACGACGCGCGCTTCGCCGCGGTGTTCGGCCCGGGCTCGCGCGCCGAGATCGCGCTCTCGGGGACCGCGCCCGGCTTGCCCGGCGGCCTCGCCGTCTCCGGCCGCGTCGACCGGCTGGTGGTGCGAGCCTGCCCGCGTGCTGGTCGCCGATTTCAAGACCAACCGCCCGGCCCCCGACACGGTCGAGGCCGCCGACCCGGCCTACGTGCGCCAGATGGCGCTCTACTGGGCGCTGCTGGGCGAGGTGTTCCCGGGCCGCCGCGTCGAGGCGGCGCTGATCTGGACCGACGGACCCAAGCTCATGCCGATCCCAGAAAATCTCTTGCGGCGGGCACTGGACGAGATGGGCGGCTGAGCTTGATGTTGCGCAGCCCGCGCCTACATGGGCGAAGCTGAAAGAGCGCGGCGATTTCGCCAGCGCCAGGGAGTTGCCACATGAGCACCGTTGCGGTCACCGACGAGACCTTCGAGCAGAGCGTGCTGAAGGCCGAAGGCCCGGTCCTGGTGGACTTCTGGGCGGAGTGGTGCGGCCCCTGCAAGCAGATCGCCCCGGCGCTCGACCAGATCTCCAGCGAGCTCGCTGGCCACGTCACGATCGCCAAGCTCAATATCGAAGAAAGCCCCACCACGCCGACCAAGTACGGCGTGCGCGGCATCCCGACCATGATGCTGTTCAAGGACGGCCACATGGCCTCGATGAAGGTCGGCGCCATGCCCAAGCAGAAGATCCTCGAGTGGCTCGCGGAGACCGGCGTCGCGGCCGCGGCGGCTTAGGGCGCCAGGCGAACTCGTCGCTGTACCACTTGCTCTTCCCCGCGGAAGCGGGACCCAGGTTTTTGGACCACGGAAAACACGGAAGTACGGACGGGTCGCTGGTCGCCGCGGCCGGTTCAGCTTTTCCGTGTTTGCCGTGTTTGCCTGTTTTCCGTGGCCAATTCTTCTGGGGCCGCATCCCGCCGCTTCACCAGAAATCTGGGTCACCGCTTTCGCGGGGAAGAGCGGGCTGAGGGTGACGCGCTACGTCGGCCACGTCTCCGGCGACATGGCCAGGACGTCGCCGACGAAGTGCAGCGAGCCGCAGATGATGACGTGCGGCGGCGGGCCGGGCGGGCGAGCGCCTTCGTCAGCGCCGCTTCGACGCCGTCCACCGCCTCGGCTTGCAGCCCCGCGGCCGCGCGCCGCGGCGGCGAGATCTTCCGGCGGCGTGGCGTTGGGCGAGTCGAACGCGGTGGTGAAGACGCGCGGGGCCAGCGCCGCTGAAGTGCGGGAAGAAGCCGGACGCGTCCTTGCGGCCCAGCATGCCGACGATCAGCACGACGGGCCGCCCGTCGCGCGCCGCCAGCCGTCCCACCGTCTCGGCCAGCGCCGCGCCGGCATGCGGGTTGTGGGCGCCGTCGAGCCAAAGGTCGGCGCCGCGCGGCTTCGCCGCCTTCGCCAAGCGGCCCCTTGGTCAGCGCCTGGAAGCGGCCGGGCCACGACCGCGCTCGACATGCCGCGGCCGATCGCCGTCCTCGTCGATGCGCGGATCGCCGAACGCCAGGATGGCGGCGACCGCCAGGCCGGCGTTGGCGAACTGGTGGCGCGCCGAAGAGGCTGGGCGGCGGCAGGTCGAGCAACCGATCCTCCAGCTGCACGACGAGCCGGCCGGCCTGCTCGTAGGCGTCGAAGTCGCGGCCCATCAGCGTCATCGGCGCGCCCAGCGCTCTCGGCCTCGCGCTCGATCGCGCCCAGCGCCTCGTCCAGCTGCCGCGCCACGACTGACCGGTCGGCCGGCGCTTGATGATGCCGGCCTTCTCCCAGGCGATCTTGAGAGCTCGGGACCCAGCATCTCCAGGTGGTCGTAGTCGACCGGCGTGATCACCGTGACGGCCGGCGCGTCGAACACGTTGGTGCCGTCGAAGCGGCCGCCCAGCCCCACCTCGACCACCACGAGGTCGGCCGGGTCCTGCGCGAAGGCGTGGAAGGCGAGCGCCTGGGTGATCTCGAAGAAGCTGATCGGCTGGCCGGCGTTGGCCGCCTCCACTTCGTCGATGCGCTCAGCCAGCTCGTCCTCGCCGATCAGCTTGCCGGCGATGCGGATGCGCTCGGCGAAGCGCACCAGGTGCGGCGAGGCGGTGACGTGCACCTTCAGCCCCGCCGCCTCGCCGATGGCGCGCAGGTAGGCGCAGGTCGAGCCCTTGCCGTTGGTGCCGGCGACGTGGATCACCGGCCCCATCCGGCGCTCCGGATGGCCGAGCGCGGCCAGCAGGCGCTTCACGCGGCCGGTCGAGAGGTCGATCAGCGGCGGATGCAGGGCGCGCAGGCGCGCGATGGTGACGTCGGAGGCGCGCAGGGCGTCGTAGTCGGGGCGGGCGGGGGTCAGGATCAAGCGGCGGAAAGGCGGTCGGCCCCATCATGCGTGCGCGCAGCACCCGAGCCGATCACCTTGGGCAGCTCCTTGCGCGGCACCACCTGGTCGACCATGCCGCGTTCTACCTGGAAATCCGCGGTTTGATAGGTGTCCGGCAGCGTTTCGCGGATGGTCTGCGCGATCACCCGCCGGCCGGTGAAGCCGATCACCGCGCCCTGCTCGGCCAGCTGCACGTCGCCCAGCATGGCGTAGGACGCCGGTGACGCCGCCGATGGTCGGATCGGTCAGCACCACGACGTAGGGCAGGGCCCGCGCCTTCACGAGCTGGATCGCCGCGCTGGTGCGCGCCATCTGCATCAGCGCCAGCGCGCTTTCCTGCATGCGTGCGCCTGCCGCGGCGGTGAAGATCACCAGCGGCGCCTTGCGCCGCAGCGCTTCTTCCGCGGCCTGCACGAAGGTCTCGCCGGCCGCCATGCTCAGCGAGCCGGCGATGAAGGCGAAGTTCTGCGCCAGCACAACGGCCTCGACACCGTCGATGCGCCCGACCGCGGCGGCCATCGAGTCGCGCTCGCCGGTGGCCTTGCGCGCCGCCGCCAGCGCCGGCTTGTAGGGCTTGGCGTAGCTGAACTGCAGCGGATCGTCGGGCGTGATCACCACCGGCAGCCGCTCGTAGGCGCCGCCATCGAACGTGCAGGCGAAGCGCTGGTCCGGGCCGATCCGCATATGATGGCCGCTGGGCGTCACCCAGAGCGCCGCCTCAAGGTCCGGCCGGTAGCAGAGCTCGCCGGTCTCCGGGCACTTGATCCAGAGGTCCCTGGCGGCCCGCCGCGTCACCGCGCGGCGCACAACGCCGGGCGCGAGGCGCGAGAGCCAGCCGCGGTCGTTCACGCCGCGGAAAGCCGGACGCGCCCCATCATCAGGGTGCGCAGGATCGAGCCCAGCACCCTCGGCAGCTCCTTGCGGGTGACGACGCGGTCGACCATGCCGCGCTCGACCAGGAACTCGGCGGTCTGGAAGCCGGCCGGCAGGGTCTCGCGGATGGTCTGCTCGATCACCCGGCGCCCGGAGAAGCCGATCAGCGCGGCGGGCTCGGCCAGATGTACGTCGCCCAGCATGGCGTAGGAGGCGGTGACGCCGCCGTAGGTGGGGTCGGTGAGCACCACCACGTACGGCAGGTGGGCCTGCCGCATGGTTTCGACGGCCAGCGTGGTCCGGGCCATCTGCATCAGCGAGAAGGGGCCCTCCTGCATCCGCGCGCCGCCCGAGGCGACGAAGATCACCAGCGGCGCCTGGCGCCTCACGGCTTCCGCGGCCGCGGCGATGAACATCTCGCCGACGCCCATGCCGAGCGAGCCGCCGACGAAGGCGAAGTTCTCCACCAGCACGACGGTCTCGACGCCGTCGATCTCGCCCACCGCGGCGCTCATGGCGTCGGTGTCGCCGGTCGCCTTGCGCGCTGCATCCAGGCTTGCCTTGTACGGCTTGCCGTAGGTGAACTGCAGCGGATCGTCCGGCGTCTTGGGCGCCGGCAGCTCTCTAAAGCGGCCGGCGTCGAAGGTGTAGGCGAAGCGCAGATCCGGCGTGATGCGCATGTGGCGGCCGGCGGGGGTGACCCACAGCGCCGCCTCGAGGTCGGGCCGGTAGATCATCTCCCCGGTGTCGGGGCACTTTACCCAGAGGTTGTCCGGCGTCTCGCGCTTGGCGACCAGCTTGCGTACGCCGGGCGCAATCTTGGCGAGCCAGCCGCCACGCTCACGCCCCGTGGTGGCGGGCGGATTGCGGACGGGCTTGTTGCGTTTGTCTTCAGCCAAAGCCATGCCGTGCCCTACACAGCCCCTGTAGCAGCCCGCGCGGATCGCACGGCTTTAGCGAGCGCCGCCGCGGTCTCCAAAACTTTTGCGACGGGATCACGGTTCTGTGCGACCGCGCCCTCGATCGCATCGACCAGCGCGGTGCCGACCACCGCGGCATCGGCGATTCGGGCCACAGCTGCAGCTTGCTCCGGCGTGCGGATGCCGAAACCGACCGCCACCGGCAGGCCGGACGCCGCGCGCACCCGCGCCACCGCCGGCGCGACGACCGACGCGTCGGCCGCCTTCACGCCGGTCACCCCGGCGACCGAGACGTAGTAGACGAAGCCGGAGGTGCGCTTCACGACGGTCGGCAGGCGGACATCGTCGGTGGTGGGCGTGGCGAGCCGCACGAGCGCGAGGCCGGCCGGCTCGAACGCCGCCAGCAGCGGATCGGCCTCCTCCGGCGGGCAGTCGACGACGATCACCCCGTCGACGCCGGCCGCGGCGGCATCGGTCGCAAAGGCTTCGAGGCCGTAGGAGAGGATCGGGTTCAGGTAGCCCATCAGCACGATCGGCGTGGTTGCGTCGCCCTCACGGAAACGCTTGGCGAGCCCGAGTGTGCCCTCCAGCGTCATGCCGGCCTGCAGCGCCCGCAGCGCGGCGCGCTGGATCGACGGGCCGTCGGCCATCGGATCGGAGAACGGAAAGCCCAGCTCGATGACGTCCGCGCCGGCGCCCGGCAGGCCGTTCAGCACGGCGAGCGAGACCTCGGCGTCGGGATCGCCGGCCATGACATAGGCCACGAACCCGGCGCGGCCCTCGCGCTTCAGCGCGGCGAAGCGGGCGTCGAGACGGGCGACGGTCACGCTGGTGACCCCGTCCGCGCGAGCACCGTGTCGAGGTCCTTGTCGCCGCGGCCGGAGAGGCCGAGCACGATGATCCCGTCCGGGCCGACGATCTTGCGCCACGTCGCCGAGCCGGGCCAGCGCGTGGGCCGATTCCAGCGCCGGCAGGATGCCCTCCAGCCGGGCCAGCAGCTGGAACGCCGCCACCGTCTCCTCGTCGGTGGCCGACAGGTAGGTGACGCGGCCGACGTCGTGCAGGAAGGCGTGCTCGGGGCCGATGCCGGGATAGTCGAGGCCGGCGGAGATCGAGTGCGCCTCGGTGATCTGGCCGCCGGCGTCCTGCAGCAGGTAGGTGCGGTTGCCGTGCAGCACGCCCGGCCGCCCGCCGTTGATCGCCGCGGCGTGCAGGCCGCTCGCCATCCCATGGCCGGCCGCCTCGACGCCGAACAGGCGCACGTCGTCGTCCAGGAACGGGTGGAACAGGCCGATGGCGTTGGAGCCGCCGCCGACGCAGGCCACCGCGGCGTCCGGCAGCCGGCCTTCCTCGGCCAGCACCTGCGCGCGCGCCTCCTCGCCGATCACCCGCTGCAGGTCGCGCACCATCTCCGGATAGGGGTGCGGGCCGGCCGACCGAGCCGATGATGTAGTAGGTGTCCTAGACGTTGGTCACCCAGTCGCGCAGCGCCTCGTTCATGGCGTCCTTCAGGGTCGCCGAGCCGCTGGTGACCGGGCGCACCTCGGCGCCCAGCAGCCGCATGCGCGCGACGTTGGGCGCCTGCCGCTCGACGTCGACCGCGCCCATGTAGACGACGCAGGGCAGCCCGTAGCGGGCGCAGACCGTGGCGGTGGCGACGCCGTGCTGGCCGGCCCCGGTCTCGGCGATGATGCGCGGCTTGCCCATCCGCATCGCCAGCAGGATCTGGCCGAGGCAGTTGTTGATCTTGTGCGAGCCGGTGTGGTTCAGCTCCTCGCGCTTCAGCCAGATGCGCGCGCCGTGGTGCTCGGACAGCCGCCCGGCGAAATAGAGCGGGCTCGGGCGCCCGACGTAGTGGGTCAGCTCCGAGCGCAGCTCGCCCTGGTAGGCCGGATCGGCCTTGGCCTCGCGCCAGGCGGTCTCCAGCGCCAGCACGAGCGGCATCAGCGTCTCGGCGACATAGCGCCCGCCGTAGTCGCCGAATCGCCCGGCGGCGTCGGGATAGGCCGAATAGTCGTTGGGATTGTCAGGGGCTTGGTCACGGTCTTGGACGTCAGGCGCGGGCGCGCCGCCTGCAGGAAGGCCTCGATGAGAGCCGGGTCCTTTAGTCCGGCCCCGCGCTCCACGCCAGAGGAAACGTCGACGATCGGCGCGCCCGAGAGCCGCACCGCCTCGGCCACGTTGTAGGGGTCGAGCCCGCCGGCCAGGAACCACGGCCGCGCGAACTTGCGCCCGTAGGTCAGCGATCCAGTCGAACGCCGTGCCGTGACCGCCGGGCCGGTCGGCGCCCGGCGGCGGCCTTGGCGTCGAGCATCAGGTGGTCGGCCACCGCCTCGAACTCGGCGAGCTTGCGCGAGGTCGGCCGTCCTCGCCGACCGAGATCACCTTGATGGTCCCCGCGCCGGTGCGCATGGCGACCTCGCGCACCCGGGCCGGCGTCTCGCGTCCGTGCAGCTGGATGAAGTCGGGGTGCAGGGCCTCGGCGATCTCGCGCAGCAGCGCGTCGGACGGATCGACGCGTCACCGCGACGATCTTCGCCTTGCCCTGGACGGGCTGCGCGAGCCGCCCCGCCGCCTGCGGCGTGACGTAGCGCGGGCTCTTCTCGAAGAAATTGAAGCCGACATAAGCCGCCCGCCCGGCGATCGCCGCCGCCACGGTCTCGGCCGTCGAAAGTCCGCAGATCTTGGAGAGCGCCATGGCGCGTAGGTAGGCGATGACCGCCCCTATAGCCACCACCTCCATCCCGCTCATCCCGTCGAAGACGGGACCCAGGCAGGACTGAGTGAGAGGCGAGCGGATCGGTGAGCAGGTGCGCGCCGCAGGCGCTGTCATGGTCACACCAAGAACACGAAGGAAGCAAAGCTCACCAAGGGCTCGAACGTCTTGGTGCGCTTCGGCTCTTGCTGTCTTCGTGTTTCGGAACAGCGATGCCTGCGGCGCAGCCATGCCGGCAGTCTCTGCGCTCCTTCAAGGCGTCCTGCCTGGGTCCCGGCTTTCGCCGGGATGAGCGGGTTGTCGGGGGAAGGCTGAGGCCGGCGCTCGCGCGTTCGTGACGGGCGCTCTCACCCCGCGGCATGCTTGCCAGCGGGCGCCGTTCGGGTCGCAACGTTCCGCGGACGAAATGGGAGGGACCCCATGAAGTTTGGCATCTTCTACGAGATCAGCGTGCCGCGCCCCTGGGGGCCGGAGACGGAGCGGCAGGTTTACGCCAATTGCATCGAGCAGTGCGTGCTGGCCGACCAGCTGGGCTTCGACCACGTCTGGGCGGTGGAGCACCACTTCCTGGAGGAATACTCGCACTGCCCGGCGCCGGAGATCTTCCTGGCGACGGTGGCGGCGAAAACCCAGAACATCCGGGTCGGCCACGGCATCAACGTCTGCGTGCCGGAGATCAACCACCCGATCCGCATCGCCGAGCGCTCGGCGGTGCTCGACCTGGTCTCGGGCGGGCGGCTCGACGTCGGCACCGGCCGCAGCGCCACCTGGACCGAGCTCGGCGGCTTCCGCGCCAACCCCGACCTCACCAAGGCCACCTGGGCCGAGATCGTCCGGGCGTTGCCGAAGATGTGGATGAACGAGCGCTACGCCCACGACGGCGTCTGCTTCTCGATGCCGGAGCGGGCGGTGATCCCGAAGCCCTACCAGAAGCCGCACCCGCCGCTGTGGGTGGCGGTCACCAGCCCCGGCACCGAGATCGACGCCGCCGAGCACGGCATCGGCGCGCTCGGCCTCACCTTCAACGACTTCGCCGAGCAGGAGCGGCGGGTGAAGACCTACCGCAAGGTGCTGCAGACCTGCGAGCCGGCCGGCGCGATCAACGACCAGGTCGCCACCGTCAACTTCCTCTACTGCCACGAGGACAACGCCGTCGGACAGAAGACCGGCCTCGGCTCTCCGGCACGTTCGGCTACGCCGCCGCGCAGCTGGTCTCGGCGCGCGAGGTCTACGCCTCGCCGTCGTACGGCAGTTTCGGCCTGTTGCCGCAGGTGCGCCGCCAGTCCGCCGTGCCGGGCGAGATGCCGGGGCCGCCGCCGGGCCTGGCGGTCGGCGATCCGAAGCGGATCACCGAGGTGCTGAAGAACTGGGAAGCCACCGGCATCGACTGCGTCAACTTCCTGCTGAACGCGCTGGAGACGGTGCCGCAGGCCGAGGTGCTGGCGTCGCTGCGGCTGTTCGCCAAGGAGGTGATGCCGCACTTCAAGGAAGACGCGCGGGCGAAGTCCGCGGTCGCGGCCGAGTAGGGGAGCGCCGCCATGCCCATCTTCGGAGGCTACAAGCCCACCGCCGACGGCCTGCCGGTCATCAAGGCGCTGGCCGAGGACCGCATCGAGCTGGAGAACGCGCAGGTGCTCGCGCTCACCTTCGAGGTGCTCTCGGAGGCGGCGATCGCCGCGCTGCCGGCGGCGCTGCATCCGCCGTTCCCGACCTATTGCTCGCTGATCCTGCGCGCGCCACGACGACAGCCCGTTCGGCCCGTTCACCACCGCCGAGCTGCGGCTGCACGCCCGCGCCACCAACCACTACGTCGGCTACGTGCTGGGCGGCTTCACCGACAACGAGCAGGTCTCGGCCTGGCTGGAGAACGGCTACGGCAAGCGCCTGGCGGTGGCCGAGACGGTGTCGCTGAAGAAGCGCCACTTCGGCTTCGAGGCGAAGGTGATCGCGGGTGGCCGCGCGGTGCTCGACGCGGTGATCGAGAATCCCGACCCAGATCGCCGGCGTCGACGTGCTGCATGTGCAGAACAGCGTGCTGGCCGTCGCTGGACGGCGCGCCGACGCTGATCGCCGAGGAGTTCGAGTTCCAGATCAAGGAGGCGCGGCGCGGGCCGGCGCACTACCACGCGCTCGACATCGCGGCTTTCGGCGCGCCGACGCTGACGGTCAGCAATCACCTGCCGGCCACCTGGATCTCGGCCAACTGGACCTACATGCCAGTGCGGTTCGTGATCGACCCGCTGAAACCGGCGGCCGCGGGCACGCGCAAGCTCGGGCAACCGGCGGCAGCGTAGTTCTCTCGGAACGCGAAAACACGAAAAAGCACGAACGCGCCGCTACCTCTTCGTCATCCCGGACAAGCCGCGAAGCGGCGCAGATCCGGGACCTCTGACGCGCGCCGCGGCTTGCAGAGATCCCGGATGAGTCCCGCCTGGCGGCGGGCTCTCCGGGATGACACCGTTGGTGGAATAAGGGGGCGAGAAGCCGTTCGCGCTTTTCGTGTTTTTCGTGGTTCAAAGGCCCCGTTTCAACGCGGCGGGACGCCATGGCCTATCGCAGCCTTCGCGACTTCATCGCCCGGCTCGAGGCCGAGGGCGAGCTGGTGCGGGTGCGCGAGCCGGTCTCGACCGTGCTGGAGATGACCGAGATCCGCACGCGGCTGATCGCCGAAGGCGGGCCGGCGGTGCTGTTCGAGAAGCCGGTCCGCGCCGACGGGTCGCATCTCGCCGATCCCCGTGCTCGTCAACCTGTTCGGCACGGTGAAGCGCGTGGCCATGGGCGTGACCATGCAGGGCAAGGAGCGCACCAGCGCCGCGGACCTGCGCGAAGTCGGCGAGCTGCTGGCGTTCCTGCGCCAGCCCGAGCCGCCGCGCGGGATGAAGGAGGCGCTGGAGCTGCTGCCGCTGGCCAAGACCGTGATGGCCATGCGGCCGAAGACGGTGACGCCGCGCGCCGGTGCAGCAGGTGGTCTGGCGCGGCGACCGACATCGATCTCGGCAAGCTGCCGGTCCAGACCTGCTGGCCGGGCGAGCCGGCGCCGCTGATCACCTGGCCGCTGGTGGTGACCAAGGGGCCGAGCCGAAGCCGCGAGGACAACTTCAACCTCGGCATCTACCGCATGCAGGTGCTGGAACAGGACCACACCATCATGCGCTGGCTCGCCCATCGCGGCGGCGCGCAGCATCACCGCCGCTGGAAGGCGCCGGCAAGCGCGACGCCGCTGCCCGCCTGCGCGGTGATCGGCGCCGATCCGGGCACCATCCTGGCGGCGGTGACGCCGGTGCCGGACACGCTGTCGGAATATCAGTTCGCCGGGCTGCTGCGCGGCGCGCCGGTCGAGCTGGTCGCCGCGTAGACCCAGCCGCTGAAGGTCCCGGCGGAGGCCGAGATCGTGATCGAGGGCGAGGTGCTGCTCGACGACTATCGCGACGAAGGGCCGTATGGCGACCACACCGGCTACTACAATTCGGTCGAGCAGTTCCCGGTCTTCACCGTCACCGCCATCACCATGCGGCGCGATCCGATCTATCTCTCCACCTACACCGGCCGCCCGCCGGACGAGCCGTCGGTGCTGGGCGAGGCGCTGAACGAAGTGTTCGTCCCGCTGCTGCGGCAGCAATTCCCCGAGATCGTCGATTTCTGGCTGCCGCCGGAAGGCTGCAGCTACCGCATCGCGGTGGTGTCGATGAAGAAGGCCTATCCCGGCCACGCCAAGCGCGTGATGATGGCGGTGTGGTCGTATCTGCGCCAGTTCATGTACACCAAATGGGTGATCGTGGTGGACGACGACATCGACGCGCGCGACTGGAAGGACGTGATGTGGGCGATCTCCACCCGCATGGACCCGGCGCGCGACATCACCCTCGTCGAAGACACGCCGATCGACTATCTCGACTTCGCCTCGCCCGAGAGCGGCCTGGGCTCCAAGATCGGGCTCGACGCCACCAACAAGTTGCCGCCGGAAACCCACCGCGAATGGGGCCGGCAGATCCGCATGGACGACGCGGTGATCGAGACGGTGACCGAGAAATGGCCGCGGCTCGGGCTGCCGGGGACGGGCAAGCCGATCTGGAAGTGAGCTGTCCCGCCTCGCCGCGCCTTGTGTAGCCCTCGCCCTACCGGAAGCGGGGAGAGGGCTACCGGGAAGCGGTGGGCGCGATGAGACTCCGTCCGTTCGGCGCCGTGCTGTTGTTGCTGCTGCTCGTCGTCGCGCTGGCGAGCGCGCGGTCCGGCGATCCCAAGCTCTATCCGCCCAGGCCAGCCGATGCGCAGGTGATCTACCTCGTCGACAACGGGTTCCACGCCGATCTCGTCCTGCCGCGGGCGGCGATCATGGCGCATGGCGGGCCGCTGGCGAAGGCGGCGGCGGCGGCCAGTGCGGACGACTGGATCATGGTCGGCTGGGGCGATGCGCGGTTCTACGAGGCGTCCAGCCCCTGGCAGGGCCGGCTCGCCGACGCCCTCAGCGCGGCGCTCGGCGGGCGGCCGACCACGGTGCACCTGGAGGGCGTGCCGCGCCGGCCCGACCTCGCCTGGACGCGAGGGCGTGCGCCGCATCGCGCTCTCCAGCGCCGGACTGGCGGCGCTGATGGCGCGGGTCGATCGCAGCTTCGCGCTCACCAGGGCCGGCGCGCCGGTTCCGCTGTCGGCTGCCCGCGATCCGGACGAGGCGTTCTTCGCCAGCGTCGAGCGCTTCAGCCTCATCCACGTCTGCAACGACTGGACGGCCGAGCTCTTGTCCGCCGCCGGGCTACCGACGACGCCGGTGCTGGACACCCTGCCGGCCGGCCTATGGCTGGACCTGAAGCTACGCAGCGGCCTCTGAAGGCGCGCTGGCGACCATCGCCTCGCGCCAGGGGGTCAGGTCCCAGCCGGGATAGCGGGCCTGGGCGCGCGCCAGGGTGAGCGGGGTCCAGATAGGGGTCGCCCGGCTTCTGCACGCCGAAGCAGGCGAGCTGCTCAGGGCTGCCGTACTCGATGATGTTGCGCCAGGGCTTCATGTGGTGGAACTGCCAGGCGGTGAAGGCGATCGAGGTGTTCCTCACGTCCTTGAAGCAGGTGGTCATCACGTAGCGGTGGCCGCCCGGCGCGGTGAGGTTGGTGCCGCGGTGCCAGATGTCGATGCCGTAGACGAAGAGGCTGCCGGCCGGGCCGGCGGCCGAGCGCTCGTGCTCGGAGAGCGCCGCCTGCAACCCGGCCGCGCCGGTCAGCGTCGCCTCCGGTCCGGCGATCTTCTCGGAGTCCGGCCGGGTCACATAGTGGGTCGGCCCGTGCGCCTCGGTGACGTCGCTGAAGAGGCAGATGAAGGTCACCGAGTTGTGCCGCGGCACGTCGGACGGGCCGGTCAGCGTGTGGTTGACGTAGTCGCAGTGGAACGGCTGATCGTAGTCGGCCTCGCCGGTGAACTTCGCCCAGGCCTGGGACTGGTAGACCTGCACCTCGTCGCAGGCCATCGCCCGCTTCGAGAACTCGATCAGCGCCGGGTGCACGCCGACCAGGTTCAGCGCCGGCGAGCAGTCCAGCGGCAGCACCTGCACGCCGGTGAACTGGGCCGGATTGAACTTGCCGATCTCGCCGTCCTTCTTCTTCACCAGCGCCTCGTCGGCGCCGGCGCGGTCGAAGACCCGCCGGTAGTCGGCCTGCACGGCGGCCACCTCGGCGCGGGTGAAGAAGTTGGGGATCAGCACCGCGCCGTCGCGGCGCCACGCATCGATGTGCTGTTGGGTGAAGCGTTTCTTCATGACGCCGCTCCCTTAGCAGAGCCTGGGCGAGACCTGAAAGCGGTGCGGCGCGGCTGGACTTGGGCCGGCGCTGCGACTAGAAGCCCCGCCTCCCCGCGCGCGCCGTTCGAACCGGCCGCCGGGCCAGCCAGCCTGAAGACGCCATGCCCCGACCCACCCAGAATCGCCAGCGCGCCAACAAGGGCGCCTCCCACGCGCCGTCCCAGCGGCAGCTGCGCGCCGGCGAACTGGTCCGCCATGCGCTGGTGGAGATCCTGCGCGAGGAAGACCTGCAGGACCCGGCGCTGGCGGGCGTCTCGGTGACGATCACCGAGGTGCGCATGAGCCCGGACCTGAGGCACGCGGTCTGCTTCGCCGAGCCGTTGGGCGGCGCGAACGCGGCCGAGGTGATCGGCGGCGCTGAACCGCGTCACGCGCTTCCTGCGCGGCCGGCTCGGCCACCGGATCGACCTGCGCTTCACGCCCGACCTGAAGTTCGTCCACGACGAGAGCTTCGACGTCGCCGAGAAGATGAACCGCCTGCTCGCCGACCCGCGGATCCGGCGGGACGTCGAGGGCGAGGACTGATGGCCCGCCGCCGCAAGGGCGAGGCGGTCTCCGGCTGGATCTGCCTGGACAAGCCGCTGAACCTCACCTCGACGCAGGCGGTGGGGCGGGTGCGGCGGGCGTTCAATGCGCAGAAGGCCGGGCACGCCGGCACGCTCGATCCGCTGGCCACCGGCATCCTGCCGATCGCGCTCGGCGAGGCGACCAAGACCGTGCCGTTCCTGATGGACGCCGGCAAGACCTACCGGTTCACCATCGCCTGGGGCGAGACCACCGCCAGCTTCGATCGCGAGGGCCAGGTCACCGCGACCTCCGACGGTGCGGCCGTCGCGCGCCGAGGTCGAGGCGGCGCTGCCCGCCTTCGTCGGCGAGATCCAGCAGATCCCGCCGGCCTTCTCGGCGGTGAAGGTGGACGGCGAGCGCGCCTACGACCTGGCCCGCGAGGGCGTCGAGCTGGATCTGGCGCCGCGCACGGTCAGCATCCACGGCATCGAGGTCGCCGGCGAGCCGGACGCCGACCACATCGAGCTGGAGCTGCGCCTGCGGCAAGGGCGCCTACGTGCGCGCCGTGGTGCGCGACCTCGCCGCCGCGCTCGGCGCCTGCGGCCACGTCAGCGCGCTTCGTCGCACCCGCGTCGGGCCGTTGGCCGAGGAGCGGGCGATAACCCTGGAAATGCTGGAGGAATTGTGCAATAGCGGCGCCCGCCCGGAGGCGCTGCTTCCGGTCGAGACCGCGCTGGACGACATCCCGGCCCTGGCCTTGACCACCGAAGACGCCTTCAGGCTGACGCAGGGACGATCGATCGTCCTTCTTCCCCGGCAGGCGGAGGCGTTGAAGGCGAGCCTTAAGTCAGGTTCGCGCACCGTCGCTGCATTCGAGGGAGCAACGATCGTGGCGCTCTGCGAGATGCGCGCGGGACGGCTCAATCCGGTGCGGGTCTTTCAACTCTCTGAGCGGAGAATACCCGATGTCGATTACGGCCGAACGCAAGGCGGAACTGATCCACACCCACGCCCGCGGCGAAGCGGACACCGGGTCCGCCGAAGTGCAGATGGCGATCCTTTCCGAGCGGATTGCGAACCTCACCGAGCACTTCAAGACCCACAAGAAGGACAACCACTCGCGCCGCGGCTTGCTGCAGCTGGTCTCCCAGCGCCGCTCGCTGCTGACCACCTGAAGGCGTCCGATGAGGGCCGCTATCAGACGATCATCAAGGCGCTCAGCATCCGCGACACGGTTGGCCAGCGCCGATAGAGACCTGCGCCGGAGAGGCGCACGACGCGCGTTCGCGTTTTCCGACTGAACGCGCCTATATTCGAGACTCGTCGCTTAGGTCCGGCTGACAGGCCGCGGACCTGGACGTGAACGCCGGGCGAAGTGTCGCCCCGCAACATGTACGCCGAGGGCTGCAGCTATGGTCCTCACCCGCCTGTCGCATGGAGAGGACTCCCGGATCCGCAAGAGGACTAGCCGTTCCGCCCCTGTCCGCAGCCCGAGGGAATGGGCCCTCGGGACACGAAAGAAAGACAACCAATGTTCGATATCAAACGTAAGACCATCGAGTGGGGCGGCCGCCGCCTGACACTCGAAACCGGCCGCATGGCCCGTCAAGCCGACGGCGCGGTGCTGGCCACCTACGGCGAGACCATGGTGCTCGCCACCGCGGTCTACGCCAAGAGCGCCCAGAGCCGGTCAGGACTTCTTCCCGCTGACCGTCAACTACCAGGAGAAGTTCTACGCCGCCGGCAAGATCCCCGGCTCGTTCCCCCGCCGCGAGGGCGCGCCTTCGCAGAAGGAGACGCTGACCAGCCGCCTGATCGACCGTCCGATCCGCCCGCTGTTCGTCAAGGGCTTCAAGAACGAGGTGCAGGTGGTGGCGACGGTGCTCGCCCACGACCTCGAGAACGATCCCGACATCGTGGCGATGATCGCCTCGTCGGCCGCGCTGGTGATCTCCGGCGCGCCGTTCATGGGCCCGATCGCCGGCGCCCGCGTCGGCTTCATCGACGGCCAGTACGTCCTCAATCCGACCCTCGACCAGATGAAGGACACCCGCATGGACCTCGTCGTCGCCTCGACCGACGATGCGGTGATGATGGTCGGAATCCGAGATCAAGGAGCTGAACGAGGAAGAAGTGCTGGGCGGCGTGATGTTCGCCCACGCGGCCAACAAGCAGGTGATCGAAGCGATCATCGAGCTGGCCGAGCACTCGGCCAAGGAGCCGTTCGACTTCGCCGTCGACGACACCGAAGCGGTGAAGGCCGAAGCCAAGAAGCTGATCGGCGCGGACCTGGCGTCGGCGTTCAAGATCGTCGCCAAGGGCGAGCGCCACCACGCCGTCGAAGCGGCGCGCGAGAAGGCGCTGGCCAAGCTCGGCAAGTCGGAGGCCAACCCGACCGGCATCGATGCGACCAAGTTCGGCGACGTCTTCAAGGAACTGGAAGCCGACGTCGTGCGCCGCAACATCCTCGACACCGGCATCCGCATCGACGGGCGCGCGGTGGACAAGGTCCGGCCGATCGTCTCGGAAGTCGGCGTGCTCAGCCGCGCCCACGGCTCGGCGCTGTTCACGCGCGGCGAGACCCAGGCGCTGGTGGTCGCCACGCTCGGCACCGGCGACGACGAGCAGCTGATCGATGCGCTCGACGGCAAGTACTACGAGCCCTTCATGCTGCACTACAACTTCCCGCCCTTCTCGGTGGGTGAGACGGGCCGCATGGGCGCGCCGAGCCGCCGCGACGTCGGCCACGGCAAGCTGGCCTGGCGGGCGATCCGCCCGCTGCTGCCGAGCGCCGAGGAGTTCCCCTACACGCTGCGGATCGTCTCCGAAGATCACTGGAGTTCGAACGGCTCGTCGTCGATGGCGACGGTCTGCGGCTCGTCGCTGGCGCTGATGGACGCCGGCGTGCCGATCAAGAAGCCGGTCAGCGGCATCGCCATGGGCCTGATCCTGGAGCCGGACGGCTTTGCGGTGCTCTCCGACATCCTCGGCGACGAGGACCATCTGGGCGACATGGACTTCAAGGTCGCCGGCACCGCCGACGGCATCACCTCGCTGCAGATGGACATCAAGATCGCCGGCATCACCGAGGAGATCATGCAGAAGGCCCTCGCCCAGGCGAAGGACGGCCGCCTGCACATCCTCGGCGAGATGGCCAAGGCGCTCACCACGCTCGCGCGACGAGATCGGCGAGTACGCCCCGAAGATCGAGACGATCAGCATCCCCACCGACAAGATCCGCGAAGTGATCGGCTCGGGCGGCAAGGTGATCCGCGAGATCGTCGAGAAAACCGGCGCCAAGGTCGACATCAACGACGACGGCCAGGTGAAGGTCTCCGCCTCGGAGGCTTCGAAGATCAAGGCCGCCATCGACTGGATCAAGTCGATCACCTCGGAGCCCGAGGTCGGCCAGATCTACGACGGCAAGGTGGTCAAGATCGTCGACTTCGGCGCCTTCGTGAACTTCTTCGGCGCCAAGGACGGCCTGGTGCACGTCAGCCAGATCGCCAACCAGCGCGTCAACAAGGTCTCCGACGTGCTCACGGAAGGCCAGACGGTGAAGGTCAAGCTGCTGGGCTTCGACGACCGCGGCAAGGTCCGCCTGTCGATGAAGATCGTCGACCAGGAAACCGGCGAGGACCTCACCGGCAAGGAACCGGCCAAGGAGTCGGTGGAGGCGTAAGCTTCCACCAGCCTGCTGGACTTACGAGATGGCCGGGGCGAGTCCCCGGCCATTTTCGTTAGGGCCGTCATCTTCGCGGGCGGCGTTTTCACACCTTGTCCTCGATCCGCCGTCCGCGGGGCGGCGCGCGATCCGATGGTGGCGAATTCGACACAAATCGTATTTTCCATGCCGCTCGCGCGCTGTTCACACTTGTCCAAAGACGAGGATTGATCTTTCGATCGGGTCTGCTGAATTGGCGGGCCTGACATCGGAACAGAGGTTTCGGCCGCGGGCACGCCTGGGTTGGGGGACCCTGCCATGACTGTTGCGCGACCGCCTGCGGCTCGGGCCGCCTTGCTGGCAGCGGCCGGAACCGCCGCGCTGATGCTTGCGGCGACCGAAGCCGCCCACGCCGATACGCCCAATCCCCAGCCTTCGCCTGAGTTGACCGCGCGCGTCGGCGAGGTGGTGGTGACGGCGCAGCGGCGCAGCGAGAACATCCAGGAAGTGCCCGTGTCGGTGCAGGCCATCTCGAGCCGGCAGCTGATCGCCGCCGGCATCAAGAGCACCCAGGATCTCGGCCAGATCACCCCGAACGTGACGATCATCAGCCCGATCGGCGCCGGCAACCAGCCGCTGATCACCATTCGCGGGATCGGGCTGAACGACTTCGACACCAACAACGCCGGCCCGAACGGCGTCTACCTCGATGACGTCTACCTCAGCGCCCCCGGGGTCCAGAACTTCTCGATGTTCGACATCTCGCAAGTGCAGGTGCTGAAAGGACCGCAGGGAACGCTCTACGGCCGCAACACCAGCGGCGGCGCGCTGCTGTTCACCTCCAACCGGCCGACCGACTACTTCACGGCCGACGCGCACGGCGAGTACGGCAGCTACAACACCCTGCAAGCGATGGGCGCGGTCGGCGGCCCGATCGCGCCAGGGTTCGACGGCCGTATCGCCGCAGTGATCAACCACTCGGACGGGTACACGCACAATTTCCTGACCGGGCAGTCTTACGACAACGTCCAGAACGAGGCGGTGCGGCTGCAGCTGCAGTACGAGCCCAACGACCGGCTGAAGTTGTACTTCAACACCAACGTCCTCTACGTGCGGAACCATCCGCAACCCTATGGCCACATCGGCGTGTTCGTGCCTGGGACGCAGAACACCCCGACCCCGACCTTGTGCAGTCCGGCGCAGGCGTTCGCCGGCGGCTGCGTCGACCTGTACGGCTACGGCACGCCGCCGCAATGGCAGGGGGCGTACGCCGAGACGCAGGACCTCACCAACCTGGCGGCGATCTCGCAGTTCCGCGCCGACTACAAGGTGGGGCGGATCACGCTGACGTCGATCAGCTCGTGGCAGTACGACGACAAGTTCCACCCCGAGGACACCGACGGGGACCCGCTCAACCTGATCCGCGCGACCTATGGAGTGAAGTCGGACACCTACACCCAGGAGTTCCGGGCCGCGCAGAGCGAGCACGATTTCAACTGGGTCGCCGGGATCTACTACCTGCACGAAAACCTGAAGCAGAATCAGCCGCTGTCGCTGTTCTACGCCGGCGACCAGGGCGGCGGTTTCGGCATTCCGCCGGGGCCCGGCGCCTTCGACGGCATCGCCCAGATCGTCTACGACCGCAGCGCGCAGACGACGGACACCGCGGCCGCGTTCGCCCAGGGCGACTACACCTGGCGGCGCTTCACCCTGACGCTCGGCGGGCGCTACACCTGGGAGCGCAAGACCTTCGACTATATGCAAGGCACCACGTTCCAGCAGGGCGGCGAGGGCAACTACGGCCCGCTGACGGACATCATCACGCCGCCGCAGGAGGGCCAGTCGGCCTCCAACTTCACCTACCGGGTCGCGCTGAAGTACCAGATCACCGACCTGACGCAGGCCTACGGAAGCGTCGCCACCGGCTTCAAGAGCGGCGACTTCAACGGCAGCTTCCTCAGCAGCGACCCGAACCAGGTGCTGTTGCAATTGAGGCCGGTAAAGCCCGAAGACGTCACGGCTTACGAGGTGGGTGAGAAGGCCACGCTGTTCGACCAGCGCCTCGTGCTGAACGCCGCGCTGTTCTACAACGCCTACCACAATGAGCAGGTGTTTGCTTACTTGCTCTCGACGATAACCATCGAACGGTCAGCCCGAGCCGATCTCGGCGCTGGTCCTGGGCAACGCCCAGGCCTCGCACACCGAGGGCGCCGAGTTCCAGATCACCGCGGTCCCGTTCGACGGCCTGACCATCGACCTCGAGCCGGCGCTGCTGCGCACGCGCATGGACAATGGCCAGTTCTCCGGCGGCTTCTCGCTGACCGGAAAGGAACTGGCCAGCGCGCCGAAGTTCACGTTCACCGGAACAATCAACTACCGCTGGGCGCTGGCCAACGGAAACGACGTCAACTTCCGCTGGAACTCCAACTATCGCAGCCACTACTGGTTCGACTCGACCAACGACCCGTACATCCAGCAGAACGGCTATTGGCTGCACAACCTCAACATCGACTACGAGAGCGCCCAGCACTGGAGCGCCGGCGTGTTCGTTCGAAACGTCGCGAACCAGAAGTATGATCTCACGTCGAGCGACATCTCGAGCCCGTTCGGCTTCCTCGAGCCGGTCGAAGGACCGCCGCGCACATACGGGGTGGCCCTGTCGTACCACTACTGATACGCGAGTGGCGGCGGCCTGGCCTCCGGGTCGGAGGATCCTGGGCCGCGACACCACGTCTCCAGGTGAGGAACAGTTGAGAAAAGCGGCGCCGGTGCGTTTGGCGTCGACCGCAGCGGAGCCTCGGCGGCCTCTGCAGCAGCGCAGCCGGCTGCGCTTCCAGATGCTGCTCGACGCCGCCGACGTGCTGCTGGCCGACAGGGAGATGACCGAGGTCGGGCTGTACGACATCGCGGGCGCCGCCAAGGTTCCGCCCGCCTCCGTCTACCACCTGTTCCCGACCAAGGAGGCTGCGTTCGTCGCCCTGGCCGAGCGCTATCTGGCAGGGCTCAGCCGCCACATCGTCCGCCGGGTCGACCCCGGCGCTTTGCGTCGCTGGCAAGACTTCGTCACGCTAGAAATGCGGCGAGCCGTCGAATACTACAACGACCACAAGGTCATGTCGAAGCTGTTCTTCGGCGCCAATGTAATCGCCGACATACGGTTGCTCGACGTCCAGAACGTATCGGCGGCCTCCGCTTCCATGTACGATCGGATGAACAGGCTGTTCGAGATGCCGTATCTGCACGACGCCGACACAAAGTTCGCAGCGCTGATCGGCATCTACGACGGGATCTGGATGACCTCGTATGCCCGGCACGGCCGGATCACCGAGGACTTCGCCAGGGAGTCGGAACTCGCAGGGATTGCCTATTGCGAGACGTTCCTGCCCGCCGTGATGCCCATGCGGGCGCCTTCCGATGCCTGAGGCCGACGGCGGGAGCGACACCCCTCCGCTGTGGTCGATCGCCGCGCGGAAGGCGCCTTGACGGCGGTCCGCAGCGCCTTATTCGATTACAATCGGGTCCGAGGCCGGCGGCGCGCCGTCACGGATGTGGGCGATCGGCAAGAGGTGCGAGAATGAGCCGCCAGGACGCGTTGAAGCAGCGTGCGCAGAGTGTATTCCCGCGCGGGATTTACGGGCACCTGGGGACCCGGTCGATGCCGGAGAACTTCCCGCAGTTCTTCACTTCCGCCAAAGGCGTCCGGATGACCGACGTCGATGGCAAGGAGTACATCGACTACATGTGCGCCTACGGCCTGAACCTGTTCGGCTACGGCGACGAAGAGATCAACGACGCCTTCGTCAGGCAGATGCGCCAGACGGACACCCTGACCGGCGTCTCCCCGGTGATGGTCGAGTTCGCAGAGCGCTTCACCGGCATCGTCAGCCACGCCGACTGGGCGGTGTTCGTCAAGAACGGCACCGATGCGACGACGCTGGGCGCGATGATCGCCCGCGCCCACACCGGGCGTGAGAAGATCATCATCGCCGAGGGCGCCTATCACGGCATGGCGGCCTGGAGCTCGGGTTCGCCGGGCGTGACCGCGGGCGAGAAGGCGGGGCGGATCTCCTGCGTCTACAACGACGTCGAGTCGCTCGAGCGCGCGGTGAAGGCGGCGGGCGATGACCTGGCGGCCATCTTCGCGACGCCGTTCAAGCATGACGTGCTCATCGACCAGGCCGAGCCCGATCCGACCTACGCCCGGCGCGCCCGGGAGCTTTGCGACAAGACCGGCGCGCTGCTGGTGGTGGACGACGTCCGCGCCGGCTTCAAGCTCGCCCGCGACTGCAGCTGGTCGGTCGTCGGCGTGGAGCCGGACCTTTCGGCCTGGGGCAAATGCATCGCCAACGGCCACCCGATCTCGGCGCTGCTGGGCTCCGACAAGGCGCGCGCCGCCGCCTCGAAGGTGCGCTACACGGGCTCGTTCTGGTTCCAGTCCGGACCCGATGGCCGCGGGCCTGGTGACGCTCGACCGGATCATGAACACGCCCTACCTGGAGAACATCCAGTCGCTTGGACACAGCCTGCGAGAGGGCATGGCGAAGGCGGCGGCAAGGCACGGTGTCGGTCTGCGGCAGACCGGCCCAGTGACGATGCCGATGGTCCTGTTCGACGACGATCCCGACCTGCGCAAGGGCTACCGCTTCTGCGCCGAGATGGTTTCGCGGGGAGTCTACATGCACCCGTTCCACAACATGTTCATCTCGAACGCCCTGACCATGGACGACGTCGAGCAGACGCTGGACGCCGCCGAAGAGGCGTTCGAAGCGCTGGCGGCGGCCGAGCTGGCGCCGAACACCCGCCTTGCTGCGCTGACCGCCTAGGTGAGCGAGACCGCCCTTGCCGCCCCCGAAAGCGGCGCCCCGCTCTCCGCCGGTCTCGAGTCGTTCGGCTACAAACAGGAGCTGAAGCGCACGCTCTCGCCGTTCGACCTCTTGGTCTACGGCCTGGTGTTCATCGTCCCGATCGCGCCCTGGAGCTCGTTCGGGTTCGTGTTCAACGCCAGCCACGGCATGGTGCCGCTGGTCTATGCGGTCGGGCTGGTCGCGATGCTGTTCACCGCCCGCAGCTACGTGGTGATGTCGGCCGCCTTCCCGGTCGCCGGATCGGTCTACGCCTATGCCGGCCGGGGCATCGGCGTCAGCGCCGGCTTCCTGGCCGGCTGGGCGCTGCTGCTCGACTACCTGCTGCTGCCGACGCTGATCTACGTGATCTGCGCGGTGTCGATCCACGCCGTGATCCCGGCCGCCCCAAAGCCGGTGCTGGTCGCGCTGTTCCTGGGGATCAACACGGCCGTGAACATCGTCGGCATCGAGAGCACCGCCAAGCTCAGCATCGCGCTGCTGGCGATGCAGCTGCTGCTGCTGGGCGCCTTCCTGGCGCTCTGCCTGATCGGCCTGGCGCACGGCGTGAACGGCGCGCACCTGACGCTCTCACCCCTCTACAACCCGGCCAAGATGACGCCGTCGCTGGTCTTCGGGGCGCTGTCGCTGGCGGCGCTGAGCTTCCTCGGCTTCGACGCGATCTCGACGCTGACCGAAGAGGCCAGGGGCGGCGCCCGCGCGGTCGGCATGGCCACGATGGCCTCGCTGCTGCTGGCGGCGGGCCTCTTCGTGCTGCAGACCTATCTCGCCTCGCTGTTCGTGCTGGATCGCAAGTCCTTCGCGCCGGGGGACGAGGCGGCCACCGCCTTCTTCATCATCGCCAAGGCGATCGGCGGCGAGCCGCTGCGCTGGTCGGTGTCGATCCTGGGCGTGCTGTTCTCCGGGCTCGCGGGCGCTCTCACGGCGCAGGCGGCGACGGCGCGGCTGATCTACAGCATGGCCCGCGACGGCATGTTGCCGAGGGCGCTCGCCCACGTCGGCGCCAAGCGCAAGACGCCGGACCGGGCGATCCTGCTGGTGGCGGCGATCACGCTCGCGCTCGGCGTCTTCCTGGTCAACCAGATCGAGCTCTTGACCTCGATCGTGAACTTCGGCGCGCTGACCGGCTTTCTGGCGCTCCACGTCTCGGTGGTGGTCTGGTTCATGGTCCGTCAGAAGAGCCGCCGGTGGTTCTCCCACCTGATCGCGCCGCTGCTGGGCTTCGCCATCATCGGCTACGTGTTGCTCAACACCCAGACCAACGCCAAGATCGTCGGCGTGGCGTGGCTGGGCGTCGGCGTGATCGTGCTGCTGGTGATCAGGGCGCGCGGCGGCGACCCGGGCCTTCTCGCCAAGGAAGACACCTGAGCCGAGCATGAGCGACGACGAGCCATCCCTGCGCCGCGAGCTGGTCGCCCAATACCGGCGATCGGCGGAGCTGAAGCTGAACGAGCTGGCCTCGGGCAACCTCAGCTGCCGCTGCGGCGACGGCATGCTGATCTCGCCGACCGGCGCGTCGGCCGAGTTCGATCGCCGAGGAGACGGTGGTCTACGTCGGCCCGGACGGCGCCTGGAGCGGCCCGCATGCGCCATCCTCCGAATGGCAGATGCACTGGGCGATCTACCGCCGCTACCCGGACGCCCGGGCCGTCGTCCACACCCATTCCGACTACTGCGTCGCGGTCGCCAGCCACAACCGGCCGCTGCCCGGCTTCCACTATCTGGTCGGGCGTGTTCGGCGGCGACGACGTGCCGTGCGTGCCCTACGCGACCTACGGCTCGGAGGCGCTGGCGCAGAGCGCGGCGGCGGCGCTCGCCGACCGCACCGCCTGCCTGCTCGCCAACCACGGCATGATCTGCCGCGGGCGCAGCCTGCGGTCGGCCGTGGGTCTCGCGCACCGGCTGGAGATCATGTGCCGGCAGTACGTGCTCGCTTGCCAGCTTGGCGAGCCGGCGCGGCTGACGCCGGCGCAGTGGGACGAGTTCTTCGCCAAGACGCGCGGGACCAGCTACGGCGCCGCCCGATGAAATCCGGCCTGCTGACGATCGGGCTCACCACGCTGGACATCGTCGCGCGTCCGGTGGACGCGCTGACCCATACCGAACGGGCGGTCCTGATCGACGGCATCGCCTGCGTTCCGGCCGGCACGGCGGGCGGCGCGGCGATGGTCGCGGCCAAGCTGGGCGTGCCGACCACGATCGTCGGTGCGGTCGGCGACGACCTGATCGGGCGCTTTGTCCGGCTCGGGTTCGAGTCGGTCGGCATCGACACCCGCCTGCTGGTCACGCGGGCAGGCGAGCGCACCTCGACGACGCTGCTGACGGTGGAGACGGGCGGGCAGCGGTCCAGCTACCATGCGGCCGGCGCCGGCGGCGGCGCCTCGATCAGCGACGCGGTGGTCGCCGCGGCCTGCGCCAGCGGCTTCGTGCACTACGCCGCGGTTGGCGGGCGCGACGACCGACGGCGGGGCGGGCGCGGAGCTGATCAAGGCGGCGAAGGCGGCCGGCGCGGTCGTCACCTGCGACCTGATCTCGCCGCGGCGCTCGGCGCGTGAGGAGCTGCCGCGGCTCTTGCCGTACGTCGACTACTTCATGCCGAGCGCGGCCGAGGCGGTCTTCCTGTCCGGCGCGGACGATCTTGCCGCCGCCGCCGAGTTCTTCCGCGGCCTCGGCGCGGGGGCCTGCATCATCAAGAACGGCGGCGACGGGTCCTACGTCTCGGTGGGCGACGAGCGCCGGACCGTCCCGGCGCACGCCATCCAGCCGATCGACACCACCAGTTGCGGCGACTCCTATTGCGCCGGTTTCATCGCGGCCCTCTCCCGCGGCTGGGCGCCGCTCGACGCCTGCCGGTTTGCGACCGCAACGGCCGGCCTGGTCGCGCAGGGACTGGGCACCCTCGGCAAGCTGGAGGGCTTCGCCGAGACCGAGAAGGTGATGCGCGAGGCCAGCCTCGCCGCATGAGCAGCCCGGACGCGATCGAGCGGCGGCGCGCGATCGCCAGGCGCGCGGCTGCGGCCTACGTCGCCAACCCCGCCGTCGCCGCCGTGCTGCTGGCCGGCTCCGTCGCCCGCGGCCTGGCCGACGAGCTCTCGGACATCGAGCTCGACGTCTACTGGCGACGGCCGCCGAGCGACGATGAGCGCATCGCGACGGTCGAGGGGGCCGGGTGGGAGCGCGTCTACGCCGAGGAAGATGAGCACGAATGGGCGGACGGCTACCGGATCGACGGCGTCAAGCTCGACGCCGGCAACTTCCTGACGTCGACGATCGATGCCTACCTGACCGCCGCGCTCGAGCGCGCCGACACCGAGCCCGAGCTGCAGGTGCGGATCACTGCGCTGCTGCACGGCGAGGCGCTGCACGGCGAGCCGCTGATCGACGCGTGGCGCGAGCGATGCGCGGCCTATCCGACCCGGCTGGCCATCGCCATGGTGGCCAAGGGGCTGGCGCTGCGACCATTGGAACGCCTGGAGATGCTGGTCGACCGCGACGACGTGCTGCTCCTGCACCGCGACCTCGTCGACAACCTGCAAGGCCTGCTCGACGCGCTGTTCGGGCTGAACCGGGTGTTCGCGCCACATCCGTTCCACAAGTGGCTGGACTGGGAGGCGAGCCTGCTGCCGATCAAGCCCGACGATCTCGTCGGCCGCATCCGGCGGCTGCTGCGCGCGGCGCCGAGGCAAGCCGTCGACGAGATCGGCGCACTCGCCGAGGAGACGTTCGATCTGGTCGAGGCGCACCTGCCGGAGTTCCGGATCGCGCCGGCGCGGGCGGCTTTCGCGTTTCGAAGGGACGGTGTGACGCGCTAACTAAGCCCGGCTCGCGCGCACGATCGGGATCGTCGGGTCGAGCATCTGGCCGCGGAAGACGCCTTCGCCCTCAGTCGGCGAGGTGGGGGCGTTCCAGATCCGGCCGACCACGTCCATGCCCTGCGTCACCCGGCCGAACGCCGCGAAGCCCAGGTTGTCGCCAGGCCCGCCCGGGTTGGCGTCGAGGTCGGGATTGGCGCCGACGCAGATGAAGAACTCGCTGGTCGCCGAGCCGGGCGCGTAGCGCGCCATGGAGATCACCCCGTCGGTGTGGCGCAGGCCGGTCTGCGTGGTGCTTTCGTGGGCGATCGGCGGCTGCACCCGGTCCGGGTGGCCGTAGAGCCCGCCCTGGATCAGGCCGTCGTTCGGCCGGCCCGGGTAGTGGGCGGCCCGGTAGAAGGACGCGCCGTCCAGCAGCTGCTTGTCGACATACCTGAGGAAGTTGGCGGTGGTGATCGGCGCCTTGTCGCCGCGCAGCTGCAGCACGAACGCGCCCAGGCCGGTGACCAGCTGGACCGTGACCACGCCTGTAGCTGGCCCTTGGCCAAACGCCGGCCCCGCCGCGAGCGCCGCCGCCGCCCCCAGAAACCCCCGCCGCCTCATTGGCCCCCTCCGGAACACCCGTGCGGGATCGTAACCTCGCCATCGACCTCGAGCCAGAGGGCGCACTCGCTGCAGCGCAGGCCCGCCCTCTTACGGCACGTCGCGGTCAGCAGACCGACGGTCGGTTTGCAAGAAAACTCGCTTGCGATAGAAGTGCGGTCGGAACGCTGGGAAAAGGTGGAGGGCAAAGTGACGGCGATCGCTGCACGCCAAACCGCTGCAACTCGCCGTCTTGAGGCATGGGCCGGTGTGATTGGATCGTTGCTTTTCGTCAGCGTATTCACAATCGAGGGCGCGCTGCGTCCGGGATATGACGCGGCAAGCATGTACATCAGCGCGTTGTCGATGGGGCCGCGCGGCTGGATTCAAATCACCAACTTCATGGTCTTTGGTGCGCTCCTGCTGTTGTTCGCAACGGGAGTCGCGGCTGAGTTTGGAAGAACCGCTCGCGTCGGCGTGACGTTACTCAGTTTCATCGGGATTAGCTTTGTTGCTTCGGGCCCGTTCGTAATGGACCCGGTGAGCGTTGCTTTCACGAAGATGAGCTTGCACAGCCAACTTCACTATCTCTTCGGTGCGATCGTCTTCTCGCTCGCGCCGGTGAGTTGCTTCGTGTTCTTCAGGCGTTTTGGGCAGGCGCCGGCCTGGCGGGCGCTCAGATGGTGGACGCTTGGGCTGGGGATTGTCATGGTCGTGGGGATTGGCTTCCTCAAGGCTGCGGCGCTTCCGATTCCAGCGAACGCCCTTCATCCGTGGCTAGGCGTCATTCAACGGGCGACCATCATTCCGTTTTTCATCTTTGTGCTGATGTTTGGGCTGGCGATGCTCAGGCGCCTCGAGGTTGATGCCTGAAAGCCAGATTTTGCGCGAGCGCCCGTTTCGCCGAGCCCGGCCAACCCTTGTCAACGGTTATTACAATAAGTAACTACGAGTCTCGCGCTCGGAGTCGGCGCGACTATCGGTCTTTGACATCGTCAACGCATCTGAGTGCGAGCCGCCGCGGCGCACGGGCGAGGCGCCGTTATCAACGGCGATCTACGGTCTACGGCGCCGGCCGCACAGGATCGCGCGCCAGCCTGGCCGGAACCGTTGTTTGCGGCGCCTTTGCGGTGAGTTTTGCGGTGAAGCGCCCGCGCTAGCCCCGGCCCAGCGCCTCGGCGACGGCGGCGGCGATCTGGGCGACGTTGTAGGGCTTGCGCACCACCGGGACGTCGAACCCCTCTGGGGCGGGCGCGGCGTCGCCGTAGCCGGTGGCGAAGATGAACGGGCGCGACATCCGCCGCAGCGCCTCGGCGACCGGCGTCACCGGCACGCCGTTGAGGTTGGCGTCCAGCACCGCGACGTCGAACGGCGTCTGCGCCAGCCGCAGCGCCTCCTCGATATTGGCGGCGACGCCGACCACCTTGGCGCCGGCCTCGGTGAGGCCCGCCTCCAGCTCCAGCGCCAGCAGCACCGCGTCCTCGACGATCAGGATGCGCCGGTTTCTCACCGCGTCGACGGTCGAGAGGCCGGACGAGGCGCCGTCCTTGGTCTGCGGTTCGGCTGCCCCGGTGTTGGCCTCGGCCTTGGCCGCCGCCAGCGGTGCGACTGCCGCCTCGACGCGGGCGAGCGCGGTGGCGTCGGCGGTGATCGTCACGCGCACGCCGGCCGGGGCGAACTCGGTGCGCGCCTCGCCGCCGAGCTCGCGTCCAGTGACGCGCTCCAGCAGCGTCGAGCCGAAGCCGCGCCGGGTCGGCGGGCTGACCGAAGGGCCGCCGCGCTCGCTCCAGCTCAGCTCGAAGCCGCCGCCCGCGCGCCGGGTCCACACCACCTCGACGCGGCCGGTCTCGGCCGAGAGCGCCCCGAACTTCACCGCGTTGGTGGCGAGCTCGTGCAAAGCGAGCGTCAACGCGTTGGTGGCGCGCGGATTGAGCAGCATCTCGGGCCCCGACCAGCGCGCCTGGCCGGGCGCGAGGCCGCCGAGCTCGGCGGCGGCGATGTTGCCGATCTCGGCGCCGCGCCAGCGTGTGGCGGTGAGCAGGGTGTGGGCCGAGGCCATCGCCTCCAGCCGGCCCGCGAAGGTCTTCAGGAAGGCGTCGAGCGAGGTGGTCTTGCGCGCCGACTGGGCGGCCAGCGACTGCACCGAGGCCAGCACGTTCTTCACGCGGTGGTCGAGCTCGGCGACCAGCGCGATGCGGGCGGCGTCCTCGGCGTGGCGCTCGGAGATGTCGCGCACGACGCCGATCACGCGGCGCCCGCCGCCCTCGTCCGGCTGCGGCGCGACGCCGGCGCTGTACATGTGCAGCACCCGCCCGTCGTCGGGACGCACCATCCGGTATTCGGCCTCGAAGCGTCCCTGTTGCAGCAGGCCCTGGGTCACCGTCTCGCGCAGCGCCTCGACGTCGTCGGGGTGGACGTAGCGGTAGAAGGCGAGGCCGCCGTCGCCCGGCATGGGCCCTGCCGCGACTCCGGTGATGGCGGCCATGCGCTCGGAGACGAGGAAGCGGTCTTCCTCCATCTCCCACTCGAACTCGCCCATCCGGGCGGCGTCGAGCGCTAGGCTGGCGCGCTCCTGCTCGAGCGCCAGCTGGTCGGCGGCGGTGCGCGTTGGGCGGGCGCCTTCCTCCATGATCGCCAGCATACGGCGCACACCGGCAGGTGGCGAGCGGTCAAACGCGGCGGCCGGGTCGCCGCGGGCCGGCATTGCGCCTATATACGCAAGCTCGCGAACCGACGCGCTGGAACGGGGCCGTTAGGCAAACGTTTGGGCGTCGTCGCTAAACCTCGCGTCGCGCTCGCTACGCCGGAGAAACCCCTATGACTGTCGATACCAACTCGTTCGACGACAAGGCCGCCGAGACCTCCGCCAAGGTGAAGAAGGCCGCCAAGGCCGCCGTGGACAGCGCCGCCGAAAGCGCCCAGGCGCGCCTCAACGACGCCATCGACGCGGCCGACCGCAATTTCCGCGACGCCGCCCGCCGCATCGAGCACGCGGTGCGCGAAGGCGTCGACCAGCTGCGCAACCGCTCGGAACCCTACCGTGACAGCGCCAGCCAGCAGATCGACGAAGCGCAGAAGTACGTCGTCGAGCGCATCAAGGAGCGGCCGGTGGTCGCCACCCTGGCCGGGCTCGGCGTCGGACTGCTGCTCGGCCTACTGGTGGCCAACCGCTCCGACAAGTGATCTTCCGAAGGCTGCTCTTCCTTCTCGCCGGCGCGACGGCGCTCGCGGTCAGCGCGGGCATCGTCGTCGTCGCGCTGGCGTTCGCGCTCTACGCACTGGCGACGCCCTATGTCGGGCGCGCCGGCGGCGCGGCAATCGTGGCGCTCGCCGCCGCGCTGCTGATCGGGCTGATCGGCTTCCTGCTCACGCGGCAAGGTCGGCCGCCGGCCCGCAAGCCCGGCGAGCCGGAGACGTTCACCGACCGCATCGTCGACTTCGTGCGCTCGCGGCCGGTCACCGCCATCGCCGGTGCGATCGCCGCCGGCATCCTGGCGGTGCGCAACCCCGGCTACCTCGGCTCGCTGATCCGCGCCTTCATGGAAGGCCGCGAAGCGCCCGGCCGCGGCCGGCGGGGTCGCTAGGCCACCTCAACCTCCCGCGGGGGGTGGTGGGGATGCAAAGAGAAGGGGCGGCTTGGGATGTCTCCCAAGCCGCCCCAGTCGCATCATCGAGATAGGGGTTGCGGAGACGGCAGGCTGACTATCGCCAGCCTCAAGTCGGGGGGGCGTCGCCGCCTCCGCACACTTAGAAACGACGATCGCGCCTCTGCGTTCCCGGCCGTTTCCAACTTTTTTCGCTAGACCACCGAGCGTCCGCGGATCGCCCGGATGACGAAGCTGACCACCAGCAAAATCAGGAAGAGGAAGAACAGGATCTTGGCGATCCCGGCGAACAGCGGCACCAGGCCGCCGAAGCCCAGGAAGGCGCAGAGCAGCGCGAGAATGGCGAAAAGCAGGCTCCAACCCAGCATGACGTAATTCCTTCAGGATCAAGCGGACGGGTGAGCCGTCCGAAGTTCGAGGAAAGAACGCCTGCTCGGATATGCCGTTCCGCTACGCTTGTTTGCTGGGCCTAGACCGGGTTCCGGGCGATCAGCTGGCGGGCGATGATGATCCGCTGCATCTCGTTGGTGCCCTCGCCGATGATCAGCAGCGGCGCGTCGCGGTAGAGCCGCTCGATCGGGTACTCCTTCGAGTAGCCGTTGGCGCCGTGGATGCGCATCGACTCGGTGGCGACCTCGAACGCGGTCTCGGTGGCGAACCACTTGGCCATGCCGGCTTCCAGGTCGACGCGGCCGCCGCGGTCGTAGGCGCGGGCGGCGTCCTCGACCAGCAGCTCGGCGGCGCGGGTCTTGGCGGCCATCTCGCCCAGCTTCAGCTGGATCGCCTGGTGCTGGGCGATCGGCTTGCCCATGGTGGTGCGCACCTGGGCGTAGGCGACCGCCTCCTTCAGCGCCCGCCGGGCGATGCCGACGCCGCGCGCGGCGACGTTGACGCGGCCGATCTCCAGGCCGCCGGTGGCCATCAGGAAGCCCTTGCCCTCCTCGCCGCCGACGAGGCCGAGCCGCGCGTCGACCGGCGCGTCGTCGAAGGCGATCGCCCCGGTGTCGATGCCGCGGTAGCCGAGCTTCGGCAGCTTGCGGCCGCGGCGTGACGCCCTGCGGCTTCCTTGCCGGTCGCCATGTCGCGGGTCGGCACGATCAGCATCGACATGCCGCGGTGGCGCGGCTCGGCGTCCGGGTCGGTCTTCACCAGCACCGCCAGGATGTCGCCCTCGATGGCGTTGGTGATCCACAGCTTCGAGCCGTTGATGCGGTAGACGTCGCCGTCGCGCGCGGGCGGTGGTGCGGATGCCCTGCAGGTCGGTGCCGGCGTCGGGCTCGGTGAGCGCCAGGCCGCCGCGCAGCTCGCCGGTGGCGAACCGCGGCAGCCAGTGGTCCTTCTGCGCCGGGGTGCCGAACTTCTGCACGATCAGCGCCATCATCAGGTGGCTGTTGAAGAAGCCGGTGAGGCTCATCCACTCTTCGGAGATGCGCGCGACGATCCGCGAATAGGTGATCGCCGGCAGGCCGAGGCCGCCCCACTGCGGCTCGATCAGCGCGCCGAACAGGCCCATCTCGCACATGTCGTGCACCAGCTCGGTCGGGTACTCGTCGGCCTGCTTCGTACTTCGCGGCGACCGGCGCGACCTTCTTCACCAGCCAGCGGTCGATGGAGTCGAGCAGCGCCTGCTCGTCGGCTTCGCTGATGGTCGGACGCTCGAGTGTGTCGGTCATGCGGATGCTCCAGACCCTTCCCGGGCGCGCGTCATACGTTCAGCGGCTGCCCGACGTGGCCGGAGCCGCCGGGGGTCAGCAGGCCCTGGCCGGGCACGTGGTTGACCTCCAGCCGCACGCCGTCCGGGTCCTCGAACAGCACCGAGTAGTAGCCGGGCGCGTAGCCGTCGTCCTGCGGCGGGTGGACGATCGTGCGCGCCGATCGAGACCAGGAAGTCGTGGCACGCGTCCACCTCGTCGCGCTCGCGGACCCGGAAGCAGACGTGGTGCAGGCCGACCCGGTTCTGCACGAACCGCTCGCCGGCGTGCTCGGGGGAGGGCGCGCGCACCGCAAAGCCGGTGCGCCCGCCGACGCAGTAGTAGACCCCTGCCGCGTTCATCACTTCCTTCAGGCCGAGGAACGGCAGCAGCTGCATGTAGAAGGCCTTCGAGCGCTCGAAGTCGCCGGCCGTGACGAAGATGTGCGCGACGCCGTTGATCTCCATCCGGTGCTCTCCAGGTTCCCTGCCGCGGCTGCGCTCTATGCGCCTTGACCCGGCGGCCGGCAATCGGCGCTTGCCGGGCGCCGGCGGAGGGCTTTCAGTGGCGGCAAAACCAGACAAGAACCGAGCATTTTCAAGCGAAACGCATTGGGAGAACGCCATGAGCTACGAAGCCATCCTCTACGAGACCCGCGGACCGGTCGCGATCATCACGCTGAACCGGCCTGATCGCCTCAACGCCATCGGCGCGGCGGTGCGCGAGGAGGTGCATGCCGCGATGCAGGCGGCGCACGAGGACGATGCGGTGCGCGCGGCGATCATCACCGGCGCGGGCCGGGGCTTCTGTTCGGGCGCGGACCTCTCCGGCGCGGCGACCCGGGCGGCCGGGGCCGGCGGCGGGATCCCGACCCCGACCGCGCAGAACGACCGGCTCGACGAGATGGGCTGGGTCGGGCGCTGGGCCAAGCGCTTCGCGCATTTCGACAAGCCGCTGATCGCGGCGGTGAACGGCGTCGCGGCCGGCGCCGGCATGAGCATGGCGCTCGCCTGCGACATGCGCATCGGCTCGACCGGCGCGCGGTTCAAGACGGTGTTCGTCGAGCGCAACCTCTCGCCGGACAGCGGCATGAGCTACTTCCTGCCGCGCATCGTCGGCTTCTCGCGCGCCGCCGACCTGGTCTTCACCAGCCGCGCCGTGAACGCCGAGGAGGCCTATCGCATCGGACTGCTGGACCGGCTGGTGGCGCCCGAGCAGCTGATCGACGAGGCGGTCGCGGTCGCCCTGGAGATGGCGCAGTGGCCGCCGCTGGCGATCCGCATGGCCAAGCGTGTCCTGCAGCACAACCAGGACGCCGAGCTCGACGAGGCGCTGCGCTACGAGAGCGTCGCGCTCGGCTTCGCCCGCAAGGCCACGGGCGACACCCGCGAGTCGATCGCCTCGTTCGCCGAGAAGCGAAAGGGCGTCTACACCGGCGCCTGAGCGACGCTCAGGGCCAGCTGACCAGCGGCGGCATCGACGAGAGCATGGTCTCGATGTTGGCGCCCTGGCGCAGCCCGAACATGGTGCCGCGGTCGTAGAGCAGGTTGAACTCCACGTAGCGGCCGCGCCGGACCAGCTGCTGGTCGCGGTCGTCTTCGGTCCACGGCTCGTCCATCCGGTGGCGGACGATCTTCGGATAGACGTCGAGGAACGCCTCGCCGACCGCCCTGGTGAACGCGAAGTCGCGCTCGAAGTCGCCGGTGCTCAGCTGGTCGTAGAAGATCCCGCCGACCCCGCGCGGCTCCTTGCGGTGCGGCAGGTAGAAGTACGCGTCGCACTCGGCCTTGAAGCGGGCGTACCAGTCCGGATCGAACGCATCGCAGGCGCCCTGCATGGCGGCGTGGAACAGCACCGCGTCGTCGGCCTCCTGGCTGCGCTGCTCGTCCAGCATCGGCGTCAGGTCGGCGCCGCCGCCGAACCAGCTCTGCGCGGTCGACAGGAACCGGGTGTTCATGTGCACGGTCGGCACCCGCGGCGACAGCGGGTGGACGATCAGGCTGATCGAGGCCGAGACGTAGGTCGGGTCCTCGTCGGCGCCCGGCATGGTCTTGGCCATCTCCGGCGAGAACCGCGCGACGGCCGCCGAGGTGTGCACGCCGGCCTTCTCGAAGAGCCGGCCGGCGAGGAAGCCGCCGATGCCGCCGCCTTCGCCGGTCTCCCGCTTCCAGGGACGCAGGTCGAACTGGCCGGGCTCACCCGGGTAGAGCTCGGCCGGCGCCTGCTCTTCGAGCCGCTCCAGCTCGGCGCAGATCCGCTGCTGCAGCGATTCGAACCAGGCCTTGGCTCTGGCCCGGCGGTCCTGGATTTCGGGAGCGAGCGCGCTCATCGGACGGTCATCGGCAAGGGGCGGGCCTCGAATTGCGGAATGGCATGTTGAAAAAGCCTAAGACGCATTCTAGGGGAACCCCACAAGAGCTTGCTGGGCCGGGGCGGCGGTCGTCGCGCAGCTTCGCCTGCGGTCGCTGGCCGCGGAGCCATCGCCCATGCCGGCTCTTGGCGAGCGCCGTTCCGTCGGATCGGCTGTAGATGAAGTCTGAAACGGCCCACCGTCGTCTTGAGGACGGGCAGGGCCGGAGCGAGGTGAGCCGAAGGTGGCCGATAGCGTAGCCGGCGCAAGCGCCGACCCCCACGATACGCCGGACCCAAGTCGGCGCAACTTCATCCACATCGCCGCGATCACCGCTGCCGCGGGCGGCGCGGCGGCCATCGCCTGGCCGTTCATCGACCAGATGAACCCGTCGGCCGACACGCTGGCGCTCTCGTCGATCGAGTACGACGTCTCCAAGGTGCCGCTCGGCCAGCAGGTGACGGTGCTCTACCGCAAGCAGCCGCTGTTCGTGCGCCACCGCACGCCGGCCGAGATCGCCAAGGCGGTGGCCGACGACCACGCGCCGATGAAGGACCCGGCCACCGACGCCAGCCGCGTCAAGCCCGGCAAGTCGGAGTGGCTGATCCTGATCGGGGTCTGCACCCACCTGGGCTGCACGCCGACTGTTCGGGCAGGGCGAGTAGGGCGGCTGGTTCTGCCCCTGCCACGGCTCGCAGTACGACACCGCCGGCCGCATCCGCAAAGGTCCCGCGCCGCTGAACCTCGTGCTGCCGGACTACACGTTCACCGGCCGACACCACGATCAAAGTCGGCTGACGCAGATCATGGACGGACATTCGCACCTACGAGCCGCAAGACCGCCTTCGAGCGCTGGCTCGACGCGCGCCTGCCGATCGTGCGCTTCGGCAAGGAGCTGCTCGATTTCCCGACCCCGAAGAACCTGAACTACTGGTGGACCTTCGGCGGCATCCTGGCCTTCTGCCTCGGCGTCCAGATCGCTCACCGGCATCGTGCTGGCGATGCACTACGTACCCAATCGGGCGCCGGCGCATTCAATTCGTCGAGCACATCATGCGCGACGTGAACTACGGCTGGCTGATCCGCTACATCCACGCGAACGGCGCCTCGATGTTCTTCGTGGCGGTCTACATCCACATGTTCCGCGGCATCTACTACGGCTCCTACAAGGCGCCGCGCGAGCTGCTCTGGCTGATCGGCGCGGCGATCTACCTGGCTGATGATGGCCACGGCCTTCTTCGGCTACGTGCTGCCGTGGGGCCAGATGAGCTTCTGGGGCGCCAAGGTGATCACCAGCCTGTTCGGCGCGATCCCGGTGATCGGCCCGTCGGTCGCCGACCTGGCTGTGGGGCGGCTTCACGGTCGACGCGCCGACGCTGAACCGCTTCTTCTCGCTGCACTACCTGCTGCCGTTCGTGATCGCCGGCGTCGTGGCGCTGCACATCTGGGCGCTGCACGTGCCCGGCAACAACAACCCGACCGGGGTCAACGTGAAGAGCAAGTCCGACACGGTGCCGTTCCACCCCTACTACACGGTGAAGGACGGCTTCGCGGTGTCGCTGTTCGTGATCCTGTTCGCGATCTTCGTGTTCTTCATGCCCGACGGGCTCTTGGCGGTCGGACAACAACATCGAGGCCAACCCGCTGGTGACGCCGGCGCACATCGTGCCCGAGTGGTACCTGCTGCCCTACTACGCGATCCTGCGCGCCATCCCGGACAAGCTGACCGGCGTCATCGCGCTGGCCGCCGCGATCGGCTGCCTCTTCGCGCTGCCCTGGCTCGACCGCTCACGGGTGCGCTCGATGCGCTACCGACCGCAGGCGCGGCTCTACTTCTTGTTCTTCTTCGTGACCTGCATCGTGCTGGGCTTCTGCGGCGCCCATGAGCCGGACGACCAGGTGATCCCGGGCCTGGCGGCGTTCAACATCGGCGATTCCAGCATCAACAGCTTCGTCTGGCTGAGCCGGGTCGCGGCGCTCTACTATTTCGCCTGGTTCCTCCTCATCAATCCGTTGCTGGGCTTGCGCGAGACGCCGCTGCCGGTGCCGGAATCCATCTCGTCGCCGGTGCTCTCGCACCCGGCGGCCGCGCCCGCCGGGGCTGCGGCTGCGCCTGAAAAGAAGGGTTGATCGGCCGATGTTGCGGAAGCTTCTCGCTCTGGCCGTCGCGATCGCCCTGCCGCTCGGCATCGGCGCGTCCGCCGTAGCGGCCACCACATCTGCGCCGCTCCAGCACCAGGCGTGGTCGTTCAGCGGCCCCACCGGCATGTACGACCAGAGCCAGCTGCAGCGCGGCTTCAAGGTCTACACCGAGGTCTGCTCGCAGTGTCACTCGATCAAGTACGTCCACTTCCACAACCTGGCTGACCCAGGCGGCCCGTTCTGGAGCCCGAAGTACCCGAACTCGAACGACAGTCCGTTTGTGAAGGCGATCGCCGCCAGCTGGCCGCGCCAGGTGACCGAGATCGACGCCGACACCGGCGATCCGACCCACCGCAAGCCGACCGGCGCCGACGAGCTGGTGGCGCCGTTCCCGAACGACGCGGCCGCGCGGGCCAGCAACGGCGGCGCGCTGCCGCCCGACATGTCGCTGCTGGCGGCGGCGCGCGAGGGCGGCCCGGACTACATCTACGCGATCATCAACGGCTTTCGCGCCACGCCGGCCGCCATCAAGAACGCGCCGCCCGGCAAGTACTACAACGTCGCTTTCCCGGGCGACCTGTCGTCCTACTGGACCGGCGATCCGAACGCGGTGCCGACTGGCGGCTTCATCTCGATGCCGCCGCCGCTCACCAACTGCAAGGTCACCTTCGACGACGGCACGCCCTGCACCGTTCAACAGGAGGCGCGCGACGTGTCGGCCTTCCTGCAGTGGGCGTCGGACCCGAAGATGGACCAGCGTAAGCAGATGGGCATCGCGGTGATGATCTACCTGCTGATCTTCACCGCGCTCCTCTACGGGAGCTACCGGGCGATCTGGCGGAACGTCGCGCACTGACGCCGCGCCCTGGCGCCGCGAGCTGCAGCCGGCTGCGGACGAGGTCGATCCGTACGTCGTAGCGTGACCACGCAGCCGTGCCGATGCCGCCCATGAGCGCCGCCGGCAGGTCGTCCTCCAGGGCCGCCGGCAGCCGCCGCCGCGCCTCGCCCGCCAGGCCCAGCGCATCGAGCCGCGCCGGCGGATCGAGCCTGGACGCCGGATCGACGCCCTTCGCCGGCGGGCGCCCCAGCGCTGCGACTTGGGCCGAGAGCCGCACGGCGGCCGTGCCGGTGTCGATGGCGAAGCGGCCGGCCAGCGCTGCCCGCCCATCCGAGATCGTCGCGCGGATCGCCGGCACGCCATCGGTCGTCTCGATCGGCAAGGTCGCCGCCGCATCGAACCGTGGCGCGCGGCCCCGCCACAGGCGCACGCGGCAGGGGTCGAAGCGGATGTCGACGACGTAGCCGGCCAACGCGTCCGCGCCGACGAGGCCCACGATGGTGGAGGGCAAGCCAAGGGTGCGCGCGTCGAGGCTGCTTACCTGCAGGATAGCCGGGATGGTCTCGCTGGCCAGGCGCAGTGTCCCCGTCGACTGCGGCGTCTCGATCCCGTCGCTGAGCGCCGCGTCGACATGCAGCACGCTGCGGGCAGCGGAGAGATCGAGAATGAAGTCGCCGGCGACATCGCCGAACGCAGCCGGGACGACCAGCACGCCGCGGTCCATCCAGCACCGCGTCTCGCCGGCGCGCGCCGCCCCGGCGCTGGCCACGACGGCGGCAAGGGCGAGACTCACGGCGACGCGCATACCCGAACGATAGCCAAGCCGCCGCCGCTCGGCGATAAGGCCGGCGCCTGCGGGGAGGATGGTGTGGCTGGCTGGACGCTGGGCGTGATCGGAGGGTCCGGGCTCTACGGCGTCGAGGGCCTCGCGAACGCTCGCTGGACCCGCGTCGACAGCCCGTTCGGCGCACCCTCCGACGAGCTCTTGATCGGCGAGCTGGGCCACGTGCGGCTGGTCTTCCTGCCGCGCCACGGCCGCGGCCACCCGCTGCCGCCCTCGGCCATCAACGCCCGCGCCAACATCGACGCGCTGAAGCGCGCCGGCTGCACCGACGTCGTCTCGATCGCCGCGGTCGGCTCCCTGCGCGAGGCGCTGGCCCCCGGCGCCTTTGTCATCGTCGACCAGTTCATCGACCGCACCTTCGCGCGCGAGGCCAGTTTCTTCGGCCCGGGGCTCGCCGCGCACGTCTCGATGGGCGAGCCGGTCTGCCCGCGGCTCTCGCACTACGCCGCCGAGGCTGCGCGCGCCGCCGGAGCCCCGGTGATCGAAGGTGGGACCTATCTCGCCATGGAGGGTCCGCAGTTCTCCACCAAGGCCGAGAGCGAGCTTTACCGGTCGTGGGGCTGCGACGTGATCGGCATGACCGCGATGCCGGAGGCCAAGCTCGCCCGCGAGGCGGAGCTGCCCTACGCCACCGTCGCGATGGTCACCGACTACGACTGCTGGCGCGACGTCCACGTCGAGGTCGCCCACGTGCTGGAGGTGCTCAGCGCCAACGCCGGCAAGGCTCAGGACCTCGTCCGCATCCTCGCCGAGCGCCTGCCGGCCGAACGCACCGCCTCGCCGATCGACACCGCGCTCGACGGCGCGATCATCACGGCGCCGTCGGCCCGCGATCCGGCGATGGTCGAGAAGCTCTCCGCCATCGTGGGCCGCGCGCTCGGCCGACCCGGCGCCGCGTGAATCGTCCTCAAGCCGGCTTGGCGGCGACGAGGGTGAACATGCCGGGAAACTTGGGGTCGTCCCAGTCGGGGAGCTCGATGAGCTTCTCGATCACCAATCCGGCCTCGATCGCCGCGGTCACCACCTCGCCCAGCGTCCAGTAGCGCACGACGCACTTGCCGAGGCTCTCGGAGCCCCCGGTCGGGTTCGGCACGTCGCCGATCACCACCTCGGCGTTGAAATAGTCGGCCACGCCCTGGCGCAGCTTCGTCCTGACCGGGTGGAAGTCGTTGACGATCATGCGCCCGCCCGGCGCCAGCAGGTCGGACATCACGCCGAAGAACGCCACGAGGTCCTGGTGGTAGTGCAGGATCCCCAGCTCCATCGCCAGCCAATCGAACGGCGCCAGGCCGAGCGCGCCGGCCTCCATAACGTCGCCGAGCCGATAGTCGAGGCTGACGCCCGCCGCCGCCGCGAGCTCGAGCGCGTAGCGGCGGTTCTCCTCGGCGAAGTCGAGCACGGTCGCCTCGGCGCCCAGCAGGGCGAACGCCACCGCCGCCCGGCCGTGGGAGCCCTGGACGTTGCAGATGCGCTTGCCGGCCACATCGCCCATGTGCGGCAACAGCCGCCGCACCTTGTGGGCCGGATCGGCGGCGATCACCTGCGCCTCGGCCTGAGGCGGCCCGAGCGCCGTCACCCATGACTCGTAGCGCTTCGCGTTCCAGGCGGCACGGTTGCGCTCGAGGACCGGGCGGTCGGCTTCGCTCATCAGGCCATCTCCAGTGCTTCGCCATCCCTGGTGGCGATCAGCGGCTTGGGAACCAGCAGCAGCACTGGCAGGATCAGTGCATAGATGGCGATGGTCGCCCAGACGGCCACGTCGAACCCGCCCCAGTGCGCGTAGATCTGCGCGCCCAGCATGTCGCCGAAGCGCACCGCGATCCAGTAGATCGAGGTGCCGAACAGCAGCATCATCGTGCCCTGCAGGCCGCGCGGACACGAGCGGATGGCGAGGTCGGTCAGCGCCGCCTGGCCGAGCGCGCCGATGATCCCCATCGGGATCGCCGCCAGGATCGCTCCGATCGCCGAGCGCACGAAGAGCAGCGGCGCCATCTGGAACACCGCCAGGCCGAAGCCCAGCCACAGCAGCCGCGAGAGCTTGAACCGCTGGCAGAGGAAGCCGTAGGCCACGAAGATCGGAATGAAGCAGCCGAGGAAGACCGCGTTCCAGGCCGCCCACTGGAAGTCGCTGCCGTGCAGGTCGTCGGACATGTGGTACTGCAGGACGATGCCGGCCGCGGGGCCGAACTGCCAGAGGATCTGGATCATCACCACCGGATAGATCGGCCAGTGGCGCGCCAGGCGCCGGACGTCCGCGAAGAAGTGGCTGGTCGGCCGCTCGACCACGGCAGCGTCGAAGAGGGCGCGGGGCCGCAGGAGGCCGAGCAGCGCGACGCCGACCAGGACCGCCGCCGCGGTCAGGAACAGGATCCGCGCCGCCGCACTGGCGCCGCGCCCCTCCAGATAGTCGCTGAGCACGCCGCCGCCGAGGTAGGAGATCACCTGCGGCGTCACCACCGCGACGCTCAGCAGCGCGCCCATGCGCCCCGCCATCGCCTGCTGTTGGCCGACCGTCGAGATCAGCCCCGCGCCCGCGCCGGCCACCACCTGGAAGATCGCCGTCGCCGCGATGATCCCGCCCATCCAGACCGCATAGCTCGGCGGCAGGAAGGCCATCACCGCGTAGGCGATCGCCGTCGCCAGCCCGAACAGGATCAGATGTCCGCGGTCGCCGGCCCCGAACGGGCTCCAGCGGTCGCGAAGGAAGCCGAACGCCAGCGACGCGAAGAGCGGAATGCCGGTCCAGACGCGGAAGATGGCCAGCTGGTCGGCGCCCAGATGCAGCCGGTTCTTCAGGAAGAAGCTGACCGGGATGTTGATCAGCCCGATGGCCGGGTCGCCGACGTTGACCAGCAGCATCATGAGGCCGCCGAACAGGAAGAGACCGAGCCGTCGCCGGTCCGGCGCCAGCACCGCCGACGCCGCCTGGGCCGCGACCGTCTCCTCGACTGTCAGCGCCTCGCCCGTCATGCGCGCTCCCCGACCAAGCGCCCACGGTCGCGGACGGCCGCCGTATTGGCAAGCTCGTTAGATCGCCGCGAGTTGAAGTCCGAGCGACTGCGCCGCTTCGGCCATCTGGACGTCGAACGTGGCCAGCGCCGCGCCATGCCGGCGGGCGATGGCGATGTGCAGCGCGTCAGGGGTCCGAAGCGGGAGATCCAATCGGCGCAGGTAGGTCTCTGCGAGCACGACGTCCGCTGCAATCATCTCGAATCGGGGCAGCCGGGGCGCCAGCCAGGTGTCGAATGTCGCGAGCGCCTCACGCGCTTGCACTCGCGTCAGCTCACGCATCCGTACCTTCCTCGCGAGCGCCGAAGCCAGCTCCGCGCATGCGAAATCGCTCACCAGCAGCGCTGGTTGCTGGGTCGCAAGGAAGCGACCTGCGGTCTCGTTGAAGGCATCGCGGGCGAAGAGCGGAACCAGCAGACTCGTGTCCGCATAGACGATCAGCGCCACTCTTCGTCACGCATCCGGCTGACGAAGGCGCCGGCGTCTTCGGCCGGCGCGGCGCCACCCACGAGGCGGCTCATCAGCCAGTCGATCTCCTCGAGCGTAACCGGCGCCGGCGCGCGAGCGACGCCCTTCAGCGTCGCCACCGGCGTTCCGTGACGCGTGATGACGACCTCCTGGCCCTCGATCGCCTGATCGATCAGCTTCGAAAGGTTGTTCTTCGCTTCGGCGACGCTGTGGCTGGCCATGCGCCAAATATAGCCATCTGATGGCCAGAAGTCGACCGCTATGCCTCCAGCACCTCGTAGGCCGGCAGGGTCAGGAACTCCTCGCACTCGGACGAGAGGCTCATGTCGGCGAAGATGCGGACCGCTTCGGCGAAGCGCCCGCTCTCGTACGCCGCGCCCAGCGCCTGCTTCAGGCCGGCCATCTCCTCGTCCAGCGTCGCCTTGAACAGCTCCGGGGTCACCACCCGTCCGTCGTTCAGCCTGGCCTTCTGGTTGACCCACTGCCAGATCTGCGTGCGGCAGATCTCCGCAGTCGCGGCGTCTTCCATCAGGTTGTAGAGCGGCACCGCGCCGCGGCCGCGCAGCCAGGCCTCGATGTACTGCACGCCGACCCGGATGTTCTCTCTGAGGCCCGCCTCGGTGCGCTCGCCGTCGTGCACCTTCAGCATTTCGGCGCGGCTGATGGTGACGTCCTCGCGCAGCCTGGAAAGCTGGTTCGGGCCCGGCATCACCCGGTCGAACACTTCCATGGCGACGGGCACCAGGTCGGGGTGCGCCACCCAGGTGCCGTCGTGGCCGTTGTTGGCCTCGCGCTCCTTGTCGGCGCGCACCTTGGCGAAGGCGGCCTCGTTGATGGCTGGATCGCCCCGCACCGGGATCTGCGCGGCCATGCCGCCCATGGCGAACGCGCCGCGGCGATGGCAGGTCTGGATCAGCTTCAGCGAATAGGCGGCCAGGAACGCCGCGCCCATGCCCATCAGCGCGCGGTCGGGCGTCAGCGCGTCCGGATGGCGGCGCAGGCGCTTGATGTAGCTGAAGATGTAGTCCCAGCGGCCGCAGTTGAGCCCCGCCATGTGGTCGCGCAGCTCGTAGATGATCTCGTCCATCTCGAAGGCGGCCGGCAGCGTCTCGATCAGCACGGTGGCCTTGATGGTCCCGTTCGGCAGGCCGAGCCGCTCCTCGCTGAGCACGAAGACGTCGTTCCAGAGCCGCGCCTCGAGGTGGCTCTCCATCTTCGGCAGGTAGAAGTAGGGCCCCGAACCTTGGCTCAGCGTCGCCTTGGCGTTGTGGAAGAAGTAGAGCCCGAAATCGACCAGCGAGCCTGACATCGGCTGCCCGTCGACGACGACGTGGCGCTCCGGCAGGTGCCAGCCGCGCGGACGCACGATCAGCACCGCACGCTTGTCGTTCAGCTGGTACGACTTGCCGGTGCCCGGATCGACGAAGCTGAGCTTGCCGGCCCAGAGGTCGATCAGGTTCACCTGGCCGTCGACCATGTTGGCCCAGGTCGGCGCGTTGGCGTCCTCGAAGTCGGTCATGAACACCTTGGCCCCGCAGTTCAGGGCGTTGATGATCATCTTGCGGTCGGTGGGACCGGTGATCTCGACCCGGCGATCCTGCAGGTCGGCGGGGATCGGCGCGACCTTCCAGTCGCCGTCGCGCACGGCTTGCGTCTCAGGCAGGAAGTCGGGGCTCTCGCCGGCGTCGAAGCGCTTCTGCCGGGCCTGTCGGCGGGCGAGCAGCTCAAGGCGGCGTGCGTCGAACTTACGGTGCAGCTCGGCCAGGAAGGCCAGCGCCTCCGGCGTCAGCACCTCGGCGGCGCGGCCTTCGATGGGAACCGTCACATCGGCGGGACGGCTGACCTGGGCGACGTCGTCGGCCATGGCGAAACTCTCTCCTGGCTCACAGAAAGAAAAAAGGCGGGGGCGTGTGCCCCCACCAGTCAACCCTATCAGCTTCCCGGGCCCGACCGCACCCGGCCAGGCCCGAGCGGCTGGATTTGCTACTCGGCGGCGATGGCTTCGGCCGCCGCCTTCTTGAACTGCGCCGCCTCGGTGGAGTCGGCCAGCGCCGTGGTCGAGGACTGGCCGCCGGAGATGGTCATCGCCACCTCGTCGAAGTAGCCGGTGCCGACCTCGCGCTGGTGGCGGGTGGCGGAGTAGCCGTCCTCCTCGGAGGCGAACTCGGCCTGCTGCAGCTCGGAGTAGGCCGCCATGCCGCGGTCCTTGTAGCCGCAGCGCCAGCTCGAACATGCCGTGGTTCAGGCTAGTGGAAGCCGGCCAGCGTGACGAACTGGAACTTGTAGCCCATCGCCCCCAGCTCGCGCTGGAACTTGGCGATGGTGTCGCGGTCGATGTTGGCTTCCCAGTTGAACGACGGCGAGCAGTTGTAGGCCAGCAGCTTGCCCGGATGCACCTTCGTGCACCGCCTCGGCGAACTCGCGCGCCTCGTCGAGGTTGGGGTGCGAAGTCTCCCACCAGAGCAGGTCGGCGTAGTCGGCGAAGGCGAGGCCGCGGGCGATGCAGTGGGCGAGGCCTGTGCCGTCCTTCAGCCGATAGAAGCCCTCGGCCGTGCGGCTGTCCGGCACGATGAACTGGCGGTCGCGCTCGTCGACGTCGGAGGTGATCAGCTTGGCCGCTCTCGGCATCGGTGCGGGCGACGACCAGGGTGGGCGTGCCCATCACGTCGGCGGCCAGGCGCGCGGCGATCAGGTTGCGCTCGTGCGCCTGGGTCGGGATCAGCACCTTGCCGCCCATGTGGCCGCACTTCTTTTCGGAGGCGAGCTGGTCCTCGAAGTGGACGCCCGCGGCGCCGGCCTCGATGAACGCCTTCATGATCTCGAAGCGCGTTCAGCGGGCCGCCGAAGCCGGCTTCGGCGTCGGCGACGATCGGCGCGAACCAGTCGCGCTTGGCGCCGCCCTCGGCATGCTCGATCTGGTCGGCGCGCTGCAGGGTGCGGTTGATCCGCCGGCAGAGCTCCGGCGCGGCGTTGGCCGGGTAGAGGCTCTGGTCGGGGTACATCGAGCTGGCGGTGTTGCGAGTCGGCCGCCACCTGCCAGCCGGAAAGGTAGATCGCCTTCAGGCCGGCGCGCACCTGCTGCATGGCCTGGTTGCCGGTCATCGCGCCCAGCGTGTTGACGAAGGCTTCCTTGTGCAGCAGCTCCCACAGCTTGTTGGCGCCGCGTTCGGCCAGCGTGTAGGCGATCGGGAACGAGCCCCGCAGCTTCTCCACCTGGGCGGCGCTATAGGGGCGCTTGATCCCGTCGATAGCGGCCCGCGGGCGCGTTGGGGATCAGGCTGTCGATGCTCATGACGCTCTCCACTTGTGTGACTTTGACCAATAAACTCACTGGGCCTCTTGGAAAAGCAGTGAGATAGCGCGAACGAGGCGCCAGAAGGACGGTTGGTCACAGTTTGACATTGTCACAATTGTCAAAACATGACACAGCGGCGGCATGGCCCAGGCGCCCGAACGCAAGCTCTTCCTCGGTCCGCGGCTGCGGCGGCTGCGGCGCGACCTGGGCCTGACCCAGACCCGCATGGCCGAGGACCTGGCGATCTCGCCCAGCTACCTCAACCACCTGGAGCGCAACCAGCGGCCGATCACCGCGCAGGTGCTGCTGCGGCTCGCCGAGGCCTACGACATCGACATCCGCAGCCTGTCGGCCGACCACGAGGCGGCCGGCGCGCGCGACCTCACCGAGGTGTTCGCCGATCCGCTGTTCCGCGACCTTGGCGTCGCGCGCCACGAGGTGGCGGAGGTGGCCGAGAACGCGCCCGGCGTGGCCGACGCCATCGTGCGGCTCTACCGCGCCTACGCCGATCGCCGGCGGCTGGCCGAGTTCGGCGCGCTGCCCCGGGCCGAGGAGGGCGCCGACGGCCTGGCGCTGACGCCGTCGGACTGGGTGCGCGACCATATCCAGGCGCAGCGCAACTTCTTCCCCGAGCTCGACGAGGCCGGCGAGGCCCTGGCGCGCGAGCTGAAGGTCGAGCCGCAGGGCTTCTTCGCCGCCGGCCGCGAGCGGCTGGCCGAGCGGCACGGCGTCCAGGTGCGCGTCGCGCCCGCTCGAGGTGCTGCCGGACTCGGTGCGCCGCTACGATCACCACCGCCGCCGGCTGATGCTGTCGGAACTGCTGGGCGAAGCGGGGCGCACGTTCGCGGTCGCCTATCAGCTCGCCATCGCCGAGCACGACGCCATGCTGAACGCGCATGGCCGAGCGCGCCGCGCCGCCGGACACGCCGACCCGTCGCCTGCTGAAGGTCTCGCTCGCCAACTACCTCGCGGCAGCGGCGATGATGCCCTACGAGGCGTTCCGCGAGGTCTGCGAGAAGACCGGCCACGACGTCGAGTTGATCAGCGCCAGGTTCGGCGCCAGCTTCGAGCAGGTCTGCCATCGGCTGACCACGATGTCGCGTCCGACCTCGCGCGGCGTCCCGTTCTTCATGCTGCGGGTGGATAGCGCCGGCAACATCTCCAAGCGCTTCGCCGGCGCCTCCTTTCCGTTCTCCAGGTTCGGCGGCTCGTGCCCCAGGTGGCGGGTGCACGAGGCGTTCCGCACCCCGGGCCGCGTGGTCACCCAGATCGTCGAGACGCCGGACGGCGCGCGCTTCTTCACGCTCGCCCGCACTGTGCCGCGCGTCGCCGGCCCCTACGCCGATGAGGACGCCGGCCTCGCCATCGGGATCGGCTGCGAGCTGAAGTACGCGCAGCGGCTGGTCTATTCGCGCGGCCTCGACCTCGCCGACCCGGCGGTCACCGAGATCGGCCCCGCCTGCCGGGTCTGCGAGCGGCCCGCCTGCCCGCAACGCGCCGCCGAGCCGCTCGGCCGCACGCTGATGGTCGACGACTTCACCAAGGCGATCTCGCCGTATCCTTTTGCGACCGGCTGACCACACTCCGGCGCAAAGTAGCGCCTCTGGCGTCAAGGGACTGGCGCTGGCTTGACGGTTCGTCCAAGGGGCGGCTCGCGTTTGCGCCTCCCACAGTTCGATACCCGTGTCGCTTCCTCCCCTCGTTCACGTCCAGTCCGATTTCCTGCCGCCGCTGGCGCTTTCCAGAACCCTCGCGGCGCTGGATCGGCTCGGCTCGAGCTGGCGGCCGTCGGAGACACTGGGACTGCTTGGGCGCAGTCGCACCAGCCAGGTCCGCGGCAGCGACCTCGTCGTGCAGGCGCCTCTGGACGAGCTGCGATTGAACCTCGCGGACGCCGCCCTGCACTGGGCGCAGCGCTGCGGCTTCAGGTTCCGCGTCCCGCCCTTCCTGCAGATCTTTCCGGTCAGGATGCTCGGCGATGCCGAGCGACCTGCGCACCAGGAGCCGCACGTCGACTCCAACGACACACAAGCCGGCCCGCCGGTCTGCACCAACGTCTTCTACGCCAGGGTGCTGGACGTCCGGGGCGGCGAACTGGCCGTGGCCGGTCCCGGCGACCGCGCGGACCCGATCCTCGTGCTCCCGAGCGCGAACACCATCGTCTCGTTCCCGGGCGAGTGCGTGCACTGGGTGCGCCCGCTGCATTCGGGTGAGCGGCTGAGCGTGGTGATCAACTTTTACTAGCTTGGCCTTGCGCGGCGAAACGATGACTGCCGCCGCGGAACGCGATCGATCGCAAAACACGCGCATGTATGGTCAAAATACAATCAGAAAGCGGTTTTGACGGACATCCCGTATTCAGTGTATAAATGTTAATTGGACTAACGGAACCAGTTTTCCTGATAAATCGCCGTTACGTCAGGTCTTCGCGCGCGCGGTCACGTCCCGGTCAAGTGTCTTCGCCGCGCCACAGTCGGGCCGCCAAGGTTACAGGTGCGCAGGAACAGCGTTGACGAACGGCGGGCGCGTGTCGCAGGTTCCGCGCCGCGTGACCGGGCCTTGAGGGCGCCGGCGAAAACGATGTGTTCGAGCGTGGCCAATTCGCCCGCTCCTGGGAGGCGAGATGACCAAGAATTTGTTGCTGCTGACGTGCGCTTCCGGCGCGCTGACCCTGGCGGCTGGCGTAAGCCAGGCGGCGGCGGCCACGGCGGCTGCCAACGCCGCGGCGGCCGATCAGGGCACGGCCAGCGTCACCGAGATGGTGGTCACCGCCGAAAAGCGTGAGACCAGCCTGCAGCGCGTGCCGGTCGCCGTCTCGGTGTTCACCGGCGCCCAGCGCGACACCATCGGCATCAACACCGTGGCCGACGTCACCAACTTCGCGCCCGGCTTCTCGTACGACCCGGCGAACGTGCACGCCTACATCCGCGGCATCGGCCGCCAGTCGGTGAACGTCACCGACGACCAGCGCGTCGCCAACTACGAGGACGAGTTCTACGTCTATTCGCCCTACGGCCTCGACAAGTCCTCGCTGTTCCTGTCGCAGGAGCAGATCGAGCGCGGTCCGCAGAACGTCGGCGGCCGCGAGGCGCCCGGCGGCTCGATCGACATGATCTCGGTGCGGCCGACCGACCAGCCGTACGGCGAGATCCGCGCGACGCTCGGTAACTTCGGCACTGAGAACATCGAAGGCGCGTTCTCGACGCAGGTGGCGCCAGGCCTCGACGTGCGCATCGCCGGCTACGACAAGAACCAGAACGACGGCTACTTCACCAACCTCGGCGGCGGCAAGTCCGAGGGCAGTGTCGTCCACGAGTACTACCTGGAAGGCCAGGTCGACTGGAAGCCGAGCGACCAGTTCGAATTCTGGGCGCGGGGCTTCATCTCCGGCTGGAACAACCGCGGCGACGCCGGCTCGCGCGTCGGCTTCGCCAACGGCAGCTTCGACGAGACCAACCTCACCGACGCGAACGCCTACGTCGGCGGCGGCCTCTTCGTGAACCCGAACTTCGGCTATGCGGCGCCGAACGGCAACCCGACCGCGGCGAACGCGGTCCACAACCTCAACCTGCTCGGTGGGGGGGACCCGCAGCCGCTCAGCGCCAAGCTGCTCAACGGGAATGTCCTGAACAACCCGGCCATGAGCAACCCATACGACTTCATCGCGCCGATCGAGCGCGACGTGACGTTGAACGACTATGACGACTTCAACTTCATCGCCACGTACCACGCGCCGGGCTTCGACATTAAGTACAACGGCGGCATCCAGGGCTATAACTACGACCTGAACTACAACGGCACCGACACCGGCATCAGTCAGTTCACACTGCCGGGCAGCAGCACGGGCCTCAATCCGTTCATCGTCGCAGGCCTGAACGCCGCCGCGTTCCCCGGCTGCGCACACTGCAGCTTCACGGGCGGCGCGTTGCCCGCATCGGCGGCGCTGCCGGCTGCGAGCCCGCTGGTCATCAATCCGCTGATCCACTCGAACTACATCGAGGACGACTGGTGGACGTCGCACGACATCACGTTCGAATCGACGACCGACGCGCCGCTGCAGTGGGTCGCGGGCGCGCTGTTCTACTACCAGCACTACAACCAGCCGTACACGGTCAACGACCCGGGGCAGCCGCAGCTGACCCACCCGGACTATGTGCTGCCCGGCGCCATCATCGGGCCGAACACAGCCGTCGGCGGGCCCTGCGTGATTCCGGTGGGCGGCCCCGCGGGCCTCTGCGGCTTCACGCCCGGCGTCGCCGCTCCGGCCAACCCGAACAACACCATTCTGTACGCGGACTACAAGTTCAACGTGGAGACGATCTCCGGCTACGGGCAGCTGTCGTACAAAATCAACGATCAGTGGCGCGTCAGTGGCGACCTCCGGTATAGCTGGGACGACAAGTGGGGCGTCGAGAACAACCGAACGATCGTCTACAGCTCGGCGGTCATCGACGGGCTGTCGCCGTTCTTCGGCGCCGGGACACCTTCGCTCGACTTCACGCCGAGTTTCGTCTGCCTTACCGGCACGGCCGCGACGGCAGCGCACCCGAACAACTGCACCACCGGGCCGCTCGCACCAGGCGTGAAGAGTGCCGGCGTGATCCTGCCGAACGGCTACGCCCAGCGGCAACTCGCGATCACTTCTTCGGCGGTGACTGGCAACGCCAAGGTCGAGTTCACGCCGACATCCGACATCCTCGCCTACGCCAGCTACGGTCGGGGCTATTCGTCGCCGTCGTTCAACGCCGGCATCGTGTCGGCGGCCCCGGAGGTCGCGCCCGAGTTCCTGAACGCCTACGAAATTGGCTATAAGCAGAGCTTCGGTCGGAACCTGCTGATCAACATGGCGCTCTTCTACTACGACTACGACGACTTCCAGCTGCCGATTTCTATCAACAACAACGGGGTGGTGCAGGGTCAGTTCGTCAACGTCCCGAAGGCGAGGTCGGACGGTTTCGAGTTCGAAGGCTACTGGACGCCGGTCAGAGACCTGAACATCACGCTCAGCTACTCGTTCGACGACTCGGCGGTGCTGACCGGCTGCAGCGGCGCCGTCAGCGGCGGCGTGCTGACGCCGACGCCGGGCTCGCTCTGCCTGCTCGACACCAACGACCCGGCAGCCCTCGCCAAGGGCGCCCGACCGGTCCCCGGCCAGGTCTTCAACGCTACGACCAACCCCGGCATCGACCAGACCGTGAAGGGCGATCCGCTGCCGGACGCGCCGCGCAACAAGGTGGCGGTTAGCGGCGCCTATACCTGGCACTACGATCCGGGCGATTTGACGCTGTCGGCCGCCTACGTCTGGCGCGACCAGCAGGCGGGCACGGTGTTCAATCGCTGGTACGACAATGCGCCGGCCTGGTCGGACGTCGACATCCGCGCGCTGTGGAAGGGACCGCACGACCACTACGAGGTCATCGGCTACGTGAAGAACGTCTTCAACACGCTACAGTACACCGTCGGCGCCGGCGGCGTCGGCCTGCTGGGCAACAGCATGGCGGCGACCACGCGGCCGCGGGCCTCTTCCAGCAGAACCTGTTCGAGCTGAACCCGCCGCGGACCTACGGCCTCGAATTCCGCTACAAGTTCTTCTAGCCGGACCGGGCGGACCTGAACGGCGGGGGCGCGTTCCGAAAGGGACGCGCCCTTTGCTTTTCCGGGTGACGAATCCGTCAGGAAAAACCGCTGGCGCCGCCGCCGGCTTTCGTTCCAAACTTCGCGCAACGAAAACAACAACGCGTACCGGTAGGGAGTGCGTCCTGAGATGAGGGTTTACGCCCGGGCCACCGAGGGGCGGCCGGCTGCGCACCCAACTGTTGCGATGGCGGCCCCGTGAGCGTCGCAGCCGCTTCCGCGCCGCGGCTCGGCTGGCCGACCAAGGCGCTCTACGGCCTCAGCGCGTTCGGCTCCACCGTCAAGGGCGGGGTGGGCGGCCTGACCCTGTTCTTCTACACCCAGCTCGTCGGGCTCGACGCGCCGCTGGTCAGCCTCGCCCTCGCGATCTCGCTGCTGATCGACGCATTCTGGGATCCGGTCGTCGGCCAGATATCCGACAACACCAACACGCGGTTCGGCCGGCGCCATCCCTTCATCTATTTCGCTGCGCTGCCGGCCTCGCTGTTCTTCGCCGCCATCTACATGCCGCCGCTAGGCTGGTCGGACCAGGGCGTCTTCTTCTGGCTGCTGGGGACGGTGATCCTGAGCCGCCTGTTCGAGAGCCTGATCGAGATTCCCAACGCCGCGTTGTTGCCTGAGCTGTCGCGCAACTACGACGAGCGCACCAGCCTCGCGAGCTGGCGCTACGTGTTCCTGGCGGTGGTCGGGCGCGTCGCCTCGGTGGTGCTGACTTTCGGTGTCTTCCTGCGCGAGACGCCAACCCAGAAGTTCGGCCAGATGAACCAGGCCGGCTACGCGCCGCTGGCAATCACCGTCGCCGTGATCGCGGCCGTCACCCTGCTGATCTCGGCAGTTTCCACGCAGCGCTTCACCCCGTTCATGCACCAGCCGGCGCGGCGCCGGCCGTCGTTCCGCGAGATGGCGCGCGAGGTGGGCGGGGCGCTCGGCAACCGCAATTTCGCGGCTCTGGCGATCTCCGGCTTCATCTTCGGCATCGCGGTCGGCATCTCCGGCGGCCTCACGACCTACTTCATGACCTACTACTGGGAGCTGCCGTCGGCTTCCCTTCGGGCCCTCGGCCTATGGGCGATCCCCGGTGGCCTGGCTGGCGTGGTGGCTGCCCCCTACTGGGCCCGGTGGCTCGGTAAGAAGCGCGGCTGCCTGATCGTCTTCTTCCTGTCGATCTTGTCGACCACAGTGCCGATCGGGCTGCGCCTCTTCGGGCTGATGCCGCCGAACTCATCGCCCTGGGTCCTGAGGATCCTGATCATCGACTCGATCGCCACGGGGCTGCTCAGCATCACCGGCTTCGTGATCGTCACGGCGATGCTGGCCGACGTCGTCGAGGAGACTCAGGTCAAGACCGGTCAGCGCTCGGAGGGCGTGCTGTTCGCCGCCGACTCGCTGCTGCGCAAGATCACCACCAGCTTCGCCACGATCTTCCCGGGCCTGATCATCGGCTACATCCAGTTCCCGAAGCACGCGCAGCCCGGCCACGTTAATCCGGCCATCCTCGCGCACTTGGCGATGATCTACCTGCCGACGGTGACCTTCCTCTATCTATGCTCCACCAGCTGCATCCTGTTCTATCGGATCGACCGCAAGCGGCATGAGGACAACCTCGCCGAGATTGCCCGCTCGGCCGAGCTGGCGTCGGAGACCGATCCGGAGCTCAACCCGCACCTCGCGCCCGACATCGTGACGGGTCCCGGCGGCGCCGGCGCGAGCGCCTAGCCGGTGAGCGAAGCGCCGACTGCGCCGCGCCTGGGGCTGGCGACCAAGGTTTCCTACGGCCTCGGCTCGGTGGCGCAGGGCGTCGGGGGGGTGGCGCTTTCCACCACCGTCATCAACTACTACCTGGTCAGCGTCGTGGGCCTGCGGCCCGCGGTGGTCGGCCTGGTGATCATGGTCTCGCTGATCATCGACGCGGTGGTGGACCCGGCGATCGGCCGCTGGTCGGACACCTTCCGCTCATCCTGGGGCCGGCGTCACCCGTTCATGTACGCCTCGGCGATCCCGATCGGGCTCGCCACCGTCCTTCTCTGGCGCCACCCGGCCGGGGTTTCGGGCGCCGCAATGACGGCCTACGTCTTCGCGGTGCTGGTGGTGTTGCGGATCGCCGGCGGCTTCTACCAGATCCCCAGCGACGCGCTCGCGCCGGAGCTGGCGCCCGACTACCATGAGCGCACCACGCTGATCAGCTGGCGCTGGTTCTTCGGCCTTTTCGGCGCGGTGTTCGTCTCGGTGCTGCTGAACGGCGTCTTCCTGCGGCGCGACGCGGCCAATCCGCTCGGCCAGAACAATCCCGTCGGCTACGCCAATTTCGGCGTCGCCGCGGCCATCATCGCGGTCGTTTGCATCCTGGTCTCCGCGGCGACGACCCACCGCTACATTCCGCTGCTGCAGCGCCCGCCGCAGCGCCGCCAGTCGTTCGGCCAGATGGCGCGCGAGATCGTCACCGTGCTCTCCAACCCGTCACTCATCGCCATCATGGCGTCGGGCTTCGTCTCGGGCGTGGCCGGCGGCGTCAGCTCGAGCCTGCAGAACTTCATGAGCTACGACTTCTGGGGCCTGACGCCCCAGGTGATCGCCCTGATGACGCTCATCGTCGCGCCGGCCAGCCTGCTCGGCGTCATTGCCGCGCCGTTCCTGACGCGGGCGCTCGACAAGAAGCGGACGATGATGACCGTCTTCACGCTGTCGATCTTCGCCGGCGTCATCCCGGTCAGCCTGCGGCTGCTGGGGCTGTTGCCGCCGAACGGCTCGCCGGTGATCCCGGTGATCCTGACCGCCGATGTCTTCGTCGCCACCGCACTCGGCATCAGCGGCTTCGTGATCGTCGGCTCGATGATCGCCGACGTGGTCGAAGACAGCGCGGTGAAGACCGGCGTGCGCTCCGAGGGGCTGCTGTTCGCCGCCAACGGCCTGCTGCCGAAGTTCACCACCGGGATTGGCGTCCTGGCCGGCAATATGATGCTGGAGTTCGTCCACTTCCCGGCGGCGGCGCAGGGCGGCCGGATCGTCGCGGTGGACCCCGCCATCATGCGCCACCTGGCGCTGCTGTCGCTGCCGATCGGCGCGGTGCTCAACCTGATCGCGGTCGGCGTGCTGATCTTCTACCGCATCGACCGCGGCTCGCACGAGGCGAACCTCGAGGCGTTGCGGCTCGCCGCGACGATCACCGAGCCGCCGATGGAACCGGTCGGCGGGCCGCCGCTGCTGTGACCGGCGCCCAGATCGCTATTTTCGAGAGAGGTCCGCATAGTGACTGAAGCCTCCAGCGCGCCGCGCCTGGGCATTGTGACCAAGGTCTCCTACGGCCTTGGGTCGGTGGCGCAGGCGACCGCCGGGGTGGCGCTCTCGCAGTCGCTGATCACCTTCTTCCTGGTCCGGGTGATCGGGATGCGCCCCGGCGTCGTCGGTCTCCTGATCCTGGTCTCGCTGGGCATCGACGCTGTGTTCGATCCGGTGATCGGCCGGCTCTCCGACACGCTCAGATCGCCCTGGGGCCGCCGGCACCCGTTCATGTACGCCTCGGCCGTACCGATCGCGCTGGCCATCGTGTTCTTCTGGCGCACGCCCCACGGCCTCTCGCAGTTCGAGCTGGCGGTCTACTCGCTGGTGCTGCTGGTGATCGTCCGCCTGAGCGTCAGCCTCTACCAGATCCCCAGCGACTCGCTCCTGCCGGAGCTGGCGCCGGACTATCACGAGCGCACCGGTCTCGTGAGCTTCCGCTACTTCTTCGCCTACCTCGGGGGCACCGTGCTCGCGCTGCTCCAGGGGCTCGTGTACCTGCGCAAGGACGCCAGCCACCCGCTCGGGCAATACGACCGAGCCGCCTATGGCAGCTTCGGCCTGATGGTCGCCCTGGTCACCTTCGCGGCGATCCTCATCTCGACCGGCGCCACGCACCGCTTCATCCGCACGCTGTGGAGCGCTCCGGTGCGGAAGCAAACGATGATGCAGTCCTTGCGCGAGATCATCGCCACGTTCGCCAATCCCTCGTTGGTCGTCGTCATGGGGGCGGGGCTGCTGGCGGGTATCTCCGGCGGCATCTCGTCGACGCTGGGCCTCTTCATGACCTACTACTTCTGGGGCCTGACGCCCCAGCTGGGCAGTATCATCGGCCTGCTTTCCGCGCCCTCGTTCTTCATCGGGGTGGTGGTGGCGCCGATCCTTTCGCGCAAGCTCGACAAGAAGCGCACGATGCTGGCGGTCTTTGCGCTGGCGATCGTATCTGGGGTCGTTCCGCCGGCGTTGCGCCTGCTCGGGCTGCTGCCGCTGAACGGCTCGATCTGGATACCGGTGGTCCTCGTGGCCGACGGTCTCTTCTCAGGCACGCTCGCCCTCGTAGGCTACATCATCATCGGCTCGATGATCGCCGACGTGACCGAGGACAATGCGGTCAAGACCGGCATGCGCTCCGAGGGCCTGCTGTTCGCCGCCAGCAACCTGTTGCCCAAGTTCGCGCCCGGCATCGGCGGGCTGATCGGCGCGGTCATTCTGGAGCTGGTGCACTTCCCGGTCGGCGCCCAGACCTCGGCGATCGACTATGTCGACCCGACGATCATGCGCAACATGGTGCTCTTGTGGCTGCCGGCGACCATGGGGCTCAACGTGCTGGCCGTGACGCTGCTGCTGTTCTACCGGCTCGACCGCAGCTCCCACGAGGCCAACCTGCAGGCGCTGAGAAGCGCTGACACGCTGATGGATCCGATCACGACGACGCCGGTTCCCAGCCCGCCGATTCCATAAGGTGCGCCCCGGCGTCACGCCGGCCATCCTGCAACTGGGCCTCCCGCCAGCGCTTTCCATCGGCGGAACGATGCTCTATCGCCTGTACCATATGCCCATGCGGACGATTTCGAATCAGTGGTTTGAGCCGGCAAGATTGAAGGCGGAGAGCGACAAGCTCCCCCGCTGCGGCGCGTAAGAGAGATGGACGCCGACACCCGCTCGCCAAGGCCTGCTTTCGATTCAGGCCAGCCCGGCGCCATGGGGCCCGGGACTGGGACGGGTGTGGGCGGCGGCTTGGGCTCAGGCATGCGGCCTGGCATGGGCGGCGGCCCGCCCGGTGGCTACCGCGGCCTGCGCGGTCCGGGCGGGCGCAACCTCACCGAAGGCCCGATCACCTCGACGCTGATCATGTTCTCGCTGCCGATGCTGGGCGGCAACGTGCTGCAGCAGCTCAACGTCACCGCCAACCAGTTCTGGGTCGCCCACCTGCTCGGCGCCACCGACATCACCGCCATCGGCAACGCCAACAGCATCATGATGCTGACGATGGGCGCCATCTTCGGCGCGACCATGGCCGCCAACATCCTGATCGCCCAGCAGGTCGGCGCCGGCGACCTGACGCTGGTAAAGCGGATCATGGGCACCGCGGTCGCCTTCTTCGTGGTGATCTCGCTGACCCTGTCGCTGACCGGCGGCATATTCGCGCCGCACATCCTGACGGCGATGCGCACGCCGCCCGCAGCCAGGGCCGAGGCGATCGTCTACCTGCGCGTCGTCTTCGCGGCGATGCCGTTCATGTACTTCTTCCAGTTCCTGCAGATGGCCCAGCGCGGCGCCGGCGACAGCCGCACGCCGTTCTATTTCATGGGCCTGGCGGTCGTGCTGGACATGATCCTCAACCCGTTGCTGATCGCCGGCGTCCACGGGTCGATCGGCGGCTGGGGGTGGTTCCCCAGGATTCCCGTGCCGCTGCACTTCCCGGGCATCGGCGTCGCCGGCTCGGCCACCTCGACGCTGATCGGCCAGGGCGTGGCGCTGGTCCTGCTGCTGGTCGTGCTCTACCGCCGCAACAGCATCCTGATGCTCAAAGGGCGCGACCTGCGCTACCTGATACCCAGCATGGAGCTCATGCGCCCGCTGATCTTCCGCGGCATTCCGATGAGCCTGCAGATGTTCATCATGTCGGCCGCCGGCATGATCATGATCACCTTCGTGAACGGCTTCGGCGCGGTGACCTCGGCGGCCTATGTCGGCGGTCTGCAGGTCTGGAACTACATCCAGATGCCCGGTATGGCGGTCGGGGCCTCGGTCTCCTCGATGGCCGGCCAGAACGTCGGCGCCGGGCAGTGGCACCGCGTCGAGCGCATCGCCATCACCGGCCTGATCCTCAGCGTCTGCGTAACCGGCTCGATCGCCGTCGTGATCTACCTCCTGGGGCCGCTGCCGCTCTACATCGTCCTGCCGCCGCACTCGCCGATGATCCCGATCGCGCTGCACATGGACCGCACGGTGCTGTGGGCGTTCGTGATCTTCAACGCGACCTTCGCGCTCTCCGGGATCGTGCGCTCCACCGGCGCGGTGTGGCCGCCGCTGATCATCCTGGTGGTCTCGATGCTCGTCATCCGGGTGCCGTTCGCCTACTTCATGATCCCGCACTTTGGCGCCGACGCGATCTGGTGGAGCTTTCCGCTCGGAACGCTGACCTCCAGCGGGCTGACCACGCTCTATTATTTCTACGGCGGCTGGCGGAAGGTTCGGATGCTGCATCACGTGCCCGGCGCCGAGCCGGAGGACGTCCCGCAGGCGCTCCCGGCCGTCGACGCGCTGGAGCGCGAGGGCAGCATGAGCGGCGAGATCTGGCCTCCTGAAGCGGCCGCAACGCGCCTTACCTGGGGCGTACCCGCGATATATGATCGCCGATAAGGTCGGCGTTCCAGTCCGGCCGGAAGGGACATTCGCGCTATGAGATTTGGCATTTTCTACGAGCACCAGCTGCCGCGGCCGTGGACCGAGGGGCTGGAGCAGAAGCTGTTCCAGGACGCGCTCGACCAGGTCGAGCTCGCCGACAGGCTGGGCTTCGACAACGTCTGGGAGGTCGAGCACCACTTCCTCGAGGAGTATTCCCACTCCTCGGCGCCGGAGGTTTTCCTCGCCGCCTGCTCGCAGCGCACCAAGACACATCCGGCTCGGGCACGGCATCGTGCTGATGCCGCCGGGCTACAACCATCCGGCCCGCGTCGCCGAGCGCATCGCGACGCTCGACCTGGTCTCCAACGGCCGCGTCGAGTTCGGCACCGGCGAGAGCTCGGCGCTGCTGGAGCTCGGCGGCTACAAGCGTGCCGGTGGCGCGAGAAGCGCAACGCCTGGCGCGAGGCGGTCGAGCAGTGCGCCAACATGATGGCCATGGACCCCTATCCGGGCTTCGAGGGCGAGTTCTTCTCGATGCCGGCCCGCAACGTGGTGCCCAAGCCCGTGCAGAAGCCGCACCCGCCGCTCTGGGTCGCCTGCTCCAACCGCGAGACCATCAAGCTCGCCGCCCGGCTCGGCATCGGCGCGCTGACCTTCGCCTTCGTCGATCCGGCCGAGGCCAACCAGTGGGTCGACGACTACTACCGGATCTTCAAGGAAGAGTGCGTGCCGATCGGCCATGCGGTGAACCCCAACATCTGCATGGTCTCCTCGTTCGGCGTGCACCACGACGCCGAAGTGGCGCGTCAGCGCTTCCAGGAGGGCTTCCGCTTCTTCCAGTTCGCGCTCGGCTGGCACTACGGCTTCGGCGAGCAGATCCCCGGCCGCACCAACATCTGGGAGCTGTTCCAGAAGGCGCAGGGCGCCATGGTGGCGGCGGCTACGCCCGGCGCGGGCGGCATCGCCGGCGCGGCCGAGGGCGGCATCGGCACGCCCGACGAGCTGCGCGACGCACCTGAGAAGTTCGACGACTGCGGCGTCGACCAGGTGGCCTTCATCCAGCAGGGCGGCCGCAACAAGCACGAGCACATCTGCGAGGCGCTGGAGCTGTTCGCCGGCGAGGTGATGGGCGAGTTCAAGGAACGCGAGGCCGGCGCGGGTGGCCAAGAAGACGGAGGAGCTGGCGCCCTACGTCGAGGCGGCGTTCAAGCGCAAACAGTGGATGAAGCCGCTCGCCGACGACGAGATCCCGCCGGTGATCGCGCTCGGCCGCCAGATCGCCGAACAGGGCGGCGCGCGCTGCGCCGGTCGCGCCAGCGCAAGCCCAGCGCGCCGCCGCCAACGTCGCCTGGCGCGAGGCGCTGGAGAAGGCCGGGGAGTAGCGGCGCAAGTCTCCCTCCCCTTCATGGGGAGGGCAGCCGATGCGAGAGCATCGGCGGCTGGAGATGACTGGCGCTGAACGGCAGGTTCGGTTGAAGCGTCGGATTTCCCCACCCGATCTCGCGGGCTCGATCACCCTCCCCATGAAGGGGAGGGAGAGTCACGCCTCCCAGCGCTTGGCGAACGTCACCACCTGCTGCGCCACCGTCTCCACCTGGAAGGCGTCGCGCGGATCGACGAGGGCGCCGTCCTCGCCGAACGGCTTCAGCGCGCTGTTGATCGTGGCGCCGAGCGGGGTCGGCCAGCCGCGCAGGGCGTGGACGATCGCCCGCAGCGACGCCAGCGCCGAGCCGCAGGCCTGCCAGCCGTCGGCCACCACGATGCAGCCCACCGCCCGGCCGTCGAGGTAGGGCCGCGCGTCGTCGCGCAGCGGCTCCAGGCTATCGAGCGCGTTCTTCAGGAGGCCGGAGATCGAGCCGTGATAGCCGGGCGTCGCCACGATCACCCCGTCGGCCTCGCGCACCGCGTCGACCAGCGCCGAGCGCTCCGGCGGATGCTCGACGTCGTTGGGATTGAAGATCGGCAGCCGCGCCAGCACCTCGCCGCCGAACAGCCGGGTGCGCGCGCCGGCCGCCTCGGCCGCGGCCAGCGCCAGGCCGAGCGTCCGCTCGCTCGATGAGGGCGTGCGGACCGTCCCGCCGATGCCGACGATCAGCGGCGCGCGCTGGGACGAGGATGCCATGTCGTGCTCGTCTCCGGCCGCCAGCCGCCTGGCGATGCCAGACGACTAGCGATCCGTCGAGGTGAGCGAAAGCTTCTTACGCGTCGGCCGTGGCCCTGGCTCGCCGCGGCCTTCAGCGCGTCGATGTCCGAGGAGTACTTGTCGAGCGCCGCCTGCGTGCAGCTTCGGCAGGTGGTAGCCCGGGAAGAGGTCGTTGTCGGGCCGGTAGTCCTTCAGCACCTGCTTGGCGACCGTCACCTTGTGCACCTCGGTCGGGCCGTCGGCGATGCCCATCACCATGGCGCTCGTCACCATGCCCATGAACGGCATCTCGTTGGAGACGCCCATGGCGCCGTGCAGGTGCGCGGCGGTGGCGGCGATGTCGTGATAGACCTTCGGCATCGCCACCTTGATCGCGGCGATGTCCTTGCGCACCAGGTTGTAGTCCTTGTGCTTGTCGATCAGCCAGGCGGTCCGCATCACCAGGAGGCGGAACGACTGCAGCGCGATCCACGCAGTCGCAGATCTGCTCCTGCACCACCGGCATGTCGGCCAGGCGTCCGTCGCGGGTCTGGCGCGAGACTGCGCGGCGGCACATCAGGTCGAAGGCCTTCTGGCAGGCGCCGACGGTGCGCATCGCATGGTGCACGCGGCCGCCGGAGAGGCGGGTCTGGGCGACCAGGAAGGCGCCGCCGCGCGGGCCGAGCAGGGCTTCGGGGCCGACCTCGACGTTCTCGTAGCGGATGTAGGCGTGGCCGCCGGCTTCGCCCGCCCCGACCCCGATGCCGCGCAGGATGTTCACGCCCGGCGTCTTGGTCGGCACCAGGAAGATCGAGGTCTTCTGGTGGATGTCCTTATGGTCCGGGTCGGTCACCGCGTAGACCACCAGCACCGATCGAGCCGTAGGCGCCGGACGAGAAGTACTTCTCGCCGTTGATCACCCATTTGCCGTTCTTCTCCTCGGCGCGGGTCTTGAAGGTGGTGGGGTCGGAGCCGCCGGCCGGCTCGCTCATCGAGAACGCCGAGCGGATGTCGCCGTTGAGCAGCGGCCACAGCCACTTTTCCTTCTGCTCCGGCGTGCCGTAGTGGGCGATGATCTCGGCGTTGCCGGTGTCGGGCGCCTGGCAGCCGAACACCGAGGGGGCGAGGCCGACGCGGCCCAGCTTCTCGTTCATCAGCGCCAGTTTCAGCTGGCCGTAGCCCTGGCCGCCGAGCTCGGGGCCGAGGTGGCAGGCCCACAGGCCCTGCGCCTTCACCTCGTCCTGCAGCGGCTTGATGAACTTCTCACGCGCGCCGGGGACCATCAGGGCGCGGCCGAGGTTGGAGAGCGGCTCGACCTTCTCCTCCATGAACTCCTCGATCCAATCGAGCTTCTTCTGAAATTCCGGGTCGGTCTCGAAGTCCCACGCCATCACGTGTCTCCCTGCGCTCCGCCTTGGACGGCGGACCTTGTGCCAAGCCTTGCAATCGTCGGCATTATCGGGCGCCCCTCGGAGCGGCGCAACCGGCGCAAACGCTTGTTTGAAAGAATTCGGTACGCCCTGGACGAACGGGTTTCGAGGCGCCATCTCGCGCCCATGCCTGACGCACAAGCGATCGAACGGCTGGTGATCTTCGGCGCCACCGGCGACCTCGCCGCGCGCATGTTGCTGCCGTCCCTCTACTTCCTCGACGCCGACAAGCTCCTGCCCCAGGATCTGAAGATCCTCTGCTCGGCCCGCACCGAGATGGAGCGCGGCAAGTTCGTGGACTATGTCCACGGCATTCTGAAGCAACGACCCGAGGGTCTCGACGACGCGGCCTGGAACCGCTTCTCCGAGCGGCTCGACTATCGGCCCGCCGATGTCACCAGCGCCAAGGGCATGAAGGCGATCGCCGAGCACGTCGAGGACAAGCCCACCGTCTTCTACCTGGCGCTCTCGCCCAGCATCTACGGCGCGGTCTGCAAGGCGCTGGACGAGGCCGGGCTCGCCTGCGGCGAATGCCGGATCGTCATGGAAAAGCCGCTCGGCCATGACCTGGAGAGTTCCAAGGCGATCAATGCCGAGGTGGCCTCGGTGTTCGATGAGAGCCGCGTTTTCCGCATCGACCACTACCTCGGCAAGGAGACGGTGCAGAACCTCCTGGCGCTGCGCTTCGCCAACACCCTCTTCGAGCCGCTCTGGAACAACCTCGCCATCGACCATGTGCAGATCACCGTGGCCGAGACCGAGGGGGTGGGCGAGCGCTGGCGCTACTACGACGACTACGGCGCGCTGCGCGACATGGTGCAGAACCACATGCTGCAGCTCCTCTGCCTGGTGGCCATGGAGCCGCCGGCCGACGCCGGCGCCGAACTCGGTGCGCGACGAGAAGGTGAAGGTTCTGAAGTCGCTGCGCCACTTCGACCGCTCGAGCGCCCAGCAGCTCTCGGTGCGCGGCCAGTACAAGGGCGGCGTCGTCGAGGGCAAGCAGGTGACGTCCTACGTCGAGGAGAAGGGCTCGGCCAGCGACACCGAGACTTTCGTGGCCTTGCGCGCCGACATCGACAATTGGCGCTGGGCGGGCGTGCCCTTCTACCTGCGCACCGGCAAGCGGCTGCCGGAGCGGCGCACCCAGATCGACATCCAGTTCAAGCCGCTGCCGCACCTGATCTTCGGCGAGCGCGCCGAGGAGGACGTAGCCGCCAATCGCCTGGTCATCGACCTGCAGCCGGACGAGGACATCTAGCTTGCTCCTGATGAACCGGCGGCCGGGCCTCTCCGGCAACCGGCTGCAGGCGCTGCCGCTCAGCCTCTCGCTCGACGACGGCGGGCGCCGGCGGATCGCCTACGAGCGGCTGCTGCTCGACATCTTCGCCGGCAACCAGGCGCTGTTCGTGCGCCGCGACGAGGTGGAGCGGGCGTGGGGCTGGATCGATTCCATCGCCGACGCCTGGTCCGACCTCGGGATGAACCCCAAGCCCTACGCCGCCGGCAGCTGGGGCCCCGCCGGCGCCTTCGCCCTCCTGGAGCGCACCGGGCGGGCCTGGCTGGATGAGTAGGGCCTCGATCGAAACCTTCCCCGACGCCGCCGCCGCCGCGGCAGCCGCAGCGGAGGCCATCGCCGGCCAACTTCGCGGACCATCCGGAAAGAGTCTGATCGTCACCGGCGGCCGGGGGCCCGGGCCGGTCTACGACCGGCTGGCGGCGAGCGACCTCGACTGGGCCAGCGTCATCGTCACCCTGAGCGATGACCGCTTCGTGCCGCTGGGCGCGCCGGAGAGCAACGAGGCGATGGTGCGCGCCCGGCTCCTGCAGCACCGCGCCGCCGCCGCGCGCCTCGTGCCGCTGAACGGCGCCGAGCAGACCCCGGACGCAGCCGCGGAGGCCGTCGAGCCGGAGATCGCCGCGCTCGCGCCGTTCGACGCCGCCCTGCTGGGCATGGGTCCGGACGGGCATATCGCCTCGCTGTACGCCTCGAACTCGGATGCTGCGCAGTGGCTGGATCCTGACTGTCCGCGGTGGGTCGTCGGCGTGCAGTCGGCCGGCTGGACGCCTTACGTCTCGCGCGTCACCCTTACCGGCCGGGCGCTGTTCGACGCCCGGCTCATCGTGCTGCTGGTCGGCGGCGAGGACAAACGGGCGGTGATCGAGCAGATCGGCGCCGATCCGGTGTTCAACCCGCCGGCCGCCGCGTTGCTGCGGCAGACGCGCAGCCCCGTCCGGGTGCTCTGGTCGCCAGACGCCGCATAATTAGGGGCGTTTAGCGTCGCCTCTGGAGGAGCATCCGCGATGCATCCCGTCACCGCCGAAGTCACCGAGCGGATCCGCGAACGCAGCCGCGACGCGCGCGCCGGCTACCTGGAGCGCATGGAAGCCGCGCGCCAGGCCGGCCCCGGCCGCGCCAAGCTCACCTGCGCCAACTTCGCCCACGCGTTCGCCGCGCTGCCGGACGACGACAAGAGCCGCATCCGCAATCCCGCCGCGCCCAACATCGCCATCGTCTCGTCGTACAACGACATGCTCTCGGCCCATCAGCCGCTGGAGCGCTTCCCGCCGATCATCAAGGCCGCGGCCCGCGAGGTCGGCGCGACGGCGCAGTATGCCGGCGGCGTGCCGGCCATGTGCGACGGCGTCACCCAGCAACGGCCGGGCATGGAGCTGTCGCTCTTCAGCCGCGACGTGATCGCCATGTCGACCGCGGTGGCGCTGACCCACGACGCTTTCGACGGCGCGCTGATGCTGGGCGTCTGCGACAAGATCGTGCCGGGCCTCTTCATCGGCGCGGCGCTGTTCGGCCACCTGCCGGTGATCTTCGTGCCGGCCGGCCCGATGACCTCGGGCGTCTCCAACGCCGAGAAGGCGCGCATCCGCGGCCTCTACGCCGAGGGCAAGGTCGACCGCGAGGCGCTGCTCGACGTCGAGATGAAGGCCTACCACGGGCCCGGCACCTGCACCTTCTACGGCACCGCCAACTCCAACCAGATGATCATGGAGATGATGGGCCTGCACCTGCCGGGCGCGGCCTTCGTGCACCCGAACACCCCGCTTGCGCGACGCGCTGACCGCCGCCGCGCCGAAGCGGGCGGTGGAGACCGGCCCAGGCACGAACGCCTACACGCCGATGTCGGCGGTGGTGGACGAGAAGAGCATCGTCAATGCGCTGGCCGGCCTGATGGCCACCGGCGGCTCGACCAACCACACGCTGCATCTGGTGGCGATGGCGCGGGCCGCGGGGATCGCCATCACCTGGGAGGACTTCGACGACCTCAGCCGCGTCACGCCGCTGATCGCCCGCGTCTATCCGAACGGCGCGGAGGACGTGAACGCCTTCCACGCCGCCGGCGGCATGGCCTTCGTGGTGCGCCAGCTGCTGGACGCCGGCCTCGCCCACGAGGACGTGGTCACGGTGGCCGGCGAGGGCCTGCGCCTCTACCAGCGCGAGCCGTTCCTGCAGAACGGCGCGCTGGTCTGGCGTGAGGGCGCGGCCAGGAGCCTTGCGCCCGACATTCTCCGTCCCGCCGACGATCCGTTCGACGCCGAGGGCGGCATCCGCATGCTGACGGGCCTGCTCGGCCGAGCGGTGATCAAGGTCTCGGCGGTCAAGCCCGAGCACCAGGTGGTCGAGGCGCCGGCGCTCTGCTTCGACGACCAGGAAGAGCTGCTGGCGGCGTTCCGGCGCGGCGAGCTCGACCGCGACTTCGTGGCGGTGGTGCGCTTCCAGGGTCCGCGCGCCAACGGCATGCCGGAGCTGCACAGCCTGACGCCGACGCTCAGCGTGCTGCAGGACCGCGGCCGCAAGGTGGCGCTGGTCACCGACGGCCGCATGTCCGGCGCCTCCGGCAAGGTCCCCGCCGCCATCCACCTGACCCCGGAGGCCGCCAGCCGGCGGCCCGCTGGCCAAGGTGCGCGACGGCGACGTGATCCGGCTGGACGCACGGGCTGGGTCGCTGAGCGATCCAGGTGGACGAGCGCGAGCTGCTGGCCCGCGAACCGGCCAAGGCGCCGGCGCGCGGCTTCGGCTACGGCCGCGAGCTGTTCGGCTGGGCGCGAGCGTCAGCGTCAGCCCGGCGGACGAAGGCGCCTGCACGCTGTTCGCGGACTAGCGTCCCTCCCCATGAAGGGGAGGGACGCGCGGTCGGCTCTTCAGCTCAGGCACAGCACCACGCCGTCCTCCGCCAGCGCCGCGATCCGGTCCGGCGCGATGCCGTAGTCGGCCAGCACCTCGAAGGTGTGCTCGCCGAGGCCGGGGTCGGGGCGGCGGTAGCCGCTCTCGCTGCGGGAGAACTTCGCGTAGGGGCGGTTGACGACCGGGCCGTGCGGGCGTCTGGCGCGGCTGGTCGAAGAAGTCGTTGGCCCACAGCCACGGGTCGCCGAGGATCTCCTCGCCCTCGCGCACCGGCGCCGCGCGCACGCCGGCGCCGCAGCAGCGCGGTCAGCGCGTCGGCCGACGGCATCGCGCGCCAGCGCCGCGGCGAGCTCGCCGGCCAGCGCGCCGTCGCGCGGCTCGGCCAGCATGTCGAAGCGCTCCGCCCAGTCCGGATGGCCGAGCGCGGCGGCGAGCGCCGCCGCCTCGTCGGCGCCGCCGCAGGCGACCGCGATCCAGGCGTCGGCGCAGGCGTAGAAGCGGTCGAGCGCGGCGATGCCCAGGCAGTCGCGGCAGCCCTTCGGCGCGGTCGGCGCGCCTGGCCAGGTGGTCAGCTCGCCGGACTGGAACATGGCGCTCTGGGCGGTGAGGCTGGTCTCCATCACCTGGCCCTCGCCGGTGCGCTCCCGGGCGTTCAGCGCCGCGATCACCCCGAACGCCGCCATCGAGGCCGAGGCGAAGTCGTTGACGGCGATGACGTGGAACACCGGCTCGCCGTCGCCGCCCTGCGCCGCCATGCATGCCGCTGCGGGCCTGCAGCAGCGGGTCGAAGCCCGGCCGCCGGGTCTCCGCGCCGCGCGAGCCGTAGGTGGTGATCGAGCAGGAGATGGCGCGCGGATTGGCGGCCAGCACGTCCGCGTGGCCGACGCCGAGCCGGTCGCGCACGCCGAGCCGATAGTTGTCCAGCACCACGTCGGCCTGGCGCGACCAGGTCGAGGAAGAGCTCGCGGCCGGCCGGCTGCTTCAGGTCGACCACCAGGCCGCGCTTGCCGCGGTTGTAGGCGGTGAAGCCGACGCCGCGGTCGCGCCACGGATCGCCATCGGCCGACTCCACCTTGACCACGTCGGCGCCGAGGTTGGCGAGGATGGCGCTGGCGTAGGCGCCGGCGATCACGGTGCCGAGGTCGAGCACCTTGATCCCGGTCAGCGGACCGGTCCTCGGCGGTGCGGCGGCAGCCGACGGCGCGGCGGCGGCAGGCGCGGCGAGAAAAGCCTCGACGTCGGCCTTCCTGGCCTCGCGCACCAGATGGCGGACCGAGCCCGGGGTCGCGGCGAGCTTGACCGGCACGCCGGGCATCTCGATCGGCGCCGAGCTCCGGGTCGTTCAGCACCGCGCGCATGTCGTTGTTGGCGATCAGCTCGCTGCGCAGCCAGTCCTCGCGCGGGGTCGACCGGCGCGGCCGGCACGTCGGCGTCCCGCATGATCTCCAGCCACTCGTCGCGCGGCTTCTGGCGGAAGCGCGCCTCCATCAGCGCGGTGACGTCCTCGGGGAAGACGTCCTCGGCCAGCGCCACCTCCAGCCCCATCGCCTTCACCGCGCGCTGGAAGAAGTAGCTGAAGAGGGTGGCCAGGAAGAGGAACTTGCCGTCGCCGCACTCGTAGAGCCGGTATGAGGGCGAGGCGCCGAGCGGGCGCCGGCCGATCGGCAGGATGTTGCCGGACGCGCCGCCGACCAGCGCGACGGCCGAGAGTCCGCTCACCGTCACCGCCTGGCCGAGCCCGCTCTTGCTCCGCTCCAGCAAGGCCGCGCCGGCGGCGCCGGCCGCCATCGTCGCCTGCGCGTAGTGCAGCACCGGCATCACCAGATAGACCGGCTGGTACTCGTAGCTCGACTGCCGGAACGCCGCGCCGGTCATCGCCATCAGCGCGCCGTGGTGCGAGGCCATCTCGCTCCAGAGGCCGTTCGTGCCGTAGGGCGGCGTCCAGACCCGCACCAGCCGCGGATGCCGCTCGGCGACGTCCAGCAGGTCGAGCGCCTCCATCTGGCTGGGCGTGTAGTCGAAGATCGCCACGTCGGCGGCCGCCAGCATCTCCTCCAGCCGCGCCCGGCCCTCGGCGGCGTCGTCACATCGAGCGTCAGCCGCAGCTTGTTGCGGTTCCACATCTGGTAGCCGGGCCGGTCGGCCATCCAGTCGCCGCCCGGCGGCTCGATCTTCAGCACCTCGGCGCCGAAGTCGGCCATCAGCATCGCCGCCATCGGCCCGACCCGGCCCTGGCTGCAGTCGAGGATCCTGACGCCCTCAAACGCGCTCATCGCAACGCACTCACCCCACGCCCGCCGCCATGCCGCCGTCCACCGGCAGTATGGCGCCGGTGATGAACTTCGCCTCGTCCGAGGCCAGGAACAGCGCCGCGTAGGCGACATCCCAGCCGGTGCCCATCTTGCGACCTAGCGGCACCTGGGAGTCGCGCCCGGCGCGGATCTCGTCGGTCGGTCGGCCCTGCTCGGTCGCCCGCCCGCCCACTGCCATCGGGGTGTCCATCAGCCCCGGCATGATGCAGTTGCAACGGATCATGTGCTCGGCGTTGCCGGCCGCGGTGATGTGGGTCAGCTTGTTCACCCCGGCCTTCGACATGCCGTAGGCGACGAGGTTCGACGAGGCGACCGCCGCCATCGACGAGATGTTGACGATCGCCCCGCCGCCCTGGTCGCGCATGATCGGCAGGACGTGCTTGATGGTCAGCCACATGGCCTTCAGGTTGACGGTCATGATGCGGTCGAAGTCGGCCTCCTGCAGCCGGGTGACCGAGCGGTCGCGTAAGCCGATGCCGACGTTGTTGTGCAGGATGTCGATGCGCCCGAGCCGCGCCTTGGCCTCGGCGGCCATGGCCTCGCAGGCCGCCTCGCTGGTGATGTCGGCCTCGTAGGCGCTGGCCTGGCCGCCCTCCTGGGCGATCATCGCGACGGTCTCCTCGGCGAACTCGAGGCGACGGTCGACGCACATCACGGTCGCGCCTTCACGGGCGAAGAGGATGGCCGTGGCGCGGCCGTTGCCGATCGTCTCGCCGGGCGTCTGACCGGCGCCGACCACCACCGCCTTCTTGCCGGCGAGGCGGCCGGGCATCAGGCGGTTTCCAGCTGCAGGTCGCCCAGGAAGCCAAGCACCGCGGCGTTGAACGCGGCCGGCTGGTCGATGTTGGCGGCGTGGCCGGCGTCCGGCAGCACCACCTTCTTCGCGCCGGGGATCTTGGCGGCCATGTAGTCGGAGGCGGCGAGGAACGGCGTGTCGTTCGCGCCCACCAGCACCAGCGAGGGAACCTGGATCGTCCGGCAGCGAGGAGATCACCCGCGCGTCGTGCTGGGTCAGCATGCCGCGCGCCGCCTTGGCGAGGCCGACGGCGTTGCGGTGCGGCGCGGCTCTGGTCTCGGCGCCGCCGGACCCGGCCGGCGGCAGGCCGTTCTTCTCGAAGTTCTCGGCCCGGCGGATCGCGGTGACGTTCCACCCGGCCCGCGGCTCGTCCGACTTGTAGCCCGGCCCGGTGTCGATGATCAGCAGCGCCTCGGTGCGCTCCGGATGCGCGAGATGGAAGGCGAGCGACATGTAGCCGCCAAGCGAGAGCCCGCCGATCACCGCCTTCTTCGCGCCGACCTCGTCCAGGATGGCCGCCATGTCGGCCACCGTCTGCGCCTCGGTGTATTCGGCGAGGTCGTCGGGGTAGTCGGACTTGCCGTGTCCGCGCATGTCCCAGACGATCAGCTGGTAGTCCTTCGAGAACGGCGCCACCTGGCCTTCCCACATGTGAGCCGAGGCCGAGTAGCCGTGCGTGAGCAGCACCGGCGGCCCGTGGCCGTACACCTCGTAGTAGATCTCGACTCCGTCGCGGTTCAGCTTGGGCATGGCCTTCCTCCTCGTCGCCGGGCTTTGCCGGCAATGCGCGGTCTTGGCGCCGCTCCGGTGGTCAGGAATGACTACCGGCCGGCCCGCCGCACGTCAAAGCGACTCCCAGGGGATGCGGCCGACCCCCGGCCTCACGCCCCCACGAAGTTTCCGGTTCGGCGCTCGTTCACGGCGCGCACGCCCTCGGCGAAGTCCTTGGTCTTGCGCAGCCACGACTGCTCGACGAGCTCGTGGTCGGTCTGCTCCTTCACCGCCTCGGCGAGCCCGGCGCGGAAGGTCGCGCGGGTCGATTGCACCGCCAGCGGCGCGGCCTCGGCGATCTCGGCCGCCAGCTCCACGGCGGCGTCGAGCAGCCGGTCGAGCGGCGCCAGCACGTCGGCGAGGCCCCAGTCCAGCGCCTGCTCGCCATTGATCCGCCGGCCGGTCATGCACAGCAGCGCCGCCCGCTGCTCGCCGACGACGCGCGGCAGGGTGTAGGGTGATGCCGAAGCCGGGATGGAAGCCCAGCTTGACGAAGTTGGCCGTGAAGCGGGCCTCCGGCGCCACGACCCGGAAGTCGGCCACCAGCGCCAGGCCCGAGGCCGGCGCCGACCGCCGCGCCCTGCACCGCCGCCACGATCGGCTTCTTGGCCGAGAACAGCCGCACCGCCTCGACGTAGAGCGGGTTGATCCCCTGCATGCCTTCGGCCCCGACCCCGCCGGGGTTCACCAGGTCCGCGCCGGCGCAGAACACCCGCCCGCCGGCCGCAAGCACGCTGGCCCGAGGTCGGTCTCGGCGTCGATGTCGAAGAGCGCGTCGGCGAGGTCGCGCATCGATTCCACCGAGACGTGGTTGTTCGGCGGCCGGTCGAAAACGTCAGCACCGCCACATGCCCGCGAGTCTCGACCGCAACGTCGCCGTATTGTGATTTCATCAGCTCGCTCTTCTTTCCATCACCGCCGCGTGCCCAACAGGTTGCGCGCCACCACCCATTTGTGCACCTCGGTGGGGCCGTCGTAGATGCGCATGGTGCGCAGCTTGGCGCTCATCAGCTGCAGCGGCAGCTCCTTGGTCATGCCCATCGCGCCGAAGGTCTGCATGGCGTGGTCGACCACCTCGTAGGCCATCTCGGTGGCGAACGCACTTGATCATCGAGATCTCGAGCCGCACGTCGCGGCCCTGGTCGAGCTTCCAGGCGCAGTCGTAGGTCATCAGCCGCGCGGCGTGGATCTTGGTCGCCGCGTCGGCCACCCACCATTGGATCGCCTGGCGCTCCGACAGCGGCACGCCGAAGGTCACCCGCTGCGGCGCGTACTCGCACGATCATGTCGAGCGCGCGCTGCGCCATGCCGACCGACCAGGCCGCCATCTGGATGCGCCGGGTGCCGAGCCGCAGCTGCATCGGCGCAAAGCCGTTGCCCTCGGTCCCCAGCAGCTTCCAGCCCTCGACGCGGCAATCCTCCAGCGCGATCTCGTAGGTGTAGCCGCGCCGCCGATCATCGGGATGCGGCGCAGCACGTTGAAGCCCGGCGTGCCCTTGTCGACCAGGAAGGCGCGAGATGCCGCCGCGCGAGCGCTTCTCGCGTGTCGGTCAGCGCCATCAGGATGGTGAAGTCGGCGTCGGCGGCGCGGCTGATCCAGATCTTGCGGCCGTTGATCACCCAGTCCTCGCCGTCGCCGGACCGCGCGCGGTGGTCATGCCGGCCGGATCGCCGCCGGCGCCGGGCTCGGAGATGCCGATCGCCGAGACCGTCTCGCCGCGCACGTAGGGCTCCAGGTAGGCGCCGCGCTGGCGCTCGTTCACCGTCGCCATCAGCATGCGCAGGTTCGGGCGAGTCCGGCGGCAGCGTGTAGGGCGTGATGGTGCGGCCGATCTCCTCCTCGACGCCGACCATCGCGACGTTCGGCAGATCGGCGCCGCCGACGTCCTCCGGCGCATCGAGACCCCAGAGGCCGAGCTCCTTGCGAGATCTTGTCGAGCCGCGCGTGGTCGCCCGGCGTCGAGGCCTAGCCCGCCGCCCTCGGCCTCGCGCGCCAGCACCTTGCCTTCCAGCGGCATCAGCTCGTCGCGCACGAACCGCGTGACGAGGTCCTTCAGCATCCGGTGCTCTTCGGCGAGCTCGAAATCCAAGCTGGTCGTCCCTCCGTTGCGCCGTGGCTTGTCGCCCTTCTTGGCCGCATTCTAAAGGGACAAATCCGCGGGCGTCATGTGCGAAGGCATGCCGGGCCGGGAATTGGAGCCATTCATGAGCGGCTGGTACGCGCGGCCGGTGCTGGCGGTGCGCGACGCATCGACGGCGCTGGCCTTCTATTCGGGCAAGCTCGGCTTCCGGGAGGACTGGCGCCACGAGGAGGACGGCGCCTTGCGCATCGTGCAGGTCTCACGGGACGGCTGCGAGCTGATCCTCTCCGACCAGTGGCCCGAAGAGGCAGGGCGCGGACGGATCTTCATCTCGCTGGATCGCGCCGACTTCGACCGCCTCATCGCGGAGTCGGCCGAGCGCGGCCTTGCGCTGAAGCCGGGCCGATGGGGATACGATCTGCAGGTGGTCGAAGACCCGGACGGCAACCGACTCTGGTTCCCTCAGCCGTCGGGCGGCCCGGCCTGAGCGCGCCCCTCGATTCCGCCGGGCGCTGGCCGTAAGACTGTCCCGAAGTACCGGGAGGCGACATGACGGCGAAGGCCGCGAAGCTCGAGACCGAGGTCACCGGCCCCTTAAAGGGGGTGCGCATCCTCGACATGACCAGCGTGGTGTTCGGCGCCTACGCGACGCAGATGCTGGGCGACCTCGGGTGCGACGTCATCAAGGTGGAGTTCCCGGGCGGGCGGCGCGGCGGCGGCGGCGACATCATGCGCTGGACCGGCGCGCTGCCGGAGGGCTGCCCGCCCGACCTCGGGCCGATCTACCTGACCATCAACCGCAACAAGCGCTCGGTGCTCTTGGACCTGCGCGACGAGAAGGCCGCGCGGCAGCTGCGGCGGCTGATCAAGACCTGCGACGTCTTCGCCGCCTCGGTGCGCTACGAGGGCCTGAAGCGGCTCGGCCTCGACTACGAGGGTGTCAAGGCGGTGCGGCCCGACATCATCTACTGCCACGGCGCCGGCTACGGCGCGGATGGTCCCTACGCTGGCGAGCCGGCCTACGACGACCTGATCCAGGCCGGCTCCGGCCTCGCCGACCTGTTGCCGCGGACCGACGGCAATCCGGTCCCGCGCTACCTGCCGACGCTGGCGGCCGACAAGGTGGCCGGTCTCTTCATGGCGAACGCGATCACGGCGGCGCTCTTCCACCGCGAGCGCACCGGCGAGGGCCAGTTCGTCGAGGTGCCGATGCTGGAATGCGTGACCAGCTTCAACCTCGTCGAGAACATGTTCGGCCACGTCTTCGACCCGCCGACCGGCCAGTGGTCCTACAGCCGCTCGGCCAACCCCAACCGCAAGCCTTTCCCGACCAAGGACGGCTACATCGGCCTCCTGCCCTACACCGACCAGCAGTGGGACCAGTTCTTCGAGATCGCCGGCTGGGGCGACACGTTGTCGAAGGATCCGCGCTTCTCCGACTTCCGCACCCGCGCCGCCCACATCGGCGAGCTCTACAAGATGGTCGACGTGGTCACCCGCACCCGCACCACCGACGAGTGGCTGGACCTCCTGAAGCCGCTGCAACATCCCGGTTGTGCGGATGAACCGCTTCGACGACCTGCCGGACGATCCGCACCTGCAGGCGGTCGGCTTCTTCGCGCATCTGCAGCATCCGGACGCCGGCGCCTACGTCACGCCCCGCCCGCCGGTGAACTACTCCAAGACCCCCGCCAACATCCGCCGCCACCCGCCCCGACTCGGCCAGCACAATGACGAGGTGCTGGCGGAGATCGAGGCGGAGGACACGGCCGAATAGGGAGGACCCCCATGCGCCTGCGCCAGATCGCCTTTATCGCCCACGAGCTCGATCCGATCGCCGAGCAGCTGAACACGGTGTTCGACTTGAAGGTCGGTTTCCGCGATCCGGGGGTGGAGTTCTTCGGGCTGCACAACATCGTCATGCCGGTGGGCGGCGAGTTCCTGGAGGTGGTCTCGCCATTCCGCGACGACGCCTCGGGCGCCCGCTACCTCGCGCGCCGCGGCGGCGACGCCGGCTACATGGTGATCCTGCAGGACGAGGACGCGTTTGCGCACCGCGAACGGCTTGAGCAGGCCGGCGTGCGGATCATCGCCCGCAGCCCCAAGGGCGCCTACCGCTACACCCACTTCCATCCCGCCGATTGCGGCGGCGTCTTGATGTCGATCGACAGCGTCGAGGCCGACGCCGGCTGGCGCGAGCGCGGCAGCGACTGGCCGCCGGCCGGGCCGGACTGGCGCGCGCACCCGAGCAACGCGGCGCTCGGCATCAGCGCGGTGACCATCCAGACGCGCGATCCGCTCGGCGCCTGCGAGCGCTGGTGCGAGCTCCTCGACCAGCCGGCGCGCACCGGCGGTGACACGCTGGAGATCGCGCTGGAGCGCGGCGTCATCCGCTTCACCGCGCCGGTCGACGACGACGGAACCGGCGTCGTCGGCCTCGACATCGAGGTGAAGGACGCCGCGGCAGCGCTGGACCGCGCCCGCGATGCCGGCCTGCCGGTGGCGGGGGGCTGCGTCGAGATCTGCGGCGTGGCCATCCGGCCGGTAGCGGTCTGAGGGGCCACGACATGAACCTCGACGGCAAGCGCATCGTCATCATCGGCGGCGCCTCGGGCATCGGCTTCGCCGTGGCCGAGGGCGCCATCGCAGAGGGCGCGGAGGTGGTGATCGGCTCCAGCCAGCCGGCCAACGTGCAGGCGGCGGTCGAGAAGCTCGGGAACAAGGCCTCCGGCCATCCGGTCGACGTGAAGAACGAGGACGCGGTCGCCGGCTTCTTCGAATGGGCCGGACCGTTCGACCACCTGGTGTTCACGGCCGGCGACTGGGGCGGTTTCCGCAGCCCCCGGCCACTGGCCGAGACCGATCTCGACGCCGCCGCGGAGAACTACGCGGTCCGCCACTGGGGCGCGCTGAAGGCCGTCAAGCACGGGACGCCGCGGATGCGCGAGGGCGGCTCGGTGGTGCTGACCAACGGCATGGTCGCGCACCGGCCGCAGAAGGGCCGGCCGATCTCCACCGCGATGGCCGGCGGCATCGAGCACCTGGTGCGAGGCCTGGCGGTCGACCTCGCGCCGATCCGCGTCAACGCGGTCTGCCCGGGCGCGATCCGCACCGGCGTCTGGGACTCGATCCCGGCCGAGACCCGCGAGGCGCAGCTCAGCGCGATGACGCGCCGCCTGCCGATCCCGCGGGTCGGCGAGCCCGCCGAGGTCGCCGAGGCCTATCTCTATCTGCTGAAGGCCGGCTACACGACCGGCCAGGTGCTGCTGGTCGACGGCGGCGGCTCGGTGGTGTGAGGCCGCCCGCGTGAAACGATCTTGCGTGCGGCGGCGAATTACAGAGCATTAATGTCGCGGCGGCCGAGCGTCGGGTTAGCGTCGCCTTCGAGAACGGCGCGCCGGGGGGACGATCCATGCCATCGCTCGTGATCCAGAACCTGACCCACGTCTACCCGAACGGCGTCAAGGCGCTGGACGGGGTCTCGCTGACAATCCCGAACGGGCTCTACGGCCTGCTCGGCCCCAACGGCGCCGGCAAGTCGACGCTTATGCGTGACATCGCCACCCTGCAGGCGCCGTCGTCCGGCTCGATCCGGTTCGACGACATCGACGTCATCGCCGAGCCCCAGAAGCTGCGCCGCACGCTGGGCTACCTGCCGCAGGACTTCGGCGTCTATCCGCGGGTCTCGGCCTACGACATGCTCGAGCACATGGCGGTGCTGAAGGGGCTCGCCGACGGCAAGGCGCGGCGCGAGACGGTCGAGCGGCTGCTCAACCAGACCAACCTCTGGAACGTGCGCAAGAAGGCGCTCGCCAGCTTCTCCGGCGGCATGCGCCAGCGCTTCGGAATCGCCCAGGCGCTGATCGGCGATCCGTCGCTGATCATCGTCGACGAGCCCACCGCCGGTCTCGATCCCGAGGAGCGGCTCAGGTTCCTGAACCTGCTGGCCGAGATCGGCGAGCATGTGGTGGTGATCCTCTCCACCCACATCGTCGAGGACGTCTCCGACCTCTGTCCGCGCATGGCGATCATCGCCGAAGGCCGCATCGTGCGCGAAGGCGAGCCGGCGGCGCTGATCGCCGGTCTGAAGGGCCGGATCTGGACGAAGGCGATGAACCGCGACGAGGTCGCCGCCTGTCGCGTCGCCCACCAGGTGATCTCCACGCGCCTCTTTGCGGGCGAAGACTGTGGTCCACGTGCTTTCCGACACCGATCCGGGCGAGGGGTTCGCGCTGGCCGACGGCGGGTTGGAGGACGTCTACTTCTCCAGCCTCTCGCCGACCCGGCAGGCCGCCTGAGGGCGCCGCGATGTTCGCAAAGATCGCCTGGCTTCGAGTTCCGCTACCAGCTGCGCCAGGTGGTGTTCTGGGTGGCGGTGGTCATCTTCGGGCTGCTCGGCGTTCGGCTCGGTCGCCTCTGACAACGTACGGATCGGCGTCACCGACAACGTCCACAAGAACGCACCGTTCGTGATCGGCGCGACGACCCTGGTGTTCGCCGAGTTCTACATGTTCGTCGTCGCCGCATTGGTCGCCAACGTCATCGTCCGAGACGAGGAGACCGGGTTCGGCGCCATCATCCGCTCCACCCGCATCACCAAGGCCGACTACCTCTACGGCCGCTTCCTGGGTGCGTTCGGCGCCGCGCTGGTCGGCTACCTGGCGGTCCCCGTTGGCCTCTGGCTCGGCGCCTCGGCCTGGTGGCTCGACCACGAGACGCTGGGGCCGTTCGTGCTTGGCGACTACGTCTAGGCCTACGTGGTGCTGGCTGCGCCGGTGATCTTCCTGACCTCGGCGCTGTTCTTCGCGCTCACCACCGTCACCCGCTCGATGATGTGGACCTATGTCGGCGTGGTCGTGCTCTTCATCGCCGGACAGGTGATGGGGGTGGTGCTGAGCCGCCCCGGCTATGAGCACATCGCCGCGCTCTGGGAGCCGTTCGGGGCGGGCGCATTCGGTGAGGCGGTGCGCTACTGGACACCGTCCGAGCGCAACACCCAGGTTCCGCCCATAGCCGGCGACTTCCTGGCGCACCTGCTCATCTGGCTGGGCGTCGCCGCGGCGTTGCTCGCCTCGGCCTACGCGCTCTTCCGGTTCCAGGCATCCGGCCGGCCGGGCCGCGCCGGGCGCAAGGCGGCGGCGCTCGCCGAAGCGGCGACCCCCGAGGTTGCCCCGCAGGCGCTCGGCGCGCCGGTGCGGCCGGTGTTCGACGCCCGCGCCGCCCGCGCCCAGCTCTGGGCCCGCACCAAGCTCGACGCCGCGCAGGTGTTCAAGAGCCCGGCCTACTTCGTGCTGCTGGGGCTGGCGGCCGCGGCGTCAGTGGGCAACCTCTGGTTCTCGACCGAGGTCGGCGGCTACGGCGGCAAGATCTATCCGGTCACCCGGGTGATGATCCAGGCGGTCAGCGGCGTCTTCCCGTTCATGACGCTGATCATCGCCGCCTACTACGCCGGCGAGCTGGTCTGGCGCGAGAAGGAGCGCCGCACCCACGAGATCATCGATGCGACGCCGGCGTCCGACTGGATGTTCGTGGCGCCGAAGACGCTGGCGATCAGCATCGTGACTGCTCTCGACGCTGCTGGTCGGCGTCGTCGTCGTCGATCATCATCCAGGCGTTCAAGCGGCTACTTCGACTTCCAGATCGGCGAGTACCTGCTCTGGTACGTGATCCCCACCGGGATCGACCTGATCCTGATCGCGGTGCTGGCGGTCTTCGTGCAGGCGCTCGTGCCCCACAAGTTCGTCGGCTGGGCGGTGATGGTCGCTCTACCTGATCTCCACCATCGTGCTGTCCAACGTCGGCTTCGAGGACAACCTCTACCAGTACGGCAGCGGTCCGAACACGCCGGCTGTCGGACATGAACGGCCACGGCCACTACTGGATCGGCGCCTACTGGTTCCGGCTCTACTGGTCCGGCTTCGCGCTGATGCTGCTGGTGCTGGCCTACGGCCTCTGGCGGCGCGGAACCGAGACGCGGCTCACGCCCGCGCCTGCGGCGGCTGCCGCGGCGACTGACGGGCGTGGCCGGCGTGCTGATGGGCGTGGGCCTGACGGTGTTCGTCGCGTCCGGCGCCTGGATCTTCTATCAACACCCATGTCCTCAATCCGTACCGCACCACCCTCGGCGACGAGCAGATGGACCTGGCCGACTACGAGAAGAAGTTCCTGCGCTACGAGACCCTGCCGCAGCCGAAGATCACCTCGTCAAGCTCGACATCCAGATCTGGCCGCACCAGACCCGCGTGGTCGCCCGCGGCAGTCTACGTGATCAAGAACCGCACCGACGCGACCGATCCGCCAGCTGCACGTCCGCTTCGCAGCGCGACCTGATCGTGAACAGCGTGAGCGATCGACGGGCGCGCAGCTGACAAGCGACGTTCCCCGACTACAACTACCGCATCTACACGTTCGACCAGCCGATGCAGCCGGGCGAGACCCGGACGCTGGCTTCATCGACCACCTTGCCAGCAGCGCGGCTTCCGCAACAGCGGCAACATCCTGCAGCATCATGGACAACGGCACGTTCGTGAACGCCCAGGACATGGCGCCGGTCATCGGCATGGACCGTTCGGCCTGCTGCAGGACCGCACCAAGCGGCGCAAGTACGGCCTGCCGCCGGCGACCTGCGGATGCCGAAGCTCGGCGACGCCGGGCGCCGACGCGTTCAACTACATCCGCCATGACTCCGACTGGGTGACCGCCGACATCACCGTCACCACCGACGCCGACCAGATCCCGATCGCGCCCGGCTACGAGGCCTCGCAGGTGGTGGCGAACGGCCGGCGCACGGTCCACTTCGTCAGCCGACTCGCCGATCCTCAACTTCTTCTCGGCGCAGTCGGCCCGCTATGCGGTGTCGACGGTCCACTACAAGGGCGTGAGCGATCAGCGTCTATTACGACCCGCAGCATCCCTGGAACGTCGGCCGCATCCAGCAGGCGATGGAGGCCGGGCTCGACTACTACCAGGCCAACTACAGCCCCTATCAGTTCCACCAGGTGCGGGTGCTCGAGTTCCCGGCCCCGCAAGGCTCGTTCGCCGAGTCGTTCGCCAACACCATCCCGTGGTCCGAGGGCATCTTCTTCATCGCCGACGAGCGCGATCCGGACCAAGATCGACATGGTGACCTACGTCGGCGCGCACGAGCTCGGCCACCAGTGGTGGGCGCACCAGGTGATCGGCGCCGACGAGCAGGGCGGCACGATGCTGTCGGAGACCCTCGCCCAGTACTCGGCCGCCATGGTGATGAAGCACATGTACGGCCCCGACATGATGCGCAAGTTCCTGAAGTTCGAGCTCGACAGCTACCTGCGCTCGCGCGGCGGCGACGATGCTGGAGAGCAGCCGCTCGAGCGGGTCGAGAACCAGCCCTACATCCACTACCGCAAGGGCTCGCTGGTGATGTACCGGCTGCAGGACGAGATCGGCGAGGACGCCGTCAACCGGGCGCTGCGCCACGCTGCTGCACGACTACGCGTTCAAGGGCCCGCCCTATCCGACCTCCGCTCGACCTGGTGAAGGACCTCCGCGCCGAGGCGCCGGCCGACAAGCAGGCAGCTGATCACCGACCTGTTCGAGAAGATCACGCTCTATGACGTGAAGGCCTCCAAAGCGGTGGCGAAGAAGCGACCCGACGGCCGCTATGACCTGACGCTTCACGGTGGACGCCAAGAAGGTCTACGCCGACGGCTCAGGTCACGAGACGGCCGCGCCGATGAACGAGACGCTCGACGTCGGCGCCTTCGACGTCGACCCGGCCGGATCGGGCTACAACCAGAGCAAGGTGATCGCGGTCCAGCGCATGCCGATCCACTCGGGCGTGCAGACGATCCGACTGGTGGTCGAGCCGTCCGCCGAAGTTCGCCGGCGTCGACCCGTTCAACGAGCTGATCGACCGCGACGCCGACGCCGCCATCACCAAGGTGGCGAGCCAGTAGTTCCCTGCCGAAGGATCGGGTGGGCGGCCCATCGGCCGCGCAGCCTTTTGCGCCCAAGTTCGTTTCTGTCCGACCCCGAGGCGAGCCCGGACGCGAAATGACCTTCCACCAGGCCCTGGCGTTCGGACTGATCGGGCGACGCTCGGCCTCTTCATCTGGGGACGGCTGCGCTACGACGTCGTCGCGCTGGGCTCGGTGCTGACCGGCGTGCTGATCGGCGTCGTGCCGGCCGAGCAGCGCCTTCGACGGCTTCAAGAGCGACGTGGTGGTGATCATCGCCTCGGCGCTGGTGGTCAGCGCCGCCTTCGCAGAAGAGCGGCGTCGTCGAGGTGGCGCTGCGGCCGTTGCTGGCGCGGCTGAAGACCGAGCGGAGCCAGGTTCCGGTGATGGCGGCGGCGACCGCGCTGCTCTCGATGGCCACCAAGAACGTCGGCGCGCTGGCGATCCTGATGCCGGTGGCGCAGCAGCTGTCGCGGCGCACCGGGACCTCGGTCTCGCGGCTCCTGATGCCGATGTCGTTCGCCTCGCTGCTGGGCGGCCTGGTGACGCTGGTCGGCACCTCGACCAACATCATCGTCAGCCAGGTGCGCGATCAGGACGCTGGGCACGCCCGTTCGGCATGTACGACTTCGCGCCGGTGGGCCTCGGCCTGACCGCGCTCGGCCTGATCTTCCTCCCGTTCGCCTACCGCATCCTGCCCAAGGACCGCACCGGCGCAGCAGCCGCTCACCGAGGCGATGGCCGACAAGTCGCTCGTCACCGAGGCGACTGCGCCCGATCCGTGGCCGGCCGGCCCGAAGCGGGTCGGCGAGATCCGCGAGGCGGCCGGCGGCGCCGCGGAGGTCATCGGCCTGATCCGCGAGCGGCAAGACCGCCGCGCAAGCCGCACGCCAACACGCTGGTGCGGCCGGGCGACGTGGTGCAGCTCGAGGGCGAGCCCGACGCGCTGCACAAGCTGATCGCCGACCTCGGCTGGGCGCCGCACCGCGCCGGGCACCCGCTGGAGCGCGGCGCCGGCGAGGTGCGCTCGGTGGAGGCGGTGGTGGGCGGCGAACTCGGCGCTGACCAGCCAGTCGGTGCGCCGGCTCGACCTGCAGAACGCGCTTCAACGTCAAGCTGCTGGCGGTGGCGCGCAGCGGCCGGCGGCGCGACCCAGCGGCTGCGCGCCGCCGCCGATCCGCGCCGGCGACGTGCTGGTGCTGCGCGGCGCGGAGACCGACCTTTCCAAGGCAATGGCCGAGCTCGGCGCACTGCCGCTGGCCGACCGGCAGGTGCAGCTTGGCGCGGCGCCGGCCGCTGATCCTGCCGGTCGTCGATCCTCGCCGCGGCCATGGTGCTCCTGGCGCTGCAGGTGCTGCCGGTGGCGATCGCCTTCGCGGGCGCGGCGCTCGCTGATGGTGATCACCCGCTCGATCTCGATGCGCGAGGCCTACGCGTCGCTCGACGGCACCGTGCTGGTGCTGATCGGGGCGCTGACGCCGGTCAGCGAGGCGCTGCAGAAGACCGGCGGCGCCGACCTGATCGCCGTCAACCTCTCGGCGCTGCTGATGCATGCGCCGCCGCTGGCGGTGCTGGGCCTGATGCTGCTGACCGCGATGATCTGCGCGCCGTTCATGCACAACGCGCCGACCGTGCTGATCCTGGCGCCGGTGGCGATCGGCGTGGCGCGCCACCTGCACCTGTCGCCCGATCCGCTGCTGATGGGCGTCGCCACCGGCGCGGCCTGCGACTTCCTCACGCCGGTCGGCCACCAGTGCAACACCCTGGTGCTGGGGCCGGGCGGCTACAGGTTCAGCGACTACACGCGGCTGGGCGCGCCGCTCTCGGTGCTGGTGGTCGTGGTCGGCACGCTGCTGATCGCGGCGGTCTGGCCGCTCGGTGGGCGCTAGGGACGCAAAAAAGGTGTAGGGTGCGACGGGGGAGGAGCTGACCCATGACCATCCGCGGCATCGACCACATCAACATCGGCACCGACCGGCTGGAGGAGACGCGCGCCTTCTTCCGCGACGCGCTCGGCCTCGTCGACGGCTGGCGCCCGCCGTTCGACGTCGGCGGCGCCTGGCTCTACATCGGCGATGCGGCGGTGGTGCACCTCGTCGACCTGCCGAAGGGCAAGCTGCCGTGCGACCAGGCGGCGCTCGACCACTTCGCCTTCGCCATCGACGACTGGGACGGCGCGCGCCAGCGGCTGGACGCCGCCGCCGTCAAGTACCGCGCCACCGACGTGCCCGGCGCGCCGATCAAGCAGATCTTCCTGCGCGATCCCAACGGCGTGAACATCGAGCTCAACTACCGCGTCCCGGCCGAAGCGCGCGCCAAGGCCGACGCGACGAGCGGCTAGGTCGCCGGCCTGCCGCAGCGCGCGCGGCAACGCGCCGCCCGATCGCGGACGGCCTCGCAGCGGCGCTGGGCGCTTTCGCCGCTGGCGATTGCGGTGGAACAACCTGCGCCGCAGGTCCATTTCCAACTGCGCGCTGAACGCGCGGTATGGAGGCGACGTGACGGCGACGCCGCTGACGGACAGGTCCGTGTGGAGGACCTTGCGTCGTTCGATGGCGTCGGCGCTCGCCCTGTGCGTAGCGGCCACGCTCGCGACGGCGGCGCCGTCCGCGCAGGAGGTGGCCGTCAAGGCGACCTACCTCGCCAAGTTCGCGCCTTTCGTGGTCTGGCCCGAGGCTGCCTTCGCCGCCCCGAACGCGCCGCTGGTCCTGTGCGTGCAGGGCGACGATCCGTTTGGTGGCGCGCTCGACCGGCTGACCGCCGGCCAGAACGTCGGCGCGCATCCCGTCATTGTGCGGAGGATGCCGCGGCTCGACCCGGACTCCGGCTGCCAGATCGCCTATCTTGCCGGCTCCTCCGCCCAGTCGCCCGCCGCCGCGCTGAAGGCGGTCGAAGGCCAGCCGGTGCTGACGGTGACCGACGCGGAGGCAGGCGTTGAGAAGGGGATCGTGCACCTCGTTCTGATCGGCGGCAGGGTCCGGTTCATGATCGACGCGGGCAAGGCCGGCCAGTCGCAGCTCGGTATCAGCTCCAAGCTGCTGGCGCTGGCGGTCGAGGTGAAGCGGTGAGCCCGCTTGACCCGACCCGTCGGCGCATCGCCGTCCTGTGGATCGGCGCCGTGGTCCTGGTGCTGGCCTCGATCGGGCTGGCGATCCGCGAGGAGGCGCTGCACCGCGCCATGACGCTCCAGCAGGCCGAGGCGCAGACTGACGTGCTGGCCGGCAGCGTCGGCGCCGCGCTGTCGTTCAACGACGCCGACGCCATGCGCCAGTACCTCGGCGCGCTGATGCGCAACCCGCAGGTCGCCGCGGCCGCGATCTACGGTGCTGGACGGCCAGGCGCCTGACGCTGCTGGCCCGCCCTGGCGCGGACGCGCCGGTTAGCCTCCATGCGTCCGAGACCCTGCGCTCCAGCGAGCGCATGGTGGTGGCCCGGCCGGTGGCCGAGCAGGGCACGGCGCTCGGATACGTCTACTTCGAGACGACGCCCGAAGGCCTCTCGGACTTCATCGCGCGGCATACCGGCCTTCGTCGATCCTGACGCTGCTGGCCCTGCTGCTGCTCAGCTTCATCACCCGCATCGGCCTCGCGGCTCGCCGTCGCCAACGCGCGCCTCAGCGAGGAGATCGAGGCGCGCGCCGCGGCCGAGGAGGCGCTGCGGCAAAGCCAGAAACTGGAAGCGCTCGGCCAGCTCACCGGCGGCATCGCGCACGACTTCAACAACCTGCTGCAGGCGATGCACGGCGCCTTCGAGCTGATCCTGGGCGCGTGCCGGTGAAGAGAAGACCGTCCGCCGCTGGGCCAGGAACGGCCTGGAGGCCGCCGACCGCGGCGCCAGCCTGACGCGTCAGCTGCTGACCTTCTCGCGCCAGCAGAAGCTGGAATTGAAGCCGCTGGTCGTGGCCGAGACTGTCGAGCGGATGCATGACATGCTGGCCCGCACGCTGGGTCCGCGCATCGAGCTGGTCTTCGATCTCGACGCACGATCGGGTGGCGGTGATGAGCGACGCCACCCAGCTGGAGCTGGCGGTGATGAACCTGGCGGTGAACGCGCGCGACGCCATGCCGGAGGGCGGACGGCTGACGGTGCGCACCCGCAAGGTCGAGCTGGGCGCCGACGCCGTATTGCCGGCCGGCCGCTATCTGCAGCTGCAGGTGATCGACACCGGCGAAGGGATGCCGCTGCACGTGGCGCGGCGCGCCTTCGATCCGTTCTTCACCACCAAGGAAGTGGGCAAGGGCACCGGCCTCGGTCTCGCGCAGGTCTACGGCGTCGCGCGGCAGGCCGGGGGCGACGCGCGCATCGCTACCACGCCGAATGGCGGTACGACGGTGACGCTGCTGTTCCACGAAGCGCGACCGCGCCCGCGCCGGGCGCTCAGGACGCCGCGCCAAGGCGCGCGAAGCCGGCCAGTTCGCACTCCGCCCGCGTGCTGCTGGTCGATGACGACGAGGCGGTGCGCCGCGTGGTGCGCGGCGGACTGGAGATGCGCGGCTTTAAGGTGCTGGACGCCGAGCTCCGGCGAGGCGGCGCTGGAGATGGCCGCGCGAGCACCCCGAGATCGCGGTGATCGACTACGCGATGCCCGGCATGGACGGCGCCCAGACCGCCGAGCGGCTGCGGCGGCTGATGCCGCAGCTGCCCATCATCCTGGCCAGCGGCCACCCCGACACCGCCTCGATCCGGCGCGCGCTCGGCGGCGAAGCGACCGTGCTGCGCAAGCCCTTCGACATCGCGCTGCTGTCGGAGACGATGACGGAAATGCTCGCGGCGGGCTCTACGCCGGCGTGAAGGTGAACACCGGCGGCTGGCCGTCGCCGGTCGGGGTCCACTTCAGCTTCACCCGCTGGCCGATCTTCAAGCGCATCGAAGTCGCAGTCGACGAAGTTGGTCAGCAGCGAGACGCCCTCGTCGAGTGTCACGTAGCCGATCGCGTAGGGGACCGGCGTGTTCCGGCGCATGACGCTGAAGGTGTAGATCGTCCCCTCGCCCTTGCTCTCCTCCCACCTGGTGTCGGTGCGAATAGCAGAACGGGCAGATCGTGCGCGGGTACCAGTGCGGCTCGCCGCAGGCCGTGCAGCGCTTGATCAGGAAGCGGCCCTCCTTGGCCGCGTCCCAGAACGGCTTGCTCTCCAGGTTCTGGCTCGGGGCGGGGATGCGGCGCGTCGGTCGGGCGCTCTTGAACGTCGGACATTGGCCTATTCCCTTTCCATGATGAGGGTGCCGGCGCCGTGGCGGGTGCCGAGCGAGCCGCCGGTGCCGTGGGCGATGACGAGATCGCAGTTGGGCACCTGCACCTTCGGGTGCGCCTCGCCGCGCGCCTGGCGCACCGCCTCGATGATCTTGGTGATGCCGCCGCGGTTGGTCGGGTGGTTGTTGCACAGGCCCGCCGCCGTCGGTGTTGAACGGCAGCTTGCCGACGCCCGAGATCAGGTTGCCGTCGGCGACGAACTTGCCGCCCTCGCCCTTCTTGCAGAAGCCGAGGTCCTCGATCTGCATCAGCACCGTGATGGTGAAGCTGTCGTAGATCGAGGCGTACTTGATGTCGGCCGGCTTGACGCCCGGCTTCCTCCCACGCCGGCGGGCCGGACCAGGCCGCGCCGGAGAAGGTGAGGTCGAGGTCGCTTGCCGCCGCGCGGGCCCTTCGGCGCCTCGCCGTGGCCGATCACCTTCACCAGCGGCCGCTTCAGGCTCTTGGCCACTTCGGGCGCGGCCATGATCACCGCGCCGCCGCCGTCGGAGATCACGCAGCAGTCCAGCCGGTGCAGCGGATCGGCGATCATCGGCGAGTTCAGCACCTCCTCGACCGTGACCACCTCGCGCAGCATGGCGTGCTCGTTCCACTGCGCGTGGTGCGAGGCGGCGACCTTGATCCAGGCCAGCTGCTCGGAGGTGGTGCCGTAGTCGTGCATGTGGCGCATGGCGCACATGCCGTAGGTGTTGTGGGTGGTGCCGCCCCAGATGTTCTCGAAGCCGGCTTCCGGCACCTCGTTGATGCCGCCGCCGCGCGCCGCCGGCCGGCGCCATGCGGAAGCGCTCGCCGCGGGTGGCGCATCGCCGAGCCCGTTGCGCGAGCCGAGCGGGCGGCCCGCCAGCGTGATCAGCGCGACCTTGCACTTGCCCGCCGCGATCGCCTCGGCGGCGTGGCCGGCGTGCACGATGTAGGACGAGCCGCCGGTCTCGGTGGAGTCCATGTGCTTCAGCTTCAGGCCCATGTAGTCGGCCATCGACATGGCGCCGAAGCCCGGCGCATCGCCGGCGCAGAAGTAGGCGTCGACGTCGCTGAACGAGAGCCCAGCGTCCTCGAGCGCGCCCTTGGCGACCTCGGCGTGCACCTGGGCGGTGGATAGGTCGGGAATGTCCCGGAGCGGGTGCTCATAGACCCCCACCATGTAGGCCTTGCCTTTGATGCTCATCGCGTCGGTCCCATCCTCGATTTCGTATCCATCATCATCATCGTGCGGTGCAGACCTGATCGCTCAGGCCGGCGCCTGTTCCTTCAGCTTCGCGATCCGCTCGTCGCGCAGCTGGGTGCGGCGCACCTTGCCGGCGTCGTCGCGGATGTTCTCGGTGACGAACTCGTAGCTGCGCGGCTGCTTGTAGGTGACCAGCAGGGGTCGCAGGTGGTCGCGCAGCGCGTCCTCGGTGAGGCCGGCGCCGCGGCTGCACGATGGCGTGCACCAGGCTGCCCATCTCCTCGTCCGGCAGGCCGATCACCGCGCTCGACTGCACCAGCGGGTGCTCGTCGAGCGCCGCCTCGATCTCGGCCGGATAGACGTTGGAGCCGCCGACCAGGATCATGTCGGTGCGCCGGTCGGCGAGGTAGAGGTAGCCGTCGGCGTCGAACGAGCCGATGTCGCCGAGGCTCTCCCAGCCGTCCGGCAGCGTGCGCGCGCTCGGCGCCGCGGTACTGGTAGGCTGGGCGGCATTTCCGACGGGCGCCGCAGGTAGACCTCGCCGATCTCGCCGGGCGGCAGCCGGTTTCCGTCCGCGTCGAAGGCGGCCATCTCGCCGAACGCCACCTTGCCCACCGAGCCGCGGTGCTCCAGCCACTCGGTCCCGGAGATGATGGTCGCCGCCTGCGCCTCGGTGCCGGCGTAGAGCTCCATGATCACGTCTCGCCGCCCAGCCAGTCGATCCAGGCTTCCTTCAGCCAGGGCGGGCAGGGCGCGGCCATGTGCCAGACGGTGCGCAAGCGAGGAGACGTCGTACTTCGCCCGCACCTCGGGCGGCAGGCGCCAGATGCGGCTCATCATGGTCGGCACCACGTAGAGCCAGGTGGCCTTGTGAGCGTCGATCGCGGCCAGCGTCTGCTCGGCGTCGAACCTCGGCAGCAGCACGAGGTGGGCGCCGAGGTTGAGGCCGGTGATCGAGCAGGTGAACGGGCCGTTGTGGTAGAGCGGCCCGGGCATCACCATCACGTCGTCGGGCGCCAGCCGGTAGCCGCCCACGCCGGGCCCGGTGCGGCGCGCAGACCGCCGGCTGCCCCGCCAGGATCAGCTTCGGCCGGCCGGTCGAGCCGCCGGAGGTCGGCGCCTTGAAGATCGGCGCGATGCGATCCTCCAGCGGTGAATCGTCGTCCGAGAGCGCCAGCAGCGCGTCGACGTCGTAGCGCGGGCGCTGGCTCTCGATGGTGTCGCCGGCGATCAGGATGCGGGTGTCGGCCAGCGCCATCACCGCCTCGGCCTCGTGCGCCGGCAGCCGCCAGGAGATCGGCTGCGGCGTCGCGCCGGCTTTCCAGAGGCCGTAGGCCGCCTCGATGAACGCCGCGCCGTTCTTCAGGCCGATGGTGACGAGGTCGCCTGGCTTGACGCCGGCCTTTTCCAGACCTCGCGCGATCCGGTTGGTGCGCCGGTCGAGCTCGGCCCAGGTGAGCGTGCGCGCCTCGTCGGTGATCGCCGGCCGGTCGGGCCGCTCGGCCGCCAGCTCGGAGAGCCGCACGCCCAATGAAACCACATCGTCCATCGACTGGTGCGTCCCTAACCTCGATCGAAATGCCTGGCCGCTTGATCAATGCGGCTCTTGTCGTCGGTCGTTGGCCTCCAGCTTATCGGCGTCAACCTGGACGGCCGCAAGCGTCAGCGCGCGCCGCGCCGCTGGCCCACCGGGTGCGAGGACGACAGCCCGCCATCCACCACGATCGCCTGGCCGTTGACGTAGGAGCTGTCGTCGGAGGCGAGGAAGAGCGCCGCGCCGGCGATCTCGGTCGGCTCGCCGCCGCGCTTCAGCGGATTGAGCTGGCCGATCCGGTCCTCGGTGCCGCGTTCGCGAGCCCGGACGTAGACCCCGCGGGTCATGCCGGTCTCGATCAGGCCGGGGCAGATCGCGTTCACCCGCACACCGGTCCCGTAGAGCTCGTTGGCGGTGGTCTGCACCAGGTTGATGACGCCGGCCTTCGAGGCCGAATAGGGCACGCCGCCGGCGCCGGAGCGAATGCCGGCCACCGAAGCGGTGCAGATGATCGAGCCCTTGCCCTTGGCCTTCATCACCTCGCTGGCATGCTTGATGGCCAGGAACGGACCGATCAGGTTCACCCGCAGCACCTCCAGCCAGCCTTCCGGCGTGATCTGCTCCATCGGGCCGAACGCGCCTGGCGCCGCGCCGATGCCGGCGTTGGCGTAGACCACGTCGAGCCCGCCGAATTCCGAGATGGCGCGGTCGATGTAGGCTTTCACGTCGTCTTCCTTGCCGGCGTCGCCTTGTTGCGCCACCGCCTTGCCGCCCGCCTCGCGAATGGCGGCGGCGGTCGCCTCCACCTCGCCGGCGCGGTCGACGCAGACCACTTTCGCCCCCTCTTGCGCGAACAGCATCGACGTCGCGCGCCCGATCCCGCTAGCAGCCCCGGTCACCACTGCGGTGCGTCCCTCGAGCCGGCCCATGCCCGCGTCTCCCTCGCTTCAAACGCTTGTTGGAAGCCTCTTCGGACCTGGCGCCTGCGCGGTCAAGCCGCGCCCAGGCCGTCCAGACCTTAGCGCGCCCTTAACCCTGCGGTGGTGGTGTGGCGGGCTACGGCCTCGCTCGGAGAGTTGGAATGGCTGACGCAGCATTCGCGTTTCCGGACGACCACGGACGATCGGCGCCCGCCGCGAGCGAGCCGCGACCCCTTGCCGAGCGCGTGGCGCGGATCCGCCCGCCCAGCTTCTGGCCGGCGATGGCCGGCAAACGGCCCCTGAGCGAGATCGAGCGCGCCGGACTGATACGCCTCGCCAATTCCATTCCGGGCGTCTGCTCGGACGAGAAGATGGTCGCGCTGATGGAGGCGATGCGCCACGCGCCCGTTGGCGACGTGATCGACATCGGCTCGGGCTGTGGACGCACCGCCGCGGTGCTGGTCTGGCTGGCGCGCCGCTATGCCGTCGGACAGGTGCTCTGCCTCGACCGCTGGACCGACGAGAGCATCGCCGACTTCGAGATCGACCTCGCGCCGCTGGCCGAGGGCCGGCTGAACCACTTGCCGATCGGCGGCGCCGCTTACGAAGCGGGCCTCACGGTCTGCACCAAGACGTTCGGCGAGACCTGCTACGAGGGCCGCGCGGCGATGTTGCATATCGCGCTGCCCGATGCCGACTTGCCTGCCTGGACGCGATCGGTCGCGCCCGGCGGCTGGATAGTGTTCGACGGTTGCGGAGAGGCGGCGAGCGCCTTCGCGGACGCCAACGCCGCGCGCATCTGCGCCCGCTTCGCCGCCGGCGGCGCTGAGTTCGTGCAGCTGAAGCGCTGAGCGCTCAGCTCAGCAGGGTGAAGTGCACCATCGAGCGGTGCAGGTCGTGCTGGTAGACGTCAGGGTGGCGGGTGACGCCGATCAGCGCGCTGGCCTCCATGGCGTTCCAGGATGAGAGGCCGGTGACGAGGCAGAACAGCAGCCGCTCGTCGAGCCGGTAAGTCAGCCGGGCGCGCTCGCCCTCCGCCTCGCAGACATTACCGTCGGCGCTGTCGAGCGCGTAGCGGAAGAGCAGTCGCCGCTCCCCGTCCGGCGTGCGGACATCCAGGTAGACGTCCATCGCTCGGCGCGAAGCCCATCTTCGCGCGGCGCGCCGCGTAGTTGGCGGCGCATTTCTTCAACGCCCGCGGCCAGTCGAACGTCACGTCGTGCGGCAACGCCAGCTCGGTGTAGCTCGGCGCGCGGTCCGCCAGGGTGAGCGCATAGTTGGCGCGTTCGGCGTCGGTGAAGTCCCGGTACGCCGCGTCCGGGTCGGGCTCGATCGCCAGCGTCGCGCTTTCCAGCGCATCGCCCGGGTACAGCTTGGCGAGCCGCCCATCGAGGCCTGCGGCATTCAGCTCGCCGGCGAGCTCCGAGCCCAGCGGCTGCGGCAGGAAGCGCGATAGCGCCGCGGCCGGGCCGCCCAGCACGTATTCGCCGCCGGCCGGGATCACCCGCCGGGCGCCGATCGCCCGCGCCAACTCGCGGAAGTTGGCGGCGGTGCGGGCCCTCAAGCCCTGCATCGCCGCCGCTTTGCGCGCATCGTCGTAGTCGTCCATCGCCATCGGGAAGAGCGAGGCCGAGACGTAGGGCAGCTGCGCGATGTCCGGCGCGCCGTACTCGGCGGCGATCCGCGCGGCGTCTGCGGGCAGGATGGTGTTGTCGACCGCCAGGAAGAGCCGCGTGCCGTCGGCGTCGGTGAGGTAGAGCGAGGTGTCGAGGTCGTAGTCGACCTGGGTGTCGTCGCCCAGCGTGTTGCCGTGGAAGTCCTTGAACAGCACGAGTTCGGCGCCCGTGTCGGCCAGCGGCGACCTGGTCTCAAACGGCGTCTCGATCAGCGCCCGAAAACCCAGCGCCGCCAGCGCGCTCTTCAGGTTCGGGGTGTTCATCGCCCCGACGATCACCGGCGTGGCGCGATCGAACCCGACCAGGCTCTCAGCGTGCAGGTGATCGTGGTGCAGGTGGCTGATGTAGAGGAAGTCGGGCCGGCTGGCGCGGACCTCGTCCGCCAGGCGCTGGTGGACCGGCGGGAAGTTCCACCAGGTCTGCTGGCAGGGGCCGCAGAACCACGGGTCGGTCAGGATGCGCCGGCCGCCCGCCAGCGTGATCAGGAAGCAGGCGTTGGCGACGTATTGCAGTCTCATGCCGTGGGCTGCGCGATCGACGGTGAGGCTGCGCCCCGCGCCGCAGCCGAACAGCGCCTCGCCCAGCGCCAGGTAGGGGCCATGCCCTGCGCGGCGAGCATCAGGTCGATGGCCATCCGCGCCCGGTGCGCGTCCTTGCCGGCCGCCGGCGTCGCCACATAGTTCGATCCGGGGTGGAAGAGGAACCAGTCGATCGGAAAGCTCGCGTAGGCGACGCGGATCTCGAACCCGAGCCGCTCCAGGAAGCGGCGCAGCGAGGCGGCGTCGAAGTAGTTGAGGTGCTGCGGCGGCGCGACCCAGAAGTCGCGGTCGATCATCCCGGTCTCACGCGCCAGCTTCTGCAGCGGGCTGAAATCGTTGGGCACGGTGACGGCGAGGGCGCCGCCCGGCGCGATCAGCCGCGGCAGCCGGCCGACCAGCGCTTCAGGGTCCAGTACGTGCTCCAGCACGTGCTCCATGGCGACGACGTCGAAACGCGCGCCGTCGTCGATCAGCCGCTCCAGGTTCTCGAACGCGTCGCCGAAACTCACCTTGGCTGCGAGGTGCGGGTGGAAGCGCCTCAGGCCATCGTCGGAGAAGTCGAGGCCGCGGACATCGTAGCCGGCGCCGGCGGCCGCTTCGAGCAGCCAGCCTTCGCCGCAACCGACTTCCAGCAGGCGCCCGTGGCCAGCGCCCCGCGCCTTCTCCAACGCGAAGATCAGCGTGCGGGCCGTCAGCGCGCGATGCGCCCGTTCGATCTCGGTGTAGTCGGGCCGGTAGGTGCCGTGCGAGGCCTGGAAGTACTCGCCGGCGTAGAAGGCCTTCAGCGCGGCGGGTGTCGGGGGATCGGCGACGCGCCGCCAGCCGTCGGGATGGGTGACCAGGGTCGGGGGCGCGGCCATTCACCAAAGAGTGTCGGTGATTCGGCGGCGCCGATCGTTAACCCTCGGCGTTTGCGTGTTACGATGGCCCTGCGTCCGGAGACCTGCCATGAGCCGTTCGGGCAAACTGAGTATCGCCGTTTCACGCGATCAGATCGATCAGGTGCGCCGCCTCGTCGAAGCTGGTGAGTTCGCCTCGTCGGGGGCGGTCATCCGCGAGGCGCTGCGCGCCTTCCTGCACCGGCGCACGCTGCACGCCGGCCAGCACGGCACGGCGCGCCTTGTCCGCACGCTGCAGGCGCGGCTGGAATCGGTCGAGCCGGCCGAGCGCGTCGACCTCCTCTTCGACGCCGGCGACGCCAAGGCGTAACCCCAAAACAACCCGCTCATCCCGCTCGATCGTCAGTCGAACGCCGGGATGAGCGGGATTGGTGGCCTAGGCTTTGGCCGGGGCCTGTTCCGCGGCTTGGGACATGCTCGGGGTGGGGCGGGCCAGCGGGTAGAATTTGGGCGCCATCTTCGGGAACGCCTCGGAGATGATGGTCTCCGGCGTCCAGCCCCTTCACTTGGTCAGCGTCTCGATCGGCCGCGGCTGGCTGTAGAGGATGATGTTCTCGCCGCTGGCGCCGAAGATCTGGCCGGAGACGTTCTTGGCCGCCTCGGAGACCAGCGCCACCGAGAGCCGCGCCGGCTGGTCCGGGCGGATCGCCTGCGCCATCTGCGGCGCGCCGCGCCGCCGCCGCCTCGTCCTTCACCGGCACCGACTGCGTCATCCGGGTCCAGGCCACCGGCGCCAGCGCGTTGGCGCGCACGTTGTTGCGCGCGCCTTCCATGGCGATGATCCGCGAGAGGCCGGCGATGCCCATCTTCGCCGCGCCGTAGTTGGTCTGGCCGATGTTGCCGAAGAGGCCCGAGGTCGAGGTGAAGAACACGTAGGCGCCGTCGTTCTGGTCGCGGAAGTGCTCGATGGTGGCGCGCGCCACGTTGAACGAGCCCTTCAGGTGCACGTCGATCACCTTGTCCCAGTCCTGCTCGCTCATCTTGTGGAACATGCCGTCGCGCAGGATGCCGGCCGGATTGATCACCGCGTGCAGGCCGCCGAACTCGTTCAGCGCCTGCTCGCACCATGCCCTGCACGGAGGCGAGGCGAGGTGACGCTCTCGGAGTTGGAGGCCGCCTTGCCGCCCGCGGCGCGGATTTCCTGGGCGACCGTCTCGGCCGGCCCGGCCGAGCCCTCGTCGCCGCCGGCGAGCCCGCCGCCGAGGTCGTTGACCAGCACCTTCGCGCCTTCCTTGGCCGCGATCAGCGCGCAGTCGCGCCCGATGCCGTTGCCGCCGCCGGTGACCAGAACGACCTTCCCGTCCAAAATGCCCATGGATCTATCTCCCGAAATGAAAATGGAATTTCGCCGACTGCTCTATTCGAGGCGGTCGGCGGTGCGCAAGGCGGGAAACAGCCGCGCCCAGAGGCCGGTGACGATCAGCGCGCCGATCGCCGCCGTAGACCACCGCGGCCACCGGACCCGAGGAACCGCGCCACCAGCCCGCCGCGGAATTCGCCGAGCTCGTTGGAGGCGGAGATGAAGAGGGTGGAGACCGCCGCCACCCGCCCGCGCATCGCGTCGGGCGTCACCAGCTGCACCAGCGTCTGGCGCACGAACACCGACATCATGTCGGCCGCCCCAGCGCCGCCAGCGCCGCCAGCGAGAGCCAGAACGTCCGCGAGAGGCCGAAGACGATCGTTGCGATGCAGAACAGCGGCCACGCAGACGAACATCTTCAGCCCGGCGTGCGAGCGGATCGGCCGCGCCGAGAGGTAGAACGCCATCGCCGCCGCGCCGACCGCGAGCGCCGAGCGCAGCATGCCGAAGCCCTCGCGGCCCGACCTTCAGCACGTCGCGGGCGAAGGCCGGCAGCAGCGCCGTCGCCCCGCCCAGGATCACCGCGGCGAGGTCGAGCGAGATGGCGCCGAACACCACCTTGTTGGTCCAGACGTAGGCCAGCCCCTCGCGCACCATCGCCAGCGCGAGCGCCGGCTGCGACTGCGGGCCGGGTGACGCCGCGCGATCATCGGTCAGCGCGACCAGCGCGGCGAGGTAGAGCGCGAACGGGCCATGGCGAACGCTGCCGCCGGCGACAGCGCGATCAGCAGCGCCGGCGATCGCCGGACCGAAGATCGAGGCGAACTGGCCGGCCAGCGAGTTCCAGGCGATGGCGCGCGGCAGCAGCTCGCGCGGCACCAGCATCGGCCCGAGCGCCGTCGAGCGCCGGCGAATAGAACGCGCGCGAGGTCGCCGAAGATCAGCGCCACCGCCAGCAGCAGCGGCACCGAGGCGAAGTGGAAGAGCTCGGCTGGCGGTCAGGATCGCCGACGGCGATCATCTCGCCGACGTAGCAGAGCATCATGATCCGCTTGCGGTCGTAGTGGTCGGCCGGCGACGCCGGCCGGCAGCGCCAGGAAGAACAGCGGCGCGAAGGTGATGAGGCCGATCAGGCTAGACGTTGAACGAGGCGTAGTTGATCGACGAGGTGCGCGCTGCCGCGAGAGGTCGTAGACCTGCCAGCCCATCGCCACCGACTGGATCTGCATCGCCGAGCCCGCCCATCCAGCGCGAGGCCCAGAAGAAGCATGTAGTCCCGCTGGCGCAGCAGTTCGCGGACGACGAGGCGGTCGGGAGGGCGCTGGCACGGGCGCGCGGCCAATGCCCGAGCTTGGCCCGCCGTCGCAATCGCCGCATTGCGCAATCAGCTCGTTGACCGCTGCTACGGATATGCCCCTATGCGCGCGCCCCTTCCCCCATGACGATCCTTGCGCTCCGCCTAGCCGCCGCCCGCCCTGCCGCCGACGCTGCCGAGCGGCCCGAAGGACGCCGCCGCCGGTCGAGCGGCTGGTGCTGCGCGCGTTCGGGCCGGGCCGCTTCGCCAAGGCCGCCGAGCGGCTGCGCGAAGGCCGCGCGCCGATGCTGGAGCTGTCGTTCGTGGCCTGGGACGGCGGCGAGCTGGTCGGCTGCGTGCGGCAGTGGCACGGTGAGGGTCGGCGAGACGCCGGCGATCTTCCTCGGCCCGATCGCCGTCGAGCCGGCCTACCGCAGCCACGGCCTGGGCGCGGCGCTGATCGAGCGGGCCTGCGCGGCGGCCGCCCGCGCCGGCCATGCGGCTGATCGTGCTGGTCGGCGACATGCCGTTCTTCGGCCCGCTCGGCTTCGCGCCGGCGCCCGGCGTGATCATGCCCGGCCCGGTCGACCAGCGCCGGGTGCTGGCCCGGGCGCTGCTGCCGGCGCGGCGGCGGGACTGAGAGGGCCTGGTCGTCGCGGCTTGAGCCCCCCGGCGCTTCGCCTACCTACCCGGCATGGCCGAGAGCGGCGAGCGGCGGGCTGGAGAGGGTGACGGCAGGCGGCGAAGCAGGCGCCGGGTCGCGGCCTGCCGCCGGTGCACCTGTGGAACCCCGCCCACTGCGGCGAGATCGACATCGTCATCAAGAAGCAACGGCCTGTGGTTCCACGAGGGCACGCCGATCGGCCGCGAGGCGCTGGTGCGGCTGTTCTCCACCGTGCTGCGCAAGGACCCGGACGGCATCTACCTCGTCACGCCGGTCGAGAAGATGAAGATCACGGTCGAGGACGCGCCGTTCGTCGCCGTGCGGGTCGATCGGGACGGCGATGCGCTGCAGTTCCTCACCAACGTCGGCGACGTGGTCGAGGCCGGCCCGGAGAACGCCATCCGCGTCGAGATGGACCCCGGCACCGGCGAGCCGCACCCCTACCTGCACGTCCGCCGCGGCCTCGAGGCGCTGATCGCCCGGCCGGTGTTCTACGAGCTGGTGGAGATGGCCGAGGAGCGCGAGACCGCCGAGGGCCCGCAGCTGGGCGTCACCTCCAACGGCGCCTGGTTCCCGGTCGGCCCGGCCGGGGCGCACCAGGTATGAGCCTCGACCGCTCGCCGGCCGAGGTGCGGCGACTGGATCACCGGCCACCTCGACCCGCTCGACGAGAGCATCATCGGCGGCATGCAGGTGCGCGGCGACCTCCAGCCTCGACCCGGCCAAGGCGTCCGACCCCGACCGCGCCTGGACGCCGGCCGCGGTGCTGGTCGGCCTGGTCGCAGCGCGAGCACGGCTTCTCGGTGCTGCTGACCCGCCGCGCCGACACCCTGCGCAGCCACACCGGCCAGGTCGCCTTCCCCGGCGGCCGCTGCGATCCGGGCGAGACGCCCTGGGAGACCGCGCTGCGCGAGGCCGAGGAGGAGATCGGCCTCGACCCGGCGCTGCGTCGAGCTGGCGGGCCTCTCGACGCCCTACCGCACCGCGGTCACCGGCTACCAGATCATGCCGGTGGTCGGCTTCGTCTCGCCGCAGATTCGCTCAAGCCCAACCCGCACGAGGTGGCCGACATCTTCGAGACGCCGTTCGGCTTCCTGATGGACCCGAGCCAACCTCGAACAGCAGGAGCGCGAGACCCCCGCCGGCGACCGCCGCCGCTTCTACGCCGCCACCTGGGAAGGCCAGTACATCTGGGGCGCGACGGCCGGCATGCTGCGCGCGCTGTACGACCGGCTCTTCGGGGCCGTCGGTCGCATGATCGAGTCCCTCGGCGCCCTGCCCTGGATGACCGCGGCCGGCGACCCGCGCGGTGATCGCGGCGCTGGAGGCGGCGGGCGGCGCCGGCTGCGCGCGGTTCGTCGGCGGCTGCGTGCGCAACGCGATCCTGAAGCAGTCCGATCGGCGACATCGACATCGCCACCACGCTGACGCCCGACGCGGTGAGCAAGGCGCTGACCGACGCGGGGCTGAAGGCGGTCCCGACCGGGATCGACCACGGCACCGTCACCGCCATCGCCCAGGGCAAGCCGTTCGAGATCACCACCCTGCGCCGCGACGTCGAGACCGACGGCCGCCGCGCGGTGGTGGCCTTCACCACCGACTGGGCCGAGGACGCGCAGCGGCGCGACTTCCGCCTCAACGCGCTCTACGCCGACCCGAGCGGCCGGCTCTACGATCCCACCGCCGGCGGGCTCGCCGACGCGCGCGCCGGGCGCATCGTCTTCGTCGGCGACGCCGGAGACCCGCATCCGCGAGGACGCGCTGCGCATCCTGCGCTTCTTCCGCTTCCTCGCCTGGTACGGCCGCGGCGAGCCGGACGCCGCGGGGCTGGCGGCCTGCGCCGACGCTGCGCGGAGCTGATCGGCGGGCTCTCGGCCGAGCGGGTCTCGGCCGAGCTGCTGAAGCTGCTGGCGGCCGAGGACCCGCGCGCCGCGGTGCGGCTGATGGCGCAGACCGGCGTGCTGGCCGTGGTGCTGCCGGAGGCGCAGGGGCTGGCGCGGTTCGAGCGGCTGGTCGGCGATCGAGACCGAGATGCTGTTCACCGAGGACGCCCTGCTGCGGCTGGCCGCGCTGCTGCCGGACGATCCCGCCGACGGCCGCGGCGCTGGCCGAGCGCCTGCGGCTCTCCAACGCCCAGCGCGACCGGCTGGTCGCCGCGCTGAACCCGGAGCCGCGCGCTGGTCTCCTGGATGAGCCCGCAAGCGAGACCCGCCGGCTGGTCTATCGGCTGGGCGCCGAGACGCTTCTGCGACCGCGTCACGCTGGCCTGGGCCGCCTCCGAACGGCCGGCGGCGACCGACCCAGTGGCGCGCGCTGCTGCCCACGGCGCAGAGCTGGACGCCGCCGCGGTTCCCGCTGACCGGCGAGGAGGTGATGGCCGCCGGCGTGCCGAAGGGCCCGCTGGTCGGCGAGGTGCTGCGCGAGGTCGAGGCCTGGTGGGTCGACCACGACTTTCCCGACGACAAGCTGGCGCTGATCGAGCGGCTGAAGTCGGTGGCCCAGGGCATGGCGTACTAGGGAGCGGCGTCCTGATGAAGATCGGCATCCTCGCCGCCGGCCGCCCGCCGCGGGCGCTGATCCCGCAGTTCGGCGACTACGTCGCGCATGTTCGAGCACCTGCTGGCTGGCCGCGGCTACGACTGGGCGAGCTACGACGTGCCGGCCGGCGACTATCCGGCCCGGCCGGAGGCCTGCGACGCCTACATCGTCACCGGCGCAGCGGCCGGGGTCTACGACGGCGATCCCTGGATCGGCGAGCTGCTGGGGTTCCTGCGCGCCGCCAAGGGCCGCGCCAAGCTGGTCGGCGTCTGCTTCGGCCACCAGGCGATGGCGCAGGCGTTCGGCGGCGAGGTGATGAAGTCCCCCAAAGGCTGGGGCATCGGCCTGCACACCTATGGCGTCGCCCAGCATCCCGGCTGGATGGACGCCTCGCCGGCCTTCTCGCTGTCGGCCTCGCACCAGGACCAGGTGATCGAGCTTCCGCCGGCCGCCCACGTGCTCGCCGGCAGCGACTTCTGCCCGAACGGGATGCTCGACTATGGCGACGGGATGTCGATCTCCTGCCAGCTGCACCCGGAGTTCGCGCCCGCCTATTCGATCGCCCTCATCGAAGGCCGCAAGGGCCAGCGCTATCCCGAGGCGCAAGCCGAGGCGGCGGTGGAGAGCCTCCGCCAGCCCGACGATCACGCGAAGTTCGCCGACTGGGTGGCGAAGTTCCTGGCGGGGTGAGCAGAGGCTACTCGGCCGCTTTCGCCTGCGCCTTCGACCGAGCCACCGCCGACAATATCCCATCCACGAACACATCCAGCACCGGCGGCCGGCATCTCGTGGCCGATGCCGGGAAGGATTTCAGCTCTGCGCCCGGGATGTTCTCGGCGGTGTCGCGGCCGCCTTCCACCGGCACCAGCGGGTCGGCGTCGCCGTGGATCACGACGGTGGGCGCGGTGATGGTCTCCAGCTTCGGCCGCCGGTCGGGCGAGGCCATGATGCCGGCGTACTGGCGCTGGAAGCCGACCGGATAGTAGGCGCGCTGGAAGTCGCCCAGCGCCTGCGCGCGCACCGCCGCCTCGTCGACCGGATAGTCCGGCCCATCACCCGCGCGCCCTCGACCGCGCTGTCGAGGAAGGCCTCGAGGTCCTCCGTCGGGTTCGGAGCCGGCGTGTTAAGCCGGGCCATCGCCTCGGGCTTGGCGCGTGGCAGGCCGGGATTGCCGGTCGAGGACATGATCGAGGTCAGCGAGTGGGTCTTCAGGGAAGTCGGCGGCGACCAGCTGGGCGATCATCCCGCCCATCGAGGCGCCGACGATGTGCGCCCGCTCGATGTCCAGCGCGTCCAGCAGGCCCGCCGCGTCGGCGGCCATCTCGTCGAGCGTGTAGGCGACCGTCGCCGTGCGGCCCGCCGGTGATGGCCGCGACCACCTCGCGCGATGTCCGGCGCGCCGGCGGCGTCGAGCTTCTCGGTCAGGCCGACGTCGCGGTTGTCGAAGGGGATCACCCGATGGCCGGCGTCGACGAGCTTGCCGATCATATCGGGCGACCAGCGGCTCATCTGCGCGCCCAGGCCCATGATCAGCAGGATCGGCTCGCCGTCGTCGGGGCCGTGGCTCTCGTAGTAGATGGAAAGGCCGTTGGCCTTCACGTGCGGCATGGCGCGTCCTCCCTGGATCGTCGGGGCGAACACTCGACCCGGGCGGCCGCGATGTCGAGAATGACGGCGCGTCAACACTGCTCCGCCTTCACCAACCTGCCGCGCGGGGCCATAAGGTCCGCGGGACTAGGAGCACCGAAGATGGCCCTCGACGCCGGCGAGACGCGCAAGACCTTCCAATGGGACGATCCGCTCGACCTGACCTCGCGGCTCTCCGAGGAGGAGCGGATGGTCGCCGACGCGGCCCGGGCCTATGCCCGCGAGAAGCTGCTGCCGCGGGTGGTCAGCGCCTTGGCGCAGGAGCGCTTCGACCGCGAGATCATGACCGAGATGGGCGCGCTGGGCTTCCTGGGGCCGACGCTGCCGGAGGAATACGGCGGCGCGGCCGTCAACCACGTCGCCTACGGCCTGATCGCCCGCGAGATCGAGGCGATCGATTGCGGCTATCGCTCGGCGATGAGCGTGCAGTCCTCGCTGGTCATGTACCCGATCTACGAGTTCGGCTCGGAGGAGCAGCGGCGGCGCTGGCTGCCGGGCATGGCGCGCGGCGAGCTCATCGGCTGCTTCGGCCTCACCGAGGCCGACGGCGGCTCCGATCCCGGCGTCGATGCGCACCGTCGCCAAGGCCGGCCGACGGCGGCTACGTGCTGAACGGCGCCAAGATGTGGATCACCAACGCGCCGCTCGCCGATGTAGCGCTGGTCTGGGCCAAGCTCGACGGCGATCATCCGCGGCTTCCTGGTCGAGCGCGGCTCGAAGGGCTTCGAGACCCCGCAGATCGAGAACAAGCTTTCCCTGCGCGCCTCGGTTACCGGCGAGATCGCGCTCTGCCGACGTGTTCGTACCCGAGGAGGCGATGCTGCCGAACGTGCAGGGCCTGCGCGGGCCGTTCTCCTGCCTCAACAAGGCGCGCTACGGCATCGCCTGGGGCGCGATCGGCGCGGCGGAGTTCTGCTTCCACGCCTCGCGCGACTACGTCGCCAGCCGCAGCGTGTTCGGCAAGCCGCTGGCCGCGCGCCAGCTGGTGCAGAAGAAGCTGGCCGACATGCAGACCGAGATCGCGCTCGGCTACGAAGGCGCGCTGGCGCTCGGCCGGCTGATCGACCAGGGCGCCTGGGTTCCCGAAGCGATCAGCCTGATGAAGCGCAACAACTGCGGCAAGGCGCTGGCCATCGCCCGCGAGGCCCGCGACATGCACGGCGGCAACGGCATCAGCGGCGAGTACCACGTGATGCGCCACGCCGCGAACCTGGAGACCGTCAACACCTACGAGGGCGCCCACGACGTCCACGCCCTGATCCTCGGCCGGGCGATCACCGGCGAGAACGCGTTCTAGCTAGCGCCGCTTCGCCCGCACCACCGCCGCGTCCAGCGCCTGCAGGAACTTCGAGCGGTCGGCGCCCGTGAACGGCTTGGGGCCGCCGGTGATCTCGCCCATCGAGCGCAGGTGCTCGCCGACGACGCGCGATGACAGCGCCGCGCCGATGTTGTCGGCGGTGAAGACCCGGCCGGTCGGGTGGATCGCCTGGCCGCCGGCCTTCAGCACCCGGTCGGCCAGCGGGATGTCGGCGGTTATCGACGATGGCGCCTGCATCGGCGCGCTCGGCGATCCAGTCGTCGGCGACGTCCGGTCCCTGGTCGACCACGACCTGGCTGATCAGCTTCAGCGCCGGCGTGCGGATCCAGCTGTTGGAGACCACGAACACCGGCAGCTGGTAGCGCGTCGCGACCTTGTAGACCTCGTCCTTCACCGGGCAGGCGTCGGCGTCGATGTAGAGCGTGACCATCCGCTCAGCTTCCGCGAAGCGGCGCGCCGGATGCTAGACCCGCGCGCAGTCCGGGGAGGCCAGCATGACCGATACCACCGGCGCACGCCGCGCCGCGACCGCGCCCAAGACCACGCCTATGCGCACCGTGATCGCCGCCTCGGCGGCCGGGACGGCGTTCGAGTGGTACGACTTCTTCATCTTCGGCAGCCTGCAGGCGATCATCGCGAAGACGTTCTTCGCCGAGCTGGCGCCGGTCGCCGGCCAGATCGCCGCGCTGGCGCTGTTCGGGGTCGGCTTCGCGTTCCGGCCGCTGGGCGCGCTGATCTTCGGCCGGGTCGGCGACGTGCTGGGCCGCAAGGCGGCGTTCCTGATCTGCGTCTCGATGATGGGCGGGGCGACCTTCGCGATCGGCCTGCTGCCCAGCTACCAGATGGTCGGCGTCACCGCGCCGGTGCTGCTGATCGCGCTGCGCATCGTGCAAGGCACGGCGCTGGGCGGCCAGTATGGCGGCGCGGCGATCTACGTGGCCGAGCATGCGCGGGCGGACCGGCGAGGCTGGGCGACCGGCTGGGTGCAGACCTCGGCGGCGTTCGGGCTGGTCGCGGCGCTGGCGGTGATCTTCGTCACCCGCCGGGCGGTCGGCGAGGCGGCGTTCTCGCAGAGCCGGCTGGACCGGCGGCTGGCGCATCCCGTTCTTCGTCTCGGTCGGCCTGGTGGCGATCTCGATCTGGATGCGCTCGCGGCTGGCCGAGAGCCCGGCGTTCCAGCGCATGAAGGACGCCGGCGGCGCCAGCCGGCGCCCCCTACCGCGATGCGTTCGGCCAGCTGGTCCAACCTGAAGCTGGTGCTGCTCGCCTTCTTCGCGCTGATGATGGCGCAGGGCGCCTACTGGTACACGGTGTTCTTCTACTCCGCGGTCTTCCTGCAGACCTTCCTGAAGGTCGACGCGGACTTCACCAACCTGATGATCCTGCTGGCGGCGCTGCTCGTCGCGCTCCGCTCTACGTGTTCTTTGCCTGGCTGTCGGACAAGGTGGGGCGCAAGCCGGTGATGCTGGCCGGGCATGACGCTCGGCCTCGTCGCGCTCTTCCCGGGCTTCATGCTGCTGAGCGCCGGCGCCAATCCGGCGCTGGTCGCCGCGACGCAGAGCGACGCCGGTGACGGTGGTCGCCGACCCGGCGGACTGCGGCTCGCAGTTCGACCTCACCGGCAAGGCCAAGGTGGTCACCAGCTGCGACATCGCCAGGGCGGCGCTGGCGGGCTCCGGTGTGAGGTACCGCACCATCGCCGCGCCCGCCGGCCAGGTCGCGGCGGTGAAGGTGGGTGGCGTGGCCGTGCCGTCGGTCGATGCGCGCGGCCTGCCGGCGCCGGCGGCGAAGGCGGCCGCGGACCGGACCGCCCACGCCATCGCGGCGGCGCTCGCCAAGGCGGGCTATCCGGCCAGATCCGATCCGGCGCAGCGCAACGTGCCCCTGATCCTCGCCGTGCTCGCGGTCTTCACGATCGCTGCGACCGCGCTCTACGGTCCGATGGCCGCCGCGCTCGCCGAGCTCTTCCCGGCCAAGGTGCGCTACACGGCGCTCTCGCTGCCATACCACCTCGGCACCGGCTGGGTCGGCGGCTTCCAGCCTGTCGTGTCGTTCTCGATCGTGGTGGCGACCGGCGACATCTACGCCGGCCTCTGGTACCCGGCGATCTTCACAGCGATCTCGGTGGTGACCTGCCTCTTCCTGCTGCCGGAGACCCGCGGGCGTTCGCTGGACGGGTGATCACGCAGGCGCCGGGTCGAGGCGGCGATAGCTGGCGCCAAGCCGGTCGAGGTTGCGGCCCAGCGGCGCCAGGGCGTCGGCGGAGGCGAGCACCGCGGTGCGCCGGCCCTCGGCGACTTCCGCGGCGAGGAACGCCGCGTCGGCGTCGGCCAGCGCGCGCCTCGGCGCGTCCCGCCGCGCAAGCACGGCGGCATCCGGCGCGACGCCCTCGCCCAGCACCAGTGTGTCCGCCTCGGCGAGCGCTCGGGCGGCGCGCAGCGAGAGATCGTCGCGATTTGCCGGCGCGGCGATCAGCCAGATCGCCCCGAGCGCCTCGACGCCGCGCCCCAGCTCGGCGCGGATCAGCTGCTCGGCCAAGGGGAGATCGCCGACGTCCGCTGCACCCGCGGCTGGGCCGGCGAGAAGCGCGCGCAGGAAGGCGCGGCGCTGCGCCAGGTCGGGGAACGCGGCGACGATCTCCGGTCGCAGCTGGCCGAACAGCGTCGCCAGCCGCCCCAGGCCGGCGGGAATCTTCGCCTCCAGCTCGGCGCGCAGCAGCGCCGAGACGATCGGGGCCGCGCCACCGGTGCCGATCGCCGCAATCACCTGGCCGCGGTCGATGATCGCCGGGGTGTGGAAGTCGCAAAGCTCCGGATGGTCGACGACATTGACCGGCGCGCCGGCGGCTTTCGCGGCTTCGGCGGCCTCGCGGCAGAAATCCGGATCGGGACTGGCGACGAAGGCGAGCGCCGCGCCGGAATAGGCCGCCGGCGACAGCGCCGCCTCGCCCCGTACCCGCTCCAGCCGCGCCGGCGAGCCGGCCAGCAGCCGCGCCTTGGCGTCCGCCCCCTCGCCCTCGCCGGCGATCACCACGCGGGCGCCGGCCAGCGGGAAGAAGGCGGGGAAAGCCTCCATCGGCTCAGCTCACTTCAGCGTCTTCAGGTAGTCGATGATCGCCTTGCGGTCGTTCGGATCCGATGCGCCGCCGTACATCTGCAGTACCGGGGGCGAAGGTCTGCGGATTGGCGATGAAGGCGTCCAACGCATCGTCGGTCCAGGTCGCCCTCTTTTGCCTTCAGTCCGTCGCTGTACTTGAAGTCCGGCAGACTGGCGATCTTGCGCCCGACCACGCCCTTCAGCGTCGGCGCGTCCGGCGTGCTGGCCGCCCCCACCGTGTGGCACGAAGCGCAGTTGTCGCCGAACAGCTGCTCGCCGGTCGCCGCCAGCGCCGGCGGCGCGGCGAGCGCGAGGAGGAGGGCAAGGGCGATGCGCATCGAGACCTCCGAGCCGGCTCGCCCGGAGCGATACGCCGATGCGGTCCCGGCCTCAATTGCTCAGGGGGCCGGCGCGGTCGAGGGCTCCGGCAGGATCGGCGGGGTGGAGTCCATGTAGGTCAGCCACTCGCTCCACACCGTGTGGGTGCGCTGCCGGGTCAGGTCGATCTCGCAGGTCAGCGCCATCGCGGTGCGGATCGTGCCGGCGCTCCAGGCGTCGTAGACCGCGTCGCAGTCGGACTTGCTGTAGGCGACCCACGCGGCCTGCACCTTGTCGAGGTCGGCCAGCGCGGCGGCCGAGCCGGCGTCGTCCGCGGCCTCCGACTTCAGGCGCTTGCGGGCCGCCGCCAGGTAACGATCCAGATCGCCTTGCGCCTTCGTCAGCGTGGCGCTCATGCAGTCGTTGATCTCGATCGTGTTGTCGCCCGGGCACTTGGGCGGCGGCGCCGCCGCGAGCGCGGTGATGGTGGCCAGAACGGCGATGGCGATCATGAACGTTGCCCTCCAAGTCGCGCCCGATCTTGGCGCCACGCAAGCTTAGCAGGCGCCGTCGACACGGCCACTCGCGCCGCGGGCCGGTCCTTTCTATGCTGGCTCATCGGCGGTTGGAGATTCGCCTCGCCATGGCAAACCTACTGGGATGACCGGTCTCACCCACCTCGACGCCGAGGGCCGCGCCCGCATGGTCGACGTCTCCGGCAAGCCCGACACCGCCCGCGAGGCCGTCGCCGCCGGCCGGGTGCGGATGAACCCGGTCACCCGCGACCTGGCGCTGTCCGGCGGCGCCAAGAAGGGCGACGTGATCGCCGCGGCCGAGCTCGCCGGCATCATGGCGGCCAAGAAGACCTCCGAGCTGATCCCGCTCTGCCATCCGCTGGCGCTCTCCAAGGCCGAGGTGCGGATCGAGCCGACCGACGACGGGCTGGAAGTGACCGCGCGCGTCGCCACTACGGGCCCGACCGGCGTCGAGATGGAGGCGCTGACCGCCGTCTCGGTCGCCTGCCTGACGCTCTACGACATGCTGAAGGCGGTCGAGCGCGGCATGACCATCGAGGCGGTGCGGCTGATCGAGAAGACCGGCGGCGCCTCGGGCGAGTGGCGGCGCTGAGACCGGAGCGCCGCGGACGCCTCGCCGGTCCGACCGCGGTTTAACCTCCGGTCAACCCCTCCGATACGGCTTCTTAAAGGGTCGCCGTGCACCATCGGCATCAATGTGCATCAAGCGCAATGATGGTGGGCGCTTAAGATGAATCTCGTCAGCAAGCTGGGGCTGGGCGCGTCGCAGTTCCCGAGCGGCGGGTCCGTCCGGGGCCGGCCGCCCGAGGCCGAAGTGCGCGACATGCTGCTCGCCGCCGGCCGCGCCGGCCTCGGCTTCCTCGACGCCGGCCAGGCGCAGCCGAGCGCCGAGCAGATGCTCGGCGCGCAAATGCCGCGTCCGGCGCCGTTCCACATCCTAGTCCGCTCGGTGCGCGGCGACCGCGGCCCGGACGGCGTCGAGGCCGAGGTGCGCGCGACGCTGGTCAGGCTCGGGCTCCTGAAGGCGCCGCGCCGTCGTGGTGCAGAGCGCCAGCGATCTCTTCGCGCCGTCCGGGCTGGCGCTCTGGCATCGGCTGAAGGCGCTGCGTGACGAGGGCCTGTTCGACCAGGTCGGCGTCTCGGCCTACGCCTCCGACGATCCGGCCGGCCTCGCCCGCCGCTTCAAGCCCGACCTCCTGCAGGCGCCGGCCTCGCTGCTCGACCAGCGGCTGCTGCTCGACGGCAGCCTGATGGCGGTGCGCGAGATGGGCATCGAGGTGCACCTGCGCTCGATCTTCCTGAACGGCCTCCTGTTCCTGCCGCCCGACCGGGTGCCGGCGCAGCTGAAGGGCGCGGCCGGGCGCCTGTCTCGGGCTCGCCGGATGATCGCCGAGGGCCGTTCCGATCCGCTGCAGGCGGCGCTGGGCTTCGCGCTGTCGCGGCCCGAGGCCGACGCGGTGATCGTCGGCGCCTCGACCGCCGCCGAGCTCGCCGCGGTGATCGCCGCCGCCTCCAGCCCGCCGCCTGACCTCGAGTGGGACGAGATGGCCATCGACGACCCGGTCGCCCTCGACCCGCGCCGCTGGGCCGCCGCATAGGGCGCGTCGGCCGCGCCGGCCACCACAAATCACCACAAACAACCGTCCGGGCCGAGCCGGGGCGGCGTCGCTCACCTGCTCGAACTCGCCGGCGCCGTTGACCGGTAATCGCCGTTGATAACGGCGCCTTGATTGTGGCGCCGGGCGTCGGCAGGCATTGGTATGCGATTGACGATGTCAAAGACCGAGCGGCGCGCAAAGCGCCACGCCGCCGTGGAGTTACTTATTGTAATGTCCCACCGCAAGAGGCCGCGCAATTCCGGCCAGACGCAACCCGCTCTAGACTGCGACGGTCACCTCCTCGGCGCGGACGACCCGATCGAAGGTGAACTCACCTGTCAGAAGGCCATCATGACCGCCCAACCCAACGAATCCATCGACCATCCGCGCCGCCGCCTCTTCGGCGCCGCCACCGTCTCGCTCGCCGCGCTGCAGCTCGGCGCGGCGGGCGCCGCCCGGGCGCAGACCGGCGGCGGCCCAGCCGCGCCCTGGCGATCGCAGCACACCTCGTTCGGCTCGCTGAAACAGATCAACGCCGGCCTGCTGAACGTCGGCTACGCCGAAGCCGGGCCGGCCGACGGCCCGCCGATCATCCTGCTGCACGGCTGGCCCTACGACATCTACAGCTTCGTCGACGTCGCCCCGCTGCTGGCGGCCAAGGGGTATCGGGTCATCGTCCCCTTCCTGCGCGGCTACGGGACGACGTCGTTTCTTTCCAGCGCGACCATGCGCAACGCCCAGCAGTCGGCCGTCGGCCTCGACATCATCGCGCTGATGGATGCGCTGCACATTCAGAAGGCCACGATCGCCGGTTTCGACTGGGGCGCGCGCACGGCCGACGTCATGGCGGTGCTATGGCCGGAACGCTGCAAGGCGATCGTTTCCGTCAGCGGCTATCTGATCAGCAGTCCCGCCGGCAACCAGACCCCGTTGCCGCCCGCCGGCGCGGCGGCATTCTGGTACCAGTACTACTTCGCCACCGAGCTCGGCAAAGCCGGCTACGCGAAATACCTGCATGATTTCAATAAGCTGATCTGGCATCAGGCTTCGCCGAAGTGGAACTTCGACGACGCCACCTACGAGCGCACGGCGGCCGCCTTCGACAACCCGGACCACGTCGACCTGGTGATGCACGACTATCGCTGGCGGCTCGGCCTGGCCGATGGCGAGCGCAAATACGACGCGCTCGAAAAGCAGCTGGCTGCGCTGCCGGTCGTCACCGTGCCGGCCATCACCATGGAGGGCGACTCCAACGGCGCGGCCCACCCGCCCGCCGCGGCCTACCGCGACAAGTTCTCCGGCAAGTACGACTACCGGCTCATCACCGGCGGCGCCGGCCACAACCTGCCGCAGGAGGCGCCGGACGCGTTCGCCCAGGCCGTGATCGACGTCGACGGCTGGGCCTGACACCATCGGAGGAGGATGCAGATCGGTTGGAGGCGGGCGGTGGGGCAAGTGGCGGATCTCGACGCGCTCGCCGCCGCCTTCGCCGCCGAGCTCGATCGGCGCAGCCCGATCGTCGATGGGGAGGCGATCTGGCCGTCGGCGCGGCTGCGCGATCGCATCTACATCGACGATCTCGATTTTCCGCCAGAGCTACTGAGCTCGGCGCGCGCGGTGGTGTTCAAGGGCTCGCAGGTGGTCGTGGTCAGCGAAATCCACGGCGAGATCCACATCGAGCCGGGCGGCGGCATCGAGGCGGGCGAGACGGTGGAGCAGGCGGTGCGCCGCGAGATCGCCGAGGAGAGCGGCTGGAGCGTCGGCGCGCTGACGCCGCTCGGGTTCCACTTCCTGGAGCCGCTGAGCTCACAGCCGCCGACCACGACACGCCGCTGGGGCGCCATGGTGCACGCGATCTTCGTCACGGAGGCCACGAGCTACAGCCGCGCCGCCCGCGACATGACGCAAATCGAAACCGGCTCGCGCCTGACGCCGATCCGCCGGGCGCTCGCCGAGTTGCGCGAGGACCAGGCGCTGCTGCTGCGCGCCGCCGCCCAGCGCCGCGTCCGCAGCTAGGCCGGGACGCGCGCCTCCTCCTCCGGGAAGAAGATCTCGCCGGCGTGGTCGGCGACGTCCTGCGCGGTCCAGGGCGCGGTGGGCGAGAAGCCTTTGGTCTGCATCATCTTGATCTCGCGGACGCCGCGCGAGGAGACGCCCAGCACCTTGCCGGTCTGCTCGCCGGAGAGGTCGGAGACCATGTAGAGCACGCCGGGCGCGATGCGCTCGGGGAGGCTCATCGGATCGGGCTCGCGGTCGCGCCGGCCAGGCAAATCGGAGGTCATCCGGGTGTAGGCGCCGGGCGCCAGCGCCCAGAGGCGGATGCCGTATTTGCGCCCTTCCAGCGTCAACACCCGCATCAGCCCGTAGAGCCCGGCCTTGGCCGCGCCGTAGTTGGCCTGGCCGAAGTTGCCGAACAGGCCCGAGCCCGAGGAGGTCATCACGATGACGCCCTTGACGCCGTTGTCCTTCATCCAGTTCCACACCGGCATGGTGACGCAGTAGGCGCCCTTCAGGTGCACCTTCACCACCGCGTCCCACTCCGCCTCGCTCATGTTGGAGAAGGTGCGGTCGCGCAGGATGCCGGCGTTGTTCACCAGGATGTCGACGCGGCCGAAGGCTGTCGATGGCGGCCTGGAAGATGCGCTTGCCGCCCTCGATGGTGGAGACGTCGTCGCCGTTGGCCACGGCCGTCGCCGCCCGCCGCGTTGATCTCGTCGGCCACCTTCTGCGCCGGGCCGGCGCTGCCGCCGGTGCCGTCGCGCGCGCCGCCGAGATCGTTGACCACCACCTTCGCGCCCTCCTTTGCGAAGAGCCGGCAGTAGGCCTCGCCGAGCCCGTTCGCGCCGCCGGTGACGATGGCGACCTTCCCGTCGAGCAATCCCATGATCAAATCCTCCAGATCGAAAGTCGCGATCTTCCCGCGACGTGAGCCGGGCGGCAAGGCGCGACTACAGCCGGCGCACCAGCCGCGCCACCCCGACCGCCCGCGCCCGCTCGATAAGCCGGTCGTCTGCAGTGACGACAGGAACGCCGAGCCGATCCGCCAGGGCCAGGTAGCTTCCGTCGTAGGCCGAAAAGCCGTCGTCCCTGGCGAAGATGAAGGCTGCCAGCCTCAGATCGCGCGAAGGGACGACCTCGTCGATGACATCGACTATCGAGACGACCGCCTCCCTCGCGAGTTCCGGCGAGCACAGTCCACGCCGCACCTGCTTGGCTCCGATGCTGGCGATCTCGAGAAACAGCAGGTCGGGCGCGGCGAACTTCGCTCCCGAGGTGACCAGCGTCCGCGCTCTGTCCGAACCTTCCTCGTGAAAGAACAACTTCGCCGCGGTCGATGCATCGACAACCAGATCAGCGGGCATCGCGGTCTTCGCGAATGAGGTCGGCGCTGTCGACCGCGGATGGCGGTCCAGTCATGGGAAAGCGCTCCAGAAGCTGGCGTCGTCGCTCGACCACCAGGCCGTTCAGGATTGAGGCCACCGCGTCGCCGAAATCACCGCCGTTCTCCTCGCAATAGTCTTCCAGCAACCTGATCGCGCCTCCCCTGAGCGCGGCCCGTTTGATGACGATCGCATCGTCCCTTGCGAACTCCGCGCCGGTGTCCTCGACGGTGGCTTGCGGTTCAGGGTAGGGCGCGGCCGGCGTCGGCCGCTGAATAAATCGTTCGAACGTCACCTTCTCTCCCGCGACATCAACTTGCGCCGTGCGCCAGCCAGCACTCATCCAGGCGTCCGCCTGAATGTGTGATCCGCCGGTGTTCGCCCACCAGGGCGCGTATTGGCGCGCTGAGTTCGGGAGGTCGAAGCGGAGGATCCGCTCGATCTCCCCGAACGAGAGGCGAGTGCGGTCACCGACGACGCTCATTAGGTGCCGGCGCAGAGGTTCGTACTTCGAAGGCATGACGAGCTCCCTTGGTTCGAGCCGCAATGCCGGATAGTATAAACTATGTCAAACTAGTTCTTGCGTTTGTCTCGGAAAAACGCCTTCAGCAACGCCGCGCTCTCCTCCCCGAGCACGCCGCCCTCGACCGCCGGCCGCCAGTGGCAGGTGGGTTGGTCGAAGAAGCGCGGGCCGGAGATCACTGCGCCGCCCTTGGCGTCGATGGCGCCGAAGACCAGGCGGGCGATGCGCGCGTGGCTGATGGCGCCGGCGCACATCGCGCAGGGCTCCAGCGTCACGAACAGCTCCAGGCCGGTCAGGCGGTAGTTGCCGACCAGTTGGCCGGCGGCGCGCAGCGCCAGGATCTCGGCGTGGGCGGTGGGGTCGGAGAGGCCGATCGGGCTGTTGCCGGCCACCGCCAGCACCGCGCCCGAGGCCGGGTCGACCACGACCGCGCCGATCGGCGCCTCGCCGCGCGCCGCCGCCGCTTGCGCGGCTTTCAGCGCGATGCGCATGGTCTCCTCGTCATGGCTCATGAGGACGACGCAAGCGCCGGCGGCCAGCCGCGTCAAGGCGAAGAACGCCCGGGCGAGGCGGGTCTGGGCGACGGCGAGCGCATCGCCAAGGTGCTGGCCAGGGCTGGCGTCGCCTCGCGGCGCGAGGTGGAGCGGCTGATCGCGGCGGGGCGCGTCTCGGTGAACGGCGCGCCGCTGACCACCCCGGCCGTCAAGGTCTCGGCGGCCGACCGCGTGACGCTGGACGGGCGGCCGGTGAAGGCGGCCGAGCCGACCCGGATCTTCCGCTACCACAAGCCGCCGGGGCTGGTGACCACCCACCGCGACCCGCAAGGCCGGCCGACCGTGTTCGAGGCGCTGCCCAAGCAACTGCCGCGGCTGATCTCGGTCGGCCGGCTCGACCTCAACTCCGAGGGCTTGCTGCTGCTCACCAACGACGGCGAGCTGGCCCGGCGCCTGGAGCTGCCGTCGAGCGGCCTTGTGCGGCGCTACCGGGCGAGGGCGCGCGGCCGCATCGATGCGGCGCAGGCTGGCGCGGCTGGCGGACGGCATCACCGTCGACGGCGTCCGCTATGGCCCGATCGAGGCCGAGCTGGAGCCGGGCCACGAGGAGGGCGGCGCCAACCAGTGGATCGCGATCAGCCTGGCCGAGGGCAAGAACCGCGAGGTCCGCAAGGTGCTGGAGGCGCTGGGCCTGATCGTCAACCGGCTGATCCGGATCGCCTACGGCCCCTACGAGCTGGGATCGCTGGCGCGCGGCGAGGTGCAGGAAGCGACGGCGGACGCGCGGCCGGGCAAGCTCATCAAGCCCCCTCGCGCCGAAGGGCCGCTGCCGGTCGCCCGCCCGCTCGAGGTCGCGGCGAAGCCGAAGCGCAAGCCCGGCTGGGCCAAGCCGAAGATCAAGCCTCCTCGATCCGCGCCGGCGGGCGGGCCGCGCGCAAACCCTCGCGGGCCGAAGCGGTCCGCATCACCGCTCCGAAGCTCGCCCGCTCGTCCGCCAGGCCCTCGGCGAGGGGGCGGTCCAAAGCGGCGCGGGTAAGGCGCTTGGCGAAGGCGACGCCCTCGGCGCCGCGGCTCTCGAACTCGGCGGCGATCTCCAGCGCCCGCGCCAGCGGATCGTCGGCGAGCTCGTGCACCATGCCAATCTCGAAGGCGCGGGGGCCATCGACCACCATGCCGCGCAGGATGATCTCCAGCGCCTTGGCCTCGCCGATCACCCGCGGCAGGCGTTGGGTGCCGCCACCGCCCGGGAAGATGCCGGCGCGGGTCTCCGGCAGGCCGATCGAGGTGACGTCGCGCCCGGCGATGCGCAGGTCGCAGGCCAAGCGAGAGCTCGAAGCCGCCGCCCATGCACAGCCCGTTGATCGCCGCGATCACCGGCTTGTCCATCGAGGCGATCAGGTCGACCAGACCCGAGATAGCCGCCCGGGCGCCGCGGCTGGCCCGGCGGCGGCTCAGGCGGCGGCGCGGGCGCGGGGCCTTCGGCCAGCCGGTCGCTGGCGGTGGAAAGCTCGCCGACGTCGTAGTGGCGGATGAAGATGCCCGGCATGCCCCCGGTGATCACGACCGCGCGCACCGCGGCGTCCTCGGCGAGCGCCGTCATCGCCTCCAGCATCTCGTTGGAGCCGGCGGCGGTCATCGTGCCGATCGGCGGGTTGGCGTAGGTGACGATGGCGACGCCGCCGCGCCGCTCGGTGCCGACCAGGCTCATGGACTTCCTCCCTCAGGCGGCTGCGATCCCGCGGCTCGATCGGCGAGCCGCCGGGCGAGTGTTCTTGTACGCCGCGCGACGGTGAGCGCCGCGCCGAGCGCAATGACCACCAGCCCTATCATCAGCACCTCGCCGTGCCAGCCCCACAGCGCCTCGACCGCGGCGGCGAGGCAGGCGGCGGTGAGCACGGCCATCCGGTGTTGCTTGGCCATCGGACCGGAGAAGTCGGCCGGGAAGCCCATGCCGCGGCCGAGCTCGCGGACGTAGGCGGTGATCAGCGCCAGCGCCGCGCAGATCCAGCCGGCCTCGGCCCCCAGCGGAATGCCGGCCCGCGCGGCCCCGTAACCGGCGCCGGCCAGCAGCACGACATCGGAGAACCGGTCCGGCAGCTCGTTCCAGATCGGCCCGGCCGTGCCGCCGCGCCGGTGCTCGACGGCGACCATGCCATCGATCAGGTTGCAGACCAGCCGCGCCTGGATCGCCGCCGCGGCGCCGATCAGCAGCGGCGCGCGCAACAGCGGCGACTGCACCGCGCCGGACCACATCAGGAGCCCGGCGCCCAGCGCAGCGAACGCGAAGCTCAGCGCCGAGATCAGGTCCGGGCTGGCCCCGCCCGCCGCGGCCACGGCGGCCAGCCGGTGCGCCCAGCCGGCGCCGCGCGCGGCGATCGGCCGGCGGTTCTCAGTCTCGTCCATGGCGGCCCCTCGCCAGCGCTGTGGTGTAGACGATGGCATAGAGCGTCGAGACCGACCACGGCACGGCGATGGTGGCGGCGATCTCCGGCGTGCCGATCAGCCGGTGCACGCTCACCAGCACCGCCAGGATGGCGCCGGCGGTGATCAGCGGCGGCAGCGCCAGGGCGCGCCAGCCGGTCAGCCGCGCCGCCAGCCACTCCAGCACGCGCTTCAGAACCCAGGTGATCGCACCCGACAGCGTCCCTTGCGCCAGCGCGGGAACGATCGCCCCCTCGCCGTGCGCCCGATTGGCGTAGAGCGCCCAGCCGCCCATCGCCACAAACGCCACGGCCACGTGGATGGCGCTTGCGCGGGCGAGCTTGCCCATGGTGAAGCTGCGTTCCGTCATGTCGCCCGCCATCCCGCTGCGCTTGCACCTGCTGGGCTATTCCCCGCCGCCGATCGCCTGGCCGCTGATCTGGGGCCTCGGCGGCGTTGTCGCGCTGCTGACCCTGGGTGCGTTGGCGGCCGCGCTGCTCCCCCGCCTGCGGCCAGGCCGCGACTATACCGAACTGCGCCAGCGCGTGAACTCGTGGTGGGTGATGGTGGCGCTGCTGGCCATCGCGCTCACGCTGGGCTGGCAGGCGACGCTGGCGCTGTTCGCCGTCGTCTCGTTCATCGCGCTCGCGAATTCCTGTCGCTGGCGCCGGCCCGCCAGGAAGACCGCCTGATCATCCTCGGCTCCTACCTCGTGGTGCCGATGAGCTACGCGTGGATCGCCATCAACGAGTACGGCATCTACCTCGTCTTCATCCCGGTCTGGGTGTTCCTGGTGACGCCGTTCCTGATGGCGATGATCGGCCAGACCCGGAACTACCTGCAGCGCGCATCGAGCTTCCACTGGGGCGAGGTGACCTGCGTCTACGCGGTCGGCTTCATCGTCTGGCTGATGCGCACGCCGGCCGGCGAGCCGACGCCGGCGGGCCCGGCCGGGCTGGTGTTCCTGCTGCTGGTCGCCACCGAGTTCAACGATGTCGCCCAGTACGTCTGGGGCAAGCTGTTCGGCCGCCACAAGATCCTGCCGAAAGTGAGCCCCAACAAGACCTGGGAGGGCTTCCTCGGCGGCTGGGTCTCGACCGCGGCGCTGATCTGGTTCGTCGGCCCGATCTTTGCGCCGCTCGCCGGCCTGCAACTCGCCATCATGGCCGTGGCGCTGCCGGTGGCGGGCTTCGCCGGCGACGTGACGATGTCGGCCGTCAAACGCGACATCGGCGTGAAGGACACCTCGCACCTGATCCCCGGCCACGGCGGCATCCTCGACCGCATCGATAGCCTGGTGTTCACGACGCCGCTGTATTTCCACCTGATGACCTTCTTCGCCCTGCACCGGTAGCGCGGCCTGCTCATGAACGTCGCCCGGCTCGCCTTCCTGACCCTGTTCGCGCGGCCGCTGGCGCGGTTCCTGACCGGCTGCGACGTGATCGGGCGCGAGCGGCTGCCGGCGGCGGGGCCGGCGATCGTGATCGCCAACCACACCAGCCACGTCGACACGTTGCTGCTACTGACGATCTTCCCCACGCGGCTGGTCGACCGCGTCCGTCCCGTCGCGGCCGCCGACTACTTCCTGCGCGGCCCGCTGATCGGCTGGTTCTCACGCTCCCTGGTCGGCATCGTGCCGGTGGTCCGCGCCAATACGCTGCACGAGGACGTGCTGGCGCCGGCCAGGGCCGCGCTGGCCGCCGGCGACATCGTCATCGTCTTTCCGGAAGGCACGCGCGGGCCGGCGACCGACGCGCTCGGCCCGCTGAAGAGCGGCGTCGCGCGGCTCGCCGAAGCGTTCCCTCAGGCGCCGGTGACGCCGGTGTGGATCGAGGGCGCCGGCCGGGTGCTGCCGAAAGGCGCGCTGCTGCCGGCCCCGATGAACTGCACGGCGCTGGTCGGCGAGCCGATCGTCTGGGACGGCGACAAGGCCACCTTCATGGAGGCTCTGCGCGCCAGCCTGGAGACGCTCAGGAAAAGTGCGCCGCCGCAGCGCTGGCTGCCGGAAACGCCAGATCCGCCCCCGACCAGCGACGCAGCGGCGCCCAGCGCGCCGTCAGCTCGGTCATCGCCACGTAGCTGACTAACACGTAGCCGTCCTGCAGAAGATCTGTCCAGCCCACGGGCTGGGCTGGGGCCAGCGCCGCGCTAAGCGGCTGAAGAAAAAGCACAATCGCGATGTTGTTGGCCGCGTGCGCGCCGGTCGAAAACTCAATGCCACCAAGCCTCAGGGTCATGTAAACGAACCCCGCGCCCATAAACGCCCGCGGCAAGAACGACCCAAGATCGTACTGCCCGTGAATAGCTGAGAACAGAATACCGTTCAGCGTCATGACGAACCACGGCGACCGGGTCAGGGCGGCCGATGCCCTGAGTAACCAACCTCGAAAGGCGAATTCTTCCGCGGCGGCAGCCGGAACAAGCAGCGCGAAACAAGCAACGACGTAGCCGATGCGGGTTGGGATCGTCGAAGCGAGGCTCAGCAAAGGCGGCGGTGGAACGTGTGGATCGAATGCTCTCTCCAGGATGACCGTAGGTGCGAGGGCCAGAAAACCCAGTCCTAGGCCGCACACCAGCAACCGCCAGCGTATCCGAGACACTACGCTGACGTACGCAGCCAACCTTCTGCCGGTGAGCAATGCCGCAACGCCGACAAGCGTCAGGGCCAATGCGCCATTCGTCGCGACGACGAGGAACATGACGCCTAACGTCGACGTGAGGGTTATGTGTGTCGGATCAATGAGCGCGCCGACGTTGCGTACAATGGCGTGGACGTCACCGTGGAACAGCCCGGCGACGGCGCCGAATAACACCGCCGCGACGAACCCAACAAGGACCGCTATCGGCACTCCGGCGACAACCGCGACCAGTAAGGTCACGACGAAGCGCCAGAAGCTGCGCTCGCGCGGCGTCAGATCGGCAATGAACGCCGAGTCCGACAGTCGAGCCCCAACCGCGCTCATCCTCGCCTCAATTGTCGCCAAGCGCCGTCATCCGCTAGAGACCCGGTCCATTGAAAGGACTTTCCATGCGGATCGTTGCCGGGACGTTTCGAGGCCGCCCGCTTGTGGCGCCGAAGGGACACCTGACTCGCCCCACCGCCGACCGCGCCCGCCAGGCGATCTTCAACATCCTCGAGCACGCGGCCTGGGCGCCGGAGCTCGAGGGCGCCCGCGTCATCGACCTTTTCGCCGGATCCGGCGCGCTCGGGATCGAGGCGCTGTCGCGCGGCGCGGCCTTCTGCCGCTTCGTGGAGCGGGCCGAGCCAGCCCGGACGGCGATCCGCGCCAACCTCGCCGCGCTCGGGCTGGAGGAGCACACGCGAATCGACAACCGTGACGCTGCCAGGCTGCCGGCGCCGACCACCGCGGACGGCCCGCCGTACGATCTCGCCTTCCTCGACCCGCCCTACGGCGAGGGGCTCGGCGAAGCGGCGCTGAGCCGGTTGGCGGATGGCTGCTGGCTGGCGCCCGGTGCAATCGCGGTGCTGGAGCGCGGCGCCGGCGATCCCGCGGTCACGCCATCCGGCCTCGAGCTGGTCGACGCGCGGCAGTGGGGCAAGGCCCGGGTGAGCTTCTTCAGACAGGCGTAGCGCGCCGCGCCGCCCGCATGAGATGCGCGCCTGGGCCGTCGGGGCGCTCGACGCCCAGGAAACGGCGGCTGATCTGCGCCGGTCCGAGGTCTTCGAGTTCGTCGAACCCAAGCCGCGTCAGCTCGGCGGCGATCTCGGCGGGTGCGAACCGGGTGATCCACGGCTCGCCCCGCGCGGCGACGTTCGCCATCCGCCGGGCATGCAGCGCCCTTTGCGCGGGCGCGTAGTCCGAGAGCGGCACGCCGTAGTCGAACACCACCTCGGTTCCGGCCGGCAGGCTGGCGATGAAGCGCAGCGTCTCGATCACCGCCGCGCGGGTCAGATAGACCACCACGCCCAGCCAGGCGAAGACCGCGGGCCGCGTGGCGTCGAACCCGGCCGCGGCCAGCCCATCGGCCAGCGTCTGGCGCTCGAAGTCCACTGGCGCGAAGGCCAGCGAAGCGGGCGCCGCCAGCCCGGCCTCGGCGAGCCGCGCGCGCTTCCAGCCCTGCGTCGCCGGATGGTCGACCTCGAAGACCCGCAGGCCGATGTCGGCGAATGGGTTGCGATGCGCGAAGGTGTCGAGCCCGGCGCCCAGCAGCACGTACTGGCGGACGCCGCGCGCCACGGCGGCGGCCAGGCTCTCCTCGGCGAGGCGGCTGCGCGCGGCGATTATCAGCCGCATGCCGCGCGTCGCCGGCCGCGCCAGCTCGTCCCCGAACACCTGCTCGATCGATGCGCCGAGGATCGGCAGCGCCAGCGGATCGGCGAACACGCGCCCCTGCTCGATCACCTGGTGCGCCGCGCGGTGGGCGGCGGCGCGCATCGCCGTGTAGCTGGGCTCGCCTGGCTGCACGTGCGGCTCTACGATCGACCGGCGGATGCGGCGGAGGCAGGCGCTGCGACGATCGCGGCGATGTAGTCGGCGAGGCGACGCTCGGCCTTCCAGCCCAGCGCCTGCGAGCGGGCGACGTTCAGCCAGGCGTCCATGCGGTTGCCGGCCCGCTCCGGCAGCATCTCGACCGGCCCGCCGAACATCGCCGCCACCTCCAGCACCGAGTAGGCCTCGTCGGCGCCCAGGCCGAACTCGTCGCCGTCGCCCGCCTCGCCGATGCGCACCAGGCCATCGACGATGTCGTCGATGTGGGTGAAGATCCGCCGCTGCGTGCCCGGCGCCACCACGGTCAGCGGCCGGCCGGCGAGGCGCTGCTGGCGGAAGATTTCGATCAGCGTACCGTAGGCGTCGGCCCGCTCGCCGGGGCCGTAGACGTTGTAGAAGTAGGTGATCGCGTACTTCAGGCCGAACCAGTCGCCGTAGTTGCGCACCAGCTCGGTGTTTGACGCCTTGGTCCAGGCGTAGGGGCTCTGGTCGCGCCCGAGCCCGCCGTCGGCGAACTTGGTCGACGACCCCGCGTAGACCAGCTTCACCTGTCGCTGCCGGCAAAATTCGAGCACGCCGAAGGTGCCGGCCTTGTTGAGGTCCCAGACCATCGCCGGCTCCTCGAAGCTCTTCTCGACGCGCGAGTACTCGCCGAGGTGGAACACCAGGTCGGGCGTCTCGGGGATCGCCGCGGCGATGTCGCGCGTGTGGCCGACTCGGTAGTCGACGCCCGCCACATGGTTCTCGCGCCGGCCGGTGAAATAGTTGTCCAGCGAGATGACCTGGGCGCCGCCCTGCGAGAGACGCTGGCAAAGCCGCGAGCCGACAAAGCCGGCGCCGCCGGTTACGACAATGGTCCCCAAGGACGGCCTCTTTCGCTTGCGAGCGGCCAACGCATACCACGGCGCCGGGCATGATCCATGCGGACGACCCTCGCGACAAAGGTGGCGAGTTCGCCTACGCCGACCGCATGGCCATTCCCGAAGCATGCTGGCTGACGCCTTCCGCCGAGGTGCGGGCGTCCCCGATCGAGGGGCTGGGTCTGTTCGCCATCCGGGAGATCGCCGAGGGCGAGACGGTGATGCGGCTGGGTGGCCGGCTGATCGATGACGCTGCGCTCGCCGCCTTGACGGCGCCCTACAGCAGCGTTGCGATCGACGAGGGCCGACACCTGCTGATCGATCCGGCGCATCCCGTTCGATACGGCAACCACAGCTGCGCGCCGAACCTCTGGATGGAAGGGGCGCTGACCGTCGTCGCGCGGCGCCCGATCGCCCCGGGAGAGGAGCTGACCATCGATTACGCCACGCAGACCGGGACTGAGGCCTGGCGGATGAGCTGCCGCTGCGGCGCACGCGACTGCCGCGGGGAAGTCACCGGGGCAGACTGGCGCTTGCCCGAGCTCCGAGCCGCCTACGGCGACCATTGGACGCCGATGCTGCTGCGGCGGATGCCGCAGGGCTGACGGCTATCGCCGGCCGAACAGGCGCTCGATGTCGGCGAGCTTCAGTTCCACGTACGTGGGGCGGCCGTGGTTGCACTGGCCGGAGTGGGGCGTGACTTCCATCTGGCGCAGGAGCGCGTTCATCTCCGGCGCGGTGAGGCGGCGGCCGGCGCGCACGGAACCGTGGCAGGCCATGGTGGCGGCGACGTGCTCCAGCCGCTCCTTCAGCGCCAGCGCCGCGCCGTGCTCGGCGAGGTCGTCGGCGATGTCGCGCACCAACGGCCCGGCGTCGACGTCGCCCAGCGCCGCCGGCGTCTCGCGCACCAGCACCGCGCCGGGCCCGAACGGCTCCAGCACCAAACCGAGCTCGGCGAGCTCGGCGGCGCGCGAGGCCACCCGCTCGGCCTCGGCCGGATCGAGCTCCACCACCTGCGGCATCAGCAGCGCCTGGCGCGGCACGCCGCCGCCCTCCATGCCTTCCTTCATCCGCTCGTAGACCAGCCGCTCGTGGGCGGCGTGCTGGTCGACGATGACGACGCCGTCGCGGGTCTGGGCGACGATGTAGGTCTCGTGCAGCTGGGCGCGCGCCGCGCCGAGCGGGAAGTCGATCGGGTCGAACGGCGCCGGGCCGTCTTCGGCGAAGCCCGCGGCAGGGGACGGCTCGAACCGCGCGGAGATCTCCGCAAGGCCGGCGAGCAGCGTGTCGGGCTGGGGACGCGGGGTCCAGCCGCCGGCGCTCCACGCCGAGAAGCCGGCCGCCGACGCCCCCGGCTGGTAGCCCTGCCGAAAGCCCGCCAGCGCCTCGGCGGCGACGGTGGTCGAGGCGCGGTGGCCGGCGCCGGCCAGCCCATGCCGCAGCGCCCCGATGATCAGCCCGCGCACCAGCGCCGGGTCGCGGAAGCGCACCTCGGCCTTGGCCGGATGTACGTTGACGTCGACCTGGGTCGGATCGAGCTCCAGGTAGAGGGCGGCGACCGGATGGCGGTCGCGGGCCAGGAAGTCGGCGTAGGCGGCCCGCAGCGCACCTTGCAGCAGCCGGTCGCGCACCGGCCGGCCGTTGACGAACAGGTACTGGTGCTGGGCGTTGCCGCGGTTGAAGGTCGGCACGCCGGCGTGGCCGACGAGGCGCACGCCGTCGCGCAGATGGTCGATCGCCAGCGCGTTGTCGGCGAAGTCGGCGCCCAGCACCGCGGCGAGCCGCGCCAGCCGGCCGGCCTCGCCCGCCGCCTCGGCCGGCAGCCGCAGCGCCTTGCGGCCGTCGATGTCGAGGCTGAAGGCGACTTGCGGGCGGGCCATCGCCTGGCGCTTGACCTCCTCGGCGATCGCCAGCGCCTCGGCGCGCTCGGACTTCATGAATTTCAGCCGCGCCGGCGTCGCGTAGAAGAGGTCGCGCACCTCGACCCGCGCGCCGTGGCCGCCGGCGAACGGGGAGGGCGCGACGGCGCCGACCGCGCCGCCCTCGACCAGGATTGCATGGGCGCTCTCGCCGGCCTTGCGCGCCGCGATCGAGAGCCGCGCCACCGAGCCGATCGATGGCAGCGCCTCGCCGCGAAAGCCCAGCGTGGCGATGCGCAGGAGGTCGAGCGCGCCGTCCGGGCCGGGGGCCAGCTTCGACGTGGCGTGGCGCTCGACGGCCAGCGGCAGCTCTTCGGCGGCGAGCCCGGCGCCGTCGTCGGCGACCAGGATGCGCGCGAGGCCGCCGCCCTCGGCCTGGATCTCGATCCGCGCCGCGCCGGCGTCGATGGCGTTCTCGACCAGCTCCTTGACCGCGCTCGCCGGGCGCTCGACCACCTCGCCGGCGGCGATGCGGCTGACCAGTTCGGGCGGGAGGCGGCGGATCGGCATGGCGAAGCGGCGACTATAGATGATTCCGGGCGCGGCGGCCGCCTTACGGCAGCGCCCAGACCGCCGTGCGCTTCACCTCCATGTCCTCCAGCTCGCGCGTGGTCGGCACCTGGTATTCGGCGAGCTTGGTCAGGCCGGTTCGCGGGAAATAGCTGCGGCCCGGATCGCCGATCAGCACCCGCGTCCCCGCTGCGCGCGCCCGATGCAGCCAGGCCATCGCCGACTCGGCGAACGGCTTTTCGTAGCAAACGTCGCCGGCGCAGATGATGTCGGCGGCGGGCGGATCGGCTTCCAGCAGGTTGGCGTCGGTGAAGCGCACGGCGACGCCGTTCGCCGCAGCATTGAGCGCCACCGCCGCGCCGCAGAAGCCGTCGATGTCGGCGCCCAGCACGTCGAACGCGCCAGCCCTGCGCCGCGGCGATCGCCACGATTCCCGAGCCGGTCGCAAAGTCCACCACGCGCTTGCCGGCGACCTCGGCCGGATGGTCGAGCAGGTAGCGCGCCAGCGCCTGGCCGCCGGCCCAGGCGAACGCCCAGAACGGCGGCGGCAGGCCCAGCTCGCCCAGCTCTTCCTCGGTCAGCGTCCAGATCGGGGTGATCTCGTCGGCCAGATGCAGCGTCAGCTCGGGCGTATGCGGCGGCGCCTGCAACCGCGTGTTGGCGACGATGAAGGCGCGGCGGTCGGCGATCACGGCGCAGTCCATGGCGCGACGGTTCGCGCGCGCTCAACCGGCGGCGACGGCCCGATTGCTAAGGGCCGGGTTGCTAAAGGAATGCGTGAGGTGCGTCGGCCGCCGATTGAGCCGTCGCGCCTTTCTCGGGCTTCGAGGCGGCGGCGCTCAGCACCGTGAGGTAGCCCGGCGCGGTCAGCATGTCGGGCAGTACGCCCTTCTGCCTGAGCAGCCGCTGCACCTTCGGCAGGTTCCAGCAGGGCACGTGCATGAACATGTGGTGCTCGCAGTGGTAGTTCACCCAGTAGGGGGCGATCAGCACCCGCTCCAGCCAGCCCGCGTGGGTCGAGCGGGCGTGTCGCAGCGGATCGGCCTCGTTCTTGGCCACCAGCGCGTGCTCGGCGATGTTGCGGAAGCGCGTGATCATCATGTGCCAAGTCGCCTTCGGCAACAGCCACAGCGCGAACCAGGCCCACCAGTAGCCGAGCGCCGACGAGACCGCGATCACCGCCAGGTTGGTCAAGAGCCAGCGCCGCTGCTTGACGATCTCGGCCCAGACGATCGGAAGCGCCGGCTCGCCGGCCTTGCGCGCGCCGAGCTTCTTGCCGAGGTCGCCGAAGCGCTGCTTGAACCAGGTCTGGCCGCTGAGGTCGCGGACGATCTTGCGGCGCAGCGAGGTGCGGGTGATCGGGAACGGGGCCGAGAGCCCGAGGTCGGGATCCTCCGCCTGCTGGGCGTACTTGTGATGCTGCAGGTGGTATTTGCGATAGCGCTCGACGCCCGAGTAGCAGAACACGTCCGAGAGCCGGTCGGCGAACGCCTGGTTCGGATGCAGCGCGCCGTGGGCGGCGTCGTGCTGGATGATGCCGAGGCCGAGCTGGCGCCCGCCGATCACCGGCACGGCGACGATCAGAGTGAGGAAGCCGAGCGGTCCGAAGAAATGCACCGCGGCGATGGTCATCGCCCAGCAGAGCCCGATCATCGCCCAGCAGTGGACGATCAGCGCCACGCCCCTCCAGGCCGAGCGGCGTGCAAGCGGCGCCCACTCCTCGGCCGAGAAGTAGCGCTTCGGATCGACGCGGGCGGCGATGGCCATGAGGGATTATCCCATAAACGCCCCAAAGCCGGAACGGTGTCGTTGCGTCACTCTAACCCAGCGCGCCGGTCGTCCCCCCTGCACGGGAGGAGATTTGGGCCAAGCCTCCGCAAGCCGCCTCACGGTTGCGGTGCGCCATCGAAAATGGCGAATCCGACAACACAACAAAAGCGAGAATACCTTCCAACCGTTCACGATACTCGGTAACGGCGCCCTAACCTCGCCTTGATACACCGACCCCACAACGTGCGTCCTGCCGTCTGGACAGTACGCGCAAAAGAAGAGCTAGCGGTGGGGGTCTGTCCGCAAATGGCGTGTAGGTCAAAGAGGCGGAGCTTTGGCTTCGTGCGCCGGTTCGCCCGGCGCGATCTGCGCGATCTGCTGAACGACCGCTCCGGCGCGCCGGCGGTGGAGTTCGCGCTGATCGCCCCGCTGCTGCTGATGCTGATCATGGGCATCATCCAGTTCTCGATCACGCTCAACAATTACATCGAGCTGACTGAAGCTGTGCGCACCGGCGCCCGCAACCTGGCGATCAGCCGGGCGATGGCCAGCGCGACACCCTACACGAGCACCGTCGCGGACATCGGTTCGTCGGCCGGCAACCTCACGGGCACGAACATCACGGTCACGATGAGCATCAACGGAACGGCGTGCACGACCAACTCGGGCTGCTCCACGGCGCTCTCCACGGCCGCGGGCCAAACCGCGACGGTGACGGCCACCTACCCATGCAATCTGACCGTGATGGGCGTCAACTTCCTCCCAAGCTGCTCGCTGCAGTCGCAAACAGCGGATCTCGTCGAATGAGAAATCTCCTCGCCTCGCCGCTGCGCATCCTCCGCGACCTCTGGTCGGACCGCCGGGCGGTCACCGCGGTCACGGTCGCGCTGCTCGTCCCGGTGCTGGTCGGTCTGGCGGGCTTCACCGTCGACATCGGCCACCTGGCGCTGGTCCAGAAGGAGCTGCAGTCCTCGACCGACGCGGCGGCGCTCGCTGGCGGCTACAACATCCCCGACAACACCGCCGTCACGACCGCCAACACCTACAGCGCGGGGACCGGCGACAAGAACAGGCTGGCCGGCGGCGTCACCGGCACGATGGTGAGCGGCTTTCCGATGCTGAAGTGCCTGACCACCACCAACGTCAACTGTGTCGGCACCGAACTCGCCGGCGGCGCCAACGCCATCCAGGTGAAGCGAGCAGGCGACGGTGCCGATGTGGTTCGCCCAGATCATCGGCTTCGGCAGCTACACCCTGAACGCGACCTCCACCGCCAGCGCCCGGGGCGGTATCGGCGAATCGCTCAACGTGATGATCATCCTCGACACGACCCAGTCGATGTCGGGCAATACGGATAGCGCTTGCGGCCTCGGGTCGAGCTCAACGCGCCTGCAATGCGCCGAGGCGGGCGTCAAGGCGTTGCTCACCGGGCTCAATCCCAGCCTGGACTACGTCGGCCTGATGGTTTTCCCGGGGCTGCAGTCGACCAGCGAGGTCAGCAAGGCCACCACCTGCGGCCAATCAACTGGCGCGAGCGACCTGCAACAGTACGGCAACTCGCCCATCTACCAGATCTCTTCGCTGAACAATAACTTCAAGACGTCGAACACCTCGACGACGCTCAACACCAGCTCGAACATCGCTTTGGCGATCGGCCAGGGCGGTTCGGGCTGCAACTCCGGGATCGCCGCGCCCGGCGGCGAGGGCACCTACTTCGCCGAGGTGTTCAACCAGGCGCAGGCCGCTCTCGTGGCGCTCTCGTCGACGCAGTCGCCGCCGTCGCAGAACGTCATCGTCTTCCTCAGCGACGGCGGCGCCAACGCGACGAAGATCCAGACGAGTTACAGCGCCTACATCGGCACCTGCACCACCAGCCACGGGGTGACGACCTGCGTGGCGTCCACTACGATGACCGTTACAACGTGTTCCGCCTGCGCCGCCTCGACAACCACCTCGCAACAGGGGCCGCTGGCGGTCGGCGACACCATCACCAGCGGCGCGGCGGCCAACACCACGATCACCAGCCAGCTTACCGGTCCTGGCGGGTGCACTTCGATCGGGGTTGGCTCCTGCACCGCGGGGGGCGTCGGCACCTACCACGTCAGCACCTCGCAGAAAGTGGGCTCGAATTCGAGCTCGGTCGGGATGGTCGCGGCCGCAACGATGTCGATGAACGGCCACACCTACCCGCAGAACCTCGACGAGTGCCAGCAGACGGTGGACGCGGCCCGAGCGGCGGCCGCCGCCGGCACCTGGGTCTACTCGATCGCCTACGGCGCTGACAATTCGACCGGCGACTGCACGACCGACACCACCGCGATCGCCTCGGGGATATCCGTCCCCCTATCGTCCTGCGTCGAGATGGCGAACATCGCGAACAGCCCCGGCCATGTGCCTGATCTCACGAAGTTCTATTCGAACGGGAACAGTGGCCAGATCTGCTCGAACGCACTGGCCACCAACACCATCGCAAACCTCGTGAGCCTGTTCTCGAACCTCTCCACCAACCTCACCGAGCCGCGGTTGATCCCGAACAATACGACCTGACGCCCGGCCGGCGACGCACGCGTCGCCAGCTCGGACGCGGAGTCGATCGAGGCGTCAGGCGGGACCCGCCTGACGCCTCAGTGCTTTAGGCGGCGGGTGTCAGCCACCCGGTTGGCGTCGCCGCCTGCATCTCCCCCTGGCCGTGATCAAGCCGCTTCGATGCTGCGGCTCTCGTCGTAGAATCGGCTCTGGCGGACCGGCAACAGGAAGCCGACCGTGGTGCCGAGACCGGGCTGGCTCTCGATCTCCAGCATCCCGCCGTGCATCTCCACCAGCGACTTCGACAAGGCGAGGCCGAGGCCGGTGCCCTGCTGGGTCTTCGATTGCTGGCTCTCGATCTGCTCGAACGGGCGGGCGAGGCGGACGAGGTCCTGCGCGGCGATGCCGATGCCGGTGTCGGCGACGCTGACCCTCACCCGCTCGCCCATGTTGTCGCGCCGTCCCTCGGCCCTCAGCACGATGCGCCCGCCGCGGGGCGTGAACTTCACCGCGTTGGAGAGCAGGTTGAGCAGCACCTGCTTCAGCGCGCGGTAGTCGCCTTCCACCTCCGGCAGCGCCGGCACGTCGATGGCCACCGTCAGGCCGGCGGTCTCGGCGCGGTTCTTGATCAGCCGCACGGCGTCCTCGGCGAGCTCGTCGAGGCGCACCGGCTCGAAGCGCAGGTTGAGCTTGCCGGCCTCGATCTTCGACATGTCGAGCACGTCGTTGATCAGCGCCAGCAGGTGCTGGCCGGAGTTCAGGATGTCCTGGGAGTAGGTCCGGTAGCGCGCGTCGCCGAGCGGGCCGAACATCTCGGCGACCATCATCTCGGAGAAGCCGTTGATGGCGTTGAGCGGGGTCCGAGCTCGTGGCTCATGTTGGCCAGGAACTCCGATCTTGGCGCGGTTGGCGCCCTCGGCGCGGACCTTTTCGGCGGCGTACTTCTGGGCCAGCTCGTCGGCCTCGGCGCGGGCGCGCTCCAGGCCCACCACCGCGCGCTGCAACTTCTCCTCGTTGAGCCGCCGCGCCTCTTCCTGCTGCTTCAGCACCGTGACGTCGACGCAGGTGACGACGTAGCCGCCGTCGGCTGTGCGCCGCTCCGACAGGGTGAGCCAGCGCCCGTCCTGGAGCTCGGCCTCGTGCGCCTCGCCGCCCTGCATGACCGGCGGCTCGCCCTTGAAGGCGCCGCGCATCAGCCGCTCCACCGCAGGCCGCGGCGCGCCGGGCTTCAACAGACGCGGCTCCAGCGCGAAGAAGCGCCGGAAGTTCTGGTTGCAGAGCACCAGGCGCTCCTGGCGGTCCCAGAGCACGAAGCCCTCCGGCACGCTCTCGATGGCGCCCTGCAGGCGCACCTCGGCCGCCTGGGCGCGCACCTGGGCGATGCGCTCCTCGGTGACGTCGAGCGCAACCCCGACCAGCCGCGAGAAGCCGCCCAGACCGGCCTCGCCGACCGCCTGGCCGCGCGCGTCGATCCAGACCGCGCCTTCCAGCCGCTGTACGCGGAACGACACGTCGAACGCACCCTGCGCCATCGCCGCGGCGATCGCCTGGCGCACCCGGTCGCGGTGTTCCGGCGCGACCCGCTCCAGCACCTGGGCGGTCGGCGCGACGCCGCCGCCGCCCCAGCCCAGCATCACGCCGGTGATGTCCGACATGTAGAGCTCGCCGGCGGCCAGGTCCCATTCCCAGATGCCGCAACGCGCGGCCTCGACGGCGAGCCGGAAGCGCTCCTCCGATTCGGCCAGCGCGCGGTGGGCGCCATCGGCGCGCAGCCCCTGCACCACCATCAGCACAGCCAGGATCGCCGCGGTGACCATCGGCGCAAAGAGCACGCTGGCGGAGACGCCGGAGGCCTCGCGCAGCCGAATCGCTGCGAAGCCGGTGTCGATCGCCAGCAGGATCAGCGACAACAGGATGGCGAGCGTCGTCGCCCGCCCCCAGCGGGGCGCGGACGCGCCCAGCCTGGGGCCTGCGCGCCGCGTGGTTCTGACCCCCGCGCCCCTGGCCATTGCCAATCCCGCCTGCTCCGACTTCCGCCCTGCAAATCAAGGCGCGAGTCAGTCTGGAGTGCGAATCCTACCGGCGAGTAACGCTTCAGTCATCCTTCGGATGGGGGCGCATGCGGCGCGTCGCCGCTGCTACCGCTTTCGCCGCTCGGGGCCTTTCGGATAGTCGTCCCGCCGGCGCCGATCGGGGCCGATGTAGCCGTCCGAGCGCACGAACGACTGCGGCGCGTCGACGACGGCGCTCACCTTGCGCAGGATCTCCGTTGGCGTGACCGGCTTGGTGCAGAAGGCGTTGACGCCGGCGTCGCGGGCCGCCTCCACCCGACTCTTCTCGGTGTGCGCGGTCAGCATGATCACCGGCACGAAAGGGGAAGGGCTCTTCGGATCGGAGCGCAGGCGACGCAGGAACTCGACGCCGTCGGTCTCGCCCAGCATGTAGTCGAGGATCACGATGTCGATCTCGTCCTTGCGCAGGTGCTCCAGCGCCTGCGCCGGCGTCCTGGCGTCGAACACATGGATCGCGCCGAGGCCGCGCAGCATCGTCCGGACGATGTTCAGCGCGTGGGCGTTGTCGTCCACGACCAGGAAGCGGACTTTTTCGAGCGAGACGGCCAAGCTGGTCCCACCCGCCTGTGCTGCGCTCGCGAGCGTCAGGCGAGCGCTTTGGAGGCTAACTCAAGGACGTTCTTCGACAAGCCCGGCGAGCGGGTGATGCGCTCCAGCTCGGCCCGCATCAGCGTCGCCGAGCTCGGGCTTGTACCTCGCCCACTGTCCGAGCGGCTCCATCAGCCGCGCCGCCACGTTGGGATTGAAGGCGTCCACCGCCAGCACCTGGTCGGCCAGGAACCGGTAGCCGGCCGCCGACGGGTCGTGGAACCGGTCGGGATTGTTGTTGGCGAAGTTTGCCACCAGCGCGCGCAGGCGATTCGGGGTCGTGCGGATCGAAGGCCGGGTGGGCGGTGAGGCCCAGCACGCGGCCCAGCGCGCCCTCGGACGGGTCGCGGGCCTGCAGCGCGAACCACTTGTCGATCACCAGCGGCTCGTCGCGCCAGCGCTGGTAGAAGTCGGTCAGCGCCTGGTCGAACGGCTCGCCGCCGATCTCCATCAGCGCGCAGAGGCCGCCGATCGCGTCGGTCATGTTGCCGGCGCCTTCGTAGTGGGCGCGGGCGCGCTCGCGGTTCAGCGCGGTGGGATTGGCCGCCATCAGCTCGATGACCGCGTTGCGCAGCGCGCGGCGGCCGGCCTGCTCGGCGTCGGGCGAGAACGGCCCGGTGTCCTGCAGCCGGCCGTGCAGGTCGCGCAGCTCGGCGTCCAGATGGCGCGGCCATGCGCTCCAGCAGGGCCTCGCGCGCGGCGTGGATCGCGGCCGGATCGGCGGGCGCGGCGATCACCGCCAGGTCCGGCTCGCTGGGCGGCGCCAGCAGCAGCGCCTTGAACGCCGGCGTCGGCCGACTGGTCCTTCAGCGCCCGCTCCAGCGCCTCGGCGTAGCGCTCTTCGCCGACCTCGTCCGGCGTGCCGGCGGCGCGCGTCAGGATCAGGTCGCGCGCCAGGCCCTGGCCGGCCTCCCAGCGGTTGAACAGGTCCGGGTCGGCGGCCAGCAGCACGTAGGCGTCCTTGGCCGGCGCGTCGGTGGAGAGGTTCACCGGCGCCGAGAAGCCGCGCAGGGCCGAGACGCACCGGCGCGCGGCGCACGTCCTCGAAGCGGATCGCGGTGCGCGAGGGCGAATCCAGCACCACCAGCCTCGGTGTCGCGCAAAGCGACCGGCCGTCCTCGTCCAGCAGGCCGATGGCGATCGGGATCGGCAGCGGCCGCTTGTCCGGCTGGCCGGGCGTCGGCGCGGTCGACTGCTCGAGGCTGATGTCCAGCGCCTTGGCGGCCGCATCGTAGGTTGCTTCCAGCGTCACCGTCGGCGTGCCGGCCTGCTCGTACCAGGCGAAGAACGGCGCCGAGGTCGCGTGTCCGACACCTCGGCGAAGCACTGCGATGAAGGCCTCCATGGTGGTGGCCTGGCCGTCCCAGCGCTCGAAGTAGAGATCCATGCCGGCCCGGAACGCCTCCGGCGCCGATCAGGATCTTCAGCATACGGATCACCTCCGCGCCCTTCTCGTAGATGGTCGCGGTGTAGAAGTTGTCGATCTTGATGTAGCTCGATCGGCCGCACCGGGTGCGCCAGCGGCCCGGCGTCCTCGGAGAACTGCCGCGCGCGCAGCTGCTTGACCTCCTTGATCCGCTGCACCGCGTGGCCGCGCATGTCGGCCGAGAAGCTCTGGTCACGGAAGACCGTCAGGCCTTCCTTCAGGCACAGCTGGAACCAGTCGCGGCAGGTGATCCGGTCGCCGGTCCAGTTGTGGAAGTACTCGTGGGCGATCGACGCCCTCGATGCGCTCGTAGTCGACGTCGGTGGCGGTGGCCGGGTCGGCCAGCAGCAGCGAGGAGTTGAAGATGTTGAGGCCCTTGTTCTCCATCGCCCCGAAATTGAAGTCGCGCACGGCGACGATCATGAACAGGTCGAGGTCGTACTCGCGGCCGAAGGTCTCCTCGTCCCACTTCATCGCCCGCTTCAGGCTGTCCATCGCGTAGGCGGCGCGCTCGGCCATGCCGGGGTCGACGTAGATGCGCAGCGTCACCTTGCGCCCGCTCATGGTGACGAAGCTGTCCTCCAGCACGTCGAGCTCGCCGGCCACCAGGGCGAACAGGTAGCAGGGCTTCGGGAAGGGATCGTTCCAGACCGCGAAGTGGCGCCCGCCCGCCAGCTCGCCGGCCTCGACCAGGTTGCCGTTGGACAGCAGCCGCGGATAGATGCTGCTCGGCCTCGATCCGCACCGTGAATCTGGCCAGCACGTCGGGCCGGTCGGGGAAGTAGGTGATCTTGCGGAAGCCCTCGGCCTCGCACTGGGTGCAGAAGCGGCCGGCCGACATGTAGAGCCCTTCGAGCGCGCGTGTTGCCGTCCGGGTCGATCTCGACCTCGGTCTCGAGCGCTGAACGCGGCCGGCGCGTCCGGGATGGTCAGGAACTCGTCGTCGACCTCGTACTCGGCGGGCTCCAGCGCGCGGCCGTCGATGGCGACGGAGACCAGCTTCAGCCGCTCGCCGTTGAACTGCAGCGGCCGTTCGTGGTCGCCGTTGCGGCGTGACGGCGAGCCTCGCCTTCACGCGCGTCGCGCCGGGGGCGAGATCGAAGTCGAGATGGACCTCGTCGACCAGGAAGTCGGGCGGCGTGTAGTCGGAAAGGCGGATCGGCTGGGGCGTGTCGGTGCGCATCGCGGCGGTTTACCCGGCGGCGGCCGGACGCGCCACCCAGGCCTGACGGTCGGCGATGACGGTTGGTGGGCGCTTGCGCCCTCAGCGTGAAGCGAGGCCCCCCTAGGCCGCCACGATGTCGTCGCTGCCGCCGCTGATCTGCTCCGCGGCGGGGACTTCGGAGATGAAGCGCTCGATGGTCGAGCGCCTTGCGGGCCAGTTCCTGGACGGCGGGCGGGGCGTCGTCGGGCGCCTCGGCGACCAGCTCCAGCAGCTCGCGGGCGATGGCGCGCAGCGCCGGCGTCGCAGGCGATCAGCCGCGCCTGGTGCTCGATCCGGCGCGGGTCGCGGTCGTACTCGGCGCCCGGCACGCGCCAGCCGCCCCAGTCGGTGGCGTCGGTGACCACCACCGGATAGGTGCCGGGGTAGGGATGGTGGGCGCAGTCGCTCGCGGCGTCTGCCACTTGTTGCGCGCCCGCATCAGCCGCCAGGTGGGCTCGCCGCTGGTCGTCGTCGCCGCCGATCGGATCCTCGGGTCTGCAGCTCGTGGGCCAGGAACGGCGCGGCCGAGCCCGACGTCGTAGGTGACGCGCACCGGCTCGTCGAAGCCCTTGGCCCAGACCGGCTCGATCTTCTCGATGATCGCCCAGGCGCCGACGCTTTCGACCCAGACCTTCTGGTTTCGCTGGAAGACCGCCTTCGCCATCGAACGCGCCCGTCTGATCAGCCTGAACAGACTCCGTTAAAGCCGGAAATCATTGACGCTCAGTCAATCTTTCGCCGCGCCGCAAAGGCTGGTTCATGGTGATGTTCGACCAAGACCCGGGAGGGCGCGCTGCATGAATTTCGATTTTTCCGACGACCAGAAGTTCCTGAAGGGCGAGGCGCGCAAGTTCCTCGAGGCCCGCTGCCCGACCTCGAAGGTGCGCGCGGTGCTGGACGATCCGGCCAAGCTCGCTACGACGCCGGCCTCTGGAGCGAGGTGGCCGGCGCAGGGCTGGCTGGGCGCGGCGATCCCGGAAGCCTACGGCGGCCTGGGCCTTGGCCACCTGGAGCTGTGCGTGATCGCCGAGGAGCTGGGCCGCGCGCTGGCGCCGATCCCGTTCGCCTCCACCGCCTATTTCCTCGCCGAGGCGCTGATGCTGGCCGGGCTCGGAGGCGCAGAAGGCCAAGCTGGCTGCCGAAGATCGCCGCCGGCGAGACTCATCGGCTGCTTCGCCACCGTCGAGCGGCCGGGCGCGCTCACCGAGGCGCAGGTGCAGGCCCGGGTCGAAGGCGGCAAGCTGACCGGGACCAAGCTGCCGGTCACCGACGGCGACATCGCCGACGTCGCCGTGGTGCTGGCCGCGCGAGGGCGGCCAGCTCGGCCTCTTCCTGGTCGAGCTCGGCGGCGCCGGCGTGACGCGCGAGACGCTGCAGACGCTCGATCCCACCCGCGGCGTCGCCAAGCTGACCTTCGCCGGCGCCGCGGCCGAGCGGCTGGGCGAGGCCGGGCGAGGGCCTGGCGCTGGCCGAGGCGCTCCTGGAGCGCGCGGCGGTGCTGCTGGCGTTCGAGCAGGTGGGCGGCGCCGACCGGGCGCTGGAGATGGCCAAGGGCTATGCGCTGGAGCGCTACGCGTTCGGCCGGCCGATCGGCAGCTACCAGGCGATCAAGCACAAGCTGGCCGACATGTACGTCAAGAACGAGCTGGCCCGCTCCAACGCCTACTACGGCGCCTGGGCGCTGGACACCGGCGCGCCGGAGCTGCCGCTGGCGGCCGCCGCGGCCGCGCGTCGCCGCCTCGCGAGGCCTACTGGTTCGCCGCCAAGGAGAACCTGCAGACCCACGGCGGCATCGGCTTCACCTGGCAGATGGACTGCCACCTGTTCTACCGCCGCTCGCGCAGCAGCTCGGCCTCGTCGCCGGCGGGGCCAAGGCCTGGAAAGAGCGGCTGGTGCAGCCAGCTCGAACGGCGCAACGCGGCCTGAGGCGAGGAGAGACGCATGGACTTCAACGACACCCCCGAAGAAGCCGCCTACCGCGCCGAGGCGCGCGCCTGGCTGGAGGCCAACGCCCCGAAGGGCGCCGCCGCGCGACATGCGACGGACGAGGACGCGGCACGGGCTGAAGGCGGCCAAGGCCTGGCAGGCCAAGAAGGCCGCGGCCGGCTACGCCTGCATCACCTGGCCGAAGGAATGGGGCGGCGGCGGCGGACGCCGACTGGCAGGCGTCAGATCTTCGCCCAGGAAGAGGCCAAGTTCGCCGCCGCCGGCAACCCGTTCCAGATCGGCCTTGGCATGTGCGTGCCGACCGTCATGGCCGCCGGCAACGAGGCCGACAAACAGCGCTTCGTCGGTCCGGCGCTGCGCGGCGAGGAGATCTGGTGCCAGCTGTTCTCCGAGCCCGTCGGGCGGCTCGGACGTGGCGGCGGCGCGCACCCGCGCCGTGCGCGCCCGACGGCTCCGGCGACTGGATCATCAACGGCCAGAAGGTCTGGACCTCCGGCGCCCACTACTCCGACTTCGGCATCCTCATCACCCGCACCGATCCCGACGTGCCCAAGCACAAGGGCCTGACGATGTTCTGGGTCGACATGCACGACCCGGCGATCGAGGCGCGGCCGATCCACCAGATGTCGGGCGCGTCGGGCTTCAACGAGGTCTACTTCACCGACCTGCGGGTGAAGGACAGCCAGCGCATCGGCCCGGTCGGCGACGGCTGGCGCGTCTCGCTGGTCACGCTGATGAACGAGCGCAACGTCGATCGGCGGCGGCGCCAGCTACCACCGGCAGATCATGGATCTGGCCTCCAGCATCGCCACCGCTGGCCGGCTCCGGGATCAAGGACGCGGCGCTTCGGGAGAAGGTGGCCGACTGGTACGTGCAGCGCCGAGGGCCTGCGGCTGACCCGCGCTGCGCACCCAGACCGCGCTGTCGCGCGGCCAGACGCCGGGACCGGAGAGCTCGATCGGCAAGCTGGTCACCGCGCCGCTGATGCAGGACGTGGCCAACACGGCGATCGAGCTGGAGGACCAGTTCGGCATCATCCGCGACCCCGCCGTGCGCGCCGCTGTCGGCGCTGTTCCAGGCCACGCTGATGAGCGCGCCGGGCATGCGCATCGCCGGCGGCACCGACGAGATCATGCGCAACATCATCGCCGAGCGGGTGCTGGGCCTGCCGCAGGACGTGCGCGTCGACAAGGACGTGGCGTTCAAGGACATCCCCACCGGACGCTAGGCGAGCGCGAGCGCCGTTACCCCGAAAAGTAGTAGAGGCGAGCGCGTTTAACCTCTTCGCAAGCGGGGGTGGGCATGGTGTGCGCCGAGTTAGGCATCCATGGCCACCATGCATACTCTCGGCGATACCGCTGACCGTCGTCCCGCGCTTTCCGCGGACAGTCTTTGCGAAGCGGCGCTGGCGGCGTTCATTCGCGATCCGGACTGCCGTACCCTGACGGTCGTAGAGGACGAAAAGCCGATCGCGGTGATCCATCGCGAGGCCTTCCTGGCCCGCATGGAAGCGCGCGGCGCCGCCGCCCGGCCGATCCTCGAGGTCGCCGAGCCCGACCCGCTGGTGGCCGAGGCCGGAGAAGGCGTCGACGCGTTCGTCGAGCGCGCCATGGCCGAGCGGCCGTCAGCCGTGCTGTCCGGCTTCATCGTCACCCACAAAGGCGCCTACCAGGGCGTCTGCGACCTCGGTCGCCTGCTGCCCGGGATGAACGGCGCGGCCCAGCCGTCGACCCTGGTCGAACGTGTCTGCGCGGAGCTGCGCGAGCCGATCGCCCACGCGCTGGCCGCCGTCGAGGCGCTGCAGCGCCTGCGCCTGCCCGAGGACGCCGGCGCCGCACCTCGACGTCATCGCCGGCGGCGCGCAAGGCGCGCTCCTGCTGCTGGGCGTGGCCGCCGACCTGGAGAAGGCCGAAAGCGGACGGCTGGTCATGGCCACCGAGCCGCGGCGCCTGCAGGAGCTGATGGACCACATCGAGGCGCGCTGGCGCGGCCATGCCGAGACCGCCGGCGTCACCCTGCTGGTGTCCTACGACGGCGCGCCCGACTGCGCCGCGATGATCGACTTCGGCCGGCTGATGCAGGTGTTCGACGCGCTGATCGGCCATGCGCTCGCCCACTCGCAGCGCGGCGTGGTGGAGGCGAGCCTGCAGGTGCGCCAGGCCGCGTCCGCGCTCGCGCTCACCGGCCGCGTGCGCGACAACGGCGCGACCTATCCGCCCGACTACCTCGCCGGCATGTTCCGCGGCCTTGCCGACGCGGCCGGCGGCAGCGCCGGACTGCAGCTGCAGCTGATGCTGGCCGAGCGCGCCGTCGAGGCGATGGCCGGCAGGCTGGAAGCCAGGGCCAACCCCGGCCCGGGCGCGACCGTCTCGTTCGAGCTGGCCGCCGCCGCCGCCGAGGACAGGGCGGCCGCGGATGCGCAGGCCAGCGCCGAGCCCGCGCGTTCGGCCCACATCCTCGTGGTCGACGACAACGCCACCAACCGCATGGTGGTCGAGGCGCTCTGCGAGATGTTCGACTGCTCCACCGAGTCGGTGGCCGACGGGGTGGAGGCCGTGGAGGCCGCCAGGGCCGGGCGCTACGACGTGATCCTGATGGACATCAAGATGCCGCGCATGGACGGCGTCACCGCCACCCGCGAGATCCGCAAGCTGCCGGCGCCGGCCGGCCTGGTGCCGATCATCGCGCTGACCGCCAACGCCGACGTCGACGAGGTGGCCGAGTACCTCGCCGCCGGCATGCGCAGCGTGGTCGAAAAGCCCATCAAGCCCGAGAAGCTGATGGAAGCCCTGGACTTCGCGCTGGCCGAGAAGGGCCAACCCGGCGCGGCGGCCGCCGCAGCGTAGGCTTTGCCGGGCGCGGGGTGCGGACCCCGCGCGATCGGTCTAGAACCGCGTCGGACAGCGGAACCTCGGCATGCAGTTGAAGACCGTGCGCGAAGCGGGGGCGGGCGAGCGGCTGCTGGTCGCCTATGCGCGGCGTTTCCCGCTCCGCAGGGGCAAGTTCCGGACCGTGAACGCGCTCTGGCCACTGGTGTCCGGCGGCGATCCGATGCGCCTGGCGCAGATCAGATATGGCGGCCTGAAGCTGCCGTGCGACCTGCGCGAGGCGCTGCAGCGGCAGTACTACTTCTTCGGCACCTACCTGCTGGAAGAGCAACTGCTGGAGGCTTGGCGCGCCGCCGCGCGGGACGCCGCCGTGGTGTTCGACGTGGGCGCCAACGCCGGCATCTACAGCCTGGCGGCGCTGGACGCCCAGCCCGCCGCCGTGGTGCACGCCTTCGAGCCGACCCCACAGATCGCCGCCGGCCTGCGGCGCACCGCTGAGCTGAATGGCCTGGAGCGGCTTGTCGTCCACCAGAGCGCGGTGACCAGCTACGACGGCCAGGCGATCCTGCGCCGCTGCGGGGAGGCTGAGGGCGGCAACGACGGCATGAACTTCGTCGTGCCCGACCGGGTCGAGGACGGCGCCGAGCGGGTGCCGGCGGTAAAGCTCGACACCGTCTGCGCCGAGCTCGGCATCGAGCGGATCGACCTCCTGAAGCTCGACGTACAGGGCTCCGAAGCCGACGCGCTGGAAGGGGCCGCCGGCCTCCTGGCGCGCGGCGCGCTCAGAATGGTGTTCATGGAGCTGAACTTCGCGCCCGACCGGGGCGACGCCTGCCCCGCCACCAGCGCGATCAAGCGGCTGGAAGCCGCCGGCTTCGAGTTCGCTGCGCCAGGACCCACGCTGACTTGGCATCCAGCCGGTGACTGGTTGCGCGCCTGCGCCGACGTGATCTGCCGCCTGGCCAACGCGCGGTGAGGGGGGAGAACGATGGTAGCTGGGGGCGGGCTCGAACCGCCGACCTGCGGGTTATGAATCCGCCGCTCTAACCAACTGAGCTACCCAGCCACGGGAAGCCGGGGCTTATACGAGAGGCCTCGGGCCGCTTCAAGACGAGGCGCTTTCGGCCGCAGCCAGCTCGGCTTTCGCCGCGCGGGTCAGCTTGGCGCGAACGATGTCGTAGGCGTGGTCGAAGAGCCGCGTCACCTCATCGTCGGACAGCTCGGCGTCCTGGCGCACGGTGATCCAGTGGCGCTTGTCGGTGTGGTAGCCGGGCGTGATCGCCGCATACTGGCCGCGCATCACCTCGGCCAGCACCGGGTCGCACTTCAGGGTGAAGCGCACCGGGTCCTCGTCGGCGACGATGGCGAACATCTTGCCGCCGATCTTGTAGACCACCACCTCGGGGCCGAACGGCCGGCCGGACGTGGCGCTGGGCTTGGCGTCCAGCCAGGCGAACACCTGGGCGCGGGTCAGCATGGAGCGGCTCCTCCTTCGGCCTGGCATCAAGACGTGCGCGCCGCCAACCGCTGTCAGGAGCTGGCAAGCCGGGTCGCCACCTCCTCGCCGATGGCGAGCGACGAGGTGAGGCCGGGGCTCTCGATGCCGAAGAGCGCGATGAGGCCGGCGAGGCCGTGCGCCTCCACGCCGTCGATGCGGAAGTCCGGCTGCGTCTCGCCGGGGCCGTGCAGCTTGGGGCGGATGCCGGCGTAGTCGGGCGTCAGCGCGCCATCCGGCAGGCCGGGCCAGAAATGGCGGATGTACTCGTAGAAGCCAGGCGCGCGGCCGGGATCGACCGAGTAGTCGGGCGCGTCGACGAAGGCGAGGTCGGGGCCGAACACCGCCTGGCCGCCGAGGTCCTTGCGATAGTGGGTGCCGAGCGCGCCGGGGATCGGCGGCGGGTAGATCAGGTGCTCGAACGGGGCTCTGCCGATGAGGCGGAAGTAGACGCCCTTGCCGTAGTGCAGCCTGGGAATGTCCGCGGGCGGGAAGCCCTCGATCCGCGCCGCCACGCCTTGCGCCGAGAGGCCGGGCGCGGTGACCAGCAGGCGCGCGGTCAGGTCGGTCGGCGCCTCGCCGCCGGCGTGGATCGCAAAGCCGCCGGTCTCCAGCGGCCGTGCGGACTCGAACGGCGTGCCGGTGACGACCGCGCCGCCGGCGTCCTCGATCTCACCCTTCAGCGCCAGCATGTAGCCGTGGCTGTCGAAGAGCCCGCTCTGCGGCGACACGATCGCCGCGACCGCGTTCAGGCCCGGCTCCATTGCCCGCGCAGCCTCCCCGGAGATCTCCTCGATGCCCTCGACGTCGTTGGCGCGGGCCTGGGCGGCGATCGCCTCGATGCGGGGGATCTCAGCCGGCTCGGTCGCGACCACCAGCTTGCCGCACTTGCGGTAGGCCACCTGGTGGGCGTCGAGGAACGGATAGAGCGCGCGGCGCCCGGCGACGCAGAAGCGCGCCTTCAGCGATCCGGTCGGATAGTAGAGTCCGCCGTGCACGACCTCGGAGTTGCGCGAAGAGACGCCCTGGCCGATGGCCCGCTCGGCCTCCAGCACCACCACCGAGAGGCCCCGCTTGCCGAGCGCATAGCCGCACGCCAGCCCCACGGCGCCTGCGCCCACCACACAGGCGTCGAAGTCGAAATCGGTCATGGTGAGGCTATAGCGGTCCCGTGAAGCGGGGCGAAGCCTTCGTCGTTGCGGACGGCCGCGCTAGGGACTCAGGCGGTGACAAGCTCTCGCGCCGGCGCCGCTTCCCACTGCGCCCACAACTTCGCTTCTTCGGCCTTCGCCTCGGCCATCGCGGCTTCCTTCACGTGGCCGTAGCCGCGGATCTGGTCGGGGATGCTGGCGATCTTCGCGGCGAGCGGCAGGCGCTCCATCGTCAGGGCGGCGGCGAGACTGTCCAGCGTCGTCTCGTAGTCGGCGAGCAGGCGGCGCTCGGCCTTGCGCTCGGCCGAGGCGCCGAACACGTCGAGCGGGCCGCCGCGCAGGCCCTTCAGCTTCGCCAGCGTCGGGAAGCCCCAGCGCAGCATCCAGGGGCCGAACGCCAGTTTGCGCGGCTGCCCGTTCTCATCCTTCGGCGAGAGGATCGGCGGGGCGAGCAGCACCTTGGCCTTGCCCCCGCTGAAGGTCTTGCCGAGCGCCGCGGCGAAGCGGCCATCGGAATAGAGCCGGGCGACCTCGTACTCGTCCTTGATCGCCATCAGCTTGAAGAGGCTGAGCGCCGCGGCGCGGGTCAGCGTCTCCGACGCCCAGCTTCGCCTCGGCGGCGCGCACCGTCGCGATCCGCTTCAGATAGCGATCGGCGTAGGCCTGGTCCTGGTAGGCGGCCAGCTCGCCGGCGCGGTGGGCGATCAGCTCGTCCAGCGGCATCGATTGGGGCAGCTTCGCCGGCGGCGTCGCGGTCTCCACCCGGCGCTGGGCCGGGTCGTGCGCGGCGATGCGGCCGATCTCGAAGGCCTGCAGGTTGGCCTCGGTCTCGACCCCGTTGAGGTTGATGGCGCGGTAGAGCGCCCGGGCCGAGACCGGCACCAGGCCCTTCTGCCAGGCGAAGCCCAGCATGATGGTGTTGGCGAAGATGGCGTCGCCGAGCTTCTGCTCGGCCAGCTCGACGGCCGGGCAGCCGTCGTAGCTCTTGGCCGCGCCCTTGATGCGCCGCTCCATGGCCGGGCCGTCGAATCTGGCGTCCCGGTCGAACACCAGGTCGGCCGTAGGCTGGAAGTCAGCGTTGCCGACCGCGTCGGTGCGGTCCTTGGCGTAGAGCGCCAGCGCCTCGGGGCCGGCGGCGACCAGCAGGTCGCAGGCGATCAGCGCGTGGGTGCTGGCCGCCGGCACGCGCCCGCCGACCGGGGTCTCCTCGTCGGCGCCGATGCGCACGTGGCTGAACACCGCGCCGCCCTTCTGGGCGAGGCCGGTCATGTCGACCACCGAGGCGGCGAGGCCGTCGACGTGGGCGGCCATCGCCAGGATCGAGGCGGTGGTGGTGACGCCGGTGCCGCCGATGCCGGTGAAGATGATGTTCTTGACGCCCGTGAAGGCCGGGATGGTTGGCAGCGGCGTGGAATCGGCGGTGAGCGTGGGCAGCTTCTCGGTCGCGCGCGTGCTCGGCGCCCTCCAGCGTTACGAACGACGGGCAGAAGCCCTCCAGGCACGAATAGTCCTGATTGCAGGTCGACTGGTCGATCCGGCGCTTGCGGCCGAACTCGGTCTCCAGCGGCTCGATGGAGACGCAGTTGGAGGCGCGCGAGCAGTCGCCGCAGCCCTCGCAGACCAGCGGGTTGATGAAGACGCGGCGCGTGGCCGGCGCCATCAGGCCCGCGCTTGCGTCGCCGACGCTTCTCGGTGGCGCAGGTCTGGTCGTAGATCAGCACGGAGACGCCGGGTGTCGACCTCAACGCGCGCTGCACGGCCATCAGTTCGCCGCGCGGCTTCACTTCCACGCCGGGCGCGAGGTCGGTCACGCTGGCGTAGCGCTCCGGCTCGTCGGCGACGACCACGGTCCTGGTGACGCCCTCGGCCGCCAGCTGGCGGGTGATCTGGGCGACCGAGAAGCCGCTCTCGGGGTGCTGGCCGCCGGTCATCGCGACGGCGTCGTTGTAGAGCAGCTTGTAGGTGATGTGGCTTCCCATCGCGATCGAGGCGCGGATGGCGAGCGAGCCGGAGTGGTTGTAGGTGCCGTCGCCGAGGTTGGCGAACACGTGCGGCTCGTCGGTGAACGGCGACGCGCCGGCCCAGGTGACGCCCTCGGCGCCCATGTGGGTGGTGAGGTCGGTCTGCGGGTCGGTGAAGCTCGCCATGTAGTGGCAGCCGATGCCGGCCAGCGCCCGCGAGCCCTCCGGCAGCCGGGTCGAGGTGTTGTGCGGGCAGCCGGAGCAGAAGAACGGCTTGCGCACCTGCTCGGCGCCCAGCGTCACCGCCGCCATCGACGAGGCCGAGACGCGGGAGAGGAAGTCGTGCACCCGCTCCATGTGCGGGCCTGGCGGCAGCCGGTCGGCGATCGCCAGGGCCACCTCGGCCACCGACAGCGAGCTGAGCTGCGAGAGCAGCGGATGGCCCTGCTCGTCCACCTTGCCGATCACCCGCGGCTGGGCGTGGGCGGGCAGCTCGTAGAGCGCGGCGCGCGCCTGGCTCTCCAGCAGCGGGCGCTTGTGCTCGACGACCATCAGGGTCTCGAGGCCGCGGGCGAAGGCGCGCAGGCCGGTGGGCTCGAGCGGCCAGGGCATGCCGACCTTGTAGATCGCCAGCCCCAGGTCGGCCGCCTCGCGCCTCGCTGATGCCCATGGAAGACAGCGCCTCCATGACGTCCTTGTAGGCCTGGCCGTGCGCGGCGATGCCGAGCCGGCGGCGCGGCCCGGCGACCATCGTGCGGTCGATGCCGTTGGCCTTGGCGAACGCCAGCGCGGCGGGAAGCTTGTAGAGCCGCAGGCGCCGCTCCTTGTCGAGCGGCTGGTCCTTCACGCGGATGCCGAGCCCGCCCGGCGGGCATGGCGAAACCCTCGGGCAGGCGGTGATGGTGGCGCTCCAGGCCGACGTCGATCGTCGCGCCGGAGTCCATCGTGTCGGCCAGCGCGATCAGGCCGACCCACAGGCCCGAGAAGCGCGACAGCGAGTAGCCCAGCAGGCCGTAGTCCAGCACCTCCTGCACGTCGGCCGGCGCCAGCACCGGCATCTCGAAATCCTGGAAGGCGAACTCCGACTGCGAGGGCAGGGTCGAGGACTTGCAGGCGTGGTCGTCGCCGGCCACCGCCACGCACGCCGCCCTTCGGCCAGGTCCCGGCGAAGTTGGCGTGCTTGAACGCATCGCCGGTGCGGTCGACGCCCGGCGCCTTGCCGTACCACATGCCGAAAACGCCGTCGTAGCGGGCGCCGGGGAACAGGTTGGCCTGCTGTGAACCCCAGACGGCGGTCGCCGCGAGGTCCTCGTTGAGGCCCTCCTTGAAGACGATGTCGTGCTCGGTGAGCAGCTTGCCGGCGCGGTGCGCCTGCTGGTCGAGCCCGCCGAGCGGCGAGCCGCGGTAGCCGGAGAGGAATCCGGCGGTCTTCAGCCCCTCGCGCGAATCGAGCCGGCGGCGGTCGATCAGCACGCGCACCAGCGCCTGAACGCCGGTGATGAAAACTCGCCCGCGTTCCAGCAAGAATTTGTCGTCTAGCGTGACATCTGCGTGCCGCATGGCAATTTTCTTCCCCGCCGCACTTTCGGCGCAACTCGCAAGAACATATAAGGCGGACTGGAGCCCAGCCAAAGGCATGCCCCATATTCGGTGTGCTTCGGCATTTTCCGTTGGCATACCACGGAAGGAGGGGGAAAACTTGTCTGAGTTGCTCGATGCGGTCGATGCCCGCATCCTCGATCTGATCCAGCACGATGCCAGCCTCTCGGTCGCCGAGATCGCCGAGCGCGTCGGCTTGTCGTCCAGCCCCTGCTGGCGGCGCATCAAGCGGCTGGAGGACGACGGCGTCATCCAGCGCCGCGTCACCATCCTCGACCGCGAGAAACTGGGCCTCAGCTTCGAGGTCTACTGCACGGTGAAACTGTCGCTGCCGACCAAGGACAATCTCGACACCTTCGAGCAGTCGGTGCAGCGCTGGCCGGAGGTGGTGCAGTGCGCCACGGTGACCGGCGCGGCGGACTATGAGCTGCGGATCGTCACCCGCGACATGCACGCCTTCGACGACTTCCTGCGCGACAAGATCCTGTCGCTGGGCCTGGTCTCCAACATCGAGAGCCGCATCGTGGTGCGCTCGGTGAAGAACACCACGACCGTGCCGCTCGGCCTGATCAGCAGCCATGTCCCGGCGAGGGTCTCAGCACCCGCTGGACGGTAGCGGGTAGACACGAGCCATGATCGAGCTGGTCATCGATGCGCGGCGGCGCGACCTGGGCGGTTTCGAGGTGGGGCGGGTGCTGCCGTTCCGCGCACCGGATGGTCGGGCCGTTCGTGTTCTTCGACCACATGGGGCCGATCGACTTCCAGCCCGGCTTCCCGCGCAGCGTCGACGTGCGCCCGCACCCGCACATCGGCCTTTCCACCGTCACCTACCTGTTCGACGGCGAGATCACCCATCGCGACAGCGTCGGCTCCGACATCGCCATCCACCCGGGCGAGGTGAACTGGATGACCGCCGGGCGCGGCATCACCCACTCCGAGCGGTTCGACCGGCTGCGCCAGACCGGCGGGGCGATGCACGGCATCCAGGCCTGGGTCGGGCTGCCGACCGCGGACGAGGAGACCGATCCCGGCTTCGCCCACCACGGACCCGAAGACCTGCCGACCTACGAGAGCGGCGGCCTCTGGGCGCGGCTGATCGCCGGCGAGGCGTTCGGCGCGAAGGCCAAGGTGAAGACCCATTCGCCGATGTTCTACGTGCACTGGCGGCTGGAGGCGGGCGCGAAGGCGCAGCTGCACGCCGAGTATCCCGAGCGGGCGGCGTTCGTGGTGTCCGGCGAGGTCGAGGTCGAGGGGCACGCGGCCACGGCTGGCCAGATGCTGGTCTTCGCGCCCGGCGAGCCGTGGTCTTCGAGGCCAAAAGCCCCGCCGTCGTCATGCTGCTGGGCGGCGAGCCGATCGGCCGCGGTTCCTCGAGTGGAACTTCGTCTCGTCGTCGCAAGGACGCATCGACCAGGCCAAGGCCGACTGGCGCGCCGGCCGCATGAAGCTGCCGGACCTCGACCAGGCGAGTTCATCCCGCTGCCGCCCGACCCGCCGCCCCTCCCCAGCCCGCTGTCTTGAGGCTGAAGTTCGGCGCGCCTAGTCGTTCGCGCCGATGTCGGTGAGCTTCCAGGCGCCGCCGGAACGGGTGAAGACGAAGTCGAGCTCGCCGCAGAAGGCCGAGTAGTTGACCTCGCCGGTCCCGTCGACGCCGCGCACCGGCTTGTCCTTCGCCAGGCACTGGCGCGTCTTGGCCCCCAGGTAGTCGGCGTGGAACTTCGCGAACGTCAGCGGAGTCGCCTGGTCGACCCGGTCGCTCAGCGCCACCATGCCGGCCAGCGCCGCATGGTCGTCCTTGGTCAGCGCCGCGGCGAACGCCTGCCAGAACGGCGCGAACCCGTCGCTGGCGGCCGCCACCGCCGGGGCCAGCGCCACCGACCACAACACCGCGACGAGCGCCGCCGCTCGAACCATCGTCGCCATCGAGCTTCCCCCATCCGGACCGGCCCCACATTGAGCCGCGAAATCACCACTGTGAAGCTTGCGTTTGACCGCCCGTTAAGCCGAGCGGCCGTATCACCGCCGCTGAGATGAACGAGCGTCGTCCCGGCATTCCGCACGAGCACCTCGCGGCGCTGAGCCACGAGTTCCGCACGCCCCTCAACGGCGTGATCGGCATGGCGCGCCTCCTCGAAGGCACCAAGCTGACCGCCGAGCAGCGCTCCTACGTGGCGGCGCTGACCGAGAGCGGCGAGCACCTGCTGGGCCTCGTCAACGACGTGCTGGACTACGCGCGGCTCGGCGCCGGGCGTGTCGAGCTGGTGCGCGCGGCCGTGACGCCGGAAGACCTGCTGCGACAGGTCTGCGAGCTGCTCAGCCCCCGGGCTCATGAGAAGGGCGTCGAGATCGGCTGGGCCGCCGACGCGCAGCTCGCGCCGATCCTGGTCGACGACGGGCGGCTCCGGCAGATCCTGCTGAACCTGGCGGGCAACGCGGTGAAGTTCGTCGAGACCGGCGGGGTGCTCGTCCTGGCCGAGCGCGAGGCGGACGGCTTCCTGCGCTTCACGGTCAGCGACACCGGGCCGGGCGTGCCGGAGGCTGAGCGAACGCGGATCTTCGAGGCGTTCTCGCAAGGTGGCTCGGGCCGCGACGCGCGGCAGGTCGGCGCGGGGCTGGGCCTGGCCATCGCCACGCGGCTCGCCGAGGCGATGGGCGGACGGCTCGGCGTCGGCGGCGTCGAAGGCGAAGGCGCCGACTTCTGGTTCGAGGCCAGGTTCGAGGCCGTGGGCGAGCCTGACGCCGGCGGCCAGCTGGCCGGCCGCACGGTGGCCGTCGCTTCGCCCAGCGCCATCGTCCGGGAAGCGGCGGCGCGGCAGATCGAGTTCGAGCGGCGGTCGGGCGATCCGCGCCCGCCGCGTCGAAGAGGCGCTGGCGCGCACCGAAGAGGGTGCGGTGATCCTGGTCGACCACCTGCTGGCCGACGGCCGCGCGATCCTGACCCCGCCGGAGGGCCGCGCCAGCGTCGTGTTGCTCAGGCCCGAGGATCGCGGCCGCATCGCGCCCTGCCGCGCCGCCGGCTTCGACGGCTACCTGATCAAGCCGCTGCGGCGCGCCTCGCTGGTCGAGCGGGTGCTGGCGGCCGGCCTGACCCCGGCGGCGGACGACGACCGCGTCGCCCCGCGCCGGGCGACGGTCCAGCGCAGCGCCGGCGGCGTGCGGGTGCTGCTGGCCGAGGACAACCCGATCAACGCCATGCTGGCCCGCACGCTGCTGAAGCGCGAAGGCGCGGTGGTGGACCATGTCGAGAGCGGCGAGCAGGCGCTGGAGGCGCTGGCCAGCGGCGACTACGACATCGTGCTGATGGACGTGCGCATGCCGGGCCTGGGCGGGCTGGAGGCGAGCCGGACGCTGCGGGCCCGCGGCGTGAAGACGCCCGTCGTGGCGCTGACCGCCAACGCTTTCGAAGACGACCGCCGCGCCTGCATCGACGCCGGCATGGACGACTTCCTGGTCAAGCCGCTGAGCCTGGAGGCGCTGCGCGGCGCGTTGACCCGCTGGACCGAGGCCGGCTGGACGCGGGGAGCGGCGCGCGCCAAGCTCGCCTGAGCGGGGAATTCGCGGCCGCCCGCGGCCACCCGCCAAGGAGCCGGAATGACCGCTGACGCAGCCGCCGCCGGGCCTCCCCGGCCGCGCCGCCGCCGCTTCTGGGACGTGCTGGCGGCGCTCGGCCGCCCCCGCGTCACGCTGATGCTGCTCATGGGCATCTCGTCCGGCCTGCCGTTCATGCTGATCGGCAACACGCTGGGCTTCTGGCTGGCGGACGACGGCATCAAGCTGGCGGCCATCGGCTCGCTCGCCTGGGTCGGCCTGACCTACTCGTATCAAGTTCGTCTGGGGCGCGATGGTGGACCGCATCGCCGCTGCCGCTGCTCGGCCGGCTGGGGCGCCGGCGCAGCTGGATGCTGCTCGCGCCAGGTGGTCGCCGGCGGCGGCCTGATCGGCATGGGCTTCGCGATCCCAAGACCCAGCTCGGCTGGCTGGTCGTCCTGCGCCGACGTCGGCGCCGTCGGCGCGGCGACCCAGGACACCGCGATGGACGCCTGGCGGATCGAGACCGCCGCCGACGCCGACGAGCTAGGCCTGCTGACCGCCGCCTACACGCTCGGCTACCGGTTCGCCCTGATCCTCACCGAGTTGGTGATCCTGATGTCGGCCAAGAGGATCGGCTGGCCGATCAGCTACGTCATCTATGGCGCGGCGATGGCCATCGGCATGGTCGCGGTGCTGCTGGCCAAGGAGCCGGCGCCGCCGACGCGGTGATGGCGGCCAAGAGCGCGCGAGGCGGGGCGACATCCGCTGCTGGCGGTCTACGACGCGATCGTCGGTCCGCTTGATCGCCTTCTTCCGCACCCACGGCTTGGCGATGGCGGCGCTGATGCTGCTGACCATCACCTTCTACCACCTGTGCGACTACATGCGCGGGCCGATGAGCAACTCCCTACTACAGCGCGCTGCAGCATCGACAAAGACACCATCGGCTGGACGCGGCTGATCTTCGGCACGCCCTGCAGTCTCCTCGGCATCGCGCTGGGCGGGCTTTCGTCGCTGCGGCTCGGCAACCGGCCGACGCTGATCGTTGGCGCGATCGTGCAGCCGATCGCTATCGGCGTCTTCGCCCTGCTGGGCTTCCATGGCGGCGACTACCCGCTGATCTCGGTCGGCGGCGTGCAGTCACCACATTCCAGGCGGTCATGGCGTTCGACTCGATCGCCATCGGCTACTCCGGCGTCGCGCTGGTGGCCTACATGTCGACGCCTCACCAGCCTCGGCTACACGGCCACCCAGTACGCGCTTCTGACCTCCGCGCTGGCCTTCACTGGCAAGTTCCTGAAGGGCTTCTCGGGCGCGATCGTCGAAGCTCTGCAGCAGGGCCGCACGCCTGATCGACGCCTACGCGATCTTCTACCTGCTGGCCGCCGCGCTCGGCATGCCGGCGATCGGCCTGTGCTTCTTGCTGCCGCGGCCGAAGAAGCCGGCGGTGGCCGCGTAGAGGCCCTTGGGCCTGACGGCGAGCGCGGCTACCGGGGCCGCTACGAGCACTTGGTCATCGGGGCCTTGTGCCAGGTGGCGTCCGCGCCGGCGTAGGTGCCGTGGTCGAGGCGCAGGGTCGGACCGTCCTCGACGTAGACCTCGCTCACCGCGCCCTGCGCCGTCGTGTAGCCCACCGTGACCTGGCCGCCCTGCGAGGTGGCGCTGGTCAGGTTGTAGGTGGCTTTGTCCGGGAAGACGGTCATCTTGCCGCCGTCGAACTTCACGAAAGGCTGCGAGCAGTCCGCGCCCCAGGTCCCAGCCACGTCGGCAGGCGCCTGCACGCCGCCCGCGCCGCCGCACGCCGCCAGGGCCATCGTCGCGGCCAGCACGCCGGCCGTCATCATCCGCTTGCGCATGATCGTCTCTTTCAGGAAGGGGAGAGGCTCTAGAAGCCGAGGAACAGGCCGAGCACGCCGAAGCCGAGGAGCGTGGCGCCGAACGAGTAGATCATCAGGCCGACGTAGCCGTCGCCCACCGTCAGCTCGAGCGCCGAGCTCTCGGGCTTGACCGGGTCGTAGTGGACGGTGACCTGCGAGCCGGCCGGGTACTTCGCGGCAGCCGCCTCGGCCTTGGCCGGCTTGTTGAACATTGGCGGCGTGCCGAGCCGATAGCTGGCGCTTTCGCGTTTCGCCCCGGCGACCTCGTAGCTGTAGACCACCGACGGGGCCAGCATGTTGCTCCCGCCCATCGGGACGGCGACCACCGACGAGGCGAGCACGACCCCCTGGGCGGTCGGCCAGGCCCGGGCCCGCTTGCCCTTGCCCTGGATCCGCTGTGCGTTCAGCCAGCCCAGAGCGATGATGATCAGGCCGGCGACTAGAAAAGTGACGTTCATGGTCTGGCCAGCTTCCCGCGGCGCCAGCGCAGCGCCGGCTCTCTCTGGGTGCAAGGGACCACGCGGACCGGCGCCGACCTTCCCCCCTTTTGGGGGCGTCAGCCGAGCAGCGCGACCAGCAGCTCGGGATGCGAGAACGCGACGAGGCCGCCCGCGCCTTCGAGGATCTCCACCCTCAGGTTCGGCAGCCCGGACCACGGCCGCAGATCCGGGTCGGGGACCATCGCCCCGGACCATGCGACCACCCAGCTGCTGTCGGGCCTCAGGCCCGGCGGCGACCAGCCGGCCGTATAGACCCGCTGCTCGTCGACGAAGCCCCGCACCGAGCGGGCCATCAAGCCCTGAGCATCGCGCACGATGTGCCGCATGACCGCCTCGTCCTCGATCAGCACCCGGTCCGCCTCGCAGCCGGAGCAGGCGCGCCGCAGCATGGCGGCGAGCGGCTCCGAGCGGGTCTGGTGGCGCAGCATCTGCGCGAACGGCTCGATCAGCGCCGGTTGGTCGAGCAGCAGACGGGAGATCGCGCTCATCGGCGCGGCCGGCGGCGGACGGGCCCACTTCGGCGTGCGCGGATTGAACAGCACCCCGCGCTGCAGCCGGCCCGGAAAGCGCTGCGCGAAGGTGATCAGCGTGGAGACGCCGCCGTCGCGGTAGAACCCATTGGCCTGCTCATACCCGAGGCTGTCGAGGATCGCCGCCAGGTCGCCCGCGGCGGTCTCCAGGTAGTCGCCGGTCGCCGGCTCGGTCAGGCCGAACCCCGGCCGCTGCGGAACGATCACCCGCATGCCGGCGCGCTGGCATCGATCCAGCAACGGCCCCGGCATCAGCCGGCCGGTGCTGAAGCCGTGGCCGACCAGCAGCGGCGCGCCGCTGGCCGGGACCGTAGTCGATGAAGGCGACGCGGCGACCGTCGACCACGATCACCCGCAACCGCTCCTGGACGCCCGGCTGGTCCGGCCGCACCTCGGCCACCGACGCCAGGCGGTCGAGCTCGACCACCTCAGAGATCAAGCCGCAAGAGGTCGCGGGCGTGGCTGGCCCCGGTCTTGGCGTAGATCGACCGGCGGTAGCTCTTCACGGTCTCCTCGGAGAGCCCGAGCCGCGCGCCGATCTCCCGCGCCTCGCCGCCGGCCGCCAGCGCCGCCGCCACCCGCGCCTCGGCCGGCGAAAGGCCCAGCGCCTGGCGCAAGAGCGAGAGGTTCTCGCCGCTGTCGCGTCCGGCCTCGAAGGTGAGGTCGACCAGCCGGCCGACCAGCTCGGCGGCGCGGCGCACGCCCGTCTTCTTCATGGCGCGGGCCAGCGCGTCCTTGGCGGTCTCGCGGCCGATCCCGATCTGATCGGCGGCGACGGCGAGGTTGGGCGCGTCGAGCAGCGACTCGGCCACCTTGGCCTCCAGTGGGGTCAGTCCGAGCGCGGCGGCGGCGCGCCTTGCCAGCGCCGACGACTTGGACGGCGCGAAGGCGATCAGCAGCACGTTGTCCCCCGCGGCGGCCGGATCGCCGAGCGCCGCCGCGATCGGCGCCCACGGCCCGTCGGCGACCGCGGGCCTGGCGAACACCGGCGCCACGCGGCCGTCCAGCGCGGTCACCAGCCCGATCGCTGGCTGGCCGGCGAGCGCCTGGGCCACCAACCGCCGGCAATCGGCCGAAGCGGCCGGCTCGCCAATCCACGCGGCGAAACGCGCGTCGGCCCGCCGCAGCCCGCAGCGCCGGTCGACCAGCGCGGCGCCGGCCGCTTCCGGATGAACGAGCGCCGCCTCGCTGACCGAGGGATGCAGGCGCGCCGCGGCTGTCGCGATCTCGCCGACCAGGGCCTGCCAGCGCGGGTCGGCGTCGCCCATCACCGGCCACGCATCGACGATCGCCGCGCCGGGCTGTCCAGCGTTCAACGCTGCATACAGGGCCGCCCCGACGTCGGCCAGATCCTGCCCCACCACGCGCCCCTTACTGTTCCCCACCTGGGCGCGGCCACTCGACCAAGTGCAATGCATGACTGCAACAAAGGCGTTAGGCCGCACCCTTGGCGAGCTGCGGCCGCTTATGGCGGCTCGCCCGTCCACTCCCAGTGCCAGGGCTCGAACGGGTAGTTGACGAAGCCGAAGCGGGCGGCGTTGGCGACCATCCAGAGGTAGGCGGGGGTCCGCGATTCGAAGAGCCGGTTGGCGTCGTCCGATGACGCCGGGTCGTAGCCCGGCGCCGAGCCCAGGTAGATGTCCATGGCAAGGCCGGTGCGGTGGGCCGAGCAGGTTCCGGCGCGGGCCGGCGTCGCGCAGTCCTGCCTGGCCGCGCAGTCGGCGGCGTCGGCGGCCGGGTCGCGATAGCCGGAGAAGATGGTCAGCAGCTTCGGGTCGGCGGCGATCGCCGGGCTCTCGACGCGGGCCGCGGCGACCATGCGCCGCCAGGCGGCGAGCGCGCCGGCCCGCAGCTGGACGGGCTTGCCGAGGTAGCCCTCGGCCGGGGTCGCCGTCGAGAGGCTGGCGGGCGGCGGCGGGCTCGGGCACTGGCCGTGGGCGCTGGCCGCCACGAACGGCCGGCGCGCCAGCCAGGCGAGATCGAAGGCGCGCAACGTCGCCTCGTCCATCACCCCGTTGGCCGGCAGCCGGTGGGCGCCCTGCCAGATCGGCCAGCGCCGCGGCGAACGCCTGCGAGTCCGGCGGGCAGCCGACGCCGAGTTCGTGGCCGATCAGCGGCTCGTAGACCTGCCAGCCGTTCTCCGGCCGTCCGAACACCGACCAGGGCGCATTGGCGGCGGTGGCCGCATTGGCCCCGGACGCGGCGGCGAAGGCCGGCTGGCTCGGGCAACCGGACGGGGCCGCCTGTGGCGGAGCGGCCGGGGCGGAGGCCGCGAAGGGCGCCGTGGTCACGGCCGGCGGCTGCGGCGACGCGCGGTGGAAGAATGCCCGCTGGGCGACGGCGACGAGCAGCACGACGATCACCAGCAGGCCGGCGACGCGCCAGATCACGACTGCGCCTCAGGCGCCGTCATCGGCGGAACCTCTGCCGGTCCGGCGGCTTCAATTCGCATGCTCGAAACGCGCACCTCCAACCTTCTCTCCGGCGCGGCCGCCGCCGCCCTCATCCTGGCGCTCGCCGGCGCCTGCTCCGACGCGAACCATCCCGCTGCTCAGAATTCCGCACCCGCGGCGAAGGTTGCTTCCGCCGCGCCGCCGCCGTCGGTCGGCAACGTCATCGCCGCCGCCAATTCCCCGGACCCGGTGCTGGACGCGCCGGTCGCCGCCAACGCCTTCGCCGCCGACGCCTCGGCGACGCAGGCCGCTCCGGTCGACGTGGCCGACCTGCCGCCCGCCGCCCAGGCGATCAACCAAGCCGGCCTGCCGGCGCCGCGCGGGCGGCTCGCCTACGATCCGACCCTGCTGCGCCTGGAGGTGCTGCTCGACCGGGCCGGCTTCTCGCCCGGCGCGATCGACGGACGCCAGGGGACCAACCTGCAGCATGCGCTCGCCGCCTATGCGGAGGCGAACGGCCTGGCCTCGAACGGGGCGCCCGATCCGGCGCTCTGGGGCCAGCTCACCGGCGCCGACTCCGGGCCGGTGGTGCAGGCCTACCGGATCACCGCCGCCGACGAGGCCGGGCCGTTCATCGGCCCGCTGCCGAAGGACTATCCGACGCTCGCCCAACTGCCGGCGCTCGCCTACTCGACCCCGGAACAGGCGCTCGCCGAGCGCTTCCACATGAGCCAGAAGCTGCTCGAGGCGCTGAACCCGAAGGCCGACTTCACCCAGGTCGGCGACGCTGCTCGTGGTCGGCCGCGCCGGGAGCGCCGCGCGACTACCAGGTCGAGCCGCATCGAGGTCGACAAGTCGAACGACGAGGTGCGGGTGTTCGGCGACGACGGCAAGCTGGCCGCCGAGTATCCGGCCACCGTCGGCTCGACCGAGCGCCCTGCGCCGAGCGGCCAGTTCACGGTGACGGCGGTCGCGCCGCACCCGGCCTACTTCTACGACCCGGCGCGGCTGACGTTCACGCCCAACGGCGCCAAGGGCAAGCTGCGCATCGCGCCCGGGCCCAACAACCCGGTGGGCTCGACCTGGATCGCGCTCAACATCCCCACCTACGGCATCCACGGCGCCCCCGATCCCACCGAGATCGGCAAGCAGCAGTCCCACGGCTGCGTGCGCCTCACCAACTGGGACGCCGCCGAGCTCGGCGCGGCGGTCAAGAAGGGCGTGCCGGTGAACTTCGTGGGGACGGACGCCAAGCCGAAGCGGGCGCGCAAGACGTAGCCCCAACCCCCGCTCATCCCGGCGAAGGCCGGGACGCCGAAAAAGCCGTGGCCGGGCGCGAACCTGGTAGGCATGGCGTACGCCGCAGGCGCACTTTTGAACCACGGAAAACACAGAAAACACGGACGGCGACGAGGCGCGGCCCTTTCCGTGTTTGCCGTGTTTTCCGTGGTTGAATCTAACGCCTGCGGCGCGGCCATGCCGGCAGCGTTCGCACCTGCACCTGGCGCTTTTCCTGGGTCCCGGCGTTCGCCGCGTTGAGCGGGATTTTGTGGGGCTAGCGGGCGGTCCGCTTCGGCTGTTTGCCCAGCGCGTTGGCGTATTGGCTGCCCTTTTTGATCGCCTCGAAGACGAAGTACTCGCCCACTCGGCGCACCCGGACGCCGCCGAAGATGGCTTCGAGTTTCTTGCGGTACCAGAGCTCGCGCTTGGTCACCATGAACAGCGCGCCGCCGAGCGCGAGGCGGTTGAAGCCCTTTTCGATGAAGTGCTTCGGGACCGCGAAATCGGCGTGGTACGGCGGGTTCGAGAGGATCTTGGTGAAGCCGGTCTCGCGGAAGTCGCGGAAGCCGTCGCTGAGGATGACGCTCGCGCCTGCCGCGCCGTTTGACGCGACGTTCCTGGCCGCTGCGCTAACGGCCAGCGGGTCGACATCGACCAGGAAGACGTTCGCCGGCGCGGCGGTCCTGGCCCCCACGATCCCGACCACGCCATAGCCGCAGCCGAGGTCGAGCACCTTGTCGTCGGGCTGGAAGGTCACGCACGACAGCATCGCCAGCGTGCCGGCGTCGACGCTCTTCTGCGAGAAGAGCCCAGGCTCGGTCCAGAGCCGCAGGTCATGCCCGCAGACGGTCTCGACGATCATCGGCGGACTTACGCGCTCCGCTGGCTCAGTCCTCCAACAGGCCGTTCATGTGCTCGACGGCTTCCAGGAACTCCTCCTTGAAGTCCTGCACCACCGCGGTCGGCGGAACGCACGCTGTCGATCAGGCCGACGCCCTGGCCGACGAAGTAGGTGACCATCTCGCGGGCCTTCGGATTGCCCGCGTCGGCGGCGCGGTTGATCGAGCGGATGGCGGTCTCGGAGACCAGGCTCATCAGCGGCATCGGCAGCGTGCCGGGGCTGTTGGGGCTGCGGTCCCAGGCCTCGGTCCAGGCCGAGCGCAGCTGGCGGGCCGGCTTGCCGGTGCGGCTCTTCACCCGCACCGCGTCGCGGCTGGAAGCCTCGATCATCTTCTCGCGGAAGATCTCCGAGGTCTCGCTCTCGGTGGTGGCGAGCCAGACCGAGCCGGTCCAGACGCCGGCCGCGCCCATCGCCATGCAGGCGGCCATCTGGGCGCCGGTCATGATGCCGCCGGCCGCCAGGACGGGCACCTCGCGGATCGGCTTGATCGCCTTCAGCACCTCGGGGATCAGCACCATGGTGGTGACCTCGCCGCAGTGGCCGCCGGCCTCGGTGCCCTGAGCCACCAGGATGTCGACCCCGGCGCTGACCTGGCGGATCGCGTGCTCCTTGGCGCCGACCAGCGCGGCCACCGGCACGCCGTGCGCCTTGCCCATCTCGATCATCTCCGGCGGCGGCACGCCCAGCGCATTGGCGATCAGCTTGATCGGATGCTCGAAGGCGGCTTCCAGCGTGCGCAGCGCCGTCTCGGGATCGAACGGCTGCGGGCGGTCGTCGCTGACCTCGACCTGCAGCAGCTCGACGCCGGCGCCGGCGAGGAGATCGGCCGCGAACTGGCGATGCTCGTCGGGGATGCGGGTCTTCAGCGAGTTGTAGGTGACGCCGCGCTCGCCGGCGGTGGCCATGTTCTCCGGCACCAGGATGTCGATGCCGAACGGCTTGCCGCCGGCGTGGTCCTCGATCCACTTCAGCTCGGTGTGGATCGACTGCGGGCTGTGGCCGGTCGCGCCTAAGACGCCGAAGCCGCCGGCGCGGCTGACGGCGGCCACCACGTCGCGGCAGTGGCTGAAGGCGAACAGGGGAAACTCGATCCCCAGCATCTCGCAGATCGGCGACTTCATGGCGGCTTCCTCGGGTCAGGCGTTGTCCGGCGCGACCTAACGCCTCCGCGTCGGCCCGGGCAACAATCACGCGAGGTCAGCGGGTGATGCAGGCGGTCGGCGCGACGCGCAAGGTGCGGCGCAGCGCGTCGGCGGCGAGGCCGTAGTCGTCGAGCGCGATCGTTCCGCCGCTCGCCAGCGCCGGCCGCTGGACCTTGGCGGCGACCAGCGCGGCGGCGAGGGTGGCCGGCGCTGCGGCGTAGAGCCGGCCTCGCCGCGGCTCTTCGCCAAGCACGAGGCCGACCACGCGGCCTTCGCCGTCCAGCAGCGGCGCGCCGGCAATGCCGGTGAGCGGGCCGGACAGCCCCTCGGTGCGGCCCATTTGCGCCCAGACCAGCACCGGCGCTCGTCCGCCCTGCCGGCCGCCGGCGGGGAGCGTGCGTGCGCCGATGAGATGCGCGGCGAGCTCGGCCGGCCGGCCGCGCGGAAAGCCGGGCGCGAAGCCGAGCGCGCCGGGCGCCGGCGCCGTGGCGGCCAGCGGCAGCGCCGGCGCGCCGCGGAGGGTGGCCAGCACGGCGACCTCGCCGCCCGGCCCGGCGACGGCCTGCGCGGCCAGGCCCTCCAGGTCGTTCACCAGCACCGCCGGGTGCGGGCAGGCCGCCAGCGAGGCTTGCGCGGTCAGCCAGACGCCGCCGTCGCCGACCGAGAACGCCGTGCCCAGATCAGGCCCATGCTTGCGACGCACCCGCACCACGACGGCCGGGTCGATCGGCGTGGTCTCGGCCAGCACCGCGCGCTCCGGGGTCGGCAGCGGCGGCGGGGGCGGCGGCGAGTCGGCGTGCTCGCGTCGCCCCAGCGCAGCCAGCAGCAGCATCAGCAGCAGGGTCGGGTAGACGAGCCAGGCGGGCAGGCGCGGCATGGGTCGGCCGGCTCAGCCCGCCACCGCGGCCGCCAGCAGCCCGGCCGTGGCGAGCCGTGCGCCGACCAGGAGGGCCGCGGCGCCGACGTCGCCCTCCCGCACCCGCTGCGGCAGGCCGTGGAACACAAGGTCGACCAGCCAGAACAGGAAGAGCTGCACGACGGCGGTGGAGACGCTCCAGAGCGCGACCTCCAGCAGCGAGGTCGAGGCCGCCAGCGCGAAGGCCATCGGCAGCGCCAGGCCCACGAGCATGCCGCCGAACGAGAGCGCGGCGGCCGGATTGCCCTCGCGCACCAGCTGGAACTCGCGGTGTGGCGAGACCAGCGCATTGAGCGCTGCGCCGGCGGCGAAGATCGCCAGCGTCACGCTGGCATGCAGCAGCACGACCGGAAACCCGCTCGCCCAGGCGTCGAGCTCTGGAGATTGCAGGGGAAGGGCCATCAGCGCCGCCTCGAAGCTTCGCCCTGGCGGCTTAGCACGGGCCGCGTGCGGCGCCGAACTGCCTCACCCGGCGGTCGCGGCCGCGCGGCGCAGCGAGGCGCGCAGCTTCTCGCTCTCGGACTTCAGCTGTCCGCAGGCGGCGAGGATGTCGCGGCCGCGCGGGCGCCGGATCGGCGAGGCGTAGCCGGCGCGCTTCAGGATCGCCGCGAACGCCTCGATCGTCGCCGGGTCCGAGCACTCGTAGGGCGCGCCGGGCCAGGGATTGAACGGGATCAGGTTCACCTTGGCGGGGATGCCGGCGATCAGCTTCAGCAAGGCCCGCGCATCGGCCGGCGTGTCGTTGACCCCCTTCAGCATCACGTATTCGAAGGTGACGCGCTTGGCGTTCGAGAGACCCGGATAGGCGCGGATCGCCGCCATCAGCTCGGCCAGCGGATAGCGGCGATTGATCGGCACCAGCTGGTCTCGGAGCTCGTCGCGGGTGGCGTGCAGGCTGACTGCCAGCATGGCGCCGGTCTTCTCGCCCAGCTCGTGCATCTGCGGAACGACGCCCGACGTCGAGACGGTGATCTTGCGCCGCGAGATCGCGATGCCCTCGTTGTCGGAAATGATATCGAGCGCGTCGGCGACGCAATCGAGATTGTAGAGCGGCTCGCCCATGCCCATGAAGACGATGTTGGCGAGCCGGCGGTTCTCGTTCGAGGTCGGCCATTCGGCGAGGTCGTCGCGGGCGACCTGCACCTGGGCGACGATCTCCGCGGCCGTCAGGTTGCGCACCAGGCCTTGCGTGCCGGTGTGGCAGAAGGTGCAGTTCAGCGTGCAGCCGACCTGGCTGGAGACGCAGAGCGCGCCGGACCGCGCCACGTCGGGGATGAACACCGTCTCCGCCTCGACGCCGGGCGCGAAACGGATCAGCCACTTCAGCGTGCCGTCGGCGCTCTCCTGACGCTCGGCGATCTCGGGGCGGGCGAGGGCGAAGCGCTCGGCGAGCGCCGCGCGGGTTTCCTTGCCGATGTCGGTCATCGCGGCGAAGTCGGTGACGCCATAGTGGTGGATCCAGCGCCACACCTGCCCGGCCCGCATCCGCGCCTTCTCCGGCGCAGCGACGCCCGCCGCGACCAGCGCAGACCGCAGCTGCTCGCGAGTGAGACCGGTGAGGTTGATCGGAGCGGTGGTCATCGGGCGGTCCTAGCAGATGGGGACCGCAGCCGCGATGCGCCAACGCGCCCCTTCGGCTCCGCTACGCGCTCAGCGCCTTGAGCGCGTTGCGACAGGCGGCCAGCGACTGGCCGACCACCATGCCCTTCCAGTCGTCGGCGTCGCCGTAGAACGCGTCGCGGATGTCCGCCTTGATCGCCTGGCCCTCCGGCGAGGCCGGATCGCCGTAGGCGTGCAGCCAGGCGTCGGCCCTGAGCGCCAGGAACACCTGCGTCAGCGAGCGGGTGCCGTACTCGAGCGCGACGCCGGTCACCTCGGCGTGGGGCAGCAGCGCCGGCGCGGCGGCGAGGTTGTCGCCGGCGATGTCGGCAGAGGTCGAGGTGCCGTCCAGCGGCGAGGTGATGTTGCGCCCGAACCACGACTGGCCGCGCCGGAACGCCTCGCTGGCCGGCGCATCGGACATGATGGTCTCGGCATAGCCCCAGGGACCGAGGCCGGTGTGGTAGTCGATGAGGCCGATGCGGCCGGCCTGTCCGAGGTAGCTCTTGTAGATCGCTTCCTGCGTCCGCCGCGCCCAGGTGGCGACCGCGCCGCCGTAGAAGACCCCCTCGGGATGCTTGTATTGGCCGCCGCTCAGCGCCTGCTGCAGCGCCATCGGACCGTGCTGGCCGCCCCAGTCGCGCAGCACGGCGGCGCTGGCGGCCTGGCTCTCCGGCGTCCAGGTCCGAGGCACCGCGGCGTCGGCCAGCTCATCGTAGCCCGGGTTCTCCGGGCGCCGGTTGCTCGTGAAATCGATCCAGTTGCGGTTGAGGTCGACGTTTTCCTCGGTGACGCGGCGCAGCCACGCAAAGCCATACGGGTTCACCGCGTGGACCAGCAGCGCGGCGACGCTGGCCGGCAGGCTCGCCGCCTCGCCGCGCCGCAGCCAGTCGATCTGCGCGCCGGAGCCGCAGAAGCCCTCGACGCCGTGGGTGCCGGAAACCAGCACCAGCACGTTCTCGGCGGTGCGCGGCCCGAACCAGGCGACGTCGGTGGAAAGCTCGCCGCCGTCCGGCCCCCGATTGGGGTTGTCGATCCGCTCCAGCGCCCCGCCCGCCTCGCGCGCCGCCTCGATGAACCGGGCGCGCGCCTCCGGATAGCTGGCGCTGAAGCTGTCGGCGGCGTTCAAGGGCGGCTCCCGGGTTCGCAAGGTCGAAGCGGCGCCCTATGACGCCCGCAGCAGCTCTTGGGAAGTGATGATGGCCGCGCGCTACGATTTCGCCTCCGACAACGTGGCCGGCGCGATGCCGGAGGCGATCGAGGCGGTCGTCGCCGCCAACCAGGGCTTCGCCAGCGGCTACGGGACCGACCACGTCTCGCGCCGCGCCGCCGACCTGATCCGCGCCGCTGCTGGACGTCGACGCAGAGGTGCGCTTCGTGGCCTCCGGCACCGCCGCCAACGCGCTCGCGCTGGCGACGCTCGCCGCGCCGCACGAGGCGGTGATCTGCCACCGCGACGCCCACGTCGCCACCGACGAGACCGGCGCGCCAGGGTTCTTCGGCTCGGGGCTCGGCCTGGTGACGCTGCCGGGTGATTCGGGCCGCATCGACCCGGCGGCATTGGCCCGGGTGCTGGCCGAGCCCGAGGTCTCCTACCGGCAGCCGCCGGCCGCGCTGTCGCTGACCAACACCACCGAGTACGGCGCGCTCTATTCGGAGGCCGGCGCGGCGGCGTTACTGGTCGCTGCGAAGGAACGCGGGCTGAAGACCCACCTCGACGGCGCACGCCTCGCCAACGCCGCCGCCGCCGGCTTTCCGCTGAAGCGGCTGACCGGCATGGGCTTCGACGTGGCGGTGATGGGCGGCACCAAGGCTGGCTCGACGCCGAGCGAGGCGATCGTGCTGCTCGACAAGGCGCTCGGCCGGCGGTTCGACGCGCGGATGAAGCACGCCGGCCAACTGGTCTCCAAAGGCCGCTACTTCGCCGCGCCGTGGATCGGCATGCTGGAGAGCGGCGCCTGGGTCGCTCGTGCCGCCCACGCCAACGCCATGGCGCGCAAGCTCGCCGCGCTGATGCCGTTCCCGATCCTGCACCCGGTCGAATCGAACGGCGTCTTCGTCGAGATGGACGAGCCGACCCTGCAGCGCCTCGGCGTCCTCGGCTGGCAGGTCTACCGCTTCCTCGACGGCTCGGTCCGCTTCATGTGCTCCTGGGCCACCACGGAAGAGGCGGTTGAGGCGCTGGCCGAGGCGCTGCAAGAGGTGGTTTAGCTATCCTCCCCCCGCAGGGGAGGTGTCCGCGCAGCGGACGGAGGGGGTACGTTGCAGCGCGCTGAAGCATCCGGATCGGTTGCGGCGCCAATCACCTCGGTCTGAGCGGCGGCGTACCCCCTCCACCACTTCGTGGTCCCCCTCCCCCTTTAACTGCGGGGAGGATTACTGCCCCTCTTCACCCAGGCTTGGCCCTCGTCGTGGACGATGTCGACGAGGTTGCCCATGAAGAGGTCGACGTCGATCAGGTGCAGGCCCCAGTTCTTCAGGGTCGCGCCGCCGAACACGATGTCGCCGGGGATGTCGGTGGCGCGCGGGCCGTCCGGCTTCGGGTGTAGGCGGATCGCCAGGTAGTGGAAGGGGCCGGTGCGCACGCACTCGGCGGTGATCAGGCCGGGCACGGCGACGAACGGCGTATCGATCGTCTTGCCCTTCACCCAGGGCCACGGCGGCGCATTCGGCTCCACGTACGACGCGCCGAAGTAGGCCTTCGCCTCGCCCCAGGAACCGGAGAGGTTGGCCGGGTTGACGCAGGCCGCCTCCAGGCCGGGCTGCGCGTCGCCGCGCGGCCGGGCGAAGAACGTGTTGTCCGGCGGCGGACTGGTCTCGCGGAAGGTCGAGTAGTCGATCACGCAGCCCAGCTGGCTGGACGACGTGCACAACGTCATCGACTTCAGGTCGCCGCCGGTGTCCTTGCCGACCGGCACCGCCAGCGGCGCACCGATGATGATCGCCGAGACCAGCTGCGCCTGCGCCGGCTTGCCGTAGACGTCCGCCCCCAGCAGTCCGGCCACCATGCCGGCGCCCTGCGAGTGGCCGATCAGCACGACGCCGCGGCCATGGTTCTCGTGCGCCAGGTAGTAGTTCCAGGCGTCCTGGACGTCGGTGAAGCCGACCTCCGGCCGCGGCGGCGGCTTCGCCGCCGGCGGCATCGGGTGCGTCATGGCGTTGACCAGCGCGGTCAGCGTGGACTGGCGGTACATCGGCGCGTAGAGCCGGCAGCTCGCCCGCAGCCGCGCCGCCTGGTGCAGCACCACGCTGCGCTCCTCGGGCTCGACCTTCATCGTGCTGACGGCGCCGGGATCGCGCGAGACGGTGGGATAGACGTAGAAGCAGTCGATCGGCGCGTTCGGGTCGGCCTGGAACTTCTGGATCTCGGTCGAGCCGTCGGCCTTGACCACGGTGGTGGTCAGGTCTGCGGCGCAGGCGTCGTCGTGGCCCGGCCAGCAGAGCCAGTTGGACTGATCGGCATAGTCGTTGGGCGCGTAGGTTTGCGCCGGCGGCGCGGGCTGAGCGAGCGCCTGTCCCGCGATCAGCAGCGCCACTCCCGCGACGGCGGCGGCGAAAGTGCCCCGGAACATGGCGCGCCCCCTCAAGCCCACTTCAGATTGAATGGGGCCGAGCATAGCCCCCAGGGCGCGAGCGGCAACCGGGCGTCAATCGTAGGGCCGCGGGCCGGGGACCTGGCCGGCGGGCGAGCTGCCGGGCGTCGGGTTCGGTCCGCCGCGCATCAGCTGCACGTCGACCCCGCTGGAACGGTGCGAGACGAAGAGGCTGTTGCTCCAGCGGTTGAACGGGGCCAGCGTCTGACCGCCGGCGCCGGTCAGCGCCATGCCGTCCGCAGTCGCCGACCAGCCGGTGATGCCGGCGGGCAACACGTCGCCGCAGGTTCCGCCCACGGTGGCGCCGTGGCTCGCGGTCAGCGTGATCATGCAGACCGCGTGGCCGCCGGTTTCCACCGTCCAGCCGCCGGCCGCCTCGGCGGGCGAAAGCGGCACGCCAGCCTCGTTGTCGGCCGCGAACGCCGCCGGCGCCAGCGCCAGGCAGGCGAGCGCCAGCGGCAGGGTGCGATTCAGTCTCATGGTTTCAACTCGTCTGTGCCGTGTCATTCGCGAACAAACGCGCAGTCGCGGGCGGCGGTTGCGGCAAGCACGCGTCTGGAGACGCGGGCGCTTTTCCGATAAGGCGCGCGTCATGATCTGGCTCTGGATCGCCGCGGCCGCGATGTCGGCGGGCCTCGCGGCGCTCGTCGTGCGGCGCGCGACCCATGCGGCTGCCGCGGCAACCGGCGAAAACCCCGCGCTCGCCGTCTATCGCCGCCAGATGGCCGAGCTCGACGACCTCGCCGACCGCGGCCTGTTGGCCGAGGGCGAGCGCCGCGCCGTGCGGGCCGAGACCGGACGCCGGCTGCTGGCGGCGGCGGGCCGGCAGGAGCCGCCGCTGCAGGCGTCCCGGCCAGGCGTGGTGCTGGCGGCGGCCGCGGCCGCGCCGCTGCTCGCGCTGATCGTCTACGTCGTCATCGGCGCGCCCGGCTTCCCGGACCAGCCGTTCAAGGCGCGCGTGGCGGCCTGGCGGGCGGCCGACCCGGGGTCGCTGAGCGCGCCGCAGATGGCCGCCATCCTCAGCCAGATCACCCGGGAACGGCCGGCCGACGTGGACGCGCGGCGCACGCTGGCGCTGGCGCAGCTCGCTTCCGGCCAGCCGCTGGAAGCGGCGCAGGCCGTACAGCGGGCCATCGCCCTCGACCCGCGCCGCGCCGACCTCTGGGAGATCCTCGGCGAGGCGGACGCGACGGCCGCGAACGGCGACATCGGCGCTGACGCGCAGGACGCCTTCCAGCGGGCGCTGGCGCTCGACCCCACCTCGGCGGCGGCGCGCTATGGCCTGGCGCGGGCGAAGATCGCGCGCGGCGACGTCGCCGGCGGCCTCGCCGACTGGCGCGCGGTCGAGGCATCGCTCGCGCCGGACGACCCGCGCCGCGACACGCTGGGCCGGGAGATCGCCCAGGTGGCCGCGCGCGGAACGCTGGTCTCCGCCGGCCCGTCCCAGGCGCCCGCCAGCGCGGCAGGCCCGGTCGGTGCGGCGCAGATCCAGGGCATGGTCGACGGCCTCGCGGCGCGGCTGCAAGCCCATCCCGACGATCCGGACGGCTGGGTGCGGCTGGTGCGCGCCTACGGTGTGCTGGGCGAGACCGACCGGCAGGGCGCCGCGCTCGCCGAGGCGCGGCGTCGCTACGCCGGACGGGCCGATGTGCTGGCCGCGCTCGCCGCGGCCGCCGCCCGGCCCGCGCCGGCCGCGGCGGGGCGGTAGGGCGGCGATGGCGTTCCTCCCGAAATCGCGCACCGCCCGGCGCCGGCTGATGACCCTGGCGGTCGCCGCGCCGGTGTTGGCGCTCGCGGTCGGCGTCGCGCTTTATGCGATGCGCGGCTCGATCTCGTTCTTCTACACGCCTTCGCAAGCGGCCGCGGCGCACGTGCCGGCGGGGCGCGACATCCAGCTGGGCGGGCTCGTCAAGCCCGGCAGCCTGGTCAAGAAGCCCGACGGGGAGGTCGACTTCGTGATCGCCGACAAGCTCTCGACCTCGCCGGTGACGTTTCGCGGCGAGTTGCCCGACCTTTTCCGCGAGGGGCAGGGTGTGGTGGCGATGGGGGCGTTCAACGACGCCGGCGTGTTCGTGGCGCGCTCGCCGGACGGCATCCTCGCCAAGCACGACGAGAAGTACATGCCCCCGCAGGTCGCCGCGGCGCTGAAGAAGGAAGGCGAGTGGCGGCGCGGGCAAGCTCCGCAAACCACCGCGGCGGTCATGCCATGATCGACGAACTCGGCCAGTTCGCGCTGGTGCTGGCGCTGGCGCTCAGCCTGGCGCAGGTGGCGCTCTCGATCGCAGGACGGCTGCGGCGCGACGCAAGCCTGGCCGGCGCCGGGGAGGGCGCGGCGATGGCGACGTTCGTGGCGGTCGCGATCGGCTTTGCGGCGCTGATCCACGCCTTCGTGACGTCGGACTTCTCGGTGCTGAACGTCGCGGCCAACTCGCATACGCAAAAGCCGCTGATCTACAAGATCGCCGGCGCCTGGGGCAGCCACGAGGGCTCCATGCTGCTGTGGTGCCTCATCCTGACCGGCTATGGCGCGGCGATGGCGGCAAGTCGGCGCCTGCCGTTCGGTCTGAAGGCCTCGGCGGTGGCGACGCAGGGCCTGCTTGGGCGTGCTCTTCATCGGCTACATGGTGTTCGCCTCGAACCCGCTGTCGCGGCTGCTGCCGGCGCCGGTGCAGGGCGATTCGCTGAACCCGCTGCTGCAGGACCCGGCGCTGGCCGGCCATCCGCCGTTCCTCTACGCCGGCTACGTCGGCTTCTCGGTGGTGTTCTCGCTGTCGGTCGCCGGCGCTGGTCGAGGGCCGGGTCGAGCCGGCCTGGGCGCGCTGGATCCGGCCCTGGACGCTGGCGGCCTGGAGCTTCCTCACCATCGGCATCACGCTGGGCTCCTACTGGGCCTACTACGAGCTCGGCTGGGGCGGCTGGTGGGCCTGGGACCCGGTGGAGAACGCCAGCTTCATGCCCTGGCTCGCTGGGCGACGGCGCTGCTGCACTCGGCGGCGGCGACCGAGAAGCGCGGCGCGCTGCCGGCCTGGACGGTGTTCCTGGGCATCGGCGCCTTCACGCTCTCGATGATGGGCGCGTTCCTGGTGCGCTCGGGCGTGCTGACCTCGTGCACGCCTTCGCCATCGACCCGAAGCGCGGGCTGCTGCTGCTGGGCATCCTGGGCGTCGCGGCCGGCGGCGCGCTGGCGCTCTACGCCTGGCGGGCGCCGACCCTGCGCGACGAGGCGGCGTTCACGCCGGTCAGCCGCGAGGGCGCGCTCTTCCTGAACAACATCCTGCTGGCCGGCGCGACCGCGGTGGTGCTGATTGGCACCCTCCTGCCGCTGATCCGCTCGGCGATCGACGGTGATGCCGATCTCGGTCGGCGCGCCCTACTTCAACCTCACCTTCACCGCGCTTGTCGCGCCGGCGCTGATCGTGCTGCCGGCCGGGCCGCTGCTGGCCTGGAAGCGAGGCGACCTGCCGGGCGCGCTGCGGCGGCTCTGGCTTGCGGCGCTGATCGCCGCTCGCCGCCGCGCTGGCGACGTTAGGGCTGATCACCCCGCGCAGCCTGCTGGCCGCGGCGGGCGTGGCGCTGGGCGCCTGGGTGATCGTCGGCGCGCTGGCCGAGGCGCTCGAGCGCGTGCGGGCCGTTCCGCGCGCCGTGGGCCGAGGTCGGACGGCGCGCGCTCGGCCTGCCGCGCGGCGCCTGGGGCATGACGCTGGCCCACATCGGCATCGGGGTCTTCGCGCTGGGCGCGGCGCTCGAGACCGCCTGGCGGGTCGAGGCGGCCGAGGCGCTGCGGCTCGGCCAGAGCATGCCGCTGGCCGGCTACCAGCTGCGGCTCGACCAGATCGGCGCAGGAATTCGGACCCAACTATCGTCGGCGAGCGCGCTGTTATCCGCGTCACCGACAGCGACGGGCGGCTGCTCTGCATCGCCGCGCCGGACCGCCGGCTCTATGCGGCCAGAGCCCAGACCATCTCGGGCGTCGCGATCTGCCCGACCGCGCTTGACGATGTCTACGTGGTGGTCGGCGACAGGCGGACCCTGGCGGACGGCGCGCCGGCCTGGCTGATCCGGGCCTACTGGAACCCCTGGGTGCGGTTCATCTTCGCCGGGCCGCTGCTGATGGCGCTGGGCGGGCTCGTCTCGCTCAGCGACCGGCGGCTGCGGTTCGCGATCACGCGCCGCGTCCGGTCCGCGCTGCGCCGCGGCCAGCGCCCGGCCCGGCGCCAGCGGAGTGACGCGGGTGGGACCTCTGCGCCGCCTGGGCCTGGCTGCGATCGCCGTGACCGTGCTGGGGGCGGCCGCCGCCGATCCGGCCGATCGGCTCGCCGATCCGGCCAAGGAGGCGCGGGCGCGCTCCCTCTTCCGCGACGTGCGCTGCCTGGTCTGCCAGAGCCAGTCGATCGACGAGTCCGACGCGCCGCTGGCCCACGACCTGCGCCAGCTGGTACGCCAGCAGGTGGCGGATGGTCGCACCGACGGCCAGATCCAGCGGCTTCCTGGTCAGCCGCTACGGCCAGTTCGTGCTGCTGACGCCGAAGGCCTCGCTGGGCAACGCGGTGCTCTGGGTCGGGCCGCTGCTGGTGGTGGCCGCGGGCGCCGCAGTGCTGCTGGCGCGACGGCGAGGCGCGCCTGCGCCAACAAACCTCACCGCCGAAGAAGAAGCCGAGCTCGAAAAGCTTTCGCACGTAGACTCTGCTCTGATGAAATAAGGCGACACCATTCAGCCGCATATTCGGGCCAATGGCTGGCGATGACGGAAAGGTAACTTGAGGACCGTGGCGCCGTTTGGCATCCGCCCTTAGATTACAGGCTGGCCTGGAGCCTCTCCGCTGCTCCAGGACGAGGAACTTTACACATGGCAGTCAATAAGACCGCATTCCTGGTCGGCGCCCTGGCGGGCGGCAGCGTCGCCGTCGCCGCATTCGCCGGCGCCGGCATGAAGCTTCCCGCGGCCTGGAACCCCGCCCGCACGGCGGCAGCCTGATCCAGGCCTCGACCGCGCCGGTGTTCGCGCCGCCGCCCGGCGCGCCGCAGTCGTTCGCCGACATCTTCGAGCGAGTGTCGCCCGCCGTGGTCTCGATCCACGTAACCTCGAAGGTCGACGTCTCGGCGCTGCGCCGGCAGATCCCCGGCTTCGAGAACTTCCCGTTCGAGATCGTGCCGAAGGGCGGCGACGACGAGCGCCCGCCGCCGAAGCAGCAATCGTCCGGCTCCGGCTTCTTCATCTCGGCCGACGGCTACATCGTCACCAACAACCACGTCGTCGACGGCGCCGAGGACATCAAGGTGGTGACCAAGGACGGCGCCGAGCTGACCGCCACGGTGGTCGGCCGCGACGAGGGCACCGACCTGGCAGTGATCAAGGTGCAGGGCCACGACTTCCCGTTCGTGTACGTTCGAGACCTCGGTCAAGCCGCGGGTCGGCGACTGGGTGGTCGCGGTCGGCAACCCGTTCGACCTCAACGGCACCGCCACCGCCGGCATCGTCTCGGCCTATAACCGCGACATCGGCCAGAACTTCGTCGACTACATCCAGATCGACGCGCCGATCAACAAGGGCAACTCCGGCGGCCCGACCTTCGACATCTACGGCCGGGTGATCGGCGTCAACGCCGAGATCTACTCGCCCAGCGGCGGCTCGGTCGGCATCGGCTTCGCCATCCCCGCCGACGTCGCCCAGATCGGTGACCCAGCAGCTGATCGCCAAGGGCAAGATCACCCGCGGCTACATCGGCGCGACGATCGAGTTGCTGTCGGACGACCTTGCCGACTCCTGGGGCCTCTCGGGCCGCAAGGGCGCGCAGGTGACCGACGTGCTGCCCGGCGGTCCGGCCGCAGAAGGCCGGCCTCGCAGCCCGGCGACGTGGTGGTCGCGGTCAACGGCGTGCCGGTGAAGTCCAACGTCGAGATGACCCGCGAAGTCGCCAAGGCCCAGGCCGGCGACGTCATCCACCTCGACGTGTTCCGGGACGGCAAGGAACGCACCGTCGACATCCGCTCCGGCCTGCGGCCGTCCGAGCAGCAGCTGGCCCAGAACGGCGGCCGGCGGCCGGACGACGAGCAGGGCGGCGCCGGCGCGCCGGCGCACCCGGCCGCAGGCCCGGCCGTGCTCGGCATGCAGTTCGCGCCGCTGGACGCCGGCGACCCGCAGCCAGTTCAGCATCCCCGACACCGTCAAGGGCGGCGGCGGTGGTCGCTGGCGTCAAGGGCACCTCCGACGCCGGCGACAAGGGCCTGCAGAAGGGCGACGTGATCGTCCAGGCCGGCGACCGCGAGATCGCCAGCGCCGGGCGACCTCGCCGCCGGCGGTGGCCGACTGGAAGAAGGCCGGCCGCACCTCGATCCCGCTTGCGGTGCGCCGCGGCGGCCAGATGCTGGGCTTCGTGCCGATCAAGATCGACGGCTAGGCCAAGCGTCGCACGCGAGAAGGGGGACGCATGCGGCTGCTGATCGTCGAGGACGACGCCGAGGCCGGCGGACGCCATGGCGCGCGGCCTCGGCGAGGCCGGCCACGACTGCGCAGACCGCCGACGACGGCGAGGTCGGCCTCGCCGCCGCCCGCCGCGGCCGCTTCGACGTGCATGATCGTCGACCGCATGATGCCGCAAGCTCGACGGCGTCGGCCATGGTCGAGACGGCTGCGCCAGGAAGGCGACCAGACGCCGGTGCTGTTCCTCTCGGCGCTCGGCGAGATCAACCACCGGGTCGAGGGCCTGAAGGCCGGCGGCGACGACTACCTGGTCAAGCCCTACGCCTTCGCCGAGCTGATCGCGCGGGTCGAGGCGCTGGCGCGCCGCCGCGAGACCGGCTCGGTGCAGACGCTGCTGCGCGTCGGCGACCTGGAGATGGACCTGATCGGCCGCGAGGTGCGCCGCGACGGCCAGGAGATCGACCTGCAGCCGCGCGAGTTCCAGCTGCTGGAGTTCCTGATGCGCCACGCCGGCCAGTCGGTGACCCGCACCATGCTGCTGGAGCAGGTCTGGGAGTACCACTTCGACCCGCAGACCAACGTCATCGACGTGCACATCTCGCGGCTGCGCTCCAAGATCGACAAGGGCTTCGACCGGCCCGATGCTGCAGACCGTGCGCGGGGCCGGCTACCGCCTGGACGCCTGAGGGCGCAGACGCCGATGCGCCTGCCGCGCCTCGTCCGCACGACGCCGTTCCGGCTGACGCTGCTGTTCCTGGCGCTGTTCGCGGCCGCGGCCAGCGCCTTCCTCGGCTACATCTACATCGCCACCGCCGGCGAGGCGGCGCGGGCCGCCGACGCCGCGATCGCGCGCGAGGCGCACTCGCTGGAGGCGGTCTATCGCACCAGGGCGGCTTCAACGGCGCTGAACGAGGCGGTGATCGAGCGCTCGTCCAGCGACGCGCGGCTTCCTCTACCTGGTCATGGACGCCAGGCGGCGCAGCCGGTCTCCGGCAGCATCGGCAAGTCGCCGATCGGCGCGCTCGACGGACGCCAGACCTGGACCAGCTTCGGGCTCGACCGAGACCGACGCCGACGGCGCGCAAGGCGCGCCGCCCCGCCCGCGGCATGGAGGAGCGCCTGCCGGGCGGCGAGCTGCTGTTCGTCGGCGCCGACGTCGGCGAGGCGCAGGGCTATGTGGTGAAGATCGTCAACGCGCTCTGGGGCGCGGCGGCGCTGGTGATCGTGCTGGGGCTGGCCGGCGGCGTCTTCGTCGGCCCGCGACGTCTCGCGCAACATGACCGCGCTGACCGACGTCATCAACGCCGCGCGGCTGGGCGACCTCGGGCGCGCGGGCCAGGCTGCGCGGCGCCGGCGACGAGCTCGACGAGCTGGCCGCCGGCCTCAACGACATGCTGGAGCGGCTGGAGCGCTCGATCGCCGGCCTGCGCCACGCCGGCGACGCCATCGCCCACGACCTGCGCTCGCCGCTGACCCGGCTGCGGGCGCGGATGGAGGCGGCGCTGATCGAGGCCGAGGCCGGCCGCGGCGATCCGGTGGCGGCGCTGCGCCAGGCGCTCGACGACGCCGACGGCGTGCTGAACACCTTCGGCGCGGTGCTGGCGATCGCCCGGCTGGAGGCGGCCGCCGCGGCGCCCGACCAGAGCGACGTTCGATCCCGGCCGACGCTCGCCGCCGGCATCGCCGAGCTCTACGAGCCGGTCAGCGAGGAGAAGGGCCTCGACTTCGCCGCCGAGCTGGCCGAGCGGCCTCAGCTTGCGCGGCAACCGCGAGTTCATCGCCCAGGCGCTGGCCAACCTGCTGGACAACGCGGTGAAGTACACGCCGGCCGGCGGCGCGGTGATGCTGCGCGTGCGCCGCCGCGCCTCCGGCGAGATCGAGTTCTCGGTCACCGACACCGGGCCCGGCGTGCCGGAGGCAGACCGCGAGCGCGTCGTCGACCGCTTCGTGCGGCTGGAGAACAGCCGCAACGCGCCCGGCGCCGGCCTCGGCCTGTCGCTGGTCGCCGCCGTCGCCGACGCCCACGGCGGGCGCCTGGAGCTGGACGAGGGCCCCGGCTGCTTCGACGGCAAGGGCCCGGGCCTGCGCGGTGGCGCTGCGTTGCTGCCGGCGGGACGAGCGCTGAAGGCCGTCGCGGCGAGTCGCCTCAGCCGAAGTCGGCTGTCAGCGCCTGCGGTCCCGGTGCTGTCGACGCCAAGGCGCGCGCGGCCGCGACGCTGGCGACGCTGGCCGACGGCGGCCGTCGCGACGCGGCGGCTGGCGGCCGGCGTCTGGCGCGCGGCCTGGCCGGCGCTGGCGCCGGTGTTCGCGCGCCTCGCCCTATCTGGCGCGGCCTGGCGACGCGGCGGCCCGACGAGCTCGCGGCGCATGCTCGGCGGCGCGATCCGGCGGCGACGCTGGACGGCGATCCTCGCGGCCGACGCGTCGGCGCCGGCGCGCCCCGGCCGAGGCGGTGCGCGCTGCGGCGGCTGAAGGCGCGGCTGCACCTGCTGACCGCGCTCTGCGACCTCGGCGGCGTCTGGGACCTGGACCAGGTCACCGGCGCGCTGACCCGCTTCGCCGACGCCGCGGTCGCGCGCGGCGCTGGCGCTCTGGCGCGCGCGGTCGCAGGCCGGCCGGCTGCGCGGCCGAGCCCGGCGCGGCCGGCCCGATGCCCGGCCTCTTCGTCGTCGCGCTGGGCAAGATGGGCGCGTTCGAGCTGAACTACTCCAGCGACATCGACGTCTCGGTCTTCTACGAGCCCGAGGCGCTGCCGCTGGCGGCCGGCGTCGAGCCGCAGGCCTTCGCGACGCGCTTGACCCAGGCGCTCGCCGGGCGTGCTGCAGGACCGCACCGGCGACGGCTACGTCTTCCGCGTCGACCTGCGGCTGCGGCCCGACCCGTCGGTCGACGCCGCCGGCCGTGCCGGTCGACGCAGGCGCTCGGACTACTACGAGAGCGTCGGCCAGAACTGGGAGCGGGCGGCGTTCATCAAGGCGCGCGTCTGCGCCGGCGACATCGCCGCGCGGCGAGGCCGTTCCTGGCCGAGCTGCAGCCCTTCATCTGGCGGCGCAACCTCGACTTCGCCGCCATCGCCGACATCCATTCGATCAAGCGCCAGATCCAGGACCTGCAGGCCGACGCGCGCCTCGCCGCGCCGGGCGCCGACCTGAAGCTGGGCCCCGGCGGCATCCGCGAGATCGAGTTCTTCGTCCAGACCCAGCAGCTGATCCTGGGCGGCCGCGACCCCGACCTGCGCTCGCCGCGCACGCTGGACGCGCTGGCGGCGCTGGCCGCGCGCCGGCCACGTCTCGCGCGCAGCGCGCCGACGAGCTGGCCGACGCCTACGCGCGACGCTGCGCGCGCTCGAGCACCGCGCGCAGATGATCGCCGACGAGCAGACCCACCGCCTGCCGAAGGCCGAGCGCGGAGCGGCGGCGCGTCGCGGCGCTGTCGGGCGAGGCGCGACCTGCGCCGCTTCGACGCCGATGGTCGTCCGCACCGCTGAAGAGCGGTCGAGCGCCGCTACGGCGAGCTGTTCGCCGGGCGAGGAGCCGTTGTCGTCGCGCTTCGGCAGCCTGGTGTTCACCGGCGTCGAGGACGATCCGCAGACGCTGCGCACGCTGAAGCGGATGGGCTTCTCCGACCCGGCCGCGGTCGCCGCCGACGATCCGCGCCTGGCACCACGGCCGCATCGCCGCCACCCGCAGCGAGCGCGGGCGCGAGCTGTTCACCCGGCTGGCGCCGCGCCTGCTGGACGCCATCGCCGCCACCGGCGCGCCGGACGTCGCCTTCGACCGCTTCGGCGACTTCTTCGCCGGGCTTTCCGACCGGCGTGCAGGTGCAGTCGCTGTTCCTCGCCCAGCCGCAAGCTGCTGGAGCTGATCGTGCGGGTGATGGCCGATCGCGCCCGGCGCTCGCCGCGGACGCTGGCGCGCCGGCCGGCGGCGCTCGACGCGCTGCTCGACCCGGCCTTCTTCGCGCCCGCTGGCGACCGCTCGAGGCGATCCCGCCGCGCGCTGCGCGGCGCCGGACGGCTTCGAGGCGGCGATGGACGCCGCGCGGCGCCTGCATCGCGAGCAGCGCCTTCCAGATCGGCGCTGCAGGTGCTGGCCGGGACCGCCAGCGCGGCGGCAGCCGGCGAGGCCTTCGCCGACCTCGCCGACGCCTGCATCGCGCGGCCTCGCCGCGGCCGCGCTGGCCGAGGTCGAGCGGCAGGGCGGCGCGTTCCCCGGCGAGGTGGCGCGTGGTCGCGCTCGGCAAGTGCGGCTCGCGCGAGATGACCGCCGGCTCCGACCTCGACCTGATGACCTTCTACGAGGCCGCGACGCCCGACGCGGCGTCGGCGCGAGCAAGGGCTGGGCGGCCGAGACCTTCTACGGCCGCTTCACCCAGCGCCTGATCACCGCGCTGTCGGCGCCGACCGGCGAGGGCGAGCTCTACGAGGTGGACATGCAGCTGCGCCCCTCCGGCACCAAGGGGCCGGTGGCGGTCAGCTTCGCGCGCGTTCGAGAGCTACTACGCCGGCGAGGCGGAGACCTGGGAGTACCTGGCCCTGACCCGCGCCCGGGTGGCCTGGGCGAGCTCGCCGGCGTTCGCCGGCGAGAGCGGCCGCCGCGATCGAGCCGACGCTGCGCGCGCCGCGCGACGCCGCGCCGCACGGCCGCCGACGTGCGGGCGATGCGCGAGCTGATGGCGCGCGAGCGGCCGGCCGTCCGGCTTCTGGGACTTCAAGCTCGTCGAGGGCGGCCTGGTCGACATCGAGTTCGCCGCCCAGTTCCTGCAGCTGGTCCACGCCGCCGCCGGCGGGCCGCTGCGGCCAGAACACCGCGGCGGCGCTGGAGGCGATGCGCGAGGCGCGAGCTCGCGCCCGTCCGACGCCTGGTCGACGACCTCGCCGACGCCTGGCGGCTGCAGCAGGATCTCTCGCAGCTGTTGAAGGTCGCCCTCGCCGACGGACGCCGACCCGGAGCACGAGCCGAAGGCGCTGCGCAGCGCTGATGGCCAAGGCGGCCGGCGTCCGCGACTTCCGGGCCCTGCGCGCGCGCTGACCGCCGCCGGCGCGGCCGCGCACCAGGCTTTCCGCGCCTTGCTGGCCGAGGCGTGAACGACGGAAACCGCCGCGTCGGCGCGTTGAACCTCGGCCGGGCGGCAAGGTCATCGCCGCCACGGCGCACGGGGCATGCAATATCGGAGCGTAGCGTTGAGCGAGGCTGCCGTTGACATCTGGCGCGGCCGATCCGGACGAGGAGCTGGTGCGCGCGCGCCGCCCAGGGCGATGCGTCGGCCGTCCAGGCGCTGGTGGCGCGCAAGCTGCGGCGCATGCTGTCGCTGGCCGAGCGCATGCTGGGCGACCCCGCCGAGGCCGAGGACGTCGCGCAGGAGGTCTTCTTCCGGGTCTGGCGGCATGCGCCGCGCTGGCGGCCGGGCGCCGCGCGGTTCGACACCTGGCTGCACCGGGTGACGCTCAACCTCTGCTACGACCGGCTGCGGCGCCGGCGCGAGCGGCCCACGCCGATCCGCCGGAGCGGCCGGACCCCGGCCCGGCGCCGGATCGTGGCCTGCACGCCGCGGACGTCGGCCGGCGCGTGCAGGCCGGCGATGCAGGCGCTGCCGCCGCGCCAGCGCGAGGCGATCGTGCTTTGCCACTACCAGGAACTGGGCAACATCGAAGCGGCCGGCGTGATGGGCATCAGCGTCGAGGCGCTGGAAAGCCTGCTGTCGCGCGGGCGCCGCGCGCTGAAGGCCGCGCTCGCCGATCTCGCCGACGGAGCGTCAGGTGACTGAAGAGATGGACGATACGCGCCTGGATGCGCTGCTGGCGGCCTACGGCGCCGGCGAGGCCGACGCGGCCCTGCGCGGGCGGATCATCGCCGCGGCGCCGCGGCAGCGGGCGATCGGCCGCGCCTGGCGCTGGATGGGCGGCGCCGGGCTGGGCGCAGCGCTGGCGGGCGCCTGCGCGGCCGGCGTCGTGGCCGGTCTGACGCTGGCGCCGGCCAGCCTCGCCCGGGCGATCAGCGGACATCCGGGACCGCCCGCGGCCGAGGCCAGCTCGCTGGCCGATCCGGCCGTCGATCCGGCGATCAGCTGATGCGGCCGCGCTGGCTGGTGATCGGGCTCGTCGCCTCGCTGGCGCTGAACCTCTTCCTGATCGGCGCCGGCGCCGGCGTGGTGGCGCTCGGCATGCGGATGGCGCGCGAGCCCGGGACGGGCCGCCCGGCCGCCGGCGCCCTCTTCTGGGCCACCGAAGGCCTGCCGCAGCCCGGCCGGCGCGCGATGCGGCAGATGCTTCGGGACCTGCGCGACCAGGCGAAGGGCGATACCGACCGCAGCCTCGCGCTACGCGCCGCCGCCTGGAGCGCGCTGGCAGACCCATCGCCCGATGTCGCCGCGATCGACCAGCAGCTGGCGCAGAGCCGCCAGACCGACATCGCGGTGCGGACCCGCGCCGAGCAGCAGATCGTCGACTACGCCGCGCACCTGCCGCCGGCCGACCGCACCATCTTCGCCGCCGGCATGCGCCGCGTGCTGGGCGCCCCGGCGCCGGCCGCTGCTTCGACCAACTCGGCCGTGCAGCAGTGACCTGAGTATCGCCCCGCCCAGTCTAGAGGCGGATGGCGGGAGCTACTCCATCATCACCACCACCTTGCCCATCGCCTTGCGGCTGGCGAGGTGGGTGATCGCTTCGGCGGCGCGCGCCAGCGGATAGTGCTCGGAGACGTGCGGCCGGATCTTGCCGGCGGCGTAGAGGTCCATCAGCTCCTTGACGTTCTGCTGGTGGCGCCTTCGGATCGCGCGCCACCGCGGCGCCCCAGAACACGCCCGGCGATGTCGCAGCTCTTCAGCAGCGCCAGGTTGAGCGGGATGCGCGGGATGCCGGCCGGGAAGCCGACCACCAGGAAGCGGCCCTCCCAGGCCATGCGAGCGGATCGCCGCCTCGGCGTAGTCGCCGCCGACGCCGTCGTAGACCAGGTCGACGCCGTTCGGGCCCACCGCCTCCTTGAACGGATCGGCGAGCGCCTTCTGGCCGTCGCGGTCGAACGGGCCCGGTCGGATAGACCACGCCGCTCTCGGCGCCGCGCGCGATGGCGAGGTCCACCTTCGCCTGCGACGAGGCCGCCGCGATCACCCGCGCGCCCATCGCCTTGCCCGAGCTCCACCGCCGAGAGGCCGACGCCGCCGGCCGCGCCCAGCACCAGCAGGCTCTCGCCGGGCTTCAGGAAGCCGCGGTCCTTCAGCGCGTAGTAGCTGGTGCCGTAGGTCATGATGAAGGCGGCCGCCTCGTCGAACGGCATGGCGTCGGGGATCTTGATCAGCCGCCCGGCCTCCAGCGCCAGCTCCTCGACCATGCCGCCGCAGGTGATGTTGGCCAGCACCCGGTCGCCCGACTTCACGCTGGTGACGCCTTCGCCGACCTCCTTGACGACGCCCGAGAGCTCGGCGCCCGGCGCGAACGGCCGCGGCGGCTTGAACTGGTACTTGTCCTCGATGATCAGCACGTCCGGGTAGTTGACCCCGACCGCCTTGACGCTGACCACGACCGAGCCGGGCTTGGCCGTTGGGCTCGGCAGATCTTCCAGCACCAGGGTCTCGGGTCCGCCGACCGCCTTGCTGAGCAGCGCCTTCATCGGTCGTCTCCCGTCGTCCGCCCCCGTTCGATGTTTACCGGGGGCTTTCCTTTGTCCGGCGCGGGACGCTATCGGAAGGCCTGGAGCGCAAGGAAGGCAGGGCCGCATGGCGAACAAATGTTTGAGCCTGGTTCTGCACGGCGGCGCCGGCGCGTTGCCGTGAGCGCGACTACGCGTTCGAGCTGGCCCACATGCGCGGCCTCGTCGAGGCGGGGCGCGACCGGCTGAGGGCCGGCGCGGCGGCGCTCGACGTGGTGGTCGAGACGGTGCAGGCGCTGGAGGCCTCCGGGCATGTACGTCGCCGGCCGCGGCGCCTCGCCGAACAGCGCCGGCATCTTCGAGCTGGACGCCAGCCTCATGGACGGGCCGGACGCGGCAGGCCGGCGCGGTGGCGGCGCTGCAGGGCTTCGCCTCGCCGATCCGCGCCGCGCGGGCGGTGATGGAGAAGACCCCGCACGTGATGCTGGCCGGCGAAGGCGCGGCGGCGTTCGCCGGCGCGCGAGGGACTGGAGCGGGTCGGACCCGACTGGTTCACGCCGGTCGCGGGCCGCCGCTGCGGCGGCGCACACCACCGGCACGGTCGGCTGCGTGGCGCTGGACGAGACCGGCGCGCTCGCCGCGGCCACCTCCACCGGCGGCACCCACGGCAAGCTCTACGGCCGGGTCGGCGACAGCCCGATCGTCGGCGCCGGCGTCTGGGCCGACGACAGGGTCGGCGTCTCCTGCACCGGCGGCGGCGAGTACTTCATCCGCGCCGCGGCGGCGGCGCAGGTGGCGTTCCGCATGAGGCTGGCCGGCGAGGGCCTCGCCGCGGCGGCCGCGGCGCGCGCTCGACGACGTCGCGCGCCGCTCGGCGGCGACGGCGGCCTGATCGCGCTGAGCGCCACCGGCGAGATCGCCATGCCGTTCAACACCGCCGGCATGAAGCGCGCCGCGCTCTTCGGCGACGGCCGGATCGTCTCCGAGGTGTTCTAGCCGGCGAAGCTGCGCGGCTCGCCCGCCGGCGATCCATCCAGACACGACGAGACGGCGGCCAGCAGGGCGTCGCGCGAGAACGGCTTGGCCAGCGTCGCGACGGCGCCCAGGCTCTCCCGCGAGCGTCAGGCACAACTCTCCGGGCACGCGGCCGCCGCCGGAAATCGCCAGGATCGGCACGTCGGCGTGGCGGTTCTTCAGCGCCTGGATGAGCTCGACGCCGTCCGTTCTCGGCATCAGCATGTCGGTGATGACGAGGTCGTAGTGCGCGGCGCCGCACGCCTCCAGGCCTTGCCTGCCATCGCCGGCCTCGGAGACCGAGTACCCCGCGTCCTCGAGGAGGTCGCGGATGGAGGCCCGGACGGGCTGTTCGTCCTCGACCAGCAATATCTCGGTCATCGCGCGCTTCCCTCAGGTCAGGCGTCGGACGACGCAACGCGCGACAAGGGCCGAAGTTCAATCCCAGGTTTTCTGAGCCTCAGATCGCCCGCTCGCCGAAGCGGCGGTTGAGCTTGCGCATGCCGCCGAGCCAGCGGTCGTAGTCGCCGGTCTTGCGGCGCATGTACTCCAGCACCTGCGGGTGCGGCAGCACCAGGAAGGTCTCCGCCTCGATGGCCCGCACGCAGGCCTCGGCCGCCTCCTCCGGCTCGATCATGCCGTCGACGCTCGCCACCCCGTCCGGATTGCCGGCGGTCATCGCGGTGCGCACCGCCTGCGGGCAAAGCACCGAGACCTTGATGCCGGCGTCGCCGTGGGTGATCGACAGCCACTCGGCCAGCGCCACCGCCGCGTGCTTGGTGACCGCGTAGGGCGCCGAGCCGACCTGGCTGAGCAGCCCGGCGGCCGAGGCGGTGTTGAGCAGGTAGCCGCCGCCGCGCGCCGCCATGCGCGGCACCAGATGGCGCGCGGCCCAGACGTGGGCCATCACGTTGATGTCCCAGATGCGCTGCCAGCGCTCGTCGCTGACCTCGGCGCCGCCGCCGTAGCCGATGCCGGCGTTGGAGCAGAAGAGGTCGATCGGTCCCTCCTCGGCCTCCACCGTCTCGATCAGGCTCTGGATGTCGGCTTCCTTGGCGACGTTGGTGGTGAACGCGCGCCCGCCGATCTCGTCGGCGGTGGCCTTCGCGCCCTCGCCGTTGATGTCGGCGCAGATCACCCGCTTGGCGCCTTCCTTGGCGAAGCGCTGCGCCAGCGCCCGCCCGATCCCGCTCGCGGCCCCGGTGACGACGACGATCCGATCCTTGACCTGCATTGGCGTGCTCCCTCGCTTTCGAACGGCGCATAGACCCTTCGTCGGCGGGGCGAAAGCGGCGCTAGCCCGGCAGTTCGTAGCCGATGGCGGCTTCGGTCTCGATCGTGCGGATCACCGCCGGCCGCGCCATCATGCGGTCGTGGTGGGCCTGCAGGTTCGGGAAGGCGTCCGGCGGCGGGTTCAGCGAGCCGGCGAAACGCCAGAACAGCCGGAAGAGGTGGATGTCGGCAATCGAGTAGTCGCTCACCGCCCATTCCCGCGCGCCGAGCCGCTCGTCGGCCAGCCGGTAGACCCCCATCGCGTGCTCCAGGCCCTGCCGGCGGGCCGGATGCACGGTCGAGGCGATGAAGCTCATCCAGGAGACGACGTGCGCCTCCGCCTCCGGATCGTTCGCCGGCATCAGCCGGGCGGCGGGGTAGGCCCGCGCCAGGTAGTAGAGGATGCCCGCCACCTCGGTGAGCAGGCGCCCGTCGATCAGCAGCGCCGGCGTCTTGCCCTCGGGATTGACCGCCAGGAAGGCGGCGCTGCGGGTGTCATTCCGCGCAAACGACAGCGGGATCGCCTCGAAGGCAGCGCCGACCTCGTTGAGCGCGATGTGCGGCGCCATCGAGCTGGAGCCGGGGGCGAAGTAGAGCGTCAGCATGGTGTCGTCGAACCACGAAAGACACGAAAAGCACGAACGCACTCAGTCCTCCATCCTCCAAGTGTGTCATCCCGGCCGCAGACGCTCGGGGATGCGCTTGGCGCAGGGGATGGAAGTGAGTTCCCGGACGACTCCGCTTCGCGGGTCTCCGGGATGACAGGGTTGGTTGGGGTTGGGTGAGCCCGTTCGTGCTTTTCGTGTTTTTCGTGGTTCCAGAACAGCTTACGCCGCCGCCCGCGGCCTTGGCCCCACGTACCGCGACTGCGGGCGGATCAGGCGGCCGCCCAGCGACCTGTTCGCGGGCGTGGGCGATCCAGCCGGCGGACGCGGCCCATCGCGAAGACGCAGGTGAAGGCCGACGGCGGGAAGGCCAGCGCCTCCAGCAAGAGCGCGGTGTAGAACTCGACGTTGGTCTGCAGCGAGCGGTTCGGCTTGCGGTCCTTCAGGATCGCCGAGCGCCGCCTCCTCCACCGCCTCGGCGAACGCCAGCCGGCCCGGGCAGCACGTTGGAGCGCTCGGCCAGCTGCCGCACGGCGCGCTTCAGCGCGTCGGCGCGCGGGTCGCGCACCTTGTAGACGCGGTGGCCGAAGCCCATCAGCCGGTCGCCGCGGTCGAGCGCCTGCTCGATCCAGGCCCGGGCCCGGCCGGGCGTGCCGATGCCGTCCAGCATCTCGATCACCGGCCCCGGCGCGCCGCCGTGCAGCGGGCCTTTCAGCGCGCTGATCCCGCCGAGGACGGCGCTGGCGAGGCCGGCCTGGGTCGAGGCGATCACCCGGGCGGTGAAGGTCGAGGCGTTGAGGCCGTGGTCGATCACGGTGACGAGGTAGGTCTCGAACGCCTTCACCTCGGCCGCGGGCGCCGGCGCGCCGCGCAGCATGCGCAGGATGTCGGCGGCGTGGCGAGAGCGCGGGATCGGGCGCCAGCGGCGCGCCGGCCGGCCTGCCGGCGCACCACCGCGGCGGTGAACACGGCCGGGCGCGGCGATCAGGCGCAGCGCGACGGCGAGGTCGTCGCCGTCGGCGAGCCGCGCGGTCAGCGCGCGCATCGCCTCCATCGGCGTCAGCGCCAGCAGCGTGGTCGTCGAGCGCCGCCACGTGGGCGAACACCTCGGCGCGCGCCGCGCCCAGCGCCGGCGCGAGGTCGGCCGGCAGGTCGTCGAAGAAGCCGTCCAGCAGCAGGCGCGCGGCCGCCTCGTAGGTGACGTGGCCGGCCAGCTCTTCCACCGAGTAGCCGCGGATCACCAGGCGGCCGGCCTGGCCGTCGACCTCCGAGAGCACCGTCTCGGCGGCGACGATATTCTCCAGCCCGTCAATGCCATCGATCAATGTAATTGCTCCTTGATCCATGGCTTTCCGCATGAGACCTTGCGAAATTGACGTCAATCTTGATCAATAGAATCAATCAATGCCCGACTGGCTCATCCGCCGACGAAGCCCTACTCGCGCCTGCGGGTGCGGCCGCAGACGCTCTACGCCTACGTCAGCCGCGGCCGGCTGCGCGCCGAGCCCGACCCGGCCGAGCCGCGCCGCAGCCGCTATCGCGCCAGCGACGTCGCGGCGCTCGCCGAGCGCAAGGCGCGCGGGCCGCAAGGCCGCCGACGTCGCCCGCGGCGCCATCGCCTGGGGCGAGCCGGTGCTGGCCTCGGCGATCACCACGGTGCGCGACGGGCGGCTCTACTACCGCGGCCAGGACGCGGTGCGCGCTGCGCCGAGACCGCGACGCTGGAGGAGGTCGCGCGGCTGCTGCGCGGCGGGATCGGCCTGCCGCCGGACGAGCCGCTCAGGCCGCCCCGCCGGGGCCGACCGTCGCCGTCGCGCGCCTTCGCCGCCTTCGCCGCCGCGCGCCGACGCCGATCCGCCGGCGCAGGGCCGCTCGGCCGACGAGCTGGCCAGCGAAGCGGCGCGGCTGCTCGACCTGATGGCCGCCGCGGTCGCCGGGCCGGAGGGCGCAGGTGCAGCGCGAGGAGGACGCCGGGCCGATCCACGAGCGCCTCGGCCGCGCCTGGCGGGCGCCGCGCGAGCGGCTGGGACGCGATCCGCCGCGCGCTGGTGCTGCTGGCCGACCACGAGCTCAACGCCTCGACCTTCGCCGCGCGCGTCGCCGCCTCGACCGGCGCCTCGCTCGCGCGCCGCGGTGCTGGCCGGCCTCGCGGCGCTCTCCGGCCCGCGCCATGGCGGCATGGCGGCGCGGGTCGAGGCGTTCGCCGGCGGCGGCGGCGCGCGGCGGCTGGCGCAAGGCGCTGCGCGGCGGCGGGCCGCCGCCCGGCTTCGGCCACGCGCTCTATCCCGACGGCGACCCGCGCGCCGCGGCGCTGCTGGCCGCGATCGAGATCGCCGCCGGCGCTCGCGCGCGCTGCGCGCGCGAGGTCGAGGCCGCCACCGGCCAGCGCGCCAACGTCGACTTCGCCCTCGCGGCGCTGCGCCAGTCGCTGGCCTGCCCGCCGAGGCGCCGTTCGCCCTCTTCGCCCTCGCCCGCACCGCCGGCTGGCTCGCCCACGCCATCGAGCAGATCAACACCGGCGCGCTGATCCGGCCGCGGGCGCGATATGTCGGCGCCTATCCTTCGACCCGCAGGGGATGGGGACCGGGCAGGGCGTCTCGCGGGCGTAGAGCTGCGCTCGGTGACGTCGGGCGGCGGCTCGAGGTCGGCGTACTGGCCGCCCTTGCGGTAACGGTAGAGGTAGGCGGGGATGATCGGCTCCAGCGCCGCGGCGCGACGCCGAGCGTCGGCGAGGCCCGGCGCGCCGGCGCGCAGCCACGTTGTCGACCCTCAGCAGCGCCACCTGGTCGCTGGTCAGCTGCGGCGGCGGCAGCATCGGCAGCGGTCCGTGCAGGAAGGCCAGCACGTCGCCCACCGCGCCGATCAGGCCGGCGAGCCCCCAGCGGCACGGCAGCAGCGTGCGCGGGCGGCCGATCTCGGCCAGCAGTGATCTCCATCAGCTCGCGCAAGCGTGTAGATCGATCGGGCCGCCGAGCTCGAAGGTCACGCCGGCGGCGGCCGGATCGGCCAGCGCCGCGCGCGACGGCGCGCGCCACGTCGGCCACGAACACCGGCTGCAAGCGCGTCTCGCCGCCGCCGATCAGCGGCATCACCGGGCTGATCGACCGCCAGCTGCGGCGAAGCGTGTGAAGAAGTCCGTCGCTCCGGGCCGAACACCACCGACGGCCGCAGGATCACCGCGCCGGGGATCGCCGCGCGCACCGCCGCCTCGCCCTCGCGCCTTGGTGCGCGCGGCCTTCGACGCCGAGTGTCGCGTCCGCGCCGATCGCCGGAGATGAAGCACGAAGCTGCGCCGACGCCGTGCCGCGCGGCCGCCTCGGCGACGTGCGTCGGGCCCTCGGCCTGCACGCGCCGCGAAGCCCTGCTTGCCGCTCTCGAACGGCGCCCCGACCGGCGTAGACCACCGCCTCGGCGCCCTCCAGCGCCCGCTCGACCGTCTCGGGGACGCGACGTTGGCCTGCACGATCTCGATCTGGCCGACGTCGCCCAGCAGCCGCAGGCGATAGGCCTGCCAGGGCCGGCGCACCGCGACGCGGATGCGCCGCCGCGCTTGGCCAGCGCCCGCACGGTCTGGCCGCCGACGAAACCCGGAGCCGCCGAAGACGGTGACGAGGCCGCGCATGCCGCTCCCTTCGAAAACCGCTGGCCACGCCAGCCGCGGCCGCTGCGATTACCCGAGGGCGCCGGGCCCGCGCAACGCTGCGGCGATGTCGGCCCTCGCAACTAAATGACCCGTGGGTCAGTTATTGCCGCGCGTCGAATTTCGCGGAGGTCCGCCGATGGCCCAGACCCAGGTGCTGATCGTCGGCGCCGGCCCGACCGGCCTGGTGCTGGCGCTGTGGCTGACCAAGCTCGGCGTCGAAGCGTGCGGATCATCGACAAGACGCGACCGAGCCCGGGCACCACCTCGCGGGCCCTGGCGGTGCAGGCCCGCACGCTGGAGCTCTATCGCCAGCTCGATCTTGCCGACGAGGTGGTCGCCCGCGGCCACAAGGCGCCGGCGGTGAACCTCTGGGTGCGCGGCCGAGCAAGGCGGCGCGGGTCGGCTTCGAGGTGATCGGCGAGGCGCTGACGCCCTACCCGTTCCTGCAGATCTTCCCGCAGGACGAGCACGAGCGGCTGCTGATCGAGCGCCTGGCCGAAGCTCGGCGTCGCGGTCGAGCGCCAGACCGAGCTGATCGGCTTCAGCGACGACGGACGATCGGCGTCACTGCCCGGCTGCGCGAGCCCGACGGCGAGGAGACCTGCGAGGCCGCCTATCTCGCCGGCTGCGACGGCGCGCGCTCGACGGTGCGCGAGGCGCATCGGCGCGGGCTTTCCCGGCGGCACCTACCGGCAGGTGTTCTACGTCGCCGACGTCGAGGCGGCCGGCCCGGCGGTCGACGGCGAACTGCACGTCGATCTCGACGAGGCCGACTTCCTGGCGGTGTTCCCGCTGGCCGGCGAGGGCCGCGCGCGGCTGATCGGCACGGTGCGCGACGAGCGCGCCGAGCACGCCGAGACGCTGAAGTTCGAGGACGTCAGCGACCGCGGCGATCGAGCAACATGAAGGTCGAGGTGACGCAGGTGAACTGGTTCTCGACCTACCACGTGCACCACCGGGTGACGCGACCATTTCCGCAAGGGCCGCGCCTTCCTGCTCGGCGACGCGGCGCACATCCACAGCCCGGCCGGCGGCCAGGGCATGAACACCGGCATCGGCGATGCGATCAACCTGGCCTGGAAGCTGGCCGGGTGCTGACCGGCGCGGCGCCGGACGCGCTGCTCGACAGCTACGAGGCCGAGCGGATCGGCTTCGCCCGGCGGCTGGTCGCCACCACCGACCGCGTCTTCAGCTTCGCCACCGCCGAAGGGCAGGTGGCCGACTTCATCCGCACCCGCATCGCGCCGCTGGTCGCCAAGACGGCGCTGTCAGCTCGAGCGCGGTGCGCGAGTTCATGTTCCGCACCGTCTCGCAGATCACCCTGAACTATCGCGGCGGCCCGCTCAGCGCTGGCCAGGCCGGGCGCGTCAAGGCGGCGACCGGCTGCCCTGGATGCGCGGGCGCCGACTCGCCGCCGCGCTGACCTGGATGCTGGCAGGTGCGGCGTCTACGGCGAGCCGCCGGAGGCGCTGTGCGCTCTGGTCCCGCGACCACGGTCTGGACCTGCTGTCGCTGCCGTGGAGCAAGGCCGCCGCGGACGCCGGGCGCGGCAGGACGCGCTCTATCTGCTGCGGCCCGACACCTATGTCGCGCTCGTCGATCCGGCCGCCAGCCCGCAGACGTTGGCCCACTACTTCGACGCGAGGGGGCTGGCGCTGAGCGCCAAATAGGTGTTCGCTTCCCTCTGGGAACGGAGGACGCCGCCCGGCGATTGAATCGGGTGGAAGGAGGTCGAGGTCATGGGTGGCCTTTCGGGTGGAGGCCGGTCTCGCATCGACGTTCTGGTAGGGACGGGCCTCGTCATGGCGGCCCTGATCAGCCTGGCGCTGCTGGGTGGAACCAGATTCGGCCACACGCCGCGCATGAACCAGAACCTCACGGCCCCGCGCCTCAGCGCGCCGAACCCGCCCGAATGGATGGCCGCCGGGCCCCAGCCAGCCGCGCTGACGCCGCATTGACGGCAGGCAGGGCGGCGCCCTATGCGTCCCGGCCTTGCGCCGGCAGGGCGCGCCCAGGTGGCGGAATTGGTAGACGCGCTGGCTTCAGGTGCCAGTGGTGTAACAGCCGTGGAGGTTCGAGTCCTCTCCTGGGCACCAGCCTTCGCGCTTCGCGCTATGGCTCGGCAAGCCAGCCTTCGGGCTCTACCTTGGCGCCCGCCGATCAGGGCGCGATGAGGCAGTTCTCGCGGACGCCGTGACCAATCATCTGCATGAAGGCGACCTGCCGGACGGCGCGCTGCCGGCGCGAGCGTCGGTTGCGGTCGACTTCGAGACCATGGGCCTGGTGCTGGGGCGCGATCCGCTCTGCGTGGTCCAGCTCAGCGCCGGCGACGGCGACGCCCACGTGGTGCGGCTGAACCGGCCCGCCTACGACGCGCCCAACCTGAAGCGGCTGCTGACCGATCCGGCGGTGCTGAAGATCTTCCACTTCGGCCGCTTCGACATCGCCATGTTCCTGCTGCACCTCGGCGTGGTGACCCGCCCGGTCTACTGCACCAAGATCGCCTCGAAGCTGGCGCGCACCTACACCGACCGCCACGGCCTGAAGGACCTGGTCAAGGAGCTGCTCAACGTCGACATCTCCAAGACCCAGCAGAGCTCGGACTGGGGGGCGAGCCAGCTGACGCCCGAACAGGTGGCCTACGCGGCCTCGGACGTTACGTCGCTGCACGCGCTCAGCAACAAACTGGACGTAATGCTGGCGCGGGAAGGCCGGACGGAGCTTGCGCAGGCCTGCTTCGACTTCCTACCTCATCGGGCGGCGCTCGACGTGGCCGGGCTGGCCGGACGTCGACATCTTCGCCCACAGCTGAAGGCGACCCTTGACCGCATCTCCGCTCACCGGCGCCCGTCCCTCGTCCGCCGGCGCCCTGATCCGGCGCCAGGCGCGGGCGCACAGCCGGCTGGTGCTGGCGCTGCGCTGGCTGCTGCCGACGCTGATCCTGGGCATGCTCGGCCTTCTTGCCGCCTTCGTGGTCGGCCAAGCTGTGCGCGCCGCCGCCGCGCGGCCGAAGGAGATGCCGCAGCAAATCCGCATGATCGGCCCGCACTTCATCGGCCGCGACAACCAGGGCCGCGCGTTCAACCTCGCCGCGCGGCTGGCGGTGCGCGACGATACCGACATGCAGCGCGTCTATCTCAGCGCGCCGGTCATGGTGATGGACGCCGACAGTCCCGCACCCGAAGACGCTGACCGCCGACCGCGGCGTCTACGACGAGGACACCCGCATGCTGCGGCTGACCGGCCACGTGCGGGTCGACGATGCCGCCGCCTCCACGGTGGCCAGCGACGAGGCGATGGTCGACACCCGGGCCGGCACCGTCACCGGCGTCTCGGCGATCGCCGCGACCGGCCCGATGGGCGCCATCCAGGGCGGCAGCTACACGGCCACCGAGAAGAGCCGGGACGGTTGTCATGCACGGCGGTGTTCACGCCGAGCTCAAGGGCCGCTAAGTGTCCAGGGCCAATCTTGGCGCGCGGAGTTCGGGATCGATGAGGTCATTTGCGGCTCGGCCGCGCTCGGAGTTGCGCTCGCCGCCGTGAGCCTGGCGGCTGGCGCGCAGGGGATCGCGACGCAGTCCAACGGCGCCGATGGATATCTCCGCCGACAACGGCACGTTCGTGAACAACGCCTGCGAATCGACCTGGAGCGGCTCGGCCGAGGTGCTGCAGGGCACCACCCGCCTGCGCGCCGACGGTGATCAGCGCCTTCTTCAAGAAGAAGCCCGGCGGCGCGAGCGGGGCGTCGGCGTCTGGTCCTGCGGCCGCCGGCCTGCCGGGCGGTCCACAGTCGAACTGCGGCGCCACCGAGCGCATCGAGGCGGAAGGCGACGTGTTCTACGTGACGCCCGACCAGACCGCGCACGGCGACCGCGCCATCTACACCGCCGACAACGACCAGATCGTCATGACCGGCAACGTCATCGTGGTGCAGGGCAAGAACGTCGTCCACGGCGACCGGCTGACCATCCAGGTCGCCACCCGCGAGGCGCAGATGGCGTCCGACGCCAAGGGCCGCGGCGCGCCGAGCCGCGTGCGCGGCGTTTTCTATTCCAACCAGCCCGGCGCGCCTGGCGCCGCGCCGGCGTTGCAGTTGCCGAGGTAGGTCCGTCGATGGCCGCCGACACCGCGCCCGCATCCCGCCTGGCGGCCAACGACATGGAGCCGCCCGAGGCGTCGCACTACGAGCGGCTGAAGCTCACCGCGCCCGGCCCCGCCGCCCCGCCGCCGCTGGAGGTGGACGGCGATCTCTCCGGCCTGGTGGTCGACCGGGTCGGCAAGTCGTTCGGCGGCCGCCAGGTGGTGAAGGACGTCAGCCTGCACCCTGCGCCGCGGCGAGGTCGCCGGCCTCCTAGGCCCCAACGGCGCCGGCAAGACCACCTGCTTCTACATGATCACCGGCCTCATCGCCGCCGACTACGGCGCCATCTACCTCGACGGCGAGGACATCACCGCGCTGCCGATGTACCAGCGCGCCCGCGCCGGCCTCGGCTACCTGCCGCAGGAGACCTCGATCTTCCGCGGCATGACCGTGGAGCAGAACGTGCTGGCGGTGGTGGAGCTGCGCGAGAAGCGCCGCCGCGAGGCGCGCGACATCGCCACCGCGCTCCTGGAGGAGCTGCACATCGCCCACCTGCGCAACGCGCCGGCCGTGTCGCTCTCCGGCGGCGAGCGGCGGCGGGTGGAGATCGCCCGCGCGCTGGCCACCGACCCGGCCTTCATGCTGCTCGACGAGCCGTTCGCCGGCATCGACCCGCTGGCCATCGCCGACATCCGCGAGGTGATCCACTACCTGAAGGGCCGCGGCATCGGCATCCTGATCACCGACCACAACGTGCGCGAGACGCTGGAGATCATCGACACCGCCTCGATCATCCACGCCGGCCAGGTGCTGTTCGAAGGCGCCCCGCGCGACATCCTCAGCGACCCGGAAGTCCGCCGCGTCTACCTCGGCGACCGGTTCGACTGACGGGCCGTTCCGACCGTCCGTCATGGCCGACCGGAGAGTCACGGCTGCCTATGAACACCGCGCCGGCCCTGGCCGCGCTCAGGCGCGGCCACCCAGCCGTCGTGCGCATGGTTCGCCGGGACTGACGCCCGGCGATGACGGGTTTAGAGTCGGCGGAAGGGAGGACTCCCCAATGCCCGACGACGTTTCCCTTCGCCCCGCAGCCGACACCGAGACCCTGACCGCCGCGCTGGCCGGCCGCGTCTCGGCGCTGCGCTTGGCCGACCTGCCGCCCGCTGCGCTGACCGTCGCCAAGCAGTGCCTGCTCGACTGGATCGGGGTCGCGCTGGCGGGCCGCAACGAGCCGCTGGTGCGTATCCTGATCGACGAGCTGGCGCCGCAGGACGATGCGGCCGGCGTCTCGATCCTCGGCCACGGGCGGCGCGCGCGGCTGGACGATGCGGTGCTGATCAACGGCGCGATGGGCCACGCGCTCGACTTCGACGACGTGATCATGCCGATGGGTCATCCGACCGTGCCCGTCGCGCCGGTGGTCTTCGCGCTCGCCGAGCAGCGTGGCGCCAGCGGCGCCGACGCGCTGGCCGCCTTCATCGCCGGCGTCGAAGCCGAGTGCCGGATCGCGCGCCTGCTGGGTCCGTCGCACTACGCCCGCGGCTGGCACACGACCGCCACCACCGGGGACATTCGGCGCGGCGGCCGCCGCGGCGCGGCTGCTCGGCGTGACCGGCCCGGCGCTGACCCACGCGTTCGGCCTCGCCGGAACCCAGGCGGCCGGCCTGAAGAGCTGCTTCGGGACGATGTCGAAGCCGCTGCACCCCGGCAAGGCGGCGCAGAACGGCCTGCTGGCCGCCCGCCTCGCCGCGCGCGGCTTCACCAGCGACACCGACATTCTGGCTTCGGGCCAGGGCTTCGTCGCCACCCAGTCGACCACCGCCGATCCGACCGCGGCGCTGGCCGAGCGGGACGCGCCGTGGGTGGTGGAGGCGCTCTTCAAGTACCACGCCGCCTGCTACCTCACCCACGACTCGATCGAGGCGGCGAACCAACTGCGCGCCGAGGAAGGCGTCGCGCCCGAGGCGATCGAGGCGGTGACGGTGAAGGTTCCCGCCGGCCACCTCGGCGTCTGCAACATCCAGGCGCCTGCCACCGGCCTGGAGTGCAAGTTCTCGCTGCAGAATGACGACGGCGCTGGCGCTCTGCGGCGAAGACACCTTCGAAGAGCAGCTCTTCAGCGACGCCACCGCGCGCCGGGCGGACCTCGTCGCCCTGCGCGAGCGGGTGAGCATCGACCCGACCCAGACCGGGCGCGGCTGCGTGGTCACGGTGCGGCTGAAGGACGGTCGCACGCTCTCGCGCACCGGCGACGTCTCCCAGCCGCTGCGCGACCTCGCCGCCCAGCAGGCCAAGCTCGAGCGCAAGTTCCGCCACCTGGCGACGCCCGCGCTCGGCGAGGCGGGCGCGGAGGAGGCGATCGCGCTCTGCCGGACGCTGGAGACGCAGCCGAACCTCGGCCGCCTCGCCGCGCTGCTGCGGGGTTAGATCGCTCGCCGCCGTCGGCGACAGTTGGCGCACGATAATTCTCTTCTGACGCTAGCGCGGGTTAGATGAAGGGCGGCGGCGGCGCCGGGGTCGGGTACGAGTTCTGAAGCCGATCCAGCCCGCCTTCTCTGCGGGTGCTCGTCCAGGATGGGTTGAGAGTGCGCCACGGGACATTTCGTGGATGACGCAAAGCGCGGCTTCGCTAGACTTCGAAGCGCGGGGGCGCGTGTGTCTTCCAGCCGGGGCCCTTTTGGGCGCCTGGCGATCCGGTCTCCGCTGACAAGCCGTCGAAGCTTCCGGCATGGGCCGGGCGACGTCGCTCGGCAGGAGAACGTTCATGTCCAAGTATCCGCGCCTCCGGCTTTTGGCCGCGACCTGCCTGGCGTCGGGGGTGCTCGTCGTCGCGGGCGAGGCGTCGGCGCAGACGACGACGGGAACCAACGCCTCGGCGAGCGCAAACGGTGGAACGGCGGATCGGTGAGAACACCTCGGCCGGTGACTTCGGGACAGCCGTCGGTCAAACCGCTCAGGCCAAAACGAACGCCACCGCCATCGGCGCGGATAGCAGCGCGCTCGGCGCCAATTCGACGGCGACCGGCCTGAGCAGCAAGGCGGCAGGCGCGCAATCGACGGCGATCGGCGCCAACAGCACCGCCTCGGCCGACTTCGCGACGGCGACCGGCGACTCCAGCACGGCCAGCGGCTTCGATTCCGTAGCCGCCGGCTTCTCCAGCACCGCCTCGGCCGAGCATGCGATCGCCACGGGGCCGCGGGCCAACGCGGCCGGGGAAGGCGACATTGTGATGGGCTACAGCGCCACCAGCGCGGTCTCCAGCGGAATCCAGACGAAGGGCAACATCGTCATCGGCGACACCTCGGCCGACGCGGGCAGCTCCTTCGACGTCGCGGCCACGGCCAACGGTGGAAACGCCATCGCCATCGGCACCGCGGCCAACAGCTTCGGAAACCAAGCCACCGCCATCGGCGCATTCAGCGACGCCAGCGGACAGAACTCCCTGGCGCTGGGCTTCGACGCCTTCACCTCGACGAAGGGCGCAATCGCGCTCTTGGGTCTCTCGGAAGGGAATTTCGCGACCGCCATCGGGGGCAACACCGTCGCCTTCGGGTCAGGCGACATCGCCTTCGGGCAAGACGCCACGACGCAGGGCGAGCTCATCATCGCGGACCAACGGCAACATCGCCCTGGGCGCTGATTCCGGCACAGCCGATGGCGCCGCGACCGCTGTCCGCGTAACGGCCAGCGGCGGCGACGCAATCGCCATCGGGACGGCCTCCCAGGGCCTGGGAAACCAGGCAACGGCCGTCGGGGCCTACAGCAGCGCTGCGAGCGGCCCGTCCACGGCGATCGGCGCGTTCGCGAACGCCAGCGGCTTCGACTTCGTCGCCCTGGGGTATACGAGCGTCGCCAGCGCCGAGCACGCCATTGCGACAGGCCCCCGCGCGGTCGCGGCGGGAGAGGGCGACATTGTCAGCGGCTATGGCGCGACCAGCGCGGTCAGCGGTAACGGGGCGCAGACCAAGGGCAACATCGCTATCGGGGACACCGAGAACGACGCGGACGGCATATCCGGCGCGCTCGCCGCCACCGCCAATGGCGGCGATGCGATCGCCATCGGCACGGCGACGCAGGCGACGGGCGCGTCGTCCACCGCGCTCGGCGCCTACAGCAGCGCCACCGGGGCGCAGGACACGGCCGTGGGCGTTCACGCCACTGCGGGCGGCTCGGCCGCTGGCGCGTTCGGCTACAACGCCAATGCGAATGGCTCGGGGGCCGGCGCCTTCGGCTACGCCGCCAAGGCCAGCGCCACGGGCGCCGGGGCCTACGGCTACGCGGCCAGCGCCAGCGGTGTCGGGCGCCGGCGCCTTCGGGTTCAAGGCCAGCGCCGCCGGCGGGGGCGCGGACGCGCTCGGCCCGCAAGCCAGCGCCAGCGGCCTCTACTCGACCGCCATCGGACAGCTCGCCACCGCTTCGGGCGCCAACGCCATCGCGGAAGGCCCGAACGCCCAGGCGACGGCCACGGGCAGCGTCGCGCTCGGCGCAGGCTCGGTGGCCAATGTCGCCAACACCGTCTCGGTCGGCGCAGCCGGGGCGACGCGCAAGATCGTCAACGTCTCGGCGGGGACGATCAGCGCCACCTCCACCGACGCGGTGGACGGCGCCCAGCTCTTTGCCGCCGAGCACTCGATGGCGATGGGCGCGGTGCGCGCCGCCGCGGTCGCGCCGTCGGGGATCGCCGGCTTCGCCGCCGAGACTGCCCTCGCCACGGCCAGCACCGCCGAGGGCGAGGCGAGCACGGCGCAGAGCATGGCGACGACGGCGCTGACCCAGGCCAATGCCGCCCAGACCACGGCGGCGACGGCCCTCACCCAGTCCAGCGCGGCCGGCGCGTCGGCCGCGACGGCGCTCACCACGTCGAAGCGCGCGCTCAGCGCCGCCGGCCGCGCCCAGGCCCTCGCCCAGACCTCCGTGCAGTACGACAACGCCAGCAAGACCAGCGTGACCCTGAACCCCGGCGGGGCCGCCGCCACGGTCCACAACGTCGCCGCCGGCGTCGCCCCGACCGACGCCGCCGACGTCGGCCAGGTCACGGATGCCGTCTTCAGACGGCCGAGAGCTTCGCTTCGGATGCCTCGGCGCCTCGACGCTGTCGGCCGCCAACGCCTACACCGACGTGGTGGCGGCGCGGCTCAGCGAGCCGCATCGACCAGGTCTCGACCCGGGCCGACGCCGCCGTCGCCGCGGCGCTCGCCTCGTCCTACATCCCGCAAGCGATCAAGCCCGGCCATGCCATGGTCGGCTTCGGGGTCGGAACCTGGGGCGGCGAGGCCGGCTTCGCCGCCGGCCTCTCCACCCGGCTGCGCGACGACCACACCACCTTCAAGGCCGGCGTCAACTTCACCTCCCGCGGCCAGGGCGGCGGCGGCGCCGGGGTCGGGTACGAGTTCTGAAGCCGATCCAGCCCGCGCGATCGGCCGGCGCGCCAGGAAGCGGCCCAGGTGATCGAGAGCGGTCATCGGGTCGGCGCCCGGTTGCATCGGCCTGTGGCGGGCGGACTAGGTCCAGGGCAGCTTGTCGAGATCCACGTTGCCGCCGGTGAGGATGATGCCGACCCGCTGGCCGGCCACGCTCGACCTTGCCCTCGCGCACGGCGGCGTAGGCGACGGCCGCGGAGGGCTCGACCACCACCTTCAGCGCCTCGAAGAGGGCGCGCATGGCCTCCACGATGCCGCGCTCGGAGACCGTGGCGACCTGGTCGACGCCGCGACGGATGTGGTCGAAGGTCGACTGGCTGAGCGAGGCGCGCAGGCCGTCGGCGATGGTGTCGACCTCGGTCAGCGGGATCAGCCGCCCCGCGGCGAACGAGCGGGCCGCGTCGTCCGCGCCGGCCGGCTCGGCGCCCACCACGCGCGCCGGCGGGCCGCAGCGCCTTCACTGCGGTCGAGACGCCGCTGATCAGGCCGCCGCCGCCGATCGGCGCCAGGACGATGTCGAGGCCGGCTGCGTCCTCCATGAGCTCCAGCGCCGCGGTGCCCTGGCCGGCCATCACGGCGGGATCGTCGAACGGGTGGATCATCGCCGCGCCGGTCTCGGCCACGATGCGCGCCGCGGTTTCCTCGCGGGCGGCCAGCGTCGGCGCGCAGAAGGTGATCCTGCCGCCCAGCCGCTCCACCTGCAGCACCTTCGGCCGCGCCGCGCCCTCCGGCATCACGATATAGGCTGGGATGCCGCGCAACCCCGCCGCCCGCGCCACCGCCGCCGCATGGTTGCCGGACGAGTGGGTGGCGACGCCGCTGGCGGCCGCCGCGTCCGAGAGCGACAGCACCGCGTTGGTCGCGCCGCGCGCCTTGAAGGCGCCGATGTGCTGCAGGTTCTCGCACTTGAAGAACAGCCGCGCCGCCGGCCGCCTCGTCCAGCAGGTCGCTGGTCAGCACCGGCGTGCGGCGTACGTGCGGCGCGATGCGGACGCGGGCGGCCTCGATGTCGGCGAGGCTGATCAACACGCCGTTGATTTGGGGAGCGTCGATCTGGGGGCTGGCGGACAAGGGCGACTCGCTGTTTTGCGGGAGCCCTTAGGCTATTCGCGGGGCCGGTTCCATGCCGTCGCGGAGCCGGCAGGCTGGCGCCGGCCCGACCATCTCTGTGATCCTGCTGGCGGGGGAGACCTATGTGTCGCCCGCCGCCGCGCTCGTGCGCGCCGCCGACGTGGTCGAGGTGATCCCATTGGTGGGCGCCTTCGACGCCATCGCGGGCGAATTCGCCGACGCCGCCCGGCGGGCCGCCGGCGAGCTGGTCTTCCCGGTCATGCCGGACGGCCTGCCGACCGAGACGGTCTGGCAGGCGTTGGCGACCGCGGCGGGCGTCAATCCGGACGCCGGTGCGTTTCGGCTGCAGGCGCGGGGCCTCGCGCCGGAGCGCGCCTGGCGCGGACGCCGCTGCCGCTCGCACGAGCGCAATCTCGAGAGCCTGCGCTTCGCCCACCTGATCGCGCCGGGCGCGCTGGCCGTTCGCCGGGAGGTGATCGCCGCCGCCGTCGCGGGCCTCGCGCCGGGGCTGGGCGCCGACTGGTGGCGGGCGCTGACCCGGCGGATCGCGGCCACCAGCCGGGTCGCCGACGTCGAGGCGACGATCGTCCGCACGGCGCGTCTCGCCGGCGAGCCCGCCTGTCCCAGCTTCGCGCCGCGCCTCGCCGGCGTCGACGTGCTGGTGGTCGGCCAGATCGAGGTTTCGGCCAGCCTCTACTTCGACTTCCTGGAGTCCGCGCCGGACGTCACCGTCGCATTCCGCGCCTTCACCAGCCTCGACATCGATGCGCCGCACCTAGCCGCGGCAGGCCTGGTGGTGCTGGTGCGCACGCTGGACCGGTTCTGGGACGAAGCGGTGATCGGTTTTCTCACGGCCGCGGCCATACCGTTCGTCTGGTTCACCGACGACAACTTCCTGGCGTTGCGCGCCGAGCACGACGCCTCGCTCTTCTACCGCGCCCGACGGATGCGTCGGGCGTTGGCCGGCGCGGCGGCGGTCTGGACCTCGACCGAGGCGCTGGCGGCCGTCCACAGGTCGCTGCACCCCCAGGTGAAGGTGTGGGGCCCGGTGCTGGACCCGCTGCTGCGGTACGGCGCGCCGCCGGCCGACGGGCCGCTTACCGTCGTGCTGCCGGGCGGTGACTTCCGCGCCGCGGGGCTGGAAGGCCAGCCGACCGTGCGGCTGGCGGCGATGGCCGCGGCCGAGCCGGTCCGCGTGGTCGCCACGGAAGCGGCCGCCAAGGCGCTGGCGCCCGAGCTTGGCGCCGCGGAGATCGAGGCGCCCCCGATGGAGCGCTCGTTCCGGCAGTTCGTGCGGCGCTGGCGGCGCTACGGGCCGGACATCCTGCTGCACCCGGAAGGCGCTACCACCAACGCGCCGTTCAAGTGTCCGACCGCGGTGATCGTCGCTGGCTACCTCGGCGCCGCGCCGGTGGTGGCGGACGAGCCGGCCTACGCCGGTTGGGGCGAACGGGAGGGCGTGCTGCGGCTGGGCGACGACGCCATGGGCCTGATCCGCGCGGCCTCGGGCGTCCACAAGCCCGACTGGCGCGCCGACATGGGCGCTCGGCTGCAGCGGGCGCTGGCGAAGCGCTTCGGCGGCGAAGGGCGAGTCACGACGATCCTGGCCACGATCGCGGGCGCCGGCGGCACGCCACGCCGCTCGGCCGCGCAGGTGCTGGCCTCGCGGGCGTTCGGACGCAGACGGTTGGCGCTGCGGTTCGCGAGAGCCACGCGGGGGATGCGCGGCGTCATCGGCCTGCGAGGATGAGGTCCGCTGCAACGTCGAGGCCGCTGTAGAGGGCCGGATCGCTGGCGTAGGCCCTGGCAGCCGCCGACCAGCCCGCCAAGGTCTGCGGCGTCGCCGCCCGCAGCGCCTCGGCGAGCGCCGCCGCGCGGAACGGCTCGGCCAGCACCGCGCCGGCGCCGGCCTTGACCACGTGCTCGCCGTAGCCGCAGACCGCCGTGGTGACGACCGGCAGGCCGTTCGCCATCGCCTCGAGGATCACCGTGCCGGTGACGTCGGCGCGCGAGGGGTGGACCAGCAGGTCCGCCGCCGCCATCGCCTGGCCGAGCTGCGCCTCGCTGGCGAAACCCAGCCACCTGACGCGGCCGGCGACGCCGAGCCGCCCTGCCAGCCGCGCCGTCGCCACGCCGGCCGCACCGTTGGCATCTAGCCCGCTGACGATCAGCCGCGCCGCCGGGATCGCGGCAAGCGCAGCCAGCGCGCGGTCGAGTCCCTTGGTCTTCGGCTGCAGCCCGATCCACAGCCAGGCCGGCGCATCGCCAGGCAGATCGAGCGCTGTACGGGCGGCGGCTCTCGCGGCGGGATCAGGCGTCCGGCGAGCCCGCCGAGCGTCGACGGTCGGCGGCAGCAGCGCCAGCCGTTCGGGCGCGACGGCGTGGTTGGCCAGGAACGCCGCGCGCTGGGCGCTCGACAGCATCAGCACGCGCGCCGCGCCGCCCGGCGCCAGCGCGGCGCGCTCCAGCTCGGCGTAGGTGCGGTAGCGTGGCAGCAGGGCGCGCATACCCGTCGGCGCGCCGCGCGAGGGATCGGCGCAGAAGATCGCATCGAACCCGGGGATCGCGTGGAACGCCACGCTGCGGTCGAAGCGGCCGGCGATAGCGCGTGCCGCGTCGGCCGCGAAGGCGGCGAGGCGTCCGTGGTTGCTGCGGCCGCGCGCAGGGATCAGTTCCAGGCCGACGCCGTCAGGGCGCTCGGCTGGCGCCCGCGCGGTCACCAGCGTCACCGCCGCGCCGTGCTCGGCCAGGATACGCGCCAGGCGAAGGCAGTGCTGCTCCAGACCGCCGGCCGGCTCGAGGCGGAAGATGATGAGCGCGATCCGGCGCGTTCGCCCCGCGGGCGGATCAGATCCGGTCATCCAGCCTTGCCTCGGCGCCGACATGCGCGAAGCCCGGCAGCACGCGGGCGACCACGATCTCGATGTCCGCCGCGTCGCCGGTGCGGCGGCCCTCGACCAGCGCCTCCAGCTCATCCACCGCCTCGTCCAGCGCCGCCCGATTGATCGGCGCGGGCTTCAGGGCCTCCAGCGCGGCGAAGTTCAGCGGCTCGATCTGCTCGCCGCGACCGCGGAACACCTCGACTTCCTTCTCGCCGGCGGTGTCGCGCGGCGTCAGCAGCACCGGCCAGGCGTCGCCGCCTGCCAGCACCCGGGCCTCGCCGGGGTTTTCCACGAACACCGCCCGCTTGCCGCGCGTCCGCAGGAACGCGGCGGCGGTCTCGGCCAGCTCGACGGCGCCGGACGCCGGATCGAACTTCGGGATCGCCACGCGCCCGGTCCCGCAGGCCAGCTGGGCCAGCAGGCAGATGCGGGCGGCGTCGCGTGCGGCGATGAAGTAGCGGCGGGTGTCCTTCGGCGCGGCCAGCGCCTGGCCGGCCTCGAAGCGCTGGAAGTAGCTCTCCAGCAGGCTGCCGCTGGAATAGGCGACGTTGGCGAAGCGCGCCGCGCTGGCGATCGGCGCAGGCGGGCCCTCGCCCGCCGCGAAGACGACCGCCTCCAGCAACAGCTTGGTCGCGCCCATGAAGCTCGCGGGGTCGGCGGCCTTGTCGGTGGAGACCACGAAGTGGCGGCGCGCCAAGCCCTTCTGCGTCAGATGCCGGGCGAAGCGCCGCTGGCGCACCACGTTGACGTCGATCATGTGCAGCAGCGTGAAGCGGTTCTTCTCGGAGCGGACATGCTTCACCGCCGCGAAGTTCAGCACGAGGTCGAACGGCCCGGTCGCCTCGACGAGCGCCAGGCCGGGCCAGCCGGCGAAGTCCAGCGCGTTGAAGCCGATCTGCGCGTTCGCCCCCAACCCGCGGCTGCGAATGTCGCGCGCCAGCCGCGCCAGCCCGTTCTCGTCGATGTCGACCAGCTCCAGCCGCGCCGGGCCGAGCTCCAGCAACTGGCGCACCGCCGCCGCGCCGATGGTGCCGGCCGCGCCGACCACCAACACCGAGGCGCCGGCCAGTTGCCCGGCGATCTCGCCGCGGCACGCCGCCCAGTCTGCGGCCAGCGCCTCGGAGAAGGCGGTGGGGCCGAGGCCCTCGGCCTCAAGCGCGGGATCGAGCATCGACCGCTTCCCCAAGGCCAGCCGTCGTGGCCGCCGTCGCCAGCCAGTCCGCCGCGCGGCGCGTCGCCGGCGCAAGGTCGGCGGATGGCCGAAAGCCCAGCAGCGCCTCGCACCTGGCTGGGTCGCCGACTGACCAGGCCACCTTCGGTGCGGCCGTCGCCGCCGCCTCCTCGATCATCACCTTGCCGCCGGTCTGGGCGGCCACGGCGTCCACAAGCGAGCGGGCGGTGCGGCCGATACCGCTGCACACGTTGATCGCCTCGCCCCAGACGCCGCGCTCGATCACCCGCTCGACGGCGGTCAGCACGTCCTCGACGTCGATGAAGTCGCGCACCGCGCCCAGCGGGCCCATGCCGACGCGCCAGGGCGGCGGGCTGGCCGCTGCGGCGGCGGCGCGCCGCAGGAAGGTGGCGAACACCTGCTCGCCGTGCGGCTCCGGCGCCACGACGTTGAAGATCCGGAGGACCGTCACGCCGGAACCCAGCCGGCGCGCCACCGCGAGGGCCGCGGTCTCGGCGGCTTGCTTGGAGCGCCCGTAGGGATCGAGCGGCGCGCAAAGGTCGCTCTCCTTCCAGGGCGTCAACGTTTCCGGGACGCCGTACTGCGCGGCCGAGCCCAGCAGCACCAGGCCGGCGCCGGGCGCCGCCGCGCCGATCGCCTCGGCGAGATTGGCGGTGGCGACGGCGTTGTCAGCCATGAGATCATCGGGCGTGCCGGTCGTGCGCCCGGCGGCGTGCGCCACCACGTCCGGCCGCGTCTCGGCAAGCAGGCGGGCGATGGCGTCCCGGTCGTGCAGGTCGAGCGCGCCGGCGTGGGGAAAGTCGGGCGGCGCGGTGCGGCCGAGCGGGATGAGCTCGACGTCGGCGCGGCCGGCGAGACGCCGCGCCAGCGCGCCGCCGAGGAATCCTCCCGCGCCGGTGACCATCACCCGGATCATGGGGATCGCCGCATGGTCACGGCAGGAAGCGGGCCGGATCGGCCTCGAAGTCGCGCGATGCGGCCTCGTAGTGGTCGAGGCGGCCGATGTCCTTCCAGTAGGCGCCTGGCCGGTGGCAGGCCACCTTGCCGCCCGCCGCCATCGCCGCGCGGATCAGGTCGGGCATGTCGAAGGCGCCGGCGGGCGGGATCAACGGCAGCATGCGGCGCGACAGCACATAGACGCCGGAGCTGACGTGGTAGCCGCGCCGCGGCTTCTCCGAATATTCGGTGAGCGCGCCGCGCCGCGTCGATCGAGACGACGCCGTAGTCGATCTGTCTCGTCGACCCAGGGCGTGAAGAGGGTCGCCATCGCGCCGGTGGTGCGGTGCGCCGCGGCCATCGCCGGGAAGTCGAGATCGGTCAGCGTGTCGCCGTTGACGACGTAGAAATCGTCGGTCAGCCCCTCGATCGTGCGCAAGGCCGCCGGCGGTGCCCAGCGGCTCGGCCTCGATGCGCGGCTCGATCGTCACGCCCCAGCGCGCGCCGTCGCCCAGGAACGCCTGCATCAGGGGCGCAAGGTAGCCCAGGCAGACGAAAACTCGCGCCACGCCGGCTGCGGCCAGCTGGGCGATCAGGATGTCGATGATCGGCCGCTCGCCGAGCGGCAAGCAGCGGCTTGGGCACGGTGACGGTGAGCGGCGCGAGCCGGGTTCCCCTGCCGCCGGCCAGCAATACGGCGTCCATCGCGGTCATCTGAAGGCGAGCGCTCGCGTCTCTCGTCAGCCAAAGAGCGCGCGAGACATAGGCCAAGCCGCCGAGGCAGGCCAGCCGTGCTAGCCGAGCAGCCTTTCCACCAGCTTCAGCAGGGCGTCGTGCTCGACCGGCTTTTGCAGTGTCGCGTCGGCGCCCATCGCCTTGGCGGCGCGCAGCAGCAGGTTGGGCTCCAGCCCGCGCGACCCGGCCGAGACCGCGATCAGCTTCACGCCCGGCCAGCGGGCGCGCAGATCACGGATGGTCTCGATGCCATCGCGCTCGGGCATCAGCATGTCGACCACCGCCAGGTCGAGCGCTGGCGCGTCGGGCATTTTCATCGCCGCCAGGCCATTCTCGCCCAGCGAGACGTCGTGGCCGGCCTGGATCAGCACTTCGCGGGCGATCTCCCGAAACAGCGGATCGTCATCGACGACAAGCACGTGCGCCATCGCGCCGCTGTCTCCCCAGAATCGCAGTCCGCTGAATATGGACCGGCGCTCGCCGCTTGACCAACCGGGACCCGCTGATATGGCCGCCCTGGCATGATCGTGCCCGTCATCCTCTCCGGCGGCGAAGGCAGGCGGCTGTGGCCGCTCTCCTCGCCCGCGCGGCCCAAGCAGTTCCTGGCGCTGACCGGCGAGGAAACCCTGCTGCAGCAGACGGTGCGGCGGCTTGGCGACGCAACGATGTTCGCGCCGCCGCTGATCGTCGGCGGCGCCGCGCAGCGGTTCCTGATCGCCGAGCAGCTGCGCGAGGCCGGCTTGAGCGCCGGGCGCATCGTGCTCGAGCCGCAGGGCCGCAACACCGCGCCGGCGCTCGCCGCCGGCGCGCTCCTGGCCCACGCCGCCGACCCGGACGCGCTGATCTTCTCGGCCCACGCCGACCACGCCATTCCGGACGCCGCGGCCTTCCGCGCAACGATCGCCCGCGGGGTCGGCGCGGCGAACGACGGGGCGGTCGTGCTGTTCGGCGTCAAGCCGGCGGCCCCGGCCACCCAATACGGCTACATCGAGCCCGGCGAGCGGCTGGCGGACGGCGTGCGCCGCGTGGCGCGCTTCATCGAGAAGCCGCCGCGGCCGGACGCCGAGCGGCTCTGCGCTGCGGGCGCCTTGTGGAACAGCGGGCTCTTCCTGATGCGCGCCGACCGGCTGATCGCCGAGCTCGAGGCGCACGCGCCGCAGGTGCTGGCGGCGGTCCGCCGGGCGATCCAGCTAGCCGAGGCCGACGCCGACTTCCTGCGCCTCGACCCGGAGGCCTTCGCGGCCGCCCCCTCGATCTCCATCGACCACGCGGTGATGGAACGCACCCGCAGCGCCGCAGTGGTGGAAGCCGATTTCGCCTGGAGCGACATCGGCTCGTGGTCGGCGGTGTGGGAGGCGCACCCGCACGACGAGCATGGCAATGCGACGCACGGCGCATCCGTGCTGCAGGACGTCACCGGCTCGCTGATCTACACCGAAGGCCCGCAAATCGCCGCCTTTGGCGTCTCGGGCCTGGTCATCGTGGCCACCCCGGAGCAGGTGCTGATCGTGCCGCGCGAGCACGACCAGATGGTGCGCGCACTGGCCGATCGCTCGGGCGAAACCGGCTAGCCGAGCGCCTCAGCTCCGCTTGCCCGGAACCGGTTCGGGCGCCAAAGCTCTCACGGCCTGGGAGTTCAGGAACGAGCCGCAGCGCCCCGCAAAAAGGCCGCTTCCGTCTCGCGTTCGAAATCTTGGGAGCCCTGCCGCGTACTAGTTGGAGCGCGTTCGGCGCGCCTCGAGCGCCCCGCAGCAGCAGAGGATCTTGGTGTATGGGGACACCCCGACGGTTCCGCTGGGGATTTGTCGTGCTCGGCGTCCTGCTCATCGCGCTCCTCGCGTGGCTGGCGCTGGGCCACAAGCCGGCAAAGTCCAAAGCCACGCCGCCGGTCGCCGTGACCGTGGCCCCCGTCACCATCCAGGATGTCGATACGTCGATCGACGAACTCGGGCGCCGCGCAGGCCTGGCAGGGCGTGCTGATCAACCCGCAGATCAACGGCCGGCTGGTCTACGTCGCCAAGGAAGGCGACGACGTGCGTGCCGGAGCGCCGCTCGTCGAGATCGACTGCGGACCGTACAAGGCGGCGCTGACCCAGGCCCAGGGCGCGCTGAAGCGCGACCAGGCGATCGCTGGCCGGCGCTGCAGCGCGACCTGGCCCGCTTCCAGACAGCTGGTGGCGCAGAACTCCATCGCCCGGCAGACCGCGGAGGACCAGGCAGCCACCGTCAAGCAGGACCAGGGCACGGTGCTCGCCGACCAGGGCACGGTGCAGGCCGCGCAGGTGAACGTCGGCTACTGCCGCATCAACTCGCCGGTCGAGGGCCGGGTCGGCGTGCGCCTCGTCGACCCGGGCAACATCGTCACCACCGGGCTCACCACGCGGCATCATCAGCGTCAACCAGATCGAGCCGATCGCCGTGACTTTCACGGTGCCGCAGGGCGACTTCCAGCGCCTCGTCGGCGGTCTCCGGCGGGTTCGCTCGCCCGCTGGTCGCTCAGGCGCTCAGCCAGGAGACCGGCGCCGACCTCGGCTCCGGCGAGCTGATCGTGGCCGACAACCACGTCGACCAGACCACCGGCACGGTGCAGCTGAAGGCGCGCTTTGCGAACGCCGGGCGGCAGCTGTGGCCGGGCCAGTTCGTCAACGTCAAGCTGACCCTGCAGACGCTGGCAAACGCCATTACCGTGCCGAGCTGCGGCGGTGAACCAGGGCCCGAAGGGCGCCTTCGTCTATCTGATCGGGCCGGGCGACAAGGCGGTCAACCTGCCGGTCAACGTCGTCGACCACCGCAAGGCGCCGACCGCGGTGATCCAGAGCGGCCTGACGGCCGGCCAGACTGGTGGTCACCGACGGCCAGATGTCGCTGAAGCGCGGCTCGCTGGTGACGTACGGCCAGCGCGGCAGCGGGTCGGGCGCAGGCGGCGGTGGCGCACAGGACACGGCGGGCGCGGCGGTCAGCGGCCGAGCGGTCAGGGGCCCGGCGCATGAACATCTCGGCCCCGTTCATCCGCCGGCCGATCGCCACCTCGCTGATCGCGGCGGCCTTCCTGGTGTTCGGCATCGTCGGCTTCTTCAACCTGCCGGTGGCCGCGCTGCCGGAAGTGGACTTCCCGACCATTCAGGTGAGCGCCAGCCTGCCGGGCGCGAGCCCGCGAGACGACGGCGTCGAACATCGCCCAGCCGCTCGAGCGGCAGTTCTCGCAGATCCCCGGCGTCACCGAGATGACCTCGGTGAGCTCGCTCGGCTCGACGCAACATCACCGTTGCAGTTCGAGCTGTCGCGCAACATCGACTCTGGCCGAGGAGGACGTGCAGACCGCGATCAACGCCGCCAGCGGCCAGCTGCCGACCAACCTCCCGTCGCGCGCCGACGATCCGCAAGGTCAACCCGGCCGACGCGCCGATCATGATCATCGCGCTGACGTCCGACGACGCTGCCGCTGGCGCACGGTCGACGACTACGCCGAGAACATCCTCAGCCAGCAGATCTCGCGCATCGACGGCGTGGGCCAGGTGTTCGTCGGCGGCCAGCAAAAGCCGGCCGTCCGCATCCAGATCGATCCGCGCAAGGTCGCGGCGCTGGGCCTGCAGCTCGATCAGCATCCGCGCGGTCATCGCCAGCCAGACCGTCAACGCGCCCGAAGGGCACATCAACGGCGCCGCTGAAGAACTACAACATCTACGCCAACGACCAGATCCTGAACGCCGCGCCCTGGAACGACCTGGTCGTCGGCTACCACAACGGCGCGCCGGTCCGGCTCAGCGACATCGGTCAGGCGACGCAGGGCGTCGAGAACAACCAGGCCGGCGCCTGGATCGTTCCCGGGCGTGGCCAACACCGACCACAACCTGAAGCCCGGCCAGGCCGTGCTGCTGATCGATCTTCAAGCAGCCGGGCGCCAACGTCATCCAGACCGTCGACCGGATCAACGCAGGCGCTGCCGGGCCTGGAGGCCGACATCCCGCCGGCGATCAACGTGCAGCATCGTCGCCGACCGCACCCAGACCATCCGCGCCTCGGTGCGCGACGTGGAGATCACGCTGCTGATCACCATCGCGCCTGGTGGTGGCGGTGATCTTCCTGTTCCTGCGCAACGTGCGCGCGACGCTGATCCCCAGCGCCATCATCCCGGTCTGCCTGCTCGCGACCTGCGCGGTGATGCTGGCGCTGCACTTCAGCCTCGACAACCTGTCGCTGATGGCGATGACCATCGCCGTCGGCTTCGTGGTCGACGACGCCATCGTCATGGTGGAGGTGATCTGGAAACGGATCGAGCACGGCGAGAAGCCGTTCGAGGCGGCGCTGGCCGGGCTCCGGCGAGATCGCCTTCACCATCCTCACCATCTCGATCTCGCTGATCGCGGTGTTCACGCCGCTGATGTTCATGGGCGGCGTGGTCGGGCGGCTGATGCAGGAGTTCGCCCTGACGCTCAGCGCCGCGGTGCTGGTCTCGATCGCCATGTCGCTGACCCTGACGCCGATGCTGGCGGGCCAGTTCCTGCGGCAGCCGAAGCCGGCCAGCACACCCGTTCATCCGCGGCGCTGGAGCGCGGCTTCGCGCGGCTGGAGACGCAGCTACGCACGGGCGCTCGACGTGGTGCTGCGCCACACGCGGCTCACCTTGGCGGTGTTCCTGGCGACGATGGCGTTCGCGGTCTTCCTCTACATCGACCGTGCCGACCGGCTTCTTCCCGCAGCAGGACACCGGCTTCATCCAGGGCGTCGTGCTGACCTCGCAGGACGCCTCGTTCGCCAAGATCGTCGGGCAAGATCGCAGCAGGTGGCGAAGTCATCGCGCAGGACCCGGACGTCGACGGGGTCGGCTTCTTCCTCGGCTCCGGCAGCTCCAACCAGGCCAATCTCAACATCAGCCTCAAGCCCGAGGACGCCGGGCGCAAGCGCAACGCCGACCCAGATCATCAACGAGCTGCGTCCGAAGCTGGCCCGGCTGGTCGGGGTGCGCGCGCTGCTGCAGGCGGCGCAGGACATCCGCGTCGGCGGCCGCCCGGGCCAGGCGCAATACCAGTACACGCTCAGCGATCCGGACCTGCGACGAGCTCAACACCTGGGGCGCCGAAGCTGGTCGGCCGCCATGCAGGCAGCTGCCGCAGCTGCGCGACGTCAGCTCCGACCAGCAGTCGCAGGGCGCGGCGGTCAACCTGACCATCGACCGGGCGGCGGCGGCCAGGTTCGGCATCGCGCCGGCCGACATCGACGCGGCGATCTACGACGTCGATCGGCCAGCGCCAGGTGGCGCAGTACTTCACCCAGGTGAACAGCTACCACGTGGTGATGGAGGGGCCGCCGGCGCTGCAGGCCAGCCCCGAGATGTTCGACGCCGTCTACGTGCTCTCGCCGCTGACCGGCAAGACGGTGCCGCTGTCGCTGTTCGTCAAGGTCGACCCCAACGCCACCAGCAGCCTGACCATCAGCCACCAGAGCGAGTTCCCGGCCACCACCATCTCGTTCAACCTGGCGCCCGGCGTCTCGCTCGGCGAGGCGACGCAAGGCGGTCAGAGCAGCGCGCGACAAGCTGGACGCCCCGCTCAGCCTGACCGGCGCGTTCCAGGGCACCGCGCCAGGCCTTCCAGGAGTCGCTGGCCGTCGGAGCCGATCCTGATCGCCGCGGCGCTGCTGGCCGTCTACATCATCCTGGGCGATCCTCTACGAAAGCTACATCCACCCGATCACCATCCTCTCGACGCTGCCGTCGGCCGGGGTGGGGGCGCTGCTGGCGCTGCTGGCGGCCGGTCAGGACCTCAACGTGATCGGCATCATCGCGATCATCCTCTTGATCGGGATCGTGAAGAAGAACGGCATCATGATCGTCGACGTGGCGCTGCGGCTGGAGCGCGAGCACGGCATGAGCGCGCGCGATGCGGTGCGCGAGGCCTCGCACCAGCGGCTGCGGCCGATCCTGATGACCACCGCCTGCGCGCACTGCTCGGCGGCGTGCCGATGGTGCTGGGGCACGGCACCGGCTCGGAGTTCCGCCAGCCGCTGGGCTGGGCGATCATCGGCGGCCTCACCGTCTCGCAGGTGCTGACCCTGTTCACCACGCCGGTGATCTACATCTACCTCGACCGCATCCGCCGCCGCGTCGAACCCGGCATGCGCGAAGAGCGCGAGGGACCGCAGCCGGAGCCGGTGCGGTAGACCTTTCGACCTACCCGCACTCTCCAACGCCCGCCGCCGCCAGCAACGCTGGCCGCCCGTCGCGCAGGTTGCGGCCGTCGCGCCGCACGGGGTAGGGCGCGTCGCCCTTGATCCCGCGCCAGAGCGCGCGGTTGAAGCGCGGGGTGTCGAGCCGGTCCTCGCTGGAGAAGTCCTGGCCGGCCATCGCCGCGGCCCAGTAGGCCGACGAGCGCGCCGGCGCGGCCGGGCAGGCGGCCTCGGCGGCGGTGGGCGGCGGCAGCGGCAGCTGGGTGGTGCGCAGCACCGCCGGGACCTGCGCGGTGAAGTCCAGTCCGCCTGCGCGCGGATCGAACGCGTCGGCCATCGGCGCGGCCAGCGCGTCGTTGAGGCCCATCGGCTGCAGGCCCAGCACCGCCTCGATGGTGCGCAGCATGTTGACGGTGGTGTAGCGCGCCGAGACCACCGCGCCGTGCTTCACGTAGGGGCCGACGACGAAGGCGATCGAGCGGTGGGCGTCGACGTGGTCGGGTCCGTCCTGGGCGTCGTCCTCGATGACGAAGATCAGCGTGTCCTTGGCCAGCGGGCTGGCGGCCACCTTCTGCACGACGCAGGCCCACCGCGTAGTCGTTGTCGGCGAGCTCGGTCTCCACCGAGTTGATCCCGTCCAGCCCTTGCGCGAACGAGCCGGTGTGGTCGTGCGGCAGGCGCAGCAGCATCAGGCTCGGCGCCTCGCCCTTGGCGACGAAGCCGTCGAACTCGCGCTCCCACTCCTTGAAGCGCCAGTAGTCGGCGAGCGCCTGGTTGAAGCCCCAGAAGTAGGGATCGGTGACGCCGGCATCAGCGCCGGCTTGTCGACGTAGAAGACCGGTGTGGCCGCTCTTGCACGGCTCGCGCTCCAGCGGGATCTGGTAGGGCCCGGTGGCCGCCTCGTAGCGTGTCAGGTCGCCGAAGAAGCCGTAGTTGCGCACCGAGATGCCGGCCCGCAGCGCCGCATCCCAGATGTAGCCGCGGCCCTCCTCGCCGTCCGGCCCGTCCGGCGCGGCGACGTCCCGGGCGCCCGGCAGCACGTTCGGGTCGGCCGGCGACAGCGGATTGGCGCGCCGCCGCTCGTCGGAGGTGGCGTAGCCGACGTTGACGTTGCCGGTTGGCGCCTTCCTGGTCGTACTGCAGGCCGCGGTCGGCGTAGTTCACCGGCGCCTTCGCGCTCGGTCCAGTCGTTGGTGCGCGCCGCCGTCGTCCAGTCCCAGCCGGTGTTGCTGCTCTCGCCGCTATCGAAGAAGGCGTCGAGGTCGACGAACTGGCGCGCCAGCGCGTGCTGGTTCGGGGTCATGGCGCGGCCGAAGACGGCGAGCTTCGGATCGCCGTTGCCCACCTCCAGGTCGCCCAGCACCTGATCGTAGGTGCGGTTCTCCTTCACGATGTAGATCACGTGGCGGATGTGGGCCTGCAGGAAGGCCATCGTCTCGGCCCCTTCGCCGGCGTGCGAGCGCGCCGCGTAGCGGTTGTTGGCCGCGACCTGGCGGGTGAGTGCGGCGAGCGCGGCGGGCGCCGGCGGCGCCAGCGTCAGGAAGCCGGCCTTCTCGCAGCTGCCAGACGTACTGGTTGGTCGCCCGGCAGGCGTCGTCGTGGTGCGGATCGAGCCCGAGGTTGATGCGGCAGGCGCCGCGGGACCGGGCCCGGTGTTGCTCTTGCCGTTGACCACGAAGAGCTGGCGTCCGTCCGGCCGCACGGCGAGCGCGGTCGGGTACCAGCCGGTGGGGATGAGGCCGACCACGCGGCTCGCCGCCGGCTCGGGCGCCAGGCGGATCACCGCCACGTCATTGGCGCCGCCGTTGGTGGCGTAAAGCGTGCGCCCGTCGGCCGAGAGCGCCAGGCCGTTGGTCCCCGCGCCGCCGAGCCGCGCCAGCGCCGGCGGCGCGCCGGGACCGAGCGCCGCGCGCGAACGCGCCCTCGAGGCGTCCGCTGCGCGCGTCGAGGACCGCGATGCGGTCGGCGTTGTCGAGCGCCGCATAGAGGCGCGTCCCGCGGGCGACGAGGGCGACCGGCTGACCGGTGACGGCGGTGCGGCCGGCCACCTTGATCGCGCCGTCGGTCACGTCGAGCGCGATGACCTCGCGGTCGCGCTCGCTGGCCACGAAGGCGCGGGTCGGCGAGGTCCAGATCACCGCGCGCGGGAAGCTGCCGCCCGGCGTTCCGGCTCTGGCAGGATTGATCACGCCGGGGCGCAGGTCCTGCTCGGTCAGGTCGCCGGTGGCGAGGTCGATCAGCGTCACCGAGTTGTTCGTTGACGTTCGCGACTAGCAGCCGCCGCCGGTCCGGGCTCACCGCCATCGCGCCGGCCTCCGGCTTGACGGCGAGGCCCACGCCCGCCGCGTGGCCGAGCTTGAACGTGCGGGTCGGCCGAAACCCTTCCGCGCTCCTGCCGTACTCGTAAACGCAGTCGTCGACCCCGCCCGAGACGTAGAACCGCTGGCCCGAGCCATCCCAGGCGACGCCCAGGAAGGTGTTCGGAACCTGGATCACCTGCCGCTGCACGGGCCGCGCGCCCGAGACGTCGAAGACGAACACGTACTCCTTCGACATCTCCGGCAGCAGCTGGCCGTCCTTGCCGAAGTAGAGGTTGTAGCCGCTGGTCAGGATCAGCAGCGTGCCCCCGTCAGGCGACAGCGCCACGGCCGAGGCCTGGCCGGCCGTGTAGCCCGGATCGCCGGCGAGGCGGGGGTTCAGCGGCTCGAAGATCGCGCCCGGCGCAGCGCGCGGGGTGATGAATTGGCCGGTGGGGGTGAACTGCGGCGCCTCGGCAGACGCGGCGCCCGCCCCGCCGCCGAGGGCCAGCACGACGGCCAACACCCACTGGATCAGCCGCATGCTCGTCCCGCCCCCCGATCGCCGACAGCGCCGCTGCGCACCCTGGCCGGCTTTGACGACGATCATGTGTCAGCGGCCGGCTGCCGCGCAACCAAGCTCGGCCGCGACAGCGCGCCCTTCGACCTGACGCCGCGGAGCGCCTATGAAGGCCGCAGCTATGAGCGATTCCGCCGCCCTCGCTGCTGCGCCCGGCGCCAGCCGTGCGCCCCGACCGCGCCCCGGCCTGCCGGTCCGGGGCCGGAGCTCAGTGTCGTTGCGCCGACGTTCAACGAGCGCGCCAACGTGGAGCGCCTGATCGGCAAGCTGCAAGCGGCCCTGACCGGCGTCGCCTGGGAGGTGATCTTCGTCGACGACAACTCGCCCGACGGCACCGCCGCGCTGGTGAAGGAGCTGGCCGCGCGCGACGATCGGGTGCGCTGCATCCGCCGCGTCGGCCGTCGCGGCCTCGCCGGCGCTGTGGTCGAGGGCGCGCTCGCCAGCGCCGCGCCCTACGTCGCGGTGATCGACGCCGACATGCAGCACGACGAGACGCTGCTGCCCCGGATGCTCACCGTGCTGCGCGGCGGCGAGACCGACCTCGTGGTCGGCAGCCGCTACCTGGAGGCCGCCGGGCTGGACGAGGGCCTGTCGCCGGTGCGCAAGGCCGGCAGCCAGCTCGCCACGGCGCTGGGCCGCAAGGCGCTGAAGGCGGAGGTCACCGACCCGGTCAGCGGCTTCTTCATGATCCGCCGCGAGGCGGTCGAGCGCGTGGCCGGACGCCTCGAGCCGGGCGGCTTCAAGATCCTCTTCGACATCATCGCCTCGCAGGAAGCGCCGCTGCGCATCAAGGAACTGCCCTACGCTTTCCAGGCCCGAGAGGCCGGCGAGAGCAAGATGGGCGGCCGCGTCGCGCTCGAATACCTCGGTCTCGTCGCGGCCAAGCTCTCCGGCGACCTGATCTCGCCGCGGATGGTGTTCTTCGGTCTGGTCGGCCTCACCGGCGTCGCCGTGCACATGGGCGTGCTCTGGGCCGCGCATTCGGTCATGTCGGGCTTCGCCTACGACCAGGCGCTGGCAGCGTTCACGGCGATGACCTCCAACTACGCGGTCAACAACGCCGTCACCTACCGCGATCGGCGATTGAAGGGCTGGCGCCTGGCGAGCGGCTACCTGCGGTTCTGCCTGCTCTGCAGCGTCGGGCTGGCGGCCAACGTGGCCGTCGGCGCCGAGCTCAACGCGCACGGCCTGCCCTGGGCGGCGGCCGGACTGATCGGCGCCGGCTGCGGCGCCGTGTGGAACTATGTCAGCACCTACCTGGGCGTCTGGTAAGGCGCGCGCGCTCGTCGGCCTCTCGCCCCGCGCCGCGCTCGCCGCGGTCGTGGTCGCGACGCTGACGGTGCGGCTGGTGGTCGGCGCGCTCGGGCCGCTCACAGAGGACGAGGCCTACTACCGGCTCTGGTCGCTCAGGCCCGCGCTCGGCTACTTCGACCATCCGCCGATGATCGCCTGGTGGATCTGGGCCGGCCGCCAGATCGCCGGCGACACCGCGCTGGGCGTGCGGCTGCTGCCGATCCTCGCCGCCGCGGTGACGACGCTGTTGACGTTCGACCTGGCTCGGACGCTGGGGTTCGGCGAGCGCATCGCGGCGCGCGCCGGCATCTGGCTGAACGCCACCGTGCTGCTGGGGCTGGGCGGTCAGCTGGCGGTGCCGGACGCCCCGAACGCGCTCTTCTGGACCGCGGCGCTGTGCTGCGCGTTCCGGGCCGCGTCCGGGCGGCCGGCCTGGTGGCTCGCCGCCGGCGCGCTGGCAGGCCTGGGTTGTCTCTCGAAGTACTCGGCGCTGTTCCTCGCGCCCGGCGTGCTCCTCTGGCTGGCGCTGACCACCGACGGGCGCCGCGTGCTGCGCGGCCCCTGGCCGTGGCTCGCCGCGGTGATCGCGCTCGCCATCTTCGCGCCGAACATCGCCTGGAACGCCAGCCACGGCTGGATGACCTTCACCAAGCAGTTCGGCCGCGTCGCGGCGGCAGGCCTGCGGCCCGGCTACCTCGCCAAGTTCCTCGTCGACCAGTTCGTCCTGCTCAACCCGCTGATCGCGCTGTTCGTGGGGCTGGCGGCGCGCCGACGCGTGGCGTGGCCGCTGCTGGCGATCGCCGCGCCGTTCGTCGGCTATCTGCTCGTGCACAGCCTGCACGCCGAGGTGCAGGGCCAGTGGCCGGCGCCGCTCTATCCGATGCTGACGGTGGCCGCGGCGGCGGCCGCGGAGGGGGCGCCCGGCTGGATGGCCGGCCTGCGCGGCGCCGCTGCGCCGGTCGCGTTCGCGGCCTACGCGGCGATCCTGGCGTTCATGCTGGCGCCCGTCCGACGGCGCGCCTGCCGTTCCGGGACCCGGCGGCGAGCCTGCGCGGCTGGCCGGCGTTCGAGGGCGCGGTCGAGGCGGCGCGCGAGAAGGCCGGCGCGGCCTGGGTCGGGGCGCCCACCTACGGCCTCACCGCCCAACTCGCCGCCGCGCCGCGCCTCCACGCCCCGGCGACGGAGATCTTCGAGCGCGAGCGCTTCACCTTTGAGACGCCGGCCGAGCGCGCCGACTTCTCCAAGCCCGGGCTGGTGGTGATACCGGCGCGCGGCGCGGGCGTGCAGGCGCTGCGCGGCTGCTTCGCCGACGTGCAGCTGCTCCCGGAAATCGACCGGGGCGCCGGTCGCGGAATGGCCCCGTACACGGTGCTGCGGGTCGCCGGACCGCTGCGCGACGTCGAACGGATCGGCTGTTACCGCCCGCCCCAGGTGAGGTTCTGATTCAGCCGGCCGGGATGGACCTTCGCCGGGCGCCGCGGCTGGAACTTTCCTGCTAAGGCCTAGGTTCGAACCGTGCGGCCGGTTCCGGTCGGACGGTGAGCGTGGGGAGCCGACCGGGCATGGCGCAGGAAGACGAGCCGCCGCCGCGGACCGACGATCGTGATGACGCCAAAGCGGACGGCAAGCCCGCCGAGGCGCCGAAGAAGCCCGGCCCGTTCAGGAACCCCTTCTTGCTGGTCGGGATCGGCCTCGTCGTCGCGATCGTGGTGATCGGCGTCGTCATCTGGTGGCTGGATGCGCGCCGCTGGCAGGCGACCGACGACGCCTACATCGACGGCCACATCGTCCACCTGGCCCCGCAGGTCGCCGGCGTGGTGGTCAAGGTCTACGTCACCGACAACGCCGAGGTGCGCACCGGCCAGCCCATCGTCGACATCGATCCCTCGACCTTCAGCGCCCAGTACAGCCAAGCCAACGCGCAGGCAGCGCAGACGCAGGCGCAGATCGGCCAGCAGCGCGCGCAGGTCGTCGCCGCCCGCGCCACCTTCGAGCAGGCGAACGCCGACGCCGCCGCCGCCGCCGCGCAGGCCCAGCAGGCCGCCGACGATCTCGCCCGCTATCGCAATCTGCGGGCGACGGCGCCGCAGGCGGTGTCGGCGCAGCAGTTCGACCAGGCGCTGCAGGCGGCCCGCAACACCGCCGCCCAGCACCTCTCGGCGATGAAGAAGGCGCAGAACGCCGCGGCCCAGATCCGCGTCGCCGAGGTGCAGATCACGACGTTCGAGGCGCAGCACGCCGCCAGCCAGGCGCAGGCCCAGCAGAGCCACATCACGCTCAGCTACACCCGCATCGCCGCGCCGATCGACGGCCACATCGCCCACCTCAACATCGCGCCTGGCGGCTATGTGCAGCCGGGCCAGGAGCTGATGGCGATCGTGCCCGACAACCTCTGGGTCACCGCCAACTTCAAGGAGACCCAGCTGACGCTGATGCGGATCGGACAGCGCGCCGACATCCGGATCGACGCCTGCAGCGGCTCGCCGCTGCGCGCCCACCTCGACTCGATCCAGCGCGGCGCCGGCCAGGCCTTCGCGCTGCTGCCGCCGGAGAACGCCACCGGCAACTTCGTGAAGGTCGTCCAGCGGGTGCCGGTGAAGCTGGTGTTCGACCGCCTGCCGAGCGACTGCCCGATCGGGCCGGGAATGTCGGTGCAGCCCAAGGTGCTGGTGCGGCCATGAGCGAGGCGGCCGCCAGCGCCGGCGGCTGGACGCCGGCGCGCTCGGCGGCCGGACGTCACTCGCCATGGCTGATCATCTTCGTGATCTCGATCGCCACCTTCATGGAGGTGCTCGACGTCTCGGTGGCCAACGTCGCGCTCGACCACATCGGCGGCTCGCTGTCAGCCACCTACGACGAGACTACCTGGGTGCTGACCAGCTACCTGATCGCCAACGCCATCGTCATCCCGATCTCCGGCTGGCTCTCCGACGTGATCGGCCGCAAGCGCTACTACATGCTCTCGGTGGCGCTGTTCGCGGTGTCCTCGCTGCTTTGTGGGCTCGCGCCGAACCTGACGTTCCTCATCCTGGCGCGGGTGCTGCAGGGCATCGGCGGCGGCGGCCTCGCGCCCTCCGAGCAGTCGATGATGGTCGACACCTTCCCGCCGGCGCAGCGCGGCATGGCGTTCGCGGCCTACGGCATCGTGGTGGTCACCGGTCCGATCCTCGGCCCGACGCTCGGCGGCTGGATCACCGACAGCTTGTCCTGGCACTGGGTGTTCCTGATCAACGTGCCGGTCGGCATGCTGTCGCTGTTCCTGGTCGGCATGCTGGTCGACGAGCCGCCGGCCCTCGAGGAAGAACGCCAGGCGAAGCTGAAGGGTGGCCTGAAGGTCGACTGGGTCGGCTTCCTGCTGGTGGCAGGCAGCCTCGGCTTCCTGGAGGTGATGCTCGACCGCGGCCAGCGCGACGACTGGTTCTCCAACCCGTTCATCACCTTCTGCGCGGTCGTCTCGGCATTCAGCTTCATCGCCATCGTGCCCTGGGAGCTGACGCGCAAGGATCCGATCGTCGACCTGCGGCTCTTACGCCAACGCAACTTCGGGATCGCCTTCCTGCTGATGATGGTCACCGGCGTGGTCCTCTTGGGCACCACCCAGTTCATCCCGCAGCTGCTGCAACAGGTGCTCGGCTACACGGCGACCGACGCCGGCCTGGCGCTGACGGTGGGCGGTATTGCGACGCTGCTGGTCATGCCGCTCGCCGGCGGGCTGTCCAGCCGGGTCGACCCGCGCATCCTGCTGGGCGTGGGACTGGTCATCGAGATCCTGGCTGTCTGGAACATGAGCCACCTCAACACCGACATGGACTTCGGAGCCGCGTCGCGCGCCCGGCTCTACTCCGCGGCGGGCCTGCCATTCATGTTCGTGACGATCAGCTCGCTGGCCTACGTCGGCATCAGGCCGGAGCAGAACAACCAGGCCTCCGGACTGGTCAACGTGGCGCGCAACCTCGGCGGCACGTTCGGCATCTCGCTCACGCAGACGCTGCTGTCGCAGCGTGAGCAGTGGCACCAGGCCAGGCTCGCCGAGACCCTGAACGGCCTCAATCCGATCTACACGCAGGCGCTCGTCAACATCACCCACACCCTCCAGGCGCAGGGCTTGTCGGCCGCCGACGCCGCCCGCACGGCGCCCGGGGTGATCTACCAGTCGGTCCAGAAACAGGCCGCCATGCTATCGTTCGTCGACGCCTTCCACGCCCTGATGGTGGTCATCATCGTGCTCGCTCCGACCATCTTCCTGATGCGCGGCCGCCCCGCCGGCGCGCCGGCCGGTGGGGGGCATTGATGGCGCGCGTTCATCAACGCGTTCCGGGGGGCGCCATTCTCCGACCCGTCGCAGTCATGATCGCCGCCGCGCTCGCCGGCTGCACGGTCGGGCCGAACTACCAGGCGCCGCAGATGCCGACGCCACCGACGTACCAGGAAGCGGCCGCGTCGCCGGGGGCCACGGCCGCGTCGCCCGATCTCACGCAATGGTGGTCGCAGTTCCGCGACCCGACGCTGGACAGCCTCGTCACGCGCGCCCTGGCCGGCAACCTCGACGTGGCTGCCGAAGTCTCCAAGATCCGTGAGGCGCGCCAGCAGGTGATCATCGCCGGCGCCGCAGCGCTGCCGCACATCGATCTCAGCCCCAGCGTCAACAACACCAGCCTTTCCAAGAACGCCGGCCTTTCGCAACTGGCCGGCGCGTTCTCGGGCGGCGGCGGCAAGGGGGGTGGCGCGGGGGGCTCCGGCGCTGGCGGTGGCACGGTGGGCATCGGCCTGCCGGGAACCGACTTCACCACCTACAGCGTCGGCTTCGACGCCTCCTGGGAGCTCGACCTGTTCGGCCAGACCCGGCGCAGCGTCGAAGCGGCGCGCGGCCGCGTGGAGGCGCAGGTCTGGTCGCTGCGCGACGCCGAGGTTTCCGCCGCCTCCGAGGTCGCCGTCGACTACCTCACCTTGCGCTCGCTGCAGCGCCAGATCGACGTCGCGTTGCGCGAAAAGTCGCGCCAGCAGCAGTTGCTGGCGCTGGTGGAGGCGCGCCGGCAGGCCGGTTTCGCGACGCGGCTCGAAGTCAGCCAGCAGCAGAACCAGCTCGCCTCGGCGAAGTCGCAGCGGCCGACGCTGGAAGCCGAGGCGCGGGGCGAGATCCATGCGCTGGGCGTGCTGATCGGCCAGCCGCCCGAGGCGCTCTCCGCGGAGCTGACGCCAGTCGCCGCGCCGCCTGCGCCGCCGCCCACGGTGCCGGTCGGGCTGCCCTCGGAGCTGCTGCGCCGGCGGCCGGACGTGCGCGTCGCCGAGCGCAACCTTGCCGCGGCCACTGCCGACGTCGGTGTGGCGGTCGGCGATCTCTACCCGCAGATCAACCTCACCGGCTCGGCCGACCTGATCTCCAAGTCGCTGAAGAACCTCGTCTCGGGCAATTCCATCCAGACGTCGCTCACGGCGATGCTCGTGGAGCACATCTTCGACGGCGGCCGCATCCGGGCCAACATCAGCGCCAGGAAGGAAGCCCGCATCCAGGCCTGGCTGGCCTACCAGAAGGCGGTGCTCGGCGCGCTGAGGGACGTCGAGGACGCGCTCTCGCGCTACGGCGCCGAGCAGCGCCGCAATGCGCAGCTGCGGGCGTCGGCCGAGGCCGCGCAGGCCGCGTTCGAGACGGCCGACGCCCGCTACAAGTCGGGCCTCTCGGACTTCATCAATGTGCTGCAGACCGAGGCGGCGCTCTACGCCGCGCAGAGCCAGCTGGCAGAGAGCGACGGCCTCGTGGACCAGGACCTGGTGTCGCTGGAAAAGGCGCTGGGTGGCGGGTGGAGCGAGACCCCGACCGTTCGTTGACGCAGGGCCGCCGTACCTGATTGGAGGCGCCACCGCGGCAAGCTGACGGTTGCCTTCGGCGGCCAACCTCGGCAAACCAAATTCATACATTCGTTTTGGCCGCTTCGACGGCCGCGCATTTGAAAGCCAAAGGCCTTTGACCGTTCAGCTCTCCAGGTCCCCCGTGGCGGCTTCGCCGCTTGCTTCCGTCGAGGCGATCATCGCCGGCCTCGCCGATGTCGGCTACATCGCCTCGCGGCGGATCGCCACCGCGCTCTTCATGGCCGAGCACCTGCAAAAGCCGGTGCTCGTCGAGGGCACGGCCGGGGTCGGCAAGACCGAGCTGGCGATCTCGACCGCCCAGATGCTCGACCTGCCGCTGATCCGCCTGCAGTGCTACGAGGGCCTCGACGAGTCCAAAGCCCTCTACGAGTGGAAGTACGGCAAGCAGCTGCTCTACACCCAGATCCTGAAGGACCGGATGGGCGAGGCGCTGGAGGGCGCGCACTCGATGGAGGCGGCGATGGACCGCCTGCACGGCATGGGCGACATGTTCTTCTCCGAGGGCTTCCTGGAGCCGCGGCCGCTCTTGAAGGCGCTGCAGTCGGAGAACGGCTGCGTGCTGCTGATCGACGAGATCGACAAGAGCGACGAGGCGTTCGAGGCCTTCCTGCTCGAAATGCTGTCGGCGTTCCAGGCCTCGATCCCCGAGATCGGCACCATCAAGGCCAAGATCCCGCCGCTGGTGTTCCTGACCTCCAACAACGTCCGCGACCTCGGCGACGCGCTGAAGCGACGCTGCCTGCACCTGCACATTCCGCTGCCGGACGCACACCTGGAGGAGCGCATCGTCGCCACCCGGGTGCCCGGTGTGGAGGCGCGGCTGACCCGCGAGCTGGTGGCGTTCGTGCAATCCTTGCGCGGCCTGGAGCTGCGCAAGGTCCCGTCGATCTCCGAGACCGTCGACTGGGCCCGGGCGCTGGTGCTGTTGCACGCCGACGCGCTGGAGACCGACCTGGTGCGCGAGACGCTGAACGTGCTCCTGAAGTTCGAGCAGGACATCGTCGCCGTCGAGCCGAAGCTGGGCGACCTCCTGGGCCGCGCCTCCGAGGGCAGCGGGGGCGAGTAGGCTAGATGGCCGCGCCCGTCCAGGCCACCGTCGAGGAGTTCATCAAGGCGCTGCGCGCCTCGGAGGTGCGCGTGTCGCCGGCCGAGGCGATCGACGCCCACCGCGCGCTGTTGGAGGTCGGCTACGCGGACCGCACGCTCGTCAGGGACGCGCTCTGCATCGCCCTCGCCAAGAGTCCCGAGGAGGTCGACCGCTTCGACGAGTGCTTCGACGCCTTCTTCACCCGCGACTCGTTCCAGGGCGAAGCCGCGCGGCGACCCAGCCAGAGCCAGCCGGGCGAGGGCGGCGGCGATCTCGCAGATCTGCCGCTGGCGCAGATGCTGCTCGAGAACGACTCGATCAGCCTGAACCAGGCGATGGAGGCGGCCGCCCGCCGCGCCCGCGCCACCGACGTGCGGCTGATCACCCAGCGCAACCTCATGTCGCGCCGCATCCTCGACGAGATGGGCCTGCGCGAGCTGGAGGAGCTGATCCAGCGGCTGCGCGAGATGGGATTGCCGCGCGACGCCGCGCTGGCCGACCGCCTCGCCGAACGGCGCGAGGCGCTGTTCTCCGAATCCAGCCGCTTCGTCGATCGCCAGATGCAGCTCTACGCCAGCGAGACCGGCCGGCGCATGCGCGAGCAGCTGCTGGGGCAGACCAAGCTGACCGGGGTCGAGCCCGAGGAGATGCGCCAGATGGAGGCGCTGGTGCGGCGCATGGCCAAGCGCCTGGCCACCCGCTACGCCCGCAAGCGCCACCGCGCCCATCGCGGCTACCTCGACGTCCGCAAGACCATCCGCAAGAGCATGGGTTACGGCGGCGTGCCGTTCGACATCGTCTGGAAGAGCGAGACCATCGAGAAGCCGAAGATCGTCGCCATCTGCGACGTCTCGCGCTCGGTGGCGGCGGCCGCGCAGTTCATGCTGCTGTTCCTCTACAGTCTCAACGAGGTGATCGAGAAGCTGGAGGCCTTCGCCTTTTCCGACCGGCTGATCCGGGTCGGCGACATCCTCGAGAGCGAGGGCCTGGACTCTGCCATCGCCAGCATCATCAAGAAGATCGGCATGCGGCCCACCGACTATGGCCGGGCGCTGGCCGACTTCAACGAGCTGCAGCGCGAGGAGCTCGACCGCCACACGACGATCATCATCCTCGGCGACGGGCGCTCCAACTACGCCAACCCGCGGCTCGACATCATGCGCGACATTGCGCACCGGGCGCGGGCGGTGATCTGGCTCAACCCCGAGCCGGAGACCTACTGGGGCCAGGGCGACTCGCGGATGAACGAGTACCAGCGCTTCTGCAACGTCGCGAAGGTCTGCAACACGCTGAACCAGCTGGAGCGGATCATCGAGGACGTGCTGCGCACCTACATGCCGCGCTGAAGCGCCGCGCGACGCCCTTTCAACGAAAGGGGTGGCCGGGCGCGGCAAGACTGCTATTGCCTAGCGCGGAGCCGGACCCGATGCGGAACGGCCCCCGGGGGCGATGTTCGCGGAGACATGGATGTCGGGGCGTGACGAAGAACTGATCGACATCATCGCCGAGGAGGCTCTGATCGACCGCGCCAAGCTCGACCCAGCCGCGAAGCTGGAGGACATCGGCCTCGACTTCGTCGATCTTGTCAGCGTCGTGTTCGCCATCGAGGAAAAGTACGGCATCGAGATCGCCGAGGACGCCTTCAGCCGCTCCGACACGCTGGGCGTCGTGTTGCAGAAGGTCGACGCCCTCATCGACGCGAAGGCGGCCTGAGCGCACCCAGCATGGCCGAACGACTGGTTGTAACCGGCCTGGGCGCCGTTTCCGCCCTGGGCTTCACCGCCGAGCAGAACTGGACGGCCGCCCGCGACGGCGTCGGCGGCATCGCGATCCAGCCGTTCGATCCGGGCCAGTACGGCCCCGAGACCCGGGATTTCCCCGCCGCCATGGTGGCCGGCGACGCCAACGCCGCGCTGGAAAGCGCGCTCGGCCGCCGGGTCGGCGGATCGCTCGACCCCTTCTCGACCTACGCCCTGATGGCCGCGCACGAGGCGCTGGGCCAGGCCGGTCTGCTGGGCGCGCCGCTCGGGTCTCGCGCCGCCGCGATCATGGGCAACGGCATCGGCGGGTTGCGGACGCTGGAGAAGGCCTACGAGCGGCTGTTCGGCATGAAGGCCACCAAGGTGCACCCGCTGACCATCCCGCGCGTGATGGTCAGCGCGCCGGTCAGCGCCATCGCCATTGAGTTCGGCGTCACCGGGCCGGTGTTCGCCACCGCCAGCGCCTGCGCCTCGGCGGCGCATGCCATCGCGCAGGGTGCGGCGCTGATCCACGGCGGCCTGGCGGATCTCGCCGTGGTCGGCGGCAGCGAGGCGATGGCGAGCCCCGGCGGCCTCAGGGCCTGGGACAGCCTCGGCGCGATGAGCGAGACCACCTGCCGCCCGTTCTCGGCCGGGCGCGACGGCATGGTGATCGGCGAGGGCGGCGCGGCGATCGTGATCGAGCGCGAAAGCCACGCCGAAAAGCGCGGCGCGACGCCGCTGGCGTATTACGTCGGCGCCGGGCTCTCGTCGGACGCCTTTCACTGGACGCAGCCCAGCCTGGAAGGGGCCGTCTCGGCGATGCGCCAGGCCTGCGAGGCCGGCGGCCTGCTGGCCGACGAGCAGGTGCTGATCTCCGCCCACGGCACCGGCACGCCGCTCAACGACAAGAACGAGGCCGAGGCGATCCGCGCCCTGTTCGGCGAGCGCGCCGGCGCCCACCCGGTGATCGCCACCAAGAGCGCGCACGGCCATGTCATCGGCGCGTCGGCCGCGGTGCAGACGGTGATCGGCATCCGCGCGATCACCGAGGGCCTCGCCCCGCCGATCCTCGGCTACCTCGGCCCCGACGAGGACTGCGCCGGCCTCGACCTCGTGCTGGAGAAGGGCCGCTCGATCACCGCCAAGTCGCTGCTGGTCAATGCCTTCGCCTTCGGCGGCCTGAACTGCTCCCTGGCTTTCCGGGCGGCGTGACGCTGGGGCGCAAGGCGGCGAGCGCCTACCTCACCCACGTGAGCATGTGCGGGAACGGCGGCACGCCATTCCACCCCGCGGTCATGCCCCACCATTGCAGCAGCGGGACGCCGGGGCCCCCGCCGGCGTCGTACGCCTCGATCAGGTTGGCCGACCCGCCGCGATAGCCATCGGCGTGGAAGACGACGCCCGGATCGAGGCCGAGGCAGGACGCGGCGGCATAGGACCAGGCAAGCGCCGCCATTTCCTCGCCAGCGTCGCTCCCCACGTCGTCCAGGACCGCGCGGCGTTCCGGGTCGACGATCGCCAAATGTCCCGCCTCGTGCAGCAGATCGCCCGGATAGGCGAGCCGCGCCGCATCGACGACGAGCCCGCCGCGCCGGACCGCGATGCCCGGCAGCAGGCTTTTGGCGACGTCGCCGCGCTCCACCGTCAGCCCGATCTCCCGGATGAAGGCGACGATGCGCTCGGCAATCGGATCGGCGAACCGGACGTCGGCGCCGGTCATGGCGCCGGGAGGCGCCAGCCGCGCCGCTGCGGTCGCCGTGAGGCGGGTGGCTTCCAGCCCGCTGTCGTCCTTCAGCGCGACACCGGTGGCGCCGAGCTGCAGCGCGGCGCGGACCAGCCAGGCGATGCGGAACGCGGCCTCCTCGTAGCCCAGGCCGGCCGGACGAATGTTGGAGACGCAGTTGCGCTCGGCGTCGGTGCGGCCGACCTTTGGGGCGAGGGTGACGTAGGCGCCGAGACTGTCCGGGGAGGACAGGCCGGGCCGCTCGCCGATCAGCACCACGACGAGGCGCGCGCCCAGCGCCTCGCCGATCGCATCGCCCAGCGCCACGCGGCCCTGGTGGGCCAGCACGACGTCGGTGCGGCGTAGGCCGGCGTCGTCGAGACGCGGCGCCAGCGCAGCGATCAACGGGGCGGCATGGGCGTGGACCGCGGCGCTGGAGAGCCCGTCTGCGACGACGATCGCCACATCGCCGCCACGGGAAGGCGCGGCCTCGAGCCGGTCGCGTTCGCCGGCCGCCAGCCGACGGCCGAGGTCGGGACGGCGCAGATAGGTCGCCCGGTCCGGCGCGGCGCTGGCGACACTCTGGCTGACGAGGCCGAGCTGCGCCAGCTGCGCGGCCACGGCGTCGGCGTCAAACGGCAGATGCACCGCGTCCCGGGCCTTGGCATGGTCGAGCGCGAAGGCCAGCACTTCCCGCGTCGGCAGCGCTGGCCCGGCGCGACCGAGCGCGATGCGGGCAGGTGTCAGCCGGCGCAGCTCGGTCCAGGGATCGGCGGTCACGGAGCGATCCCCAGGGGGGCAGCGGCGCTCAGCAGTGCGTGCCCGCGGCCCGGCGACGCCAGGCGGCCCGCAGCATCGGTCAGCCGCATGCGTTGCAGCCAGGTCTCGAACTCCGGCGCCCGCTTCAGCCCGAAGAGCTCGCGCACGTAGAGCGCGTCGTGGAACGAGGTGGACTGATAGTTCAGCATCACGTCGTCCGCGCCCGGCACGCCCATCACGAAGTTGACCCCCGCCGCGGCCAGCAGGGTCAGAAGCACGTCCATGTCGTCCTGGTCGGCCTCGGCGTGGTTGGTGTAGCAGACGTCGCACCCCCATCGGGACGCCCATCAGCTTGCCGCAGAAGTGGTCCTCCAGGCCGGCGCGGACGATCTGCTTGCCGTCGTAGAGGTACTCCGGCCCGATGAAGCCGACCACGGTGTTGACCAGCAGCGGCTCGAAGGCGCGTGCCACCGCGTAGGCGCGGGCCTCGACGGTCTGCTGGTCGAGGCCGTAGTCGGCGCCGGCCGACAAAGCCGAGCCCTGGCCGGTCTCGAAGTACATGACGTTGTCGCCCACCGTCCCGCGCCGCTGCGAGCGCGCCGGCGTCGAGCGCTTCGCCGAGCAGCGAGAGGCTGACGCCGAAGCTGGCGTTGGCGCCCTGCGTCCCGGCGATCGACTGGAAGACCAGGTCGACCGGCGCGCCCTCTTCGATCAGGCCGATGGCGCTGGTCACGTGGGTGAGCACGCAGCCCTGGGTCGGGATCTGGAAGCGGCCGATGATCTCGTCCAGGCGCCGCGTCAGCTCGCCGATCACGGCGGGGCTATCGGTGGCCGGATTGATCCCGATCACCGCGTCGCCGCAGCCGTAGAAGAGGCCGTCGAGGATCGAGGCGGTGATCCCCGCCAGGTCGTCGGTCGGGTGGTTGGGCTGCAGCCGCACCGACATCGTCCCGGGCAGGCCGAGGGTGTTGCGAAACGCCGTCACCACCCGGCATTTGCTGGCGGCCAGAATCAGGTCCTGGTTCCGCATGATCTTGCTGGCCGCCGCGGCCATCTCCGGCGTGACGCCGGGCGCGAGCGCCGCCAGCGTCTGCGTGGTCGTGGTCTCGGCCAGCAGGAACTCGCGGAACTCGCCGACAGTCAGCGACGCGATAGGTGAGAAGGCGGCTGCGTCGTGGCCGTCGCAGATCAGCCGGGTGACCTCGTCGGCCTCGTAGGGGACCAGCGGCTCGGCGAGCAACGTCGCCAGCGGCAGGTCGGCCAGCACCATCCGCGCCGCCACCGCTTCCTCGGCGCAGCCAGCGGCGACCCCGGCCAGCACGTCGCCCGAGCGCAGCGGCGTCGCCTTGGCCATCACCTCCTTCAGGTCGGCAAAGGCCCAGGTCGTCGAGCCGGTGCTCTGGCGATAGCGCATCTCCGTCCGTCCCCTGGCGGGGGCAGGATTCATATCCCAACCGCTGGAACTGGGTGGCTGGGGCTTCGAGCTCGGTCAGGGCGACGCGGAGCTGCTCCGCCAGCTGAGCTTCGAGCGGGGCGCCGGCGAGGTTTTCGTCCTCGTTCGGATCGTTCTCGAGGTCGTAGAGGTGGTTGCCGGACGACCGGTAGAGCGCCCAGTAGGGGACGCGGTCGCCGGCCCCCCACTGCTGGTGGATCACCGGGACGTCGGAGCCGGGCATGCGGTCGAGGAAGGCGCGCTCGTCCGGCAGCGGCAGCGCGTCGTAGCGCGCCAGCCGCCCGTGGGTCGGCATGGTCGACCAGCGGTTGGAGAGCATCGAGAGCGGCGTGTTGTCGCCGGCCGGCCCGCGCACGTACTTGTGGCGTCCGGTCACCAGGATCACCTCGCGGCCCCAGACGCCGGTCAGCAGCCAGTCCCGCACCGACGTCGCCTCGCCGCGCAGTAGCGGCAGCAGCGAGCGGCCATGGGTGCGCTGGCGAAGCGTCACGCCGAAGACGTCGGCCAGCGTCGCGAAGATGTCCACCGCGGTCGTCAGCGCATCGCAGGCGCCGGGCGCAACGCCTGGCGCGCGGATCATCAGCGGGATGTGGCCGAGCGGCTGGTAGACCGGACAGCCCGGCTTGCCCCAGATGTCCTTCTCGCCGAGGTAATGTCCGTGGTCGGTGCAGAGCACCACCATGGTGTCTTCGGCCAGCCCGTGGGCGTCGATCGCGCCCAGCAAGCGTGCCGAACCAGTGGTCGATCATCGAGAGCTTGGCGCCGTACTGGGCGCGAATCTGCCGCGCCTGGCGCTCGGTCAGCACGCCCGCGCTCGAGGGCGCCCACCGCATAAGGCGGCCAGATCAGGTGCGGACCTTCCCAGTCCGGATCGTACTTCGAGGCCCACGGCTCGGGGGTGTCGAACGGCTCGTGCGGGTCGAACTCGTCGACGAACAGGAAGAAGCGCTCATGCGCGCCGGCGTTCTCGTCGATCCAGCGCGTGGCCGCGGTCATGGTCTTCGGCCCCGGGAAATCGGCCTCGGAGCGGAACCAGCCGCGGCTGTCGTCGTAGGGCATGTGGCCGCGGCCGAACGACGGCGCGCCGGCCCAGCTGGGATCGGCCCGGGTCTTCCAGGCGTCGCCCTCGTGGCCGCGCTGGTAGTCCCAGCCGCCAAAATCGACGTGGTAGTTCTCGCCGCCGGTCTCGAAGAGGTGCGGGTGGTCGCTGATCAGCTGGGTGACGACGCCTTCTTCCCTGAGCGCGCAGGTGATGGCGTCCTCCCAGATCTCCACCGAGCCCCAGGCTTTCCAGAGGAAGTCGAGCGCGCCGCAGAGGATGTCGTGCCGGGCCGGCATGCAGGGCAGCGAGCCGGTGTAGTGGCGCGTGAAGCGCACGGCGCCGCCCGCGAACCGGTCGAGGTTCGGGGTCTCGAACTCGGCGCCGCCGTACGCGCCCAGCATGTGCCGGTTGAGGCTGTCCAGCAGCACGACGATGACGTTCCTCGGCGCGGGCGCCGACGCGAGTTCGCTCATGGGTCTCCCGAGGCCCGTTGCAGGCGCATGAAGGCCGGCGCCGGCGCCAAAAGGCAAGCCATGCGGGGGCGACACGGTTAGCGGCGCTTCACCAAGAACTTTCACTCGATGGAAGGACCGCAGCGCTCAAACTGCCTTCGCCATGGAACTCTCCTCGTCGTCCCGCGCCCTGCTCGCCGTGCCCGGCCTGTCGTTCCGCGCCAAGGCGCTGGGCCTCGGCGTCCTGGCCGCATCCCTGCCGTTCTGGGTGTCGGCCGCCCTCGTCACCCAGCCGCGCTTCTTCACGCTGCACTGGGCCGCGCCGGCGCTGGTGATCGCCGCGGGCTGCGTCAGCGTGCTCTCGCTGCTGGCGCTGCGAACGCTGCTGGTCGCGGTCAGCGTGGTGGCGGACGGCGTTCGCGCCAACGCCGCGCTGGCCAGCGCCGAGACCAAAAGCAAGTCGAAGGACGAGATGCTGGGCGCGATGCGCGACGTCGATGCGGTGGCGGCGCGGCTGGAGTCGGTCCGCCACCGGCTCGCCAACCGCCATCCGGTCACCGGCGTTTCGACGCGCGAGCCGTTGATGGCCGCCATCACCCGCGACGTGGCGCGGGAGAATTGCCCGCCGACGCTGCTCGGCGTGCTGCGTCTGGCCCAGTTCGAGCGGCTGATCGCCGTCGACAAGGGCGGCGCCGAGAAGGCGCTGCAGGCGTTCGCGACGCGGCTGGTCGACTGCGTCGGCGCCCGCCGGCCGTACGCCCAGATCGACCGCGACTCGTTCGCGGTGTGGTTCTGCGACACCGACGGCCCGAAGGCGGGGCGCGAAGCGCTGCAGACGCTGGCCGCGCAGCTGGCCCAGCCGCTCGGCGAAGGCGACCTGCACATCATCCCCGACGTTCGGGTCGGCGCGGCGATCTATCCGGACGACGGGCTCGATGGTCCGACGCTGCTGTCGCGCGCCGTCGCGGCGGTCGGCAAGGCTGGCCGCGCGGCCGGCGACCGGCTGGCCTACTTCTCCGACGAAAGCTCGGTCGACGCCGAGGCGCGCCACGCGATGGAGCAGGCGCTGCGCCAGGCCATCTTCCGCAAGGAGCTGGCGCTGTTCTACCAGCCGGTGATCGATCTCACCGCCAGCCGGGTGGTGGGCGCCGAGGCGCTGCTGCGCTGGCGTCACCCGGAGTTGGGCGCGATCCCGCCGGCCAAGTTCCTGCCGGTGATGGAGCAGTCGGGTCTGATCGGCGAGGTCGGCCGCTGGGTGCTCGAACAGGCCTGCCGCGACGCCCGGGGTTTCGAGAGCCTCGGCCTGCCGGGCTTCAAGGTGGGCGTCAATCTCTCGCAGCGGCAGTTCCGCGACCCCGAGCTCTCCACGATGATCGCCGACGTGCTGCGGCGCTCGGAGCTGAAGCCGGCGCGGCTGGAGCTGGAGCTCACCGAGGCGTCGCTGATGCGCGACCCTTCCCACACCCGCAAGACGCTGGAGACGTTTGCCAGCATCGGCGTGGCGGTGGCCATCGACGACTTCGGCGCCGGCGCCTCCAGCCTCGCCAACTTCCAGTCGCTGGCCTTCTCGAAGCTGAAGATCGATCGCAAGTTCGTCACCGACGTGGCCAATCGGCACGACAGCCAGGCGGTGTGCGCGGCGCTGATCGAACTGGGACGGCGGCTCGACATCGCGGTGCTGGCAGAGGGCGTCGAGACGCCGGAGGAGGTCGAGGCGCTGCGGCTGCTCGGCTGCTCGCTGTTCCAGGGCTTCTTCTTCGCCCGCCCGCTGCCGGCCGACAAGTTCGTCGCCAAGATCGGCGATCCGCAATGGCTGTCGCTGCTCTCCCGTCCGACCCGTCCCGCCCCGGTGATCGAGGACCAGCGGCTGGCCGGCTAGCAGCGATCCGGCTCGTCAGGCCGGCAGTCGCCGCCAGGATGCCGCTTTGCGGGCCTGGGAGGGGCGCCAGAGCCCCGCGGCGAGGACTTGCGCTAGGGTACTAGAGGTACCGGCACCAAAGCCGCTGGCGAGGCTCCTGGGGGCCCTGGCGGCCATTTGACATTCCGGGACACCTGAAGTCACCCTCGCCTTGCCGAAGAAAGGGTGGAAGACAGGCCGCGATAGGCCTGCACGCCATACTGGACGCCGGTGATCAGGGTCACCGCGCAAGCCAGCCAGAACAGAGCGTGGGCGCCGAAAGCCGCCTCGTGGAATACGGCCGGGTTGATCGGCAGGCCGAAAAACGCCGGCCAGGTCGCCACGACCATATCCGCGCCGAGCGCCACCAGCTGGAGGGTGGTCTTCCACTTGGCCAACAGGGTCACCGGCAGCTTCACGCCGCGGGCGGCCGTCACCTCCCGAAGCGCGCTGACCGAGAACTCACGGAACAGGATCAGCGCGGCGGGGATCACGAACGCCAATGTCGTGTCGATGGTCATCAGACCGAGGATGGCGGCGCAGATCAGCACCTTGTCGGCGATCGGATCGAGGATCGCGCCAGCCACGCTGACGACGTTGAAGCGCCGCGCCAGCCAGCCGTCGAAGAAGTCGGTCACCGCGGCGACGACGAACGCTGCGAACGCCCAGCGCGCCAGCGCCAGGGGAACGTCCAGCTCCAGCACTTGGGCCCGACCTGCAAAGAGCAGCGCGAAGAACACGAACAGCGACAGCACGAGGCGCAGCGCGGTCAGCAGATTGGGCAGGTGCTTCACGGCGCGGCGCTCTCCTTCGGCGCGTTGGATAGCGCGCCAGGGGCCGCAGCGTTGCCAAGGAGCGGCGGAGGGCCAGAGTCCCGCGCCCGGTAGGCAATCAGGCCCACCACCTCGTGCAGCGCCATATCGGTGCGCTGGAGGTTGTCGACCACGTCGAGCCAGTCGGCCAGCGGCGGCCCGCCCGCCGGCCGCGTCTGATAGTCGGTCGGCCACGGGATCATCGGCCAGCCGAGCCGCCGCGCCACCGCCATCGCCCGCGGCATATGGAGCGCCGAGGTCGCCAGCACCCAGGTCTCGCCGGGCTTCGGCCCGACCAGCGCGGCGCGTGAACAGCAGGTTCTCGAAAGTGTCACGAGCGCGGGGCTCCAGCGTCAGCCGCCTCGGATCCAGGCCCATCTGCGCGAAGACGTAGGCGGCCGCGCCGGCGTCCGGGTAGCGCCCCCAGCCGCCCGTGAACACCACTCGCGCCGCCGGATAACGCCTGGCCAGCTCGTAGGTGGAGACCACCCGCGACTCACTGAGCGCAACGGCCGGGGCGTGGCGGGCGGCCAGGATGTCGGCCCCGAGCCCGCCGCCCAGCTCGACGATCCCGTCGATGCGCGCCGGCAGGACCGGGCGGGGGATCTCGTTCTCCAGCCGCTGCGCCACCAGGTAGCCGGTCGGCAGCACGCCGAACACCACGAAGAGCAGCGCGGTGACGATGGCGAGGCCCCGGCCGAGCCGCGGCCGGCCGAAGACCAGCGCAATCGCGGTGGCCAGCGCGAGCCAGAGCAGCAGGTGGCTGGGCGCCAGGATCGTCGCGCCCAGCTTGGCGAGGGGAAAGAAATGCCAGCTCATCCGGCTTCCGGCGGTCCCGGCAGCCGCGCCGACTCCGCCGACTCGTTCCGGTAGCCGTCGAACAGCAGGCCGCCATGCGGCGCGAGTTCGGCTTCGGCCAGCGCGATGACCGGGCCGGCGTCACAGCGGGCGAACAGCGCCTCGAAGGCGGTCGAGAATCGCCGCTCCAGCACCGGATCGAGCGCCTTCAAGTGGCGGGGAGTCCACTTGCCGGTCCCCATCCATCGGCCACGGCCGCGCAGGATCAGCGAGGCGAGCGCGTCGTAGAGCCAGACGCCGGTGGCGACGACCTCGGCGGGATCGCGCTCGTCGCGCAGGTCGTTGATGCGGTCGGTGATGTGGTAGCGGAACAGGTCCAGTTGCTCGGGCTTGAACGGCGGCGGTCCGGCGGCCAGACCGGCGCAGGCCTGTGCCCGCAGCCGTTCGGCCAACGCCGGCCGCGGACCAAGGCTGCGACCCTCCGCGACCATGTTGTGCATGCCCGGCCGGCCGGCCTCGAGGTCGGCGTTGAAGTACCACGCGAGCGTCTCCGGATCATGCAGGAAGACCTCGACCGGCATCGCCCTCGAACATGAACGACTCGCGCCGGGACCGCGGCAGCTTGGCGTAGAGCACGATAAGGTCGAGGTCGGAGCCCGCCGTCGCGTCGCCTCTGGCGTTCGACCCGGTCAGCAAGGCGGCGTCGGCGTCCGGATAGCGCGCGGCCAGCACGCGGCCGGCCATCGCCATGGCCCCTTCCAGGCTCAGGATCGGCATGCGGCGCTCCCTGCCCAGCGCCCTTCCGCTGGCGTCAGCGCCCCTGGAACACCGGCTTGCGCTTCTCGAAGAAGGCCTGGCGCGCCTCCTTGGCGTCCTCGCTGCCGAACGCCATGCGGATGTTGGTGAGCTCGTAGCGCAGCTGCTGCTCGAGGTCGGTGCTCTCCAGCGACTTCACCATGCCGCGCTTCAGGAGCCTGAGCGTGATCGGCGACCATTCGCAGAGCTGGGCGCAGTAGTCGGCGCACCGCGCCGCCAGCTTGTCGTCGTCGACCACTTCGCCGGCCATGCCCCAGGCCACCGCCTCCTCGCCGTTCGCGGTGCGGTTCTCCATCATGAAGCGCAGCGCCCGCTCGTAGCCCATCGCCTGCGGCAGGGTGACGGTGAGCCCCGCGTCCGGCGAGCCGCCGATGCGGGTGTAGCCGGCCATCAGCCGCGCGCCGCGGGCGACGATCCGCACGTCGGTGGCCATCGCGAGGCCGAGACCGGCGCCCACCGCCACGCCGTTGATCGCGCCCACCACCGGCTTGTCGCAGCGCTTGCGGATCGCCAGCAGGAAGTTCGACACCCAGCCGAGATCGTCGAGCTGCGCGGACATCGGCGAGGCCGGGTGGTAGCGCTCGCCGCCGGGCGACAGGTCGAGGCCGGCGCAGAAGCTGTCGCCGCTGCCGGTGATCGCGATCACCCAGACGTTGTCGTCCTTCGCCGCCGCATCGATCGCCTCGACCACGCCCCAGGCCAGCGCATTGGAGAGCGCGTTCTTCTTCTCCGGCCGGTTCAGGGTGATCGTCCGCACGTGGCCGGCGTCGGCCGTGGTCACCAGCTCGGTCATCGTTTCTCTCCCGTCCTCGCGTCAGGCCGGCTTACCGCCCTTCGTCAGGCTGGGCCAGAGGGCCGGGAACTGCACCGCCAGCCAGCGGGCCAGCGCGGCGTTGACGAAGCTGGGGTCCTCCTGCGCCATCCAGTGGCCGGTGTGGGTGACGGCTTCGGTCAGGTTGGAGCAGGCCGCGCGCATCGGCTCGGCGAGGCGCGAGCGGCGGGTCTCGCAGACCCAGTCGTAGGCGGCGTGCAGGAAGAGCACCGGCAGGTCGATGCCGGCCGCCGTTCTTGGCGCTGCTGGCGAAGGCGATGTTGCGCTCGGCGTTCATGTACCAGCTGTCCGGGCCGAAGAAGCCGTTGCGCTTCAGCGCCGCGGCGTAGGCGCGGAAGTCCTCTTCGGTGAGCACGCTGTCGTCGCGCGGCAGGTCGGGCGCGCCGGGCAGGGCGCCGAACCAGCCGCCCAGCTTGCGCACCGCGGCGGTGATCGCCGGCTGGCCCTCGCCGGCCGCGTTGCCGGCCCGGAACAGCGCCTTCACCGTCGCCTCGATGTTGTGCTCGAAGCCGCCGCAGGCCTTGGCGAAGCTCTCCTCGTAGAACAGCTGGTAGTCCCACTGGCCGGCCGGGATACTCGGCCTCCGGATAGACCTCGCGGTCGACCAGCGGGATGATGTTGGCCGGCGCGAAGCCGGCCGGGATGTAGGGCACGCAGAGGTTGGCGACGCCGAGGCAGCGGTCCGGATGCTGGCTCGCCAGGCTCCAGACCACCGGGCTGCCCCAGTCGTGGCCGACGAACACCGCCTGCTCGCGCCCGAGGCTGTCGATCAGCTCGATCATGTCGGCGGTGCTTTCGCTCAGCGCGTAGTCCTCGTGGCGCGGATAGACGCTGGAGCGGCCGTAGCCGCGCATGTCCGGCGCGATCGCCGCGGAAACCCAAGCCGCCGAATGCCGGCAGCTGGTGGCGCCAGCTGATCGAGAGCTCCGGCCAGCCGTGCACGAACATGATCAGCGGCCCGTCCTCCGGTCCCGACGCCAGATAGAAGCTGGTGTGCCGCGCGCTCCTGGCGACGTGCTCGGTGACGAGGGCCGTCTTGGGGGCAGGCATGGGCGTCTCCAGCTAAGCTCGGCTGGTCTTTAGCGCGGCGAGGCGGCCGAGGTCAGGGCAGAAACTCTGACGCGCGCAACACGGGCGCCGATGCGCTAGTTGAGTGCGCGAGAATGTCGGGGAGATGAGCTTGCTGTTCGACGATGTCCTTCACCAGCGCCGGTCCGCTCGCGCCTTCAGGCCCGATCCGGTGCCGCTGGCGCTGGTCCGCGAGCTGCTGGACTGCGCCCGGCGCGCGCCCTCCGGCACCAACATCCAGCCCTGGAAGGTGCACGTGGTGGCCGGCGAGGTGCGCGACCGGCTGGTCGCCGAGGTGCTGGCGCACCGCGAGACGCAGCCGAGCGACACCAGCGCCGAGTTCCCCCGGGCGCGCCGCACCGAGCCCTACGTCGGCCGCGCCCGCGCCCTCGGCAAGGCGATGTACAGCCTGATCGGCATTCCGCGCGGCGACCAGTCGGCCAACTGGGCGCAGTGGAGCCGCAACTACAAGTTCTTCGACGCGCCGGTCGGGCTGATCTTCACGATCGACAAGTCGCTGGATTGCATGAGCTTTCTGGATACCGGCATGTTCATCCAGACCCTGCTGCTGGCCGCCCACGCCCGCGGCCTCGAGCAGCTGCCCGCAAGGCGCCTGGAACTGCTACTGGACGGTCACCCGCCGGGTGCTGCAGGTGCCCGAGGATCAGTGGATCGTCTGCGGGGTTTCGCTCGGCTGGGCCGACGAGGCCGCTCCGGTGAACCACCTGGTCGCCGAGCGCGAGCCGATCGAGGCGTTCGCGACCTTCCATGGGTTCGAAGCGGAGCCCCTTCCCCCGCGAGGGGAAGGGGTTGGGGATGGGGGGCTCTCAGGGACTGGCCGCTAAGGTCGTGCGGTGCGCTGACCGCGGCTTTGCCGGCGACAGCCCCCCACTCCGGGGCGCGCAGGGCGGCGACGCTCACCCGGCTGGCAGCCCCAGCGCCCACTCGGTCAGGGTGGTGGCGAAGAGCGCTGGGTCCTGGCTGTGCATGGCGTGGCCCATCTGCGGGAACGAGCGGTAGTCGAACGGCTGGCCGGCGCCTTCGACCAGTTCGCGGACCCGGCCGGCCTGCACGTCGGAGATCGCGCCCATCAGCTGGCCGGTCGCCTCGTCGACCCGGCGGAAGTGGTGGGTGAAGAGCACCGGGACCTTCACGCCTTGAGCATCCGCGCGTGGTCGCAGCTCGCCGCGACCGAGCCGGTCCAGAACGCCCGCGCCCACTCCGGATCGTACTCCTTCAGGCTCTGCGGCGGTTCGTCCGCGGCGGGCATGGCGGCCATCCAGGGGTGCAGCTCGCTGGCCCGGTTGGCGACGAAGCCCGCCCAGTTGCCGACGGTCCACTGGTCGCCCAGGTACTTGGCGTACATCGCGAAGATCGGGCCGATGGTCTGGCGGATGCCCTGGCCGCAGGAGGTGTTCACCTCGGAGGAGAACAGCGGCGGGTCCTCGTAGTGGCAGGCGCGGACCAGGCCCGGCGGCGCGTAGGCCGAGAGCCAGGCCGAGAGCACGCCGCCCGACGACAGCCCGCTCACCACGGTCGGGCGCTTGATGACGCCCTGGATGAACCGCACCAGGTCATTGCCCATGTTGTCGAGCGTGTAGCGGCCCGGCGTGCGGCCGGAGCGGCCCTGACCGCGCAGGTCGACCGCGAAGAGCTTGGAAGCTGTCCTTCAGGAGGTCGATCGCCGCCTCGTAGCCCCACCAGGACTCGGTCTGGCCGGGGATCAGCAGCAGCGCCGGGCTCGCGGCCTCGCCGGCGGTCACGTAGTTGATCGCGACCTCGCCGGTGTCGAACAGCTGCTCCGGATACTTGTGCGGGACGTAGGTCTCGTCCGGATTGTGCGGACCGTAGCGGCCGACCATGCGGCTTCGTCTCCCTCGGCGTCGTTTCTCTAGTCGGCCGCCGCGCCGCGCAGCCGGTCCACAAGCTTAGCAGGATCGGCGGGCGCGGCGTCCCCCCGCCAGGCGATCATCTGGTCCGGCCGCACGATGATCAGCGGCGTACGGGGCGCCTTCAGGCGTTGGTGGGGCTCGACATCGAGCAGCTTCAGCGGCAGGCCGACCGCGGCGGCGGCCCGCATCAGCGGCGCCGCGTTGATCTGTGGCCGGAAGCGGACGAGCGTGTAGTCAGGCCCGAGCGCGTCATAGACCGAGCCGCCGGAGGCCAGCCGGAAATAGAACAACCGGCAACCCGGCGCCGTGGATGGCGTGAAGGAGCCCATGTCGTAGGGCGGCGCGGCCTGGCCGTCGTAGGCGATGATCGGCGAGCGATCGTAGAAGTAGCCGAAGTTGAGCCCGGCGGGCGCGAACTGCGGCTTGTTGATCTCGCGCAGCTTCTCGCCGAGCTCGGCGCGCGCCGCGTCGCCGGCCGCGCCCGGTTCCTCGAGGATGGCGGGCACGGGCCCGGCGCCCAGCACCGCGGCGTTCTCCATCACCTTGCCGATAGCGAGGCGCGAGACCTGGTCGGTGATCGGCTGCCGCTCGGCCTCGTAGGCGTCCAGGAACCCCGCGTCCGCCCACCAGCCCTTCGCCACCGCGCACATCGCCCACGACAGCGACATGGCGTCGGCCACGCCGGCGTTCATGCCGTAGCCGGCGAACGGCACCCACAGGTGCGCCGCGTCGCCGGCGATGAACACGTTCCGGTCCCGGAAGCGCTCGGCCACCAGCCGGCGGCCGACCCAGTCCTCGTGGTTCAGCACTTCCCAGGTGAAGTCGGGGCCGACGCCGAGCACGTCGCGGATCGACTGGTCGAAGTCGAGGTCGTCGAAGTCGGCCATCCGGCCGCCCAGCGAGCGGTGCACCAGCCAGACGTCCTTGCCGTCGATGGCGATCACCGTGCCGCGGATGCGCGGGTTGGAGACCCAGCTCATCCAGACCGGTCGCCGCTCGCCGAACAGAGCGCGCAAGCCCGGCGCGCGGATCAGCGACGAGCGGGTGCGGCCGAGCTGCGCGTCGCCCTGCAGCGCCACGCCCATCTGCCGGCGCACGGTGCTGCGCCCGCCGTCGCAACCGGCCAGGAACCGCGCCCGCACGATCACGTCCTCGCCGCCCGCGTCCTTGGCGAAGACGCTGACGCCGGCCTCGTCCTGTTCGTAACCCTCGACGACGGTCTGGTTGAGCAGCCGCACCCGGGGCTCGCGCAGCATCCGGGCGAGCAGGATCGGCTCCAGATAGAGCTGGCTGACGCGCACGACGGGCTCGGGCGTCGGCCAGTGGCTGTCAGGAAAGCCGGGCTGGCCGCGTTCCAGCCGCGACGGCTGGCGGATGCGGGTCAACTCGTAGCCGCAGACCGAGGTGCAGTAGATGACGTCGGTCGGGAAGTCGTCCGGCAGGCCGGCCGCGCGCACCTCGTCGGCGACACCCAGCCGGCGGAAGGTCTCCATCGTTCGGGCGGCCACGGTGTTGCACTTCGAGCTCGGCGGCTCGCCGGCCTGCCGCGCCTCCAGCACCACCACATCGACGCCGCGCATGGCGGCGTCGATCGCCAGCGACATGCCGACCGGCCCGGCGCCGGCGACGGCGATCGTCGTCTCCAGGCGGCGCGTCACACCTGGGCCTGGCCCGGCGCGTACTTGGCCGCGAGGCGCGCACCGCCGGCGATGCGGCCGATGCCGCGCGCGCCGATGCCGGAATCGAGGTTGAGCACGCCGCCGGTGGCCGGCCGGGCGTCGCGGCGCGAGGCCAGGAACACGTAGCCGCCGGCATAGTCGGCGGTCGCCGGCACCTTGCCGAGCGGCACGTTCGGCGCGGCCACCTCGGAGAGCTTGACGCTGCTGATCGCGCGGTCCGCCATGCCCAGCGACGCCGGCCCGCGCAGGTCGGTCTCGATCGGGCCGGGCGCGACGCCGTTCACCCGCACCGACGGCGCGAGCTCGTAGGCCAGCTGCCTGATCAGGCCGACCAGGGCGTGCTTGGAGGCGGTGTAGAGCGGCCCGCCGCCGGACGGATCGAACCCGGCGTTGGAGACCGTGAAGATCAGCGATCCGGACGAGCGCACCAGCGCCGGCAGCGCCGCCTTGGCGAGGTTCAGGCAGCCCTTGACGTTGATGTGGAACACCTCGTCGAACGCTGCGTCCATCTTGTCCGGCGCCAGCGCGTCGAGCGAGACCGAGTAGTCCCAGATGCCGGCGTTACCGATCGCGCAGTCGAGCTTGCCGAAGCGGGCGATGGCGGCGTCGGCCGCGCGCTGGTTGTCGGCGAGCGAGCGCACGTCGCCGGCGACCACCTCGATGCGGGCCGCCAGGTCGCCGAGCCGCTCCGGCGTGCGGTCGAGCACCGCGACTTGCGCGCCTTCCTCCAGGAAGCGCTCGACGACCGCGCGGCCCAGGCCCGAGGCGCCGCCGGTGATCAGCACCGATTGTCCGTCCAGCGCGCCCATGGTCCCTCAGAAGATCGTGCTCATGTTGGCCGAAAGGATCACCGTCTGGTCGAGGAAGAGGTGGCGGCGGGCCAGCCGGAAGCCGCTCGCCGCCTCGGCGCGCCGCAGCACGTCGATGCGGCGGCCCTACCCAGTTGTCCTCCTCGGAGTTGAGGCGCGAGCGGTAGAGGTGGAAGGCCGCCTCCAGGGTGATCTCGTCGCCGAGGGCGCCCAGGATCCGCACGTTCGACACGAAATGGCGCGAGCGCGACGGCGGGTCCTCCGACCAGGCCGAGCCGGCCTCCAGCTTCCTCACCCGCATCTCCAGCATCGCGCGGTCGTCGTCGAAGTAGGCCATCTCGCCGGGTCTGGTGAACTCCAGGTCGAGGTCGGCGGTGGTGACCGTGCGCCGGATCGGCATCCAGTAGTGGATGTCGTCGGCCAGCAAGCCCAGCCAGTCGCGGTAGCGCCGCGCATCCAGCAGCGCCGCCTCGGCATAGAGGAACTGCTCGACCTCGTACTGCAGGACGGCGCGCTCGGAGAGCGGCGTCGCCTCCCAGCCCTCGGCGGCGGGCGCCGTGCGTTCGAGCGCCGTCATCAGATCACGCCGGTCGGCGGGGCCGAGTGGTTGGCCCTCAGCTCGGCCCAGTCGCGCGCCGCCACCCACTCGGTCCAGGCGCGGTAGAGCCAGCGCTGGCCGTGCTCGCTGACGAGGCCCTCGACATAGCGTGCGCCGTTTCCGGCGTCGGCCGTCTCGCCGTGCCCGAGGCCCATGCCGATGTGCTGCCCGACACGTCGGCTGGCGACGCCGCGGGCCGAGCGGGTGGCCTGGCCCCAGTTGTCGCCGTCGTCCTGCTCCAAGAGGCCCGCCGGGCCGAAGATGTGGATCGCCTGCTGGACGATCCGACGCTTCAGCTGCGGGTGGGCGTGCTTCGGCACGAAAGTGAACCACCAGAGCTCGGTCGCCGACGGGCCGCGCGGCAGCCTGAGGCACATCTGCATGCCGCTGAGGGTGATCCAGAGGTTCGGGAAGATGTTCGGGTGGCCGTAGCTGCGCACACCCACCGGTCCCATCAGCTCGGCCGCCTCGCGCGGACGCAGCCGGTCAGACCCCGGGGGCTGGGCGCGGGAGGCGGCGTCGCGCTCGTCGTCGGACATGGCGTCGATCTCGGCCTGCCGCGCCTTCGGCATGCCCGGACCGCCGATGGCGTGCCCCCACTCGCCCAGCATCACCATCTGGTCCTTCGGATGCTGGATGCGGGCGACGTCGAGGAAGCCGGCGGTGTTGGCCGAGGCATGGCTGTAGGGCACGTGGTACCAGTCGAACAGGTTGTCGACGGCGATCTTCCAGTTGCAGCCGACGACGTTCTTCTGAATGCCCGGCGCCATCTCGACCTCGCCGTGGGCGCAGACCATGCCGAGCCCGGTGCGGCCGACCTCGCCGAGGTAGTCGAAGAGCGACGGCGCGTCGTCCGCCAGCGTCGCGAAGTGGAAGCCGAGGTAGCTTTCCACCCGCGCCTTCACCAGGCCCAGCCGCTCGCGGTCGAGCTCGCCGTGATAGTAGGTCGAGGCGCCCGGCGCGCCGATGCAGCCGGCCGTCGAGCGCGTAGTTCCAGCCGTGGTAGCTGCAGACGAACGACTTGGCGCGGCCCTGCTCGGCGCGGCACAGCGCGTTGCCGCGATGCCGGCAGGTGTTGAGCAGCACGTTGATCGCCCGATCCTCGCCGCGGACCACGATCACCTGGTCCTCGCCGATCCAGCTGACCAGGTAGTCGCCCGGCGCCTTCAGCTGGGAGTCGTGGCACATGAAGTTCCAGCCGCGCGCGAAGATGCGCTCCAGCTCCAGCCGGTAGATCGCCTCGTCGGAGAGGACGCGCCGGTCGAGCACCCCGGTCGCCGGATCGAACAGCGCCTGGATCGCCGCCCTGTCCCAGGTCTCGGTGACCAGACTCCCGTCAGCCACGGTGATCTCCCTCGGAAGTTTCCCGGCAACCTAGACCAGGAAAATGGGGACACACACGCTTTTCCCGGCGCGCGGGACCTGCGCCGATTCCCGGGCAAAACGTGTGTGTGTCCCCATTTTCCTCAACGCGGTCCCAGTGCCCGCGTCGAGCGGCGCAGCGCCCTGACCGGAAGCTCGCGCGCCGCGCCTTCGCTGAGGCCCTTGCGGATCGCGTCGCGCTTTTCGTGGATCGAGGCGATGACGAGGCCCATCGGCACCCCGAGGTCCACCAGCGTGTTCTCGGCGAGCTGCAGGCTGGCCTCAATCGCCTCCGGCACCGCGTCGGTGACGCCCAGCCGGTAGAGCCGCTCGGCGTGATCGGCGTCTCTGGCCCGCGCGATCAGGGTCAGGTCGGGCCTGAGGGCGCGGACCGTCTTCACCACCTCGTCGACCTTGGCCGGGGCGTCCATGGTCACCACCACGGCCGCGGCGGTATCGACCCCGCAGGCCATCAGGAACGCTTCGCGGCCGGCGTCGCCGAAGTAGAGCCGCACCCCGGCCTTGCGCTCTGTCCGGACCACGTCGGGGTCGGCGTCGACGGCGGTGAACGCGCGGCCGTGGACCTGCAGCATCTCCCCCACCAGCCGCCCGACCCGGCCGTAGCCGACGACGAGCACGGCGCCGCCGGCCGGCCCGGCGTCTGCCGGGATCGCGTCCGGCGGCGGCTCGGCGCTCGCCTGCGGTTTCGCCCCGGCGCCGATCCGCGCCCCCGCCCAGGCCAGCGCCGGCACCAGGAAGAGACCGAGGCCGGCCGAGACCATCACCGTGTCGGCGGCGCCGGCGCCGATCAGCCCGGCCGCCGCGGCCTGCGTGGTGAGCACCAGTGCGAACTCGCCGGCCGGCGCCAGGGGCAGCGCGATCTCCGTCGCGCGTCGGCCGTCCACGCGGTAGAGGCGCGCCAGGCCGTAGACCACGACGATCTTGGCGCCGGCGACGCCCAGCGTCGTCCCGACGATCAGCCATGGGTGGTCGATGATCCCCTGGATGTTGAGATCGGCGCCGGCCGAGACGAAGAACATGCCCAGCAGCAGACCCTTGAACGGGTCGATCACCACTTCGACCTCGCGGCGGAACTCGGTTTCGGCCAGCAGCAGGCCGGCGACGAAAGCCCCGATCGCCATCGAGAGCCCGCCTGCCGCCGCCACCGCCGCCGAGCCGACCACGATCAGGAGGCTCGCCGCGGCGAAGATTTCCGGGCTCTTAGCCTGCGCCGCCGAACGGAACAGGGGCCGCAGCAGCAGCCGGCCGCCCACGAAGAGCGCCAGCAGCGCCAGCGCACCGATCGCGACCGGCGCTAGCGCGTCGGTCCAGTTCCAGCCGGCGCGCCGGCCGCCCAGCAGACCGATGGCGACCAGGATGGCCGCCGCCGCGAGATCCTGGGCCAGCAGGATCGCCAGGCTGATGCGCCCGGCCGTGCTGCCGAGGCGCCGGCGCTGGGCGTAGGTCGGAATGACCAGCGCGGTCGAGGAGAGCGCCGTCGCCGCACCGATCACCGCCGCCGCGCCGGGCGGCTCGCCGAACGCCGCGGCGCCGAGCCCGATCGCCAGGCCGGAGCCGAGGATCTGCGCCACGCCCAGCCCGGCGATCGTCCGGCGCATGGTCTGGATGCGGTCCCACGACAGCTCCAGTCCGATCATGAACAGCAGGAACACCACGCCCAGCTCGGCGAGCGGCGCGAGATCCGCGGTCGAGCCGAAGGTCACCCACTTGAGCGCCGGAACCGCGGGGCCGAGCCGCTCCAACCCCTGCGGCCCCAAGAGGACGCCGGCGATGAGGAAGCCGAGAATCGGGCTGATCTTGAAGCGGTTGAAGAGGGGCGCAATCACCCCAGCCACGACCAGGAAGATCAGCAGGTTCTTGTAGTGATGCTCGATGACGTCGAGGGACATGGGCGCCGTCCGACCGCGGTTGGGCCAGAGCTTGCCATCGCCGGCTGGCTCGCGCCATGACGCAGCCGCATGTCCCGCCCGCGGGCCGCCGCCACGCTCGGCGTGATCAACCGCCCCACCGGGCGGCGTTAGCTGTCAGGCGCCCGTAAGCGAGACAGAGGCGCTTGCGGCAGCGCGCCGCAAGCGCCTCGCCGCGCCGTCTCAGGCGGCGTCGTCCTCGCGCAACATCCGGGCGAGCACGATGCGGCGCAGGCGCCGCCGACGCATGCCGCCGCGACCGATCAGGAACCGGGCGAGCTGGTGATCGTCGCTCCCGCCTTCCTCGTCGTCGTCGTCATCATCCGCGCCCGCACGGTTGCGCGCGAAGCGGGCGACCGCCAGACCGCGCACGCGACGCCGCCGGCGGATCGCACGAGCGCCGATCAGGAAGCGGACCAACTGATGGTCCTCGCCGCCTTCGTCCTCGTCGTCGTCATCGTCGTCGACGTCGCCGCCCTCTTCGCCGCGTTCGCGGATCAGGTGGGCGATGAGCAGGCGGCGAAGCCGGCGGCGGCGCGCAACGCCGACGCCGATCAGCAGCCGAGCCAGATGGCCCTCGTCATCGTCGCCGTCGTCCTCGTCGTCGTCATCCGCATCGGCGCGTTCCCGCAGCAGGTGCGCCAGCAAGATCCGCCGCATCCGCCGCCGGCGCCGAATGCCGCCGCCGACCAGCAGCCGGCGGGCGAGCTTGCGGTCGTCGCCGTCGTCGTCGTCGTCCTCGTCGCCGTCCGCTTCGGTCTCGTCTTCGCCGCGTTCGCGGAGCAGATGCGCCAGGACCAGACGGCGCAAGCGGCGCCGCCGGATCGCCCCGCCGCCGGCAAGCAGCCGGATCGTGCGGTCTTCGTCGATCCCGCCCGTTTCGAGCTCGGGATCGAGCGTGGTGGATGCGGCCATGATCTTCTCCATCGGAGCCCCCCGGGCCCCAGAACGGAATGCGCTCAGGCGGAGGCTGGCGGCGCGGCCTTGCCTGACGCTTCGCGGATAATCGTGCCGAAGACGGCGCTCGAAAGGGTCTCGCGGCTCAGCAGCCGCTTGGCCGTGCTCCGCTCGATCAGGGCGTCGAGCAGCGCGTCGTGCAGATCGACGTCCTCCTCGCTCTCGGCGGCGACCTCGTCGCCCCCGCCATCGTCGAGGACGCAGGCGATCCCGGCCTCGAAGGCGTCGTGGACGAGGCTGGCAAAGGTTGGACGCTCGCCCGCCAGCCGCGCCGTCTCGCTCGCCGAAATCTGATGGCGCGAGCCGTCGGGCGCCGCCACCTCGATGCTGACGATCGAGCCGGTGCTGGCCTTCATCGTCACCACCACGAGATCCTCGCCGCCCGCCGGTACAGGCTCGGAGGCCGTCTTGGGCGTCGCAGGGGATGTCGCGACGGCCGTCTTCGGGGTCGTGTCGGGCGCCGCCTTGGGCGCGGCGGGCGCGACGTCCTTCTTTTGCGGGCCCGGGCCGGAGCCCTTGGCAGGCACGTCTTCAGCTGAAGCCATCACCGACACCCTCGGATGTGGCGCGGCGGCCGCGAAGCCCGCGGGCCTTGTGCGCCTCGACGGTTGGGCAAACGCGCCCGATCCGTCATTGGCGCGGACCCTACTCGGGGGATCCGCGAGGCGGCATCGGGTGGATCACCCAGCCCCGCGAAAGCCCGGCCCCAAGGGTGGTGCACGGATCAGTCGGCGTCGAGGAAGCGACCTATCCTGGCGGCCTCGCCGAAGTCGGGCGTGCGCAGGAACGGCGGGCCGCCGCGGGCAGGGCGTTACGCCTTGCGGAAGAAGTCGAAGATTCGCTGCGCCAGAGCCTCGCTGACGCCCTCGACCTTCGAGAGATCGTCCACCGACGCCCGTGACACGCCGCGCGCCGAGCCGAAAGCGTGCAGCAGGGCGCGCTTCTTCGCGGCGCCGACGCCCTCGATCTCGTCGAGCGGGTTGCGGCGCATCTCCATGGCGCGGCGGGTGCGGTGGGTGCCGATGGCGAAGCGGTGCGCCTCGTCGCGCAGGCGCTGCAGGTAGTAGAGCACCGGGCTCTTCGGCTCGAGCATGAAGGGCGTCTTGCCCGGCATGAAGAAACGCTCCAGCCCGGCGTCGCGGTCGGGCCCCTTGGCGACGCCCACCACCGCGATGTCGTCGACGCCGAGGTCGGCCATCACCTCCAGCGTCGCCTCCAGCTGGCCGGCGCCGCCGTCGATCAGCACCAGGTCGGGCCGCGGCGGGTTCTGGCCGGCCTCCTCCTCCTTGGCCAGGCGGGCGAACCGGCGGCGCAGCACCTCCTTCATCATGCCGTAGTCGTCGCCGGGCGTGAGCTCGGTGCTCTTGATGTTGAACTTGCGGTACTGGTTCTTCTGGAAGCCCTCGGGCCCGGCCACGATCATGCCGCCGACCGCATTCGTGCCCATGATGTGGCTAGTTGTCGTAGACCTCGATGCGCTCCGGATTGCCGTCGAGGCCGAAGGTCTCGCAGACCCCGGCCAGCAGTCGCGACTGCGCCGAGCTCTCGGCCATCTTCCGGCCCAGCGCCTCGCGGGCGTTGGTCAGCGCGTGGTCGACCATCTCGCGCTTCTCGCCGCGCTGCGGGCGGTGGATCTCGACCTTGCGGTCGCGCCTTCAGGCCGAACGCCTCGGCGAGCAGCTCGCATTCCTCGGGCACGGTGTTGACCAGGATCAGCCTGGGGATCGGCTTGTCGTCGTAGAACTGGCCGAGGAAGGCGGCCATCACCTCGGCGTCGGTGTCGGTCTTGTCGACGCGCGGGAAGTAGGCGCGGTTGCCCCAGTTCTGGCCGGCGCGGAAGAAGAACACCTGCACGCAGGCCTGGCCGCCCTCGGCGGTGAGCGCGAAGACGTCGGCCTCGTCGATGGTCTCCGGATTGACCTGGGTCTCCTGCGCCACCGACGACAGCGCCCGGATGCGGTCGCGTAAGCGAGCTGCGCGCTCGAACTCCAGGTCGTCGGAGGCGGCCTGCATCTCCTGCGGCCATCCGTCCCATCACCGCCCGGCTCTTGCCGCGCAGGAACGCCTCGGCCTCGTCGACCAGCTTTGCGTAGTCCTCCAGCGTGATCAGCCCGGTGCAGGGCGCCGAGCAGCGGCGGATCTGGTGCAGCATGCACGGCCGCGTGCGGGTCTCGTAGACGCTGTCCGAGCAGGAGCGCAGCAGGAAGGCCTTCTGCAGCGTGTTCAGCGTGCGGTTCACCGCCCAGGCGCTGGCGAACGGGCCGAAATAGTCGCCTTTGATCGAGTGGGCGCCGCGATGCTTCTTCAGCTGCGCAGCCGGGTGCTCGCGGCGGATGACGATCTCCGGGAAGCTCTTGTCGTCGCGCAGCAGCACGTTGAAGCGCGGCTTCAGCTGCTTGATCAGGTTGATCTCGAGCAGCAGCGCGTCGGTCTCGGTGCGGACGGTGGTGAACTCCATCGACCGCGTCAGGTCGACCATCAGCGCGATGCGCTGGGTGTGAAAGCGGCCCTGCGCGTACTGGGCCACGCGCTTCTTCAAGGAGCGCGCCTTGCCGACGTAGAGCGCCTCGCGGTCGTCGCCGAACATGCGGTAGACGCCCGGCGCGTCGGGCAGCCGCTTCACCTCGTCCTTGATCAGGGCCGCGCCGATCAGCGCGGCGGGAGCGGAGACATCATCGGGCATCGTCCGCGCAATATAGGCGAGTCAGGCCCGCCGCTCACGTCAGCAGCGACGTCCTTCCCCCGGGTCGTCCGTCAATCGGCGACGCAGCAGCGTCGGGCACTGCACGGAGACGGGATCGCCGCTCGGGCTGACCAGCCGCTGCATGAAGCTCTCGCGGGCCGCGGGCGCGCCGGCGGCCACCTCCACCATCGCCCGCGACAGTCCCTGCGCCGCCATGCAGGCGAGCAGGAAGGTTACGATCACCGCCGCGAGGAACCAGTCCAGTCTGCGCATCGCTCGGCCCCGCCCGTCCAGCGCCGGTCACGTCGGCTGTCCGGGCGGCCGCGCCAGGGTCGCCAGACCCAGGACGGCGCCCGGATTCATCGCATCCACCATGGCGCTCGGCATCAGGATGGTGGCGCCGCGCTCCTTGGTCGTCTCGTAGATAATGTTCATCGCGCGCAGTTGGAGGGCCGCCGGGCTTCTTGCGTAGATTTCGGCGGCCTCGACGAACTTGATCGCCACCTCCTGCTCGGCCTGGCCCAGCAGCACCCGCGCCAGCCGCTCGCGCTCGGCCTGCGCCTGGCGGCTCATGGCGTCCTGCAGCGCGGGCGGCACGCTGATGTCGCGGATCTCGACGCTCATCACGGCGATGCCCCAGTCGGCGATCTTGCGGGCGATCTCGTCGCGCAGCAATTCGTCGCCCTGCTTGCGGTCGGAGAGCAGCGTGGCCAGCGCCGAGGAGCCGACCATCTCGCGCAAGCTGGTCTGCGCCACCCGCTCGATGCCGGAGCGGTAGTCGACGATCTCCAGCGCCGCGCGCTCGGCGTCGTGGATCTGCCAGAACACCACTGCGTCGATGTTCACCGGCACGGTGTCCTTCGAGAGCGCCTGCTCGGCGTTGAACTCGGTCGTCTGGATGCGCTGGTCGATCCAGGTGGCGACCCGGTCGAGGATCGGGATGATCCAGAAGACGCCGGGACCCTTGATGCCGTGCAGCCGGCCCATGCGGAGCACGACGGCGCGCTCCCACTGGCTGGCCATCATCAGCGACTGCGGAATGAAGGCGCCGATCACGACGAGCACGATGCCGATGGCGGTGCTCAACGGCGCGCCGCGTCCGAGCACGCAGACGGCGACTCCGGCGGCGATGACCACCAGGGCCAGGAAGGCGGCGAGCCGGTTGCCGGCGCCGCGGTAGCTGTTCATCGATCGAGTTCCTTCGATGCGGCCAGGCTGAGGATGCGCTGGGCCAGGTCCCTCGGGTCGAGGCCCTGGGCCTGGGCCAGGGCGAGCGACTGCCGGGCCAGGTTTTCGGTTTGTGTGGCTCGGGCGTCGGCGTCGATCTTGGGCGGAGCGTCGGCGACGAAGCTGCCGCGGCCGCGCTCCAGCCTGATCGCGCCCGCCCGCTCGAGTTCGTCGTAGGCGTGACGCACGGTGTTGAGGTCGACCTTCAGGGCGACCGCAACCTGGCGCATGGTGGGCATCTGATCGCCCGGCGCCAGGATCCCGGCGCCGATGGCGCCGAGTAGCTGCTCGCGCAGCTGCACATAGATCGGCACACCCGACTCGCCGAGCTGAAGTTTGGTCAGCACAGTTTGCTGGTGTGTATGCATACAGTCATACAATATCGCCACACACCGGCGCCGGTCAATGGCGCAGCTTTCAGGGCCGCCCGAGGGCGAGACGGTGGTCGGCAATCCGGCCCGGCCGCTGCCGGCCAAGCGCGCGACGCCGTGAACGGGCCTCAGGCGGAAGGCGACGTGCGCGTCCCGATCGACGGGTCACCACCGTAGCTGACGATCAGCAGGCGTTGGCAGAGACCCCCACGCGGCTCGTCGAAGCTCAAGGTCACCTCCGGGTCGCTGGCGAGGAAGAAGGCGCGCTCGCCGAACGGACGGAACAGGCTGCCGACGCGCGGGAAGTGCGACGCCAGTCCGCCGTCCTTGGCTTCGAACGAGAGCGTGTAGTCCAGCTCGAAGCGATAGTCGCCGGCGCAGCTGGCGAGCGCCGCCGGGCCCAGCGTGACCGGCTCGCGGACGAGGTCGGCCTCGCCGATCGCCCGCCGCGCCAGCGCGAACGCCGCCTGCTGCACAGGGAAGCTTCCGCTGTTGGACACCACGGCGATCGCCAAATCGTTCTCAGGCCAATAGGCGAGGTGGCTGGCGAAGCCGTTGATGCCGCCGCCGTGTCCGATCGTCCGGCGCCCACGGTAGGTCTGGTTCAGCAGGCCGAAGCCGTAGCTGATCGGCGCGCCGTCTCTAAGTGCGCCGGGCGTGATCATGGCCTCGTAGTCGGCGGGCGCGACCGCCTGGCCGCTGCGCAGCGCCAGCTCCCACGCCAGCAGGTCCTCCGCGGTCGAGCCGAGCGCGCCGGCGGCGTGCGGCAGGCTCATCGAGATCGGCGGGGCGTTGAGCAGGGTCCGCGCCAGCAGATAGCCGCTGGCGCGTCGGGGGACGATCGGGCCGTTGTGCAGGTACGAAGTGCGCGCGAGCCCTAGCGGCTCGAAGAAGGTCTCGCGCAGGAAGGCCTCGTAGCTTTGCCCGGAAGCGGCCTCGATCACCGCGCCCAGCAGCACATAGCCCGAGTTGTTGTAGAGGTAGCGCTCGCCCGGCGCGAAGTCGGGCGGCGCGTCCCTGAACCGCGCGATCAGCTCGGCGAGCGGCAGGTCGCGCGCCATGATCTCCATGAAGAGCGGCATCGCCGTGTAGCTCTTGACGCCCGAGGTGTGGTTCAGCAGCTGGCGCAGCGTGATGCGGCGCTCGCCGACCGGATAGTCGGGCAGGTGGCGCTCGATGGGATCGTCGATCGCGAGTTTGCCGTCCGCCGCCAGGCGCAGGATCGCCGCGGCCGTGAACTGCTTGGTGATCGAGCCGATGCGGAACACCGTCTCGGTGTCGATCGGAATGCCCCACTCGACGTTCGCAAGGCCGTAGCCGGCGCTGTGGACCACCTCGCCGCCCTGCCGCACGGCCACCGCTGCGCCCGGCCCGTCGGGGCGCACGAGGCCGTTCATCACATCGTCGAACTCGACCCGGCGCATGGACGCTCTACCCCTGGGAAGTGACGGTCATCATGTAGTTGACGTCGGCGTCGGCGGAGCGGGTCCAGCGGCCGCTGAGCGGCTGGAGGGCGACCCCGAACGGGCCTTCGACTGCGTAGGGTTCGCCGGTGAGGAAGCCGCGCAGCTCGTCCGGCGTCAGGAAGCGGCGCCAGTCGTGGGTGCCGGCCGGCACCCAGCGCAGCACGTATTCGGCGCCGATCTTGCCGAGCGCCAGCGACTTCAGCGTGCGGTTCAGGGTGGCGAGGATCATCAGGCCGCCCGGCGCGATCAGCCGCGCGGTGTCGCGCAGGTACTGCGCCCGGATCGGCGACGTGCTCGATCACCTCCATGTTCAGCACCACGTCGAAAGGGCCGGCGCCCGCGGCGAGCAGCGCCTCGGCGGTGGCGCAGCGGTAGTCGATCGAAAGGCCGACTTCGGCGGCGTGGGCGCGGGCGGCGCTCAGGCCATCCTCCGAGGCGTCGACCGCCGTGACCGCGAAGCCCAGCCGCGCCATCGGCTCGCTGACGAGGCCGCCGCCGCAGCCGATGTCGAGCAGGCTGAGCCCCTCGAACGGTCGCCGCGCCGCCGCGTCACGGTCGAACCGCGCCAGCGCCTGCTCGCGGATGAAGCCAAGCCGCACCGGGTTGAGCCGATGCAGCGGCGCGAACTTGCCGCGCGGATCCCACCATTCGGCCGCCAGCGCCGAGAACCGCGCGACCTCGGCCGGATCGATGCTGGACGGGGCGAGATCGCTCATGGGCGAGGGGTTTGCGGCCACCCGGCGCGCTTCGTCAACGGATGAGCGTAACCTCGACGTCAACTGCGAGCCGGCTCCAAAGCCGATCCGCCGTCACGACGGGACAGCCGCGCGCCCTCGCCAACGCGAGACAGAAGGCGTCCGCCATCGAAATTCCCACGTGCCGTGTCCGGGCATGGATGACGCCCGCCGTGGTCGCTTGATGTTCGTCCGTGTCGACGAGCTCACAGCCGAACCGGCTTGCCGCGAAAGCGGCGTCCGCCTCTGACAGACCCGCCGCGATGAGCTTGCTGACCACCTCGGCGAAGTTGATGGCGCTGACCAGCGATCCCGCCAAGAACGACGTCACCAGATCGCCCCCGGGCTCGCCGTTCAGGTTGGCGAGAATGGCGGAGGAGTCGAGGACGGCTTCAGTCATCTGCGTCCTCGCGGGCCGCCTCCGCGCGCCGCTCGGCGATCAGCTCGTCGGCAAGGCTTCGCCCTGCGGGCACATACTTACGGACCAGCGCCTGGGCCTCCGCCAGCGCCGCTTCCGCGCTCATCATCGTCAGGCGCCCATCCTTGATCTCGGCAAACACCCGCCGGCCTGACTCCGCGCCGAGCAGTTCAGCGATCTCGGGCGGTAGGGGCAGGCTGCCGTCAGGTTTCACCTTCAGCCAGAAACTGCTCTTGCCACGCCGTTCCACGTAGGCGTCGTCTTCGTCATGCTCAAACGGGCGCGATCCGTCGCGCACGCCGCTGAGGTCGGCCTTGCCGAGCACGTAGCCGCCGCCGCTGCTCTGCGCGTCGTCTTCCAGCACATTGCGCACGTGCTGGTAGCGCTTGCCGAGGAAGCGGGCGATGTCGGCGCGCGGCACGCCGGCGCCCGCCAGCGCGCGGATCTTGTCCGCGACGGTGGCGTGGGGCGCGGCGATCCTCGCCAGGCGGTCGGCATCGTCGGGCATGCGGGGGTCCTCGGTCAGTCAGGTAGGTAGTCAGGTAGTCCATCGCCTTCTCTGCGTCAACCTTGTTCCGCAGGTAGCGCCTCGCTAGAAGGGCCGCCTTCGAAAGCCCACGCTTCAGCCCGACCTCAGCCCTTGTCCCTTATCGTCATGAAATTCGGCGGCACCTCGGTGGCCGACCTCGAACGCATACGCCGCGTCGCGCGGCTGGTGGCGGCCGAGGCGGACGCCGGGCACGCGGTGGCCGTGGTGGTCTCGGCCATGGCCGGGCGCACCAACGAGCTGGTGGCCTGGACCGACGGCGCCGGGCGCCGCCGCGCCCGGCCTGCCGGCCGTCCGACGACGAGTACGACGTGGTGGTGGCCTCCGGCGAGCAGGTGACGGCCGGCCTGCTGGCGATGACCCTGCGCAACCTCGGCTGCCAACGCCCGCTCCTGGCTCGGCTGGCAGGTGCCGATCATCACCGACGACGCGCACGGCAAGGCGCGCATCGACGAGGTGCCGCCCGACAAGCTGGCCGCGGCGCTGGCGGCCGGCGAGATCCCGGTGGTGGCCGGCTTCCAGGGCGTCGACCGGCAGGGGCGGCTCGCCACCCTGGGCCGCGGCGCCGGCGACCTCTCGGCGGTGGCGGTGGCGGCGGCGCTGCGGCGCCGACCGCTGCGACATCTACACCGACGTCGACGGCGTCTACACCACCGATCCGCGCATCGAGGAACGCGCCCGGCGGCTGGCCAGGATCTCCTACGAGGAGATGCTGGAGATGGCCTCGCTGGGCGCGCAAGGTGCTGCAGAGCCGCTCGGTCGAGCTGGCCATGGCCCAGCGCGTGCCGCTGCGGGTGCTCTCCAGCTTCGTCGAGCCGGGCGCGGCCGACAACCAAGGCACCATCGTCTGCGACGAGGAGGAGATCGTGGAAAAGCGCATCGTGAGCGGCGTCGCCTACAGCCGCGACGAGGCCAAGATCAGCCTCTTCGGCCTGCCCGACCATCCGGGCGTCGCCTCCGACGATCTTCGGCCGCCTGGCCGACGCCAACGTCAACGTCGACATGATCGTGCAGAGCCACTCGCGCCAGCCGGGCGCGGCCAACATGGAGTTCACCGTCGGCAAGCGCGACGCGGCGCGGGCGCTCGCCATCGTGCTGGAGCGCCAAGGACGAGATCGGGCTCGAGGACGCCGCGCTCGACGACAACGTCGCCAAGGTCTCGGTGATCGGCGTCGGCATGCGCAGCCAACACCGGCGTCGCCCAGACCATGTTCAAGGCGCTGGCCGAGAAGGGCGTCAACATCCAGGTGATCTCCACCTCGGAGATCAAGATCAGCGTGCTGATCGACGCGGCCTACACCGAACTGGCGGTGCGGGCGCTGCACTCGGCCTACGGGCTGGACAAGGCTTAAGGCGGGAGCGGCGCCGGCCGCAGCTGGAGCGTCGGCGCCGCATCAGCGCCTACTTCCGGTCCAGCACCAGGATCTGGAACGTGCCGGGCTTGGTGGTCGGGCGCTGGCCGGCCGCGAACGGCACATACTCGGCGGTCGGCAGATAGATGCGGCCGGTCTTCGGATCGACCGCGCCGGTGCGCGCGCCGATCTGAGTGGGGACGCTGTCGCACGATGGTGTTGTCGTCCTTGCCGCTGAGAGCGCGATCACCTTACAGCTTCCCGTCCAGCGCGGTCGGGATGAAGGCCAGCGCGCCGGCCCGGATCGTAGAGCACCGCGTCGGGGAAACCGCCGATCTTCAGGCGGCGATCTCCTTGCCGCTCGCCGCGTCGAGGATCTTGGCCAGGCCGCTGGCGCAGGACGATGACCAGCCGGCCGCCTTCGACGTAGGCGAGGCCGGTCGGACGCTTGCAGTCGGCCATCGTCGTAGCGGCCGAGCGTCTTGCGCCCTTGGCAGGTCGACGACGGCGACCTCGCCGTTGCTCCTCGACGTTGACGAAGACCTTGCCCTTGCCGTCGACGGCTGGCCGAACTCGAGCTTGTCGCCGACGTTGATCGTGCCGACCACGCTCTCTGCTTGACCGGATCGATCAGCGTCAGCGAGGCCGGCGTCGCCGTTGATCACGACCACCAGGCCGGTGGAAGGATCGTAGAGCCGCGCCGTCGGCGTCGGCCGCCGACGGTCAGCGACTTCAGCAGCGCGCCGTCCGACGCTTTCAGGATCTTGGCGGTCTTGAATCGCCGCTGTTGGTGGTGACCAGGAGGTCGGGCCCGGGACCGGCACGACCGCGTGCAGCCGGTCGCCCGGGCGAAGTTGGCGTTGAGCTTGCCGGTCTTCAGGTCGAGCGCCAGCACCACCGTCGCCGTGGGTCGACGTAGACGCGCCGCCGGGCGGCGTCGAAGCTGGCGTAGTCCCAGCCGCCGTCGGGTCCGTTGACGCGCTCCACCACCTGCAGCTTGCCGGCGCCCTCCGCCGCGTGCGGCGACAATCGGGGCCAAGGCCAGCAAGGCGGACGCGGCTGCGCAAAGTGCGAGCAAATGACGCTTCATGGTCGTCTCTCCTGGGAGGGTCTGAGGGTCACTGAAGGGGTTGGAACGGGTCTCATGCGATAGCCCGGCGTTCGTCGGCGGCGACGCCGCCCGCCAGGCGGTAGAGCGCCGGCATGGCGACCAGCACCAGCGGGCCCTGGGCGATCAGCCCGGCGATGATGGCGATGGCCAGCGGCCGCTCCATCGAGGCGCCGCCGCCGATCGCCAGCGCCAGCGGCGCCAGCGCCAGGATGGCGGCCAGCGTGGTCATCGCGATGGGCCGAAGCCGGTTGACGCCGGCCTGGATCAGCGCGCGCTCTGGCGGCGCCCCGCCGGCGATCAGCGCCTCGTATTCGGTGAAGTAGAAGATCGCGACCTCGGTGGTGATGCCGACGATCATCGTCATGCCCATCAGCGCCATGATGTTGAGCTCGACGCCGGTCAGCCACAGACCGATCGGCGACGGCCGAGGCGGCCGCCAGCGGCATCACCAGGATGACGCCGGCGACGCGAAAGCTCTCGTAGATGACGAGCAGCAGCACGAACACCGCCGCCACCGCGGCGGCGAACACCAGCGCGAGGTCGCGGAAGGCCTGCTGCTGCTCGGCGAAGAGGCCGCCCATCTCGAAGGTGACGCCGGCGCGGCAGGAAACCCGGGCGTGCGATGATCCGCTCGACCTCCTTGGCGGTCGAGCCGACGTCGCGGCCGACTCGACGCGGGCGGTGACGGCGTCCATCGGCGCATGTTCTCGTGGTCGATCTCGGCCTGGCCGGTAACCGACCGGATGTCGGCGATCCGCGAAAGCGCGAAGAGATGGCCGTCGTCGGGGGACTTCAGCATCAGCGCGCCGACCTGATCGACCCGCGAGCGGGCGGCCGGCGGCGTCCAGACCCGGACGTTGACCAGGTTGACGCCCGACTGCACCTGCGTCGCGACGGCGCCGCTCAGCTGGTCCTCCAGCTGCTTGGCGACCTCGTCGGCGCTGACGCCCTCGAGCTCGGCCCTCGCCGGATCGACGCGGACGTCGAGGCCGTCGCCGGCGAGCACCACGCCGCTCTTGGCCTCGGTGACGCCGCGCACCTTCCCGATGGCGTCCTGCGACCGGCCGGGCCGGTCGTTCAGCAGCAGCGCTGCGTTGTCGCTGTAGAGCTTGACCTCGATCGGCTGCGGCACGGCGGTCAGGTCGCCGATCAGGTCCTCCATCAGCTGCGCCGTCTCGACCTCGACGCCCGGCACCGGACGACTGCACCTTGTCCGACGACGTCGTCCATCACCGCCTCGATCGGCCGCCGGCCATGCGTCTTCAGCCGGATGAAGAAGTCGCCGGTGTTGGGCTCGGTGAGGCCGCCGCCGAGCTGCGTTCCGGTGCGCCGCGAATAGGTGTCGACGTCGGGCGTCGCGCTGGATGATCGCCTCGATCTGCCGCATCAGCCGGTCGGTCTCTGTCAGCGACATGCCGGGCGGAGCGACGTAGTCGAGCACGAAGCCGCCCTCGTCGATCTTCGGGAAGAAGCCCGAGCCGACCGTTCGGCGAAGCAGACGATGCCCGACCGCCGCCAGCGCCGCGACCGCGCGCGAGCGCGAGGATCGGCCGGCCGACGCTGGCCTCCAGCAGGCGGCGGTAGCGCGACGAGGATGCGGCCGTTCTCGTCGAGCCCGGCGACGCGCGCCGCGCCGGCCGACCAGCTGCTCGACCAGCACCGGCACCAGCCACCAGGCGACCAGGAACGACAAGCGCCAGCGAGACCGCCATGGTGATCGACAGCGCCTTGAAGAAGGCGCCCGGTGACGCCGGAGAGGAAGGCCAGCGGGACGAAGATCACCGTCGTCGCCGCCGACGAGCCGACCAGCGGGCGCATGAACTCGGAGACCGCCCGGCTCGATGGTCTGGCCGGCCGCGCGACGCGGTCTCCGGCCAGCCGCCGCTCGATGTGCTCGATCATCACGATGGCGTCGTCGATGATCAGGCCGATGGCGGCGGCCATGCCGCCCAGCGTCATGATGTTGAAGCTCTGACCGAGCAGCCACAGCATCAGCGTCGTCGCCGCCAGCACCGCCGGCACGGCGACCACGGCCGCCAGCGTCACGCGCCAGTTGCGCAGGAAGACCAGCAGCACCAGCGCCGCCAGCATCACCCCGATGACGATGGCGTTGCGCAGCGCGGCGGCGCGAACTCGAGGATCAGGTCGCTCTGGTCGTACCAGGCCCTGCACCCGCATGTCGGCCGGGCCCTGGCCGCGCACGCGCTGGAAGGCGGCGCGCACCGATCTGGCGATCTCGACGGTGTTGCCGCCCGGCTGTTGGTAGACGTTGACCAGCACCGCATCGCGCCCGTCGGCGGTGACCCGGATCCACTGCGGTCTGCGGCGCGGCGGTCACGCTGGCGACGTCGCCGACTCGCACCACGGTCCCGCCCTGCGTCTTGACCACCACGTCGGCGATCTGGCGCGGATCGGCGAGGCGGGAGTCGGTGAGCACCAGCAGCAGCTTGCCCTGGTCCTCGATGCGGCCGGCGGCGCCGAGCGCGTTGGCGCCGGCGATCGCCTGCGACGACGTCGGCGAGCGAGAGGCCGTGCGCCCAGAGCTTGGCCGGATCGGCCTCGACGCGGTACTCGCCCGGCGCGCCGCCCTGGTTCTGCACCCGCGCCACCCCGTCGATGGTCGACAGCACGGGCGCCAGCGTCAGGTCGGCGAACCGGCGCAGCTCGACCGGCGTCGCCCGCGCCGAGGTCAGGCTGTAGGCGGCGACCGGATCGACGGTCGGGTCCTGGCGGCGCACGTCGAAGGTGACGCCGGCCGGCAGGCTCGCCTGCGCGCCGGTCAGCGCCGCCTGCACGCGCTGCAAGGCGCCAGGTCCATGTCCTGGCCCCAGCCGAAGTTGATCGACACCTCCGCCTCGCCGCGGCTGGTGGTCGAGCGCAGGTTCTGCGACGCCGGGGATGGCGCGCAGCGCCTGCTCGACCGGGCGGGTGATCACCGCCTCGGTCTGGTCCGCGGGCCGGTCGCCGGCGTCGACGGTCACCGCGATGCGCGGGAAGCGCACGTCGGGAAACAGGCCCACCGGCATCACCGTGGCGGCGACGATCCCGCCGGCGATCAGCAGGCGTCAGCAGGGTGAGCAGCGAGCGCCGGCGTCGCGAGGCGAACTCGGCGAGGTTCATCGGCCGGCGACCTTCACCGCCATGCCGTCCTGCAACTCGTAGGCGCCCTCGACGGCGACGACCTGGCCGGCCCTGATCGGTCCGGTCATCTCGATCTCGTCGCCGTGGTCGCGGCCGGCGGTGACGAACACCCGCGCGGCCTTGCCGCCGGCGACGACGAAGACGTGTGCGCCGGTCTCGTCGAACACCACGGCGCCGCGCGGCACGGCCAGGCCCTGGTGGGAGCCGGTGACTACGTCGGCCTCGACCGCCGCGCCTACCGGCAGGGCTGCGCCGGCCAGCGGGGCGATCGCGGACGCCAGATGGGTGGCGGGGTCGACGGCGCGGCCGACCATGGCCGAGGCGCGAGGCGATCGGCGCGCCGCCGGTGGTCGGGCGGATGGTCACCGCCTGCGCCGACCGCAACGGCGCCGGCGGAAGGCTCGATGCCCGAGCTTCACGCCGAGCGCGCCCTGCCGCGCCAGCACCATGATCGCGGCGTCCTGCGCCACGTGATCGCCCGGCGCGGCGGCGACGCTGATCACCACGGACGGCGCGTCCGCGGTGAGCGTCTGGCGGCCGTGGCCGCCGCCCTGCTGCTGCTGGGCCGCCAGCGCGGCGTCGGCGTCGGCGAGGGTCTTCTTGGCCTGCGATCAGCTGGTCGGAGGCGGCGAGCCGCGCGTCGAAGAGGCGCTGCACCCGCGCCAGGTCGCTCTTGGCTGACGTCGCCGCGTCGGCGGCCTGCCGGTAGGCGAGGTCGGCAGCCGGCTGGCTCGCCACCACCGCCAACGGCTCGCCGGCGCTCACCACCTGCCCGGGGCGCGCCAGCACCGCTTCGACGATCACCGCGCGCGGCGCGGCCAGGGTGCGGCTGGCCGCCGGATCGGCCTGCACGACGCCGTAGACGGTGGCGACGTCCTGCAGCGACGTCGCTGCGGATCGGCGCGGTGGTGATCGAGGCGGTCGTGGCGGGCTCGCGCCTGGTCGCTGTCATCGCCGCCGCCGCGGTGAGTGAGGACCAGCACGGCGGCGACGACCACGAGCGACGAGGATCGCGGCCAGCGCGATCAGCCGGTTGCGGGTCACGTGGCGCCCGGCGCCGGGGGCGCGAAGAGGGCCGTCTCGAGCTGGATCTCGGCCATGCGGGCGGCAAGCTCGCGGTCCTCCAGGTCGGCGCGCTTGGCGACCACGGTCTGGACGAGCGCGAGGTAGGCGGCGCTGTCGATGTCGCCGCGGGCGAGCGCCGCTGGCGCGGGTCTCAGCATCGCCTCGAGCCGTGGCAGGTCGGCGCGCAGCACGACGGCCTCGGCGCTCGCACTGGCCAGCTCGGCCTCGGCGTTCCTGACGTCCGCGTCGGTCTGGTCGAGCCGGGCCTGGTACTCGGCCTTCAGCTGCTCGCGGGTCGCCTCCGCCACCTTCACATCGCCGCGATGGCCGTTGAAGATCGGCACGGCCAGCACCGCCGCGAGGCCCAACGTCGTGGTCGGGGTCGGATCGCGGGCGTAGGCGAAGGCGATCTGCGCCAACGGGAACTGCGAGAGGATCGCCTTGCGCAGGTTCTGGTCCTGCGCGGAGTAACCTGCCTGCAGAGCCAGCAGGTCAGGCCGGCGCTCGGGTAGGCTGGCGAGATCGCGCTGCACCGTTGCGGCATCGACCGTCGACGGCGGGGCGGGCTCGACCAGCGGCAGCCGCACCTCCGCCCGCAGGCCGAGCAGCGCGTTGAGGTCGCGCCGCGCCTTGGCCGCATCGTGCTGGGCCGCAGCCAGCTGGGTCTGGACATCGAGCTTGGCGGCGAGATCGATCGCCGCGGTCTGCGCGGTGACATCGCCGCGCTGCTCCGCCTGGGACGAGCGGGCCGAGCGGTCGGCCGCGGCGCCGAGGATATCGGAAAGGAAACCGGCGCGCGCCTCGTCGGTCAGCGCTGTCTCAGCGAGTTGCCGGGCCTGCTGGGCGCTCGTCCACTCGGCCCAGAGCACATTGAGGTCGGCCTGCCGCGCCGCGAACTTCGCCGCGCGCTTGTTGGTCGCAGCCTGCAGCAGGCCGGCGATGTCGTAGCTCGGCGAGACGTTGAAGGCGGTGTGGGTGTCGGGCCCGGCGATCGGCTGGTCTAAGCCGACGCTCACTTGCGGGTCAGGCAGCAGGCCGGCGGCGAACACCTCGGCCGACTGCACGCCGAGCGCGGTCCGCTTGGCCTTCAGGTCCGGGTTGTTCAACACCGCCAGCACGGCGACCTGCAGCGGCGTGAAGCCGGCTGCCGGATCGATGCGGATGGTCTGCATCGGCCCCAGGCGCAGCTTCTCGACGTCGGTCTTCAGGAAACTGATGTCGCCGCCGACGTAGGGGCCGCTCGGCAGCGACTCCTGACGGTCGGTCTTGCAAGCGGCGGCGGACAGCACTGCGCCGAGCGCCAGGGCGGCGCTGCAGCCTCTCGCAATGCGCGCCAATCCCGCCAAACCGCCTCTCGTGTGCTCGCCGGCCCGGCGAACTGGCGCTTGTTAGGCCATCCGAGCTGACGGGGCGCTGTCCGCAACATTGGGAAACGCCAATGTTCCGGTCCGCGCCAGGCTGGGGAAGGCGATCTGCACGTCCAGGCCCGGGGCCGCGTCGGCGAGCGCGACGCTCGCGCCGTGCAGACGGGCGACCGCCGCCACCAGCGCCAGACCAAGGCCGCTGCCGGGCGTCGAGCGGTTGCGCTCCAGACGGTAGAAGCGGTCGAAGATCCGCTCGCGCTCGGCGGCCGGCACGCCAGGCCCGTCGTCGGCGACGGCGACCACGGCGCCCTGGCCGCGCGCGTCGACGCGCACCGTTACCCTCGCCCGCTTGCCGGCGTGACGCAGCGCGTTCTCCACCAGGTTGACGAGCATCTGGGTGAGCAACTCCGGATCGCCTTCGACGGCGAGCGGCCCGGCGGCCTCGAAGCGTCAGCGTCTGGCCGGCATCCTCCGCCGAGGGGGCGAAGTCGCCCGACCACGGCGCGGGCCAGCGCCGTCAGGTCCACCGCCCGGAAGTCCGCGCGCCGCGCGCCGCCCTCGATCTGGGCGATGCGCAGCAGGGCTGCGAACGTGTCGAGGATGGCGTCGACGTCCTCCAGCGCGCCGGCGATCGCCGCTTCGCGCTCCGGCGCGGTCGCTGGCGGTGCGGCTCGCTTCCAGCCGCTGGCCGCAGCCGGGTCAGCGGCGTGCGCAGGTCATGGGCGATGTCGTTGGAGACTTGCCGCAGGCTCTCCATCAGCGCGTGATGCGGTCGAGCATGCGGTTGAAGGTGGCCGCCAGCCGGTCGAGGTCGTCGTTGGCGCCGCGCACCGGGATGCGGCGTGAGAAGTCGCCGTCGATGATCGCTTCGGCAGCGGCGCTCATCGCGTCCAGTCGCCGGTGAACGCCGAAGCTGAGCCCGAGGCCGCCCAAGATGCCCAGCACCACCACGCCGGCGAAGGCCCAGCCGAAACCCGCCACCACGGTCTGCTCGAGCGCGTCGTTGCGCGCGTCGTCGTCGCCGATCCGCAAGCGATAGCCGTCGGGCAGCGTGGTGGTGAGCACGCGGATCGACTCGGGCCCGTGGGCGGTCGAGAGCCGAAGCGTCGACCAGCCCGGCGCAGCCCGCGAGCCGGCGAGCCGCCCCCCGATCGGCGCGCCGTCCGGACCGTCGAGCCCGTAGTCGAGCGCGCCGGGCGTGCGGTCGCGCTCGACCACCGCCTGGACGACGCCCGACAGCCCCTCCGTGCGGAACTCCTGGGCGAGCGCGGCCGCCTCGGCGTTGATCCGTGCATCGAACTGCTGCTTCAGGGAGGCGCGGGTGGTCAGCAGGGTGATCGCGCCCAGCACCACCACCGAAAGCGCGAAGACGGCGGTGTAGAAGGCCGCGAGCCGCAAGGAGGTGGAGCGGAACATGGCGCTTCAGGCGCCCTCGCGCAGGCAGTAGCCGGCGCCGCGCACCGTGTGGATCAGCTCCTGGGCGTGGCCGCGGTCCACCTTGGCGCGCAGGCGGCTCATGTGGGTCTCGACGATGTTGGTCTTGGGATCGAAGTGGAAGTCCCAGACGCTCTCCAGCAGCATCGTGCGGGTCACCACGCGCCCAGCGTGACGCATCATGTATTCCAGCAGCTGGAATTCGCGCGGCTGCAGCTCGATGCGGGCGCCGGCGCGGGTCACCGAGCGCTGCCAGCCGGTCGAGCTTCAGGTCGGCCACCTGCAGGGTGGTCGGCGCGTCCTGCGTCGGCGGGCGCCGGGCGAGAGCGTTCACCCGCGCCATCAGCTCGGCGATCGCGAACGGCTTGACCAGATAGTCGTCGCCGCCGGCTTCCAGGCCTTCGACGCGGTCGTCGATGCCGCCCAGCGCCGTCAGCAGCAGCACGGGCGTCTTCACGCCCGAGGCGCGGATGGTGCGCACGATGGCCAGGCCGTCCATCTTCGGCAACATGCGGTCGAGCACGATCACGTCGTAGCTCTCGGCCGCGGCCAGCAGCAGTCCCTCGCGTCCGTCGGCCACCTGGTCGACCGTGTGCCCAGCCTGCTGGAGCGCACGTCTCAGGTAGGCCCCGGCCTCCTTGTCGTCTTCCACCACCAGCAGCTTCATGGCCGCAAGTCTGCCCGAGCGGCCGACGTGCGGCTAGGTCGAGGCGAGCGGCTGGCTCGCCCGCACCGCCGTGCGCGACAGGCTGACCAGCGCCGCCAGCGCCGCGAAGCCGGCCGCGACCCAGAGCCCGAACACCTCGCCCGGATCGCCGAACAGGTGCAGGAAGATCGCCGTCATCACCGCGCCGACGGTCTGGCCGGTCAGCCGCGCGGTGCCCAGCATGCCGCCGGCCGCGCCGGCCCGCTCGCGCGGCGCCGAGGTCAGCATCATGCGGTTGTTGGGGCTCTGGAAGAAGCCGAAGCCGATCCCGCACACCGCCATCCGCCAGCCGATGTCGAGCGCCGTCGGTCCTGACGGCAGCGCCGCCAGCGCGGCGAGACCCGCGCAGAAGACCGCCAGCCCGATCGCACACAGCACCGCGGTGGACATCCGGTCGGCCAGCCAGCCGGCGATCGGCGCCATCACGCCCACCGCCAGCGGCCAGGGCGTCAGCAGCAGGCCGGTCTCGACCTGGCCGAAGTGCAGCACGTTCTCGAAGTGGAAGGGCAGGGCGACGAAGGCCAGCATCTGCGCGGCGAACGAGGCGATCGAGGTCGCCACCGAGAGCGCGAACAGCCGGTCGCGCAGCAGGTCGAACGGCACCAGCGGCCGTGGCCGCGTCAGCTCGCGCAGCACCAGCAGCGTCCCGACCACCAGGCCGGAGATCGTCTCCAGTGCGCCGAGCATCCGCTCGCGGGTGCGGGTCAGCACGTCGACGCCGCTGATGACGAGCCCGAAGGTCATCGCGTTCAGCAGCGCCGAGACCCAGTCGAAGCTGCGCTCCGAGAGCTGGTTGGTCGGCAGCGTGCGCCAGCAGATCGCCAGCGCCACGAGGCCGACCGGGATGTTGACCCCGAACAGCCACTGCCAGGGCCCGATCGCCAGGATGCCGGCGGCCACGGTCGGACCGACCGCCGCCGAGGCGGAGACCACCATGGCGTTGAAGCCGATGCCCTGGCCGAGCTTGGCGTGCGGGTAGATGTGGCGCACCAACGCGCCGTTGACGCTCATCACGCCGGCCGCGCCGAAACCCTGCAGCATGCGCGCCACGGTCAGCATCGCCATCGTGTGGGAGAGCGCGCAGGTCAGCGAGGCCAGCGTGAACAGGATCAGGCCGCCACGGTAGATGCGCCGGTAGCCGACGATCTCGCCCAGCGAAGCGAGCGGCAGCAGCGTCGTCACGATCGCCAGCTGGTAGGCGTTCACGATCCAGATCGACTCGGAGGGCGCGGCCCCGAAGTCCCTGGCGATGGTCGGCAGGGCGACGTTGGCGATGGCGCTGTCGAGCACCGTCATGGCGATCGCCAGCCACACCGAGATGGCCGCATACCAGAGCTGCGGCGAGGGCAGGCCGTCGTCCTCGAAGACGAGGCCAGGCGCGGCCGCGCCGCCTTCCGCCGACGGGATGGTCGAGCTTTCCATCAGCGCCTTGGACCCGGATGCACGCCACCGGTCAACGCCCCGCATGGGCGGCCGGTTCGCAGTCCTCAGTGCGACGACGGCGCGGGCGCGGCGTTGGCTGGCGCGGCGCTCGCGGCTGGCCGAGGCGCGAGCGCCGAGGTCGAGGGCGGGAAGATGGCCGTGCCGGCGACCACGTACCAGGTGAGGAAGAGGGCGCAGACGAAGGCGCCCGGAACGAAGTCGGCGGTCAGCCGCCAGGTGAAGGCGGCGATGACGCCCAGCACCGCCAAAACCGGGATGAACTGGAAGGCGATGATGGTGTTCAGCGGCTCGTCCGGGGTGAGCAGCAGGCCGGTCGTGGCCATGTGCAGGTACTGCGCCGCGAGCAGCACGACGAAGCCCAGCGAGAAGCCCAGCGCGCCGGTGACCAGCGCCGCGACCCACCCCTCGCCGGCGATCCCGAGGCTGGCGCCGAAGCCCCGCAACGCCAGCAGGCTGAAGACGAGGAAGAGCGGCAGGTAGACGACGAAGAGCGCGAAATGCGCGCCGTCGAGCGGCTTCAGGGCCAGCACCCAGAAGCGGAAGTCGGTCTTGAAGGCGGCGTCCACCACCGCGAGCGCCAGATAGCCCATGCCAACGCTGACCATTGCGGCGCCGGCGGCCGCGAGCCAGCGATGCGAGCCGGCGCTGTTCGTCCGGCCAAGCGCGAACGACAGCGCAAAGCTGATCAAGCCAGCGCCGATCGCCCACACCGCCAGCTGGTCGGTGATCTGCTCCGGGAAGGCGCCCAGCGCGAACGGCAGCGTCCCGGTGAGCGCGAACGGCGCGAAGAACACCGCGGGCGCGGCCTTCATGAACGGATAGAAGGTGAGCGCCGGTATCGCCGCGGCCAGCACGAGGGCGACAAACCAGCGTACGCCGCGACGGGCCGGCTGGCCCTCCGGCGCGCGCTGCAGCACCCGGAACGGCGGTGCGGCCAGCGCCAGTTCGAAGGTACCGAGCATCAGGATCACGCAGCCGACGAAGCCGATCAGCGTGCCGATCTCCTTGCCGAACCAGATCTGGTCGGCGGGCGGCTTCGGCGTGGCGGCGCCGGCGAGCGTGCGCTGGAACCAGTCCACCGCCGCGCCGACCCCGGCGTTGGAGAAGTGCTCCTGCGGGTGGTCGACGGCCGGGATGATCAGCCGCCGGCCGGTCCCGGCGGCGAGGACGCCGTAGAGCTGGCCGGGCGTCACCGGCCGGCGCTGCCGAAGATCGCCTCCAGCTTTGGCGAGCGTCCGGCGTCGGCGCCCTTCGCCACGCCCCACATCAGCGGCGCGAACTCGTCGTAGCGGCCGAACACCACCTGCAGATTGCGCGGGAAGCTGGGGCTGGCGGGGCGCCGGCGCCGAAGAACTGCGTGGTCGAGCCCTCCAGCACCACGGCCTTGTAGCCGTCCGGGATCGCGGTGGCGGCGTTCATCACCGGCGCGCCGCCCATGCTGTGGCCCTCGAGCCCGACGTTCGCCGGATCGACGAACGGCAGGGCGCGCAGGTAGGCGAGCGAAGCCGGGCCGCCGAAGCCGTCGATCGCCATCGGGCCGCCGGAATAGCCGTGGCCGGTCATGTCCATCGCCAGCACCACGAAGCCGCGCCGCGCCAGCTCGATGGCGAACGGGCTCTGCATCTCACGGGTGTTGATGAAGCCGTGCGAGACCAGCACCGCCGGCGCCCGGTGCGCAGGCGTGGCGGAGGCCGGCACGTAGAGCAGCGCCGACAGCGTCTCGCCGGCGCGGCCGGGATAGCGCACGTCCTCGACCCGGACGCCGCCCGAGGTCTGCACCAGGTGCGCGATCAGCCCACCGATCAGCGCCAGCGCCCAGCCGAGCGCGAAGAGCCACCAGCCTCGCCGCAACGCCCCCTCCCGTGAGGTCGTATTCGTTCGCGCCACTATGGGCCCGCGCAGCCCCAAGGCAATCGCGGCTCAGCTTTCCGGGCGAAGGCCCGGACCGGCTTCCGTGCGCGGCCACTTGCGCTGGGACATTACAATAAGTAACTTGGCGCTGTCGCGTTTGCGCGGGCCTCGGTCTTTGATGGGGTGGATGGCCCCCGGACGGCATCGATGTGCCAAGGTTGGTTATCGAGACGCAACCTGAAGGGAACCATCCAGATGCAAGTTACCACGATTGGGGTCGACCTGGCCAAGTCGGTGTTCCAGGTCCATGGCGTCGACGCTGCCGGCGCGACGGTGATGGTCAAGACGCTGCGTCGCGGCCAGCTGCTGACGTTCTTTGCGCGGCAGGCGCCTTGCCTGGTTGGCCTCGAGGCCTGCGGGTCGGCGCACCATTGGGCGCGCGAGATTGCGGCGCTTGGCCATGAGGTGAAGCTGATCGCGCCGGCCTATGTGAAGCCCTATGTCCGCCGCAACAAGACCGACGCGGCCGACGCGGCGGCGATCTGCGAGGCGGTCTCGCGGCCGCACATGCGCTTCGTGGCGGTCAAGACGCCCGAGCGCCAGTCGGTGATGTCGATGCACAAGGCCAGGGCCCTATTGGTGACGCAGCGCCTGCGGCTGACCAACGCCATCCGCGCGCACCTGGCCGAGTACGGGGTCGTCGCGCCGGCCGGCCGGGCCGGCATGGGAAGCCTGCTGCTGCGCCTGGAGCGGGGCGAACTGGAGATCCCCCAGCCGCTGATCATCGCTCTTAGGGCCATGGCCGAGCCGCTGAGCGCCCTGCAACGGGCGATCGGCGCCGTGGAGAAGGAGATCAAGACTTGGCACATGGCCGATCGGCAGAGCCGCAACCTGCAGACCGCGCCAGGCTTCGGGCCGCTGGTGGCCAGCGCCGTCGCCGCCTCGCTCACCGATGTCGGGGCCTTCCGCTCCGCCCGGGCCTACGCCGCCTCGCTCGGCCTCACCCCGCGCGTGGCGGCCACCGGCGGCAAGCCCCGGCTGGGCCCGATCTCCAAGCGCGGCGACCGCTACCTGCGCCGGCTGCTGGTCAACGGCGCCCAGGCGCTGTTGAACAGCAAGCAGGCCAAGGCCGATCCCTGGCTCGCAAGGCTGCTGGCCGAGAAGCCCCGCAAGCTCGCCGCCATCGCCGTCGCCAACAAGCTCGCCCGCATCGCCTTCGCCATGCTCGCCAGCGGCCAGCCCTATCGCCCCAGGCAACCCGCCGCCGCCTGACCCTTAGACCCAACCCCACACCAGCCAACGATCTTGCACGAAGGAGATGGACAGCGATCGACGAGGACGGTTCCTCACCCAGGCCGGGACACCCATTACGATTTCACGGGCTTCGAGCTCACGTCTTTGATCAGGGACCCTGCCTTGCGGACTTCCATCCCGGCCGCGGCCGTCAGACGCCGCATCAACAAGGCCTCACACATGACCGCAATCGAACCGGCCCACGACTACATCGACGTCCAGATCCTTCTTGCCAGAAGGGGGCCATCCACACATGAAATCGTCAATCGCGATCGAACGCCTGCCGGCGCACGGCGCCGCGATCAGGGCGCCGTTATCAACGGCAATTATCGGTCAACGGCGCGCGAGCGTGCTTTGGTTGCGATCGCCGGCGCGCTGGTCGCAGGCGTGGGCGGGCCGGGCAGGGGTGGAAGCCGCCCAGCATCGCGACGAGGTCGTTGGCGCCCTCGGCGAGGCGCTTCAGGTCGACGCCGCTCATCCGGTTCATGGCCAGGAAGACGCCGATCCGGCGCTCGGGATCGAGCACGATGTAGGTCATGAAGCCGTAGCCGCCGCCGGTCTTCTCGATCAGCCGCGGGTGGCCGGGATCGGGCGCGAGCTCGATCCAGGCCAGGCCAACGCCGTTCGCCGGCCCGGCGACATCGATGCCGCCGGCGTAGGCCAGCTGGTCGCGGCGCACGTAGGTCGCCTGGCTGATCTTTCGCACCGGATCGGGCGGCGCGGCGACGAGCTGGCTTCTCATCCAGCGCGCCATGTCATTGCCGGTCGAATAGAGCCCGCCGCTGGCGGCTTCGTATGACGTGTCGAGGCATGCCGCCGAATTCAGGATCGGATCGCCCGCCATCATCCGCGCGCAGGCCGCCGGCGACGGCGCGGGGGTGGTGTCCGCCATGCCGAGCGGATCGGTGACCTCGGCCTTCAGCGCCGCGGGATAGCTCGAGCCCGCGGCGGCGGCGAGCGCATCGCCCAGGAAGTCGAAGCCGAGGTTGGAGTAATGCGCGCCCTTGCCCGGATCGTGCGCGTCGCGGCGCTGGCCCAGCCAGGCCCAGCGGTCAGCCTGCGCCTGAGCGGCGGTGGGCGGCGTCGCATAGATGCCCAGCGGATAGACGCGCGGCAGGCCGCTGGTGTGGGTCGCCAGCTGGATGAGGGTGATGGGTTGCGGGTCCTTCGCCGCCGTCGCCCATCCTGGCGGGGCGAAGTGGGTCAGCGGATCGGTCAGCGCCACGCGATGGGCGACCACCTCTTTGGCCAGCAGCTCGGCGGTGAAGAGCTTGGAGATCGAGTTCGAGCCGCACCAGCGTCGCGCCGTCGGGCGGGCGCGGATCGCCGGGCGACACGCGGCCGAAACCGCGCACCGATGCAGCGTCGCCCTGCGCCACCGCCACCACCATGCCCGGCGCCTGGCTCTCGGCGTAGCAGCTCCGCCACCGCCTGCTCGGTGTCCGCCGACAGCTTCAACGCGGGCGGTGGCGGCGGCCCGGCGGCCGGCGTTTTCGCCGCCTGCGGATGACAGGCGACAACGCCAAACCCCAACGTCAGAACGGCGAGACGGCGCCAGTTACGCGACACTCTGGAACGCTCCTCCCGCTGGGGCACGTGCGGCGGCAAAACCTGCTATAGGCCGGCCGGGAAGGGACACACCACCTCAAGCTCATGCCGCCTACCATCCGCGGTCCTCGCAGCCTGCTTCGCCAGATACGCGAGGCCATGGCCGGCGCGCAGCCCGGCGCAAGTCAAGCTCGACATGGTGGCGCGGATCATCGCCGTCTCCATGGTGGCCGAGGTGTGCTCGCTCTACCTGGCGCGCCGTCACGGCGAGATGGAGCTGTTCGCCACCGAGGGCCTCGATCCGGCCGCGGTGCACGTCACGCGGATGAAGCCGGGCGAGGGCCTGGTCGGCGAGATCATGCGCCAGGGCCGGCCGCTGAACCTCTCCGACGCGCCGTCGCACGCCGCCTTCTCCTACCGGCCGGAGACCGGCGAGGACCCGTTCCACGCCTTCCTCGGCGTGCCGCTGCTGCGCGGCGGGCGGGCGATCGGCGTGCTGGTGGTGCAGAACCGCACCGAGCCGCGTCTACGGCGAGGACGAGGTCGAGGACCTGCAGATCATCGCCATGGTGCTGGCCGAGATGGTCGCCGGCCGGCGAGCTGATCGACCCGGTTCAGCTGAAGGACGTCGAGATTGCGCCGCAGCGGCCCGAGCGGCTGCGGGGCGTCAAGCTGGCCGACGGGCCTGGCGCTCGGCGTCGCGGTGCTGCACGAGGCGCCGGTGGCGGCCTCGAGCAGCTGCTCAGCGACGACCCGGCGGCCGAGGAGGCGCGGCTGCAAGCGCGCCATCGCCGACCTGCAGGCCCAGATCGACGAGATGCTCGAGGGCCACCAGGCGGTGCTCGGGCCCTCAGCTACGACCTGCTCGAGACCTACAAGATGCTGGCCTACAGCCGCAGCTGGAACCACTCGCTGGTCGAGGCGGTGCGCTCTGGCGTCACCGCCGAGGCCGCGGTCGAGCGCGTGCGCTCCGAGCATCGCGCCAGCCTCGGCCAGGCGCGCGACCCCTACCTGCGCGAACGGGTCCACGACCTCGAGGACCTCAACGACCGGCTGCTGCGCCACCTCGCCGGCGACGGCGGCAAGGCGCGCGATGCTGCCCGACGAACGCCGATCCTGATCGCCCGCAACCTCGGGCCCGGCCGACCTGCTCGAATACGACCGCAGCCAAGCTGAAGGGCCTCCTGCTCGAGGAGGGCTCGACCGCCAGCCACGCCGCCATCGTCGCCCGCGCCCTCGACATCCCCTGCGTCGGTCGCCTGGCCGGCCTGCGCGACCGGGTCAGCGAGGGCGACCCGGTGATCGTCGACGCCGAGAGCGGCGAGGCCTATCTGCGCCCGCGCCCGGACGTCGTCGCGGCGCTGAAGGCCCGCCTCGGCGTGCGCGCCGAGCGCCGCGCCGAGTTCGCCAAGCTGCGCGACACGCCGGCCTTCACCCGCGACGGCGCCAAGATCACCCTCCTGATGAACGCGGGCCTCGCGGTCGACCTCGACATCGCTGGCCGAGACCGGCGCGGAGGGCATCGGCCTCTTCCGCACCGAGTTCCAGTTCATGGTCGCCGAGGACCTGCCGCGCTTCAACGCCCAGACGGCGCTCTACGCGCGCGTGCTGGAGGCGGCCGGCGAGCTGCCGGTCACCTTCCGCACGCTCGATCTCGGCGGCGACAAGGTGCTGCCCTACCTGGAGGCCGAGCGCGAGGACAACCCGGCGCTGGGCTGGCGGGCGATCCGCATGGGCCTCGACCGCCCGGCGCCTGCTCAAGCTGCAGCTGCGCGCGCTGATCGCCGCCGCGCGCGGCCGGCCGCTGCGGGTCATGTTCCCGCTGATCGCCAGCGTCGATGAGTTCCGCGCCGCCCGCGCCCTGGTCGACCAGGAGGTGGCCTGGGCGCAGCGCCGCGGCCGCCCGCCGCCCGTCGCGCCTCGACGTCGGCGCGATGATCGAGGCGCCGGCGCTGATCTGGCACCTCGACGCCCTGCTGCCGATGACCGACTTCGTCTCGGTCGGCACCAACGACCTGATGCAGTACCTGTTCGCCGCCGACCGCGGCAATCCGCGGGTCGCCGACCGCTACGACCCGCTTTCGCCGCCGGCGCTGCGGGCGCTGAAGACGCATCCAGGAGGCGTGCGCCGAGACCGGAACGCCGGTTTCGGTCTGCGGCGAGATGGCCGGCCGGCCGCTGGAAGCCTTCGCCCTCGTGGCGCTCGGCTTCGAGGCGCTGCTCCATGCCGCCGGCCGGCATCGGGCCGGTGAAGCAGATGGTGCTGTCCTGCGATCGCGAGGCGGCGCGGCGCGGCGTCGAGAGCTTTCTGAAGGCGACGCAGGGCTCGGTGCGTAGCGAACTGGAGACACTGGCGCGAAAGCTTTATGTCGCAGTGTGAAATTTCGACTACGGCATTGGAATCTACGCGGTTTCATTGATATTCGGAAGACATCGTTAACCTCGCCGCCATAGCGTGCCGATCTTCTGCGCAAGTTGGCGGCTGGACGTGGGACTGAGTCGGGGACGCTAGTCGCGTAATGCCGCTCGATACCGGCGCTTTCGCTGACAGGGCCGATCGCGGCCGACGCCGCGCAGCCGGCTGCGCGCCCGCGCATCGTGCTCGACCCGGACGATGCCGATCGGCGCGGCGCTGAGAGCCGCGCCGCCAGACGCTGGGCCACTCGCTCGAGCGAGATCTCCGAGACCACGCGGGTTCGCGAGCCGCCACCTGACCGCCATCGAGGCGGGCCAGATCGACCAGCTGCCGTCGCGCCCGTTCACCATCGGCTATGTGCGCGCCTACGCCAAGGCGCTCGGCCTCGACGCCGACGCCATCGCCGCGCGCTTCCGCACCGAGTTCCCTCGCCCGGACGACGACGCTGCACGCGCCGGTCGGCGTGCAGCACGAGCGAGCGCGGCCGCAGCAAGCTGTGGATGGCGCTCGTCGGCGTCGCCGGCCTGGCGATCGTCGGCTGGAACGTCGCGCGTGCACGTCATGGCCCGGCCCGCGCCGCAGGCCGCCTGCCGCGCCAGCGCCCACGCGCTGGCGCTGGCGCACGCCAACTCGGTCCAGGCAGGCCCGTTCACCGTCGATGCGCCGCTGCCGGCGCCGCCGGAGGCGACCGCGCCGGCGCCCTACGTGACGCCGGTGGCCAACACCGCCGTCGGGCCGGCAGTCGTCGCGAGCCCGCCGCGGCCAGCGAGCCGCCGACGACCCTTCGTCGCGCAGGGCGCCGATCTATGGCGCCGCCGCCGGCGCCTCGCCGCTGATCATCCAGGCCAGGCAAGTCGATCTCGCTCGAGGTCCGCGGCCCCGGCGGCGTCGTCTACTTCGCCCGCCAGCTCGCCGCCGGCGAGGCCTACCGCGTGCCGGCGCTGCCGAGCCTGACGGCGGAGGTCTCCAACCCCGCCAGCGCCGAGCTCTTCGTGGGCGGCGTCTCCAAGGGCGCGTTCACCGCAGCCGCAGATGCCGCTCAACACCGCCGGCTGACATCGCGCCAGTTCGCCTCCGCCACTGGCGAGCGGCGGCCGGCTCGCCTATCCTAGGTGCGTCATGACCGCCCAAGATCACACCCACGTCCGCCCCTGGCGGGCGATCGAGCGCCGCAAGTCCCGGCAGATCCATGTCGGCGACGTCGCCGTCGGCGGCGATGCGCCGATCACCGTCCAGTCGATGACCAACACCGTCACCGGCGACGCCGAAGCGACGATCAGCGCAGATTCGCGAGCTGGAAGAGGCCGGCATCGACATCGTGCGGGTCTCCTGCCCTGACGAAGCCGCGACCGCCGCGCTGCCGAAAATCGTCAAGGCCGCGAAGGTGCCGATCGTCGCGGACATCCACTTCCACTACAAACGCGGCATCGAGGCGGCCAAGGCCGGCGCGGCCTGCTTGCGGATCAACCCGGGCAACATCGGCTCGGCGCAGCGGGTGCGCGAAGTCATCAACGCTGCGCGCGACAACGGCTGCTCGATGCGGATCGGCGTCAACGCCGGCTCGCTGGAGCCGCACCTGCTGGAGCAGTACGGCGAGCCCTGCCCCGAGGCGATGGTGCAGAGCGCGCTCGACCACGCCAAGATCCTGCAGGACCACGACTTCCACGAGTTCAAGATCAGCGTGAAGGCCTCGGACCTCTTCCTGGCCGTCGCCGCCTACCAGCAGCTGGCCGAGGCCATCGACTGCCCGCTGCACGTCGGCATCACCGAGGCCGGCCCGACCCGCTCGGGCACCATCAAGTCGTCGATCGGCATGGGCTCGCTGCTCTGGGCCGGCATCGGCGACACCATCCGCGTCTCGCTGGCCGCCGACCCGGTCGAGGAGGTGAAGGCCGGTTTCGACATCCTGAAGTCGCTGGGTCTGCGCCATCGCGGGATCAACATCATCGCCTGCCCGTCCTGCGCGCGGCAGGGTTTCAACGTCATCGAGACGGTCGGCAAGCTCGAGGAGCGACTGGCGCACATCTCGACGCCGATGAGCCTCTCGATCATCGGCTGCGTCGTGAACGGCCCCGGCGAGGCGCTGCTCACCGACGTCGGCTTCACCGGCGGCGGCAAGGGTGCGGGCATGGTCTACATGGCCGGCAAGCCCGACCATAAGATGGACAACGACCACATGGTCGACCACATCGTCGAACTGGTCGAAGCCAGGGCCGCCGAGATCGAGGCGGCCAACCCCAAGGCGCTGCAGGCGGCGGAGTAGCCCCGTCCGCCGGAATTCGAATGTTGACGCCTGCGTCACTCTTGCGCGGGGCGCGCTTGCCTGATTAGGTCGCCGCTCCGCGAAAGGGAGCTAACCTATGTCGGCTGACGGTACCTGGAAGACCACGATCAACTCGCCGATGGGCGTGCAGCAGGGCACGCTGACCATCAAGACCGACGGCGCCTCGTTCACCGGCTCGATGGCCAGCGCACAGGGTACGCAGGAAGTGTCCGGCAAGGTCGACGGCAACACGCTGACCTGGGGCTCGAAGCTCACCCAGCCGTTCCCGATCGACCTGGAGTTCACCGTCACCGTCGACGGCGACGCCATGACTGGCTCGGTGAAGGCCGGCGCGTTCGGCTCCTCGCCGCTGAAGGGCGAGCGGGCCTAAGACCATCGCGACGCTCCTCTCCGCCTGGAAGGCCGCCAGCGCGCGGCTTGACGCGGCCGGAGTGGAGAGCCCGACCATCGATGCGCGGCTGCTGCTGGAGGCAGCCGCGCCGGTGAGCCGCGCCGACATCATCGCCGACCCGCACCGCGTGCTCAGCGCCGACGCCGAGGGCCGCCTCGAGGTGTTCGTCGAGCGGCGCGCGCGGCGCGAGCCAGTCAGCCTGATCCTCGGCCGCAAGGGGTTCTGGACACTGTTGCTGGGCGTCACGCCCGGCGTGCTGACGCCCCGGCCCGAGACCGAGTCCATTCTCGACATCGTGCTGCCGCTCTTTCCCGCCGAGCAGGCGTTCAGGCTGCTCGACCTCGGCGTCGGGTCCGGCGCGATCGTGCTGTCGATCCTCGCCGAACGGCCTCGCGCCACCGGGCTCGGGGTCGACGTCTCCGAGGAAGCGTTGGCGGTGGCGCGCGACAATGCCGCGCAGCTCGGCTTGGCGTCGCGGTTGGCGCTGCTGCGCAGCGACTGGACCGCGGGCCTCGCGGCCGGGAGCTTCGACCTCGTCGTCTCCAATCCGCCCTACATCGCCACCGCCGAGATAGAGACGCTGGCGCCGGAGGTGCGCGACCACGATCCGCGCCTGGCGCTGGACGGGGGACCGGACGGCCTCGACGCCTACCGCCGCCTCGCGCCGGAGATTATGCGGGTGCTGCGGCCCGGCGGTCGGTTCGCCGTGGAGATCGGCGCCAGCCAGTCGGCGGCGGTCGAGGCGCTGTTCGCTGCGGCGGGCGCCAGCGAGATCGCGACGCACAAGGATCTGGCGCAGCGCGACCGCGTGGTGACCGGTCTCAAGAAACCCCTTGGAAACGTCGGGTCGAATCGCTAAGTCTCACTGCGTCTCCTCCTAGATCCGTCGGAGTTGAGGCCGAGGCGACGGCCGCATGAGCCGTCGCGGTAGGCGCTCCGGCAGGCGACGACAAGCGCGCCGGGCGCTCGCTGGAGACAGGGAACCTTAAGCGTTTTCGGATATTCAATCGGGCAGGATCGCCCGCTTCTCAGATGGAAACCGCAGGGCAGCCGTGGACCGTCGTCCACCGCGCCGAGCGATCCACAATAGGTCGACAAAGAATGAGAGATTTCAAGGGGATGAAGCGTCAGCGCAACCGCGGTCGCGGGGGCGGTGGTGGCGGAGGCGGCAAGCCGCAGCACAACGCCAACCGGGCGTTCGACTCGAACGGACCGGACAACGTGAAGGTGCGCGGCGCGGCCCAGCACATCTACGAAAAGTACCAGCAGCTCGCCCGCGACGCTTCGGCGGTCGGCGACCGGGTGCTGGGGGAGAACTACCTGCAGCACGCCGAGCACTATTTCCGGGTGCTGCGCGCCATGCAGCCGCAGCGGCCGCTCGCCGAGATCATCGGGCGCGATCAGTTCACCAACGGCTACGACATCGACTTCGAAGACGAGGGCCAGGCCGCCGAGGAGCCGGTCGAGGCCGAGGCGGACGGCGGCCAGGACCGTCAGGGCGGCGATCGTCAGTGGCAACGCGACGACCGGCCGAGGGACGATCGCCAGCAGAGCGACCGCGGGCAGGGCGAGTACCGCCAGCAGAGCGACCGCCCCAGGGATGACCGCCCCAGGGACGACCGTCCCAGAGATGATCGTCCGAGGGATGATCGCGAGTTCCGCGGCCGCGACGACCGCGGGCAGGGCGAATACCGGCAGCAGAGCGACCGCGGCCAGGGCGGCGACTACCGCCCGCGTGAGGATCGCCAGCAGGGCGAGTACCGCCAGCAAGGCGACCGGCCCCAGGGCGACCGGCCCCAGGGCGAGCGGTCCCAGGGCGATCGGCCCCAGGGTGAGCGCCAGGGTCGCTACCAGCGCGACGACCGCCGCTTCCAGAACGAGCGGCAGAGCCGCGATGGCCGCGGCGAGCGGCCCGAACGCAATGACCGAAGCGAGCGCGCCGAGCGCGACCCGCTCGGCGTCATCGAGCCGCAGGCGACTCCGCTGACCACCCCCGCGCAAGCCGCGCCAGCCCCCTACGAGCCGCGCGACGGCGAGCGGGTGCTGCGCGGCGAGGACGGGGCGATGAGCCAGGCCCCTGCCTTCCTGCAGGCCGCGCCGCCACGCGCCGAGGTCGAGGACGAGCCGGCCGCCGAGACGCGCCGTCCGCGCCGCCGCCGTGCGCCCCGCACCTTCGAAGCCGGCGAGGCGCCGGCCGCGGCGGAGGCCGAAGAGGGCTGAGCCCTCGTGATGGCTTGACGACCACGTAACCTATAGGTTACATCACGGCTTCCCAGCTGGAGCCGTGCGATGTCGCCTGTCCATCCGCCGATCGAGCCCTCCCGCCTGCGCCGTGTGCGCCGCCCGCTGCTCTGGGGCGCGGTCTTCCTGTTCTTTGCCGCGCTCGCCGTCCTGGTGGTCATGCCGGGCCCCTCGCAGACCCGCGACGACCAGGCCGACCTCGTCGTGCTCGCGTCGTGGGCGGTCATCGCCGGGGCTTACGCCTGGATGCGCTTCAGGCCCCGCCAGCCCTACACCGACGCGGCGCGGCCCAAGGCAGAGGCGTTTCAGGGCAAGCGCACGCGCCTGCTGATCCTCTGCGCGGGCTACCTCGCCCTCGTCATGACGCCGCTGGAGATCTCGGAGATCCTGACCCGGCTCGCTCGCGCCTCGCTGGCCGATCGGCTCTTCTACGCCGTCATGTTCATCGGGCCGTGCGGCCTGGTGCTGGGCCTGGTGACCAGCGGCATCTATTCGCGGCAGTGGAGCGCGCTGGTCGACGACGAGCTCAGCCTCGCCAACCGGCTCCGGGCCCTGCGAACCGGCTTCTGGATGTTCGCCGGCCTCGGCGCCGTGGCGCTGGTCGTCAGCCTGCTCAGGCCGGAATGGGCCGTGGCCGCCATCCCTGCCGTCGCCGGCCCGGCGATCGCCGCAACGGGCGTCAGGTTCGCCTTGCTGGAGCGCGCCGCCGCCGGCGGGAATGAGTGAGCGGCGGCTGGGCAACCGGCTGAAGGCGGCGCGCGCCGCCCGCGGCTGGACCCAGGCGGAGCTGGCGCTGGCGGTCGGCGTCTCGCGCAAGACCATCAACACCATCGAGAACCAGGTGTTCGTGCCCTCCACCGTGCTGGCGCTTGGCCTCGCGCAGGCGCTGGACACCAGCGTCGAGGCGCTGTTCTTCCTGACCGAGGCTCAGAAGTAGGCGGCGTCGGTGTAGAGCCCGCGCTGGCCAGCGTCTGCGGGGACCTTGATCCCCGGCGTCCAGGTGAAGAACTCGCCCGTCGCTCGGCCAAGACCGTTGATCAGCCGCGTCCCCGGCGAGGCCGGCGATGTGTAGATGACCAGGGTGTCGATCCCAGCAGGAACCAGCGCCCCGCACCAGGCGCGCAGCAGCGCCTCGAGCTCAGCCTCCGCTGCGGGCGCGAACGCATAGTCCATGACAACGGCGGGAGTCGTCACCGTTTGCACGCCGCCGGTTTCGGTGACGCTTCTCAGCGCGGCGCCGGCCGGCCAGACGCCGACCAGCGCCCCGTCGGTCATCCGGATCTTGTCCCAGCCGTAGAGGTCGGGCGCGCGCTGCACCCGCGCCGCGAAGCTCTCGGCCGTGTAGGGGACGAACATCTCCTCGGCGTCGTGGAAGGCGTTGAGGCGCGCCGCGATCTCGCCCGCGTCGGCCGGCGTGGCGGTCCGGCCGGTCATCGGCCCGGCCAGGGCCGCGCAGTCCAGCTCCACCCGCTGGACGATCTGGTCCCACTTGTCGGGCGTGCCGGCGAAGCCGTGCTGCATGCCGGCGTTGTCCACGGCGATGTAGGCCTGCGAGCCGTCGACATGGTCCCAGTACTTGCCGAGCGCGCTGTTGGCGGCCCCCCAGAGGCCCTTGCGCTGGTGCTCGGGCAGCACCCGCAGGTGCGAGACGACGATCATCCGCTTCAGCGCGCCGCCGACCCGCACGACCCGTTCGGCGCCGCAGCTGATCGCCGCCGGCACGCCGTCCACCGAAGCGAGGCCGACCGTGCAGTCTTCCAGCAGCCGCGAGAAGGCGAAGTAGTCGGCGCCGCGGTCGAACCACACCGAGGTGTCGCCCATGACGATCGGGCAGCGCCGCTCGATATCGGCGACGATCAGTGCGTCGTCCGGCCCCGCCGCCTCGCGCACCTCGAGCTTGAAGTCGTGCCGGCGCTCGAAGCGGAAGGTGTCGATCCGGTGCGGGGCCTCGGGCTCGACCGTCAGGCTGATCGTCCAGCTGCGCTCCTTCGACGTGCGCGCCAGCGCCACGATGGCGAGGTCGGAAGCGGACTCGAGCTTCAGCTCGACGATCTCGCCGAAGCGGACGCCTTCGTTGCGGAAGATCTCCGCCAATGCCTCGGCGGTGGGCTCGGCGTTGAACCGCTGACGCATGGCCAGTCCATAGTGGTCCCAGTCCGACGCACTCACGCCGTCGCCGTCCCGCGCCCGCAGGGTCGTCCACCAGGCGAGCTGGCGGCCGGCGGGGGTATCGGGAACATGCCGCGTCAGCGGCTCGGGATCATAGGTCACGAGGCCCTCGTCGAACGAGGCGCACTCTACGCGAGGGGCGCGGCGCGGTCCAAGCGCCGCAGGGACGCTTAAGCGCCGACCGCCTCGCCGGGCGGCTGGCCGGCGTCGGCGTGCTTGTGGGTCAGCCAGGCCAGGCTCGGCAGCGTCGGCAGCTTGAACGCCGGCTTCGGCGGCGCGAGCGTCGGGATGCACTGCTCCAGGACGTTCATCATCACGTCGACCGGGCCGTCGTTCAGGAAGTGGTTGGCGCCGGGCACCCGGATGAAGTTCAGCGGCCGCCGGCAGGGCTGCTCGGCCACCAGCTGCTCGGCCAGCTCGATCGGCGCGAAGTCGTCGGCGTCGCCGTGGATCACGTGCACCGGCACGTTCAGCCGCCTGAGCGCCTGGCGCATGTGCGCCAGCTGCGGGGCCTGGCCGCTGACTTCCATGATGGCGTTGCGCAAGTCGCGCGGGATCAGGTGCAGCGCCCGCTGCCCGAGGTTGACCAGGAACCGCGCGGTGGGCCCCGGCTCGCCGAGGAAGCTGGAGAGCAGCACGACGCCGGCCAGCGCCTTCGGATTGCGCGCCGCCATCACGGTGGCGATCGCCGCGCCGTAGCTCTGGCCGACCAGCAGGATCTTCTGGCCGGGCGCGGTCTCCAGCAGTGGCGAGAGCGCGATGGCCTGCAGGCGGATGTCCGGCACGCAGGTGGCCGGCTCGCTGGCGGCGAAGCCGGGCCGGTCGACGACGATCATCTCGCGGTCGGCGGGCAGGGCGGCCAGCAGCGGCGCCCAGTACTCGGCCCAGGAAGGCGCGCCCGGCACCACGACGATCTTCAACGGGCACGGTTGCTCGCGCGTGGTGGCCAGCGCCGAGATCCTCCAGCCGAGACCGCCGCCGGCGGTGAAGCTGACGCGGCGCATCACGCTCTCAGGATAGTCCCTCGACGTCGGGACATGCTCGGTCCGGCCGCGGGCGGCGCTGTCGATGCAGGCCCAGCCCAGTCCCAGAACCCCTTTCGGTCTTTTCCTCGCCACGGCCGTCCAGCTCCTTTCCCGACCCCCGGGCGTTTGTGCAACGCGGAAGAGCCGCTTGGGTTCGCCGTTGCTTGGGACGAACAGCCGGATGTTGCGCTGGCGGCACTGAAAGCAGCCTGAACCGGTTGGTTGTCCGCCGTTCACGAGCGGACCTCAGCTGGCGAGCCGACTTTCCTGCGGGGTTGATCTGTCGGCGTTGCCGGGCGGCCTTGTGTGGCTGGGGCGCCACACTACATCGGGTCGAGGCGAACTTGCGCTTGATCAAGGCAGGGCAGCCCAATCCGCCTATCGAGGGGATCCATGAACATCGATGTCTATTCCGACCGCGCCAAGCAGGCGATCCAGTCGGCGCAATCGCTGGCGCTCGCGCGCCGCAACCAGCAGCTCGGCCCCGAGCACCTCCTGAAGGTGCTGCTCGAAGAGAAGGACGGCCTCGCCCGCTCGCTGATCCAGAGCGCGGGCGGCCGGCCCGAGGCGGCCGACGCCGCCGTCGAGAAGCCTGCTCGGCCGGCTGCCGAAGGTCGAGGGCGGCTCCGGCCAGCTCTACATGACGCCGGCGATGGCCAGCGTGTTCGCCGCGGCCGAAGCGGACGCCAAGGCCGCGGCGACGCCTTCGTCACCACCGAGCGCCTGCTGATCGCGATCGCCAAGGAAGGCGGCGAGGCGGCGAAGGCGCTGAAGGACGCCGGCGCCACGCCGGCCGGCCTGGAGGACGCCGCCAACGCGCTGCGCAAGGGCCGCACCGCCGACACCGCCTCGGCCGAGGAGGGCTATGACGCGCTGAAGCGCTACGCCCGCGACCTCACCCAGGCCGCCCGCGACGACAAGCTCGACCCGGTGATCGGCCGCGACGAGGAGATCCGCCGCACCATCCAGGTGCTGGCCCGCCGCACCAAGAACAACCCGGTGCTGATCGGCGAGCCCGGCGTCGGCAAGACCGCCATCGTCGAGGGCCTGGCGCTGCGCATCATCAACGGCGACGTGCCCGAGTCCTGAAAGACAAGAAGCTGATGGCGCTCGACATGGGCTCGCTGATCGCCGGCGCGAAGTACCGCGGCGAGTTCGAGGAGCGGCTGAAGAGCGGTGCTCAACGAGGTGACCGCGGCCGAGGGCTCGATCATCCTCTTCATCGACGAGATGCACACCCTGGTCGGGGCCGGCAAGACCGACGGGGCGATGGACGCCTCCAACCTGCTGAAGCCGGCGCTGGCGCGCGGCGAGCTGCACTGCGTCGGCGCCACCACGCTCGACGAGTACCGCAAGCACGTCGAGAAGGACGCGGCGCTGGCCCGGCGCTTCCAGCCGGTGTTCGTCGACGAGCCCTCCGTGGAAGACACCATCTCGATCCTCCGTGGCCTGAAGGAGAAGTACGAGGTGCACCACGGCGTGCGGATCTCCGACAGCGCCATCGTCGCCGCCGCCACCCTCTCGCAACCGCTACATCACCGACCGCTTCCTGCCCGACAAGGCGATCGACCTGGTCGACGAGGCGGCCAGCCGCGTGCGCATGGCGGTCGACTCCAAGCCCGAGGAGCTTGACGAGATCGACCGGCGCATCGTGCAGCTGAAGATCGAGCGCGAGGCGCTGACCAAGGAGACACGACGCGGCTTCCAAGCAGCGGCTGGAGAAGCCTCGAGGACGAGCTCGACGAGCTCGAAGGCCAGTCGGCCGAGATGACCGCGCGCTGGAAGGCCGAGAAGGAGAAGGTCGGCCAGGCCGCCCAGGCCCGCGAGGCGCTGGATCGCCTGCGCGCCGAGCTCGCCGCCGCCCAGCGTCGCGGCGACCTGCAGCGCGCCTCCGAGATCGCCTACGGCGAGATCCCGGCGCTGGAGAAGCGCCTGGCCGAGGAGGAGAAGGCCGGCGAGGCCGCCGCCGTCACCCCCGAGGTGGTCGACGCCGAGCAGATCGCCGCCGTCGTCTCGCGCTGGACCGGCGTGCCGGTCGAGAAGATGCTCGAGGGCGAGCGCGAGAAGCTGCTGCGCATGGAGGACGACCTGCGCAAGCGCGTCGTCGGCCAGGAAGAGGCGCTCGCCGCCGTCTCCGACGCGGTGCGCCGCGCCCGCGCCGGCCTGAAGGACCCGAACCGGCCGATCGGCTCGTTCCTGTTCCTCGGCCCCACCGGCGTCGGCAAGACCGAGCTCACCAAGGCGCTGGCCGAGTTCCTGTTCGACGACGAGGCAGGCGATCACCCGCCTCGACATGAGCGAGTACATGGAGAAGCACTCGGTCAGCGCGCATGATCGGCGCGCCCCCCGGGCTACGTCGGCTACGACGAGGGCGGGGCGCTGACCGAGGCGGTGCGCCGGCGGCCCTATCAGGTGGTGCTGTTCGACGAGGTCGAGAAGGCCCACCCGGACGTCTTCAACGTGCTGCTGCAGGTGCTCGACGACGGGCGGCTGACCGACGGCCAGGGCCGCACGGTCGACTTCCGCAACACCCTGCTGGTGATGACCTCGAACCTCGGCTCGGAATTCCTGGCCAGCGACGCGGTCGCCGACCACGAGACCAGCGGTGGAAGCGATGCGCCCGCTGGTCATGGACGCGGTGCGCAAGCACTTCCGGCCGGAGTTCCTGAACCGCATCGACGAGATCGTGCTCTTCCAGCGGCTCGGCCGCGAGCAGATGGACTCGATCGTCAAGATCCAGCTGGAGCGCGTCGAGAAGCTGCTGGCCGACCGCCGCATGGCGATCCACGTCGATCCCGGCGCCCTGCACTGGCTGGGCGAGCGCGGCTATGACCCGATCTACGGCGCGCGCCCCTTGAAGCGCGTGATCCAGAAGGAGCTGGTCGACCCGATCGCCCGCAAGCTGCTGGCCGGCGAGCTGGAAGACGGCGCGGTGATCGAGGTCACCAACGGCGGCGACAAGCTGGAGATCGGCAGAGCCGCGGTGCACTAAAGCGCCGTTGCGCCTGCGGTTTGCCAAATCGTCCAGGCGGCGTGACACTCGCGGTCCGAACCCGATGGGGCGGGCGAGATGGGTCAGGGACGGCGGCACCTGGGTTGGGTTGTGGCGGCTCTGGTTGCAGCCGCCGCCGGCGTCGCGTGGGCGCAGGGCGAGGAGAGCGTGGCGCGGCTCCAGGCGCCGGCGATCATGCGCGGGGCCGGGGCGATGAGCCAACGCTCCGCCACCACGGCGGGCGCGCCGTTGCTGCTCTTCCACTACTTCAACGTCGGACCGGGCTGCGGCCCGAGCGAGGTGTCGTTCCGGCTGGCGACGCCGCCGGCGCACGGCGAAGTGACGTTCGTGGCCAGCCAGAACCGGCCGTTCGCGGACGGCCGTCCGCTGTTCGCCGGCGGCGATCCGCGCGCCCGCTGCGCCGATCGGCTCGTCCCGACCCGCGATGCGATCTACACGCCGGCGCCGGGCTTCTCCGGCCAGGACAGCTTCGTCATCGAAGCGTCCGAGGCCGGGACGGTCGCCTCGGACGCGGTCGACGTCTCGGTGCTCTCGTTCGGAAAGCCGTTCCGGGCGCGCTATCCGCAGTAGGGCCGCGTCAGGCGCCGAACACTTCGTCGGTCGCCATGCGCACGTTGCGGACCGCCCGCGTGCCCTCCAGGCTGGCGCGCAGGCCGAGGACCGCGTAGCCGATCAGCAGCGAGCGCCGCCGCGCGCCGCTCACGTTGCGTGTGGCGCCGTGCAGCAGGTTGGGATCGAACACCAGGATGTCGCCGGCCGCGCCGGCCAGCATCTCGACGCCGGGGTGCTCGACGCTGGGCGCGAGGTCCAGGCCGGCGCCGGCGTGCGTGCCGGCCAGCACGCGGGTGCCGCCGTTCGCCGCCCCGTAAGGGTCCAGGAACACCAGCGCCGAGACGATCCGAGCGACGGGGGAATCGGGGCCGTCCCGGTGCAGGAGTTGGCGGCCGCCGCCCGGCATCGGCTCGCGGCCCTCGACCTGCGACAGGAAAAACGGCTGCCCGAGGATCGCGCTCGTGGCCGCCAGCAGCACGGACAGCCGGCAGACCTGCTGCACGGCCGGATCGAGGTCGACCAGCGCGTGGCGCCAGTCGGCCCCGCGCGGCACGGGCCAGCGGTCCGATGCCAGCTCGCCGGCGTCGAAGGCGGCGCGCAGCGGCTCGATCAGCGGCGCAGGGACGGCGCCGCGCAGCAGCAGGTAGCCGTCGCGGGCGAGCGCCGTGGCTGCGGCGGCTTCCAGCGCCGGGATCGCTTCGCCGCCGCTCAAGGGCTACGGCCGGGCGGGCCGCCCTCGCTGACCGAGCCCGGCCGTCAGAGCGGCGGCTTCGGCGGCCAGCACGCGATCGATCACGAAGTAGTAGGTCGCCTTATGGCCGGCCTGGTCCACGGCCGTCAGCGCGTCGTAGGCGTGGCCGTTCGACTGGACCAGCGCCTGGTCGGTCACATGGGCGCCCAGCGCCCGCATCACCGCATATTCCTCGTCCACGTCGATCGGGGTGAAGGCGCTGCCGGTCGAGAGCTCCGTCGCCGGTCTCGATCGAGGCGACCAGGCCCGCGCCGATGTCGCGGTCGAGCTGGGCGGCGGTCTTGTCGCCGGCGGCGTCCTCGCAGAACGCCGCGACCATGTGCGCGTCGATGTCGATGTAGGCTTCTTCGAGCGCCGCCCTGGCGGCCGGCAGCGCGGTGGGGCAGTCGCCGTTCTGCGCCGCCTCGAACATCTGCCGTTTGGCGGCGCTCTGGGCGAACGCCCTGAAGGCGGCCCGGCGCGAATAGGCCAGCCGAAGCGCGCCCCAGTCGGCCCTGGGCGCCGTTGCCTTGGCGGTGGCGAGCAGCGCCTGGTAGTGCGCCTCGGTGTCGTCGGGCGGTGTTGGCGCTGCGGCGCTGGCCATCGTGGCGGCCACGCTGAGCGCCATGGCCAGGAACAAGGATCGCATCGGCAGGTCCATCGGTTCGCCCCGCCCCGCGATCAGACCCCAGTTCAGCTTCGGTGGGAAGTCCGTCGGCGTCGCGTCAGGCGGCCGGTTGAGCGGCGCCTTGCTTGGCCTTCAGCTGACGCTTGATCTTCCGCGCCTTGGGCGAGAGCTTCTCGTCGCGTGCGTTCAGCAGGAACACGTCGAGCCCACCCTTGAAGTCCAGCGTGCGCAGCGCCGCATTGGTGATGCGCAGCGAGAACGCCTGGCCGAGCGCGTCGGACTGCAGCGTCACCGGCGACAGCGCCGGCAGGAAGCGGCGCTTGGTCTTCACGTTGGAGTGGCTCACATTGTGGCCCACCATGGGGCCGACGCCCGTGAGCTCGCAGCGGCGCGACATCTTCTTCAGAACCTTCCGGCGGAACGACAAGCGCGCGGGAACCAAAGAGCCCCCGCGCGGGAGGCGGCGATATAGAGTGCGGAGGGTCCGCGCGTCAAGGCGAGCCGCGGCGCAAGGCTCGCGCGGCGCGGCCGCGGGCGTCCGGCGCGGCCGATGCGTTAGTGTCGGAAAGCGATTTAGATACAAGGGCTTGTGGTGAACAAACGCCGAATTGCACGCGGTAAGTGATTCGGACACGGTTCGTTTCACCCCCGTTCCGCGCGTTAACCATGACGTTTTACGGCTCGTGAACCCTTTGTTCGCGGCGGGGTCAGGATTGCGACTCTCAGCGCCTTGGGCCACTTAAGGGGCGTATGAGCGATCGCCCCACCGGCCTTTCGCACTCGGCGTTGGCGCCGCCGCGCGTCGTGGCGGTTCTGGGTCCCACCAACACCGGCAAGACGCACCTGGCGGTCGAGCGGATGCTGGGCCACGCCTCGGGCATGATCGGCCTGCCGCTGCGGCTGCTGGCGCGGGAGATCTACGACCGGGTGGTCGCGGCGCGCGGGTCCGCGCTCCGTGGCGCTGATCACCGGCGAGGAGAAGATCGTCCCGCCGCGGGCGCAGTACTTCGTCTGCACGGTCGAGGCGATGCCGCTCACCCGCGAGGTCGAGTTCCTGGCGGTCGACGAGATCCAGCTCTGCGCCGACCCCGAGCGCGGCCACGTCTTCACCCAGCGGCTGCTTTCGCGCGCGGGGCCGCTACGAGACCATGCTGCTGGGCGCCGCGACCATGGCGCCGCTGATCCGGCGCCTCTTGCCCGGCGTCGAGATCGTCACCCGCGAGCGGTTCTCCAAGCTCACCTACGAGGGGCCGAAGAAGATCACCCGGCTGCCGCGCCGCACCGCCGTGGTCGCCTTCTCGGCCGACGAGGTCTACGCCATCGCCGAGCTGATCCGCCGCCAGCGCGGCGGCGCGGCCGTGGTGATGGGCATCTCTCAGCCCCCGCACCCGCAACGCCCAGGTGGCGCTGTACCAGTCGGGCGAGGTGGACTTCCTGGTGGCCACCGACGCGATCGGCATGGGCCTCAACATGGACCTCGGGCCACGTGGCCTTCGCCGGGCCTGCACAAGTTCGACGGCCGGCGCACGCGGCCGCTGCTTCCGCAGGAGGTCGGCCAGATCGCCGGCCGCGCCGGCCGCTTCCGTCGCGACGGGACGTTCGGGGTCACCGGCGCCTGCGAGCCGATGGACGACGACCTGGTCGGCCCAGGTCGAGGAGCACCGGTTCGAGCCGGTCGCCGACGGCGCTGTGGCGCAACGACCGGCTCGACTTCGACTCACTGGCCGACCTGCTGCGCTCGCTGTCGGCGCCCGCGCCGCGCGCGGGGCTGAAGCCGCTCGGAGGAGAGCGCTCGACGAGACGACGCTGCGCGCCGCTGGCCGCCGATCCGCACGTGGCCGACCGGGCGCCGCAGACCGCTCGGCGCTGTTCCGGCTCTGGGACGCCTGCCAGACGCCGGACTTCCGCAAGACCACGCTCGAGGACCACGTGCGGCTCGCCAGGACGCTCTTCGAGCACCTGACCGAAGGCGACGAGCACATCCCCGACGCCTGGATGGCCGGGCAGTTCCGCCAGGTCGACCGCACCGACGGCGAGATCGACGCGCTCTCGATGCGGCTCGCCAACGTCCGCACCCTGGCCTACGTCGCCAACCGTCCCGACTGGCTGGCCGATCCGGCGCACTGGCAGGGCGTCACCCGGGCGCTGGAGGACCGGCTCTCCGACACGCTGCACGAGAAGCTGATGGCCCGCTTCATCGATCGGCGGACCAGCGCGCTGATGCGCGGCCTGAGCGACGGGCGAGGAGCTGCTGGCCGGCGTCGCCGCGGACGGCGCGGTGACGGTCGAGGGCCACTTCGTCGGCCGGCTGAACGGCCTCGCCTTCGAGGCGCGAGCGCGGCGCGACGACGCTGGAGGCCAAGGCGCTGCGCGCCGCCGCCCAGCGGGCGGTCGGCGCCGGAGATCGCGCGGCGGCTGGGCCGCATCGCCGCCGAGCCCGACGAGGCCTTCGCGCTGACCGCCGGACGGCCTGGTGCTGTGGCGCGGCGAGGCGGCGGGCGCGCTCGCCGGCGACCGCCCGTTCGCGCCGCGGGTGCGGCTGTTCGGCGAACTCGGCGCCGCAGCCGGCGCGGGAGCGCGCCGCAGCGCCGGCTGGAGGCGTTCCTGGCGGCCGAGGCCGGCCGGCGGCTGCCGTCGCTTGCGCAAGCTGGAGGAGGCGGTGGCGTCCGGCGCGCTGAAGGGGCCTGCCGCGCGGCCTCGCCTATCGCCTGATCGAGGCCGGCGGCGTGCTGGCCAGCGGCCGGGCTGGAGGCCGAGCTGAGGAGCCTCAGCCAGGGCGAGCGGCGCGCGCTGCGCGTCGCTCGGCGTGCGGATCGGCGCCTTCGCGCTGTTCCTGCCGGAGCTGGCCGGGCCCGGCGCTGGCGTTCGCGCGCGGCCTTCGCGCTGGCCGCCGCGCCGGACTGGCGCCGGCCGAGGGCGCCGCTCACGGTCCTGCCGACGCCGGCGCCGGCCGCCGCGGGCGCTGGCGCTGCGCGGTCTTGCGCGCGGTCGGCGGCCTCGCCGCGCCGGTCGAGCCAGCTGGAGCGGCTGGACGAGCTGCTGCGCGGCGCCGCCAGGCAAGGCGGCGGCGTGCTGTTCTCCGACCAGGCGCGCGAGGAGCTGGGCTGGAGCGAGCCCGACGCGCGGGCGGTGCTGCGCGCCTGGGCTTCGCGCCGGTCGGCCGGGCGCCGACCCAGGTCTGGCGGCGCGAGGCCGAGCCGACGGCGCCAAGCAGCCGCCGCCGCAAGCTGCGGACGCGGCGCTCGCCGTTCGCCGCGCTGGCCGCCCTGCAGCCGCGCCGCCGCGCCGGCGCCGCCGCCGCCGCCCACAGCGCCGACGCCATGGCTGAGGAGGCGGTGCCGGGCCGACGTCTGGCTGTGGCGCGCGCGCTTCTGCAAGACCCGCTCGCTGGCCGCGCGGCTGGTCGAGGGCGGCCGGGTGCGCCTCGACCCGCGCCGGCCAGGAGACGCGCCTCGACAAGGCCGCGCCGCCCGGTGAAGGCCGGCGACGGCCTGGTCTTCGCGATCGCCGGGCGGCTGCACGCGGTGCGGATCGAGGCGCTGGGCGTCCGCCGCGGCCCGCCCGCCGAGGCGCGGGCGCTCTATTCGCCGCGTTGGAGGAAAGCTGCACAGGGCGTTCAGAGCCGTCGGCATTGACAAGCCGGCGGCGCGCCTGACAAAGACCGCCCGCCCGGAGGCCGCCTAGAGCGTCTGATGACCTATATCGTCACCGATCCCTGCATCAAATGTAAGTACATGGACTGCGTCGAGGTGTGCCCGGTGGACTGCTTCTACGAGGGCGAGAACTTCCTCGTCATCAACCCGGACGAATGCATCGACTGCGGCGTCTGCGAGCCGGAGTGCCCGGTCGACGCGATCAAGCCCGACACCGAGGACGACCCGGACGGCAAGTGGCTGAAGGTCAACACCGACTTCGCCAAGGTCTGGCCGAACATCACGCTGAAGGGCGAGCCGCCGGCCGACGCTGACGAGTACGAGCGTGAGACCGACAAGTTCGAGCGCTACTTCAGCGAGAAGCCGGGCAAAGGCTCCTGAGTTTCGCTCGCCGCGCGAAAACGTTGTTCCGTGACGCGCGCGTCACAAACCTTTCAGTCATCTGAGTTTTGTGCTATAGTCGGTATGCGACGTCGGGGAAGGCTCTGCCCTTCCGGACGTCGAACGACTTTAGAACCAATCCTTCCTCTTCGAGCGACTGCGTCGAAGCCGAAGGCGTCCTTTCAAGGAAGCAAGGACGACCCCGAACTCGGTGCAACGGCAAGGCCGCCCCTTTCGCGGAGGCAGGGCTGTTGTCGCGGACGAAGAAGCGATTGGCCGCCGCCGGTGGTGCGGCGAGGCTTTGAAAGGACCCTGTGACCATGAGCACCAAGAGCGAACTCGAATTCAAGATCGGCGAATCACGTCGTCTACCCGGCCCACGGCGTGGGCAGCGTGGTGGGCGTCGAGACACCAGGAAGTCGCCGGCCTGTCGCTCGAGGTCTACGTGATCACCTTCGACCACGAGAAGATGACGCTGCGCGTGCCGACCAAGAAGGCCAAGACCGCTGGCCTGCGCTCGCTGGCCGCCACCAACGTCGTCACCCAGGCGCTGACCACCCTGAAGGGCCGCGCCCGCATCAAGCGCACCATGTGGAGCCGCCGCGCCCAGGAGTACGAGGCCAAGATCAACTCCGGCGACCTGATCTCGATCGCCGAGGTGGTGCGCGACCTGCACCGCTCCGAGAGCCAGCCCGAGCAGTCCTACTCCGAGCGCCAGCTCTACGAATCGGCGCTCGACCGCATGGCCCGCGAGGTCGCCGCGATCGAGCGGATCGACCGCGAAGCGGCGATCGGCATCCTGCACAAGAGCCTGCAGAAGGCGGCCTAAGCCCGCCTTCAGCCCTCGGAGCCGTAGTTCCTGAGCAGGGCCTCCAGGCGCTCCTGGCGGATCGGCTTGCCGAGCAGCGGCGCGTCCCTGAAGCGTGGATCGTGATCGGCGTCATAGCCGGTGGCGAAGGCGAACGGCACGCCGCGGGCCTTCAGCGCCTCGGCGACCGGAAACACCGTCTCGCCGCTGAGGTTGACGTCCAGCAGCGCCATATCGGCCGCGCCGCCGGCCTCGATCCAGGCCAGCGCCGCGCCGACGCTCGCCAGCGAGCCGGCGACCTCGCAGCCGAGATCCTCCAGCAGATCCTCGAGCATCATCGCCACGAGGCCCTCGTCTTCCACGAGGAGCACGCGTAGCGGCTTCGTGGACTGGGTTTGTCCCATCGTGGCGTCTCCCGTCGCCCGTCGTCGCCATCACGAGATAGAAGCCCCAAGGAGGGCTGCCTACGTGGCAAGCGGGCGCATGGGCGCCGGCGGGCCGCTCCCGGCGCCTGCGGGCCCGACCTCTTGTGTTGCGCGTTGGGGTCTGCAACTAGGGCTTTCCCGACACTGACGGAGCCGCCATTTGCGTCCTCGCCACCTCTTCGCCCTGCTGGCGCTCGGGCTGGTGGCGACGGCGGCGCAGGCGCGCGCCCAGACGCCAGACGACCCTCACGAGAAGCTGAACCGGCTCTTCTTCGCCCGCACCATGGAACTCGATCAGCGGTATTTTCTGCCGGTCACGCGGCTCTATCAGTCGCTGGCGCCGGGCGTGCTGGGCCTCGCCATCCACAACTTTGTCACCAACCTCTCCGAGCCGGTGGTGATCGGCAATGACCTCCTTCAACTGCGGTTGCGTCGCGGCGCCGACGACCTCGCCCGGATGGTCACCAACACGACGTTCGGGCTCGGCGGCCTCATCGACCTAGCCAAGCGGCAGGGGCTGCCGCACCGCGAGAACGACTTCGGGGTCACGCTCGGCCGCCTGGGCGTGAAGCCGGGCGCCTATCTCTTCCTGCCGTTGCTTGGCCCCTCGGATGTGCGCGACGCGATCGGCATGGGCGTCGACGCGTTTATGAGCCCGCTCACCTGGGTCCACTTCCCGGGGCACTTCACGGTTGAGGTGACGACCACGCTGGCGGGCGCGATCGACTCGCGTAGCCGCTCGCAGGATCAGCTCGAGGCGGTAATCTCCAGCGCGACCGATCCCTACGCCACCATCCGCTCCGACTTCCTGCAATCGCGCGAGGCGATGATCCGCGGCGAGGAGGCGGCGCCGGTGCTGCCGCCGCTCGACGACCCCGCCCCTGCCGCGCCGCCGGGCGCCAGCCCGTCTCCGTCCGCTGCGGCCTCGCCGCCGTCCGCGCGCGTTCGCCTCGGCCGACGCCGTCGCAACCGCGCCGGCGCTCGCAGCGCCGAGCGGCGTGGCTGGCGCCGACGATCCGGCCGACCTCGCCATGGCGACCGCCCAGCCCTGCGACCGCGATCCCGCCGCTGCGACGCGGCTGGCGGGTCTCTAGCAACAGCGCCGACAACGCAGCGCATGCCGCAACCCGCCCCGCGCCGGTCCCTGATTGCGAGGCTCGTCGCCCGGGCGACAGCGCGCCCCGGGCTGGTCGCGATCGTCGGCCTGGCGCTGGCCCTGGCCGCCATCGCCTTCGCCGCGACCCACTTCTCGCTCACCACCAGCGAGGACGACCTGATCTCGCCGAAGCTGCCCTACCGACAGGCCGAAACGCAGCTGCAGCGTCAGTTCCCCGGTCTCAACCCGGCGATCGTCGTGGTGATCGACGCCGGCACGGCCGAGCTGGCCGAGCAGTCGGCCGCGGCGTTGAGCGCGAAGCTGGCGGCCGACCCGGCGCACTTCATTTCCGTCCGACGCCCGGACGGCGGTCCGTTCTGGGCCAAGGAGGGCCTGCTCTTCGAGTCGACTGCCGACGTGAAGTCGAACATGAGCCGGCTGATCGCCGCCGAGCCTTTTATGGGGCCGATGGCGGCCGATCCGTCGCTGCGCGGCCTCACCGCCTCGCTCTCCACCGCCCTGCAGGGGGTCGGCGCCGGCCAGACCCAACTCTCATCCCTGTCGCCGGCGATGACCGCCCTGGCCGGAACACTCCAGAGGCTCGAGGCCGGCCAGCCTGCCGTGTTCTCCTGGCAGAGCCTGATCTCGGGGTCCGATCCGCGCCAGCTGCGCAAGATCATCTTTGTCGATCCCCGGCGCGACTTCAGCCAGCTGGAGCCCGGCGCGGCGGCAAGCGACGCCATCCGGGCCGACGCGCGGGATCTGGGACTTACCCCGCCAAACGTCAGCGTCCATCTCACCGGCTCGACGCCGATGGAGGACGACGAGTTCGGCTCGCTGGCCGACCGCGCGCTGCCGATCGCCGTGGTGGCGGTCGGCGCCATCATCCTGATGCTGTGGCTGGCGACGCGCTCGGCGCGGCTGATCATCGCCATCCTCGCCACCACGGCCACCGGTCTCGCCATCGCCGCGGCGCTGGGCCTCGTCATCTTCGGCACCTTCAACGTGATCTCGATCGCCTTCATCCCGCTGTTCGTGGGGCTGGGGATCGACTTCGGCATTCAGGTCAGCGTTCGTTACCGCAGCGAGCACACACCTGGCGTCGGCAATCGCGAGGCGCTGATCGCGGCGGGCGAGGGCATGGGCCGGCCGCTGGCGCTCGCCGCCTTCGCCATCGCCGCGGGCTTCCTGGCGTTCGCGCCCACCGCTTACATCGGTGTCTCGCAGCTCGGCATCATCGCCGGCGTCGGCATGCTGGTGGCGCTGGCGCTGAATCTGACGCTGCTGCCGGCGCTGATCGTGCTGCTGGCCCCGCCGGCCGCCCAGCCGGGCCCGCCGCCGTCGCAGATCAGCCGCCTCGACGCGGCGATCGTCGGCAGGCGCCGCTGGGTGCTCGGCGTCTCGATCGGCGCGGCGGCGCTCTGCGCGGCGCTGCTGCCGCTGCTGCGCTTCGACTTCAACCCGATTCACCTGCGCGATCCGAAATCCGAGTTGATCGCCACCTACTTCGACCTGTTGCGCGACCCCAACTTCACGCCGGACACGCTCGAGGCGCTGCGGCCGAACCTGGCGGCGGCGCAAGCCCTGGCGGCGCGCGTGGCGCGGTTGCCCGAGGTCGCCAGCGTACGCACGCTCGCCGACTTCGTGCCCGCCGACCAGGGCGCCAAGCTGGCCGCCATCCAGGACGCCGCCCAGAACGCCGGCCTGGATCTGACCCTCGATCCAGTCGTCGTCGCGCCGCCGCCGACTGACGCCGAGGTGGTCCAGAGCCTGGCGTCCACCGCCCAGGCGCTGCGTCAGGCGGCGACTGTGAACGATCCGGCGTCGGTTGACGCGCGCCGTCTCGCCGCCGCCTTCGAGCGGCTCGCCAAGGGCCCGCCGGCGCTCAGGACGCGCGCCGACGCGGTGATCATGACGCCCTTCGCCACCACGCTGTCGCAGATCCAGAGCGCGCTGGCCGCCGAGCCGGTCACCCAGGCCACGCTGCCGCCGGACCTTGTGCGCGACTGGATGACGCCCGACGGCAAGGCGCTGGTGTCGATCTCGCCGCGCGGCGATTCCAACGACGACGCCGTGCTGACCCGCTTCATCGACGCGGTTACCAGGATCGCCCCCGACGTCACCGGCCCGCCGCTGGGCATCCGCGAGGGCGGCCGCACCGTCGTCTACGCCTTCATCGAGGCGGGAATCCTGTCCTTCATCGCCATCACGGTGCTGCTTTTCGCGGTGCTGCGGCGGGTGCGCGACGTCGCCATCACCATGGCGCCCATCGTGCTGACCGGCCTGCTGACGCTGGGCAGCTGCGTGGTGATCGGCCAGCCGCTGAACTTCGCCAACATCATCGCGCTGCCGCTGCTGTTCGGCATCGGCGTCGCCTTCCACATCTACTTCGTGATGTCGTGGCGCGCCGGCGGCTCGCACCTGCTGACCTCCAGCCTGGCGCGGGCGGTGTTCTTCTCGGCGCTGACCACGGCCACCGGCTTCGGCAGCCTCTGGCTGTCGCGCCACCCGGGCACCGCCAGCATGGGCAAGCTGTTGATGATCTCGCTGATCTGGACGCTGGTTTCGGCGCTGATCTTCCAGCCGGCGCTGATGGGCGCGCCACGCCAGCGGAACGCCATTCCGCAACAAAGCTGACACGATGGCCGCCTAGATCGGGGGCCGGGCGTGCGGCGGCTCGCGATTTCGAGCCCGGACCTGCGCGCTTGGCGCCTCGGTCCGAAGCCGCTACCGACGCGCTCAATCCAGGTCGACCAGGGGGTCCATGTTCTCGCGTCGTCGTAGTTGGGTTTATCTCGCCTTGAGCGTGCTCGTGGCGGCGTGCGGCGCAAAGCATGCGCCGCCGCCCCCGCCGCCGTTGGTGATCGCCGCCCATCCGCTGCAGCGGCAGGTGGAGGACTGGGACGACTTCGTCGGCCAGTTCGAGTCTCCCGCCAGCGTCGACGTGCGTCCAAGGGTCACTGGCTACGTAACGGCGCTAGGCTTCAAGGACGGCCAGGAGGTCACCAAGGGCCAGGTGCTGTTCGTGATCGATCCCCGGCCCTATGCGGCGGCCTACGCGCAGGCCAAGGCGCAGACCGCCCACGCCGACGCCGCGCTCGCCGACGCCAAGGTCGAGTTGGGACGCTCGCAGGCCCTGCTGGCGGCCCGCGCCACCAGCCAGGAGGACGTCGACACCCGCCAGGCCACCGCCCACACCGCCGCGGCCGACGTGGCGGCGGCCGAGGCCGCCGAGCGCACCGCGGCGCTGAACCTCGGCTTCACCCGGGTCATCGCCCCGATCTCCGGCCGTATCTCCGACGCCAAGGCGATGCCCGGCAACCTGGTGACCCAGGATGTCAGACGGTGCTGACCCGCGTCGTCAGCCTCGATCCGATCCGCTTCCGCTTCACCGGGCCGGAGTCGGAGTTCCTGAAATACAAGCGCCAGAACATCATCGGCGGCGGCTTGACGCCGGCCGTGCAGATTCGCCTGCAGGATGAGGCGGACTATCGCTGGCCAGGCAAGCTGGCCTTCGTCGACAACGCCTTCGACACCTCCTCCGGGGTGATCTCGGCCTATGCGCTGGTGGATAATCCCGGCGACTTCCTGCTCCCCGGCATGTTCGGTCACCTGCGCCTGATGGGCTCGCGGGCCTACATGGGCCTCCTGGTGCCCGACCAGGCGGTGGTGAACGACCAGTCCCGGCAGGTCGTCTACGTGGTGGGGGCTGGCGACAAGGTGGCCGAACGCTTCGTCGAGCTCGGCCCGCTGCTGGGCGGGCTGCGGGTCATCCGCTCCGGACTCTCGCCCGCCGACCGGGTGATCATCGAAGGGGTGCAGCACGCTCAGCCCGGCAAGCCGGTGACGGTCCGCGTCGGCCAGATTTCGACCTCGAGCGAGGCGGCGCCGGCGCCGGCCGCGCCGCCGGCCTCGTCGGCGACCTTCGCGCAATGAAGTTCGCCCACTATTTCGTCGACCACCCGGTGTTCGCGGCGGTGGTCTCGATCATGATCACGCTCCTCGGCCTCATCGCCCTGCCGACGCTCCCGGTCGCCCAGTACCCGCAAATCGCGCCGCCGTCGGTGACCGTCAACGCCACCTATCCCGGCGCATCGGCCGAGACGCTGGCCTCCACCGTCGCCCAGCCGATCGAGGAGCAGATCAACGGGGTGGAGGACATGCTCTACATGTCCTCGCAGTCGACCGGCGATGGCCACCTGCAGATCACCATCACCTTCCGGCTGGGCGCCGACATCGACAAGGACCTGGTGCTGGTCGAGAACCGCGCCGCGGTCGCCGTGCCGCAGCTGCCGGCGGCGGTGCAGGCGACCGGCCTGGTGGTGCGCAAGTCGTCGCCGGACATCCTGCTGGCGGTGCACATGTACTCGCCGGACAACACCCTCGATCAGCAGTACATCTCCAACTACTTCACCCTGCACATCCGCGACGAGCTGTTGCGCCTGCCGGGCGTCGGCGACCTCGGCGGCCGCGCCGCCCGCGACTACGCGATGCGGATCTGGATCGATCCGGACAAGGCCGCGGCGCGCAACATCACCGTCGAGGACGTGGTCAGCGCGCTGCGGTCGCACAACGTCCAGGTGGCCGCCGGATCGGTCGGCGAGCCGCCGTTCGGAACCGGCGGCGGCGCGCGCCAGCTCGACGTGCAGACCGAGGGCCTGCTGACGACGCCGCAGGAGTTCGGCGACATCGTCGTCAAGCGCGACACCGCCGGCCGCATCACGCGGGTCTCCGACGTGTCCAGGGTCGAGCTCGGCGCGGCCGACTACACCACCGACGCGCACCTGGGAATCCGCCAGGACAACGGCGCGCTGATCATGCGCAACGCCGCCGCGGTCGGCATCCTGCAGCTGCCGGGCGCCAACGGCCTGGCCACCGCCGACCTCGTCAAGACGACGATGAAGCGGCTCGCAAAGGACTTCCCGCCCGGCCTCGGCTACACGATCATCTACAACCCTACCCAATACGTCAGCGCCTCGATCACCGAGGTGGAGAAGACGCTGCTGATCGCGCTCGGCCTGGTGGTCTTCGTGATCGTGGTGTTCCTGCAGACCTGGCGTGCGGCGCTGATGCCGATCCTGGCGATCCCGGTCGCGCTGGTCGGCTCGATGGCGGTGCTGGCGGCGGCCGGCTTCTCGATCAACACCCTGACTCTCTTCGCGCTGGTGCTGGCCATCGGCATCGTCGTCGACGACGCCATCGTGGTGGTCGAGAACATCGAGCGGAAGCTCTCGGAAGGCCTCAATCCACGCGAGGCGGCCCACGCCACAATCGACGAGGTGGGCGGCGCGCTGATCGCCATCGCGCTCGTTTTGATCGCCGTCTTCGTGCCGGCCGGGCTGATCGGCGGCATCTCCGGCCAGTTCTACAAGCAGTTCGCGCTCACCATCACCGCCACCGTGGTGATCTCGCTGACAGTCTCGCTGACGCTCTCGCCGGCGGTCTGCGTGCTGGTGCTGCGGCCGCACGGCGCCGCCCACGCCCATGGCCGCGGCTGGCGCGGCGCGCTTTCGAGTTTCGGCGAGCGCTTCACCGCCGCGTTCGCCGCGCTCAGCCGCTGGTATTCACGCATCACCACCCGGTTCGTGCGCCGCCCCGGCCCGGTGTTCCTGGTGTTCGCGCTCTTGCTGGCGCTGACGGTGTTCGTGCTCTTGCGCACCCCCACCGGATTCATCCCGGCGCAGGACCAGGGCAACGTGATCGCGGCGATCCAGCTGCCGGCCGGCGCCTCGCTCGACCGCACCGACAAGATCGTGCAGGAGGTCGACGCGGGCTTCACTCCTCGCGCCGGGCGTCTACGCCGCCAGCGCCTATGCCGGCGTCGACGCCACCTCCGGCGTCACCCAGTCGAGCTCCGGCCAGATCTACCTGGTGCTGGATCCGTTCGAGAAGCGCCTGCCGCGGGGCCTGACCGGCGACAAGGTGGCGGCGGGCCTGCGCCAGGCGATGGCCAAGATCGCCGAGGCCGACGTCAAGATCATCCCGCCGCCGCCGGTGCGCGGCATCGGCAACGCCGGCGGCTTCAAGATGATCGTCGAGGACCGCACCGGCCACAGCTACGAGCAGCTCGCCCAGGCCGCCAACGCGGTGGCCGAAGCCGCCAACCGCTCGGGCGTGGTGCAGAACGCCTTCGTCAGCTTCAACACCAGAACGCCGCGCATCTACGCCGACATCGACCGCACCAAGGCCGAGGTGCTGGGCGTGCCGGACGCGGGCGTCTTCGACACGTTGCAGACCTACCTCGGCTCGACGTTCATCAACACGTTCAACTACTTGAACCACACCTACCAGGTCTACGCGCAGGCCGACTGGCCCTACCGCAACGACGCGGCGGCGATCGGTGAGCTGAAGGCTCGCTCGGCCTCCGGCGCGATGGTGCCGCTGGGCGCGGTGGTCAACCTCTCGCAGACCACCGGTCCCTACCGGGTGCTGCGCTACAACCTGTATCCCTCGGCCGAGATCCAGGGCGACACCGCGCCGGGCTACTCCAGCGGCCAGGGCCTGGCGGCGATGGAGGCGGCGGCGGCGCAGGCGCTGCCGAACGGCTTCGGCTACGAGTGGACCGACCTGGCTTTGCAGGAGAAGAGCGCCGGCTCGACCGGCGGGCTGGTTTTCGGCCTCGCCGTGGTGTTCGCCTTCCTGGTGCTGGCCGCCCTCTACGAGAGCGTCACGCTGCCGTTCTCGGTGATCCTGATCGTGCCGATGTGCATCCTGGCGGCGATGGGCGGCGTGATCCTGCGCGGCCTCGACAACAACATCCTGACCCAGGTCGGGCTGATCGTGCTGATCGGCCTGGCCGCCAAGAACGCCATCCTGATCGTCGAGTTCGCCAGGCAGGGCGAGTTCCAGCAGGGCCTGGAGCGCCACGAGGCCGCCGCCCACGCCGCGCTGACCCGGCTGCGGCCCATCCTGATGACCTCGTTCGCCTTCATCTTCGGCGTCGCGCCACTGGCCTTCGGCTCGGGGGCCGGTTCGGAGATGCGCCAGGCGCTCGGCACGGCGGTGTTCTTCGGGATGATCGGGGTGACCTTCTTCGGCCTCGTCTTCACGCCGACCTTCTACGTGGTGTTCCGCGCCGTGGCTGACCGACTGCCGAAGCCGCCGAAGTTCCTGCGCGCCGAGCCGCCGGCGCCGGCCGAGCGGCCGGAACCCGCCGAGTGACTCGCGTCCGCGCCTTCGCCGCGTTCGGCTGCATGCTGGGCGCCTCGGCCTGCGCGGTGGGACCGACCTTCAAGCCGCCCGCCACGCCGCCGGCCGCCGCGGCGCCGTTCGTCTCGGCGACGCCCGCCATCGCCAGCGCCGCCGCGCCGCCCGACGCCTGGTGGCGGCTCTACGACGACCCCGCCCTCGACGGTCTGGTCCAGGACGCCCTCACCGAGAACGAGGACCTCAAGGTCGCCGCCGCCAACCTCCTGAAGGCGCAGGGCGTGCTGCAGCAGGCGAGGGCGGGGCTCTTCCCGTCGACCCAGCTCAGCGGCGGCGAGCTCGGGGGGGTCACCGGCAACGACCGGTTGCTGGCCTCGCTGGCCAATCAGCCGGTCCGGGGCGGCTGGTTCGCCTCCGGCGCGGTCAACGTCAGCTACGAGGTCGACCTCTGGGGCCGCATCCGCCGCTCCATCGAGGCGGCCCGCGCCGACGCCGCCGCCACCGCAGAAGCCGAGAACGTCGTGCGCATCACCGTCGCCGCGGAAACGGCGCGGGCCTACGCCGACGCCTGCGCCTTCGCCGAGCAGGCCGACACCGCTCGCCAGAGCGCCCAGATCGCCCAGGAGGTGCTTGACCTCACCACCCGGCAGCGCGACCTCGGCGCCAAGTCCGACTTCGACGTCGCCAGCGCCGCCGCCGTGCTCGACCAGACCCGCGCCACCATCCCCACCTTCGAGGGCGAGCGCCGCGCTCAGCTCTTCGAGCTCGCCGTGCTGACCGGCCGCCCGCCGGCGCAGATCTCCGCCGCCGCCGACGCCTGCAAGTCGCCGCCGCAGATCGCCACCCCGCTGCCGGTGGGCGACGGCGCGGCCTTGCTGAAGCGCCGGCCCGACGTGCTGGAGGCCGAGCGGACGCTGGCCGGCGACACCGCGCGGATCGGCATGGCGGTCGCCGACTTCTTCCCGACCGTCTCGCTGACCGGCGCCGGCGGCACGGGCGGGTCGTCGGCCAAGCAGTTCTTCTCCCCGTCCAGCTTCAGCTACCAGCTCGGCCCGCTGATCACCTGGAACTTCCCGAACGTGCTGGTCGCCAAGGCCGAGGTGGTCCAGGCCAGGGCGCAGGCCTCGGCCTCGATCGCCCAGTTCGACGCGGTGGTGCTGAACGCGCTGAAGGAGACCGAGCAGGCGCTCGTCACCTACGACGCCGAGCTCGCCCGGCACGCCGCGCTGGTCGCCGGTCGCGACGACAACCAGCGCGCCTTCGATCTCGCCCAGATCCAGCTGCAGCGCGGCGCGATCAGCTTCCCGGACCTGCTGGTCACCGAGCGCAACCTCGACGACGCCAAGGCCCAGCTGGCCGCCTCCAACCAGGCGCTGGTCGACGACCAGGTCGCCGTCTTCCAGTCCCTCGGCGGCGGCTGGCAAGACGCCCCACCGGTCGTCCCGCCCAAGTCGCCGTAGCGCGGCTCGGATCGGAGGTCCGCCTCCAGGATGCCCCGTAACGGCGCTAGAAGTGGCGCCAGGCGGCCGAATCGGGTCTGGGCGCTAGGGTACTACCAGTATCGTTACATCGCCGCGTACGGGGCTCCTGAGAGCCTTAGCGGCCATTGTGCATTGGGACACCCCCAGCACTCCCACACTCCCGCTCATCCCGACGCAAGTCGGGACCCAGGCAGGACAGCGCTGCAGGGAGCCTCCCGACCTAGGGGCGCCGCAGGCATCCATTTTCTAACACCAAGAGCACCAAGACAGCGAAGAGCACCAAGGCGCTCTGCCTCGGACGAAGGGGCCCTTGGTGAGCTTTGCTGTCTTGGTGCTCTTGGTGTGACCTGAGAGCGCCAGCGGCGCGCACCTACTCACCGTCAACCCGCCCCTTCACTGAAGTCCTGCCTGGGTCCCGTCGTTCGACGGGATGAGCGGGACGTTGGGGTCTAGGACTGCCAGGTCCGGCCGGCCGGCATCACCAGGCGGCCCTTCAGGTCGGGGCCTTCTTCGCGCCAGCCGTTGAAGTGGTTGAGGCCCAGCAGCTGCGCCATCCGCGAGTCGCGGCCGTGGCGCTCCACCAGCTTCGCCGCGTGAGGGTTGTCGGCATAGATCTCCTGCGGCGCCATGTACTGGCGGCAGAAGTAGGTGGCGAGGTTCACCCGCACGCCGGGGACGGTGCGCGGGAACGAGCCGTGCCAGGTGTTGCCGTGCCAGACCACCGCGCTGCCGGCCGGGACCTCGATCGGGATGGCGTGCGGATTGCGCTCGTTGCCGGAGAGCTGCACTTCCCAGCGGGTCGGCTGGCGGTGCAGGCGGTGGCTGCCCGGCACCATGGCGAGCGCGCCGCCGGCCTCGGTGTAGTCGGTGAGCGCATAGTTGCAGTTGGCGACGTGGCTGTAGGCCGAGAACGGCGCCGGCACCCCGTTGGCGGTGTCGCTGTGCAGCAGCAGGCCCGACCTTGCCTGGCCCCTTCACGTGGCTGGTGAGGCTGGAGAGCCAGCAGCTCTGGCCCAGCAGGTAGGTGATCAGCGCCAGCGGCTTCTCGTTCAGCACCGCCTCCTCGAACACCGGGTCCTTGAAGAGCAGGTAGGAGGCGAGCTCGACCTCTTTCAGCTCGGTCTCGTGCTCCAGGTCGAGCGTCCGGCCGTAGCGCTCCTCCCAGGCCTCCAGCACCGCGCCGCGCAGCCGCCTGGTCAGATCCGGCGACAGCGCGCCCTCGATGACGGTGAAGCCGAACGCCTCCAGTTCGGCGAGGTTGGCCTCCAGGCCGAGGTCGCGAATGTCGCCGTAGATGCGGTTGAGGTCCCGCGTCGCCGCCCAGTCGCCGATCTGCATCTGCCGGTCCTCCAAGCTCGCCAGCGCCGGCAGAGGTGCGGCTATTTCATCTGCTTGTCCACCAGGGCGTTGATGTGGGCCAGCAGCGCCGGCGCGCCGCCGCTGGCCAGCGTGGCGGCGAAGTCGGCGCGCCGCGTGGTCAGCTGGCTGATCGCGCCGTTGTAGAACACGTCGATGATCTTCCAGGCGCCGCCGGCCTGGCGCATCCGGTAGGCGATTGGTGTCGGCGCGTCGCCCGGCGAGATCAGGTGGGTGGTCACCACCTTGTCGGGGCCCCGCGTCACCACGTTCGGGTCGAGCTCGAAGCGCTGGCCCGAGTAGCCGGCGAAGTTGTGGACGTAGCTCGCCACCGTCAGCCGCTGCAGCGCGTCCGTCAGCTGCTGCTGCTGGGCCGGCGTGATGCTGGCCCAGCTCGGCCCGATCGCGAAGCGGGTCATGGTCGCAAAGTCGAACGCCCGCACCACCGCCGGCTCCAGCCTGCGGTAGCGCTCCTTGGCGCTCTGGGTCTTGCCGGTCTTCATGGCCTCCAGCAGCGCCGCGTCCAGCCCGTCGACCTGCTGCGCCGCCGGATCGGCGGCGGCCGCCGGCGCCGTGCCGCCGAAGCCCAGCGCCGCCAGGCCGGCGCCGCCGAGGGCGAGCCAGGCCCGCCGGGTTCTTGCTGTCGTCAACACGTCACTCCTCATCGCCGCGCCGCGTCCCATAAAGCGCCCCGCTCAACGCACCAAACGCGCACCCGGCTGGATCGCGCCGCGCGAAGCGGCTAAATCCGCCCCGCGCTGGCCCGATAGCTCAGCAGGATAGAGCAGCGGTTTCCTAAACCGAAGGTCGGGGGTTCGAGTCCCTTTCGGGCTGCGCGCTTCGCAAAGCCGCATCTGCCGCAGTGCAGACCCCCAAACAGGGGGAAGGGCGGTGCGCGTGGTCATGCTCCTTTACGCGGCGAAGTAGCCGAGCGGCGCGATTGCCGAAGCAGCCGTCGCGCTCGGAGCATGGGGAGCGGGTGAAATGCGACTGATCAGAGCGACGCCGGCGCTATGCGCCGTCACGGCGGCTGGGCTTCTGGGGCTCGCGGCCTGCGGCCAGAAGACGGCGGCGCCGACCGCGGCCCATACCGCGCTTGGCGCGGCGGGCGGCGCCGGGCAGCCCAGTGTCCAGCAGCTCGAGGCGGTCGCCCAAGCGGACGAAGCGCGGGCCAAGCAGCTCGAAGCCCAGGCCACGCAAGCCCAGGCGGCCCAATCCCAGCCGAGCCCGGCGGCCGCGCCCGCCGCCGCCGGGACCCAGACGCTCGGCGCCGGCGACCAGACGCTGCAGACCGGCCAGTACTACAAGGCCATCCCGATCCCGATGCAGGCTGGCGAGGTCTACCAGGTCGACTACGTCGCCCATGGCTATACGCCGACGCTGCTGGTGCTCGACCAGGACAAGCAGCCGTTCTCGCAGACGTCCGGCGGCCCGCAGTTGGCGCCCGGCCAGCCGCTGAGCACCGAGATCCGACCCGACAAGCCCGGGACCTGGTACGTCGTGCTGACGGCTTCTGCGCCCGGCGCCGGCGGCACGTTCGAGGTGAATGTCCAGAAGATCACCGAAACGCCGATCGGCTGACCGATCGCGGGCTGCGCGGGCCGGGTCGGGCGCCTATATCTGGCCGTCCGCATCCGACCTGGAGATTGCCCGATGACCGACATTACCGCCGCCGGCGCGTTCAGCTGGGTGATCGCACCGTCAAGCGGATGGGATATGGCGCGATGCAGCTGGCCGGGCCCGGCGTGTTCGGGCCGCCGCGCGATAGGCCGCAGGCCATCGCCGTGCTGCGCGAGGCGGTGGCGAGCGGCGTCGACCACATCGACACCAGCGACTTCTACGGCCCCTACGTCGTCAACGAGCTGATCCGCGAGGCGCTCAGTCCGTACCCGGACGACCTGGTGATCGTCACCAAGGTCGGCGGCAAGCGTGGGGCCGACGCTTCCTGGAACCCGGCCTATTCACCGCCCGAACTGGTGAGCGCGGTGCACGACAACCTCAATCACCTCGGCGTCGAGGCGCTGGACGTGGTGAACCTGCGCTGGATGGGCGCGGGGCACGGGACTGCCGAGGGCTCGATCGCCCTGCAGTTCGAGACGCTGGCCGAGCTGCAGCGGCAGGGCCTGATCAAGCATCTCGGCCTCAGCAACGTCACGTCCGCCCAACTCGCCGAGGCGCGGAAGATCGCCGAGGTGGTCTGCGTGCAGAACCTCTACAACGTCGTCCACCGCGGCGACGATGCGCTGATCGACGAGCTGCAGGGTCTCGGCATCGCCTATGTGCCGTTCTTCCCGCTGGGCGGCTTCTCGCCGCTGCAGTCGGAGACGCTGACTGCGGCCGCCGCCGAGGTGGGCGCCACCCCGATGCAGGTGGCGCAGGCCTGGCTGCTGCGCCGCGCCCCGAACGTGCTCTTGATCCCCGGCACCTCGTCGCTGGCCCACCTGCGCGAGAACCTGGCCGCCGCCGAAGTCGAGCTGCCGGACGCCGTGATGGCCAGGCTCGACCACATCGGCGAGCCCACGCCCGCGACCGTCGGCTGAAGCCACGCCATGGAGCTGCGCGCCTTCCACGTCCGCCTCGTCGAAGCGAGCGTCGGGAGCGGGCTCGTCGTCCAGGAAACCAGCTTCGAGGCCGCCGCGCTCGCCTTTCTGGAGCGCGACACGCCGGCCGGCGAGGCCGTTGCCGCGGTGGTGGTCTGCGAGACGGAAACCGGCCACGAGCGCTGCTTCCGGATCGACCTGGCGAACGGCGTAGAGGATTGCTCCTGAGCGCCGATCCACCCGCCGGGCTCGGCGCGCTGCGCGCCGCCCAGGTCGCCAGCCGCCTGCTGAGCGGCGACCTCATCCTGCAGTCGCGCACCTCGGGCGCCTGGCTGCGCCTGACCGGCACGTTGCGCGAGATCTGGGAGGCGCTGGAATACCCGGTTGATCTGGAGCGGCTGGTGGCCGGCTTCGCGGCCCGCTATCGGGGCGCGCCCGGGGTGGTGGAAAGCGGCCTGCTGGAGGGCCTCGACATCCTGGAGCAGCACGGCCTCCTCGTGCCTGCGTCGTCGCCGAGCGCCGAGGCGCGCCAGCGCGACCGCTACCTGTGGCTCATCAAGCGCGCCCTGACCAACCTCATCTATCCCGAGCACGACCTCAGGATCGCCTTCCTGCAGGCCGAGGGCGCCGGGCTTGAGGAGGCCGCCCGGGCTCGCGCCCTGCGGGACATCCGCATCGAGCGGCCCGAGGCGTTCCGCGCCGTCGTGGACGGCAAGCTCACCGGCCGCGAAGCCAAGCCTCGCTCGCACACGACGGTCGGGCTCTTCCGGCTGACGGGGCTGGAGCGCTGCGCCGAGACGGCGCTGGCGGCAGGCGTGGCGGGCGACTTCCTGGAAGCCGGTGTCGGCCAGGGCGGCGCCGCGATCTTCCTGCGGGCGCTGCAGGAGGCGCACGGTGTGCCTGCGCGGCGCACCTGGCTCGCCAACTCGTTCCAGGGTCCGCCGCCGCCGGCGCCGTCCGACGCGCCCTATGGCCTCGATCTCGCCGAGCCCAAGGCGCCGTGGCTGGCGTTCGACCAGGCGAGTGTGCAGGAGCACTTCCGGCGCTACGACCTCCTGGGCCCGCAGGTGCGCTTCATCGGCGGCTGGCTGGCCGATACGCTGGGCGCCGCCGAGACCGGGCCGCTGGCCGTGCTGCGGATCGACGTCGATCTCTTCAGCCCTACGACGACGGTGCTCGAGGGCCTCTACGACCGCGTGTCGCCGGGTGGGTTCGTGATTGTCGACGACTACGGCGCGGCGGCGTCCTGCCGCGAGGCGGTAGACGGGTTCCGCCAGCGGCGGGGCATAACCGAGCCGCTACACTGGACCGACGCCGAGTGCGTCTTCTGGCGCAAGCCGGCCTAGAGGGCGGCGCCTTGGCGAGCCGCTAAGCGGCGGCGGGCCGGCTGCCTACGATCGACACCCGCTCGCCGTAGCGGGAGAAGGGGTAGTAGTCCCAGACCGCGTGGTGCTGGGTGGCGCGGTTGTCCCAGAACACCAGCGTGTTCGGCGTCCAGCGCACGCGGCACTGGAACTCCAGCGTGCTGCTCGACGTGGCTCCAGAGGAACTCCAGCAGCGCGTCGCTCTCCTTGCGGTCGAGCTCGTTGATCCGGCTGGTGAAGCCGCGGTTGACGAACAGCGACTGGCTTGCCGTTCCCCGGATGGCGGACGACCACCGGGTGGCTCGTTCTTCGGCCAGCCGCCGGGCGGCGCGGCCTGGCCGTAGCCGCCGGTGTAGGGCTTGGCGCCGTCGTGGGTGGCGGTCAGTCCTCGCAGGAACGCCTGCATCGTCGGCGACAGCGCCTCGAAGGCGCGGATGGTCGAGGCAAAGCAGGTGTCGCCGCCGCCGCTCTCCGGCGTCTGGGTGATGTAGAGCATCGAGCCCATCGGCGGCTCGGCGTCGCAGGTGACGTCGGTGTGCCACTCCTCGCCGGCGACGAACCGCGAGGTCTGGTCGGCCTTCACCACCAGGATCTCCGGGTCGCGCGCCGCGCCGGCTCCGGCTGCGCGGCGTGCTCGGGCGCGGTGTTCTTCAGCGTGATAGGGGTGGACGTGCAGCGCGGCCGAACATGGCGGCCGAAGCGCTTGTGGTCCTCGCGGCTCAGCGTCTGGTCGCGGAAGATCAGCACGTGGTGGGCGTTGAAGCGCCGCCTCGATCTCGGCGAACTGGGCGTCGGCGAAGCGGCTTCGAGAGGTCGACGCCCCCGATCTCCGCCCCGATCACCGGATTGAGCGGCCGCGATGGTGAGGGTCTGTCGGCTCTAGCCCGGTCTCGACGACTTCCAGCTTGCGGCTGGCGCGGGTGGCCATGTGGCGGCGTCCTGTCTGCCTTGTCGCGAAGTCTGCGCTTCGGCGCGCAGTGCGCTCAACCCGCTCGCGCGCTTGCCATTTTTCAAACGGTTGTTAGTCAGGTCGCATGGCCGACGATCAGAGCGCGCACCCCGAGCCCAGGTCGACGAGAAGCTCGACGACGACGAGCCGGTTCCGCTGCAGCCGGACCTGCCGCCGGAGATCGCCTCGCCGCTGGCGCCGTTCGCTGGCGCCAAGCCGCCCGCGCCGGCCTGGTTCGAGTGGGCGCTGGCCGCAGGCGCCCGAGCGCCGCTCGTGCACGGTCGACGGGCGCAAACATCGAGCTGCTGACCTGGGGCGAGGTCGGCAAGCCGGGCCTGATCCTCGTGCACGGCAACAGCGCCCACGCCGACTGGTGGAGCTTCATCGCGCCGTTCCTGGCCGACGACCTACCGCGTCGCGGCGCTGTCGCTCTCGGGCATGGGCGACTAGCGACTGGCGCGAGACCTATACGTTCGAGACCTTCGCCAGCGAGATCTGGGAATGCGCCAAGGCGGCCGGGCTCTACGAGGCGGCGGTGAAGCCGATCTACATCGGCCACTCGTTCGGCGGCTCGCAGGTGTTCTACTCGGCCGGCAAGCACCCGGAGCGGATGCGCGGCGGCGCTGCTGGTCGACACCGGCTTCGGCGGCCCGCCGACCCGCGAGCAGGAAGAGCAGTGGCGAAGGAGGCCGCGCAGGCCGGCGATCGCCGCATGCAGCGCGGCCCGCCGCAGCCGCACGCGGCCGAACCGGGTCTACGCGACGCTGGAAGAGGCGCTGACCCGCTTCCGCTTCATGCCGCCGCAGGCGCCCGGCAACCTCTTCGTCGCCGACTTCATCGCCCGCCGCTCGATGAAGCGCGCGCCGATGCCGGATGGCTCGGGCGAAGGCTGGACCTGGAAGTTCGATCCGTTCCTGTGGGGCAAGCTCGACCGCAGCGCCATGCAGGCCGTCGCCCACAAGCACGCCGTGCCGATGGCGCAGATCTTCGGCGACCGCTCGGCGATCATGCAGCGGCGCGAAATGGGCCGGCAGGCCGATTATCCTGCCGACCGGCGTGCCGCAGGTCGCCATCCCGGATTCCGAGCACCACATCATGGTCGATCAGCCGCTGGCGCTTGTGGCGTCCTTACGCACCCTGCTGGCCTTGTGGCCGGCCTGAGCGCGCCTCGTGTAGCACCCGCCCGCACCCTACAATCTCGTGCAGGAGTCCTGCCTTCGATGAGCGAAGCCGTCCACGAGTACACGCCAGGCGACCAGGACATCACCGAGCAGCTCGCCACCTTCAGCCTGTTCGGCAAGATGATGAAGTGGGGCTCGCTTGCCGTGGCCGTGCTGGTGGTCATGCTGGTGCTGTGGTTCTGCGTGCAGGCCGGGTTCTTCGCCGGCGCTCGGCGCGGGTATCGTGCTCGCCGTTGTCGGCGTCTTCTTCCTGCGCGCCAAGCCCGCGCCCGAGCACTAGACTTCGGCCGCTGGACAGCGGCTGAGTCGCCGGCCAAAACCCGGCCCGCGCGTAAGCTTTTCGCGCCGCCCAAAGGGGCCGTGAATGCCCGTTCTCGCCGTCACCAAGGAGCGCCGCGCCGGGCGAGACGCGCGTCGCGGTGACGCCCGGACGCGGCCAAGAAGCTGATCGCGCTCGGCCTCGAGGTGATGGTCGAGGCCGGCGCCGGCCGCGCCGCCGCCGTGCCGCGACGCGGACTACGAGGCCGCCGGCGCGAAGTCGTCGCCGACGCCGGCCGAGGCGCTCGCCGGCGCCGACATCGTGCTCAAGGTGCGCGCGCCCGCCGACGAGGAGATCGCGGCGCTGAAGCCCGGCGCGATCGTGGTCGGGCTGCTCAATCCGTTCCAGGAACGCGAGACGCTGGAGGCGCTGGCCGAGCAGGGCGCCACGGTGTTCGCCATGGAGTTCGTGCCGCGCATCACCCGCGCCCAGGCGATGGACGCGCTCTCCAGCCAGGCCAACCTCGCCGGCTACCGGGCGGTGATCGAGGCGGCCGAGGTCTATGGCCGCGCCATGCCGATGATGATGACCGCGGCCGGCACCGTCGCCGCCGGCCAAGGTGTTCGTGATGGGCGCGGGCGTCGCCGGCCTGCAGGCGATCGCCACCGCGCGGCGGCTCGGCGCCGTCGTCACCGCCACCGACGTGCGCCCCGCCGCCAAGGAGCAGGTCGAGAGCCTCGGCGCCAAGTTCGTCGCGGTCGAGGACGAGGAGTTCAAGGCCGCCGAGACCGCCGCCGGCTACGCCAAGCCGATGAGCGAGGCCTACCAGGCCAAGCAGGCCGCGCTGGTCGCCGAGCACATCAAGAAGCAGGACATCGTCATCACCACGGCGCTGATCCCCGGCCGCCTGGCGCCGCAGCTGGTCAGCGCCGAGCACGTCGCCTCGATGAAGCCGGGCTCGGTGCTGGTCGACCTGGCGGTGGAGCAGGGCGGCAACGTCGTCGGCGCCAAGCCGGCGAGATCGTCGAGACCGGCGGCGTCAAGATCGTCGGCATCCCCAACCTGCCCGGCCGCATCGCCGCCGACGCCTCGGCGCTCTACGCCCGCAACCTGATCGCCTTCGTCGGCCTGCTGGTCAAGGACGGCGCGCTCGCGCCCGACTTGGACGACGAGATCCTGCAGGCGGCGCTGGTCGCCAAGGACGGCGCGATCGCCCACGCGCTCCTGAAGCCGGTCTGAAGGAGAGGCGCCATGGAAGCCGTCGACCCCATCGTCTTTCGCCTTGCGATCTTCGTGCTGGCGATCTTCGTCGGCTACTACGTGGTCTGGAGCGTGACGCCGGCGCTGCACACGCCGCTGATGAGCGTCACCAACGCGGTCTCCTCGGTGATCATCGTCGGCGCGCTGCTGGCCGCCGCGGCCAGGCGTCATGCCCGGCGACCACACGGTCTGGATCTCCAAGGGCGCCGGCGCGGTCGCCGTGGGCCTCGCCTCGGTCAACATCTTCGGCGGCTTCCTGGTCACCCAGCGCATGCTGGCATGTACCGGAAGAAGGAGCGCGGCCGAAGTGAGACGCCAACCTCGCGGCGCTCGCCTATCTCGCCTCCGGCGTCCTCTTCATCCTGACGCTGCGCGGGCTCTCCAGCCCGGTGACCAGCCGGCGCGGCAACCGCTCGGCATGATCGGCATGGCGCTGGCCGTCGCCACGACGCTGGCGACGCTGGCCGCGCAGGGCTGCTCGACCCGGTCACCATCGGCCTGATGCTGGGCGGGGTGATCATCGGCGGCGGCGGTCGGCGCGGTGATCGCCCGGCGCGTGCACATGACCGCGATGCCGCAGCTGGTGGCGGCGTTCCACTCGCTGGTCGGCCTGGCCGCCTGCCTCGTCGCCGTCGCCGCCCTCTACGCGCCGGCCGCCTACGGCATCGCCGACGGCGCCGGGATCAAGCTGGAGAGCCTGATCGAGCTGTCGCTGGGCGTCGCCATCGGCGCGATCACCTTCACCGGCTCGATCATCGCCTTCGCCAAGCTGAACGGCAACATGTCCGGCGCGCCGATCCTGCTGCCGGCGCGGCACCTGCATCAACATCGCTCATCGGCCTGGCCGATCGTCGCGCTGATCGTCATCCTGGTGCTGAGCGGCGGCGACGCGAAGTGGGCGTTCTGGGCGATCGTCGTCCTGGCGCTGGTCGCTCGGCATCACCCTGATCATCCCGATCGGCGGCGCCGACATGCCGGTCGTGATCTCGATGCTGAACAGCTACTCGGGCTGGGCGGCCGCGGCGCTGGGCTTCACGCTGGCCAACACCACGCTGATCATCACCGGCGCGCTGGTCGGCTCGTCGGGCGCCATCCTCTGCTACATCATGTGCAAGGGGATGAACCGCTCCTTCATCTCGGTGATCCTGGGCGGCTTCGGCGGCGAGACGGCGGCGGCCGGCCGGCAAGGTCGGAGACCCGGCCGGTCAAGCAGGGCTCGGCCGAGGACGCCGCCTTCATCATGAAGAACGCCTCCAAGGTGATCATCGTCCCCGGCTACGGCATGGCGGTCGCCCAGGCCCAGCACGCGCTGCGCGAAATGGCCGACAAGCTGAAGGCCGAGGGCGTCGAGGTGAAGTACGCCATCCACCCGGTCGCCGGCCGCATGCCGGGCCACATGAACGTGCTGCTGGCCGAAGCCAACGTGCCCTACGACGAGGTGTTCGAGCTCGACGACATCAACGCCGAGTTCCCCACCGCCGACGTCGCCTTCGTCATCGGCGCCAACGACGTCACCAACCCGGCCGCCAAGACCGATCCGCAAGCCCGATCTACGGCATGCCGATCCTCGACGTGGAGAAGGCGCGCACGGTGCTGTTCGTCAAGCGCGGCATGGGCTCGGGCTATGCCGGCGTCGAGAACGAGCTCTTCTTCCGCGACAACACCATGATGCTGTTCGGCGACGCCAAGAAGATGGTCGAGAGCATCCTGAAGTCGCTGTAGCGTGGCTCTGGGCGCCGCGATACCGGGCGCTTGGGACTTGTGTCGCCACCGACACGCCGCGTCCGCTTGCCGCCCCGTCCGCGCCCATACATCCTGCATTCAGGCGGATCCCGGCAGAGCGGGGCCGCGCGTGGGATCGAAACAGCCGATGAGCACGGCCGGAATGAGGCCGACCTGCGGGGGCGGATGGTCGAGATCGGGGCCGGCCGGCGGCTGCGCGCCGTCGCCGAGGGTCCTGCCGCATCGACCCGACCGCTGGTCGTGCTTGAGGCGGGGTCGTTCGGGTTCTCCGCGGACTGGGCGGCGGTGCAGGCGCGGCTGGCGGCCGAGGGGCTGCGCTCGCTGGCCTACGACCGCGCCGGCCTCGGTCTCTCCGAGCCCGGGGCGCGAGCCGCGCGACAGCCAGGCCATCGTCGGCGATCTCGAAGCGCTGCTGGCGGCGCTCGGCGAGACCGGCCCGCTCGTCGTCTGCGGCCACTCGATGGCGGGGCTGCATGTGCGGCTGTTCGCCCGCCGCAACGCCGGGCGGGTGAGGGCGCTGGTGCTGGTCGACGCCACCACGCCCGAGGCGATGGACCATCCGCTCGCCGCGCAGTTCGTCGGCCACTTCACCAGCGTTTCGAAGCTCGCGGTCTGGGGCGCGAGAGCCGGCGTGGCGCGGCCGCTGGCAGGGCCGTTCGGCGACGCCATCGGGCTGCCGGCGCTCGCCAAAGCCGAGAAGCGCCGGGCGTTCGGCGAGGCGGAGCACAATCGCTGGGCCGCCGCCGAGGTGGCCGCCTGGCATGCGAGCGTGGACCAGGCGCGCGCCGCCGGCGCCTACGACCCCGAGCTACCCATCGCCGTGGTGCTGACCGGCGACGGGCGCCAGCCCTCGGCGCGTCATCCGATCCAGACCGCACCGGCCGACGCCGCGCTGCGAGGGTTCGTCTTCCACGTACCCGGCGCCAACCACGCCTCGCTGCTCGGCGAGCGCCACGCCGGCCACATCGTGCGCGCCATCCTGGCGGTGGAAGCGGCGGCGCAGATCAGCTGACCGGGTTTGGGGCCTGATAAGGATTTGCCCGGTAAACCGGCGGCATGGACGCTGCGCTCGAGCTGGAAGGGGTGACCAAGCGCTACGGCGCTTTCACCGCCGTGCGTGACCTCTCCTTCGAGGTGAAGCGCGGCGCCATCCTCGGCTTCCTCGGCCCGAACGGCGCCGGCAAGACCACGACGCTGCGGATGATGCTCGGCCTCGTCGCGCCGACGCGCCGGCCGGCTGGAGGTGCTGGGCCAGACCGACGGGCGCTCCTTGCGCGGCCGGATCGGCTTCCTGCCCGAGGAGCGCGGCCTCTACCGGCGCATGACGGCGGTGAGCGCCATCGCCTTCCTGGCCAACGCTGAAGGGCGTGCCCCGGGCCGAGGCGCGCCGCCGCGCCCGCCGCTTGCTCGAGGACAACGGCCTCGGCGAGGCGGCGAACCGCCAGATCCGCGCGCTCTCGAAGGGCATGGCTCAGAAGGTGCAGCTGCTGTCGTCCATCGCCCACGACCCGGAACTGGTGATCCTCGACGAGCCGTTCTCGGGCCTCGATCCGGTCAACCAACAGGGGCTCGAAGGCATCATCCGCGGCCTCGCGGCGCGCGGCGCCACGGTGATCTTCTCGACCCACGTCATGCAGCACGCCGAGCGGCTCTGCGACCAGGTCGTGCTGCTCGCCGACGGCCGCAAGGTGTTCGACGGCACGGTGGCCGCGGCCTGCTCGACCGCCACGCGCCGGCTGGTGGTCGAGGGCCAGTTCGCCCCGGATGCGCTCGCCGGCGCGCCGGGCCTGATCGCGCCGACCGCCGAGTTCCTGGACGGCGGGCGCGTGCGCCTCACCGGCCAGCTGGCGCCCGGCGCGCCGGTGGAAGCGGCGCTGAAGGCGGTCTTCGAGCGCAATCTGTCGATCAGCCGCCTGGAGCTCGAGGAGCCGCATTTGCACGACGCCTTCATCGCGCTGACCGGGAAGGGGCCGCCGCCAGAGCCAGGCGTCGCGCCCGAGCGGGTCGCCGCATGAGCCGGATGCTCGCCATCGCGGTGCGCGAATACCTCGCCTTCGTGCGCACCGTCGGCTTCTGGCTGTCGATCTGCCTGATGCCGGCGGGTCTGCTGATCGCCATCTACGCCACCAGCATGACCGCCAAGGTCGCGCCGCCGCCCAACGTCGCGGTGGTCGACCTTGCCGGCGGCGCCTTCCTCGCGCCGCTGCAGACCGCGCTGCGCAATCCCACCGACCGGACGCTGCGGCCCGCCGTCATCGTCGCCGCGCCCGGCGCGCCCTACGCCAACGCGGCGGCGGCGTCGCAGGCGGTGCGCCCCTATCTCGCCGGCGAAATGCGCATGCCGGGCGGCGCGCGGCTGGACGACGCGGTGATCGTGAGTGGAACGGCCGCCGATCCGTCGCTCGACCTGTGGACCCGCAACCTCCTCGAGCCGGCGCTGAAGACCGAGCTCACCAATGCGCTGGCGGACACCGTGCGCCGGACGCGGCTGGAGGCGTCCGGCCTCTCGGCCGAGCGGATCGCCGCGATCGACGCCTACCAGCCGCAGGTGGCGCAGTTCTCGCCGAAGAGCGCGGCGGGCCGCGTTTCCGCCGCTGACAACCTGCCGGCCTTCGTCGGCCTGGCGATGGGCTTCGTGCTCTACGCGCTGACCCTGACCGGCGCCGGCATCCTCTTGAACAGCGTGATCGAGGAGAAGTCGAACCGCATCCTGGAGGTGCTGCTGACCTCCGCCTCGGTGCCGGAGATCATCGGCGGCAAGATCCTGGGCGCCGCAGCGGTGACGCTCTCGGCGCTGACCGTCTGGGCGACGGTGGCCGGTTTCGGCTTCATCGGACGTGACCCGCAGCTGTTCGCCGACATCCTCGGGGTGCTGACGCGGCACGGCCTGATCTTCTACTTCCTGCTCTACTTCGTCGGCGGCTACCTGATGTACGCCACTCTCTTCACCACCATCGGGGCCTTCTGCGAGACGCCGCGCGACGCCCAGACGCTGCTGGGGCCGCTGATGATCCTGCTGACGATCCCAATCGTCTTCATGGGCCAGGCGGTGACGCACCCGGACGCGCCGGCGCTGGTCGTGCTCTCCTGGATCCCGCCGTTCACGCCGTTCCTGATGGCCGCCCGCGCCGCCAGCGGCCCGCCGGCCTGGGAGATCGCCGGCACCGCGGCGATGATGTTCGGCCTCACCGCGCTGGAGCTCTGGGTCGCCGGCCGCGCCTTCCGCACCGGCGCGCTCGCCAGCGGCCGCTTCGATTTCCGTCTGCTCGTCGCTGGCGCCCTGGGTCGCGGCGAGGCTTAGGCGGTCCGGGCGCTTGACTTGCGGCTACCCGCGCCGCGAGTTTCGGCCGGTCCCAGACTTAATTTCGAGGAGCCCGCCATGGCTAAAGCCGCGGGGCCGCCCGCCGGCGAGACTCGCTGGCTGAGACGCGTCGCCCTGGTCTGGCTGGGCTGGGCGGTGCTGATGCTGGGCTTCCAGGCCTGGGTCCAGGCCCGCTACGAGCTGAAGCGGCCCGACACGGTGATGGACTGGACCGCATCGTGGACCAACGCCGGCAGCGGCGCGCGCCATCCCTACCTGCAGAGCCCGGTGGCGAAGGGCCATGCGGCCTGGGACTCCGAGTTCTACATCTCGATCGCGCTGCATGGCTACGAGGACCCGGCCATGCGCGCCGCCAGCCCCGGCTCAACGCCGGACGCCGAGGTCGCCGCGCCAAAAGGCAGCCACCCGACCTGGGTCTCGCTGAACCACGCTTTTTTCCCTGGGCTACCCGTTCGCGATGGCGCTGGTCGCCCGGCCGCTGGCGGCGCTCGGCTTCGACCCCGTCGGCGCGGCGACGCTGGCCGGCGTCATCGTCTCGCTGATCGCCGCGCTCTTCGCGATGATCGCCATCGCCGACCTGGCGCGCGGAGACAGCGAGCCGGACGAGGACGCCGGAGGCAATGCGCTCAGGGCCGCCTTCTACCTGGCGATCTGGCCGGCGGCGGTGTTCCTGGCCCAGGTCTACTCGCGAGAGCCTCTTCCTGGCGTTCTCGTTCGGCGCGCTGGCGCTCCTGAGGCGCGATCGCTGGGGATGGGCCGCGCTGCTGGCGGTGGCGCGCCGTGTTCACGCGGGCGACCGGCGTGCTGCTGGTCATCCCGTTCGGCCTTGCCTGGCTGTCTGGCAGGCGAGCGGCGCACGTTGCCTCGCGCGGCTCTCGCCGCGGCGCCGCTGATCGCCTACCTCGCCTGGCGGCTCGTCTTCGGCGCCGACTTCGATTTCGTCGAGACCAGGTACTTCGGCCGCTGGCCGCTGGCGATCGGCCGCTCGGTCGACGCCTGGAGCGACTTCGCGCAGACGCTGAGCGCCGGCGATCCGCAAGCCCGCGCCTATGATCTGGTGGAAATGGCCGGGATCGTGGCCAGCCTCGTCACTGCGGCGCTGCTATGGCGGCGGGACAAGGCGCTGACCCTCTACGGACTCGCGACCTTCGCGGTGGTCGCCACCTCGGGCGCGGCGCTCGGCATGCACCGCTACGCACTGGCGATGCCGTCGCTCTTCATGGCCCCCGCCTACCTGGCGGCGCGCCATCCGGTCTTCGACCGGGCGTGGACGCTGGCCTGCTGTCTCGGACTCGCCGCCCTGACGCTGGCCTTCAGCTTCGGGTTCTGGGCAGGCTGACGCCGCCCCTAGGGGCGCACGGGCTTCTTCGGCGCCGCGATCAGGCCTTCGCGCTGGGCGCGCTTGCGGGCGAGCTTGCGGGCGCGGCGCACCGCTTCCGCCTTCTGGCGGGCGCGCTTCTCCGAGGGCTTTTCGTAGTGCACGTGCCGCTTCATCTCGCGGAACGAGCCTTCGCGCTGCATCTTCTTCTTCAGCGCTTTGAGCGCCTGGTCGACGTTGTTGTCGCGAACGAAAATCTGGACGATGACACGTCCTCCTCTAGGGCGGCGCACTCTACGAAGGGCGCGGCTGATATCAGAGCGCCCCGGCTTTGTCCACACGAGGGCGAGACAGCGGGGCCACGTGAGCGCTACATGGGGCCCGTGACCTACCCCGCCAACACCGCGCCGGGCCGAATCCGCCGATGCCTGGGCGAGCGAGGCCGAGGCGCGGGTGCTGGCCGCGGCGCTGCGGCTGGCGCCCGCCAGGGCTGGACCTGGCGGATGGCCTACGCGGCCGGCGCCGCCGCCGGCTTTTCGAAGGGCGAGACCGAGCTCTTGCTGCCGGCCGGTCCACGCGACCTCGCGGCGCTGTGGTCCCGCGCTTGCGATCGCGGCGGCGATGGACGGCGCTCGCCGACGTCGATCCAGGCACGCTGAAGATCCGCGCCCGCATCCGCCGCGCCGCCCTGGCGAGGCTCGACGCGGCGATGGCCCACCGAGGCGGCGACCCGCCGCTGGGCGGGCTACCTGGCGCTGCCGACCAACGCCGCGCTGGGCCTTACGGCTCGCCTGGGAGAGCGCCGACGTCATCTGGCGCTGGGCGGGCGACACGGCCACCGACGAGAACCACTACACCAAGCGCGCGTTGCTGGCGCCCATCCTGACCGCGACGCTGCTGGTCCGCCTCGCGAGCGGCGAAACCGCTGCCGAGGCCACGCTCGACCGCCGCATCGAGGCGGTGATGAGCTTCGAGCGCCTGAAGGCCCGCGCCGGCCGCCTGGAGCTGGGCCGTTTTGCCGCGAACGCTCTGGGACGGCTGAGGTACGGTGTGATCAGGTTCTAGCCAGGCTAGGCGGCCCGGGCGGGCGTGGGCGGCGCGGCGGCTGTCCGCGCCGGCGTCACAGTCAGGCGCAGCGGCGCGCCCGAGCGGGCGAACGCGCGCTCCAGCGTCGGACGGGTGAAGACGAAGCCGCAGTCGAGCGCGGCGTGCGGGATGGCGCGCTGGCTGGCCAGGAACAGGTCCGAGAACTCGCCGAGCGCCAGGCGCAGCGACCACGCTGGCGCGGCCAGGAACTGCGAACGATGGACGTGGGCGGCGAGCCGCCGGGTCATCTGGCCTTGCGTGACGAGGTCGGGCGCCACCGCATTGACCGGGCCGCGCCAGGCCGGATCGTCGATCGCCGCGAGGATCATCCGCACCGCGTCGTCGCGGTGGATCCACGGCGCCCATTGCCGCCCGTCGCCGATCCGCGCGCCAAGGCCGAGCCGCGCCGACAGCGCCAGCATCGGCAGGATGCCGCCGCTCCAGTCGAGCACCAGCCCCAGCCGCAGCACGCAGACCCGCAGGCCCAGCGCCGTCATCCGCGCCGCCTCGGCCTCCCAGGCCGCGCAGAGCCCGGCCATGAAGCCCGGCCCGGCCGGCTCGCGCTCGTCCAGCAGCATCTGGCCGCCGTCGCCGTAGAAGCCCACCGCCGAGCCGTTCACCAGCACGCAGGGCTTGCGCCGCAGCCGAGTGGCGAAGGCCACCAACCGCCGGGTGGTCTCGACGCGGCTCGCCATCAGCACGCGGCGCCGCGCCGCCGTCCAGAGCCCGCCGGCGACGCTGGCGCCGGCGAGGTTGACGATGGCGTCCACCGCGAGCTCGTCCGGCAGCTCGTCCAGGCTTTCGACGATCAGCGGCGCGGGCCCGAACTGGGCGCGGGCCGCGAGACGGTCGCGGGTCAGCACGATCACCCGCCGCTGCTGCGCCAGCAGCGCCGCGGTCAGCCGCCGGCCGATGAAGCCTGTGGCGCCGGTGACCAGCACCGTCCCCTCGACCGCCGCCGTCGAGATCGGCGCTCCGTCGTGGGCAAGGCTCACGACGGCTATCCAGTCGCGCACCGACCAGGCGCCGACGCCGAGCGCGGCAAGCGTCAGGATCCAGGAGATGGCGCCGTGGCTCGTCGCGACGAGGGCGCTCGGCAGCGCCGCCCAGCCGATCAGGGTCGGCGCCAGCAGCGCCAGGACCGCGCCGTAGCCGATGGCCAGCACCGCGTGCAGCACCCGCTCGAACGGCGGCAGGCGGCGCGTGACGTCCTCGACCAGGAAGTCCTTCAGCGTGATGGCAATCTCGGCAAGCAGCAGGGCCGCCAGGGCAAACGCCCAGAGACCGCGCCATTCCAGCCAGGCGAGACCGGCGAACAGCACCGCGTAGATCGCCTCGCGGGCGGCGTGCAACGAGAGCTCGGTCCGGGCGCCCGGCCTGGACGGCAGCGCGGCCTCGAGTTCGTGATGCACCAGGTTGTCGGTCGCACCGAGCACCGCCTGCACGAGGATCAGAATCAGGACGGGCGTCATGGGTGCGCCTCCGGTGGGTCCTGGAAGTCGCCGGCGTTGTCGATGGTCTCGCCGGCGAGTGGGTGGCGAAAGCGGAGGCTGAAGCGGAAGCGCCCGTCACCGAGGTCGCGGTGCACCACGGTGCAGCGTCCGGGGGTCAGCAGCAACGGCAGCGGCGCGAGCCAACGGCCGATGCGCCAGAAGTAGCTGCTGCTTCGGAACACCAGCGCGCCGGCCTCAACCCCGAGCATCAGCCGCATGCCGATGCCGCCGCGCGTCACCTCGAGCAGCGAGCCGTCAGCTGCGAGCAGCTTCATCGAGACGATCGAGAGCGGCGCCAGGCCCCGATAGGCGTAGATGCGCTCCCAACGCACGCCGCCGTTCGGATCGCGGCTGACGAGGACGCTGACCGGGACCGCCTCGCCCGGCCACGGCGCCAGCGGCGCGCCGAAGAGGCGGCCGCCTTGCGCGAAGAGCCAGCCCAGCCAGTTCATCCGCACGTCCATGGCGCCCGGGAAGTCGCGGGGCGCCGCATGCGAGGCGGCGTCGAAACGGGCCTGCACCGCTGCGGGCAGCTGCGCCCAGGCCGCTTCGCCCAGCAACGCCCGGAAATCCGGCGCGCGGTCTTCGTGGCGAGCCCGATCCGACACGCGGGCGCTCAGTGCGACGGCGCGGCCCGCGGCGGTCATGAGGCGCTCTCCGCGCGCCGTACGGCGAGGAGCCGGAAGACCCCTGCGGCGACCAGCCCGACGACGCCAACGGCTGCGCAGGCGACGATCGTCGCGAGCCAGCCGGCGCGATGCGCGGCCGCCGTCGGCGCGAGCACGACAAGCAGCAGCGTCGGCAGGAAAGCGAGGGCGAACCCTATCGACGCGCCTGTCCAGCCGTTCAGCCAACTCCAGCGATAGCGGTGAAAGCCCAGCAGCAGCGGCGTGATGACGACGAGCTCGACGACGAGGCAGACGAAGCCGCCGAAGATCAGCAGGTAGATATAGAAGAAGGCGAGCGAGAGCCGCGCAATGTGGGCCAGACCATGCGCCGGGTCGACGATGCTCTCGGCCATCATCAGCAGCCAGAGCACCGTCAGGCCGGCGGTCGGCCCGAGCACGAAAGCCAGCGCGATGTCGGCCGGCCGGCGCAACTGCAAGGGGCTCTGGCGGCGAGCGGGCGGGGTGGCGCGTCGGTCATCGCGCCCTCCCCTCGCGACCGACAAGGCTGGCGACCTTCGCGCCGAGCCCCACCAGCTTCATCAGCACCGGCCGCGGCACGTGCCGCATCTGGTCGTACCAGGCGGTGAGCTGCGCGGTGAGGTCGCGCAAGCGCTCCAGCTTGGCGCGTACGGCAGGCGAGGTCTCGCCGTCGGCGGCGGCTTCGCGCAGGCAATCGTCCAGCAGCGCCAGCGTAGGGTCGAGCTCGCGGCGCTTGCGGCCCTCGGCGATGGTGACCAGCATGTCCCAGGGGTCCTGCTTGGCCTCGAAGTGATCGCGGCGGTCGCCGGCCCGGTGGGTGAGCTTCACCAGCTCCCAGCCGATCAGCTCCTTCAGGCTGGTGGAGACGTTGGACCTGGCCAGACCGAGGGTGTCGGCGATCTCGTCGGCCGGCAGCGGCGCGTCGGCCAGGAACAGCAGCGCGTGCAGCTGCGCCACCGAGCGGCTGACGCCCCAGCGCTGTCCCATCTCGCCCCAGTGGAGCACGTATTTGCGCATGGCGGGCGTGAGCTTCATCGGGATCGTCTGACGTTTCTGTAATTTCAGAAATACCGGGACGCACAAGTCTCGTCAATAGGCCGCGCCGGGCCGCCGGTCTCGCGCCTATCCTGCGTGGTACTCGAACTCGACCAGGAAGACGCGTTCGCCGGAGCCGTGCTTGGCGATCTTCAGCAGGTCGACGAGGCCGTCGAAGCCGGAGCGGCGGGCGAGCTCGGGCGTGACGTCGGCCAGCTCGATCTCCCGCAGCCGCGTCACCTCGATCTGGCCGCCGGCCGGGAAGCCGTAGCGGCCGCCCACCTTCACGTGCGGCCGCTGCCAGATGCGGACGCTCTCGGTGATCTCGCCGGCCATGATCGCGGCGTGCAGCCGCTTGGTGAAGCCCATGGCCGGCGAGCCTGCGGCCTCAGGGCTTCGACTGCAAGTCCGCCTTGCCGGTGTCGAGGTTGACCGGGACGGAGACGTGCTCCTGCACGATCCGCCAGCCGCCGGCGGCCTTGCGGTACACGTCGGTGACGCGGACGGTCACGTCGCTCGGCTGACCGCTCGGATCCGTGCCGGTGGCGCGCTGGATGCTGTGGCTCCAGGCCACCGGGCCTTCGGTCTCGACGGCGAGGTCGGAGACCTCGAACTTCACCGGACCCTTGAAGCCGGCCATGAAGGCTTCCCAGTCCTTCCGGTACGCCAGCGCGCCGACGTACTGCCGCGGCGGCACGACGTCGAACACGAAGACGTCCGACGCATAGACCTTCATGACAGCGTCGACGTCCTTGGCGGCCACGCCGGCCGCGAACTGCGCCTCCAGCGCGCGGATCGCCGCCTCGTCGCCGCTGGGCGCGGCGCTCGCGCCGCTTGCGACGCCAGCACCGATCGCCAGGGCCGCCGCGGCCCCGCAAACTTGCCTGAACATAGTTTCTGTCCCCCGTTCGCGCTGGCGAGACGCCCGCGCCGCATGCGGCATATCAGGGATAACGACGTTCACCGATAGCGCGGCGCGAACCGCGCGCCCTGCCCCGACGTGACCGTTTCCCCGTTGGGCGCGCTCCGCTAGGGTCGCGGCCAAGAACGCCGGAGGAAGCGTCGAAGGAGCGATGGCGGACGATCCGTCCCAGAGCGCGAAGACGGCGGCCGAGGCGATCGCCGAGCGGCTGAACGTCGTGGCGCGCCGGCACTTCCCGGCCGCGAGCGGCATCGCGCGGCTGACCCGCGTCACCGCCGGCGCGACGCAGGAGATCTGGCGCTTCGACCTGACGCAGGGCGGGACGCGACACCGCCGCTGATCCTGCGCCGCGCGCCGGGCGGCACGCGCGTCTCGGACCACCGGCTGTCGGGCTGGAGACCGGAGGCCGAGCTGCTGCGAGCGGCCGCCGCGGACGGCGTGCCGGTGCCGGCGGTGCGCCACGTGCTGACGCCCGAGGACGGCCTCGGCCACGGCTTCATCATGGCCTTCGTCGACGGCGAGACGCTGGGCGGCCGGATCGTGCGCGACGAGCGCTTCGCCGACGCCCGGCCGAAGCTGGCGCGCCAGTGCGGCGAGATCCTGGCGCGGCTGCACTCGATCCCCCGCGCCGTCGCGCCGAACCTGAAGCGTCTCGACGCCGGCCGAGCTGCTGGCGCAGTGGCGCGCCTCCTACGACGCCTCCGACTGGCCGCGGCCGGTGTTCGACCTGACGTTCCGCGTGGCTGGCGGCCCGCACCCCGCCGCCGCCGGCCGATCCGCGCCTGGTGCACGGCGACTTTCGGAACGGCAACCTGATCTTCCGGCCCCAGGACGGGCGTCGTCGCGGTGCTCGACTGGGAGCTCGCCCACGTCGGCGATCCGATGGAGGACCTCGGCTGGATCTGCGCCAACCCGCTGGCGGTTCGGGATGTCCGACAAGCCGGTGGGCGGCTTCGGCGAGCGCGAGGACCTGTACGCCGGCTACGAAGCCGCCGGCGGCGCTCACCGTGCGACCGCGCCCACGTGCGGTTCTGGGAGGTGTTCGGCTCGCTGAGCTGGGGCGTGATGTGCGCCGGCATGACCGCTTCGTTCCGCGCCGGCGACCCGTCGGTGGAGCGCGCGGTGATCGCCCGCCGCGCCTCGGAGACCGAGGTCGACCTGATGCGGATGCTGGCGCCGCTGAGCGGCGAGGGCGGCTGATGCAGGACGAGCCGCGCCCCGACGAGATCCTCACCGCCGTCGCCGCCTTCCTGAAGGGCGCGGCGACCCGCGAGAGCGGGCCGCACATCGCCTTCCAGCTGCGGGTCGGCGCCAACGCGGCTGGAGATCTGCCAGCGCCAGCTCGACGCTGGCGTCCGCCGGCCGAGGCCGAGGAACTGGCGCGGCTGAAGGCGCTGCTGCGGCGTCGAGCGGCGACCTGCCCGACCCTCAACCGCGAGCTGGCGCGCCGCATCCGCGACGGCGAGATGGACCTCTCCACGCCCGGCCTGGTCGAGCACCTGTGGGCCGACCACGCTGGCCAAGCTCGCCGTCGACCAGCCCAACTACTCCGGCTACCGCGCCGCCCTGGCGGAGCAGAGCCGCGCCTGACTTTCCCTTCGAGACCAAGAACGAGGCAACGCCATGGACTTCGACATTCCCGCAGGACATCCAGGAATACCTGGACGAGCTCGACGCCTTCATCGAGGCGCGAGATCAAGCCGCTGGAGCAGCAGGACGACAACGTCCGCTTCTTCGACCACCGGCGCGAGCACGCCCGCACCGACTGGGACAACGGGCGGCCTGCCGCGCAAGGAGTGGGAGGAGCTGCTGGGCGAGGCGCGCCGGCGCGCCGACGCCGCCGGCCACCTGCGCTACGCCTGGCCCGCGAGTGGGGCGGCAAGGGCGGCACCAACCTCGCCATGGCGATCATCCGCGAGCACCTGGCCGCCAAGGGCCTGGGCCTGCACAACGACCTGCAGACCGAGCACTCGATCGTCGGCAACAACCCCTTCATCATCATGTTCAAGGAGTTCGCGACGCACGCGCAGTACGAGCGCTACGCGCCGATGCTGCAGACGGGCCAGATCCGCACCGGCTTCGGCCTGACCGAGCCCTACCACGGCTCCGACGCCACCCACATGGAGACCCGCGCCGTGCGCGAGGAGCGCGACGGCGCAGCCGGGCTGGCTGATCAACGGCGAGAAGATGTGGACCACCGGCATGCACGTGGCGAACTACATCATGTGCTTCGCCCGCACCGCGGGAACGGACGGCGACGCCGACGGGCATCACCGTCTTCCTGGTGCCGGCCAGCGATCCCGGGCGTGAAGATCGAGGAGTACCTCTGGACCTTCAACATGCCGACCGACCACCCGCGGGTCAGCGATCAAGGACGTCTGGGTGCCGGACGAGGCGATCTGGGGCGTCGAGGGCCAGGGCCTGCGGCTCGGCCAGAGCTTCGTGCACCAGAACCGCATCCGCCAGGCGGCCTCGTCGCTCGGCGCGGCGGTCTACTGCATCCAGGAGAGCGTGAAGTACGCCCGCGCCCGCAAGCCGTTCGGCAAGCCGCTCAGCGACAACCAGGCGATCCAGTGGCCGCTGGTCGAGCTGCACACCCAGTGCGAGATGCTGCGCCTGCTGATCCGCAAGACCGCCTGGGAGATCGACCGCATGCCGCACAAGGAGGTCGAGCGGCAGATCTCCGACAAGGTCTCGATGTGCAACTACTGGGGCAACCGGCTGGTGCTGCGAGGCCGCCGACCGGGCGATGCAGGTGCACGGCGGCATCGGCTATTCGCGGCACAAGCCGTTCGAGCACATCTACCGCCACCACCGCCGCTACCGCATCACCGAGGGCTCGGAAGAGATCCAGATGCGCAAGGTGGGCGCGTTCCTGTTCGGCTACCTCGGCCCGAAGCGGAAGGCGTTCTGCCGCACATCGGACTGCGGACTAGCCGCCGACTACCGGCGGGGAAGGCCAGATCCGCACGAACGTCGGGTTCTGAGGCGAGGCGCTCCGGCGGCGTCCCTCCCGATGATGAAGGGGAGGGATGCAGGAGCCTCAGCCGCCACGACCGGCTTCGAGCTGCGCCGTCCAGCGCCTCAGCCCGGCTCGAGGCCGGCCTTGGCGGTCGGCGGGGCGCGGACGCGCGGCGTCCATCAGGTTGGCGCCGAATGCGGCCTGCGCTGGCCGGGTCTCGGGCGTGATCAGCTCGACCTTGGCGCCGTCGTCAGTCAGCGCCTTGATCTCGCGGTCGAGCACCGCCTTCTGACGCTCGGCCTGCGCGGCGTCCGCGCCGCCGATGCGCAGCGCCACCAGCACCACCAGCTCGTGGCCCTTGGCGATGTCGGCGTTGGTCCCGGAGCGCATGCCGCCGTCGATGTAGCGGCGTCCGTTGATGGTGATCGGCGGATAGACGCCGGGGACGCTGCAGCTGGAGGCCACCGCCTGGGCGAGGCCGACCTTGCTCTCGTTGTCCCAGACCACGAACGCGCCGGTCTCAGCGTCGACCGCCGTGCAGGCGAAGTCCTTGGTCGGCCAGCCTGCCGCCTGGTCGCCGGAGAGCTGGCGGCCGAAGCTCTTGATGAAGGTCGCCTCGTCGACCGTCTTGGCGGCCAGCGCGAACGCGCCGATCTCCTTGCGCACCTCGGTCGGATCGCGCGTGCCGGCGGCGGCCTCCTGCATCATCCGCATCAGCGGCATCAGGTTCGGCGCGGCGGGCCGTTCCCCGCCGCCTTCGCGGGGCGGGTTTGCGATCTGCGCGGCCGAGCGCTGGCGGTCGGCCTCGGCGACGATCGCCGCGGCCATGTCGGAGGCCTTGCGCCCCATCGCCAGCTGCGAGCCCACGAACGAGCCGGCCGACGTGCCCATGATGTAATCCGCCTCGGCGAGCTCGACGCCGCCCTCGGAAAGGCCGGCGATCAGCCCCGCCTCCCAGGCGATCCCCACCGGCCCGCCACCGCCCAGCACCAGCGCTCGCGACATCTGCATGTCCTCCCGTTCTGTCGTTGGAAGCACCCTAGGACCTAGGCGGCCAGCATCGCAACGCCACCCGGCGCACCAACGCCCGTCGTCAGCGTCCCGTGAACTTCGCCGGGCGCTTCTCGGTGAAGGCGGCCATGCCTTCCTTCTGGTCCTCGAAGGCGAACAGCGAGTGGAACAGCCGGCGCTCCAACTTCACGCCTTCGGTCAGCGGCGTCTCGTAGGCGGCGTTGACCATTTCCTTGGCCATCATCACCGCCAGTGGCGACAGCGCCGCGATCTTCTTCGCCGTTTCCAGCGCGTTCGGGATCAGCTCGGCGAGCGGCACGACGCGGCTGACCAGGGCGCAGCGCTCGGCCTCGGCGGCGTCCATCATCCGGGCGGTCAGCACCATGTCCATCGCCTTCGACTTGCCGATGAAGCGGGTCAGCCGCTGGGTGCCGCCGGCGCCCGGCGTGACGCCGAGGTTGATCTCCGGCTGGCCGAAGCGGGCGTTGTCGGCGGCGATGATGAAGTCGCACATCATCGCCAGCTCGCAGCCGCCGCCGAGCGCATAGCCCGCCACCGCCGCGATCACCGGCTTGCGGCACCGCGCCACGCGCTCCCAGTTGCGGGTGATGAAGTCCTCCCTGAACACGTCGGCGTAGGACTTCGGGGCCATCTCCTTGATGTCGGCCCCGGCCGCGAACGCGCGGTCCGAGCCGGTGATCACGAAGCAGCGGACCGCCTCGTCGGCCTCGCCGGCGTCGAGCACGGCGGTCAGCTCGTCCATCAGCGCGCCGTTCAGCGCGTTCAGCGCGTCGGGCCGGTTGAGGCGGATCAGCCGCACGGCCCCGTGCTCTTCGACGATCAGGTTCTGGTAGGCCACTTCGTTCTCCTAAAGGCCGGGCAGCGGCGTCCATTCCTCGCCGGCCGGCAGCGGCGCAAACAGGGCCTCCACCATGGCGTCGGTCATCGCCGGCGAGGGTGGCGGGATCCCAGGCCGGCGCGGTTGTCCTTGTCGACGATCACCGCCCGCACGCCCTCCAGGAAGTCGTGGCTGGCGACGATCCGCGAGGCGAGCCGGTATTCCGTGACGAGGTCGTCGGCCATCGAGGCCGGCGCCGGGCGCCGCCGACCAGCCGGAACGACACTTTGGCGCTCATCGGCGATTTCGGCCGCATGACTTCCAGCTGGGCGCGCGCCCAATCCGATCCGTCCGCTTCGAGGTCGGCGACCACGTCCTCGAGCGTCTCGCCGGCGAACAGGCGGTCGATGTCGTCGCGGTGGTCTGCGGTGGCGGGGTGGCCGGCATCCGCCTCGTATTCGGTGAGGATACGCTCGATAGCTTCCGGCTCGCGGACGAAGGCGGCCTTCACCGCCTCGACCTGGCCGGCCGGGACCACGTCGGTCGCGAGGCCGAGCAGCTCACAGTCGGCCGCGCCCAGCCGCGCGCCGGTCAGCACCATCCAGAGCCCGGTGCGGCCGTGCAGCTTGGGGAGCCACCAGCCGGCGCCGACGTCCGGGAAGAGGCCGATGCCGGTCTCCGGCATGGCCAGGCGCGTACGCTCGGTGGCGATGCGGTAGTTGGCCGGCAACGCGATCCCGACGCCGCCGCCCATCGTCACACCGTCCATGAAGGCGACGATCGGCTTGGCGTAGACCGACAGCAGGTGGTTGAGCCGGTACTCGGTGTGGAAGAACCGCCGCGCCGCGCGGCCGTCGCCCGCGCCGCTCTCGGCCAGCATGCGGATGTCGCCGCCGGCGCAGAACCCGCGCTCGCCGGCGTGGTCGATCAGCACCGCGCCGACGCCCGCATCGTCCCGCCATTCGAGCAGCGCGGCGGTCATCGCCTCGCACATGCCGAGCGTCAGCGCATTCAGCGCGGCCGGCCGGTTCAACGTCAGCCGCCCCACGGCGCCTTCGCGGCGGACGATGACCTCCGGCTCGCTCATTTCAGCAGCTCCCGGGCGATGATCACGCGCATGATCTCGTTGGTGCCTTCGAGGATCTGGTGGACGCGCAGGTCGCGGACGATGCGCTCCAGCGGGTAGTCCTTCAGATAGCCGTAGCCGCCGTGCAGCTGCAGGGCCTGGTTGGCGACGTCGAAGGCCGCGTCGGTGGCGAAGCGCTTGGCCATGGCGCAGAGCCTGGTGGCGGCCGGGTCGCCGGCGTCGAGCGCGGCGGCGGCGCGGCGCACCATCAGACGGGCGGCTTCCAGGTCGGTCGCCATGTCGGCCAGCCTGAACTGCAGCGCCTGGAAGGCCGAGAGCGGCCGGCCGAACTGCTGGCGCTCGCCGAGGTAGGCTCTGGCGGTCTCGAACGCCAGCCCGGCGCCGCCGAGCGCGCAGGCGGCGATGTTGAGCCGTCCGCCGTCGAGCCCCATCATCGCGAAGCGAAAGCCCTGGCCCTCCTCGCCGATCCGGTTGGCCGCCGGCACGCGCACATTGTCGAAGTGCACCATCGCCGTGGGCTGGCTGCTTCCAGCCCAGCTTCTTCTCCTGCGCGCCGAACGAGAGGCCGGCGCGTCCCGTTCTCGACCACGATCGCCGAGACGCCGCCGGCGCCCTCGCCGCCGGTGCGCGCCATGACGACGTAGAGATCCGAGGTCCCGGCGCCGGAGATGAACGCCTTGGTCCCGTTCAGCACGTAGTCGTCGCCCTCGCGCCGGGCGCTGGTCTTCAGCGAGGCGGCGTCGGAGCCGGCGCCCGGCTCGGTCAGGCAGTAGGAGGCGATCAGCTCCATGCTGCAGAGCCGCGGCAGGTAGCGCTGGCGCAGCTGCGTCGTCGCCGAAGCGGTCGATCATCCAGGACGCCATGTTGTGGATCGACAGGAACGCGGCGGTGGAGACATCGCCGCCGGCCAGCGCCTCGAACACGATCGCCGCGTCCAGCCGCTTCAGGCCCGAGCCGCCGACGTCCTCCTTTACGTAGAGCCCCGCGAAGCCGAGCGAGGCGGCCTTCCGCAGCACGTCGACCGGGAAGTGGGCCTCCTCGTCCCAGCGGGCGGAGTGCGGCGCCAGCTCGGCGTCGGCGAACGATGCGCGCCGCGTCCTCCAGCGCGCGCTGGTCCTCGCTGAGCGCGAAGTCCACGCCCGCGCCCTCAGCGCATCGTCGGGATGATGAAGCTCGACTCGCCCTCCAGCCGGCTTTCCGGCCAGCGGGCGGTGACCGTCTTCACCTTGGTGTAGAATCGCACGCCCTCCATGCCGTGCTGGTTGGCGTCGCCGAACGCCGAGCGCTTCCAGCCGCCGAAGGTGTGGTAGGCGACCGGCACCGGGATCGGCACGTTGATGCCGACCATGCCGACGTTGACGCGGGCGGCGAAGTCGCGCGCCGCGCGGCCGTCGCGGGTGAAGATGGCGACGCCGTTGCCGTAGGGGTGGTTGGAGGGCAGCGCCAGCGCCTCGTCGAAGCGTCTCGGCGCGGACGATCTGCAGCACCGGCCCGAAGATCTCGTCCTGGTAGGTCTTCATGTCGGCCGTCACCTGATCGAACAGGCTGGGGCCGATGAAGAAGCCGTTCTCATAGCCCTGCAGCGCGAAGCCGCGGCCGTCGACCACCAGCTCGGCGCCCTCGTCGCACGCCCAGCTCGATGTAGTCCTCGACCCGCTTCTTGTGCGCGGCCGTGACCACCGGGCCGTACTGGGCGTCCGGATCGGTGGCGACGCCCACCTTCAGCGTGCTCGATCTCGGCGAGCAGCCGCTCGCGCAGCGCGTCGGCGGTCGCCTTGCCGACCGGGGTCACCACCGGCAGCGCCATGCAGCGCTCGCCGGCCGAGCCGTAGGCCGCGCCGATGATCTCCTTCACCGCCTGGTCGAGGTCGGCGTCGGGCAGCACGATGCCGTGGTTCTTGGCCCCGCCCATCGCCTGCACGCGCTTCCCGTTCGCCGCGCCCGTCGCATAGACGTAGGCGGCGATGTCGGACGAGCCGACGAAGCTCACCGCCGCGATGTCGGGATGCTCGAGGATGGCGTCCACCGCCGCCTTGCCGCCATGCACGACGCTGAGCATGCCGGGCGGCCCGCCCGCCTCGATCGAACAGCTCGGCCAGCCGCAGCGGCACGCTGGGGTCCTTCTCGGACGGCTTCAGGATGAAGGCGTTGCCGCAGGCGATGGCCACGGCGAACATCCACATCGGGATCATCGCCGGGAAGTTGAACGGCGTGATGCCGGCCACCACGCCCAGCGGCTGGCGCATCGAGATAGACGTCGATGCCGGGGCCGGCGCCCTCGGTGTACTCGCCCTTCATGCGCGTGCGGGATGCCGCAGGCGAACTCCACCACCTCCAGCCCGCGCTGCACGTCGCCGCGCGAGTCGGCCACCACCTTGCCGTGCTCGGACGAGAGCAGCTGCGGCGAGCTCGTCCATGTGCGCCTCGACCAGGCGCTTGAACTCGAACATCACCCGGGCGCGCCGCTGCGGATTGGTCGCCGCCCAGGCCGGCTGCGCGCGCAGCGCCGCATCGACCGCCTTGCCGACCAGCGGCGTCGGCCGCCAGCCCGACCCGCGCCTGCACCTCGCCGGTGCTGGGGTTGAAGACGTCGCCGAACGCGCCGCCGCTCTGGTGAACCGCCTCGCCGTCGATGAAATGGGGGATGTCGCGCATTCGTAAGTCTCTCCGGGCGCCCGCCTAGATGCTCCGCTCGATGATCCCCTACACGATCCCGGCGTGCGGGATCACTGCTTGATCGCAACCGGCAGCGCGCTGAGAGCGCCGGTCCAGGGTTGCGGGTAGAGCTGCAGGGTCGGGCCGGCGGGGTCCTTGGTCGCCTTGGCGTCGAGATAGACGGCGGTCACCGCCATCGGCTCATCGGTGACGATGGTGAAGACGCAGCCTGCGTAGAACGTCCGCTTGGCGCCGACCGCCCAAGGGGCTTTCGGGTCCGGCGCGAAGGTGCTGGTGCAGTGCTGGTCGCCGGCCAGGATGGTCAGCTGCTGTTCCGCGCCCGCGGCGGTGGCCGTCGAGGTGGCGACCGCGCGCACGAAGTAGCGGCCGGCGGTCATCGGGGGCAACGTGCAGCTCGCCTCGGCCGGGCTGGCCGCCTTGCAGGCGCTGGCCGGGATGGCGGGCTCGGCGTAGCCGGCCTGGGCGAAGACGCGCGGCGGCTTCGGCGGCGGTCCGGCGGACGGCGCGCCGGCGGGTTGGGCGAAGGCGGCGCCGGCGATCAGGAAAGCGGCGGTTGAAACGATGAGACGCATCGAGGGCACCCTTGGCGAGAAGCGCGATCCTTATCCGCAACCGATTGACCGTTCAAAGGCGGAGGGAACGTCTGCGGCTTGACTTTGCAGACGCGCGGCGGCTCGCCTCACCCGAACGGGAAGCCGGCAGGAGGCGCTTGAGATGGTCCGCAGATTGCTGCTCGGGCTGCTTGGTCTTGCCGGCCTCGTCGCCGCGGGGGCAGCCCACGCCGACGCGCCGGCCGCCTCGCCGACGGTGACGATCGACACCGGAACCCTGGTCGGGGCGGTTGTCGACCAGGCGCGCGTTTTCAAGGCGATCCCCTACGCCGCGCCGCCCGTCGGCCCGCTGCGCTGGCGCCCGCCGCGCCCGCCACGCCCTGGACCGGCGACGCGCGACGCCACGCAGGACGGACCCGCCTGTCCGCAGGTGGTCTATCCCGGCCACTACAACGAGGGCGGCTACCAGGGGCCGACCAGCGAGGACTGCCTGACGCTCGACGTCTTCGCGCCGCTGCATGCCGCCCACGCGCCGGTGATGGTGTGGATCTTCGGCGGCGGCGACGTCGCCGGCGCCGACTCGATCGCACCGAACGACGGCCGCTTCTTCGCCCGCGACGGGGTGATCCTGGTGGCGATGAACTACCGGCTGGGCGCGCTGGGCTTCTTCGCCCATCCGGCGCTGACCAAGGCGGCGGGGCCTGGCGAGCCGCTCGCCAACTACGGGCTGATGGACCAGATCGCGGCGCTGAAGTGGGTGAAGCGCAACATCGCCCGTTTCGGCGGCGATCCGGCCAACGTGACGATCTTCGGCGAGAGCGCCGGCGGCGAGAACGTCGAGACGCTGATGGTGACGCGGCGCCGCGCGCGGCCTCTTCGCGAAGGCCACGGTGCAGTCCGGCGACGGCTGGGGCCCGTCGTTCGACCTGGCGAAGGCCGAGGCGCGCGGGCGTCGCGCTGGCGCCAGAAGCTCGGGCTGCCGGCCGACGCAACGGCGCAGACCAGCTGCGCGCGCTGCCCGTCGAGCAGCTGGTCGGGACCGGACCCACCGGCCCGATCGTCGACGGGCGGCTGGTGACCGAGAGCGCCGAGCAGGGCTTCGCCCGCGGCCACCAGGCGCCGGCGCCGCTGATCATCGGCTCGAACAGCTGGGAAGCTTCGCTGCTGCCGGCGGCCCGCTATGCGGCCTACGCCGCCGGCCTCTCGCCCGCGGTGCGCGCCGCCTACCCGGACGACGCGGCCGATCCGACCGAAGCTGGCGCAGGACGCCTTCACCGACGCCACGATGGCCGCGCCGGCGCGCTGGTACGCGGCGCAGGCATCGAAGAAGGCCGGCGCCTGGCTCTACGAGTTCCCGTACGTGCGTGTCGTCCGCCGCGGGAAAATCCCCGGCGCCAACCACACCTCCGAGAACCCCTACGTGTTCGACACCCAGATGATCGTGCCGAACTATTCGTCCGAGATCGTCGAGGCGGACCGCGAGGTCGCCGCCTTCATGCATTCGTGCTGGGTGAGCTTCGCCAAGACCGGCCGCCCGGACCTGCGAGGCCGACGGCCGCGCCTGGCCGGCCTATTCGCCGGCGAGCGACGAGCTGATGGTGTTCGACGATCCGCCGCAGATCGCGGCGCACTACCGCAAGGCGCAGCTCGACGCGCAGCAAGCGGCGCAAGGAGCGGCGCTGGCGCCCTAGGCGGCCTGGTCCTTGGCGCGTTTCATCGCGAACATCGCCGCGTCGGCCTCGGCGATCTGCAGCTCGGGATCCGTCGAGGGGTCGAGCTGGCGGACGCCCCAGCTGACGCGCACCGGCACCAACCACTCGCCGCCCCGCACCGGCTCGGCGCTCACCAGCCGCGCCAGCGCCTGCGCCTTGGCCTGTGCGGTCGGCAGATCGGCCTGCGACAGCAGGACGGCGAACTCGTCGCCGCCCATCCGCCCGACCACGTCGGTTTCGCGCACGTGAGCCGCCAGCCGGTCGGCCACCGCCTTCAGCGCCGCGTCGCCGGCGGCGTGGCCGAAGCGGTCGTTGACCGCCTTCAGGTCGTCGAGGTCGAAGTAGATGACGCTGGCCGGCCCGCCGTAACGCTGCACGAACGCCGCGACGCGCTTCAGCTCGCGCACGAAGGCGCGCCGGTTCTTGGCGCTGGTCAGCGGGTCCTCGTCGGCGGCGGCCTCCGCCTGCGCCAACTGCGCCTTCAGCCGGCGCATCTGGGTGCGCAGGTCCTCCAGCTCGATCATCAGCGAGGCCAGCGCCACCTTCGCCGCCGGCGTCAGCTCGCCTTCGGGCAGGCCCAGCAACTCCACTCGGTCGAACGCCACGGCGGCGCGGCCGGTCTTCGCGCCGGCCTCGGCGAGGTTGCGCCGGCGGATGGCCGCGAACGGCTCGTTACGGGCGGCGGAATTCTTCATCGGCGCGAATCGCAAACGTGGTTAACTGGCGAAAATCCTAAGCGCGCTCGGTTGCGAGCGTAAAGCCGGCGCTATACTCCGCGCCTTTTCGAGGGGCCGGCATGGAAACCGAAGCGCCAGTGGCGCTCATCATGGGAAGCCGCTCCGACTGGCCGACGATGAAGGCCGCTGGCGATGCGCTGAGCGAGCTCGGCGTCGCCTGGAGCAAGCGCGTCATCTCAGCGCACCGGACGCCGGATCGGATGTTTGCGTTCGCCAAGGGCGCCGCGGCCTCGGGGATCAAGGTCATCATCGCCGGCGCCGGCGGCGCGGCGCACCTGCCCGGCATGACCGCTTCACTGACTACGCTGCCGGTGTTGGGCGTGCCGGTTCGCACCAAGACCATGGACGGCCTCGATTCGCTGCTCTCGATCGTGCAGATGCCGGGCGGCGTGCCGGTGGGGACGCTGGCGGTAGGCGAGGCCGGCGCGCGCAACGCCGGGCTGCTGGCGGCGCGCATCCTCGCGCTGTCGGACCCGATGCTGGCCGAGCGGCTCGCGGCGAACGCCGCCGCGCTGACCGAGTCTGTGCCTCACGAGGTCGAGGATTGATCGAAGCGTCGCAAGGGCCGCCTTCCCGCTGGCGCCCGGGTCGGTGATCGGCGTCCTGGGCGGCGGCCAACTGGGTCGGATGCTGGCGATGGCGGCGGCCCGGCTGGGCTTCGACGTCGCGGTGCTCGATCCCGAGCCGGGCGCGCCGGCGCACCGCGTCGCCGCCCACGCCATCGTCGGCGACTACGACGACCCCGACGCGCTGCAGGCGCTCGCCGGTCTTGCCGACGTGATCACCTTCGAGTTCGAGAACGTGCCGGCGAAGGCCATCGAGATCCTCGAAGCTGCAGGCGCGGACGTGGCGCCGGCCGGCCGGGCGCTCGCCATCGCGCAGGACCGGCTGGACGAGAAGCGTTTTCTGAACGCGGCCGGCGCGCCGACCGTCGCCTTCGCCGAGGTGGGCGGGCCGGACGACATCGTGGCGGCGCTGGAAAGGCTCGGGCGCCCGCTGCTGATCAAGGGCCGGCGCGGCGGCTATGACGGCAAGGGCCAGGCGTGGATCCAGACGGCGCGGGAGGCCGAGGCGGTGTTCGCCGCGATCGGCGGTCAGCCGGCTATCGCCGAGGCGCCGGCCGACTTCCGGCGCGAGCTCTCGGTGATCGCCGCGCGCGGCCGCGACGGCGAGATCGCCCTCTATCCGCTGGCCGAGAACCACCACGAGGCCGGCATCCTGCGCCGCACGGCCGCGCCGGCCCACGTCGCGCCGCAGACCCTGGCGCAGGCCGAGCGGATCGCCGCCACGCTGCTCTCGGCGCTGGACTATGTGGGCGTGATCGGCATCGAGCTCTTCGAGCGCGACGACGGACGGCTGCTGGTCAACGAGTTCGCGCCGCGGGTGCACAACACCGGCCACTGGACGCTGGACGGCTGCGAGATCGATCAGTTCGAGCAGCACATCCGCGCCATCGCCGGCTGGCCGCTCGGCCCCACCCACGCCATCGCCCGCGTCGAGATGACCAACCTGATCGGCGAGGAAGCCAACGACTGGAAGCGCCTTGCGGCCGAGCCGGAGACGCGGCTGTGGCTCTACGGCAAGACGCAAGTGCGTCCCGGCCGCAAGATGGGCCACGTGAACCGGCTCACCCCGCTGCGGTGATGTGTGCGCGATGCGCCACAATATCCGAGCAGGAACGGCGCGATCGGCTGACTAGGCGGCAACCTCGGCCGTTTCGTCCGCCGCGACGAAGCCCTTCCAGTTGTTCATGTACTCGATGAACCCCGGCGAGAGCCGCTCGGCGGCGAGGTAGGCGCGGGTCACCGGGATCGGGATCGGCGTGAAGTCCGGGTCGGCGGCGTAGAGCTTCGGATAGTCGTGGTGCAGGATCGCGGCGCGGCCGAGGATGGCGAAGTCGGCGCCGGCGTCGGTGAGGCGGCGCATGTCAGCGCCCCGCATCAGCTTGCCGGCTGCGCCGAGCCGCGTTGCCCCCCGCGGCAGCTCGGCGAACCAGTCGATCAGTGGCCGGCTCGCGTAGGCCTCGTCGACCGGCGGCTTGAACGAGTCCCACAGCGACATGTCGAGGTAGTCGAGGTCGCCAGAGGTCAACAGCCGCTCGGCCAGCGCCAGCTGCTCGGCGAACACCAACCCGAAGCGCTCGGGCGAGATCCGCACGCCGAGCTGGAAGTCGGGCCGGGTGCGGGCGCGCACCCCCGCGATGATGTCGAACAGCAGCCGCGCGCGGTTGTCGGCTGAGCCGCCGTAGCGGTCGGTGCGTCGGTTGGTTTGGGGGGAGAGGAACGCGCAGAGGATGTAGCCGTGCGCCCCGTGCAGCTCGACGCCGTCGAAGCCGGCCCGTTCGGCCCGCACCGCCGCCTCGATGAAGTCCTCCGCCAGCTGCTCGACCTCGGCGGTGGAGAGCGCGCGGGCGCCGGTCTCGGCGTCCTCGCTGGGGCCGACCGGCTTCTCGCCGATCAGCGCCTCCGGCGAGCGGATGCCGGCGTGGTGCAGCTGCACCGAGCTGACGGCCCCCTCGGCTTTGATCTCGGCGGCGAGCCGGGTCAGGCCCGGCAGGTGGTCGTCGGAGAAGACGCCGAGCTGGCCGGGAAAGCCGTTGCCGATGCGCTGCACATGCGCCGCGCAGGTCATGACGAGGCCGAAGCCCCCGGTGGCGCGGAAGGTCAGCCAGCGGAACTCCTCGTCCGAGAGCCGCCCGTCGAGGTGGCTCTGCTGGTTGGTGAGCGGCGCCAGCATGAAGCGGTTCTTCCATGTCGGGCCGCGGACAAGCGTCATCGGCGAGAGCAGGTCAGTCATTCCAGGATCAATCTTCCACGGTGAAGGTGAGGCCGGCCCGGGCTTCGAGGCGGCGGATCAGGGCGCCGTTCATGGCGGCGGCGGAGGTCCAACAACCGCCGGGGACGCGGTCGCGGGGAACGTCGCGGGCGAGGCAGACGGCGCTCTCGCCCAGCATCTTGGCGGTCGAGCCGTAGCCGGGGTCCATGTCGCCTTTGACCGACGTGCGGACGACGCGTCCGGCCTGATCCTCGGCGATCACCAGGATGTCGAAGTAGCCGGTCTCGCGCTCCTCGCGGGTCGGCCCTTCGCCCGGCTTCGGCATGCCGGCCGCGCCGAAGCTGAAGCCGCCCATGCCGCCCGCGCCGCCTTCCGCGGGCGGACCGGCGAGCATCTGCATCTCATCGTACTGGAAGCCCGCGCCCCACGGGTGGCCCAGCAGGAAGTTGGTGCGGTGCACCGCCTTGGTGTTGATGCCCGCCATCATGAACGGGCCGACCCAGCTGCCGGCGACCGTGTCGTCGTAGGGCGTGTCGCCATCCGGCTGCGGAACGCCGTCGAAACCGGGCGTCAGGGCGAACGGATCGGCCAGCAGCGCCGCCACCGCAGGGTCCCGCTGCACGGCCGCCTGCGTGGCCATGCCGCTGGCGAGCGTGCCGCCGGAAAGGCCGCCTTTGAGCTTGCGAACCCGGCCGCGGACCCGCGTCGCATAGGCGCCGAAGCGGGCCTTGAAGGTCTCCTCGGCGAACCAGGCCCCGAGGTCGAAGGGGATCGAGTCGAAACCGCAGGAGAACACCAGCCGTGCCCCCGATACGTGGGCCGTCGTCTGATGTTCGACCAGCATCGCCGCGATCCAGTTGGATTCACCGGTCAGGTCGACGTAGTCGGTCCCCGCCCTCGCGCAGCCTTCGACCAGCGGCGCGCCGTAGAGCTGGTAGGGACCGACCGTGGAGATCACCACGTCGGCGCGGCGCACCATGGCGTCGATCGAGGCCGGATCGGTGGCGTCGGCGACGATGGTCGGCAGGCTGGCCGGCGCGCCGATCTCGGCTCTTACCTCGGCGAGCTTGTCGGCGCTGCGCCCGGCCATCGCCCATTTCAGATCGCCCTCGGCGCCGTAGGTCTTCAGGAGGTGCGCCGCGACCAGCCGGCCGGTGTAGCCGGTGGCGCCCCACACGATGACCTCGAACTCGCGTCCGCTCATAGGCTCTCCCCGAGACGCCGGTGAGCGTCGTCGCGAAACCTGGGCGCCGGCGTTGCTGAGGTCAAGGATGCCGCGGGGGCAGTCGGCAAAGCGCCGCGGTCAGGCCGCGTCCACCGGCATGTTGGCCAGCAGGGCCAGCGGGTTGCCCCAGGGGTCTTCGAAGAAGCCAAGCCACACATCGACGCCCTGGTGATTGCGGGCGATGCGGCGCGGCGCCTGGGTGAAAACGACGCCGCGCGCCGTCAGCGCCGCGGTCATCTCGTGAACCTGTCCGTCGCCGCTGAAATAGACGGTGCGGCCACGCTGCGGGCTCGCCGAGCGCTGGACGGCCAGATTGAGGTCGCCGCAGCGCACGAAGATGCTGTCGCCGATCTCGCCCACCAGCGGGAAGCCCAGGACATCGCAGTAGTAGCGCTTGGCGGCCTCGAGGTCGGTGCAGCCGAGTTCGATCTGGGCAACGCGGCTGGGCAACGCCGTCGCGACTTCAGCCATCTCCGGTTCCTGTCCCTACAGCCGATCGCCGCAGTCCGCGCCCGACCAGCCCGCCTCACAGGCGCACTTGTCGGGCCTCGCCGCCTTGCCGTGCACGCAAACCAGCGGCGCCGTCTCGCAGGCCGCGCCTTTCCAGCCGGTCTGGCAGCGGCATTTGCCGTACCAGGCCTTGCCGTGGACGCCGCAATTCGGCTCGCTCTCCTGCGTGGCGCATTGCGCACCCGACCAGCCCGGATCGCAGAAGCAGCGGTCGAAGTTGGTGTTGCCGTGGCCGCTGCAGGCCGTCGCGCCCGACTCGTGCTGGCTGCTGCTGTTGCCGCGCATCTGGGCGCCGGCCGGCAGAGCGAGGAGCAACGCACCGGAGAGCGCCGCCAGCGCCGCAGCAAGGACGCCCTTCATCGTATACCCTCTTGGCGGTGCCGGCCTGATCTTCGGCCGATCGCGCCGGCGCCGCAAGCATCGCGCGAGGCGGCCGCACTTTACGCGCGACGCCGATCGCCGATTGCCTTCAGCTTCTGACCCGGCCTAGGGTTGGCCGTGACTGAACGCCGATAAGCAATGTGCGGCGCGGCTGGCGCGGAGGAGAGGCTTCGATGCGGTTCACCTGGTTCAACCTGATGCCCTGGCCCTATCTGCCGGACGATTTCCGGGAGAAGCACCGCTCGGTCTGGGTCGACATCGACCAGCGCCTGTTCGACCCGGTCAAGAGCCACGAGGTCTACAACACCTACATCGACCTGCTCGAGTACGCCGACACGCTCGGCTTCGACGGCATCGGCGTCAACGAGCACCACCAGAACGGCTACGGCATCATGCCGTCGCCCCAACATCATCGCCGCCGGCCTGGCGCGCCGCACCAAGGACGCGGCGCTGGTGCGTGCTCGGCAACTCCATCGCGCTCTACAATCCGCCGATCCGCGTGGCCGAGGAGTTCGCCATGCTCGACTGCATCTCCGGCGGGCGCCTGGTGGCCGGCTTCCCGGTCGGCACCTCGATGGACACCAACTTCTGCTACGGCCAGATCCCGGCGCTGACCCGCGAGAAATACGCCGAGGCGCACGACCTGATCATCAAGGCCTGGACGACGCGCGAGCCGTTCGCCTTCAACGGCCGCTACAACAAGCTGCGCCACGTGAACATCTGGCCGCGGCCGATCCAGCAGCCGCATCCGCCGATCCACATCCCCGGCGGCGGCTCGGTCGAGACCTACGACTTCTGCATCGACAACACCTACTCCTACTCCTACCTCAGCTTCACCGGCTACATCCGCGCCAAGGCGCTGATGGACGGCTACTGGGAGCGGGTCGCGGAGCGCGGCGCGCCGGACACGTCGCCCTACCGCGCCGGCTTCGCGCAGACCATCTGCGTCGCCGAGACCGACGAGGAGGCCGAGCGGCTCTACTGGCCGAGCACGTCAACTACTTCTACAATCGCTGCCTGCACGTCTATCCGGGCTTCGCCGACGCGCCCGGCTATCGCACGATCAAGACCATCCAGACCGGCGCGCTCGTCGCAGTACGCGCCGCCGCGCGGCGGCTTCGCCGAGCTGACCTGGAAGGACCTGATCGAGGGCGGCCACGTCATCGCCGGCAGCCCGGAGACGGTGCGCCAGCGGATGGAGGAACTGATCAAGGGCCTGCACGTCGGCAACGTCTTCTGCCTCATGCATGTCGGCGACATGCCGACGGAGAAGTGCATGTATTCGACCAAGCTGTTCGCCGAGAAGGTGATGCCGAAGCTGCGCGACATGTTCCCCGAGTGCGCAGACGACGAGCCGCTTCTGGTGCCATCCGATCGCCAAGCGCGTGACGCCCGGCTCGCTGCCCGCGCAGCCGACCGCCGCGCCGGGCTCGGCGCCGCGCCAACCGGTTCCGGCCGAGTAAGGGTCATGGCCATGGAACTCGAAGACCGTCGAGACCCGCCACGCGCCGGTCCGCTACCTCGAGGGCGGCTCGGGCGAGCCGCTGGTGTTCCTGCACGGCGCCGGCGGCATGACCGCGGACGACCCGTTGCTCGACGAGCTGGCCGAGCCGCTTCCACGTCTACGCGCCGCTACCTGCCCGGCTACGGCGAGACCGAGGAGTGCGGCGACGCTGCGCGACATGCTCGACTTCACGCTGCACGGCTGGGACGTGGTCGAGGCGCTGGGGCTGAAGAACCCGATCCTGGTCGGCCACTCGATGGGCGGCATGATCGCCGCGGAGATGGCGGCGCTGGCGCCCAACGACGTCTCGCGCCTGGCGCTGATCTGCCCGGCGGGCCTGTGGCTCGACGAGCATCCGATCGTCGACATCTTCTCGCTGCTGCCGTTCGAGATGCCGGGCTACCTGTTCCACGATCCGGAGGCGGGCGCGGCGATGATGACGCGCGGGCCTCGATCTCGAGCGATCCGAAGTTCCTGCAGGACTACCTGGTGCGCAACGCGCGCCAGCTCGGCATGGCCGGCAAGCTCCTGTTCCCGGTGCCCGAGCGCGGGCTCGCCGAGCGGCTCTACCGCGTCAAGGCCAAGACGGTGGTCATCTGGGGCGAGAGCGACAAGCTGATCCCGCCGGTCTACGGCCCCGCGTTCAGTCGAGAAGATCGCCGGCGCCGACGCTGGTCAGCGTCCCCGAAGCCGGCCACATGGTGATCGCCGAAAAGCCCGGCGAGGTGATGAGGGCGGTCGAAGCGGTGGCGTAAAGGTCGCCAACGCAAACATCGGGAGGGGCGCCCATGCCGATCGCCGAGGTCAACGGTCAGCGGCTCTACTACGAGGACACCGGCGGGCCTGGGCCGGCGGTGATCTTCTCGCACGGCCTCTTCATGGACCACGAGATGTTCGCGCCGCAGGTCGAGGCGCTGAAGGTCCGCTATCGTTGCATCACCTGGGACGAGCGCGGGCATGCCGGCACCGCGTCGGACACGCTGGCGCCGTTCACCTACTACGACAGCGCCAACGACCTCGCCGCGCTGCTGAGTTATCTCGGCATCGAGCGCGCCGTGCTGGCAGGCATGAGCCAGGGCGGGTTCCTGTCGCTGCGCTGCGCGCTCACCCATCCAGAGATCGTGCGGGCGCTGATCCTCATTGACACCCAGGCGGGCTGCGAGGACCCCGAACGGCTGAAGGGTCACATGCAGCTGGCGAACGCCTGGGCGACGGGCGGTCTCTCGGACGAGATCGCCGGCGTCGTCGAGAGCATTATCCTCGGCGACAACTGGGCGGGCGCGGCGGCCTGGAAGGCCAAGTGGCGGCAGATCAAGCCGGTCAACATGCTGGGTTGCATGCAGACGCTGGCCAGCCGCGACGATGTCACTGGCCGCCTTGGCGAGATCAAGGTTCCGGCGCTGGTGATCCACGGCGACGCCGACGCCGCCATCGAGCTCAGTCTCGCCAGGACCCTGGCGGCCGGCCTCGCCAACGCCGAACTGGTCGTCGTCCCCGGCGCCGGCCACGCCGCCAACCTCACGCACTTCGAGGCCGTGAACCCGGCGATCGAGCGCTTCCTCGACCGACTGCCCGCCTAGACGCCCGCCGGTGCGCTCGCCGCCGCGCGGGTCGCCACCCGCCCGCTATCGGCGGTCCCACAGACATGTCCTATCAAGTTCGTAGAAACAATCGATTGGATCGATGGCGGCGAGAGGCCTACCGTCAGCCGAGTTGGGGGATGCAAAGACGGAGGCTTAAGTGTCGAGCGACGCACAGTGCCCTGTGACGGGCTCCCGCACGCACGCCAATCGCGACTGGTGGCCCAAGCAGCTGAACATCGAAGTCCTGCACCGCAAGTCCAGCCGGTCCGACCCGATGGGCAAGGACTTCGATTATCGCAAGGAATTCCAGAGCCTCGACCTCGACGCGGTGATCGCCGACCTGAAGGCGCTGATGACCCACTCGCAGGACTGGTGGCCGGCCGACTTCGGTCACTACGGCGGCCTGATGATCCGCATGGCGTGGCACAGCGCCGGCACCTATCGGATCACCGACGGCCGTGGCGGCGCAGGCGCGGGCCAACAACGCTTCGCGCCGCTCAACAGCTGGCCGGACAACGCCAATCTCGACAAGGCGCGCCGGTTGCTTTGGCCGATCAAGCAGAAGTATGGCCGCAAGCTCTCCTGGGCCGATCTGATGATCCTGGCCGGCAACGTCGCGCTTGAGTTGATGGGCTTTGCGACCTTCGGCTTCGGCGGCGGCCGCGCCGACGGCTGGGAGCCGGAGGAGCTCTACTGGGGGCCTGAGGGGACATGGCTTGGCGACGGGCGCTACAGCGGCGAGCGCCAGCTGGCCGAGCCGCTGGGCGCCGTGCAGATGGGCCTCATCTACGTCAATCCGGAAGGCCCCAACGGCAATCCGGATCCAATTGCCGCGGCCAAGGACATCCGCGAGACATTCTTCCGCATGGCGATGGACGACGAGGAGACGGTCGCCCTCATCGCCGGCGGCCACACCTTCGGCAAGACGCACGGCGCCGGCGATCCCTCGCTGGTCGGTCCGGAGCCCGAGGGCGGTGCGCTCGAGGATCAGGGGCTCGGCTGGAAGAGCACCTACGGCAAGGGCTTCGGCGCAGACGCCATCACCGGCGGTCCGGAAGTGACCTGGTCGCAGACGCCGACCCGGTGGAGCAGCCACTTCTTCGAGAACCTCTTCAAGTTCGAGTGGGAACTGGACCAGAGCCCCGCGGGCGCCAAGCAGTGGAAGGCGAAGGGCGCCGAGGCCTCGATCCCGGACGCGTACGATCCGTCGAGGAAGCACGCGCCGACCATGCTGACGACGGACCTGTCGCTGCGCTTCGATCCCGCCTACGAGAAGATCTCGCGGCGTTTCCTCGCGCATCCGGACCAGTTCGCAGACGCCTTCGCTCGCGCCTGGTTCAAGCTGACCCACCGCGACATGGGACCGATCGCCCGCTACCTCGGCCCACTCGTGCCGAAGGAGCCGCTGATCTGGCAGGACCCGGTCCCGGCCGTGGATCATCCGCTGATCGATGCCGGCGACATCGCGGCGCTGAAGGCCAATATCCTCGCCTCGGGGCTCTCGGTCGCCGAGCTGGTGTCGACGGCATGGGCGTCGGCCTCGACGTTCCGCGGCTCCGACAAGCGCGGCGGCGCGAACGGTGCGCGCATTCGCCTGGCCCCGCAGAAGGACTGGGAAGTCAACCGGCCGGCGCAGCTGGCCAAGGTGCTGGCGGCGCTCGGGGTGATCCAGGCCGACTTCAACGCCACCCAGGCGGGCGGCAAGCGGGTGTCGCTGGCCGACCTGATCGTGCTTGGCGGCGGCGCGGCGATCGAGAAGGCGGCGAGGGACGGCGGCGTCGCGGTGACGGTTCCCTTCACGCCGGGACGCACGGACGCCTCGCAGGATCAGACCGACGCCCATTCCTTCGCCCCGCTCGAGCCGCGCGCCGACGCCTTCCGCAACTATCTGAGCGGCCGGCGGCAGTTGATGTCGCCGGAGGAGGCGATGGTGGACCGCGCACAGCTGCTGACGCTGACAGCGCCGGAGCTGACGGTCCTCATCGGCGGACTGCGGGTGCTGGGCGCCAACGCGGCAGGCTCGCCGCACGGCGTCCTGACCAGCCGGCCGCAGACGCTGACGAACGACTTCTTCGTCAATCTGCTCGACATGGCCACCGAGTGGCGTCCCTCCGGCGCGGACGGCGTCTACGAGGGCCGCGACCGCAGGACGGGCCAGCCCAGGTGGACGGGCACGCGGGTCGACCTGATCTTCGGCTCGCATTCGGAGCTGCGCGCGCTGGCGGAGGTCTACGCCTGCGCCGACTTCGCACGCGAAGTTCGTGCAGGATTTCGTGGCTGCCTGGGCCAGGGTGATGAACCTCGACCGCTTCGACATCGCGTAGAACGAGCGCGGTGTATCGGACAGCGCTGGCGTGTCGGGGACAGCCGGTTATTGTCGATTGCGCGTTCCAGGCCCAGGATAACGGGCGCAGGAACGTGAGGAGCTTCACGTGACGATGACCACGACCATGGCCCCGGCCGCCGACCTGGATCCCTGGTCCCAGCCGCTCGAGAGCCTCGATCCCAGCGACGGCACGCTTTACCAGCGCGGCCTGCTGCACGCGTACATGCGCCGCCTGCGCAGTGAAGACCCGGTGCACTGGTCGCCGACCGGCCCGACCGGACCCTATTGGTCGGTGACCCGCTTCGACGACATCGTCGCCATCGAGACCAACCACCAGGTGTTCTCGTCCGACCGCGACATCACGGTGGGTGATGCGCCGGCCGACTTCGCGCCGCGCAACTTCATCGCCGCGGACCCGCCCGTGCACGACGTGCAGCGCAAGTCGGTGACGCCGGCGGTAGCGCCGCATCGGCTGGCCGAGCTGGAGGCGCTGATCCGTCAGCGCACCGCCGCGGTGCTGGACAGCCTGCCGCGCGGCGAGACCTTCGACTGGGTGGACCGGGTCTCGATCGAGCTCACCACGCAGTTTCTGGCGACGCTGTTCGACTTCCCCTGGGAGGATCGCCGCCTGCTGCCCTACTGGTCGGACGTGACGACCTCGTCCGAGCAGGTCGGCAACACCACGTTCCCGGCCGAGGAGCGCGAGCGGATCCTGATGGAGTGCCTCGGCTACTTCATGAAGCTCTGGGCCGAGCGCGCCGCGCAGCCGCCGAAGTTCGATTTCCTGTCGCTGCTCGCCCACAATCCCGGCACCAGGGACATGGTCGACAATCCGCTGGAGTTCCTCGGCAACCTGATGCTGCTGATCGTCGGCGGCAACGACACCACCCGCAACTCGATGAGCGGCGGCGTCATTTTCATGCATGACAATCCCGGCGAGTTCGCCAAGCTGAAGGCCAATCCGGCGCTGGCCGCCAGCGCGGTGCCGGAGATCATCCGCTACCAGTCGCCAGTCGCCCACATGCGCCGCACCGCGCTCCAGGACTTCGAGTTCAAGGGCCGCCATATCAAGAAGGGCGAGCGGGTGGTGATGTGGTACGTCTCGGGCAACCGCGACGAGACCGTCATCGAAGAGCCGGACGCGTTCATCATCGACCGCGGCGCGGCCCCGCCACCACGTGGCGTTCGGCTTCGGCATCCACCGCTGCATGGGCAACCGCGCCGCCGAGCTGCAGCTGCGGATCCTGTGGGAGGAGATCGTGGCGCGCTTCCCGAACGGGATCGAGGTGGTCGGCGAGCCCGAACGCGGCGTCTCCAACTTCATCCTCGGCATCACCAAGCTGCCGGTGCGCATCGCCGCCTGAGCGGCCGCCGTCTATTCGAGGACGAGCGGCAGGTCGCGGAAGCCGAAGAAGATCTCGCCGGGCACGCGGGCGCCGGACCCTGCGCCGCGGCGCAGCGTGGCGAAGCGCGCGACGAGCGCCTCCATCGCGGCCTTGGCCTCCATCCGCGCCAGCGGCGCGCCTATGCAGGTGTGCACGCCGTGGCCGAAGGCGAGATGGCGGCCGATCTCGCGCCCAATCTCGAAATCGGCCGCGTCGGTCCAGCGGGCCGGGTCGCGGTTGCCGGCGGCAAGGTAGACCACCACGTTCTCGCCGGCCCCGATCGTCCGCCCGCTGATGGTCACGTCTTCCGTGGCGCGGCGAAGGATCAGCTGGCCCGGCGGATCGATCCGCAGCGACTCCTCGATGGCGCAGTCGATGCGCGTGGGGTCGGCCGCCAGGGCCGCCCACGCTGCCGGCGCATCGGCGAGTTGGTCCAGCAAATTGCCAAGCAGGTTGGTGGTGGTCTCGTTGCCGGCGAGCATCAGCAGCATGCAGAGGCCGACGACCTGTTCGTCGTCCAGCGTATCGCCGGCGTCGCGCGCCTTGGTCAGGGCGCTGACGAGATCGTCGCCGGGCGACGCACGCCGCTCGGCCGCGAGGCCGGCGAAATAGCCCTGCAGCTGCATCAGAGTGGCGGCGTGCTCGGCATCCATGGGCTCGTAGGTGAGGAAGACCAGCGCGTCGGACCAGCGCTTGAAGTCGGCGTGACGGTCGGCCGGCACGCCCATCATCCCGGCGATCACCGAGACCGGGAGCGGGGTGGTCAGCGCCGCCACGATGTCCACCTCCTCGCCGGCCGGGATGGCGGCGACCAGCTCGTAGGCCATCTGCGCGATGGCGGGCCGCATGCCTTGCATCGCGGCCGGCGTGAACGCCTTGGCGAGCAGGCCGCGCAGCTGCGAGTGGCGCGGAGGATCGTCGTTCAGCAGCGGAAAGCGCACGCCGCTCGCGTCGTGCCAGCCCTCCGACGAGAAGCGCGCGGGGTCGAGAAGGATCGTCCGCACATCGTCGAAGCGGCTCGCCACCCAGTTGCCGTTGGCCTGCCTGAATACGGGCGCCTCGCCGTGCAGCCTGGCCAGGAAAGCGTCCTTGCCGAGGCCGGCGAGGCCGTCGTTGAGGTTGAACTCGCCGTCGCGCAGGCTGAATTCGCCGTCGGGCATGCGAACCTCGGGGTGTGGTGTCCAGGGCCGCAGCGGTGACACCACAATGATGTCACGTCAACGGTATTGTGGTGTCAGCCCGCGCCGGGCTGCTCAGATCTGCCGCGCCCGGCCAGCCCAGTAGGGCTCGCGGACCTTCTTGCGCTGGATCTTGCCGGCCGGGCTGCGCGGCAGCTCGTCGACGAACTCCACCGAGCGCGGGACCTTGAAGCCGGCCAGGTGCTCGCGGGCGAACCTCTGGATGTCCGCCGCCAGCGCGTCGGAGCCCGCATAGCCGGGGTTGAGGGTGACGACCGACTTCACCTCCTCGCCCCACTCCTCGTTGGGCACGCCGATCGTGCAGCTGTCCTCCACCGCCGGGTGCTTGATCAGCTCGTTGTCGATCTCCTGCGGGTAGATGTTGACGCCGCCGGAGATGATGCACTCGGCGGTGCGGCCGGTGAGGAAGAGGTAGCCGTCCGCGTCGAGATAGCCGACGTCGCCCAGCGTGAAGTAGTCGCCGCGGTGCGCGGCGGCGGTCTTCGCCGGGTCCTTGTAGTATTCGAACGGCGCGATCGGCGAGACGCGGAAATAGAGCGTGCCCGACTCGCCCTGCTCCACCTCGTTGCGCCGTCGTCGTCGAGGATCCTGCAGCGCGCTGGGGTCGGGCAGCTTGCCGACCGTGCCGGGCTTCGTCAGCCACTCCTCGGACGAGACGACGAAGCCCGCGCCGCCCTCGGAGCCGGCGTAGTACTCGTTGATGATCGGCCCCACCCAGTCGATCATCGCCTTCTTCACCTCGGGCGGGCAGGGCGCCGCGCCGTGGATGATGTAGCGCAGCGACGAGACGTCGTACTTTCTGCGCACCTCCTCGGGCAGGTTGAGCAGCCGCTGGAACATGATCGGCACCAGGTGGGTGCGGGTCACCTTGTATCTCTCGATCGTCTTCAGGACGCCTTCGGAGTCCCAGCGGTCGAGGAACACCAGCGGGATGCCCATCACCATCGAGGAGCGCACGTCGAAGGCCAGCGGCGCGGCGTGGTAGGCGGGGCCGGCGCACAGCTGCACGTCGTCGGGCTGGGCCAGCTGCGCCATCGCCATCATCGCGCCGGTGTTGCGCCGGTAGACGCCTTTCGGCCGGCCGGTGGTGCCGGACGTGTAGAGCATCGACGAGCCCGGCGTCGGGTCGAGGATATCGCCGCCGTCGAACTCGCCCAGCAGCTTCGTGTAGGGCTCGAAGCCCGGCGCGTCGTCGCCGATCGAGACTTTCAAGGTCAGCGCCGGCGCCTTGGCCGCGAGTCCCGACGGATAGCGCGTCTCGGCGAACAGCGCCTTCGCATCGCAGTCGTTGATGATGTACTCGACCTCGTCGGCGTTGAGGTGCCAGTTGACCGGGGTCAGCCGGTAGCCGCCGCGCAACGTCCCCGCCAGCACCTCGACGAACTCCGCGCGGTTGGAGCAGAGCAGCGCGACCGCATCGCCCTCCTTCAGGCCGCGCTCGCGCAGCAGCCGCACGATCTGGTTGGCCGCCTCGTTGATCTGGCGGAAGGTCCGCGTGCCGATCGGGTCGTGGACGGCGACCTGGTCGCCCTTCAGCTCGGCCCAGAGGCTCTGGCTCATGCCCTTGGCGACCGCCTCGGACTGACGCTGCAATAAATCCGACGTCTGCATGATATCCGACATCCATCATCCTCCCGCGCCGCCCTCTGCCGGGACGTTACCGCCGATCACGCGAAAGCCGGCGGGCGCTTCAAAATTCAGCGAATAATGGCGACCTCAATCAAGCCTCGCGAGCTGTTCGTCAAGGCTGCGGCGCCTTTCAAACACGGCCGTTGATGACAGGGTAACCGGCCGTTCATCGCGTCCGAGCCCAATGAAAAGAACGCTCTAAGCAGTAAACGGCGCTTCACTTTGATCCTTAACGACAAAGCAATGCGGGCAATGGAGAGTTGCGACAACGTCACGTGGGGTCGCGTGGCGAGACTTGGGTGGGGGGCTAATGCGTACAGGCACCGTGATTAGTCTTGGCGCGTCCGCCGTTCTCGGCGTCGGCGCACTGATCGTCGCGCGCGTCTGGCTGCCACAGCCCGCCGCGCACGGCCCGCAGGCCAAGCAGGCCGCAGCCATGGGAAACACCGTGCCGGTGGTCGTGGCCAGCGCGGCCATTCCCTATGGCGGCAAGGTCGACGCGAGCCACCTGATCGTGGAGCAACTGCCGGCCGCAGACGTCCCGCCCGGCGCCTTCTCCGACCCCAACCAGCTCATCAAGGCGCAGGGTGGCGTGCCGATCGCGCTGCAGCCAATTGCGCCGCGCGAACCGGTGTTGCCGGGCAAGATCAGCGGCGGCGGGGCCAAGGCCACTGTCGCAGCGGTGATCGACGAGGGCATGCGCGCCTACACGATCGGCGTTTCCGACACCAATGGCGTCGGCGGCCATGTGGTGCCAGGCGACCGCGTCGACGTGATCGTGACGCGCCAGCCGCCCACCCCGAAGGCCGTCAAGGATCTGTGCGGCGATTGCAAGTATGAGCGCGCCGACGTGGTGCTGCAGGACGTCAAGGTGTTGGGCCTCGACCTCAACGCCGACCCGACCTCGACGACGGCCGCCGTCGCCCACACCGCGACGCTCGAAGTGAACGTGCAGGACGCCCAGCGGCTCGCGGTCGCCCAACAGATCGGCACGATGTCGCTGGCGCTGCGCCGCACCGGCTCGGCCGAGGTGACGCCGGTGCGCGCCGTCGAGGTCGCCGACCTGCAGTGGAAAGGTCCACACGCTGCCGGCGGGCCGCCGTCGCCGCTCGATGGAGGCCCGGCCGCCACCGGCCGGCGCCACCTGCTGGTCACCGCGCCCAGGGGACACAGCGCCGCCCCGCAGATCGTCATTCGCACCCGGTCGGTGACCGTCGTCCACGGCGACACATCGACCGATGTCCAAGTCCCCGCCGAGCGGTACGGGGCGGGCGCGTGAGCCGCGCCCCCAACTCCGCGGAGAAAGCAACGATGCAACGCCTCCTCGCCCTCACGGCCTGCGCGGTCATGGCGCTCGGCCCGATGGCCAGCCCGGTCCAGGCGCAGGTGTTCCAGGACCCCCGCGCCGGCCAGACCATCATGGTTCCGAAGGATAAGTCGGCGGCCTTCCGGCTCGACTATCCGGCCAGCGAGATTGTCGTCGCCCAGCCCGACACCCTCTCGCTGGTGGCGACCACCGACCGCAGCTTCTACGTGCGCGGCAAGCAGCTCGGCGTCACCAACATCCTGATCTACGACGCCCAGCACCGGCTGGCGCAGGTGGTCGACGTGCGCGTCGGCTACGACGTCGACAGCCTGCAGGCCGACCTCGACACCGCCTTGCCCGGCGAGCACATCCGCGCCGCCAACTTCGCCGACGGCGTTCTGCTCAGCGGCGAGGTCACGACGCCCTCCGTCGCCGCGCGGGCCGAGTCGATCGCCGAGCGCTACGCGCCGAAGAACGTCGACTCCGAACTCACCGTCGCTCAGGCCCAGCAGGTGCAGGTCGACGTCCGGGTGATCGAGGCCTCGCACTCGGCGATCCGCGACCTCGGCTTCAACCTCAACGTCGAGGGCCTGAACTCCGGCATCCAATTCTCGAGCGGTTCGGCGCTGCCGGGCGGCTCGCCGCAGACCACGTTCGGCGTCAACGGCAAGTTCGGCGCCTGGCAGGTCGAGGCCAACATCGAGGCGCTGGAGCAGAAGGGCGCGATCCGCGACCTGGCGCGTCCCAACCTGATCGCCATGTCGGGCCAGGAGGCGGACTTCCTGGCCGGCGGCCAGTTCCCGGTGCCGATCCCGAGCGGCCAGCTGGGGGCCACCGCCATCCAGTTCGAGGAGTTCGGCGTCAAGCTGAGGGTCACCCCGACCGTCGAAAGCAACGGCGAAATCCAGCTGAAGATCGCTCCCGAGGTCAGCGAGCTCGACCCCAAGGACGGCGTCAGCATCCAGGGCTTCCAGGTGCCGGCGATCACCATGCGCAAGGCCTCCACGCAGGTGGAGCTGCGCGACGGCGAGAGCTTCGCCATCGCCGGCCTCTTCCAGCGCAACTACGCCAACACCATCAACCAGATCCCGGGGGCCTCGAACCTGCCGATCCTGGGCACGCTGTTCCGCTCGTCCGACTGGCAGCGCAACGAGACCGAGCTGGTGATCATCGTCACCCCGCACCTGACTTCGCCGGTGCGCGACATCCGCCAGCTGCCCAATCCGCTGCAGGAAACCGCCGAGGCGACGGCCATCGACGTGATGCTTGACGGCAAGAGCGTCGGCAGCCGCCCGCCGGTCAATCCGGACGGCGACCTGGTCCCGGCCAACCAGATGACGGCGGTTGCGCCGCCCGACGCGAGAAAGCCATGAGTGTGGCAAGCTTCAACGGACGTCACGTCCTCGTCGTCGGCCAGCGCCTCGCGCCGGTGGCGCAGGAAGCGCTGGGCCAGGCGCGCTTCGAGATCGCCGCGGCCGATCGCCTGGACGTGCTGGCCAGCCTGCACACGGCGATGGAGCTGGTGCTGATCGACGCCGAAGCGACCGACCCTACCGAGCTGGTCGGCGCGATCGCGGGCCTGGCCGCCCGGGCCAATCCGCCCGCCGTGCTGCTGGCCGGCGGCCACCTGCCCGCCTCGCTGGTGCGGGCGCTGATGAAGCTGCCGCGCTCCGACGTGATCGAGGCGCCGTTCACCGCCGAGGACGTCGCCCGCGCCGCTGCGGCCCTGATCGCCGAGCCGGTCGTCCTGGCCGCGCCCGTCAACGCACGGTGCTGGTCGGTAGTGGGCTCGGTGGGCGGCTGCGGCGCCACCACGATCGCCGTGGAGCTGGCGACGGCGCTGGCGCGGCGCGGCGCCGACAAGCGGGTGGCGCTGGTCGATCTCAACCTCGTCGACGGCGCGGCCGCCGCCTACCTTGGCGCAACGCCGATGATGCATCTGGCCGAAGCCTCGGCGTCGCCCGAGCGCATCGATGCGGCCATGCTCGCCGCCTTCGCGATGCGAGTGGGAGATGGGGTCGACCTCTTGGCCGCGCCGCGCGATCCGAAGGCGTTCGCGCGGGTCAGTCAGACCGCGGTCTGCCGGATGCTGGAGATCGCCTGCCAGGTCTACGACTGGATCGTCATCGACCTGCCGCGCCACCAGCAACCCTGGTCGCTCGACGTGCTGGCCGGCTCCGACGAGGTGCTGGTGGTCTCCGAGCTGACGGTTCCGGCGCTGCTCTCGGCCCGCTCGCTCGCCGCCGAGATCGAGGCGGAGCTGCCTGAAGCCCAGCCGCCGCGGATCATCCTCAACCGCCTCGCCAGCCGGGTCTTCGGGCCTGCGCCCTCGCTCGCCGAAGCCGAGAAGGCGCTGCAGCGCAAGGCCGACGGCGGCGTCACCTCCGACTGGGAGGCGGCCGCCGCGTCGGTCAACCTCGGCGGCTCGATCAGCCACCATCGACCGCGCTCGAAGATCGTGCGCGACATTGCCGTGCTGGTCGACCGGCTCACCGCCCCGGCGACGGCCGCGCGGCATGCGAGGCGCGCCTGATGGCCCGGTTCAGCTTTCGGCCCAGCGCCGCCGAGCCGGCCCCCCGGCTGGTCGTCACCGATCCGGCCGACGCGCCGCCGCCCCCGCCGGCTTCGGATGCGCCGGCAGCTGACGCCAAGCCCAAGTCCAGCCTGAGCTTCGAGCCGGATCGCGACGACGGGCCGGCGCATGTCCACGACGCCGGCATGCTCGACATGCGGCTGAAGCTGCACTCGAAGCTGATCGAGGAGATCGACCTCTCGAAGCTCGACAAGCTCGACGAGCCGGAGATGCGCCGCCAGGTGCGCCGGCTGGTGGGCGACTTCGCGCGCACCGAGCGGCTCGCCCTGAACGCCGCCGAGCTCGACGAGCTCGGCGCGCAGGTGTTCGACGAGATGGTCGGCCTTGGCCCGATCGAGCCGCTGCTGAAGGACGACTCGATCGCCGACATCCTGATCAACGGCCCTTTCCAGATCTACGTCGAGCGGCGTGGCGAACTGGAGATCGCGCCAGTCCGCTTCCGCGACAACGACCATCTCTTGCGCATCGTCCAGCGCATCGTGGCGGGCGTCGGCCGGCGCATCGACGAATCCTCGCCGCTGGTCGATGCGCGCCTGCCCGACGGAAGCCGCGTCAACGCCGCCATCGCCCCGATCGCCATCGACGGCGCGGCGGTCTCGATCCGCAAGTTCTCCAAGAAGCCGTTCAACCTCGAGCGGCTGGTCGAGTTCGGCGCCATGCCCGCCCCGGTCGCCGAGTTCCTTTACGGCGCGGTGCGCAGCCGGGTCTCGACGGTGATCTCCGGCGGCACCGGCTCGGGCAAGACGACGCTGCTCAACGCGCTCTCGGCGGCGATCCGCAACAAGGAGCGTCTGATCACCATCGAGGACGCCGCCGAGCTGCAGCTGCAGCAGCCGCACGTGGTGCGCATGGAGACCCGTCCGCCGAACATCGAGGGCAAGGGCGAGATCCGCCAGCGCGAGCTGGTGAAGAACGCGCTGCGCATGCGTCCCGACCGCGTGATCCTCGGCGAGGTGCGCGGCGAAGAGGCCTTCGACATGCTGCAGGCCATGAACACCGGCCACGAAGGCTCGATGGCCACCATCCACGCCAACACCCCGCGTGACGCCGTCACCCGCCTGGAGCAGATGGTCGCCATGGGCGGCATGAGCCTCTCCAACGAGGCCATCCGCGGCCAGATCGCCTCGGCGGTCGGCATGATCGTGCAGATCATGCGCCTCTCCGACGGCAAGCGGCGCCTGACCAGCGTCACCGAGATCACCGGCATGGAAGGCCAGGTGGTGCAGATGCAGGAAATCTTCGCGTACCACCGCATCGCCACCGAGGCAGACGGCACGGTGGTGGGCGAGTTCCGCGCCACCGGCCTGCGGCCCAAGTGCATGGATGAGATGCTGCGGCGCGGCATCCGCTACGACACCGCGAACTTCGACCCCGGCCGGCCGCTGGGCTGACGAACGCGATGCCGATCGATCCGCGCCTGATATTCATGTTCCTGGTCTTCGCGACCGTCTTCTCGTTCGGGCAGGCGGCGTGGGGGCTGTTCGGCGCCCGGCAGACCCGGCGCGCGGTCAACCGGCGCCTCGCGACCGCCGAGCGCGCCGGCTCGCTCGGCGAGCTGGTGCTGGAGCTGCGCAAGCAGCGCGGCGTCACCGAGGACGGCCGCTCGGTCTTCAGCTGGGCCTGGCTTGCGGACCTCATCATGCGCTCGGGGGTCGCGGTGGAGCCGCGGCGCTGGGCGATGGTCATCGGCGCGCTGGTGCTGGGCGGCGGCTTCGCGGGCCTGTTCTTTCTGCACAACGTCCTGGCGGCTGTTGGCGGGGCGCTGGCGCTGGGCATCGGCGGGCCGACTCGCCTACCTGACCTTCAAGGCCGGAGCGCGCACCAAGGCGATCAGCCTGCAGCTGCCGCAGGCGCTGGAGGTGATGGTGCGCAGCCTCGAGGCAGGGCACCCGATCCCCACCTCGATCAACCTCGTCGGCCGCGAGCTGCCCGACCCGATCGGCTCGGAGTTCGGCATGGCCGCCGACGAGATCGCGTTCGGGGCCACGCTGGAGCAGGCGGTGGCGCGAATCTCCGACCGCTGCCGCAACCCCGACGTCGATCTGTTCTCCGCCGCGATCCGTCTGCAGGAGAAGAGCGGCGGCAACCTCACCGGCCTTCTCAAGATGCTCGCCCGCACGGTGCGCGAGCGCCACAAGATGCGGCTGAAGATCCGCGCCGCCTCGTCCGAGGGCCGGATGAGCGCCTACATCCTCTCGGCCGCGCCGATCGTCTGCTTCATCTTCATCAACGTCGCCCAGCCCAAGTACTATTCCGACGTCCTCCACACACGCTTCATTCAGATCGGGCTGGGGGTCCTCGGCGGCCTCCTGGTGTCGGGCAACCTGGTGATGCGCCGCATGATCGACATGAGGATCTGACGTGGACAGCGCCTCGGTCTCAAACCTGTTGACGCCGATCGGCCTGGGCATGATCGCGCTCGGCGTCAGCGCGGTCAGCTTTCTGGCGATCCGCAACTTCTCGACCACCTCGCGGCGACGCGCCCGCCTGGCGGGCGGCGCGGCAGCCGCCGTCGCGGTCGACCAGGGCGGCGGCGTCGGCGAGGCGCTCTCGGGCGTGGTCTCGGGCGTGCGGCGGATCGGCGACCGCATCGCCATCCAGGACCCCGCGCAGCTCACCGCGCTCAGGGCCAAGCTCGTGCAGGCCGGCTACTACAGCCGCGAGGCCGCGGCGGTCTACCTGGGCGCCAAGGCGATGCTGATGATCCTGGCGATCATCGGGATCGCGCTGCTGCTTGCCCTACGCGCTCTCGAAGCACGGCGGGATCGGCGCGGTCGCCATCGGCGGGGCCATCGCCATCGCAGCGATCATGGGTCCCGACCAGGTGATCGGCAACCGCCGCAAGAAGCGCGAGCGCGAGTACCGCGAGGGCTTCCCCGACCTCCTGGACCTGCTGGTCGCCTCGGTTGAGGCCGGCCTCTCGCTCGACGCCGCCGTCTCCCGCGTCACTGAAGAGCTGCAGCGGCGCTATCCGGGCCTGGCCGAGCACCTCAAGGTGCTGACCCTGGAGCTGCGCGCCGGCAAGTCGCGCAAGGAAGCCTGGACGGCGTTCGCCGAACGGCTCGGCGTCGACGAGGCGCGCAGCCTCGCCACCATGCTGCGCCAGGCCGAGGAGATGGGCACCAGCCTCGGCGAGACGCTGGCGGTGTTCTCCGACGACATGCGCTCCAAGCGCATGCTCTACGCGGAGGAGAAGGCCATGGCGCTGCCGGCGAAGATGATGATCCCGTTGATCCTGTTCATCTTCCCGTGCCTGATCGGCGTCCTGATGCTGCCGGCCATCTACCGGATCAAGGAAACCCTGATGAAGTAGCCGGGGCGGCGGCTCGTTCTGCTGCTCCTCGCCGCTTCCACCTTCGCTGGCGGTTGCACGCCGCAGGCGTTGCGGGCGGCGCCGCAGACGACCGGGTCCGCGCCCGCTCCCGCCGCCGACCCGTCGCCACCCGCGCCGCCGCTCTGCGACCGCACCCACCGCCCGCCCGACTGCTCGGCCTGAGCCGGCCGGCGTTGCGGCCCGCGTAGGGGCGGGGTTCGGCCGATGCCGGCGCCCGCGCGGTCGCCGGACCGCCTCAGGGCTCCACCCGATATCGCGCGCAGGTCGTTTTGATATCCGTACGCGGTCACCAGAGCGCGCGCTGAGGGACCGCGTCGCGCCGCGCGAGGAGAGCCCGGCCATGAAGAACATTCTGCGCGTGACCAGCGCGGGCCTGATCTTCTTCAGCGCCTGCTCCCAGCAATCGCCGACCAACGCGCCGGTCAACGCCGCCGCCGCGAACACCGCGCCAGCCCAACAGGTGGCCGGCCAGCAGCGATTCTCGGACGAGCAGCTCGAGGCGATGCTGGCCCCGATCGCCCTCTACCCGGACAACCTGGTGACCCAGGTGCTGATGGCGTCGACCTACCCGCTCGACGTCGTCGCGGCCCTGCGCTGGCTGGGCGAGGGCAACAACAAGTCGCTGAAAGGCGCGGCGCTCGAGCAGGCGCTGCATCCGCTGCCCTGGGATCCCTCGGTGAAGTCGCTGGTGCCGTTTCCGGTGGTCCTGGCGACCATGAACGACCACCTCGATTGGACCCAGCAGATGGGTTACGCGATGACGAACCAGCAGCCGGACGTCTTCGCGGCGATCCAGCGGCTGCGCGCCAAGGCGCAGACGTCCGGCCACCTGAAGTCGAACGAGTACGTGCAGGTCGCGTCCCAGCCGGCGCCGCCGCCGCCGCAAGGCGCGCCGGCGCCGCCGCCGCAGTACCCGCAGGAGAATATCGTCATCGAGCCGACCAATCCGGACGTGGTCTCGGTGCCGAACTACGATCCTTCGGTCGTCTACGGCGACTGGGGCTATTCGACGCCGCCGACCTATTACCCACCGCCGCCGGAGTACTCGAGCTACTACCCCGGCTACGTGCCCGGCCAGGCGCTGGCGACCGGGTTGATGTGGGGCGCGGGCATCGCCGTCGCCGCGGGCCTCTGGGGCTGGGCAAGCCCCAACTGGGGCTACGGCGGTTACGGAGGCTACGGCTATGGCGGGTCCTACAACAACGTCAACGTCAACGTGAACCAATACAACAACATCGGCGGCGGCCGCTGGAACGGCAGCGGCGGCTGGCACGGCGGCAACGTCGGACGCCCGGGCGGGGTCGGCGGGGTCGGGGTGTTGGAGGCGTGGGCGGCGTCGGCGGCGTGGGCCGTCCCGGCGGCGTCGGCGGTATCGGCGGCCCTGGCGGCATCGGCGGGGCCGGGCGGCCTGGTGGTATCGGCGGTCCGGGCGGCATCGGCGGTCCGGGCGGGGTCGGCGGCGCAGGTCGCCCCGGCGGAATTGGCGGTCCAGGCGGCGCAGGCCGCCCTGGCGGTATTGGCGGTCCAGGCGGCGCCGGTCGCCCCGGCGGTATTGGCGGTCCAGGCGGCGCCGGTCGTCCTGGCGGTGCCGGCGGCGTGGGGGCGCAGGTCGTCCTGGCGGTGTCGGCGGTGTTGGGGGCGCAGGTCGTCCAGGCGGTGCTGGCGGCGTTGGCGGCGCAGGTCGTCCGGGCGGTGCGGGTGGTGTTGGCGGCGCAGGTCGTCCGGGTGGCGCGGGCGGCGTTGGCGGCGCGGGTCGTCCTGGTGGCGCGGGCGGCGCGGGCCGACCTGGCGGCGCCGCAAGCAGGCCAGGCGGTGTCGGCGGCGCTGGCGGCGCCGGTCGACCGGGCGGCGCAGGTCGTCCCGGCGGGGCGGGCGGAGCCGGCGCGCGCGGTGCGTACGGCGGCGGGGCGCGCGGCGCCCAGCATGGCGGAGCGCGAGGCGGCGGCGGGTACGGCGCACGCGGCGGCGGCGGTGGCGCACGAGGCGGCGGGCATCCCGGCGCGCGAGGCGGCGGCGGTGGCGCACGTGGCGGTGGCGGCGGCGGACGCGGCGGTGGTGGCGGCGGCCGTGGCGGCGGCGGCGGGGGCCGCGGCGGTGGCGGCGGCGGACGCGGCGGCGGCGGACGGCGCTGATCGCGGCCTGAGCCCGGAGCGTCCGGACCGTCCCCGCCGAGCGACAACTCGACGCGGCTCGCGCGGGGTCTAGAGTGGCGGCCAAGCAGAAGACGCCAAGGGAGGCGCGCTGATGGCCGACGCCGAGATCCTGTTCGAGACCATGGGCCGGGTGGCGCTGATCCGGCTGAACCGGCCGCAGCAGCTGAACGCGCTCACCTACCGGATGCTGGCCGACATCCGCCGGCTGGTCTCCGAGGCGGAGCGGGACCCCGAGGTCACCGCCATCGCCTTCGTGGGCGAGGGGCGCGGCTTCTGCTCCGGCCTCGACGCCGAGGTGCTGCGCCAGACCACCCAGGCGGGTGAAAGCCGCCCGACCGAGCGTGCCGAGGCCGCCCGCGCCGATCCGCCCGGCATGTTCAGCTACCTGCCGCTGATCTCCAAGCCGGTGATCTCGGCGGTGAACGGCGTCGCGGCCGGGCGGCGGCTTCGTGCTGGCGATGATGAGCGACCTGCGCTTCGGGTCGGACAACGCCAGCTTCACCACCGTCTTCTCCAAACGCGGCCTGATCGCCGAGCATGGGACCAGCTGGGTGCTGCCGCGGCTGGTGGGTCCGAGCCGCGCGCTCGACCTCCTGTGGAGCTCGCGGCGGGTGACGGCCGACGAGGCGCTTGCGCATCGGCCTGCTCGACCGCGTGGTCCCTCACGACGCCCTGTTGGAGACGGTGGTCGCCTACGCGGCCGACCTGGCCGCGCAGATCTCGCCCAGCGCCATCGCGGTGATGAAGAGCCAGGTCTGGCGCCACCTCTCCGAGCCGATGCTGCCGGCGCTGGCCGACGCCGACCGGCTGACCCAGGCGCAGCTGAAGCACCCGGACGCCTACGAGGGCGCGATGTCGCTGATCGAGCGCCGCGCGCCGAACTTCCAGCCCTGGACCGGAGACGCCTCATGAGCGCGGCAGAGAGCGACGTTGCGACCGTCCTCTACGAGAAGTACGGGCCCGCCGCGACGATCACGCTGAACCGGCCCGAAGCGCGCAACGGCATCGTTCCGCAGCTGATGGACGAGCTCTGGGCGGCGGTGCAGGACGCCGCCGCCGACCGCACCCTGCGCGTGCTGGTGCTGCGCGGCGCCGGCCGCGACTTCTGCCCAGGCGCCGACCTGAAGGCCTACGTCGCCGGCCAGGGCCCGACCCGGCCGGAGACCTTCGGCATCAGCGTCATCCTGCACGAGGCGCAGATGGTGACCATCGCCGCGATCAAGGGCGCCTGCGCCGGCGCCGGGCTTGGCTGGGCGAGCGCCTGCGACCTGCGGATCTGCGACGACACCGCCCGCTTCAACACCGCCTTCCTGGATGTCGGCATGTCGGGCGACATGGCCGGAACCTGGTTCCTGCCGCGCATTCTCGGCGCCGCCAAGGCCCGCGAGCTCTACTTCCTGCCCGGCAAGTTCGACGGCGCGGAAGCCGCGCGCATCGGGCTCGTGAACCGCCTCGTGCCGGAAGCCGCGTTCGAGACCGAGCTGGCGGCGCTGGTCGAGCGGCTGGCCAACGCCTCGCCGCTGGCGCTGAAGGGCATGAAGGCCAACTTCGTCGAGCAGGAGCACATGGGCCTCGCCGACTTCCTCGCAGCCGAGACCGCCCGCCACAGCGCCTGCGGCCGCTCCGAGGACAGCCGCGAGGCCTTCCGCGCCTTCGTCGAGAAGCGCAAGCCGGTCTACCAGGGCCGCTAGCGCATCCAGGCGGGCGGGGGCTGGGGGGAATGGCGAGCTGCAAGGAAACGTGGCGCGCCCAACTGGGCCCGAGCACATAGGAGACCCCATGCCCGAAGCGATCCTCGAACCCGAGCTGCCGATCTGCGATCCGCACCATCACCTCTGGGACTTCCCGGGCAGCCGCTACCTGCTGCCCGAGCTGCTGGCCGACCTCACCAGCGGCCACAACATCGAGAGCACGGTCTTCGTCGAGTGCGGCTCGTTCTACCGGGCGGGCGGCCCGGCCCCGATGTCGTTCGTCGGCGAGACCGAGTTCGTCGGCGGGGCGGCGGCGATGGCGGCGAGCGGCCGCTATGGCTCGGTGCTGGCCTGCGAGGGCATCGTCGGCCGCGCCGATCTTGCCGCCGGCGCCAGCGTCGCCGAGGTGCTGGAAAGCCACGTCCGCGCCGGCAACGGCCGCTTCAAGGGCATCCGCCACGCCGGCGCCTACGATCCCAGCCCCGACATCCGCCGCAGCCATACCAACCCGCCGCCCGGTCTTTACGGCCTCGCGTCGTTCCGCGAAGGCTTCGCCCAGTTGGCGCCGCAGGGTCTGTCGTTCGAGGCCTGGCAGTACCATACCCAGCTCGGCGAGGTGGCCGCGCTGGCCGACGCCTTCCCCGGCACGGCGATCCTGCTCAACCACGTCGGCGGCCCGCTCGGCATCGGGCCCTACGAGGGCAGGCAGGATGAGGTGTTTGCGGTCTGGAAGGCCGGGATCGAGGACCTCGCCAAGCGCCCGAACGTCTGGGTGAAGCTGGGCGGGCTCGGCATGGCGATCTGCGGCTTCGGCTTCCACCATCAGAACCCGAGGCCCGGCTCGGACGTGCTGGCGCAGGCCTGGCGGCCCTACCTGGAGACCTGCATCGCCGCATTCGGCGTCGGGCGCGGCATGTTCGAGAGCAACTTCCCGGTCGACGGCGTCTCCTGCGACTACGCCACCCTCTGGAACGCCTTCAAACGCGTCGCCTCGGGCTGCTCGGCCGACGAGAAAGCCGCGCTCTTCAAGGACAACGCCCGCAAGTTCTACCGGCTGGACTGATCCTCGCCACCCCCGCTCATCCCGGCGAACGCCGGGACCCAGTCAGGCCTGAGTTGGAGGCGGCGCTTTGCCTGAAGCGTGGCGGCGCCGCAGGCATCCCTTTTCTGACACGAAGAACACGAAGCCAGCGAAGAGCACGAAGGCGCTCACTCGCGGGCGAAGCTGCTCTTGGTGAGCTTTGCTTCCTTCGTGATCTTCGTGTGACCTTGAACAGCGCCTGCGGCGCCAATCTACTCCCCGGACTAACCCATCCCGTCCCCCAGTCCTGCCTGGGTCCCGGCGTTCGCCGGGATGAGCGGGAGGTTGGGGGCGGGGTTGGGTGATGAACGCAGAGAATCTCACAACAGGCCGGACGGCGCGCTCCGCAGATCGCACCCTAAAGCGCGCTAAATTAGCGGCGCCAGGGTTGTGGCGGTGGATCGCGCCGGCGGCGTGCGCCTGCAGTTTTACTTGAAGCTGACGATGTCAAAGACCCGGCCGCGCCGCGAAGACGCGCCGCCCGCAATAGCGCATGCAGGTAAATCGTCGTCAAGTTACTTTAGGTAAAATCGTGCGAGCGACGCCACGCAGGCATGGCCCTACACCTCCATCGGTCGATCGGCGGCGCGCGCGCCGTCCGACGGGAAGTTCGCCTTCAGCGCCTCGCCGCAGATGGCGATGGCCTGCTCGATGCCCGCCGTCGGATCCGGCTCGCGCATGCCGGCCTGCACCGCGTCCGCGGCTTGCCGCCAGACCGCGTCGCCGGCCTTGGCGTGGATGGCGGCGTCGGCCAGCACCTCGACCTGGCGCTCGACCAGCGCGACGAAGATCAAGACGCCGGTGTCGCTGTCCCTGGCGAGGCTGTGGGCGGCGGCGAAATGGTGGAAGGCGGCCTTCCTCACCCGGTGGCGCTTCAGGAAGCGCGGCGTCACCAGCCGGCGGACCGGCGGCAGCGCCACGATGATGGCGGCCACCGCGAAGAGGATGATCTGCACGACCGCGTAGCCGGTAAGCGCGAAGCCGAGCTCGGCGGGCAGGGCGCTGGCCTGCGAGGCGGTCCAGCCGCCCGCGGTGATAGCGTCCATCACCGGGCGCAGGCCGAACGCCAGCACGATCGGCGGCAGTAGCAGCGCCACGGCCGCGCCGGCGGCGATCGGGACCTCGCGGTAGGTCGAGACCTCGCCGGCCAGCACGCAGAAGATATCGCCGCTCGTGCCTTCCTCGGCCTTGGCGACCGCGGCGGTGATGCGTTCGTGGTCTTCGGGGGTCAGCATTACCAGCTCCCCGACGCGCCGCCGCCGCCGAACGAGCCGCCGCCGCCCGAGAAGCCGCCGCCTCCACCGCCGCCGCTCCAACCGCCGCCGCCCCAGCCGCCGCCGCGCGAGCCGGACGACAGGATCATCATCGGCAGCCACCACCCCATGCCCCCGCCATGCGAGCGGAAAAGGCCGGCAAAGACGATGAAGAGGATGATCAGGCCGAAGATCGCGCCGAACGGAATCCCGTGCGGCTGCGGCGGCCTGCGTGGCCTTCTGGACGTTGGCCGTGGCGGCGGCCTGGTCGAGGCTGAGCTGCTGGATGATGGCGTCGGTCCCGGCGACCACGCCGCCCTCGGTGTCGCCGGCCCGGAACTTCGGCAGCACCTGCTCCTGCAGGATCACGCTGGAGAGCGCGTCGGTGAGCACCGGCTCCAGCCCGTAGCCCACCTCGATGCGCACCTTGTGCTCGGAGGGCACGACGATGAACAGCACGCCGTTGTTCTGGCCCTTCTGGCCGATCCCCCAGGCGCGGCCGAGCTGGTAGCCGTAGTCCTCGATGTCGTCGCCCTGCAGGTCGGGCAGCGTGACCACCACCAGCTGCCGCCCGGTCTTGGTCTGCAGGTCGGCGAGCTTGGCGGTGAGGTCGGTCACGGTCTGCGCCGACAGCACATGCGCGTTGTCGACCACCCGCCCGGTCAGCGGCGGGAAGGTCAGGGCGGCGCGGGCCGCAGGCGCGAAGAGGCTGAGCGCCATCGCCAGCATGACGAAGAAGCTCGCGATATGCAGCGCCACCCCCTCCCTCTTGCGGGGAGGGGGCAGGGGGTGGGGGTGTTTGCCGGACGTCCAGGGGTTGGCGTCGCTAAGCCCGCCCGTAGCCGGCTGACACCCCCACCCCCGACCCCTCCCCGCCGGAGGGAGGGGAGGTGTAAAGGCGGCCCTCATTGTGCGTTGGCCGGCGCGGGGGCGTTGGTTGGCGGGGTCGAGCCGGGCGGGGCGCCGGCGGGCGGGCCGTTCAGGTTGAACTGCACGGTCGGGGCGCTCTGCGCCGCCTCGGTGGCGCCGAACGGCTGCATCGGCTTGGCGCTGCGATAGAAGGTGGCCGCCCAGATCGAGGTCGGCAGCACCCGCAGCGTGGTGTTGTAGTCGCGCACGGCGTCGTTGTAGTCGCGCCGGGCGATGGCGATGCGGTTCTCGGTGCCTTCGAGCTGCGACTGCAGCGCCAGGAAGTTCTGGTTCGACTTCAGGTCCGGGTAGTTCTCGCTGACCGCCAGCAGCCGGCCGAGCGCGCCGGAGAGCTCGTCCTGCGCCTGCTGGAAGCGCTGGAAGGCGGCCGGGTCGGTCAGCGTGTTGGCGTCGACGGTGACGCCGGTCGCCTTGGCTCTGGCCTGCGTGACGCCGATCAGCACCGCGCGCTCCTGCTGGGCGTTGGCGCTGACCGTGGCGACGAGGTTGGGCACCAGGTCGGCGCGGCGCTGGTAGTCGGCCTGCACGTCGGCCCACTTGGCCTTGGCGGTTTCCTGTTTGGTGGGGATGTCATTGACGCCGCAGCCAGCCAGCGCCAGCGGTGCGGACACGACGACGAGCGCTGCGAGCGCTCCCTTCAGATTCGGCTTCACGCGTTCGGCCCCGACTTGTGCAATGACGCCACCGCCTCGCGGCGCGCCGCTACACTTAAGGCTTGACGCGGCGTCTCGCCAGCAACCCGTTCATTGCTTCGCCGTAACGGCCGGCTCGGCCGGCGGCCAGCCGCAGTCCGGCGGGATCAGGTTCTTGATGCGCTGCTGCAGCGCATCGAGCGGGCAGCTCGCCATTGGCCCCGACGCGCACCCCTCGAACGGCAGCTGAACCTGACGGTCCAGCTCGGGGCTCAGCGTCCGCTGCTGGTCGAGCGCCTGGTAGAACAGCACCGCCCGCACGAAGCGCTTGTCGCCATCGCGCCAGAGTTCGAACGCCAGCGCGGTGGACGGCGCCGTCGAGTCCGGTTGGTCCGGCAGCTTCCATGTCAGGCCGAACGTGCTGGCCATCAGCACCAGGTTGGTGTCGTGGCCGGCCAGGCCGAGCAGCTTCAGGTTAGGCCCCGCCCGCGGGCCGCCGCCGATCGGCTCGCCCTGCAGCGCCGCCATGATCACGCGCGTCATCGCCGCGCCGCGCCGCGACGACGCGTAGACTCCCTCGCGGATCCGTCCGAACGCGGTCTCGTGGATGTCCATGACCAGATCGATGTCGGCGCGGGTGGCGCGGCCCCAGCCGACGTCCTGCATCGGCATGTCCTCGGCGTACTCCAGGAGGATGTCCTCGGCGTAGCCCGCGGTGTTCGGGAAGAGGCCGCCGCTGTCCGGGGTCTTGGCGAAGCACACGCCGAGACCGCCCTGACAGGCCGTCGGCGCGAAGATGTCCTGCAGCTTGGCGTTGGCGGCCTTCAGCCGGTCGACCTCGGCCGGCGTCTCGATCCGGGCCCACTCGTGCGCTGCATCGACCTTGCAGGCGTCGCCCTGAGCGCCGCCGAAGATCTGATCGCGCGGCTTGACCGTCGACCACTCGACCGGAATGGGGCAGCCGCCCTCCAGCGACGCACCGAGGATGAGGCCGGTCATCTGGGTCCGTTCGTCGGCGCCGTCCGCCCACACCGAGACCTCGTCGGGCTTCGGGCAGCGGCTCGTCGGGAAAACCCCTGCGGCCGCGTAGGCGGCGCGGAGGCTCCGACCCGTCATCGCCACCGTCTGGCCGCCGTGCGGGGTCAGGTCACCTGCCTGCACGATCCAATCCGGCCAGGGCTCGGTGGAATAGTGCGGGAGCTTGTCGTTGCTCTGGGTCGGCGGGCGCACGCCATGGCGCATCACGACCACGACGCGCTCCAGCGTCGGGGCGGCCTGCGCCGCGCCCGCCACGAGCGTGCTCAGCGCCAGCGCCAGGGCGAGTACGGATGAACGCAGCATGCGAGGGCTCCCCCGGTGAGACTTCAACCCACTAGCGAACACTCGACGACGTTTCGATGACGAAGCGGCGCGTGCGCTCAGGTTTGCAGCACCGCCTCGCGGTCGGCGCGCCGCTCGCCCTCGCCCGGCAGGTCGTCGAACGAGCCATGGCTGGAGGCGTAGAGCTTGGCGTAGAGCCCGCCCTGCGTGACCAGCTGGTCGTGCGGCCCCTGCTCGACGATGCGCCCGGCCTGCAGCACGATGATCTCGTCGGCGTCGCGCACGGTGGCGAGGCGGTGGGCGATAACGAGGCAGGTGCGGCCGGCGAACAGCGCCTTCAGCGCGCGCTGGATCTCCAGCTCGGTGAACGAGTCGATGTTGGCGGTGGCCTCGTCGAGGATGAGGATCTTCGGGTCGATCACCAGCGCCCGGGCGAACGAGATCAGCTGGCGCTGGCCCAGCGAGATGTTGCGCCCGCGCTGGCCGAGCGGGGTGTCGTAGCCCTGCGGCAGGCGCATGATGAAGTCGTGCGCGCGCACCGTCTTGGCCGCCGACACCACCTGCTCGTGGGTCGCGCCGGAGGCGTAGCGGATGTTCTCCTCGATGGTGCCGCTGAACAGGAACGGCTCCTGCAGCACCATGCCGATGGTCTTCCCGAGGCTCGCCAGCGTCACGTCGCGCACGTCGTGCCCGGCGATGCGGATGGCGCCCTCGCCCACCTCGTAGAAGCGCCGCACCAGCGAGATGATGCTGGTCTTGCCGGAGCCGGTAGGGCCCGACCAGCGCCACCACCTGCTTGGGCTTCACCTTGAACGAGATGTCCTTCAGCACCGGCCGCGCCGGGTCGTAGCCGAAGATCACGTGGTCGAACTCGATGGTCGGATTCTCCTCGACCAGCGCGACGGCGTCCGGCTTGTCGATCAGGGTCAGCGGCACGTCGAGCACCTCGAACATGCGGTTGGCGGCGGCCGTGGCGCGCTGCAGCGCGGTGTACTGCATCGAGAGCATGCGCACCGGCTCGAAGAACTTCTGCACGTAGCCGACGTAGGCGATCATGACGCCGAGCTGCGAGCGTCTGGCCGATCACCTCCGAGCCGCCGACCACGATGATGATCGCCATGGCGACGCCGGTGAGGATCGACGACCGTCGGGGTCATCAGCGGCGGCGAGCGCGGCGGAGTGTGATCTGCGTCGCCATCGTGGCGCGCGCCTTCTCCTCGTAGAGCTCGAAGTTCATCGCCTCGCGGCGGGTCTCCTGCACGGTGCGCACGCCGCTGATGTTCTCGGCCAGCGCCCCGTTGGCGATCGCCGAGGCGTCGCGCGCGGCGCCGGAAGGCCTTCTTGTTGTAGGGCAGGTAGATCGCGCGGATGCCGATCAGCGCCGGCAGCACCAGCAGCGTCAAAAGGCCGAGCTTCCAGTCGATGATCAGCAGCAACGCGACGATGCCGATCAGCATCAAGAGGTCGCCGATCGAGCTGGTGGTGCTCTCCAGGAAGTCCTGCAGCGCGTTCACGTCGCCCTGCAGCCGGCTCATGATCCGGCCGACGTGGGTCCTGTCCATGTAGCTGAGCGAGATCGTCTGGAAGTGCTCGAACATCGCCCGGCGCAGGTCGAAGATCACCTTCTGCGCCAGCCGGGTCGACATCGACTGCGAGACGATCGACATCGCCGTGAAGACGATGAAAGACAGCGCGAACTCGACGCAGACCACGTCGATCCGGGTCAGGCTGAAGCCAAGCACCTGCGTCGTCTGCAGGGCCGTGCCGCTGGTCCCCACGCTGATCGCCTGGCCGAACATCAGCGGCTGCACCAGCTGGGCGGCGGACGACAGGATGGCGGCGGCGACGGCGCCCACCAGGTACCAGGGGTGCGGCGTCAGGAACTTGGCGAAGCGGCGCACCACCCGGGTGTCCAGCGCCATGAAGATCTCTTCGGCCTCGGCGCTGCCGAGGTTGGCGTTCGGCGCCGCCGCCCGCCGCCGCCCACGTCGCCGCCGCCCGCGCCGCGTTCGTCGATAGCGAAGTCGCTCATTCGGCGGCCTCCGTGACGCGGCGACGGATACGGGCGTCGGCGATGGAGAGCCCCTGCTCGGCGCGCGTCTGCAGCTGGAAGAGGTCGTAGTACTCGCCCCGTTGCGCCAGCAGCTCCTCATGTGTGCCGCGCTCCACGATGCGGCCTTCCTCCAGCACGAGGATCTCGTCGGCGTGCATCAGCGACGAGAGGCGGTGGGCGATGATGATCGTCGCCTTCTGTCGCGTCGCCTCGGCGAGCGAATCGCGGACCTTCTTCTCGGTCACCGCGTCGATGGCGGCGGTGGAGTCGTCGAAGATCATGATCCCGGGGCCGGGCACCACGCCGCGGGCGATCGACATCCGCTGCCGCTGGCCGCCCGAGAGCGAGACGCCGCGCTCGCCGACCCGCGTGCCGTAGCCGCCCGGCAGCGCGGCGATGTACTCGTGCAGCTGGGCGGTCTTGGTCGCGCCGACGATGCGCTCGTCCTCGGCCCAGGGGTCGGCGTAGGCGACGTTGTTGGTGACGGTGGCGTCGAACAGGAAGGCTTCCTGCTGCACGAGGCCGACGTATTCGCGCAACGACGAGAGGGTCACGTCGCGGATGTCGACGCCGTCGATGCTGATGCGCCCGGCGCTCACGTCGTAGAAGCGCGGCACGAGGTTGGCGATCGTCGACTTGCCGGAGCCCGGCGGCCCGACGATGCCCAGCGTCTGGCCGAGCCCCACCTCGAAGTCGATGTCGTGCAGGACGAGCTTGCCCTCGTCGTAGGCGAAGTCGACGTGCTCGAAGCGCAGCACGCCGTTCGACGGCGCGAGCGGCCTGGCGCCCGGCTTGTCGGCGATCGCCGGCTCGGTATCGAGGATCTCGAAGAGCCGCGCGCCGCAGCTGGTGGCCCTGGCCGCCGACATCACGATCATGATGAACTGGCGCACCGGCCCCTGCAGGACGTTCAGGTAGAGGATGAAGGCCGCCAGCACGCCGGGCGTCATCGCGCCGGGGGCGTTGTGGTTGGCGGCCCAGAGCGCCACCTTGTTGCCGCCGTACCAGAGCACCAGCGCCTGCGAGATGTAGAAGGTGAAGGTGGTGGTGCGCATGGCGCGCATCCGCAGCACGACGCGCTTGTAGCTTTCCTTCAGCGCCTCGTTGGCGGCCCGGTCGAACTTGCCGAGCTCGAAGCTCGTGGAGGAGAAGGCCCGCACCACGCGGATGCCCTGCAGGTTCTCCTCCATGGTCAGCGTCAGGATGCTCATCAGGTTCTGCACGCGCATCCAGGCGACGCGCAGCAGGTAGCCGACCCGGCCCAGCGTGAAGACGCTGAACGGCACGAAGCTGAGGCCCAAGAGCGCCATCACCCAGTCGGTGGAGAACATCATGGTGGTCGCCACCACCAGCAGCAGCACCAGGGTCAGCGACTGCATCATCCCGTTCTGGATGAACATCCGCGTGCCCTCGAGGTCGATCATGCCGCGGGTGATGAGGTCGCCCGAGTGGATCTTGTCGTGGAAGCCGAACGACAGGCGCTGCAGCTGGCGGAAGAAGTCGAGCCGCAGCTGGTAGGCGACCTTCTGGCTGACCCACTCGGCCTGGAACTGCGAGAGGCCGGTCAGCACGCCCTGGATCAGCGTCACGCCGATCAACGACCCCGCCGCTGATCCACAGGGCCTTCTCGGCGCTCGCGGTCAGCGCCGCGACCTGCGCGGCCGGCGCGTGCACGGCCTTCAGGTGGCTGAAGACGCCCAGCAGGTGCGTCACCTGGTCGACCGCATGACCGAAGATCCGCGGCACCAGCAGGCTGGCCACCGCGGCGCCCAGCGCACAGAGGATCGCGAGAATCGCCTGAATCGGCCTGGCTTTCAGCGCCATCGTCACGATCCGCCGCAAAATGTGCGGCATGGCCCCGAGGTCGATCTGTGCTTCTACCTTAACGCCGGCCAAGCCTCCCGTGGGCGCGAAGCCGCCCATACCACCACCAATTCCTGCCATCGAAAATTCCGTCTTATGTAATGCAATCCATTGTGGGGCTTCGGGTCGCCGAACGCAAATCGAATGGGCGCGGGCTGCTGACAGGCTGCTGTCAGCGCTCTGGCAAAAGGTCGCCGCAAAGGAGACCTGCCAATGAGCCGACTTTTCGCCGTGATTCGCACCCGTAGCGCCAAGTGGGACAACGCCACGCCCCTGCGCCAGCAGCCGCTCTGGCGCGAGCATGCCGCGTTCATCGATGGGCTCGAAGCCGACGGCGTGATCCGTCTCGCCGGGCCGCTGGAGGGCGGCGACGACGTGCTGATCATCTGCAGCGGCGACAGCCCCGAGGCGGTCGAGGCGCGCCTCGCCGAGGACCCATGGACGGGCGCACAGATGCTCCACACCACCCGCATCGCGCCCTGGAATATGCTGGTGGGCGAGCTCGCCTGAGTTATCGACTTGCCGACGTCTTCCGAGCCGCCTGTGCGGCGAGGAACTCGGCCATCATGCGGGTGGGTTCGTCGGTGCGGTAGGCGTCGGCGAAGGTCTCGACCCCGGCCTGCACGGCGTCCGCCAGCGGCAGCCGCTCCCAGGCCTGCATCAGCGCCTTCTGCTGGCGGATGGCGACAGCGCCGCAGGCGAGGATGTCGGCGAGGCACGCGTCCACCACCGCATCGAGCCCGCCAGACGGCGCGAGCGTCTCGATGAGGCCCCAGGCCAGCGCGGTCGCCGCGTCGATGGTCTCGCCGGTGTAGAGCAGGCGCCGGGTGCGGCCCCAGCCGATCAGCATCGGCAGCATCGCCGCCTCGACCACCGAGGGGATGCCGAGCCGCACCTCCGGCATGCCGAAGCGCGCGGTTTCGCTGGCGATCCGCAGGTCGCAGGCCGCCGCCAGCTCCAGCGCGCCGCCGAAGCAGTAGCCCTGCACCCGGGCGATCACCGGGACCGGGATGGCGCGCACCGCCGCGCACAGGTGATGCACGCGGGTGATGAAGGCGCGCGCCGCGTCCGGTCCCTCGATCGCGGCCATCTCGCGGATGTCGACGCCGCCGGCGAACGCCCGCTCGCCGGCCCCGGTGACGATCACGGCGCGCAATGCATCGTCCTCGGCGAGCCGCGCGGTTGCCGCCACGAAGTCGCTCATCATCGCCGAGCCGATCGCGTTCAGCTTGGCCGGATTGTCGAACGCCAGCGTCGCGATGCGGCCGCCGGGGCGATCCTCGATCCGCACGTCGATGCGGCCGGCGCTGGAGATGCTCATGCGCCAAGGCTATCCCTGCCGGCGAGGCTTGGCCAAGGAGGGATGCGCGTGACGCCGGCCGATGGACTTGCCGAGGCGCTCGCGAGCCGGATCGTGGCGGCGGCGCGCCGCGCGCCGCTGGTCGTCGGCCTGACCGGCCCGCAGGGCTCCGGCAAGTCGACGCTGGCGGCGCAGATGCCGGCAGCGCTGGCGGCGCAGGGCCTGCGCGCCGCGGTGCTGTCGCTCGACGACCTCTACCTCCCCAAGGCCGAGCGCCTGAGGCTGGCGCGCGAGGTGCATCCGCTGCTCGCCACGCGCGGCGTCCCGGGCACCCACGACGTCGCGCTCGGCGTCGAGGTGCTGGCGAGCCTCGGGCGCGCCGGCGAGACGCTGGTCCCCAGCTTCGACAAGGCCGCTGACGATCGCCGACCACGCAGTGAGTGGGCCTGCGTCGAGGGCCCGGCGGACGTCATCGTCTTCGAAGGCTGGTGCGTCGGCGCCCGGCCGCAGCCGCCCGAGGCGCTGGCGGCGCCGGTCAACGTGCTGGAACGCACGCGCGATCCGGACGCCGTCTGGCGCCGCTACGCCAACGACGCGCTCGCCGGCCCCTACCGCGCGCTGTTCGACCCGATCGGCTTCCAGGCGCTGTTGCTTGCGCCCGGCTTCGACGTCGTCCTCGGCTGGCGCGAGCAGCAGGAGCACCAGCTGATCGCGCGCGGCGGCGCCGGCCAGACCGACGCCGAGCTCGCCGTCTTCATCCAGTACTACGAACGCCTCACCCGCTGGATCGCCACCGAGATGCCGCCGCGGGCGGACGCGACGGCGCGGCTGGACCCTGACCGGGAGGTGCTGGAGCTCGCCCCAAACCCCGCTTAGCGGCGCCTACTCCACGATGCTCGCGTAGATGATGCTCTTCAGCTGGCCGCGGAAGTTGAAGGCGCCGGAGGGCATCAGCTGGGTCATGAACACCACCGCCAGGTCCTCCTCGGCGTCGACCCAGAAGATCGTCGAGGCCGCGCCGCCCCAGTAGAAGTCGCCGGCCGCGATCGAGCCGGACTTCACCCGGTCGAGCGTGGTCGGCGAAGCCGAGCCCGAAGCCGACGCCCTCGTTGGCGGTCTCCGAGAAGCCGCCGATCGCCATCTGGGTGAGGTCCTTGCCGTCCTTCAGGTGGTTCTGGTGCATCAGCGCGACCGTGCGGGGCCCGAGGATGCGCGCGCCGTCGAGCTCGCCGCCGCGGCGGATCATCTCGCAGAAGCGCAGGTAGTCCTCGGTGGTGCCGGTGAGCCCGCCGCCGCCGGAGAAGAACGATCGGCTCGGTGAGGTACTCGCTCTTGGCCGGGTCATCGATCAGCTGCAGGGTCTTGTCGGCGCGCGCGGCGATAGTTGGCGCAGAAGCGATCCTGCTTCTCCGGCGCCACCACGAAGCTGGTGTCCTTCATGCCGAGCGGACCGAAGATGGCCTCCTGCAGGTAGCGTGTCGAACCGCTGGCCGGAGATCTTCTCCACCAGGGCGCCGCAGACGTCGGTGGAGAGCGAGTACATCCAGCGCTCGCCGGGCTGGTAGCGCAGCGGCACCTTGGCGAGCTTGTCCATGAACTCCATCAGCGTCTCGCCCTTGCCGCGCCGTACGCCGGCGGCGGCGTAGGCCGCGTCGACCGGATGGCCGTCGTCGGGAACGCCGAGCGCCGCCAGCTGCGCGCCGTAGGTGAGGCCGCCGGTGTGGCAGAGCATGTCGCGCATGGTGACCGGGCGGTTCGGCGCCTCGGTCTTCATGTCGGCCCCGCGGCCGGAGACCCACACCTGCTGATCCTTCCAGGCCGGGAAGAAGCGGCTGACCGGATCGTTGAGCTGGAAGTAGCCGCGCTCGTAGAGGCTCATCAGCGCCACCGAGGTGATCGGCTTGGTCATCGAATAGATGCGGAAGATGGCGTCGTCGGCCATCGGCTTGCCGCGCTCGCGGTCCATCTGGCCAAGCGAGCGGAAATAGGCGAGGTGGCCGTGGCGCGCGACGGCCACCTGGCAGCCGGCTATCTTGCCGGGCGCGATGTAGTTGCGCTCCAGGTGGTCGGTGATGCGTTCGAGCCGGGCGGTGGAAAGTCCAGTCTGCTTGGGCGCCAATTCCATGATCAAATTCCTTCCCTGAATGTTTCAGCCTCCCGCCGCGCAGATCGCCCGTCAAGCCGCCGGCGCGCTGGCCGCGCTCTTCATGGCGGCGACGATGGCCGGCGCCCAGGCGCCGGCGCCGCCACCAGCCGTGCAGCCGGCCGGGATCGTGCGCACCGAGATCCCCGCGCCGCCGGCGGGCGAGAACCACGGCGCGGCGATCGCCCAGCTGCGGTCCGGCGCGCTGCTGGCCTGCTGGTACTCGGGCGACCATGAGGAGGACCGCAGCGTCCGCATCCTCTGCTCGCGCAGCAACTCCGATGGCGTGTCCTGGTCGTCGCCGTGGACCGCGGTATCGCCCGGCGACCGGGCGGTCGGGGCGGCCGCGCCCGACAAGAGCCTCGGCAACGTCACCCTCACCGTCACCAGCGGCGGCCGTGTCTGGATGATCCACGGCGTCATCCAGAGCCGCATCTTCCCCGTGGTCGGCGAGACCTGCCGCAACTGGAGCTGCGGGCGGATCGACGCGCGCGTCTCGGGCGACGAGGGCCGCACCTGGTCGCGGGCCAGCCGGCTGGTGGACAGCGTCGGGGCCCTGCCGCGGGCCGAGCCGAAGCCATCCGGCGGCGCCTACCTCGTGCCGTTCTACGAGGAGACCGAGCAGCGCAGCGCGATCGCGATCGTGAGTTTGGCCGACGGCGTGGCGAAGGTCAGCGCGATCTGGCCGTTCGACGGTCCGCAAGCTGATTCAGCCGGCGCTGGTCGAACAGAACGACGGCCGCTTCCGCGCCTTCTTCCGCGACCAGCAGCGGCACGGGCGTCTACACCGCGCTGTTCGACCCGCGCACCGGCGCCTGGAGCGATCTTAGGCTCACCAGCCTGCCCAATCCCGGCGCAGCGGTGGACGCTTTCGCCGACGGCCAGGGCCGCTTCGTGGTGATCTACAACCCGTCGAACGTCAGCCGCGACACGCTGGCGCTTGCCCGCTCCGACGACGGCGCCCATTTCAGGGTCGGCTGCGACCTCTCGACGCCCGACGAAGCGCCGGCTGCCTATCCTTCGGTCATCCGGGGGCGGGACGGCGCCTGGCGGGCGGTCTTCTCCGCCAGCGCCAAGGGCAGGATCAGGTTCGTCCGGTTCGACAGCGTCTGGCTGGCAAAATGTTTCGGCGACAAGGCTTAGTGAGCAAAATTTCTCCTTCGAGAAGGCATTCGAGATTGGGTTGCGCGACGCCTGTTTCGCCAATCCGCGCTATGCCACGCACCTTTGATCGGGCCGCAGTCGACGGACCTGGGCGTTAGCCTGTAAAGGCGCGGCCGAGCGGCCATTCTTGTAGGCGGCCGGAGGAGCGAGGACAGGTTATTCTCTAATGGCGCTGCCGCCACAGCAGGGGCTCTATGACCCGCGCACGAACATGACGCGTGCGGCGTGGGGTTTGTGGCCAACATCAAGGGCCGCAAATCGCACGAGGTCATCGCCTGCGGCCTGGAGATCCTGGTCAACCTGAACCACCGCGGCGCGGTGGGCGCCGACCCGCTGGTCGGCGACGGCGCCGGCGCCCTGATCCAGATCCCCGATGCGCTCTACCGCGACTGGGCCGACCACGGCCGGGCGTCGAGCTGCCGCCGCCCGGCGACTACGGCGTCGCCATGTGCTTCATGCCGCAGGACGGCGAGGCGCGCGAGCTCGCCATCGGCCAGTTCGAGCACTTCATCCGCGGTCGAGGGCCAGCAGCTGATCGGCTGGCGCGACGTGCCGATCGACCCGACCGGCCTCGGCAAGGCGGTGCTGGCCGAGATGCCGGTGATCCGCCAGGCGTTCATCGCCAGGGGCGCGGCCTGCAAGGACCAGGACGCCTTCGAGCGCAAGCTGCTGGTGATCCGCAAGCAGACCCAGAACCCGCTGGAAGCAGCTGGCGGACAAGTACGGCCTGCCGAGCCTGACCGACCTCTACATGCCGTCGTTCTCGAGCCGCACGGTGGTCTACAAGGGCCTGCTGCTCGCCCACCAGGTCGGCACCTTCTACGACGGACCTGAAGAACCCGCTGGCGGAGTCGGCGGTGGCGCTGGTGCACCAGCGGTTCGCCACCAACACCTTCCCGTCGTGGCAGCCTGGCGCACCCCTACCGGTTCATCGCGCACAACGGCGAGATCAACACCAAGCGCGGCAACGTCAACTGGATGAACGCCCGCCGCCGGACGATGGAGTCGGCGCTGCTGGGGCCGGACCTCGACAAGATGTGGCCGCTCATCCCGCACGGCCAGTCGGACACCGCCGACCTCGACAACGCGCTCGAGCTGCTGCTGGCCGGCGGCTACTCCGCTGGCCCACGCGATGATGATGCTGATCCCGGAGGCGTGGGCCGGCAATCCGCTGATGGATCGCCAAGCGCCGCGCCTTCTACGAGTACCACGCCGCGCTGATGGAGCCCTGGGACGGGCCGGCGGCGGTCGCCTTCACCGACGGGCGCCAGGTCGGCGCGACGCTCGACCGCAACGGCCTTGCGGCCGGCGCGCTTCATCATCACCGACCAGGACCATGTGATCATGGCCTCGGAGGTCGGCGTGCTGCCGCAGTCGAGGAGGAGCGGATCGTCCGCAAGTGGCGTCTGCAGCCCGGCAAGATGCTGCTGATCGACATGGAGGAAGGCCGCATCGTCGACGACGAGGAGATCAAGGCCAAGCTCGCCGACGCCGCGCCCTACGAGGACTGGCTGCAGGCCACCCAGTTCAAGCTGGAGGACCTGCCGGAGCTGCCGCACTGGGAGCCGGCGCGCGACCAACGATCCGGCCGAGTTCCTCGATCGCCAGCAGGCCTTTGGCTACACCCAGGAAGACCTCGCCTTCTTCCTCGAGCCGATGAGCGAGCTGGGCGACGACCCGGTCGGCTCGATGGGCACCGACACGCCGATCGCGGTGCTCTCGAAGAAGCCGAAGCTGCTCTACGACTACTTCAAGCAGCGCTTCGCCCAGGTCACCAACCCGCCGATCGACCCGATCCGCGAGGAGCTGGTGATGAGCCTGGTCTCGATGATCGGGCCGCAGGCCGAACCTGCTCGGCCACCAGGCCGGCGCGCACAAGCGCCTCGAGGTCGCCCAGCCGATCCTCACCAACGCGGACCTCGAGAAGATCCGCTCGATCGCCGAGCTGGTCGACGGCGCCTTCCGCACCGCGACGCTCGACGCCACCTGGCCGGCCGCCGAGGGCGCGGCGGGCCTGGAGCGGGCGCTGGAGCGGCTCTGCGCAGCGGCCACCGACGCGGGTGCTGGCCGACATCAACATCCTGATCCTGTCCGACCGCGCGGCCGGCGCCGACCGCATCGCCATCCCGGCGGCGCTGGCCACCGCGGCGGTGCACCATCACCTGATCCGCCAGGGCCTGCGCATGCAGACCGGCCTCGTCATCGAGACCGGCGAGGCGCGCGAAGTGCACCACATGTGCGTGCTGGCCGGCTACGGCGCGGAGGCGATCAACCCCTACCTCGCCTTCGAGACGCTGGAGCAGCTGCGCGTGCAGAACCGCTCGAAGCTCTAGCGCCAAGGACGTCCAGAAGAACTACCTCAAGGCGCTCGGCAAGGGCGTCCTGAAGGTGATGTCCAAGATGGGCATCTCCACCTACCAGTCCTACTGCGGCGCGCAGATCTTCGACGCCGTCGGCCTCTCGTCGGAACTGGTCGACAAGTACTTCACCGGCACCGACACCAAGATCGAAGGCGCCGGCCTGGCCGAGATCGCCGCCGAGAGCGTGCGCCGCCACGCCGACGCCTACGGCGATGCGCCGATCTACCGGAACATGCTGGACGTGGGCGGCGCCTACGCGCTGGCGCCTGCGCGGCGAGGAGCATGCCTGGACGCCGGACAGCATCGCCAGGCTGCAGCACGCGGTGCGCGGCCAGCTGCCGGACGAGTACGCCGCTCGTTCGCCAGCGGCATCAACGAGCAGAGCGAGCGGCTGCTGACCATCCGCGGCCTGATGCGGCTGAAGCCGGCGGACGACGCCGCTGCCCGCTGGAAGAGGTCGAGGCGGCCGCCGAGCATCGTCAGGCGCTTCTCCACCGGCGCGATGAGCTTCGGCTCGATCTCCAGAGAGGCGCACACCACGCTCGCCATCGCCATGAACCGCATCGGCGGGCGCTCGAACACCGGCGAGGGCGGCGAGGAGGCCGACCGCTTCATGCCGCTGCCGAACGGCGATTCCATGCGCTCGGCGATCAAGCAGGTGGCCTCGGGACGCTTCGGCGTCACCGCCGAGTACCTGGTCAACGCCGACGACATCCAGATCAAGATGGCGCAGGGCGCCAAGCCCGGCGAGGGCGGCCAGCTGCCCGGCTACAAGGTCGACGCCAACATCGCCCGCGTGCGCCACTCGACGCCGGGCGTCGGGCCTGATCTCGCCGCCGCCGCACCACGACATCTACTCGATCGAGGATCTGGCGCAGCTGATCCACGACCTGAAGAACGTCAACCCGCAGGCGCGCATCTCGGTGAAGCTGGTCTCGCAGGTCGGCGTCGGCACGTGGCGGCCGGGCGTCGCGAAGGCGAGGGCCGACCACGTCACCATCTCCGGCTACGAGGGCGGCACCGGCGCCTCGCCGCTGACCTCGCTGACCCACGCCGGCTCGCCCTGGGAGATCGGCCTCGCCGAGACCCAGCAGACGCTGCTGTTGAACGGCCTGCGCACCCGCATCGCCGTGCAGGCCGACGGCGGCATCCGCACCGGCCGCGACGTCGCCGTGGCCGCGCTGCTCGGCGCCGACGAGTTCGGCTTCGCCACCGCGCCGCTGATCGCCGCCGGCTGCATCATGATGCGCAAGTGCCACCTCAACACCTGCCCGGTCGGGGTGGCGACGCAGGACCCGGTGCTGCGCGCCAGGTTCACCGGCAAGCCCGAGCACGTGATCAACTACTTCTTCTACGTGGCCGAAGAGCTGCGCGCAGATCATGGCCGAGATGGGCTTCCGCACGCGTCGACGAGATGATCGGCCGGGTCGACCGGCTCGACGCGCGCGCCGCGGTCGAGCACTGGAAGGCGCGCGGGCGTCGACCTCTCGAAGGTGCTCTACGCAGTGCCGCCCGCCGACGCCGACGGCGCTGCTGGAACTGCGACCGCCAGGACCACGGCCTCGGCGGCGCGCTCGACCACGAGCTGATCGCCGCCGCCGCAGCCGGCGTTCGACGGCCAGCGGCCCGGTGACGGTCGAGCGCACCATCCGCAACGTGCAACCGCACGGTCGGCGCGATGCTCTCCGGCGAGGTCGCGCAGCGCTTCGGCCACGCCGGCCTGCCGGACGGCTCGATCGAGGTGAAGCTGACCGGCACCGCCGGCCAGAGCTTCGGCGCGTTCCTCGCCCGCGGCGTCTCGCTCGAACTCACCGGCGACGCCAACGACTACGTCGGCAAGGGGCTCTCGGGCGGCCGCGTGGTCGTGCGCCACCCGGCCGGCACGCCGCGCGATCCGACCCAGAACATCATCGTCGGCAACACCGTGCTCTACGGGGCTATCGCCGGCGAGGCCTACTTCGAGGGCGTGGCCGGCGAGCGCTTCGCGGTGCGCAACTCCGGCGCCATCGCGGTGGTCGAGGGCGTCGGCGACCACGGCTGCGAGTACATGACCGGCGGCGTGGTGGCCGTGCTCGGCGACACCGGGCGCAACTTCGCGGCCGGCATGTCGGGCGGCATCGCCTACGTCTACGACCCGGACGGCCGCTTCGAGCGGCTCTGCAACATGGCGATGGTCGACGTCGCACCGGTCGGTCCGGCGACGCCGGCCGAGCGCGACGACGAAGGCCGGCGGCCGCGCGCCCGCTCGATCAGCGTCGAGGACGCCGGCATGGGCGATCCGCTGCGCTACGACGCCGAGCGGCTGCGCATCCTGGTCGAGCGCCACCACCGCCTACACCGGCAGCGCCCGCGCCGCCGAGCTGCTGGCCGACTGGGACGCGGCGCTGGCGCACTTCGTCAAGGTGACGCCGAAGGACTACCGCCGCGCGCTCGAGGATCTGGCGGCCGAACGTCGGCCGCCAAAGCCGTCGCGGCCGAGTAGGCCAAATGCTCGGCCATCGCACGCCGCAGGGCTGACGCCGCCACCGTCCCCTTGCGGGGAACTCGCGACCGCAAGAGCGAGCGACATGGGAGGTCAGCTTCCCCGAACGCCCCTCCGCTCGCGATCGCGGCGCTACCCTGAGGGGGACGGGCGTGATGTCGGAGTTGACTGATGGGAAGCCGACCGGCTTCCTGGAGATCGAGCGGCGCGAGCGGGGCTATGACAAGCCGGCCGAGCGGCTGAAGACGTGGCGCGAGTTCGCCCACCCGCTGCCGGACGGCGAGCTGGCGCGCCAGGCCGCGCGCTGCATGGGCTGCGGCATCCCGTTCTGTCACCAGGGCTGCCCGGTCAACAACCAGATCCCCGACTGGAACGACCTCGTCTATCGCGACCAGTGGCGCGCGGCGCTGGAGAACCTGCACTCCACCAACAACTTCCCGGAGTTCACCGGCCGCGTCTGCCCGGCGCCGTGCGAGGCGTCCTGCACGCTGAACATCGACGACAACCCGGTCACCATCAAAACCATCGAGTGCCAGATCGTCGATCGCGGCTGGGCGCGAGGGCTGGATCGAGCCGCAGGTCACATCCCAACCCACCGGCCGGCGCGTGGCGGTGGTCGGCTCCGGCCCGGCCGGCCTCGCCTGCGCGCAGCAGCTGGCGCGCGCCGGGCACGGCGTCGTGCTGTTCGAGAAGAGCGACCGCATCGGCGGACTGCTGCGCTACGGCATCCCCGACTTCAAGATGGAGAAGCACCTGATCGACCGCCGCATGGCGCAGATGGAGGCCGAAGGCGTCACCTTCCGAACCCGGCATCGAGGTCGGCAAGGACGTAGCGGTCGAGGATCTGCTCGGCAGCTACGACGCGGTGGTGCTGTCCGGCGGCGCGGAGGACCCGCGCGACCTGCCGGTGCCCGGCCGCGCGCTGCCCGGCGTGCACTTCGCGATGGACTTCCTCGCCCAGCAGAACAAGCGGGTGGCCGGCGACGGCGAGGCGGTCGCCGCGCGCGGCGGCACCATCACCGCCAAGGGCAAGCACGTCATCGTCATCGGCGGCGGCGACACCGGCTCGGACTGCATCGGCACCTCGAACCGCCAGGGCGCGGCCTCGGTCACCAAGCTCGAGATCATGCCGATGCCGCCGGAGCGTGAGAACAAGGCGCTGGTCTGGCCCGACTAGCCGATGAAGCTGCGCACCTCGTCGTCGCACGAGGAGGGCGTGGACCGCGACTTCGCGGTCACCACGGTGCGCCTGGTCGGCAAGGACCGCGCTCGAGGCGATCGACTGCGCCCGCGTCGAGTGGGCGCCGGGGCCGGACGGCCGCATCGCAGATGAGCGTGGTCCCCGGCAGCGAGTTCACGCTGCCGGCCGACCTCGTGCTCCTGGCGATGGGCTTCGTCGGTCCGCGCAGGCCCGGCCTGCTCGAGCAGTCCGGCGTCGAGCTCGACGCGCGCGGCAACGTCAAGGCCAACACCGACGACTACCGCTCCACCGCCCCGCGCGTCTTCGCCTGCGGCGACATGCGCCGCGGCCAAGTCGCTGGTGGTCTGGGCGATCCGCGAAGGCCGCCAGTGCGCCCGCGCCGTCGACGAGTTCCTGACCGGCGAAAGCCTGCTGCCGCGCTGATTGCCCTCCTCCGGTCCGCTCATCCCGACGAAAGTCGGGACCCAGGCAGGACCGCGCGGTGGCGTGACCTCGTAGCCCAGTTGCGCGCCGCAGGCGCAGTCCAAGGTCACACCAAGATCACGAAGGAAGCAAAGCTCACCAAGAGCTCCCTTGTCTCAGAGATAGCGCCTTCGTGCTCTTCGCTGTCTTCGTGCTCTTCGTGTGATCTTGAACGTCTGCGACGCCGCCATGCCCGCGAGCTTCCGCGGCCTTGACTCACTCCTGCCTGGATCCCGACCTTCGTCGGGATGAGCGGATTTGATTTGGGAGCGAGGCGAGAGGCCCAATTCACTTGGCGTTGTGGCTTTGCGTGATCTTCCCTTACAGAATGAGCCGCGGGCGTCGGGCTTAAGGGGAGCGTGGCGTTGGCCGCCCAGAGCGCTGTGTTCGCCGGCCCGCCGCCGTCGCGGGACGCGCTGCGCGCGGCGCAACAGCAGCTGATGCGCGACCCCAGCCTGCAGTTCAGCTTCGGCCGGGTCGCGCAGCCGCCGGTCACCCATCTGCCGCACTGGCTGGAGGCGATCCTCGGCGTGATCGCCAAGGCGCTGAGCGCCATCGCGCCGCTGCTGGGCTGGGTGTTCATCGGCGGCCTGGTTCTGGCGCTGCTCATGGTCCTCTACTTCCTGCTGCGCGAGTTCGTGCAGGCGCGCTGGCCCGACGTCTTCAAGCGCAAGGCGCCCACCCCGAAGCCGGCGCCGTGGCGGCCGGAAGCGGCGGTGGCGCGGGCGCTGCTCGAGGAGGCCGACAAGCTGGCCGCGGCGGGTCGCTACGGCGAGGCGGTGCGCCTCATCCTGCATCGCAGCATCGAGGAGATCGAAGGACGCCGGCCGCGCCTGGTGAGGCCGGCCTTCACCGCCCGCGAGATCGGCCGGCTCCCCGACATCCCCGACAACGCGCGCAACGTCTTCGTCGGCATCGCCGGGGTCGTCGAGAAGAGCTTCTTCGGCGGCGAGGGGCTGGACGCCCACGGCTTCGCCGCCTGCCGCAAGGCGTACGAGGCGTTCGCCTTCCCGGGAGCCTGGGCTTGAGCGAGCCCGGGGCCGCCAACCGGCCGGTGTTCCGGGCGCGCACCGCGATCGCGCTGGTGCTGGTGGGGGTCTTCGCCTTCTCGGCCTTCGTGACGCTCGCCGCCTTCGCGCCGGACCTGCAACGCGACCTGCGCTGCCGCGCCAACGCCTATTCGACCTGCGCGGTCGGCTTCGCCGGACTGGCCGCGCTGGTTAAAGAGGGCGGCGCGCCGCTGGTGATCAGCCGCCAGATCATGCCCAAGGGCCGCAACGAGGGGCTGTTCATCGTCACCCCGGAGGCGGGCCAGGAGTCGGACATCGCCCAGCTTGGCTTCTCCGGGCCGACGCTGGTGGTGCTGCCGAAGTGGAACGCCGCGGTCGACCCGGCGCACATGAACTGGGGCCTGAAGGCTGGGCTCATTCCCCCGCCCTTCATGCCCAAGAAAGGCGTGCTCGACCAGGTCGCGGTGACGCAGGCCAAGGGCGTTGCGCGGCCGCGTCTGGTCGGCGCCGCGGGCACACCGTTCGAAGGGCTGACGCTGACGCCAGGCCCGATCGACTCGCTGCAGACCTTCAGCGCCAAGGGCTGGACCCCGGTGCTGACCGACGCAGCCGGCGACGCGGTGATCGCCCAGGCGCCCGGCAGTCAGGTCTACGTGCTCTCCGAGCCGGACCTGCTGAACACCCAGGGGCTGGCCGATCTCGACACGCTGGGCGTGGCGGTCTCCATCGTCCGGGCGCTGCGCACCCCCGACGGCCCGGTGATCTTCGATGTGACGCTGAACGGTTACCGGCTGGAGCACAATCCGCTGCAGTTGATGTTCACCCCGCCGTTCCTGGCCGTCACCCTCTGCGCCGTGGCCGCCATGGCGCTGGCCGGCCTGCAGGCGTTCTTCCGCTTCGGCTCCGTGCGCCGCGCCACCCGCGCCTTCGCGCTCGGCAAGGAGGCGCTGACCGACAACTCAGCGCAGCTGATCCGGCTGGCCGGCCGCGAGGGCCACATGGCGAGCCCCTACGTGGCGCTGACCCAGAAGGCCGCCGCCCGGGCGGTCGGCGCGCCGCGCGAGCTGACCGGCGAGGCGCTGACCGGCTTCCTCGACCGCATGGCCGCCCAGCGCGGCCTCACCGACCGCCTTTCGAGCCTGACCGACGAGGCCGCCCGCGCCCAGGTCGGCGCCGCCGGCCGCGCGAGCCTCACCGCGCTGGCCGGGCGCCTCTATCGATGGAGACTGGAGATGACGCGTGAACGTCAGTGACGTGAAGGACCTCGCCGACCGCATACGTGCGGAGGTCGGCAAGGCGGTGGTCGGCCAGGCCGACACCGTCGATCTGATGCTGACCGCGCTGATGGCGGGCGGCCACGTGCTGCTGGAAGGCCCGCCCGGCACCGCCAAGACCTTCCTCGCCCAGTGCTTCGCCCGCACGCTCGGGCTGGACTACGGCCGCATCCAGTTCACGCCCGACCTGATGCCGGGCGACATCATCGGGTCCAACCTCTTCAACTTCCAGACTTCGACCTTCACGCTGACGCGCGGGCCGATCTTCTGCGAGCTGCTGCTGGCCGACGAGATCAACCGCACGCCGCCCAAGACCCAGGCCGCGCTCCTGGAGGCGATGCAGGAGCGCAACGTCACCATCGACGGCCAGGCCCACCCGCTCTCCGAACGCTTCACGGTGGTGGCGACCCAGAACCCGATCGAGCAGCAGGGCACCTATCCGCTGCCGGAGGCCCAGCTCGACCGCTTCCTGTTCAAGCAGACCCTGAAGTACCCGTCGCAGCGACGAGGAGGAGCGGCCATCGTCGCCGCGCACGGCGTGCGAACCGGCAGCCCGAACCCGGCCGACATGGGCGTCGGCCGTCGCCGCCGACCGCACGACGATCACCGCGGCGACCGGGGTCATCGCCAGCGTGCGGCTGGTGGACGAGGTGGTGGGCTACATCGTGGGCCTCGTCCGGGCCACCCGCGAGACGCCGGACCTGGAGACCGGCGCCAGTCCGCGCAGCGGCGCGATGCTGGCCACCGCGGCGCGCGCCCGGGCGGCGCTGCAGGGTCGCGACTACGTGATCCCCGACGACGTCAAGGCGCTCGCCCTGCCGGCGCTGCGCCACCGGGTGATCCTCTCGCCCGCCGCCGAGATCGAGGGCCGGCTGACTGACCAGATCATCCAGGGCCTGATCGACCGGGTCGAGGCGCCGCGATGAGCCCGAGGTATGTGAGCGCCGCGCACCGATGATCTATCCCACCTCCCGGGCGGTGGCCGTGATGGCCGCAGGCGCGCCGATCGCGCTGGCGGTCGGGCTCGTGCAGCCCGGCTACTGGGTGGCGGGCGCAGCCTGGGCGGTGCTGGTGGGCGCGCTCTGCCTGGCGGACGCGATCCTCGGCGCGCCGCGCGACCGCGCCAGCCTCGCCCTCGAGGCGCCCGGCGCGCTGGGCACGGCGTCCACCGCGCCGATGCGGCTGACGGTGACGTTCGAGCGCCGCGCGCCGGCCGCTAGCCGAGACCGCCGCCGAGGTGAACCCGCGCCTGGCGCTCAGCGCCGACCGCGCCACCGCGCCGGTGCATGGCGGCGAGGCCGAGGCGACCTTCGAGCTTTCGCCGCTGCGGCGCGGCGAGGGCGAGATCCAGCGCATCTGGGCGCGCTGGCGCGGGCCGTTCGGCCTGGTCTGGAAGCAGATCTCGCAGACCCCGAAGAAGCTCGTCTCGATCACCCCCAACGTCGGCGGCGGTGAAGGACGAGGCGATCCGGCTCTTCGCCCGCGACGCCATGTTCGGCCTGAAGGCGCAGCTGGAGAGCGGCGACGGCTCGGAGTTCCACGCCCTGCGCGAGCTCGCGCCCGGCATGGACCGGCGCGCCATCGACTGGAAGCAGTCCGCCCGCCACGGCAAACTGCTGGCCAAGGAGTTCCGCACCGAGCGCAACCACCCGGTGATCTTCGCCATCGATACCGGCCGGCTGATGTGCGAGCCGCTGCTGGGCGCGCCCCGGATCGACCGGGCGATCAACGCGGCCCTCTTGATGGCGTTCGTCTCGCTGAAGCTCGGCGACCGGGTCGGGTTCTACGGCTTCGACGTCAAGCCCGGCCTCTTCACCGGCGCGATCTCCGGCGCGCACGCCTTCCCGTTCCTGCAGCGGGCGGCGGCGCGGCTCGACTACTCCTCCGAGGAGACCAACTACACCCTGGGCCTCACCCAGCTGAACGCGGCGCTGGAGCGGCGCGCCCTGATCGTGGTGTTCACCGACTTCGCCGACACCACCAGCGCCGAGCTGATGCTGGAGAACGCCGCGCGGCTGATGAAGCGCCACCTGGTGCTCTTCGTGATCTTCCGCGACGAGGAGCTGGAGGCGATCGCCCGCCGCGAGCCGGTCGACCCGGAGGCGGTCTCGCGCGCCGTCACCGCCGAGGCGCTCTTGAAGGAGCGCGACGTGGTCATCGCCCGGCTCAGCCGCATGGGCGCCCACATCGTCGACGCCCCCGCCGCCCAGGTCGGTCCCGCGTTGCTCAGCGCCTACATCGACCTGAAACGCAGGGATCTGCTGTGAGCCCGTCCCCCACGATCCCGCTCATCCCGGCGAACGCCGGGACCCAGGCAGGCGCCCGAGGGTCCACCACCAAGGACACGAAGGACACGAAGCGCGCGCCCTTGGCGCGCCAGGCTCTCCCGACCACCGAGCCCGGAGGTAATCGGCGCGCTAAGCGCGCCTTCGTGTCCTTCGTGTCCTTCGTGGTTCAAGACTGCCTTGTCTCGGACTCGGCGCAGGCCTGCCTGGGTCCCGGCGTTCGCCGGGATGAGCGGGGGTTGGGGGTGGTGGCCGCGTGAAAGAGCTGCAGCTCAAATCCCGGCGGTTCAGGGCCGAGCGGGAGGGGGATTGGCGGCGGCTGGAGGGGCTGCTCGAGCGGGTCGAGAGCGGCTCGGCCGCGTCGCTGAGCGACGAGGAACTGCTGGCGCTGCCGGTGCTCTACCGCCAGGCGCTGTCGTCGCTGTCGGTGGCGCGGGCGACCTCGCTCGACCACAGCCTGATCGACTATCTGGAGAGCCTCTCCACCCGCGCCTACTTCTTCGTCTACGGCGCCCGCGCGGGCCTCAGGCAGCGCCTGGCGCGGTTCTTCCAGGAAACCTGGCCGAACGCCGTGAAGGGACTGTGGCGCGAGACGCTGGTTTCGTTCGCGATCACCGTCGTCGCGGCGCTGGTCGGCTACCTGCTGGTGGCGAACGATCCGGGCTGGTTCGGCGGACTGGTGCCGGGCGGGCTGGTCGAGGGACGCGATCCCACCGCCACCACGGCGTTCCTGCGCTCGACGCTCTACCACAGCGAGGGCAAGTCCTCGCTGGCGGTGCTGGCCAGCTACCTGTTCAGCCACAATGCCCAGATCGCCATCTTCGCCTTCGCGCTGGGCTTCGCCTTCTGCATCCCGACCGCCTTCCTGCTGGTGGAGAACGGCCTGCCGCTCGGGGCGTTCTTCGCGCTCTACGGCTCGCGCGGCCTCGGCTTCCAGCTGGGCGGCTGGATCTTCATCCACGGCGTCACCGAGCTCTTCGCGATCATCCTGGGCGGCGCGGCGGGTTTCCGGATCGGCTGGCGGATCGCCTTCCCGGGCGAGCAGACCCGGCTCGACGCGGCGGCCGAGGCCGGCCGCTCGGCCGCGCCGGTGATCGCCGGCGTGGTGCTGATGCTGATCATCGCCGGCCTCTTGGAAGGCTTCGCGCGCCAGCTGATCACCAACGACTACGCCCGCTACGCCGTCGCCATCTCCACGCTGATCATCTGGATCGGCTACTTCTACCTGCCCCGCGGCCAGCGGAGGGCCGCATGACCGCCGCCGGCGCCGCTCCACGCCCGGTCCCCGGCCAGCCGCAATCCGAGGTGCGCGAGTTCGTCACCCCCGAGGGCGTCGACCTGCGCCTGCGGATCGGCGCGGCGGGCGAGCGGGCCGCCGCCTTCATCCTCGACGCCGTCTTCCTGCTGATCGCGGTGATCGCGCTGACCTTCCTGGCGATCGCCGCCGGTGGCGCGCTGGCCGGGCTGGGCGCCGTCGGCGTCAAGAACAACCTCTCCAGCGTCATGCTGATCGTCTGGCTGCTGGGCTTCTTCCTGCTGCGCAACGGCTACTTCGTGCTCTTCGAATTCACGCCGCGCGCGGCGACGCCGGGCAAGCGGATCCTCGGCCTGCGGGTCGCGGCCAGAGACGGCGGGCGGCTCACCGCCGAGGCGATCTTCGCCCGCAACGCCATGCGCGAGATCGAGGTCTTCCTGCCGCTCACCTTCCTCTTGGCCTCCGGGGCCGGCGCGACCGACCCGATCGGCGGCGGGCTGGTGCTGCTGGGCCTGATCTGGACCGGCGGCTTCGCGCTCTTCCCGCTCTTCAACCGCGACCACCTGCGGATCGGCGACATGGTGGCCGGCACCTGGGTGGTGAAGTCGCCGCGCCAGCGGCTCTCCATCGACCTGCTGGACGCGCAGGAAGCCGCCGCTGGCCTCTTCGCCTTCTCGGCAGAACAGGCCGGCGCCTACGGCATCAAGGAACTCTATGTCCTGGAGGATGTGCTGCGGCGCAAGGACCCCAAGACCATGGCGGCCGTCGCCGATCGCATCCGCACCAAGATCGGCTGGCGCAAGCAGGCAGGCGAGGCCGACGAGGCGTTCCTGGCCGCCTACTACGGCGCGCTGCGCGGCCGCCTGGAGACCCGCCTTCTCTTCGGCCACCGCCGCCGCGACAAGTTCGACGCCGCCTGAGCGCGCCTGCCGCTCAGTCGAACACCGCCGCCAGCTGGTCGGCGCCGACGCCTTCCTTGGTCTGCCGCAGCTCGAAGTAGACCGAGGCGATACCGGCCTGGCCAATGCTGGCGAACAGCGTCGCCAGCACCAGGCTGGTCACGGTCTGCACGACGAAGAGGCTCTGGAAGCCGGCGCCGGCGACCGCCGGCGAAGCCGCCGCCGCGCCGCCCATGCCGATCCCGAGCACGGCGCTGATCACCGTCTGCACGATCCACTGGACGACGATCAGCGCGATCGCCAGCACGAGGATCGCGCCGCGATGGTTGCGCGTCAGCTCGGCGCTGCGTCCGAACGAGCCGAAAATCCCGATGCGCTCCATCACTTCGGCCGGCGCGGCGACGCACCAGGCCAGCGCCAGCAGGACGCCCGGCACGATGAAGATGATGAAACCGAGGACGAAGCAGATTCCGAAGATGATCCCGATCGCCACCAGCGGCAGGAAGAAGCGGAAGCCGGTGCCGAGGCACTCGCCGAACGTCGGCCGCCGGCCCGAGAGGTCGCTGACGGTGGCGTGGATTACCGCGCCCTGCAGCACCGCGTTGCCGATGATGCTGGCGAGCCAGGCGGCGATGCCGAGCACGATGCGGAGCGGCGAGAACAGGCTGCTCATCATCGCGGAGGGGTCCGCGGGCGGCGTCGCGGGGTTCATCAGCGGCGTCATCGCGCTGAGCTGGATGTAGCCGAACACCCCGGTCGGCAGGCCGACCAACAGCACCGAGAGCAGCAGAAAGAGCCCCAGGTTGCGGCCGAGCACGCCGAACAGGCGGGAGATCACGCTCCCCATCGAAAAGCCGGCCGGCGGGATGGCAGGGGTGGTCATGGCCGTGCCCGCCTCAGTCGAACAGCGCCGCCAGGCCGGAGGCGGCCAGGCCGTCCTTGACGCCGCGCAACTCGACGTAAGCCGAGATGAGCGTCGCCGTCATGAACACCTGCACGACGGCGCTGCCGAGCGGCTGCAGGCCAATCGTCAGCCAAAGCGGGTCGCTCGCGCCCGCCGCCATCAGCGAGCCGCCGGCGACGGCGCGCACCGCGATGCTCACCACCGTCCCCACGACGCCGTAGATCAGGAAGATGATGAACAGCGAGCCGCGGTTGCCCTTCGTCAGCTGGGCGCTGCGGCCGAACGACTTGAAGCCGGTGTTCTCCACCACCGCCACCACGCCGCCGACGCTCCAGGCCAGCGCCAAGAGGATGCCGGGGACGATCAGCGCGATCGTGCCGAGCACGATCCCGGCGGTCGCCAGCACGCCACAGGCGTAGACGATCGGCATCCGCGGCGCGGCCTTCGCCAGCGCCTCGGTGACGCTCAGCGGCTTGTCGCCGTAGTCGCTGAGCGCGGCGGCGGCGACGGCGCCCTGCAGTATCCAGCTCATGCCGCCCAGCAGCACGCCGATCAGCTCGACCGCCCCGAGCCGCTGGAGGGTGGCGGCGAGGTTGGCCGCGCCGGGCGCCGGCGCCGGCAGCCAGTCGGCGGTCAGCCAGAGCGTTGCGGCGGTTGGCAGGAAACCGAACAGCGCGGTGAGCACGATCAGCGTCACCGGCCGGCGCGCGACGATGGCGAAGCCGCCTGAGATCACCCGGCCGATGTCGAAACGCTCCGGCGCGGCGCTGGCAACCGTCATGCTAGTCCCCCTCGGGGCGCGCATCGCGCCCAGGTCCCGAGGCTAGCTTGAAGTCGCGCAGCCGTCCAAGCCCCGTCTCGCGCTGCGACGTCCTTCTCCTCTTACTCCGCCGGCTCAGGAACCTTGGTCGCCAGCGTGAAGTCGGCCGGGTTGGGGGCGAGCGTCGCGCGCCAGTAGTCGACCAGCGGGAAGGGCCAGTTCTGCGAAACGCGGCCCTTGGCGTTCTTGTACCAGCTGGTCACCTGCGGCGCGCCCCAGGCCATCTTGGCGTTCATCTCGTCGACCTCGACGTTGAAGGCGTCGTGGACGTCCTGGCGCACTTCCAGCGTCGCCGCGCCGCTCTCGGCCATCAGCTGCAGGCAGCCGACGATGTAGCGGACCGCGCACTCGGAGAAGAAGATGATCGAGCCGTTCACCACGATGTTGGTGTTGGGGCCGTAGATCATGAAGAAGTTCGGGAAGCCGGGCGCCGTCATGCCGAGGTAGGCGCGCGCATCGCCGTCCCAGCCGCTCATGCAGGTCGCGCCCGCCGCGGCCCTTCACTTCGAAGGTCTTCAGGAACGACGATGGCGGTGAAGCCGGTGCCGTAGATGATGACGTCGAAGTCGTGCTCGCCGCCGTCCTTGGTCTGGATGCCGGTCTCGGTGATCGCGGACGATCGGATCGGTGACCAGGCTCGACGTTGGCCCGCTTCAGCGCCGCGATCCACAGCGCCGTCGTCGCGCAGGATGCGCTTGCCGCCGATCGGATAGTCGGGGATCACGTTGGCCAGCAGGTCCGGCTTGTCGCTCGCCTGCGCAGCAGATCGCCGCCGAGAGCATCTCGCGCATCAGCGCGTTGGCGGCGCTGACCGCGCCCGGGCCGCCGTTCCAGGTGGGGTCGGCCTTCACCGCCTCGTAGATGCCGTCGGTCAGCATCCAGAACAGCCAGAAGCGGTACCACTTGCCGTAGAACGGCATGTGCTCGATCAGCCACGTTCTCCGCCGCGGTGGTGGGCTCGTGGTAGTCGGGCGTCGGCGCCAGCCACGGCGGCGTGCGCTGGAACACCGTCAGGTGCTCGGCCACCTTCGGCCACCTCCGGCACGAACTGGAAGGCGCTGGCGCCGGTGCCGATCACCGCCACGCGCTTGCCCTTCAGGTCGACGTCGTGGCGCCAGCGCGCCGAGTGGAACGCCGGGCCCTTGAAGTCGTCCACGCCCGGGGATGTCGGGCAGCGCGGCTGGTTCAGCTGGCCGACCGCGGAGATCACCGCCTTGGCGCTCAGCGTCTCGGTGCTTGCCGGCCTTGTCCTTGATCCGCACCCGCCAGCGTCGAGGCCGCCTCGTCGAACGCCGCCTCCTCGACCTGCGTCTCGAAGCGGATGTGCGGCGCGCAGGCCGTGCTTGTCGGCGACGCTCTGGAAGTAGGCCAGCAGCACCGGCTGCGGCGAGAAGTGGTTCGGCCACTCGTGGTTCGGCTCGAACGAATAGGAATAGAGGTGGCTGGGGTTGTCGACCCGGCAGTCCGGGATAGCTGGTTCTCGAACCAGGTGCCGCCGACCTCGGCGTTCTTCTCGACGATGGTGAAGGGGATGCCGGCCTGCTTCAGCCGGATGCCGGCCAGCAGCCCCGACATGCCGGCGCCGATCACCACCACCGGCAGCTGCGCGCGCGGCCGCCTTCAGCTTCGGGCTCGACCAGTCGGGCCGCTTCGGGTCCGCGCCGGACATGGCCAGCTCTTCCATCAGGAACGGGCGCGTAGTGCTCGGGGATGTCGGCCGCCGGCGACGAAGTCCATCATCCGCCGCACGGTCTCGGCGCTGGGCGAGGCCGGCAGCGGTGCGCCGGCGAGGTGCGCCTTGCAGCGCCGCGCGCGCCGCGCTCGCGGATCTTGCGCCTGCGCCTCGGGCGAATAGCCGCCGAGCTTGGAGTCGCCGAAGAAGTCGTAGACCGGCCAGTTCGTCCGGGCGATGAAGCTGGCGTCGCCGGTCAGGTGCACGGTGGCGGCGGCCAGTGACGGCAGGTGGGCGTCGGCGAGCGCGGCTTCGAGCTCGGCGGTGTGGTCAGTCATGACGGGCCTCCAACTAAGGCGGCGGACTCTGAAACCTTGACGCGGGGGACGTAAAGGCCAGAACCCGGCGGCCATGGCGGACAACACCATCCTCATCGCCGGCGCCAGCGGCGTGATCGGGCAGGCGGCCGTGGAGCACTTCGCGAGCCTGCCGGGCTGGCGGGTGATCGGCGTCTCGCGGCGGGCGCCCGATCCGGCGCCGACCAACTACGAGCACATCGGGCTCGATCTCACCGACGCCGCCGCCTGCCGCGCGGCGGCCGAGCGGCTCGCGAACGTCACCCACGTGGTCTACGCGGCCCTCTTCGAGAAGCCGGGCCTGGTCCCCGGCTGGTTCGAGCAGGACCAGATGCAGACCAACCTCGCGATGATGCGCAACCTGATGGACCCGCTCATCGAGCGCGCCGCGGGCCTGCGCCACGTCAGCGTCCTGCAGGGGACCAAGGCCTACGGCGCGCACGTGCATCGCCTGAAGGTCCCGGCCCGCGAGGACCAGGCCGCGCGATCCGCACGAGAACTTCTACTGGCTGCAGGAGGACTACATCCGCGGCCGCCGCGCCGGCGCCGCCTGGCGCTTCACCATCTGGCGCCCGCAGGTGGTGTTCGGCCAGGCGCTGGGCGTGGCCATGAACCTGATCCCGATCCTCGGCGTCTACGGCGCGATCCGCCGCGAGCTCGGACAGCCGTTCACCTGTCCGGGCGAGCACGGCCACGTCATCGAGGCGGTCGACGCCGACCTGATCGCCCGGGCGCTGGCGTGGGCGGCGCAGGCGCAGGCGGCGGCGGACCAGACCTTCAACATCACCAACGGCGACGTCTTCGTCTGGGAGAACGTCTGGCCGGCGATCGCCGACGCGCTGGGGCTCGAGCCGGCTTCGGGTGAGCCGGTGCGGCTCTCTGAGTTCCTGATCGAGCACGCCGCCGTCTGGGACCGCATCCGCGCCAAGTACGCCCTCAACGCGCCGCCGATGGCCGAGCTGGTCGGCCAGTCGCACCACTACGCCGACTTCCTGTTCGCCTGGGGCGCGCAAGGCCCGATCGCGCCGGCGCTGGTCTCGACGATCAAGCTGCGCCAGGCCGGGTTCGGCGACTGCGTCGACACCGAGGTCATGTTCCGCCGCCATCTGACCGGATTGATCGAGCGGCGGGTGCTGCCGGCCCCATGAACTACCGGCACGTCTTCCACGCCGGCAACCACGCGGACGTCTTCAAGCACGCGGCGCTGACGCTGATCCTCGGGCGCCTGGCCGCCAAGCCGCAGCCGTTCGCGGTGCTCGACACCCACGCCGGCATCGGCGCCTACGACCTGTCGAGCGAGGATGCGCGCCGCACCGGCGAGTACGCGGCGGGGGTCGGACTGGTGTTCGGCCGCCCGCTCGCCGCCGCGCCGGCCTACGCCGAGCTGCTGGCGGCGATGAATCCGGAGCGGCTCGCTTCCTACCCCGGCTCGCCGGAGATCGCCGCCCGGCTGCTGCGCGAGGGCGATCGGCTGATCCTCTGCGAGTTGCACCCCGACGACGCGGCCGCCCTAAAGGCGCGCTATCGCGGCGACGGCCGCATCCACGTGCACCGCCGTGATGGCTACGAGGCGACCGTCGCGCTCGTGCCGCCGCCAGAGCGCCGCGGCCTGGTGCTGATCGACCCACCCTACGAGGCGCCGGACGAGACGGCGCGGGTGGCGCGGACGCTGACCGCGGCGCTGAAGAAGTGGCCGACAGGGATTTTCTGCGTCTGGTATCCGGTCAAGGACCACCGGATCGGCGACGCGCTCGCCGCAGCGGCCCACGCCGGCGGCTTCCCGAAGACGCTCCGGGCCGAATTCCTCGCCTACCCGCTGGACGGCGTCGACATGGCCGGCGGCGGCCTCATGATCGTGAACGCGCCCTGGAAGCTCGACGACGCGCTGGAGGCGCTCTGCCGAGAGCTGCACCCGATGCTGGGCGAGGGCCACGGCAGCTGGCGCGTGGAGTGGCTCACGCCGCCCTAAGCAGACCGCCCGCGCGCGGTCACCGGCCAGATGGCTTCCAGGGTGTCGCCGCGGACCACGTGGTAGGCGTCGTAGAGGTTGACGGTGGGGTCGCAGTGCGGGGCGGCCAGCGTCACCCGCTCGCCCAGCTTTGGCGGTGCGACCCCGCTCGGTGGCACGATCGCTCCGTGCTCGTCGCCCATGAAGCGGTATTGGCTGCCCTCCGCCGCGCCGGCCAGGATCGGCGGCGGGCCGGCCTCGGTGGCCATCGCCTTCAGACCCGCGTCGACCGTGACCAGCATCGGGTGGCTGGCGCTGATCACCCTGGAGTCGATCATCAGCGAGGTCGCGAACGGACGCGGCGCCTCGGCGGTCAGCGCACAGTCGTTGTACTGACGATCCATGAACACGTAGCTGCCGACCTGCAGCTCGGTGAAGACCCCGAGCTCGCCGTCGATGGCGTGGCTGCCGGTGCCGCCGCCGCTGACGATGGCCGGCGCGAGGCCGGCGGCCTGCAGCGCATCGATGGCCGCGGTCAGGCGCTGCATCTTGCCGACGATCGCCTCGCGCCGCGCCGCGTAGTCCTCGATGTGCTGCTCGGCGCCGCAGTAGAACTGCACGCCGCCGAACCTCAGCTGCGGATGCGCGTCGATCTGGCGGGCGAGCGCCAGCGCGGCGGGCGCGTCGGCGACGCCGGTGCGCCGCAGGCCCGGGTCGACGTCGACCAACAGCGTGAGGCTGACGCCCGCGGCCTTCGCCGCCGCGCCGATCGCCGCCACCGCGTCCGGGTTGTCGCAAGCCGCCATCAGCGTCGGCGCCTTGGCCGCCAGCGCAATCAGCCGTTCCACCGCCGGCGCGCCCACCACCGGCGACGTGATCAGCAGCCCCTCGATCCCCTCGTCAGCGAGCGCCTCGGCCTCGCCGAGCTTGGCGCAGCAGACCCCCAGCGCCCCGGCGGCGATCTGCCGGCGCGCGATGTCGGCGCTCTTGTGGGTCTTGGCGTGCGGCCGCAGCTTCAGCCCCGCGTCCGCCGCGAAGCTCGCCATCGCCGCGATGTTGCGGTCCAGCGCCTCGACATCGACCACCAAAGCCGGCGTGTTCAGCGACCTGCGCGAGCCCTGCCGACCGATCAGGTGTCCGTGGAGCTGCTGCGAATAGGTCAATTTCGGCTCCCTCGATCGCACGCCGGCGTGCTTCACTACGAGCGAAGCCGCCGGAGGAACAGCATGGACGACTACGCGGACCACGATGGCGTCGGCCTGGCCGAGCTGGTTGCGCAGCGCAAGGTGACTCCGGCCGAGCTGATCGAGGCGGCGATTGCGAGGGTCGAGCGCCACAACCCGAAGATCAACGCGGTGGTCTACCAGGCCTTCGACGAGGCGCGGGCGGGCGCCGACGCGCTGCCCGACGGGCCGTTTCGCGGCGTGCCGTTCCTGGTCAAGGACCTGATGATCGCCGTCGCCGGCTGGCCGCGGACCAGCGGCAGCCGCTATCTGCCGCGGCGTGGTGGATGCGGCGGATAGCGGCCTGATGCGCCGCTACCGCCAGAGCGGCGTCGCCACGATCGGCAAGACCAACCTCTCGGAGTTCGGCATCGCCGGCACCACAGAGGGCCAGCTCTACGGCCCCTGCCGCAATCCCTGGAATCTCGACCACATCGTCGGCGGCTCGTCTGGGGGCGCGGCGTCCGCGGTGGCGGCCGGCATCGTGCCCATGGCGCACGGCGGCGACGGGCGCGGCTCGATCCGCATCCCGGCCTCCTGCTGCGGCCTCGTCGGGCTGAAGCCGACCCGCGACCGCAGCCCGCACCTGCCGGACGGCTACGACTTCGCGCAGGGCTTCGTGGTCGAGCATGTGATCACCCGCACCGTCCGCGACAGCGCCGTGATGCTCGACGTCACCGGCCGGCCCGAGCCCGGCTCGCCCTACGCCGCGCCCGCCAAGGAGCGCCCCTACGCCGACGAGATCGGCTGCGCGCCGGGCCGGCTGAAGATCGCCTGGTCGAGCGCTACCGCCAACGGCCGGCCGGTGCACCCCGAGGTGCAGGCGGCGCTCGAAGCCACCGCCGACGCTGCTGGAAAAGCTCGGCCACGAGGTGGTCCCGCGCGACCTGCCGGTCGATCAGCGCGCGATGTGGGGCGCGCAGGGCGCGTTTTCGGGCGCCAACTTCGCCGCCGGCATGCGCCGCATGATCGGCGAGATCGGTCGCGAGCCGACGGACGACGAGTTCGAGCCGCTGACCTGGGCGAGCTGGAAAGGCGGCCAGCGCGCCGGCGGCATGGACGCGATGGCCGACGCGCAGACCCTGCGCGTGCTCGCCCGCCAGGCGCTGCAGCTCTACGAGACGTTTGACGTCTTCCTGACGCCGACGCTGGCCGCGCCGCCGCCGCCGATCGGCTACCTGTCGCCGGTGCTGAACGCCCCGCGCGACATCGGCCGGCGCAACGGCGAGTTCTTCTCGTTCCCCGGCGTCGCCAACATGACCGGCCAGCCCTCGATCTCGCTGCCGCTGGCCTGGTCGACGGGCGGCCTGCCGATCGGCATGATGTTCACCGCCCGCTACGCCGACGAGGCCACCCTCTTCCGCCTCGCCGCCCAGCTGGAAAAGGAAGCGCCCTGGAAGGACCGGCGCCCGCCGATCTGGAACTGACAGCCGCGCTCGCGGAGTGGATAGATGGGGAAAAGGAGCGCCGCGCCGATGATCGAGTTCTTCTTCGACTGCTCCAGCCCGTGGACCTATCTGGCGTTCCACAACATCCAGCCGCTCGCGGCCGAGTTCGGCGCCGAGATCACGCTGGCGGCCGATCCTGGTCGGCGGCATCTTCAACACCATCAACCCGTCGGTCTACGAGGGCCGCGCCCACCCGGTGCCGGCCAAGGCGCGCTATTCGGGCAAGGACCTGCAGGACTGGGCGCGGGTGGCGGGTCTGAAGATCAAGATGCCGCCCAGCGTCTTCCCGGTGAACAGCGTCAAGGCGATGCGGATGTGCCTGGTGCTGGCGCCGCAGGGCAAGCTGGTCCCGTTCGCGACCGCCGTGTTCGAGGCCTACTGGGGCGATGACGCCGACATCTCGCAGGACGCGGTGCTGCGGGCGGTGTGCGACCGCGCCGGGCTCGGCCGCGACGCCGACGCGCTGCTGGCCGCGCAAGCCGGGCCGGCCATCAAGGACCAGCTACGCGCCAACACCGACGAGGTGATGGCGCCGCGGCGGCTTTGGCTCGCCGACCATCTTCGTCGGCGGGTCCGACATGTACTTCGGCAACGACCGCCTCCCGCTGGTCCGCGCCGCGCTGGAGCGGGCGAAGGCGACAGCCTGAAGCGCGTTTGCGCCGCTACGCGGGGCCGAGTTCGAGGTTGATTTCGCGCCCCAGCGATTCAGTTGGCAACCTCCAGCTTCGCTTTGCGTTGCCGGTGGTGGTTGTTCCAAAACAAGGCTGCTTGCTCATGAAACTCGCAACATTCCGTTCAGCGCTCATCGTCAGCGCCGCCGCCGCGCTACTGCTCGTTGGGGCGTGCAAGAAGAGCGACGCGGCGGACGCGAACGCGGCTGCAGGCAGTGCAGGCGCAGCCGCCGCCGACGCCAACGCTTCCGCCGCCGACGCCAGCGCGCAGGCGAACAGCGCCGTCACCGCAGCGGCCGACGCGTCCAACAGCTCTGCCAACGCGGCGACCAACTCGGCGCCTTAGCGCCAGCTGGTTCACGCGCAGCCCTGATCCCGTTTCCGGGGTCAGGGCTCCAGGCGCACCGTCACCTCGGCCGAGAGGCCTGAGCGCAGGCGCTCGAGCCCCGGTTGGCCGGGGTCGAGTACGATCCGCACCGGCACGCGCTGGACGATCTTGGTGAAGTTGCCGGCGCCCGGCTCGAACGGCAGCAGCGCGAACTGCGAGCCCGAGCCCGGCGCGATCGACTCGACGTGGCCGGTGAAGCTGCGGCCCGGCAGCGCGTCGATGTGGACGGTGGCGGCCTGACCGGCGTGCATGCGGCCGATCTGGGTCTCCTTGAAGTTGGCGGTGACCGCCGGCTGCGCCTCGCCGATGATGGTCATCAGGGTCACGCCCGGCTGCACCATCGAGCCCACGCTGGCCTGGATGTCGGCGACGATGCCCGCCGCCGGCGCCGTCACCTGGGTCTGCGCCTTCTGCAGCTTCGCAGCGTCGAGCTCGGTCTTGGCGCGGTACTCGGCGACAACTGCCTCGGAGAGCGCGGCCTCGATCTGCCCGCGGGTGCGGGCGGCGACCAGCGCCTGGCCGTGCGCGGTCTGGAAAGCCTGGCGGAAGGTCGGGTTGGCGATGGCGTTCGAGCCGGCCGCCTGCTCGGCGGAGTTCACCGCGCCTTCCGTCACCTTCTCCTCGGCGTCGAGGCTGGAGAGCCCGGCTTTGGCCGTCCGCTCCGCCGCACGCGCCGCCATCAGGTCGCCCTGGCCCTGCGCGATCTTGCAGGTCGTATTCCTCGGGGTCGATGCTGACCAGCAGCTCGCCGGCGGCCACCCGCCGGTTCTCATGGGCGGCGATGGCGGTGACCATGCCGCGCACCTTCGGAGACACGATGGTCTTGTCGCCCTGCACGTAGGCGTCGTCGGTCGACGTTGTCGGCTTGTCGGCGAAGATCCACAGCAAGCCGGCGGCGATCGCCGCGACGGCCGCCAGGCCGACGACGAGCGCGCGCCAGCGGGCCGTGGCGGCCGAGCCCCTTGAACCGCCGCTCGCCATGCCTGCTACGGATCACTCCCTGAACGCGCATCCCGTCCGCGGATGATGCTAGCATGAAACGAAGCGCGGCAAGGGCGCGGGTGAGGGGAGCTTCAGGGTTTGAGCGCGATCACCGCCGATCCCGACAGCGTTCGCAGCCCCGCAGCATCGCTGGCGCCCTGGAAGAAGATGACGATCTTCTTCGTGATGGCGGTCGGCCAGTTCATGGCCCTGCTGGACATCCAGATCGTCGTCGCCTCGATGGGCTCGATCCAGGCGGGGCTGTCGGCCAGCCTCGACGAGATCGACTGGATCCAGACCGCCTACCTGATGGCCGAGATCGTGATGATCCCGCTGTCGGCCTACCTCGCGCAGGCGCTCTCGACCCGCTGGGTGTTCGTCGGCTCGGCGGCGCTCTTCACGCGTGACCAGCCTGGCGTGCGGCGCAGCCTGGGACCTGCCGTCGATGGTGGCGTTCCGCGCCATCCAGGGTTTCGTCGGCGGCGCGATGATCCCGCTGGCGTTCGCCACTGGCTTCGCCTTCTTCGACGGCGCCGAGGCGGCGGGGTCGGTCGCGCTGCTGGGGGTGATGTCGACGCTGGCGCCGACACTGGGTCCGGCGATCGGCGGCTGGATCACCGACAGCCTCGGCTGGCGCTGGCTGTTCTTCCTCAACATCGGCCCGGGCGCGGTGGTGACGCTGGCGCTGGTGGCGCTGGGCCGTTTCGACAAGGCCGAGCCGCGGCTGCTCGCGAAGATCGACTGGCTGCACGCCGCCAGCCTGGCCGCGTTCCTGGGCGGGCTGCAGTACGTGCTGGAGGAGGGGCCGCAGCGCCAGTGGTTCCAGGACCGCATCGTCGCCGCGATGGCCTGGATCGCCGCCATCGCCGGCGTCGTCTTCATCGAGCGCTGCCTCTATTCGCCGCGGCCGCTGGTCAACATCGCGCCGTTCCGACGACGAGGCTTCGCGGCGGCCAGCGTGCTGTCGTTCGCGATGGGCTTCGGGCTCTACACCAGCGTCTACCTGATCCCGGTGTTCCTGGCCCGGGTGCGCGACTTCACCAGCCTCGACATCGGCTCGACGGTGTTCATCTCCGGCGTCTTCATGACGCTCGCCGCCGGGCCGTCGGCCTGGCTGGCGATGCGGGTCGACCTGCGCCTGATGATGGCCGTCGGACTGGTGCTCTACTTCGTCTCGTTCTGGATGATGTCGGCGATGGGGCCCGACTGGGGTTTCTGGGAGCTGTTCTGGCCGCAGGCGGTGCGCGGCGTCGCCGTGCTCTTCACCATGGTTTCGGTGGTGGGGATGGCGCTGAAGGACATGAGCGACGCCGAGCTGAAGGACGCCTCGGGTTTCAACAACCTCCTGCGCAACCTCGGCGGCGCGGTCGGCATCGCGGCGGTGAACACCTGGCTGATCGCCTTCACGCTGGGCCACGCGCAGGCGCTCGACCGCGCCCTCGGCCGCTCCGGCGGGGCGCGCGACGCGCTGGCCGGGCTGGTGCTGCGCTTCGGCCAGAGCGGGCTCGAGCCGGCCCGCGGCCAGGACGTCGCCGCCGCCACGGTGATGCAGGGCGTCGTGCGCCAATCGCTGACGCTGGCCTTCGACGACGTCTTCCGGATCAGCGCCTGGCTGTTCCTGGCCTGCCTGATCGCCGTCCCGTTCTGCAGCGCCGGCCCGATGACCGAGCGCAACCGCAACGCCCACTAGGGGGAGTGTTCGCAACCGCGCCTTAGCGACCTCCGCGCTCACGCTGTGAGCGAGAGCAGAGCTGGGACTACCGAACGCGGGTATAGGTCGTTTGCCTCTCGCCGGCATGGCCGCTCTCGGATCCAAACGGGACCTTGCGGGAGGCGCGCCGCACTCTCCGTTCGAGACGCTTAGCGGCGCGTCGCGAGGATGCAGAACATGGTGTCTTCCGGCGTGGCCGGATCGAAGGTGAAGCCTGACGTCATCGCAGCGACGGTGAACCCGTTCTGTTCGTGGAGCGCGCTCGCCTGGGCCTGGGAATACCAGCGCACGCAGGGCGAACGGCCGAGGTGCTCGGTCTGGGTGACGACGCCGCCCAGCAGGACCTCGTAACGATTCTCCTCGTGCTCGAGCTGTTGGTCATGGTCGTAGCGCGCGCGTGTCCAGCGTCGGATGGTGGCGCCGTCCTCGGGACGCTGTGCTTCGCCCAGCTTGTACCAGTCACACCACTCCATCTGCGGCGGGGTGCGCCGCCCATGCCAGAGCTTCGACATGAACGGCATCACCAGCAGACCGTCCCGCTGCAGATGGTCACGGAATCGCATCATGGCCTGGGTCGCCGCCGACGCGTCGGTCAGCAACTGGAATGTCGAGGAGGGCGCGAAGATGGTCGCGTATCGGCGCGCGAGCGCCAGCCGATCCATCTCCTGCTCGAACAGGCGGCCCGCTACGTCGACGCCGGACACAGCCGCCTTGGCGCGGCAGATCTCGAGCATCTCCGGTGAATTGTCGACGCCGTCTACGTCGAGACCGGCCTGCAGGTAGTCGAGTAAGAGGCGCCCGGTCCCGCAGCCGACGTCCAGCGCCGGTCCATCGCGACGCTCGATAATGGCGCGGTAGAACGGGCGGTCCGTCCAGGCCGCATAGTCGCCGCGCAGAAGGTCCCACGCTTGCGCCATCAACCCGCGATATTCGTAGTCCCCAGGCATGGCGCCCTCAGTCCCGCGCGGAGAGCGAGACGGTAGGGATGGATGCGGATGGCTGCAAGCTAGCCCGTGCGAGGGTGGCAACGTCCGGGCTTTCACCGCTCGGGTGAGCGCAATTGACGCGGGCGCGGCTCGCAGGCGCCATGAAGGCGCCCTCTATTGCGCCTAGCGGATCGGCCTTTACGCCGGCTCGCGCCGGCGCGGCTGGCGCGGTAAGGTCGGACCGCATTTGAGAGATGATCTTCGCATGATCGAGAGATTGACGCGGGCGCTGGCGTGCGCGGCGCTCGGCGCGGGCCTGCTCGCTGTTGCGGGGCTGGCCGCGGCGCCTGTGCGGGCCGCCACGGCCAAGACGCCGGCCACGCAGCTGTCCCCGGACGATCCGGCCTATCCGTTGACGCGGCCCAACCCCGAGGCCGAGATCGGCAAGCTGCCGAACGGGCTGACCTACGGCGTCATGCGCCGGGCCGGCACCCGCAAGGTGGCGGTCATCCTCAAAGTCGGGGCCGGCAGCGAGGACGAGACGCAGAACGAGCGCGGCGTCGCCCACTTCCTCGAGCACATGTCCTTCAACGGCTCGACGCACTTCGCGCCCGGCACGGTGATGAAGGACTTCGCCGACATCGGCGTCTCGATCGGGCGCGACCAGAACGCCGAGACCACCTTCGATTCCACCACGTTCAGCCTCGACCTTTCCGAGATCACGCCCGATCGGCTCGATCTGGCGTTCAGCTGGCTGCGCGACGTCGCCGACGGCCTCGACGATCCCGCAGGATCAGGTCGACCGCGAGCGCGGCGTCATCATGTCGGAGTACGTCGGCAGCCGCAGCGCGCTCGGCGACCTCGCCGAGCAGACCCTGAGCTTCATGGCTCCGACCCTGCTCGGCCCCAAGCGCGCGCCGATCGGCCTGAAGCAGATCATCCAGTCGGTGAACGCCGACACCATCCGCGACTTCTACCACCGCTGGTACCGGCCGGAGACCTCCATCGTGGTGGCGGTCGGCGATGAGCCGCGCGAGGAGCTGAAGGCGCGGATCATCGCCGCGTTCGGCGGCTGGAAGAACGACACCCCGGCGGCGCCCAAGCCCGACCTGGGGCACGTCGACATGAAACGGCCGATCGCCGTGATGGTGGCCGTGCAGGACAAGGCCCCGCCGACGCTGCAGGTCTGCCGCACCGAGGACAAGGACACGCCCAAGCAAGAGGGCGTCGTCTCGCGCACCGGCGACTTCGAGACAGCGCTCTGGCAGACGACGCTCGACAAGCGGCTTTCGGTGCTCGCCAACGGCGACAAGCCGCCGTTCATCTCGGCCGAGGTGGCGCGTGACGAGATTTACAACGCCGCTGAGGCCACCTGCGTCTCCGCCACGCTGCGCGACCAGGACTGGCGCGGCGCGATGGCCGCCATCGCCGGCGAGATGCGGCGGCTGTCGCTCTACGGCCTCACCGACGAGGAGTACCAGGCCGGCGTCAAAGCGTTGAACGCACAGGTGGAAGCCGAGGTCGGCCAGGCGCCGACGATGACCGGCAGCCAGCTCGCCGAGAGCATCGTCTCCAACCTCACCCAGAACGGCACCTTCTCCACCGCCGAGGAGGACCAGCGCATCGGCCGCCTGGCGCTGAAGGTGCTGACCCGCGCCAAGGTCAACGCCGAGTTCGCCCGCGTCTGGACCCACGCCGGCCAGCCCGAGATCGTGCTGATCGAGCCCACCGCGCAGCCGGACGCCGCGGTGCTCGCCGCCTGGCGTCATGACGAGGCCGGTCCTGCGCCGGCGCGCGCCCGCCGCCCATGTCGGCCGCACCTGGGCCTACACCAGCTTCGGCCCGCCCGGCCAGGTGACGAGCGCGGAGGCGCTGCCCGACGTCGACGCGACCAGATCCCGTTCGCCAACGGCGTGCGCCTGAACTTCAAGTCGAGCCAGAACGCCCAGGATCGGGTGGAAATCCGTATCCGCTTCGGCGCCGGCCAGGAGGAGCTCGATCCGAAGGACCTGCCGGCCGCCCGGCTCGGCGCCTCGCTGCTGCGCGAAGGCGGGCTCGGCAAGAACGATTTCGAGGACACCGTGCGGCTCTGCGAGGCGCACGCCTGCGAGTTCGAGTTCTCGATCGAGCGCGACGCCTTCGAGATCGGCGGCGCTACGCGGCCCTCCGACCTCGACGTCGAGCTGCAACTGATCGCGGCCTACCTCTCCGACCCCGGCTTCCGCCCGGCGGTCGACGCCCGCATCCCGACCGCGGTTCGCACGCTCTACGAGATGAGCCGCACCGAGCCCGACTTCGCCGCGGCGCTGGCCCGCGACAAGGCGATGCCGCCGCCGCGCGTGCCGACGCTGCCCGACGAGCACGACCTCGACGGGGTCAAGAGCGCCGACTTCGCCCGCATGCTCGGGCCGATCCTGAAGAACGACGCGCTCGAGGTCACCATCGTCGGCGACATCGACCAGCAGACCGCCGTCGATGCGGTCGCCAAGACGCTGGGCGCGCTGCCGCCGCGGCAGTGGCGCGACACCCGCCGGCCCGACGCGCCGCACGTGCGCTACCCGCCGCCGGAGGCCGCGCCGGTGCTCACCACCCACGACGGCACGCCCGAGAAGGCCACCGTGCTCGCCACCTGGCCGCTGTTCGTCTGGACGCCGCAGAAGGTGCGCGAGCAGCGCACGCTCGACCTGCTGGCCTCGATCGTCCAGAACCAGGCGATCGACGACATCCGCCAGCGGCTCGGCAAGGCCTATTCGCCGGCGGTGAACGTCGATCTCGCCCGCGGCGGCGACCAGGGCGCGCTCAGCGTGGCCATCGACACCGCCCCCGACGCCACCGACGTCGTGGCTGGCGAGCTGCGCAAGATCGCCCAGCAGCTCGCCGACGGCGACATCACCGACGCGATGCTGGAGCGCGCCCGCCGTCCGCTGCTGGACGACGGCGCGACGCGGGAGATCTCCAATCCCTGGTGGATCGCCATGCTCGACGGCTCGTGGGCGCACCCCGACCAGATCGCCACCGCCAAGACCTGGGAGAGCGACTACGAGACCATCACTCTCGACGAGGTGAAGGCGGAGGCCAAGCGCTGGCTCGCCCACGATCCGCTGATGGTCATCGCCAACCCCTCGACGCAGGCCGCGAACACGGCGGTGCGCCCCAAGGGATAGGGAGTCCTCCGTCGAGGTGGGTGGAGGGGCGCAAGGCGCCTCCACGCACGCCGGGGACGCTACAGCGCCGTCGCAAACAGCCGCGTGTGGCGGCTCGACCAGTCGGCCTCCTCGCTGAGGCGGTCGTAGGCGCGGTAGAAGCGCAGCGCCCGGGCGTTCTGGGCCGAGCACTCCAGGAACGCGCCGCGGGCGCCCATCGAGGCCGCCAGCGCCAGCCAGGCGTCCATCATCCGCCGGCCCAGCCCCTGGCCCTGCAGGCGCGGTAACAGGTCGATGTGCAGATGGGCCGGGAAGCGCTCGAGCAGGGCGGGGCGGAGCGGGCGCGGGTGATGGATCAGGTATCCGAGCCGCTGATCCGCGGTCCAACCGGCCGGCGGCGCGCCGCTCGGGTCGGGGTATCGGCGCCGCAGCGCCGGCCACCAGTCGCTCTCCTGCCTCGCTTCGAACGCTTCGGTGTCAGCCGCGCCCAGGATGTAGCCGGCGACACCCTGCTCGTCCTCCGCCACCAGCGCGCACTCCGGAAGGAGCACGGCGTAGGGCGCTGCGTACATGTGGCCGACCAGCTTGGGATCGGCGTAGATGCCCGACGCATCCTGGCCCGCCAGGCCGGTGGCGAGGCAGATCCCGTAGAGATCCTCCAGATCGCCTGTCCTGTAGGGACGGATATCGGCCACCGAACCTCCGCGTCCGCGCCGCCCATGGCGCTCGGACTGAGCTAAGAGCGGTCTGGGCCGCGCGTCCAGACCCCGCTTCGTGTGCAGGGTGGGGCGCAGCTCTATTGATCCCGCCCCGGTTCCGGGCCGATGATCGGGTCATTCTACGCGAGGAGCGCTCCGAAATGCCCGACACCGCCGTCGACCTGCTCGCCGAGCAGAAGGCGCTGCACCGCCGACGCGCCTACGAGGCGCCGCTGGAGCGGCTGAACCCGGCGTGGGCGTCGGCCTTCCGCGACGACGGGCACTGGGCCTACTTCGAGCGGCTGCGCGCCGAGGACCCGGTGCACTTCACGCCCGACAGCAACTACGGGGCGTTCTGGTCGATCACCAAGTACAACGACATCATGGCCATCGACACCAACCACCAGGTGTTCTCGTCGGCCAAGGGCATCGGTCTGCCGCCCAAGCCCAGCGTGCTGCCGCCCGACGCCTTCATCGAGCGCGAGACCGGCGGCGATACCGACCGGACGCCGGCGACGACGACAACAGCTTCATCAACATGGATCCGCCGGGCCACGACATCCAGCGCAAGACCGTGAGCCCGGCCGTGGCGCCCGACGCAGCCTCCACGAAATGGCGCCGGTGATCCGCGAGCGCGCCGGCCTGATCCTCGACAGCCTGCCGATCGGCGAGCCCTTCGACTGGGTCGACCTGGTGTCGAAGGAGCTGACCACGATGACCCTGGCCACGCTCTTCGACTTCCCGTTCGAGGAGCGCCGCAAGCTGACGATGTGGTCCGACACCATGACCACCGCGCCGGGCCATGGCCCGTGGAACACCTACGCCGAGCGCCGCCAGCTGCTGGCCGACTGCCGCGCCTACTTCATCAAGCTGTGGAACGAGCGGGTGAACGCCCCGCCGGCCGGCGACCTGATCTCGATGCTGGCGCACGGGTCCGACACGCGCCACTCGTCGATGGACCAGTACTTCTCGAACGTCACCCTGCTGATCATCGGCGGCAACGACACCACCCGCAACACCATCTCCGGCTCGATCTACGCGCTGAACCGCTACCCCGAGCAGAACGCCAAGTTGCGCGCGAACCCGGCGCTGGTCCCCTCGATGGTGTCGGAGACCATCCGCTGGCAGACCCCGCTGGCGCACATGGCGCGGGTCGCCAACCAGGACTTCGAGTTCAAGGGCAAGCACATCCGCGAGGGCGACCGGGTGGTGATGTGGTACGTCTCGGGCAACCGCGACGAAGAGGTCATCGACGATCCGTACGCGTACAACATCGAGCGCCCGCATCCGCGCCAGCACCTGTCGTTCGGCTTCGGCATCCACCGCTGCGTCGGCAACCGCCTCGCCGAGCTGCAGCTGACCATCATCTGGGAGGAGATCCTGAAGCGCTTCCCGGAGATCCGCCTCCTGGAAGAGCCGCAGCGCAGCTACTCGGTCTTCATCAAGGGCTACGAGCGCATGATGGTGCTGATCCCGCGGCGGGCGTAGAGCGCCGGATGGACGCCGAGCTGAGCTACGTCAAAGGGGCGCACGCGCCGCCGCTGCTGGAGACCACCATCGGCCAGGCGCTGGACGCCGCGGCGCGTGCAGTGGGGCGGCGCCGACGCGATCGTCTCGGTGCATCAGAACATCCGCTGGAGCTGGGCGAGCCTGGCGGCGCGGGCCGACGCGATGGCCGCCGGACTGCTGGCGCTGGGGCTCGACGTGGGCGACCGGATCGGCATCTGGTCGCCGAACTGCGCCGAGTGGGTGCTGACCCAGTTCGCCGCCGCCAAGGCCGGGCATGATCCTGGTGACGGTCAACCCGGCCTATCGGCTCTCCGAGCTCGAATACACGCTGAACAAGGTCGGCGTGAAAGCGCTGGTCTGCGGCGAGTGCTACAAGACCAGCGACTACGTGGCGATGGTCGAGGCGCTGGCGCCGGAGCTGCCCGACGCCTTCCCGGGCGCGCTGGCGGCGGCGCGGCTTCCCACCTTGAGGGCCGCGATCAAGATCGGCGGCGAGGTCAGGCCCGGGCTGGTTCGACATCGACGACATCCCGGGCCTCGCCGAGCCGGCGCACGACGGGCGCTCGCCGAGATCGCGGGCGATGCTCGAGCGCGACCGACCCGATCAACATCCAGTTCACCAGCGGCACCACCGGGCTGCCGAAGGGCGCGACGCTCACCCACCGCAACATCCTCAACAACGGCTACTTCGTCGGCATCGCCCAGCGGCTGACGGCCGAGCGACCGCATCTGCGCGCCGGTGCCGCTCTACCACTGCTTCGGCATGGTGATGGGCTACCTCGCCGCGGTCACGCACGGCGCGGCGATGGTCTTCCCGGCCCCGATCTTCGAGCCGGAGGCGACGCTGGCGGCGGTGGAAGTCGAGCGCTGCACCGCGCTCTACGGCGTGCCCACCATGTTCATCGCCGAGCTCGCCTCGCCGCAGTTCGCCGCCCGCGATCTGTCCTCGCTGCGCACCGGGATCATGGCCGGCGCGCCGTGCCCGGTGGAGGTGATGCGCCAGGTGCTCGACCGGATGCACATGAGTGAGGTGACGATCGCCTACGGCATGACCGAGACCAGTCCGGTGAGCTTCCAGACCGAGCGTGGACGACCCGGTGGAGCGCCGCGTCTCCACGATCGGCCGCGTGCAGCCGCACCTGGAGGCCAAGGTGGTGGACGCGGAGGGTCGGCTGGCGCCGCGCGGCGTTGCGGGCGAGCTCTGCACGCGCGGCTATTCGGTGATGCAGGGCTACTGGGACGATGCGGCCCGGACCGCCGAGGCGATCGACGCCGAGGGCTGGATGCACACCGGCGACCTGGCGACGATCGACGCGGACGGCTACGCCAACATCGTCGGGCGCATCAAGGACATGGTGATCCGCGGCGGCGAGAACGTCTATCCGCGCGAGATCGAGGAGTTCCTCTACACCCACCCGAAGGTGGCCGACGTTGCGGTGGTGGGCGTGCCCGACGCGCGCTTCGGCGAGGAGCTCTGCGCCTGGGTGCGGCTGGGTCCCGGCGAGCAGGCCAGCGAGGAGGAGATCCGCGCCTTCTGCCGCGGCCAGATCGCCCACTTCAAGATCCCGCGCTACGTGCGCTTCGTCGACGCGTTCCCGATGACGGTGACCGGCAAGGTGCAGAAGTTCATCATCCGTGAGCAGATGATGGCTGAGCTCGGTCTGGAGGCGGCGAAGACGGCGTAGGCTCCTACTTCCCCGCTTTCACCAGGACGACCGCGTACCTGTCCGCATACGTGCGTTTCCAGCCCGGCGTACGGGCCAGCGCATCGGTGAGTGGGCGGTTGGGGCTGAGGATGGCCCAGCGGATGTGGTAGCGGGCGATGGCGGCGTCCATGGCGGACTGGCTGGCGCGCTGGATCTGGTCGTCGTCGGCCACGAAGGCGTCGCCGTACATGTCGGCGCGGCCGTCGATGTAGGGGCGCACGCCCTCGAAGATCAGGTAGCCGCCGAAGTCGTAGTCGTTCAGCACCGGCTGGGTGCGCAGCGCCGCCGGGACGTGCGCCAGCGCGGTGACCGGCGCGGTCGGCCCGTCGACGCGAACCTCGGGAACCAGCAGCCGCACCGCTATGGCGAGCAGCGCCAGCGACCAGGCGAGCGCGGCCTGCGGCGCCGGCATCGGCCGGCCCATGGTCCCGGGCTCGGCGCGGCCAAGCGCGCGGCCGAGCGGCTCGGCCAGGATCAGCGGCGCGACGACGCCGAGCAGCACCTCCTGGCGCACATGCTGCAGGCTCATGTGCAGCAGCCCCAGCAAGATGAGGGCCCGTACTGCGCTCAGCCGCACGCCGCGCCAGAAGGCGACCAGCACCCCGGCCAGCAGGGCGATCTCCAGGCTGCTCGGCGGCCACTTCAGGAAGTCCGGCCCCTGCCACTCGGTGATGACGGCCAGCGTCTTCATGTCGAGCACCTTCAGCGGGAAGGTGAGGCCGTCGATCCCGTGCGGCGTCGCCAGCGTGGCGAGCCCGCTCAACGCCAGGAACGCCGCCCAGCCGACCAGCGTGCGCCAGCGCCAGGCGCCGACGTCGAGCAGCGCTTCCAGGCCAAGCGCCGCGGCGATGAGGAGGCCGATCACGAAGCTGGAGTGCAGGTTGGCCCAGAGCACCATCGCCAGCGCCAGCCAGGGCGCGGGGGCCTGGCGCCGTTCGCGGGCGGCGATGAGCGCGATGGTCCACAGCGCCAGCAGGGGCAGCACCAGGAAGTGCGGCCGCGCCAACATTCCGGGGGCGACGCAGGCGAGGCTGAGCGCCAGCGTCGTCAGCGTGGCGGGCGGCGAGAGCCATCGCAGCAGCCAGCGGCCCAGCGCCGCCGCCAGCACGCCCGCCGCCGCGCCGGTCAGCAGCATGACACCGCTCCAGCCGGCCAGCAGCCAGGCGGTCGCCATGCCGACCTCGCTCAGCCACTCGTGCGCCATCCAGGGGCGGCCGACGAAGGTGTAGGAGAACGGGTCGGTCGCCGGCACGGCGCCGTGGGCGATCATCCAGCGCCCCGCCGCGACGTGCCAGAAGGTGTCGCCGTCGTTCAGGATCGGCGGCGCGAAGCTCACCGCGGCGCCCAGGGCGATCGGGATCACCCAGAGGATCAGGTAGCGGGCGCGGACCTCGCGCAGGGCCTGCGCCGCGCTCGCCGGGGTGCGTGGGTTCGGATGCTCGAGGGCGATGGCGGTCATTCCGCGCCGACTGTCGCCGGATTCGGGTTGCGAGGGGATTGCCGCCGACCGGCGGGGTCAGGCGTTGCCGTGAACCCGTTGGCGTTGAGCACGTTCACGAAACCGTGCGGAGTTTGTCATCAAGCCAGTTGGTCATCGTCGTCGGCGCGTTGGCGGCCGCCCTGGCTGGCCTGGATGTCGGCGCCCAGACGCGACCCGCCACGCCGCTCGCGGGCCATACGCTCGGCCCGCGCACCGATTTCGATGCAGCCGCTCATCCGCCGGCGCCCGCCGCGCCGCCGCCGCGCCCCGCCCGAAATCCCGTGGCCGCCGGCGGATTGTGAATTCACGCAAGGGCCGGCTGCGTCTTAGCTCCGCCGATGTTCCAGCGCGCGATTCGGCACGCCGACGGCGAGGTGATCGAGGTGGGCGCCGTTCCGGTGCGGCTGACGGTGAGCCGGCGCGCCCGCCGCGTATCGCTGCGTATCGACCGGGCGAAGGGCGAGGTGCTGGCGATCGCGCCGACCCCGCGCCGGCTCGCGGAAGCGGCAGCCTTCGCCCACGAGCGTCGCGCCTGGATCACCGAGCGGGCGGCGGAGTTGAAGCCCCCGACCAGGCTCTGCCCAGGACTCGCACTCACGCTGTTCGGCGAGCCCTGCCGGCTTGGGCGGGCGCCGGGCCGGGCCAGCGTGGAGGGCGACGGATGGGAGCGCGGCGTGCGGCTGAAGCTCGGCGCGGACGACGGGCTCTACGCCGCCGCGATCATCGGCCTCGTCAACCGCGAGGCGCGGGTCTGGTTCGCGCCCAGGCTGGAGCGGCATTGCGGCGTGCTGGGTGTCGAGACGCCGCGCTTCGGCCTCGGCGATCCGCGCAGCCGCTGGGGCTCCTGCACCCCGTCGCAGCGCGGGCGCCTGGCCTCGATCCGGCTCTCATGGCGCCTGGCGCTGGCGCCGCCGGCGGTCGCCGACTACGTCGCGGCCCATGAGTGCGCGCACCTGCTGCAGGCCAACCACAGCCCGAAGTTCTGGGCCGAGGTCCGCCGCCTGATCGGCGATCCCCGCCCCCACCGCGCCTGGCTGCGGACGTACGGGGCCGAGCTGCACCGCTTCGGGGGGTAGCCCGGCCGCATCGCTCAAAACGGCGGCGGGTTGGCCTGGGAGGGGGTATCGGGCCGCAGCGTCGGGGGTGGCTCGCCTTGCGGGGCTTCGTCCGGGATCGGCGCTTCGGCGGCCGGCGCGGCGTTCTCGGCGCCGTCGATCAGGTTGCCGATCAGGTCGGGCTGGGCGGGGCCGGGCGCCGCGCCGCCGGGGATCGCCTCGGCGCGGATATGCGGCAGCACCGGCGCCATGAAGGCCTTGCCAGATCTCCGCCGGCGCGGCCGCCGCCGGTGACCCGCCTCATCGGGGTGTTGTCGTCGCGCCCGACCCAGACCGCGGCCACGAAGCCGCCGGTGAAGCCGACGAACCAGGCGTCGCGGTAGTCGCTGGTGGTGCCGGTCTTTCCGGCGAGGTCGTAGCCGCCGATCTTCGCCCGCGCCGCCGGTGCCGCTCGCCACCACCTGTGCGCATCATCTCGGCCATCTCCGAGAGCGCCGGCTGGGCGATCACCGGCGTGCGCGTCGGCGCCGCCGACGCCGTGGTCGTAGAGCACCTGGCCGGCGGCGGTGCGGATGCGCTCGATGCCGTAGGCGATGCACACGATAGCCGCCGTTGGCGAAGGCGTCGTAGGCCTCGGCCATCTCCAGCGGCGTGACCTCGACCGCGCCCAGCGCCATCGAGGGATCGGTCTGGATCTGCGAGGTGATGCCGAGCCGATGGGCGGTGGCCGCGACGTTGTTGGTGCCCGACCTCGTTGGCGAGCCGGGCGGCGACGGTGTTGATCGACTGCGCGAGCGCCGTCTCCAGGGTGATCTGGCCGAGGTACTTGCCGGTGTAGTTCTTCGGCGACCAGTTGCCGATGGTGATCGGCTCGTCGACCACCTGCTCGCTGACGGCGTGTGGCCGGCCTCCATGGCGGTCAGGTAGACGAACGGCTTGAACGACGAGCCGGCCTGGCGCTGGGCCTGGGTGGCGCGGTCGAACTGGCTGTCGGCGTAGGACGCGCCGCCGACATAGGCGCGGATGCGGCCCTGGCCGTCCAGCGCCACCAGCGCCGCCCTGCTGCACGCCCTGGTCCGCGTGGGCGGCGACGCCGTCGCGCACCGCCTGCTCGGCGGCGGCCTGGATCGGCAGGTCGAGCGTGGTCTCGACCACCAGATCCTCGGTCGGCTCCTTGCCGAGCAGCGCGCGCACCTGGCCGTCGAGCCAGTCGGTGAAGTACTGCGCGCGCTGGCTGGCCAGCGTCGCCGAGACGTGCACCGGCGCCGCGAACGCCGCGTCGCGCTGCGGCGGCGGTGATCGCGTGGGTCTCCACCATCGCGTTCAGCACCTCGGTGGCGCGCTTGGCGGCGCGCTCGGAGTTGGCGGCGGGGTTGTAGCGCGACGGCCCCTTCATGGTGGCCGCCAGCAGCGCCGCCTCGCCCAGCGTCAGCTGCGCGGCGGGCTTGTTGAAATAGCGCTGCGCGGCGGCCTCGATGCCGTAGGCGCCGCCGCCGAAATTCACCCGGTTGAGGTAGAGCGCCAGGATCTGCTTCTTGGAGAACTCGGGTCTCCAGCCACACCGCCAGGATCAGCTCCTGCACCTTGCGGCGCACGCTCTGGGTGGGGGTGAGGAAGAGGTTGCGGGCGAGCTGCTGGGTGATGGTCGAGCCGCCCTGCAGCGTCTCGCCGCGGTGGGTGAGGTTGTAGAACTCGGCCCGCGCCATGCCCCACGGGTTGAAGCCGAAGTGGTGGTAGAACTGCCGATCCTCGATGGCGATGAAGGCGGCCGGCACGTAGGGCGGCAGCTGGTCGATGTCGACCGGCGGCGACTCCTGGCTGCCGCGCACCGCGACCAGCGCGCCGGAGCGGTCGAGGTAGGAGATCGAGGGCTGGCGCTGGACCTGGTAGAGCGTCGAGGTGTCGGGCAGCCCGGTGGCGAACACCGCCAGGAACGCCACCATGAAGATCAGCCCCCAGACGCCCAGCACCAGCGTCCAGTAGACCAGCGCCTGCATTGGAGTGCGTCGGGCGCGGGGCGCGCCGGAGTTGGCCATGTCGTCGTTCGCTCGCGCCTTGGTGAGCGCCCCATCCCGCTGCGGCGCTCCTTATCCGAACCGCATGGGACGCTCCAGCCGATTGAGGGAGCGTTAAGGCCCGTAGGATGCGGCGAAAGGTCTTCGACGGCTCGAGCACCAAGCAGGCGAGCGGCGCCTGGTCGCGTCAGTCGTCTCGCATGGTCCGTAGCAGCGCTGCATCCGAACAAGGTCGCCGCCCAGGTCTGAACGGGCGCATTCGCCACTCGTCGTTGAAGGCCAGGGGCCATCCGCGTGCCGCAGCTTGACGTGACCATCGGCGACCTCTCCGCGTCGTTACGTCTTCCAGCGCGGCCAGGCTGGCCATGGAAAGTCGCCGCGCGTCGTGATCGAGCATCGGGCATACCTCGACGCTGCTCGGCGGCTATGTTGGAACCCGGACCTTGTCATAGCGACGTCGTCCCCGACCTCGATTCCGCCCGCGAACTCTGCGCCGTGTGTTCGGCCACGCGGACTTCCGGGGCCTGCAGGCCGGCGTGGTGGCCGAGGCGCTGGCGGGGCGCAGCGCGATCGCGGTGCTGCCGACCGGCGGCGGCAAGAGCGTCTGCTACCAGGTCCCGGCGCTGATCAGGGCCGGGTCTGGCGCTGGTGGTCTCGCCGCTGATCGCGCTGATGAGCGACCAGGTCGAGGCGCTGAAGCAGGCCGGCGTCGCCGCCGCGCGGATGGACTCCGGCCTCGACCTCAACGAGCGCGACGCGCACCTGGCGGCGGGTCGAGGCCGGCGAGCTGAAGCTGCTCTACGTCGCGCCCGAGGGGCTGATGGGCGAGGCGGTGCTGCGGCGCCTGCAGCGAACGCTCGCCTGTCGCTGATCGCCATCGACGAGGCGCACTGCGTCAGCCAGTGGGGCCACGACTTCCGGCCCGACTACCGCGCCCTGGGACGCCTGGCCGAGCTGTTCCCCGGCGTGCCGCGCCTGGCGCTCACCGCGACGGCCGACGCCCGCACCCGCGAGGACATCCGCGCCGAGCTGCGGCTCGAAGGACGCGCGCGAGTTCGTCGACAGCTTCGCCCGGCCCGAGCTGGCGCTGGCGGCCGAGCGCAAGCACCGCGGCGCCGGCCGCGTCGTCGAGCTGGTGAAGGCGCGCGCCGGCCGCTCCGGCATCGTCTACGCCGGCACGCGGGACGGCGCCGAGGCGCTCGCCGAGGAGCTGGCCTCGCATGGCGTGGCCGCCAAGGCCTACCACGCCGGGCTCGACAAGAAGGTCCGCAACGACCGCCTCGCCTGGTTCCTCGCCGAGGACGGCGCGGTGATGGTGGCGACCATCGCGTTCGGCATGGGCATCGACAAGCCGGACGTGCGCTTCGTGATCCACGCCGATCCGCCGGCCTCGATCGAGGCCTACTGGCAGGAGGTCGGCCGCGCCGGGCGCGACGGCGCGCCGGCCGAGGGGATCACCCTCTACGGCCCGGCCGACATGAACTGGGCGCTGCGGCGGATCGCCTCGCGCGGCCTGCCCGACGAGGTGCGGCAGGTGCAGGTGCGCAAGGTGCCGCCAGCTCTACGCGATGCTGGAGGGCCTCGCGTGCCGCGCGGCCGCCGTGCGCCGCTATTTCGGCGAGGCGGACGCCGAGCCCTGCGGCGTCTGCGACCTCTGCACCTCGCCGGTGGAAGGCGTCGACGCCACCGAAGCGGCCCAGAAGGCGCTGTCGGCCGTGCACCGGCTGGCCGGCCGGGTCGGCCGCGGCCGCATCGTCGACCACCTGCTGGGCAAGACCAAGGAGGTCAGCGACGTCGAGGCGGGTCTTTCCACCTTCGGCGTCGGCCGCGAGTTCAGCCCCGCCGGCTGGCGCGGCCTGATCGACCAGCTGCTGTTCGAAGGCCTGCTGGTCGAAGACCCCAACGACGGCCGCCCGCTGGTCGGCCTCGGCGACGCCGACGGCGGTGCGCGCGGTCTACCGCGGCGAGCGCAAGGTGACGATGCGGCGCGCGTTGGAGGCGCTCGACCTCACCACGCGTTCGGGTCGGCCCCGCAAGCGTCGCGGCGGCGTCCCGCTGGAGATGACCGAGCGCGACCTGCCGCTCTTCGACGCGCTGCGCGCCTGGCGACGCAGCGAGGCCGCCGCCCAGGCGGTGCCGCCCTACGTGATCTTCGCCGACCGCACCCTGGCCGAGATCGCCCGCGAGCGACCCGGCAACCGTGCGGCGCTCACCGATGTGAACGGCGTCGGCGAGGCGAAGCTGGCGCACTACGGCGCTGCAGTGTTGGACATCGTCGGCCAGCACGCCGAGTGGGCGCGGGACGCTAGATATCCACCTCGGCGTCCAGGGCGTTGTCCTGGATGAATTCGCGGCGGGGTTCGACGAGGTCGCCCATCAGGCGGGTGAACATGTCGTCGGCGTCGTCGGCGTGGCTGACCTTCACCTGCAACAGGGTGCGGGCGTTGGAATCCAGCGTGGTCTCCCAGAGCTGCTCGGGGTTCATCTCGCCGAGGCCCTTGTAGCGCTGGATGGTGAGGCCGCGGCGGCCGGCGTCGAACACCGCGTCGACCAGGTCGAGCGGGCCGCGGATGGTCTGCGTGCGCTCGCGGCGGCGGAAGGTCGCCGGCTTGCCGAAGCGGCTCGGCGAGCTCCTGCGACCCGCTCGGCCAGCCGCCGGGCGTCGGCCGAGTGGCTGAGCAGGTCGTCGAGCACGATCCGCTCGGTGACGCCGCGGCGCACGCGCGAGAACACGTAGCCGCTCTCGACCCGCTCGCCGGACCAGGGCCCGTCGCCCTCCTCGGCGTAGAGGTCGAGGCGCGCGGCCGCCGCAGCCGGATCGGGCGTGTCGCCGAAGAGGCCGGCCAGCGCCGCCTGCTCGACGGCGAACGCCGGCGCGCGCGCCGACAGCCGCTCGATGTTGGCCTTGGCGTTGCGCGCGGCCGATGACCAGCGCTTCCAGGTCGCGGCCGGTGCGCCGCTCGCCGTCGGCCAGGTCGAGCTCGGCGCCGTCCAGCCCCTCGTCGACCAGGAAGGCCTTCCAGCTCCGGGTCGTCCTTCAGGTAGCGCGAGGACTTGCCCTTGCTGGCCTTATAGAGCGGCGGCTGGGCGATATAGAGATAGCCGCGCTCGATCACCTCGCGGCATCTGCCGGTAGAAGAAGGTCAGCAGCAGGGTGCGGATGTGGGCGCCGTCGACGTCGGCGTCGGTCATCACGATGATCCGGTGATAGCGGATCTTCTCGATGTCGAAGTCGTCGCGCGCCGATGCCGGCGCCGAGCGCGGTGATCAGCGTGCCGATCTGCTCGGAGCCCAGCATCTTGTCGAAGCGGGCGCGCTCGACGTTGAGGATCTTGCCCCGCAGCGGCAGCACCGCCTGGTTCTCGCGGTTGCGCGCCTGCTTGGCCGAGCCGCCGGCTGAATCGCCCTCGACCAGGAAGATCTCCGACTTGGCCGGATCGCGTCTCCTGGCAGTCGGCGAGCTTGCCGGGCAGCGACGAGATGTCGAGCGCGCTCTTGCGCCGGGTCAGCTCGCGGGCCTTGCGCGCCGCCTCGCGGGCCGGCGGCCGCCTCGGCGATCTTCTGCACGATCAGCCGCGCCTCGTTCGGGTGCTCCTCGAACCAGCTCGACAAGCCCTCGCCGACCAGCCCCTCGACCGCCGGGCGCACTTCCGAGGAGACCAGCTTGTCCTTGGTCTGCGACGAGAACTTCGGGTCGGGCAGCTTGACCGAGAGCACGCAGGTCAGGCCCTCGCGGGCGTCCTCGCCGGACAGCGCCACCTTCTCGCGCTTGGTCGCGCCGGAGCTTTCCGCATAGCCGGTGACGATCCGCGTCAGCGCGCTGCGGAACGCCGACAGGTGGGTGCCGCCGTCGCGCTGCGGGATGTTGTTGGTGAAGCACAGGACGTTCTCGTGGTAGCCGTCGTTCCACCACAGCGCCATGTCGAGCTGCACGGTCTCGCGCTCGCCGCGCACGACGATCGGCGTCCTTCAGGAGCGGCGTCTTGGCCTTGTCGAGGTGGCGGACGAACGCCTCGACGCCGCCTTCGTAGCGCATCACCTCCTCGAACGGCTCGGCGCCGCGCAGGTCCCTCAGGATGATGGTGACGCCGGAGTTGAGGAACGCCAGCTCGCGCAGGCGGTGCTCCAGCGTCTTGCGGTCGAACTCGATGATCGCGAACGTCTGCAGCGACGGCAGGAAGCTCACTTCGGTGCCGGTCAGGAACTCGCCGTTCGTCGCGCCGCGGCGCCACGCCGGTGATCGCCAGCGGCGCGACCGGGTCGCCGTGGCTCGAAGCGCATCTCGTGCTTCATGCCGCCGCGATAGATGGTCAGCTTCAGCCACTCCGAGAGGGCGTTGACCACCGAGACGCCGACGCCGTGCAGGCCGCCGGAGACCTTGTAGGAGTTCTGGTCGAACTTCCCGCCGGCGTGCAGCTGGGTCATGATGACCTCGGCCGCCGGAGACGCCCTCGCCCTCGTGGATGTCGGTGGGGATGCCGCGGCCGTCGTCGGTGACCGTGGCCGAGCCGTCGGCGTTGAGGATCACCTCGACCCGCGTCGCCCAGCCCGCCCAGCGCCTCGTCGATGGAGTTGTCCACCACCTCGTAGACCATGTGGTGCAGGCCCGAGCCGTCGTCGGTGTCGCCGATGTACATGCCCGGGCGCTTGCGCACCGCGTCCAGCCCCTTGAGGACCTTGATCGAATTCCGCGCCGTAGTCGGCCGCGCCGTCGTCAGTTCTATCGTCTGTCATCAGCTTTCCAGCGGGATCAGGCGGGAGGCGTCCACACGCACGCCGAGCGCTCGTCCCTTCAGTGGCTCGAACAGCGCCTCGTCGGTTCCTGTGAGGAAGGCTTGCAGGCCGAGCGCCTCGATTTCTTCGGCGAGCGCGGCGCGCCGGAACTGGTCCAGATGCGCCGCAACCTCATCCAGCAATAATATAGGATTCGGTTGCGATTTCGCACGCGAAAGTCGCGCCGCCTGGGCCAAAACCAGGTTCAAAATCAGCGCTTTCTGCTCGCCGGTCGAGCATTCGGCCGCCGGCCGGCCGCGCTCGCGGTGGATCGACGGCCAGATCGGCGCGATGCGGGCCGCTCAGCGCCCGTCCGGCGGCCGCGTCGCGGGCCCTCGACTGCGGCCAGATCGGCGGCCAGCCGCGCCTCGATCTCGGCCGATGCCGACGCGCCGGCCAGCGCCAGCTGCTCGAACGCGCCGGTGAGGCCGAGGTCGGCCTGCGGGAAACGGCCGGTCGCCGCGCGCGTCGATCTCGGCCTGCAGCGCCGCGAGCGTCGCCGCGCGCGCCTCGGCGATCCGCGCGCCGGCCTCGGCCATGCGGGCCTCCAGCGCGCTCAGCCAGGCCGGATCGGCGGCCGGCTTCGGCCAGCAGCCGGGTGCGCTCGCGCAGCGCCCGCTCGTAGGCGCCGGCGTGGGCGGCGTGGATCGGCTCGGCGGCGAACACCAGCCGGTCGAAGAACCGCCGGCGCTCGGCCGCGCCCTCCAGGAACAGCCGGTCCTGCGCCGGGGTCAGCCAAAGCGGCCGCAGGTGCTCGGCCAGGCGGCCTGGCGGCGACGGTCTCGCCGCCGATCCGCACCATGCCGCCGCGCCGCGCCGGCCGTCTCGACGCCGGTGCCGAGCCGCACCGCGCCCGCCTCGCCCTCGATCGTCCGCCGAAACCGCCCAGGCGCGGCCCTGCGCCTCGTCGGGCAAGCGCCGGCCCGAGCTCGCCGAGACTGGCGCGCGCGCATGCCGCGGCCGGGCGAGAACAGGCTGATCGCCTCCAAGAGATTGGTCTTGCCCGCCCCGTTCGGCCCGAACAGGAAGACGCTGCGCCCGGCCAGCGCTCAGCTCGGCGCGCTCGTAGGAGCGGAAATCGGTGAGCGCCAGGGACGCGACGGCGGCGCGCATCAGCTCAGACCCTTTCCCCCGCTTGCGGGGGAAACGTCGCGAAGCCGCAGGCGAGCGACAATGGAGGAAATCGAAGAGACTTCCCCCGACGCCCCTCTGCTTCGCATTCGGGGCGCTTCCCCCAAAGGGGAAAGGGTTTGCGTCGCCGCTCACCGCTCGGCGTCGACGGCGCGCCATGGGTGGGTCATCTCGTCGAGCCTGGCTTTCAGGTCGGCGGGCAGCGGCTTTTCCGCAGCGGCGAGGCTGTCGGCCAGTTGCTCGGGCTTGCTGGCGCCCACGATCGGGGCGGTGATCGCAGGGTTGGCCAGCACCCAGCTGACCGCCATGGTGGCGAGGCTCATGCCGGCCTCGGCGGCGACGCCCTTCAGCGCTTCGACCGTCTCGAACTCGGCGTCGTGCCAATAGCGCTCCTGGTAGCGCGCGCCGGCCGTGCCCAGCGTGAAGCGCGTGCCCTCAGGCGCCGGGCCTGGTCTGTGCTTGCCGGTCAAGCAGGCCGCCGGCCAGCGGGTTGTAGGGGATGACGCCGATGCCTTCCTCCGCGGCGAGCGGCAGCAGATCGCGCTCGAAGGTGCGGAAGATCAGGTTGTAGCGCGGCTGCAGCGAGGTGATCCCCGCCCAGCCCTTCAGCTCGGCGCGGCCGACCGCCAGCGCCACCTTGTAAGCCGGCCAGTTGGAGAAGCCGACGTAGCGCGCCTTGCCGCTCTCGACGACCGCGTCCAGCGCGCTCCAGCGCCTCGTCGATCGGCGTCGCCGCGTCGTAGCTGTGCAGCTGGTAGAGGTCGACGTAGTCGGTCTTCAGGCGCTTCAGCGAGGCGTCGATGGCGTCCAGGATGTGCTTGCGGCTCATCCCCTGGTCCCAGGGCTTGCGGCCGGTGCGGCCGACGCACTTGGTGGCGACGATGTAGTCGTGGCGCTTGCCGGCCAGCCAGTTCCCGACGATCTCCTCGGTGCGCCCGACCGTGTTGGCGCCGCCGCCCAGCGGATAGACGTCGGCGGCGTCGAAGAAGTCGATGCCGCCCTCGGCCGCCCGGTCCATGATGGCGCGGCTCTGCGGCTCGTCGCACTGCAGGCCGAAGGTCATGGTGCCGAGGCAAAGCCTGGAGACGGAGAGGCCGGTGCGGCCGAGCTGGGTGCGCTGCATGGCACGCTACTTAGGCCCGCCGCGCGGCGCTGGGTAGACGCATGACGCGCCGAGCACCGCCGCCGGAACGGGAGGCCCCGTTCTTCGTTGCGCAAGGAGCATGAATGGTCCCGACATCTTCTTCGGCTGCCTCGGCGTCTCGGCGATCATCATCGCGCTGGGCACGGTGCGCTCGATCCCCGAGGCGCTCAGGATGATCGAGCGCATCTCGACGTTCGACCGCAAGGCCGCCGCCCATCTGCCCCCGCCCGGCGGGCCGCCGTGGGGCGCGCGGCCCTGACGCTGGCCGCCCAGGGCTGTCCCGAAATGCAAATCGCCGCCAGCGGCCTCCAGGAAGCTCGTACGCGGCCTCGGTCACGCTACCCATAGTACCCTAGCGCCTCACCCCGGCGCGGGGCTCTGGCGCCCCTCCCAGGCCGTTCTGGGGGCATCCTAGGCGCGCAGCGACATCAGCACGTACTGGACGGCGGCGTCGGTGGGGTCGAGAACCATGGCGGCGCCGCTCACCGTGGCGCCGGCGGCTTCCTCGGCAAAACGGAACTCCGCCCGCTCGCCGCCGATCTGGGCGGCGACGTCGAGCACGTAGCGGGCGTTGAAGCCGACGTCGAACGGCGGGCCGTCATAATCGATCTCCAGCTCTTCGACGGCATGGCTGGCGTCGATGTTCTGCACGCTCAGGGTCATGCGGCCGGACTCGACCAAGAGCTTCACCGCGCGGCTCTGGTCAGTGGAGATGGTGGCGACGCGGTCGATGGCGGCGGCGAAGAGGTCGTTGTCGACGACCAGCACCCGCGGGTTCTGCCTCGGGATCACGCTCTCGTACGGCGGGAACGCGCCGTCGATCACCTTCGACGTCAGCATGGCGGCGCCGAGATCGAAGCGCACCTTCTGGGCCGAGAGGCGCAAGCTCACCGTCTCGCCGGCGTCGTCCAGCAGGCGGCGCAACTCGCCGACGGTCTTGCGCGGGATGATCACGCCCGGCGCGCCGGCGAAGCCTTCCGGCGCCGGCATGTCGGCCAGCGCCAGGCGGCGGCTGTCGGTGGCCAGCGCCCGCAACTGAAGCGACCCCGCCTCCGTCACCAGATGAAGGTAAAGCCCGTTGAAATAGTAGCGCGTCTCCTCGGCGGACATCGCAAAGCGGGTCTTGTCGATCAGCCGGACGAGGTCGCCGGTGTCGATGGTCATCGGCGCCGAGAGGCCGTCGGACGACATCGCCGGGAAGTCGCCGGCCGGCAGCACCGGCAGGCTGAAGCGGGAGCGGCCGGCCTGCACCAGCAGCCGCGGATCGTCGCCGGTATAGCTGAGCGAGACGTCCGCCCCTTCGGGCAGCTTGCGGACGATCTCATAGAGGGTGTGCGCCGGCGCGGTGACCTGGCCGTTGGCCTCCACCTGGGCGACGGCGGCGTCGGTGATCTCCATGTCGAGATCGGTGGCGGAGAACGCCAGCTGGCCCTGGCCGGCGGCGAGCAGCACGTTGGACAGGATCGGGATGGTGTTGCGCCGCTCGACGACGCTCTGCACGTGCCCCAGCGCCTTGAGCAGCGCCGCCCGCTCGATCGTCAGCTTCATCGTAAGGCCGTCCCACCGCTCCGGGCCCGCATTCCGCGCGCCGCTGGGACGAGGCAGATTAACCAAAACGTCAACCGGCGGAAGGGGCTGCGCCGGTTATCCACAGACGCCCCACAACCGGCGGCGCCCGGCGTGACCGCGAGGCTACGCCCGCAGCGGCATCAGGACGTACTGGACGCCGGCGTCGGTGGGGTCGATCACCAGGGCCGGGTCGAGCACGGTGGCGCCGCCGGCATGCTCGGCGAAGCGGAACTCGGCGATGTCGCCGCCGATCTGGCCGGTGACGTCGAGGATGTAGCGGGCGTTGAAACCGATCTCGAACGGCTCGCCGTCGTAGTCGACCTCCAGCTCTTCCACCGCCTGGCCGGCGTCCATGTTGCGCACGGTGAGCGTCATGCGGCCGGCTTCGATCGACAGCTTCACCGCGCGGCTCTGCTCGGTGGAGATGGTGGCGACGCGGTCGACGGCGGCGGCGAAGAGGGCGTTGTCGAGCGTCATCACCCGCTTGTTCTCACGAGGGATCACCCGCTCGTAAGGCGGGAACGAGCCGTCGATCACCTTCGAGGTCATCGCCGCATGGTCGAAGCCGAAGCGGATCTTCTGGGCCGAGACGCCCATGGTGACGGTCTCGCCGGCGTCGTCCATCAGCCGGCGCGCTTCGTTGATGGTCTTGCGCGGGATGATGACGCCGGGCGCGCCGGAAAAGCCGTCGGGGGCCGGCATCTCGGCCAGGGCCAGGCGCCGCCCGTCGGTCGCCACCGCCCGCAGCTTCGGCTGGCCTTCATCGAGCACAGCGTGGAGGTAGAGGCCGTTCAGGTAGTAGCGCGTCTCCTCGGTGGAGATCGCGAAGCGGGTCTTGTCGATCAGCCGGATGAGGTCGCCGGTATCGATGCCGATCGGATCGGAAAGCCCCTCGGACGACATCATCGGGAAGTCGCCGGCCGGCAGCACCGGCAGGTTGAAGCGCGAGCGGCCTGCCTGCACCGTCAGGCGCGGATCCTCGCCGGTGTAGCTCATCGACACGTCGGCGCCCTCAGGCAGCTTGCGGACGATCTCGTAGAGGGTGTGCGCCGGGGCGGTGATCTGGCCGGAACCCTCCACCTGGGCGGGGCTGGAGTCGGCGATCTCCATGTCGAGGTCGGTGGCCGAGAAGGCGACGCGGCCCTCGCTGGCCGACATCAGCACGTTCGAGAGGATGGGGATGGTGTTGCGCCGCTCGACAACGCTCTGCACATGCCCGAGCGCTTTCAACAGCGCCGCCCGCTCGATCGTCAGCTTCATTCAAGGTCCGTCCGGTATCGGCCGCGCAACTACCCCCGGCGGCGCTGGGACGCGGGAGATTAGCCGAAACGGCGGCGGGCGGAAGTGCCGCCGCGAGGAGAGGGCGAACTATCCTCCCCCGCAGGGGGAGGTGTCCGCGCAGCGGACGGAGGGGGTACGTTGCAGCGCGCCAGGATCGCCGGACAAGCCGCAGCCAACCTCGAGCTTCGCAGCGGCGGCGTACCCCCTCCACCGCTTCGCGGTCCCCCTCCCCCTGCGGGGGAGGATAGCAGCTACGCCTTGGTGTCGATCGACGCGCCGGCCGCGTCGTTGGCGGCGGCGTAGGGGTTCTGGGCGACGGGGTCGGCGGCCTCCGCGCCGCCGGAGCCGCGCGCGGCGACGATCACCAGGGCGGGGCGCAGCAGGCGGCCGAACAGCTCGTAGCCGGGCTGGATCACCTGCAGCACGCCGCCGGCTCCGACGTCGGCGGCCGGCTGTTCCTGCATCGCCTGGTGCTGGTGCGGGTCGAACTTGGCGCCGCGCACCGGATCGATCGGCTTCAGGCCGTTGCGCTCGAAGGCGGCCATCAGTTCCTTCTCGGTCATCGACAGGCCGATCGCCAGGTTCTTGACCAGCGGGTCGGCCGCGTCGGTCGGGCGCGTGCTGCATGGCCCGCTGCAGGTTGTCGGCGACGCCCAGAAGGTCGCGGGCGAACTTCTGGATCGCATAGGCCCGTGCGTCGTTGGCCTCGCGTTCGGTGCGGCGCTTGGTGTTCTCGGCGTCGGCGGCGATGCGCAGCGCCTGGTCCTTCAGCGCCGCCAGCTCGGCGCGCAGAGCCTCCGCTTCGTCCTCCGCCGTCAGCAGCTCCGCCGCTTCGGCTTCCGTCTCGGGACCGCCCACCGGCGTCTCGTCGTCAGTCATACCGGTCTTCTCATCCATCCATGATCCGCCCGAGCACCCGCGCCGTGTAGTCGACCAGCGGGATCACCCGGGCATAGTTCAGCCGCGCCGGCCCGATCACGCCGATCGCGCCCAGCACCTTCTGTCGCCCGCTCATATAGGGCGCCGCGATGACGGCGGAACCCGACAGCGAGAACAACCTCGTCTCCGCCCCGATGAAGATCCGCACCCCCTCGGCGTCGCGCACCAGATCGAGCAAGCCGATCAGCTGCTCCTTCTGCTCGAGGTCGTCGAACAGCATCCGCACCCGCTCCAGGTCGGCCAGCGTCTCCGGATCGCCCAGCAGGTTGGCGCGGCCGCGGACGATCAGCGCGCGGTCGGCCTCGCCGCCGCCGCCCCAGGCCGCCAGGCCCTCCTCGACGAGCCGGGCGCTCGCAGTGTCGAGCTCGCGTCGGGCGAGCTCCAGCTCGCGGCTCACCTCGACGCGGGCGTCGACCAGGGTGCGGCCGCGCAGGCGGGCGTTCAGGAAGTTCGACGCCTCGGCCAGCGCCGAGGGCGTCACGCCGGCCGGGCGACGCATCAGCCGGTTCTCCACCTGGCCGTCGTCGAACACCATGATCGCCAGCGCCTGGTCGGGTCCCAGCGCGACGAACTCGACGTGCTTGACGCCGGCCTCGCGCGACGGAGCGACCACCACGCCTGCGCCGCCCGCCAGCCCCGAGAGGATCGCGCTCGCCTCGTTCAGCGCGTCCTCGATCGTGCGGCCGTGGGCGGTGAGGCGGGCCTCGATGGCGCGGCGGTCCTCCTCGGCGAGGTCGCCGACCTCCAGGAGGCCGTCGACGAAGAGCCGCAGGCCGACGTGGGTCGGCATCCGCCCGGCGCTGATGTGCGGGGCGTCCAGCAGGCCGAGCACGGCCAGGTCCTGCATGGTGTTGCGGATCGAGGCCGGCGACAGTGCGATCCCGGCCCGCGAGATGGTGCGCGAGCCCACCGGCTCGCCGGTCTCCAGATAGGTCTCCACGACGCGGCGGAAGATGTCGCGGGCCCGGGCGTCCAGCTCGGTCAGCGTCGGGCCACTGACCACGGAAATGCCGAAGCGGGTTGGTCATCGCTCCTGGATGAGGATAAGCGCGCGCCCCACCCGGCGCAAGCGGCGGCGGATATGAGGAGATTCGACGCATGGCTGCAAGGCCCTCCGGACGGGCGGCCGGACGCGCTGCGCGAGGTCACGCTGGAGACCGGCGTCAACCGCTACGCCGAGGGCTCGTGCCTGGTCTCGTTCGGCCACACCCGGGTGCTGGTGACCGCCAGCCTCGACGAGACGGTGCCCGGCTTCCTGCGCGGCCGCGGCCAGGGCTGGGTCACCGCCGAGTACGGCATGCTGCCGCGGGCCACCCACACCCGCGGCCGGCGCGAGGCGGCCGAGGGCAAGCAGTCCGGCCGCAGCCAGGAGATCCAGCGGCTGATCGGCCGCTCTCTGCGCGCCGTCACCGACCTGCAGGCGCTCGGCGAGCGGCAGTTCACCCTCGACTGCGACGTCATCCAGGCCGACGGCGGCACCCGCACCGCGGCGATCACCGGCGCCTGGGTGGCGCTGCGGCTCGCCACCCGCTGGCTGAAGGACGAAGGCGTGATCAAGGCCGATCCGATCCGCGACCACGTCGCCGCCATCTCCTGCGGCGTGCGTGGCCGACACGTCCCGGTGCTCGACCTCGACTACGAGGAGGACTCCAGCGCCGAGGCCGACGCCAACTTCGTGCTGACCGGCGCCGGCGACATCGTCGAGATCCAGGCCACCGGCGAGAAGCGCGGCTTCACCCGCGCCGAGTTCGAGCAGCTGTTCAGCCTGGCCCAGGCCGGCATCTCCGAGCTGATCGACGCTGCAGAAGGCGGCGATCGCTTAGCGGGTATCCGGCGATGGCGCGATCCGGCTCGCATCTGCGATGCAGACCGGCCGCATGCGCCCGGGGCGGTCCGGCGTCAGCGGGCAGACGCGGAAGTCGCCGGCGACGCTATGCAGTTCGCCCCGTGCCGGCGGCGCCATCATGGCGGAGAGCACGACCGTTGGCAGCACCGTCTGCGAGGCCGGATCGCCATCGCCGCCCACCACTCCCAGCAGGCGCTTCGAGCCGTCGGGGTGAAGCCGGAAGGTCGGCGCCCCGTTCCAGACGGAGAGCCGCCCGCGGACGGTGAAGCACGGCTCGCGCACGGCAGGCGACACCCGGCAATCTGGCGCCGCCTGCGCCGCCGTGGCCAGCGCGAGAGCGATCGCCAGCGACCAGGTCAGCCTCGGCGCCACAGGCCGTTAGCTCGCCGGTTGGGGCGGCGCCAGTTCGGCCATCAGCTTGTCGTCGATGCCGGTGGCGCGGATGTAGGCCGGGCGCTGGCTCAGCCGCGCGACGTAAGCCTCGAACGCCGGCCGCTTCTCGATCGAGCCGAACTGCATGCCCCAGCCGAGCTGAGCGCAGACGTACACGTCCGCGGCGCTGAACGCCTTGCCGGTGATGTAGTCGCGGCCGCTGACAGCACCCTCCAGCGCATTCAGGGTGTCGGCCGCGTCGCCCCAGCCCACCATGCGCTTCTGCTCGGGCTTCACCTCGAGGCCGAGCGCCTTGGTGATGATCACGCTCTCCACCGGTCCGGCGGCGAAGAACAGCCAGCGGAAATAGGGCGCGCGGGCGGCATCGCCCAGCGGCGGCGCGAGGCCGGCGGCAGGGAAGGCGTCGGCCAGATAGGCGCAGATCGCGGCCGCCTCGGTGACCACCGCCTGGCCATGCCTGATCGCCGGGATCTTGCCCATCGGGTTGATGGCAAGGTAGGCCGGCGCCTTCAGGGTGGTGGCGTAGTCCATGATCTCGGTGCGGTAGGGCTGGCCGACCTCCTCCAGCATCCAGCGGGCGATGCGGCCGCGCGACATCGGGTGGGTGTAGAAGACGAGCTCGTCGGACATGGCTGGCTCCGGGCTGGGGGCGGCTTTTGCGAGGAGGCCAGGATATCCCATCGCCGTGCTGACAGCCCACTGGCAGCAGTCGGCGGCCCACGAAGACGGGATCGCGCCAGCGCTGCGGCCACGCTAGTCTACCGCCATGAGGGAACGCCTTTTCACGCTCGCGCTTGCCGCGCTGGCGCTCGTCGCGGGTCCGGGCCGCGCCGAGGCGGCAGGCTGCACGCTGCAGAAGATCGCCGACCTGACGGTGACCATGGAGGGCCTGAGGCCAGTGGTGGCGGCCCAGATCAACGGCGCCGACGCCAGGCTCTTCATCGATACGGGCTCTTCGTTCAGCATGCTCAGCCCGGCCAGCGCCGCCAAATTCGGCCTGAAGCTGGGGGCGCTGGACCCGCGGATCGAAATCCGGGGGGCCACCGGCGAGGCCGAGCCGCACATCACCACCGTCCAGACGCTGACCTTCATCGGGGTTCCGTTCCGAGAGGTCGATTTCCTGGTCTCCGAGCACGCGCTCGGCGGACCGGTCGACGGCCTGATCGGTCAGAACGTGCTGGGCGGCCCGGACGTCGAGTACGATTTCGCTGGCGGCATGACGCGCCTCTTCCGGCCGAAGGATTGCGGCGACGCCTCGCTGGCCTACTGGGCGCAGAGCGGCTTGGCCGAACTGTCGATCCAGCCGATGGACCAGTTGGGACGCCGGATCGTGGGCACGGCCACGTTGAACGGCGTGAAGATCCACGTGATGTTCGACAGCGGCGCGCCGCGCTCGGTGTTGACGGTGGCCGGTGCGCGGCGGGCCGGTGTCAACATCGACGGGCCGGACGTCATCCAGATCGGCGGCGGTTCGGGCATTGGCGCGCGGGTGGTCCGCAGCTGGATCGCGCCGTTCCAGAGCTTCGAGATCGGCGGCGAGCAGGTGAAGGCCACCCGCATCCGCATCGCCGACCTCGACCTGCGCGATGTGGACATGTTGCTCGGCGACGACTTCTTCCTGTCGCACCGAATCTTCGTCTCCCGCACCCAGAACCGGGTCTACTTCACCTACAACGGCGGGTCCGTGTTCAACCTCGAGCATCCGCCGCAGCCGCAGCCGGAACGGGCCCCGGGCGCGCCGCCAAGCGCGTCGCCCGCCGCCGCGGCCGGGAGCGCCGAGGCGCGCCAAGGACGCCGCCTCGTTCGCGCGGCGGGCGGCGGCGGAAATGGCGCGGGAGGCCTACGACGCAGCGATCGCCGACGAGAGCCAGGCGATCGCCCTCGATCCCGCCGCCGCGGCCCACTTCTACGACCGCGCCCTCGCCCGCGTCGCGGACCACCAGCCGGTCCCCGCGATGGCCGACCTCGACCGGGCGCTGAAGCTGAAGCCCGACTACGCCGCCGCTCTGGTGCTGCGTGGCCAGCTGAGGATGGCGGCCAAGGACGCGCCCGGCGCGACGGCGGATTTCGACGCCGCCCTGCGCGCCGATCCGAACGCCGGCGCCGCCGTCGCCCAGACCTACCTCGTCGCCGGCAGGTTCGCCGACGCCGACCGCGTGGCGAGCGCCTACATCGACTCCCACCCGCGCAACGAGGATCTGGCGCTGGCGCTCGGCATCCGCTGCCGGGCGCGGGCCTTCTCCGGCGCCGGGCTCGACGTGGCGCTGAAGGACTGCAATGACGCCATCCGCTTCCGTCCGGGCGTGCCGGAAGCCTACGCCAGTCGGGGCCTCGTGCTGCTGCGCCTCGGCCGGACCGACGCGGCGATCGCCGACTTCAACGAGACGATCCGCATCCTGCCGCGCGCGCCCTGGGCGCTCTACGGCCGCGGCGTCGCCGAATCCCGCAAGGGCCTGAAAGCCCAGAGCGACGCGGACCTCGCCGCCGCCGTGGCGATCCTCCCGCACATCGCCGACGAGGCCAAGGCGGCCGGCCTGACGCCGTAGCCGCGCCGGCTGGTGGCCGGGCGGCGGCGGCAAAAACGGCATGCATAGGCCTGTCAGGCCCGCGTTGGCCCCGCCAGCGACTCCACCGCCGCGACGATGACGTCGTCGGTGACCAGCTCCGGCATCAGCGCGTGCTGGACGTAGAGACCGAGCGCCATTGCCTGCAACGCCGTCCAGAAGACGCGAAACGGCGGCATGCCCTGACCTTGCAGGTAGGCCTCGAACTCCGGGGAGGCCGCTTCGAACGGCCCGCCGTACCACGTCGCCCAGCGCCCCCGGGCTTCCTCGTTGCCGAGCGCATAGAGCACGAACTCGGCCAGCAGGCCGGCGTCGGCGCGCGACTGTTTCAGATTGGCGCAGAAGACGATCGCGTTGGCGCGCAGGTTCTCGCGCATCGTGCGCTCGCCGCTCCATTGCGAGGGGATCGCCAGCCGGCGGCTGCCGAGCACGGCCCAGAACAGGTTCTGCTTGGTTTCGAAGTTCGAATAGATCGCGCCTTTGGTCATGCCGGCCCGGGCGGCGATCTCGTCCAGCGTGGCCCGCTGGAACCCCTTCTCTGCGATGACGCTCGCGGCCGCCTCGACGAGACGGGCGACCGTCTCGCGGCGCTTGCGGGTGGGTCGCGTCCGTGGGGCCGTCGCGGGAGTGGACATTGCGATTCGCAATATACCGATGAGTATGACATACCGGCGAGTATATTTTATTGAGGGCGCGAGATGGGGTGGAATCGACGCAGGCGTGTTGGCGGGTCTGGCAGGAGCCGGTAGCGCTCCGCTGCCGCGCTCGCCCGCCTGCCGGGCCCGGCGCCTGTGGGAAGTGCGCGAACGGGGCGCAAGCGTGCTGCTGTTCGGCGACAATCCGGCGCAACGGACGCCCTGGCGGTCCGACCGCATCGAAGCCGCGGTCAAAGCCAGCGCCGTCTTCTGGCGCGAGACGCCTGCCGCGGGCGGCGGCGGGGCCGGCGGCCTTCCTCGCCAGGGGGATCGACCGGGCGAGGCCGCTTTCAACCTGGCTGTCGCCGGCCGACCGCGCCCGCGTCGCCGCAGCCGCGGCCGAAGTCGGGCTGGCCGACGCCACGCTCGAACGATTTCGTCCCTGGCTGGCGTCGGTGGTCCTGGAGGATAGCTTCAACGCCCACGCCGGCTTTGCAGCGCAGAACGCCCCGGGGTCCGTTCTGACCGCAATCGCCGAGGCGGCCGGAACGCCCATCCGCAGCGAGTTCCCCGACACCGCGGCGGTGGTGGACTACTTCGCCAGCCTCTCGAGCGCGGCCGAGGTGGGGGCGCTGCTGAGAGCGGTGGACGATGTCGAGGCGGGCCCGGCCGCCGCGGAACGCCAAGCCACGGCGTGGGCGGCCGGCGACCAGCGCGCGGATCTGGCTGCCGTGCTGCGCATGCGCCGCGCCTATCCGGACTACTACCAGGCAATCCTGGCGGAGCGGAATCGGCGCTGGCCGGCGCGGATCCGCGCCATGCTGGATGGCGGCGGAACGAGCTTCGTCCTCGTTGGCAGCTACCATCTGGTCGGTCCGGACAGCGTCCAGCGCAAGCTCGCCGACGCCGGCATGTCGGCTCGCCGCATCTGACGCTGCTGCCGGCTGCGCGCCTACTCCTCCAGCTCGAGCTCTTCGGCGCCGTCGTCGTCGGGTGGGCCGGGCTCGAAGACCAGCAGGTCGCCGGGCTGGCAGTTCAGCTCGCGGCAGAGGGCGTCCAGGGTCGAGAAGCGCACGGCGCGCGCCTTGCCGGTCTTCAGGATCGAGAGGTTGGCGATGGTGACGCCCACGCGGTCGGCGAGCTCGGTCAGCGACATTCGCCGTTCGAGCAGAATCCGATCGAGGTGAACGCGGATCGCCATCGGTGCGGGGTCAGATCGTCAGTTCCGCGTCGCGGCGCAGGCGTGCGCCCTCGCGGAACACCTCGGCCAGCACCACGATCACCAGGACCGCGAACCAGGCCGTCAGATTGAGGCTGAAGCTGGCGTGGAGGCCCGCGCCCAGCACGAAGCGGTCCAGCGCGCTGAACACGTAGTTGTCGATCTCGATCAGCGCCAGCATCAGCGCGATGACGCGCAGCCGGCGCACGTTGTCGGGATGGAACGGATCGCCGGCGGTCATTGCGCCGAACACGCGTCGCAGCCGCTGCACGATGACGAGCACGCAGATCAGCGACAGCTCCACGCCGGCGAGGCGCACGGCGGCGCCCAGGCCCGGCGCGTGGCCCATGATCTGAGCGTGGGCCAGGATGGCGGGCGGCAACACCTGCGGGTCGAAGCTGATCAGCAGCAGGCCGAGGACGATGGCCGCGAACAGCAGCCCGAAGACCCACAGGACGACGTAGAACACGTCGAGGATCACCTTCAGGAAGCTCGATACCGAGCCGGGTCCAAGCGCGCGGATCATCTTCGAGCGATCCCCCAAATGCGAATTCGCCTTCCTCCCCGCTCTCACGGAAAGGAAGGCGAAGATGCCTCCAAGCGGGAGGCCGCGCCAGCGGCCCCCACTAGAGCGCGTTGGTGGCCAGCGCCACCGCGGCGAACGGCGCCCCGGCGATCACCAGGAAGTTGAACAGCGTCAGCGCCGAACGGTCGAGCAAGGTCAGGATCGTCTTCATAGGTCATCCCCTAGATTGTGCATTGCAACATAGCTGGTGGCTCTCGCCACCCCCGAAACGACCGTCACTGGCCGTTCCGATGCGCTTATCAATACGGGCGCATCGTTTATCGATCAAGTCGATTTATCGATTATCGATGTTAAACTTTTGCAATGCATTAAAATCCAGTAAGAAAATGCTGCGGCGCGCAAGAGCTGCGCCGACCATCGCTCCTCCCTCGCTTGCGAGCAGCAGAGCGAGCGCGGCTTGCGCACGCTCGCCGCCCGCGCGACTTAAGGGCCATGCCTCTTCGCCTCATCCCTGGCGCGCGGATCGTCGCGGCCACCCACAATCCCGGCAAGGCGCGCGAGCTGGCGGCGCTGCTGGAGGGCCGCTTCGAGGTGGTCGCCGCCGGCGCGCTCGGCCTCGCCGAACCGGAGGAGACCGAGCAGAGCTTCGCCGGCAACGCCCTGGTGAAGGCGCGGGCGGCGGCCGAGGCGTCCGGCCTCGTCGCGCTCGCCGACGAACTCGGGCCTCTCGGTGGGGGCGCTGGGCGGCGCGCCGGGGATCTACTCGGCCAGATGGGCGGGGCCGGCGCGCGACTTCGGCCATGCCATGCGGCTGGTCGAGCAGCGGCTGGCCGAGAGCGAGAGCGACGACGTCGCGGCCTGGTTCACCAGCGCGCTGGCGGTGGCCTGGCCGGGCGGGCCGGCCGTCGTGGTCGAGGGCCGTGTCGACGGCGCGCTGACCTTCCCGCCGCGCGGCGACCATGGCTTCGGCTACGACCCGATCTTCGTGCCGCAGGGCCACACGCGCACCTTCGGCGAGATGCCCGAGGCGGAGAAGGACACCCTCAGCCACCGCGCCCGCGCCTTCGCCAAGCTGAAGGCGGCGCTGATTGACTGAGCCGTCCGCCAGCGGCGCGCGCGACGTCGGGCTCCCAGATGTCGGGCTTTACGTGCACTGGCCCTACTGCGCCCGCATCTGCCCCTACTGCGACTTCAACGTGGTGCGCGACCGGGGCGACGCGAGCCGGACCGGCGGCGCTGGCCCGCGCCATCGTCGCCGACCTCGAGGCGCCAGGCCGGCGGCTCGGACGACGGCGGCTGGTCTCGGTATTCCTCGGCGGCGGCACGCCCTCGCTGATGGACCCGGACTGGGCAGGCGAGATCCTGGCGGCGGCGCGGCGGCTGTTCGAGCCCGCCGCCCGACCTCGAGGTGACGCTGGAGGCCAATCCCACCGACGCCGAGGCCGGCCGCTTCGCCGCCTTCGCCGCGGCCGGCGTGAACCGGCTGTCGCTGGGGGTGCAGTCGCTGGACGATGCGGCGCTGGCCTTCCTCGGCCGCAACCACGGCGCCGCCGAGGCGCGCCGCGCCGCCGAGATCGCGGCGCGGCGTCTTCCCGCGCCTGTCGATCGACCTGATCTACGCCCGTCCCGGCCAGACGCCGGGCGCCTGGCGCGCCGAGCTCGGCGAGGCGCTGGCGCTGGGCGCCGAGCACGTCTCGCCCTACCAGCTGACCATCGAGACCGGCACGGCGTTCGACCGGGCGGTCAGCCGCGGCCGCTGGGCGCCGCCCGACCCGGACCTGGCGGCGGCCCTCTTCGAGACCACCCAGGACGTGTTGGAGGGCGCCGGCTTCGACGCCTACGAGGTCTCCAACCATGCGCGGGGTCTCGGCCGCCCGCTCGCAGCACAACCTGATCTACTGGCGCGGCGGCGACTATCTGGGCGTCGGCCCCGGCGCGCATGGGCGGATCACCGAGGCCGGCGCGCGGTGGGCGACGCTGACGCCGGCGCGGATCGCCGACTACGGCGCGCGGGTCGCGAGCCGACGGCTGCGGGATCGCCGAGCGCACGCGGCTCTCGCCCCGGGAGGCGGCGCTGGAGCGGCTGCTGATGGGCCTGCGAACGATCGAGGGCGTCGCGCTGGCCGAGCTCGCGCCGCTGGCGCTGGACCCGGCCGCCGTTGACGCCCTGGTCGCGGCCGGACTGCTGACGCGCGAGACCGACCGGCTGATCGCCACCCGCCGCGGCCGCGCGGTGCTCGACCGCATCACGCTCGACCTCGCCGCGAGCGCCGGCGCAAGCTAAGCATCGCAAACGCTGTCACGCCGAGAGGGGGACTTGCCGCTGGCCCCGAGACCGCCGCCGCCCGCGCTCTCCGACGCGCCGCTGGAGCCCGGCCTCTATCTGGTGGCGACGCCGATCGGCAACCTGCGCGACATCACCCTGCGCGCGCTCGACGTGCTGGCCGGCGCCGACCTGGTGCTCGCCGAGGACACCCGCGTCAGCGGCAAGCTGCTCGCGGTCTATGGCATCGCCAAGCGCCTGGAGCGCTACGACGAGCATGCTGCGGCCCGCGCCCGACCGAAGGCGCTCGCGGCGCTGGCGGGCGGCGCCCGCGTGGCGCTGGTCTCCGACGCCGGCACGCCGCTGATCTCCGATCCCGGCTACCGGCTGGTCACCGAGGCGCTGGCGGCCGGCGCGGCGGTGTGGCCGATCCCCGGCCCGTCGTCGGCGCTGGCGGCGCTCAGCGTCGCCGGCCTGCCGACCGACCGCTTCCTGTTCGCCGGCTTCCCGCCGCCGCGGTCGGCTGCGCGGCGCACCTTCCTGGAGGGGCTGAAGGGCGTGCGCGCCACGCTGATCCTCTTCGAGGGCGCATCGCGGCTGGGCGCCTCGCTCGCCGACATGGCCGCGGTGCTGGGGCCGCGCCCGGCCGCCGTCGCCCGCGAGCTCACCAAGCTGCACGAGACCCTGGTGCGCGGCGACCTCGCCGCCCTCGCGGCCGATCCGGCGCTGGCCTCGCCAAAAGGCGAGGTGGTGGTGGTGATCGGACCGCCGGCCGACCAAGCCGCCGCGCCCGTCGATATCGACGCGGCGCTGGCCGAGGCGCTCGCGCGGCTCTCGCCCGCCGACGCCGCTCGCGAGGTCGCCGGGGCGACTCGGTCTTGCCCGCCGCGAGCTCTACGGCCGCGCGCTGGCGTTGAAGGGCCGCTGAGCTGGCGCCGCGGGGCCGCAGCGAGACCGGCTTCCGCTCGCGCATCGCCGGGCGGCGCGGCGAGATACGTGGCGGCGCTCTGGCTGATGGCCAAGGGCTACCGCATCCTCGGCTTCCGGCTGAAGACCCCGTACGGCGAGATCGACCTCCTGGCCCAGAAGGGGCCGGTGCTGGCGGTCGTCGAGGTGAAGCTGCGCGGCACGATCGAGGCCGCGCTGGAGGCGGTGACCTGGCGCCAGCGCCAGCGGCTGCGCCGCGCGGCCGAGGCTTTTGCGTCGCGTCGCGGCCGCCTCAAGCGACGCGGCGATCCGCCTCGACCTGATGGCACTCGCGCCCGGGCGCTGGCCTTGTCATATTCGCGACGCATGGTTTGGGGACTAGCCGGCGCCAGCGCGATGAACCGGGACGAGGCTGAGGGCTTCCTGACGGAGGTGGGCTGCAAGGCCGACGGCGGCTTTCCGCTGCTGGAAGCCGCGCTTGCCTGCGCCGTGCACGAGGACCCGAGCCGCGACCCGGAGCAGGTGCGCAGCTTCGCCGCCGACGCCGCGCGGCGGCTGAAGGCGCGGCTGAAGCGCGAAACGCCCGAGGAGGCGCTGGCCGAGACCATGGCCGGCGACATGCGGCTGGCCGGCGACCTGATGACCTACGACGAGCCCGCAGAACACCGACGTCATCGACGTCGTGCAGCGGCGCAAGGGCCTGCCGGTGGCGCTGGGGGTGTTCTACCTCGACGCGGCGCGCCGGTGCGGCCTCGACGTCCGCGGCGTCGACTTCCCCGGCCACTTCCTGCTGCGCATCGAGACCGGCGGAGGGGCCGCTGGCGCTCGATCCGTTCAGCGAGGGGCGCGTCGTGCTGCCCTCGGAGCTGACCCGCCGCGCGCTGCACGCCGGCCTGACGCCCAACGTCGCCGAGCGGCTGGAGACGCTGATGGCGCCGGCCAGCGACCGCGCGGTGCTGATCCGGCTGCAGAACAACATCTTCGCCCGCGCCGTGGCGGCCCGCGACTTCGGCCGCGCCGAGCGCTCGGCGCTGCGCCGCGCGCTGCTCGACCCGGCCGACCACCGGCCCTGGATCGACGTCGCCGCCGCCCGCGAGGGCCAGGGCGCGCTGGCCGGCGCGCTGCAGGCGCTCGGCCAACGCCCAGCGCCTCGACGGCGGCGCGGCGCTGGCGGCGCGCGTCGCCCGGGAGCGGGTGAGGCTGAAGCTGAACTGAAGCGCTCCTCACCCGTCGCGGAGCGAACGGGGGAGGTGTGATGCGGGGCATGACGGAGGGGGCAAGCGGCGCTGCAAGCTTGTGCGCCGCACAGCGAGCCCATAGGTCGAAGACCGCGCACGTCCCCGCGCCCCCTCCACCACGCTGCGCGTGGTCCCCCTCCCTCGCGCTCTGCGGCGCGGGTGAGGAGAAGCCTTGGAGCCGCCATGCCGCTGCAGGTCGCCGTCCAGATGGATCCGCTCGAGCGGGTCAACATCGAGTCCGACACCACCTTCTTCCTGATGCTGGAAGCGCAGACGCGCGGCCACGGCCTCTTCGTCTATGCGCCGGACAAGCTCAGCCTCGACGACGGGCGGGTGCTGGCGCGCGGCCGCGCCGCGAACCTGCGGGCCGTCACCGGCGACCACCACACGGTCGGCGACTGACGAGGTGCGCGACCTCTCGGACTTTGACGTGGTGCTGATGCGCCAGGACCCGCCGTTCGACCTCGCCTACATCACCGCCACCTACTTCCTGGAGAAGATCCACCCGGCCACGCTGGTGGTGAACAACCCGGCCGAGGTGCGCAACGCGCCCGGAGAAGCTGTTCGTCACCGGCTTTCCCGGCCTGCAGCCGCCGACGCTGATCACCGCCGACGCCGAGGCGCTGCACGACTTCCACCGCAAGCACGGCGACATGGTGCTGAAGCCGCTCTACGGCGGCGCCGGCTCCGGCGTCGTGCGGCTGAAGGCGCGACGACCCGAACCTCGACGCGCTGCTGGAGCTGCACGCGATGATCGGCCGCGAGCCGGTGATCGCCCAGAAGTTCATCCCGGCCGTCTCCAAGGGCGACAAGCGCATCCTGCTGGTCGACGGCGAGCCGGTGGGCGCGATCAACCGCATACCGGCCGCCGGCCAGGTGCGCTCCAACCTCGCGCGCGGCGGCCGCGCCGAGGCGGTGGGGCTCACCGCCCGCGACCGCGAGATCTGCGACGCCATCGCCATGGAGCTGAAGCGAACGCGGCCTGCTCTTCGTCGGCATCGACGTGATCGGCGACTATCTCACCGAGATCAACGTCACCTCGCCGACCGGCGCGCAGCAGCTGAAACGCTTCGGCGGTGCGGACGCGGCGGCCGCGCTCTGGGACCGCATCGAGGCGATCCGCGGCATTATCTGACGCGCGGGCGCTCTAATGTGAAGCTTGCGCGACGGTTGAGGCGGCGACCTTAGGTCACTGATTCGACATAGACTCTCGAATTGTTCCATCTTTGTTCTTGATCCATCCCGACCGATGTGCTGGGATGTGGATAAGTCTTGGGCGCAAAAGGGATTTTTCAAAAAGTGGCAGGGCGCGTGACCACGGTGGCGTTCGAGGGGGTCGAGGCCCGCCGCGTCGAGGTCGAGGTGCAGCTGACCGGCGGCGCTGGTCACCTTCGTCGTCGTCGGGCTGGCCGACAAGGCGGTGGCCGAAAGCAAGGAGCGGGTGCGCGCCGCGTTCGCCGGCCTCGGCCTGGCGCTGCCCGGCAAGCGGATCGTCGCCAACCTCTCGCCCGCCGACCTGCCAAAGGAGGGCAGCCACTTCGACCTGCCGATCGCGCTGGCGCTGATGATCGCCATGGGCATCCTGCCGGCCGACGCGCTCGAAGGATGGGCGGCGATCGGCGAGCTGAACCTCGATGGCCAGATCGCGCCGGTGGCCGGCGCGCTGCCGGCCGCGGTGGCGGCGGGCGGCTGGAACTTGGGGCTGATCTGCCCCGAGGCGTGCGGTCCCGGAGGCGGCATGGGCCGGCGAGACCGCGATCCTGGCGCCGCGCTCGCTGATCGCCATCGTCAACCACTTCCGCGGCACGCAGGTGATGGGCCAGCCGAAGCCCGGACCGATGCTGGACGGCGCCCGCCCGCCGGACCTGAAGGACGTCAAGGGCCAGGAGCAGGCCAAGCGCGCGCTGGAGATCGCCGCGGCCGGCGGCCACAACCTGCTTTATGTCGGCCCGCCGGGCTCGGGGAAATCGATGCTGGCGCAGCGCCTGCCGGGCCTCTTGCCGCCGCTCTCGGCCGAGGAGTTGCTCTCGACCTCGATGGTCCATTCGATGGCCGGGCTGATCGCCAAGGGCGCGCTGACCCGCACCCGGCCGTTCCGCAGCCCGCACCACTCCGCCAGCATGGCCGCGCTCACCGGCGGCGGCATCCGCGCCAAGCCCGGCGAGGTCTCGCTGGCGCACAATGGCGTGCTCTTTCTGGACGAACTGCCCGAATTCAGCGCGCAGGCCTTGGACTCGCTCCGGCAACCGCTGGAAACCGGCGAGGTGATGGTGGCGCGCGCCAACTTCCACATCCGCTATCCGGCCAAGGTGCAGCTGGTGGCCGCCCAGAACCCCTGCCGCTGCGGGCTCGGCGGTCCGGGCCGCGGCCACTGCGGCAAGGCTCCGCGCTGCCAGAGCGCCTATCAGGCGCGCGTCTCCGGTCCGCTGCTCGACCGCATCGACCTCACCGTCGACGTGCCGCCGGTCACCGCCGCCGACCTCGCCCTGCCGCCGCCCGCCGAGGGCACCGCCGAGGTCGCCGCGCGGGTCGCCGTCGCCCGGGACATCCAGGCGGGGCGCGCTGCAAAAGCCGGCGACGACGTCCCGTCGCTCAATGCGCGCGCCGAGGGCGAGTGGCTGGAGCGCATCGCCGCGCTCGACGAGCCGGGTCGCGCGCTGCTCACCCGCGCCGCCGAGGCCGGCCGGCCTCTCGGCGCGCGGCTGGACCGCGCACGCTGCGCCTGGCGCGCACCATCGCCGACCTGGAAGGCGCTGGCCCGGTCCGCCGCATCCATATCGCCGAGGCGCTGATCTACCGCCGCATCACGCCTTCCGCCGACGCCGTCGGCGAGATGCGGGCGAGCGCCTACCAGCTCTGAGGCCGCCTCAGGCGCCGCGCTCGGTGCGTTCGCGCTCCACAGCGGTTTGGCGCGTCGGCGGAAAAGCGCTTGCGCTTCCTCCGGGGCGCCGGCGTACTCCCTGGCGAAAATGCGAGACATTCGCTTGGAGGAAGCGGCCATGCGGGACCTGATCATCCGTGGCGGGACCATCTACGACGGCACCGGCGAGGCGCCGTTCGTCGGCGACGTGGCCATCGACGGCGACCGCGTCGTCGAGGTCGGCCAGGACCTTGGCCCGGCGCGGCGCGAGATCGACGCGCGCGGCATGATCGTCACGCCCGGCTTCGTCGACATCCACACCCACTACGACGGCCAGGCCACCTGGGACCCGCTGCTGGCGCCCTCCAGCTGGCACGGCGTCACCACCGCGGTGATGGGCAACTGCGGGGTCGGCTTCGCCCCCGTCCGCCCCGAGCACCACGACTTCCTGATCGAGCTGATGGAGGGCGTCGAAGACATCCCCGGCACGGCGCTTGCCGAGGGCATCGACTGGAAGTGGGAGCGCTTCCCCGAATACCTCGACGCGCTCGAGGCCATGCCGCGCGCCATCGACGTCGGCGCGCAGGTTCCCCACGCCGCGGTGCGCGCCTACGTGCTGGGCGAGCGCTGCAACACCGACTACGAGCCGAACGCCGCCGAGATCGCCCAGATGGCGGAGCTGGTGCGCGAGGGCGTCGAGGCCGGCGCGCTGGGCTTCTCCACCTCGCGCACGCTGCTGCACCGCGACCTGAAGGGCGTGCACATGCCCGGCACCTTCGCCGGCTCCGACGAGATGCTGGCGCTCGGCATGGCGATGAAGGGCCTGAAGCACGGCGTCTACGAGCTGGTCTCCGACCACCTCGGCGAGGACGACGAGTGGGAGTGGGTCAAGGCCTTCGCCCGCGAGAGCGGCCTGCCGGTGACCATGGTCGCCACCTCGGCCGGCGCCTACGAAGGCAACAAGATGTACAACATCGCCGAGGAAGCGCGGCTCGAGGGCATGGAGATCCGCCCGCAGATCGCCGGGCGGCCCACCGGCGTGCTGCACGGCCTGACCTCCAGCATCAACATCTTCGCCAGCCACCCCACCTTCCGGCGCGACATCGCCCCCCTGCCGCTGGACGAGAAGGTCGCCAGGATGCAGGAGCCGGCGATGCGCGCCGCGCTGCTGGCCGAGGCGCCGACCTTCCGGAACGGGCCGATGGCGGCAGGCGCCGACGAGTTCCTCTACCGCGTCTTCCCGCTGGGCGAGCGAGCCCAACTACGAGCCGGACCGCAGCGAGAGCGTCGGCGGGCCTCGCCGAGGCGGCGGGCGTCTCGCCGAAGGAGATGATGTACGACCTGCTGATCCGCGACGGCGGGCGCGAGCTGTTCTACCAGCCGCTGGGCGGCTACGTGACCTACAACTTCGACTTCTTCCGCAAGAACATGCAGCACCCGAACGTGGTGTTCGGGCTCTCCGACGGCGGCGCCCACTGCGGCGTCATCGCCGACGCCGGCATGCCGACCTTCATCCTCACCCACTGGGGCCGCGACCGCACCAAGGGCGAGCGCTTCCCGCTGGAGTTCCTGGTGCGCAAGCTGACCCGCGACACCGCGATGGCCTACGGCCTGTCCGACCGCGGCCAGCTGAAGCCGGGCCTGATGGCCGACGTCAACGTCATCGACTTCGACGCCCTGCGGCTCTACCGGCCCGAAGCGGTCTACGACCTGCCGGCCGGCGGGCGGCGCCTCGTGCAGCGCGCCGACGGCTACCGCTACACGGTGAAGTCCGGCCAGGTGACGTTCGAGGACGGCGAGCATACCGGCGCGCTGCCCGGCGCGCTGGTGCGCGGCGGCCGCGAGGCGGTCATCCTGGCCTAGAGGAAGCCGAAGCCGTCGCGCCATCCGAACGGCGCGGGGACCTTTGGCCCGGTCTCCTCGATGAGGTCGTAGTAGCGCTCGGCGTGCGGCAGCGCGCCGAAATCGCTGGAATCGAACCGCCGCGTCCCCAGTCCCTCGACGAAGTAGCGCACGTCGCCGGTCCCGATCACCGCACTCTCCCAGAGCACGGCGCAGCGGCCGCGGCGTAGAGCTTGTCGCGGCTTTGGGCGCATCTCAGGGCCGCAGCAGCGCGACGGGTCGGGGCGAGCCCGCGCCCACCTGGTCCGCCAGCAGCGCCGCGCCGGCGGCGGTGATCTGCCAGCCGCTGCGGTTGCGCGCGGCGAACCCCAGGTCGGTCAGTCCGAGCGCATCGGCGATCACGATCCAGCCGACCTCGAGGCCGGCCTTCTTGCTGGAGAGGTTGCGCAGCGCGGTCAGTTGGCCGGTGGTCAGCTTCACGGTCGTGAGCCTGGCGGGTCGGCGCGCCGGCCGCGCAGCCGCTCGAGTTCCTGCTGGAGGCGGATGACGTGAGCGTCCAGGTTGGTCACGTCCTCCTGCAACTGTGCGCATCTCAGCTTGAGATAGGCGTTCTGGCGCTCGAGCTGCAAAGCTTCGACCGCGTCCCCGCCCGGCCCTTTGACCGCGGCGGACGCCGTCGCGGCGGCGTTCGCGGTCATGATCGGATCTTCACCGTGCCTCGGACGGCCAGGATGTCCCCCACCCGCGCCGATGGCCCTCCGCCTGTGGAGCGGGGGTCGCTGCGGCCCAGGTTGGAGCGCGTGATTGGACGGGGGCCCGCGTTGGAGCGCGGGATCGGGCGGGGCGGATTGGCCATGGCGGGTGCTTTCGCGCCGGGACGGCGCCGAACGCGACGAACCGAGCGGTCGACATATAGCACGAGATTGCTGCGCGGATTCATTCGCCGATAAATAAAACTGAATACAGATCAATATATTGGTGGCGCGCACGCGCGCACCTATATCGAGCTCATGCGAGCTGATCCTGTTATCGTCGAACGTTGGCGCCAATTGCGCCAGATGCTGATTTTCCAGCTGGAGATGTTCGACCAGGGGAGCCTCAGCCTGAAGTCCAGCGGCGTCGACGTGTCGGCTGGCGCAATCAAGAACCTGGAACGCGAAATCTACGACTTCGATGCGCTCATCTCGGACGACGAAGAAAAGGAGCGGCGGGCTTCTGAGCGCAGCACGCCTGGGGCGAGCGGCCGTCCTTGAGCGGCGCGCCATCGTCCTGCTAGGCTCGCGCCCCAGGAGGAACGTCCGATGGAGCCTTCGCCGTTCGATATCCGGCCGCTCGACGCCAGCTTCGGCGCGGTCGTCACCGGCCTGAAGCTCGCCGCGCTGAACGAGGCGGCGTTCGACGAGCTCTACCGGACCTGGCTCGACTACGCCCTGCTGATCTTCCCCGGCCAGCACCTGACACGCGACGAGCAGATCGCCTTCGCCAGGCGGTTCGGCGCGCCGGAGTTCGAGATCGCGCCGATCAGCAACGTCCGCCCCGACGGCTCGGTCCGGCCCGAGGACAATACCGACGCGGTGATCAAGGTGCTGAAGGGCAACATGGGCTGGCACTGTGATTCCACCTACATGCCGGTGCAGGCCAAGGGCGCGGTGTTCACCTGCCACGTGGCGCCCGACGAGGGCGGCGAGACCGGCTGGGCCGACATGCGCGCCGCCTACGATGCGCTGGACGATGCGACGAAGGGGCGGATCGCGTCGCTTAGCGCCCACCACTCGCTGCTCTACAGCCAGGGCAAGATCGGCCTCGGCGACTACACCGGCTACGGCATGGACCAGACCGACGCGCCGCTCAGGCCGCTGGTGAAGGTCCACCCCGAGACCGGCCGCAAGTGCCTGATGGTCGGCCGCCACGCCTACGGCATCCCGGGCCTCGCGCCGGACGAGTCCGAGCGCCTGCTGCAGCGGCTCGGTGACTTCGCCGTCCAGCCGCCGCGGGCCTACCACCACAAATGGACGCCGGGCGACGCGGTGGTGTGGGACAACCGCGCGCTGATGCACCGCGCCTGCCCCTGGGACATGACCAAGCCGCGCGTCATGTACCACTCCCGCATCGCCGGCGACCCGGCCAGCGAAGGCTGGAAAGCTGCCGCGTAGCCCCGACGCGGTGACGAGGCTCCGCTTCCCCACGAAACTCGCCGCAGCGGTGCTGGCCGCGCTGTTCGCAGCCCTGCCCGCCCGCGCCGACGACGGCGTCCGGACCGCGCCACCCGGGATCGCCAGCTTCCGGCTCGGCGCGCTCGAGATCACCACGCTGCGCGACGGCGGCTTCGTCTCGCCGACCGACAGCGGCGACTTCGGGGCCGACAAGGGGTCGGCTGCGGTGGCGAAGCTGCTGGCCGCGGCGGGCGCGCCGACGAGCCAGGTCAGCCTCGCGGTCGATGCGCTGCTGGTCCGCGGCGGCGGCCGCGTCATCCTTCTCGACACGGGCATGGGGCCTGACAACCATGCATCGCTCGTCGCCAGCCTGAAGCTGGCCGGCGTCGCGCCCGGCGGGGTGACCGACGTGCTGATCACCCACGCCCATTTCGACCACGTCGGCGGCCTGGTCGACGCCGCCGGCCGCTCGGCGTTCCCCAAGGCGGCGATCTGGATCAACGCCAGGGAGTGGGCGGCGATGCTGGCCGTCCCCGGGCCGCACCACATCACGCCGGTGATCGCCGCCCAGGTCCGCACCTTCGAGCCCGGCCACGAGATCCTGCCGGGGATCACGCCGATCGCGCTCTACGGCCACACGGCGGGGCACGTCGGCTACGTCATCGCCTCGAACGGCCAGCAGCTCGAAGACATCGGCGATCTGACGCACAGCTCGATCGTCGAACTGGCCGAGCCCGGCTGGCGCGGCGGCATCGACGAGGACCCCACCGCGGGCGCGGCGACCCGCGCCGCCGAGCTGCAGCGGCTCGCAGCCGCCCACACGCTGATCTTCGCCCCGCACTTCCCGTTCCCGGGCGTCGGCTGGGTGGCGCCGCACGGCGACGGCTACATCTGGAAGCCCGATCCCGAGGTGCGCTGAATTCTCCTCCCCCGAAGGGGGAGGGGGACCACGAAGTGGTGGAGGGGGTACGCCGCCGCTGCGATCTCGTAGGTTAGGCCGCGCCTTTTCCTGCGAGCTCAGCGCGCTGCAACGTACCCCCTCCGTCCGCTGCGCGGACACCTTCCGCTGTGGGGGAGGATTCCGTTGCCGTCGCGGCCGAGCCCCGCTACGCCGCTACCGCCACCCCAGGGAAACCGCCGCCATGCCTGAAGTCATCGTCCACGCCGTCGAGGGCCGTTCGCCGGCGCAGAAGAAGGCGCTCTGCACGGACATCACCGCCGCCGTCGTCAAGCACTTCAACGCGCCGATCGACGCGGTCACCGTCACCATCATCGAGGCCCCGCGCGAGACCAAGATGAAGGGCGGCGTGATGTTCTCGGAGCGCTAGGCGCTTGCCACCGCCGCTTCGGCGCGCTCGATGAAGCCGCGGATGCGCGGGTAGATCTCGGCCTCGAAGCGGCGGCCGTTGAAGACCCCGTAGTGGCCGACCTTCGGCTGCACCCAGAGCTCGTGCAGCGCCTCCGGCAGGTTCGGGGTCAGGGCGTGCACCGCCTGGGTCTGGCCGACGCCGGAGATGTCGTCGTTCTCGCCCTCGACGCTCATCAGCGCCACGTCGGTGATCGCTTCCAGCCGCACCGGCCGGCCGCGATGGGTCAGCTCGCCCTTCGGCAACAGGTAGCGCTGGAACACCACGTCGACGGTCTGCAGGTAGAACTCCTCGGTGAGGTCCAGCACGGACAGGTACTCGTCGTAGAACTCGCGGTGGCGCTCGGCGGAGTCGCCGTCGCCGCTGACCAGGTGGTCGAAGTAGCGCTGGTGGGCGGCCTGGTGGCGCTCCACGTTCATCGAGATGAAGCTGTAGAGCTGCACGAAGCCCGGATAGACGCGCCGCAGCATGCCCGGATAGGGGGCCGGGACGGTGTGGATCATCGCCTGCTGGAACCAGGAGAACGGCTTGTCCTCCGCCAGCCGGTTGGTCGCCGTGGGCGAGAACCGCGCGTCGATCGGGCTGCCGAGGAAGCTGACGCTGGCCGGCCGGTGCGGATCGCCGTCCTCGGCCATCAGCGCGGCGGCGGCCAGCACCGGCGGCCCGGGCTGGCAGACCGCCACCACGTGCGCCCGCTCACCGATGTGTCGCAGCATGGCGGTGACCTGGTCGATGTAGTCGTGGAAGTCGAAGCGGCCCTCGATCAGCGGTACGTCGCGGGCGTTCGACCAATCGGTGACATAGACGTCGAAGTCCGTGAGGAAGGTCTCGACGGTGCCGCGCAGCAGCGTGGGGTAGTGGCCGGAGAGCGGCGCGACGATCAAGAGCGGCGGCGCGGCGAGGGCGGCGCGGGCGCGACGCAGGCCCACGGTGTCGCGGCTGAAACGCCGCAGCTTCACCCAGGGGCTCGACCACACCACCTCGTCGCGCACCGCGACGGGCTCGCCGTTCACCGTCACCTCCTCGATGCCCCAGGCCGGGCGGCCGTAGCGCCGCGTCAGGTTGGCGACCAGGTCGGCGGAGGCGTAGAGCCTGCGGCCCCACGGCGAGGTCGCCGGCCGGATTCAGCGGCGAGCCCCAGAAGTCCCGCGCCGCCCGCGCCGCCATGCGGATCGGCGTCGCCGAATTGTACGCCGCCTCGTGCAGGGAATAGAGCATCGGACCTCGGGATTGTGCGCTGCAACAATATCGTGACGATCGTGAACGAAGTCCAGCACTCTGCGGCGCAGCTTGTCGCCGCCGCGACGAAGGTTGGCGCGCCGGACGTTTGCCCGGGCGGTTCGCCGCGCTAGGCTCCTGTGCGACGGGAGGGCGCGGCCATGGAACTCACCGAACGCGTCGCCGCACTGAAGACGGTTCTGGACGCCATGCCCGGCGCGAGCGTGCTTTCGCGGTCGCAACCGCGGTCCACGAAGGGGCCGCTGGTTCTGGACTACAAGGTGATGGGCAAGACCTTCGCGATCCTGCAGGTGCGCGGGGGCGAACGGGTGATCCTGAAATGCGACCCGCACCTGGTCGAGATCCTCAAGCAGCAGTACGCCGGCGTCGGCCACCGCTCCCACCTCGACCGCCGCTTCTGGATCTGCGTCGAGCTGGACGCCGACGTCGCAGCGACCGAGATCGAGCGCCTGGCCGCCGGGTCGTACGACCTCGTCCGAGCGGGGTTGACCAAGAAGCAGAGGGCGGAACTGGAGGGCTTGGGCTAGCGGGGCCTTCGGCAGCCCCTACGCCCCGCTCATCGCCTGCGAGATCGCCTGGGCGTCCTGCTGGGGCGTCAGGCCGTCGGCGATGACGCCGTGGAACCTGCCCTGCGGGTCCATGATGTAGAGCGCGGTGGAGTGGTCCATCGTGTAGTCGGAGCCGCTCCCCTCCTTCTGGTAGAAGACCACGTATTCCTTGGCCACCTGGGCGATCTGCGCCTGGGTCCCGGTCAAACCCATGATGTTCTTCGGGAAAACCCGGCTCGAGAGGTAGGTCTTCAGCGCCGCCGGCGTGTCGCGGGCCGGGTCGACGGTGATGAACACCACCTGCGCATCTTTCGCCTTCGGCCCCAGCGCGTCCATCGCCTTGCCGAGCGTGGTCAGCGTGGTCGGGCAGACGTCCGGGCAGTAGGTGTAGCCGAAGAAGACGATGCTCCACTTGCCGTCCAGCACCCGCTGGTCGACCGGCTTGCCGTCCTGGTCGACGAGCGTGAACGGGCCGCCGGGACCGCCCGCATTGGCGGAGGCCTGGGCGCCCGTTGACGCACCGCGGTCGCACCCGCCCAGCGCCATCGGGAACCACACGAGCGCCAGCGCGCTCGCAAGACGTGCGAGCCTCAGCGCACGTGGCCTTTGACCGGCCCCGCTTTGGGGACCAATCTGCAAGCCGTTGATGGCCATGGCATCCACGCCTTCGTCCGTAACGCCGGCCCCCGTCAAGCCGGGCCCCGATACGCTGGGGCAGGCAGCCGCGCAAGCCGCAGCGGTCGCCACCCCGCGGGCCGGACGGCTGCGCGTCCGCACCCTGATCACGCTGCGCTGGCTGGCGCTGGCCGGGCAGGCGATCACGCTGGCGGTGGTCTGGCAGGCGCTACACTTCCCGGCCCCGTACGCGGCCTGCGCTGTCGTGGTGGGGGTCGGCGCCTGGCTCAACCTGCTGCTGACCCTGAACCCGATCAGCCGCCGCACGGCGCGCGACTGGGAGACGACCGCGCAGCTCGCGTTCGATATCGTGCAACTGGCCGCGCTGCTCTACCTCACCGGCGGCATCGCCAACCCGTTCGCGCTGCTGTTGATCGCGCCGGTCACCCTGGCGGGCGCCAGCCTGCCGGTGCGCTACGCCGGGGCGCTGGCGGGGCTCGCCATCGCGGCGACCATCACGCTGGCGATCGTCGCGATGCCGCTGCCGTGGGTCGGCGACACCCTGGTGCTGCCGTTCGTCTATCGCTTCGGCCTCGCCATTGCGCTGGTCCTCGGCATCGCGTTCTCGACCGGCTACGCCCACCAGGCGGCGTCCGAGGCGGCGCGCATGGAGCTGGCGCTCAACGTCACCGAGACCGTGTTGGCGCGCGAGCAGCGGCTGTCGGCGCTGGGCGCGCTGGCCGCCGCCGCGGCGCACGAGCTGGGCACGCCGCTCGCCACCATCGCCGTCGTCGCCAAGGAGATGGTCCGCGCGGTTCCGGAAGGCCCGCTGCGCGAGGACGCCGAACTGCTGATCAGCCAGGCGCAGCGTTGCCGCGACATCCTGCGGCGTCTCGCCGAGATGCCGGACGCCACCGACGAGGTGCACGAGCGCATGAGCCTCCTGCAATTCGTGCGCGAGGTGGTCGAGCCCTACGCCGGCGCCGAGGCGGTGCGGGTGGAGGCGATGGTGTCCGGCGCCGCGGGCATCGAGGCCCCGGACGTCTGGCGCTGGCCCGAGGTGCTGCACGCGATGACCTCGCTCGTGGAGAACGCCTTCGACTTCGCCCGCAAGGAGATACTGGTCACCGCGCGCTTCGACGCGACGACGGTGGCGGTGGAGGTGCGCGACGACGGACCCGGCTTCTCGCCGCAGGTGCTGGCCAAGCTGGGCGAGCCCTACGTGACCAGCCGCCCCGGCGCTGAGGGTTCGCGCACCGGCCATATCGGCATGGGACTGGGTTTCTTCATCGCCAAGACGCTGCTGGAGCGGACCGGGGCGGTCGTGGAGTTTCGAAATGGTCGCCGCGGGGGGGCGATCGTGGCCGCCAGGTGGTCGAGGTCGCGCATTGAGGCAACTCCGATCGCCTGACGTAGTTGTACAGTCTTGCATTGCGCAGCTTGTGAGCGAAAAGCCGTTCCGCTACGCCGAAGTTGATCGGCCAGCGGTGCTAAACTGGAGCGAGCGCCCATGACGAGTATCGAGTCCACCATCGCCACCTTGACCGAGAAGTCGCTGCTTCTCCTCGACGACGACGCCCCCTTGCGAAACCGCCTGGGCCGCGCCCTGGAGAGCCGCGGCTTCCAGACCACGCTGGTCGAGTCGGTGTCCGACGCACTGAGCGCGGTGCGCAGCAGCCCGCCGGCGTTCGCGGTGCTCGACATGCGGCTCGAGGACGGCAGCGGCCTGAAGGTGGTCGAGGCGCTGCGCGAGGCGCGGCCCGACGCGCGCATCGTCATGCTGACCGGCTACGGCAACATCGCCACGGCGGTCGCGGCGGTGAAGGCCGGCGCGGTGGACTATCTCTCCAAGCCCGCCGACGCCGACGACGTCGCCAAGGCGCTGCTGGCGCAGGGCGGCGCGCCGGCGCCGCCCGAGAATCCGATGAGCGCCGACCGGGTGCGCTGGGAGCACATCCAGCGCGTCTACGAGCTCTGCGGTCACAACGTCTCGGAGACCGCGCGGCGCCTCAACATGCACCGCCGCACGCTGCAGCGCATCCTGGCGAAGCGCGCGCCGCGCTGATCGCTGCTCCGCCGGAGGGGGAGGATAGCTACTCCGCCTTCACCTTCAGGCGCGCGCCGCCGAGGATTTCGGTGACCTCGACCTTGGTCCGGGCGGCCAGCTCGCCGCCGCCTTCGAGCTCGGCCGCCCATTCCTTGCCGTCGATGAAGACGCGGCCCAGCCCAGCCTTGAACGGCTCTGCCGCCTCGCACTCCTTGCCCACCAGCCGGCGGGTCGGATCGTTGATGTCGCCTTTCTCCCGGTCGGCCGGCGGCAGGAAGCGCCGCCCGACGTAGGTCGCCACGATCGCGACGGCCACGAAGAGCACGATCTGGTAGGGCCAGCCCAACGGCCAGACGAGGGTGGCGACCGCGGTCGCGCCGGCCGCGCCGGCCGGCCACAAGAGCCAGCCCGAGCCGCTCATCAGCTCGCCGATCAGGAAGACGCCGCCCAGCGCGATCCAGACCCAGAACGGGTGCGCGAAGAACATCGCTTCAGCCGCGCCCATCGCTCAGCTCCCTGAAGAGGTCGGCGCCGCGGTCGGCGGCGGTTGGCGCGGCGGGGCTGGCGGCCTCGGCGGCGCCTGGCTCACCCCACCTTGAGCGCCGCGCACCAGCTCCAGCACCCCGGCGATCGAGCCGGCGATGCCCGCGAAGTCGGCCGGCACGATCACGGTGCGCTGCTGGGGGAGTTCGGCGAGCTTGCCGAACGCCTCGACGTACTTCTGCGCCACGAAATAGTTCAGCGCGTTCACCGAGCCGCCCTCGATCGCGTCGGAGACCACCTTCGTCGCCTGCGCCTCGGCGGCGGCGGAGCGCTCGCGCGCCTCGGCGTCGCGGAACGCCGCCTCGCGGCGGCCTTCGGCCTGCAGGATGGCCGACTGCTTGGAGCCCTCGGCTCTCGTGATCGCGGCCTGCTTCTCGCCCTCCGCCTCGGTGATCACCGCGCGCCGCTCGCGCTCGGCCTTCATCTGCCGGGTCATGGCGTTGGTGATGTCGGGCGGCGGCTGCAGGTCCTTGATCTCGATGCGCGCCACCTTGACGCCCCACGGGCTGGTGGCCTCGTCGATCACGCTGAGCAGGCGGGTGTTGATGTGGTCGCGGTTGGACAGCACCTCGTCGAGGTCCATCGAGCCGACCACGGTCCTGAGGTTGGTCATCGTCAGCTGGGTGATGGCGTTGTTGAGGTTGGCGACGCGGTAGGCGGCCGCGGCGGCGTCCATCACCTGGATGAACACGATGGCGTCGACCTGAACCCCGACGTTGTCCTTGGTGATCACCTCCTGCTGCGGCACCGGCAGCACCTGCTCCATCACCGAGACGCGGCGGCGCACGGCCTCGACGAACGGGGTGAGGATGGTGATGCCGGGCTTCAGGGTGCGGGTGTAGCGGCCGAACCGCTCGACCGTGTACTCATAGCCCTGCGGCACGATCTTGATGGCGCTGAAGGTGATCACCAGCGCGACGATCAAGAGAACGATGACGACAATACCGGCTGCCACGAAAACCCTCCCCCACGACTTGGGCGCGAGCTTATCCGTTCCGAAGGCCGCGCGCCATCGGGGCGGCTAGTGCCGGAACACGCGGGTCCCGGTGAACGCCATCGTGATCCCGGCTTCGTCGGCCGCGGCGATCACCTCGTCGTCGCGGATCGAGCCGCCGGGCTGGATCACCGCCGTCGCGCCCGCCTCCACCGCCTGCAGGAGGCCGTCGGCGAACGGGAAGAAGGCGTCCGACGCGCAGGCCGAGCCCTTGGCGAGCGACGCCGGCAGGCCGGCCGCCTCCGCGGCCTCGGCCGCGCGCATCGCGGCGATGCGGGCCGAGTCGCGGCGGTTCATCTGGCCGGCGCCGATCCCGGCGGTCTGGCCGTCCTTGGCGAACACGATGGCGTTCGACTTCACGTGCTTGGCGATGGTGAAGGCGAACAGCATGTCGCGCACCTCGTCCGCGGTCGGCTGGCGCCTGGTGACGATCTTCAGGTCGGCCGCGGTGAGCCGCGCGTCGTCGCGCGCCTGGACCAGAAATCCGCCGGCCACCGACTTGAAGGTCTCGCCCTTGGCGGTGGGGTCCGGCAGCGCGCCGGTGACCAGCAGGCGCAGGTCGCGCCGGCGCCGGAAGCGCTCGATCGCGTCCTCGTCGGCCTCCGGCGCGATCACCACCTCGGTGAAGATCTTGCCGATCTCGGCGGCCGCCGCCGCGTCGAGGCGCCGGTTCACCGCCACGATGCCGCCGTAGGCCGAGACCGGGTCGCACTGCAGCGCCCGCTCGTAAGCGCTCTTCAGGTCCGGCCCCAGCGCCACGCCGCAGGGGTTGGCGTGCTTGATGATCGCCACCGCCGCGCTCGCGGACGGATCGAACTCGGCGACCAACTCCACGGCCGCATCGGTGTCGTTGATGTTGTTGTAGCTCAGCTCCTTGCCCTGCAGCTGGCGCGCGGTGGCGACGCCGGGGCGAGGGGAGGGGAAGGTGTAGAGCGCCGCCGCCTGGTGCGGGTTCTCGCCGTAGCGCATGGTCTGCTTCAGCGGCCCGGCGACCACCTTGCGGGCCGGCCACGTCTCGCCGACCTGGCCGGCGAACCAGGCCGAGATCGCCGCGTCGTAGGCGGCGGTGCGGGCGTAGGCGCGGGCGGCGAGGCGCCGGCGCAGCTCGAGCGTCGTGCCGCCGGCCTGCAGCGCCTCCAGCACCTCGGCCATGTCCTCCGGCGCCGTGCAGACGGCGACGTAGGCGTGGTTCTTGGCCGCCGAGCGGATCATCGCCGGGCCGCCGATATCGATGTTCTCGACGCACTCGGCGAAGTCCGCGCCGCGCGCCACCGTGGCCTCGAACGGGTAGAGGTTCACGTAGAGCAGGTCGATCGGCCCGATGCCGTGCTCGGCCATCGCCGCGGCGTGCTCGGGCGCATCGCGCACGCCCAGCAGGCCGCCGTGCACGACCGGGTGCAGCGTCTTCACCCGTCCGTCCATCATCTCCGGAAAGCCGGTCAGCTCGGCGACGTCCTTGACCGGCAAGCCTGCGGCGGCGATGGCCGCCTTGGTGCCGCCGGTCGAGACCAGCTCGACGCCGGCGGCGGCGAGCGAGCGGGCCGTCTCGATGAGGCCGGTCTTGTCGGAAACCGAGAGCAGGGCGCGGCGGACGGGGACGAGGTCGGGCGCGGCGGGATAAGCGGACGCGGTCATGGCGTTCTCCAAAGTCGAGAGGGCGCCCAGGCGTGCGGCTTCTGGCAAGGCCCGCGCTCCCCGGTGGTGACCCACCCTTCGCCAGTCACGCGGACGGCGACAACATAGAGAAATGCGCCCCCGCTGGCTAGGCGGAGGCGCGGGAAAGTGGGTCGCGGCGTGCCGGGTTCTTCTAGGCCGAGCGCGGCGCGGGCGGCGGCTCCGGGCGGAGGATCCGCCACGCGTCGTGACAGGATCGAGCCGACGCTGGCGACGATCACCACGATGAGAGCGACCTGGATGCCGATGTTGACGCCCTTGTCGACCTGGGCGAGCGGCGCTCGGCGCGCATGTCGACCCCGGTGACCACCGCCCAGTGGCCGGCGCTGAGCGCGCAGGCCGCCATCGCCGCCAGTCCGGCGTGAGCGACCATGTCGAGCGCCATGGCCCAGCCGCGGGCGACGTGGCGGCGACCAGCTTGATCGCCATGCACCAGCGATCGAGCCGCCAGCGTCAGCCAGATCACCGGCCAGTAGAGCACGTGCCAGACCGGCGCGAGGCCGAGGTCAGGACGCCGTGCGGCTCGGCCTTGATCACCGGCCACCAGACCGGCAGCACGCCGGTCCACCAGAGCAGGAACATGCCTGCACGATGATGCCCGCGACGTGGTCGAACCAGCCGGCGTGCGGCGCTTGCGGTGGCTGAAGCGCGGCAGCTCGTCGACGCGCCAGTCGGCCAGGATGCGCGCCCCGGCGCCGGTGCGCTGCAGCCCGGCAAAGACCAGCGTCACCGCGCCGATCGCCGAGGAAGCCGCCGCTCCAGATCACGTCGATCATCGTACCGACGGCGTGGCTGACGTCCCCGGGCGAGACGGCGGCCTGCACCACGCCCGGTGAGCACCGCCGCAAACGCCACCGCCGCAAGGACCAGCTTCAGCACCAGCATGTAGAGCGGGTAGAGCTCCGGCCCGATCAGGTAGCGCTGGCGCCCGTAGCGCGCCGCCACGACGACCGGATGGCCGAACGCGCTGCAGCAGTTCCTCGTCCTCCTTGCGGGTCAGCGGACGGCCGAGCGCGGCCTCGCGCTCCTCGCGGCGGCGTCATCAGGACGTCGCGCAGCTCGGCGGTGATGTCGTCGCGCTCGTCGCCGCGGCAGCAGCAGCCGCACGGTGTCAAGATAGCGGTCGATGAGGTCCATGGTCGGGTCCTCCTTCAGATCAGTCGGTTCAGGGATTGGTTGATGGCGCGCCATTCGGCCGCCAGCTCGGCCAGCAGCCGCGCGCCGTCGTCGGAGAGGCGGTAGAAGCGCTTGTTGCGCTTGTCCTCCTCGCGCCACTCGCTGGTCAGCAGGCCCTGGCTCTCCAGGCGCCGCAGCATCGGGTAGAGCGCGCCTTCGTCGATCTCGAGGCCCGCGTCCGCCAGCTCCTTGCGCAGCGTGTAGCCGTAGCGCTCCGCCTTGAGCGCCCCCAGCACCGCCAGGACCAGGCTGCCGCGCCGCAGCTCCAGCCGCAATTTCTCGAACAGGTCGTCTTCGATCGGCATGTCATGTGCGCCACATAGTGTGTGACACACAGTGTGTGGCGCACAGGAAAGAGTCAAGTGTGTTTTGAGGCTGCTCCGTACCCCCGTCCGTCCTCGCCGGGCGTCAGTCCCGGCGACCTATGAACACGTCGGTTTGTATGGCCGCGCTGAGCGCGGCCACGGCTGGCTGCGAGTGCTTGGGTGGCCGACACTTCGGTCGGCCATGACGGAAGGTGGGGAAGGTGCGGCCGTTCAGACCGGCGTGGAGGTCAGCTTGTAGCGGAAGCCATCGGGGTCGAGCTGGTCGAGATGCCGCAGCCGCGCACCGCCGCGTCGCGGAAGCAGTTGTCGACCACCCACACACTCTTTCAGCCCGCGTCGCGCGTCAGCTTCCAGCGCACGCGGGCTTCCTGGCCGGGCCGCGCCACGCCGTGCAAGGTCAGCACTTGCGTGGCGCGAGCCTCGCCGTCCTCGAAGAGCGCGCCCTGCGAGAGCCGCGTCTCCGCTGCGTCGCTGCGCAAGCGCCACCCGCGCGCCCCGGCCGGCCGCAACACCGCGCTCTTGCCGTCCACCGCCACCTGCGCCGCCACGTCCGGCGCGAGGATGAAGCGGATCGTGTAGGGCGTCGGCGCAGACCGCGCACGCCCCGCCGGCGTCAGCGCGTCCTCGCCGCGCAGCTCGCCGGACGCGGCGTCGACGTAGAGCCGCCGTGCACAGGTCAGGCCCCGCCAGCCGTCGTGGGTGATGTCCAGCCAGGTCTCGCCGCCCTCCTGATGGCGCTCGGCGGCGACCGTGGCGAGCCTGCTCTCCAGCCGCTCCGGCGCGCCCAGCGCGAGCAGGCCGCGGCGCAGCACCGTCCCCGGCTGCTCGCCGTCCAGCCCCAGGCATGAGCCCCCCTCCGGGCCGCGCAGCGTGCCGCCGACCTCCGCCTGCGCCGACCACGCCGACCCGGCGATCAGCCGCCGCCCTTCGCAGGCGACGGTGATCGCGCCTGGCTGCGCGCAGGCGGTCGCGGCGAAGCGGCCGGCGGCCGGCGCGCCGGCGTCGACGATCAGCTGCAGCGGCCCGCCCTCCAGCCGCTGATAGCCGCCGTAGGGCGCAGCGCGCGGGATCTCGCCGCCGCCGGCGTCGAGCGCCCGGGCCGCCGCCACGTCGGCGCGCCGGCCGGGCTCGCCGCCCTGGAACGCCGCCAGCCGTCCGTCCGCCAGCGCGAAGAACCGCGTCGACGCCGCCAGCCGGTCGATGGCGCGCGACACCTCTGGCGGCGCCGGCGCGCCGAGCTGCGAGAGCGCGTCGTCGAGCGCTATGAGGTCGAACAGCAAATCCAGGCCCCGCTGCGGCGAGCGGCTCGCGTGCACACCGTCCGGCAGCACCGCCTCGCGGGTCCGCGCCGCCAGCCGTGGCAGCGCCCGGCGCCGCAGCGTCTCGCCCGGCGGGCCGGCGAGCGCGGCGCCCACCAGCGCGGCCGCCGCGGCGCGCTCGGCCGCGCGGCCGGGATCGTCGGGCGCGCCGATGAGATGCCGGGCCTGCCGCGCCAGGCCGTCGACGTAGGCCGCGCCCTCCACGTCGGAGACCAGCGGCGCGAGCTCGCCGCGCCGCGCAGGCCAGGTTGAAGACCCGACGCTCCAGCGCCTGCCCCGACCAGGCGAACTCGTTGTAGCGGCCGAAGACGCGGCGCCACTCCAGCCAGAGCCGCAGGCCCTCGCGCGCGCCGGCCTCGCCCTGGGTCAGCAGATCCGGCAGCCAGCCGAACGCGTGCAGCGCCGCGGCGAAGCGCCGGCTTGGCGGCGGCCGTCGCCAGGGATCGCCGCCGCGGCCCACCTCCAACGTCTCGCCGCCCAGCTCGAAGACGCCCGACAGCAGCCGCGCGCCGGCGGCGCGATCGGCCGGGCGCGCATCGCGAGGGCGGACCGCCAGCCCGACCGGCCGCGGAAAGCCCAGCGCTAGCCCGTGCAGCGGCGTCGCGCGCCACTCGCGTCGCATCCGCCGGCTCAGCGCGGCAAGGGCGGCTGGCGGCAGGCGAAGCGGTGCTGGGAGCGGCGCCTTCGGCATTGCCCCGTCAGGCTCCCCGGTCAGGCGGCCTTCAGCGCGCGGATGTTGGCGGCGTAGGCGTCCGGCCCGCCTTTGAACACCGCGGTGCCGGCCACCAGCGCCCGCGCCCCGGCCGCCACGCAGTCCGGCGCGGTCAGCGGCGTGATGCCGCCGTCGACCTCGATAATGATGTCGCGGCCGGCCGCATCGAACATCGCCCTCAGCGTGGCGATCTTGCTGACCTGCGAGCGGATGAAAGACTGGCCGCCGAAGCCGGGGTTCACCGACATCACCAGCACGAGGTCGATGTCGTCGAGCATCCACTGGATGGTGTCGGGCGGCGTCGACGGGTTGAACGCGACGCCGGCCTTGGCGCCCAGCTCGCGGATGCGCTTGACGGTGCGGTCGAGGTGCGGGCCGGCCTCCGGATGCACGGTCATCAGGTCGGCGCCGGCCTCGGCGAACGCCTCGAGATAGGGGTCCACGGGCGCGATCATCAGGTGCACGTCGATCGGGATCGAGACGTGCGGACGCAACGCCTTCACCACCTCCGGCCCGATGGTGATGTTGGGCACGAAGTGGCCGTCCATCACGTCGACGTGCAGCCAGTCGGCGCCCGCCGCCTCCACCGCCCGCGCCTCCTCGCCCAGCCGCGCAAAGTCCGCCGCCAGGATCGAGGGCGCGATGATGGGTGCGGCGTCGGCCATGCCCTGCGACTTAAGGCCGGCGGAGAGTCGCGGCAAGGATGACGGGCGGCCCGGGTAGATCAGCTGCGCGCCAGTCGCGCGATGAAGAACCCGTCCAGGCCGCCCTCCAGGTGATGCGGCAGGATGCGCAGCCAGCCCTCGGCCGTGAGGCTCACCGCCGGCGCGCCGCAGGCGGCGGGGTCGGCCGGCGCGGTGGCGAAGTCCGCGTGGCGCTTCAGGAAGGCGCGCACCTGCGCCTCGCCCTCCTCGGGCTCCAGCGAGCAGACGCAGTAGATCAGCCGCCCGCCCGGCTTCACGCGGGCCGCGGCAGCGTCGAGCAGGCGCGACTGCACCTCGGCCAGCTTGGCGATGTCGCGCGGGCCGAGCGTCCAGAGCACGTCGGGATTGCGCCGGAAAGTCCCGGTCGAGGTGCAGGGCGCGTCGAGCAGCACGGCGTCGAAGTCACGCGCATCGTCCCAGGTCTCGGCATCGGCGACGACGGTCTCGGCCGTCAGCCCGGTGCGGGCCAGCGCCTCGGTGAGCCGCCGCAGCCGCGCCCCCGAGCGGTCGAGCGCGGTCACCGTCGCGCCTGCGGTGACGAGCTGCAGCGTCTTGCCGCCCGGCGCGGCGCAGAGGTCGAGGACGTGCTCGCCGGCGCGCGCCGCCAGCAGCCGCGCCGGGACGGCGGCGGCGGCGTCCTGCACCCACCAGCGCCCCTCGGCGAAGCCCGGCCATTCCTCCACCCGCCCGCGACCGGCGCGCCGCAGCGAGCCGCCTGGCAGCGGCTCGGCCTCCAGCGCCTCGGCGAGCGCGGCGGCTTCGGACGGATCGCGCGGCGTCACGTCGGTGGCGGGCTCGGCGGCGATGACGCCGGCGATGGCGAGCGCGTCGGCCTCGCCATACGCGGCCCGCCAGCGGGCGAAGAGCCACGGCGGCGCCAGCACGACGGGATCGTCGGCCGGCGCGCCGTCGCGTCCCAGCCGGCGCAGCACCGCGTTGATCAACGCCTTGAAGCCGCGCGTCCCATTGCTGGCGTCCGGCCAGGGCCACGCTGGAGTCCACCGCGGCATAGGCCGGCGTATCGAGGTAGAAGAGCTGCGCGGCGCCCAGGCGCAGGATCATCCGCACCGTCTCCGGCGGCTCGCGCTCCAGGCGCGCGGTCAGCGCCCGGTCGATCGGCCCGAGGTGGCGCAGCGCCGCCATCACGAGGGCGCGGGCGAAGCCGCGGTCCTGGGGGCTCAGGCCCGCGAAGCGGCCGGCTTCCAGCGCCGACTCCAACCCAGCCTTGCGGGCGAGGGCGGCGGTGATCAGGTCGAGGGCGGCCTGGCGGGCGGGATCGGCGGACACGGGCGCCGCCTCACCCCATTACGCCGGCTCGCGCAAGCCTCTTTGACTTCGTGCTATGGGTGACCGGCCATGAGTGAGCCCGATCCACCCCCCGGCGCCGCGCCCGGCAAGACCCTCACCCCGGCCGCCCGACGCGCCCTCGAGGAAGCCGCCGCCCGCCGCGCCGGCGCCAAGCCAGTCGACCTCCCGCCCGAGCAAGGCGGCCCCAGCGGCCCCGAGCCCACCCGCTACGGCGACTGGGAAAAAGGCGGCTTGGCGTCGGACTTCTAGGAGCGGCCACGCTCAAGCTCGCGTCTCAGGCGCGTTGGCTCGCGTGCCGGGCGGTGCGGCGCTAGGGTCGCGGCGTTAACCATATTCCGGGCGGGTGAGAGATGCAGACCAAGACCATTGCCGCGCTGGGCGCGGGCGTCGCCGCGCTGATGCTGGCGGCCGGTGCGACGCCGGCCCTGGCCGGCGGCTACTGGGACGGCGGCAATCCCGCCATCTACGGCGGCGGCTACTGCCCGCCGCCGCCACCGCCGCCCTGCGATTGCCCGCCGCGCTACGGCTACGGCTACGGCGGCGGCCCGTCGGCCTACCAGGCGCCGCCGCAAGGCTACGGTTACGACCAGGGCCCGCCGCAGGGCTACGGCTATGACCAGGGTCCGCCGTCGGGCTACGGGTACGACGACCAGGGTCCGCCGCCCGGCTACGACGACGACCAGGGCTTCGCGCCGTCATCGCTGTTCGATCAGGGCGACGAAGGCGGCGTCGGCGGTCCCGGCTACTACGGGTCGGACTATTATGGAGGGGGCGTCGTGGGCGGCGGGCCGGCCGTCGGCGTCAGCGTCGGCTTCGGCTTCAACGATCGCGGCCGGCGCTTCGACGATCGCGGCCGCTTCGACGAGCGTGCACGATTCAACGACCGCGAGCGCTTCGATGAGCGGGCGCGCTTCAACGAGCGGCAGCGCTTCCGGTGCAGCAGCACGTGTACGAGCATCAGCACGTCATGGCGCAGCAGCACTACGGGCAGCCGCACATGATGCAGCCGCCGCAGCGGTCCTATGGCCAGTCACGCTCCTACGGCCGGTCCTACGGATCGAGCCACGGCCGCTGACGGCGGCGGCGCGCGGGCGCCGGCTCAGGCGCCCGCCATCTCCGCGGCGATCGCCAGCGCGGCGGCGCGCGGATCGTCGGCGGCGGTGATCGGCCGGCCGCAGACGATGTGGCTGGCGCCCTGCTGCAGCGTCTAGGCGGGGGTCGCCGCGCGGGCCTGATCGTCGAGGCTGGCCCGGCCGGCCGCACGCCCGGCGTCACCACCAGCAGCTCCGGGCCGCCGACGCGCCGGGCCAGCGCCGCCTCGCGCGGGCTGACGACCACCCCGTCGGCGCCGGCCTCCAGGCACCTGCCGGATGCGCCGCTCGACCAAGCGCTCGACGGCCATGCCGTAGCCGATCTCGCCGAGGTCGGCGTCCGTCGAGGCTGGTCAGCACGGTGACGCCGAGGATCTTCAGCGGCGCGCCGCCGCGGCCCTTCACCGCCGCGGCCAGGACCTGCGGCTCGGCGTGGACGGTGATGAAGTCGCCGGCCTCGGCGTCCGCGATCGCCGCGGTCGCCTTCTCCACCGTCGCGCCGATGTCGTGCAGCTTCCAGTCGAGGAACACGCTCCGGCCGCGGCGGCTTCAGGTCGGCCGCGGTCTCCATGCCGCCCGACCGCCAGCAGCTGCAGGCCGACCTTGTAGAACGTCACGGCGTCGTCCAGCCGACTGACCATCGCCTCGGCGATCGGCGCGGCGTGGGAACGTCGAGCGCGACGATCAGGCGAGGATCGGCGGCGGCGGCTTTGCGCGCGCACGGCTTCGGCGAGGGCCAAGGGCGGCTCCTTTGGCGGGAGGACTCGATTTGGGCTAAGGCGTGACAGATGAGCCCGGCCCATTTCGCGGTCAACTTCTTCGTCGCCCTCTTCGCCCTGATCGACCCGGTGGGCAACACGCCGCTGTTCGCCGCGGCGACCGCCGGCGCGCGGCCGGCCGGCAGTCGGCTGACGGCCGCCTACATCGCGCTGTTCGCCTTCGTCTTCATGGCGTTCTTCTTCGTCACCGGGCTCTGACGCTGCTGCGCTTCTTCGGCATCTCGCTGGCGGCCTTCCGCATCGCCGGCGGCGTGCTGCTGTTCCTGCTCGGGCTCGACATGGCGCGAGGCCAGTTCGCCGCCAGCCTCGCCGACGCCACGGCGACGCGGCCGGGTTGACGACCGCGCGACTATGCGCGGCGCGGAGTTCGAGCGGCTGGTGGTGCCGTTCGCGATGCCGCTGCTGATCGGACCCGGCGCGATCTCCACGGCGGTGATCTACGCCGGCGAGGCGCATCGGCTCGGCCTCGCCGGCCAGCTGGCCGGGCTCGGCGGTGATCTTCGGCGACCGCGTCTCAGCATCCTGGCCAGTCTTCTGGTTCGCAGGCCTGATCACCCGGCTGCTGGGCCGCGTCGGCACCATCATCGTCGTCCGCGTGCTCGGCCTCATCCTCTGCGCGCTGGCGGTCCAGTTCATGCTGGCCGGCGTCGCCGACTCGACAGTGGGCGTCATGCTCCCCAGCGCCGCCACGCCCTACCCGCTCGGCCGATAGAGCGCGAACGAAGGGGAGGGCTAAGGCCGCCGGAATGCGGCCAACCTGGCTCGACATCAGCGCCATGCCCCATTCGTCGGGGATCAGCTTGGCGAGGGCGGCGATGGCCTTGTTGGGCGCGCCGGTGACGCAGATCGGGCGGTTGGCCTCGGCCGCCTCGTAGCCGGCCTGCGCCACCTCGTCGGCGCCCAGCCACATCCAGGTCGGGGCCGCCTCGCTCACCTGCGCCCTGGAGCCGTCGACGTCGTGGAACTCGGAGTAGGTGAAGCCCGGGCAGAGCGCGCTGACGTGCACGCCGGTCCCTTGCGTCTCCAGATGCAGCGTCTGCGAGAAGCGGATCACATAGGCCTTGGCCGGGTCCGTAGAGCGTGTGGCCGAGCGAAGACGGGATCAGGCCGGCCAGCGAGGCGACGTTGACGATCCGTCCGAAGCGCCGCTCCAGCATGCCCGGCAGCACCTGTGCGCCAGCTCGCAGGGCGCCGTCAGCAGCACCTGCAGGAAGGCGCGCTGGTCCTCCCAGGCGGTCGACGCGTAGCCGCCCGGCAGGCTGTAGCCGGCGTTGTTGACGAGCGCGTCGACCACGCGGCCGTTGGCCTCGATCTCGGCCAGCACCTCGGCCGGCGCCTCGGGACGGGCGAGGTCGGCCGGGATCACCAGGCTCTCGACGCCGTAGCCGCAGCCGCACCTCGTCGGCCAGCGCATGCAGCCGGTCGGCGCGCCGCGCGGTGAGCGCCAGGTCGTAGCCGTGGCGAGGCGTAGACGCGCGCCAGCGCCGCGCCGATGCCCGAGGACGCGCCGGTGACCAGCGCCAGCCGGCCGCTCAACGTTCCACCATCGCGAAGCTCTCATCAATCGGGTCCGGGTCATGACGGGCGAAAACTAAAGTAGCCCGCGTTCGCGTTGAAAGGGTCTGTCTTGCGCCGCGTGGTGAATTGGCGCGATTGAACGGCGCATAGTTCGCGTGTATCGCGCCGCGCCGCCGCGCCGGAAGTGCGCTCGGCAATGCAAGCTTGGCGCGCCGACGGCGATTTGACCGCGGCCCCTGGAGGACGACGATTGGCTCTCGAGGCCCCGGCTCAGCCGGCCGCTCAGGACGACAAGGCCGCAGAGCCAGCGGCCGCACCCGAGCGCCGCCAGACCTCCGAAGCAGCCGCGCCGCCTATCTGGGCGCTTTCGATCGGCTCGCTCGGCGTGGTGTTCGGCGACATCGGCACCAGCCCGCTCTACGCCTTCCGCTCCGCGCTCTCGACCATGCGAGGGCGAGGCCGTCCGCCGCGCTGACATCTACGGCGTCGTCGCCCTGGCGCTCTGGGCGCTGATCATGGTGGTGACGGTCAAGTACGTGCTCTTCCTGATGCGCGCCGACAACAAGGGCGAGGGCGGCGTGCTCTCGCTGATGGCGCTGGCCCAGCGCGCGATCGGCCGGCGCACCCGCGTGCTGTTCTTCGCTCGGCCTGATCGGCGCGGCGCTGTTCTACGGCGACGCGGTGATCACGCCGGCGATCTCGGTGCTGTCGGCGATCGAGGGCCTGCGCACCATCCCGAGCCTCGGCCACTCGGTCGACCACCGGCTGGTCGTCGATCGCCATCAGCGTCGCCATCCTGCTCGGCGCTGTTCTTCGTGCAGTCGCGCGGCACGGCGCGGCGTCGGCGCCTTCTTCGGCCCGATCATGCTGCTCTGGTTCGTCTGCATGGCGGCGCTGGGCGCGCGCCACATGCTCGACGACCCGCGCGTGCTGTTCGCGCTCAACCCGCTCTACGGCATCGGGTTCCTGATCCGGCACGGCTTCGTCGGCTTCCTGGTGCTGGGCTCGGTGTTCCTGACCGTGACCGGCGCCGAGGCGCTCTACGCCGACATGGGCCACTTCGGCCGCTGGCCGATCCAGTCGGCCTGGCTGTTCCTGGTCGCTGCCGTGCCTGGCGCTGAACTACCTCGGCCAGGGCGCGGCGGCGCTGAAGGCGCTGGACTGGTCGCGTCGCGCGCGGCCGGCCGATGCCGGACCACAACTGGTTCTTCCTGCATGGCGCCGCCGGAGCTGCGCCTGCCGCTGGTGATCCTGGCGACGGCGGCCACCATCATCGCCTCGCAGGCGGTGATCACCGGCGCCTTCTCGCTGACCCAGCAGGCGATCCAGCTGGGCCTGCTGCCGCGCATGGACATCCGCCGCACCTCCGAGACCCAGACCGGCCAGATCTTCCTGCCGCAGATCAACAACATGCTGCTGATCGGCGTGCTGCTGCTGGTGGTCATGTTCCAGACCTCCGACAACCTCTCGCACGCCTACGGCCTGGCGGTGACCGGCACCATGCTGGTGACGACCACGCTGGCCTACATCGTGGTGCGGCGGATGTGGAAGTGGGGCTCCGATGCGCACCGCGGCGCTGATCGGCCCGCTGGTCGGCGATGGACCTGACCTTCCTGGCCGCCAACGCGCTGAAGTTCCTCTCCGGCGGCTGGGCGCCGGTGCTGATCGGCGTGGCGCTGGTCGCTGGTGATGCTCACCTGGGACCGCGGCGCGCAGCTGCTGACCGACAAGACCCGGCGCGACAGCGTGCCGCTGAAGGACCTCGCCGAGATCCTGCAGAACCGCGCCCCGCACCGGGTCGCCGGCACGGCGGTGTTCCTGACCTCCGACCCCGACGTCGCGCCGGTGGCGCTGATGCACAACCTCAAGCACAACAAGGTGCTGCACGAGAAGAACGTCATCCTCACCGTCGCCACCGCCGAGACGCCGCGGGTGCGCGACGAGGACCGGCTGAAGATCGAGCCGGTCAACGCCGACTTCACCAAGGTGACCCTCACCTACGGCTTCATGGAAAGCCCGAACCTGCCGAAGGCGCTGGCGCTGTGCCGCAAGCAGGGGCTGAAGTTCGACATCATGGCGACCAGCTTCTTCCTCGGCCGCCGCACGGTGGTGCCGGCCGTGCAGTCCGGCATGCCGATCTGGCAGGACAAGCTCTTCATCTTCCTGATGAAGAACGCCACCAACCCCACCGACTTCTTCAACATCCCCCCGGCCGGGTGGTGGAGCTTGGGACGCAGGTGACGGTGTAGCCTCGCGACGCGGCGGCTTGCACTTCTGTCGCCGAGGCCGTTTAAGGCGCCGCCTCTTTGAAGCCCCCGCCGGAGATGCGCCCGTGGCCGATCTGCCGCCCCCGAAGAAAGTCGTGCTCGCCTATTCCGGCGGCCTCGACACCTCGATCATCCTGAAGTGGCTGCAGACCGAGTACGGCTGCGAGGTGGTGACCTTCACCGCCGACCTCGGCCAGGGCGAGGAGCTGGGGCCGGCGCGCGAGAAGGCGCTGATGGCCGGCGTCAAGCCGGAGAACATCTACATCGTCGACCTGCGCGAGGAGTTCGTCCGCGACTACGTCTTCCCGATGTTCCGGGCCAACACGGTCTACGAGGGCCAGTACCTGCTCGGCACCTCGATCGCCCGGCCGCTGATCGCCAAGACCCAGATCGACATCGCCCGCAAGGTCGGCGCCGACGCGGTCAGCCACGGCTCGACCGGCAAGGGCAACGACCAGGTCCGCTACGAGGTCAGCTACTACGCGCTGGAGCCCGACATCCGGGTGATCGCTCCGTGGCGCGAGGAGGGCTTCTTCAAGAGCCGCGAGGCGATGCTCGACCTACGCCGAGCAGCACCAGATCCCGATCGCCAAGGACAAGCGCGGCGAGGCGCCGTTCAGCGTCGACGCCAACCTGCTGCACTCGTCGTCCGAGGGGAAGGTGCTGGAGGACCCGTCGCTCGAGGCGCCGGAGTTCGTCCACCAGCGCACCATCGCCCCCGAGGACGCGCCCGACAAGGCCGCAGGTCTTCACGATGGACTTCGAGCGCGGCGATCCGGTCGCCATCGACGGCGAGGCGCTGTCGCCGGCCGCGCTGCTGACCCGGCTGAACGAGCTCGGCCACGCCAACGGCGTCGGCCGCCTCGACCTGGTGGAGAACCGCTTCGTCGGCATGAAGTCGCGCGGCGTCTACGAGACGCCCGGCGGGACCATCCTGCTGGCCGCCCACCGCGGCATCGAGTTCGATCACCCTCGACCGCGGCGCGGCGCACCTGAAGGACGAGCTGATGCCGCGCTACGCGGAGCTGATCTACAACGGCTTCTGGTTCACGCCGGAGCGCGAGATGCTGCAGGCGGCGATCGACCACTCGCCAGGCCAAGGTCAGCGGCCAGGTGCGGATCAAGCTCTACAAGGGCAACGTCAGCGTGATCGGCCGCGAGAGCCCCTACTCGCTCTACGACCAGGACCTCGTCACCTTCGAGGAAGGCAAGGTCGCCTACGACCACCGCGACGCCAGCGGCTTCATCAAGCTGAACGCCCTGCGCCTGCGCGTCAAAGCCAGCCGCGACCGCAGAGCCTAGAGGTACTTCGCCAACCCGACGCGCTCGACGGCGTCCCACATCGGTCCGCGATAGACCTCGACGTAGCCGAGCTGGGCGTTCAGATCGAGCACCGCCCGGTGGGTCGCCTCGGTGACGGTGTAGATCATCCGCACGCCGCGCGCCGCCGCCTCGGCCTCCAGTACGCGCTTCAGCGCCCGCGCCACGCCGCGCCGGCGGATCGAGGGGTCTACCCAGAGGTCGTAGAGGTGCAGGAACCGGCCGTCGGGCGGGAAGACCGCCGGCCGCAGGTCGCCCAAACCGCCGCCGGCCGGGAAGTCGTCGGTCAGGCGGTTGCGGTCGAGATAGTTCAGGAACGCCAGCGGGCTGACGACGATGAAGCCGGCCCGCGCGTCGCTTTCGCCGAACCCGGCAAGACTTGCCCGGATCTCGGCGGCGGTCTCCGGCGGCCCGGTCGGGGTGTAGCCTTCGCTCCGCGCCAGCGCCGCGGCGATGGCGTCGAGATCGCTGGGCTCGAAGACGCGCAAGGCGAGGTCTTCGAGGTCCGCCGTTTGCCAGATCGCGCCGGCTTCATGCGGCAGCGCGTGGTTCACGCCGCTCGTTGCGGCGCGGGGCCGCCCGCTGTCAAACGGTCAGGTCAGCTTGTTGTACGGATAACGGCCGCGCACCTCTTCGGCGAAGAAGCGGCCCTTGGATGGCGCGTCCGCGAACGAGCGGTGCACCTCGCCCGGCACGCCGACGAAGGCGTATTCGTCGCCGTCGTTGAAGCGCACCACCAAGCGCTGCCGCTCGGCGTCGTAGCGGATCGCGCGGATGTCGGTGGATTCCGGCGTTTCCATCCGTCGGAGAACGCCGGCTGCGCCCGTTCGTTTCAGTCGCTGCGTAAGTCATCGTCCGTTGACTTGCCGCGGCCGACAGATTGACACTGACAACCTGCAGCCGATGACCGGGAGACAGACGCCGTGGCCGACGGCAACATCACCAAGGACGCGATGTACGGCGCGGTGGCGCCGGACGACTTCGAAGTCGATGCTGCAGCTCGACCGCTACGGCCAGCGCTCGGACGCCTTCGACAAGATCATCGCGGCCACCCACGACCACTTCTGGGACCCGCTCGACAAGAGCTACATCGACTTCGACACGCCGTTCGACATGGAGAACGTGGCGATGACGCCGGAGGAGAACAATCCGATCCTGCGGCTGCCCTACGTCGCCGAGACGCTCGACCGATCCGAAGGAGAAGGTCCGCTTCATCAACCGCGGGCAGCTGGCCAACTTCTCCTCGATCCTGCACGGCGAGCAGGGCGCGCTGAACCTCTCGGCCAGCCTCTGCCATGTGCTCTGGGACCAGGGCGCGCAGGAATACGCCGCCAACCAGACCCGCGAGGAGGCCCGCCACGTCACCGCCTTCGCCAAGTACATCAAGGCGCGCTGGGGCCGGCCGGGTCCCTGCGGCGCGGCGCTGAAGCAGCTGCTGGTCGAGATCATCGAGGCGCCGGAGGTCTACAAGAAGATCATCGGCATGCAGATGCTGGTCGAGGGCCTCGCCATGGGCGCCTTCTCCAACGGCTATCGCAACAACCGCGACCCGCTGGCCAAGAAGCTGTTCCAGCTGGTGATGACCGACGAGGCCTTCCACCACAAGTTCGGGAAGATCTGGGCCGACCGCACGGTGCCGCAGCTCACCGAGGCCGAGCGCAACATCGTCGAGGACTGGGCCGCGCACTGCGCGCAGTCGCCTGCTCTTCGACCGCGGCTCGCCCGACCAGAACGCGGCGATGTACGAGGACTTCGGCCTCGATCCGGAGCGGGTGATCGCCGACATCGTCAAGCGCCGCGCCGAGCGCGACCCGAACCGGCGCTTCCAGCGGCGAGACCAACATCTTCCGGGTGCTGATCAAGACGCTGTTCAACGCCGGCCTGATCACCGCGCGCACCCGGCCATTCTACGCCACCTACGTCGACATGGACGAGCTGCAGGCCGAGGGCACCCGCATGCCCGGCGACGACATCGCCGAGGAAGGCATCCGCTACCTGCAGGAGATCAACTTCAAGGACAGCGCCAACCGCGCCGCCGCCCAGCTGATCGCGGCGGAGTAACGCGCCGCCAGAAATTCGTGACGCAGGCGTCATTTTTCTTGACGATGGCCTCCCGCGAGGGCATCTAGCGGCTCCGCGAACGACGTTCAGATCGGGAGACGCCTGTTATGGCCGATGGAAGCGTGACGATGGCCGTCGATGGAAACATCACCAAGGACGAGGTCTATCGCGCCGTCGCGCCGACCGACTTCGAGTCGATGCTCGAGCTCGACCGCTACAACAACCGCTCGACCGCCTTCGACAAGATCATCTCCGCCACCCACGACCATTTCTGGGATCCGCTCGACAAGAACTACATCGACTTCGACGAGCCGTTCGACATGGAGAACGAGGCGCTGCTGCCCGAGGACATGTTCGCGGTGCTGCAGACCGACTACGGCAAGGAGATGCTGGCCGATCCGAAGACGCGGATCCGCTTCATCAACGCCTCACACGCTGCGCTCGTTCTCCTCGATCCTGCACGGCGAGCAGGGCGCGCTGCGCTCTCGGCCTCGCTCTGCCACATCCTGCGACGATCCAGGGCGCGCAGGAATACGCCGCCAACCAGACGCGCGAAGAAGCGCGCCACGTCACCGCCTTCGCCAAGTACATCAAGGCGCGCTGGGGCCGCCCGCTGCCGTGCGGCCCGGCGCTGCAGAACCTGCTGACCGAGATCGTCTCGTCGCCGCGAGGTCTACAAGAAGATCGTCGGCATGCAGATGCTGGTCGAGGGCCTCGCCATGGGCGCCTTCGCCACCTTCTACCAGAAGCTCAGCGACCCGCTGCTGGCCGCAAGCTGTGCAGCTGGTGATGACCGACGAGGCCTTCCACCACAAGTTCGGCAAGATCTGGGCCGACCGCACCATCCCGAAGCTGACCGAGGAAGAGCACGACCTGATCGAGGACTGGGCGGCGCACTGCTTCCAGACGCTGCTGTTCAACCTCGTGCGCGCCGACCAGAAGCAGCGTCGATCTATCGACGAGTGTCGGCATCGACCCGGACGCGCGTGATCGCCGAGTTCATGGAGAGCGCTCACCGACGAGAACCGCCGCGAGGACATGAAGGAAGCGACCAACATCTTCCGCGTGCTGATCAAGACGCTGCTCAACGCCGGCATCATCACCGACCGCACCCGCGCCTTCTACGCGCATGTATGTCGACATGGACGAGCTGAAGGCCGAAGGCGACCGCATGGTCGGCGACGACATCGCCGAGGAAGGCATCGTCTACCTGAAGGCGATCAACTTCCGCGACCGGGCGCCGGCGCTGCGACTTGCCGCCGCGGAGTAAGGCTTAGTTCTCATTTCCGTCGTGATGTGATCCTAACGCCTGCCCAGGGCGTTTAGGGGTCTTGTCGGTCGTCCCCGTCGAGGCGAAAATCACGAAGGATGAGGATGAAGTTCAGCCCGAAGCTTGGTCTTGGCGCCGGCGCACTAGCGGCCTGCCTGAGTCTCGCCGCACCGGGCGTCGTGGCCGCCGCGCCACTTCCCCCGCGGGCGGTCCCGGCCCAGCCGGCCAAGCCGGTCGCCCCCGACCTCTACACCGGCCGCTGGTACGAGATCGCCCGCACGCCCAACAAGATGCAGGCCGACTGCCAGGCCGCCACCACCGAGTTCTCGGGCTGGGCCGCGGGCGCCTTCAAGGCGGTGCAGACCTGCCACAAGGGCGCGCCCGGCGGTCCCGCGCAGGTGACCAGGGTCGACGGCAAGGTGCTGCCGGCGACGCAGAACGCCAAGATGCAGCTGGCGATGCTGGGCGGCCTGATCAGCCAGCAGTACTGGATTCTCGACCACGCCGACGACAATCGCTGGCTGATCATGTGCACCGCCAACGAGCGCTATGTGTGGCTGCTGTCGCGCGCGCCGGTGCTCTCGGCCGCCGAGAAGGCGCAGGCGATGGCTCGCCTGCAGCAGCTGGGCTTCAGCCTCGCGCACCTCGCCTTCCCCGAGCAGATCGCCGCACGCTGATCGAATGCTCCGCCCTCGGCCGCGCGTCACGATTGACGAGCGGAACGAAGATGGAACAGGATGGGGCGTGGAGACGCTCGTCCTGGAGATTTCGCGGCCCGAGACCACCAGCGCGGTGACGCGCGGGGCGGGGCGGCTGATGGCGGCGCTGGGCTACGCGCCGCTCCTGGAGGTCAGTCTCCCGAACGGCCGCCGCGCCGACATCATGGCGCTGGGGCCGCGCGGCGAGATCGCCATCTGCGAGGTGAAGTCCGGCCTGGAAGACTTCCGCACCGACCGCAAGTGGGGCGAGTACCTGCCCTACTGCGACGCCTTCTACTTCGCCGTCGCCCCGGAGTTTCCGCGCGACATCCTGCCCGAGGCCCCCGGCCTCATCGTCGCCGACGGCTTCGGCGGCGCCGTCCTGCGCGATCCCCCCGCCACGCCCCTGGTCGCCGCAAGGCGCAAAGCCCTGACGATCGCCTTCGGAAGGCTGGCGGCGCTAAGGGCGGCGGGCGTGGCGGGATAGCTCCCCCTGCGGGGAGGATTACTTCTTGGCCAGCGCGGCCAGCTGTTCCTGCATGGCGGCCATCTGCTCCTTCAGCTCGGCGAGCTCGTCGCGGGCGGGCTCGGCGGCGGCTTGAGGCGGCGGCGGAGCGGGGGTGGCTTCGTCGGCGCGGTAGGCGAACGGCGAGAACATCTTCATCGCCCGGTCGAAGAGGGCGAGGTTCTGGCGGATCTGCTCCTCATAGGCGCCGATGCCGGCCGGGTTCAGCGTGGTGAACTGGGTGCGCAGGCGATCCTGCTGGCGGATGAACGAGTCCAGCGACAGCTCCAGGTAGCTCGGCAGGAAGGCCTGCATCTGGTCGCCATAGAAGCGGATCAGCTGACGCAGGAACTGGATCGGCAGCAGGTTCTGCCCGCGGCTCTCTTCCTCGAAGATGATCTGGGTCAGCACCTTGCGGGTGATGTCCTCGCCGGACTTGGCGTCGTAGACCACGAAGTCGACGTTCTCGCGCACCATGCCGGCCAGGTCATCCAGCGTGATGTAGGTGCTGGTGGCTTTGTTGTAGAGCCGCCGGTTGGCGTACTTCTGGATCACCACCTTCTCGCCGGCGGCCTTCTTGCCGTGGCCTTGCGGCCCGCCCTGGTCGGTCATCTGAGCCCTTTTTTGTGCGCAGCATGTGCATTTTTGCACTGCGGCGCCGCGCATGCAAACGCAGCTGTCGCCAACTGTCAAATTCGCTTGCTGCGCCGCGGGAGGGTGACGCGGCGGGTGTGTTTGGGCATATGGTCGCGGAAGCTTTCGCCTCGTCACCTGGAGCTCCGCCATGAGCGACGCCGACATCGTCATCGTTTCCGCCCAGCGCACGCCGGTGGGCTCGTTCAACGGGGCGCTTTCCAGCCTGCCCGCCCATGAGCTCGGGAGGATCGCGATCCAGTCCGCGGTCGAGCGGGCCGGCATCGAGCTCGGCGACGTCGACGAGGTGATCCTCGGCCAGGTGCTGCAGGCCGGCGCCGGCCAGGGCCCGGCGCGGCAGGCCGCGGTGAACGCCGGCATCCCGGTGGAGAGCCCGGCCTGGAGCCTCAACCAGCTCTGCGGCTCGGGCCTGCGCGCCGTCGCGCTCGCCGCCCAGCAGATCGCCGGAGGCGACGCGCAGATCGTGGTCGCCGGCGGCCAGGAGAGCATGAGCCAGTCGCCGCACGCGCAGAACCTGCGCAATGGCCAGAAGATGGGCGACCTCGCCTTCGTCGACACGATGATCAAGGACGGGCTCTGGGACGCCTTCCACGGCTACCACATGGGCCAGACCGCCGAGAATATCGCGGCGCGCTGGCAGATCACCCGCGAGGACCAGGACCGCTTCGCCGTCGCCAGCCAGAACAAGGCCGAGGCGGCGCAGAAGGCCGGCAGGTTCAAGGACGAGATCGCCCCGGTGACCATCAAGGGCCGCAAGGGCGACACCGTGGTTGCCGACGACGAGTACATCCGCGCCGGCGTCACGCTGGAGAGCATCGCCGGCCTCAGGCCTGCCTTCTCCAAGGACGGCTCGGTCACCGCCGCCAACGCCTCGGGCATCAACGACGGCGCCGCGGCGCTGGTGCTGATGAGCGCCGGCGAAGCCAAGCGGCGGGGGCTGAAGCCGCTCGCCCGCATCGCCTCCTGGGCCCACGCCGGCGTGCCGCCGGAGATCATGGGAACCGGCCCGATCCCGGCCACCCAGAAGGCGCTCGAAAAGGCCGGCTGGAAGGTGGGCGACCTCGACCTCATCGAGTCGAACGAGGCGTTCGCGGCGCAGTCGCTCAGCGTGGTGCGCGAGCTGGGGCTCGACCCCGCCAAGGTCAACGTCAACGGCGGCGCGATCGCCATCGGCCACCCGATCGGCGCGTCGGGCGCCCGCATCCTCACCACCCTGCTGCACGAGATGCAGCGCTCCGGCGCCGGCAAGGGCCTCGCCACGCTCTGCGTCGGCGGCGGCATGGGCGTGGCTCTGGCGGTGGAGCAGGTGTGACCAAAGGGCCTTCTCCCCTTGCGGGAGAAGGTGTCGGCGCAGCCGACGGATGAGGGGTCGCAGCAGCCTCGCGGACCAGCGGCCGCCGCGCCAATCCCCTCGGCCCGGCGACCCCTCATCCGGCGCTTCGCGCCACCTTCTCCCGCAAGGGGAGAAGGAAAAAGAACGAACGGGAGGAACGAGCGATGACCAGGGTAGCCTTCGTCACCGGCGGCACGCGCGGCATCGGCAAGGCGATCAGCGCGCGGCTCAGGGCCGGCGGCTACAAGGTGGCGGCCGGCTACGCCTCCAACGAGGTGGCCGCCACAGCCTGCGCCGAGGAGCTCGGCGTGATGGCGGTGAAGGGCAACGTCTCCAGCTTCGCCGACTGCGCCGATGCGGTGAAGAGGGTCGAGGCCGAGCTCGGTCCGATCGACACGCTGGTCAACAACGCCGGCATCACCCGCGACGCGGTTCTGCACCGCATGACCGAGGAGCAGTGGAGCGAGGTGATCCGCGTCAACCTGGCGTCCATCTTCAACATGACCCGCAACGTCATCGAGGGCATGCGCGAGCGCAGTTTCGGCCGCATCGTCAACATATCGTCGATCAATGGCCAGAAGGGCCAGGTCGGCCAGTCCAACTATTCGGCCGCCAAGGCCGGCATGATCGGCTTCACCAAGGCCCTGGCCCAGGAGAACGCCCGCAAGGGGATCACGGTGAACGCCATCGCCCCGGGCTACATCGACACCGAGATGGTGACCGCGGTGGCGCCAAACGTGCTCGAGCAGATTGTCGCAAGCATTCCGGTCGGCCGGCTCGGCATGGCCGATGAGATCGCCCGCTGCGTTGCTTTCCTCGCTGCGGAGGAGGCCGGCTACATTACCGGCTCGACGCTGACGGTTAACGGCGGACAATACATTACCGGCTAGTTAGGCGTCCAAAATCCGCCCTACTCACGGGGCATCCCAGTCGGATGGCGGCCGTGGCGGCAATCCGTTCTATTCTGACGCGCGCCGTCGGCCTTTCAGCTGCGGCGCTGGCCGTGAGCGCTGCTGCGGCGCCGCTGCCGCTGCACGAGGCTTTCATGGGCGGCCACCTGGCCGACAAGCCCACCGGCCCGCCGGCCGCCCGCTACCAGACCGACGAGGGCGCGGTGTTCGTCCTCGACCGCTCGACGCCCAGGACCCTGCTGAAGTTCGAGAACGACCCGGAGATCTGGGTGCTGGACCGCGCCAATGGCCCGCGCGGCGACGTCATCTACCGCAACGACCTGGGCGAGGAGATGCTGCGCGCGACCCGGCTCGGCGGCGTCACCGTCTTCACCATGCGGCGTCCCGAGGGCTCGCCGGCGGCGTTGGACGGCGCCACGCAGCCGCTGCATATCGGCGCGGTCAGCCCGACACAGCTGACGGCAGAGTTCTATCAGGCCAGCGTGCGCGCCAGCCGCTTTGCCAGGCATGAGATCGTGTTCGAGACCGGCAAGGACGCCGACGCCACCACCGCCGGCGAACTGGCAGACGCGGCGGCGATCGCCAGCGAAGCGATCGTCGATGTCGCCGCGCGCCCGAACGGGCGGCTGATCCTGGCCCGCATCAACGACGTGGTCATCACCCAGGGCGGCAAGCCGAACGCCGCGCTGCAGAAGAACCGGCTGATCGTCACGATCGTGCCCAAGGACGGCTTGGTCGGCCGCCCATCCTCCCGCCGGATCGAACGCGCCGCCGGCGCGCCCTAGGCGCGGCGCCCGCTAGTCGAGGTCGCGCCAGCAGGTCACGGCCGTACCCGGCCACGCGGTCGCCTCGTAGACGCCGCGGGCGATGGCGCGGGCGAGGCAATCGGCCGCCAGCGCGCCCAGCCGCGCCACGACGCCCAGCCGCGGCGCCGCCACCGGCAGCTGGCCGGTCGCCAGTGCGAACACCACGTCGCCGTCGAACGGCGCGTGGGCGGGCCTCAGCGCCCGCGCCAGGCCATCCTGCGCCATGATGGCGAAGCGCTTGGCCTCCGCCGGGGTCAGCGCCGCGTCGGTCGCCACGCAGGCGATGGTGGTGTTGACCCGCCCGCCCGCCGCCGGACCCTTGGCGAGGCCCCAGTCGTCAGGCGCGGCGACCAAGCCCGGCCGAGCCGAGGCCGCCGAACTCGGCGCCGATCTCGTAGGGCGCGGCCCAGAAGCTGCGGCCGCCCGGCGCCACGGCCGCGCCGAAGCTGTTCACCGCGACGATCGCGCCCACCGTGAATCCCAGTTCGCCGACCGCCGAGGCCGAGCCCAGGCCGCCCTTCAGCCGCCCGGACATCGCGCCGTATCCCGCGCCCGCCGTGCCCAGCGCGAATTCGCGCCCGGCTGATCGCAGCGCCGCCATGCCCAGTTCACGATAGGGCGGCGTCTCGCCCCAGTCCTTGTCGCCGCCGTTGGCGAGGTCGTAGAGGATCGCCGCCGGCACGATCGGCGCGACCGGCACGCCGGACGCCCGCGGTCCACCGGTGGCCCGCGAGAGCCCGTAGCCCTGTCCCGTCGCGCCCAGCACCGCGGTCACCCCGTCGGCGGCGGCCAGCCCGTAGACCGAGCCGCCGGAGAGCACGACGGCGTCGGCCTCGTCGACCAGGTTCTCCGGCGCCAGCGCGTCGGTCTCCCGCGTGCCCGGCGCGCCGCCGCGCACGTCGACGGCGCAGACCGCCCGGCCCTCGGCGAGGATCACGGTGACGCCGCTGCGCACGCCGGCGTCCTCGGCCTGGCCGACCGTCAGGCCCGCCACGTCGGTGATCAGATTGAGCGGTCCCGGCCCCGGCTTCGGCATCGCCGCTTGCTAGAGGCGGCCGGGTTTGTTGTCCACGTCGCGCACCCGGCTATGGTGCGCACGAAGCCGCCGCAAGAGAGTCTCGATGAAGCGCACGCTCGCCGCCCTTATCGCGCTCGCCGCCGCGGCGGCGCCGGCGTTCGCCCAGCCACCCGCTGCAGCGCCCGCCGCGCCGCCGGCCGCCGAGCAGCGACAGGCCTCGGCGCCGGTGATCACCGCGCATGCGATGGTGACGGCCGCCAACCCGCTGGCGGCCAACGCCGGGCTGAAGGTGCTGCGCGCCGGCGGCTCGGCGTTGGACGCGGCGGTGGCGGTGCAGGCGGTGCTGGGCCTCGTCGAGCCGCAGAGCTCCGGCCTCGGCGGCGGCGCCTTCATGGTGTTCTACGACGCCAGGACGAAGCGCGTGACCGCCTACGACGGGCGCGAGGTCGCACCGATGGGCGCCACCCCGCAGATGTTCCTGGGACCCGACGGCAAGCCGCTGCCGTTCGGCCAGGCCATCCTCTCCGGCCGCTCGGCCGGCGTGCCGGGCGCGCTCGCCATGCTCTACCTGGCGCACAAGGAGCACGGGCGGCTGGCCTGGAGCGGCCTCTTCGATCGAGGCCGAGCAATTGGCGAGCGACGGCTTCGTGGTCAGCCCCCGGCTCGACTTCATGATCCACCTGAGGGCCGCGCCGCAGCCCGGCGCCCCTGACGCGGTGCGCTACTTCAGCAAGCCCGACGGGACCGAGCTGAAGGCCGGCGACGTGCTGAAGAACCCGGCCTACGCCGAGACCCTGAAGCTGGTCGCCGCCGAGGGTCCGAACGCCATCCTCACCGGCAGGATCGCCCGCGACATCGTCCAGCGCCTGTCCGAAGACCCGCTGCCGGGCTCGATGACGATGGCCGACCTCGCCGCCTACAAGCCGCACGAGTCCGAGGCGCTCTGCCGGCCCTATCGCATCTACCTGGTCTGCACGACCCAGGCCCCCTCCGGCGGCCCGGCGCTGCTGGAGGAGCTCGGCCTCATCGAGCACACCGACGTCGCCAAGCGCGGCCCGGCCGACGCGCAGGGCTGGCTGCAGATCGCCGAGGCCGAGCGGCTGATGTACGCCGACCGCGACAAGTACGAGGGCGACCCGGCTTTCATCAGCTACCCGCTGGAGGGCCTGCTCGACCGCGGCTATCTCGCCAACCGCGCCAAGCTGATCGGCGAGACCGCCGGCCCGCCGCCGACGCCCGGCCATCCGGCCGGCGTCACCGTCGCCTACGGCCCCGACCGCACCCGCGAGCCCGGCGGCACCTCGCACTTCGTGATCGTCGACGCCGAGGGCAACGTGGTCTCGATGACCACCACGGTCGAGAGCATCTTCGGCGACGGCCGCATGGTCGACGGCTTCTTCCTCAACAACCAGCTGACCGACTTCTCGTTCAGTCGCCGAAGGACCCCGACGGCGCGCCGGCCGCCAACGCGGTCGGCCCCGGCAAGCGCCCGCGCTCGTCGATGGCGCCGAACATCATCCTGGACGGCCATCGCGACTTCGTCGCCGCGGTCGGCTCGCCGGGCGGCAACGCCATCCCGGCCTTCGTGCTGAAGGCGATCGTCGGCGTTCATCGACTGGAAGCTGCCGATGCAGCAGGCCCTCGACCTGCCGAACCTGGTGGCCCGCGGGGCTAGCCTTCTACTCCGAGCCCAGCCGCTTCGCGCCGGGCGTCGTCGACGGCCTCGCCGCCAAGGGCGTGACCTTACGCGCCGGCGGCGCCGAAGGCTCCGGCCTGCACGGCATCATGAAGGTGAAAGGCGGCTACGAAGGCGGCGCGGACGACCGGCGCGGGAGCCAGGGCCTGATCGCGGTGGACTGGAGCTCCATGTAGGCGTCGTAGGCCTCGTCCCCTTCCACCCGCGCTTCCGCGGTCATGACTGACGGGACAGCGGACGCATTGCATGTGCTGGGTGGCTGCGACAGTTCGCGCAGGCGGGCGCTGACCTCAACCAAGCCGTTCGGTCTTCCGTTCGTGGGCCGAGGATAACTCCCCGGTAGTACCGATAGTGGTCCGGCTTGAACGGGCCTGCTGCGGCACGCCGATGTAGTCGGCCTGGTCCTTCGAGAGCGTCGTCAGCTTCGCGCCGAGCTTGGCCAGGTGCAGCATGGCGACCTTCTCGTCGAGGTGCTTGGGCAGGGTGTGGACCGCTCGTGCCGTAGGCCTTGCCGTTGGTCCAGAGCTCGATCTGGGCCAGCGTCTGGTTGGTGAAAGAGGCGCTCATCACGAAGCTCGGGTGGCCGGTGGCGTTGCCGAGGTTCACCAGGCGGCCTTCCGACAGCACGATGATCTTCTTGCCGTCCGGGAACTCGACGTGGTGCACCTGCGGCTTGATCTCGTCCCAGCGGTAGTTGCGCAGCGCGCTGATCTGGATCTCGCTGTCGAAGTGGCCGATGTTGCAGACGATGGCGTTGTTCTTCATCCGCCGCATGTCTTCGAGCTTGATGACGTCCTTGTTGCCGGTGGCGGTGACGAAGATGTCGCCGGCCGGGGCGACGTCGTCGAGCGTCTGCACCTCGTAGCCTTCCATCGCCGCCTGCAGGGCGCAGATCGGGTCGATCTCGGTGACGATCACCCGCGCGCCGCCGTTGCGCAGGCTGGCGGCCGAGCCCTTGCCGACGTCGCCGTAGCCGCAGACCACCGCCACCTTGCCGGCCAGCATCACGTCGGTGCCGCGGCGGATGGCGTCGACCAGGCTCTCGCGGCAGCCGTAGAGGTTGTCGAACTTCGACTTGGTGACGCTGTCGTTGACGTTGATCGCCGGGAACGGCAGCTCGCCGCGCTCGGCCATCTGGTAGAGGCGGTGGACGCCGGTGGTGGTCTCCTCCGAGACGCCCTTGATGGCGTCGCGGATCGCCGAATAGAAGCCGGGCTTTTCCTTCAGGTAGCGCTTCATCACCGCGTAGAGCGCCTCTTCCTCCTCGTTCGCCGGGTGGTCGAGGACGGACGGGTCCTGCTCGGCCTTGGGGCCGAGCACGCAGAGCAGCGTGGCGTCGCCGCCGTCGTCGAGGATCAGGTTCGGATGGCCGCCGTCGGTCCACTCGAAGATCTTGTGCGCGTAGTCCCAGTACTCGGGCAGCGTCTCGCCCTTCACCGCGAACACCGGCGTGCCGGTGACCGCGATGGCGGCGGCGGCGTGGTCCTGGGTCGAGAAGATGTTGCACGAGGCCCAGCGCACCTCGGCGCCCAGCGCCTGCAGCGTCTCGATCAGCACCGCCGTCTGGATGGTCATGTGCAGCGAGCCGGCGATCCGCGCGCCCTTCAGCGGCTGGTCCTTGGCGAACTCGGCCCGCACCGCCATCAGACCGGGCATCTCGGTCTCGGCGATCTCGATTTCCTTGCGGCCCCAATCGGCCAGGGCGGCGTCCTTGATGATGTAGTCGGCCACGAGCAGCGCTCTCCTTGCTAGCGTGGCGCTCTATAGCGGGCGCAAAGCCGCCCGGCAACGGGACATAAGGCTTTCTTTATGTCATCCCCAGCCAACCGTCATCGCCGGGCGTCAGTCCCGGCGACCCAAGCACACGATGGATCGAGTGGCCGCGCCTCAGCGCGGCCAGAGCTCGCTCGTGCCGGGACTTACGCCCGGCCATGACGGTTGGAGAGTTGAGCGGACGGGTCGGCGTGTGCGATGAACCCCTACTTCCAGAACGCCTTCGCATCCCGGAACGCCTTCAGCGCGGCTTCGGCGCGGTCGGTGAGAGGGCCGATGCGGGCTGTCTGGGCGCCGGTGATGCGGCCGGCGACGAAGGCGGAGTTGGTCTCGGCGCGGCCGGGACTGGCGGCGGCCTCGTGCGCCAGCCGCTCGCCGACCACGATGTCGTTGAGCTCGCCGAGCGTGTCCTGCACGGCCTTCAGCGCCTCGACGAACGCCTTGGCGCGCTTGGCGTGGCCGAAGAGGCCGGCGAAGACGTCGGCCGCGTAGCGCAGCTTCTTGGCCTCGATCCTCAGCTTGTGGCGGGCGTGGGGCGCAAGCTCGCGCAGGTGCTTGCCGCGCCGGGCGATCTTGCCCGTGCGCTTCTCCAGTTCGCGGGCCGCGAAGCGGGCGATCGGCCGCTCGCGCTCGTGCGCCATCGGTTCCGACGCCGTCCAGGGCCCGGTCTCGATCCAGATCAGCAGGTCGACCAGCAGGCGCCGGAAGCGCTCGCTCTCCACCGCCGCGCCGGCCCGGGCATAGGCCATCCGCCGGGCGCCGCGAAGCCGCGCGCCAAGCCCCTTCAGCCCCTCAGCGTCGGCCTTTTCGGCCAGGGCGGCGCGGTAGTCGCCGTGCAGCAGCACATCGAGGTTGCGCGCCGCGTCGAGCTCGCCGGTCAGCCACTTGAGCTCCGCCTTGATGGCCGGCAGCCTGGCGTCGGCAGCCACCTTCTTGAAGCTGGTGACCAGGCTCCGCAGCCGCCGTAGCCCGACCCGCAGCTGGTGGATCACCTCCGGACTGGCGCGGTGGCGCAGCCGCTCGGCGTTGGCGGCGATCTGCTTCAGGCAGGCCAGGGCGATACGCTGGAAGGCCTGGCCGGCCGCCATCTCGGGCGCCAGCGGCGGCGGCGCGAACTTCTTGGCAAACGAGCGCGGCGGCCGGGCAAGCGCATGGCCGCGCTCGGCCTTGGTGGTGAAAGACAGCGTGAAGTCGCCGGCGGTGGCGACGCGCCGGGCCAGGGCCAGGAGGCCCCACTGTGGGCCGCGCTTCAGCTCCAGCTCCAGCTCGGCGAAGGGCGCCTCCTCGCCGCGGGCCTTGGCGACGCCCTCGTCGAAGGCGATCTCGATGTGGCTGTCGCCCTCCGTGATGTTGGCGACGCGGCGGCGCACGGCGACGACATACACCGGCGCGAGCCGCCCGGCCTTGGCGAGGATGGGCGCCGCCGGCGTATGCTTCAGCACCCCGAGATCCGGGTTCGGGCCCTCGAGCTTGCTTTCCCATTCGCCGCGCGAGAACGCCCCGTCGCCGCCGTCCTTCAGCGTCTGCGTGAACGCATCGCCGCTGCGGCGCACCCGCAGCGCCATGCCGGCGCGGCGCAGCGAGCCCTTGGCGGTGTCGAAGTAGGTCGAGGTCAGCTCGCGCGGCTCGGCGCCCGCCAGCGCGGCGATGGTCGCTGCCGCATCGCCCGCCCGCCCGGCGGGGGCGGCGAACTTCAGCTCGATCTCCTGCGGCGGCGGCTTCGGGGTCGGCGGCTTCGGCATGGCTGGTCCGGTGTCGCTGTCCTGGCGTCCTAGCACGGGCGCGTCAGACCACCGAACGCGGCGAGGCTCCGATAGGTGGCGAGCGGTCCTTCAGAACGGCCACTTTGCGTTCACACGAAGTGGTCTTGACACCAACGCGACCCGGTCGCAGCTTCGGCTCTAGGGTGGACACGACCCGCTGCTTGCGCCCGCAGGGGTATGGCGAATGTGTCAAATGCCGTTGATCCCCTTTGCCAGAGCGAACGGGTCAGCAACGCAAGCCCTGACAATCCACATTCGCTCATGCAAAGGTTCGTCCCATGCGCGACTATCGCGATGCAAAAGCTATGGCGCAAACTCTACGCCAAAGCCTGAATGCACAGTCCATCAACGTCAGCCACAGCAATGCCCTTGAACTGATCGCCAAGACCCTTGGCTTCAAGGACTGGCAGGTGCTCGCCGCCAAGATCGAAGCGGATCAAGTGGTGGCGGCAAAGCCGGCCGATCCCGGATCGCCGTCATCGGCGTCATCACTTCTGCATTGTTCGTTTTGCGGCAAGAGCCAGCGCGAGGTCAGTAAACTCATCGCCGGTCCGACCGTCTTCATCTGCGACGAATGCGTAGGTTTGTGCACCGATATCATCCTTGGCGTTGGCGACCCGGGCTTCTACATCGGGGCCGAAGAAGGGCTCAGCGCCAAATCCTCCGAGGAATTGAGCGCCCTGAAGGCGAAAGCGGTCGTCAGGATAGCCCTCTGCCGGAAGACACTCGAAGAGACGCCTCGAGAGAGGCCGGGCGACGCTGCTGCAATCGGGCGGCGCATGAGGCAACTCGAGCGCGTGGCGGAGACTGCGGCCAGCTTGCTCGGTGAACGTACCTCTCCCTAGCGGTCCTCCTCGAACCGGTTGGCGACCAGCTCGGCCAGCGCCTCGACGGCGGCGTCGGCCTCGGCCCCCTCGGCGTGGATGACGATCTGGCTGCCGGGGCCGGCAGCCAGCATCATCAGGCCCATGATCGAGCGGGCGTCGACAGTCGCGCCATCGCGCGAGACGGTCACCTCGGCGTCGAACGTCGCCGCGAGCTTCACGAACTTGGCCGAGGCGCGGGCGTGCAGGCCTCGTTCGTTGGTGATCTCCACCGACGCTTCGGCGGCCATGGGCGCTATTTCTCGCCCGACAGCACGTAGGAGGCCACCGAGATGTACTTGCGGCCGGCTTCCTGCGCCTGGGCGACGCAGGTCGGCAGAGTCTTCGCGGAGCGCGCACGCTGGCGAGCTTGATCAGCATCGGCAGGTTCAGGCCGGCGATCACCTCGGCCTTGGTCTGCTCCATCACCGAGATGGCGAGGTTCGAGGGCGTGCCGCCGAACATGTCGGTCAGCAGGATCACGCCGGCGCCGTCGTTGACCCGCTGGCACGCCGCCAGGATGTCGCGCCGGCGGCGCTCCATGTCGTCGTCGGGTCCGATGCAGATGGCGCTGACCGCGGCCTGCGGGCCGACGACATGCTCCATCGCATGGATGAACTCTTCCGCCAGGCGTCCGTGAGTTACGATCACGAGCCCGATCATAGACGAGGCCTCAAAGGGTATCCCCAGTCCCTGCGCGGCCCCCTCCGCCGCGAAGGGCGCCTAGATACGCCTGTTAGGGTCTGTGTCCAAGATGCAGCAATGCGCGGCGAAGTTTCGCGGGCGCCGAGGCTTCGCGCGGGTCGAGACGCGAGCAGCGGAACGGAGGTTCCGGCGATGGTCTCGGCTTCCGGTGCGGGCATGCGTTCGATCACCTGCGTGGCTTCCAGGCAACGCGCCGCCAGCACGATCTCGGCGAACGCGACGGGCGATTCCGTGGTGACGCCGTGCCCGCGCGCCTCGATCAGGCCGCGCAGGGGATCCGGCGCACGCCCATAGAGCGCGCCGCCCGAGGTCCAGACCACCACCCGGTCGTCGGCCACCAGTCGAAAGCCCGAGTCGAGCGCCCGCAGCGCCAGGTCGCTCTTGCCGGCGCCGGAGGGGCCGAGGATCAGCACGCCGCGCCAGCGCCCGTCGAGCCGCAGCGCCACCAGGCCGCCATGCACGATCGCGCTGGACGGCGGCCGCTGGGACCTCACGTCGTCGGCCTGGACGCCGGCAATGTGACGATGAAGCGAGCGCCGGCGACGCCGCCCAGGCCGTCGTCGCGGTTCTCGGCCCGCAGCGTGCCGCCGTGCGCCTCGACGATCTGGCGGGCGATCGAGAGCCCCAGGCCGGAGTTGCCGCCGAACGCCGCGCCCTTGGGCCGGGAGGTGTAGAAGCGTTCGAACACCGTCTCCAGGTTCTCCGGCGGCATGCCCGGACCGTCGTCGTCGATCCGCACCACGGCCTGGCCGCGCTCGCGCGACAGCGCCACCCGCACCTCGCCGCCGGCTTGCGAGAACGAGCGGGCGTTGTCGATCAGGTTGCGAAACACCTGGCTGAGCGGCCCCTCGCGGCCCGGCACGATCACCGCCTCGGTCTCGCACGATCAGACGCACGTGCGGGTCGCTCTCGCGCCGCACCGTCTCGTAGAGGCCGACGACCTCGCGCAGCAGCCTGGCCAGCGCGATTGGCTCGGGTGGGCTCGCGCGACAGCTCGGCGTCGAGCCGCGAGGCGTTGGAGATGTCGGTGATCAGCCGGTCGAGGCGGCTGACGTCCTGCTTCAGGATGCCGAGCAGGCGATCGCGCGACTTCGGGTCCTCGACCAGTTCCAGCGTCTCCACCGCCGAGCGCATCGAGGTCAGCGGGTTGCGGATCTCGTGCGCCACGTCGGCCGCGAAGCGCTCGATCGCCTCCATGCGGTCCGACAGGGTGTGCGTCATGTCCTCCAGCGAGCGGGCGAGGTCGCCGAGCTCGTCCTCGCCGCGCGGCGATGTCGGGCAGGGCGATGGCCCGGGCGCGCGACAGCCGCACGCGGTCGGCGGCGTCGGACAGCCGCCGCACCGGCTGGGCGATCAGCTGGGTCAGCGCGAGCGACGAGACCAGGTTCACCAGCGACGGCGATGATGATGAACGGCACCAGCGCCACCCGCTCGGCGGCGATGATCTGGTCGACGTCGCTGGACTCCAGCGTCAGCACGCCCACCACCGTCGCGCACCCGCTCGATCGGGATCGACACCGAGACCACGCGTCCGCGCCCGCTCTCGGACGGCCGAACGCCAGGCCACACGCTGGCCGCCGAGCGCCACGCGCGACCTCCTCCTGCAGCTTCTTCTCGCGCCGCCTGGCGTCGGACCGCGGCGCCGGCGCGAAGCCGGGGATGGCGAACGTGGTCGCGCCGGGCTTGCGCGCGCCGGCGGCAGCGGGAAGGACTCCACGCGATCGGTGGCCACGTAGGAGTCGGCGATCAGCTGGCCGTCGGCGTCGAACAGCCGCGCCCGCTCGCGTCTTCGGAATGCGCCAGCGACTGCAGGATGTTGCTGGCGTCGTCGGCCTCCAGCGCGCGGCCGGGGTCGTCGCCCTCGGTGGCCGCCTGGTCGATCACGTTGGCGATCAGCTGGCCCTCGGTGCGCAGGCGACTCGATCCGCGCCTGCACCAGCCGCTGGCCGCAGCTCGTTCAGCAGCAGCGCCCCGCCCACCAGCATGGCGAGGCCGAGCAAGATTGAGGACGACGATCAGCCGCCCGATCCGCGAGCGGCGGCGTCAGGTCCGCGGACGCGACGGGACTGACCGCGCCGCGCTCAGGTTTCGCGGTAGCGGTAACCGACGCCATAGAGGGTTTCGATCGCGTCGAACTCCGGGTCGACCTGACGGAACTTCTTGCGCATCCGCTTGATGTGGCTGTCGATGGTGCGGTCGTCGACATAGACCTGATCGTCGTAGGCCGCGTCCATCAGGTTGTCGCGGCTCTTCACGAAGCCCGGGCGCTGGGCCAGCGACTGCAGCAGCAGGAACTCGGTCACCGTCAGCCGCACCGGCCGGCCGTCCCACAGGCAGTCGTGGCGGGCCGGATCGAGCGTCAGCCGCCCGCGCTTGATCGCCTTGGCGCCGGCGGCGCCCGGCGCCTGGCTGTCTTCGTCGGTCTCGTCGGCGCGCGCGCGGCGCAGCACCGCCTTCACCCGCTCCAGCAGCAGGCGCTGGCTGAACGGCTTGTGGATGTAGTCGTCGGCGCCGAGGTTGAAGCCGAGGATCTCGTCGATCTCCTCGTCCTTCGAGGTCAGCATGATCACCGGCAGTCGGGCTGGTCTGGCGCAGGCGCCGCAGCACCTCCATGCCGTCCATGCGCGGCATCTTCACGTCGAGGATCGCCAGGTCGGGCGGATCGCTCTCCAGCGAGGCCAGTCCCGACGCGCCGTCGTAGCAGGCCTTCACCTGGTGGCCGTGGCTCTCGAGCGCCAGCGACACCGAGGCGACGATGTTCTCGTCGTCATCCACCAGCGTGATCTTCGCCATCGATCGATCTTCTTCCGTGTCCCTCATGCCAGTAACGCTGAGGGCGGCCTTGCGGACCCATTGCCGGTGGTCCGCGGACGGCGTCGGTATTGGCGCGACGTGTCGCAAGAACAAGCCATGCCAGATCGCATCGCCATGTTTCGTGGCGTCAATTGGGCGCGCTGCGGCGAAAAGCAAGACGCCTTTAAGCCGAATGCGCGACGCTGCCTGCCTCGATTGAGGGAGTTGGAGCGCCGCGCATGGATCAACTGCAGGTCCACTACGAGCTCTTCGTGCGCAAGACGCCGGGCGCGCCGTGGACGCTGGAGATGGCCAGCGAGCATCGCGCGCAGGTGGTCGAAGCTCGCCGAGAACCTGATGGAGGAGAAGCGCGTCGCGGCCGTCCGGGTCAGCAAGGAGACGCTCGACGAGGACACCCGCGAGTTCCAGAGCGTCGTCATCCTCTCCAAGGGCAAGCCGAGGCCGGGCCGCAAGCGCAAGCCGGTGGAGAACCGCGAGCCGCTCTGCGTCACGCCCGCAGGATCTCTACAGCGCCCACGCCCGCGACCGCATCGGCCGGCTGCTGGAAGGCTGGCTGAACGCATCACCACGCCACGCCGTTCGAGCTGCTGCACCGGCCCGACCTGGTGGGAAGCTCGACGCCGCCGGCAACGAGCTGCAGCACGCCGTCCAGAAGATCGCCGTGCCCGAGGCGCAGGCGCGCGGCATCTCGGTGCACGAGCTGATCCGCAGCTTCCAGGGCCTGATCGAGCGCGCGATCACCCGGGTGCTGGGCGACGGGCGGCGAGGGCCGTTTCCCGAGCCTTGCGGACGAGACTTCGCCGCCGCCGCCGAGCGGCGTCGCCGGCGAGCCGGAGGCGGCCTACCTGATCGGCGGCGCGGTCGCCGGCCACCTGGCCGAAGGCGCCGGCTGGTCCGACAAGCTGATGCGGCTGCTGGACCTCGCCGACGCCGCCCCGCAGGAATCGGCGCCGGCGCCGGCTTGCCTTCGAGGTGCTGGAGCAGCCGCTCTCCGAGATCCTCGAATCCCGCGCGGGCTGATGGAGCTGCTCGGGCCCCAGCCTCGACCTCGGCGGCCAGCTGGCGGCGATGACGCGGCTGGTGGCGCGCGACGCCGTCGCCGCGCTCTCGGCCGATCGAGCCGGCGGCCGCCAAGGCGCTGCCGCCGCTGCACGGGCGCCGCGGCGCGGCTCGCCGAGTGGCTGGCGCAGCCGCCGTTCGCCGGAACGCCGCGCGGCGGTCGGCCGGCGCATCCTGCGCGAGCTGATGGGTCCCCGGCGGCTGCGCCCGTCGAGCCCGAAGGAAGAGATCGAGCTCTGCGCGCGCTCGGCATGGCGCTCACCGCCGCGTCCGGCCAGCTGCTGCCGCTCGACGAGCGTGCAGGAGGCCTTCGCCGCCCGCTCGCGGATGCTGGTCACCGCCGACTTCGTCGAGGCGCTGCTGGGCCGCGACGGCACCGCCCGCGACGAGGCCGACCTGCTGATCTGGCTCTCCGAGAACGTGGTCGGCGCCGCCAACAAGCGCCAGGCGGCGCGCTACCTGGTCACCCACTCGGCTCGCTGCGGTTCGAGAACGAGCTGCGCGACTGGCCCCGACGCGCCGGCGCCACCGGCTGGCGCTGCTGGCGGCGATGCAGAAGTCGGCCGCCCGCGCCGGCCTCGATGCCGGCCGACCTCGCGCCGGTGCAGGCCAAGCTCGGCGACGTCGGCGGCCTGATCGAGGCCGACGTCAAGCTCACCGCCACGATCGCCCAGGCGCAGCGCGCCGGCCGTCGCACCGCCTCGGCCTGCTGCTGCGCCTGGCCACCGGCGAGGCCGCGCCGCTCGGCCCGGCCGCCGACCGCGCCCGCGCCGCGGCGCATGAAGCTGCTGCGCAGCGACGCCGCGCGCGCCGAACTCGCCGCCGTCGCCCGGCCAGCTGGCGCCAGGTGCGCGACCTGCTGCAGGCTGGCGGGCATGGCGGCCTAAGCCGGTCTCGCCGTCGCTCGCCGCGTCGGCTAAGCTGCGCGATGCGCCGCGCGCCGCCCCATCTCTCCTCGCCGTCCTGGCGCTCGCCGCCTGCGCCGGGCCCGGCGCGCCGCAGGATCCCGGCGTCTGCTTGCGTGTGGACAAGGTCGGCGGCAAGATCGGCTTCACGGCGCTGGACCGCGGGGTCGAGAACCTGGAAACCTGCGCGGTGCTGCTGGAGGGGGTCAACCTGCAGGGCCATGCCGACGCCCACCGGCGCCTACCAGGGCTACTTCATCTTCATCGGGGCCGATGCGATCCGCTCGGCCCAGAGACTGGGCGGGATGCGCTACCCGATCTTCCAGCCGCCGCAGCGCGCGTCCATCGACAAGGACCTGAAGCGCATGATGCAGGAGCGCGGCGGCCAGCTGCCCGACGCCCGCCGACCTCAGCATCGAGCGCAAGTAGCCGGCGCTACGGCTGCCGCGTCTCCGCCTCGCCCTTCGCCGGCAGCGGGTCAGGTACGCCGGGCAGGCGCAGCTCGAAGACGGCGCCGCGTCGCGTGCTTTCCGCCAGCGTCAGGTCGCCGCCGTGCGCCTGGGCAAGCTCGCGCGAGATCGCCAGGCCCAGCCCCGCGCCGCCGCGGCCGCGCGGAGCCCTGGAACGGCTGGAAGAGGTTGGCCTGCGCCCGCTCCGGCAGCCCGGGGCCGTCGTCGGCGATGCGGACGATGCTGACGCCATCTTCGACCCGGAGGTCGACGGTCAGCGTTCCGGCGTCGCGGCGTCGATCGACTCGCCGTCGATCGCCTCGCGGGCGTTGCGCATCAGGTTGACCAGGATGCGGTGCAGCTGGTCGGGGTCGGCCAGCACCTGGGCGCGCTCGTCGACGGCGTTGGCGAGCGTGATGCGGCTGGCGGCGAGTTGGGCGTCCTCGGCGGCCATATCCACGGCCGCCTTCAGCGGCGTCGGCCGCGGGGCCGGTGGCGGCTCCTCGGCCTCGGCCGAAGGTGAGCACGTTGGTCGCCAGGGTCACCGCCCGTTCCAGCGCCCGCTCCAGCGCGGCAGCGGCGCACCACCGGATCGCCCGAGACAGCGAGCCGTTCGGAGGCCATCTGCGCGCTGGTCAGCATGTTGCGCATCTCGTGATTGATCTTGGCGACCGCCTCGCCCGAGCGCCGCCAGCCGCGCCCGTGAGGCCAGCGCCGCGCGCAGGTCGGCCTGCATGCGGTCGAGCTCCACCTCCGCGCGGCCGATCTCGTCGCGGCGGCCCGACGGCGCGAGTTCGCGCCGCAGGATCCTCCGGATCGGCGCGGAACCGCTCCATCGCGCGAGTGATCCGCTGCATCGGGCGGACCAGGAAGAAGTTCAGGAACAGGTAGACCAGCGCCCCGGCCATCGCCGAGGTGAAGAGCGCGCCGATCAGGAGCTCGCCGAGGTTGGCCAGCAGGATCGAGCGCAGCGGACCGTCCGGCACCAGGATCTCGACCACGTCGCCCGGCAGGTAGTGCGGCCGGTCGGTCACCAGCACCATGCGGTCGCCGCCGCCGAACAGCGTCTCCAGCGTCGCCGAGAGCGAGCTCAGCGGGTCCTGTTGGCGCAGGTCGATGCGATAGACCGTCTTCGGCAGCGTGGCGGGGGCCAGCACCGAGCGCATCACGCCCTGCGCCTGCACGTCGACGGCCACCAGCCCGGCGCTGGCCAGGATCTGCCGCTTCAGCGGCTCGGTCACCTTGCCGGCCGGCGACGCGTCGCCGACGCCGGCGACCACGAACGAGGCGAGCTCGCCGGCCGCCACGCGGTCGCTCAGCCATTCGCGTTGCCGCGTCGCCAGCAGCACCGGCACGATGATGGCGTTGGCCAGCACGACGACCAGCGCGGTGGTCAGCAGCAACCGCGCCGAGAGGCCGCCCGGCCAGAAGGCGCGACGGCGAGCGGTCGGCTTCGGGAGTCGGACAAAGGCGCGTCGTCCGCCATGGCGTCCCGTTACTAGAGCCTGCCGTCCCCGGCAACGGAACCGTGGCCGTCAGCCTTCGCTCGGCGCGCCCGCCAGAGCCGCCAGGCCGGCGCGGCGAGCGACAGCGCGGCCAGTGCGGTGAGCGGTCCGGCGATCTGCGGCTGCAGCAGGAGGTTCGCGCCGAGATGGGCGTGGCGGCGGAACATCGCCGCCGAGCCCCGAGCCCAGGGTCGCGAAGATGAAGGCCGAAGGCGCCGATCCGATCAGCGTCGCCAGCACGAAGCTCGAGAGCCGCACCCGCGCCAGCCCCGCGGCGAGGTTGACCATGAAGAACGGCGCGACCGGCATCAGCCGCAGCGCCAGCAGGTAGGCGAAGGCGTCGCGCGAGAAGCCGGCCTCGATCCGCGCCACGGTCGGCCCGGCCCGATGCGCCGCCCAGTCGCCGAACGCGGTGCGGCAGGCGCCGAACACGATCACCGCGCCGACCACCAGCGAGGCCAGCGCCGCGGACCCGCCCAGCACCGGCCCGAACAGGAAGCCGCCGGCGATGGTGAGCACCGCCGGCCCCGGCGCGCAGGCGACGATCACCAGCACGTAGACGCCGAGATAGGCCGCCACGCTGGCGTAGGGGTGCGCAGCGACGAAGTGCAGCAACTGGGCGCGGTGCTCGGCTAGGCTGGCAAGCGACAGCTGCCGCCACGCCCCCGAAGCGATCAGCAGGGCGAACAGCCCTGCGATCAGCGCGATCGGCGCGAGACGCAGCCAGCGGCGTCGCGGCGGCGCGGGGGGAGGGATGGGCGCGTCGCTCATCGCGCGCCGACCGCTTCGGCAACCGTGGCAAAGCCGTCCGCTCTCAGCCGCGCCGCCAGGTCCCGGCGGATGCGGGTGACGAGGCTAGGCCCCTCGAACACCAGGCCGGAGTAGAGCTGCACGGCCGCCGCGCCGGCGCGGATCTTCGCGTAGGCGTCGGCGCCCGAGCCGATGCCGCCGACGCCGATCAGCGCCAGGCGGCCGCCGACAGCGGCGTGGAACTGGCCGAGCACCCGCGTCGAGAGGGTGGTCAGCGGCGCGCCGGAGAGCCCGCCCGCCTCGTTCCGCCGGCGCGACTTCAGGTCCGCCGGCCGTGACAGCGTGGTGTTGCCGACGACGATCCCATCGAAGCCGTGCGCCGCCGCCGCGTCGGCGATCTCCTCCACCTCGGCGCTCTTCGAGATCGGGCGCCACCTTCAGGAAGACGGGCGCGTGGCCGCTCAGGGCGGCGCGCGCCTCGGCGATCCGGCCCAGCAGCTCTGCGAGGGCATCGCCGGTCTGCAGCGCCCTGAGGCCCGGGGTGTTCGGCGAGGAGACGTTGACGGTGAAGTAGGCCGCCAGTCCCCAGAGCCGCGTGAGCGCCGTCACATAGTCGCCGATGCGGTCGGCGGCGTCCTTGTTGGCGCCGATGTTCGCCCCCACCAGACCGCGGTGCGGCCGCACCAGGTTTGCGGCGAACCGTTCGACGCCGACGTTGTTGAAGCCCATCCGGTTGATCACCGCCCGGTCCTCGGTGAGCCGGAACAGGCGCGGGCGCGGGTTGCCGGCCTGCGGCCTCGGCGTCACCGTCCCGCACTCAACGAACCCGAAGCCGGCCGCCAGCATGGCTGCGGGCGCCTCGGCGTTCTTGTCGAAGCCAGGCGCGAGGCCGACCGGGTTCGGCAACGTCAGCCCCGCCAGCGTGGTCGGCAGCGGCGGGTCGTCCGCCGCCGCCCGCGGTCCGAGCCCGAAGCTGAGCGCGCGGATGGTGACGCGATGGGCGTCCTCCGGATCGAGGGTGCGCAGGGCCACCGCCGCCACGTCATGCGGCGTCACGGCAAGAGCTCGCCAAGTTCGGGCGTCCCGTCCGCGCCGAGCGCGATCGGGGTCGCCGCTCCGACCAGCGCGCACGCCAGCGGGCCGTAGAGGTGCGGGAAGAGCTGGCCGCCGCGCGAGGGTTCCCACCGCAGCGCCTCGCCCAGCGCTGCGGTGTCGATCCGCAGCAGCACCAGGTCCGCCTGGCCGGCGAAGTGCAGCCGCGCCGTCTCGCTTGCCTGCGCGGCGGTGGAAAGATGGATGTAGCCGTCGGTCAGATCGATCGCCGCGCCCTCGAAGCGCCCGGCGCGCTGGGCCGCCGCCCACTCGGCCGCCTTCAGGATCTTGTAGACGTGCGCCACGCTAGCCGTCGCCTTCGCCGCCGAGTTCCTTGGCGAAGAGGACGCCGTCGAGGCTCGCGCGGCCCACTGCGTCGATCGCGTAGACCGCCGCCGTGGCGGTCGGGAACCGCGCCGCCACCGCCTCGATGTCGGCCGCCGACGCGGCGGCGTCGTCCAGCAGCTCCACCGCCAGCTCGTGCAGGCCGGGATTGTGGCCGATCACGATCAAAGTGTCGCAACGTTCGGCGACCTGTTCGATCGCCTCGCGGATGTCCTCCGGCGCGGCGTTGTAGAGCGCCCGGTTCAGCTCGGCGCGGATGCGCGGGAAGGCGTCGCGGGCGCAGATCCAGGTCTCGGCGGTGCGCCGGGCCGGCGAGATCAGCGCGTAGTCGGGGACGAGGTTCTCGCGGGCCAGCGCCGCGCCGACCAGCGCCGCGTCCTCGCGGCCACGCTCGCTGAGCGGGCGGTCGAAGTCGTCCTCGCCGGGGCCGCGCGGCTCGGCCTTGGCGTGGCGGAACAGGATGAGTCGGCGCATGCCGTTCCGTCTTAGCGCCTGGCAAGCCCGTTGACAGCCCGCCCGCTTTGCCCCTCCAAGACCGCGCCATGAGTGACGGCGAGACCGCGGCCGACATCGCAAGCGCGGGGAGCGAGAGCATCCGCTTCCCGGCCGGCCAGTCGCTGCGCCTCGACTGCGGCGCCGCGATCGCGGGCCTGGAGATCGCCTATGCGACCTACGGCGCGCTCAACGCCGAGAAGTCCAACGCCGTCCTCGTCTGCCACGCGCTGACCATGGACCAGCACGCCGCCGGCGTGCATCCGCGCACCGGCAAGCCCGGCTGGTGGGCGGGGCTGATCGGCCCTGGCCGGCCGCTCGACACCGACCGCTTCTTCGTGATCTGCGCCAACGTGCTGGGCGGCTGCAGCGGCACGACCGGGCCGTCGTCGCCCGATCCGGCGACCGGCGAGCCCTACGGGCTGAAGTTCCCGGTGATCACCATCGGCGATATGGTCCGCGCCCAGGCCATGCTGCTGGACGCGCTGGGCATCGAGACACTGTTCTCGGTGATCGGCGGCTCGATGGGCGGCATGCAGGTGCTGCAGTGGGCGGCCGACTATCCCGAGCGGCTGTTCTCGGCGGTCTGCGTCGCCGCCGCCGCGCACCACTCGGCCCAGAACATCGCCTTCCACGAGGTCGGGCGCCAGGCGATCATGGCCGATCCGGACTGGCGCGCCGGCGACTATGCGCGCCACGGGATTCGGCCCGAGAAGGGCCTCGCGGTCGCCCGCATGGCCGCCCACATCACCTATCTTTCCGAGGCGGCGCTGCAGCGCAAGTTCGGGCGGGGCTTGCAGCGCGACGGCCTCTCGTGGGGCTTCGACGCCGACTTCCAGGTCGAGAGCTACCTGCGCCACCAGGGCGCGGTGTTCGTCGACCGCTTCGACGCCAACTCCTACCTCTACATCACCCGTGCGCTCGACTACTTCGACCTCGCCGGCCAGCACGGCGGCGCGCTCGCCGAGGCGTTCGTCCGCGCCAGGGACGTGCGCTTCTGCGTCTTCTCGTTCACCTCCGACTGGCTCTATCCGACCCCGGAGAGCCGCCACATCGTGCGCGCCCTCAATGCCGCCGGGGCCCGCGCCAGCTTCGTCGAGATCGAGACCGACAAGGGCCACGACGCCTTCCTGCTCGACGAGCCGGTGCTGCACGACGCGCTGACCGGCTTCTTCTCCTCGGCCGCCGCCGCGCGGGGCCTGAAGTGAGCTCGAGGGAGGACTTTCGCGAGATCCTCAGGCTGGTGCGGCCCGGCGCCCGGGTGCTGGACGTCGGCTGCGGCGAAGGCGAGCTCTTGGAACTGCTGTTGCGCGAGAAGGGCGTCGACGGGCGCGGCCTGGAGATCAGCCCCGAAGGCGTCTCGGCCTGCCTGGCGCGGGGCCTGGCGGTGGTGCAGGGCGACGCCGACAGCGACCTCGACTACTTTCCCGACCGCGCCTTCGACTACGCGGTCCTCTCGCAAACGCTGCCGCAGGTGCGCCAGCCGCGCCGCGTGCTCTCGGCGCTGCTGCGCATCGCCGAGCGGGCCATCGTCTCGCTGCCGAACTTCGGCCACTGGCGGGTGCGGCTCGACCTGCTCAGCCAGGGCCGCATGCCGCTCACCCAGGCGCTGCCGCTGCCCTGGTGGGAGACGCCGAACATCCACCTTTGCACCGTGCGCGACTTCACCCAGCTCTGCGACGTGCTGGGCCTCAGGATCGAGGCCTGCGCCGCGCTCGCCAACGGCAAGCCCGCCCGCCCCATCGACCCCACCCGCGCCAGCGCCAACTGGCGCGCCGAGTCGGCGCTCTTCCTGCTGAGCCAGGCCCATCCGGCCGAGCCCGCGGCCCCGGCGACCGCGGCGAAGTCCGACCTCTTCGGCTGAGCCAAGCGCGTTCGCGCCGCTCAGGGTCGCTCGGCCCGTGTCTCGATGTTGAGTGACTACTCAAAACGAGTAGGGCGGCCGGCTTGTCGGCCGCGAAATCGTGCGCAATTGATAGTTGCGTCGTGAAGCCCTTCGCGTCCCTTCCGGCCCCCACCGGCGACGCAACCGCTGCCCAAAAGCGGCGACACGGGCTTCACGACGCATCCTGGCCGGGGCGACTCGCCACGGGGCATGGCGACCTCGGCGACCGAGGGCGACGCAAATGACCAGCGCTCACGATTATCTCGCCGACTGGCGCAAGGACGAACGCGCGTTCGAAGCGGCGGTCACCGAGCTTCGAGGTCCCGCCTCGGCGGCCGGGCTGATGCTCAGGCAGTCGCACTACGACATCGAAGGCTGGCCGCACGTCCTGCACGCCGAAGTGCTGCCCCGCGGCAGCTTGCAGGTGCTGTCCTGCATCGATGTGGGCATGGGCCGGCACGGCGAGATGCTGCTGCAGACGATCCCGGGCGAGGCGCGCACGTTTTCCAGGTTCGCGCCGCACGACAAGGCCTTCTACGTCAAACGCTTAAGCCGCCTCGTCGAAGCCGCCCTCGCAGACAACTCGTAGGGTGCGCGCCGTGGCTGCGACCGGGCATCCTCGCGAAACGCCGCCTCATTCGTGGCGCAAATCCAAACCTAACTTGGCCTCGAGCCTGATTCGCGGCCACGCCGCGGATCGCAGCGGGGGAAACCCAAGCTTGGCCTTGGAGCACACGCTTGGCGCAGCGCGAGCGCGCGACGAGACGGCAGAAGACGCCGCGATCGCCCGGATCGTGTCGCGGCTGAGCTCGGAATACGTTCTGCGCGCCCTGCAACTGCTCGTCGATGCCTACGGCGATATCCGCACCGGGATCATCGCCCAGACCATCGTCACCGCCAACACCGCCCACCTCGACACCCGGACGGGCGAGGGTTGGCGCTACGCGGCCATCGAAGACACGCCGCCGGACGAGGTCCGCAAACCGATCAGCATCGCCCGGCTTGCCGAATCGCTGGACCTGCCGTTCGAGACCACGCGCCGGCATGTGCAGCGTCTGATCGACGCCGGCCTCTGTCTGCGCGTCGAAGGCGGCCTGATCGTGCCTCGGTCGACGGTGGATCAGCCCGGCGCCATCCGCGCTGCGCTGGCCAACGTCCGCTACCTCCGCAAGTTCGTGCGCGACCTGCAGGCGGCCGGCCTGGAAGCCGGCCCACGCCCCGAGGCCCACGAAACCCCGGGCCGCCGAAGCGCTGCGGGCTAGCGCTGGCCCGAGAGTTGGCGCGCTCTAGCCCGAGATCGCCGCGGCGTCGGTTTCGCCGGTGCGGATGCGGATGGCGGTCTCCAGGTCCATGACGAAGATCTTGCCGTCGCCGATCTTGCCGGTGTTGGCGGCGCGTCCCAGCGCCTCGACGACGCGGGCTTGCATGTCGTCGGAGACGGCAATTTCCAGCTTCACCTTCGGCAGCAGCTTCACCTCGTACTCCGCGCCCCGGTAGACCTCGGTCTTGCCCTTCTGGCGCCCGTAGCCGCGCACTTCGGTGACCGTCAGCCCCGCGACGCCGGCTTCGGTGACGGCGTCCAGCACCGCATCGAGGCGGCTGGGTTTGATGACGGCGACGATCATCTTCATGCGGCGGTCCTCGGGGGGCGCCGGCGATGGCGTCCCGCCGACCGATTTAATCGCATTCACAACCGCCCCCAAGTGCAGGCTTGCAGCACGTGCGTGGCGGCGATCGAAGCGCGCTAGGCGGGCCGCAGCGCGCCGCCGGGCGCGAAAACCCGGGCGCGGGCCCTGACCGGGATCGGGCGCACCGCCAGGGTCTGCTTCTGCGCCTCCATCAGGATCAGGCCCGCCAGCGGCGGGGCGAGCCGCGCGCCGACCTGCTCGAAGCCCTCGGCCCACCTGGCCGCCCACTCCAGCGGCGGAGCGTAGAGCGCCCGCGTCCAGCCGGCCGGCTCCAGGTCGGCCTCGCGCACCAGCGCCTCCAGCTGCCGGCGCGAGAACGGCCGGCCGTGCCCGAACGGGCTCGACTCGGCGTTGGCCCACAGGCCGTGGCGCGCCACCGCCACGACGATCACCCGCCCCGACGGCGCCAGCACCCGGCCGATCTCGGTCAGCAGCGTCAGCGGGCTGTCGCTCTCCTCCAGCGCATGCACCGCCAGCACCCGGTCGAAGAGCGCGCTCGGGAAGGGCAGGGCGGTCTCGTCGACCAGCACGGCGCTGTTCGGCTGCGCCGAGCGGCCAGGCCTCCACCCCCTGCTGGGCCGGCATCGCGGCGATCACCCGCCGCGCGTCGGCCGCCAGCGGCCCCAGGAACGGCGTCGCATAGCCGAACGCCAGCAGGTCGAGGCCGGAGAGCCCGCCCCAGGCCTCCGCCACCTTGCGCGCCACCATCTCGCGGGCCGCGCCGCCAAGCGCCGCGGCGTAGAATTGGCGCAGGTCCAGCACGTCGCGGCGCATCGAGGCTCCCTCAAGGGCGGCCAGGCAATGTAGAGTAGCGGCAGGAGAAGCCCATGACCCTCACCGTCCGCCAGTTCCCCTGCCTTAGCGACAACTACGGCTTCCTCATCCGCGACGAGGCCTCAGGCAAGACCGCCTGCATCGACACCCCCGACGCCGCCGCCATCCTGCGCGAGCTGGAAGCCGTCGGCTGGGGGCTCGACTTCATCTTCAACACCCACTGGCACCCCGACCACGCCGGCGGCAACGCCGAGATCCAGAAGGCCACCGGCTGCGTGATCGTCGGCCCCGCCGAGGTGACCCGGATCGCGCCGCTCGACCGCGAGGTGCATGGCGGCGACAAGGTCGAGCTCGGCGAGACGGCGTTCCAGGTCATCGAGACCGGCGGCCACACGCTGGGCCACATCGCCTACTACGACGGCGCCGACCACGTCGCCTTCGTCGGCGACACCCTCTTCGCGCTGGGCTGCGGGCGGCTCTTCGAAGGCCAGCCGCAGCAGATGTGGGCCTCGCTCTCGCGGCTTGCGGCGCTGCCGGACGACACGGCCGTCTACTGCGCCCACGAGTACACCGCCTCCAACGCCCGCTTCGCGCTCAGCGTCGACGAGGCGCCGGCGCTGAAGGCGCGCGCCGAGCAGGTGTTCGCGGCCCGCCAGCGCGGCGAGTGGACCGTGCCCACCACGATCGGGCTCGAGAAGGCCACCAATCCCTTCCTGCGCGCCCCGCTGCTGGCCGACCGGGTCGGCAAGGCCGGCGCGCCGGACTACGAGGCCTTCGCCGCCGTGCGCGCCGCCAAGGACGCTTTCAAGGGCTGAGACACGCCGGCCAGGTCATGCCCGCGAACAACGCGGCCGTCTCTCCCCCCATCGGGGGGAGGGCTATCGCATTTGAGCGAGGAGGGAGACGAGGAAGGCTTCGTCCCATCCTGCGCGTTTGATCTTGCCCTTGATGGAGCCCTTTTCGGGGTGCTGGCGGATGAGGTTGAGGGCGAGCTTTCGGACGAGGGCGAGGTTCTGGGGCGCGTTGTCCTTGCGGCTACGGGAGGCGTCTTCGGCGAGATCGACGTCGAGGACCCAGTGCAGCTGGTTCTCGATGGTCCAGTGCGTCCTGGCGACCTCGAGCATGCGCGCGGCGGTCAGGAGGGTGGAGAGCAGGAAGTAGCGCACGATGACAGGCTCGGGCTCGCCGGCGCTCTTGCGGTAGGTCTCGACGCGGGCGACGGCGGCCAGGCCCGGGAAGTCGATGTCTCTGGCGGGGACGACGAGGGCGGCGCGTCCCTCGACACGGTCGTGGGCGAAGACGGGTCCGTCGATGGCTTCGAGCCCGGGATCGGCCGCCGCGATGAGGGCCCGGGCCTTGGCGAGCAGCGTGGGCTGGTTGGCCTTCACCGCCAGGGCGTAGTCGGCGCCAGTGTCGAGGATCACCTGAGCGGTGTCGGCGCGGCAGTGTAGAGCGTCGGCGGTGACGATGCAGCCGTCCAGCTTCAGGAGCGCCAGGGCTTGCTGGGCGCCGAGCGCCTCGTTGCGACCCGGCGCCAGGCGCTGGCCGATCACCAGCCGGGTCTCGGCCGCCCAGACGTTCACCAGGTGCAGCGGCGTCGTCTTGCAGCCCCGCTCGTAGGCGCCGCGCAACGCCTTGCCGTCGATCGCCACCACCCCCTTCAGGGCGCCGGCGAACCCAGCCATGAAGGCGACGAACGCCGCTTCGAACGGCTCCGTCTCCAGCAGTCGGAACACCCTGCTGAAGGTGTCGTGGCTCGGCGCACCGTGCTTCAGCTTCATCACTTGCTGAAGCAAGCCCAGCTTGGTGCGCGCAAAGAGCGCCATGTCGGTGCAGTCCTCCGCCCCGCACAGCACCGCCGCCAAGGCGATGAACATCACTTCCAGAAAGTCGTGGCGCGCGTTGCTCGCCCGAGGGTCCGGCACTTCAGCGAAGTATGGTGCGAACTCTTCCATCCGATGCTCCCAGCCAAAAGGGAGTTATCCTCAGAATCCAGTTCGCCCACCCCGTTCAAGCCAAATGCGATTCGCCTCCCATCGGGGGGAGGCGTCGCCGCAGGCGACGAGGGGGGCCTGCGGCGCCCGTTTCCTAAGCAAACCACCCAAATCGGCGCTAAATTAGCGCTCCCCGCCCCATCGGCCGGCGCCCATTCCTTGTGCAACGCCCCTCTTCTGCGCCGTCACCGTAAACCGTAAACCGCCGTTGATAACGGCCCCCCGGCGCAGCGCCGATCGCCAGCAGGCGTTGGGATGCGATTGACGATGTCAAAGACCGGGCGCCCGAAGGCGCCGCCTTCAGTTACTCATCGTGATGTTCAAGCGCAAGGGCGCCACGCCCCGCCCCGACCGACTGAGACGCTTGCGCGCAGCGCCTTGAAGTTTGCGTTTCGCCCGACTAGGTTCCGCCCCTTCGCCTGATCAGGCGGCGCGCGCTCGTAGCTCAGCTGGATAGAGCATCAGACTACGAATTTGAGGGTCGGGCGTTCGAATTGCTCCGAGCGCGCCAACAAATCAAAGACTTAGCGGACAAGCCGAAGAAACGACGAACTCCGCGTAACGAACGGGGTAACGGAATGGCTCCGCGTAAGAAGCCTCTTCCTAGAACGCCAGCGCCAGCGGCGATTTGTCTGACGAAGAGAGACGTGGTGCGGCGCGAGTTGGCGGCCGCGATCCGGCTATTCGTTGGAGGCGGCGATCCCGTCGCCATCTATGTGCTCGCCAGCGCGGCCTCGGCCGTCCTGCAGCCAATCGCTGACGCCAAAGGGCATTTGACCGGGCGGTCTGCGTTTCTCGACATTTACATCAAGGACGAATATCGGCACGAGGCCCAGTTGTTGGTCGATGAGTGGTTCAACTACATGAAGCACGGAGCGCGCGATCCGGACGCGGAGTTGAATACGTTCAACCCTGAGATCAACAAGATGTTGCTCTTTCTGCTCTGCCGCGACTTTATGATGATCTTCAAGGAGACCTTCGCGGAGGCTGTGATCTTCATGGCGACTTTAGGTTCGACAGAGCCACGGTTTCTGACCGATCCGGAGCAGCCTGCTCTCCGAAAGATGGTTGAAGGGGTCAAGCTACTCGCAAGAACGAACACGCTGACCTGGGCCTCCGCGGCGGTGGCACTTCAATCCGTGGACGAGGCCGCGGCTCAGGCTGCCGCGCTTGGAATTGATGTCGACGGCCTCGGTCGTGGGCCGGTGATGAGGTAGGACTTGCCGAGAACGGGCGGGGGTCGAGAGAGCGCCAATGCCGGATGCCGCGGAGCCAGGGAGACCACCCCTGACGGCGTTCTCCGATCTCGTGCCTCTCGAATGGCGCGATCCGGCAGTCTACGCAGAAGTCATCGTCGAAATTTACTCGTCGGGAGCCGCCTACGGGTCGGTTGCGCAAGCTTTAGCCGAAAGCGCCCGCGCATTAATCCGAGCGATCGACTCGCACCCCGTGACATGGAACTTCATTCGCTTCACAGCTGAGCAGCCGGTTCCCTCTGTCTCCGCGTTCTCGCTCTACAGTGACGGGGAGCGTCACATCGAAGCTCATTGGGGGCCTGAAGCGGTGATCCCGATCGGCGACTATGTGGTGTTCGCGTCGCCGCTACAGCGCTTAAACGGCGGCGGGACCCTCCAGGCCGATGCGACGCGGGCGCTGGGCGCAGCTAGAGGCGCGCTTATGGCGCTGGCTGGTCACACGGCCGCGGAACAACTCGTGTTCCGCGCGATGCCCTCCATCGAGAAGCTCGACCACCTCACTCAGACCGCCGGCCTCACCGAAAACTACGCCAGCGCGGAGGACTTCACCTACTGCACACCGGAGAGCGTCGCTCAGCTCGCTGCGAGGTTGGCCACGCACATTGACCCAGTACGCCGACGTAGGTTCCTGACCGCGCTAACCTTTATTGGCCGAGCTGGGGCAGAGATGGACGCCACGGTCCGCTTCAGCCACCTCTGGATCGCCGTCGAGGTCGCAGCCGGAGGGTATGGCAAGGTTGAGGGAATGGTCTCCAAGCTGACAAAGTCGGAGGCAGTGCGGGGTAAGCTGGCGGAGATCAAGGAAGCTCGGCGCCAGCTTTTCCATGAGGGGAGGCGCTATACGCTCAGTCAGGATCAGGAACGCCTAATGTGCGCGGCTGTAGTCGCCCAGTTGTTTCTCTGGTTCGGCGTCGTAGACGCCAAGCTCAGCGAGGTCATCGAGAGCTTGGGTGCCACCTGCGAAACGGGCCTCGGCCTCGACTTTGATTCCATGATCATCTCTCCGCGATGACCTCCGCACCCCTAGACACGGCTGTCCGCCGCCGGGAATGCGGGGACCAGGGTCCCCCAGCGACTAGCGCTCGCCGAGCGAAAGCTCGTCGCCGAACAACTCAGTCAGGTTCTGCACAAGCGTCCCGACCTTCAGGAAGTACTTATTCCCAGCCTCAATCTGTTCCTTTCCGTAGTCACCTTTCTGCTCATAGTTAGCTTTCATGATGCTCTTCACCGCGCAAAAATTGCAGTAGTCATCCCAAATCCTTTTTAGCGCAGCATGAACGGCTGGTTTGAATAAGAGCCGCGACTGATCGAGCGCAACAGCGAAGTCGCGCTCAATCTCTGAGTCTGCCTTATCCGCGCGCTGAACCACCTGAACCACCAGACGGAGCGTGGCCTCGTACACCCTGAACCTTCGGTCGAAGAGGTCAGCACGAAGCTTCATCTCATCGAACCCAACTTGCCGCTCAAGGATTTCGCGCTGCCGATCCGCGATTCCTAACTGCCGAAGGCCGACGACGAGCGCTGCTCCGACGGCGGCTAAGCCAGTGACGAGCGTTGCGAAGGCCTCCCACGTGAAACCGCTCCAGTCTATCGCACCCATCTCGTCTCCCCCGTTGAATTGTGGTCTTATCAACGTTGGACCGAAGGTCTCCACCCCATCCGCCCGCCGCGGGCGCTTTGCTTCGCGGCGGGCACGGAGCCTCTGCATCCCTCCTCAAGCATGTGCCGGCTCCCTCAACCTCAGGAGAAGTGCATGCGCACGATCACGACCAGCAAGCGCCCGATGGCCGGCCACATCTTCAATGACAAGCACCTTTGCAGCGTTTGCGGGGGGAGTTGCGAAGCCTACGAAGACAACAAGCGCCCCTGTCCGGGCAGGCCGAACTCCAGCCCGCAAGAGGAAATAAGCCGCTTGGCGGCCGGCGCAGATGAGAGCTGCGCCGGCCGCCGGTTGGACGGCGCCGGGTGCCCTGAGCGCCTCCGTCCTGGCTCTGCCCGTCGCGCGACCGGAGATCCGTAGTCTCCGCTAGCCGCCGGGAGGCGGCTCCAAGGTCTTTTTCATGAAGTACCGCGGAAAGAACGGTTCCAGTCCGTCCAGCCGCCCGAAGACCTCGAAACCCAGGCGCTCGTAGAACGGACGCGCCTGAAACTCGAACGTGTCCAGCCACATGTGTCGACAGCCTCTCGCACGCGCTTCTTGCTCCGCCTGCCGCATGAGCGCCGATCCCAGGCCTTGCCCCCTCGCCGTCTCCGGCACGACGACGTCGCTGATGTAGAACGAGCCCCAGAAGGAGACGGCCACGAGCCCGCCCAGCATCTCGTCCGAGCCGGGCGCCTTGATGGTGAGCACAAATGGCTCTCCGGATGGCGCGCCCACGGCCGCCACATTGGATCGGTACAACAACTCGCCGATTTCTCGACCGGCAACCTTGGGGTTCTCGTCAGCCCGCGCGATTGAAAGTTGCAAAGTCAGTCTCCCCTAGGCAGGCGCCTTGCCGTCCAGCACCCACTCCGAGATTTCAGCAAGCGGCTCGAACCCCACACTGTCCGGGCGCGCCACTACTTCGTGACCGTGTCTTCCGGCGCATGCAAGCGCGCCCGGGGCCAAGGTCGGCGAGGTTAGTCGCCGGGCCGTTGCAGGAATCGCTCGGCGAACGGCTGCAGCTCCCAACTCCCAGGCGCGCCGTCCGACGATCGCGCCATAGAGGCCGCCCTGCGCCAAGCCTGGTTCGAGCCTAGTCGCCTGCCTTCGATCTTCAGCGCGCGTCGCGCCAGGAGGATGGACCCCTCGGCAATCTCGACCACCGGGTCGGCGTCGAGCACGCGCCAGATGCCCCGGAAGCCGGGCGGGTCACCCCGCGCGTCGAAGTCGACGATGTACGTCCCGGCCGGCGCGTCAGCGTCGACCCAGAACCCGAGCTGCGGGTCGCCGCGCGCGATCCGTTGAACACGCGCAAGCCAGACTGCCCACTCGGGAGCCGGCGCATGCTCGCGCAACCAGATCCGCACCTGATAGGCCGACAGTGCGCTTGGATCGCGCCGAGCCAGTACGAGCAACGAAGTGTCGGCGACGGCGCCCTGCATCGTCTCACACCTTATGGCGAGGCCACCGCAGGCCGTATATCGCCTGAAGTGGATGTTCGGCGGCCAGCTGAAGCTCGCGGCAAGGGGAGAAGGACGCGGGGGGCGGCCGATTCCAGTCAAACCCAATCCCATCCTTAGCGCCGCGACACGGCGCCGCTTGCCTCTTCCGTGACGCCGGGGCGGTTCGCTAGAGAGCGCGCATGAGCCTTGCCGAGTTGTTCGCCATCTCCCTCACCCCGGTCGCGCCCGGCCGCTGGACCACGCTCGCCGGCGAGGAGTGGGCCAATCCGGGCGGCGGGCTCTGGGGCGGGTATGCGATCGGGCTGGCGATCCGGGTGCTGGAGGCCGAGCCGGAGGCGGTCGGCGAGGCGCTGTCGCTGACGCTGACCTACATCGCCGCCGTGCCGGCCGGCCCGCTCGACATCCGCACCCGGCGGCATCCGGCAGGGCGGCTCGGTGGGGGTCTGGGAGGTCGAGCTGCTGCCGGCCGGGAGCGACCAGGTGGGCGTGCACGCCATCGTCACCCTGGCCCGGCGCCCGGCGACGCCGCCGTTCGCCTTCGCCACCATGCCCGATGCGCCGGATCCGCTGAGCCTGCCGGCGCCCGCGCCGCCCGACGAGGCGATGCGCCACTACGGCGCCTCGAGCTTCGAGCGGCGCACGCTGGAGGGCTTCCCGCCGACGCCGGGCGGCGACTCGCGTTCGCTGCACTGGGTGCGCTCGCGGCGCGGGCCGCTCGACAAGGCGCTCTTGGGCATGATCACCGACAACGCCGCGCCGCGGGCGATGTACGCGCTCGGCCCGACCATCCGCACCACCACGCTGTCGCTGACGGCCTACCTGCACGCCACCGCCGAGGAGCTGGCCGAGATCGGCGACGACTACGTGCTGGTGGAGTGCGAGGGCCGGGTCGGCGGCGGCGGCGCCTCCGACGAGCGCTCCAGCTACTGGAGCCGGTCGGGCAAGTTGCTGGCCACCAGCGAGCAGCTGGCCTGGTACCGCGAGCTGCCGCGCAGCGCCCCGGAATAGCGCACCCTCAGCAAATCCGCGCCGCGCCGGAACGGTATTGCCAAGCTGCGCATTGTCGCTGGGCTATCCCCTTTCAATGGAACGGAACCGCAATGACTGTGCGCCAATTGATGCTGCTGGCCGGTACGGCCACACTCGCCCTGGCGGTGTCGCAGGGCGCCGCGTTCGCCCAGACGCGCCACGACGACTACCACCACCATCACCACTACCGCCATTACCAATACTACCACCATCACCATCGCCACTACTGGGGTGGCCCGCGGGTGATCCGCAGCAATCCGGTGCCCGACACGCCGCACAACCGCGATCGCTTCGGCGGCCCCATGTCGCATGGCGGCCGCGACACCGCGCCGGTCGGCAACTAGCGCGGGCTGCGTTCGACTGGAGTCGGTCGCCCGGCGCCCTTCTCCCCTGCAAGGGGAGAAGGGCGCGCCGTTTTTGGCGCGCCTCGTGCCATTTCTGACAACATGCCGCAGCGCCACGCGCCCCGGTGAAGCCTTCCTTAACCGCTCGCCAATCATAAGTGGCAGGTCGCCTGACGCTGCGTTCGCCGGGCGTACGAGGGGGTTCGACAACCACGATGCCGCGCCAGAACACCGGCAGCATTGGCCTGGGGAGCTGAGCCATGGCGCTCGACCCGAAATCCCGCGCCCGCTTCAATCTCTCGAAGACCGTCGTGCTGGTGTTCGACCCGACCCCGCTGGGCCTGGGGATCGTCAGCCAGATCCTCACCGGCTTCGGCGCCCGCAAGATCCACCGCTGCGGCACCATCGACGAGGCCAAGCAGGTCGTCGCCGACTTCGAGGTCGACCTGATGATCATCGACGCGATGGCCGAGTCCGGCGAGGGCTACGAGTTCGTCCGCTGGCTGCGCGCCAACGTGCCGGAGCCCAACCGGCACACCCCGGTGCTGCTGACCGCCGCCCACACCAAGGCCTCCGACGTCGCCAACGCCCGCGACTGCGGCAGCCACTTCATCGTCGCCAAGCCGCTCGCGCCGATCGTGGTGCTGGAGCGCATCATCTGGATCGCCAAGGAAGGCCGCGCCTTCGTGCTCTCGGACGAGTACGTCGGCCCCGACCGGCGCTTCGCCAAGAGCGGCGCGGTCGCCGACCATCCGCGTCGGCGCCGCGAGGACCAGATCGCGCTGCAGGACGAGGCCGCGGCCGAAAGCCCTGGCGAGGCGCCGCCCGCCGCCGGCGAGGTTCCCTTCATCGACCGCCCGTTGAAAGCCGCGTCATGAGCAGCGTCAGATACGAGTTCCCGAAGTACAAGCTCACCTCGCAGCTGCGCGAAACCGGCGGCCTGGCGGTCGCCGAGGCGGTGGAAGCGGCCGCCGCCAACCTCGAGGAGCTGCGCCCGGACTGCGGCGCCGAGCTGCAGAGCGCGGCGGCGGCGGCGCTTGCCTGCTTCCAGACTTTCCCGGCCAACTTCGATGCAGCGGCGTTGGAGCAGCTCTACGCGATCTCGGCGCGCGCTGTCGGCATCGGCGCGGTCTGCGGCGCGCCGGCGGCGGACGCCACCTTCGTCAGCCTCTGCAACCTCCTGGACCACCTCGGGGTGATCCGACGCTGGGACCTCGAGGCGATCGCCGTACACGTGCAGACCCTGCAGCTGCTGGCGGCCCGGGTTCGCGACAAGCTGGGCGCGCCGGCCATCGAACAGGTGCTCGCGGGCCTGGAGAAGGTCACCCGCCGCTACCGCCAGGAAGCCGCCATCGCCGCTCAGGCGGCTGGCTGAAGGCCGCGCCGGCCGGCGCGTGACCGGGCAGCGCATCGGCGCTAGTCTCGCCGCGAAGGCGGGCCCGCATGCCGGTGATCGACACGTCCGAGCTGAAGGAGATCGAGCGCCTGCCCGGCTGGCGCGCGCGCATCTTCAACTCGGCCAGCATGACCTTCGCGCACTACGACTTCGACGCGGGGTCGACCATCCACCAGCACCATCACGAGCAGGAGGAGGTCTGGAACGTCGTCGAGGGCGAGCTGGAGGTGACCATCGACGGCGTCGCTTGCGTGGCGCGGCCGGGTGTCGTCGCGATCGTGCCGCCGAATACGCCCCATTCCGTCCGTGCACTGACGGACGGTCGAGCGATCATCGTCGACCATCCCTTGCGCTGGGACGTGGGCGGCTAGAGCGGTCGAAACGCGCCGACCAGCAGCTCGCCGCCGCCGCGACGCAGCGACAGCGTCCAGCGGTCGAAAACCAGGTCGTAGCCGTCGACCTTGAGGCCGGTATTGAGCGAGACCGCCACCAGGGCGCCGCCGGTTCCGGCGAAGCCGAGGCCGAGGTCGCCGCTGCGCATCCGCAAGAGCGCGCCCGGCCGGAACGGGCGGCGGATCGGTGCGGTCAGCTGTGGCGAGTGACCGGCCAGGCCTGGCGCGAACACCAGCTCGTGCTCCAGCGTCGCCAGCGGACCGATCAGGCTCTTCAGCGGCGCCGGCGCGAAGTCGAGCGCCTCCGGCCGGGTAGTCCCGAACGTCAGGACCAGCCGCTCGTCGCCTTCGCCGCCCTCCTCCGTGGAGAAGCAGATCAGCGGGCGTGCGCCCTCCGCCGCCACGAACCAGCGTCCGGGCTTCAGCGCCGCGCGCTCGACGACGCGTGGGAACCCTTCGAAGTAGACGGGCATCGAATCGCAAGCCTCCCGGCGCCCAGTATGGCGCGCGTAGAGCGCGTTCAGCAAAAGTGGGAACTATCTTTTGCGTCCGAACGCGCTCTAACGTTTTGAAATCTGAGCGGTTTCCAAGAGAGCTTGCCGATTCCGGCAAGCTCGAAACCGCTCGGCCGGTCCGCGTCAGCGGGCGGAGTGCTTGGCCAGCGTCGCGCCCCGGCCTGGCAAAGCGCGGCGGGCGAGCGCCGCGCCGACGTCGCCCAGCGCCGGGCCCAGCAGCCACCAGGGCTCGACGAGATAGCGGTAGCCCAGGCGCCCCGGCTGGTCGATGAGGCGGGCCAGCCACTCGACCCCCAGCCGACCGGTCCAGCGCGGCGGGGTCTTCTGCGCGTCGGCCTCATAGTCGAACGCGGCGCCGACCGTCAGGATCACGCCGCGCGCCAGAGCGCTGCGGTTCTCCAGCGTCCAGATCTCCTGCAGCGGCATGCCCATGCCCACCATCAGCACGTCCGGATCGAAGCCGGCGATCTCGTCCAGCACCGCGCGGGCCTCCGCCGAGTTCGCGGGCGTGATCGAAGTAGCCGTGGCGGGCGGTGATCGTTGCGCGTGGGTGGCGTTCGGCAAGGCGACGGACAGCTTCGTCAGCCACGCCCGGCGCGCCGCCCAGATAGAACACCCGCCATTGGCGCGCCTCGGCGAGCTTCCAGAAGTCTCCACGCCAGTCGAGATAGGTCGAGCGCATCGCGCGGCTGAGGGGCAGGCCCATCAGCCGCCCCCAGGCGATCAGCGGCGTCGAGTCGATCTGCACGAGGTCGGCGCCGGCGAAGAAGGCCCGCAAGGCGGCCGAGCGGCGCAGCAGGAACAGGCTGTGGGCATTGTGGTTGGCGATCACCGTGGTCGCCGCCCGCGCCGCCGCCCCGTCGATCGTCCGCAGCACGTCGCGCGGCGTCACCAGGTCGACCTCGCCGCCGAGCAGCCGTACGCGGCGCGACTGAAGAGAGCCTTGCATGAGAGCCAGCCTTAGCCGCGCTGGCTTTCGCCCGGGTTAAGCTGGGCGCCCCAAAGGGCTCAGAACATCGCCCGGCCGGACAGGAACACGTTGTAGCGCTGCTCGCTGTTCTTCAGCTGGGCCTCGCCCTCGATGGCGACGTACGAGAGCGAGGTGCCCGCTTTCAGCGAGAACCCGGCCACCACCCAGCCGCCGTTGACGTCGCCCGGCGACATCAGGAACGGCAGGCCGTCGGTGCCGGTAAATTGCGCCACCGTGTTGGCGATGCTGCCGAACGCGACCTCCCGGTAGCCGCCGTAGATCTCCGGCCGGAACCAGGTGTCGCGGCCATACTGGGTGCCGAACGTGAGGATTCCCGACGCGATCCCGCGTTCGCTGGTGCGCCGGGCGATCGCCAGGTCGATGCCGGGACCGGCGCCGGTCAGGCCGTGGGCGTTCTCATTGAGGTAGAGATAGTCGAAGCTCGCTTCCGGCCGCAGGTAGAAGCGGCCGAGGTGGGCCTCGTACTGGAGGCCGACGTGGCCGTCGGCGAAGTAGCCGTTCCACTGTCCGTTGCTGGTCTGCGAGACCCCGGTGGTGAGGAACATGCGGTCCTCGTTGAACCAGGCGTAGCCGCCGCCGCCGCGCACCGAGAAGCGCAGGTCTCCCCAGGCGCGGCGGTAGTAGGCGCCGACCTCGGCGATGTTCTCGATCGTCTGCGCATTCACCGGCTCGGCGGTGCCCTGGTCGCCGACGTTCAGGTAGGCGACGGAGACGCCGAGCGCGCCGCCGGCTGCGCCCATCTTCTCGTAGCCGCCCACCAGGCCGAACAGCTGGGCGGTCGAGCCCAGCGTCTCGCCGTCGTTGCGCTTGATGGTCTGGTTGACCTCCTGCAGCCAGGCGCTGCCGCCGGCGATGCGGGTGCCCGCGTCCGGCGTCTGTTCGCTGAGCTTGGCGATCTTCTCGGTCGCCGCTTCCAGCGACTCGAACGTTCCGATCCCCTGGTCGGGCAGCAGCTGGTTGTAGACCTTCAGAAAGCCGTACTGGGTGGTGGGCGCGATGATGGCGCCGGCGACGGCGTCGTTGTGCTCGAGCGCCTGGAACACCGAATCGAAGGCGGCCGCGCCGCTGGCGTTCAAGCCCAGCTGCTGCGGGGTCTTCAGGGCGAGCGTCACGTCCAGGTCGCTGGCGGTGGCCGACGCGGTGGCTGTGTACAGGAACGGCGAGTTCTTCAGCGTAGCGGTCGGCAGCTGGGCGATGCTGAGCGCGCCCGGCGCGCCACTGGTCTGGATGAAGACATAGGTGGCGCTTTGGGCGGTCTGCAGGGCGTCGAGCGAGACGCCGATCTGGGCGCCGGCGGCGAGCGTCGCCTTGCCGTCGGGACCGGTCTGGCCGGCGTGCACGGTGGTGTCGAAGATCGCCGTCGGGTTGCTGGCCCCGACCGCGAAGGTCGGGTCGATCGCCGCCTGCAGCGTGCCCCCGGCGCCGACGGTCAGCGACGTCACCTGGTGGGTCTCGGCCTTGGTGATGTCCACCGAGGCGCTCTCGCCGGCGCCCGCCGCGACCGCGATGGTCATGTTGCGCTCGCCGGCCTGCTCGGTGAGGCCGCCGACGGTCGTGCCGGCCTCGATGTCGAAGCTGTTCGCGCCCTTGCCGAAGATCACGTCGCCGGCGATCGCGGGGGCCGGGCCGGCCCCGATCAGCGCTACGCTCTTGACGGTCTGCGACACGCTGACGTCGTAGGTGCCCTTGCCGCCCGTGCCGGTGACCTCGCCGGTGATCGTGGTGCCGGCAGTGATGCCCGGCCCGTAGAGCGTCATGCCGACCGCGAGGTTGCCGGACGCGACGTTGCTCACCGTCAGCGTCGTTCCGGAGATCGAGCCGGTGAACTGCGGCGCCGGCGCGCCCCCGAAGGTGGTCGAGGGCGACTGGGTGATGGCGACGCCGGTCATCGACTTCGAGACGTCGATCGCGGTGCGGCCGCCGGTGAGCACGAAGCTCGATTCGGTCGGCGCGGCGGTGGCGGTGATGCTGCCGGTGTTGGTGATCGAGCCCACCGAGCCCGACTGGTCGATGATGGCGCCGACGTTGCCGCTGGTGGCGGCTGTGGCGGAGATCGCGGCGGCGATGGAGCCGGTGTTGACGATGCTGCCGACATTGGCGCCCGAGGCGATGAGGATGGCCTGCGCCGTCTGATCCGTCGAGGCGGTGACGCCCGCGCTGATCCTACCGTCGTTGACGATCTTCGCCGCGGTGACGCCGCTGAGGATGTCGATCCCGGTCGCTTCGGCGTTCAGCGCAGCAGCGATCACCGAGCCGGTGACGTGGACGCCGCCGGTGAGGTTCACCGTACCGCCCGTCGCGCCCAGCTCGATCGCGGTGGCGGACACCGGCCCGGGCAGGGCGGGCGTCGTCTGCTTGTCGTAGACGCCGCTGGCGTCCACCGTGCCGCCGATGACCAGCCCGAAGGGGTCGGCGGCGTTGTTGCCGATGGTGATCGCCTTGCCTTGCCCGCCGATCACCATGGCCGGCGCGGAGCCGAACTCGGAGATGACGGCCGCCGCCGTGGTGGTGGCGCTTGAACCGGTGCCGGTGGTGACCGCCGCCGACACGTTGATGCCGTGCCCGACGCTGCCGCCGACCACGACGGCCGATCCGCCCTGCTCGACCTGGCCGGGGCCCAGCGAGTCCAGGATCGAGGTCACCGTGGGCGCACTGGTCGAGCGATAGCCCGTCGCGCTGATCGTCGAGCCGATATTCAACTGCCCGCCGATCGTCCCGCCGGTCACCAGTCCCTGCGCGCCCACCCCTTCGGCGGCGATCTGCGCGCCGATCGTGACATTGCCGCCGACGCCGCCGGCCAGATTGATGCCGATCGTGTTGTTGCCGGTCATCCCGATGTTGCCATCGTCGGTGAGGTCGCCGGTGATCGAGCCGGTCTTTTCGATGAAGATGCCGGTCGAGTTGTCACCCTGGATGGTGATTGCGCCGGTGCTCTCCATCGTGATGGCGCCGTTGAGCGCGCCGCCCACCACATCGATGCCGACCCGGTTGGTGCCGGTGGCGAACGGGCCGCCGGGGATGCCGGTGTTGCCCTCGATCTTCGGCGTGTAGCTCATCAGCAGCGAAATCGTGCCCTGGTTGTCCACATTGCCGGTGTGGCCGCCCTCCACCAGGATGCCGGTGGAGTTGCTGACGTCGGTGTTGGTGATCTTGGCGCCGGCGACGACCGTGACGCTGTTGCTGCTGTTGAGGATCAGGCCGTCGCCGTTGGCCTTAGGGGCGAGCGAGCAACTCGCGTCCATGGTGAGGTTGGCGCCGTTGGTGGCCGTCCCGGCCGTCGGGCACGCAGCCTCCGCCACGCCGGCCAACGCCAGCAGCGGCGCGACAGCGACCGCGGTCAGAAGGACTCTGCGCATCAACGAAACTCTCTGACAGCCGCCGACTGGTCGTCGCCCGGAACCTATGCCGCCTATTACGACTGCATTGCGGCGGCATTCAAGGTACAGGGCGGCGCACCGGCGCACTGTCACGCGCACGACACACAGCCGGGCGAAATGCAGCTTGTCCGTCCCCTTCCTGAGTCGTCCGTCCGAACACCCACCGTCATGGCCGTCCAGCCAGTCCGAGCCTCACCCGATCGGGACCGAGCCCAGTTCGCCTGGGCGCCGCTGGCGGTCGCGACGGCGGCGCTGGCGGCGCTGGTCGCGCTGGTGGCGGGACGCACCGCCGACCCGTTCGCCGCCGCCGCCGCCGGCGCGCTGGTGCTCGCGGTCGGCGGCGGCCTGACGCTGTGGCTGCGGATGCGGGGGGGCGAACGGCTGCGGCCCTTGGTCCCAGCGGCCGGGGATTCGGACCTGTCCGGCGCGGGCGCCGCCTCGGGCCACTTCGCCGCAGTGCTGGAGGCGTTCGAGGACCCGGTGCTGCTGGTCACCGGCGACGATCCCGAGGATCTGGTCGGACGCCGGCTGATCTACGCCAACGCCGCGGCGCGCGAGCTGTTTCGCACCAGCCGCGCGGCTGGCCCGCTGGTCACCGCGGTGCGCGACCCGAAGGTGCTGGAGGTGGCGGACGAGGCGCTGTTCGGCCGGATTGCCGGCGAGACCAGCTACGAGGCCGGCGGCATGCAGGACCGCGTCTGGAAGGTGCGGGCCCGGCCGCTGAGTGGCGCTGAGGGCCAGCGGCTGGCGCTGCTCACCCTGCGCGACGAGACCGAACTGCGCCGCTCCGAGCGCACCCGCGCCGACTTCCTCGCCAACGCCAGCCACGAGCTTCGGACGCCGCTCGCCTCGCTCACCGGCTTCATCGAGACGCTGCGCGGCCACGCCAAGGACGACCCGAAAGCGCGTGACCGCTTCCTCGGCATCATGCAGGACCAGGCCGAGCGCATGGCGCGGCTGATCGAGGACCTGATGTCCCTGAGCCGCATCGAGCTCAACGAGCACATCCCGCCAAGCGGCCGGGCGGACCTGCGGCTCACGGTCCGCGACGTGATCGATTCGCTGGAGCCGATGGCGACCGGCAAGGCGGTCAGCTTCGACATCCGCTTGCCGCAGACGCCGGCGCTCGCCTGTCCGGCCGATCGCGACCAGATCGTGCAGGTGATCCAGAACCTCGCCGAGAACGCCGTGAAGTACGCTGCGGCCGGGGCCGCGGTGACGATCGAGGTCAGGCCCAACGTCTCGGCCGACGAGGCCATGGCGGTCCGCCGGCCCGGCGCGGCGCACCACTCGCTGCTGACGCCCGACCATGCCGCCGACCAGCGCTACGTGGCGCTGCGCATCGACGGTCCCGGTCCGGGCATCGCCCGCGAGCACCTGCCGCGGCTCACCGAGCGGTTCTACCGGGTGGAGGGCCAGCGAGCGAGCGAGCGGCCCGGCACCGGCCTCGGCCTCGCCATCGTCAAGCACATCGTCAACCGCCACCGCGGCGGCCTGGTGGTCGAGAGCACGCCGGGCGAGGGCGCCGCCTTCACCGTCTACCTGCCGACCACGGCGGAAGTCTGCGCGCCGTAGACTCCTCCGGCTTGACCGCCGCGGCCGGCGCGCGCCAAAGCGCCGGCCATGAACATCCTCCTCGTCGGGTCGGGCGGCCGCGAGCATGCGCTGGCCTGGAAGATCGCCCGCTCGCCGCTCATGACCCGCCTCGTCAGCGCGCCGGGCAACCCGGGCATGGCGAGCGCTTGGCGAAACGCGCCCCGTCGCGGCCACGGACGTCGCCGGCCAGGTGGCGCTGGCCAGGGAGATCGCCGCCGACCTTGTCGTGCTCGGCCCCGACGCGGCGGTCGAGGCCGGCCTCGCCGACGCGCTGGCCGCGGCCGGCATCCCCTGCTTCGGACCGACCGCCGCGGCCGGGCGCCTGGAATTCGTCGAAGGCCTTCACCAAGGCGTTCGCCGACGCGGCACGGCCTGCCCAGCGCCCGCTACGGCGTGTTCGAGGCCGCCGCGCCGGCCAAGGCGTTCCTGGACGGCTTCCAGCCGCCCTACGTGATCAAGGCCGACGGGCTGGCGCTCGGCAAGGGCGTGGTCATCGCGCCGGACCTGCGCCGCCGCCGAGTTCGCCATCGACGACGCGCTGGGCGGCCGCTTCGGCGCGGCCGGCGCGCGCGTGGTGATCGAGGAGTTCCTGGACGGCGAGATCGGCTCGGTCTTCGCGCTGAACGACGGGACCACCAGCGTGATGTTCGGCGCCGCCCAGGACGCCAAGCGCGCCTTCGACGGCGACGCCGGCCCCAACACCGGCGGCATGGGGACCTATGCGCCGGCGCCCGCCCTGACCCCCGCCGTCGTGGACGAGGTGCGCACGCAACTCATCGAGCCGGCCTTCGCCGGCATCGCCGCCGAGGGCGCGCCCTACCGCGGGGTGATCTACTGCGAGGTGATGGTCACCGCCGACGGACCCGAGGCTGGTGGAGTTCAACGCCCGCTTCGGCGACCCGGAGTGCCAGGTGCAGATGCTGCAGCTGCAGAGCGACCTCGTGCCCTACCTGCTGGCGGCCGCCACCGGGCGCCTCGACGAGCTGCCCGCCCCGACCTGGCGCGGCAAGGCGGCGATCTGCGTGGTGCTGGCGCGCGGGCGGCTATCCGGACGCGCCGCAGGCCGGCGCGGTGATCACGCGGCGCCGAGGCCGACTTCGGCCCCGACGTCGTGGTCTTCCACGCCGGCACGAAACGCCTCGCCGACGGCGCGCTGGTCGCCGCCGGCGGGCGGGTGCTGAACGTCTGCGCCACCGGGCGACAGCCTCGCCGAGGCCCGCCGGCCGCGCCTACGCCGCCATCGCCGGCATCGACTTGCCCGGCGGCTTCTGCCGCACCGACATCGGCTGGCGGGCGCTCGGCCACTCCTGACGCGCTTTGCAAGGCCTGACGGCGGCCGCTAAAGTTCGATCCAAGAAGAATGCGTGCGGGAGCTGAGGAAACGACCGATGGCCGAAACCACCACGAACGCCCCAGCCGCTGACGCCGAAGAGCACGCCCGCGAGCAGCTCAACACCGGCACCAAGGAGGTGGCCGAGAGCCACAAGTTCGACGAGGCCGCCCTCGATCGCTGGATGCAGGCCAACGTCGCCGGCTACCAGGGCCCGCTGAAGGTCCGCCAGTTCAAGGGCGGCCAGTCGAACCCGACCTACCAGCTGGTCACGCCGGGCAAGAAGTACGTCATGCGCCGCAAGCCGCCCGGCAAGCTGCTGCCGTCGGCCCACGCCGTCGACCGCGAGTACCGGGTGATCACCGCCCTCTATCCGACCGGCTTCCCGGTGGCCAAGAGCTATGGCCTCTGCGTCGGACGATGCCGTGATCGGCACCTGGTTCTACGTGATGGACATGGTCGAGGGCCGCATCCTCTGGGACCAGAGCCTGCCGCAGTACACGCCGGCCGAGCGCCACCCGATCTACATGGCGCAGGTGAAGACGCTCGCCGACCTGCACAACACCGACTACAAGGCCATCGGCCTCGAGGACTACGGCCGCACCGGCAACTACATGGCCCGGCAGATCGACCGCTGGACCAAGCAGTACAAGGCCTCCGAGACCCAGCACATCGATACGATCGAGCGGCTGATCGAGTGGCTGCCGAAGACCTGCCCGCAGGACGACCAGACCTCGATCGTCCACGGCGACTACCGCATGGACAACATGGTCATGCACGCCGACCGAGCCGCGGGTCGATCGCCGTGCTCGACTGGGAGCTCGGCACCCTCGGCAATCCGCTGGCCGACTTCACCTACTTCCTGATGGGCTGGGTCAACGGCGCGATGGCCGCGATCCAGGACAAGGAGGCGCACGGCGCGCCGACCATCGAGCAGGTGGTCGAGGACTATTGCCAGCTGCACCGGCCGGTCGGGCCTGCCCGACCTCAACTGGTACTTCGCCTACAACATCTTCCGCCTCGCCGGCATCGTCCAAGGCATCGTCGGCCGAGCCCGCGACGGCACCGCCAACAGCCCGCAGGCCGCCGCCATGTCCGCCCGCGTCCCGGCGCTGGGCGAGGCGGCCTGGAGGTTCGCGGAGAAGGCGGGGGCCGCGTAGGCAGGCCGCGAGCCCCGCGATGCCGGCCCCCGACGTCGCGATCCGCGCCAAACGCAAGCTGACCAACCGGCTGATCGCCGCGCATGACGCCGCTCGCCTGCGTCCGCACCTGACCGACGACATGCTGCTGATCGTCGGCGACGGCGAGCTGATACGGGGCGCCGATGCGGTGGTGGCCGCCTTCGCCAGCCAGTTCGCCGACCCCGCCTTCATCGCCTATGTGCGCACGACGCAGGCGGTCGAGTTGGCCGACGACGGTCGTCGCGCAGCTGAGACGGGCCGTTGGGTCGGCAGCTGGAAGGGCGGCGTCGAGATGGGCGGCGTCTACATGGCCGCCTGGCGCGAGCGCCGCGGCCAGTGGCTGCTGGAGCGCGAACTCTACGTCACGCTGCGGCGCTGAGCGACAGACGCACGCCAACGAGGGCAGGCGTTGTGGGACGGCGTCGAGCGAGTAACCGCGCCCGTCTCGAGTTCGCGTGGCGCGCGAACGGGACGCTCACCGGCAGACGGACAGACGACGGCCGCCGGCTCATCTCGCAAATTCGGGTGGCGCGGCGCCGGGCATCATGCCGAAGTCGTTGCTCGACCGTCGCCCGCTGCGGCGGCTATGGCGCTATTCTATTGCCATGTCATGATTTCTTGGCTTGACTACGATGGGCTGGGCCGACTGACGTGACGACCACGCGTGGGCGCTCGCCCGGGTTGGGGTTTCGGGATCTGCCGTGAAACTAGCCAGCATTCCGATCTGCATGGTGCAGGGCCATGAGTGGTTCGAAAGCCGTCAGCTGACCGGCTTCGAAACCTGCCGTCGATGCAGGAGCCGGCGGCGCAAGCCGTGGGACGGTCCGACGCTCTCGCCGTACGTGGAGGGCGAGGCGCCGAGCTTCCCCCCTGCCGTACACGATCACCGTCGCGGCGCGCAAAGGCGGCTCCGGCAAGTCGACGATCGCGCTGCACCTGGCGCTCGCCGCGCATCTGCGGGGCCACAAGGTGTTGCTGGCGGACACCGACGTCCAGCGCTCCTCCGCCGATCGCTGGACGCCCGCGACGGCGACCGCCCCGAAGTCGTCGCCACGCGCGGCGCCGCGCTTCGCACGCTGCAAGCACAGGCCGCCGCCCACCAGGTGGAGTATCTGATCGTCGATACGCCAGCCGGACCGGGCGCCGACCTCACCCTGGCGATGATGATTTCGGATCTCACGCTGCTGATCGCCCGGCCGTCGTTCCTGGACATCGCCGCCGCGGCCCGCAGCTTCTACGAGGCGCGGGCGCTGGCGCGGCCGGCGACAATCCTGCTCAACCAGGCGCAGCCGGCCCGCGGCGGCCGGGAGGCGGCGTCCGTCGCCCGCGCGTTGGAGGCGCTGCGCCACACCCGCCTGCCGGCCGCGCCGCTGATCCTCCACGCCCGCACCGCCTTTCAGACCGCCGTGGCGCGGGGCCGATCGGTCGAGGAGCTGGGCCCCTCTCCCGCCGCCGACGAGGCGGCCTCGCTGTGGCGCCACGTCGAAGCGATGCGCGCCGAGGCGCTGGCCGACCGCGCCGGCGCGGAGGGGCGCCGGCGGCCGCCCCCTCGCAGAGCGAACGCCCGGCGCTGGTCCCGGCGCACGAACCGAGCCTCCCGATCGGCTGAGGCCGGCCCGGCGCCCCGAGTGTACGACGCCGGTCAGCCTCACCCCATCGCGGCAAGCACCTCATCCAGCGCCGCTTCGTCCTCGAAGCGCGCTTCCACGGGCCAGGCGGCGACACGCGCTTGCCAGGCGGGCGGCAGTTTCACCCAGTCCTTCTCGCTGGTGAGGAGGCCGGCGCCGCCCAGCGCCTCGGCGCGGTGGGCGAGGAAGCGCAGCGTGCGCTCGTCGTAGCTGGCGTGATCGGGGAAGGGGGCGAAGTCGGCCAGGTCGCAGCCGGCGGCGATCAGCGCGCGCTCCATCTTCCACGGCTTGCCGATCCCGGCGAAACCGAGTTGCGGGCCGGCTGGCGGCGGCGCGGCGGGCTCGAGTCGGGCGATCAGTAGCGGCTTGCCGGCGAACAGCGCCGCCAGCGCCGGATCGGGCGCCTCGAGGTCGGCCGGCAGCAACAGCACCACCGCGTCGGCCCGCGCCAGGCCCTCGCCGAGCGGCTCGCGCATCGGCCCGGCGGGGAACACCTGCCCGTCGCCGAACGGCCACTCGCCGCCCGCGCGTCTCGCCGTCGACCACCACCAGCGAGAGCGCTTCTTCACGCTCGGGTTCTGGTGGCCGTCGTCCATGACGATCGCCTGCGGCGCCGGCCTGTCGCCGCCGCCGCCGCGCCGGCGGCTCGGTCGCGCGCGATCCACACCGGGCGCGTCCTTCGCCAGCATCATCGCCTCGTCGCCAACGTCGGCGGCGGTGTGCGCGGCCGGATCGACCTGCACCGGCCCCTTCAGCCGCCCGCCGTAGCCGCGCATCAGCACCTGCGGCGTTCGTCCGTAAGCGGCAAGCCGGCGCGCCACGCGCGCGCACCACCGGCGTCTTGCCGCTGCCGCCCAGCGTCAGGTTGCCGACGCAGATCACCGGCACGCCGGGATCGAACGGCCGGGCGTCGGCGATCCGCCGGCGCGTCTGCCAGGTCCAGACCCATGCCGCGGGCCGCAGCAGCGCCCGGGTCAGCGGCGCCGGCGCGCCGCTTCGCACGTACCACCAGCGCGGGGTGGCCAGCCTCATGCGGCCGGCAGCAGGGGACGGATCAGGCCCAGCGCCGCGTCCAGCTGATCGCCCTGGGCCGCTGGCGAACGCGAGGGCGGCGCGCCCCATGGCGGCAAGGCGTCGGGCGGTCGGCGAGGAGCGCGGCGAGCAATGCGGTCAGGGCCGCCTCGTCCCGGCGATGGTCGCCGCGCCGGCCACGGCCATCTCGGCGTAGATGTCCTCGAAGTTGGCGACTGCGGGCCCGCTGATCGCGCCGACGCCGAGCCGCGCCGGCTCCAGCGGATTGTGGCCGCTCGCCGCCGGCGGGAAGCCGCCGCCCACCACGGCGATGTCGGCCAGCCGCAGCATCAGCCCCATCTCGCCCAGCGTATCGGCCAGGTAGATGTCGCGTGGCCGGCGCGATCGCCTCGCCGGCCGAGCGCCGGGCCAGCGGCCAGCGCGCCAGCTCGGCGGCGATCGCATCGCCGCGCTCGGGATGGCGCGGCACGATGATGGTCAGCACGCCGCTGCCGAGCGCGGCCGTCGCCCGCGCTATCAGCGCTTCCTCCGGCGCGTGGGTGCTGGCCGCCACGCACGACCGGCCGCGCGCCGACCAGTCGCCTGCAGGCGCGCCAGCTCGCCGGCGTCGCAGGGCAGTGGCTCGCCGACCCGCTTCAGGTTGAGCCGGCCGCCGACCCGCGCCCCGAACGCTTCCAGCCGGCCGCGCGTGGCGCCGTCCTGCGCCAGCACCAGGTCGAAGCTCTTCAGCATCGCGCCCACCGCCGCGGGCCGCGCAGCGCCACGCCTTGGCGCTCTTCTCGGTCATCCGCGCCGACACCAGCGCCAGCCGCACGCCGGCGCTCGCGGGCGGCGAGGATCAGGTTCGGCCACAGCTCGCTTTCGACGAATGATCCCCGCCGCCGGGCGCCAGTGGCCGAGGAAGCGGCGGACCGCGCCGGGCGTGTCCACCGGCGCATACTGGTGAATGACGCCGGCCGGCAGCCGCCGCGCCAGCACCTCGGCCGAGGCGCGGGTGCCGCTGGTGACCAGGATCGCCAGGTCCGGCCGCTCCGCGCCCAGCGTCGCGATCAGCGGCAGCAGCGAGAGGCTTTCCCCGACGCTCACCGCGTGCATCCACACCAGCGGGCCGGCCGGCCGCGGGCGCCGAGGCGTGGCCGAGGCGCTCGGCGAGCCGGGCGGGATCCTCCTTGCCCTGCCTGGCGCGCGCCTTCAGCAGCTGTGCGGCCAGCGGCGCGGCCAGACCCGCCGCCGCGCAATAGGCGATCAGCGAGATCGGCCGCGTCGGGGTCGCCGCGTCCGGCTGCGCCGCTCGTCCCGCGCCCCGGTCATCGCCCGGCCAGCAGCGCCTCGGCCCGCGACTGCGCGGCGCAGAGCCGCGCCTGCCAGTCGGCCTGCACCGCCTTCGCCGCCGCCGGCGTCGGTCTCGCGCGAGACTGCCAGCGGGTCCGTCGAAGACCACGCAGCCGCGCCCGAACGGCAGCGGGATCTGGGTCCGGTCCCAGGTCTTCAGCTTCAGCGCCGGCTGCGCGGCCAGGCCGAACAGGAACACCGGCGCGCCGCTGGCGCGCGCCAGCGCCACCGGTCCCTCCGGCATCTGCTGCGCCGGTCCGCGCGGACCGTCCGGCGTGATCGCCACCACGCCGCCCGCCTCGATGAAGCGGACCGCCTCGCAGCGAAGGCCTCCAGGCTGCGGCGCCTGGCGCCGGGTATCCGTGGTCGACGAGCCGCGGATGGCGGGAACGCCCAGCCGCTCGACCGTCCGGGCGATGAATTCGCCGTCCGGCGAGTTGGAGATCATCACGCGGCACGGCTTGCGCTTCAGCACCCGGCGACAGACGACCGCCAGCGCGATGCGGCCGTGCCAGAAGCAGGCCGATGCCGCCGTCGGTCGAGGCCACGAATGCATCCGCGGCCGCCCGGTTCTCGAACCGCCAGCGCATCGTCGCCAGCGTGAAGCCGAGATAGACCGACACCAGCCACGCCAGCGTCGCCTGCACCCAGGGCGGCGCGCGAAGAGCTTCGGTTCACTCGGCCGCCTCCGGCGCGAGGTCGAGGTTCTGGGCGCCGGCGAGGCGCGCGTAGAGGCCGCCGCGGCCGACCAGCTGGCCGTGGTCGCCTTCCTCCACCACCTGGCCGCGGTCGATCACATAGATGCGGTCGGCCCCGCGGACGGTGGAGAGCCGGTGGGCGATCAGGATCGTGGTGCGTCCGGCCATCAGCCGCTCCAGCGCCACCTGCACCTGCGCCTCGCTCTCGGTGTCGAGCGCGCTGGTGGCCTCGTCGAGCAGCAGGATCGGCGCGTCCTTCAGGAAGGCGCGGGCGATCGCGATCGCGCTGGCGCTGGCCGCCCGACAGCCGCAGGCCCGCCTCGCCGACCGGCGTATCGTAGCCCTTCGGCATGGCCATGATGAAGTCGTGCGCCGCCGCCTGCCGCGCGGCCGCCTCGATCTCGGCGTCGGTGGCGTCGTCCTTCGCGTAGGCGATGTTGGCGCGGATGGTGTCGTCGAACAGGAACGGCTCCTGGGTGACCAGCGCGATCTGGTGGCGCAGCGAGGCCAGCGTCACGTCGCGCACGTCGAAGTCGTCGATGGTCACCTTGCCGGCGGTGACGTCGTAGAAGCGCGGGATCAGGTTCAGCACCGTGGTCTTGCCACCGCCCGGAGGGCCCGACCAGCGCGACGGTCTCGCCGCGCCGCGGCCTCCAGGGTCAGGCCCTCCAGCACCGGCGCCTCGCCGCCGTAGGAGAAGGTGACGTTCTCCAGCCGCACCGTCGCCCGGCCGGCCGGCAGCGCGCCGGCCCCCGCGGGGTCCTTGATCTGCGGCCGCACGTCGAGCGTCGCGAAGAGCCGCTGCGCCGCGATCAGCCCCTCGGACATCACCGTCTGCAGGTTGGCCAGTTGCCGCAGCGACTGGTTGGACGTCATCAGCGCGGCGAGGAACGAGGTGAACGAGCCGGCGGTGATCGGCTTGATCAGGAAGGGGCCGATGTGGGTCGCGTTGAGCTGGATGCGCCAGGCGGCGTAGGCGATGACCACGCAGATCATCACCATCACCATCATCTCGGAGACCGGCGCGGCCTTCGCGCGGGCGTCGCCGCCGGCGATGATGTGCTTCTGGCGCCGCGCGATGGCGTCGGCGACCCGCCGCTCTTCGAACGCCTCCTTGTTCTCCATCTTGATCACGCGCACGCCGTCGAGGCTTTCCATGATCGCGCTGGTCAGCGTCGAGCTCTCCACCATGGCGCCGTGTGCGGCCTTGGTGGTGCGCTTGGCGTAGTCGCGCAGCACCCAGCCGACGAACGGCGCGACGACCAGCGCCACCACGGTCAGCGGCCAGTCCATCCAGAACATCACGACGATCATGGCGACGAGGGTGAGGCCGTTCTGCAGGTAGTTGAGCACGCCGGCGGCGGCCGCCTCGCGCACCAGGTTCGCGTCGAACAGGATCTTGGAGACGAAACCGCCCGAGTGGGTGGCGCGCAGCCGGGCGAGGTCGCCGCGCACGAAGTTGCCTAGCAGTTGGCCCTGGATGTCGCCGACGACGCCGTTGCCGATCCGGTTGATCAGCATCGACTGGCCGATCAGCGCCCCGCCGCGGACGACGCTCAGCACCGCGAGGATCGCCGGCAGGATCGCCCAGTCCCAGTTGTGGCCGCGCGCCGCGATCAGTCTGTCGACGGCGGTCTGCAGCGAGCCGACCAGCACGCCGTTCAGCGCCGCCGCCAGCACGGCGCAAACGCCCGCCACCGCGACGGCGGTCCAGCGCCGGACGAGATAGTCGCGCCAGACGCGCCCGATGATCCCGCGACGGCTCGGCGACGGCGCGGAAGGGTTGGTCGGATTTCATGGCGCGGAGGGGTCGGACGAGAGCGCTGGCCTGTCAAGCGCCGGGCGGGCATTAGCGCGGCCGTGACGCATCGCCACCCGCCTCTTGCATTGCCGGGCGGGCGCCGTACCTAGGCCGAGGTTCGCGAAAGGCGCAGTGGAGGGCCGGTGGCGGCATTCGATCTGTCGACGCGACGGGGCCGGTTCGCCACCTACTGGCGTCACTTCTGGCACGACCACGCCTACGTCCGGCTGGCTTCCTCCAACGCCCATTGGCTCTCCGACGAGATGGTGCGCGCCAACCAGCCCTGGCCGTTCCAGGTGAAGACCTGGGCCCGCCGCGGCATCCGCACCATCGTCAACCTGCGGGTCGGCATCGATGCACACCACGTGCTCGAGCAGGAGGCCTGCGACCGCTACGGGGTCAAGCAGGTGCGCTTCGTCGTCACCGCGCTCGAGGCCCCGAGCCGCGAACAGGTGCTGGGCGCCAAGCGGCTGTTCGACGAGATCGAGTACCCGGCGATGATGCACTGCAAGTCGGGCGCGGACCGGGCCGGCATGATGAGCGCGCTCTACATGCACTTTCGCCTCAAGAAGCCGATTTCGGAGGCGCTGAGCCAGCTCGACTTCCTGAAGTTCGGCCACGTGCGCTTCCTGCCCGAAGGCGTGCTCGACCACTGCTTCGAAAAGTACCTGAAGGAAGCCGAGCCGCTCGGGATTTCCTTCGAGGACTGGGTTCGCAGCCCCGCCTACGATCCCGCCACGATCAAGCAGGAGTTCAAGGCGACACGCTGGCGCGCTTTGCGGCCGGCAAAACTGTTCTGGCGCGAGTACTGACCGTTCGGCCCGACCGCCCCGAAATGCACGCTCGCATTGCGCGCCGCTTGGGCGCGCGACCCCTTGCATTGCGCCCGCCGCACCGTACTTAGGCGCAGAATCGCGAGGGCGAGGGAGGCCCGATGTCGGCATTCGATCTGTCAACGGCGCGGGGGCGGCTGGCGACCTATCTGCACTACTTCTGGTACGACCACGCCTACCTGCGCCTGGCCTTCTCCAACGCTCACCGGATCAGCGACGAACTGGTGCGCGCCAATCAGCCCTGGCCGTTCCAGGTGAAAGCCTGGCGCGACCGCGGCATCCGCACCATCGTCAATCTGCGCCACGGGGTGAACAGCCACCATATCCTCGAGCAGGAGGCCTGCGACAAGTACGGCGTCAAGCAGGTCTACTTCATCGTCTGGTCGCGCGAAGCGCCCAGCCGCGAGCAGGTGCTGGGCGCCAAGCAGCTGTTCGAGGATCTCGAGTACCCGGCGATGATGCACTGCAAGTCGGGCGCGGACCGGGCCGGCGTGATGAGCGTGCTCTACATGCACTTCCGCAAGGGCCTGCCGATCTCCGAGGCGATCCGCCAGCTCGACCTGAAGTTCGGCCACGTCCGCGCCGGCCTGACCGGCGTGCTCGACTACTGTTTCGAGAAGTACATCGAGGAGGTCGAGCCGCTCGGCGTCTCGTTCGAGGACTGGGTCAAGAGCCCGGCCTACGATCCCGCCGCAGATCAAGCGCGACTTCCGCGCCCAGTGGTGGGGCACGCTGCTCTCGGAGAAACTGCTGCGGCGGGAGTAGCGGCGCGAGGCCAGTCGAGGGCTTTGCAGCGTCGGTCGATCCGCGCTAGCGATCGCAACTCAACCGGGAGGGTGCTTTGCGCAGATTGCTGATCGCCGCCGCGTGGTTGTCGGCGCTTGCGGCTGGCGGGGCCGCCGCGGCGGCTGCCCCGCATCCGGTGGCCGAGGCGCAGGCGCTGGATCTGGCCGAGAAGGCGATCGCGCTGCATTCGGTCGCCGGCCCCGGCAACGAGACGCCGAAGGTGGCCCGGCTCTATGCCGACGCCCTGATCGCGGGCGGCTTTCGGCCCGAGGACGTGACCATCACGCCGATGGACGGGACCGCCTACCTGATCGCGCGCTGGCGCGGCTCGGATCCCAGCCTGAAGCCGCTGGTGATCTCCGGCCACATGGACGTGGTGGCGGCCAACCGCGCCGATTGGGAGCGCGATCCGTTCACGCCGGTGGTGGAGAAGGGCTACCTGTTCGGCCGCGGCGCCACCGACATGAAGCTGCCGGGCACGCTGGCGATCGCCGCGCTGGTCGAGCTGAAGCGCGAGGGCTACACGCCGCGCCGCGACATCGTCATCGAGTTCTCCGGCGACGAGGAGACGACGATGGCGACGAGCACGGCGATCGCCGACAAGCTCGCCGACGCCGACCTGGTGCTCAACATCGACGACGGCGGCGGGGTGCTCGACGAGACGAGCGGCCAGCCGAGCTACTTCACCTGGGAAGCCGCCGAGAAGACCTATGCCGACTTCCGGCTGGTGGTGACCAATCCCGGCGGCCACTCCTCGCAGCCGCGCGCCGACAACGCCATCGACCGGCTGGCCGCGGCGCTGCTGCGCATCCAGGCGCACCCGTTCAGGCCGGAGCTGAACGACATCAGCCGCGCCTACTTCAAGGCGGCCGCCGCCTACTATCCGCCCGAGACGGCGGCGGCGATGCGCGCCTTCGCCGCCGACCCGACCGACAAGGCCGCGATCGCCACCCTCACCGCCAATCCGGCGATGATCGGCAAGATCGGCACCACCTGCGTCGTCACCATGATCAGCGGCGGCCATGCGTTGAATGCGCTGCCGCAGCGGGCGGAAGCCAACGTCAACTGCCGCATCTTCCCCGGCCACAAGCCGGCCGACATCATGGCCGAGCTCGCCGCCGCCGCGAGCGACCCGAAGGTTTCGTTCGAGGATGTGACGAAGGGCGCGGTCGCCACCGACGCCTCGCCGCTGCGCGCGGACTTCGTTGCGGCGCTCACCAAGGCGATCGGCGAGGTCTACCCCGGCGTTCCGGTGTTCCCGGCCATGTCGTCCGGCGCCAGCGACAGCATGTGGTTCCGCCACCGCGGCGTGCCGAGCTACGGCGCAGGCCCGATCTTCATCAAGGACTCCGAGGACTTCAGCCACGGCCTCAACGAACGCACGCCGCTCTCCAACATCCCCAAGGCGATCGACGTCTACCTGGTCCTGATCCCGGAGCTCACGAAGTAGCGGGCGGCCTACCGCCCGAGGTCCTTCAGCACCTCGCGCGCCGCATTGTGGCCCGGCGCGCCGGTGACCCCGCCGCCGGGATGCGTGCCCGCGCCGCACATGTAGAGCCCCTTGATCGGAGCTACGGTAATGTCCGTGTCCCAGCACCGGCCGGGCCGAGAACAGCTGATCCAGGCTCAGCGCCCCGTGCATGATGTCGCCGCCCACCAGGCCGAAGGTGCGTTCCAGGTCGAGCGGGGTCAGCACCTGGCGGCCGAGCACCGAGGCGCGGAAGCCGGGCGCATGCCGCTCGACGGTGTCGATCATCAGGTCCGCCACCTCGTCGCGATGGTCGTCCCACGAGCGGCCTTCGGAGAGCGCCGGGGCGACGTGCTGGCAGAACAGGCTGGCGACGTGCTGGCCGGGCGGCGCCAGGCTGTCGTCCAGCGTCGACGGGATCAGCAGTTCGACGATCGGCTCGCGCGACCAGCCGGCGGCGCGCGCATCGGCGTAGGCGCGCTCCATGTAGGCGAGCGAGGGGGCTATGATGATGCCGCCGGTCAGATGGTCGCCCGGCTCCGGCAGGCAGGTGAAGCGCGGCAGCTCACTGAGCGCGACATTCATCCGCAGCGTGCCGGAGCCGCAGCGGTAGCGATCGATCCGCTCGCGGAAGTCCGCCGGCAGGTGGGCCGGGTCGACGATGCTGCTGGAACAGCAGTTTCGGGTTCAGGTTGGAGATGACGGTCCTGGCCTCGAAGCGCTCGCCCGCCGCGGTGACCACGCCGGCGACGCGTCCGTCCTTCACCAGCAGCTCGGCGACGGCGGCGCCCGTGCGGATGTCGGCGCCCTTGGCGGCCGCGGCCCGCGCCATCGCCTGGGTGATCGCGCCCATGCCGCCGATGGCGTGGCCCCAGACGCCCTTCTTGCCGTTCACCTCGCCGAACACGTGGTGCAGCAGCACGTAGGCGGTGCCCGGCGTGTAGGGGCTGGCATAGGCGCCGACGATGCCGTCGAAGCCGAACGCCGCCTTGATCGGCTCGGACTCGAACCAGCCGTCCAGCCAGTCGCCGGCGGACTGGGCGAACAGCGCCAGCAGGTCGCGGCGGGCGGTGACGTCCAGCCTGGCCAGGCTGCGGCCGAGGCCGACGCCCTTCAGCAGCTGCCCGAGCGCGGCCAGGCCGCCGCCCATCTCGACGTTGGGCGGCGTCTTCAGCACCAGCTCGCGCAGCACGTCGGCGATGGCTTCGAGGCGGACGTTGTAGGCGGCCGAGCGCCGCGGCGTCCTTGGCCGAGAACTTGGCGACTTCGGCCTCGGTGCGGCCCTCGCCGACGATCAGGTACTCCCTGTCGTTCAGCGGCAGGAAGTTGGAGACGCGGCGATGGACGATCCTCAGGCCCTGGCCCGCCAGGTCCATGTCGGCGATCACCTTGGGGTTCAGCAGCGAGACCGTGTAGCTGGCGACGGAGTTGCGGAAGCCGGGGTGGAACTCCTCGGTCACCGCCGCGCCGCCGACGACGTCGCGGCGCTCCAGCACCGTCACCTGCAGTCCGGCGCGGGCGAGATAGAAGGCGCAGACCAGCCCGTTGTGGCCGCCGCCGACGATGATGACGTCGCTCTGGTGGGCCATCAGCCGGCCGCGCCCGGCGGATGCGGCGATGCCGCCTCGGGTATGGCGGCGCGCATCCGCCGGGCGAACGCAGCGAGACACGGCTCGGCCGGCGAGAGCGGGCCGCAGGTGTAGGAGCTGGAGGCCATGCCCGCCTGCACCCGCTCGATCAGCACCGTGTCCTCCGCGTTGACCTGCCGGTTGATCCGCCAGTTGAGGTAGCGCGCGGCGCGGCTCTCGCGGCGCTCGTCGGGAAGCGCGTAGGCGATCTCGCGGATCAGCGTCTCGGTGGCCGAGACCGGGATCATCTGCATGAAGTCGACCTGGTCCGGATAGACGTCGAAGGCCAGGTTCGGCCAGAGCTTGTAGTAGTTCCAGCGGCGCCGCAGCCCCGGCGGCAGGTGGTCGAAGCCGCCCAGCAGCGCCTGGTAGCGGCGCTCGGACCAGTTGGACGAGGCCGTCCCGGTGATCTCGCCGCTCATCTTGTCCACCCAGGGCTGGGCCTCCAGGGCGTAGGTCCCGGCGAACAGCCGCGCCAGGCCGGGATGGGCGACGGGGATGTGCAGGCCGTCGGCGTAGTTGTCGCAGACGTTCTTCCAGTTCACCGGCCGCGGCCGGCGCACGACCGTGCCGCGCGGCTGCAGCTCCTCGAAGCGATAGCCGGCGATCTCCTCGGCATAGGGCGCCATCATCGCGGCGACGCTCGGCAGGCCCGGCGCCAGCCGCACGAACACGAACCCCTGCCAGATCTCCTGCTCCACGGCCGCCAGGCCCAGGTCGGCGGTGTCGAGGCCGTCGAACCCCTGCCAGCGCGGGATCGCCGCCAGCCGCCCGTCGAGGGCGTAGCTCCAGGCATGGTAGGGGCAGACGAGGCGGTGGCCGCAGTTGCCGTAGGCGCCGTCGGCGATCCGCGAGGCGCGGTGGCGGCAGACGTTGTGGAAGCTGCGCACCACGCCGTCGGCGCCGCGCAGGGTGAGGATGCGCTCGTCCAGGAAGTCGAACGCCTGGTAGTCGCCGGCGTGGGGCACGTCGCCCACGTGGCAGACCAGCTGCCAGGCCTGCCGAAACAGCGTCCGCTTCTCCAGCTCGAAGAAGCGCGGGTCGGTGTAGAGCCACGCCGGCAGGCTCTGCTCCGGCGCCGCCGCCGACCGCTCCGGGAAGGTCTCCTGGGCGCTCATGCGGGCGCCTTGCGCCACCTGGCGCCGACGTAGAAGGCGACGCCCGCCAGCAGCAGCACCGCCGAGGCGACCACCAGCTTGATCACCTCCCCTGCCGGGTCCTTGGCGTCCGGGCTGGGCACGAGCGTGCAGGCGGCCGCCAGCGCGGTCGCCGCCAATCCCATCGCGCCCATGCCCAGCGCCACGCCGCGGCCGCCGGGCGTGCGCCACGCGCCGTCGGGCGGCGCCCGTCGCTGCACGACGAGGAACACCACGAACAGGAAGAGGAAGGGCAGGGTGTAGGAAAGCACGCTCATGGCCACCAGGAAGTCGTAGGCGCCCTTCAGCGTATCGCCCGCCTGGGAGATGACCACAATCACCGCGACGATCACGGTCTGCGCGGCGATCGAGACCACCGGCGCGCCGGTGCGCGGATCGCGCCGGCCGAAGCTGCGCGGCAGGAAGGCGTCGATCCCCGCCGCGAAGGGCAGGCGGGCGGCGACTCCGAACCAGGCGCTGTAGGAGCCCAGCGAGCACAGGAACGCCGCCGCCAGCACCAGCGGGGCGACGCCGCCGAGCCCAAGCGCGCCCAGCCCCTGGATCAGCGCGTCCGGCAGGCCCGAGAGCCGCGTCGCCGCCTGCGGCGTCAGGATCACCAGCAGGCTGGCGGCGCCGACCACGTAGAACGCCACCTGCACCAGCGACACGGTCGCCAGCACGGCGAGGATCGTCCGCATGCCGCCGCGCACCTCGTTGCGCAGGAAGCCGAGCGCCTCGCATCCGGCGACGCCGAACACCATGACCGACCAGAGGATGGCGCCGCTCGCGTCCAGCGGCGGGCGGTAGCTGGCGTGGGCGAAGTCGGTGGCCGATCCGTGCCGCATCCCGACCGCGACGGCCGTCAACGCCAGCAGCGCCACGAGGACGAAGTTGCAGGCCCCGCCGATGTTGGAGAGCCACTTGCCGGTCCCCAGGCCCGCGAAGTGCAAGGCCGCCCACGGCCACCGAGACCGCCACCGCCGCGCCGGTGAACAGCCAGGGCTGATCCAGCAGCGGCTTGCCGGCCGGACCCAGCGCCAGCCCCGCCAGGTTCAGCATGAACACCAGCAGGCCGGAGAAGAACGGCAGGTTGGAGGCCCAGTAGAGCCAGCCGCAGACGAACCCCCAGAACGGTCCGAAGGTCGCGCCGGTCCAGGCGTAGACGCCGCCTTCCTCGCTGAACCGGCCGGTCAGCTCCGCCGTCGCCAGCGTCAGCGGCACGGAAAACGCCAGCACGGCGACCACCCACAGCGGCAGCGACGCCGGCCCGCTCGCCGCCGCGACGCTGATCCAGCGGATCGAAAGCGCCACCGAGGCGGCGTAGAAGAACAGGTCGGCGAAGCCGAGCGTGCGCGCTCCAGTCAGTTGCGGTCCCCTTCTCCGGCGCCCTTTCCACCACAAATCACCACAAACAACCGCGCCCCATTCGCGCCTCCCCCGCCGCGAAGACGACGGCAGAGGCGGCTGGCCGCGCAAAGCCGACGAGACAGCCTCCGCGCCGCAGCTCGCCAGAGCGAAGGCGGGAAGGGCGCGCAAGCCCACACCAGCCCATCTCGAGATTGCCCGCAGATGGCGCCGCAAAGCATCCGCAAACTACGGCGCCCTGCCGCAGCGCGCGGACGACGAGCGGACCTGTCACGCCGAAGCTCGCAGAGCGAATGCGGGAGGGGCGCGCAAAGCCACGCCAACGTCCCGTGCGGGGATCAGACCCGCCCCCGTAGACCGTAATCCGCCGTTGATATCGGTCCCTCCCCTCACGCCGCGACTCGCCGAATAGCGCCGACTTCAACTCGCCGATCGAGGCCGCCGCCGTCCGGTCCATCCATGTCGCCTGAGTTTCCTTGAGCTGGTGCGACGCCGACACAGCGGCGGCGACCCGACGTTACCGATAGCGTCGGGACCCGACACTACGTTACTTTTCGTGATCTGTCAATATCTCACCGGCCCGGAACTGCGTTCCGCCGCCACAATTCCTGGCGCTTCAGAGCGATTCGACTACGGCCGCTTCTGGCTCTTAGTCTACGCTCGGAGGGTCTGCTTTTCGGCAGGTGGCTTAGCCTTGGCTACGGTCGCCAATGCTTTGGCAGTGGCGTGCAGATTCGCGCTGGATTTCGATCCTAGGCCCGATCAGCGCTCCGCCTGCCATTGGACATTCGATCAATATTCCCGACAGCCACGCAGGATGAGGATTGGGTGCGCATAGCTGGTCATAGCTCAGAGTGTCGCCAAGATCGAAAATAGCCCCCCCGCTGAGGCCCTGAGGAGGGGTTGTCTTAACGAGTTCGCCGCTCTCTCTCACAGCTCTCTTGGAGTATTCGAGGGCAAAATTGCAGTCGCTGTATTGCCGCGTGCCTTTAGATGAGGGTAGCGGGGCACTAAACCCTGTGAAGCTCCACCGCGTTGGCTGCAAATCCTTAGAGCCATCGATCGGTGCTTTGTTCTGAGATGCGCGATAGCCGACCGCAAGCTGATAACGATTTTCGGCGAGGGTCGAACGCAGCATGTCGCCAGTGCGGATGAACGGCAGCCCCTTCAAGACGCGGCGCTGATCGTCAGAAAGGAATGTCACCGCAAGGTCTATATTGTCGCCGGGTGCCCCCTCCCCCCTGCTCTGGTAGAATTCTCCCTGACAGCGGAATTGAGGTCAAATTCGCCGCCGATCAGCAGGTCGGAAGTGTTCAAGACGTGGGCGGCGGGGCGAGGAAGCGCGATCCGTCGATGTCCAGCAACACAGCCGAAGCAACCGCGTTCGGTCGCCCCCGCTGTCCGCGACATAGAGAGGCCGAACGGCACGGCCAAATCGTCTCCGAGCTTCGGTGGCGCATCGCCGGAAATGCTCTTCGATCGCCTCGACGGCAGTGAACATCTTCCCCATGACCGGCGCCACGCCCCCTAGACCTTGGCCATGAAAGGGTCATTTAGCCTTTCCAGCTGGCAGGAGCCATTGAGCGAGCGGATTCGGCGGTTCCGGCGGGATTGGAATATCTTTTCGGCCTCCGGCCATTTTCGTTTCGAAAGACTGCAAGCCGTCCGGCCCAAACGAAGGAAATCGCAAGCAGCTCCGCGGCGGTTGACCGCAGGCACTCCGGAGTAAGGATTTCCAGTTGTTCGTACTCCATGACCTGAATGAACCGAAGGAGGTTGCCGTGGCAGACGTCGTGGCGGAGTTGGACCAGGACCACATTGTCCTTGGTATCGACCTTCGCCTGGAAGGCAGCTTCGCCGGGCCAGGCGAGCGCGTCGACCGGCATCCCAAGTTCGCGGGCGTGGCGCAACAGCGGGTTGCTCAGTAGCTGAAAGGGAGAAAGGCTCAGGTTGCCGTCATAGTCCCCAGCGAGCTGGGCGACAGTGACTTTGATGCTGGCTTCGATCCCATTGAGCAGGGCTGAGACGCCGGGGATGTAGAGTTTCTGCCTAGCGCTTGCAGGCCCTGAACAAAGAACCAGTGGAAGGTAGGGTTCATCAGGGTCATGGCGAAGTAGCTGCGCAACACCGCCTGGGCTTGTACCTCTTCAAGGAACCGGGCTGCTGCGGCCTCGTCGCTCATCAGCCACTCCATTCCTGTTGGCGGCCAATGAGCGTCGCCTTTTCGGCGACCTGTCAACGTCCCCTCCTGGCGTAGGCGGCACATGACGCCCAGCGCCATGGCCGCTTCCGCCGTGTGTGATTCCGCCGATCCGTCGCAGAACCATAGCCGTTCACAGAAACGGCATACTTGCGCAATGCCGGTGGGATCAGCATTGCGCCAACTTTCGAACCCAGCACCGACGAGATTGCCTGAGTTGCACACACCTGCCGCCATTGAAGCCGAGCAGCCCTTTTGGCGCGATCCTGTTGGACAACGGCGCCTACGAGCGGCTGAGCGACAGCCTGCTGGCGCAGCACTTCTTCGAGCCGTTCCACGGTCGACTGTTCGCGGCGATCCAGGCCAACATCCGCCGCGGCCAACTCGCGGACCCGGCCTCGCTGTTACAGCGGTTCCAGGGCGACGCAGGGTTCCAAGATATGGGCGGAGCGCGGGTATTTGGCCGACCTGGTCCGACCGAGCTCCGCCGGCAACGCGGGCGGACGATTATGCACGTGCGATTTACGACCTGTCTCTGCGGCGAGAGTTGTTCCAGATGCCGGAGAGATTTCGACCTCGGCCCTGGATATCACGACGAGACCACCGTGCGCGACCAGATCGAGGCTGCCGAGCAGCAGCTCTATACTCTGGCCGAGACCGGCACGGACTCCTCAAGGCGGCCTGATGGGTCTAGAAGTCACCCTGACCCAGGCCATCGAGATGGCGATCGAGGCGTACAACCGAGATGGCGGGCTCTCGGGCTTGAGCACGGGGTCTCGCCGACCTTGACGCCATGGTCGGCGGTCTGCACCCATCAGATTTGATTATCCTCGCTGGCTGCCCGTCGATGGGCAAGTCGGCCCTAGCGGCCGACATCGCGTTCCACGTTGCGCGAAACTATTCATTTGAAATCCAACCCGACGGCACGCGCAAGACCGTCAACGGGGGAGTGGTGGCCTTTTACTCACTGGAAATGTCGGCCGGACAGCTGGGTACCCGGCTCCTCGCCGATATCTCATGCGTGCCCTCCGACATGATCCGCAAGGGCGAGATCGGCGGCGGAGTTCGGCAAATACCGGATGCGGCGGCCGATATCCAGGAATTGCCGCTGTTCATCGACGACGCCGGCGACATCTCGGTGGCCAGGTTGGTGGCCCGTTCGCGGCGCCTGAAGCGTACATCGGGGCTGGACCTGATCGTGGTGGGACTGCTGCAGCTCGTCACGGCGGGCGGCGGCCCCAAGCCTGATGACCCGGCGCAGGAAGTCTCCATAGTCGCGCGGGGGCTCAAAGCCTTGGCCAAGGAACTGCGCATTCCCGTGCTGGTGGTTTCTCAGCTTCCCCGCCGAGTCGAACGCCCGCACAGACAAGCGGCCCCAATTGGCTGACCTTAAGGAATTCGGTTCGATCGAACAGACCGCAGACCAGGTCTGTTCGTCATCGCGAGTTACTTCCTCGTCGGATCTCCTCCCCGCGAAGGGATACCAGTACACCTGCAGTCCCAGGAAGACCTGCAGCGGGTGCAACACGTAGCAGAGGTGATCGTAAGCAGCAGCGCCACGGCGAGATCGGTACGGTAAAGCTACACTTCAACTCTGTTCTGGCCAAGTTCATGGGGATCCGGCGCGCGACGAGGAATACGAGCCGCGCTAGGCTCAACGGGCGCCGGCGGATGGTTCGCCGGCAACGCTGGCAAGTTTTGCGCGACCGGTTGCTTTCGGCGCGCTTCACTCGAAACCCAGGCCTTGGGCATGCGACGAGCCGTGCTAAGCCGCCAGCGGATCTGGGTGGTCCGTGGACCGTCTCGAGGAGGTGGATCGTGGACGCTCGCCCAGCGGCTGGGAGAGTTTATCCTGGCAACGCCTAGTCCCCAGCAGGGCAACAGATTGACATCCCCCCATTTTTGGCTGGCACTTACAATCAGACTGGGCCTGCAAAATCCGCAAGGTGATTTTGAGGCTAGGGAGACGATGGCTGGTCCGACAGGAAACTCACGGCAGCCAGGAGCCGCGGTCGTTGGTGAACCATAGGTTCGACTATCTTGCCGCCGGCGCTAGAGGCGGAGCGGATACAATCCCGGTCGTAGGCTCGCTAATATCTCAAGTGATCACGCAGATCCACGCTTCGGATCCATCGGAGAGAAAATACCTTTTTTATTTGTCGATGAGTCGTCGCGAAAATCGGATACCGATTTCGATACCGCTTTAGAGATCCTGTTAATGTGGACCTTCTAGAGGAGGGGGCAATTCAAGCGGCGAGGTCGATGAGTGAGATCGGAACAGGTACCTAGCACGCGTCGTTGCTGACGGTATATGTCACGACGATATCAATAAGGTACAATATAATCGTGTCTTACAAATAATATCTGAGCTTGGCGACGATGAGGTTCCTCATCTTGAGATATACGTGAGTCTGGATAAAGAAAAATGGAAGCGCCTTCGGCCTGAAGAGCTGGAACAGAACTCGTCTCTATGAGCAAAAATTCAGGGCAGCAATGGTTCGAAGCGACAATAAATCTAAGCTCTTGCGTTTGGGGCTTATTAAATTCTACCCCCAAATTGATAAGGATACCAAGCGCCTCAGTTTGACCAACGGGGCGAGCCCAAGGGTTCGCACTAGGTAACCCCTCTCGGCAGATTTGTAGTTACGACAACTGGACTTTAAAGTGCGATGGGTCAGTCAATCCGATGGTCTGCCTTTCCCGCTCTACGTTCAAGGTCCGGTCTTGGCGCAAAGCCGACCCAGCCCAGATTGGGCCGCAAGCCGGCAGCCTATGCGGCCCCGGCGCGGGCGACGGCGTCCGCGCCGGCTGGCAGGCGCATGGGACAGGTGGGGTCGGTGGCGGCGCGCCATACGGCCTCCGAGACGTCGCGCGAGTGGGTGACGTCGCCGCCGGCCCCGAAGCGGGCGAACATCTGCGCCGCCAGCGCCCTGGTAGGCGTCGGGGATGTTCAGGCCCATGCGGCCGCGCGCGTTGTCGCCGAACGGCGTCTCCGGGGCCCGGCCAGGGATGACGATGCGGACGCGCACGCCCAGCGGCGCCAGCTCCAACGCCACCGACTCGGTGAAGGCGTTCACCGCCGCTTTGCTGGCCGTGTAGATCGACATCAGGGGCAGCGGCTGGAAGGTCACGCCCGACGTCACGTTGACGATCACGCCCGACCCCTGCGCGCGCATTTGCGGCAGCACGGCCTGGGTCATGGCGATCGTGCCCAGGGTGTTGGTCTCGATCAGCTCGCGGATCTTGTCCATCGTGACGCCCTCGAGCGGGCTGACCATGCCGACGCCGGCGTTGTTGACCAGCACGTCGATCGGGCCAGCCGCGCCCACTGCTCGCGCGATGCTGCCGGCGTCGGTAACGTCGAGCGGCAGGATTCGCAGGCGGTCCGAGGGCGCCAGCAGATCCTCGCGCGGGGTGCGCATCGTGGCGATCACCGTCCAGCCGCGGTCCAGGAAGTAGCTCGCTGTGTCGAGACCGAAGCCGGAGGAGCATCCGGTGATGAGAACGGTGTTCATCGAAGTTCCTTCGAGGGCGGGCAGGCGCCGCGCCCGTCAGTGCGTATGGTCGTGATCGTGGCCGTCGGCTTCGGGGTCCAGCAGGCGGTGGGCGTGGATGATGAAGTAGCGCATCAGCGCGTTGTCCACCGTCGCCTGCGCTTTCGCCTTCCAGGCCGCGAACGCCTCGGCGTAGTTCGGGTAGGCGCCGACGAGATCCACTTTCGACAGATCGCGGAACTCGTGCTCGCCGATCTCTTTCAGCTCGCCGCCGATGACCAGGTGCAGCAGCTGGGGCATCTGAGCGCTCCCTATTTGCCGGCGATCGCCAGGGCGTCGATCAGCAGCGACGGGGCGTTGGCGGCGCCGCGCAGCTCCAGGTCCGAGCCGGGCACGATGCGCCCGTAGGCGTCGATCAGGTTGCCGGCCACGGTGATCTCGCTGACCGGATAGGCGATCTCGCCGTCCTCGAACCAGAACCCCGCGCAGCCCACCGACCAGTCGCCGGTATTGGAATTGAGCGAGGGACCGAACATCGTCGTCACCAGGAGCCCGGCGCCTGCCTCGCGCATCAGTCCGGCCTGGTCGAGCGCGCCCGGCTGCAGGGTCAGGTTGGAGCAGCTGACGCCCGGCGGCCCCGCCAGACCGCGCGAGGCGTGGCCGGTGGTCTCCAGCCCCAGTTGCCGCGCCGAGGCGGCGTTCAGCAGCCAGGTGGTCAGCACGCCCGCGTCGATGAGGTTCATCGTGCGGTTCGCCACGCCCTCGTCGTCGAACGGCGACGAGCCGAGGCCGCGGCGCCGGTGCGGCTCGTCGGTGATGGTGACGGCCTCGGAAAACACCCGCTCGCCGAGCTTCTTCTTCAGGAACGACACGCCGCGCGCCACCGACGGCCCGGAGATCGCGCCCAGCAGCGGCCCCAGCGTCGAGGCGGCGATGCGGTTCTCGAAGATCACCGGCGCGGTGGTCGAGGCGATCTTGCGCGAGCCCAGCCGCGCCACCGCGCGGCGCCCGGCGTCCGCGCCGATCTGCTCGGCGGACGGCAGGTCGGCGCGCCAGCGGGTCTGGCGGCCCTCGCCGGCCCGCTCCATCGCCGAGCCGTCGCCGGCCACCGCGCCGGCCGAGATGCCGAAGCTGGAGGCGCGGTGCAGGCCGGTGAAGCCCGCGCTGGTCGCCAGCCGCCAGGCCCCGGTCGACCAGTAGGCCGAGCTGGAATCGGAGTTGGTGACGCCGGGCGTGCCGCGCGCGGCGTTCTCGGCCTCCAGCGCCAGCGCCTCCAGCGACTCGGCGTCAGGCTCGGCGGCGTCGAAGAGATCGAGGTCGGGCAGCGGTCCGCGCGCCAGCCGGTCCTCGGGCGCGAGGCCGGCGTAGGGGTCCTCCGGCGCCAGCCGCGCCATCGCCACGGCCCGCTCGATCAGCTTGGCGCGGCCGTCGGCCGAGATGTCGGAGCCCGACACGACGGCCTGGCGGCGGCCGACGAAGACGCGCACGCCGAGATCGCGGCTCTCCTCGCGCTCGACTTCCTCCAGCGCGCCCAGCCGAACGGTCACCGACTGCGACTGGCGCTCGGCGAACACGGCCTCGGCGGCATCGGCCCCGGCGGCCCTGGCCTTGGCCACCACGTCTTGCAGCAGGTTCTCATCCATGCCGCGCATATGGCCGATGGGCCGGCGGGCGACAAGCCAGGGCGGGCGGCAGGGCAGCTATTGGGCCTGCCGCACCGCGCGCGTCTGCGCGCCATTGACCGAGAAAACCAGGGCGCTCGGCGGACCGTCGGCCGCAGCCTGGAAGGTGAGGGTGATGTCGACGCCCGGGCACGGCGTCGGTGAAGAAGGTGAGCGGGGTCTCGGGCTGGAACTCGCCCTCCGGCGACCCGGTGAGCAGGGCGTAGAGTTTGCCTTGCCTGACCGCGACGGTGACCGTGCGCCCATCGCCGATCGCATAGACGCCCGTCACGCGTTCAAGCGCCCCTGGTGGAAGGACGATGGCCACGTGTGAATGAGCCGGCGGGGCCGGCGGCGGCAGGATCCAGGCGAAGGCGGCCGGGACCAGCAGCGGGTAGTAGCCGATGTGGCTCTCGCCGGCGAAGACGCGGCTTTCCACCGTGAAGGTCGAACCGGGCGCGGCCAGGATCGCGGCGACGCGTTTTGCGCCCTCGACCATGCCGGCGTCCTCGCGCTCGCCGACCGCCACGTAGACGCGCTGGCCCTCGCCCTTGGCGCGGCTTGCGCGAGCCCCGCCAGCGCCTGCGGATCGGCCGCGACCGAGGGGCTGGCGATGATGTAGCCGGCGAAGGCGTGTGGCGTCCGGGCCAGCACGTTGGCCGCGAAGAGGCCGCCGTAGGAGTGGCCGAACAGGATCGCCCTGGTCGGATCGAGCGGATAGCGCGCCTCGAGGAACGGCCGCAGCTCTATCGTCAGGAAGGCCTCGAAGGCCGCCCCGCCGCCGCCGATGGTCACGCCGTCCCGGACGGTCGGCCGGAACAGCAGGTCGCTGTCGCGCCGGCTCGCCTGGCCGTCGGGATAGCCGACGGAGACCACGTAGGCCGGCGACATGGTCCCGGACCACGCCATCAGCTGCCCGATCGGGCCGGCGACGCCATAGCCGCCGTCGAGCGCATAGACCGCGGCGATCTTTCGCCCGGGCTCGACGAACGGGCCGGACGGGGTGCTCACGACCACGACGAAGTCGCGCCCGAGACGCTCGGAGTGCAGCACGTATCGCTGAGCGCCCGCCGGGGCGTCCGGGCCGACTGACACGATCCTCAGCGCTGCGGGCTCGGCGAAAGCGGAGGCGGCGATCATGCAGACCAAGATGGCCGCGCAGGCCACTCGCGCGAGAGTCATGCGCCGCTCCGCAAAATTGCACCTCGGTATATTTATACCGTGGTATATTCTGCGAATATGGTCAAGCCCGATACCATTCCGAAACGCCAGCGAACCAGGGCGAAGCTGATCGACGCGACGCTCGCCATCATCGCCGAGCGGGGTTTCGCCGCGGTCAGCCTCGGCGAGGTCGCCGCCCGCGCCGGCGTCAGCAAGGGCTCGATCTATTCGAACTTCCGCGGCAAGGGCGCGCTCCTATGGGCGGCGGCGGGCAGCAAACGGCTCTACGTGCTGCCCGAGATCACCCCCGGCGCCTCGCTCCAGGCCCACGCTGGCGCGATCGCCCGCGCTCTGATGCCGTTGATGCCGCAGATCGAGCGCGAGGCGGCGTTCCATCGCGAGCTGCTGAGCTACAGCCGCACCGATCCGGAGCTGGCGGCGCTGCAGGCGGCCCAGTGGGAGGGGTTGTTCGACGCGGTCGCGCATGGCCTGGAAGCCGAGCTGGGCGAGCGTCTCACCATGCCTGCGCGGGCCCTCGCGCTGGGCGTCCAGGCGCTGATCCGCGGCTTCGTCACCCAATGGGCCGAGACCCCGGAGGCGGTGACCGAGCCGATCGTGGCCGCCAACTTCGAGGCGCTGCTCAGCGGCGCGACGCGGGCCGCATCCTAGGCGATGATGTCCGGCGTCAGGCGGTCTTCCAGCTTGGCGATCTGGTCGCGCAGGGTGAGCTTCTTCTTCTTCAGCCGGGCGATGCGCAGTTGGTCGGACATCGGCAGCGCTTCCAATGCGCTCACCGCGTCGTCCAGGTCCTGGTGCTCCTCGCGCAGCGCGGCCAGCCGGGTGCGGATGCGCGCCTCTTCGCTCGGGTCCAGCGTTTCCTCGTCCACCCTCCGAGCCCCCCGCCATGAACCAAAGGCCGGCTCGCCTTGATAGCAGCAAAGCGGCTTGGCCGAAAACCGTCGCGCCTCTCGCGAAGCGCTAAGCCGCCGCCGGCGGCGCGACCAGCGCGGCTGCCGCCCGCAGCCGGTCGACGGGCGGATCGCCGCCGAACACGGCCGCGGCCCGGCGCAGCGCTTCGGCGGCCGGCAAGTCCTCGCCCGTCGCAGGCGGGCTGGCGTCCTCCAGCATCTCCAGCAGCATGCGCTCGGCCTGCAGCTCGAGCTGGCGGACCGCCGCGCGCAGGCCCTCGCGACGCCGCGCCGGACCGGCCGGCGAGGTCTTCAGGTCGCGCCGCAGCCGGCGCAGCGGCGCCACGGCCGCCGCCTCCCAGGACTTCGCCAACGCCGCGCCGGCCTCCAGCGTGGCGGCGTCGGCGCTGCGGCCCTCGGCGGCCATCCAGAGACTCCAGATCAGGAAGCAGACGTTCTGGCCGTGCGCATCCTGCAGCGCCAGGAACCGCGCCTCCGCGCCCGGCCGGCCGTAAAGCTCCAGCGCATAGGCCCAGAGCGACGCGGGTTTGGGCGATCCGGCCTCGCTCAAGCGTCTTCCCCGGATCCGGCGAGCGGGCCGACGTCGCGCCCCCAGCGGCGCACCGGCTGCCAGGCCAGGCCGAAGAGGTCGAGCGCGCGGCCGACCGCCTGGTCGACGACGTCGGCGAGGCTCTGCGGGGCGGCGTAGAAGGCCGGCACCGGCGGGGCGATCACCGCGCCCATCTCGGCGAGCTGGGTCATGGTCCGCAGGTGACCGAGGTGCAGCGGCGTCTCGCGCACCATCAGCACCAGTCGGCGCCGCTCCTTCAGCGTCACGTCGGCCGCGCGGGTCAGCAGCGAGGCGGTGACGCCGGTGGCGATCTCGCTCATCGTGCGGACCGAGCAGGGCGCCACGATCATCCCGCGGGCGGGGAACGAGCCCGAGGCGATGGCCGCGCCGACGTCGGCCGGGCGGTAGGTCACGGTCGGCCTTGGCCGCCACCGCGGCGAGGTCGAGCGCGGTCTCGCTGGCGATCGTCAACGCTGCGGCGCGCGAGACCACCAGATGGGTGGCGACGCCCAGCTCGCGGCAGGCGTCCAGCACCCGCACGCCCAGCATCGCCCCCGAGGCGCCGGAGATCCCGACGACCAGCGGCGGCTCGCTTTGGCTCATCGGATCGCCCTCTCGCCGACCGTCCGCATGCGCCCTTCCGGGCGCCATCGCACGCAACCATATGTGATCTGACAGGCGACGGTCAGGGGTGTTCACTCCCTGGAGTCGTCCATTACGGGAGCCAGCTGACCATGGCCATCGAAGCTCGTATCCGCGAACTGGGACAGCGTCATCAATCTCTGGAACGTGCGATCGAGGACGAATTGGGCCGACCGGCCGCCGATAGTGACCGCCTGAGGGACCTGAAGCGACAGAAGCTGCGGCTGAAAGAGGAGATGGAGAGCCTGAAGTCCCAGGTTCACTAGCCGCCGGCTAGTCCTCCGCGTCGTCCTCGTCGCCCGCGGCCGCCGTCTCCAGCTCCGGGGCCGGTTCGGCCGCGGTGCGCAGCGTCGGGCCTTCCGGCCGTAGCGCGGCCTTGCGCGCGTCGTCCCGCGCCTTCTTCTCGGCCGCCATCTTGACCAGTGCGTCCAGCTCCAGCTGGGTCACGAGGCCGAGCGTCACCGGGTCTACCGGCTTGATGTTGGCGCTGTTCCAGTGGGTGCGGTCGCGCACCTGGTCGATGGTCGCCTTGGTGGTGCCGAGGGTCTTGGAGATCTGGGCGTCGGTCACCTCCGGGTGATTGCGCACGAACCAGGCGATCGCGTCGGGCCGATCCTGCCGGCGCGACACCGGCGTGTAGCGCGAGCCCTTCTTGATCGGCTTCAAGAGCTCGGCATGGCGGCTCTTGTGGGCCTTCATGCGATACGAAGGATCGCTCTGCGCCTTGTCGAGCTCCTCGCGGATCAGCTGGCCATGGGCGATCGGGTCGGCGCCGCGGATGTCGCGGGCCACCTCGCCGTCGGCGATCCCCTTCACCTCCAGCGGGTGCAGATTGGCGAAGTCGGCGATCTGCTCGAACGTCAGCGAGGTGTTGTCCACCAGCCAGACGGCGGTCGCTTTGGGCATCAGGATTTGGTCGGCCATGCCAGTTTCGCCCGCTTCGGGCGTCCTCCAGAAACAGCGGCGCCCGGCCTTGCGGCCGGGCGGTGTGGTGAACGTTATATAGGCCGATCGCGCCGATTGGGAAATGCGGCGTTCGCGACGCCGCTCAGTAGAGAACGGAATGGCCGCCTTGCAAACATCGGCGGCCACGCGGTCGTAGCTCGGGCGCCGGTCCTAGCCAACGGCGTTCTGCGCGCAGAGGGCCTTCAGCGCGGCCGCGTCGGTCGGGGCGGCGCTCTTCACGTCATTGTCGAAGTAGGCGTAAGCGTCGCGACCGTCGGCGCGCCAGCCGGCGATGCGCGCGGCCCAGGTCTCGAGCTGGGCCGCCGGATATCCGCAGGTCGGCCACCCGCGTCAGCTCACCGTCAGCACCACCTTGCCGAGGTGATGGCCGCTTTCCAGCAGGGCCTGCGCCTTGCCGGCCTCGGCGAGCGGGAAGGTGTGGTCGATCACCGGTCTTCACCATGCCCGCCTCGATCCATGGCCAGACCACGCGCTCGACCTCGCCCGCCAGCCGCGCCTTCTCGTCGGCGGCCCGTGGCCGCAGCGTCGAGCCGGTGATGAACCCGCGCTTTTGCATCAGCGCGCCGATCGGCAGCTCGATCGTGCCGCCGCCCTGCGCGGCGATGTAGACGATCCGCCCGCCGGTCTTCAGCGCCGCCAGGTTCTTCGCGAAGTACGGCCCGCCGACCATGTCCAGCACCACGTCGACGCCGCCGACGTCCCTGGCCACGACCTCGAAGTCCTCGCCGCAGGCGTCGATCGCCGACGTCGGCGCCGAGCTTCAGCGCCTGGTCGGCCTTCTCCCGGCCGCGCGCGGTGGCGATCACCTTGGCGCCGGCCGCCTTGCCCATCCGGATCGCCATCACGCCGATGCCGGAGGTGGCGCCGTGGACCAGCAGCGTCTCGCCGGCCTTCAGCGTCCCGCCTTCGAACACGTTCGCGTAGACGGTGAAAACCGTCTCAGGCAGGGCCGCGGCTTCGATCAGGCTGAGCCCGCGCGGGATCGGCAGCGCGTGGCGCGCATCGCAGGCGGCCAGCTCGGCATAGCCGCCGCCGCCCAGCAGCGCGCAGACCTGATCGCCCAGCTTCCAGCGTCCGGCGGCGTGGATCACCTCGCCGGCGACCTCCAGCCCCATGGTCGGCGGCGCGCCCGGCGGCGGCGGGTAGAAGCCGTTGCGCTGGATGAGGTCCGGCCGGTTGACGCCCGCGGCCGCGACGCGGATCACGATCTGGCCGGGACCCGGGACCGGATCGTCCACGTCGCCGAGTTTCAACGCTTCCGCCGGTCCCTTGCCGCCTTCGATGACGATCGCCTTCATGTCGCCCGCTCCATCCCGCCAATCTTGCCAAGCCCGCGCGGCGGGGTTCAGATAACCGTCCGCACGCGCCACGGCAAAGGGAGGTCCCAATGGCCGAGGAAGATGGCGATCCGGTCCGCCGCCCCCGCGACTGGGCGGTGGCGGAGCTGGTTCGCCAGGATCTGGAGCTGCTCGCCGCGTCCGATCTGGAGGAGCGCATCGAGGCGCTGGAGGGCGAGATCGTCCGCACCCGCGCCCAGCTCGAGCGCAAGCGGGCGGGCCGCGCCGCCGCCGACGCGTTTTTCGCCAAGCCTGGTTAGCGTATAGGAAAGCCGGCTGCGCTATTCTCGCATCGATCGAGGCTGGCACAGGCGTTGCAGCCAGGGCCTCGGCGAGGACGGGGCCCATCCGTCCGCCGGTGAGGTGTGTGGAGAGATCATGGGGGACAATGGGCCGCAAGCCTCGCCGGCATGGCAGGCGCAAGCGATTTCGGGCTTTGCCCGCTCGGAGCTGTTCGACCGCACTTTCAGGGAGGGCATGGACCTCGTGGAGGAGACCGCGGCCTATCTCGACGGCGCGGGGCGGCAGGACTCCAAGCTGCTGTCGCGCAGCGCCGCGCTCGCCTACGCGGCAGAGAGCATGCGGTTGACGACGCGGCTGATGCAGGTGGCTTCCTGGCTGCTGGTCCAGCGCGCCGTGCGCGAAGGCGACATGGCCGCCGAGGCGGCGCAGGACGCCAGCTACCGGCTCGCCGCCGAAGCGCCCGACGCCGAGCGGCCGGGGACCCCGGAGCCGCTGCCCAACCCGCTGGCCGAGCTGCTGGGCCGCTCGGAGCGCCTGTTCGAGCGCGTGCGCCACCTCGATGCGCGGATGTACGTCGACGAGCGCGTCGAGGAGCCGCCGCACCCGGTGCTCTCGCAGCACGAGCGGCTCAGGGACGCCTTCGGCGGCTGACGCTTGCCGCGCGCCGCCGCCGCGGCCAAGCTGGCGGCGAGCGATGACCGAGCTGACCTTCATCCAGGGCGGTGACGACGGACGGCGGGTCTGGCGCCGCCGCCTCGGCGCGGCTGACTCGCCCTCGACGATCACCGTGCTGAACGGCAAGGCCCGCCGGCACTGGATCACCGACGCGACCGGCGCCTTCTCGATCAAGTGGATGCCGCGCGGTCGAGCCGTCTATCGCTCTGAGGGCGCCAGCCATTTCCTCTCCGGCGACCACGCCGTGATCCTCAACCAGGCGCAGCCGTACGAGCTGGAGTTCCTGGAGCCGACCGGGGCCGAGTCGTTCTGCGTCTTCGTCTCCGACGACCTGGTCGAGAGCGCCTGGCGCGACATCGCCGAGCCGGACGCCGTCGATGACGACCCGGCGGCGGCCCGCACGCCGCAGTTTCCCGACCTGGTCTTCCGGCCGCCGCCGACCATCACTGGCGAGCTGGCGCGGCTGCGCAACGACTTCGAGGCGGGCGATCCGTCGGCGCTGGCGGCCGAGGAGCGGATGCTCGCCCTGGTGCGCGAGCTCGTCGTTTCGGCGCACGGCCACCGCGGGCTCGCCGCGCGGTTGCCGGCGGCCAGGGCCTCGACCCGGCGGCTGCTGGCGGCGCGCATCGAACGGGCGCGCGAGCTGATCGAAAGCTCGGCCGAGACGCCGACGCTGGACGAGCTGGCGCGGGTCGCCGCCGTCTCGAAATTCCACCTGTTGCGCCTCTTCAGCGCCGCGTTCGGCTGCACGCCCTCGGCCTACGCCGGGCGCAGGCGGATGCAGCGCGGCCGGCAGCTTCTGGAGGCGACCTCGATGAGCGTCGCGGCGATCGGCGAGGCGCTCGGCTACGAGAGCGCCGGCGCCTTCATCCGCGCCTTCCGCCGCCACTTCGGCGTCACGCCGTCGGCGATCCGGGTCTGAATTTCGCAATCTCGGCCACTGCGCTTTGTCGCTCGCGCGGCTAGTGGATCGGGCGTCATCACGCCACGGAGCCACCCATGACGCTCAACATCTCCCGCCTCGCCCAGATCTCCTACCCGGTCTCCGACGTGGACCGCGCGGTGGAGTTCTTCGAGACCAGGCTCGGCCTCAGGCTGGCGCTGCGGCCGCATCCGCACATGGCGTTCTTCGACGCCGGCGGCGTCTCGATCTTCGTCGAGCGCGCCGACGACGTTCGCGGCGCCTCGATCCTCTACCTCGCCTGCGCCGACGTCGCCGCCTCGACCGCCGAACTGGAGCGGCGCGGCGTCGAGATCGTCTCGCCCCCGCACCGGATCACCGAGCAGCCGACCTACGATCTGTGGATGAGCTTCTTCAAGGAGCCGGACGGCCGCCTGATGGCCCTCAGCATGGAAGCGCCGAAGGGCTGGAAGCCAGCGTGAGTCGGCCCGCCGCTACTTCTTCAGGAAGCCGCCGTACTTGGCCGCGAAACGGCTGACGCGGCCGCCGCGGTCGATCAGCGTCTGGCTGCCGCCGGTCCACGCCGGGTGGGTCTTCGGGTCGACGTCCAGGTGCAGCTCCGCGCCTTCCTTGCCGTAGGTGGAGCGGGTCTGATAGGTCGTCCCGTCCGTCATCACGACGGTGATCGTGTGGTAGTCGGGATGGGTGTCTTGCTTCAAGGGTCCCTCCTGCCGACTTCCAACGCCTGAATGACGGAGCAGCGGCCCGCCCAACGGCGGGGAGGCGCGCCTATACACTGGGCGCGCGGAAGGACGCAAGGGTTCGAGTATGACGACTGACGGCGCCGGCATCGAGGGTCGGCCGGGCGCAAGCGCGGCGCTGGCGGCCAGGCCCCCGGCCGCCGCCGACGGCCGCGCCCGGCGCCGCGACCTTCGGCCGCTGGCCAGCCTCAGGCCGCTGGTGGGCGCCCACATGCCCGACGCCATCGCCGCCGGCGTCTTCCTGCTGCTCTCGACCGGCGCGACGCTCGGGCTGACGCAGGCGCTGCGCCTCTTGATCGACCGCGGCGTCGGCGGGCGCACGACCGGCTCGGTCGACCGCTACTTCCTGCTGGCCGCGCTGATCGCGCTCGGCCTCGCCATCGCCACCGCGGGGCGGTTCTTCTTCATCAACCGGCTGGGCGAGCGGGTGGTCGCCGACCTGCGCGAGCGGCTCTATCGCCACGTGCTGAGGCTCGACCAGGCCTTCTTCCTGAAGGTGCGCACCGGCGAGGTGCTGTCGCGGCTCACCACCGACCTGACCATCGTCGAGAACATGGTCGGCTCGTCGATCTCGGTGGCGCTGCGCAACGTGCTGACCTTCATCGCCGGCTTCGCCTGGCTGATCTGGCTCAGCCCCGGCTTCACCGGCCTGGCGTTGCTGGTCGGCGTGCTGGTGATCCTGCCGCTGGTCGCGGTCGGCCGCGTCGTGCGCCGGCTCTCGGCCCATGCGCAGGAGCGCTTCGCCGAGGCCGTGGCCTACGCCGGCGAGACGCTGGACGGGCTCGACACGGTGCAGGCGTTCGGCCGCGAGGCCGGCGCCGCGGCCAGCTTCTCGGCGGCGGTGGAGACCGCGTTCCACGCCTCGGTGGCGCGGATCAGCGCCCGGACGGCGATGACGGCGCTTGTCATGGTGCTGCTGTTCGGCGGCGTCGGCTTCGTGCTCTGGCGCGCGGTGCTGGCGAGCTTTGTCGATCCGCACTTCTCCACCGGCGTCCTCGTGCAGTTCGTGGTGCTCGCCATCCTGGTCGGCGGCTCGGCCGGCGCGCTCGGCGAGACCTGGGGCGACGTCCAGAAGACCGCCGGCGCCATGGAGCGGATCAACGAGATCCTCGCTGCCCGTCCCGCCGTCGCCCCGCCCGCCAGCCCGATGCCGCTGCCCGTCCCGCCGCGCGGCGAGATCGCCTTCGAGGACGTCACCTTCGCCTACCCGGGCCGTCCCGACCTGCCGGCGCTGAAGGGCTTCAGCCTGCACGCGCGGCCCGGCGAGCGGGTCGCCCTGGTCGGCCCCTCCGGCGCCGGCAAGAGCACGGTTTTCCGCCTGCTGCTGCGCTTCTACGACCCGCAGGGTGGCGCGGTGCGGCTGGACGGCGTGGCGCTCACCGACGCCGACCCCGCCGAGGTGCGCGCCCGGATCGCGTTCGTGGCGCAGGACGCGCCGATGTTCTCGGGCTCGGCGTTCGACAACCTGCGCTTCGGCCGCGAGGGCGCCACCGACGACGAACTGCGCGCCGCCGCGAAAGCCGCCGAAGCCGAGGCGTTCATCGCGGCGCTGCCCGAGGGCTTCGCCACCCCGCTCGGCGAGCGCGCCAAGACGCTCTCGGGCGGCCAGCGCCAGCGCCTCGCCATCGCCCGCGCGCTGGTCCGCGGGGCGCCGGTGCTGCTGCTCGACGAGGCCACCAGCGCGCTCGACGCCGAGAGCGAGCGGCTGGTGCAGCGCGCGCTCGCCGACGCCATGCAGGGCCGCACCACGCTGGTGATCGCCCACCGCCTGGCCACCGTGCTCGCCGCCGACCGCATCGTGGTGATGGACGAGGGCAGGGTGGTCGAGGAGGGGACGCACGCCGACCTCGTCGCGCAGGGCGGCCTCTACGCCCGTCTCGCCAAGCTGCAGTTCGGTCTGCAGGCCGCGTGAGCGACTAGGCTCGCGCCGCGTCCGGCTCCGCCGCCTCGTCTGCCATGGCGAGCGCTTCCTGGAGGGCGGCGAAGAGGCGGCCAGCTTCGATGGGCTTGGCGACGTGGGCGTCCATGCCGGCGTCCAGGTACTCGCCGATCTGGTGGGCGAGGACGTTGGCGGTGAGCGCGATGATCGGGGTGCGCGAGCGCCCCTCGGCCGCCTCGCGGACGCGGATCTCCCGCGCGGCGGTTGGCCCGTCCATCTCGGGCATCTGCACGTCCATCAGGATCACGTCCCACGGCTCGCGCGACCAGGCCTCGACGGCCTCGCGGCCGTTGACGACCAGGCGGGGCTCGACGCCGACCTGGGCCAGCAGCGTCTTCAGCACCAGCCGGTTGACCTCGTTGTCCTCGGCGGCGAGCACCCGCACCGCGTCGAGCTCGGCGGCGTCCTCGGTCGCGGCCGCGCTGGCTTCCGCCGGCTCGCTGCCGCCGCAGCCGTTCCAGGGGCAGGGTGACGGTGAAGAGCGCGCCGCGGCCGAGCTCGCTCTCCGCCTCGATGGTCCCGCCCATCATCCGCGCCAGCCGCCGGCAGATGGCGAGGCCGAGCCCGGTGCCGCCGAACCGCCGCGTGGTGGAGGCGTCGGCCTGCATGAAGTCCTCGAAGAGGCGGCCGAGCGCCTCCGCGCCGATGCCGACGCCGGTGTCGCGCACCCTCAAGATCAGGCCGGCCGCCGTCGCATCGGCCTCGACCGACACCTGGCCAACCTCAGTGAACTTCAGGCCGTTGGAGACCAGGTTGGTGATCAGCTGGCGCAGGCGCACCGCGTCGCCCAGGTAGACGCCCTCAGCCTCCGGCGACACGCGCCAGCTCAGCTCCAGCCCCTTTGCCTCGGCCAGCGCGCCGAACGCCGCGCAGACGCCGCCGATCTGCGCGGCGAGATCGAACTCGGCCGCTTCCAGGTCGAGCTTGCCGGCCTCCATCTTGGAGAGGTCGAGGACGTCGTTGAGGATCGCCAGCAGCGTTTCGCCGGACTGGGTGATGATGCCCAGCCGCTCGCGCTGGGCGCTCGCCAGCTCGTCGGCCGCCATCGCCTGGGCCATGCCGAGCACGCCATTCAGCGGGGTGCGGATCTCGTGGCTCATGGTGGCGAGGAAGATCGACTTGGCGGCGTTGGCGGCGGCGGCGGCCTGCTCGCGCTCGGTGGCCAGCGCCCGCGCTTGCCGCAGCGCCGAGCGCGAGCCGGCGAGGTTGCGGCGGGCGGTGTAGATCAGGTTGCCCAGCGCCACCGCGGCGCAGGCGACCGCGCCGATCGCGCCGTAGTCGCCGATCGGAAGATGCGCGGCGGCGATCGCCACGATGATGTAGCCGAACCCGGCGATGTAGGGCGCCGCCACCACGTAGAAGAGGCGCGGATGGGCGTAGTACTGCATCAGCGAATAGACGATGCAGATCGCCAGGATCAGCACCGCGAAGGCCCCGGCGATCGCATTGCCCGTGCGCCAGAGCGCGGCGGCCCCGACCCCGTAGAGCACCGAGTTCAACGTGGTGACCCCGAGCAGCGCCGGGACGCCCCAGGCCTCGCGCGTCGCCGCCCGCCAACGCTCGACGCGGGCGCACAGCCAGGTTCCGGCGAGCACCACGGCCGCGGTTACGCAGAACCACAGCGCCACCCACGGGAAAGGCGCGAAGGCGAGCGCTCCCAAAGCGGCGACGGTGAAGTGGATCGTGCGCGGGGTCAGGTTGCGGTGGGAGACGACGAAGAGGTGAATCTCCGAGTTGACCGCCGAGCGACGCCGCGCCTCCCCCCCAAGGGTGGCGGCCATGGGCTCCCCAATCTCGTCCTTGCCCGGCTGAAGTGAACGCCGTAAACCTTTAGGAATGCTTCCCCGGCGGTCCGCTTCGCGGCGCAGGACTTGCGTGCGACAACGTGTGTCCATCACCGGCGGCGCTGAGCGCAATGACGACGTCCCCGCAGAACGATCCCGTGCTCGACCGCCTTGTGGCGCGGCTGGAGGGGGTGGAGGGTTGCCGCGTCATCATCCTCTACGGCTCCCGGGCGCGGGGCGACGCCGGCCCGGACAGCGACTACGACCTGATCGGGTTCCGCGACAGGGAAGGCCCGCCGGTGCGGGAGACCGGAATGCGGGACGGCGCGCTGCTGGACGTCTTCATCTACCCGACCGGGCGGCTGGCGGAGCCGGGCGCGGACCTCCTGCACGTGCGGGGCGGGCGGGCGCTGCGGGACCTTGACGGCCGGGGCGCGGCGTTCCTGGCGCGACTGGACGAGGTCTTTGCAGCCGGCCCGGAGCCGCTGCCGGCCGACGAGATCGAGGCGCGCCGCAACTGGTCCTGGAAAATGCTGGATCGCGCCGTCCGCGGTGACGCCGAGAGCCATTTCCGGCGGGTCTGGCTGCTGACCATGCAGCTCGAAAACTTCTTCCTCCTCAGGAACGAATGGTACCCCGGCTCCAAGGCGGCGCTGGCCGCCTTGAGGGTGGAGCAGCCGGTCGTCTACGCCGTGCTGGAACGCGCCCTGGCGCCCATGGCGTCACTGGCCGAGATCGAGGCCCTCGTCCTGGCGGTGAACGGCCCTCGGCCCGGGGCAGCGCCAACCGTCGCGCAAGGCCAGAGCGATCTGGTCTGAGCAGAAGAGCAGGGACGCCATGTCTCTCAGGGGCCCGCCGCGCCTGCAGCCGACCCGCCCCTGAGCAGACGCTCTACGCCACGCTGCGCTGCGCGAAGTCCAGCTCCGGCTGTGGCCGCTTCGGCGCGCGGTTCTCCTTGTACGCCGCCCCCTCGTGGGTCAGCAGCCAGCGCTTGCGGGGCAGGCCGCCGCCGAAGCCGGTCAGCGAGCCGTCGGCGCCGATCACCCGGTGGCAGGGCACCACGATGGCGATCGGGTTCGCGCCGTTGGCGAGGCCGACGGCGCGCGCCGCGTCCGGCTCGCCGATCTCGGCGGCCAGCTGGCCGTAGCTGCGGGTCTGGCCGGCCGGGATGCGCTGCAGCGCCGCCCAGACCTTGCGCTGGAAGTCGGTGCCGACGGTGGCCACCGGCACCGCGCTCCAGCGCGCGGAGGTCGCCGGCGAAGTAGTCGCTCGAACGCGCGGCGGATCGGCGCCGGCGACCTGGCCGGTCTCCACCGCGCACGTCGCCGTACTGGCGGCGCAGCAGCGGCGCATCCGCGGCTCGTCGGCCCAGAAGTCGACGGCCCGCAGCACGCCGTCCTGGTCGACGGCGATCAGGAACGGCATCGATCGGGGCGGGGATCGTGTCGAGGATCAGATAGTCAGGCTGCGTCGCGGTCATCGGTCAGCTCCTTTGCTTGGTCTTGGCCCGGCTGTCGCCTCGGACGACCAGAGGTGCAGGGCGGCGTAGGCGCGCCAGGGCCGCCAGGCCTCGGCGCGGGCGAGAAGTTCGGCGGGGCTTGGGCGTCGGCCGCCTCGTCGGCCAGCGCCCGCATCAGGCCGATGTCGGCGGCGGGGAAGGCGTCGGGCTCGCGCAGCTCGCGCATGGCGATGTACTGCGCCGTCCATTCGCCGATCCCCGGCAGCGCCTTCAGCGCGGCGATGGCTTCCTCGAGCGCGCGGCGTGGGGCCGAAGAGCAGCGGGTCGGCGGCGACCGCGTCGGTCATCGCCGGTGAGCGCCGCGGCCCGGGACCGCGGCATGCCGAGCGCCGGCGAAGTCCGCGCCGAGCAGCCGCTGCGGGGTCGGGAACACGTGGGTCAGGCCCTCCGACGCCGAGCTCGGGCGGCAGCGGCTCGCCGTAGGCCGCCACCAGCTTGGCGGCGAGGCCGCGAGCGGCGACGACGGTGATCTGCTGGCCGAGGATGGCGCGGATCGCCAGCTCGAAGCCGTCCCAGGCGCCGGGCACGCGCAGCCCCGGCCGCGCCGCGACGCAGCGGCGCCAGCGCCGGGTCCTTGCCGAGGTGCTCGCCGATCGCCACCGGGTCGGCGGCGAGGTCGAACACGCGGCGCACCCGGGCGATGATCGCCGGCAGGGCGCTGATCTTCGGGAAGCGGACGGTGACCGTTGAGCCGGGATTTGGCGGCGTCGGCTCCACGCGGATCACGCCGACCGCCGCCGCCGATCGCCGAGGCGTGCGCTCGTAGCGGCCGTCGGTCACCCGCTCGACCCCGGGGATGGCGCGCAGCGCCAGGAAGCCGGATGCATGGCGTCCCAGTCGTAGGGCGGCTTGTAGGGCAGGCTGAGCCGCACCGCCTCGCCGTGGCTGGCGGTCTCGTCGGCGCCGCCGAGCCGGCGCAGCTGCCGCGGGCGGGCGGTCGTAGAGCTGCTGGAAGGTCTCGTTGAAGCGGCGGATCGCTGCCGAAGCCGGCCGCCAGCGCCACCTCGGCCATCGGCAGCCGCGTCTCCTGGATCAGCTGCTTGGCGAGCAGCACCCGCCGGGTCTGCGCGACCGCGATCGGCGAGGCGCCGAGATGCTTGCGGAACAGCCGCCGCAGCTGCCGCTCGCCGACGCCGAGCCGGTCGGCGAGGCCGTCGACGTCGGCGTCGTCGAGCGCGCCGGCCTCGATCAGGCTGAGCGCGCGGGCGACCGTGTTCGACGCGCCGCGCCAGGCGGCGAGGTCGGGCGAGGTCTCCGGCCGGCAGCGCAGGCAGGGCCGGAAGCCGGCGCTCTGCGCCGCCGCGGCGGTCGGGTAGAAGCGCACGTTCTCGCGCTTCGGCGTGCGCGCCGGGCAGATCGGGCGGCAGTAGATGCCGGTGGTCTTGACCCCCACGAACAGGCGTCCGTCGAAGCGGGCGTCGCGGGTGCAAAGGGCGCGGTAGCAGGCGTCGTCGTCCATATCCATGCGCCGAAGATGGGGGCGCGGGCGACGGATGTCTCGCGGTTTTCGGACCTCAACCGCTCCGGAGCGTCAGTCGAACAGACCGCCGCCCGAGTGGCCGCGATGCAGCGCGCTCATCGCCTGGCTGCGGGCGCGGGCCGCGGCGGCCGGCAGGTCGGTCGCCACGCCGTCGAGGCCGTCGGAGAACAGCGCGACCAGCAGCTTGCCGACGTCGCCGCGGCCGTTCGGGAAGCCGGCGCTGCGCTGATCGCCGCGCCGCAGCGCCGGCGGCAGGGCGGCGTTCTGAGCGCGAGCGGTGCGCGAGAACACCGCGAGGCCGGCGTTGTGGGCATCGAGCGCCAGGGTGGTCGGCGCGGGGAACGTCGCCGCGGCTGGATCGATCAGCAGCGCCTGGTCCGGCCCGATCGCCTCGGCGAACGCCTTGATGTCGCCGAGCCCCGCGGTCGTCGTGAGTGTCGCCGTGTCCGGCGCGCCGGCGTCGATCAGCAGCATGCGGCGCACCCGCGAGAGGCGGCCGAATGCGCGCAGCGCGTCACGCTCGTACGCCTGCACCCAGATCGCCGCGGCCGCCGCGACATAGCCCTCGGTGTTCAGCTCGTCGGCGAGGCGGCCGACGACGTCGAGCCCGAGGTCGGCGTAGCGCGCCGGGTCGCGCGAGCCGCGCGCAGACGCCGATCGTCCGCCCGGTGCGCACGCAGCCGTCGCGGGCGATCTGCAGCACGTCGGGCAGCGTCAGCACCGGCTCCTTGCCGTCCAGCCTGGCGTTCTGCGGATGCGCGGTCGGGTCGGGCTCGCGGGCGAACAAGGCGGCGATCTCGGCGAGCGTGAAGTCCTCGGCGAACCAGCCGTCCACCGGCTGGCCGGCGATCGTCTTGGTGGTCTTGCGGCCGGTGAACTCGGGGCGCGCGCCGACGTCGGTGGTCGCCGACAGCTCCGCCCCGCGGCGGGCGATCAGCGCGCCTTCCTTGGTCGCCACCAGCGTCGCCTGCAGGAAATCGCAGCCCTGCGCGATCGCCAGCTCGAACGCGCTTCGCGTGTCGGCGATCCGTTCCTCGGCCGCGCCGCCCTCGGCGATGATCGCCGGCTGCCGGTCCTCGGCGAACGCCGCCGGCGCCGCGGCCAGAGTCGCCGTCCCGGCGGCCGCAAGCGCGAACCGGCGGCGCGTGAGCGCGCTCAGGCCGCCGCCCTCAGGCGCTCCAGCACCAGCGGATGCAGGCTCGGGTTGGCTGCGCAGATCGACCCTCCGGTCAGCATGGTCTCGCCCCCGTCGGCGTCGGTCACCATGCCGCCGGCTTCGCTGACCAGCAAGACGCCGGCCGCCAGGTCCCATGCGCCGAGGTCGCGCTCCCAGTATCCCTCGTAGCGCCCGGCGGCGACCCAGGCGAGGTCGAGCGCTGCGGAGCCGAACCGGCGCACCCCGGCCACCCGCTGGCCGATCTGGTGCAGCTCCTTCAGGAACCTGGCGTGCTGGCCGTGGCCCATGAACGGGATGCCGGTGGCGATCAGCGATTCGTCGAGCCGCGCCCGCGCCGAGACCCGCAGGCGCTTGTCGTTCAGGAAGGCGCCGCGTCCGCGCTCGGCCCAGAACATGTCGTGCGTGACCGGATTGTAGGTGACGCCGGCCACGATCAGACCGTCGCGCTCCAGCGCCACGTTGATCGCGAAGTGCGGGATGCCGTGCAGAAAGTTGGTGGTGCCGTCGAGCGGGTCGACGATCCAGCGGTGGGTCTTGTCGGTGCCGGCTTCCTCGCCGCGCTCCTCGCCGAGGAAGCCGTAGCCGGGCCTGACCCGCGTCAGTTCCTCGAACAGGGTCTGCTCGGCTTTCAGGTCCGCGGCGCTGACGAAGTCCGCCGCGCCCTTCTTCGTGACCTGCAGCTCGCTGACCTCGCCGAAGTCGCGCGTCAGCCCGCGCGCCGTCTTGCGCACCGCATCGATCATCACCTTCGAGCAGCGCCGACGGCGTCGTCACGCGGGGTCTCTCCAGCGCTCGCGAGAAGGGCGCGGACCCTACCGGCGCGGCCGCGGCGAGGCAAGCAAGCGTGGGCAGCGTGAAACCGTGGCCCGCCCACGGACGAATTACATGGTTTTAACCTTCGGGCGCGCGGGGCTCGGGTAGGTTGCGATCGAACAGTGTCCTCCGCGAGGCCAGAGGCAACGTTCACGAGGAGTGCAAGCCATGGCCGATCGCGGGCCCCCGTTCGCCGCGCTGCGCGCCCTCGAAGCGGCCTGCCGGCTGAAGAGCTACAGCCTGGCCGGCGACGAGCTCGGCGTCACCCATAGCGCCGTCAGCCAGTCGGTGCGCCGCCTCGAGCAGGCCTACGGCCAGCGGCTGTTCTGGCGCCACGGCACCGGCATGTCGCCGAGTCCGCCGCCGTCTCGCTGGCGCAGGCCTACCGCGAGGCCGAGCGGGCAGTGTTGCGCGCCGCCGAGGATCTGAAGGTGAAGGAAGGCGAGGGCTCGCTGGTGCTCTCGACGCTGCCCAGCATCGCCAAGCTGTGGCTCGGCCCCAAGCTCGGGCGGCTGCGCGAGGCGATGCCCGGGATCATGGTCGAGGTGCGCACCAGCCGCGAGCTTGCCAACCTGCACGCCGACGGCGTCGACGTGGCGCTGCGGGTCGGCCTCGGACACTGGCCGAACCTGCGCTCCGAGCTGCTGTTCGAGGAGTACGTTTTCCCGGTCTGCAGCCCGGAGTTCCTGGCCCGCCACCACGCCCACGAGTGCACCGACGACTGCATCGGCCGCGGCCCGCTGATCCTGGAGGACGTCAACCTGTGGCCGGCCTGGTTCGACGCCGCCGGCCTTGGCGCGCCAGTCCCGCTGCGCGGCCAGGTGTTCGACGACTCGGCCCTGTGCGTCGAAGCGGCCTCGGCCGGCCTCGGCATCGCGCTGGTGCGCCGGCTGCACGCGCAGGAGGCCCTCGCCGCCGGCCGGCTGGTGCGGATCTCCAGCGTCCGCGTGAAGGACCCGTTCTCCTGCTACCTGGTCTGGCGCGACGACAGCCCGCGGATCGACGCCATCCGCCGCTTTTCCGACTGGGTGCTCGCCGAGTGCGACCGCGCGGGTCTGCTGAAGGCCGCCTGAAGCCGCCGGTCAGCGCGCCGCCAGGCCGGCTGCAATCGCTTCATTGAACGCAGCGACGGCAGCCCGCGGCCCATCGGGGTGCGCCCAGACCGCAGCGGACGCGGCGATGAAGTCGGCGCCGGCGGCGACCAGCGGGCCGCAGTTGGCCGGCGTGATCCCGCCGATGGCGACGCACGGCGTCAGCATGCTCTCCTGCCAGATCTCCAGGATCTCAGGGTCGGCGCGGGTCTTGGCGTCCTTGGTCGCGGTGGGGAAGAAAGCCCCGAACGCCACATAGTCGGCCCCGGCCTCGGACGCGTCCATGGCGAGGTGCCGGCTGTCGTGGCAGGTGACCCCGACGATGCGCTCCGGCCCGACGAGCCGCCGCGCCTCGGCGTAGGGCGCGTCGTCCTGGCCGATGTGGACGCCGTCGCAGCCGAACCGCACGGCGAGGTCGGGCCGGTCGTTGAGGATCAGCGGAACCCCGCGCGAGCCGACCATTGGGCGGGTCACATGCGCCGCCGCCTCGATGATCTCGTCCGGCGCCCCCTTCAGCCGCAGCTGCAGCGCGCCGACATCGCCGCCCTCCAGCGCCTCGCCGAGCGCGCGGCCGAACGCGGCCAGGTCGTCGATCGCCGGCGGCGTGATCAGGTAGAGGCGACATACGGGCGCGGCCATCGCCGCCAAAAGCCGCGCCGCGGCGGCGAAGGCAAGGGCCGGCGCGATTGACGGCGGTTAGCCAAGTGCTTAGCTAACCGCCATGATCGTCAAGGTGCACCAGGCCAAGACCCAGCTTTCCAAGCTCATCGCCGCGGCGCTCGCCGGCGAGGAGGTGGTGATCGCCCGCGGCTCCGAGCCAGTGGTGAGGCTGACGCCGATCACGCCGGTGAAGAAGAAGCGCGTCGCCGGTCGTCTGAAAGGCAAGATTGCCTTCGACGACGCATTCTTCGATCCGCTGCCGGACGACGAGCTCGCGTTGTGGAACGGTGAGGGCGATTGAGGCTGCTGCTCGACACCCACGCGCTGATCTGGTGGTTGATCGACTTGGGGCGTCTGTCGCGGCCGGCGCACGCGGCGATCTCCGACCCCGACAATGATGTGCTGGTCAGCGCCGTCTCCGCTGTCGAGGTCACGACGAAGCATCGGCTCGGAAAGCTGCCGCAGGTGGGCTTGCTGGCGCGCAGTTTCGAGGCGCAAGTCGCAGCGGAAGGGTTCAGCGGTCTGTCCATCACGCTGCGGCACGGCCAACTCGCCGGTTCGCTGCCAATTGAACACAAAGACCCCTTCGATCGCCTGCTCATGGCGCAGGCGATGGCGGAGGACCTGACCTTGGTCTCGAACGAGAAGTTGTTCGACGCGTCCGGCGTCAGCCGGCTCTGGTAGCTGCGCTTACGCCGCCTTCTCCAGCGCGCCTTCCCACTTGCCGAGGCTGGCGAGGCTGTTCATCCGGGCGCGGTGCGCGAAGGCGCGCTGCGCGGCGGCGACGTTCTCGTAGCGGCCGGCCCAGGTGGTCAGCGGCGCGTGCTGCAACGCGCGGCCGTAGGAGAAGGTCAGCCGCCAGGGCAGCGGCCCCATGCGGTTCATGGCGTCCAGATGGGCGGTCGCCGCCTCGTCGTCCTGGCCGCCGGAGAGGAAGGCGATGCCGGGCACGCTCGCCGGCGCGCAGTCCTTCAGCACCCGCAGCGTGCGCTCGGCGACCTCCTCGACCGATGCATGCTCGCCGCTCTCGTCGCCGGGCATGACCATGTTCGGCTTCAGCACCATGCCCTCCAGCGCCACCCGCTGCTCGTAGAGCTCCTGGAACACGGTCTTCAGCACGAAGCGGGTGACGTCCTCGCAGCGATCGATGCCGTGCGCGCCGTCCATCAGCACCTCCGGCTCGACGATCGGCACGATGTCGTGCGCCTGGCAGATCGCCGCGTAGCGCGCCAGCGCGTGGGCGTTGGCCTTCACCGCGCCCCAGGTCGGGATGCCGTCGCCGATGTTGATCACCGCCCGCCACTTGGCGAAGCGTGCGCCGCGCTCGCGGTCGCGGTCGAGCCGCAGGCCGAGGCCGTCCATGCCCTCGGTGATGGTCTCGCCCGGGAAGCCCGGCAGCGCGACCGTGCCCTTGTCGACTTTGATGCCCGGCACCGACCCGGTGCGCTCGATCAGGTCGACCAGCGGCGTCGCGTTGGCGTCGGCGGCGTTCTGGTAGAGCGTCTCCTCGTAGAGGATCACGCCGGAGACGTAGTTGCGCATCGCGTCGTCGGCGCGGAACAGCATCTCGCGATAGTCGCGGCGGCTGGTCTCGGTCGATTCCAGTCCGATCGTATCGAACCGCTTCTTGATGGTGCCGGTGGACTTCGTCGGCGGCGAGGAGGCCCTTGCCCGGCGCCGTCATCCGCTCGGCTATCTCATGCAGAGCTTGCAGATCCATGATCCCTCGTCCCTCGTAAGTCGCGGCCCGCTCTCAGCGCCTCGACGCCGGGCAGGCTCTTGCCTTCCATCCACTCAAGAAACGCGCCACCGGCGGTGGAAACGAACGTGAAGTCCCCCGCCACATGCGCCGCGTTCAGGGCCGACACCGTATCACCGCCGCCGGCCACCGCCACCAGTTTGCCCGCCTTGGCGAGCGCGGCCGCGTGGCGCGCGGCGGCCATGGTGCCCCTGTCGAACGGCGGCACCTCGAAGACGCCGAGCGGTCCGTTCCAGATCAGCGTGGCGGCCTCGTCCATGGCCTTGCAGAGCCGCTCGATCGTCTTCGGCCCGGCATCGAGGATGCGCTCGTGCGGGTCGATCTCGCCCAGCGCCCGCACCCGCGCCGCGGCGCCGGGGGCGGCCTGTTCGGCGACCACGATGTCGATCGGCAGCAGCAGTTCGCAATGCCGCGCCTCGGCGAACGCCATGATGCCGCGCGCCGTGTCGGCCAGGTCCTTCTCGCAATAGGAGGCGCCGACTTCCCAGCCCTGCGCGTAGAGGAAGGTGTTGGCCATGCCGCCGCCGATCGCCAGCTGGTCGAGCTTGATGATCAGGTTGTGCAGCAGGTCGAGCTTGCTCGACACCTTCGAGCCGCCGACGATGCCGAGCACCGGCCGCTTGGGGTGGCCCAGCGCCGCGTCGCAGCGCCGCCAGCTCGCGCCGCATCTGCTTCGCCGGCGTAGGCGGGCAGCAGGTGGGCGATGGCGTCGTTCGAGGCGTGGGCGCGGTGGGCGGCGGAGAAGGCGTCGTCGACGTAGAGGTCGCCGAGCGCGGCCAGTTGCTTGGCGAAGGCCGGATCGTCGGCCTCCTCGCCGGCGTGGAAGCGCAGGTTCTCGAGCAGCAGCACGTCGCCGTCCTTCATCGCCGCGACCGCCTGCTCGGCGACCTCGCCGACGCAGTCGTCGGCGAACGCCACCGGCGCGCCCAGCAGCTTCTCCAGCGGCGCCACCACCGGCTTCAGGCTCATCGAGGGCACGCGCTTGCCCTTCGGCCGGTCGAAGTGGCTGATCAGGATCATCTTGGCGCCGCCGTCGCGCAGCTTGCGGATGGTCGGCAGCGCCGCCTCGCAGCCGCGTGTCGTCGCTCACCTGGCCGTCCTGCAGCGGCACGTTGAAGTCGACGCGCACCAGCGCGCGCTTGTCTTTCACGTCGACGCCGTCGAGCGTGCGAAAGCCTTCGGTCACGGCTCGATCCTCAGCCCAGCTTGCCCATCGCCAGCGCGACGTCGGACATCCGGGTCGAGAAGCCCCACTCGTTGTCGTACCAGGAGAGCACCCGCACGAGGCCGCCGTCGACCACCTGGGTCTGCGGCAGCGCCGCGGTCGAGGAGGCGGCGATGTGGTTGAGGTCGACCGAGACCAGCGGCTCCTCGGTCACCGCCAGCACGCCGCGCAGCGGGCCCGGAGCTGGACGCCGCCTTCAGCGCCGCGTTGATCTCGTCCTTCGTGGTGGCGCGGCCGGGCACGATCTTCAGGTCGATCATCGAGACGTTCGGGGTCGGCACGCGGATCGCGCGCGCCGTCGAGCTTGCCGGTGAGTTCTGGAATGACGAGGCCGATCGCCTTCGCCGCGCCGGTCGAGGTCGGGATCATCGACACCGCCGCCGCGCGGGCCCGGTAGAGGTCGCTGTGCAGCTGGTCCGAGCGTGTGCTGGTCGTTGGTGTAGGCGTGCACGGTGGTCATGTAGCCGCGCTCGATCCCGACGGTGTCGAGCAGCACCCTGGCGACGGGCGCCAGGCAATTGGTGGTGCACGAGCCGTTGGAGACCACCACGTCGTCGTCGGTCAGGGTGTGGTGGTTGACCCCGAAGACGATGGTCTTGTCGGCGCCGTCGCAGGGCGCCGAGACCAGCACCCGCTTGGCGCCGGCCTCCAGGTGCGCCTTGGCGGTGTCTTTCTTGGTGAAGAAGCCGGTGCACTCCAGCGCGATGTCGACGCCGAGTTCCTTGTGCGGCAGCTCGGCCGGGTTGCGGATCGCCGTCCAGCGGATCGGGCCCAGGCCCACGTCGATCGTATCGCCGTGACGGTCACCACGCCCGGAAAGCGGCCGTGCACCAAGTCGTAGCGCAGCAGGTGCGCGAAGGTGTCGATCGGCCCGAGGTCGTTGATCGCCACCACCTCGATGTCGCGCCGGGCGATGTTCGATGATCGAGCGCAGCACCAGCCGGCCGATGCGGCCGAAGCCGTTGATGGCGACGCGCACGGTCATGCGGGGCGATTCCTTGTGCAGTTTGCGGGTGCGGGCGGTTTTGCGGGCGCGAGGACGCAAGTCAAGCCTCGCGGACCGACCGATGTTCCGCTGGCGCAGCGCCGATCGGAGGCGCCCGGCGGAAGCTCGGCTAAGCTGGCGCGATGGGGGCGGCGCAGGGCAGGGCAGGCGAGGCGGGCGGCGCAGGGCTGGCGCTGGCGCTGCTGATGCTGGCCGGCGCGGTGAACTACGTCGACCGCGTCACCCTCTCGCTGGCCGCGCCGCTGATCTCCGCGCGAGCTGCACCTGAAGGCCGGCGCGATGGGCGTGCTGCTGTCGGCGTTCCTGTGGACCTACGCACTGGCGCAAGCGCCGGCCGGGGCGCTGATCGACCGGCTGGGGCCGCGGCGGCTGCTCGGCGGCGCGCTGGTGCTGTGGTCGGCGGCGCAGGCGGCGACCGGGCTCGCTGGCGGCCTGCCGCAGCTGATCGCCGCGCGGATGGCGCTCGGCGTCGGCGAGGCGCCGCAGTTCCCGGTCGGCGCGCGGGTGGTGCGCGGCTGGTTCGCGGAGCGGCGGCGGGGCTTGGCGACCGGCGTCTTCAACTCGGCCTCGACGCTCGGCCCGGCCATCGCCCCGCCGATCGTCACGGCGCTGATGCTCGGCTTCGGCTGGCGCGGGGCGTTCCTGGCCACCGGGCTTGCCGGCCTCGTCGCCGCGGCGCTCTGGATCGGCCTCTACCGCGATCGGCCGCCGCGCCCGGCGCCGACGCCGCCGCGCCGATACGGCTGGCCGAGCTGCCGGGCCTGCTGCGCGCGCCGACGTTGTGGGCGATGGCGGGCGGGAACTTCGGCTCCGGCTACATGACCTGGTTCTACGCCGCCTGGCTGCCGTCCTACCTGATGGCCGAGCGCCACTTCAGCCTGCCGCAGGTCGGCTGGGCGGCCGCCGATCCCCTACCTGTTCGGCTTCGCGGGCAGCCTCGCCGGCGGCTGGGCCTGCGACCGCCTGGCCGCGCGCCGGCCTTTCGCCGCTCGCCAGCCGCAAGGCGCCGATCGTGGCCGGCCTCCTCGGCGGCGCGGCCTGCACCGGCCTCGCGCTCGCTCGCGCCGACCGGAGCGTGGGCGCTGGCGGCGATCTGCGGCGCGCTCCTCTGCGCCAACATCGCCACCGCGGCGATCTGGGCGCTCGCCATCACCGCCGCGCCGGCCCGCTTCGTGAGCTCGGTCGGCGCGGTGCAGAACTTCGGCGGCCTCGCCGGCGGGGCGTTGGCCCCGATCGTCACCGGCTTCACGGTCGAGGCCACGCACGGCTTTGCGGCAGCCCTGGCGATCACCGCGACCGCGGGCCTCGCCGGCGCGGCGATCTACCTGTTCGGCGTGCGCGCGCCGCTCGATGCTATTGTCACGCCGGCCGCAAACTTCACCGCGTCCGGGAACTGACTGGACCGCAAACCCTTGAGTCGATAGTCGCTTCTCAGGTCCCAAAGCTTACCCATGCCTTCCAGACATTATCGGACCGCCCTGGCCCTCCTCGGGAGCGCCGCCGCGCTGCTGCTGGCGCCGTTGATCGGCGGCGCCGACACCGCCGTCCCGCCGCCGCCGGCCCCTGTGCAGAGCGCGCCGGCGCCGCTGAGCGTCGCCGACGGGACGGCGATCCAGGCGGTGCTGCAGGGCGCGCCGGCGCAGGGCATCGCCGCGCCGAACCTCGCCGCCGACGTCGCCCAGCTCGCTGGTTCGGACGCGAACGGTCAGGCGCTCGCGCAAACCAAGCTGGCGCGCGCCGCCATCGCCTACGCCAGCGCCGAGCACGGCATGTCGCTCGATCCGACCTCGCTCGACGATGACTTCGCCCTACGCGCGCCGTTCGACGCCGCCGGCGAGTTCGCGGCGGCGCGCGCCAGCGGCAAGGTCGGCGCGTGGCTGGCGGCCCAGACCCGCCGCGATCCGGCCTACCTCGCGCTGGTCGACGCCCGCGCCCGCTACGAGGACATCGACGGCCACGGCGGCTGGGAGACGATCGCCGCCGGCAAGCCGGTGCGCGCCGGCCAGCGCGACCGCCGTGCGCCGGCGCTGCGCCAGCGCCTCGCCGCCGAGGGCTACGATGCGCCCGCGCCGGCCGACCCCAAGGCCGCGAACGTGTTCGATGCAGCGCTCGCCAAGGCGCTGGCCGACTTCCAGGGCCACCATGGCCTGAAGGCCGACGGCGTGCTGACCGCGCCGACGCTGGCCGCGCTCAACGTCAGCGCCCACGACCGGCTTACGGCCCTGGACGTGAATCTCGAGCGCGCCCGCTGGCTGCCGATTGCGATGCCCGATACCCGCATCGAGGCCGACATCGCGGGCCCGGACGTGACGCTGATCCAGAACGGCCAGCCGGCGCTCGCCATGCGCGCGGTGGCCGGCCAGACCAAGCGGCCGACCCCGAGCTTCGCCTCCGAGGTCACCGCGGTGGAGTTCAATCCGCCCTGGATCGTGCCGAACGACATCGCGCGCAAGGAACTCTACCCGAAGGGCCGCGGCTACCTCGCCCGCAACGACTTCCACGTCGTCGGTGGCAAGCTCGTCCAGCACGCCGGCCCGAAGTCGTCGCTCGGCTACGTGAAGTTCGTGATCCCGGACAATTTCCAAGTCTACATGCACGATACGCCGGCCCGCAGCCTTTTCGCGCTCGACAAGCGCTGGCGCAGCCACGGCTGCGTGCGACTGGCCGACCCGCGCGGGCTGGCCGCGGCCCTGCTCGGCTGGGACGCAGCCCGGGTCGACCAGACGATCGCGGCCGGCGCCACCAGGACCTACGCGCTGAAGGATCCGATCCCGGTCTACATGGTCTACCGCACCGCCTCGGTCGCCGCCGACGGCCATGTGAGCTTCCGCGCCGACGTCTACGGCTGGGACGCCGAAATCGCCGCTGCGCTGGCTGGCGCCCCCGAGCCGAAGCACACCCACGGCGACGCGGCGGGGGTGTAGCGGCGCGAGCCTCTGTCCCCGCGAGGGCCTGCGAGGGGAAGCGCGCGTTCGTGTTTTTCGGGGCTCAGACGAACTTGCTGACGCCCACATCCCCGGCGGCCACGTAGACCCACGCCTGGATGCCGGACGCCAGCCGCGCCGCGATGCGGGTGTAGTCGGCCACCTCGTAGCGGTCGGCGTTATCCAGTTCCGCGGGCGTCACCTGGAACACCGTGCCTTCGATCGCGTCGGCCGGGTCCGCGGACGGCGAGGCGATCGGATGGATGGCCTTGCCGCTCTCGGCCAGGACCTGTGGGTCGGTGATGCGCACCTCGGCCAGTCGGAAGCCTGGCAACCGATCAGGGCGCCCCGCCAGCAGGCGCCCGAAGGTCGCCAACTGCACGCCCTCCTGCTGCAGCGTGCCGTAGGAGAACAGCCACTCGGTAGGCGCGCCGGTCATGTGGCGCACCCTAGCTGAAGCCTCACGTAGCGGGATCAGAATCCGTCGATGGCCGGCGCGTCGCCGCCGGTGCTACGTTTGTCCTCAGCACAGAACCAAGAAAACGCGACGGAGACGGCTATGCAGTTCACTCGAATGGGCACGACGGGGACCCAGGTCTCGAAGCTTTGCCTCGGCTGCATGAGCTTCGGCGGCATGGCCGACTGGACGCTCAACGAGGACGCCAGCCTGCCGATCCTGCGCAAGGCGGTCGAAGCCGGGATCAACTTCTTCGACACGGCCGACATCTATTCGCGCGGCCAGAGCGAGGAGATCCTCGGCCGCGGCCTGAAGGAGCTCGGCGTGCGGCGCGACGAGTCGGTGGTCGCCACCAAGGTGTTCATCCCGATGGGGCGCGGGCCGAACCGCGGCGGCCTCTCGAAGAAGCACATCCTGCAATCGATCGACGCCAGCCTGACGCGCCTGCAGATGGACTACGTCGACCTCTACCAGATCCACCGGTTCGACTATCACACGCCGATCGAGGAGACGATCGAGGCGCTGGACGACGTCGTGAAGGCGGGCAAGGCGCTCTACATCGGCGCCTCGTCGATGTTCGCCTACCAGTTCTCCAAGTACCTGCACCTGGCCGACCAGAAGGGCGCGACGCGGTTCTCGATGATGCAGAACCACTACAACCTGCTCTACCGCGAGGAGGAGCGGGAGATGAACCCGCTGTGCCTCGACGAGGGCGTCGGCCTGATCCCCTGGAGCCCGCTGGCGGGCGGCGTGCTGGCCGGCAGTCGCAAGGCCGGCACGACGCGCTCGAAGTCGGCCGGCGCGGACGCCCGCTTCAATCGGCCGGCCGATCACGCCGTGCTCGACGCCCTGGAAAAGGTGGCGGCGGCCGCGCGGCGAGTCGGCCGCCCAGGTGGCCATCGCCTGGATGCTCTCCAAGCCGGCGGTCACCGCGCCGATCCTCGGCGCGACCAAGGCCAGCCACCTGGATGACCCGCTGAAGGCGGTCGACAATCCGCTGAGCGCCGGGGAGATCGCCGCGCTCGAGGCGCCTTACGAGGCGCAGGCGGTGATCGGCGCGCTGGGCGCCGAGGCGGCGACCCCGCGGGAGATCCGCGCCGCCTCGCAGCCGCGCGTCGCCGCCTGACGAAGGGCGCCGCGCCCTGGCCCGCATCTTCATCACCGGCAGCGCCGACGGCCTCGGCGCGGCCGCCGCACAGTCGCTGATGGACGACGGTCACGCGGTGGTGCTGCACGCCCGCTCCGCCGAGCGCGCCGCCGAGATCGCGAACTCGGCGGCGCGTGCGGCCGGCGTCGTGATCGGCGACCTTAGCCCGCGCCGCCGACGTCCGGTCGATCGCCGAGCAGGTGAATGCGATCGGGCGGATGGACGCGGTGATCCACAACGCCGGCGTCTACCAGTTGGCGAGCCGCGGCGACGACGCCGGAGGGCCACGCGACGACGCTCGCGGTCAATACGCTCGCCCCGTACATGCTGACCGCGCTGATCGAGCGTCCGGCGCGGCTGGTCTATCTCAGCAGCGGCCTGCATCGCGGCGGCGAAGGCTCGCTGGCCGATCTCGACTGGACCGCGCGGCCCTGGAGCGCCGCCAAGGCCTACGCCGAGACCAAGCTGCACGCCGTGGCGCTGGCCGCGCTCGTCGCCCGGCGCTGGCCGGACGTGGTGGCGAGTTCCGTCGATCCCGGCTGGGTGCGCACGAAGATGGGCGGCCCGTCGGCGCCGGTGGACCTGGCGACTGGCGCGCGCACCCAGGCCTGGCTGGCGTCGACTGACGAGCCCGCCGCGCTGGTCAGCGGCGGCTATTGGAACAACCGCCGCCAGCAGGCGCCCGCGCCCGAGGCGCTCGACCCCGCCTTCCAGGACGCGCTTGCCGAGAAGCTCGCCGGGCTGACCGAAGTGACGCTGCTCTGAGGCCGAGCCCCCGCGCTTCTGCGTCTCGCGCTCGTCGCCGCCCTGTGCCAGAGAGCGGGACGCCATTCATGCCATTTCAGATCGAGGATTGACCGCCATGAAATATCGCCAGCTAGGCGCCAGCGACCTGCAGGTCTCCGAAATCTCCCTCGGCTCGTGGCTGACTTACGGGGTCGGCGTCGAGCGCGACAAGCGCCAAGGCCTGCGTCGACAAGGCCTTCGACCTCGGCATCAACTTCATCGACACCGCCAACGTCTACGGCCGCGGCGCCGCCGAGAGCGTGCTGGGCGAGCTGCTGGCCGGCCGGCCGCGCGACTCGTACGTGCTGGCGACCAAGGTGTTCGGCCAGATGAGCGACACCGACCAGGGCCTCTCGCGCGCCCAGATCCTGAAGCAGATCGACGCCTCGCTGCAGCGCCTGCGGGTGGACCAGGTCGACCTCTACCAGTGCCACCGCTACGACCCCAACACGCCGCTGGAAGAGACCATGGAGGCGCTGACCGACGTGGTGAAGGCGGGCAAGGCGCGCTGGATCGGCTTCTCGGAATGGTCGCCGGCCAACATCGAGGCGGCCTTCGCGCTCACGGGCGTCGAGCGCTTCGTCTCCAGCCAGCCGCAGTACTCGCTGCTCTACCGCCGGCCGGAGGCCAAGGTGATCCCGCTCTGCGCCGCCAACGGCGTCTCGCAGATCGTCTGGTCGCCGCTTGCGCAGGGCGTGCTCTCCGGCAAGTACCAGCCGGGCGCGGCGCTGCCGCCGCAGTCACGGGCGACCAGCGATTCCATGAGCGGGGCGATGCAGAACTGGCTGCGGCCCGAGATCCTGGAGCGGGTGCAGGAGCTGAAGCCGATCGCGGCAAAGGCCGGCGTCAGCCTCACCCAGTTCTCGCTGGCCTGGGTGCTGCGCGAGCCCAACGTCGCCTCCGCCATCGTCGGCGCCAGCCGCCCCGAGCAGCTCGAGGAAAACGCCGGCGCATCGGGCCTGACGATCGACCCGGCGCTGTTCAAGGAAGCCGAAGACCTCGTCGCCGGGTTGGAGCGGGTGCGGTAAGCGGCAGTGGCTGAGCAGTGGCCCTCGCCCCGCTTAGCGGGGAGAGGTCGAGCGGACGCGGAGCGTCCGACCGGGTGAGGGGTCTCGGCGCACAGCGCCGAGCGCGCGCCAGCGCGGTGTGCGGCTTCGCCGGTTCGCCGCCGCGGCGGCGAGCGCCCCTCACCCGTGCGTCCATCTGCGATGGCCGGCCGACCTCTCCCCACTCTGCGGTGGGGCGAGGGCTACGCGGCTTGCACCCGCCGCCCCCGCCTACCCCTGCTCCACCGGTTCGACCAGGAAGTGGCGGCCCTCGGCGTCGTCGATTTCCACCACCCAGAGGTCCGGGTCGATGCGGATGGCGCGCTCGATGTAGGCGTCGAGCTCGGCCTCGTCGGTGGAATTGCGCGGCTGCATCCACACCGCCTCGCCGTCGGCCCGCGTCGCCTCGGCGTAGAGCCGCGTCACGCCCGCCCGGCGGTCGACCTGTTTGACCAGCACCGAGCCGCCGCGGGAATCGCCCCGACGGGCGACGGTCGCGAACGCGCCGCCCTGGTTCGCCCGGCGGATCAGCGCGTGGACCCAAAGATCGGAGTCGAGCTTCAAGGGGAGGGGGACCTTCCGCCGCGGCTTTGAGTAACTTCGGCGAAAGCATAAGCGCCTAGGTGAGGGGGCCTCAACCGGCGGGGGCTTCGTTGCGAACAGTGACTGGGGGCAGGGCGGCGCTCGCCGCGGCTGCGGCGCTCTCGGCGGCGGCCGCCGGCCCGGCTCTGTCGGCGACGCCGGCGGCCAATCTCTTCTACGAGCGGGCGCTGATGACGGCGGCGGATCAGGCCTGCCGGCTCTTCGCGCCTGACGTCTCCGCTGCGCTGGCGGCCGCCAAGGCGCAGGCCAGGGGCGCGGCGCTGCGCTCCGGCGCAGATGCGGCGTCGCTGGCCGGCCTGGAAGCGCAGGCGAGCACCGCTGGCGCGGCCGGCTGCCGCTCGCCCGGGGTGATCGCGGCGGCGGCGCAGGTTCGCGCGGCGTTTGCCGGTTATGCGGCGCTGAACGAGATGCGGTTCCCAGGCGAGCTCTCCAGCTGGAGCGCGAGCCGGCCAGCGACAGACGGCTGGCGCGCGGTGCAGCGCGACCGCTTCGGCTGGGACGCGATGCTGTTCGGCGTGGCCGGCCACGGGGCGGAGCGGCCGCTGATCGCGGCGGCGAGCTTCGCGGACGGCGCGCAGCCCTACGGCGCGCGGCTGGTGATGCGCGACGCCTCGCTGACCAGCGGGCCCTACCTCGATCCGCGCCAGGCCGACATCGCCGGGCGCCTGCCGATCGATGCGCGCCTGCCGCCGCGTTCCGCGAGCCGCGTCTTCGCCGCCGAGGCGATGGCGCCGGCCGGCGTGCTGCAGGCGCGCGATATGCCGGGCGCCGTGGCGTTTCGCTTCCCGGCAGCCGCGGCCGATGCCCTGGCTGGCCTTGATCCGCGCGAAGCGGTCGCCGTGGAGTTCCTGTTCGCCGGCGATGGCGGCGAGAGCGTGCGCACGGCCTACGCAGAGGTCGGCGACTTCGCCGCCGCCCGCGCCTTCCAGGCGGTCGCTCAGCGCTGAGGGCGGAAGGCGATCACGTTGTCGCCGGCCGCGACGGCCAGCGGCGGCGGTGACGAGAGCTCCGGCGGCTCTGCCGGCTCGGGTGGCGGGGCCCGGTGCGCCGCCGGATCCATCACCGGCAACCGGATGCTGACCGCGGTGCCTTCGCCCAGCCGGCTGTTGATGGTCATCGTCCCGCCGTGCAGCTCTGCGAAGGCGCGCACCAGCGACAGCCCGAGCCCGGTGCCCATCGAGCGCTGGTCGATACCGCCGGCCTGCTCGTAGGGCCGGCCCAGCCGCTCCAGGTCTGCCCGTGCGATGCCGACGCCGGTGTCCGCGACGATGATCTCCAGCATCGCGCCCTGAGCGCGGGCGATGACGTTCACCTGCCCGCCGGTGGGCGTGAACTTCAGCGCGTTGGAGACCAGGTTGAGCACGATCTGCTTCAGCGCCCGGCGATCGGCGTTGACCTCCAGCGGCTCGGGCGGCAACGCGCCGCGCAGCGCAATCCGCGCCGTGTCGGCCTGCACGCGGGTCAGCCGCAGCGCCCCGGCGACCGCTTCGCGGGCGTCGAACGGCTCCAGGCTCAGGGTGTAGCGCTCGGCCTCGATCTTCGACATGTCGAGCACGTCGTTGATCAGGTCCAGCAGGTGGCCGCCGGATTCGTGGATCAGCGCCGCGTACTCGGCGTAGCGGCCCTCCAGCGGACCGAACAGGCGCGAGCGCATGATGTCGGAGAAGCCGATGATGGCGTTCAGCGGCGTGCGCAGCTCGTGGCTCATGTTGGCGAGGAACCGCGACTTCGCCCGAGCCATTCCCTCGGCCTCCGCCCGGCTCTGCTCGAGCCAGGCCTCGGTGGCGCGCTCGCGGCTGGCGTCGCGCACCAGCGCGGCGACCTCGCCCTGCTGCAGCGCGCGCAACTCCACCGCCAGGAAGCGGTCCGGCGCGAGGGGCGGCGAGAAGCCGACGCTGGCCCTGCCGGCCCGCCGAACGATGCCGAGCGCCGCGCGCGCCGCACCGCGGTCACTCTCGCCGGCCAGATGATCGAACGGCCGGCCGATCAGCTTCAGGTCCCAGTCCTCGGGCGCGCCGCAGAACGTCTCGCGAATCACGCCTTCGCCGTCGAGCCGCAGCAGCAGCAGCGGCCCGGCCTCCAGCAGCGTCTTCAGCCGCGCCGTCTCGCGGGTCTCTTTCGCCAGCGTCTCGCCGCCCCGCGCCTGGGCGAGCTGCAGCGCCGCGGCCAGGCCCACCGCGGCGAAGAGCACGATCACCAGCGGCAGCCAGGGGCCGCTGAGCGCCGGCGCCCGGATCAGGCCGGCGTTGGTGACGAGCGCGATGGCGGCGACCGTCGCGGCGGTCAGCGCCGCGCCGACGGCGATGTAGCGGCCGCCGCTCAGGGTCGCGGCGGCGGCGGCCGGCATCAGCGCCAGCGCCGCCAGCGGACCGGCGAGCCCGCCGGTCATGGCGATCGCCGCGCCGATGCAGAGCGGCCAGCTCAGCGCGATCAGGAACCGCAGCAGCCGCCGGCCCGGCAGGCGGGCCAGCTGGCCAATGACGCCCGGCGCGGCTGCCGCGCCCAGTGCGAAGTTGAGCGTCAGGTCGTCGGCCGCCGGCCATGCCAGCGCGCAGAATCCAAGCCCGACCGCCCAGGCGGCGTGCCAGTCGGCCGCGCCCTTCAGCGTGTGTCGCTCGATCTCGGCGTCGGCCGGCGTCATGCCTTCGCAAGCCTCCTCTGTCTCTCTGTCGTCCCGGTGAACCTACACCGCTTCGTGTGGCCGCCGCGAGGCGGCTCAATCCCGAGGCGATCCATCACCGTGGACCAAGTCGGGGACGGCCTGGGGACGCGGCGGCTTCTCCTCGTGGATAGAAACGGATTTGTAAGCGGCCGGCGACCATGCTGGCGCCCGCATTTTGGAGATTGTGAGGCGTTGTCGCTTCCGTCGTCCCTCGCCGTCAGCTCGCCCCCTAGCCAAGGCTTGGCGAGCCCCGAGCCGCCGCACCAGCCACGGCGTGCGATGCTCGACGCCCAGAAGCGCTCGTTTCTGCGCATGGTCAGCCATGAGCTCAGGACGCCGCTGAACTCGATCATCGGCTTCTCGGAAATCATCTCCAGGGAGCTCTGCGGACCGCTGGGCTCGCCACAGTACGTCGAATACGCCGATCACATCCGGCTCAGTGGCCTGAAGCTGTTGAAGATGGTCAACCAGGTGCTGGAGATCGCCAGGCTCGAGGGCCGCGCCACCGATCTCGACCGGGTCGCCGAGCCGCTCGACCACGCGGTCGACGACGCGGTTGAGGGTCTGCGCGACGAGGCCGCGGCGCGGCGCATACGCGTCATCGTCGCCGACGAGGGACGCCTGCCGGCCGTGCTCGCCGACCCGCGCGGCCTGCGCACCGTGCTCACCAACCTCCTCCAGAACGCGGTCACCTATTCGCCCGAGGGCGGCGAAGTCAGACTGAGCGCGACGCAAGGGTTGGGCGGGGTGCGCGTCATGATCGAGGACGACGGCCCCGGGGTCGACCCGGACGACCTCGAGCGGCTGATGCGCCCGTTCGAGCAGGGCGAGAATGCGTTGACCCGCCAAGCCGAGGGCGCCGGACTGGGCCTGCCGATCGTGGCGCTGCTCGCCCGGGCGATGGGCGGGGCGTTCCGGCTGACAACCGAGCCCGGCAAGGGCCTGCGCGCCGAGGTGCTGCTGCCCTCGCCGTGAGCCGCGTTGCGGGGGCAGCCGGGTCGCCCTACATCGAGCGTTCGACGCAGCAAGAGGAATGCGAGCCGTTGTCGATCGCCGCGGCGCTTGCAGAGCTGGACGCCGAGTTCGAACTGCTCGGTGATTGGGAGGAGCGCTTCCAGTATGTCATCGAGCTCGGCCGCGGCCTGGCGCCCCTGACCGGGCCTGAGCACAGCGACGCCAACAAGGTGCGCGGCTGCGCGAGCCAGGTCTGGCTGGTGACCGAACCGCAAGCCGACGGAACGCTGAAGTTCCGCGGCGATTCCGACGCCCACATCGTGCGCGGTCTGATCGCCATCCTGCTGCGGCTCTATTCCGGGCGAACGCCAGCCGAGATACTCGCCTTCGACGCCAGGGCCGCCTTCGACCGGCTGGGCCTCACCGGCGCGATTACCGCCCAGCGCTCCAACGGCCTCTTCTCGATGAACGAGCGCATCCGCCGCGACGCCGCGCGGGAGGCGACGGCGGCCTAGGAAATTGGGGACACACACCCTTTTCCACTGCACGCCCGTCGGGACCAACCCTGGAAAAGGGTGTGTGTCCCCAATTTCCCCCGCGCGGCCTAGGCGGCGCGGATGCCGCTGAACATGTCGCTGCGGGGGGCGAGCACGGCGTCGTAGCCGAGGATGACGTCGACGTCGCGGCCGTTGCTGGCGAGCGGCAGGCGCAGCCACAGCAGCGTCATGTGCGCCGCGCCGCGCCAGGCCATGCTGTGGTGGCCGGCGCGCGGACGGCGCTCCTCGACCACCTGGTCCAGTTCCCGCCGCCAATAGTCGGCCGCAGCGGTATTGTAGACGTCGGTGAGGCGCTTGCCGGTGATCTCGCCGCCGTAGACGCCCCACAGGCCGGTGCCGGCCAGGCGCAGCCGGTAGTCGAGCGGCTCGCTCAGCACCTGGGTGAGGCTCACCGTCGGCAGGAGGCGCTTGATACGGCCGGGATCGAGGTCATTGCGGGCGGGCAACGCGCCGCGCTGCCGCAACCCCGCCCAATAGGCGAACAGCTCCTCGTGGGCCCGAACGGCCGTCGCAGACGCCCCCAGCTGCATGTTCATCTGCAGATTCGTTAACAACCCCTTGGAATCACAGCGAATCACTATCGCTCAGTCGGCGAATTGGTGGAAGCGCGAATTTGCGCCGAGCTGACTTTCTTCGCGGCTGAGTTAGCTGTCGCAGGCGGACACGAAAAGGCCCGCGACCGGCTCCCCACCGGCGCGGGCCTTGTCTTCGCGGCGCTGGGTTGCGCTAGCGGCGCTTGCCGCCGCGCGCGGCCTGACGGCCGCCCTGGCCCAGTCCCATCTGCTTGGCGAGCTCCGAGCGCGCCCGAGCGTAGTTCGGGGCCACCATCGGGTATTCCTTCGGCAGGTTCCACTTCGCCCGGTACTCCTCCGGGCTCATGTTGTACTTCGTGCGCAGGTGGCGCTTCAGCGACTTGAACTTGCGACCATCCTCCAGGCAGATGAGGTAGTCGGGCGTAATCGAGCGCCGCACCGGCACCGCGGGCTCCTTCGGCGCGACCTCGGCAGGCTCGGCGCCGCCGGTGATGTTCGACAACGCCCGGTGGATGCTCTGGATCAGCGCCGGCAAGTCGCTGGTGGCGATCGTGTTGTTGCCGACGTACGCCGATACGATATCGGCGGTCATCTCTATGATCTCAGTCTTTTCGTCCATGACGCGGGGTTCCATCCTGCCCTGACCAAAGGGAATTCGACCTGAATCCTCAGATCACTCAGGAGGTTCTTATAGAAGCCGATGCAGTGCCACAAGACCGCTTTGCAATCCTGTTTTCACAATTCACAACGAAGATCAGTGAAGGATATCCGCCGCGAATCAGACAGTTGCACAGCGGTGGCATTGCGGCGGCTGCTTGGGCGCAGCCTCGGCGTCAGCGGCGCACGTCGGGTCCCAGCGCCAGCTTTGCGGTGCGCTGCGGAACCGAGAACTCGTCCAGCGCCGCATCGTCGTCGTCGCGGATGGCCTTCAGCAGCGCCGGCGTCATCGCCGAGGACAGCGACCAGTTCCAGTAGCGCAGCACGGTCTGGGCGCGGTCGACGGCGACCATGTCGAAGACCTCGATCACCCGGGCCAGCCGCGGCAGCGTACTCGCCGGACTCGGTGAGCTCGGGCCGGCGCAGGGCGCGCCAGAGCGTGCGCAACGACGAGCGCGGCAGGCCGGTGGCCTTGCACAGCACCGCCAGGCCCTCGCCGCCGTCGTCGGTCATGATCTTCGCGCCGGTCATCGGCTTGATCCCGGCCAGATAGGCGATCTCTTCGGCGAGCTCGCGGGTCATGCCCGGCTCGGCGGCGCTGATCGCCCCCTCCAGGCTGCCGAACAGGCTCTTTTCGATGGCCGCGCGGTTGCGCTGGCGCCGCTCGATGAACTGCAGCGCCTTGCGCGTCAGGTCGTCCTGCCAGTTTTCCTCGGCGGCGAGCGGGAAGACGTCGCCGGCCGCCTCCTGCAGCACCTCGCGCGAGACCGCGAAGCGCTGGAGGATCTGCCGTCGGCAATCGGCGTCGGCCCACCAGAACAGCATGTAGGCGTGGTTGGGCCGAACCTCGGGCCGCCGCAGCAGCAGCGGCGCCAGCTGGCGGCTGCTTCTGGGTCATGGCGACCACGAGCTCGACCGCGCAGGGCGAGAGGCGCGCGTGGTCGTTGCGCAGCAGCGCCTCGACCACCAGCGTCTCTCCGGCCTCCACCAGCGCTTCGGAGACGAGCTCGGAGAGCCCGCGGCGCAGCGCGATCAGCTTGCGGTGCGCGCCGGTGGCGTGGCGGATGCAGTCCAGCAGGTCGGAATCGGTGAGCGTGGCCTCGGTGAGCAACGGACGGGCGATCTCGATGTCGTCGCGCAGGATCAGCCGCACGAGGCAGTCCGGGATCTCGACCAGGCTCGACAGCCGCCGCGCCACCCGGGCGCGCTCCTCGAACTCGGCGTCGCGCAGGATCTCCACCAGCAGGTCGGCGGTCACCGAGCGCTCGAAGGTGTTGACGCGGCTGGAGGGCAGGCTGACCACGTCGGCGAGCCGCTTCAGCAGCGCGCGCCTCGCACGGTTCTTCGGGGGCTCCGCCACGATGGGCGGGGCGTCGACGTCGCCAAGTTGCAGGGTGTCGCTCATGGAATTGCGGGTAACGTCCGAACGTTAGGCCACGATGTCAGCAGACGGGTGTTAACCGCTCGTTAGTGGGGCGCCGTTCAGTCGGTTTCCGGTCCCCTGGCGAAGCGCTTCCAGGCCGCCTGGCGGCTGACGCCGAGCGACGCACCGATCTCGGCCCAGCTGACGCCGCGCTCACGCAGGATCTCGACGTTGAGCGCCTGGTAGGCGGCGACGTCCTGGCGCAGCGGCTCGACCCCGGCGACCAGCTTCAGCAGCTTCTCCGACTGGGCGCCGCGCAGCTGAGCGGGATAGTCGAACGGGACCCGCGGTGCGCTCGGGTCCCGGGCGGCGCGGACCTTGGCCAGCGAATTGTTGGCGACGTCGACGCACTCGTTGCAGATGAAGACACCGATCGCGCCGATCAGCGTCTCGACCTCGACGTTGCTCTTGCGGCAGAAGCTGCAATTCGCCTCGAAGGCGCTCGTGGTCTCGACATCCATGGGCGGGCCTCCTGTCAACCAACCATTGACAGTCAACCCGATGTTGACGAACCTGTCAATGCTTCGTTGACAAGCCTCAGCGGAACGTCGGCGCGCTCCACTGCGGCCAGACGTCCGGCAGGTCGGCGCTGACCTTGTCCGGGAAGGCCGGCGCGCGCTTCTCCAGGAACGAGTTGACGCCCTCGCGCACGTCGGCTTGCGCGCCGCGGAACTGGATGCCGCGGCTGTCGGCCATGTGCGCCTCCATCGGGTGCGCGGCGCCGGCCATCCGCCAGATCAGCTGGCGGGTGATGGCGACCGACACCGGGGCGGTGTTGTCGGCGATCTCGCGGGCCAGCGCCCGGGCGGCGGGCAGCAGCTCGTCCGGCGCGTGCAGCGAGCGCACCAGGCCCTTCTCCTTCGCCTCGGAGGCGGGGAACACGCGGCCGGTGAAGCACCACTCCAGCGCGGTCTGCGGCCCGACCAGATGCGGCAGGAACCAGGAGCTCGCCGCCTCCGGATTGAGCCCGCGGCGCGCGAAGACGAAGCCGTAGCGCGCCTCGGTGGAGGCGAGGCGGATGTCCATGGCCAGCTGCATGGTGACGCCGACCCCCACCGCCGGGCCGTTGCAGGCGGCGATCACCGGCTTCAGGCTCTCGAAGATGCGCAAGGTGAGCCGCCCGCCGCCGTCGCGCACGACATCGCCGACGCGGCCCTCCTCGCGCGCCGCCTCCTGCCGGGTGGTGCGGTCGAAGGTGTCGCCGCCGCCGGCGAGATCCGCGCCGGCGCAGAAACCGCGGCCCGGCGCCGGTGACGATCACCACGCGCACGGCGTCGTCGGCGTCCGAGAGGTCGAACGCGGCGATCATGTCGAGCATCATCTGGGTGGTGAAGGCGTTCAGCCGATCCGGCCGGTTCAGCGTGATCGTCGCGATCCCGTCGGCGACGTCGTAGAGGATGGTCTCGAAGGTCGGCATGCGCGGAAGCTCCTGGTGTGGCCAGCGCATCGCGGGCGCTTCACGCCGGGGAGTCGCGAGGGACAGTTCGAAGCGGCGAGGAGTCCCTTTGACGCGGCGTCGGCCTTGCCCGGCTTAGCGGGGCGGGAATAGTGGTGATCAACGATAAGCCGGAGGCGAACGCGCGTGGGTGACCCAATCTTGGCCGACTACATCATCGTCGGCGCCGGCTCGGCCGGCTGCGTGCTGGCCAACCGGCTGAGCGCCGACGGCAAGTCGAAGGTGCTGCTGCTGGAAGCCGGCGGCGACGACCGACCGACCAAGAACCTCGGCCAGTTCATGTCCAACCTGATGATCCACGTGCCGGTCGGCTATTCGCAGACCCTGAAGGACCCGAAGGTGAACTGGCTCTATCCGACCGAGCCGGATCCCGGCACCGGCGGGCGAGCCCACGTGTGGCCGCGCGGCAAGGTGCTGGGCGGCTCCTCGTCGATCAACGGCCTGCTCTACATCCGCGGCCAGCACGCCGACTACGACGGCTGGCGCCAGCTCGGCTGCGAGGGCTGGGGCTGGGACGACGTGCGGCCCTATTTCCTGAAGCGCCGAGCATCAGGAGCGGCCGGACTGCGGGGAGCTGCACGGCACCGGCGGCCCGCTGAACGTCTCCGACGTCACCCAGCGCCACGAGGTCTCCGACGACGTGATCGAGGCCTGCGTCGAGGCCGGCATTCCCGCGCAACGACGACGTCAACGGCGCGGAACAGGAGGGCGTCGCCTACTACCAGCTGACCGTGAAGAACGGGCAGCGCTGCTCGGCGGCGGTGGCCTACCTGCACCCGGTGATGGAGCGGGCGAACCTGCGCGTCGAGACCGAGGCGCTGACCACGCGGGTGCTGTTCGAGGGCAAGCGGGCGGTGGGCGTCGAATACATCCAGCGCGGCGAGCAGAAGCAGGCGAAGGCGTCAGCCGAGGTGATCCTGGCGGGCGGCGCGGTCAACTCGCCGCAGCTGCTGCAGCTTTCCGGCGTCGGCCCGGCGCGACTTGCTGAAGGCGCAGGGCGTCGACGTGGTCGCCGACCTGCCGGGCGTCGGCGAGAACCTGCAGGACCACTATGTGATCACCTCCACCTTCCGACTGAAGCCCGGCACGGTGTCGGTGAACGAGCTGACCAAGGGCGCGCGCTTCCTCGGCGAGACGCTGAAGTACGTCTTCCAGCGCAAGGGCCTCCTGACGCTCTCGGCAGCGCACATCGCAGTCTTCTGCAAGTCGCGGCCGGAGCTGGCCGGGCCCGACATCCAGTTCCACATCCTGCCGGCCACGATGGACACCGAGAAGCTGATGGCCGAGCAGAAGATGGAGCTGGAGGGTCAGCCGGGGCTGACCATCGCGCCCTGCCAGGTGCGGCCCGGAGAGCCGCGGCTCCATCCGCATCCGCTCGCCGAACCCCACCGTCTATCCGGCGATCCGGCCCAACTACCTCTCCGATCCGATCGACCAGCAGGTGGCGGTCGCCTCGCTGCACTGGGCGCGCAAGATCGCCGCCCAGCCGGCGCTGGCCAAGTGGATCGACCACGAGCTGCTGCCGGGCCCGGACGCCAAGACGCGACGAGCGAGCTCCTGACCTTCGCCCGCATGGCCGGCTCGACGATCTACCACCCGGTCGGCACCTGCCAGATGGGCCATGGCCCGCAGTCGGTGGTCGATCCGCAGCTGCGCGTGCACGGGATCGAGGCCCTGCGCGTCGTCGACGCCTCGGTGATGCCGCGCCTCGTCTCCGGCAACACCAACGCCCCCACCATCATGATCGCCGAGAAGGCCGCCGACATGATCCTCGGGCGCGCGCCGGCCAGCGCGCTGGCGGCGTGATCAGGCGAGCGCCGAGACGATGTCGGTATGAGTGAAGTCGTCGCCTTTGTAGAGCAGCGGCAGGTTCCGCGTTTTGGCGAGCGCGTAGGCGAAACAATCGCTGTAGTTCAGGCGCGCCCGATGGCCGAAGCCGCGGCCATACTTGATTCGGGCTTCGAGGGCGATGCGCGCCTGCGCCTCGTCGACCGGCGCGAGGTCGATCAGACCGGTCCGAAGGAACGTGTGAAAGTCCGCCAGCGTATGCTCGATGGAGTCCGGCTTTCGCTGCGCCAGCACCTGACCCGTCTCGACGTAGTTCGCCACGGAGAGCACGGCGCCCGACTCGCGGGCAAGTCGTTCCTGCAGTCGCTGGGCATCGGGTTCCTCGAGAAGGATCGCCACCAAGGCCGAGCTATCGACGGCAATCAATCGGTGTCGCCGTTGATTTCGTCCCACTCTTCCTTGGTCACCGGTCGAAGGTCGGCAAGGTGCCGGCGGACGGCGCGGGCCGCGGACTCAATGGCAGCCAGACGCTCCTCGAACGTTGTGGGTTTGGCGCGCTCGCGGGCGCATTCGTTGCGTAGCGCGACCGTGATGGCCTCCGTGATCGTGCCGCCGCGCAGCTGCGCCAGCTCGCGCGCCAGGCGGTCGGCCTCTTCCGTCTTGATGCTCAGCGCCATAACTCACCGTTCTAGACGCGAAATCTAGAAACGCCACTCCAAGCCCGCAAGGTTCTCATTCGATGCACCCCCACATCCACGCCAAGACCAACCCCGACAAGCCCGCCTACATCATGGGCGGCGACCGGCGAGACCGTGACCTACGGCGAGCTCGACGCGCGCTCGAACCAGGGCGCGCACCTGTTCCGCTCGCTGGGCATCGGCAAGCGGCGACTCCATCGCGCTCTTCATGGACAACACGCCGCGCTACTACGAGGTGCTGTGGGCGGCGCAGCGCTCGGGCCTGCGCTTCACGGCGATCTCCTCGAAGCTGACCGCCGGCGAGGTCGAGTACATCGTGAAGGACTGCGAGGCGAAGGCGTTCGTCTGCTCCAAAGGCGTGGCCGACGTGGCGCTGAAGGTCGCGCCGCTGATCCCGGGCGTGAAGCTCTTCATGACCGACGGCGCCGAGGACCCTTACGAGAGCTTCGAGGACGCCCGCGCCGAAGCTTCCCGACCACGCCGATCGCCGACGAGGGCGCAGGGCGGGGCGATGCTCTACTCGTCGGGCACCACCGGGCGGCCGAAGGGCGTGAAGCGCGCGATCACCGGCGATCAGCCGATCGACGCGCCCAACGGCCTCGCGATGATGGGCCAGATGCTCTACGGCTGGACGCCGGACAGCATCTACCTCTCGCCGGCGCCGCTCTATCACGCCGCGCCGCTGGGCTGGTCGATGGCCGTGCAGGCGCTGGGCGGCACGGTCGTGGTGATGGAGCGCTTCGATCCCGAGGACGCGCTGCGGCTGATCGAGAAGCTACAAGGTCACCACCGCCCAGTGGGTGCCGACCCACTTCGTGCGCATGCTGAAGCTGCCGCCGGAAGCGCGCGCGAAGTACGACGTCTCGTCGCTGAAGCAGGTGTTCCACGCCGCCGCGCCGTGCCCGGTGCCGATCAAGGAGCAGATGATCGCCTGGTGGGGGCCGATCATCAGCGAGTACTACGCCGGCACCGAGGGCAACGGCTTCACCGCGATCAATTCGGCCGAGTGGCTGGCCCATAAGGGCTCGGTCGGCAAGTCGCTGACCGCCGAGCTGAAGATCTGCGACGACGAGGGCGAGCCGCTGCCGCCGCGCAGCGAGGGCATGGTCTACTTCGCCGGCGGCGGCCAGTTCGAGTACCACAACGACCCGAAGAAGACCGCCGAGAGCCGCAACCAGCACGGCTGGACGACGCTGGGCGACGTCGGCTGGCTCGACGAGGAGGGCTATCTCTACCTCACCGACCGCAAGAGCTTCATGATCATCTCCGGCGGCGTGAACATCTATCCGCAGGAGATCGAGAACCTGCTGATCACCCACCCGAAGGTGGCCGACGTCGCGGTGGTCGGCGGCGCCGCACGAGGAGATGGGCGAGGAGGTGATGGCGGTGATCCAGCCGGCCGAACTGGGCCGACGCGGGCGACGACCTCGCCGCCGAGCTCAACGCCTTCGCCCGGGCCAACCTCAGCCACGTCAAGACGCCGCGGAAGATCGACTTCATGGAGGAGCTGCCGCGCCACCAGACCGGCAAGCTCTACAAGCGCCTGATCCGCGACGCCTACTGGGGCAAGCAGGGCTCGCGGATCGTCTGACCGGCTTTGACGGCCGGGTAACCCTCGCGCGCTACCAATGCGCGGTCTTCAACGACGCCCGCGAAGGCCGTGCCCGCACCTGCCGCCTTTGGACGCCGCGCTCCGACGGCGCGCTCAGTCGCCCAGGGCCCGCGCCCGCCGCTCGGCGCGCCGCGACGGGCGACGCCCTCGACCCGCGCGCCGAAGCCTTCCGCGCCGAGATCGCCGCTGGCCGCACCGCCGCGCCGACCGGTTTCGGCGCCTGGCGCCGCTCGCAGCAACACCGCACCTGGATCACCTGGGCGCTGACCCTGCTGTCGTTCGCGCCGGGCGTGGTGACGTTCGTGATCGACGCGCCAATCGAGCTATCGATCGCGCTGGAGATCGGCGCGCTGGTCGGCAACGTCTGGATCCGGCGCGAGCGCTATCGCCGGGCGCGCGAAATCGTCGCCTGGGAGGAGCCGGACTCTTCCACTCGCGCCTAGAACCGCGTCACGCCTCGGCCGCGACCCGCTCCGGGATCGTCACCGTCATTTCGCGGTAGGAGCGCAGGAAGCAGCTCTTCAGGCGCACCGGCTCGCCGACGATCTCGATCCTCGGGAAGCGCTTGAGGATCTCTTCCCAGACGATCCGCAGCTGCATTTCGGCCAGCCGCATGCCGAAGCAGCGATGGATGCCGAAGCCGAAGGCAGTCGTGCTGGCGCGGCCGCGCGCGGTCGACGATGAACTCGTTCGGCGTGCTCGATCGCGGTCTCGTCGCGATTGCCCGAGACGTACCACATCACCACCTTGTCGCCGGCCTTGATGGTCTTGCCGCCCAGCACGAAGTCTGCGTGGTCGCCGTGCGCCGCATGTGGGCGACCGGGGTCTGCCAGCGGATCATCTCCGGCACCACGGAGTCGAGCAGCGCCGGGTTGGCGCGCAGCTTTGCCGCTGGCCGGGTTCTCGTTGAGCGCGATGAGGCCGCCGGTGATCGAGTTGCGGGTGGTGTCGTTGCCGCCGACGATCAGCAGCAGGATGTTCCCCAGGAACTCCATCAGCGGCATGTCCTTGGTCGCCTCGCCGTGCGCCAGCATCGAGATCAGATCGTTCGCCGGCGGCTCGTTCACCCGCTGGTCCCAGAGGTTCTTGAAGTAGAAGGCGCAGGTCATCATCTCGGCCCGGAACTCGTCCTGGGTCATGTCGGCGCTCAGGTCGGTGGTGGCGAGGTCCGACCAGTACTTCAGCTTGCGGCGCTCCTCGAACGGGAAGCCGAACAGCGTCGCCAGCATCTGCAGCGTCAGTTCGACCGAGACGCGGTCGACCCAGTCGAACGGCTCGCCGAGCGGCAGTTCGTCGAGGATCTTGGCGGCGCGCTCGCGGATCAGCGGGCCGAACCCGACCAGGCTCTCGTGGGCCACGATCGGCGAGATGGTCTTGCGCTGCTGGTCGTGTTTGGGTGGGTCCATCGCGATGAACATCGGCATCTCGAAGTCTTCGCTCTCTTCGTTGTCGTAGATGCCGATCCGTTTCTCGGACGAGAACACCTGATGGTTGGTCTCCACCGTGACGATGTCGTTGAACTTGGTCACCGACCAATAGGCGCCGAAGGGGCTCTCGGCGCAGTAGTGCACCGGGTCCTCGCGGCGCAGGCGCTCGAAGAACGGCCACATGGTGTCGGCGGCGAAGCGCTCCTCGACGGCCACGTCGATCTTGTCGAGCGGGGTGGCGTAAGCCTCGAGCCGCGCGGCGTCGAGCAGGCTGGAAGCGTCGTCGGCCATGGCTGGGGCCTCCCGTATCGTGGTTCAGCGAAAGTGACACCCGCGTCACGATTTAAGCAAGGGGGCCGGGCGTTAAACCTTCGTCACTTCGACGCGGCTTGCCTTCCCTTCCGATTGGGGCCAGTCCGCTCCGCTCACCTTGAGGCGCTGTTGAAGGAGCAAGAGCGATGGAGGCGGTGGAGCTGAAGGACCTGACGGGCCTGGTGGGAACCGAGGTCGGCGTCTCGGACTGGCTGGAGATCACCCAGGCGCGGGTGAACCAGTTCGCCGACGCCACCGGCGATCACCAGTGGATCCACGTCGACGTGGAGCGCGCCACCCGCGAGATCGGCGGCCCGATCGCCCACGGCTACCTGACGCTGTCGCTGATCCCGTTCCTCTCTGCCGGCATGATGCCGGTGAAGGGGGTCACCCGCGGCATCAACTACGGTTCCGACAAGGTGCGGTTCGTCTGATGGTGCGGGTCGGCAAGCGCGTGCGGCTGCGCCAGCAGCTGATCGGCGCCGAGCCGAAGGCCGGCGGCGTGCAGATCAAGAACCTCTGCACGATCGAGATCGAAGGCGAAGACCGCCCGGCGTGCGTGGCCGAGACCCTGACGGTGCTTTACGGCTGACCCCACACCGATCCGCTCTTCCCGGCGAACGCCGGGACCCAGCCAGGACAGCGTTGCAGGGACGCGATAGCTTGCAGGCACGCCGTGCGGCGCGCACCGACTCTCCGACCGCTCGCCTCTCACGCAGTCCTGCGCTGGGTCCCGTCTTGCGACGGTATGAGCGGGTGGTTGAGATGGGTTAGCGGCTGTACGCCGCGTCGGCGGCGGACATCAGGCCGGGGGTCGGGGCGCCTTGCTCGGCCACGTGGTTGGTCGGCTGGACGGCGCCGGGATTGTCGAGCAGCGACAGCGTCTCGCGCACGAAGCGGGCGTCGGTGACGATGCCGATCGAGAGGTTCTGGCTGTTGATCTCGACCTGCTGGGTCAGCAGGCCGGCGATGAAGCCCGGCTCGGAGGCGGCGCCGGTCGTGGCCAGGTGCGCCGGCGCGTCGACGAACACCGGCCCGCCCGAGTTGCCGGGGAACACCGCGAAGTCGAGCAGGAAGGTCGGGAAGGCGTTCGACGGCGCCAGCGGAAACGAGGCGACGCGGCCGGAGCGCAGGATCGGGAAGCCCGCGGCGTTGGCCGAGAGGCCCTCCGGGAAGCCCAGCGCCAGCATCTCGTCGCCGGGCGTGACGGCGTACTTCGCGAAGGCGTCGTCGCCGCCCAGCCAGTTCTCGGGGAGCGCCGCCTTGGCGAACGCGGGCGGCGCGGCAATGGCGATCACCGCCACGTCGCGGTCCGGATGGTGGGTCCAGAGCTCCTTGTCGCCCTCGCGGATCTTCAGCGTCGCCGGCGTGTAGCGCCACGAGCCGTCGGCGTTCTCGATGCGGAAGCCGACCGTCGCCATCGCGCCGGGCATCTTGCGGAACACGTGGTTGGCGGTGACCAGCACCGTGCGCGGCTTGCCGTCCGGCGTCGGGTCGGAGATCAGGAAGCCGGTGCCGACCGTGCGCGTGCCGTCGCCCAGCGGCTGTTCGACCTGGACGGTCGCCTGGATGAGGTCGATCGACAGGTCCACGGCCATGCCTGATTCCCCCGCTTACGCAGTTGATTCTACGACGCGATGATGCGGGCTGCATTTGACCAGAAGCTTACCTACGCACAAGCTGCGCACATGCCGCAGGCGCGAATGTGAACACGGCCGCAACAGGCGCCGCCTCGGCGCGCAGGCTGGCGCTGGTGACGGGCGCCTCGGCAGGGCTGGGTGCGGCGTTCGCGCGGGCCTACGCGGCGCGTGGACTCGATGTCGCACTGGTGGCGCGGCGGGCCGAGCGGCTGCAGGCGCTGGCGAGCGAACTGACGGCGGCGCACGGCGTCGAAGCGCTGGTGATTCCCGCCGACCTATCCGAGTGGGAGGCGCATGCGCCGGTGATCGACGCGGTCGAGGCGGCCGGCCGCCACGTCGACGTGCTGGTCAACAACGCCGGCTTCGGCATTCCGCAGAGCTTCACCTCCGTGCCCTGGAGCCGCCAGCGCGACTTCCTGATGACCATGGCGGTCAACGCCTGCGGCCTCGCCTACGACGTGCTGCCCGGCATGGCGTCGCGCCGGTGGGGCCGGATCGTCAACGTCGCCTCGCTGGCGGCGTTCTCGCCTGGCGTGGCCGGCAACTCGCTCTATCCGGGCGTGAAGAGCCTGATGATCAAGTTCAGCCAGTCGCTGGACGCGGAGAACCGCGCCGCCGGCGTCAAGGTCACTGCCGTCTGCCCCGGCTTCACGCGGACCGAGTTCGCCGCCCAGGCCGGCATCCAGGAGATCATGGAGCGCGAGCCTCGGCTGCTCTCGCAGACGCCCGAGGCGGTGGTCGAAGAGACGATCCGCGCCAACGAGCGCGGCAAGGTGGTTGTGGCGCCCGGCTGGCACAACAAAGTCGCCGCCGCGATGCTGAAGGGCCTGCCTGAGCCGCTGGTGCGCCGCATCATCGCCGCCGGCTCGGCGAAGTATCATCTGGATTAGGCGAGTGTGACCCCGATCAGGTTTGACTGGGATCCAGCGAAGGCTAACTCCAACCGAGCGAAACACGGTGTCAGCTTCGATGAGGCGATGCTCGTCTTCGCCGATCCGCTGGCGGTTTCGCGACTGGACCAAGGGCACGGGCAAGCCGAGGAGCGGTGGGTGACGCTGGGGCTCACACACGCCGGTGGCCTTGCGCTTGTCGTGCACACCTATGACGAGTTGAATGATGGTACGATAGCCATCAGGGTCATCTCGGCGCGCCGGCCAACGCGCCGCGAGACACGAGAGTATGAGGAAGGGTGACGAGTTTGAAGGACGAGTATGATTTCAAAGGCGCCGAGCGCGGAAAGTTCTACCGCGCGGATGCGGTGCTGATTCCGCCGGTCACGCTTGATCCCGCAGTCCTCGAATTCCTGCTCGAACGAGCTCAGGCGCGGGGGGCAACTCTCAATGAGCTCGTCAATGATCTCCTCAGGAAGGACATCGAGCTGATCGAGGCGGCGAGCTAACGCCGGCCTCTTCGGGCGGGGAGGGGGCAATGAGCGCGCACTTCGACGTGGTGGTGATCGGTTCCGGCGCGGGCGGGGCGACGCTGGCGCAGCGGCTGGCGCCCACCGGCAAGAAGATCCTGATCCTGGAGCGCGGCGAGCATCTGCCGCGCGAGCCGGAGAACTGGAGCCCGAAGGCGGTCTTCATCCAGCATCGCTACCGCACCCAGGAGCGCTGGCTCGACAAGCACGGACACCCGTTCACGCCCAACACCCACTATTGGGTCGGCGGCAACACCAGCTTCTACGGCGCGGCGCTGCTGCGGCTGCGCAAGGGCGACTTCGAGGAGACCCAGCACGCCGGCGGCGTCTCGCCGGCCTGGCCGATCCGGCTCTCCGACCTTGCGCCCTACTACGACGAGGCCGAGCGGCTCTGGCAGGTGCACGGGCTGCGCGGCGACGATCCCACCGAGAACGGCGACGAGCCGCCTTACGCTTATCCGCCGATCAGGCACGACCCCGGCATCCTGCAACTGAAGGCGCACTGGGAGGGCCAGGGCTGGCGGCCGTTCTCGCTGCCGGTGGCGATCCGCCTCGACGAGGCCAACCCGGTCTCCTCGCTCTGCATCAAGTGCAAGACCTGCGGCGGCTATCCGTGCCTGCTGAAGGCCAAATGCGACGCGCGGACGGTGGCGATCGAGCCGATGCTGGGCCTGCCGAACGTGACGCTGCTCACCGGCCGCAAAGTGGTGCGGCTGGAGACCGACCCTTCCGGCAGGACCGTCACCGAGGTGGTCTGCGAGACCGAGCACGGCGAGGAGCGCTGGAGCGGCGACATCGTGGTGGCCGCGGCCGGCGCGGTGAACACCGCCGCGCTGCTCCTGAAGTCGGCCAACGCGGCGCATCCCAATGGGCTTGCCAACGGCTCCGACCAGGTCGGCCGCAACTATGTGTTCCATACCCTGACCGCGATGGTCTCGCTGACCGCCGAGCACTGCCCGGTGCTGTTCCCCAAGACGCTGGCGGTGAACGACTTCTACTGGAAGGACCCGCGCGGCGGCTTCGATCTGCCGATGGGCCACATCCAGCTGCTGGAATACATGACCGGCCAGACGCTGGAGGGCGAGGTCTCCGACTGGCTGCCGCCGTCGCTGGTGCCCGATACGCTGGCCAACGCTGCGGCCTCGCGGATGCTCTCGATGCTGGTGATCTCCGAGGACCTGCCGATGCCCGACAACCGGGTGCGGGTGACGAGCGACGGGCAGATCCATCTCGACTACGAGCACAACAACCTCGAGGGCCACGAGCGGCTGGTGAAGACGCTGCGCGAGAGCCTCGTCGAGTTCACCGACCACACCCACCCGATCTCGCAGCACCACTTCCAGTTCGAGTCGCTGTTGCCGCTCTACGGCACCGCCCACCAGGTCGGCACGGTGCGCTTCGGCGCCGATCCTGAAGAGCTCGGTGCTGGATCCCTGGTGCAAGGCGCACGAGCTCGACAACCTCTACGTCGTCGACACCTCGTTCTTCGTCACCTCCGCGGCGGTGAACCCGACGCTGACGACGGTGGCCAACGCCATGCGCGTCGGCGACCACCTGATCGAACGGCTGGGGTGACCTCTCCTCACCCGCAGCGAAGACTGCGGGGGAGGGGGACCATGCGGAGCATGGTGGAGGGGGCGGCGCCACCCCGCTTGCTCGGGAGTACTTACCGGCGCCGCTTGCCCCCTCCGTCGCGCCCCGCGCGCCACCTCCCCCGTTGCGCTGCGCTTCACGGGTGAGGAGCAACGGGTTATGCCGCCGCCATGACCAAACCCGTGCCGCCCCGCCCCCGCAAGGACCCCAAGCGCATCGTCCAGCTCGGGCGAGAGCGGGTCGATGACTACCATTGGATGAAGGACGACAACTGGCAGCAGGTGCTGCACGATCCTTCGAAGGTGAAGGCGGAGGTGCGCGAGCATCTGGTCGCCGAGAACGCCTACACCGCGGCGGTGCTGGCCGGGACCGGGGACCTGCAGGCGCAGATGTTCGCGGAGATGAAGGGCCGCATCAGAGAGGACGACGACACCGTCCCGGCGCCCGACGGCGCGTTCGAGTACTTCGCCAGCTACGAGAGCGGCGCGCAGCATCCGCGGCATCTGCGCCGGCCGCGCGGCGGGGCCGGCGAGGGCGAGCTGCTGCTGGACGAGGCGGCGCGCTCGGCCGGGCACGCCTACTATCATGTGGGTCACGCGTCGCATTCGCCGGACCATGCGCTCTACGCCTGGGCCGAGGATGTGCAGGGCTCGGAGTATTACCGCATCCACGTGCGCGACCTCGCCGCCGGCGAAGACCTGCCCGAGTGTCATCGAGAACGCCTATGGCGACTTCTGCTTCTCGCCGGACAGCGCCTGGCTGTTCTGGATCTGGCGCGACGAGAACGCGCGGCCGTCGAAGGTCTTCCGCCGGCCGGCGCGCGGCGGCGACGACGCGCTGATCTACGAGGAGCCTGATGAGGGCATGTTCCTCGGCGTCGGCCTCACCGACGACCGCAGCCACATCCTGATCCAGTGCCAGCAACCAGGAGACCAGCGAGGTCCGGCTGATCGCGGCCGCCGACCCGACCGCCGCGCCGGCGGTGGCCGAGCCGCGGCGCGAGGGCGTCCGCTATGGCCTGGGTCGCTGGGACGGCCGCTGGGTGATCCGCACCAACGAGGGCGGCGCGGTCGACTTCAAGCTGGTGGTCTCCGACGCCGCCGTGCCGGCGCGGGCCACCTGGCGCGAGCTGGTCGCCCACCCGCCCGGCCGGCTGATCGCCGGCGTCGCCGCCTACAAGGGCCACCTGGTGCGGCTGGAGCGCGAGAACGCCATCGACCGCATCATCGTCCGTGATCTGACGGGCGCCGAGCACGCGATCGGCTTCGACGAGGCGGCCTACGCGCTCTCGCTCGACCCGGCGGCTACGAGTACGACACCACCGTCACCCGCTTCGTCTACCAGTCGCCGACCACGCCCCGGCAGTGGTTCGACTACGACATGGCGAGCGGCGCGCGGACGCTGCGCAAGACCCAGGAGATCCCCTCCGGCCACGATCCGGCCGCCTACGAGACGCGGCGGCTCTACGCCAGGGCGGCGGACGGCGCCGAGGTCCCGATCACCGTGCTGATGCGCAAGGGAACGCCGCTCGACGGGTCGGCGCCGCTGCTGGTCTACGGCTACGGCTCCTACGGCTTTGCGCAGGAGGCGACCTTCTCGATCCGCAACTTCAGCCTCGTCGACCGCGGCTGGATCTGGGCGATCGCCCACATCCGCGGCGGCTCGGACAAGGGCTGGGGCTGGTTCCTCGACGGCCGCAAGTTCAACAAGACCAACACCTTCACCGACTTCATCGCCTGCACCGAGCACCTGGTCGCCAATGGCTACGGGACGGCCGGGCGCGTCGCGGCCTACGGCGGCTCGGCCGGCGGCATGCTGATGGGCGCGATCGTCAACATGCGGCCGGACCTCTGGGGCGCGATCATCGCCGCGGTGCCGTTCGTCGACGTGCTGAACACCATGAGCGACACCACGCTGCCGCTGACCCCGCCGGAGTGGCCCGAGTGGGGCAACCCGCTGAAGGACGCGGCGGCCTACGACTACATCGCCAGCTACAGCCCCTACGACAACGTCGGCGGCCAAGCCCTATCCGCCGATCCTCGCCACCGGCGGGCTCTCCGACCCGCGCGTCACCTGGTGGGAGCCGGAGAAGTGGATCGCGCGGCTGCGCGAGCACACGACCAGCGACAACCCCGTGCTGCTGAAGATCAACATGGAGGCCGGCCACGGCGGCGCCTCCGGCCGCTTCGACTTCCTGAAGGAGATCGCCCTCGACTACGCGTTCGCCGTCTGGGCGATCGAGGGCGGCGCGTTGAGGATCAGGTCCGCGAGCCAGGCGGACGCCGCGGCGGTGGGCGGCGATCTACGGCCACCACGTGCTGCACGGTTTCGGCACCTTCGAGGAGGTCCCGCCGTCGGCAAGCCGAGATCGCCGCGCGGATCGCCGCCGTGCAGGCGCTCGGCCTGCCGTACCTGGTCGCCGAGGACGAGGCCGGCCGCGTGCTGGGTTTCGCCTACGCCTCGGCGTTCCGGCCCAGAGCCGCCTACCGCTACACCGCCGAGGACAGCGTCTACATCGCATCCGGACCTGGTCGGGCAGGGCGTCGGCAAGGCGCTGGTCGCCGAGGTGATCGCGCGTCTGCGAGGCGATGGGCCTGCGCCAGCTGGTGGCGGTGATCGGCGATCAGCGGCAACGCCGCCTCGATCGGCCTGCACCGCTCGCTGGGCTTCACCGAGATCGGCGTCGGCCGCGCCTTCGGCCACAAGCACGGCCGCTGGGTCGACATCGTCCAGATGCAGCGCGCGCTCGGCCCGGGCGCCGACGCCGCGCCCAGCGCGCGGGGCCTGGAGCTCTAATAATGGCGCGGCGAAACTGCGCGGCCGACCGCACGTTCAGTCTTCGCCGCACGCCCCCCTGCGGCGCTCCGGGAAACCAGCCCTCATGACCTCAAACCCGCAAGCGCCAGCCGCCAAGCCTGCGCGTCTGGCGATGCTCGACGGCGACCGCTACCCGCTTGCGGCGATCATCCTGCACTGGACGATCGCCGCGCTGATCGTGATCCAGCTCTGCCTGGGTTGGTACATGAACGAGGTCGCGCCCGACCACTCGGCGCTGCAGGATCAGATCCAGTGGATCCACGTCTCGCTGGGGCTCACCATCCTGATCCTGGTGCTCGTCAGGATCGGCATCCGCATCGCCAAGCCCCCGCCGCCGATGCCGGCCGACATCAAGGCCTGGGAGCGGCCGTTGATCAACTTCACCCACAGCCTTTTCTACGTGCTGCTGCTGGTGATCCCACTGACCGGCTGGGCGCTGGTCTCGCTCGGCAAGGACCCGCTCACGCTTTGGGGAATCCCGTGGCCGCGGCTGCCAGGCCTCGGCTTCCTCGCCCATAACAAGGCCTGGCGGCACGACCTGAAGTCGATCCACGTCTACTGGCTGATCTGGCTCGTGCTCTTGAACCTGGCGCTGCACGTCGCCGGCGCGCTGCGCCACCAGTTCGACGGCCACCCGGTGCTCTGGCGCATGCTGCCGGGCCGGACGCGACGGGCGCCCTGAGCGAGGAGACCCGCGTCATGTCCAGTTCCGCCGACGCCTGGCCTCCGCTGCCGTTCGCGGCGTTGGGACCGACCGCCGAGACGCTGCAGCTGTGGACCCAGATCGTCGGCAAGGTGCGCCTGGCGCGCACGCCGTGGGTCAACCACTCGTGGCACGTGACGCTCTACGTCTCGGCGCGCGGGCTCACCACCTCGCTGATCCCCAACGGGGCGACCGGGCTGGAGCTGGAGCTCGACTTTGTCGCGCACGTGTTGGCCGTCCGCACCACCGACGGCGGCGAGCGCCGCATCGCGCTGCAGTCCGGCGATATCGCCGGTTTCTATCGCGACGTGCTGGACGCGCTGGCGGCGCTCGGCGCGCCCACCGAGATCGTCGGTTGGCCCAACGAGATGCCCACCGCCACGCCGTTCGCCGACGACCATGCGCCGCGCATCTACGACCCGGCGATCGCCAATGCCTTCTGGCGCGCGCTGGTCCAGGCCGAGCGCGTTTTCTACCGCTTCCGCTCGGCCTTCCTCGGCAAGGTGAGCCCGGTGCACCTGTTCTGGGGCGCGGCCGACCTGGCGGTGACGCGGTTCTCCGGCCGCCGCGCGCCGCTGCACCCGGGCGGCTTCCCGCACCTGCCGGACGCGGTCACCCGCGAGGCCTATTCGCACGAGGTCTCCAGCGCCGGCTTCTGGCCGGGCAGCGCGGCGCTAGGCGGCCCGGCGTTCTACTCGTACGCCTACCCGGCGCCGGATGGCTTCGCCGCCGCCAAGGTCGAGCCGCCCGCCGCCCGCTTCGACATGGCGCTCGGTGAGTTCCTGCTGCCCTACGAGGCGGTGCGCACGGCCCCCGACCCCGACGCGGCCCTGCTCGCCTTCCTGCAAAGCACCTACGACGCCGCCGCCAACCTCGCCCACTGGGACCGCGCCGCCCTGGAGTGCGAGGAAGGCCGACCGGGCGTGCCCCGGCCCGTCCGGGCGCCGTGACGTCGCCAACGGTGCAAAGGAGATCGCTCCGGACCGGACCTGGAGATACGGTCTGGCACGGGTAGCCCGCGGTAGCGCCTCAGCTCGCGCACTCGGGCCCCTTTTGCCAAGCATGGCGCCTGGCAGGGCGCGCGGCCGGGAGGGCCTCTCCACGTCCGCTCTGGAACGTCTCAGATTGCGAAAAAAGCGGGGGGTCGCCGTAGAGGCCGAAATAGGCGTTGAAAATTCCACCGGAGAAATACAGCCCCGCCGGCGTCGTCCCCTCACGGTCGAACAAGTGCGCGAACGAGGCCTTGTCCGGCAGCTCGTAGGTCTCTTCCTTCAGTTTGAGCCCATAACCGTTATGAATAGCGACAGCCGCAGGACGCATCTCGGCGACGTCAACCGAAGCCACGGGCATGGACATCCGAAGACTTCAGCAGGTCGTCGCCATCCGCAAGTACGGCAGCTTCGCGAAGGCGGCTGACGCGCTCGGCGTGTCGCAGCCGAACCTCTCCAAGGGCGTCGCCCGGCTCGAGGACGAGCTGAAGCTCAAGCTTTTCGACCGCACCGCGAAGGGCTCGGCGCTGACGCCGATCGGCGAGCTGATCGCCGAGCGGGCCGACGTGGTGATCGCCGAGGCCCGCGACCTCGAGCGCGACGCCGCCTTGCTGGCCGGCGGCGAGACCGGGGTCGTGCGGATCGGCTGCACGACCCCGCTGATGACGCCGCTCATGGCGCCGTTGGTTCAAAGGGTGGTCAGACGGCATCCGGCGCTCCAGGTCCATGCCGAGGTCGCGGCGAGCGCCAGACTGCTGCCGCTGCTCGAGGCGCGTGAGCTGGATCTGGTGTTCACCGGCCAAGAGCCGGACCCCGCCGCGACCGCCTACGTGGCCGAGCCAGTCTTCGAGACGCCCGCCATATTCGTGGCCAGCCCTTCCCACCCTTTGGCGGACGAACGGGGCATCTCAATCGCGCGATTGGCGCAGTTCAAGTGCGGCGGCTCCCAGTCACGCGGGACCAGCAACGCAAGGCTGCTCGGGTTCGAGAGCGAGAACCTCGGGATGTATACGGCCAGCCACTACGAGATCCTGCTGCCCCTCGTCCTGAGCGGAGACGCGGTTCTCCTGACGTCGCCTTTCGTGGTGGAGCCGTACTTGGTGTCGCGCGAAATGGTGATGCTCGATGTTCAGTGGCGGCGTGAGTTGACGTTCCACTTCATGGCGACGCGGGCGGCGAGCTTTTCGCCGATCGTCAGGGAAATACGCGAGCAGGCCCGCGCTATCGGCCAGCAACTCCGCGATGATTGGCGCGGGGTGGCTGGACAGCTCGCCGCAGAGTAGCCGGGCACGCGGCCGCGCCCGGGATCGTTCATTCGACGAATTCTGCCAGGCCGTGATCCTGAACGGCGGCGTCCAAACGGCGGACGGCGCTGTCGAACAGGGCTAGCGCACGGGGGTGGGCGAAGTCGGCCGCTGGGCCGGCCTGGACGACATAGGTGAAGCCGATCAGCAGTCCGCGGCGGTAGTCGTGGAAGAATGCGTCGTAGGGGTAGTCCGAGACGCCGGCGGCTGTCAGCCTGTCGTGGTAGCCGTGCAGCAGCGCGGCCTCGTGCGCGCGGCGCAGCGCCGTCGTGACGCTCATCGACATCAGATGGCCGACGTCGAAAGCCCCGCGGGCCTGCAGCGGCGCCTGCCAGTCGATCGTCACGAGGCCGCCGCCGCCGGGTGCGAACATCAGGTTGTCGGCGCGGAAGTCGCCGTGGCAGAGGGTCCTCGCCCCCCGGGCCATGTCGACCATCATCGGCTCGATGGCGTCGGCCATCCGCTCGCCGATCCGGAGCAGCTCGGGCGAGGCCCGCTCGGCGACGAACGGCGCGAACGCCGGCCAGGCGGCGGCGTGGCGTGCGCCGGTTCCGATCCAGGCGCCTTGTCCAAACGGCTGGATGGTGGCCCCCAGGTCCGCCAGCTCGGGGCGGTTCCACCAGCCCGCGTGCAGGGCGGCGATCTCCTCCAGCGCCAGCCGCGCCTGGTCCAGGGACAAGTCCGGCGACCTGGTCGCCGCTGGCGGCGGCCGCGAGATCCTCCATCACCAGCACGAACTGGTAAGTCTCCGGGTCGAATTCGGCGACGTAGGCGTTCGGGATCCGCATCGCGATTGTGGCGGCGATATCCCGGTAGAACTGCGCCTCCCGCTGATAGGTGCCCCAGCCGCGGGCGACAGCCCGGACGTCGGGATCGCGGGAGTGCAGCTTGGCGACCAGGGTGGCCGGCGCCGGTAGTCCGCCCGGCGCGTAGCCAAGCTTCAGGCGAAAGATGTCCGTCGACGTGCCCGAGCCCTCGCCAAGCCGCTCGGCGGCGACTGACGTGAGGTGCGCGAACGCCGCGTCGTGCTCGGGACCGACCGAAGCGCGCAGCCAGTCGGCGGTGATCTCCGCCGCGGAACCCGGAATCGCGACCATATTGGCTCTCCGAGGAGAAGCCCTCCACGATCCATGTTATGTCGGCGCCATAGCTTTCAGCCATACCCGATGGACATCCGACACCTGCGGCAGATCCTGGCGATCCGCGACCACGGCAGCTTCGCCAAGGCGGCCGAGGCGCTGCACGTCGCGCAGCCGGCGCTTTCGAAGAGCGTGGCCAAGCTCGAGCGTGAGCTGCGGGTGACGATCTTCACGCGGACCTCGAACGGCTCGGAGCTCACGGCGATGGGCGAGATGATCGCCGACCGCGCCGAACGGCTGATGGCAGCGACCGAGAACCTCGCGCGCGACGCCGCGCTCGCGGCCGGCGGCGATGCGGGGGCTGTCCGGCTCGGCGTCGGAACCCTGCTGAAGGACACCCTGCTGCCCAGGCTGCTGCTGAAGATCGTCGAGACACACCCGCGTCTGTGCCTGCAGATCGAGCTCGGCGCCGCGAACCGGTTGCTGCCGCTGGTCCAGAGCCGCGAGCTCGACCTGGTGCTGTGCGTGGCAGACGCGTCGACCAGTGGGCTCGCCTATGTCGAGACGATGCGGGCCGACCTGATCTTCGTCGCGTCCCCCGCCCACCGGCTCGCGGGTGAACACTCCATTTCGATCGAGCGTCTCGCCGAGTTTCCGTGCGCCGGCCCGAGCCTGCCTCGCTTCGCGATTTCTGCGCTCCTGAACCAGGCGCCGGCTGCGGGCGGCCTCGAAGCCTATACGGCCAACGACTTCGACGCCCTCATGCCGCTGGTGCTGGCCGGGCACGCCGCGCTGATCACCCCGTCCTTCTACGTCCAGGCGGCGTTGCGTCGCGGCGACCTGATCCGGCTCGACGTGGCGTGGACGGCGGCGGAGGGCTTCGGCTGCTACACCACCCCAGCCGCGAGGTTCTCGCCCATCCTGGCGAAGATCACCGGCTACGCCGTCGAGCTCGGCGCCGCGATACAGGCGGAGTGGGGGGAACTGGGCGAGTAGTCGCCTCCCCTCGAGGCCCGCCCTCCGTCAGCGCTCAGGCCAGCGGGAGCTTTGCCACGATACGGGCGCCGGACGCATCGCTGGAGATCGCCAGCTCGCCGGCGAACTGCTGAGCCCGGGCGCGCATGCCAGGGATGCCGACGCCGAGACAGGGCCTGCCAAAATCTGACGGCATGCCGCGGCCGTCATCGGAGATGAACACGCTGCGTCAAGGCGCCGCGTCAGGGGCACGGCGAAACGGGGTCCTGGCGCCGTAGATCGGTAGCGTCGTGCGGGAAACTGTCGAACCCGACGGCGTGGAGATCGCGCTTGAACTTTCGCACGTAGCCGACGTTTGCCAACGCCGAGCGAGCCACCGCCGGTTGTTCCAGGACCGCCTGTGGCACGATCAGGCCACCGCCCGACCGGAGGCAGACGCCGCCGTCGATCAGCCGATGCACCTGCACTCGCATGGTCTCGTAGGGAAAGCCGAGCAACTCGGCGAGCCTGGCGACGCTGATCGGTCTGCGAAACTCGTCGGGCGGGTTCTGCGCCAAACTGGCGTAGCGCCAGCCTTCGCCTCCCGGGACGTCGAGGTGAGCGGTATTGGCGGTGACGATCGTCTGCGCGACGATGCCTGCACGGATGTCGCCGTAGGTGTCGTCCAGCAGCTGCAGGACGCGCAGCATAAACTCCGCACTCAGGATCGCCGCGACCCGGGCGACGATGGCTTCCCTGCCGGCGCCCTGCGGGGCGTGTGAGCCGGCAGGCGGGCCACCCTCATCGAGCCCCACCGCCCGCAGGTCGCGCATGAACCTTCGCACGTAGCCGAGGTTGGCGGTCACCGCCTTGACGACCGGGGAGCGCTCCACCGTCGCTCTCGGGACGATTACGCCGCCCTCGACGCGCCGGCAGTACCCGGCGTCGATGAGCTTCTGCACGATCCGCCGCGTCGTCTCGAACGGCAGGTCGGTCGAGTTCGGCGAGCCTGGCGATGCTGATGGGCCTGCGCACGTCGTCAGGGAATATGCCGCCGCGGTCGGCCGTGCTGCGACCCTCGTCGGTGTGGACCAGAGCGGCAACATTGGCGGTGTTGATCGCCAGCACGAGCAATCCCGTGCGGATGTCGCCGAAGGCGTCGATCAGCAGCTGGAAGGCGCGCAGCACGTAGCCGAAGCTGAACCGCGTCACGATCGGTGCAAGCGCGGCGTCCGCGAGCGCGCCCTGCTGGGCTAGCACGTTTACCCTCCGATGAAGTCGGTTTCACAGCGTCGAACTGCTGCGCATGCGGGGTTGAAGGGGCCCCAGTTTCCTTAGGCCGGCGCCAGCGCCGCTAAGGCGGCGTGCTGCAAAGCCGCCTAGGCGCCGATTGCGTGAAACTCTTTCATGTGCGCTCCGCGTCTTGGACGGCGACCTCTCCGCCTGTGCACAGCTGTGCAGCTTTCTTGGCGATCGGGGAAATACAGCTATTGGACCGCTGGTATTCCCGCGGGTTATGGCTCGCTGCCTCTTCGCGCGCACATCACGCCGCGGGGGCGTCGGCGGGCAGGAGTTGGGAGAGGCGGCGGGCGAGGTCGGCGCGGGCGTAGGGCTTGGAGATCAGGTGCACGCCCTCATCGAGGCGGCCCTGGTGGATGATCGCGTTGTCGGTATAGCCGGAGGTGAAGAGCACCGGCAGCTCCGGGCGCAGAGTCTTCAGGGCCTGCGCGAACTCCCGGGTGCGCAAGGGACCCGGCATGACGACGTCCGTGAACACCAGGTCGACCTTCGCGCCGCTTTCGACGATCGCCAGCGCCGATTGCGCGTCGGCCGCCTCCAGGCAGCGGTAGCCTAGCTCGTCAAGCATGGCGATGGCGGCCTCGCGCACAGCATCCTCGTCCTCGACCACCAGGATGGTGCGGCCGTGGTCGAGCGCCGTCTCCGGCGGCGGTTGCGGGGCAGGCGCCGCTTCCAGCTGGCGCGAGCGCGGCAGGTAGATCTTCACCGTCGTGCCGTGGCCAGGCTCGGAATAGATCTGGATGTGCCCGTTCGACTGCTTGACGAAGCCGTAGACCATCGAGAGCCCCAGCCCGGTGCCGCGGCCTTCGGTCTTGGTGGTGAAGAAGGGCTCGAAGACGCGGACGCGCACCTCCTCGCTCATGCCTTCGCCGGTGTCGGTCACCGCCAGCATCACGTACTGGCCGGGCGTGACGTCACGCGCCTCGCTGGCATAGGCCTCGTCGAGCACTGCGTTGGTGATCTCCACCGTCAGGCGCCCGCCGCTCGCCATCGCGTCGCGGGCGTTGAGGGAGAGGTTGAGCAGCGCGCTCTCGACCTGCGCGGGGTCGGCGATGGTGTTCCAGAGGCCGCCGGCGACCACCGTCTCCACCTCGATCGACTCGCCCAGCGTGCGGCGCAGGAGGTCGGCCATGTCGCTGATCAGGCGCGACAGGTTCACCACCTTCGGCTCCAGCGGCTGGCGGCGCGCGAAGGCCAGCAGCTGGCGGGTCAGCTGGGCGGCGCGCTCGGCGCCGAAGATGGCGTTCTTCAGCCGCGCCTCGCCCCGCTCGTCGCCCGCCACCGAGCGCTGCAACAGCTCGAGATTGCCGCGGATCACCTGCAGCAGGTTGTTGAAGTCGTGGGCGACGCCGCCGGTCAGTTGGCCGATCGCCTCCATGCGCTGGGCGTCGCGCAGCCGCTCCTCGGCGCGGACCCGCTCGGTGATGTCGCGCACCGAGCCGATCAGCCGCTCCGCGGCGCCGTTGCTGGCCGGCACCGGCGCCAGGATCGATTCCCAGAACTCGGGTCCCGCCGGGGAATGGGAACTCGTCGCGCGTCGTCACCGGCTTGCCGCCGGCGCGCACCCGCCGGTAGTGGTTGATCAGCCGGCGCGCCGGGCCGGCTGGCAGCAGCTCGTCGATCGCGCGGCCCCGGACCTGCTCGGCGCTGACGCCCAGCGCCTTTCCGAACGCCGGGTTGATGTCGGCGACCACGAACCGGTCCTCGCCCTCGACGTTGAGGACGATCAGATAGTCCGGCACGTTGGCGAAGATCGCGCTGGCCAGCGCGCCGAGCGCGGCGCGGGCGAACTCCGATGCCCGCTGCTCGGCCATGGCCTGGTTCAGGCGGCTGTTGGCCCGCGCCAGAGCGATCACGCCGCCGGTGAGCGCCAGCAGGGCGACGAGGCCGACCGAGAGGCCGATCGCCAGGGTGAGCGCCTGGGTGTTGCGCGCCGCCGCCGTGCGGGCGACCAGCAGCCGGTTCTCCGCCGCGTTCACCTTCTCGGCGCACCGCTCGATCTCGCTCATCGCGGCGCGGCCCTGGCCCGCGACGATGATGGCGCGCGCGCCGTTGAAGTCGCCGCCCTGGGCGGTCGCCACCACGCGCTCGATGATGTGGCGGCGGCGCTCGACCGCGCCGATCAAGTCCCTGACCTGGGCGGTCTCGCTCGGGTTGTCGGCCACCAGCCTAGCAAAGTTGGTTTCCTCGCCGGGCAGCGCGGCGGTGGCGGTGCGGTAGGGCGCCAGGTAGGCGGGGTCCTGGGTGACCAGATAGCCGCGCTCGCCGTCCTCTGCCTGCTGCACGGTCGCCGCCAGCTGCTGGTTGGCCTGCAGCACTTCGCGGGTGTGCTCCACCCAGTCACGCGCCTGGCCCAGCGTGGCGACCTGGGTGAAGATCAGGAACAGGGTGAGGCCGCCCACCAGCACGGCCAGGGCGATCGCGGCGACGACGATGCGATTGAAGCCCAAGTTGTCCCAACCTCGAGGCGACGGAGGGCGGGTAAATCCCCCGTCAGTTACCGCACCCTGCGGCAGTTATCGAACGTTGTGCGCCGCCGCTCAACCCGGCTTTGCCGAACCGGCGTTTCATGCGCCGAAGGCGTGCTCCAGCCAGAGGTCGGCGGCGATGGCGTTCCAGACCGCGTTGATCGGCGGCAGCTGGCCGCCGGTCCCGGCCGGGGCGGCGTTCCAGGCCCTGAACGCCTCCAGCGTCTCGCGCAGTCGGCCGGCGTCGACCCAGCCCAGCCGCACGCAGGCGAGGTCTTCCGGGGCGCGCTCGGCCAGGCGCCGGTCGATCGCCGCGAGGGTCTCGTTCGCGAAGCCGGCCTTGCCGCGCCGGGTGCGGACTTCCTCCGGCAGCGTACCGCGCATCGCCTCGCGCAGCAGGTGCTTGGCCTCGCCGTCTTTCCTGAGCACGCCGCCGGCGGCGCCGGCCAGGAAGCGCGCCAGCCGCAGGTCGTAGAGCGGATGGCGCAGTTCGACGCCGCGCATGGCGGCATAGGTGAGGTAGCCGTCAGCGAAGACGTGCCGCTGCGGCCCGACAAACCGCCCGAAGCGCGCCTGCTGCGCGAAGCTCGCCAGCGCCGGCGGCGCCGGCCCGGCGCGGCGGCGCTCGGCAAGCCCGATGCGCTGGACCCATTCCGGACGCAGCCAGGCGGGCGCCGGCTCGCCTGCGTTCGCTTCCAGCCCCAGCAGGCGCTTGCGCCGGCGCTCCGACAGCGCCGGCATGACGCCCGCACTCAGCAGCAGGCGTGCGCGGCCCGCCGGTCCTGTCGCGCCGGTGGAGGCGGTTTCCGCCCACAGGCTCGCCCAGCGGCCCTGGCGCCCCAGATCCGGCCAGTGAGCCAGCGAGCCACGCAGCCCGTCGTCGCCGCCATCGCCGGTCAGCAGCACGCGCAGGCCGTCACCGGTCATTGCGTCGATGGCGGGCGTGACGATCCCCAGCGTGTGCGGTCTGAGCGGCAGGTGCAGGGTCTGGCGGCACCAGTCGGCGGCTTCGGCGGCGTCGAACGGCTGCGGCCTGACCTGCTGGCTGGCGACGCCGGTGTGCTGTTGCACCGCCTCGATCCACGGCCCCTCGTCGCTGGCGGGGTCGTCGTAGCGGGTCGAGATCGGATGGATCGGCGCGAGGCGCCCGGCGCGCCAGAGCTCGAGGCTGCGGCAGACCACCGAAGAGGAGTCGAGCCCGCCGGAAAGCTGCGCGGCGACCGGACCGACAGCCCGTTGCGCGTCCGCCAGCGCCTGGTCGAACAGCGCCTGGAAGCGCTCGACGTGCCCGGGCTCGGACAGGCGACTGAGATCCTCGAATGGGCCTTCGTTCCAGCGCCAGACCCGCACGGCGCCCGACTTCAGCTCCAGCGCCGAGCCCGGCGGCAGGCGCTGCACGCCCGCCCAGAAAGTGTCGGTGTGGCTGCTGGTGCGGGCCGACAGGTACTCGGCCATGAATCCCTCGTTCAGTCGACGCGGGAGGGTCAAGCCCTCGACCAGCGTCCGCGGCTCGGTGGCGAAGCCCAGCCGCGCGCCGTCGAAGCTCCAGAGCAGCGGCCGCCAGCCCATCGGCGAGCGGGCCAGCAGCAGCCGCCGCTCGGCCGGGCGCCAGAGCGCCAGCGCATAGTCGCCGGCGAACAGCTCCAGCGCCGCTTCGCCGAACCGCTCCAACGCCGCCAGCGCCAGCGCCGCGTCGGGCGCATCGCCACCCGGCGCCTCGGCGCCCAGCCTGGCGGCGACCTCCTGGCGGTTGTCCAGCCGTCCGTCCATGACCAGCAGTGCGCCGGACGGATGTCGGCAGGGTTGCCGCTCGTTCAGCGACTGCGGCGTTACCCGCAGCGCGAAGCGCAGCAGCGCCGCCGGACCCTCGCGCCACTCATCGACGCCCTCGCGGCCCAGGAACGGCGTTGCGGCCCGCAGCCGCTGCGGCAGGTCGGGGTCGAGGTCCCGGCCGTCGGCGCGGACCACGCCGGCGATGGCGCTCAAGCCGGGTCCCTGGCGGCGTCAGGTCTCGCCTGAGGCGCTGTTCCCAGTCGGGCGCCGGGCCGCAGCGGATGGATCAGCTGACCGATCAGATCGCCCGGCACGCCGTCGGCGCCGTAGCGCTGCGGCCGCGCCTGCCGCGGCATGTGGAAGGTGCCGAACATCAGGTCCCACACCGGGAACATCGGCGCATAGTTCGTCTCGCGGCTGGCGGCGTCGGCGCTGTGGTGCCAGCGATGGAAGACCGGGCTGGCGATCACGTACCTGAGGGGCCCGAACGTCCAGTCGAGGTTGGCGTGGGTCCAGGCGCCCGAGAAGAAGAACACCGGCGCGGCGATCAGGATCGCGTTCTCCGATACGCCGACCAGGCGCGCCAGCACCGCCAGCGCGGCGTTGGCGACCAGATAGTTCACCGGGTGGGTGCGGAACGTGGTGGTCCAGTTCACGTCCGGTGCGCTGTGGTGCACGGCGTGCCAGGGCCAGAGCGGCGCGCTGTGGAACGCCCGGTGAATCCAATACTGAGCGAAGTCGGTCGCCACGATGAGGCCGATCGCCTGCGCCCAGAGCGGCGCGCCGGCGATCCAGCCGCCGAGCGTCATCGAACGGGCGCCGGGGACAGCGTCCAGCAGGGCCGCAGCGGCGGGGCCAACGGCGGCATAAAGCACGCCCAGCGCGCAGTAGCCGAGGTCGAGTCCGATCGACTTGGAGACGAACACTGGCCGCCCCGGGTTGCAGGGGGCGAGCCGGCCCAGCACGCCGAACACGGCGAAGCAGACGCCGAGCACGACGAGCGCGGGAAGGAGCTGCGATACGGCCAACCTGGGGCGCGCCTCGAACCAACGTGACGTGCGCCAGCATAGGGCAAGCGCCGGCCACGCGCGATGCGGCCCGGACGGGGCTCGCAATCGGGCGCCTCGCAGCTATGCTTGGGCGTGTCGCAGCTCACGCACGAGAGAGTGGCCGACCCCGCGCTCGCCGCGTCGGCGCCGGCCGCCCTGCGCCTGGACGGCTTTCCGCCGGCGTTCCGGCTGGCCTGCGCCTGCTGCATGTGGCCGCCCTCGCCGCAGCGCGACGCGATGGTCCGGGCGGCCGCCGACGGGGTCGACTGGACGCGCTTTCTGCGGGTGCTGACCCGCCAGCGGGTGCAGGGGCTGGCGCGCGATGCCCTGAAGTCGGCGGGTGTCGCCGCGCCGCCCGACGTGGAGCAGCGCCTGGCCGCCCTCGCGCAAACGGGGGCGGTGCGCGGCCTGCGGCTGGCGGCGGAGGCGGTCCGGCTTGGCCGTCTGCTGGGCGCCGAGGGCGTGCCGGCGCTGTTCGTCAAGGGCGCGTCGCTCGCCCAGCTGGCCTACGGCTCGCAGGCGCTGAAGAGCGCGCGCGACATCGACGTGCTGGTTGCGCCTGGCGAGGTGGCGCGGGCGTTCGGACTCCTGAAACGCGAGGGCTACGTCGCCGTCGCGCCGCCGGGCGAGTTCAGCGCGCCGCAGCTGGACATCCTGCTGCGCCTGCACAAGGACCTCGAGCTCCACCACGCCGGGCGCGGCCTCAGCCTGGAGCTGCACTGGCGACTGATCGACAATCCGGTGCTGTTGCCCCAGATCGGGTTGGGCTCGCCGACGCAGGAGGTGGCGGTGCTGGACGGCTCGCTGCGCACCCTCGGCGATGCGGAGCTGTTCGCCTACCTCTGCGTCCACGGGGCCTCGCACTGCTGGTTCCGCCTGAAGTGGCTGGCCGACCTGAACGCTTGGCTCGCCGCCAAGCCCGAGCACGAGATCGTCGGCTTCTACCGCTACGCCGAGACGCTGGGGGTAGGGGCCTGCGCGGGACAAGGCCTCGTGCTGTGCAACCGTCTGCTGGGCCTGGCGCTGCCGCCGGCGCTGGCGCCGGCCCTGACCGGCGCGAAGCTGCGCCTGCTGGTCGCCGCCGCGCTCGACGCCATGGTCGGCGTCGACGCCGAGACCGAGCTCGCGCGGCGCCGGTTCGGTCCCTTCCGCACGCTGCCGGCGCAGTTCCTGCGCGGCCGCGGCGCCGGCTTCTTCCTCGCCCAATGCGGCATGCTGTTCCAGAGCCTGGACGACATGCTGAAATATCCGCTGCCGCGCGCCCTGCACTTCCTCTATCCGTTGCTGCGCTTGCCGCTCTGGCTGCTGCGTGTCAGCCGGCGACGCAAGGCGCTGCGGACGCAGGGCGTCGGCGCATGAAGGCTCGGAGATGACCGAAGCCGAGCTGACCGGGCGGGCGCCGGCCGACGCCCTGCGCTCGCGCCGCGGCAGCCCGGGGTTCGTGCCCTCGCTGGTCGCCTTCCTGCGCGATCTGGGGCGCTACGCCCAACGTGATGCGCTGCCGACCGGCCTGCTGGTCGCGGTCGGCGCGGTGGTCGACAGCGTCGGGCTGGTGCTGCTGATCCCGCTGCTGGGCGTGGTGGCGCCGTCGACGCAGACGCCGCACGCGCTGCAACGCGCCGCGGACGGCTTCTTCGGCGTCATCGGGGCCCAGACGCCCCTCGAGCGGCTTGTGGGTCTGCTGGCCGTCTATGGCGCGCTGATGGTGCTGCGCGCGGTGGTGACCACCAGCCGCGACGTGAAGCTGGCGCAGCTGCAGGTCGGCTTCCTGGAGTCGCAGCGAGCGGAAGTCGCCGAGCTGCTGGCGGCGGCGCGCTGGGACCAGCTGGTGAAGTTGCGCCACGCCCGCATCACCCAGCTGATGAGCGGCGACCTGCAGCGTGTGTCCACCGGCGTCACCTTCCTGCTGCAGTCGAGCGTCTCGGTGGTGATGGTGGCCGCGCAGGTGGGGCTGGCGTTCATCCTGTCGCCCATCCTCGCCTCGATCGCGCTGGCCCTCTTGATCGTGATCGGGCTGGCGCTGGCGCCCATGGTGCGGCGCTCGCAGGAGCTCGGGCGGTTCGTGACCGAGGCCAACCTGGGCCTGCTCGACGCGGTCTCGCAGTTCCTCGGCGGCCTGAAGCTGGCGGTCAGCCAGAACCTGCAGGGCGCGTTCACCGCCGAGTTCCGCGGCACCCTCGCCGGCGTCGCCCGGCGTCAGATCGACAATGTCCGCGAGCGGACCATCGCACGCCTGACGATCACCCTGCTGTCGTCCGCTGTGGGCGGGGCCATCGTGCTGATCGGCTTTGGCTTCCTGCACGAGGGCGCCTCGGTGCTGATCGCGCTGCTGCTGATCATCTCGCGCATGAGCGGCCCGGTCGGACAGATCCAGCAGGGGCTGCAACAGGTGGCTTTCGCCCTACCGGCCTACGACAAGGTGGCCGAGCTGAAGCGCGAGTTGGCCGCGGTCGGCGAGGACGCCGCGCCGGGCGCCGACGCGCCGTTCCCGGAAGGTCCGGTGGTGTTCGAGCAGGTCTCGTTCCGGCACCCGACGGCGTCTGGCGAGGCCGCCGCCGCGCGCGGCGTCGAGCACATCGACCTGGTGCTGGAGCCGGGGGACTTCCTCGGCGTGGTCGGCGCTTCGGGGGCCGGCAAGACCACCCTCGCCGACCTGTTGGTTGGCCTCATCCCGCCACAGGAGGGGCGGATCACGGTGGGCGGCCGAGTGTTGCACGGCGCGGTGCTGACCGGCTGGCGCGAAGGCATCAGCTACGTCTCGCAGGATCCGTTCCTGTTTCACGACACCGTGCGGCGCAACCTGGCGTGGGCGCGCCCTGGCGCAGCCGAGGCTGACATGTGGCGGGCGCTGGCGCTGGCCGACGCAGACGCGCTGGTCAGGCGCATGGACAACGGGCTGGACTCCATCGTCGGGGAGCGCGGCGCCCTGGTCTCCGGCGGCGAGCGGCAGCGGATCGCCTTGGCGCGCGCCCTCCTGCGGCGCCCGCGCCTGCTGGTGCTCGACGAGGCCACCAACGCGATCGACGTTCCCACCGAGCGCCTGCTGATCGAGCGGCTCTGCGCGCTGGCGCCGGCGCCGACCATCGTGATGATCGCCCATCGACCGGAAAGCCTGGCGCTCTGCCGCAGGCTCGCACGGCTCGACGAGGGTCGCCTCGCGGGCGCCGACTTGACGCTGCAGCGGCGTGAGCGGTGACTCCGCGGGACTGCGACCTGGCCGCGCCAGCCGGCTGAAATAGCAGGCGACTTTGGGTCGGCCCGACGATATCTTCGAGGTCCGAAGCCAATCGCGGTGTCGCCGCGCGAGCGGCCGCGCCGCGCAGCGCCCATCCGAGATACCGGGGGTTCTCATGGCCGACAATCGTCGGGTGGGGTGAGCAGCGTGGGTCGACGCCTCTTCAGCCTTGCAGCGGTGCGCGGCGCATGGCTGGCGCTCGCAGCGGTCGCCTGCCTGGCGATCGCCCTGCCGGCGATCGTGCTTGCGGGGTCGGATGGCGGCGCGCCGAGCCGGGTGCGCGGATGAGCCCGGAGCAGCTCGTCACCGCAACCAGCGGTCCCTACATCATCGGTCCGGAAGACAGGGTCACGATCCGCGTCTTCGAGATAAAAGACCTGTCGTTCGACAACGAGCAGGTCGACGCCAGCGGCCAGATCATGCTGCCGCTGATCGGCAAGGTGAAGGCGGCCGGCAAGACCGCCGACCAACTCCAGGACGAGATTTCCACGCGGCTCGAGAAGTATCTGCAATCGCCGCAGGTGTCGGTCTCGGTCACCGAGTTCGCCAGCCAAAAGGTCACGGTGGAGGGCAACGTCAAGAATCCGGGCGTCTATCAGGTCAAGGGCCACACGACGCTGATGCAGGCGGTCGCGATGGCCGGCGGCCCCGACGACGAGGCCGACACCCACAAGGTGGCGGTCATCCGGCTGGACAACGGCATCCGCAAGGGCGCCACCGTCGACTATCAGGCGATCAAGGACGGCAAGGCCGGAGACCCGCTGATCCAGGGCGACGACGTGGTGGTGGTGGGCGAGTCCAATCTCAAGATGGTCTGGTCCAACGTCATGAAAAACCTGCCGATCTTCACCTTGTTCGCCTACCTCCGTTAGGAATAGTAGCGTCCGGACCCGAGGAACAAACTGAATGGTCGGCGAACGCGACAGCTTCGGCGGTTCAAGTCTCTGGGCGCCGACCGACACCGGCCGTCGCGCGGTCGCGCGCCCGCAGGACAACGCCGTCGCGGCCTGGGAAGACTCACAGTTCGCCGATCCCGCCGACGGCGCGCAGGGGCTGAAGTTCCTCGAGTACTGGCGGATCGTCTACAAGCACAAGTGGGTCATCGTCGCCGCCGTCGCCGTCGCGCTGGCCATCGGCATGGTGGTCACCCTGATGACGCCGCGGGTCTATACCGCCGGAACCACCATCGAGATCGACCGCGAGACCAGCAACGTCGTCGGCCAGAACATGCAGGTCGAGCCGGTCGAGCGGCTGTCGCGAGACCAGGAATTCTTCCAGACGCAATACGGGCTCCTGAAGAGCTGGTCGCTGGCCCAGCACGTCGCACAGACGTCGAACCTGACGTCGGATCCGGCCTTCCTGAAGGCGATGGGGGCGCGCCGGCCGCCGTCGGCGGCGCAGCTGGCCGACGGCTGGGGCGTCGGCTTCCTCGAGGGCGGGCTCGGCGTCTACCCGGTGCGTGACTCGCGTCTCGTACGCATCACATTCGAAAGTCCCGATCCGAACCTGTCGGCCCGCGTCGCCAACTCCTTCGCCGACAACTTCATCTCGTCGAACCTGCAGCGGCGCTTCGACGCCTCGGCCTACGCGCGCGACTTCCTCGAGAGCCACATTGCCGAGCTGAAGGCGAAGCTGGAGGAATCCGAGCGCCAGCTGGTCGCCTACGCGACCCAGCAACAGATCATCCAGGTCAGCGAAGGCGGCGGCGGCAAGGACGCGCCGCCGCCGCAGTCGCTCGCCGCCCTGGACCTCGGCGGCGTCAACACCGCGCTGACCGCCGCCAAGGCCAACCTGGTCGCCGTGGAGCAACGCTACAAGGCGACGCAAGCCGCGCCCGGGCTGGCCGCGCCCGAGCTGCTCGCCGACCCGACCATCCAGCAGCTCAGGCAGGAGCAGGTCAAGCTGACCGTCCAGTACAATGAACAGCTGAAGGTCTATAAGCCCGACTACCCGGACATGATCCAGCTGAAGCAGCAGCTCGACGATGTCGACAGTCAGCTGAACAACTCGGCGGCGACCATCCGGCGCTCACTGAAGACCCAGTATGACGCTGCGCAGGCGCAGGTGAACCAGCTGCAAGGGCAGCTCAACCAGCAGAAGACGACTGTGCTCGACGAGCGCAACCGTGAGATCCAGTACAACATCCTGCAGCGCGAGGTGGACTCGACCCGGACGCTCTACGAGGGCCTGCTCGACCGCTACAAGCAGATCGGCGTCGCTGGCGGCATCACCACCAACAACATCTCCGTGGTCGACCGGGCGCGGCCGCCGGGCGGCCCTTCCCAACCGCAGCCTATGCACAATTTGGCGACAGCCGGCATGGCCGGCCTCGCTGCCGGTGTCGTGCTGGCCTTCCTGCTCGAAACCCTGGACCAGGCGGTCCGCAAGCCCGCCGACGTCGAGTTCAAGCTGGGCCTGCCGGTGCTTGGCAGCGTGCCGTTGCTGGAGAAGGGCGTGCAGCCGCTGGAGGCGCTGGCCGACCTGCGCTCGCCCTTCTCGGAGGCCTACCACTCGATCCGCAGCAACCTGGCGTTTTCCACCAAGGACGGTGCGCCCAAGGTGCTGTCGATCACCAGCGCGCGGCCGGAGGAGGGCAAGTCGACCACCGCGTTCGCGCTGGCGCAGGGATTCGCGCGGGCCGGAATGCGCGTGTTGCTGGTCGACCTCGATTTGCGCAATCCGAGCCAGCACAAGATCATCGGCGCCGACAACCGGGTCGGCGCGTCGAGCCTGCTGACCGGCGCGGTGCGCCTGCAGGGCGCCGTGCAGCCGACCGACTGGCCCAACATGTTCCTGATCCCGAGCGGGCCGCTGCCGCCCAGCCCGGCCGAGCTGTTGATCGGCCCGCGCCTCGTCGCGATGACGAAGGAGGCAACCGAGCACTTCGATATTGTCATCCTCGACGGGCCGCCGGTGATGGGCCTGGCCGACGCCCCGCTGCTCGCCTCGGTGGCCACCGGCGCGGTGCTGACCATCGAGGCCGGGCGGACCAGCCGGGCCCAGGCCCGCGCCGCGATCAAGCGCCTGCGGGTCGGCGACGCGCGCCTGTTCGGCGCCATCCTCACCAAGTTCGACTCGCGCAAGACCGCCTACGGCTACGGCTATGCCTACGCCTATGACTACGAGTACGACTATGCGTACGGCCGCAAGCAACAGGACGCCGAGCCGGTCGGCGCCGTGCCTGCGCGGCGATCCGTCCTGACACCGGATCGGCCGCGAAAGACGCCGCCGGCGGCGTAAGGGCGGAATGAACGAGGGTGCGCCTCAGCGGGCTCGCGTCCGGCTGCCCAGGTCCCAGCGCGCTAGGCCGCCGAACGTCGTGTCTTTCACCCTGGCGGCGGCGCTGGTCTGGGGTGGGCGGCCTGCTGAAGGACGTCACCGGTCTGGTACGACAACCTGGTGGCGGGGTGCGTGGCGCCGAAAACACAGATGGCGCGCATCGCTCAGCAACGTGAAATGCGGCCCTGAATCACTGGCAACCGACGCCTTGCACGTGCATTGTGATTCCTTTAGAGATCAAAGTTATCTCATGCGCGTTGGACCTCTAGAGAAGGTATAGATTATGCGGAAGTATCTTGCCGCGACTGCCCTGGGCGCGATGCTGATCGCCGGCCAAGCAGCGGCTTCTGACAGCGCTATCGTGAACCTCGGGGATCGCCTCGGCTCGGACACGACTACGGCGGACGGCATGGAGGGCAACAACGCCCTGCTCATCGGCCTGGCGGCGGCCCTCTTCATCGGCCTGATCGCCTGGGGCTTCTCGCAAGGCGGCAACGGCAACCCGGCCACCCCGTAACAGAGTGCGCCTGCTTCGCCCATGCTGAGCGTCGCGCTTCGGCGCGGCGCTTGCTGGCGGGGCCGATCGCAATACGGCAAACCGCCTGGCCTGCGTCAGGCGGTTTTGCTTGTGTCTTGACGGCGACTGAAGCGCCGGGCTGGTCCCGGCGCCTCTTTGCTTACTCGTCCTGGAAAGCGCCCGGCGCCGGCGTCGGAACCAGCGCCTCGCCGCGTTGCCGCTTGGCGAGGATTTCGTCGCGCGTCGCCGCGAGGCTGGCCGCGCGCTCCCAATGCCCCGGATGCGACCAGCCGAAGTCGCCGATGGTGGCGGGGAACTGGCGCCAGAACTCGGGCGCCCGGGAGATGTCGTAGCCTGCACGCGCCGTCAGATAGAGGCCCACGTAGTCCGCCTCTTTCTCCGCCACCATGTGGCTGGCGTGGGTCGAGCCGAACTCTCCCAGCACGTTGCGCGCGATCCCCTTCTGATCCAGCCGGTCGTGGTGGTGCAGGACGTCGTGCGCGAACTCATGCCCCAGCACCAGCGCCAGCATGTCGTCCGAACGCGCGTAGTCCACCAGCGCGGCCGAGATGAAGACGTGCCGTCCGTCGCCGGAGGCATTCAGCTCCGGCCCGGGAAGCACCTGCGCGTCGTAGGCGCACCCGGCGCTCGGCGTGAGGGTGACGTCCAACTCGCCAGCGCCGCGCTGGATGCGCAGGCGCGCCGGTCCGCTGGCGAGCGCGGCGTCGATCGCCGCTTGGGTTGCTTCGACAGGCGCCAGGGTGGCGGGGCGGTCGTCGGCGCCTGCGGGCGGCGTCGGCGCGCCCGTCTCCAGGCGCCGCCCATTCACGGCCAGCAGAATATCGTCGCGCCGCAGCCCCGCCTGCGCCGCCGGACTGCCGGCCGCCACAGCTTCGATCGCGGCCCGGTCGTCGATGTGGAACGACGCCTCGACCTGTGGTCGCAGGCGCGGGCTGTACTGCAGGGCGGTCTGCAAGACGAGGCCGGTCAACGGTTTCACGTCCGAGCACAGTGCGGCGCTGGTAGTGGCGATCCGGTAGGCGACGTCGGCGACACGCTGGTCGGCAATGCGTAGCCCTTCCAGAGACCTGTCCCAGCCGCCGGGCGCGCTGGTCGCGTCCAGCGGCGGCGCGGGGGCGGCGGCCGGAGGCGCTCCGGCGCCGACGTTCGGATAGGCGACTTGCGGCTCGATCGTGCCGCAGGCTGCGGTCAGCAAGCTGGCCAGGACGGCCGCGCGACCGGCGCGACGTCCCAGCTCAGCGCGATGCATTGTCGGCCGAACGCAGTCCGAACCAGCCGCGGAGGCCGCGGCGGCGGCGCGACGACGACTCATCGGGCGGGTCCAGGATGAAGCTCCCTACCGCCTCGCCGCGGACTTGAAGCATCTCGATCGGGCCGCCCGGCCGTTCCGCATCGAACACCGCGATCGACAGCACGCCGGTCGCGAACGCCGCGGTATCGAGGTTGGTGCGATGCTCCAGCAGTTCAGGCTCCGCCGGGTCGCGCTTGCCCACCCAGATCGGCGTGTGGCCGTGCACGACGTGCGCCTCGAAATCGCTCGCCTTCCCCTGCAGGAAGCGCTCCCGGATCCACAGCAGAGACTGCTCCTTCTGCTTGTGGATCGGCGTGCCCGGCATCAGGCCGGCATGAACGTAGATGCGGTGGCCGTCGCCGGTCGTGCGCGGCAGCCCCGACATCCAGCGCACATGCTCGCGCGGGATGCCCTCCGCGAGATCGCTCTCGCCGTGCAGCCCGTACGAGGCCAGCGTGTGGTCGCCGCCGTACTCGAGCCAGCGCTTCAGTCGCCCGCCGCCGGACTGGAGGATCGCTTGCAGCATCAGTTCCTCATGGTTGCCCTTCAGGCACACCACTGGCCACTGCTGCTGCAGCTTCATGAGCAGGTCGATCACGCCGCGGCTATCGGGTCCCCGATCGACATAGTCCCCGAGGAAGATCACCCGGAAGGGTGCATCGCCGACGTGCTCGGTGATCATTTCGACGGCCCGTTCGACGAGATCGAGCCGGCCATGCACGTCGCCGATCGCGTAGGTGCGCGCCGACGTCGGGCCTAGACGGTCTCGCTCTGGATTGATTGGATCGGCCATCGTTTCTTCGTAAAGCACTCAATCTTGACGGTTTGCGGTCGAACAACCCGCAACGGTCATCTTACGTAAGCGTCCCTAGTCAAGGGTGTAAGCGCACGGGGGGCGATTCCGACGCGCGGAACGCCAATAGGTCGGGCGGGCCGGCGACAGGCTACGCGGGGAATGGCCGCGATCGAGCCGTTCGGGCTTCGGTGAGACCGCCGACGCTCACGATTGCGCCGCTTTCGTGCTGGCGTGCGCCGCGGCCCCGCTGGCCCGCCCGGCCGCTATGCGATCGATCACGTGGTCGCCAAGCACCAGCATGTCCATCTGCGTGCGCAGGAAGCAGTCGAGCGCTTCTAACGGCCGGCAGACCACCGGCTCGTTCTCGTTGAAGGAGGTGTTGAGCACCATCGGCACGCCCGTCAGCTCCTCGAAGGCCTCGATCAGCGCGTAGTAGCGCGGGTTCGCCGCCCGATGCACCGTCTGCAGCCTTCCCGAGCCGTCGACATGGGTGACGGCGGGAATCAGCGGGCGCTTGGCCTCGCGGATCTGGAACACCTGCATCATGAACGGAACGTCGTCGTCCTCCTCAAACCAGTCGCCGACGGCGCGGTCGAGCACCGAGGGGGCGAACGGCCGGAAGCTCTCGCGGCGTTTGATCTTGGCGTTGAGAATCTCTTTCATGTCGCTGCGACGCGGGTCGCAGACGATCGAGCGCGCGCCCAGCGCCCGCGGCCCCCACTCCATTCGGTCCTGGAACCAGCCGACCACCTGGCCGTCGGCGACGGCTGCGGCGGTCTCGGCGCAGAGGCGCGCATCGTCGCCCACCCGGCGCACGCGGCAGCCGGCGACGTCCAGGTCGTCCGCGCGCGCCGCGAGGATACGACCCAGCGCTTCGTCGCCGAAGCCCGGCCCCCAGAGGGCGTGATCCATCACGAAGGCGCGCTTGCCGCCCAGCCGGCGCCACACCTGGAAAGCCGCGCCGAGCGCCCCGCCGGCGTCGCCGGCCGCCGGCTGCACGTAGACGCGGCGGAACGGCGTCATCCGTCGAACCTTGCCGTTGGCCACCGAGTTGGCCGCGCAGCCGCCGGCCAGCACCAGGTTGGTCAGGCCTGCGCTGGCCTGCAGCGGCGTGATCAGGTGGAAGAACGCTTCCTCGTACATCGCCTGCACCGAGCGGGCGATGTCGCGATGTCGGTCTTCCAGCGGATCGCTCGCATCGCGCCGAGGCCCCAGCAGATCCTCCAGCGCCTCGGCGTAAAGGTCGCCGAATGCCGGCGCGCCCTCGGACCACTGGTCGGGGGTCTCCTCGCGATGGTGGCGGAAATAGGCGAGGTCGAGCTCGAACGTTCCGCCCGGCAGCAGGCGGACGATCTTGTGCATGGCGCCGAGCTGGCGGGGCTCGCCGTAGGGCGCCAGCCCCATGACCTTGTACTCATCGCCATAGTGCGGAAAGCCGAGGTACTGGGTCAGCGCCTGGTAGAACAGTCCCAGCGAGTGCGGGAAGTAGACCCGCCCCTCGACCGAGAGGTCATTGCCCCGGCCGACCCCCCAGGCAGTGCTGGCGAAGTCGCCAAAGCCGTCCACCGACACCGCGACCGCCTCGCCGAACGGCGAGACGTCGAACGCCGAGGCCAGGTGCGCCAGATGGTGCTCGACCGCATGGACCTCGGCCCTCAACGTCGAGCCGGGGAACGCCGCCGCGAGCAACTCGGGGATCGAGGCGCGGGCCTGCCGGTTGCGCAGGCGTCCCAGCACCAGGCCCAGGTCCGGCCTCTGCTTCAGGACGTACCCGATCTTCCTGAGCTGGTTGGCGCGGCTGTCCTGGTTCACCGCGACATGATCGACGTCGCCGAGGCTCGCGCCGGCTTCCGCGAGGCAATAGGCGATCGACTGCGAGGGAAAGCCGGCCCAGTGCTTGATGCGCCGGAACCGTTCCTCCTCGGCGGCGGCGACCAGCACCCCGTCCCTGACCAGGCACGCCGACGAGTTGGCGTGGAACGCGTTGACGCCGAGTATGATCACCTGGGTTCCTGGCGCATCAGCGCCTCATACAGCGCCACGAATGCGTCGGCGATCCGAGGCCAACCGTACTCCGCCGCCAGCGCCCGGCCGGCCGCGCCCATCGCCTGGAGCGTGGCGCGGTCGCGCGCCGTGGCGACGCGCAGGCCCTCGGCGAGGCCGTCGACGGTCGGCGCGGTCCGCCAGCCGCACTGGCGCGCCTCGAGTTGCGGCCACGGCACGGCGGTGGTCGTCAGCACCGGGGCGCCATGCGCCAGCGCTTCGGCGAGGGCCATGCCAAAGCTCTCGGAGTGGCTCGGCAGCACGAAAAGGTCGGCGCCCGCCAGCAGCGCCGCTTTGGCTTCGCCGGCGACGGGGCCGGGGAAGCTGATACCGCCCGTCAGGCCGGCCGCCGCGATGCTCGCCTCGACCTCGCTTCGGTGCCCGGCCTCGTCGGGGCCGGCGATGATGAGGCGCCAGCCGGCCGGCCGAACCCGCGCCCAGGCTTGCACCAGCATCGGCAGGCCCTTGACCGGATAGATGCGGCCGAGGAACACCGCGGTCATCGGCCGATCGGTGGCGGCGGTGCGGGTGGCCGGTGCAAGCTCGGGAAGGTCGACCCCGTTGGCGATTGTGTGGATCGGCGCCGTCAGCCCCATCGCCGCGAGGTTCGCCGCTTCGGCGTCTGCTGAGGCGTGCAGGGCGGCGGCGCGGTTCGCATCGCGCCGCTGGTAGAGCCGCCAGGCGGCTGTCTTCTTCCAGCGCTTGTGCCGCAGGGCCCAGGGCTCGAGCATGCCCCGCGTGCTGAGCACGCGCGGCCACCCCGCCGCGCGGGCGAGCTGCGCGATGCGGTGGTTGTGCGGCAGCCACAGGCCGTTGTCGTGCGCCACGTCGGGGCCGAAGGCGAGCGCAGCCGCACGCAGGTCGCCGCCCAGCCGCCTGACGGTCGTGTCCGCCGCCAGCAGTTCGGTGCGGGACACCGACCCGTCGGCCGACCAAAGGGCCACCTCGACGCCAGCGGCGGCGAGCGCCGTCGCCAGCCGCGAGACCGAGAACGCCGGCCCGCCGTACGATGCGTCGAGGCTCGTCGCCGTCATCAACACCTTCATGGGCGACGCCGACGAATGACCAGATCTCAGAGCGCGGGGTCCGGTCCCGCCCGCGGCAGGCGGACATCGCCGGGCGTGGCGCCTCCGCTGCCCTGCCACAGGGTCCATCCCCACCGCCATCCGAACGCCGCCAGCAGGGCCGCGGAGGCGCCGCCGGTGATCTCCACGATCGAGCCGTTCGGATCGATCATCGCCACGCTCGGCAGGAAGAACATGATGAGCGACTTGAAGTCGGCGCGCCGCTCGGCGACGGCGGCCCCGAGATCGAGCGTTCCGAGCAGCCAACCGAGCCCCAGGAAGCCGACCACCACCCCCGGGATCCCGAAGTTTATGTAGAACTCCATGACGTTGCCGACGCCCCAGGACGTATCCTCGTTGAGCTGCAGCCCGGTTATCTCGGCGACCATCTGGCCGCTGCCGGCGGTGGTCGGCTTGTCGGGCCAGAACGCGCGCGGGATGATCGCGATCAGGCCGTCGGTCACGGATTGCCCGTCCAGGAAGTCGACCTGGCCCTGCTGGATGCGAGCTGCCGCGAGGCCCACAAACATGTTCTGGTTCAGGCGTTCATCGAGCGCAGTCAGATCCTTCTCGTTGTCCAGATCGACCAGGTGAAGGCTGGCGAATATGTCGCCGACGCTGCCGAGGCGGTTCTCCATCGACGCGCCGCCCCAGACGTTCATGCGGATATCGTCGCGGTGGTCGAAGTAGTTGACGAAGAACGTCAGCCCGATGAAGGAGGCGATCACGATGCCGATCACGGCGCGAGCATAGGTGCGCGCGTGGATGGTCAATATCGCCAGGACGATCATCGCGGCGGCGGCGCCGTAGCTGAGGAAGCCGCCGAGCAGCAACATCAAGGTCGGATAGACGGCCAGCGCGGCGGCCCAGACGAGCGCGCGCTGAAAACTACCCGCCTGGACCGCAGCGCGCAGGCCCAGCATCGTGCCAAGCATCCAGATGGCGCCGCCCGTCTCGATCACGGCGCCGAAGCTGGAGATGCGGGTGAGCGGGCTCAGGCCGTAGACGAACAGCCACCCGCCGATCAGGCAGAAGTAGGCGAACGCGCGGCGGTTGGCGGGCTGTGGAGGCTGCGGCGGGCGCGTCGTGGCGCGAGCCAGCCACACCCCGGCGACGAAGCAGACGCATCCGATCGCGGTGTAGAAGGCCCCGGTCTCGACGAACTCGTTGCCCCGCATCCGGTCGGCCGCCACCAGATGGGCGAACGCGCCGGGCACGTGGATCAGCAGCAGCGAGCCGAGGTAGGCCAGCGGCAGGCCGAGCGACAGCTGGTAGCGGCGCAGCAGGTAGAGCAGCACGAACAGCGAGCCGACGCAGGCGATGATGGAGACAGTCATCTCGATCCGAACGGACGCTGGCGCTCGACCCGCACGGGCCGCCTGATGGCAGTCGGCGAGCCTTGGCGGGGTGTCAAGCGGCGGCCGTCGCGCCGCTGGCCGCCGCGTGGCCTCGCTGGCGAGCCGGGATGATGGAATCGATGCGTTCGATGAAGCTCAAGACAGGGCGCAACCGCTCCACGTAGGCGTAGCCTGAGGCCTCGCAACGCGCGCGGCCGGCGGCGGCGATGCGCTGGCGCGCGCTTTCGTTGGCGGCGTAGAAGCGCGCCTTGTCGACCAGCTCCGCCTCGGAGCCGAAGAACTCAGCCTCGAGCCCCTCTTCGAAGAACGACCGGTGCTCCTCGGTGCGGTCGGCGAGCAGCAGGCTGCCGCAGGCGGGAATCTCGAAGCTGCGGGTGGTGTGCTGATCCGGCCAGGTCTTGCGCAGGAAGCCGACCCCGATCCGCGCCGCCGTCAGCGCGCGGGCGTAGTCGTCGCCCAGCACCTCGCCGCCCTGCCAGGCCTGGCCGAGCCGCGCGTCCCTGGCGATCCGGAAGGGCTCGCCGCCGGCTAGGCGGGCGAGGACGACCTGGCGGCTCGGCGTCCAGCGGCCGTCCTGCAGGAAGTCCCAGTAGGCGCCGCGGATCTTCAGGTCGTCGATCGCGCCAGCGAGTGCGCGCAGCAACTGCTCGCGGCGCGGCTCCCACCCGCCGAGGAAACCGACCGCGCAGGCCCAACGCGGATCGTCGGAGGGCAACGGCCGGTGGGTCTCGTCGCAATAGCCCAGCGGCATGTAGACCAGCGGCTTGCCGAGCGCCTCGTAGTCGGCTCGCTCGTAGGCCTTGCAGTAGACCAGCACGTCGTAGCGGCCGATCGAGCGGTCCATCACCGATGTGCGGCGCCAATCGAGCACGAAATAAGGGTCGGGCGTGAAGTGGACCCGCCGCGCGCCGGCCGCGCCCAGCGTCTCCAGCGTCTCGGGCCGCAGGTACTCCTGCTTCTCGCCCCAGACGAGGTCGGGGCGGAAGCTCGCCGCGGCCCCCAGCACCGTGCGGTTGATCTCGTCGATCGACGGCGCCCCGGCCCAGCCGCCGCTGCGTCTGGCGCGCCAGCCAGGAAGCCCGCAGCCAGGGCGCGACGGTCTCGACGCCGACCACCTCGTGTCCCAGCCGCTGTAGCGCCCGCATGCGCATCCGCGAGGTCTGGCCTTCGCCGATCGGACCCAGGAAGAGGATCTTCACGCCGCCGCCCGCACGTCGGCCAGCGCCGCGTCGATGAACGCCAGTAACCTCGCTTCGAAGCGCGCCTTGCTGTGAAGGTCGCGGGCGCGCCGCCAGGCGGCCGCCCGCATGGCGGCATAGGCGGCCGGATTGTCGAGCATCCAGGTCATCGCCGCGGCGACTTCGGCCGGATCGCCAGGCGCATCCAGCAAGCGGCCGCTCTCGCGGTCCGCCACCAGTTCCGGAATGGCGAAGGCGCGCGAGGCGATCGCCGGGCAGCCGAACATCGCCGCCTCGACGAGCAGCAGCGGGGCGATGTCGCTGCGGGTCGGATGCACGACGGCCCGCGCACCGGCCAGCACGGCGCGGAACTGCGCCAACTCCGACGGGTCTTCCTTGCGCAGGAAGCCGGCGTAGCGGAGGCCAGGCTCGGCGGCGAGCTGGGGCGGCGGCGCGCCAACGATGGTCAACTGCACGTCGGGACGCGCCTCGCGCACCCGCCGGAAGGCCTCCAGCACCACCGGCCCGCCCTTGGCGGCGAAGTCGGTGGAGACGAACGCGAAGCTCGCCTCGCCGGCGTAGACGTCGGTGGGCGGCGGCTCCAGCTCACCGAAGATGCCGACCGAGCCGACCCGGTCGGGATCGAGGCCGCAGGCCTGGGTTGCGCGCTGCGCCGCCCACTCGCTGGTGAAGAGCACCCGACGCGCGCCGCGCAGCCATTGCGCCTCCGCCTGCTCGATCCGTGCGAGGTCGTCGGCGCGGAAGACCCGCCGATCGTGGAAGATCTCGATGTAGTCGGCGAAGGTGCAGTCGCTCCAGGCGGCGTAGGGCCGCGCCGGGCGCGTCGCGATCCAGGCGGTGAAGCCATGGAAGAAATCCAGCCGCGCGCCGGCCTTGGCGCGCCGCTCCACCTCACGTGCGATCGTCCTCAGCCGTCGTTCGGAGTAGGCGAAGAAGTCGCCGCCGCGCCCTGAGAGCCGCAGCGCCTTGGAGACGGCCTTCTGCCAGGGGACCGCCGGCGGATCGATCGGGCCGACGTAGGCGACCTGGTGACGTTGCTCCAACGCCGCGCAGGCCGCCGCGTTCATCGCCGAGAAGCCGCCGGTGCGCAGGTGCTTCGGGAGATGCGAGATGAAGTTGATCATGCCGGGCCGCCGGACCCGTAGAGCTCGGCGAGGCGGCGCGCCGAGTGCGCGATCGCGAACGGCGAGGCCGCCACGCGCCGGTTGGCATCGACCGGATCGAAGCGTGGCGCCCGGACCATGGCCAGCAACGCGTCGCGCCAGGCGACCGCGCCGGCGTCGACCTCCAGGAAGTCGACCAGTTCGGGGACCACCACGCACTCTTTCGGCACGCCGGTGGAGGCCAACACCGGCAGGCCGGCCGCCTGCGCCTCGACGGCGACCATGCCCAGGCCCTCGGCGCGCGACGGGAAGAACAGCGCGTCGGCGCCGGCCATCAGCCGCCCGATGTCGCGACGCACGCCGGCAAAGACGATGCGCTCACCAAGCCCGGCCGCCTCGACGCGGGTTCGGAGGATCGGCGTCGCTTCGCTGAACGGGCCGGCGAAGACGAAGCGAACGCCGCAGTCATGGCGGCCGCTGTCGATCGCAACGTCGACGGCAAAGCCGGAGTTCTTGTGGTTGCGGGGATGTCCGAGCTCCGGCGAGACGTCGAAGCGTCCGGCGAACAGCACGATGGCTGCATCGTGCGGCCAACCGAACTCCGCCCGCACCGAGGCGCGCGCGGCCGGACTGGCGACGAAGCGGGCGGGGTCGAGGCCGCAATAGAGCGCGGCCTTCTGCGTGCGGCGGAACGCCGGCGCGTCGAAACCGTAGGCGGCGATCGCCTCGCGCGAGGTGCCGAGGATGTGGGTGGCGTAGCGGGCTGCCAGCCGCTTCCCGACCTGGCCGGTGAGGCGGCGCCCCGCGGTGACGCCGTAGTTGTTGCGGATCTGGTAGGCCGGGTTGTGGACGTGGGTGATCCGCACCGCTGGCAGCCGCCCCGCGCCGATCAGATAGTGCCAGCCGCTCGCATGATCCTGGTGGTCGTGGATGGCGTCGTAGCCGCCGTCCCTCAGGATGCGGCGAAAGCCGGCCGCGAACCGCGGCAGGCTGCTGCGGCCGAACGGCAGGTAGTGGATCGCCGCGCCAAGCGCGGTCGCCTCGCCGTCGAGCACGCCCGGCCGCCCGCCAGTCGCCAGGATCTCGGCGTTGACCAGGCCACCCTCGGCGCGCCAGTGCCGCAAGAGCTCGATCAGCCACGCCTCGGCGCCGCCCATGCCGAGGTTGTCGATCAGGTGCAGCACCTTCAGCGGCCGCGGGTCGGGGCCGGCTGCGGAGGTCGGCGCGCGGAGCGGCGCATTCACGGCTTGCGCGCCTCGACGTAGAGGCTCTCGTGCGCCTTGTCCGGGTCGTCGCGCACCAGGCGCGGATCGGTCCCGGCCCCGAAGCTCGCGGCCCGCGCGTCCGCAAAGCCGATCTCGGTCAACACCCGCGTCATCAGGTCGGCGTCCCAGGCCGAGCGGTGCAGGTGCATCTGGGTCAGGAACGAGATGCCGACCGCCGGGTGCGGGATCGGCGCGAACTCAGGCCTCTTGAGCCGTCCCTCGTAGAAGTCGACGTAGGTCTTCACGTCCGGCGTACTGACTCGCAGCCAGGCGCCAGGTTTCAGCGTACGCAGACATTCGCGTAGCGCCGCGATCGCCTCGGCGTAGCTGACGTGCTCCAGCACGTGCTCGGTGAAAACGCCGTCCCAGTGGTCGCCCGCGCAATTCCAGGGCCGGGTGATGTCCAGCCGCCAGTTGGGGCGGAACGCCGGCTCGCGCAGCGCCCGCTTGAACGCGTAGTCGTCGGCGTTGACCCAGCCCTCGAACACGTGCGGTCCGCAACCGAGGTTGAGCAGGCGAGGCTCGGCGATCGGCGGCGGCGGCCGGCGGAAGAAGGCCCCGCCAAACGCGCGCTCCAGCCGGTAGAAGGTCGCCTGGGCGAGCGTCAGGCCGAACTCGAACTCGCCCGCCCCGAGCCGCTCGGTGAGGCTCATGGCGCGCGGCCTCGCGCCGCGCCATGCAGCGCCGTCATGGCATCCAGCGCCCGGTCGAGGTCCATCGGCGAGGCTGCCAGCGCGGCTGCCGCGGTCTCGCGCGACGGCGGAGGCTCGTTCCAGAGCCGCACGGCGGCTTCGGCCCAGGCGTCCGCCCCGTCGTCCAGCGAGAGCCGCCGCCAAACCGCGCCGGCGAGGATCGGTGCGTCGGAGACGCCCAGCGACACCAGTAGCCGCAGGCCAGCCAGCTGGGCTTCCACGACCGCGACGCCGAACCCCTCGGCCGGGTGGTGCGGGTGGGGCAGGATGAACCAGTCGCCGGCGCCCATCACCTCGGCGACGTCGTCGCGCCACCCGAGCGTCCGGACCGCGTCGGCCTGGCCGATCTCGGCCGCGCGGGCCCGCACCTCGGCCTCCAGGCTGCCCGAGCCGGCGAAGACGCCGACGGCCTGCGGCATCAGGCGCCGGAGCGCGGCCAGCACGTCGACGGCGAACACCGGGTTCTTCTCGGGCGTCATGCGGCCCGCGAACAACAGGATCGGCGCGTCCTCGGTCAGACCCAGCGCGCGCCGGAAGCCTGCGCGATCTGGCGCGGTGGCGACAAACCGCGCCGGATCGACGGCGATCGGCTGCACGCGATGGCGCCGCGGGTCGCGCCGCCGGCCGGCCAGGAAGGTGTCGAGCGACTGGTCGGAGTTGGCGACGATCTGATCGGCCATCGTCAGGCAAATGCGGCGCAGGGCAGGGCGCAGCACCGCCTGCTTCAGCGGGCTCGGCGTCAGCACCGCCTCGTCGAGGTTGTGGACATGCACGATGCGCTTCGGCACGCGCAGTCCCGCAGTGGCGAGCAGGTAGACGCCCGAGATCAGGTCGTGGTGGCAGTGCAGCACATCGTAGCCGCCGCTGTCGACCTCGGCGCGCAGGGCTTTCGCGAAGGCCAGCTTGTCGCCGATCGGGACCGGCGAGCGGACCACGCGCGCGCCCAGCGCCCTGGCCTCGCAGTCGCGCGCACCCGGCTGGCCGAACGCGCAATAGAAGGTCCAGTCCAGCGGCTGGCCGCGCCGCGCGGCGTGCGCCATCAGCTGCAGCAGCCAGGTCTCCACCGACCAGCGGTCCATGACGCCGACCACGTGCAGCACCTTCGGCGTCATACGAGCGAGGGCAGCGGCAGCCAGCGGGGCAGGGCGCTGATCCAGCGCAGGGTATTGAAGGTGCGGCGCGAGACGCCCGCGAGCGAGACGCCGTCGAGCACGTGGTCCTCGCCTCGTGCAGCGGGCGCGAGAACTGTGGGCGTCTGGTGGCGCCGGGCGGTGAAGCATACCTTGTTGGGCGCGGCCAGCGCCGCGAACGCCGCGATCTGCGCGGCCGTCGCGCCCTCGCGGTCGTCGAACTTGAAGAACCGCCGGGCCGGATCGGGGTTGATCCGCGCGCCGCGCCGCCGCCACGCTGCGCACGCCTCGTCCTCGTTGCGATAGTGCTGGAAGTCGATCTCCACGCGCCCGCCCAGCAGCCCGATCGGGTAGCCGAGCCGCTCGCGCGTCCGCCACTCGTTGACGCTGGCCGAGCGGCTCTCGCGCACGAAGCTGAGCTCGGCGCCCACCAGCGCATCGAGATTCTCGACCAGCTCCAGATAGTCGGCCGGCGGAATGAAGAGGCCGACGAACGGGGTGGCGTAGGGAACGCCCAGCGCCTGGTAGATGTGCGCGCCCCAGCAATTGTTGGACACGACGGTGAAACGGGTGTCCGCCGCCAGTGCGCGCAGCAGGGCGGCGCGCGGTCCGGGCGCGGGCGCATCGCCCGCCGCGCCGTCGGCCGCCGCGCGTGGCGCCGCGGCGGTCTGCGCGCTGGCCATCAGCCGTGCTCCGGCGCGGCGGCCTGACCCGCAAGGAAGCGCGCGGCGCGCTCCCGTCCGCGGTAGACGGCGGCGAGGATGCGATTGTGCGGCGCACGCAGCCGGGCGACCCGCAGAGCGTCCGCCGCCCGTCCGAGCCGGCCGCGCGGCGCTCGGGCGAGGCCGCGGCTCGCGTCCAGCACCACCGCCGAGAACTCGATCCCCTCGACCAGCCGTTCGATGTAGTCGGCCGTCAGCCGCTGCGGCGGGATCAGGTGCTCGAGCTTCAGGTCCGGCGTCAGCCCCATGCCCATCCCAAGGTCGCAGGCGCAGGCGGCCAGGTCGTTGTCGCCGCCGGAGATCAGCGAGTTGCCGGTGCGGTCGAGCTGGAAGCGACGTTGGCCGCCGTCGTGCAGGTTGAGGTAGCGCTGCGCCACGGCGCGCCGCACGCAGAGCCCCGCGCCGGCCGGCATGGTGTCGGCAAGGCGCGGCAGGTTCGACCACAGCTCGGTCTCGAACCGGCGGATGCAGAGCGTGCCCCAATAGCGCTCGGTCCAGGGCGCCGGCGGCTCGTCGAAACAGGGCAGGCACTGGCCGCTCCACGCGCCGAGAAACGGCCTCTCGCGGGCGACGCGCAGCGCCGTCTCGAGGTAGTCCGGGGCGAGCACATTGTCGTCGTCGACGAACACCAGGATCTGGCCCGCCGCCTCGCGGATGCCGCGCAGCCGCGCCGGCGTCAGGCCGAGCTTTTCCTCGCGGACCAGGCGCGCGCCGCAATGCCAGCCGAGATCGAGGCGCCGGCCAGCGGCATCGCTGCTGAGGTTGTCCACGATCACCAGTTCCCACTCGTGGCGGGCAGCGTCTGCGCCTGCAGCGCGGCGAGGCAGCGGGCGAAGTAGTCCGTTCGCGGATTGTGGGTGCAGATGACGACGGACAGCGCGGGGGCCGCAGCGTCGCTCAGCCGGTCGCTCCAGCAAACCTAGCACCGGCTAGAGCCCGACAAGATGGACCCGCGGCACGGCCAGGAGGTCGGTCATCGCCGGCCGCGAGTAGCCCCGTGTCGGCGTGAGCGGCAACCCGTGGCCCGGCAGGCCGTGCGCCAGCGTGTGGGTGGGTCCGCCGACGCCCGCCAGGTCGGACGCGCGGCAGAAGCAGACCTCGTAATCCAGCATTCCAGGAAGGCGATCAGCGCATCCGGCGGTCCGACGCGGACGAGGTACTTCTCGAAGTACTCGAAGTAGATCGCCGCCACCGCGCGCCGCCCCAGCGCCGCCGCGGCGCCCCGCAGCGCCGCCAGCTCGTAGCCCTCGACGTCGAGCTTCATCAGCGCGACCGCGTCGACGCCCCGCTCGCCGAGATAGGTGTCGAGCTTCACGACGCGGCGTTCGCAGCGCGCCGGCCGGATCGATGTGCGAGCGACCGGTCTGTTCGTCGGCGACGTCGAAGGCGGTCTCGCCGTCGAAGTCAGCCACCGCCGCGGCGTTCAAGGTGAGGTCGCATCTGCGGATAGAGGGCGCGCGTGCTGCCGATGACGTCCACCAGGCGCGGGATCGGCTCGAAGAGATGGAAGCGCACTTGCGCGGCGTGCTTGGGCGGCGAGGCCGAAGCTGAGCAGCCCGAAGTTGGCGCCGACATCCAGGAAGTCACCACCCTTCGCCAGCAGCGCGTCGGCGATGCGGAAGAAGTCGTGGTCGTAGTCGCCCTCGATCGGGATCAGCCGCAGGAAGCCGTCGCGCATGTCGGCGTAACCGAACGCCTCGTCCCGGATTCGCACCAGTTGCACCGGATCCTCGCCGGTCAGCCGCATCCAGCCGGTCATCAGCCGGTGCCGGCGCAGCGGCCGAGGCAGTTTCTCGACCAGCGCGGCCGCCGTTGGAAGCATCCGCGCTTCGCGGCTCAGAACGGCCACTCGTGCGCCTTCAGCGCCGGGTTGGCGCGCGACTGCCTGCGCCACTTCCCAAGGGCGTGAATGCGCCGCAGCAGCCGGACTGCGCCGCCGGCGCGGGTCATCAGCCTGACGACGGACGTGGCGGGCTGCACGGCCGGCGCGTCGGCCCCGCCGCCTTGCGCCCACTGGGCGGAATAGTCGCTCTGTTGCGGCCAGTTGGCGAACACTGGCGCCGCGGCGTCCTTGCGCGCCTGCACCAGGAACAGCAGGCCGCCGTCGCCGCCGATGTTGACCCGCTCGCGCATGACGTTGGGATCGGTGACGTCGAAGGCCGGGCCGTCCAGCCAGCGCCCGTGCGCCCAGGCGCGGCCGACCAGCAGCTTCTCCAGCGCGAAGCCGTTTTCCGGCGAGAACACGCGATAGAAAAACTCGGCGCTGAACTGGTAGAAGCCGTGCCCGCAGTAGTTGTTGGCCGGCAGCGAGGCGTAGAAACGCCCGCCGGGGGCCACCGCATCCATGGCGTTCTTCATCGCCACCGGGACGTTGAACACGTGCTCGAGGGTGCCGCCGTCGACGACTGCGTCGAACCGTCCGTGCAGCGCCTCGGGCAGCGGCTGGTTCAGGTCGTGGACGATCGTCGCCCCTTCAAAGGCGCTGACGTCCAGCGTCTCGACCTCGTTCGCCCCCATCGCGCGAAAGAGGTCGTCCATGAATGTGGGGCTCTCGCCGCGCGCGACGGCCTTGGCGAACGTGGTCTGCGGCGGCAGCGCCCGGGCGATCCGCGCCAGGTCCTTTGGCGAGAGGAAGCCGGCCAGGCGCCCGAGCGTCAGGGTGCGCTCGAAGCTCGCCCCCTCGGCCCGCGCCTCCAGTAGCGCGAGGGCGTTGAGGATGGTTACGCCCAAGCGCGGCCCCTGAGCGCCCGGCCGGCCTTGCGCAGCACGGCGCGCGGCGACGGCTTGTGCGGCAGGGCGTAGCGGGCGCTGCGGGTCGCCCTCAGCAGCGGCCCGTTCGGCACGCGCTCGTAGTAGAGCTGCTCGAACCAGGCCAGCAGATCGGCGCCTGGCATCGCGCTTAGGCGCGGCTTCTTCAGTCCGGCCCAGTGCACGGCCAATGCCGGCGCCTCGCCCGCGGCCACTTCCGCGGCCGACAGCCCGGCCATCGAGTGCTTCGGCCAGCGCATGATCGCTTTGCGCCCCACCGTGAACGCGCCTTCGCCCGCCTTCTGATTGAGCACCCAGTTCAGCACGCCCTGGTCGCCGCCCATGAAGCAGTCGGGAAAGCGCAGCTGCGGCGGCTCGCTCCAGGCCAGCACCGACTCGAAGTCGGCGCGCGACAGCACGCCGGCGGTGCCGAACCACTGGCCGGAGTTGAAGAGGAACACTGGCGCCCGGGTCTGCGGCGCGCCCGCCCGCAGCCGCTCCCAGTCGTAATAGAGCCGCCGCGCGTCGGCCTCGGTCTGGCGTTCGTCGTCGACCAGGAACGGCCCGTCCGCCCCGTCCCACGCGTCGAGCACCGGGCCGGTGATGACGGTGTCGAAGTTCGAGCACCAGGAAGCGCTCGCCCGCCGGCCCGAACAGCGGCTCGAGCTTCACGAAGCCCCAGCCGTAGTCGCGGCGCGGCAGGTCTGCCAATCCCACGTCCCAGCACTGCGCCAGTTCCCTGGCCAGGCCCGCCTCGAGCGGGCCGCCGGAAAGGATCCTGACCGGCAGGGTCGGGTAGGCCCGCCGCACCGACGCCACGCAAATGCGGGTGTAGCGCGCATCGTGCGCCGCGCCGGCGATGTAGATCACGTCGGTCTTCTGCACGCTCATGCAGCGAGTCGCTAAGCCTGACCGGGCACCAGCTCGGGGACGGTGCGCAGGCGCGCCCACCCCTTCCACTTGTGGATCGCCCGCCCGCACGGCGCCCCGGCCACCCGCAGCCGAAGCAGCGCCGCGCCGGTCGCGTGCAGATGCGCCGGACCGAGCCGGCGATCACGGATGCGCCGCCACGCCGTCAGCGCCGGCGCGAGCTCGCCGCGCTCCAGCCAGCGCTCGGCGACGAAGAAGTAGAGGCTGCAGAGCGCCCGCTGCCGCACCCAGTTCATGCCCGGTCCGCCGCGCACGTGCGCCTCCAGCCGCTCGATGACGTCGAGCGCGCCTTCGAGGTGCTTCGGCGAGCGGCGCTGCTCGACGCTGACCTTGCCGGGCTCGAACTGCCAGCGGACGTGATGATCGACCTCGGCAAAGCGCACGTAGTGGCTGCCGGCGCAGATCGCCCGCACGTGCAGCTCGATGTCCTGCCAGCTGAGCAGCGTCTCGTCGAAGAGGCCCAGCCGCATCAACGTCGCGCGCCGCCAGATCGGCGCGGTGATGATCCACGGCGCCTCAAAATAGAGGAACCGGCAGAGGTCGTCCCCGCTCAGCTGCGGGTCGAGCTCGGCGCGGATGTCGCCGATCTCGTCCACAAAGACGCCGGACTGGAAGGTGGCGAAGTCGAGATCGGCGTTGCGCGACATCACCGCCGCCCGCCGCTCCAGGCACTGCGGCGCCAGCACGTCGTCGGAGTCGAGCAGCACGACGAACGGCGCCCGGGCCGCCCTTATCCCGAGGTTGCGGCAGACATTGGCGCCCGAGCACGGACCTTGGCGGACCAGGTAGCGCACCCGCGGGTCGGCGGCGGCGCGCGACTCCATCAGCTCCGGCGTGCCGTCGTCGGAGCCGTCGTCGACCACCAGGTGCTCCCAGTCGGCCAGCGTCTGCGCAGCGACCGAATCCAGCGTCTCCTGGAGCAATTTCAAGCGGTTGCGGGTCGGCGTGATCACGGACACCAGCGGCTCGCTCATGCGGCGGCGGCCGCCTCGCCGAACAGCCAGCCGGAGAGGCGCGCGCGCTCAGCCGGCCAGCCGTAGCACGCCAGCGCGTGGCGCCGCCCCGCCGCGCCGAGCGCAGCGGCCATCGGGCCGATCGCCAGCATCGCCTCGGCCATGCCGTCCACGTCGCCCTCGTCGATCAGCAGCCCGGTCTGGCCGTGCACGACGGCCTCGGGGATGCCCGAATGGCGGGTGCTGATCACTGGCAGAGCGTTCGCCATCGCCTCCTGGATGCTGGCCGGCAGCCCTTCCTCATCGCCAGTGGCAGGATCGGTGAGGCTGTGCTGAACGAAGACGCCGCACTCGCCGAGCAGCCGCGCCTTGGTCGCTTCGCTGGCTGGGCCGTGCAGGGTGACGCGGCCGGCGAGGTCGCAGGCGGTGACGAACTGCGCGACCGCGTCCTCCAGCTCGCCGCCGCCGACGTAGTCGAGGTGCAGCGCCGGATCGCGGCCGGCGGCACGGCGGAAGGCCTCCAGCGTGTAGATCGGCCCCTTCTTGGCGGTCATCCGCCCGATCGCCAGCAGCCGCTTGCCGGCCGATGGGCCACGCTCGGGCGCCTGGTCGGGAAGGTCGACCCCGCCCGGGTTCACGTGCACCTTCCCGGCCGGCAGGCCGAGCTCGATCAGCCGCTGGCGATGGAACTCGCAACGCGTCAGCACGGCGCGCGCCGAGTGGTAGGCCTGGTAGCTGCGGGCGATGTCCGCATCTCGCAGCGACGCGCTGAGGTCGATGCCGTGGCCTTGCGTCACGTACGGGATGCGCAAGCTGTCCAGCAGTGGCACGAACTCGACGAAGAGATCGAGGTATTCGCCCAGCACGACGCCGACGCCGTGCTGGCGCAGGAAGCTCGTCACCGCGTTCGCCCGCAGCTGGCGCCATGCTCCGCCCGGCCCGGTGCGCCAGGCGCGCGGGCCACTTCCCGGGCGACTTCGTCGAGGTAGAGCACCGGGCAGTCCGCGTCCCAGCGCCCGCCGGTCGGATGGCTGGAGCGCAGCGCGACCGCGACGGTCTCGCCTGGCGCGATGCCCTCGATATGCTTGCGCACGAAGGTCTCGCTGACCGCGCCGACCTGGGCGGTGATGACGGCGAGCCTGGCGCTCAATCGCGTTTCGCCGCGGCGGCGCTCAGGCCGACGAGCAGCGTGCTCTCGTCGAAACGCGTGGGGGGCCGATCGAGCCGGAACAGCAGCCGACCAGCGGCCACATGAGGACGGTCAGGCCGCGCTGGATGGCGCGTTCCAGCCACGAGTTGGTGGGCATGCGGCCGGCCCAGAGGCCGAGCGTGACAGCGAGCACCGCGTCGCGGCCGCCGGTCGCGGCGATCCGCGGGTCGGAGAAGCCGGCCTCCTTCAAGAGCCGCTCCAGAGCGAACGGCGTGAAGCGATACTCGTCATGGGGGATGGCGTGGATCGGCCAGATGAAGGGTGTGGTGATGAACAGGAAGCCGCCAGGACACAGGACGCGGGCGACCTCCTTCAACACCGCGCCGGGCTCGGCGCAGTGCTCGAGCACCTCGGTCATCAGCACGGCATCGACGCTGGCGTCGGGTTTGGGCAGCGTCAGGCCATCCCATTCGAGGTCCGGCGCCGCGTAAGGATTGTCGGTCAGGTCGACGCCGACGTAGGCCGACGCCCGGCTGGGCGGCGCCAGCAGCAGGCTGCGGTAGGGCTTCATGCCGCAGCCGACGTCGAGCACGAGGCCAGAGAACGAGGCCAGCTCACGCTTCAGCGCCGCCAGGATCAGCCGCCGGTTGCCGAAGCTGTCGAGCGTCGACGGGCGACAGGCGGGCGCGAGATAGGGGTCCGCCACGCGTCGGCTGGCCGGCTGGGCCCGCACGGGATCGCCCTCGGTTCCAGCCGGCGTGGCGGCGCTCTCAACCGCCATGTCCGGCTCCGCAACCCGCGGCGGCGAGCACGCAGGCCGCCAGCGCGTCCTCCAGCTCCAACGGCCGCTCCGGCGGCGGCGGTGTCGGGATGTCGCCGGCCAGCAGCGCACCCATCTGCCCGGGCGTGTCGTAGACCAAAACCCCCTGCGTCCCGATGAAGCTGCGCGCCGCCGCGCCGTTGGCCACCACCGTGAGGCCGGCCAACAGCATGTCGGGCACCCGGGTCAGCGCGCCCAGTCCGGCCCGCTGGTGGACGCAGACCGCGGAGCAGCGCGCCTTGACCTGGGCGAAGAGGTCGTCCGGGCACGTGCCGTGGAACTGAAAGCGCGGGCCGCACCACACCTCGCGCAGCGGTTCGGTTTGATGGCCGGTGACGTGGAAGACGGCGCCCTGCGGCGCGGCGGCCTCGATCCACGCCACCTGCTCGCGGAAGCTGTCGACCGTGTCGGTGTTGCCGCGCGTGGCGCAGATCAGGTACTCGCGCGGCTGTGGCGCGCGGCCGGCGCGCTCGGCCAGCAGGGCGGCGGCGCGGGCCTCGTCCGGGAAGTAGGGCAGATAGCGCGCGCCGACCCCGAAGTTGTTCAGCAGCAGCTGCTCTTCGCGCGAGATCGAGAACACGTGGTCGGCCATCTTCAGCGCGCGCAGCTCGGCGCGGAACGCGTTGGGATAGGCCCCGGTCACCGGATTGGGCCGGCCAAGCCAGAGCGAGTTGATCGCCGAGAGCGCCACGGCGATGGTGAACCCCTGCGCTTTCAGCGCGGCGACCGCCACCGGCTCGCAGCCGGATTCCAGCACGATGGCCGGCGCCAGGCCTGCGCGGCGGGCGTTGTGCGCATAGAGCCGGTCGGCGTACTCGGCTGCGCCAAGCGCCCGCCGCTGCGCTGGCACGACGGCGCCGAACCTCGTCTTCAGCTTCAGCGCGCGGGCCATGCGCTGCGGGAACGGCAGGCTGGGTGGCGGCTCCAGGTTCACCGGCTCGATGCCGTGCCGGCGCAGGATGGCGTCGACCTGACGCCGTCGCCAGACGCCGCCCGCGCCATGCGGCGCCCAGTCCGAGCTCTCTTCCGTGCTGAAGGTCTCGCGCAGCACGCGCACCGACGTCATTGCTTGCGCAGCAAGTAGGCCACGCCCCAGGTCTCCGGCGACGGCGGGCGCCCGGTGAGAAACTCCTCGCTGCTCACTCGTTCGAAGCCCGCGCCCGCGGCGAGGAAGCCGATCTCGGTGGGGAACAGGTAGCGCATCAGGTGGGTCTCGCCGAAGCGCGTGGCGTCGCCGGTGACCAGGTCCTCGCACGCGATCTCGTAGTCGACCCGAACGGTGCTGTGGTTGGTGTCGAGCGTCGGCGTCGCGGTGCGCCGCACGCGCCGCCTGGCGTCGGCGGCCTGCTTGGTGCGCGGGGTCGGGCGCTGGGTCAGCACCGCCGGGCCGTGCCAGACGTCGAACAGGAAGAGCCCGCCCGGCGCCAGGTGCACGGCGGCGGTCTCGAAGGCGGCGGCGAGATCGTCGTTGCGCGTCTGGTAGCTGACCACGTGGAAGAGCGAGATCACCGCGTCAAACGTGCGCCCGGCGCGGAACGCGCGCAGGTCGCCGACCTCGCAGGTGAACGAGCCGGCGGACGGCCTCGCATCGCAAGAACGCCGCCGCGCCTCGGCCGCCATCTCGGGGCTGAGCTCGACGCCCAGCACGTCGAAGCCACGGTCGGCGAGCAGCCGTGCGTGCCGACCGGTGCCCGATCCCAGCTCTAGCACCGAGCGCGCCGGACCAAGCACGCGGGCCACGTAGTCCGCCTCGGCGGCGTAGTCCTTGTCGGCGTAGAGCAGGTCGTAGAAGGCCGAGTACTTCTCGAAGCTGGGCATCTGATCAGGTCGACGCCGCGGTCGGCGGGCGGCCGTCGAAGCGGGTCTTGTCCTCGTCGCCCGTGTACGGACCCTGCTTGACCTCGAACATCTCGAGGTCCTCCAGCACCTCGAAGCCGTGTCCGCCCTGGATCAGCAGGATCACGTCGCCGCCGCGCAGCTCGCGGCTCTCGAGCCAGGCCTGGTCATTGTCGTAGAAGTCGACCCGCAGGCGCCCGCTGCGGATGAACAGGGTTTCCTGGGTATAGGCCACCGTGCGCGTCACCGGGTTGTGGACGTGGGCGTCGATCAACTTGCCGGCGGGGTGGCGCATGAACGCCAACTGCTGGGAAAGCTCGTTCGGCGTGAAAAAGCGGATGCCCGGCTCGGCGAACTCGCGGCGAACGATCAGCGCGAACATCACGCCCCTATGCTCGATTTTCTCGATCAGTTTGTCCGTTGCCGGCGCTGTGGGGTGGCGCGAGGCTCATGCGAATAGTCCGTGTACGGCGTCGGAGACCCGCTCGGCCTCGTCGCTGCTGAGGCCGACGCCACTCGGGATGTAGAAGCCCCGGCGCGCGATGCGCTCGGCGACTGGGCATGACACGCCTTCGAAGAGTCCGCGGCGGCGCAGCACCGGCTGTTCGTGCATTGGCCAGAAGAACGGGCGCGTGCCGATGCCAAGCGCGCCAAGCCGCCGCATCGCTGCCTCGGCGTCGAAGCGGACGTCGTCGGCCAGCACCACGCCGTAGACCCAGTAGAGGTTCTCGGCATAGGCGGTGCGCGCCGGCAGCCGCTGCAGCTGCGGGAGGTCGGCCAGCAGCGCGTCGTACCAGGCGCCGACCTCGCGCTTCTTGCGCAAGGTGGCCGGCAGGCGTTCCAATTGAGCGACTCCGACGGCCGCCTGCAGGTTGCTCATGCGGAAGTTCCAGCCCAGCTCCTCGTGCACGAAGCGGCGCTCGGTCCCGAAGCAGAGGTTGCGCAAGCTGCGGCAGCGGTCGGCCAGCGCATCGTCGCTGGTCAGCACCATGCCGCCTTCGCCGGTGGTGACGTGCTTGTTCGGATAGAAGCTAAAGGTGGCGACGTCGCCGAAAGAGCCGACCCGCCGCGCTTCGCCGGCGCGGGTCCGGTAGGTCTGGCCGATCTGCTCGGCGCTGTCCTCGATCACCCTCAGCCCACGGCGCTGGGAGATCTCCGTCACCGGGTCCATGTCGACCGGCAGGCCGTAGATGTGCACCGGCATGATCGCCCGGGTGCGCGGCGTGATCGCGGCCTCCAGCCGGCTCGGGTCGAGGTTCCAGGTGAGTGGCTCGGAGTCGACCACGACGGGCGTCGCGCCGGCGCGCACCACGGCGGCGGCGCAGGAGATGATGGTGAAGGTCGGCATCACCACCTCGTCGCCCGGGCCGATGCCGAGCGCGGCCACCGCGACGTCGAGCGCCGCCGAGCCGTTCGACACAGCGATGCCGTGCCGCTGGCCGCACGCCTGCGCCATCCCGCGCTCCAGCCGGCCCACGAACGGGCCTTCGGACGATATCCAGCCGGTCTCTACGCACTCGGCGAGGTATTTCGCCTCGTTGCCGTCCAGCAGCGGCTGGTTGACCGCAATCGGCGCGGCCGGCGAGGCCTGCGCCACGGCCGTCGCCGTGGGCTCAGCCGGCACGATCCGCTCCTTTGACCAGGACCCGGCCGGTGTAGTCGATCGGGAACATGAACGGCCGGCTCTCGCCGAAGTACTCGTCGACCGCCTGGCGGCAGCCGTTCCAGTGGCCGTAGTCGTCGACGATCAGCAACCCGCCGGGCGCCAGTCGCGGATAGAGGTGCGCCAGCTCGTGCCGGGTCGAGGCGTACCAGTCGGTGTCGAGGCGCAGGACGGCGATCGCCTCAGGGGCGGCCGCCGGGATGGTCTCCAGCACATCGCCCTTGATGAAGTGGTGCTTGTCGGCCGGGTAGCCGGTCGACAGCAGGTTGGCCCTCACGTCGTCCAGGCTGGCGTGGCACCACGCGCTGTGGTCGTCCGCCAGCGAGGCTCGGTAGATCTCCTCCGCCCGGTCGCCGCGGTGGTCGACATCCTGCTCGGTGGGCGCCGTCATGCCGGCGAAGGTGTCGAACAGGTAGAGATCGCGCTCATCGCTGGCCTCCAGCAAGGCAAGCGCGGCCGCCATCATCGAGCCGCCGCGCCAGACGCCGCATTCGACGACCGCGCCGGGAATGCGGCTCCGCGTGACGTGCCGAACCGCGTCGACCAGGCTGGCGATCCGCTCGCAGCTCGTCATCGTGAACGGCTTCACTCGCGCGATGATGTCCGCATAGGCGGGATCGAGCTCCAGCCGGTGGGGCGGCGACGGCGCACCCAGACGCTCGAGTTTGTAGCCCAGCGCGTTCGCGACCCGTTGGACGCCCGACTTGAGCCGCCGGATCATCGTACGCCCAGCTTGCCGGCCGCCTGTTGGGCGAGCGCGCCCGCCGCGCGCCGGGGCGGCGCCGCGCCTGTCGACCACCTGGCGTCCCTGAACCAGACGGGCCCCGGCCGCTGCGGCCAGCGCAGCCAGGCGGCGCTGTCCTCGCCCGCCATCCGGAAGCCGGGTAGGCCGTTCAGCGCGTCCCAGGCGAGCCGATGGCCGGTGGGCGCCGTGGCGACGTCGAGCAGATATTCGCCGGGCGCCAGCGCCAGCGGGCCTACGTCGCACCGGATGGTGTGCTGGCCGGTGTCGATCGAGAAGAGCTGCCCGTCGTCTGACGACATCAGCGTCGCGACGATCTCCAGGTTGTTGTTCAGCAGGTTGATCACGACGACGCCGTCACTCACCGGCCGATAGGCGCGCAGCTCGACCTCGATGGCGATCTTGTCGGCCGGCTGCACCGTGATGGCGCCGGGCGGCGCGCCGCACACCGAGACGCGCTCGATGTCCACCCAGCCCTCGTCGCGAAAGGGCCGCCGGTAGGCGGAGACGTCGCCGTCGACGAGGCGCGCGTTGCTGGCGGCCAGAAAGTGCGAGACGACGGCCCGGCTCTCGCCGACCATGGTCAGGATGCCCTTGTCGAGCAGCAGGCAGCGGGTGGTCAGGTCGACCACCGCAGGCAGGTTGTGGCTGACGAAGAGCACCGTGCGCCCGTGCCGCGCGACGTCCTGCATCTTGCCCAGGCACTTGCGCTGGAACGCCACGTCGCCCACCGCCAGCACCTCGTCGACGATCAGGATCTCCGGCTCCAGGTGCGCGGCCACCGCGAACGCCAGGCGCACGTACATGCCCGACGAGTAGCGCTTCACCGGCGTGTCGAGGAACTGCTCGACCTCGGAGAAGGCGACGATCTCGTCGAACCGGCGGCGATCTCGGCCCGCGTCATGCCGAGGATCGCGCCGTTCAGGTAGATGTTCTCGCGGCCGGTGAGCTCGGGGTGGAAGCCGGTGCCGACCTCCAGCAGCGAGGCGACGCGGCCGCGGATCACGGCGCGCCCGCGGCTCGGCTCGGTGATCCGGCTGAGCAGCTTCAGGAGCGTGCTCTTGCCCGCGCCGTTGCGGCCGATGACCCCGACCGCCTCGCCGCGCGCCACCTCGAACGACACGTCCTGCAGCGCCCAGAATTCCTCCACGTCGTCGCCGGCCACCAACGGACGTCCGCGCGCGGCATCGAGCGCCGTGCGCCCCGCGGCGCGGGCCGAGCGCATCACCATCTCGCGGAACGACTTCGTGCGGTCCGCCGTGCGGTGGCCGATCAGGTAGCGTTTGGAGAGGCCCTCGACCTGGATCGCGACCGCCGCTGACGGGTCTTGCGGCCTCATGAGCTTGCCGCTTCCAGGGGCGAGGCGACCGCTTGCCGCCTGCAGGCTTGGATGTCGGCCAGGCGGCGCCCGAGGCGCGTCGCCGGGCGTTCAACCAGGCGATAGCTGCACTCGGCGAGGGCATAGGCCAGCGCGAGAACCACCACGTAGAGAAGGGCGTAGGTCGCGCCGTGCAGCCCGGGCCAGCCGAGTGTGAAGGGCCGCAAGGCTGTAATGACCGCGAAGTGCCAAAGGTAGATCGAGAACGAGACCACGCCGATGCGCTTGATGACGCGATTGACCAGCCAGGGCGCCGCGCCAAGCGAAAGCCCGTGAATGAGCAGCAAGAACGCGACGGTCGGCCCCAGCGCCGGCAAGGCCGCCAGTCGCCCGGTCCAGGGGAGCATCACCAGCAACGCCAGGGCCGCGACGACTTCGAGGGTCGCCGCCCGCGGCGACGGCCGCAACGCGCGGCTGGCGTGCGCGGCGCCGACTCCGGCGATGAAGACGTAGAGGACGCCCGGCAGCCAGAATGCTTCCATCTGCCGGATCAGGTCAGCCGGCGCCTGCGGATAACCGGCGTGCAGCGCGGCGAACGCCGGCTGATAGGCCGCAACTGCCGCTGCCGCCGCAACCACGGCCGCGATCGCCGCCGACTGCCACGAGCGCAGCAGCATCAGCGCCGGAAACAGCGCGTAGAAGCCCCATTCGGCGGCGATCGACCAGTCGCCCGGGACCACCGCGTTGATCGTCTCCGGCGACCAGCCGTTGAGGAACAGCGCGGTCAGCGCCACCGATCCGACGCCGACGCCGTGTGGCGCCCAATAGCTGCGCGCCCACCACGGAAAGAGCAGATAGCCGCAGATGGCGATCCAGAAGACCGGCGCGATCCGGAAAAAGCGCCGGATGTAGAACGCCGTCGGGCCGTCATCCCGCTTTCGCCAACTCTCGGTCAGCGTGAAGGCCGAGACCACGAAGAAGAGCTCGACGCCAAACGCCCCGAAGTCCGCGTAGGCGTTGACGACGCCCGGTCGATCGCTGACCAGGCTCTGCACGTGCGTCGCCACCACGCCGAGGATCGCGTAGCCCCTCAAGGCGTCCAGATAGTCGAGGCGTCGCGGCGATCGCTCCGCGGGGTCCGGGTCGGACGAAGCCTGGTCTGCGACGTCGCTCATGGCGGTCAGATCAGGTCCGCGAAGGTCTTCTCGAGCCGGCGGAACTGGGCGAGCCCCAGCCACAGCGCCAGCGCAATCACCGCCAGCCCGAGCGCCAGTCCCGGCCAGTAGATCGCCGCGCGGCCGCCCAGCACGCACCAGCGGAAGCCGTCGATGACGCCGGCCATCGGGTTCAGCGAGTAGGCGAGCCGCCAGCGTTCCGGGACGACGGCCGAGCTGTAGGCCACCGGCGAGACGTAGAGACCGAACTGCACGATGAACGGCACCACATAGCGGAAGTCGCGGTAGCGGACGTTCACCGAGGCGATCCAAAGGCTGGGACCCAGCGCGGCGAGGAAGGCCATCGCGCCGAAGAGCGGCAGGAAGACGATCCGCCAGTCCGGCGCGAAGCGGAACCAGAGCATCAGCGCTGCCAGCAGGACGAGGCCGATCGCGAAATCGACCGTCGCCGCAACGATGGCCGCGGTCGGCACGATCAGGCGCGGGAAGTAGACCTTGCTGACCAGGTTGGTGTTGCCGATCAGGCTCGCCGAGGCGTCGGAGAAGGCGGTGGCAAAGAAGGTCCACGGCAGCATGCCGGCGAACACCATCAGTGGGTAGGGCGCGCCGCCGTCGCTCGGCAGCTTGGCCAACCGGCCCATCAGCACGCTGAAGATGACCGTCGCCAGCAGCGGCCGGATCACCGCCCAGGCGACGCCGATCACCGTCTGCTTGTAGCGGATGGTCACGTCGCGCCAGGCCAGCACCTGGAACAGCTCGCGATAGCGCCAGAGGTCGGCCCAGTAGTGGCGATCGGTGCGGCCGGCCTCGATCACCACCTCGCGCGACGCTTTGGCCGGAGTAGCGTCGTTCAGGGCGGCGCTGTCACTCATGCACGAAGATGATGCTGCTGCCGTGGGGCGCGAAGCGGAATGGCGTTTCGCGCAAACGCCCCGAGCGCGGCGCGGATGGCGTCGTGCCGCGCAGGTGGGGCCAGGAACATCAGGAAGCCGCCGCCGCCGGCGCCCAGCAGCTTGCCGCCCTGGGCGCCCGCGGCGATCGCCGCAGCGTACGCCTGGTCGATCAGCTCGGTGCTGACGCCGGGCGCGAGGCCCCGCTTCAGCCGCCAGGCCGCGTCCAGCATCGGGCCGAGCGGATCGAGGTCGCCCTTGCAGATAGCCTCGAACGCCTGAGCCGCCAGGCAGGTGAGCTCGCTGGTGGCGCGCGCGACCGGACCCGGCGAAGCGACCGCCGCCGATTGCACGCCCAGCAGGGCCGAGGCCGAGCGGGTGACGCCGGTGTAGAAGAACAGCAGCCGCCGCTGCAGCTCGGCAGTCACGTCCGCAGGGCAAACCAGCCTGGTCACCTCGACGCGGTCGTCGGCGTGGAAGCGGATGAAGTTGAAGCCGCCGAACGCCGCCGCGTACTGGTCCTGCTTGCCGATCGGCTCTCCGCAGCGCTCGATCTCGATATCGCAGCTCTCCTCGGCCAGCCGCGCAGCCGGCGCGTGACGGCCCTGGTAGGCGTGCAAGGCGTTGAGCAGACCGACTGTGAAGGCGCTGGAGGAGCCCAGGCCCGTGCCGCGGGCCGGGATGTCGGCCACCGAGGTGATCTCGATCCCGCCCTCGATGCCCAGAAGGCCGAGCGCCTCGCGCACCAGCGGGTGCTCGACGTCCGCCGCGCGCGCCACTTCCTCGGTGCGCGAGTAGCTGACCCGCACCGCGGCGTCGAACTTGCGGCTGACGGTGACGTAGACCGACTTGTCGATCGTGGTGGAGAGCACCGCCCCGCCGTGCCGACGGTAGTAGGCCGGCAGGTCGGAGCCGCCGCCGAAGAAGCTGACCCGCAGCGGCGTGCGCGAGATGATCATGCGGCCGGCGCCAGGGTAGCCTGGGCGACCAGCTCGGCCGCGGCGGCGATGTCGGCCACGACGTGGTCGGGGCGGACGTCGGGGTAGCGGCCGTCCGCGCCGCTGTTGCCGGTGCGCACCAGCACCGAGCGGAGGCCGGCGCGGCGCGCCAGCTCGACGTCGCGGGTTGAGTCGCCGACCATCCAGGAAGCCGCCCGGTCGATCGCGAAGTCGCGGCAGGCCTGATCGACCAATCCGGTCGCGGGCTTGCGGCAGTCGCAGGCGACTTTCAGCGCAGGGACCTCGCCAGGATAGCCGGCGTCCGGATGGTGCGGGCACAGGTAGATGGCGTCGACGTAGGCGCCAGCCTTGCCAAGCTCCCACTCGAGCTTGCGATGGATGTCCGCCATCACAGCCCAGGTGGCCTCGCCGCGGGCGATCACCGGCTGGTTGGTCACCACGATCAGCAGGAAGCCGGCGTCGCGCAGCCGGCGCAGCGCCGGCCGGCGCCCGGGAGCAGCTCCAGATTGGCGCCGCAGTTGATGAAAGGGCGGTCGTCGTTGAGCGTGCCGTCGCGGTCGAGGAACACCGCCGGGCGGCGGGCGCCGTCGTCCGCCAGGCGGATGCGGCCGGCGCGCCAGTCGGCCTCGACCCGTTGCAGCTGGGCGGGCGAGCCCATGTCCTTGACGTACTCGTCCGAGCGATAGGCCAGCACATTTGCGCCGCGCGCCACCAGGCCGGCGAGCGACGTCGCGGGTGAAATCGAGCTCGCTGCCGCCTTGGAAGGGCCGCACCGCCTCGCGCCGCACCGCGTAAAGGGCGGCGCTGGCGAGGTTGGCGAAGCAGGCGCCTGCCGGGTGCGGATAGGGCTGGATCGCGGTCACGCAGCCCTCGGCGTCGGCCTCGATGAGGTCGGAGTCGAGCGGATGGTCGTTGGGATGCACGAGCGCCGTGAAGTCCGCGCCGCGGCGCAGATGGAACTCGGCGAGCCGCTGCAGGTCAACGGCGGCCATGACATCGCCGTAGAGGACGAAGAACTGCTCCGGCAACGCATCCAGCGCACCCACCAGCGCGCCCGCGTTGCCGAGCGGCGCGTCCTCGATGCGCACGCGGATGTCGAGGCCGAAGCGCTCGCCGTCGCCGACGAAGTCCACGATCCTCTCGGCCAGATGCCCGGCGAAGATGGTGACGACCTCGACGCCGGCGGCGCGCGCCAGCTCCAGCTGATGCTGCAGCACCGGCTTGCCGCCGATCGGGACCAGCGCCTTCGGCAGGTCCCGACCAGGCGTCGCCCATGCGCCGGCCCCTGCCGCCGGCGATGATGGCGAGGTGGCGGATGTCGCTCAGCGCACCGTCTCCGCGGCCAGCTCTTCGACCGCGCGCCGCACCGCGTCGTCCGAGCTCAGCGTCGGGCGCCAGCCGAGCTTCGCCAGCCGCTCGGTCGAGTAGGCGAAGCGCGGCACGTCGCCAACCCAGCCGCGGTCGCCGCCCGCGTAGGCGATCGGCGTGCCGGGGGCGATGCGGGCGATCATCGCCTCGGCCAGGAAGCTGACCCGCGAGCCCTCACCCTCGGGACCGATGTTGAAGACGTTGCGGCGCTCCGCGCGCGTTCGCCACGATGAACCGCATCGCGTCGATCAGCTCGCTGACGTGCAGGTAGGGCTTGGTCTGGGTCCCGTCGCCCAGCACGCGCAGCGACGGCGGGCGGCAGGCGAGGCGGCGGGCGAAGTCGAAGAGCGCGCCGTGCGTGGCGCGCGGCCCGACCACGTTCGGAAAGCGGAAGATCCAGATGCGCTCCAGGCCTGATCTCCGCCGCGGCGGAGAGCAGCGCCTCGCCGGCGAGCTTGGCCGCGCCGTAGTTGGAGATCGGCAGCAACGGACCGGCGTCCTCGGCGAGCGGCCGGTCGACCTCGCCGTAGACGGCGGAAGTCGAGGCGAAGGCGATGGCGCGCGCACCGACCGCCTTGGCCGCAGCGATGGTCGCGAACGTGGTTTGCAGCGTGCGGCGGAAGTCGACCGACGGGTCGGCGACGCCGGCAGCGATGTCGCTGTTGGCGGCCAGGTGCCAGACGATGTCGGGCGGCGCGTCGCCGGCCAGCGCGCGGAACGCGCTCGTCGCCGTCGCGACGTCGCTGACGTCGGCCTCGATGAAGCGCGAAGCGCGGATTGGCCCGCGCCCCAGTCAGGTGCGCCGGCTTGCCGAGATAGAAGTCGTCGACGCCGGCCACAGTCCCGCCAGCGCCCAGCAGTGCGTCGGCAAGCTGGCTGCCGATGAAGCCGGCGGCGCCGGTGATCAGGTGGCGCATGCGAGGCGCCGGCTACTCCGCCGCCTGCGAAGCGGCGGGACGCTCGAGTGGGTTGGCGTTCAGCCACTGCATGCAGATGTGGCCGACCGCCATCTGCAGGTCCTCGGCGATCTGCATGTCGTGGACCGGGAAGTGGATAGGGTGCTGGGCCAGCGCCTTGCAGCGGCCGCCGCTGAACCCGAGGATCGCGAAGGTGGTCATGCCCTTCGCCGCGCCCGCCTCCAGCGCCCGGACCACATTCGGCGAACTCGCCGCTGCCGGAGAGCACGATCAGCACGTCGCCGGGTTCGGCCTTCACGCGCAGCTGCTCGGCGTAGACGTTCTCATAGCCGAGGTCGTTGGCCAGGCACGTGAGCACCGCCGGGTTGGCGCTCAGCGACTCGACCTTCAGCCCGCTGCCGTTGGAGACACCCGGCGCCATAGAGGAAGTCGTTGGCGAGGTGGTTGGCGTTGCCGGCGCTGCCGCCGTTGCCGCACAGATAGACGCAGCGCCGGTCGCGCCAGGCGTCCCGCAGCGCGGCGCCCAGCGTCGGCACGAGTTCGATCGCGGGCATCCCGAGCGCCGCGGCGAACGCCTCGCGATAGCGGCCGATCAGGTCGCGCATGTCGGTGGTCATGATTGCTTGGTCGCGGTGGCGAAGAGGAAGGCGCCGCGGCGGCGCACGGCGCGCTCGATGTAGCGGTCGGAGAACAACGGCCGCACCAGTCGCCGCAGGCGGACGGGCAGCGGGATAGCGTCCGACTCCTGGCCGAACACCTCCATCTCCACGTCGTCGAAGAAGGTGCGGCAGAGGTTGGCGAGCGAATCGCGCGTGAAGTAGCGGGCGAGGAAGCCGTCGGTGCGGGCCCAGAGCAGCTCGTCCAGCGACTTGCCGCGCCAGAAGCCGAGCAGGTACTGGCTCATCATCACCGCGTAGGCCTCCGCGCCGTCGAGGCTGTAAACCATGAAGCGCAGCTCGGCGCCCGGCTTCAGCGCATTGTAGAGGTTGCGCAGCACCCGGCCGGTGCGTGACGAGTGGTGGATCACGCCCCAGGACCAGATGAAGTCGAACGCGTCCTGGTCGTCGATGGTCTCGGCGTCGGCTTCGCGCACGTCGGCGGCGAGGCCCTTCAGCGCCAGCCGCGCCCGCGTGGCGGCGACCGACTTCGGCGAGATGTCGAGTGCGGTCACGTTGGCGCCGGCGCGCACCATCAGCTCGGTGTGCAGGCCCATGCCGCACCCGACCTCCAGCACCCGCTTGCCGGCGATCGCCTCGAACGGGATGATCCGGCCGAATGGCCGGTCGTTGTGGGCGAAGTGGCGCGCGGCGTCGATGAAGCGGGCGTCGATCTCGTCGAACCATTCGCGCGAGAACGCTTCGCCCTCGACCTTGTCCTTCCAGTCGTAGGACATGGCGTGCCGCGTCCACCACGACCTGTTGCCGGCTTGCGCATCGCCGGCCGACGCGATCACCGCGTCCGAGCTGGCCTTGGTCCGCGTGCCGGAGTCCATGGCCGCTAGACGACCGCGTGACCGTTGACGGCCGACGCCGGAACGAGGCCCGCTGCGCCGGCGGCGATCAGGAAGCGATCCCTGAACGCGGAGAAGCAGAAGGCGCTGCGCCAGCGTTCGTAAGCCTGCCGCGACAGCCGCTCGAAGAGGCGGTCGTCCCTCAGCACGCTGATGATCATTGCGGCGATTGCATCGAGGTCGTGGCGGGGCGCCGCAAAGCCCGTCTCGCCGTGCAGGTTGACCTCCGTGGAGGCGTCCTCGTCGGAGGTCAGCACCGGCACGCCCTGGCTCATCGCCTCGGCGAACACCAGGCCAAAGCCCTCGACGTTGCTCAGCATGGCGAACAGCCGGGCGCGGCCGCGCAGCGCCTCCACGTCGGGGTCGGAGAGCTGGCCGAGCACCTGGATCGAGGCCGCTGCGGGCGAGGCGGCCGCCAGCGCACGCAGCCGGTCCAGCCGCTCGCCGCCGCCGACGAAGCACAAGGTCGCGTCGGAGACCTCGGCGGCCACCTTCGGCCAGGCGGCGATCAGCACGTCCTGGCCCTTGGCGAACATCTCGTCATTGCGGCCCACGAACAGCACCAGCTTCTCGCCGCTCGGGCGAGCCGCCACGGCCGTGCCCGCACTCGTGGGCAGGTCCTTCTCGGTGCCCAACTGGCAGACGTGGATGGTCGCGAGACCCGGGATGCTCTGCGCCAGCCGCGCGCCGGTGTGGCTGCTGTTCACGAACACCGCCCGCGCGCCACGGATTGCCCGGGCGTAGTCGGGCCGCAGGTTCCCGGGCCAGACTTCCCAGCCGTGCGCCCACAGCGCGTAAGGCCGGCCGGCGAGGCCCAGCGGTCCGTGCGCCCGCGCAGTGCCGGCGAAGTCGTAGATCACCCAGTCGCTGGTCAGCGCGCCGATCAGGTTGGCGGCGATGAAGGCCGAGCGGTTGCCGCGGAAGGCGTGGGTTTTCAGGCCGCCCACCAGCGTCGGCTCCTGGTCTTCGACCGCCAGACCGCGGACGCGCACCTGCGAGGCCAGCGCCATGATGGTGAGCCGCGCGCAACGGGCGATGCCGCCCGAGCCCGCCGTCAGGAACTGCGCCGCCACCTGGATGCCCGTCACGCGACCGCCGCCGCGAGGCCGGGAGCGGCCACGTCCGAGGCGCGCGGCGCCGCGCCGAACACCTGCCGCGCCCAATGCCGCGACGCCAGACCCTTCGGCCCCGGCTTGGCGCCTGCGGCCTGGCCGGCGGCCTCGGCCATCCAGGCGCCGGTCGGGATGGAGAAGCCGGTCTTGGCGCGGCTGACGATCTCGGCTGGCAGGGCGGTGCGCGGCGCGGCGGCCAGCGCGGCCTTGCCGGCCCCCGGCGTCAGCGTCGCGATCGAGGGCGCGAGGGCGCGCAGCAGCTCGATGTCCACCAGCGGCGCGCGGATCTCGACTCCGTGGGCCATCCCCGCCCAATCGGCGTCGCGCAGCAGCTGGTTCCTCAGGTAGTTCAGCGACTCCAGCGCGCAGACGCGGCCGACGTCGCTGCCGGGGTCGGGCGCCAGCGCGGCGCCCAGCAACGACGTCAGCTGCAGTCGCTCGAGGCCCTCGCGCGCCAGCTCGGCGCCGATCAGCGCCGGCAGCTCGTGCGGCAGGAACAGCCCGCGGCGCAACAGGTAGGCGCCGGTCCAGCTGCCGGCGTATTCCAGCATGCCCGCCGCCTTCGGCCGCTCGCTCAACATGCCGGGGGCCGTGGCGCTCAGCACCCGGCGCACGACGCTGCCGAGGCCGGTCGAGGCCAGCGGGCCGTAGCGCCGCCGCCAGCGCGGCAGGTCGACGAAGCTCGGGTAGCCGGCCAGCAGCTCGTCGCCGCCGAGGCCCGAAACGGCGACCTTCAGGCCCGTCTCCTTCGCCGCCTTGGCCACGAACCAGGTGTTCACGCCGTCGATCGAGGGTTGGTCCATCGCGGCGAAGATCGCCGGCAGGTCGGCCTCGAACTCGGTCCTGGCCACCCGGCGCACCTCATGTCGGCAGCCGTATCGGGCAGCGGCCTCGGCGGCCAGCGGCGCCTCGTCCTCGGGCGTGCCGCGGAAGTCGTCGAACGCCAGCGTGATCGCTCGCATGTCCGATCCCGACGCCCCGCGCATCAGCCCCAGGATCGCGCCGGAGTCGACGCCGGCGGAGAGGAAGGCGCCGACCTCAACGTCGGAGAGCATGTGCGCGGCGACGCTGCCGGCCACCGCGGCGCGGACCCGCTCGGCCAGCTCGGCGGGTTGCGCCGGATGATCGGCGCCCTCGGCCAGAATGGCTGGGATGCTGACGAACGGCTTGGGCGCGTCGGCCCCGGCGCCGTCCACCCACTGCGTGCAGCCGGCCGGCAGCGCGCGGATGTCGCGGTAGAGGGTGAAGGGCTCGGGCACATGGCCGAACAGGTGGAAGCCCGCGACGCCCGGCCGGCTCCGGCTCGCGCGCGACCCTCCCGCCGGCCAGCAGCGCCTTCACCTGCGAGGCGAAGCGGAGCGTCCGCCCGTCGTCGCTGACGTAGAGCGGCTTGATGCCGTAGGGGTCGCGGGCGAGGAAGACGCCCTGGCGCGCCGCGTCCCAGATCGCGAACGCGAACATCCCGCGCAGGCGGCGCACCATGTCCGGCCCTTCCAGCGCGAAGAGGTGCAGCAACGCCTCGGTATCGCAGGTGGTGCGGAAGGCGACGCCCTTGTCTTCGAGCTCGGCGCGCAAGGCGGGGAAGTTGTAGATCTGGCCATTGAAGGTGATCACGAAGCGGCCGTCGGCGCTCGCCATCGGCTGGGCGGCGCGCGCGGTCGGGTCGATGGATCGCCAGCCGCTGGTGGCCGAAGCCGCAGCGGCGGTCGCCCGACCACCACTCGCCGGTCCCGTCCGGACCGCGCGCCGCCATGGCGTCCCGCACCCGCAGCAGCTCGGCCCGGTCCGGCGCCGGTGCGGCCGACGCGTAGGCGAAGACGCCGTTCACGCCGCACATGGCGCGGCTCCGCTCAGGACACCGGCTCCACGCCCTGGGCGGCGCGGTTGAGGCGGCGCAGGCGCCAGCGCCAGGCGGTGTCGATGATGTCGTCCATGCTGCTGAGCGCGCGGCGTCCAGCCCAGCTCGCGCTCGGCCAGGGCGGCGACCGCTGTGGTGGCGTCGAGGTCGCCGGGCGGCGCGGGCCGACGCTCACCTCGGATGCGGCCGGTTCAGCCGGCGGCTGGCGGCGTCGATGATCTCGAGGTTCGAGAAGCCGCGGCCGGTGCCGAGGTTGTAGGCGCGCAAAGCCGCCCGCGCGCTCCAGCGAGGCCAGCGCCAGCACGTGGGCGTCGGCCAGGTCGCTGACGTGGACGTAGTCGCGCACGCAGGTGCCGTCGGGCGTCGCGTAGTCGTCGCCGAAGATGGTGAACGGCGCGCCGTTGAGCGGCGGCGTCGAGCACCAGCGGGATGAGGTGGGTCTCCGGGTCGTGCGTCCTCGCCGATCTCGCCGTCCGGGTCGGCGCCGGCGGCGTTGAAGTAGCGCAGCGCCACGGCGCGCAGGCCGTAGGCGTTGGCGTAGTCGCGCAGCGATCTGCTCGACCATCAGCTTCGAGCGCGCCGTAGGGATCGACCGGCGCCTGCGGCCGCGTCCTCGGTGATCGGCTCGCAGGTGCCGCGCGCCATAGGTGGTGCAGGAGCTGGAGAAGACGATCCGGCTGACATCGTGGGCGCGCATCGCGTCCAGCAGGCCGAGCGTGCCGACGACGTTGTTGCGGTAGTAGAGCGCCGGATCGGCCATCGACTCGCCGACGTAGGCGAAGGCCGCGAAGTGCATCACCGCGTCCGGACGATGCGCCGCGAACACCTCGGCGAGCCGGTCGGCGTCGAGCAGGTCGCCGCGCTCGAGCGGCCCCCATTTCACCGCATGGGCAAAGCCGCGCGAGAGATTGTCGTAGGTGACCGGCGTGTGGCCGGCCCGCGCCAGCGCTTTGCAGGCGTGCGAGCCGATGTAGCCCGCCCCGCCGGTGACCAGGATCGTCGCCATGCCGCGCTACGCCCTCGCCACGAGCTGCGTGGCCTTGCCGAGCGGCTTGGCGAACAGCGCGAAGTCGACCAGGCCCGCGCCCAGCCAGCGCCGGCGCGAGGCCAGCGCCTCGAGGTTGTGGCTCACCCGCGCGCCGAGGCTCGCCGAGCTGAGGCCGCCGACGCGCATGTCGACCAGCACCCGGGGCACGTGGACGGCACTGAAGTCGGCGAGCTCGAGCGCGCGGAGCATGAAGTCGTAGTCGGCGGCCAGCCGGTAGCGCAGGTCGAAGCGGCCGACCCGATCGACGACCCCGCGGCGGCAGTAGAAGGTCGGATGCGCCGGCATCCAGCCGCGCCGGAAGCCGCCCTTGCGCCAAGGGGTCGAACGCCAGCGCCGCACCACCTGCGGCTGGCCGCGACTGTCCACGAAGTCGAGGTCGGCGTAGCAGATGTCGGAGCTCTGCAGCGCGCCCGCGACGGCCGCGAGCGAGTCTGCGTCATGGAAGCGGTCGTCGGCATTGAGGAACCCGACCGCGTCGCCGCCGAAGCTGCGAAGCCCCTTGTTCATGGCGTCATAGAGGCCGCGGTCGGGCTCGGAGATCACCGTCACGCCGGTCGCGGGCAAACGAGCGTACGACCCGCAGCGTCTCGTCACTCGAGGCCCCGTCGACGACCAGCAGCTCCTTGTCGGCGTGCGACTGGCGGCAGAACGACTCCAGCGTCTCGCCGATGGTGGCGGCGGCGTTGCGGCAGACGGTGATGACGGAGATGCGCAACTCGACTTTTGCCCGGCCCGCGGCGGCGTTCAAGCACGCTACCGCACTTCGGGTGACTCGGCTGGGGTCACCCGGGAGTTCAGCTCAGCGCGCAAGGTTTCGCCTCGCGCCTAACACATCCCCCGTGACAGAAAAATCACGATGGATTTCAACAGTCTCCACTTGTTATCAGGATTACTTGCTATCGCAAAGTATCCCCGATCGCCGCTGCGGCAGACCGATCGGTCATTGCGGCTCGCCGAGCATGTCGCGCCCGATCGTGACCGGCACCCGGCCGCTGACGATGTCGAGCAGCACCCGCACGCGGCCGGCGTCGTCGAGCCGCTCGATGATAGCCATTTGATCGGCGAACGCGCCGGCGATGATGCGCACCCGCTGACCGGCCTGCAGCGGCGGCCCCTCGATGACGCCGCGCGTGTCCGCCGCCGCCATCAGCGCCTCGACGACGCCCGGGGGGACCGGCGTCGGCCGCTCGCCCGGCCCGACGACATAGGCGACGCCCAGCGTGCCGTTGATGCTGCGCCAACGCTGCGCCGCGAGGTCCAGGCGCACGAACAGATAGCCGGGAAAATAGGCAGCCAGCCGGACGCTGATGCGCCGCGCGTGGCGGATCGTCTTCGGCTGCTTGGGCAGGAAGCAGGTGAAGTCCTGCCGCTCGAGCTGCTCCACCGCGAAAGTCTCGCGGCCGGTCAGCGCGCGTACGAGGTACCAGCGCGGGCCGGCGCGTTGCAACTTAGCGTGAGGCGCGGCGTCAGGCGGCATGGGCGCTTATAGCACGAACGGGTTTGGGCGGCGCCGGGTCAGGCAGGGGCCACGGCATTGGCGAGGAACCAGTCGTAGAGATCGCGAATCCCCGCCTTCAGCGGCCGGCGCGGCGCCCAGCCCATGGCCCTGAGGCGCCGCGTGCTCATCAGCTTGCGCGGCATGCCGTCCGGGATCGTGAGGTCGCTGACGATCTCGCCGCGGAAGCCAACCACGTCGCAGACCAGTTCGGCGAGCTCGCGGATGGTCATGTCCTCGCCCGACCCCACGTTGATCTGCATCTCCCCCGAATAGGTCTTCATCAGGAAGACCAGGGCGTCGGCGCAATCCTCCACGTGCAGGAACTCGCGCTTCGGCCGGCCGGTGCCGCCCATGACAAAGCGGCTGTCGCCGCGCGCCTTGGCCTCGTGGGCTTTGCGCAGCAGGCTGGGCAGCACGTGCGCCTCGCCGAGGTCGAAGTTGTCGCCCGGGCCGTAGAGGTTGGTGGGCATCGCGCAGATGAAGTCGCAACCGTACTGCTTGCGATAGGCCTGCGCGAGCTTCAGCGCAGCGATCTTGGCCACCGCGTACCACTGGTTGGTGGGCTCCAGCGGACCGGTCAGCAAGGCTTCCTCGGGGATCGGCTGCGGCGCCAGCCGCGGATAGATGCAGCTCGATCCGAGCACCATCAGCTTGCCGACGCCGCGCCGGTGCGCCGCCTCGGCGATGTTGGCCGAGATGATCAGGTTCTCGTATATGAAGTCTGCCGGCCGGGTGCTGTTGGCCAAGATGCCGCCGACGCGCGCGGCGGCCAGGAAGATGGCGTCCGGCCGCGTCTCCTTCAGCCAGTGATCCACGTCGTCCTGGCGCCGCAGGTCCACCTCGCCGCGCTCGGCGGTCAGCACGCTGCACAATTCGTGGGCGAGCCTGCGCACGATGGCCGAGCCCACCATGCCGCGGTGGCCCGCCACCCACACTCGTTTGCCGCGCAATGGATACAGCGTCTCCACGGGCATTGAGCAGGCGCTCCCCTCCGTCACCATGCCTCGGCGAGCCCGGCGAGGGCCGCTCGTCCCGGTTGTGCGCCGCCAAGAGTCGCGGCGCGGCTGCGCCCTGAGACGTCGCACAGGCGACGGCTTTGCGGAAGCGTCTTATTGCAAAAGTCAGCCGTCTCGGGGGCCCTCCCCCTGTCACTAATAGTTTGTGGTTGCCATGGATGCAGGGCCTTGCCCGATGATCGAAACGGGCTCATGGGCAAAAAGGGCTGCCAAAGACGGCTTTTGCGGGCTTTCCGTGATCGCTCGCATTTTGGTTGCAGGCTGGGATCGATGCACGAAACGTGGCTGAGAATCTCGCGGGAAGGCCTGTTGCTTGCCGGCGTCCCGTTTCTGGCCACGGCGCTGCTCATACTTGCGCTGAAGCCGGTCGCGGTGCGGCTGGGGCTTGTCGACCATCCGCTCAGCGCCCGTAAGACCCATGTCGATCCGACCCCGCTGGCCGGCGGCGCGGCGATAACGCTGGCCGGCTTGATCGCCGGCGCCATCCTGCTGCCGGCGTCGCGCGACCTGATCGCCCTGGCCGCGGCCAGCCTGCTGCTGCTGGTGGTCGGCGAGTTGGACGACCGCTTCGACATCAACTGGCGCATCCGCATCACCGCCCAGGCCGCCGCGGGGCTGGTGCTCTACGTGTGGGGCGGGGTGCGGGTGGAATTGATCGGCAACGCGCTGGGGTTCGCCGGCCATACGCTGGGCGTGCTGTCGCTGCCGTTCACGGTGCTGGCCACCGTGGGCATCACCAACGCGGTCAACTGGGCGGATGGCGTCGACGGCCTTGCCGGCTCGCTCAGCCTGGCGGCGCTCGGCATGCTGGTCGCCGCGTCGATCTATGCGGGCAACGCGGCGCTGGCGACCGACCTGATGCTGCTGGCCGGCTGCGTGATGGGCTTCCTGGCCTTTAACCTGCGCACCCCCTGGCGGCCGCGAGCGACGGTGTTCCTCGGATGCGGGGCTGAGATCCTCGGCCTGTGGATCGCCTGGGCGTCGTTCCGCCTGACCCAGACGCCGGGGCATCCGGTGACGCCGGTGCTCGCGCCGTTCCTGATCGCCGCGCCGGTGATCGACTGCCTGGTGCTGATCGTGCGGCGCCTCAGGGCCCGCCGCTCGCCGTTCTCGGCCGATCGCGACCACATGCACCATCGGCTGATCGACCTCGGACTCACCCCCACCGCGATCGTGGCCATGCTGGTCGCGGTCTCGCTGGTAGTGGGCCTCGCGGCCTCGCTGGCGCGCCGCGCCCATGTGCCCGAGCCGGTGTTCCCGGCTGTCTATCTGAGCGCCACCTTCGCCTATTTCCTCATCACCCGCCGCGCGGGGCGCAAGGCCGCGCGCGCCGAGCCGCCGCGCGTCGCTCGCAGAACCGGCGCCGCTGAGGGCGACGATCGGCGAGCCGCAGGAGCCCTAGCGCGCAGAAGGCGCGCGCTCTCTTCCCCGCTCGCACGCGGAAGCGTCGGCCCGGGTCGACGCGGGACCAACGGCGCCTGTTTCGTGGGCAAGCCACCACAAATCACCACAAATTAGCGCTCCCCGGCCCCGTGCCCGGCGCCCATTCTTGTGCATTACCTGCCCGAACTGACCCGCACCGTAAACCGTAAACCGCCGTTGATATCGGAGCCCCACCGCGGCGCCGTGCGCCGGCAGGCGTTCGGGTGCGAATTGACGATTTCATGTGTGGATGGCCCCCTTCTGGCAAGAAGGATCTGGACGTCGATGTAGTCGTGGGCCGGTTCGATTGCGGTCATGTGTGAGGCCTTGTTGATGCGGCGTCTGACGGCCGCGGCCGGGATGGAAGTCCGCAAGGCAGGGTCCCTGATCAAAGACGTGAGCTCGAAGCCCGTGAAATCGTAATGGGTGTCCCGGCCTGGGTGAGGAACCGTCCTCGTCGATCGCTGTCCATCTCCTTCGTGCAAGATCGTTGGCTGGTGTGGGGTTGGGTCTAAGGGTCAGGCGGCGGCGGGTTGCCTGGGGCGATAGGGCTGGCCGCTGGCGAGCATGGCGAAGGCGATGCGGGCGAGCTTGTTGGCGACGGCGATGGCGGCGAGCTTGCGGGGCTTCTCGGCCAGCAGCCTTGCGAGCCAGGGATCGGCCTTGGCCTGCTTGCTGTTCAACAGCGCCTGGGCGCCGTTGACCAGCAGCCGGCGCAGGTAGCGGTCGCCGCGCTTGGAGATCGGGCCCAGCCGGGGCTTGCCGCCGGTGGCCGCCACGCGCGGGGTGAGGCCGAGCGAGGCGGCGTAGGCCCGGGCGGAGCGGAAGGCCCCGACATCGGTGAGCGAGGCGGCGACGGCGCTGGCCACCAGCGGCCCGAAGCCTGGCGCGGTCTGCAGGTTGCGGCTCTGCCGATCGGCCATGTGCCAAGTCTTGATCTCCTTCTCCACGGCGCCGATCGCCCGTTGCAGGGCGCTCAGCGGCTCGGCCATGGCCCTAAGAGCGATGATCAGCGGCTGGGGGATCTCCAGTTCGCCCCGCTCCAGGCGCAGCAGCAGGCTTCCCATGCCGGCCCGGCCGGCCGGCGCGACGACCCCGTACTCGGCCAGGTGCGCGCGGATGGCGTTGGTCAGCCGCAGGCGCTGCGTCACCAATAGGGCCCTGGCCTTGTGCATCGACATCACCGACTGGCGCTCGGGCGTCTTGACCGCCACGAAGCGCATGTGCGGCCGCGAGACCGCCTCGCAGATCGCCGCCGCGTCGGCCGCGTCGGTCTTGTTGCGGCGGACATAGGGCTTCACATAGGCCGGCGCGATCAGCTTCACCTCATGGCCAAGCGCCGCAATCTCGCGCGCCCAATGGTGCGCCGACCCGCAGGCCTCGAGGCCAACCAGGCAAGGCGCCTGCCGCGCGAAGAACGTCAGCAGCTGGCCGCGACGCAGCGTCTTGACCATCACCGTCGCGCCGGCAGCGTCGACGCCATGGACCTGGAACACCGACTTGGCCAGGTCGACCCCAATCGTGGTAACTTGCATCTGGATGGTTCCCTTCAGGTTGCGTCTCGATAACCAACCTTGGCACATCGATGCCGTCCGGGGGCCATCCACCCCATCAAAGACCGAGGCCGCGACCAGCGGCCGCCACTAGTTACGAATCGTAATGGCTGCGCGCAAGGAGTCTCACACACGATATCTTCCCTTGGGTGCGCCCTAGCCGCTCGGCGCGTCGGCCCCGTCCGCGGCGTTGGCCCCTAAGAACCACTCGACGTGCAGCGCCCAGAGCAGGCCGCGCAGCGCGTAGCGGATGCCACCGCCGCGCCGGCGCCGCGGGTCGCGTTCAAGCTCGCGGCGCACCGTGCGGCGCATCTTGGCAAAGTCGAAGTAGTGGGTCAGGCGCGGGTTCCTGGCCATGCGCTCGATCTCGGAGAGGATGCGCGCCTCGTTCTCGCGGGTCATCTGCATGAGGTCCGGGATGAGCGGGGTGTTGTCCCAGGACGCACGGGTCTGGAACTCCGGCGGCAGCACGTCGGCCAGCGCGGTGCGCGCCAGGTAGCGGTCGCGGCCATTCCTGAAATAGAGGTCCTCGGGGATGGCCAGCGCCAGCTCGACGACCCGTTTGTCGTGGAACGGCCAAGTCAGCGACAGCCCATGGTGGGCCGCAAGGACGCTGTCGCCAAGCGTCGGCTTTTCCAGCGTCTGTCGCAGCACGTTCTCGAGGATGATGCGGGGGCGCCGGAACGAGGGGGCCGGCGTGGGCGCCTGCGGCCACGCAGCGGCGGCGCGCGCCGCGAAAGTCGGATCGATCGGGTCCTCGCCCCCGACCAGCCGCTCGCCATAGCGCAGGCGGCCGACCGCGTGGCGCAACGGCGGCGGGACGAACGGCCGGAGCACCTCGCGCCAGACGCAGATCGGCCAGGAGAGCCCGGTCGCCCGCCGGGTGGCGGCGAGCTCGGCGAAGAACGACCGCAACTGACCGGTGGCCAGCAGCCGCGCCACCGGAAAGAAGGCGCGCAGGTTCAGCGTGTGGTCGCCGCCTTCGCCGTTCATCACCAGCCGCGCGCCGCCGGCCGCGACGGCGGCGTAGAGCTCGTCGTGGACGTAGCGCGGCACGCTGATCTGCCCGTCGCAGGTCAGCAGCGTCCGTTCCAGGTTCGAGAAGATGCTGCGGCCACGCCGCGTCAGGTAGCGCACCTCCAGATGCGGCATGTCGCGGGCGCAAAGCTCCACCCAGCGCCGCGCGCTGAGCGGGCCGGTCGCGTCCGGGTCCCGCGCGGCGGAGACCGCGCCGATCAGCGGGCCGGCCGGCGGCTTGGCCAGGCCGGCGATCGCCGCGCTGTCGAAGCCGCCGCTGAGCAGCAGGCCGCAGGGCCGGGTGGTGCGCCGGACCCGGCAAGCGACGGCCTCGGCCAGGACCTCGCGATAAGCCTGCACATAGTAGGCGTCCTCGCGGCCGAGTTGGGCCTGCGCCGGCCGCGGCGCCCAGTAACGGCGCTCGCGCGTGGTCCCGTCCGCTTCAAGCGTCAGCAGGCTTGCCGCGGGCAGGCCGCGGATGCCCTCGAACTTGGTCTGGCCTGGCGCGCGGCGATGCCAGAGCCGCAGGAAGTTCACGGCGACGCCGGGGTCGTAGAGCGCGCGCGGGACGTCGGGCAGCGCCCACAGCCCTTTCATCTCTGTGGCAAAGGCCAGGAAGCCGTCGCCGCGGTGGAAGAACACCTGCCGTTGGCCCATGTGGTCGCGGCCGAGCGTCAGCCGGCGCGAGCGCGGGTCCCAGATCGCGAAGGCGAAGTCGCCGACGAGTTGTGTGGCGCAGTCCTCGCCCCAGCGCAGGTAGGCCGCCAACAGCACGGCGCTGTCCGGCAGCCCCGCGAGCCGCGCCGCCGCTATGTCGAGCGCCCCGGCCAACTCTTCGCGATTGTCGAGCCGCAGATCTGTGACAAGCAGCACGCCGGTGTCAGGATCGGCCAGCGGTTGCGCGTCGAGCCGATCTTCGGCCGTGACCTGCATCGCCAGCGCGCCGAGGCCGAGCGGCCCGTCGCAGATCAGCTGCGAGCCGTCAGGGCCCAGGTGGGCGAGCGCGCGCAGCTGCAATTCGACGTCGCCGCGGCTGGCGGCCGCACCATCGAACCGCAAGACGCCGCAGATTCCCCCCATCCCGCTTGCCCGCTACTCCCGAACCGCGAGGACCCAGCGCCCGCGTGGCGATTCAGCTCGTCGCGTCGGTGGAGTCGGTGTGGTTGACGTCGCCCGGACTGTTGCCGTGCAGCTTGTTGGGCGGGGCCGGCGATTCCGTCGAGCTGTGGGTCAGCTCCGAGAAGATGATCCTCGGCGGCGCATAGGCCTTGCGCGCCTTCTCGCTTCGGTTGCGCGGCGCGTCGAAGTCATTCTCGGCCATGACGTCCCCGACCAGCTTTCCCGTTCGCGCTCAGTTGTATATCGCTCCCGCCTTGAGCCGGCAATGGTGCGTGCGGGCGGTGGACCTGCTCAGGGGCGCTGCTTATGCTGACCGAAAGTTGAGAGGCGGGTGACAAGATCGCGCATGTCGGAGGCTGACGACCCACGGCTTGACCTCGTCGTCGGCGGCCGCTCGATCGGCGCCAACCTCGACGCGGCGATCGAGCGCGGCGCCCTCGCCAGGGACGCCGAGGGGCGGTTGCGGCTCGCTGAGCGCGGCTCTCGCCGTGCGGGCGACGCGGGCGACGCGGGCGAGTTGGCGGAGGACGAACTCGCCGGCCGGCGCATCGCTGCAGGCCGAGGCCGAACGCGGCGCGGGGTTCCTCTATCGGCGCCGCGGCGAGCCGCTGCCCTGCGCTTTCCTCAACCACTTCCTGTTCGGTCAGGCCTACGCCCGCGCCGCCGTGCCGCTGGGCTGCAGCGCCTGCTTCAAGGTCAAGATCTCGACGAAGACCCTGCGCGCGCTGATGGCCGCCAAGGCGATCGCCGAGCGCACTGACTTCACGACCAAGAGCGGCGCGCAGGTCGACAACCCGACCAACGACAGCGTCTATTCCACCTACATCTACGTCAGCGGCCTGGAGGCCGCGCGTGCGGTCCACGCCTCGCTGAGGCCGCAGATCGACGCAGACCCCGCCCTCGGCGCGGGCGTCGGCATGACCGTCAAGCGCGGCTGCAGCAACTACGAACGCAAGTGCGGGCCGTCCGACCGCTACACGTTCGACCCGGGGCTGGAAGCGGCCGAGGCCTACCTGGCGGAGCGCTTCGTCAGCGAGCGGTCGCCGAAGCGCCACGCGCCGCAGGCGGTGGCCGCCATGCGCATGCTGCGCCTCGTCCAGATCGCCTATCGGATCGGCGATCCGACCTACAAGGACTTCACCGACGGCAAGCCGCTGTTCGCGCCCTCGGTCGACCATGCCGCCGAACCGGACGCCGACCCGAGCGGCGCCGGCCGCTGATCAGGCGGCCACGTTTCGGACCGCGCCGCAGGCCTCCATTGCCGTCAGGAACGCCTCGACGTCCGGGCGGCAGGCGTCGGGGGTGGTCTCGAACTCGACGGCCACGCCTTCGCAGAGCTCGGCGAGCCCGCGCGGCGCTTCCAGCAGGTCCCAGACGCAGGCGCCCACCTCGTTGAGCCCCAGATAGGTCCCTTCCTTGGCGCTCATCATGACGATCTCGTCGCCGACCCGGGCGGCCAGCCATCCGTCGCAGCGCTGGATCATCTCACCCCTCCCGAAGCGGCTCCGCCCTGCGCCATATCCTGGTCCGTGGAAAGCGCGTAGCCCAGTCGGCGCATCATCGGTCCGTGCGCCGCCTCGATCCGGCGCGCCTGCTCGCCCGTCAGCTCGCCGCGCCAGCCGCCCGCCTGACCGCGGCGGAAGAAGGCGCGGCCCGGGCGCGCTCGCCACTCCTTGAACCCTTGCGCCCGCTCCTGCGCCTGCAACCGTTCGAAGCGGGCGAACTCGACGGCGCGCACGACGTCGGCCTGGCTTACGTCGCGCCCGGCGAAGGCCATGGCGGCGCTGAACACCCCCACGGGATCGACAGCCAGGTCCTCGTAGCGAATGAGATGGATGGCGATGTCGCGCTGGTCCAGCCAGCTGGCGCAATGGCCGCTCCAGTCGAGCAGGCGCTGGCGCAACTGGTTGGCCTGCAAGTCGACCCGCTTGGAGAGCGCGGCGTCCGCCTCGGCCATCATCCGGATCGCGCCGTCGATTCGCCGGTGGAAGTGGTTGGCGACCGAGGGTGCGACGTCACGGGGGTCACGCACGATCAGGATGGCGCGCCCGGCGGCCGCGAACATCGGCTCGCCAAGCGGCGTCGAGACATAGGCGTCGTGCACCTTCATGAACCGCGGCCAGGGACCGGCGCCGGCCCCCTCGGGGTCCAGCCAGTCGCCCCGCGCATAGGCCTCGTAGGCGCGGGGCCGCAGCGCCTCGACCTCCTCGTGGGTGAGCAGCCCGGAATCGAGCAGCGTGACGTCGTCGAACTCGCGCCGGCCGCTGGCGATGCCGCCGCGCACCGGCAGATTGTTGATGTCGGCCGGCTCGCGCGCGCCCAGGTTGGCGACGATCATCCGGAACCAGGTGTTGCCCGACTTCGGATAGGACGCGAGCCAGACCAGCTTGTTCATGCCGCGCCCGCCAGCGCGTCGTGCCCGCTCCAATGGCGCTCGAGGCCGTCGATCGCCTCGCCGAGCGCGTCGAAGCCGGCGGGCATGCTAAGCAGATGGACGCCGCCGCCGTTGCCGAACGCCACGGCGGCCGCGAAATAGCCGCTCGCCTGGCCCATCAGGTCGATCAATGGGGCCCGGTAGGCCCAGCGCCGCACGAGCAAGGCGGCGTCGACGATGTTCGGCTGCGTGATCCCCGGCGCGAACGGGGCGCGCGCTTCACGGACCGCGTAGACGCGGCCGACCGGCAGCGCCGCCGCGCCGGGCGCCGGCTCGGAGCGGCGCAGGTGGAACTTGCGCAGCGCGGCGCGCACCGGGGGACCGCGCCGGTCATCGAGACCCAGCGCCTCGACGGCCGCTTCCCAGAGTTTCAGCTGGGCGCCGTCGCCCTCCAGCCACGGCCTGCCGTCGGGGCCGATGCGAATGGCGCACAGGTCGTCCGCGACGACCGGATAGCCGCGCGCCTCCAGCCCCGCCGCGAGCGTCGACTTGCCCGCCCCCGAGCCGCCCATCAGGACCATCGCCCGGCCGTCCACCCTCACGCTGGCGGCGTTCAGCACGACGAGGCCGCGCTGCTGCAGGAGGATCCCGAGCGCGCCGCCCATCGCGAACGCTGCGACGTCGCCCGGCCCGGCGCCCGGCTCGGGCTCGTAGTCGATCCATCGGCCGCCCTGCAGCAGAAAACGCACCACGCCCGGAACGCGAAGCAGGAACGCGCCGGGCGCCATCGCCCAATTAGGCCCGGTCCGGATGGAATCGGCGAGCGCCATCGGGACCGGCGCGGCGCGGAGGGCGACATCGGCCGGGCCGGCCTGGGCGGCGGCGCCGAACCCGGTCAATTCCAGGTCGCTGGCCAGTGACAACCCTAAGAGGTGATAATTATACAACTGAGTTTGTTTCCGAATGGTCGTATCCGGTGTCTGCCGATGATGACTTTTCGCCCGCAGCTTGCCAATGTGAAGCGGGGGCTTGGAGTTGGTGGCATGTCAACCGAAGGTCCTCGGCATCTCGACGTTGAGATTGGGCGACGGATACGCGAGCGGCGGCGCGTGATCGGCATGTCCCAGGTCCAGCTGGCGCACGCCGTCGGCGTGACGTTTCAGCAGGTGCAGAAGTACGAGCGCGGCGCCAACCGGGTGAGCTTCTCACGCCTCATGGACATCGTCGTGGCGCTGCGTTGCCACCTGACCGACCTCACCGACGGCCTCGATCCGACCGTGGCGACGCACTCGCCCGAGCACGTAAGGCGCTGGGCGGCCGAGGAAGGGGCGCCGGAGTTGCTGGAAGCCTACGCGGCGCTCTCGAACAAACCGCTGCGGCGGGTGCTGCTCGAGCACGCCCGCGCCCTGGCCGGCGTCACCGGGGGGCCAACCGGACATGCGGCGGCCCGCCTAGTGGAATAGCTCCTTCTTCACCGAGGTGCAGCCTGCGCCGGCCGGCGTCAGGTAGAGCTGCAGGCCGGCGTTCAGCTCGCTGACCTGCACGTTGCGCAGCAGCGTGTGCGGCGCGCCGAACGCCGCGAAGACGCTGGTCTTCAGCTTGTCGCAGGGCATGTCCCACCAGATCACCTGCTCGTAGAGGCCCGAGCAGGTGGGGCCCGGCGAGACGGTCAGCGTCGAGAGCCGCGTCTTGCCCATCGTCTGGTGCGCGCCCTCGATCACGATGACGGTCGGCCAGCGGTTGGCGTCGGGACCCAGCGGCTGGACCGTGAAGTTGGCCTCGCCATCCTCGAACAGGAAGTCGGCGGCGCGCTGGGCGGCGGCGGCGCAGGTGGTCATCCCGATCTGCGCGAGCGCGGCCGCCAGCCGCTGCGGCGGCGGCTGGACCTGGGCGCCCATCGAGCCGGCGACGCCGCCAGCCGGCCGCTGCGCCGACGCGTGGGGCCGCTGGGCCGCGGCAGACCCGGCGCCGAGCGCCAGGGCCAGCGCGAGTCCCAAGCCAAGCCGCGTACTCAACCCATGACCTCGGCGACCAGCTCGGCGTGACGCGCCCGCACTGAAGGATTGTCGATATGTCGCGCCCATAGGGTCTCCATCACTCGCGGACGCTCGGCCGTCGCCTTGCCCGCATGCTCCGCCAGCGCCCGGACCAGCGCGCGCCCGCCATCCTGCGGGTCGAAGTCGCCATAGTAGTAGCCGACCTCGGCCAGCCCCGGCGCATTGTGGACCAGCGGATAGCCGGCGTAGAGCACGTCCCAATAGAGGTAGTTGAGGCCGTTCTCCCACTGGTGGCTCACCACCGCGTCGATGTGCTCGCCCAGCATCGCCGCCAGCGGGTGGCGGGCCTCGGCGAAGAGGCGCCCGTCGCGCGAGAGTTCGGTCGCGGCGCAGAACTCCTCGAAATGCGGCACGCCTTTCAGGTGCTCCGCGCTGAACATCAGCACGCGGTCGATCTTCTCCGGCGCCTGACGATACGCCGCCTCGCAAACCAGAAGCGGCAGATGGAAGGTCTTCAGCACATTGACGTTCGGATCGAAGACGCCGATTCGGGCGGCTTCGCGTGCGTGGTCATGCGCCCAGAACAGCGGCCGCCCGAGCTGCGCCGCTGATTGCCGCAGCACCACCGGCGACCAGATGTGCGGCGCGAGCGCCACGTTCGGGCTGCGGGTGACCGCGGCGTAGCTGCGGCACATGCGCCAATGCTGCGGCGTGATCCAGACCGCGTCGAAGCCGCTCTGGCTCATGATTTCGCCGTGCGGCAGGTCGCAGGCCAGCGCCTCGAAGTCCATCGCCACCACGTTGCCGGCCACGTAGGACACCAGCCTGCCGCCGCGGTCGCGGAAGCGGCGCATGGCCTCGCCGCCGCCGCGCGCGCCCAGCTCGACGATCAGGTCGAGACGCTCGGCCGCGTCGGCCTCGTCGATGCCGTCAAGGCCAAAGCGGGCGGCCAGCGCATGGCCGCCTGCGCCCTCAGGGCAGACCACCAGCGCGCACGACGCGACATCGGGCAAGCGCTGCAGCAGCAGGGCGACGAACACGACGTTCTGCACGACGCCGCTCGACCACAACGCCGCATCGACGTCCGGCGCCATACCTGCCGTGGTGACCCCGACGCGCAGCCCCAAGCGCCAGCCTCCCGTTCGAGGCTAGAACTTTACGCCGACACCCGCGGCGGCGCCCACCGTGCCATCATCCGAGACGCCGATCGCCACGCCGACATTGACCTTGCCGGTCGGCTGGCCCTGGTAGTGGAAGCCGAACGCGGTGCGCCCGCCGAAGGTCGCCACGCCGCCGCTGAGCCCCTGTTCGCCCTGCCCGAGCGACAGCGGCGCGACGCTCATCGCCATGCCCATCGCGACTCCGGAGTAGGCGACGCTGACGTGGTGATTGATCGTCGCGAACGAGGCGTTGCTATTGGCGGCCAGCGCGTTCAGCTGGCTCACATTCACCGCGTCGGTGCCGTTGATGCCCGCCGCGACATTGGTGATCCGCCGCTCCGCACCGGCCGACCCCACCGAGACGGTGTTGGGCTCGCTGGCGATCGAGTTCGCGCCCAGTGCGACGGAATTCGAGGCGCCCGCCTCGATCATCGCTCCGGCGCCGAGGGCGGTGGAGTTGGCGGCGTTCGCGCCGACGCTCGCCCCGGCCCCCAGCGCGACCGAGTTGGCCGACGTGGCGTCGACGCTGGTCGCGGTCCCGATCGCGGTCGAGTTGTCGGCGCCGACGTGCGAGTTGGTCCCGATCGCCATGTCGCCCTGACCGGCCGCGAACGAGTTCTCGCCGGCCGCGAAACTGTCGGTCCCCGCGGCGTTGGCGTTGCTCCCGAACGCAGAGGCGTGCGCGCCGGCGTTCGAGCCCGGACCCCAGCCGAAGCCCGGCCCGGTCCCCGGGAAGTCCTTGATGGCTGCGAAGCGCACGTCCACCGAGGTCGACAGCGTCGAGAGCGAGCTGTTGGTGCTGACGAGCGACGAGGCGAGCCCTGTGACCGAGGTCGAGACCCCGCCCAGCGCCAGGTTGGTGCTGAGAGGAGAAGCGACGACGACAGGCCGGTGACCGAGGTCGACACCTTCCCGAGCGCCAGGTTGGTGCCTGAGAGCGACGACGAAAGACCGGTGACCGAGGTTGAGACCCCGCCCAGCGCCACGTTGGTGCTGGAAAGCGACGACGAGAGGCCGGTGACCGCCAAGTTGGTGCTCGACAGCGACGACGAGAGGCCGGTCACCGAGGTCGACACCTTTCCGAGCGCCAGGTTGGTCCCGGAGAGCGACGACGAGAGGCCGGTCACCGAGGTAGAGACGCCGCCCAGCGTCAGGTTGGTGGTCGAAAGCGACGAGGACAGCCCGGCAACCGACGTAGAGACTCCGCCCAGCGCCAGGCTGGCGCTGGAGAGCGACGACGACAGGCCGGCGACCGACGTCGAGACCTTGCCGAGCGACGACGACAGCCCGGTCACCGAAGTCGAGACGCCGCCGAGCGCGAGGTCGGTGCTGGAAAGCGACGACGACAGGCCCGTGACAGACGTGGAGACGCCGCCCAGCGAGGTGGAGACGTTGCCGAGCCTGGTGTCGGTCGCGACGAGCGAGGTCGAGACGTTCCCAAGCGACGTGGAGACGTTGCCGAGGTTGGAGTTGGTCGCGATCAGCGAGGTCGAGACGTTGCCCAGCGACGTGGAGACGTTGCCGAGGTTGGAGTTGGTCGCGATCAGCGAGGTCGAGACGTTCCCCAGCGACGTGGAGACGTTGCCCGAGGTTGGAGTTGGTCGCGATCAGCGATGTCGAGACGTGGCCGAGCGAGGTCGAGACGTTGCCCAGCGAGGTGGAGACGTTGCCGAGGTTCGAGTTGGTCGCGATCAGCGACGTCGAGACGTGGCCGAGCGATGTCGAGACGTTGCCCAGCGAGGTGGAGACGTTCCCGAGGCTCGAGTTGGTCGCGATCAGCGACGTCGACACGTGGCCGAGCGAGGTCGAGACGTTGCCCAGCGAGGTGGAGACGTTCCCGAGGTTCGAGTTGGTCGCGATCAGCGACGTCGACACGTGCCCGAGCGAGGTCGAGACGTTGCCCAGCGAGGTGGAGACGTTGCCGAGGTTCGAGTTGGTCGCGATCAGCGACGTCGACACGTGCCCGAGCGACGTCGAGACGTGCGCAACGGTGGTGTTGGTCGCATTGAGCTGAGCGAGGTTCACCGCGTCGGTGTCCTGCGTTCCCGCCGCGACGTTGGTCACCTGGCGCTCGGCGCCTACGTCGCCCACCGAGACGACGTTGGCGCGCCCGTTGTCATTGGAGTTCGCGCCCAGCGCCACGCTGTTGGCCCCGGACGACTTCGCGCCGACGCCGAGGGCGACGCCGCCCGTCTGGCTCGCCAGCGAATTGCGGCCGAGGGCGATGGTGTCGGACGCCGAGACGCCGAAACCGGCGTTGTTGCCGATCGCGATGTTGTCGTTGCCCGTGACCACTTCGCCGGCGGTCTCGCCGATCGAAACGTTGTCGAGGCCGCTGACCTGGACGCCGGCCCCCGCGCCGCTGGCCTGGTTGAACGAACCGGTGACGGCGTTGCCGGCGTCGAAGCCGCTCGCCAGGTTGGAGTCTCCCACGACGGACCGGCCGGCGTCGACGCCGAACGCCTGGTTCGAGCTGCCGGTGATCGACTGGCCGGCGAAGTCGCCGACCGCCAGGTTGGAGGATCCGCTGATGCTCTGGCCCGCCTCGAAGCCGTAGGCCTGGTTCGAGCCTCCGCTGACCGACAAGCCGGCGTCGAAGCCGGTGGCGAAATTGTTGTCGCCGGTGACGTTGGAACCCGCGCCGACCCCGTTCGCCACGTTCATCGAGCCGGTGACGTGGCCGCCGGCCAGGTCGCCGGAGGCCTGGTTGAAGTCGCCCGACACGTGGTTGCCGGCCTGCTCGCCGAACGCAAGGTTGCCCGTTCCGGAGACCGTCAGGCCGGAGGACGTCCCGATCGCCTGGTTGAAGCTGCCGGTGACGATGTCGCCGGCAAACGTGCCCAGAGCCAGGTTGGAGCTTCCGGTGACGTCGTTGCCGGCCGCGTCGCCCATGCTGGTGTTGTCGTTGCCGGAGACGAACTCGCCGGCGCTGTCGCCGGTGGAGATGTTGTCGCTGCCGGTCACGGAAATGCCGGCGCTCGCGCCGAACGCCTGGTTGAAGCCGCCGTGGACATGGCCGCCGGCGCTCGTACCGATCCCGACGTTGGACTGGCCGGAGACCGCATTGCCGGCCGTGACGCCCAGCGCCACGTCGTTCGAGCCGGTGACGTTCGTGCCGGCCCCCACGCCGGCCCCGAGGTTGGAGCTGCCGGTGACGTTCTGCGCCGCGGACTGGCCCACGCCGACGTTCTCGTCGCCGTGGACCGCTTCGCCCGCGGACGCGCCGAAGGCGGCGTTGCCGCTGCCGCTTACGTTGCCGCCGGCGGCCTCTCCGAGGCCGAGATTGCTGTCGCCGCTCACCTGTTGCCCGGCCTCATGACCGATGGCGACGTTGGCGGAGCCGGAAACGACGAAGCCCGCCGTATCGCCCTGCGCGATGTTGTCGACGCCGCTGACGCGCGAGCCGGCGTTCAGGCCGAGCGCCATGTTGCCGGTGCCGGTGACGCTCTCGCCGGCCTGGTAGCCTGCGGCCTGGTTCTGCAGGCCGCTCACCAACTCGCCGGCGCCGAACCCGGCAGCCTGGTTGAAGGAGCCGGTGACGCTGTCACCCGCGGCCTCGCCTTGGGCGATGTTGTCATCGCCTTTGACAGCGCCTCCGGCGTTCGAACCCAGCGCGACGTTGTTGTCGCCGCTCACGCTGTGGCCCGCCTGGTTGCCCTGCGCCTGATTGAAGCTGCCGCTCACCGAGACGCCGGCGCCCGCGCCCTGGGCGATGTTGCCGAGGCCGCTCACCGATATGCCGGCATCGAGGCCGAACGCCTGGTTGGAGTTGCCGGTGACCGACTGGCCGGCGAGGTCTCCCATCGCCAGGTTCGAAGACCCGGTGACGATCTGGCCGGTGTTGAAGCCGTAGGCCTGGTTCGAACCGCCGCTGACGGAGACGCCCGCGTTGTTGCCGAACGCGAGATTGTTGTCGCCGGTGACGCTGAGCCCGGCGCTGATCCCGCTCGCCTGGTTGGACGAGCCAGTCACCGAAACGCCGGCGCCATTGCCCCAGGCCTGGTTGTCGTCGCCTACGACGATCTGGCCGGCCGCCTGACCGAGCGCAAGGTTGTTCGACCCGCTGACGAAGAAGCCCGCGTTCTGGCCGAACGCCTGGTTGAAGTCGCCGCTGACGAGGTCGCCCGCGAACTCGCCCTCGGCCGTGTTGTCCGACCCGAAGACGATCTGGCCGGCGGCGGCGCCGGCCGCCAGGTTCGCGCTGCCCGAGACGACTTCGCCGGCCCCGACGCCGAACGCCGCGTTGCCGCTGCCCGAGACCGTCTCGCCGGCGCCGGCGCCGGTGGCGGTGTTCTCGTCCCCGGTCACTTCCTCGCCGGCGCCGTCGCCCAGGCCGACGTTCGAAAATCCGCTCACATGCCGGCCGGCGTGATCGCCCACCGCCGTATTGGAATCGCCCTGCACGTCGGTCCCGGCGTGGTCGCCTATGCCGACGTTCGAAAATCCAGCGACACTGTTTCCGGCCGTGTCGCCCTGCGCGATGTTGCTGTCGCCGGTGACCGTCGCGCCCGCGTTGGATCCGAACGCCTGGTTGTCGCTGCCGCTGACGCTCTGCCCGGCCTGAAATCCGCTGGCCTGGTTGACCTGGCCGCTGACACTCACCCCGGCCTCGAGCCCGCTGGCCTGGTTGCCACCACCGGAAACGGTCCGGCCGGCGCCCTGGCCGAACGCCTGGTTGTTGCTACCCGTGACGAAAGAACCGGCGCCGGAACCGCTGGCCTGGTTGAATCCGCCGCTTACGTTGTTGCCCGCCCCGTCGCCCTCGGCGCTGTTGTTGTTGCCGTGGACCGAGACGCCGGCATTGAACCCGCTGGCCTGGTTGAAACTGCCGGTGACGGTCTGGCCGGCGGAGTTGCCGATGGCGAGGTTCTCATCGCCACTGACGGTCTGTCCGGCGTTGATGCCTAGCGCGGTGTTGTCGTTGCCGGTGACCGACTGGCCGGCGTTGGCGCCGATCGCCGTCAGGTTGGGGTCGGCCGAGTTGTTGCCGGCGCCTGTACCCTGGAGCGTGGTCTGTGCCCTCGCCGGCGACGCCCAGGTCGCAATCCCGGCCGCCAGGCTGATCGCTGAAGCGCCGATCAGCAGCGCATGCGCGCCCCGTCCGTTGATGCGAGGCATCTACGTCTTCCCCAGCCTGGTTTGCCGGCAGGTACTCGACTCGAGCGCGCGGCCAGCCCCCAAGCTCGGCAGTGAGCCACGAAGACGCGAGTGCGCACAACCGCGAGGCCGCAGTCGGCGGAACTTTATTTGTGACAGAGACAGAGCGGCCGCGCGCCCCTCGTCAGCCGAGCGCGGCGGCGATGCGCTCCACCACCTCGCCCCAGCGGCCGGCGCGGGCCTGGCGGACGATGCGAACCTGCGGGTACCAAGCGCTGTCCTCGCGCCCGATGCCCCAGCGCCAGTCGGCGTTGCGCCAGAGGAGCAGCCACAGCGGCTTACCCATCGCGCCGGCGAGGTGGGCGACGGCGGTGTCGACGCTGATCACCAGGTCGAGGTTGGCGATCGCCGCGGCGGTGTCGGCGAAGTCGGTGATCCAGCTGCTGAGGTCGACGACGGGCAAACGGGGGACGTCGGCTAGCTGCGCCGCGCTCTCGCGGTCGTGCAGCGAGAACCAGCGCACGTTCGCAACGTCCGCCAGCGCCTCGACGTCGGGGGCGGGGATCGACTTGCGCAGCCCGTTGGTGAGGCCGTCGTCGGAGAAGCGCGGCAGCCGCGCGCCGATCACCAGGCCCACCCGCCGCTCGCCGGGCCGCGGCGGCGCCAGCGCCTCCATCCGCGCCTTCCAGCGAGCGACCTCGTTCTGCGGCGCCTTTAGATAAGCGGCAGGCACCGGCGGTCCGGAGGGCATCGCGAGCGCGCCGAGGCTCGCCATCGGGGCCTGGGCCTGGATCGGGCCGCAGACGTCGAGGAACCGCTGCGCCGGCTGCCGGGCGGCGCCGGCGTAGGTGATGCTGGACCAGACCTTCGCGGCCGGGAAGCTCTCGGCGAACAGCCGGTTCAGCGAGGGCGCCATGGCCAGGTGCGGCGTCACGCCCGCCTCGATTATCGAAGGCAGCGCCGCGGCGAACATCATCATGTCGCCCAGCCCCTGCTCGCGATGCAGCAGCACCTGGTCGCCGGCCCTGGCGCGGCCGTCCCAGGCCGGCATCGCGTAGGGGTAGATCGCCAGCGCAGGCAGCCCGTAGGACTTCAGACGGGCCTCGTAGAGCGGCCAGCCGCGCGCCCAGTCCTCGCGGGCCAGCACCAGCATGGCGTGCTCGAACGCCAGCTTCGGATCGCCGGGGGCGGCCTTGGCAGCCGCCTGGAACCACTGCTCGGCTTCATCGTAGCGGTGGGTGTCGATCCCCAGCTTGGCGAGGCGGATCTCCATCCCGGACGAGGCGCCGCCGGCCGCCAGAAAACGTTGCATCAGCCCCCAGCCTTCCTCGGGGCGGCCGCGGCGCCGGTAGAGGTCGGAGAGGTTGTTGAGCGGCCCGAGCATGGCTGGCGCGAGATCGAGGGCGCGCTCGTAGTGGGCGATGGCGCGGGGCAGGTCGTCGATCGCCTGCAGGTTCACCGCGAGATTGAAGTGCGCCTGCGCATCGCCCGGCGCGATGCGGACCGCGCGCTCCAGGAGGGCCAGCGACTCAGGCCGCGCGCCGGCTCCCTCGAGCGCCACCGCCCAGGCCTGCAGCGCCAGCGGATCGTCGGCGACCTCGCCGGCCGCGGACTTCAGCAGCCGCAGCGCCTCGGGCTTGTCGCCGGCCGCCAGGGCCGCCAGCGCCGCCTGCACCTGCGGGGCGCTCACGCCGCGGCCCTCGGGGCGGCGCGCGCGGCCAGCGCCTGCTTCGCCGCCTCCACCACCGGCCCCCACTCGCCGCGCTTCGCCTGCCGCAGCAGTTGCATGTTCGGGTACCAGTAGCTGGTCGGCGCCTCGAGCTCCCAGCGGCAGTCGGGGAACTCGTGCAACAGCACGATCGTCTGCTTGCCGAGCGCGCCGGCGAGGTGGGCGACGGCGGTGTCCACCGTCACCACCACGTCCAGCCGCTCGATCAGCGCCGCGGTCTCGTCGAGGCTGCCGAGCCGGTCGGAAACGTCCCCCAGCTTGCCGGCGAACGCCGGTGGGGCCGGATCGACCTTCCAGTTCAGCACGCTGACCAGGCTGACGCCGCCCAGCTCCGCCAGCGGCGCGAGCGCCTCCAACGCCATGCTCTTGCGCACCGCGCGCCGGGCGCTGTCCTGCCGGAAGAGCGCCGGGTTGCTGGCCCAGCAGATCCCGACCTTCAGCCCTGGCCCGGCGTCGAAGTCCGCCCAGCGCTCGCGCGCCGCGTGGCTGGGGCGCAGGTAGGCGGTCGGCAGGTCGAAGCTCTCCGGCGCGCGGCGCAGCGCCGCCATCAGCGAGCCGATCGGCGCCTGGAAATCGTATGTCGGCAGGTCCTTCATCCAGGGCGGGATCGGATGGTCGCCGGCGAAGCGGCCGTAGAGCGCCGGCAGCACCACCGCCGCCGGGAACGAGGCCTTGAACAGCGGCACGAGCGGCGGGGCGACCACGACCGTCGTGCGCGCGGCCTGGGCGACCACCTCGCCGAGCGCACAGGCGAACATCAGCTGGTCGCCCAGCCCCTGCTCGTTGTGAACGACGATGTGCTTGCCGGCCAGCGGCTCGCCGCGCCACAGCGGGGCCTCGAACGGGTAGCAGAAGACCCCGTTCAGATGGCCCACCTCGAAGCGTTGCTCGAAGGCGTCCCAGGCCTCGGCGAAGCGCTTCTGGAACAGCATCAGCGGGAACCGCTCCCAGAGGATGATCGGCCGGTCCGGGGCGAGCTCGCGAGCCCGGTCAATCGCCGCCTCGGCCTCGGCCCAGCGCTGCAGGTGGAACAGGCAGACGCCGCGGTTGAGGTGCGAGGACCAGTTGTCGCCGGCGAGCGCGAGGCGCCGTTCGGCCCACTCCAGCGCGGTCTCGAAATGCTCCAGGCGCCGCAACAGCTCGCAGCCGTTGCCGAGCGCGTCGAGGTTGGCAGGGTCCAGCGCGACGGCGCGGCGGTAGCAGTCCAGCGCCCGCTCCAGGGCGCCCCGCTCGCCCTCGTGGACGCCAAGATTGTACCAGGCCTCGGGGTTTGCCGGATCGAGGTAGGCCGCCTGCTCGACGAGCGCGAGCGTGGCCGCCGGCTCGGCCACTTTGTCGCCGACGACGCCGAGCAGCAGCAGGGCGCGGGCCTCCGTCGGCCGGTCCGCCAGCAGCTGGGTGAGCGCGCGCCGCGCCTCGCCCCGCTCGCCCTTGCGGTAGTGGACGAAGGCGCGCTGATAGAGGCTGTCGGCGTCGGCCCCTGTCATCGGCGACCGGTCAGCTCGGGACCGGCATGCAGACGACCCGCACCACCAGTTGCCAGGGCTGCTTCAACCGGATCGCGTCGGGCGCGGCGCCCGACACCTGCCAGCCGGTCCCGGTCATGTTGGGCACCGAGCGGACGTTGTCGAGGCCGCTCTCCGCCTGGCCCGGGGCGCCGCCCGGCGTCTTCGGCGGCATCTGCATAAGCGCCGAGTAGCCGCCGCCGAGCGCATGGTGGCGCCGCCGGACAGAACACGGTCAGTTCCTGCACGGCGTCCGTCGCCCGGGTGTGGGCGCCTTGCACCACCACGTAGGCGGGGACCGGTCTCGCCGGGCCGGCGGGCGCCGGCTTTGCCGACGGCGCGCCGCCCGGCGCGCGCGACGGCGCTGCCGCCTGCCGCCAGCGCGAGAACCGTCAGACCGATCAAGCCGCGCATGATTCCCCCGTCCCTGAGCCGTGGCCAAGCTGGCGCGTCGCGGGGCGCCTGTCCATCGGGCGAGCCCAGGCCGCAGGCCACCTCAGTAGCCGGTGGACTCGCGCTCCTTCGCCTTCACGCCCCGCATGGCCGAGAGCGAGGCGATCGCGCCCTGCATGACGAAGCCCGCGTCCGAGCCGATGGTGACGAAGTCGAACCCCGCCTCCAGCCGCCGCTTCGACCACTCCAGGCTGCTGGTGTGGATGCCGACCGGCACGTGGTGGCGCTTGCAGGTGGTGAGGATGGTCTCGACGGCTTTGAGGTGGGTCGGCTCGTCGACGTCGCCGCGCGCCGGCAAGCCCAGCGAGAGCGCCAGGTCGTTCGGCCCGATGTAGACGCCACCGAGGTGCGGCGTGGTGACGATCGCCTCGACGTTCTCCACCGCCTGCTTGGTCTCGATCATCACGATGCAGGCGATCTCGCCGTTGGCTTCGGCCGCATAGCCCTGGCCGCCGTAAAGCGCGGCGCGGATCGGGCCGAACGAGCGGTAGCCGAGCGGCGGGTAGAGACAGGCGCCGACCGCGGCCTCGGCCTCGGCGCGGGTGTTCACCAGCGGCACGATCACCCCCATCGCGCCGGCGTCCAGCACCTTCATGATCTGGTCCGGGTGATTGTAGGCCACCCGCACGATCGGCGTCACCGCGGTCGTTGAGATGGCCGGCAGCATCCCCTTCAGGTCGTCGTAGTCGACCAGGCCGTGCTGCAGGTCGCAGCAGATCCAGTCGAAGCCGGCGTTGGCCATCATCTCGGCGGTGTGGGTGTTGCCGAGCGACAGCCAGCCGCCCAGCGTCTGCTCGCCGGCCCGCCATCTGGCGAGCGCCTGGTTCTTCCTCATCGGCCGGTTCCTCTGATCCGTGGTCGGCAAGACCCTAAAGCGCGCGGCGCGACCGGGCCAGCGCTCGCTCGGCCTCGGATGGACAAGCGGCGTCGCGGCGGGCATTGCGGCGGCCATGCAGCTGCTCGAGCAAGGCGCAACGAAAACCTGGATGCACCCGGAGACGGTGTCGCTCGGCCGCCTGCCGATGCGCGCGACGTTGACGCCCTACCCGGAAGCGGCGCAGGCGCTGCGGCGTGGGCCGTCGCCCTGGACCCGCTCGCTGAACGGCGACTGGCGGTTCAGCCTCGCGCCGTCGCCGGAGGCCGTACCGGCCGACTTCGCTGAGGCCGGCTTCGACGACGCGAGCTGGGCCGAGCTGCCGGTCCCGTCGAACTGGACCATGCACGGCTACGACCGCCCGCAGTACACCAACGTGCAGATGCCGTTCGCCGGCGCGCCCCCCGCCGTGCCGGACGCCAACCCCACCGGCCTCTACCGCCGCAGCTTCGAGATTCCCGCCGACTGGGCCGGCCGGCGCGTGGTGCTGCAGGTCGGGGCTGCGGAGAGCGTGCTCTACGTCTGGGTGAACGGCGCGCCGGTCGGCATGGGCAAGGACTCGCGCCTGCCGCAGGCCTTCGACGTGACGCCGTTCGTGACGGCGGGCGCGCACAACCTCGTCGCGCTGGCGGTCGTGAAGTGGTCGGACGCCTCCTACGTCGAGGACCAGGACCAGTGGTGGATGGGCGGCGTCCACCGCGACGTGACGCTGGTCTCGACCGGCCGCACCTGGATCGAGGACGTCTTCGCCCGCGCCGAGCCGGACGCCGACCTGCGGGACGGAACGCTGCGGCTGGACGTCAAGCTGGGTTTCGCCGGGCCGCCGCAGGACGGCTGGGCCGTCGAGGCGCAGCTCTTCGACGCCGCCGGCCGCCCGGTGCTGGACGCGCCGCCACGCAGCCCCGTGAAGGCCGATCCCGCCACCCACAACCCGTACCGCGCGCCCCTCTCCCAGGTGACGCTGCAGGCCCGGGTCGCCGCGCCGGCGCTCTGGTCGTCCGAGGCGCCCAATCTCTACACGGTGGTCGTCAGCCTGGTCCGCGACGCGCCCGGCGGCGCGCCCGTCGAGGCGACCTCGTGCCGGGTCGGCTTCCGGCGCGTCGAGCTCGGCGACCGCGAGCTCTTGATCAATGGCAAGCCGGTGCTGATCGCCGGCATGAACCGCCACGAGCACGACCCGGAGCGCGGCAAGGCGGTGACCCGCGAGGCCATGCTGGCCGACATCCGGCTGATGAAGCAGTTCGGCGTCAACGCGGTGCGCTGCTCGCACTACCCCAACGCCGAGGCCTGGTACGACCTCTGCGACGAATATGGCCTCTACCTGATCGACGAGACCAACCTCGAGGCGCACGCCTTCCTGCACCAGCTCTGCCGCGATCCGCGCTACGCCGCGCAGTTCGTCGAGCGCGGCCTGCGGATGGTGACCCGCGACCGCAACCACCCGAGCATCATCTGCTGGTCGCTCGGCAACGAGAGCGGCTACGGGCCTAATCACGACGCCATGGCCGGCTGGATCCGCGCCGCCGATCCGACCCGGCCGTTGCACTACGAGGGCGCGGTGTGGGGCTGGGACGGCGCGGCGCTGGGACCCTGGGCCGAGCGGCCGGCCGGACGCGCCCCCGGCGCGGCGGCGAGCGACCTCGTCTGCCCGATGTACCCGCCGATCGCCGACATCGTGCGGTGGGCCGAGGACGACGATCCGGGCGATCGCCGCCCGATGATCCTCTGCGAATACTCCCACGCGATGGGCAATTCGAACGGCAGCCTCGGCGACTACTGGGACGCGTTCGAGACCCATCACGGCCTGCAGGGCGGCTTCATCTGGGAGTGGTGCGACCACGCCCTGGTGAAGCGCGAGGCGGACGGCGCTATCACGCTGGCCTACGGCGGCGACTTCGGCGATGCGCCCAACGACCTCAACTTCTGCTGCGACGGCATTGTCAGCGCGTACCGGGAGCCGCATCCCGCGCTCTGGGAGTTCAAGAAGCTGGCGCAGCCGGTGGCGGTGGCCTGGGCCGACGCGGCCGCCGGGCGGATCGAGCTCCGCAACAAGCGCGACTTCACCGATCTCGGCGATCTGCGGATCGCCTGGACGCTCGAGGTCGACGGCGTCTCGGTCGGGGAGGGGACGCTGGACTGCCCGCCGATCGGGCCGTGCGGGCGCCAGATCGTCGAGCTGCCGATGCCGCGGCCGACCATTGCGGCAGGGCAGGCGGCCCATCTGCTGGTCCGCTTCAGCCTGAAGGCCGAGACCGCGTGGGCGCCCGCCGGCCACGAGGTCGCCTGGGAGCAGCTGCCGGTCGAGCTGCCCGTCCGCCCCGCCGCTGCGCCGGTCCGCTCGCCCTCAGCGCCGCTGCGCGTCGAAGAGGCCGGCGGCCGCATCGTTGTCGCCGGCGACGGCTTCGAGGTGTCGTTCTCCCGCGCCGAGGGGCGGCTGGAGCGGCTGGTGTGGCGCAACCACACGCTGCTGGAGGCGGGGCCGCGGCTGCAGGTCTGGCGCGCGGCGACCGACAACGACGGCATCAAGGGCATGCCGCGCCAGGAGAAGAAGCCGCTCGGCCGCTGGCGCGCCGCTGGCCTGGACGCGCTGGTCTTTCATCCGCCCCGCATCGACGTCCGCGAGGCGGACGGCGCCGTCACGGTGAGGATCGAGCAGGTCGCCGGCTGCGCGGCGGCCGAGGCGGCGTTCCGGCACGTCCACAGCTACGAGATCCGCGGCGATGGCCGCATCCGCGTCGCCAACCGCTTCAGCGTCGATCCGGCGCTGGACGACCTGCCGCGGCTCGGCGTCACGCTGACCGCGCCAGCCGGCTTCGAGGCGGTCGAATGGCTCGGCCTCGGCCCCGGCGACACCTACGCTGACCGCAACCGCGCCGGCCGCTTCGGCCGCTTTGAGGGCACGGTGACCGGCCAGTATGTGCCGTATGTGGTCCCGCAGGAGCACGGCAACCGCACCGGCCTTGCGTGGCTGGCGCTGGCGAGCGGCGAGGCGGGCGTTCGCTTCACGCCGGCGCGGCCCTGCGAGGGCTCGGTCAGCCACTTCACGCCCGCCGACCTCTTCGCCGCCACCCACGCCCACCAGCTGACCCCGCGCCCCGACGTGCTGGTGAACCTCGACGTCGCCCAGCGCGGCCTCGGCACCGCCAGCTGCGGCCCCGACACCCTGGAGCGCTACCGCATCGGTCCCGGCGAGTACGAGCTCACCTTCGACATCGAGGGCTTCGAGCCCTAGCAGCCGCCGTCGCCGCCGCTGCTTCCGCTGCGCTGGATGCCGGTGGCCGTGCCGGGTCGCGGGGCGGAACGGACGTGGCTTCGCGGCCCGCTCGCCGTTAGACATTCACTGAGGCGCAACCGTCGACACAGCGCATGCCTCCTGAGGATTTCGCCGGTATGAACGCCGTCGTCGACGAGCCTGTGAAGGCAGGCGTGGCGCCGCCAGCGCGCCCCGCCGGCCGTCAGGCCGCGTTCGGCTTCATCTTCGCCGCGGCGATCATGAACGCGCTCTCGTTCGGCCTGATGGTTCCGGTGTTGCCGGCGCTATTGAAATCGTTCGCCGGCGGCGACACGGCCAGCGCCGCGCTCTGGCAAACGGTGTTCGCCCTCACCTGGGGCGCGGTGCAGTTCTTCTCCGGACCGGTGCTGGGCCTGGCGTCCGACCGGTTCGGCCGCCGACCGGTGCTGCTGATTTCCACTTTCGGACTGGCCGCTGACTTCCTGCTGATGGCCTTCGCGCCAAACCTGGCCTGGCTGTTCGTCGGCCGCGTGCTCAACGGCCTGACCGCGTCGAGCAATTCGACGGCCAACGCCTATCTGGCCGACATCACACCGGCGGCCGATCGGGCGCGCCGCTTCGGCATGCTGGGGTCGGCGTTCAGTGTGGGCTTCATCCTGGGTCCGGTGCTCGGCGGCTATCTCGGCGAAATCAATCTGCGACTGCCGTTCATGGTGGCCTCAGGCATGACGCTGGTGAACGGCCTCTATGGCCTGCTCATCCTGCCGGAGTTGCTCGCTCCTGAACGGCGAGCGACGCAGTTCGGCTGGCGCGGGGCCAATCCGCTGGCCGCGATCAGCTTTCTGAGGGCGCACGGAGAGCTCGGCGGCCTCGCGACGATGAACTTCCTTTTCCAGCTGTCGATGAACGTCTGGCCGATGGTCTACGTGCTCTACACGCAGTACCGCTACCACTGGTCGATCGGCTTCATCGGCGTGGTGATGATGTTCACCAGCGCCGCGAGCGCAGCCGTCCAGTTCGGGCTCGTGGGCCGAGTGGTGCGCGCAATCGGCGAGCGCGGCGCGGTGCTGCTCGGTGCGGCCTGCGGCGCGATCTCGATGACAGCCTACGGCTGGGCGCCGAACGGCCTGCTCTACTTCATCGGCACGCCGTTCGGGATCCTCTCCGGATTCATGATGCCAGGCGTGATGGGGCTGATGAGCCAGCGGGTCGCGTCTGGCGAGCAAGGCCGCTTGCAAGGCGCGAACCAGAGCCTGCAGGGAATCAGCTCCGTGGTGGGGCCGCTGATCTACGGGTCGGTCTTCTACTTCGCGCTGCAAAACGACCGGGCGCTGCATCAGCCCGGCCTGGCTTTCTACGTCTCAGGTCTCGCCATCGCGCTGATCTTCCTGCTCGGGCTTCGCTATGCGCGTCCGAGCTCGCAGCCGCCGGTGGCGTGAGGGCCGTAGGTCGCCCGATCAGGTCGACTGTGTGGTGTCCGGCAGGCCGAGGATGCGCTTTGGAGACGGTACCGGATCTCCTGCGAGCCGCCGTGCCAAGCGTTGCCGGAACTCAAGGGCGCCCGCGGGGTTCCGTCTAGGCTGCGTCGTCCACCCCCTGGAGCCAACCAGCACCATGCCCGAGCGGCTGTTGCACATGACCGACGAGCTCGCCATGCGGGCGATCAACAGGGTCCTTGCGCCGGCGCATCGGCCATGATGCGCTGGGGCGTCGTGTGGGCTGCCCTGCGGCGCATAGAGACCAGATTGCTCCTGGCCATGGTGGCGGTGGCTGGCGCTCTTGCCGGCTTCGCCACGTTGACCGACGAGGTCGCGGAAGGAGGTACGGGACGCATCGACCGGCTCGTCCTGCTGGCCTTCCGGGTTCCCGGTCATCTCGACATCGCAATCGGCCCGCGGTGGGTTCAGGAAGCGGCGCGCGACGTCACGGCGCTCGGCGGCTTCACCGTGCTCACCCTGGTCACGTTGCTGGCGACGGCGATGCTGGCGATCCATCGCCGGCGGCGGCAGGCATTGGTGTTCCTCGCCACGGTGGCGCTCGCGCAGGTGGCCGCGGACGTGTTGAAGACGTGGATCGACCGGCCCCGGCCGACGCTCGTGGAGCACCTCGACCTCGTCTATTCGAGCAGCTTTCCCAGCGGGCACGCGATGATGACGCCGGCCGTCTATCTGACCCTGGCCGGCATCCTGGCGGCCGGAGAGCGGCGGCGAAGCGAAAAGCTGCTGCTGCTCGGGGGCGCGGCGCTGCTGACCGTCGCGGTCGGCGTCAGTCGGGTCTATCTCGGGGTGCACTGGCCGACCGACGTCCTGGGCGGCTGGACATTGGGGTCGGCCATCGCGCTTGCGGCCGCCCTGGTTCTGCACTGGACGGACGCACCGATGCGGCCCAGCGCGGGCCTGCCCATCGCAACAGACCCTCCGTGAAGCCGGCGGATGGCCGCGACGGCGGTCGGCGACCGTCACCCGCTCAGGTCGACTGCGTGGTGTCCGGCAGGCCGAGGATGCGTTTGGAGACGATGTTGAGCTGGATCTCGGCCGAGCCGCCGTAGATCGACATCGCCTTGCCGGAGAGCCAGCCGCGCACGGCTTCCAGCTCGTCGGAGCGGAAGTCGTCGCCCTCCCAGCCGAGACCTTGCGAGCCCATGATCTCCAGCGTCAGCTCGGCGCGGGTCTGGGCGACGTGGGTGGCCGAGTTCTTCAGCACCGAGTTGGCGTTCGTGGGCTCGTTGTTCCCCGCGACTCCGCCACCGCCCGCATCAGCGTCAGCGTGTGCGCCTTGCCGTCCATCGCGTGCTGGATGACGCGGCCGCGCAGGTCGAGGTCGGCGATGCGGCCGCTCGCGTCCTCGCCGACGTACTTCTTGGCGAGGTCCTGGATCTGCACCTGGCGGCCGGCGGCCATCGGGTTGCCGCCGCCGGTCTGGCTGGCGCGCTCGTGCTGCAGCAGCCGCTTGCCCACCGTCCAGCCGACGTTGAGCTTGCCCAGCAGCGCGTCCTTCGGGGCGGTGGCGTCGGTGAAGAAGGTCTCGCAGAACGGCGAGGCGCCGGCGATCAGCTTGATCGGCCGCGTCTCGACGCCGGCCTGATGCATGTCCAGCAAGAGGAAGCTGATGCCGTCGTGCTTCTTCGCGGTGAAGTCGGTGCGCACCAGGGCGCCGCACCAGTCGGAGTGCTGCGCGCCGCTCGTCCAGATCTTCGAGCCGTTGATCAGCCAGTGGTCGCCCTTGTCCTCGCACTTGGTCTGCAAAGAGGCGAGGTCGGAGCCGGCGCCGGGCTCGGAGTAGCCGACGCACCACTGCACGTCGCCGCGCACGATCGGCGGGATGTGCTTCTGCTTCTGCTCCTCGGTGCCGTAGTCGAGGATGGTCGGGCCGATCATGGTGATGCCCATGCCGCGGACCATCGGGTTGAAAGCGCCGGCGCGTGCCATCTCCTGGCCCAGCACGCGGGCCTGTGCAGTGGAAAGGCCGCCGCCGCCGTACTTCGCCGGCCAGGTCGGCGCGGCCCAGCCCTTGGCGCCCATGGCTTGCTTCCAGGTGAGCAGGTCGCCCTCGAACTCGGCGCCTTCGGCGGCCGCGTAGGCGGCGCCCGCCTTGCCCTTCAGCGAGGCCGGGAAGTTGGCCTCCAGCCAGGCCTGCGCCTCGGCCCGAAAGCCCTCGAGCTCGATGTCGCCGGTTGAATCAGCCATGGGGGTCTCTCGTTCCGATCGCGTGCACTGGCTGCCTGCTTAGCACCGCTGTCGCTCGGTCAACAAAGGGCGTTGGCGCCGCCACTCAGGACACCGCGTCTTCCGCCCAGCCGGCGCGGCCCATGCTCCAGCCGCCGCCGTCGACCTTGATCGCCGCGCCGTTGACGTAGCGCGAGGCGTCGGCCGCCAGGTAGAGCGCCGTGCTGACGATGTCCTCCGGCGCGCCGATCCGCATGCCGGACCTGGTGCGGCGCGGGTTGGCCGGGTCCGGCGGATCGGGCCAGTGCTGGGCGACGTCGGTCGCGAACGGCCCGACGATGATGGTGTTGACCCGCACCTTCGGATGGTAGGCGGCCGCCACCGCTTGCGAGATCACCCCCAGCGCCGCCTTGGCGCCGCCATAGAAGGCGGTGTTCGGCGTCGGGTTGAGCGAGGCTGTGCTCGAGATGTTGATGATCGAGCCGCCCGCGCCCTGGTTCATGCGATCGCCGGCCACCGCGCAGAGCCGGAACGGGCCCTTGAAGTTGACCCCGATCACCGCGTCGAACAGCCGCTCGTTGGCTTCCGGCAGCGACGGATAGAGCGGCGACATGCCGGCGTTGTTGACCACCACGTCGACCTTGCCGAAGTGGTCCCACACCGCCTCGAACATCGGCGCGATCTCGTCCCAGCGCGCCATGTGGCAGGCGTAGGGCAGCGCGCGCACGCCGAGCTGCTCGATCTCGCGGGCGGCTTCTTCGCAGGCGTCGAGCTTGCGGCTGACGATGGCGATGTCGGCCCCTGCTTCGGCGAACCCCTGCGCCATCGCCCGCCCCAGCCCACGGCTGCCGCCGGTGATCAGCACGGTCTTGCCATGCATGTCGAAGAGATCGGTCATCCGGCGGGCTCCCTTGTCGTCGCCCGCCACGCTTAGCGAGGACCTGCCGGCCCGGCTACTGCTCACCTCGCGGCATCGACGCCCGCAGCGCCGGGTCGAAGCCGCTGGCGGCCCATTCGCCCATCGCGGTGTTCCAGTGCGAGAAGAGGCGGCGCACGTCCGGGTCGGGACTCAGCGCCAGGCGCTCGGGGAACAGGTTCCAGTCGGTGAGCGGCGGGCTCGGCGGGCGGATGTAGCGGCTCTCGGTGCGCAGCCAGCCGCCGCGGCCGAAATACTGGTGCCAGGTGCGCCGCATCTGGTGGCCGTCGCCGTCGAGCCGGGTGTGGTAGGTGGCGGTGTCGTAGAGCACGCAGGTCCCGGCCGGGCCGTAGAGCGGCTGCTCGTGATAGGCCTCGCCGAGGCCCTCGAACGCCGCCTGCAGGCTCTCGTACCGCTTGCTGTCGGGCACGACGCAGAAAGCCGGCGCGCCCGGGGCGACATCCGACAGGTAGTGGATCGCGCAGAGCCAGTCGCAGGGGCCGTACGGCTCGCGCGTCATGCGGTCGTCGCGCACCGCATCATGGTGGAAGTTCATGGCCCGCAGGCCCGCGCCTTCCGGGGTCTCGCGGAAATTGAACTCCGAGAAGCGGACGGCGTCCTCGCCGCCCAGCACCCGCGCCACCACCCCGAACGACCGAGCGGGGCGGATGTAGGGATCGAGCTCGGGGTAGTCGAGCAGCGGCTGCGAGTAGATCAGGCCCTGGTTGCGGTGATGCGGCTTGCGCTTCTCCAGCCCCCAGGCGTCCGGCCGCTCCAGCTGGCTGCGCTCGCAGAAGGCGTTGAGCTCGGCGAGCTCGGCGCGGGAGAGGCAGTCCGAGAGCACGACGTAGCCGTGCGCGGCGAAGAAGGCGACCGCCGCCTCGGCCTCGCGCCCCGGATCGAAGGCCGGAACCGGCTCACGCCGCACCCGGCCGAAGCCCTGCGCCGCACGCTCCGCATCGCCGCTGACATTCGCCTGCGGCTCGAACAACACCTTGGTGACTGCCATCGCAACTCCCCGACCTTTCAAGCCGAGCGATAACACGGCCGAGCGCCGATTTCACGACACCCAGGCGCCGCAGATTGGCGCTCCCCCCTTGCGGGGAAGGGTCGGGATGAGGGTGTCAGCGCTTCGCCGGCGAGCTTAGCGGCTCGCGGTTCTCCGGCAGAAGTCCAGCTTGCACCCCCACCGCTAGCCCCTCCCCGCAAAGGGGGAGGGGGATCAGCGCCGGCGCTACGCCGGCTGGCGTTGCTGCTGTTGCTGCTGCTGGCCGGGGCCGGCCAGCGACGTGAACTTCGGGGCCATCTTCGGCAGCACGTCGGTGAGGATCTGCTGCACCGTCCAGGTGTCGGGCGAGGTGATGGCCTCGACCGGCCGCGGCTGGCTGAACAGCTCCAGCGTCTCGGAGCGCGCGCCGAAGATCTGGCCGGACACGTCCTTCGCCGCCGGCGAGGCCAGCGCCACCGCCAGCTTGGCCGGCTGGTCGGGACGCAGCGCCGCCTGCATCGCCTTCATCCGCGCCGCGCCCGCCTCGTCCTTGATCGGGATGGTGGCGATCAGCCGCGTCCAGGCGGTCGGCGCGATGATGTTGGAGCGCACGTTCTTCGACGCCCCCTCCATCGCCAGCACGCGCGAAAGGCCCATGATGCCGAGCTTGGCGGCCGCGTAGTTGGTCTGGCCGATGTTGCCGATCAGGCCGGAGGTCGAGGTGAAGAGGACGAAGCTGCCCTCGTTCTGGTTCCTGAAGTGCTCGATGGCGGCGCGGCAGACGTTGTAGGAGCCGCGCAGGTGGACGGCGATCACGATGTCCCAGTCCTCGTCGGGCATCTTGTGGAACATGCCGTCGCGCAGGATCCCCGCCGGGTTGATCACCGCGTGCAGGCCGCCGAGTTCGTCGATCGCCTGGGCGACCATGTCCTTCACCGCGCCCATGTCGGTGACGCTCTTGGAGTTGGAGACCGCCGTGCCGCCGGCCGCGCGGATCTGCTCGGCCACCGCCTCGGCCGGGCCGGCCGAGCCTTCGTCGCCGCCGCGCTCGCCGCCGCCGAGGTCGTTGACCAGCACCTTGGCGCCTTCGCGCGCCGCGATCAGCGCGCACTCCTTGCCGATGCCGTTGCCGCCGCCGGTGACCAGCACGACCTTGCCGTCCAATGCGCCCATGACCTTTGTCTCCCTATCGACGATGCCAGCCTGGCCGGCTGAAATTGATCGCTTGGGGTCGAAGTTATAGGCGGGCGAGCGCCGTGCACAACGCGGACCCGACGTCAGCCGGCGCCGCCGCGGCGCGAGCGGGCTTGCCGCGCCGCCACGGGGCGCGACTACGTCTTCACCGACTACGCGCCCTGAAGCCCAACAGCTGCGCGCCGGCGGTGATTAGACGCGCCTGTGTCAAGCCGTCGGCTTGACGAACGGCCCCGCTGCGGCAACTGGGCGGGGAATGAAGAGTCCGGAACTCGTCGCAACGCTGAGCCGCCGCGGGCCGAACGCCGAGCGGCGGGCGGCGACGCGCGAAAAGATCCTCGATGCGGCCGTGCGCTCGCTGAGCGAGGACGGCTACGCCCAGACCACCACCGTCGCCGTGGCCGACCTCGCGGGCGTGGCGCGCGGCTCGCTGCTGCACCAGTTCCCGACCCGCATCGACCTCGTGCTCGAGGTCGCCCACTACGCCGCGCGCCGCCAGAGCCTCTTCATCCGCGATGGCCTCGCCGCGCTGCCGGCCGGGCGCGAGCGCTTCATCGGCTCGGTCGACGTCACCTGGCGCGCCCTCCAGCAGCCGCAGTCGCGGGCGCTGACCGAGATCATCATCGCCACCCGTCACGATGCGGAGCTGGCGGTGCGCATCCCGGATTTCGCGCACAATTTCGAGGCCGGCATCGCCCGCGGCGCGGCGCGATTCGCCGAGGCGATGGGCCTGACCTGCGCCCCGGAGGAGGCGGTTGCCGAGCGGCGCCTGGTGCTGGTGGCTCTGCGCGGGCTCGCCGTCGCCACCAGCCTGAGTGGCGAGCAGAGCGACCCGGAAGCGGTGCTCAGCCTGCTGCGCCGCCTGCGCGCCGACTTCTACGACCGCCACGCGCCGCGTTAGGCGGGCGCCCGCGCCAGCGCCTGGCGGGTCCAGTCGACGATCTGGCTGGCGGGCATCGCGCCGGCGCTCCGGGCGATCACCTTGCCATCGCGGATCAGGAACAGCGCCGGAATGCCGGAGACCCCGAGCGCGCCGGCGGCGGCCGGCTCGTCGTCGGAGTTGAGCTTGAGCGCGCGCACGTCCGGCTCCAGCGCCTTGGCCGCCGACGCGAACTGCGGCGCCATTGCCTTGCAGGGACCGCACCACGGCGCCCACACGTCCAGCAGCAGCGCCGCGCCCCTGGTGCCGCGCTTGTGCGCCTCCAGCTGGGCGCCCGTCACCTCGACCGGGCGCCGGTCAGCACCGGCTCGTGGCACTTGCCGCACTTCGCGGTGCGCGCATCCTTGCCCTCCGGCACGCGGTTGCCCGCCCCGCAGTGCGGACAGACGAACTGGGACATCGGCTCGCTCCTTCGGCGTTCTCACGCTCTCAAATCGCCTGGCGCGGATATAGGCGCCGCCGTCCGGTTTTGCTCGGCGGAACGAAAGCTGCGGCTCGCAGTTTGGCATACATCCCGGCAGGATAAATTGATCCGGCTCGGATGAAACCGAGCCCCTCCGCCGGAGGGCCGCTCCTTAAGGGCAGGGAGGTGCGGCGATTTCCCAGGTTCCGAGCGGCTACGTCTTTTCGCCCTACTGCGGCGCGCCGCCGAGCCCGGCGACGTGGCTGGCGCGCTGGAATCTCGACCCGATCCTGATCGCGATCCTGCTGGCCTGCCTCGTCGCCTACTTCGCGTCGGCGCCGACTGAGCGCTGGCGCAAGGCGGCTTTCGCCGGCGGCTGGGCGCTGGGCGCGCTGGCGGTGATCTCGCCGCTCTGTCCGCTGTCGGTCTCGCTGTTTTCCGCCCGCATCTTCCAGCACATGTGGCTGGCGAGCGTCGTCGCGCCGCTGATCGCCCTCGGCCTGCCGCCGACCGTCGCCGGCCGCCTCGGCCGCCGCCCGATGCTGGCCGCCGCGACGTTCGCCGTGACGCTGTGGTTCTGGCAGGCGCCGGCGGCCTACGCCGCGACGTTCCAGAGCGACGGCGTCTACTGGGCGATGCACCTGACCGCGTTCGCCGCGGCGGTCTGGCTGTGGTCCGGGCTGCTGGACGGGTCGCGCGATGCGCTCGGACCGTTCGCGCTGGCGACGCTCCTCACCACCGGCCAGATGGGCCTCCTGGGCGCGCTGATCACCTTCGCCGGCCGGCCGCTCTACGCGCCGCACTTCGCCACCACCTACGCCTGGGGCCTGACGCCGCTGGCCGACCAGCAGCTGGGCGGGGTGGTGATGTGGGTCCCGGCCGGCGTGCTGATGGCCGGCGGCTTCGCTTGGGCGTTCCTGCAGACCCTGCGCCGCGCCGAGGCCCGGCAGATCGAGCGGATGGCGTAAGCATGGGCGGGGTAGGGGTCGGGCATCGCTGGACCGTCGCGCTCGTCGCGCTGGCATTGCTCGCCGCCTGCGGCAAGAGCGCGCCGCCGGCCGCCAGCAATCCCGATGTCGCCAAGCCGCAGGCGGGCGCCACCGGCGCGACCGCCAACTTCGCGCCCAATGACCCGCCCGGCGAGTGGCGGCGGCAGGCGCGCGACTACGCCAACACCCGCTTCTCGCCGCTCGACCAGGTCAACACCGCCAACGTCAGCCGCCTGAAGGTCGCCTGGACCTTCTCCGACAGCAACGCCTACGGCCACGAGGCGGCGCCGCTGGTGGTCGGCGACACGATGTTCCTGGTCGGGCCTTATCCCAACACCGCATACGCGCTCGACCTCTCCAAACCCGGCGCGCCGATCAAGTGGAAGTACGAGCCGCACCCGGACCCGATCGCCATCGGCAAGGCCTGCTGCGACGCGGTGAATCGCGGCCCGACCTGGGCCGACGGCAAGCTGGTGTTCACGCTGCTCGACGGCGAGGCGATGGCGCTGGACGCGGCGACCGGCAAGCCGCTGTGGCGCACGCGGCTCGGCGAGCCCGCCAACGGCATGACCATCACCATGTCGCCGCTGGTGGTCGGCAAGACCGTGCTGGTCGGCAACAGCGGCGGCGAGATGGGCGTGCGCGGCCAGCTCGCCGCGCTCGATCTCGACACCGGCAAGGAGCTCTGGCGCGCCTACTCCACCGGACCGGACGCCGACGTGAAGATCGGCGCGGACTTCAAGGCGCCCTATCCCTGGCTGGCCGGCAAGGACCTCGGGTCGACCAGCTGGCCGGCGGGCGCCTGGAACCGCGGCGGCGGCACGGTCTGGGGCTGGATCTCCTACGACCCGGTGCTGAACCTGATCTACTACGGGACCAGCAACCCCAGCCCGCGGGTGCCGGCGCAGCGGCCGGGCGACAACCTGTGGTCCAGCGCCATCTTCGCCCGCGACCCGTCGACCGGCGCCGCTCGCTGGGCGTTCCAGTTCACCCCCCACGACGAGTGGGACTACGACGGCGTCAACGAGAACATCCTGATCGACGCTCCGATCGGCGGCCAGACGCGCCACCTGCTGGTGCATCTCGACCGCAACGGCTTCGGCTACACGATGGACCGCGAGACCGGCCGCATCGTCGTCGCCAAGCCGTTCGCCGACATCAACTGGGCCACCGGCATCGATCCCGCCACCGGACGTCCGATCGTCAACCCGGCCAAGGAGGCCAAGGTCGGCGAGGAGGTGCAGGACATCTGCCCCACCCATATCGGCAGCAAGGACTGGCAGCCCTCGGCCTTCTCGCCGCGCACCGGCCTGATCTACGCCGACATCTTCAACATCTGCATGGATCTCACCGACCACCGCGTCGGCTACATCCCCGGCACGCCATACGACGGCATGGACATCAAGACCCACGCCGGCGGCCACACCAACAAGTGGGGCGAATTCATCGCCTGGAACCCGCTGACCGGCCAGCGCGTCTGGTCGATCCCCGAGAACTTCATGACCATGAGCGGGGTGCTGGCGACCGGCGGCGACCTGGTCTTCTACGGCACGACGGACGGCTGGTTCCGGGCCGTGAACGCGCGCACCGGCCAGGTGCTGTGGTCGCAGAAGCTCGGCTCGGGCATCACTGCCCAGCCGATGACCTACCTGGGGCCGGACGGGCGCCAGTACGTGGCCGTCATCGCCGGGGTCGGCGGCGTCGCCAGCCAGGTGATGGGCGCCAAGAACGGCTTCCCGCCGCGCGGCGGCGCCCTCTACGTGTTCTCGATCGACGGCGTCTCGCCGGGCAGCGCCCGCGGCATGCTGGAGACCCAGGACGCCGGCGCGCCGGGCGGCCATTACGGGGCGCCGGACTGATGCGCCGAGCGCTCGCCGCCCTGCCGTTGCTCGCCGCCCTGGCCCTCGGGGCGTGCGGCCGCTCGAGCGGCGGCGGAACGACCGCCGCCACGCCCGCCGACCTGCCCTCGGACGCGCAGTTGCGCGGCGTGCCGCTCGGCCAGCCGCCGGGCGAGCCGACCTCCCCGGCGGCCTCGATCGCCAACCCCTACGAGGGCGACGCCGCGGCGGTGGCCGACGGCAAGGCGCTGTTCTCGTCGATGAACTGCGTCTACTGCCACGGCGACAATGGCTCCGGGCTGATCGGCCCGGCGCTCAACTCGCGCGGCTGGCGCTACGGCGGCGCGCCGGCGCAGCTCTACAACTCGATCCACGACGGCCGGCCCCAAGGCATGCCGGCCTGGGGCGCGCGCCTGCCGCCCGACCAGATCTGGAAGCTGGTGGCCTACCTCGAGAGCCTGGGCGGCGCGAAGCCGCCGGCTACGCGTCAGATGGTCGACGCGTCCACCCCGTCGACCACCGGCCCCGAGGTGAACGGCCAGTCGCAGGAAGACACCGCCCACGAGGCGCTGGTCCGCGACGACGCCGCCAACGACGCGTCGGCCGTCAACGGGACGCAGTGAGATGGCCGGCGCGCCCGCTCCCTTGGGCTACCTGCAGACCGCCGGGCCGCACGCCGACCCGGCGACGGCGCTGACCTGGGGCCTGTTGATCATCTCGGTGGTGGTGGTCGTGATCATGACGGCGCTCGTCGTGGCCGGCGTCGTCGTCCGGCGCGCGCCCCGCGGCGCCGACGCGGCGCTCCGCGAGGGTCCGAACGCGCACGGCTGGTTCTACATCGGCCTGCCGCTCACCTGCGTCACGCTCGTGGTCTCGGCGGTCTGGACCTTCCAGGTGCTGGCGGCGGTCAACTCGCCGGCCGGCAAGCCGGCGCTGACCATCCAGGTGGTCGGCCACCAATGGTGGTGGGAAGTCCGCTACCAGGGGAAGGCGCCCGGCGAGGGCTTCGTCACCGCCAACGAGATCCACATTCCGGCCGGCCGCCCCGTGCTGGTCGAGGTGACCGGCGCCGACGTGATCCACTCGTTCTGGATACCGGCGCTGGCCGGCAAGACCGACACCATCCCGGGCCGCATGAACGTCACCTGGCTGCAGGCGGATCATCCAGGCCTCTACCGCGGTCAGTGCACGGAATACTGCGGCGCCCAGCACGCCCACATGGCGGTCTACGTCGTCGCCGATCCGCCGGCGCGCGTTCGAGGCCTGGCGGCAGGCGCAGCTGCGGCCGCGGCTTCCCCAGCCACGCCCGAGGCGACCGCCGGCGCGCAGGTCTTCCAGGCCCGTTGCAGCGCCTGCCATGCGGTGCGCGGCACGCAAGCGGACGGCGTTGTCGGGCCGGACCTCACCCACCTGATGAGCCGCCAGACCATCGCGGCCGGCGCGCTGCCGAACGGGGAGGCGAGCCTCGCCGGCTGGGTCTCCAACCCGCAGGCGATCAAGCCCGACGCCAAGATGCCGGCCACCAACCTCTCCGGGCCGGAGCTGAACGCCGTTGTCGCCTATCTGGAGACGCTGAAGTGACCGCGCTCGGCGAAGCGCGCCGCCCGCGCATCGTCCGCGCCACGCCGGACTTCCCCGGACCGCGCCTCGAGGCGATCTGGGAGACCGCGCCCGGCCTCGACGGCTGGCTCGGCACCGTCGATCACAAGGAGATCGGGCTCCGCTACATCGTCACCGCCTTCGCCTTCCTGATCGCCGGCGGCGTCGAGGCGCTGGTCATGCGCCTGCAGCTGGCCGGGCCCGGACCAGCCAGCTGCTGACGCCGGAGGCCTACGACCAGCTCTTCACGATGCACGGCATGACGATGATCTTCCTCTACGCCTCGCCGGTCCTGTCCGGCTTTTCAGCAACTATCTGTGGCCGCTGCTGCTCGGCTCGCGCGACATGGCGTTCCCGCGGCTGAACGCGCTGTCCTACTGGGTCTATCTGGCCGCCGGGATCTTCCTCTACGCCGGCTTCGCGCTCGGCCGCGGGCCGAACGACGGCTGGTTCAACTACGTCCCCTACGCCGCGCAAGGCCTACAATCCCGGCGTCGAACATCGACTTCTATGCGCTCGGCATGATCCTGCTCGGCATCTCGACCACGGTCGGCGCGGCGAACTTCGTCGTCACCTTCCTGCGCATGCGCGCGCCGGGCATGTCGATCAACCGCGTGCCGATCCTGATCTGGGGCACGCTGACCGCGTCGGTCGCCAACATCTTGGCGGTGCCGGCGGTCAGCCTCGCGTTCTTCCTGCTGTGGATGGACCGCCAGTTCGGCACCCATTTCTTCGATGTCGCCGCAGGCGGCCAGCCGCTGCTCTGGCAGCACCTGTTCTGGATGTTCGGCCATCCCGTGGGTCTACGCCATCGTGCTGCCGGCGATGGGCATGGTGTCCGACGGCCTGCCGGCCTTCTGCCGCCGCCCGCTGGTCGGCTACACGCCGGTCGCGCTGGCGACGGTGGCGACGATGGCGCTCGGCTTCGGCGTGTGGGTGCACCACATGTTCGCGACCGGCCTGCCGGCCCTGGCGCTGTCGTTCTTCAGCGGCGCCTCGATCATCATCACCGTGCCGAGCGCCGTCGCGGTCTTCGCCTGGATCGCGACGATCTGGACCGGCCGGCCGGTCAGTCACCACGGCGTTCCTGTTCTTCGCCAGCTTGATCGTGCTGTTCGTGATCGGCGGCGTCTCCGGCTTCATGACCGCCTCGGTGCCGGTCGACTGGCAGCTGACCGACACCTACTTCGTCGTCGCCCACCTCCACTACGTGCTGATCGGCATCAACGTCTTCCCGGTCGTCGGCGCGATCTACTACTGGTTCCCGAAATTCACCGGCCGGATGCTCGACGAGCGGCTCGGCTAGCTGGAACTTCTGGATGATGTTCGTCGGCTTCAACCTCGGCTTCCTGCCGATGCACTCGCTGGGCCTGATGGGCATGCCGCGGCGCATCTACACCTATCCCGCCGGCATGGGCTGGGACGCCAGCAACCTCGTCGTCACGATCGGCGCCTTCCTCTTCGCCGCCGGCGTCGCTGCTGCTTGATCGTCAACGTGCTCGTCGAGCCTGCGGCGCGGCAAGCCGGCCGGCCCCAATCCGTGGGACGCGCCGACGCTGGAATGGTCGGTCCCCTCGCCGCCGCCGCCCTACAATTTCGCCGTCATCCCGACGGTCGGCAGCCGCCATCCGCTCTGGGAGGACCGCATCGAATGCGGCGCCGGCGCGCTCGAGCCTGAGCGAAGGGCTGCTGCTGGACGAGGGGCGCGAGACGGTCGGCACCAGCGCGCTCGACGCCGAGCCGGACCTCATTCTGCAGATGCCGGAAGACACCACCGCGCCGTTCTGGCTGGCGGTCGGCCTTGCCGTCGCCTTCGGCTTCGCGCTGCCGCACGCCTGGACCGGCGTCGCCGCCGGGCTGGTGATCGCCGGGCTGGCGCTGATCGTCTGGTTCTGGCCGCGGCAGATCCGCGGGCGCCCGCAGGCCGCAGAGCCGATCGATGCTTGACGTGGCGATGCCTGAGGCGGCCGCCGCACCCGCCGCTGCCGATCGGCGCGCGCGGCCGCAACAGCGTCGGCTGGCCGGGCATGCTCTGCCTGATCGCCACCGAGTCGTCGCTCTTCGCCTACCTGCTGTTCAGCTACTACTACATGGCCCTGCAGCACGGCCCGGCCTGGCTGCCGGAGCGGCATCCGTCGCTGGCGCTGGCCGGCCCCAACACTCTGGTGCTGCTGGCCAGCAGCGGCGCGGTCTGGTGGGGCGAGGCGGGGGTCAAGCACGCCCGCCGCGGCCAGCACCTGATCGGCCTGGGGATCGGCATTCTCCTGGGCGTCACCTTCCTGGTCGTGCAGGGCTTCGAGTGGAAGGCCAAACCGTTCGGGCTCGACAGCAGCGTCTACGGCTCGCTCTATTTCACGGTCACCGGATTCCACATGGCGCACGTCGTGGTCGGCGTGCTGGTGCTGGCGACGGTCTTCCTGTGGTCGGTGCTGGGCTACTTCAGCCCCCGCCACCACGCCCGCATGACGATCGCCTCGATCTACTGGCACTTCGTCGACGTGGTCTGGCTCTTCGTGTTCGCCACCTTCTACCTCAGCCCCTACGTGCTGACATGAGCGCGAGGGTGGAACAGCGTGACACCGAGCCCCGGCTGCGCCGCGTCGCCTGGCTGCTGGTCGCGCTCGCCGCCGGCCCGGCGACCTGGGCGCTGCAGCTGGTGGCGGGTTATGCGCTCTCCAGCTACGCCTGCTTCCCGCACGATGTCGCCGCACGCCAGGCCCCGCCGCCCGGCTGGTCGGCCGAAGTGGCGATCCTGCTGACGGTGAACCTGGTCTGCCTCGCCCTCGACGTTGCGGCCGTCGCCTACTGCGTGCGTCGGCTCGCCGGCGGCGGCGGGAACGGCAGCGAGCCCCGCGAGGTTCGGCGCGGACGGACGCGGTTCCTCGCGCTGTGCGGCGTCATGGCGGGGCTGATCTTCGCCGGCGCCATCGCATTGAACACGGCGAACATCTTCATGGTCCCGACCTGCTGGAGCATCGTCCCGTGAGCGCGCCGGCGAGGATCGCTGCGATGGTCGCGATCTGCGCCCTCGCTGCCTGCGGGGCCAAGCCGGCGCCCAGCGCGGTCGGCGACCCGAGCCGCGGCGCGGCGATCATCCAGCAGGTGCAGTGCGGCGCCTGCCACGAGATTCCCGGCATCGCCGACGCGCACGGGCTGGTGGGGCCGCCGCTGACCGAGTTCGGCCGCCGCACGATGGTCGCCGGCATGCTGCCCAACACCCCCGACGCGCTGGTCCGCTGGCTGCGCGACCCGCAAGGGGTGACGCCCGGCAACGGCATGCCGGACACCCACCTCACCGACCGGCAGGCGCATGACGTCGCCGCCTACCTCTACACGCTGCGCTGAGGCATGCGCCGCTGGCTCATCCCGTTCCTGGGCGGCGGCGCGGCCGTGCTGGCGCTGGGGGCGATCGGCGGGCTGGTGGTCGTCGAGACCGGACTCTTCGACGTGCGCGCCAGCACGCCGCACTCGGCGCCTGTCGCCTGGGCGGCCCACACGACGATGATCCACGCCGCGCAGCGGGGCGCCGCCGCCGTCGCGGCGCCGCCCGCCTTCACGCCGGCGCAAACTCTGGACGGCTTCAGGCTCTACGACGCCGACTGCGCGCGCTGCCACGGAGCGCCGGGCGTCGCGCGCGACCACTGGACCGACGGCATGACGCCGTCGCCGCCCTACCTGGTCGACGCGCCCCGGCACTGGACCAAGGCGGAGCTCGACTGGATCGTGGCCAACGGCGTGAAGATGACCGGCATGCCGGCCTGGAGCGCCGTCCACTCGCGGGACCAGCTTTGGGACATCGTCGCCTTCCTGGAGGCTCAGCCCTACCTCACCGCCCGCGACTACGCCGCCCTGCGCGCCGCCAACAAGCCGCCGCCCCCGCAGACCGCCGCTCCCGGCTAGCGCGGCTTTCGCTTGACGGACGCAGCGGACGGCGTGACCGCGTTGCCGCTCACTTCACGGGAGCCCGGCGATGCGCAGCGATTACGAGACGATCCAGGTCGAGGCGAAGGGCGCCGTGCACTGGCTGACGCTGAACCGGCCGGCCTCGCTGAACGCCATCACCACCCAGATGGTCGGCGAGCTCTCGCGACTACTTCGGCGGCCTCTTCAACGACCGCACCTGCCGCGTGGTGGTGATGCGCGGCGCCGGCCGCGCCTTCTGCGCCGGGCTCGACATCAAGGCCAGGGGCGAGGGCGAGACGCCGTTCGGGGCCGGCTTCGGCTTCCAGGGGTTCCTCGCCGACGTCTACATCAAGATGCGCCGCTGCCCGCAGCCGATCATCGCGCTGGTGCAGGGCGCGGCGGCCGGCGGCGGCTTCGCCTTCGCGCTGGCCGCCGACGTGCGCATCGCCGCCGAGAGCGCGCGGATGAACGCCGCCTTCATCCGGCTCGGCCTCTCGGCCTGCGACATGGGCGTCAGCTACTTCCTGCCGCGCATCGTGGGGCTGGGCGTCGCCTCCGAGCTGATGCTCACCGGCCGCTTCATCAACGCGCAGCGGGCGCTCGCGGTCGGCCTGGTCTCCGAGGTGGTCCCGGAGGGTCGGCTGGAGGCCGCCGTGCAGCCCTATCTCGACGAGATGCTGACCACCTCGCCGATGGGCCTGCGGCTCACCAAGGAGGGCCTGGCCTTGGCCACCGACGCGCCCAGCCTGGAGGCCGCGATGGCGATCGAGAACCGCAACCAGGTGCTCTGCTCGCGCAGCGAGGACTTCGCCGAGGGCATGCGCGCCTTCCTCGAGAAGCGCGCCCCGGTCTTCAAGGACGCCTGACTTAAGGAGCCAAGCCATGAGCCATTCCGACATCGTCCGTACCCTGATCGACGCCTGGGAGCGCCGCTCGATCGACGACATCCTGGCGACGATGACGCCCGAGGTGCGCTACGTGAACGTCGGCATGCCGGAGATGCTCGGCCACGCGGCGATCCGCGCCGGCCTCACCGGCTTCCTCGCCGCCTCGACCAAGGTCCACTGGACCGTCCACCACATCGCCGAGACGCCCACCGGCGCCGTGCTCACCGAGCGCACCGACGTCTTCGAGATGGGGCCGCGCACGGTCAGCATCCCGGTGATGGGCGTCTTCGAGTTCGAGGGCGACAAGATCAGCGCCTGGCGCGACTACTTCGACGTCCCGGACTTCCAGAAGCAGCTGGCGGGGTGAGCTTCCCCGCCCCCTGGAGGGGCGGGGGTCAGGGGGTGGGGGGCGTGCCGGAAGAAGGCATGCGGGTGACGCTTCGCCGCCGCGGTCTTGCTTGCAGCAGCCCCCCCGCCCCCCGACCCCCTCCCCTCGCGGGGGAGGGGGAACGAAGCCTCAGCTCCGCGCCGCCGATCCACCCGCTCACCAGGTCGACCATCGCCTCCCGGTTCGCCTCGGAGTCCTCGAAGTAGTGCGCGCCCGGAACCAGCTCCAGCGTCTTGTCCGCCGAGGCCAGCGCCGCGTGGATGCCGCGGGCGTCGCTCGGGAACACGCCCATGTCGGCGGTGCTCTGCACCACCAGCGCCGGGAGCTCGATCTTGGCCAGTTGCGGGCCGCCCTGGCACTTCGAGGTCTCCAGGCTCCACATCGAGAGCCAGGTGCGCAGGCTGATTCGCCCGCCCGATGCCGGGACAGCCGGTTGGCCTGCGCCGGATGGCCCGCGATAGCAGCCCGGGCAGGGGCGGTCGGACGGGTCGATCGCCGGGTCCATGAACCGCAGGTCCGCCCAGGTGCGGTAGAGCGGGAAGAGGATGTCGGGCACGCCGGCGGCGTTCACCCGCGCCAGCTCGGCCTTCGCCCAGTCGGTGATCCGCTGGTTGCGCGCCCGCTGCGCGGCGCGATAGCGGGCGATGAACGTCGGCCGAATAGGGCGGCCCGTTGTCGGGGTTGAACGGATCGAGCGCCGGGTCGGTCTGGTCGGGTCGAACTCGTCGACCACCGAGGCGTCCATCCAGTCGGTCAGCACCTCGGGCCGGCCCTTGTGGGCGTTCAGCGAGACGTAGAGGTCGGCCGCCGGCAGCGACGGCCAGCGCTTCGGCGCCGCGGCCCCTCGCGCCCGCCCGCCAGCGTGGGCGACGCCGCCTCCGCCTGGTAGGCGCCCATCAGCGAGCCGCCGCCGGAGTTGCCGAGGATCACCACCCGCTCGACGCCGGCCTCCTCGCGCAGCCAGCGCACGCCGACGCCGATGTCGATCAGCGCGTGCTCGAAGATGAACTGGTCCTCCGCGCCGCGGTAGCGCGTGTTCCAGCCCAGGAACCCGAACCCGCGCGCGGCGAAATAGGGCGCGCTGTAGTGCTCGGTGAAGTCGACGTTGTAGTGGGTGGCGATCAGCGCCGTCTTCGGCCGCTCGCCCTTCGGCGTCCAATAGATCCCCTGGCACGGATGCCCGCCCGCGCTGGCCCGCGGCGCCGTCGGCGACACGCGCCCGATGAACTGGGCGTCGACGCCTGCCAGCAAGTCTGAGGTCATGCTCGGATTCCCCCGTGACACCCTCGGTCCTCGGGCGACGCGGCGTTCGTCGCATCCGTGGTCCAGGGGACTTGCGGCGAGCCTTAAGAGGGACATAACGGACCGAAGGCCGCGCGCAAAGCTCCGAAAACTGATCTGATGAGTGCCGACGCCAGCTCTCCTTCTGGAGCGCCGCCTGGCGGAGCGCTGAGCTATGGGATCGATGATCTATCTCACCCTTGGCAATTTGGAGCTCGATTGGGGCAAAAACTCAATTATCCAACCACGGTGCGCTCTCTCCGCCCTGACGATTTGGCACTGATGCCCTATCCCTATTGAACGGGTCGTTCGCCGTTGGTCGAGATGAAGAGGCTACTCGAGCCCGCTCAGCACGTGTTGAAGCGCCTCAAACTCCTTGCCATTCGATCGAGAGCGCACGAGCCGAGTATTTCCGTGCTAAGCGATCGTGGCGTCGAACGCACCTGTGAGATGTCGACCAGATCGCGTCACATCTGGCGCGAATAGATGTTCGGGCCTCCTCCGGAGTATTGCGGCAACTACGATCCCGGCAGTGTTTCTCTCGAGAAATCTACCCAAGGCTTGCCCTTGAACAATCAGACTAAGGTGATCGATGCGAAATTCGAAATCGGCCTCGCAATGGAGAACCTTGGTCCGTGGGCGGTGATGACCATGCTGGGGGAGAACACGGCCAACCATGCGGTGCCTGTCGTCTGGGCGTTTAACGACGTGGCAGAGAACTGGACCGGCAGGGACACGTTCATACACAATTGGATGGCGCTCGTATCGGTCGTCAGCGAAGAAGTTCCGCCGCGAAGTCCTGAGGACGGCGCTGGATCTGCTGCGGCCAGAGGTTGCTGACTTCTTCACGTTCATCGACATGGAAGAGGGCTATCCGTTTCCGGGGTCCGGCGACCTAAATCGCTACTGCCAGGGGCGTGAGTGTCGGCTTCCTCAGTCGCGTTGTAATCGGGGTCTACGACAACACTTTAGGAGTGAGCCACGTCTGTGAGACGGTTCGCCTACATCTTACGCTCAACATGGCGCCATGCAGCGGCCCGACCTTCCGCAGTTCGCGATGCTTCTCTACTGCTGGTCCCAACGGCGAAGGCGTCGATGACATCAATGGGCGCGCGGCCTCTGAGTGCTACCTTGATCTGAATTGGCACGCACGCCGGTCACCTAAGGTGCGGTGGAGCAGTTACAATCGGCAGCTCCAAATCTACCAGGGGGAACTGATTGAGAAGGACGTCTACGTCCGGAAATTCATGGAGCTGCGCAAGCGTGACGCGGGCTATGACTTCAGCAAGATCGAGGTGGTGCTGGATTGATCGCCGAATGCACGGCGATCGCCCGTCGCACCGCCGATGAGAGAACATAGGAAGTGGCCGGCCGCTTCCCGCGGGGTGGTCGCGATAGGAGGGGGAATCGCGACCAAACTCAGACTTATCTTGGAAGACGATATTGATAAGTCTGACGAAGTATATCTCCAAAGAAGCGTTCCTAAACGTCTCTATCCGCCGGAATCGCTCCCAAAGCGTTCTTGCACGCCCGCCAGCGCCGCCATCTGTGCGGCCTGCCGCTTGGCGTCCCGCCCATATATTTCCGCCATGTCTCCGCCTCGCTGAGCTGGTCGTCCTGAGGCAGGGCGAACCGCCGTTCTCGCCTATGGCCCAACGCCTGGATTGCGGGACAAGGCCGCAAGCTGGCACCTTCATGACCACTACCATGCGTTGGGCGTCTTGCAGGTTCGCTGGAACATAGCCGAACTCCCAACTTCAACGGGTGCTCTGGTTCCTCATGAACGTCAATCCTAACACCGGCCTCGCGGTCACGGCGGACATGCGAAACGCGGCGCGCACAAAATTTCATGCTCACGCTGGCACGGGAGGTTATCAAAGACCCCGACGCCATCGCATTCTGCGAGTGCGTCGCAAAGGCGCTCAACCGGAACCGCGAAGACCGCAATTTCCTCCTTCACTGCCGCGTGCTGTACGTCGAGAACGTTGGTGTCCAGGTGCAGGCAGAGCTTTCACGTAGTCGTTGGCGAGTAAGACTTATTGAGCACCGGTAGAACGCCTTCGTTCTGAATATGGATGTTCATCCATGTTTCACTCAATCTTGTTCTATCAGTGCTTTCAATCCAGTGAAACAGAACAGCCCGACCAAGCTTTGTCTCGTCTGTCTTGGTTGGGTTGTCCGGTGATATTATTGCCGTCGAAGGTTTTCCGCCAATCCCACGTCCAGCACTTCGTTCGGAAAAGGTAGTCAGCACGTAGCATCCCGACTTCTCAGGGACGAAGCGTTCACGGTTTCGTTTGAAAGGCTCACATGCTGAGGGTGGTGGCACCAGGGCTTTGATGTTCATACTTCAATCGCCGTCTGAGCCGATACCTTGTGGAGGGCCTTGGTCATTTCCTGGCAAACGATATTGAGTGCGCCTCGTTGAGGCGGCCTGCTTGCCCGCCTGTCTTCCGCCCAAATTGGATGGCCCACGCCCGCGTAATCACCTTCCACGTTTTCCAGGCAGTCCTTCAGAAGCTTTTCCATCGTGGCAACCGTGTAACTGCCCCGGTCCTGAAGCTTCATGAAAAAGAAATGAGAACTTGCAGAATAATTCAACCCCGCCATACTTCTACAAGTTCCAAGTCACCATCGTCCAGGTTGGATTTGATGGCCTTCCAGTAGTTCAAGAAAATCCGCTTCTCCTTGTCAAAATCCTTGATGATACTAACTGGGTAGCATGCTGTCAGTACATATTTTACGATGGCTTTTACGAAAGATCGCTGATTGATCGTACCGTCCGAGGATTGGAGTTAGCCAAACGCACCTTGCCCGAACCATGGCAACTCTCGGTATCGTTGGATAGTCCGCTATTTGATCGCTCTTTCCACCTCGCCTCTTTCGACAGTGCGAAGAATCCAGCTTGGCAAGCTTGGCAAATCCTCAACGTCCAGTGCGTCCGAGACCAGAATAATCCGCTGTTCTACCGGCTTGACGAAGCTCTTCTGTGTCGTGTTCACATCGAAGCGTCAAATGGGGATGGTTGGAAGATTGGTGGCGATGTTCACCGGCACTTCAAAGTCTAAAACCCGCGCGTCTTTATGTGCGGCGATCTTCCGTCCTTCAGGCGATGCTGCCTCAACAACGGTGAACGGTCCCACCACGGCGGTATCAACTATTTGTGGTCGGTCTCGCTGAAGTCGATTGACTAGTCGGTGCAAGAAACACGAAGTTGGCAGAAACGCGTCGCGTTCTCCTGACCCTTGATAATGTAATCCGCCAGTTTCCTCGCACGCGCGATATTCAGAACGCGCTGATTAAGTCCTTATCATCGAAATCGGCCATATCCAGCTTTTCGACGTTGTAAAAATTCTCCGACACAAGGTCTCTGACCTTCAACGCCGTTGTGTACAGCAACAAATCCCCCTGTTTCACGCGAGCAGCTGGAATGCCAAATCTGCGTCATGACCTATTGCCCCACAGGCGTTTGCTGATCGTCGGCCAAGATTCGTTTGCCCCGAGCGCGCGCGCCGCGCAAGCGTGGCACTGACGCCATCAGTTGTAGCATGTCCCAGACGCGGCCAGACAGCAGAACCGTGCTCACGAGGTTTCGGCCTCCGTCCTGGACTGCCGCCGCCTTCAGCAGCGCCAGCGCCTCTCGCTTGGTCAGTTCAACGTCTCGTCGGTTCAGCCATGTCATCCCCCGTTTCGCGGTTGCGGTTGCCGTCGCGGGCGCCTTGCTTCGGGCGGTTTGCAGGCGGCAGAGTGGGCGACCATTCGCGGCCCGCGCACCCATCCGCCGTCCGCACACCAAGGAGCCCACCCATGTCCGAAGCCTGGATCATCGACGCCGTTCGTACGCCGCGGGGGATCGGGAAGGTCGGCAAGGGGGCGTTGGCGGATATCCATCCGCAGCAGCTGGGCGCGACGGTGCTGAAGGCGCTGGCCGAGCGCAACAAGCTGAACACCGCCGAGGTGGACGACGTGATCTGGGGCACCTCCTCGCAGGTGGGGCCGCAGCGCGGCGATCTCGGGCGGATGTCGGCGCTCGACGCCGGCTACGACGTGCGCTGCCACGGCGTGACGCTCGACCGGTTCTGCGGCTCGGGCATCACCGCGGTGAACTTCGCGGCCTCGACCATCATGTCCGGCATGTCCGACCTGGTGGTGGCCGGCGGCACCGAGATGATGAGCGGCAAGGGCCGCCCGCCGCCGCAGCCGGCGGCTCGCCGGTGTTCGACTCGGCAACATGCGGCTGCGCAAGAGCCACCCGCAGACCCAGCAGGGGATCTGCGCCGACACCATCGCCACGATGGAAGGCATCGACCGCGCCGCCGTCGACGCGCTGGCGCTGGAAAGCCAGCGGCGCGCCGCCGTGGCGCTGGAGGAGGGCCGCTTCGCCAAGAGCCTGGTCCCGGTCTACCACGAGGACGGGACGCTGGCGCTCGACCGCGAGGAATTCCCGCGCCCGCAGACCACCGCCGAGGGCCTGGCCGGCGCTGAAGGCCGTCGTTCGAGGCGATGGCCGACATCGCCGTGGACGAGAGCGGCGCCACCTTCCGCAGCCTGATCCTGCAGAAGTATCCGGACGTCGACATCAAGTTCGTGCACCACGCCGGCAACTCGTCGGGGGTGGTCGACGGCTCGTCGGCGGTGCTGCTGGCCTCGCCCGACTACGCCAAGAGCCACGGGCTGAAGCCGCGCGCCCGCGTCGTCGCCATGGGCAACATGGGCGACTGCCCGACCCTGATGCTGAACGCGCCGGGCCCCTCGATCCGCAAGATCCTGGCGAAGTCCGGCTTCACCCTCGAGGACATCGACCTCTTCGAGATCAACGAGGCGTTCGCTGTTGTCGTGGAGAAAGTCATTCGCGACCTCGGGCTCGACCGCGAGAAGGTCAACGTCAACGGCGGCGCCATCGCGCTCGGCCACCCGATCGGCGCCACCGGCTCGATGCTGATCGGCACGATGGTCGACGAGCTGGAGCGGCAGGGCAAGAAGCGCGGGCTGGTGACGATGTGCGCCGGCGGCGGCATGGCCCCGGCGATCATCGTCGAGCGGATGGACTAGGCAGGGCCCGAACCCCCTCCCCCTCGGGGGAAAGCGCCCCGACGGCGAAGCCGAGGGGCGTTGGGGGAGTCTTGAAGTTCCCGCATTATCGCTCCGCTTCGCGGTCGTGAAGCTGCCGCGTGAGCCCAGCCCTTGGCGGCGTCGCCTCGTAGCGTGCAGAGTGGTCCAGGCGGTTCTGGCGGCGGGAGAAGACGACATGGATTTCGACGTCCTGGCCGAAGGGCTGCAGTTCCCGGAAGGGCCGATCGCCATGCCGGACGGCTCGGTGATCCTGGTGGAGATCAGGCGCGGAACCCTGTCGCGGGTCTGGAACGGCAAGGTCGAGGTGGTCTGCGATCTCGGCGGCGGCCCCAACGGCGCGGCGCTCGGGCCGGACGGCGCGGTCTACGTGGCCAACAACGGCGGCGGCGGCATGGCCGGCGGTCCGCGGCCGGCGGCGCACGGCGGGATCGACCGGGTGGACCTGGCGACCGGCAAGTCCGAGCGGCTCTACGATGCTGTCGCCGGCAATCCGCTCTCGGCGCCGAACGACATCGTGTTCGACGCCGAGGGCGGCTTCTGGTTCACCGACTTCGGCCGCACCACCGGGCGCACCCGCCATCTCAGCGGCGTCTACTACGCCAAGCCGGACGGCTCGGCGGTCAGCGAGCTCTCGTTCGGCGGCACCGGCTACAACGGCATCGGCCTCTCGCCCGACGAGCAGACCGTCTACAGCGCCGAGAGCTACACCGGCCGCCTGATCGCGTTCGACCTCGCCGGCCCCGGCCAGGTGATCAAGGGCGGGCGCGGCGGGCGGCTGGTCGGCGCGGCGCCCGGGCGGGCGTTCTTCGACAGCCTCGCCGTCCAGGCCAACGGCGACATCTGCATCGCCTCGATCGCCGACGGGATCACCACCATGACCCCGGCGGGCGCCTGTCGCCAGGACCCGCTGCCCGACCGCACGACGACCAACATCTGCTTCGGCGGCGAAGACATGCGCGACGCCTTCATCACCCTCTCCGAAACCGGCCGGCTGATCCGCACGCGCTGGCCGGAGCCTGGCCTGAAGCTGAACTTCAGCGCCTAGGCCAACAAGCGGCGCCGAAACGTCGCCTTGCGCGTTCTGGGAGGATGACCTCCGCGCTCAACCTCGCCCGCCTCGCCACCCTGGTCGCGCTCTTCGGCTTCTTCCTGCCCTGGGCGGAGGTCTCGTGCTCGGGCCAGCCGCTGATGCACGAGACCGGCGTGCAGCTGATCACCGGCGTCGGCGCCGCCGCCGGCCCCACGCACCACGATCTCTGGGTCGCCGCGACGCTCGGGCTCGTCCTGCTCGGATTGGCGGGCTCGCTCGTGCTGCGCGGCCGGCGCGGCGCGCTGATCCTGATCGCCGCCGCGCTCGCCGCCGCGATCACCAGCCTGATCGGCGTCTCGCAGGAAGTGCCGAGCGCCGAGGTCCAGGCGCAACTCACCACATCTCCGAGCGGCACGGCCGCGCAAAGCGGCGCCCTGCTCGGCGCGAAGCTCGAGTACGGCTACTTCGTCACCCTGGGCGGCCTGATCGTCGCCGTCGCCGCCGCCGGCCTCGCGCTGGCCGGTCGGCGGTCAGCGGACGGCGATCCGAACTAGCTGGGCCAGCGGCGAGGGACGCCGCGCCTCAGGCGCGATGGTAGCGGCAGCTGTTGACGCTGTAGGGACTGACCTGCTCGAGCGTCAGATCATCCGGGCCGTTCACATCCCACTGCTCGGTGACCGGACCGCCGTAACTCACATACACCGACGTCGGCTTCACGTCGTAGATCAGGTGGCCGGTCGACGTCTTCCCGGCCAGGACGCTCGTGCCGGTGTCCGCCGTGAACGTCTGGGAGCTCTGGCAGTAGGCCGCCTTGTCCGTGTCGACCAGGGTCCACTGGCCAAGGATCGGATTGGCGCCAGCCCCGCTCGGTGCGGCCGCCGGGGCCGCGGCCGCCGCGCCGCCGGCATCCGCGCTGGCCACCGGCGCTGCGGCGCTGGCGTCGCTCGGCTTGGCCGACCGATGGCCGCACGCCCCCATCGCGTACAGCAGGGAAAGGACCACCACGCCCCCCGCGATCAATCCAAAATGCGACTTGCGGGACGCCTTGCCGCCGGGCGCAGGGCCGGGCGGCGTCGATCCGGGGTTCACCAATGTCTGCCTCGATCCTGCTCGGCGGCCGGTCGGGCCGCCTCGGCGCCCCGGGAAAGCCGCGACACTGGCCTGGATCAGAACATGGGCTCGGCCGCGCCCGGCCCCCGCTTTTGGGGGTGTTCGAGCAGCGCGCCGGCCGGCGCGCTGAGGCGCCGCGGCCGCGCTGGATAGACTTTCGCAATCACTTGGCCCATATGAGGGACGCGCTTGGCTACCTCAGCGCAAGCGACATCCGGCGATTGCGGACGCGTGTAGGCCCTCGAAGGCCTCCAGCCGCGCAGCCTCTCATCCCTTCGTTCGGCGCCCGACCACGCGGGGGCGCCGGTCTTACGAGCCGGTCCGCGCGCCATGCAATGGCGCTGCGCCCGGTCACCTTGGAAAGTACCGATACCTTGACTTCAATTCACCGACCTCGGCCTCGCCGACGGCCTGCTGGGCGCCGTGCGCGCCGAAGGCTACGACACGCCGACGCCGATCCAGGCGAAGGCCATCCCTGCCATCCTCGCCGGCCGCGACCTCTTGGGCGTCGCCCAGACCGGCACCGGCAAGACCGCAGCGTTCGCGCTGCCGATGCTGCAGGCGCTGACCCGGCCGCGCAAGCCCGCCGGCCGGCGTGCCTGCCGCGCGCTGGTGCTGTCGCCGACCCGCGAGCTCGCCCAGCAGATCGCCGACAGCTTCCGCACCTACGGCGCCGGCTCCGGCGTCACCGTCGCGGTGTTCGTCGGCGGCGTGAAGTACGGCGCCCAGATCAAGTCGGTCGCCAATGGCGCCGACGTGCTGGTGGCCACGCCCGGCCGCCTGATCGACCACATCCAGCAGGGCAACGTCCGCCTCGACGAGACCGAGATCTTCGTGCTCGACGAGGCCGACCAGATGCTCGACCTCGGCTTCCTGGAGCCGATCCGCAAGCATCATCCGCAAGCTGCCGCGCGAGCGCCAGAACCTGTTCTTCTCGGCCACCATGCCGGGCGCCATCGCCACGCTCTCCGGCGAGATCCTGCGCGATCCGCTGGAGGTGCGCGTCGCCCCGCAGGCGACGACGGTCGAGCGGGTGGTCCAGCGCGTCATCCACATCGAGGCCGACCGCAAGCGCGACATCCTGGTCGACCTGCTGGCGCCGCGCGACGTCAGCCGCGCCATCGTCTTCACCCGCACCAAGCGCGGCGCCGACCGGCTGGCCAAGTTCGTCGCCGCCGCCGGCGTCGAGGTGGCCGCGATCCACGGCGACAAGAGCCAGGGCCAGCGCGAGCGCGCCCTGGCCGACCTGAAAGCCGGCCGCGTGAAGGCGCTGATCGCCACCGATATCGCCGCGCGCGGCATCGACATCGAGGCGGTCAGCCACGTCTTCAACTACGAGCTGCCGAACGTGCCGGAGGCCTACGTGCACCGCATCGGCCGCACCGCCCGGGCCGGCGGCGCGGGGATCGCCATCAGCCTGTGCGACGGCGCCGAGCGCGGCATGCTGCGCGAGATCGAGAAGCTGACGCGGCTCGCCATCCCCGCCGAGGATCGGCGCTCCGGCGTCCGCACCCCGCTCGCCGCGTCGTCCGACCCGCGGCCGTCGCCCGGCGACGCCAAGAAGCCGCGCCGTCGCCGCGGCCGTCGCACCGGACCCGCGTCCGGCGGCGCATCGACTGTGCCGGCGCGCATTTCCGTCGGCCGCGGCCAACGGGACTGGCGTCCCGCAGTCTAGCCGCGCCGCGCGCTCCCCGCCCCCTGGAGGGGCGGGGAGGGCGGGACGCTGCCCGATCGATCCTTCGCAGTTGACAACCGCCGGGGCAGGTCGACGATCCAGCGTTGGTCCGACCGCCGGAGTCCTCCCATGACCGATACCCTGCAGGCGCTGCGCGAAAGCCCGGAGCGGGCGAGGTTCAACCTCTGGCGGCGCGAGACGCCGGGCGCGCTCGGCTGGCCGCGGTCGGCGCGGCCCGGCGCGCCCGACCAAGTACTTCATGTTCTCGGCCGACACCCACGTGGTCGAGCCGGCCGACTACCTGAAGGACATCGAGCCCGAGTACCGGGAGCGCATCCCCCGTCTGGAGACGCGGGACGACGGCTCGCAGTGGCTGATCACCGAGGGCAACCGGCCGCAGCGGGTGCGCGCCGCCAGGGGGCCGGACGTCGCCCGGCTCGGTCGGGGCCGCGGGCGCCGGCGCCGCGTTCAGCGCGCTCGACGACGAGGACGTGCTGCGCAACTCGTCAGCGGCCGCACCGTCGAGCAGCGCCTCGCCGATCATGCCGCCGACGGCGTCGACGCCGAGCTGATGTTCCCCAACCGCGGCCTGCTCTCGCTGGGCGACGCCCGACCCGGTGTTCGCCATGGCGATGTGCCGGCAGTGGAACCGCTCGACGCACGGCTTCTGCGGGCCGCACATGCAGGGCGCCAAGCCCGCGCATGCTGCCCGCCGCGCTGATCGCCCCGGGCGACATGGCCGGCGCGATGGCCGAGATCGCCTGGGCCAAGGACCACGGCTTTCGCGCCCTCTGCCTCTCCAACTCGGTGATCTACGGGCCCAAGCAGTTCGGCGAGCTGGAGTACAACAACCCGACCCTCGAGCCGATGTGGTCGCTGATCGAAGAGACCGGGCTCGTCATCTGCTTCCACGTCTCGACCGGGCGCGATCCGCGGGCGGTGGGCGGCGCCGGCGGCGCGATCATCAACTACGCCTGCCACTCGATGGAGACGACGATCGAGCCGCTGGTGCAGATGCTCGCCTCGGGCGTCTTCGAGCGGCATCCGACCCTGCACGCCGGCCTGGTGGAAAGCGGCGTCGGCTTCGTGCCGTGGCTGCTGGAGACGCTCGACCACGCGGCGCGGGCGCACCACTTCTGGGTGCGGCCGCAGCTGCAGGAGCTGCCGTCCGCCTACTTCCGCCGCAACTGCTTCGCCACCTTCCAGGACGACCCCGCCGGCCTCTCGATGGCCGAGCCCTACGCGCTGACCGGCAACTTCCTCTGGGCCAACGACTACCCCCATCACGAAGGCTCCTGGCCCCACTCCGCCGAAGCCATCGAACGCAACATGGCGGGTCTGTCCGACGAGAGCCGGGCGAAGATCCTGGGGCTGAATGCGGCGCGGCTGTTCGGGCTGAACCCGGCGGCGTACGCGCCGGCCTGATCCCCAACCCGCTCATCCCGGCGAAGGCCGGGACCCAGGAAAAGCCCGTTGCCGCGCACAATCCTCGGGGTCAGCGCGCGCCGCAGGCGCTGCGAACCCGAGGTCACGAGGAGGCACGGAGGTCACGGACATCGCCTCTGTCTCCGTGAGAACTCGGTCCTCCGTGTGCGACGCCGCGCGCAGCCATGCCCGCAGCTCTCGCGCCCTTGAACGCGTCTCCTGGGTCCCGGCTTCGCCGGGATGAGCGGGATTGGGGTGGCTTCACGCCAGCCGCCACTGCGCCAGGGTGTACGGCGGGTCGGCGTCCGCGTGGTGCTCGAACACCGCCTCGACCTCCGCGCCGATCGGGATGTCCTGGCGCGGGTCGCCGAGCAGGTTGCCGAGCATGCGCACATCGCCTGCTTGCGGCAGCTCCACGACCACCACGATGTAGGGGCAGGCGTCGCGCAGCGCCGGGTGCACGGGGTGCCAGACGCGGGTCCAGCTGTAGATGAGGCCGCGTGGCGCCACCTCGACCCAGTCCAGCTCGAAGCCCTGGTCGTCGTGGGCGATCCACTGCGGCGGCCATTGCCAGACGCCGGTGCGCGGGTTGCGCTGCACCTTCAGCACGCCGTCGCGCAGGCCCAGCCAGTAGGGCGCGGAGAGCCCGTTGCGCTCGGGAACCGGGATCGGCAGGCCGGGCGGCAGGTAGGGATCGGACATCAGAGCGTCGCCTCCGAGCCGAGGATGATGGTGCTGACCGGCGTCACCATCGGCCCGGCGACCGCCAGCGAGACGCTCGCGTCCGGGAACCTGCGCGGTCGACTGGCCGCGCAGCTGCCGCGTCGCCTCGATCTGCAGCTCCAGCCCGTGCATGTAGCATTCGGCGAGGTTGCCGCCGCGAGGTGTTGAGCGGCAGCTTGCCGCCGGGCGCGATCAGGTTCTCCAGCTTCAGGAACTCCATCGCCTCGCCCGGGGCGAAGAAGCCGTGCTCGACCAGCGCCATCAGCACCCCGCCGGTGAAGTTCTCGTAGCACTGCACGACGTCGACGTCGGCCGGCCCGACGCCGGCCATCTCGTAGAGCCGCGGCGCCAGCGTCTGGAAGTGCGAGGAGGCGAGGTCGGGCGTCGCGAACCCCGCCGGCGTCGAGTGCACCCGGTAGCCGGCGCCGATCGCCGCGCCCAGCACGTAGGCCGGCGTCTGCTTCAGGTCCTTGGCCCGCTCGGCCGGGACCAGGATCAGCGCCGCCGCGCCGTCGTTCTCCTGGCAGCAGTCGTAGAGGTGGAACGGCTCGGTGATCCAGCGGCTCTCGTCGTACCCCTCCTCGGTCAGCGGCCGGCCGTACATCACGGCGCGCGGGTTGGCCTGGGCGTGATGGTAGGAGGCGAGCGCGATGGCCCGCAGCGCCTCCTGGCCGACGCCGTGCTCGTGCATGAAGCGCGTCACCTTCGGCGCATACCACTGCGCCGGCGACATCTGGCCATAGGGCACGGTGAGCGCCAGGTCGCCGCTCACGGTGCGCGACTGCGGCCCCTGGCCGAAGCGCCCGAACTGCCCCTGCGCCAGCGCCCGGTAGACCACCACGCACTCCGCCAGCCCCGTCGCCACGGCGGCGGCCGCGTTGGCCATCGCGCCCGCGCCGCCGCCGCCGCCGCCGCCCCACTGCATGTTGGAAAAGCGCAGCTCGCGGCAGCCCAGCGCGGTCGCCAGCGTCGGCGGGTCGTTGCGATCGTTCGAGTAGGAAGCGAAGCCGTCGATGGCGGTGGGCTCGATCCCGGCGTCCGCGCACGCCGCCAGGATCGCCTGCAGGCAGAGCACGAACTCCGGATCGCTGCGCCTGGCCGTGCCGGAAATACTGGGTCTCGCCCACCCCGACGACGGCGACGCGCCCACGCAGGCTCCGATCGGCCATCCGCTTCTCCCGTCTCAGGCTTCGACGCTAGTCCGAGGGGACCGGCGCGGGAAGCCGTGACGCGGCGGCAGCTCGGCTAGCGAAAGACCATCGGCAGCGATTGGAATCCGAACAGCATGCCGCCGGGCAGGCGGCGGCCGCGCTCGGCGCCGCGTTCGATCGTTGCGAAACGGGCGAGCAGCGCCTGCATCGCCGCCTTCGCCTCCATCCGGGCCAGCGGCGCGCCGATGCAGGTGTGGACGCCGTGCCCGAACGCGACATGCCGGTCGCGCTCCCTGGCGAAAGCGAAGTCGGCCGGATCGGCCCAGCGGCCCGGATCGCGGTTGGCCGAGGCGAGGTAGATCATCACCAGGTCGCCGGCCTGGATCGTCACCCCTCCCACCGTCACGTCCTCGCTGGCGCGCCGCAGCACCATCTGGGCCGGCGAATCCACCCGCAGCGACTCCTCGATCGCCCCTTCGACGAGGCCAGGATCGGCGCGCAGCGCCGCCCACTCGTCGGGCGCATCGGCGAGCCGATTCAAGAGGTTGCCGAGCAGGTTGGTCGTCGTTTCGTTGCCGGCGATCATCAGCAGGATGCAGAAGCCGACCACCTGGTCGTCGCTCAAGCTCTCGCCCGCCTCGCCGGCCCTGGTCAGCGCGCTGACCAGATCGCCGGCCGGCGCCGCACGCCGCGCCTCGGCCAGCGAGGCGAAGTAGGTCCGCAGCTCCATCAGGAGCCGGATGCGTTCCGCCTCGATCGGGCCGTCCTGGATGCCCAGCATCGCGTTGGACCAGCGCTTGAAGTCCATCGCGCGCTCGTTCGGCACGCCCATCATGCCGGCGATCACCGCCACCGGCAGCGGCGTTGTCAGCGCCGCGACGATGTCGATCTCGGCGCCGGTCGGGATCGCGCCCACCAGCTCCCTGGCCAACTGCTCGATCGCCGGCCGCATCGCTTCCATCGCCGCGGGCGTGAACGCCTTGGCCAGGAGGCCGCGCAGCGCGGTGTGCCGCGGCGGATCGTCGGTCAGTAGCGGGAAAGGAAAGCTGGGCCCTGGGCGGCCCGAGCGGTCGCCCATCGCCGATGAGGAGAACCGCCGGTGGTCCAGCAGGATCGCCCGCACGTCCTCGAACCGGCTGGCGACCCAGAAGCCGCTCACGTCCTTGCTGAGCGGCGCCTCGCTGTGCAGGCGGGCGATGTAGGCGTCCTTGCCGAGGTTGGTGAGCCCCTCGCGCAGATTGATCTCGCCATCAGCCATCGTCAGTCCGCCCGTTCAGCATTGCGCCTTTCTACCACAGTACGCACTTCACCGGCGCGGATAGGCGAAGGGCGCGCGAGTGCGCCGCGAGGTGCGGATTGCCGTGGGTGTCGCTGAAACCCTCGGCCAGCCGGCGCGGGAGCCCCGCGCGGCCAACGACCGCGACGTCGCCTGGACGGCTGGTAAGCGCGGCGGCGCCGGAGAAGCCACTGCAGGGGCTGACTGGTTGGCTGGGGAACTAGGACTTCGAACCTAGAATGACGGTACCAAAAACCGCTGTGTTACCATTACACCATTCCCCAGCAGGAACGGCTTCGGCGCGCCGCGTCGGAGGGGCGGCCGGGCAGGGGCGGGGAGATACCGCAGGCGCCGCCCCAGCGCAACGGCGCCGGGGCCGCGCGCCTCGGTCGCAGGCGGCGCGTGGACGGTTGCCGCCTTCAGGGGTCGCCGCTATATAGCGCGCTCCCAATTTCGGAGTGTGGCTCAGTCTGGTAGAGCACCGCGTTCGGGACGCGGGGGTCGCAGGTTCGAATCCTGCCACTCCGACCAATTGGGGCCACTGACTGACATGGATGCGAGCGGCCGGATCAGTGCGGCTTTGGCCGAGGCGGTGGCGGGCGGGCTGCCGGGGATCGCGGCGGCGGCGCGGCTGCCGGACGGAACCGTGGTCGAGGCGGCCGCCGGCGTGCGCGGGCTCGACAACCCCGCGCCGATGACGCCCGACACGGTGTTCTGGATCGCCTCCTTCACCAAGGCGGTGACGACGGCCGCGGTGCTGCAGCTGGTGGAGGCCGGGCGCGTCGAGCTGGATGCGCCAGCCTCGCGCTGGCTGCCAGGCCTGGCCGCGCCGAAGGTGCTGACCGGGTTCGACGCCGCCGGCGCGCCGCAACTGGCCGAGGCGAAGACCCCAATCACGATCCGCCACCTGCTCGCCCATACCTCGGGCCTCGGCTATGAATTCTGCAACGACCGGCTCGCCCGCTATGTCGAGATCATGGGCCCCTACACGCGCGGCGAAGGCCCGGACGCGCCGCTGCTGTTCGAGCCAGGGTCGGGGTGGGCTTACGGCATCGGCATCGACTGGGCCGGCAAGTTGATCGAGGCGGTGACGGGCGAACGCCTCGACCATCACCTGCAAGGCGCCCTCTTCGCGCCGCTCGGCATGCGCGAGACGAGCTTCTTTCCGACCGACGAGCAGAGGTCGCGACTGGTCACGGTGCACGGACGAGGCGCGGACAACCAGCTCGCGCCGATCGCCTTCGGCATGCCGACCGAACCGCATTTCGGGATGGGTGGCGGGGGCCTCTACTCGACCGCCCGCGACTATCTGCGGTTCCTCGAGGCGATCCTGGCGGGCGGCGCGCCGATCCTGAAACCCGAGAGCCTCGCGCTGATGACCGGGACCGAGTGGGAGGGCCCGGAGGTGGGCGTGCTGCCGGGCGTCAACCCCGCGCTCTGCGCCGGTTTCGATCCGCTCCCGGGCGAGGTGAAGCGCTGGGGGCTCGGCTTCCTGATCAACCCGAAACGCGGGCCGAACGGCCGCGCCGCCGGCTCGCTGGCCTGGGCGGGGCTCGCCAACTGCTACTACTGGGCCGATCCGGCCACCGGCGCCGCCGGCGTCTTCCTCGCACAGCTGCTGCCGTTCGGCGATCCGGCCGCGCTGGAAGCCTTTGGCGCCTTCGAGCGCGCGGTCTATAGCGCCTGACGGGGCGTACAACCCCGGCAAGGACTCCCCCCTGATGAAGCAGTTTCTCCTGACGGTCGCCGGGGTCTTCGTCGGGTTGCTGCTGTTCATGGTGGTCGTACCGTTGGCGCTGATCGCCATCGCGGTAGGCGCGTCGCGACCCGCGCCGCTGCCGGCGAGGTCGGTGCTGACGCTCGACCTGCGCGGCGGCCTCACCGACCAGGAGCCGCAGGACGGGTTGCCGTTCCTGGGCGGGCGCGGGCTCTCGGTGATGGGCGTGGAGGAGACGCTGCGCCGCGCCGCGGCCGACGGCCAGGTGGGCGGCGTGCTGGTGCGACTGCCGGAAGCCGGCATCTCGCCTGCGGTGGCAGACGAGCTGCGGCTGTCATTCCAGGCCTTCCGGGCCAGCGGCAAGCCGATGCTGGCCTACAGCCAGGGCATCTATCCGGAGGGCGTCGCCACCGCGACCTACGAGCTCGGCGCGGCCAGCGGCGATCTGTGGATGCAGCCCTCGGCCAGCTTCCAGGCGGCCGGCCTCGCCCAGGAGGATATCTTCCTGAAGCGCTTCTTCGACAAGTATGGCGTCGTGGCCGACTACCAGCAGCGCTACCAGTACAAGAACGCCGTCAACGGCTACCTCTACGACAACTACACGCCGGCGCACCGCGAGGCCGAGCTGTCGTGGATGGGCTCGGTCTATGCGACCACGCTGGCCGCCGCCGCCGCCGACCGCAAGCTCTCGCCCGACGCGCTGAAGGCGACGATCGAGGCCGGCCCTTATTCGGCCGACGAGGCCAAGGCCAAGGGCCTGATCGACAACGTCGGCGAGGAGCGCGAGGCGGAGGCTGCCATCCTCAAGGCCGCCGGCGCCGGCGCCAAGCTCGCCGACTTCAGCGAGTACGCGCAGCGCGCCAAGGCCCCTCAGGCTTCGTTTGCCGCGGCCCCCACCATCGCGCTGATCCAGGCGGAGGGCGACATCGTCACCGGCACGGCCGGCCACGGCAGTCCGCTGGGCGGCGGCGGCGCGACCATCTACGCCGACGACCTCGCCAAGGCCTTCTACAAGGCGATCGACGACAAGGACGTCAAAGCCATCGTCTTCCGCCTCAACTCGCCCGGCGGCTCCGACACCGCCTCGGAAGAGATCCTCTCGGCCGTGCGCGCGGCGCGGGCGGCGGGCAAGCCGGTGGTGGTCAGCATGGGCGAGTACGGCGCCTCGGGCGGCTACTGGATTTCGTCGGACGCCAACGAGATCGTCGCCGAGCCGTCGACGCTGACCGGCTCGATCGGCGTGTTCGGCGGCAAGCTGGCCATCGGCCCGGCGCTGGCCAAGTTCGGCGTCGACCTGCGCGGCCTGAAGGTGGGCGGCGACTACGCCGACTCAGGGAGCTCGCAAGGCGCGATGAGCCCGTCGCAGACCGCCGCCTTTGGGGCCTGGATGGACCGCATCTACAACGGCTTCGTCGCCCGCGTCGCCGAGGGCCGCAAGATGACGGTCGCAGCAGGTAGGCGAGATCGCCAAGGGCCACGTCTGGACCGGCGCCCAGGCCAAGTCGCTCGGCCTCGTCGACTACCTGGGCGGCTTCCCGCAGGCGGTGGACCGCGCCAAGGCGCTGGCCGGCATCAAGGGCGCCGCGCGGCTGAAGCCGTTCGAGACGTCGGCCAACCCGTTCGCCGCCATCGCGCGGCTGTTCGGCGCCGGGGCCGACAGCGCCCGGCTGATGGCCGCGGCCTCGGAGCTGTCGCAGGATCCCGATGCCCGCGCCCTGATCGAGAGCCTGCACGAGGCTCGCCTGCGGCAGGCCGGCGCGACCGTGCTGGCCCCGATGCCGCCGCTCTCGGGGCGCTGAGGCCCCGGACGTTTTCGCCCGGGCAACCTAGCGGTCCGGGCGCGACTGTTGCGCAATCGAACCACGTTGGGTGAAATTCGACCCCCAGACCCGCCACCCAACGTGACAAGAATTTCATATTCGCTACGTTCAACCGAGGGACGGTGACTCGAAGACTACGTGGCGGGGGTTTTCATATGAGAGCTTACAAGGCGCTGTTCGCGGCGACGTCGCTGTGCTCCAGTTTCGCGCTGGCCAGCCTCGCGGCGCCGGCCTGGGCGCAGGGCCAGGAGCCGACCGGGGCGCCGGCGCAATCAAGCCAGCCGGGCCAGCCCGGCGCGGCGCCGGCGACGCAGCAGACCGAGCAGCCGCCCCCGAAGCGGGCCACCCCAGAGGAGACGAGCTCGACCAACGAAGTCGTGGTCACCGGCTCGCGCATCAAGACCACCACCTTCAACAGCCCGGCGCCGATGGCGGTGATCACCGCCGAGCAGGCCTCGCTGCAAGGCGACGTCGACACCAGCCAGATTCTGCAACTGTCGCCGGTGGCGGCCAACGCCGTTCAGATCAACAACTTCTTCTCCGGCTTCGTGGTCACCGGCGGCCCCGGCGTGAACACGCTGTCGCTGCGCGGCCTCGGCGCGCAGCGCACGCTCTTCCTGCTGAACGGCGAGCGCCTCGGCCCGGCCGGCGTTGGCGGCACGGTGGGTCCGTTCGACCTCAACGTCATCCCGGCCTCGATGATCGACCATATCGAGATCCTGAAGGACGGCGCCTCGTCGATCTACGGCTCCGACGCCGTGGCGGGCGTCGTGAACATCATCACCAAGACCACCCAGGACGGCGGCGACCTGCACGTGTTCGCCAACCCGTCGCAGCACGGCGGCGGCGACATCTATCAGGCCGACGGCAGCTGGGGAAAAACCTGGGATCGCGGCTACGTCCAGTTCGGCTTCGACTACTACCGCCAGAACGAGCTGAAGTTCGGCCAGCGGCCCTTCCTTTCGTGCGCGCAGGACCTGGTGACCGACGCGACCACCGGCGCGCCGGCGGACCTGATCGATCCGGCGACCGGAAAGCCGAAGTGCACCAACATTCCGATCGCCAACGGCGTGGTCGACCTGGAGACCTGGCTTCCAGCAGTTTCGCCCCAACGCCGGCGCCGTGGCGGGCGGCGGTCCGCAGGGCCTCGACATGCCCGGCTTCCAGGCGGTCGGCCTGATCTTCCCGGGCAACCCGGCGGCGACCCGAGCGTCGGCCGCGCTGCTGCCGACCACCGATCCGCTGACCGAACCAGGCGGACGCGATCTCGCCGGTCAGCCGCTACACGTTCACCTTCTTCGGCGGCTACGACATCACCCCGCACGCGCAGCTCTACGGGTCGTTCCTGTTCAACCAGCGCGATTCCCGCCAGAACCAGATCGCGCAGTTCTTTATCGTCCCGACTGAATCCGGACAACCCGTTCAATACGGCGCTCGGCCGCAATCCTTTCCTGTCAAATCTCTTCACCCAAATCTTCCAAACCCCGATCACCATCATCGGTTTTGGCTTCCCGGTCCCGGTCATCATCGAGAACGAGCCGGGTACGCAGACGGTTAACTACTTCCGCGGCGTCGTCGGCCTGAAGGGCGACTTGCCCAATTGGCGCAACCTCACTGACTGGACCTACGACGTCTACGGCCAGATCAGCTACAGCGCCGGCGCCTACAGCAACGTGTTCCAGAAGTCCGACCGGGTCGAGGCGACGGCCGGCGCCGGGGCGGGCACCAACGGCTGCGACGTTAACAGCACCTTCTACGGCACGCCGAGCATGGCGAGCTTGGAGCCGGGCGTCGCCTGCGTGCCCATCAACTACATCCGCGCGACCGTCACCGGCTTCACGCCGCAGGAGACGGCCTTCCTGTTCTCGAAGGAATACGGCCACACCAACTACGCCCAGATGTATGTCGACGGCTCGGCGACCGGCAACATCTTCACCCTGCCGGCCGGCCCGGTCGGCGCGGCGATCGGCTTCCAGCTGCGCCGTGAGACGATCAACGACACGCCTGGGGCGGACTTCATCACCCAGAACGTCTACAACCAGTCGACCACCGGCATCACCCAGGGCGCCGAAGACGTGGAAGAGATCTACGGCGAGGTGAAGGTTCCGATCGTCAAGGACGTTCCGCTCATCTATGCGCTGGACGCCGACCTCTCCGGCCGGTTCTCGAACTACTCGAGCTTCGGAGCGGACGTCACTTACAAAGCCACGCTCGACTGGAAACTCACCAACTGGTTCGCAATGCGCGCCACCTACGGCACTGCCTTCCGCGCGCCGGCGCTCTACGAGCTGTTCCTCGCCAACCAGACCAGCTTCCTGGACCAGCTCGGGCTCGACCCCTGCATCAACTACCTGACGCAGCCCGGCCTCCCGGCCCAGGTGCGCGCCAACTGCGGCAACCCGAACGTGCCGGCCAATCTCGGCGGCGGGGCGGTCAATCCCAACTACAACGGCGCAGGGCGCGGGCGCGATGATCCTGGCCGGCGGCGGCGCCGGGCACCTGAAGGCCGAGACGTCGCTCGCCGACACGATCGGTTTCGTCTTCACGCCGAACTGGCACGACATGGATCTGAACCTGGCCGTCGACTGGTACAACTTCGACATCCAGAACCAGATCCAGCAGTTCGGCGCGGCCAACATCGTCTCGGCCTGCTACTCGGCGACGGATTTCCCGAACAACCCGTTCTGCTCGCTGATCCAGCGCAACGCGCCGAACGACCGCGTCGGATCCGTCCAACATCGCCCAGGTCAACGACGACTTCGTGAACGTCGCCAAGCAGTCGGACCAGGGCCTCGACATCGACGTCCAGTACCGCACGCCGCTGCCGTGGGACGTGAAGATGACCATCGACAGCAGCCTGGCGTGGACCTTCTGGACCCAGACCAACCTCCTGGGCGGCTCGCTGGTCAACCAGCTCGGCGCCATCGGCCAGCCCAAGTGGGTCGGCAACGTCGACTGGCGGTTCGACCGGGGGCCGTGGACCTTCAACTGGTACCTGTTCATGGTGGGGGCCAGCAGCAACGAGCCGTTCGAGCCGACGGAAATCTTCAACTACAACAACACCGGCGAAAACGTCTTCGGCCACTACAAGGCCGCCGTTCTATACGCTGAACGACATGTCGATCCGGCGGAAGTTCGACAAGTTCACCGTCGAGTTCGGCGTGAAGAACATCTTTGACACGACGCCGCCGTTGATGTCGGTCGATGACATCATCATCAATCGCACTCGGCAGCGTGCCGCTGGCGTCGCAATACGACCTCATCGGCCGCTCGTTCTTCTTCGACATCGACGCGAAGTTCTAGCCCTTGGCGGGTCGCGCCGCACCTCGGCGCGGCCCGTCGTTCCTCCTGGCGGCGGGCGCCAAGCGCAGCGCCGATGGCGAGGACAATCCCACGAGGACGTCCGCCATGCGGTCCTTCTGGTCGCGGTTCGCGGCGCTCGCCGCGTTCTTCGTCGCAACCCACCCCGCGTTCGCCGCGCCGACGCCGCCCTCGGCGCACGACCTGACGCGCGCGGCCGCCATCGAGAGCGTCTCGCTGTCGCCCGACGGCAAGCACCTGGCCGCGCTGACGTCGCCCGACGGGATCAACTCGGACCTGACCGTTTGGCGCGTCGATGCGCTCGGCGCGCCGCCGGTTCGCGTGCGCTCGACGCACATGCGCTTCGAGAGCGTGCGCTTCCTCAAGAGCGACCGGCTGCTGGTCACGGCCGAGCAGCCGCTGACGGTGCAGGGCAGGCCGGCCAACATCATCAAGGCGTACGTCACCGACCTCGATGGCAAGTTGTTCCAGCCGCTGCTGCCGGAGACCAGCGTCACCTCGCAGATGGCGGGCGACTACAACCAGTTAGCCGGCGAAGACCTGGTCTCCACCCTGCCGCAGGACCCGCACGACGTGCTGGTGGTCGACCACCGCCTCGGTTCCGACGGCGATATCTACAAGGTCGACGTCTACACGATGTCGGCGGCCCGAGTGATGAAGGGTTCGGATAAGTACTTCGGCTACCGGGTCGACCTAAAAGGCGAGCTCAGGGCGCGCAGCTTCCAGGACTTCGATGGGCCAAACGTCTACCTTGCCGAGCAATTTCGCGACCCGGATACCGGCCAATGGGTCGAGCTGTTCCGAAATTACGCCAAGGACCAGCAGTTAGTCAGTATCGTTGGGTTCACATCCGACCCGCACGTGATCCTGATCGCGTCGAACGAAGGCGGCGATAAGACGGGCGTCTACGAGTACGACGTCAAGGCGCACAAGGTCGTCGAGCCAGCGTTCGAGCACAAGCTGTTCGACGCGGCGGACGAGGTGGTGCTGTCGCACTCGCCACAGGACTTTGGCCGCCCGCTGGGGTTCGTCTACCAGGCGGAGACGGCGAAGATCTACTGGCTCGATCCGCGCTTCGACGCGCTGCAGAAGTCGGTCGAGCGCGCCCTGGGCGTTAGCACGACGCCAGTCGATTGGGTGGATCCCGCCAGCGGCCTGAAGTCCACGGTGGCAGTGGAATCCGGCGCCGCCGTGCAGTTGCTCGCCTGGTCGGACGACAATCAGACGTTCCTGTTCGAGAAATCCGGGCCTAAGCAGCCGCCGGAGTACTACCTGGCGGCAGGCGGCAAGATGGTGCTGCTGGGCAAGGCTCGGCCGTGGATCGATTTGAGCGCGCTGGGCGACACCAGGCTGGTGGAGTATCCGGCCCGCGACGGGCTCTTGATCCCGGCGTTCCTTACCCTGCCGCCGGCCGCCCAGTTCGGGCCTGGTCCCTATCCGACCCTCGTCGAGCCGCACGGCGGCCCATGGGCGCGGGACGAGATGGAGTGGGACCTCGCCGGCTGGGTGCAGTACTTCGCCTCGCGCGGCTTCGCGGTGATCGAGCCGCAGTTCCGCGGTTCGCGGGGCTGGGGCCAGAAGCTCTGGCGCGCTGGCGACCGCGAGTGGGGCCAGAAAATGCAGGACGATCTGGACGACAGCGTCAAATGGCTCGTCGCCCAGCACATCGCAGACGCCAAGCGCGTGGGTATCTTCGGCTATTCCTACGGCGGCTACGCCGCGTTGGCCGCCAGCATTCGTCCCAACGGGCTCTATCAGTGCGCCATCTCGGGCGCCGGGGCGGGCGATCTGCAGAAGTTCGTCGACGCCACCTACGAGAACCGCTTCGGTCGTGAGTATCAGATGCCGACGGTGAAAGGATTGAACCCGCTCGCGCACGCCTCGGAAGTGAAGATCCCGGTGCTGCTCTACGCCGGCGACCACGACGTGACGGTCGATCCCGAGGAATCGCGCCAGTTCGCGGCCGCCGCCCGAGGCTCGGGCAAGCCGGTGAAGCTGGTGGAGATCAAGGACATGGGCCACCAGTACGTGTTCATGACCCCGGCGATGATGGAAGAGCAACTCGACATCATCGACGCCTACCTGAAGAGCGACTGCAAGCCGGGCGGGCTCTGAAGGCGCGCGCCTGTTCAGCGGCTGGCGGCGGCGGTCGCCTCAGGCGCCCGGAACACCGGGCCGCCCTCGTAGCTGAACAGGATCAGGTGGTCCTTGTTGTCGATGAACACGCGGTGCGCGTGGAAGAAGTCGGCGCCGATGAAGAGGTATGGCGTGCTTTCCAGCCGGTAGGGCAGCAGCATGCCGGTGCGCGTTTGCGTCATGCCGCGTGTGAAGTCCATCACCTGCAGATGGATGTTCGACATTTTCTCGTCGCCGACCGCCAGGCTGTCGAAGTGCGCCAACCAGCTTTGCTCGGCTTCGGGACCGCGGCCATGCACGGCCGGCCCGGCCTGGCCCTGCGGACGTGTCACGCCGAGCCGACGCGGCAGCCGTCTCGTCGATCGCGCTGGCGTAGGCGCCGGTGTCGAACTCGGCCAACACCGGCTTGCCGTTGACCATCGTCATCGTCTGGGTCTTGGGCGTGTCGCGCTCCGAGGGGAGGATGGTCGCCTGGGAGTAGGCTTCGTTCCAGTAGACCAGTTGCGGCGGCGTGCAGTCGTGCGGCTCGAACATTCGCACGAGGCCCTCGTGCAGATCGAACTCGACGTCAGTGCGCGAGAAGAAGTCGTTGCCCAGGATCATCGAGACGTCCGACTTGGCGTCCTCGTCCCCCGCCGCCTCGAGGTGGAGGTTGCTGGTCTTGAACGCTCCGATCTTCAGTTCGCCGACGACGGTGTCGTAGACGGCGGTGTCGCCGCCGATGCCGTACATGCGCGCACCGGAGATGCGCGACATCGTGAGGTTCAGGCGTCGGGCCTCGGCGACCGGGACGATGCTGGTCGACGATCCGGTGTCGAACAGGATCCTGACGGGATGGCCGTTGATCTCCCCATCGACCACCGGCGAGGCGCTGTGGGGGTCGACGTGGAACTCGGCGGTCTCGACCAGGTTGCAGTCGGCGCTGGCCACCCCGGCGCAGGAGAGCGCGCTGGCCGCCATCAATGCGAGGCAGGCCTTCCCGGCTAGCTTCACGTCATCCCCCTACGCTACGCCCCTACGCGTCACCGCCTGCTCGGCGAGCCCGGTCCGTCACTACGGCATCGAGCGCGTGGCGGTCTGGTTCAGCTGCTGCATGTTGTCTTCGGCGAGCGTATCCCACTCCGCCTGGGTGTGGCATTCGCGCTTGACGAGCTTGGAGCCCGTCGGCGCCTGGTCGCGGCAGATCAGCCCGAGCTTGGTTCCGTCGGCCGCGAGCTGCGTGCCGCGCGGTTGCTGGGCATAGGTGTGCCAGCCCGGAGGCGCAGCCGCAGAGCAGCGAGCCCAGAGCCGCCAATGCAATCAAAGAGATACGAGACATTTATCGATCCGTCCTTCGGGTCCGTGAAGATATTGCGACGCTGTGAAAGCCCGCACAAGGGGCGCGCCCTGCGGCGCCACAAAGAAGAGAGCGGCCCTTTCGGGCCGCTCTCCAAGGAAGCTTGCCTTTGCGGCTTGGCTTAGAACTTCGCCGTCGCCGAGAGGAAGAGCTGCCGACCCAGCAGATCGTAGGTCGGGTAGGCGTTCGGCGCGCCGGTGCCCGCAATGTTCTGGTCCATCAGCGGCGGATCCTGGTCGAGCAGGTTGTTGACGCCGGCCCGGACGGTCAGGATCGTGTTGACACGCCACGCCGCCGACAGGTCGAGGTAGTTAGTGGCGTGCAGGCTGCCCATCGACCGCGTCTGTAAGGCCGAGGAACTGCTGGAACAGCGCCTTCTGCGTCGAGTTGTTGTCGAGGCTCGACTCGCCGATGTAGCGCCATTGCAGCCGCGCCAGGATGTTCCACGGGGTGTCCCAGGTCATCGCGAACGTGTGACGCCACGTGGGATCGACCGTGGCGCAGATCGGACCGAAGAGGCCCGCGCAGTCGTAGGTCGGCTGGCCCGGCAGGGTCGTGGTCTGGTTCGACACCTGGTAGGTGCCCACGAAGTGGAAGCTCAGCGAGCCCCAGCCGTGCACGTTCACGTCTTCCAGGTTGAGACGATAGTCGGCCTGGAAGTCGATGCCGGACACCTCAGCCGCGGCAATGTTCTGGTTCGTGCCGATGACGTAGCCGCCGCCGGCGATGGTGGTGCCGAACAGATTGCCGGACGGCGTGCGCACCACGTTGGGGCAGAACGTCGCCGTGTCGACCCCGTTCAGGCAGTTCGTGTACGAGGTGCTGAGCGGTATCGCGCCGATCGCGCCCTCGAGCGTGATGTCCCAGTAGTCGATGCTGGCCGAGAAGCCATGCAGACGCGGTCGGATTGAAGAGACCGCCGATCGACCAGGAGTTGAGCCAACTCGGGCTAAGGGTCGGGTTGCCGCCAATGAGGGTGGCGCATTGGTTCGCCGGACACACCGTGATGACGTCCGTGCCGCCGTTGGCGCCGACGCCGATGCCGTTGCCGTACTCGGCCGCCGTCGCACCCGTACGCTCGCACTGCGCGAGCGTCGCAGTGGCCGCCAAGCCGGCATTCGCCGCACACTTGTCCGAGAACGCCGTGGTGTTGGTCACCGTCTCCGGCGAGAACGCCTCGAGGATGCTGGCGGCGCGGATGGCGTGGTCGTACGAGCCGCGGAGCGTGAAGTCCGGGATCGGCGACCATTGGCCGCCGACCTTGTAGGTCGTCACGCCGCCGCTGGTCGAGTAGTCCGAGTAGCGGGCGCCGCCCTCGATGTAGAGGTCGTAGGCGAACGGCTGCTTCTGGGCGATCGGGATGCGGGTCTCGAAGTAGCCTTCCTCGACGCCGATGGCGTTGTTCACCGCCACCGAGGCGCCGGAGAAGCCGGCGAGGTCGCCGGAGAGCTCGGCCTGGTCAGGCGCGAACACCAGCCGGTCCCAGCGGCTCTCGGTGCCGACGTTGACGCCGATGCCGTCGGTGGCCCATGGCGACTTCCAGCCGTACTTGCCGAGGTCGCCGGTGACGTCGAACTCGAAGATGCTCTCTTCGGTGCTGACCGTGCGCGGTGCCGGGCTCGGTGAGGAAGTTCAGCGCGGCCTGGGTGACGCCCCCTGCGTGAAGATGTTGTAGGGCACGCAGGCCCCTTCGACGGCGCACTGCACCGGCCGCCAGGCCCGGCGACGTCATTCAGCGCGTTCTGGATGCCCTGGATGCTCAGGTAGCGCCCTCGGCGTTGTAGAGGAACGTGTAGTAGTACGAGCCGTAGACGTCGTAGTGCCACGTGTCGTTGATGTCGCCGCGGATCCCGCCGACCACCCGATAGTTGAAGTGCTCGTAGTAGCTTTGCCGCGGGCCGCCTTCGATATTGCGCCGGCCGATCTGCACCTCCTTGAGCGCGCCGGCTGGCGACGTCGGCCGCCGAACAGCCGAGCGCCAGTCTGCTCCGAGGGCTCGAGGAACGGGTTGTTGCAGTTGACCTGCCAGTCGCCGAAGGCGTCGAACGGATTGCCGCCGCGGAACAGGCCCGACGGCGCGATGTCCACCGTCGTGCGGTCGTCCATCATGTTGAACTCGGAGTAGAGCTCAACCGTGTTGCTAATCTCGTAGTGGGCCTCGTATCCCCCAATGTAGCGGGTGTCGCCGCGGGACAGGTATTCGTAGGGGTTCGAGTTGAAGACGGCCGGCGGCGACGTGCCGGGCGTTCCGTAAGGGCACGAAGTTGTTGCCCAGCACTCCGAATGCTCTCCTGCCCCACCGCCTGGAAACGGTTGGAGTTGCTCGAGCCGCTGCAGAACTGGCTGTTCGGGGCGGAGCTATTGAGCAGGAAGCAGGCCGACCAGTCACGGTCGCCTTGCTTGACCGGCACCTGATTGTGGTACTCGAAGTAGGCGGTGACGTTGCCTTTGCCGTCGGGGGCGTTGGCGCCGAAGATCACCGAGGCGTCTTGGTTCTGGCCGTCCCACTTGTCGTCCGGAATCGCAGCGGCGCCACAAGGCCGCCGGCCTGGCCCGCGCGAATGGCGCTCTGCACGTAGCCGTTGTGCTGATTGTGCTGGTCGGCCCCGAGCGTGCCGTCGATCTCGACGCCTTCGAAGTCTTTCTTGAGGATGAAGTTGACGACGCCGGCCATCGCGTCAGAGCCGTAGGCCGAAGACGCGCCGCCGGTGAGGACCTCGACGTGGTCGATCATCGCAGCGGGGATCTGGTCGAGGTCGGGCGCCGGGTTGGGGTTGCCGGTGTTGGCGTCGCCGATGCCGAGGCGGCGGCCGTTGACCAGAATGAGCGTCCGCTGCGGGCCAAGCCCGCGCAGGTCGGCCGTGGTGACGCCGCCAGGTCCATTCAGCGGGTTGCTGGTGTTGGAGAAGTCCGAAACGTTGTTCTGGAAGTTCTGTGGCAGGTTGTTCAGCAGGTCGATGACGTCGGTGTGGCCCTGGAGCTTGAACTCCTGGTTACCGACCGCCACGATCGGGCTGACGCTGGTCAGGTTGGGCTGCGGGATGCGCGAGCCGGTGACGACGATCTCGCGGGTGGTCGCGGCGTCGGCCGCGGCGTCGGCGGTGGCGCGCAGCTGCTGGACCGGCGCGGACGCCGGGTTGGCGGCGCTGGCGTCCATCGTCGCCATCGGGCTGGCGTCCGCCGTAGCGTCGGCCGCGAACGCCGCACCGGCCGGTGCGGCGACGAGCACAAGGCCCGTGATCATCGACGTCGCCAAAAGGCGCGTGCGAATGGTGGTCATGGTCAAGAAGGTCCCCCTCCGAATCGCGGGGCGCCGGCTTGGGCGCGGCCTCGCAACGGGTTTGCTGGTTGTCCCGGGCAAAGCTTCCCCCCGGTTGCGGGATTTCTGGTCTCGCTCGTTTGAGGGGTCAACGACGATTACGCCGTGGTAATCTGATGTGTGCCCGCGTGTTACATTCCGGTCACAGCTTGCTCCAGGTATGGCGAGACCGGCTCAATTAGGCCGCGGTTGGCTCGCGTAACGGCAATATTTCGCCAGGAACTTGACGTCGACGACGGCCATGCCTGCAGGCAAGCACCCGGCCACCGCAGTCTTGCGCGGCCCTGCGCGAAGTCCTCAACTGAGGCGACTCGCGATCCAGGAGCCGGGACATGATGAGCCGCTTCGTCGTCGGCACCTGCGCCGCCATCGCCGCGGCCGCTGTGTGCGGGGCTGCGGCGGCCAAGCCGCCGGCGACGCCAACGCGCGCCGCGGTGGTGCAGGCGGTGGTCGATTGCCGCAAGATCGACGACCCGACCCAGCGGCTGGCCTGCTACGATGCGGCGGTGGCGGCCATGAGCAGCGCCGAGACATCCGGCGATCTCGTCACCCTCGACCGCAAGCAACGGCAGTCGGTGCGTAAGCAGGCGTTTGGCTTCGCCTTGCCGGCGCTGGCCATGTTCGACGCCGGCGAGAAGCAGGTCGACCGCATCGACGAGACGCTCGCCAGCTCGACCCAGGACGGCCAGGGCCGCTGGATTTTCCGCATGGAGGATGGCGCGGTCTGGCGCCAGATCGACGATGAGTTCCTGTCCCGCCCCCCGCACGCCGGCTCGGCGATCGTCATCAGGCAGGCGATGCTGGGCAGCTACATGCTGAGTGTCGACGGCCAGCCCGGGGTGCGCGCGCACCGCGACCAGTAGCGCGGACCTAGCGGTCCTTGGGGTCGATGGCGTCGCGCAGGCCGTCGCCGATGAAGTTGAAGCACATCAGCGTCACGGCCATGGTGATCGAGGGGAAGATCAGCAGCCACGGCGCGAGTTCCATGTCCTGCGCGCCGTTGGAGATCAGCGTGCCGAGCGAGGCCATCGGCGGCTGCACGCCGAGCCCGAGGAACGACAGAAAGCTCTCGGCCAGGATGACGCCCGGGATCGTCAGGGTCACGTAGACCACCACCGGGCCAAGCAGGTTGGGCACGATGTGGCGGCTGATGATCTGCAGCCGGGTCAGGCCGACGGCGCGCGCCGCCTCGATGAACTCCTTCTGCTTCAGCGACAGCGTCTGGCCGCGCACGATCCGCGCCATGGTCAGCCACTCCACCGCGCCGATGGCGACGAACAGCAGGATGAAGTTGGAGCCGAACGTCACCATCAGGATGATGACGAAGAAGATGTAGGGCAGGGAGTAGAGCACATCGACGATGCGCATCATCACCTCGTCGACCACGCCGCCGATGTAGCCGGCGATGGCGCCCCAGGCGACGCCGATCACCAGCGAGACCGCCGTCGCCACCGCGCCGATCGCCAGCGACACCCCCAGGCCGGTGAAGAGACGCGCCAGCAGGTCGCGGCCGAGCTCGTCCGAGCCGATCAGGTGGCCGGCCGCGCAGCGGCGGCAGCCAGACATCGTTCTTGTTGATCTCGTCGTAGGCGTAGGGGACCACGAGCGGGCCGATCAGCGCGCAGAGCACCAGCACGCCCAGCATGATCATGCTGGCGACGGCGGCCCTGTTGCGCAGCAGGCGCCGCCGCGCGTCGTCCCAGAGGCTGCGGCCCTTGACCGCGCGCTCCATCAGCGCGGCGGTGTCCGACGAGCGATTGGGGAGGGTCAGGATGCTCATGCCAGTCGCACCCGCGGATCGAGCACGGCGTAGAGCATGTCGGCCAACAGGTTCAGCACCAGGATCAGCGTGGCGAAGAAGATCACCATGCCCATCACCACCGTGTAGTCGCGCTGCAGGGCGCTGTTGACGAAGAACTTGCCGAGGCCCGGCAGGCCGAAGATCTTCTCCACGACCAGCGAGCCGGTGATCAGGCCGGCGAAGGCGGGGCCGAGGTAGCTGACCAGCGGCAGCACCGCCGCCCGCAGCGCGTGGCGCAGCACCACCTGGATCTCGGGCAGGCCCTTGGCGCGGGCGGTGCGGACGTAGTTGGAGTGCAGCGCCTCGATCATGCCGGCCCGCGTCAGCCGCGAGATGATCGCCATCTGCGGCGCGGCCAGCACGATCACCGGCATGACCATGTTGGGAATGCGCGCCGCCGTTCCAGCCCGAGATCGGCAACCACCCCAGGTCGCTGCCGAACGCCAGCTGCAGCAGCGGCGCGGTGACGAAACTGGGGATGCAGATGCCGACGATGGCGATCGACATGACCGTGTAGTCCGCCGGCCCGTTCTGCCGCATCGCCGCGATCACGCCGAGGCTGACGCCCAGGATCACCATGATGGCGAAGGCGGCGAGGCCGATCTTCAGGCTGACCAGGCAATTCTGCTGCGATGATCTCCAGCACGGTCTTGTCGCGGTATTTCAACGAGGGACCGAGATCGCCGTGCAGCACGCCGCCGACGTACTCGGCGTACTGGACGTAGAGCGGCCGGTCGAAGTGGTACTTGGCCTCGATGTTCTTCTCGATCGCCGGCGGCAGCTTGCGGTCGGTGGAGAACGGATTGCCGGGCGCCGCGCGCATCATGAAGAACGCCACGGTGACGACCACGAACAGGGTGGGGATCGCCACGATCAGGCGCTGTACGATGAAGCGGAGCATGCCTTGTCTAACTTCCACCCACCCCCGATGATGTCAACGAAGGGCCGGGCCCCCAGCCGAGGATCAGATGTCCCAGTTCCGCAAGGTCACCGACGCCTTCCAGGTCAGTCCGCAGATCACGCCCGATGAGGCGCGCGCCGCCGCCGAGGCCGGCGTCCGGCTGATCATCAACAACCGACCGGACGGCGAGGCGCCGGACCAGCCGACCAGCGCCGCCATCGAGGCCGCCGCGCGGGCCGCCGGCGCCGAATCTATTCGCATTCCGATCGTCGGGCGCCCGACGCCCGATCAGGCGCGGGCGCAGGCCGAGGCGGTGGCGGGCGCCGACGGACCGGTGCTGGCCTTCTGCCGCTCCGGCACCCGATCGATCACCGCCTGGGCGCTCGGCGAGGCGGACATGGGCCGCGACCGAATGGAGCTGGTGCGGCTGGCGAGCGCCGCCGGCTACGACCTCGGACCGGCGCTGCTCGGATGATCCCCTACGTCCGCGACATCAAGTTCGAGTACGGCAAGGTCGACCAGGTCTCGCCGCTGATCCGCCGCGTGATCGCCAACAACCCCGGCCCTTTCACCTTCACCGGCACCGGCACCTACATCATCGGCAAGGGCGAGGGCGTCGCGGTGATCGACCCCGGCCCCGACCAGCCCGAGCACCTGCAGGCGATCCTGGACGCGACGCAGGGCGAGCGGATCAGCCACATCCTGATCACCCACCACCACCTCGACCACTCGCCGCTGGCCCGGCCGCTGGCGGCGGCGAGCGGCGCGGTGGTCTACGGCTGTGCGGTGACCGAGCTGCCGGCCGAAGACGGCGTGCGCACCGAGGCGGGCTACGACCGCTTCACGCCAGACGTCTCGGTCTGCGGCGGCGCCACGATCGCCGGCCACGGCTGGACGTTCGAGGCGATCCCCACGCCCGGCCACACCTCCAACCACATCTGCTATGCGCTGGCCGAAGAGAACGCCTGCTTCACCGGCGACCACATCATGGGGTGGTCGACGACGGTGGTCTCGCCGCCGGACGGCGACATGGCCGACTATCTCGCCAGCCTCGACGCAATCCAGGGCCGGGGCTTCGCGACGCTCTGGCCCACCCATGGGCCGCCGATCACCGAGCCCGGCCCGTTCATCGACGGCTATCGCGCCCATCGGATGGAGCGCGAGCGGCAGATCCTGGCGCAACTGGCCGCCGGCAAGTCGCGGATCGTCGACATGGTGCCGGCGATGTACGTCGGCGTCGATACGCGGCTTTATCCCGCCGCCGGCCGCTCGGTGCTGGCGCACATGGTGCAGCTCGTGAAGACCGGCCGCGTCGTCACCGAACGGCGCGGCCGGCATCGAAAGCGACTATCGGCTCGGCTGAGCCAAGGCGCCGATCAGTAGCCGTTGTAGTCCGTGTCGACGCCCACCGGGGCGTTGGCGAGCGCGTCGTTCACGGCGCGGTGGTAGCAATCGACGTCGCTCTCGCCGGTGGCCGGCACGTAACCCGGCATCATGTCGAGCGCGTGGCAGGCGTCGGTCGCCGCGTTGCGGACCCGCTCGCGCAGGATGTGCTGGCCGTAGCCGGTATCGAGGTCCAGGTCGCTGACGTCGACGACGCGGCTCACTCGCACGTTCTCGATCGGCGCGCCGTTGGGAGCGCGTTCCTGCCGATACGGGTGGGCGTAGACGGTGACGCCGTTGGCGTAGGTATAAGCGTCGGGGCCTTGGTCATCATACGGCTGCGCTTGCGCCGTGGTGAAGCTGAGGCCAAGCGCGGCCACAGCACTGATGACGGAACCCTTCAGAATACGGGACATAAGGGCGCTAGCCATTCTCTGCTCCTCTGATGAGATGACCTGGACGGCGCGCTCTGAAGTCACGCTCGCTCGCAGGCATTGCTTGCGATGAGTGAGAAAACGCTGTTCTGAAACTGAAGTTCCGAGCGCTGAAGCTTACGCCACCGCCTTGGCGGTCGGCAGCTTGTAGTCGGCGAAGCGCTGGCGGATCAGTTTCTTGTCGATCTTGCCGGTGGCGCCCAGCGGGATGTCGTCGACGAACACCACGTCGTCGGGCATCCACCAGCGGGCGATCTTGCCGTCGAGATAGGCCAGGAACTCCTCGCGGGTGGCGCTTTCGCCCTCCTTCAGCTTGACCAGCAGCAGCGGCCGCTCGTCCCACTTCGGATGCGCGACGCCGATCACCGCGGCGATCAGCGCCTTCGGATGGCCGGCCGCCAGGTTCTCGATCTCGATCGAGCTGATCCACTCGCCGCCGGACTTGATGACGTCCTTGGCGCGGTCGGTGATCTGCATGTAGCCCAGCGTGTCGATGGTCGCGACGTCGCCGGTGTCGAAGAAGCCGTCCGCGTCGAGGATGTCGCCGCCCTCGCCCTTGAAGTACTCGCCGACCACGAACGGGCCCTTGCACCTTCAGGCGCCCGAACGTGGTCCCGTCGTGCGGCTGCGGCTTGCCGTCATCGTCGGTCAGCCGCAGCTCGATGCCGGCCGGCGGGCGGCCCTGCTTCAGCTTGTACTGCAGCTGCTGCTCCGGCGGGCATCGCCGCCACCTCGGGTGTCGGCGTGGAGAGGGTGCCGAGCGGCGAGGTCTCGGTCATGCCCCAGGCGTGGGTGACCTCGACGTCGAACTCGTCGCGGAAGGCGCGCACCAGCGATTCCGGCACCGCCGAGCCGCCGATCACCACCCGCTTCAGCGTCGGCAGCTTGCCGCCGGTGGCGCGCAGGTGCTGCAGCAGCATCTGCCAGACGGTCGGCACCGCGGCCGAGAAGGTGACGCCCTCGCTCTCGATCAGTTCGTGCACTGACGCGCCGTCCAGCTTCTGGCCCGGCATCACCACCTTGCAGCCGACTGCCGGGCAGGAGAAGGCGAGGCCCCAGGCGTTGGCGTGGAACATCGGCACCACCGGCAGCACCACGTCGCGGCCGGAGAGCCCCATCACGTCGTGCTGCAGCGTCACCAGGGTGTGCAGGAAGTTGGAGCGGTGCGAGTAGAGCACGCCCTTCGGGTTGCCGGTGGTGCCGGAGGTGTAGCAGAGGCCGGCGGCGGTGTTCTCGTCGAAGCCGCCCCAGACGCAGTCCTCGTCGTTCTCCTCCACCAGCGTCTCGAAGCAGAGCGCGCCGTCCAGGCCCACGCTCGCCATGTGGCCCTCGTCGGTCATGACGATGACGTGGCGCACGCTCTTCATGTCGGCGCGGCGCTCGATGATGGTCGGCAGGAAGGTGAGGTCGGTGAACAGCACCTGATCCTCGGCGTGGCCGATGATGTAGCAGAGCTGGTCGGGGAACAGCCGCGGGTTCAGCGTGTGGCAGACCGCGCCGATGCCCATGATCGCGTACCAGGCCTCGATGTGGCGGCCGGTGTTCCAGGCCAGCGTCGCGACGCGGTCGCCCGTCTTCACGCCGAGCCGCTTCAGCGCGTTGGAGAGCCGCTTCGCGCGGCGGCGGATCTCGGCATAGTTGGTGCGGACGATCGGCCCCTCGACCGAGCGGCTGACGATCTCGCGCCCGCCATGCCACTCGGCCGCGTGGTCGAGGATCTTGTCCAGCGTCAGCGGCCAGTCTTGCATCAAGCCCTGCATGGCGCGTCCCTCCGTCGTCTCTAATCGGCGCTCATTTAGGATCACGCCGTGGCGGCTGGCGTCAATCGGACCTCACGCGGCGAGCACGCGCCGCGTCGCCGCGTCGAGGTCGCCGGCGTCCAGTCGCAGCCAGTCGATCGGACCGGGATCGCGCGTGAGCTGTTCGGCAAGCACACCCGGGCCAGCGTCCGAGGCGTCGCCTGTGCGACGGGCCAGGCGTTCGCGCAACTCGTCCGCATCGCCCTCCAGCCAAGCGCCCTGGAACGGGACGAACGCCTCGCCGGCTAGCGCCGAGGCTCGGGCGCGCTCCGAGGGCAGCAGGAAGACCGCGTCCAGCACCACGCTGCGGCCAGCCGCCAGCGCGCGGCGGGCGATGTCGAACATCTCCGCGTAGACGCGCTCCGATGTCCCGGGGCCGTAGGCTTCCGGCGGCAGCGGTTCGGTCGGCGCGGCGCCGGCGAGGCGCTTGCGGACCTCGTCGCTGCGGATGACCAGCGCGCCGGGGGCGGCGCCGAGGTCCGGGGCGATCCGGCGGGCGAGCGTGGTCTTGCCGGTACCCGAGAGACCACCGACCGCGGTCAGCGTCGGCATCGGCGGCTCCAGGTGGGTGCGCGCGGCGGCGAGGTAGGCGCGCGCAGTGGCGATATCTCCCTGCATGCCGGTGACGTGGGTGCGCACGCTGGCCCGCGCCGAGAGGAACAGCGGCATGAAGACGAGGCCGTCCCAGATGTCCGCCGGAAACGAGCGCGCGGCTTCGTCCAACCAGGCGTTCAGCACGCGGTTGGCGGCCTCGCGCTGGCCGCGGAACCACAGGTCCATGACCAGGAAGGCGACGTCGTAGAGGACGTCGATCTCCGAGAGCAGGTCGTTGAATTCGATGCAGTCGAACAGCACCGGGCGGCCGTCTTCCAGCAGGATGTTGCCGAGGTGCAGATCGCCGTGGCAGCGGCGCGCGTAGCCTTCGGCGCGCCGCCGCTCCAAGAGCCGCGTGTGGTCGGCGAGCGCCTGGTCGGTGGCGACGATCACGTGCTCGACCTCCCGCTTGCCGAGCTCGGATTCCAGGTGGCGCAGGTTGTCGGCGTTGGTGCGGATGGTGAAGCCGAGGGCCTTCACGCCGCCGCCCTCGGGGCGCAATTCGGCGGCGGCATGGAAGCGGGCGATCGTGCGCCCGAGCGCCTCGGCCAGCGCGCCGTCCACCCGCTCAGGCTGCTCAGCCAGCACCGCGGCAGGATCGAAGGCGCGCATTTCGAGCGCGAAGTCCACCGCCTCGCCGTCGCCGTCCAGCGCCAGGCCGCCGTCGGCCCGGGTGACCCGGTGGACGGCGCGATAGATGTCCGGCGCGGTCACGCGGTTGAACGCCAGCTCGCGCTCCAGCGCCCAGCGGCGCTTCTCGGGCGTCGAGAAGTCGAGGAAGCCGTAGTCGACCGGCTTCTTCACCTTCAGCGCGCGCTCGCCTTGCAGGAACACCCAGGCGCAGGAGGTCTCGATCACGCGATCGGACTGCGCGGCCAGCCAGGCGTGGACGTCGTCGGACGCGCTCAGGGATAGAGCCTCCTGGTCGTCCATCCGTCGCCGGCGCGGTCGAAGGCGAGGCGCTCGTGGAGGCGGAACGGGCGGTCGCGCCAGAACTCGATGTGGCGGGGCGTCAGGCGGAAGCCCGACCACTGCGGCGGCCGCGCCACCTTCCCGAGCCCGAACTTCACGCCCATCTCGGCGATGCGCCGCTCCAGCGCCAGCCGATCCGGCAGCTCGCGCGACTGGTCGGAGGCCCAGGCGCCGATCTGGGCCGAGCGGGCGCGGGTCGCCCAGTAGTCGTCCGCCTCAGCCTCGGTCACCGGCGCGATGTCGCCGCGCGCCCGCACCTGCCGGCGCAGGCTCTTCCAGTGGAACACCAGCGCCGCTTTCGGGTGCGCCAGCAACTGCCGGCCCTTGTCGCTCTCGAAGTTGGTGAAGAAGGTGAAGCCGTGCGCGTCGACGCCCTTCAAGAGCACCATCCGCGCGTCCGGCATGCCGTCCGCATCGACGGTGGCGAGCGTCATCGCGTTGGCGTCGTTGGGCTCCTTCTTCAGCGCCTCCTCCAGCCACCGCGCGAAGAGCGCGATCGGGTCGGTGTCGGTGATCGCCGGCAGCGGCTCGGCGTCTGCGACCCGCTGCAGGTAGTCCGCCTCGCTGGGCGAGTAAGGGATGATCGGCTTCTTCGGCATTGCGGCGTCGCTATAGCCGATCGGGCGGGTGGCTCACGAGCCTTAACGCACCGTTGAGCATAGCTGCGCCAGAACGTCGGGCGATGTCCGCCGCCAAGCTGACCGCCGACCAGGCCCGCGCGATCCTCGGCCTTGCGCCAGACGCCTCGCCGCACGCGGTGATCGGCGCCTTCCGCGCCGCGGCCAAGGAAGCCCATCCGGACCTGCCGGGCGGCGATCCGGCGCGGTTCCGCGACATCCTCGCCGCCTATCGGCTGCTGCAGTCGCCGCCGCCGGTCCCGGTGGTGACGCCACAGGTCGAGATGCTGCCGCCTGTGCCGCACGTCGAGATCGGTCCGCTGACCGCGGTGTTCGGAGGCGAGGCCGAGGCGGTGCTGGCGGACGGGCAGCGCTTGCGCGTCCGCGTCCCGCCCGGCGCGCGGCATGGCGAGACGATCGACCTGGGGCCCGCGCAGGTGAAGCTGCGCATCGCCGCCGAGCCCGACCTGCAGGTGCGCGGCTCCGACGTGTGGGTCACCGCCGAGGTGGCGCCAGGCGTGCTCGATCAGGGCGGCCGCGCCAGCGTGGCGACGCCGCTGGGCGAGAAGGTGCTGTGGGTCAGCCGAAGGATCGCCGAGCGGGGGCTGGTGCGGCTCGAGGGCCAGGGCCTGGCGGCGCGTGAGGGCCACCCGCAAGGCAGCCTCTTCATCCGCCTCGTCCCCGACACCGGTGCGCCGGAAAGCGCCGCAAGGTCGCAACTGCGCAAGTTCGCGGCGGCCTGGGCGGCATAGCCCTTCAGATCCCGCTCATCCCGGCGAACGCCGGGACCCAGGCAGGACTGTCGGACGGAGTATCTGCCCGCGGAACAAGTGCGCGCCGCAGGCTCTGTTCAAGATCACACGAAGAACACGAAGCAAGCAAAGCTCACCAAGGGCTTCTTCGTCTCAGGCCGAGCGCCTTCGTGCTCTTCGCTGTCTTCGTGTTCTTCGTGTTAGAGAAACGATGCCTGCGGCAGCGCCCATGCCGGCAGGATATCGCACCCCGTGAACCACTTCCTGCCTGGGTCCCGGCGTTCGCCGGGATGAGCGGGTCTTAGATGTTTTGGCGCGCGCGGAGGCTTCCGCTAAAAGCGCCGCCATGTCGCACAACACCTTCGGACACCTCTTCCGCGTCACCACCTGGGGCGAGAGCCATGGGCCGGCGCTGGGGTGCGTGGTGGACGGCTGCCCGCCCGGGATTCCGCTGACCGAGGCCGACATCCAGGTCTTCCTCGACCAGCGGCGGCCGGGACAGGGCCGCTATGTCACCCAGCGCCAGGAAGCCGACGCGGTGAAGATCCTCTCCGGGGTCTTCGAGGATGCGCACACCGGCGGGCAGGTGACCACCGGCACGCCGATCTCGATGATCATCGAGAACACCGACCAGCGCCCGCGCGACTATCGCGAGATCGCCGACAAGTTCCGGCCCGGACACGGCGACTATGCCTTCTTCGCCAAGTACGGCGTGCGCGACTACCGCGGCGGCGGTCGCCAGTCGGCGCGCGAGACGGCGGCGCGGGTGGCGGCCGGCGCCGTCGCTCGCAAGGTGCTGGGCGCAGAAGTGGTGGTGCGCGCCGGCGTCGCCCAGATCGGTCCGCACGCGGTGGACCCGGCGAAGTGGGACTGGGACGAGATCGGACGAAACCAGTTCTGGTGTCCGGATGCGGCGATGGTCGGGGTCTGGGAGACGCACCTCGACGCCGTCCGCAAGGCGGGCTCGTCGACCGGCGCGATCGTGGCGGTCGAGGCGACCGGTGTGCCGGCCGGCTGGGGCGCACCGATCTATGGCTCGCTCGACGGCGAGCTGGCGGGCGCGCTGATGTCCATTAACGCCGCCAAGGGCGTCGAGATCGGCGCCGGGTTCGCCGCCGCCGCGCTCTCGGGCGAGGAGAACGCCGACGAGATGATGATGGGCAACGACGGCGAGCCGCAGTTCCTCTCCAACAACGCAGGCGGCGTGCTGCGCGGCATCTCCACCGGCCAGCCGGTTACCGCGCGGGTCGCGTTCAAGCCCCCCGCCTCGATCCTGGTCGCGCAGCGCACGCTGAACGAGGCGGGCGAGGCGGTTGAGATGCGCACCATCGGCCGCCATGACCCGTGCGTGGGCCTACGCGCCGGCCCGATCGTCGAAGCGATGGTCGCCTGCGTGCTCGCCGACGCCTTCCTTCGACACCGCGGTCAGACCGGCGGCGGCGCGTTTCGGCCGGGACCGCATCCGACCCGTCAGGGTTGATTGCGGTCGGGCTAACGCTTCCGTTCACAACCAGGACTGCGGCCTGGGTTGACGCGACGTCGCCAAGTCGCTGAACAGGCGACGTTTTGGCGCAGGTGCCGGAAAAAGTTGTGGCATAGCCTGTGTCGCAGCGGTTCGTTTTTAAGACTGCGATTATGGTTACGCCGGCGTTGTGAGCGCCGGCCACGAGGGGGCGGGCGGCATTGCGTTTCGAGCTGCTGAAGATTCTGCTGGTGGACGACAACCACCACATGCGGCTGCTGCTGACCGAAGTCCTGCGCGCCATCGGCGTCAAGGAGGTGTTCGAGGCCTCCAACGGGGCCGAGGCGCTGCAGGCGCTGCGCAGGAACCCGATCGACATCGTGATGACCGACCTGGCGATGCAGCCGCTCGACGGCATCGACCTCGTTCGACGGCTGCGCAATGGCCATGAGAGCCCCAATCCGATGGTGCCGGTGATCATGATCACCGGCCATTCGACGCTGCGCCGCGTGGCCGAGGCGCGCGACGTCGGCGTCACCGAGTTTCTCTCCAAGCCGGTGACCGCGCGCGGCGTCATCGAGCGGATCACGCGTGTGGTCGATCATCCGCGATCGTTCGTGAAGACCGACCGCTACTTCGGCCCCGACCGCCGCCGCCGCGACGATCCCAACTATCCCGGCCCCTACCGCCGCCTCGCCGACAAGCCGGCCGCGGCGATCGACGACTGAAGGCGGAGGCGCTTCACCCCTCGCGGGCGACGAAGTCGCGGGCCTGGCGGGCGGTGCGCAGGCCGTGGTGGCGCTTCATCGGCGTGTTCAGGTAGCGGTTGACGCCGGCGCACACCACCGGCGCCCACGGCGCATCGGGCGCGTGCGCCAACTCGTCTTCCAGTGCGAACAGCACCTTCAGGCGATGGCAGGCAATGATCGGCTCGGGGATGGCGTGGTCGTAGAGCGCCGCCATCTCGCGCTCCAGGAACCTGGCGCGGTCGTCCACCGCCCAGGCCGAGACGTCCTGCTGCGGCCTTCACGAACGGCTTGTTGCGGCCGACGAAGAGCGCCAGCTGCAGGAGCGCCGCGGGCCAGAGCGCCGGCTCGTCCGTGCACAGATGCCGCGCGGCGTTGGCGAACGTCAGCGCATGGGTGAAATCGAGCCAGCTGACGTTGTCGGCGATTACCCGGCCGGCCGCCTGGTCGAACTCGGCGTCGAAGTGCAGCATGTTCCAGCCCGCGGCGCCCAGCAGCGCGTCGAAGAGCTCCGTCGCCGGAAGGCCGGCCGACGCAGCAAGCCGCTTCAGGACCGCTGCGGTGGAGAGCCCGATGAAGTCGTCGGCGCAGGCCGGCCGTGTGCGGCGGTCCGACCAGGCGGCCAGCGCGCCGGCGTAGCCGCGGAACTCCGGCAGCCGGTCCTCGCGCGGGCGTAGATCAGCTGGCGCATCAGCGCCAGCAGCATCGGCTGCGGCGACCGCATCGCCAAGCCGCTCGATCAGCTGGCCGGCCTTCAGCACGTAGATCGCGCTGTGGCCGAAGTCGGCGTAGTGGGCGAGCGCCGCGGCGCCCCAGCGCCGGCCGCAGCTCGCCGTAGGTCAGGCCGGCCTCGAGCGCGCCGCGGACCCGCGCCTTGCGCGGCGAACTCGTCCTCCGCCTCCATGGCGGCGAGGAACGCCTCGGCGTCCCAGTCGAGCAGCCCTCGGCGTATGGGATAGCGGCCGGCGCCCAGCGTGTCCTCCGCCAGATGGCCGATCGGCTCCAGCAGCGCGGTGAGCCGCAGGTCCGCCGTCGGCGCGCGCTCGCTGAGCGCCAGCCAGTCGGCCGCCGCGGCGTGGGCGTGGGTCATGCCGCCTTCCAGCCGCCCGTTCACCGCTTCGATGGCGTGGACCAGCGCCACGCGGGCGTCGAACCCGGCGCGCTCCAGCCGGGCGACCTCGCGGGCCATGCGGGTGCGCTCGTTGTCGGCGATGGCGGCGGTCAGCCCGCTCAGCGCCCGCTCGCGCTGCAGGTCGGCCGGCGGATCGGCGAGGTCGAGGAAGATCTCGCCGTCCTCCACGCGCACCGGATAGGCGCGCACCGGATCGCGGCCGACCAGCGCCTCGCCGCTCGCAAGGTCGAACTTCCAATTGTGCCAGTCGCAGGTCAGCACGCAGGGCGGCCCGAGCGTGCCTTCGCTCAAGCGGATAGCCCTCGTGCGGGCAGCGGTTGGCGACGGCGAAGATGCGGCCGTCGGACGCGATCAGCAGCACCTGCTTGCCGCCCTTGCGCACCACTTTGCGCCCGAGCCGCGCCAGCTCGCCTTCGCTGACGCCGGACCGCTCGAACATGGCCGCCTCCTATTTCGAAAGCCTTGACTTCAGAAAATACCCGGCGCTTGAATTACGCAAGTAGGAACTTTAGAAAATACGCATGGCAGACGCCGCGCAACCTATCACCGGCCGCCCGGCGGTGCTGGCCCTCGTCAAGCGCGAGGGACCGATCGCCGCCGACGCGCTGGCGGGCCGCCTGAAGCTTACCTCGACGGCGGTGCGCCAGCATCTGCAGGCGCTGGCCGAGGAGGGGCTGGTGGCCGAGGCCGAGGCCCGCCGCCGTCGGGCCGCGGCCGGCCGGCGCGGCTCTGGCGCGTCACCGCGGCGGCCGACGCGCGCTTCGCCGACGCCCACGCCGGCCTCTCCGCCGACCTGATCGCCCAGGTGCGGCGGGTGTTCGGCGAGGAAGGGCTGGACCGGCTGCTGGCGCTGCGCACCGCCGACCAGGCCGCCGCCTACCTCGCCGAGATCGGCGACGCGGCGTCGCTGAAGGCGCGGCTCGCGGCGCTGGCGGCGATCCGCGAGCGCGAGGGCTACATGGCCGAGGTGCGCGAGGACGCGGAGGGCCTGCTGCTGCTCGAGCACCACTGCCCGGTCTGCGCCGCCGCGCGGCTCTGCACCGGCCTCTGCCGCGAGGAGCTGGCGCTGTTCGCCCAGGTGCTGGGCGACGGACGTGCAGGTCGAGCGCATCTCCCACATCCTCGCCGGCGCCGGCCGATGCGCGTATCGGGTGCGTCCCTCCCCTTCGTGGGGAGGGCAGACCGCGTAGCGGTCAGGTGGGGAGGTCCGAAGCGCCTTCTCCGCTAGCTGGTTGGCGCGCTTTGACACTCCAGACATCCCCGCCCGTCGGCTTCGCCGACACCCTCCCCAAGGGGAGGGACTACAAGTTCAGCACGCAGCTCTCGCCGTTGCTGGGCCGGGAGACGGCGATGCGGACGAGGGCGGGGAAGCGCCCGCGCAGCCGCCCGGCGAAGTGCAGGCAGAGCGCCTCCAGCGTCGGGCTTTCCAGGCCGGGCGTTTCGTTCAGGAGGCCGTGGTCGAGCGCGCCGGCGACCTCCTTCAGCGCCGCGTCGAGCGCGCCGAGGTCGCCGACCCAGCCGACCGGCGGCGTGGCCGGTCCGCGCAGCGTCGCCTCGACCCGGAACGAGTGGCCGTGCAGGCGCGTGTAGCTCTCGTTCGGGCCATCGCGGCAGGCGGTGGGCGGCGTCGAAGGCGGCGGCCTTCGTGATCTCGAAGACAGGTTCGGTCATCAGCTGAGGGGGTTGGGCGGCGGCCCGAGTTACGGGATGCCGAGGTATTTGTGAGTTTGCAGGCTTAAACGCCAGCGAGGGTGGGCGAGGCAATAGGCGATGGCGGCGCGCGTCGCCGCGTCGCGCTCCGGCCCGTCCATCGGCTGCAGCGAGAAGCGCTCGAACGCGAGGTGCTCGAACCGCGCCGGATCGACGCCGGCCTGCGGATAGACCAGCTTCAGCTCCTGGCCGCTCAGCTGCGCCAGCGCCGCGTCGGCCTTCGGGCTGACGCAGATCCAGTCGACGCCGGCCGGCGCGGCGAGCGTGCCGTTGGTCTCCAGCGCGATCGAGAAGCCCGCTGCGTGCAAGGCGGACACCAGCGCCTCGTCGAGCTGCAAGAGCGGCTCGCCGCCGGTCAGCACCACCAGCCGGTTGTCGGGCGGTCCCGCCCAGGCGCCCGCGACGGCAGCGGCGAGATCGGCGGCGGTGCGGAACTTGCCGCCGCCCGGCCCGTCGGTCCCGACGAAGTCGGTGTCGCAGAAGGTGCAGACGGCGGCGGCGCGGTCGCGCTCCAGCCCGCTCCAGAGGTTGCAGCCGGCGAAGCGGCAGAACACCGCCGCGCGGCCGGCCTGGCCGCCCTCGCCCTGCAGGGTGAGGAAGATCTCCTTCACCGAATAGGTCATGGGACCGCTGCGGCCTCGAGCGCCGGGCGGCCCGCCGCTGCCCAGTCATGCCAGCCGTTGGCGCGCAGCTCGCAGGCCGGGCACTCCCCGCAACCGGCCCCCCAGTCGTGCAGCGGCTCGCGGCGGCCGAGGTAGCAGGTGTGGCTGTGCTCCCGGATCAGCTCGACCAGGTCCTCGCCGCCCAGCCGCTTGGCGAGCGCCCAGGTCTCGGCCTTGGTGAGCCGCATCAGCGGCGTTTTGATCGGGAAGGCGCGCTCCATGCCGAGCTCCAGGGCGCTCTCCATCGCATCGATCGTGCGCCGCCGGCAGTCCGGGTAGCCGGAGAAGTCGGTCTCGCACATGCCGCCGACCAGGGTCTTCAAACTGAGCCGGTCGGCCAGCGCGGCGGCGTAGGTCAGGAAGATCAGGTTGCGGCCTGGCACGTAGGTCGAGGGCAGCCCCTTCTCGGTGATCTCGATCGCCTTCTCGGCGGTCATCGCCGTCTCGCCGATCGCGCCGAAGCCCCGGATATCGAGCATGTGGTCGGCGCCCGAGCTTGGCCGCCCAGTCCGGAAACCGCACCGCCAGCTCGGCGCGCACCACCTCGCGCGCCTGCAGCTCCACCGCATGCCGCTGCCCGTAGTCGAACCCCACCGTCTCGACGTGCGCTGTAGCGCTCGAGCGCCCACGCCAGACAGACGCTGGAATCCTGCCCGCCGGAGAAGAGCACCAGGGCGCCATGAATGGGTTCGGCCATCTGTCCAGAATCCGCTCTCCCACGTCGCAGGAGCGGGGAGTGAGTTATGTAGCGCAAGGCGCGGGCTTTCAGAAAAGGCCTAAGCCCTATTGGGACGCACACGCGCCGCGCGTCCGGCAAATCTCGCGCTCGTCTGCGTCAATCGCGGCAATGGCATGGTTGTGCGGCGCGACCTTGGCGAACAGATCCGGGCGGAAGGCGAGCGTGCCCTTGTTTGGACCCCAACGGCCCGGGTTCGCCAGCAACAACTCCACGACTTGAATCCATTCCCGCGCCCTGGCGTCCTCGTCGTTCCAGTATCGCTGACGTAGTGCGTGCTCGGCGGGAGCGTCTCGGTCGAAGCGGCTGAGCAGATTGGCCTTGAAGGCGGCCGACGTAGGGCTGCTGGCGATCTGCTGACGCAGGGTAGCGGCTTTGCTCTCGGCGAGGTCTCGATATTGGGCGACCTCCAATCGGATCGTCCTCAGTCTCGCTTCTGTTTCGCCGAGGTCATCGTGAGCCATACCGTCGGGTGAGAGCCGCTCCGGGAAGCCCAAGGATTGCAGCTTCAAACGATACGCGGCAGGAACATCCGTATCACCTAGCTTGACGGCCGCGTCAGCGGCGGCGGTGTCGGATTTCAGATGGGCCGCCGGAGGGCCGAGAAACACGAAAGCAACGCTGGCCAGGGCGACGATCACCCAGGCCGTCAGACCCTGGCGGCGCCCAAATCCCAACTGCCGTGGCCGCCGGTAAGCGAAGTAAGCGGCGCCCCATACGAGCATCGTCGCCCCAAGTGAACACAAGCAAACCAGAAGCAGAAGCTCGCCGTTCGTCAGCACCGAGCCCGGAGACGCCGTGCGTTCGAAGATGAAGGCCGGCAGCCCTGATGCAGCAAGTGACAGGATCAGCCCGGCCGCCAACTGCGCGAGGAACGTGGCCGATCCACCCCAAACTAGCTTCGAACCCACCGAGCCGCGCCTCCAGTCTCCCAGCGACCTAATGTTCCGCTTTCGTTCCTAGGGTCAAGCGAAAACCGACAGCGGCCCGCTCAGTACAGCGTCGCCATCGCCGAGCGTTCGAAGTCCATCAGTTCGTCGGTTGCGGCCCTCGCGGACCTTCTCCGCCCACAGCGGGTCCTGCAGCAGCGCGCGGCCGATGGCGACGAGGTCGAAGTCGCCGCGGGCCAGCATGTCGATCAGGCGGTCGAGCGAGGCGGGTTGCGAGACCTCGCCGCCGTAGCCGGCGATGAAATCGCCGGTCAGGCCCACCGAGCCGACGGTGATGGAGGTCTTGCCGGTCAGCTTCTTGGCCCAGCCGGCGAAGTTGAGGTCGCTGCCGTCGAACTCCGGCTCCCAGAAGCGGCGCTGCGAGCAGTGGAAGGCGTCGGCGCCGGCGTCGGCCAGCGGCTGCAGCCAGGCTTCCATGTCGGCCGGCGGTCGGCGCGAGCTTGGCGGCGAAGTCCTGCTGCTTCCACTGCGAGAGCCGGATGATCACCGGATAGTCCGGGCCGACCGCGGCGCGCACCGCCTTCAGGATCTCGGCCGCGAAGCTGGCGCGGTGCGCCGATGGTGGGGCCGCCGAAGAGGTCGCCGCGCTCGTTGGTGCCGTGCCAGAAGAACTGGTCGATCAGGTAGCCGTGCGCGCCGTGCAGCTCGACCGCGTCGTAGCCGAGCGCCTTGGCGCTGGCGGCGGCCGAGGCGAAGGCGGCGATGGCGTCGGCGATGTCGGCGTCGCTCATCGGCTCGCCGAAGCGGTGGCCGGGGCTGGAGATGCCGGAGGGGCTGTCGTACGGCCCGGGCGGCGCCCAGTCCTGCCGGTGGCTGCGCACCGCGCCGACGTGCCAGAGCTGCGGGGCCATCAGGCCGCCGGCGGCGTGCACCGCGTCGATCACCCGCTTCCAGCCGGCGAGCTCGGCCTCGCCGTGGAATTTCGGGATGTTCGGGTCGTTCAGCGAGGCGGGGCGGGCGACGCCGGTGCCCTCGGAGACGATCAGGCCGACGCCGGCGGCGGCGCGGCGGGCGTAGTAGGCGGCGACGTCGTCGCCCGGCACCCCGTCCGGCGAGGCCGAACGGGTCATCGGCGCCATGACGACGCGGTTGGGCAGCTTCAGGCCCTTGAACTCGTAGGGCGTGAAAGAGGGCGTCGACGGACAAAGGGCGGCTCCGGGCTCGAACAAGCGGGAGCGCCGATTTAGCCGCAGGTCCCGCCCGCGCCAGAGAGATTTTCTCTCAGGCGGGGCGGAATCTCTGCCGGATCAGGCTGTCACTGGCCCTATTTCGGGGCCGACGCGGCCGGCGGCTGCGTCGAGGAGTCTGGCGCAGCGCTGGGCGCCGTCGCCGGCGGGTTGGGGGCTGCGGTCGACGGGGCCGGGGCGGCAGCGCCCTGGTCGGCCGGCGCGGTCCCGGTCGACGGCTGCGTCATGTCGCCGGCGGGCGCGGTGGCGCTGGCGTTGGCGGCGGCGTTCGGCGCGGCGGCGGCCGACGCGGCCTGGCTGTTGAGCGCCCAGTCTCCGGTCTTGCGGGAGTGGGCGGACGACTTCAGGTAGGTGTCCAGCTTGGAATAGGCGATCGGCTGGCTGGGCTCGGCATACGTGCCGGCGCTCTTCTGCGGGGCGGCCTGGGCCGCGCCGGCGACAAGCGCCACGGCGGCGGCGCTGGCCAATATGACTTGAAGCTTCATGATGTTCGGTCTCCGACAGTCTGCGGCGCTGTAGGGCCACGCCGCCTAAACCCCCAAGGGCCGCGCTTCGTTGCGTCCCCCCAGCCGAGGCGTATGCGAAGTTGCCGGACGGCTCAGCTCGACTCTGCAAGAAAGCGCGCCATCGCGGCGGACCCGCGCAGGTGGGTGATCGGGGTCGGATAGGCCTCGGCGGCCGCCAGGATGCGGGGCGCGTGCCTGGCCTCGAACCGCCAGGTCCAGAGGAAGAACTCCCAGGTGAAGTTCTCTTTGCAGCCCGGCGCCATGTCGGGGCGTGTGCGCCCGAAGGCGGTCAGCCAGCGCCGGAGGATGCGGAAGACGCACAGCCATCGCGGCTGGGTGAGGAAGATCACCGTGTCGGCGCGCGGCAGGCGCAGGTCGAAGGTGCGGCTCACGTAGTTGCCGTCCGTGACCCAGGCGTCGCCGGCGATGGCGGCAGCGACCGCGGCGCGAAACGCCTCGTTCTCCGGCTCGACCCAGCCCGGCTGCCAGAAGAGCGCGTCGAGGTGCACGACCGGCACGCCGAGCTTGGCGCCGAGCGCCCGTGCGAAGGTGGATTTGCCTGCGCCGGACGAGCCAAGGATCACGACGCGCCGCATGCGGGTTGAATGACCAAAGCGGCGGGGACTCGTCAAGCGCGCCCCGGCCGGGCTATGTGCGCAAGGTCAAGGCAACGATCTCCCGTTATGTCCGACAAGCCCGCCATCCTCATTGTCCAGCCACACCTCGCGGCGATCGCCGCCATGTTGGAGCCCGACTTCACGGTCTGGCGGCTCTGGCAGGCGCCGCCGCTGGAGGCGAGCGCCTCGATCGGCGCGCTCGTGGTGGCCGGCGAATTCCCGGTCGACCGCGCGCTGGTGGAGAGCCTGCCGCGGCTCGGGCTGATCGCCTGCTTCACCGCCGGCTACGACGGCGTCGATCTGGCCTGGGCGAGCGAGCGCGGCCTGAAGGTCAGCCACTCGCCGGGGGTCAACCACGAGGACGTCGCCGATCATGCGATGGGTCTGATGCTGGCCGCCTGGCGCGGCCTCCTGGAGGGCGACGCCATTGTCCGCGAGGGCCGCTGGCGGCCGACCGAGAAGCGGATCACCCGCTCACTGGGCGGCCACACGCTCGGCATTGTGGGGCTGGGCGCGATCGGCAAGGCGGTGGCGCGGCGCGCGGCGACGTTCGGACTGAAGATCGCCTGGTGGGGCCCGAACGAGAAGCCGGACGCAGACTGGCCGCGGGCCGAGAGCCTGCTGGCGCTGGCCGAGGAGAGTGACATCCTGATCGTCGCCGCCCGCGCCGGGGACGAGAACGAGCGGCTGATCGACCGCAAGGTGATCGAGGCGCTGGGCGAGCACGGCCTCCTGGTCAACGTCGCCCGCGGTCAGCTGGTCGACGAGCGCGCGCTGATCGCAGCGCTGAAGGACGGGACGCTGGGCATGGCGGCGCTGGACGTCTTCGAGAGCGAGCCGACGCCGGCCGAACGCTGGGAGGGCGTGCCGAACCTGGTGCTGTCGCCGCACACGGCGGGGGCGACGTCCGGCGCGCTGCCAAAGATGGTCGACCTGACGCGCGAGAACCTGCGCCGCTTCTTCGCCGGCGAGCCGCTGGCCAACGCGGTCATCGAGTAGGGCGGCGGCTCGAGCGGCAAAGCCGCGCTGGCGTGGGCTCGGACCACGACGGCGCGGCTCTTAAGCGACTAGGCCGGCCTTAGGCGAACGCGGCCAGAGACACGGCGATCAGGCTCGCCAAGGCCCAGAAGATGGTCGTGACCGGCTCGAACGCCCGGCCGAACCCGATGCGTCGGGCCTGGGTCCGGCGCAGTTGGAGGTTGGATGGATTGAGGAAGGTTTGCGATGCGCAGATTGGATTCATGAGGTCCTTGAGAGTTGTTTCAGGGGTAGACGCGCGGACGGAAAAACGCCCGGTCTCCAAACGGGAGCCGGGGGTTGGTGGTGGATAGTAAGAGGGTTGTCCGCGAGCGTGCTTCTACGCGCCCGAACGCTGTTCGCCAATTCTTGAACTTGACTATTTCAGCCCCATTTAGATGGGGTCGCGCCGCCAGCCGTAGCCTGGGCGACCTCCCCTCACAATTCAGCCGTCTCATGCCCCCGCCTGGAATCCGAGCTTGACGCGTCGGGACATAAAGATATCTTTATATCCCATGCCAATCACGTCGGATCAGACGGTCGAGGTGCTGCGCGCGGCGGGCGAGGCCACGCGCCTGCGCATCCTCGCCCTGCTGGCCCGCGAGGAGCTGGCGGTGCTGGAGCTGACCCGCATCCTTGGGCAAAGCCAGCCGCGCGTCTCACGCCATCTGAAGGTGTTGGCCGAGGCCGGCCTCGTCGAGCGCTTCCCCGACGGCGCCTGGGTGTTCTACCGCCTGGCCAGCGCCGGCCCGGCGCGCGACCTGCTGGACACGACGCTGTCGCTGATCTCCGAGCGCGACGCCACGCTGCTGCGCGACGCCGAGCGGCTGGAGGGCGTCGCGGCCGAGCGCGCCGCCCAGGCGGCCGCCTATTTCGCCGCGATCGCCGGCCAGTGGGACGAGATGCGCTCGCTCTACGTCTCGGAGGCCGCCGTCGAGGCGGCGATGCTGGCGGCGGCGGGCGAGGGGCCGTTCCGCCGGTTGGTCGACCTCGGCACCGGCACCGGGCGGATGCTGACCCTGCTGGGCGATCGGGCGAAGAGCGCTGTCGGCCTCGATCTGTCGCGCCAGATGCTGAACGTCGCGCGCGCCAACGTCGCCGGCGCCGGACTGAGCGCCTGCGAGCTGCGGCACGGCGACATCCTCGACGTGGGCCTGGCCGACGGCGAGGCCGACCTGGTGGTCGCCCACCAGGTGCTGCACTACCTCGGCGAGCCGGCCGCGGCGGTCGCCGAGGCTGCGCGGCTGGTGGCGCCCGGCGGCAAGCTGCTTGATCGTCGACTTCGCGCCGCACGACCTGGAATTCCTGCGCGCCGAGCACCGGCATCGCCGGCTCGGCTTCTTCGACAACGAGATCGAGCGCTGGGCCGCGGCCGGCGGCCTCGGCAAGCTCAGCGCCGTCACCCTGCCGCCGGCCGGCCCGGGCGGCCTCACCGTCAAGGTCTGGGTCGCCGAGCACGAAGCCGAACGCATCCGGAGGGTCGCATGAACGCCGCCAGTCTCCGCCCCCAGTTCCGCTCTGGGCCCGTCGCCCGCGCCGGCGGCCGCGGCGATCGGCATGCTGCGGCATCTCGTTCGAGTTCTCGCCGCCGAGCGACGCCGGAGGCCGAGGAGACGCTGTGGAAGGCGATCCGCCGCCTGGCGCCGCTGGCCCCGCAGTTCGTCTCGGTGACCTACGGCGCCGGCGGCTCGACCCGCGATCGCACCCACCGCACGGTCGTCGCGCATCCTCGACCGAGACGCCGCTGACGCCGGCCGCGCATCTCACCTGCGTCAACGCCTCGCGCGGCGAGGTCGACGAGGTGATCCGCGGCTACTGGGACGCCGGCGTGCGCCACATCGTGGCGCTGCGCGGCGACCCGCCCGGCCAGATCGGCGGCGACCTATACGCCGCCGCGCCGACGGCTACGCGCAACGCCACCGAGCTCACCGCCGGCATCCGCGCGCATCGCGCCGTTCGAGGTGTCGGTCGGCGTCTACCCGCAGGTGCATCCGCGAGAGCGGCAGCCTCGAGCGCGACCTCGACGTGCTGAAGGCCAAGGTGGACGCCGGCGCGACGCGGGCGCTCACCCAGTTCTTCTTCGACATCGACGGCTTCCTGCGCTTCCGCGACGCGGTCCGCGCGGCGGGCGATCACGATCCCGCTGGTGCCGGGCATCATGCCGGTTTCCAACTTCGCCGGTCTGAAGCGCATGTGCCAACCGATGCGGCGTCCCGGTGCCGGACTGGCTCGCCAACCTCTTCGAGGGGCTCGACGACGATCCGGCCACGCGCCGGCTGGTCGCGGCGTCGGTGGCGACCGAGATGTGCGCCAAGCTGCAGGAAGAGGGCTTCGAGCGACTTCCATTTCTACACGCTGAACCGCGCCGAGCTGACCGTGGCGATCTGCCGGGTGCTGGGCGTGCAAGGAGACCGCGGCATGACCAGCCGAGCCGACCGCATCGCCGCGCTGAAGGCGGCCGCCAAGGCGCGGATCCTGATCCTCGACGGCTCGTGGGGGGTGATGATCCAGCGCCGAGGACTCGGCGAAGCCGACTTCCGCGGCGACCGCTTCGCGGACCACAAGACGCTGCTGAAGGGCGACAACGACATCCTCTGCCTGACGCGGCCCGACATCATCGCCGACCTGCACGACCAGTACTTCGCCGCCGGCGCCGACATCGCCGAGACCAACACCTTCTCGGCCACCTCGATCGCCCAGGCCGACTACGCGCTGCAGGGCGCGGTGCGCGACATCAACCTGGACGGCGCGCGGATCGCCCGCGCCGCCGCCGACCGCTGGACCGCGAAGACGCCGGACAAGCCGCGCTTCGTCGCCGGCTCGATCGGGCCGCTCAACGTGATGCTCTCGATGTCGTCCGACGTGAACGATCCGGGCGCGCGCAAGGTGACCTTCGACCAGGTCTACGCGGCCTATCGCGAGCAGGCGCAGGCGCTGCACGAGGGCGGGGTCGACCTCTTCCTGATCGAGACCATCACCGACACGCTGAACTGCAAGGCGGCGATCAAGGCGATCCTCGACCTGCAGGACGAGGGCTTCGAGCCGCTGCCGATCTGGATTTCCGGCACCATCACCGACCGCTCCGGCCGCACGCTCTCCGGCCAGACGGTGGAGGCGTTCTGGAACTCGGTGCGGCATGCGCGGCCCTTCGCCGTGGGGCTGAACTGCGCGCTGGGCGCCGAGCTGATGCGCCCGCACATCGCCGAGCTGGCGCGGATCGCCGACACGCTGGTCGCGGCCTATCCCGAACGCCGGCCTGCCCAACGCCATGGGCGAGTACGACGAGGGCCCGCACGAGACCGCCTGCTTCCTCGAGGAGTGGGCCAGGAGCGGCATCGTCAACATCGTCGGCGGCTGCTGCGGCACCACCCCCGACCACATCCGCCACATCGCCGAGGACGTGGCGGACCTGCCGCCGCGGGTGATCCCCGAACGCGCGCCGGCCATGCGGCTTTCTGGGCTGGAGGCGTTCGAGCTGGCGTGATGGGAGTGCAGTCCGAAGTATCCTTCTCCCCTTGCAGGAGAAGGTGGCCGCGAAGCGGTCGGATGAGGGGTGTCGGCGCCAACCTTGGTGACGCGCCAATCCCTCGCCCGCCGTGCTTCACCCCTCATCCGTCGGGCTCTGCCCGACACCTTCTCCCGCGAGGGGAGAAGGGAGCCATTTCATGAGACCCCTGTTCGTCAACATCGGCGAGCGGACCAACGTCACCGGCTCGGCGCGCTTCCGCAAGCTGATCCAGAACGGCGACTACCCCGCCGCGCTCGCGGTCGCGCGCCAGCAGGTCGAGGCCGGCGCGCAGGTGCTGGACGTCAACATGGACGAGGGCCTGCTCGATTCAGCCCACGCCATGACGACCTTCCTCAACCTGATCGCCGCCGAGCCCGACATCGCCCGCGTGCCGATCATGGTCGATTCGCTCGAAGTGGGAGGTGATCGAGGCCGGCCTGAAGTGCGTGCAGGGCAAGGCGATCGTCAACTCGATCTCGATGAAGGAGGGCGAGGCGAAGTTCCTCGAGCAGGCCCGCCGCTGCCAGCGCTACGGCGCGGCGGTGGTGGTGATGGCCTTCGACGAGCAGGGCCAGGCCGACACCCGCGACCGCAAGGTGGAGATCTGCGCGCGCGCCTACCGTCTGCTCACGGACGAGCTCGGCTTCGCGCCCGAGGACATCATCTTCGATCCCAACATCTTCGCGGTGGCGACCGGGCTCGAGGAGCACAACAACTACGCGGTCGACTTCATCGAGGCGACGCGGGCGATCAAGCAGCAGCTGCCCTATGCGCGGGTGTCGGGCGGCGTCTCCAACATCTCGTTCGGCTTTCGCGGCAACGAGCCGGTGCGCCGGGCGATGCACTCGGTGTTCCTCTACCACGCCATCGCCGCCGGCATGGACATGGGCATCGTCAACGCCGGCGAGCTGCCGGTCTACGACGAGATCGATCCGGAGCTGCGCGAGGCGGTCGAGGACGTGATCCTCAACCGCCGCGCGGACGCCACCGAGCGGCTGGTCGACCTCGCGCCCAAGTACAAGGCCGGCGGGCCGGTGGAGAAGGTCGCCGACGCCGCCTGGCGCGCCGGACCGGTCGGCGAGCGGCTCACCCACGCGCTGGTGCACGGCATCAGCGACTTCATCGAGGCCGACACCGAGGAGGCGCGCCTCGCGGCCGCCAAGCCGCTGGAGGTGATCGAAGGCCCGCTGATGGCCGGCATGAACGTGGTCGGCGACCTGTTCGGCGCCGGCAAGATGTTCCTGCCGCAGGTGGTGAAGTCGGCCCGGGTGATGAAGCAGGCGGTGGCCTACCTGTTGCCGTTCATGGAGGCCGAGGGCGAGGGCCAGCAGCGCAAGGCGGCCGGCAAGATCCTGATGGCCACCGTCAAGGGCGACGTGCACGACATCGGCAAGAACATCGTCGGCGTGGTTCTGCAGTGCAACGACTACGAGGTGATCGACCTCGGCGTCATGGTCCCCGCCGACCGCATCCTGGACGCGGCGGTCGAGCACAAGGTCGACATCGTCGGGCTCTCGGGCCTGATCACCCCGTCGCTCGACGAGATGGTGTTCGTGGCCGGCGAGATGGAGCGGCGCGGCTTTTCGATCCCGCTGCTGATCGGCGGCGCCACGACCAGCCGCACCCACACCGCGGTGAAGATCGAGCCGTCCTACAAGCGCGGCTCGACCACCTACGTCACCGACGCCAGCCGCGCGGTCGGCGTCGTCTCCAGCCTGATCTCGCCGACCGAGCGGCCGAAGGTCGAGGCGGAGACCCGGGCCGAATACGTGCGCATCCGCGAGCAGTTCACCCGCAGCCAGGCGGCGAAGGTGCGGACGCCGATCGCCGAGGCGCGGGCCAACGCGCTGCGCACCGACTGGCAGACCTACCTGCCGCCGAGGCCGAGCTTCACTCGGCACGCGCGTCTTCTCGCCCTACGACCTCGTCGACCTCACCCGCTACATCGACTGGACGCCGTTCTTCGCCAGCCTGGGAGCTGGTCGGCCGCTATCCGGCCATCCTGCAGGACGACGTGGTGGGCGAGGCGGCGCGCGAGCTCTTCGCCGACGCGCAGGCGATGCTGAAGCGGATTGTCGACGAGCGCTGGTTCGAGGCGCGCGGGGTCGTCGGGCTCTGGCCCGCCAACGCCGACGGCGACGACATCGTGGTCTGGACCGACGAGACGCGCACGACGGAGCGGGCGCGGCTCTGCACCCTGCGCCAGCAGATGGCCAAGTCGCGAGGGCCGCGCCAACGTGGCGATGGCCGACTTCGTCTCGCCGATCGGCGGCCCGCCCGACTAGATCGGCGGCTTCGCGGTCACCGCCGGCCACGGCGAGCTGGAGATCGCCGCGAAGTTCAAGGCGGCCGGCGACGACTATTCGTCCATCCTCGCCGCCGCGCTCGCCGACCGCCTCGCCGAGGCCTTCGCCGAGGCGCTGCACCGCAAGGTGCGCACCGAGCTTTGGGGCTTCGTCCCCGACGAGCCGTTGGACCTCGATTTCATGGTCGCCGAGAAGTACCGCGGCATCCGCCCCGCGCCCGGCTACCCCTGCCAGCCCGACCACACCGAGAAGCTGACGCTGTTCAGCTTGCTGGACGCCGACCGCCGCCACCGGCATCGAGCTCACCGAGAGCTTCGCGATGACCCCGCCGGCCGCGGTCTCCGGCCTCTACTTCGCCAGCCCGCAGGCCCACTACTTCGGCGTCGGCAAGATCGAGCGCGACCAGGTGGCCGACTACGCCCGCCGCAAGGGCTGGGACCTCGCCACCGCCGAGCGCTGGCTGGCCCCGATCCTCAACTACGAGCCGGTGCGCGCCGCGGCGGCTTAAGGCTGGTCGCCGCCTTGGCCATCGCTATTCCTCGAATATCTCCCGAAGCACCACGAGCGCGGCGCTCAGGGTGGGCTTCGTAACGGCGCCGAGTTTGCGGATGAGACGGCCCTTGTCCAAAGTGCGGATCTGATCGAGCAGGATCAGACCCTGCTTACCGTCGAACGTCACGCGGACCCGGAACGGCGCCGGACGAGATGCGGTGGTCATCGGCGCCACTGTGACCGTGCGTAGATGGTCGTGCAGCTCGGGAGGCGAGACGACGAGGCAAGGCCGCGTTTTGCGGATTTCGCTGCCTTGGGTCGGATCGAGCGCGGCGAGCCACACCTCCCCGCGGCTCACCACTCGAGCGTCTCGTCGTCGGCGTTGCCGAACTCAGGCCAAACCAGCTGATCGTCGCCTGCCTCGGCCAATCCACGGCTCGCCGCAGCCCAGCCAGCTCGTGCCGCGCGCCGCTCGGCCTCGATGACGATACGGCCATCCTCGACCGCCATCTCAACAGCGTTCGACGCGCCAATCTCCGCCAGGAACGGCTTGGGGATGATCACGCCCGACGAATTCCCCATTTTCCTTAGCGGCACGCGCATGTGGAAAGCTCCTGCGAATGGGCGCGAGATGCCGTCGAGCATCCTTGGTGTCAACTTAATTGACACAGAGGCTGAGACCTGCCGACGGGCGAGCGCTGGCTGGCCCGATCCTCAACTAAGAGCTGGTACAGGCAGCGGCGGCTTGGCGACTACCAGACGAGCGCGACCTCTTCGGATTCAGTGTCGGCAACCTCGAACGCGCGCAGCAAATCGCGGACACACCAAGCCCGCCAACCTAGTCCCTCTCCGTACTTCAGGTCAGTCTCGCGTCCCGGCGAAGCGCGCTCGTCCCTGGCGATCTGGTCGAGAAAGTCGCCCGGGATCGCCAATTGAGTTGCACCTGGGTGGCGTAGCGCCGCAACAGCGGGAGAAGCAGTCGTGCGTTCTCGGGTCCGATGAGCAGGTGGTCCGAGTCTTCATCCAGCAGGGTTTCCCGGATTCGAGCGATTATCGCTCGGTCCGTCTCGGAGCCCATCTCGTCCATTCCACGCGAGGGCCCCCTGGAACGCCGAGCACGACTTGTCCTCACCCTCGAACGAGCCGCAGTAAATGTTGATGCCGCCCATAAAAGCTCCAGTGGTGACGGACCGAGAGCGATACGGCTCAGGCGCATGAAAGCGATGTCCGCCGACCAGGCGCCGTCGCGTGAATCTGGCGCTCGCCGTCTGATCCGGCCTAGGGTGGCGGCGCTGGGAGACAGCGGGAGAGACGTGATGGCGCTGGATACGGTGGAAGGCTTCGTGGGCGACAAGTTCGCGGCGGTGCGGGATGCGTTCGAGGCGAACCTGGCGTCCGGGGCCGATCTCGGCGCCTCGTTCTGCGCCACCAAGGACGGCGAGATGATCGTCGACCTCTGGGGCGGCTTCGCCGACGAGGCCAAGACCCGGCCCTGGGAGAAGGACACCATCGTCAACGTCTATTCGACCACCAAGACGATGACCTTCATCAGCGCGCTGATGCTGGCCGACCGCGGCCTGCTCGACTTCGACGCGCCGGTGGCGAAGTACTGGCCGGAGTTCGCCGCGAACGGCAAGGCGGGGATCAAGGTCAGCCACCTGATGGCGCACTCCGCCGGCCTCTCGGGCTGGCGCGAGCCGATCACCAAGGACGACCTCTACGACTGGGAGAAGTGCGTCAGCCTGCTCGCCGCCCAGGCGCCGCTGTGGGAGCCGGGCACGCGCGTCCGGCTACCACGCGATCACCCAGGGCTACCTGATCGGCGAGGTGGTGCGCCGCATCACCGGCAAGACCATCGGGACCTTCTTCCGCGAGGAGATCGCCGGGCCTCTGGGCGCCGATTTCTGGATCGGGCTGCCGGCCTCGGAAGACGACCGCGTCGCCGACCTGATCCCGCCGCCGCCGGCGGCGACGATCGCCAACCTCTCGCAGAACGACCTGCAGAAGACCACGCTGCAACAACCCCGGCGTCGACGTGCTGGCGACCCGCACCCGCGCCTGGCGCGGCGCCGAGATCCCGGCGGCCGGCGGCACCGGCAACGCCCGCTCGGTGGCGCAGGTGCACGCCATCCTGGCCAACGGCGGCACAGTGGGCGGCAAGCGCTTCATGTCGGAAGCCGGCTGCCGGCAAGGCGCTGGAGAAGCAGATCTCCGGGACCGACCTCGTCCTCGGCATGCCGGCCAAGTTCGGCCTGGGCTTCGGCCTCGCCGGCGAGACGGTGCCGTCGCCCAATCCGAACACGATGTTCTGGGGCGGCTACGGCGGCTCGCTGATCATCATCGACATGGACGCGCGCACCACCTTCTACGCGATGAACAAGATGGGCCGCGGCACGGTCGGCGACGCCCGCGGCTTCGGCATGATCATGGCCATGTGGCAGGCGCGGCAGCAGGGTCGGGAGGCGGGAACACTCTCAACCGCATGGCCGTTCGCCCGGCACCCATGAACTCGCGCGCCACGTGTGGCATGGCCGCATGGCGCTTCGCGCTCGACGAGCACGACGTCATTGCAGGCGAACAGGACCAGAGGAGCACGGATGAAGGACTTCAGCGGCAAGATCGCGGTGATCACCGGCGGCGGCACCGGCATGGGCCGCGAGCTGGCCCGCCAGCTGGTCGCCGAGGGCTGCAGCGTCGCGATGTGCGACCTCTCGGAAGCCAACATGGCCGAGACCGCGCGGCTCTGCCGGCAGGAGGCCGCGCAGGGCGCCAAGGTGACAACCCACCTGGCCGACGTCTCGATCGAGGACCAGATCGACAAGTTCCGCGACGAGGTGGCGAAGGACCAGGAGACCGACAAGATCCACCTCTTGTTCAACAACGCCGGCATCGGCGGCGGCGGCAGCTTCGTCGCCGGGCGGCCGCGCCGACTGGGAGAAGACCTTCAACGTCTGCTGGGGCGGCGTCTACTACGGCTGCCGCGCCTTCCTGCCGATGCTGATGAAGGCCGACGAGGGCCACATCGTGAACACCTCGTCGGTCAACGGCTTCTGGGCCTCGCTGGGGCCGCAGACCGCGCACACCGCCTACAGCGCCGCGAAGTTCGCGGTGAAGGGCTTCACCGAGGCGCTGATCAACGACCTGAAGCTGAACGCGCCGCACCTGAAGTGCTCGGTGGTGATGCCCGGCCACATCGGCACCGACATCGCCATCAATTCGCGGCTGGTCATCTCCGGCACGCAGGACACCAAGCTCACCGGCGAGGCGCTGGAGGCGGCGCGCGCGCAGATGAAGATGTTCGGCGTCGACGTCTCCCAGGTCAGCGACGACCAGATCCAGGCGATGGTCGACGAGCAGGGCCGCGCCTTCCGCGACAACGCCCCGACCAGCGCCGCCCAGGCCGCCAAGATCATCCTCGACGGCGTGAAGGCCGGCGACTGGCGCATCCTGGTCGGCGACGACGCCCACCGCATGGACGACATGGTGCGCGCCGATCCGGTGAACGCCTACGAGCCCGGCTTCTTCCAGCGCATGACCGAAGCGGTCGGCTGGCAACTGGGCGGCGGCGCGGGGCGGTAGGTTCCGTCGTTTCAGTATCCCTCGCCCCACCGCAGGTGGGGAGAGGTCGGCCGGCCATCTCAGATGGACGGACGGGTGAGGGCTGCTCGCCCCAGACCGTCCGCTCCGCCCGGGCGGTTTTCGCTTGACAATGAGAACAAAACAAGAACAATAGTAATGCTCGATCTCACCAGTGGAGGTAGCTCCTGATGGCACTCGAGCCTAGCCAGATGTACCGCCTCGTTCCTCGAGGCGGACCCGGATTGACGTGCGACTCCAAGGGCGCAGCCCTCGGCGGAATACCCGTGGCGTGGTGGAGCGGAGGCGAGGACGGTCAGTCTCGCTGGCGCACCCGATCGCCCGATGAAGTCGGCGAGATCCTGGAGCGCGCTTATGGGCTGCAGCGAAGGGACGTTGTCGTTCGCTGCCATCGCGGCTTTCAGCGTGTAGCAGCCTGCCTCGCAGCAGACGATCTCGCCCTCGCCGGTATCGAAGCGCTGATGCTTCGCCTCCCGAGCATCGACGACGCTGGGATGTCGAAACTCGCCAGAGTTGGCGCACTCACAAAAGGCGGCGACAGTTCGAGCGACGAGCTCCGACTTCCGGCGGGACAGCCCGGTGGCGGGCAGTGGACCGCCGGCGGCGAAAGTGATGCGCCACCGCCGCCTCCCCCGCGGCAGCCGTCCTCGGCTGCGCATCACGGTCCAAACGGCAGTATGGCCGCCGAGCCTCCAGGCGGCCAATCGCGCACTCAGAACGTGAACGGGTTCCGACCAGATGGCGCAGGCGGCTTCGTCTTTTTCATCCCAAGCGTTTCCGCTGGACAGGATATTCGGCCGACTGAGGTCCACACGCTCGACGCGACGGCCTTCCAGGTGGGCTGGGATTTTGCCGGGCTCATTCAGCTCAGGGATGCCAAGGGGAACGTGTACCCAGTCGAGGGCAATCTGCCTGCTATCGAGCAGTTCAACGCGACCACCGGCCGGGCGCTGGGAGTGAGCATCCGTGCTTTTCCAGCCGTCCAGCCGTCTTCGCCAGACCCTGTCGCGACACTCGTAGACTTCTCCAATACGGCGGCTGACGCCCTCGTTGATGCCGCCACCCGGTTGCAGCAACCATTCACCTACGTTCCAATCGCTCCGGAGATCGCTGCAGGCGAACCCGACTTCCCTATGGGTGCGGCTTCAGTCGAGACGACCGATCCCAATGCATTTCGGGAATGGCGGCCGGTCAGCAACCTGGAGGTCGTCGCTGACGTCTTGAGCATTGTCGGCGCCCTGGCGCCTGTGGTTCGCGCCCCTGCAGCGGGCGACGCGGCAGTCCAAGTCGTTGGACAAAGCCAACGCGTTGCAGCGCAGATCGCCAGAAACACGCCGGGCGTCGCCACAGTCAGCGGAAAACTAAACTCAGCTACCGGCAATTGGCTCAGGGCGGGTGTCCCAACGCCGATTCCATCGCACGTGGGTAATCCGCTGATCGGTCAGCGGTTCAACACCTTCGCTGAACTTCGAGCGTCGGTCTGGAAAGGCGTTGCTGACAACTTACAGCTTAGCCAGCCATTCACTCGACAGAATCTATCCAACATGGAGCGTGGGTATGCTCCCTTCACGCCGAAGGATTTTCAGACCAATACCTCCGATGCAGGCGTGCGGTTCAACTTGCACCACGAAATTCCGATTGAAGAGGGCGGCGACGTCTACGATTTGGGCAACCTTAGGATAGCAGACCCTCGGACGCACTACGCCATTCACTATGAGACTCTGAAGAGTTCTACTGGAGGGAGAGATGTCCAAACTATCGCGCCGAGATCGACTGCTTGAGTTGATGAACATAATCATGTGTCGGACGGACGCGACCTCCGAAGAGGTGAGCCAAGCGCTCTTACGCTTCTGCGCGAACTGCCCTGATCCCTCCAATGCGATGGATCTCGTGGTTCAGGATCTGACGCCGCGGACGGACGAGGAACTCGTGGACTTCGCGCTCGCGATGCCGGCGCGCGATCCACGGGACCTGCCGTTCTCCGAGCTTCACGCCAGCCACCCGCTTCGCTACATGCGGCCCGAGAAGTAGGCGCGATGGCGCTCGTCTCTTTCACGCCTCCACTTCCCGCAAGAACGTGCGCTCTTCGGAGAGGATGAAGCGCCGTTCCTGGGCGGCGCGGAAGTTGGCGGCGCCGGCTTGATCGGTGCGGATGCGGGCGCGGTAGGCTTCGTAGGACGCCAGGCTGTCGAAGCGGATCAGGGCCAGGGCGATGTTGTTGGTCCCCTCGTGGGGCATGAAGTAGCCGAGGCATTCGCCGCCGCAGGCCGGGATGATCGTCAGCCACTTCCCGGCGTAGGCCTCGAAGGCGCCCGCCTGGAACGGGTCGATGACGTAGCGGATGCAGCAGACGATGCTCATGGGCCGGGCTCCTTCGGCGAGGGGCGGCCTGACTAGCGTGGGCGAGGCCAAGGAAGCTTCGGTCCGCGCCGAAGCGTTCGCGTTGGCCCCGCGGACGCGCCGCGGCTAGTCTCGCGACCATGCCAGAAGGCCCCGACATCGCGCGGATCGGCGCGCTCATCGGCGATCCGACCCGCATCAACATCCTCTCGGCGCTGATGGGCGGGCAGGCGCTCACCGCCGGCGAGCTGGCCCGCGAGGCCGGGGTGACGCCGCAGACCGCCTCGTCGCACCTGGCTCGGCTGGCCGAGGGCGGCGCTGATCCGGCCGCGCCGGCAGGGCCGCTGCGTCTACTACGCGCTGGCCGGCCACGAGGTCGCCGACCTGATGGAGGCGCTGGACGGCCTCGCCATCGCCGCCGGTCTGCAGCGCACGCGGCCCGGGCCGCGCGATGCGGCGATGCGGCGCGCACGGGTCTGCTACGACCACCTGGCCGGCGAGCTCGGCGTCGCCATGCTGGACGGGCTGCTGGCCGCCGGCGCCGTCGCCGACCACGACGGCGCGCTCAGCCTCACCGAACGGGGCGACGGCTTCGTGCGCGGTTTCGGCGTCGAGCCCGAGCGCCTGCGCGCCGGCCGCCGGCCGGTCTGCAAGGCCTGCCTCGACTGGAGCGAGCGGCGCAGCCACCTGGCCGGCGCGCTCGGCAAGGCGCTCCTGGACCGGATCTACGCGCTGGGCTGGGCGCGTCGCCTGGAAGGCGGCCGCGTCCTGGTCTTCACCGCGCCGGGCCTGGCGGCGTTCGAGCAGACCTTCTCGTTGCGCGCCGCCGCCTAGTTCGGCTTGGCGGTGGGATAGCCGGCGGGGTTGTCGCCCGACGGCGCCGGACCGGCCGGCTTGGAAAGCTGCTGATCGATGTCGCCCGAGGCCGGCGACGCGTCTGCGGGCGGCGGGCTCTGGGCAGGCGGCGGTTGGGCCGCGGCGTCGGGGGCGGCCGGCGCGGCGTCCGGAGCGGGCGCTGGCGCCTGTCCGCCTTGCGCGACCGCCCCGCCCTGGTTGTAGCTCAGCGCCTTGCCGAGCAGCAGCGAGCGCTGGGCGAGGTCGCGGGCGTTGCTGTCGCAGCGATCGGGCAGCGCCCACATCATCCAGGCCCGCGCCAGATCGCGACGCGGCTTGCCCTCGGCCACCGACCAGATGTGGCGTCCGTCGTTCATCGCGGCCACGCCGCGGTCGGCGATCGGCGTCGGGCTGGCCTTCTCCGCGTCGGTGACCGAGCCGCCGATCAGCTTCAGCTCGACCCGGGCGGCCGCCATGTCGGTGTGATAGGGCTGCGCCTCCTTCACGTCGGTGCCGAACTCGTGGTCGATCGCCTTCAGGTCGGGGATCACCTTGTCGTAGACCTGCAGGTACTCATCGAGCGCGCCGTAGCACCAGGCGGCGAGCTCGTAGGTGTCGGTGGGCGCGCCGGGCGGCAGCGGCTCGCCGGCGCCTTCGTCGGGCGGCGGCGCGGCCATTACGAGCGAGGCGGCGAGGATGAGGGCGAGCGACATGTTGGGGGAGCTCCCGGGACGGGGCCGGCGTGGGGACGCTACTCTACACGACCGTAACCACCGCCCCCCGGGGTCTCGATCTCGATGACGTCGCCCGGCCGCACGGCGATGGAAAAGCAGCCTGTCAAGCTCCTTTACCGCGCCCGACGCGCGCGATCAACCTCTGACTTCCGGCCAGACCCGATGCGCCGCCGGCAAGTCCCTGCGGCGCCACGCTCGCGGCGGGTCGAGAGCAGCGCCGCTTCCATCGGGGCGAGGAACCTCAGACGGCGCCGGCGCCGTCGCCGCCCGGGTGTTCGCCCGCGCCGCCCGAGCCGCGCCGCAGCTCGAAAGCCTCCAGCCGCACCGGGAAGCGCCGCTCGAGGATCTCCGGGTCGGTGAGGCGCGAGTTGGTCATGTGGGTGTGGACGGCGCGCGCGCCGGCGGCGCGCGCCGTCGCGCCGGCGCCGCCGCAGATGGTCTCGTAGTACTGCCGCTCAGCGTCGCCGAAGGTGAAGTTGTTCATCGTCCCCTGGGAGTTGGCCATCACGCCCAGCGCGGCGAACAGCGCGTCGACGATGTGCTGGCTGGTCTCGACGTTGCCGGCGACCACGGCGGCGGGCGGGCGCGGGTTCAGCATCGAGCCTTCGGTGGTGACGATCTTGAGCGGCGTCAGGCAGCCGGCGTTCAGCGGGATGTCGTCGTCGACCAGGCAGCGGAAGACATAGAGCGCGGCGGCGTCGACCACCGAGGCGGGGGCGTTGAAGTTGGAGGCGCAGCTGGGCGCTCGAGCCGGTGAAGTCGAGCACCGCCTCGCCGTTCGGCCGCGTCGACGCTGGCGGTCGACCACGATCTCGCCGCCGCCGTCCATCGGGACGCGCGCGGCGCCGTCCGTGAGCACGCCGATCGCGCGGCGCACCGCGGCCTCGGCGTTGGCCTGCACGAAGCCCATGTAGCGGGCGACCTCGGCCGCGCCGTGCTCGTCGATCAGCGCGGCGACGGCCGCGGCGCCGGCCTGGCAGGCGGCGATCTGCGCCTTCAGGTCGGCGATGTTGCGGTCCGGCGCGCGCGCCGGCCACGGCCCGGCGCCGAGCGCCGCGCGGGCGTCGGCTTCGAGGAAGACGCCGCCGCGCATGATCGGCAGCGCGTCGAGCATCACGCCCTCCTCGTCGATGGTGTGCGAGAACGGCGGCATCGAGCCGGGCTGCACGCCGCCGACGTCGGCGTGGTGGCCGCGGGCGGCGACGAAGAAGCGCCGGCTCGGCGCTCCGCGTCGCGAGAACACCGGCATGACCACGGTGATGTCCGGCAGGTGGGTGCCGCCGGCGTAGGGGCTGTTGAGCGCGAACGCCTCGCCGGGCGCGAGCGTCGGGTGGCGCTCGCAGACCGCCCGCACGCTGGCGCCCATCGAGCCCAGGTGCACCGGCATGTGCGGCGCGTTGGCGACGAGGCCGCCGTCGGCGTCGAACAGGGCGCAGGAGAAGTCGAGCCGCTCCTTGATGTTGACCGAGTGCGCCGTCCGCTCCAGCGCCGCGCCCATCGCCTCGGCGATGCCCATGAAGCGGCGGTTGTAGAGCTCGAGGGTGACCGGGTCGGCGCGCTGTCAGCGGCCGGGCGCTGCGCCGCGGCGCCGACGTCCGCTCGCGGACGAGGCGGACAGGCCGCCGGCCTCCTCGCTCGGCCTGCCACCCCGGCGCGACGAAGATCTGGGTGTCGGCCGCACGATCAAGCCCCCTCCCCCGTCGACGGGAGGGGGCTGGGGGTGGGGGGCTGGAACGACCGGGCTCGACGTCGCCGGCTGTGGCGTCGCGGTCGTCACGAGGATCGAGCGCCTGCGGCCGGCGCCCCCCACCCCAGACCCCTCCCCTCGAGGGGGAGGGGCTTTCGCTTGCCTCCGACCTCGACGCTGGCGATCAGCGACAGGGCGATCCGGCTCGACGAAGCCGAACAGGCGGCGGTGCGCCGCCTCGAACGCGGCCCTGACTGCGCTCGAGCTCGCCCAGCGGGACGGGCAGGGCGGCGTCGGCTCCAGCGTAGCTGAGGTAGAGGCCGGCGCGCGGTGTCGCCGGCCGCCGCGCCCTGCTCGGCGAGCGCTCCGCTGCGCCTCGCTCGTCAGGCGCTCGGCGAGCGCTCGCAGCCGCCGCCAGGCCGGCGGCGTCCAGCGGCGCGCCCAGCCCCGCTGTCCGGATCGACGCGCATCCGCGCCTGGCCGATGCCCCAGGCCGAGAGCACGCTGGCGTAGGCTGGGCAGAGCACCTCGCGGATGCCGAGCGCCTCGGCGACGTCGCAGGCCACCTGGCCCGCCGCGCCGCCGAACGCCACCAGCGCGTGGTGCGCGCGGATCGAAGCCGCGCTCGGTGGAGATGCGGCGGATCGCGCCGGCCATCTGCTCGACGGCGACGGCGAGGAACCCCTCCGCCGCTGCCTCGACGCTCGGCGGCGCCCATCGCCGCCGCCAGTTCGGCGAGCCGGGCGCGCGCCGCCGCCGGATCGAGCGGCGCATCGCCGTGCGGGCCGAACACCGCGGGAAACGGCGCCGGATCGAGCCGGCCCAGCACCAGGTTGGCGTCGGTGACGGTCGGCGGGCCCGCCGCGGCCGTAGCAGGCGGGGCCCGGATCGGCGCCGGCGCTCGTCGGGCCCGACCCGGGCCCGCAGACCGTCGAAGTGCAGGATCGAGCCGCCGCCGGCCGCCACCGTCTCCACGTCCAGCATCGGCGCGCGCACCTTCGCGCCGGCGACCCTGGCAGTGTCGCGCCGCTCCAGCTGGCCGGCGTAGCGGCAGACGTCGGTGGAGGTGCCGCCCATGTCGAAGCCGAGCACCGCTGCGCCGCCGGCCGCCTCGGCAACCCCCGCCACGCCCACGACGCCGCCCGCCGGCCCCGAGACCAGCGCGTCGCGGCCGCGGAACGCGTCGGCCCGCACCAGCGCGCCGGCCGAAGTCATGAAGTAGAGCGGCGCGCCCGCCAGCTCGGCCTCCAGCTCGGCGACGTAGGACCGCAGCACCGGCGTCAGGTAGGCGTCGACCACGGCGGTCTCGGCGCGCGGCACGAAGCGCGGCAGCGGCGAGACGTCGGCGCTGAGCGAGACGAACTGGAACCCCGCCGCCCGCGCCAGCTCGCCGGCGCGCCGCTCGTGCGCCGGGTTGAGGTCCGCGTGCAGGAAGGCGATGGCGACGCTCTCGAAGCCCTCGGCGGCGGCCTTCGCCCAGCGCCGTCGGCGAGCGCCGCCTCGTCCAGCGGCCGCACCACCGCGCCCGCTGCGTCCAGCCGCTCGTCCGCCTCGACGACGCCGGCGAACAGCGGCGCGGGCCGCTCGATATCGAGCGCGAACAGGCTGGGCCGCGTCTGGTCGCCGATGACGAGGGCGTCGGCGAAGCCGCGGGTGGTGACGAGCAGCGTCTTCGCGCCCTTGCGCTCCAGCAGCGCGTTGGTGGCGACCGTCGTGCCGAGCTTGATCGAGGCGACGCGATCGGCCGGAAACGGCGCGCCGGGCGCGGCGCCCAGCATCCGCCGCATGCCCTCGACGGCGGCGTCGGCGTAGGCGCCGGAGACCGACAGCAGCTTGGCGCTCGACTCGGCGCCGTCCGGCGCGCGGCCGATCACGTCGGTGAACGTGCCGCCGCGGTCGATCCAGAACTCCCAGCCCGGCCGCGCCGGCGCGGATTTGCTCATGCTCGCCAAACTTTCGAGGCTCGGGCGACCTTCTAGCAGGCGAAGTCTCGCTTTCGGCGCTTCTTCAGTTGACGTTCATGCGCTCTGGCGTGAACTCTCTGTTCGGTAAGGCAGAACGACGAGGTCCCAGTAGGCCCATGCCGACGTCTTCGCGTATCCTGATCCGGGGTCCGTTCCGCGGCATCGCGTGGCTGGGGGCCGCCGTCGCCTGGTCGGCCGCCGCCGTGATCGGCGCGGTGCTGGCGATCTTCCTCACCGCGACCGTGCTGGTGCTGCTCTTCATGGGCGGCGTGGTGGCGGCGCTGGCCGCCGCGGCGCTCAGGGCCCGCCGCACCGTGCGCACGCCGGCCGACGACACCGACCTCATCGAGGCGCGCAACATCGGCGGCCATTCCTGGGTCGCCTACGGCTGGGACAGCCGCCGCTAGGCTTTACCTCGCGGGCGCCTTGCCCTTCCGCGCGCCGCCCCGCTAGATCGCCCGGCAATCCGCGGGAGAAAAACGCATGATCGGCATCATCGCCACGCTGAAGGTCCAGGAGGCCAAGGCCGCCGAGTTCGAGGGCATCTTCAAGGAGCTCGCCGAGCAGGTGCGCGCCAACGAGCCGGGCAACCTGTTCTACCAGCTCACCAAGAGCCGCACCGAGCCGGGGACCTACAAGGTGCTGGAGCTCTACAAGGACCAGGACGCGCTGACCCACCACGGCCAGACCGACTACTTCAAGGCCGGCGGCGCCAAGATGGGCCCCTGCATGGCCGGCCGCCCCGACGTCGAGCTGCTCGACGCGGTGTGATCGGGTAGGGCCGCGCCGGCTTGAGCGCGGCCCGCACTCGCCCTAGTCTGCGGATCGCCGCGCCGCGCCCGAGTGCGCCGCGGCTCTCCGACAACATGACGAAAGGGGCGGGCGATGCCGTCACCAACCTACGCCGCGGGCGACCGGGTCCGCGTAACCGACGGCCCCCTGGCCGGCTACGAGGCCGAGGTGCTGGAAGCGCCGGCGGATCGGCTGCGGCTCGCCGTTGAGGTGCGGGGGATGAGGGTGCCGATCGACACGATGCGCTGGCAGGTGGCGCCGGCGCTTCGGCGTCCCGAGCCAGGGTGACGGCAGCGCATGCCTCGGGGCGTGCTAGGATGGCGGCTTGGTCAGTAAGCCGACGACCTTGAACGACGACGCCCCCGCGACGTGGGAGGTAGCGTTGCTCGATGGCTATCGGCAGGCAGCCGAAGATGCCGAGGACGAAGCTGAAGCCGCCGAGTGGGTTGACGCCCTGCTTGTCGACGCCGCTCTCGACGACGACTGCTCTGCTGGCAAGCTCAACAGCGGCTCAGATCGCTGTCTTAGAATAGGACGGCGCCGATGAAGAGACGCTTGACAGGGAACGTAACATGAACATTTTTACATCGAATGTTCGTAACGTCCGATATCTTCGATCTTGAACAGATCGCCCGGAGTTGGGGCATTGCTGACTGGCGTGAACGCCTCGTTGGCGGCATCGCCATTCACGGAACCAACTGGCCCGGCGCCGAGGCGGCCGCCCGCTTTCTGATCGAGGCCGCCAAGGTCTGTGGTCTTCAGGATCAGTTGCCGGTCGCGGGCTATTCGACCCAGTGGGGCGAGCCGTCCGAGCACCTTGATTTCGCCGGCCTGGCGAGCCTGGCCAAAGGCGCGGTTCCGGGCGCTTCGGAGGCTCAAACCGCCTATTTGGTAGGCTCTCAGGGCTCGATCACAACTCACGACAACGTCGAATACGGGGGGTACCTCGACGCCGCACCCCGGTACACGTCGGCCGGCGACAAGGCTCCGAGCTATCCATTCCGCGCGTTCGATGGCGACTTTGCATTCCCCCTCGACGGACCGGGGTTGGAGCGGGCCGAGGCTGTGTTGCGTCTGGCCGCCGAAATCCTGCAGGCAGACTATGGCTACTATTTCGTGCGCGATGCGATGGCCGGCGCAGGCTTCTATGCCCGCGCCATGCCGGCGAAGACGCTTGGCCCCGGGCGATTGGCGCGCGCCGACAAGATGGAAGCTGAGTTGTGGCGCAAGTTCGTAGGCGAAGGCGAGCTTTGGACCGGCGTTTGGCCGCAACTGCGCGACGTCTTTGCGGTCAATCTACTCTCCGAACAACACCTTTGGGCCGACTTCGAGCCGATTGGCCGTCTCGACGATTGGATCGCCGCTGAGCCGGGCCGTGGCCGTCTGACCGCCGTTGGAGGGGGGCGAGTCCTCTGGAGCCTCACGGATGCAGAGATCCACGCCGTCCGGCCCGAGCTTTGGAATCTAGCGCTGATGCGCTCGTGCATGCCGCGCGTCTATCGGGACCTTCCTGACGCTCGGCAGCGCCCCGACCCCGAGACGGGGCGCGTACCTGCCTAGCGCCCGAATTTCTGGAACTTGATGCGGTGGGGGATCAGGCTGTCGGCGCCGAGGCGGCGTTTCTTGTCTTCCTCGTAGGCTTCGAAGTTGCCCTCGAACCACTCGACGTGGCTGTCGCCCTCGAAGGCGAGGATGTGGGTGGCGAGGCGGTCGAGGAACCAGCGGTCGTGGCTGATCACCACCGCGCAGCCGGCGAACTCCTCCAGCGCCTCCTCGAGGTTCTGCAGCGTCTCGATGTCGAGGTCGTTGGTGGGCTCGTCGAGCAGGATCAGGTTGCCGCCCTCGGTCAGGGTCTTGGCCAGGTGCACGCGGTTGCGCTCGCCGCCTGACAGCTGGCCGACCTTCTTCTGCTGGTCGCCGCCCTTGAAGTTGAACGAGCCGACGTAGGAGCGGGTGTTGATCTCGCGGTTCCCCACCTTCAGCACGTCGAGGCCCGTGGAGATTTCCTGCCAGACCGTCTTGGCCGGATCGAGCGCGCCGCGGCTCTGGTCGACGTAGGACAGCTTCACCGTCTCGCCGAGCCGGATCGAGCCGGCGTCGGGCGTCTCCTGGCCGGTGATCATCCGGAAGAGGGTCGACTTGCCGGCGCCGTTCGGTCCGATCACCCCGACGATGCCGTTGGGCGGCAGCTTGAACGAGAGGTCCTTGAAGAGGACCTTGTCGCCGTACTCCTTCTCCAGCCCCTCCACCTCCAGCACCACGTTGCCGAGCCGCGGGCCGGGCATGATCTGGATGGTGGCGTGGGTCTGCGCGCCCCTGGCCTGCTCGGCCTCGCGCATCATCTTGTCGTAGTTGGCGAGCCGGGCCTTGGACTTGGCCTGCCGGGCGCGGGCGTTGGAGCGCACCCACTCCAGCTCCTTGGCCATCGCGCGCTGGCGCGCCTCGCTCTCGGACTGCTCCTGGATCACCCGCTTGGCCTTCTGCTCCAGCCAGCCGGAGTAGTTGCCCTCGTAGGGGATGCCCTTTCCCGCGGTCCAATTCGAGCGTCCACTTGGTCACCTGGTCGAGGAAGTAGCGGTCGTGGGTGACCAGGATCACGCAGCCGGGGAAGTTCTCCAGGTGGTGCTGCAGCCAGGCGACGCTCTCGGCGTCGAGGTGGTTGGTGGGCTCGTCGAGCAGCAGCATGTCGGGCTTGGAGAGCAGCAGCCGCGCCAGCGCGATCCGGCGCCGCTCGCCGCCCGAGAGGTTGTCGATCGGCCAGTCGTCGGGCGGACAGCGCAGGGCGTCCATCGCCATCTCGATCTTCGAGTCGATGTCCCAGAGGTCGCCGGCGTCGATCTTCTCCTGGAGGGCGGTCATCTCCTCCATCAGCGCCTCGGAGTAGTCCTCGCCCAGCTTGGCCGCGACCTCGTTGTAGCGGTCGACGATCTTCTTCTCCTCGCACCAGGCGATCACGTTGCCCCAGACGTTGAGCTGCTCGTCGAGCTGCGGCTCCTGCTCGAGGTAGCCCATCTTGGTGCCGTCGGCGGGCTTGGCCTCGCCGGTGAACTCGGTGTCGATGCCGGCCATGATCTTCATCAGGGTCGACTTGCCCGAGCCGTTGACGCCGACGACGCCGATCTTGGCGTCGGGGTAGAAGCTCAGCCAGACGTTCTCGAACACCTTCTTGCCGCCGGGCCAGGTCTTGGTCAGTCCCTGCATCTGGAAAATGTACTGCGCGGCCATAGCGGCTCCGGTCGGGCTGGCGAGGTAGGGATGGGGCGAGCGCGGGAGATAGCTAGCCGGGCCGCCAGAGGCAATGTCCTTCCCCCACTCCCGCTCATCCCGCCGCACGACGGGACCCAGGCAGGACTGGGGGACAGGATGGGCTATCCGGGGAGTAGGTTCGCGCCGCAGGCGCTGTTCAAGGTCACACGAAGATCACGAAGGAAGCAAAGCTCACGAAGAGCAGCTTCGCCTCCGAGTGAGCGCCTTCGTGCTCTTCGCTGTCTTTGTGTCCTTCGTGTTAGCAAAGGGATGCCGGCGGCGGCGCCATGCCGGCAGGCTCTCGCACCCCTTCGCCCAAGTCCTGCCTGGGTCCCGGCGTTCGCCGGGATGAGCGGGATTTGGGTGGTTCAGGCGTTGAAGTTCAGCTTCAGGCCGGGCCGCGGCCAGCGGCATTTGAAGAGTTTGCCGGTGGAGGAGCAGGTGACCCAGGCGGTCTGCATGTCGGCGCCGCCGAAGCAGATGTTGGTCGTGATCAGGTCCGGGAACGGGTAGTGCTCGGTCGAGCCGTCGGGGTCGAAGGCGGTGATGCCGCCGTTGATGATGGTGGCGGCGCAGACCTTGCCGCCGGCCTCAACCGCCAGGCTGTCGAGCAGCTGGTATCCGGGCAGGTTGCAGACCACCCGCGCCGGCTGGAAGCCGGCCTGCGGGCCGAGCTTGCCGGGCGCCTCGAGGTCGAGCGCCCAGAGCCGCCCCAGGTTGGTGTCGACCCAGTAGACCACCTTCTCGTCGGGCGAGAGGCCGATGCCGTTCGGGCGCGATCTGGTGCTCGCGCACGCGGGTGATCGAGGAGCCATCGGGCTTGGCGTAGTAGATCGCGCCCCACTTGCGCCCATCCTCGTCGCCGCAGCCGTGGTCGGTGAACCAGAAGCCGCCCTGCTTGTCGAACACCAGGTCGTTGGGGCCGTTCAGGCGCGCGCCGGGACAGGCGTCGGGGCCGTAGAGCGTCTCCACCTTGCCCGAGGCGATGTCGACGCGCTGGATGGAGCCGCCCTTGTGGCTGGGCGGGGTCGGGCCGGGGATGTTCAGCCCGTTGGTCTTCATGAACTCGAACGAGCCGCCGTTGTTGGTGACGTAGATCGCCCCGTCCGGACCGATCGCCGCGCCGTTCGGGCCGCCGCCGGTGTCGGCCACCTGCTGCTTGCGTCCGTCCGGCAGCACGCGGGTGAGGCACTGGCCCTCGATCTCGGTGAGGATCACCGAGCCGTCGTTCATGGCGATCGGCCCCTCGGGGAACCTCAGGCCTTCGGTGACCAGCTCGATATCCATGACGCGCTCCCTGGCGTTCGTTATTGGCGCGACCATTGCCCGGATGAACCGCCGCCGTCCAGATTGGCGCGAGGGAAGGCGCTCAGGCGCGCTCCAGCACCCGGAACACCGTCGGGTAGTCGTCGTCCGGGCCGGCGGGGACGGCTTCGCGGCTCGACTTCGCGCCAGCCGGTCTCGTCGATCGCGGGCATAACCACGTCGCCGTCCGGCTCGCCGTCGACCTCGGTGAGGTAGATGCGCGCCGCCCGCGGCAGGGCGAGCGCGAAGAGATCGGCGCCGCCGATCACGCAGATCTCGTCCTGGCCGTCCTCGGCCGCCTGCTCGCGGGCGATGGCCAGCGCCTCGGCCCAGTCCTCGCAGACCACCGCGCCCTTCGCCTCGAACTCGGGCTGGCGCGAGAGCACGAGGTTGAGGCGGCCCGGCAGCGGGCGGAAGCGGGGCGGCAGGCTCACCCAGGTCTTGCGGCCCATGATCACCGGCTTGCCGATGGTCAGGGCGCGGAAGCGGCGCAGGTCGGTCCCGAGGCGCCAGGGCAGGGCGTCGCCCTTGCCGATGACGCCGTTCCTGCGCCCGCGCCAGCGGCCCGAGCGTCAGGTGGACGCTCAAGCTTGTACGCCGTAGGCTGCGCCGCAGCCGGGATCGGGACAAGGAGGGGCGATGGGCAAGTACACGCCGGGCGATCATCGCCGGATTCGTCGCCGCGGCGGTGATGACCTTCCTGATGAGCTTCGTGTTCGAGGGCCTCACGCCGTACCTCTACGGCGATATTCGCCGGAGGGTTCTTCGCCTACATCTTCGCCAATCTCGCCGGCAACAGGAAGCTGCCGATCGCCGATGCGGCGCGAGAAGCAGGCGGCGCTGGCGCTGAAGCCGCCGGCCGGCAAGGCGCTGCTGATGGCTACCGCGAGGGCTTCGTCGCAAAGCTGGCGGGGCTCAACATCGCGGTCGACGGCAAGGAGTTCGCGCAGCTGACCGCGCCAAAGTTCACCGTCCTGGCGCTGCCGCCGGGGACCGCACACGCTGACCTGCGGGTTCGGCGGCCTCGCCGGCCCGCAGAGCAAGCCGGGGACCTACAACTTCGATGTCGCCGCCGACAGCGTCGCGACAGTGGGCATCGGCGTCGCGTTCGGCATGGTCCAGGGCAGCATGAGGTTCACGCCGATCGCCAACCTGGACGCCGCCCGGCCAAGCTCGCGCGCATGCCGATGGTGAAGGCCGACCCGGCCGAGATCTAAGGTATCGGGGGGCCGGTCAGACCGCGATCGGCGCCTTGATGCGACTTGTGCGGCGGTAGCCCTCGAGCGACCACGTCGGCCTCGTCGAAGGCGAAGATGTCGCTCTTCGGCGCGAGGCGCATGGTCGGGAAGCGGCAGCGGGTCGCGCGCCAGCTGCGTCTGGCGCCTGGTCGAGGTGGTTCAGGTAGAGGTGCGCGTCGCCCAGCGTGTGCACGAACTCGCCGGGCTGCAGCCCGGTCGCCTGGGCCATCATCAGGGTCAGCAGCGCGTAGCTGGCGATGTTGAACGGCACGCCGAGGAAGACGTCTGCCGAGCGCTGGTAGAGCTGGCACGACAGCCGGCCGTCGGCGACGAAGAACTGGAACAGGCAGTGGCAGGGCGGCAGCGCCATGTCGTCGAGTCGGCCGGGTTCCAGGCGCTGACCAAGTGCCGGCGGCTGTCCGGGTTATGGCGGATCGACTGCTGCACGGCGCCGATCTGGTCGATCACCCGCCCGTCCGGCGCGGTCCACGAGCGCCACTGCTTGCCGTAGACCGGTCCGAGCTCGCCGTCGGCGTCGGCCCACTCGTCCCAGATCGTGACGCCGCGCTCCTGCAGCCAGCGCACGTTGGTCTCGCCGCGCAGGAACCACAGCAGTTCGACGAGGATCGATCGGAAGTGCACGCGCTTGGTGGTCAGGAGCGGAAAGCCCTGCGCCAGATCGAACCGCAGCTGCCGGCCGAACACGCCCCGCGTGCCGGTGCCGGTGCGGTCGCCGCGCTCCACGCCGTTCGCCAGGATGTCGGCGAGCAGGTCGAGGTACTGCCGCTCCGGGTGGTCGGCGATGGCTGGCTTCGGCCGTGCATGGCGACGGGCCAGTTCTGCGGTCGATATCGCTCCGCTGGCGACGCAAGCGTGCTGCACAGATATGGCGACGGCGCCGCCGAGCACAGCTTTGCGCGCTCGACCGCAAGCGCGAAATCCGCCGCTCAGCCCGCGAAGCCGCCGTCGTCGAGGAAGGCCTGTTCCTCGGGCGTCGTCGCGCGGCCGAGCGCGGGGTTGCGGTGGGGGAAGTGGCCGAAGCGGCGCGATGATGTCGCGGTGGACTCAGCGCCCACTTGACCAGCTCCGGGTCGCTCGCCGGTCGTCGGCCTGGGCCTCGCACAGGGCGACGCCGCGGTCCTGGTCGGCCAGGTCCTCCGAGTGCGCGAAGGGCAGGTAGAAGAAGCTGCGCAGGTCGGCGTCGAACGCGCGGTCGTGGCCGCGCGGCGATCGCCTCGGCGGCGATCTTGCGGGCCAGCGGGTCGGTGGCGAACGGTGGCCGGAGCCGCGGTAGAGGTTGCGCGGGAACTGGTCGAGCAGGAGCACCAGCGCCAGCGCGCCTTCGGCGTCTCGATCCAACGGTCGTATTCGCCGCGCGCCGCGGCGTGATGGGTCGGCTCGAACTTCAGCCGGATCGCCTCGTCGAAAGCCGTCGATCCTTCTCGAACCAGCGCTCGGCGCCCGCGCTGGCGCCAGAACTCGACGATGTCGGCGGGATGGGCGGGCATGGGGTAACCTCGATATGAGCCTCGCGGGGAAGCTGAACGCCAGGATTTCATCTCGTTCAAGACGGGTTCATACGGGAAAGTCCAGTTTTCGGGCGAACGGGAACAGCGCCGAGCAAGGCGCAAGGGAGCACTCGGATGAAACTCTTGACCACAGCCGCGATGGCGCTGGCGCTGATGGGCGTCGCGGCCGCGGCGCACGCCGACGACCAGCAGAAGAAGGGCCATTCTGCCGCGCCGCCCGCGCACGCCGCGCCGCCGGCCAAGGCGCCGCCGTCACACGGGCCGATCGCGGGCCAGGGCGGCCAGCACTTCAACGGCGCTGCGGGCGGCCCCGGCGTTCAGCACTTCAATTCTCAGGCGGGCGCTCAGGGCACCCAGCACTTCAATGGCGGCGCGGGCGGCGCCGGAGGTCAGCACTTCAATTCTCAGGCGGGCGTTCAGGGCAGCCAGCACTTCAATGGCGGTGCGGGCGGCGCCGGAGGTCAGCACTTCAACGGTCAGGCCGGGTCCGGCGGTCCGGGCGGGCAGGGCCACGCAAACGGCCAGTTCCAACGCGGCAACGGCCAGCACTACGGCGGCCAGGCCGGCGGCAGCGCCAGCCTGGGCTTCCAGAACCACGCGGCGCGTGGCCGCGACCAGGGCCGCGTCGGTTACAGCGCCAATGTCTTCGCGCCTCGGTACCGCGCCCAGCGCCAGTTCCGTTTCGGCGGCTACCGCAGCTATCCGTCCGGCTGGGCCTGGCGCAACTGGTCCTATGGCCAATTCCTGCCGTTCGGCTGGTACGCCCCGCAGTATTACCTGAGCTGGGACGACTACGGCTTGCCGGCGCCGCCAGTCGGCTGCGAGTGGATCGCCGAAGGCCCCGACGCGGTGCTGGTCGACGTCTGGACCGGCCAGGTGCTGTCGGTCTACAGCGGCGTCTTCGACTGGAACGACTGACGTCCGCTCCGGCGGCCGGGCGAGGCTCGTCCGGCCGTCCCTCCTGACGGCGGCTTGCCTTGACGGATTGGGCAAAAACCTATCGATAGCGGCCCTCGCGTGCGGGGTCGGCGCAATCGCCGGCCTCGCGAGCGCCAACTGGAGATAGGACCATGCGCGTCTACTACGACCGCGACGCTGACCTTGCCCGCATTCTGGACAAGAAGATCGCCGTCGTAGGCTATGGCTCGCAGGGCCACGCGCACGCCCTGAACCTGCGCGACTCCGGCGTCGCCAACGTCGCCGTGGCGCTGCGCCCGGGCTCGGCGTCCGCGAAGAAGGCCGAAGCCGAGGGGCTGAAGGTGATGAGCGTCGCCGAGGCCGCCGCCTGGGCCGACGCGATCATGATGCTCGCGCCCGACGAGCTGCAGCGCGACATTTACAACGCCGAGATCGCCCCCAACATCCGCGACGGTGCGGCCCTCCTGTTGGCGCACGGGCTCAACGTGCACTTCCGGCTGATCGAGCCGCAAGCGCCTCGATCGACGTACTGATGGTCGCCCCGAAAGGGCCCGGTCACACCGTGCGCGGCGAGTACCAGAAAGGCGGCGGCGTGCCGTGCCTGATCGCCGTGGCGCCAGAACGCCACCGGCAACGCGCTCGACCTCGGCCTCGCCTACGCCTCGGCGATCGGCGGCGGCCGCTCCGGCATCATCGAGACCAGCTTCCGCGAGGAGTGCGAGACCGACCTGTTCGGCGAGCAGTCGGTGCTGTGCGGCGGGCTGGTGGAGCTGATCCGCGCCGGCTTCGAGACGCTGGTGGAGGCCGGCTACGCGCCGGAGATGGCCTACTTCGAGTGCCTGCACGAGGTGAAGCTGATCGTCGACCTGATCTACGAGGGCGGCATCGCCAACATGAACTACTCGGTCTCCAACACCGCCGAGTACGGCGAGTACGTGTCGGGCCCGCGGGTGGTGACGGCCGAGACCAAGGCGGAGATGAAGCGCATCCTGAAGGACATCCAGGAGGGCCGCTTCGTGCGCGACTGGATGCTGGAAGTGCGCCGCCGGCAAGCCCAACTTCAACGCCACCCGCCGCCGCGACGCCGAGCACCCGATCGAAGAAGTCGGCGCGCGGCTGCGGGCCATGATGCCCTGGATCACCAAGAACAAGCTGGTCGACCAGGCCCGGAACTAACCGCGAGCGGATGGACGTAGAAGTTCTGCTGATCGGGGGTCGCTCCGGCGTCGGCAAGTCGACGGTCGGATGGGAAGTGTCGCGGCAACTCCAGGCCGCCGGTGTGCCCCACTGCTTCATCGAAGGCGACAATCTCGACCAGGTCTTCCCGGCGCCGCCGGACGACCCGGTGCGCGAGAAGATCAGCGAGGCGAACCTGCGGGCGATGTGGACGAACTACCGCGCCTTAGGACACTGCAGGCTTGTCTACACGAACACCGCGGCGGTCCTGAGCGAGGACTGGATGACGCGCGCGCTTGGCGCCGCCGTGAAGTTCGTGGGCGCACTGCTCACCGCCGACGACGAGACCGCAATCCATCGCTTGGGTCTTCGGGAAATTGGCGGCGGGCTCGACTGGCACATCGAGCGGAGCCGCCGCGCCGCCACCTGGCTCGAGAAAAGCGCTCCGCCGTGGGTCAATCGAATTGTCACGGATGGCCGCACTGTCCCGGACATCGCCCAACAACTGATCGGACTGATGAACTGGCAGTAGGACCTTTCGGTCAGTCCTCGAGCATCGCGGCCAGCTTGGTCGCGGTGTTCCAGTTGCGGGCCGTGCCGCGCACGCCGAGGCGGCGCTCGATGACAGCGCCGGTGAGCTTGGAGTCGCCGATCCCGTCCGGGTAGGCGATGAAAAGCTCGCGACCGCCCGCCGCGATGACCTCGTGGCCCGGAATGGCGGCCTGCAGCGTGGCGAGGGCGTCCGAGGTAGGCACGGACTTCAGCGCCATGACCACGAGATGACTGGGGTCGCGCTCGGCCATCTCGCGGTGCGGGTTGGCGGCGAGGGCGGCGCGCCACTGCGGCCCTGTGCGGACCAGCACGTCCGAGGCGAAGCCGAAGCGCGCGGCGAACGCCCGCTCCACCTCCGCCTCCAGTTCGGCGCCGGTCCGGGCGCTGCGGAAGACGAGGTTGCCGCTCTGCAGCAGCGTGCGCGCGTCGTCCAGCCTGAGGTCGGCGGCCAGCGCTTGCAACTCGGCCGAGGTCGCCTTGCGACCGCCGACGTTGAGCGCACGGAAGAGCGCGACGTGCGCGGTCAGAGCCATGTGAGGGCGGCCTCGCCGCGCAGGATGGCTTCGGCGGCCGGCGTGTGCTTGGCGCCGCCGCGCTCGTGCAGGACGAGCGCCGGCAGCAGCCGTAGCGGCGCCTTGCCGCCGCGGAGCGCGCGGACGACAACCCGGCCGGCAGGCTCGTCGGCGAACGGCTGAACCGGGCGGATCTGGAACGAGCCGGCTTTCGGTCCGAGCAGCGCAAGGATGTCCGCCACGCGGTCGGCGCGGTGGATCAGGGTGATCGTCGCTCCGTCGCGCACGGCTTTCAGCAGGTAGCCGGTCCAGGCGGCGAGCCCGGCGTCGGCCAGATGCGCGCCGCGCTTGGCCGGATGCGGCGCGCGCAGCGCCGCCGGGTCGTCGAAGAACGGCGGATTGCAGAGCGCGGCGTCGAACGGCCCGCCGGCGGGGCGCGGCGCCGCGGCGATGTCCGCCTCCACGATCTCGACGCGCCCCTCGAGGCCATTGGCGGCGATGTTGCGACGCGCGAGGTCGACCGCCTCGGCGGCGCGTTCGACACCCCAGAACCGCGCGCCAGGGCAGCGCACAGCGGCCGCCAGGAGCGCCGCGCCGACCCCACAGCCTGCCTCGATCACCCTCGCCCCGGCCGGCGCATCGCAGGCCGCGGCCAGCAGCGCGGCGTCGAGCCCGGCGCGATAGCCCTCGGCCGGCTGGCGCAGCATCACGCGCCCGCCCAGGATGCGGTCGTCGGTGAACCCGGGCGCGGCTGGGACGATCGTTTCGTTCATGGCGCGAGACTTCTCGAACCTTGTGCTCGCCTTGACGCTCCCCTATCCCGCACCCATTGTCCGCCCGCAACGGTGATCGCCCGGCGCGCCCCTGGTCAGGAGCCAAGTCTTGGACGCAGTCAAAGCGGCCATCGTCCGTCCGGCCGGCTCCGTCGACCGCCTCGTCCGCCTCGCCCGGGGCGACATGGACGGCGTCGACGCCTTGATCCTGTCGCGCATGCAGAGCCCGGTCAGCGTCATCCCGCTGCTGGCCGAGCACCTGATCGCGGCCGGCGGCAAGCGCCTGCGCCCGCTTTTGACAGTGGGCGCGGCGCGCCTGGCGGGCGGTCGTGGCGATGCGGCGCTGAAACTGGCGGCGGCGGTCGAGTTCATCCACACCGCGACGCTGCTGCACGACGACGTGGTCGATTCCTCGCAGCTGCGGCGCGGCAAGGTGGCCGCGCACCTGATCTGGGGCGCGCCGTCCAGCGTGCTGGTCGGCGACTTCCTGTTCGCGCGCGCCTTCGAGCTGATGGTCGAGACCGGCTCGATGCGGGCGCTGGAGATCCTGGCCCGCGCCTCGCGGGTCATCGCCGAGGGCGAGGTGCTGCAGCTGACCCGCGCCCACGACCTGAAGCTCTCGCAGCCGATCTACCTGGAGATCATCGGCGCCAAGACCGCCGAGCTGTTCGCCGCGGCGGCCGAAGCCGGCGCGGTGTCGGCCGGCGCTGACGATCGCGCGCGCTCGCAGCGCTGCGCAGCTACGGCCAAAACCTCGGCCTGGCCTTCCAGCTCGCCGACGACGCGCTCGACTATGCGGGCTCGGCCGAGACGCTGGGCAAGAACGCCGGCGACGACTTCCGGGAGGGCAAGGCGACGCTGCCGCTGATGCTGGCCATCGCCCGCACCGGCGCCCGGGAGACGGCGTTCTGGGAGCGGGTGATCGGCCGCAAGGAGCAGACCGACGCCGATTTCCGCCGCGCCCGCGAACTGGTGATCGGCACCGGCGCGCTCGACGCCACCCTCGACCTCGCCGCCGACTACGCCGACGACGCCAAGGCGCGCTGGAGGTCTTCCCCGCTCGGCGAGTGGCGCGAGGCCCTGGACGCCCTGGCCGACTTCGCGGTCAGCCGGCGCGCGTGAGCGTCAGAAGCCCGTCAGCACGCGGTCGATCGCCCGCCTGATCTCCATCTCGTATTCGAGAAGGTTGCCTCGCGGTCGCAGCAGCAGCCGGGTTTCGATATTGGCGAGCAACGCGACGTTGAGAGCGAGCGGCTGGTCCTGAAATGTCACCGGTAGGATGACGCCGCGCTCCGGTGGCATGACCTCGACCCGGAACAGCGGCGCGACGATCGTCGTGCGCAGCGCGTCCAGGAAGTGGGATTGAATTGCGACGACGAAAGGAACTTGGGCGCGGAGGCGATCGCTCGGGTTGTCGAAAACGTCGAACTGCCGGATCACCAGTTGCGCCACTCGGCGCCGAACGCACCGTGATCGTCGACGAAGCGATTGTGAGCCTCGACCGAGGCGGCGTTCTCTTCCGCCCAGCGCTTCGCGCGCTCGTCGGCTGCCGCGTCGCCGAGCGCCGCTTTGAGCGCACGCTCAAATAGCAGGGTCATTTGAATCTTCGGGCGGCGCGCGCCTGCTCGAGCAGCGTCGCATCGATCTCCAGCCTCAACTCTGTCTTGCCCATGCGGCCTCCGTCGCAGCTAGGATAAGCGTTCGGGCGGCGGCTGTCAGCCGGCGGGCTTGGCGGGGCGGAGGTGCTCGGGGGGCTTGGCCGGCTTGGCCGGGAGCGGCCGTGTCGCCTTTGGCGCGGACCCAGCAGGTCTTCGAGATGTCCGCGGCGCTCTTGCAGAACGCCTTGGCGTCGGCGGCGCTGCTGAAGCCGACGACGTCGGCGCGGAAGACGTGGGCGCCGCCGACGACCGCCTGCTCGATCGTGGTGGTGAGCGGCGCCGCGATCAGCGGGCGCAGCTCGCGCAGCACCTTCTCGGCGTCGTGCACGTTGGAGCTGGCGGCCACCTGCGCAACGCGGTCGCCGGCGACCCTGGGGGCTGCGGCGACCGTGCGCGGCGCGGCGGCTGCGGCCGGCGCCGCGCGGGTCGGGGCGCCGCTGAACTTGACGACGAGCGGCGGGCTCGGCGCCGGCGCGCTTGGTGGCGGCGGGGCCGCGCGGCGGGAGCGGCCGGCGGTGGCGCGGGCGCGGGTTTCGGCGCGGCGAGCGGCTCGGCCACCGGCGCGCCGCGGCTGAACTTCACGACCTGCGGAGGGGATGGCGGCGGGGAGTCTGACGGCGGCGCGGCCTGGGGGGCGGGGGCGGGCGTCGGGGCTGGAGCTCTCGCGGCCGGAGCGGGCGGCGGCGCCGCGGCCGCCATCTCCCTGACCACCGGCGGCGGACGCGTTTTGGCGGTGGCGACCGTGGCGGGCGCCGCGCAGATGCGGCCGATCACGGCGGCCATGTAGGAGTCGGACGAGGGCTGCACCCATTGGCCGGTGACGTTGCGCTGGCGGCCGGGACCGGCGAGGCCCGGCTGGTCATAGGCCTCGGCGTTGATGAAGCGGTTGGCGCCTTTGCCGCAGTCGACGTCGGCGATGGCGTGCAGCGACTGGAAGCCGAGCCGGGTGGCCGCGTCGGCGCTCTTCGCCTCGATGTCGAGGCCGACCTCGGTGACCGCGGCCGGAGCGCCGGCCACGCCGATCTGCGGGAGCACGGTGATCTCGACGCCGTCCTTGACGATCGGACCGGAGGCCGGCGCGGCGGCGACTGCGGCGGCAATCATCAGAGCGGAGAGCAGAAGGGCGGTGGTCACGCGAACTCCGAACGCTGGCGGCGGCGCCAGGATGGTCCCCAATTCCTTGCCAGCCTGTCGACCACCGAATTGTCGCCGCAGCGGGCGGGGTTCAGCTCGGCCCGATCATGTCCTCCGGCCGCACGATGGCGTCGAATTCCGCCTCGGTGACATAGCCGCCGTCCACCGCTTCCTCGTTCAGCGTGGTGCCGTTCTTGTGCGCGGTCTTGGCGATCTTGGCGGCCGTGTCGTAGCCGATCTTGGGCGCCAGCGCCGTCACCAGCATCAGCGAGCGTTCCAGCGCCGCCTTGATGTTGTCCAGGCGCGGCTCGATGCCGACCACGCAATGCTCGGTGAAGCTCACCGCCGCGTCGGCCATCAGCCGCGACGACTGCAGGAAGTTGTAGGCCATCACCGGATTGTAGACGTTGAGCTCGAAATGGCCCTGGCTGCCGGCGAAGGTGATCGTGGCGTGGTTGCCGAAGACCTGCGCGCAGACCATGGTCATCGCCTCGCACTGGGTCGGATTGACCTTGCCCGGCATGATCGAGGAGCCCGGCTCGTTCTCCGGCAGCGCCAGCTCGCCCAGGCCCGAGCGCGGGCCCGAGCCCAGCAAGCGGATGTCGTTGGCGATCTTGAACAGGCTGGCGGCCACCGTGTTGATCGCGCCGTGGCGTGAACACCATCGCGTCGTGCGCGGCCAGCGCCTCGAACTTGTTGGGCGCGGTGGTGAAGGGCAGGCCGGTGATGCGCGGCGATGCGCTCGGCCACCTTCTCGGCGAAGCCCACCGGCGCGTTGAGGCCGGTGCCGACCGCCGTGCCGCCCTGCGCCAGCTGCATCAGGCTCGGGCAGCGTCTGCTCGATGCGCGCGATGCCGTTGTCGACCTGCTGGGCGTAGCCGGAGAATTCCTGGCCGAGCGTGAGCGGCGTGGCGTCCTGGGTGTGGGTGCGGCCGATCTTGATGATGTCGCGCCCAGGCCTTGGCCTTGTCGTCCAGCGCGTTGTGCAGCTGGCTGCAGCGCCGGGATCAGCCGGTCGCACGATCTCCTCGGCCGCGGCGATGTGCATGGCGGTCGGATAGGTGTCGTTGGACGACTGGCTCATGTTGACGTGGTCGTTGGGATGGACCGGCTTCTTGGAGCCCATCACGCCGCCCAGCATCTCGATGGCGCGGTTGGAGATCACCTCGTTGGCGTTCATGTTGGACTGGGTGCCCGAGCCGGTCTGCCAGACCGCCAGCGGGAAATGATCGTCGAGCTTGCCGTCGATCACCTCCTGCGCGGCGGCGACGATGGCGTCGCCGATCTTGGTGTCGAGCTGGCCCGAGCGCCATGTTGGCCTCGGCGGCGGCGCGCTTGACGATGCCCAGCGCGCGGACGATCGGCAGCGGCTGCTTCTCCCAGCCGATCTTGAAATTCTGCAGCGAGCGCTGGGCCTGCGCGCCCCAATAGTGGTCGGCGGGGACCTCGATGGGGCCGAAGCTGTCGGTCTCGGTGCGGGTGGCGGCCATCTGGCTCCTCGAGGGCTGGTCGGCGCCGGGTTTAGCTCGCCGCGCGGGTCTGGCAAGGCGTCAACGGCCGCGATCGGCGTTGCGGCCTTCTGTGCCGCCGCGAAGACTTCGCGAGCGGACGTCGTCCCTGCGACGTGCTCCGTGCCCTTGACGCCAAGCTCCATCCAGCCCGCGTTGACAGCCTCGTACATCGCTTCGGCCGGTCCGGTCTGGCCCTTCGGGATGCCGAACTGCTCGAACGCTGCCGCCCACCCGGCCCGTGGGACGGTGAACGCCTTGACGTCGCGCTGCATGACTTCGCCCAACTGAGCAGCGACTTCATCCGCGCTGACCATCGAGCCTAGCTCGACGATGCGCCTGCCCCGACCACGCCGGCCCGATCAGCAGCGTCGCCACCTCAGCGCCGATATCGTTCGCCGCGACCATCGTCGATTTCCGGTTGGTCGGATCGTAGTAGACGGGCAGCGTGCCGCCCTGGGCGACCTGCAGGCCGTAAAGGAAGTTTTCGAAGAACCCGCCAGCGCGCACGAAGGCGATTGGCGATGCCAGGTCACGAAAGCCTTGCTCCAGCAGCGAGAGCGCCGTGATCATCCCTAGCCCGCTGGTCCTGTCCGCTCCCATTGATGAGAGCGCAACCACCCGCGGCGGCGGCGCCCTGGTGAGCGCCTCGACATAGTTCGCGATCACACCCTTTGCTTCCTTGAAATCGGGCGAGGGCGCCCAGACGGCCGGCAACATGACAAACGCGCCTTCGACGCCTCTGAGCGCCCGCTCGATGGCTGCCGGGTCATTCCAATCGCCGTCAACCAATTCCACGCCCTGGTTCGCCCAGCCTGACGCCTTCTCGCGATTGCGGACCAGCGCGCGTACTTCCTTGCCGCGCGACAACAGATGCGCTGCCGTTGCGCCGCCGACGTTTCCGGTGATTCCCATTACTAAAAACACGTGTTTTCTCCTGATGTTAAGGGACAGAGCACCGCCCCTGTTGGTTCAACGGACGATTGGCAGAAGGGCCCGGATATGGGGGTAGCGCGCGTAGAGGCCGCCCCATGTGAGCGCGCCCAGAAGCAGCGAGATGAGTTCCGGCGGCGACCCCAACTCACCCATGCGAACATGGGCGCAGATGGCGCCCTCCCAGAAAGCCAGTCACCAGGATCGCGCCGAGGACGGTGGTGGCCGGGATGGCGTAGAGGATGGCGCAGACGAGGATGATCGGACCCACGATGCGGGTCAGGTCCATCGCGAACCCGGTTTCCTGCAACATGCTCGCGATCTGCGCCGGCGCGAAAAGCTGAATGGCGCCGTCTGCCGCCAGAGCGCCAACGACAACCCCGCTCATTATCCGCCCGGCCCACAGGGCGCCGTGCAGGTTCATGGCTTCAGGCGCCTGACGAAGGTTCATAGTTTCAGACACTTGTGGTTCTCCGATGGGGGGGATCCCCATTGATTTCGGAGCCTACTGTGTCTCTCTGATGTGATAAATGCCGGGATTTGAACTGACTGTTCTCTCCATGGAGAACAATTCCAAGGCACGAAAATGCAAAATCTCGAACCCATCCTCATTTTCATAACGGTCGCGGAAATGGGGAGCTTCACCCGCGCAGCCGATAGCCTGGGCATTCAAAAGGGGAGGGCCTCAACGGCGGTCCGGAAGCTGGAAGAAAGTGTCGGTGTCAGGCTCCTCCACCGGACGACGCGCAGCGTGCAGTTGACGGAGGACGGACGGGCATTTCATGCCCGGGCTCGCGATCTGCTTGCTGAGGTCGATGACCTGCACTCGATGTTCGCAGGCGATCGCGTGGCGCTCCGCGGGCGCTTACGGGTCGATCTTCCGACCGAGGTGGCGCGCACGACGATCGTGCCGGCTTTGCCGGATTTCATGGCGACCCACCCCGAGCTGGAGCTCGAAGTTTCGAGTACGGATCGGCAAGTCGATCTGGTTCAGGAGGGGTTCGACTGCGTGTTGCGACTTGGCCCAATCGGGGACGAGACGCTGATTGCTCGCCCGCTGGGCAAGTTGCGCACGGTCAACGTTGCCAGTCCCGCCTACCTGGCGCGCTATGGCGTCCCTCGATCGCTGGAAGATCTTCAGCGTCAGGAACATCGGACAATTCATTTCACGACGATGCTGGGCGCGAGACCTCATGGATGGGAATATCCGGACGGCGACAGCTACGCGACGCTGCAGCTGCCAGGTGCGCTGCACGTCAACAGCGCGCAGACCTACGAAGCCGCTGCCCTCGCCGGCCTTGGCATTATCCAGGCGCCGCTCTTGGGGGTTGGCCGATACTTGGAGAGTGGCGCGCTTGTGGAGATCATACCCGATCTTCGTCGCCGGGCGCTCGACGTGTCACTCGTCGTAGCTCATCGGAGCAATCTGTCGCGACGAGTCCGTGCATTCATGAAATGGATCGAAGATGTGCTGACGCCGTACCTGGAATAGCGGGACTCGCACGGGCGCCGCGCTCAGCCTGACGGGCGCGGGTCGGGTCTCAGCGCCATCAGCGGCAGGATCGGCCGCAATCCCGGGCCGACGAAGACCTGCGGCTCCGAGGGCGGGCGCATGCCGGTCTCGGTCTCCTTGTCGGCGACGCAGGTCTGCACCGCCGGGCCGAGCGCCACGAAGTCGTGCGCGCCCGGCAGCACCTTCAGCATGCAGGCGTCGAAGTAGGGGTACTTGTCGCTCTCGCTGCAGCCGAACGACGAGCGGTCGGGCCGCGCCGCGGTGAGGATCATGCGGTTGGCGTCGGCGAGCGCCGGCACGAAGACACCTGAGAAGCAGGCTGAGATGATCACGATGGTCGGGCGCTGGCCGCAGGCGCTGGAGATCATCTCGTCCATGATCTGCGGCGGCAGGATCTGGCCGTCCAGCACCACCCCCTGCGGCGCCCCGTGCGAGGAGAAGTAGATCAGGCACCCGGCCGTGGCGTGCTGGGCAAGCTCGGTCAGCGAATGATAGATCGGCTCCAGGTCGGCCTTGCCGGGCTTGATGCCGGGGTAGAGCTCAGGCCGCACCGAGAACTCGCGCAGGTTCTGGGGTGAGAAGCCCTTGCGGATCAGTTCGGCCGAAACGTCGCGCCGCGCATTGTCGAACGTCTCGGTGGGATTGTTGGTGTGCGCTGCGTGGAAGTCGCCGGAGACCACGACGGCGGCCCAGTTCGAGAACGGGCCGGCTATCTGCGCGCTCGCGGCGCCGGCGGCGAGCGCGGCGAAGGTGAATGCCAGCGCGGCGAGCCAGCGGCGCATCGGCCTACTTGTAGTTCCGGAACGGGGTCGGCACCGCGGTGCCGCTGGCCTTGGCCAAGAGGCGCCCCTCGCCGTCGAAGAGCTCGCCCTCGGTGAAGGCGATGGTCTTGCCCCACCGCACCACGCGGCCGACACCCTTGATCGGGCCGAACGTCGCGGGGCGAAAGAAGCTGGTCTTCATCTCCACGGTTGGCGCGACGTGGGTCATCTTCGAGGCGACCATGCAGGCCACCGACATGCACTCGTCCAGCATCGCGCAGAGGTAGCCGCCTTGCACCTGGCGCATCGGGTTGGCGACCAGCTCCGGCTTGGCTTCGAACGCGACCTCGACCTGCATCTGCTCCTGGCTGACGCTGACCATCCGAAAGCCGAGCGTCTGCGAGCCGGTGGGCTGGTTCTTGGTCCGGAGGAACCGCTGCAGGATCTCCTCGTCGGTGGGGGCGGGCGGGGCCTCGGCGGCCTGACCCTCTGGCGCGGCGGCGTCTGTCACTTGGGGTCTATTTCTTCCTGAATTGATCGAGGGAGACGATGTTGGGCGCATCCGGGTCCTTCGTCGGCGGCGGACGCGGCCGGGCCTGGGGCGGGCAGCGCAGCGCCGGACGCGGCGCCTCCGGCACGTTGAAGCGCAGGCGATAGTCGACGCTCGGATCCCAGAACTGGGTGATGGCGGCATAGGGCACCGACAGCGTCTTCGGCTGGCCGCCGAACTTCAGGGTCACCGAGAAGAAGGTCTCGCCAGGCGCCAGGTCCCAGAACTGGTTCTGCAGCACGATCATCATCTCGTCGGGATAGCGGCCCAGCAGGTCCGGCGGCCCGGTGACTCCCGGCGCGGCGGTCTTGAAGGTGATGTAGAAATGGTGGTCGGCCGGCAGGCCGGTGGACGCCGCCTGCTTCAGCGCCGCGCGGACGACGCCGCGCAGCGCCTCCTGCTGCAGCGCCTCGTAGTCGATCAGGTCGTGAGGCTTGCCGTCGCGAGGCATCGACGCCAACCGTAGCGCGGCGATGCGACGACGCAAGGGCGCCGGCGCCTCGCGAAGGCGATTTCACGACCGAAACGGGGCGACAAGATAAGTGGGAGGCTTCTGTTGCCAGGCGCCTCCCGAGCCCCGCCTAAGCCGGCTAAAGCCTAGGGCTTAAGGTCGAATTCGACCGCACCGCATTACGCGGCGAGGGCGTATTCTTCAGCGAAGTTATCGTTCGCAGTTATCAAACGGCCCGAAACGGTGAGCCACGCCGAGAGAAAGCAGTCGCCTTTACACGTCTGTCGATGCTGATCGGCCCCATGCAGCCGGCCGATAACGCCGGAAGGAAAGGGTGGTGGAGCCGCCGGGAATCGCACCCGGGTCCAGTCCGCTTATTACGCGCGCGTTTATCTCCATAGTCCGGACGAAAGCCCGAACGACCCACATATAGGCCCAAGGGCTTGCGTTTTGAAGAACACTCCGCGCCGCCTCCCTAGCGAGTCCGCTATTTAGCTTGACGACTAATTAGCTGACCGCCTAGGTTCGTCCGCATGGACGTCTACGAAGCCCTCGCCGATCCGACCCGCCGCGGCATCGTCGCGATGCTGGCGGCGGGTGAGCGCAGCGCCGGCGATATCGCCGACCGCTTCCCGATCGCCGGCCCCTCGGTCTCGCGGCACCTGAAGGTGCTGCGCGAGAGCGGCCTGATCGCCTATCGCCGCGAGGCCACCAGCCGCTTCTATCGGCTGGAGCCCGAGCCGCTGGAGGAGGTGCGCCAGTGGATGGATGCGCAGCTCGACGTGGTGAAGGCGCGCTTCGACCGGCTGGGCGCGCATCTCGACGCCATGCAGGAACGGGAGGAGGGGCCATGACCGAGACCGGCTTCGGTCGCTTCATCGACGCGGCGACCGTGCAGTTCGAGCGCATCTTCCCGCATCCGGTCGAGCGCGTCTGGCGCGCCATCACCGAGCCGGCGCAGATCGCCGCCTGGTTCGAACCGATGAGCCTCGATCTTGCCGCCGGCGGCGCCTGGCAGATGGGAACCGGCGGCGGGTGGATGGGAACGATCACCGTGCTCGAGCCGCTGCGGCGAGTGCGCTTCGACCACGCCGCGGGCCGGCCGGACTGCGATCCCGGCGGCTATTTCCAGTATGAGCTGGAGCCGGTGGTCGGCGGAACGCGCATGCGCTTCACACACCACCTGCCGGGCGTGGCGGGCGGCCTCGCCCGCGACCCGAACGGCGTCGCCGGTGGCTGGCACGAGTTGTTCGACGGGCTGACCGAGTGGCTGAACGGCGTGGCGGTCGGCGCCCGGTTGCCCGCGACCGAGCTTTCCCGCACCGTCGAAGCCTGGGCTGAGGCCAAGCTGCTCGACGGCGAGTTCGACGCCGAGACCGCCCGCCGCCACGTGCTCGACCTGCGGCGCGAGGAAGTCGTCGCGCAGCTGAACCGCCGCTACCGCGAACGGGCGGCGGCCGGCGCGTCAGGGCAGGGCGACGCGGGGCTGGGGCGCTTCCTCGACCGCCGTACGCTGGAATTCGTGCGGGTCTATCCGCACCCGATCGAGCGGGTCTGGCGGGCGGTCACCGACCCGGCCGAGCTCGCCCGCTGGTTCATCCCCACGACCAAGTGGGAGTTCGAGCAAGGCGGCGCCTACCGCTTCCACGACGACGGCATGTCCGGCGCCATCACCGCCATCGACGCGCCGCACTTCATCCGGTTCAGCGCCGGGGCCGCGTCCAGCCACGCGCCGGGGTCGTTCTTCCAATACGAGCTGACGGCGGTCGAGGGCGGCACGCGGCTGCGCTTCATCGAGTACTCGGCGCCCGGACCGACGTGGGACGTGCAGCCGGACGGCCGCAAGGACGTGCCGTGGGCCGGCGGCAATCTGGGCGGCTGGCACGAGTTCTGGGAGGCGCTGGCGGCGCACCTGGACGGCGTGTCCGCCGATTCCCGCCTGCCGGGCACGCGCATGAGCGAGCTTGTCGCCGACTGGGTGGGCAAGGTCCAGATCGAGTACGGCATGGACCCCAAGCTTGGGGCCCGTATCCGGATCGGCCTGCGCCGCGAGGAGCGCTGGGCGGAGCTCAACGCGCTCTACGAAGAGCTGATCGACGAGACGCTGCCGCCCGCCAGCACGGAGTCCTGAGATGGACCTGGGGTATTTCGAGACCGCGTTGCCGGTGAAGGACATCGTCCGCTCGATGGCGTTCTACGAGGCGCTGGGCTTCGAGCGGAAGGACTATGCCGCCGACGCCGGCAACGCGACGCTGGTCCGCGGCGATTGCCGGATCGGCCTCTACCAGGGCCACCTCGATCCGGACCGCGCGCAGCTGATCTACTGGCAAGGCCCGGTGGAAGCCAACGCCCAGACGGCGGAGCGGCGCGGCCTGAAGTTCCGCGTGCCGCTGAAGACCGACGCCGAGGGCGGCGGCGCCTTCATGCTGGAGGACCCGGACGGCCAGCCGCTGTTCTGCATCCGGATGAAGACCTTCTACCCGCACCACCCGGCCCACGCGCGGCCTGCGCCGGCCGAGCGGCCGGGCTCGCTCTACATCGACCCCAAGTTCGGCTGGTATCTGGCGAGCCTGCCGGTCCAGGACATGGACGCCACGGTGGCGTTCTACATGGCGCTCGGTTTCCGCGTCGCCGACCGCATGGCGGACAACCGGCACGTCACCTTGCAGAACGCCGACTGCCGGCTCGGGCTCTACCAGGGCTACCTCACCCCCGACCGCTTCCAGCTGATCTTCTGGCAAGGGGACATCGATGCGCTGGCCGAGCAGGTCCGCAGCGCCGGCCTCGCGTTCAAGGCCGGGCCGAACGGTTCCGGCGACGACGCCACCTTCATGCTGGAAGATCCCGACGGCCATCCGCTGTTCTTCATCCACCAGCCTGGCGTGACGCGGGCCGTCCCCGGCGACGACCGCGTGGTTCCCGCCGCATCGTCCGGGACCACGGCGCCCCTGGCGCGCTTCATCGACCGGCACACCATCGAGTACATCCGCACCTACCCGCACCCGATCGAGCGGGTGTTCAGGGCGGTCACCGACCAGGCGGAGGTCGGCGCCTGGTTCTTCCCGCCGGCCCACATCGACGCGCGGCTGGGCGGCGCCTATGCGCTCGGCGGCGCGCCGGAGGTGGCTGACTTCAAGGGCGTGGTCACGGCGTACGAGCCGCCGCGCCTCGTCCGCTACGGCGGCCCCCACCCCGGCCCCGAGAGCTACTGGCAGTTCGCGCTCGAGCCGGTCGCCGAGGGCACGCGGATGGTGTTCATGCAGCGCGTCACACCCGGGTTCGTCCGCAACACGCACGGCTGGCCGGCCGACCCGCCGGAGCATCCGGCCGGCGAGCTCAACCCCTGGCGGCCCGGCACGCTCAGCGGCTGGCACATCTCGTTCGACCACCTGGGCGACCAGATGGACGGCGCACCGCACCGAAAGGTCGACGAGCCGTCGCTGGAAGCCCGCTACCGCGCCCTGATGCGCGAAACCCAACCGTAGGAGGCCCGCCCATGAACGTTGGATGGCTCGAGACCAGCTTCCTGGTCGCGGACGTGGCCCGCACCGCCGCCTGGTACGAGAAGCTGGGGTTCCAGCAGGTGGACACGGCCGACGAGGGCAAGAGCCGCACCCTGGAAGCCGGCGACTGCCGCCTCGCGCTCTACCAGGGCATCCTCAATCCGGCCGAGACGCAGCTGATCTTCTGGAACGGCGAGGTCGAGGCTTGCGCAGCGAAGCTGGTCGCTGCCGGCGCGGAGCTGCTGCGCCTGCCGGAGCTCAGCGGCAAATACACCCCGGACGGGGTCGTCAAGCAGCCGAACGGCGACGCCTCGTTCATGGTTCGTGACCCTGACGGGCAGCTGATCTTCGTCATCCGGATGGCGGAGGTGACGCGCAAGCGTGCGCCGGCGCCCGGCCGGGATCTCGACCGCGGTTTCTGCCAGGTCAGCCTGCCGGTGAAGGATCCGGAGCGCACCGCCGCCTTCTACGAGCTGCTGGGCTTCCGCCGGAAGGCGAACGACGATCCGCGCGTCGCGCCGCTGACCAACGGCGAGTGCCGCATCTGTCTCTACCAGGGCTATCTGGACCCCGACGAGCTGCAGCTGAACTTCTGGCAGGGCGACATCGACGCCGTCGCCGCCCTCGCCCGCCGCGAGGGCATGCACTTCTATCGCGAACCGGGCAGGGACGCGGCCGGCGCCGGCTTCATGCTGACCGATCCCGACGGCCGGCCGGTGTTCTTCATCAACATGGGCAAGTACTCGGCGGCCGACTTCGTCAGCGAGACCGGCGAAATGATCGCCTGATTGGCGCGCCCGCCGCTCACGAAGCGCGAACGGCGGGCGGTTTTTCGCGAACGAACGCCGTCGCTTCGCGGACGCCATGGGGCGGCGGCGCGGCCCGCCCTAGGTTCGCCTCGCCCGACAAGGAGGGGCGCATTCGATGAAGAGCCTGCTGGTTTCCGCGAAGTTCCTGGCCCTGGACCTGGCCTCCACACTGGTGCTGCTGGCCGTCCTGCAGCTGACCCACAGCATTCCGCTCGCCGCGGGCCTCGGCATCAGCATCGCGCTCGGGCAGGTCGGGTACGACCTCGTGCGCCGCAAGGCCGTTCACCCCCTGCTGTGGCTGAGCCTCGTCGTCGTGGTGGCCTCGGGCGCCGCGACGCTGTTCACCCAGGACGCCCGCTTCATCATGATCAAGCCCAGCGTGATCTCGGTCGTCGTCGGCGTGATCATGCTGAAGCGCGGCTGGATGGACCGCTACCTGCCGGCGATCGCCCTCGAGGTGGTTCCCGATATCGCGGTGATCTTCGGCTACATCTGGGCCGGCTCGCAGTTTCTCGCCGCCGCCCTCAACATCGTGGTCGCGCTGAACTTCAACGCGGTCGCCTGGGCCAGCATCATGTCGATCTACCACATGGTGACGCTGATCGGCCTCTTCCTGGTCCAGTACGCGACCATGCGCTTCATCGGCGTGCGCCGCCGCCGCGCCGCAACGTCCGCCGAGCCGATGACGGCGGCCGCCTGAGTCCCTTCCGCTCCGTCCGCGGGCTCGCTAGTCTACAACGACGCCCAGCTGATCGAGATCCTGGGTTCCGACGCCGACAAGGCCCGCTTCCGCGCCGAAAACCCGCCGAACTGGGTCGAGGCGATGACCGCGGTTTGATCCCACCCAATCCCGCTCATCCCGGCGAAAGCCGGGACCCAGGCAGGACTGAGTTGCAGGGTGCGATTGCTTGTAGGCGTGGCGGCACGGCAGGCGTTGCTTTTCTAACACGAAGAACACGAAGGAAGCGAAGAGCACCAAGACGCTGGAACTGAGACGGAGGGGCCTTAGTGAGCTTTGCCTCCTTCGTGTTCTTCGTGTGACCTTCGACACCGCCTGCGGCGCGTGCTTACTCGCCCTTCAATCCGCCCCTCGCTTACTCAGGCCTACCTAGGTCCTGTCTTGCGACGGGATGAGCGGATTTTCGGGGATTCAGAGCACCTCTTCGCCGCGTTCGATCGAGAGGACGCCGGTGCGGGAGACCTCGACGAGGCCCAGCGGGCGCATCAGGTCGGTGAACTTGTCGATCTTCGAGGGGGCGCCGGTGATCTCGAAGATGAAGCTCTGGCTGGTCGTGTCGATCACCCGGGCGCGGAAGATGTCGGCGATGCGCAGGGCCTCGACCCGCTCGGCGCCGGTTCCGCGCACCTTCACCAGGGCGAGTTCGCGCTGCACGCCGTTGGGGTCGGCGGTGACGTTCAGTACGTGGCGGGTGGAGACCATCTTCTCCAGCTGCGCCTGGATCTGGGTCAGCACCTGCGGCGTGCCGCGGGTGACGATGGTGATCCGCGAGGTGTGGGCGCTCTCGTCGGTCTCCGCGACGGTCAGGCTCTCGATGTTGTAGCCGCGCGCCGCGAACAGCCCCACCACGCGGTGCAGGACCCCCGGCTCGTTGTCGACCAGGATGGCGAAGGTGGCGAGGCTCTCGGTCTCGACCTTATGGCCCATGTCATAGGCCGAGGCGGGCGGTTCGACGGTCATGGCGCCTTCCTAGCTTCGCCGACGCGCCGGCGCCAGCACCGCCGCTAGCCGTCCGGCCGGCGGGTAGTGATGTCGGAGTAGGGCGGGCCGGCGCGGATGGTCCTGCCGCGGTAGACGATCACGCCGATCCGGTTCGGCCCGCGGCCTAGCTGCTCGGCCAACGCCGCCCATTGCTCGATCGGCGCCCAGAGGCACGGCGAGCGCCGGTCCTCGTCGATCGCGACGTTCACCTGGGCCAGCACGTCCACGGACCGCGCCCTCGCCTAGACCAGCCTCTTCCCCGCCTCGTCGATCACCGCGCCGAGATCGCCCGCGTCCTCGCCCAGCAGCATCTCGTTGTGCGGCCTTGCCGGAGGGGATCATCGGGAAGCAGTTCTCGGCGTTCTCGACGCGGCAGTCGAACAGCACCGGGCCGGATGCTGTCGATCATCTCCTGGATCTTGGCGTCCAGCTCGTCCGGACGTTCGGCCCGCAGGCCCAGCGCGCCGTAGGCCTCGGCCAGCTTCACGAAGTCGGGCAGGCTGTCCGAGTAGGAGTGGCTGTAGCGCTCGCCGTGCAGCAGCTGCTGCCACTGGCGCACCATCCCCATCCACTGGTTGTTGAGGATGAAGACCTTGATCGGCAGGTCGTACTGGATGGCGGTGGAGAGCTCCTGCATCGTCATCTGCACCGAGGCGTCGCCGGCGATGTCGATGACCAGGCTCTGCGGGTGCGCCACCTGCACGCCGACCGCGGCCGGCAGGCCGTAGCCCATGGTGCCGAGCCCGCCGGAGGTCATCCAGCGGTTCGGCTCGTCGAAGTGGAAGAACTGCGCCGCCCACATCTGGTGCTGGCCGACCTCGGTGGTGATGTAGACGTCGCGGCCGCGGGTCAGCGCGTAGAGCCGCTCGATGCGCGTACTGCGGCTTGATCAGCTCGTCGGAGCGGCGGTAGGCGAAGCCGCGGCGCGCGCGCCAGACGTCGATCTGCGCCCGCCAGGCCTTCAGCGCGGCCGCGTTGGGCGCCAGCCGCTGCCGCTTCCACGACGCGATCAGGTCGCTCCAGCACGCTGGCCGGCGTCGCCGACGATGCCGATGTCGGCGCGCACGATCTTGCCGATCGACGAGGGGTCGATGTCGATGTGGATCTTCTTCGAGCCGGGCGAGAAGGCGTCGAGCCGGCCGGTGACGCGGTCGTCGAAGCGCGCGCCGATCGCCACCATCACGTCGCAGTCGTGCATGGCGTGGTTGGCCTCGAAGGCGCCGTGCATGCCGACCATGCCGAGCCAGGCCGGATCGCTGGCCGGGAAGGCGCCCAGGCCCATCAGCGTCGAGGTGACCGGCGCGTGGGTCAGCGCCGCGAACTCGCGCAGCAGCTGGCTGGCGCGCGGACCGGCGTTGATGACGCCGCCGCCGGTGTAGAGGATCGGCCGCTTCGCCCCGGCGATCAGCGCCGCCGCCTCGCGCGATCTTCGCGGGGTCGCCCTCCAGGCGCGGCCGGTAGTTGTGGCTGGCGCGCGCGGCCTCGGGGCGCGACGTAGAGGCCGGTGGCGAACTGCACGTCCTTGGGAATGTCGACCACGACCGGGCCGGGCCGGCCGGTGGTGGCGATCTGGAACGCCTCGTGCAGCACGTGCGGCAGGTCGGCGACGTCCTTCACCAGGTAGTTGTGCTTGGTGCAGGGCCGGGTGATGCCGACCGTGTCGCACTCCTGGAAGGCGTCGGTGCCGATCAGGTGGGTCGGCACCTGGCCGGTCAGCACCACCATCGGGATCGAGTCCATCAGCGCGTCGGTGATGCCGGTGACCGCGTTGGTGGCGCCGGGGCCGGAGGTGACCAGCACGACGCCCGGGCGGCCGGTAGAGCGGGCGTAGCCCTCGGCCGCGTGGGTCGCGCCCTGCTCGTGGCGCACCAGGATGTGGTGCAGGCGCGGCTCGTGGAAGAGCGCGTCGTAGATCGGCAGCACCGCGCCGCCCGGATAGCCGAAGAGGTCGGTGACGCCCTGGTCGACGAGGGCGCGGACCACGATCTCGGCGCCGGTCATGATCTCGGCGGCGGTCTGCGGCTTCGGCGGCTGATGGAGGGCTGGGCGGTCATTGGGGTGGCTCTGAGGTCTGGCGTTTGGAGCAAGAAAAAAGGCCCGCGAGGGGCCTTGGGCATGCGACCGAAATCGGGCGGGAGGGCGTTAGCCTCCTACCGATACCGGCCGCCGTGTAAGTACGATGAGCGCGCAAGCGCATCGGGTTGCTCCAGATCGTCCGTCCAGACAAATGCCACTCTGGGCGGACAGCGTCAACAATCGCTGAACGAAGGCTGTCGGCGCCTCGCGAGACGCCTTCAGAGATCGCGTGCGCACCGGCGGGCCGCATTGATCAGGTTCTTGATGGCGACGGTTTCGGCGACCCCTCGGTTGGTGATCGCCGCATAGGTCATGTCGATGGTCCAGTCGCAGGGCAGCGCGGCGAGCGCGCCCGCTTCGATATGGGGCCTCGTCACGAACGCCGGTGCGATCAGCACGGCGTGACCGGCGGCCACCACGGGCAGCAGGGCGTCGAAGCAATTCGACTCGTAGAACGACACCCACTCGGGCTCGCCGAACCCAAGCGCCTTGGCGTGCGCATGCAGAAGCCCGCACGTGCGGTGTTGGCGCAGATCGTCGAGCGACACCTTGTTCAATCTCGCCAGCGGGTGGCGGGGCGCGGCCGCCACGGCCAATGTCGTCGTGAAGACATCGACGACATCCAGTTGAGATTTGCTTGCGCCAGGCATGGCGCCAGCGAACACGAGGTCGACTTTTCGCGCCTCGAGCAACTTTATGAGTCGGTGGCTCGGGGCGATCTCGAAGTGCAACCGAACCTGCGGCAACGTGTTGGCCGCCGCGACGGCGAAGCGCGGGAGGAAGCCGCTGTTGAGCGCGCTCGCAATGCCAATCCGGATGTTCGACGGTTGGCCGCTGGCGATCAGCGTCAGGTCTATTTGAAGGCTCTCGGTCTGTTCGACCAATTGACGCGCGCGCTCGGCGACAAGTTCGCCGGCGGCAGTCAGCCGCGAACCGCGCGACGACCGCTCGACAAGCCTGATCTGCAACTCGTCCTCAAGCCGCGCGACGCTTTTGGAGAGACTGGATTGCGCGATGCCCAGCCGGTCGGCAGCCTTGGCGAAGCTTCCCAGATCGTGGATCGCGAGGACCTGGCGTATGCGTGAGATGCTGAGCAACGCTATCGCCTGAGACTATAGCCCGCACCGAACATACCGCTACTCAACTGCGTCGCAATGCCTAAACGTAGGTAGGGGATCAACATCGCACGCTAGCCGGTTCGCATGACCCGAAGAGATCGGCCCCGATGCGCTGCGTGCTCCGGCCAGGCCGCCCGAAGCGATCGTCATGAAGAACCGCACGCCAACCTCATGCGCGTCCCTCCCGGCCGCCTCGCAAAGCCGATGTCCGGCCCGCGTCGCGGCACGTGGTACGTGTGTCGCGTCTGCGACCACGCGCTCATTCGCTCGCTCGACCCCGCCGATCCCGGTTGGTGCTGAGAGCCTGGATGGTTCGCTTGGGATCGCAAATTCACCTTGGTGCAAGGCCCAGAACCGGACGCCCGGACCGGTGGCGTGGGCGGTGACGTCATCAAGCGCGCGCCACTCCATTTCACCATGACGCCTCCATAGTGCCGCTGTTCTTCTTCCATATCGACGACGGCGGCCCCGCCGAGCAGGGACTCAGCCTCGCGTTGCCGGACCTTCTGGCCGCGCGCATCGAGGCGACGAGGTTCGCCGGAGAAATGTTGCGGGACCAGCCCGCCGCCCTCTGGCAGGCCAGGGCATGGACGGTGACTGTGTCGGACGAAACCGGCGCCTCACTATTTGTCGTAACCCTTGAAGCCCGCGACTGCTCGGCGTCCGCCGATAGAGCGGAGCAATGTCCGTTCGTCATCCGGGCCTTAGATCGGCGTGAGGCGGAGATTCGACTTTCGCTTGGCGTGGATGGCCGTCATTGGCCGCCAGCCTTACGGGCTGAGCGGAACGCTCGCCACCACGGTGACGCCCTCGGCGGCGAACGCAACCTCGAGATGGCCGCCCAGCTGCTCGACCCGGGCTCGCATGCCGGGTATGCCGACACCGAGCGGCGGCGCGTTTTCGCCAATCTCCGCTCCGCGTCTGACCTCTCGGCCGTTATCCGCGATCGAGACGGTGAGCAGTGCTTCGCGGGCGACCAGCTTCACCGAAACCTGCGTCGCTTGGGCGTGTCGGTAAACGTTCGACATGGCCTCCTGGACGACGCGGAAGATGGCGTGCTGGGTGGCCGCGCCAATCCGATTCACCCGGCCCTCGGCTTCGAAAGTCACGGTCAGGCCGGCACGGAGCCCGAATCCCTCCACGAAATGCCGGACGGAGGAGTCGAAGGCCTCCCGATCCTTGCCCGAGGCGTTCATCAGATAGGAGAGGACCCGCGTTTCCTGAGCGGCCTGCCTGGTCAGCTTGAGCATCTCGTCGGCGAGCGCGCGCCCGTCAGGGTCATCGGCGAGGCGTTTGACCAGCGAGGCGAGGCCCATGAGAAGACCGACCAGGTGCTGGCTCATGGAGTCGTGAAGCTCAATGGCGATGCGCTGGCGTTCCTGTTCCTGCGCGTGAAGCAATTGGTCCGAGGTGTCGTTCAACTCGGCGAGGATCTTGGCGCGCTCGGTGAGGTCTTCATGGATGGCGAGGAAGTAGGTGGTCTCGCCGATCCGCAGTGGCGCAATCTGCACCTGACGCGGCCGTTTGCCGTCGGGCCCGTCCCGGCTGTAAGTCGCTTCCAGTTGCGGGACCTCGCCTGAGAGAAGCGCGTCCAACCGAGCTGCGAATGCAGCTTTGTCGGTGTCCGGCGCCAGCGTCTTGGCGGCATCGACATAGCGCAACCCGACGCCGACGTTCGCGAGATCCTGCCCCAGCGCGACAATGCTCGCGCGCCACGCGGCGTTCGCCGAGACGATGACGCCCTGCCGGTCCAGCAGCAGGATTTCCGCCGGGCCTTCGGCGGGACCGACCACGTCGTCTGCCGAATCCGGCGCAGTGATGTCCTCGAACCGGATCCGAGCGCCGCCGTCGCTGGGCGCGACATCGATCCTCACCCATCGGCCGGGCACGTGTGTGGACGGGTGCTCCAGGCTCGTCGTCACGCCCCGTGCGAACGCGGCCTCGATGGGGCCGGTCAGCAACTTCGTCGCCGCTGGATTCAGATCCTGGCATTGGCGGCCGATAAGGTCGCCCACCGTAGAGCCGGCCCAGGCCGCAGCGCTCTCGGTGATGCTGATGATGCGCCAGTCGCGGTCCAGCGGCGAGTTCGAACTTCCCGTCGGCGGGCTCACGAGCCCCGACGACAACCCTGCGCCTGTCGGCATCATCGGTGTGACGCGCAGTCGCCGAACCGCCGGCGGTCAGAGAGTTGCGGCGCATCGTGGGTTTCAAAGAGTCAGCTCCAAGAATCGCCCCACCCCATTGTGCAGCCCAATTCGGTAGGGGCCATTGCGGCCTCCGTTCCGGCTCGAGCAGCCTACGCTGTCGCGATCATACCGGCCCAAGCCGTGTGCAGCATGGTCGGTGATTGCGCTCGGAGCGCCAATGATCGAGGTTAACGACACTGTCAGGCAAACTCGTCGTCAGGCTTCGAGCCGCAATGTCACGGCGTCTGTGGTGATCGCGGGCAGCCGACGGAGTTCGCGTACGGCGGATGGACACCACCACCGACGTCATGAATTTAGCACTCGAGCCCTAACGGCGGGTTTAGTTCGGCGACGCCGCGCCCGCATCTTCCAGGCCCTTGGTCGCCGCATGAATCCGGCAGATCAGGCCCGCCGGGTCGAAGACCAGCTCTGCCCCCCGTCCCAGCGTCCCGGCCAATCCGCGGCGCAGTAGCTGCAACCCAAAGCCTGTCCCCTCGGGCTGAAGCACCGGTTGTCCACCGCTCTCGCGCCACTCCAGTTCGACCGCGTCGTCGACTGCCGTCCAGGTCATGCGCACCCTGCCCGCGGGTGTGGCAAGGGCGCCGTGTTTCAGCGCGTTTGTGGCCAACTCATGCAACGCCATCGAGAGCGCGACGGCGACGTTGGCCGACAGGCCCGCCGGCGGCCCCGCGAAGCTGATCCGGCCCGACGGGACGAGCGGCGCAACGGCCGCTCGGGCAATATCCGCCAGGTCCGCCGAATACCCGTGCTGCCGCATCAACACGTCATGCGCCGTCGAGAGGGTCATCAGCCGATCTGTCAGCTGCGCTCCGAGTTCCGGCGCCGGCGCGTCCTCGCGCAAGGTCAGACGCACGATCGCCAGCACCGTCGCGAGGGTGTTCCTCACCCGATGATTGAGCTCATCGATCAGGAGGTTCTGCCGACGCTCGGCGGCCCGCGCGTCGGTCACGTCGGCGGCCATGCCGACATAGCCGTTGAAACCGCCCGACCGATCGAACCGCGGCCGACCGTGCATCTGGATGATCCGCAAGGCCCCGTCTGAGCGGCGAAACCGCCCCTCGTAGTCGAAGTTGGTGTGGGCCGACCAAGCCGCGAGCCTCGCCTTGAGCATCGATGGCTTGTCGTCGGGATCCACGGCGTTCAGCCAGCCATCGCCCAGCAGCGTCTCGCGCGGCCGGCCCAGCCCATCCGACATGGCCTGGTTGATGAACTCCAGTGTGCCATCCTTACGGGTCAGCCACGCCGCCGCCGGCGTCCCATCCGCCAGTTCCCGGTAGCGCGCCTCACTCTCCGCCAGCGCGAGCCCGGCGGCGCGGATCTCGGTGATGTCGCTCCACACCGCGCCGACGCCGCCAGCCAACGGGAAGACCCGCACAGAGCAGAGCCGCTTGTCTCCGCGGCTGACAATGCCGATCTCGGCCTCTTCAGCTTCACGAGTTCTCGCCACGCGTCGCGCCAGCGCCGCGAAAGGGCTGGTCCTCGTGATTCCGCTGATGCCCCAGATCGTCCGCCCCAGCAGAGCCAGGCGGGGCAGCTCCACGAAGCGTTCGAGGGCCGCGTTGCAGTCGGTGATCCGCCAGTCCGCATCGACGCTCAGGAAGCCATCGCCGAGCCCCTCGACGATCTCGCGAGCACGCTCAACGCCATGAGGAGGAGAGTCCAACGGCGATCCTGCTGGCATTGTGCCTGCCGTCGGCTGGCGTCTGAATGGGATCGCAAAGTCGCAGCCGTCGCGCCGGCCGTCGATCAGGCAAAGCCCTGATCGGAACGGTCAGTCTGAGGCAAGCTGCCAGATCGTCCGTTGGCGCCAAGGACGATCCGTCGTCCGTCTCCCGGCGCGCTCCGGCAGGGGCCGATGACCTGAGCGCGCGCTAGCGGAACACCGCGCGCTGGAAGGCCTTGTGGAGCGGCGGCGGATCGGGGCTGGTGAAGGCGACCTGGGTCATCAGGATCGCGGTGGTTTGCGTCGCGGGGTCGATGATCCAGCTGGTTCCATGGCCGCCGTTCCAGCCGTAGGCGCCGGCCGAGACGCCGTCGGCGGTGCGGGCGGTGGCGACCGCGACGCCGTAGCCCCAGCCGTGGTCGGCCGTCAGGATCGGCTCGCCGCCGGCGCGCTGGCTGGCGGTCAGGTGGTCGCGGGTCATCGCGGCGACGGCCGACTCCGGCAGCAGCTGGCGACCGCCGCCGCGGCCGCCGGCGAGCAGGAAGCGCGAGAAGGCGAGGAAATCTGCGGCGGTGGAGACCAGGCCGGCGTCGCCAGCCGGGAAAGCCGGCGGCCGTGGCATAGGCGCTGTCCGCAGGATCGTCCCACACCCGCCGGCCGCCGAACGACCAGTAGAGGGTCGGCAGCCGCTCGGGCGTGGCGGTGAAGAAGCCGGTGTCGGGCATGCCGAGCGGCTCGAAGATGCGCGCCTGCATGAAATCGCCGAGCGGCTGGCCGGCAGCGCGCTCGATCAGCACGCCCAGGATGTTCGAGCCGGCGCTGTAGAGCCAGGCCTCGCCGGGCTGGGTCATGAGCGGCAGCTCGCCCAGGCGGCGCATGTACTCGTCGGGGCCGTAGCCCACGGTGGGATCGGGCGGCCCGAAGCCCATCAGGTTGCGCTCGGCCACCGCAGCGAGGACCGGATACTGCGCCGGCGAGCCGAAGAGGATGCCGAGGCCGCAGCGGAAGGTGAGCAGGTCCTCCACCGTGATTGGCCGGTTGGCCGGAACGGTGTCGGCGAGCGCCGCGTCGGGCCGCCGGAGCACGCGGCGGTTCGCCAGCTCCGGCGCCAGCCGGTCGACCGGCTCATCCAGGGCGAGCCGGCCGTCCTCGACCAGCATCAGCGCGGCGACCGCGGTGACCGCCTTGGTCATCGAGGCGATGCGGAAGATCGCGTCGCGCCGCATCGGCCGCTTGCCGTCGTCGTCCATCGCGCCGAGCGCCACGACGCGCGCGTCGTCGCCCTGCGCCGCCAGCGCGACGAGGCCAGGCGCGCCGCCGGCGGCGATGTGCGGTTCGAGGGCGGCGCGCAGCGCATCTTCAGTCGGCAGCGTCATCGCTCATCCTCCCGGCGTTCGCCCCAAGGACGGCGCGGCGCGCGTCTCCCCGACAGCCGTCACGCGCCGAACATCGCTTGCAGCGTCCGCCACTGATCTTCCGGATCGGCCGACGCGATGCGCGGCCAGTCGGGGGTCTGGTTGCGCAACCAGGTGAGCTGGCGCTTGGCGAAGCGGCGAGTCTCCTGCTGGGCCCGGGCCAGCGCTTCCTCGCGGGTGAGGCGGCCGCTCAGATGCTCCATGATCTCTCGCACGCCCACCGCCTTCACCGCCGGCAGGGCAGGGTCCAGCTCCCGCGCCGCCAGCGCCCGCACCTCGTCGATCGCGCCGGCCTCGAACATGGCGGCGAGCCGCGCGTCGCAGGCTGCGTAAAGCGCCGCGCGCGGCGGCTCCAGCACGACGCCGCGCCAGGCGTCCGGCGCCAGCAGCGGCTGGGTGTCGGCCTGCCAGGCGCTGAGCGGGCGGCCGGTATGCTCGGCGACGGCGAGCGCGCGGACCAGCCGCTGGCGATCGCCGCGGGCGATGCGCGCCGCCGCCTCCGGATCGAGCCGCGCGAGGCGGGGCCGGATCGCCAGCTCGCCGGTCCGGGCGTATTCCTCGGTGAGGGCGTCGGTCACCGCGCGCGGCACGCCCGGCACGTCGGCCAGCCCTTGAGTCAGCGCCCGGAAATAGAGGCCCGTGCCGCCGACCACGATCGCCGTGCGCCGCCAGCGGGCGATGTCGTCCAGCACCGCGCGCGCCGCCTGCAGCCAGCGGCCGACCGACCAGCCGTCGGCGGCGTCGGCGACGCCATAGAGGTGGTGCGGCGCCAGCAGCGTCTCCTCGCGGGGCGGCCGCGCCGTCAGCACCGCAAGGTCCGCGTAGAGCTGCATGGAATTGGCGTTGACCAGCTCGCCGCCGACCATCTGCGCCAGCCGCAGCGCCAGCGCCGACTTGCCGCTTGCGGTGGGTCCGGCGATCAGCCAGATGCGCGTCTCGGAAGCGGGAGCGGCCATGCGCATCGTTCTTACCCTCGTCGCCAAGGATTTCGACGCGCTTCAGGAATATCTGCCGCAGGCGCTGGAGGCGGTGGCCGGCGCAGGCTCGCCAATCGCGGACACCGACATCCTGGGCGCCGGTGCGGCGGACATCTTCTTCGAGCACGACGATCCGACCATCGCCCGCGCCAAGGCGCTCGACATGCTGGAGCGAGCGCCGGTCGACGTCTGCGTGCAAATGGCGGAGCATCGCCGCAAGAAGCTGCTGATCGCCGACATGGATTCCACCATCGTCGGGGTCGAGTGCCTCGACGAACTGGCCGACTTCGCCGGCGTCAAGCGCGAGGTCTCGCAGATCACCGAGCGGGCCATGCGCGGCGAGCTGGCGTTCGAGGACGCGCTTCGAGAACGCGTGCGGATGATCGCCGGCGTCACGCTGGCGGACATGCAGCGCTGCTACGACGAGCGGGTGAAGCTCAATCCGGGCGCGCGGACGCTGGTGGCGACGATGGCCGCGGCCGGCGCCCGCTGCGTGCTGGTCTCCGGCGGCTTCGACTTCTTCACCGGCCGCGTCGCCCACGTCGCCGGCTTCCATTCGCACTGGGGCAACAAGCTGATCGACGACGGCGAGGCGCTGACCGGCCGCGTGGTCGAGCCGATCCTCGGACGCGACGCCAAGCTGAATGCGCTGCGGGCCGAGGCCGCCGGTTTCGGCTGCTCGATGGCCGAGACCCTGGCCGTGGGCGACGGCGCCAACGACGTGGAGATGGTGAGCGCCGCCGGCCTCGGCGTCGCCTACCGCGGCAAGCCGGTGCTGGCCGACCAGGCCGACGCGCGGCTGGACCACACCGACCTCACCAGCCTGCTCTACTTCCAGGGCTACGGCGCCGACCGCTTCGTCACCGGCTGAGCGGCCGTGCACCCGGTCCTGCCACGCCATGACTTCACGCCGGCCGAGATCGACGGACTGGAAGACCGGCTCTACGCGCACAATTCGGCGGCCACCGGCCACCGCGATGGCCTCGGGCTGGGGTTCGAGGTGCTCGACGACGACGGCGCGCGGATCGGCGCGATCGCCGGCCACACCTGGGGCGGCGTCGCCGAGATCGCGCAGCTTTGGGTCGAGCCGGCCTGGCGCGGCCAAGGCCTGGGTCTGGCGCTGCTCGACGCGGCGCTCGCCGAGGCGCGCCGGCGCGGCTGCAAGCAGGCGTTCGTGATGAGCTACGACTTCCAGGCGCCCGGTCTCTACGAGAAGCGCGGCTTCAAGCGCCTCATCGAAATCCCCGACTGGCCCGAAGGCCACGTGCACGTGCTGCTGGGACTGCAGCTGGGCTGAGGCGGCCCCGCAAACGGCGCGGAACGTCCGCTGACGGCCAATGCGGAGGGCTGCTTTCGACCCTGACATTGCAGAGCGCGCCTCTTATGGTCCGCCAATGTCCGAGCCAGAAAAGCCGCTTCGGGAGGAGCTGGACGACGCCATAGCGAAAATCCAGCGCGAGCTCGAAATCCTCATCACGCCATCAAGCATCGGTGGCGGCGCGGACAATCGCATGGTGATCGCTGAGCTGGAAGCCGAGCTCGCCCAGCTCAAGGAGGCGCGGGCGAACGTTGGGCCACACGACTGAATCGCATCCCCCGCGGCGTTACGGCGCGAGACCAAATGTGAGCGAGCCGAGGCCACGAACCCCTGTAGATGCGGCGCCATGGTCTTCCCTCGCCGCATCCGCGCCGTCGTGTTCGATATGGACGGCCTCCTCGTCGACACCGAGGCGCTGATCCGCGACATCTATGTCGAGCTGGCGGTGGCGCGCGGCGTCAGCATGCCCGAGCACGTCTTCCACCGCATGATCGGCCTGCCGACCGCGGCCAGCGATGCGGTGGCGCGGGCGCACTTCGGGCCGGACTTCCCGCTGGAGGCGCTGCACGCCGACGTCAATGTGCGGGTGCGCGCCGCCTGCGAGATCGGGGTGGCGCTGAAGGCCGGCGTGATCGAGCTGCTCGATCATCTGGACGCGGCTGAGGTCCCGCGCGCCATCGCCACCTCGTCCGGCCATCCCGCCGTGCAGCGCACGCTGGGCCCGAGCGGCATCCTGCCGAGGTTCGACGCGGTGGTGGCGGCCGGCGACTATGCGCGCGGCAAGCCCAATCCCGACCCGTTCCTCACCGCCGCCCAGCGGCTCGGCGTGGCGCCGGACGACTGCCTGGCGCTGGAGGATTCCCACAACGGCGTGCGCGCCGCCCATGCCGCCGGCATGATGACGGTGATGGTGCCCGACCTGCTCCAGGCCACCGACGAGATGCGCGAGAAGTGCCTCGCCATCGCCGAGAGCCTGCACCACGTGCGCGATCTGATCGACCGCGCAGAGCGGGCTACGCGTGGCGCGGCGGCACGACGTCCTTGAAGTCGGCGAAGCCCTTCCAGGCCGGCTCGACCGGCGCCGTCTCGGGCCGGGGGGCGTAGATCGAGGCCTCGACCAGCTCCAGGTGCGGGATGTAGCGCGGGCAGTTGGGGAAGATGTCGGTCGGCGTCAGTTTGATCAGCGCCTGGGCGCCGGCGAAGTCGGCGATGCGCGGATCCTCGAAATCGATCGCGGCGCGGCCGTTGATGCGCAGGCGGCCCGCCTTTTCGCCGATCTTCAGGAAAAGCAGGCCGACCTGAGGATTGGCGCAGATGTTGCCGAGGCTGCGGAACATGCCGTTGCCGTCATAGTCGGGCCAGATCAGCTCGTCCGGCGCGGTGATCCGCACGAACCCCGGCAGGCCGCCCTTGAACGAGCAGTCGGGCCGGCCCTCCGCGTCGGCGCTCGCCAGGAAGAAGAAGCTGGCGGCCTCGACGAGCGCCTTGTCCGCCTCGTTGAAGCGCTCGCGCCTCAGCTTCTCGTCCAGGCGGTCGGCCAGCGCGCGGCTGGCGAAGCGGTCCTGAAGCGCGCGGCTACCGTCGTGATACATCGTCGCCTCCGTCGCCACCCGGCTTGTAAAGCCGGGGTCGGGCGCGGATATGAGGCCCGATGAACGCCCCCGTCCAGCCGGACAAAGACCGCATCCTCGCCGCCCTCGACAAGGTGATCGACCCGAAGAGCGGGCGCGGGCTGGTCGCCGCGGGCCTGGTGCAGGGACTGATGGTCGGCGAGGGCCGGGCCGGCTTCATGCTGGAGGTCCCGTCCGAGGACGCGGCGCAGTACGCCTATATCCGCGATGCAGCCGAGAAGGCGCTGAAGGCGGTCCCGGGCGTCGAGAAGGCCCAGGTGGTGCTGACGGCGGCGGCGCGCGCCGGCGCCACCCGGGTGCGCAAGAGCGCCAAGGTGCCGGACGATCCGCGCACCGACCCGGCCGGCAAGCCGCCGCCGACGCCGTTCGAGCATGTGAAGCGGGTCATCGCCGTGGTCAGCGGCAAGGGCGGGGTCGGCAAGTCGACCGTCGCGGTGAACCTGGCCTGCGCCTTCTCCGCGCTCGGCCTGCGGACCGGCCTGCTGGACTGCGACGTCTACGGCCCCTCGGTGCCGCGCATGATGGGCGTCGACGACGAGCCGGTGTTCGAGGACGGCAAGCTGACGCCGCTGACCGCGCATGGCCTCAGGCTCATGTCGATCGGATTCATCGTCGACGAGGGCCGGGCGATGATCTGGCGCGGACCGATGGTGACCTCCGCGGTGCGGCAGATGATCAAGGACGTGCGCTGGGGCTCGGCCGGCGACGAGCTCGACATGCTGGTGGTCGACATGCCGCCCGGCACCGGCGACATCCAGCTGACGCTGTTCCACGACTTCAAGGTCGACGGCGCGGTGATCGTCTCGACCCCGCAGGAGATCGCCCTGATCGACGCGCGCCGCGCCGCCGCCATGCTGCAGAAGCTCGGCACGCCGGTGCTGGGCGTGATCGAGAACATGGCCTGGTTCCCCGATCCGGCGACCGGCGCCCGGATCCCGATCTTCGGGCAAGGCGGCGCCAGGGCCGAGGCGGTGAAGCTGCGGGTGCCGCTGCTGGCCGAGATCCCGATCGACATCGCGCTGCGCCAGGGCGCCGACGAGGGCATGCCGCTGGTGGTCAGCGATCCGGACGGCGCCGTGGCGCGGGCGTTCCTGGGCGCGGCGCGGGTGCTGGCCGACTGAGCTATTCCGCCGGCGCAGGCGCCTCCGAAACGGCGCCGGCCATCAACTCCTCGGCGGCGGCGAAGTCGAGCTGGGCGAGCGCCTCGCGGATCTCGGCATGGCGCTTGCCGTCGAGCTTGTAGCCGAAGAACATCGCGCCGCCGCCCCAGACCAGGATGACCGGCGCGAACAGGTAGCACATCTCCAGGCCGAAGATGGCCTGGGGCGTGTTCACTGCGCCTTCGGCGCCGTTGTAGTGAACCAGCGCCAGCACCGGATAGACCACCGCCACGGTGATGCTGGCGCCGATCTTGGTCGTGGTGGTGACCATCGAATAGAGCAGGCTGGTGAGGTCCTGCTTCTGGTCGAGCCGCACCTCGTCGGCGACGTCGGCCACCATCGCGCGCACCAGGATCAGGAACGCCGAGGCGCAGAAGCCGACCGTGACCATCGCCGCCGCGGTCGGCAGCGAATCCGCGAAGGCGTATTTGCCGTGCATGCGCGGCACGGCCATCAGGATGGACTGGGTGATCGCATAGGCGACGCAGGCGATCTGCAGCGCGCGGTGCTTGCCGAACCGCTGCGCCATCGGGCCGCCCCAGAACAGCGCCCCCAGGATGCCGGCGCTGGCGTAGAAGATCAGCAACACGCTGACGTCCTGGATGGTGAAGCCTTTGGCGTCGTGGAAATAGAAGACGTAGAGCGGCCCGGTGGTGCCGGGCCCCAGCGCCAGCAGGAAGTCGGCGCAGATCAGCCGCATCATCGTCGGCCTGGCGATGGCCCGCCGGTAGTCGGCGAGCTTGAACTTCGCGCCGCTGGACCGGGCCGGTGATCCGCTCCGGCGTGAACACCGTGCAGATAACGAGGGCGATCGGGAAGGTGATCAGCAGGATCAGCCCGATGATCGGGAAGCTCGACTTCAGACCGGCGGCGACCTTGCCGTGGGTGAGCGCCGGCAGCAGCAGGATCGCGTCGACCGCGAGGACGCCCATCAGCGAGGTCCAGGCGTAGAGGCGCGCCCGGTCCTGGTAGCCGGTGGCGACGACGGCAGACCATGCGGCCTGCCCGAGCGTGAGCATCGAGAGGCCGGCGAAGCTGACGATCAGCCAGACGATCAGGTAGAGCTGGTTCACCGGACCGTGCGGCATCATCGCCATGTAGATGCCGAGCATCACGATCGGCGTTCCGAGCACGAGCCACGGCCGGTAGCGTCCGATCGGCGTCTTGGTGCGGTCCATGACCAGGGCGACCAGCGGATCGAAGAACACGTCCACGAACCGCACGACCGTGATCGCGAAGGCCACCGCCACGAAGCCGATGCCGAGCCCCACGTAGTGGCGAGGCAGGTAGACGCCGTAGAGCAGGCCCATCCCGGCGACCGGCATCGCCATCGTGCCGAACGCCCAGATGGTCGGCAGCGGGACCTTCGAGTCGGCGGCGTGAGCCGCAGGTGCAGCCATGGGCGGTCCTCCCAGACCGTGTGGACGCCTTCGGCGTTCCGCTGGGGAGGATTAGATCACGGCTTTCGGCAGGGCGCCCACCCGCAAAAGCGGCCGCCGCGCCGGACGGCGCCGCTATCCGGCGGCCGCCACCACCTCCGGCGCCTCGCCGGTCGGGCCGACCAGCGACTCCTCGGCGAGCGGCGACATCCGACGCTGCGAGGCCTGCGCGGATCTCGGCGTGCCGCTTGGCGTCGAGCTTGTAGCCGAAGAACATCGCCCCGCCGAACCAGACGAGGATGATCGGGGCGAAGAGGTAGCACATCTCCAGGCCGAAGATGGCGCCCGTGGTGTTCACCGCGCCTTCCGCGCCGTTGTAGCCGACAGCCGCCAGGATCGGGAAAACGATCAGCACGGTGATGCTGGCGCCGACCTTGGTGGTGGTGGTGACCATCGAGAAGAGCAGGGAGGTGAGGTCCTGCTCTGACCTCCAGCTTCACCTCGTCGGCGACGTCGGCGATCATCGAGCGGACCAGCAGCAGGAAGGCGCTGGCGCAGAAGCCGACCGAGAACATCCCGACGATGGTCGGGATCGACTGCCCGAGGGTGTAGTGCGGCCAGACCCGCGGCAGCGCCATCAGGATGGCCTGGGTGATCGAGTAGCACACGCAGGCGATCTGCACGCGTGCGGTGCTTGCCGAAGCGACCGGAAACCCGACCCCAGAACGGCGCGCCGAGGATGCCGGCCCCGATGTAGGAGATCAGCAGCAGGCCGACGTCGGGCACCGTGAAGCCTTTGGCGTCATGGAAGTAGTAGACGTAGAGCGGCCCGGTGGTGCCCGGGCCGAGCGTCAGCGCCAGGTCGGCCAGGATCAGCCGCAGCATCGAAGGCCGGCCGAGCGCGCGGAAGTAGTCGCCCGGCGTGAAGGCGGGCCGCTTGGGGATCGCCGCAGCCTTTCGGGCGTCAGGCCCGCGCAGATGGCCAGCGCGATCGGGAAGGCGACGATCAGGATGAGCCCCAGCGTCGGCATGCTGGACTTCACCCCGGCGGCAAGCTTGCCGTGGGTGATGATCGGCAGGCAGAGGATCGCCACCGAGCCGATGACGCCCATCGCCTGCTGGATGGCGAACACGCGCGAGCGGTCGTCGTAGGTCTTGGCCAGCACCGCCGACCAGGCCGCGAGCCCGAGGGTCATCATCGAGAGGCCGGCGTAGGTCAGCACCAGCCAGCCGATCAGGTAGACCAGCGTCACGTGCCCGGTCGGCATCAGCAGCTTGTAGATGCCGAGCATGACCAGCGGCGCGCCGGCCAGCAGCCAGGGCCGGTAGCGGCCTACCGGCGTCCTGGTCCAGTCCATCGCCAGCGCCACGAGCGGGTCGAAGACGATGTCGATGATGCGGGTCAGGGTAATCGCGGCGGCGACGGCCAGGAACGCGGCTTCGCACCCGGCTTGAAGTCGCCGATTCCGAGGCTGACGTAGTGCCGGGGCAGGTAGACGCCGAACATGCACCAGCATCGCCGAGAGCGGAACGCCCAGCGTGCCGAAGCTGAGGATGTTGTGAAGCGGGACGCGCGGCGCCGCTGCGGCCGGCTGGGAAGCTGAAGACAAGGCGATCCTCCGAAATCACTCGTGGGCGCCTTTGGCGCTCCAAATTATCGGAGGATTAAATCACGCCCCGGTCGGAACCGCGCACCCGCAAATCAGGCGCCTACTCGGCCGGCGCGGTGACGATGTCGCCGCCCATCGGCTCCAGCACGGCGGCGGGGTCGATCGGGGTCCGGTCGCGCTCGTCGAGCGCGGCGCGGATTTCGGCATGCCGCTTGTGGTCGAGCTTGTAGCCGATGTAGCAGGCGCCGCCGAGCATGACGAAGAAGATCGGGCCCAGGATGTAGACCAGCTCGAGGTTGTGGATCGCCGCCGGCGTGTTGTGGGCGCCTTCCTTGGCCTGGTAGCCGACCGCGCCCAGGATGGTGAAGGTGAGGCCGATGGAGAACGCGCTGGCGATCTTCTCGACGCTGGTCATCATCGCATAGAGCAGGCCCTGCTGATGCTTGCCCTTCGCAAGCCGGATCGCATCGCCCGCGTCGGCGCACATCGCCCGGCCCAGCAGCACGAAGCCGGCGGCCAGGAAGCCCAACGCGAACATCAGGATCGCCGCCGGCAGCAGCGCCCCCTTCGGCATCAGCGCGATCAGGATCAGGCCCAGCGAGTAGCCGGTCGAGGCCATCATCAGCGTGCGGTGCTTGCCGAGGCGAGTCGCCAGCCAGGAGAGCGCGGCCGCGCCGATCACCCCGGCGGCGATGTAGAGCAGCAGCAGCGCCGAGGCGGTCCGGAACGTGAAGCCGCGCGAATCCGTGAAGTAGAACAGGTACATCGCGCTCATCCAGCCCGGCCCGAGGGTCAGGCAGAAAGCGGCGGCGACGATGCGGCGCATCTCCGGCCAGGAGACCATCTCCCAGTAGTCCCGGAGCGTGACCTTCTCGCTGGAATGCTCGACGGTGATGCGCTCGGGGGTGAAGAGGCTGGCCATCAGGATGCCGATCGGCACGGCGATGACGATCGACCAGCCCATGTAGCGGGTCGCCGTCACCGAGTTGGGAATGATGATCGGTGCGATCAGCACGGCGGCCGCCGCGATGGTGCTGACCACCTGGATGGTGCCGAAGACGCGCGAGCGGTCATGGTATTTCGAGGCGACCACCGACGCCCAGGAGGCGTGCGCCAGCGCGATCACCGAGGTGCCGAGGTAGTAGATGAAGAGCCAGATGAGCAGGTAGATGAGCGTCACGCCGGCCGGCGCCAGGAACAGCATGTAGACCGGCACGGCGAGCAGCGGCGCACCGCCGAGCAACCAGACCCGATAGCGCCCGAGCCGGGTCCGGGTGTGGTCCATGACGACGCCGATCACCGGGTCGAAGCACATGTCGAGCAGCCGCACCGCCATGAACGCCACGCCCACCGCGGCCAGGGTGAGGCCGATGTGGCTGGCGTAGTAGCGCGGCAGGTAGACCGAGAGCGCCACGGCGAGGCCGCCGATCGGCAATCCCGGCAAGGCGAAGGCGAACAGCCTGGGCCAGCTGATGCTGGGGGCGTCGGCGGCGGGGGTCGAGGCGGCGGTCACGGGGCGAATCCTCAGGCGGAACAGCGTACGACGCCTCTGGCCGGGCGCTTGCGCCAAGGGAAGCCCGCCGGGCCGGCCCGCGCAAGCGGATTTGTGACCGGCGATCAGTCGCCTACTGCAGGTCGCGGAGGACCTCGGGCAGGTCGCGCGCGCCGTGGACGATCCGCACGATGCTGGCGGCCTCATGCTCGGCGTCGTAGACGACGATGTAGGGAAAGCCGCGCGACGACCGCGAACCGATAGGGATCGCGCGCCATTTCGGGGCGCCGCGTTACCCGCCATACGGGTGGTCGCCCAGGTGACGGGTGAGCGCCGCGACCGCTTGGCGCAGCCGCCGGGCGCCGACGCGGACTGTCAGCCCAAATCCAGCGCAGCCGCCTCCGTCAACTCTGCCTGCGCTCGCGGCGAGAGGCGGGCGCGGGCAGCTATGCCTTTGCCCTCCGCGGCCTTGGTTCCATGCTCCCGTTCAAGTTCGTCGATGACGCGGTCCATCTCAGCCAGCGCGTCTTCACCCGAGATCCATCCGTCGCGCTCCGCCTCGGCCACTGCGTCGTCCAGCGTCTTGGTGAAGGCGCGTCGGCGCTCCTCCGCCTCCTGCAGCATGCCGCAGGCCCTGGCGCACCACTTCGCTGACGTTGTTGTAGCGGCCCTCGGCGACGACCTCGCGGGCGAAGCGTTCGAGCTCGGGGGTCAGGTGGACGTTCGTACCCATGACGGCCTCGTATCAATCCTTGATACAAGGTGGTCCGCTTCGAACCCAGGCGCAAGCGCCCGGCGCGGCGCCCTCAGGCCGTCTGGCTCATGATGCGGAAGAACTTCTGGGTCTGCTCGCCGCCGTTCGTATAGGCCTGCTGGCCGGCCGGATCGGCGATCCTGGCCCAGTTGTCGCGCACCTCCTCGACCGAGTGGGCGCCTTCGCCGAGATAGACGCCCTCGGTCTCGTAGAGCCGGGCCATCGCGAACGCGCCGCCGCCGGCGGTGAGGATCGCGCCGGTCGGGGCCTCGTCGGAGCAGAGGTAGACCACGCCGGGCGTCACATGGTCGGGGCTCAGCCGCTCGCCCATCTGGCCGGGGATGATGCCCTCGGTCATCCGCGTGTAGGCCACCGGCGAGATGGCGTTGACGTGGATGTTGTTCTTCGCGCCCTCGAGCTTCAGCGAGTTCATGAAGCCCACGAGGGACAGCTTGGCCGCGCCGTAGTTGGTCTGGCCGAAGTTGCCGTAGAGCCCGGTGGACGAGGTGGTGACCACGATCCGCCCGTAGTTCTGCTCGCGCATGATCTCCCAGAGCGCCTTCACCGGCTTGACCGTGCCCATCAGGTGCACGTTCAGCACGAACTCGAAGTCGGCGATCTCCATCTTGGCGAACGACTTGTCGCGCAGCACCCCGGCGTTGGCGACCAGGACGTCGACGCGGCCCCAGGCGTCGATCGCCTGCTTCACCATGAGGGCGACGCCGGCGTCGTCGGTGACCGACGAGCCGTTGGCCAGCGCCTCGCCGCCCGCCGCCTTGATCTCCTCGACCACCTTGGCCGCGGCCTCCGACGAGCCGCCGGAGCCGTCGACCGCGCCGCCGAGGTCGTTGACCACGACCTTGGCGCCGCGCCGGGCCAGCTCCAGGGCGTGCTGGCGGCCGAGCCCGCCGCCCGCGCCGGTCACGATCGCCACCTTGCCGTCGAAACGGATGTCAGCCATGGCCCTCAAAGCTCCCAATCCTGCGAGGCCGGCCTTGTGCGCGGCGCTCTTGGAAGCGTCAAGCGCCGGCCTTCTGGAACTTCACCAGCACGCGCTGGCCGATCAGGAACGGGGCGCCGTCGGCGCTGACCACCACCTCGACCACGCGGTCGTCGGTGCGCTGGGAGGGATCGTCCGACTGCAGCTTGCGCTGGCCGAACACCGGGGCGATGCGCAGCACCTTGCCGGGATAGCTCTTCGACTGGTCGGCCTCTGCCACCAGCTGCACCTTCTGGCCGACCGACACGAACGGCTGGGCGCTCTCCGACACCTCGGCGCGGACGATCCGCCGCGTCGCCGGCTCCAGGTCGAACATCGGCGGTGACGTTCAGCGTCGAGGCGCCGACGCCCGGGTTGGCGTAGCGGCGCACGATCTTGCCGTCGATCGGCGCCCGGATGATGGTCTGCTCCAGCGCGAACCGGGCCTGCGCCAGCTGCGTTTCGGCCACCTCGACCGCCGCGTGCTCGGCCTCCAGGGTGGCGTTGGCGTTGCGCACCTGGTCGCCGGCCTGGTCGACCGACTGGCTGGAGACGAAGCGCGAGGCGGCGAGCGGCTTCAGCCGGGTCACCTCGCGCTGGGCGGCCGACATCTGGGTGTCGGTCAGCGCCGTGGCGGCCCTGGCCTGGGCGAGCGTCGCCTCGGCGGTCTGCACGGCCAGCTGCGGCGCGTCTTGCTCCTGGCGGGCGAGGATCTGGCCCTTCTTCACCGCGTCGCCCTCCTGGACGTAGACGGCGCTGACCACGCCCGGCGGTGCGGGCGGCGACCTGGATGATGCCGCCCTCGACGTCGGCCTTGCCGTCGGCGATGGCGGTGTAGGGCGCCGCGGCCGGGGTCGAGGGCGGCGGCCTTGGCCTGCTGGCCGCCGCGCTGGCAGCCGGCGGCGCCAAGCGCCAGGCCGACGAGCAGGAGGGCGGGGAGAATGCGCGGGGCGGTCACGAGGGCACGGGCTCCAGCACGGGCGTCGGCTTGGCCCGGATCAAGGGTTCGTCGGAAAGCACGCGGCCGTCCTCCAGCCGCACCAGCCGGTCGGCGAAGGCTTCCAGCCGCGGGTCGTGGGTGACGCAGATCACCGCCGCGCCGTGCTCGGTGGCCGCGCGGCGCAGCAGGCGCACCACCATCTGGCCGCTCTCGCCGTCGAGCGCCGAGGTGGGCTCGTCGGCGAACACCAGGCCGGGCTGCTTGGCGAGCGCGCGGGCGATGGCGACCCGCTGCTTCTCGCCGCCGGAGAGCTCCGACGGGCGCTGTCGCATCCGCGCGCTCCAGGCCCACCTCGGTCAGCGCCTCGATCGCCCGCTGGCGGGCCGCCTTGCGGCTCATGCCCTTGTAGCGCAGCACCGTCGCCACCTGCTCGTAGGCGGTCAGCGCCGGGAACAGGTTGAAGCCCTGGAAGATGAAGCCGCAGTGGTCGAGCCGGAAGCGGTCGATGCGGCTGGCCTTGCGGCTCCACAGGTCGGCGCCCAGCGCCGATGACCGTGCCCTCGTCCGGGCGCATCAGGCCCGAGAGCGCGGCGATCAGGGTCGACTTGCCGGAGCCCGACGGGCCCATGACCATCGTCACCTCGCCCGGCCTCGCCTCGAAGTCGACGCTCGGCCAGCACGGTCACGTGGGTGCGGCCGGTCTTGAAGCGCTTGGTGAGGCGCTCGGCGACGAGGCCATGCGGCTGCAGGGCGTGGCTCATCGCAGCAGATCCGCCGGCTGGCTCTTCTTCAGGATGCCCATCGCCATCGCGCCGGAGACCACCGCCAGCACCATCAGCAGACGCAGACCTGACCCATGATCGGCAGGCGCAGCGACGATCGGCAGGCCGATGGTCTGCCCCAGCGTGGCGATGACGACGGTGAGCAGGATCGCCGCGCCCGAGCCCGGCGACGCCGACCCAGAACGACAGCTCCATCACGATCAGCCGCAGCGAGCCCATCGAGATGCCGAGCGCGCGCAGCGAGGCGAACTCGCGGATGTTGGAGAGGATCGCGCCGCGCAGCGTCTGCGACGTCACGCCGATGCCGATCAGGACGGCGAGGAAGATGGAGAAGCCCAGCAGCAGCCCGATGATCTGCTCACCCATCACCGCCTGTCTCGTTGGCCAGATTGAACTGCTTCATGGTCTGGGCCGAGTAGGCGCCGTTGCGCCATGGCGTTCAGCTGGTCGCGGACGATGTCGGCGCGCTTGGGATCGCGGATCTTCACCATCAGCGGCCCGATCCGCAGGCCCTCCTGGTCCATGCCCATCAGCCGCACCGTCTCGCGCGACGTGATGACGACCGGCTGCTCGGGGCTCTGGTAGCCGTGAGATCGCCGCGCGCACCCAGACCGTGTGGCCGTTGAGCGTCGGCCTTGTCGCCGACCTTGACGCCGAGCGGGACAAGGTTGCTGGCGTCGATCACGATCGCGCCCGGCTCCATCAGCGCCTGGCGCACGTCCTCGCCGAGGTCGGACGGCATCGTCACCGAGTCCACGGTCGGCTCGACCGAGAAGATCTGCACGAAGCGCTGCACCTGCTTCTGGCCAGGCTTCGGCGATGTTGACCAACTGCGCGCCGTCGCCGCCGAGCTCCTCGACGTCGACCACCTCGGGATGCAGGTAGATCTGCGGCTTCACCCGCGCCGGCAGGCTGGCGTTGCTGTTCACCAGGCTCTTCACGTTGGCCGGCAGGATGATCAGGTCGGCCCGCGAGCGCTCCCAGGTGGCGAACTCGGTGTGGATGATGCCGGCGAACATGCCGGAGAAGGCCATCACCATCATCCCGCAGAACGCCAGTGCGATGACCGCCGCCAGGTAGCGGCGCCACTCGTAGATCAAGGTGGCCAGAGCTAGCGACATCGTCCCCTCGCTTGCGGGCCGTGTCTTAAGTTCGCCGCGTCGAGCCGGACCAATTAATTCGGGGTAACGCCCGGACGCCCAAGCCGCTGTCCGGCATGAGGCGGCGCCTCGAAGAACCTAAGCGTTGGCGCCGAGCCGGAGTCCGGGCAGGATCGTGTCGGGATGGCTATCAGCACCGAAAGCAAGATCGGCATCGCGCTCGCTCGTTGGGCTGACCTTTGGCGCCGCCGCAATCAGCCCGGAGAGGGAACGAAGATGCTCTCGCTTGTCGGCATGGTGGTTTGTATCGGCGGAGCGCTGGCGTTCGGCGCATGGCACTTCTGGCCCCCAAAGAAGGAAGCGGGCGCCCCTGCCGTCGCCGCGCCTGTCTCAACGGGCGGTGAGGGGGCGCAGGGCGGCAGCGCAGGCTCGGACCACAGCGGCGGCGGCGCCGTTGGCCCGGTGCTGATCGGCCCGCATGGGGAGGTGATGTTTCCGGACGCGGGGCCGGGAGGGACGAGCGGCCCGGTAGCTCCCGCCAACGCAGTGATTCCGCCTGGATGGCGTGTCGCCACGCCTGCAGAGGCCGCCAAGGCCCAAGCCAACGTCGAGGCGATCAGAAAGGCGATATACGACAACGCGCTCGCGCCTACCAACGACGCGCCCTGATCCGTTCTCAGAGCGTCTCCAGGAAGAAGGCGACGTTCGCCGCCCGCGCCGCCTCGGCGGCCTGGGGATGGAACGCCATCGTCACCGGGCCGCCTTTGCCTTTGTGGGCGAAGGGGTCGTTGATCTCCTTGGTCTCGCCCTGGCGGTCGAAAGCGTGGCCGGCGCCCTTGTGGGTGATTCCGCGGATCAGGGCGCGCGAGGCGGGCGGCAGGCGGGCCAGCAGCTGATCGAGGCCGTCGGGGTCGTCGTAGGTATCCGCATCGCCGGTCTGGATCAGGATCGGCGCGCCGGTGAGCTCGTCGAGCGAGAAGCCCGGCACGACACCGTAGGACCAGCAGACCGGGTAGAGGGCGGCGTGGGCGACGAGCGGCGGGGCGGCGGCGCCCAGCTGGTCGCGCCAGCGGCGCGTCGCGGTCAGCAGCGAGACGACGCCGCCCCACGAGAAGCCCAGGATGCCGATCCGCGCCGGGTCGATCTCCGGCTGGCGGGCCATGAACGCCGCCGCGGCGAAGGCGTCCGGCAGCGTCTCGGGAACGGCGCGCGGCCGGCTCGCCGCGCCGCGGCCGACGCCCCGCGCGGCCCACATGTCGATCTCGAAGGTGGCGATCCCCGCCGCGTTCAGAGCCTCGGCGTGGAACGCGCCGCGGCCGTCGACGCCATCCGAGCCATGGCAGATCAGGACGCCCGGAACCGGCGGGCCCTCCAGCGGCGTCGAGAGCTTGCCGGCGACGCTGAGCGGCGGATCGGCGGCGGTGGCGAACGAGGCGTAGGAGGTGCGGAACGGCGTCATGGGGCGAAGCTCGAGCGCGCCTTGACGCCCCAGTGGCCGTTCTCGCAGGTCACCACGTAGATCGAGTCGAACGCGCCGAGCTCGCTGCCGTCCTTGCGGTAGCGCACGAAGCGGGTGTCGATGTGCACCTTGTCGTCGCCGGCGTGGATCACCTCGCGCCTCGCCCAGGCCGAGTGGTCCCAGTCGGTCGAGCGCGCCGCGGCCGAACATCTGCGGCTGGTGATAATCCGCGTCGATGATCGTCAGCGTGTTGGAGGCCAGCCGCACGCTGGGGAAGTTGAAGGTCTGCTGCCAGGCCGCGATGTCGCGGGCGTTGAAGGCGGCCATGAAGTCGTCCAGGCACTGCATGGCGGCGGCGACGGACTGGGCGTTCAGGGGCATCGGCGAGCTCGCGGGCGGAATGAGACGGGCGCATTGATGGCGCTGCGCGGCGCCGTCGTGAAGCCGGGAAATCGCGCCGCAGGTCCGCGCCGTGGACGCCGGACCAGCGTGGCCCTAGACTCTCCCGATGTTCGGGAAGGCTCTCGCCTTGGGCGGCGCGGTGCTGCTGCTGTGCGCTGGGGCGGCGCAGGCCGACGAGGGCATGTGGCCCTTCGACGAGGCGCCGGTGGCGCGCGTCAAGGATGCTCTCGGCGTCACGCTGGACGGGCGGTGGCTCGACCATCTGCGCGACGCCTCGGTGCGGCTCACCAACGGCTGCTCGGCCTCGATCGTCTCACGCGGCGGGCTCATCCTGACCAACCAGCACTGCATCGTGGGTTGCGCCGGGCAGCTGTCGCCGCCGGACAAGGACTATGTGGCCGAGGGCTTCGTCGCGGCCGGCGCGGCCGAGGAGCGCACCTGCCCGGACGTGCAGGCCGAGGTGCTGGTGGCGATCGCCGACGTCACCGCGCCGATCTTCGCGGCCGGTCCCGGCAAGCTCGGCGAGGACTTCGCCGCCGCCCGCCAGACCGCCATCGCCAACGTCGAGCGCGAGGCCTGCGCCGGCGATCCGCGCTACCGCTGCCAGGTGATCAGCTTCTACCAGGGCGGCCAGTTCAAGGTTTACAAGTACCGCCGCTACGCCGACGTGCGCCTGGTGTTCGCGCCGGAGTTCGACGCCGCCTGGTTCGGCGGCGATCCGGACAACTTCAACTTCCCGCGCTACGACCTCGATTGCGCCTTCCTGCGGCTCTACGAGAACGGCAAGCCGGCCGCGACGCCCGACTTCCTCGCCTGGTCGACCGCCTCGCCGCAGGCCGGCGAGCCGGTGTTCGTCTCCGGCAATCCCGGCGTCACCGAGCGGCGCCTGACGGTGGCGCAGCTGCAGGCGTTGCGCGACACCTCGCTGCCGCTGCTGACCGCGGAAATGGCGGAGCTGCGCGGCCGGCTGGCCAAGCTCGGCGACCAGGGTCCGGCGATGCGCCGCCTGGTGGCCGGCGACCTTTTCGAGACCGAGAACACCCAGAAGGTGCTCGAGGGGCGGCTGACGGCGCTGCGCGACCCGGCCTTCATGGCGGCGCGGGCGAAGGACGAGGCCGACCTGAAGGCCCGGCTCGCCACCGATCCGAAGCTCGCCGCCGACATCGGCGATCCCTGGACCCAGATCGAGGCGGGCGAGCAGGCCTACGCCCGCCAGTTCGTGGTCTGGCACGAGCTGGAGGCCGGCGCCGGCGGCGGCTCGGACCTCTACCGCTACGCCCGCGAGCTGGTGCGCGGCGCCGCCGAGCGGGTCAAGCCGAGCGGCGTGCGGCTGCCCGAGTACGCCGACTCGCGGCTGGCGCTCGACGAGAAGCTGCTGGTCGATCCCAAGCCGCTGCAGCCGGTGCTCGAGCGGCTGCGGCTGGAGTTCTGGCTCTCGAAGAGCCGCGCGCAGCTGGGCGCCGACTCGCAGGCGGTGACCATCCTGCTCGGGACCGAGAGTCCCGAGGCGCTGGCCGAGCGGCTGGTCGCCGGCTCGAAGCTCGGCGATCCGGCCCTGCGCAAGACGCTGTGGGACGGCGGCATGGCCGCGGTCGCCGCCTCCGACGACCCGATGATCCAGTTCGTGCTGCGCACCGATCCCTTGTCGCGCGCCGCCCGGCAGGTCTGGGAGGAGGAGGTCGAGGCGCCGATCCAGGACGGCGGCGAGCGCATCGCCCGGGTGCGCTACACCTTCGAGGGCTCGGGCCTCTATCCCGACGCCAACTTCTCGCTGCGCCTCAGCTACGGCAAGGTCGCCGGCTGGACCGACCAGGGCCAGGCGCTGACGCCGTTCACCACCTTCGCCGGCCTTTTCCAGCGCGCCACCGGCGCGCCGCCCTACCGGCTGCCGGGCCGCTGGACCGCCGACGCCCAGAAGCTCGACCCGGCCACCGTGCTCGACTTCGCCACCACCAACGACATCACCGGCGGCAGCTCCGGCTCGCCGGTGGTCGACGCCCGCGGCCAGATCGTCGGCACGGCGTTCGACTGGCAACATCCACGGCATCGCCGGCGACTTCACCTACGACGCCGCCCTGAACCGCACGATCGCGGTCTCCACGGTGGCGATCAGCGAGGCGCTGCAGAAGGTCTACGGCGACACGGCGCTGGCGCGGGAGCTGAGCCAGCAGTAGCCGCGGCGCGCAGGAGGCGGCCGAGCGAGGGAGACGGCCGGACGTGTCGGCTTCGCGCCAACTGCGGACTCTGCCCCTCCCTGAAGCAGACGTTCGAATCGACCGGGTTCGACCGACAGGAGACCATCCCAAGGTCCGCTAGCAGCGATAGGACCCGAAAATCGCCGCACGCCCAAACCGGACGATTTCGCGGACAGGTTCCGTGCATTCGATGATGCGTCGTCGCAACCGCTCGTTACCCGGGTTCAGCGATCCGCCGCCGACGTCCAAGGCGACGGACCACAAACCAGACCGCGCCGATCAGGACGCCGGCGGTGAAGACAGCGATGAGCAGGATCCGATGAGCCAGCGCGCTCAGGCCATTGCCGACCTGGAACACCGGCGGCTGGCGGACATAGAGGCTGGCGTCCACCTGGCCCTTGTCGAAGAAGGTTGCGAGGAGGCGGTCACGCGCGGCGGGCTGTGAGCCCCAGAAGCTGGCCGTATGTCCGAACTCGGCCAGCGGCGCCAGGCTGCCATGGGAGAGCTTCGGCATCAGCTCGCTCCGCACGGTCTCGATCGGCGTGGTGAAGTCGAGCGTTCCGGCGACCACCAAGGTCTCGACGGCCGAAGGCTGCATGACCGAATAGGCATCCGCATCGGCGTTGGGGGGCCAGTCGCGCGCCATTTCCCAAAAGAACCTGGATGGCGCGCCGACGATAACGTCCGTCGGGGTCAGATCGTCGACCTGGGCGGGTGTCAGACGCGCATAGTCGCCGGCGCCCATGGCCAGGAACTCGCCCCAGTTGTTGATCAATCGCGGCAGGACCGGATGGCTGAGTGCGGACAACAAGGCCATGCCACTGGCGTCCCCGCTGGCCGCGCTCAGCCACATGTCGATCGCCGCCGGGCCGCTGAGCGGGACGGGCGCGGACTTCGGGTCGATCGACTCGGGGAGCATGAAGAAGCTGAGAAACCGCACGCGGTCGGGGTCGATCGGTACGCCCATCCAGCCCGTCGGCATGTTGGCCGAAACCCGCCGCAGGCTCGCCCTCAGGTCGGTGGTCCGGGCACGGCAATAGCGATCGTCGGCGCAGAGCAACGCGTAGCGGTCGAGCTTGGCGTCGGTGAGCTTCGGGTCCCAGACAAAGTGGCCTGGGGGATTGGCGCCGATCATGACCACCCGGCGAAGACTGGCCGGATAGCGCCACTCATAGATCAGCTCCAGGCGCGTGCCATAACTGCCGCCGAGCAAGTCGATCGGACCGTAGCCCAGCGCGCGCCTGGCGAGTTCCTGGTCGTCGACGGTTTCGGGCATGGAATAGCCGGCCAGATCAACGCCCGCGCGTAGCAGCCGCGCGGCGCAAAGGCGGGCGCCGGCCCTGATGCTGGCCAGCGCCGCGGGCCCCATTAGCGGGCCCTTCGCGGCGGCGATGTGGTCGGACACCTCCGGACAGTCGAGGTTCACGCCGCCGTCGACGCCGCGGTAGCCCACCATGACGACATCGTGGCGCGCAAGCAGTCCGTCGATGGCAAAGTCGATGATGTTGGAAGCGCCGGGTCCCCCCTGGAAGGTGAAGATTGGCTCGGCAGGATTGGGGCGCGTGGCGCGAATTCGGATCAAGGGAAGTTCGATGAGCCGGCTACGCGTACCGCGCCGGTCCTCCGGAACAACCAGCTGACCGCAGTCGGCGAGATAGTTCTTGCCGTCTGCCTTGGAGTGGAAGGCGCAAGGTTGCAGCCCCAGGTCGCCCGCGTGGGCCGCTGCGGATGGCGCAACGACCTGCGGATAGCCGGTCAGGGCAGACGCGGCCGCCGGGGCGGCGAGAGCCAGGCCAAGGACGATCGCCAGCCACCCAACCAGGCGGCGGCTCAAAGCAAAGTACGGCAGGGCGATCAAGGGCCACGACTTAATCTCGCCGACCAATCAGCTGTTGGTTGGCTTGGGCGTATGTCTCCATCCCGTCAGCCAAAGCCCCTCGCAGCGTTTGACGTCCGATAGCGGCGTCACATGGTCGCCGCCGCACACTATGAAGCCGAGTGCCGAAGTCTGGCTAGGAGGACTGAGCTCGTCCGCTGAGATTTGTTGTCCTCCGGTCTGCGGCCAGATCGTCGGGACGGCGTTCGACTCGAACATCCACGGCATCGCCGGCGACTTCACCTACGACGCCGCCCTCAACCGCACGATCGCCGTCTCCAAGGTGGCAATCAGCGAGGCGCTGCAGAAGGTCTACGGCGACACGGCGCTCGCCGGGGAGCTGAGCCAGCAGTAGGCGCGCTGCGGGCGTCTTCCCGGACGGTGCGCGTCATCTCGCCGAGCCAGAGCAGGGTTGCCCGGTTCAGGACGTTATCGGTCGTTAGGGATGACCTTACAGGATAAACTTCGCCGTCATCATCGGATAAGCTAAATATTCTTTGGCTTGGCAACGTCTCGTAGTGCCATCTCGGAAGTCATCAGGTACAGAAATTGTAGCGGCTGTCCGGTCACGAAATCTCGCACTCGCGGTCCGAAGGCGCTGCCGAGTAGCGCATCAAAGTGGTGGGGGCGATAGCGCGTGATCGAACCCATGTAAAACATGACGGCATACATAGACAGGAGCTGCGGCAGCCTGTCCGCCGTCTCGGCTGGTGGGCAAAGGTAAATATAGTAGCGACGGTATGGCGGAATCGTCGAGACCGTCATCCAGAGGTTAGGACGTACTGTCGCGACAAGATGATGAAGGTCATCTGCCGGGTAGTTGTTCGGGCATGGCTGCGTCGTGATCTGCTCGAGGCAGATTTGGCCGGCCGCGTCCGACTGGACCTCTCGGAACGTTGCCGCCAATCCGGATTCCGACAACATCCGCTGGTGGCTGACGCTCAATCTCGAGAGGTCTTCGGCGAGGAGGTAGATGCGAAGCCATAGGGAGTGAGTTGCAGCGTCCTGCCAGAATTGCAGATCGTGAATGGCGATGAACCGTTCGACTTTTCCGGCGGCCTGGGCCCACAGGCGGTGACCGGGTAATATCTGTGGAAGCAGCGCCCGGAAGATGGTAGGTTGTCTGCGCCGCGAGTGGTGTGCTGGCCAGCGCGCGAAGCAGCTCGTCAAAATTCTGTGCTGTGTTTTGCGAGCTCGTATCCGCAACTAAATACGCGTCGACAAGCTCGCGACGTTGGCCGCCCAACCGTTCCTTGAGCCCGTGCTGAGCTTGGTCAAAGGTAGTCCGCGCACCCCTGGTTAGGCAGAACGTCTTCGAGAGATTCATGTAGCTGTAGTAGAGCGCCAAAGGCTGCGCGGCCTCGGCGCCTCGTTCGGTGCCCATAACGTAAAAGTCCTCGGCCTGCTCCAGCGTCGCTAGGGCCTCGTTGCGCCGTGATCGCGGCGAGGGACATTCGCTCTCCACTGTCTGGCGAATGATCGCCCAAGGGTCGAGCGCGAACAGTCGGCTCTGCAGGCCGCGGTGACGGCGGCCGGGCCTGGAAGGCCAGAACGAAAAGTCGATTTTCCGCCCCTTGACCAGCACGCGCTGGCCTGGTCGCGCTGCATTGGCCCCTGGCACCCTTCACCCTTTCAGTAAGGCTGAGATGTCGTTGCCAATCTCGCACTAAGTCAACCTCTGATAGGCGACCTGAACAAAGGGGGAGCGTGATCCGCATCGAGGTCCATCGGTGGAGGTGCCAGGCGCGCGGGTTGGCCTCTGGCCGGGATCACACCCGAGCAGCTATTGAAATCCGACGCTGTCACCTCATGTAGTCCCAGCTATGCATGGTGGCTGTCACCAGCCATGTCTTCGAAATTACTGTGACAGTACACTACTCGCTTGGCTGAATTACATGAACCGTCACCGTAATTCCAGTCGCGGACGTTGGGTTGCCGTTCGAAGCGGACTTGCCACAAAGATGTGCTGCCGCGAAAAGGCGGAAAGCCCGGCAACCGCAAAGCTTCTATCGCTGGACGCCAGCCCCGCCTGCGTGTCCTTAGCGGAAGCGCTGTCGCTCCACCTCCGCAAGGCCGCCGGAACCTCACTAGGTTGGGCGCGCCTGCCGTGAACCAAGCGACTTTGCAACCCCCACTTAGCGAGGTAGGCTGCCCTCCAAGGTCGGGAGGCAAATGACAAGTCCTCAGATAAAGGGGCTGCTCGCACAGCCCAAGAGAAATGCTGGCGGTTCTGTGTATCACGGACGATTTACCTGTCCCCGTGTTCAATGGGCCGGATTTCGGCCTGATTCGATCGCAACGTTTACGGTGACGGCCGGTGAGGTCGCAGACGCCGTTGCCAGTAATATTCTATGGACCGATCAGGACGTTCAACGCGGCATCCAACCAGCGGTTATCCCGCCTCCGTCCCGAGAACTTTCTCTATCTGTCGGCTATCCGGATTTTGCAAAATACGTGTTCGATAGTCAGAAAGCCGACGAAATCGCGACGAAATTGCTTCGTGGAGACCAGGTATTTTTGAGTCCCTTAGTATGGAACCTGAGACCTGGTACCTTTGAGGCATACTGGAACGATTCCGATCAAGAGTTATACATATATGATGGTCGCGTATATCTTCCGGACTCGCACCATCGGCATCAAGCAATTTCAAAGGCAGTAAATATTTGGCGTGAAGCTCCGGGCGAATACCCACAATTTTCGGATGCCATGCAGTTCAAGGTGGAGCTGTATTTCTTGTCGCGCGAGGACGAGGGTAACTACTTTTACGACAAGAACCAGTTACCGAAGCCCACCGCTAAGTCGAAGGCGTTTGATCTCACGACACAAGATGATCTTTCGCTTCTGGCGAAGGAGGTAATCGAGCAATCTATAAATCTTCGTGAAAACGTGAACCGGGTTACGGATCGACTGGCGAACAAAATCCGCAGATCATGACTCTGTCGACGCTCAGAGAGATGATGCGTATATTCGCGTCAACAAACTCAATAGATGAGGCTGAGCTGCAAGGTCTCGCTAAGGTCGCGGCCGAGTTTTACGATCTGCTCGTTGAAGTCAGGCCAGAGCTAGGGCGACTTGATATTGCCGCGCGGCAAGCGACCCGTGAACGTTCTCTGCGGACGCAGCCGTCATTATGCATGGGTACGCGGCGCTGATGCGAGATTACAATTTGGACCTTGCACAGGCGGGCTCGCAAGTGGCCCGCAGGAAGTGGCGCGACCGTCTGGGGCGGCTAAGCCGAGCACAGGTCTACACTTTCGGGTCATGGCGTGGCGATCTGTTCGACAAGGCCAACCCTCTTTGGGTCGCGGTGGGCATTGTGAGACCGGGGCTTAAGGGCAGGAAGCCGACCGTCCTGAATACGGGGGCCGCTCGCGGCGAGGCCGGCCGAGTTCTGCGGCAATTTCTGGCAATGGAAGAGCAGCCGCGAGACCTCGCTTTCTTGGCGCGGCGGTAAGTCCGCGATGCCGCCCAATGACCTCTTCTTCCCGGCCGCCGGACTGCGCCTCTCGATGAGAACGACGTCCGGCGAGTTGCCACAGTCTTCGTTGCTCTTGATAGAGAAGTGCCTTTTAGGCACGCACCCGGCGAGACAACCCGGTGCCGGGTATACCAAGAGGACGGGGAGGTCATATGCGAGGTTGTCTTCGGGCCAGACATCTTTCCGGGAACAAACGTGATCGATCCCAACGCTGCACTGAGTATGCGCGCGGCAGTGGCCCATGAGATAAGTCACTTTCATCGCTGGAAAGACAAGACAGAGCTGGACGGTGAGGCCATAACTCACATTGACGAAGCGCTTACTAGCCTTGACGCCGTTCAACGGTATCATGACCAGCTCACTCCGCCCGAAATCAGGCAATTGGTTGCCGACGCCATGCAACGACTTCAACTATTCGCGCAGGGGCAAGCTGCCCAACAGGTGGCAAACGAGACCTAGCGGTTCCGACAAGCCAGCCTAGGCCGCCCGCCTTGAGGCGGCGCAATGCCGATGCTTCGCCAAACATGGTAAGGCTGACGTGCGCGTCGAGCGCGTCGACGCCATCAGATCGCCGAAATCCGGACCTGCCGGAGGTCCACTTCGAGCCAGACCCGCCCCCTGATGACACGCCAAGTGGATCGCCGGAAAGCGGACCATCCAAGTGTCGGCTATGAACCAAACTTCGACCTCCGCCTCGTCCGTGACTGACCCGCCACTCGGATGCCTCGGCGCGCGCCCGATCTTGACAAATCACCTATAGTAGCGTAACGGTCGGGGCCGACGCTGTGGGTAGCGGACACCCCGCCCGCGGCGTCGTGGCAAGCCACAGCATGGAGCTTCGAACATGGATGGATCTGACTCTCCGCCCCCGTCGCGCGATCGGAACGGGCGGTTTCTGGCGGGCAATCCGGGGCGGCCGTTCGGGTCGCGCAACCGGATGTCCAAGCGGCTGGCGCGCGCGATCCTGAGGGACTGCGAGGGCGAGCTGGACGTGTTGCTGCCCAGGATGCGGCGCTTCTTCCTGCCGCAGTACATCGGCCTGGTGGCGCGGCTGTTGCCGAAGGTGAACGAGACGGGCGGCGTCGACCTCGACGGGTCCGACGAGGTGGAGCTGGCGAGCGTCCTCTCCGACGTGCGCGCGGCGCTGGACAAGGTCGAGCGCGGCGAGGCGAGCTTCGAGGACCTGGAGGCCGCCATGCTCGGGCACGGGTCGCCACAATCGGGGCGCCACAATTAGGGCGCCGTTATTATCGGTCGTTTGGCGGCGTTGGTGACGAGGCTGCAACCCGGCGGCCGGCGGCGGCGAGGGGCGAGGATCCCTCGCCCGCCGTCCGCTCCGCGCCGGGGCGCAAGGCCGCGACCACCTTGCGCGCCCACCCCGGCTCATGCGCCAATCCGGCGGTCGGGGAAGGCGGGGCGGATGTTCGGGGCGGAGAACGCGCAGAGCCTGCTGGGCGATCGTCGTCACCATCGGGATCTGCTGGCTGCTGTCGGAGCGGCGCGCGGCGTTCCCGTGGCGGCTGGCGATCGGGGCGCTGGCGGTGCAGGCGGGGCTGGTGCTGCTGCTGTTCGGGCTGCCGAGCGCGCGGGCGGTGCTGGCCGGCGCGGGGAGCGTGGTCGACGGGCTGTCCGCCAGCACCCAGGCCGGCGCCGCCTTCGTGTTCGGCTTCCTGGCCGGCGGCGACGGCCAGCCCTACGCGGTGACCAATCCCGGCGGGCTCTTCGTGTTCGCCTTCCGGGTGCTGCCGGTGATCCTGGTGCTCTGCGCGCTCTCGGCGCTGCTCTGGCACTGGCGGATCCTGAAGTGGATCATCCAGGGCTTCGGCCTGGTGTTCGAACGCGGGATGGGCCTGCGCGGGCCGCCGGCGCTGGCCACCGCCGCCACCGTGTTCATGGGCCAGGTCGAGGGGCCGATCTTCATCCGCAACTACCTGCCGGCGCTGTCGCGCTCCGAGCTCTTCCTGCTGCTGACGGTGGGCATGGCGTGCGTCTCCGGCTCGACCATGGTGGCCTACGCGACGATCCTGAAGGGGGTGCTGCCGAACGCGGCGGCGCACGTGCTGACCGCCTCGGTGATCTCGGCGCCGGCCGGGGTGCTGCTGGCGCGCATCCTGGTGCCGCGCGATGCGGCCGCCGAGACCGTCCCCGACGCCGAGATCGAGGGCGAGCGGATGTACGAAAGCTCGATCGACGCGCTGATCAAGGGCACCGGCGTCGGGCTGGAGATCACCCTGAAGATCGCCGCGACGCTGATCGTGTTCGTCTCGCTGGTGGCGATGGTCGACGGCGCGCTCGGCCTGCTGGCGCCGGTGGGCGGCGCGCCGCTCAGCCTGGAGCGCGGCTTCGGCCTCGCCTTCTCGCCGCTGGCCTGGTGCCTCGGCATCCCCTGGAAGGAGGCGCAGGCCGCAGGCGCGCTGCTGGGCGTGAAGCTGATGCTGACCGAGTTCACCGCCTTCATCGATCTGGCCAAGCTGGGCCCGGCGGTGCTTTCCGACCGCTCGCGGATCATCATGACCTACGCGCTCTGCGGCTTCGCCAACATCGCCTCGGTGGGGATCAACGTCGCCGGCTACTCGATCCTCGTCCCCTCGCGCCACAAGGAGGTGATGGGGATGGTCTGGAAGGCGATGCTGGCCGGTTTCCTGGCCACCTGCATGACCGCCTCGGTGGTCGGCGCCTTGCCGGGCGCCCTGTTCGCGAAATAGACCGGCTGAGGCCCTGGAGGGATTTGCGATGAAGCTCTACGACAGCCGCCGCGCCCCGAACCCGCGCCGGGTGCGCTGGTTCATGGCCGAGAAGGGGATCGACGACATCGAGATCGTCGACGTCGACCTGCTGGCCGGCGCGCACCGGACGCCGGAGTACGTCGGCCGCGCCGGCATCGCCCAGGCGCCGGCGCTGACCATGGACGACGGGACCACGATCACCGAGTCGATCGCCATCTGCCGCTACCTCGAGAGCCTCTATCCCGAGCCCAACATGTTCGGGCGCGACGCCGAAGGAGACCGCGGTCATCGAGATGTGGACGCGGCGCGCCGAGCTGCTGGCCGCCTATCCGCTGATGCTGGCGGTGCGCCATGGCCACCCGGCGCTGGCGGCGCTGGAGACCCAGGTGCCCGAGGTGGGCGGCGACCAACCGCGCGCAGGCCGAGCGCTCGCTGGCGCTGTTCGACCGGCAGCTGGCCGAGCACCGGTGGATCGCCGGCGAGCGGGTGACGATCGCCGACGGGGTGCTGTTCGTCGGCATCGACTTCGCCCGCATGGTGCGCTTCGCGGTGCCGGAGGCGCACGCCAACCTGACGCGCTGGCTCGCCGCGATGCGCGAGCGCGCCTCGGCGAGCGCGGGGAGCTGACGATGCGGCTCGCCATCGCCCTCGCCGTCACGCTCGGCCCTGGCCGGCGTCGCGCGCGCCGATCCGCCCGCCGCTCCGGCGCCCGCCGCGGCGCCGGCCGCCAAGCCCAACTACACGCCCGCAGAGACGGTTATCATCGGGCCGACCGGCAAGAGCATCGTGGTCACGCCCAAGCTGCTGGCCGACCTCGACCGCGCCGAGGCGACGATGATCAACCACAGCGTCTCGCACACCTACGAGGGCGTGCGGCTGACTGAGCTGCTGCGGCTGGTCGATGCGCCGACCGGCGCCCGCCTCCATGCCGACGCCGACCGCGACTACCTGGTGGTCACCGGCGGCGACGGCTTCCGGGCGGTCTATTCGCTGGCCGAGACCGACGGCAGCGTGCAGCGCCACCCGGTGATCCTCGCCGACAAGATGGACGGCGCCCCGCTGATCCCCCACGACGCCCCCTACCGCCTGGTCGTCGACGGCGACCAGAAACCGGCCCGCAGCGTCTACGCGGTGGCGAAGATCGAGGTGCGGGTGCTGCCTTAGCTCGCGGTAACGAGCGGAGAGGGGGATCAGCTCTGCGATCAGCTCCATCGAGCGCAGGCGCGATTCCAGCGTCGGGGCGCGCCGTTCAGGACGAAGAGCTCGTCGGCGCCGGTGTGGGCGGCCTTCTCGGTGAGGTAGGCGCGCACGGCGGGGCCGTCGCCGCGGAAGCGGCGGATGAAGGCTTCGCTCTCGGGCGGCGCGCCGGGGCGTTCGGGTGGGCGGGGCGCCAGCGCGGCGAGGCGGTCGGCCTCCTCGGCGGTGTCGGCGGCGAGCGCGATGGTCGCCACCCCTGCGAACGGCTCGGCGCGGTAGACCGAGGGCTGGAACGCCTGCCGGTAGGCCGCCACCGCCGGCGCGCCGTCGGAGCGGGCGATGAACTCGGCGAACACCATTCCCACCCCGGCCATGCCGGCGAACCGGGCGCTATCCACCGACGAGCACAGCAGCAGCAGGTCCGGGTGCGACGGACCGGCCGGGCTCGCCTTGACGGCCTGGAACGGGTGCGGGGCGGGGAACGGCTCGACGCCGGCGGCGTCCAGCAGCCAGGCCGACAGCAGCGCGAAGTACTGCGGGAAAACGTCCGACGTCGCCGAGCCCAGCGCCCGGCCGGTGGCGTAGTCGGCGCCCAGCGCGCGGCCAAGGCCGAGGTCGATGCGGCCGGGCGCCAGCGCCTCCAGCTCCATGAACACCTCGGCCACCTTCAGCGGCGAGTAGTTCGGCAGCATGACGCCGCCCGAGCCCAGCCGGATCGTCGAGGTGACCTGCGTCAGCGCCGCGATCAGCACCTCCGGCGCGGCGCTGCCCAGGTGCGCGATCGAGTGGTGCTCGGCGACCCAGAAGCGCTTGAACCCGAGCCGCTCAGCCGCCTTCGCCACCTGGATGGTCTCGCGCACGCCCTCGGCCTGGGTGCCGCCCAGCGGCTTGATCGAGAGATCGAGGATCGAGAGCGGGACCATGGACGCCGATATGGCCGGCCGAGGCCCGCGCGCCAAGCCCGCCGCGCTATCGCTCGTACCGGCCGGTCAGCTCGGCGGCGAGGTCGGCCTCGCGCACCATCAGCGTCCCGGCCAGCTGGACGCCCGTCACGCCGCCGTCCTCGCCCCGGATCAGCCGCACCGGCTCGCCGAAGCTGGCGAAGCCGCTGGCCTGGCTGATGCGACCCTCGTCCGGGCCGCTGACGGTCACCTCGGGAACCTTCAGCAGCGGGTTTGCCAGCCCAGGCGTCGCGAGCAGCACCTTGTCGCCGACCGGCACCAGGTCGCCGGGTCCCCAGACGCTCCACCAGCGGCCTGTCCAGTCGGCCAGATCGGCGGCCGGCGGGCCGGCGTCATGGAAGCGCTTGAGGATCGCCATGATCCCATCCAGCCAGGGCGTCGAGACGCCGTCTGCCGCGTTGGTCAGGCAGGAAACGGTGAGATGCTCGGCCGGGAACGTCGCGGTGCGGGTCAGGTACGCCCTGGAAGCCGCCGCCGTGGCCGAACCAGTCCCAGCCGTCGAAGCGCCCGCTCATGGTCCCCAGGCCGTAACCGACGTCAAAGGGCGACCACGGGTCCTTCCACTGCTGGCGGCTCATCTCGCGGCGGCTCTCCGCCGAGAGCAGGCTCTGCTCGGCGGTGGGCGCGAGCTGGCCGAAGAAGCGCACCAGGTCGGCGGCGGTGCTGACGAAGCCGGTGGCGGGCGCCAGCGCATGGGTGGGCTGGTCGCCGGGAAACACCAGCCGCCGGCCGAGCAGCGCCTTGCCGGAATGGCCCCTGGCGAGCGGCGCGCCGGGCGGCAGCGGCACGTCGGGTGTGGTCTCGGTGAGCCCGGCCGCGCCGATCACCTCGCGCTGCATCCAGACGCCGTAGGGCTCGCCGGTGACCGCCTCGATGACCAGGCCCAAGAGGCCGAATCCGTGGTTGGAGTACTTCAGCCGGAGCGCCGGCTCGATTACCGTCGGGGCCGCCAGCTCGGCGCGCAGCTCGGCGTCGTTGAGGAACGGCTTGCGGTCCTGCCAGTACTCGCACGATGGCCCATCGCGCTCGACGCCGGCGGTGTGCGACAGCAGCTGGGCGAGCGTGGCGGCGGCGATCTCGGGGCTGAGGCCGGCGACGTGGGCGCCGACGCGGTCGTCCAGCTTCAGCCGGCCCTGCTCGCGCAGCTTCATGATCGCGGTGGCGGTGAAGCTCTTGGAGTGGGAAGCGACCCGGTGGCGGTGGCGCGGGGTCAGCGCCTCGCCGGCGATCAGGTCCGCGTGGCCGAACGCAGCCTCCATGACCACCTCGCCCTTCCAGGCGACGGCCATCGCGCAGCCGGGCTGCTCGGTGGCGCGCATCTGGTAGCCGAGCCAGTCGGCGATGTAGGCGAGGGCTGGGGCGAGCCAGTCGGGGCTGTCGGTCATGCGCCAAGGCTATGGCCGAGCCGCGCGCCGCCGCCAAGCCTGACCGTCGAGCCGTCGCCGCCTCCGCTAGAGGTGGTAGCCGAGCGCCGCCATCGCCAGCAGGTCGACCGGGGTCACGAACAACGGTCCGGTCGTGGCGAAGGCGTCGAACGCGTTGTCGCGCGTCGAATGGGCGGTCGCCCAGTCCGCCGCATCGCCGCCGTTCTGCGGATTGTTGAACGGCAGGAGGTCAGTCCTGCCGTCGTTCAGCGAGAAGTAGCCGGCGTTCGGCGTCAGGTCGGGCAGGCCAGGGGCCGAGTAACGGAAGATGTCCAGCGGCGTGTAAACGTTCGTGAACGGTCCGAGCGAGGCGCCTTCCAGGCCGACGCGGCCCATGACCTCGCTGAGCTCGTGCGCGGCGATGCCGATCGCATCGTACTGCGAGGCCCTCGTCAGCAGGTGGCCGAAGTCGATCGGCTCGCTGTTCGAGAACCCGATGAACCCGTCGAGCCCGGCGGCCGGATCCACCAGACCGAGCGCCTTGGCGTTGGCGCTGGTGATGAAGAAGTTCGCGTCCGAGACCCCGTCCAGCGCCGACACGGCGTTTGGCGACATGAGATGCGCGTGGACAAGGCCGGCGTCGGCGGCGCCCAGCGCGGCGTCGACCGTGCCGTCGTTCGGCACGATATAGCCGAAGCTCTCGCTCTCGCCGAGAGCGCCCGGCGCCAACGTCGATCCGGCGACCTCGCCAAAGCCGACCTCGATGTTGAGCACGTCGCGGTTGGTGAAGAGGGTGGTGAAGATCTCGGCGGCCGAGATCACCGACGACTCGATCGCCCTCCAGTTCGCCGCGGAGGTGACCGAGGTGTCCCAGATCAGGTCGATCTCGAGGCCATGCGCGTGGCCGACCAGGGTCGACGTCGGCGAGACCCCGCCGGGGGCGTGGCCGGAACCGCCGGACCCGCCGAAGCTGTTGGACACCTCCACGAGGTGGTCGGAGTTGGTGAGCAGGTACGCCTGCCCCAAGCCGGGCTCGGCGCCGGGATGCGGGAGGCCGGAACCGAAGCCGGCGGGCGGATTGTCGTAGAGCAGATCGAGCATGGGCTTTCCCCTCGCGACGCTGTCGGGAGACGCTGTAAGCCCGTTACGCTGAAGGGTTGATCTACAAACGAGGTGAACCTGCGCCCAGCCGGCCTGGCTCGGACCCCAACTCGCGTTTTCCCTAGAGCAAGGTCACCTTGCCGTCGGCTACATGGGTCAGCGGCTGCGTTCCCACCGCGGCGCGGTGCTCGTCCACCCACGGCATCAGCTCGGGGATCGCACGGCGCACCGGCTGGACCTGGAACTCCATCGGAAAGGCGAGGCGCGGCCGCTCCGAAGTGTTGGGGGCGGTGTAGTGCAGGGTCTCGGCATGGTGGAAGGTGGCGCCCCCGGCCCGCAGCGGACAGGCCACTGCGTCGGCGGCGTCGACCCGCTCGGCGACCGTCAGCAGGTTCTGCGCCGGGTCGTCCTCGTGGCGATGGGCGATGAGGCCGCGCCGGTGCGAGCCGGGGATGAACTGCATGGCGCCCATCTCGACGCTCACGTCGTGCAGCGGCAGCCAGACGCCCAGCGCGTGGTACTCGAGCTCCGGCTGCCAGTAGGCGTGGTCCTGGTGCCAGGCGACCGCGCGCCCGCCCGGTGGCTTGCGGATCATGTGACCCCAGCAGCTGAGCCGGTCCTGGTCGACGCCAAGCAGTGCGGCGGCGTAGCGCTTGGCGTTGCGGTGGAAGGTGGTCGCGAGGATCGCCGGAAAGCGCATCTCCGGAAAGAAGGCCTGGCCGAGCCGGCTCTGCGGCCCCGCGCCGTGCGTGCCGGAGCGGTCCAGCGGGGCGCCGCGCCGCTCGGCGTTGGCGGGATCGAAGATGAACTCGAAAATCTGCCGCAGCCAGGCGATCTCCGCGTCGGTGGTCAGGCGCTCGACCGTGAGGAAACCGTTCTCGTCGAAGAAGGCGATCTCGTCCGGCGTCGGTGTGAGGTCGAACGCGGCGGCCGGCGGCGGACCGAAGTCAGCGGCGCTCATTGCGCGGCCGCTTTCGGCCGCAGCAGGCCGTTCAGCTCCAGCATGTGCGGGTGGCCGGCCGGCTGGTACGAGTAGAGCAGGGCGCGCCGGTCGCCGCAGGAGCGGTTCGGCAGCGAGCGGTGCACGAGGAAGGCGCCGAACCAGGCGACCGTGCCGGCCGGCACTTCCAGCGGCTGCAGCCGGCCGTGGTCGAAGGCTGCCGGGTCCATTTCCAGGCTTCCGAAGCCGTCCGAGTCGGTACGCTGCGGCCACTTGCCGACCCTGTGCGTGCCGGCGGCGACCTCCAGGCAGCCGTTCTCGACGGTGGCGTCGTCGAGGAAGATCATCGCAGTCGCCACGCGCGCGGCGATCGGCGAGACCGGCTCCCAGTACGGGAAGTCCTGGTGCAGGATGATCGAGCCGCCGTGGCGGGCGCGCTTGACGTTGAGCTTCTCGGTGAAGAGGGCGATGTCGTCCTGGCCGACGATGGCCTTGCAGGGATCGACGAGCCGCGCATCGAGGCCAAAGCCGCGCAGCGGTTCGGAGAGGTGTGCGAACGGCTCGACGCCCTGCAGCACCTGCGGCGCGTCCGGCTCCCACTTCACCACCGTGGCCGCCTCGCGCTGGATCTCGAACATATAGCTGCCGACGACGTGCTTGGTGTGGCGCGCGGTGGCCTCGAGGCGCGCGACCAGCGCCTCGCATTCGGCGATGATCGTCCTCAGCTCGCCGGCGTCGAACACCCGCTCGCGGACGACGTAGCCGGCCTCGTCGAGCTGCCGGCGCTCGGCGGCGTCCAGCGCGAACGAAGTCTGGTCTTTCTCTGCCAGCATGCCGATCCTCCGCGGGGCGGTTGACATGCCAGCATGGTCCGGGCGCGGCGGAGCGGCAACCGCTATCTCGCGGCGCCGAACCGCTGGCATGTCACGCTGACGGTCAGCCCTTGCGGCGCACCTTCTTGATGATCGCCGAGAAGTTCAGCAATGGGCGTCCGGCGCTGGAGGCGATGCCGCGCACGAACACCATCGAGCCGCCGGCCCGCGTCACCTCGCCGACCGCCTCGATCAGCTCGCCTTCCTGCGCGCCGTCGAGGAACTCGGTGTTCAGCGAGGCGGTGACCGAGCCCGAGCCGGTCAGCTCGTCGCGGGCGAACATGAAGATCGCGTAGTCGGCGAACGTCGCCAGGCACCCGCCGTGCATGTAAGCCGCCGCCGTTCATATGCTTGCGCTCCGCCCGGAACGCGCAGACCCACCGGCCGGCCTCGTCGCGGCGCGTGTAGAACGGCCCGGCGTGCAGCTCGAACGGATCGCTCTCGGAGCGCTCCCACCCGGTCCACTCGCCGGTTTCCTCCACGACCGTCCGCCAAGGCTCATCGACTGCGCTGCCGTCCATTCCGTCTGACGCCTTCCATGCGTGGTGTGTGGCCGCGCTCATAGACACCGGGCGCGGCCCGCGGAAGGGTCTCGTGGGTCGCAGCTCTGGCGTGGAGCGTCGCCGCGCGTTGCCCGGCCGGCGGGCAGCGACTACGGTCCGCGGCCGCCAACGAGATGAGGGACCCGCGCGATGGCGCTCGATCTGGAGACCCGCGAGCAGCTGATCGACACGGTGCGCAGCTTCGTCGCCGAGCGGCTGCAGGCCGCTCGAGGCGCAGGTGGCCGAGGACGACGCGGTGCCGGACGCCATCGTCGACGAGATGCGCGAGCTCGGCCTCTTTGGGCTCTCGATCCCGGAGGAATACGGCGGGCTCGATCTCTCGATGGAAGACGAGTGCCTGGTGGCGGTGGAGCTCGGCCGCACCAGCCCGGCGTTCCGCTCGGCGTTCGGCACCAACGTCGGCATCGGCAGCCAGGGCCTGGTGATGTTCGGCACGCCCGAGCAGAAGGCCAAGTGGCTGCCGAAGCATCGCCTCGGGCGAGATCATCACCTCGTTCGCGCTCACCGAGCCGGAAGCCGGCTCCGACTCCGCCTCGGTGCAGACCCGCGCCACGCTGCGACGGCGACGCCTACGTGCTGAACGGCATGAAGCGCTTCATCACCAACGCCGACGTGGCGAGCCTCTTCACGGTGATGGCGCGCTCGGATCCGGACAAGAAGGGCGCGTCGGGCGTCTCGGCCTTCCTCGTGCCGCGCGACCTGCCGGGCCTCTCGATCGGCAAGCCCGAGAAGAAGATGGGCCAGCACGGCGCCCATATCTGCGACGTGATCTTCGACAATGTCCGCGTGCCGGTCGAGAACCGTCTGGGCGCGGAGGGCGAGGGCTTCAAGGTGGCGATGCAGGTGCTGGACCGCGGTCGCCTGCACATCTCGGCGGTCTGCGTCGGCGTGGCCGAGCGGCTGATCGCCGACTGCGTCGCCTACGCCAGCGAGCGCAAGCAGTTCGGCCAGCCGATCGCCGCTTTCCAGCTGGTCCAGGGGATGATCGCCGACTCGAAGACCGAATCCATGGCCGCCAAGGCGCTGACCATGGAGAGCGCCCGCAAGCGCGACGCCGGCGAGAACGTCACCCTGGAAGCCGCCGCGGCCAAGTACTTCGCCTCCGAGATGGTCGGCCGGGTCGCCGACCGGGCGGTGCAGATCTTCGGCGGCGCCGGCTACGTCGCCGACCACGGCATCGAGCGCCTCTACCGCGACGTGCGCATCTTCCGCATCTACGAAGGCACCAGCCAGATCCAGCAGGTGGTCATCGCCCGCGAGACCCTGAAGCGCGGGGGTTGAAGCGGCGCGGATGCGGGCTTAGCTTAGCTAAGCCATGATTGTGAACATCCACGCCGCCAAGACCAACCTCTCCAAGCTCATCGAAAAGGCCGAAGCCGGAGAAGAGGTGGTGATCGCCCGCAACGGCAAGCCGGCGGTGCGACTGACGCCGGTTGAAGCGCCGCCGGAGCACCAACCCGGTGTCGAGGAAGGAGAGGCTCCCGCCTGGTTCGGGTCCCTGCGCGGGCAGATATGGATCGCTCCTGGAAGTGAGCTACCTGACGAGGAAATCACGCGCGAGATGGAGGACCGGCCGATCTTCCCGCCGGATGACGACGCTTGAAGCTCCTGATCGACACCCACGTCATTCTGTGGGGTTACGATGAACCGGAGCGGATTTCGCGGTTGGCGAGCCGAGCGATGGCGTCGACCCAGAACGAATGCTTCGTGAGTATGGCGAGCCTCTGGGAGATCGCGATCAAAGTCCGCAAAGGCCAGCTGGCCACCCATGAGGATATCCCGGCGAGGATCACGGCCAATCCTCAGCTAACGCTCCTCCCTATCGCAGCCGAGCATGCGTGGCGTATCCGGCTGCTCCCGCGACTGCACGGCGATCCGTTCGACCTGTTGCTAATCTCGCAGGCGCTTGTCGAACAGATGGTGCTGGTCACGCACGACGGCGCGATGGCGGCGTACGGCGTCCCGATCCTCGCCACCTAGCCGCCTACGACACTCCCGTCTCGATCGCCAGGCGCACCAGGTCGGCGGTGCGGGCGACGCCGAGCTTGGATTTGATCAGCGTGCAGGTGTTGGCGATGGTCTTGTACGACGCGCCGAGCGCATCGGCGATCTCCGCCAGGCTGGAGCCGGCGGCGAGCAGCCGCATGATCTCCAGCTCGCGGGGGCTGAGCGCATCCAGCGCCTCGGCGCCGGCGCCCAGCGCGATCGCCTGGGCGATCTCGGCCTCCACGTAGCGACCGCCGGCGGCGACCCGGCGCACGGCGGTCAGGAGCTCGTCCGGCGCGGCGTTCTTGCTGACGTAGCCCTGCGCGCCCGCCTCCAGCGAGCGGCGCGCGTAGAGCGGCTCGGCGTGCATCGAGAGCACCAGGATGCGGCCGGCGCCGACCCGCACCAGCCGCCGCAGCAGCTCCAGCCCGCCGAGGCCGGGCAGGTTGAGGTCGAGGATGGTCAGCTCGGGGTGAAAGGCGCGCGCCTGGGTCAGCGCCTCGCGGCCGCTGGCGGCCATGCGGATCTCGTGCTCGCCGTCCGCCGCCAGCAGCCGGGCGAGGCCGTCGCGGACGATGGCGTGGTCGTCGACGATGAGGATCTTCATGCGGCCTCGTCGCGGCTGAGCGCCTTCAGCGGCAGTGACGCCGCCACCTGCCAGCGCCCGTCGCCGACCGGGCCGGCGGCGAGCGTGCCGCCGGCGGCGGCGACGCGCTCGGCCATGCCGGTAAGGCCATAGCCGCGCGCCGTCTCGGCGCCCTCGGGCGCGCCGTCGTTGGTCACCTCCGCCTGCACCGCCGCGCCGTCGCGCCGGATCGCGATGCGCACGAGGCTCGGCGCGCCGTGGCGCACGGCGTTGCTGAGGCTCTCCTGCACGAGCCGGTAGAGGGTCTCCTGCAGCGCTTCGGGCAAGCTCTCCTCCTCGCCCGGCAGCTCAGTCTCGAAGCCGATGTCGGGCCGCCTGGCGCTCCAGAACGCCACCAGGTCGAGGATGGCGCTGGAAAGGCCGAGCTCGGCCAGGTGCGTGGGCCGCAGGCGCCCCAGGATATCGCGCACCAGCCGCTGGATGTGGCCGATGGCGGCGCCCGCGCGGCGCACCGGCTCCAGCGCCTCCGCCGCCTTGCCGGCGCCGATCAGCGTCGCGGCCATGGCGGCGTCGACGTTGGCGGCGAAGAGGTGCGGCCCGATCTCGTCGTGCAGGTCGCGGGCGATGTCGGCGCGCTCCTCGTCCTGCAGGGTCAGGATCTGCTCCTCGAGCGCCCGGTTGCGCTCGCGCATGGCGGCCAGTCGCGCGGCCATCTCGTTGACCCCGCGCCCCAGTGCGACGATCTCCGGCGGTCCCTGCTCGGGTGCGCGGGCGGCGTAGTCGCCGGCCCCGATCCTGCGGCAGCACCCGGCCGATCGCCGTCACCGGCCGCAGCGCCCAGGTCACCAGGGCGAACACCGCGGCGCCGCCGCCGACCGTGGCGAGCGCCAGCACGAGCGCGATGTCGAGCAGCACCGCCCAGGTCTCGGCGGTGTCGTCGGCGTAGAGCGGGCGCAGCTCCACCGCCGACCCGTCCGCCCCGGGAATGGCGAGCCGCGTCGGCGGGATGTCGGGGCGCATCAGGTCCGCGAACCACTCGGGCGCCGCTGGCCCGGCTGGCGCCGGCTCGCGAGGCGGCGATCACCCGACCGCGGGATCAACCACCACCGCCTGCAGGTGACGGTTGCCGTGAAGGTCGCCGCCAGGCCCGCCATCGAGCGCGGCGGCCGCTCGGCGTGCGGCAGGACGGAAAAAGCCCGGGCCACCTGCAGGTGGGCGGAGAGCTGCGCGGTCCACAGCTCGTCGCGCAGCCACTGGCGCGCTTCCAGGCCGGCCAGCGCCAGGCCGACGCCCGACCCGGAGACCAGAACCAGCACGAAGGCGAGGAGAATCCTGAGCCGCAGCGACATCCTGGCCAAATCCTTCACCGAAGCGGCGGCCTCGCCAAGCGCAAACGCAGATCGGGAAGATTTTCCCGGCGCGGACGGGAAGACCGCGCCTGGGCTTTGCCGGGCGGCTCGGCCATTCGCCTCGCCGTTGCAGCCGGAGAGTTGATTTGCGTGGCTTGCGGAGATGGCTCGGCGCTGCGGCGCCGCTTGCGTTGGCGCTCGGGACGCCGTGCCTGGCCAGCGCAGCCGACGCGACGTCCGATGCGACTGCAACGTCCGACGCGACCGCGACGTCCGAGCGCCGCCCCGAACTCGGGGACGTCCTCAGAGGTCGTCGTCACCGCCCAGCGGCTCGACGCGGCGCGCGCCACCATCCAGCCGCAGGTCGGCGCCTCCACCTACTCGCTCTCGTCGCAGGCCATCGAGGCGCTGCCGGCGGGCGAGAACACGCCGCTGAACCAGGTCGTCCTGCAGGCGCCGGGCGTGGCGCAGGACAGCTTCGGCCAGCTGCACATCCGCGGCGAGCACAACGGCCTGCAGTACCGGCTGAACGGCGTGATCCTGCCCGAGGGGCTCAGCGTCTTCAGCCAGGCGCTGAACCCGCGGCTGGCCGGCAACGTCGAGCTGATCACCGGCGCGCTGCCGGCCGAGTACGGCCTGCGCACCGCCGGCATCATCGACATCACGACCAAGAGCGGCGCCTATACGAACGGCGGCGAGGTGTCCGTCTATGGCGGCAGCCACGACGAGTTCGAGCCGAGCTTCGAGTACGGCGGCTCGTCGGGCAACTTCAACTACTTCGTCAGCGGCAGCTACCTCGCCAACGACCTCGGCATCGAGTTGCCCGACGGCCGCTCCGATCCGCTGCACGACCACACCCAGCAGTACCAGGGCTTCGCCTACCTCGAGGACATCATCGACCCGCAGAGCCGCGTCTCGCTGATCCTCGGCACGTCCGACCAGGGCTTCCAGATCCCGAACGTGTCAGGGCAGCTGAACGGCGGCCTCGGCCTGACCGTGAACGGCCAGACCGACTTCCCGAGCGACGATCTCAACGAGAACCAGCACGAGAGCACCTACTACGGCGGTGGCGAGCTACCTGCACACGACCGACCGCTTCACCAGCCAGGTCTCGCTGTTCGGGCGCTACTCGACGCTGAAGTTCACGCCCGATCCGCCGTCGGCGACATCCTCTACAACGGCATCGCGCAGGTGGCGGACAAGACGGACGTGGCCGGCGGCGTGCAGGCCGAGGGCGTCTACGACCTGAACGACCAGCACACGCTGCGCGGCGGCGTGATCGTCGAGGTCGACCGCTCGACCAGCGACACGACCTCGCAGGTGCTGCTGCTCGACAACGCACCGGCGCGCAGCTTTCGCCGACCGCGCCGTTCGGCCCGATCCAGCCGGCGCGCCGTTCACCATCGTCGACAACGGCGCGAAGACCGCCGAGACCTACAGCGCCTACCTGCAGGACGAGTGGAAGCTCGCTCGACAGCCTGACGCTCAACTACGGCCTGCGCTTCGACCAGTTCGACGGCTTCCGAGACGAGAACCAGGTCAGCCCGCGCGTGAACCTGGTCTGGCAGCCGACGTCGTCGACCACCTTCCATGCCGGCTACGCGCGCTACTTCTCGCCGCCGCCGTTCGAGCTGATCGCCAACGAGACGGTGCAGAAGTTCGTCGAGCCGATCCCCGGCCGGCCCGACATCACCACATCGGCGGCGCCGGCGGTGACCGCCGACACGACGCCGTTCGCCGAGCGCGCCAACTACTTCGACGTCGGCGCCGCGCAGAAGTTCGGCGCCGCGTTCACCGCTGACCATCGACAGCTACTACAAGCTCTCCAAGCACCTGATCGACGAGGGCCAGTTCGGCGCGCCGATCATCCTGACGCCGTTCAACTACGAGGACGGCCGCCAGTACGGCGTCGAGCTGACCGGCACACTACGCGAACGGGGCCGTTCACCGCCTACGCCAACTTCGCCTACTCGGTGGCGCAGGGGCAGGACTGGATCTCCAGCCAGTTCAACTTCGACCAGCCGTCGACTCGACTACGTCGCCAACCACTGGATCTACCTCGACCACGACCAGCGCTTCTCCGTCTCCGCCGGCGGCTCCTACCTCTGGCAGGGCACGCGGTTCAGCGGCCGACCTGATCTACGGCAGCGGGCTGCGCGCCGACCTGCCGCTGACCACGCCGATCAACACGCCGGACGGTCCGCTGGACGCCATCCCGAACGGCGCCGAGCTGCCCGGCTACGTGCAGGTCAACCTCTCGGTCACGCACCGGTTCGAGCGACGTCGCTGGGCGCGCCGCTCGAAGTGCGCTTCGACGTCATCAACGCGTTCGACGCGGTCTACCAGATCCGCAACGGCACCGGCGTCGGCGTCTTCGCGCCCCAGTTCGGCCCCCGCCGTGGGTTCTTCTTCGGCGTCACCAAGGAGTTCTGAGTGAGCCAGTTATCGCGCGGCGGGTTGGTCAAATCGGCCGTGGTTTTCCTTGCCCTTCTCGCCTCGAGCTTTGCCCCCGCAGCGGTCGCGCGCAGCCACTCCGAGGCCGAAGCCCTGTCGCCGCCGAACTGCGGCGCCGCAGGCGGGTCGCTTGCCGATCCCGCCGAGACGCAGCGCTGTCTCGCCGAACGCTACAAGCCACCGAAGCCGAAGTCCGCCCCCGCGCGGTCCGACGCCGCGCCGGCGTCGGGCGCCAGCCACGACCCCCTGGCCGTCGGCGCGCCGCCCTCCAATACGATGACGCCAGCCCACCAGGGTTCGTAGCAGTCGGCGCCGTCGGGTACGCGGCTGGGCGGCGCGTGCGCTATATCCAAATCCGATGTCGCTCGAATCCGTCCTCACCGAAATTCGCGCCTGCCGCGCCTGCGCCGGCGAGCTGCCGCACGAGCCGCGCCCGGTAGTGCGGGTGTCGGCCGCCACGCGCCTACTGATCTGCGGGCAGGCGCCCGGCCGGCGCGTGCATGAGAGCGGGCTGCCGTTCGACGACCCCTCCGGCGATCGCCTGCGGGGCTGGATGGGCGTCGACCGGGCGACGTTTTACGGTCACCCGGCCATCGGCGTCGCGGCGCAGGCGTTCTGCTTTCCCGGGACCGATCCGGCGGGCGGCGACTATCCGCCGGCGCCGCGGTGCGCGTCGCTGTGGCGACCCCGACTGCTGGCGGAGCTGCCAAATGTCGAGCTGACGCTGCTGGTCGGCCGCCCGGCCCAGGTCTGGGCGCTAGGCGCGCGGGCAGGGCGCTCGATGACCGAGACGGTGGAGGCCTGGCGCGCCTTCCTGCCCGACGTCGTCACGCTGCCGCATCCCTCCTGGCGCAACACCGCCTGGCTGAAGAAGCATCCGTGGTTCGAGGCCGAGCTCGCGCCATATCTTCGCCAACGCGTCGCCGAGGTGCTCGCTGCATGAAGCCCTTCGCCCTCGTCTTCGCCCTCCTGGCGCTCGCGGCCTGCGCGCCGGTGGTGCAGCGCCCGCTGATCCCGCCGCCGAGCTTCGCCGGGCCGCGGCTGGAGGGCGACCGGTTCGTCAGCTTCGACGGCGCGCAGCTCGGCTTCTCGCACTGGGACGTGCCGAACGGCGCGGAGCCCTGGGCGGTGGTCGTCGGCCTGCACGGCATGGACGACTACGCCAACGCCTTCCACCTCGCCGGCCCGTACTGGGCGACACGCGGCATCGCCACCTACGCCTTCGACCAGCGCGGCTTCGGCCGCTCGCCCGAGCGCGGCGTCTGGGGCGGCGACAAGCTGATGACCGAGGACCTGCGCACCTTCACCGCCCTGATCCGCGCCCGCTTCCCGCAGGCGACGATCGCGGTGGTCGGCGAGAGCCTCGGCGGCGCGGTGGCGATCGAGGCGTTCGCTTCCGACCGGCCGCCGGCGGCCGACCGCCTGGTGCTGGACGCGCCCGCCGTGTGGGGCTGGTCGAGCCAGCCGCTGGCCTACAAGCTGGCGCTGCAGGCGGCCGCCCACCTGGCGCCGGCCAAGGTGTTCACGCCGCCCGGCTTCGTCACCGAGCACATCTCGCCCAGCGACAACATCCCCGAGCTGGAAGCCATGGGCCGCGATCCCCTGATGACCTGGGGCGCGCGCTCCGACGCGCTCTACGGGCTGGTGAACACCATGCAGCACGGCTGGGAGGACATCGGCCGCATCCGCACGCCGACCCTCTACCTCTTGGGCGCGCACGATCAGATCATCCCGGAGAAGCCGGCGCTGCAGGCCGCCGCCCGGCTGCCGGCCGGCGACCGCACCGCCTACTATGCGCAAGGCTGGCACCTGCTGCTGCGCGACAAGCAGGCCCACAACGTCTACGACGACGTCGCCGCCTTCCTCCGCGACCCGGCCGGCCCGCTGCCTTCCGGCGCGCCGCTGATCCCCGGGACGGGCGGCGCCCTTGTGACCCGAGCGGCCAAAGAGTAGAGCGCGCCCCTCCCAGTCCGCACCCGTGGGTTTCATGCCGATCTTCTCTTCGCCCGCCTTCGAGGACCACGAGGCGCTGCACGCCTTCCATGACGGACCCGCCGGGCTGAACTGCCTGATCGCCATCCACTCCACCGCGCTCGGCCCGGCCGGCGGCGGCGTGCGGATGTGGCCCTATCCGGACGACCAGGCCGCCATCGACGATGCGCTGCGGCTTTCGCGGGCGATGTCGCACAAGAACGCCATGGCCGGGCTGGCGCTGGGCGGCGGCAAGACCGTGGTGATCGGCGATCCGGCCCGCGACAAGACGCCGGCGCTGTTCGAGGCGCTGGGGCGGGCGATCGAGCAGCTGGGCGGCCGCTACTGGGCGGCCGAGGACGTCGGCGTCAGCCCGGCCGACCTGACGTTCTCGCGCAAGTCGACGCGGTTCGTCGCCGGGCTGGAGGGCCATCCAGCCGCGTCCGGCGATCCGAGCCCGGTCACCGCCGAGGGCGTACGGCGCGGCGTCGCGCTCTGCGTGCGGCGCGCGCTCGGCCGACCGCTGAGCGACGTCACCGTGGCGATCCAGGGGGTCGGCCACGTCGGCGCGATCCTGGCGGACAAGCTGGCCGCCGACGGGGCGAGGCTGGTGATCTGCGACGTCAACGAAGGCCAGGCCGCGGCGGTCGCCGCCCGCACCGGGGCCCGGGTGGTCGCCACCGACGCGATCTTCGACGCCGAGTGCGATGTCTTCGCCCCCTGCGCGCTGGGAGGGGCGATCTCCGCCGCGACGCTGCCGCGCCTGAAGGCCAGGATCGTCGCCGGCGGCGCCAACAACCAGCTGGCCGACAAGGCCGCCGGCCAGGCGCTGTTCGACGCCGGCCTCACCTATGCGCCGGACTTCGTGGTCAACGGCGGCGGCATCATCAACGTGGCCGCCGAGATCCGTGCATTGGAAGCGGGCGGCGCCTACGACCCGGCGTGGGTGGAGATGAAGGTCGAGGCGATGATCGACACGCTGGGCGAGGTGCTGGACCGCTCCGCCGCCGAGCGCCGCCCGGCCGACCAGATCGCCGTTCAGATGGCCAAGGAACGCATCGCCGCGGCGCGGCGGTAGGGCCTGGCCCGCCATTTCGGCCCCAGCGCAAAGGTTGACGGCGACCCTAGAACAAAATAAGAACATTTAACGGAACAAGCCCGCGGCCTCAGCCATTCAGGGTCAGGGCGAGCGTTCCGAGGAGGCTTGGGTGTCGCGCGATCCGCCGCACGAGGACCTGTTCCACGCCGCCCGCTCGGCGCAGCGGGCGACCCGCGACGGGCCTTATAACGACGCGCCGCCCGCTTCGCTGGAAGAGGTGGTCGCCGGCGTGCGCTTCTGCCGCCGCTGCGAGCTCTGGCGCGACGCCACCCGCGGCGTGCCAGGCGAGGGGCCGGCGCGGGCCAGGTTGATGCTGGTGGGCGAGCAGCCGGGCGACCAGGAAGACCTGGCCGGCGCGCCGTTCGTCGGCCCGGCCGGGCGGGTGCTGGACGTAGGGATGGAGCGCGCCGGCATTCCGCGCACCGAGACCTTCGTCACCAACGCGGTGAAGCACTTCAAGCACGAGATGCGCGGCAAGCGGCGGCTGCACAAGACGCCGGACGCTGGCGAGGTGCGGGCCTGCCGCTGGTGGCTGGACGCCGAGCGGGCGCTGGTGCGCCCGAAGGTGGTCGTGGCGCTGGGGGCGACCGCCGCGCTCGGGGTGTTCGGAAAGCCAACGCCGGTCGCCAAGAGCCGCGGGCGCACCTTCGACCTGGGCGATGGCGCCAAGGGCGTCGTCACCTATCACCCGAGCTTCCTGCTGCGCGTGCCCGACGAGGCCGCCAAGAAGCAGGCGTTCGCCGAGTTCGTCGCGGACCTGAAGTTCGCCTGGGGGCTGGCGGGGTAGGGCGGTCCCTACCCCCGCGCCGCCAGGGCGTCGGCGATCTTTGCTGGGGAGCGGCGCATGACCAGCAGCGTCGCCCCCGCCAATGCCGCCGGGATCAGGGCGAACGGCGAGACCGCCGCGACCAGCGCCGCCGCAGCGCCGATCAGCAGACTGACGAGAACCAGCGCCAGGCCGGTGAGCACCGAGCCGGTGCGGCGGCGGCGAAACTCGCTGCGCTTGCCGGGTGTCGGGTACCAGGCGTTGATCAGCCCCGCGGCGATCGCCGCCGAGCCCGCGCCCAGCATGGCGGCAAGGCCCACGGCCGGCGCCAGCCAGCTCAGCACTGTCAGCGGTAGGATCGAGCATGGCGACCAGCGGCGCAAGGCCCGCGGCCAGCTTGGCGTTGCGCACCGCCGACGGCTGCGCCGGCGCGCAGGCGATCAGCTCCGGCGCCTCCTCGGCCGACAGCGTCAGCCAGGTCAGCGTGCCGGCGACCTGCCCGGCCAGGAAGGTGATCACCGCCGCGCCGAACGGCAGCGCCAGGCTGGCGTGCTGGCCGGCGTTGCGCAGCACCAGGAAGGTGGCCGGCAGCAGGTAGAGCGTGCGCAGCAGCACCTGCGCCAAAAGGCCGATGTCGCGCCGCAGGATCCGCCACTCCTTGATGAAGGTGACCGCGAACGCCCCGCCGGCGAAGGCGCCGAGCCCCGCGCCGGCGTCCCGCCGCTGGCCGACGTCGCTGCCCTGCGCCGCCGCCGCGTCGGCCGCGAAGCGTCGCGAGAGCCAGGCGGTGACGGCTAGGAACAGCGCCGCGCTCGCCGCCAGCAGCGAGATCAGCGGCAGCGGCTGGCCGAGCGCGGCCCTGAGCGGCCAATCGGCGAGCGGCGGCAGCCGCAGGCGCGGATCGCGGGCCGTCGCCATGATCCGCGTGAGGATCGTGGTGGTCCGCGAGCCGAACAGCGTCTGTGACTGGCTGACCAGGAAGAAGGCCGCGCCGATCAGCGCCGCCATCAACTGGGCGACGGCGCGGGTGCGCTTGGGGCCGATCAGCGCGAAAAGCACCACCGCCAACGCCAGCCCCACCGCGCTCGCCGCCAGCGCCAGCGCGCCCAGGGTCGGCAACAGCGCCAACCATTGCCAGTGGCCAAAGATCGCCATCGGGACCAGGAACGGGAGCGCCAGCAGCGCGAAGGCCGAGAACGCGGTCGCCGCCAGCGCCGAGAAGCGCACCGTCAGCGTCTTGCGCGGATCGAGCGGCGAGGAGAACAGCAGGTCCAGGTCGCCCCGCGCGTAGAGCGCGTCGGTGGCGCCGGCCAGGGTCTGCGAGAGCATCAGCGAGAAGACCATCGTCGCGGCGACGTCGGCGATGAGGATGGTGAGGGTGTTCACCGGCGGATCGAGGCCGCGGATCGTCCAGGCCAGCGGGAAGGCGACCACCAGGAAAAGCAGGCCGACGATGATCAGCGCCGCGGTGCGCCGCCCGCCCTGCTTGCCGCCGAAGAAGCCGCGCCACGCCAGGCGCATCTCATGGCTCAGCAGCCAGATCGTCGAGCCCGGCGGGCCGATCACGCGCGCGCCGCCTCCACCGCGGTCGGGCCGGCGGCGGCCTCGCCGGTGAGCTCCCCGGTCAGTTCGAGGAACACGTCCTCCAGCGTGCCCTCGCGCTCGCCGGCGAGTTCGCGCAGCTCCGTCAGCGTGCCTTCGGCCAGCAGGCGCCCGGCCTGGATGATGCCGATGCGGTCGGCCATCCGCTCGGCGACCTCGAGGATGTGGGTGGTGAGGATCACCGTGGCGCCGTCCCTGACCTTCGCCTGCAGGAGGTCCTTCACCTGGCGCGCGATCGCCGCATCGAGGCCGGTGAGCGGCTCGTCGAGGATCAGCATCCGTGGATCGTGGATCAGCGCGCCGGCCAGCGCGGCCTTCTGCTTCATGCCGCGCGAGAACGACTCGCAGCGCTGGCCGCGCTCGTCCCAGAGGCCGAGGAACTTCAGCAGCTCCTCGGCGCGGGCGCGCGCCGGCTTTCGGCTCGACGCCCCAGAGCCCGGCGACGAACTCCAGGTACTCCATCGGCGTCAGCCGGTCGTAGAGCATCGGCTCGTCGGGCGCCCAGGCGATCAACTGCTTGGCGCCGGCGGGGTCGGCCAGCGCGTCGACGCCGAACACCCGGATCGAACCCGAGGTGGGTTTCAGCAGACCGGCGACCATCCGCAGCGTCGTGGTCTTGCCCGCGCCGTTCGGACCCAGCAGCGCATAGAGCTCGCCGGCCCGCACCCTGAGGCTGAGATGGTCGACCGCCGGCTTGGCGAAGACCTTGGTGAGGTCCTCCAGCACGAGGGCGTCGGTCATGTCACAACAACTCCAGCGCGGCGGCCCTCGGGGCGTTCTAGCCGAAAGGCCTTAAGCGTTCGACCCGCCCAGGCGGGTCGAAGATCAGGCCACAAACCCCGCCTCGGCGAAGTCCAGCATGCGCCTGAGCAGGCCTTGCGTGTCGCTCTCGCGGGTCGGCGCCGTCGGAGAGGGTGTGCAGGCGGTCGAACTCGGCGAAGCGGTTGTTGTGGATCATGCCGAGGCTGAAGTGCAGGCGCCAGTAGACCTCCTCGGGCGCCAGCTCGGGCCGCGCCTCCATCAGCGCGTCGGCGAAGCGGCGCAGGTGCGAGACGTCGGTGCGCAGCACCTCGCGCATCGCCTCGGTGCCCTCGCTGCGGGCGCGGATGATGAACTGCACGCTGATGCGGCGGTCGTGGTCGGGCGAGGACCAGCGCAGCGGCGGCTCGAAGAGCGCGCGCAGGATCTCGCGCACCGGCGGCTTGCCCCCATGGCGGTCGGCCGCCTCGTGCAGCATCCGCGCCCGCTCGCGGTTCAGCTCCGAAGTTCGGCGCCGGAAGATCTCGAACAGCAGCGCGTCCTTGGATCCGAAGTGGTAATTCACCGACGCGAGATTCACCCCGGCCTCGGCGGTGATGTCGCGCACCGAGACGTTCTGGAACCCGTGCAGCGCGAAGAGCCGCTCGGCGGCGATCAGCACCTGCAGCTTGGTCGCGGCCTCGCGCTCTGGATCGACATCGGTGATGGGGCCGGCGGCGTCGGACAACGGCATCCCTGTCGTCAAACGTTCATTTGAACGGCGAGTGTTAGAGCACCTTGCGGGCGGCGCAAGGGGAAGACGGCGCCGCCGCTCTTTCGCGTGCAGCAAGGCGCCTGCTGCGGTCCGCGCGCTGGCGCGCTATGGGTCGGCCATGACCCACGCCGATATCGTGATCCAGGACCGGGAGGAGCTGTTCTTCCTCCTCTCCGAAGCGGCGCTCTTCGAGCATGCCGTGATGTGCAGCTACCTCTACGCGATGTGGAGCCTGAAACAGGGGGAGGACGAGGGCGTCACCACCGAGGAGCTGGCGGCTATCGAGCGCTGGCGTCGCTCGCTGCGGCAGGTGGCGCTCGAGGAGATGCTGCACCTCTCGCTGGTCAACAACCTGCTCGCGGCGACCGGCTCGGCGCCGCAGCTGTGGCGTCCCGCCTTCCCGATCGCCGCCGGCTGGTTCCCAGCCGACATGGTGCTGCGGCTCTCGCGCTTCAGCGAGGCGACGCTCGACCACTTCATGTTCATCGAGCGGCCCGAAGGGGTGGACCTCGTCGACGGCGCCGGCTTCGACCACCCCGCCCACCACAGCCGCCCGGCGCGCCCCGATCTGCTGACGCCGACCGCGAGGGACTATGACAGCCAGGGACAGCTCTACCACGCCATCCTCGGCGGCCTGGCGCGCCTGGCGGACGAGCTCGGCGAAGAGAACGTCTTCGTCGGCCACGGCCAGGCCCAGCTGGGCCGCAGCGAGATCGGCATGCCTGGCCTCTTCAACATCACCGACCTCGCCTCCGCCCGGCGCGCGGTGGAGGAGATCGTGCTGCAGGGCGAGGGCGCGCCGGCGCACCGCGCGGGCTCGCACTACGAGCGCTTCGCCTCCATCCGCGAGGAGCTGGCGGCGCTGACCAAGGCCCGGTCCGGCTTCGCGCCCGCCCGTCCGGTGATCGCGAACCCGTCGCCGGGGGGTGAGGCTCCAGGCGGGACGACGCCGATCCTGGATCCGGCGAGCGCCAAGGTGGCGGACCTCGGCAACGCGATCTACGCGCTGATGATGCGCACCTTTGCGCAGGTGTTCTCCCCCGCGCCGCTGCCGCACCAGCTGCGCCTGGAACTGGCGGCCGCGGCCACCGAGCTGATGTACGGCATGACGTTCGTCGGCGAGGCGGTCACCCGCCTGCCGGCCGGGGGCGACGATCCGGCCGCGAGGGCCGGACTGAGCTTCGCGCTTCCAAGCTTGCCCGGCCAGCTCGTGCAGCGCTGCGCGGCCCAAATCCTCGGCGAACGGGCGCGCGAGCTCGCCGGCGCGGCGGCCGGCCTCGAGTCGAGCGCACCGCTGGCGGGCCTCTCCGGACGGCTGAACGCGCTCGCCGACAGGTTCGGCGCGCTGCACGAGCGGTTCGAGACCCACCTCACCGTCAGCGTCGACGCCGTCGCCGACGTCCGGCCGACGGCCGCGCCGCGGCCTGCGCCGCCGCCTTCCGGCCCTGTCGCGGAGACAGACCCCAACGTCGCCAGGACGCCCGAGATCACCCTGCGCTTCGACGCCCGCCGCTGTATCCACTCACGCCGCTGCGTCCTGGGCGCCCCAAGCGTCTTCCTCGCCAACGTGCAAGGTCCATGGCTGCATCCCGAGAGCGTGCCGCTCGATCGCTGCGTCGCCATCGCCCACAACTGCCCCTCGGGCGCCATCACCTACGAGCGTCACGACGGCGGCCCGCAGGAGGGCGCGCCCGACGTCAACGTGCTGACAATCCGCGAGAACGGCCCCTACGCGGTCCAGGCGCAGATCGAGCTTGAGGGCAGCGGAGCAATGTTCCGCGTCACCCTGTGCCGCTGCGGCAAGTCGGCCAACAAGCCGTTCTGCGACAACAGCCATCGAACCGCGGGGTTCGCGGCCACCGGTGAGCCGGCGACGCAGGAGACCGATCCGCTCGAGGTGCGGGACGGGCGGCTCGTCATCACGCCGCTCACCGACGGGCCGCTGCAGATCTCAGGCCCGCTCGAGATCTGCTCGGGGACCGGGCGAACCGTGAGCCGCGTCGAGACCGCACGCCTCTGCCGCTGCGGCGGCTCGGCGACCAAGCCCTTCTGCGACGGAACCCACGCCCGGATCGGCTTTCGCTCCGACCCGCCGGCCGCACAGGCGGCCACGGCGCGGCCGGTGGCTTAGCGGGGCTCACGCTCGGGATCGGTATCCGTGGGCGGGGCCGGCGACGTCGGACAGCGGGGTCCCTGCCGTCAAACGTTCATTTGAACCGTCGGAGTGTTTTGAGCCTGGCGACAGGCGCGCAAGGGGGCGGGGCAAGACGTTGCGCTCGCGCCGCTGCCAGGCGATTGAGCGGACCGAGTTGCGGAGGATTGCGAACGATGATCACAGTCTGGGGCGAGGGCAGGGGGTTTCGGGTCGTCTGGCTGCTGGAGGAGATGGGCCTTCCCTACCGTCTCCGGTCGGTGGACCTGCTGGCCGGCGCCGAGAACGACCCGGAGTTCATGGCCATCAACCCCGGCGGTTTCATCCCGGCCATCACCGACGGCGACGTCACCATGGTCGAGTTGATCGCGATCATGGAGTACCTGATGGCCCGGTACGGGCCGACGCCGTTGGCGCCGCCTCCGAGCGATCCCACCTTCCCCGCCTACCAGCAGTTCCTGCACCTCGGCGAAGCCGGGCTGGCGGCGTCCGCCTACTTCGTCAACAGCGCCCGCAATCTCGCGCCGGAAGCCGAGCGCGAGAACCATACGGGCCTGCACGCGCTGGAGACCTACCAGACCCGGCTGCGGCTGGTGACGCGGCAGCTGGCGCGTTTCCCCCATATGGCCGGCGAGGCGTTCACGGCGGCCGACATTTCGGTGACCTACGCCATCGAGCTGGCCCGCAAAGGCGCCCGCATCGCCCCCGGTGAGGCGGAACGCGCCTACGTGGCCCGCACCAGCAGCCGTGACGCCTACAAGCGCGCCATGGAGACGTGCCAGGCCACCAAGGCATGGACCGCCAGGGTCGACGGCGCGGCCTGACCGCTCCGGGCGCTCGGCCGAGTCGAAGGCTAAGGCCTTCCTCACATCATGAGGGTCAGTCGGCGAGTCCGACGGCGAAAGCCAGCGCCACGTTGAGCCGTGCGATATCACCTCCGGAAAGCCGGCCAATGTGCGATCCAATTCGCTCACGCCGAACGGTCACCGGTTTGTCGGCCATGATCTGCGAGCGCATCCGCAGACCGTTGTCCTCGCTCGGTTCGACGGTCACGCGAAAGTCGGTGGCGACCTGCAAATCCGACGTCATCTGGCAGATGATGACAGAGCCGTGAGTCTCGGGAAATGCGTCGCTCTGCACGATGACCGCCGGGCGCGGCTTGCCGAAGTCGCCGCTGGCGGCGACCGTCACCACGTCACCTCTGGCCATCGACGTCGAACTCGGAGACAGCCTCGATCCACGCCAGCGCGTCGGCTTCGCTTTCCGGCTTCAACCGGGCGACCTGCTCGGCGACGCGTCGGCGCACGGCGTCAAGCCGCGCGTCGGGGGCGGTCAACCTGATCTCGCGGAAGCCGAGTTGCCTGCGCCGATGGCGCATCGCCTTCATTCGGTCCCCGGTTGTGGTCATGCGTCCAATCTCCGTAACGCGTTACGTAACGCGTTACAGGCGTCTGATCAATCCAGACGGCTAGCCCCGGGCATGGTCGCCGGTCGCTTACCTACGACAGCAGCGGCCGGATCGACGTCGGGCCGCCGCCGCGGACGAGTTCGCGCATGGCGGCGTCCAGGCCCTCGAGGGTCAGCGGGAACATGCGGTCGTTGAGGAGCTGCTTCAGGAGGCCGATCGACGGCGTGTGGTCCCAGTGGCGCTGCGGCACCGGGTTCAGCCAGGCGATCGAGTTCCAGTGCTGCGCGACGCGGTCCATCCAGATCGCGCCCGGCTCCTCGTTCCAGTGCTCCACCGAGCCGCCCGGATAGGTGACCTCGTAAGGGCTCATGGTGGCGTCGCCGACGAAGACGATCTTGTAGTCCTTGCCGAAGGTGTTCAGCAGGTCCCAGGTATCGATCTTCTCGGCGTGCCGGCGGCGGTTGTCCTTCCACACCGACTCGTAGAGGCAGTTGTGGAAGTAGTAGAACTCCATCGTCTTGAACTCGGTCTTGGCGGCGCTGAACAGCTCCTCGCAGACCTTGATGTGGCTATCCATCGAGCCGCCGATGTCGAAGAACAGCAGCACCTTGATGGTGTTGCGGCGCTCCGGCTGCATGACCAGGTCGAGATAGCCCTTGTTGGCCGTCTCCTTGATCGTGCCCTTCATGTCGAGCTCGTCGGGCTGGCCGACGCGGGCGAACTTGCGCAGGCGCCGCAGCGCCACCTTGATGTTGCGGGTGCCGAGCTCGACCTGGTCGTCGAGGTTCTTGTACTCGCGCTTGTCCCAGACCTTGATCGCCTTGCCGTGGCGGCCCTTGTCCTGGCCGATGCGGATGCCCTCGGGGTGATAGCCGTTGGCGCCGATCGGGAAGTTGCGGCCATTGCCGCGGCGGCTCTCGTCGCCTTCCTCGTCGCCCTCGCCCTCCTGGGCGCGGCGCATCTGCTCCTGCAGCATCTCCATGAACTTGTCGAAGCCGCCCATCTCCTCGATCTGCTTCTTCTCCTCCTCGGTGAGGAACTGATCGGTGAGGCGCTTCAGCCACTCGGCCGGGATGTCCTTCATCTGTTCGACCTGGAGCAGCTCCAGGCCCTTGAAGACATGCCCGAACACCACGTCGAAGCGGTCGAGGTACTTCTCGTCCTTCACCAGCGTGGTGCGCGACAGGTAGTAGAAATCCTCGACGCGCCGATCGATCACGGAGCGGTCCATGCCCTCCATGAGCATCAGGTATTCCTTGAGCGTCACCGGCACCTTGGCCGCCTTCAGCTCGGAGAAGAAGCGCAGAAACATGGGCGCAGAGCCTCACGCAGGGAGTTTAACGGGCGTTTAAGCGAGGATGGGGGCGCGCGCGTTCCATGTCCAGTCCCGGAGTGCGCCGAGGGCCTCGCCTCAGACGGATCCGCGCCGCGCGCGCCACCGGCCCAGCGCCACGAGCGCCCAGATCGCTTCCACGAGCCCGAACGGCCAGGCGCCCTGCAGGAAGCCGTAGATCGAGCCGAGCGCGCAGGCGCCGGCGAAGCCCAGGATCCACCAGCGCGAGCGACCCTCCAGCGCGTAGCAGATCAGCATGGCGGTGACGGCGACAAGGCCGAAGGTGGTAAGGGCGTCCATGCTGCGCTCAGCCGCGCCGCAGGATGAACTCGTGGTCGCGGGTCTGGCCGACCACGAACTCGTAGGTCCCGACCTGCGCGAACCCGTGGCGGGCGTAGAGGCGCTGGGCGCCGTGGTTCTCCGACCAGACGCCGATCCAGAGCTGCCGCTGGCCGTCCCTCTCCAGCCACGCCAGCACCTCACCGAGCAGGCGTGCGCCCGCGCCGCCGCCTTGGTGGGAGGCGAGCAGGTAGAGACGTTCCAGTTCGCCGCAGGCGGGCGTGACCTCCGGATGCGGCAGATGGCATGGCCCGGCGACAGCGTAGCCGACCACCCCGCCGTCGGTCTCCACGAGCCACACCGCCTTGGCCGGATCGGCGAGATCGGCGCGGGCGCGCGTCAGGCTGTGTGCGTCTGCCAGGAACGCGGCCAGGTCGTCCGGCGGATAGAGATGGCCGAACGTCTCGGCGAAGGTCGCCTGCCCGATTTCCACCAGCGCCCAGGCGTCGGCGGGCTCGGCGCGGCGGATCGTCAGCGGCGGCCGATCGCCGGCGCCCTTCTGTGCGCGCTTCGCGTATGATTCGGTCATGTCGCTCGCCCTCTACACCCATCCCGACATGCTCGCCCACGCGCCGCCACGCGGGCATGTGGAGCGGCCGGAGCGGCTCGTGGCGGTGATGGACGCACTGGCGGATGCTTCGGACCTCGATCTGGAGCCGCTGGAGGCGCCGCTGGTCGCGGACGGGGACCTCGCGCTCGTGCATACCGGCCGCTACGTGGCGGCGCTGGAGGCGGCCGAGCCGGCGCAGGCGTATCGGCGGCTCGACCCGGACACCTGGCTTTCGCCAGGCTCGATCGGCGCGGCGCGCCGCGCGGCGGGCGCGGTGGCGGCCGCGGTGCGGCGGGTGGCGGCGGGCGAGGCGGAGCGGGCGTTCTGCGCGGTGCGTCCGCCCGGCCACCACGCCGGGCCTGAGACCCCGATGGGCTTTTGCCTCTATTCCAACGTCGCGATCGGCGCGCGGGTCGCCCAGGCGGCGGGTCTTGCTCGGGTCGCGGTCGTCGATTTCGACGTGCACCATGGCAATGGCACACAGGACATCTTCGCCGGCGAGACGGGCCTGCTGTTCGCCTCGATCCACCAGTTTCCCGGATGGCCGGGCAGCGGCGATCCGGACGCGTCCATCGCGCCCAACGTGATCAACGCCGGCGTGCCGGCCCACGCGCCGCGCGAGCTCTGGCGGCGGCGATTCGAGGGGCTGATGGACGAGGTGGCGGCGTTCGAGCCCGACCTGATCCTGGTCTCGGCCGGTTTCGATGCGCATCGCGGCGAGCCGCTGCCGGTGGGAGACGCGGACCAGCAGCTGGAGGCCGAGGACTTCGGCTGGGCGACTGGAGCCATCGTCGCCGCGGCGGCTGGCCGCGCCCGCGGCCGGGTTGTCTCCTCGCTCGAGGGCGGCTACGACCTGCAGGCGCTGGGGCGTTCCGCCCTGGCGCATGTCCGGACATTGCAGGGGGTCTAGGGCGGATGCCGGATCGGGATGAGGCGTCGCCGATCCATGGCTGACGGCGCCCATGGGTGACCGCGACTGGGGCGACCTCGCCGGAGTGGCCGAGCGGCCCGGCGCGGTGATCCTCGCACGCCACGGCCAGCCGGCGCTGTCGCGTCGGCGGATGCTGTGCGCCGACGAGTACCGCGAGTGGTGGGGCGACTACGAGACCGGCGGCCTCGCCGCGGGCCAGGCGCCGCCGAATCCGCTGCGGCAGGCGGCCGAGCGGGCCGGCTTCATCATCGCCTCGACCCGGTTGCGCTCGGTGGAGACCGCCCGCGCGCTCGCCTTGGGTCGGGCGTTCGCGGAGGACGCGCTCTTCATCGAGGCGCCGCTGCCGCCGCCGCACTGGCCGCGCTGGCTGAAGCTCAGCCCGCGCGTCTGGGGCGTGGTGTCGCGGTTCTGGTGGTGGTGGTTCAACCATCACGACCAGCAGGAGACCCGCCGTCAGGCGCAGGCCCGCGCCGACGAGGCCGCGCGCCAGCTGATCGCGCTCGCCGCCAGCGGCCAGGACGTGCTGCTGGTGGCGCACGGCTTCATCAACTTCATGATCGGCCGCGCGCTGAGAAGGCTGGGCTGGCGCTGCGTTGCGGACGGCGGCTACGCCTACTGGTCCGCGAGGCGGTTCGAATCGCAACAGCTGTGAAATATCGCGCGCCGGCCCGGTCCGCCGCCGTTGCGGCGCCCAGCGGCCCTAACTAGGGTGGCGGTTCAGCCGGGGAGGTTGGATGGCGGGCGAGGACGAGATCGCTGCCCTGAGCTTCGAGCAGGCGCTGGCCGAGCTGGAGCGGATCGTGGCCGAGCTCGAATCCGGCAAGACTGATCTCGAGCAGTCGATCGGCGCGTACGAGCGCGGCGCCGCGGCTGAAAGCCCACTGCGAGGCCAAACTGAAGGAGGCGCAGCTTCGTGTCGAAAGGATCGTCATCGGACCGTCGGGGCCCACCGGCGTCGAGCCGGCGGAGTTCTGACGCTGTGACGCCGGCCCGACCGTCGCCCAGCGCGTCGCCGAGATCGCCGACACGGTCACCGTGGCGCTCGACGAGCTGCTGCCGCGCGCCGAAGGCCCGGAAAGCCGGCTGACCGAGGCGATGCGCTATGCCGCGCTCGGGCCCGGCAAACGGCTGCGGCCCTTCTTCGTGATCGAGACCGGTCGGATGTTCGACCTGAAGGAGCAGCGGACTGCTGCGCGCGGCCTGCGCGCTGGAGTGCATCCACGCCTACAGCCTGGTGCACGACGACCTGCCGTGCATGGACGACGACGACCTGCGCCGCGGCCGCCCGACCGTGCACCGCGCCTACGACGAGGCGACCGCGGTGCTGGCCGGCGATGCGCTGCAGACCATCGCCTTCGAGATCATGGCCGATCCGGACACCCACCCGGACGGCGACCGTGCGGGCCGAGCTGGTGCGCCGACTGGCCGTCGCTTCGGGCGCGAAGCGGCATGGCCGGCGGCCAGATGATCGATCTTCTCGGCGTGCGTGGCGATCTTGGGCACAGTGGCGCGCATGCAGCGGCATGAAGACCGGCGCGCTGATCGCCTGCGCCTTCGAGCTGCCGCTGGTGATGGCGCACGCCGCGGAAGCCGAGCGCCACGCGCTCACCGCCTTCGCCCAGGACCTCGGCCTCGCCTACCAGATCGTCGACGATCTGCTGGACGCCGAGGGCGATCCGGCCATGCTCGGCAAGGCCGCCGGCGGCAAGGACGCCGACCAAGGGCAAGGCGAACTATGTGACGCTGCTCGGGGTTGATCAGGCGCGCGAGCGCCTGCGCCTGTTGGTCGAGCAGACCAAATCCCATCTCGATCCCTTCGGCCCGCGCGCCGAACATTTGCGGGCCGGAGTCGATTTCGTGCTAGACCGGCAAAGCTGACGAGATTCTCCGGCGCGGGAGCTCGCTGCTCCCGCGGCATTCGAACCTAGGTTATCTGATGCCCCAATCGACGCCTTTGCTGGACACGGTCCATACCCCGGCAGACACGCGCGCTCTTCTCCATTGCCGAGCTGCGCCAGCTGGCGGACGAGCTGCGAGCCGAAACCATCGACGCCGTGTCGCGTCACCGGCGGACATCTGGGCGCGGGCCTCGGCGTGGTCGAGCTGACCGTCGCGCTGCACCACGTGTTCGAGACCCCGCGCGACATCCTGATCTGGGACGTCGGCCACCAGGCCTATCCGCACAAGATCCTCACCGGCCGGCGCGACCGCATCCGCACGCTGCGCCAGGGCGGCGGCCTCTCCGGCTTCACCAAGCGCGCCGAGAGCCAGTACGACCCGTTCGGCGCCGCCCACGCGGCCACCTCGATCTCGGCGGCGCTGGGCTTCGCGGTCGCCCGCGACCAGCGCGGCGACGACAATTCGGTTATCGCGGTGATCGGCGACGGCTCGATGAGCGGCCGGCATGGCCTACGAGGCGATGAACAACGCCGCCGACACCACCGCGCAGCTGATCGTCATCCTCAACGACAACGACATGTCGATCGCCCCGCCGGTGGGCGGCATGAGCGCCTATCTCGCCGGCCTGGTCTCCGGCGGCGCCTACCAGCGCGCTCCGCCGGCTCGGCAAGGACATCGCCGAGCACCTGCCGCGGCCGCTGAAGGTGATGGCCAAGCGGGCCGAGGAATACGCGCGCGGCATGGCCACCGGCGGCACCCTCTTCGAGGAGCTCGGCTTCTACTACGTCGGCCCGATCGACGGCCACAACCTGGACCACCTGGTGCCGGTGCTGAAGAACGTGAAGGGCATCAAGGACCGGCCGGTGCTGGTCCACGTCGTCACCCAGAAGGGCCACGGCTACGAGCCGGCCGAGAACGCGCCGGACAAGCTACCACGGCGTGCAGAAGTTCGACGTGATCACTGGCGAGCAGGTGAAGAGCGCCGTCGAACGCCCCGAAGTACCAGGCGGTGTTCGCCAGCGAGCTGATCAAGCATGCCGAGAAGGACGACAAGATCGTCGCCATCACCGCGGCGATGCCGTCCGGCACCAGCCTCGACGTGTTCGGCAAGCGCTTCCCCAACCGCTCCTTCGATGTCGGCATCGCCGAGCAGCACGCGGTGACCTTCGCCGCAGGCCTGGCGGCCGACGGGATGAAGCCGTTCGCGGCGATCTATTCGACCTTCCTGCAGCGCGGCTACGACCAGGTGGTGCACGACGTGGCGATCCAGCGCCTGCCGGTGCGCTTCGCGATCGACCGGGCGGGACTGGTCGGCGACGACGGCCCGACCCACGCCGGCAGCTTCGACATCGGCTATCTCGGCCAGCTGCCGGGCTTCGTGCTGATGGCGCCGTCCGACGAGGCCGAGCTGGCCCACATGATCTCCACCGCCGTCGAGATCGACGACCGCCCGAGCGCCTTCCGCTATCCGCGCGGCGACGGCCTGGGGGTGACCATCCCCGACTTCGCCGAGCCGCTGGAGATCGGCCGCGGCCGCATCGTGCGCGAAGGCAACGCCGTCGCGATCCTGTCGCTCGGCACGCGGCTGGCCGAGCTCGCTGAAGGCCGCCGACCTGCTGGCCGCGCGCGGCTACTCGGCCACGGTCGCCGACGCCCGCTTCGCCAAGCCGCTCGACATGGACCTGATCCTGCGGCTGGCCCGCGAGCACGAGGCGCTGATCACCGTCGAAGAGGGCGCGGCGGGCGGCTTCGGCGCCTTCGTGCTGCAGGCGCTGGCCGAGCGCGGCGCGCTCGACCGCGGCCTGAAGGTGCGCACCCTGACGCTGCCCGACATCTTCCAGGACCACGACAAGCCCGAGGCGATGTACGCCGCCGCCGGCCTCGACGCCGACGGCATCGTCCGCGCCGCCCTGGCCGCGCTCAGCGCCGACCGCGCGGTGAAGGGGATCCGGGCTTAGGTCACTCTCTGGTCGGCGGCTGGGGCGTCCGCCTCAGAACGGCCAGAAGCGCTGCAGCAGGGCGGTGCCGGCGGGGGTCTTCTGGACCGAGGCGATGTCGCCGTGGCCGCCGTAGTTGATCCGCGCCTCGGCGATCTGGCTGGAGGCGATGGTGTTGGACGAGGAGATGTCCTCCGGCCGCACGATGCCGGCCACCGTCAGCTGGCGCTCGTCCTCGTTGGTCTTGATCTCCTGGCTGCCCTGGATGATCAGGTTGCCGTTCGGCAGCACCTGCGTCACCACGGCGGCGATCGTCAGGCTGATCTGCTCGGTGCGATTGATGCCGCCGGTGCCTTGCGAGGCGTTGGCGCTGTTGGTGGTGATGATCTTCGAGGGATCGAAGGCGCCGGGCAGGATCTTGCCGAGGCTCGACTCCAGCCCGAAGAAGTTCGGCACGCCCAGGGCGTTGTTGCTGGTCATGCCGGTGTTGGTGGTGTTCTGCGTCTTCGCCGAGTCGTTGACCGTCACCAGCACGGTCAGGATGTCGCCCACCCGGCCAGCGCGCTGGTCGTTGAAGAAGGTGCGCGCGCCGGTGCGCCACAGCGAGTTGGCGGTCTGCGGCTGCGGCAGCGGCTCGCGCGAGGATTCCAGCACCGGCTGGTTGGTGGCCACCAGCGCGGCCGGATAGCCCATCGGCCCCATCTTCGGCCCGTCGACGGCTTCGCGAACGGAGTCGCAGCCGGCGAGGGCGGGCAACAGGAGGGCGGCGGCGGCGAGCAGGGCGGGACGCATCGACACGGGGGCGAGAACTCCTAGCGAAGGGCGAATTGGGAGGCGCGCTGCTCTTTGAGCTGCTGGGCCTGTGGCCCGACCACGGCCTCGTCGGGTCCGGTCGCGACGGCCTCGATCAACTTCTTCGAGGCGGTGTTGAGGATGTTCAGCGTCTCGCCGGCGGCGGCGTTGGCCATGGCCTTGCCCTGCAGCGTCAGCGACACGCCGTCGTCGGCGTAGGTGACACCCACGGTGTCGCCGGCCTTGATGACGATCGGCGCGGTGACGTCGCGCTCCAGCACCGCATCGCCCTCGCGCAGCGGCCGGCGCGCGGCCATGCCGACCACGCCGTCGACGTTGGGGGCGGCGTCGACCGGCGCGGAGGCGGCCTTGGCCCAGAGCAGGTCCTGCGGCTGGACGATCTGGCCGGTGATCATGCTGTGAGCATAGGTGAGGATCTCGCGGCCGTGCGCGGCGGCCACGCCGCCGGCGTCAGCGCGCACGATGATGCGGCGGATGCCCTGCGGGTTGGCCCACTCGAGGCCGTAGCGGCGTGCGAACGCCTGCACCGCCGCCGCATCCAGCACCACGGTGGGTCCGGTGCGCTGCGCCACCACGACGTCGCGCGCCGGCCCCGCGTCGTCGAACAGCTCGCCCAGCGTCACCTGCCCGGTGGCGTCGGTGAGGTCGACGTTCAGCGTCACCGGCGTCTCCGCGAAGGCGGGGGCGGCGATGAGAAAGAGCGAGGCGGTGGCGGCAATGGCAGTCGCGACCCGCCGGAGAAGCCGCTGGGCGCCGGAGGCCCCCTGCGCCGGCCTTGCCGGCGCATCCCCCGAGCGGGGAAGAGAGCGTGCGTGGTGGGTCATCGCTACGACTTCGTGTTGTTGGCGGTGGAGAGCATCTGGTCGGCGGTGGTGACGACCTTGGAGTTCATCTCGTAGGCGCGCTGGGCGACGATCAGGTTGGTGATCTCGCTGACCGGATCGACGTTGGAGGCTTCGGTGTAGCCCTGCATGATCACGCCGTAGCCGGGCGCGGCGGGGTTGGCGGCGGTGGCGGGTCCCGAGGCGGCGCTCTCCATGAAGAGGTTGTTGCCGGTCGCCTCCAGGCCGGCGTCGTTGAGGAAGGTCGCCAGCTGCAGCTGGCCGACGACGGTGGGGGTCGGGTTGCCGGCCAGCGACACCTGCACCTGGCCGGTCTGCGAGATGGTGATGCCGGTGGCGTTCTGCGGGACCTGGATGGTGGGCTGCACCAGATAGCCGTCGGCGGTGACCATCTGGCCCTGCGCGTTGACCGAGAAGTTGCCGGCCCGCGTGTAGGCGGTCTCGCCGGTCGGCAGCAGCACCTGGAAGTAGCCCGGCCCGTTGATCGCCAGATCGAGGGCGTTGCCGGTGTTGGTGAGCGTGCCCTGGCCGGTGATCCGATAGACCGAGCCGGCCTTCACGCCGGCGCCGATCTGCACGCCGGTCGGCACGATGTTGCCCTGGTCGGACGACTGCGCGCCGGGCTGCTCCAGGGTCTGGTAGAGCAGGTCCTCGAACACCGCGCTCTGCTTCTTGAAGCCGACGGTGTTCATGTTGGCGATGTTGTTGGAGATCACCTCGACGTTGAGCTGCTGGGCGGCCATGCCGGTCGCGGCGGTTCGGAGCGCTTGCATTTACGGACGTCCTGTTACGAGGGGGCGATGGCGCCGAGCCGCTGCACCGCGCTGGTGGAGAGCTGGCCGGTCGAGGCCATCATGCTGGCGATCGCGTCGTAGGCGCGGTTGATCTCGATGAGCCGGGTGATCTGGGTGACGGGCTGCACGTTGGAGCCCTCCAGCATGCCCTGCTTCAGCTGCGCGCTGGTCGACGGGTCGGGGGTGAGGTTCGAAGTCGTTGCGGTAGAGGTTGTTGCCGTCCTTCGAGAGCGCCGCCAGGCTGGCGAAGCTGACGACGGAGAGATGGCCGACGCTCTGGCCGGACTGGCTGATGTCGCCGTTGGCGGCGATCGACACGGCGCCCTTCTTCGGGTCGAGCACGATGTCGCCGCCGTCGCCTTCCACCGCATCGCCGTCCTGGGTGACGAGCTTTCCGGTCGGATCGAGCTTGAAGCGGCCGTCGCGGGTGTAGCGCGGACCGTCGGCGGTGGAGACCTGGAAGAAGCCCTTGCCGTCGATGGCGACGTCCAGCGGCGAGCCGGTCTGGGTAAGCGAGCCTTGCGTGAAGTCGCGCGCCACGCCCGCCGCCGTCACGAAGTCGACCGGGGTGGGCGGCTGCGCCCGGCGTCGGGGTCGTCACCTGGTCGTCGCTGGACATCAGCGATTCGAACTTGAAGCCGGCGGTGTCGACGTTGGCGAGGTTGTTGGCGGTGATGTCGAGCTCGCGCTGGAGCAGCATCTGCCGCGACAGCCCTACGTAGATCGCGTTGTCCATGCCGTTAATAAATCCGGGGCGACTGCGGCCATTTGGTCAGGCCACCGTCTGCAAGCTTTGGGCCAGTCGAAAAGCCCAATGAAATCAGTGCACAGAAAGGTTAACGGGCGCCGCCCGGCGGAATCTTCCGGGCAAGGTCTGCAGTCGTTAAGGGGTGTTAACAACCACTCCTTAACCAACCCGGCGCGATTGATCGGAGCACACCGAGGCTCGGGGATTCGCGCGTGGCGAAGGACAAGTCCAAGGACGCGGCCGCCCAGACGGATCAGGGCGCCGACGCCGCGGACGATCAGACGGCTGGCGCCGAGGGCGAAGGCGAGGGTGGCGGCAAGAAGAAGCTGCCGCTGATGATGCTGATCGCCGCCGGCGTCGGCGCGCTCGTCGTGCTGGGCGGCGGCGGAACCGCGGGCGTGATGTTCCTGATGCCCGCATGCGCCGGCGTCGGCCCACAAGCTGCCGCCGAAGCCGAAGAGCGACAAGAAGGGCGACAAGGCCGACCCCAACGCGCCGCAGGTGCAGGACGGTCCGGACGGCGTCGTCTTCTACACGCTGCCCGACATCGTCGTGAACATGCAGACGCCGGACGGCAAGCCGACCTTCCTGAAGCTGAAGCTGGCCTTCGAGCTGCCCGACCACGACCACCGCCGACACCATCGACGCGGAGATGCCGCGTCTGCAGGACGTGTTCCAGACCTTCCTGCGCGAGCTGCGCCCCGAGGACCTGGCCGGCAGCGAAGGCACCCTACAGCTGCGCGCCGAGCTGCAGCGGCGGGTCAACCTCGTCATCGCCCCCTCCAAGGTCAACGGCGTGCTGATCGAGGAGATGCTGATCAACTAGCGCGCCCTAAGCGCGCCGATCGCAGTTCCCATGGCAGCCGACACCGAAGACACCGCCAGCACGGCCGAAGCGGCTCGCCGCAGGAGACGGCTGGGAGAACGCGGCCGACTCCGAAGCGCCGGTCGCCGCCGAGCGCATCCTCAATCAGGACGAGATCGACAGCCTGCTGGGCTTCGACCTCTCCGACGACGACGCGGCCGAGCGCACCGGCATCCGCGCCATCATCAATTCGGCGCTGGTCTCCTACGAGCGCCTGCCGATGCTGGAGATCGTCTTCGACCGCCTGGTGCGGTTGATGACGACCAGTCCTTGCGCAACTTCACCTCCGACAACGTCGAGGTCAGCCTCGACAACATCTCCTCGATCCGCTTCGGCGACTATCTGAACTCGATCCCGCTGCCGGCGATCCTGTCGGTGTTCCGCGCCGAGGAGCTCGACAACTACGGCCTGCTCACCGTCGATTCCAACCTGATCTATTCGATCGTCGACGTGCTGCTGGGCGGGCGGCGCGGCACCGCGGCGATGCGCATCGAGGGCCGGCCCTACACCACCATCGAGCGGATGCTGGTCCAGCGCATGGTCGAGGTGGTCCTGCACGACTGCCATGTGGCGTTCGAGCCGCTGACGCCGGTCACCTTCACCCTCGACCGGCTGGAGACCAATCCGCGCTTCGCCGCCATCGCCCGGCCGGCCAACGCCGCCATCCTGGTCAAGCTGCGGATCGACATGGAAGACCGCGGCGGACGCATCGAGCTGCTGCTGCCCTACGCGACGCTCGAGCCGATCCGCAAGATGCTGCTGCAGCAGTTCATGGGCGAGAAGTTCGGCCGCGACAACATCTGGGAAGGCCATCTGGCCACCGAGCTGTGGACCACCCAGCTCGACGTTCGCGCCATGCTCGACGAACAGCAGGTGCCGCTGTCGCGGGTGCTGGACCTGAAGGTCGGCGACACCCTGATGCTGAACGCCACGCCCGACACCCTGGTCCAGCTGCGCGCCGGCCAGGTGCCCCTCACCATCGGCCGCATGGGCCGACGCAACCACCACATCGCCGTGCGGGTCGAAGCGCCGCTGCCTCCCGCCGCGAAACAAGCCGTGCAGAGGATGGCATGAGCGAAATCGGATTGATCATGAACGGCCTCCTGGGCGTGCTGCTGATCGGCGCCCTGGCGCTGGGCTGGCGTCTGGAAGGGCGGCTGAAGGCGCTGCGCGCCTCGCACCAGAGCTTCACGCAGGCGGTCGAGGACCTCGATCGCGCCGCCGGCCGCGCCGAGCAGGGGCTTGCCGACCTGCGCGCCGCCACCGACGAAGCCGCCGAGACGCTGGCCGGGCGCATCGATCGCGCGGGCCAGCTCGCCGGGCGCCTGGAGAAGCTGACCGCCGGGGCGACGCTCGCCGAGGCCAGGCTCATCGCCGCCCCGAAGGCGGAGCCCGAGTTGCCCGGCGCGGAGCGCGCCCGTCCATTCCAGACCCGCGACAGCGCCTTCGCCCGCTTCGCCGAGCGCTACGGCGCCAAAACGGCGCCTCAGCAGCCGCTCTCGGCGCTGGCCGAGGCCGCCGCCCGTAACGACCTGATCCTCGAGGACGAGGACGAGGCCGCCCCGGCGCGGGCGTCGTCCCCGGCCCCGTCCGCCGCCCGCATTCCAGCGGACGCCGCCGCGCGGATCGCCCGCCTGCAGGCGCTGGCCCGGCCGCGGCCGGCGGCCGCTGTCGCGCCCGTCGCCCGACTTGCCGACGACGACCTCTTCGAGGCGCCGGGCGCCGCGCGGCCGGGGGTCTGCGCTGATGCGGATGCCGCGCCTGCTGCCGCTGGTGGCGATCGCCGCCGGCGGCGTGCTCGCCATCAACGCCATCGAGAACGGCCCCGGCATCGTCGGGGCCGCGCGCAGCTTCGCCGAGGGCGTCGCGCCCAAGTCCGCGCTGCCTGGCCCCGCCAGCGCGCTGCCGCCCGACGCCACCGCCACGCTTGCCACGTCCGCTCAGGTCGTCGCCGCCAAGCCCGCGCCGGTCTGCGCCGAGAGCCCAACCCAACTCGCCAAGGAAGCCGGCCTCTCGCCGGCCGAGCTGCAGGTGATCCAGAGCCTCGGCGCGCGCCGCGGCGAGCTCGACCAGCGCGAGCAGGGGCTTTCCACCGAGCTTGCTCTGATCCAGGCGGCCGAGGCCAAGGTCGACGCCCGGATCGCCACCATGAACGGCCTGAAGGCCGACATGCAGACGATGGTGGGCCAGCTCGACGACAAGCAGCAGGCGGAGGTCGACCGCCTGGTGAAGGTCTTCGAGGCCATGATCAACAACAAGCCGCAGGACGCCGCCGACCGCTTCGTGCTGCTCAGCGATGAGGTGCGGCTGCCGATCGCCGCGAAGATGAAGGAGCGGCTGCTCTCGGCGATGATCGCCAAGATGACGCCGCCGGAGGCCAAGCGCCTCACCGAGTCGCTGGCGGCGCGCTACGCCGCCCAGGCCACCGCCGCCCGCGCCGCGATCAACCCGCCGGCGGCGCCCGCGAGCGCCGCCGCGTCGGCCGCGGCGAAGCCGCCGCCGGCCGCCAAGACCGCCAAAGCCGCCCAGGCCGCGCCGGATCAGCTCCAGCCTGTCGCCGACGCCGAACCAGCGCCGAAGACCAAGCCCGCTGTCCATCGCAAGCCGAAGGTGACCAAGGCGCCGGCCAAGACCGTGGCGGCCGCCAAGCCGCGCCGCGAAGACCGTGGCCGCGGCCAAGCCGCCGGAGCCGGTCTGGCCACCCAAGCCGGCGGCTGGCGCTCCGGCCGTGGCGGCGAAGACGGCCGCCGGCGTCCCGGCGCCCGCACCCAAGTCTGCGGCCGCAACGGCGCCGGCCGGGGCCAAGACGGCCGCCTCCACGCCGGCGACCAAGCCGGCCGCGCCGGCCGCCGCGCCGCCTGCCAAGTCCGCCAGCTCGGCCCCGGCCCAGGCGCCGGCCTCCGGGGCCCCGGCGAAGACCGGCTAGCGCATGCCTGCGGCCCAGCCCCTGCGCGCCGCCGTCGCCGCGATCGCGGCGCTGGCGATCGTGGTTGCGCCGGCCGCGGCCGAGGCGCCAGCTCCAGCGACCGTGCAGGCGCCGCTGACGATCCGCGTCGGCCAGGCCGAGGACTTTTCGCGCATCGAGTTCCGCTGGGCAGCCGGCGCGCAGATGGGCGCCAGGCGCGACGGGCAGGTGCTGACGCTCAGCTTCAGCCGCGACGCCGCCCATCCTGACCTCGGACTCTTGAAGTCCGTCCCGCTGAAGTGGATCAAGTCGGTCGACGTGCGCCACGAGAAGGGCGGCGTCGTCTTCGCCCTCACGCTCGCCGACGACGCCGACGCGGTGACCGGCGTCGCCGACGGGGCGGACTTCGTCAACGTCTTCGCCAGGCAGGCCGCCGTCGCCGGCGCGGCGCAGGCGCCGCCGTCGTCGCGGCCCGATCCGGTCCCGTTTGGCGGCACGGTGGCGATGACCTCGTCGCTGGCCGGGCAGCAGCTGCGGCTCGACTTTCCCTGGCGCAATCCGCTGGGGCGCGGCGGTTTTCCGCCGCGGCGATGCGATCTGGATCGTGTTCGACGCGCAGGCTCGCATCGATGTCTCGAAAGCCCCCAAGGACGTCATCCAATACGCCAGCGTCCAGAGCTTCCAGGGCTCTGGCTACTCGGCGGTGCGGATCATCACCCGCGCGCCGATCGCCTTCGCGGCGGACGCCACCGGTTCGGATTGGGGCGTGATCCTGGAGCCCTTCAGCCCGGCGCCCTCCACCGCGGTGAAGCTCGGCCGCGACGATTCGGACGGCCCGGCGGCGCTCACCACCGCCATGGCCGGCGCCACCGGCGTCTACTGGATCACCGACCCGGCGGTGGGCGACCGGATCGGCGTCGTCACCGCGCTCGCGCCCGCTGAAGGGCCTGCCGACCCAGCGCGACTTCGTCGAGTTCTCGATGCTGCAGTCGGCGCAGGGGCTGGCGATCGACGCCGCGCGTCGACGACCTCAACGTCGGCTTCAACGGCGACATCGTCACCCTGAGCCGGCCCCAAGGGCCTGACTCTGTCGTCCGCTACGGGCACGCTGGCGACCGCCGGAGACGCTCGATGCGCCGAAGCCGGCGGCGCTTGCCGGCCTGATCGGCGACGACTGGGCCAACACCGGCGGCGCGAGCTTCCTGACGCGTTACGACGCGCTGATGGCGGCCGTCGCCGACGAGGAGGGCAAGGGGCTGGAGGGTCCCACCGCCGGCCACCTGGCGCTGGCCCGCTTCATGATCGGCGAAGGCCTCGACTTCGAGGCGATCGGCCTCCTCAACGACGCCATGCGCACCCACCCGGCGCTCGGCGGCGAGGCAGAGTTCCGGGCGCTGCGCGGCATGGCGAAGGTGATGGCCGGCCGCTACAAGGAAGCCGAGACCGACCTCTCCGCGCCGGTGCTGGAGGACAACCCCGCCGCCAGCCTCTGGCGCGCCGACGTATTCGCCAACGAAAGCCGGTGGGCCGACGCCAAGAAGGCGTTCGCGGCCGGCGCGTCGGCGCTTGCGCAGTTCCCGCCGCTCTGGCGCCAGCGCTTCACCCGCGCGGCGGCGCAGACCGCGCTGGCGCTGGGCGACGTCGGCGGCGCGCAAAGCTGGATCAACTACGCGCTCGCCAACACCGCCAATCCCGAGGACGACGCCAAGACCCGGCTCGTCGCCGCCACGCTCGCCGAGCGCCAGGGCAACGTCGCGGCGGCGCTTGCCCAGTACCAGGCGCTGGCGCAGCTGCCGATGGACGAGGTCTCCGGGCCCGCCCAGCTGCACGCCACCCAGCTGCAGCTCGACTCTGAACACGGTGACGCCGGCGCAGGCGATCGGGGTGTTCGACGGCCTGCGCTTCCGCTGGCGCGGCGGCTCGTTCGAGTTGGAGACCATCCGCGCGCTCGGCCAGCTCTACCTGAGCCAGGGCCGCTACCGCGAGGCGCTGGAGGCGTTCCGCTCGGCGGGCAAGAACCTGCCGGACCTGCCTGAGGCGGTGCAGCTGCAGGCGGACCTGGAGGCGGCGTTCAGGAGCCTGTTCCTCGACGGACAGGCTGACGGGCTGCAGCCGATCCAAGCGCTGGCCCTCTTCTACGACTTCAAGGAGCTGACCCCGGTCGGCGAGGACGGCGACGCCATGGTGCGGCGCCTCACCCGCCGGCTGGTCGACGTCGACCTGCTGCCGCAGGCCGAGGAGTTGCTGAAGTACCAGGTCGACAACCGCCTGGAGGGCGTGCCGAAGGCCGAGGTCGCCACCGACCTCGCCGTCATCGACCTGATGGACAAGAAGCCCGAGGACGCGATCGACGCGATCAACGCCTCGCGCACCACCGTGCTGCCGATGCCGCTCAACCTGCAGCGCCGTGTGATCGCCGCGCGGGCGCTGAGCGGGCTTGGCCAATACGACACCGCGCTGGAGATGCTGGGTGCGGACAACTCGCCAGACGCGGTCGACGCGCGCGCCGAGATCGCCTGGCGGCAGAAGGACTGGCCGGCTTCCGGCGCGGCCTTCGAGAAGATGCTCGGCGATCGCTACAAGACGGCCGGCCCGCTGGCGGCCGTCGACGAGGGGCGGCTGCTGCGCGCCGCCGTCGCCTATTCGCTGGCGGGCAACGACGCTGCGCTGGCGCGCCTGCGCGCCAACTGGACCCCGTTCGTGGCCGGCGCACGCAACCCCGACGCCCTGCGCGTCGCGCTCTCGGGTCTCAACGACGGCCAGGTCGCGCCGGCCGACTTCAGCCGCATTGCCGCCGACAACCAGCTGTTCGAAGGCTGGGTCGCCAAGATGCGGAGCCGCTTCGATGCGGCGCCGCTGCCGGCGCCGCGTCCGCCGCCCTCTGCCCGCCAGGCGAGCGCCGACGCCGCGCCGCCACCCGCCGCCAAGCCGACCGCCGGCAAGTCAGCCACCGGATAGACATAGCCGGGCGGATGGCCGATGAATTGCCGGTCGATCCGGGCTGAAGCCTGGGTCCGGCAGGTCGGCGGAGGGAGCAAGCATGCTTGCGCCGCTCATGGCGAAGCCGCAGGTGAAAGCCGCCGGTCCGGCGCGCGCCAGGTCGGCGCTGGGTCGCGCAGGCGATCGCGTTCACGAACGGCGCATCGACCCGGTCCACGCGACCCGGGCCGTGCCCCAGACCGGCCCGTTTTTCCCCAGCCACAAGGCGCCGGCCGCCTGGGCGCTCTCCCAGATCCCGATCCATCCGCCGGGACGCGCGGACGCGCCGCGCTTGCCCGCCGCCGCTCCGGGCAAGCTGAAGGTCGGCGCCGCGAACGATCCGCGCGAGCATGAGGCCGATCGCGTCGCCGACCGGGTGATGCGCGCGCATGACCCGGCCGGCCCAGGCGCCGCCGCACCACAAGCCGGCCACAACCGCGACGGCCGCGACCATGAGCAGCATTCCGCAAAATCGAGGTCTGCCGCGCGGTCACCCATCGCCGACGCTCCCCCGGAGGTGCACGACACGCTGAGGGCGTCCGGCAATCCGCTCGATCCCGCGTCGCGCGCCTTCTTCGAGCCGCGGCTCGGGCGAGATCTCGCGTCGGTGCGGGTGCATGCCGACGACAAGGCCGCCAAGTCCGCCGGCAGCATCGACGCGCACGCCTATACGGCCGGCGACCACGTCGTGCTCGGTGAAGGCAAGTCCGCCGCGACGCCCGAGGCAAAGCGGGTGATGGCGCATGAGCTGACGCACGTGGCGCAGCAAAAGGGCGAGGCGCCCACCGTGCAGCGCTCCCCCATCCCCCATCCCCCGGCCGCCGACGCCAAGCAGGCTGCGAAACCGAAGCCGAGCTCGCTCAACTCCTACATCGACCTCTTCAACGGCTTCCAGGATCTGGCCACCGACGCGATCAATCGGGGCGGCGTCGGGCTCGACACCGCCCAGGCACACTTCGGCGGCGATCTCAGCGCGACCCACCGCGGGCTGCTGAAGCGGGTCCAGTTCGTGCTGATCGAGGCGCAGGACGACCAGGCCAAGCGGCTTGACGCCGCCCAGGCATGGCCGGGGCTGGCGGCGCAGCTGCAGGAGGCGGTGAGCGAGGCCAGGCGCTGGCCGTCGCTCGGCAGCGAACTGGCAGCGGTCATCGACGACATCGGCATGCTGAGCCGAAGCTACGTGCACGCAAAGGCCGGCAAGGCGGAGCCTGAAGCGGAGACGTTCGGGGACTACGCCGACAGCGTGAGCGGCATGAACGATCTGCTCTACATCTTCGGGCGCATGGGCGAGTCCGGCGACGGGCTGCAGCGCGAACAGGTCGCGGGCCGCAACGAAGTCGAGACCTCGCGGGGGGTCCAAAGCGCCAACGCCCACCAAAGGGCGGAACTGGCCAAGGTCAAGTTCGGCGCTCGCCTCAACGCACGGCACGCCAAGGTGCTGGACACGCTGCGCACCGCCCTGCTGCTGGCGCGCTCGGAAGAGCCGGGCTCGGGCTACAAGGCGCTGCAGCTGTGGCGCTCGATCGAGGGCGATCTTGAGCACGTGCTGCAAAGGGCGCCGACCTACCAGGTCGAGTTCGACGTGGCGGGGGTGGAGGCCGAGGTCAAATCGGCGGCCGAGGCGCTGGCGGTCCACTATGCCGCCGTTCACCGCGAGAGCGTCGGCGTGGCGTTGACCAAGCCTCGCACCCAGCAGGAGGTGAAGGCGGAGCGCGAGGTCGCCAAGGCGGCTGGGCCGGTCTTCGGGGGCGTGCTGAAGGAGAAGCACGTCGTCGACGATTTCCGCTACGCCCTCGGGATCATCGAGCAGCATCTGACGCCGTCGAAGGACCACCCCGGCGAGTACGTCTTGACGAGCGGCCCCACGGTGATCCGTGTGCGCGCCGACCAGGCCGACGCGCTGCACGCCACCGTCGCCAAAGAGCTGAAGACCTACATGGCGCAGCTGGTGAAGGCGATGGTCCGCGTCTGGGAGACCTACGACTCGATCCAGCGCGGCAACTCGTCGTTCAAGCTCGGCCTGCTGGGCGGCTTCGGCGGCGCGACCGACCCCGGCGATCAGTCGGACTTCAAGAACCGCATCATCGCCGTGCGAGACCAGACGGTCTACCCGCTGGTCGACCAGGGACGGTTCGTCGAGGCGTTCAAGTGGATCATGGTCCAGAAGGACATGGTCGACCGGCAGGCCAAGGAGGTGAACGACTACGACTCCGACCTCGACGTCGGCTACTCCAGGCTGGCGATTGCGGCGAGCGTCGTGCAGGTGGCGCTCATGGCCCTGGTGCCGGTGGCGGGCGAGGCGGCGATCGCCGGCGGCGCCGGCTTGCTGGCCGTCGGCGGCACGGCGGTCGCGGCGGGCGCCGGCGGCGCCGCGATCGGGGAAACCACGCTGGAGGTCGCGTCCGGCGAGGGCCTGCATGGCGGCAAGATCGCTAGCAAGGCCTACGCCGGCGGAGTGATCGGCCTCGGCGCCATCGCACCGGCCGCGACCAAGAGCGTCACCAACTTCATCGCGCCGGCCGGACTGCTCGCGCCGGCCGAGGGAACGGCCCTGGTAGGCGCGAACGCGCTCGCCTCCGGCGGAGTGGGCGCGCTGCAGTCAAAGGCCAGCGGCGGCGGCGCCCTCGAGGGCTTCGTCGGCGGCTCGTTCGGCAGCCTGGCCGGCAGCGCCACGACGAAGGCGCTCGGACCGCTCGCCACCAACCCGGTGGTCAAGACGCTGGTGGCCGGCGGCGTCGGCGCGGGCGTGGCGGAGGCGACCGACTCCGATCCGCTCGCCGGGTTCGTCGGAGGCATAACCGGCTCCCTGGCCGGCGAAGTGTTCGAGCCAGGCGCGAAGGGTCCGGCGCCGGCGTCCGAGCCGGCGGTGGCCGCCGAGCCGGCGCTGCTCTCCGAGCCACCCTTGACCTCCGAGGTTCCCGCGCCAGTCGCCGAGCCGCCGGCCGGGCCGACGATCGCGTCAGAAACGATCCCGCTGCGCTCGAGCTACACGCCGAGCACCGAGGAAGCGCCGCTCGGGACCGGTCCCCGGTCTCGCTCGCGCGCCCGTCCCTTCTACGCGAAGGATCCGAAGGCGACCGCAAAGCCGGCCCGTCCAAAGGCGACCGCCAAGCCAAAAGCGCCGGCCCGTGCAAAGCCCGCGCCGGTCGCGGAGGCCGAGCCCAAGCCGGTCAGCCCGGAAGCCGCCGTGCCGGCGACACCCGCCAAGACGATGCGCCGCCCCTGGCGGCCGACCGCCGAGCTGGACCTGTCACGCCAGAGACTGAAGCTGGCCCAGGAGGCGCGAGACCGGGCCGTGGCGGGGATGCAGGACGCGGCGCCGGGCACGCCCGAGTTCGAGCAGCAGCGTGCGCGACGCGATGCGGCCGGCGGCGCGATCGCCGACGTCTACGCCCAGGTCAAGGTCGATGCGGCCAAGTTTCGCCGCTACCAGAAGGCGCTCGCCCGCTGGAAAGCGGCCAACCCTGGGAAAGCCAGCAAGCCGCCGCCGGAGCTCGAGCTCGAGGGCTACAAGCCCGGCCCCGGCGAGCGGACGACCACTCAGGAAGAGTACGACGCTGCGCGCCGGGACTTCCGCTCGATCGACCCGGAGCAAGCGCGAGCCCAGGTGGAGCGGGCGCTCGACGAGCTGGCCGGCCCGGACGATCCGGCGGAACAGCCGCCTTCGCCGGACGTCGAAGAAGCTCTGGCGGGCGGCAAGGCGGCCGCGAACGCCGCGCCCGGCCGCGTGACCCAGGCGGCGGAGGCGGTGGTGGCTGAAGCGATGGGCAGCGCCGGCATCAAGAGCGGGAAGAAGGTGCCATTCTACAAAGGCGCCGACGTGGGGAAGGACCTGCACGGCCGCATCGAGGCCCTGTGGGCCAACCGGCCCGAGCTCGCCGGAATCGAACATCACGTGGAAACCACGGTCGGCGACCTGCTGCCGGCAGATTCGCCAATCCGCAACATGACCGTCGAGCAGTTTCTGCAGAACCGCGGCGAACACCTGGTGATCGATCAACTCCAGAAGACCACCTTGAAGTCGAAGATCGGCAACCTGCAGATGGATATGATGGCCAAGCTGCCGGACGGCAGCACGCTGATCTTCGACCTGACGTCGCAAGCGGAGGGGCCGCACCTCGCGAAGTCCCTGCTCTACGGTCTGATCTTCTCGGAACAGGGCGTGCCGACCCACGTCGGCGAGACCTACTGGCGCAGCTTCAATACCGAGGCGGAGACTCCCGCGGGCCCGGCCAGCGCCAAGCCCTGAGCGCCCGCGGCCCAGCCGCAGCCGGCGCCGGCGCGATTGTCACGCAAGCGACAAAGCTTGCCTTAACCGGCAGGGGCTAGAGTTAACCCGCGCAGACCGCGAGCGGGGCAGCCTTGGCCGAGACACACTCACGCGCCTATGACCTGATCGTCATCGGCAGCGGCCCGGCCGGGCGGCGCGCGGCGATCCAGGCCGCCAAGCTCGGCAAGCGGGTGCTGGTGGTCGAGCAGGGCCGCCGCGTCGGCGGCGTCTCGGTGCACACCGGCACCATCCCCTCCAAGACGCTGCGCGAGACGGTGCTGAACCTCTCCGGCTGGCGCGAGCGCGGCTTCTACGGCGCCGCCTACCGGGTGAAGCAGGACATCAGCGCCGCCGACCTCTTGAAGCGCCTGCACATGACGCTCGACCACGAGGTTGAGATCCTCGAGCACCAGTTCGCCCGCAACGGCGTCGACACCGTGCGCGGCTCGGCGCGCTTCATCGACCCGCACCACGTCGAGATCGCCCGCGACGACGGCGAGACGGTCGCGGCCGGCGCCGAGAAATTCGTGATCGCGGTCGGCACGCGGCCCTACCGCCCCGATCACATCGGCTTCGACGGCGCGCGGGTGCTGGACAGCGACGAGATCCTCGACCTGACGGTGATCCCGCGCCAGCTCACCGTGATCGGGGCCAGCGTGATCGGCGTCGAGTACGCCTCGATCTTCAGCGCGCTCGACATCAAGGTGACGCTGCTGGAGCCCACCGACCGGCTGCTGCCGTTCGTCGACCGCGAGCTGGCCGACGAGTTCAAGCACGACCTGCGCGACCGCGGCGTGATGCTGCGCTTCGGCTGCAAGGTGACCGCCGCCTTCGCCGAGTCTGGCGGGCGCTGCGTGACGCGGACCGAGGACGGACGCGAGGTGTCGAGCGACATGGTGCTGTTCGCCGCCGGCCGCGTCGGCGCCACCGACACGCTTGCCCTCGAGCGCTGCGGCCTGGAGGCCGACAGCCGCGGCCGCCTCGCGGTCGACCCGGCCACCTTCCGCACGGCCGTGCCGCACATCTTCGCGGCCGGCGACGTGATCGGCTTTCCCTCGCTGGCCTCGACCTCGATGGAGCAGGGCCGCATCGCCGCCTGCCACGCCTTCGGCGAGCCCGCCCAGGCGCCGCCGGAGTTCTTCCCGTATGGCATCTACTCGGTGCCGGAGATCTCCACGGTCGGCATGACCGAGGAGGAGGTGCGCGAGCGCGGCATTCCCTACGAGTGCGGCGTCGCCCGCTTCCGCGAGACCTCGCGCGGCCACATCATGGGGCTGTCGTCCGGCTTCCTGAAGATGATCTTCGCGATCGAGACCCGCCGGCTGCTTGGGCGTGCACATCGTCGGCGAGGGCGCCACCGAGCTGATCCACATCGGCCAGGCGGTGGTGAACCTGGAGGGCACGATCGACTACTTCGTCGAGAACACCTTCAACTACCCGACCCTCGCCGAAGCCTACAAGATCGCCGCTCTCGACGCCTGGAACCGCATGCCGAGGCGCCAGCCGAGCGCGGTAGTGGCGGCGGCGCGGCTGGAAGAGGCGCGCAGGAGCGTCGGGGTAGGTCTAGCGTTGTTCCAATTCGTGGAACGTGCTAACAGCCACTCGTGAGGGTCATCGCCTGGAGCAATCTGGCCACCTATGCCAGGCGGCATGCGGAGACGGACGCGGCCTTGGGCTCATGGCGGGATAGGGTGAAGTCGGGACGTTGGCAGACCATGTCCGAGGTCGCGCAGGCCTTTCCGAAGGCGAAATCAGTCAGTGGAGACCGCATGCGCTTCGAGATCGCCGGCGGCGACTACAGGCTGATCGCCGCTTTCGATTTCAAGCGTCAGATTGCTTACGTGAAGTTCGTGGGAACACACGCGGAATACGACCGCATCGATGCTGCGACGGTCGCTCAGTTCTAGGAGCAGGCGATGGAGATCAAACCGATCCGAACCGACGAGGACCACGCAGCGGCGCTTCGCCGGATCAACGAACTGTGGGACGCCGCCGACGACACGCCCGAGGCCGACGAACTGGACATCCTGGCGACCCTCGTGGAGCGATACGAGGAGACCCGCTGGCCCCGTGAACGCTCGACGCCGCTGGAAATGCTGAAGTTCTGCATGGACCAGAACGACTACACGCAGACCGACTTCGCGAAGCTCCTGGGCTCGCGGTCGAGGGCGTCGGAGATCCTCAGCGGCAAACGCGAGATGACGCTGGACCAGATCCGGCTCATCTCGAAGCGCTGGCGCATCCCAGTAGCGCTCCTCGTCGGTGAGCTCGAGGAAGTCTAATGGCGGACGCTACGCCCGCTGCAGCGCCTGTTTCACGCGCTCGGCCAGCACGGTGATGTCGATCGGCTTGGCGAGGAAGGAGACGCCTTCCTCGCCCTCCAGCACCTTGGAGAACTCGGCTTCGGCGTAGCCGGAGATGAACATCACCGGGGCGCCGGCGAGGTAGGGGCGGGCGGCTTTCAGCAGGTGCGGGCCGTCGAGGCCGGGCATGATGACGTCGGAGATCATCAGGTCGATCCGGCCGGCGTACTCCTCGGCGATGGCCAGCGCCTCCTCGCCGTCGGCGGCCTCGATCACCTCGTAGCCGCGCGCCTTCAGGAGCCGGGCGGCCACCTTGCGCACCGCGTCCTCGTCCTCGACGAAGAGGATGCGGCCGACGCCGGAGAGGTCGCGGGCGGCGGCGCGGCCCTTCGGCGGGGCGGGAGCCGGCGGCTCGACCAGCACCGGCGGCGGCTCGTAGACCGGCAGGAAGATGCGGAAGATCGCCCCCTCGCCGGGCCTGGAGACCGGCTGGATCCACCCGTCCGATCTGCTTGACGATGCCGTAGACGGTGGCGAGGCCCAGCCCCGTGCCTTCGCCGACCGCCTTGGTGGTGAAGAACGGGTCGAAGATCTTCGGCATCACTTCGGGCGGGATGCCCGGGCCGTCGTCGGCCACCTCGATCAGCGCCATCTCGCCCATCGGCTGGCCGTCGTAGCCGTGCGCGCGGGCCTCGGCCTCGGTGAGCCGGGCGGCGCGCACGGTGATCGTCCCGCCGCCCTGGCCGCGCACCGCGTCGCGGGCGTTGACCACCAGGTTCATCACCGCGTTCTCGAGCTGCTGGCGGTCGGCGCGGACCAGCGGCAGGTTGCGGCCGTAGTCGGTGTCCATGCCGACGCTCTCGGGCAGCAGGCGGCGCAGCATCACCGTGACGTTGCTGATCAGCTCGCCGACGTCGAGCGTTTCGCGCTGCACGGTGACCTTCCGCGAGAAGGTCAGCAGCTGGCCGACCAGACCGGCGGCCCGCACCGCGTTCTCGCGGATGCGCGCCAGGCCCTCGAACGACGGATCGCCGAGCGGATGGCGCATCTCCAGCTCGGAGAGGTTCATCAGGATCGCGGTGAGCAGGTTGTTGAAGTCGTGCGCGACGCCGCCGGCCAGCTGGCCGATCGCCTGCATCTTGCTCGACTGGGCGAGCTGCGCCTGCATCTGCTTCTGCTCGGTGACGTCGACCAGGTAGGCGACCGAGTGGCCGTCGAGGCGCGAGACGTAGAGGTGGGCGACGCTGCCGGGGCGCGCGTTCGGCGTCACCTCGAAGGGCCCGACGCCGCCGGCCGCCAGCCGCTGCGCGGCGTCGGCGCGGCTCTGGTCGGTCAGCAGGGCGCCCAGCGTCTCGGCGGCCGAAGCCGGCGCGCCGGCGATCGCGGCCCAGGCCTCGTTCACCTCGAGGATCGTGCCGGCGAACGGGTCGGCGCCCTCGATCAGCGCCGCGCCGAACGGCGAGGCGGCGGCGAACGGATCGAGCCCGACCGCCAGGGTGGCGGCCGGCGCGGCGGGAGGTTGCGGCGACGGCGTGGGCGGCGGCGCGGCGGGCGCGACGCGCACCAGGAACCGGCCGCCGTCGAGCCGGGCGGCTTCGAGCCGCCGCGGCGCGCCGCCCGGCGCGGCGTCCTGGGCGGCCTGGCCCTCGCGGGCCGCGGCGCGCAGCAACGCCGGGGTGTCGGCGAGGCCCGCGCGCTGCAGCCGCCGATGCGGGCCGATCAGCGCGCGCCAGGCGCCATTGGCGGCCTCCAGCGCGCCGTCCTCGGCGACGATGGCGGCCGGTTCGGCCAGCGCGCGGACCAGTGCTTCGAAGTCGGGAGCGGGGCGGGCTGGCGCCTGACGGGCGAGCAGCGCCCTTACGGCGATCAGCCCGGCGATGGCGACCGCGGCGATCAGGCCGAGCGCGAGCCACTTCAGCGGCCCGCCCTGCAGCGCCGGCGCAGCGGCGAGCACGATGGCCGCGGCGAACAGCGCCGCGGCGATCGCAACGACGCCACGGCCGCCGCCGGAGGCCGCGTTCCGCCGCCGCGCCGCGCTCGCCACGTCCGCCATGCCGGCTCCCGTGCTTTTCCCGAAGGTCGCGGATTGTCCGCGAATCAGCGGCGAATCATAGCGCGTCACAGCGTCCGCGCCCGGCGCCTGCGGCCGGCGAGGATGAAGCCGATGATCTTGGCCACCGCCTCGTAGTGATGCTGCGGAATGATCTGGTCGACTTCGACGGCGCCGTAGAGCGCCCGCGCCAGCGGCGGGTCCTCGATCACCGGCACGCCGGCCGCTTCGGCGACCTCGCGGATCTTCAGGGCGACAGCGTCGACGCCCTTGGCCACGCACTCGGGCGCCGGGGTCTGGCCCTGCTCGTAGCGCAGCGCGACGGCGTAGTGGGTCGGGTTGACCACCACGACGGTCGCCTTGGGCACCTGCTGGATCATCCGCCGCTTGGCCTTTTCCAGGCGCAGCTGGCGCTGGCGCGCCTTGACGTGCGGATCGCCCTCGCTCTGCTTGAACTCCTCCTTCACCTCCTCCTTGGTCATCTTCATCTTGGTGAGGAAGCGCTGGCGCTGCCAGAGGAAGTCGAGCACGCCGCCCAGCGCCAGGAGGGCGATCACCGCCAGCATCAGGCTCTTGCCGAGGTCGACGCTGTAGGTGAGCACGCCGCAGCGGACCGACGGTGATCAGCCCCGGCAGCTCGCGCGCATGCGGCGCCAGCACCCACCAGGCGACGGCGCTGACCAGCAGCACCTTCAGCACCGCGCGCAGGAAGTTCATGAACCCGTCGATGCCGAACAGGCGCTTGAAGCCCCCGACCGGCGACAGCTTGGAGAGGTTGGGGGCCAGCTTGGCGGTGCTGAAGAGGAAGCCGGTCTGCACCAGGTTGCCGCTGACGCCAGCCAGCATGGTCGCGCCCATCACGGCCGCCAGCGCCGGCAGGGCGGCCTGCATCACCTGCCAGGCGACGGCGATGCCCGCCTGGCCGTGCAGCTCGAAGGTGTCGGGATGGGCGATGAAGGGCAGCAGGCTGTCGGCAAGGTGGCGGGCCAGCGCCCCGCCGCCGATCGCCACCGCCCCGAACGCGCCGGCGAGGGCGCAGACGTGCGCCAGATCTGCCGATTTGGCGACGTCGCCTTCCTGGCGCGCCTTCTCGAGCCGTTTCGGGGAGGCGTCTTCGGTCTTTGACGCTGCATCGTCGCCTTCGGCCATTGCTCAGGCCTCAGGCGAACGTCTGCAGCACGTCGCGGTAGCGATCGAGCCAGTAGGTGCCCATCAGGCCCATGCTGAGCGCGAACAGCGACAGGCCCAGCAGCACCTGCAGCGGCGTGGCGGCGAAGAAGATCTGGAACTGCGGCATCGCCCGCCCCACGAGGCCGATCGCGATATTGAAGATCAGCGAGAAGGCCATGATCGGCGCGGCCAGCTGGATGCCCAGCGCGAACGCCCCGCCAACCGTGCGTATCGCGAGCTGCGTGAAGTCGCGTGACGGGCGGAGCGTGGCCGTAAGGGAAGAGCGTGTAGGAGCGCACCATCGCCGCGATGAAGAGGTGGTGCAGGTCGGTCACGAAGATCAGCACGACCGCCATCAGGCTGCAGGAAGGTGGCCAGGGTGGTGTTCTGCGTCGCCTCGGTCGGGTTGGCGGTCTGGGCGAACGAGAGGGTGGTCTGCAGCGAGATCACCTCGCCGGCGGTCGCCATCGCGGTCAGGAAGATGCGCAGGATCGCGCCGATGGCGAGGCCGATCAGCATCTCGCGGATCACGTCGGCGCCGAGCTCGCCGGTCGACGGCGGGACCTGCGGCAGGGTGGGGGCGACCACCGGCGTCACCACCAGGCACATCAGGAACGCGAAGGCCATCCGCACGCGGATCGGCGTCGGCGTTTCGCCGAGCCCGGGCATGGTCATGATCATCGCGCCGATGCGGGCGAAGACCAGGCCGCCGGTGAAGACCTGTTGGACGGTGGCGTAGTGCTCCACGCGCCGCTTTCAGAGCGCCGCGATGCGCTCGGCGATGTGGCGCATGAAGCCGGTGAGCAGCGCGCCCATCAACGGCATGAAGATCAAGAGCGAGATGAAGATGGCGACGATCTTCGGCGCGTAGATCAGCGTCGCTTCCTGGATCTGGGTCAGCGCCTGGAAGAGCCCGATCGCGACGCCGACGATCAGTCCGACGATCAGGCACGGCGCGCAGAGCTGAATGGTGAGCCAGATGGCGTCGCGGCCGATATCGAGAACCTCGGCGCCGTTCATGCGGGTAAGCCTCCGATGGGGGGAAATAACTGCCCGGCAGGATCGACCGATCGTGGTTAACGGAGTTCTTCCCCCGCCCTCACCCCACGTCCCAGAGCGCGCCCGCGCCCAAAGTCTCGCCCTGGTCGCGGGCGTCGCCGTGGGCGTCCAGCGCGCGATCGGGTGGTCGAGCGGGGCCAGCACGCCGGCCTCGCCGGGGGCGTTGGTGCGGCCTAGGCCCGACCAGATCTCGAAGCCGAGCCGGGCCAGGAACGCCGGCCGCTCGCTGCGGCGAATGGCCGGGTCGAGGCCGAGGAAGAAGTTCTCCTGCTGCCGAACGAACGGGCGGCAGTGGTAGGCGAGGATCGCGCGGCGCTGCTCGCCCTGGCTGAGATTGGCGCCGGTGCCGTGGGTCAGGCGTCCGTCGAACACCATCACCGAGCCGGCCGGTCCCTGCGCCGCGACGGTCTCCTCCGCTGCGTATCGCCGCAGCTGGCGATTGAGGTGCGAGCCCGGCACGAGGCGCGTCGCGCCGTTCCGCTCGGTGAAGTCGTCGAGCATGAAGAGCACGTTGGCGACCAGCGGCTTCTCGGTCCAGAAGTCGACGTAGCCCTGGTCGGTATGCAGGTACATCGGCGCGCCGCCGGGCCGGGCGATGTTGGCGGTGAGGCTGGAGAGCAGGAAGCGCGGGCCGAGCAGCTCGCCCATCATCCGCTCGACCAGCGGATCGAGGACCAGATCGCGGAAGATGCGACCCTTGTTCGGCAGCATCCAGATGCGCTGGTTGATGCCGGCTTCGACGAAGCCGCAGTCCGCAGCGACCTCGCCGGCCGCCTGCTCGTCGACCCGCGCCTTCAGCGCCGCCACCGCCGCGTCACTCAGCGCCCGCTCCAGGATGCAGTAGCCGAAGCGGGCGAGGTCGGACGTCGCCGCCGCGAGCTCTTCGCGGCTGCGCAGCGGCGGCGTCTCGATGCCTTGCGCCAGGGTCACCATGCGTAGGCCTCCGGGGCCGGGCCGCCGGGGCCCGGAAAGAGCTCGTCGAGCCGCTTCAGCGTGGCTTCGTCGAGGCGCAGCTCCAGCGCGGCGAGGGCGGACTGCAGCTGCGCCATCGTGCGCGGTCCGATCACCGGGGCGGTGACGCCGGGCGCTTGCGCCACCCAGGCCAGCGCCACCGCGGCGGCCGAGTGGCCGAGCTCCTCGCAGAAGGCGCCGAACTCGGCGATCTTGTCCGAGAGGGTCATGAAGTTGCGCCGCCCGCCGTCGTTGTCGGCCGGCTTGCCGCCCAGGAGGCCGCCGCCCAGCGGGCTGTAGGCCAGGAACGCCATCCCGTAGGCGCTCGCGGCCGGGATCACCTCCAGTTCCAGCGTGCGCTTGGTGAGGTTGTAGACGCTCTGCTCGGAGACCAGGCCGACCCCGAGCCGCGCCTTGGCGCTCTCCTGCGCCTGGGCGATGTGCCAGCCGGCGAAGTTCGACGAGCCGACGTAGAGCACCTTGCCCTGGGCGATCAGCACGTCGAACGCCTGCCAGATCTCTTCCCAGCGCGCGTTCCGGTCGATGTGGTGCATCTGGTAGAGGTCGAGGTAGTCGGTCTGCAGGCGGGTGAGCGAGGCTTCGCAGGCCTCGCGGATGTGCTTGGCCGAGAGCCCGCGCTGGTTCGGGCCAACCCAGGTTCCCAACCGCTTCACCGGATCGCGCGAGCCCCACTCCATCGGCGCGGAGTAGACCTTGCTGGCCAGCACCGTCTTCTCGCGCCGCCCGCCGCCTTGCGCGAACCAGCGGCCGAGCAGGGCCTCGGTCTGGCCGGCGTTGTAGTTGTCCGAGGTGTCGATCAGGTTGACCCCGGCCTCGAACGCCGCGTCGAGGATCGCGAAGCTGTCGGCCTCGTCCGTCAGCCAGGAGAAATTGACGGTGCCCAGCGCCACCGGCGCGATCTGCAAGGCCGTCGATCCGAAACGCCGAAGCTGCATGCGGTTTCCTCTTATACGGCCGAGATAGTGGATTGGAAATCGGGGACACACACGCTTTTCCACAGCATCCGGCGGCACGACCGCTGCAACAGCGTGTGTGTCCCCGATTTCCCGCTACAGCCCCAGCTTCGCTTCCAGCCCCTTGGCGGCCTGGGCGGGGGTCGCCTTGTCGCGGTCGCGGTCGACGGTGAAGTTGGCGGCGCGCATGGCGGTGACGTCGATCTTGCCGATCAGCGGCTTCAGCGCGCCGATCAGCCGCGCGTCGTGCGCCCGCTGCGGCGAGATCAGCACCACCGCGTCGTAGGGCGGCAGGGCGTGGCGCGGATCGGCCAGCACCACGAGATCGTCGGCGGCGATGCGTCCGTCGCTGGAGAAGGCGGAGATCACGTCGGCCTGGCCGGAGGTCAGGGCGTGGTACATGAAGGTCGGCTGGTACTGGACCTGCTTGGCTTGAACGTCAGGCCATAGGCGCCCTTCACCGAGGCCCACTCCGGCCGCGACAGGAACTCCAGGTCGGCGCCCAGCGTCAGCTGCGGGGCGTGGGCGGCGAGGTCGTCCAGCGTCGTGATGTGCAGCTGCTCGGCCTCCGAGCGGCGCATCGCCAGCGCATAGGCGTTCTCGAAGCCCAGCGAGCCCAGCACCGTGACGCCGTCGCGCGCCTTCAGCTGCGTCGTCAGCTGCTCCAGCACCGCCTGGCGGCCGGGATTGTCGTTGCGCTTCAGGATGTTGTCCCAGAGCGTGCCGGAGTAGTCGACATAGACGTCGATCTCGCCGGATTTCAGCGCGGTGTAGGCGATGGAGGAGCCGAGGTCCTCCTTCAGCTCGACGCCTGCGCCGGCCGCCTTCAGCCGGTCGGCGATCAGTTCGGCCAGGATGTACTGCTCGGAGAAGTTCTTGGCGCCGATGACGTAGCGGGCCGGCGCCGCGGCTGTGAGGGCCAGCGGGGCGAGCGCCGCCAGCGTGCCGGCCACGAGCCCGACCACGCCCGCGAGCGATGCGCCAGCGGCTGCGCAGGGCGAGGCCGTGCTCGATCAGGCCCAGCAGCTGGTCGGCGGCCAGCGCCAGCGCCGCCGAGGCGCCGCAGCCGAAGAGGACCAGCACCCAGTTCTCGGTCTGCAGGCCGGAGAAGATGTAGTTGCCGAGCGAGGTCTGGCCCACCGAGGTGGCCAGCGTCGCCGCGCCGATGGTCCAGACCGCGGCGGTGCGCACGCCGGCCATGATCACCGGCGCGGCCAGCGGCAGCTCCACCTGGAAGAGCCGCTGGCGGTCGGTCATGCCGACGCCTCTGGCCGCCTCGACGATGGCCGGGTCGACGCCGGTGATGCCGGCGACGCCGTTCCGCAGGATCGGCAGCATCGAATAGAGCGTCAGCGCCAGCAGCGAGGGCAGGAAGCCCAGCGCCGGGAAGCCCCTGCCGAACGCCCCCACGCTCAGCGCCGAGAGCGCCAGCAGCAGCGGGTAGAACAGCGCCAGCAGGGCGAGGCTGGGGATGGTCTGCACGAGGCTGGCGACGAGCAGCGCCGGCCAGCGCACCGCCGCGCTGCGGCTGGCGGCCACCGCCAGCGGCAGGCTGATGGCGAGGCCGAGCAGCAAGCGCTGAGGCCGACAGCAGCACGTGCTGGCCGAGGTAGCCGGGCAGCAGCGCCCAGGCGGCGGCGAGGCGGGCGTCCATCAGGCCGGATGCTCCGACATCGCTCGCGCACCCGCTCGGCCTGCCGGCGCGGCGTCTCCATCAGCGCCTGCACGCGCGGATCGCTGTGGCCGGCGAGCAGCGCGGCCGGCGGCGCGTCGGCCAGCACGCGGCCGTCGGCCATCACGACGATGCGGTCGGCCAGCAGCAGCGCCTCCCAGACGTCGTGGGTGACCATCACCGTGGTGAGGCCGAGCTGCTCGTGCAGGGCGCGGTAGTCGCGGCCGAGCGCGTCGCGGGTGACCGGATCCAGCGCGCCGAACGGCTCGTCCATCAGCATGATCGCCGGCTTGGCCGCCAGCGCACGGGCGACGCCGACCCGCTGGCGCTGGCCGCCGGAGAGCGCCGCCGGCAGCCGCGCGCCGACGTCGGCGGGCAGCGCGACCAGCTTCAACAGCTCGGCGACGCGCGCGGCGATGGCGGGCTTGTCCCAGCCGGCCAGCCGCGGCCCGACGGCGATGTTCTCGGCCACCGTCATGTGCGGGAAGAGGCCGATCTCCTGGAACACGTAGCCGATCCGCCGCCGGAGCGCCCAGCCGGGCTCGTCGGCGACGAGCCGCCCGTCCACGCGCACCTCGCCGGCGTCGGGCGTCACCAGGCCGTTGATGGTCTTCAGCGCGGTGGTCTTGCCGGAGCCCGAGCCGCCAAGCAGCGCGGTGAAGCTCCCGGGCTCGATCGCGAGCGTCAGGCCGTCGACGGCGGCGAGGGCGCCATAGCGCTTGGTCACGCCCCTCAGCTCGATGATCGGCTCGGCCATGTCCCCCCGCCCAGGGCGCCTGCCGGCTGAGACGCACCCCGTTTTAGCGGAAGACGGCGGCGCCGCCACCGCTCACTCGTGGATCTCATCGGCGGCGAGCTTCAGGAGCGCGGTCAGCCGCGCCCGGGTCTCGCCGTCGGCCACGCCGTCGATGTTCCGCGGGCGCCAGTGGCGCTGGAAGGCCGTGACGATGACCGTCGTCGCCGCATCGTACGTCCCGCTCGGCGGGCTGTCGTAGCCGAGCCGGGTCAGGCCGGCCTGCAAGTCGAAGACGGCCGCGCCCACAGCCTGTTCGGCAAGCGGCGGGCCTGGCGCGGGCTCGGGCTCGGTCCACAGGCCGTGGCCGGCTTGCGCCAGGCAATCGAACGGGAACAGCTCGCCCGGATCCTTCCTGCGGTCGGGCGCCACATCGGCGTGGCCGAGGATCTGCGCGTTCGGCACGCGCCACCGACTGCGGATGTCCGTCAGGAGCGCGATCACTGCATCGATCTGGACGTTCGGAAACGGGCGATAGCCCCACACGTGGCCGGGATTGACCGTCTCGACGCCGATCGAGCAGCTGTTGATGTCGCGCTCGCCCCGCCAGAACGACTGGCCGGCGTGCCAGGCCCGGTATTGCTCCGGCACCAGGGCGTAGACGGTCCCATCCTCTTCCACCAGGTAGTGAGCCGACACCCTCGCTTCCGGATCGCGCAGCCGCGCCAGCGCCTCGGCGCCGGTCGGCATGCCGGTGTAGTGCAGGATGACCATGTCCGGCGGGCGGACGCGGACATCGAAGTTCGGCGATGGCGCCTGGATCAGGTTCATGCCGGCGCCGGCGCGGCGGCCGGCGGCGCGCGTTCGTCGACGGTGGCGCGGCAGGCGTCAGCCTGGCTGGGGCAGGCGAGGATCAGCGGCACGACCCTCGATATGGTCGTCAATAGCGCCGGAATGACGACCAGCGCCCAGAGCGCCATGTGCGTCAGACGCGGCAGTCGGCGGCCGCGTCAGATCGCCATGTTCATGATCTGCTGGTACGACTGGATCATCTGGTTGCGCACGGCGATCATCGCGTTGAGGCTGGTCTGGGCCGACGACAGCGCCGTCACCACGTCGACCAGGTTCGCCTTGCCCTGCATGTTGGCGGTGATCTGGGTCTCGGCGGTCTTCGAATTCGGTGGCGACCTGGTTGATGGCCTGGGTGACCATCTGGCCAAAGTTCGGGCCCGTGGCGGCCGCAGCGCCGCCGGCGATCTCGGCGCCGGCGATCCCTTGCGCGGCGGCGTAGGCCTTGGCGGCGATCAGTGGGGCGACCATCGCTCAGCTCACTTGGTCAGGATGTTGAGGGTGCTGGAGTCCATGTCGCGGGCGGTCTCGATCACGTTGAGGTTGGCCTGGTAGGCGCGCTGCGCCTCCTGCATGTCGAGCGCTTCCATCAGCGGATCGACGTTGGGGAGCTTCACGTAGCCCTTGGCGTCGGCGCCGGGATGGCCGGGCGCGTACTCGGTGGTGAAGTCGCTCTGGTCCGTCACCACGCGGCTCATGGCGACGCCATGGCCGCCTTCGCCGACCGCCTTCGGCGTGAACACCGGCACCTGGCGGCGGTAGGGATCGCCGCCGGCCGTCTGCGAGGTCGAATTGGCGTTGGCGATGTTCTCGGCGATGATCCGCATGCGGGCCTGCTGGGCCTGCAGGGCGGTGGCGGCCACCGCCATGGCGATATTGGTGGGCTGGACGGGATCGGCCATCGGCTACGCGCTCACTGGGTGGTCTGCTTGGCGGCGGTCGCCAGGAGCTGCATCGACTGCTGGTAGAAGGCCACCGCCGCGTCGTAGTCCATGCGCGACTGGCTCATCTTCATCATCTCGTCCTCCAGCACCACGGAGTTGCCGTTCAGCGTGGTTTCGGAGTCGGGCGAATCGATCGGCTTGGCGCCCGGCGCGGCCGCGGTCGGCACGGCCATATGCATCGGCGAGGTCAGCGTAGGCGTTATCGGCGCAAGCGCGCCCGCAGCGCCGCCAGCGCCCGGCAACGCGAAGGGCTTCAGGTCCTTCGGCGTGAAGTTGGGCGTGTCGGAGTTGGCGACGTTCTGGGCGATCACCTGCTGACGGCTCGACACGTAGTCGAGCCGGCTCTTCAGCATGGCGAAGATCGAAATGTCGTCGGTGGCCATGATCCGGCCAAACGTGAACGAACAGGGTTAATCCGGCCTTAAGCATGATCGGCGGTCACAGCGCGCCGGGACGGCGCGGCGCCGGTAGCGTCTTCGAGACATTACCCACGGCGCGGCGTTTCGGCGCGGCCAGGTGGTATCCGCCTTGGTAACCTCGTCTAAAACGCCTCATGGTAAAGCGGCGTCCGCAAAGGGACGGACCCGCGGTGACAAGCATTCTCGACGAGGGGCTCGACGAGCTGGCGGTGGCCTCACACGCCGGCTTCCTGCCGCGCATCGCGGTCAACGTCGCGACCGCCTGGGTGTTCTCGATGATCATCCCGGGGCGGGTCTGCGCGATCTGGGTCGCCGTGACGCTGGCGCTGGAGGCGCAGGCCTGGTTCGCGACGCTGCGGCAGGCCCGCGGCGAAGAGGTCGGCTGGGGGCGGCGGCTGTGGCACGTGGCTGGCCTGGCGGTCTCGTCGCTGGCCTGGGTGATGCTGGGCGCGCTGGGCTGGGCGTACGGCGGCGTCGAAGGCGAGCTCTGCGCCACCGTGCTGTGGCTGTCGGTGATCTTCTTCTCGCAGACCAACGCCTACCAGTCGCCGATCGGCTTCGTGGTCGGCGGCGTGATCCCCGCCGTGGCGGTGATGGCCGTCGTCGCGTTCGCGCCGCACGCGCCGGGGCTGCGGCTGGCGCCGTTCGTCACGCTGCTGGCGCTGGCGCTGGTGTTCGCCGGCCAGGGCGCCGCGCGGATGCTGCGGGCGCGGCAGGAGCTGGCGACCACCCAGGCCGAGCAGCGCCGCAGCGAGGCGCTCTACCGCATGCTGGCCGACAACGTCACCGACGTGATCTCGCTGAACGACGTGTTCGGCAAGCGGCTCTACATGTCGCCCTCGATCGAGGCGGCGCTCGGCTACCCGATCGACGATCTCTACAAGATGCCGATGTACACCTACATCTACCCGGACGACCGGGCGGCGCTGGTTCAGAAGACCGCCAACCTGGCGCGCACCGGCGGCCGGGCGACGGTGCAGTATCGGGTGATCCGCGGCGACGGCGAGGTGGTCTGGGTCGAGACCAACTTCACCATGGTCGAGACGCCCGACGGGCTGCCGCAGATGGTCAGCGTGGCGCGCAACATCCAGGCCCGCAAGGTGATGGAGGCGGCGCTGATCGAGGCGCGCGAGGCCGCCGAGGCTGCCGCCGGCGCCAAGTCCGACTTCCTCGCCAACATGACCCATGAGCTCAGGACCCCGCTCAACGCCATCATCGGCTTTGCCGGCGTGCTGAACGGCTCGCCGCGCCTCACCGGCGACGATGCGCGCCACGCCAAGCTGATCTCCGACGCCAGCGCCACCCTGCTCGACCTCGTCAACAGCGTGCTCGACTTCTCCCGGCTCGAGGCGGGCGCGGTGGAGCTGGACCCGGCGCCGTTCGATCCCGCCGCCGAGGCCGCGGCGATGGTGGAGCTGCTCTCCGACCAGGCCGCCGCCAAGGGCCTGACGCTGTCGCTGCGCGCCGAGGGCTTGGGTCTTCTGACCGGCGATGCGCGGCGCCTGCGCCAGGTGCTGCTCAACCTGGTCTCCAACGCCGTGAAGTTCACCGCCAAGGGCGGGGTGACGCTGACGCTCACCGGGGCCGGGGCCGGCGCCGGCGCGGCGCGACTACGCGCCGAGGTGACGGACACCGGGGTCGGCATCCCGGCGGACCAGATCGCCCACGTGTTCGACCGCTTCACCCAGGCCGACGCCTCGGTCTCGCGCCGCTTCGGCGGCACCGGGCTGGGCCTGGCGATCTGCAAGCGGCTGGTGGAGCTGATGGGCGGCCAGATCGGCGTCACCAGCACCGAGGGCGAGGGCTCGACCTTCTGGTTCGAGCTGGCGCTGCCCACCGCCGAGGCGCTGGCGCCCAGGGCCGAGGCCGAGGCCGCCGCCCCGCTGGAGCGGCCGGTTCGCCTGCTGCTGGTCGAGGACGTGGCGGTGAACCGCGAGCTGGTGAAGACGGTGCTGGCGGCTTTCGACATCGAGATCGACACCGCCGAGGACGGCGTGCAGGCGATCGAGGCCTTCCGCCAGCGTGACTACGACCTCGTGCTGATGGACGTGCAGATGCCGGTGATGGACGGCCTCACCGCCACCCGCCGCATCCGCTCGCTGCCCATTCCCGCCGCTGCCGCCACGCCGATCGTCGCCATGACCGCCAACGTTCTCCCCGAGCAGATCGCCCGCTGCGTCGAAGCCGGCATGGACGACCACCTCGGCAAACCGATGAAGCCCGCCGAGCTGCTGAACGCGATCGCGCGGTGGAGCTCGCAGCGGCGGGACGTTGCGGGCGCCGAGGCGGTCGAACGGTCCGCCTGAGAGCTCCGGCTGGTTAACAAACAGGGTTAATCGCTTCTTAACGCAACGCAGGCGATGGCTCGGGCCTCCTTAAGTTGCGGCGCGCTCACCCATGCCTCTCGCGGACTTTGCCCGCGCCATCTTCGCACTCGCCATCACGCTGGGCCTGGTGGGCCTGGCGGCGGTGGCGCTCAGGCGGTTCGGGCCGGAGTGGATGGTGCGCCTGCAGCGGCCGCGGGCCGAGCGGCGGATGGCGATCGTCGAGAGCCTGCCGCTCGACCCGACCCGGCGCCTGGTGCTGGTGCGGCTCGACGGCGCCGAGCGGCTGCTGCTGCTGGGCGAGGGGCGCATGCTGGCCGAGTTGCCGGCCGAGGCGCCGGCCGCAGCGCCTGCCGCCGAGCAAGCCGCATGACCCGCCGCCTCGCCATGCCGCGCCTGACGGACCTCATCCACCGCCCGACCGGGGCCGAGCTGCGCCGCGCGGCGCTGGTCTCGCTGATCACCACCCTCTTCAGCCTGATCGTGCCGGCCGCGGCGCTCGCGCAAGCCGTTAATATCGACCTCGGCACCGGCGCGGGCCTCACCGACCGGGTCATCCAGCTGATCGGGCTGATCACGGTGCTGTCGCTGGCGCCGTCGATCGTCATCATGACCACCTCGTTCGTGCGGATCATCGTGGTGCTGTCGCTGCTGCGCCAGGCGCTCGGCCTGCAGCAGACGCCGCCCAACGCGGTGCTGATCAGCCTCTCGCTGTTCCTGACCGCGCTCGTGATGGGGCCGACGCTGCAGGCCTCCTACGACCAGGGCGATCAAGCCGCTGCTGGACCACAAGATGGAGCTGCCGGCCGCGTTCGGCGCCGCCGTCGACGCCGGTGAAGTCGTTCATGCTGAGCCAGGTCGACCGCGACGACCTGGCGCTCTTCATGCGGCTCTCGAAGCTGCCGAGGCCCGTCCACGCCGTCGACACGCCGCTGCAGGTGGTGACGCCGGCCTTCATGATCTCCGAGCTGAAGCGCGCCTTCGAGATCGGCTTCCTGCTGTTCGTGCCGTTCCTGGTGATCGACCTGGTGGTGGCCAGCGTGCTGATGAGCATGGGCATGATGATGCTGCCGCCGGTGGTGGTGAGCCTGCCGTTCAAGCTGATCTTCTTCGTGCTGGTCGACGGCTGGCGCCTGGTCTGCGGCTCGCTGGTGGAGAGCTTCCAGCGGGTGACAGGATCGGGGTAGGGCGGCCGCTGTCGCGAAACCGCGATCGGGAGTAAAACCGAGGGATGGAAGGATCAGCTGTCTCGCGTTCGAAGGACGTCATGGGGGGCGCGGCGGTGTTCGCCGGCACGCGGGTGCCCGTGGCGACGCTGTTCGACTATCTGGAAGGCGGGGACTTGATCGATGCGTTTCTTGAGGGCTTTCCGTCTGTGAGTTGTGGCCAAGTCCTCGCATTGCTCGAGGAAGCGAAGCACCGGGTAGCGCTAGCAGCGCCGTGAGGATTTTCCTCGATGAGTGCGTCGACTGGCGGTTGTCGCGCGACATCGTCGGCCACGAGGTCAGGTCGGCCCGACAGATGGGCTGGACAACGATCAAGAACGGCGAATTGCTTTCGCTGGCGGCTGCCGCTTTCGACGTCTTTGTAACCGTGGACCGGAACTTGAGCTTCCAACAGAACCTGCCGAACTACCCTGTCGCGATCGTCGTCCTCTGCGCGAAAACTAACCGACTATATGACCTTCGATCGCTGGTCCCTGACCTGCTGGTCGCGATCGGGAGGGCGGCGCCTGGAAAGGCGACGCTCGTCGGTGCCTGACGCGTCCAGGCTTCTCGCGCCTCGACCGAACTGCCAAAGCTGAACGCATGCGCGAACGTCTGACCGCCCGCGTGGTGCTGCTCGATCCGGACGGGCGGATCCTGCTGATGAAGGGGCGGCTGCCGGGCGATCTGGGCGGGCCGGCGTTCTGGTACACGGTGGGGGGCGGGCTCGACGAGGGCGAGAGTGTGGCCGAGGCGGCGGCGCGCGAGGTGGTGGAGGAGACCGGACTCACCGACGTGGTGTTCGGCCCTGCGGTCTGGCGCGACGAGACCATCCTGCCCGACATCGAGGGCGAGCTGCGGCTGTTCCGGCAGGTCTACATCGTCGCCCACACCGGCGGCGGGCCGCTGTCGCGGGCCGGCTGGCAGGCCTACGAGCACCAGCTGACCGACGACGTGCGCTGGTGGACGCTGGAGGAGCTGCGGCTGACCGACGAGATGGTCTACCCGGAGGGTCTCGGCGAACTGCTGCCGGACGTGCTGGCGGGACGCTACGCGCCGGAGCCGCTGGTCATCTGCACGCAGGACGGGCCGGTGACGCCGCTGCCGCATCCGCCCTGATTGCGGCGCCAGCGCATCGTTTCTGCGCGCGAGGCGTTTTCGAGGGCGTCGGGGCCTGTTTGAGCCCATCCCAGCTGCGCCCCTCCGGGCCCGGGTCGGGCAGTGAGAGGAGGAAGTGATGCGTAAGCTGCTCCTGATCGCAGGCCTAGCGGCCCTGGCCGTCCCCGGCCTGGCTTCAGCCCAGACCAGCTGCCGCGAACAACAGCACGACAATCGGGTCGCCGGCACCGTGGTCGGTGCGCTCGGCGGCGCGCTGATCGGCGGCGCGGTCGCGGGGCACGGCTCGCAGGGCGCCGGGGCGCTGATCGGCGGCGTCGCGGGCGGCGTGACCGGCAACGTGGTCGGCGGCGCGTCGGCCAGCTGCGCGGACTACCCCCAGACCGGCTTCTACGACTCCAACGGGGCCTGGCACGAGCCGACCGGCTACTATGACGCCAACGGCAACTGGATCGACGCGCGCCCACCGGCGGTCGACTCCAGCGTCGCGCCCAATCCCGACAACTACGGCGCCGACGTCGCCTACGTCGGCGCGCGCGGCGACCTGAACGCCCGCGAAAGCTGGCTGGAGTCGCGCATCCAAGAAGGCAATTCCAGCGGCGCGATCTCGCCGGCCGATGCGGCTCACGACTTCCGCATGCTGGCGGGCATCCGCGACGACCAGGCCGCCAGGGCCCAGGCGCACGACGGGCTGAGCGACGAGGACCGCGACAACATCGGCGGCAAGCTCGACGACCTGAGCAGCAACCTCCGCGCCCAGTGGGGCTACTGAGCGCTCGCACCCGAAGTCATGGCGTGACCTGAAGCTCGTCCCGCCGGCATGATGCGCCGGCGGGCCGTTGCTCGTGCTATGGTGGCCGCTATCGCCCGCGCCTCGCGGCAGGATGGCTCCCATGAACCCGATCACCGTCTTCCTCGTCGTCGCGCTGGTCGTCGCGGGGGCGGCGCTGGAACCGGTCGCCGGGCCGGCGGGTCCGGCCGTCGGCCTGGTCGCCGCCGCGCTCGTCTCGCTGTCGCTGAAGATGGCGCGGGCCTGGGAGCGGTTCGTGATCCTGCGCGCCGGCCGCTTCATGGGCGTGCGCGGCCCCGGCCTCTTCTGGATCATCCCGGTTTGGGACCAGGTCACCCAGGTGATCGACCAGCGCATCCAGACCACCGCCTTCAACGCCGAGCAGGCGCTGACCCGCGACACCGTGCCGGTCAACGTCGACGCCATCGTGTTCTGGCGGGTGCGCGACGCCGAGAAGGCGGCCCTGGAGATCACCGACTTCCGCCAGGCCATCGACCGCGTCTGCCAGACCTCGCTGCGCGAGACCATCGGCGGCTCGATGCTGACCCAGCTGCTCTCCGAGCGGCGCGCCGCCGACGAGCAGATCCGCTCCGAGATCGCCTCGAAGATCGTCAGCTGGGGCGTCGAGGTGATGAGCGTCGAGATCCGCGACGTCGCCATTCCGGTGGCGCTGCAGGACGCCATGAGCCGCCAGGCCCAGGCCGAGCGCGAGCGCCAGGCGCGGGTGATCCTGGGCGCGGCGGAAGAGGAGGTGGCGGCCAAGTTCGTCGCCGCGGCGCGCACCTACGCCGACGAGCCGATGGCGTTCCAGCTGCGGGCCATGAACATCATCTACGAGACCACCAAGGAACGCGGCGTCACCATCCTGATGCCGACCACGATGGTCGACGCGATGAACCCCGCCGTCGCGCTGGCCGTGTCGGGGCGGGCGTCCGACGCCGGGCCGCCCGCGCCGGGCGCTGCGCCCCCGCCCACCCGCCGCGCCCCACGCAGAACCTCAGTCCCGTCAGCTCCCAAGCCGTAGGCGGCGGGAGCCGCAGGACGTTGGCCGCCGAAAGCCTCCGAGCTGAAGCAGACGACGGCGATCGAGCGGCATGGCGGTCCTCATTCCTGGGTGCGTAAAGACCATCCTCGCCTGGTCAAATCGCAGGGACCACGAACCTCGGAATCGGGTTCCGACAACGATAGCGACTTCGATTTGCAGGCCTCATTGCAGACTTGCCTTATCAGATGCATCAATCTCGCTTGACGCATCAAGCACGATTGATGCATATCGACGCCATGAGTAGGCAGCAACTTCGCTCCGGCGTCGCGCCACCCGAATTCCTGCAGTTGGCCGGGCATCCGTTGCGGTGGCGGCTGCTGGGCGAGCTGGCGCGGAGCGACCGGGTGGTGCGCGAGCTGACCGATCTGGTCGGCGAGCCGCAGAACCTGGTCTCGTACCACCTGGGCAAGCTGCGGGATGGCCGGCTGGTCTGCGCGCGGCGCAGCTCGGCCGATCGGCGGGACACCTATTACGGGCTGGACCTTGCGCGGATCGGCGACCTGCTGTCGTCGACCGGCGGGGCGCTGCACCCCGGCCTTCGGCTGGCGCCGCCTTCGCGCGGCGAGGCCGCGATCGGTCCGGCAAGGGTGCTGTTCCTGTGCACCGGCAACAGCGCGCGCTCACAGATGGCCGAGGCGCTGACAAGGGCGCGGTCGGGCGGGGCGATCGAGGCGGTGAGCGCCGGCAGCCATCCAAGGCCCTTGCACCCCAACGCCGTGCGGGTGATGCGCGACGATTACGGCCTCGACCTGGCCGGCCAGCCCTCCAAGCACCTGGAGGTTTTCGCGGGCCAGCGCTTCGACTGGGTGATCAGCCTGTGCGACCAGGTGCGCGAGGTGTGCCCGGAATTCCCGGGCCTGCCACAGACCGTCCACTGGAGCATCGCCAACCCCGCGACCGGCGAGCCCGACGACGTCACCTACCCGCTGTTCCAGCAGACCGCCGCCGAGCTGGCGAGGCGTATCGGGTTCCTGCTCGCCGCACTCGCCGATCAAACCCCCGCCGCCCGGGAGGAAGGACAAGCGCATGACCGACCTCAATGAAATGGTGAGCGTCCGCTACATGGTCGACGACGTTGGCAAGGCGGTCGACTTCTACACGACGTTCCTTGGCTTCGAGTCCTGAACAACTTCCCGCCGTTCGCTGACGTCGCCCGCGGCCGGCTGCGGCTGCTGCTGAGCGGACCGATGAGTTCCGCGGGGCGGCCGATGGCGGACGGCGTCAAGCCCGGCCCTGGCGGCTGGAACCGCATCCACCTGATCGTCGACGACCTCGAGGCAGAAGTCGCCCGCCTGCGCCAGGCCGGCGCGCCGTTTCGCAACGAGATGGTCGTCGGGCCCGGCGGCAAGCAGATCCTGCTGCAGGACCCCTCCGGCAACGTCGTCGAGCTCTTCCAACCCGCCGCCGTCAACCCGCCGCGATGAGATCGAAGATGAAGGCAACGCCGACCCTGGACCACATCGCACTAACCGTGCCCGATCTGGGCGGGCTGGTCGAACGCCTGACCAGCGCTTTCGGCATGGTGGCGGAGTTCAGCTCCGATCACTTCGCCCTCGTCGCCGACCCGGCGTCGGGGCTGAAACTGGAACTGGGCCGCTCCGTCGACGCCGAGGTCCACTTCCGCCACCTGGGCTTTCGCACCGACGACGTCGATGGCGCACACGCGGCCTTGATCGACATGGGCATGGAGGTCAGCGAGGCGCCGCACCGCCGCGACTTCGCCCGCATGTACACGTCGTTCCTGAAGCAGCCCGGCGGACTCGAGGTCCAGCTCGTCAAGTACGATTGAGCGGAAAGGATGAATATGACCGCAGTCAACCCGGCGGTTCACCTGCACGAACCGAGTGAATCGAGCCAGTCAGGTCGCAACCTGCGGCAATGGTGGACCGTCATCACAGTTTTGCTGGCGGCGGCCTTCTTCATGCAGGCGGTCTTCGCCGGAGCGATGCTGTCGGGCGTCGGTTGGGCCCGTAAGGCGCACGCGGCGAGCGCAATGGTGCTGATCGTTTCGACCCTCACGGCGGGGCTCGTCTCCGTGGTCTCCCTTCGCCGTATCGCGCATGGGCTCCGACTCGGCTTGACCCTGTTGTCGCTGGCCGCGACAGCCTTCGTTCAAGGCGCGGTTGGCGCCCTTTCGGCAAAGGGCGACAACCTCATGTGGATCCATGTGCCCCTCGGCGTCGCCCTGGTCGGCCTCGCTGGACTGGCGATGGCCGCGGCGCGCCGGTTGGCCAGTCCCTGAGCAGCGCGACGTGTCACGACCCGCCCTTCCGCCGCCTCAGCCGCGCCCGAGCCCTAGCGCGCCGAGGATCAGGCCGCCCACGGCGACCAGCACGGCGACCAGCGCCTCGCCGGCGATGAAGCCGGAGGCGAGCGGGACCTGGTAGGCCTGGGCCTGGGCTGGCCGCAGGCGCCGCCACAGCTGGGCGATCAGACCGCCGGCGAAGATCGTCGTCACCGAGGCGAACGGCAGCAGCACGCCGAGGCCGAGGCCGGTGGGCGAGGGCGCCCAGCGCTTCAGCTTCGGGCTCTCCTCCATGATCGCGAAGACGACGCCGGCGACCAGCGCGATCGCCATCGCCCAGAGCGCCGACGGGGGGAGCTTGTCGATGCCGGCGCTGAGCAGCTCGGCGAGCGCGGCGGAGCGCCGCGAGCCGGGCGCCGCCAGCTTGGCGTGCTCGCCGACGATCCCGTAGGTCTTCACCAGCGCGGGGTACGACGACCGACAGCGCCGCCGCGCCGATCGGCGCGCCGATCAGCTGGGCGATGGTCATCGAGCGCGGCGTCGAGCCGATCAGGTAGGCGGCCTTGTAGTCCTGCATCAGCCCCTCGGAGGTCACCGCGACCGAGCCGGTCAGGCCGTTGCCGAGGATGTTGGCGTTGACGTTGCCTGGCGCGATCGCCGCGAAGAGGCCCTGCGAGACGTTGGAGAGCGCGCCGATCGGGCCCCAGTTGGTTTCGCCGAGGGCGCGCAGGCCGACCAGCATCAGCGGCAGCGCGGAGAAGATGGCGATCAGCGTCATCCACACCGGCAGCCCGAAGAAGGCGTACTGGATGGCGCAGAGCGCGATCGACAGCACCACGATGCCGCCGCCCACCCAGGCCAGCGGAAACTCGCTCTCGCCGCCCTCGACGCCGCGCAGCGCCCGCATCGCCTGCGACCAGCAGGCGCCAGCGCAGCACCAGCGCGGTGATGCCGCCCGCCAGCATCATGCCGACGCCGGGCCACATCACCCAGTAGAGCACGTCGAGGCGCTTGGGATGGTCGTGCAGCACGCCGTAGCGCATCAAGAGCAGCGGGGCGACGATCCAGCCCAGCACGCCGCCGACCAGCATCCAGGTGTTCACCCGCTGGCCGATAAGGAAGCCGGAGCCGATGCTGAGCAGGCTGTAGGAGACGCCGACGCCCATCGTGGCGACGACGAAGCCGGCGCCGGCCGCGCCCAGCGTCAGCGCCCCCGGGTCCCAGCCCTCGGGGATCCAGCCGAACAGCGGCACGTCCTTGCGCACCAGCATCAGCAGGCCGGAGGCGGCAAGGCCGACGCCCAGCACCATCGCCGCGCGCCGCGCCTTGCGCCACTCGGCGTCGTCGGGGCCGGTCCGGCTGGGCGGATCAAGCACCATCACCGTCTCGGCCGCCGCGGTGCCGTCCGGGAACGGCAGCTTTTCGTCGACGATGAAATGCCGGCGCATCGGCACGGCCAGCAGCACGCCCAGCAGCGAGGCGCAGGTCAGCCAGACGAACACCTGCAGCGGGGTCGGATCGAGGTGGAACGAGACGATCTTCGAGGTGCGCAGCATGTCGAACGAGGCCAGCACCCCGCACATGAAGGCGGTCTGCGCGCCGGAGGTGCCGGCGGTCTGCACGATGTTGTTCTGGAAGCGGTCGTAGCTGCCGCGGGCGATCAGGCTGAGGATCGCGAAGCCGAAAAAGGCCGACACGACCGAGACGTTCGGCCCGAAGCCCAGCTTCAGCACGATGTAGGGGTAGGCCGCGCCCATGACGGCCGCCACGATCACCGCGGCGATCAGCGAGGGGACGGTCAGCTCACGGTGGGGCGCCGGGGCGGCCGCGGCCGCGGTCGCGAGTTCCTCGATCGAGGCTTCGGCCATCGCTCTGCGATCCCTTCCAGCGGGCAGCGGCCAGGGCTACCCGCACCCCGGAGCGGGCTCCAGCAACCGCACGCCAGGATGGGCGCAGCGGGCGAGGCGAGCGGCCTCAGCCCGCTGGCTCGTGCCTACTTCGCGTGGTGGTGGTGATGATGGTGAACGTGATGGTGGGAGTGGTAGTGGTGGTGACCGCCGTCCATGTGGCCCGTGACCCGGCAGTGGTCCTGGTCACGCGTCGTGCACGGCGGATAGTCGTCGGCGAAAGCGGGTGCGACTGAGGCGGCGAGAAAGGCCGCGGCGGCCGCGGCGATCAAAAGACGGTGCATTCCCTCGTTCCCTATGGCTCGATGGTGGCGCCCGTTCGCCGGGCGCGTCCAGGTTTAGCGTCCGCGCCGCCGACTGCAACAACGAAACGTCGAGGCCCGTTCATCGGCCGCCGGGGTGTGCCCGCTTTGCCGAGCCGGGCCTCGCCGCGCTCCGCCGGCGTCGCACAACGAAGCGTTAGGCTCTCCAGCCCGATAACCATATTGGCCAGGGATTCGCGCGCCGGAGCGGCGCCTCGCCTGGCGCGGTGGGGCGATGGCGACAGTTTCGGCGAGGGTGCGGCAGGAGCGGACGGCGGCGCCGCACGCGCTCGACCGCCAGCTCGCGCTGCTGATCGCCAGCGGCGGCGACGAGCGCATCTGGCCCGACCCGGTCACCCGCAGAAACCGCTACGGCGTCCCCGCCACGCCGGCGCCGGACGAGCTGTGGTTCTCCTCCTCGACCGCCTCGCCGGTCTCGCCGCGCGGCTGGGCTGCGGCGCGTCGAGGCGCTGCAGCGGCCTGGCCGAGCCCGGCGGCCACACCATCGCCGCCTGGTTCGACCAGCTGCGCCAGCGCCTGCTGGCGCTCTATGGCGCGCCCGGCGCGGCGGCGGTGCTGGCCGCCTCCGGCACCGAGACCGAGCTGGTCGCCCTCTGCGCTGGCGCTGGCGCTGGCCGGCGGACCGGTGGTCAACATCGTCGTCGCGCCGGCCGAGACCGGCTCGGGCGTGCCGGCCGCCGCGCCGGGACTGCACTTCCTGGGCCGCGCCTCGCTGGGCGACGCGGTCGCCAAGGGCGCAGCGCCTGGCCGGCTGGGAAGCCGCCGAGGTCGCGCTCGAAACCATCGAGATCCGCTACGCCGCGGCGCGCTGCGCGCCGCAGGCCGACGTCGACCAGGAGGCCGCGCTGCAGCGTCGAGCGGGCGGTCGCGGCGGCGCGTTCGCCCTGCTGCACGTGCTGGATGCGTCCAAGACCGGTCGTGGCGGCGTCAGCCGCGCGGCGGCGGCGCGGATCCTGGCCCGCTATCCCGGCCGCGCGCTGGTGGTCGTCGACGCCTGCCAGCTGCGCTGTTCGGCGCCGCCCAGGTCCGCCGCGATCTGGAGGACGGGTTCGCGGTGATGGTCACCGGCTCGAAGTTCGCCGGCGGCCCGGCCTTCTGCGGCGCACTGCTGCTGCCGGAGGCCCTGGTCGAGCAGCTGGCGCGCGCCAGGGCGTGCGCCGGCGCCGCTCGCGCCCTATTCGGCCGCGCTCGACTGGCCGCAACGCTGCGACGCTGGGCCGGCATCGGCCTCTCGCAGCCCGCCAACCTGGGCCTTGGGCTGCGCTGGAGCGCGGCGCTGGCCGAGATCGAAGCCTACGAGGCCATCCCCGCCGCCGTGGCGGGTCGCGGTGCTGGCCGAGTTCGACCGCGCCGTGCGCAGCCGCGTCGCCGCCGACAAGGGACTGGCGCTCGTCGATCCGGCCAGCCGGCCGGCCGCGCCGGGCCTTGTTGCGATCGTCCACGCCGACGGCGGCGATCCGCGGCGCGATTATCTCGCCCTGGCGCGGGGCCTGGGCCGGCGCCGGCCCTGCCATCTCGGCCAGCCGGTCGCGGTCGGCCCGCGCTGGGCGCTGCGGGTCTGCGCCAGCATGCCGATGATCACCGATGCGGCCGAGCACGGCTTCGCCGGGATCGAGGCCGACCTCGACGAGGCGTTCGAGTCTGGGCCGGCGCTGCGCCGGTGAGACGCCGGGCCGCGCCGACCGTCGCTCGATCCCAGCCGACTGGCCGGCGTTCCGCGCCGAGGCCCACGCCGCGCTCGACCGGGCGCTGGGGCGGCTCGAGCATGCCGGCGAGGGGCCGGTCTGGCGCCCGACGCCGGCGGACGTGCGGGCCGTTTCGCCGAGCCGCTGCCGAAACGAGCCGCGCGAGCTCGCCGAGGTGCTCGCCGACGTCGAGGCGCTGATCGCCCCGTTCGTCGTCGGCAACACCCACCCGCGCTTCATGGGCTGGGCGCATGGCGCCGGCACGCCGGTCGGCGTGGTCGCCGAGACTGATCGCCGCGGCGCTCGACGCCAACTGCGGCGGCCGCGACCACATCGGCCCGATCGTCGAGCGCCAGGTGGCGCTGTGGGCCGCCGAGGCGTTCGGCTTTCCGGCGGGCAGCTCCGGCGTCTTCGTCACCGGCGCCTCGCAGGCCAACTTCCTGGGCCTGCTGGTCGCCCGCGACGCCGCGCTCGGCCATGGCGTGCGCGCCGAGGGCCTGAAGGCGCAGGGCGCCCAGCTCTGCGCCTACGCTTCGAGCGAGGCGCACGGCTGCGTGCGCCAGGCGATGGAGCTCAGCGGGTCGGCGCGGACTTCCTGCGGCAGATCGAGACCGATGCGGCCGGCGCGATGCGAAGCGACCGTGCTTGTCGAGGCGATCGCCGCGCGACCGCGCGGCCGGGCTGCACGCCGTTCCTGCTGGTCGGCACCGCCGGCGGCGTCAACTTCGGCGCGTTCGACGACCTCGCGGCGCTCGCCGACATCGCCGCCGCCGAGCGGCTGTGGCTGCACGTCGACGGCGCGTTCGGGGCGCTGACCGCGCTCGCGCCCGCGCTGGCGCCGCTGACCCGCGGCCTGGAACGCGCCCACTCGGTCGCGTTCGACTTCCACAAGTGGGCCCACGCGCCCTACGACGCCGGCTTCCTGCTGGTGCGCGACGCCGCAGCCCACAAGGCGACCTTCGCCGCGCCCGGCGGCCTACCTGTCGCGCGCTGCCGCGCGGCCTCGCCGCCGGCGACGACTGGCCCTGCGACTACGGCCCCGACCTGTCGCGCGGCTTCCGCGCGCTGAAGGTCTGGCTCACGCTTCCAGACCCTGGGCGCCGACGCCATCGGCCGGCGCGATCGAGGCCAACTGCGCCGCCGCCCGCCATCTGGCCGCCCGCATCGCGGCGTCGAACGTCTTCGAGCTCGCCGCGCCGGTTCCGCTCAACATCGTCTGCTTCTCGCTGACGGGCGATACCGGACGGCGCGGCGCAACCCCGAGCTCGTGATGCGTCTGCAGGAGCGGGGCCTCGCCGCCCCGTCGACCACCCGCATTGGCGGGCGGGCGGTGATCCGCGCGGCGATCTTCAACCACCGCACGACGCTCGCCGACATCGACGCCGTTTTCGAGGACGCGGCGCGCATAGCCGCCGAGCTCGCGCAAACCGAGACAGGGTAAGCGATCCGTTAACCGGACCGGGCGAAAACGCTGCCTTCAGTCTGCGGACGAATGTCAGCATGGCCGCGGTTCACAAGCTCTCCTCGCTGATCCCCGCGATGCCGTCCTGGCGCCGGGTGACGGGCCGACGAGGCCATGCCGGCTGCCTTCGCGCGGATGGCCGAGGCGGCCGGCGCGCCGCCCGCCCACCTGATGGCCGACTTCGCGGCGCTGGCGTTCGGGCCGGGCCGGATCAGCTTCGCCGACTACGAGCGCCTTCGGCTCTACGACGAGCGCTTCTGGGGCGCGGCCGACCGGCGCGCGGTGGCCGGCGCCGCGCAGGCGCGCCGCATCGCGCGGATCGCCAACTTCCGCCGCGAGTGCTGGGGCCTGGCGAGCGACCGGCTGGCCGTCCAGCGCCTACCTGGCCGCCCACGGCCTGCCGACCGTCCCGACACTGGCGATCTACCGGGCCGGTCTCGCCGCGCCCGGCGCCAGCTTGCTCCGCACCCGCGACGAGCTGCGCCAGTTCCTGCAAGAGCACGCCGGCGCCGCCGCTGATCGCCCGACCGTCCGAAGGCGGCCCGCGGCCGCCGGCTGTTCGCCGGCGCGGCCGATCCCGCCGCGGAGATCGACCGCTTCATCGACGCGGTGAGCGACGCCGGACCGGTCAGCTGGCTCTTCCAGGCGCCGCTGGCGCCGCACCCCGCGCTGGCCGACGCCCGCCGCATCGCGCCGGTGCGCCTCATCACGCTGGCCGCCGGCGACGCCGCGCTGGTCGCCCGCGCCGCGTGGCTGTTCGGCGGACCCGACGAGGTTGTCGCCAGCCTCGACCTGCGCAGCGGCGCGGCGCGTGCGCCTCTCGCCGGCGCTGGCGCCGCAGCGCGGCGAGAGCGCGCCCGCCGACCTGCGGCGTGCCCGACTGGCCGGCGCTGAAGGCGGTCGCCGCCGAGGGCGCGCGGCTCTTCGCGCAGTTCGGCCTGATCGGCTGGGACATCGCGCCGACCGCCGGCGGGCCGGTGATCCTCGGCCTCGACCCCGCCCCCGACCTCGACCTGCACCAGCTGGCCGACCGGCGCGGCGTGCTCGAACCCGAGTTCCTCGCCTTCCTGGCCGACCGGCGCGCGCTCGCCGCCGATCGCCGCTGACGCCGCCGCGCGGGACGCGATCGGCGTTGAGGTGACGGACTGGGCGCTCTAAGCACCGTGACCGCATCCGCCGCCGGGGACCTTCTCCATCGCCAGCCTGCCCGCCATCGCGCTCCTGGCCGCCATCGGCGTCGCCACCGGGCTCGCCACCCTGGCCGGCGGCGCGCTGGCGCTGCGTTTCCACCGGCAGATCCCGCTGATCCTCGGCTTCTCGGCCGGAGCGGTGATCGGCGTCGCGCTCTTCGACCTCTTGCCCGAGGCGCTGTCGCTGGGCGGCAAGATCGCCTCGCCGCAGCTGGTGATGGGGATCATGGGGGTCGGCTTTTGCGGCTACATGCTGCTGGAGCGCTCGCTGGGCGCCGCCGCCGAGGGCAGGGCGGGGCATCTCGGCCCGGCCAGCCTTACCGCCCACAGCCTGCTGGACGGCCTCGGCATCGGGCTCGCCTTCCAGGTGTCGCCGGCGATCGGGGCGGTGGTGGCCGCCGCGGTGCTCGCCCACGATCTCGCCGACGGGGTCAACACGGTGACGCTGAGCCTCTCCGGCGGTGGTGGCCCAGGCCGGGCGCGCGGCTGGCTCGCCGCCGACGCCGCCGCGCCGCTGATCGGCATCGGCCTCACCCGGCTCTTCACGGTGGGCGAAGGCCCGCTCGGGCTGGCGATCGCGCTCTTCGCCGGCTTCTTTCTCTACATCGGCGCCTCGGCCCTGGCGCCGTCCAGCCACCGAGCGGCGCCCCGCCTGCGCACCAGCCTCGCGACGCTCGCCGGCATGGCGGCGATCTGGACCGTGGTGCGACTGGCGGGCGGCTAAAGCGGCGCCTTCGTTCCAACTTTGTTCTTGACAGAATCGGAACAAAGCCGGTACATCTTCAGCATTCCATTCGGGCTTCGGACAAACCGCCGAGTCGCCCGCGGGGTTGGCGAAATCATGGGATAGAAGGGGCAGTGAAGATGGCGAACCCGGCATTGAGGCTCGTGGCACAGAGCGACTCGGACAAGCAGCGGGCGCTGGAAGCGGCGCTGACGCAGATCGACCGGGCCTTCGGCAAGGGCTCGGTGATGAAGCTGGGCGACAAGGGCCAAGATGGTCGAGATCGAGTCGGTCTCCACCGGCTCGCTCGGCCTCGACCTGGCGCTCGGCATCGGCGGCCTGCCGCAAGGGCCGCATCGTCGAGATCTACGGGCCGGAGAGCTCCGGCAAGACCACGCTCGCGCTGCACGTGGTGGCCGAGGTGCAGAAGACCGGCGGCACGGCCGCCTTCATCGACGCCGAGCACGCGCTCGATCCCTCCTACGCCCACAAGCTGGGCGTCAACCTCGACGACCTGCTGGTCTCCCAGCCCGACACCGGCGAGCAGGCGCTGGAGATCACCGACACCCTGGTGCGCTCCGGCGCGGTGGACATCATCGTGATCAACTCGGTGGCGGCGCTGACGCCGCGGGCCGAGATCGAGGGCGAGATGGGCGACCAGCTCCCCGGCCTGCAGGCGCGGCTGATGAGCCAGGCGCTGCGCAAGCTCACCGCCTCGATCTCCAAGGCCAAGACCCTGGTGATCTTCATCAACCAGATCCGCATGAAGATCGGGGTGATGTACGGCAGCCCGGAGACCACCACCGGCGGCAACGCGCTGAAGTTCTACGCCTCGGTCCGCCTCGACATCCGCCGCACCGGCTCGGTCAAGGTGCGCGACGAGATCATCGGCAACAACGTCCGGGTGAAGGTGGTGAAGAACAAGGTCGCCCCGCCGTTCCGCGAGGTCGAGTTCGACATCATGTACGGCCAGGGCATCTCCAAGCTCGGCGAGATCATCGACCTCGGCGTCAAGGCCGGCGTGATCGAGAAGTCCGGCTCCTGGTTCTCGTTCAACAGCGAGCGCATCGGCCAGGGCCGCGACAACGTCCGCGACTTCCTGAAGGCCAACCCCGACATCGCCGCCGAGATCGAGCGGGCGGTGCGCGGGGCCGGCGACAAGATCGAGGAAGAGCTCCTGGTCGGCGGCCGTCCGAAGTCGAGGAGGACGACGGGGCGCTCTAGCCAGCGCCCGATCCATCTGACAGCGTCTCGGGTCCGCCGCGGCTTCCCCGCCTCGTCGCCGACCCGACGCGCGAGACGCGCCGTGGCGGACCCCATGCGAGCGGCGGCTCCGCCGACCCCAAGGTCGCTCCGCGGCCGAGAGCCCGGTCCCGCCAATCCGCCGGCCTCACCCCGCGGCCGCGGGGGACCTGACCCCGCCCGGCGGGGCCGCCGTTCGCACTCTACGTCGGCGCGACGCCCGCCGCGGCGCAGCTCTTGCCGCCTCTGGGGGAAGCGTAGTCCGGGCGTGGACGACGCGGTCGGGCCTCCGGCGCCAGGTTTGATCGCTCAGCGCGCCGCTGAGCGCGCGAGGCCTTGTCCTTTGCCCGGCGCCGATCCCAGGTGCTAGAGCCCGCGCCGCAACTTCGAGGCCGCCGGTCCCATGCCCAGTCTCAACGACGTCCGCAGCCAGTTCCTCAGCTTCTTCGGCGGCAACGACCACGCCGTGATCCCCTCCGCGCCGCTGGTGCCGCAGAGCGATCCCAGCTTGCTGTTCGTCAACGCCGGCATGGTGCCGTTCAAGAACATCTTCACCGGCGCCGAGACGCCGCCGGCGCCGCGCGCCGCGTCGGCGCAGAAGTGCGTCCGCGCCGGCGGCAAGCACAACGACCTCGACAACGTCGGCTACACCGGCCGCCACCAGACCTTCTTCGAGATGCTGGGGAATTTCTCGTTCGGCGACTACTTCAAGGAAGGCGCGATCGAGCTGGCCTGGCGCGCTCGTCTCGCCAGAGCTCGGCCTGCCGCAGGACCGGCTGATGGTCACCATCCATCCGCAGGACGAGGACGCCGCCGAGCTCTGGAAGAAGATCGCCGGCTTCTCCGACGACCGCATCGTGCGGCTGCGAAGAGAACTTCTGGTCGATGGGCGACACCGGCCCCTGCGGCACCAACAGCGAGATCTTCTACGACCACGGCGACGCACATCCCCGGCGGCCCGCCCGGCAGCCCGGACGAGGACGGCGACCGCTTCGTCGAGATCTGGAACCTGGTCTTCATGCAGTGGGAGCAGATGCGCCGACGGCACGCGCCGCGACCTGCCGCAAGCCGCAGATCGACACCGGCATGGGCATCGAGCGCGATCGCCGCCGTGCTGCAGGGCGTGCACGACAACTACGACATCGACCTGTTCCGCGCGCTGATCGCGGCCAGCCAGCGCGCTCACCGGCGATGCGCCGACCAGACGGCGCCCTCGCACCGGGTGATCGCCGACCACCTGCGCTCCACCTCGTTCCTGATCGCCGACGGCGTGACGCCGTCCAACGAGGGCCGCGGCTACGTGCTGCGGCGGATCATGCGCCGGGCCATGCGCCACGCGCACCTGCTGGGCGCCAACGGAGCCGCTGATGCACCGGCTGGTCCCGACGCTGGTCGCGGAGATGGGCGGCGCCTATCCGGAGCTGCGCCGCGCCGAGCCGGTGATCGTCGAGACCCTGCGCCAGGAGGAGGAGCGCTTCCGCCGCACGCTGGGCCGCGGCATGGCGCTGCTCGACGAGGCGACCGCGGGGCTCGGCGACGGCGACGTGCTCTCCGGCGAGACCGCTTTCAGCTCTACGACACCTATGGCTTCCCGCTCGACCTCACCCAGGACGCGATCCGCGCCGGGGCATCGGCGTCGACATCGCCGGCTTCGATGTGGCGATGGAGCGCCAGCGCACGATGGCGCGCGAGAGCTGGGCCGGGCTCCGGCCAGCAGGCGCAGGGCGCGGTCTGGCTCGCGCTTGCGCGAACGGCTCGGCCCCACCCAGTTCCTCGGCTACGAGGCGACCGAGGCCACCGGCGAGCTGATCGCGCTGGTCAAGGACGGCGTCGAGGTCGATGCCGCCGAGGCGGGCGAGACCGTCGAGGCGCTCTTCGACCGCACGCCGTTCTACGCCGAGAGCGGCGGCCAGGCCGGCGACCGCGGCGAGATCGAGTGGCCGGGCGGCCGCGCCGAGGTGGTCGACACGCACCAAGGAGGCCGGCGACCTGCACGCCCACGTGCTGAAGATCGCCGCGGGCCGGCTCGAGGCTCGGCGCCCGCGCGCGCGCTGGCGGTCGACGCCGAGCGGCGCGCCCGCACCCGCCTCAACCACTCCGCCGCCCACCTGGCGCACGCGGCGCTGAAGCACGTGCTGGGTCCGCACGTCGCCCAGAAGGGCCAGCTGGTCGACGCCGAGCGCATGCGCTTCGACTTCAGCCACGGCGCGCCGCTCACCGCCGCCGAGATCGACGCGATCGAGACCGAGGTGAACGCGGTGATCCGCCAGAACCTGCCGGCGCTCACCGAGGAGATGGCGCCGCAGGCGGCGATCGAGGCCGGCGCGGTGGCCCTGTTCGGCGAGAAGTACGGCGACGCCGTCCGCGTGCTGACGCTCGGCCGCGGCGCTCGGCGGCGACGGGCGCCTATTCCGTGGAGCTCTGCGGCGGCACCCATGTGGCGCGCACCGGCGACATCGCGCTCTTCAAGATCGTCTCCGAGCAGGGCATCGCCGCCGGCGATCCGCCGCATCGAGGCGCTGACCGGCGAGCCGGCGCGCCGATGGCTGCTGGACCAGGCCGGCGTCGCGCGGCAACTCGCCGACCAGTTCCGGGTGCCGGTCGCCGAGGTGCCGGCGCGGGTCGAGGCGTTGCAGGCGCAGGCGCGCAAGGCCGAGCGCGAGCTCGCCGACGCCAAGCGCCAGCTGGCGGTGGGCGGCGGCTCCGGCGGCGGCGGCGCGGCGGAGATCGAGGACGTGGCCGGCGTGAAGTTCATCGGCCGGGTGCTGGAGGGCGTCGGCGGCAAGGACCTGCGGCCGATCGCCGAGACCTTCAGGAAGCAGCTGCCCGACGGCGTCATCGTGCTGAACGGCGTGCTCGACGGCAAGGTCGCCAACACCGTGGTGGTCACCGGCTCGGCGCAGGCGAAGTTCAGCGCCGTGGACCTCGCCCGCATCGCCGTGGCGGCGATGGGCGGCCAGGGCGCGGGCGGCAAGCCCGACTTCGCCCAAGGCGGCGCGCCCGACGGCGCCAAGGCGGCCGACGGCGTCGCCGCGGTCCGGGCCGCGCTGGCGGCCTAAGGCGGTGCGTTACCGTTTCACCGTGGTCACCATCCTGCGCGAGCCCGCCGCCTGACAATGCCGCTTGCCGATATCGTCCGCGGCTTCGGGCATCGAGCCGAGCAGCATCCGGTTGGTGTCCAAGCGCAGCAACCGGCACTGGCGCGTGCGGTCGGGCGACAAGTTCTACGCCCTGCGCCGGTTCGGGGTCTGGGGCCGCACCACGCCTGGCGACGTGGACTGGGAGGTGGCCGCGGTCGAGACCTACGCGGCCGCCGGCGCGCCGGTCCCGCGGCCGATCGCGCCGCCACAGTGGGTGGACGGCGAGGTCTGGCTGATGATGCCGTGGCTCGCCGGCCGCGCGCTGCGTCATCCGCCGGTTTCCGAGGCCGAGTACCGCCGGCTGGGGGTGCTGCTGGCCGAGCACCATATCGCGACGGCCGACATGCCGGTTCCGCCGCAACGGCCGAACTTCGGCGAGTACGCCAAGGGCGCCGCGCCCGAGATCGGCGGCCCGGCTCGCCGCGACCATTTGCTCGACGCGCTGTCCGAAGTCGACGCGAGCGCGGCCGGGCGGTTCCGCGCGGCGGCGGAGGCGCTGGAGGCGCGCGACCTGCCGGCGCGCCTGGCGGGCCTGCCGCTGCGGCTCGTTCACGGCGACTTCTCGACCTGGAACGTCAAGATGGCGGGCGGCCGGCTCATTGGCCTCTTCGACTTCGACGGCGCCCATGTCGACATCCGCGCCGTGGACGTCGCCTTCGCCCGGCGCGGCTATCACGACGCGGTCGTCGAGGGCTATCGGAGCGTGACGCCGCTATCGGACGACGAACTCGACGCGCTCGACGGCCTCTGGCTCGGCGGCGCCCTCAACGGCCTCTGGCGCGTGCTCGAAAATCGCCTGGGGGAGGGCTCCGACCTCGCTTACGGCCTCGGCTGGCATCTGGAGCAGCTGGACAAGACGAGACGTTACCGCCGCTGAGCGGCCAAGGCGGCCATCGCCTCGAAGCCCGGCGCTGCGACGCCGTCCAGGCAGGCGCGAAGCGACATCAGGCCGAAGGCGAAGGCGGTCTCCTCGGGCTTCGCCGCGCCGCCCAGCCGGCCATCGGCGACGGCGGCGCTGAACTCGGCCGGGGTCATGGCCGCGAGGTCGCTCAGCGGCTCGGCGCGGGGCTGGTGCGCGAACGCCTCCAGCGCGATGCAGCCGTAGAAGAGCCGGGCGAGCAGCCGCACGACGGCAAGCTCGGCCAGCTGCATTTCGTCGGGCGCGTGGCCGAACGCGGCGGTGAGCAGGGCCGTCTGCAGCGCTGGCGTGTCGGCAAGCTCGGTCGAGACGATGGCGAGGTCGAACAGCGGATCGTTCTGGCAGGCGAGCTCCCAGTCGACCAGCCAGAGGCGCCGGCCATCGTAGATCAGGTTTCGCGGGTTGGGATCGTTGTGGCTGGGGACCAGCGCGGCGACGTCCCAGGGCCGCACGGCGCGCAGCCTCGCGAGGGCCTTGGCGTGCGGTTCCAGCAGGCCTGGCGCGAAGAGACCGCAGGCCGCCAGTCCGTCCAGCAGCATCTGCACGGTGTCCCGGCCGCCGCCCAGCATCGGGAAGGACCGGCCGGCCTGGATGCGGGCGACAAGGTGGCCCAGCTCGCGGACGACGCCCTCGCGGCCGCCCGGATGGTCGGCGAGCGGCCGCGCCTCGATGAAGTCCATCACGGCGACGCCGGCCGCCGGGTCGCTGTAGCGCACGGCCGGCGCGACGCCGGCCTCCGCGGCGGCTCGCATGCAGGCGAAGTTGCGTTGCCGGTGCTCCAGCGCCACGCGGCGGGGCTCCAGGCGCAACAGGAAACGGCCCTCACGCGCTTCGACCCTGCAGATGAGGGCGCCCGAGACCCCGCCCTTGAGGGGCGTCAACGGCCCAGTCGGCGCGAGGCCGGCCGCGACAAGCCCGGCCGCCGCGGCGTCGCGCCAGTCGGCCGGTAGCGTTTCGAGGAGGTCTGCCAGCGGCGCCATGTCGGTTCATAGAATCACGAGGGCGCCGAGGCGAGCGACCGCCCGCAGCTTGACGGCTGGCGAGCCTCCTCGATCGATGGGGAAGAGAGCGTGCCGGAACGCCGCCTAAGGATTGTTGCGGGCGATGAAGGCGGCCATGCCGTCGATGTAGGCGGCGGGGATGAAGTCCTGCATCACCGCCGGTCATGGTCCTCCTCCGGGCGGCGATCGCGTCAGGCTGTAGTCATGCCTGACCATAGCCACATGGCGGCGCGGCGCCAGTGGAAGCCGGCAGCGGCGCCGGAGGGACGAAGCTGCGCCCGCCGCTAGGTGTGGTAGATGCAGAACTTGTTGCCGACCGGGTCGCGGAAGTAGGCGCCGTAGAAGCTCGTGCCGTCGGGCGGGCGGAAACCCGGCGCGCCCTCGTCGCTGCCGCCGCTGGCCAGCGCTGCGGCGTGGGTCGCGCGCACCACCTCGTGCGAAGCCGCCTTGAAGGCGATCATGATGCCGTTGCCGGCGCGGGCGGCCTGGCCGTCCTGCGGCTTGACGATGCCGACGTCACCCTCGCCGCCCTTGTCGCCATAGAGGGCCCAGCCGCCCTCGAACGACTTGCGCTCGCCCCCCATCGCGCCGAACACCGCGTCGAAGAACGGCAACGCGGCTTCAACGTCCGCCGCGCCGATTGTCACGTAGCCGATCATCGGTCTCTCCTCATCAACAACGCGCTCTCTTCCCCCCTCGGGGGAAGCGTCGCCGCAGGCGACGCAGGGGGCCTGCGGCGCCTACTTGGAATGCGCCGCGGCGCGTCCAATCTCGCGAAGCACAGCATCGAGGTTGTCGCGCACGAACTCGGCAGGAATGCGCAGCACGGTGAGGCCGGTGTTCTCGAGATAGCTGTCGCGGCGGGCGTCGTACGCCGCCCCGTGATCTTCCGCGTGGTGGGATCCATCGACCTCGACGGCCAAGCGAGCCGCCGGCAACCCTGCGTAGCGGCCGCGAATACCGCTACTCCAGCGCGGCGTCCAGGTTTTCGGCGACCTTGTCGAGGAAGCCCTCCGTCGTCAGCCAGCCCTGGTGGTCGCCGACCAGGAGGGCGAGGTCCTTGGTCATGAAGCCGGCTTCGACGGTGTCGACGCAGACCTTCTCCAGCGTCTCGGCGAAGCGGTCGAGGGCGGGGTTGTCGTCGAGCTTGGCGCGGTGCTTCAGGCCGCGCGTCCAGGCGAAGATCGAGGCCACCGAGTTGGTCGAGGTGGCCTCGCCGCGCTGATGCTGGCGGAAGTGGCGGGTCACCGTGCCGTGCGCGGCCTCGGCCTCGACCACCTTGCCGTCGGGGGTCATCAGCACCGAGGTCATCATGCCCAGCGAGCCGAAACCCTGCGCCACCTCGTCGGACTGCACGTCGCCGTCGTAGTTCTTGCAGGCCCACACGAAGCCGCCCGACCACTTCAGCGCCGAGGCCACCATGTCGTCGATCAGCCGGTGCTCGTAGGTGATCGCGGCGGCCTTGTAGTCGGCGGCGAACTCGGTCTCGAAGATGCGCTGGAAGATGTCCTTGAAGCGCCCGTCGTAGGCCTTGAGGATGGTGTTCTTGGTGGAGAGATAGACCGGATACTTGCGCTGCAGGCCGTAGCGCAGCGAGGCGCGGGCGAACTCCTCGATCGACTCATCGAGGTTGTACATGGCCATCGCCACGCCGGAGCCCGGATAGTCGAACACCTCGTGCTCGATCACCTCGCCGTCGTCGCCTTCCCACTTGATCGTCATCTTGCCCTTGCCGGGCACCAGGAAGTCGGTGGCGCGGTACTGGTCGCCATAGGCGTGACGGCCGATGATGATCGGCTGCGTCCAGCCCGGCACCAGACGCGGCACGTTGCGGCAGATGATCGGCTCGCGAAAGACGACGCCGCCCAGGATGTTGCGGATGGTCCCGTTCGGGCTCTTCCACATCTGCTTGAGGTTGAACTCCTTCACCCGCGCCTCGTCGGGGGTGATGGTCGCGCACTTGACGCCGACGCCCCACCTCTGAATCGCGTGGGCTGCGTCCACCGTCACCTTGTCGCTGGTGGCGTCGCGGTGCTCGATGCCGAGGTCGTACTCTTCGAGAGTGATGTCGAGGAACGGGAGGATCAGCTTGTCCTTGATCAGCTTCCAGATGATGCGAGTCATCTCGTCGCCGTCGAGGTCGACGACGGGGTTCGCCACCTTGATCTTGGCCATGCGGTCTAAGGGCTCCGGGTGCTGGTTCAGGCGGACGCGCCGGGCGCATCCTCGATTTGGCGAAGCGCTATAGGAGCTTCCGCGACGGCGGGAAAGCCGCCGCGCGCGGGCCGCGGGCCAGGTGTTTCGCCGCGGAGGGCCTGGCTCAGCCGATGGCGCGCGAGGCCAGCGCCGCGCCGGCCGCGAAGAGCGCGGCGCCGGCCTGATCGGTCGCCGTCGAGCCGACCAGGAAGCCCGCCAGCGCGTAGCGCCGGCCGGAGGGGAACGTCGCGATCGCCAGCTCGGCCGTCGCCGGCGTGAAGCCGAGATCGGTGCTCGGCTGGCCCCGAGTGTGCGCCAGCACCGTCCCCGCCGGCAGGCCTGCCCTGAAGCGGCTGGCGGGCGCGGTGCGCATCCAGTCCAGCAGCAGGTGCGTCGAGAGCGGCGAGATCAGCTCTTCGCCCGCCAGCATGGCCAGGAAGCCGAGCGCCGCCGGCACCGTGGCGGTGTCGCGCGGATCGAGGATGAACTGGTCCATCGCCGCCTGCCGCGATTTCGCCGGCGCGGCGTCGCGCGCCGCATCGAACGTGCTTTGCGTCCGCCACATCGCCCGGAAGGTCGGCATCGCGAACATGTCGGCCTCGATCTGGCGCTGGTAGCGATCGACCCGCAGGCCCAGCACACCCTTCGCCTCCAGGAAGGCGGTCACCGCGCCCGGCCCGCCGATGCGCTTCATCAGCACGTCCATCGCAGTGGTGTCGGCTTCGCGCAGGGCCAGCGTGAAGAGGTCGGCGGCCCGCATGGTGGTGGCGCGCCGGTCCGGCGGGTCGGGCCAGTCCTGGCTGATCAGACTGAACGGCGGCGACAGGTCGAGCGTGTCGAACGGAACCGGCTCGGCCAGCGCCAGCTTGCCGGCGTCCAGCTGCGCCAGCGCCGCCGCGGCGATCGGCAGCGCCGCCGCGCCGCCCAGTGGAAAGCCGCGGTCGGTGTTCCAGTACCAGGTCCTGGTGTTCGCCAGGTCCATCACGCCCATGGCGAAGGCGCCGGGGCTGGCCTTGTGGGCCAGCGCCGGGAAGCTGGCGTCGAGCAAGTGGGTGTTCATCGCTGCGCCCGCGGTCGGCGTGGTGAGGGCCCGCTTGTGGCAGGCGGCCGCCGCCGCGGCGGCGGCGAGCGCGATCGTATGGCGCCGGGTAAAGCCCATTCAGGCAGCCTCCCACAAACTCGGTTGCCCCGCCGACATCGGCGGGCCTATGCGATGGCGCGTGGCAAGCCAAGCCCCCGTCATCATCCTGAACGCGCCACAGCTCGCCGAGAACATCGGCGCGGTCGCCCGGGTGATGGGAAATTTCGGCCTGACCGATCTGCGCCTGGTCGCGCCGCGCGACGGCTGGCCGCAGGAGCGGGCCTGGGCGAGCGCCTCTGGGGCCAACTGGCCGCTGGACGAGGCGCGGGTGTTCGCCCGCGTGGAGGACGCCGTCGCCGACCTGCGGCTGACGCTCGCCACCACCGCGCGGCCCCGCGAGACGCAGCTGCCGGTGACGACGCCGCGCGAGGCGGCCCAACGCCTGCACGAGGCGGTGGCGCAGGGCTGGCCGGTGGGGCTGCTGTTCGGCGGCGAGCGGGCGGGGTTGGAGACCGCTGACATCGCGCTCTGTCAGGCGATCGTCACCGTGCCGATCGACCCGAAGTTCCGCTCGCTGAACCTCGCCCAGGCGGTGGCGGTCTGCGCCTACGAGTGGCGGGTCGCCGCTGACGCCGGGCCGCCGCCGAACTTCCCGCCCGCGCCGCCGCCGGCAACCCAAGCGGCCATGCTGGGGCTCTACGAGCAGCTGGAGGCCGAGCTGGACGCCGCCGGCTTCTTCCATCCGCCCGAGAAGCGTCCCTCGATGGTGCGCAACCTGCGCAGCCCCCTGGCCCGCGCCGCGCTCACCGATCAGGAGGTGCGGACGTTCCGCGGCGTGGTCACCGCGCTCTCGAAAGGCCGCGGACGGGTGCTGGCGAAGCTGGCCGCGAAGAAGGCGCGGGGCGACGGCGGCTGAGTTCGGACCTCTCGCCCACCCAAGCTCTTGCCGCTAGCTTGCCGGCGCGGAGGAATGCACAGCATGCAGCGTCTCGACATCGACACCGTGGCAAGCCTGCTGGACGGGCAGATCGACCTGCGCCGGCGCGCCGACGCGATCCAGCCCCTGCGCCATCCAAGCGGCGACAGTCCGTTCCTCGATCCGTTCACTCGCTGGGTGGCGTCCTGCGCGGCCGGCGTGCGCCTAAGGCTCGTGAGCGACACCCGTGCCCTGCGTCTGACCGCCACCCAGCGCAGCTTTGGCGAGCGTGCGGCCAACTATGAGCTCTACCTCGACGGCCAGCTCTTCGGGCGCAAGGCCGCGAGCGGCGGCGCGACGATCACCGACGCCGGGGTGCGGGGCGACGAGCGGGCGGCCGTGGGCTTCGAAGGCCTTCCGGCCGGCGAGAAACGGCTCGAGCTCTGGTTGCCGCAGACCGCCACGGTCTCGATCACCGGCCTCGAGATCGACGGTGGGGCGAGCCTCGCGCCCTGGCCGGACGCGCGCCCGACCGTCGTCTTCCACGGCAGCTCGATCTCGCACTGCATGGAGGCGGACGGCGGCTCGGGCTCGTGGCCCGCAGTGGCGGCGGCGCTGGGCGACGTTCGCCTGATCAACATGGGCTGGGCTGGTTCCTGCCTGCTCTCGGGCCTCGCCGCGCGGGCGATCCGCGACCAGGGCGCCGACGGCATCGTGCTGAAGCTCGGCATCAACGTGCACGGCGGCGGCGCGCTGAAGGAGCGCACCTTCCTCGATTCCGCCCACGCGATGATCTCCATCATCCGTGAGAAGCGTGCCGCCACGCCGCTGCTGATCGTCTCGCCGATCTACTCGCCGCCCCGCGAGGACGAGGGCGATGGCGGCGGGCTGTCGCTGAAGCAGATGCGCGTGCTGCTCGAAGGCGTCGTCCAGGCCAGGCGCCGCTCGGGCGATGCCCGCATCAGCTATCTCTCCGGCCTGGCGCTGTTCGACGCGCCGGATGCGGGCGATCTGCCGGACGCGCTGCATCCCAACGCTGCCGGCTACCGCCGCATGGGCGAGCGGTTCCACGCGCAGGTGTTGTCGGACGGCCGCTGGCTCGCCGGCGATGCGCTTGGTTGAGACTGTGCGGGGAAGCTTGTGGGGCGCGAGCGCGCCAGCGCGACAAGGCCACTACAAACCAACCTAACGTGCTTTGCAAGGCCCGCCGCTCCCGGGCGAATAGCGGCGCTCCAACGGGCTGGCGGAGGACGGGCGATGCAGGGAACCCGGGGAGAGAAGATCGGCGAAGGCGCGTTCGCGGAGGTGCACGCCTGGGCGCCCGGTCAGGTGCTGAAGCTGTTCAAATCCGGCCTCCCGCGGCGGCACGCCTGGTGGGAAGCGCGCATGACCCGCGCCGTTTCCGCCGCCGGCGCCCCGGCGCCGGAGGTGTTCGAGGAGGTGACGCTGGACGGGCGCTTCGGCGTCGTGATGGAGCGTCTCGACGGGCCGACTTTGCGAGACCTCTCGCGGAGCGGCGCGCGTGACGCGCCAGGAGACCGGCGCGATCCTCGCGAGCCTGGCCATGGCGGTTCACAAGACGCCCCCGCCGCCCGAGCTGCCCTCCCTCAACGAGTTGATAGCGAGCGAACTGCGTCTCGCCGGCGGCGCCCTTCCGGAGCACATCGCTGCCGGCGTCGTCGCCCTGGTCGGGCGCCTGACGGACGACGGGCTCTGCCATGGCGACCTTCACCCCGGCAACGTGATCCTGACGTCGGATGGTCCAAGACTCTATCGACTGGGGCGGCGTGCTGCGTGCGCCCGGCGCTCCTCGACCTGGCGTGCTGCCACATCATTCTCACCGAGCTGGCCCCGGAGACCTCCGACGATCCGCAGCGGCCGCGCGAGGTCAATGCGGCCGCGCAGGCGGCGTACGCAGGGCTGGCCGGTCGATCCCCCGCGGCGCTGGCCGCCGAGATGGCGCCCTACCTGACCATCTTGCGCACCAGGAACCTGCTCGGGCCGGGCCAGAACGCCGCGCTTCGGCAGCGTCAGATCCAGCGCATCGAAGCGGCGCTGCGCCCGGCGGCGTGAAGCGGGCCAGCGCCAAGCTCGCGACTCGATGACCCAGTGGCCGCGGCGCACTTGCCGCGACGCCGCCCTCGCCCGAAACTCGCGCTCCGGTGTCGCGGGCGGTTGCTTCGATGGATCGGCGTGGGTTTCTCTTCGGCGGCGCCGCGCTGGCGTCCCTGGCCGGGGCGGCGCGGGCCGCGGCGGACGACATCGGCTCGGCGGCGCGCGAAGCGTGGGTCTACGGACTGCCGATCATCGAGATGGCGCGGCTGCGGGCCGCCGCGGTCGGCGATCGGCCGGGCCCCGACACGCCCGGCTACAACGCCTTCGCCCACAGCCGCGCGCCGTTCACCGCCGCCGACCGCGCGCTGAGCGCGCCGGAGGCCGACGTCGTCTACTCCAGCGCCTGGATCGACCTCTCGGCCGAGGGCGCGCGGATCGACCTGCCGCCGACCGGCGCGCGCTATGTCTGCTTCACGCTGTTCGACATGTACGGCAACGCCATCGAGACCATCGAGGGCAAGGAGCTCGGCGCGCGCGGCCACTCGATCGAGCTGGTGGGGCCGCCGGCGCGGCTGGGAGCCGCGGGCTACTCCGCGCCGCTGCCGCGGCTGCCGCACATGGGGCCGACCGTCCGCGCGCCCGGCAAATGGGTGTGGGCGCTGGCGCGCATCCATCTCGAGCGCGACGCCGACATGGACGGCGTGCATGCGCTGCAGGACGGCTTCGTGGTCCATGCCCAGCCGAAGTCTGGCGCCCCGGCGCCGCCCGTCCCGATCGACGCGCCCTGGAGCGACTACTTCTTCGCGCTGCAGCGGCTGATCGACGAGAACCCGCCACCGTCCGAGGAGGCCGACTTCTTTCGCCGCATCGCGCCGCTGCAACTCGGCATGGCGGGCGGCTTCGAGCGCGCGCGGTTCGCCGACGAGGACCTGCCGGCGCTGGCGGCGGGCGTCGACGAGGCGCGCCGGGTCGTCGCCCCGAAGCGGACGGCCGACGCCGTCGGCGGCTGGGTGTGGCCGAAAGCCGACGTCGGCGACTACGGGCAGGATTTCCTCTATCGCGCCCAGACCGTGCTGGCCGCACCAGGGTCGCCGCCCGCCGCGGTGGTCTGCAGCCTGCGCGCGGCCGGGCCGGACGGCGCGCTGAGCTTCCCGAGCGATGCGCACTATCGGCTGACGCTCCCCAGTGCGCCGCCGGCCGCCGGCTTCTGGTCGCTGACGCTCTACGAGGCGACGCCGGAGGGGCGGCTGTTCCTGGCCGAGACCCCGACCGGCCGCCACACGCTGGGCGGCTGGACGCCGGACCTGCGGCGTGAAGACGACGGCTCGATCCAGATCTGGATCGGCCGCACCGACCCGGGCGGGCGCCACACCGCCAACTGGCTCCCGGCGCCGGCCGACGCGCCGTTCGCGCTGGTCTTGCGAGGCTATGGCCCGCAGTTCGCCCTCACCGAACGGCGCTACAAACCCGCCGCCCTGGAGCGGCTCGGCGCCGAGCCGCGCGCCGGGCGTTAACAACAGCGTAGCATCTCTACCCTAGCGTCAGCTACAGGGAGGATAACCAGTCGGAATGACGGAACCCGAGCAGCCGGGCGACCGCGCCGCCGCCGTGCGTGCGGAGATGGCCGCGGCGTCGCGGCTGTTCCTGGCCTCCAACCGCAACATCCCGATACGGATGATCACCGCCGGCGTCATCACGGTGGCGGCGCTGCCGTTCGTGGCCTGGTGGATCGCCGCCGGCTGGTGGTGCTGCATGGGTCTCGTCGCGGCCGCCGAGGGCCGCATCGCCGCCGCGGTCCGCCGCGGCGCCATCATGCCCGTTTGGGAAGGCATGCTCGTGCCAAGCGTGGCGCTGAGCATGGTCACCGGCAGCCTCTACACCGCCCTGATGGCGTCGCTCTGGATGACCGGCGATCCGATCGCCCGCGCCTTCGCCACCGCGCAGACCTGCATCTCGGTGCTCTACGTACTGCTGCAGTACTACGCCAAGCCGAAGACCTTCCTGTGCACCGTGGCGCCCTATCTGGCGGGCGCGGCGCTGGCGGTGGGCTCGATGGGCTCCGAGGCGTTGAAGGCCGGTCGTCCGTGGACGGCGGTCACCGCCGTCCTGGCCGTTGGCCTGCTCTGCAATCTCTTCGTGGTCGCGCGCCGCCAGCTGGCGGGCTCACGCGACGCGCTGCGCTCGGCCCGCGCCGAGGCGCAGGAGCGCGGCGTCGCCGCCGAGGCCGCCAACGAGGCCAAGAGCGCCTTCCTCGCCACCATGAGCCACGAGATCCGCACGCCGCTGAACGGCGTCCTGGGCATGGCGCAGGCGATGGCCGTCGACGCGCTCTCCGCCGTGCAGCACGAGCGGCTGGAGGTGATCCGGCAGTCCGGCGAGGCGCTGCTGGCGATCCTCAACGACGTGCTCGACCTCTGCGAAGATCGAGGCCGGCCGCTTCGAGCTGGAACAGGTGGAGTTCGACCTCGGCGAGCTGATGAAGGGCGCGCACTCGGCGTTCACCGCGCTCGCCAACAAGAAGGGCCTCTCGTTCGACCTCACGGTCGATGAAGGCGCCAGGGGCGTCTACCTGGGCGACCCCACCCGGGTGCGGCAGGTGCTCTACAACCTGATCTCCAACGCGCTGAAGTTCACCGAGCACGGCGAGGTGCGGGTCACCGCCGCATGCGCCGGCGACGCGCTGGCGCTGATGGTGGCCGACACCGGGCCCGGCATCGCCGCCGACCGCGTGGGCGCGCTCTTCGAGAAGTTCACCCAGGCCGACGCCTCGACCACGCGCCGCTACGGCGGCACCGGGCTCGGCCTCGCCATCTGCCGCGAGCTGGCGCAGGCGATGGGCGGCGAGATCGTCGTCGAGAGCCGGGTGGGCGAGGGCGCGCAGTTCCTGGTGAGGCTGCCGCTGCCGAAGGTGGGCGAGGCGTTGACCTCCGCCTTCCTGCCGCCGCCGGCGCCCCCGCCCGCGCTGGAGCTGGGCCTGCCGAAGGTGCGGGTGCTGGCCGCCGAGGACAACTCGGTCAACCAGCTGGTTCTGAAGACGCTGCTGCACCAGATCGGCGTCGAGCCGCTGGTGGTGGAGAACGGCGAGGAGGCTGTGCAGGCCTGGAAGGATGCCGGCTGGGACGTGATCCTGATGGACATGCAGATGCCGGTGATGGACGGCCTCACCGCCGCCCGCGCCATCCGCCAGGCCGAGGCCGACATGGGCCGCGCCCGCACGCCGATCATCGCGCTGACCGCCAACGCCATGTCCCACCAGATCCAGCAATGCCTCGCCGCCGGCATGGACGGCCACGTCGCCAAGCCGATCGAAGCCGCGCGCCTGTTCGCGGCGCTGGAGACCGCGCTCGCCGCGGACGAGGATTCCGCGCCGGTCGCGGCGCAGGCGTAGCTCGCTCAGACCGCCCGCGCGGCGACGAGCAGTATGTAAGGGACCTCCGCCGCGAACCCTTTGCCTCCCACTGCATCCGACACCGCCGTCGGCGATCCGTGCGGCGCCTGATCGGCGCCCAGTTCCTCGAGCGCGTCCAGCGCGAAGCCGCTCGCCAGGAGATCGTTCACATAGGTCGAGATCGTGCGGTGGTGCGCGCCCATCCGCCCGCGCACCCCGTCGCCGCCGGAGTTCCAGTAGCCCTCGGTGGCGTAGCGGCGCACCACGGTGGCGACGGCGCGCCCGTCGTCGTCGAGGATCCACGGCGGCGCCTCGACCATGTGGCAGGGCGCCATGAAGCACGGATGTAGCAGGGTGAACACGAACGGCGCGCAAGGTTCGAGGACCCGGCGCACGCTGTTGAAGAGCGCCCGGTGGTCGGCCGCGTCCTGCAGGCCCATGTGGCAGACGACCAGGTCGAAGGCGCCGCCGCCGACCTCGTCCAGCTTCGCCGCATCGCCGGCGACATAGGAGAGCACGGCGCGGTCCGCCCGCGTCTTGGCGACATCGATCAGCGCCTCCGAGAGGTCGACGCCGACCACCTCGCGCGCGCCACGGGTCATCAGCCAGCGCCCGACATAGCCTTCGCCGCAACAGAGATCGCAGACGCGGGCGTTCGCCAGCGCCTTGCCGAGCCGCGCCTCGATCCGATCAAGCAGCTGATCGTGGCCCTGCGCAGCCGCGGACTGGCGGCCGCGGTCGACGAAGTCGACGTAGAACCGGGCGTTCCGGTCGTAGACGGTCTCGGCCATTTCAGATCCCCCGCGGTCGCAGTTTCGTTGACGGCGCATCCTGCGGCATTAGGCTGGCTGGCAGTGCTCGCGTTTGGGATAGGCGGCGATGGCTTCGGAAAGTTCAGTAAATCAACGCCGTAGACCGCGGCAGGCGCGTTCGCGGGCGACCTGGGACGCGATCGTCGAGGCGGCGGCTCAGATTCTCGAGCGGCGCGGCGCCGCCGGCTTCAACACCAATGAGGTGGCCGAACGGGCCGGCGTTTCCATCGGCACGCTCTACCAGTACTTCGCCGACAAGCACGCGATCCTTGCCGCCGCCGCGCGCCGCGAGCTCGGCGAGGCGGCGCCGCTGGCGATGCGCCAGCGCGTGCTGATCGAGGCGCTGATCGCCATCGTCGAGACGCTCGGACGGCTCGGCGGCGGCGCCGCTCCGGTCGCCCGGCGCGTGACGGCTCGTCCGGTCGCCGCGCCGAAGCGCCGCCGCGAGGACGGCTGGGAGCGTCGCTGCGCCGGCTTCGTGGATGGCGTGCTGGCGCTGCTGCTGCCGCTGCCGCCGCAGCCGGCGCTGCGGCCGATTCCGATCACGCGGCGCCGCTAGCCCGGCCGCAGCCGCGCCATCGTCAGGGCGTCGACCAGCGCGCCGTCGCGGAAGGCGTACTGGCGGTGGAGGCCTTCGCGTTCGAAGCCGTGCTTTTCGTAGAGGCCGATGGCGCGGGCGTTGTCGGCCCAGACGGTGAGCTCCATGCGGCGGATGTTCAGCCAGCGGTCGGTGAGTTCCAGCAGCGCGCCCAGCAGCGCCGAGCCGGCGCCGCGGCCCTGGTAGGCGTCGTGGACGCACATGCCGAAGGTGGCGGCGTGGGCGCGGCGCTCGTTGGCCGCCTTTATCAGCATGATGTCGCCGATCAGCTTGCCGTCGATCACCGCGCCGAGGTGCGGACGGCCGCGGTCGCCGGTCTCCAGCCGCTGGCGCTGGAACGCCTGGCTGCGGAACGGCAGCTGCAGGGTGCCGGCGATCACGCCGGGCTGCGCCATCATGTCGGTGATGTCGGGCCAGTCCTCCGGCTCGACGGGTCTGATCGTGATCTCGGCCATGACGGCGCACCTATCAGTCGGCGGCGTCCGCGCCAACGTTGGGTGATGTCGTTGACGTGCGCCCGGCGCCGGGCTTGGGTTGGCGGGTGATGGCGGGCGGTGGATGGCAGGCGTGAGCCGCAAGGGAGACGGGCCGCGGCGCGGCTACGTCGTCGGCGTGACGATCTTCATCAAGGCGGGCGGCGAGCTCGGGCTGTTCGAGAACGGCCTGCGTCAGAACGTGCTCTTCCTCTACCAGCTGTTCCGCGCCGCGCCGGACTGCGCGCGGGTGCTGCTCTTGAACCACGGCGACGGCGAGGCCGGGGAGATCCCGGCGGCGCTGGGCGTGGCGCGCGAGGACATCGTCCGCACGCCGGACGTCATGGGCGCGCTCGACTATGTGATCGTCATCGGCGCGGCGATGGATCGCGAGACGGTGATGGCGCTGAAGGCGCGCGGCTGCCGGATCGTCGCCTACAAGGGCGGCAATGGCGCGGTGATCTCGATGGAGGCGATCATCGCCAAGCCGCCCCGCGCCGACGCCGAGCGCTACTTCGACCACGACTACTACGACGCCGTCTGGATGACGCCGCAGCACCTGGCGACCTATCGCGGCTGGTGCGAGATGATCTACCGGCGGCCGGTGCGCGAGGCGCCGCAGATCTGGAGCCCGCTACTCGTCGAGGCGCTGCCGGCGCCGGCGCGCGCCCGCTTCGGCTTTCGGGCGCCGGCAGGCGGCTGGCGGATCGGAATCCTCGATCCCAACGTCACGGTGATGAAGACCAGCCACCTGCCGATGCTGGTCTGCGAGGTCGCCTACCGGCTCCAGCCGGCCGCGTTCTCGGCGATCTACGTGACCAACGGCTGGCCGCACCGCGACAACGCGCATTTCAGCAGCTTCACGCTCAGCCTGACGGCGGCGCGGGCCGGCGTGATGACGCTGGAGCCGCGCTTCGTCGGCCTGGAGTTCCTCGCCGACCACTGCGACGCGGTGGTGACCCATCACTGGGAGAACGGCCTGAACTACCTCTACTACGAGGTGCTGTGGGGCAACTATCCGCTGGTCCACAACTCAGGCTTCCTGCGGGACCACGGCTACTACTACCCGGACTTCGACGCCGAAGCGGGCGCGGAAGCGCTGCTGACCGCGCTCGCCGAGCACCCGCAGCGCCAGGCCGAGCATGCGGCGCGCAATCGGGAACTGTTCGAACGGCTCGATCCGACGGCGCCGGCGAACATCGCGCTGCACGAGCGACTGCTGGCCGAGGCCGGCGACGTGGCGGTGGCCTAGGAATTTAGAACGCCTTCTGCACCGCCCGCGACAGGGTGAAGCCGTGGCCGGCTTCGTTGACGCAGGTGAGGCCGGTGGTCTGCGAGGTGCAGATGAAGCCGAAGGGGCGCCACTGGGTTCCGTAGGGGATGACCCGCGCCGACGGGTCGGCGACGGTGTCGCCGTGGCAGAGCAGCCGGCCAGGACCGGTCGGATCCAGCACGAAGGCGTCGCCCCAGCTGAGCGGGCAGTTGGCGGGGGGCCGCGGCGGCCGCGTGCTGGTCTGCCGGATGTCGCAGCGCAGCTGCGGGCGCGGCTGGTCCGGCCCGGCCGACTCCGCCTGGCAGGCGATGTTGTGCGAGGGCGCCTGGGCGCTCAGGAATTCCTGCGCGGCGGCGGGCGAAACGGCGCCGGCGAGCGCCGCCAGCGCGGCGAGCAGGGTGGTGCGGAGCATGGCTGGTTCCCCCCAAGCGGATGCGGGATGGAGCCTATCCCCAGGCGCGGCGCTGGCAAGCGCCGGCGTGCCTTGCCCGCCCCTGGCCGCCCTGCTAATCCGCGCCTCGCCCGGCGTGACTGGCGAGCTTGGATGGGATCGACCATCGGGGAGCGCGGGGCGGGATGAGCCGTTCGCCTGGGCGCCGTCGCCCCCGCCTTGGGGCCGCCGGTCAAACGCTTCGGGAAGGAGCGCCGCCCATGGATTCGCACCGCCAGGCCCTGAAGGCCTACGACCCCAAGATCGAGTCCGCGATCAGCGGCGAGGAGCGCCGCCAGGTCGACGGCGTCGAGATGATCCCGTCGGAGAACTACACCTATGCCGAGGTGCTGGCCTGCCTGGGCTCGGTGCTGACCAACAAGTACGCCGAGGGCTACCCCGGGCGGCGCTACTATGGCGGCCAGGAGTTCACCGACGAGATCGAGCGCACGGCGCGGCAGCGGGCCACCAAGCTGTTCCGCTGCGAGCACGCCAACGTGCAGCCGCTCTCGGGCTCGCCGATGAACCAGGCGGTCTATTTCGCCTTCCTGAAGCCCGGCGACACGGTGCTGGCGATGGACCTCAGCCACGGCGGCCACCTGACCCACGGCGCGCCGGTCTCGCACATGGGCAAGGTGTTCAACTTCGTCCGCTACAAGACCTTCCCCGACCAGGGCGGCGCGATCGACTTCGACCACCTGAAGGAGGTGGCCAAGCAGACGCGGCCGAAGATGGTGCTGTGCGGCTACTCCTCCTATCCGCGCGACTACGACTACGCGGCGTTCAAGGCGGTGGCCGACGAGGTGGGCGCGCTGACCATGGCCGACATCAGCCACATCGGCGGGCTGGTGGCGGCCGGCGCCATGCGCAACCCGTTCGACGCCGACTTCGACGTCGTCACCACCACCACCCACAAGACCCTGCGCGGACCTCGCGGCGGCCTGATCCTCTCCAAGAAGGCCTACGCCGCGCAGATCGACTCCGCCGTCTTCCCCGGCCTGCAGGGCGGCCCGCACATGAACAACGTCGCCGGCGCCGCGGTCACCTTCAGGAAGGCGGCCGAGCCGGCGTTCCGCGTCTACGCCGAGCAGACCATGGCGAACGCCAAGGTGCTGGCCGCGGCGCTGATGGCCGAGGGCGTCAGCCTGTCACCGGCGGCACCGACAACCACATGATGGTGATGGACGTGGTGAAGAGCTTCGGCATCGACGGGCGCGCCGCGCAGGAGGCGCTCGACCGGATCGGCATCACCGCCAACAAGCAGGTGATCCCCGACGATCCGCTGCCGCCGGTGCGCCCCTCGGGCGTGCGGCTCGGCACCCCGGCCTGCACCACCCGCGGCATGGGCGAGGACGACATGCGCCGCATCGCCGGCTGGATCGCGGCGGTGCTGCGCGCGCCGGACGACGAAGCGTCCACCGCCCGAATGAAGGCGGAAACTGAGGCGCTCTGCCGAAGCTACCCGGTGCCCGGCATCGACTGAGCACCGCCGCTTTCGGCGCCGGCTCGCTATCCCGCTTGCAGTCCGTAGAAATCGCGGACCCCGGTGAGCAGGAACTGCATGCCGACACAGATCAGCAGGAAGCCGAAGATACGGTTCATCGCATCGAGCCCCCCGCGGCCGAGAAACCTGACCATTGAGGCCGCCACTCTCAGCACCAGGTAGGTGAGCACCAGCGTCGCGACCATGCCCACGATGACGGCGACATAGATCAGCCGCCACTCGGACGGGTGCATGCTCCGGATAAAGCCTGCGGCGCTCAGCACCACCGAGATCGACCCGGGGCCGGCCAAGCTGGGCATGGCGATGGGCGTGAAGGCCACGTCCTGCGGCTCGGGCTCTCCCGCGCCGGTTCCCGGCGGCGGCGGTTGCGGGAAAAGCATGCGAAATCCGATCGTCGAGACGATCAGTCCGCCGGCGACACGCACGCCCGGCACCGAGATGCCGAAGAAGTCGATGATCGCCGACCCCAGCAGCAGAAACACAGCCAGGATGGCGAAGGCGTAGACGCAGCCCAGCAACGCCTGCTGGTTGCGCCTTCGGGGATCCATCCCCGTGGTCAGCGACACGAAGAGCGGCGCCGTGCTGAAGGGGTTCATGATCGGGACCAACGCACCGACCGTCAGCGCCACCGTTTCTGAGAAGGTTTCGATGAGCCTGCTCCAGGCGGCGGTGGGCGCCGCCATTCGTGGCCGCCAACGGGCCGGCCTCGAGGTCGGATACGCTTGCAGCGGCCCCGGGCCATCCGGTGAAGGCCTTAAGGCCACCAGTTCTAGCCCCGTCGCTTCTGCCGACCGGCTACGGGTCGACCCGGGGCGAAGCGGCGCCCGGCATCGACTGAGTGGGGCCGTCCGGCGCCGGGGATCGGCCCAGCCGCGCGGCGAGGGGGGCGAAGGTCAGCCCTTGCACCGCCACCGAGAACACGCACACCGCGTAGGTGACGGCCAGGATCAGCGGCCGCGCCGGTCCGGGCGGCAAGGTCAGCGCCAGCGCCACCGATAGCGCGCCATGCAGGCCGCCCCACACCAGGATGCGGCTCGCGCCCGCCTCCTGGTGGCGGATGTGGAAGTAGCTGCCCCACGGCAGCACCACCGCCAGCCGAGCGGCCAGCACCAGCCCGATCGCCAGGCCGGCCAGGCCGGCGGTGCGAAGCTCCATCGGCACGACCAGCAGCAGCAGGCCGAGCAGGAAGAACAGCACCGCGTTCAGGATCTCGTCGATCAGCGTCCAGAAGGTGGTGAGGTGGGCGCGGGTGGTCTCGCTCATCGTCGGATGGCCGCGGCTGGCGCCCATGACGAGGCCGGCGCCGACCGCGGCGATCGGGCCGGAAAGACCCACGGCCTGCGTGACCGCATAGACCCCCATGGCGAGGGCCAGCGAGAGGCTCACCTCGACCACGTAATCGTCCACGAAGCGCATGGCCCAGATGGCCGCCCAGCCGGCGCCGGCGCCGATTGCAAGGCCGCCGGCGGCCTGCAGCGCCACCTTCAGCAGCGCCCCCGCCGGGCTGGGGTCGGCGCCGCCGGCATAGGCGACCAGCGCGGTGAAGACCACGATGCCGACCCCGTCGTTGAAGAGCGCCTCGCCCTGCAGCACGACGCGCAGTCGCCGCGAAAGCTGGCCGCGCCGCAGTGTCGCCAGCACCGCGACCGGGTCGGTGGGGCTGATCAGCGCGCCGAACACCAGCGCCCAGGGCAGTGTGAGCGGCAAGCCGAGCCAGCCCGCCGCCAGCCAGACGCCGACGCCGACGATGAGCGTGGAGGCGGCGACCCCGATCGTCGCCAGCGTCCAGACCGAGAGGCTGCGGCGGCGCAGCTCCGAGACGTCGACGTGCATGGCGCCGGCGAACAGCAGGAAGCCCAGCAGGTAGCCGAGCACGGCCTGCGGGAAGTCGATGTGCTCGACCGCCTCGATCACGGTGCCCGCTGCCCTCCAGGCCGGCCAGAGCTGGCGCGCCGCGGCCAGCGCCAGCGCGCCTGCCGCGCCGACCAGCATCATCGCCACCCCGTGCGGCAGCTTCAGCGTCCGCGCGTTGACCCAGCCGCCGACGGCGACCAGGCAGATGAAGAGCGTGGCCATCTGGAAGAAGGTCATCGCCCGGTTTGTCGGCCGCCCCCTGGCGCCGCTCAAGCGATATCGGACGCAACCCGCACGGCGTTGACCCGCCGCGGCCGCTGAAGCCAAGCTTGAAGGCGCCCGCCACCCCTCGAGAGGCCTCGATGTGGAAGTCGTTCTTGATCGCGCTCGCGCCGCTGCTCGCCCTGGCGCTGGCCGCCTGCAGCGCACCGCCGCCGACGGAATACACCTACCCGGCGTGGGGCTTCGCGGTCTCGTTCTGGTCGCCGCCGAAGGTGACCGAGGCGGCGGTCACGGCCGATCAGCTGCATCACGAACTTGTCGAGAGCGACACGGCTGGCAGGTCGTTCGCCGTCTACGCGGCGGACGGCCTGCGGCCCGGCACGACGATCGACGGGCCCGGACCGACCGCGGCGGCCCACGCCATGGCGACCGCGATGGGCGGCGATGTGGGCCCGATGACCTACACCTCGACAGCGGCGGGCGTCATCGGCCACGAGTACGCCATCACCAAGAACGGCAAGCCGTACGCGACGGTGCGCATCTTCGTCGTCAACGGCCGCTTCTACGAGGTGGGCGGCCAGTCGCTGCTGGGGCCGGACGACCCGACCGTGAAGACGTTCCTGGGCTCGTTCCGGATCCTCCCGGGGCCGCCCGCGCCCGCTGCGGCGGCGAGCGACAACGCGCCGGTGCACGACGACGCGGTGGAACAGGCGCTCGCGCGGCAGGCGGCGGCCAACGCGCCTTGAGTCGGGAACTGCAGGCGGTCCTCTTCGACGCCGACGGGGTGATCCAGCTCGCGTCGGACTACCTGCACCTGCGGCTGACCGAAGCACTGGGGCGGGCGCCGGAAGAACGTGAGCTCTGCATGGACGCGATCTTCGCGGCCGAGGCGCCGGCGCTGGTCGGGGCGGCGACGTTCGAGGCGGCGCTGGCGCCGGTGCTGCTGCAGCTGAACGCGACATGCGACGCGACGGCGGTGCTCGACCTCTGGCGCGCCATCGAGCCCAACGACGCGGTGCTGGCGCTGATCGGGCGACTGCGCGAGCGCGGCGCCTACTGCGCGCTGGCCTCCAATCAGGAGCGCAACCGGGCGCGGCACATGTCGGAAGGGCTGGGCTACGGCGGCGTCTTCGACCGCGAGTTCTATTCTTGCGACGTTGGCCATGTGAAGCCGTCGGCGGCCTTCTTCGAGGCGATCCTGCGCGCGGCGAACCTCGATCCTGCCCGCACCCTCTTCATCGACGACCGGCTCGACAACGTGGAAGCGGCGCGCGCCTGCGGCCTCGTCGCCGAGCAATTCGTGCTCTGGAAGGAAGCGGACGGCGCCGCCGCGCTGGAGCGGCTGCTGGCGGGGCACGGTGTGCTGTAGATGACGGCCGCCACGCGTTCCCCTCCCCCTTGCGGGGAGGGGTTAGGGGTGGGGGTGTCGGCTGGCAGTCGGCCGACAGGCGGGCTCGGGACAAGCCCGCCGATCCAGATTGCACCCCCACCCCCGACCCCTCCCCGCAAGGGGGAGGGGAGCAGGTGCGACGCATCACTCCCCTGCCGCCACGCGGCGCTGCATGTCACTGTAGGCCGCCGCTATCAGTTCCCCCACTGCTGCGTCGTTCTACCGGCTCGCCCCAGCGCAGCTTCACGTGGCGCATGCGCTTGCCGGTCCCTTCCAGCAGGCCGGCGGGGTCGGGTAGCGACGCGCCCTCGTAGAAGCCGATGTTCACATGGGCGTTGAAGGCGTTGACGTAGGCGAACGCGGTGTCGCCGACGCAGGCGTTGGGGCAGCGGTCGTGGATCAGCTCGCGCACGTCGTCGCCGCAGCTGCGCAGGCGCTCGAACCAGGGCCTGGCAAAGTGGCGCATCTCATGGCCGGGCGCGTCGAACCAGGCCTCGACCTGCGGGTGGCGCTCGAGGGCGCCGGAGAATTGGAAGAGATCGCTCATCGCCTGTCCTGCCGCCTCACCAGCGCGCGACCGACTGCGGCCTTAGGCCGAGACATGCACCCTGGAAGGCCGCCGCATCGGGGGAGACGGACGGTCTGAAGTCAACTGGGCGGCTTGGTCGCCGGCGGCGGCGCGGCGGTGCGGTCGGCGCCGAACGGGGCGCCTCGGGCGAGGGTGTAGAGGTGGTCGATGGTCTGCAGGCCCTGGGTGACCGGGAAGGCGCCGGCCTCCACCGGATCGTCCAGATGCAGGGCCGCTTCGTGCTCGCTCGTGAAGCGCGGCCAGGCGGGCAGGCCGGGGCCGTTCGGATCGCCGTGCTTGACGAAATTCGTCCAGTAGCCGGAGACCTCATCGGCCAGCCGCCGATCCGCCAGGGTCCAGCCCCACGGCTCCTGGTCCAGGTGGTCGAAGACGTACCAGAGCTCGGTGAAGTGCGCGGCGCCCCAGTGCGCATAGATCGAGTCAGCCGGAAATGGCGGCCGGTGGTCGAAGCGGTAGGCATAGACTGCGCCCTTGCCATGGGAGGCGGTGAGCCGCGCCCACGCCCAGACGTCCCAGCCGTAGCGGAGCGCGCCTTCCAGATCGACCCGCGAGGCGCGCGCCTCCTCGTCCGTGGCGTGCGGGAACGTCGCGAGGAGGGCCGGCGATCGCAAGGGCCCGGGCCACCATTGCGGCGGATCGGAGACGAAGTTCGCCGCCGTGACCGCGCTGGTGTCGACGAAGGCGCGCGGCTCCTCGGCGTTGAAGCCGATCAGGGTCGGCACGTCGTTCTGGCGGCCGGCGGCGAAGGCCTGGTAGGGCGACGCGGGCAGCACATAGGGCTCTATGACCGGGTGGGACACGGCGTTCGCGTTGCCCTTCAGCAGCTCGGCGGCGGGCAGCTTCCTGAGCTCAGCGAGAGAGTGGGCGCCGAGCGAGGCAGAGTAGGCCACGCCGTCGCGCTCGGCGTTGGCGATGAGGTAGGCGGGCGCGATCTGCAACGGCTCCAGCACGCCGCCGCTCTCGCCGATCGCCTGCTGGAAGAGCCCTTTCGCCAGCGGCGAGGCGATCAGCAGGCTGACCGAGTTGGAGCCCGCCGACTGGCCGGCGACGGTGACCCGGGTCGGATCGCCGCCGAAGCCGGCGATGTTGCGCTGGACCCACCGCAAGGCGGCGATCTGGTCCATCAGCGCATAGTTGCCGGAGGAGTGGTGCGGCGACTCGGCGGTCAGCTCGGGATGCGCCAGGAACCCCAGCGGCCCCAGCCGATAGGCGACGGTCACCACGATGACGCCCTTCAGGGCCAGCCGGTCGCCCCGGTAGAGCGGCATGGCGGCCGAGCCGGCGATGAAGCCGCCGCCGGGGATCCAGACCATGACCGGCAGCCGCGCGTGCGGGCTCTGCGCCGGCGTCCAGATGTTCAGATAGAGGCAGTCCTCGCTTTCCGCGGGCGGGATCTCGCCCGGCATGGAGACGCCCATCTGCATGCAGGCCGGCGCGAACGTGTCGGCCATGCGAACGCCCTGCCATGGGTGGACCGGCTGCGGATCGCGCCAGCGCAGGTCGCCCACCGGCGGCGCTGCGAACGGCACGCCCCTGTAGATGGCCAGCCGGCCCTCGCGCAGGCCCTGCAGCGCGCCCGCATCGGTCATCACCGGCTCAGCCACGGCGCATCCCAGCGAGACGCACGCCGCAATCGCCGCCAGCCCTGCGCGCCAGAACCATCCCACCCCGACCTCGCCTGATTTGAGCCCCGATCTGCGGCGGGCAGGAGGAACCTCTCTGGCGGGCGACGCCAGTTAACTCGGTGAAAGCTTGGCGCGGGTTGGCCTAGCTGGCGGACGACGCTTCGAAGACCGCCAACTGGTCGGCGAAGGCGCGCTGGTAGGCGGGGCGGGCTTCGGCGCGGGCGACGTAGGCTGAGAGGGTGGGGTAGGTCTCCAGGATTCCCGACGCGCCCAGCCGGCGCAGCACCGTCACCATCAGGAGGTCGCCGGCGCTGAAGGCGCCGTCCAGCCAGTCGGCCTCGCCGAGCCGGGCGGCGAGCTGATCCAGCCGGGCGCGGACGTGCTGCTCGAGGAGCGGCCGCCGCGCCTCGTACCAGGGCTGGTCGCGCTCCATCAGCATGGCGGCCCCGAGCTCGACGATCGGCGGCTCCACGGAGCTCAGCGCGGCGAACAGCCACGTGATCGCCCGCATCCGGGCGTTCGGGTCGTCGGGCAGCAGACCCGGATGGCGCTCGGCGATATGCAGGATGATGGCGCCGGACTCGAAGAGCGCGAGGTCGCCCTCCTCGTAGGTGGGGATCTGGCCGAACGGGCTCAGCGCCAGGTGCGCGGGCGCCTTCATCTCGTCGAACGAGAGCAGGCGAACGTCGTACGGCTGGCCCACTTCCTCGAACGCCCAGCGGACCCGCATGTCGCGCGCCAGGCCCCTGCCACGATCGGGCGAGGCGGCGAAGCCGGTGATGGTGGGCGTCATTACGTCTCCTGCGCCAGCCTTCGGGACCGGGTCGCCGGTCTCTGTCTGTTGGACGAACGGCCAGCGCCGAGTCCGACACATCCGGGAACTTCCGGGAAGGGGGGGCAACGCCGTCCGGTCGTACCGTTAAGACCTTGGCAAGCATGGCATGGCGGTTGCAGCCGCCGGCGCATGCTGCAGGCCGTTGTCCGATTGCCGGAGGAGCTGACGGCGGAGGAAGCCGCGACCTGGCGCGCGTTCTGTGCGGCGACGCCCGACTACGGCGACCCGCTGCTCGGCCCGGATTTCGCCCGCCTGGCGGGGCTCGCCCGCAGCGACGCGCGGGTGGCCGTGCTGCGGCAGGGGCGGCGGATCGTCGGCTTCCTGGCGCACCATCGCCCGCGGCCCGGACCGGCGCTGCCGATCGGGGCGGCGTTCTCGGACGTGCACGCCCTCGTCGCCGCGCCGGGCGAGCGCATCGACGGCGCCGAGGCGCTGGGCGCCGCCGGACTTTGCGGCCTGCGCGCCCACGGCCTGATCGATCCCGCCGGCGCCTTCCCGCTGGCCCGGCCGGTCGAAGGACCGGCCTATGTGCTGGCCCCCGACACGGGCGCGGCGCTCTACTATCAGGACCAGCGCTGCGCCAACCCCAAGCGGTTCCGCAATTTCGGTCGGCTGGAGCACAAGCTGGAGCGCACCTGGGGGCCGCTGGCGCTCGACGCCCGCGAGACCTCGCCCGCGGTCCTCGACCAGCTGATCGCGTGGAAGCGTCGGCAGCTCGTCCGGACCGGCCAGCACGACGTGTTCCGTCCCGTCTGGGTGCGCGCCCTCATGCACCGCGCGCTGGCCGGCTGCGGGGAGCTGCGCGGCGTGATGATGACCCTGCGCGCCGGCGATCGCCTGGCGGCCGGACATTTCGGCATCGCGGTCGGGCGCCGGGCGCACGGGTGGCTGTCGGTGATCGACCCGGACTGCGCGCCCTGCGGGCCGGGGCAGATCCTCACCTTCCGCACCGCCGGCCTGCTGCAAGCCGCCGGTCTCGACAGCTACGACCTCGGCCCCGGCTCCGACCACTTCAAGGCGCCGTTCGCGACCGGCACGGTGAGCCTCAGCGAGGGGCTGGTCGGCGCCGCCGGCTGGTTCGGCGCGGCGCTCAGCCTCTTCGACGCGGCCGGCGCCGAGCCTGCCCTGATGCGGCGCATGGCCAGGCGCCTCAACCTCATCGACGCGGCCGAGACCTCGTTCCTGGGCCGCGGCCGGGGCTGGCTCGACGCCGTGGCGGGCGCCGCCCGCCGGGACGCCGGCAACGCCGTCTCGATCGGCTGACGCCTCCAACGATGGTGACGACGGCGGCTTCCGCCTCAGCGCCCATCCGCATAGAACCCGCGTTTTGCAGATCGGGCGGCAGGTCGTGGCCAGGGATATCTATGTCGTCGCCCACACCCAGTCTCAGCACCACGTCGATGAGCTGGTCGGCGGCTGGTATGACAGCGCGCTGACCGACTTCGGTCGCCGCCAGGCCGACGCCGTCGCGGCGCGCATCGCCGATCTCGTCGGCGATCGGCGGCCGGTCGAGGTCTATACCTCGGACCTGCTGCGCGCCGCCCAGACCGCCGAACCGATCGCCGCGCGGCCCGGCGCGCCGGTCACGCACTGGCCGGACCTGCGCGAGCGCAGCTACGGCGTGGCGGGCGGCAAGCCGGCCGCCTGGCTCGATGGCCGGGTCGTCTTCGCCGGCAGGGATGGCGATCGGCTGGATCACCGCGACGGCATCGAAGGCGCAGAGAGCAAGCGGGAGCTCATGACCCGCATCTACCGGGCGATGGATCGCATCGCCGCCAGCCCCTGCGCCACCCAGGTGATCGTCACCCACGGCTTTGCCATGACCTTCGTCGTGGCCGCCTCGATCAGGATGCCGCTGGAGAGCGCCGGCTGGGTCAATTTCCGCTCCAACGCCGGCGGGATCACCCACCTGCGCGAGGACGACGAGCTCTTCGATCGCGCCGTCGTCAGCCTCAACGACCGCACCCACCTGGCCGGCGTTTCGGCCTGAACTGGCCAGCAGCACACGAGCTTCCGGCGTACTCGGCGGCGATCATTCGGCCGTAGCCCGTTTGGCGTCGTCATCCTTGCACCCAACCGCATGCACTGGCACGCCGAGGTTTCTGGTGCGCGCTTGCGCTGAGGAGCGCCGTTCAGAATGAGTTGAAGTGCTCGCTGGCTTGGTCAGGGAACGCCAGCGAGCGTCGCCGCGGCAGGGACATCTCGATCCGCAAGCTGCGGTTCTTCACCAGCCACCGTCGCGCTGCGGCGCGGATGTCGTCCGGCGTCAGGCTCTGCAGATCGGAGAGCGTGTTCATTTGCAAATGTAGGAATTGCGGGTCGCGCTGACCGCCGGCGAGCGCAACCAGCCACTCGACGTTGCTCTCATAGGCGCGCTTGGTCGCCGCGATCCGAGGCCCGACCGCGCGGGCGAGCGCATCGGCCGAAATGCCGTTCTGGGCGACGTCGGCGGCGGTCGCGTCGATCGCTTCCAGGATGGCCGGAATATCCTGCGGCCGTGAGGTGACGCGCGCCGTGATCGTTCCATAGCCCGGCAAGAAGGTGGAGAAGTTGGCGCCGACGCTGGGCGAATACGTCCAGCCGTGCTTGACGCGCAGTTCGTCGAACAGGCGGGCCGTCATCACGTCGGCCAACACCCGCGCTGCCTGAGTTTGGCGGGTGTTCGCAAACGCGTCGGTTGTGGGCCAGTCGACCACGGTGAGCGCTTGGTCGGCGGGTCCATCGTGTTTGAACACCAGCGGGTCCTTACGGGGCGTCGGGAAGCGCACATCACGTAGCTTGGCCGGCTCGGACTGCTGCGCTCTGGGGCGCAGCGCGCCGAGCGTGGAGGCGACGGCCTCGATCGCCGCATCGACCGTCACATCGCCAACGACGGTCACCTGCAGCGGCGAGGTCTCGATGATCGGCCGCATGAAAGCCTCGGCCTGCTTGGGTGTCCACGTTCGTCGCATCTCCGCCGTCGAAGGCTCCCAGCGCATGTCGTCGACGCGCCGCGCGGGGTCCACGTGCAAATCGGGCACGACGTTGCGCATGTAGAACGCAGCCGGATTGGACCTGGCTGCGCGGTCGGCATCGTCGGCGTTGGTGAGGAAGGCGTTCCAATCGTTGACCCGCCAGCCGGGCACGGTCAGCTCGGCAGTGATCACCTGCATCTGCAAGCCTAGGTCCTCGGAGGGAGTGGGCGGCCCCGGCGAGAGGTTGTTGATCTGGAAGTGGTCTGGCTTCATCTCGAGCGACGCGGAGACGTGATGACCGATCAAGGCCTCGCCCATCTGGCGCAAGGTAAGGTCCTTCAACCCGCCGAGCAGGAAGAGGCTGACGCCGAAGTCGGACGCCGCAACACGGTCGCGCGGTAGGGCGAGCTGGCCGAAGCCGAAGTCTGCGGTGACGAGCACCTGGTCCTTGGCGAAGTCGGTGTGCTTGACGACCAGCGTGACGCCGTTGGCGAACCTGACCAACGTCGCGCCCGTCTCGGGCATCACTCGGCGCTCCGCGACTTTGCCGGGCGGACCGAAGTCGGTGTGCCTCCACACCGCGGCGTCCGGGTCGACATATGCGACCACCGGCGCGATTTGCGATTGGGCCAAGGCCCCCCTCAGCACGGCCTCGCCGTCTGCGGGAAGCGGTGGCCCATAGTAGACTAGCCGAGGGGCCGACGCCGTCAGCTCATCGCGCAGCAGCTCGTTGACGTGCGCGAGCGTCAGGTCATGGACCGCCGCATCGAATGCCGCAAGTTGCTGCTCGGGACTTAGGTAGACCTCGCCCGACATCGCGCTGTCTACGAGACCGTCGGCGAGCGCAGGCGTCGTCCGCGTCGCCGAGGTGCGCTTATAATCCTCCCGCAAGGCGCGCACGCGGCGCACCCCGAGGTCGAGCTCGCCTTGCGTGAGGCCGTACTGGGCGAGTTGACGCTCTTCGGCGACCAGGAGGCTCACCGCCGGGATCAGCCGGTTAACGGTGACGGTGATCCACTCCGTGGTGCGCGCGACGCCGGCGATGGTCTCAGTGGACGGCCCATTGACGGCCATCAGTGGATTGCCCGCAGCGTCGTTTTCCTTACCCGCGCGGCCGATCACCGCCCTCTCTGCGAGGTTAAGAGCGATGTGGCGCGAGAGATCGACGCGCGTGAGGTCCGGGCCTCGGTAGGGATGGTTCCAGATCAGAACCAAGCCGCTGCCGCGTGCGCCGGCCGCGCTGTCGATCTTGATGCTCGGCGCGCCTTCCGGCGTCCCCGATAGCGGCGCGGGATCAGCGCCGGGCGCGCCGCGTCCAGTCCAATCCGAGAAGCGCGCCTTGATCTTGGCCTCGATAGTGACTGGGTCGACGTCGCCGACCACGATCAGGACCGCGCGCTCGGGCCGGTAGTAGGCGTCGTAGAAGGCGCGCAGCGCAGCGACCGTCCCGGTCTTGATGTCGTCACTGGTCCCGACTGTGAGGCGGGCAAAGGGATGGTCACCGATCCGGTCGGCGATCAGCGCTTGCCTCAGATCCTGCACGGCGCCCTCGCGGGCGCGGGCCTCGTTGAGGATGACGCCGCGCTCGGCGTCCATCAACTTCGGGTCAAGCGTCAGCTCGCTGGCGATCTCGCGGGCGAACATCAGCGCGGCGTCAACGTGCGCACCGTCGCCCGACGGCAGATCGAACTTGTACATCGTGGCCGGCGGCCCGGTGGAGGCGTTCACGTCCGGACCGAAGCGCAGGCCCATGCGCTCCAGCGTCGCCCTCACGTCGCCGTCGGCGACATGGGTCGAACCATGGAAGGCCATGTGCTCCAAGAAGTGCGCCAGGCCGTGCTGGTTCGGCCCTTCCTGCATGGAGCCAGCCAGGATCACGAAGCGGACCGCCACCTGACCAGACGGCGTTGCGTTGTGCTTAATCGCGTAACGCATCCCGTTTGGCAGGACGCCGAACGTTACAGTCGGGTCGGCCGAGATGTCGCCAAGGCTTTGCGGCCAGACCGGTCCGGCTCTCGCCCCCGTCGTTGCAAGTGTCAGAATTGCGAACGCGGCCGCGAACCCTACGGCAGAAAACCTACTCAGACGCATGGCTCTCTCCAGCGCCAGACCGGCAAGCTTAACCTCAGGTCGTTGTGCGACCTCAATGTGGCGCTAAATTGCAACCTGGCAAAGCCGCTTGGGCAGACCGGCTCATCTCGCTTCTAGGGGTACGCCGCCGTGGCTCATTGCACTGCGATCCGGCTGCTACGCACGCATTCCGAATTTGCAGTCGAAACTGAGTCAGTGCCCCAGCCCCGCTTTCTTGACTTTCCGCTCCCACTCCGCCAATAACCCGCCCCTTCCGCCGCCGGGCCAGCCCGGCGCTCGCGGATGATGACGGGTGATGCGTGCGCCGCCGTTGAGATCGCTGCTCCGATTATCGGAGCGGCCGGGCCGCATCGAAGTGAAAGAACGCGAAGCATGTCGAAGCGCCACTCGGCGAAGTACAAGATCGACCGGCGTATGGGCGAGAACATCTGGGGTCGCCCCAAGAGCCCGATCAACGCCCGCTCCTACGGTCCCGGCCAGCACGGCCAGCGCCGCAAGCAGAAGATCTCCGATTTCGGCCTGCAGCTGCGCGCCAAGCAGAAGCTGAAGGGCTACTACGGCAACCTCACCGAGAAGCAGTTCAGCGGCATCTACCAGGAGGCCGCGCGCCGCAAGGGCAACACCTCGGAGAACCTGATCGCGCTCTTGGAAAGCCGGCTGGACGCGATGGTCTACCGCGCCAAGTTCGTGCCGACGCCGTTCGCGGCGCGGCAGTTCGTCAACCACGGCCACATCCTGGTCAACGGCAAGCGGGTGAACATCCCGTCGTTCCGGGTGAAGGTCGGCGACGTGGTGCAGGTGCGCGAGAAGAGCCGCAACATGGCGCTGGTGCTGGAGGCGCTGCAGCTGGCGGAGCGCGACACCCCGGACTACCTGGAGGTCGACGCCAAGGCGATGACCGCCAAGTACATGCGCATGCCGGAACTCGCCGAGGTGCCCTACCCGGTGAAGATGGAACCGAACCTCGTGGTCGAGTTCTACGCCTCTTAAGAGGGCTGCCTTCCCGACAATGCGGGCCTTCCGAACTCCGTGACTCCGCGGCGTTATTGCGGGCCGAGCATGCCGATCGTGTGCAGCCAGCGCTCCACCAGCTCGGGCCAGCGGCCGATCGGCAGGTTGGCGGCGCGCAGACCGAACGCGTGCCCGCCCTTCGCGTACAGGTGCATTTCCGTAGGGACGCCGGCCTTTTGCAGGGCGACGTAGTAGGCGAGCGACTGCTCGACGCCGTCGACGTCGTCGTTCTCGGCCTGCAGCAGAAAGGTCGGCGGCATGTCGGGGCGGACGCGGATGTCCGGACGAAGGCTGAGGTCCGCCTCGTTGCGGGTGGCTCGGTTCTCGTCCTCGTGCGCCCAAAGGTGGCCGGGATAGACGGCGATGGCGAAGTCCGGGCGGCAGCTCAGCGCGTCGGCGGCGTCGACCGGCCGATAGGTCCGCTGCGAAAAGTGCGTGCTGACCGCGGCGACGAGGTGTCCGCCGGCGGAGAAGCCGATGACGCCGACCTTGTGTGGATCGACACGCCACTGAGCGGCATGCTGGCGAACAAGCCCCAGCGTGCGCTGCGCGTCCTGCAAGGCCGTCTGTACTTTCGGGTAGTAGCGATGACCGTTGATCAAGGTGGGGCCGGAGTTGGGCACGCGGTACTTCAGCAGCACGCAGGTGATGCCGCGCGAGGTCAGCCAGTCGCAGATCTCCGTGCCTTCGAGGCCCATGGCCAGGACCTGGTAGCCGCCGCCGGGAAACACCACGACGGCCACGCCGGTGTTGTGGCCCTTAGGCGCGTACACGGTCATCGTCGGCCGGCTGACGTGCGTGGACGCTGCCGATTCCGGGCTCGGATCGGGGACCAGGTCGGGCGGCGTTCCGGGCCAGATCGCCACCTGGACATGCCCTGGCGAGGGTTGCCAGACGGCGGCGGGCGCGGCCGCAGCGGCGCTGGCGAACGCGATCAGACAAGCGGCGAGCAGCCCGCGGCGACCCAGCCGGCGAGCACGGCGTCGTGCCTCAAATTCACTCATGTGCGAACCTCCCCAGGATGAGCTGGAGCGACGGTCGCCTGTTTCGGCCCCGCGCGGCAAAGGATAGGAACGCAGCCGGAGCATGAGGAAAACTTGGGGCTGAGCGGATGCGCGCCACGATCCCCCTGAATGCGCTGCGGGCCTTCGAATCCGCCGCGCGCCACCTGTCGTTCACCCGCGCAGCCGACGAACTGTGCGTGACCCAGACGGCGATCAGCCATCAGGTGAAGGGCCTCGAGGCGCGGCTCGGCATGCCGCTGTTCCGCCGCTCCAACCGTGGGCTGACGCTGACCGACGAGGGCCTGGCGCTGGCGCCGACCCTGTTCGAGGCCTTCGGCGCCATCGACCGGCTGCTCGAGCAGTTCGAAGCCGGCGGCGTGCGCGAGGTGCTGACGGTCAGCGCCGTGGGCACCTTCGTCGTCGGCGCGTTGCTCGAGCGCCTGCCCGCCTTCCGCGCCGCCCATCCTCTCGTCGACCTGCGCATCCTGACCAACAACAACAAGGTCGACGTGGTCGCCGAGGGACTGGACTACGCGATCCGCTTCGGCGACGGGGCCTGGCACGGCTGCGAGGCCGAGCTGATCTGCGAAGCGCCGATGTCGCCGCTCTGCGCGCCGCAGTTGGCGCAGCAACTCCGGGAACCGGAGGACCTGCTGCGGCTGCCGCTGCTGCGTTCCTACCGGCCACAGGACTGGCTGGCCTGGTTCAGGTCGGCAGGACTGGACGCGGTGAACCTGCACGGCCCGCTGTTCGATTCATCGCTGATCATGGTCCAGGCGGCGATCCGCGGCGAAGGGGTCGCGCTGGCTCCCTACGGCCTGTTTCAGCGCGAACTCGACGGCGGCCAGCTCGTGCGACCATTCCGGATCGACGCCGATGTCGGCGGCTACTGGCTGACGTGGCTCAAGTCCCGCACCCCCTCTACGGCGATGCAGGCGTTCCGCCACTGGCTGAGGAGCGTGTTTGCGGACACGAAGCGCTGAGCGCGAACGGCTTGGGAGCAAGCATCCCTCTGGCGAGCCTCACCAGTTAACTATGTGAAACCTTTGGGACGGCGTCGCTCGACCCGAGGAGGGCCTGTGGCTTGCCGATGACGCCCAGCACCGCCAGCGACATCGCCTGCACGCCGGTGCGGATGGTGGGCTCCGGGGTCGGCGCGTAGGTCGAAGTGTGGGGCATCGGGCCGGGCTCGCCGCGGCTGCGGGCGGCGTCCAGCGCTTCGCGGTCGAACCCGCCGATGAAGAAGAAGTTCGACGGCACGCCGGCATGGATGAACTCGGAGTAGTCCTCGCTGGCCGGCATCGGCCGTGGCAGCAGCACCGCGCGCTCGCCGAACGCCGCCCTGAAGATCGCGCCGGTGCTGGTCGCCAGCGCCTCGTCGTTGACGACCGCCTTCGCCCCTTCCTTGATGGTGATCTCGGGCTCGGGGGCGCCGGCCATGGCGGCGACGGCCCTGGCTGTTCGCTCCACCCCTGAGATCAGCTTCGTGCGCACGGCATCGTCCAGGCTGCGGATCGTGCCGTGCAGCCGGCAGCAGGCCGGGATGACGTTGCCCGCCGCGCCGCCCTGGATCGCGCCGATGCTGACGACGCCGAAGGCGAACGGATCCATCTCGCGGCTGATCACGCTCTGCACGTCCACCGTGAAGCGCGCCGCCATCATGATCGGGTCGATCGTGCCCTGCGGCATCGAGCCATGGCCGCCCCGCCCGTTGAAGGTCAGGCTGAGGCCGTCGGCGAACGAGGAGAACACGCCGCCCTTGTAGGCGACGACGCCGGCGGGGATCGGCGCGACGTGCAGCGCGAAGCCGTAGTCGGGCTTTCCGAACCGCTCCATGAACCCGTCTTCGAGCATCGCCTTGGCGCCGGCCCCGGCCTCCTCGGCCGGCTGCGCCACGAAGACCAGCGTGCCGCTCCAGGAACCCCGCAGGCGGCTGAGGACGCGGGCGACGCCGACCCAGCAGGCCATGTGGATGTCATGCCCGCATGAGTGCATGACCGACACTTCGTCGCCCTGCCATCGCGAGCGGGCGGTGCTGGCGTAGGGAACGCCGGTCTCCTCGGCGATCGGCAGGCCGTCCATTTCGGTGCGCACCATCACGGTCGGGCCTTCGCCGTTGCGCAGCACCGCCACGACGCCGGTCTGGCCGACCTTCTCGGTGACCTCGAGGCCCAGCTCGCGCATCAGGCCGGCAAGCCTGGCGGCGGTCCTGACTTCCTGGAACGGCAGTTCCGGATTGGCGTGGATGTCCTTGTAGAGCGCGTCGAGGCCGGGATAGTCCGCGTCGAGCTGGGCCGCGATGACGCTCATCAGCTCCGCCGTCTGCAGCGGCTGTGCGGCCGGTCCGGTCCGCACGCCTTCGATGACTTCGCCGTCCATCGCTCGATCTCCCTGGCCCTCCCAAGCGCATGGCGCCGGAAACGGTGGCGGGCAAGCGATGGAAGACCGGCTTCGCCGCGCGGCAGGGCCGTCAGGCCGTGCCGGCGTCCGCCGCGGGCTCAGGCTCGGCGGCGGTCCATCTGGCGATCTTCGCGACGAGGTCGCTGGGGTCGATGGGCTTGGCGATGTGATCGTTCATGCCGGCGGCCAGGCAGCCGCGCACGTGGGTCGGCAGCACGTTGGCGGAAAGCGCGATGATCGGGGTGGCGCGATTGAGTCCGCCGTTGGCCCGGATGGTGCGGGCGGCGGCCATGCCGTCCATGCCCGGCATCTGCAGGTCCATCAGGATGAGGTCGAACGCGGCGTCCAGCGTCGCGCGCACCGCCTCGGCGCCGCTGGCCGCGGTGGAGAGCGCGACGTCGAACGGCGAGAGGATGGCGGACACCAGCTCGCGGTTCACCGCCACGTCGTCGACCACCAGGACCCGCAAGGGCGCGCCGTCGGCGGCGGGGGCGACGCGCTCGCCGGCCGGCGCCGCAGCCGGCGCGGTCTCGGCCGGCGCCTGCGGCGCCTTGACGGTGAACCAGAACACCGAGCCGCGCCCGGGCGTGCTCTTCAGGCCGATCTGCCCGCCCATCATCTCGGCGAGGCCCTTGGAGATGGCGAGGCCCAGCCCGGTCCCGCCGTGCTGGCGGGTGTTCGAGGCGTCCACCTGGCTGAAGCGCTGAAAGAGCCGGCGCGCGTCGCTCCGGCTCGATGCCCGGACCGGTGTCGGCGACCTCGAGCTTCAGCAGTCCAAGTCGACCAGCTGGCGGTGACGTCGACGCGGCCCTGGTCGCGTGAACTTCACCGCATTGGTGAGCAGGTTGAGCAGCACCTGGCGCACGCGGCCCGCAGTCGGCGGCGAGCCGCGCCGGCAGCCCATCGGCGATGGCTGAGGGCCAGCTGCAGGCCCTTGGCCTGGGCCTGCAGCCGCACGAGGTCGACGGTCTCGGCGAGGAAGGCCGCAGCGTCGAACGCCTGGGCGTCGAGATCCACCTGCCGCGCTTCGAGCTTGGAGAAGTCCAGGACGTCGTTGACCACGGAGAGCAGCGCTTCGGCGCTCGTGGAGATGCGCTGGATATGGGCGCGCGCTTCGTCGGGGAGACCGTCCATGGCCCCGAGCAGGCGTGCGAAGCCGACGACGCCGGTCAGCGGCGTGCGGACCTCATGGCTCATGTTGGCGAGGAACTGGCTCTTGGCCTCGTTGGCCGCCTCGGCCTCGGCCCGGCGCGCTCGCAGCTCCTCCTCGAGCGCCACGCGGGCGGTGACGTCGCGCAGCACCGACATGGCGCCCACCACGCGGCCGTTCTCGTCGCTGAGCACCGAGGTGGCCCCCTCGAACGCGCGGACGTCGCCGTTGGCGGCGGTGGCGCGCCAGACGTTGTCGGCGCCCTGCGGCAGCGGGCGGCCGGCGGCCAGATCGGCCATGAACGCGGCGTTGCGGGCGACCTCGGTCTCGTCGATCAGCTCGGCGACGTTGCGCCCGATCAGCTCTTCGGGGTCGTAGCCGTAGTGCGCCGCGGCCGGTGAGACGTACTCCACCGCGCCGTCGAGGCCATAGCGGATGATGACGTCCGGGCGAGCGCTCCGCCAGCACGCGGTAGCGCGCCTCGCTTTCGGAGAGCCTGGCGAGCGCCGCGTCCTTCTCCGCGCGGGCCTGCATCAGGATGCTGCGTACCCCGGTGAAGGCGCGGAACACCACCACCGGCGTGGCGGCCAGGGTGATCAGCTCGAAGGGCTCGGCGTGAGCGATGAGCAGCGCGCCGGCGTAGGCCTGCACGGCGACGATCAGCACGATCGGCGGCGCGAGATAGACCAGCAGCTTCTTCAGGTCCGAATAGCTGCGCGCCAGCAGCTGAAACATCACCACGCCGAACAGGCTGACGCCGAGCGTCTGGGCGACGCCCCCATAGAAGGTCACCAGCCAGAGTGCGGCGGCCGAATAGTGGGCCGAGGTGAGGACCGCGACGGGATTGATGTCGGTCTCGACGTCGCCTCCGCTGCGCTCGACCCTCGCCGTCCAGGCGCGCATGCCGAAGACGAGCGCGCAGGCGATGGCGAACCAGACCGCGGGCCACGTCCAGCCAGCGAAGGGGACGGCGGCGACGGCGACGATCGCCGCGGAGACGATGCCGTAGGCGCGGCTGCGCATTGCGCCGCCGGCGAGCGCGGCGCCGAGGACCCCGAGCCTGCGGCGCACGACGCTCTGGCGCTTGGGGAGAGTGCTGTCGGAGCGTTCGGCCATCGTAGCCGCCGAGCCTGCCGCAACAGACTTGAAGGTTTGGTTTCCGCAGGGCGCGACAGCTTGCCGCCAGTCTCGTCCTTCAGGCCGGCGCCGGCGCGGGTGACGCCAGGTTGGCGCGGTAGGCGGCGGCCTGGATGCGGTAGAGCTCCGAATAGGGTCCGCCGGTGTCGAGCGCGTCGTAGGCGCCGGCGCCCGAGGCTGTCTCGATGGCGGCCGCGGCGCGGGCGCCATCGTCCGGCTCGACGTAGTCGTCGCGCATCGCCTTGGCGATCTCGGCGACGATGGCGTGGCGGGCGGCGGCGTCGAACGGGGCGGCCGGGCCCGGCGCGGGCCGAGCCGGCCTTGCGTCTGCGGCTGGCGCGGGCGGCTGGTTGGGGGCAGCCGGGCCGGCCGTGGCTGATGGGCTCATGGCGAACGCCATGCAGGCGGCGGCGCTGGCGGCGGCGATTGTTCTGAGCATCCCGCCCCTCCAGGCGCGGTCGGTCGGCTGAGCGCGCCTCAGCCCACCGCCTCAAGGTTCGCGGGCGACTCGCCGCGCTGCTTTACCTGCACGCCGGCGATGCTGATCAGCGACTCCACGCAGTCGCGGATCGAGTTCGTCGAGCGGGCGGAACTGAACGCCGGTGGCGGCGCGCATGCGCTCGTTCCGGAGGTCGGCCAGCGCCCAGATGGCGCGGAACTGGGCCTCGCGCTCGCGGATGCGCTCGGAGAACGGGTCGACCACCTCCGGCGTCGCGTGGTTGCAGCTCCGGCAGCAGGCGGTCGATGTCGCGGCAGATGTCCTCGACGTTGCGCGCGTCGGTGGACCAGGCGATGAAGCGCGCGCCGTTCTTGACCTCGCCGGTCTCCAGCAGGCGCACGTGGCATTCGGCGTCGTCGCGCACGTCCACCGTCATCCAGGGGCGGTAGACGCCGGTCTGGGCGCACTTGCCCTCCAGCATCCCCGCGATCAGGCTCTGCCAGGGGCCGGTGTTGCGGCCGCGGTGGTGGGCGGCTGAGGATCGGCCCGACGTTGTCGCCGGGGCAGACGGTGATCGCGTCCCAGAAGCCGCTCGCCTCGGCGCCTCGGCGAACGCGCGCTCGGCGATCAGCTTGCCCATCGAGTAGCCCTGGCCGCGCTCGGGGGTGCGGCGCGGGTTGGCTTCGTCCGGGTAGCGGTCCTCGTTGAAGACCGGCCGGCGGCGGATCTCCTCCAGGTCCATCTCCGAGATCACCGCGGCGACCGAGGAGGTGACGACGACGCGCGTGACCGAGCCGGAGCCGTTCACGCTGGCGATCACGTGGGCGCAGGTGCGGGCGCAGTAGTCCTGGTCGGCGTAGTCGCTGATGTGGGCGACGTGGGCGAGGCCGTGGCAGCCCTTCAGCACCTCGTCGAGGCAGCCGGGGTTGTCGAGGTCGGCGCTGTGCAGGGTGAGGCGCCCGGAGGCGTAGCCGCCCATGGCCTTCAGGAAGCCGACGCGCGCATCGTCGTCGGCATTGCGTACGCAGGCCCGCACCCGGTAGCCGCGGTCGAGCAGCCGCTGCACGACCCAGCCGCCGAGGAACCCGGCCGCGCCGGTGACGGCGACGACGCCACGCTTGGGAATGGGGGCCATGGTTTCTCTCCCTGGAAGTTCGCTGCGCCATGCGTCTCGTCGGCGGCGTTGGCAGACCTTCTAGAGCGGGAAATTGGGGACACACACCCTTTTCCAGGCGTTGGCGCGACGGGCGCTGCGGAAAAGGGTGTGTGTCCCCAATTTCCTCAGCTGGTCGCCGCTGCGGGCTCGGCGGCGGGCGAACGGCGCGGCCAGCTCGCCGACCACCGCCAGCGCGGCGACCCAGGCGAGGCCCGCGGCGGGAACGGCGACGCCGCCGGCGAGCAGGCCGGCGCCGCAGAGGGCGCGGCCCCAGCCGTGGCGCTTGCGCTCGATCAGCCAGGTCAGCGCCACCGGGGCCAGCGGGGCGAGGTCGTACTGGTGGGCGTAGGGGGTGAGGCAGAGCGCGCCGGCGACGAGGCCGGTGAGGTCGCGCCAGGTCCAGGCGATGTAGAGGCCGACCAGCGCCAGCGCGGCGGCCAGCAGCGGGCTGGCGGCCAGCGCCGAGGGGTTCACGCGGTCGGTGGCCGGCGCGACGCGGCTGAAGTCCGCCAGCGCGTGCGGCCACTGCAGCCACAGGCCCGGTCCGAACACGAAGCTCGCCAGCACCAGCGCCAGGGCGCCGATCAGCGCCCAGCGCACCAGCCGCCAGTGCCCCCAGAGCACGACGGGCGCGAGGATCATCGCCTGCGGCTTGATGCAGGCGGCGACGGCGAAGGCGAGGCCGGCGAGGCGCGGACGGTCCTCGCGCCAGAGCCAGCCGGCGATCATCGCGGCGCCGACGAGAGCGAGGTCTGGCCGGGCGAGATCGCCAGCACCACCGGCGGCGCGATGAAGAGCGCCAGCGCCGCCCACGGCGGCTTCACCAGGTGGGCGGCGGCGTAGATGAAGAGCGCGGCCGAGACGCCGGTCCAGAGCGGGTAGGCCAGGGCGAGCGGCAGTTGCGCGAACGGCCAGGCCAGCAGCAGGAAGGTCGGCGGGTAGGCGAACGGCCACGCGCCGGTGATGCCCAGGCGCGCCTCCAGCGCGGTGATCAGCGCCGGATCGTAGGGCGCCTGCCAGTGCCGCGCGGCCTCCCAGAACACGTAGTAGTCGGCCGGCTTCACGTGGGCGTGGACGGCGGCGAACACGCTCCAGACGGCGAAGGCGAGCAGCGCCAGGCCGGCGCGGACGATGCGATCGGAGGGCAGCCTCATGGCGCGGCCCCGGCCGGCGCGTCCCGGACGCCGAGGGTCGCGGCGCGCAGCCAGGGCAGGCGCCAGCGCGGGTGGAAGATGGCGAGCGCCGCGACCAGGCCGAGCGCGGCGGCGGGCGTGGCGACGAGGCCGGCCAAGAGCGCGCCGCCGGCGGCCGCGCGGCCCCAGCCGTAGGCTTTCGGGGCGACGAGCCACGCGAGCGCCAGCGGCGCCAGCGGGGCGAGATCGTAGGCGTGGGCGTAGGGCGTCAGGCAAAGGCCGCCGGCGAAGAGGCCGACGAGGTCGCGCGACTTCGCGGCCAGCGCCACGCCGCCGCACGCCATCAGCGCGGTCCACGCGAGCGCGGCCCAGCCCGGCGCCGTGACCAGCGCCGAGGGGTTGATGCGGTCGGTCATCGGGACCAGCGCCTTGAACGCCGCCAGCGCCTGCGGCCACTCCAGCCAGCGCCGCCAGCCGAAGCCGAGGCTGGCGAGCACCAGCGCCGCGCCGGTCGCCGCCATCCATCCCAGCATCCGCCAGCGGCCCCAGAGGATCACCGGCGCGAGCAGCATCGCCTGCGGTTTGATGCAGGCGGCGAGGCCGAAGAGCACGCCGGCCAGCGCCGGGCGCTTGTCGCGAAGCAGCCAGCCGCCGATCGCCGCCGCGCCGACCAGCAGCGAGGTCTGTCCGAGCTCGGCGGAGAAGAACACCACGGGCGCCAGCGCCAGCGCCGCCGTGGCCCAGACCGGCTTCACCAGGTGGGACGCGGCGTAGATGAAAAGCGCGCTCTCCAGGCCCGCCCACAGCGGGTAGGCGAGGGTGAGGGGGGCTTGCGCGAACGGCCAGGCGAAGAGCAGGAAGGTCGGCGGGTAGGCGAACGGCCAGACGCCCTTCAGGCGCAGGCCGGCCAGCAGCTGGGCGACGATGGCCGGATCGTAGGGCGCCTGCCAGTGCCGCGCGGCGGTCCAGAACACGTAGAAGTCCGGCGCGCCATGGCCGATCCGCGCCGCCGAGAGCGCGTAGGCGACGGCGAACGCGCCAGCCGCCAGGGCGAGGCGAAGCCACGTCTCGGAGGATAGGGCCGGCATGCTGGCGCCGTTATGAGGCGGCGCGCGCTAAGAAAACGTTTGCCCCCGACCGCGTGGGGAAATTGGGGACACACACTCTTTTCCGGGCGATGACCGACAGCCGCTGTGGAAAAGAGTGTGTGTGCCCAATTTCCCGCCAAGGAGCCCCGCCATGCCCCCCGACCTGCCGATCGTGCACTGGAGCGAGATCGAGGACGCCGAGCCGCATCGCTACTCGGGCGACGACGAGGTGATGGGGTTCGACGCCGCGTACCAGGATCGCTTCGCCTTCCAGCGGCTCGGCATCCACCACGTGCGCCTGCCGCCCGGCCGGCGCACCTCCTATCCGCACGCCGAGAGCGTCGAGGAGGAGTTCGTGTTCGTGATCGAGGGCGCGCCGGACGTCTGGCTGGACGGGCGCCTCACCCGCCTGAAGCCCGGCGACGCGGTCGGCTTCACGCCCGGCACGGGGCTCTGCCACAGCTTCCTCAACAACACCGACGCCGAGGTGCGCCTGATGGTGGTGGGCGACACCGACAGGCGCGAGAACCGCATCTACTACCCGCTCAACCCGGAGCGGAAACCGCTGCGCCGCGACTGGTGGGAGGACGTGCCCCAGCGCGAGATAGGCGAGCACGACGGGCTGACCGACGCGCGGCGGGCGCAGAAGGCGGGACGCTGAGCGGCGGCTCGACGACGCGGCTCGAAGCTGCTCGATTTCCTGCATGAACGCGACGCGCAACTGGCGGCCGTTCGTGCGAACGGAGGCGGACGATGCTGGAACAGGCACACGACGCGCTATGGGTCGCGGAGGGACAGAACGTCAGCTTCTTTGGCGCCCCCTACCCGACACGCTCGGCGATCGTCCGACTTGAAAGCGGCGACCTGTGGGTGTGGTCGCCGGTCAAGCTGACGGCGGACTTGCGCGCTGAGGTGGATCGGCTTGGCCCGGTCCGTCACCTCGTGAGTCCGAACAAGCTCCACCACCTCTATCTGTCGGAATGGAAGCACGCCTTTCCCGATGCGCAACTGTGGGGGCCGCGATCGACCATCAGGAAACGCCCCGAGCTCGAATTCCGCGAGGCGCTTCAGGACGATCCGCCGTCAGAGTGGCGCCCCGACATCGATCAGGCGTGGTTCCGGGGCTCGTTCGCCATGGACGAGATCGTGTTTCTTCACCGTCCCTCGGCCACGGCAATCGTCGCCGACCTGATCCAGACGTTCGGCGATGCGTTTCTCCGGAAGCATTGGGGTTGGTACGGCTTCCTGGCGCGTCTGGATGGTCTCACCCAAAGTCAAGCCTGCGCGCCGCTGGAGTGGCGGTTGTCGTTCATCAACCGCGCCCCCGCGCGTCAGGCTCGCGACAAGGTGCTGAGCTGGCAATGCCAAAACTTGATCGTGGCGCACGGCGAGCCACCCGGCGCCATCAGCCCAGCGTTTCTGGCCAGGTCATTCAGCTGGCTCGGCGCCTGAGGCGGTTACCCGCCGTAGCCGAAGCCGAGGTGGTGAGTTTGGGGTGACGGGAACGCCTGTCCCCATATCGTCGGAAGTCGGCCCGCGACTTTCGCCAGGCCGGCCTGCGCGCAGACCCTTGTCCTTGTCGCCGCCCGGCGCCCCGCCCACCCCGAGCGCGCCGGCGATGGCGTTGTTCGCCTTGAACGCCACCGCGCCCGGCAGCGCCATGACGTTGGTGACCGTGGCGAGCCGCGGGGCATAGGGGTTGGTCTCGTCAGGTCGAAGAATTGTCCGATGGTATCGGCAAGCTCGTCCACCTGGCGACGGCGGCCGGGATGACCTGCCTGATGCGCGCCAACGTCGGCGAGATCGCCCGCACCGACGGCGGCGCCGGACTGATGACCAGGTTCCTCGAGGCCAACGCCGAGATCGCGGCGTGCGAGGGGCGCCCGCCGTCGGCGGCGTTCATGGCGGAGTACCGAGCCCTGTTCTCGGATACCGGCTCGACCTACACCGCCTCGATGCTGCGCGACATCGAACGCGGCGGCCCGATCGAGGCCGACCACATCCTCGGCTTCATGCTCGCCAAGGCCCGCCGCCACGGCCTCGACGACACCCTCCACGCCATCGCCTACACCCACGCCAAAGCCTACGAAGCCCGCCGCGCGGCGATGCGGCTATAGCGGCGGGGGGGTGGGCGAGCGGGTTGGCGTGGGACCGGGGATTACGGTGACGCTGTTGGAAATCGACCGCAGCCGCGGGCTCGGTGGGTTTCTTCACTGTCACCGCAGTCTTAGATCGTCGCCTGAGTGGAGCGGAGTTGTTCCGTCACGTCCTCCACGCTTGGCTCCTCCCAGATAGAATCGCGGAGGAGAAGTCGCCAGGCGTTGACGTGTGGGACATAGGTGGAATTCGCCTGCACGACCTTAACCGGCACGAGGGCCGCGCGTTGGACAAGGAAGGCCGAGTTCAACAAGACCCCGGCGAGAACGTCGAACGGGCGCTCCGGCAACCGGCGCATGAACGATAGCTGGCGAGATGAATTTGGCGGGCGTTAGCCTCCGGCACTTGATCTGATAGCGGACGCCTTCCTGGTCGGCGGCGTCATAGCCTGACGCCGAGTTGTTGCGGATATCCCAGCCAAACGCGCGGCAAAACAGGAGTTCTGCATAGTCCCCCGCGAAGGCCCATTCGAGCTGCGCAGGACCTGACGGAGGCGCAATTCGTCCAGTACGTTGCCATGCAGGCGGAGCAGCTCGGCCACGGTGAGGCTGTCCAGCGGTTCCATCATGCTCCACGTCTTCCAGGAAAAGCGATTCACACAGCGCCGTGTGAATGCGGCAAATGCTACTCGAACGGCTGGCTCAGGATTAAGGGGACAGCAGCCGGATTATTGGGGCAGGAGCACCATTCTCCTGTCTCCGCTCTTCTCACTGCAGAACGAAGCCGAGCGTCGCAAGTGGTAGCGAACGGTGCTCCTGTCCCCGTGCTACCCTGGCTTGGTGGTGCCTGAATTGATCGAGCGTCGCCTTGTTGGGTGCACAAGGGTCTTTGACGACGGATCTTCCAGGTAGAGGTTCACAAATCTTGGAAGTAATTGATGCGAATGTCCTTCGATGACCAGTTCGATGCTACTTTCCGCGCGCTGAGAGACGCGATTAGAAGCAAAGCGAAGAAGGCCGACGTTGATGATATCGAGGGCCAGATTGCTGATGATGACGATTTGCTGGAGGTTCTTCAGCAAAGGCGTCGCTCCTCACCGCGCTATTTCGCGGTCACGTTTGATCGCCAGCCTAGAGACTCAAGTTTTCTCTTACCCTTTCGCAGACCTGGTCCTCGTGGCGCTAGACCGGTTGTCTGGCGGGACTGGAATATACAAGCCATCGAACCAGATGCGGGTTTTGTGTTGGAAGGGAACCGATGACCAGCTGCTCCAGGCGCTTCGTCGATTTGCGCGAAGGAACATCCAGCTCAAGTTTCGACGTATTCTGGTATTGCCCTACCCACTGCCGCCGGTAGGTTTCCGTCTCGATCTCAAGCTCTATGCGAAGTGATTGACCCGTTGCATGTAGCGGGAGATCGGGGAGGGGAGAGCCGGCGCCGCGCGAAAAGGCACACTGTCACCGTAATTCCAAATCATCCGGGCCGGCCGGTAGTCGGGCTCCGGATTCTTCGGCGCAAAGGCTGCAGCGCAAACTCAAAAATCGGATCGCTGCTCCATTCAGAGCTCCAGACGAAGTCGAAGGTGACGTTACAGGTCTCATCACCGGCCGCAGCCGCGACTGTTGTCGCGATGACCTCGCCGGCAGTCCCAGTTCGGCGAAGGAGAACCCGGCGAAGGGCATTACCAGAGCACAAGATCGACCGGCCGACCGGAAGCTCGGCAGAGAAGACACTGACATTGCCGACTGTGCCGACATATCCGGCTCCCAAACCGCCTCGACCGTCATTCTGGAATGCGACTGTAACGCCGGCAGGAAGGGTTTCATCACGCCCCAGCATCCAGCTCGTCACGGTCTCACCGATCAATTCGTAAGGCGCGATCAAGCATGGCTCGCCACCGACGAGCTCCGCTCGTTCGAGCACCGCTTCCCAATATGAGCTAGGGTAGCCGGACATAGGGACGCGAATGATCGTCTTCGGCCGGCGGGCGAATGCTACACGAATTCGCTGTCCGAGAGCCTGGCGCAGCGTTAGTGCGCAATGATCTACAATATCCGACAAAGACATTGGGCTGCGCGACGGAGTGACGAACAGTCCTCTGTCGAAGCCTGAAATGCTCAGCCGACTTGGCTCGCCATCAAGATCGGCTTGCACGTCGACCGATAGCCCCGCGAACGGCGCGATTTCAGGGCCTTCTTGCAGGACTTGAGCCTCCACGGCCTCTCCGAATTCGCGGAGCTTGTTCGGGTCCAGCGGAGCCGCGCGCAGCCGTTCGAGGCGCTTGGCCTCAAAGGCTGTTGGCAGAGCATCGAGAATTGTTTGCAGACGTTTGCGGACATCGTCGACATCCGCTTCAGGTTTGAGCGACAGTACGCCGCGCTCAAATCTTGGTAGATCAAGAGGTTCGGCAAGAGCCTGCGCAAATGTTAGAAGGGCGTTGACTGTGTTCTGAACAGATTGGTCGCCGTCGGCGAGAAATGACTCGTCTTCAGCCAGCCACTCTACAAGGCTGATGACTTCATCGGCACCTTGATCGGGCACGTTGGCCGCGAAAATTGCCAACACTTCTGGGTAGAGAGTGTCTAGCCCGTCGCCTCCCCAGCCAGTGAAAATACGACCTGGCACGACATATCGGGCGCTCATCTGACTAAGGCTGCGGGTTAGCCCATCGAGAACGGCTCCATATCGACCCTCCGCGGGGGCGAGCGCGATGGAATTGCGGAGCACGGTGGCTAAGGTCGAGCGAAACACAGTCGTCCGAGGAGCGCCCGGGGCGAGAAACGGTGTGCCTTCATCGACGAGGATTTCGCGGTTTAGAAGCAAAGCGGCCGTGCGCCTACCGATGTCGCTGGTTTGGCGTTCGTTGACGAACCAGGCCAGCACGGTGGCCGCGGTCAAGGTAACCACATCGTCGAGGACAATCCGAACGACAGCGGAAAACACCGTATTGGGCGAAAGCGGTCGGCCGGTAGGAAATCGTCGGAAGCGCTCGGCGATGATCTCGGCGTCGTGCCAGGCCAGATCCAGAACGAAGGGCGAAATCAGCTCCCGACGTTGCAGATCGAGGGCGTCCCGATCGGCGCCGAGCCTTGGCTCTCGCCAGCGAAGCAGCATGTCGCGATAACGGTCGGCCGCGAGCTCGTCCTCGTTCCAGACCGCCGCGGCCAGAAAGTAGGCGCTTGCATGTAGGTGGGCCTGCATGAAGGGCCACGCACGGGCGTGAGCGGCCCAATTGGCTTCTGGCCCGCGAGCTTCTGCAGCGCGAAGGTGAAATTTGGACTTGGTGAACTGAAGGACGCCCTCCCAGGAACCGGTGAAATCGGCGAGTACGACTGAGTAGGCTCGACTGTCTGAACCGGCGAGGGTCAGCCGGGGTGAAGCCTCGCCTTCCTCCGGCGATTTAACGATGGTTCGGCGCGTGAACCAACTTTCCAGCGCTAGGACTTCGTGAATGCCCAGATCGAGGATCGCTAGCAAAACGGCCGTCGAAACGACCGTCGCATCGCGCGGCATTAGCCGAAGGATTACGTTTCCGAGGCGGCGAATGAAACTGTTATCTTCGCTGATTTTGTTCGCCGCCGTCTGGTAAATGCGACGATATTCCCTGATCCAGGCTTGGTCTGGCTGCAGGAAAAAGCCGCCGACCTGCGCGTAGTTGAGCTGCTGACCGTCGGCACTCGCATACTGCTGGGCATCCAGGACAAATTTATGGAACTCGATCAGCGCATCTAACGCGGCCTCGAAGCCAGTAACCGCGGTGCGATTGATCTGGCTGACAAGTTGGTCCGCCAACTCCTCGATGATGTCATCTGGCGTTGGAAGGTCCCTTCGCTCGGGCCGGAGTTGGCTCGAAGCGAAAGCTGAATCGGATCATCTCCCTTTCGAACCAGGTGAGCGCGTGGGTACCCTCCCGTAGCAGCCAGCCCCGCGTTCCTTCGATTGGCTCATCGAAGGATACGCTGGATGCGATGCGATCTGACCAACGCTCATCGTCAAATGCGCCGGTTCGCTGTCGTTCCGGCGATTGGCGAACACGACGTCGCCAACTCCACATTGCGACGCCTAGAGGCGCAAACCAAACATCGGCGAGTAGGCTCGGCGAGCGGAAGGTGGTGGAGATCTCCTGCACCGCGCGTTCCTCGAAGCCGATGCTGTAGCCGAGGGTAAGTCGCGGACCGGCTTTGTTTTCCGCCTCACCCATCAGTCGGTCGGCCGCCTGAAGATAGAGATTGTCGAGAATGCGTTTCAGGATGTCGCCGGGAGGACTGGTTTGCGGCGTAGTGTAGTCGGAGCCGTCGCTTCGCGTTCGGCTCGACAAAGCGAAGGGTCGTCGTAATGAACTGAAAGAACATCGACATGTTGAGCACCATCCATGAGACGTGGATGATGGTCAGACCCGCTTTAAAGATGAGGCTGTCGCCGCCAAAGCCGAACAGGTGCAGCGCGTATTGCGTAGGCCAGAGTAACTGAACAAGTAAGACGATCGCGAGCGCAACAGCGCTCGTCACCAACTCGTAGGCATAGGACTGGGACATAGTAGAGCCTTGTGTCAGTCCGTGCCGAGGCGCCATCCGGGCGCTGGGCAATCAATGTGACGACAGCAAGGGCGACCGACACAAGTCCGAGGACGCCTATCTGACTGGCGAGCAGGTAACCCGTGACGTCTTTAATGAAGCCGTGAAATTCGGCCGCATCCCAGGGCGGCACAACGCACGGAACGTAGCGGTAGGCCGCCCATTCTGCGGAGAGGAGAGAGCGCATCGATCGCGAGACATGCACCCAGCACAGTCGGACACGCCGTTGGGTCACCCACCTCCGAAAAAGTCCCAAAGGCCACACGTCTTTAGCTTGGTGCAGCTTGTCATTTGCCTGAACAAGCCTGTCGGACCTCGGCGCTGGCCTCGGCGCGCAAGCTTCCGCGCAAACCCCTTCCAACCATTCGGTCACGCCGTCCCCCCGGATCATGTCTCCTACACGTTACTCAACCGCAAGTCTGCTATCGCTTCGCCGGCCCCAGCCCCTCCACCGCTTCGCGGTCCCCTCCCCGCCCTCTCGCCGCTTCGGGCGGGTGAGGAGAGGGCGCGGTCTCTCTGATTTTGCTTGACGGTGGTCATTCTCGCTGCGCTTGTCGCCGGTCACGTTACTGAAGGTGATTGACGGAGCTGGCGTTGGATCAGGACCAACAAGGGGCGGACTGCGCGCTCTGCGAGCGGGTGGTGGCGCTGGGGGCGCGGGGGCTGTCGCGCTCGGAGATCGGGCCGGCGGTGGGGATGGAGATGGGCGAGCTGGCGGCGCTGGAGGCGGGCGACGCGGACTTCGCGCGGGCCATGCGGCGGGCGGCGGAGGCGGCGCGGGCGTGGTGGGAGGGGTTGCCGCGGGAGGCGCTGGCGGAGCCGGGGGCGCGGTTCAACGTCGGGGCCTGGCGGGCGGCGATGGCCTGGCGGTTCGGGGCCGAGGCGGCGGGGGCGGGCGCGGCGGAGGCGGAGGCGGGCGGCCGAGCCCGAACGGCCGAGGGTCCGCTACTACCTGCCGGAGAACTTCAAGGAGCGGGCGCTGCCGGACGGCACGCCGCTCACCCCGCAGATGCGGCGCGAGCGGGCGATCGCTGATGTGCAGGAATTCCTGGAGCGCGCCGAGCAGCGGGCCGAGCACGCGCAGGCGAAGCTGGCGGAGGCCGAGGAAGAGCTGGCGGAGTGGCGCGAGGAGCTGCGGGACGTCGAGGCGCGCAACTACGACCCCGATGCGGAGGACGACGAGGATTGGGACGAGGACGACGACGGGACCGGTGACCGGGACCGGGACGAAGACGATCGGATCGATGACGAAGATGGAGATGACGATGTTGGAGACGGACACAGACGATGACGGCCGCAGCGGCGACGGCGCCGGGTACGGAGATGGTGACGACGCCGGCGCAGGCGAGTGGCTTTCCGGCGGCGCCGCGGGATGCGAACGGGCGGTTCCTGCCGGGCTCGCCGGGGCGCCGGCCTGGGGCGCGCAATCGCCTCTCGGGGCGGGTGACTCAGGGGTTGCTGCGGAACTTCGAGGCGAACCAGGATGAGCTGGTGGCGCGGATGCAGCGCTGGTTCCTGCCGCAGTACATGCAGCTGATCGGCAAGCTGCTGCTGAAGGGCGGGGCGGAGGGCGCGGACGAGCTGGAGGCGGCGGAGGTTGAGGCGCTGAAGGCGGCGCTGGCGGCGCGGGAGGCGGGCGGCGAAGCGGGGTAGGACGCTAATTTGTGGTGATTTGTGGTGATTTTCGCTCCTCACCCGCGCCGTAGAGCGCGGGGGAGGGGGACCATGCGAAGCATGGTGGAGGGGGCGCTTGCCGCGGGCGCCGCATGCCCCCTCCGTCACGCTCCGCGCGCCACCTCCCCCGTCGTCTTCGCGACGGGTGAGGAGCAACTAAAACTGGTAGCGGATCGGGAGTTTCTTGGGGCCGTTGACGAAGTTGGCTTCGGAGAGTTGGGCGGCGCCGGCCAGCTCGACGGACTTCAGGCGGGGGAGCAGCTCTTCCCAGAGGATGCGCATCTCCATCTTGGCCAGGTGCTGGCCGAGGCAGACGTGGGCGCCGTAGCCGAAGGCGAGGTGGCGGTTGGGGGTGCGGTCGACGTGGAACTCCAGCGGGTCGTCGAACACCGTCTCGTCGCGGTTGCCGGAGGGGTAGCAGAGCATGAACCAGTCGTCCTTACTGACCGGGCGGCCGGCCACCTCGGTGTCCTGGGCGACGCTGCGCATGAAGTGGCGCACCGGGGTGGTCCAGCGGATCGACTCGTCGACCAGCGAGGGGATCAGCGCCGGGTTGGCCTTCAGCTTGGCGAGCTCGGCCGGGCGCTCGGCCAGCGCCCACATGGCGCCGCCGGTGGAGGAGGAGGTGGTGTCGTGGCCGGCGGTGGCGATGATCACGTAGTAGGAGACCGCGTCGAAGGCCGAGATCTGCTCGCCGTCGATGCTGGGCGTTGGCGACGACGCTGGCCACGTCGTCGCGCGGATTGGCGCGGCGGGACTCGGTCAGGGCGTTGAAATAGTTGAAGAAATCGGCGAGCGTGGCCTGGATGGCCATGGCCCGCGACTCCTCGGTCTCGTGCTCGCTGTCCTTGCGCCGCAGGTCCGGATCGGTGGCGCCGAACAGCTCCTGGGTGAGGCGCAGCATGCGCGGCTCGTCCTCGCGCGGCACGCCCGAGGATGTTCATGATCACGCGCAGCGGGAAGTGCAGGGCGACCTCGCCCACGAAGTCGCACGCGCCGCCGAGCTCTTCCATGCGGTCGACGGCGGCGCGGGCCAGGACGCGGATGCCGTCCTCGAGCTTGCGCAGGTTCTGCGGCATGAACCAGCCCTGGGTGAGGGCGCGGTATTTCATGTGGTCGGGCTCGTCCATCTGCACGAGCGTGTAGAGCAGCGGGCGCCCGGCGGCGCGGGCGGCGCGGCCCTGCTCGACCGCCTGGTGCGGGGCGAGGGTGGAGGGGTAGCTCCCGTAGGGGAACGCGACGTTGTCGCGGCTGATCTCCAGGATGTCGGCGTGGCGGGTGACCACGTAGAACGGGTCGAAGCCGGGCAGCTCGGCGCGGGCCAGCGGCTGGTTGTGCCGCAGCCAGGCGAAGGCGTCGTAGAGCCGGGGCGGATCGGCGTGCGCCTTGGGGTCGACGACCGTGGCGATGGCGTCTTCGGTGTTCATGTCGCTACGCTCCCGGGACCAGGCCCGGGGTGCATAGCAAGCTGCGGGAGGGGATTAAACGGTGACGGCGCGTCAGGGAGGCGACGTCACCAAGCCTCAGTCACGCCGCCGGGGACGCGCCCTCGGGCTTCAGCACGCCCTTCTCGACCAGCAGCGGCTTCAGCTCGCCGGACTGGAACATCTCGCGCACGATGTCCGAGCCGCCGACGAACTCGCCCTTCACGTAGAGCTGCGGGATGGTCGGCCAGTCGGAGAAGGTCTTGATGCCGTTTCGCAGGTCGTCGCTCTGCAGCACGTTGACGCCGACGAAGTCGACGCCGAGGTGGTCGAGGATCTGCACGCAGATCGCCGAGAAGCCGCACTGGGGCTGGTCCGGCACGCCCTTCATGAACAGCACCACCGGATGGTCCTCGATCGCCTTGGCGATGAAGTCGTGGATGACGGGGGATTCGGCGGTGTCGCTCACGGGGTATGCCTTCGGTCTGGCGCGCGGGGCCCTTATGCCAGCATCAGCTAGGGACCGGGCCCGCCCCGGTCAAGCGGTGCGGCGTGCGGCGCCTTCGCGGGCCGCCTGCTCGGCCGAGAAGCGCGACATCTCGATCTGGGCGCTGACCGCCGAGGGCAGGTCGCGGTCGCTGACGCCGGCCAGCTCGGTCAGGTGCTTGCGGCCGGAGATCGCCACCTGCACGCTCGCCAGCGACGGCTCGGTGAGCGCGTAGGCGAGGCAGATCTGCTCGGCGCTCCAGTGCCGCGTCGTGCCCAGGAAGGCGTAGGTGCCGACCCCGGCCAGCGGCTTGGCCCGCTTGAACCAGCCGGGCTTGGCCTTCGCCTCGGCCGATTCCTTCAGCGAGGCCAGCTCCTCCGGGCAGGGGTCGCAGCCGATGACGCCCATCTGCCGCTCCAGGACGCGTCGCACCAGGTTGCGGTCGCGCCAGCCGCTGAGCATGTTGAACGGGGTGACGATGGCGTCGAAGAGGTCGGACTCGACGTCTTCCTCGATAAGCTCGGCCGCGCCGGAGACCGCGAGGTGGCGCACCGTGTCGGCTTCCTTCAACAGGATCGCGGCGGCCAGCAGCTCCTCGTCGCTGGGTGACGCCGGCGTTCATCGCCAGCAGGTCGAGATAGCCCAGGTGCGCTTCGGCGATCACCTGCCGCACCCAGGCCTGCAGGCGCTCGCCCTCGATCGACGGCTCGGCGCGCAGGCCGATGAAGAGCAGCGAGCGCTTCACCGCCGTGGCGCCCTCGGCGAAGCCGGCGGTCATCGCCGGCGAGGGGTTGACCAGCTCGAAGCCGTTGACGCCCTCCTCGAAGGCGGCGTGCACGAGATCGCGCCAGTCGGCAGGCTTGCGCCGGTCGCCCTCGCCGTTCAGCTCGAGCGACAGCACCGACACGGCCATGCCGGTGCGCGCGAAGGGTCGATAGCGCATGAGTTCAGGCCTCTCCAGGTGCGCTGGTTTCCAGGGCCAGCGCATGCAGTTCGCCGCCCACCTTCCCCTTCAGCGCCGCGTAGACCATCTGGTGCTGGCGCACGCGCGGCATGCCGGCGAACACCGACGCGGTGATCCGCGCCCGGTAGTGATCGCCGTCACCCGCCAGGTCTTCGATGACGATCCGGGCGTCGGGAAACGCCTGGCGAAGTTCAGCCTCCAACTGGTCGGCGGCCATGGGCATCGGGGTGGCTCCTCGAAAGGCTATTGGTGAATCAAAAACCCTTCACAAGCCTTACGATATCCCCGTTCCCTGCGGCGGTGGGCCGCCTGCACAGATGATCCGTTCACCTTTATTTTGAGCTGCAAATCACTTTCGCCCGCGATATGTTGAGTTCAGCTGGAGGGAAGCACTGCGCGTGCGCCGCATCGCCGTCATCGCCATGCTCGTTGGCCTGGCCGCCTGCGCCAGCCCATTCGGACGTCTGACGACGAACCGCCACGCCGAGGCGATCTCGTCGCTCGTCCCGGCGCCGGTCGCCCCGACGCCGGCCGAGGGCTTGTGGGCCGCGCTCGACCCCGGCTGCGCCAAGCCGACAGCCGCCAACATTCACCTGTGGCCACACTGCGCCTCGCCGTTCTGGATCAGCCACGGCAAGGCCACGGTGCTGATGAGCGGCGACGCCGACAAGCGCGCCGTGCGCGATGTCAGCTACGCGGCGGACTACAGCATCACGGCGGGCGATCCGCTGATCGCCCAGGTCGGCACGCCGAAGGACGGCTACGTCTGGCTGGCGCTCACCGATCTCGATCGCGACGGCCAGGGCCGGCTGGTGGGCGCGACTGGCGCCGCCGTGCCCTGCGCTCCGCCGCCGGGCGGCGACATCGTGCTGAAGCCGCGGATGAACGGCTGCGGCGGCGTCGGCCTCGACGATCTGCGCAAGGCGGCGGCCGCATCGCTGCAGGACCGCGCGGCGCTCACCAAGATCACCTGGATCGCCCCGGGCGCGCCAGTCTCCTGACGCGCCCGGCTCTGGCGCGCCATGACGGGGACGTTGCAACCCCCGGAACACATTGTCGATCCGACGGACAAGCGCGACAGTGACGCCCTGACTGCGAACCGGGGAGCGTGGCGATGTGGCGTTGGCTGGCGATGGCGAGTTGCGTCCTCCTGGGCGCCTGCAACGTGGTGCTGACCAAGGCGCCGCTGTTCACGCAAGCCGACGCGGCCGGCGCGCCGCAGCTGCGGTCCGGCGTCTGGCTGATCTTCGAGAAGCCCGACTGCCAGGTCGATACGGCCAAGCCGTTCGTCGACTGGCCCGACTGCGCCGGCGGCGGGCTGGTCAGCAACGGCGAGATCGCCGGCCATAAGAGCGGCACGCCGAGGGACGCGCTGGAACACACTCCGGTCGTGCTGGCGGCAGGCCAGCCGCGGATCGCCCAGCTGCGCGTCGACGTCGACACCAGCGTGCAGGCCGACGCCAGCGCCAGCGGCGGCGGCTCGGCCTCGGCGTCCGCCTCGGGCGGCGGCGAATCCCACCCCTACGCCTACGCCGGCGTGCGGCCGACCAAGATGGACGCCGAGGGCCGGATCGTCGCCTTCAACTACTGGCCGATCGACTGCGGGCCGCCGCCGCCGAAGAACAAGGACGGCGAGGACACCGCCGCCGGCACCCTGAAGCCGCTGCCCGGGATGGAGATGAAGCCGGGCGACCCCTACTGCTCGACCAGCTCGAAGGACGCCCTGCACGGCGCCGCCAAGGCCAGCGAGGCCTGGGCCGACGGCCCGATCCCCGAGGCGCGCTGGCTGCGTGACGCGGACCGGTAGAGGCGGTGCGCCCAGCTACCCCCCTGGCGCGCGACGGGACGCAGTAGGCGAAGCGACGGCCGCCTAGCCCGCCATGTAGGCCGGCATCCAGCCTTCGTTGGCGGCGCGCAGGCGCTCCAGGGGCAGCCGGAAGAGGTCATGGCAGGCGAAGTCGGTCCCGCCGGCCTGGCCGGCCAGTGCGATGTTGAGCCCCGCGGCTCGCCCGGCCGCGACGATCGGGTCGGGATCGAGCGTCGCGATCAGGTAGCGGCCCTGGTCTTCGCCGAACAGGAAGCCGTGGGCGTGCGTCAGGCTGGTGGGCGATAGCTCGATCCCCACGCCGGAGGCCAGCGCCATCTCCGCGGCGGCGATCGCCAGCCCGCCGTCCGACAGATCGTGCACGGCCGAAACCTGGCCGCTGACGATCAGTTCACGGACGAAGTCGCCGTTGCGGCGCTCGAACTCCAGGTCCACGGGCGGCGGCGCGCCGTCCTCGCGGCCGAACAGCTCGCGCAGGTAGAGGCTGGCCCCGAGCGCGCCGTGGCTGGCGCCCACCACCAGCAGCGCATCGCCCGCCTTCATCGAGGCGAAGTCGGCGCGGCGGGCATAGTCGGCGATCAGGCCGACCGCGCCGACCGTCGGCGTCGGCGGGATCGCCCGCCCGTCGGTCTCGTTGTAGAGCGACACGTTGCCGCTCACGACCGGGAAGTCGAGCGCCCGGCAGGCCTCGGCCATGCCGTCGATGGCGCGGGCGATCTGGCCCATGATCTCCGGCCGCTCCGGATTGCCGAAGTTGAGGTTGTCGGTGATGGCGATCGGCAGCGCGCCCACCGCGGTGAGGTTGCGCCAGGCCTCGGCGACCGCCTGCTTGCCGCCCTCGAACGGGTTGGCGGCGACGTACCGTGGCGTGCAGTCGGAGGTCAGCGCCAGCGCCTTGCGCGTGCCGTGAACCCGGACGATCCCGGCGTCCGCGCCGGTGTCGGACGCCTCCAGGGTGTCGGCCATCACATGGCGGTCGTACTGCTCCCAGAGCCAGCGCTTGGAGGCGACGTCGGGCGCGGCGACCAGCGTCAGCACCGCCGCCGCCCAGTCGGTCGGGGCCGGAACCTTGGCCGGGTCGAGATGCGGCTCGACATGCGGCTCGACCCAGGGGCGATGGTAGAGCGGCGCGTCGTCGGTGAGCGGCTGCAGGGGGATGTCGCAGACGATCTCGCCCTTGTGGCTCAGCACCAGCCGGCCGGTGTCGGTGGTCCGGCCGATCACCGCCGCGTCGAGGCCCCATTTCTCGAAGATGCGCCGCGCGTCGGCCTCGCGGCCCGGCTTCAGGATCGCCAGCATGCGCTCCTGGCTCTCCGACAGCATCATCTCGTAGGCGCTCATGCCCGTCCTCGCGCTGCGGCACCAGGTCGAGGTCGAGCTCGATGCCGACGGCGCCTTTGCCCGCCATCTCGACCGACGAGGAGGTGAGGCCGGCCGCGCCCATGTCCTGGATCGCCGCCACCGCGCCGGTCGCCATCAGCTCCAGCGTCGCCTCGATCAGCAGCTTCTCGGCGAACGGGTCGCCGACCTGCACGGTGGGCCGCTTCTCGTCGCTATCCTCGCCGAACTCGGCCGACGCCATGGTCGCGCCGTGGATGCCGTCGCGGCCGGTCTTGGAGCCGAAGTAGACCACCGGCAGGTCGGCGGCGGGCGCGGCGGAGTAGAAGATCTTGTCGGCGTCGGCGAGGCCCACGCACATCGCGTTGACCAGGATGTTGCCGTTGTAGCCAGGATGGAAGTTGGTCTCGCCGCCCACCGTCGGCACCCCCACGCAGTTGCCGTAGCCGCCGATGCCGGCCACCACGCCGGCCACCAGCCGCCGGGTCTTCGGGTGCGACGGGTCGCCGAAGCGCAGCGCGTTCAGCAGCGCGATCGGCCGCGCGCCCATCGTGAAGACGTCGCGCATGATGCCGCCGACGCCGGTCGCCGCGCCCTGGTAGGGCTCGATGAACGAGGGGTGGTTGTGGCTCTCCATCTTGAAGATCACCGCCTGGCCGTCGCCGATGTCGACCACGCCGGCGTTCTCGCCGGGGCCCTGGATCACCCGCGGCCCCTTGGTCGGGAACTTGGCGAGGTGAGCACGACTGCTCTTGTAGGAGCAGTGCTCCGACCACATCACCGAGAAGACCCCCAGCTCGACGTAGTTGGGCTCGCGGTTCAGCCGCCGCACGATCAGCTCGTACTCCTCCGGCTTCAGGCCGAACTCGACGGCCATCTCGGCAAGGGATTGGGAGTCGCTGGCGCTCATGGCCGCCTTCTAGCGGCGGGCGGCAGATTCCGCCATTTCGGCCTTCGCCCGGGGCCGTCTCAGTTCGAAATGTCGGTGACGATGCCGGCCAGGAAGAACATGGCGCCGAGCAGCACCAGGAACGCCAGGATCACGGCCTGGACCGCGATGTTCAGCCGGAACCAGCCCGGGTGCTTGGCGCGCTCGACCCCGATCGGCGGCAGGATCTTGCCGTGTGTCAGTTCCCAGACGAACGCCATGGCCGCCGGGCCGACCAATACGGCGGCCAAGGCGAGCGACTCCGTGCTGTTCAGCGTCCAGGGCCGATCCCACGGCATCAGTTGTGCGCCGTGACGCGGCAGCGGGTGTGGGCGGCGTCGTACCAGGCGATGCAGGTCTGGTCGCCAGCCGCCAGCGCGCCTACGTTCGTCCCCATCGTCATCCCCCGCCGCGACCCCGCCCTGGCTAGCGCAAGAAAAAAGCCCAGCCGGCGGCGATCAACGCCACCAGCACCCCGGCGACCAGACCCATGCGCCGGAACTGCCGCATCACCTTGGCGCAGAGCTCGGCGTCGGCCGGCGCCTCGGCCGGCCGCACCCGCCAGAGCGGATCGGCCACGAGCCCGCTGAAGGCGATCGACAGCGGCATGACGAGGCCGATCATCCCGGCGATGATCACCCCGATCGCCGAGAAGATCTGCGGCTCGGTGACGCTGGCGGTGTTGCGCCAGGCCGTCAGCAGCAGCCCGCCGATCACTACCACCACCACGAACACCGCGGCGGCCATGTAGCTGAACACCACCGCGCCCAGCCAAAGGTAGATCCCGCCGGTCGAAATGCCGCCGGAGAGCGCGTCCATGCGCGCCCACTCGTCTTCGCTGTAGCTGAAGCCGGGAAAGGCGCCCTGGCCGGTGCGGCGCGCCAGCGTCATGTTCAGCGACCAGTAGCGCAGGAAGCGGTTCTTGCCGCGCGACAGCACCCGCTCCGTCGCGCCGTCCGCGTCGGTGGCGAGCGCCTGGCTCATTGCGCCGTGGCGCTGCAGCGGGTGTGGGCGGCGTCGTACCAGGCGATGCAGGTCTGGTTGTTGATGTAGCGCATCTCGGCCTGCTGGCCGGTCTCCTTGTTGTACATCTGCTGGTTCCAGGCGGCGTTGCGCTGGGCGCCCTGGGCGTTGAAGTTCTGCATGAAGGCGTTGTGCTCGTTGGTCAGGCGGGCCTGGTTCTGGATCCCCTGCTGCCTGATCATCGCGCCCTCCTGGCCCTCCTGCGCGGTCAGCGCGGCCTGCTGGCCGGCGGCCACCTGGTTGTTGGAGGCGACCTGCTGGCGGGTGGTCGCGACCATCTGGGCCTGCCACTGCGGGTTCACCTGGTAGCTCTGGCGCATCGAGCGGGCGATCTGGTCGGTCTGCGCCTGGCTGGCGGCCGGCGTCGAGTAGGCGATCAGCAGCGGCACGCCCCAGAAGCCGCCCACCTGCGAGGCGCTCTCGGCGGTGACGTCGATCACCCCGAACGCCTTGGCGACGCCGCCCGCCTGGCAGCTGAAGAGGGCGGAGGCGCCGTCGTACGAGCCCGTCGATCCGCCGACGCCGACCGCGGCGGCGTTCTGCTGCGCCGTCGCCTGCGCCTGCTGGGCGAGGTCCGGCTCGGCCTGCACGCCCGCCTGTTGCAGCTGGCAGCTCTGACCCCAGGCGCGCTGCGCATAGTCGGCGGCGAACTGGGCGCCGTTCTCATACGCCTCCACCGGGCTGGCGCCGCCCTGGGTCTGCACGGAGCTGCCTTCGGCGCGGCCGGGGCCCGGCAGCGTGAAGTTCGGGATCGACGGATCGCCGATCATGATCGTGGTGGCGCCGTCCGGCGAGGTCGCCGTCACCCAGGGCTTCGCCACGGTCGCCGAGCTGCGCTGCACGCCGCCCTTCACGTTCCAGCCCTGCGGCACGGAGATGGCGAAGGCGTTCTCGGTCGGGTCGGTGAAGGTGGCTCGAGCCGCCGCCCGGCAGCGACGCCGGCTGGGCGGCCGCGCCGCTCGCGACGAACGACCCGCCCGGCGCCCCGGCCGCCGCCGTCGCCCCATCGTGCCCGCCGGCTTGCACCCCGCGATGGCGACCAGCGCAACCGCCGCCGCCAGCGCCCCACAAGCGCGATACCCGTTGCTCATGCGAATGACATCCCCGCCAACCTGCGTTCGCTGCAGCATGGCAGGCGCCCGCGCCGCGCCGCATCCCCCGTTCGTGCTATGCCGACGGCGCATGTCCGGCTAGCGAGCCGCCGCGGCGCGCTCTTTTCGCCTCGGGGGAAGCGTCGGACAGGCCGGCCTCAAGCGGGGTCAATCAACCCCACCCCCCGCTCATCCCGACGCACGTCGGGACCCAGGCAGGAGGGTGTTGCAGGGCGCGAGCGTCCGCCGGCAGCTGCGCCGCAGGCATCCCTTTCAACACCAAGGGCACGAAGATAGCCAAGAGTACGAGCCCTTCGCTTTCTTCGTGTCCTTCGTGTTGAAGGACAGCGCCTGCGGCGCGCACCTATTCTCGGATCAGCGCGCCTTCATTCAGTCCTGCCTGGGTCCCGACGTGCGTCGGGATGAGCGGAGGAAGGGGGAGGGGGTCACCTCTTCGCGTCGCGAAGGACGCACCCTCCCGCTCAGGCGCTCGCCAGCACGCTCTGGAACAGCACCGCGCCGTCGGCCGAGCCGAGCTCCGCCTCGAAGGCGCGGTCGGGGTGGGGCATCAGGCCCAGCACGTTGCCGCGCTCGCTGACGATGCCGGCGATGGCGCGGGCCGAGCCGTTGGGGTTGTCGCGATAGCGGAACACCACCTGGCCCTCGCCCTCCAGCCGGTCCAGCGTCGCCTCGTCGGCGAAGAAGTTGCCCTCGCCGTTGCCCACCGTCAGCGTCACGTCGCGGCGGCCCTGGTAGCCGGCGGTGAAGCGGGTCTGGCCGTTGACCACCTCCAGCTCCACCGGCTTGCAGACGTACTTCAGCCCGGCGTTGCGCAGCAGCGCGCCCGGCAGCATCCGCGCCTCGCAGAGGATCTGGAAGCCGTTGCAGATGCCGGCCACGGCGACGCCGCGCTCGGCCGCCGCGCGCACCGCGCGCCATCACCGGCGAGAGCGAGGCCATCGCGCCGCAGCGCAGGTAGTCGCCGTAGGAGAAGCCGCCCGGCAGCACGATCAGGTCGAGGCGGTCGGGCAGGGTCGGTCTCGCCGTGCCAGACCATGTCGACCGCCGCGCCGGTGGAGCGCTCGATCGCGACCTTGCAGTCGCGGTCGCAGTTGGAGCCGGGGAAGACGATCACGGCGGCTCTCATCGGGCGGCGACCTCCCCGGGCCTGGCGGCGTAGACCTGCGCGATCGGCCAGCGGTTCACGCCAGCTCCGCGCGGTAGCCTTCGATCACCGTGTTGGCCAGCAGCTTCTCGCACATCGCCTTGCACCTCGGCCTCGGCGGCGGCTCGGTCGCTGGCGGCGAGCTCGAACTCGATCACCCGGCCGACCCGCACGTCGGAGACGCCGGCCAGCCCAGGCCGTGCAGCGCGCTCTCCACCGCCTTGCCCTGCACGTCGAGCACGCCGGGCTTCAGGAAGACATGGACGCGTCGGCTTCACTCAGTGGATGCCCCCTTGGATCACGGTCGGCATCTCCTTCATGATCCCGAGGCGGCGGGCGACCTCGGTGTAGCTCTCGATGACGTTGCCGAGGTCGCGGCGGAAGCGGTCCTTGTCGAGCTTCTCGTTGGTGGCCGAGTCCCACAGCCGGCAGCTGTCGGGGCTGATCTCGTCGGCCAGGATGATGCGCGAGAAGTCGCCCTCCCAGACCCGGCCGAACTCGATCTTGAAGTCCACCAGGGTGATGCCGACCGCGCCGAACATGCCGCGAGAGGTAGTCGTTGACCCGGAGCGTCAGCGCCATGATGTCGTCGATCTCCTGGGTCGAGGCCCAGTTGAAGGCGGTGATGTGCTCCTCGGCCACCATCGGGTCGTGCAGCTTGTCGTCCTTGAGTAGAACTCGATGATCGAGCGCGGCAGCGCCTCGCCCTCCGGCAGGCCCAGCCGCTGCGACAGCGAGCCGGCGGCGATGTTGCGGCAGACCACCTCCAGCGGGATGATCTCGACTTCCTTGATCAGCTGCTCGCGCAGGTTCAGCCGCTTGATGAAGTGGTTCTGCACGCCGATCGCGTTCAGCCGCGTCATCACGTATTCGCTGATGCGGTTGTTGATGACGCCCTTGCCCTCCAGCACCGCCTTCTTGGTGGCGTCGAAGGCGGTGGTGTCGTCCTTGAAGTACTGGATCAGCGTGCCGGGCTCGGGCCCCTCGTAGAGGATCTTGGCCTTGCCCTCGTAGATCTTCTTGCGGCGGGTCATGTTGTCAGCCTTCCTCCAGCACGCTCAGAGCCGGAACGAAAAGCGCGCGCGGATGGCGATCCGGCGCGCGGCTGTGCCGACTCGAGGGTCGCGTGTCGCTTCAAGGCTGCGCAAGCCTAGCGGAAAGGAGGCGCCGCCGCAAACGGCGCGTGGGCGGGCGCGCTCGCCTTCGGCCAGGTTTTGAGCGATGACGCAGGCGATGGCGGAAGACGCCCAAGAGCCGGCCCCGGCCGCCTATCATCCGGCTGGGCGGTCGAAGACGCGACGGCCCCGCCGATCTACATCGGCCACGCCAAGGACGGCTGGCGCGACTTCTACCACTTGCTGCTGACCATGCCGCTCTGGCGGTTCTTCGCTGGTGCATGGCGGGCGGCTACCTGGCGATCAACGCCGTCTTCGCGCTGGCCTACATGGTGGTCGGCGGCGTCGCCGGCGTGCGGCCCGGCGACTTCCCGGACGCCTTCTTCTTCTCGGTCGAGACCATCAGCACGGTCGGCTACGGCCAGACTGGCCGCACAGCTTCGGCGCCCATGTGGTGATGACGGTCGAGAGCTTCTTCGGCCTGTTCAATCTCGCCATCGCCACCGGCCTGCTTGTTCGCGCGCTTCTCGCGGCCGACGGCGCGGGTCATGTTCTCCGACCGCGCGGTGGTGACCGCCGGTCGACGGCGTGCCGACGCTGATGTTCCGCGCCGCCAACCGGCGCCGCAACCGCATCGTCGAGGCCGAGGTCACGCGTCAACCTGCTGCGCGACGGGATCACCCTGGAAGGCGCGGCATGCGCGCGCTTCGAGACCCTGGCGACGGTGCGCTGCGCGCTCGCCGGTGTTCGCGCTGACCTGGCCGATCATGCACCGCATCGACGAGACGAGCCCGCTGTTCGGCGAGACGACGGAGAGCCTGGCTGCGCGCAGCGCGCCGAGATCGTGGTGGTGATGAAGCGGCCTCGACGAGACCTTCGCCCAGACCATCCACGCCCGCGGCTCGTACACGCCGGACGAGATCGTGTGGAACGCGAAGACTGGTCGATATCTTCACGCCGCGACGAGACGGCCGGGCCGTGATCGACTACACGCACTTCCACGATATCGTTTAGGCCCAGGCCGGTTCTCGATTGCCGGGCGCGCCCGCGCGGGATAAGACCTCGCGGGCCTAGCGCCGCTGTTGGAGTAGAAATGTCGACGTTCGAGGACCGAGAAAAAGGCTTCGAGAAGAAGTTCGCGGTCGACCAGGAGCTGGAGTTCCGCGCCCAGTCGCGCGGCTCGCGCATGCTCGGCGAGTGGGCGGCGCACAAGATGGGCCTCGAGAACGTCGACGACTACGTCCGCGCCGTGGTGCGCGCCGAGCTGGGCGCCGGCGGCGAGGACGACGTGGTCCGCAAGGTGATCCAGGACCTCGCCGGCTCGGGCATCGAGGTGCGCGAGAGCGAGGTCAGGTCCAAGATGGACGAGTTCCTCGCCGTCGCCCGCGAACAGGTGAAGGCGGGCGAGTAGCCCCCAACGCCCGCTCATCCCGGCGAAGGCCGGGACCCAGGAAAGAGCCGGGACTGGGTGCGCTCTCGCGAGGATGGCGCGCGCCGCAGGCGCAGTCTTAAGTGTCACCACCAAGAGCACGAAGGGAAGCAAAGCTCACGAAGGACGCAGCCCCTGCGCGCTAGCACCTTCGAGCTCTTCGCTGTCCTTGGTGATCTTCGTGGTGATCTGTAAACAATGCCTGCGGCGCCGCCATGCCGGCCGGCTTCCGCGCCCCTTCAACCAGCTTTTCCTGGGTCCCGGCCTTCGCCGGGATGAGCGGGTTGTTTACTCCGCCGCTCTCAGCTTGGCCCGCAGGCGCTCGGTGACCGTGGTCAGCAGCACCTCGTCTTCGTCGAAGCCGGCGGCCACCTGCTTGCCGAGCGCGAACTGCGGCGGCACCACCTCGGGACCTTCGCCAGGCGCCAGCGGCGGCGAGTAGTAGCCGAGCGCATAGCTGCCCATCGCATAGCCCAGCAGCGCCTGCAGCTCGGGCTCGAGGGTGCGGGCGATGGCAGGCGGGCAGGAGAGGTACTGGTTCTCCTCCTGGCGCAGCCAGCCCAGGCAATAGGTCAGGTTGATCCCGACCCGGTCGGCGTTCGTGTGGTTCTCGCCGCCGCCGTGGATCACCGAGCCGGAATAGACCAGCACCGAGCCGGCCCTCATCTCGGCGTAGCCCACCTCGTGCGGCTCGGCGCGGCGGCCGTCGTCCCAGGCCGGGCTGCCGGGCACGACCTGCGTGGCGCCGTTCGCCTCGGTGAAGTCGGTCATCGCCCAGATGGTGTTCAGCTGCGGCTCGATCGAGGCGGGCAGGAAGCCGCCCCAGGCCAGCCGGTCGCGATGCAGCACCTGCTTCGGCTGCTCCGGCCGGATGCGGATCACCTGGGTCAGGTGCAGCAGGTAGCGGTCGCAGGCGCGCTTCAGGAAGACGTCGCAGGCCGCCAGGATCGCCGGGTGCATGACCAGCTCGCGGCAGGCCGGCGAGCGGGCGACCAGCGCGCCGGTGCGGGTGGTCTGGTGGCCGGAGAAGCTGTCGCGGCCGTAGCCGGTCGCCTCGACGTAAGGATCGATCTCGGCGCGGACGGCCGCGACGCCCGCGGCGTCCAGCACGTCATCGAGGATGAGCGCGCCGTCCGAATCGAGCAGGGCGGCGATGCTCTCGGCGGGCGCGTCGGCGGGCAGGTGTTGCAGGCTGGGCATGGGGCAAGTTCATGCCGGCGCCGCGGCGACGTCAATCCATTCCTTACGCCCGGAGGAGGACGCTACTCCGCCGCGACCTTGGCGCGCACGGCCTCCTCGCCGAACACGCGCCCGAAGATCGTGTCGACGTGGGCGAAGTGCCAGGCCGGGTCGAACAGCTCTTCGAACTCCGCGTCGGTGAAGTGCGGGCGCACCTGCGGGTCGGCCTTCAGCACGTCGATGAACTGGCCGCCGTCGCGCCACACCTGCATCGCGTTGCGCTGCACCGCGGCGTAGGCGTCCTCGCGCGACATCCCCTTCTGGGTCAGCGCCAGCAGCACGCGCTGCGAATGGACGAGGCCGCCGAGCGCTTCCAGGTTCCGCGCCATGTTGTGCGGGTAGACCAGCAGCCGCTCGACCACGCTGGCCAGGCGCCTGAGCGCGAAGTCGAGGTGCACGGTGGTGTCGGGCGCGATGGCCCGCTCCACTGACGAGTGGCTGATGTCGCGCTCGTGCCAGAGCGTCACGTCCTCCAGCGCCGGGACCACCGCCGAGCGCACGAGGCGCGCCAGGCCGGTGAGGTTCTCGGTGAGGATCGGGTTGCGCTTGTGCGGCATCGACGACGAGCCCTTCTGGCCCGCATCGAAAGACTCCTCGACCTCGCGCACCTCGGTGCGCTGCAGGTGGCGGATCTCGGTGGCGAGCCGCTCCATCGACGCGGCCACCACCGCCAGCGCCGCGAAGTAGGCCGCGTGCCGGTCGCGCGGGATCACCTGGGTGGAGATCGGCTCGACCGCCAGGCCGAGCTTCGCCGCGACGTGCGCCTCGACGCGCGGATCGACCGATGGCGAAGGTGCCGACCGGCGCCGGAAATCGCGCAGGTGGCGATCTCGTAGCGCGCCATCGCCAGCCGCTCGCGGGCCCGGACGAACTCGGCGTAGTGGCTGGCCAGCTTCAGCCCGAACGTGGTCGGCTCGGCGTGGATGCCGTGGCTGCGCGCGACGCATGGGGTCAGCCGGTGCTCGAACGCGCGCTTCTTCAGCGCCGCCAGCACCAGGTCGACGTCCTCGAGCAGCAGGTCGGTGGCGCGGCGTCAGCTGCACCGCCAGCGCCGTGTCGTTGACGTCCGACGAGGTCAGCCCCTGGTGCAGGAAGCGCGCCTCCGGCGCCGACGATCTCGGCGACGTGGGTCGTGAAGGCCAGCACGTCGTGCTTGGTCTCGCGCTCGATCTCGTCGATGCGCTCGACGTTCCAGACGACGCCGCGGCCGCGCTCCCAGATCCGCTCGGCCGCCGCCTTGGGGATGACGCCGAGCTCGGCCATCGCGTCGGCCGCATGAGCCTCGATCTCGAACATGATCGTGAACCGGGTCTGGGGCGACCAGATCTCGGCGGCTTCAGGCCGGGTGTAGCGGGGGATCATGGCCGCTAGATAGTCCGCCGCGGCGGTTCGGGGAAGCCGGGCGCCGATCCGCCCGCGTGGCGCCGGACATGCTCGCCTCCCTGCCCAGGTGTATCATTGCGGGGCGGGAAGCCATTGGCGGCTGCGATCCACGACTGGCAAGCGGCGCGCGTGCGTCTGCAGGCCCCGAAGGAAATCCGCTCGCTGAACGCGATCCGCGGGCTGGCGGCGCTGATGGTGGCGACGTTCCACGCGCCCGTCCTGTTCGGCGCGACCGAGACGCTCCCGCACGCCTACCTGGCGGTCGACCTGTTCTTCGTGCTCTCCGGCTTCGTGATGCTGCACGCCTACGAGGCGCGCATCACCGGCGGCCTGAAGCTGGGCCGCTTCTTCCAGCTGCGCTTCGCCCAACTCTATCCGCTGCTCGCCATCGCCACGGCGCTGGGCTTCGCGGTCGCGATGGCCAAGCTCGCGATGAACCACCAGCACCCGAGCGGGGCGACCCTGGCCGCGCTGCCGCTCAGCCTGGTGCTGGCGCCCGCCGCCAGCGCCGCGTCGGACAATCACGCCGCCTATCCGTTCGTCACCCAGAGCTGGTCGATCGTCTGGGAGATCGCGCTCTGCCCGATGCTGTTCGTCTGGGCGCGCTGGATCCGGCGCGGCGCCTGGGCGATCGCCGCGGCCGGCGCGGTGGTTCTCGCGTGGGTCGCATTCACCCACGGCGGCATCGACGGCGGCTGGACGACGCCGACCTTCTGGATCGGCGCAGTCCGCGCGCTGGTCGCCTTCTGGGCCGGCGTCGCGGTGCGCCAATGGACCCGCGGCGGCGTCGCCCGCAGCGTGAAGCTCGTCGGACTGGCGGGCGGCGCGGCGGTGATGGCCTACGTCTGCCTGGTCCACGCCACGCTCTGGTGGGCGGAGTTCGCCTGCGCCACCGTCGCCTTCCCGCTGATCATCGCGGCGGCCTGCGATAGCCGCGCGCCTTGGCTGGAGAACTGGCTGGGCGACCGGCTCGGCGAGGCGTCCTACTCGATCTACATGCTGCACAACGTCACCATCGAGGTGCTGTTCTCAGGCCTGAAGCGCCTGACTCACACCGACGCCTTCGGCAGCCTGCCGCTCGGGCTGGCCTGGCTCGGCCGCCATCGCCGCGGTCTCGTGGCTCTCATGGCGCTACGTCGAAAGCCCGCTGCGCCGCCACCTCAGCCGCACCGACCTCGATCCGCCTGCCTACCCCAGCCGGCAAACCGGCGGCGGCGAAGGCCTAAGCCTCGCCGCGCTCGGCGGCGGCCTTCTTCAGGTCCTTGGCGAGGGTCAGCGCGGCCAGGAAGTAGTGCAGCGCGCCCCAGCCGTAGAAGAAGAACACCACGATGAGGCCTTCCTGGGTGGCGCGCACCAGGGTGGGCTTGCAGGCGCCGGTGAGCGCCGCCGCGACGCCCTTCTTCGGCACGCCGCCGGGGCAGAGGTCCTCGAACAGCGAGCCGGCCGCCTCGCCGTGCGCGATGCGGCCGAGCGTTGCGAGGATCGAGTGGCCGCCCGGGTGGGTGAAGTTGAACTGGGCGAACTGGTCGATCAGCCAGCCGGTGAACGGCGGGCCACCGCCGAGCGCGATCAGGTTGAGGAACAGGAAGAGCAGGGCCGTGGCCGTGGCCCGCCGGCGGGTGTCTACCGCGTTCTGGATCACCCCGAACGTCGGCCCCAGGTAGGTGTACTGGAAGATGCCCGGCAGCAGCAGGATCCAGGCGGCGGCGTGCCAGTCGGTGCGGGTGAAGGCGAGGATGTAGATCGGCAGCGCCACCGCCAGCCCGATGCCGGGGATCAGCGCGTACCAGGCGGCGCTGCGCTTGGAGAGCCAGTCGGTGACGAAGCCGCCCACCAGCGTGCCGGAGCCGGACGAGACCCCGCCGATGACGCCGAACAGCACGCCGACCAGCGCCAGCCCCAGTCCGAACGTGCGGATGAAGTAGGGCGAGGAGAATGCGCCGGCGCCGTAGCCGGCGAACGAGGCCAGCGTCACCCCCAGCGCCATGTTGAGGAACGACCAGGTGCCGAAGATGCGCTGGCCGACGATCCAAAGCTCGCTGACCTCGTGCGCGATCTCGGCGCCGAAGCTGCGCGCCGGCGGCGCGGAGGGCTCCTCCTCGGGGGTCACGTCCTCCGGCAGCACCGGGCGCGCCTCGATGTCGGCGTTGCCGCGCGGCGGCTCCTTGACGATCAGCTTCAGCGCGATCGCCACCAGCACGCCCGGCAGGCCGACGATGAAGAAGGCCATCCGCCAGTTCAGGTACTGGGCGATCAGGCCGCCGAAGATCGCCCCCAGCATGCCGCCGACCGGGATGCCGAACGCGTAGACCGACAGCGCCGAGGCGCGGCGCTTGGGCTCGTAGTAGTCGCTGATCAGCGAGTGGGCCGGCGGCGAGCAGCCGGCCTCGCCGATGCCGACGCCGACCCGCATCGCCAGCATCACCGCGAAGTTCGGCGCGACGCCGCAGAGCGCCGTGAAGCCCGACCACAGGGTGATGCAGACCGCCATGATGTTGACGCGGCTGAACCGCTCGGCCAGCCGCGCGATCGGCACGCCGAGGATGGTGTAGAGCAGCGCGAACGCCAGCCCGCCCAAGAGGCCCAGCTGGTTGTCGGTGATGCCGAGGCTCTCCTTCATCGGCTGGCCGATGATGCCGATGATGGTGCGGTCGACGAAGTTGAGCGCGTAGACCAGCGTCAGCGTCCCCAGCACGGCGCGCTTGTAGCCCTCCGAGAACAGCGGCTGGCGGGTCGGCGGGGCGAGCTCGGGCGCGGCGGCGATATCGACCATTCAGCTCACCACGTCTTCGCGCACGGTGCGCCTGGCCATCCAGAAGAGCCCGGCCGCCAGCAGGTTGAAAGAGCCGGTCACGATGATCGCCCAGCGCAGGCCCTCGGCCTTGCCGAGGTGCTGCGGCGTTCGCCAGCAGATCGCTGAGGGCGCCGAGGAACGTCGGTCCGAGCCCAAGCCCGATCAGGTTGAGGATCAGCAGCAGCAGCGCGGCGGCGGTCGCGCGGCGGTGCGGCGCCACGACGCTCTGGGCCGTCGAGTAGACCGCGCCGTACCAGATGGTCAGCGCGATGTTCGGAATGAGCAGCAGCGCCAGCGCCGGCAAGAGGCCGGGGACCAGATAGATGACGAGCACCGCCGGAACCGCGATCAGCGCGGCCGCCGCCGGCACGCTGGCGAAGGCGCGCCGGTCGCGCGTCGAGGCGCGGTCGGCGATCCAGCCGCCGATCACCGTGCCGGTGAAGCCGCCGACGCCGGTCACCAGCCCGAGCGCGAGGCCGAGCAAGCCCTTCGACTTCAGCCCGAAACCGGCCGGCCAGCTGGGCGAGCTCGGCCCCGTGGCAGCGCAGGAAGAACGAGGCGTTGAAGAACAGCAGGCCATAGCCGACGAAGGCCGAGAAGCCGGTGGCCAGCGCGGCGAACCAGAAGCTCGGCTTGTGCCGCAGCGCCCGCACCGTGTCGGCGAGATCGCGGAACGGCTGCACCAGGCTTTGCGCCACCGCCGAGGGGCCGGGCGCGGCGCGCGGCCGCGGCTCCTTCACCGTCAGCCCGATCAGCGCGGCGAGCGCCAGGCCCGGCAGCCCCGCCACCATGAAGGCGGCGCGCCAGCCGTAGGCGTCGGCCACCAGCCCGCCCATCGCCAGCCCCAGCAGCGTGCCGATCGGCACGCCCAGCGAATAGAAGGCGAGGCCGGACGCGCGCTGCTCGCCGCGGCTGATGTCGGCGATCAGCGAGTGGGACGAGGGGTTGCAGCCGGCCTCGCCGAAGCCGACCCCCAGCCGCGCCAGCGCCAGCGGCACGAAGCTGCTCGCCAGCCCGCTCATCGCGGTGAAGGCGCTCCACAGCGTCAGGCAGACGGTGATGATCACCGGCCGGCTGCGTCGGTCGGCCAGCCAGGCGATCGGGATGCCGAGGAAGGTGTAGAAGATCACGAACACCGGGCCGGTCAGCAGGCCCATGGCGGCGTCGCCGACCTTCAGCTCGTTCTTGATCGGCTCGACCAGGATCGACAGCACCTGCCGGTCGAGGAAGCTCAGCGTGTAGGCGATCATCAGCAGGGCGAGCACGTAGCGCCGCGGGCCGGCCTCGAGCGGCGCGGTGCGGCCGCCGACGTCGTCGATCGGCGGCGCGGCGGCCTCGACCATGCAGACGCTTCCCCTGGAAACGCGGCTTGAACGTCGCCGCGCTTGTTGTTTGTTTGCGCTGCAGCCTAGACGGGCCGTGGCGCTAACTCAAGAGCCTCGGAGATCGGGCGCGATGGAACTGCTGATCGGCGACAAGCTCTGGTCCACCTGGTCGATGCGCGCGTGGCTGCGCGCTGAAGCACACCGGCGCGCCGTTCACCGAGACGCTGATCCGCCTGCGGACCGAGCACACCAACGCCGACGCCCGCGCCGCCGGCTCGCCCAGCGGCCGCGTGCCGGTGCTGAAGGACGGCGACCTGGCGGTCTGGGACTCGATCGCCATCTGCGAATACCTGGCCGAGAAGTTCCCGGCCGCGCAGCTCTGGCCGGCCGATCCGGCCGCCCGCGCGCTCGGCCGCGCCGGCCGCCGCCGAGATGCACTCCAGCTTCGCCTCGCTGCAGCGGCGAATGTCCGATGGACCTCGGTCATCGCGAGCGAGGCGACGGTCTCCGAGGCCAGCCACGAAGACCTGCGGCGGCTCGTCGAGCTCTGGAGCGGCCTGCTGAAGCGCTTCGGCGGCCCGTTCCTGGTCGGCGACTGGTCGATCGCCGACGCCTTCTTCACGCCGGTGGCGACGCGCCTGCGCAGCTACGGCCTGCGCCTCACCGACTACGGCGACACCGGCGCCTGCGGCGCCTACGCCGAGCGCCTGCTGGAGACGCCGGAGTTCCTCGACTGGGAGAAAGCCGCGCTGGCCGACGTGCGGCCGGCTTAGCCCTGACCCGCTCTCCCCCGCGACCGCGAAGCGGAGGCGCGAAGCAGTCAAAGCGGGGGGCCAGGCTCTTCCGAAAGCCTAGCGCACTTCCACAAAACGCCTGTGGCCCCGCGTTCGCGGGTCGGTGCCCAGAGCCCACCGATTGATAGGCGACAGGTTGATCGCTTCCTCTCGCCTCGCCATCTTGACGCCCTGCCTGGCGGGCGACGCCCGGCACGATGTGAACGTCCGCTTCCTGGCGTCCCGCGCGGCCGCCTGGATTCGACCCGAAGCAGACTCCCCGCCGGTTCCTGTCCGGTTAGCGTCCGGTTCGGGAGCGGCATCGATGATGCTGAGCAACGGGAGCGGCCATGAGCTACGCAGGCGAGTGTTTCGCGGCGCAGTCCGCATCGAGGCCAGCGGCGCGCCGCAGGCGACCCTGGAGCCAGAGCGGACCTGCTTGGGCGCTCTGAGCGAGCGAGCCGTCTAACTCACGTACGATAGGAACGCCAAGTAGATCGGGATATCCAGCGCACCGTGAAAGGTAGCCGGCGTCAGGACGCCCCGAGTGGCGCGCATCAGGACGCCCGCGACCAAACCGAGCGGCAGCGCGAATAGCAACGTGAACAGCGCTGCGCCCAAGCTCGAGTATGTGATGCCGAGGTGAGCGATGCTGAACACGAGCGCTTGGAGGATAAGCGCCGCCCAGAACGGGAAGTAGGCCTCGTATCGGCGAAGGAAGAGCCCACGAAAGAGGATCTCCTCCTGGAAGCCATTGGAGATCGCCAGGACCGCGAGGGCTGGCATCAGCGTCAGGTATCGCGCCTGGGCGATGCCCGCATGCATCGGAATGAAGTGGCTGCCGTGGCGGCCCATCGCCACCATGACGAGCGCAAACATCGACGATCGACAGGACGAACAACACCCTGACCCGGCCCGGTCCGAAGTAGGTCAATTCGCGGCCCCGATCGAAAAGCCTGGCCAGGCCGAGAACCAGCGCGACGGTCACCCCGGTTTCGCAGTAACTGGACCACCAAGGTGCCGTTGACGGTCGAAGCGAGCGGATTGCCGCCGACCGGCGCCTGATGAAGCGCCACAGAGCTAAACCAACGCGCCAACTCGTTGCCGCATTGGACGACAGCGAGAGGATGAGAAACGCCGAGGCAAGGGGCGAAAACGGCCTCAGGCGGCTACCCCGATCGACCAGCATGGCGATCGCCGCGTAACCCATTGTAATTATTGCGAGCGCGACGGTCCGAATAGCGGCATCTGGAATCCAGCGCGCGCAAAGCGGTACCGCGCCTGCGAGGACGCAAAGCGCGAAGAGCACGAATTGGCCGCCGGCTGAAAGTTGAACCGGGCGAACCCCTCCCGCCATCGAACCAGTCCCGGACGTGAGCCCCTCCTTCCAATCCTGCGGCGCTCAAGCTTCGTGTCGTGACCTTGAAAAGTCCATCAGATCGCGACGGACGTGATGTGGTTCGCTGCTGCGCGGGCTGAGTTGCTGCGGTGGTGAAGACCTTCAGAAGTTCATCATGGGTCGGACTATGTTGTTGGGCTTCCGGAAGCGGATGCGGGTTTCGTCCAGTCTTACTTGGCGGCAAGCGACGTGTCGGGCGTGAAGCGGATGCTGCAAGATGCGCGAGGTAGCAATGGGCGGTTCCAGTCCCGGCCCAGGTAGCGGCGCACCGGGAGCCGGACAAACGCGACGCCGCTGGCTATAAGCTTCGCCTAGTTCCGGCATTACATCAAAAGGCCGAGACGATCAGTTGGACCAGAAACCGATCGCGCGAGGGCGCACTGCAGAAGTCTTCGCCTGGGACCAGGACCGCATCGTCAAGGTGTTCCGCCCCGAGTTCGGACGGAAACTCGCTGAGCACGAAGCGGAGATTGCCATCAGCGTCGAGGCCGCCGGGATAGAGTGTCCGCGCTTCTTCGGCCTCACCGAGTTCCAGGGTCGGCCCGCACTGATCTACGAGCGGATCGAAGGTGTGCAGATGGCCGAACTGGGGCTGAAGAAGCCCTGGCGCATCCCTGGCCTCGCGAGGCGCATGGCGCGGCTACACCAGAGAATGCACGTGGCGCCGTTTGGTGCGCAGGCGCCAAATCTGCGCACACGGCTGGGTGCGCGGATCGCAGGCGTCGACGCGCTGCCTGTCGAGCTGAGAGCCCGGCTGCTGGACCGCGTCGCTCGACTTCCGGACGGCGACCGTCTTTGTCACGGCGACCTCCATCCGGAGAACGTTCTCTGTACGCCGGACCGCGACGTGGCGATCGACTGGCTCGACGTCGCGGTGGGACATCCGCTGGCGGACGTCGCGCGCACCTCGATTATTCTGCTCGGCGCGGCGGCGAGCGCTGGCAACCCGCCCATCCGGGCCGTCGCACGCTGGTTCCACGGCGACTACCTGCGCGCCTACTTCCGGTCTGATGCCGATCGCGACGTCTACCGGGCGTTCCTGCCTGTGGTTGCCGCCGCCCGGCTCAGCGAGGGGATCGTCGAGCAGCAGGACTGGCTGCTGATTCAGGCTAGGAACTGCGAATAGGACGCTCCCTTCCAGGCCCGCCGCAATTCGGTGCTTTCGGGTCCCAGCCAACGGCAGGTTTCCCCCCCTTCTCCGCCGTTAGGGATGTCCGGTTTCGGGCGGTGGGCCGGGTGGCGACCGGGTAGAGATCGTGCGCCGATCTGGGGATTCCTCTAACCCCCCGCGTTCTCGGGGAAGTGCGGGTTTGGGTCACTCCCGTGGCGGGTGCGCGCTGGGCGGTAACCCCAGGCCGGCCTGCTGCGCCTTCCAGGAGACGCCGAAGTCGCCGCTCGTGGCGCCGACACGGTCGACGTAGGTCAGCAGCAGCAGGCTCAACGCCGCCTGGGCCGCGCAGAGCACGACCAGCGTGGGCCTCGCCCACCGCCGCCGCGCGCCGTTGTCGGTCCAGAGCGCGAAGAGCGCGGTCCAGAGCGCCATGAGGGGGGCGATGATCTCCATGTAGTGCCGGTAGGAGCCGGCGCCGGCGAAGGTGATCAGCGTCAGCAGGCCGCCGTAGCCCCAGAAGGCCGCGGCGGTCAGCACGGTCTCCGGACTGTCGCCGAGGAAGAGCGTGCGCGGCGCGCCGAGCCGCGCGGTCGCAGACCAGCTTCTGCGCCGGCGCGCACCGCCAGGAAGGCGGTGGCGGTGACGCAGCGCGGCCTGCAGCACGGCGGCGAGATGGGTCGCGGCGCCGCCCAGCCGCGGCTCGTTCAGGAAGTCGCGAAACCCGGGGCGGTTCAGCGCGTACTCAGGGCCGTTGCCCAGCAGGAAGTTCGGCCAGCGCAGGTAGAAGGTCACCGCCGGCGCGGGCTGCGAGGCGTGCGGCCAGGCGTGCTGCGCCACCTCGAGCGCCCACGGGATCGCCGGCAGCGCGCCGACGAGGCTGCCGGCCAGCCAGCCGATCCAGGGGAAGGCGCGGCGGTCGGCGACCAGCGTCCAGACCATCAGCGCCGCGGCGAAAAACGCCGCGCCCAGGTGGATCTGCGCCATCAGCGCGCCCAGCGCCCCCCACGCGAAGGCGGCGGCCGGATGGCGACGGTAGCGCCACGCCCACAGCATGCCGACCGCCGGCAGCGGCAGCACGCTGGGCGACCAGATCTTGCGCTCCAGGATCACCGAGGCCGGGTTCGCCGCCCAGAGCGCCGCCGCCCACAGCCACGGCTCGCGCCGTTCCTTGGGGATCGCGAAGAGGCCGAACGCGGCGAAGGCGAGCAGCGCAACGACGTTCAGCACCTGCACGGCGCGGGCGAGATCGGGCGGCGTGCGCGCGCCCAGCTCCATCAGCCAGGTGAACACCCAGAGGCTGAGGCCCGGATTGGGCGCGCCGACGCTGCTCGCCATGCCGATCGGCGGCCAGTCGCCCGCCCGGCGGCCATCGCCTGCGCGTGGACAAACGTCCACTGCTCGTCGCCCTTCCACTCGATGACGCCGTAGAAACCGAGCCGAAGGAACGCGCCGACACGAGCGCCAGCACCAGGCCACCCAGCGGCCCCCAGCGCCGCAAACTCTCCCGCCAGCGCCAACGGCCCCGCTACTCAGCACACGGCGGATGCTAGCGGCGGCGAGGGCCAGATCAATCCTGACGCAGCTCTAGGCGGCCGACAGTACCGCGTCCTTGACGGCCGGCGGCAGATCGATCGTGCGGAACCGCGCCTTCGGATAGAGATAGTCCTCACCCAACTATCGATGACCCGCAGCATGCCGTGCTTCGCCGCGTCCGCGTCATCAGCGCGACGTATATCTTCCGCGTCTCCAGCGACGCCGGATATCCATCGTTGTCCACGCAGACAACCAATTGATCCGCCTTGTGTTCTTCCATGGCCCGCTTGCCGAAAGTAGCTGGCTGAGCGTATCAATCAGCCCCAGCGCTTTGAAGCTGGCGACGCCGTCGCGGCCGACGACGAGATGGTCGTGGACGGCGATGCGCAGCGTGCGGCCGGCCTCGATGACCTGGCGGGTCATGTCGATGTCGGCGGCGCTGGGCGTCGGATCGCCGGAGGGGTGGTTGTGCACCAGGATCACCGCGCTGGCCGACAGCTCCAGCGCGCGGCGCACCACCTCGCGCGGATAGACCGGCGCGTGGTCGACGGTGCCCTCGTTCATCACCTCGTCGGCGATCAGCTGGTTCTTCTTGTCGAGGAACAGCACGCGGAACTGCTCGCGCGGCGCGTGGGCGAGCGCCGCCTTGGTGTAGGTCACGAGCGCGCTCCACGACGAGATCACCGGCCGTTTGGCCACCTCGGCGCGGCCCACCCGCAGCGTCGCCTCGTGCAGCAGCTTCAGGTCGAGCGCCACCGACGCGCCGACGCCCTTCACCGTCTTCAGCGCCTCCAGATCGGCGCCCAGCACGGCGGGCAGGCCGCCGAAGCGGTCGAGCAGCGCCTTGGCCAGCGGCTTGATGTCGCCCTGCGGCAGGCTGCGGAACAGGAACAGCTCCAGGAGCTCGTAGTCGGGCAGGGCGGCCAGCCCCAGGTGCGCGCGCTGCCTGCAGCCGCTCGCGGTGGCCGATGTGGTGCGGCGGCGTCGGCTTCGAGGCGGCCGCCCACCAGTCGTCGGCCCGCATGGGCGCTTCCTCGAGCGCGGCGGCTTTGCTTCGGCTCATGTGACTATGTTCCTCAAATGTTCCAGCTAAGCAAGGCCGAATTCGGAGCATGGATTTGGAACTGAACATCGATTAGATTGGCTCCATGGCCGATGACACCGCCCCCCCGCCCAACGCCGGCGCGCTGCCGGAGATCTTCAAGCTGACGCCGTACAATCCGGCCTTCCGCGAGAACCCGTACGCCGTGCTGGCCGAGCTGCGGACGACCTGTCCGGCGCTGCGCGACGAGGCCTGGGGCAGCGTCATCTTCACGCGCTACAACGACATCCGCCCGGTGGTCTCGGACCTGCACGATGTGGCGCGATCCGCTGAAGGGCGACGAGACGGTGATCAAGCGCCAGCTCGGCGACCAGCCGCTGCCGGAGGGGCCGCGCAGCGAGACCACCAGCATCCTGACGCTCGACGATCCCGACCACGCCCGGGTGCGCCAGCCGCTGGCCCAGGCGCTCTACGCCCGGGTCGCCAAGTTCCGCCCCGAGGTCGAGCGGATCGTCTCCGAGACGATGGACGCGATCGACGCGTCAAAGCCGTTCGACCTGATGACCACCTTCTGCATCCCGATCCCGATCGACGTGATCGCCTCGATCCTCGGCGTCGACGGCGCGCGGCTGGCCGAGTTCCGCGCCTGGTCCGAGGGCGTCATCCAGACCTTCAACCCGTTCCGCTCCGAGGAGCAGACCAAGGCGATGGAGGCCTGCAGCGAGGCGCTGAACGACTATTTCAGCCGGCTGATCGAGGAAAAGCACGCGTCGCCCGGCGACGACCTGATCAGCGACATGGTGCAAGCTGCAGGCAGGCGGCGCGCCGCTGTCGGACACCGAGCTGCAGATCAACCTTCAGGCGCTGCTGATCGGCGGCAACCTCACCACCACCGACCTGATCGGCAACGCGGTGCGGCTGCTGCTGCAACAATCCGGCCGAGCTCGCCAAGCTGAAGGCCGATCCGAAGCTGATCAACGCGGTGGTCGAGGAGGCGCTGCGCTACGAGCCGCCGGTCGACATCACCGGCCGCATCGCCTCGCGCGACATGGAGATCGGCGGCTGCCCGGTGCAGCAGAAGCAGAACCTGACGCTGTTCGCTGCGCGCGGCCAACCGCGACCCGGCGGTGTTCGCCGACCCGGACAAGTTCGACGTCACCCGCGAGAAGAAGCCGCACGTGGCGTTCGGCGGCGGCGCCCACATCTGCATCGGCGCCCCGCTGGCGCGGCTGGAGGCGCAGGTGGCGCTGCTGCGCCTGTTCGAGCGCTTCCCGGCGTTGCGTTTCGCCAACCCGGACGAAGCCCCGCAATGGCGCATGCTGCCGTTCTTCCGCGGGCTGGAGACGCTGGAGCTGCGGGCGGACTAGCCTTCAAGACCCTCACCTCACCTCTCCCACTTGCGTGGAGAGGGCTACTGATGGGGCGGTGGAGCGGATGGGTGGTGACGCCGCCTCGCGCTATCCGTAGCCCTCGCCCCGCGAAGCGGGGAGAGGTGAGGTGAGGGGCGCCGGCCGCGCTCACAGCGGCGCGCAGGCCCCCTCCAGCCAGGCGCGCGTCTCCGCATCCACCTTCGGGCCGATCACCGCCAGCACGCGGGCGTGGTAGGCGTCGAGCTGCGCCAGGTCCTCGGCGCTCAGCATCGCCTTGACGACCAGCGCGCGGTCGATCGGCGCCAGGGTCAGCGTCTCGAAGCCCAGCATCGGGCGCTCGCCGCCGGCGATCGGCGCGGGCGCGGTCACCACCTGCAGGTTCTCGATGCGGATGCCGTAGGCGCCTTGCCTTGTAGTAGCCGGGCTCGTTGGAGACGATCATGCCCGGCCTCAGCGCGACGCTGTTCGGCAGCTTGGAGATCCGCTGCGGCCCCTCGTGGACGCCGAGGTAGGAGCCGACGCCGTGGCCGGTGCCATGGTCGAAGTCGAGCCCGGCGGCCCACAGCGGAACGCGCGCCAGGGCGTCGAGCGCCGAGCCGGTGGTGCCGGCCGGGAAGCGCACGCGGGCCAGCGCCAGGTGGCCCTTCAGCACCAGCGTGAAGCGCTCGGCGCATCTCCTTCGTCGGCGTGCCGATGGCGACCGTGCGGGTGACGTCGGTGGTGCCGTCCAGGTACTGCGCGCCGCTGTCGACCAGCAGCAGCGAGCCGCGTCTCCAGATGCTTGGCGAGCCGCTTGGTCGGCCGGTAGTGGACGATGGCGCCGTTCGAGGCGGCGCCGGCGATGGTGTCGAACGACAGGTCCTTCAGCGCGCCGGTGGCTTCGCGGAAGCCCTCCAGCTTGGCGACGACGTCCAGCTCGCTCGGCAGCGTCTCGGCCGCCTCCGTGGCCACCCAGCGCAGGAACTGCGCCAGCGCCGCGCCGTCGCGGATGTGCGCCTGCCGCGCGCCTTCGATCTCCACCGCGTTCTTGCAGGCGCGGGGCAGGGCGGTGGGGTCGGCGCCGCGCACCACCGTGGCGCCGGCGTTGCTCCAGCGCCTCGAAGTACCAGGCCGACGAGGTCGCCGGGTCGACCAGCACGCGCTGGCCGGAGAGGCCGCTCGAGCGCGCCGGCGAGGCGCGTCCGGCGCCTCCAGCGTCACGCCGTTGCCGAGCCAGGCCGGCAGGTCGGGCGTCACCTTGGCCGGATCGAGGAACAGCTGCGCCGAGCCGTCGGCGTTCAGGATCGCCTGCGACAGCGGCAGCGGCGAGCGGATCACGTCGCCGCCGCGGATGTTGAACAGCCAGGCGTTGGACGACGGCGAGGTGATCAGCGCCGCGTCGGCGCCCTGCTCGGCGAGGCTCCGGCCGACCCGCTCGCGCTTGTGGCCGAGTCCTCGCCGGCGAACTCGCCGGGATGCGGGCTGACCGGCGCCAGCGGCTGGGCCGGCCGCGCCGCGCCCCAGGCGGCGTCCAGCGGGTTGGGCTCGACCGCCTTCAGCGCCGCGCCGGCCTTGGCGGCGGCGGACTTCAGCCGCTCCAGCGCCTCGGGGCTGTGCAGCTTCGGGTCATAGCCGATGGTCCAGCCGGACCTGGCCTCGCTCTGCAGGTAGGCCGGCACGCCGCCCTCGACCAGGTCGCGCACCTCGAAGAGGTCGGTGTCCACCTGGTCGCGCACCTGCAGGGCGTAGCGGCCGTCGACGAAGATCGCCGCCTTGTCCTTCAGCAGCACCGCCGCGCCGGCCGAGCCGGTGAAGCCGGTGGCCCAGGCCAGCCGGTCGTTGGCGGCCGGCAGGTACTCGTTCTGGTGCTCGTCCTCGTGCGGGATCACGAAGCCGTCGAGGCCCTGCGCGGCCATCGCGGCGCGGATCAGCGGCGCGTGCTCGCGGCCGAAGGCGGGGGTGGTGGTTTCGTCGAAGGTCTGGCGCATGCCGCCGATTTAGGACGTACGGCGGGCGGAGGCAAAGCCGCTCGCGAAATTGGGGACACACACGCTTTTTGCGGCGTTGCCGTGGATTTGCGTTGCCCGGAAAAAGCGTGTGTGTCCCCAATTTCGCCGAGAGCAGCCTCGCCCCCACCGAAGGGTGGAGGCGAGGGCTCCTGGAGCGACGCTACGGCTGTTGCGGCTGCGGCGCGGGCGCCGGCTGGCGGCCGCTGTCGGGCGCCCGGACGTCGGCGTCGCGGCCCTGCTGGTCGGCGGCGGCCGCGCGGTCGGCCTGCGCCTGGGCGTGCGCGCGGTCGGCGGCTGCCTGGTCGGCAGCGCTCTGCGCGGCGTTTTGCTGGATCTGGGTGGTCGACTGCTGGGCCGACTGCGCCGCCATTGAGGCGTCCTGCGCAGCCTGCGCGCTCTGTGCGGAGGCGGCGGCCTGCTGGCTTTGCTGCGCGGCGAGCGCGGCTTGCTGGTCGGTCTGATCGCCGGGGTGGTTGGTCGCCATATAGGCGATCGCCACGATGGCGACGACGGCCACCGCCGCGGCGGCCATCCATCCGGCGTAGGAGCGCCGCGGCGGGGGCGTCGGCGGCAGTTCCGTGGTCCGGCTCGCGAAGGTGCGGGTTTCGTAGTTGGGGTCGGGGTTGGACATCGGCCTCGCCTTGATCGGTTCGCGGGGTCGAATTCCCCGGGTCGGTGGCCAAACGTCCGGTCCCGGCGCCGGTTCCGCCTAGCGGCGCGCCAGCACCAGCGTCGCCCAGGCGTCGCGGTGATAGCGGCGCTGGATCCGGAAGCCGCGCGCCAGGTAGGCGGCGGCGACATAGCGCTGCTGGTGGCGCAGCAGCCCGGAGAGGATGGCGAGCCCGCCGGGCGCCAGCGCGCGGCCAATGCCTGGCGCCAGGCGCACCAGCGGGCGGGCAAGGATGTTGGCGAACACCAGGTCGTAGGGTCCCGCGCCGGCCACTGCCCGGTGCGCCAGGCCGTCGGCGCGCACGAAGCGGGCGCGGGCGTGGTTGAGGCTGGCGTTCTCGCGGGCGATCCGCACCGAGACCGGATCGATGTCGCTTCCGACCGCCACGAGGGCGCCGGTGCGCGCCGCGGCGATCGCGAGCACGCCGGTCCCGGCCCCGACGTCCAGCACACGCGCGAAGCGCCGAGCCTTCAGCAGTGCGTCGAAGGCCACCAGGCAGCCGGCGGTGGTGCCGTGGTGACCGGTGCCGAACGCCGCGCCGGCCTCGATGCGCAGGCCGACGGCGTTGGCCGGGATCCGCCCGCGGTCATGCGCGCCGTAAACGAAGAAGCGGCCGGCGCGCACCGGCGGCAGGCCCGACAGCGCCAGCGCCAGCCAGTCGGCGTCGGCCAGCGGCTCGGACGCCACCTGCAGGGCCGGGCGGGCCGTCAGCAGGCGGATCAGCGCCTGCGCCTCGGCGTCCGTGGTCGGATAGGCGTCGATGCGCCAGAGCCCACGCGCCTCGTCCTCCTCGAGGATCGCGTAGGCGCTGGCCTCCAGCGCCGGGTCGGCGTCGATCGCCGCCGCCGCGGCCTCGGCCTCGGCGCGGGGACCGCGGGCGGTGATCTGCAGGTTGGCGTCCGGCATGGCCCGCGCCGTCTATCGGGTCCGCCGCGGCCTGGCGAGCGGCTGACATCAAACTTGATCCGGCCAGGCAGGAACCTGCGGCCCGGCCCGGCGGTAGGAACGGCGCGGGGGCGAGCACGACAGCGTCCATCAGAGGAGACATCGGCATGGCCGATCCTCAAGCCAATCCCCCCACAGAGCGCGCCACGGAGACGTCCCGCAACCGGTCCGACGGTCCGCCGGCCAGCCACGGCGCACAGCCGAGACCCCCAACCCAAGGCGCGGCGGCGCAGCCCGCCCCGGCCGAGCCACGCAGCTTCGAGCAGGCCCGCAGCGGCCAGGGCGCCGCGGCCGAGATGATGTCCCAGGCGACCCAGCCGCTGGTCGAGGGCGGGCGCCAGCTCGCCGAGCAGAGCCGCCGGGCCAGCCGTCAGGTCGCCGACAGCTGGCGTCAGGCGGTCGATCCGCTGCTGGCGATGCAGTTCGAGATGAGCCAGTGGTTCGACGACATGTTCCGCCACACCTTCGGCTTCCGGCACGCGCCGAGCACGCATCCGCTACGCCCGCTGGGCCTCAGCGCCGTCAGCCTGTTCGGCCTGCCGCCGGCCGACATGAAGGAGACCGGGACCGCCCACATCCTGGCGGTCGAGCTGCCGGGCCTCACCCGACAGGACATCGACCTCAGCATCGACGGCGACGCGCTGGTGGTCACCGGCCAGAAGGCCGAGGAGACCGACGACGCCTCGGCGACCTACCGGGTCAGCGAGCGGCGCTATGGCCGCTTCGAGCGCAGCTTCCCGCTGCCGCCGGACGTCGATCGCAGCCACATCGAGGCGCAGTTCAAGGACGGCGTCCTGAAGATCACGCTGCCCAAGAGCCCCGGCGCTGCGCCGCCGCGCTCGCGCATCGAGATCCGCTAGGGAGCCTGGCGCGGCGCTTCCGGCGGCGGGACGCGCTCGCCGCTGGTGGCGTCGTAGGCGGTGGCCGCCGTGGATCCTGTGCCCTTCAGGATGTCGCCGCCGACCGAGGGGTAGTTGGACTCGCCCCTGGCGTAGGCCGCCAGTTGGGCGGGTTCGACGGCCGGCCGCGCCATGCGCAGCGCCGCGACCTCCTGGTGATAGTGGGTGCAGCCGCCGAGGCCCGCCGCGATCGCCATGCCGGCCGCCAGGATGCGCCGCATATTTGCCTCCAGCCCTGAACGCGTCGCGATGATAGCCGCGCCGCGCCACCGCTCACGTTAACTCGCGGACAGGCTCTCTGTCAGACGAGCCAGGTCAGACCGCGGCATCGCGGCTCAGCCCTTCGGCTTGCGGAACTTCAGCACGAACTGGTCGGTGTGGCTGCGGATCGCCGGATCGAAGATCTTCAGCGTGTGATTGTCCGCCGGGTTCTTCAGGACGTCGCTTTCGCCGACCAGCTGGAAGCCGGCCGCCTCCGCCTCGCTCTTCACCGCCGCCTCGTCGATGCGGTGCAGCGTGTTGGTGTCGCGAAGGCCCGAGCCGGCTTCGGCGCGATGGTCGACGATCAGGTAGATCCCGCCCGGCTTCAGCGCCTTGAAGACCGCCGCGTTGACCTTGGCGAGGTCGGCCGGCGCGAAGAACGGGTCGTGCAGGTCGTGGTAGTTGTCGGAGATCCACACCAGGTCGAGCGGCGCCGGTGCGGCAAAATCGTTGGCCGGCGCGATGATGGCGGTGACGTTGGCCGCCCCCAGCCACGGCGTCGTGCCGCTCGGCGGCAGCGTCACGTCCTTGCGGAAGTTGGCGATCTCGCTCGGATAGAAGGCGTAGACGCGCCCCTTCGGCCCCACCACGCCGGCGAAGATGCGGTCGTAATAGCCGCCGCCCGGAATGTAGTCGGCGATGGTCCAGCCCGGCTTCATGCCGGAGAAGGCGATCACCTCGGCGGGCTTGCGGTCGGCGTCGCGCTTGACGTCGTCGGCTGGGCGGCTCGGCAGCGGCGACGGCCGCCGCGACGTAAGGAGGCACGGCCGGCGCGGCCGCAGCGGCCGAGACCGCGGTCATCGCGGCGATGGCGACAGTCAGGTTCAAGAGCGCGCGCATGGCGTTTCCCCTCAGTGAAGCAGCCGTTGCTGTTTGCCGCATGAGGAATGGGTTTTCAATAGCAACGTTATCGGAATGCCCGCGAAATGGCCGCTTTCCTGCCAAAAGCGGCCACATCGGCGCGCTAGCCTCATCGCTCCGGCAGAAACGGAGACAGCCGATGAACACCCAGGAAGTCGCACACGACCTCGTGTCCCTCTGCAAGGCGGGCAAGTTCGACCAGGCCGGCGAGAAATACTGGGCCGAGGACGTGGTCAGCATCGAGCCGATGGGCGAGAACGCCGAGAGCCGCGGCAAGCAGGCGGCCCGGGCCAAGGGCGAGTGGTGGTCCAAGCACCACGACGTCCATGAGGTGAAGGTCGAAGGCCCCTACCTGAACGGCGACGAGTTCACGGTCCGCTTTGTGATGGACGTCACCGACAAGGACAACGGCCAGCGCACGAAGATGGACGAGGTGGCGCTCTATCGCCTGAAGGGCGGCAAGATCGCCGAGGAGCGGTTCTTCTACTCGGCGTGAGCGCGCCGCGCCGCGGGCGTGCTAGGCGTGAGGCCAACCTGGACTGGGGGGTCTCATGCCGAAGGCGTCGCTCGCGGCCATCGCCGCGCTCGTTTTGACGGCGAGCGCGGCCGCCGCGCTGGCGTTGGCGCCGACGGCCTCGCGCGCCGCCCCACCGGCGGTCGCCAGCGGCGTCTATGACAACACGCTGCTGCTGGCGGTCGACGCCGGCGGCCGGGTCAGCGGCTACTTCGACATGAGCCAGGCCGGGCCGCCGGAGATCGACTGCATCGCCTATCTGCGGGGCAGGCTGGCCGGAGCTGGCGGGACGGTCAGCGCCTCCGAGCCCGGCCTTCCCGAGGCGCGGCCCATCAACGGCCGTATCGAGCGTACCGGGGCCGGGATGGTGCGCATCTCGCTGCCGCAGGAGCCCGATGGCTGCGGCAACATCTGGTCGTTCGCCAACAAGGACAATCCGGCCGACTTCACGCTGCAGCACGCCGAGCCGTGGACCGTCGGTGCGGGTGGTGAAGGCCGACCGGGCCTACTTCTCCGCCTCGCCCGGCGCGGCGCACGGCAAGGCCTACGTCGTGAAGGACGACGGCGTCGGCGTGCGCGCCGAGCAGAACGGCTGGGTGCAGGCCGACTTCGTCGGCGAGGCGCACACCAGCTCCGGCTGGCTGAAGGAGGGCGATCTCTACGCGCCGTGAGTGGACCTCCCGCTGGTCAGATTTGAACCACGGAAAACACGGAAATCACGGACGAACACGCGAAGCCCCTCCATCCCGTCATGGCCGACCGACAGTCTCGGCCATCCGGTCCACGCAGCGGCCATGGCCGCGCCAGGCGCGGCCACTCAAGCCGCCGTCTGCATGGGTCGCCGGGACTGTCGCCCGGCGATGACGGTTCAGGGGTGAAAGCCTTGATCCCGTCCGTGCTTTCCGTGTTTTCCGTGGCCAACTCTAAGAGACCCGCGGGCGAACTCAGGTTTTCTCCACGAACGAGTTCGATCACCTTCTTCTCGCCGGCCTTCTCGAAGTCCACGGTGAGCTTGTTGCCCTCGATCGCGAGGACGCGGCCGTAGCCGAACTTGACGTGGAAGACGCGCTCGCCGAGGGCGAAGTCGCCGGTGGCGGAGGGCTCGGAGACGGCGACCAGCCGGCCCTCGCCCTCGATCACCTGGGTGACGCCGGCCGGGCCGCCGCGGTACTTGCGCTCGTGGGCGCGCCGCCAGCCGGGCGAGGCGTAGCCGGAGCCGAACGAGGCGGCCTCGTGTCCCAGCGCGAGTTGGGCTCGCGCATGCCCGGGCCGCCGCCGTAGTAGCCGGTCTCCGACGCCGCCTCGACGTTGGCCACCGGCAGCTCGTCGACGAAGCGGCTGGGCAGCTGGCTGGTCCAGCGGCCGTAGACCTGGCGGTTGGCGGCGAACGAGATGCGCGCCTCCTCGCGGGCCCGGGTGATGCCGACGTAGGCGAGCCGGCGCTCCTCCTCGAGCCCCTTCTCGCCCTTCTCGTCCATGCTGCGCTGGCTGGGGAAGACGCCTTCCTCCCAGCCGGGCAGGAACACCAGCGGGAACTCCAGCCCCTTGGCCGAGTGCAGCGTCATGATCTGCACCGAGTCCTCGCCGCTCTCGCGGTCGAGGTCCATCACCAGCGACGACGTGCTCCAGATAGGCCTGCAGCGTCTCGAAGGCGCCCATCGACTGGACCAGCTCCTTCAGGTTGTCGAGCCGGGTCTGGCTGGTCGGGCCTTTGTCGAGCCGCAGCGCGTCGGTGTAGCCGCTCTCCTCGAGGATGGTCTCCAGCAGGCGCGGATGCGGCATGGACGCCGCCGCGCGCGCGCCAGCGGTCGAGGTCGCGCAGGAAGTTGGCCAGCGCGGTGCGGGTGCGCGGCCGCCAGCTCGTCGGTGCGGACCAGCTCGCGCGCCGCGGTCGCTGGCCGAGACGCCGGCGCCGCGGGCCACCGCCAGCAGCTTCTGCACGGTGGTCTCGCCGATGCCGCGCTTGGGCGACGTTGACGATGCGCTCGAACGCCAGGTCGTCGTCCTCCGACTGCACCAGCCGCAGGTAGGCGTGGGCGTCGCGGATCTCGGCGCGCTCGAAGAAGCGCGGGCCGCCGATCACCTGGTAGGGGATCTGCAGCATCACGAAGCGCTCTTCGAAGGCGCGCATCTGGAACGAGGCGCGCACCAGGATGGCGGCACTCGCGATAGCGGCGGCTTGTCCTTGACCCAGCGCTCGATCTCGTCGGCGATCAGCCGGCTCTCGGCCTCGCCGTCCCAGACCCCGCGCACCTGCACCTTCTGCGCCGCCCTCGCCCTCGGTCCACAGCGTCTTGCCGAGCCGGCCCTTGTTGGCCGCGATCAGGCCCGAGGCGGCGGCCAGGATGTGGGCGGTGGAGCGGTAGTTGCGCTCCAGCCGGACCACCTTGGCGCCCGGGAAGTCGCGCTCGAAGCGCAGGATGTTGTCCACCTCGGCGCCGCGCCAGCCGTAGATCGACTGGTCGTCGTCGCCGACGCAGCAGAGGTTCTGGCGGCCCTGCGCCAGCAGCCGCAGCCACAGGTACTGGGCGACGTTGGAGTCCTGGTACTCGTCGACCAGGATGTAGCGGAAGCGGCGGTGGTAGTCGGCCAGCACGTCCGGGTGCGTCGGTGAAGATGGTCAGGTTGTGCAGCAGCAGGTCGCCGAAGTCGCAGGCGTTCAGCACCCGCAGGCGCTCCTGGTACATGCGCGTAGAGCTTCTGGCCGCGGTTGTTGGCGAAGTGCGCGCCCTCGGCCGGCGGCAGCCTGTCCGGGCGTCCAGCCGCGGTTCTTCCAGTGGTCGACCAGGCCGGCGAAGTGGCGCGGCGTCCAGCGCTTGGAGTCGATGTTCTCGGCCTCCAGCAGCTGCTTGATCAGCCGCTCCTGGTCGTCGACGTCGATGATGGTGTAGCTCGACTTCAGCCCCACCAGCTCGGCGTGGCGGCGCAGGATCTGCGCGGCGATCGAGTGGAAGGTGCCGAGCCAGCGCAGGCCCTCGGCGGCCGGCCCGATGATGTCGGTGATCCGCTCGCGCATCTCGCGCGCGGCCTTGTTGGTGAAGGTGACCGCCAGCAGCTCCCACGGCCGCGCCCGGCCGGTGGCGAGGATGTGGGCGAGCCGCGTGGTCAGCACCCGGGTCTTGCCGGTGCCGGCGCCGGCCAGCACCAGCACCGGCCCCTCCGTCGCCTCGACGGCCGCGCGCTGCTCCGGGTTCAGGCCGGCCAGATAGTCCGGCGCCGGGCCGTCGACGCGGGCGAGATCGGAGATGCGGGGGGTGGGGATGTCGGACAAGGGCTGCGGGCTGACTTAGGGGTTCGGAACATATGTAGCACGCGCACGGACCATCTGAAGGCGGGAGTGGCGTCTGGCCGCGTCGCGGCGAACCCCCGCGGGGAAATTGGGGACACACACTCTTTTCCAGGCGCCTCCGCCGACAACAGATCCTGTGGAAAAGAGTGTGTGTCCCCAATTTCGGGATCGCTAGCCCGACGGGTGAGGCGTGGGACGCACTATCTCGCGTAGTCGCACTCGCCCTGGCTGCGGCAGCGCAGGAAGGTGACGCAGAGCGAGCCGGCCAGCTCCGGCACGCGCCCGAGTTGGTCGGCGGCCAGGATGTCGGCCATGTTCACGCAGGCCGCGCCGGCGGTCTCCGACGAGCAGTTATCGGTCTCGGACTTCTGCAGCGCGGCGCGCGCGTCGGTCGGCAGCCCGTCCATGTAGTTGTCCAGCCCGTCGCGCAGGTCGCGTGACGAGAGCATCTGCAGCTGCTTGTCCGGACACTGCCGGCCGATCTCGTCGAGGAATCGAGCCGAGGCTTCCTGGGCGCCGGTCTGGGCCTGCGCGCCCCAGGCGGCCGATGCGATCACGCAGGCAAACAAGAGCGGACGAAGACGCATCCGATGAGGATCCCCGGAACCGATGAGCTGGCGCGCCTATGGCAGATCAGCTGGTGAAGATTAATGGCAGACTCGGCAGCTTGCATTTCGAACCGGAAACGCCCGGATGGGAACCCCATCTGTCGCACCCCGTTCCTTTTGCCGGGCGGATCACGCGGAGAAGGCAGCGTTATGGAACCCGGCAGGCACGGGGGCGTGGCGACGACGGTGGGCGCGGTGGCGATGGCCGTCGTCGTGGCGATCGTCGTGATGGCGATCGTGTCGCTCGGCGGCGGCCTCGGCCACCCGATCGTGAGCAGCCCGAAGGTCGCTGCCGCCGCTGCGGCGGCGCCAGTCCAGAGCTGACCGGCGCCAAAGCGCCTCAACGGGTCCATCGGCCCTCATAGCCACGGACGTTGCGTCCCAGCGCTGCGCGGCGCAAAATTCGCGCAGGCGGAGGCGCTATGACCGAGAACCGGGACCGGGCGGCGGTGAGCGAGGCTGATGCTCAGAGCGAGGAGACCATCATGCCCTGGATCTGGGGCCTGATCGGACTCGTGCTGATCGCCGTGTTCGTCGCCTGGGTCGTGTTCGGCGCGTCGCGCCACCACATCCGCCAACCGGCCGCGGCTGCGCCGCTGACCAAGCCGATCTCCCAGCACTACTGAGCCTCGCCGGGCGGCGCTGCGCCGAGCGCATGGGCCAGCGCGGCGAGGCGGCAGGCCGAGGCCAGCGGACGCTCGCCGCGCGCCCCGTCGACCTGCGCGACCAGCCCCGCCAGGCTGAGACTGCGCGCCGCCGCCATCGCCTCCAGCACGCGCCAGAATTCCGCCTCCAGCGCCAGCGACGTGCGGTGTCCGGCCAGCGACAGCGAGCGCTTGGCGAGGCCCGCCATCAGGCGCGGCCGACAGAAGGGCTGGAGGTTGGCGCGGGACGAGCGCAGATCGGCATTTCGGGCGGCAGCTAGGCCGCGCATGATGGCCGCGTCAACGCGAGGGGATTCCAACGATGGCCGACGCTCCGTTCCGCATCGTCGAGGCGATCTTCCCGGGCATGACACAGCTCGACTTCACCGGCCCGCACACGATCTTCAGCCGGCTACCGGACTGCGAGACCATCGTGGCCTCCGAGGCGGGCGGCGAGATCGAGTTGGACGGCGGCCTTTTCTTCGCCCGCACGGGGCGGCTGGCCGACATCGATCGCTGCGACCTGATCTTCTTTCCGGGCGGCCTCGCCACCACGGCGGTGATCAACGACGCGGCGTTCATGGCTGAGGCGACGCGGCTGGCGGCCGGGGCTGCCTATCTCACCTCGGTCTGCACCGGCTCGCTGATCCTGGCGGCCACCGGCCTGATCAAGGGGCGGCGCGCCGCCTGCCACTGGGCCTGGCGCGACCTGCTGACGCTGTTCGGCGTGATCCCGGATCCGTCGCGGGTGGCGCGCGACGGCAATCTCATCACCGGCGGCGGGGTCACCGCCGGCATCGACTTCGCGCTGACCGTCGCGGCCGAACTGGCCGGCGCGGAGTTCGCGCAAGGCCTGCAGCTCAACCTTGAATACGCGCCCGCCCCGCCGTTCGACGCCGGCCGCCCGGAAACCGCCCCGCCCGATGTGCTGGCGGCCGTGAAGGCGCGGATGCAGGCGTTCCTGCCGAAGCGGATCGCGGAGGCGCAGGCCGCGGCGGCGCGGCTACGGGCCTGAGCGAACTGCGCTACCTGCACTCGAAGCTGACATCCAGGCGGCCAGGATCGTCGATCGACCGGCCAACCAGCGAGGGTTCCGTGAAGGAGTTGCTGATCATCCGACACGGCCAGAGCGAGCATCACCTCGACGGCAGAACGGGAGGCTGGACCGACTCGCGCCTGACGGAGCTTGGGAGGGCGCAGGCCAAGGCGACGGGCGGACACCTGAAGGCGCACGCCCCGTTCCGGCCCTCCGCCATCGTCAGCAGCGACCTGGCGAGGGCGGCCGAGACGGCGGCGATCATCGGCGCGGCCACGCGTCTCGACGTCGAAATGGCGCCGGCCCTGCGCGAGCTGAACAACGGGGCCGCGGCAGGTTTGACCGCCGAGGCAGCTCGCCGCCTCGAGAACCCGTTCCGGGAGCCGGCGTTGGATTGGGTCCCGTTCCCGGACGGAGAGAGCTGGCGCGGCCTCTACACGCGAATCTCGTCGTTCCTTTCAGCGTTGCGGGCCGGCGGCAGAGACCGGCTGGTCCTGGTCAGTCACGGGAACGCTATCATCTGCGCGATCAACTGGTTCCTGGGCCTCGATACTGATGAGAACCTCCGGTTCCTGATGTACGAGACGCGGCCGTGCAGTCTCACCTATCTGCGCATCACGGCCGACCAGTCGCGCTACGTCGTGCGGTTGAACGACACTGCGCACCTTTCAGCGCTGTGAAGACGCATCTGAGGGCGGCGTTTCCCCGTCCGGATCGACCAGCGGCGGCATGTCGTCGCCCGGCATGTCGTGCAGGCCGTCGTAGCGCCCGATCTCCAGCGTGAACACGTCGACGCCGTCGAGGCAGCGGGCGTTCAGCGAGAAGTAGTCCCAGCCGGTGCGGCAGATGGCGACGCCGCAGGTCGGGCAGAAGTGATGGCCCTCGTGCACGGCGCGCCAGACGTAGGTGGAGAGGCTCTGCTTCGTCGTCGTGAGCCGCACCGAGCTCGGCGGCACCTTCCAGTGCAGGAAGCCGTGGCGCCCGCAGGTCGAGCAGTTGCACTCGCCGAGACCCTCCAGCGGCGCGTTGCATTCCAGCCGGATCTGGCCGCAGTGGCAGGAGAGGGTGCGGATCATGACGCCGGTCCTTGCGACGGTTCGGGCGAAGGCTGGGCGGCTCATGCAGCGCCGCAGGAAGTCGGTGATCGTCGGCGTCGCCGGGATCGCATTGGTGACGTTGACCGCGAAGTTGAGGCCGCCGCAGAGCAGCAGGTCGGCTGCGGTGAACGCCTCGCCGGTCAGATAGGGCGCGGCCTCCAGCGTGGTGGTGAGGTTCGAGACCATGTCGTCGAACGCGCCGAAGGAGACGCCGCGCTTGTCGTATTCCCAGCCGCCGAACTTCGCCGCCAACACGGGATCGAGCACGGCGTCGTTGTAGACCAGCCACGACAGGTAGGGTCCGCGACGCGGATCGCCGGTTGGCGCGCGCCAGGCCCGCGGCCGGGAAGGCGTCGCAGAGGTAGATGAAGATCGCGGCCCGCTCATGAACGCGGACCCCGTCGTGCACGATGGCCGGCACCTTCTTGTTCGGCTGGATCGCTCTATAGCTCTCCGGCGCGCCGCCCTCGGCCTGCACGGGGACGATCTCGGTCTCGAAGGGAGCGCCGAGCTCCTCGAGCAGCCAGTGCACGCTGCCAGAGCGCGTGCCGGGGCAGTGGTAGAAGGTGAGCATCGCGTGTGCCTTCTATCTCCTTCTGGCTTGATAGGAGCACGCGCGCAGGGCCGCGTCAGCAGCGCCGGACTTGCAACGCGTCGCCATCCCGCCGGGTCGATGGTATGGCTTCGGCCGCCGCGCGGCGAGGGGTGCGATGGCCCACGACGTCTTCATCAGTCACTCGTCGAAGGACAAGGCGGTGGCCGACGCGGTCTGTGCGGCGCTGGAGGCGGACGGCATCCGCTGCTGGATGGCGGCGCGCGACATCCTGCCCAGCGCCGACTGGGGCGCCTCGATCGTGGGCGCGATCACCACCGCCAAGGTGTTCGTGCTGATCTTCTCGCAGCACGCCAACACCTCGCCCTACATCCTGCGCGAGGTCGAGCGGCGCGGTCAGTCACAACATTCCGCTGATCCCGTTCCGCATCGCGGACATCCCGGCCGACGCGTCGCTCGGCTACTTCCTGGGGGCCCAGCACTGGCTCGACGCCCACGCGCCGCCGCTGGAGCAGCATCTGGCTTACCTCGCCGAGTGCGTGCGGCGGGTGATCGCGCACGAGGGGCATGCCGGCACGCCGCCGCCGCCGACGCACCCATCCCCGCTGGCCGCACCGCCGCCAACCGCGCTCGCCTGGTCCCGGCGCTGGCGTCGGCCACTCGTGGCCGGCGTGGCGGCGCTCGCCGTGCTTGGCGTCGCGGGGGCGATCGCATTGCTTCGGCCGATGCAACCGGCCGCCGCGCCCCCCGCGGATCCCAAGTGCCTGGTCATGGTCCCCAGCGCCGCCGACCCGACCGCCTGCCGCGCGCTGCTAGATCAGGAGGCGGGCTGGGAGGGCTGCGCGGCCAGTTATGCGGACGGCGACGTGAAGGCCCGCCTCGCCCAGGCGCGCCAGATGGTCGGCGCGGGCCGCACGGGGTCCGACCTCTACGAATCGGCGCCGGAGTTTCGCGACTACGGCGCGATCAGCCACTACTGGGAAATGGTCGGCCTCTGCGTCGCCAACGGCCACACCGATTTTGCCGACCTCTCCGGCGCGGCCAGCTTCCCGACCCACTACTGGGTGGCGACGCGCGACCTAAGACACGAACTCGGCGGCAACTGGAGCGGCCGCGGCGAGGCGCTGCCCGACTTCCTGAGCAACCTGCAGGCGCTCTGCAATCGCTACAAGGCGGCTCGCGACAAGCTCAGCCCCGGCGGCGGCAAGACGCTCGACTGCAGCTTCTGAGGCCCCGGACAAGTCGCGCGGCGTCCGCCCAAGAATATCAGGGACCGATCGCAGGAGGATCGTGGTGGAGCTGAAACTGAAACGCGTCTCGGCGATGCTCGCCGCCGCGGTAAGCGCCGCCGCGGCGCTCCAGGCTTTGGCGCAGCAGACGGCGCCCGTTTCGTACATTCCAGCCGATGCCGCCTATCGCGCCGGCCCTGCCGTCGACCCTGCCGGCGACGCGAAGGCCGGCGCGCACGTGTCGCCGCCGGTCGGCCGTTTGCTGAGCGCGCTGATGGACGCCGCCGCGAAGCGCGACTGGGTGACAGCCGAGGCGACGCTGATGCAGGCGCGCGCGGTCCAAACTCAGACTGACCTCGATCGCTTCGAGATCGAAGTCGTCGCCAGCTTCCTGGCGCTCGGAATGCACGATCACGCCAACGCACTGGCGAGCTATAAGAGGGTGATCGCAAGTCCGTTGTTCGCGACCGCTCAGACGCCGCGACAACAGCGCGCGACCCTGCAAAACGCGATGGTGCTGTCCAACGAAGCCGCGGATTTCGCCCAGGCCATCGGGTTCGGCGAGAAGCTGGCCGCGAGCGGTCGGCTGGATCGCGCCTCAGCGTTGCCGCTGGCGTTTGCCTACTTTGCCGACGGACGCTACGCGAAAGCCCAGGCGCTGGCCCAGAAGACGATCGACGCCGACGTCGCCGCCGGCAGGCAGCCCGACAACACGGCCCTGGAAATCGTGTCGAAGAGCAAAGCGAGCTTGCACTGACCCTAGGGCTCGCGCCGCCCGCCGCCCTGCGCGCAAGGACGCCGCGCTAACCCACCTGGCCGCAGAAGCGCTGGATGCGGCCGCAGGCGTCTTCCAGCACGGCGTTGGAGGTCGCGTAGCTGATCCGGAAGTGCGGCGAGAGGCCGAACGCCGCGCCGAACACCACCGCGACGCCCTCGCTCTCCAGGAGCTCGACGGCGAAGTCCTCGTCCGAGCCGATCGGCTTGCCGCTGGGCGCAGTCCTGCCGATCAGCCCCTCCACCGACGGATAGACGTAGAACGCGCCTTCCGGCGTCGGGCAGCGGATGCCGCTGGCCTGGTTCAGCATCGAGACCACCAGGTCGCGCCGCTCCTCGAACAGCTTGGCGTTCGGCTTGATGAAGTCCTGCGGCCCGTTCAGCGCCTCCACCGCCGCCCACTGCGAGATCGACGACGGGTTGGAGGTGGTCTGGCTCATCACCTTGGCCATGGCCTTGATCAGCGGCTCCGGGCCGCCGGCGTAGCCGATCCGCCAGCCGGTCATGGCGTAGGCCTTGGAGACCCCGTTCATGGTCAGCGTGCGCTCGTAGAGCGCCGGTTCGACCTGGGCGATGGTCCAGAACTCGAAGTCGCCGAACACCAGGTGCTCGTACATGTCGTCGGTGAGGATCCAGACCTGCGGGTGGCGCAGCAGCACGTCGGCGAGCGCCCGCAGCTCGGCCTTGCGTGTAGGCCGCGCCGGAGGGGTTCGACGGCGAGTTGAGGATCAGCCAGCTGGTGCGTGGGCGTGATCGCCGCCTCGAGGTCGGCGGCCTGCATCTTGAAGCCGGCTGGCGGCGCTGGTCGGCACGAAGCGCGGCTCGCCGCCGGCCAGCAGCACCATGTCCGGGTAGCTCACCCAGTAGGGCGCCGGGATCACCACCTCGTCGCCGGGGTTCAGCGTGGCGACCATGGCGTTGTAGATCACCGCCTTGCCGCCGGGCGAGACGTTGATCTGCGCCGGCGTGTAGGTGAGGCCGTTCTCGCGCTGGCGAACTTGCCGCAGATCGCGGCCTTCAGCTCCGGAATGCCGTCGACGTTGGTGTACTTGGTCTTGCCGTCGCGGATCGCGCGGATGGCGGCTTCCTTGATGTTGTCCGGCGTGTCGAAGTCGGGCTCGCCGGCCGCCAGCGAGATCACGTTCTTGCCCGCCGCCTTCAGCTCGCGCGCTTTGGCGTCCGCCGCCAGGGTGGCGGAGGGCTTGACGCGGGCGAGCGCGGCCGACTGGGCGAACATGCTGACGACTCCCGATGCTTGGGGTTTGAAAGGCGGGCGGCTGTTTACGCGGGGTCGCGGGCGGGGGCAACATCGCGCGAAGCTTGGCTTTGGGGACGACGAGCGATGCGACGAACGTCCACGATGGCTGCCACTCTACTTTACTTGGGACGGTGACCTCGGCCTCGTTTGGCGGGCCGCTACCCTTCAAGCACGATCTGGCGCGCAGTCACCCGTCGAAGACTGTCCCTGTGGAAATTGTGAGCGTTCTCGGCCCGGCCCCGAACCCGACTGAGGACGTGGTCCCCGGCCATCCGGGCGTCACCTACCTGGACCTGCTGCGCCAGGCGATCCCCGACCTCGCGTACAACGCGGCCGACAAGCAGGTCGAAGGCCACCTGAAGTCGCTGCGGCACATCATGGGCAAGGACGCCGGCGGCGATCCGCCCGATCCTCTGATCGTCGACTTCGTGGAGGTGCGACACATCAAGGCCGGCGGGAGGCCGCGCCTGGTGGTGCTGGCCGACCTCGGGCAGGCGGAGGACAGCGCCCAGAGCACGACACTGATGGCCCTCTACGACGACGCGCCGCGGCCGAAGCTGCTCGATGCGGTCGACGTCGGCGTCGACAAGGAGACAGGCTTCAACGACAAGCCGTCGCAGATCGCGCTCGGCCCGGGCGACGACGCCCTCGTCACCTACAGCGAGCACAGCAATTCCAACCAGAGCTATCAGGCCCGCCTCGTCATCTTCGTGCGCAATGACCGCTTGCGGCTGATCGACGACATCTTCGTGCTGTCCGACAACGCGTGCGGCTACCAGCGCGACGAGACGCCGGTTTTCACCACCAAGCCGGCCGCGCCTTATGCAACGCTGCAGGTGACCGTGACCGAGCGGCTGAAGCGCCTCGACGAGGACTGCAGCGGTCAGGCCGTCCCCCCGCCTTACGTCCGCACCTATCATGCCGCCTACCGGTGGGACGCTGCGAAGGGCGCGTTCGTCAGCCATGGCGACCTCGCCAGGCTCGACAAGCTGAACCGCGGGCGATTCTGATGGGCTGGCGCGCCCCTCTCGCGCTCGCGATCGCCTTGGCCGCGCTGGCGGCTGCGCCCGCCGTCGCCGGCGAGAACGGGCTGATGAACGCCGGCGACGCCGTCCCGGGCCACCCGGGTCTCACCTACCAGGCGCTGGTCCGCCAGGCGGTCCCGGACCTGGCGCTCAACGCCGACGACAATCAGGTCGAGGGCCACCTCGCCAAGCCGCCGCGCCACCTGGCGGGCGCGGACTACGAGGGCGACCCGGGCGATCCGGCCGTGCTGGGCTTCATCCAGGACAAGCGCATCCTGGTCGGCGGCAAAAAGCGGCTGGTGCTGCTCGCCGACCTGGGCGGCAAGGAGGGGCGCGTCGAGGGGCTGGCGCTGCTGATGCTGTTCGACGACGAAGGCAAGCGGCCGAAGCTGCTCGACGCCGCCGACGTCGGCCTCGACAAGGACACCGGATTTCCGGCGCGTCAGTCGGTGCTGCCGCTGGGGCCTGGCGACGCGGCGCTGGTCACCTACAGCGAGCACGACGACGCCGACCTCACCATGGGCGCCTACATGATCGTCTCGCCGATCGGCGACCGGCTCAGCCTGGTCGGCTGGTTCGGCCTGACTTCGGAGAAGCTCTGCAGCTGGAACGGGATCGAGAGCGCCAGCTTCGCAACCGCGCCCGACGCCGGCCGGCCCTACCGGCAGATCGAGGCCACCGCGAAGGCCGTCTTCACCCATACCGGCGAAACGGGCTGCAACGACGAGCAGCTGCCGAAGGCGGCGACCCACGTCTTCGGCGGCGCATGGCGCTGGAACGCCGCGACGCGGCGCTTCGAGGCCGCGAAGTCGACCCTCAACGGCCTCGTCGCGCTGAACAAGAAGATCTTCGGCTAGGCGCTGCGGGCGTGACGCCGCCCGCCCGCCCGCTATAAGCGACGCCCCGATGGGCCGGCTCAGCCAATTCCTCACCAACATGGACGCCAAGGCGTGGCGCGCGCTGGCCGTGTCGTTCGTGCTGTTCGGCGGGGTGGGCTGTGTGTTCCTGCTGGGCGCGCCGGCGCTGGGGCTGACCGGCAAGGCCGGCGTCGAGCACTGGCTGGCGCTGGCCCGCGGACCCTGGGCGCTGCCGATCGCGGTGGCGGCATTCGCGGCGCTGGCGTTCCTGGGCGCGCCGCAGGTGGTGCTGATCGCCGCCGCCGCGGTGGTGTTCGGGCCGTGGACCGGCTCGCTCTATTCGTGGATCGGCACGTTCGTCTCCGCGCAGATCGGCTTCGAGCTCGGGCGGCTGTTCGGCGGCCGGCTGATCCGCGACCTGAAGAGCGCGGGCGTCGAGCGCTTCATGGCGCTGGTGGGGCGCAACGGCTTCATGGCCAGCCTGATCATCCGCCTGGTGCCGGCCGCGCCGTTCATCGTCGTCAACATGGCGGCCGGGACCGCCCGCGTCAGCCGCCGCGACTTCGCCGCCGGCACCGCCATCGGCATCGCGCCGAAGATCCTGCTGACCGCCTTCGCCGGCGGGACCGTGACCGCGGCTTTCAACGGCGGCGGCCTCGTGCAGCTCGGCCTGCTGGCGCTGGCGATCCTGGTCTGGGTCGGCTCGGCGATGCTGGCCCGGCGCTGGCTCAGGGCCCGCGAGGCGGCGGTCACCCCCGAGATGCCGGCAGGGGGATCAAACCTCGCATGTGGTGGAGACTTGGACTGCTCGGGCCTGTACGGCAGCGCTACTTGGCGCTGCTGTTCGCACCGATCGAGGTTCAACTTTGACGTTGCCCCCGACTGCCATGCTCTCCGCTCGGCGGCCGCCTGGGACCATGTGGTCTATCTCCGACGTCCGCCAGCCGTGCTCGTGGCGGTTAACGCTCTGGTAGTGCTCGTCGTCCTCAGCGTTGCAGATGCTTGGATCGGCGTTCGGATCGTCCGCCGTCACCGAGATTTCAAGCTGAGACAGCACCCTACCGCCGTCGACCTTGCCCGCTTGAGGCGGATCAGTCTACACGCCGAAGCGATGCGCAACCGCCGCGACAGCCTGCTTCTTCTCGCGCTGGGGCTTAGCCGCCCCTGGGCGCACTCCTAGGCGCGCGTTCTTCGCGGCCGGGCGCTCAGGGGATCGAACCCGCCGCCCAGCATGGCCATCACGGCCAATCCCTTGCGAAGAGACTGAAATTCCAATGACTTCCGACGTAGCGGCCCCAGCGGCCGACAAGGTTGCCGCCGACAAGAACCGCGTCATCATCTTCGACACCACCATGCGCGACGGCGAGCAGTCGCCCGGCGCCTCGATGTCGTTCGACGAGAAGCTGGAGCTCGCCAAGATCCTCGAGGAGATGGGCGTCGACGTCATCGAGGCCGGCTTCCCGATCGCCTCCAACGGCGACTTCGAGGCGGTGCGCGAGATCGCCAAGATCGTCACCGAGAGCACCGTCTGCGGCCTCGCCCGCGCCGGCGTCGCCGACATCGAGCGCTGCGGCGAGGCGATCCGCCCGGCCAAGCGCGGCCGCATCCACACCTTCCTCTCCACCAGCCCGCAGCACCGCGACTACATCCTGCGCATGAGCCAGGAGGACGTGCTGAACGCGGTCACCGGCTCGGTGACCCACGCCCGCAACCTCTGCGACGACGTCGAGTGGTCGGCGCAGGACGCCACCCGCACCGAGCGCGACTTCCTGGCCCGCTGCGTCGAGGCGGCGATCAAGGCCGGCGCGACCACCATCAACCTGCCCGACACGGTGGGCTACAGCTATCCGTCCGAGTACGGCGAGATGTTCCGCGACCTGATCGAGCGGGTGCCGGGCGCGGACACGGTGGTGTTCTCCGCCCACTGCCACAACGACCTCGGCCTGGCCGTCGCCAACAGCCTCTCGGCGGTGCAGGCCGGCGCGCGGCAGGTGGAGCTGGCGGTCAACGGCATCGGCGAGCGGGCCGGCAACGCGGCGCTCGAGGAGGTGGTGATGGCGCTGCGGGTGCGCGGCGACAAGCTGCCGTACCCGACCCGCATCGTCACCCAGCACATCACCCGCGCCAGCCGCTACGTCTCGGCCATCACCGGCTTTCCGGTGCAGTTCAACAAGGCCATCGTCGGCAAGAACGCCTTCGCCCACGAGGCCGGCATCCACCAGGACGGGGTGCTGAAGAACGCCGAGACCTACGAGATCATGCGGCCCGAGGACGTGGGGCAGGGCGGCTCCAACCTCGTCATGGGCAAGCACTCGGGCCGCCACGCGTTCCGCGAGAAGCTGAAGGCGCTGGGCTACGACCTCGGCCAGAATGCGCTCAACGAGGCGTTCGGCCGCTTCAAGGACCTCGCCGACAAGAAGAAGCACGTGTTCGACGACGACATCATCGCGCTCGTCGACGACGCGCTGGCCCGCGGCCACGACCGCATCCAGGTCAAGGCGCTGCGCGTCATCGCCGGCACCGAAGGCCCGCAGGAGGCGCACCTGACGCTGCTGGTCGACGGCGTCGAGAAATCGGCGACGGCCACAGGCGACGGCCCGGTCGACGCGGTGTTCAACGCCATCCAGGAGGTGACGCCGCACGCCGCGGTGCTGCGCCTCTTCCAGGTGCATGCGGTGACCGAGGGCACCGACGCCCAGGCGCAGGTCTCGGTCAGGCTCGAGGAGGACGGCCGCATCGCCACCGGCCAGGCGGCCGACACCGACACCCTCACCGCCAGCGCCATGGCCTACGTCAACGCGCTGAACAACCTCTCGGCGCGCAAGGAAAAGTCCGCCCCCGAGCCGATCGTGGCGAGCGGGTTCTAGGAAAACTCCCCTTCCCCCGCGAGGGGAAGGGGTTGGGGATGGGGGGCTCTCGAAGCGTCTGGCGGCCAGTCGGCTAGCGCGGAGCCTGCGGCCGGCGCCCCCGCCCCCGACCCCTCCCCTCGAGGGGGAGGGGCCATGCGCCATGTTCTGGATCCCCCTCACCATCGGCGCGGCCGGCTTCCAGGTGGCGCGCAATGCGCTGCAGCGGGGGCTCATGGGCGACGCAGGCCCGTGGGGCGCGACGCTGGTGCGCTTCCTGTTCGGGCTGCCGTTCTCGATCCTGCTGTGGGCGGTCGTCGGCCGGCCTCTCGCCGGGCGCGCGCCTCAGCTTCAACTTCGTGTTCTGGCTCGCGGTCTCGACCGGCGCGCTCAGCCAGTTGCTGGCCTCGGCGTCGCTGCTCGTGGCGATGCGCCGCGCCGGCTTCGCGATCGGCACCGCGCTGCAGCAAAGCTCGCTGCCGCTCTCGGCGCTGATCGGCCTGGCGGTCTTCCATGACAACCTGCATCCGCTCGCCTGGGTCGGGGTGGCGATCACCACGTGCGGGCTGGCGGTGCTGAGCTGGCCGAAGGGCGCCAGCGGACCGCAGCCGCTCTCGGGGGCGCTGTTCGGACTGATCTCCGGCCTCTGCTTCGGCTTCTCGCTGAACGCCTACCGCCACGCGGAACTGGCGCTGGAGCCGCACGCCCATGTGCTGGCCGCCATCACCAGCGTGACGGTGGCGCAGGCCCTGCAGTCGTCAGGATTGACCCTGGTCTTGGCGATACGCCACCCCGAAGCGCTGAAGGCGGTGGTCGCGAGCTGGCGCCAGTCGCTGGGCGCGGGCGTTTGCGGCGCGATCGCCTCGGCGGGCTGGTTCACCGCGATCGCCTTCTCGCCGGCCGGACCGGTGCGCGCGGTGGGGATGGTGGAGATGCCGATGGCGGCGATCGCGGGCCGGCGCGTGTTCGCCGAACGGCTCACGATTTGGCAGTGGGCGGCGGGCGTCGCCGCGGCCGTTGGCGTGGTGCTGGCGGCGCTTGGTTGAAGGGTTCGCCCCTGCGGCGAGGCGCGCCCTTTTGCGCGCTTGCAATCGTGCCCGCATCACGGCACACCCGGTCTTGTCCGCCAAGGTCTTAAGGCAAAACGCAGGGTCGGCGTCGGAGGGGGCGCAGGCGCAACGCAGCCCGAGACTCTGAAGGACGACAGTTGAGCTTCTTCAGCCCTCTTTCCTTCAGAGTCCGGAATGTTCTCGTCCCTCTTCGGCGTCATCTCCAACGACATCGCCATCGACCTCGGCACGGCCAACACCCTGATCTACATGAAGGGCAGGGGGATCGTGCTGAACGAACCCTCCGTGGTCGCGCTGCGCACCGTCGGCGGGCGCAAGCAGGTCCACGCCGTCGGCATCGAAGCCAAGATGATGCTGGGGCGCACGCCCGGCCACATGGAGGCGATCCGCCCCATGCGCGACGGCGTCATCGCCGACTTCGAAGTCGCCGAGGAAATGATCAAGCATTTCATCCGCAAGGTGCATAACCGGCGCGGCTTCACGAACCCCAAGGTGATCGTCTGCGTGCCGTCCGGCGCGACCGCGGTCGAGCGCCGCGCGATCAACGATTCCTGCCTCAACGCCGGCGCCCGCCGCGTCGGGCTGATCGACGAGCCGATGGCCGCGGCGATCGGCGCCGGCCTGCCGATCCACGAGCCCACCGGCTCGATGGTGGTCGATATCGGCGGCGGCACCACCGAGGTCGCCGTGCTGTCGCTGTCGGGCATCGTCTACACCCGCTCCGAGCGGGTCGGCGGCGACCGCATGGACGAGGCGATCATCAGCTACATGCGCCGCCACCATAACCTCCTGATCGGCGAGACCACCGCCGAGCGGATCAAGAAGGAGATCGGCACCGCCCGCACGCCGGAGGACGGCGTCGGCCTGTCGATCGACGTCAAGGGCCGCGACCTGATGCAGGGCGTGCCGCGCGAGGTGCGCATCTCCGAGAAGCAGGCCGCCGACGCGGTCGCCGAGCCGGTCGCGCAGATCGTCGAGGCGGTGAAGGTCGCCCTCGAAGCCACCCCGCCGGAGCTCGCCGCCGACATCGCCGACAAGGGCATCATGCTCACCGGCGGCGGCGCGCTGCTGCGCGGCCTCGACCTGGAGATCCGCGACCACACCGGCCTGCCGGTCACCGTCGCCGACGATCCGCTGTCCTGCGTGGCGCTGGGGTGCGGCAAAGTGCTGGAGCACCCCAAGTGGACCAAGGGCGTGCTGGAATCGACGTTCGCCTGACCTTAGATTCCGATTCGAGGGGCGGGGGCTCCGGGAGGCGCGTGGTTGTCCCTCAGGGATGGTCCGTTCGGTGATATCAGAGTCCCGCTGACCTGGTCGGCCGCGGCGGCGCTGGTCATCGCCACCATCATCGCCGCCGCCCTCCTGATGAGCCACCAGCGCGATTCGATGAAGGCCGGCGCCTACGACGCTGCGCACCGGGCGGTCGATGCGGTGGCCGCGCCGGTCGGCGGCGTGCTCTCCACCCCGGTGCGCTGGACGCACGGCGCCCTCGACTACGTCACGCGGCTACTTCTTCGCGGTCTCCGAGAACCGCACGCTGAAGACCGATCTGCGCGGGGCGCAGTCTACCCGCGACCAGCTCGAGCAGGCGCAGCTGGAGATCGCCCGGCTGAAGGCCGTGCTCGGCATCAAGACCGACCCGCCGCTGCCGCAGGTGGCGGCCGAGACCATTTCCGATTCGCGCGGGCCGTTCGCCAACACCCGCCTGGCCAACGCCGGCCGCGAGCAGGGCGTCACCGAGGGCAACCCGGTGCTCTCCGAGCATGGGCTGGTGGGCCGTATCGTCGGCGTCTCCGACCATGTCAGCCGCATCCTGTTGCTCACCGACGCCGAGAGCCGCGTGCCGGTGATCCTGATGCGGACGAACGGTCGGGCGGTGCTCACCGGCGACGGCGGCGGCTCGCCGAAGATCGACTACGTACGCACCGCCCTGGCCCTGAAGGAGGGCGACCGGGTGCTGACGTCGGGCGACGGCGGCGTCTTCCCGCGCGGCCTGCCGGTCGGCACGGTGGTGAAGGGCTTCGACGGTGGGCTGGCGGGTGGCGCTCGATTCCGACGCCGCGCCGATCGACTACGTGCAGATCCTGCTGTTCACCGACTTCTCGCAGCTGGCTGGCGAACAGTCGCTGGGGCCGAAGGATCTGCCGACGGCGATGACCGAGGAGCCCAGCCCGTCGATCGCCCCGCCGATCCCGGGCGCCGCCAAGCCCGCGGCCGGCGTGGCCGCCAAGCCCGCTCACGCCGCTACGGCCGCCAAGCCGGCGACGCTGCTCACCGCGGCGGAGGTCGCCGCCCGTGAGAAGGCGCGGGCCGACGCCAGGCGCGCCGCCGCGAAGGCGGCCGTGCCGCTGCCGCCGAAAAAGCATCACTTCGGCTTCCTATGACCGCGGCGGGGTCGGGTTTCGGTTCGGCCAAGCCGATGAACCCGGTCGGGTGGCTGGGGTTGCCCATGCTGCTCGCCGTCGCCGCGACCGTCTTCCTGGCGACCCCGATCCACATCTTCGGCTTCGCGCTGCCCGAGCCGGTGTTCCCGCTGGCGCTGGCGTTCGCCTGGGCGCAGATCCGGCCCTCGGTGCTGCCGCCGTTCGCGCTCTTGCTGCTGGGGCTCTTCCTCGACGTGTTCTGGGGCGGTCCGCAGGGGCTGTGGCCGCTCTGCCTGCTGGCGTCCTACGCCTCGGTGCTGGCGGTGCGCCGGCTGATCACCGGCCAGGAGCTGGTCGATGGTGCTGGCCTGGTACGCCGCCTCGACGGCGGTCGCCTTCGGCGTCGGCTTCCTGCTGATGTGCATCGTGGCGGGCGAGGCCGCCGAACCTCTTCGCGCTCGGCTGGCAGTACCTCGCCACGCTGATCCTGTTTCCCTTCGCGCACCGGCTGATCGAGCGATACGAGGACGCGGACGTGCGTTTCCGATGATGAACCCGCAGATCTACTTCAACGAGGTCAACGAGCGGCAGGGGGTCTTCCATCGCCGCGCCTTCCTGATGGGCGGCGTCGCCGGCGTCGGCCTCGTGACGCTGGCTGGCCGGCTCAGCTATCTGCAGCTGGTCGAGGCCAACAAGTACAAGACCCTCTCGCTGAACAACGAGTTCGTATCGCGCCTGCAGCCGCCGCCGCGCGGGCTGATCGTCGACCGCAACGGCATCGTGCTGGCGTCCAACCGCCCGGACTTCCGGCTCTACGTCAGCCGTGACGAGAACAGCGACGTCGACCTGCTGCTCGACCGGCTGCAGAAGCTGGTGCCGCTCGACGACGACCACCGCAACCGCGTGCTGCAGGACCTGGTCGACGCGCCGCGCCGCGCGCCGGTGACGGTGATGGAGGACCTCACCTGGGAGGAGTTCTCGCGGATCAACGTCAGGACCCCGGAGTTGCCCGGCGTCACCGCCGACATGGGCGACATCCGCGTCTATCCCTTCTCGGCCGCCTTCGCCCACGTGATCGGCTACGTCGCCAAGGTCTCCAAGGACGACGTCACCAAGGACGGCCCCAACTCCAACCCGATCCTGCTCAACCCGGGCTTCCGGATCGGCAAGGCCGGGATCGAGAAGACCTACGACCTGCCGATGCGCGGCAAGGCCGGCGCCAAGAAGGTCGAGGTCGACGTCAAGGGCCGCGTGGTGCGCGAGGACCCCGGCGGCGACGTGCCGTCGATCGCCGGCCAGGCCCTGCAGCTGACCCTCGACGCCGACATCCAGAACCGCGCGCTGGAGGTGTTCGGGGCCGACAGCGGCGCGGCGGTGATGATGGATTGCCGCACCGGCGACGTGCTCTGCATGCTCTCGGCGCCCAGCTTCGACGCCAACCGCTTCGTCAAGGGCCTCACCGGCCCCGAGTACCAGGTCGCTGGCCGACTACGACCACAAGCCGCTGTTCAACAAGACGGTCACCGCCACCTACCCGCCGGGCTCGACCTTCAAGACCATGGTGGCGCTGACGGCGCTGGAGATGGGCATCCCGACCAGCACCACCTACACCTGCAACAAGGTCGTGGTTCTGGGGCGGGCGGCCCTGGCACTGCGACAGCGCGCACGGCACGCTCGACATGAAGGGCGGCATCTCCCACTCGTGCGACATCTACTTCTACCAGCTGGCGCTGAAGATCGGCGGCCCGGACGCGATCGCCAAGACGGCGACAGACGATGGGCCTCGGCCAGCTCTACGACATCGGCGTGCCGAGCCAGCGCGCCGGGCCTGATCCCGACCACCGAGTACAAGCGCAAGGCCTTTCCCAGCGACCCGGTCTGGCACCCGGGCGAGACGCCCAGCATGGGGATCGGCCAGGGCTACGTGAACGTCAATCCGCTGCAGCTGTGCGTGATGTGCTCGCGCATCGCCAACGGCGCAAGACGGCGCTCTATCCGCGGCTGGTCCGCTCGATCGGCGGCGTCGAGCAGCCGCCGCCGGGCGCCGAGCCGACGCGCTGCCGTTCAGCCAGGAGCACATGGACTTCCTGCACGAGGCGATGATCGCGGTGACCAACGGCGGCGGCACCGCCTCAGGCGGCGCCGCCAACCTCAACCTCGGCCCGATCCTGATGGCCGGCAAGACCGGCACGGCGCAGTCGCACGGCTACAGCGGCGGCGTCGGCGCGCACGGCGCGCAGGGCGCCTGGACCGATGCGCGACCATGCCTGGTTCATCGCCTTCGCGCCGGCCGACGATCCGCGCTACGCCATGGCGGTGCTGACCGAGCACGGCGGCTTCGGCGCCGAGGCCTCGGCGCCCGAAGGCGCGCGAGATCATGCGCGTCGCGCTGCTGAAGGACCCGGAGGTCCGCGCCCGCATCGTGCAGCCGCTGCCCGCCGCGCCGCCGCCGCCGGCGGCGACCGGCCGCGACCGCCGCGCCGCGACCAACGCCGCCATCGCCGGACGCCGCCACATGACCGCCGGCGCCCTCACACGGCCCGGCGAGCGCCAGCGGCTGATCGTCCGGCTCGGCCAGATCGACTGGACCTACTGCGCGGCGCATCACCGTGATCGCCGCCGCCGGCGGGGCGATGCTCTACTCGGTCGCCGGCGGCCAGTGGACGCCCTGGGCGGCCGAGCACCTGATCCGCTACGGCTTCTGGTTCGCTGGTGATGATCGCGCTGGCGATGGTCGACCTGCAGGTCTGGTTCGCGCTCGCCTATCCGCTCTACGCGGTCAGCCTGGTCCTGCTGGTGGTGGTGGCCGCGCACGGCCACTCGTCGCTGGGCGCCGCAGCGCTGGCTCAACCTCGGCCCGATCCACCAGTTCCAGCCCTCGGAGCTGATGAAGATCGGCGCTCGTGCTGGCGCTGGCGCGCTTCTACCACGGGCTCTCGGCCAGGAGCGCCAAGCTGTCGTTCTGGCTGCTGATCCCCGCCGCGCTGATCGCCATGCCGGCGGCGCTGGTGATGAAGGAGCCCGACCTCGGCACCGCGCTGCTGATCTGCGCCACCGGCGTCGCGATCATGATCCTGGCGGGGCTCGACCTGCGGATCGTCGGGCCTGGGCGCGCTGCTGGCCGGCGCGGTGGTGCCGTTCCTGCACCTCGTGCTGAAGCCCTACCAGTACACGCGCCTCGTCAGCTTCATGAACCCGGAGGCCGAGAAGTCGGGCGCCGGCTATCACATCGTGCAGTCGAAGATCGCGCTGGGCTCCGGCGGGCTGCTAGGCAAGGGCTTCGGGCTCGGCACCCAGAGCCAGCTCAACTTCCTGCCCGAGAAGCAGACCGACTTCATGTTCGCCTCGCTGGCCGAGGAGTTCGGCTTCGTCGGCTGCGTCGCCATCCTGCTCCTCTATGCGGCGGTGATCTTCATGTCCCTGCGCATCGCTTCGATGGCGCACAGTCACTTCGGGCGGCTCGGCGCGGCCGGCGTCACCGCCACGCTGACGTTCTGCGTGCTGATGAACGGCGCGATGGTGATGGGCCTCGCGCCGGTGGTCGGCGTGCCGATGCCGCTGCTCTCCTGGGGCGGCACGGTGATGATGAGCATGATGATCGGCTTCGGCCTCATCATGGCCGTGCGCGTCCAGCGCAACGCCGAGATCTCCAGCGGCAAAGGCACGGTGTTCTAGAGAGGGTCTCCCCAGCAACCCTCTCCCCGCTCGGCGGGGCGAGGGCTGCTCTTGGAGCGCTAAGCCGCCGCCTTCTGGTGCGTTGGCGGGCGGATGCGGAAGCCGACGCCGAGCATGTTGAACGCGTTGATGCAGCCGATCATCAGCGTCAGGTTCACCCGCTCGGCCTCGGTGAACTGCGCCTCCAGCGCGGCGTAGGCGTCATCCGGCGCGCGAGTTTCGCTCAGCTTGACCAGCGCGTCGGTCCAGCCCAGCGCCGCGCGCTCGCGGTCGGTGTAGAGCGTCGATTCATGCCAGGCGTCGAGCATCATGATCCGCTCGTTGGTCTCGCCGGCGGCGCGGGCCTCCTGGGTGTGCATCGAGAGGCACTGGGCGCAGCCGTTGATCTGCGAGGCGCGGATCTCGACGAGCTTGGCGAGGCGCGGCTCGAGCCGGGCCTCGATGGTGTGCGCATAATCGATCAGGGGCTTCCCGAGGTCGAGGTTTGCGTAGGGGTTGATCCGGGCTTTCATGGTCGATCTCCGTTTTGCCCCCGTCACCACCGCAAGAACGAACCGGCCGGCCGGTTTGTGACATCACGCGGTGGCTTTTCGTTCCCCGACGACACGCTGGTCTCGCTGCGGGATCGGCGCCTTGATGGCGCAAACGCCACCCCGGAGCCGCGCCAATGACCGCCCATCACATCCGCTTCGAGGTCGAGGACGACGGGATCGGCGTCGTCACCATCGACCGGCCCGAGAAGCGCAACGCGATGACCTACGCCATGCTGGGCGCCTTCATCGAGGCGGTGCGGCAGGCCGGCGAGGACGAGCGGGTGCGGGTGCTGATCGTCACCGGCGCGGGCGGCGCTTTCTGCGCCGGCACCGACCTGGCGGACCTGGCCACCATCCCCGGCGAAACCCGCGGCGTGCGCGGCGAGGCGAGCCAGCGCGGCGTCTGGTGGCCGATCACCTCGTGCCCGAAGCCGGTGATCGGCGCGATCGACGGCTACGCGGTCGGGATGGGCGCGGAGTTCACCAGCCAGTGCGACGTACGCATCGCCACGACCCGCGCCCGCTTCGCCTGGAACTTCGCGCACCGCGGCCTGGTGCCCGACACCGGCGCCGGCTCCTGGCTGCTGCCGCGGCTGATCGGCCCGTCGCGGGCGCTGCGGCTGCTCTACTCAGGCGCCTTCCTGGAGGCGGCCGAGGCCAAGGAGATCGGCTACGTCGCCGAGGTCGTCGCCCCCGACGCGCTGATGGACGCCGCCCGCGCCGAGGCGCGCCGCTACCTGGCCTCCTCGCCGTTCTCGCTCACCCGCATGAAGGAGCTGGTCTGGCGCGGGCTGGAGCGCGACGTCGCCGACCACATGGCCGCGCACGTCGAGGCTTTATCGGCCTGCTTCAAGTCCGAGGACCACAAGGAAGGCGTCGCCTCGTTCCTGGAGCGCCGCCCGGCGAAGTTCGTCGGGCGCTGACCGGGCGAACGCGATGAGTGTCGAGGGGCGGGCGATCGTCAGCGACGGCAACGGCGGCTTCGCCGATGCGGCTGTGGAACTGCCCGATCCCGAGGGTGGCGAGGTGCTGGTCAGGATCGGCGCCAGCGGCGTCTGCCACACCGATCTGGACAGCCTGTCGTGGTCCTCGCCGCTGATTGTCGGCCACGAGGGGGCCGGCGTCGTGCTGGGCTGCGGCCCTGAGGTGACCCACGTCGGGCCGGGCGACCGGGTGCTGCTCAACTGGGCGATCCCCTGCGGGGCCTGCATCCAGTGCGAGCGCGGCGCCGAGAACCTCTGCGAGCAGCGACCCTACGTGCCGTCGGCGCGCTACCGGTGGTCCGGCGGCAAGCTCAGACCCAGCTTCGGGCTCGGGACCATGGCGACGCACGCCCTGGTTCCGCGCCAGGCAGTGGTGAAGATCGAGGTCGAGATACCGTTCGCCTCGGCGGCGATCCTCGGCTGCGGGGTGATGACCGGCTTCGGCTCGGTGGTGAACGCCGCCAAGGTCGCGCCGTGGCGCGACGCGTGGTGGTGCTGGGCTGCGGCGGCGTCGGGCTCTCCTGCCTGCAGGGCGCAGCGCACGCCGGCGCCCGGATGATCATCGCCGTCGATGTCAGCGAGAGCCGGCTGGCGCTCGCCAGCGCCTTCGGCGCCACGCACACGCTGCTCGCCCAGCGCGACGACGCCGGGCTGCTGGAGGCGGCGAAGCAGGTGAAGGCGCTGATCGGCCGCGGCGCGGACTATGCGTTCGAGTGCACCGCCGTCCCGGCGCTGGGCGCCGCGCCGCTGGCGATGGTGGCCAATGGCGGCGTCGCGGTGGCGGTGAGCGGCATCGAGCAGGTGGTGCCGATCGACATGCAGCTCTTCGAGTTCGACAAGCTCTACATCAACCCGCTCTACGGCCAGTGCCGCCCGTTCCGCGACTTCCCGATGCTGCTCGGGCTCTACGCCGAGGGCCGCCTGAAGCTCGACGAGATGATCACGCGCACCTACCCGCTCTCCGCCGCCGGCCTCACCGCCGCGTTCGCCGACATGAAGGCCGGCGTCGGCGCGAAGGGCGTGCTGCTGCCCGGCGCCAGGTAGCCCTACTTCCTGCCGCAGAAGGTCGGTTTCGGCCGAGGGTCCGGCTGCGTGGTGTCGTTGATCGCGCAGAATGGGACCGACCAGACGAAGTCGACCTCTCGCGCCCAGCGCTGCGGCGGCAAGGGCGCGCCGCGTTCGCGGCCGTGACTCCAGGAGCACACGAAGAGGTCCGAAAGGCGCGGCGCCCCAACCGCGGATGCTTACCCTAAGGTGTATCTCTGGACAGAACAAGCACCAGGCGCGCGTCGCTCGTCAGGGCAGGGCTGGCTGGGGGAGCAGGCTACGATCCTGCATTTCATGGTTCAGAGCCAGGCGTCCTACCAGTTAGACGATCCCCCACCGGCCGGCCGGGTGTTCCGCTGAGGCTTGAGCCGCGCGGCGTCACCCTATCTAAGTCGCGAGAAGCGTTCCTCAACCACCGTCGGAGGCCTTGATGGCGACGAGTGAGCTGGTTCCCGCGCAGGCCGTTCCGCAGCGCCAACTGGGGCACGGCGGCGACGCCGTCTCGGCGCTCGGGGTCGGGACCAACCGCTGGCGGCAGGGGACCAACGACGGCGCGGTGTTCGAGACCTACCAGGCGCTGCTGGATGGCGGGGTCGACTTCATCGACACCGCGGAGGTCTACGGCTTCGGCAAGTCCGAGCGGCTGATCGGCGACTGCATCCGCAAGGACGGGCGCCCGGTGAAGGTGGCCAGCAAGTTCGCGCCGTTCATCGCCCGCACCATGCCGCGCCAGCTGATCGGCGCGCTCGATGCGTCGCTGGCCCGCCTGGGGCTGCAGAGCCTCGAGCTCTACTACGTGCACTTCCCGTTCCCGTTCACGCCGCTGGAGACCTTCGCCGAGGGCCTCGTGGAAGCGGTGAAGAGCGGCAAGACGCGCCAGGTCGGCGTCAGCAACTTCAGCGCCGAGCAGATGCGGCGCATCGCCGACATGCTCGGTCGCTCCGGCGTGCGGCTGGCGGCCAACGAGGTCAGCTACAGCGTAATGAACCGCAAGGCCGAGACCAACGGCGTGCTCGACGCCTGCAAGGAGCTCGACGTCGCGTTGGTGGCCTACTTCCCGCTGGCCTCCGGGCGGCTCGCCGCGCCCCCCGCCGACGGCGGCGCGCCCGATCGCACCGCGGTGCTGCGGCGCACGGTGGCCGAAGTGGCGCAGGCCCATCAGGCCAGCGTCAGCCAGGTGGCGCTGAACTGGCTGCTGGGGCGCGATCCGCACGTCATCCCGATCCCCGGCGCGTCGAAGGCGGCGCATGCGCGCGAGAACGTGGCGGCGCTGGGCTGGCGCCTCACCGACGACGAGTTCGCGGCCATCGAGGCGGCCTCGGCGCCGCTGCCGAACCAGCCTTAAGTGGTCACTGGGCTTGCGGGAGCGGCCCCGCAGGTGTTGCATTCGTAGTCCGGCCCGGCCGAACCCGCTCGGGCCCCGAGCTAGGAGGTTGCATGGGCGCCCACTCCCCAGGTCTCGTACGCGCTGTGGCCCTGGTTGGCCCGACCGGGACCGGCAAGACCAACCTGATGGAGGCGCTGCTGCTGGCGGCCGGCGCAAAGGCGATCCGCGGCGGCGTCGGCGACTCCAGCCCGGAAGCCAAGGCGCGCGGCCACTCCGTCGAGATCAACATCGTCGGCTTCGAGTACATGGACGACGCCTACGCGGTGGTCGACACGCCAGGGGCGGTCGATTGCGCCGGCGAGGCCGACTTCGCGCTGCCGGCCGTGGATCTGGCGGTGGTGGTGGCCGCGCCTGACTCGGCCAAGGCGATCCTGCTGCAGCCGGCGCTGAAGGAGCTGGAGCGGCTGGGCATCCCGCACCTGATCTTCGTCAACCGCATCGACCAGGACCGCGAGCCGCTGCCGAAGCTGCTGGAGGCGCTGAGCTCGGTCAGCGAGCGCCCGGTGGTGGCGCGGCAGATCCCGATCTGGGAGGGCGAGCACGTCACCGGCTACATCGACCTCGCCCTGGAGCGCGCCTTCGTCTACCGCGAGGACGGCCCGTCCGAGCAGCTGCCGTCGCTGGGCGACGCCGAAGCCGAAGAAAAGGACGCCCGCTTCCACATGCTGGAGCAGCTGGCCGACTTCGACGACGAGCTGCTGGAGCAGCTGGTCTCCGACGTCACGCCCGAGCAGGAGCTGGTGTTCGCCGACCTGGTGCGCGAGCTGAACGAAGGGCTGATCTGCCCGGTGTTCTTCGGAGATTCCGCCAAGGGCTGGGGCATGCGGCGGCTGTTGAAGGCGCTGCGGCACGATGCCGGCTCGCCGCTCTCCACCGCCGAGCGGCTGGGGATCGGCGGGCCCGGCGCCTACGTGATGAAGACCGCCTACGCCGGCCAGGCCGGCAAGCTGGCCTACGCCCGGGTGTTCGGCGGCGACCTGGCCGACGGCGCCGAGCTGGTCGGCCCGGACGGCGAGAAGAACCGCGCCGGCGGCCTCTTCGCGGTGCAGGGCGGCGCGACCCGCAAGATCGACAAGGCCCGCGCCGGCGACGTGATCGCTATCGGCAAGCTCGAGCACGCCAAGGCCGGCCAGTTCCTCAGCGTCGGCGGCGCGCCGAAGCCGCTCGGGGTGGAGATCGCGCCGCGCGCCGGCGTCTACGGCCTCGCCATCACCGCCAAGGTGCGCAACGACGACGTGCGGCTGGCGAGCGCGCTGGCCAAGCTGGTCGAGGAGGACACCGCCCTGGTGGTCGAGCACGACGCCGACACCCACGAGATGGCGCTGGTCGGCCAGAGCGACGCCCACCTGAAGCTGGCCCTGGAGCGCATGAAGCGGCGCTTCGGCGTCGACGTGGCGACGGCGCCGCGCACCACCCCCTACAAGGAGACCATCTCCGGCCCCGTCACCCAGCATGCCCGCCACAAGAAGCAGACCGGCGGCCACGGCCAGTTCGGCGACGTCATCGTGGAGATCAAGCCGCTGAAGCGTGGCGAGGGCTTCACCTTCGCCGCCCGGATCACCGGCGGCGTGGTGCCCAAGCAGTGGATCCCGGCGGTGGAGCAGGGCGTGCGCGACGGCCTCGCCAAGGGGCCGCTGGGCTTCCCGGTCACCGACGTCTCCGTGACGCTGATCGACGGCAGCTATCACGCCGTCGACTCCTCCGAGATGGCCTTCCGCCAGGCCGGGCGCCTGGCGATGGACGAGGGCCTGCGCAAGTGCCATCCGCAGCTGCTGGAGCCGATCGAGCGGCTCAGCATCCACGTGCCCAACAACTGCACCTCGGCGGTCACCTCGATGCTGTCTGGCAAGCGCGGCCAGGTGCTGGGCTTCGGACCTCGCGAAGGACTGGCGGGGCTGGGACTCGGTGGAGGCCTACCTGCCCAGCTCCGAGCGCGGCCCGCTGATCGGCGAGCTGCGCTCGCTCTCGCAAGGGCTCGGCGTCTTCGAGTTCGCCTTCGACCACATGACCGAAGTGACCGGCCGCGTCGCCGACGACGTCATCCACGCCCACGGCGCGGAACGGGAACGGGCCTAGATTCCCTCCCCCTCGTGGGGAGGGTGGCTCGCGCAGCGAGCCGGGTGGGGAAGTGCGGGGCCGCACGACGCGAACCGGTTGGCGCCCGTTGACGCTTCAGACACCCCCACCCGACCGCTTCGCGGTCTGCCCTCCCCACAAAGGGGGAGGGACGAGTGGCCTACCGGCTCGCCAGCCCGCGCATGGCGGCGTAGTCGGACTCGGCCTTGGCGATCGTGTGGCTGACGCAGTCCGGCTGGGCGTAGAAGCGCACCAGCGAGCTGGAGTCGGCGAAGCGGGCCGCGCAGGTCTCATGGGCGGCGCGGGCGATGGCCTGGTGGACGGCGGGCGCGCCCAGAGCGGCGACGTTGATGGTCACTTCGGTGGCGGCGAAAGCGGGAAGGGCGAGCGCGGCGGCGGCGCCGGCCAGAACGAGGGTGCGAAACATCGATGAAATCCAGACTTTGAGGTTTGACGAAAACGGCCTCGCCTGGATGCATCCCCCGTATCGGCCCTTTCGCAATCGGGCTCTTGAGAAAGCGCTTAGCCGGGGTCGGGCCTGGCGGCAAGGCTCGATATTGCGCTGCAGCGCGCGCCACGGCGCCGCAACATGATCGCTGATCACTTGCGGGGCGCCCGAGGCGCCGGCTGCCGCCCCTGAAGCATCGCCGGCTCTTGCGGCGCGCCGTCCCGTCAGCCAACCATCGCGCCATGGCCGCAGCCTTCAGCCTCGCCGACCTGCCGCCCTGGGCCTTCGACAAGGAGGACCCGGGCGACGACCGCGACTTCTACGCCGAGGCCCGCCTCGTCACCCACATCGACGACGGCGCGATCGCCGCGCTCACCGGCTTCTACCGCGCCGCAGCTGCCGCCGGGCGGGGCGATCTGCGACCTGATGAGCAGCTGGGTCAGCCACCTGCCGGACGACGTCGGCTATGGCGAGGTGATCGGCCACGGCATGAACGCCGAGGAGCTGGCCGCCAACCTGCAGCTCACCCGCTGGTTCGTGCAGGACCTCAACGCCGACCCCCGCCTGCCGCTGGAGAGCGCCAGCCTGGACGCCGCGATGATCTGCGTCGGCGTGCAGTACCTGCAGGACGCCGTGCCGGTGCTGGCCGACGTGCGCCGCACGCTGAAGGCCGGCGCGCCGCTGATCGTCAGCTTCTCCAACCGCTGCTTCCCCACCAAGGCGGTCGCCGTCTGGCTGCGCCTGAACGACGCCGGCCACGCCGCGCTGGTGCGGCTCTACCTGGAGGCGGCGGGGTTCGCCGACATTGAGACCCACGTACTGAGCGATGGGAGCCGTTGCGACCCGATGTACGCGGTGGTCGGGCGGCCGTAGCGCCTAAACCAGCGCCTGGTCCGTCGCCCGGATCAGGGCGTCGATGATGCCGGGCTCGGTGGAGGCGTGGCCGGCGTCCCAGATGATCTCGAACCTGGCGGCGGCCCAGGCCTTCTTCAGCGCCCAGGCGCTCTCCAGCGGCGTCACCACGTCGAAGCGGCCCTGCACGATCCAGCCGGGGATGTTCGCCATCCGGTGGATGTTCTTCAGGATCCAGCCGTCCTCGTCGAAGAAGCCGCGGTTGGCGAAGAAGTGGCACTCGATCCGCGCGAAGGCGATGGCGAAGTCCACCTCGTTGAACTTGGCGGGCCGGGCCTCCGGGCCGCGCAAGCTGATGGTGTCGCCCTCCCACTGGCTCCAGGCGGCGGCGGCCTCGGCCTGCACGCGGCGGTCGGCGTGGGTCAGGCGCTTGTGGTAGGCGCCGATCATGTCGCCGCGCTCGGCCGGCGGGATCGGCGCGCAGAACCGCTCCCAGGCGTCCGGGAACAGCATCGAGGCGCCGTCCTGGTAGAACCAGTTGAGCTCGCGCTCGGTGAGCAGGAAGACGCCGCGCAGGACCAGGTTCTCGACCCGGTCGGGGTGCAGTGATCGCGTAGGCCAGCGCCAGCGTCGAGCCCCAGGAGCCGCCGAACACCGTCCACTTCTGCACGCCGAGCCGCTTGCGCAGCCGCTCGATGTCCTCGACCAGCGTCCAGGTGGTGTTGTCCTGCAGCGAGGCGTTGGGGCGGCTCTTGCCGCAGCCGCGCTGGTCGAACAGCACCACCCGCCAGCGCGACGGATCGAAGAAACGCCGCATGGTGGTGTTGATCGCCCCGCCCGGGCCGCCGTGCAGCACCACGCAGGGCTTGCCGGCCGGGTTGCCGCATTCCTCGTAGTAGATCTCGTGCAGGCCGCCGGCCGGCAGCCAGCCGCTGGCGAACGGCTCGACCTCGGGGTAGAGGCCGCGCCGGCCGGCGGCGGACATGGCGGCTGGCGCAGGCGTTGAGCGTTCCATCGCGATCGCTTCTAGCCTGGAAAGCGCCTCGCCAGCCAGTCCACGATGACGCGGCTGGTCTCCTCGGGCTTTTCCTGCTGCGTCCAGTGGCCGGAGCCCTCGATCAGCACCTTCTCGAGGTCGGTCGACGTAGGCCTCCATGCCGTCGGCGGCGGATGGCGGCAGCACCGCGTCGAGCTCGGCCATCACCATCAGCGAGGGGACCGTCACCTTGTCCGGCAGGCCCTCGGCGAGGCGCCAGTTGCGGGTGAAGTTGCGGTACCAGTTGATGCCGCCGGTGAAGCCGGTGCGCTGGAAGGTCTCGACGAAGACGGCCATCTCCTCCGGGGTCAGGAACTGTCGGGCGCGGGTCGAACGTCGGGTCGTAGGCCTCGAGGATCTTCACCAGCGGGAACACCGACGGATCGCCCGGCTTGCGCTCGGTGGCGCATGCCGGCGCCGACCTGCGCCGGTCGCCCGGCAGCGGCGGCGCAGGAAGAAGCCCATCGTCTTGCCGACGTCCGGCGCCAGCGCCGCGTCCGCCTCGCCGGGCTTCTGGAAGTGGACGATGTACATCTCCTCGCCCAGCCGCGCGCGCATCACCGCGATCGGGTCGGCTCGTGGCCGCGCGGCATGAAGGGCGTGTTGAGGCCGATCACGCCGGCGGTGCGGTCGGGATGCCGCAGCGCCATCTGCCAGACCACGATGCCGCCCCAGTCGTGGCCGCAGAACACCGCCTTCTCGATCCTCAGGTGGTCGAGCAGCCGCGACCGAGGTCGCCGGTCAGGTGCTCGATGTCGTAGGCCTCGACCGGCTCGGGCCGCGAGGTCAGGCCATAGCCGCGCTGGTCCGGCGCGATCGCCCAGCGGCCGGCCTCGCCGCAGCGCCTTCAGCTGGTGGCGCCACGAGAACGCCAGCTCCGGAAACCCGTGGCAGAACACCACCGGCGTCGCCGCTGTGCGGCCCGGCCTCGTAGTAGGCCATCCGCACATCGCCGAGCTCGGCATACTGCACCGGCGGCATCATCGTCTCGAGCGCGGACATCGGTGGGCTCCCTGGCTGCCGAGGCGAGCTACGCCACGGCCGGTTGGGATCGGCAAGGCTGACGCCGCGTCGGGCCAGTTGAGCGAGTGGACCGGGCAGTTTGGCAGACGCCGGGACCCTATGTTCCCTATTTGTTCTTAACGCATGGCGATTTTTTGGGTACTTGTCGTAACGACGTTGTTCGTTACCGGAGGAGGTCCCCCTGAACATCGACAAGCTGAGCACAGAATGGCGAACCCGGCGCGAGGCGGGTGCGATCGAGGCGTTGATGCGGTTCGGTGATGTCGGCCTAGTCCTAGGCGCTGGAACAGTGCTTTCGCGGGCCATGGCCTCAGCCAGGGATATCTCGGTCGACGTCTCAGACGCACGACTTGTAGCGCTCCTTGCCGCGGCCCATCGTCGACAAGCGTCATCAGCCGGACTTGCTCATCTCCGGAAGGCGGCAGAGCGATGGCGCGAGGGGCAGGACACTCTTGCCGCCATGCACTTGGCTCTGAGTGGGCTCAGTCGACTCGAGCACCCGGTCAGTGATGAAGGCGGCGTCCTCCTGACGGGTGTCGAAGGCAGTTATGAGGTCGGGTCGAAGATCGTTCTCGGGACTGGACTGGCAAACGTGACGATAACCTATGAGCCGGAAGAGTAGACGAAGATTGGTCTTCGCCTGCGGGACAGACCTCCGAGTGCGGACATTGTTCACCCCTGATGCCTGGGGCACGCTAGGCAGACACCGGCAAGGTTGACGCATCGACCACCCAAACCGACATTGCTGTGCCAATAGTGTTCGGGAAGACAGCTGGAGCAATAGTGGGCAAAGTCGTGAGCTCGGTCGGCGAAATGATCGCCGACATCGCGCAGCAAAAGCACGCGGCAGCAATCGCGAGAGGTCGTCCGGACGCCTCGGCCGAGAGACCGGCGGACGTGGCCGCGCAGTGCCTATCCGTGGTCGCTGCGAGCCTCAGTCCCGACGGCTACGCCTCAAGAGTGAGAGGGCGACGCCTGGTGAAGAAGCGGGGCGACTTCACCTACGAAATCTCATTCCAACTTGACCGCAACAACCACGCGGGAGGGCGTGTCGCCGTATGGCCGCACGCCGCGATCGGGTCGCTCAAACTGCAGCGGTGGCTCAACGAAAACGGAACCCCGTGGGGTAGGTTGCCTTCCTATTCTTCGGCATTCGCGGGCGGCCAAATCGGTCACCTCCGGCTGCCTCGGACGTGGATGGAGTGGGACTTCGCAGATCGGGCTACCCGCGCGTCTTCACTTCACGACTTAATCACCGCTATCCGCCAGATCGTCTTACCCTTCTTCGCAATGTTCAAAGACCCTGACGCGGCCATAAGGATCTTTGAGGCAACGGAATTGCTCGCACCGACATGGGCCATCGAATACGCCCAAGCTCACCGCGGACGCGACGCCGCCAACCGGGTTATCAGGTCGGTCTTGGCCAAGGACCCACGAATGATTGAGCCCTTCCTTGCGGCCGTCGACCTGTATCGAAAGGAGGGGATACCGCAGGCGAGAAATGGCCAAATGGCAAGCGACCTAGCGGCAATGGCGGTGTTCCTCACGCTTGATCCAACTGGATCGTAGGGCGGTATCCAAGCGATATCGCCGCGACTTATCTTCTCGTTCCTCAAGTGCGCTAACAGCCCAGCCATGCCGCCGCCGGCCCGCGCCCCGATCACCGACAAAGCGCCGTGGCCGTTGGTGTTCCTCCTCGGCAGCCTCACCGCGCTGGGGCCGCTGGCGGTCGACATGTATCTGCCGAGCCTGCCGGCGATTGCGCGGGGGCTGCATGCGCCGCACGGCGTCGGTCACCGTGACGCTGGCGGCGTTCTTCGCTGGGCTCGGCATCGGCCAGCTGTTCTGGGGGCCGTTCTCGGACCGCATCGGGCGGCGCGCGCCGCTGCTGATCGGCGTGGCGGTCTTCGTGGGCGGTGCGGTGGCCTGCGCGCTCGCCCCGAACATCTGGGTGCTGACCGCTCGCCAGGTTCGGGCAGGCGCTGGGCGGCAGCGCCGGACAGGTGGTGGCGCGGGCCTCGGTGCGCGACCGCTTCGGCCACCAGATGTCGGCGCGGGTGCTCTCGCTCTTGATGCTGGTGCTGGGGCTGGCGCCGATCGTCGCGCCGATCTTCGGCGGCTACCTGCTGCTGGTCGGCAGCTGGCGGTCAATCTTCTGGTTCCAAGCGGCGACCTCTGCGGCGATCCTGATCGCCGCCATCCTGGCGTTCCGCGAGAGCCGCACCGGCGAGATGCGCGCGGCGGCGAAGGAGGAGCACCCGCTCGCCACCTTCAGCTACCTGCTCGGCAATCCGCGGGTGGTCGGCTACGCGCTGGCCGGCGCGTTCAACACCGGCGCCTTCTTCGGCTGGATCTCGCTGTCGCCCTACCTGCTGATCGAGGTATATCACGTCGCGCCCGCCAACTTCGGCTGGTGGTTCGGCGCCAACGCGGCCGGCTTCATCGGCATGAGCCAGGTGAACGCGCACCTGCTGCGCTGGCGCACCCCCGAGGAGGTGCTGGTGCGCGCCCGCCTCGCCTCGATAGTGTCCGCCGCGGTGGTGGTGTTCGACGCCTTCACCGGGCTCGGCGGCATGCTGGGCGTCATCCTGCCGCTCTACGTGACGCTGGGCTCGTTCGGGCTGGTCGGGCCGAACACCCAGGCCGCGGCGATGAACGTCGATCCGGCCCGGGCCGGGGCGATCTCCTCGATCACCGGCTCGACCACCTTCGCGATGGGCACGGCCGTCTCCGCCGTCGCCGGCTTCCTGCACGACGGCA
>CAVPBP010000003.1:0-360314 GCA_963701905.1 uncultured Pseudomonadota bacterium | reverse complement strand
CCGCGCGGCCGCTGTCACTGCTGATCCTGACAATGATCCTCGCCTCCTCGGCCGCGCTCTACGGCCTCGCCAAACCGACGACGGCTCACGCGGCGGCGTGAGCCGAGGTCGCCGCCGCCCAGCCGGGCCCTCCAGACTAATCCCTGCCGTCTGTCCGCCGCCCCATACGGCCTGGCCAAGCCGACCGCAGCTCAGGCGCCGCCCGCTTTCGAGGTCGCCGCGGCCCAGGCCAGCACGGCCCAGCCGACCAGGAACGCGAGGCCGCCGAACGGCGTGACCAGGCCGACGATGCGCGGCGCGCCCAGCGCCAGCGCGTAGAGCGAGCCGCTGAAGAGCAGGCTGCCGCCGAGGAACCAGGCCGGCGCGAGCCTCGCCCGCGGCATGCCGGCGACCAGCGCCGCGCAGACCAGCGTCGCCAGCGCGTGGGCCAGCTCGTAGGTCGAACCGGTGCGCAGCAGTTCCTTGGCCGTGGGGTCGGCCATGCCGTGCGCGGCGAAGGCGCCGGCCGCCACGGCGACGAACCCGCTGATCGCGGCCAGCGAGGCCCACAGACGCGGCGTCCAGCGCATTGACTGCCCCTCCGTTATCGGTCCCAACAGCGGCCGGAGCATACGGCCCAGTCTGGCGCGCCAGAAGCCGGCGGGGCGGCGGATCAGGAGATGCGGCGATGGTGCTGACCAAGGGCGACGACTTTCCGATCCACCAGACCAGCGAGCCGATCGCCTACGCCGGCACCGACCGCAACTTCTACGACCGCTACTTCTTCAACGGCTACCCGTACGAAGGCGACCTGTTCTTCGCCGCCGCGATGGGCATCTACCCGCACCTCAACATCGCCGACGCCGCCTTCGTGGTGGTGCGCGACGGGGTCGAGACCGCGCTGCATGCCTCGCAAGTGGCTCGGCATGGAGCGGATGGACATGCAGGTCGGGCCGATCAGCATCGAGGTGATCGAGCCGCTGCAGAAGCTGCGCTGAAGGTCGAGGCGCCGGACAAGGGCATCCGCGCCGAGATCACCTTCGAGGGCCGCGCCTTCCCGATCGAGGAGCCGCGCTTCATCCGCCGCAACGGCCCGCGCACCTTCATGGACTACACCCGCCTCACCCAGAACGGCCGCTACACCGGCTGGCTGGAGATCGACGGCAAGCGCGAGAGCGTCGACGGCTTCGTCGGCACCCGCGACCGCTCCTGGGGCATCCGGCCGGTCGGGCGCGCGCGATGCGCAGGAGCTGGCCCCGCCGTCGGCCGACCAGTTCTTCTGGATCTGGTCGCCGTCCAACTTCCCGGCCGGCTCGTTCTTCTTCCACACCAACGACGAGGCCTCGGGCGAGCCCTGGAACCGGCGCGCGGTCTGGGCCCGCGACGGCTCGAACGGCACGCAGCACGCCGAGACCAAGGACTCCGACATCCAGATCGAGTGGAAGAGCGGCACGCGGCACGCCAAGAAGGCGGTCGTCACGCTGCGTGGGCCGGACGGCGAGCGCAAGATCACCTACGAGCCGCAGTACGAGTTCTACATGCTGGGGCTGGGCTACGGCCACCCGAAGTGGGGCCATGGCGCAGAACCACGGCGAGCTGGCCGTCGAGCGCGAGGACTTCAAGCTCGCCGACGTCGATCCGCGCATGCCGCACCACCTGCACGTCCAGGCGCTCTGCAAGGTGACCTACGAGGGCGGCAATGCCTTCCACCAGGAGGGCAGGGGCGTGCTCGAGCAGCTGGCGATCGGGCCGCACGCGCCCTCGGGCTTCAAGCAGATGCTGGACTACGCCCCTTGAGCGGACCGGTCTCCGAGGGCCTCGCCGCTTATCTGACGCGCACCTGGGAGGCGCCGGTCGAGATCGTCGATCTGGCGCGCATCTCCGGCGGCGCGAGCCGCGAGACCTACCGGTTCGACGCGATGGTCGGGGGCGAGCGGCGCCCGCTGATCCTCAGGCGCGATCCGCCCGGCAGCCTGATCGAGACCGACCGCCGCTCGGAGTTCCTGGCGCTGAAGTCGTTCCACGGCCGCGGCGTCGCGGCGCCCGAGCCGCTGATCCTCGAGCTCGAGGGCGCCGAGCTGGAGCGGCCGTTCTTCATCATGGCGCGCATCGACGGCGGCGCCACCGCCAGCCCGTTCGCGCCGGACCCGTACGCGCCGAATGCGGACGCCATCGCCGACGACTTCTTCTCGACGCTGGGCCGCATCGCCGCCGCCGATCCCGCGACCCTGCCGATCGCCGAAGTCGTCGAGCCGCCGGCGCTGGACCAGTGCTGGAAGCGCGAGCTCGACTACTGGTCGGGCGTGATCGTGGACGACGAGCTGCACCCGCAGCCGATCGTGCGCGCCGCGATCCGCTGGCTCTACGCCCATCCGCCGCCGCCGGCCCAGAAGCTCAGCGTCGTGCACGGCGACTACCGCTCCGGCAACTTCCTGCACGACGGAGCGGGCAGGATCATCGCCGTGCTCGACTGGGAGATGGCGCACATCGGCGATCCGCTGGAGGACCTCGGCTGGGCGCTCGACCCGCTCTGGCGCCATACCAACGACAGCGACCAGGTCGGCGGCATGTGCACGAAGGCCGACGCGATCGCGCATCTGGGAGGCCGCCAGCGGGCTGAAGGTCGATCCCGCCGCGTTCGCCTGGTGGGAGGTGTTCGCCTCGGTGAAGGGCCAGGCGATCTGGATCTCCTCGGCCAAGGAGTACCGCGACAGCGGCTTCAAGGAGCCGATCCTCTGCTTTTCCGGCTGGTACACCGCGCGCCGCCAGGACGAGATCCTGGCCGAGCACCTGAGGAGGCTGGCGGCATGACCCCCAACGTGCGCGACGTGCTGCAGGGGGTCGTCGTGGCGCTGGCGAGCCCGCCGTCGCCCGAGGTCGGCATGATCTATGCCGCCAGCCGCATGGGCATGGTGAGCACGCTGACCATGCTGGCGGCCGCGGAGGCGGACCGCGCGGCGCACGACGCCGCCCTCGAGAACGCCGACATCCGCGCGCTCTTCGCCGAAGCCGACCGGTACGACGACGACGGCGCGCTGGCCGCGGTGGCCCGCGAGACCGACGCCGATCTCTCGGTCCCCGCGCTCGATGCGGCCAACGCGCGCCTGCGCCGCCAGTTGATCGCGCTGCACGAGCGGGTCGAGACCGCCGGCGACGCAGCCATGAACCGCCAGATCGTGGCGCTCTACGTGCGGATGGCGCAGATTCGGCGCATGGCGCTTGGCGGGGGCTGACGGGTGAAGGCATGGCTGCTGGCGGCCGCAGCCGCGCTGGCGATGGCTGGCGCGGCGCACGCGGCCGGGACCAAGACCGTGAAGGACTGGACCGCGGTCTGCAGCAATATCGGCGACTGCACGGCTTTCGGCTTCTCGGCGGAAGACGCCGATCCGGGCGCCTACCTGAAGATCGATCGCCAGGCCGGCCCCGCCGCCCAGCCTCAGGTGGCCATCGTTTTCGACGTCGGCGACAAGCAGCCGACCGAGGATTGGACGCTGACCCTCGACGGCAAGCCGATCGCCGGGCTCGGCCCCGTGCATGCGGTCGGCAGCGACGCGGGCGCCCGCGCCACGCTTCCGGCCGCCGCCGCCGCGCGCCTCATCGCCGCGCTGCGCAACGGCCAGAGCCTGGAGCTGAACGCTGGCGGCAAGTCGCTGGCGGCGGTTTCGCTCGCCGGCAGCGCCGCGGTGCTGCTCTGGGTCGACGACCAGCAGGGCCGGGTCGGCACGGTGACCGCGCTGGCCCGCAAGGGCGCTGCGCCGGCCTCATCCGCGCATCCGCGGGCCGCGGCGCCGCTGGTCCGCGCGGCAGCGCCGGTGAGCCAGGCCGGGCTCCCGCCGCACGCCCCCAGGTCGCTGATCAAGGGCGTCCAGGACTGCGATTTCGACGCCTCCAGCGGCGAGCCCGACGACACCATCGCGCGGCTCTCGCCGGGCGTCGTGCTCTGGGGCCCGGAATGCCAGATGGCGGCCTACAACGAGACCACCGTCTTCTTCGTCGGCGACGAGCACGCCGGCCACCTGAAGCGCGTCACCTTCCCCGAGCCGCCGGGCGCCGGCCAGGCCGGCGAGGACCTGCTGATGAACGTCGGCTTCGATCCGAAGACCCAGACGCTCTCGGCCTTCGCCAAGGCCCGCGGCATCGCCGACTGCGGATCGACCGAGGCCTGGGTCTGGGACGGCAAGGCCTTCCAGATCGCCAGCTCGCAGGTCATGCCCGAATGCCGCGGCGTGCCGCCCGACGACTGGCCGTCGCTGTTCGTCTCGCGGCAGAAGTGATCCGCCGCGGCGCCGCGCAGGCTTGACGGCGGCGCGCCGAAGCGCGAGGGCGATCACGAACGCGTGTTCGCGTGAAGCGCGTAGGGAAACGAGTCTCGACCGATGAGCTGGGCCAGGGCCTGGGGCTGGCTGCGGGTCGTGGTGATGGCGGCGGGCGCCCTCTACCTCGCCGACAAGGCCTGGGACCACGTGAACCGGCTGCTGGCCTACCAGCCGCTGGGCATCGACTTCATGCCGATGTGGTCGGCGGCGCGCGAGGCCTTCGCGCACCCGCACCGCATCTACGACTTCGCCGGCCTCACCCGTCTGCAGCACCCGATGCTGGAGCACTTCCGCGGCGGCCTGCGGCCGTTCGTCTATCCGCCCTCGGCGCTCCTCGCCTTCCTGCCGTTCAGCCCGGCGCCGTTCGACCTCGCCAACGCGCTCTGGACCGGGCTTGGCCTCGCCCTGCTGCTCTGGGTGATGTTCGCCCACCTGAAGTCGCCGCGCACGCTGACGCTGCTGGCGATGACGCTGACGCCGGCGTCGGTGCTGGTGCTGGTGACCGGGCAGGTGACCTTCTACGTCGCCGCGCTCGCGGTGGCGGCGCTGTTCTGGCTGAAGCCGCGGCCGGTGCTGGCCGGCGTGCTGTTCGGCCTCGCCGGCGCGCTGAAGCCGCAGGCGCTGGTGCTGCTGCCGCTGGCGCTCCTGGCGACCCGCGAGTGGCGCGCGCTGCTCAGCGCCGGCGCGACGCTGGCGTGCGCGGTGCTGGTCTCGGCGCTGCTGTTCGGCGTGGCCGCCTGGACGGACTGGATCGCCGCCGTGCCGCGCTTCCAGCACATGGTGATGACCTCGTGGGGCCTGGAGCGTGGGATGATCACCCCGACCGCGCTCGGCCACACGCTGCAGCTCGACCCGGGCGCCGAGGACGTCTGGCGCCTGGCGTTCGGCCTCGGCGCGGCAGTGATGGCCTGGATGGTGTTCCGGCGCACCACCGACCCCGCCCGTCGACTCGCGGCGCTGCTGGGCGGCGGGCTCTTCGTGACGCCCTACGCCATGCACTACGACGCCGCGCTGCTGGTCCCGGCGGCGGCGCTGATGCTGACCCACCGCACCCAGCCGGGACCGTGGATCGCCGCGGCCCTCGCCAGCGCCGTGCTCTGCTGCGCGGCGATCCCGCTCTGGGGCGCAGCGGCGGTGACCGCCTTCACGCTATGGACGGCGCTGACGCCGCAGACGCTGCTCGCCGGCCGGCTGGCGTTCGCTGCCGACGAGCGTCCGGGCGAGCCTAGGCCCCTGCCGGATCGGGAATTGGGGCCGGCGTGATAAGCTCCCCGCGCACCTCGGAGGCGACCTAGACAGTGACGGCCCTGGCCCCCGCGCGGCGGATCGACGGCGAAACGCGCACCCCGCGCATCGCCGTGCTGGTCCCCTGCCACAACGAGGCCGCCACCGTGGCCGGCGTGGTGGCCGACTTCGCCCGCGCGCTGCCGACCTCGCAGGTCTGGGTGTTCGACAATCGCTCCACCGACGACACCGCCGCCAGGGCCGCCGCGGCCGGCGCGCTGGTCCGCATCGCGCCGATCCGTGGCAAGGGCAACGTGGTGCGGCGGATGTTCTCGGACGTCGAGGCAGACGTCTACCTGCTGGTCGACGGCGACGGCACCTACGACGCGGCCGCCGCGCCGATGCTGGTGCGCCGGCTGATCGAGGAGGGGCTCGACATGGTCAGCGCCGCGCGCGTTTCCACCGAGGCGGAGGCGTTCCGCGCCGGCCACCGGTTCGGCAACCGGGCGCTCAGCGGCGCGGTGCGGCTGGTGTTCGGCCGCCAGTTCGAGGACATGCTCTCCGGCTACCGCGCCTTCAGCCGCCGCTTCGTAAAGAGCTTCCCGGCCCACTCGCGGGGCTTCGAGATCGAGACCGAGCTCACCGTCCACACGCTGCAGATGCGGCTGCCGGCAGCCGAGGTCGAGGCGCCTTACGGCGCGCGGCCGGAGGGGTCCGAGAGCAAGCTCTCCACGTTCCGCGACGGCTGGCGGATCCTCAGGATGATCAGCCTGATGGTGCGCGAGGAGCGGCCGCTGCAGTTCTTCGGCATCTCCGGGCTGGTCGCGCTGCTGGTGGCCGCGCTGCTCGCGACGCCGGTGCTGATGGGCTATTTCCGCACCGGCCTGGTGCCGCGCCTGCCGACCCTGGTGGTCGCCGTGGGCCTGGCGGTCGTCGCGCTGCTGAGCTTCGTCTGCGGATTGATCCTCGACACGGTGGCGCGGGCCCGGCTCGAGCAGCGCCGCCTCGCTTACCTGGCCCTGGAAGGTCCCGAGGCGCTGGCCAGGCCGGAGCCGCAGCTGGCCGCGCCGCTCAGGTCGGTCGAGGCGTGAGCGGCGCCATCAAACTGCTTACCGTCTCCAACTTCTTCGACAGCCATCGCGGAGGGCTGGAGATCGTGGCCGGGCGGCTGGCGCGCGAGCTGTCGGTGCGCGGCTTCGAGGTGACCTGGCTGGCCAGCGACACGACGCCGGCGCCCGCCGACGCGGGCCTGCGATGCGTGGCGGCGCGGGTCTGGAACGTCGCCGAGCGGCGGCTGGGCGTGCCGTGGCCGGTGCTGTCGCCTGGGTCGATCGCCCGGCTGTGGCGCGAGGTGAAGGCGGCCGACGCGGTGCTGCTGCACGATGCGCTCTATATGGCGAGCGTCGTCACCTTCCTGGCCGCCAAGGCGCACCGGCGCCCGCTGGTCATCGTCCAGCACATCGGCCAGATCCCGTACCGCAGCCCGGTGCTGCGGGGCCTGATGGCGCTGGCCAACCGGCTGGTCGCTGCGCCGGTGCTGAGCGGCGCGGACCAGGTGGTGTTCATCAGCGAGTTCGTGCGGACCTATTTCGGGCGGCTGCGGTTTCGCCTCGCCGCCGCGCCTCGTCTTCAACGGCGTCGACACCGAGGTCTTCCGGCCCGCTTGCGGCGGCGAGCGCGCCGCGGCGCGCGACCGCTTCGGGCTCGCCGGTCGGGTCGCGCTCTTCGTCGGCCGCTTCGTCGAGAAGAAGGGCGTCGAGATCCTCCGCCGCGCGGCGGCGGCCCGGCCGGACGTGACCTTCGCGCTTCGCCGGCTGGGGGGTGATCGATCCGGCCGCGTGGGGCCTCGCCAACGTGCGCGTCTTCTCCGACCTCGCCGGCGCCGGCCTCGCCGAGCTCTACCGCGCCGCCGACGTCTTCGTGCTGCCGAGCCAGGGCGAGGGCTTCCCGCTGGTCGTGCAGGAGGCGCTGGCCTGCGGCCTGCCGGTGGTCTGCGGCGCCGAGAGCACCCGCGCCGACGCCGAGGCCGCCGCCTACCTGAGCGGCGTCGAGGTCGAGGGGCGCGATCAGGACGCCGCCGCCGCGGAGGTGCTCGCAGCCATGGACCGCGCCTTTTCGGAGGCCGCGCCGGGCGATGCTCAGCGCCGCTACGCGTTCGTGCGCCGCCGCTACGCCTGGTCCGCCGCCGCCGATCGCCATGCCGAGATCATCCGTGGACTGATCGAACCCGCGCGGGCCGCCGCGGCGCTGGAGCCGGCATGAGCGGCGAGCGGATCAGCTCGGAGACCAACGACCCGGTGCGGCGGCTGAAGCCGCGCATGGTCGACAGCGACTGGCTGGTGATGCGCGGCATGGCCCGCGAGATCCGCCGGTTCGCCGCCGAACTCGGCGCGCCCGGCGCGGTGGTGATCGACTACGGCTGTGGGAACATGCCCTACCGCCCGCTCTTCGAGGCGGCCGGCTGCACGTATCTCGGGGCCGACTTCGACGGCGCGCCCGACATCGCCATCGCGCCGGACGGGCGGATCGACGCCGCCGACGCCAGCGCCGACGTGGTGGTCTCGTTCCAGGTGCTGGAGCATGTGCGCGACCTTGGCCGCTACTTCGCCGAGGCGCGGCGAGTGCTGAAGCCGGACGGCCGGCTGCTGCTCTCCACCCATGGAACGTGGCTCTACCATCCGCACCCGGAGGATCACCGGCGCTGGACCCGGCAAGGGCTGGTCGCCGAGATCGAGGGCTTCGGCTTCATGGTGAGCGCCTGCGAGCCGGTGGTCGGGCCGCTCGCCTGGACCACGGTGCTGCGCCTCACCGGCTTCTCGCTTCGTGCTGAAGCGTATCCCTGTCGTCGGCCCGCCGACCGCCGCGGCGCTGGCGGCGATGATGAACGCCCGCGGCTTCGTCGAGGACGCCCTTACGCCGGCGGGCATCACCAGGGATAATGCCTGCGTGTACGTCACGCTCTCGCATCCGACGACCCAGGCCGCGCCAGCGCCATGAGGTTCGACCGCATCCCGCGCTACGTGTTGGTCGGCGCGCTCTGCGCCGGGCTCTACAACCTCATCATGATCGCCGGCGATGCGCTGGGCGTGAACTTCGTGGCCTCCAGCGTCTTCGCGTTCGTGGTCAACGTGGCGGTGGGTTACACGCTGCACTGCCGCTTCACCTTCTCCGAGCCGATGACGGTGCGGGGTCTGGCCCGCTACACCGCCGCGATGCTGCTGAACCTGCCGCTCTCGATCGGCGGCGTCTGGCTGCTGCACGGTGTCGCCCATCTGCCGATGTGGCTGGCCTCGCCGGCGGTGACCGCGCTGCTGTTCGCCTGGAACTACGTCGCCACCCACTGGGCGGTCGTGACCCGCGCCTTGACCCGTAAGAAAGGCGCCCGGGCGAGTTCGCGCCCTGATTTCACGGCCTCTATCGCAACGATCGCGTCCCTGGGCTATGGGCTCGCGGCAGAGTCTCGTTTCGGGAGTGAACCTTGCCGCGTGCATTGATTACCGGCGTCACCGGCCAGGACGGCGCCTACCTCGCGCAGTTGCTGCTCGAGAAGGGCTACGAGGTGTTCGGCGTGGTGCGCCGCTCCTCGCATCTCGGCGATCGCCGACCACCGGCTGCGCTGGCTGGGCATCGCCGACCGCGTCCACCTCGTCGACGGCAATATGGTCGACCTGCTCCTCGCTGCTGCGCATCGTGGAGCGCAGTCCAGCCGGACGAGATCTACAACCTCGCGGCCCAGTCGTTCGTCGCGACCTCGTGGGACCAGCCGCTGCTGACCGGCAGGTCACCGGCCGTCGGCGTGGTCAACATGCTGGAGGCGATGCGCGTTGCGGCGCCCAAGGCGCGCTTCTACCAGGCCTCGTCGTCGGAGATGTTCGGCCTGATCGCAGGAGCCGCGCAGAACGAGACGACGCCGTTCTACCCGCGCTCGCCCTACGCCGTCGGCCAAGCTCTACGGCCACTGGATGACGGTGAACTACCGCGAGAGCTTCGGCCTGCACGCCTCGTCGGGCATCCTGTTCAACCACGAGAGCCCGCTGCGCGGCATCGAGTTCGTCACGCGCAAGGTCACCGACGGCGTGGCGCGCATCAAGCTCGGCCTCGCGCAGCGAGCTGCGGCTCGGCAACATCGACGCCAAGCGCGACTGGGGCCACGCCAAGGACTACGTGCGCGCCATGTGGCTGATGCTGCAGCAGGACAAGCCGGACGACTATGTGGTCGCCACCGGCGTCACCACCACGGTGCGCGACATGTGCCAGATCGCCTTCGACTACGTCGGCCTGGAGATGGACGACTACGTGAAGATCGATCCGGCCTGTACCGCCCCGCCGAGGTCGACGTGCTGCTGGGCGATCCCGTCCAAGGCCAAGGCCAAGCTCGGCTGGCAAACCACCCGCACGCTCGAGGAAGTGATCCGCGAAATGGTCGACGCCGACCTGGCCCGGGTGCGCCTGGCGAACCTGCGGGCGGAGGGATAGGGGCAGGGCCGACGCTGCCGGGTGTGGTCGCCAACCTGCTTCTCCCCCTTGCGGGGAGGGGCTAGGGGTGAGGATGTCTGCTCGGAACTCTCCGGGTAGCGAGGTCCAGCGGCAGTCTCCGCGCATCCAGCTTGCGACGCCCCACTCCCCGATCCGCTCCCCTGCAAGTTGGTGGAGGGAGAGCGCTAACCGCCTGATATCGAGCGCGTCATCACCCGTAGCAGCCCAGGCTGATCATCAGCGCCCGCTCGTGGGCGGCGTAGAGGCTGCCGTGCCAGGGGGCGGTGAAGAGGCCCCAGGTCTTGGCGCTCTGGGCGTTGAACACCACGACGCGCTGGCTGGCGCAGAGCCGGCGCACGCCTTCGTCGGTCAGGCCGATCAGCGCGATCACCCGCGGCAGGCGGGCGAGGAACGGGTCGTTGCGCTCCAGCGTGCCCAGGTCGAAGAGCACGTCGGAGTTGTGGTCGATCACCACCACGTCGGCCTTGGCGCCCTGCACGGCGGCGTTGGCGGCGGCGAACGGGCGCACGTAGTCCCAGGCCTGCCAGGCGCGGAAGGGCGTCAGCACCACGAGCGAGAGCGCGCTGGCGATGGCGAGCGCGCCGGCCGCCGCGGCCTTGCGCTGCGGCGCGAGCGCGTCGGTCAGCCGCGCCCAGCCCCAGGCGCCGACCAGCGCAATCGAGCCCAAGAGGCCGTGCAGGTAGCGATAGCCCCAGCCGTGCGTCTGGCTGGGCGTCGCCACGAAGACGGCCACCAGCGTCAGGAAGACGCCCAGCACCAGCGCGCGCAGGTAGCCCTTGGTGCGGATCACCGAGACCGCCGCCCACCAGGGCGAGCGGGGCGAGCAGCAGGTTCTGCCAGGCGGCGAAGCGCACGATGTTCTCGGCGAAGACGCCGACGTTGCGCCAGTACATGTCGTCCAGCACGTCGCCGATGCGGTCGAGAAGGTAGCCGCCGCCGGTCCCGTCGCTGTCGCCCGGCTGCACGCCGCTCACCCAGCTGGCCAGCGGCCAGTACTCGATCCAGAAAAGGCAGATGGCGGCGTAGGCCAGCGTGTAGAGCGCCCCCAGCCCCCAGCGCCGCCGCAGCCACAGCTGCAGCACGAACGGCGCAACGAACATCGGGTGGAAGATCAGCTGGTGGATGCCGGTGGCGAGAAACCCGACCGCGATCGCGCCGGCGTGGCCTGCCTTGCCGCCGCGCAGGAACAGCCACAGCCAGGCGAGATTGAACGCCAGGTGCGCCGGCATCGCGTAGGCGCTCATCGACGTCACGATCAGCTGCGGCGAGGTCCCCAGCAGCGCCGCGGCGATCAGCGCCAGCGACGGGCCGCTCCGGCCAGAGCCGGCGCCCGACGCCCCAGACCGCGACGATCGAGAAGGCGCTCAGCAGCGGGTTGACCAGCGCCTCGGCGTGCGCGAGCCGGCCCAGCGCCCTGAGGGCCGCGTTCACCGGCAGGTAGGACGAGGCCCAGACGTCGTTCGGCAGCGGCAGCATGTACATCGGCTGCAGCGCCGGGACGTAGCCGCGCCAGACCTCCGGCACGGGGGCCATCAGCCGGCCGCTGGCGAAGATCCTGGCGTCGAAGTTGGCCAGGAACTCGTCGAGCGAGAAGGCGTAGCCCCCGAACACCAGCCGCCAGCCGATCCAGCCGGCGATCAGGCAGACGGCGGCCAGCAGGCCCACCCAGACGCGCGCCGAGGGGCCGCGCGGCCAGTTGGCGCGGGCGAGCCAGGCAGCCGGCGCCGAGCCCCAGCGCCGCGGTCAGGATCACGCAGACGGCCAGCACCGGCGCGTCCTGGCGCCAGAAGAAGAACGCCTCGGTGGTCCAGTCGCCGGTAGGTGAGCGAGCCGAACCCGGCGATCACCAGGCCGAGAAAGAGCGCCAGCGCGATCCAGACCGCCAGCAGGCGGCCGAACGGCGCGCCGAGCCGCACGCGCCGCTCGGCCGCGGACGCCGGGTCAGGGGTTGGCGGAACGGGCGGCACGGACGCCGGTCTAGCCGCTACGGGCGCGATCGCCCAGAGCGCAAGGCTTCGCTAGGAAACGCCGCCTAGCATGGCGCGCATCTTCCCCGATCGGACCTGCCTCTTGGACGCGCCCCGGCTCTCCACGCTCGACGACAGGCTGAAGCCGCGCATCCTCTGGGCGCTGGCGCTGGCGCTGGGCGCGCTGGCGGCCGGCGAGACCTGGACGCTGGTGAATTTCCAGCCGCTCGGCGTCGACTTCCTGCCGCTGTGGACCGCCGGCCGCATGGCCTGGACCGACCCCGGCCACCTCTACGACTTCGCCGCCGTCACCCGCGCGCAGGGCTGGCTGCTGCCCAACTTCCACTGGATGCGGCCCTACGCCTATCCGCCGACCGCGCTGCTGGCGCTGGCGCCGTTCGGGGCGCTGCCGTTCTGGCCGGCGCTGGCGCTCTGGACCGCGATGAGCTTCGGGGTCTTCCTCGCTGCAGGGATGCGACTGGTCCGCGAACCGGCGGGTGCTGGCGCTCGGGCTGATGATGCTCTCGCCGGCGGTCGTGCTGGCGGCGCTGGCCGGTCAGACCGTGGTGCTGGCGGCGGGCCTCGCGGCGCTGGCGATCGCCGAGCTGCCGCGCCGGCCGCGGCTGGCCGGCGTGCTGATCGCGCTTGCCGCCGCGCTGAAGCCGCAGGCGGCGCTGCTGGCCCCGGTGGCGCTCCTCGCCTGCGGGGCGTTCGAGACGCTGGGCGCCGCGGCGCTCGCCGGCGCCGCGCTGGCGGCGATCAGCGTGCTCTGCTTCGGCTTCGCGCGCTGGCCGGAGTGGCTGGCGAGCCTCGGCCCGTTCCAGGCGGTGGTGGAGGGGATCCCGCGCCTGATGCCCGGCGTCATCACCCCCTACGGCGCCGCGCACGAGCTCGGCCTGACGGGCGCCGCGGCGCTCGCCTGGCGCGCCGCCTTTGCGCTCTTCGGGCTTGGCCTCGTCTGGCGCGTGTTCGCCAAGGATCGCGATCCGGCGACGCGGCTCGCGGCGCTGGGCGCCGGCAGCCTGCTCGTCGCGCCCTACGCGATGCACTACGACGGCACGCTGCTGGTGATCCCCGCCGTGGCGCTGGCGCTGCGCCTGGACGGCCCCGGCTGGCTGCGCCGTCTCGTCGCGCTCTGCGCGGTCTGCGAAGTCACCGCCCCCGACCTCGGCCTCGCCGCCGTCACCGCGTTCGCCGTGCTGGCCTGCTGGGAGCGCCTGCCGATCCGGGTGGGCAGGCGGGCGGCGGTCGCGCCCGCCTAGGCCTAGACCCCCTTGTTCGGGACGATCAGGTACTTCTCGCCGGTCGCCTTCTTGTTGTGGCGGCGAGCGTCTCGGGCTGCAGCGCCTCGGCGAGCGATGATCTCGGCGGTGTAGTGGCTGGCGAAGGTGGTCTTCAGCTCGTCGGCGACGCGCTGGCGCAGCTTGGTGGCCTCCGCCGGGCCGACCTTCTGGATGAAGTAGGTCGAGCAGCCAGCCGCCGATGCCCCAGACCATGCCGAAGGCGCGGTTGAGCTCGGTCGGGCCGGTGTCGAGGCCGCCGTAGATGTAGACCTGCTTGTGGGTGGTCGAGCCGTAGCGGTTGAAGGCGCCGCCGCCCTTGCGCGCCGCCACGATCTCCATGCCGGTGAGGATCTGGCCGGCCAGCTTGCCGCCGCCGATGGCGTCGAAGGCGAGCGTGGCGCCGGTGGCGTCGAGCGCGGCGATCAGGTCGTCCATGAAGCCCGGCGTGGCTGGAATCGACCACGTGCTCGGCGCCGAGGCCCTTCAGCAGCGCGGCCTGCGCGGGGCTGCGCACGATGTTCACCAGCGGCACGCCGTCCTGCGAGGCAGATCTTCACCAGCATCTGGCCGAGGTTGGAGGCGGCCGCGGTGTGGACGAGCGCCGGTGTGGCCCTCCAGCCGCATGGTGCCGACCATGCCGAGCGCCGTCAGCGGGTTGACGAAGCAGGAGGCGCCGTCGCGCGGCGTCGCATCGTCGTGCAGCACCAGCGCGTCGGCGGCCTTCACGGTGCGGTACTGGCGCGTACATCGCGCCGCCGAGGATGGCGACGGTCTTGCCGATCAGCGCCTGCGCGCCGGCGAGCGCCGGCGTCCACCACGACGCCCGCGCCCTCGTTGCCGACCGGCAGCGACTGGCCCTCGCGCGGCGCGGCCATGCGCGCGCATGAACTGCGGCGGGATCTTCGCGGTGACGCCGCCTCGTCGCCGGCGCCGGCCACCTCGGCCGTGGAGAGGTCGGCGGGGCCGAGCAGCAGGCCGAGGTCGGACGGGTTGATCGGCGTCGCCTCGACGCGGACCAGGATCTCGTCGTCGTCCGGCGTCGGGATCGGCACCCGCGCCAGCGACAGCTCGAGCTCGCCGTCCTTCACCAGCGAGCGCAGCTGCAGCCCGGTCCCTTGGTTGCTGTCGGTCATGGCTCTGTTCTCCTCGCTCGGCCTTCGAGTTCCTTACGGAGCGGACAGCCAAGGCTACGTGGCATCCGGCGGGGAGCCGCGGCGCTCAGGCGCACGCAGATCCGGGCAAGCAAGCTCACCAGCGGCTACTGTCTCGGATAGAGTCCCTGTGCTAAGCGCTGCGTGCTCTCCGTGGACCTCGACACTCGCAGCGCAGGCGTAGGGCGCAGCGCCATCACCGACGCCGCGCATGCGCGGACTCAGATCGAGTAGTCTTCGCGCGCCGTCCATCTGGTCGACGATCAGTTCGGCGGCCTCGGCGGCGGACATCGCGGTGGTGTCGACGCGGATCTCGGGGTGCTTCGGGCGGCTCGTAGGGGCTGTCGATGCCGGTGAAGTTCTTGATCTCGCCGGCCGTGGCCTTCTTGTAGAGGCCCTTGGGGTCGCGCTGCTCGGCAGACCTCGAGCGGCGTGTCGACGAAGACCTCGATGAACTCGCCCGCGCTCCATCAGCTCGCGCGCCATGCGCCGCTCGGAGCGGAACGGCGAGATGAACGACGACCAGCACGATCAGGCCGGCGTCGACCATCAGCTTCGCCACCTCGCCGACGCGGCGGATGTTCTCCACCCGGTCGGCGTCGGTGAAGCCGAGATCGCGGTTGAGGCCGTGGCGCACATTGTCGCCGTCGAGCAGGTAGGTGTGGCGGCCCAGCGCGTGCAGCTTCTTCTCGACCAGATTGGCGATGGTCGACTTGCCGGAGCCGGACAGGCCGGTGAACCACAGCACCGCCGGCTTCTGGCCCTTGAGCTCGGCGCGCGCGTCGCTTGTTGACGTCGAGCGCCTGCCAGTGGACGTTGGTGGCGCGGCGCAGCGCGAAGTGCGATCATGCCGGCGCCGACCGTCGCGTTGGTGAAGCGGTCGATCAGGATGAAGCCGCCGGTGTCGCGGTTCTCGGCGTAGGGATCGAAGGCGATCGGCTGGTCGAGGCGAGAGATTGCAGTACGCCGATCTCGTTCAGCTGCGAGCGTCTTGGCGGCCAGGTGCTCGAGCGTGTTGACGTTGATCTTGTACTTGAGCGTCGGTGACCGTGCGCCGGCACGGTGCTGGTGCCGAGCTTCAGCAGATAGGGCCGGCCGGGCAGCATCGGCTCCTCGGCCATCCAGACGATGTGCGCCTCGAACTGGTCGGCGACCTCCGGCCGGCGCGTCGGCGGCGCGCGAGCACGTCGCCGCGCGAGCATGTCGACCTCGTCGGTCAAGGTCAGCGTGACCGACTCGCCCGCGACGCGCCTCGGTCGAGATCGCCGTCCATGGTGACGATGCGCGCGACCGTGCGTCGTCGCTGCCGGACGGCAGGACGCGCGATCGCGTCGCCCGGCCGGACCGTGCCGCTCGACGATCAGTGCCGGCGAAGCCGCGGAAATCGAGATTCGGGCCGGTTGACCCACTGCACCGGCATGCGGAACGGCTCGGCCTGCGAGCCGCGGTCGTCGATCTCGACGCGTCTCCAGATGCTCGAGCAGCGTCGGGCCGCTGATACCAGGGCGTGTTCGCGCTGGCGCGAGGTGACGTTGTCGCCGCGCAGCGCCGACATCGGGATCGGCGACGATGCTCGTCGAAGCCGAGCTGCGTCGGCGAAGGCGCGGTAGTCGGCGACGATCGCGTCGAACACCGCCTGCGTCGTAGCCGACCAGGTCCATCTTGTTCACCGCCAGCACGACGTGGCGGATGCCGAGCAGCGACGCGATGATAGGCGTGGCGGCGCGTCTGGGTCAGCACGCCCTTGCGCGCATCGATCAGGATCACGGCGAGATCGGCGGTCGAGGCGCCGGTCGACCATGTTGCGCGTGTACTGCTCGTGGCCGGGCGTGTCGGCGACGATGAACTTGCGCTTGTCGGTGGCGAAGAAGCGGTAGGCGACGTCGATGGTGATGCCCTGCTCGCGCTCGGCCTCGAGGCCGTCGACCAGCAGCGCGAAGTCGATGTCCTCGCCCGTGCGTGCCGAGCTTGCTTGGAATCCGCTCTCCAGCGCGGCGAGCTGGTCCTCGAAGATCAGCTTGGAATCGTAGAGCAGCCGCCCGATCAGGGTGGACTTGCCGTCGTCGACGCTGCCGCAGGTGATGAAGCGCAGCAGGCTCTTGTGCTGCGTGCGCCTCGAGGTAGGCGTCGATGTCGCGCGGCGATCAGCTCGCGACGCGTGCGTCATCAGAAATAGCCCTCCTGCTTCTTCTTCTCCATCGAGGCCGTCTGCGTCGTGGTCGATCAGCCGGCCCTGGCGCTCGGAGGTGCGTGGCGAGCAGCATCTCCTGCGATGATCTCCGGCAGCGTCGTCGGCGTCGCTCTCGATCGCGCCGGTCAGCGGATAGCAGCCCAGCGTGCGGAAGCGCACCATGCGCATCTTCGGCACTCTCGCCGGGCTGCAGCGGCATGCGCTCGTCGTCGACCATGATCAGCGTGCCGTCGCGCTCCACCACCGGCCGCTCGCGCGGCGAAGTAGAGCGGCACGATCGGGATGTTCTCCAGCGTGGATGTATTGCCAGATGTCGAGCTCGGTCCAGTTGGACAGCGGAAAGACGCGGATCGCTCTCGCCCTTGTCGCATGCGGGTGTTGTAGAGCTGCCAGAGCTCGGGGCGCTGGTTCTTCGGGTCCCAGGCGTGGCTGGCCGATGCGGAACGAGAAGATGCGCTCCTTGGCGCGGCTCTTCTCCTCGTCGCGCCGCGCGCCGCCGAAGGCGGCGTCGAAGCCGTACTTGTCGAGCGCCTGCTTCAGCGCCTCGGTCTTCATCACCTGCGGTGTGCAGCGCCGAGCCGTGAGTCGAACGGGTTGATGCCCGCGCGCCACGCCCTCCTCGTTGATGTGCACGAGCAGCTCGAGGCCGAGCTCGCGCGCCATCGCGTCGCGGAACTCGATCATCTCCCGGAACTTCCAGGTCGTGTCGACGTGCAGCAGCGGGAACGGCGGCTTGGCGGGATAGAACGCCTTCATCGCCAGGTGCAGCATCACCGCCGGAATCCTTGCCGATCGAATAGAGCATCACCGGGTTGCTCGAACTCGGCCACCACCTCGCGCATGATGTGGATGCTCTCGGCCTCGAGCCGCTGCAGGTGGGTCAGCCGCACCGGTGACAGTGGCGCCGCGCCGGCGGGTCGGCAACGGCGCGCAGGGTCGTGGATGACATGAACGCTTGTTCCGGCCTTGCCTGAATGCTCCGCCGCCCGCGTCCCAAGAGGTCGCGGGTCGGCCGGCCAGCCCTATGGGGCGTGAGTTAAGGGACGGGCCGGCCTTGCGCAAGATGCGGGCCGCCGCGGCTGGACGCGACTCGTCAGACGCCGGAGCTTGCAAGGGAAGCGCCTTTGACCGCGATCCCGCCCCGCGTTATTGAAAAGACGGCGCAAACTGGTCCGCGCCGCGTGTGGAGGTTGGCGACCCAAAGCGATGGCTCCCCGGCGACCGACGCCTCTGATCTTCACCACCGGCGAGCCGGACGCGCCGTCCACGTCGGGCGCGCCCGAGGACGAGCCGCCGGGCGCCGACGCCGCCGATGAAGATGCCACGCGCGCCGAGCTGTCGGAGCCGCGCCGGCCGCGCCGGCCGAACCTGCGCCCGCAGCGGCGCTGCAAGTCCCGCGCCGGCGACCTCAGGCTCGCGCGTGCGGAGCTCACCGTCCGCTGCCGGAGCCCGATGCGCTGAACACCGCCGTCGCGCGGTCCGACTGCGCCGCTCGCGCCGGCGCTGGAGCCCCGCGCGGTGCTGAACCGCCTGGGCGAGCCGGCAGCCCAGCCGGGCCGGCATCTATCTGATCGCCGGCGCGGGCTGCGCTGCTCTGGGCCGGCGCGGTGGCGGCCTTCGCTTAGGCTACATCTCGAAGAGCGGCTTCGCGCTCGCGCCGCTGACCGTCGCCTTCCTGGCCCTGCTGGCGATCGCGCCGATGGGCCTGATCTTGGCCGGCGCCTACGTGGTGCTCCAGGCCCGCTCGCTGGCGGCCGAGGCGCGCCGCGCCAAGCGGCTCACCGACGAGCTGATCGGCCCGACCGCGCTGGCCGCCGCCCAGACCGGCGCGGTGGTCGAGGCCATGCGCGGCCAGATCGCCACCGCCGTCGAGGTCGCCAACCAGGCGCGCGACCACCTGACGGCGCTGCGCGAGGCGCTGGCCATGGAGACCGAGCGGCTGGCCGAGGCCACCGCCCACGCCTCGCGCACCGCCGTCGGGCTGGTCGAGACGCTGAGCCGCGAGCGCGGCGAGCTCAACACGCTGGCGCTGACCCTCGACGCCCGCTCCGCGGCGGTGACCGACGCCATCAACCGCCAGGCGCACATGGTCGCCGAGGCCTCCGACCTCGCCGAGACCCAGCTGCGCGAGGCCGAAGCGGCGCTGGCGGCCCGCGCCGCCGATCTCGCCGCCGCGGCCGGCGAGGCGGTCGACGCCTCGCGCGTCGCCACCGAGGACCTCGGCCGCCAGGTCGGCCGGCTGGAGACCGCCAGCGGCGGCGTCGGCGACCAGATGCGCGCGCTGGAGGACGGTCTCACCCATCAGCGCGCGGCGCTGGTCACCGTCGCCCATGCCTTGCGCGCCGAGCAGGAGGACTTCGCCACGCTGGCCGAGAGCCGCACCGCGCAGCTTGCCGAGTTCGTGGCCTCGGCCCGACGGGACGTCACCGACCTCAACGAGGCGACGGTCATCGGCGCCACGCGCGCTCAGCGAGCTGATCCACGCGGCGGGCGGCAAGTTCCGCGAGCTCGCGCAGGCCGCCGGCGCCGAGCGCGACGCCTTCGCCCGCTCGGCCGAGGGCACGCTGAAGGACCTCTCCGAGGCCGGCGACCGCGAGCGCGAGCACCTGGAGGCGGCGATGCGCTCGACCATCGAGGCGCTGTCGGCCGCCGCGGTCGAGGCGCGCGAGGCGGCCGACGTGCATGCCGAGGCGGCCCGGGCGCGGGTCGACCTGCTGAACGAGGCGGCGTTCACCGCCGGCCAGAAGGCCGACCAGGTGTTCGACACCCGCCTCGACCAGGCGCGCGGCCTGATCGAGCAGTCGGCGCGGCTGGTGGAGGACGCCGGCGACCAGGCGGTGCAGCGCCTGGAGGCCCAGGTCGCCAACGCGCGTGTCTCGCTCGATGGCCTGAACGCGATGATGGACGAGGTGCCGCGCGCGCCGCGCGGCTGCCGCAGGAGACCGGCGCCAAGGCCGACGAGATCCGCGCCACGGTGCAGCAGGGCCTCGACGACCTGCTGGCCTCCGCCCGCCGCGCCGCCGAGGAGACGCAGGCGATCGACCTGGCGTTCCAGGATCGGGTGCGGCGCAACTACGAGATGCTCAGCGAGGCGGTCCAGCTGATGGGCGTGGTCGCGCAAGGCGGCCAGGGCGCATCGGTCCTGCAGCGCTCGTCGCCGGCCGACCGCGCGCGCGAGTCGCGTCGCCGCCGCGCAGACCCAGCGCGAAGCCGAGCCGCCGCGCCAGGCGCCGCCCGAGGCTCCGTCACAACCGGAGGCCGGCGCACCCGAGACCGGCGCCGAGCCGTCGCTGCGCGGGCGGCTGCGGCTGACGCCGACCGCGACCGACGACGAGTTCAAGGCCGCGTTCGACGCCGCTGGCGGACAAGCCGCGCCCGCTGACGCCGGCTGGACCTGGAAGGAGCTGCTCACCACGCTGGACGGCGACGGCGAGGCCAAAGACGGCGCGGCTGGCGTGAACGCCGGACCCTCCGTCGGCGGCCCCGTCGTGGACCTCGGACGCCTGGGAGAGGCGCTCTTCAACGAGATCGAGGCGATGGCGATCGATCCTGGCGCGCTGCTCTCGCGCGGCCGCATCGAGGAGATTGCCGCGGCGATCCAGACCGGCGACGCCGCCGGCGCCCGCGAGGTGGTCCGCACCCTCGCCCCCGCCGCCATCCGCCGCATCGCGCGGCGCATGCTGTCGGACCCGGCGTTCCGAAACCGCGCCGTGATGCTGATCGAGGCGCACCGCGCCGTCGTCGCCGACGCCGCCCAGCGCGACAAACAGGGCTACGAGGCCGCCGCCGTGCTCGCCACCAACCCCGGCCGCGCCTACCTGCTGCTGGACGCGGCAGCCTCGGGGCAGGGGATCGGGTAGGGGGCGGGGCCACGGAGCTATCCCACATTTTCCAGATTTCAGGAATTGTGGGATAAGAGGGGGCTGTGGCGACCGTCGCACCCTTCACGGACGAGCAGGCCCGGGCGCTGGTCAACCTCGAGCAGCGCTATCACGTCTGGATCGAGGCCGAGCAGGTCCTCTTCGAGCTTCCCTACGACCTGCGTCGAAAGGAGGTGGGCGGGCGGCTCTACCTCTATGAAATCTTCGATCGGAGCGGAAACGGCAAGAGCCTGGGTCCGTGGTCGACCGAGAACGAGGCAAGGTTCACCGACTACCACTCGCGCAAGAGCGATGCGAAAGCCCGGCGCGACGCGAGCCGGCCGGCGGTGGATGAATCCGGTCGGCTCTGCCGCGCGCTGCGGACGCCGATGCTGCCCGAGACGGCGGGGCCGATTTTGCGAGAGGCCGACCGGCGGCGGCTTCTGGGAGAGCGACTGCGGGTGATCGGCACGAATGCCATGAGCGCCTACGCCGTGGAGGCGGGCGGGTTCATCCGAGACGCGCCCGACGAAACGCAGGACTTCGATATGGCGTGGACCGCAACGGAGGCCGCACAGGAGGACCAAGCGATCTGGTCCATGCTGAGGGCGGTCGATCCGACCTTCACCGTCAACATGGAGCGCACCTTCCAGGCCCGCAACGCCAAGGCGCATGAGATCGAGATCGTGGTGGCGCCTTCCCGAGCAGACACATTGGCCCGGCTCGACCAGCCCAAGCCGGTTCCCTTGCCGGAGCAGGAGTGGCTGCTGCTGGGTCGCCCCGTCGATCGGGTCGTGATTTGCCGGGACAGCTCGCCCGCCAGGATCGTCGCGCCCGATCCGCGCTGGTTCGCCTTGCAGAAGCTCTGGCTGGCGCGAAAGCCGTCGAGGAACTCGTTGAAGCGCCCCAAGGACCACAAGCAGGGGATCGCGCTGCTTAACGCGGTTCGCGAGACGATGCCGCAGTACCCCCTCGACGACGCCTTCGAGGCCCAACTGCCCGCCGAGCTCGAACCGTTCTACCGGGCTTGGAAGAAAGCCGGTTAGGCCGCCTCGCGGAACCTCAGGGGCATCGACTTGGGGCCGGAGATGAAGTTGGAGGGGAGCCATTCGACGTCGCCGGCGAGTTGGAAGCCCTCGAGGCGGGTCAGCACCTCGCGGAACATCGCGTCGATCTCGATGCGGGCGATGTGCTGGCCGAGGCAGACGTGCGGGCCGGCGCCGAACGCCAGGTGGCTCTCCATGGGGCGGGCGAGGTCGAGCTCGTCGGGCGCCTCGAAGTGGGCCGGGTCGCGGTTGGCCGAGGCGAAGTACATCACCACCTTGTCGCCGGCCTTGATCTGCGCGCCGTTCAGCTCGGCGTCCTTCTTGGCGGTGCGGCGCATGTAGATCACCGGGGTGGTCCAGCGCAGCAGCTCCTCGCGGGCGGCGGGCAGGCGCGCACCCAAGTCGGCCTTCAGCCAGGCGAGCTTGGCTGGCTCTTCCATCAGCGCCAGCAGGCCGCCGGCCAGCAGGTTGCGGGTGGTGTCGCCGCCGGCGTCGACCAGCAACAGGAAGAACAGCAGGAATTCCATGTCGTCGAGCCGGCGCCCGTCGACCTCGGCGGCCAGCAGCTTGGAGGCGAGGTCGTCGCCCGGCCGCGCGCGCTTCTCGGCGATCACGCCGGTGGCGTACTCGAACATCTTGGCGACCGCCTGACCGCCGGCGCCGGGCGCCTGGGCCTCGGGCGAGGTGTGGATGATCTCGGTGAGCTTGTAGAGCTCGCGTCCGTCGTCCAGCGGCAGGCCCATCAGCTCGGCGATGACGAACGAGGGCATCTCGCCGGCGACGTCGGCCACGAAGTCGCACTCGCCCTTCTTGGCCACCGCATCGACGATCTGGCGGGCGAGCGCGGCGATGCGCTCTTCGCGCAGCCGCGCCGAGGGCAGGGTGAACTCGCTGCGGATCAGCTTGCGGAAGCCCGCGTGCTCGGGCGGGTCCATCATCAGCATCATCTTGTAGGGCCCGAAGCCGCCGGCGCCCTGCAGCGGATCGGTGATCATGATGGTGGGCTCGCTGGAGTAGGTCTGGAAGTCGCGGTCGACGGTCCAGACGTCCTCGTAGCGGCTCACGGCCCAGAAGCCGGCGCCGTGCGGCTCCTCGTGCCAGTAGACCGGGGCGTTCTCGCGCAGCCAGCGGTACTGGTCGTTCGGCTGGCCGGCCGCGAACGTCGAAGGGGAGAGCAGGTCGATGTGCATGGGCGCGGCCTCGTTTTCCCGCATGATACTTCGGCGCAGGGCCGCCCGGCCAGAATCACCCAGCGTCAACTATCGCCGCCAAGCGGTACAATCATGAACGCAACCTGAATAGCCGCCCCTACCAGAGGTAGTGTGACCTTTTGCCCGCCGCCCCAGATATCGCCACTATCTGGCAACTAGGGTAAATTCGCCTTCGACGGGAATAGGGGACTTTCGCGTTGCGGAGCCTCAATAAGATAGACCTTCCGGCCCGGCTGGCGCCGGTGATGCCGCTCTGGGTGGGCGAGCTGCTCACGGCGCTGATCTGCCTGGGCGCCGCGGCGATCGTGCGCTTCCTGATCGACGCGCTGTCGCCGGGCGTCGGGCCGTTCGTGCTCTTGTTCCCCGCCGCGCTGGTGGCCACGCTGGTCGGCGGCTGGCGCTGCGGCGCGATCGCTTTCGCGGTGGCCGAGTTCTGGGCCTGGTACTACGTCGTGCCGCCGCTCGGACTCTCGTTCAAGGGCGAGGCGCAGCCGGCCAACCTGCTGCTGATCTTCGCCGCCGGCATGGCCGTGGTCGCCGCCGCGCAACTCTTCCGGGCCGGCACGCGGCGCGATGCGCGCGAGCGCCAGAGCAAGCTCGCCGAGCGCGATCTGATGCTGCGCGAGCTCGACCACCGCATGAAGAACAACTTCCAGACCGTCGCCAGTCTGCTACGGCTGCAGCTGCGGCGCACGGCCGACGAGCCCGCGCGGCTGGCGCTGCAGGAGGCGCTGAACCGCGTGCTCAGCATCTCCGAGGCGCACCGCAACCTCTACGCGGCGGGCCACGATCTCAGCCGCGTCGACATGTCGGTCTACCTGAGCGACCTCTGCGTCAACCTGGCCGACGCGCTGCTGCTGGGCGAGTTGGTGCGGCTGGAATGCAGCGTCGAGCCGGGCGCCCTGGAGCGCGACCGCGCGGTCGCGGTCGGCCTGATCGTCAACGAGCTGGTCACCAACGCCGCCAAGCACGCTTTCAGCGACGGCAAGCCCGGCGAGATCCGCGTGGCGTTCGCCCACCAGCCCGACGGCTATCGCCTGACCGTCGAGGACAACGGCCGCGGCCTGCCGGCCGACTTCGCCACCCGCGGCCCCGGCCTCGGCCGCGGCCTGGTCGAGGCTTTCACCCGCCAGGCCGGCGGCTCGCTGACCGTGGGCAAAGGCCCCGGCGCAAAGTTCGAGGTCGACCTGGCGGCCTAGGCGGCGAGTGCGTGTCTCGCACGGACGCTCCACGGGTCGCTCCGCAAATCCCACGTGTCGATTTCCCACGAGGCGAGCTGCGAGCGTGGCTGCCAGCCGAACTCCATGGCGGCGGAACGTCTGACGGCTTCGGCCACAGCGCCGGCGACACCCCGGCGACAACAATGCCTGCAGGGTCTTTGTCTGAGACTTGCGGTCGCGGTTCCGCTCACCCTGAGTCTTGATCCGGATCAAAGCCGAACAGGGGGCGGCGTGCGACGCTCAGGCCGAAGTTTGAAAGGGGAGCTTGCCCGATGTCCGCTCTTTCCATCCTGGCGCTTGCCACGGGCCGACCTGACGATGCGTCGGTTATCGCCATCGCAGCCGATCTCGCCAAGCGACATGCGTCCTTGGTCACGGTCGTCAACGCCTTCGAAACGCTCGCACCGGTGGCGGCGCCTATGTACGCCGGCGCAGCGGTCGGGACTGCGGCGGTCTGGCGGACGGCGGCCGAGGGCAAAGGGGAGGTTCGCCGCGCGATCGACGCCGAGGTGCGCCGCCAGGCCGAGCGCTTCGGCCTGGCGGAGGAGTTCGGCGTCGGCGCTGCGATCATCGTCGCATCCGGTGGCGCGACCGCCTGGGATGCCTTGATGCGCGAGCTGCCGCTCGCGGACATCGTCGTCGTTGGCCACTCGAGCGCGTCGCTCGGCGGATCGTTCGCGGGACCGTTCGGGGAGGCCCTCATGGAGGCCAAAGCCCCGGTGTACGTTGCGCGCGACGAGATATCGGCCGCCGGACATCCGGCTGCGGTGGCTTGGGACGGGAGCCTGCAAGCCGCGCGGGCCGTCCGGGCCGCGATCCCGTTGCTGATGGACGCTTCGACGGTAGCCATCCTGCAAAATCCCGACGAGCTGGATCGTTCGCCCGGCGCACAGAGCGACCCAGCGCGGCTCGAGCGCTACCTGAAGGCCCGCGGCGTGGTGACCGGCGCGACAATCGAATTTCGCGGCCGCCACGTCGGCCCCGCGCTCCTGACGGCGGCCGGCGATGTTGGCGCGGCCATGCTCGTGGCGGGCGCCTATGGCCACAGCCGGCTCGGTGAAGCCCTATTCGGCGGCGCAACCCGCGCCATACTCAGCGCCAAGACCGCGCCCCACCTAATCGTGTCGCACTAGGGAGAGCGGGGCGACAGAAGCATAGCGTGCGCCATCGTTGGTGGCCCTGGGCGGCAAGCCACCTTCCCGCCGCCAGGCTGCCGCGGGAAGGCGGTCCGATCGGGCTGGCGCGGCTCAGCCCGGCAGCTGGTCGAAGAAGCCGGTGACGTCCTTCAGGCGGCCGCCCTCGACGAGGCCGAAGTCGGTGCCCTTGATCGGCGCGTCGCCGGCGTCGGGACCCAGGCCCCACGAGAGCCGCACGTAGTCGCCGAAGCCGTCGGCGGCGCCGATCTGGCGGAAGCGGAAGTCGGGGAAGCGGTTCTGCACGCCCTCGATCACCGCGTCGATCCCGGCGAGGCCGTCGCCGGCGGCGATCGGATCGCGGAACGCGGCGTCCTCGGCCCAGAGGGAGGCGATCAGCGCGCGGCGCTTCGCAGAGTCCCGCTCGTTCCAGACGTCGAGGTAGCGGGCGGCGATAGCGGTTGGGTCGGTCATGGGAGGGCTCCTTGGATCGAACATCGCCTGGGACCATCCAGGCGCCCCGATCCTGAGCCGGCCGCCGCGCCGCCGCGATTACCCGCGGCGTAAGCGCGCGGCCGTCGCGTCACAGCCCGACCGCCGCCTCGCTGAGCAGGCCGCGCATCCAGGCGACCGGCGGCTCGGCGAGGCGGTCCTTGCGGTAGAGCAGGGTGACGTCAACCGGGCGGCGTCTCGTACGGCGGGTCGATCAGCGCCAGGCGCCCGCTCTCGGCCGACAGCAGCGCCAGGCGGCGGGGGATCAGCGCCGCCATCTCCGAGCGCGCCACGATGGTCATCGCCGAGAAGGTGTCCGGCGCCACCACGCCGATGCGGCGCCGAGGCCGCGCTTGGCGAGCTCGCTCTCGAAGGCGCCGAGATCCTCCCAGCTGGAGCGCATCGAGATCGGCGCGGGGCGCCCCATCGCCTCGCGCCGGCTGGCGACCACGACGTGCGGCACGCTGACCAGGCCCTCCAGCGTCGCCGGCGCGGCGCATAAGGGATGGCCGGCGCGCACCACCCAGGTCAGCGCCTCGGTCATCAGCCGCTCGCGGGCGAAGCGCTCGGGCGCCATCTCGAAGCTGGCGACCACGAAGTCGACCTGGCCGCTGAATCGAGCTGCTCGACGAGGTCCGGCGGGTTCTCGGCGATCTGCAAGCAGCACGCCGGGCGCCTGGGCCTGCAGGCGCGCCACCACCGCCGGCATCAGCACCGCGCAGGCGTAGGCGCCCGCCACGACGCTGAAGCGGTGGTCGCTGCTCGCCGGCTCGAAGTCGGCCGGCTTGAGCGCGCTCTGCAGCTGGCCGAGCGCGGCGTGCAGGCTGGGCCCGATCTCCAGCGCGCGGCGGGTGGGCTTCATCCCTTGCGCGTCGCGCCGGAACAGCTCGTCGCCCAGGTGATAGCGCAGCCGGCTGAGCGCGTGGCTGACCGCCGAGGGCGTCAAGCCCAGCCGCGCGCCGGCCCGAGTGACGCTACGCTCCTCCAGCAGCACGTCGAAGACACGCAGCAGGTTCAGGTCGAGGTTGGCTAGATGCATCGAATTCATCTGACGGGTGACAACTTATCATTTGGATCATGCGCGCGACGCAACTACCTCCAACGCGTACAACGGTCGATACCCGTGCGGGGCCTGCTTCCGCGCGGGCGTTTGTGCATTCGGGCGGACTAGGTCAGCTGGAGAACGTCGGCGTGGCGCGCGACGAAGCGACAACCACCGAGAAGATCCAGGCAGGATCGGCGCCGCCAGCCCTGACGGCGGCGCCGCGCCGCGGCTTCCCGGCCGGCGGCGTGCGCGCCTGGCGCTGGCCGCTGATGATCGGCGGCCCGGTGCTGCTGCTGGCGATCGCCGCCTACTTCGTGCTGACCGGCGGGCGCAGCCAGTCCACCGACGACGCCTATGTGCAGGCCGCGCGCGTGCCGGTCAGCGCCAGCATCGGCGGGCGCGTGATCGAGCTCGACGTCAAGGAGAACCAGCAGGTGAAGGCCGGCCAGGTGCTGTTCCGGCTCGACACCCGCGATTTCGACGCCACCCAGGCGCAGGCCAACGCCCAGCTCGCCGCCTCGAGGCTGCAGGTGCAGGCGCTGCAGGCCGCCTACCAGCAGCAGTTGGCGGCGCTGAAGATGGCGAACGACACCGCCGCGTTCGACAAGCGCGAAGCGGCGCGGCAGAAGGCGCTGATGCAGGCCGGCGTCGCCTCGCGCGACCAGTACGAGACCGCCCAGCACAACGCCGACTCGCCCAGCAGAGCATCGCCACCGCCCAGCAGCAGGTGGCCCAGGCGCTCGCCAACCTCGGCGGCGCCAACGTCACCGCCGCCAACCATCCCGAGGTGCTGCAGGCCCAGGCCGCGCTTGCACCGCGCCCGCCTCAACGTCTCCTACGGCACCGTGGTCGCCGCCGCAGGACGGCGTGGTGACGCGCGTCGAGCAGCTGCAGGTCGGCAGCTACGTCAATCCCGCCCAGACGCTGTTCTGGCTGGTGGCCGGCCAGCCCTGGGTCGAGGCCAACTTCAAGGAAGACCAGCTCGCCAAGATGCGGGTGGGCCAGCCGGCGAAGATCCACGTCGACGCCTGCCCGGGCCTGGACTTCGACGGCCAGGTCGCCAGCTTCAGCCCCGGCTCCGGCGAGGCGTTCTCGCCGCTGCCGGCCCAGAACGCCACCGGCAACTGGGTGAAGGTGGTGCAGCGCCTGCCGGTGCGGCTCGCCTTCGACAAGGCGCCGCCGGACGTGTGCGGCGCGGCGGGCCTTACCGCCAACGTCACCGTCGATGTGCGCTCGGGGTCGGCTCGGCGCGCCCAGCCCTGAGTTCCGCGTTCCATAGTCATGGCCACCTCATCGGACGTCGCCAACCGCGTTCCCATCACTGTCGGCCTGATGCTGGCGACGGTGATGAATTCGCTCGACACCACGATCGCCAACGTCGCGCTGCCGCACATGGCCGGCTCGGTCTCGGCCTCCCAGGACCAGATCACCTGGGTGCTGACCTCCTACATCATCGCCGCGGCGATCATGACGCCGCTCTCGGGCTGGCTGGCCAACCGGTTCGGCCGCAAGCTGGTGTTCCTGGTCTCGATCGCCGGCTTCACGGTCGCCTCGATGCTGTGCGGCGTGGCCAACAACCTCGACGAGATCGTGCTGTTCCGGTTGCTGCAGGGCCTGTGCGGCGCGGCGCTGATCCCGCTCTCGCAGGCGGTGGTGCTCGACATCTATCCCCCCGCGCAGGTCGGCCAGGTGATGGCGATCTGGGGCGCCGGCGCGATCCTGGGGCCGATCTTCGGACCGGTGCTGGGCGGCTGGCTGACCGACAATTTCTCCTGGCGCTGGGTGTTCTTCATCAACCTGCCGATCGGCGTCCTGGCCTTCAGCGCGGTGTGGATCTTCATGTCCGGCGACCGCGGCAAGAATGTCCGGCCGTTCGACTTCCTGGGCTTCGGCGCGCTGGTGGTGTTCATCGGCGCCCTGCAGCTGATGCTCGACCGCGGGCCGACGCTGGACTGGTTCTCCGCGCCGGAGATCTGGATCGAGGGACTGCTGGCGCTGGTCGGCCTCTGGGTGTTCCTGGTGCAGACGTTCACCGCCCGGCATCCGTTCTTCGACCGCGCGCTGGCGCTCGACCGCAACTTCGTCACCTGCAACGTCTTCGGCTTCTTCATCGGCATCTTCCTGTTCTCGACCATGGCGCTGCTGCCGCCGGTGATGCAGGGGCCGATGGGCTATTCGGTGTTCGGGGCGGGCCTGGTGATGATGCCGCGCGGCCTCGGCTCGTTCCTGGCGATGTTCGTCGTCGGGCGGCTGGTCGGGCGGGTGGACACGCGCCTCATCCTGATGAGCGGCCTCGGGCTTTGCAGCCTGGCGCTCCTGCAGATGAGCCACTTCTCGCTGACGATGGACGCCAAACCGTTCGTGGTCTCCGGCATCGTCCAGGGACTCGGGATCGGCCTGCTGTTCGTGCCGCTCAGCGTCACCGCGTTCGCGACGCTGTCGCCGGCGATGCGCTCGGAGGGCACCGCGGTCTACACGCTGGTCCGCAACATGGGCTCCAGCATCGGCATCTCGCTGATGCAGGCGCTGGACACCCACCAGGCCGCCGTCGCGCATGCCGACATGGCCGGCCAGCTGTCGCCGGGCAGCCCCGTGCAGTCGGCGCTGTCGCCGTCGCTGGGCGGCGGCCCAGGTGGTGGTCTTGGGCTCGCCATGCTGAACGGCGAGATCACCCGGCAGGCGTCGATGGTGGCGCTGGTGGACGTCTTCCGGATCATGCTGGTGATGACGATCTGCATCGCGCCATTGCTGCTCATCATGCGAAAACCGAAGGCGGCGCCGTCGGCTGGGGAGGTCGTGGTTGACTAGAACGAGGTTGCTGGCCGGCGCGGTCGCGGCGGCGATGGCGCTTGGCGGCTGCAAGACCGTGGGGCCGGACTTCCACTCGCCCGCGCCGCCGACCACCAGCGGCTATCTGATGAAGGGCGATGCGACGACTGCCGCGGCACGGCTCGGCCCCGACCTCGGGCCTGCGGGCGCGTGGTGGAAGACGTTCGGTTCGGCCGACCTCGACCAGGTGATGGACCAGGCGCTGGCCGGCAACCCGACGGTGGCCGAGGCCGACGCCTCGCTGGAGCGGCTGCGCCAGCTCGCGCTCGCCGCGCACGGCGCCCAGCAGCCCCAGGTCGACCTCGGCGCCAACGTCGCCGGCGAGCGGATCAACATCGCCTCGCTCGGCTTCGCGGGCTTCCCGAACCCGACGCTCGGCCTCTATTCGCTGGGCCTGAACGTCAACTACGACGTCGACGTGTTCGGCGGCCTGCAGGCGCACCACCGAGGCCGCCCGGGCGCAGGCCGAGAACCAGGCCCACCAGGCCGACGCCGCCTACCTGACGCTGACCGGCCAGACCGCCACCGCAGCGCTGCAGATCGCCACCACGCGCGCCGAGATCGCCGCCGCCGAGCAGGCGGTCGCCGACGACCGCCAGCTGATCGATCTGGTGCACCGGGCCGAAGGCGCCGGCGGCGCCGCGCCGTCGGCGACGGTCAGCGTGCGCTCGCAGCTTGCCCAGGACCAGGCGGTGATCCCGCCGTTGCGCGCGCAGCTGATGCAGGCGCGCCATGCGCTGGCGCAGCTGGTCGGCCAGGCGCCGGCGGACTGGACGGCGCCGGACTTCGAGCTCGGCGGCTTCGCCACGCCGGCCGCCGTGCCGGTGAGCCTGCCTTCGACGCTGGTGCGCCGCCGGCCGGACATCCTGGCGGCCGAGGCCAACCTGCACGTGGCGACCGCCGACGTCGGCATCGCCACCGCCGCGCTCTATCCGGACATCAAGCTCAGCGCCAACATCACCCAGACCGCGATCCCGCCCGCCAACCTCTTCACCTACGGCGCCTCCGGCTGGACGCTGGCGGCGGGCCTGACGCAGCCGCTCTTCAACGGCGGCAAGCTGAAGGCCCAGAAGCGCGCGGCGGTGGCCGAGGCCAACGTCGCCTACGCCCGCTACCGCGGCACGGTGCTGGCCGCCTTCACCCAGGTCGCCGACGTGATGGCCGCCATCGCCGAGGACGAGGCCGAGCTGCAGGCGCTGGACGCGGCCGAACGGGCGGCGTCCGACGCCCTGAGGGACGACACCGCGGCGCTGAAGCTCGGCGGCGGCGCGCTGCTGCCGGTGCTCGACGACCAGCGCAACCTCTCGATGGCCCGCCGCGCCAGCGCCATGGCCGAAGGCAAGCGCCTCGCCGACATCGCCCAACTCTACGTCGCCACGGCGGCGGACTGGCGCGAAGCGAAGAGCTGAACCCCACCGTCGGCTCACCCCGGCGAACGCCGGGGGTTAAAGGAATCGGCAGATCGGAGCGCGCTTCCTTCCCGATCGCCACCCGGCCACCGCCCGAAACCAGGCGTTCCGAACTTCCGAGTTGGGGGGAGAGCCGACATCGGCCCTGCGCCCCAAAGCGGACTTCGCTTGCTCGATAACCTTGCTCGGAGACGCGTTCCGTTCGAAGAGTTATGGTGCTGTTCCTGGTCCGGGCGTGTTGGGCGTCCAGTCCGCTCGGAAGAGCCGATTTCAATGTGTCTCGACCGCGAGGTGCAGCGATGTTGAAGACGTTACTCGCGAGCTTGGTCGCGGCCGCCTGCTTGTCGACGACCGTCAGGGCCGCCACCGGGATCGGAGCGCTTCCCTGTTCAGAATGGATCAGTGGTGAGCGGGACGGCGCGGACTTGGCCACGTCCGAACCGGACGAACAGGCCACATACGAGGCTTGGCTGTCAGGATTCCTGACCGGCTACAGCGCCTCCAGCGCCACGTCCCGAGACGCTGTTTCTGAAGTAGATGCTGTTTCTGAAGTAGATACGGACGCGGCGACGGCTTGGGTCAACAATTACTGCAAAGTCCACCCGCACGACAAAGTCATTGATGCGGTCGCGGCTTTCGTCAAGGACTTGCGAAGCCGGTCTGCGGGTCACTGACAACCCCGGAGTATTTTGCATTGGTCGCGACGTCACCTCTCGGCCAGCGTCCGAATGTCTGTGTGTTGACGCCCTATGGACGCAAGACGTTTTCGGTCGGCTGAGCGCGGCTAGAGCGGATTGAGATTTGGCTAAATTGAGAGATTCCCAAATCAGCTGAGGTCTGATTCAAACTCCCTGCTGGGATGGAGGCCAGCTGAGGATGGGTAAGCCGGCTTCGTTGGATCTTCGGGAGCGCGTGATCAGCGCAGTCGAACAGGAGGGGATGTCGCGCAATGGCGCGGCGGCGCGGTTCGGCGTGGCCCCCAGTTCGGCGATCAAGTGGGTGATGCGGTTCCGTGAAACGGGCAGCGCTGCGCCGGGGAAGATGGGCGGTCACAAGCCCAGGACGCTACGGGGTGAGCATGCCGAATGGCTGATCGCCCGCTGCAAGGAGAAGGACTTCACCATCAGCCAGCTGGTGGAGGAGTTGCTGGCCGAGCGCGGGCTGAAGGTGGATCGCCACTCGGTCTGGGCGTTCGTGCACGCCGAGGGGCTGAGCTTCAAAAAAAAGTCTGTTCGCCCAGGAGCAGGACCGGCCTGACGTCGCCCGGCGACGTGAGCAGTGGAAGAAGTATCAGGGTGGCGTCGAAGCCAGCCGCCTGGTGTTCATCGACGAGACCTGGGCCAAGACCAACATGGCGCCGCTGCGCGGCTGGTGTCAGCGCGGGGAGCGGCTGAAGGCCAAGGCCCCGTTCGGGCGTTGGAAGACGATGACCTTCATCGCCGCCCTCCGGTGCGACCGCATCGACGCGCCCTGTCTGTTCGATGGGCCGATCAACGGCGAGGCCTTCCTGGGCTACGTGACGACCTTCCTGGTCCCGACACTCAAGGCCGGCGACATCGTGGTCATGGACAACCTCGGCAGCCACCGCGGAAAGGCCGTCCGCAAGGCGATCCGAGCCGCCGGCGCCAGGCTGCTCTTCCTGCCCAAATACTCCCCCGACCTGAACCCAATCGAGCAGGTCTTCTCCAAGCTCAAGCACTCGCTGCGCAAAGCCCAGGCCCGCTCATACGACGCACTGATCGAAGCCGTCAGCCGCCTCCTCGACACCTACTCACCGGCTGAGTGCGCCAACTACCTCAGGAACTCCGGCTATGCCGCTTAATCCCAATGCGCTCTAGTCAGGGGCCTTTGCGTGTACGGCCTGACACTCCGTCGCCGAGAGCCGACGGCGCACCTAGCGTAGTGGAACATTGAGAACTTCCGCTGAGGGTCGAAACTCCCCGCTGCCGCCATGCCGGGAAGCGGACGCGGCGAGAGGCTGTTCGGGTGGAAGCGGGCCATTGGACCCGGAGTGGGGGCGTCGCGTCTGGGCCACGTTTCCCTTGCCGCTGCTCGTCAGCCTAGCTAGGGTCGGCTCGGCGACCGAAGGCTGGGGCCGCGCGCGATGTCCGACATCTTCATCTCCTACGCCCGGTCCACCGCAAAGCAGGCCCAGCAGGTTGCCGAGGCCCTGCGCGCGCTGGGTTACAGCGTGTGGATCGACGATGACCTGCCGGCGCATCGCACCTACAGCCGGGTGATCGAAGAGCAGATGACGGCGGCCAAGGCAGCGGTGGTCATCTGGTCGGCGGACGCGATGCAGTCGGAGTGGGTGCTCTCGGAGGCTAACCGGGCGCGCGAAGACCACAAGCTGGTTCAGGTGACAACCGACAAGACGCGGCTGCCGATGCCATTCGACACTATCCAGTACGCGGACCTAACCGGATGGGCGGGTGACGCCGAAGCCCCCGGCTGGCGCAAGGTGGTCGTCAGTGTCGGCAATCTGGTGGGCGAATTTCTCTCGTAGCGCCCATGCCAGTCGCAAAGACTCCGCCGTCGCTACCAAGCAAGCCTTCGATAGCCGTCCTCCCCTTCAACAACATGAGCGGCGAGGCCGACCAGGAATACCTGGCAGACGGCATCGTGGAGTCGATCACGGCGGCACTGTCGCGCGTGCGCTCCTTCTTCGTGATCGCCCGTGCCTCGGCCTTCGCCTACAAGGGCCAGACGACGAACGTGTGCGAGATCGGCCGGCAGCTGGGCGTTGGCTACGTGCTCGAAGGTAGTGTGCAGAAGGCCGGCGCCCGCATCCGCATCAACGTGCAACTCGTCGAGACGGAAGGCGGCGCCAACGTCTGGACCGGGCGCCACGACGGGACGTTGGACGACATCTTCGATCTACAGGATCGCATCGCTGAGCAAGTGGCCGGCGCGCTCCAGCCCTCCATCCGCGTCGCCGAGATCGAGCGCTCGCGACGCAAGCGCCCGCAGGAGCTAGGCGCCTATGACTATGCGATGCGCGCCATGCCGCACGTATGGGTGCTGGAGGCGGAGGAGAGCGCCAAGGCGCTGGACCTCCTCGACAAGGCGCTCGAGATTGATCCGGACTATCCGCTGGCGCTCTCGCTCGCCGCCTGGTGCCACGGCCAGCGCCTGGTCTACAACTGGGCGAACGACACCGAAGAAGGCCGCGCGCTGGCGCTCAAGCTGGCCGAACGCGCGGCCCAACTCAGCGGCGATGACCCGTTGATCCTGGCCGTGCTAGGCGCCGTGCACACCTTCCTGCACAACCTGGGCACCGCGCGAATACTACTCGAGCGCGCCGTGGCGATCGATCCCAACGCCGCTTGGGCCTGGAGCCGGCTGGCCTGGACCGACGTCTATACAGACCGGGCGGCAGAGGCGATCGAAAGGTTCGAGCGCGCGCTTCGCCTAAGCCCGCTCGACCCGATGAACTTCAACAACTGGGTCGGCATCGGTTCGGCGCACGAGGTACAGGGCGACCTCGAGCAGGCCATCGCCTTCTATCGGCGCGGCCTTTCGGCGCGACCTCACGCAGAGTGGCTTTACCGCCACCTGGCCTCGGCGCTGGCAGGCCTCGGCCGTATGGACGAAGCCCGGCAGGCCTATGCGCAGATGCTGCGCGCCTATCCGGACATGACGGCCACGAAGTTCAGGGAGGCGATGGTGTTCGCGCCCCAGGTCCTCGACCGCATGGTTGAAAACCTGAAGGCGTTGGGCCTCCCGGACTAGAGTGCCCGCTCGCACGTCGGTGAGGCGCGCGAAGGTCCGCTTTTGGGCCGAACCCCGCCACCAGCGCGCTGGCGCGTAGCGGCCCCTCTAAGTGAGGTCGCCGCGACGCCCTGAAGCTCCCGATCGATCGTGGCGGCTTCGAAGCGGTTGGATCTTCTGAGCTGGCCCTGCCCCCGTCGTCGGGCTACGCCGTGTGTTTGGCCGTGCCCGCCCAATCAGGCGCGCTGGGCGTGCGCTCGAACTTGAAGCTGACGCGTAACTTAGTGCGGAAGAGTTCGATCTGGCCCTCCGCATTCAGCGTAATGTCCTGCTCGACGACCTCGGCCACCCTTAGGTCGCGCAAGCTGCTGGAGGCGGCCCACAGCGCCTCCCGCGCGGCCTCCTCCCAGCTGGTCTTGCTCGTGCCGATGATTTCCGTGACTCGATAGACGCTCATGGAACACCTCCTTCCACAAAACGGCCGAGTACTGTCGCTCCGAGTGACGCCCCGTCGTCAATCAGAACGTTCTCGCTCAGGTCCGGTGGCGCCACCGTGGAGCGTCCGTTTTGGGTCGCGAACCGCCGGAAGGTCCGCTCCGCCTTCCGGACATCCACGACGTTTCCCTTGCCCGTCGCTTGGCGCGGTCGATAGGGTTTCGGCGGCGACAAAGGGCGCTGCCGCACCGCCATGACAGACGTCTTCATCTCCTATAAGCGCGAGAACCTGGCGGCGGTGAACCGGCTGGTGGAGGCGCTGCGGGCGGAAGGCGTCGGCGTGTGGTGGGACCAGGACATTCCGCCGAACGCGCCGTGGGAAGCCACCATCGAACGGGAGCTGGCCGCCGCGCGGCTGGTCATTGTCGCACAAGGTGTCGCTGCCCGATAAGTCGCGCGCGCGTAACCGAACCTTCCGATCTTCCGACAAGGGTGGCGCCGACGGCGGCGGCGCAGATACGCGGCACCTACAGCCTGGATCAGAAGGTGACCGTGGCGGTGATGGTGTCGAGAAAAGCGCCGGGCCTCGGTGTCCTCTGATCGGCGGGAATCCGCCCGAACACGGTCAACACCTGCGCGTTGCCCGTACCCACGCCCGAGACCGTGTTCTGGCCGGGAAGGGCCGGGTGGTCGCCCCAGGTGATTGTGCGGGCGGCGTCGGTGAACAGGCCGTAGTTGAGAGATGATGGCCCCGGCCCTGTCATCCTGCGGTTGCCGGCGGTCGCCCCGGCGGAGCTGCCCGCATTCAGGCCGACCTCCCAGCCCGTCGTGTTCGTACAGGTGACGGTAATGGTGGATGTCCCATCCACCTGAGCTTCGGCATACGTCCCGAAGTTCAGAGCGCTCGCCTGGATGGTGCAGACGGGATTGATGGTCGCGGTGACGGTGAAAGTCGCCGTCGCCGTGGCCGCGTGCGCCTGGCCGCATAGAAGGCCTGCGCCAAGGGCCGCCAGGAGAAGGGCCGGGCCGAATGGCGGGGACCCGCGCATGGAACATCGGCGCCTGACCTGAAAGATCATAGCTCCAGCGTATGGAACCCTCAGTTGCCGCCTATCGGGCCAAACCCTACCCCCGTCGGCCTTGTCCGGCGGTCACCGTCCGGCGAACTTCCGCGAAGGGCCGAAACAACCCGTTGCCGCCATGCCGGTAAGCGGACGCAGCGAGAGGCTGCTGGGGGTGGAGAGGGGGCCCTGAGAGGCTCCTCTCTCGCTTCTCTACGAAACGTCGAAGGCAAGGTGGAACGTCACTTCGCCTCTTGGTTGGGAGCCGTTGAGGGTCAGGTGCTGGAATGCCCCTGGCGGCGCGTCGACGTCGTAGAGGTCTGGATCGCTTTCAAACCCAAACCGACAGTAATATGCCGGGTCGCCGAGCAGAACGCACCCGCCTGCGCCCAGGGATCGGAGCCGTTGCAATCCTTCGCGGATCAGGGCCTGACCTATGCCCGTCCGCTGACGATCCGGCCACACGGACACAGGTCCAAGGGCGTACCAGTCGCCGGCCTCTCCGTTGATCTTGACTGGCGAAAAGGCGACGTGGCCGATGATTTCGCCGCCCTCTGTCGCCACGAGCGAAAGGGTCAACGCGCCTGCCGCTCTCAACGCATCGATGACCTTGGCTTCGGTTTGGTCGCTGAAAGGCATGCCCTCGAACGCCGCGTCGGTCAGCGCGCGGATGGTGGCCACGTCCTCGGGACGCTCCAGTTGGATTTGCATGATGATGAGCCTGTAGGAAACCTAGGGGGTGCAGCCGAGGGACCGCGATCCCGGCGGCCCTCGCAGCTGCTGCGACGTGTCTCGGTCGTTCGAGACGCTCAGCAGGTTCCCACAGTCTCTGGCATGATCCTGCCGTAGCGCGCCTGCCACGAAACGCAAGTACTCGCGGGGTTCTGCTTTGGGTCGAGATTCCCCGTTCGCGCAATACCCGGAAGCGGACGGCTGCTCGGGTTGGCAAATTGCCGTTGCAAGGCAATGGACCTCGGTCCCCGTGTGGAGTGTCGGGCGGAGGCTGTACCTGGATCGAGCGGATCGCGCATTCACGGCGGCGGTGAGATGCGAGGTCGCAGCCGACATGTCAGGGCGCGGACGCCCGTGCTGGAGGCGGCGGTCAAATGAAAGCTTCGAGCAATAAGATCTCTTCTGGTGTCTGCTCGCCGTTCAGTTCGCGGGCGCGCAGATGATCCTCTGGGGGGGATTGCCCATCTACCAGCACCTGCTGACGCCCGGCAGCCACGGGGCGTCGGCTTGGGACGTCGGCCTCGCCCTCGCCGCAGTGATCGTCATGCAGGCGGCGCATTGGCCGGCGACGCGGCTGAGACGGACACTGCGATTTAAACGCAACGTCATTGTGGGCCACGTTCTGAACTGGCTCGGTGAGCTCAGCATCTTCTTCACGGCTGCCCTCTGTACGCTCATCGTATTCAATGGTTTCGGCGAGGCGCCGCTGGCGTTGTGGAAACTGTTCGGTCTCGCGGCCGTCACCTTCGCCGTGAGCGCATACAAGTATCAAATCATGTCGGTGGGCGGCGCGATGATCGAGGGGGACAGAGGTGCGGAGCCGGGCGCCTGAAGGGGCGCGGGGTGAAGAAGTGCATTTGCGGCGATTGGCTCCACGCGCACGGCCGTTGAACGTTGGGAAGCCGAGCGCGCCGCCGTAGAGAAAGCCCGGCGCCCCAGACAAGGTCCGCCCAGGGTCGGTATTGGTGAAGGATCAGAGATTTGCTGCGCACCGACGCGCTAGGGCGATGACCCCCGCAATCACCTTAGTCGCAGCAACCCCTTTGTTCGTGACGGCCGAATAAGCGATGTCGTGAGTTCAGTCGCAATCGAGCGCCACCAAAAGGCCGGTGCGCCGCGAACCAAGGCCATCAGTGCGAAGAGCACGAACGGTGCGCCGATTTGGGGGGACCAGGGACGCGTTGGCTCGCGGCGCAACATCGAATCGCTCACGATTCACCGTTGGGTGGTAGTGGCCGGCGCGCCCAAGTCCCCGTCTCCTACCCGTTTTGAGTAACCCCCCAAGTGAGGGGAGCCGCTCCGAGGCTTCGTCTTAGCCGCTCCTTAAGCGGGGCGAACGACGCTGGCGTCCATGCCCTATCGCTATTGGATGCACTGGTACGCGGATCCAGAAGCCCCGCTCAAAACGGGTCGAGCCCTGCCCGGGCGCACTCAGGCTGACGCGATCGCTCAGGCCACGGCGCTCTGGAAGGAATGGGTCCACGCCGCTGCGTACGGGTACTGCGTGGTGGATACGGACGATGGCGCCATACTCTGGCGACGCGAGGGCTGAACCGAGTCCCTCGCTACGCCCGCGCTACGAACTCTGCGATATCGGCCAGGCGGCCTGGACCTGACCCGGCGAGCGACCGCTCGGATGCCGTCGTCGCCAAACGGCCGCAGAGCGGACTTTCCCGGCTGGATGTCGTTCATCGTTTCTCGGGGTTTGCCCTGATTGCCGATCGGGACATCGCGCGGCAACCGTTGCTCGTCTGCCCGATGGGGAGAAGAGCGTGTCGGTGGAGTTCGCGAGCAGTAGGCGGTCGACCACGCCGGTGGAACCCGCCGACGCCGCCGTAGCTCGGATCGTGACGCGGTTCAGCTCCCAGTACGTGCTGCGCGCCTTCCAATTGCTGATCGACGCCTTCGGCGACATCCGTGCGGGATTGCTCGTGCAGGCGATCAACACCGCCAATATCGCCGCGATCATCCACGCCGACGAGGGTCGCAGGACCGCCGGGCCCACAGGGACGTTCCCGGACGAAGCGCGCAGACCCATCAGCATCGCCAGGCTCGCCAACTCTGCCGGTTTACCGTTTGAAAGCACGCGGCGGATCGTGCAACGGCTCATCGACGAGGGGGATTGCAGGCGCGTCGAGGGCGGGGTGATCGTCCCCAGAGCGACGGTCGAGCGGCCCTCGGTCGTCCGCGCGGCGACCGCCAACGTCGGCTACGTCCGTCGGTTCATGCACGATCTGCGGGCCGCGGGTCTCGACGCGGCGCTCCGGCCCGCCGGCTCTCAGGCTTGGTGGGGCGGCGACGAGGACGCCACCGGCGCCCGGATCGTGGCGACCTTGAGCGGGGAATATATACTCCGCTCCCTGCAACTGCTCGCCGACACCTACGGCGACGTTCGGGCAGGCATCGTCGCGCAGACGATCGTCACCGCCAACACCGCTCACCTCGAAGGCCGGACGGGCGACGGCCGGCGCTACGCCGGCATCGCGCTGGCCCCTCCCGACGAGGTCCGCCGACCGATCAGCGTTGCGAGGCTCGCCGAGTTGCTGGGCCTTCCCTACGAGACCATGCGGAGGCAGGTGCGGCGGCTCGTCGACGCCCGCGTGTGCGTCCGTCTGGATGACGGCCTGATCGTGCCGGCTGCGGTGCTGGAGCGGCCGGCGTCGGTTCGCTCGGCGCTGGCGAACGTGGGGTACGTGCGAAAGTTCATGCGCGATCTCCACGCCAACGGGCTCGACGACGCGCCGCGCCCTGAACTTGCTTCTCTCACCTTGCCCCGAACGGCCGAGCCACCGTCCTTGCGATCATTGTGACCGCCACCTTCGTTGTGGGCCACAAATGGCTGCCGGACGATCGGGCTGAGGACCAAGTTGGTGCGCAGGCGGATCGGATCGATGCCGCGCCGGCCAGACTATTGATTTGGCGGCGGTGGCGGGGGTGGTGGCGGCGGTTGCGAGGCCGCGGCGCCAACCGCCGCCGCTGTCCCGGCAACCACCATACCGGCGGCCACCGGATGGGCGACGCCGCCGTTGTAGCCGTGGTAGCCGTTATTGTAGCCACCACCGCTGACGTTGACGTTGCGGTTGACGTTCACGTTGGCCGTGTTGGTGCGGTTCACGTTCGCGGTCGTATGGCGAGCGCCGCTGGCGTGGGCGCCGCCGGTCTTGGCGCCGCCGGCCCGCGCACCGCCCGCCTGGGCGCCGGAGGCGTGTTTGGCCCGCGCCTCGGCGGCCCCAGCTGAAAGCACGAGCGCAAACGTCCCAGCGAGCAACAGGAGTTTGGCGACGGTGAGGTGTGGCATCTTCCCGGCCTCTCAGTGGAGTGGCTGAACGCCAAGGACGCGCGCAGTCGGGATTTAAGCGATCTCAAATCATAGTCCGCTCGACGGATGCGGATAGTCAGGTCGCCGCCCTAGGTCGCGCGGGTCGAGAGGGGATGCGACCCGATGCCGGCAAGCGAACCTCCTCGAGGTCCGCGGTGGGTCGAGACCCCTAGGAATGGGCGCCGGCCAGGGGGCCGGGGAGCGCTAGTTTGTGGTGATTTGGCGGGTTGCCTAACAGGCAGGCGCCGCAGGCCCCCTGCGCCGGCCCGCCGGGCCGGCGCTTCCCCCCGAGGGGAAGAGAGCGCGGCTCCGCTAAGGGAAGAGCCCGGTCGACGGCGTGCCCTTGTCGTTCAACTCGTCGGCGTTCCAGCCGCCGCCGAGGGCGACGATCAGGTCGACGGTGGTGCCGAGGCGGCTGGCTTCCAGCTGCAGCTCGGCGTTGTGGGCGTTGTAGGCGGCGGCGTCGGCGACGACGACGCTGGTGTAGTCGACCGTGCCGGCGTTGTACTGGTTGGTGAGGATGCGCGCGGCCTGGTCGGAGGCGGCTGCCGAGGCCTGCAGGTCGGGCTGCTCGGCGGCCAGCACGCGCTGGGCGGCGAGGTTGTCCTCGACCTGCTGGAGGGCGCTGAGCACCGTCTGGCGGTAGTTGGCCACCGCCTGGTCGTAGCCGGCCCTGGCCGCGTGCACCTGGGCCGTGGTGAGGCCGGCGTTGAAGATGGTCTCGGCCGCGCTCGACCCCGACGCTCCAGAAGAAGCTCTGCGGGCTGAACAGCTGGGCGATTTTCAGCCCCTCGGTGCCGCCGGTCCCGCTGAGGGTCAGGTTCGGGAAGTAGCCGGCGGTGGCGACGCCGATGTTGGCGCTGGCGGCGGCGGCCTGACGCTCGGCGGCGGCGACATCCGGGCGGCGCTGCAGCAGCGTCGACGGCACGCCGGGGGGCACGTCGATCGGCTTCAAGGTCCACGCGCCCGGCGCGATGGAGAAGTCGGCGGGCGGCACGCCGGCCAGCACTGCGATGGCGTGCTCGCATCTGGGCGCGCTGCTGGCCGAGCGCGGTGTCGGCGGCGCTGGACGTTGTGCAGCAGGGTGGCGGCGGCATCGACGTCGCTCAGAGCGGAGACGCCGGCGTTGTACTTGTTCTGCGTCACCTTCAGGGACTCGGCATAGGCCTTCACCGTGTCGTCGTCGAAGCGCTTCTGCTCGTCGAGCGCGCGCAAGATGATGTAGTCGGCGGCCAGCTCCATCTGCGGCCGAGAGCTTGGCGTTGGCGAGATCGGCGAGCGTGGCCTGCGAGGTCCCCTTGGCGTTCTCGATCGAGCGGCGGACCTTGCCCCAGAGGTCGGGCTCCCAGGTGCCGCCGAGCTGCAGGGTGTAGTTCTGCACCGCGCCCTTGCCGCCTGGGATCACCGTGCCGCCGCTGGAGATCGTGGAGCCGCCGCCGGCCGACTTCTGCGAGTTCGCCGAGCCGGTGCCGGTGACGGTCGGGAAGAGGGCGGCGCGCTGCTCGGCGACCAGCGACGCGCGCCTGCTCGTAGGCGGCGAGCTCGGCGGCCAGGTTCTGGTTGGTGCGCGACCTTCTCTTCCAGCCCGTTCAGCACCGGATCGCTGAAGATGGTCCACCAGTCGGCGCGGTCGGCGGCGTCCTGGGGGCTCGCCGGCGTCCAGCCCTGGATCTCCTTGTAGGCCGGCGGGGTCGGCGCGGCCGGGCGCTGGTAGTTGGGGCCGACCTCGCAGGCGCTGAGCGCGCTGGCGGCCAGCAGCATCGGAACGAGACGGAGCGACGATCGGGGCATGGGCAAACTCTTATTCAGCGCGGCGACCGGATGCGCCGCCGGGCCGCGGCCCGGTCGGATCGCCGGCGTCCGCCGCCGGAAGCGGTCGAGATAGAGGTAGACCACGGGGGTGGTCAAAAGGGTGAGCACCTGGCTGACCAGCAGGCCGCCGATGATGGTGACGCCGAGCGGCCGGCGCAGCTCGGCGCCCTCGCCCCAGCCGATCGCCAGCGGCAGCGGCGCCGAGGATGGCGGCGAAGGTGGTCATCATGATCGGGCGGAAGCGGATCAGCGCGGCGCTGCGGATCGCCGCGCGCGGGTCCAGTCCCCTGCTCGCGCTCGGCGTCGAGGGCGAAGTCGATCATCAAGATGGCGTTCTTCTTCACGATGCCGATCAGCAGGATGATGCCGATGAAGGCGATGAGCGAGAACTCGATGTGGAAGAGGATGAGGGCGATCATCGCGCCGACGCCGGCCGAGGGCAGGGTCGAGAGCACCGTCAGCGGGTGGATGTAGCTCTCGTAGAGGATGCCCAGCACCAGGTAGATCGCCACGATCGCCGCCACGATCAGCAGCAGGAGCGTGCCCAGCAACTGCTGGAAGGCCAGCGCGTTGCCGGCGTAGGCGCCGTGCACGGTCGCCGGCATGCCGATCGAGTCGGCGGCGGTCTTGATGCCGGCGGTGGCGTCGCTGAGCGACTTGCCCTCGGCGAGGTTGAACGAGATCGTCGTCGCCGGCTGGGTGTCCTGATGGTTGACCGTCGTGGGCGTGGACCCGTCGGCCCACTGCGCGAACGCCGAGAGCGGGACGAGCGATTCCGTCGTGCTGGAGACCGCGACCCCGGTTGACGCCGCTGGGCGGGCGGCGCGCCGGGGCCGGAGACCGGCGGTCGCCGACGTCGCCTGGCCGGGCAGCGCTCGCCGCCCAGCACGCCCGAGCCGCCGGTGCCGGCCGCGTAGGCCTGGGTCAGCGCCGTCTGGTTGACCGGCGGGGCGGCGACGAGGCCGCCGCTGGCCTTGGCCATCGCGGTGGTGAGCGGCGTGACGTTGGCGGCCGGCGCGGCGATGCCGATCGCCGACTGGCCGTTGGCGGCGGCCGCCGCCGGCCGGGGTCGGCGCGCCGCGCCCTGACGAGACGTAGATGTTCTCCAGGACGGTCGGGTCCTGGCTGTACTGCGGCGCCACCTCCATCATCACGTGGTACTGGTTGACGTCCTTGTAGATGGTCGACACGTCGCGCTGGCCGAAGGCGTCGTAGAGGGTGTTGTCGATCGCCGTGTTGGTGAGGCCCAGGCCGGCGGCCTTGTCCGGGTCGATGGTGACGAAGCTCTGCAGGCCGTGATCCTGCTGGTCGGTGTTGACGTCCTCCAGCGCCCACTGCGCCTGCATGGCGGTCGCTGAGCTTGGTCGCCCAGGTGCGCAGGTCGGCGATGTTGTCGGCTTCCAGCGTGTACTGGTAGCTGGCGTTGGACTGCCGCCCGCCGATGCGCAGGTCCTGCACCGGCGCGAGGAAGAGGCTGGCGCCGGTGACGCGGCCGAGCTTCGGGCGCAGCGCCGACATCACCTGCTCGGTGCTGTGCTTACGCTGGCTGAGCGGCTGCAGCGAGGTCAGCATGAAGGCGCTGGCCGCCGCCGCCGGCCGCCGACGAACGCCACCACCGACTGCACGTCGGGGTCCGAGCCGATGATGTTCACGAACTGCCGCAGGCGCCGCTGGGTGATCTGGAACGATGATGGACTGGTCGGCCTGCAGGCCGCCGATCATCTGGCCGGTGTCCTCCTCGGGGAAGAAGCCCTTCGGGATGATCGAGTAGAGGTAGAAGTTGAGCACGATGGTGGCGACCAGAATGACCAGGATCACCGGGCCGGAATCCAGCGCCAGGTCCAGCGCCGCGCTCGTAGAGCGCGGCGCATGCCGTTGAAGCTGCGCTCGGAGAGCCGCCCGAACCAGCTCTGCTCGCTCGTACGGCTTCGGGCTTGCCGACCAGGTAGGCGGCCATCATCGGCGTGGTGGTCAGCGAGATCACCAGCGAGATCAGCACCGCGGCCGACAGCGTGATCGCGAACTCCCGGAAGATGCGCCCGAAGATCCCGCCCATCAGCAGGATCGGCAGGAAGACGGCGATCAGCGAGATGCTGATCGAGAGCACCGTGAAGCCGACCTCCTGGGCGCCCTGCAGCGCCGCCTCGAAGCGGTCCATGCCGGCCTCGACGTGGCGGGTGACGTTCTCCAGCACCACGATGGCGTCGTCGACCACGAAGCCGGTGGAGATGGTCAGCGCCATCAGCGAGAGGTTGTCGAGCGAGAAGCCCAGCAGCAGCATCACGCCCAGCGTGCCCAGCAGCGAGACCGCCACCGCGACGCTGGGGATCAGCACCGCGCGGCCGTTCATCAGGAAGACCGCCACCACGCCGACCACCAGCAGGGTGGCGATCATCACCGTCTGCTCGACGTCGGTCAGCGAGGCGCGGATGGTGGTCGTGCGGTCGATGGCGACGTCCATCTTGATGTCCTGCGGCAGCGCGCCCATCACGGCCGGCAGCACCGCCTTCACCCGGTCGACGGTGGAGATGATGTTGGCGCCCGGCTGGCGGCTGACCTGCACGACGATGGCCGGCGAGGTGACCGGCTTGCCGTTCACCTTGTGGACGAAGACCCCGAGGTTGTGGATGTCCTCGACGCCGTCGGTGACGTCGGCGATGTCGCGACAGCCGCACCGCCGAGCCGTTGCGGTAGGCCACCAGCAGCGGCGCATAGTCGGCCGCCTTGGTCCCGGCGTCGTTGGTGTAGACCTGCAGGCGCAGCGCGCCGTCGTCGATCACGCCCTTCGGCCGGTTGGCGTTGGCCGACGCCAGCGCGGCGCGCACGTCCTCCAGGCCGATGCCGTAGTGCGACAGCGCCAGCGGGTTCGAGCTCCACCCGCACCGCCGGCAGCGAAGCGCCGCCGACCGAGACGTCGCCGACGCCTCTGCACCTGGCTGAGCTGCTGCTGCACGATGTTGGAGGCGACGTCGTAGATCTGCGCCCGGCGTCCGGGTCGCGGAGGTCAGCGCCAGCACCATGATCGGCGCGTCGGCCGGGTTGACCTTGCGATAGGTCGGGTTGGTGCGCAGCGTCGCCGGCAGGTCGACGCGGGCGGCGTTGATCGCCGCCTCGACGTCGCGCGCGGCGCCGTCGATGTCGCGGTCGAGGCCGAACTGCAGCGTGATGTTGGTCGGTGCCGACGCCGGCTCGACGAGGTCATCTCGGTGACGTCGGAGATCAGCCCGAGGTGGCGCTCCAGCGGCGTGGCGACGCTGGTCGCCATGGTCTCGGGGCTGGCGCCCGGCAGCTGGGCGCTGACCGAGATGGTCGGGAAGTCCACCTGCGGCAGCGGCGAGACCGGCAGGTTGAAGTAGGCCGCGACGCCGGCCAGCGCGATGCCGATCGTCAGCAGGATGGTGCCGATCGGCCGGCGGACGAAGGGCGCGGAGAGGTTCATCGCGCGCCGCTCACTCGGCCGGCCCGGGGTCCGGCTGCGCCTCGTCGAGCCGCGGGTCGGCCTCGCCCTTGCGCAGGTTGGCGCTGAAGCCGAAGCGGCGGCCCAGCCGGTCGAACCAGAGATAGATCACCGGCGTGGTGAAGAGCGTCAGCGCCTGGCTGACGATCAGGCCGCCGAAGATGCTGATCCCGAGCGGCTGGCGCAGCTCCGAGCCCTGCCCCAGCCCAGCATCAGCGGCAGCGCCGCGAAGAGCGCGGCCAGCGTCGTCATGATGATCGGCCGGAAGCGCAGCAGCGCGGCCTGGCGGATCGCCTCCAGCGGCGGCTTGCCCTCCTGGCGCTCGGCGTCGAGCGCGAAGTCGATCATCATGATGGCGTTCTTCTTCACGATGCCGATCAGGAGGATGATGCCGATGATGCCGATCACCCCGAGGTCGGAGCCGGCGATCATCAGCGCCAGCAGCGCGCCGACGCCGGCCGAGGGCAGGGTGGAGAGGATGGTGATCGGGTGGATGTAGCTCTCGTAGAGCACGCCCAGCACGATGTAGACGCCGACGATCGCCGCCAGGATCAGCCACAGCTCGTTGCCGAGCGAGGCCTGGTAGGCGTCGGCGGCGCCCAGGAAGGTGGTGGTGACCACCGCCGGCACCTTCGAGTTGCGCCTCGTCGTGCTCGATGGCGCTCACCGCATCGCCCAGCGAGACGCCCGGCGCGGTGTCGAACGAGATGTTGGCGGCCGGGAACTGCGCCGACGTGGTTGATCTGCAGCGGCGCCGGTCTGGGTCTCGACCTGTGGCGATCGCGCCGAGCGGCGTCGGCGCGCCGTCGGCGGCGTTCATGTAGAGGCTGGCCAGGCCCTGCGGGGTGTTGATCTGCTTCGGGTCGGCCTCGAGGATCACCCGGTACTGGTTGGACTCGGTGAAGATGGTCGAGATGATGCGCTGGCCGAACGCGTCGTAGAGCGCGTCGTCGACGGTCGAGGGGGTGATCGCCAGCCGCGCGGCGGTGTCGCGGTCGATGGCGACGAAGGCGCGACAGCCCCTGGCCCTGCACGTCGGCGCGCGACGTTGCGCACCTTCGGCTCGTGCGAGAGCTTGTCGACGATGTTGGCGGCCCAGGTGTTGACGGTGGCCGTGTCGGGCCCTTCGAGCGAGAACTGGTACTGGGTGCGGCCCGACGTTGGCGTCGATGGTCAGGTCCTGCACCGGCTGCACGTAGAGGGTCATGCCGGCCACGTGGTCGGCGCGCTCGGCGCAGGTCGCTCGAGGATCTCGGCCTGCGATGACGTGCGCTGGCCGAGCGGCTCGAGGTTGATCAGGTAGCGGCCGGTGTTCTGGGTGGTGTTGGTCCCGTCGACGCCGATGTAGCTGGTCAGGCTGGCGACGTCGGGGTCCTTGACCAGCGTCGGCGGCCACCTGCTGCTGCAGGTCGCCCATGCGGGCGTAGGACACCGACTGGCCGGCCACGGTGACGCCCTGCAGGAGGCCGGTGTCCTGGGTGGGGAACAGGCCCTTGGGGATCACCATGTAGAGCATGACGGTGACCGCCAGCGTGCGCCAGCGCCACGAGCAGCGTCGCGGTCTGCCGCTCCAGCACCCAGTCGAGCGCCACGCCGTAGCGCTCGATCACGTTGTCGATCAGGGCGCTGGGCGCGCTGCGAAAAGCGGCTCTCGCGTTCTCGCTCGTCGGGCGCTGCAGCCACAGCGCCGAGAGCGTCGGGGTCAGCGTCAGCGAGATCGAGCGCGGAGATCACGATGGTCACCGCCAGGGTGACCGCGAACTCGCGGAACAGCCGCCCGACCACGTCGCCCATGAACAGCAGCGGGATCAGCACCGCGATCAGCGAGACGGTCAGCGATATGATGGTGAAGCCGATCTGCTCGGCGCCCTTCAGCGCCGCCTGCAGCGGGCGCTCGCCCGCCTCGATGTAGCGCGAGATGTTCTCGATCATGACGATGGCGTCGTCGACGACGAAGCCGGTCGCGATGGTCAGCGACATCAGGGTCAGGTTGTTGAGCGAATAGCCCAGCAGGTACATCACGCCGAAGGTGCCGACGATCGAGAGCGGCGCGGCGACGCCGGCGATGAAGGTCGCCGGCAGGCTCGCGCAGGAACAGGAAGATCACCGCCACCACCAGCAGCGATGGCCAGCACCAGCTCGAACTCGACGTCGTCGACCGAGGCGCGGATGCCGGTGGTGCGGTCGGTGACCACGGTGACGTCGAGCCCGGCCGGCAGGCTGGAGGTCAGGCCCGGCAGCGCCTGCTTGATCTTGTCGACGGTGGTGATGACGTTGGCGCCCGGCTGGCGCTGGACGTTCAGGACGATCGCCGGCGTCAGGCTGACCGGCGTCTGCTTGGTGGCCGCCACGTCGTAGTAGGCGCCCAGCCGGTTGTTCTCCGGCGCCTGGACGATGTGGGCGACGTCCTTCAGCCGGATCGCGTTGCCGTTCTTGTAGGCGATGATCTGGTTGGCGTAGTCGTCGGCGCGTCGAGCAGCTGGTCGTTGCCGTTGATCGCGTAGGCCCGGGTCGGCCCGTCGAACGAGCCCTTGCGCCTGGTTGGCGTTGGCGTTGCCGATCGCCGTGCGCAGGGTCTCCAGCGTCATGCCGTAGGAGGCCAGCGCGCGGGTGTTGACCTGGATGCGCACCGCCGGCCGCTGGCCGCCGGCGATGGTGACCGAGCCCGACGCCGCCGATCTGCGAGATCTTCTGCGCCGAGCTGCGTCCTCGGCGATGCTCTGCACGTCGGTCAGCGGCATCGTCTTCGACGTCAGCGCCAGCGTCATGATCGGCGCGTCGGCCGGGTTGACCTTGGCGTAGATCGGCGGCGCGGGCAGATCGACCGGCAACAGGTTGCCGGCCGCGTTGATCGCCGCCTGCACCTCCTGCTCGGCGACGTCGAGCGAGAGGTCGAGGTTGAACTGCAGCGTGATCACCGACGAGCCGCCGGAGCTGACCGACGACATGCGGTTCAGGTCGGCCATCTCGCCGAACTGCCGCTCCAGCGGCGCGGTGACGGTCTCGGCCATCACCTCGGGGCTGCGCGCCCGGATAGGAGGTCTGCACCTGGATGGTCGGGTAGTCGACCTCCGGCAGCGCCGACAGCGACAGGAAGTGGAACGCCACCAGGCCGGCCAGCAGCATCGCCGCCATCAGCAGCGAGGTGGCCACCGGCCGCTGGATGAACGGGCGCGACGGGCTCATGCGGAGGCCGTCCGCCGGCAAGCTCGTACTGCGGCCGGCGCAAGCTCACGCTGCCCATCCCGCCGAAGCACGCCGGCGCCGGCCGCCGCCGGCGGCGCTGTTGGTCGCCGCCGGCGGCGTGCGGCTTGGGCAGCGTCACCGGCGCGCCGTCGCGCAGCCGGTCGCCGCCCTCGGTGATCACCGTCTCGCCGGCGGTCAGGCCCGAGGCGATCGAGGTGGTCTCGCCGGTGCCCGGCCCGCTCTTCACCGTGCCGCACCTTCACGGTGCCTGAGTCCGGGCTGCAGCACCTAGACGAAGTCGCCCTGCGGGCCGTGACGGATCGCCGTGGTCGGCACGATCACCTGGCTCTTCAGGCGTGTCGACCAGCACGGTGACGTTGACGAACTGGTTGGGGAACAGCGCCGCGCCGGGGTTGGCGAAGCGCGCCTTGCCCTTCACGGTGCCGGTGGTGGTGTCGATGACGTTGTCGATGGTGGCGAGGCTGCCCTGCGCCGACCGCCGCGCCGCCGGCGCGGTCGAAGGCGGTCACCGGCAGGCCGGCCCCGAAGTTTGCGTGGCGCACGATCGAGGCGATCGAGGCCTCGGGCACCGCGAAGATCACGTCGATCGGGTCGATCTGGGTGACGACGGCGATCGGCGTCGTGCCGTTGGCGGTGACCTGGTTGCCGGCGTCGATCTGGCGCAGGCCGACGCGGCCGGACGACCGGCGACGTGATCCTGGCTCCAGTCGAGGTTGACCTGGGCGGTCGCCGACCGCGGCCTTGTCGGAGGCCACCATGCCCTCGTCCTGGCGCACAGTCGCCACCTGGTCGTCGTAGGTCTGCTTGGCGATGGAATTCTCGGCGAGCAGGGTGTGGTAGCGATCGAGGTCGAGCCGGGCGTCGGCCAGCACGCCTCGTCCTTGGCCAGCGTGCCCTTGGCCTGGTCGAGCGCGGCCTGGAACGGGGCCGGGTCGATCGTCGCCAGCACCTCGCCTTTCCTCACCATCTGGCCCTCGGTGAAGTTCACCGCTTGATCTGGCCGGTCACCCGCGAGATCACCGAGACGGTGGCCTCCGGCGTGACGGTGCCGAGCGCCGCGACGGTGATCGGCACGTCGCCGGTGGCCGCCTTGGCGATGCCGACGGTGATCGATCCGGCGCGGAACCGCGGACGCACCCGACTGCCCGCTGCCGCCCACGCATTGGGTCAGCAGGATCGCCACGCCGACTGCGATGGCGATCACCACGGCGATGCCGATCAGCGTGCGCCCCGAGCGCCACGAGAACCACGAGCGCCACCCGCGAGAGCGCGGGCGCGGCGACGGGACGGCGGGGGGCTGGATGGTTTGGCTCATCCCGTCTCCGAGCTAGGACTGATTGCCGGTGGGGTGCTTTACTGCGGAATCGGCCGCGACAACGGACCGCCCGTCAAGTCTGCGGTTCCAATCCAACCGGATGATGACGGCAAGCTTCGGCTTCGAAACACATGAGTAACGCGACGGAAATGACGTCGGGGCGCCCTGCTTTGGCAAATTAAGACACGAATTCATAGGCCTGACGGACTGGCCATGCGGCGCCCGGCGCACTAACATGGTCGCTTCAGTCCCGCACCGACGAGTCTCTCGAAGATCGTCGAACGCCGAACCCGGGGGCCAACACGACGGGACGGCTGGGAGGCAACAGAGGGTAGCTAGCGTTGGAGCCTACGAACACCGAGGCGCCAGAGTACTTCCACAAGGTCGTCGATTGTCAGTGGGCGTGCCCGGCGCACACGCCGGTGCCGGAATACATCCGCCTGATCGCGGAAGGACGCTATTCCGACGCCTACATGATCAACTGGAAGTCCAACGTCTTTCCGGGGATTCTCGGGCGGACGTGCGACCGTCCCTGCGAGCCGGCTTGCCGGCGCGGGCGGGTCGAGGCCGAGCCGGTGGCGATCTGCCGCCTGAAGCGCGTCGCCGCCGACAACAAGGACGACATCACCGGGCGCCTGCCGCCGCCGGCCCCGCTCAGCAACGGCAAGCGCATCGCGCTGGTGGGCTGCGGCCCCGCCTCGCTGACGGTGGCGCGCGACCTTGCCCCAATGGGCTACGAGCTCACCATCATCGACTCCGACCCGGCGCCGGGCGGCATGATCCGCAGCCAGATCCCGCGTTTCCGCCTGCCTGAAGTCGGTGATCGACGAGGAGGTCGGCTACATCACCCGGCCTCGGCATGACGCTGCGCCAGGGCGAGCGGGTCGACAGCCTGAAGGCCCTGATGGCCGAGGGCTGGGACGCGATCTTCGTCGGCTCCGGCGCGCCGCGCGGCCGCGAGCTCGACATTCCCGGCCGCCAGGAAGCGGCCGCCAACATCCACATCGGCATCGACTGGCTCTCGAGCGTCTCGTTCGGCCATGTCGAGCAAGATCGGCAAGCGCGTGATCGTGCTGGGCGGCGGCAACACCGCGATGGACTGCTGCCGCACCTCGCGCCGGCTCGGCGGCGAGGACGTGAAGGTGATCGTCCGCTCCGGCTTCGACGAGATGAAGGCGTCTCCCTGGGAGAAGGAAGACGCGATGCACGAGGACATTCCGATCCTCAATTTCCTGGTGCCGAAGAAGTTCACGCACGACGGCGGCAAGCTGACCGGCGTCGTCTTCGAGAAGGTGGCCGCCAGCTACGACGACAAGGGCCGCCGCTCGCTGACCCCGACCGGCGAGCCGGACATCCACTATCGAGTGCGACGACGTGCTGGTGGCGGTCGGCCAGGAGAACGCCTTCCCCTGGATCGAGCGCGACATCGGCCTGGAGTTCGACAAGTGGGACATGCCGGTGGTGAGCGAGGCCACCATGGGCTCGACCCACCCGAAGGTGTTCTTCGGCGGCGACGCGGCGTTCGGGCCCAAGAACATCATCTGGGCCGTCGCCCACGGCCACGAGGCCGCGGTCTCGATCCACAAGCTGCTGCCAGGGCGAGGACGTGGCCGATCGTCCGCCCCCCGGCGTGACGCTCGTCTCCCAGAAGATGGGCATCCACGAGTGGAGCTACGACAACGACATCTCCAACGACCTGCGCTATCGCGTCCCGCTTGCGCGACAAGGCCGAGGCGCTCGGCAACGTCAAGCTGGAGGTGGAGCTCGGCTTCGACCAGCGAGCTCGGCTACGCGGAGGCGCAGCGCTGCCTCAACTGCGACGTCGAGACGGTGTTCGCCACGCCGCTGTGCATCGAGTGCGACGCCTGCGTCGACATCTGCCCGGTCGACTGCATCACCTTCACCGACAACGGCGACGAGGCGGATCTGCGCGAGCGGCTGAAGGCGCCCGCGAGGAACCTGACCCAGGATCTCTACGTGTCGACCACGCTGCCGACCGGGCGGGTGATGGTGAAGGACGAGGACGTCTGCCTGCACTGCGGGCTCTGCGCCGAGCGCTGCCCGACCGGGGCCTGGGACATGCGCAAGTTCCTGTTCGAAGTAACCCTGGCCGACGAGCTCGGCCCCGCCCCGGTGAGGATTGCCGCGGAATGAGCCTCGCCGCCGTCAACGACTTCGTCGTCAAGTTCGCCAACGTCAACGGATCCGGGCTCGGCCAGCGCGAACGGCATGTTCGCCAAGTCGATCCTGCGGATGGGCGTGCCGGTCGCCGCCCGCAACATCTTCCCGTCCAACATCCAGGGCCTGCCGACCTGGTACGAGGTGCGCATCAGCGAGGCCGGGCACCTGGGCAGGCGCGGCGGCGTCGACCTGATGGTGGCGATGAACCCGCAGACCTGGGACCAGGACGTCGCCTCGATCGAGCCGGGCGGCTACCTGTTCTACGACTCGACCAAGCCGCTGCCGCCCTCGACCCGGCGCGCCGACATCGAGATCATCGGCATTCCGCTGACCGCGATCTGCAACGCCGCCTACACCGACCCGCGCCAGCGGCAGCTGTTCAAGAACATCATCTACCTCGGCGCGCTCGCCCACCTGCTGACCATCGAGCAGGAGGTGCTTGAAACGCTGGTGCGCGAGGAGTTCGGCTCCAAGGCCAATCTCATCGACGCCAACTTCAAGGCGCTCGCGATGGGCCGCGAGGCGGCGGCCGAGCGCTTCGAGCCGATCGGGCTGCGCATGCGCCGCTCCGACGCGGTGGGCGACCGCATCTACGTCGAGGGCAACACCGCCGCGGCGCTGGGCGCGGTCTACGGCGGCGCGACGGTCTGCGCCTGGTACCCGATCACGCCCTCGACCTCGCTGGCCGAGGCGTTCACCGCCCATTGCCAGAAGCTGCGGGTCGACCCCGCGACCGGCGAGGCGAAGTTCGCCATCATCCAGGGCGAGGACGAGATCGCCTCGATCGGCATCGTGGTCGGGGCTGGCTGGAACGGCGCGCGCGCCTTCACCTGCACCTCGGGACCCGGCATCTCGCTGATGAACGAGTTCATCGGGCTCTCCTACTTCGCCGAGATCCCGGCGGTGATCTTCGACGTGCAGCGCGGCGGGCCGTCCACCGGCATGCCGACCCGCACCCAGCAGTCGGACATCCTGCTGGCCGCCTACGCCAGCCACGGCGACACCAAGCACCCGCTGCTTGTTCCCCGAGGACCCGGCCGAGTGCTTCGACTTCGGCGCGCTGGCCTTCGACCTCGCCGACCGGCTGCAGACCACCATCTTCGTGATGCTCGACCTCGACATCGGCATGAACGAGTGGCTCTGCCGGCCCTTCACGTGGGACGACGCGCGGAAGCTCGACCATGGCAAGGTGATGACCTACGAGGAGCTGGAGGCCGGCAAGGACTTCGGCCGCTACCTCGACGTCGACGGCGACGGCATCCCCTACCGCACCCTGCCCAGCGTGCACCCGGACCGCGGCGCCTACTTCACCCGCGGCACCTCGCGCGACCCCTACGCCCGCTACAGCGAGGAAGGGCCGGTCTACGTCGGCAACATGGAACGGCTGCTGCGCAAGTTCGAGACCGCCAAGAGCCTGATCCCGGCGCCGGTCGCGCCGGCCGGCCAAGCGCCGCACGCCGCACGGGGTGATCTACTTCGGCTCGACGACGCCGGCCATGCACGAGGCGCTGGAGAGCCTGGATGCGCAGGGCGTGCTGGTCGATGGCCTGCGCGTGCGCGGCTTCCCGTTCAGCGACGAGGTGATTGCGTTCATCGAGGCGCACGAGACGGTGTTCGTGGTCGAGCAGAACCGCGACGCCCAGCTGCGCACGCTGATCATGGTGGAAGGCGGCGTCGACCCGGCCAAGCTGGTGCCGGTGCTGGGCTACGACGGCTCGCCGATCACCGCCCGCTTCATCACCGACCAGATCTCGCTGCGCCTGCAGGGCCAGCCCGTCGCCACCCCGCAGGCAGCCGAGTGAGCTTAGCCGAATGACCTACATCACCAAGCCGCGTCTCCATCACCCGCTCTTGCAGCCGAACGGCCTCGGCTTCACGCGGCGCGACTACGAGGGCAAGGTCTCCACCCTGTGCGCCGGCTGCGGGCACGACTCGATCTCGGCGGCGATCATCCAGGCGGCCTTCGAGCTCGACCTGCCGCCGCATCGGCTGGCCAAGCTCTCCGGCATCGGCTGCTCGTCGAAGACTCCGGACTATTTCCTCGGCAACTCGCACGGCTTCAACTCCGTGCACGGGCGGATGCCGTCCGTGCTCACCGGCGCCAACATGGCCAACCGCGAGCTGATCTACCTGGGCGTCTCCGGCGACGGCGACTCCGCCTCGATCGGGCTCGGCCAGTTCGCCCACTCGATCCGGCGCGGCGTCAACATGACCTACATCGTCGAGAACAACGGGGTGTACGGCCTGACCAAGGGCCAGTTCTCGGCCACCTCCGACCCCGGCTCGAAGTCGAAGCGCGGCGTCGTCAACCACGACCAGTCGATCGATCTGGTGGGCCTGGCCCTGCAGCTGGGGGCCAGCTACGTCGGGCGCAGCTTCTCGGGCGACAAGACCCAGCTGGTGCCGCTGATCAAGGGCGCCGCTGTCGCACAAGGGCGCGGCGTTCATCGACGTCATCAGCCCCTGCGTGCAGTTCAACAACCACGCCGGCTCGACCAAGAGCTTCGACTATGTGCGCGAGCACAACGCCGCCATGAACCGGATGGACTTCATCGAGCCGCGCGCCGAGATCCGCGTCGACTACGCGCCCGGCGAGGTCGAGATCGTCACCCAGCACGACGGCTCGATCCTGCGCCTGCGCAAGGTCGCGCCCGACTACGACCCCACCGACCGGATCTCGGCGCTCAGCCACCTGCAGCTGCACCAGACGCGCGGCGAGGTGGTGACCGGGCTGCTCTACGTGGACCCCGAAGCCCTCGACCTTCACGATCACCTGCACACGGTTCAAAAGCCGCTGAACCAGCTCACCGACGCGGAACTCGTGCCGGGCGCGGCGGCTCTTGATGCGATGAACGACTCGTTGCGTTAGCGGTACGGGCGAGGGAACGGGGCTTGCAAGGCCACGGTTCCTAAGCTTCAAGACGTACAAAAGGGTGAGGCGACGAATGCCAGACGGGCGAAAGCCGGTGACGACCAATTCGATTCCAGGCCTCTATCCGGCGCCGACGCGCCACCAGCGCCTGATCGAGTGGGTGGCCGAAGTCGCGGCCCTGGCCAAGCCCGACCGCGTGCACTGGTGCGACGGCTCGCAGGAAGAATGGGACGCGCTGACCGCCGAGCTTGTACGCGCCGGGTACGCTGAAACGGCTGAACCCCGACAAGCGCCCCAACTCCTTCTACGCCGCCTCCGATCCCAAGGACGTCGCCCGCGTCGAGAGCCGCACCTTCATCTGCTCGAAGGACCCGGCCGACGCCGGCCCCACCAACAACTGGCTCGACCCCGCCGAGATGCGCGCCGACCTGAAGGGCCTGTTCGACGGCGCGATGCGCGGGCGCACCATGTACGTCATCCCATTCTCGCATGGGTCCGATCGGCTCGAAGATCAGCGCGCTCGGCGTCGAGATCTCCGACAGCGCCTACGTCGCCGTCTCGATGCGGATCATGACGCGGATGGGCAAGGCGGCGCTCGAGGCGCTGGGCGACGACGGCTTCTTCGTGCCGGCGGTGCACTCGGTCGGCAAGCCGCTGGCGCCCGGCGAGGCGGACGTCGCGTGGCCCTGCAACGAGATCAAGTACATCGTGCACTTCCCGGAGGACCGCGAGATCTGGTCGTACGGCTCCGGCTATGGCGGCAACGCCCTCCTGGGCAAGAAGTGCTACGCGCTCCGGATCGCCTCGGTGATGGCCCGCGACGAGGGCTGGCTCGCCGAGCACATGCTGATCCTGAAGCTCACCTCGCCGGCGGGCAAGGTCCACTACCTGGCCGCCGCGTTCCCGAGCGCCTGCGGCAAGACCAACCTAGCCATGCTGCAGCCGACGCTGCCGGGCTGGAAGGCCGAGACGATCGGCGACGACATCTGCTGGATGCGGTTCGGCGATGACGGGCGGCTCTATGCGATCAACCCGGAGGCCGGCTTCTTCGGCGTCGCGCCAGGCACCTGCGTCGCCACCAACGCCAACGCGATCGCGACGCTGGCCGAAAACGTCATCTTCACCAACGTGGCGCTCACCGCCGACGGCGACGTCTGGTGGGAGGGCCTGACCGAGACGCCGCCCGCCGGCCTGACCGACTGGAAGGGCCGTCCCTGGTCGCCAGGCTCAGGCGAGCCGGCCGCGCATCCCAACGCCCGCTTCACCGCCCCGGCCGGCCAATGCCCGGCGATCGCGGCCGAGTGGGAGGACCCCAAGGGCGTGCCGATCTCGGCCATCCTGTTCGGCGGGCGCCGCGCCAGCGCCGTGCCGCTGGTGACCGAGGCGTTCGACTGGGCGCACGGCGTCTTCATGGCCTCCAACGTCGCCTCCGAGGGCACCGCCGCGGCGGAGAACAAGGTGGGCGAGCTGCGGCGCGACCCCTTCGCCATGCTGCCGTTCTGCGGCTACAACATGGGCGACTACTTCGGCCACTGGCTGGCGGTCGGCGCCGGCGCCGATCCGGCCAGGCTGCCGCGCATCTACGCGGTCAACTGGTTCCGCAAGGGGGCTGACGGCAAGTTCGTCTGGCCGGGCTTCGGCGAGAACGCCCGGGTGCTGAAGTGGATCGCCGGGCGGCTGGACGGCGAGGCCGCGGCGCAGGACACCCCGATCGGCCGCGTGCCCGCTGAAGGCGCGCTCGATCTCGACGGCGTGAAGCTGACCCCCGAGGCGGCGGAGTTGCTGCTCGGCGTCGACCGCGCCGTCTGGCGCGACGAGGCGGCGCTGATCCCCGCGTTCTACGAGCGCTTTGGCGAACGGCTGCCGGCCGCGCTATGGGCCCAGTACGAGGCGCTGGTCGCGCGCCTGGGCGAAGAGGACGAGGCCGCGCCCCCCGAAGCTGGCGCTGTCGGCTTGATCCTCCCCCGCAGGGGGAGGGGGACCGCGAAGCGGTGGAGGGGGTACGCCGCCGCCGCGATTTCGGGGACTTAGCCGCAGATCGTTCTGCGGCGCTGGAGGGCTGCAACGTACCCCCTCCGTCGGCTGCGCCGCCACCTCCCCCTGCGGGGGAGGATAGCTACAGCGCCACCACGGGCAGGATGATCCGGGAGGGGTGGTCCGCGTCGTGGAACACCGTGTTGGTGGCCACGCGCCAGTCCGTGTTGGCGTTCAGCGGCTCGCCGGTGTTGGGGTTGACGTCGAAGCGGGGGAAGTTGCTCGAGGAGATGTCGAGGCGGATGCGGTGGCCGGCGCCGAAGACGAGCGCGGTCGGATAGAGGGTGATCTCCAGCTCGTAGGGCCGACCGGGCTCGAGCATCTGCGGCGTGGTGAGCGAGCCGCGGTAGCGGGCGCGGACGATGCCGTCGCCGATGTTGAGCGCGACGCCATCCGGGAAGTCGGCGCTTGGCGGCCAGACGTCGATCAGCTTGGCGGTGAAGTCGGTGTCCGGGCCATCCGAGCTCGCCCAGAGCCGCACGGTGAGCGGGCCGATGATCTGCAGCGGCTTGAGCAGCGGTTCGGTCTGGAACACCAGCACGTCGCCGCGCTCGGCAAGCGGGCGGTCGTCCTCGCAGGGCCAGAGCTCGCGCCGGCAGACCTGGCTCTGCGCGCCGGCCAGCATGAGGTCGCGCTGCGATGAGACGGGACCGCCTAGCGTCGGGACCGGATGGCGCGGGTCGAAGCGGTAGCTGGTCGGCGCCGCCGCGCTGGGCGGCTCGGGTGAGAGGCCGCCGCCCGCCTGCAGGTAGAACGGTGTCGCGACCGCGCTCGGCAGCGGCCAGGTCTCCTCGCTGCGCCAGTGGCCGCCGACGAAGACGCGGCCCTCGGGCGTCTTGTGGCCGTCGCCGCCGCCCATCACGAACACCCGCACCGGCGGGTCGCGCTCGGCCCCGTTCGTCTCGCCCTTCAGCCAGCGGTCGAACCAGCGCATCTGGATCGCCGGCATGTCGAGCGCCGCGTCCGGGCCGAACTCGGCGATCCCGGCGTAGCTGAGCGCCTGTTGGCCGTGCGTCCACGGTCCGAACAGCAGCCGCTGCGGGCTCTGCTTGGCCGCGCTCAGCGCCGGGAAGTTGAGGTTGGCGACCGACGCGCCCCAGCTGTCGTAGGCGCCGGTGACGTGGATCGCCGGGGTGTCCTGCCAGTCGTCCAGGTGATCGACGACGCTGTTGCCCATCTCGGTCCAGAAGCCGTCGGCGTCGCCGTGGCCGAGCGCCTCGACCAGCCACGCCTCGTAATCCGGCGCGTGCCGCAGCGCCGTGGCGCCGGCGCGCAGCGGCAGGTTCAGGGCCGCCGCGCGGATGCCGTGGCCCAGCGCCTCGAGCTCGGCGCGCTGGTCAGGTTCGAGGTTCAGTCGGTCCAGCGCGCCCACGCCCATCGCGAGCTGGGCGGCGAGATCGGGGCTCGACTCGGGCGTCGCCTCGGACCCGTCGGCCATCAGCCAGCGGCCGGTCGGCACTTCGTCCAGATCAAGGATCGGCCCGGTGCGGCGACCGTCCGGCGTCAGCCCGGCGCCGGTGGCGTTGCCCAGCGACAGCACCCACGAGAGCCAGCGCAGCTCGAACGCGCCGCCGTTGCGCATGCCATGCCGGCCGGCGTTGCTCATCGCATCGACCGGGATCATCGCGGCCAGCGCCGGCGCGCCGTGCAGAGCTAGCGCATGTTGGGTGGCGCCGTCGTAGGAGGTGCCGACCGTGCCGACCTTGCCGTTCGACCAGGGCTGCGCCGCGATCCAGGCCAGGAGGTCAGCGCCGTCGCGCCCATCGTCGCGGATCGGGTCCCAGCGGCCGCCGGAGCCGTAGCGGCCGCGCACGTCCTGCACGACCACCACATAGCCGGCCGGCGTCAGCCGCCGCCAGAACATCCCCCGCTGCATCGTGCAGTCCTTGCCGTACGGCGTGCGCCGCACGACGGTGGGGAAGCGCCCGGGCGCCGGCGCGCCGCCCCGGCCCGGGAAGTAGATGTTGGTCGCTAGCAGAACGCCGTCGCGGGCGCGGACCATCACGTCGCGCTGCTCGACGATCTCGTAGGGGGCTGGGTCGCTCATCGGCCGATCACAGCACGAACGCCACGGCGACGCGAGCAAGCCGCACATTCGTTCGTCACTCGGACACGCGCGCCGTTGAGAAGCGTCAATATTCGCCGCGGGCGTGCCGCCGTCTCACCGCGGCGGCGATCGCCTCATCCATTTCCTCGATGCTGAGCGTTTTCATTCCGGGTCGGTGCAGCATGCCGTACACATCCTCGATCCGAGTGGGTACGGGGGAGGCGGGTTGCTGCGGGCGCACGCCTTCGCTGACAGGGCTGACCGCCCGGCTGCCGTTGCGCGTCAGGTTGTTCTTCGGCGTCATCGCGATCACCAATCGAGACGCGCTTAGATCAGGCGTGTCGGGGAACGCGCAAGCGGAGATTCCTCGCGTCTCAGAGGTTGGTCTTCACCAGCGCGAAGGCGGCGCCTTGCGGGTCGGTCGCCAGCACGACGCGACTGCCTTTCGGTACGTCCGTCGGCCCTTGCGTGACCGCGCCGCCGGCCTGTTTCAGCCGCTCCGCGGCGGCGTCGACGTCGTCGGTCTCGAAGTAGTAGCACCAGCAGGGCGCCGGGATCCGCGCCGGCTTGGTCATGATGCCGCCGACCTCGCCGTCGGCGTTGCCGAACAGGTGGTAGACGCCCATCGGCCCCATGTCGTGGCGGCCGGTCTCGGTCCAGCCGAAGAGCTCGCGGTAGAAGGGCATGTCGGCCTCCGCGTCGCCGGCGTAGAGCTCATGCCAGCCGGCATGGCCGACCGCGCCGCGCGGCGCCCTGGGGCGCGCATCCGACGGCGGGACCGGCTTCATGATCGCGGTCACCGCGCCGTGCGGGTCGGCGATGATCGCAAGGCGGCCGACGCCCGGAACGTCCCTTGGCGGCCGCATGCACCGAGCCGCCGAGCGCCTTGGTCTTGTCCGCCGCGGCGTCGCAGTCGTCCACGCAGATGTAGCCGGTCCAGTTCGGCGGAACGCCTTGCGCCTTGTGCTCGTCGCTAAGCGGCATCGCGCCGCCGACGCCCGCGCCAGCGGCCTCGAGTATCGTGTAGGCGTGTCCGTCCGGGTGATCGTGGTCGCCGTCACCCATTGGCATTTCGTGCGCCGTCCAGCCGACAACCGCACCATAGAAGCGCTTCGCCGCCTCCAGGTCCGGGGTCATCAGCTCGTACCAGATGAAGCGGCCATGATCGTCCGACATCTCGAAGCCTCCGTTGCTGTCCGAGCGACATGCCCGTCGCGGCACGCTTCTATGACGAACGAGACGCCACGACGCCGACAGCAGAGGACGACGGTCGATGCGCCGGCGTCGCCCGGCCCGCCTACTTCTTCTTCTGCACGGGCGTCAGAAATGTCCGCGTCGCCGCAACGGGCTTAGGCTTGTCCGCCTTCGGCTTGCGTATCTCGCGATTGCTCTTCTTCTGACCCTTGGCCACGACGCATTCCTTTCAGCCGCCTCTGGCGGGGGCCGCGTCGGCGCCGTCGCTCAGAAGCCCATGTCGCCCCGCATTTGCCGGGCGACCGAGATTGGTTTGAGCCACAAGGCCGGCGGGCGCAATCGGCTAGCGGCGGCGTGACCAGCCGGCCCCGATGATCAGCGGGCTGCCGACCAGGCCGAAGTAGAAGCCGACGTCGTAGGCGACGCCGGTGCCGCGCGAACTCGTAGAAGCGCACGCTCCAGGGCAGCAGGTGCGGGAGGAACCGGTCGATCACCTCGATGATCAGCATCACCGGCGCGATCAGCCCGTGCCAGAAACCCAGCAGGATCTGCGAGAGGAGGCCGCCCGAAGCGGCGTGTCCGAACTCGGCCGAGCCCGCCACGCAGGCGCCGAGCGCCAGGACCAGCACGATGGTCCCGGCGACGAGAAGACCCCGTTTCACAGCCAGCGACGCAGCGAGAAGCGCGGACGGCGCACGAGGCGAAGCACCACCAGCAGCAGGATCGCCCCGACGGTCGCGCCGACCACGTCGCCCAGCAAGCCGCTGCCGTGCGCGAGGTGGAAGTAGCCGAACAGCCAACCGCCGATGAAGGCGCCGATCACGCCGACGACGATGTCGCCGACCAGACCCAGGCCGTAGCCCTTCACGACGATGCCGCCGAGCCACCCGGCGACCGCGCCGACCAGCAGGAAGATGAAGAGAGATTCGGGATGCATGTTCGCCTCCTCGGCGTGCCGTTTCGCCCGGGCGTCGCCGCCATCGCCCGGGGTCCGGGCGATGGCGGCGGCTCGAGCCGGGCCTAGAAGCCCGTGCCGTTGGCAGACTGGCGGACCGTCGCGGTCAGATTGTCGAGCCGCCCTTGCAGCTCGGCCTCGTCGCGCGGCGAAAGCCCGCTGTTGTCGTTGCGCATGCCCATCTCCTGGCGTCGGATGGCGCCCAGCTCGCCTAGGAAGTGCGCCGTATCATCCTGGCTCAGCGCGCCGCTGGCGCCGGCCGAGCGGATGCGTTGCTCCAGCCACCGCGCGCGGCTGTCGACGTCCCGATGCTCGCCGTCGCCCCGGTAGCTGGCGTCCGCGCCGGCGGCGCCGGCGCTCGGGGTGATGGCGATCCAGACGCCGCGCGTATCGTAGTAGCCGCGGGCCGGACCGGTGCGCCAATGATGGTCGGGGCCGTAGTAGCCGCGCTGGCTGTCGGCGACCCAGACGCCGTTCGCGTCGACGTGGCCGCTGCGAGCACCGCTCACCCAGTGGCCGCGGGCGTCGTAGGCGCCGGTGGTCACGCCGGAAACCCAGCGGCCGTTGTCGTCATAGTAGCCGCTGGCGCTGGCGACCCACTGGCCGGCGCCGTCGTAGTAGCCGCCGGCCGAGGCGGGGATCCAGAGACCGCGGCTGTCGTAGTAGCCGTCGGCCGACGACTCGTTCGCGGTCGCGATCCAGCGGCCGTCTGCGTCGTAGTAGCCGTTCGGCGAGCCCTCGACCCAGACGCCATCGCGATCGAAGTAGCCGCGCGCGTCGACCCGGTCGACGGCATTGGCGTGCCACTGATTGTGCTGATCGTAGTAGCCGTAGGCGTGGGCGCAGTCGGCGTCGGCGCGGGTCGCCTGGTTGCCGATCACGGCGCCGCTGACGCCGCCGATCACCGCGCCGGTCCCACGGTCGCCGCGCGGCGCGACGGCGCTGCCGATCAGCGCGCCGATGCCGGCGCCGGCGACCGTGCCGACCACCTGATGGTCACGCTGCGCCTGGCAGGACGGCTGGGCGAGCGCCATGGAGGGAACGAGCGCGGCCGCAGAAAGGCCGGCCACGAGAAGTAGCTTTCGCATTTGGGGGATGTCTCCTGGGAAGGCATAGACCTCCCCTTGCAAGCCCAATGCGCCGTTCCAACGTTCGTTCCGCACAGCCGTGACAAGCGCAAGAAAAAGTGCGCCACCGCGCCGTATTTTTACATATTCACTGACGATATTTCTGAATTAAAGCCAGTCCCGGCCGGGAGTTGAGGAACTTTTGCCCGACACGGCGGCTTTGACTTAAGTTCTCAGTGGAAGGAGTCCGGTGATCAACGCTCGAGAATGCAATCTGCGAGCCGCGGAGTGCGCCGCGAAGGCCGCCAGCGCTCCAACTGAGTCCATCAATCTGGAGTTCCTGAGCCTTGCCGCCCGGTGGCGTGCGATGGCCGTCAGGGAGAATTTCCTCGGGCAGCTCGGCGCGCCGGGGGTGGCGCCTGAAGACTGAATCTCTTCTGGCGCCGTCCTTATTTTTACAGCTTTCAACAACTATCTGGAAATAAGCGCCAAGTCGGCGGCGATCTGTGCTAGAGCTAGGGCGCAGTCGACGATCGGCATACATTTTGACGCTGTTTGGACTGACGCCGCTGGGAATGGCTTTCGCTTCGCGAGCCTGCCGGCGGCAGAGAGGCCGCCATGGCCCACGATACATCGACCCCGCCGGTTGTCGCCGACACCCTCGCCCTCGCGCTGGTGGCGTCGTCCGACGCGCCCATCGTGCTCCTGGACGGCGATCTCGAGGTGGTCGCCGCCAGCGCCTCCTTCGCGCGCGCCTTCCAGATCGACCCCGCCGCCGCGAGCAGCCGCTCGCTGTTCTCGCTCGGGGACGGGCGAGTGGGATGTGCCGCAGCTGCGCGCGCTGCTGCAGGCGACGCTCTCCGGCGCCGCGGAGGTCGACGCCTACGAGATGGACCTCAAGCGCGACCGGGCGCGCGACGCGCCGGCTGGTGATCACCGCGCACCAGCTGGCCTACGGCGAGGCCGCCACCGAGACCCGTCTGCTGCTGGCGGTCATCCGACGTCACCGACGCGCGCCTGGCCGAGCGGCTGAAGGACGACCTGCTGCGCGAGAAGGCGATCCTCTACCAGGAGCTCCAGCACCGCGTCGCCAACAGCCTGCAGATCATCGCCAGCGTGCTGATGCAGAGCGCCCGGCGGGTGCCGTCGGCGCAGACCCGCAGCCATCTCTACGACGCCCACAGCCGGGTGATGTCGGTCGCGGCGCTGCAGCAGCAGCTGGCCGCCTCCAGCGTCGGCGAGGTGCAGCTGCGCGCCTACTTCACCGAGCTTTGCCACAGCATCGGCGCCTCGATGATCCAGGACCACGACAAGCTGCGGCTGAGGGTCGAGGCGGACGACAGCGTGGCCATCGCCGACGTCTCGGTCAGCCTGGGCCTGATCGTCACCGAGCTGGTGATCAACGCCCTGAAGCACGCCTTCCCCGGCGATCGCGGCGGCGACATCGTGGTCGGCTACCGGTCGCGGCGGCCGATTGGACGCTCTCGGTGCGCGACGACGGCGTCGGCATGCCCAAGGATCGCGCCGCCGAAGCCGGGCCTGGGAACCAGCATCGTGGAGGCGCTGGCCAAGCAGCTCCACGCCACGGTCGACCTGGCTGACGCCAGCCCCGGCGTGCGGGTCTCCATCGCGCACCGGGCCGCCCAGGTCGGCGCCCATGTGCCGAGAGCGGCGCTGCAACGCGCCCGGCCGATCCCTCACGCGGGCGACCAGGCTCACGGCCTCTAGCGGTCCGCTCCGTGCTGCGCCCGCTCCATCGTTTGCGTCGGGTTTCGCCGTTGGCGGCGGCGATCACGCTGTTCGCCGCGATCCCCGTCCCGGCGCTGCCGGCCGTTCCGCAGGGCGTATGGCTCGTCGACGGCAAGGCGGCGGTGCAGATCTACGACTGCGCGGGTCTGATGTGTGGCCGGGTCATCTGGCTGAAGGTCCCGCGCAACCGGCTGGGCCAGCTGGACCGCGACAAGCACAATCCCGACCCGGCCTTGCGCCAGCGCCAGCTCTGCGGCCTCACCACCCTGCGCGACCTGCGTCCGGCCGGCCCGGGCCGCTGGTCGGACGGCGCGTTCTACGACCCGCAGGACGGTAAGACCTACGGCGTGTCGGCGCAGCTGGCCTCCGCCGACGTGATCACCGCACGCATCTATCTGGGCGTGCCGCTGCTGGGGCAAAACCGGACGCTGGTGCGCGTGCCGCGCGGCGTCTCCGCCGGGTGGTGCTGAGCGGCCCGCGCCGCCGACCAATCTCTTGTGCAACGCAACCTTCCTTGCTGCGCCGCGTTTCGCTGTGAGGAGAACATTTTATGAACATTGCATCAATTGCCCGCGTGGCGGCCATCGTCGCCGCAGCGGGAGCTATCGCCCTGCCTGCCCTGGCCCAGGACGGACCGTCCGACGCCCAAATGCACATCAGCGGCGGCTCTGTGGCCTTTCTCGCCGGCGTCAGCTGGGGCCACGGCAGGGTCGAATACCGAGGGCGTTCGTACCGGGTGAAGGTGCGCGGCCTGAAGGTGGGCAGCATCGGCGCGGCAAGCTTCAACGCCCGCGGCGATGTCTTCCACCTGCGGCGCATCAGCGACATCGATGGGACCTACGGCTCGGCCGACGCCTCGGCCACCCTGGGCGCGGGCGCTGGCGCGGTCACCCTGCACAACGACAAGGGCGTCGTCATCAACATGACCTCGTCGAGCGAAGGCCTGCAGCTGACCGCAGCGCCCGGCGGCGTCGAGCTCGAACTGGAATAGGCGCCGGCCAAGGCGATCGGCCGGGCGGCAAGCCCGGTCGAGGCCTGACCCGCCGAATGACGCTTCTCGATCCACTAACTGCTGGCGCGTTGAGCATTCGCGGCTGAATGCTCATCGGCCGCTTCCCTAAATAGGTGATCCCTTGGGCCTCATCCTCATCATCATCCTACTGGTCCTGTTGTTCGGCGGAGGTGGGGGCTATTACGCCCACCGCAGCTACGGGCTGCCTGGCCTGGGTGGCGTGCTGGGCCTGATCGTTGTCGTCCTCGTGCTGCTCTGGATCTTCGGCCGCCTCTAGCGACATGGTGTCCGCAAGCGTGCTGGGACCGCAGACATGACCGCGTTGGGCTGGTAAACCAGCCCGGATGGCCGCTACTGCCGACCCGCCCGCTGCGCTTTCGCAGATCGCTAACGAACGGGCGTACAATACCTCGCACCGTGCTCGACGCCCCGCCTGACGGCGGACGAAGAGCGGCTAGGACCGACCCGATATGTCCACTGACAACGACGTCGATGGCTACCAGACCGATATCGTCCACCCGCAGGCGGCGCCGTTCGTCCTGACGCACGTGCTGTGCCTGGCGGCGTTCTGGACCGGCGTCAGCTGGCAGGCGCTGGCGCTCTGCGTCGGGCTCTACTGGCTGCGCATCTTCGCCATCGGCGCCGGCTATCACCGCTACTTTTCCCACCGGGCTTTCTCGACCAGCCGCGCGTTCCAGTTCGTGCTGGCCTTCCTCTCCCAGACCACCGCCCAGAACAGCGTGCTCTGGTGGGCCGCGCTGCACCGGCGCCACCACCGCTGTTCGGACACCGAGCTCGACACCCACTCGCCCCGCCACCGCGGCTTCTTCTACGCCCACGTCGGCTGGATCTTCGACCGCAAGCACCTGAAGACCGACCTGGTGACGGTGTCCGACCTGGCGGTCTTCCCGGAGCTGGTGTGGCTGGACCGGCTCGAGCTGGCGCCTGCCATGCTCACCGCGGCGCTGTGCTACCTGATCGCCGGCTGGTCCGGCGTGGTGGTCGGGTTCCTGTGGAGCACGGTGCTGGTCTACCACTCCACCTTCTGCATCAACTCGCTGGCCCACGTGTACGGCAAGCAGCGGTATGTGACCGGCGACGACTCCCGCAACAACTGGCTCTTGGCGCTGATGACCATGGGCGAGGGCTGGCACAACAACCACCACGCCTGGCAGCGGAGCGTGCGGCAGGGCTTCCGCTGGTGGGAGGTGGACGCCACCTACTACATCCTGCGCGGCCTCTCCTGGACCGGCCTGATCTGGGACCTGAAGCTGCCGCCGCAGACGCTGGTGCGCGGCGAGCAGCGCCTGGGCGCCCGGGTGATCGACCGGGCCGCCGAGCAGCTGGCGGCGCGGTTCAATTCCGAGTCGATCGCGCTCGCCATCGCCGCGGCGCTGCACGGTCCGGAGCTGGTCGCCCTGCAGGATGCGCTCGCCCAAGCCCAGCACCGCACCAGCGAGGCGCTGGCCCATATCCGCCTGCCCCAGATGCCGACCCGCGACGAGCTTCGCGCCCGCGCCAACGCCATGTTCGCCAAGACCCCCTCGCTCGACAACATCGTCGACCGGGCCCACGACATGCTGCTGGCCGCGGTGGGCGCGCGGCTGGCGGCGGCCGGCGGGACAGCCTGACACACTCCGGCGGTCGGGCGGCCTGCCCGCTGCGGGTGGTCGCTGGAGAGCGCATTGAACTCAGGCGCGAGCCCGCCGGCATCTCTAGCTGGGGCCTGCGGACTCCGCGTCGAGGACGGTGGCCGCAGAGCCTGCCGACTTGGCGGCCCGGCCGTAGCGGCCCGCCAGGCTCACCGTGCGGCGATCTTCCAGCTCGGCGAGATGCGTCCACCTGGAGGCGGCGAGCTCGTGCAACTCGCGGACCCGTTGCAGGGCGCTGGATGCGGCCACGGCGGCGGCGTCGCTCGCCTTGGCGTGATACTCGGCCGCCCTGGTCTGGCTTTTGAGGGTCATGCTCGGCAGCCCTGCTGTCGCTGCGAGCCCAAGGCTCTCCCGCTGCAGGAGCCGCTCGACGGTGTGGCGCATGTTTTTCTCGAAGTGGCGGCGCATCGGAGATGATCGACCGCCGATCGGGCGGCACGCCTCCGATGGCGCGTCCCTTAGATGGGGACGCAAGGGGGCAATAGCCAGGATGGGTCGCCGGCGCGCCGCCAACTCAGGGCGGCTGAACGCCTCGCGAGGGCGCGGCGGCGCCCGCGCATAGCGAGTTGCTTTTCGGCGGCGCCGGGTCTATGGATAAAGCCGCATTTCATTCGAACGCTTGTTTGGGAGGATCACGTAGATGCGTGAAGCGGTTGTCGTTTCCTATGCCCGTACCGGATTGGCCAAGTCGGGCCGCGGCGGGTTCAACATCACCCCCACCATATCGATGGCGGCCCACGCCGTGAAGCACGCGGTCGAGCGCGCCGGCGTCGAGAAGGAGGCGGTCGAGGACTGCTTCATGGGCAACGTGGCGCACGGCGCCGGCAACCTCGGCCGCGGCGCGGCGCTGCTGGCCGGCCTGCCGATCACCACCGGCGGCGTCACCATCAACCGCTTCTGCTCGTCGGGCCTGCAGTCGATCGCCATGGCGGCGCGCTACGTCGTCGACGACGGCGCGGACTGCGTGGTGGCCGGCGGCGTCGAGTTCGATCAGCTTCCCGAACACCGGTGGCGGGGCGCGACAACAACGACCCGCGGCTGACGCAGATGTATCCCGACATCCACATGCCGATGATCGACACCGCCGACATCGTGGCCGAGCGCTACAAGGTCAGCCGCGAATACCAGGACGAGTACTCGCTCGAATCCCAGCGCCGCATGGCGGCCGGCCCAGCAGGCCGGCAAGTTCAAGGACGAGATCGTCCCGATGCAGACCAAGATGAAGCAGGTCAATCGGGAGACCAAGGAAGAGACGATCGTCGACTACATCGGTCGATCGCGACGAGTGCAATCGTCCGGACACCACGCTCGAGGGCCTCGCCAAGCTCGAGCCGGTCAAGGGTCCGGGCAAGTTCATCACCGCCGGCAACGCCTCGCAGCTCTCCGACGGCGCCGCCGCCGTGGTGCTGATGGAAGCCAAGGAAGCCGAGCGCCGCGGCCTGAAGCCGATGGGCCGGTTCATGGGTTGGGCGGTCGCCGGCTGCGCGCCCGACGAGATGGGCATCGGCCCGGTGTTCGCCGTGCCGCGCCTGCTCGAACGCCACGGCCTGAAGGTCGACGACATCGACCTGTGGGAGCTCAACGAGGCGTTCGCCTCGCAGTGCCTCTACAGCCGCGACACGCTCGGCATCGACCCCGAGAAGTACAACGTCAACGGCGGCTCGATCGCCATCGGCCACCCGTTCGGGATGACCGGCGCGCGGCTGACCGGCCACGTCCTGCAGGAAGGCCGCCGGCGCGGCAACGTGCAAGCCACGCGCGTGGTCACCATGTGCATCGGCGGCGGCCAGGGCGGCGCAGGCCTCTTCGAGGTCTACAACTGACCTGCCGACCTGACGCGAGACTGGGAAGGGCCGCTTCGGCGGCCCTTTTTCTTTGGCCCAGACGCCTTTTCCCATGTCAGCTCACCGGGAGGACTAACCCGGCGGCCGGCTCGGGCTGTTCCGGCCGAAAGCCTGCGTCGCTAAGGTGTGGTAGCGTAGCTCTGAACTGCGCTGGGGCGCGGCATGTCAGACGTCTTCATCTCGTATGCCCGTCCGAACGAGGCGGCGGCGAACCAGGTGGCGGAAGCTCTGCGCAGCATCGGCTACGGCGTCTGGATGGACGACCAGCTCGCCCCGCATCGCGCCTTCTCGGACGAGATCGCCCAACGGCTAAAGGCCGCCAAGGCCGTGGTGGCTCTCTGGTCGGCCGACGCCGTTGCGTCGCAGTGGGTGAGGGCGGAAGCCGACGTCGCGCGGCTCGCGGGCACGCTGGTGCAGGTCAGCCTCGACGGCGCAACGCCGCCGCTGCCGTTCAACCAGTTTCATTGCGTGGAGCTCGGCGGCTGGTCGCCGCAGACCCCGACCCCGGGGTGGCGCAGGCTGACCGCCAGCATCGCTGAACTCATGGCGTCGGCGTCCGCCGCGGCCCACCAGCCAGGCTCATCCGACGAAAAGCGCCACTTGACCGTTCTGAGTTGTCAGCTGCTGCGCCCACGCGGCCTTGATCCGGAAGACTGGCACGCGATCGCCGCGCGACACCGCCAATTCGTGCGCGAGGCCGCGGCGCGATTCGGTGGTTACGTGGCGCGCGCGCCGTCCGAGAGCCAGACGATCTACTTCGGCTACCCGGTTGCGCAAGAAGACGCCGCCGAGCGGGCGGTGTGGGCGGCCTTGGCCATCGTGGAAGACGACCAGGCGATCGCCCAGTATGAGCAAACGCGCATCTCGGTGCGTCTGGCCATCCATGCCGGTACAGCGTTCGTCAGCGGCGACGGCGCGGAAGCAGAGGTTTCAGGAGATGTCGCCGACGTCGCTGCGCGGGCCCGGGCGACCGCGGCGGCCGACGCCGTGGTCGTGACCGAGCCGGTCCGCGAACTTGTCGCAAGCCGCTTCAGGCTGGAGCCGTGCGGCGTGTCGCTGGCGGCTGGCGCGGACGACCCGCTCGCGCTCTATCGCGTGCTGTCGCCCAGCGCCGCGAACCCCCGCCGGCGCGGATTCTCCAGGCCCGACTCGACGCCGTTCGTCGGCCGAGGCGAAGAGGTCGGCGCGCTGCTCGGCCGCTGGCGAAAGGTTTGCGCGGGCGAAGGCCAGATGATCTCGATCATCGGCGAACCCGGGATCGGCAAGACGCGGCTTATCGACGAGTTCAGGGCGCGCATCGGCGGCGAGGCGCATCTTTGGATCGAGTGCGGTGGCGCGCCGCTGTTTGCGACCACGCCTTTCTACGCCGTCGGCCAGATGCTGGAGCAGGCCCTGGAGTGGCGCTCCGAGCCAACGCCCGAAGGACGGCTGCGCCGCCTGGAAGACTTCGTCCGGCGCGCCGGAGCAAGCGACGTCCCCCCGACCGTGGCGGCGCTTGCGGAGCTCGTGAACCTGCCGCTGCCGGCGGGCTATCCCGCGCTGGCGGCGCCCGCCGACCAGATGCGGGCGCGGGTCTTTGCGGCGCTGACAAGTTGGGTCCTCAGCGCCACAACTCGGGAGCCGCTCGTCCTGGTCATCGAAGACCTGCATTGGGTCGACGCCTCGACGCTCGAGTTGGTCGAAACGCTCGCCGAGCAGGGCGCCGGCGCGCCACTGCTGCTGATCGCAACCGGCCGTCCGGAGTTTCGACCGCCCTGGGCGCCCAGAGCCCATCACGCGTTCGTCGTGCTCGGCCGCCTCAGCAACGCCGAGACGCGCGATCTCGTCGGAGCGATGGCGAGCGAGGCGATCCTCGCGTCCGAGACCGCGCAGCTGATCATCGAGCGCGCCGACGGGGTGCCGCTGTTCGCGGAGGAGCTGACCCGGCTGATGCGGGACCGCGGACGCGACGGGGCCGCAGAGATACCCGCAACCCTGCAGGAACTCGCTCGTGGCGCGGCTCGACCGGCTGGGCGGCGCCAGGCAGGCCGCCCAGCTTGGCGCCGTTCTGGGCCGAGAGTTCTCCTACGAGCTGATCCGCGCTGTCTCCACCATGCCCGAGCGCGAGCTGCAGTCGGCCCTGGCGACGCTCGCCGGCGCGGAACTCATTCAGGCCCGAGGAACTTGCCCCGAACGCAAGTTACCGGTTCAAGCACGCGCTGATCCAGGACGCGGCGTACGACGCCCTGCTGAAAAGCCAGCGCCGCAAACTGCACGAGCGGGTTGCGCAGGCGATCGCGGAACAGTTTCCGGCCCTGGCCGAGGCGCAGCCGGAAGTGTTGGCGCGGCACTGGGCGGCGGTCGGCGATGCGCGGCGGACCGTGGATGCGTGGGCGGCCGGGGCCAGAGCCGCGACTGCGCGCCACGCCTACAAGGAAGCCGCCGAAGATTACCGGCTGGCGCTCGAAATGCTGGCGAGCACGCCCCAGAGCGACGAGCGAGACCGGCGGGAGCTTGCGCTGCTGGGCCTCTTCACCGGCGCGCTGCAGATCGTCCACGGCTATTCCGCCGCCGAGGTCGACGCCGCGAACCGGCGCGCACGCGAGCTGGGCGACAAGATCGGCCTACGAACGAGCCTGCGGAGCCTGTTCGACGAGTGGGCGGCGCGATCCAGCGGCGGCGAATATCGGGTCGCGATAGAGCTTGCCGAGCAGTTGCTCCCGCTGGCGAGAGCCCAGGCGGCCCCTCGCTCGCTGGCCGCCGCCTACATGGCGCTGCTCTCGACGCGCAATCATGCGGGCGACCTTATCGGTGCGGAGGCCGCCTTCGAGGCTGGCCGGCCCTATTTCAGCGAGACGGCGGAGGGGCAGACGCCCGGCGCCATCGCCCAGACGTTCGGCAATGCGGCGATCAACGCCTGGATCATGGGGGACGCCGCGGAGGCCAGGCGCCGGATCGCGCCGGTCCGCAAGTTGATCGGCGTCGGCGGCAGTCCCTATGGCCTGGCTTTCAGCGAATACATGACGTCGATGCTGGCCCTCATGCTTGGCGACCTCGAGGAGGCGAGGGCGCTCAGCGCCCAGGCGATCAGGCGCTCGGCTGACGAGGGCTTCCCGCAGTTCGCGGCGATAGCCAGCGTCGTCTCGGGCTGCGCGAGCGCGTCGCTGGGAGACCCAGCGGCCGGTCTGTCGCTGATGCAGAGCGGCATCGCGGCGATGGACGCCACCGGCAACCGCTCGGGAAGGACCGTCTATCTGACCTGGCTGGCCCAGGCGCGCGCGCTGAGCGGCGACCTCGCCGCGGCGCTGCAAGCGGCCGACGACGCGCTGACGATCAATCCCGAAGAGCTCTACTTCCGTCCCGAGAGCCTGCGCCTGCGCGGGGATCTCCATCTGCGGCTCGGGAACCGGCTGGCCGCGCTGGCCGACCTGCGGGCCGCGGTCGAGCTGGCCAGAACGATGCGCGCCGAGCAGTTCCTTCGCAGCGCGGCCGCGAACCTGGAGAGAGCCTCGCCGCAAGCGGCGCGGTGAACGTCCGGCCGGCTACGAGAGCGGGGCGATCCTGACGGCTTCGCCGCTCACCACCTCGTCGGCGGGGCCTAAAGGTATCGGGTTGCTCCCACTGGTCATCAGCGTCGCGCCCGTCGAGATCAGCCATAAGCGCTCGTACATATCGACGACCCCGCCTGCCGGCACGAGCGAGAAAGTGCCGACCAGCACCTGGTCTTGCGGTCCATTGGCGTTGCCGCCGGTTTGCGTGAAGGTGATCGTGGCCTTCCAAAGGCCGCCGGTGTCGGCCGTCAGACTGCCGATGAGATCGAACTCGCCGACTTCGATGACGGCGCCGTCGCCCTCCAGTTGGGTGGCCGACGAGATCTGCCGCCCGGTGACCGCGCCGGTAGGCTGGATACTCATCGTTCCGAGCCCGACGACGGAGCAGGGAATGCCCTGCACCACGGCATACCCCGAGAACCTGTGCGCGTAAGTTCCTGCGATCATCTCCCCCCGCCTTGCGAAAGCGCCCGCGTTCGTGATTTCGTCGTGCCGCATAGCCTACTTGCGTGGGTTGAGCGAGCCAAGGGCTCGCAAGGGAGGGACGAAATGGCCACTGCCAAGCCGGACGCGAGGAGCCTCGCGGATGCGTTCGTAAAGATCATGTGCACCGATCCGGTGATTTACAGCCTGACGCCGGAGCAACTGGCCGCGCTTCACGTGTGCAAGCACGAGATGCTCGCGTCTATTTACCGGCTGTACATGGTGGTTCCTCAAAAGACCGCCGATCAGGTCCTGAAGAAGTACTTCAAGGTCCCGGCTGCAGGCTAGTCTAGCGTGGCGCTCGCGCCGGGAAGGGGCCGCGGGCGACCGCTTGACGGCGCGCCCTGCTCGCCGGCGACGAACTCTGCGGGCTCAGCCGGTCTCACCGTTCGAGCGGTCGCGCGATGCCCGCCGGGCCAATTGGATGTTGGCGAGGGGCCTGTCGATCCGCGGCCGCGAGGCGCGCGTCAGACCTGCTTCAAATCCGTGGCCTTGCGGCCGCCTTCCAGCCAGGCGCGCAGGGCAGGTGGGCCGCGTTGGGGGGCCAGTTCTTCGTAGAGCGCCTGGTTTTCCGCGGTCAGCACGTCGCGCCATTCGTCGAGCCGGGCGCACTTGAAGAAGGCGTGGTTGCTGGTCCAGTCGCCGAGGTGGGCGCCGGGGGCGACTTCGTCCGCCCGGGCCCGCATCGCGGGGAAGCCGGCCGCGCTCACCAGCGCCGGCCAGCAGTCGTGACTTACGCGTATCCCCAGGAAGTCCGCCAGGCGGCGCATCTCGGCCTCGAGGTCACACCGCAGGTCGCGGTAGTGAAGCAGGTGCAGGTTCTCCAGCCGCCGGTATGGCCAGACGGCGCGCGCGGCGTGGAACACCGAGCCGGTCGGAAACCCGTCCTCCATCCAGTTGTGCACCGGCGTCGTCATCCAGACCGGGAAGAAGGCGTTGGGGTCGGTCGGGAACGCGAAGCTCTCCGGCAGGCTGAGACGCTCGCGCACCGGCGTCATGGCGACGGCCGAGAGGTTCTGCATGTTGTCGACCATCGAGAGGAACGCATCGCGCGGATCGCGGGCGCAGTGCAGGTAGCGGACCTCGCTGAAGTAGGGCAGCCCGTCGAGCGGCGTGTGGGTCTTGATGATCCTGGGACCGACTTGCGCGTCGAGCTCGTCCATCAGCGCCTCGACCGGGACCGCCAGGCGGTCGAACTCGGGCGAGATCCGCGACAGGGGGGCGGGCAGCGTCGGGCCGTGGATCAGGAGCGCGCACAGCATCTGCGTCCAGGTGGTGCCGCACTTGGGCGCGGTGGTGACGATGATGTCGCCCTCGCGCGGGCGATAGGCGTCCCAGCGGATGCTGTCCTGCGTCGCCGTCTCGTACCGGCGCTCCCGCGTCGGCAGCGCCGGATCCGGCCAAGCTATCGCCAGGGACCTCGAGGTCATTCGCTGACGACCACCGCCGTGCCATAGGCCAGCACCTCGGTGATGCCCTCCATGATCTCATTGGCGTCGTAGCGCATGCCGATGATGGCGTTGGCGCCGGCCTCGGTGGCGTGCTCGCAGAGATGATCGAAGGCTTCCTGCCGCGCCGTCTCGGCGAGGCTGACGAACACCGTGAGCTTGCCGCCGAACAGCGACTGGATGCCGCCGGCGAAGTTGCCCAGCGCGCTCCTGGAGCGCACCGTGATGCCGCGCACCAACCCGATGTGCCGCACGATGGTGCGCCCGGGAATATCGTTCGTGGTTGAGACCAGCATCACCCGTGCTCGTTGCAAACCCGAAACAGGACGATAGCGAACCGTCAGCCGACTGCAAAGCCGGCTGTGGCGCAAGCGCCCAGGTCGGACGCCGGGCGGGGGCGAGCGCCGCCTGCGTGGGCACTTGATCGGCGCGGGCGCCTGCTGTCAGCTCGGCGCGGCCGCCAAGGGAGAGCGCCATGACGAGCGCCGGGTTCAGTCCGAAGGTTCACACGATCGCGCGTCCGGCGCGTCACCACGCATTGCTGGTCGCGCCGGGGGGCGACTGGCTGGCCTCGCCGGATGGGCGCACGCTGGCGACGCAGCGCCATGTCGACGACGCCGCGCTCTGGGAGGCCGAGGCGGACGGCTTTCGCCATGCGGCCAGCGGCGTCTCGCTGCGCTCGCGGACCGGTGAGGCGGCCGGCTCGGTGCGCTTGAGCCTGGGCGAGGCAGACCTCGGCCCGGACGGCGCGCCGGGAGCGGCGGCGGACTTCACCGTCGGCCACGGCCCGGAGAAGCGGCCCAGCGAGTACCTGGCGGCGTTCCGCGAGACCGGCTGGGTGGCGCTGACCTGCGTCCTGGCGCCCGACGTCGTGGAGGGGCTGCAGCGTCTGGGCGGCGTCGACGGCTACGAGGGCGCGGGCGAGATCCCGCGCGAGCGCCAGATCGCCGATGGCCCGGCGCTGGCCCGCGCCACGGTCGAGCCGGTGTCGCTCTGGCTCTGCCGCCAGTACATGCGCGTCGCCGACATCAAGCTCGGCCACCCGCCTGGGGTGACGGCGCTGACGCCGGACGACGGCGAGCGGCCGGTGCAGGGCTGGCACGGCGACTTCCCCTACATGTGGGGCAGCGACCGCTCGGCGGGCGCCTACCGCGTGCCGCCCGGCTCCGACGAGCTGGTGCTGGGCATCCAGCGCAACATCTGCGTCTCGGACTTCCGGCTCGAGAACGGCGCGACGGTGTTCTGCCTCTCGAGCATCGGCGCCCACGCCGTGCCGCCGGCCGAGTGGGGCCGCGCCAACCAGACCGGGAAGGCCGGCCACCGCGCCGAGCACGGCCTGCCGTACGGCGGCGAGGGGACTGACGTCATCGAGGCGCCGGCCGGGACGATCATTCTCTACGACGCGCGCATCTGGCACCGCGCCGGCCTCAACCGCACCAACCGGCGCCGCGGCGCGGTGATCCAGGCGATCACCCCCGGCTTCATCATCCCGTTCTATGACACCACCGCGCCGTTCCGAAGCTGGCTGGCCAGCGACGTCCCCGCCCAGATGAGCGAGCGCGAGCGGCGCGAGCTGGAGACCCTGATGCTGCACCGCATCGTCGGACCGCAAGGGGTGCACGCGATCTCACCCGACGCCGAGCTCACCGAGCGCCTGCGCGCTCGCGGTTCGGGGCCTTCGGCGGCATACTGAACGCGCCGGCGCGGGGACGCGGGCCCGGATGCCGGTCCGCTTGCGGGCCGGCGAGGCGAGGACAGCGATGCCGTCAGATTGGACGACCCGGCAGATTGACCTGTTCGGCGGCGGGTCGCAGGTCGAGAACTTCCGGGAGATGGCGGCCATCTACCCGGCGCGGGTGATCCGCCGCTCTTCGAGGCCGGTTCCGCTCAGGTCCGGGCCGTCGATCGAGCTGCCCTCCCGTTTTGCGTTCGAAGGGCGCGAGATGGACACGGCCGAGTTCCTGGCCGACATGGAGACGACCGGTCTCGTCGTGTTGAAGGACGATCGGCTCGTCTTCGAGCGGTACTGGCTGGGCAATGACGAGACCACTCAGGCGGCGTCATGGTCGGTCGGCAAATCGTTCGTGTCGGCCCTCGTGGGCATCGCCATCGACGAAGGCGCCATCGGCTCCATCGAAGACGACGTCGCGCGCTATGCGCCGGCGCTCAAGGGCAGCGCCTACGACGGGGTCCGCCTGAAGGACGTGTTGCAGATGTCCTCCGGCGCGCGGTGGAACGAGGACTACAGCGATCCTGACTCCGACATAAACCGATGGCTCCGGCTGCTCGCCCAAGGCGCTTCGATCGACGCCTTTGCGGCGAGCACCGTGCGCGGGTGTGAGCCTGGAACCGTCAATCGCTACAACACTACCGACACCCACGTCCTCGGGATGGTGGTGCGCGGCGCCACCGGACGCTCACTTACCGAGTACCTTCGGGAGAAGCTGTGGGACCCGCTGGGCGCGGAGGCTGACGCCTTCTGGGTGGTGGATTTCGACCGGCGTCGAAGTGGCCGGCGGCGGACTCAACGCCACGCTTCGCGACTACGCCCGGTTGGGTGTCCTCTATCTGAACGGCGGTGCGTGGAACGGACGGCAGATCGTGCCCGCGGATTGGGTGAAGGCTTCGGTGACGCCAGACGCGCCTCACCTGATGCCTGGCCCGAACGCCTTGGGCTATGGCTTCCAGTGGTGGCTGCCGGAATTAAGCGGCGCCTACACGGCGATCGGCGTCTACAACCAGTTCGTCTGGGTCGACCCGGCGTGGCGCACCGTCATCGCCAAGACGTCGGCGTTTCGCCGGTACGGGGCCGATCTGCAGCCGCAATCGTATCGCGTCATCGATCACTTCGCCCTCTTCCGCGCCATCGCGGAGGGGACCTGAGTTTGCTGCAAACGGGGCGGCAGGCGTCAGGTCGACGGCGACACGCTCTTCGAGATCGGCTCGAACACCAAGGTGTTCACGTCGCTCTTGCTGAGCGAGTGAGGGAATAGCCGCTTCGGGACCCCAGCGGACTCCAGGCCTCACTTTACCGGCGGCAGGGTTATCGGGTCGGGCGTCTGGGAGGCGGGCCAGGGGCGGTTGTACCTGGCCATGATCTCGTTCGTGGCCGCCTCCCAATTCTCCTTGCCGAACGCCCTGTAGGTCTGGAACGGGTTGCAGTACTCGCGCATGCGAAACGCTTGCCCGTCTTTGTTGGTGACCATCGAGAAGTAGCGCTGGGTGTAGCGTCCGCCGGCCTTCGTCGGCCCGCCACCGTGGCTCTCGAAGATGACGGTGTCCGGATCGTTGGTCGGGAAGAACTGGACCACCTTCGTCGAGAACTCGGGCGCCACGCTCAGCAGCAGCTCCATGAACTTTCCGGTCGCCTCTTTGCCGATGAAGACGACGGGGTCTCGAACATCGGCCCTTCCCAGATCGCGTCCTCGTGCAGCGCCTCGGCCCAGATCGCCCGCTGTTCCTCCAAGGTCGTCACCTTGCCGCCGAACGCGTCGCCCAGGGTCTTCGCCATCTCGCCGCTCCCATTTGCTGCTGAGGCAGAGCAGCGCGCGAACGCGCCGGGCGCAAGGCTGTCGCAACGGCGCCCGAGCGGCTCGCGGCCGAAAATCGGCGGCGGGACAGCGGCGGGCCTGGCGCCGTCAACCCTTGCTGACGGTCGATGTTTGGGAGGATGCGGCGAAGTGTTCGTCCGCCAGCAACGCGTAGAAGTACTCGTCCCACCACTCGCCGGTCGCTTGGTAGAGGCCCTGCCGGAAGTGGGCTTCGCGCCGCATGCCCAGCTTCTCCATCACGCGCCACGACGCCACGTTCTCGGGCTGACAGGTCGCGACCACCCGATGGCAGCCAAGCGCGCCGAAGGCGAAGTCCATCAGCGCGCGGGCGGCTTCGGTTGCGTAGCCACGGCGCTGGCGCCCGGAGGAGATGGCCCACCCGATTTCATGCGTGGCGCGGCCGAACCAAGGGTGAAAGACCATGTGGCCGACGAGCTGATCCGACTCGCGCTCGATGACGGCGATGGCCTTCGCAGACCGCCCCACATTCTTCTGGGCGAAAGCCTGCGTCTGGGCCTCGTCCAGAGGCCCCTCAGGCAGCCAACGGGTGACGATCGGGTCTGACATGTATCGATAGATCGCTGGCCAGTCCGCCAGCGTGATCGGCCGCAGAACCAGGCGCGGTGTCTGAAGCAGCGTGAATTTCTTCGCCACGGCCGGTTATCGACCGTCGCATCACTCGATCGGCACGCGCGTTCGCCCCTCGGCGTCGAACTGATGCAGATACTCCGCGATGCCCGTGCCGGTGACGCCTTCATAGGTCCACCGCGCCAGCCCCTCGTTGACCACCGTGCCGTTCTTCGTCCCGCCGCCCGGCGCCACGCGCAGCAGGTCCGCGCGCAACGCGTGCTCCACGCCGTTCTTGTCCACGGCGATGACGTGGCAGACCTTTTGCGTCACGCCGTCTGCTTCCAGCTCCGTCTTGACGCGCCATTCTTCGATCGAGGCGTGCGCGCCATTCTTCCACACCCAGCCGCGGTGCAGATCGCCCGCATCGGTCCCGATGCGGATGCCGCCGAAATGCGTATCGTCATCGATGTTGATCGAGAACCAGCGCCACATCTTCGGTCCGCCCCAACGGCGCGGACCCCAGGATTTGTCGCGATTGCCCCGCGCGTTCGGGCCGAGCGTGTGCGTAACGCCGTCGATGCCGATTTCGCCGGTCCAGCGTCCGCCTTGCTCCAAGTGACCTTTGCCGACGCTCTTGCGCGTTTCGGCGCTCGCGCCAGAGCCTTCCTTGCCCTGACCGTCCGTGCCGATCGCAGGCATCAGGGCATCGAACTGGACGTCCATCGAGATCTTCGCCTGGCGCGTGGCCCGCGTCTTGAGATCGCTCACCCGGGCTTCACCGGCGCCGGCGATGCGCCAGCGCTTCAGCGGCTCGATCAGCTCGTATTTCAGGTCGCCGACATCGAGCAGGCGATCGATCATGGTCTTCTGCTCGCGGCGCCCGCCCATGTGGCCGACTTCCTGGCCCGGCAGCCACAGCGACATGCCGAGGTCGATGTACCCCTCGTTTGGACGGATGCCGGCGCGGGAATAGAACCCTATGTCCGCATCCGGATCGTAGGCGTTGAAATAGTACGACTCGCTCCAGGCGCTGTCGCCTTCGACCGGGTGCTGAAGATCGTGCTCGGGTCCGAGGATGGGCATGAGGTTGGCCTCTTGTTGGCTTGCCGAGCTTGCCTCGAAAGAGCGTACGTTGTCACCAAGACCGGTGGAGGACACGATTGGCGGCGTGCTGGCCCTGGCGCTCATGGCGACGCGGCGCGCGCCTTTCGCCCCGGCGAGGATCGCGCCGACGTCGGCGAAGGTCAAGCGAGCCGCCAGGCGTGGAGGGCCATGCCGCCGATGCGGGCCTTGACTCGCGGTCCCCCCGGACGGACGCTCAAGCTTGCGCCATGCCTCGACGGGGGGGTTCGATGTCATCGCTCACCAAGTGGTTCGGCGCCGCGCTCGCCGGCCTCAGTCTGGCGGCCGCCGCCACCGCAGCTCACGCCCAGTCGCCGCCGCCATTCGGGTTCTGGACCACGGCCGACGGCTCCGAGCAGCTGCTGATCACCCAGAGCGCCCAGTGTTCGCTGGCCGACCGCAACGGCCGGCCGACCACCTCCGGCAGTTGCAGCTGGAACGCCTCCTACGCGGGCGGCATCCTCACCATCATGTCGAGCCAGCTCTACAAGCCGGCGCCGATCTACTTCAACGTGATCTGGGTCAACCAGACCACGATCAGGGTCAACGGCGACGTCTTCTACCGACGCCAGTAGCAGGCGGGCCGCCGCCGTCCGCTGATCGCGCCATGTCACGCCACCGCCGCATCGCGACGCAGTCGTCAAACCGCGTTCTCACACAGCCTCGACAGTTCATTGACGAGATGGCGTTCCTGGCTGAAATGTCGATCACCGAACTCGCGAAATTAGGCCGGTAGTCGTCGTCGCTCTCCGCGCCGGTCATCTAAGACGATAAACCCTGCTCCTCTAAGAAGGGACCTTGCGATGCGGGCTTGCATTTAACGACCGTTTGGTCCATATATCGGGCATGGCACAGCAAACCTCATGCAGATGCCGCGCGGCCGGCCCCGAGAGTTCGATACGGCGCCGCCTCGAGCGCGCCTGGGCGTCTTCTGGTCGTGCGGCTATCACGGAACATCACTCCCTGATCTGCTTGAGGCGACGAACCTCTCGCGCGGTAGCCTCTATGCAGCCTTTGGCGACAACATGGGCTCTTTCTGCGCGCCCTCGATCGCTATATCGACGATGCTCTGACGCGGCTCGATACCGAACTCGATCCACGGAAAAACGCCTTGGCCGGCCTGAGGATGTGTCTGGCTGGCTATGTCGATCGCACCAGTGGCATTGCCGGAAAGCGCGGATGCTTGGTGGTGGCCACAGCCATGGAGTTGGCCGCCCACGACTCTGAGGTAGAGCAGCGCATCCGGCGGTTCTTTAGAGCGATGGAAACACGGCTGGCAGAGGCAATGGCGCGCGCACAAGCGGCGGGAGAACTGGCGGACGGCGTCGAACCCAAGACCGCCGCCCGCTTGCTGATCTGTCTGGTCGAAGGCATGCGTGTCGTCGGCAAGACAGGTTCAGACCGCGCCCTGTCGCAAGCCGTCGTCCAAACCCTCATCGACCGCTTCACAAAGTAGAGCATCACATGACCAGACCATCGTTTAGGCTACCTATTTCTGGACCATATGGTCGTGAAAGAAATTCCTATGTCTCCGACCCAAATCGCCTGCGCGGTGCTCGTACCGCTGCTCTGGGGCTTGCAGTTCGTCGTCATCAAAGTCGGCCTAACGGCGTTTCCTCCACTGTTCTTCGTGGGTCTGCGCCTCGCTGCGGTCGCGGCGATTCTTCTGCCATTCGTCGGCCGACCAACCCGCCGCGAACTCGGACCGATTATCGCCATCTCGGTATTTTTCGGCGGCCTGAATTTCGCACTGCTTTTCGTCGGGCTCGGGCAAGGACTCGCCAGCGTTTCGGCCGTCGCCAACCAGCTCTCAACACCCTTCACGGTTCTCCTCGCTTGGCCATTTCTCGGTGAGCAGCCTTCAAGGCGCGTCATCATCGGCGTTGCTTTGGCGTTCGGGGCGTGGCGCTGACCGCGGCGGAGGCGAGCGCCTCGGTGAAGATCGTGCCGACCCTGCTGGTCATCGCCGCCGGCTTCGCCTTGGCGGTCGGGAGCGTGCTCACGAAGCGCTATGGACCGTTCGAGCCGCTGAAACTGATCGCCTGGATGTCGCTCTTCACCGTTCCCCAGGTCATGGCGACCTCCCTCGTGATCGAGCATGGTCAACTTGCATCGCTCCATACGGCCAGCCTGACGGCCTGGCTGGCCTTCGCCTACACCGTCTTGTTCGGCGCGGTCGCCGGCTGGGGTCTGTGGTTCTGGCTGATCGCTCGGTGCTCGATAGCGCGTGTGGCGCCCTTCGCGCTTCTACAGATCGTCTTCGCGGTCTTCGCCGGCGTTGTGTTCCTGCACGAAGCCCTAACTCCAACGCTCGTTGCGGGCGCCGTCATTTGCATCGTCGGCGTAGCCATCACCCAGAGCCGATCCTTCGCCCGGCATAGGCTGCCGACCGCACCCCGCGCACCGATCGAACCAAACCAGGGAAGAATGCCTGTGAGGCCCGAGGCGGATACCTACGCCTATGCTGCTCAGTGGCCGGAGGAAGTCAGCCATCTCGTCTTCATAGAGCCGCGCTTTGACCAGGAACAGACGATGGAGGTGGACGCATGACCTAGCGACCTGCCGACTAGTAGATAGACAAACGACGCTTGCAGACTTGTCAAAGGAGAAATCGAAATGCTTGCTAAGATTGAAACCAACCTGATCCAACCCTCAACCGCCTGGCTTGAAAGCTACTATTTCACACGCTTTGCGGTTTCGACCGCCTGGGTCCTCCTGGCCTTCACGGTCGCCAAGACAATCCCTCCCCTGGCAGCCGTCATGCTAGTCGCCTATCCGGCTTGGGATGCGCTAGCCAACTTCGTCGACGCCCAGCGCACCGGCGGCTTGAACCGCAACAAGACGCAGCTGCTTAACTTCGTCATCAGCATCATCACCACGGTGGCAGTCGCAATTGCTCTGGGCAAAAGTATGAATACGGTGCTCGCCGTCTTTGGCGTCTGGGCAGTCCTTTCGGGCCTCTTTCAGCTTGCGACCGCGGTCAGGCGTTGGAAGTCCGGCGCGCAGTGGGCAATGGTGCTGAGCGGCGCTCAGTCGGCACTGGCAGGCATTTTCTTTGTGAAGATGGCGGACAGTGCGGCGACGATCGACATCACCAATGTCGCGCCCTATGCGGCCTTCGGCGCGTTCTACTTCCTGCTCTCGGCGATCTGGCTGACGGTCAAGCGTGCGCGCCAGCGTTCGGCGGCTGTCGCGGCCTAGTCGGATGCTTGGGGAGCAGGCGAAGATTCGGTCCGGCGTCGCCGATTATCGTGGGCGTCCACAGGCGGAGGTGTCGCAACCTCCGCCACCTCCCCCGCCCATCAACGCGGATGCGACAGCCTGGTTGGCAGTCGGCTGTGCCCATGGCGACGCTCGATGTCTCCACCGAAATTCGGCGTTGCCGACCATTCAAGGCGAAATCGGAGCAAGCGGAACAGCCGCATCGCGTCGGCAATAGCCTGGACCGGTTGAGATAGGACTAGCTTTCGCCGCTCGCGCGTCTCGCTCGCGCCCTCACTGGGGAGTTCCTCTTATGGACCGTTTTGATGCCATCATCATCGGCGCCGGCCAAGCAGGTCCGGCGCTGGCAGCCCGGCTCGCAGGCGCGGGCCGACACGTGGCGCTGATCGAACGTGGGCCGCTCGGCGGCACGTGCGTCAACCGGGGATGTACACCCACAAAGACGATGATCGCCAGCGCCCACGCGGCCCACTTGGCGCGGCGGGCCGTCGACTACGGTGTCGAGATCGGGGGGCCTATCGGCGTCGACATTGCCCGGGTCATGGCCCGCAAGGAGGCAGTGGTCGAGGCCTCACGGACCTCGCTCGAAGAGTGGATGGGGTCGCTCCCGAACTGCGACTCTACCGAGGCGAGGCTCGATGCACCGGGCCGAAGGTGGTAGCCGTGGGCGAGGCGACGCTCACGGCAGACCGTATCTTCTTCAACGTTGGCGGTCGGCCGCGCATTCCCGATCTGCCGGGTGTGGGTCGGGCAGCCTACCTCACCAGCGACAGCATCCTGAACCTTCCGACGATCCCCGCCCACCTCGTCGTTGTGGGTGGCAGCTCGTCGGGCTGGAGTTCGCGCAGATGTACCGTCGGTTAGGCTCCGAAGTCACGGTGGTGGAGATGTCGCCGCGGCTGATCTCGCACGAGGACGACGAAGTCTCCGCGGCCGTCCAAGGGGTGCTCGAGGCCGAGGGATCGCCGTGCGGACGGGCGCGACGTGTGCCTCGCTGGCGCCAACCGACGGAGGCGTCTCGGTGGCGGTCGAGTGCGAGGAAGGCGCGCCCGGCGTCGCAGGCTCGCACGTGCTGCTGGCCGTGGGGCGAAGACCCAACACCGACGAGCTTGGCCTCTCCGCTGCAGGTGTCGAAGTCGACGCGCGCGGCTACATCGTGGTCGACGACGACCTGAGGACCAGCGCCGACGGCCTATGGGCGCTCGGCGATTGCAATGGCCGTGGCGCCTTTACCCATACTGCCTGGAATGACCATGAGATCGTCGCCGACAACCTGCTCGACAGGAGCACATCGCAAGGTCAGCGACCGCGTACCGATCTATGCCCTCTACACCGACCCGCCACTCGGCCGGGTGGGCATGAGCGAGGCCGAGGCGAGGCGCGCCGGATTTCGAGTGCTCGTGGGTCGCCGCCCGATGACGCAAGTCGCGCGGGCGGTGGAGAAGGGCGAGACGCAAGGGCTCATGAAGATCGTCGCGGACGCGGCCAGCCGGCACATCCATCGGGGCGGCGATCTTGGGCGTGGGAGGCGACGAGGTGGTGCAGTCACTCGTCGATGCGATCGCCGCGCAGTTGCCCGCAGAAGCGGTGGCCCACCAGGTGCGCATACACCCCACCGTCGCCGAACTGATCCCGACGGTCCTAGGCGAACTCAAGTTAGTGGCTTGAGCGCGTGCCAGGCCTTGGATCCCTTGGCCAGGGACGCGGGCTTGTTCGTGCAATCCGGTTGGAACGTCCGCTTACCCCCCGTCGCGGACGTTCGGAAGGTCCGATTGTCGGACCAAGTCCCCACGCTCCGGGCTTTATGGGAACGCGCCCTAGGCCGGCGTAGGGGCCGTATCCAGCGCCAGGCCGGCCTTCAGGGACTCCAGATCGCGGCCGACGGTGGCCTCGGCGAGGGTCTTGCCGGCCTGGAGGTAGCGGACCCTGGCGTTCTGGTTGGCCAGCGAGCCCTCGACGCGGGCTGCGTCGAAGGCGTCGGCGTGGCCGACGTAGTTGACGGTGGTCCCGTAGTGGACGCTCCAGAAGAACGGCGGGTCGGTGAACGGGGCGTCGTCGCCGAGGATCGCCTTGGCGGCGTGCTGGCCCGTGCGCTCGGCGTGCACCCAGTGCTCGACGCGGATCAGCTTGCCGGACGCGGCGTCCGGGAAGCGGGCGAGGTCGCCGACCGCATAGATGCCGGGCGCGGAGGCCCGCAGCTGCGCGTCGACCACGACGCCGTGCTCGACCTTCAGGCCGGCGGCCTCGGCGAGCGCGGTGCGCGGCTTGCACGCCGGCGCCGACCACGATGAAGTCGGCCTCGATCTCGCCGTCGTCCAGCCGCAGCCTCCCGTCCGCCCAGCCTTCGACCTTGCGGCCGAGGTGGAAGATGACGTCCTGCGCTTCGTGCAGGCCACGGATCCAGGTCCCGACCTCAGTCGCCGAGGACGTGGGCGAGCGGGATCGCCTCCGGCGCGGCGACGTGCACCTCCAGGCCGTGGTGGCGCAGCGAGGCGGCGACCTCCAGCCCGATGAAGCTGGCGCCGACGATGGCGACGCGGCGCGCGCCCTTGGCCGCGGCGAGGATCGCGCCGGCGTCGGCGAGGCTGCGCAGCACGTAGGCGTTCGGCGCATCGAGGCCGGGGACCGGCGGGCGGATCGGCTGGGCGCCCAGCGCCAGCACCAGCGCGTCGTAGGGCAGGGCCTCGCCGCGCTTCAGGGACGACGCTGCGGGCGCCGGGATCGAGCGCGGCGATCTCGGTGTCGAGCCGCAGGTCGATGTCGTTGTCCGCGTACCAGTCGTCGGCGCGCAGCGGCATCCACTCGGGCGGCGCCTCGCCGGCCAGGAAGTCCTTCGAGCAGTTCGGGCGGTCGTACGGCGCGTCGCGGTCGGCGCTGAGGAGGGTGACCGACCCGTCGAAGCCCTCGCGGCGCAGCATCTCGGCGGCCGCGAAGCCCGCCGCGCCGCCGCCGGCGATCACCACCCGCCGCGGCCCCTTGCCGGCGGCCTTCCTGGCGGGCTGGGCCGGCGCGGGCGCGCCGACCACGATCTTGCCGTCCTTCTCGGTCACTTCCCAGCGCCCGACCGGGTCGATCGCCGGCGCGCGCAGCGCCTCGCCGGTGCGCAGGCAGAAGCGCGCGTGGTGCCAGGGGCAGCGCACCTGGTGGCCGACCAGCAGCCCCTCGGCCAACGGCCCGTGGTAGTGCGTGCAGTGCGCGCCGATCGCGAAGAGCTCGCCGCCGACCCGGGCGACCAGCACCGCGTCCTCGCCGACGTGGCCGGCCAGCATCGCGCCCTCGGCGACGTCGCCCGACGGCACGCCCGCCGCCAGATCCGGTCCGACCGGTCCTTCGTCGTCGCCGCTCATGGCTCTCTCCTCGGGTAGGCGTGCTTCGGGCTTGGACGGGCGGGCCCGACGGTTCGTTCCACCATGGCCGCCCGCGCCGCCGAAGGGAACCGCCGTTCGCCTGCGCGCGGGTTGCTGGCCGGTCAGACTTTGCTAGGACGAGCGCAATCTTCAACCCTTTCGGGAGGCTCGCTCCTCGCCCCCTGGACTTCGGAGTTGGCTGGCGCAGCGTGGTAGAAGCCGTGGCAGGGCCCGAGAGCGTCGAGCAGATCGAGGCGCAGCTGCCGCCGCCGACCAGCGGCGAGCAGGCCGAGGCCGAGTACCAGGCCTTCATCGAGAAGAACCTGCCGCGCAACTTCGCCGGCCACTTCATGCACGGCATGCTGGGCATGACCGGCTTTCGCATCTTCAACTCGCCGACCTTCCTGCCGGCCTACATCCACCTGATCACCGCCCACATGCCGTTCTCGGACGCCTGGGTGGGGGCTGGGCAGGCGTTGCAGAGCGCCGGCGCCGTGCTCTCGCCGGTGGTGGGCGCCGCGCAGGTCGAGCACCGCAAGAAGGTGCTGCCGGTCTCGATGTGGATGGGCACGGCGATGCGCGTGCAGGTGGCGGCGATCGCCATCTGCGCCTGGGTGCTGCATGGGCCGGTGCTGGTCGGCTCGATCATGTTCTTCCTGCTGCTGCTGGGCCTCTTCCAGGGCGCGCAGGGCGTCGCGTTCCAGATGCTGCTGGCCAAGGTGATCCCGATCCGGTTGCGCGGGCGGCTGCAGGCGCTGAGGCAACGTGGCCGGCGGCCAGATCTCGGCCGGCCTCGCCTACGTCGCCGGGCGCTACCTGATCGGCAGCCACAACGACGGCCCGTTCGCGCTGTTCGGCAACGGCTTTGCCACCACCTTCGCGCTCTCGGCCATCCTCACCAGCCTCGGCCTGACGGCGCTGGCCATCCTGATGCGCGAGCCGGAGCCGCCGCAGGTGCGGCCGCGCGCCCGCACCTGGGACCGCATGCGCGACTTCCCGGCGCTGCTGGCCGCCGACCGCGGCTACATGTTCTTCATGATCGCCCAGACCTGCGCGACGGCGGGGCGGATCGGGGTGCCGTTCTACATCCTCTTCGCGCGCCACATCATGCCGCTGACCGGCGCCAACATCGGGCTGATCAGCCTGGTTTTGTTCGAGGGCGACAGCCTCTCCAACATGCTCTGGGGCACGCTGGGCGACCGGCTGGGCTTCCGCACCTCGTTCATCGGCGCGATGGCGCTGTGGATCGCCGCCACCGTGGTGCTGCTGATCGCGGCCAGTCCGGCCATGGTGCTGGTGGCGTTCGCGGGACTGGGCGCGGCGCAGTCCGGCTTCCAGATGAGCTCGCAGACCATGGTGCTGGAGTTCGGCTCGCTGCAGGACATGCCGATGCGGCTCGGCCTCTCGCAGACCGCCCAGGGCCTGATGAACACCATCGGCCCGATCGTCGGCGGCCTGATCGCCGTCGGCTTCGGCTACCGGCCGCTGTTCATCGTCTCGATCGTCTTCGAGGCGATCGCGCTCGGGCTGCTGATGTTCGTGGTCGACGAGCCGCGGTATCGGCGGCGGAACGCGTAGGCGCCGCTACCCCTGGATCGGCGGCTTGAAGAGCCCGGCCGGCGAGGCGGTGAAGACCTCGATCCCGGTCTCCGTCACGCCCACCGAGTGCTCGCACTGGGCCGACAGCGACTTGTCGCGGGTGACCGCGGTCCAGCCGTCGGAGAGCAGCTTCACCTGCCACTTGCCGGCGTTCACCATCGGCTCGACCGTGAAGAACATGCCGGGCCGCAGCTCCGGCCCGGTGCCGCGCGTGCCGTAGTGCACGACGTTGGGAGTCGTCGTGGAACACGCGCCCGACGCCGTGGCCGCAGAAGTCGCGCACCACGCTGCAGCGGTTGGCCTCGACGTAGGTCTGGATGGCGTGGCCGATGTCGCCGAGCCGCGCGCCGGGCTTCACCTCGGCCAGGCCGCGCGCCATGCCCTCGTAGGTGACGTCGACCAGCCGCCGCGCCTTCGGGCCGACCTCGCCGACGCCGTACATGCGCGAGGTGTCGCCGTGCCAGCCGTCGACGATCACGGTGACGTCGATGTTGGCGATGTCGCCTTCGCGCAACGGCCGCTCGGACGGGATGCCGTGGCAGACCACGTGGTTCGTCGAGATGCAGAGCGTGTGGGAGTAGCCCTTGTAGAACAGGCAGGCGGGCAGCGCGCCGTGGTCGAGGATGAACTCGCGGGCCAGCTTGTCGAGCGCCTCGGTGGCGACGCCCGGGACCACGTGCGGGACCAGCAGGTCGAGGCACTCGGCCGCCAGCCGTCCGGCGCGGCGCATGCCCTCGAAGCCCTCCGCGCCGTGCAGCTTGATCTGCCCGGTGCGCGTCTGCGCTTCCAGCACGTCGTCGACTAAGGCCATCGCTCAGCTCCTCGAAGCCCCTATGTCGCAACCTTCGCGTCGAACTTCAACCAGAGGCGGACGCGGCGTAGTGTGCCGCCGGGGAAGAGACCTGGGCTCGGGGGAGCGGGGCGATGGGACGACTGAGCATTCTGGCGGCGATCGCGGTCGCGTCGATCGCCGGCGCGAGCTTCGCGCTCGACGTCGGCCAGCCGAAGAGCCCGAGCGTGGCGGCGGTGGGCGGCGAGATCGTCTACCGGGCCGCGAACGGCGCGACCAAGCTGCTGACCAGCGGCGGCGGCTTCTCCTCGCCGGCGCTGTCGCCGGACGGCAAGACGGCGGCCTTCATCCACGCCGACGGCCCCTCGTCCGACACCTACAACGGCCCGCCGACCTCGCTGTGGGTCGCCGACATCGCCACCGGCAAGGCGCGCAAGCTGATCGGCCCGCACGACAACGCCAGCGACATGAAGCAGGTCTTCATGTCGTTCGACGGGCCGGTGTTCTCGCTCGACGGCGGCTTCGTCTACGTGACCGCCAACGCCTGGGCGACGTCCGGCGCGGTGCACCAGGTGAGCCTCGCGAGCGGCCAGGAGCGCTTCGTGATCGACGGCGGCTGCGATGCGGTGATCCGCACCGGCCCCTGGCGCGGCTACCTGCTGGTCACCCGCCACATGTACTACCCGGCGCCCAGGGAAGGCTCCTACGATCCCACCTACGTGGTGCGCCCCGACGCCAAGCAGAGCTTCCCGGTGCCGGGCACGGACAAGGACGACGACAAGGACCACGTGACGCCGTGGCTCGTGGCCAACCACTGGACGGCGTGGTGAGGGCGGGCGTTTAAGGGGGCCACGGAAAACACGGAAAGCACGGAAAGCACGGACGGAGACCGGCGGCCCTTCCGCCCCTCTCATTCCGTCATGGCCGGCCTTGTGCCGGCCACCCAAGAACACCCTGCGAGCCATGGCCGCGCCCGGCGCGGCCACTCGTAACATCGAGTGCATGGGTCGCCGGGACTGACGCCCGGCGATGACGGTTGGTTGGGGATTGTGTCCGTGTTTTCCGTGTTTTCCGTGGCCAATCCTCACCGCGCCCACGGAATGCGCCGCGCGATCGTCACCGCCTCGGGGGTGATGTCGCAGGCGTAGACCAGCACCTCGACGCCGGCGTCGGCGGCGGCTTCGAGGCCGGCGGCGTAGGCGGGGTCGAGGTCGGCGCAGGCGGCGAAGGTCTCGCAGTCGGTGCGCTGCACGACGAAGAGCTGCACCGCGCGGTTTCCCTTCGCCACCTCGGCCGCCAGCTCGCGCAGGTGCTTGGACGAGCGCGCCGCGACGCAGTCCGGGAACTCGGCGAGCGCGCCGCCGCGGCGCAGGTGGCAGTTCTTCACCTCGAGTAGGCCGGCGGCCGGTCCGGCGCCGGTCAGCATGAAGTCGACCCGGCTGGCGGCGCCGAACTTCACCTCGCGGCGATGCACGTCGTAGCCGGCCAGCTCCGGGATCGCGTCCGCCGCCAGCGCCTCGGCGACCAGCCGGTTGGGCTGCATGGTGTTGACGCCCACCAGCCCGGCCTGATCCTCGACCAGCTCCAGCGTCCAGGCCAGCTTGCGTTTCGGCGCGTCCGAGCGCGACAGCCACACGCCCATGCCCGGCGCGTTCAGCCCCAGCATCGAGCCCGGGTTCGGGCAGTGGGCGGTGAGCGCCGTGCCGTCATCCAGCAGCACGTCGGCGAAGAAGCGCTTGTAGCGTTGGACCAGGCGCCCGTGCGCCATCGGTTGCGGCAGCAGCATCGGCGGCCTATGGCGTTGAACCGTAACCGAAGTCCAGAGGGACCCGAATGGCCGAGGATCGCGTCACCGCCGCCGTGCTGATCATCGGCGACGAGATCCTCTCCGGCCGCACCCAGGACACCAACCTCAACTTCATCGCCAAGTACCTCGGCACCTACGGCGTCGACCTCGCCGAGGCCCGCGTGGTGCCCGACATCGAGGCGGAGATCATCGCGGCGCTGGATGCGCTGCGCACCCGCTACGACTACGTGATCACCACCGGCGGCATCGGCCCCACCCACGACGACATCACCGCCGACGCCGTCGCCAAGGCGTTCGGCGTGAAGCTCTACGAGCACCCCGAGATCATCGAGATGATGACGACCCGCTGGCAGGGCGTCGACCTGACGCCGGCCCGCCGCCGGATGGCGCGGGTGCCGGAGGGCGGCAGCCTGGTGAAGAACGCCGTGCAGGGCCCGCCGGGCTTTCAGATCGGCAACGTCTTCGTGCTGGCCGGCGTGCCGATGGTGATGCGCGGCATGATGGACGACGTCGTGCCGCGCCTGCGCCACGGCGCGGTGGTGATCTCCACGACGGTGCGGGTGGACGGGGCCGGCGAGGGGGTGATCGCCGAGCCGCTGGAGCAGCTCGCCAAGGCCAACCCGGCGCTCTCGCTCGGCAGCTATCCGTTCTACGGCCCGCAGGGCTACGGGTCCAACCTGGTGGTGCGCGGCCGCGACGCGGCCGAGGTTGACCGGGTGGCGGCCGAGCTGATCGCCGCGCTGGCCGACATCGGCGCGAAGTCCATCACCCGCGTGGAGGCTTAAGGACCCGTCGCGTTCGCGACACACCGGCGCCCTAAGAGCGGTGGCCATGACCATGTTTGGAAAGACCCGCCCGATGCGCCTCGCGCCCCTCGCCGCCGCCTTCGCCCTCATCGCCGCGCCGGCGCTGGCCGCCCCGCATGTGGCTGACGCCGCGCCGGCGGCGGCCGACAGCGGCGGCGATCCGACCACCACCGATCTGCGCTGCATGGTGGTGGCGGCCGCGCTGGTGTCGTCCGACGACGAGCAGATGCGCAGCCTCGGGCGCGCCAACCTGTTCTACTTCCTCGGCCGCCTGCAGGGTCGCGGCGCGACGGGCGACATGAACAACCGCCTCGTCGACCTGGCCGCGAAGATGAACGAGGACGACATCAAGGCCGAGGCCAAGAACTGCGGCGCCGTGTTCACCGGCGCCACCCAGGCCCTGCAGGACATGTCCACCGCCTTCGCCCAGCACTTCGGCAAGGCCCCGGCCGGCGCCGCGCCGCCGCCGAAGTAGGCCGGGGGGCTTAAGTCCCCGCCCGAACGAGGCTATCCCTCGCCGCACGGATGCGGGCGTGGCGGAACTGGTAGACGCAACGGACTTAAAATCCGTAGGGGCTAACCCCCCGTGCCGGTTCGACCCCGGCCGCCCGCACCAGCAGACACTTGCATGAATTCAGGGGGTGGCCCGCTGGCCCAGGCTACCGCGCCGCGCCGGTGATGGTCTTGATCAGCGCCTGCACCGGCGCTTTGCCGCCGGCGGCCCAGACCGCCTTCAGATGCGCCAGCGTGTTGGCGGCGGCGTCTTCGAAGCGCCAGTCGCAGTCCTCGAACGTGCAGTCGTCGAACCTCGGCGGCTCGCCGCCGCGAAACACCAGACGGCAGCCGCGGAACTCGCAAGCAGAGAACAGCTCCCCGTCGAGCGCCACGGTCTCGTGATTGAAGATGGTCGCGGTCTTCATGGCCGGATCTCCTCAGGCTTCGTCTGGAACGGGCGTCGTCGGGGCCGCGCCGCCCGTCCCAGCGGCGGGCGCCGCGTCGTCGCCCAAGGCGCGCCTGCGCTCGCGCTCCTCGCGCTTGGCCTCGCCCTTCTCGGCCAGCCTGGCCGCCTTCGCCCGGTCGCGCTCATGGCGTTCGAAGGCGTAGTTGGGCTTTCGCGCCATGGGGTCGCTTCCGATGTGAAGAACGGCGCGGGGCGGTGTTCGCCGCCCCGCACCGCCGGGGCAGGTCTTAGGCGGCCTGCAGCTGGCCGGCCGACATCTTGCCGTTCTTCTGGTCGCGCTCGAGCTCGAAGCTGACCTTCTGGCCTTCGCTGAGCGAGCCGAGGCCCGAGCGTTCCACGGCCGAGATGTGGACGAAGACGTCAGCGCCGCCGCCGTCGGGTTGAATGAAGCCAAAGCCCTTGGTGGCGTTGAACCACTTCACTGTGCCGGTCGTCATGTTGATTTGCCCTTGCTGTGCAAGTGTTCACGCGCCGCAAATGACGTCGTGACCAAATTGTCGGAGAGGATCATGGCAAACTCGGAGCTCGATCCGAAGAGCAAGCGGGGAGAGCAACCGAACCAAAGCGATATTCGATTGGCGCCCTATGCGCTTTATTTCGCTCGGACGCAAGGAAATCGGCAGACCGCTCGAGACTTCTGGCCGCGACAGACCCCTCGAGCGGCCGAGCGCGAAGCTAGGAGCTATGGGTGACGGGTGCTCCTGTGCCCGAATTTCGAAGCGGATGGCGGATTTGCGCCATGAGCGGACGTTGGCCTCGCTCCAGGATTCGGACATTCGCCGAACCGGCTCGATGAGGATTTGCGCCAGATCATTGTCGTGGGCCAGGGCTGCAGCCTTGCTGAGACTGGATCGCACTCGGCTTCTCCAGGTTGGCAGGACCCTGCGGATCGCCCACACAAGCTCTGATTGGAGCACCTCTTGGACCTCGTGGTCGCCCGTATCGTCCATGTCCTGTCGATCGTGATGTGGATTGGTGGCGTCGGTTTCGTCACCACGGTGCTGTTTCCATCGATCCGGCGATCGACCGCGCCCGATGGGCGCCTGGCCGCCTTCGTCCAATACGAAAGCATGTTCTCGGGGCAAGCCCGCATCAGCGTCGCCTTGGCCGGTTTGAGCGGACTCTACATGACGTGGCGGCTTGACGCCTGGTCGCGCTTCGCCTCGGCCCGGTTCTGGTGGATGGATGCGATGGTGGCGCTGTGGGCCGCCTTTGCCCTGGTGCTGTTTGTGATCGAACCGCTTGTGGTGCATCCGCGTCTCCGATTGGCGCTGGGCGCCGTCGATTCGGGTCGGCTATTCGACCGGATGGAGCGCTTCCATCAGGTCATGCTGATCTTGAGCCTGCTGACGGTGCTCGGCGCCGTGGGCGGCAGCCACGGATTGTGGGACCGATGATGCATCGGCGGGATTCAAAGCCATGACCACAGCCGCCAAACGCCGCGCCTTTACGGGGCCGCCGCTCTTCAGCTTCGGGTTTCGGCCATTCTTCCTGCTGGCGTGCGCTTGGTCGACCCTGATCGTCCCGATGTGGGTGCTCGCCTACTTGGGCTATCCGCCATTTGCTGGGGCGCTGACCCGCGACTGGCATGTCCACGAGATGCTGTTCGGTTACCTTTCGGCCGTCATGGCGGGCTTTCTGCTGACGGCCGTGCCGAACTGGACCGGCCGCCTGCCCGTGCTGGGCGCGCCGCTGGGCGTGCTGGTCGGCCTTTGGGTGGCCGGGCGCGTGGCGATGGTCATGGCGCCGCAATCCATTTGGGTGGCGTTCGTCGACTCGGCCTTCCTGGCAGTCTTCGCCGGGGTGATTTGGCGCGAGGTGCTGGCGGGACGCAATTGGAAGAACCTTCCGGTCTGCGCCCTCGTCAGCCTGCTCGCCTTGGCCAATATCGGCGTTCATCTGCGCCCTCTGCAGCCCGATTTGGCCGCCGGCGCCGAACGCCTCGCACTGGGCGTCGCCGCCATGATGATTGCGTTGATCGGCGGGCGGGTCACTCCAAGCTTCACGCGCAACTGGCTCATGGCCCGCAAAGTTGTCTCGCTTCCGGCCGCCGCCGCCCGGCTCGACCGCGCCATTCTGTCGATTACGGGGGTTGCCTTGGCGGCCTGGGTCGTTGCGCCGAGCTCGAACATCGCTGGCGGCGCCCTCGTCCTCGCCGGTGCGGGCAACCTCCTTCGCCTGTCGCGGTGGGGCGGAGAGAAGACGCTGGCCGAGCCGCTCGTCTGGATCCTGCACAACGGCTATGGGTGGCTGGGCTTGGCCTTGGCGCTCATGGGCGCCGCGGTGCTGTGGCCGTCGCGTGTGCCGTCCTCCGCCGGGATCCACGCCCTGACGGTCGGCGCCATCGGCGTGATGACGCTGGCGATGATGACCCGCGCCATTCTCGGCCATACCGGCCGCGCGCGCACGGCGAACAAGGCCACGCTGGCAATCTACCTGTTCGCCAACCTGGCCGCCTGGCTGCGGATCGCGGCGGCGTTCGCACCCGGCCAGCAGGCCGTGCTGTTGGGCCTGTCTGCAACGGCATGGAGTCTGGCCTTCGGCGGCTTTGTGCTGGCGTACGGCCCGATGCTGGCCGGGCCGCGCGTCGAACCGACCGCCCCAAGAGCGGCTGGCCCGTCCCGCGACGTGGCGTGACGATAGCGGAGCCGACGGCCCGGACGGTCCGCCACTCTACGCCGGCTCTTCGCGGCGGACGAGGCGGAGCCAGCGGGGTCGCCGCACCGCCGGCCCAGCGCTCCGCAGACGAGCCACCGGGCGGGCCGGCACGATAGCCTCGTTGCCCTCACGTGTGTTGCTGCTCGCACTCAACCGCTGAACGCGATGCGCAAGGTGGCCACGACACCTGCAGACGCGAATGCGAAACAGCCCAGGCGCATCGCGATCAAGACGGCGAACTTAGCCCCGGAATGTACGTAGTCCTCGATCACAACCTGCAGGCCGAGCGCCGCATGATGAAACAGAGCGATTAGGAGCAGGACCATCAGGACCGTGGCGAGCGGCGTTCTCAGCCAGGCGATGAAGGCGGGATAATCGCTGCCTGTATGGGCGATGATTGAGGCGACGAACCACAGAGTCAGCGGAACGAGGGCAACTGCCGAAACGCGTTCCGCCCACCAGTGTCTAACGCCGCCTCTGGCAGATCCGAGCCTCTGAGCGCGCGCCAGCGGTGAACGCAGGTCATGCCGTTCCACGGTTCTATCCCGCCAAGAGCAGGCTGGCGGCCCAAGCCGCCAGGGTGAGCACTATGCTGCCTGCGACGACCGCCCAGCCGGAGATGTAGATCGACCGCAGCTCGAAGCCGTGAACGGTGTCCCATACCAAGTGACGGATGCCGCCGCACAGATGCATGAAGAACGCGAAGGTGAAGCCGAACAGGACGATCCGGCCGCCCCAGGACACGACCACGCCGTGAACCTCGCCATAGGCTCGCGGTCCCATGGCCGCCGCGCCGACCCAGATGACCAAACCTATCGCCCCAGAAACTCAAGGCCACGCCAGTGATCCGATGTACGATTGAGAGGACCGACGTCAATTGCGGCCGATAGATCTGGATATTGGGCGAGAGCGGCCGGGGCCGCGCGGCCGGCACGTTCGGAATGGGCGCCTTTGAATCCACAGGATCAGCCTTCCCGCTCGATGACCATCTTCTTGATCTCGGCGATGGCCTTGCCAGGGTTCAAGCCCTTGGGACAGGTCCGGGTGCAGTTGAGGATGGTGTGGCACCGATAGAGGCGAAACGGGTCCTCGAGGGTGTCGAGGCGCTCTTGCTTCGCCTCGTCCCGGCTGTCGGCCAGCCAGCGCCAGGCCTGCAACAGCGCGGCCGGGCCCAGGAAGCGGTCGCCATTCCACCAATGGCTTGGGCATCCAGACGTGCAGCAAAAGCAGAGAATGCATTCGTAATAGCCATCGAGCTGGCTTCGTTCCTGCGGCGACTGAAGCCGCTCCTTCTCCGGCGTCGGCGTGTCGGCATGGAGCCACGGTTCGATCAACTCGTACTGGGCGAAGAGATGGGTCGTATCCGGCACCAGGTCCTTGATGATCGGCAGGTTCGCCAGCGGATAGATCGTCGCCGGCTTGCCCATGTCGGAAATGAACCGGGTGCAGGCCAGCCAGTTCGTGCCGTCCATGTTCATGGCGCACGACCCGCAGATTCCCTCCCGGCATGAACGGCGGAAGGTGAGCGTCGGGTCCACCTTGTTCTTGATCCAGAAGAGAGCGTCCAGGACCATCGGACCGCAATCGTCGAGGTCGACTTCGAAGATATCGACGTGTGGATTCTGACCGGATTCCGGATCGTAGCGATAGATCTCGAATGACTTGAGGCGCACCGCGTTGGCCGGCGCTCGCCACGTCTTCCCCCGCTCAATTCGCAACTCCGGGGTCACGCCGAAACTTCTCGGCACAGGAAAACGCTTAAGCAAAGTAGTGCGAGGCACTTGATCGGAAAATTCGATGATCATTGCTCGTTCGTCACCAATTCACGCGTGAAGTTAAGGTGAATGGAGGATTTCATAGGCTCGGCTGCTTTTACGGTATTGGCCGCCAGATGGATGCGACCCCCAAAGCGGACGTCGTCAACGTCAGCCATAGAATTCGTGATCCTCGTTGTAGCCGCCCTGCCCAGCGCCAAGGTGGTCGAAGTCATGGACGAACTCTATTGCCGCGATCCATTTCACCATTTTGTAGCCGAGCTGGTTTTCGCACCTTAATCGAAGCGGCGCGCCGTGGAGAATGTTCAAGGGCGCACCGTTCATCTCATAGGCGAGGAGGCTCAGCTCATGGCGCATGTTCGAGAGATCATGGACGTCGTAATAGCGCCCGCCGTCGCCGCCATCGGCCAGGGAATAGAAGACGGCGTAGCGGGCCTCCGGCGTCGGCCGCACCAGACTTAGGATGTGGCGCATGGGGACACCGGCCCACTTGGCGACCCCGGACCAGCCCTGGATGCAGAAGTGGTCGGTGATCTGCGCCTGCTTCGGCATCGCCATGAGTTCGGAGAGCGACAACGCTTGTGGCGCTTCGACGAGACCGGTGATCCGAAGCCGGTAGTCGGCGAAAGCGCCGGCGGACAGGGCCTCGAACGCCTGGGAGGCGGGCATCGTCCCGTTCGGCCAGAAGAAGGGCGATATGTCCCGCTCCGTGAACTGCGTCTTCGGGTCGGTTCGTTCGGCCGCCCTCCTTAGCCAGCCGACCATGAACCGGCCCGTCCGCTGCACCAGCCGGGCGTGTCGCTGCGTAAACGGCGAGGCCATGAGCCAGGCGGCCACCAAGACCGTCATGGCCAGAAGGAACAGCGGGAGGCCCGCCCAGGTGTCGTTCTCGACGCCCGCAAACATGTGGTTGGTATTTTCCCGCAGGCCGGTGATGAACACCATGATCCCGTGCATCAGGATGAAGGCCACGAACCACGCGAACGACAGAAAGTGGACCGACCGCATCGCCTGGCGGTTAAGCACCCTTCCGAACCAGCCCAGATTGTTGGCGATCGCCGGGCTCTGCATCAGCCCGGTGGCGATCGAGACCGGCGCCGCGACGAAGACCGTCAGAAAATAGCTGAGCTGTTGCAGGCCGTTGTAGCGCGTCCAGCTGTGATCCACCGGGAAGTTCAGCGAGGCGTACTGGATCGCGGTGGACAGAGCGGCGGGAAACACTTCCCAGGTCATGGGCACAAGGCGTCGCCATTGGTCGGTGGCGAACAGCAGGCCATAGAAAACCAGGCCGTTGATCACCCACAGGTAGTTGACGGAGAAGTGCCACCAGCGGGAGAGACCCAGCGTATGGCGCTCGCCGGGTATTCCCAGCCAAGCCGGAAGGGTCACGGAGTCGTCCTTGGCGGTCCAGATTCGGCCCTTCGGAACAGGGACCTGGAAGCGGAACCAGTCGGTTCCGGGCGTGCAGTCCCGCCTCCAATAGAGCCGTGGGTGATCGGCAAGAATCTGGAGCCCGGCCCTGATGATGAACAGCATGAAAAACATGTTGAGGAAATGCTGAAGCTGCAGCCACCAGGGAAAGCCGGAGTCGATCGAGGGGCGCGCCTTGGGCAATGCCCGGGTGTTGGACGATGAACGCTTTCACTTGGGGTAGTTCGCGAAGGCTCTGCGCCATGGCGATCAGCACGACGAGCGCCGCCGTCCCGATCGGTAAGGCCCAGAGCATGCTGATCCAGCGTTGGCCGAGGCGCACGCGTGGGACGATGCCCGCCTGCGGCGGCAGCCAGTGACTCAACAACAGGCGATCGTCCGCATCGGTCAGGGCGCGTTCCAAGGGCTCGGGCGCTCCCGTCGTCGAACGAGGCTCACCCATCGCGGCGCCTTTCCAGGTGACCTGCGGCCCTCATGGGCATTTCCTCAGTCCTTTAGCCGAGTGAGCGCGCCGCCCAGATGCATGGCGATGTGATCGGTCTTGCTGCTCTTGATCTCGTACTGCGGGACCTCCGGGCTCGCGTGATGGGTGTGGCCTTTGTAGTCGACGTCCCGGGTATGGACGCCGATGATCGTGCCGCTGACGCGTCCCGCTTCAGAGTTCCAGCTTACCCGATCGCCGACCTTGAACCGCTTAGCCATCGCGCTCCGCCTTGCGGGCGGGCGACAGCTCCTCCGCGCCTGCGCTTCGGAAACACCCGGCGCGCTCGACCAGATCGAGCATGTGGCGAGCGGCGTGGATGGTCAGGGGATGATGGGTGAAGTCCGGCCTCGGCGAGATGTAGGCGGCCATCTCGCGGGCGACCTCGACCTGCCGATCAGTCCCTTCAGCGAGCAAGGCGATCACCAGGTTTTCGAGCGCGATAACGCGGACCCGAAGCTGCACCAACTCGGCGTTGGTCAGCCGAGGTTCTTCGACCTGTCGCGGCTCACTGGAAATTGCGCGTTCTTGAGGCTCCGTCGCGAAGAGCGCCCCCTTCGTTGTCCCATCTCGACAGCGCCGTTTCGCGTGACGGCAAGGAGTCTGGCAAGCTGGGCTTTTCGTCAGGCATGAGAACCCTCTTGTGAATATCACTATACGAGGTTTCAGACGCCGCGGAATGCGCCACACAACGAAACAGTCGGCGCTAGCTAGTTCGCGTCCATAAAGCATTGTTTTTGTTGTGTGACGAGCGGCTTTGGGCTGCCGGATTGCTCTGGCGGCGGTCCTTTTGCGCGGTTGCGAGGGCTGCGAAGCACAGGAGAGCCGGCGGGTCATGAGGGCTCGTCCCGACGATTGGCTCGCCAGGCGGATCGGCTCGGAGGACGCAGAGGTCAGGCCGGTCTGAGCCTGGTGAAGAGGGCGAGGTTGTAGGCGACGACTGAGGACCAGACGTAGGCTCTGAAGTGGGCGAGCCCGCGCCAGGTGCAGCGTGCCAGACCGTAGGCGCGCTTGAGGCAGGAGATTCCGGCCTCGATGCCGGCGCGGAAGTTCCTGAGCTTGCGATAGACCCAACGGCTTCTGACCATGTCCTCGATGTTGAGGCCGGCCTTCTTGTGGAAGGCCATGTCGCGGACGCCGCGGGCCTTGGCCTGCTGCAGATTGTGACGGTTGGCGTAGCCGCCGTCGGCGGCCGCCTGGCGCGGCGCGCAGCCATAGAAGGCGATGTGGCGCTCCAGCATGGGCAGGAAGCGTTCGCTGTCCGCCGGGTTGCCGGTCTCGATCACCAGATCGAGGATCAGGCCGCTCCTGCCGGCGACAAGATTGAGCTTGTGGCCGTACTGGGTGTCTCGGCTGCCCTTGACGATGATGTCGGCGTGCGGTTCGAACAGGCTGACGATCTTCTCAGCCGCTGGTACGACCTCGCCGCGCAGCACCCGACGTTCGCTCTGGCTGATGATCCGCTCGATCAGGGGGCGGTGGTGGGCCAGCGCCGCCCGCCAGAGCTCGGCCGTCGGGCTCGCCACCAGCTCAAGGCGCGAGGCCGCCACATCGACGTAAGCGAGCATCGAGCGGGTGATCTCGATCAGCTCGCGATATTGCTGAACGCGCCGTGGCCGCCCGCGGGTGAACTGGATCGCGTACGCCCTTCTCTTGGCCGCGCGCCGCCGATCACGCCAGGCGATGTCGGCGCCCCGGCCAAGGTCCCGGCGGCCTTCATCATCCGGGCCATGACGCGGACCGCGTCCCATAGGAGGCTCGAGTCGCTCGGCTCGTGGATGAGTGCGTCGGTGACTGTGCTGTCCAGCCGGATCACATCGCCTGGTTCGACCTTCTCCTGACGGGCGCTCCCCAGCACGGCTCGATTGATCGCCTCCCAGGTCTCGGCTCGGATCGCGCTGATCGTCTTGTGCAGCACCGACTTCTTCGGCGTCCATGAGAGCGGCAACCGCGCGAAGGCTCTAAACGAAGCGGAGTCCTCCAGGTGGAACGCCAGCTCCTCGTAACTCAGCTGGCGGTGCTGTTTGAGGAGCGCGCAGCGCAGCACCGACTCCGCCGGCAAGCCCTGCCGCCCGGTCTCCTTCACCCCGTAGCGACGCAGATCTTCGGCCACCGGGGCGAGCACAGCCGGATGCTCGTCCAGCCACCTGGACATCGCTTCCAGCTCACGGCCGATCTCGTGCCCGGCAAACAGATCGAATAGGCTGGCCTGGATGGTGCGTTGCTGACGCATTGTCGGCTCCGGCGGCTACGGGTTTGTTGTTTGGAATCAGTGGCATGATCCCAAAGACTACCCGCAGCCGCCGAGCTTTGCACCCCCGAACCGGACGATTATACGAATAATTTCAATTGGTTAGAGTTCGTGGACGCGAACTAGCTAGACGTTCCGTTTCCCTGAGCGCCGACGCACGGATGCTGCGTGTGGCGCTCGGCCGGCGCCCCCTCCACTCCAGCTCGCAGGCCAGGTCAGGGGCACGGCCCTTCTCGGCTCCGAGAACACCTACGCGACGGCCGAACTCTTCCCTAGTGGTCCGCCCTCTATCTTACTCCCCGAGAACCGGACCTTCCGAGGGTCAGCTCGAGCCGCTAGCAGCCACGGACCTGCTTCCCTCCACCCACTTCGCCGCCGCCGTCCCCCGCCCCGCCTCTGCGGGCGGGTGAGGGGACTTTGAGCTTGACGTGGTCATTCCCGTCTGGATAAGCGGTCCTCTATATTACTTAAGTGATGGGTTACGCGATGGCGGATGATGATCCGGCTCGTGGCGGCGCCGACTTCGGCGTCGGCCGCGGGCCCGACTTCCGGGACCTTGCCGAGCGCGTTCGGGCGCTGGCGGGGGAGGGGGTGGGGCGGGTGGAGATTGTGGTGGTGTTGGGGTGGTGGATGCAGGCGGTGAGCGAGCGGGGGTCGGCGGGCGCGCGGGTCGGCGGGGCGATGGGCGGGGCGCCGTTGTTTGCGGGTGCTTTGCGGTGCGATCTGCGGTGGGCGGCCCCCTCCCCGTCACGCTCCGCGTGCCACCTCCCCCGTCGTCTTCGCGACGGGTGAGGAGCGGGCGGGGGTGGGCTCGCCCCGTGCGCGGGCCGGGGACGGTTATTTGTGGTGATTTGTGGTGGAAGTGGGCGCCGGAGGCCCCCTCCCGCTCGGCCGCTTTCGCGGCCGAGTCGCCTTCCCCCGTTTTGAGCGGGGGAGGAGATGCGGGGTGGCGGCCTAGAAGAACACGAAGGAGCGCACGACCACGTTCTTGCGGCAGCGGGCGTCCGGCGGGGCGGTGGGGTCGATGCTGGCGGTGTGGAAGGAGTAGCGGGAGACCGAGCCGTCGGTGACCGAGTTGTAGCACTTCAGCATCGAGACCTCGGTCGAGGTCTGGTGCGGGAACCAGTACCACTCGTGCTCGGGGCGGTAGGTGAAGCGGGTGGTCTCGCCGACCCGGTCGTCATAGATGCGGTAGTTGGTGATGTAGGGCTGGTCGGCGAAACTCGGCCAGGCGCAGAGCACGAACGGGTTCTGCTCCACCGTCTCCATCGGCTTGGCGAGGTTGATCGACATGAAGCGGCGCGACATCTTCGCGTCGGCCTCCGCCTCGCTGTAGTGCTGGGTGCGGCCGAAGTTGCGCAGGTTGCGGGTGAGCAGCTCGCGGCAGCGCACCCGGCCGCTGTTGTCGTTCAGGTCGTTGTGGACGAGGTTGGCGTAGCCCTTGTTGACGCCGGGGTTCTTGGCGTCCTGGTCTTCGCGCGGGTCGCCCTCGTAGTCCTTGTTGAAGACGTCGTGGTTGTAGACCAGGGCGTCGGTGGCGCCGGGGAAGAAGCCCAGCAGCAGCTGCTCGATCTCGGCGTAGAACACCCGCTCCACTTCGGCCGGGTCGTAGAAGTTGGCGCACTTGGATTCGAGGTGGGCCAGCGAGACGCCGAGCTTGTCCATGCACTCGGGGCTCTCGGGGAGAGGCCGGGGTAGTATTCGCCGATGCGGCGGGCGTCGCGCAGCACCTGCGGGAAGTAGAGGTCGCGGCGGCGGCTGGCCTTCTCGCTCTGGCGCAGGAGCTCGGCGGTGTCGGCCCGCGCCGGGTCGCGCCAGACCGCGTTGGAGGGCACGATCGCATAGGTGGACTGCTCGTCGATCGTGTAGGGCAGCGGCAGCGCCACGCCGCCGTCGGGGGCCTTGATGCCCCTGGCCTGGATGTACTCCATGCACTCGGCGTAGCTGCGGAAGCCGGGGCCCCACCGGGTGTCGATCGGGCCGGGCGGGCGCGTTCTCGATCAGCTGGGCGGCGCGGCGGTCGTCGCCCGAGGCGATCTGGGCGAGCGCGTCCTTCATCGCCTCGGCGGTGCCGGCGTCGCCGTTCCGGTCGAACGACATGTAGCTGAGGCCGCCGTTGGCCGCGATCGGCGGCGGCTGCCCCTTGGTGCGCTGCAGCGGCGGCACGTAAGGTTTGGAAGCTGTCCGGGTGTCGGCCGCAGTATCGGCCACGTCGAGCGGGCTCATGGCGCACAACCTCTCAAGGCTTGTGAGCCGACCCTCGCAGACGCGGGGGCAGGCGACAAACGACAAAATGTGGCGGCGTGCGGGGATTTCCTTAAGGGCGCCGGGCTCGGTCGCCAGACAGGGAGGCAGATGCCGGCGTGGAGATCGGCTAGAAGGCGCCGCGATGCCGTGCTTGCGCTCAGTCAGTTCCAGGCCTGCCGAATGAGCCCGCGCGCGCCGGTGCTGGCGCTGAAGGACGTGCGGCTGGCGGATGGGCCGCGGATGCTGTTCGACGGGGTCGACCTGGCGCTGGAGCCGGGGGTGCGCGCCTGCCTGGTGGGGCGCAACGGGGTCGGCAAGTCGACGCTGCTGCGGGTGCTGACCGGCGCGGCCGAGCCGGATGGCGGCGAGCGCACGCTCAGCCCGGCCGCGCGCATCGTGCTGGTGGAGCAGGAGCCGGCGATCGGCGGCGAGACGCTGCTGGACTATGCGACCGTCGAGCGGGGCGCTGGCGCACGAGGCGGAGGCGGCGCTGCAGGCGTTCGGGCTCGATCCGGGGCGCGGGACGCAGGGGCTTTCCGGCGGCGAGGGGCGGCGCGCGGCGCTGGCGCGGGCGCTGGCCGGGCGGCCCGACGTGCTGCTTGCTGGACGAGCCGACCAACCACCTCGACATCTTCGCCATCGAGACGCTGGAGGCGATGCTGGCGGAGATGCGCGCCGCCGCGCTGATCGTCAGCCACGACCGCGCCTTCCTGGCCCGCGTCACCGAGCGCTGCTTCTGGCTGGAGCACCGGCGGATCTGGCGGCTCGACAAGGGCTTCGCCGGCTTCGACGCCTGGTCGAGCCGCATCGCCGACGAGCAGGCGCAGTCGCTGCGCAAGCTCGACAAGGCGATCGAGCGCGAGACCTACACCTTCTACAGCTCGATCACCGCCCGGCGCAGCCGCAACGAGGGCCGCGCGCGGCAGCTGGCGGCGCTGCGCGAGCGCAAGGGCGAGCTGATGGCGCGACCAGCGCCGCTCGATGAGCCTGGCGGCGGAGGCCGGCGGGGTCTCCGGCCAGCGGGTGGCCGAGGCCAAGGGGCTGGCCAAGGCCTACGGGGGGCGGGTGCTGGTCGGCGGCTTCTCCACCCGCATCCTGCGCGGCGACCGGCTGGCGGTGGTCGGCCCCAACGGCGCCGGCAAGACCACGCTGGTGAAGCTGCTGCTGGGCGAAATCCGGCCCGACGCCGGCGAGGTGACGCTGGGGGCCGGGCTGGAGATCGCCTACGTCGACCAGGCGCGGGTCGATCTCGCGGGCGACATGACGCTGCGCGAGGCGCTGGCGCCGGGCGGCGGCGACCAGGTGGTGGTGCACGGGCGGCCCAAGCACGTGGCCGGCTACGCCAAGGACTTCCTGTTCCGCGAGAACCAGCTGCGGCAGCCGGTGGCGAGCCTCTCGGGCGGCGAGCGCAACCGGCTGCTGCTGGCCCGGGCGCTGGCGCGCACCGCCAACCTGCTGGTGCTCGACGAGCCCACCAACGACCTCGACATGGAGACGCTGGACCTGCTGGAAGAGGTGCTGGCCGACTACGAGGGCACGCTGATCCTGGTCAGCCACGACCGCGACTTCATCGACCGGCTGGCGACCTCGACCATCGCGCTGGACGGCGCCGGCCACATCGTCGAGACGCCGGGCGGCTGGAGCGACTTCGTGCGCCAGAACCCCGGCTTCTTCGACGCGGCGCGCGGGCGCCCGGAGGCGGCCAAGGCGCCAGGCAAGCCGGCGCCAAGGGCCGCCGCGCCGCCCCGGGCGCCGGAGAAGCTCACCTTCAAGGACCAGCACCGGCTGAAGGCGCTGGAAGCGGCGATGCCGCGGCTCTCCGACGAGATCGTCGCCCTGGAGGCCAGGCTGGACGACGCCGGCCTCTACGCCCGCGATCGCAAGGCGTTCGACGCCGCCACGCATCGCCTCTCGGCCGCCCGCGACGAGCTGGCCCGCGCCGAGGAGGACTGGCTGGAGCTGGAAGAGCGTCGCGAGGCGTTGGCGAAGGGCGGCTAGCCGGCAGCTCGGGCGAGCGTGCGACGAGCCCGCAACATTTGGTGAGGTTGCTTATGATAAGGCTCCCCATAGTACTGGAGCGTGGGAAACCCGAACTCGGCGGCCGAATGTGATGTACTCCACTGCAGTCACCGAAGCGCCCAGCGCAGCCGACGAAGCGCTGGATCAGGCGCGGTTGGCGCTGCGCAGGCAGCGGCCCGACGAGGCCGAGCGCCTCGCGGCCGCCGCGCTGCGCTCGGCCCCGGACGATCCGCTGCTCGCTCAGGCGCTGGGCCACGCGCTGATGGCGCAGGGCCGGCCGGCCGAGGCGATCGAGCCTTTGCGGCGGGCTGCGCGGCGCAGCGGCGATCCGGCGCTCGAAACGCTGCTTGCCCGGGCGCTGGCGGGCGCCGGGCGCCGGGACGAGGCATGCGATCAGCTGCGCCGGACGACGGCGCGCCGGCCGGCGTTTGCGCTGGCGTTCCTCGAACTGGGCGAGCAACTCGGCGACGCCGGACGCGTCGATGAGGGTATCGACGTGCTGGGGCGCGGCCTCGCACTCGCGCCGGACGCCACAGTGCTGCGGATGGGGCTCGGACGCCTGCACCTCAAACGTCACGACCGCGCCAAGGCGCGCCGCCTGTTCGCGGAGGCGCACGCCGCGGCCCCCGGGCGCCACGACGCGGTCGTTGCGCTGGCCAGGGTGACAGCCCTCGACGGCGACTTCGCCGCCGCCGCCGATCTCTACCGGCGCGCCCTGCAGCTGCGTCCCGAGGATGCCGTCTCCCGGATCGATCTCGCCAAATGCCTGCTGGAAATCGGCGAGCGCGAGGCGGGGGAAGCGGCGTTGCGCACAGCGACGCGCGGCGCCACGCAACTCGCCGGCCTGGCGATCACGGCGCTCGCCGCGACCTCGCGCGGGCGCTTCTTCCTGCGCCCCAGCGCCGCCGCAGAGTTCCTCGGCGCCGCGCCGGCCTGACGCCTCAGGCGCGGAAGCTGCGGCGGTAGACGCCGCGCTTGCCGCCGATCGCCGTGATCAGATCGTTCGTCCTTTGCGCGTCCTCGTCGGTGAACGCCGTGGTGGCGGCGCTCCAGGTCTCCCGTTTGACCGGAAAGCACTGCGCAACCGGCGTCCCCTTCGGCAGCACCCCGCTGAAGTGGGTGTCGTGCCAGCGCGCCGGGAAGTGGATCCAGGCGTCACGATAGCGGTCGCAGTCGACCATTCCGCTCAGCGTCGTGAACGGCAGATCGAAGCGATTGGCCGGGTGGGTGAAGAACAAGGCGTAGCCGGCCGGCGCCTCGATGGTCCACAGATTGTGGAACTTGATCAGGAACCGGTCGGCGTCGAACATCGGGGCGCCCGCGACCTGGCCGGGATCGTGGAACCCGATCGGCGAGCGCGGGAAGCTGACGGACCCGCCCGGCGGCAGCTCGCTCTCCCAGCAGAACTCGCCATTCTCGACCTGCAGGTCGCAGATCAGCGGGATCAGAAAGCCGCAGGTCATCGCGTCGATGAAGGGCGGGCAGCGCTTGACCGTATCGTCGTCGCCTGACGCCACCGCGCTGAAGGCCTGTTGCGGCATCGACCTCAGCCAGGCGGGAAGGCCCTCGTTCGCCGGCGTCGGCGGCGGGATCAGTCCCTCCAGCTCAATCGGACACCGAAAGGTCAGGGTCTTGTGTTCTTGCTGAAACATCGTGCTTGCTAGACTGTCGAGATCAGGAGGGCCGTCCATGCTGGGTGAGGCGCTTTATAATAAGGTTCATTATTGACCTTGGCTAGCCGGCGCAAAGCGGCGAGCGAAGACCCGGACAACGGGCGCAAGCGGGCCGAGACATTGCTCGAGGCGAGTTTCGCCATCGCCGAGACCACCCGTCTGCTGCGCTCGGCGTTCGACCAGCGAATGCGGGCGATCGGCCTGACCGGCGCAACCTGGCGGCTGATCACCCAGCTATCGCGCGAGGACGGACAGACCCAGGCGTCCCTGGCGCGCCGGCTCGAGATAACCGCCGTTGCGCTGGGCGAAGCCGTCGATCGCCTCGAGAAAAGCGGTCACATCGAGCGGCGGGCCGATCCGAACGACCGGCGCAAGTGGCGGGTCTATCTGACGCCGCAGTCGGAACGCCTGCTGCCCGAGATGTTCGCGAAGGCCGAAGATATGCAGGCAAAAGCTTTTTGCGACCTGTCCGACGGCGACGTGGCCCACTTTCACGCCATGCTCGGCAGCGTCCGCGGACGGCTTCTCGAGATGCGCATCGAAACGGCGGACGACGATCCGGCGTGATCCGCGCGGCGTCCTGGCGATCCTGGTGAAGCGGCGCGAGGGCAGGTGTCGGATCTGCTGCGCCTCGTTCGTCCTCGGACGAGAGCCGCCGCCGGCGGTTCGGGCTCGGGGAGGCGAGAACCATGCTGAAGGCAAACGGAGTCCGCTTGGGCGCGCTCTTCGTCGCGTCGGTCTGCGCGAGCTTGGCGGGCTTGGCGCAGGCGGCGACGCGCTACCCCGCCATGGCGCCGATGGCGCAGTACCTGATGGCCGACCGCAGCGCCGAGATCGCGCTGGCCCGCAGCGCCGCGCCGCCGTCGGTCTCGGCCGACGCCGAGGTGCTGGTGCTCGGGCCGCACGGGTACGTCTCGGCCGCGCCTGGCAAGAACGGCTTCGTCTGCCTGGTCGAGCGCGCCTGGTTCAGCGGCGTCTGGGACGACGGCTTCTGGAACCCGAAGCTGCGCGGGCCGGACTGCTACAACCGCCAGGCCGCGCGCTCCGTGCTGCCGACCTTCCTGACCCGTACGAAGTGGGTGATGTCGGGCGCCTCGCAGGCCGAGATCCGGACCCGGACCAGTGCGGCGATGGCGGCCGGCCAGATCCGCCCGCCTGAGGCCGGCGCGATGAACTTCATGCTGTCGAAGGACGGCTACCTCGGCGACGATGCGGGCGGACCGTGGCATCCGCACCTGATGTTCTACACGCCGCCGATTCCAACGGCTGACTGGGGCGCGAACCTGCCCGGGACGCGGGTGCTCGGCACGGACGCGGGCGTCAATCCCTACACGATCTTCTACATCCCGGTGACGCGCTGGTCGGACGGCACGCCCGATGCGGACCAGGCGCGCGAAGCATCAGATGTGAGCCCCGGTGGCGCGATGGACGCGCCGGCGCATGGGGTGCAGACTGGCGCCTTCGAACCCTCTTGGAGCGGCGCTTCCATGTTCAGCACCCGCAGGCGCTTTGTCACCCTGGTCTCCGGATCGCTGGCCGCTGGCGGCATGCTTGCCGGCCTGCCGGCGCTGGCGCGCGACGACGATGGGGTGCCGAACGTGTTCATCAGCCCGCACGGCCGCCCGTACCGGGCGCCGGCGAGGTCGCCCTATCCCATCGCCGACTGGTTCAAGGCAGCTGACCGCAACGGCGACGGCAAGCTGGCGCTCGACGAGTTCGTCGCCGACGCCGCGGCGTTCTTCGCCTTTCTCGACCAGAAGGGCGACGGGACGCTCGACGCCGACGAGGTGGCTTTCTACGAGCACCGGATCGCGCCGGAGGTGCTCGGCATGCGCGTCACGGTCTACGCCGACGGCCGGATGCGGATAGCGCCGGGCCAGCCGCGGCTATGGCTGGCGCAGTATGGTCCGCAGAACGAACCGATGCCGCAGGCGGAAGGTGCGCCAGGCCCGAATGAAGGCGGCCCATGGGGCCAGGACGGCAACGGACCGAACGGCCGGACCGGCCCCGGTCAAGGCTACTCCGGCGATCCGAATCAGGGCGACATCGTCCCGCGTGACGCGCTGCCGAAATCCCAGCCGCGGCAGGACCCGAACGCCGGCATCGGCACGGGCGCCTCGCCCTACAGCCTCTTCCAGGAACCCGAACCCGTCACCGCCGGCGACCGCGACTACGTCGTCAGCGCGGTGGTCCGGAAGGCCCAGTTCCTCGCCCACGCGCACGAGAACTTCGCCGCCCTGGACGTTGATAAGCGCGGCTATCTGACGTTGGACCGCTTGCCGCTGACGCCGGTGCAAAGACTGCTCGGGCGCGGCTGACGAGCAGGACAGGCGGGCGGCTCAGCCCTTCCCGCAGCTCGAGTTCCAGACCAGCTCGCCCAGCGAGCCGGGGTCGGGCTCGTGCCAGTTGTCGCTCGTGGCCTGGGTCTGGATCGCCTTCCCGCCGCCCATCGGCAATGCGTAGAAGGTGTTCTCGATGGTCATCACCTGCTGGGAGCGGCAGTTCAGCTGCATGTGGGTGACCATCGACCACACCTGGGCGCCGTCGACCACCTGCGGAACCTTGAACTCCAGCAGCGTCTCGACATTGAAGTCGCCGGCCGGCGCGGCGGCGGCGGCGTTCACATAGTAGGTGGTCTGGTCGGTCTCGAAGATCTGCTTCCAGTCCGCCGCGGCGCTTGCGCCGGCAGGGCTTGGCGCGGCCGGCGCTGCGCCCGCCGCCGCGCCGAGCGCCGGGGCCGCAATACCCACCATCGAAACCAGAAGAGCCGCCCGCATACCGATCATCGGTCCTTTCTAGGAGATTTGCGGCCCTTGCACAGTCCCGTCTGTAGCTCGCGGCGCCGCCCGCGCGCCCTGGTTGACAGCCTGGGCGGCGCGACGGACGCTACCGTCATCGTTCACCGCGCCTCCGCGGTGGGCCGCGGTCGAAGCGCCGTGGCGGACCTGAGCGGCCCGAGCTTGTCGGGGCGCACGGTTTGCCGCGGGGCGCCGTCATCGGAGACGGCCCGCTTGTCACAGAATTCACGTCACTATTCGGAGCGCCTCGGCGTCATCACCGACGCGCAGTTCGCCGCCGCCGCGGCGCGCCTCGGCCTCGGCGCCTTGCTGTCCGCCGAACCGGTGGAGACCGGCCTCTTCGGCCAGAACGTCTTCCTGACCACGACGGCGGGCGCGTTCGTCTTTCGCGGCGCGCCGCACTGGCATCAAGGACGGCGCGACGATCGCTACCAGTTCGCCAAGGAGGCCTTTTTCATCGGCCTGGCGCACGAGGCCACGGGAGCGCCGGTTCCGTGGCCCTGCCGATATGATCCGATGTCGGACATTTTCGGATGGCCGTACCTCGTCATGCCGCGCATGCCGGGCGGGTGCTTCAACGAGCGTTCGATCCGCAAGGCGCTCGCAGCCGACGCCCGGCGCGAGCTAGCCGTCTCGCTCGGCGAGACGCTGGCCGGGCTGCAGCAGCTGACGGCGCCGGCGGCGGGCGACTTCGACGTCGAAACCGGCGCCATCGCCCCCGACCCGGGGGGCTACGCCGGTCACCTGACCCAGTGGATGTCCGGCATCGCGCAAGCGGCGGCCGAGGCTGGCGTGATGACGGCGGCGGACATGGACTGGATCGACGCGGTGGCCCAGACGGCGCGCGGAGCGCCGCGGCGGCCGGTGAGCTTCGTGCATGGCGACTACAAGCTCGACAACATGACGCTCGCCGAGCGCGAGGGGGGCTGGCGCGTGACTGGCCTCTTCGACTTCCACACCGCGCGCTTCGGCGACAGTGCGCGCGACCTCGTCCGCGCCGCCTGCGCCTGGATCGACACCGAGCCGGCTCTGGCGCGGGTCTTCGTGGAAGCCTGGCGGATCACGGCGGCGACGATGCGGGTCTGGCGCCTTGGCTGCCGCTCTACGTGGCCAGCGAGCGCGTGGCGCTCTGGGCCCACTTCGTGCGCACGGACCCGCGCCCTGAATGGAGCCTCGGCCTGACGTTCCGCAACTGGGCGGAGCGCTACATCGACCGACTGGCGGCGCTGCTCTAGCTAGAGGCGGGCGTTCACCCCACCGCCCTGAAGGTCTTGCGCTTGATCACCGGCCTGGCGCGCACCACCTCGGTGCCCCAGATGCGCTCGGTGCGCGGGGCGTCGTCGCCGGCGCGGTCGCCGCCGAGTGACAGCGCGGCGGTGAGGTTACAGAGGCCATCGACGATCGCTTCGGGCGAGAGTTGGCGGGTCTTGCGGCCCGGGAACTGGTGCTGCCAGTAGCTGACCAGCTGCTCGAGGCGGCCCATCCGCTCGCCGAGCCGGGCGAAGAGGCGCGGCCCGTCGCTGAGGAAGCGGCGGAAGGGCTCGGGCGTGCGCGACTCGGTGAGCGCCTCGAAGACCTCGTCGTAGATGCGGAACATCTCGGCGATGCGGCGCTCGCTGTCGCCCATCAGCGCCTCGAGCTCGCCGATCGCGACGCTGGCGAGGCGCTTGCTGTCGGGATCGAACCGGTGGGTGTCGACGCCGGCGATCGCGTGGCGGGTGGCCTTCACCTCCGGCCACAGCACCCGACTGCGCCAGCGGTAGTAGAGCACCGCCTTCCAGCAGAACATCGCCTGCGAGAACTGCTCCGACCCCATCCGCATCGCCTGCCGCAGGGGATCGAGCTCGGGGCCGTCGTCGGCGTTGAGGATCAGCTCGGAAAGCCGCTTGGACTTGGCGCCGGACGTGGTCTCGCCGAAGCACAGGCCGATCAGCGTCTCCACCTGGTGGGCCACGAACTCCTGCATCTCCGCCTTGTCGGCGGGGCTGAGGCGGTAATAGCAGGGCGCGACGTCGAACTTGTTGGCGTTCAGCGCCTCGTGCAGCAGGAACGGATCGAGCGTCGGCAACTTGGCCAGCAGCTGCAGCAAGGTGAGGTCGCGCTGAGGATCGATCTCGGAATAGTCGAGCTGGCGCACGAGCTTCGCCGGCAGATCGGGACTGTCGACCAGCAGGAACTGGCCGCCGAGGTCGAGGTCGTCCGGGTCGAACGGGAAGATCACCTTGGTGACGATGGCGCCGCGATCCGGCGCGTACTCGAACTCGCCGGGCCGCGGGTGATGCTTGACGATGATCGTGCGGTTCAGGACCGGGTGCACGAACATCGGCCGCAGGCGGTGCGCCTCGTTCTGGGCCTGCTCGAGCGCCAGCGAGTGGAGGTCGAGGACGCGCGCGGACGACGACCTGGCGGTGATGCTGCGCAGGCTTTGGACGCCGGTCAGGGTGGGCAGAGCCTGCATGGACAAAACTAAGCGTCCTTAAGTTGCGTCGCGCCATAGTTGCGCCGATTCCTTCCAAAGGCGTTGAGCCGCATGCTTAGCGCCCGTTAACGAACCCAGCTTTGGGTAGGGTTTGAGGCGCTGCGACCAGGCGCCGCAGCGGCCCGCCAGCGCTTCGGCGGGCGGCCGCGATTGCCTTGCTTGCGCCTAAAACCGGCCGCGTTGGCGCCCGCGTTGCGCGTCCACCCTTACCGCGCGTTCTTGAGTTGGGTCGGGGAGCCGGGCGTGCAGGACTATGTCGATGTCCACGGGGCATCCGGGACCACCTTTCGCTTCATGAGGCTGAAGGACGGGCGACCGCTCTCGCCGATGGGCGGCAACTACATCTATGTGCGCTTCACCGGCGACAAGCTCGACATGATCCTGGCCGGGGAAGCGCAGAACCTCCTGAAGGACGCCCACGAGCGCTGGAGCGAGGCGTGCGAGCGCTTCCAGGTGACCGAGCTCTACTCGCGCCTGAACATCTCCGAGCGGGTGCGGCTGCTGGAGCTGGCGGACATCGTCGAGGCCAACCACCCGCCGATGAACCTCACCCCCGAGCGCAAGGCGGGATAGGTTTCGGGCGTCGCAGCCCGCTACGACGCCGAGAAGATGGGATTCAGCGAGGGACCGAGCGGCTTGGCGAAAGACCCGAACGTGCCCTGTTCGGCGACCTCGGCGGCGGCGGCGAAGGCCGCCCCGTAGGCCACGCGGGCCATCGCGCCGCCCAGGCTGATGCGTCGCGCGCCCAGTGCTGCGATCGTCGCCACCGGCAGGCCAGGCGAGAGGATGTTCACCGGCAGCGGCGCCACCGCTTCGACCACCTGGCGGATCTGCGCTTCTTCGCGCAGGCCCGGCGCATAGAGGCAGTCCGCGCCCGCCCTGGCGAAGGCGTTCAGACGCCGGATGGTCTCGTCCATGTCCGGCGCGCCGCGCAGGAAGCCCTCGCTTCGGGCGGTGAGCACCACGCCCGAGGTCCCGATCGCCTCGCGGGCGGCGGCGATGCGCTCGACCGCCAGGCCGAAGTCGTAGAGGCCCGTGGCGCCGCCGCCCGGAAAGTCCTCGATCGAGAGGCCGGAAACGCCGGTGTCGACCGCCAGCGCCACGTTCCTGGCGACCTCTTCGGGCGCGTCGGCGAAGCCGTTCTCGAAGTCGGCGTTCAGCGGCAGGTCGGTGGCGTGGGCGAGGCTGGAAAGGTGCAGCAGCACCTCGTCGAGGCTGACCTGGCCGTCGGCGCGGCCCATCGCCCAGGCCATGCCGGCGCTGGTCGAGGCGAGCGCCTTGAAGCCCAGGTGCTGCAGGATCTTCGCCGAGCCGACGTCCCAGGGATTGGGCAACACGAAACAGCCGCTCTCGTGCAGCCGGCGGAAGGCCGCGCGCTTCTCGGGGATGGTCAGGCTCATGGCGTCCTCCTCCGCTTCAAGTCCGCGCGGCCTTACGTTGGGCAGGCAGCCCGCGCAATGCGGCCCAGGTCTTAAGGTCCGTATCTCGCCAGCCGGCGCTCGCCTTGCTATCTCGCTCGCATGACAGAGAACGTCAGGATCGCCCTCATCACCGGCGCCGGCAGCGGCATCGGCGCGGCCTGCGCGCTGGCGCTCGCCGACGCCGGCTGGTCGCTGGCGCTGTGCGGGCGGCGCGTCGAGCGCGTGGAAGCGGTCGCCGCCGAGGCGCGCACGAAGGGCGTCGAGGCGCTGGCGCTGCAGGCCGACGTCGGCGATGCGGACTCGGTGGCGCGGCTGTTCGCGGCGGTGGAGCAGCGGTTCGGCCGGCTCGATCTGCTCTTCAACAACGCCGGGACCGGCGCGCCGCCGAAGCCGCTCGACGAGCTGACGCCGGCCGAGTGGCGCCGCGTGGTCGACACCAACCTCACCGGCGCTTTCTTCTGCACGCAAGGGGCGTTCCGGCTGATGAAGCGGCAGGACCCGCGCGGCGGGCGCATCATCAACAACGGCTCGATTTCGGCGCATGTCCCGCGGCCGAACTCGGCGCCCTACACCTCGACCAAGCACGCCATCACCGGGCTGACGCGCTCGACGTCGCTCGACGGGCGCGCCTTCGACATCGCCTGCGGCCAGATCGACATCGGCAACGCCCAGACCGACCTAACCGCGCGGATGACGATGGGGCAGGGCGTGCCGCAGGCGAACGGCCAGCTCGCCCCCGAGCCTGTGATGGAGGTCGCCGACGTCGCCGCCGCGGTGGTCTACATGGCCGGCCTGCCGCTGACGGCCAACGTCCAGTTCATGACCGTGATGGCCACCAAGATGCCGTACGTCGGGCGGGGGTAGGGGCGGCGGACGCGCCGCCGCCCCACCCGGCTAGAAGATCACGCCGCCTTCGAGGAGGCCGCGGAACTGCTCGGTCTTGTTGAAGAACTGACCGAGTTCGTCGCCTAACGTGCCCGAACCGACCCCGACGTACGAGGCCTCAAGCCGGGCGAAGAAGATGCCCTTCTGGTAGGTGGGCGTGATCGTGAACGACCAGGCGTTGCTGCCCGGACCGTAGAGCAGGTTCGCCGAGCCGCTGGAGCCGATGTACTCGACGCGGCCGGCGAGGCTGATCTCCGGCGTGAAGCTGTACTTGGCGAGGATCGCGCCGCCGTAGCTGGAGCCGCTCGGCACGATCAGGCCGCCCACCACCGTCTGCGGGATGTTGCTGTACTGCACGTAGGGCGTGATCGCCCATTTTCCCGAGGTGTGGTTGAAGATCAGGTTGAAGATCTGACCCTGGCTCTGGCCGCCGGTCGGCACGGTAAAGCCGATCGGACCGCCGAAGCCGCCCAGCGCCGGCGAGAAGCACTTCAGCCCGCAGGACTGGAAGTTGCTGTCGACGTTGCCTTGTGCGTCGAAGATCAGCGTGTCGCTGTCCTTGAAGGTGTAGGTGATGTTGCCGGAGACCGAGGTCCAGCTCCCGGTGTAGTAGCCGTCGTTCCACGACACCGATGCCGCCCACGGTCCTTGCGAGAAGTTGACCTGCACGCCGCGGCTGATCAGTGGCTCCTGGTTCCACAGCAGGCCGCGCTCGATGTCGATGTTCTGGTAGGTGAACGGCGCTTCGGCGCCGATCAGGGTCGGCAGCTGGCCGGCCTCGAACGACCAGGTGCTGTTAGGGACGATCTTCACATAACCCACCGGCACGGCGCCGAAGAGATCGCTCGTGGTGCGGGTGGACGTGGTGTAGCTCGTGCCGAGCGTCGGGAACGAATATAGGCCCGCCTGCACCACGAACTGCACGACGCCGTCGGTCTTCTGGACAGTGACCAGCCCGTTCGAGATGTCGAAGGCGCTGGTCTTGTTGAGCCGGCCGTCGAGGTCGAAGCCCGGATTGTCCTGCACAAGGCCGATACCCGTGACGACGCCGTTGACGGTCAGCTTGCCGAGCGGTCCGGCGTCGAAGACCGCCGAGTTGACGTTGTTGGAGAGCGTCGTCCCCATCGACGGATAGGGCGGGGCGCTCGGCGCCGGCGGCGCAGCCGGTGCGGCTGCGCGCGGCGGCGCGCCGCTCGCCTGATCGTCGGCGGCCGCCGCGCTGGCGAGGCCCAGCGTCATCGCGGCCGAGCCGGCGCACAGCCAGAGTTTCAGTGTGTTCATCGTTGATCCCCTTATCGCTTGCCCCGTCCGGCGCCGCCGGGCGAAGCGAGTTGGGCGCGTTGTCCGCGCCTTGTCCGGCGGCTATCTCGGCGGCTCGACGGCGCGATCCGAACCTCCGAGACGCCTCAGCCCGCCTTTGCCGGCGCGCCGACCATGTTTTGAGCGGCCGCCCTGGCGGGCTGCCGCTTTTTTGATCAGCGCTCAGGAGGTCAAGCTAGGTCGGCTCGGCGCAAGGAATCGAGCCGAGTTGGGGCGCCTCTGCGTAAGCGCCGCGTAAGCCTCAGCGCATGGCGAGCGAGGCGCGCCCGAGGTGCGAGCCGGCGTCGACCAGCAGGGTCTCGCCGGTGATGTGGCGCGCCGCCGGCGAGGCGAAGAAGAGCGCGCCGCCGGCGATGTCCTCCGGCTTGGAGGCGAGCTGCAGCGGCGTCGAGGCGGCCGCGCCTTCGCGCAGCCGGTCGACCGCCTCGGCCGGCAGGCCACGCCCGAACCAGGGCGTGTCGATGTAGCCGGGGCAGAGCACGTTGACGCGAATCTTCGGCGCCAGTGCGCGGGCCAGCGACAGCGTCATGGTGATCAGCGCGCCCTTGGAGGCGGCGTAGGGCACCGACGAGCCGATGCCGGTCACCCCGGCGATCGAGGCGGTGTTGACCACCGCGCCCGGCTGCGGCGCGGCCTCCAGCAGGCCGCGCGCCGCGCGGATCATCTGGAACGGGCCGATCACGTTCACCGCGTAGATGCGCGCGAAGTTCTCGGCTGTGACGGCGTCCATGTCGGCGTGGTTCGCAAAGGTGGTCTGGCCGGCGTTGTTGAAGAGCGCGTCGATGCGGCCGAACGGCTCGGCCGCCGCCGCGATGCGCCGGCAGTCCTCGTCGCTGGCGACGTCGCCCTGTACGATGACCGCCTTGGCGCCATGCGCCTCGACGCGGCGCGCGGTCTCCTCGGCCTCGGCCCGGTTGTTCGCGTAGTTGATGACGATGGCCTGCGCGCCGCGCGCCGCCGCGCCCTCGGCGATCGCCCGCCCGAGCCCGCTCGAGGCCCCGGTCACCACCGCCACGAACCCGTCCAGATCCCCGCTCGCCATGCTCACGCCTCCTCCTTGTCGTTGCGGACTTGATAGCCGAGCCGGGAAAGTGGGGACACACACTCTTTTCCGGATGCGAGCGACGACCTGGCGCTGCGGAAAAGAGTGTGTGTCCCCACTTTCTGCTAAACCCCGCCCTCATGGACGAGACCCCGCTCACCCAGCTCGGCCGTCAGGTCGAGCAGCCGGCGAGCCCCGACGCGGCGGTGCTGGAGCGCGTGCCGAACCCGCAGGCCGGGACGCTCTACCTGGCGCGCTTCACGGCGCCGGAGTTCACCTCGCTCTGCCCGGTCACCGGCCAACCCGACTTCGCGCGGCTGGTCATCGACTACGCCCCGGCGGACTGGCTGATCGAGTCGAAGTCGCTGAAGCTCTACCTCGGCGCGTTCCGCAACCACGGCGGCTTCCACGAGGACGTGACGCTTACCATCGCCAAGAAGATCGTGGCGGTCGCCGAGCCGGCCTGGCTGCGGATCGGCGGCTACTGGTACCCGCGCGGCGGCATCCCGATCGACGTCTTCTGGCAGACCGCCGCCCCGCCCGACGGCCTATGGCTGCCCGACCAGGGCGTCGAGGCCTACCGCGGGCGCTGATTTGATCACGCCGGGCCGAGGGGACCTACGGGCGCCACTCCGTGACCAGCGCTTCCACGTCCGGCCGCACGCGTTCCAGCGGCGCATCCTTGCTCGTGCCGAGGTGGACGAAGCCGGCGACGCGCTCGCCGTCGCCCAGGCCCAGCAGGCGGCCGGCGTCGGCGTCGTAGGCGTACCAGTCGGTGATCCAGTTGGCGCCGTAGCCCATCGCCTGGGCGGCGATGATCAGCGTCATGCAGACCGCGCCGGACGAAAGCCGCTGCTCCCACTCGGGGATCTCGCCATCGGCAGCGCGCGAGACCACCGCCACGGTCAGCGGCGGCGCCTTGATCTTGCCGAGCTTGCCGACCAGCCGGTCGCGGTCGGAACGCTTCGCCGCGATCGTCTCCAGCCCCTCGATGAACCGCCGCTTGCCCTCGCCCTTCAGCACCACGAAGCGCCAGGGCGAGAGCTTGCCGTGGTCGGGGACGCGGGTGGCGAGCCGCAGCAGCGTCGCCAGTTCGGCGTCGCTGGGGGCCGGCTCGGTCAGCGCCAGCGCGGACGCCGAACGCCGGCGAGCCAGGAAATCGAGGGTCTCGTGCGACGCCTCGATCGGCGCGGCCTCGCCGAATTCGGGCGCCGCCGGAACGGTGTGGGCCAAGGAGTGCTTCCGCCATAAGGACTTATTGATTGCGGCCGAGGTAGAGCCTGCACCCGACGTCCGCAATGAGCGGACCTGGGATTTTGATTAGAAACTCTGGCTGGCGCATGCTGACACCGCTCGCCATATGGCGGGTTAGTATCAGGGCAGCGCCGCCAAGAGCGCGCCACCAAGGAAGGGACGCGATGGGCCAGCGCCTGGAAGTCGTCGGAACCGCTACACCGCCGGTGTGGGCGGCGTTGCGCAACGAAGCCGAGCACATGGCCGCGGACGAGCCGAGCCTCGCCTCGCTGCTGAACGCGGTGATCCTGCGCCACGGCGACATCGGCCGGGCGCTTTCCTACCAGCTCGCCCGCAAGCTCAGCGACCAGGAGCTGCGGGCCATGAGCCTGCGCGAGACCTGCGAGGAGGCCTACGCGGACGATCCGGCCATCATGGCGGCGGTCGAGGCCGACCTGAAGGCGGTGTTCGAGCGCGACCCGGCCTGCCGCGGCTACGTGCAGCCGTTCCTGTTCTTCAAGGGCTTCCAGGCGCTGCAGACCCACCGGGTGGCGCATTGGCTGTGGGGCCAGGGCCGCGAGGCGATGGCCTTCTACCTGCAGAGCCGCATGTCGGAGCTGTTCCAGGTCGACATCCATCCGGCGGTGCCGATCGGCAAGGGCGCGTTCTTCGACCACGGCACCGGCATCGTGATCGGCGAGACGGCGACGATCGGCGAGGACGTCTCGATCCTGCAGGGCGTGACCCTGGGCGGCACCAGCGCCGAGCGCATCGACCGGCACCCGAAGATCGGCCGCGGCGTGCTGATCGCCGCCGGCGCGAAGGTGATCGGCAACATCGCGATCGGCGACTACGCCAAGGTGGCGGCTGGCGCGGTGGTGCTGCAGCCGGTGCCCCCCGGGTGCACCGCGGTCGGCGTGCCGGCGCGGCTGGTCAACTGCCCGACCTGCGCCGAGCCCTCCAAGACCATGGACCAGACCCTGCCGGACTCGGCCTACGACTACGTCATCTGAGCGGGGTTGCGGCGGCGGGGAATGCCGCTAGGTTCGCGCCGGCAGTAACCGGAGCGCCGCCTTGGACCAGAAAGATATCGATCGCATCCAGGCGCACATGAAGCGCACGTTCGGCAATCCGCACATCCAGCTCAAGGCCCGCGAGCGCCAGAAGGACTCCTGCCGAGGTGGAGCTGAAGGGCGAGTTCATCGGCGTGGTCTACGAGGACGAGGACGAGGACGGCTCGTTCCTGTTCGAGATGGCGATCCTGCCGGAGGATCTCGAGGCCTAAAGGAACATGGCGACGACGGCCGCGGTCCGCCCGGCCGGACTAGCTCAGCCCGCCCCTGCGCGGGACGGTTTTCGCAGCGACATCAACGGCCTGCGCGCCATCGCGGTGGCGCTGGTCATGGCCTTCCATCTCGGCCGCGGCCATGTCGGCGGCGGCTTCGCCGGCGTCGACGTGTTCTTCGCCATCTCCGGCTACCTGATGACCCGCATCATCGTGGGCGGCCTGGAGGACGGCCGCTTCGGCCTGCGCAGCTTCTACCTGGCGCGGGTGCGGCGGATCGTGCCGGCGCTGGCGGTGTTCTGCGCCGTGCTCTGGCTGTTCGGCGCGACGCTGCTCGATCCGTGGACGTTCGAGCGGCTGGCGGCCAACCTGCCGTACGCGCTGCTGTTCGTCTCGAACTTCGCCTTCGCGGGACACGGCGGCTACTTCGCCGAGGATGCGCGCGCCAACTGGTTCCTGCACACCTGGTCGCTGGCGGTGGAGTGGCAGTTCTACCTCATCCACCCGCTGGTGCTGCTGGGGCTGTGGCGCTGGGCGCCGACGCGCCGGCGGCTGTGGCTGATCCTCGGGCTGATCGGGGCCGCCTCGTTCGCGCTGGTGTTGCTCGCGCTGCCGCACAACGCCACGCCGAGTTTCTACATGCTGCCGACCCGGGCCTGGGAGCTGATCGCCGGCGGCCTCTGCGTGCCGCTGGAGCGGCGGCTGGCGCTGGGGGATGGCGCCCGGCTCGGCCTGCACGTCGCCGGGCTCGCCCTGATCGCGCTCGGCGTCGCCGTTACCGGGCCTAGTTCGCCATGGCCCTCGGCGCTGACGCTGGCGCCGGTGGGCGGCGCAGCGCTGGTGATCGCCGCCGGCGCCCGACGCACCTGGTGGGCGGACAACGCGCTGGTGGCTGGCCTCGGCCGGGCGTCCTACTCGATCTATCTCTGGCACTGGCCGATCGTCGTCTGGCTCTACGACAACCGGGTCGCGGTCACCTGGCCGGTGGCGGCCGTGGCGCTGGCGGGCATGATCGGGCTCGGCCTCGCCTCTTACTGGCTCGTCGAGCGGCGGCTGACCAACTGGCTCTTCCAGCCGAAGCCGTGGCGATGGGCGCTGGGCGCCGGCGCGGCCGCGGCCACGCTGGCGCTCGCCCTCGTCGCCCTCTCCAGCCATGGCCTGGAGGCGCTGCGCACGCTGGCGACGCCGCCCCAGGTCCGCGCGGCGATGGCCGAGGACCGGCGCGCCGCTGGTGACTGGGCCTTCCCACAAGTCTGTGGCCGCCACTCGGCCCAGGGACCGCTGGAACTCTGCCAGCTGGGCGACCCGGCGGCGCGGCAGGTGCTGCTGATCGGCGACTCCCACGCCGAGGAAATGGCGCCGCGCTACGCCCACGCCTTCGACGGCCGTCCGGGCGCCGGACTGACGCTGATGACCATCTCGGGCTGCATCCCCGTCCCTGCGGCCCCCGGCGCTCATGACTGTCGCGTGCCCTGGCGCGCCGCCTACCGCCATGCCGAGGACGCCGGCTTCTCGCGCGTCGTCATCATCGGCGCCTGGCAGCTCTACTTCGACCCCACCGACGCCTCGCCGCACGGCCTGGTCGCGGCCGACCTGGCCGAGGCGCCCGCCGGTCGGCCGCAGACGCTGGAGGCGATCGCCGACGACACCTACCAGAGGCTGGCGCTCGAGGTGCGCCGCTTCCAGGCGCACGGCGCCCAGGTGGTGCTGATCGGCTCGACGATGCGCGCCAACGAGGGCGATCCGCGCCTGCTCTACGCCGATGCGTTCTGGCGCGGCGCGCTCGCTGGGCCGCCGCAGAGCCGCGCGGCGTTCGAGGCGAAGACCGCGGCCGATCGCCGACGCCTCGCCTGGGTCGCCAGCTCCACCGGCGCCGTCCTGGTCGACCCGCTGGACGGCCTGTGCGACGGCGACGCCTGTCCGGTCGAGCAGGACGGCCGGGCGCTCTACAAGGACCACGGCCACTTCCGCGCCTCGATGATGACCAGCCCGAGGTTCGCCTTCCTCGACCGCTGGCTGGCGCCCCAGGTCGCCGCCGCGCCCGCTGCGGCGCCCGCCGCTGCGCCGATCCGCCTGAAGTAGGCCCGCGTCGCCGCGGGGCCGCCAGGGTCAGGTCATCGCCAGCAGCCGTTCGCGGATCGTCGGCAGGTTCTCGCGGCCCCAGAACAGCTCGCCGTCGACCACGTAGCTCGGCACGCCGAAGATGCCGGCTTCCTCGGCGGCCGCGCGGATGGCGTCATGCTCGGCCCGACCGGGGCCGGCGAGGTAGGCCGCGAAGCCGACCGTATCGGCGCCGGCTTCCTGAAGCACCGCCTCGACCACCGCGGGGTCCTCGATGTCGAGCTCGCGGCGCCAGAAGCGCTCGAACACCCGGTCCGAATAGGCCCGCACGCGCTCGTCGCCCTGAAGCTTGGCCCACAAGAGGCCGATGGCGGCGATCGAGGAGTCCCAGAATCTTCTGCGTGCCGCGCAAGGTGAGCCCGCGCCGGTTCGCCTCGCGCCGGCAGTCCATGTAGGCGTAGCGCACCTTGCGCCACTGGTGGGGGTCGCGGTTGGCGGCGATCAGCTTGCCGTCGGCCCCGATCTCGGCGCTGCCGAGGTAGCTGGGGATGTCGAGCGTATAGGGCAGCCAGTCCAGCACCGCCCCGCAGGCGGCCGCCATCTCGTAGGTCGGGTCCTTGGCGAGGTAGGCGTAGGGGCTCTTGTAGTCGGTGTAGACCGTCACCAGGCGCATGGGGTGGCTCCGCGCTCGTTCCAGCGGTCTATCCAGCCTTGGGTCGGCGCGCCAGCCCGCTGCGCCCACCCCTGTCCACCGTCATGGCCGGCCTTGTGCCGGCCACCCATGGACACGCGGTCACCCATGGCCGCGCCCGGCGCGGCCACTCGTATCGGGTTGTTCTTGGGTCGCCGTGACGGACGCCCGGCGATGACCGACTTTTGGGGTAAGCCGACCGCCAGCCGGCTCGCCCCCTATCGCGGCAGTTCGGCCGTCTTGACCAGCGCCACCTGGCGGTAGGCGGCGGCGACGTCGAACGAGCGGCGGAAGACGCCGAGGAAGCGGTCGACCGCCTGCTTGACGCCCGGCCCGCCGATGTCGCTGACGTCGTGCCAGTAGTCGTCGAGGATCATCATGCCGCCGACCTCGAGCATGTTGGCGCAGAAGCACAGGTCGATCATCACGTCGACGGCGGTGTGGCTGCCGTCGACGTAGATCAGGTCGAAGCGCTCGCAGGCCTCCTGCAGCTTCGGCAGCATGACGCCGGAGAAACTCTTCAGCGTGCGCATCGAGGCGACCCCGGTCAGCTGCACGTTGCGAACGAAGCGCGCCTCGATGCCGTGGTACTGCGGGTCGGGATTGAAGACGTCGTCGAACCAGGGGTCGATGACGGTGATCGCCAGGCGGCGCGGCAGCAGCCAGTCCATGAAGGCGATGTTGCGGCCCTCGTAGGCGCCGATCTCCAGGTAGCGGATCTCGCCCGAGAGGCCGGCGGCGAAATCGCGCAGCAGCGGGGCGGAGAACGGGATGTTGTTGGAGACGGTGTCGTAGGTGAACGCGAAGCCGCGCGCCCCGGCGTAGGCCGCGAAGTCGCTGGCGGCGCGGGTGTCGCGGCCACGCAGCATGGTGTGGGCCAGGTGCGGCGCCAGGCGCGGGTTGAGGCCGGCGAACGAGCGCAGCTTGTCGAGGGTGCTGCGCTGACCGCTGGTCGCGTGGGGCTGCAGGTCGCGGGCCGGAGCTTGGAGGTCGAGGCTCATTGTGCAGTTCGCCGCCTTGGTGTGGGTGGACGCCAGGACGCCTGTGCCAGGATGGCGCCCACCGGCGAGCCCGCTCTATCCGGACCCCCCGACAGGCTACGGCGTCTGCAACTTGCGCGCCGGGCGCGGGGCGGCGCGGCGACAACGCGGCAATCCAGCGTTCCGCTTCTCCAACCTGCAGCCCTTCGTCATAGTGATGGTCGCGCAGCTTGCGGCAGAAGGCATGCGAAAATGTCGTCCACCAAGGGAGAGCTCGTCACCGAGACGTTCGCGTACGACGGCGGTCGGGCGGTCACCGCGTACCTGCCGCCGGACCCGCCGGAACTCGTCGTGTTCGCCGGCGACGGCCAGCTGGTCTCGCAGTGGGGCGATTTCGTCGTGGCGGCGGGTGGGCCATCCACGATGATCGTCGGCGCCCATCGGTTGGCGGATGAAACGCTGCGGCTGCATGAGTACTCGCCGGGCTTCGATCCGGAACGCTTCGCGGCCCACGAGAGGTTCTTCGTCGAGGACGTGCGAGCCTGGGTGCAGTCGCGCTTCGGGGTCGCGCTGCCAAGCGAGCGCACCGCGGTGCACGGCGTCTCGGCGGGCGGAGAACTGGCGCTCGCCATCGGGCTTCGGCATCCGGACGTCTACGGCGCGGTGCTCTGCGCCTCGCCAGGCGGGGGCTACCGGCCGCCCGGCGTGATGCCGCGCCCGCTTCCGCGCGCCTACCTGGTCGGCGGAACCGAGGAGCCGTGGTTCCTCGAGAACGCGACCCGCTGGGCGGACGCGCTGCGCGACGCCGGGGCGGATGTCGTGATGGCCGAACGGCAAGGCTCGCACGGCGGCGCGTTCTGGCGGGCCGAGCTCCCGCTCATGGCGGCCTGGGTGTGCGGACGCTGACGGCGGCGTCCGGCCCTCACGCCGCCGCGGCGGCCTCGCCCTCGTAGACCGGCGCGTCGAGCGGCGCCGGCGGCGCGCGCCCGAGGATCATGTCGGCGGCCTTCTCGGCGATCATCATGGTCGGCGCATTGGTGTTGCCGCCGACCAGCGTCGGCATCACCGAGGCGTCGACGACCCGCAGGCCGGCCAGCGTCTGCACCTTCAGCGCGCCGTCGACCACCGCCATGGGATCGCCGGCGCGGCCCATCCGGCAGCTGCCGACCGGGTGGTAGATGGTCTCCGCCGTGCGCCGGATCCAGGCGTCGAGGTCGGCGTCGGTCCGGATCTCGGTTCCCGGTGCTTCCTCGCGGCCGGCGATCGCCTTCAGCGCCGTCTGGCCGGCCAGCTCGCGGGTCATCTTGGCGCCCTCCCGCAGCGCCCGGCGGTCCTCGTCCGTCGCCAGATAGTTGGCGAAGATGGCCGGGTCGGCGAACGGGTCGGCGCTGGCGAGGCCGACGCGGCCGCGGCTCTCGGGCCGCAGCTGGCAGACGTGCACCGAGAAGCCGTCCTTCGGCACGCTCTGCTTGCCGTGGTCCTTCATGATGGCCAGTACGCAGTGCAGCTGCAGGTCCGGGCGGTCGAGGTCGGGGCGCGATTTCAGGAAGGCGCCGGCCTCCAGGAAGTTCTGCCGCCCGAAGCCCTGGCCGAACAGCATGTAGGCGATGCCGGTGGTCAGCCGGTTGAGCCCGGTCGAGTAGGAGTAGGCGGTCTTGGTGGTCGGCGTCTCCCACGAGAGGATGACGTCGAGGTGGTCCTGCAGGTTCTCGCCGACGCCTTTCAGCTCCACGAGCGGCGTCACGCCCGCCGTCTTCAGCCGGTCCGGATCGCCGATCCCGGAGAGCTGCAGGATGTGCGGCGACTGCACCGCGCCGGCGCAGAGCAGCACCTCGGCCTCGGCCCGCGCTTCTTTCGTCTGGCCGTCCTGCACGAACTCGACGCCGACCGCCCGACCGCGTCTCGATCAGGATCCGGGTGGTGCGGGCGCCGATCTCGACGGTGAGGTTGGCGCGCTTGCCCAGGATCGGCTGCAGGTAGGCCGCGGACGAGCTCCAGCGCTTGCCGTTCTTGATGGTCAGTTGGTAGGGGCCGAAGCCCTCCTGCTGGAAGCCGTTGAAATCGTTGGTGCGCAGGTATCCGGCCTGGGCGCCCGCCTCGATGAAGGCCCCGTAGATCGGGTTCTTGGAGCTGGCCTTGGAGACGTGCAGCGGGCCGCCGGCGCCGTGCCAGGCGTCCGCGCCGCCCTCGAAGTCCTCGTTGCGCTTGAAGTAGGGCAGCACGTCGCGAATAGCCCCAGCCGTCGAGCCCCATCTGGCGCCAGGTGTCGTAGTCCCGGGCATGGCCGCGGATGTAGACCATGCCGTTGATCGACGAAGAGCCGCCGAGGCCGCGGCCGCGGGGCCACCAGAGCTTGCGGTTGTCCAGGTTGGGCTCCGGCTCGGTCCAGAAGCCCCAGTTGTAGTCGCCCTTCTGGCTGATCAGCCCGCCGACCCCGGCCGGCATCCGCACCATCAGCGAATTGTCGCGCGGCCCGGCCTCCAGCATCAGCACGCGGGTCGTGCCGTCGGCGGTGAGGCGATTGGCCAGCACGCAGCCAGCCGAGCCGGCCCCGATGATGACGTAGTCGTAGCTGGCGGCGGCCATTCAAGCCTCTCCAAAAGGTGACGAGAGCGTCACCTTTAGCCCGGCCCACGCCATGGAGGGAAGGGCGCGCGATCCGCAGCCCTCGCTCCCACTCTTCTGCGGGGGCGAGGGCTACTCAAGTGACGGCTCGGCGCTCAGCGCCCCTGCCACTGTGGCGGGCGGCGCTCGGCGAAGGCCTTGGGCCCTCGACGAAGTCCGCCGAGGTGTAGAGCGCGGCGACCGCGTCGTATTTGTTCTGGTTCTTCAGCGCGGCCTCCAGCGACGGCTCGTCGAGGCCCTTCAGCACCGCCTGCTTGGAGGCGCGGATCGACATCGGGCTGCATTCGGCGATCAGGCCCGCCCAGCGCTTGGCCGCCGCCATCAGCTCGCCCGGCGCGACCACCTCGTTGACGAAGCCCAGCTCCAGCCCCTCCTTCGCCGAGACCCGGCGGGCGGTGAGGATCATGCCCATGGCGCGCTTCAGCCCGATCTGGCGCGGCAGCCGGTGCAGCCCGCCGGCCAGCGCCGCCAGCCCGACGCGCGGCTCCGGCAGCGCGAAGATGGCGTTCTCCGAGGCGATGATCAGGTCGCAGGCCAGCGCGATCTCGAAGCCGCCGCCCATGGCGACGCCGTTCACCGCGGCGATCAGCGGCTTGTTGAGATCGAACCGACTGGTCAGCCCGGCGAAGCCCGAGGCCGGCGAGCCCCGCCTGCCGCCGCTCGCCTGGACCTTCAGGTCGTTGCCGGCCGAGAACGCCCGCTCGCCGGCGCCGGTGACGATGGCCACCCACTGGCTGTCGTCGGCGGCGAAGTCGTTGAACACCTCGTCCAGCTCGAAGTGGGCGTCGGCGTGCAGCGCGTTCATCACCTCCGGCCGGTTCAGGGTGACGATGGTGACCGGCCCGTCCTTCTCGACGGCGGCGTACTGGTAGGCCATGGCGCTCTCCCGCATCGGTTTGGCGGATCGTGCGCCCTTGACGCTGTGGCAGGCAACGGCTTCCAACTGGGCAAGCCTTGCTGTGGAGCTCCCGCCGATGACTGCCCTCGACGCCGACGGCCCCAACGCCGCCCAGGTCGCCTACTGGAACGAGAGCGCCGGCCCGACCTGGGTCGCGATGCATGACGCGCTCGACCACGAGCTGAACGATCTCGGTTTGGCCGCCATGGCCGCGCTGGCGCCGCGCGAAAACGAGCGGCTGGTCGACATCGGCTGCGGCTGCGGGGCGACGACGCTGGAGCTGGCGCGGCGGGTAGGGAAGGGCGGCGCGGTGCTGGGCGTCGACCTCTCAGCCCCGATGCTGGCGGTGGCGCGGGAGCGGGCGGCGGCCGCGGGGCTGGACCAGGCAAGCTTCCTGCAGGCCGATGCGCAGGTCTACGCGCTGGAGCCGGTCGACGGCGCGTTTTCGCGCTTCGGCGTGATGTTCTTCGCCGATCCGGTCGCCGCGTTCGCCAACATCCGTAAGGGGCTGCGGCCCGGCGGGCGGGTCGCGTTCGTGTGCTGGCGGCAGCTGGCGGAGAACCCCTGGATGACCGTGCCGATGGCCGCCGTGCTGCCGCTGCTGCCGGCGCCGCCCGCCGCGCCGACGCCGGACGCGCCCGGACCGTTCGCCTTCGCCGACCGCGACCGGCTGTTCGGCATTCTGCCGCGACGCGGGCTTCACCGACATCGCGATCGAGCCGCTCGATGCGCAGGTCAGTTGGGGCGACCTCGAGACGTCCGCGCGAATGGCGCTGCGCCTCGGTCCGGTCGCGGCGCTGGTCCGCGAGAACCCGACTGCGGACCGCATGACCGACGCGGTCCGCACTGCGCTGCGCCCCACGTCGGCGAAACCGGCCTCCGACTCGGCACCTGGATCGTGCTGGCCAGGTAACCCAACTTCCCGCCATCCCGACGAAAGTCGGGACCCAGGCAGGACAGCGTTGCAGGGGCGCGATAGCCTGCCGGCATCGGCGCAGCAGGCATCGCTTTTCTAACACGAAGGGCACAAAGACAGCGAAGGCGCCGACGCGTTCGTCGACCCGGAACATGCCGCGAACTTCGCTATCTTGTGCCCTTCGTGTTGGAAAGACAGCGCTGGCGCGCAACCCTCTCCGATTAGTCGCCTCTCACTCAGTCCTGTCTGGGTCCCGACTTTCGTCGGGATGAGCGGGGTGGGGTTAGCTCGGGCTTAGCTCCGCCTTGAAGCGCTGCCAGTTGCGCACGTAGCTCAGCGCGCCCATGCCCATGCGGGCGGCGTGCTCGGGGGAGAGCTCGCGGACCGCCTTGGCCGGGGCGCCGAGGATCATCGACGCCGTCCGGGAACTCCTTGCCCTCGGTGATCAGCGCGCCGGCGCCGACCAGGCAGTTCTTCCCGATCTTCGCGCCGTTGAGGATGATCGAGCCGATGCCGACCAGCGTGCCGTCGCCGATCGTGCAGCCGTGCAGCATCACCATGTGGCCGACGGTGACGTTGTCGCCGATGGTCAGCGGCGAGCCGATGTCGGTGTGCAGCACCGAATTGTCCTGCACGTTGGAGTTCTCGCCGATGGTGATCGGGTCGTTGTCGCCGCGCAGCACCGCGCCGAACCAGACGCTGGCGTTCTTCTTCAGGATTACATTGCCGGCCACGACGGCGTTCGGCGCTATCCAGTATTCGCCGTCCGGAGGCAGCGTCGGTTGCCGGTCGCCCAATCTATAGGCAGTCATCCGCACACATCCTATTCTGAAAATAGCCGGCTTGCTTAACGGGTCATAAAGCACGTTAGGATCATTGTAGTTCGGCGATTCGAGAGGGCGAAAGCCCTCTTGGGCGTCCCGCCGCGGGGACGTTCTCCGCGGCGCACTCCGGAACGGAGAGCCGGGTGGCGCTTCAGCGTTGTCGGGCGGGCTACGGACCGCCCCCCGTAATGGCCTCAGGACCGCCTGGCGGATCCGCTCCGCCCTTTCATCCACTGCCAGCCGAACCCGGGGCGAGCCATTGCGGCCTCGCCCTTTTTCTTATCCCCATGCGGAGACCTCATCATGCACAAGCGCGCCCTGAAAAGCGACCAGCCGCGAAGCCGCGTTCGACGCCGCCCAGTTCGAGGACGACGCCAAGGTGCGCCGCCTGCCGCTGGCGCGCGGCCTGGAGCCCGATCGCGCTCGAGGCGGAGCGCGAGCAGGGGTACCTGAAGACCATAAAACCAAAGTCGGTGGGCCAGACGCGGCTGATCGAGGCGATCGAGGCCAAGGCGCTGGTGCTGGCGCTGGGGCCGGCCGGCACCGGCAAGACCTACCTCGCCATCGCCAAGGCGGTGGAAGCGCTGGAGAGCGGCAAGGTGGCGCGCATCGTGCTCTCGCGACCGGCGGTGGAGGCCGGCGAGTCGATCGGCTTCCTGCCCGGCGAGATGGAGGACAAGCTCGCGCCGTACCTGCGGCCGCTCTACGACGCGCTCTCCGACCGGCTCTCGATGAAGCGGGTGCGCGCGCTGATGGCCGAGGGCGCCATCGAGATCGCCCCGGTCGGCTTCATGCGCGGGCGCACCCTCAACAACGCCTTCGTGGTGATCGACGAGGCGCAGAACTGCACCTACGTGCAGCTGAAGATGCTGCTGACCCGGCTGGGCTGGTCGTCGACCATGGTGATCACCGGCGACCCCGGACCAGTCCGACCTGCTGGCCGAGCTCTCGGGCCTGGCGGAGGTGGCGACGCGGCTGGAGGCGGTGCCGCAACGTCGCCGTGGTGCGCCTCGCCGACGCCGACATCGTCCGCCACCCGCTGGTCGGCGAGATGCTGGCGGTGCTGTAGCGAAGGGGCCGCCCTACAGCCCCTTCGCCTGCGCCGTCCGCGACTTCCTGCAGGATGTAGGCGCGGACGTTTTCCACCTGGCCGGCGTCGAGGAACTTGGCGAAGCTGGCCATGCCGCGTGACTTGCGCGCGCCGCCCAGCACCACCGAGGCGAAGTCGGTCGGGGTGAGGATCATCGGCGAGGTCTTCAGGTCGGGCAGGTAGCGGCCCGAGACGTTGGGGCCGTGGCAGGTCGAGCAGTTGGCGTTGTAGATCGAGAAGCCGGCCTTCGGATCGCCGGTCGAGGTGACGCCGGTGAGGTTGATGGTCAGCCGCTGCGGCGCCGGATAGGCCGGGGCCTGGTCGGTGCCGCCGAGCTTGAACACCAGCAGCCGGCCCGGCATGCGCGGGCGGTCCGGCAGCGCGAAGTGCGCGGCCAGCGGCGCGGCGCCGCCGTAGCCCACCATGATGGCGACGTACTGGGTGTCGCCGACCTTGTAGGTCATCGGCGCGGCGGTGATGCCGACCCCGGCGTCGTAGCTCCAGAGCACCTTGCCGGTCTTGGCGTCGTAGGCGACGAACTTGCCGTCGCCGTTGCCCTGGAAGACCAGGCCGCCGGCGCTGGCCAGCACCCCGGCGTTCCAGAACACCGGCAGCGCCACCGTCCAGCGCGCCTTGCCGGCCACCGGATCCCAGGCGATCAGCGAGCCCTTCAGCGTCGCCTTCATCGCCGCGCGCTGCGCCTTGTCGTCGGGCAGCGCGCCGAAGTCGTAGTTGAGGCCGAGGTTCCAGCCGCCGTCCTTGAACTGGTAGTGCGGGTCGAGGCCGTAGGCGTAGCCCGACTGCATCGCCGGGATGTAGACGAGGCCCTCCTGCGGGTCGAAGGCGGTGGGCTGCCAGTTGTGGGCGCCGTAGGGCGCCGGCGAGACGACCGTGAGGTTCGACCCATAGCGCGCGCCGGGGTTCTCCACCGGCCGGCCGGTCGTCACATCCACCGACTTGGCCCAGCTGACCGAGCCTGGCGGCAGGTAGCTGTTGGCGCTGAGCAGCTTCCCGCTGGCGCGGTCGATCACATAGAAGAAGCCGTTCTTGTTGGCCTGCATCAGCACCTTGTGCGGCGCGCCGGCGATCGTCAGGTCGGCCAGCATGATCGGCTGGTCCGAGTCATAGTCCCAGGCGTCGTCCGGGGTGTTCTGGTAGTGCCAGACGTACTTCCCGGTGTCGGCGTTCACCGCGATGATCGACGACAGGAAGAGGTTGTCGGTCTTGCCGTCGGAGCGGTCGACCGGCGCCCACGGCGTGCCGTTGCCGGTGCCGAAGTAGATCAGGTTGAGGTCCGGATCGTAGACGATCGCGTCCCACACGGTGCCGCCGCCGCCGCTGGGCGGCACGCCGCCGCCCCAGGTGCCGGCCGCCTTGGCGGCGAGCACGTCGTCCGAGGCGGCGCCGTCGCCCTGCTTCCTGGGGTTGGGCGTGGTGTAGAAGCGCCAGTCGAGCTTGCCGGTCTCGGCGTCGTAGGCCGAGAGGTAGCCGCGCACGCCGTATTCGGCGCCGCCCTCGCCGATCAGCACCTTGCCGTTCGCGACCCGGGGCGCGCCGGTGATGGTGTAGGACTGGTTCGGGTCGGTGACCTGCACCGTCCACACCGGCTTGCCGGTGGCTGCGTCGAGCGCGATCAGCTGGCCGGCGATGGTGCCGACGTAGACCTTGCCCTTCCAGACCGCGACGCCGCGGTTGACCACGTCGCAGCAGGCCTTGAAGCCGTCCTCGCCGGGCACCTTGGGATCGAACGACCACTTCGGCGCGCCGGTGGCGGCGTCGAACGCGAAGACCTTCGACCAGGTGGTGGTGGTGTAGAGCACCCCGTCCACCACCAGCGGCGTCGCCTCCTGGCCGCGGTCGGTGTCGAACAGCGCGTGCCAGGCGAGGCCGAGCTGGCTCACGTTGCCGTTGTTGACGTCGGTCAGCGGGGAGAAGCGCTGCTCGGCGTAGGTGCGCCCGTAGGTCATCCAGTTGGAGGCGTCGCTGTCGGCGGCGACCAGCCGCGCGCCGTCGACCGATCCGGGCGCCTTCTGCTGACAGGCCGAGAGGCCGATCACGGCGGCGACCACGGCCAGGCCGCTCCAGATGCTGAAGCTTCATCTCAGACGTCTCCCATTCCCTATCGCGAAGCGCCGGTTGGCCGGCGTCTTGTCGAGCACTCGGGCGGCATTACTACGCCAAGCTTGGCCGGCGTCGAGGCGTGACCTTGCGGCGCCCTTGGCCTCACGCGCCAGAATCCGCCATACGCTGACCCTCGATGAGCAACGAGCCCTTCTTCCGGCGCGACGGCGCCCTCTACCAGCCCACCCCGATGAGCCGCGGTCCCTGGAGCGCGACCTCGCTGCACGGCCGCGTCGTCGCCGGCTTGCTGGCGCACGTGATCGAGCAGCGCCACGGCGAGCCGGACCTGATGCCCGTCCGGTTCACGATCGACATGTACCGCCTGCCGGATCTCTCGGCCGCGGAGGTCAGCTGTGACGCCGATCCGCGAGGGCCGGCGGCTGAAGGTGATCGACGCGGAGTACAGCGTCGGCGGCGTCAGCATGGCGCGGGCGACCTGCCAGTTCCTGCGCCAGACCGAGAACCCCGACGAGAACGTCTGGACGCCGCCCAACTGGGACGCGCCGAAGCCGGACGACATCCCGCCGCCGACCGAACCGCGTCAGGCGATGGGCGGCATGTGGGCGACGCGCCCGATCACCGGCGGCTTTGGCACGGTCGGCCAGAAGCGGCTCTGGATGAGCGAGGTGCGCGACTGCGTCGAGGGCGAGCCGCTGACGCCGTTCGTGCGCGTGGCGCTGGCCGCCGACTTCGCCAGCCCGTTCGCCAACTCCGGCGACAAGGGCCTCTCCTGGATCAACAGCGACATCACCCTCTACCTGCACCGCCTGCCGGCGACGACATGGGTCGGCTTCGAAGTGAAGAACCACGGCGCGACCAAGGGCGTCGCGATCGGCGAGTGCTGGCTCTACGACGAGGAAGGCCCGATCGGGACCTCCACCGTCGCCGGCGCTGGCGCAACGACGCATGGGGAGCTGACGACATGGCCAGCCCGTTCGACCTGACCGGCAAGGTGGCCCTCGTCACCGGCGGCAACGGCGGCATCGGCCTCGGCATGGCGCGCGGCATGGCCAAGGCCGGCGCCGCGATCATGATCGCCGCCCGCAACGGCAGAAGAGCGCCGCCGCCGTGGCCGAGCTCGCTGCGCTCGGCGCGCCAGGTCGAGGCGCTGGAGGTCGACGTCGCCGATCCGGACGCCTGCCGGGCGATGGTCGAGACCACGAACGACCGCCTCGGCCGGCTCGACATCCTGGTCAACAACGCCGGCATCGCCCTGGGCGGCCTGCCGCAGTCGATCAGCCTCGCCGACTGGAGCGCGGTGCTGCAGGTCAACCTCACCGCGGCGATGGTCGCGGCGCAGGCCGCGCACCCGATCATGAAGGCGCAAGGCGGCGGCAAGATCATCAACATCGGCTCGATGTACGCGATCTTCGGCGGGCCGTTTCAGCCGGCCTACGCGGCGGCCAAGGGCGGGCTGGTGCAGCTCACCAAGTCGCAGGCCGCCGCCTGGGCGCGTCACAACATCCAGGTCAACGTCATCCTGCCGGGCTGGATAACCACCGAGATGACCGCCGGCGCCAAGGGCTCGCAGAGCTTCAGCGACAACATCGTCGGCCGCACGCCGGCCGGCCGCTGGGGCGAGCCGGAGGACTTCGAAGGCCCCGCGGTGTTCCTCGCCAGCGCCGCCTCCGACTTCGTGACAGGGGCTCTGCTCAACGTCGACGGCGGCTTCGCGATCTCGGGGTAGCAGGCCTCTCCCTGCAGGGAGAGGTGTAGCTAGCCAAGCCCAACCCGGCGCCATAGCTTCCGCGGCCAAAACCGGAGGGTCCCGTCCATGCCGCTCATGCTGGCGCTCGGCCTCATCGCCATGGCCGCGGCGATCGTCTCGCCGGCGTTTGCGGCCGAGGCGCCGTTGATCCCGCGCGCGGACTTCTTCGGCAACCCGAGCAAAGCTGGCGGGCGGCTCAGCCCGGACGGCAAGTGGCTCGCGTGGTTGGCGCCGCGCAACGGCGTCTTGAACGTCTGGGTCGCGCCGCTCGGGGCGATGGACCAGGCCAAGCCGATGACCGACGAGCGCGGCCGTCCGGTCGCCGCCTACTGGTGGTCGCCGGACAGCGCCCAGATCCTCTACGCCACCGACACCGGCGGCGACGAGAACTACCAGCTCTACGGCGTCGGCGTGGCCAGCGCCGAGCGGCGCCAGCTGACCCACTTCCCGAAGGCGCGGGTCTCCATCGCGGCGGTCAGCCACTCGATCAGCGATCGCATCCTGGTCAACGCCAACGACCGCGACCCGCACTATTTCGACGTCCTGAGCCTCGACCTGAAGACGGGGGCGCTGACGCCGGTGTTCCAGAACGATCAGGGCTTTGCGGGCTTCCTGATCGACGACTCGCTGACGGTGCGCGGCGCCAGCAAGCCGCTGCCGAGCGGCGACGTCGCCCTCTACCAGATCAAGGACGGCAAGGCCGCGGCTGAGCCGTTCGAGACCATCCCCTACGAGGACGGCGCGACCACCCAGGCGATCGGCTACACCTACGACGGCAAGACGCTCTACTGGCTCGACTCGCGCGGCCGCGACACCGCCGCGCTGGTCGCCGAGGATGTCGCCACCGGCGCCAAGACGGTGCTGGGCGTCGACCCGCGCGCCGACATCGGCGGCCTCGAGGTGTCGGAGACCACCGGCAAGGCCGAAGCCTACGCAATCAACTACCTGCGCACCGATTGGACCCCCCTCGATCCGGGCTTCGGCGCCGACTTCAAGTTCCTGCAGGATCACCTGAAGGGCGAGGTGATCATCACCTCGCGCACCCACGACGACGACAAGTGGACGGTGGCGACCAACGCCTCCGACGCGCCGTCCGAGCTGTGGCTGTTCGACCGCAAGAGCCGCGCGCTGACCAAGCTCTACACCACGCGCCCCGAGTTGGCGGGCAAGCCGCTGGCCACGATGGCGCCGGTGGAGATCAAGTCGCGCGACGGGCTGACGCTGGTCTCCTACCTGACGCTGCCGGTGGGCGCCGATCCGAAGGGCGACGGCCATCCGACGCATCCCCTGCCGATGGTGCTGTTCGTGCACGGCGGGCCCTGGGGCCGCGACGTCTACGGCTACAACGGCTTCCACCAGTGGCTGGCCAACCGCGGCTACGCGGTGCTGTCGGTGAACTTCCGGGCCTCGACCGGCTTCGGCAAGGCCTTCACCCAGGCCGGCGACCTGCAGTGGGGCCGCAAGATGCAGGACGACCTGCTGGACGCGGTGGACTGGGCGGTGAAGCGCGGCGTCACCACCCGGGACAAGGTGGCGATCATGGGCGGCTCCTACGGCGGCTACGCCACGCTGGCGGGACTTGCCTTCACGCCCGACGCCTTCGCCTGCGGCGTCGACCTGTTCGGCCCGGTGAACCTCGAGACGCTGCTGAACACCACGCCCTCCTACTGGGCGGCGCAGAACCGCATCATGTTCCGGCGGATGGGCGATCCGGCCACGCCGGAAGGCCAGGCGATCCTGAAGGAGCGCTCGCCGCTCTACGCCGCCGGCGCGATCAGGAAGCCGCTGCTGATCGCCCAGGGCGCCAACGATGCACGCGTCAAGCAGGCCGAGTCCGACCAGATGGTGGCCGCGATGAAGGCGAGCGGCGTGCCGGTCACCTACCTCCTGTTCGACGACGAGGGCCACGGCTTCGCGCGCCCTGAGAACAACCTCGCCTTCTACGCGGTCGCCGAGCAGTTCCTCGAACGTTGCGTGGGCGGGCGCGCCGAGCCGATCGGCGATGCGCTGAAAGGCGCGACCATGCGCGTGGAGGCCGGCGGCGACCTGATCCCCGGCCTCGCGCAAGTCGCGGCAAAATAGGAGCGATCCGATGAGCCTCGCCGACGCCGGTCAGCGCCTGACCGTCACCCCCAACGAGAGCGGCTTCGGCGCGGAAGTCACCGGTCTCGATCTCGCCCGCCCGCTGCCGCCCGACACGCTGGCGGCGGTGAAGGCCGCCTTCCTGGCGCACGGGGTGCTGTGGTTCCCGGGCCAGCCGCTCGACCACGACCAGCTGGAAGCCTTCACGCTGCAGCTCGGCCAGTTCGGCTGGGACCCCTACATCGCGCCGCTGGCCGACCGGCCGCACATCCTCGAGGTGCGCCGCGAGGCGGACGAGAAGACCACGGTGTTCGGCGGCGGCTGGCACTCGGACTGGAGCTTCCAGGAGACCCCGCCGGCGGCCACCATCCTCCACGCCAAGGTGGTCCCGCCGGTGGGCGGCGACACGCTCTACGCCGACGGGGTGGCGGCCTACGAGGCGCTGAGCCCCGCGTTCCGCGCCATGCTGGCGCCGCTGACGACCATCCACTCGGCGACGCGGCCCTACGGCCCCTCCGGCCACTTCGCCAAGGAGGACCCCGGCCGCAGCATGAAGATCCTGTGGAGTCCGGAAGCGGACAAAACCCAGGTGCATCCCCTGGTCCGCACGCTGGACGACGGCCGCCGCGCGCTCTTCATCAACCCCACCTACACGCTGGGCATCGAGGGCTTCACGGAAGCCGAGAGCGCCGCGCTGCTGGCCTTCCTCTTCAAGCACATGATGGGCGAGGCGTTCGTCTACCGGCACCGTTGGTCGGCGAACATGCTGACCATGTGGGACAACCGCCGCGCCATGCACAACGCCACCGGCGGCTACGATGGCCACCGGCGGGTCATGCACCGCACGACGGTGGCGGGGGCGCGGCCGGTCTAGGCGCCGCTCACGTCCGCGCGTCCTCCAGCACGAACCGCGGCGCCGCGGTCGGCGATCATGATGGTCGGGGTGTTGGTGTTGCCGGAGGTGAGGGTCGGCATCACTGAGGCGTCGATAACGCGCAGGCGCTCCAGGCCGATGAAGCGCAGTCGCTCGTCGACCACGGCGAGCGGGTCGGACGGCAACCCCATCTTCGCGGTGCCGACCGGGTGGAAGACGGTGGTGCCGATGTCGCCGGCTGCTCTGGCCAGCGACGCATCGTCGTCGCCGACGCTCGGCCCGGGCACGTATTCCTGGGGCTGGTAGGGCGCCAGCGCCGGCTGCGCCATCAGCCGGCGGGTGAGCCGGATGGCGTCGGCGGCGACGTGGCGGTCCTCGGGGGTCGACAGGTAGTTCGGCGCGATGGCGGGCGCGGCGGCCGGATCGGCCGAGGTGAGGCGGACCTCGCCGCGCGAGGTGGGGCGCAGGTTGCACGCCGAGGCGGTGATCGCCGGAAAGCGGTGCAGCGGCTCGCCGAACCGGTCGAGCGACAGCGGCTGCACATGGAACTGGATGTTGGGCCGGTCGTACTCGGGCGAGGAGGTGGTGAACATGCCGAGCTGCGAGGGCGCCATGGTCAGCGGCCCGCGCCGCAGCAACGCGTACTGCGCCCCCATCAGCGCGCGGCCGACGAGCGAGTGGTAGGTGGTGTTGAGCGTCTGCACGCCGCGCACCTTGTAGATCGCCCGCTCCTGCAGGTGGTCCTGCAGGTTGCGGCCGACGCCGGGCTTGTCCAGCACCACCGGCACGCCCGCCGCCGCGAGCCACTCGGACGGCCCGACGCCGGAGCGCTGCAGGATAGCGGCCGAGCCGATCGCGCCGGCGCTGAGGATCACCTCGCCCTGGGTCCGCGCCTCGAACGTCTCGCCGCCGCGCCGGTAGCGCACGCCCGTGGCGCGGCGGCCCTCGAAGAGCAGCCGCTCGACCAGCACGCCGGTTTCCAGCCGCAGGTTCGGCCGGTTCAGCACCGGCTTCAGGAATCCCCGCGCCGCGGACCAGCGCATCCCGCGTCGCTGGTTCACGTGGAACGGGCCGACGCCGGTGTTGTCGCCGGTGTTGAAGTCGGCCGTGGCGGGAATGCCCATCTGGGTCGCCGCCTCGGCAACCGCGTCCAGGATATCCCAGCGCACCCGCGGCGCCTCGACCCGCCATTCGCCGCCCACGCCATGGTGCTCGCTCTCGCCCATGAAGTGGTCGTCGAGGCGGCGGAAGACCGGGCGCACGTCGTCCCAGCCCCAGCCGGTGAGGCCGAGCTGGCGCCAGTGGTCGTAGTCGCCGGCCTGGCCGCGCATCGAGATCATCGCGTTGATCGCCGACGAGCCGCCGATCACCTTGCCGCGCGGATAGTTCAGCGCGCGGCCGTTCAGGCCCGGCTCCGGCTCGGTCTTGAACATCCAGTCCGAGCGCGGATTGCCGATCGCGAAGAGGTAGCCGACCGGGATGTGGAACCAGATCCAGTTGTCCCTGCCGCCGGCTTCCAGCAGCAGCACGCGGGTCTTCGGGTCCGCCGAGAGCCGGTTGGCGAGCACGCAGCCGGCCGAGCCGGCGCCGACGACGATGTAGTCGTACTCGCCCTGCATCGCCGCGGCCTCAGTAGGCCCGCGCGATCAGCATTTCCTCGACCGCCGGCTCGCCGGTGAAGAGGCAGGCGCCGCTGACGCGCCGGCTGGTCGAGCGGCGCGTTGCGGAGGGTGAGCTTCAGCGCCTTCAGCCGCGCGTCCACCGCCTCCAGCGCCGCGCCGGTCGGCCGCGACCAGGGCGCGCGCACCCAGCCCTTGAAGGCGTCGCTCTCGTCCTCGTCGTCGGCGGCCGCGCCGAAATACTCGGCGAGCTCGTCGAAGGTCTTGATGTCGCTGCGGATGTTGGCGTCGAGCCGCGCCTTGGCCTCGGCGAACAGGCCGGCCTGGATCTCGGCCAGCAGGGCGGCGGACCGCGGCGACGAACTCGTCGCGGCGGCATCGCCTGGTCGAGGCGATCTTCTCGCCGTCGCGCAGGCGGTCGCGGCGCATGTAGGTCACCTGGCCGCCGGCGGCGTCGCGCGGGCCGATCTCGACGATGATCGGCGCGCCGCGCCGCACCCAGTCCCAGCGCTTGTCGGCCGACGCTGGCCGCGCTTGTCGACCAGCAGCGCGCACCGGCTCGCCGAGCGCGCGTCGTGGCCGCCAGCGCCGTCACCAGCGCCTCGGCAGTAGGCCAGCACCTCGGCGTCTTCCGGCTTGTCGCGCAGCATCGGCACGACCACGACCTGGCGCGGCGCGATCGCGGGCGGCAGGCGCAGGCCGTCATCGTCGCCATGGGTCATGATCACGCCGCCGATCAGCCGGGTGGAGACGCCCCAGCTGGTGGTGTGGCAGAAGTCGCAGCTCGCCGGCGTCGTTCTGGAAGCTGGATGTTCTGCGCCTCGGCGAAGTGCGTGCCCGAGGTAGTGCGAGGTGCCGGCCTGCAGCGCCTTGCCGTCCTGCATCATCGCTTCGATGGAGTAGGTGTCGACCGCGCCGGGGAAGCGCTCGTTCTCCGGCTTCTCGCCGGCGATCACCGGCATCGCCAGCGTCGTCCTCGGCGAAGGCGCGGTAGACCTCGAGCATGCGCATGGTCTCTGCCGCGCGCCTCGGCCTCGTCGGCGTGGGCGGTGTGGCCCTCCTGCCAGAGGAACTCCGTGGTGCGCAGGAACAGCCGCGGTGCGCATCTCCCAGCGCACCACGTTGGCCCACTGGTTGATCAGCAGCGGCAGGTCGCGGTAGCTCTTGATCCAGCGCTGAGAAGGCGTCGCCGATGATGGTCTCCGAGGTCGGGCCGCACGATCAGCGGCTCTTCCAGCTTGGCTTCCGGATCGACCTGCAGCTTGCCGTCGATCATTCTTCAGCCGGTGGTGGGTGACGACCGCCATCTCCTTGGCGAAGCCTTCGACGTGCTCGGCCTCCTTGGCGAAGAAGCGAGAGCGGGATGAACAGCGGGAAATAGGCGTTCTCGTGCCCGGTCTCCTTGATGCGGCGGTCGAGCTCGCGCTGGATCTCCTCCCAGATCGCCATAGCCCCAGGGCTTGATGACCATCGCGCCGCGCACCGGGCTGTTCTCGGCCAGGTCGGCCTCGCGCACCACGGCCTGGTACCACTGGGGAAAGGTCGAGCGGTTGCCGGTCATCCGGCTGACGCTGAGCGCGCGCTGCATCTGGGAGCCTCCTTAGGGGAGGCTGCTTAGCGACGCAGGGGCCGGCGCGCCACCCTCGCGAGGCGGGCCCTTACGCGTCCCCCGCCGCCTCGGTCTCGCCGGCGTCCGGCTCGACGACGCCGAAGTCCTTCGAGCGCGTGCGCCCGTCGCATTGCAGGAGCCCTTCGGCCGCGAGGCCACGCGTCAGCAGCTCGCGCACCGCCGCTGCGCGGCTCGGCATGCGCTGGCCGAAGCGCCAGTCGTCGACCACCCGCAACTCGTCCTCGGTGAGCATGATCTGCAGCCGCTCGCCGCGGCTATTTGCGTCCGACATCGAAGCCTCCCGGACCTGACAGCGTCAATCCTGGCCAAGGTAGGAAACGCTCAACCGGCGTCAAGGGTGCTTGATGGGCCAAAGGCGACAAAAGCGGTCCTTACTCAAAAGCCGCCGTCGCCGCCGGATACTTCAAACGCTGTGAATTCGCCGCCCGCTCAAAAGGTATAGAGTTCAACTATTCCGGCATTCGGTGGGAACGTGAAAGCATAGAAAGTGGTTGATCTACCGCGCCGTCAAGCGTTCGAGGCTGGATGAACACCGTTCAAGGCGCCGCAGCGGCCGTCGCCCCTCGCGAAAGATGATCCGGAAGATGACCGACTACGAAGTGTACATAGACGACGACCGTTATCGGGTGCCCTCGTTGTACCTGATCACTGCGGCCAGCGATCAGCACGCGCGCCGGGTCGTCGAGGAGCTCTGGCGCAGCAGCGAGCACCATCTGGGGGCGGAGTTGCGTCGCGACGGCGAGCGGCTCGAGGGTCTCGGCTCGCTGGCCGAGGGCGTCCCGGCCAACCGGCGCGCCTTCGAAAGCAACAGCTCAGCCGCCTAGGGCGGTTCGGTCTGGCTGGAATTGCGGGCCGGCCCCTTGTGCGCGCTCATTACAATGAGTAACTAGAGCAAGCCGCGCTTGTGCGAGGCTTGCTCTTTGACATCGTCAATCGCATCTGAACGCCCCGCCGGCGCCCGGCGGCGCAACCGGGGGGCCGTTATCAACGGCGCTTTACGGTTTACGGCGAGCCGGGCGCTCAGGCGATCCGGCGGCCGTCGAGCGCCGCCAGCCGCAGTCTTGCGCGCCGCGCTTCGTCCGCCACGCCGTTCACGGCTGCGATGCTGAGCGGGCCGATCCGCGCCACGCCGGACCCCGATCCTGGCATCGGCGGCGACGGCTGGCAGAGGCCGAGGAAGCGATCCAGCGCGCCGAGCGGACCAGCCAGCGGCGCGAACAGCAGCTCGATGCGGCCCTGGCCGCCGTCGGCGTCTTCGCCGGCGCCGAGCACGACCACCGGCTCGGCCCGCGCCAGAGCGCTCGTCAGCAGCCGACTGACGCGCCCGCGGTGCTCGGCCGTCCAGAGCGCCAGCAGGCTCTCGCCGCGCAGCGGCCGGCCGGCGAGGGCGGCGACGGTCTCGCCCGCCAGCCGGAAGCGGACGTCGCCGCCCGCCAGGAGTTCGGCGATGAACACCTGCGGCGCGAGCGCGGGAAAGTCCGCGACGTCGATATCGACGCGCCGCGGCGCCAGCCGGCCGCCGCGCCTGTCGCGCCAGTAGTCCAGCAGTCGTTCGGTGTTCGAACTGAACATCTTGCACTCGCCTCGCGGCTGTTTCGACGGGCTTTCGGCCGGTCCCGCACGAGGGTTGCAAGACAGGGGCAGGCCAGGCCGCCGACGCGCCAAAACGGGACAGAACCCGAAGCGCGAGGGGGGTCAGAGGCCGGACGATGTTCGATGGGGAGCCAGTGATGGCCTACAAGACCACCTTCAAGGCGCTGATCGCCGGCGCGGGCGTTTGGCTCGCGATCGCTCTCGCGCCGGGCATGGCGCTGGCCGGGGGGACCGGAGGCGCAGGGTGCGGCTGCAAACCGCCGCCGCCGCCCCCGCCGCCGCACAATTGCAACTGCAACCACCACCACGACCATAACACCAACATCAACAACAACTACAACAACGTCGATGTAAACCTTAACGTGGTGACGAAAGTGAACGTCATCCAACAGGTGAAGTCGCAGGTCGACGTCCAGAGCCAGGTCAGCAACGTGGCGAGCGCGTTCGTGGCCACCCAGACCCAGGCCCAGGTGACCGGCGGTGGCGGCGGCGCCGCCTCGTTCATCTCGCCCGGCTCGGTCACCGCGGTGAACCTCGGCGTCGGCGGCGGCGAGGAACGCGAAGCCTACGAGGCCGAGCGCACCAAGATCGAGAAGGTGGTGATCCAGGCCTTCTGCTTCGACGACAAGGACGTCCCGCACCCGGCTTCGCAGGTGCAGCCCGACCGCGAGATCGCCGAGGGCTACGAGGGCGAGGTCTACCGCTGCATCGCCGGCTCGCACATGCAGGTCACCATCGCCCAGTGGCGCGACCAGGTGTCATTCGCCGGCGGCCAGACGCTAAGCTGCCAGAAGGGCGAGGCGCTGTGGCACGTCGGCCGGACAGGGCGGCGGACGCCTGGTCTGCAAGCCGCAGATTCCGGCCCGCGACTGCAACGAGCGCTCGCTGCTGCGCAGGTTCGGCGCCGGCATCAAGATCCTGACGCTGGTGATGACCGAGAAGTACCAAGCCTATCACGAGCACTCGAGCGCGGCCGCCACCACAGCCATGACGTTCGACGGCGGCGTTGGGGGGATGGTCAACTAGCCGCAGCTCGCTCCCGAGCGGGCCAACTCATCGCCCGGCCGGCCCTCGAAGCCGCGCCGGGCGTTTTGTTTTGTTGTCAGTTCGGCTTCGGCCGAGGATCGGCTGTGGCGACGGCCGGCGCCTTCGGCTTGATCTCCAGTTTCCAGGCGGTGTCGCCGTGCAGGTAAGTCTGCGCGGCCTTCTGCACGTCGGCGGCCGACACCCGCTCCAGTCCGGCTTCTGCCGAGCGCAGGATGTCGAGGCGGCGCGGGTCGGCTTGCGCGCCGGCGAGGCCGTTCAGCCAGTACTCGTTGGTCGCCGTCGCCTTCTCCAGCGCCTCCAGCGCCGGCTTCTTGGCGCGCTGCAACTCATCGTCGGTGACCGGCGTCGTGCGCAGGTCGGCGGCGATCTTGTCGACGTCCACGAAGAAGCCGTCGAGCTTGTCCGGCGGCGCCTCCATCTCGGCGCTGATGTAGCCGTAGTGCGGGAACACCGTGCTGGCGGTTGCGCCGGCCGAGGGCGAGTAGGTCACGCCCTGCTGCAGGCGCAGCACGTCGGTGAGCCGCAGTTGCATCACCCGCCCCAGCACCGAGTTCGGCGCGGGCCTTGTCCGGACTGGTGAAATAGTCGTCGGTCGGCCAGGCGACGAGGGCGATGCCCTGGTCCGGCCGGCCGTTGTGGGTCTCGACCACCGGGCTGGCCGCGGCGTGCGGGAAGCTGGTGGCGTAGGCCGGCGCGGCGGGCGGCGTCGGATCGGGACGCTTCGGCAGCGCGCCGAAGGTCTCGGCGACGTCCTCGATCGCCTTGTCGACGGTGATGTCGCCGACGACCACCACCTCGATCGGGCCGGCGGCCAGCGCCGGCGACAATGTCGCTTTCAGCTCGTCGGGCGTGGCGGCGCCGATGTCGGCCCGCGTCGGGAAGGTCCAGCGGCGGTCGCCGGAGTGCAAGAGGCCGCCGAGGTCGCGCGAAAGCAGGCCGCTGTCGGTGGCCTCGTACTGGGCCTCGAGCGTCTCGCCGAGACCCTTCAGCCGATTGAACGCCTCCGGACGCCAGCCCGGATCGGAGACATAGGCCGCCAGCACCTCGAGCTGGGTCGGCGCATCGCTGGTGCGGGTAGCGCCTTCGAGCACATATGAGTTCGGCTGGGCGCCGAAGCCGACGTTGTAGACCTGGCCGGTGAGCGCGCGCTCGGCGTCGTCGGCGGTGATCTGCCGAAGGCCGCCCTCGGCGAAAGCGCCGCCGGCCCAGGTGATCGTCTGGTGATTCGCCGGCAGGCTCTCCAGGCCCTGGCCGAAGCGCACCGAGACCAGCACCTGGTCCGCGCGCAACTTGGTGGATTTCACGGTCAGCCGCACGCCGTTCTCGAAGCGCACGAAAACGGCGTCGAGGTCGCTCACGTCCTTGCGCTCGGCGACCTTCCCGATCGGGCCGAAGCTCGTGTAGGGCCAGTCGACCTGGCGCGGCGCCTCGGGGGCGGTGACGGGTTGGGCTCGAGCGGCGTCGAAGGCGGTGCGAACCGCGGCGACACCGCCATCCGGCGTCGTCGGCGCCGACATGAAGACCAGCGGTCCGGCCCCGCCGAACGCCGACTTCAGCGCTGCCGACACGTCCGCCGCGGTCAGCCCCTTGGTGTCGGCCTGGAACATGGCCAGGTCGTCGGCCGGCGCGGTCTGCACGTCCTCGTCCTCCAGCGTCCCGACCAGCTCGTCGGCCAGCGCCGGGGTGCGGCGGGTGGCGGCGCCATCGGCGGCCAGCTTCAGGCTGGCCTCGCTCTCGGCGATCTCGCGCGCCAGCTCGTCGGGCCGCACGCCGAACTCGACGAGGCGCCGCGCCTCGGACTCGATGGACGCCAGCGCCTGCTTCCAATGGTCCGGCTGCGCGGAGGCCAGCACGGCGGTCACGCGGTCGGTGCGCAACTGGTTGCCGCGGAAGGCGCCGGCCGCGATGAACGGCGGTTTGTCCTCGCGCGCCAGGGTCGAGAGGCGGCGGTTCAGCACCGCCAGGCCGAGCTGTTCGACGATCTCGCGCCGGCGCTTCTCCAGCGTGTCGGGAGAAAGATCCGGCGGCGTCACCCAGGCGAGCTCGACCGTGGTGGGCGCGCCGGGCTCGACCGCCAGGTGGAAGTCGGGCCCGTGCGCGCTCACGCCGCCGAGATCGGGATCGGCGCCGGCCGGGCCTTTGCCCTGCCAGTCGCCGAAGCGGGCCTTGATCTTGGCCTCCATCGCCGCCGGGTCGATGTCGCCGATCACCACCAGCGTGGCGCGCTCGGGGCGGTAATAGCTGCGATAGATGTCGGCGATGCGGTCGACCTTGGCGTTCTGGATCACCGGCGCCAGGCCGATCGGAAAGCGCTCCGGCGGCCGCTGGCCCGGCATCAGGAAGCTGAATCTCTCCTTGGTGATGCGGTAGGACGGGGTGTCGCGCAGACGCTCCTCGGAGAGGATGACGCCGCGCTCCTGGTCCATGGCGCCCTGGTCCAGCGTCAGGTTGCCGGCGATCTCACGCAGCAGCATCAGCGAGGTGTCGACCGTCTGGTCGTCGGATTTCGGCAGGTCGAACTTGTAGACGGTCGAGTTGAAGCCGGTCTGGGCGTTGGTGTCGGCGCCGAACGCCAGCCCCAGCCGCTCGAGATCCTTCACCATCTCGCCGCGGGTCGGTACGTTGGTGGAGCCGTTGAAGGCCATGTGCTCCAGGAAGTGCGCCAGGCCCTGCTGATCGTCGCGCTCCATCAGCGAGCCGACGTCGAAGTGCAGCCGCATTGACACCTGACCCGGAGGCGTTGCGTTGCGCATGACCGCGTAACGCATCCCGTTGGGCAGGGCGCCGAATCTGATGTTCGGATCCGCCTTCAGGTCGGAATGGGCTTGCGGCCACTCGCCGACCGGACGGCTGCTGGGCGCGCCGGAAACGCCGGCCCGGGGCGTTGAAACCCGGTCTTGCAGCGAAGCCGGGGAGGCGGCCGTGCCGTATGCGTACGAGGCCAGCGCGAACGCCGCCGAGGCGGCCAGTACCACACGCGTAGGTCGATCCATCAGTTCCTCGAGACGTTCCACCGGACTGGCCCGACCATGTCCGCGTCGTCAGGCCGGTTCAAGGCGGCGAGTTGTAGCGTCCGATGACCCCGCTGCAACGAGCTGCAATAGACCCGAAACCAGAGGGTAGAGGAGGTGGGGGCGTGCTCGGCCCGACGCTCGCCGCCGTCGGCTACAGCTGGGAACACAGCGGACCGGGCCATGCGCCGTCGGACCCGGGGCTGGCCTCAAGGCTTTCCCAGTGGCTTGGGAGGGGGGTGTCGGCCGGGCCGAACGCCGAGCCCGGGGGGGCTGGGGGGGCTGTTCAGGGTCCAGGACCGGCGCTGATCGCCCGACCGACAGGCGCCTTGTCGCAGCCGCTTGCGGCCCCGAAAAGACCGGACTAGGGCGGTTTGGGGGCGAGATGTGCCTCGCCGGTTACAGGCCGGGCCAGATCGTCACCGGCGGCCCCATCCCCTCTTGCCGCAATGGCAATGTTCGTCGAACAATGCCTGCGAGTTTAGTGCTTGGCGGTCGCTTTGCTGGCCGCCGGGGAGCGGGGAAGGCCCGCGGACGGCCTCGCGAGGGTGAAGCGCCCTCGTCGCGGCGAGCCTTGAAAGAACGAGCGCCGGCGAGGGCGGCTCCCGAGGAGGGAGCCGCCTTCTTGCTTTTCAGCTAGTACCGGTCGCGGCGGTCGTCGCTGTAGTGGCCACGGTCGTCGCGGTCGCTCAGCGTCGCCGGCGGCGGATCGCTGCGGCCCCCGTCCCAGCGGTATGGATCGGCGCGGGTCGCGGCGTTGTTGCTCTCCAAGTTGTCGTAGGCGGGGATGTAGGCCCCGGTGACGCCCGTGGTGACGGTCTCGCCCAGCGGGTCGAAGCGCATGCACGCTTCCGGGCCGGGCATGCCGTAGAGGTTGGCCACCATTTCCACCGCCGCGCGCTCGATCACCGAGCGGACCGCCAGCTGCAGCGGCTCGGTGGCCCCTTCGCCGGCCCCGACGCTGACCGCGTTGCCGTTCCAGAACGAGAACACGCCGACGCCGATCTGATGGGCGACGATCTGCTTCTGGTAGGAGATCACGTCCACCACCTCGAGCGTGCGGGTGTTCACCAGCCGCAGGTCGAGGCCGATGTTCATCACGTAGGTCGAGCCGCTGATCTGGCCGACCGCGCCGGCATTGCTGCCGCTGCCGCCCGCCGCCTGGACGCCGTTGGAGCGGATGTTGAAGTTCAGCTCGGTGATGCCGCCAGCGACGTAGAAGTCGGATCCGGGCACCTGGCCGGCCATGATCTGGCGGTAGTCGGCGGGCGCCTTGGCCCCCGGCACCGGCTGGTCGGAGATCAGCCGCGAGTTGGCGTACTTCAGCTCCAGCTCGGAGACCGAGGTGTCGTAGCGCTCGACCAGCGGCACGCCGGCCTTGGCGAAGGCGCTCATCGCCATCAGCGATGCCCCTTGGGTGATCTTGCGCCCCGAGCCGTCGGCTTCGAGCTTGCCGGTGTAGTCGGCGATGCGGCCGATCGCCAGGCGCGGTGCGTTGACGCTGTGCGCACGGGCGAACTCTGCTTCGCAGACCAGCGCCGCCGAATACGGCGTCGGATTTGGCACGACCGGTGCATCGCCGGTCGGCTGCGAATAGAGCCCCGACGGTCCGGCCACTGGCGTGGCGCAGGCCGAGAGGACGAGGCTGCTCACGCTGAGCAGCGCGAGGACCCGCTTACTTGTGCTGAATGGATTGATCGACATTGAAAACACCCCCGTTCGGCGACGCGGTCGCGCCGCCCCCGCCGGTATTGATTTGGTTGTTCTGGGTACTGCCAGGCTGACCGACCTGGGTGACGACGTTAAGCGCGCCGCCGAATGTGCTGGCCCCGCCGGTGGCGCCGACGCCCGACAGGGTGTCGAAGACGCCGCCAGCGCCGGCGTTGGAGAAACCGCTCTGGTCTTCGCCGGCATCGACCGCGCCGTCGGAGGCGACAGCCGCGCCCGACGCATCACGCGCGGTTGCATAGGTCGCCACGACGGACTGGTTGTTGGCCCGCACCAGGGCGACCGCGCCCGCATTCGAGGTCTGGGCTTGCGCCAGACCCGCGAAGGCGAGGCATGCCGCTCCGGCGAAGGCCGCGACCAGCTTGCTCGTGCGATACTCGACCATAAGCCTTGCCGCTCCAGGACAGGACAGTTCGACCCCGGTCCAGCAACGCGTGTGCCAGCCCTCGAAACGGCGTGTTTCCAGGTCCAAACCGGCCGGTCATCGGCTATTGGGTGGGCGGCGGGCGATTGCGGGACGAGGTAGAGAGCGCGTTTGGACCAGACCGAGACACAACCGTGGGGCCCGCCGACCCGTCAGCGCGAGCCGATGTTCAACGCCCCCTGGACCATCGTGGTCCTCTGCGTGGGGTTGATCGCGCTATATGCAGTGCAGTCGTTCGCGATGACCGACGCGACATTCAACACCCTGGCGTTGACGCCGGCGCAGCTCGCGGTGGGCCACTGGCAGGTGCTGGCCACCTCGCTGTTCCTGCACGGGAGCTGGCCGCACGTGTTGATGAACGCGGTCGCCGCGCTCGCCTTCGGGCCGCCGGTAGCGCGGCTCTTCGGCCTGGGCCCGCGCGGCGCGCTGGTGTTCCTGCTGTTCTACCTGGTGTGCGGGGTGCTCGCGGGGCTGGGCTTTGTGCTCGCCGACCTGCGCGACACGGTCCCGGTGGTAGGGGCCTCCGGCGCGATCTCGGGCCTGCTGGGCGCGGCCTCGCGCATCATCCAGGGGCATGGCCGCATCGGACCGATCCTCGGCCGGACCGTGATCGGCATGGCAGTCGCCTGGGCGATCGTGAACGTCGCACTCGGGGTGGTTCCTGGCTGGACGCCGGGGGCGATGGGCATGCCGGTGGCCTGGGAGGCGCACATCGCCGGTTACGCCGCCGGCGTCCTCCTGATCGGCCCGTTCGCACGGCTGGCGGGCCGGGGCGCGGACGACTTCACGCAATAGCGCTTTGCTTTCCGGCGCTTCAGGGCCGAGGCTCGCGTTTCCGTCTGGAAACAGGAGGACGAAGCCATGCTTGTGTCCCAGATCCTGAAGGAAAAGGGCGATCTGGTGTTTACCGCCTCGCCCAGCGACAGCGTGGCGGCCGTGGCGGCGCTGCTGGTCTCGCGCCGGGTCGGCGCGATGGTGGTGCTGGACCAGGCCCAAGACGTCGCCGGCATCGTATCGGAGCGGGACATCGTGCGTGTGGTCGCCGAGCTCGGCGCCGAGGGCCTCTCGCAGCCGATCTCCGCCTGCATGACCAGGGACGTGGTGTTCGCCGCCCCGAACGAGACGGTCGACCAGCTGATGAGCCGCATGACCGACCGGCGCATCCGCCACCTGCCGGTGCTGCGCGACGGCAAGCTGGTCGGCATCGTCTCGATCGGCGACCTCGTGAAGCGCAAGATCGAGGAGACGGTGGCCGAGGCCGAGACCCTGAAGGCCTACATATCCGCCTAGGGCTTCGGCGCCGCCACCCGGCCGTAGTGCAGCACCTCGACCTTCTCGAGCGTGACGAGGCCGATGTCCTTCAGCCCTGTGAGACTGGCGGCGAAGTCGCGCAAGCTGGCCTCGGCGTCGACGATCTCGATCACCAATGGCAGGTTGGCCGAAAGGTCGAGGATGTTGGCGTTGTGGATGCGCGCCGAGGCGCCGAACCCCATCGGCCCGCGCAGCACCGTCGCGCCCGCCAGCCCGGCCTCGCGCGCCTTCAGCACCACCGACTCGTAGAGCGGCCGGGCGCCGTCGCGGCGGGCCTCCTCGGTGTAGATCCGCAACAGCGCCGCCTGACTGGGGAGGTCCATTCGCGCGCCCTTCGTCCGCCCACGGCTATCCGCTAGGCTCGGTCCTCTAAGGATTCTGCGCCGGGCCGGGGCGCGCCGGCAAGAGGAGCGGCCTTGATCACCTACCTCTGGATCGCACTGGGCGGCGCGCTCGGCAGCATGGCCCGCTACGGCTGCTCCAGCCTGGCGGCGCGGCTGGATGGGCGAGACGTTTCCGTGGGGCACGCTGATCATCAACGTGGTCGGGCTCGCTGGTGATCGGCTTCTTCGCCACGCTGACCGGGCCGGACGGGCGGGTGCTGGTCGCGCCGGATGCGCGCCAGTTCGTGATGGTCGGCATCTGCGGCGGCTACACCACCTTCTCGTCGTTCAGCCTGCAGACGCTGAACCTGGTGCGCGACGGCGACATGCTGGCGGCCGGCGGCAACATCGTCGGCTCGGTGGTGCTGTGCCTGGTCGCGGTCTGGCTCGGCCACGTCGCCGCCGCCGCGATCAACCAGACCCGCTGACGGCCGGTGGAGCAACGGCCCCAATTCGCGCTAGGCTTAGCCGCACGATGACCGCCTTCGCCGACACCCTGGCCCAGACGCCCCCCGCACCGACGCCCGCCGCGCGCGGCTTCGGGCACCGGCTCGCGCCGCCCGGCGACCCGCTCGAAGGCGCCAGCTTCGACCAGCTCTACACGGCGAAGATCGAGCCGGAGCTCGTCAAGCGCGAGGCTGAGCGCAAGAGCGCGCTGAAGACCTTCTTCGTCGCGCTGGCGGGCGGGCTCGTCGCCGTCTTCCTCGAGAACATGATGGCGTCCGCCTTCACCGGCGGGCGCTCGCACAGCGCCGCCCCGACGCTGATGATCTTCACGATGATCGCCGCCGGCGTGCTCGGCTATCTGCCGCTGGCCGCCGTCGCCAAGCGCGCCAAAGTGGCCGTGCTGCAGTCGCTCTGCGGGCCGCTGGGCATCAGCTACCGGTCCGACGGGCCCGATCCGCCGTCATTCGCGACCTACCGCTCGCTGAACCTGCTACCCGGGCTATAACGACAAGGGTTTCCAGGACTTCTTCGCCGGCCGACGCAGCCAGGTCGATTTCTCGCTCTGCCAGGCGACGCTGCACGAGGGCTCGGGCAAGAACCGACATGTCGTCTTCTCCGGCCAGCTCTTCCGGCTGGTGACGCCGCAGGCGCCTTTCCTCGCAGACCGTGGTGCTGCGCAACTCCGGCTGGCTCAATCGCTTCGAGTGCCCGGCTGGACTGCAGCCGGTCGGCCTGGAGGATCCCAACTTCAACAAGGCCTTCGCCGTGCTTCGGCTCCGACCAGGTGGAGGCGCGCGAGCTCCTGACGCCCACCTTCATGCAGCGGCTGAACGACCTCGAGGCCAGCTACGCGGGCCAGCACATCCGCTGCGCGTTCAGCGAGACCGAGCTGCTGATCGCGCTGGAAGCGCCGAACCGGTTCGAGATCGGCAACATGTTCTCCAGCCTGGTGCAGCGCTCGCGGGTCGAGACCATCGCCCACAATCTCGAGCAGGTCTTCAAGCTGATCGACGAGTTCCAGGACGTCTGACGCGCCGATGAGCCGCCTTTGAAGACCCTCGGGCTGATCGGCGGCATGAGCTGGGAGAGCACGACGCTCTACTATCAGCTCTTGAACCGCATCGCCCGCGAGCGGCTGGGCGGCCAGCATTCGGCTAAACTCGTGCTTTGGTCGGTGGACTTCGCGCCGATCGCGCGGATGCAGGCCGCCGGCCTCTGGGACGAGGCGACCGCGGTGATGGTGGACGCCGCGCGGCGGCTGGAGCGGGCCGGCGCCGAGGCCATCGTGATCTGCGCCAACACCATGCACCGGATGGCGGACGACGTGGCCGCGGCTGTCTCGCCCCCGCTGCTGCACGTGGCCGACGCCACGGCCGCCGCCGTCCGCGCCGCCGGCGTGCGCCGCCCGCTGCTGCTCGCCACCCGCTTCACCATGGAACAGGCTTACTACCGCGACCGGCTGCGCAAGCACGGCGTCGAGGCGCTGATCCCGTCCCCGCTCGACCGCGAGCGGCTGCACGCGATCATCTTCGACGAACTCGTGCTGGGCCGCTTCAAGCTGGCGTCGAAGGATGCGCTGGTGGCGATGACCGAGAGCGCCGTGCGCGGCGAGGGCGTCGACGGGGTGATCCTCGGCTGCACCGAGTTCGGCCTGCTGGTGAAGCCGGAAGACCTGCCGGTCCCGGCCTTCGACACCGCCGAGATCCACGCCAAGGCCGCGATGGACTTCGCGCTGGCCTGAACGGCTACGCGCGGGGCAGCGGCGAGACGCCGAACAGCAGCGGGTGCGCGAAGACCAGCGCGCCCCAGACGATCACCGCCATGCCGAGCCGCCACCAGCCGATCTCGCCGATGCTCAGGCTCTGTCGGCCCGTTGCGATGGCGGCAAACGGCACGGCGGAGGTCTTGGCGGCAAACGCGTCCCACGCCTCGCCCAGCGCGCGGCGGCGCTTGGCGTCGATGCTGCCGGTCCCGAGGATCGCCAGCACCAGCAGCGAGCCGAACAGGAGGAGGCTCGCCAGATCGCCGTTGACCATCAGGTGGCCGGCCGCCCAGAGCGCCACGCCCCAGAGGAACGGATGGCGGGTGACGCGCAGAATGCCGCGCGCCGCGTCCGGCTTCGTGAGCTGGCCCTCCTGGCGCACGCTGGTGGGGTTCGGCGTGAGGAGACCCGGCACGATGAGCATGAAGGCGACGAAGGTCACCACCAGCTGGATCCACTTCGTCACCGGCGTCGCGGTCCACCAGACCGGGTCGTCGCCGCCGCGCTGCGCGTGGACGTAGGCGATGCTCATCCAGACGAGGCAGGCCAAACTCGCCAGCGAGAAGAGGCCCATATAGGGCCCCTCGCCGATCGCGCCTGTGATCGCGCCCCGGACCCGTGTGCCGGAAATCGCGAGGTGAATCAGCAGGAACGCCGCCGCGGCGGCGACGAGCCAGATCATGGCGCCCTCCCAAGGACCGGTCGGCGGAGGTTGGGCCTGACGGCCGTCAAGTCAATCGGCGAATTGGTCGGTGTCCTCGTCCTCGTCGGACGGCGCCATCGCCTGCAGCTCCGCCGTCAGCGGCCGATGCCCGCGGGATGGCCGGGCGACCGCGGCGGGCGCGCCGGCGCGGCGCTGCACCGCCTCGATCGCGGGCCAGCCAGCGGTTGGCCTCGGCGATCGCCTGGCGCGGCCGCGTGAAGCCGCCGCGAACCGCCTGGTTCGGCCACAGCGAGAGCTCGAAGTCGGGATGGGCCGGATCGTCGAACAGGAAGCGCAGGCGCACGTCGGTCTCGGCGCCGCTCTGGCGCTCCAGGCGGCGGCGCGGCTCGTCGCGCAGGGCCCTCGCCGCCACATGGCCGTCCAGCTCGAGCTCGGCGCCGATCAGGTCCTCCAGCGGATAGACCATGCGCCAGGCGCCGCGGTCCCAGCCGGTGACGAAGCGGCGCGCGGCGAGGCTGAGGGCGACGCCGCGGCCCGTGCCCGTCGCGATCAGTGACGCGTCGGGCCGCGCGCCAAGTTCATGCCGGAAGACGCGACCCAGCCGCCGCGGCTCGTTCATCAGCCACGTCAACGCCATCGCCGCCAGCGTCAGGCCGACGGCGGCCGCGCCCAGCGCCAGCAGGAGCTTCAGCCACTCGCTCATCGCAAGGGAGGGTAGGGGGAGTCTCGGCAGGTGCGAAGTCAGCCGCGCGCTGTCGCGGCCGTCAGCCGTCGAAGTTCAGCTCGGCGCTCACCGGCACGTGGTCGGAGGGCTTCTCCATGGCGCGGGCGCTTTTGTGGATGGTGACGCCGGCCAGGTGGTCGGCGGCCTGCGGCGAGAGCAGCAGGTGGTCGATGCGGATGCCGTGGTTCCGCTGCCAGGCGCCGGCCTGGTAGTCCCAGAAGGTGTAGCCGCCCGGCGCGCCGTCGGCCTCCATGTAGGCGTCGGTGAGGCCGAGCCACTTCAGCGCCCGGAACGCCCCGCGGCTCTCGGGCTGGAAGAGCGCGTCGCCCGTCCAGGAGGCCGGATCGTCGGCGTCCGCCGGCTCGGGGATCACGTTGTAGTCGCCGCAGAGCGCCAGCGGCTCCTCGTAGGCCATCAGCTCGGTGGCGTGCGCCTTCAGCCGCGCCATCCAGCGCCAGCTTGTAGGCGAAGCGGTCGGTGCCGATCGGGTTGCCGTTCGGCAGGTAGATCGAGGCGACGCGGACCGGATTGGGCCCCGAGACCACCGCCTCGATGTAGCGGGCGTGGTCGTCGCCGTCGTCGCCGGGCAGGCCCTCTGCGCACGTCCTCCAGCGGGGTCTTCGAGAGCAGCGCCACGCCGTTGTAGCTCTTCTGGCCGTGGACGGCGGCGTTGTAGCCGAGGCTTTCAAAGGCTTCGGCCGGGAACTTCTCGTCGACGCACTTGATCTCCTGCAGGCAGGCGACGTCCGGCTGCGCCTCGCGGAACCACGCGAGGATGGTCTCCAGCCGCGCGTTGACCGAGTTCACGTTCCAGGTGGCGATGCGCATGCGGCGAGCTTAGGCGACGGGACGCGCATCCGCCATGGGCCGCCGCGCCACTGCTGACACCCATCGCTCGCCGCGATGATCCGGGCGGCCGTCATCCGAGTCCCAGAGGTCGAGCGCTTCGAAACCCGCTCTGACAATGAGCGCGCGCAGACTCTCCAGGGTCATGTCTGTGAAGTGGCGGCCGTTGGCGAACCGCTCGGTGTCGCCCGCCTTGAACGAACAGTAGAAGGCGCCGCCGGGCTTCAAGGCGCGACGGATGTTGGCGAGCGCGCCCGGCAGGTCGGCTGGCGCAAGATGGAGCAGGGACGCGCAGGCCCAGACCCCGTCAAACGCCTCGTCCCAATCCATATCGGCGAACGTGAGATGCCGGACGGGAAGACCGGTGTTCTCGCCGCGATTTGAGCCAACTTCGCCGAGCCGTCGAAGGCGCTCGCCGCATAGCCGGCGCTCTTGAACGCCAGCGCATCCCGGCCGGAGCCGCAGCCGGCGTCGAGTACGGCCCCGCCGGGCGGTACATGGGCCAGGAACCTGGCGCGCCCGCCCTCCATGCCGGGTCCGAACGTGCGGGCGACGAAATCCTCGGCGTTGGCGTCGTACCACCCGATGGACGCGGTCGCTGTCGTCACGCCGGAGCTGGCTAAATCGAGAAGCTGACGCCGCAGCCGCAGCTGGACTTGGCGTTGGGGTTCTTCACCCGGAACTCGGCGGCGGCGAGTTCGTCGGCGAAGTCGATCTCCGAGCCGTTCAGCAGCGCCAGCGAGACCACGTCCACCACCGCCGCCGCGCCGTCGCGCTCCACCCTCAGGTCGTCGGCCTCGGCAGGTCGACCAGGTCGAACTTGTACTGGAAGCCGGAGCAGCCGCCGCCTTCCACGGCCACGCGCAGCATCATCGGCGCGGCCCTCCTCGGCGGAGATGGCCTTCAGCCGGCGGGCGGCGGCGCTGGATAGGGTGACGGGCGGCTTGGGTCATCGCTTCGGGTTTCACTCCGGCCCCTTATATGAGAAGCCGTTGCGATTGGGCAAAGGGCGAGACCTGCCGGATGGCGCAGGCGAAGAGCCCAAGGACCGATGCGCCGCGCCTCTTCGCCGCGGACTGGCGCGCCTCGCGGGGCCGCCGCTACCCGGAGCCGGACAGCCGCACGCGCACGCCGTTCGCCCGCGACCGCGACCGCATCATCCACACCTCGGCGTTCCGGCGGCTGAAGGAGAAGACCCAGGTGTTCGTCGCCCACGAGGGCGACCAGTACCGCACCCGGCTGACCCACTCGCTGGAGGTGGCGCAGATCGCCCGCTCGCTGGCCGCGGCGATGGGCCTCGACGCCGACCTCGCCGAGACCATCGCGCTCGCCCACGACCTCGGCCATCCGCCGTTCGGCCACGCCGGCGAGGAGGAGCTGGAGAAGCAGATGGCCGGGCTTCGGCGGCTTCGACCACAACGTGCAGACCTTCCGCGTGGTGACCGAGCTGGAGAACCGCTACCCGATCGTTCCCGGGCCTGAACCTGACCTGGGAGACGCTGGAAGGCGTGGTCAAGCACAACGGCCCGGTCGCCGGCATGCTGGGCGAGGCGGTCTGGAAGGGCGTCGTCGGCGTTCGACGCCGAGCTTCCCGCTGGAGCTGGGCGGCTGGGCCTCGGCCGAGGCGCAGGTCGCCGCGCTCTCCGACGACATCGCCTACAACAACCACGACGTCGACGACGGCCTGCAGGCCGGCCTCTTCCAGCTCGCCGATCTCGACGACGTGCCGCTGATCGGCCCGATCCTGGCCGGCGTGCGGGCACGACTAGCCCGGCCTCGACGATCGCCTCACCCGGCTGGAGGCGGTGCGCCGGATGATCGGCGCGATGGTCGACGACGTGATGGCCGAGACCGAGCGCCGCGCCCACGCCGCCAAGGTGGGCTCGGCGGACGACGTGCGCGCGCTTGGCCGGGCGCTGGTGGCCTTCTCGCCGGCGATGTTCGAGGATCTTTCGCGGCTGCGCGAGTTCCTGTTCGAGCGGATGTACCGGCACTGGCGGGTCAACCGCACGCGCAGCCAGGCGCGGCGCATCCTGGCCGAGATGTTCCAGCTGTTCTTGGCCGAGCCGGACGTGCTGCCGGCCGAGCTGGGGCGCCAGGGCGATGGCGGTGGACGAGGAGGGCCGCGCGCGGATCGTCTGCGACTACATCGCCGGCATGACCGACCGCTTCGCCATCGAGGAGCACCGCAAGCTGTTCCAGCTTGACGCATGGGGCATGAGCTAAAGCCCTCCGCCGGCCACCTCCTGTAAACTTGCAGGCGCGCACAAAGCGATTCGCGGGGGACCTGAGACCGCCGGAGTAGTTCGATGTCCGATTATGACGACCGCGGCGCCTACACGCCGCCTTCCGACCGCCTCGCCTTCGACCCGCGCCAGCCGGTGCGCGGCGGGGGTCCCGCGCCGGTGACGCTGATCGTCAGCGCGCTGGCGCTGGTCGGCGTGGTGGGCGGCGTGTTCTTGCTCTACCGCGACGGCTTCCGTCACCGGGGCGAAGCCCCGGCGCTGGTCGGCGCGCCGGTCGCCGACGCGCGCTCGCCTGCCGCAGCCCCGCCCGCCGACGCCAACGCCGCGCCGGCCGGCCTCGTCGTCGACCGGGCGACGGCCCCGGCGCCTGCGCCCGCCTTCGCGCCGCCGCCCCCGCAGCCGCTGCCACGTGTCGCCTCCGCCCCGCCGCCGACCGCGCCGTCGGCGGCTCCGCTGGTCGCCGCCAAGCCCGCGCCGCCGCCGCCGCAGGTGGTGATGCTCGCGCCCGAGGCGGCGCCGAAGCCCGCGCCTGCGCCGCCCAGGAAGCTCGCCGTCTCGGTCGTGGCCGCGCCTGCGCCCCATCCGGCGGCCGTCGTCCCGGCGCTCGCGGAACGTCCTGCCGCGCGCCATCCATCGCAACTCACCATCGCCAGCCTCACCGACGATGCGCTCGCCCATCGTACGCGCACGACGGTCCGGCAGTCGTACGACCAGCAGGAACCGCGCACCCGGCTCGCCGAGGCGCCGAACCCGGCCCTGCCGCCGCCGCACCATGCCGTCGTGGCCCGCACCAAGGGGGCGCAGGCGGCCGCGGCGGCGCCAGGCCCCGTGGCGAGCGCGTCGGCCGCCTGGGTGCAGATCGGCGCGTTCTCGTCGCAGACGCTGGCCGAGCAGGGGTGGCGCGACGTCGCCCGCATCGAGCGCAGTTCGATGGCCGGCAAGGGGAGGGCCGTGCAGCCGATCGAACGCGACGACGGCGCGACCCTCTACCGCACCTATGTCACCGGGTTCGCCAGCGTGACGGCGGCGCAGGCGTTCTGCGCCGAGCTGCAGGCCGCCGCCAGAGCCTGCATCGTCAAGTGAGGCGGGAGAGGTGAGCGAGAGCTTCCAGCCCGACCTGGACTTCGACGCGGCGCGCGGCGCGGTCGAGACCGGCGAGGCGCTGATCCTCGATCTCGACGCCTACGAAGGCCCGCTCGACGTGCTGCTGGCGCTGGCGCGGGGCCAGAAGGTCGACCTGCTGCAGATCTCGGTGGCCAAGCTCGCCGACCAGTATCTGGTCTTCATCCGCGAGGCCCGGCGGCTGCGCTTCTCGCTGGCGGCGGACTATCTGGTCATGGCCGCCTGGCTGGCGTGGCTGAAGTCGCGGCTGCTGCTGCCGCGGCCTGAGCGCGGCAAGGGCGAGGAGCTGGGCGCCGACGAGGCGGCGCAGCAGCTGGCCTTCCGGCTCGCCAAGCTGGACGCCATGCGCAAGGCCGCCGAGGCGCTGCTGGCCGGCCCGGTGCTGGGGCGCGACGTCTTCGCGCGCGGCGATCCGGAGAGCGCGGCATCGTCTCGTCCGGCCGCATCGCCGGCGACCTCTACGAGCTGATGGACGCCTACGTCAGCCAGCGTCGCCGCGACACCCAGCGGCGCTACACGCCGCGGCCGTCGTCGGCCTGGCCGCTGGAGGACGCCCGCGAGCGGCTGCGCTCGATGCTGCCCGACCTGCAGCGCTGGACGCCGCTGACCGGCCTCGCGCCGCTGGGGCAGGGCGCTGAGGGGCCGAGCCGCGCCTCGTTCATCGCCTCGACGTTGTCGGCCACGCTGGAATTCGTCCGCGAAGGCGATCTGGAGGCGCGCCAGCTGGAGCCTTCGCCGAGATCTATCTGCGGCGCCGGCACGCGGCGTGAGTGGACTTGCGTTCCGCTCCCCCTTGCGGGGAGGGGTCGAGGTGGGGGCGCAAGCTCGATCGGAGGGGACTATCGTCGACGCGCCAATGCCCACAGACCCAGCCGACACCCCCACCCCCGACCCCCTCCCCGCAAGGGGAGGGGGGGCTGCTGAGCGCATGGTCGAGGCGCTGCTGTTCGCGGCCGCCGAGCCGCTGAGCGTGTCGGACCTGGCGCGGCGGCTGCCGGAGGGCGCAGACGTGGCGGCTGCGCTGGCGGCGCTGGCCCGGCGCTACGAGGGCCGCGGCGTGCGGCTCTGGTCGAAGTGGCCGGCCGCTGGCGCTTCCAGACCGCCGAGGATCTCGCGTTCCTGATGACCGAGCAGCGCGAGGAGCCCCGGCGACTCTCGCGCGCCGCCCAGGAGACGCTCGCCATCATCGCCTACCACCAGCCGGTGACCCGCGCCGAGATCGAGGCCATCCGCGGCGTGCAGGCGAGCCGCGGCACGCTCGACGTGCTGCTGGAGATCGGCTTCGTGCGGCCGCGCGGCCGTCGCCGCACGCCGGGCAGGCCGGTCACCTACGCCACCACCGACGCGTTCCTGGAGCACTTCGGCCTTGCCAATCTCGCCGACTTGCCAGGCGCGGCGGAGATGAAGGCCGCCGGCCTCCTGGGCCTCGACCTGCCGACAGACTTCGCGGTGCCCGACCCCTCGCAGGCGGAGAGCGACGACGAACCGTTCGCCGAAGAGGCGGGGGCCGAGTTCCACACCGACTTCCTCGGCGCCGAAGCGGGCGGCGAAGGGGCATAAGGCCGCGCGGACTCTCGTCTTGTTGGCGTGGCCGGACGCGCAAGCCTATATAGCGGCCGACGGAAGACCGGATTCGCGGACGTTGAAGCCGCCGGGCCGGGCCGGAAGAGTTGGAGACGAGAGCCGATGGGCACATTCGGTCCCATTCACTGGATCATCCTCGGGGCCATCGCGCTGCTGCTGTTCGGCGGTCGCGGCAAGCTCTCCAGCATCATGGGCGACGCCGCCAAGGGCGTCCGCGCCTTCCGCGAGGGCCTGAAGGGCGAGGACGACAAGCACGAGACGCCAGCCGCGCAGCCGCTGCCGTCGCCCGCTCCCGAGAAGGACCCGATCGTCCGCTAGCCAACTTCGCCCGGCCAGCCTTGCAACGCCGCGGGGCGGCCGGCGCCCGAACGCCAAGGCCCGAGCTGAACCGAGATGTTTCCTGAAGGCCGGCTGTTCGATTTCCTGATCGTCGGCGCCGTCGCCCTCATGGTGGTGGGGCCGAAGGACCTGCCGGTGCTGATGCGCAAGGTCGGCCAGTTCATGGCCCGCGTGCGCGGCATGGCCGCCGAGTTCCGCGCCTCGTTCGACGAGCTGGCCCGCCAGTCCGAGCTCGATGAGCTGAGACGCGAGGTGCAGGCGCTGCGCACCGCCCGGCCGATGGACTTCGCCGCCACCCACCTGGGCGCCGGCGAGGTGTTCTCGGAAATCCGCTCGGACCTCGCCGACACCCACGCCGAGATCGCCGCCCACACCGCGCCGATCCTGCCTGTCGCCGAAGCGGCGGCATCGGAAGCTCAGATCGCCGAAGTCCCGGAAGCGACGCCTTCCCCCGAAGCGTCCTCGCCAGCCGAGCCCGCGGCGACGAAACCTGCGCGGCCGAAGCGGGCCCGCAAGGCGTCCGCCTCTTGAGCCAACCCGAAGACGACTCCGAGATCGAGGCGTCGCGCGCGCCGCTGATGGAGCACCTGGTCGAGTTGCGGCGGCGGCTGATCGTCTGCGCGGCGGCGTTGGCGGTGGGCTTCTTCTTCTGCTTCTACTTCTCGCAGGACATCTACTTCCTGCTGCTGCGCCCGTTCGAGGTCGGCGCGCGGCTGCTGGCCGCGCAGAAGGCGGCGGGCAGCCACGGCTCGCTCGACCTGTTGCTGACGCTGCTGGGGCTGAAGTCGGCGCCGGCGGCGACCCAGCACCTGAAGCTCGTCTTCACCGCCCCGCTGGAGTTCTTCTTCACCAAGGTGAAGCTCGCCGGCTTCGGCGCGGTGGTGATCGCCTTTCCGGTGCTGGCCTGGCAGCTCTACCGGTTCGTGGCGCCGGGGCTCTACAAGCGCGAGCGGCGCGCCTTCCTGCCGTTCCTCGTCGCCTCGCCGGTGCTGTTCCTGATGGGCGCGGCGCTGGTCTACTTCATCATGTTGCCGTTCGTGCTGTGGTTCTCCCTGAACCAGCAGGTGGTGGGCACGGGCGCGATCTCGGTGGAGATGCTGCCGAAGGTCTCCGACTACCTCAGCCTCGTCACCACGCTCCTGCTGGCGTTCGGGCTCTGCTTCCAGCTGCCGGTGGTGCTCTCGCTGCTCGGCATGGCGGGGCTGGTCAGCGCCAGCATGCTGCGCTCCGGCTGGCGCTACGCGGTGGTCGGCGTCTTCGCGGTGGCCGCGGTGGTGACGCCGCCCGATCCGATCAGCATGCTCTCGCTCGCCCTGCCGATCTGCCTGCTCTACTTCGCCTCGATCCTCTGCGTGCAACTGATCGAGCGCGGACGCGCCAAGGAGGACGCGCTGACCGACGCGCAGGGCGCGTAAGCCCCATCCTTGCCGCCCCCGCCGACGCGCCTTAAGGGGGGCGCTTCCCGACGTCCCGGCGCCCTCTCCATGCACGACATCAAGGCCATTCGCGACGACCCCGAGGCGTTCGACCGCGCCTGGGCCTCGCGGGGCCTGGGGCCGCAGACGCCCGAGCTGCTGCGCCTCGACGCCGAGCTGCGCGCCGTGCTGACCGAGGCTGCAGGAAGCCCAGGCGATCCGCAACGACCTCTCAAAGCGGATCGGCCAGGCCAAGGCGAAGAAGGACGAGGCCGAGGCGGCGCGGCTGATGGCCGAGGTCGAGAGCTTCAGGGCCGTGCTCGGCGAGGCGGGCGCGAAGGAGGGTGCGATCCGGGCCGATCTGGACACCCGGCTGGCGGCGCTGCCGAACGTCCCGGACCCCGACGTGCCGGTCGGCGAGGACGAGCACGGCAACGTCGAGCTGCGCCGCTATGGCGAGCCCGATCGCGATTGCGAACCCCAAGGACCACGTCGATCTGGGCGCTGGCCTCGGCATGATGGACTTCGAGGCCGCCGCGCGGATGTCCGGCGCGCGGTTCGTGGTGCTGCGCAGCGAGCTGGCGCGGCTGGAGCGGGCGCTCGGCCAGTTCATGCTCGACCTGCAGACCCAGGAACACGGCTACACGGAGGTCTCGCCGCCGCTGCTGGTGCGCTCCGAGGCGGTGTTCGGCGTCGGCCAGCTGCCGAAGTTCGCCGAGGATCTCTTCCGCACCACGGACGACCGCTGGCTGATCTCCACCGCCGAAGTCTCGCTGACCAATCTGGTGCGCGAGCAGATCACCGACGAGGAGGAGCTGCCGCTGCGGCTCACCGCGCTGACGCCATGCTTCCGCTCCGAGGCCGGCGCGTCGGGCAAGGACACCCGCGGCATGATCCGCCAGCACCAGTTCTACAAGGTGGAGCTGGTCTCGATCACCACGCCCGAAGCAGAGCCAGGCCGAGCACGAGCGGATGATCGACTGCGCCGAGGCGGTGCTGAAGCGCCTCGAGCTGCCGTTCCGCACCGTGCTGCTCTGCACCGGCGACATGGGTTTTTCGGCCCGCAAGACCTACGACATCGAGGTCTGGCTGCCGAGCCAGGGCATGTACCGCGAGATCAGCTCCTGCTCGAACTGCGGCGACTTCCAGGCCAGGCGGATGGACGCGCGCTGCCGACGCGCCGGCGAGAAGGGAACGCGCTTCGTCCACACGCTGAACGGCTCGGGCCTCGCGGTCGGCCGCACCCTGGTGGCGCTGATGGAGAACTACCAGGACGAGCGCGGCCGCATCGCCATCCCGCAAGCGCTGCACCGCTATCTTCCCGGCCTGACCCACATCGGGGGAGAGGGGTGAGGATCCTCGTCACCAATGACGATGGGATCAACGCCGAAGGGCTGGCGGCGCTGGAGCGGATCGCGCGGCGGCTGAGCGGACGACGTCTGGATCGTGGCGCCGGAGTACGAGCAGTCGGGCGCCTCGCGGGCGCTTGACGCTGTCGGAGCCGCTGCGGGTGCGCCAGCTCGACGAGCGCCGCTGGTCCGTCACCGGCACCCCGACCGACTGCGTGATGCTGGCGCTGGAGGAGTTGATCAAGGACCGGCGGCCCGGACCTGGTGCTCTCCGGCGTCAACCGCGGCCACAACACCGCCGAGGACGTCACCATGTCCGGCACCGTGGCCGGCGCGATCCAGGGCATGGCGCTGGGCGTTCCCGCGATCGCGCTCTCGCAGGCGCTGGCGGTGTTCCACGACGACGTGGTCGCCCACTTCGAGACGGCGGAGACCTTCGCCCCCGGCATCATCGAGCGGCTGCTGGAGGCCGGCTGGCCGAAGGACGTGGTGATCAACCTCAACTTCCCGAACCGCCCGCCGGGCGAGGTCGACGCCGTCGAGGTGACCCGCCAGGGCTTTCGCGACATTCACAACATGCGGGCCGAGAAGCGCACCGACCTGCGCGGCCGCGACTACTACTGGATGGGCTTCACGGCCCGCCGCCCGGCGGTCGACGAGGGCACCGATCTGGCCGCGGTGCTGGCCGGGCGCATCTCCGTCACCCCCTTGCACATCGATTTGACCCACATGCCCACTGTTCACGCCCTAAAAGGCGTCCTTGGCGGCGCACCGCCGAAACTCCGGGCGAGCGCATGACCAAGCCGGCCAAGCAAGCCGAGACCCACGAGACCCAGCTGGCGCGCCTCGTTCTGGCGCTGCGCTCGCAGGGCGTGACCGATCCGGCCGTGCTTGCGGCGATCGAGCGCACCCCCCGCAATCTCTTCACCCCCGACCTCTTCAAGGAGCGCTCGTGGGAGGATTCGGCGCTGCCGATCGCCTGCGGCCAGACCATCAGCCAGCCGTTCATCGTCGGCCTGATGACCCAGGCGCTGACGCTGGAGCCCCGCGACCGGGTGCTCGAGATCGGCACCGGATCCGGCTACCAGACCACGGTGCTCTCGCGCCTGGCGCGCCTCGTCTACACGATCGAGCGATACCGCACGCTGAAGCGCGAGGCCGAGGCCAGGTTCGAGACGCTGGGCCTGACCAACGTGATCACCAAGTTTGGCGATGGGGGACAGGGCTGGCCCGAGCAGGCGCCTTTCGACCGCATTCTGGTCACGGCGGCGGCGCCGTCCGAGCCGAAGCTTCTGCTTGCGCCAGCTGAAGCCTGCCGGCGTCCTGGTCGCGCCGATCGGCAAGGGACCGGTCCAGCGACTGATGCGCTACGCCGGCGACGGTGAAGGGGGTTTCCCGGCTGAAGTCCTATGCGAGGTCCGGTTCGTCCCGCTGCTCGAGGGCGTGGCGCGCGAGCTCTAAGGCAAAGGCGGGCGACGGCTTCAGGCGGCGCGCGTTGTTCGGAGGCTTAACCGATGATTAGGGGCGAACCAGCGACTCGTTCCACCATGCGAGGCAAGGATGCGCCAATGAGTAAGTTCTTGCGGGAGGCGTCGATCGCCGCGCTGGCGTGCGCGGGCCTGGCCGCCTGCGCGACGCCGCAGTACCCGATCTCCGCCGCCGATGCGCAACCACGCGGCCCGATCGCCACGCCAGCGTATCCGATCGAAGACAGCCTGAACGCGCCGCAATCGGCTCCGGCCCAGGCGCGCGACGCCGCTGCGGCTGCCCGGCCGGCGCCCGCGGCCGCCGACCCGGACGCGCCGCCGCCGGTCGCGCCGGTCGGCCGCGTCGAGAGCCAGACGCTGCCGCCGCCCGGCCCCTCGGCGCGGGCCGAAAGCGCAAGGCTGCAGTACGCCTCGATGAACACTCAGGGCGAGGCGGCGGGCGGGGCGCAGCCCGCCACCATGCCGGCCACGGCGCCGGTCGCCGCACCGTCGTCCGCCGCGCCGCAGCCGGCCGAGCCGACGCAGGTCGGCGATGCGACGATGACGCCCAAGCAGGTGATCCACGACCAGGGGAGCGCCGCCGAGCCGCTGCCGCAGCAGCCGCCACGCGCACCCTACGCCCGCCAGGTCGGCACGCTGCCGCCGTCCGCCGCCGGCGGCTCCGGCGACCTCTTCATCACCGGACCGGTGGTGAACGCCACCGGCAACATCACCGAGAACTACGAGGTGCAGCGCGGCGACCATATCGACGAGCTGGCGCGCAACTTCTCCACCACCCGCGATGCGCTGCTGGACTCCAATCACATCCGCGCGCCCTACGTCATCCGCCCGGGCCAGATCATCAAGGTGCCGGTGACCAAGGCCTACGTGGCGCGCACCGGCGACACGGTCGCCGGTGTCGCGCGCCGCTTCTCGGTCAGCCCGAGCGAACTGGCGCAGCTGAACCATCTCGAGGCCCGCGATGTGCTGCGGGCCGGCCAGCAGATCGGCCTGCCGTCGTCGATGCGCGACGTCGGCCCACAGCGCCTGATGAATACGGCGTACGCCGAAGCCGCGCCGCGCCGCAGCTACGAATCATCGCACAGCTACGAACCGTCGCGCAGCTACCTGCCATCGCACGGCTACGTCACCCAGGTGCCGACGCAGCCGACGATGGTCCCCGACAGCGGCTACCACGCCGCGCCGGCCCAGGCGCCGCCGGAAGCCGCGTCGACTCTCACCGACGCCCAGATCACCGCTGCGGCGCGCGGTCGGTTCGCGTGGCCGGTGCGCGGCAACATCGTCAAGCGCTTCGGCCCGCTCGGCATCGGCCAGCGCAACGACGGCGTCGACATCAAGGCCGCGCAAGGGACCGACGTGAAGGCTGCCGCGCCCGGCGAGGTGGTCTACGCCGGCAACCAGGTGCCGGGCTTCGGCAACCTGGTGCTGATCAAGCACGCCGACGGCTGGGTCACGGCCTACGCGCACCTCGACAACGTCAACGTGCAGATGCGCCAGCAGGTGGCGCAGGGCCAGACGGTGGGGTCGGTGGGCATGAGCGGCGGCCTCGTCGAACCGGAGCTGCACTTCGAGGTGCGCTACGCACCCACCGCCCAGGACAAGGCCCGCCCGGTCGACCCGTCGCTGGTGCTGCCGGCGGCGTAGTCTACAGCGGCAGCGGCTTGCCAAGCTCGCCGGCCAGGTCGCGCACGAACTGCCAGGCGACGCGGCCGGAGCGGGCGCCACGCAGGTGCGCCCACTGCAGAGCGCGGCGGTCGAGATCCGGCGCCATCAGGTCGAAGCGCACCGCGTAGGCCCGCACCGCGGCGAGGAAAGCGTCCTGGTCCATCGGCGGAAAGCCGATCCACAGGCCGAAGCGGTCGGAAACGCTGATCTCTTCCTCGGCGTCCTCGGCCGCGGCGATGGCGCCGCGGTCCTCCAGGTGGTCGCGCGGCATCAGGTGGCGGCGGTTGGAGGTGGCGACGAAGAGCACGTTGGGCGGCGGTCCGGAGACGCCACCCTCCAGCGCCGACTTCAGCGCCTTGGCCGCCGCCGCGCCCTCTTCGAACGACAGGTCGTCGCACAGCACCGCAAAGCGCTCGGTGCGGCTGCGCAGCTGGTCGAACAGCACCGGCAGGTGGGCGACGTCGTCGCGATCGATCTCCACCAGCTTGAGGTCGGCGTGCGCCTTCGCGACCGCCATGAACGCCGCCTTGGCGAGCGAGCTCTTGCCGGCCCCGCGCACGCCCCACAGCAGCACGTGGTTGGCCGGCAAGCCGCCGGCGAAGCGCTCGAGGTTCTCGGTGAAGCGCAGCTTCTGGCGCTCGACGCCGATCAGCAGGTCGAGCTCGAGCGCGAAATCGGGGGCAGGAACGAAGCCGCCACCGGCCGGCTCGTGGCGGAAGAGCCGCGCCGAGCTGAAGTCCGGCGCGGGCGTCTGGGCCGGCGCGAGGCGCTCCAGCGCTGCCGCAATCCTCGCCAATGTGGAACCATGGTCTTCCATGCCGCCACATAGGCGAAGCCGGTCGCATTGCAAAAGCACAAGCGAGCCTCTAGCTTCCGCGCGATTTCGCGCCGGGCGCTTTGCCAAGCTGCCCGCGCGAGCCTTTTCTCGGAGCCCGAATGCTGTTTCCCACCGCCCTCGTCCTGGCCGCCGCGGCCCCCGCTGCCGGCCCAGGCGGGCTGACGGACCTCTTGCAGAACCCGTTGCTGTTCATCGGCGTCATGGTGGTGCTGATGTACTTCCTGTTGCTGCGTCCGCAGCAGCAGCGCCAGCGCCAGCACCGCGACATGATCAGCGCCGTCAAGCGCGGCGACACGGTGGTGCTCAGCAGCGGCGTGATCGGCAAGGTGGTGCGCGTCGAGGATACCGAGCTCGGCGTCGAGATCGCCCAGAACGTCTCCATCAAGGTGATCAAGTCGATGATCACCGAGGTGCGGGCGCGCGGCGAGCCGGTGGCCGCCAACGACTCCAAGAAGTCTTAAGGCCGGCCGCCAGAAGCGATGCTCGAGCTTTCCCGCTGGAAGATCATCCTCGTCGTCGGGTCGCTGATCTTCGGCATCCTCTATTCGCTGCCGAACGTGCTGCCGGACAACGTGCTGGCGCAATGGCCGGGCTTCCTGCCGCACCAGCGGCTCAACCTCGGGCTCGACCTGCAGGGCGGCTCCTCGCTGCTCTATGAGGTCGACACCGACGCGCTGAAGAAGGAACGGCTCAACGACCTCTCCGAGGAGGCGAGCCAGGAACTGCGCGACGCGCAGGTCACCTTCTCGGGCCTCAACACCACGACGGGCGTCGTCGCGCTGAAGGTGACCGATCCCGCGCAGACTGAGGCGGCGGCGACCGCGCTCGCCAAGGTCGGCGGCTCGGTGACGACCGGCGGGCGCGAGGTGCTGGTCACCCACGACGCGGCCGGCAACTTCCAGATCGCGCTGACCAGCGCGGCGACGGGGCAGATGACGCGCAACGCCGTCGCCCAGACCATCGAGATCATCCGCCGGCGGATCGACCTCTTGGGCACCAAGGAGCCCGACATCCGCCAGCAGGGCACGGACCGGATCACCATCGAGGCCCCCGGCGAGAGCGACCCGCAGAAGCTGAAGGACGTCGTCGGCCAGACCGCCAAGCTGACCTTCCAGATGGTCGACGAGTCGCTCCCGAACCCGGAGGCGAACACCGTCGTGCCGCCCGACGACATCGTGCTGCCCTACACCGAGACCATCGGCGGCGGCGGCCCGCGCTACATCGTGGTGAAGCGCCACGTGGCGGTCGACGGCAGCATGCTGACCCACGCCCAGCAGGGCTTCGACCAGCAGACCAACACGCCGGTGGTGGAGTTCCGCCTCAACGGCCCCGGCGCCCACCGCTTCGGCCAGGTGACCACCGAGAACGTCGGCCACGCGTTCGCCATCGTGCTCGACAACCGGGTGATCTCGGCGCCGCGGATCATCAATCCGATCATCGGCGGCCAGGGCCAGATCACCGGCAACTTCACTATCGAGAGCGCCACCCAGCTGTCGCTGCTGCTCAATTCCGGCGCGCTGCCGGCCCCGCTGAAGGTGATCCAGGAGAACACCGTGGGCGCCGACCTCGGCGCGGACTCGGTGCGGGCCGGGGTGATCGGGCTGGTCATCGGCGGGGCGCTGATCTTCGGCTTCATCATCCTCGCCTATGGCCTCTTCGGCGTCTTCGCGGCGATGGCGCTGATCCTGAACCTGCTGATGATCTTCGGCGCGCTCTCGATGACCCAGGCCACCCTGACGCTGCCGGGCATAGCGGGCCTCATCCTCACGATGGCTGTGGCGGTCGACGCCAACGTGCTGATCTACGAGCGCATGCGTGACGAGGCCAACGCCGGTCGCGCGGCCATGGCGGCGGCCGACGCCGGCTACCGGCGCGCCATGAGCTCGATCTTCGACGCCAACGTCACCACGATGATCTCGGCGGTGATCATGTTCTCGTTCGGGGCGGGGCCGGTGAAGGGCTTCGCCTGGACGCTGTCGATCGGGGTGCTGACGTCGGTGTTCTCGGCGATCCTGGTCACCCAGCTGCTGATCGGTTGGTGGTTCAGGGTCACCCGCGCCAAGACCCTGCCGATCGCGTAAGGACGCCTTCCCATGAGCGGAACCCAGATCGTCAGCGGGCGGCCAGAGCGCCGCAGCCTGTGGCCCTTCATCCACTTCGTGCCGCGCCAGACGCACTTCAACTTCGTGGGCCTCGCGCCCTACGCGGCGATCCTCTCCGTGCTGCTGGTGATCGGGTCGGGGGCCTCGCTCTTCCTGCACGGCGCCAAGCCGGTGAACTTCGGGGTCGACTTCATCGGCGGCGCCAAGCTGGATGTGACGACGAGCGGACCGGCGCCGCTTGGCGCAGATCCGCAGCGCGCTGGGCGCGATGGGGGCCGACGATCCCGAGGTGCAGAGCGTGCCGCCGAACGGCGCGGCGGTGCAGTTCAGCGGCGTCGCCGGCCAGACCCCCGATGCGGCGCCGGCCTTCGTGCAGGGCAAGCTGCAGGCGGCGATCCCGGGGCTGAAGGTGACCGGCGTCAGCGAGGTGGGGGCGAAGGTCTCCGGCGAGCTCCTGACCGGCGGCCTGAAGGCGCTCGGCGTCGCGCTGGGACTGACGCTGCTCTACATCTGGTTCCGCTTCCAGCTGCAGTTCGGCCTCGGCGCCATCCTGGCCCTGGCGCACGACATCGTGCTGACCATCGGCTTCCTGTCGATCACCCGCATCGAAGTCTCGATGTACTCGATCGCCGCGCTGCTCACCGTCATCGGCTACTCGATGAACGAGAAGGTGATCAGCTTCGACCGGCTGCGCGAGAACCTCAGGAAGTACAAGACCACCCCGCTCGCCGAGGTGATCAACCTCTCGGAGAACGAGCGGCTGTCGCGCACCATCATCACCGGCACGACCGCCCTGCTGGCGCTGTCGGGCTCGATCTTCAACCCGGGCTCGGCGCTCTTCTCGCTGACCGCGACGATGGCGTTCGGCATCCTGGTGGGCACCTATTCGTCGATCTACGTCGCGCTGCCGGTGATCCTGCTGTGGGGCGTCAAGCGTGACGACGAGGAGGCTGCCCCTATCCGCCTGCAGCCGTCGCGGCGCTGAGGCGCGTCGATGCGCGAGCCGCCGGCCATCGACGCTTACGGCGACGGCGGCTTTCGGGTGGCGGGCGCCTGGCTGGAGGGCTCCCTGCTGATCCTCGCCGACACGCCGAGGGTCTGGCGGCCCGGGACCTTCGCCGACCTTGAACCTGGCGACTTCGCCGACGTGCTGGCCGCCCCGCGCGGCGCCGTGGAGTTCGTGCTGCTCGGCACCGGCCCGACGCAGTCGCTGCCGCCGCGGGCGATCCGCGAGGCGCTCCGCGCCGCCGGCCTCGGCCTGGAGTTCATGGCCACCGAGGCGGCCGCCCGGACCCACAACGTGCTCGCCTCGCAGGGCCGGCTTTTCGCGACCGCGCTCATCGCCGTCTGATCCCGCCGTGAGCTAACTCACCCGGTTTCCAGGGGCCGGGAAACGCCCTATACCCGAGGCAAGGGTAGGGACTCGGGAAAGGGTTCGAGATGGCGGCTTTTCTAGGCAATTTCCGCAATGTGATGATCGCCGGCTTTGTGCTGGCGATCATCATGATCGTGGCGATCGGCCACTACAGCAACTACGGCTACGGCAAAGAGTTCTGGGAATCGGTATTTCGCTGGATCCACGTGTTCTTCGGCGTCCTGTGGATCGGCCTGCTCTACTACTTCAACTTCGTTGCCGCCCGCAAGACACCGGAAATTCCTGCTGAATTGAGACCCGCGCTCTCGAAGTACATCACGCCTGAGGCGTTGTTCTGGTTCCGCTGGGCCGCGGCGGGCACCGTACTGGCCGGCATCATCGTGGCCATCCTGCACGGCGCCGACTATGCCGCCAACGTCTTCACCTTCGGCTTGGCCAAGCCAGGCGCCGGCGGCTCGCAAGCCGGCTTCGCCCTGATGAGCATCGGCATCTACCTCGGCATCATCATGTTCCTGAACGTCTGGGGCATCATCTGGCCGAACCAGAAGAAGGTGCTGGGCATCGTCGCGGCCGACGACGCCGCCAAAGCCGCCGCCGCGCGCATCGCCGGCATGGCCTCGCGGGTCAACACGCTGCTGTCGCTGCCGATGCTGACCGCGATGGCGATGTACGAGACCATGTTCGGCCACTGAGGCTTGGGGGACGACGCGGCCGATCTCGACGACCTGATCCGCCGCGTCGATCCCGATCGGTGGCTGACGAGCCGCTTCATCGGCGATGCGGCCGCGCGCGGCGACGTGGTCGCCCTCTACGCCTACGACTACGAGCTGGCCCGCGCCCGCCGCGTCGCGACAAGTCCGCTGATGGCGGAGATCCGCCTCACCTGGTGGCGAGAGGCGCTGGACGAGATCTTCGAGGGCGGCCCGGCGCGCCGCCATCCCACCGCCGAGGCGCTGGCCGCCGCCGTCCGCCGCCGCGACCTGCCGCGCGCGCCGCTGGAGGCGATGATCGACGGCCAGATCGAGACGCTCGAAGCTGCGGCGCTGGATGCGGCGGGCGCCGTGGCGTGGGCGGACGCCGTGGAGGGATCGGCAGCCGAGGCCGCCGCGACGATCCTGGATAGCGCCGCGCCGGCCGAGGCGGCGCGGCCAGCCGGCCGCGCCTGGGGGCTGGCGCTGCTGCTGCGCGCCGGCCTGGCGCCCCGCGAGGCGCTGGACGAACCGCTGCGAGCGGCGCTCGCCGAGGCGAGCGCGGCGGCCAGGTCGCTGGGCGTGGCGGCGCTGCCGGCGGCGCTGCCGGCGCGCCTGGCGCGCTTCGAACTGGCCGGCGCAAAGCCCGGCCCGCTGGCCCGGCGCTTCGCCCTGGTGCTGGCAAGCGCCACCGGTCGGCTCTAGCCTGGCCGCCATGAGCGACCCCGCGCCGATCACCGTCCGACCAGCGCGCCCTGCCGACGCCGCAGCGCTGATCGACATCCTCTACGACACGTTCGAGAGCACCTGGCGCCCGCAGATTACCGAGGCTGCGGCCGCCGCGTTCCGTTCGGCAGGACCGGCCGCGCAGCTTCGTCGCCGAGCGCGGCCAGGACTTCCAGGTCGCCGAGCGGGAAGGGGCGGTGGTGGGCCTCGTCTACTGGGAGGACGACTTCTTGCACGCCCTGCACGTGCGCTCGGCCGCCGCCCGCACCGGCGTCGGCGCGGCGCTGATGGACGTGGCCGAGGCCGCGATCGCCGCGGCAGGCCATCTTCCGTTCGGCTGGAGACCGACACCTTCAACGCCCGCAGCCAGGCCTTCTACGCCGCGCGCGGCTATGTCGAGGCCGGCCGCTACCCGGACGAGGAGTGGTCCAGCGGCCTCACCACGCTGCTGCTGGTGAAGGCGCTCGGATGAGCGATGGACGCGTCTCTCAGACCCTCTGGACGATGGCTGACAGACAGAGGCGCGGCACCCGAAGGCGGCGCTCGGCAAACACTGCCCGCGCGGCCCTTCCAAGAAGCGCGCCTAGCGTGTCGGTTTCTTCGGCTTGGTGTTCGGTGTCAGCACGACGTGATCGGGACGGATCGACGGATTCGAAGTGCGAACAACGAAGTTGTAGGCGCCCACTATCGGCTTGAAGAATGTGCGGACAGCCTCGGTGGCCTCGCGGCGAACGAAATCGCCGTTCAACTCCACCTCCGCAGCCTTGTGCTTAGCCATCCTTCCACTCCCTCCAGAGGGTGCGCGCGAATTTGAGCGTCTCAGATAGGATCAGCAAGCCGTAAACAAATACGTCCGCGCAAAAGATAGCCTTCTCAACGAGGTCGGCACCGGCCGTGAGCCAACTCGGTACGTGGAGGACCGGTTCCGCCGCAGCTACGATCCAGGCAATCCCGGCGGCGACGAGAAGCACCAACAAGAAGCATGCGGCGCCTACGATGACTTGGATGGCGAACCCGACCGCAACCGCGAATCTTTGGGGGACCATCATCGACCGGAACGTAAGGCAACGGTTGTGCCTGACGCAACTCCACCCAGCCGCTCGGCAAAGTGAGAAACTGAGACACGACCGCGAGGGCCAATGACTTGATAGGCCCAGAGCGAAGCGCTAGCCTCCCCGCATCGTTCACCGCTCCGCGCGGTGGGCCGCGCGTTAACACCGCGCGGTAGATTGGACGCTCCGGTTCTTTGGGCCGGGCGTGCGATCTGCCGCGCGGCGCCGTCAAAGGAGACGGAAAACCGTGGCCCAGTTCCCCACCACCCATAACCAGTTCGCCCTGTCGTCCGAGCAGCGCGAGGAGTTCGCCGAGCGCGGGGTCGTCCGCTTGCCCGGCCTGTTGTCGGACGACGCCGTCCGGCGGGCTCGCGAGGCTGCGCTCGAGCCCCTGGCGCGGCTTGGCCTCTGGCGCGACGGCGGCTGGCGGCTCGACGCGCTGCCGAGGCCAGTCTACCCCGCCACCGGTCTGAAGACCTCGAAGGCGATCGGCAACAAGCGCCCCGAGATCGAGGCGCTGCTGGAGGAGCCGGCGCTGCTCGCCGCCGTCGACGCGCTGCTGGAGGGCCGGCGCTTCGACCGCAACATCTTCAAGCGGCCGCAGGTGTTGTTCACCCTGCCCAACATCGACGTCTGGCGCCTGCCGGAAGGCTGGCACGCGGACGGCCCGCGCCTCGCCAGTGGCGAAAGTCCCGGCGTGCAGCTGTTCGCCTGCCTCGACCATGTGGCGCCGCAGGGCGGCGGCACGATGGTCGTCGCCGGCTCGCACCGGTTGATGAACGGGGAGGGACGCTTCCTGCGCGCCCGGGACCTGACCGCCGGCTTGAAGCGCGAGCCGTTCTTCCGCGAGCTGTTCGCGGGCCGGCTGAGCGCGGACGACGGCCTGCCGAAGGCGAGGATCGGCGACGTGGACGTCGAGGTCGTAGAATGCGTCGGCGCGCCCGGCGACGGCTACCTCATCGATCTGCGGACCCTGCACACCGGCTCGCCGAACGCCGCCGATCGGCCGCGCATGATGGTCACCCACCGCTTCATGCGCGCCGACGTGGTCCGCGAACTGGCGCAGGCCTACGGCTGGACGGCGGAAGAGTAGGCGGGCGCGGGAGCGGGCGGATCTCGGCGTGGGGGCATGCTCTAGCCACCCATCCAGGTCTGCCAGCGCACGATCTGCGATGGCGCGTTTCTTGGCGCGGGTGCGGTCCAGCTTGCCCAGCTTGCGGCCGTCCTCGCTGCGCGCCGGCGCATCGAGCGGCGGCAGCAGGCCGTAGTTGATGTTCATCGGCTGGAACGACCGCGCCGCCGCCAGGTGGCCGCCGGTGATGTGGCGCGCACGAGCGCGCCCAGCGCCGTCGTCGCCGGCGGCGGGTCCAGCGGCCACGCCGAGCCGCTCGGCGGCGGCCAAGCGGCCCGCGATCAGGCCGATCGCGGCGCTCTCGACGTAGCCCTCGACGCCGGTGATCTGGCCGGCGAAGCGCAGCCGCGGATCGGCCTTCAGCCGCAGCTGCGCCGTCCAGCAGCCGCGGCGCGTTGATGAAGGTGTTGCGGTGCAGGCCGCCCAGCCGGGCGAACACCGCCTTCTCCAGGCCCGGGATGGTGCGGAAGATCTCGCATCTGCGCGCCGTGCTTCAGCTTGGTCTGGAAGCCGACCATGTTCCAGAGCGTGCCGAGCGCATTGTCCTGGCGCAGCTGCACGACCGCGTAGGCCGTCTCGTCCGGCCGGTGCGGGTTGGTGAGGCCCACCGGCTTCATCGGCCCGAAGCGCAGCGTCTCGCGGCCGCGCTCGGCCATCACCTCGATCGGCAGGCAGCCGTCGAAGTAGGGCACGTGCTCCCAGTCCTTGAACTCGGTCTTCGGGCCGGCCAGCAGCGCGTCGACGAAGGCCTCGTACTGGGCCGCGTCCATCGGGCAGTTGATGTAGGCCGCCGCATCGCCGCCCGGTCCGGCCTTGTCGTAGCGCGACTGGCGCCAGGCGATGCCCATGTCGATCGTCTCGGCGTGCACGATCGGCGCGATGGCGTCGAAGAAGCGACAGCTCGGTCCTCGCCGGTCAGCGCGACGATCGCCTGCGGCCAGGGCCGGCGAGGTGAGCGGGCCGGTGGCGACGATGACGCTCGTCCCAGTCGGGCGGCGGCAGCGCCGGCGACCTCGCTGCGCGCGATGCGGATGCCGCGGATGCGCCTCGAGGGCGCGGGTCACCGCCTGCGGCGAAGCCCTCGCGGTCGACCGCCAGCGCGCCGCCGGCCGGCGTCTGGTGCGCGTCGGCGCAGCGCATGATCAGCGAGCCGGCCCGGCGCATCTCGGCGTGCAGCAGGCCGACCGCGTTGGCCTCCCAATCGTCGGCGCGGAACGAGTTGGAGCAGACCAGCTCGGCCAGGCCGTCGGTCTGGTGGGCGTCGGTGCCGCGGAGCGGCCGCATCTCGTGCAGCACGACCTGGGCGCCTGCCTCGGCCGCCTGCCAGGCGGCCTCCGAGCCGGCGAGCCCGCCGCCGATGATGTGGATCGCCTCGCGGGTCATCGGCGCCCTCGTACGCCCCGGTTGGCGGCGGCGGAAGTGGCGGCCGCGCACTCAACCGTTAGTCTCGTGGCGCGCGGGACGAATTTGGCTATTCTACGCGAGGCTGTGCGCCGGGGGCGGCGCGCGAGGAGGGGCGGTGGCGGGTATTGCGGTCACCCAGGCGGCGTTCGCCGGCTCGGCGTGCTGCGGCGAAAGCCGTGGGCGCCGCTGGTCTGGTCGGTGGTCTACGTCGGCGCGACCGGCGTCACGGTCGGCCTGCTGGGCGCGGCGTTCATCAAGGCGCTCGGTCGGCTGGCGACGCTCAGCCCGACGTCCCACGTGAAGCTTGAGGAGCTTCTCGGCCTCCTGGCCGGGGTGGCCGCTGGCTATTTCCTGCTGATCGCGGTGTTCTGGGTGGTCGGCGCGATCATCAACATGGCGGTCGTGCGCGCGGTGCATGGAGCCGGAGCGCGGCACGTTCGCCTACATGCGCGCTCGGCCCGACCGAGCTGTGGCTGATGCTCGCCAACTTCGTGCTCTTCATCCTCTACACCATCGCCTCGACGGCGCTGGCGATTCCGTGGCACTGGTCATCGGCGTTCGTCCTGATGACCTGGCGCGACGCCGTGCCGTTCGTCCAGCTGCCGATGCAGATGGTGAGCTGGAGCATGTCGATCTGGCTCGGCCTGCGGTTCTGCATGGTTGCGCCGCTGATCTTCAACGACCGGCGCTTCCGCCTGTTCGAGTCGTGGACGCTGACGCGCGGGCACGTCTGGAACCTGTTCGGCGTCGGCCTCGTGATGGTGCTGGCGACCGCCGTCGTCTACCTCGTGTCTGGCCGGCGTCGGCCTCGCCGTCGCCTGGCCGATGTTCCATTCGGTCGCGGCGCTGGGATCGCCGCGGGCGTTCTTTGCGCAGGCGCCCCAGCAGATCTGGAGCCAGCTCTCGCCGTTCCTGATCATCTACGCCGCGGTGGGCTGGGTGGGCTCGATCATCCTGCTGCCCGATGTTTTTCGCGCCCTGGCCGGAAGCCTACCGCCAGCTGACGCAGGGCCACGTGGCGGCGACCTTCAGCTAAGGGAGAGAGAGGGGCATGGCCGATATCTCGATCGGTTCGGCAGTGGGCGCGGGTTTCCAGCTCATCGCCAGGAAGCCGTTGACAGTGATGGTCTGGGGGCTGGTGCGGACCCTGTTCGTGGCCGCCGCGCTGGCGCTCTTCGCGCCGGTGTTCCTGGGCATCATCACGGAGGCCATGCAGAGCGCCCGGACCGGCGGCCAGCCGTCGCAGGCCGAGGTCACCCAGCTGATGTCTCGCGTGATGGTGATGCAGGGGGCCAGCCTGCTGCTCAACGTCGGCGGGCTGTTCGTCACCGCCATCCTCTACTGCGCGATCTCGCGCTCGGTGGTGCATCCGGAACGCGGCGCGATCGCCTACCTCAGGCTGGGCGCGCCCGAGTTCTTCGTCGCGATACTGAGTTTCGCGGCGGGCTTCGTCGCCGTCTTCGCAATCCTGCTGTGCATGATTCCGTTCATCATCGTGGTCGGCATCCTGGCTTCCCAGCACATGTACGCCCCGATGGCGGCGGTGATCGGGCTCGGCGTTCTGTTGCTGTTCGTGGGGCTGATCTACGTGCTGCTGCGCTTGGCCTTCGTGGTCCCGATGATGGTCGACGACGGGCAGTTCCACCTGTTCGACGCCTGGAGTCTCGACCAAGCACCACGTCGGCAGCCTGTTCGTCGTCGGGCTTTGCCTGGTGGGGATCGCGATCGCCGCGGAGCTCGTCGTCGGCGCCTTCCTGGTCGCGCTGGGCGTGGCGGCGCTGGGCGCGGCGGCCGGGGGCCTGGGCAACCTGCAGGCGTTCTTCGCGCTGGGGCCGGCGGTGTTCATCCCGCGGCTGGCGCCGTGGCTGATCGTGTACGCCGTTCTGGCGATCCCGTTGCAGGGGTGCGCGATGGCCATCTTCGGCGCACCGTGGGCGCGGGCCTATCGCGACGTCGCGCCGCCGCCCCAGCCCGCAGCCGCCGTGCCGCCAACCGTCACGCCGCCGGCGGTCGAGCCGCCGCCCATCGCGCCCCCGCCTGCCGGCCCATCGCCTGCGGTCGCGTGAAGTCTTAAGCCAGGGCGGCCTACCGTCGTTCAATTCGCTGCGAGTTCCGTCACCGCCTTGCCCAACCGCCTGTCCCCGATCGAAGCCGCCTTGGAGGGGCCGCGCGTGCTGCGCCGCGAGCCGTGGGCGGTCGCCTACTGGATCGGCGTCTGGGCGGTGGCGCTGGCGCTGATCGCCGGCATCCGGCTCGCCACCGGCGCGCTTGCCCCGGTGCGCCCGTCGGGCGACGGGCTCTATGCGTTCCGCCGCCTGGGGCCGCTGGCGCTGGTGCTTGCGCCGACCCTGTTCACGCTCTGGACCATGACCACCGCCACGGTCTACCGGGCGGTGTTGCGCCCGGGCGAGCACGGCTGGCACCTCTTCAAGCTCGGTCCCGACGAGGCGCGCATCGCCGCGCTGAGCGCCGTCGAGACCGTGCTGATCGCGCTGCTCGGCGGCGTGCCGGCCTATCTGCTGCTGGTGCTGCTGAACCCGATCTTCGAGGCGGCGCCGGGGTTCAGCCGGGCGACGGCGGCCGGCGGCTTCGTCGCCACCATCCTGATCGACGCCTGGCTGGCGGTCCGCCTCTCGCTGCTGCCGGTGCAGACCTTCGCGGCGCGCAGCTTCCCGGTTGACGACTACTGGGGTTTCGCGCGGGGCCACTACTGGAAGCTGCTGATGAGCTACCTGCTGGTGGTGCTGGAGGTGTTCGCCTTCCTGGCGCTCTCGCTGGCGGCCCTGGCGGCGTTCGGCGCCCTGGCCGAGGCGGCGATCCAGTGGCGTGGCGGAGGACTGGTGCGCAGCGTGGTGCTCTGGCTGCTGGTCGTCGCGCTTGCGGTGGCGACGGCCGTGGTCTTCGTCGTGCCGATCATCCTCGTCTGTGGCTGCCAGGCGCTCGCCTACCGGGCCATCGTGGCCGAGCGGGCGGGGCCGCCACCCGGCGCGCCTGCGGTGGCATGAAGACGATCCCATGAAGACGATTGGGGCGCCGTCGCCGAACTTCGACGCCCGCGTCCGGCCGCCCGACCTGATCCTCCTGCACTACACCGGCATGCCGACCGGCGAGGCGGCGCTGGCCCGGCTGCGCGACCCTGCCGCCAGGGTCTCCGCCCACTATGTGGTCGAGGAGGATGGCCGCGTCTTCGCGCTGGTCCCCGAGGCAAGGCGCGCCTGGCACGCCGGCAAGTCGTTCTGGAAGGGCGAGCGCGACATCAACGGCTGCTCGGTCGGCGTCGAGATCGTCAATCCGGGCCACGAGTTCGGCTACCGCGCTTTCCCGGACGCCCAGATCGCCGCGGTGATCGAGCTGGTGGGCGACATCCGCAGCCGCTGGGACATCGCCGACACCCGCATCCTCGGCCACTCCGACGTCGCGCCGGACCGCAAGGAAGACCCGGGCGAGCTCTTCCCGTGGAAGCTGCTCGCGGAAGCCGGCCACGGCCTCTGGGCCGAGCCGGCGCCCGCGCCCGGCCCGCCGCTGGCCGAGGGCGCCGAAGGGACCGGCGTCTTCGCCCTGCAGGCGGGCCTGGCGCGGCTCGGCTACGAGAGCGCGCCGAGCGGCCGGTACGACGCCGCCACTGCCGCGATCGTGCGCGCCTTCCAGCGCCACTGGCGCCAGCGACTGGTCGACGGCGTCGCCGACGGCGAGACCCGCGCCCGCCTGATCGCGCTGCTGAAGCTCGCGGCTTGACCTCGGCGCCGGCGCCGCCCACCTTCGCCTCGGACCAGACGGCCGGGCGGCTGCTCTCGCCGGCTTGCCGGCGGGGGAGGAAAGTCCGGGCTCCACGGCGACAAGGCGGCGGGTAACGCCCGCCGGGGGTGACCCCAGGGATAGCGCCACAGAAAGCAAACCGCCGCTCCGCCTTCGGGCGCTGCGGTAAGGGTGAAAGGGTGGGGTAAGAGCCCACCGCGGACCGGGCGACCGGGACGGCATGGCAAGCCCCGCCTGGAGCAAGACCGAATAGGGGTCCCTCAGTCCGCCCTCATAAGGCGGGCGGCGCCGTCGCTGGCGTTTCGGGGACCCGGGTGGGTCGCGAGAACCGCCCAGCAATGGGCGGTCCAGAGGAATGGCCGCCGCGTCTGCCTTCGGGCAGGCGGCACAGAACCCGGCTTACAGGCCGTCTGGTCCAACGCCGCCGCCGCCGGAGCACGGCGCGCGAGCGGCGCATCCCTCAATTCATTCGCATTCGAGCCTGCACCGCTCACCCGCGTACGACAGGAAAGGATTTGCAGGTGAGGTCGCTTCGCCGACGTCGCAGGGTCAGGCCCAGGTCAGTTCCTGTATGTTCTGTGGATAACCTTGCGTGTTAACCAATTGGCGCCCTGAATTCTCTCGAAAGTGAGCCGCCATAGGTAATCAGTGTCATTGCGTGGCAGTTCATCCCATGTTAACCCAATCACCTCGCCTTAGGTCGGGCGGTCCGCGATGGGGGCGGGCTGCGCGGCTGGGGCGATGCGGCGGGGCTCTCGGGCCGCGTCGGTGGATGAAGAGCCTTTTTGCGGGCGGGGCTTGTGTTCATCTCGACGTTCGAGAAACAGCTGGACGCGAAACGGCGGATCGTCGCGCCGGTGGAGTACCGCACTGCGGTCGCGCCGTTCGACGGCCTGTTCTGCTTCCCTTCCGTCGAGGCCGACTGCATCGAGGGCGGCGGCAAGGCGCTGTTCGACGGCTACGCCAAGCTGATCGACGAGTTCCCGTTCGGCGACCCTGACCGCACCGCGCTGGAGACCTCGATCATGGGCGGCATGACGCAGCTGTCGTTCGACACTGCCGGCCGCGTCACCCTGCCCGAGAGCCTCTGCGAGATGTTCGGCCTCACCGACTGGGTGACGCTGGTGGGGCTGGGCGACCGCTTCCAGATCTGGTCGCGCGAGGCGTTCAGAGAGCGCACCCGCCAGCAGCGTGAAGCCGCGCAGGCGGCGCTGCTGGCCCGCGCCCGGCGGCACTGCGGCCGCGAAGGCCGCCGCCGCGGCCCTGGCTGACGCCGATGGCTGACGCTCCGCATACGCCGGTGCTGCTGGCCGAGGTGCTCGGAGCGCTGGCGCCGCGGCCCGGCCAGCTGATCGTCGACGGCACCTTCGGCGCGGGCGGCTATGCCCGGGCTTTCCTGGAGCTCGGCGCGGAGGTGGCGGCCTTCGACCGCGACCCGGCGGCGCGGGCTTACGCCGCAGCATTGGCCACAGGCAGCCGGCTTACGCTGACCCAGGACCGATTCTCCACCATGGCTCAGCATCTCGGCGAAGCGGCGGCTGACGGCGTCGCGCTCGATCTCGGCGTTTCCTCGATGCAGCTCGACGAGCCGGCGCGCGGCTTCTCGCTGATGCGCGACGGCCCGCTCGACATGCGCATGGGCGACGAAGGACCGACCGCGGCCGAGCTGGTCAACGAGGCCTCGCCAGCCGAGCTGGCGCGCATCTTCCGCATCTACGGCGAGGAGCGGCAGGCCAGGCGCATCGCCGGCGCCATCGTGCGCCGCCGCGCCGAACAGCCGTTCACGCGCACCCTTGATCTCGCGGAGGTGGTCGAGCGGGCGCTGGGCGGTCGGCGCGGGGCCAAGGCTGCATCCGGCCACCCGCGTCTTCCAGGCGCTGCGCATCGCCGTCAACGCCGAGCTCGAGGAGCTGGAGCAGCGGTCTCATCGCCGCCGAGCGGGTGCTGAAGGCCGGCGGGCGCCTGGCGGTGGTCACCTTCCATTCGCTCGAGGACCGCATCGTCAAGACCTTCCTCACCGAGCGCGCCGGCCGCATTCCCGGCGGCTCGCGGCACGCGCCGCCGCCGCCAAGGGGCCGGCGCCGAGCTTCGAGCTGATCTTCAACGGCGCGCATGGTCGCCACCGAGGCGGAGATCGCCGCCAATCCGCGCGCCCGCTCGGCCAAGCTGCGCGCCGCCGTGCGCACCGCCGCGCCGGCCTGGAGGGCCGCCGCATGAGGCTCTCGGGCATCGTTCGCCAGCGCTTCCGCGGCTTTCGCGTCATCGACCTCGCCGCCCTGGTGGTCTGCCTGGCGCTGGCGCTGACGGTCTACGCCTACAAGACCTCGGCGGCCGCGCAGGGCGCCGACATCACCGACGTCGAGTCGCAGATCCACGACGAGACCAAGACCGTGCAGCCTGCTGCGCGCCCAGGTCGCCCATCTCGAGGCGCCCGACCGGCTGGAGCGGCTGTCGCGCACCTACGCCGGCCAGGCGCCGGTCGCCGCCAAGCAGGAGGTGACGCCGCAGGCGCTGCCCCAGGTCGCCGACCGGGAGGCCAGCCATGAGCCTGGTCGGCGCGCTCGACCCGGCCGTTCTCGCCGCTGGGGCGCTGGATCCTCGGCATGGTCAGCACGCCTTCGAGCGGGCCCGCGCCTCGGACAAGGCGGTGGACGACACGCGCCTGCGCATCTTCTTCGTGCTGGCGCTGTTCGGCCTCGGCTTCGTGACGCTGGCGCTGGGCGCGACGCGGGCGGCGCTGTTCTCGCCCTGGGGCCACGGCAGCGACCTGGTGACGCCGGCGCCCAACGCCCGCGCCGAGCTCACCGACCGCAACGGCGCCATCCTGGCGATCGACGAGCCGCGCTACGGCCTCTACGTCGATCCGCACGAGATGGTGCACAAGGCCGACGTCCGCGCCGCGCTGCTGGCGGCGATGCCGGCGCATCTCGCCCGTGCCAAGCTCGACCGCGATCCTGGCCGGCGACAAGCGCCAGTACGTGGTCGGCGCGCTGTCGCCCGACCAGCGGCCAGCAGCTGCACGATCTGGCGCTGCCCGGCGTCACGCTTCGAGGAGGAGAGCGGGCGCGCCTATCCGCTCGATGCGCTGGCCGCCCACGTGATCGGCTTTTCCTCGCGCGGACGGGATTGGCTTGGCCGGCGCCGAGAAGGCGTTCGATGCGCAGCTGCGGGCGCCCGGCGCCAAGCCGCTGGCGCTCTCCATCGACCTGCGCGTGCAGGGCGCGCTGGAGAACGAGCTCGACCAGACCTCGCAGACGCTGGGCGTCGCCGACGCCGCCGGCATCGTGGTCGACGTGCGCACCGGCGAGATCCTCGCGATGGCGAGCTATCCCGAACTTCGACGCCAACGACGCCGGCGTCGCCGACCCCAAGACCATGGTCAACCACGTCGCCGCCACGGTCTACGAGCCGGGCTCGGTGATGAAGGTGTTCACGCTGGCCATGGGCATCGACAGCGGCGTCGCCACGCCGGACACCATGTTCGACGTCGCAACCCCGCTGGAGCTGCCGGGCCAGACCATCCACGACTACGACCACGGCGATGCGCAGCTGTCGCTCGCCCACGTCTTCACCCACTCGTCCAACATCGGCGCGGCGCGGCTGGGCCTGCGGGCCGGCGCCCGAGATCATGGGCCGCTACTACCACGCGTTCGGCCTCTTCGCGGCCGCGCCCAGCGAGCTGGCGGAGTCGGCCCAGCCGCTGACCCAGAAGCGTGCTGTCGCCCAACACGGTCGCCTCGATGTCGTTCGGCCATGCCATCTCGGTGAGCCCGCTGGCCATCGCCACCGGCATGAGCGCCATCCTCAACGGCGGCATCTACCGGCCGCTGACGCTGAAGCAAGCTCGAGCCCGGCCAGGCGCCGGCGCCCGGACGCCGGATCATCCAGGAATTCGACCTCCGAGACCATGATGCGGCTGATGCGCCTCAACGTCACCGAGGGCACCGGCACGCGGGCCGATGCGATCGGCCTGCGGGTCGGCGGCAAGACCGGCACCGCCACCAAGCTGGTCCACGGCCACTATGTGGAGGGCAAGAACGCGGCGAACCTCGCCTCGTTCGCCGCCATCTTCCCCACCGACGGACCGATCGACGCGGACCGCTATCTCGTGCTGATCATGCTCGACGAGCCCAAGCCGGTGCAGGCCGACAGCGGCGTCACCAGCGGCGGCTTCACCGCCGCGCCGGCCGCCGAGCGGGTGATCGACCGCATCGCCCCGTTCCTCGGCGTGCGGCGCGTCATCCTGGCGTCGGATTTGAGCCGCAAGTCGGGGCCTGGAGCCGGGGCGGACAAGCTGGGAGCCAACGAGCGGTGACCGGGCTGCCGACTTTCCGACCTGCTGCGCCGCGAGGTGGCGGCCGACCCGGTGATCGAGGGCGTCACCGCCGACAGCCGCAAGGTCAAGCCAGGCTGGCTGTTCGCCGCGTTGCCGGGCGCCGACGCCGACGGCCGCGACTTCGTGCCGGCCGCGCTGGCTGCCGGCGCCGCCGCGGTGATCGCCGAGGCGCCGGTGAAGGCCAGCGCGCCGGTGGTGCAGGTCAACGACGCGCGCCGCGCCTATGCGCTGGCCGCCGCCGAACTCTGGGGCGCGCAACCGCAGATCTGCGTCGCGGTCACCGGCACCAACGGCAAGACCTCGGTCGCCACCTTCTGCCGGCAGATCTTCGAACGCCTCGGCCACGCCTCGGCCAGCATGGGCACGCTGGGCGTGCAGGCCGGCGGCGAGCAGGTCACCCCGCCATCGGGGCTCACCACGCCCGACGCCGGCGACGTCGCGCGCCTGCTCGGCCGACCTGGCCGGGCCGCGGCGTCACCCACCTGGCGCTCGAAGCCTCCTCGCACGGCATCGACCAGCGCCGCCTCGACGGCGTGAACCTGACCGCCGCGGGCTTCCTCAACCTCACCCAGGACCACCTCGACTACCACGGGACGATGGAGGCCTACCGCGCCGCCAAGCTGCGGCTGTTCGAGGACCTTGCGCCGCGCGGCGCGGTCGCCGTGCTGAACGCCGACTCCGACGCCTATCCGGCCTTCGCCGCCGCCGCCGTCGACCAGCGGGCTGACGATCTTCTCGGTCGGCGCGATGGGCGAGGGGCTCACGCTTGCGCACCGCGAGCCTGACGCCCGGCGGGCAGCGCCTGCGGATCGGCGCCGAGGGCCGCAGCTTCGACGTCCGCCTGCCGCTCGCCGGCGCCTTCCAGGCCTCCAACGCCCTGGTCGCCGCCGGGCTCTGCATCGCCGCCGGCGAGAAGACCGAGGCGGTGCTGGAGGCGCTGGAGCATATCGAGGGCGCGCGCGGCCGGCATGCAGCGGATCGGCGCCGGCCGCAAGGGCGGCGAGGCCTACGTCGACTACGCCCACACGCCCGACGGCCTGGAGAAGCGTGCTGCTGGCGCTCGCGCCCGCACGCCACCGGCCGGCTGATCGTGGTGTTCGGCGCCGGCGGCGACCGCGACAAGGCCAAGCGCCCGCAGATGGGCGCCATCGCCGCCGGCCTCGCCGACGTCGCCATCGTCACCGACGACAATCCGCGCTCGGAAGACCCGGCCGCGATCCGCGCCGAGATCCGCGCCGGCGCTTCGGGTCTGCGCGAGATCGGCGACCGCCGCGAGGCGATCCGCGCCGCCGCCGCGATGCTGAAGCGCGGCGACGTGCTGGTGGTGGCCGGCAAGGGGCACGAGCAGGGCCAGACCATCGGCGCGATCATCCATCCCGTTCGACGACGTCGACGAAACCGCCGCCGCGCTCGGCCTGGAGCCGGCGCATGGCTGAGCCGCTCTGGACCTCCGCCGAGATTCGTCGCCGCCACCGGCGGCGAGCTCGCCGGCGCGCCGTTCGCCGCGACCGGCGTCTCGATCGACACCCGCACGCTGGCGCCCGGCGACCTCTTCGTCGCCCTGGCCGGCGAGCGCGACGGCCACGACTTCGTCGGCCGCGGCTCTGGAGCGCGGCGCGGCTGGCGTGCTGGCGAGCCGCCCGGTCGCCGGCGCGGCTGTGATGGTCGCCGACACGCTGCAGGCGCTGGAGCGGCTGGGCGTCGCGGCCCGCGAGCGGGCGCCGCAGGCCCGCCGCGGCGCGGTGACCGGCTCGGTCGGCAAGACCAGCGTCACCCAGGCGATCGCCGCCGGCCTGGCGCGCGCCGGCCCGGCCCATGCCTCGGTGAAGTCGTACAACAACCACATCGGCGTGCCGCTGACGCTGGCGCGGATGCCGCGCGACACCGAGCGCGCGGTGTTCGAGATCGGCATGAACCATGCCGACGAGATCACCCCGCTGACCCGCATGGTCCGCCCGCAGGCGGTCGTGGTCACCAACGTCGCGGCGGTGCACATCGAGAACTTCGCCGACGGCGAGATGGGCGTCGCCCGCGCCAAGGCCGAGATCTTCGCGGGCCTGGCGGGCGGCGGCAAGGCGGTGCTGAACGCCGACAACCGCTGGTTCGACTTTCTGGCCGAGGACGGCGCGCGGCCGCGGCGCGCAGGTGATCTGCTTCGGCACGCGCGACGGCTGCGCCGCCCAGCTCACCGACTTCCGACTGGAAGGCGCCGGCGCCTGCGTCGAGGCGCGGCTGCACGGCCGGCCGATCGCCTTCACGCTGCGCCAGACCGGCTCGCACTGGGGGCTGATGAGCCTGGCGGCGCTCTTGATGATGGAGGCGCTGGACGTCGCGCTGGACGACGCGCTGGCGGCGCTGGCGGCGTTCGAGCCGCTCGAAGGCCGCGGCGCCGAGCGGCGAGGTGACGATCGCCGGCGGCGCGCTTCACGCTGATCGACGACAGCTACAACGCCAACCCGGTCTCGGTCGCCGCGGCGCTGCGCACGCTGGGCCTGCGCGGCCGCCTCGCGCCGGCGCATCGCCGTGCTCACCGACATGCTGGAGCTGGGGTCTGAGTCGCCGCGCCTATCACGCCGCCCTGGCCGCGCGAGATCGAGGCGGCCAAGGTCGACCTCGTCTTCTGCGCCGGCCCGATGATGAAAAGCCTCTGTGCGACGGCGCTTCCGCCGACTCGCCAAGGCGCGTACGCCGAAACCGCGGCGCGAACTCGCGCCGGTGCGTCACCCGGGCCGTAGAGCCTGGGGACGTGGTGATGGTGAAGGGGTCGCGGGACTCGCACGCCAAGGCGCTGTTCGACGCCTTGAAGGCGCTGGCGTCCCGCGCCGGGGAGGCCGCCTGATGCTCTACCTGCTCTACGAGCGGCTGGCGGACAACCACCACTACATCCCGGTCCTCAACCTGCTGCGCTACCTGACCTTCCGCTCCGGCCTCTCGCTGATCACCGCCCAGTTGACCGTGGTCGCCATGGGCTCGCGCTTCATCCGCTGGATGCAGGCGCAGGCAGGGCAAGGGCCAGCCGATCCGCGCCGACGGCATCGAGCGCCACATCGTCGAGAAGGCCGGCACGCCGACCATGGGCGGGCTGATGTTCCTGGCCGGCATCGCGGTCGGCACGCTGCTGTGGGCCGACCTCACCAACGTCTACGTCTGGATCGGTGCTCTTCATCACGCTGGCCTTCGGCGCTGCTGGGCTTCCTCGACGACTACGCCAAGGTCACCAAGCAGAGCACCGCCGGCATCTCCGGCTGGTGCGCCTGTTGATCGAAGCCGTCGGTCGCGATCCTGGCCGTGTTCCTGATGGCCTGGTACGGCCCCGCCGCGCCGAGGCCGCATCTTTCCACCTCGGTGGCCTTCCCGGTCTTCAAGCGCGCGCTGCTGGACCTCGGCTGGTTCTACCTGGCCTTCGGCGCGCTGGTGGTGATCGGCGCCTCGAACGCGGTGAACTTCACCGACGGGCTCGATGGCCTGGCCACCGTGCCGGTGATGATCGCCGCCGGCACCTTCGGCCTGATCGCCTACCTGGTCGGCAACTTCAAATTCGCCGACTATCTGCAGCTGCACTTCGTGCCCGGGGTCGGCGAGGTTGGCGTCTACTGCGCGGCCATGGTCGGCTCGTGCCTGGGCTTCCTCTGGTACAACGCCCCGCCGGCCAAGATCTTCATGGGCGACAGCGGCTCGCTGGCGCTGGGCGGCGGCCTGGGCGCGGTGGCGGTCGCCACCAAGCACGAGATCGTGCTGGCCATCGTCGGCGGCCTCTTCGTGCTGGAGACGGTCTCGGTGATGGTCCAGGTCGCCTCGTTCAAGCTGACCGGCCGGCGGGTCTTCCGGATGGCGCCGATCCACCACCACTTCGAACGGCTGGGCTGGGCCGAGCCGACCATCGTGATCCGCTTCTGGATCATCTCGGTGATGCTGGCGCTGGTCGGCCTCGCCACCCTGAAGCTGCGGTAGGGGAGGACCGGCGCGACGTCATGATCCCGGTCCGCGGCTTCGAGGACAAGAAGGTCGCCGTGTTCGGCCTGGCCCGCACGGGTCTTGCCGCTGCGCGGGCGCTCGCCGCCGGCGGGGCCAGGGTCGTGGTCTGGGACGAGAACGCCGCCGCCCGCGAGGCCGCTGAGGCCGAGGGCTTCACGCTGGAGGACCTGACGCACCGCCGACTGGCCGACGCTGGCGGCGCTGGTGCTCTCGCCCGGCGTGCCGCTGACCCATCCGAAGCCGCACTGGACGGTCGAGCGGGCCAACGCGGCGGGCGTGCGAGATCATGGGCGACATCGAGCTCTTCGCCCGCACGGTCGCCGCCGCGCCGTCGCACCGGCGCCCGAAGATCGTCGCCATCACCGGCACCAACGGCAAGTCCACCACCACCGCCCTCGTCGGCCACGTCTGCCGCCAGGCCGGCCGCGACGTGCGCATCGGCGGCAACATCGGCGTCGGCGTGCTGGGCCTCGAGGACATGCACGGCGGCGCGGTCTACGTGCTGGAGCTGTCGTCCTATCAGCTCGACCTGACCTCGAGCCTGAAGCCCGACGTCGCCATCATCCTCAACATCTCGCCCGACCACCTGGAACGGCACGGCGACATGGCCGGCTACGTCGCCGCCAAGCGGCGCATCCTGTTGAACCAGGGCAAGGGCGACACCGCCGTGGTCGGCGTCGACGACGCCTGGTGCCAGCAGATCGTCACCGAGATCACCGCCGCCAACCGGCGCACCATCGTGCCGATCAGCGCCCGCCGCTCGATGGGCCGCGGCGTCTACGCGCTGCAGGGCATGCTCTACGACGCCACCGGCGAGCGCGTCATCGAGATCTGCCGACCTCACCCGCGCCGTCTCGCTGCCGGGCCGCCACAACTGGCAGAACGCGGCCGCCGCCTATGCCGCGGCCCGCGCGCTCGGCCTTTCCGAGCAGGCCGCCGCGCAAGGGCTGATGACCTTTCCGGGCCTCGCCCACCGCATGGAGACGGTCGGCGCGATCGGACGGGTGCGGTTCGTCAACGACTCCAAGGCCACCAACGCCGACGCCGCCCGCCAGGCGCTCTCCAGCTACCCGAAGGTCTACTGGATCGCCGGCGGCCAGGCCAAGGCCGGCGGCATCGAGAGCCTCGCCGACCTGTTCGGCTCGGTGGCCAAGGCCTACCTGATCGGCGAGGCCGAGGACGCGTTCGCCGCTACGCTGGATCGCCGCGCGCCCTACGCCCGCTGCGGCACGATGGACGCCGCGGTGCGCGCCGCCTTCGCCGACGCCAGGGCGACGGGCGAGGACGCCATCGTGCTGCTCTCGCCGGCCTGCGCCTCGTTCGACCAGTTCGCCGACTTCGAGGACCGCGGCGAAGCCTTCCGCGCCGCCGTCCACCAGCTCACCGCGCCAGTGGCCCGAGAGGTGAGAGCCTAGCCGCCGATGGCCGAGCTTCAGCTTCCCGCCTCGAAGCATGCTTTCTCCCGCGACGACCGCTCGCGGCTGGGCGCTCTGGTGGTGGACGGTCGACCACTGGCTGCTCGGCGCGGCGATGGCGCTGATCGGGCTGGGCGTGCTGCTCTCGTTCGGCACCAGCCCCGCGGCGGCCTACCGGCTCGACATCCCGTTCCCGTTCCACTTCGCGGTCCGCCAGTCGATCTTCGCGGTGGGCGGGGATCGCGGCGTTGCTCGGCGTCTCGATGCTGAGCCCGCGCGGCGTGCGCCGCTCGGCCTTCTTCATCTACGTCGTCGCCATCGCGCTGATGATCGCGCTGATCTTCCTGGGCCATAACGCCAAGGGCGCGACGCGCTGGGTGGAGATCGCCGGCTTCACCCTGCAGCCGTCGGAGTTCATGAAGCCGGCGCTGATCGTGATGGTCGCCTGGATGTTCTCCGAGGGCCAGAAGGGCGAGGGCGTGCCGGGCGTCTCGATCGCCTTCTGCCTCTACCTGCTCGCGGTGGCGCCTGCTGCTGATCGAGCCGGACGTCGGCCAGACGGTGCTGATCACCATCGCCTTCGGGGCGGCGTTCTGGATGGCCGGCGTGCCGATGAGCTGGGTGATGGGGCTGGGCGGCACGGCGGTGGCCGGGCTGGGCAGCACCTATTTCCTCTTCCAGCACGTGGCGCAGCCGCGTCGACCGCTTCTTCGGCCACGACAAGACGCTCGACACCCACCAGGTCGACCGCGCCGCCCAGGCCATCGCGCCGGCGGCCTCTTCGGCCGCGGGCCGGGCGAGGGCATCATGAAGCGCGAGGTGCCCGACATGCACACCGACTTCATCTACTCGGCCTCGGCCGAGGAGTACGGCCTGTGGTTTTCGCTGATCCTGATCGCGCTCTTCATGTTCCTGACCCTGCGCGGGCTCTTCAAGGCCATGCGGCTCTCCGACCCGTTCGAGCAGGTGGCGGCGGCGGGGCTCTTCGTGCTGGTCGGCATGCAGGCCTTCATCAACGTCGCCGTGAACCTCGACCTGATGCCGACCAAGGGCATGACGCTGCCGTTCATCTCCTACGGCGGCTCCTCGATGCTGGCGATGGGCCTGACGCATGGGCATGGCGCTGGCGCTCACCCGCCGCCGGCCCGGCGCCTACGCCCCGGCCGGTCGCAAGCAGGGCGGCGCGTTTGACTGATGCTTCGCCCGGCAGGCTGGCGGTGGTCGCCGCCGGCGGCACCGGCGGCCATCTCTTCCCGGCCCAGGCGCTGGCCGCAGGCGCTGAGCGCTCGCGGCTGGCGCGTGGTGCTGGCCACCGACGAGCGGGTGCAGACCCTGTCGGCCAGCTTTCCCGCCGAGCGCCGCATCCCGCTCTCGGCCGCCACCTTCAAGCCGGGCGATCCGCTGGGCGCGGCGAAGGCTGGCGGGGCGATCCTCAGGGGCGTGATGCAGGCCAGGGCCGAGCTCGCGGCGCTGAAGCCGGCGGTGGTGGTCGGCTTCGGCGGCTATCCGTCGCTGCCCGCGCTGATCGCGGCGATCAGCCAGGGCCGGCGCACGATCATCCACGAGCAGAACGCGGTGATGGGCCGCGCCAACCGGCTGCTGGCGCCCAGGGTCACCGCCGTCGCCTGCGCCTTCCCGACGCTGCTGAAAGCCCCGGCCTCAGTCGCAGGCGCGGGCGGTCGTGGTCGGCAATCCGGTGCGGCCCGACATCCAGGCGATCTACGACCGGCCCTACGACCCGCCGGCCGGCGAAGTGCGCCTGCTGATCACCGGCGGCAGCCAGGGCGCGCGGCTGCTGTCGGAGATGACGCCGCGGGCGATCGCGGCGCTGCCGGACGCGACCCGCAGGCGCCTCAAGGTGCAGCAGCAGACCCGGCCCGAGGCGGTCGAGCGCGCCAGGGAGACCTACGCCGCCGCCGATGTCGAGGCGGAGATCGCGCCGTTCTTCGAGCGGATGGGCGAGCGCCTCGCCGCCTGCCACCTGATGATCGGCCGCGCCGGCGCTTCGACAGTCTGCGAGATCGCCGTCGCCGGCCGCCCTTCGATCCTGGTGCCGCTGAAGATCGCCCTCGACGACGACCAGGGTCAGAACGCCCGCCTGCTTGCCGAGGCCGGCGGCGCCGAAGTGCTGAACGAAGACCAGCTTTCGATCGAGAGCCTCTCGGCCCTGATCGCGGCGCTGATCGCAGACCCCGCCCGCCTCGCCGCGATGGCCGCTGCCGCCAAGACCGTCGCCAAGCCCGACGCCGCCGACCGCCTGGCGGACCTGGTGGAGAAGACCGCCGCCTGAGCTTGCCAAGGGCGGCCTTCAGCGTTTTGTTATGGCCGCCCGATCTCCATATGGAGGTGCGACATGCTGTGGATGACGATCTTCCGCCCCGTGGTGGTCCTGATCGGCGTGGTCTCGGTGGCCGCCGCGGCGGTCATGGCCCAGCTCATCCCGAAGCAGAACGGCGCCGCCGACCTCCTGATGATCCTGGTCTTTCTGCTGATCGGGCTGGAGCTGGTGATCGGCGTCGCCGCCATCCTGTTTGGCGTCTGGCGCCCGATCCGCCACTGGCTCGCCCCCCGCCCGACGGACCGCTGACCCCCTCAGAAAATGGGGACACACACGCTTTTCCACCTCTGACGACGAGGTTCTCCGCTCTGGAAAAGCGTGTGTGTCCCCATTTTCTTGCTTCCGCGCAGCCGATGGCTGGAATAGAACAAAAACAGAACAATCTCGCGGGGGAGGTCATGCCGCGCACCGCTCGTATCGTGATCCCCGGCACGCCACATCACGTGGTGCAACGCGGTAATCGGCGGCAGCGGACCTTCTTCTCGCCGGCTGACTATCGAACCTATCTGCGCATCGCCGCAGAGGAGTTCGCGGCTGCCGGTGTCTCCGTCTGGACCTATTGTCTTATGCCGAACCACGTTCACCTGATCGCCGCACCTACGTCCGAAGACGGCCTTGCCCGGGCCGTTGGCCGCACGCACCTGCGCTACACACGACTGATCAACGAGCGTGAGGGCTGGCGCGGGTTCCTTTGGCAGGGACGGTTTGCATCGTTTCCGATGGACGAGGACCACTTCATGGCCTGCGCCCGATACGTCGGGCTGAACCCGGTGCGAGCCGGCCTCGTGGCGTCGGCGACCCAGTGGCCCTGGTCCAGCGTTCGGGCGCACGTCGCGGGACGATCGGATGGACTGGTGTCGCTGGAGCCGCTGGCTGACCGATTGGAAGCGGGAATCGGCGAGTTCTTCGATGACGACGTGCCGGAGGCGACTCTGTCGGGCATCAGGCAAGCGTGCGCGACAGGTCGCCCCCTCGGCGCGGAAGCTTGGTTGAGGTCGATCGAGGTCCAGGCCGGCCACCAATTTACGGCAGCGCGTCGTGGTCGACCGCCGAAAAATGGGGACACACACGCTTTTCCGGTCGACAGCAACGCTGCCGCCAACAGCGGATCCGGAAAAGCGTGTGTGTCCCCATTTTTCGCACAACCTCGGCTAAGCTCGATAGCATGCAACCCCGCCACGCCGCCGCCCATGTCGAGCACTTCGAACGTCATGGCTGGGTGCTGATCCCGAGCTTGCTGGCCGAGGCCGAGATCGACGCCGCGCATCCGGGCCTCTTCGAGCTCTATCCGCGGCCGGAGGAGTTCCACGCCGGCGTCGCCGATCCGCGCGGCGAGGTGTTTCGCCACGGCGCCGACGCGCCGGCCAACCAGGGCGACGATCCGCGCTTCCGGCCACAGCAGTTCGTCGGGCTGAAGGAGTTCCCGCACCCCGACCAGACGCTGAACCTGCTGGCGCTGCACCCGGCCATCATCGCCGTCGCCGAGGATGTGCTGAGGACCCGCGACGTGCGCCTCTACCAGGCCGAGACCTTCGCCAAGTATTCCGGCGTCACCCAGTACGACCAGCCGTTCCACGTCGACTACACCAACCACACCATGCTGCCGCCCAGGGCCGATGGCCGCTGGCGCCAGGCGCAGATGTTCCTCTTCCTCTCCGACGTCACCGCGGCGCACGGCGCGACGCGCATCGTCAGCCGCGAGCTGACCTCCGACGTGCCGGTGATGCAGCTGTCGTTCCCGAGAGCGCGGGTGTCGGACGAACGCCACGCCGCGTGGGAGGCCGCGGCGGTCAGCGCTGTCGGCCCGCGCGGCTCGCTACTGATCTACAGCGCCGACACCGTCCACCGCGGCGCCGAGTTCAGCCTGCCCCGGTCCGGCCGCTTCTTCTTCAACCTCGCCTACCGCGTCGCCGGCGCCGACTGGGTGGGCGCCAACCCCTGGCCGCGCAAGGGCATCGCCGGCTGGACGCCGCTGGTCGAGCGCTGCTCGCCGCGCCAACTGGAAGCGCTCGGCTTCCCGCCGCCCGGCCATCCCTACTGGGAAGAGGAAACGCTGCAGGGGGCTGCCGAACGCTATCCCAGGCTCGATCTCACGCCATGGCGGGCGGCGCTGTCGGCTGGTTGACCGGCGCCTGAGTCGCCGCCACACCCGGCCATGGCGCTGACAATTCACGGCTCGGCCCGCAGCCGCACCTTGCGGGTTCTCTGGATGGCCGAGGAGCTCGGCCTCGCCTATGAGCACGATCCCATCGCCTTCGACGATCCGCTGCTGAAGTCGCCGGCTTTCCTGCAGCTCAACCCGGCCGGCGCGATCCCGACCATCGAGGACGACGGCTTCGCACTCGCCGAATCGCTCGCCATCAACCTCTACCTCGCCAAGCGTCACAGCCTCGGCGTCCTCTATCCGGCGACGCTGCAGGGCGAGGCTCAGGCCTGGCGCTGGAGCCTCTGGGCGCAGGGCCAGCTGGAGCCCTGGATCATGGGCGACGCACTGCTCGCCGACCTCCACGCCGCCGCCGCGCCGCACGCCGCCCCGGTGGTCGCCGAAGGGCTCGCCACGCTGGAGCGGGCGCTGGCCGATCGCGAATGGCTCATCGCCGAGGCCTTCACCGTCGCCGACCTCAACGTCGCCGCGGTGCTCTCGCCCTCGCGCTCCAGCCGCCTGGACCTGACGCCCTATCCCCGCGTCACGGACTGGCTCGCTCGCTGCTACGCCCGTCCGGCCGCCGTCGCGTCGAGAGCGCGGTTCGCCGGCTGAGCAGCCCCCGTGTGCGCGCCGCCAATCTCGGCTAAGCAGCGGCCATGAATCGCCGGCCTGTTCCGTTCGATCTCGGCCCCGTGCATTTCGTCGGCATCGGCGGGATCGGCATGAGCGCCATCGCCGAGATCATGCTGCGGATCGGCTACCAGGTGCAGGGTTCCGACGCCCGCGCCGGGGCCAACACCGAGCGGCTGGAGAAACTGGGCGCGAAGGTCTTCATCGGCCACGACCCGGCGCACATCGACGGCGCCTCGGCAGTGGTATTCACCAGCGCGGTGAAGAGCGACAACCCTGAGCTCGCCGCCGCCCGCGCCCGCCGCATACCGCTGGTGCGCCGCGCCGAGATGCTGGCCGAACTGATGCGCCAGCAGCACTCGGTGGCGGTCGGCGGCACCCACGGCAAGACCACCACCACCTCGATGGTCGCCGCCATCCTCGACGCCGCCGGGTTCGATCCCACCGTGGTCAACGGCGGCATCATCAACGCCTACGGCGCCAACGCGAAGGTGGGCGAGGGCGACTGGATCGTCGTCGAGGCCGACGAGAGCGACGGCACCTTCCTGCGCCTGCGGCCCACCGTCGCCGTGGTGACCAACATCGACCCCGAGCACCTCGACCACTACGGCGACTTCGAGGCGGTGAAGCGGGCGTTCCAGGACTTCGTCGCGAGCATCCCGTTCTACGGCTTCGCCGCCGTCTGCATCGACGATCCGGACGTGCAGGAGATGGCCTCGCGGGTCGAGAACCGGCGGCTGATCGCCTACGGCGTCAACCCGCAGGCGGAGGTCAGGGCGCTGAACCTCGGCTTCGGCGCCGAGGGCTCGACCTTCGACGTGCTGATCAACGCGCCGGGCGGCGCCACCACGGTGCTGGGCGAGATCAGGCTGCCGATGGCGGGCGAGCACAACGTGCTGAATGCGCTGGCCGCCATCGCCGTCGGCCGCGAGCTCGGCGCGCCGGAGAAAGCCATTCGCAAGGGCCTGGCCGGGTTCGGCGGCGTCAAGCGCCGCTTCACCTTCACCGGCCAGGCGCGAGGCGTGCGCGTCGTCGACGACTACGGCCACCACCCGGTGGAGATCGCCAGCGTGCTGAAGGCGGCCCGCGCGGTCACCAACGGGCGGGTGATCGCCGTGGTGCAGCCGCATCGCTACACGCGGCTGAGGGACCTCTTCCAGGAGTTCTGCCGCGCCTTCAACGACGCCGACGTGGTGATCGTCGCCGACGTCTACCCGGCCGGCGAGGCGCCGATCGAGGGCGCCGACCGCGACGCGCTGGTCGAGGGCCTGAAGCGCCACGGCCACCGCCACGTACTGGCGCTGCAGAGCCCCGCCGCGCTGCCGGCGCTGATCGCCGCCGAGGCGCAGGACGGCGACCTGGTGATCTGCCTGGGCGCCGGCGACATCACGGGATGGGCGCAGGCGCTGCCCGCCCAGCTGGAGGACCTGCACAAGTGACCTCCCTCCAACCCGGGGCAGGAGGATGAGTTGGCGGGATGAATTACCCGCCGTGCGCGGCAAGCTGCTCATCGACGAGCCGCTGGCGCCGTTCACCTGGTTCCGGGTGGGGGGGCCGGCGGACGTGCTCTTCCTGCCGGCCGACGCGGAGGACCTGAGCGCCTTCCTCGCCGCGCTACCCGAGGAAGTCCCGCTGACCGTGCTGGGCGTCGGGTCGAACGTCATCGTGCGCGACGGCGGCGTCGAGGGCGTCGTGGTGCGGCTGGCGGGGCGGGCGTTCGCCGGCATCCACGTCCAGGCCGAGGACGCGGCGGTGATCGCCGAGCCGGGCGCGCTCGATGCGTCGGTGGCCAGAGCCGCCGCCAAGGCCGGCATCGCCGGGCTGGAGTTCTACGCCGGCGTCCCGGGTACGATCGGCGGGGCGCTGACCATGAACGCCGGCTGCTACGGCTCGGAGACCAAGGACGTGCTGAAGGTCGCCTGGGGCGTCGACCGGTTCGGCGAGCAGCAGATCCGCACCGTCGGCGACCTCGGCTTCGCCTATCGGCGCAGCGCCATCCCCGAGGGCTCGATCATCTGGCTGGGCGCCGTCTTCCAGGGCCGGGCCGACGATCCGGCGGTGGTCGCCGCCACCATCGACGAGATCACCGCCCGCCGCGAAGCCACCCAGCCGATCCGCGAGAAGACCGGCGGCTCGACCTTCAAGAACCCGCCCGGGATGAGCGCCTGGAAGCTGGTCGACGAGGCCGGCTGGCGCGGCAAGCCGCTGGGCGGGGCGATGTTCTCGCCCCTGCACGCGAACTTCATGATCAACACCGGCGAGGCCAGCGCCGCCGACCTGGAGCGGCTCGGCGAGGCGGTGCGGGCCGACGTGGCGGACAAAACCGGCGTCGTGCTCGAGTGGGAGATCAAACGCATCGGGCGGCCTGCATGACCGGCTGGCGCGCCACACTGCTCGCCGCCGCGGCCCTGGTGCTTGGCCTCGTCGGCGGCTGCCAGCACAAGGGCCACCGGCCGCCTTGCCCGCCCGGCGCGCTCTGCCTCGCCGACGGCAACGGCGCGGAGCCCACCACCCTAGACCCGGCCCTGATCGACGGGGTCTGGGAGGGCAACATCGTCAGCCAGATGATCGTCGGCCTCACCGACATCGACGCCAACGGCAAGCCCGTTCCGGGCGTCGCCACGTCCTGGGAGGCCAGCCCGGACGGCCTCACCTGGACTTTCCACCTGCGCCACGACGCCCAGTGGTCGGACGGCTCGCCGGTGACCGCGGACGACTTCGTCTACGGCGTGCGGCGCACCCTCGATCCGAAGACCGCGTCCTCCAACTCGTTCATCCTGTTCCCGTTCCTGAAGAACGCCGAGCAGGTGACGAACGGCACGCTCCCGCTGAGCGCCGCCGGGATCGAGGCGCCCGATCCCTACACGGTGGTGATCCGCCTCTCGCACCCCTGGCCGCTCCTGCCGCTCTACGCCGGCGGCCGGGCGCTGTGGCCGGAACCGAGGAAAGCCATCGAGCGCTGGGGCGATGCCTGGACCAAGCCCGGCCACTTCCTCGCCGACGGACCCTACACGCTGGTCGACTGGCGGCTCGGCGACGCCGTCGTGCTGCGCAAGAACCCCCGCTACTGGGGCGCGGACAAGGTCTGTTTCAGCGAGGTCGACTTCAACCCGTCGACCGATGCGATCTCCAACGAGCGCGGCGTCAAGGCCGGCGATCTCGACGTCTCGACCACCGTGCAGTCGAACCGCGTGACGCTGCTGCGCCGCACGGTCCTCAGAGACTACCTGCGGGTCGCGCCGCAGTACGGCGTCACCTACCTGTCGTTCAACATGCGTGAGCCGTCGCTGAAGGACGTGCGGGTCCGGCAGGCGCTCTCGATGGCGATCGACCGCGACTTCATCACCCAGAAGCTGCTCCGCGCCGGCCAGGCGTCCGCCTACGGCCTGATCCCGACCGGCGTCCCCGACTACTCCGACGGGGCCAAGCCCTATTGGGCCGCCTGGCCGTTCGAGCGTCGGCAGGCGGAGGCCCGGCGGCTGCTGGCGGCGGCCGGCTATGGGCCCGGCCACCCGCTGAAGCTGCTGATCAAGCACCGCAACAGCGCCGACCCGACGCTGTTCCTGCCGTCGGTCCAGAGCGACTGGAAGGCGGTCGGCGTCGAGGCGCAGCTGCAGGAGAACGACGTGCAGGTGGCCTACATGGAATACGAGCTGCACGACTACCAGGTCGGCGACGCCGGCTGGCTGGCCGGCGATGCGCTCGGGCTACCTCGACATCTTCCGCTCCAACACCGGCGCCAACAATTTCGGCCAGTACGCCAACCCGGCCTACGACGCCGAGCTCGACGCAGCGATGAACGCGGTCGATCCCGCCCAGCGCACCGCCCACATGCGCAAGGCCGAGGCCATCCTCGTCGCCGACATGCCGTTCGCGCCGCTCTACTTCGTCTCCAGCCGCAACCTGGTGAACCCGCAGCTCACCGGCTGGGTCAACAACCCCAGCGACTCCCACGGCTCGCAGTGGCTGTGCCGGCTGCCCGGTCGGCCGACGACCGAGGGCGCATCGGCCTCCTGACCTCGCGCCCGCCGGAGGTGAACCCCAATTAAGGTGCGCCGCGCCGCCCGGCGTGTACGATCCCGTCCGGCTTCAGGGGGAGATCGGTCCGATGACCGTCATCGACGCGGGCGAAGCGCCGGTTCTGGTGGGGATGCGCCCGCCCGGGCCGCGCCCGAAGGCCCAGCTCAGCAGCGACGGCCGCGACAACCCGTTCGAGACCATCCCGATGGCCGCCTACGAGCAGCCGGTCTGGCGCATCCCGTCGATCTTCCAGCGCGCCTGGATGGTCAGCGATCCGGCCGGCATCAAGCAGGTGCTGATCGACAAGGTCGCCAACTATCCGAAGACCGACACCGAGAACCGCCTGTTCCGCGCCGCGTTCGGCGACGGCCTGCTTTCCCGCGGCGGCGAAGCCTGGCGGGCGCATCGGCGGATCATGGCGCCCTCGTTCGACCCGCGCAGCGTCGCCGGCTATTCCGCGGCGATGGCCGAGGCGTCGGCCGACTTCGCCGACGGCTGGGCCAAGCTGGCTGACGGCGTCGAGCTCGACGTCTCGGCCGAGATGACCCGGCTGACGCTGGAGATCATCTGCCGCACGGCCTTCTCGGGCGACGCTGCGGAGATGGTGGAGGTGACCGGCTCGTCGCTGCACGAGAGCGGCGAGGCCTTCAAGTTCAACCTGCTCGACGTGGTGCCGATCATCAGCGGCATCCGCATGAAGCAGCGCGAACGGCTGTTCGGCCAGCTGTTCGAAGCGCTCGACGGCGCGCTCAATCGGCTGATCGAGCAGCGCCGCGCCAATCCGGGCAAGCTCGACCTGCTCGGCCGCCTGGTCGCCGCCCTCGACGAGGAGACCGGCGCGAAGCTCTCGACGCAGGAGGTGCGCGACGAGGTGCTGACCATCTTCGTCGCCGGCCACGAGACCACCGCCTCGGCGATGACCTTCATCTGGTACGTGCTCTCGCACTACTCGGCCTGGGAGGCGCGGCTGCACGCCGAGCTGGCCGAGGTGCTGGGCGGCCGCACGCCGACCGACGCGGATCTGCCGAAGCTGCAGGTCACCCGCCGCATCGTCGAGGAGAGCATGCGGCTCTATCCGCCGGCCCCGGGCATCTCGGCGCGGATCGCCAAAGAGGCCGACGAGATCTGCGGCGTGCGCATCCCCAAGGGCGGCATCATCAGCATCGCCTCGTGGGTGCTGCACCGGCATCGCAGCCTCTGGGACAATCCCGAGACCTTCGATCCCGATCGCTTCCTGCCGGAGCGCAGCGCCGGGCGCCCACGCTTCGCCTACCTGCCGTTCGGTGGCGGCCCCAGGGTCTGCATCGGCCAGATGATGGCGATGAACGAGGCGACGCTGATCCTGGCGACGCTGGCGCAGCGCTTCCGGCTGCGCCTGCGGCCCGGCTATCCGGTGGTGATCCAGCAACGCGTCACCATCCGGCCGCGCGACGGCCTGCCGATGCGGATCGAGCGCCGCTAGGGCCAAGCCGCCGCTTGACTTGAACCGCCCCGGCGCGCACCGCCGAAGCCCTGAAGCGGCGCCGCGGAGGGGACCCATGCGCACCTGGATGACGATCGCGGCGCTGCTCGCCGTCGCCCTCCCGTCCGCCGCGATGGCCGACCCGTTGCGGGTCGGCGCCGAGGCGGTCCGCGACCGGGCGCTGCATGACGCCACCGCCTACGACTACATCGAGTCCGTCTCGGTCGAGGTGGGCGAGCGGCTGGCCGGAACCGAGGCGGCGGCCAGGGCGCGCGACTGGGCCGTGGCCAGGCTGACCTCGCTCGGCTTCCAGAACGTCCACGTCGAACCGTTCCCGATCACCGCCTGGATCCGCGGTCCCGAGGACGCCGAGATCGTCGCGCCGCATCCGCAGAAGCTCGCCATCCTCGGGCTCGGCGGCTCGGTCCCCACCCCGCCGGAGGGCGTCGAAGGCGAGATCGCGCTCTTCCACAGCTACGCCGACCTGCTGGCCGCGCCGCCCGGCTCGCTGGCCGGCAAGATCGCCGTCGTCACCCAGCCGATGCCGCGCTCGACCCAAGGGACTGGCTACGGGGCGCTGAACCCGGTGCGCCGCCAGGGGCCGAGCGAGGCCGCCAGGCGCGGCGCGGTCGCCTACCTGCTGCGCTCGCTGGCCACCGGCGTCAGCCGCGAGCCGCATACCGGCGCGCTGAACTACGAGCCGGATGCGCCGAAGATCCCCGCCGCGGCGCTCTCTACCGTCGACGCCGAGCTGATCGACCATCTCGCCGCCCGCGGCCAGCCGATCCGCATCCGGCTGAAGCTGGCCTCGACAAGCCAGCCGGCCACCGCCTGGACGGTCGAGGGCGAGATCCGCGGCTCGGCGCATCCCGACCAGATCGTCCAGGTCGGCGGCCACCTGGATTCCTGGGACCCCGGAACCGGCTCGATCGACGACGGGGCCGGCATGGCGATCGCGGTCGCCGCCGCGAAACTGGCCGGAACCCAGAACCCGCCGCAGCGCACCATCCGCGTCGCCCTCTTCGGCGCCGAAGAGATGGACTTCGCCCGCGCCGCCTTCGCCGCCGCCCACAAGGCCGACGACATCGTGGTGATCGGCGAATCCGACATCGGCGCCGACCGCGCCTGGCAGGTCGGCCTGCCGGCCGGCTCGGCCAAGACCCCGGAGATGCTCGACTACGCCGCGACGATCGCGCCGCTCGGGGTCGTCGTCAGCCCCGAGCCCAGCCGCGGCAGCGGCGACGACACCGCCGACCTGGTCCGCGCCGGCGTGCCGGCCTTCGCGGTCAGCCAGGACGCCAGCCGCTATTTCGACTGGCACCACTCATCGGAGGACACGCTCGACAAGGTCGATCCCGCCCAGCTGAGCCAGGCGGTCGCCACCTGGGCGGCGTTCGTCTACATCGCCGCCAATTCCGACCTCGACTTCAAGGCGCCGGCCCCGGGCGTCGCCGCGCCGCAGCCGCCGCGGCCTTAACAGCGCCCGGCGATTCAGCGACAAACCGGATGCTGTCCGCGCCGGAGACTTAAACGCCCATGTCCAAGCCCCTCGACGGCCATCACGTCGCCGTGCTGCTGGGCGGCCTCTCGCCCGAACGCGAGGTCAGTCTCGTATCCGGTGCGGCCTGCGCCGATGCGCTGGAACGGCTGGGCGCGAAGGTCACCCGCGTCGATGCCGGCCGCGACCTCGCTGCGGTGCTGACCCGCCTCTCGCCGGACGTCTGCTTCAACGCGCTGCACGGCGTCTGGGGCGAGGACGGCTGCGTGCAGGGGGTGCTGGAGACGCTGGCCATCCCCTATACGCACTGCGGGGTGCTCGCCTCGGCGCTCGCCATGGACAAGGCCAAGGCGAAGGCGGTGATGGCCGCCGCCGGCGTGCCGGTGCCGGGCGGCGGGCTCTTCAACCGCCACGAGGCGGCCCGCGACCACGTCATGGCGCCGCCCTACGTCGTCAAGCCGAACGCCGAGGGCTCGTCGGTCGGCGTCTTCATGGTCTTCGAAGGCGCCAACGGACCGCCGCAGGAGCTCATCGCGCCGTCCTGGACGTTCGGCGAGGAGGTGATGATCGAGCCCTACATCCGCGGCCTCGAGCTGGCGGTCGCGGTGATGGACGGCAAGGCGCTCACGGTCACCGAGATCGTGCCGCGCACCGGCTTCTACGACTACGAGGCGAAGTACGGGGAGGGCGGTTCGAGCCACGTGGTGCCGGCCCGAATCCCCGAGCCTGTCGCCGCCAGGGCGAAGGCCTTCGCCGAGCTGGCGCACGCCTCGCTCGGCTGCCGCGGCATCACTCGAAGCGACCTTCGTTATGACGACATTAATGAGGTTCTGGTCCTTCTAGAGGTCAACACTCAGCCCGGCATGACGCCCACCTCGCTCGTCCCCGAGCAGGCGGCCGATCTGGGCGTTGGATTTGACGACCTGGTGCTTTGGATCACGGAGGACGCGTATGCCCGCGGCAGTGCGGGGGGCCGGGCGCAGCAGCGCCAAGGCCCGGAGCAAAAGCTCCGCTAGTCCCCAGAAGAGCCGCCCAGCCTCCGGCAAGCCCGGTGGGGCGGCGCGCCCGGCCGTGCGGATCTCGCCGCGCATCGTATTCGCGATTTCCGGCGTGGCCTTCGCCGGCATCGCCGGGATCGTGCTGGCCACCAACCACCGTGGCGAGCGGCTCGTCGGCTCGGCCGACGACGCCTTCACCAACAGCGCCGCGGCCGCTGGCTTTCGGCTCACCGACGTCCGGCTCGACGGCGCCAGCCCGCAGTCCTCCGCCGACATCCTCCGGGCCGCCGATCTTCGCAAGGGCGCGCCGCTCCTGGCGCTCGACCTGGAGGGCGTGCGCCACCGCGTCGAGGAGGTCGGCTGGGTGAAGAGCGCCCGCATCGAGCGCCTCTATCCCGACAGCGTGGTGATCGGCGTCGTCGAGCGGCGCCTGCTGGCGGTCTGGGAGAACAACGGCCGGGTCGGCGTCATCGACGCCACCGGCGTCGTCGCTCCGGAGGCCGATCCGACCAGGTTCGCCCGCCTGCCGCTGGTTGTCGGCGACGGCGCCAACCTGGCGGCCGGTCATATCCTGCCGCTCGTCCAGGCCCGGCCGCGGCTGATGGCGCGGCTCGACGCGCTGGTCAGGGTCGACGATCGCCGCTGGGACCTGCGGCTGAAAGGTGGCGGCGTCGTCCAGCTGCCCGCCGCCGACGAGGATGCGGCGCTGATGCGGCTCGATCAGCTCGACCAGGCCTCGCGCATCCTGGATCTCGGCTTTTCACGGATCGATCTGCGCGATCCGGAGATGGTTGCAGTACGGCCCCGGGAGAATCGCCGCGGCCGGTTCAGTCGTGGGTGGGGTTGGATGAGACTTGCGGTGAAGGAAGACCGCGCGGCGTTCGCGGAAGCCGAGCGCAGGAGCGGGGGCCGCGACGGGCTGAAGGCGGCGCTGAGCCGCCCGACGGTGACCGCGGCGGTCGATCTGGGCGCCGCGAAGGTCGCCTGCTTCATCATGAAGCCGGAGGGCGTGCGCCCGGCGGACCGCACGATCACCGCTGCGGGAGTCGGTTACGTCCAGTCGCGGGGGGTGCGCGGCGGCGCGGTGATCGAGGTGGACGAAGCGGCCAGCGCCATCGCCAAGGCGGTCGAGCGCGCCGAGGCCATGGCCGGCGTCACCGTCTCCGGCGTCACCGTGGCCACCGCCGGCGGGCAGCTGGCCAGCCGGCGGCGTCGGCGCCAGCGTCTCGCTGGGCGCCCGTCCGATCAGCGACGCCGATCTGTCGCGGGCGATCGGCGCGGCGGTCGCCGGCCTGCGCATGCCCGGCCGCCGCATCATCCACGTACGGCCGATCGCCTGGTCGGTCGACGGCAACAAAGGCGTGCGCGATCCCCGCTCGATGTTCGGCCGCCAGCTCGGCCTGCAACTCCTGCTGGTGTCCATGGACGAGCAGGTGTTCCAGACCATCGCCCACTGCGTCGAGCGCGCCCACCTGCAGTTCGAAGGCGTGGTCGCCGCGCCGTTCGCCTCGGCGCTGGCGACGCTCGAGGAAGACGAGATGGACCTCGGCGCCATCCTCATCGACATGGGCGGCGGCTCGACTTCGCTGGCGGTCTATTCCGGCGGCAGCCTCGTCCACGTCGACAGCCTGGCGGTCGGCGGCGGCCACGTGACCCAGGACGTCGCCCGCGGCCTCTCCACCTCGATCGCCGGCGCCGAGCGCATCAAGACGCTGCACGGCTCGGCCATCGCCTCGGCCAACGAGGACCGCGAGATGATCGAGGCGCCGCCGCGCGGCGACGATCCCGGCGCGGGCCCGGTCGTCGCCCCGCGCTCGCTGCTGAAGGGCATCATCGCCCCCCGCGTCGAAGAGACGCTGGAGCTGCTGCGCGAGCGGCTGAAGGCCGCCGACGCCCTGGTCGAGGCCGGCGCCGGCGTGGTGCTGACCGGCGGCGCCAGCCAGCTGGCCGGCGTCCGCGAGGTGGCCGTGCGGGTGTTCGACCGGCCGGTGCGCCTCGGCCGGCCGCGACGCATGCCGCACCTGGCCGACGCGGCGTCCGGCCCGGCGTTCTGCGCCGCCGCCGGCGTCCTGCACCGCGCCGCCTTCGGCCCCCGCGAGGCCGGGGCCCGCAAGCCCGCCGCGCGCGTCCAGCCAGCGGCGGCAACGTGGTCACCAGAGCCACCGCCTGGCTGCGCGAAAACCTCTGAGAGCCGCCTGATTTCGGGGTGCGGACTTGCGTCCCGCAGGTTGCCGCCAAGGTTCCGCGGCGTACAGCCAAGCTCAACGCCGGCAACGAAAAATTGCGTCCACGGCTCGCCCGTCAACCGACTCAGCTTATGCAGTTAACGCGCAATTAAGGATGGTGGTCGTCTCAGTTAATCCCATCCGCGAAGCAGGGCCGGCGGGCGGGTCGCCGGTCTTCATTTCATTGGCAGTGCGGAGGTCGTGGGGTCATCGATGTCGTTCAAGGTTTTCGCACCCGAGACCAAGGAGCTTAAGCCGCGGATCGTGGTCTTCGGCGTCGGCGGCGCCGGCGGCAACGCGGTCAACAACATGATCGAGGCCGGGCTCGAGGGCGTCGAGTTCGTCGTCGCCAACACCGACGCCCAGCAGCTGGCCTTCTCGAAAACCGACCGGCGCGTCCAACTCGGCGTGCAGGTGACGCAGGGCCTCGGCGCCGGCGCCCACCCCGAGGTCGGCATGTCGGCCGCCGAGGAATCGACCACCGAGATCGGCGAGCATCTCGACGGCGCCCACATGGTGTTCATCACCGCCGGCATGGGCGGCGGCACCGGCACCGGCGCCGGCCCGATCATCGCCAAGTGCGCCAGGGAGCGCGGCATCCTCACCGTCGGCGTCGTCACCAAGCCGTTCCACTTCGAGGGCCGCCACCGCATGCGGCTGGCCGACGCCGGCATCGCCGAGCTGCAGCGCTACGTCGACACCCTGATCGTCATTCCCAACCAGAACCTCTTCCGCGTCGCCAACGAGCGCACCACCTTCGCCGAGGCCTTCGCGCATGGCCGACCAGGTGCTGCACTCGGGCGTCCGCTCGATCACCGACCTGATGGTGCTGCCAGGCCTGATCAACCTCGACTTCGCCGACGTCCGCACGGTCATGACCGAGATGGGCAAGGCGATGATGGGCACCGGCGAGGCGCACGGGCGAAGGCCGCGCGCTGATGGCCGCCGAGAACGCCATCCAGAACCCGCTGCTCGACGAGGTGACGCTGAAGGGCGCCAAGGCCGTGCTGGTCAACATCACCGGCGGCCTCGACATGACCCTGCTGGAAGTCGACGAGGCGGCCAACGCCATCTCGGCCCAGGTCGACCCCGACGCCAACATCATCTTCGGCGCCGCCTTCGATCCGGCGCTCGACCAACACGCTGCGGGTCTCCGTCGTCGCCACCGGCATGGACGGCGCCTCGATCTGCGCCATCGAACCGGCGCCGCGCCGCACCTCGCGCCGCACCGAAGCGCCGGTGATCGAGCCCGTCCCGATCTACGAGCCCGAGCCGGTGATGGCTGTCGAGCCGGTCCTCGCAATGCCTGAGCCGGAACCGGTCTTCGCGATGGTCGAGCCCGAGCCCGAGCCCATCCCGGAGCCGGTGATGGCCGAGCCGATCCGGCCGCCGGCGATCCAGCCGGGCCGTACGTTCAGCCGGCCGGAACCGGTCCTCGAAGCCGAGATGTCGTTCGAGACGCCGGCGCCGGAGCCGAAGATCTCCCAGCCGACGAGCCGCCCGATCGCCCGCATCGTCGACCCGTCGGTCGCCGACGACGAGGACGAGCCGCTGTTCCCGGAGACCCCGCGCTTCGGCCAGGAGCGGCCGCACAAGAGCGGCTGGCTCAGCATCTTCGGCCGCCCGCGCCACGACGCCGCCCCGCAGCCGCAGCTGCGCACCACCGCCGCCAGCCAGGCCCAGCCGGCGCTGGAGGAAGCGGCCGATGCCGACGACGACCTGGAGATCCCGTCCTTCCTGCGCCGCCTCGCCAACTAGCCGGCCGCCGCAATCGGCGCTTGACAATTCAACGCGTCTGAGGCATTACTTCCGGTGTTGTCGGCCGGTGCGGCTTGCGTGATGCGGCCGCCCGGGCTAGCCGTCGCCGACCACGACGGAGCCCGCGTTGAGCCCCACCCATCAGACCACCCTCGCCGCGCCGGCGCGTCTTGCCGGCGTCGGCATCCACAACGGCCTGCCGGTCAACCTCGCCATCCTGCCTGCGCCGGCGGACAGCGGCATCGTCTTCGTCCGCACCGACATCGCCGATGACAAGCAGACCATCCCGGCGCTGGCGGGCAACGTCTGCGACACCCGTCTGGCCACGGTCATCGGCAACGAGGCCGGGACCACCGTCTCGACGGTCGAGCACCTGATGGCCGCGTTCGCCGGCCTCGGCATCGACAACGCCCGCGTCGAGCTCGATGGCCCCGAGATGCCGATCCTCGACGGCTCGGCCGCCGATTTCGTCGCCGCCATCGACTCCGCCGGCCGCGCCACGCTGGACGCGCCCTGTCGGCGCATCCAGATTCTGGAGACGGATCGAGGTGGAGGGACCCGGCAAACGCGCCGCGCTCGTCCCTGCAGAGCGTTTCGAGCTTTCGGTCGAGATCGTCTTCGACGCCCCGGCCATCGGCCGCCAGCAACTCGACCTCGCCGTCGATCCTGCCAGCTTCCGCGCCGAGATCGCGCCGGCGCGCACCTTCGGCTTCATCGCCGAGGTCGAGCAACTGCGGGCCATGGGCCTGGGCCGCGGCGCCTCGCTGGAGAACACCATCGTCGTCGACGGCGACCACGTCCTCAATCCTGAGACCATGCACCGCCCCGACGACTTCGTGCGCCACAAGGCGCTCGACGCGCTCGGCGACCTCGCCTTGGCCGGCCACCCGATCCTCGGCCGCTACGAGGCCTCCTGCTCCGGCCACGCCCTCAACAACGCGCTCGTCCGCGCCCTCCTGGCCCGCCCCGAGGCGTGGCGAATGACCACGGCGGCCCTGGCGGGCGCCTGAGACAAGCCGCCCTTTCGTCGCCGCCTTTGCGTGGTGTAGAACCGCGCTTGGCGCCTCGGGCGCGGGGGGTGTTCGTGAGAGGTGACCAGGGCGTGCTTCGATTTCCTTCCGGCCGCGCGGTCCTGATCGTCGTGCTGACCGCCGCTCTCGCGCTCGGCGCCTGCTCCACCTTCGGCAAGAAGAAGAAGCCGACCCTCGCCTACGAGGAGCGTCCGGTCGATCTGCTCTACAACGCCGGCTCCGATCGGCTGGATCGCCACCAGTGGAGCGAGGCGGTCGACTACTTCCGCGAGGTGGAGCGCCAGCACCCCTATTCGGAGTGGGCCCGCCGCTCGATCCTGATGACCGCCTACGCCCACTACGAGTCCAACGACTACGCCGAGGCGATCGCCGACGCCGACCAGTTCATCGCGCTCTATCCGGGCAATCCGTCGACGCCGTACGCCTACTACCTGAAGGCCATCTGCTACTTCGAGCAGATCGTCGACGTCGGCCGCGACCAGGCGTCGACCTCGGAGGCCGGCGAGACGCTGCGCGAAGTCGCCAAGCGCTATCCCTACAGCGAGTACGCCGCCGACGCCCGGCTGAAGATCGACATGGTCCAGGACCAGCTGGCCGGCAAGGAAATGACCGTCGGCCGCTTCTACCTGCGCAGCGGCAACCCGATGGGGGCGATCGGCCGCTTCAAGACGGTGATCGACAAGTACCAGACCACCTCCCACACGCCCGAGGCGCTCTATCGCCTGGTCGAGGCCTATCTGACCGTCGGCCTCGTCGGCGAGGCCAAGAAGAACGGCGCGGTGCTGGGCTACAACTATCCCGGCGATCCCTGGTACCAGGCGGCTTACACGCTGCTGACCAGCCGCGGCTACCGCCCCGAGGTCCAGCCGAACCCCGCAGGCCAGAGCGGGCCGCACTTCTCCAATCCATTCGGCCACCACGACAAGTCGACCACCCTGCCGCCACCCGGCGAGGCCGCGCCGGCGCAGGCCACGACCGTCTCCGACAACACCGCCGGCGCGCCGACCAGACGACCGCCGACGCCAGCCAGGGCGCCGCGACCCAGCCCGCCCCCGTCCAGCAGCCGCCCCCGAAGAAGCCGACCGGCTTCGTGCACGGCTTCCTGGGGCTCTAGCTTCACGGGGGCGCCAGCGCCCTTTAGGCCCGCGCGATTCTGGGTCATTTTCGGCCCATGCTGATTGGCCTCGGCGTCCGTGATGTCGTCCTGATCGAGCGGCTCGATCTGGCTTTCGGGCCGGGCCTGACCGCGCTCACCGGCGAGACCGGCGCCGGCAAGTCGATCATCCTCGACGCGCTGGGTCTGACGGTGGGCGCGCGCGCCGACGCCGGCCTGGTGCGCCGCGGCGCCGACCAGGCATCGGCCACCGCCATCTTCGCGCCGGGCGCGGGCCATGCCGCGTGGTCGATCCTGGAGGAGAAGGGGCTGGGCTGTGCGCCGGACGAGGATCTGGTGCTGCGCCGCACGCTCTCGGCCGACGGCCGCTCGCGCGCTTTCGTCAACGATCAGCCGGTCACCGTCGCCGTGCTGCGCGAGCTGGGCGCGCTGCTCGTCGAGGTGCACGGCCAGCACGAGACCGTCGGCCTGCTGGACGCCGCCACGCATCGGCCGCTGCTCGACGCCTTCGGCGGCCTCGCCGCCGAAGCGGTCGCCTGCGCCGAGGCCTGGAGCCGCTGGCGGGCGGCCCGTGAGAAGGCGGCCGCGCTGAAGGACGCCGCCGGCCGCTCGGCTGCGGAAGCCGAAGAGTTCGGCGCGCGCCTTGCCGAGCTGGACCGCCTCGATCCACGCGAGGGCGAGGAGACCGAGCTCGCCGGCGACCGCGCGCTGTTGGGCGCCGCCGAGAAGATGCTGGCCGATATCGCCCAGGCCGCGCGAGGGCTTCGGCGGCGGCGCGCTCGCTCAGCGGCTCGGCGCATCGCTGCGGGCGCTGGAGCGGGCCAGGGAGCGCGCGCTCGCCACCGGCGTCGACGCCGAAGGCCGCGCCTTGCGCCTGATCGGCGAGGCGATCGAGTCGGTCGGGTCGCGCGCTCTCCGAGCTCGCCGAGGCCGAAGCCGCCGTCGACACCGCCGCCGAGGCGTTCGACGTCGAGCCCGACCGGCTCGAGAAGGTCGAGGAGCGGCTCTTCGCCCTGCGCGCCGCCGCCCGCAAGCTGGCGATCCCGGTCGACGCCCTGCCGGCTGCGCGGATCGAGCTGGCGGCGCGGCTGCAGGCCATCGAGCACGGCGCTGCAGCGACCGCCGAGGCCGACGCGGCCGCGGCCGCCGCCCGCGCCGCCTACGCCGCCGCCGCGCAGGCGCTCAGCCTCGCCCGCCGCGCCGCCGGCGACCGGCTCGCCGCGGCGGTCGAGGCCGAGCTGGCGCCGCTGCGGCTCGACAAGGCGCGCTTCCGCGTCGCCGTCGAACCCGCTGCCGGAGGAACGCGCCGGACCGGCCGGCGCCGACCGCGTGCAGTTCGAGATCGCCACCAACCCCGGCGCGCCGTTCGGCCCGCTGGGCTCGATCGCCTCGGGCGGCGAGCTCTCCCGCTTCGCGCTGGCGCTGAAGGTGGCGCTCGCAGGGCGCGGGGGCGCGCAGCCGCTGATGATCTTCGACGAGGTGGACCAGGGCGTCGGCGGCGCGGTGGCCGACGCGGTCGGCCTGCGCCTGAAGCGCCTGGCGTCGGAGAGCCAGGTGTTCGTCGTCACCCACTCACCGCAGATCGCCGCGCGTGCTGACAGCCATTGGCGGGTGATCAAGCAAGGTGAGGGCGATAGGGTGCGCACCGAGGTCGAGGTGCTCGGCCCCGCGCCCCGCGAGGAGGAGATCGCGCGAATGCTGTCCGGCGCCGAGATCACCGAAGCGGCCCGGGCCGCCGCCCGCGCGCTGATGCATGCCTGAGCTGAAGGCCGTCGCCGATCTCACAGAGGTCGGAGGCCGCCGACGAGCTGACGCGGCTCGCCGACGAGATCGCCGCCCACGACATCCGCTACTTCCAGAACGACGCGCCCACCCTCTCGGACGCCGACTACGACGCGCTGAAACGGCGCAACGGCGAGATCGAGGCCCGCTTTCCGCATCTGATCCGCGAGAACTCGCCGTCGCTGAAGGTCGGCGCAGCCCGCGCCGCGGCCTTCGCGCCGGTCGAGCACGGCGTGCCGATGCTGTCGCTCGACAACGCTTTCTCCGACGATGAGGCGCGCGAGTTCGACGTCCGCATCCGCCGCTTCTTAAGGCTCGGCGACGACCCGGTGGCCTACACCGCCGAGCCGAAGATCGACGGCCTCTCGGCCTCGCTGCGCTACGAGAACGGCGTCTTCGTGCAGGGCGCCACGCGTGGCGACGGGCGGCTGGGCGAGGACGTCACCGCCAATCTGAAGACGATCGCCGAGATCCCCCACCGTCTGGCCGGCGGCGTCTGGCCGGAGGTCATCGAGATCCGCGGCGAGGTCTATTTCGAGCACGCCGACTTCGCCGCCCTCAACGCCGCGATGGAGGCGGCGGGCCAGAAGACCTACGTCAATCCGCGCAACACCGCCTCCGGCTCGCTGCGCCAGCTCGACCCGAAGATCACCGCACAGCGCAACCTGCACTTCTTCGCCTACGCCTGGGGCCTCGTCAGCGCCCCGTTCGCCGAGACCCAGTGGGGGGCGCTGGAGGCGCTGGCGGGCTGGGGCTTCAAGGTGACGCCGCAGGCCAAACGCGTGGTCGGCGCCGAAGGCCTGCTCGAGGCCTACGCCGAGCTGGAGCGCCTGCGTCCGCACCTCGATTTCGACATCGACGGCATCGTCTACAAGGTCGACCGGCTCGACTGGCAGCAGCGGCTGGGCTTCGTCTCCCGCTCGCCGCGCTGGGCGATCGCCCGCAAGTTCCCGGCCGAGCAGGCCCGCACCGTGCTCAACGCCATCGACCTGCAGGTCGGCCGCACCGGCGCCGTCACCCCGGTCGCGCGTCTGACGCCGGTCACCGTCGGCGGCGTGGTCGTGGAGAACGCCACGCTGCACAACGCCGACGAGATCGCCCGCAAGGACGTCCGGGTCGGCGACACCGTCATCATCCAGCGCGCCGGCGATGTCATCCCGCAGATCGTCGGCGTGATCCTGGAGGAGCGGCCGGCGGGCGCGGCGCCGTTCGAGTTCCCCACCCATTGCCCATGCCCGCTGCACACCCTCATCACCCGCGACGTCCAGGGCGAGGACGCCGAGGGCAAGCCGATCTACGGCGTCATCCGCCGCTGCAGCGGCGAGTTCGCCTGCCCGTTCCAGCGCGTCGAGCACCTGATCCATTTCTGCTCGCGCCGCGCCTTCGACATCGAGCGCCTGGGCGTCAAGCAGCTGCAGGCCTTCTTCGAGGAAGGCCTGATCCGCGAGCCCGCCGATATCTTCCGCCTCGCCCGCAACGAAGAGGCGCTGGCGATGCTGCGTGAGCGCGACGGCTACGGCGAAACCTCGGTGCGCAACATCGTCGCCGCCATCGAGGCGCGCCGCGCAGATCCCGCTCGACCGCTTCATCAACGCGCTGGGCGTGCGCCACATCGGCGAGACCACCGCGCTCGCCATGGCCCGCGCCTACGGCAGCGGCGACGGCGTTCCTGGCCGCCATGGACCAGGTGGCCGACGCCGATCCCGAGGCGATCGCCGAGCTCGACGCCGTCGACCAGATCGGCGAAGCGGTGATCGAGGCGGCGGCCGCCTACTTCGCCGAGGACCACAACCGGGCGATCGTCGCCAACCTCACCGCCGAGATCACCATCCTCGACGCCGAGCGGCCGAAGGGCGACACCGCCGTCGCCGGCAAGACCGTGGTCTTCACTGGCTCGCTGGAGCGGATGACCCGCGAGGAAGCCAAGGCGCAGGCCGAAGCCCTCGGCGCCAAGGTCGCCTCCTCGGTCTCCAAGAAGACCGACATCGTCGTCGCCGGCCCCGGCGCCGGCTCCAAGCTGAAGACCGCCGCCGACCTCGGCATCCAGGTGCTGACCGAGGACGAGTGGCTGGCGCTGGTGGGCTGACGCTCGCAGCCGCGCGGTCCCGGGTCAGCCACCCGGGGCGATATCGGCTGGCAGCGCGGCGGGATCGAAGGTCGCCGGCGGGTTGCTCCGCCACATCCGCCAGGACATCTGCGCGGAGAACAGGATCACCAGCGTCGGCAGGGTCGTCCACGCCACGCTCTTGCCATCCATCAGCGTGCCGATGGCGCCGAGAGCCAGTAGAACGGCCAGCACGCCGAAGAGGATGAGCGCCCCGAGGTAGAACGGGCGCATCCAGCCGCCGCCGCGCAGGAAGCTAACCGGCTGGTCGTGCGATGAGGCGGCGAGTGCGCTCGCCAGGGCTTGGACGAAAGCCCGAAACGCGGCGCCCTGGTTTCGCGTCCGCCCAAGGCCAGAGAAGCTCGCGGACGGGATCCACATGCGTCCGTGCGCCGCCTCGATCGCGCATATCCAGCAAGGGCTTGGGCCCGCCTGATAAGTGATCCGTACGCGCCTCACCTCGCCCAGCGCGAACTCTTGCTTGGTCACGCCCCTCGCGGCGCGGACCACGCTCGAAGCCGTCAGCTCGAAGTTCGAGGGCGCCTCGAGCAGATTGCGTTGGGCCTCGTAACTCGCCAGGGTGCCTCACGCCGCCGCATCGTTGGCCGGTGCGCGGCCGGCGGTGGCGGCCTGCACCGCGGCGGCCCAGCGGTCGCGTTCGGCTTCCATCGACTTGCGCCACTGGCTGCGCAGGATGTCGCGCCGGGCCGGATAGCGCTCGTCGTGGAAGGCGGCCTCGAACACCCGGTCGGTGCGGAAATGGCGGAAGTCCTGCCGCAGCTCGCACCAGGCGGCCAGCAGCCGCACGTGCTCGTAGTAGGCGATGGCGATCGGCCACACCGTTCGGCGCGTCTCCTGCTCGGTCTCGTCGCGATAGGTGAGGGTGATCTTGGTCTGCCCGCGGATCGAGGCGCGCACCCGGCCCACGTCGAAGCTGTCGGCCTTGAGGCGCGCCGGCGCCTCCGGCGTGGTCAGCGCCGCGTCCAGCAGGAAGGGCCGCAGGTGCGAGGGGATCACCGCGCCGATCTTGGCGACCAGGTCGTTGGCGGCCCTGGCCAGCGCCGGATCGCCCCGGCCGGCCACCCAGCGCGCGCCCAGCACCGCCGCCTCGATCTCGTCGGGCGTCAGCATCAGCGGCGGCATGTCGAAGCCGCTCTCCAGCATGTAGCCGATGCCGGCTTCGCCGCGCACCGGCACGCGCTGGGCGATCAGCTCGGCGATGTCGCGGTAGACGGTGCGCAGCGAGGTCTCCAGCTCGTCGGCGATCGACGCTGCGGTGATCGGCGCGCGGGCGCGCCTCAGGATCTGGATGATCGCGAACAGTCGCTCGGTGCGTCTCATGGCGGACATGCTGACCTCTCCGTGCTGACAGCAGGGTGACAGCAGTGGCGGGTCATGCCAAGCCCTTCTCGCCGGCTTAAACTGCATCCGCGCCATCGCAAACTTTGCCGAGTTCTGAGAAATTGGCACGCGCCCTGCGACAATTGGGCCGAGCGCTGACTACCAAACTGTAGTGACGCGGGATGGTTGCTGAATAGGCTAGCCTTCAGCGTCTGGACGATGACCTGGGGCTGAGTCCTGCGCTCGTGGGGGTGATCATGCGGCAGGACGGGGTGGACTGGCCCGGCCTGTGGTTTGCGCAGGATGGCATTGCGCGCCTGGTGGTCGGCCGTGATCTGACGGTGCTCGCGCTCAACCATCACGCCGTGACGCTGCTGGAAGCGAGCGGGGCGCTTTGCCTGCGTGACGGGATGCTGGCGCCGCGGGATCGCCGATGCGCGGCCGAGCTCGCCGCCATCATGGCCTTCGCCGGTCCGACGGCGCGAACGGGCATGGTGGGCGCGGGCGGCGGCGACGGCGGGTCCATGCTGCTCGTAAACGTGCAGACGCTGGTCGGGGAGCCTGACGGTGCGGTGGCGCTGGCGCTGCGCGATCCAGGCGGCAAGGTGCAGATCGAATGCGCGGATCTCGAGCCGATGTTCGGCGTCACGCCCGGCGAGCACCAGGTGATCGTGCAACTGGTGAAGGGCTACTCCAGCCGCGAGATCGCCGACCAGTTCGGCAAGTCGATCCTCACGGTGCGCACCCACGTCAAGCGCGCCTACGGCAAGATCGGCGTGAAGACGCGCGGCCAGCTCTTCGCCAAGCTGCTGCCCTTCCTCTCGATCCGCTGATCCAAAAGCTCGTCACCCGCGGAGCGGGGGAGGGGGACCACGCGAAGCGTGGTGGAGGGGGCTAGCCGCGGTGGCTAGATCAGCGCCAGACCGAGCTTGGCGGTGATCAGCGGCAGGAAGATGACGACTTCCGCCAGCGCGATCGCATAGAGCGACCCCAGCACCGGCCGGCCTTCCTTGAAGTTGAACACGACGCCGGCCAGCAACGGCCCCGAGATCGGGCCGGCCAGGAAGAACGGGGCCAGCCGCTTGACCTTCGGGCTGACGCTGAAGCCGGTCACTGCCATGCTCGAAGCAAACCAGCTTCACCGGGCTCTGTCCAGAAAATTTAAAGCTTTCTTAACCATGCCGGCAATCGCTCGCCTGTCACGCGAGGAGTTTCGACGTCGGGCCAGCTCACCCGCCGCCCCCGCATCGCCGCCAGCTTGCCGCCTTGGCGATCGCGCAACCGACCTCCAGGGCGAGCTCGGCGCAGAACCGCGCCGCCGCGGCGTCGCCGTCCGCGAGACTGGTCTCGGCCGCCCGGTTGAAGAAGTCGAGCAGCGACGCGGCGCGCGCCAACGCGATCGGGCCGCGCCGGCCGGCGACCGTCCCGCCGCTCGCCCAGTAGGCGAGGCCACCCATCCGGTCGGGCGACATCAGACGCCGTCCTGGGGGCTGGCCGCCCACACGATGTCGAAGCCGCGGCCGAAGATGTCGATCCGCGCCTCGCGCCGGGTCGACGCGAACAAGGTCAGCGCGTGATGTCGGCCGCGGCGGTCGAAGGTCAGTGCGACGGCGCCGCGCGCCGCCGGCCAGGCGAACACGCACCCGAAGTCGGGGGCGCGCCGGTCGCCGCACCAGCTCCAGGGCGGATCGTCACGGCTGTGCTTGAGGGGTTCGTCGGCTGGCGGCATTGGCCTCTCCCGCAGGATGAGGCCGCGTCAGCTACGCACGGTAGTGACCACCGTCAAGCCAATTGTTACTTTAGGTGAAATTCACCGGAGTCGCTGGTAAGGCCGGAACGTCTTCAGGATCGCCAACGCCTGGCCGCGATGCTCCTTCGGGACCGCGCGAAATGCATCGAGGAACGACGGGTCGATGTCGTTGGGGTCGAGGTCGAGCAGGAAGCCGGGCTTGGTGCCGAGCGCCGTCGCCAGCTTGTCCCGCCACTTGTCCGACAGCTCCGCAGCGCCAGATTCCAGGTCGGAGATCACCTGCGCGCTGGTGCCGGCCTTCTTGGCGAGTTCCGCGACGCTGAGGCCACGATACTCGCGCCACTTGCGAAGGTTCGCGCCCGGGCCTTCCGTGGCGACCTCCTCCTCCTCGGAGGGCTTGGTCAGCCAGGGCTCGCCGATTCCGTCCAGCAGCCATTCCCAGCGCACCTTGAACTCGCGCGCGAACACCTTGGCGTGGTTGTACTCGAGCGGGATGAACTTGGCGGAGTCCGGACCGCGCTCGTAGCAGCGGTAGGTGCCTTCCTTCATGCTGAGCGCCTCGGCGGCCGCGGCGGCGCTCTCGAAGCGGCGCGACCTCGCCCACTTCACCCGCTCCCAGAGTTCCAGATTGCGCCAGTTGTTGTCCGCCATTGTCGCGACTCGCCGTGTTCAGTCCAGGTCAGGCAGTCAGATTACCACCTTTCACGACACCGTGTGTAACGATCGCTTGACCGCGGACATTACGCTGAGTAGTTGTTCATGATATGTTCCAGACCGCTCCCCCACAAATCACCCCTCAGGTCCGCCGCGCCGAACGTCCCGGCGCCGGGGCCCGTCGCCCCTCGGCCTGGACGCCCGAACAGTTGCGGCGCGCGGTGCGGCTCTATCTGGTCGAAGGTTTCACCGCCGCCGATGTCGCCTATGCGCTGGGGCCGGCCTTCACCCGCGCCGCGGTGATCGGCAAGCTGCGCCGCCTCGGGCATCTGAAGCGCGATGTCCGCGCCATGGCCGACAGTCTCGGCGCAACTAAGGTGGGCCGCCGACCGCCCCACCGCGCATCGCCCCGCGCCGAGCCACGACTGCCCCCGCAGCGCCCGCCGCAGCCGTTGCCGCCGCTGCGAGAGGCAGGCCCGACCGGTCTGCCGGCGCGGCTCGCCTGCCTGCCCGCCGGCGCCTGTCGCTGGCCGATCGACGATCCCGGACCCGGCCGCATGCACCTGGCGCTGTTCTGCGGCGGGCCCGGCCGCCCGCCACGCCTACTGCGATGTCCATCGCGCCCTGGCCGTCCGGTGTCCGGCATGAGCGACGATCCCAACGATCTGGCGATCGAGGCGATCGCCGGGGTGCTGCGCCAGGCGCACCGGCAGCCCGCGGCCTGCAGGGCGCTGATGCGCCTCGCCGGCCAGGCCCTCGCCCGCTTCACCAGCCACGATCAGGCCTGCCGCGTCCATGCCGAGCTGGCCCGCCGCCACGCCGAGCGCGCCGCCCGCAGCTGGCGGCCCTGATCGCCTTCACAGAAAAGGAGACGCGCCTTGAAGGATAGCGCCCGCGGCCGTTCGCGCGCCGCCGACCCGGACGCCCTCAGCCGCGAGGAACTGCGGCGCCTCGCCAAGGCCGAGCGCAAGGCCGCCAGTCGCGACGCCGCCCAGTCGTCGGCAGGCCGCCGCGAGATCGGCGATCTCGAGCGCCGCCATGCCGGGCGCCTGGAGGGCCAGAGCCTCGCCGCCCGGCTCGCCGAGACCTCCAGCCTCGCGCTGTCGCGCGGCGAGGAGGTGAAAAGCGAGACCGTCCGCATCGCTGTGCCGCTGGTCGACGAGCATGGCGCGCGGATCGTCCGCGGCGGCCTGCCGCTCTATCGCCAGGAGACGGTGACGCGGACGCGGATCCTCAGTCGCGGCGGCCTGCAGCTGGCCTTCGACCGCGGCGACCTCGACGGCGGCCCCCACAAGGCCGAACGCCTCCTGCAGACCGCCAAGGCCTATCGCTGGGCCTACGAGACGGCGACGTCACTCACGACGCCGGCCCGCAACCTCGCCATTGCCGGCCCACGCTCGCCGCTGCGGGCCGGGGCCGGCCCGCAGGACGCGGTCTTCGCCGCCGGCGAGCTGCTGCGGGTCTTCCGGGGCGGCCTCGCCGCCCGGCAGGTTGCTGTGCTCGACCGCGTCTGCGGCCTCGACATGACCATCCGCGCCACGGCCCTCGCCCTGAAGGCCGACGCGCGCACCGTCCGTGCAGCCGTCGTCGCCGCCCTCGCCGCGGCCACGGCGAACCGGGCGCAAGGGCAGAGCGCAGCGCCCCGCGCCGGCCCGGAATGACTCGGAGCCGCGGCGGCGGAGGGACGGGGGAACCGCCGCGGCTCCTGGGACGAAGGGTCCGGTCGTCCGGGCCCTCCCTCCGTTTCGTCGGTTGCGGCGGGGGCTCAGCCCTTCGTCGCAGCCAGGATTGGTCCGCCCCTCGGCAACTGCACGAGGATGGCGTCAGCCAGCCCGCTCTGGTGCGGCGGCGGCAGGCGCAGCGTCTCGGCCGCGCCGTTCCACCCGCCGATCCGCACCAGTTCGCGGACAATGTTCTTGTGCGGCAGCGTCTTGCCGCCGTTCTCGCCGCCGTGGATCGCCACCTGCACGGTGCGCGGATCGTACCTGGCCAGCCACACGTCGGCGCCCTGCGCAGGCTTCGGTCCGGCGCCGATCGCGACGGTCCCGCCGGCCAGTTTCAACCCCGGCGTCGCCGGCGCCGCCGAGCCGTGGCCAACCAGCCGCGTGAACTCGTCCGACTTGATCCCGACGCCGTCGCGGCGCCCGTCGATCACGACCTGCGGCGTGAACACCTGGGTGCGGTGGAAGGCATGGGCATAGTCCCACTGCCGCGCCGTGAAGCCCCGGGTCCCGAAGGTGTCGGTCCATCCCGGCCCGTCCCAGTAGGTGACCGCGAAGTTCAGCGCGATCACGTCGGGCCGGCCGGCGACCGCCGCCAGGTTGGCGTTGGCCGGCGGGCAGGACGAGCAGCCCTGGCTCTCGAACAGCTCTACCACCACCGGCTGTGCGGCGGCGACGGCCGGCGCGGCCGCCGGAGCGGCGAGAGCGGCGACCAGACCAGCGAGCCGGAGCGCAAGGCGCGTCATGCCGGGCTAGTTCGCTGTCCCGTCGAAGCCGGTTACGGCGCTTTCGCAGGAAAAAGCGCTGCGGACGATTTTAGGGCTTGCCGATTTAACGCGTTTATGTTGTTACTTTGGGTGTCGACGGCATTGCGACCGCGGCCGCCCCCCGGACAATCCCCCCGAAGGAGCCGCCCCCCGATGGCCAGCAGCCGTTCCTACGATCCTAGCTTCGCAACCCTTGTCGTGGAGCTCGCCAGCAACGGCCTCTTTCGCTTCGAGATCGCGAACGAGCTCGGTGTTTCTTCCGACGATCTCGACGCTTGGTCGAACCAGTGTCCGGATTTCGCGGTCGCGCTGGCCGACGCCGACACCGCCGCGCGTGCGTGGTGGGACCGCCAGCCGCGCGAGGCGATGTCGCAGAACAAGCCGTTCCGCACGACGATCTGGGCCAAGGTGATGGCCCAGCACTACGGGAGGGCAGGCCATCCCCCTCGCAAACCAGCTGACAAGCCCGCCGTCCGATCGGCCGTCCGAACCCGCATCAACATCCCCGACAACGGCCGCCGCCGACGAAAGCGGAGAGCGGAGACCGAGCGGGAAGGCGGGCCAAAGCGGACGAGTTCGCCTTCGAGGCGCAGAACGGACCGCAGTGGAAATTCCTGGAGACCAGGGCCGACATCGCCATCTATGGCGGCGCCGCCGGCGGCGGGAAGACCTGGGCGCTGCTGCTGGAGGCGATGCGCGAATGCGACGAGCCTGACTTCTCCGCCGTGGTCTTTCGGCGCAACACCGTCCAGGTGCGCAATCCCGGCGGCCTCTGGGACGAGAGCCTGCAGCTCTACCCCGTCGTCGACGCCGAGCCCTTCACGGCAACGCTGGAATGGAGGTTTCCGTCCGGCGCCAAGGTCAAGTTCGCCCACCTCGAGCACGACAAGACCGTGCTCGAGTGGCAGGGCGCGCAACTGCCGCTTGATCTGCTTCGACGAGCTCACCCATTTCACCGCCGCGCAGTTCTGGAGCATGACCGCCCGCAACCGCTCGACCGGGGCGGTGCCGCCCTACATCCGCGCCACCTGCAATCCCGACGCAGATAGTTGGGTCGCCGAGCTGGTGGCCTGGTGGATCAATCCGGACACCGGCCTGCCGATCAAGCGCCGCTCCGGCTCGCTGCGCTGGTTCGTCCGCGTCGGCGATCGCCTGGAGTGGGCGAGCCGCAAGACGCACCTGAAACGGCAGTTTCCGGGACTCGTCCCGCGTTCGCTCACCTTCATCGGCGCGCGGCTCGAAGACAACAAGGCCCTCACTCGGGCCGATCCCGAGTATCGCGCCCGCCTCATGGCGCTGCCGCGGGTGGAGCGCGAGCGCCTGCTGCACGGCAACTGGAAGATCCGGCCCGCCGCCGGGCTCTACTTCAACCGCGCCTGGTGCCAGGTGGTCGACGCCGTCCCCGCCGGCCTCGCCGTCAAGCGCGGCTGGGACCTCGCCGCCACCCCGAAGACCGAGGCCAACGATCCGGACTGGACCGTCGGCGTGAAGCTCGGCCGCACCCCGGATGGCCGCTACTTCGTGCTCGATTGCCGCCGCCTGCGCGGCACGCCCGCCGCCGTCGAGCGCCTGCTCGCCAACACCGCCGCCGAGGACGGCGAGAGCGTGGAGATCGCCCTGCCGCAGGACCCCGGCCAGGCCGGCAAGTCGCAGGCCCACGCCCTGGTTCGCGCCCTCGAAGGCTTCACCGTCCGCGCCACCCCCGAGAGCGGCGACAAGGTCACCCGCTTCGGCCCGTTCTCCGCACAGGCCGAAGCCGGCAACGTCTACGTCCTGCGCGGGCCCTGGAACGAAGCCTGGTTCGCCGCCCTGGAGAGCTTCCCCACCGCCCCCCACGACGACGACGCCGACGCCACCAGCCGCGCCTTCGCCGCCCACCAGACGCGGATGGCGAGCGCGGGCTTCCTGGAGTGGGCCCGGGAAGACCTCGCCGCCCGCTCCACCGCCCAGCCGTGACTGCCGAAGGAGTTCCCATGCCCCCCACCGGCGGTATCCGCACGTCGCTTGCCTGGCAGGCGCGCTACCCGCTCGGCCAGGCGGTCAGCGACGCCGCCGTTCTCGCCCGGCCAGCCGCTCAGCCCGATCGAGCAGGAGCCGGTGCGGGTCTGGGACTTCCCGGTCGGCGTCAACGCTTTCATCACGCCGCGCACCTCCGAGCCGTTCGGCTTCGCGCACCTGCGGGCGTTCTCCAACGTCGAGCTCGTCCGCCTCGCCATCGAGACCCGCAAGGACCAGCTGGAGTGCCTGCACTGGCGCCTTAACCCGCGCCCCAGCGTCGCCCGCGCCTTCGACATCGAGGCCCGCACGCAGCGCCTCACCCAGTTCTGGCGCCGGCCCGATGGCGTCCGCAACTTCGCCGCCTGGCTGCGGCTCGCCATCGAGGACCTGCTCGCCATCGACGCGCCGGCGTTCGAGAAGCGCCGCGATCGGCTCGGCCGGCTGATCGGCCTCGACGTCGTGCCCGGCGACACCATCAAGGTGCTGGTCGACGAGACCGGCCGCACCCCGGCGCCGCCCGCGCCCGCCTACCAGCAGATCATCAAAGGCCGCGTCTGGGCCGACCTCTCCACCGACGAGCTGATCTACGCGCCGCGCAACCGGCGCCCCAACCACGTGCTGGGCTTCTCGCCGGTCGAGCAGATCGTCGTCACCATCCAGACGCTGATCAACCGCCAGGCCGCCCAGCTCGCCTATTTCACCGAGGGTAACGCGCCGCTCGGCTTCCTCACCGCCCCGGAGGGCTGGGGTCCCGGCCAGATCCGCGAGCTGCAGCTGTGGCTGAACGCCCAGCTCGCCGGCCAGCCCGCCGAGCGCGCCAAGCTGATCTGGACGCCGGCCGGCGCCGCCTACACCGCGCTGAAGGACCCGCCGCTGAAGGACGACTTTGACGAGTGGCTGGCCCGCATCGTCGCCTTCGCCTTCTCGCTGCCGCCGACCCCGTTCGTGCGCCAGATGAACCGCGCCACCGCCGGCGAGGACCAGGACCGCAGCCTCGAGGAGGGCCTCAGCCCCCTGAAGCTGTGGGTCAAGCGCCTGGTCGACGAGGTCAACGAGCAGGAGTTCGGCGAGACCGACCTGGAGTTCGCCTGGATCGACGCGCCCGAGGTCGACCCGGCCGCGCAGTCCGACATCGACGACAAGGCCCTGCGCAACGGCTCGGCCACCATCAACGAAGTCCGCGCCCGCCGCGGCCAGACCCCGGTCGCCGGCGGCGATGCGCCCCGCATCTACGGCGCGGCGGGCGCCACACCGCTGACCGCGGCGCCGGCCTCAACGTCCCCTCCCCCTCGAGGGGAGGGGTAGGGGTGGGGGGCTCTCGAAGCGCCTTCCCGCCCGCAGGCTAACCGTCCGCACCGTTCCCAGTCGATCCGCCCCCCACCCCCAACCCCTCCCCTCGAGGGGGAGGGGAGCTTGGAGCCAATCCCGCATGCGCCTCTTCGGCACCCTCACCAAGATCGAAGACCAGCCCGACGGCACGCTGAAGGTCTACGGCGTCGCCTCCACCGGCGCGCGGGACGACGCCGGCGAGATCGTGCTGCCCGAGGCGATGAAGGCGGCGCTGCCCGACTACGCCCGCTATCCGGCGCTGCGCGAGATGCACCAGCCCACCGCCGCCGGGCGCACGCTGGAGGCCGATGTCGACGACGACGGCGCCACGCGAATCGTCGCCCACGTGGTCGACCCGGTCGCCATCGCCAAGGTGAAGTCGCGCACCTATTCCGGCTTCTCGATCGGCGGGCGGGTGCTGGCCCGCGATCCGGCCGACGCCACCGTCATCACCAAGATCCGGCTGAGCGAGATCAGCCTCGTCGACCGCCCCGCCAACCCCGAGGCCGTCATCGACCTCTGGAAGGCCGACGCCGCCGGCGCGCCGCCCAGCAACGAGGCCGTGAAGGCGCTCGCCGCCGAAATGGCGAGCGCCGCCGGCCGCCCGCGCGCCTGGAAGGACTATGTCGCCAAGGCCCGCGCCGCGCTGACCGCCGAGCCGGACCAGAGCCCGATGGCCGACAGCGACGACCCGGACGCCGACGATACGTCCGACGCGGGTCCCGACGACTCGAACGCGTCCGACGACGCGGCCGACCCGACGCCGGACGCAGATGCGCCCGACAGACGACGACGCCCTTACCCCTGCCGAGCTGATCGCCCGGCTCGCCGAACTCGCCGCCGCCGACCCTGACGCCCTGCAGGCCGCCCATGACGCCCTCGCGGCGCCTCGGCGCGGCCTGCGATCCCGACAACTGCCCGGACGCCGACGCCGAGCTGGACAAGAGCTCAGACGCTGCCGACCTCGCGCGCCTCGCCGACGCCGCACTGGCCGACCTCGCCAAAGCGCTGCCGCGGGTCGAGGCGCTGGAGCGCCGCCTGGACGCGCAAAGCCAGGTCATCGAGCGTCTCGCCGCCACGCCGGCGCCGCCCCGCACCGCCGCCAGCCCCCACGCCATCGGCAAGGCCGAGGACGCCGATCCCGCCGCCGAGACCGGCGATCTCTCCGCCGCCGAGGCCCAGAAAGCCTTCGCCGTCCTCACCCCCGACGAGCGCGCCTTCCTCCTCATGAAGGCCTCGCTTCGCCGCCCCATCCCGCTGCCGTAGCGGCCCAACCCCGCCCGTCTTCCCGAGCCGCCCGCGAACCGCGCCTCGACACCCCCGTTCAAGGGAGCATCACCCATGCCCGCCAGCCTCTCGCCCGACGACCTCAAGAAGTCGTTCGTCACCGCCATGTCCCATCCATCCGAGGACATCGCGCGCACCATCCTCGCCCAGGCCGGCGTCGATCCGGACCGGTTGGAGAAGTCGATCTCCACCGCCACCGGCCTCGTCGCCTTCGACCTGCAGGCCCCGGCCAAGAACCTCTACCCGGCCGCCACGCCGCTGCGGAACCGCGTGCCGCGCGTCGCCGGCGCCGGCGGCACGGCCACCAACTGGCGCCAGGTCTCCTCGCTGATCGGCTCCGGCTACGACGCCATCGGCTGGGTCGCCGAAGGCCAGCGCGCCGGCCAGATGAGCTACACCACCGCCACCAAGTCGGCGTCCTACGTGACGCTCGGCGAGGAGGACCAGGTCACCTTCGAGGCGATCAACGCCGCCATCGGCTTCGAGGACATCCAGGCCACCATGGCCATGCGCCTGCTGCAGAAGACCATGCTGAAGGAGGAGATGGCGATCCTCGCCGGCAATACCTCCCTTGCTCTGGGCACACCCGCTGCGCCGTCGCTCGCCGCCGCCGGCTCCGGCGCCACGCTGCCCGCCGCCACCTACTCGGTGATCGTGGTGGCGCTTACCCTCGAGGGCTACCGCAACTCCTCGGTCGCGGCCGGCGTCGCCACCTCGAAGACCGTCACCGGCGCCGACGGCAAGACCTTCGCCATCAACGGCGGCTCGTCGAACAAGTCGGCCGGCGCCACCCAGGCCGTCACCCTGGGCCAGACCCTCTCGGCCACCGTCACGCCGATCGCCGGGGCGGTCGCCTACGCCTGGTTCGTCGGCACGGTGGGCGCCGAGAGCCTGCAGGCGATCACCACGATCAACTCGGCGACCTTCGCCGCCGCGCTGCTCACCGGCCAGCAGGCCGCCACCGCCGTCACCGCCGATTCCTCGACCAACAGCCTCGGCTTCGACGGCCTGCTCACCACCGCGCTGAAGAGCGCCAGCAACGCCTACGTGAAGACCCTCGCCACCGGGACAGCCGGGGCCGGCACGGCGCTCACCGCCTCCGGCCGCGGCTCGGTCAACGAGATCGACGCCATGCTGGAGGGCATGTGGGACGGCTTCCAGGTCTCGCCCACCGTGCTCTTCGTCAACAGCCAGGAGCTGAAGAACATCACCACCAAGGTGCTGTCGTCCGGGTCCGGACCGTTGCTGCAGTATCGTCAGGACACGGAAGGTGGCGGCTACGCGCTCGACGCCGGCGGCACGATCGCCACCTACTACAACCCGTTCCTGCTCGACGGCGGCCTGCGCATCCCGGTCAAGATCCACCCGTTCGTGCCGCCCGGCACCATCCTCGCCTACGCCGAGACGCTGCCGGCGCAGTACCAGTCCAGCGAAGTGCCGAACGTCGCCGAGGTGAAGTGCCGCCAGGACTACTACGCCATCGACTGGCCGCCGGTGACCCGCCAGCGCCAGAAGGGCGTCTACGTCGAGGAAGTCCTGGCCGTCTACGCCCCCTTCGCGATGGGCGTCATCTCCAACATCGCCAACGGCTGACCCAAAACCCCCTCCCCCTTGCGGAGAGGGGGCAGGGGGTGGGGGTGCGAGCGCCTCCGCCCGCCGGCTTGTCCTCGCCCCGGTCCCCAGGCCGGCGAGACCCAGCTTGCACCCCCACCCCCGACCCCTCCCCGCAAGGGGGAGGGGAGCTAGAGGACGAGCAAAATGGCCGCCGGCGATCTCACCGATCTTCCCACCGTCAAGGCCTGGCTCGGCGTCACCACCACCACCTACGACACCCAGCTCGGCGGCCTCGTCACCGCCGTCTCGTCCTTCGTCACCAACTACCTCGGCCGCCAGCTGCTCACCGCGTCCTACGTCGAGACCTACCGCGGCAATGGCCAGGCCTCGATGGTGCTGCGCAACTTCCCGATCACCGCGGTGTCGAGCGTCGCTTTCGCCGGCCAGACCATCACCGCCGCCGCCGATCCGGTGGCGCTGACCAGCGGCGTGCTCTTCGACGACCGTGCGCTGACGCTGGTCGGCTACCGCTTCCCGATCGGCCTGCCGGTCGTCGTCAGCTACACGGCCGGCTACGCCACCACCCCGCCCGACATCGGCCAGGCCGCCGTCGAACTGGTTGGCGAGGCCTTCCGCCGCCGCGACCGCATTGGCCTTTCGTCCAAGTCGCTCGGCGGCCAGGAAGTGATCGCCTTCAGCCTGAAGGACATGAACGACACGGTCCGCGCGCTCCTGGCGCCCTACCAGGTGCTGGCGCCGTTCTGATGCTATCGGTCACCTTCACCGGCGCCGACGAACTCGACGCAAAGCTCGACGGGCTGCCCGCCGCGGTCGTCGCCGCGCTCGCCGCGAAGTCCGCCGCGCTGGCCGACCAGCTGCTGACGCTCGTCCACGCCAAGCTCACAGGCGGCGTGCTGCAGCCGCGCACCGGCGGGCTCGCCGCCTCGATCGGCGTCGACGGCCCGAAAGTCGAGGGCGCGCGGGTCGTCACCACGCTCTTCGCCGGCGCCGACCTGAAGTACGCCGCCATCCAGGAATACGGCGGGGTCACCTCGCCGCACGACATCCTGCCCAGCCGCGCCAAGGCGCTCGCCTTCCTCGCCGGCGGTGAGCAGGTTTTCGCCCGGATCGTCCATCACCCCGGCTCGCACATCCCGGCGCGTTCCTACCTGCGCTCGTCGCTCGCCGAGATGGCGGCCGAAATCGACGCCGGGATGAAGTCGGCGGTGATCGACGCCATCCGCGCCCAGACCGGAGCCTGAGCATGGACGCCGAGCCGATCTACGCGGCGCTGTTCGAGCTGGCGACCGGCCTCAGCTGGTCGGGTGGGGCGGTCGCCTTCGCCTCGCGGCGCGTGAAGACCTTCGACGACCTGCCCCTCCAGCCGGCGCTCTGCCAGGCCGAGACCGACGAGACGATGACCCAGGTCACCAGCCAGCAGGCGACGACCACGCTCGGCGCCAGCTGGCTGATCTGCCACCAGGCCGGCAAGGATAATTCGGCCATCCCGGCCCAGACCACCAACGCGATCCTCGCCGCCGTCCGCGCCGTCTTCGTCGACCCCACCGATCCCAGCTTCGCCCAGACCCTCGGCGGCCTCGTCCACAAGTGCTGGATCGAGGGCCGCATCCAGAAATTCCAGGGCGACCTCGACGGCCAGACCCTGATCGTCGTCCCCATCAAGATCCTCGTCCCCTAGCCAACGCTCCTCACCCGCACCGCAGCGTGCGGGGAGGGGGGACCACGCCAAGCGTGGTGGAGGGGGCACAGCCGACGCACCGACTTCCCAGGAGACCCCATGCCAGAGCCAGCCGAACCGGCCGCCCCCGCGGCGGCCGACCCCGCGCCCGTATCGCCGTCGCACGATGACCGCGCCGCCCAGATCGCCGCGATCATCCGCAACGGCCTCTCCAACGGCCCCATCGCCCAGTCCCAGTCCACCTGGGACCATCTGCAAACCCGGCTGGGCGAGATCGCCCGCGCCATCCTCCAGGAGCTCTGAGCCATGGCTCAATCCGTCTTCGGCGTCGGCTTCCTGTTCGCCACGCCATCGGGCGCCAATCCCACCCCGACCCGCTTTGGCCGGCTGCAGGATGTCGGCGTCGACTTCTCCTACGATTCCAAGTTGCTCTACGGCTCCAACCAGTACGCGCTGGAGCAGGCGCGCGGTAAGGCCAAGATCGAACTGAAGGCCGCGGTCGGCGTCGTCGACCCCAGCCTCTTCAACAACATCTTCTTCGGCCTCACCACGACCACCGGCGAGACGCTGAACAGCGTCGATGAGTCGGCGACGCCGTCCGCCGGGACCTTCACGGTTGCCAACGGCTCGACGTTCAGCCAGGACCTCGGCCTCTACAACACCGTCACCGGGCTCTGGATGACCCGCGTCGCCTCGGCGCCGGCCGCCGGCCAGTACGCGGTCAACACCGCAACCGGCGTCTACACCGCCAACTCCGCCCAGAACGGCCAGCTGCTGAAGGCGAGCTACACTTACGCCTCAGCGTCCACCGGCTCGAGCCTCAGCTTCACCAACCAGCCGATGGGCGCCAGCGTCATCTTCTCGGTGCAGCTGGTGAACAAGTTCCGCGGCTCCGACGGCGTCGTCCGCTCGCTCTACCTCAACTTCCCGGCCGTGCAGTGCCCGAAGCTGTCGCTGCCGCTCAAGCTCGACGACTTCACCCTGCCGCAGCTCGACATGAGCGCCCAGGACAACGGCTCGGGCAATGTCTTCAACTACTCGATGACGGGGTGATCCCATGGCGGATGTCACGATCGGCGGGCAGGTGCGATCGGTCGCCCTGCCCAACTTCAAGAAGCTGAAGGCCGCCTGGCGCTACATCGCCGCCGTGCAGGCCTCGACCGACCCGATGGACAGCATCGAGGCGATCCTCGGCATCGTCACGGTCGGCGCGTCGGCCGAGACCACCATCGACGAGCTCGAGGAAGCGCTGACACCGGCCGAGATGCCGGGCCTGCGGCCCTTCATCAACGACCTGATGGTGGAGATCGGCCTAGCCGGCGACGCAGGGGAGACCGACCCTTTGGACACCGCGCCGAGCCCTTCGATGGCGACTTCGACGCCATCGTCTGCGCCATCCTCGCCGGCCTCGGAAGCGCCGACTGGGACGGCGTAGAAGAGCGCTGGAACCTGCACCGCTACGGCGCCCTGATGCGCCATTGGAGCCGCGAGGGGCCGCCGGCGTACATCGCCGTGGCGGCGTACCTGGGTTTTCGGCGCAGCTCGCCGAACTCGCCCGATCCGCTGGAGGGCGTCGATCTGGCGCGTTTTCTCGGCGCGTTTCCAGGCGGCGCCGAGGTTGCAGGTTCGTGAAATGTTCTTGCAGACGCTCCTGCTGCAAGCTACGGTAGAATGGTCGCGGCAAGGGGGCTGGCGTGAGCAAGCGGGCGATTGGCGGGTGGCTGGCAGCCGCCCTGGTTGTTGGCGCATTCGCTGGACCGGCGTCCGGCGCCGATCATGGCGAGGCCGCTCCGGTCGCCCGCGACGGGCCGTTCGGCATCGCGATGGGCGAGTCTCTCTCGGACCTCGGCCCGGTCGAGAAAAACGACGTTGGCTACAAGGTGCTCTCGCCGCCACGGCCGAGCCCGGACATCTACCTGGTGTCCGTCCAGGCGTTCGCGTCGACGGGGGTGTGCACGATCTTCGCTGCGACAAAGCCCGACGACAATGACCCCGGCGCGTTCGACGCGAAGGGCCTCATCGATCGGCTGGCCAACGCGCTGCAGTCCAAGTACGGGCCGGCCACCAAGATCGACCGCTGCGACGCCGGGCCTGGGGTTTGCAGCCAGTATCTGACCCAGGCGATCGAGGCTGGCACCGCGCACTACGCTTTCGTCTGGTCCTTCAAGGACGCGCGTTCCGACCACATTGGGCAGATCATCGCTGCGGTGCAGGGCGTCGGCGACGTCAGCACGTCGGTCATGATCGCCTACCTCAGCGACAACGGCGCCTGCGACGCGGCGAAGAACGCGGCGGCCGCTTCGGCGTTCTAGCCGCCGCTCGACGTCAACCCCCGAGCGCCCGCCAAACCGGGCGCGATCCATGACACGCGAGGAGGCGCAAGATGGCCGGCTCCGACGTGCAGATCACGCTTGGCGCGGACGCTTCCGCGGCCGTTCAGCGGCTCGCGCAGTTCAACGCGTCGCTGGCCGGCCTTGCGCCGCAAGTCGCCAGTCTCGCCTCGGCGTTCGCCGGCCTGGCCGCCAGGATCAGCAGCCTTACCGACAGCGTCGGCGGCCTGGCGAACGGCCTGAAGGCCGCTGGCGCTCAGGGCGCCGACGGCCTCGCGGCGCTCCAGAAGCAGGGCGGCGGCGCGGCCTCGAGTGTCGCCAGCCTAACCGGCAACGTCACGACGCTGGCCAAGAGCGCCGGCGACCTCGGTCGTGGCCTCAAGTCGGCCGGCGTGGAGGCTGGCGGCGCCCTGATGGCGGCAGGCGACGAAGCCGGCCCCGTCGCGGCGGTGATTGGCGCGTTGGTCCAGATCGCGCTGGCCGCGGCCGATGCAATGGCCGACTGGGCTCGGAACACAGCCATTTCCAGCACGGCCAGCGACGACGCGCGCCAGAAGGCGCAGGCGCTGAATGCCGCCCTCAGCCAGGCGCAGACCGCGTTCAGGTCGGTTGGCGATATCGTGGCGGCGTCGCTGGCGCCGGCCCTCACAGTCGTGGTCGGCGAGGCCGCGCGCGTCGCGCAGGGTTTCGCCGACGCCTACAGCAAGGGCGGCCTGCTGAAGACCGGCCTCGACGCCCTCGTCGGGGGCGTCAACGCGACGCTCATTCCGATCCTCGGCCTGGCCGAAGCGGTCGAGGTAACCTGGATCCGGATTGCCGGGTCGTGGGACGAGATGGGCGAGAAGTGGCGGCTCGTCCAGGAGCTGTTCAGCACGGGCGTCGCCGGTATCAAGGCGGCTTTCGCGTCGCTGGCCGTGGCGATCGCGGGCGCATTGGCCGGAAACTGGGTTGGCGCAGCGAAGAGCGCCCTCGCCGGCGTCGGCCAGGCAGCCCAGACCGCCGCCAGTCACACGGCCGCGATCCGCCAGGACATGGCCGCGATCGATGGTCACGAGAGCGCCATCGATCAGCGGCTGGGCGCCAGCCTGGGCCGGTTCGGCGACCAGATCCGTCAGCTGCTCGGTCTTCTGAAAGCGGCGCCAGACGGCGGCGCGGGGCTGGCGGCCAACAGCCCGCCGGCCGTTCCTCCGGCCCCCAATACGCTGCCGCAGGCGGCGCCGGCGCCGGGCAAGACCGGCGGCGCGGCTGCGTGCGATAGCGATCCGGCGGCGGCGGGGGCGTGCGAAGCAGACGCGCAGACCCAGCGCACGACGGCCGCCGCCCAGGGCCTCGCCCAGCGGGTAAGCGATCACGCCGACGCCAGCGCCCAGACCGCCGCGAACGACAGCGGCGCCACCGCCGCGTTCGCCAGCACACAGACCCAGCAGGTCGCGGCGGCGCAGGCCGCCGACCGCGCCAAGGTCGATTTCGAACGCCGCCGCCAACCAGAGGATCACCGCGGCCAACGACCGGACGCTGAAGCAGCTCGAGTTGTCGCTGAAGGGCCTGGTCAACACCTTCGCCAGGGGCCTTGCCCAGATGGCGGAGGGGACCAAGTCGTTCGGCCAGGTCATGCGCACGGTCGGCCAGCAGATCCTCGACGACATCTTCCGCGTCATCGTCGGCATGGTCGAGAAGTGGGCCTGGGGCGTCGCCGAGAACGTGCTCGCCAGCCAGACGGGACAGGCGCTGCTGCAGGCGCTAGGCCTGAAGGACCTGGCGCTGCAGATCGCCAACGACGTGAAGAAGAAGACCAGCGCGATTGGGAGCACGGCCGCACAGCAGACCGCGGTGAGCGCCGCCAAGGCGGCGGGGCTGGCCCAGGACACCGCGACCTCGCTCGCCGAGCGGGCTATGAACGCACAGAATGCCTTCTCCGGCGCCATCGCCGCCATCTCGCCGATCCCGTTCGTCGGTCCTTTCCTGGCGCCGGGCATCGCCGCCGAGATGGCGGCGCTGGCCTCCGCCGCCGGCGGCTACGACATCCCCACCGGGGTCAATCCGCTGACCCAGCTGCATGCGCAGGAAATGGTGCTGCCGGCGCGGCTGGCGAACCCGATGCGCGACATGCTGGCCAGCTACGGCTCGGGCGTCGCGCCCGCCGCCGTCGGCGGCCACACGTTCAGCTTCGGTGACACCCACATCCACGGCGCGCCGAACATGTCGCCGTCCGACTTCAAGCAGGCGCTGGCCGAGCATCGCGCCAACGTCGCCGGCGCCGTGGCGGACGCGCTGCGCAGCGGCTGGCGGCCCAGCTACCGGCAACCGGTCGGCGCGCTCTAGCCAACCGACGGCGGCGCCGCGCGGCGCCACTCACCACAACCGAGCTCGCAGGGGAGGGGGTCGATGGCCATCACGCCCTTCATCCCGCCGTCGTTCCTGACCAGCCTGCCGACCGGCATCTGGAGCGGGGCGGACGGTCTGCCGGTGCTGCCCTACCTGCCCGGCCAGTCGGTCACGGTGACGAAGGCGCCCAAATGGTCGACCGGCGTCATCCGCGCCGCGTCCGGCCGCGAGCGCCGCACCGCCTACTGGAGCTTCCCGCTCTGGCAGTTCGAGCTGCAGTACGAGGTGATCCGCCACCGGCCGACGACGCCCGAGCTCGCCGCCATGTGGGAGTTCTTCAACGTCATGCAGGGCCAGTTCGGGCCCTGGCTCTTCGTCGATCCGTCCGCCTGCCAGATCCCCACCAGCATCCTGCTGGACGGCAGCGGGCAGCCGCTCACCGACAGCGCCGGCGCCTTCCTCACCGACGGCTCCGGGACTCCCACCGGCTATCAGTTCGCCACCGGCGATGGCGCGACCACCACCTTCCAGCTCACCCGCGCGCTGGGCAGCTTCTCCGAGCCGGTCTACGCGGTGTTCGCGCCGGTGATCCTGGACAACGGCGCCCTGGCCGGAACGCACGCCGTCGCCCGCGGCCAGGTCACCTTCAGCGCCCCGCCCGCCAGCGGCCACGCCCTCTCCTGGTTCGGCCACTTCTACTTCGGCTGCCGCTTCCTCCAGGACGATCTCGGCTTCGAGCAGATCGTCCAGCAGCTCTGGAGCGGCAAGGCCCTCAAGTTCACCTCGCTGAGGGTCTGATGAAGACGCCGATCGACTTTGCGGCGGCCGGGCCGGGCGCCACCGTCGCGCTGCTCAACGGCGGCGCCGATTTCATGCTGCTCGACCTATGGAAGGTCACCCTGAACGGCGGCGCGCAGGTCTTCTGGCACGGCGGACCACTCAACACGTCCGTCAGCTTCACCGCCACGGCGGGCCAGAGCACGTCGGCGAACGGGATCTACCTCGCCGGTCCGGTGATCGACCGCGGCAAGATCAGCACCAAGTCCGGCCTCGAGGTCGCCACGCTCGACATGAAGATCGGCGCAGGCCCCGGCGATACGATCAACGGCGCGCCGCTGGTCCCGTTCGCGCAAGGGCGCGGCTTCGACGGCGCCTCCGTCGTGCTCTACCGCGCGTTCCTGCCGAACTGGGGCAGCGCCAACGCCAGCCCCCAGATCGCCGGCGTCGTCATCGCCTTCTCGGGCCGCGTCACAGAGTTGAAAGACCTCTCCAGGGCCGGCTTCACGATGACGGTCTCGGCCTGGACGGTGCTGCTCAACGTCAACATGGGGCCGGACGTCTTCCAGGCCGGCTGCCTCAACACCCATTTCGACGCCAACTGCGGTCTCGTCGCGTCGAGCTTCACGTTCGCCGGCGCCGCGCAGGCCTCGCCGGCGCCCGCCACCACCAGCTTCTCCACCGCCTCGGCAGCGATCACCGCCAACGGCGACCACTACTACGACAAGGGAACCGTGACTTTCACGTCCGGCCCGAACGCCGGCCTCGCGCGCACCGTCCAGTCCTACGCCGGCGGCCTCTTCAGCTTCGCGTTCGGCTTCCCGAACCCGCCGGCCGCCGGCGACGCCTTCACAGCCACGCGCGGCTGCCTGCTCACGCTGGCCGACTGCAAGGCGCAGCGAACGATTTCGGACGCCGAAGCCCACTTCCGCGGCCAGCCCTTCACCCCGCCGGCCGTGCAGGCGATCGCATGACGCACGACGAAGCGCGCGCCGCCGTCATCGCCGAGGCGATGACCTGGATCGGCACGCCCTGGGCGCACATGGCGCGCCTGAAGGGCGTCGGCGTCGACTGCGCCAACCTGCCGATCGCGGTCTACGCCGCCTGCGGCCTGATCGCAGATTTCGACCCGCCGCCCTATCCGCGCGACTGGCACATCCACATGCGAGAGGAGCGCATCGTTCCGGTCCTCGAGCGCTTCGGCCGCGAAATCGACCCGCTGGCCGCCCGCGCAGGCGACCTGCTGGTCTTCAGGATCGGCCACGTCTTCTCGCACTGCGCCATCGTCATCGACCCGGGCCGCCAAGGCATCCACGCCTCGGTCCGCGCCCGCATGGTCACCCTCTGCGACCTCGCCCGCGACCACGACCTGATCACCTCGGTGCGCCGGGCGTTCACGCTGAAGGGGTGGTGACATGGCCGGACGCCAAGCCTCCCAGACCGTCACCCGCTATGCAGGCATCCAGGTGCAGACCTCGGCGCTCGGCGTTCAGATCCCGGTCGGGTGGGGCACGCACCGCAGCCGCTGCAACCTGGTCGACTACCTCGACTTCAAGTCGACGCCGCAGAAGGCCGCCGCGGCCGGCAAGGGCGGGGCGACGACGACCGGCTACAACTACTCGGCCAGCATCATCCTCGCCATCGAGGAAGGGCCGATCGACCACGTCACCCAGGTCTGGGTGAACGGCAAGCAGTACGCCTTCGGCTCGAACGGCTCGGGCGTCCCCAACACCCAGAACACCGCGGCGCTGGCCCAGGTCGGCCTGACGCTGGGCTTCGGCGCGATCGGCCAGACGCCGTGGTCGTATCTGACCTCAGCGCACGCGGAGCACGCGATCGGCTACTCGGGCCTCTGCATCGTCTACGCGGAGAACTACCCGCTCGAACTCGTCGGCCTCGACCCCGAACCACAGCTTCGAGGTGGTGCGGCAAACCGGTTTTGCTGTCGGCGGCGGCTACGCCGGCCCCGACGTCGACCCGTCGCTGGTGATCACCGACTTCTTCACCAACACGCGGACGGGCGTTCCCGAGCTGGCCGGCGGGCGTGCTCGACACCGTCAGCCTGACCACGGCGGCGAACTCCTACCAGAAGTACACGCTGGCCGCCGGGCTGCTCCCCAGCCCGCTGATCGACCAGCAGCGCAGCGCCACCGACTTCCTGAACGAGCTGCTGCTGGCCACCAACGCCACAGTGGTCTGGTCCGAGGGGCTGCTGAAGTTCATCCCCTATGGCGACGCCGCGCTCACCGGCAACGGCGCTGCCTACATGCCGAACCTGACGCCGATCTATTCGCTGGATGACGACGACTACATCGTCAAAGCCGCCGGCGATGCGCCGATCACCATCGACATCGAAGACCAGAGCGACGCCTACAACGTCGTGCAGCTCGAGTATCTCGACCGCTCCAACCAGTACAACATGGCGATCGCGCTGGCCTCGGACGCGGCCAACGTCGCCCAGTACGGCATGCGCCGCAAGGACCCGGACACCGTCCACTGCGTCTGCACGCCGGCCGTCGCGGCCATCGCCGCGCAGCTCTGGCTGCAGCGCACGCTATACGTGCGCACACAGTACAAGTTCAAACTCGGCTGGATGTTCGCGCTGCTGGAGCCGGGCGATCTGCTGGAGCTCACCGACGCCGGGCTCGGCCTGGCCGCCTACATGGTCCGCATCACTCAGATCGACGAGGACGAGAAGGACGGCACGCTCGACGTCACCTGCGAGGATCTGCTGGTCGGCGTTTCCAACACGCCGCTCTACACGATGCAGAACGCTGCACCGACGGTGACCAGCCAGACCGTCGATCCGGGCGGCGTCGAGGCCAACCTGCTGAAGTTCTCGCAGGACTGGACGAACGCGGCGTGGGTGCGGAGTTCGGTCAATCCCGTGACCGCCGGCGCGGCGACGAACCCCATCACCGGGGCGACCGACGCGCAGAAGATCGTTCCGAACACGTCGAACTCCACTCACTTCATTGAGCAGCAGATCGCGCCGTTCCCGGCGGCGAACTACACCTTCTCGCTCTACGTCCAGGCGGCCGGCTACAGCTTCGTCGATCTCCAGATCAGGGACTTCACCAGCGTCAGCGTCGCCGCCGTGCAGTTCAATCTGAACACCGGCGCCGTGACGATAACCAGCGCCTCCGGCTCTTCGCCGCCGGTCATCGTCTCGACCTCGATCGTCAGTGTGGGCGGCGGTTGGTACAGGGTGTCGATGACCGCGTCGGGGTTCGCCGGCGCCACCACGTTCGTCGCCATCCGGGTCGATAACAACGCCGGCTCCGGCTCCTATGTCGGCGACGGGACCAGCGGCCTCTACCTCTACGGCGCGCAGCTCACCCAGGGCGTCGACGTGCGTCCCTATGCCGGCACGACGACGCGCCGCGCTGGCGCCGGCGATCTTCAACCCGCCGATGGCGCTGACGCCGAGCGGCGTCGAGATGTGGGCGGCGGTCGCCGGCGGGGCCAACTGGGGCGGCGCCAACGTCTGGGTCAGCTACGACGGCTCGACCTACGAGGAGGTGGGCGTCATCAGCGGCGGCGCGCGCTACGGCTCGCTGACCGCCAGCTTCGCCTCCGGGTCCGACCCCGACACCACCCACACGCTGAGCGTCGACCTCTCGCCGTCCAACGGCGCGCTGACCAGCGCCGCGCAGGCCGTTGCCGACGCCTCCGGCACGCTCTGCCTGATCAACGACACCGCGCCCGAGCTGATCGCCTTCGAGACCGCGACGCTCACCGCGCCGAACCGCTACAACCTGACGACCTACCTCCGCCGCGGCGTCGAGAATACGCCGATCGGCGCCCACAGCGCCGCGCGCGCCGTTCATCCGGCTCGATCAGTCGGTCTTCGACTTCCCCTACCTCGCCACCCAGGCCGGCAAATCGATCTTCGTGAAGTTCCAGAGCTTCAACCTCTGGGGCGGCGCGCCGACGCCGCTCTCCAACTGCATCGCCTATTCGGTGATCCCGGTCCCGCTGGGCGCGCGGGCCGCCGTCGTCGAGCGCCTGGACCGCGACGCCGATCACGATCTCCAACGCCGGCCAGTCTGACCCGGCCATCCTGATCGCCGGCCGGAGCGACAATCCCTCGGCCTCGGCGGTCGAGTTCTTCTACCGCCAGACCGGCGCCTCGGCCTGGATCAGCGCCGGGACCACCTCGAACTCGGCGACCGAGTTCACCATCGCGCCGGTGCAGTCCGGCCAGACCTACGACGTCGCCGTCGCCTACGTCGTGAACGGCGTTCTGGGCCAGCTGCAGATCATCACCGGCGGCGGGACCACGACCGGCTCGGGCGGCTGCGGCGGCGCGCCCGGCACGGCGCTCCTGAACGACTCGATGGCCGGGACCGGCAAGACCTTCACCGTCCCGGCGAGCTTCACCGGCGCGCACGTCGACATCGTGCTCACCGGCTTTCCGGGCGCGGGCAACGGCCAGTACAGCGGCGGCAAGGGCGGCGCGTTCACCGACACCGGCGGCGGCGGCGCGAACGTCGTCGTGGTCAAGGGCTTCCCCTGCACCTCGGGCTACGTCTTCACCTACACGCTGCCCTCGGCGGTCGGCTCTGATGCGACCGTCACAGGGACCGGCCTTTCCCTGGTCGCCCACCCGGGCACGAACGCCACGACCGTCGCGGACGGAACCGGCGGCCCGAACACCGGCACGCAGACCGCCACCGGCGCTACGTCGGTCACCTCCTACGCGGGCCACAACGGCGGCCTGACCGACACCTGGGACGGCGGCGGCCCCGGCGCGACCATCAACGTCGCCTCGGGCACGGTGACCAACCCCGGCCCCGACAACACCGCGCAGGGCACGCCCGGCACGATCCCCGGCCAGGGCGGCGCCGGCAGCATCTACTACGGCGTCCAGGCCGGCGGCGGCTGCAACCTGCTGATCATCGCGAGGGCCTGATGCCCGTCATCCTCGTCACCGACCCGGCCGACATGGACCGCGACGCCGCCGTGCATCCGTGGACGCGCCGGCTGAAGTACGCCCGCGTCGAGGAGCTGCTGGCCGACTACGTCGCCGCCAACGCCGCCATCGGCCGCCAGTTCTGCCCGGTCGCCGACTACTTCCGCGCCCACCTGGATGACGACATCCTGGAGGTCGAGGCCTTCGTCTACGCCCACCCGGAGTGGGGCCCGCAGGCGCTGGCCGAAAGCTGCCACGCGACGCTTGCCTTCAACAACGCCCGCAGCCACCCGCACGGCCGCGAGATCGCCGCCTGGGCGCAGCACTACTGCCTGCTGCACCTCGTCCGCCACCACCCCTACGAGCGCGCCCGCGGCCCGTTCGAGGCCATGCTGAAGCACCCGCGCATGCGCTTCGCCGGCCCCGAAGCAACCTACGTCGCGCTGGCCTACCTGAACGCCGGCCATCCCAACCCGCGCCGCTTCCTCGCCAAGCCCGAGGTGCGCGCGAAGTTCCCCGCCGATCTCGACGTCGCCGCCTTCCCCGCGCCCGACTTCGACTGACCGCCGAAAAGGCAACCCCATGCGAAACCGCCTCCTCGCAGCGGCCTCGTCCGTCGCGCTGCTCAGCCTCGCGCCCATCGTCGCACACGCTGGCCCGATCAGCGGCTACCCCGCCGCGACGACCCCGCTCAGCGGTACGGAAACCGTCATCGGCACGCAAAGCGGCTCGACGGTCCAGATCACCACGGCCAGCATCGCCGCGGTGATCACCGGCGCGACCAGCACCTGGACCGGCGTTCAGACCTTCCCCGCGCCGGGCGCCAACAAGGGCAGTATCGTGCTGACGCCAGGCACGATCAGCGGCACGCCGGCGAATGGGTCGATCTGGGCGACAAGCTCGGGCGTGTTCGCCGAGGTGAGCGGGACGACGGTGTCCCTGGGCTCGGCGGCCCCCGGCGGCTCCAGCGGCCAGCTCCAGTACAACAACACCGGGGCACTCGGCGGTGCGTCTGCGCTCACATACAGTGGCACGACGCTGACCTCGACGGGTGACGTCAACCTGAGCGGCAACTCCGCGATCTTTGGGATGATCAACTCCTCGGCGGCAAATTGGCTCTCGGCGGCGTGGTTCGGCGGCGTGGGTCAGTTCGACCTCACCTTCGGCAGCGAGATCGAGCTCGCTGGGGTCGGCCTCTCGCCGGATGGAGCCAGCGGCTCGACGCTCGATATCGGCAACGGGACGCTGGGCGACAAAAGCGGCAAAATCAATCTCGCAACGCTGGTCGCCGGCAGCCAGATCACGATGCCGGATACCGGCACCATCACGAACGGTCTCGATACCTTTCGGTCCAGCTTCCTCATCGCGGGAGCGACGACGGTGCCGAACATCAGCGCGCCGGGCCAAGGCGCGCTCTGGACGAACAACACAGCCTACAGCGCCGGCACCGCCAACGGCGGAAAGCTGGTGGGTCTCGGCCTCGAAATCGCAGGTACCCCATACAACAACTGCAATACGCCGCCGGGATCGGTTTGCGACAACTTCGGCTTGGTCTTTGCGAACAGCCTCGGCTACGTGGTGGCGGGCGTGCAGAGCGGCGGCGGCTCGCTTGGCCAGTGGTTTACCATCGGGCTCAACCGGATCATGCCCGCGCCGACGACCGGCGCGTCCGAGACGGCCACGCAACAGTCTCAGCTCTACATTGGAGACGCCTACGTAACCGGCAGCGCAACGGCACCGGGCCTAACTTTCGCGATCGGCGGGACCAACAACTGCATCGTGGGGGTCGGTCAAAAGGCCGTCGGCTCTACCGACCTGCGCCTCGGCTGCGTCGGCAATCTGGAGACGGTCTGGGACAACTCCTCGACTGATCAAACTGACCTCTCCACGGCGGGCTGCATCGAGTTCGGAACGGCCAGCGGCACGATCTACGGAGGCGGGGCGGGTGTCACCTGGAACGAGCGGGTCTGCGATGGCGGCGGGTATCTGGAGGCATACAACGACGCCAAGAGCGCCGCGACGGGCTTCATGGCGGCCTTCGTGAAACTCGCGCCTACGACCGTCTCTGGGCTCTCCACGGCCGATCCGTCGCCTTCTGACGGCGACCGCGCAATGGTCACCGACGCGACGGCTTGCACCTTCGGGTCAACCATCGCCGGGAGCGGGTCGACGAAGTGCCCCGTCTACTACGATGGGGCAGCGTGGCGGGCGGGTTAGGGTGGTGGCTCGTCATCGAGCTGGAAGGCGGGCTAGACTGGAAGACGTGATTTCGCTCACGCCCGATCGGCTCGCGACCTTGGTCTTTGGTTTGATCTGCGCGGTCGGACTGGTCGGTGCGTTCGTCGGCCTCTCGGCCAGCAGCTTTACGGCGGATGAGATATTCACCGCGTGGGTCATTGGCACGGATGGCAACTTCGGTGGCGTGCTTAGCCGCGCCCTCACCGACGTTCACCCGCCGCTTTACTATCTCACCGCCTTCCTCTTCTCGCGGATGACCGGGCTAGACGAACTTGGCATGCGCCTGTTCAGCGCCCTGTGCGCTACCGTGGCGCTGCTCACCCTCGCTCTATCGACGAGAGGAAGTTTCAGCCCGGCGGCGCGCCTGTTTGCCGCCGCCTCCGCGACCGGATCGTTCTTCTGGTACTACCACGCGCAAAATGCCCGATCCTATGCTCTGACGATGTTGATCGGTACAGGCATAGTCGCCTTGACCGTTGACATGGTCAGGCGCAGCGCCGGCGATGGAAAGCTCCGCATTTGGGCGATCGCGGGCCTGTTCGGCCTCTGTGTACTGGAGGCGGCGGTGCACTTTTACGGGTTGTTGGTCGGCGTCGCGGCCTTGCTAGCGCTCGGCGCGACAATCCCGGCCAGGAGGTGCGTCTTTCTCGCGCTCGCGGCGGCCCTAGCGATATTGGGCTGCGCCTACATAGAGTTCGTCGAGCGGCGGTTCGTCTCTGCCGACGTCGTCTCGACATGGATTGGATCAAGCCCCGCGTGGTACAGGGACCAGCTCGTCGGGGTGGCGATCCAGGCGCTTGGCCGGGGGGCGAAGGTCATCATCGGCGTTTGCCTGTTGACTGGCTGCGTGGCCTTCTGGACGAACCGCAGAGCGCCCCTGGACGATCGCCGCGCGTTGGCCACGACGTTGCTCGTCACCGGCGCGGTCCCCGCGCTGGTCTTCGTAGGCGGCTTCCTAAGTTCACTCGTCTTCCAGCCGAACCTCACGGACCGCAATGTTCTGGTCTCGGCGCCCTTTGTATGGGGCAGTTTCGCAGCACTTTACGATCTGACGGTAGGACCGGCTCCCGCTTCGGCCAAGTATGCCGCCAACGGCGTGATTGCCCTCTGCCTGTTGTTGGGCGCCAGCATCGTCGCCACACGTGGGCGTCCGATGAACGAGCCCTTTGGAGAGTCGGCGGCCTGGATCGAGAAGGCGTTCCCCGAGTGCAGGAACCAGAAGCTGTTGGCGATCGCCGCTGTCAAACACGGTTCGCAAGACGAAGAACCGGCTCTATGGCGAGGGCATCTCTACTCCAGCTTTCTGCGCGGGTTCGGCAGCGCGAAGGTGGAATACTTGAGCGACGTCCCTGCAGACCGCGAGGTGGTCGCCCTCTTACGAGATCGCGGCCGGCCGGGCGCGTGCCCTGTCGTCGCTTGGTCTGTGCGCGGCGTCAAACCTGGAGAGGCCGACACTGTAGCGATCGCGCTGTCACCCATCGTCGCGGCGCCAATGCGGGTTCGGACCTTCCGTACCTACGGAGACACGTTTCCAGCGCGCCTCAACGGGCCAATCGGCTTCGTAGTGTATGTAGGCAACCACCCGGTGACCGCTTCGCCAGCGCCGCCGGCGGTCTCGGACAAGTCGGCGGAACCGTCGGCCTCGTGGACGGCGTTGTAGGTCTGGGTCACCACTCACGCATCGCGCAGACCTCGCAGACGTTATCGGCGCCGACGTCTCCGCGGACCTCGCCACAGACTACGCATCGCCGGAGCGGCCGATCCGCGCGTCCCCGCAGCGCGGACGTCAGCGCTCTGACGAAGTTCCGCCATGCGACCTTTCGACCGTACCAACTCACCGACGGTGCTTCTCAGGCATGCGGAATGTAGATCCTCCGCAGCTTGCAGCGCGCGCACGTCTGGCCGCCGGGCCTCGTCTGGCTAGTGCGCCAGACGTGGCCCCGAACCAAGCAGACCAGCCGGTTGAACCATCTCACCGACGACCCCTCGCGAGCCGCTTTCGTACCGCGCCGTCCGAGTAAGCCGCAACCGTCGCGGGCACCGCCGACTTCACGGCCGAGAGATATTGTCGACATCACTCCCGATGGTCGCCGACGACCGTTCCAACAACGGCCGGTCCTCAGCGAGCGTTGCTCCCAACTCTGACCCATTGCCCACGAAGATTTGCCGCAGCTGGCAGCGTTCGCACGTCTCAAAGCCCGGACGCGACTTGCTGGTGCGCCAGCGATGGCCGCGGAAGACGCAAACCAGGCGCGCGAGCCATCTCAAGCGCGATCCCTCCCAGGCGCGCCCAAGCTAGGCGCGCCGCCCGCTTCGGTAAAGCAGCCCGCAACGGAGTGTTCCCAATGGATGCCGCCGCCTGGATCGCGCTTGCCGGCGCGATCTCCACCGCCGGGATCAACCTCGGCGGCTACTTCATCGCCTGGGGGGCCATGAAGGCCACCGTCGCGGCGCTCACCGGCCGCGTTGCGGTGTTGGAGGGCGAGTTGCGTGCGCTCGACGACCTGAAGCTCGACGTCGCGCGGCTGGAGACCCGGCTCGACGCGCTCATCGAGCAGGTGCGCGACCTCAACGCTTCCATCCGCTGGATGCGCGATCCGGCCGAGCTGCGTGCGGCCCGGTCGGCCGCGGCGCGCGGACCCTGACACGCGCCCTGCGCTGACCGTCCAGGGCGCCCCGTCGAATGTCAGCGAAAAAGCGCCCCGGCTGCGGTCGGGGCGTTTTTTTCGTGCGCGCTGTCGCCGCGCGCACTGCTTTCCCGGAAGTAGAAAGCGGGACGCCCGGATCAACCGGAACTGTGGGAAACTCGGGCCCGGCGAATCGACGCCAAGCCGCGTGGGGACCCTATGCGAGGCGTGCTGATCGGGGTGCTCGGGCTGGCGCTGATAGGCGCGGGCGCGGCAAGGGCGGACGATCCGTCGCCGCCGCCCCCGGACAAGAGCGCTTTCACCCTCTTCAATCCGACCCCCGACGCCGACCTGCGCAGCCTCTGCACCGACCGGCCCACCAAGTCGACGGCGCCCTGCACGGTGGACGCCGGTCACTGGCAGGTGGAAGCGGACCTCTACAACTTCACCACCCAGACCACCGGCGGCGTCACCACGACGACCCAGCTCTTCACCAACCCGACCCTGAAGCTGGGCATCACCAACACGCTCGACTTCGAGGTCAACATTGCGCCGTACGAGGAAGTCAGCATCCATGACTCCGGCGGCCGGAACCACGCTCACCGCCTGGGGCGCGGGCGATCTCTTCCTGAAGGCCAAGTGGAACCTGGTCGGCGACGACGGCGGCAATTTCGCCGCCGCGCTCTTGCCCTATGTGAAGGTTCCCACCGCCGGCCCCGTCATCGGCAACGGCGAGGTCGAGGGCGGCGTGCTCGCGCCGCTGCAGTTCAATCTGCCGGCGAACTGGCAGCTGGCGGTGGTGCCGGAGGTCGACGCCCTGGCGAACGCCGTCGGGTCCGGGCGCCACGTGAACGGGTCGCTGGATCTGGCGCTGGCCTACCCGCTGACCAAGACCGTCACGGTGGATGGCGAGATCTGGGGCGACGCCAACTTCGATCCCACCGGCACGGTCTACCAGGCCTCGTTCGACCTCGGCGCCTCCTGGATCCCGGCCACGCTGCCGACCTTGCAGCTCGATGGCGGCGTCAACCTCGGCCTCAATCGCGCGACGCCGGGCGTGCAGGCCTACGTCGGCATCTCGCACCGGTTCTGAGCCGGTGGCGGCTGGCGCACGCGGCGAGGCGCCGTTAAGACCGGCCGCATGATCGCCTGGACCACCGCTGCGCCCGCCGTCGGCGCCGCCTTCGTGGCATCGACCGTCGAGGTCGTCGAAGCGTTCACGATCGTCCTTGCGGTCGCCACGCTGCGCGGCTGGCGTCCGGCGCTCTCGGGCGCGGCCGCCGCGCTTGGGGCGCTGGCGCTGGTCGTCGCTGCGCTCGGCCCGGCGCTGGATCTCGTGCCGCTGCAGGCCCTGCAGATCGTGATCGGCGTGCTGCTGCTGCTGTTCGGCCTCGGCTGGCTGCGCAAGGCGGTGCTGCGCGGCGCCGGCCTGATGGCCCTGCACGACGAGGACGCGATCTTCGAGCGCGAAAAGGGCCGCCTCGAAAGCGAGGTGCGCTCGGCCCGCGCCGCCGACGGCATCGCCGCGCTGGCCGCGTTCAAGGCCGTGCTGCTCGAAGGGCTCGAGGTGGTGTTCATCGTGCTGGCGGTGGGCGCCGGGCGCGGGTTGATGATCCCCGCCTCGCTCGGCGCCCTGGCGGCGTTCGTCGTCGTGATGGCCGCCGGCCTGCTGATCCACAAGCCGCTGGCGCGGGTGCCGGAGAACACCCTGAAGTTCCTGGTCGGCATCATGCTCTCGGCGTTCGGGGTGTTCTGGACCGCCGAAGGTCTTGGCGCGCCCTGGCCAGGCGGCGACCTCGCCCTGTTCGGCCTGGCGGCGGCGTTCGCTATTGTCGCGCTCGGGCTCGTCGCCCTTGTGAGGCCGCGCGCCGAGGCTCGCGCTGCATGAGCGTCATCAAAGAGGTTCTCGAAGAGCTCTGGAGCATGTTTGTCGGCGATCGCCGATTGACGCTGCTGCTCCTGCTCGTCGTCGCGCTCGCCGCCGCCGTTGCTGTCTTGCTGCCCAGGCTGCACGTGGCGGCGGACGCGCTGATCCTCGTCGGCGCTGTGGCGATCCTGGCCGACAGCGTCCGCCTCGCGGCCCGCAAGGCTCGTCGCTGAACGCCGCGTTGCGCCGGCCTACGGCCGGAACTTGGCCGGGATCGCCTTCACCTCGTCCGGCGTCAGTTCGGTGATGCTCTTCACGAACAGCGGCTCGCGCCCGATGCCGTGGTCATCGGCTACGCTGAGCTGCATATCGAGCGGAGAGCAGATCCAACTGGAGCCGCGGATCGTCGACGTCAGGTGCACGCTCGGATCGTCCAGCTGGTACGACGGATGCGCGAGATCGAGCCGAAAGACGCGGCTTATGTCGACCCGCAGATAGATCGTGCTGGGATCGGGGGACTTCCAACCCGTCCAGTTCGCCGACAGGAAGCAGCTGCTGTGATCGGCCGACGCGGCCAGGGCCGGCGTCGCGCCGAGGCAAGCCGCGCTGGCGGCGAACGCGGCGGTCAGTGCCAAGCGAAAGGACATGAGACAGACTCTCCTTAGATCACGTCCCCTTGCCGCTCAGATTGGTGACGTTGGGCGATTTGTCGAGTCCCACGGCTGGCGCTTTTGGACAAGGTCACGCCCGCGATCGGCGCGTGTTATGGCTCTGCCGGTCGACAATGGAACGAGCGGGAGTCACGCCATGCCGCAACGGGTGTTGATCACGGGCGGCTTCGGCACGCTCGGCAGGGCGGTCGCACAGGCCTTTGAAGCGGACGGCGCGTCCGTCGCGCTCATCGATCTTGCGCCTGCGCCGGCCGGTGCGCCGCCGACGCAGGTCGGCGGCGTCGACCTGACCGATGCGGAGGCCGCGGCGCGGGCGTTCGCCCAGGCCAAGGCCGCGCTGGGCGGCGCCGACGTGGTCGCCAACATCGCCGGCGGTTTCACCTGGGAGAAGGTCGACGGCGATCCCACCGCCTGGCGACGGATGTTCGACATCAACCTCACCAGCTGCCTCAACATGTGCCGTGCGGCCGCCGCCGGCCTCTCCGACGGCGGCGCGATCGTCAACGTCAGCGCCGCCGCCAGCGAGCATGCCGCAGCTGGCATGGGGCCTTACGCCGCCTCGAAAGCGGCGGTCGCGCGCCTCACCGAGGCGCTCGCGGCGGAGCTCGGCGGCCGGATCCGCGTCAACGCCGTGCTGCCGCTCACCATGGACACCCCCCAGAACCGCCGCGACATGCCGAACGTCGACCCGAAGCGCTGGACGACGCCGGCCGCGGTCGCCGACGCCATCGTCTTCCTGGCCTCGGAGCGCGCCCGCGCCATCAACGGCGCCATTGTTCCCGTCACCAATCCTGGAGTCTGAAGGCTGCCTCCCGAGACGGACGCGCGCGCTGCGTCCCTGCGGGCGCAGGCCGTTGCGCGCCAACAGCAGGGCCAGTTCGACGCCGCGATCGCGCTCTTTCGCCAGTCGGTCGAGGCCGCGCCGCGCGAAGCGGACGGCTACGTCGCGCTGGCGGACTGCCTGCTGGTGGCGCGCCGCCCGGAGGTCGCGCTCGATGTCTGCGAGGTCGGGCTGCGACAGGCGGGCGCGAGCGCGGCCCTCCTCTGCGCAAAGGCGCGCCTCCTGCAGAGCCTGAGCCGGGTGGGGGAGGCGGGCGCCGCCTACCGCGCGGCGCTGGCCGCCGATCCGGCGAGCCCCCAGGCGCGACACGGCCTGGCGCTGCAAGCGGCCGAGGTCGGCGACTGGGATGGGGCCGAAGCGCTGATCGCGCCGCTGCCGCCCACGTCGGCGCTCGACTGGCTGGCGGCGCGCATCGCGCTTGGCCGCAGCGACTTCGAAACGGCGCGCAAACGGGCGTCGCGGGCCGAGTCCGGGCTGGCGCGCCCCGACCAGCAGGCCGAGGCGGCGCTGTTGCTGGGCGAGGCGCTGGACGGGCTCGGGCGCCATCCGGAGGCGTTCGCCGCCTTCACCCGCGGCAAGTCGCGGCTGCGCGATTTCTACGCCGAGCGCGCGGCGGGCCGCGAGAGCGAGACCGAGAAGCTGAAGCGTCTCGCCGCCTGGTTCGACGCGACCGATCCCGCGCCGTGGATGGACGCGCCGCCGCCGGCCGCCGATGCTGCCGCGCGCGGCCATGCCTTCCTGCTGGGCTTCCCGCGCTCGGGGACGACACTGCTGGAACAGGCGCTGGCCGGCCACCCGAACCTCGTCGCGCTCGAGGAAGCGCCGACCCTGGCCGAGGCCTACGACGCCTTCCTGGCCGACGCGGCGGGTCTGGCGCGGCTCGCGCGGCTAACCCCGGCCGAAGCCGACCACTGGCGCGCGGTCTACTGGCGCGAGGTGGCGGCGCACGGCGTCGATCCACGCGGCCGCGTCTTCCTCGACAAGGCGCCGGCGGGCACGCTCTACCTGCCGCTGATCGCCAGGCTGTTCCCCGACGCGAAGCTGCTTTTCGCGTTCCGCGATCCGCGCGACGTCGTGCTGAGCTGCTTGCGCAGCAGCTTCCAGATGAACGCGCTGACCTACGCTTTCACCAATCTCACCGAAGCCGCCGGCTGCTACGCCGCCTGCATGGACCTGGCGGAGGTCTATCGCCGCGTGCTGCCGATCTCGCTCATCGAGGTCCGCTACGAGCGGCTGGTGGACGACTTCGAGGGCGAATTGGCGCGCATCGCCGCCCAACTCGGCCTCGACGGTTCGCCCGCAATGGCCGACGTAGCGGCGACCGCCAGCCGTCGCATCGTCCGTACACCCAGCGCGGCGCAGGTGCGGGCCGGCCTGAATCGGCAAGGGCTCGGCCGTTGGCGTGCCGTATGCGGACGAACTGGCGCCGGCGCTGCCGATCCTGCAGCCGTGGATCGACCGTTTGGGCTATGGTGCGGTCGGATAGGCGTCCAGCAACGCCGGGCCGAGCGCAGCCTTCAGTGGATCGAGCCACGGCTCATAGTTGCGCCAGTGGTCCACGGCGTCGGCGAAGATCGGCTGGCGCACCTGCTCGGAGCTGGGCGTCGCGACCGGCCGCTGGGTCTCGAAGAAGCGCAGGCACGCCGGCTCGAACGGCACGCCGAGATAGGCCAGCAGCCGCCGCACCTCGCCCTCGGTGTCGGCCACCAGGTCCTCGTAGATCACCCGGTGGACGTGGCCAGGCAGCACGGCGTCGTAGTGGGCCATCAGCGCCACGTAGTCGGCGTAGTAGCGGCCGAGGTCGGCCAGATCGAAGGCGAAGTCGAAGCCACCGGCGAAGTGCTGACGGAAGGCCGACACGCAACAGCCCAGCGGATGGCGGCGCACATCGACGATCCGCGCGTTCGGCAGCATCAGCCGGATCAGGCCGACGTGCAGCCAGTTCCAGGGCGCCTTGTCGATGAAGCGCGGCCGTCCAAGCCGGCGCTGCGGCCGGGTGCGCGTCAGGTAGTCGTGGCCGAGTTGGCGGACGGGCGCCGCGGGCAGGGCGGCCAGCATGTCTGGATAGCCCGCGGGACCCTGGTGGGCGACCCAGTCGGCCATCTGCTGCACGTCGGGCAACTCGCGCGTCGCCTCGATCGCCGGGTGGCTCGCCAGGATCTGCTCGACCAGCGTCGAGCCCGAGCGCGGCAGGCCGACAATGAAGATCGGGTCCGGCGCCGGGTCGCCCCAGCCGGCGCGCTCGGCGAAGAGTTCCGCCGTGAAGACAGCCTCTGCGCGGCGGACGAACGCGGTGGTGCGGTCCGGGTCGTAGGTGCGCATCGCCCGCTGAGCGGCGTTGGCGCGGGCGTAGGCGGCGAAGGCGTCGGCGTAGCGGCCGGCGTCCTCGTGGCCCTTGGCGCGGGCGAAGTCGGCGAGGCTGCGGCGCTCGGGCGTCAGGCCCGGCGCGGCGGCGAGCGCCTCGATCGCCGCGAGGTCGTCTGCGGAAAAGCGATAGGCCTTGAGGTTGGCGAGCGACCACCACGCCTCGGCGCTGGCCGGATCGAGAGCGATCGCCCGGCGCCAGGCGGCGACCGCCTCGTCGGTGCGCCCGAGCGTACGCAGGCCCGCGCCATACACCAGCCAGCCGTTCGGCTGGTCGGGGATGTCGGCCAGCACGGCGGCGGTCACCTCAGCCGCAGCGGCGTAGTCGCCAAGCTCGGTCAGCAGCGCGGCGCGGGCCATCCGGGCGCGGTTGTGGCGCGGCTCGCGGGCCAGCAGCGGTCCCAGCGCCGCCAGCGCCTCCGCGGCCTTGCCGACGCGCTGCAGCACCAGAACGCAGGCTAGGCGCGCGAGGTGGAGACCGGGCGCGGCGGCCACCACATGCGCCAGCAGCGGCTCGGCGGCGCCGAGGTCGCCTCCGCGCGCCAGCACCTCGCCCAGCAGGTGGGCGGCGGCCAGGTTGCCAGGCTCACGCCGCAGCATGGTCCGCAGCGCGTCACGCGCTGCATCGAGCCGCCCTTCGGCGAGGTCCAGCGCGGGTTGATGAAGCCGCGGGTCGGGGACCACCGCGCAGAGCATTCGGTCATAGGCGGCTTGAGCCGCCGCGACCTCGCCGGCGACGAGGCGAATGTCGCCCAGCATGCGCCAGGCCGCGCCGGCGCCCGGATCGGCCGCCAGCGCCCGCTCCAGCGGCGCCACGGCGTCGCGGCTGCGTCCCTCGCCCAGCAGCCGCGCAGCCTCGGCGAGCGCGTCGCGGGGATCGTCGGCGGCGACGTCAGCGGCCAAGGCACGAACCTCCTCGCATCCGACTTACGCCGCCCCCAGCCCCAAAGAAAATGGGCGGAGCGGCCGCTGGCCGATCCGCCCAAGTCGAGGGGAGAGTTGGTTCCGGAATCGGTCAGAACTTCACGTGGACGCCGGCGTAGACCTGGGTGCCGTTGTCGTAGACCGCGCGGACCTGCGTTGGGTTGGCCGCGTAGTACTTCAAGAGCGAGTTGGTCAGGTTCAGCGCGTCGACGCGAGATCGTGATGTTCTTGGTGACGGTGAAGTTCGCCGATGCGTCCAGCTCGCCATAGCCCGCCTGCGTCTCGTCCGCGCCGCGGTCGAGACCGACGAAGTATTTCGAGCGGTAGGTGTAGGCGAGGCGGGCATTGAACCAGCGGTTCTCGTAGTAGCCCACCACGTTGTAGGTCACCTTCGAGGTGCCGACCAACGCATTGCCGTTGGCGTCGGAGTCGTCGATGAAGGTTGCGTTGATCTGGTAGCCGAAGCCGTAGGGCAGCGGCTGTTGGTCCTGTATCTCGATGCCCTTCACCGTGCCAGTGGTGTTGGCCGGCGAGGAGATCACATAGGGCTTGAACACCGGGGGCTGCCCTGGTTTGGACAGGAACTGGTCCTCGAAGACCTCGGTGTGGTTGCCGAACGTCACGTACGACGACAGGTCGTCGTAGAAGAGGCTGACCGCCGCCACCGCGGTCGGCGCGTAGTACCACTCCACCGCCGCGTCGTAGACGGCCGCCGGTGATCGGCTTCAGGTTGGGGTTGCCGCCGTTGCCGGTCAGCGTGAGGTCGGTCAGCGTCACGGTGCCGCCGAGCGCGCTGTAGTCGGGACGCGACATGGTCTCGGCGGCCGAGAACCGCAACAGCAGGTTCTTCTGGACGTCAAAGGTCAGGTTCGCGCTCGGCAGCGGGTTGAAGTAGTCGTGCTTTACTCTTGGTCCACTACGTATGGACCGAACGCCGAGCTGGTGATGCGCGCCGGGTGTCGCGGCAGAGACTCGCCGTGTTGACGAAGGCGTTCTCCTGCGTGTCGACGAGGCGGACGCCGAAGTTGCCGCGCCAGCCATCGCCGCCGACGTGGGCCATCAGTAGCCGGCGTAGTCATCCTCCTGCACCTTGAAAGCGCCCATTCCAGTAGTAGTTCAGGGGCTGGACGATCGACGACAGCGGCCCGTGCACCCCGTCCTTGATGCTGTTCAGGATGTTGACGATGGTGCTGGGGTTGCCGGCGATCGGGATCAGCAGGCCGGGGATGCCGAGCGCGCCGGCGTTGAATCCGGCGGGGTAGGGCGAGGGGTTGGTGGCCGAGAACGGCATCGTCGGGCTGGTCCAGCAAGCCCCGTTGGCGCCCAGCGAGCAGCCACGGTCCCAGCCGTCCACCTGGCGGGTGTGCTCCGCCGCGCGGAAACCGAAATCGACGTCCTTGAAGACGCCGCGATCCAGGTCCCACGCGCCGTCGACCTGGCCGTAGATCTCCTTGTCGGCTGATCGGAACAGCTCGTTCCAGGCCCAGTCGTTGGCCAGTCCCGCCGGACTCGCGGGGTTGATGTTGGTCGGCGACACCACCCAGCCGTTGCCGGATGGCGCGAATGAGACGCCCGTCGGCGCGTCCACTTCGAACGACGGCGAACCGTGCGTCTCGCCCTGGCCCTGCGTGTAGCCGACCTCGCCGCTGAGCGTCAGCTCGTCGGTGGCCTTATACTTGCCGTCAGGTTGATATACGAAGTATAGGCGCCGGCGCCAGGGCGGACGATGTTGTCGACAACGATACCGTCGACCACCGCTCCACCAGGGTTGTGCAGTCGGCCACACCGCCGACGTCAGCGTGTTGTTGGCCACAGTGAAGCTGGTCGGCAGGTTGTTGTCGAGCTCGTTCGAGCCCCAGTACATGTAGTTGTCATTGACGTTGCTCGCTTCGAGGTGGGAGTAGAAGCCGTCGAGGTTGAACTCCAGCCGGTCGCTGGGACGGTACTCGACGTCGAAGCGGCCGCCCTCGCGCGTTCGTTCCTGCTGGAACAGCGTGGAGCCGATCAGGGTCGCCGCCTGCACGCCGACGAGTTCCGGGTGCGCGGCGCCGAGCGGCATGGCGGTGGTGATCGAGGTGTAGCCGAGCGTCTCCTGGCCGAAGCGCTCGGTGGTGCGGTCCTCGTAGAACCCCTGCACGAGCACGCCGAACGTGGCGTCCGGATTCTGCCCAGGCGAGCGTGCCGTTCACCCACGGCTTCCAGTCGCCGGTGAGGCTGTTGTAGTTCGCCTTCGGCGGAGGCTGAGAAGAACAGCGGGCTGCCGCCTTTGGCGATGTCGATCGCCCGGGCGTGATCAGATCGACGACGCCCGAGACGCCGCCCTCGAGCAGCGAGGCGTCCTGCGTCTTATAAACGACGGACGACTGCACCATTTCCGCCGGCAGCAGTGTGAAGCTCACGCTGCGGCCGACGGTCTGGAACTGGTCGAGGATGAACCAGTCGCCGGTGGCGACTGCGTGCCCGTCGACGGTCACCTGAGTAAGGCTAGGGGAGGTGCCGCGGATGCTGACCCGGTCGTTCTCGTCGAAGCCGCCTTCGCCGCTCGCCGCCGACTCGGTGTTGAGGCCAGGCAGGCGCTGCAACGCGTCGGCGACGTTCTTGTCCGGCAGCTTGCCGATGTCCTCGGCCGATATCGGCGTCGACCTGGTTCACCGCCGAGCGCTTGATAGCGATGGCGCGCTGAAGCGATTCCTTGATGCCGGTCACCACCACTTCGCTCGTCGTACTCGTCGCCGGGCTCGTAGACGTGTCGGTGTCGGTGGCGGCCAGCGCTGGCGCCGCGCCACGATGAGGGCGGCGAGGCTCGTCGAGCTCACCAGCAGACGCTTGCCGAAGGTCATGGTTCTTCTCCCCGCTTGGGCCGCGAGACGCTACGGCCCTCCCCTAAGTCCATTTCCATACCAATTTCGCGGAGATAGGCTGTCTGACCAGACCAATCCTGCGAACTGTAGCGAAGCTGTCATGAACCCGGTAACGATTGCAAGTCCAAAATCGCACCAATTGCGTACCAATCATTTATTGGTATGCAAATGGTCTGCATCTGTGGCAGAGGTAGCCCGGCCGGTCGCGGTTCCCGCCGCCGGCGGCGTTTGAAAGGATCCATCGCTTGGCGTCGTTCTCCGACGTAATCGGCAGCCTCGACGAGCAAGGACGCGCGCCGCTTTACCAGCAGCTGCAGCGCGCGCTGCGCGATGCGATCACCGAGAATCGCCTCGCCGCCGACGAAGCCCTGCCGCCCGAGCGCGACCTGGCCCAGGAGTTCAAGGTCTCGCGGATCACTGTGCGCAAGGCGCTGGATGCGCTGGTGAGCGAGGGCCTGCTGACGCGCCGGCAGGGCGCCGGCACCTTTGTGGCGGCCCGCGTCGAGAAGAACTTCTCCAAGCTGTCGTCTTTCACCGAGGACATGATCTCGCGCGGCCGGCGGCCGGAGAGCGTCTGGCTCAGCCGCTCGTCGGGCGCGGTCACGCCCGAGGAGTTGCTGACGCTGGGCCTCAGCCCCGGCTCCCTGGTCTATCGGTTCAACCGCATCCGCTATGCCGACGGCTCGCCGATGGCGCTCGAGTATTCCGCCGTGCCGGGCTTCTGCCTTCCATCGGAGATGGCGGTCGAGGAGTTGCTCTACGAAGCGCTCGACAAGCATGACGCGCGGCCCGCCAGGGCGCTGCAGCGGCTGCGGGCCGTGCTGTTCACCGCCGAGCGCGCGCGGCTGCTGGGGGTGCCGGACGGATCGCCGGGACTCCTCATCGAGCGCCGCGGCTTCCTGCGCGACGGCCGCGTCGTGGAGTTCACCCAGAGCTATTATCGGGGCGACGCCTACGACTTCGTCGCCGAGCTGAACACGTCAGTCTCCTGACAGCCGGAGCGTAGATTGGGTCACGGCGAAGATCATTGGGGTGGCGCGCGGCCGACGCGCCTCAGCCGCGAGGCCTCGGAATCCCCGGCGGTCGTACGCGCGCAGCTGGCCGCCAACGCACCGCTGATCCGCGAACTGGCGGATCGCCTGAAGCGCGCGCCGCCGCCGGCGGTCGTGACGCTCGGCCGCGGCAGCTCCGATCACGCGGCCACGTTCGCGCGCTACCTGATCGAGACCCGGCTGGGTGTGATGACGGCCTCGGGCGCGCCTTCGGTGAGCTCGGTCTATGATGCTGCGACCGGCCTGCGCGGCGCGCTTTGCCTGGTGATCTCGCAATCGGGCCGCAGCCCCGACATCCTCGCTGCCGCGCAAGCCGCACGCGAAGCCGGCGCGCTGGTCGTTGCGCTGGTCAACAACGCGGCCTCGCCGCTGGCCGAGCTCGCAGAGGTGACCATACCGCTGCTGGCCGGACCCGAGCTCAGCGTCGCGGCGACCAAGTCCTACATCGCCGCGTTGAGCGCCGCCGTGCAGCTGGCGGCGTACTGGAGCGGTGATGCGAAGCTCAGCGCGGCGCTGGCGACGCTGCCCGATCTTCTCGAGCGGGCCTGGGCGCTCGACTGGAGCGCGGCTATCGCGCCGCTGCAAGGCGCCCAGAGCCTCTACGTGCTCGGCCGCGGCCTCGGCTTCGGCGTCGCCGAGGAAGCGGCGCTGAAGCTCAAGGAGACCTGCGGCCTCCACGCTGAAGCCTTCAGCGCCGCGGAGGTCCGCCATGGACCGATGGCGCTGGTCGGACCCGGCTTTCCGGTGCTGGCCTTCGCACAGGGTGACGAGACGCGCGAGGGCGTGGAAGCGGCGGCCGCGGCGGCGGCGGGGCAGGGCGCGCCGGTGCTGAAGGCCGGGGGCCGCGCGCAAGCGGGCGTCATCTCGCTGCCGACCGAGGCGGCCTGTCCGGTACTGGAACCGATCGCCTATGCGCTGAGCTTCTATCGCCTCGCCAACGCGCTGGCGCTCGCCCGCGGTCTCGACCCCGACCATCCGCCCCACCTCAGCAAGATCACCGAGACCCTCTGATGGACCTCGCGCTTGTCAACGGCCGGGTGATGACCGAGCGCGGGCTCGTGGAAGGCCTCGCCGTCCGATTGCACGGCGATCGGATCGCTGCGATCGGCCCACGCGCCGAGGTGGCCGCCGGCGCCGAGACGCGCGACCTCGCTGGCGCCCTGCTGCTGCCCGGGTTCATCGACACCCAGGTCAACGGCGGCGATGGGGTTCTCTTCAACGACGCGCCGACCGTCGGCACGATCGCTCGGATCGGCGCCGCGCACCGGCGCTTCGGCACGACAGGTTTCCTGCCGACCCTGATCAGCGACGACCTTTCGGTCGTCGGCGCGGCGATCGAGGCGACGCGAGCGGCGATCGCCGCGGGTTCTCCCGGCGTGCTCGGCCTCCATATCGAAGGGCCGTTCCTCAACGCCCGGCGCCGTGGCATCCACGACGCCGCCAAGCTGCGCCGCACCGACGAGGCCTCGGTCGCCCTGCTGGCCTCGCTGGGCGTCGGGCGCACCCTGGTGACGCTGGCGCCGGAAGCGAGCAGCCTGGAGACCATCGAGCAGCTGGTCCGGGCGGGCGTGGTGGTGTCCGCCGGCCATACCGATGCCTCCTACGCGCTGATCCGCGCCGCTCTCGACCGCGGCCTGACCGGCTTCACCCATCTGTTCAACGCAATGTCGCCGCTCGCCAGCCGCGCGCCGGGCGTCGTCGGCGCGGCGCTGGAGAACCAGTCCGCCTGGAGCGGGATCATCGTCGATGGCGTGCATGTCGACCCGGTGGTCCTGAAGCTGGCGCTGAGGCTGCGTCCCCACGAGCGCTTTCTCCTCATCACGGACGCCATGCCGTGCGTCGGGTCGGGCGCAGACCTCGTTCCAGCTGCAGGGCAAGACGATCGCGGTGCGAGGCGGCGCCTGTTTCGACGGGACTGGCACGCTGGCGGGCTCGGCGCTCGACATGGCGAGCGCCGTGCGCAACGCGGTGCGGTTGCTGGGCCTGGATCTCGCCGACGCCTCGCGGATGGCGAGCCGCAACCCGGCCGAGTTCCTCGGTCTCGACCACGAGTTCGGGCGTATCGCACGCGGTTGCTTCGCCGACCTGGTGTTGCTCGACGACGACCTGCAGGTGCTGGACACCTGGGTCCGCGGCCGCGCAGCCTCGGACGAGGCGGCGACGGCGGACGGCTCGGCCGCCAATGCCTAGGCTGGCCGCGCTCGTCCTGACGCTTGCGTGCATGGCCGGCGCGGTGCGCGCCGATGTGGTCCAGCTGACGCCGCGGCCGCTCTCGGTCGAGCCGCTGGCAGGGCATGCGCTGAGGATCGCGAAAGGCGCAGGTATCCGGACGCCGCCAGGCGATGCGGGCGCCGAATGGGCCGGACGGTACCTGCGCAACATGGTGCGGCGCAGCCGCGGCCTGTCGCTCGCCGCTTCAGGGACGGCCGGGGCTGTACGGATTGAGTTCAGTCGCGACCGGACGATGGATCTGGGGCCGGAGGGCTACACGCTGGACATCGACGCCGACCGCGCGGTGGTGCGGGCGCGGACCGACGCCGGGTTGTTCTACGGCGCCGTGACGCTGTGGCGGCTGATGACCGCCGACGGCGACCGCGGGCCGGTCGAGCTGAGCGCCGTCAAGATCGTAGACCGGCCGCGATTCGCCTGGCGCGGGCTGCTGCTCGACTCGGCGCGCCACTACCAGTCGCCGGCGTTCATCGAGCAGCTGATCGATCGCATGGCGCGCGACAAGCTGAACGTGCTGCAATGGCACCTGACCGACGACCAGGCCTGGCGGCTGCAGATCCGCCGCTACCCGCGCCTGACCTCGGTCGGGCGCCTGGCGGTCGGCGGTCGACCCGAAGACCGGCCGAGCGACCCGCTACGGCGGCTTCTATACGCAAGGCGAAGTGCGCCGGATCGTGACCTACGCATCCCGGCGCCACGTGACGATCGTGCCGGAGATCGAGATGCCCGGCCATTCGCTGTCGGCGATCCTGGCCTATCCGACGCTGGGCTCGGCGCCGCCCGACCCGAAGACCCAGGGCGACTGGGGCATATTCCCCTCGATTCTCGACCCCGACGCGGCGACGCTTGCCTTCATGGAGCACGTTCTCGACGAGGTGATGGCGCTCTTCCCCGGCCAGTGGATCAACATCGGCGGCGACGAGGCGGTGAAGGACCAGTGGCGCAACTCCCCAAGGATTCAGGCCGAGATGAAACGGCTCGGCCTGGCCGACGAGGCGGCGCTGCAGGGCTGGTACACGACCCAGATCGGACGGTTCCTGGCATCGCGGGGACGGCGGACGATCGGCTGGGACGACATCCTGAAAGGCGGCGCGACCTTGCCCGCCGACGCAGCCGTGGTCTCGTGGCATCTCGATGGCGCGGCCATGGCGGCAGCCCAGGGCCACGATGCGGTGATCGCCAGCGATCCAACCCTCTACTTCGATCATCGGCAGTCGGCCCTGCCCAGCGAGCCGCCTGGGCGGGGCGCGGTGGTCTCGCTGCAGGACGTCTACGAGGCCGATCCCGCGCCGGCCTCGCTATCGGCCGAGCAGCGGGCGCATATCATCGGCGTGCAGGCCAACCTCTGGACCGAGCACATGCCGAGCGAGCACGACGTGGCGTTGATGGCCTTCCCGCGCGCCGACGCTGTCGCCGAGTTCGGCTGGACTCAGCCCGAGCGCAAGGACTGGGCCGACTTCCAGGCCCGTCTGCCGGCCGAGCTGGCGCGTGACCGCGCGCTTGGGCTCGCCGCGGACGATGAAGTGGCCCGGGCGAAGCAAGACGCCGCGCTGGAAGCTGTGCGCCCGGGCCGGCTGGCCAGCCAGCAGCTTGCGCTCTGCACGCAGAAGGTCGCGCTCAACCTGCAGGCGCCGCTCGCCAGTCAGCAGGGCCAGCGCTACCTGGTCGACATCATGAACCCATGCTGGATCTATCCGCAGGCGGACCTTTCGGCGCGCAAGGAGCTTCAGGTGGCGGTCACCCGCCTGCCGTTCAACTTCCAGCTCGGCGCCGACGCGGCAAAGATCGCGCTCGCGCCGCCGAAGACGCCGGCCGGCGAGCTCGAGGTGAGGGCCGACGGATGCGGCGGCGCGCCCGTCGCGGCGCTGCCGCTGGCGCGCGCGGCGGCGAGCGACGGCGTCACGGTGCTGACGGGCGACCTGCCGGCGCTGGGCGGCCGCCACGATCTCTGCTTCACCTTTACCGAGCGGCAGCTCGACCCGATGTGGGTGGTCGGCTGGGCGGAGCTTGCGCCGTGAGCGGTGCGCTCACCCTCGTCGCGCCGCTGGCGGGCTGGGCCGCGCCGCTGTCCGAGACGCCGGACCCGGTGTTCGCCGAGAAGATGCTGGGTGACGGGATCGTCATCGATCCGACTCTCGGCGAGCTGCGCGCGCCCTGCGACGGCGTCGTGATCGGCCTGCACGACAGCCTGCACGCCGTCACCGTCCGCGCGGTGAACGGCGCCGAGGTGCTGCTCCACGTCGGCCTGGAAACGGTCAAGTGCTGTGGCGAGGGGTTCGAGGCGCTGGTCGAGGTCGGCGCTGAGGTGGCTGCCGGCGAGCTGTTGTTGAAGTTCGACCTCGAGAGCCTGGCGCGGAACGCCGCGAGCCTGATGTCGCCCGTGGTCGTCGTCAACGGCCACGCCTTTGCGGTGGCGGGGCAGGTGACCGGCCGCGAGGTGGCGCTCGGCGAGCCGATCATGACTGTGCGTCCGCTCGCGCGCCGAGGCCGCAGCGTCGCCGGGGGCGAGCGAGACGCGGCGGCGCAAGGTGCGGGTCGGGCTGCCGCACGGCCTGCACGCGCGGCCGGCGGCGCTCGTCGCGCACGAAGCCGGCAAGTTCGCCGCGGAGATCGCGTTGGAGATCGGCGAGCGCCGCGCCAATGCCCGCAGCCCGGTCTCCGTCATGGCGCTGGCGATTCGCGCTGGCGACGAAGTCGAGATTGTCGCCGTCGGGTCGGACGCACTGGCGGCGCTGGAGGCGCTGGCCGACGCGATGGCGGACGGCCGGCCCGTCGCGCCGCCGCCGCCGACCGTCTCGACCGCACAGACTGCACCGTCGGTATCGCCGCTCGCCGTGCTCGGCGGCGTCCCTGCCGCGCCAGGCCTCGCGATCGGCGCCGCGGTGCGGCTCATCGAACCGGAGGTCCTGGTCAAGGTCGAAGCCGGTTCGCCGACAACCGAGCGTGCGGCGCTGGACGCGGCGCTGCAGTCCGTGCGGGTCGCGCTGGCGGGCCGCGTCGCGACGGAGGCTGCGCAGAGCCGCGAGATCGTCGAGGCGCATCTGGCGTTCCTGGCGGACCCGGACCTGCGTCGGGACGCTGACGCGGCGATCGACGCAGGCGCCAGCGCCGGCGTCGCCTGGAGCGGCGCCATCGGCGGCTACGTCGACCAGCTGCAGGCGGCCGGCGACGCGCGGATGGCCGAGCGCGCCGCCGACCTTGCCGACCTGCAGCGCCAGGTGCTGCTGCAGCTCTCCGGCGAGACCGCCGCGCCGCTTGCCCTGCCCGACAACGCCATCGTGCTGGCCGACGACATCCTGCCCTCGCAGCTGATGGAGCTCGATCCGAAGCGCGTGGCCGGCCTGGCGACCAGTCGCGGTGGGCCGACCTCGCACGTGGCGATCCTGGCGGCCGCGATGAACATCCCGGCGGTGGTGGCGCTGGGGCCGCGCCTGCTGTCGATCGAGGACGGCGCGCTCGTCATTCTCGACGGCGACGACGGTCGGCTGCAGGTGGCGCCGAAGCCTGCCGAGATCGCCGCGGCGCAGACCCGGCTCTTCGAGCGCCGCGAGCGCCGCGCACGCGCCGAGGCCGCCGCGCAGGCGCCGTGCCGCCTGGCGGACGGGACGCGCATCGAGGTGTTCGCCAATCTGGGCGCGGTCGCGGAGGCGGCGCCGGCGGTCGAGCGCGGCGCGGAAGGCTGCGGCCTCCTGCGCACCGAGTTCCTGTTCATGGACCGCGACGCGCCGCCGGACGAGGCGGAGCAGCACGCCGCCTACCAGGCGATCGCCGACGCATTGGCGCGCCGGCCGCTGATGGTCCGCACGCTCGACGTCGGCGCCGACAAGCCGGTGACCTACCTGCCGCTGCCGCCGCAGGCCAATCCGGCGCTCGGAGTGCGCGGCGTGCGCGTCAGCTTTGCGTGGCCCGAGCTGTTCCGCGCCCAACTGCGGGCCATCCTGCGCGTCAGACCAGCCGGCCAGGTCCAGATCATGCTGCCGATGGTGGCGAGCCTCGGGGAGCTAAGGGCCGCGCGGGCCATCGCCGCCGAGCTTGCCGCCGAACTCGCTGTCGCCCTGCCGCCCATCGGCGTGATGATCGAGACGCCGGCGGCCGCGGTGACCGCCGACCTGCTCGCGGCGGAGGCCGACTTCCTCTCCATCGGCACCAACGACCTGGCCCAGTATGCGCTGGCCATGGACCGCACCAGCGCCGAGCTGGCCGCGCAGGTCGACGCGCTGCACCCGGCTGTGCTGCGGCTGGTCCGCGATGCCGTCGCGGGCGCCGCGCGCCACGGGCGGACGGTCGCGGTCTGCGGCAGCCTGGCCTCCGAGCTCGCCGCTGCGCCGATCCTGCTCGGCCTCGGGGTCATCGAGCTTTCGGCCGCGCCGGCCGCCATCCCCGACCTGAAGGCGGCGCTGCGAGAGCTCACGCTCGGCCAGTGCCGCGAGATCGCCGAGCGGGCGGTGAACTGTGCCTCGGCCGCCGAAGTGCGGGCGTTGCGGTTGGCGCCGGTCGGGGCGGGCGCGCGAGTGGGAGCGATGTCATGAGCTCAGGCGGCGTCTCCTCGGCGCTGAGCGCGCTGCAACCGCTCGGCCGCGCCCTGATGCTGCCGATCGCGGTGTTGCCGGTCGCCGGGCTGATGTTGCGGCTCGGCCAGCCCGACCTGTTCAACATCCCGTTCGTGGCCGCGGCGGGCGACGCGATCTTCCACAATCTTGGCCTGGTCTTCGCGATCGGCGTGGCGGTGGGCTTCGCGCGCGACGGCAACGGCGCGGCGGGGCTCGCCGGCGCGGTCTGCTTCCTGGTCGCGGGCAACGGCGCGCAGGCGCTGATGTCCGTCCCGCCGGACGTCACCGCCGGCTTCACCGGCAAGGCGGCCGATCTCGCGACGGCGGCCTTCAAGGCCAACGCCCTCTATCGGCTGAGCGTGCCGCTCGGCATCCTCTCCGGCGTCATCGCCGGCGGCTTCTACAACCGCTTCGGCTCGATCAAGCTGCCGGAATACCTGGCCTTCTTCGGCGGGCGGCGCTTCGTGCCGATCGTCAGCGGGCTGGCCGGCCTGGCGCTGGCCGGGGCGTTCGGGCCGGCCTGGAGCTCGATCAGCCGCGGCATCGACGCGTTCAGCCACGCCATCGTCGCGGCCGGCCCGGTCGGTCTCTTCGTCTATGGCGTGCTGAACCGGCTGCTGATCGTCACCGGCCTGCACCACATCCTCAACAACGTCGCCTGGTTCATCGTCGGCGACTTCCACGGCGCCACCGGCGACCTCAACCGCTTCTTCGCCGGCGATCCCACCGCCGGGGCGTTCATGAGCGGCTTCTTCCCGGTGATGATGTTCGGCCTGCCGGCGGCGTGTCTGGCGATGTAGCGCAGCGCCCGGCCGGAGCGGCGCGCGGTGGTGGGCGGCATGCTGGCCTCGCTGGCGCTGACCTCGTTCCTGACCGGCGTCACCGAGCCGATCGAGTTCAGCTTCATGTTCCTGGCGCCGGCGCTCTACGCGCTGCACGCGGTGCTGACCGGCATATCGATGGTGGTGATGGACGCGTTGGGCGTGCGGCTCGGCTTCAGCTTCTCGGCCGGGCTCTTCGACTACGTGATCAACTTCGGCAAGGCGACGCGGCCCTGGCTGCTGCTGCCGGTGGGGCTGGTCTATTTCGGCGTCTACTACGCGGCGTTCCGCTTCGCGATCGTGCGTTTCGACCTGAAGACGCCGGGCCGCGAGCCGGAGGGCGAGGCGATACCGGCCGCGCCGCGCGCCGACGTGCCGCGCGGACGCGGCCTTCGTCGAGGCGCTGGGCGGCGCGGCCAACCTGGCCTCGGTCGACGCCTGCACGACGCGGCTGCGGCTGGTGATGGCCGACCAGGCCAAGGTCGACGAGCCGACGCTGAAGGCGCTGGGCGCGCGCGGGCTGGTGCGGCCGTCGCCGAAGGACCTGCAGGTGGTGCTGGGCCCGATCGCCGACGAGGTCGCCCGCGAGATGCGAGAGGCGCTGGCAGGCGGCGGGGCCGTTGACAGGTCCGGGTCCGCGCCGGGTGCGGCTCCGTCGCCGGTGATCGCCGTTGACGCCAACACCGCGGCAGGCATGTTAGCGGCGCTGGGCGGGGCGCATAACCTCACCGCCGTCGAGGCGGCCGCCAATCGCCTATTGGTCGGCGTTGCGGACCATGCCGGCGTCGACGAGCCTGCGCTGCGGGCGCTCGGCGTGCGCGCCGTCGCCCGCACCGGCGCGGCGAGTGTGCAGCTGATCCTCGCCGAGGACGCCGCCGCGCTTGGGACCGCGCTGGTCAGCGTTCCGTAGGTCTGGCCGCCTTGCGCGGCGGACCGTTGACAGCCGGTGCGATCCTTCCAAGGTGGCTGCCGTCATGAGCGCCGCCGAATTGATCGCCGACCCGCCTCCTAACCTGCACCCGCTGAACCGCGATTTCCGCTGGCAGGACGCGCACAGGGACGGCCTGCGTCGCCTCGGGGCCGACGAGGTGCGGCAGTTCAACGAGCTCGGGTTCTTCGTCCATCGCCGCGCGTTCAGCGCAGGCGAGATCGCCGCGGTCACGGCGGCCATCGATCCGCTGGAGAAGGCGACCGACGACTTCGTTCGCGAGCAGAAGGGCGGACGCCACCGGCTGACCACCACCGGCGCGATCACCTTCACAGCCCACATCGTCTCAAAGTCGCCGGTGCTCACGGCCTTCGCCGCGCATCCGGCGATCAAGGACATCTGCCACGACCTGATCGGCGACGACGTGCGGCTCTACTGGGACCAGTCGGTCTACAAGAAGACGCAGGTGCCGCAGGAATTCCCCTGGCACCAGGACAACGGCTACACCTTCATCGAGCCGCAGCAGTACCTGACGCTGTGGATCCCGCTGGTCGACGTCGACGAGCGGAACGGCTGCCCGTGGATCGCGCCCGGCGTCCACAAGCTCGGCACGCTGGAGCATTGGGTGACCGACATCGGCCTCGTCTGCCTGAAGTCGGTCCCGGACGCCGTCCCCGCACCGGCCAGGGCCGGCGACATCGTGGTCTTCTCGTCGCTCGCCCCGCACCGCACCGGCCCGAACTTGAAGCAGGACAGCGTGCGCAAGGCCTACATCCTGCAGTATGCCCCGGACGGCGCGAAGACGACGCTGCGGGATGGCCAGGTGCTGCTGCAGGACGATCCGGTGCGGCAGTTCAAGATCCTCGAGCGCGGAGCCTGATCGCGTGGCGACGATGCAGGACTACGTCGAACGCTACCGCCGAGACGGTTTCGTCCACATCCCCGGCCTGCTGCCTGCCGCCGAGATGCCAGCGCTGATCGCCGCGGTCGACGCGGCGGTCGCCAAGCGCAAGACGCACGACACCCGAGCCCTGGCGGACAAGAGCCTCTACGAGCAGTCGTTCATCCAGTGCCAGTACCTCTGGGAGGACTTCCCGGACGTGCGGCCGCTGATGTTCCACCCGGCGCTGGGCGCGGCGCTCGGCGCGCTGCTGGGGGCCGAGCGGGTGCGGCTCTGGCACGACCAGGCGCTCTACAAGGAGCCAGGCGGCCGCGAAACCGACGCCCACCAGGACCACGCCTACTGGCCGATCGCCGAGGCCGACACCATCACCGCCTGGATCCCGCTCACCGAGATAGACGACGAGACCGGCTGCATGGGCTACGTGCCGGGCTCGCATCGCGGCGAGGTCGAGTTCGTCGACATCTTCAGCAAGCCGGGCTCCGGCGCCGCATTGGTGGCCAAGCAGGCCGCAGAGCCGGTGTTCGTGCCGTGCAAGCCGGGCGACGTGCTCTTCCACCACGGCCGCACCGTGCATCTGGCCAAGCCGAACCGCTCGGACCGGATGCGGCGGGTCTACACGGCGATCTGCTTCAAGGACGGCTGCACGCGGGGGACCGATCGACCGCATCCGTCGGTGGATCGCGACAACATCTCCGTCGGCGGCGCCATCGACGGCGCCGCGACGCCGGTGGTCTGGCCGATTGGCAATGCAGACTATCCGAAGCCCGGCCGTTGGCCGGACGACAACCCGCGCCTTGAAGTGCTACGCCACATCGGGGTCGTCCCGGGCGTCTGAGCCGTGGCGGGCCGGCGCCAGCGCGGTCAGGAAACAGGGGAGGCCAGCTAGTGGCCAAGAAGAAGGTCGGCATCCAGCTCGGGCGGCAAGCCCAGAATCAGAGCGTCGAGGAGCGCTGGGCGCTGGAGCTGGAGGGCCTCGCGCCGGTGGCGGACATCGTCGAGATCCGCGCCGACACGCCCGCCGAGTTCGCCGCCGGCGTCGGCGACATGGACGCCATCATCACCTCCTGGGGCCTGCGCATCGACAAGCAGGTGATCGACTCGCTGAAGAAGGCGGTGGTGATCGGCGTCGGCAGTGTCGGGGTCGACATGGTGGACATCGCGGCGGCGACCGCGGCCGGCCTGGTGGTCACCAACGTCCCCGACGTCTTCATCGAGGAAGTGGCCGACCACGCGATGATGCTGCTGCTGGACGTGAGGTGCCGCACCGCCACCATGTCGCGAATGGCGCGCGAGGGCCAATGGTACCAGGCGCGGCCGATCCTTTCGCAGGTTCCGCGGCTGCTGGGCCAGACGCTAGGCCTGTTCGCGTTCGGCAACGTCGCGCGCTGCACGGCGCGCCGCGCCCAGGCGTTCGGCCTGCGCGTCATCGCCTACGACCCCTACGTCAGCGAGCTGGAGATCACCGCCTTGGGCGTCGAGCCGGTGGGCTTCGGCGAGCTTCTCGAGCGCAGCGACTACCTCTCGATCCACGCGCCGCACAACGAGGAGACCGAGCACGCCATCAACGCGGCGGCGCTGGCCCGGATGAAGCCGACCGCGGTGGTCATCAACACCGCTCGCGGGCCGCTGATCGATGAGACGGCGCTGATCGAGGCGCTGCAGAACGGGGTGATCGCCGGCGCAGGCCTCGACGTGCTGGAGCAGGAACCGCCGTCCGGCAACAATCCGCTGCTCACCATGGAGAACGTGCTGGTGACGCCGCACATCGCCTCGGCCACCACCCGCATGCGGCCCGAGACCCGCCGCCGCGTCGGCCGCGAGGTGGCGCTGGTGCTGCGGGGCAAGTGGCCGATGAGCTGCGTCAACCCGACGGTGCTGCCGAAGACCCCGCTGGAGCGCTGGCAGCCCTACCCGATGGGCCGCGGCCCGAACCGCTAGAACGAGATCAACGAGAGGAGGCCGCCATGGCCGCGATCGACACTGGGACGGAAGACCTGCTGGGTTCGCTCGACGAAGGCGTGCTGACGCTGACCCTGAACCGGCCGGAGGCGCGCAACGCCATGTCCGGCGCGATGACCGATGCGCTCGGGAAGGCGCTGGCCCGCGCCGAGCTCGACCCGGCCGTGAAGTGCGTGGTGCTGACCGGGGCCGGCAAGGGGTTCTGCGCCGGCGGCGACGTCAAGGGCATGGCGTCGCGCGGCGACGGCACGGTCGGCGACAACACCATCGACGGGGCGATCCACCGCCAGCGCGTCAACCAGCGCGCCACCGCCGGCGCGCTCTTCAAGATGCCGAAGCCGACCCTCGCCGCGCTGCCGGGCGCGGCGGCGGGCGCGGGCCTCTCGCTGGCGCTGGCCTGCGACCTGCGGATCATGGCCTCCACGCGCGATCATGACCACCGCGTTCGCCCGCGTCGGCTTCTCGGGCGACTACGGCGGCACCTATTTCCTGACCCAGCTGGTCGGCTCGGCCAAGGCGCGCGAGCTCTACTACCTGTCGGACCGCGTCACCGCCGACGAAGCGCTGCGGCTTGGCCTCACCAACTGGGTCTGCGAGCCGGAGGCGCTGGCGGACAAGACCCGCGAGATCGCCCTGCGGCTGGCGCGCGGGCCCGACCGTCGCCTACCGCTACATGAAGGAGAACCTCAATCGCGCCATGGCCGGCGAAGTTGACGACTGCCTCGACCTCGAGGCGACCCACCACGTCCACTGCGGCCAGACCGCCGACCACCGCGAAGCGGCCAAGGCGTTCGTCGAGAAGCGCGAGCCGGTGTTCCAGGGCCGATAAGAGCCTGCTGACGGCTGAGGGGAGAGAGCGATGAAGGTCGTCCAGGCGATCGCCAAGGCGATGAAGGCCGAGGGGGTCGACATCCTCTTCGCCTATCCGGTGAACCCGCTGATCGAGGCTGCCGCGGCCGAGGACATCCGCACGATCATCGTGCGCCAGGAACGGGTCGGCCTGCACATGGCCGACGCCTATTCGCGGATGAGCTCGGGCGACAAGATCGGCGTCTTCTGCATGCAGCATGGGCCCGGGGCGGAGAACGCGTTCGGCGGCGTCGCCCAGGCGTTCTCGGAGTCCGTCCCCATCCTCGTGGTGCCGGCCGGCTATCCGCGGCGGCTGGCGGGCTACTTCCCGAACTTCAACTCGGTGCAGAACATGCGCCACATCACCAAGTGGGCCGAGCCGCTGACGATGGGGCGGATGGCGCCGGAGGTGCTGCGCCGCGCCTTCTTCCAGCTGCGCAACGGCCGCGGCGGCCCGGTGCTGATCGAGGTGCCGGTCGACGTGATGAACGAGGAGATCTCGGACGACTACGTCCACACGCCGGCGTTCAAGGCGCGCAGCGGCCCAGATCCGGCCTCCGTCGCCGAGGCGGCGGCGGTGCTGGCGAAGGCCGAGCGACCGGTGATCTACGCAGGGCAGGGGGTGCACTACGCCAAGGCCTGGGACGAGCTGAGGGCGCTGGCCGAGGCCTGGAACATCCCGGTCACCACATCGATCGAGGGCAAGAGCGCGTTCCCCGAGGACCATCCGCTGTCGCTCGGCAGCGGCGGGCGGGCCAATCCGCGGCCGGTGAAGACCTTCCTCGCCGAAGCCGACGTGATCCTGGGCGTCGGCTGCAGCTTCGCGCTGACCGGCTTCGGCGTGGGGATGCCGGCGGGCAAGACCATCATCCACGCGACGCTCGATCCGTCGGACCTCAACAAAGACGTGGTGGCGAAATATGGGCTGATCGGGGACGCGCAGCTGACCCTGGCGGCGCTGAGCGAAGGCATGGCGAACCACGACAAGGCGCCCGCCCAGGCCCGCGCCGGCGTCCCGGCGCGGATCGCCGAGCTGCGCGAGGCCTGGTTGGCTGAGTGGCAGGGCAAGCTCGGCAGCAACGAGACGCCGATCAATCCCTACCGGGTGGTCAGCGAGCTGAACCGGCTGGTCGACAAGTCGAAGACCGTCATCACCCACGACGCCGGCAGCCCGCGCGACCAGATGACCCCGTTCTGGCAGTCCGGGCCGCCGCTCACCTACATCGGCTGGGGCAAGACCACCCAGCTCGGCTACGGCCTCGGCCTCGCCATGGGCGCCAAGCTCGCCCGGCCCGACTGGCTCTCGATCAACGTCTGGGGCGATGCGGCGATCGGCTTCACCGGCATGGACTTCGAGACGGCGGCGCGCGAGCGCATCCCGATCCTGTCGATCCTCTTCAACAACTTCTCGATGGCGATCGAGATTCCGATCATGCCGGTCAGCCAGGCGAAGTACGGCTCGACCGACATCTCGGGGAACTACGCCGACATGGCCAAGGCGTTCGGCGGCTACGGCGAGCGGGTCACCGATCCGGACGAGATCGTGGCGGCGCTGAAGCGCGGCATCGCGGCCACCGAGCGGGGCCAACCCGCCCTGCTGGAGTTCATCACCGCCAAGGAGATCACGATCTCCAACGAGTGACGCCGGGTTGCAGGCGCCGAGTCGCCCGAGATGGGTTTGCCGGCGCGGCCGAACATGATCGAATGACTGCGACCCCGCGCTACACGGAGCCTTCGTATGATCGTTGCGACGCTCATCGCCCTCAGTCTGTTCGGCGAGCGAGCGTCGCTTTTCGAGCGCGGCCAAACGATCACCCGCCATCACCACGTCGGCGGCTGGACGGTGCGGGTGATGTGGGACCGGTTCACCGGCGACATTGACTGCACGGTGCGCAAGGGGCCGGTCGAGTTGAAGAACGACGTGCTGGTCTTTCACGGACCCCCCTGGACCGATACCAGCGACGCGGTGTTCCGCATCGACGGCGGCCCGGCGCGCAGCGTCCACGAGGCCACCTACGACGACCAGCGCCGCGGCTACTATCGCAACGGCGGGCCGCTGGAGAACCCGTCGGCGGGCGAGGTGGCGCTGCCCACCTACTATGTGACCAACGCCAATTGGGTCTACATCCGCGCCGACGCCAGGCATGCGGCCGACCGCCTTCGACGTGCGCCACTTTCCCGCAGGCGCTGGCGCTGGCCAGGGCGCAGAAGTGTCCGGGACTGGGTCCCTGAGACCTAGCGCTGCCGGAACGACCGCCAGAACATCTCGCGCAGCGGGTCGAGCAGATAGTCGAGCGCGCTGCGCTTGCGCAGTGGCACGACGACCTCGACTGGCAGGCCGGGCTTCAGACCCGCCTCGGCGCCGCGGAACTGGCGGATGACGCTCAGCTGCGAGGCCGGCACCTCGACCTCAATTTTGAAGAAGCTGGTCCCGGTCTTCTCGTCGGTCAGCGCGTCGGCGGATATCCGTTGCACGGTGCCTGACAGCAGCGGCAGCCGCCGGTCCCGGAACGCCGGGATGCGGATCTCGGTCGACTGGCCGACCTTCAGATCGTCGGCGTCGTCCGGCTTCACGCGCGCCTCGATCACCAGCGGCGCGTTCTCCGGGACGACGTCCATCAGTTTCTGGCCGGGCGCGACCACGCCGCCGACTGTGAAGATGCTGAGGCCGACCACCCGGCCGGTCGCCGGCGCGCGCACGGTCAGGCGGTCGATCTGCTGGCGCAGGGCGATCAGCTTCGGCCGCGCCTGCGACAGCTCGAAGTCGGCGTCGCGATAGTCCTTGCTGTCGTCGGCGATGCGCTGGCGCTCGAGGTCAACGGCCTGCAGCCGGGTCTCGCCGACCTGCTGCTGGGTGCGGGCGATGTCGGCGGTGTACTCGCCGGCGGCGCCTTGCAGCTGGGCCTGGTCGCGCTCCAGCGACCGCTCGCGGGTCAGCGGCACCAGGCCGCGTGCGAGCAGGTCCTTGATGCTGGTGCGCTCTTGCTGGACCAGCGCTTCCTGGCGCCGGCTGGACGACAGCTGATCGCCATAGCCCTGGATCTCATCGGCAGCCTGTGCCTCGCGCTGCCGCAGCACGCCCTTCTGGGTGGCCAGTTCGGCGCGCGCGGGCGTCGAACTCATGCTGCTGGATCTGCATCGCGTTGCGCGCCGCCTCGGCGTCGGCGCCGGTCAGGCCCGGAAGTCGGCCGGCGGCGCGATCGAGGCGCGGCCGTCCATTTCGGCCAGCAGGCGCGCCTGCAGCGCCTCCAGGGCGAAGACCTGGTCGGCCGTCGCCCGCTCGTTGGCCTCCAGCTCATCGCCCGATAGCCTCAGCAGCACCTGCCCGTCCTGGACGCGGTCGCCCTCGTGGACGTCGAGCTCGGAGACGATGCCGCCATCGCGGTGCTGCACCGATTGGCGGTTACCATAGACGGTGACCGCGCCGGGCGCGTAGACGCCCGCGTCCAGTTGGGCGACCAGACCCCAGCCGACGAACACCAGCAGGAAGGCGCCGATCACCACGAGCCCGCCGACGATCTCGGGCCGCGGCGAGGCGGCGTTGCCGTCAGGCGTGGTGGGCCGAGCGCCAAGCAATCCTGCCAGTCCGCCTGGCTTCGGGGCCGGCTGACTGTCGGGCGGAGGAAGCAGGGTCATGCCTAGTCCACCTCGTTGGCGACCTGCGCCGCGGCTGCCGGCCTCGCCGTGGCCTGCAGCGCCGCCAGCACCGCGTCGCGCGTGCCGAAGCGCTCCAGTCGCCCGCCGCGCAACTGCACGATGAGGTCGACGACTCCCAGCAGCGAGGCCCGATGCACCGCCATGACGACGATCGCGCCGCGCCCCTTCAGCCGCCCGAGCAGTCTCAGCAGCGCGCCTTCGCCCTCCGCGTCGGCGTTCGAATTCGGCTCGTCGAGCACGAAAAGCATCGGAGCGTCGTAGAGCGCCCGGGCCAGCGCGACGCGTTGCTGCTGCCCGGCGGAGAGTCCGCGGCCGCGCGGCCCAAGCACCGTGTCATAGCCTTGCGGCAGGCTCAGGATCAGCTCGTGGATCTCGGCCTGCCTGGCCGCCTCGATCGCCTCCCGATCGATCGTCCCCGCATCGACGCCGCGCCAGCGGTCGAACCGCGAGATGTTGTCCTTGATGGAGCCGGCGAACAGCGTCGCGTCCTGCGGCACGTAGCCGATGAATCGGCCAAGCCGATCGCCGTCCCAGTCCGCCAGTCGCGCGCCGTCGAGGCGAACCTCGCCGGCGTCGCACGTGCGGGCGTTGGCGATCAGCTGCAGGAGCGTCGTCTTGCCTGCGCCGCTGGCGCCGATGACGCCCACGACCTGGCCGGCCCCCACCTCGAAGCTGACCCGCTCGAGCAGCGGCCGTCCGCCCGCGACGACCGTCGCCTCGGCCACCGTCAGGCGCGAGCGCGGCGCCGGCAGCGCCGTGACCTGGGTAGCCGTGTCGCGCCCGAGATACTGCTTCAGCGAGTCGTACGACGTCACGGCGGCCGACAGGCTGCGCCAGTTGGCGACGACAAGGTCGATCGGCGACAGGGCGCGCGCCGCCAGCATCGAGCTGGCGAAGATGGCGCCGGCCGAGACCTGTTTTTCGATGGCGAGCCAGGCGCCGGCGCCCAGCGCGACCGACTGCAGGAAAAGTCGCGTGAAGCGGATCAGGCCGGCGATGCGCCCGGCGCTGCGCGCGCCGGTAAGCTGCGGCGCGACGGCGCGGGCGCGGGCGTCCTCGAACTGCGCCTGGAACGACGACGACATGCCGAGCGAGCGGATCACGTCAGCCGAATTGTTCACCGCATCCTGGCCGAACGCGCCGGCGGCAGATGCGCGGGCCGCCTGGCGGTCGAGGTCGTGGGTCGCCCGTTCATTGAGGACAGCCAGCAGACCCAGGATGATTGCGCCGCCCAGCGCGAGCGCGCCGATCAGCGGATGCACGATGAAGCAGACGATGATGTAGATCGGGATCCAGGGGGTGTCGAAGACCGCCAGCGCCGCCGGCCCGCTGATCGCCGCGCGGATGGTGTCGAAGTCGCGCACCATCTGGTTCAGCCGCACCGGCTGGCCCGCCCCCGCGCCGGCCAGCGCGTGGCGGAAGATTCGCCCGGTGAAGGCCTCGTTGAGCCGCACGCTGGCCGCGAGCAGCAGGCGGCTGCGCATGCGGTCGAGGTAGGTGAGCAGAAAGAGCGTCGCCGCCAGCGCGAGGGTCAGGAAGACCAGCGTCGGGCGGCTGCCCGAGGGCACCACGCGGTCGTAGACCTGCAGCATGTAGAGCGTCGGCGCCAGGTAGGCGACGTTGACGATGGCGCTGAACAGGATCGCGAAGCGCAGGTGGGCGCCGCACAGCGCCAGCGCTTCGCGGAGCGGCCCTCCGGCCGGCGGGGCGGCCGGCGGCGCAGTGCTTCCAATCAGGCGCGGCGTGAGCGGCATCCCGGTTCCTTACTCACCGGGCGTATAGGGTGCGCCGCGCGCCGCGCCCAGGCCGGGCGGCGTCGCGGGGCTGCTGGTGTGGGGCAGTGGCGCCTCCGGCACGCTGGTGGCCAGCGGCGCATCGGAGGGGATCTGCGGTCCGCCGCGCAGCTCCGGTTGCTGGGAGACTGCCGGCGCGCTGAGTGGTTGCGGCTGGCGCCGCTCGGGCGCGGCAAGCCGGTCGACGCCGGCGACCAGGCCCTCCCAGGGGACCGAGCCCTTCAACTCCACTTTCCGGAACGCGGCGGCTGGATCGTAGAGCGGCAGGTTGCCGACAAGGTCGGCGGCTTCGAGGCGGCCGATCGCCGCGAGCAGCTCGGCCTGCGCGAAATAGCTGTCGTGCTCGGCCTGGGCCGCCGCCACCTCGGCGGCTCGCAAGGTCTGCTCGGCGATCAGCACGTCGAGCGTCGAGCGCTGGCCGACGCGGTACTCCTGCTCCGTGTCGTAGAAGTAGGCCCGCGCCGCCTCCACGGCGTGCTCGTCGCTCGCCGCGCTGGCGCGGCTGGCCAGCGCGCCGTTCCACGCGTTGGCGACCGATTGCACGACCGCGCGGCGCTCCGCCTCGATGTTCAGCCGGTCGGCATTGTCGGTCTCGGTCGCCTTGCGCACGTTGGATTGGGCGACCCCGGCCGTCAGCAGCGGGATCGTCACCAGCGCGCCGAGCGTGAACGAGCGTTCCTCCTTGCTTACCGTGAAGGGCGCGAGCGGCCCGTTGTAGCCGTAGCTCGACTGCAGCGTCACGGAGGGGCGGTACCGCGCCTTCGCCTCGTAGATGCGGTCGGAGTCGGAGCGCTCGGTCTCCTCGGCCTGCAACAGGGCGGCATTGTTGGCCTGCGCGGCGCTGAAGGCCTCGTCTATCGTGGTCGGCAGTCCAGGCAGCGGCGGTTCCGGCGCCAGCGTGCCGGGGTTTTGTCCGACCGCCGCGGCGTATTCCGCGCGGCTGATCTGCAGCTGCCCTGCGGCCAGCGCCAGCGAGGCGCGCGAGGTGTCGAGCTGCGTCTGCGACTGCTCGACGTCGGTGCGGGTCACGTCGCCGGCCTTCTGCCGGGCCGTGACGTCGTCCAGCTGGCTTTGCAGGATGCCGACCTCGCCTTCGAAGACCGCGACGATGCGCTGGTCGCGGCGCACGTCGACGTAGGCCTGCACCACGTTCTGCAGCACCTGCGCTTCGGCGCTGCGCAGCGCCCTGGCGCGCCGCGCGGATCTCGTCGCTGGCCGCCTCGACGCCCCAGCTGACCGCGCCGCCGGTGAACAGCGGCTGGTTCAGCTGAATCTGGGCGGACCCGGAATTGGTCTCCTGGTCGGTGACCTTGCCGAACAGATTCGCCTGCTGGGCTTTCTGGTAGAAGGGCTCGACCTGCGCCTGCACAGTGGGCCGATAGCCGGCGCGGGCCTGGACGTAGTCCTCGTCGAGGGCTCGCAATTGCGCGCGCGCCGACTGTAGCGTCGGATTGGACTGGTAGGCTAAGGCGATCGCGTCGGCGAGCGTTTCCGCCTTCGCCGCCGGAGCCACGAGGCAGATGCAAGCTCCAACCCATCGCGCCGCGCCGGCGCCGCCAAGGCGCTTCACTCGCTGGTCCTGGATCACTGGTCCCACTCGGACTGCGCCCCGCCGCGGCCGGCGCGGGCGGGCGCCCGCTTGGCGTGGCGCGTTCTGCGCGATCATTGCGTGTGTCTTCGCCTGCCCCGATAGCGCTCCGGCGCAGTCGTTGTGGCGCGGCCTCGAAGTCGGAGCAAGCCTCAAAAGCGTACGCGCCGTGTTCCCGGATGCGACACAACCGCTCTCGGTGACGACGTTGGCCGACGGCGAGACGGACGACCTGACGACGCGCGGCATCTTTCTCGGCGATCGGCTGATGGAGGTGCGGTTCTTCTTTCGCGACAACGGCCTCACCTCGGTCCAGCTGGCGCCGGCCGCCACGGAAACCCAATCGCAGGCGGTGAACCTGAAGCTTGCCAAGGATCTGGCCGACCGGCTCAGCGCCCGCTACGGCGCGCCGTTCGATTGCGGCGACAAGAGCTACGCCGGCCTCGGCCTCTACGCCTGCAAGTGGCTGCAGGGGCCGATCATCATCCGGCTCTGGTATCTCGACGCAAGCGGTCAGGCGCCCACTCTGCGGATCGCCTTTCGCCGGGCCGACGACGCCGCTTACGACTTCTGACCCCGCGCAGCCGTCGAAACATGCCGCTTGATCGCCTCAGCGACCGCACGCTTGCGCGAGCCCCGCACGGGGCGTGGCCTGCCGCCTACCAACGCGCCAGTGTCGAGATAGGCGTCGCGCATCTCGGCCCAGGCGCTTTCCATCGCACCCACCAGGCGCCGGTGTTCGATACATTGCTGGCTGACGATCCGCGCTGCGGTCTGTGCGAGATTGCGCTGCGCAGCGACCGCGTGCGCGACGCCCTCGACCCGCAGGACGGGCTCTACACGCTGGTAGAACTCGACTCCGAGCCGTGCATGCGCATCGTTGGCCCCATCAAGCAGGTGCTCACCGCGGCCGACTCTCCCGGCGCCGTCTTGCAGCGGCTCGCCGCCGTCCGTACCCGGATGATCACCCTGACGGTGACCGAGAAAGGTTACTGCCTGACGCCGGCCGGGGCACTCGATCTTGCGCACCCGGATGTCGCCGCCGACCTGGCCCGGCCCGCCACGCCGCTGAGCGCGATCGGCTGGCTGGTCGAAGGGCTGCGGCGCAGGCGAGTGGCCGGCGCAGGCGGTTTGCCGATCGTCAGCTGCGACAACCTCACCGACAACGGTGGCAAGCTCCGAAAGGCGGTCGCCACGCTAGCGCAGGCGCAGGGAGATGCGGACCTCGCGGCGTGGATGGAGGACGAGGTGCGCTTTCCAGGTACTATGGTGGACAGCATTACGCCGGCCACGGACGAGGCCCTGCGCGAACGGGTGCGCGCCACCATTGGGCTGGACGACGCCTGGCCGGTGCAGCGCGAGCGCTTCAGCCAGTGGGTGATCGAGGACCGGCTTGGACCGGGCGCGCCGGATCTGGCCCGGGCGGGCGTGCAGCTGGTGGGCGACGTGCGCCCGTTCGAGCAGGCAAAGCTGCGGCTGCTCAACGGCGCGCACTCGACGCTGGCATATCTGGGACTGCTGGCGGGTTGGCGGACGGTAGCCGAGGCGATGGCGGACCCAGCCCTGGCCGGGTTCATCGAGCGGCTGATGCGCGACGACATCTCCCCCAGCCTGTCGCCCACGGCCGGCCTCGACGTCGCCGACTACATCGCGAGCATCCTCTCCCGGTTTCGGAATCCGGCGATCGCCCATCAGTTGGCCCAAATCGCCTGGGACGGCTCGCAGAAGCTGCCCATCCGTCTGCTGGGGACCGTCTCAGATACGTTGGCGGCCGGGCGGCCCGTCGATCGGCTGGCGATCCCGGTGGCGGCCTGGATGGTGTTCGCCGTCCGGCGCGCCCGCAGCGGCGAGCCGCTGGTCGACCCGCTGGCGGACGTCATCGGCGAGATTGTCGCGGCGCCGCCCGAGCGTCAGGCGGACTTGTTTCTCGCCACGGACGCCGTCTTCCCTCCAGCGCTCGCCGGCGATGCGCGCTTTCACCGGGCCGTCTGCGCGGCGCATCGGGCGTTGATGCAGGACCGGATCGCCGAGTTGCTGACGCTGTGACATGTCCGGAGTTGACAACAAAATTGGTACGTGTTCCAAATTTGTGAGGCGCTCCAGCGCAAGCCCACGAACGACACAGCACGACAGAGGAAGCCAGATGGACGGCGCAACGCCACCCGATGAGTTCGTCATCGACTTCGACCCGGACTCGCTGCGCCAGAAGTACAAGGCCGAACGCGACAAGCGCGTCAGGGCGGACGGCGAGGCGCAGTACATCGAGCTGGCGGGGGCCTTCGCCCACTACGCCGAGGAGGACCCTTACGCCGATCCGGCGTTCACGCGGCCTGCGCTGAGCGAGGAACTCGAGATCGCGGTGATCGGCGGCGGGTTCTCGGGGCTTTTGGCCGGGGCGCGGCTGCGCGAGGCAGGTCTCGACGACTTCCGCATCATCGAAGCGGGCGGCGATTTCGGCGGCACCTGGTACTGGAACCGCTACCCCGGCGCCCAGTGCGACATCGAGAGCTACTGCTACCTGCCGCTGCTGGAAGAGCTGAAATACGTCCCGAAGGAAAAATACTCCTACGTCAACGAGATCTTCGAGCACTCGCAGCGCATCGGCCACGTCTACAAACTCTACGACCGGGCGCTGTTCCAGACCCGCGTGACCGGCCTGACCTGGGACGAGGGGATCAAGCGCTGGCATATCCAGACCAACCGCGGCGACGACATCCGTGCGCGGTTCGTCGTCATGGCGCTAGGCCCCGCCAGCCGCGCCAAGCTGCCCGGCATTCCCGGCATCGAGGACTTCGAGGGCCATAGCTTCCACACCAATCGCTGGGACTATGGCTATACCGGTGGCGACACCACCGGCGGCCTCACCAAGCTCGGCGACAAGCGGGTGGCGATCATCGGCACCGGAGCGACCGCGATCCAGTGCGTGCCGTTCGTCGGCAAGTACGCCCAACACCTCTACGTCTTCCAGCGCACGCCTTCGAGCGTCGATCTGCGCGGCAACGCGCCTACCGACCACGAATGGGCCAAGACGCTGGAGCCCGGTTGGCAGCGTGCACGCCGGCACAACTTCGCGGACATTATCGAGGGCCGTCCGTTCGAGACCGACCTGGTCAGCGACGGCTGGACCGACATCTTCCGCACGCTGGCGGCCGGCGCGCGGTCCGGCATTGCCGACAACCCGATGGTCGGCGCCGAACTCGCCGACATGGTGAAGATGAACAAGATCCGCCGGCGGGTCGACGACACCGTGCAGGACGCGGCGACCGCCGATGCGCTGAAGCCCTGGTACCGGCAGTTCTGCAAGCGCCCGACCTTCAACGACGAGTACCTGCCGACCTTCAACCGGCCGAACGTCACCCTGGTCGACGTGAGCGAGGCGCAGGGCGTCGAGCGGATCACCAAGGCCGGCGTGGTGGCCAACGGCGTCGAGTACCCGGTCGACTGCATCATCTACGCGTCGGGCTTCGAGATCACCACGGGGCTGCGGCGTCGGGTCGGCTTCGACATCACCGGCCGCGACGGGCTCTCGATCTACGACTACTACAAGGACGGCTTCCGCACCCTGCACGGCCACTCCAGCCGCAACTTCCCGAACTGGTTCTACATCGGGGTCGGGCAGAACGGGCTGTCGGTGAACATGACCGCCATGTTCGACGACCAGGCCCGCCACATCGCCTACATCATCAAGGAGGCGAAGCAGCGCGGCGCGATCGCCGTCGAGCCCACCGAAGAGGCCGAGGAGGCCTGGGTGAACGTCATCCGCTCGGTGGCGATCCTGAACCGCGACTTCCAGAACGCCTGCACGCCCGGCTACTACAACAACGAGAGTGGCGAGCGCTCCGGCGGCCTGAACGGACAGACCTACACGCCCGGCATCAACAAGTTCAACGCGTTGCTGGCCGAGTGGCGCGAGCAGGGCGACCTTGAGGGCCTGCAGTTTCACTTCGAGTGAGCCGAGGGCGTGAGCTAGGGTAGGCGGATGGCGGACGAGATCAGGCTGGCGTCGCGCCGCGAGCGGCACAAGGACCAGCGCCGCACGGCGATCGTTGACGCGGCCTACGACCTCTTGCGCGAGGTGGGCGCCGACGAGCTCTCGGTGAAGATGATCGCCGAGCGCGCCGACGTCAGCGCCGCCACCATCTACAACCTCTTCGGCGCCAAGGGTGCGGTGCTGGAAAAGGTCTATGCCCGCGACTTCGAGGTCTTCGCCGCCAAGGTCGCCGCGGCCGGGGCGATGCGCGCGCTCGACGCTATTTTCGAGTCGATCCGGATCGCCGCCGATCTCTACCGCAGCGATCCGGCCTTTTACCGCGGCATGTCGATCGGCAACCCGAGGGCCGAGCGCGAGCTGGTGATCTCGGTGCAGGGGCCGCGCCAGGCGTTCTGGCAGACGCTGCTGGCCAGAGCCGTCAAGGAGCGAGACCTCGCCGCCGAGACCCGCATCGATCTCGTCAGCATGGCGATGATGCAGCTGGGCGGCGGCGCGTTCGGCGCCTGGGTCGCCGACCTCGCCAGCATCGACGAGATGGAGCAGCAGACCTGCTATGGCCTCGCGCGGCTGCTGCTGGGCGTCGCCCGCCCGGCCGGCCGGATCAAACTGCAGGCCAGGATCGCCGAGATCGAGGCCGCGCCTGCGTCCACGCTCAAGCAAACCTCCGCCGCCGCGAGCTGATCCATGTCCCACGTCGCCACCGCGCTTTCCGCCCTGCAGCGACTGGAGATCAGGGAAGCGTGCGAGCGGCTGGCGCTCGACTATTCGTTCTTCGCCGACGCCAAGCGCATGGAGGAGTGGTCCGAGCTGTTCGCCGAGGACGGGGAACTGGTGCTGTTCGGCCAGACCTATCGCGGTCCGGCCGCCATCCGCGCCGCGGCCGGCGCCGGGCGCGGACCCGCGGCGTTCTCGGTGCACGCGATCACCAACCATCGCATCGACGTGCTGAGCGAGGATGCGGCCGAGGCCAGCCTCTACATCATCGCCTATGGCGGCGAGCGGAAGGACGACGGTCCGGCCGCACAAGCCAAGATCGCGCCGATGATGGTCGGGACCTACTACGATGCGTACCGGCGCACCCCGGCGGGCTGGAGGTTTGCCCGGCGTGCGTTCGAGCCGCTGATCACCACGGCCCAGAGCTGACGAGCCGCCGGAGGAAAACGACATGGCTGATCGCGCGTCTCAGATGGCCGAGAAGACTCCGGGCATCGACCTGGTCACGCTGCCGCATCACGCTGAGTTCCTGTCCGACCGCTGGCTGGACGAGGCGCGCCGTTTCTGGCGCGAGCTGCCGGCGGCCAGGAAGGCGCCGATGGGCGGCCGCGGCTTCTCGGTCAGCGAACGGTTCACGGATGCGCCGCCGCACCTGAAGCTGCCGGGCGACGTCGCCGCCTGGTCGCTGCGCTTCGACGGCGAGGACGCCACGATCGCGCGCGGCTTCGACGAGAGCGCCGAACTCCGCGTCGAGGGCGACTACCAGGCGGCGCTGTTTCTCGCGCAGTTCGTCGGCGTCGCCGCGCCGGGCGGGGCCGAGGAGATGTGGCGCGAGGCGGCGGTGCTGTTCGGCAAGGACGCGTTCCGCATCAAGGGCCGGCTGGAGGACGCGGCGGCGGCGCGGCTGCTCGCCAACTTCCACGACCACATGGCGCGCCGCACCGTCGAGAACCCCGACCTCGAGCATCGCGCCCGCCGCCTCGGCCTCACCGGCAAGATCCGCGAGATGGAGGAGAACGGCTTCGTCGTGATCGAGCGCGCCATCTCGGCCGACTTCGCCGGCGCAGCTGCGCGAGGCGACGCGCGCGGCCATGGCGCCGGACCAGGCGCTGCTCGATTCCTGGCTCTACCTCGGCCGGCCGTTCGAGCGGGTCATCCTCAATCCGATGCTGATGACGCTTGATCGACGCCTCGCTGGGCCGCTGCGCGCAGGTCGCGACGCTGGGCGCGCTGCTGCGCGGACCGGGCCCCGGCCAGATCGACATCCACACCGACTACACCGACGTGCCGGAGCCCTATCCGGAGTACGCCATGAGCGGCGTCGCGGTGTGGTCGCTGGAGGACTGGACGGTGGCGTCCGGCCCGACCTGGATCGTGCCGAAGAGCCACCGCCATCGCCGCGCGCCGCGGCCGGGCGAGGGGCTGGACGACGGCGTGCCGATCGAGATGCCGCAGGGCTCGGCGGTGTTCTTCACGCAAGGCGTCTGGCACTGGCAGGGTCCTCGCACCGAGCCTGGCGAGCGGGTGACGCTGCATCCGCACTTCAACCGCAACTTCCTGCGCTCGATCGATCCGAAGCGGCCGGACGTGTCGCTGATCGCCCGCAATCCGCCCAGGCTCGGCGAGATGCTGGGGCTCGACGACGGCTTCGACAAGCTGACGGCGGCCGGCGGGCGCGACTACCTGCGTCTGGAGCACACCCGCCAGCTGCACGCCTTCACGCGCCGCAAACTGAAGGAAATCCTGCGCGCCCCGCAAGCGGTGGCCGCCGAATGACGACGGACACGCGCCTGCCGCTCACCGAGCTGCCGCCGCGCGACTGGGCGGCAGCGGCCGCCGGCCTTGAGAGCGACGGCGTCGTCATGCTGAAGGGCGCGCTGACGCCGGACGCCTTCGCCAAGGTCGAGGCGGCGGTCGAGTGGAGTTCTGGCGCATCCCTCTCCGACGGCGGTGCGGTTCTATCCCGGCGAGACGGCGACCTTCTTCGAGGATCGCGGGCGCAGCCACGCCGGTCTGGTGCGCGAAATAGGCCTCGACACCATGCTGACGGCGCTCTGGGGCGTCGATCGCATGTGGTACCTCGGCGAGCAGCTGTTCCTGAAAGAGGGCGGCGCGGCGCGGCGCACGCCCTGGCACCAGGACACCTCGTACCTGCGGATGGTCGGCTCGCAGCTGGTGGCCTGCTGGATCAGTCTCGATCCCCTGCCGAAAGAGCACTGCCTGGAGTTCGTGCGCGGCTCGCACCGGGGCGAACTCTTCAACGGCTCGGCCTTCGCCGCCCACGACGACACCGCGCCGCTCTACAAGCGCTCGCGGCTGCCGCGCCTGCCCGACATCCAGGCCGAGCGCGACGCGTTCGATATCGCCTCCTGGGACGTCGAGCCCGGCGATGTGATCGTCTTCCACCTGGGCACGCTGCACGGCGGCGCGGGCACCTCGCCGGGCCTGCGCCGGCGGACGGTGTCACTGCGGTTCCTGGGCCCGGACGTAGTCTTCGACGGCCGGCCGCGCGACGAGGTGGGCGCACAGGAAGGCAACGACGCGGCGCTCGCCTCGACCTATGCCGGCCTGAAGCACGGCGACCCGTTCCCGACCGCGAACCTGACCGCGCTCTGAGCCGACATCACCGCGTCCTCGCGTCGGCCGCCGCGTTGAGCTCGGCGCCGTAGAGCAGCACCATCGTCGAGAGCCACACCCAGGTCAGGAAGCCGACGACCGCGCCCAGCGACCCGTAGGTCTGGTCGTAGTGGCCGAAGTTGCCGACGTACCAGCTGAACAGCGCCGAGACGACGACCCAGCCCAGCGCGGCGACGCAGCCGCCGGGCGTGATCCAGCGCAGCTTGGACGCCGGGCGGCACGGCGCGAAGCGGTAGAGCACCGAGAGGAAGACCGCCGTCGCCACGAGGAGGACGGGCCACCGCAGCAGACTGATGCCGGCAAAGCGCTCGAGACGCAGCCGGGCAAGCACCGCTGGCGCGGCGGCGAGCAGCGCCAGGCCGAAGATGGCGGCGAGGATGATCCCCACCGTGAACGCCAGCGAGACCAGCGTCAGTTTCATGAAGTTGCGCCGCTCGTGGGCTTCGTAGGCGACGTTGAGGCCGTCGATCACCGCCTTGATGGCGGCGTTCGCGCTCCAGATCGAGACCACGAGGCTGACGGCGAACGCGAGGCCCAGCGCGCCGTGGTCGGTGGCGGTCAGCCGGGTGAGCGCATCGCCGATGACGCTGATCGCGCCGCCCGGCAGCACGCCGTCAAGGACGCCGATCTGCCGCTCGGCGTCCTTGACGTTGGCGGCCAGGCCGTAGAGCGATGCAAAGGCGCTAAGCGCCGGGAAAAGCGCCAGCAGGAAATAGAAGGTGACGGCCGCGGCGACGGATGGGATGCGATCCTGGTTGAACGAGCGGACGCTGAGGCTGGCGACGTCCAGCCAGCTGCGCGGCGGTCGGTCGGCGCCGACTGGGACCCGCCCAGCCGCATCTTCGCCGATCGAGAGACCGACACCGACCAGCAAGCCGGCGCAGAACATGCCCGCCAGCCCGACCTCACTCCGGGCGCGCAGCGTCGCCCGCGCCGCATCCGCCCCCCGCGCCAAATTCCACGCCACGCCCAGACCCTCCGCGCCCTCGCGCCAGCCCCCGCCCTGAGGCTGCAGCGATAACGTTCGACCTGGCCGGTGGCTGCGCGCTCGGCTGGTCCTCCGCGTTTGTCCACCCTGCGTCAGCATCGGGCGAACGATTGGTGCGAGACGCGCGTTGTCCGATGAGCAGCCAGTCTCAAGGGAGCATTTGCGATGCCCGCCAAGTCCGCCGCCCAACAGAAGGCCGCCGGTGCGGCGCTCGCCGCCAAGCGCGGTAAGGAACCGAAGAGCAAGCTCAAGGGCGCGTCGAAATCGATGCTGTCGATGAGCGAGAAGCAGCTCGAGGAGTTCGCCCACACCAAGCGCAAGGGCAAGCCCGAGCACGTGTCGCGCTGAGCGCCGAGGCTGCGCCGCGCCGGCGCGGCGTCGGCATGCGCAGCGCCGCGCCGATGGAGGCCCGCGCCGCGGCCGAGCTGCCGACCGGTCCCGGCTGGTGGTTCGAGCCCAAGTGGGACGGGTTCCGTTGCCTCGCCTTCCGCGATGGCGTCGAGGTGATCCTGCAGGCGAAGTCGGGCAAGCCGCTGACGCGGTTCTTTCCCGAGGTTGCTGCGCGCCTCTCGGGGCTGGATGAGCGGCGGTTCGCGCTCGACGGCGAGCTGCTGATCGCCGGGGAGGGGGGCTTCTCGTTCGAGAGCCTGCAGATGCGCCTGCATCCCGCCGAGAGCCGCATCCGCAAGCTCGCCGCCAGCCACCCGGCGAGCCTGGCGCTGTTCGACATGCTGGAGGATGTGGACGGCCGCGACCTGCGGCCCGAGCCGCTGTCGCGTCGCCGCCAGGCGCTCGCCGCCTTCCTCGCCCGCCACGCCGGTCCGCTGCTGACGGCGACGCCCGGCACGGACGACCCGGCGCTCGCGCAATCGTGGCTCGATGGCGGCACGCTGGAGGGCGTCGTCGCCAAGCGCCTGGACGCGCCCTACCTCGAGGGCGAGCGCGCCATGCTGAAGGTCAAGCGCGTGCGCACCGCCGACTGCGTGGTCGGCGGCTTCCGCTACGCGCAAGGCTCGTCCAATGTGGGATCGCTGCTGCTGGGGCTCTACGACGACGCCGGGCGCCTGGACCATGTAGGCTTCACCTCCGGATTCGCCGGCGTCGACCGCGCGGCGCTGACCAGGCGGCTGGAGGCCTTGCGCGGCGGACCCGGCTTCACCGGCGATGCGCCGGGCGGTCCGAGCCGCTGGTCGGACGAGCGCTCGACGTCCTGGACGCCGGTTCGGCCCGAGCTGGTGGTCGAGGTCTCGTTCGACCACGTCTCCGCCGGCCGCTTCCGGCACGGCACGAGGCTCCTGCGCCTGCGCCCCGACAAGGCCCCCGAGCAGTGCCGCATGGACCAGATCGCGGCGACGCGTCCCGGCAGCGAAAAAGGTTAGCGCTGGAGCGTCGGCGCGTGCCACTGGAAGAGGCGGCGCCGGTCAGTTCGGCGGAGATTGTCCATGGGCGGGATCACAGTCAGGCCATTGACGCCGCGCATCGGCGCCGAGATCGGCGGCGTCGATCTGCGCGAGCCGCTGAGCGACAGCCAGGCGGCGGCGCTGAAACGAGCGCTCGCCGACCACCTGGTGCTGTTCTTCCGTGATCAGCCGATCGACCACGAGAGCCACAAGCGCTTCGGCCGCGCGTTCGGGCCGCTCGCCCTCCACTCGGCGGTGCCCGGCATCGAGGGCCATCCGGAGATCGTCGCCATCCATGCCGACGCCGAGTCCAAGTACGTGGCCGGCGAGGACTGGCACTCGGACCTGACCTGCGACGCCGAGCCGCCGCTGGGCTCGATCCTCTACCTGCACACGGTCCCGGATTTCGGCGGCGATACGCTGTTCGCCAGCATGTACGCGGCCTACGAGGCGCTCTCGCCGCGGATGAAGGCGTTCCTCGAGGGCCTCACCGCCGTCCACGACGCCGACCACGTCTATCGGCCGCTGTTCCCGGACGTCGACCGCAAATATCCGTGCTCGACGCACCCGGTGATCCGTACGCATCCGGTCACTGGCCGCAAGCTGATCTTCGTCAACAGCTCGTACGTCACCCGGATCGTCGAACTGCCCAAGGACGAGAGCGACGCGGTGCTCGGCTTCCTCTACGCCCACCTGCAGAACCCCAATTTCCATGTCCGCTTCCGCTGGACGCCGCACGCGATCGCCTTCTGGGACAACCGCTGCACCCAGCACCTGGCGACGTGGGACTATTTCCCGCAAGTGCGCTCCGGCTGGCGGGTGACCGTGGCGGGTGACAAGCCCTTCTGAAACCGCGACGGCTTGGCGCCGGGCGCGTCCTCGGGAAGGATCGCGCGCGATGAGAGCCGTGCGCTCCAGGTCCGGACACCAGACCAGGCCGCTTGCCGCCGAGGCGATGGGGGCGTGGCGCTTCTCGACGGCTGACTATCCGCGCGCCGAGCGCCGGCAGGCCTGGCGCGAGGTGCTGACCCGGCTTCGCCTGCCGCTCGGCGAGCCGCCCGAGCAGGAACCGTTCCGTGGCGAGGTGTCGTGCATCGTCTCGCCGCTCGGCATGGACTTCGCAGTGATGTCGGCGAGCCCGCAGGCGATCTCCGGGCGCAATCCGAACCAGCCGGCGGCGGTCTGGCTCGCACTGCTGCTGAAGGGCGAGGCCAGCTTCTTCGACGGCGAGGCCACGGTCGGACCTCGCGGTCGGCGACATCATGTACGGGCCTAGCGGCATGAACGCCGCGCTGCGGCTGACGACGCCGTTCCGCCTGCTGTTCGTCAACGCGCCGCGCGTCGCGCTCGACCACCGGCTGATCGCGCCGCTGTCGCTGAAGGTCGGACGGCTGCCGGGCGGCCACGGCCTCGGCCACGTCTTCTCCGGCTTGCTGCGCGCGACGGCCGACACGCTGGACGAGATGACCGCCGATCAGCTGCGGCCGGTCGAGCTGGCGCTCACGGAATTCCTGGTCGCCAACCTCGCCGCGCAAGGCTCGCCCGCCTCGCGGGGCGGCGCCAGCGCGGCGCGCGCGGCCCATCTGCACCGTGTCTGCCAGACCATCGAGACCATGCTGGCCGATCCGGAGCTGACGCTGGACAAAGTCGCCGAAGCCGACGGGATCTCGCCGCGCTCGCTGCAGAAGCTCTTCGCGCAGGCCGGGCAGAACTTCTCGACCTATCTGCGCCTGCGCCGCCTGGAGCGTTGCCGGCTCGACCTGACCAGCCCGATGTTCGCCAGCCTCTCGATCTCCGAGATCTGCTTCCGCTGGGGCTTCAACGGCTCGGCCCACTTCAGCCGCGCCTTCAAGGACCGTTACGGCGTCTCCCCACGCGACTATCGCAAGGGCCAGGCGGCGGCTGCGGGCTGACCTCAGTCACAACGAGCCGGCGCCGATTCCGCGGTTGACTCCGCGCGCCTCGGCGCCCGATGATTTCGGTCACCGAACCGCTGTTCCGCTCACCGAAACACATGTACGCCCTCGCCCAGCCCGCCCCCGTCGCCTCGGAATTGGAGTCGGTCGACCTCGTGCTCGGCCTGCTCGAGCATCTTGCCGCCAGCCGTGGGCCGCGCGGCGTCAGCGAGGTGGCGCGCGACCTCGGCATCTCGAAGGCCCGCGCCCATCGGCACCTGCGCGCGCTCGTTCAGCGCGGCTATGCGCGCCAGGACGCGGCCACCGACGGCTACGAGATCGGCGTGAAGGTGCTGGCGCTGGGCGAGGCGGTGCGCGACCGCTTCGACGCCGCTGCTGCGATCCGCCCGCGAGATGGGGCCTTTGCGCGAAGCGACCGGGCTCGCCGTCACCGCCTCGGTGCTGGCCGAAGGCGCGGTCACCATCGTCGAGATGCTGCAGGGCAAGACCCTGATCGAGTTCGGCATCCGGCCCGGCTCGCGGCTCGACTTCCACGCCTCGGCGCACGGCCTGATCGCGCTGGCGTTCGGGCCGCCGGAGCTGCTGGGAGAGGTGCTGTCGCAGCCGCTGACCGCCTGGACCGGGCACACGATCACCGACCCGGACGCCGTGCGCCGCCACGTCGAGACCGTGCGCCGGCAGGGCTGGGCGACGGCGGTGGACGCGGTGCAGATCGGCGTCAACGCGCTGGCCGCGCCGGTCTTCGACCACCGCGGCGACTGGCGTGGCGCGATCGCGCTCGTCGGCGCCACGCAGTTCATTCCGGAGACGCCGTCCGACGAGCAGATCGCCCACGTGAAGGCGGCGGCGCTCGCGGCGCTCGCGCCGTCTCGGTTGGGAGCGCTAGATGGTTTCCTATTCGCTCGCGGTCGACATCGGCGGCACCTTCACTGACGCCGTGCTGCGCGGCTCGGACGGCTCGCTGGTGGTCGACAAGACCCTCACCACCCACCACGACCTCCTGGAAGGCTTCTTCCGCAGCGTCGATCTCACCCTCGCCAAGGCGGGTGTCGCCGCCCAGGCGATCGACGGCGTCGTGGTGCACGCGACCACGGTCGTCACCAACGCCCTGATCGAGCGCAAGGGCCCGCCGACCGCGCTGATCACCACCCTCGGCTTCCGCGACGTGCTGCCGATCCGCAACGAGCACCGCTACGAGATGTACGACCCGCAGATCGAGTTCGCGGCGCCGCTGATCCCGCGCGAGCTCACCTTCGAGGTCGACGAGCGGATGCTCGCCGACGGGGAGGTGCTGCGGGGCGTCGACGCCGCCGAGGTCGAGGCGCTGATCCCGGCCTTGCGGGCCGCGAACGTCGCCTCGGTGGCGATCTGCCTGATCAACGCGTTCCGCAACGGCGCCAACGAGCAGCGCGATCGCCGAGGTGCTGCGCGCCAAGGCGCCGGATCTCTACCTGTCGCTCTCGTCGACCGTCGCGCCGCAGATCCGCGAATATCCGCGCGCCTCGACCACCGCCATCAACGCCTACACGACGCCGATCACCGAGCCCTATCTGCGCGGCCTCGCCGCCGGCCTGGAAGAGGCCAAGGTCGCCAACCGGCCGCTGATCATGCTGTCAAGCGGCGGCGTGATCGGCGCCGAGGTGGCCGGCCGCAATCCGGTGCGGATGATCGAAAGCGGGCCCGCCGCCGGCGCGCTTGCCGCCGCCTATTTCGCCGAGCGCCTCGGCCTCGACCGGCTGATGTGCTTCGACATGGGCGGCACCACCGCCAAGGCCTGCCTGATCGAGGGCCGCAAGCCGCTGGTCACCGGCATGCTCGAGGTCGATCGCAAGTACCGCTTCTGCGAGGGCAGCGGCATGCCGCTGACCATCCCGTCGATCGACATGATCGAGATCGGCGCGGGCGGCGGCAGCATCGCCTACGTCGACGACCTCGGCCTGCTGAAGGTCGGCCCGCGAGAGCGCCGGCTCCGAGCCGGGCCCGGCCTGCTACGGCCGCGGCGGCCTGCTGCCGACCGTCACCGACGCCGACCTGGTGCTGGGCCTGCTGGACGCCGACAACTTCCTCGGCGGCGACATGCCGCTCGACAAGCCGGCGGCGGAGCGGGCGATCGATGTGCTGGCCGCGGAGCTTGACGTCAGCCGTCCGCAAGCGGCCGCCGGCATCTACCGGATCGTCGCCGAAGCGATGGCCGGCGCGGCGCGCGCCCACGCCACCGACCGCGGCGTCGACCACCGCGGCCTGCCGCTGCTGGCCTTCGGCGGCGCCGGACCGGTGCACGCCTGCGCGGTCGGCGAGCTTCTGCAGAGCGTGGCGGTGATCTTCCCGCCGCAGGCCAGCGTGCTCTCGGCGTTCGGCGCGCTGGTGACGCCGGTGCGGCTCGATCTGGTGAGCAGCGCGCTCGGCCGTCTGATCGCGCTCGACTGGGACGAGGTGCAGCGGCTGGTGCGCGAGATGACCGATGAGGCGACCGCGGCGCTGGCCGAGGCAGGCGCGGCGCCCGACAGCATCCGGCTGAAGCTCGGCGCCGACCTGCGCTACGCCGGCCAGCAGAACGAGGTGACCGTCAGCTTCGAAGGCGATCCGGTCGGGGAAACGCGACGCCGAGGCGATCCGCAAGGTCTTCGAGGACGCCTACTTCGCCCAGTATGGCGTGAATCCGTCGCACGTGCCGATCGAGGTGGTGAGCTGGCGGCTGACCGCGCAAGGTCCCGAGGATCGGGTCGAGCCCAGCGGTCCGCCCGGCGGCGGCGCGGCCCGGCCGGTGCGCGAGAAGGCTGTGCCGCTCTGGCCCGCGGCCGGACCGGCGAGGCTCTACGAGCGCGCCAGCCTCGGCCGCGGCCAGCGGCTGGCCGGCCCGGCATTGATCGAGGAGCGCGAGACCACCATCGTGCTGCCACCGGGCTGGGATGCAGTGGTGGACGACAGCGGCTGCATCACCGCCACGCGGAGCGCCTGAGCATGGACGGCATCGAGCTCGAGATCCTCTGGTCGAACCTTATCGGCATCGTCAGCGAGCAGGCGAAGGCGCTGCAGCGCATCGCCTTCTCGCCGATCGTGCGCGAGGCCGGCGACCTTGCCAGCGGTCTCTTCGACGCCCGCGGCCGGATGGTCGCGCAGGCCAACACCGGCACGCCCGGCCACATCAACTCGCTGGCCGCGGCGGGCCTGCGCCTGGCCGAGATCTTCCACAACCGCCTCGCGCCCGGCGACATCGTCATCACCAACGACCCGTGGATGTCGGCCGGCCACTTCTTCGACATCACCGTGCTGGCGCCGGTGTTCTGGGACGAGCGGCTGATCGGCTACATCGGCTCGACCATCCATCACACCGACATCGGCGGCTACGGCATCGGCGCGGGCGCCAGGGACATCCACGAGGAGGGCCTCTGGATCCCGCCGCTGAAGCTCTACGAGGCCGGCGAACCCAACCAGACCCTGCACGACATCATCCGCAGCAATGTGCGGACCCCCGACCACGTGTTCGGCGACCTGGCCGCTCAGGTCTCCAGCGGCCGGGCCGGCGGCGAGCGGCTGATCGCGCTCTGCCAGCGGCAGGGCCTGCGGGACATCGAGGAACTGTCCGACGAGATCATCGACCGCTCGGAAGCGGCCACCCGCAAGGCGATCCGCGCCCTGCCGTCCGGCACGTGGCATGGCGAGAGCCAGTTCGACGTGCCGGGCGGCGACATCATCACGCTGAAGGCCGCCGTCACCATCGACAGCGAGGCCGGCGAGGTCGAGATCGACTTCGACGGCAGCTCGGGCGCCAGCCCGATGGGCATCAACGTGGTGATGAACTACACCCACGCCTATTCGACCTTCGCGGTGCGCAGCTGCCTCAATCCCGAGCAGCCGAACAACCACGGCTCGCTCGCGCCGATCAAGGTGAAGGCGCCGAAAGGCTCGATCGTCAACGCCGAGTACCCGGTGTCGGTGAACGCGCGCCATGTGGTCGGCATGTTCGTGCCGATGCCGATCCTGAAGGCGCTGCACCAGGTGATGCCGGACCGCGTGCTGGCCGAGGGCTCGGGCGCGGTGTGGACCGTGCAGATCCAGGGCAAGCGCGACACCGGCGAGGCCTTCACCTCGTCGATGTTCAACTACTCCGGCGGGATGGGCGCGCGGCTGACCAAGCCCGGCCCCAGCGCCACCTGCTATCCCACCGGGGTCGCCGCGGTGCCGGTGGAGATCCTCGAGGCCTCGATGCCGATCGTGTTCGATCGCCGCGAGCTGCGGCTCGGTTCGGGCGGCAAGGGACGCTCGGTCGGCGGCGACGGCCAGGTGATCGGCTTCCACATGCGCACCAACCAGCCCTGGCTGCTGAACGCGGTGCCGAGCCGGCTCGATCGCGGGCCCGAGGGCCTCGAGGGCGGCGGCGACGGCGCGGCCGGCCGCTTCCTGGTCAACGGAAAGTCGATTTCCGAAGGCAAGAAGATGACGATGCAGCCCGGCGACGTGGTGGTGCTTGAGACGCCGGGCGGCGGCGGCTACGGCCCGGTCTGAAGAGGAGGAGCGCGATGGACATTCACGCGATCGACTGGAACGCCACGCCCTGGGAGCCGGTGCGCGAGGGCGTCGAGCGCAAAGCCTTCTCCGGCGAGGGCGCGACCGTGTCGCTGAATCGCCTGCAGCCCGGCCACGAGCCGCGGCCGCACGACCATCCGCACGAGCAGATCGTCTACATCCTGGCCGGCCAGATCGACTTCCACGTCGGCGACAGCGTCACCCGGCTTGGGCCTGGCGGCCTGCTGGTGGTGCCGCCGAACGCGCGTCACTGGGGCGTCGTGGTCGGCGACGAGCCGGTGCTCAACCTCGACGTCTTCACCCCCAAGCGCGCCGAGTACGCGGCCTGACAACGGATAGAACGGAGGGACTCAAAGGATGACCCAGCCCAACACCCTGATCTTCGTCGACCTGGCCTCCGACGACCCGGCCGCGGCCGGCAAGTTCTACGCCGAGGTCTTCGGCTGGCGCGACGACGAGCGTCCGCGCGGCGTCTTCCACCGCATGGTGCCCGGCGGCAACTTCCCCAATCCGGACGGCTCCGACAGCGAGATCGGCAACCTGCACCTCGGCATCTTCAAGGCCGCCAACGCCCGGCCGCACCCCGAGCCGGCGGGCGTCGAGCCGCGCTCGCTGGCCGATGGCGGGCGCAAGGCGCGGGTCTGGATCCTGGTCGGCGACGGCCAGTCGTACGAGGAGATCCTGGCCCGGGCGGTGGAGCGCGGCGCGACCGAGCTCTGGCGCGACCACTACTGGAAGGAATTCAACGGCTACAACCACGCCTTCCGCGACCCGTGGGGCAACGAGATCGTGCTCTGGGGCAAGGCCGGCGCCGACCCGCAGATCCCGCCCAACTACACGCGGGAATAGGCCGCGCCCTTGACGCCCGCCCCGACCAACCGCTGGCTCGCCTTCGCGTCGCTGAGCCTGATCTACTTCGTGGTCTCGGCGGGCGCGTTCTCGTCGCTGGGCGTCGCCCTGCCGGCGATGGTCCGCGAGCTCGGCTGGACCTGGTCGGACGCGGGGCTTGGCTACACGCTGCTTGGGCGTCGCCTGCGGGCTCGCCAGCCCGTTCCCGGCGCTGCTGATCCGCCGCGTCGGCGTGCGCTGGACGATGGCGATCGGCATGACCGTCATGATCGCCGGCTTCGGCACGATGGCGATGGCAAGCCCGGTCTGGTCGTATCTGCTGGCCACCGTGCTGATCGGGCTGGCCTTCTCGCTGGTCAGCACGGTGCCGGGCAGCCACGTCCTGACCGACGTGTTCAAGAGCCGCTCGACCGCGCTCGGGCGCCTATTTCGCGATCGGCACGATGGGCGGCTTCGCAGGCCCGCTGCTCTACGTCGGCATCGAGAAGTTCACCGGGGGCTGGCGCCCTTACTGGTGGACCTACGTCGCGATGGCGCTGGTCGCAGGGCTCTTCGCCGTCGCCACCACGCCGCGCCGCCGCGACGAGCGCGCCCACCGCGCCGAGGTCCCGGAGCAGGTCGGTCCCGCCGAGCTGGTCGAGGGCCTGGGCGACTGGACCGTGCGCCGCGCGCTGATGACGCCGCAGTTCTATGTGATCCTCGGCGTCTACACGACCTACCTGCTGATCAACACGACGGCGCACGCGTTCGGCGTCGAGCATCTGATCGAACGCGGCGTGGCCAAGCCGGACGCGGCGCTGATGCTGAGCGTCGAGGCGCTGATCGGCGTCTGTGTCTCGCTGCTCGGCGGGTGGCTTGGCGAGCGCATGTCGACCAAGACGCTGATGCTGACCTGCATGGGCGCGGTGGCGATCGGCCAGTTCGCCCTCGCCGAGGCGCACAACTGGGGCCTGATGAGCGTCTTCTCGGTCGGCGTAGGGATCGGCTACGGCCTGTCGTTCATGCCGCCGACGATCATGCTGCTGAAGTATTTCGGCAAGCGGGCCAACCTCGAGCTGTTCTCGATCATGTGCCTGATGTCGACGCTGGCCGCCGCCGGCCCGGCGTTCGGGGGCTGGGCGAAGGACACCTTCGGCAGCTTCGAGGGGCTGTTCCTGATCTGCGGCGGCATCACCAGCGCGATGTTCCTCGCCACGCTCTTCCTGCGGCCGCCGTCGCCCCGTGGCGCTGAGGCCAGCGCCGCCCCGCAGGCCGCCGAATGAGCGACGGCCCGACGGACGCGGTGGACGCGGACCTCGTGATCAGCGGCGCCACGCTGATCACCATGGACGCCGAGCGCCGCGTCATCGAGGACGGCGCGATCGCCATCGCCGGCGAGCGGATCGTCGCGGTGGGCAAGCGCGAGGCGCTGGCTCGCACCGTCAGGGCGCGAGAGACGTCGATGCGCGCCGCTTCGTCGCCACGCCTGGCTTCTTCGATGCGCACATCCACATCACCGGCGATCCGCTGACGCGCGGCTTCGAGCGCGGCGGTCCGGACGTCAGCTGGTCGGACCGGCTGATGAAGCTGGGTGATCCCGCTCTTCCGCGCCCAGACCCCGGCCGACGAGCGGCTGGCGGCGCAATGCGCGGCGCTGGCGATGATCCGCTACGGCACGACCACCTTCCTCGAGGCCGGCACCGTCACCCACCTCGACGCCGTCATGGAGGGCCTGGCCGGAACCGGCATTCGCGGCCGGGTCGGCGAGTGGGTCGAGGGCAGGGCGCGCGGCGCCGAGGACCCGGCCGCCGTTTCCGCCGCCGCGATCGCCGTGCTCGAGTCCGAGATCGAGCGCTATCCCGACGACGGCGAGACCCGGCTCGCGGCCTGGCCGGTGCTGGTCGGCCACTCGACCAACTCCGACGCGGTCTGGCGCGCCGCCAAGGACCTTGCCGACGCGCACGGCCTCGTCGTCTCGGCGCATATGAGCCCGCGCATCGGCGATCCGGAATTCTACCTCGCGACCTACGGCCGCCGGCCGCTCGAGCACCTCGTCGACATCGGCGTGCTGGGTCCGAACGTCGCGCTCACCCACCTCGCCCAGATCGACCGCGCCGAACTGGACCTGCTGGCCGACGCCGGCGCCAGCGCCATCCACTGCGCCCACGCCGCTTTCCAGGGCGGCTTCGGCCTGTCGCAGATCGGGCTCTATCCGGAGATGCTGGCGCGCGGCGTCAACGTGATGCTGGGGACCGACGGGGCGGCGGCCGACATCCTGGGCTCGGCCCGGCTGATGGCCAGCGTGTTCCGCGACGCCCGCTGCGACCAGCACCTGATCTCGCCCGGCGCCATGCTGGAGATGGCGATCACAAACGGCGCGCGCGGCATGGGCATGGCGGGACGCCTCGGCTCGCTCGAGGTCGGCAAGCAGGCCGACATCGTGCTGCACGATACCGACCTGCCCGAATGGGGCCCGGTCTTCGACGCGCCGTCGCAGCTGGCGCATGGACGCGCCATCCTCCGGTGTGCACAGCGTCTGGATCGACGGGGAGCGGGTGCTCGAAGCCGGCCGCTCGACCAAGCTCGACGAGGCGAAGATCCTGGCCGATGCGCGCCAGGCCGGCCGCGCGTTGATCGCCCGGACCGGGCTGCCGATCCGCACCGAATGGCCGGTGGTCTGAGCATGGCGGACGGCGTCACCCCGCTCGAGTGGCGCGCGGCGATGGGTTGCTTCCCATCCGGCGTCACCATCGTCACCAGCTGGGACGGCGACGAGCCGGTGGGCTCGACCATCAACGCCTTCTGCTCGGTCTCGCTGGACCCGCCGCTGCTGCTGATCTGCCTGGCGCACCTGAACCCGATCCGCGAGGGGCTGGAGCGATCGCGGATCTTCGGCGTCAACATCCTGCCCGAGGATGGGCGACTGATCGCCCAGCGGTTCGCCCGCGAGCCGCTCGCCGACCGGTTCTGCGAATTCCCGTACCGCGCGGTCCGCGGCGGCGCCCCGCAGCTCGAAGCGGCCCCGGTGTTCATCGACTGCGCGCTGGAGGCGATCCACCCGGGCGGCGACCACGTGATCGCGGTCGGCCGCGGCGTGCGCATCGACCATGCCTCGGCCGCGTTGCCGCTGCTCTATCACCGGGGCCAGTTTCCGCGCTTCAACTCGACGCGCTAGCCGGTCGGCTCCAGCGCGGAGCTGTCCCGAAACGCAAAGTGGCCGCTACGGCCCCCAGGAAGCCCGCTGGCGGGATTCGTAACGGCACTGGTAGTACCCTACCGGTCGACCCGCGTTCGGGGCTGTGGCGCCCCTCCCAAGCCGTTTGGCGGGCATTCTGGCGCAGGACCTCGGGTTTGGGGGCGGTCCGGCAAACGATCGTGCGTCCTTGGGCAAGTCTCCCGCCGGACCCGGTGCTAGCCTTTGGGTTGATGCGATGGGCGAGCCTTGCCCGCGCCACCTGGGGAGGGATGCACGATGGCGACGGAAACCAGCCACTCGATCGGCCCCAGACGCTCGACCTGGACCCACATCGCGCTCTGCGTGAAGGATATCGATGCGTCCATCGCCTGGTACGAGCGCTTCACCCATCTGAAGCTGCTGCAGCGCGGCGAGGACAAGGACGGCAAGAACGCCTGGCTGGGCGACTCGACCCAGGCCGACTCGCCGTTCGTGCTGGTGCTCGGCCAGTTCTTCGAGGGCCACGATCCGTTCGCGCCGGCCCCGCACCTGCCAATGGGTCCGTTCGCCCACATCGGCATCGAGCTGCCGACCAAGGACGCGGTGGACGAGGTGGCCGGCCGCGCCAAGGCGGAAGGCTGCCTCGGCCTCGGCCCTGTCCAGCTGCCCAAGCAGATCGGCTACGTCTGCTTCATCAAGGATCCCGACGGCAACACCGTGGAATTCTCCTTCGACCAGGGCGTGTTCGAAAAAGCGCGCGAGGTCTGGGGCAAGGAACTGGCGGCGGGCTGAAAAGCGGCGCCGCAAATCGGCGCACAGGCGTTCCGCATCGACGCGCAGTATTCTCGCGCGCCGCGACCGGTCATTCAGGTAAATATCGGTCCCGCCGCGGGGTAACTCGCGCAACGCCATCGCGTAACGCCGATCTCTAAAGACGAGGTCAGCGACGTATTCTTGCAAGTGCAATCTCAAAGCGAAACTGGCGTGACCATTTTCACACGGTCGTGCGGTCAAGTTCGTCCGACATCTGCCTAAGATTTGACGCCGCCGGCGAGTTGCGAGATTAAATTTGCAGCGACGCGCTGCGATCAGGGTCTCTGCAGTCGGGGGAGACACTTGGCTACTTTCGCTTTGGCCCGCGTCGTGGAAGCTTCGCTGCTCATGGGACAGCGAAGCATCGGATTTGAAGGGGGGGCTATGGCCGAGACTTTCATGCGTCGGAGACGCAACTTGATCGCCACCAGCTGCCTGGTGGCGGCGGGCGCGCTTGCGCCCATCGCGGCGCACGCCGACGACGCCAGCGCGGGCGGCGTCGTGGCGACGACCGCCAACGTGACGGCGACCGCCGATGCGGCCGCCGCGGGCACGGTTGCGCCGATCATCGTCAACGCCGAGCGGCGCGAGGTGAACATCCAGCGCGCGCCGCTGTCGATCAGCTCGGTCGCGGCCAGGCAGCTCGACCAGTCGTTCGTCACCGACGTCAAGGGACTGAACGGCACGATTCCCGGCCTCGAGGTCACCAAGGCCTCCGGCTTCGAGAACCTGGTCACCATCCGCGGCGTCGGCTCGGAAACGCCGGAGAACTCGCTGACCACCGTGCCGGGCGTCTCCGAGTTCGTGGACGGCGTCTATATCGCCAACACCATCTCGCTCGACCAGACGCTGTTCGACATCGACAACATCCAGGTGCTGCGCGGTCCGCAGGGCGCGCTTTACGGCCAGAGCTCGATCGGCGGCGCCATCATCATCAACACCAACCAGCCCCGGCTGAACACCTTTGACGGGGCGGCCGACTTCAGCGTCGGCACCTACAGCCTGCTGCGCGAGCGCGCCGAGGTGAACCTCCCGGTCGGCGACGACATGGCGCTGCGGTTCTCGATCCAGAAGTTCGACCACGAGGGCTTCACCAACGATCTGGCCATCCCGGGCTTCCGCCTGGACGACCAGCACGACACCAGCGGCAAGGTCGCCTTGCTCTGGAAGCCGAACGATCAGTTCACCGCCACGGTGACGGCGCAGGGCTACTACGCCGACCAGCACGGCGACGCACAGAAGAGCACCATCGACACGTCACCCGGCCCCTGGAACGTGTTCCAGGACTACCCGGCCCGCTTCCAGCTGCAAAACGACCTGTTTCACGTGAACCTGGAATGGGACCAGCCGGGCTACATCGTGAAGTCGGTGACCGGCTACCAGTATCTCGCCCACGTGCAGCGGGAGGACTCGTCGCGCAACGCCTTCTCGCGGATCGGCCAGTACGACGACGTGGCGGCCTGGAACACCTGGGTCTACAACTTCAACGAGGAATTCGACGTCATGTCGACGCCCGGCTCACGGCTCGAGTGGGACGTCGGCGCCTTCTACATGAACCAGCGCAGCCACCAGTATGTCGTCGAGCTCGAGTGCACGACGAATCCGTTCTCGGGTCCCTGCGCGCCGCCGCCGACAACCTTCCAGGCGCCGCCGTTGGCGGCCGATCCGTCTGCAGATTCCCGGGGGCCTCGCCGTGCCCAAGGCGGTCGAACCGGCCAACCTGTCCTACGGCAACGACTCGCACGCGGTGCACTGGTCGGTCGCCGGATTCGGCCAGGCCACCTTCCACGTCACCGACAAGTTCCGCCTCACGGGCGGCGTCCGTTACAACTACGACTACGACGAGGATCCGAGCTTCAACTTCTCGCACTTCGGGCAGAGCTTCGCCGACAACAAGACATCGACGAGCGAGCCGACCTGGCGCTTCGAGGGCGACTATGACCTGACGCCCGAACAACATGGTCTACGGCAGCGTCGCACGTGGGTACAAGCCGGGCGGCGCCAACGGCTCCAACGGCCAGTTCCTGATCCCCGCCACCTTCCAGCCGGAAACCAACACCGCGTTCGAGATCGGCTCGAAGAACCTGTTCTTCGACAACACGCTCCGGCTCAATGCGAGCGTGTTCTACTATATGCACGACAACTACCAGTACATCGAGACCGACCCGATCCCGTTCGACGCCGGCATCTCCAACATCCCGCGCGTCGAGGACTACGGGGCCGAGTTCGAGGGCAACTACACGTCGCCGGACGGCAGGCTGAACATCGACGGCAACCTGGCGCTGGAGCGCGGCCGCGTGGCGAGCGACTATCGCACCATCAACTCCACCATCGCCAATCAGCTGGAGGGCGTGAACTTCTCCGGCTCGAACGAGGTCGATTTCACCACGTTCGCGCCTACCGGCCCGTGCGCCTTCTTCGATGCTTCCCGGCCTTCCCGACCCCACGGCCGCAACATCGCCTGCTGGAAGCAGGTTGCGGCTGCGGCGGTGAACATCAAAGGCAACCAGCCGCCGGGCATGCCGCAAGTGGCCGGCTCGATCGCGGCTTCCTACCGGTTCGACAACGCGTTGGGCTCGTTCACGCCGCGGGTGCAGGTGGTCTACCGCGGCAGCGAATGGGCGCGGATCTTCAACGATCCGACCCTCGACAATGTGCCGGCCTACACGGTGGTGAACCTCAACCTGGATTTCGTGCCGACCAACAACCAGCACCTGCGCCTGTCGGTGACCGCAACCAACGTCGGCAGCGTGGCCGGGATCAACTCGCGCTACACCGACCCGTTCGGCACCTTCACCACCAGCAACCAGTACATCCCGCCGCTGCAAGTGATCGGCACTATCGCCTACAAGTACTAGCGTAAGGCGCGGGACCGCGACGGTCGCGGTCCCGCGGCCGGCCTGACGCGCCATGACCTCGTTCGATCGACTATCCGTGACCGGGATCGCCGGCGAGGTCGGCGCCGGCCGGCGCAGCGCCGTAGACGTCGCCCGCGCGGCGCTGGACCGCGTGGCGGCCTATGAGGCGGTGCAGCCGGCGGTCTGGATCACCCGCGTCCCCGAAGCCGAGGTTCTGGCCCAGGCGCGGTCGGTCGATGCGCGGATCGCGGCGGGCGAGCGCCTGCCGCTGGCCGGCGCGCCGTTCGCGGTGAAGGACAACATCGATGTCGCGGGCCTCCCGACCACCGCCGCCTGCCCGGCCTTCGCCTACGCGGCCGAGGCGAGCGCGCCGGTGGTCGAACGGCTGATTGCGGCCGGCGCGGTGCTGGTCGGCAAGACCAACCTCGACCAGTTCGCCACCGGCCTGGTCGGGACGCGCACGCCCTACGGGGCCTGCGGCTCGGTCTACAATCGCGACTACGTCAGCGGCGGCTCCAGTTCCGGCTCGGCGGTGGCGGTGGCGGCGGGCCTCGTCGCCTTCGCGCTCGGCACCGACACCGCCGGCTCGGGCCGCGTGCCGGCGGCGTTCAACCACCTGGTGGGCCTGAAGCCGACCAAGGGCCGCTGGAGCACGCGCGGCGTCGTGCCGGCCTGCCGCAGCCTCGACTGCGTCACCGTGCTGACCTCGACGGCCGCCGACGCGGCGCTGGTGGACGATGTGGCCGCCGGGTTCGACCCCGACGATCCCTATTCGAGGCGCGCGCCGCCGTCGCCGCCCATCGAAATGGCGACCATCGGCCTGCCGCGCGCCGACCAGCTCGACTGGCTGGGCGACGCCGAGGCGCCACGGCTCTATCAGCGGGCCGTCGAGCGTGTCAGCAGGTTGGGCGTGCGCCTCGTCGAAGTCGACATCGCGCCGCTGCTTGCCGCGGCCGCGCTGCTCTATGACGGGCCGTGGGTGGCCGAGCGGACCGCGGCGGTCGAGGGTCTGCTGCGCGCCCGGCCCGGGGCCATCGAACCGACCGTGCGCGCCATCCTGCAGAGCGGCCTCGCGATCTCGGCGGTCGACGCCTTCCGGGGCGAGTACGCCCTGCGCGCCCACCAGCGCGTCGGCCGAGGCGCTCTGGGCGCGCATCGATGTGCTGCTGCTGCCCACCACCGCCACCACCTACCGCATCCGCGAGGTGATGGCCGAGCGGTTCGCGCTGAACGCCAATCTCGGCCGCTACACCAACTTCGTGAACCTGCTCGACATGAGCGCCATCGCGGTCCCGGCCGGCTTTCGGGACAACGCCACCGCGTTCGGCGTCAGCTTCGTCGGCCCCGCCTGGGTCGACCGCGCGCTGATCGAGCTTGCCCACCGCTACGAGGAGATCGCACCGATGCCCGAGGCCCCGCCGCTCGATGTCGCCGGTGTGACTGCGACGGTGAAGCTCGCCGTCGTCGGCGCGCACCTGGCGGCAATGCCGCTGCACTGGCAACTCACCTCCCGCGACGCCCGGCTGGTCAGGCGCTGCCGCACGGCGCCGGCTTACCGCCTCTACGCCATGGCGAACGCCACGCCGCCGAAGCCGGCGCTCGTCCACGTCGGCGAGGGCGGCGCGGCGATCGAGATCGAGGTCTACGAGCTGGGCTTGGCGGCGTTCGGCGGCTTCGTCGCCGAGGTTCCGGCGCCGCTGGCGATCGGCACGGTGACGTTGGAGGACGGGACCGAGGTGAAGGGCTTCGTCGCCGAGCCGCGGGCGCTGGCGGGCGCCGAGGACATCACCGCCCTCGGCGGCTGGCGCGCCTACATGGCAAGCCGCGCCCCGGCCGCCTAGGATGGAAAAGTCGGTCCGCAACCTTTGGTGCGTCGTTGCGCAAGACGCGGCGAGCCTGCCGCCGCTAGATCGCAGCGATCGATGGAGGATTGAGAGCTTCGTGCCGCCCACCATTCTGACCGACGCCTTTTTCGCCGGCATGGAGACGTCGCTGGGCGGCCTCGATGTCGCCGAGACGCTGCCGCCGGCCTGCTACACCGACGCGGCCTTCTACGAGTTCGAGAAGGAGGCGCTCTTCAATCACGAGTGGCTTTGCGTCGGCCGCGAGGATTGGGTGAAAGCGCCCGGCGACTACTTCACCACCCAGATCATCGGCGAGCCGATCGTGGTGGCGCGGGCCCGCGACGGCGTGGTGCGCGCGATGTCGTCGGTCTGCCAGCACCGCGCCATGCTGGTCGCCGAGGGCAAGGGCAACGCGCGCGGCTTCGTCTGCCCCTATCACCACTGGGTCTACGGGCTGGACGGACGTCTCGTGAACGCGCCGGCGATGGAGCGCACCTGCGGCTTCGACAAGAAGTCGGTGCGGCTGCCCGAGTTCAAGGTCGAGACCTGGCTCGGCTTCCTCTTCATCAACTTCGATGCGGACGCCGCGCCGCTGGCGCCGCGGCTGGCCGGCGTCGCCGCCGCCATCGCCGGCTACGACCTGGCGAACGCCGAAAGCGCCACCTACCATGACCGGCCAGTTCGCCTGGAACTGGAAGGTGATGTTCGAGAACAACAACGACGGCTACCACGCCTCGAAGCTGCACCAGGGCCCGCTGCACGACTTCGTGCCGAGCGAGCTGGCGACCTTCCCCGACTCCGACCCGGCCGACGCCGGCTTCCTGCGCTTCAATGAAACGCTGCACCCCGACGCCAGCTTCAACCCGACCCAGCGCGCCGTGCTGCCGGTGTTTCCGAAGCTGACCGCCGAGGACCGCGGCCGGATGACCTTCGCCAACGTGCCGCCGACGCTGTCGCTGGTGATGACCAGCGACCTGGTGATCTACCTGATCCTGCGCGCCACCGGCGCCGAGACCATGGAGCAGGACACCGGCATCCTGGTCGCGCCCGGCGCCATGCTCGATCCGGGCTTCCCGCATCGGCTGGAGATGATCATGACCAGCGCCGGCAAGATCATCGCCCAGGACATGCACGTGGATGCGCTGGTGCAGGTCGGCCTGCGTTCGCGCTTCGCCCAGCGCAGCCGCTATTCCTGGCAGGAAGGCGCGCAAGGCCAGTTCAATCATTGGCTGGTGCCGCGCTACCGCGCCGCCTGGGCCGCGCTGAAGGCGGGCGGGCAGGGCGGCGGCAGGGCGCCGGCCGCGCAGACGGTGAGCTGAACCCATGAGCCGCATGCCCGCCGTCTTCTTCGGTCACGGCAGTCCGATGATCGCGCTGGAGACCAACGCGACCAGCCGCGCCTGGGCGGAGATCGCCGCCGTCGGTCCCGCGGCCGCGCGCCATCCTAGCATCTCCGCGCACTGGGAGACCCGCGGCACCGCCGTCACGGCGATGCCGCGTCCCCGGACGATCCACGACTTCGGCGCGTCGTTCCCGAAGGCGCTGTTCGACATGCAGTATCCGGCGCCGGGCGATCCGGCCCTGGCCGCAGCGCGTCGCCGAGCTGCTGGCGCCGACCCCGGTCCGTCTGGACACGGACGAGTGGGGCTTCGATCACGGGACCTGGTCGGTGCTCGTGAAGGCCTATCCGCAGGCGGACATTCCGGTGATCCAGCTCAGCCTCGACGTACGCGATCTCGCCAGCCCAGCGGCTGGAGATCGGCCGCAGGCTCGCGCCGCTGCGCGACGAGGGCGTGCTGATCATGGGCACCGGCAACATCGTCCACAACCTCTCCGGCCATGGACTGGGGCAATCGCGACTGCGCGCCGTTCGACTGGTCCGCGAGGTTCCTGGGCGAGATCAAGCGACGCGATCGCCAAGGACGAGCCGCGAGCGCGCGGCCGACTTCGCCCGGCTCGGCGACGACGCGCGCCGCGCCGCGCCGACGCCGGAGCACTTCTGGCCGCTGCTCTATGTGCTGGGCGCGCGCCTGCCCGGCGACGCCGTGCGGCTGGTCAACGACCGGATCGAGCACGGCTCGCTCGGCATGACCAGCGTGGTCTTCGAGGAGGCCGCGACCGCCCGCGCGGCGGCATAGGGCGTTGGCGCATCGCATCCGCCTGCCGCGCTGGGCGCGCGAGCGCGGCGCGGCGCTGAACGACTTCCCCGCGCTGGAGCGCGGCCGCACCGCGCTCGTCAACGTCGACATGCAGGCGGCCTTCCTCGCCGAGGACCAGCCCTACGGCAACGCCCATGCTCGCGACACCGTGGCAAACGTGAGCGCGCTCAGCCGGGCGATGCGCGCGGCCGGCGCGCCGGTGATCTGGACCCGCCAGACCTACACCAGCGAGCCGCCGCTGGCGCCGCCGGAGTGGCAATACGATCCCCAGCGGCCGGGCGTCGCCGCCGGCATGGCGGCGCTGGCCGCCGGGTCGCTCCGGACACGGACTCTATCCGCGGATGGAAGTCGCGGACGACGACATCGTGCTCGACAAGTATCGCTACGGCGCCTTCTCATGCCCCGCCGGCGCGTTGCCGGACGCATTGGAGCGCCTCGGCGTGGCCGATGCTGATCGTCACCGGCACGCTGACCAACTGCTGCGTCGAGAGCACCGCGCGCGAGGCCAACATGGCCGGCTACAAGGTGATTGTCGTCGGCCGACGCGACCGCCGCCGTCACCGACGCCGAGCACAACGCCGCGCTGCTGAACCTGCGCATCAACTTCGCCGACGTCCGCCGCACCGCGCGAGCTGCTGCGGATGATCCGGCGCTGACAGGCGCTCGCTAGTCCGCTCGTCAGTCGAACCCGGTCGACAGCGTGAGCTTGGCCCAGCGGCCGATCTCGGCCTGGTAGCGGGCCACCTCGCGGGTGGCGTACAGCATCGCGTCGGCGCCCAGCAGCAGCTGCAGCGGCGGATCGTCGGTCCCGGCGATCGCCAGGATCGCCTGCGCCGCCTTGGCCGGGTCGCCGGGCTCGTGGCCGGCGTGGTCGGCCATGATGCGCTGGGCGTTGCGAGCCGCGCCGTCGTAGTCGTCGATGCGGGCCTGCGTCACCACCATCGAGCGGCCGGCGTAGTCGGTGCGCAGGCCGCCCGGCTCGATGTTGGTCACCTTGATCCCGAGCTCGGCGACCTCTTCGGCCAGCGTCCGGGTGACGCCTTCGAGCGCGTGCTTGCTGCCGCAATAGACGCCGGTGCCGGCCCAGGTGGCGACGCCGCTGACCGAGGTGATGGTGATGACGTGGCCGCGGCGCCGGGCGCGGAAGTAGGGCAGCACCGCCTGGATCGCCGCGATCGGGCCGAACACGTTGACCTCGAACTGCCGGCGGATCTCCGCCAGGCTCGATTCCTCCACCGCGCCCACCAGCCCGTAGCCGGCGTTGCCGACCAGCACGTCGATGCCGCCGAGATCGGCCTCGGCCCGGTCGACCGCGGCGCGCACCGCGTCCTCGGCGACCATGTCGGCGATGTAGCCGGACGCCCGGCCAGGCGCGGTGGCCTCGAACGCCGCCAGGTCGCCCTGCCGGCGCACCGTGCCGGCCACCTTGTCGCCGCGGGCGAGCGCGGCCTCGGCGATGGCGCGGCCAAGCCCGCTCGAGACGCCGGTGATCAGCCAGTTCATGGCGCCCGAGCCTAGTACGGCTTGTCGCCGCGCACCCAGAGCCGGTGCATCTCGCGGAAGTACTTGGTGTCGTCGTAGAGCGTGCCGGTGTGCAGCGTGCAGCGGTTGTCCCACATCAGGATGTCGCCGACCCGCCATTTGTGCGCGTGGACGAAGCGGTCCTGCGTCACCCAGTCGACCGCTTCCTGCACCAGCGCCAGGCCTTCCGCCTCCGGCATGCCCATCACCTCGACCACCGTGCCGGTGGAGGGCCAGAGCGCCTTGCGGCCATCGGCCGGATGGGTGCGCACCAGCGGGTGGAAGACGTCCGGGTTCGCCGCCTTCAGCTCGTCGCTGAGCTCGCGCGCGCCGTATTCGCGGGTCCGCATGAAGTACTGGTAGGAGTGGTGCAGCACGCGGCCGTCGTACTTCGCCTGCTCGGCCGGGGTCAGTGCGTTCCAGGCGGCGACGCAGTCGGCCAGCAGCGTGTCGGAGCCCTCGGCGGGCACCTCGACGGCGTAGAGCATCGTCGCCATCACCGGCTCGGGCTTGTACGAATAGTCGGTGTGCCAGCCGACGCCGTCGTTGTGGGCGCCGATAGGCTTGCCATCCACCAGCTTGTTGGAGAGCCGGTAGACCTTCGGGTGGCCGGGGACGGTGAACTCCTTCAGGGTGTGGTCCTCAGGGCACGCCGAAGTGGGCGATGAAGTCCACCAGGTCGCCCGGCGACATCTGCTGATCGCGCAGCAGGATGGCCCCGTGCTTGTGGAAGGCGTCCACCACCGCGGCGATGGTCGGCTCGTCCGCGCGCCGCAGGTCGACGTCCAGAATCTCGGCGCCAAAACCTTCCTTCAGGGGGCGGGTGCGAACCTGAACCGCAGTGTTCATGGGCGAATTCCTGACGAAGCGACGCGTGATCTGAAGCGGCAGCTTAAGGTAGGCGGGCGCCGCCGGGCAGTCTTGCACCCGTGCGCCTCATCATTTGCGCAGCGGGCGGAAGCCGCGCGGGCGCGAAACCGGCCGGGCGCCCACGGAATGCGCCCGCCGAGCCTCGATCAAGCGCGGGGCGCGCGGATGCGAGACTGGGCGGCGCCGCGCCGCTAGCTTCTCCGCAGGACACCCGGGAGAGACCAGCGATGCCCTTCATCTGCCAGGCCGGCGAGATGCGCCCCGACACCCCGCCCGGCGCGCTGCACCATCTGACGGCGACGCCGAAGACCGTGCACTGGGGCTATTTCGACGCCGCGCTGGCGCCGGTGCTGCGCGTGAAGAGCGGCGATCTGGTGCAGGCCGAGGCGATCACCCATCACGCCGGCGACGCGCCCGAGCTGATGATGGACGAGGGCGTCACCGCGATCTTCTCCGGCATCCCGGAGAGCGACCGCAACCCCGGCGTCCACATCATGACCGGGCCGATCTTCGTCGAGGACGCCAGGCCCGGCGACATGCTGGAGGTGCGCTATCTGGCGATGACGCCGCGCTGCAACTACGGCTCCAACCTCGCCGCCAACTGGGGCTACCTCTACAAGGAGTTCGGCGAGAAGGAGCGGGTGACGATCTACGCGCTCGATCCGAACGCGGTCCAGGCCGAGGCGCTCTACGCCTACGATTTCCCCGGCAAGTACCTCGTCCCCGGCACGATCACCCATTGCCCGGCCTGCGACCGGCAGCCGGCGTTGGCCGGGGTGCGCGTGCCGGCCCGGCCCGCACCTCGGCACCGCGGGCGTCGCGCATCGACGTCGCGGGCCGCGTCAGCACCATCCCGCCCGGCGCGCACGGCGGCAACATCGACAACTGGCGGATCGGCGCCGGCGCGGTGATGTACTACCCGGTGCAGGTGGACGGCGGCGCTGTTCTCGATCGGCGACCCGCACGTCAGCCAGGGCGACGGCGAGATCTCCGGCACCGCGATCGAGGCCTCGCTGAACGTGCTGTTGCAGATCATCGTGCGGCGCGACTTCAGCTTCCCCGGTCCGCTGCTGGAGACCCCGAAGTACTGGATCGTCCACGGCTTCGACGAGGACCTCAACGTCGCCATGCGCAACGCGGCGCTCGACATGCTGGGCCTGCTCACCGAGCACGTCGGCCTGACGCGCGACGACGCCTATTCGCTGATGAGCGTCGCCGCGGACTTCGCGGTCACCCAGGTCGTCGACGGCCGCCAGGGCGCCCACGTCCGCATTCCGCGCTCGCTCTTTCCGGTCAGGCCGGCAAGCGGCTAAGACCTCCCTCGGAGGCGCCCATGAACGAGAGCCGGATCGTCGTCGTCGGCAGCTACAATCACGACGTCAGCCTCGCGGTGCGGCGCCTGCCCTCGCCCGGCGAGACCTGCCTCAGCCTCGGCCGGCTGGAGTCGCCAGGCGGCAAGGGCTCGAACCAGGCGATCCAGGCAGCTCGGGCCGGCGAGGGCGTCGCCATGGTGGCCGCGATCGGCCAGGACGGTCCCGGCGACGTCGCGATGGCGCTGTGGCGGGCGAACGGCATCGAGACGGGCGGCGTCGTGCGCCTCGCCGGGGTCGGCACCGGCATGGCGATGATCCTGGTGGACGAGGCGGCCGAGAACGTCATCGTGGTCGACTCCGGCGCCAACGCCCGCCTCGAACCGGCGCATGTGAGCGCGTCGGCGGACCTGATCGCGGCGAGCCGCCTCGTCCTCGCCCAGCTGGAGACGCCCGTCGCCTCGACGGTCCGCGCGTTCGAGGTGGCCCGCGCGGCCGGCGTTGCGACGCTGCTGAACGCGGCGCCGGCGCCCGATCTGGTCGACCCGGCGTTGCTCGCGCTGACCGACATCATCATCGTCAACGAGGGCGAGGGCCGGGCCATCTCCGGCCACACTGAAGCGCTGGCGATCGGTGAGGCGCTCGCCCGGCGCGCGGGCCGCGCCGCCGTGGTGACGCTGGGCGCGCGAGGGGCAATGCTGTTCGAGCCGGGGCGGCCGATGCACGCACTTAGCCCGCCGATGGTGGAGGTGATCGACACGACGGGCGCTGGCGATGCCTTCACCGGCGCGTTCGCCGCCCGCTGGGCAGTGGACCGCGACGCAGCTGCGGCGCTCGCCTGGGGCGTCGCGGCCGGCGCCCTGGCCTGCACAGCGAGGGGCGCCGCGATCAGCTGCCCGACCGGAAATCAGATCGCGGCGCTGGTGGGTGCAGCAGGGCTCGAACCTGCGACCCGCTGATTAAGAGTCAGCTGCTCTACCAACTGAGCTATGCACCCGCCGCGCCAGGGCGGGCCTAGCGGCCGCCTTTGCGAGGGCGCGGAACATACTGAAAAAGCGACGCGGCGCAAGGCGGCCAGGCGCGCCGCGTCAGCCAGGCGTCTCGCCTCCGGTTCCGCCTTCGTCTAATCAAGCCGGCGCGGGCAAGACAAGGAGCGGCGTTTGGCGCGGCGCGACATCAAGGGCGTGGTCGATTTCCCTATCTCGAGGGGTTCGCGGCCGGCGACGAGTCGGTGGTCGACGAGGTGCTGGAGCTGTTCCGCGAACAGTCGGTGATCTGGGGCGCGATGCTGACGCCGTCGAACGAGGGCTGGCGCGACGGCGTGCACACGCTGAAGGGCGCGTCGCGCGGGGTCGGCGCCTTCCAGCTCGGCGACGCCTGCCAGGCCTGCGAGGCCGAGGGACCGGGCTCGCTCGACAAGGTGCGCGACGCGCTCGATGCGGCGCTGGCCGACATCGCCGCCTACGCCCACGAGCGGGCGCTGAACTCGCTGAAGACGCCGAGGAAGGTTTGACGCGCGTCCTGTTGATCAAGACCTCGTCGCTCGGCGACGTGATCCACTGCCTGCCGGCGGTCTCTGACCTGAGCCGCATGACGCCGGACCTGACGCTCGACTGGGTGATCGAGGAACAGCTGGCGGAGATCGCCCGACTGCATCCGGCCGTCGGCCGCGCGATCCCGGTGCGGCTCGAGCCTGGCGTCGCCACCTGCTGGAGGGCGACACCTGGCGCGAGTTCGGCGCGTTCCACTATGCGATCCGCCAGAAGCGCTACGACCGCATCATCGACGCGCAGGGGCTGATCCGCAGCGCGATGCTGGCGCGGCTGGCGGCCGGGCCCGCACTGCGGCTACGACCGCGCGAGCGTGCGCGAGCCGCCGGCCAGCTTCTTCTACGACCGCAGGTTCCCGGTCAGCGTCACCATCCACGCGGCCGAGCGGATGCGCCGGCTGGTCGCCCAGTCGATGGGCTATGCGCCGCCGGAAGAGATCGATTACGGCCTCGACGTCGCCGGCGAACGGCCGCCGTGGCTGACCCCCGAACCCTACCTGGTCGGCCTGCACGCCACCGCCCGGCCGGACAAGACCTGGGCGGAGGACGACTGGCTTGCGCTGGCCGTGCGAGCCGCGCGGCCGGGCTCGCCATCGTGCTGCCGTGGGGCACGCGAAAAGCGAGCGGCAGCGCTCCTGCGCATCGCCGCGGCCAGCCCGCGCGCCATCGTGCCGCCAAGCCTCGGCTTCCACGAGATGGCCGCGCTGCAGGCCGGCGCGGCGGCGGTGGTCGGGGTCGACACGGGGCTGACGCACCTCGCCTCGGCGGTCGGCGCGCCGGTGGTGGCGATCTATGCGGCCAGCTGGAGCGAGTTCAACGGGGTGATCGGGCCGGCGTTCGTCGCCAACCTCGGCGGGCCGGGCGCGCCGCCCGGACGTCGAGGCGGTGTGGGCGCAGACGCGAGGCCGCCGTCGCGCTCGGGCCGCAAGGACAGGCGCGTGGCGCGCGGAGGCTGGCGGAGCCGGCGCCGGAGCTGGCCGGACGGCGGCGTTTCAGGCCGTCAAATCCCCGCGCCGTTGTCGATCGCCGCTAGCGCCGCCTCGTGCGCCGCGGCCTCGGCGGTGATCCAGGCGACGAAGGCCTTCACCTGCGGCAGCCGCCCCTTCGCCTTCGGGTGCACGAGGTAGTAGGCGAAGTCGACCGCGGTGGCGATCTGCAGCGGCGTCGACCAGCCGGCCGGCGTCGAGGTCGTCCTGCGCCAGGGTGCGCTTGGCCAGCGCCACGCCGCGGCCGCCGACCGCCGCCTCGATCACCAGGCTCGACTGGTTGAAGCGCGGCCCGCGCGTGCCGTCGACGCCGCTCACGCCGCGGGCCGCCAGCCACATCGACCAGTCCGGGCAGCTCTCGTCGGCGTCGGGCGAGCCGTCGTGCAGCAGGATGTGGTGGCCGAGGTCGCTCCGGCGTTTCGAGCGGGTTGTTCGCCAGCAGGGCGGGGCTCGCGACCGGGATCACCGTCTCGCTGCATCAGCCGGCTGCAGTCTCCAGCCCCGGATAGCGGCCGGAGCCGTAGCGGATGGCGAGATCGACCTCGCCGGCGGCGAAGTCGACGATGCTCCATGTCGGCGGAGAGCCAGACGTCGACCTGCGGATAGGCCTCCTCGAAGCCGCTTCAGGCGCGGCACCAGCCACTTGGCGGCGAACGAAGGCGGCGCGGTGAGGGTCAGGCGCCGGCCGTCCACGGCGGCGGTGAGCAGGGAGGCGGCTTCGGCCAGGCGGTCGAAGGCTTCGCGCAGCGCGGGCAGGGCGGTCTGGGCCGCGTCGGTGAGCAGCAGGCCCTTCGGCGTGCGCTTGAACAGCGCCACGCCCACATAGTCCTCCAGGTTCTGGATCTGCTGGCGAGACGGCGCCCGGCGTCACCGACAGCTCGTCGGCGGCGCGGCTGAAATTCAGGTGCCGCGCGGCCGCCTCGAAGGCGCGCAAGGCGTTCAGGGGTGGAAGCCGCCGCCGCGTTTCCATGAGATTTTCCTGAATGCCCCGGCAGAAGACTTGGGTTGCGAAGTGGGCGCCGTGGCCACCATTTTGCAAGCACCCGAGGCGCATCGGCCCTTTCGCCGACGGGTGTCAGCGGGGCGGGCCGACAGGCTCGCCCCGCGATGCCGTTCGCGGAGAGCTGTTTAGAAGAGCTAATCAGGTGCCCAAGCCGATGGTCGGTCACCGCATCGAACGCGCCAAGCGCCGCGCTGGTCGCGCTGAGCGGGCCAGGGGCCGCGCGCGCGCTGGCGAGGTCTGGCTGGTCGGCGCCGGGCCGGGCGATCCGGAGCTGCTGACGCTGAAGGCGCTGAAGGCGCTGCAGGGCGCCGACGTGGTGGTGCACGACGGCCTGGTCAGCCCAGGCGATCCTCGACCTGGCGCCGGCCGACGCGCGGCGGCTCGTCGGTCGCCAAGCGCAAGTCGCGGCATTCCTACGCGCAGGACGAGATCAACCGGCTGCTGGTCGCCTTCGCCCGCGAGGGGCTGACGGTGGTGCGGCTGAAGGGCGGCGATCCGTTCATCTTCGGCCGTGGCGGCGAGGAGCTGCGAAGCCTGCCGCGCGGCCGGCGTCGTCTGCCACGTCGTGCCGGGCGTCACCGCGGCGCTGGCGGCGGGCGCGGCGGCCGGCGCGCCGCTGACCCATCGCGGCGCCGCGCAGGCGGTGACCTTCGTCACCGGCCACGCGGCGGCGGGCGGCGAGCCCGACCTGGACTGGGCGAGCCTCGCCCGGCCGAACCAGACGGTGGTGATCTACATGGGCGTCTCCACCGCCGCGGCGATCGCCGCGCGGCTGATCGGCGGCCGGCCGCGCCGGCTCGACCCCGGCGCTGATCGTCGAGGACGCCAGCCTGCCGAGCGAGCGGCGCATCGTCACCACGCTGGCCGGGCATCGCCGCGGCGGCCGAGGGCGTGGCCGGCCCGGCGCTGCTGATCGTCGGCGAGGCGATGGCGCTGGCCGATGCCGCATGGGCCCCCTCGACCCTGCCGGCGCTCCCGCCCACGGCGGAGCGAGCGCTCGAAGAAGGGCTTGCGGTCGATGAAAGCCCTGACCGGCAATCGGCTCGGACGACGGCGAGGCGGTGTTCTTGGGACACGACGGGCGACTGGGTTCCACGGTTCGCGGACGCCGAGCTGTTCGAAGACGACGACGCGGCGCTGGCCGCCGAGGCGCACGCCAAGACCCAGATCACCATCGTGGTCGACCCCTATCTGATCGACGTCATCCCGTCGGACAGCGGCTGGGCGCCCTTAGCTTCCGCGAGCGGGTGCGGGCGCTCGGGCCGACCAACAAGCCGGAGCACGGCAAGAAGACCGAGGGCGGCGAGGCCATCGAGGCTCTGCTGCACGCGCACGGCGCGGCCCGCTCAACGGGCCGCATCGACAAGATCAGGCGCTAGCAGAGGAGGCGCCGGCAATGTATCGCTACGACGCCATCGACAAGGAAATGCTCGCCGACCGGGTCGCGGAGTTCCGCGAGCAGTGCGAGCCCGGCGGCTCGCCGGCGAGCTGACCGAGGACCAGTTCAAGCGCGTCCGGCTGATGAACGGCCTCTATCTGCAGCTGCACGCCTACATGCTGCGGATCGCCATCCCCTACGGCACGCTGGACGTCGGCGCAGCTGCGCAAGCTCGCCTTCATCGCCGCGCACCTACGACAAGGGCTACGGCCACTTCACCACGCGCACCAACCTGCAGCTGCACTGGATCAAGCTGAAGGACGCGCCGGACATCCTCGACGCACCTGGCCGAGGTCGGGATGCACGCCATCCAGACCAGCGGCAACGACATCCGCAACATCACCGCCGACCCGCACGCCGGCGCCAACGCCGAGGAGGTCGACGATCCGCGCATCTGGGTCGAGGCGATCCGCCAGTGGTCGACCTTCCACCCCGAGTTCTCGTTCCTGCCGCGCAAGTTCAAGATCGCGGTCACCGCCTCGCCGGCCGACCGGGCGGCGACCAAGGTCTACGACATCGGCCTGCGCCTGCACCGCAACGACGCCGGCGAGCTCGGCTTCGAGGTGCTGGTCGGCGGCGGGCTGGGCCGCACGCCCTATCTCGGCCCGACGATCCGCGAGCACCTGCCGGCGCGCGCACCTGCTGTCGTACCTGCAGGCGATCCTGCGGGTCTACAACCGCTACGGCCGGCGCGACAACATCTGGAAGGCGCGCATCAAGGTGCTGGTCGCCAGCCTGGGCGCCGAGGGCTTCGCCCGCGAGGTCGAGGAGGAGTGGGACGGCGACCGACAAGGCCAAGGTCGACCTGCCGGACGAGGAGCTGGCCCGCATCCGCGCCGCCTTCGCGCCGCGCGACTTCGAGACGCCTGCCGGCGACGTCGGCGGCCTTCGAGGCGGCCAGAGGCCGACCCGGCGTTCGCCCGCTTCGCCCGCAACAACGTCAAGCCGCACAAGATCCCCGGCTACGCCATCGTCGACGTGTCGCTGAAGAAGCCCGGCGAGACGCCCGGCGACTGCTCGGCCGAGCAGATGGACGCGATGGCCGACCTCGGCCGAGCGCTACTCGATGGACGAGGTCCGGGTCTCCTACGAGCAGAACCTGATCCTGCCGCACGTGAAGCTGGACGACGTGCCGGCGGTCTGGAAGGCGCTGGACGCGGCCGAGCTGGCGACGCCCAACCGCGGCCTGGTCACCGACATCATCGCCTGCCCGGGCCTCGACTACTGCGCGCTGGCCAACGCCCGGGCGATCCCGATCGCCCAGCAGATCGCGCTGCGGTTCGCCGACCCGGCCCGGCCGAGCTGGTCGGCGAGCTGGGCATCAAGATCAGCGGCTGCATCAACGCCTGCGGCCACCACCACGTCGGGACCATCGGCATCCTCGGCGTCGATAAGAAGGGCGAGGAGTTCTACCAGGTCACGCTGGGCGGCTCGCCGGAGGCGAACGCCACGCTGGGCCAGGTGCTCGGCCCGGCATTGCCGGCCGACAAGGTGGCCGACGCCGTCGAGCACATGGTCGAGGTCTATCTGCGCGAACGGCAAGACGGGCGAGCGCTTCCTCGACACCTTCCGCCGCACCGGCGTGGCCCCGTTCAAGGAGGCCGTCTATGCCGACGCTCATTAGGTGGACGGGCCAGCGCGCCGAGGCGGCGGAGGACCCGTACACCGCCGTCGCCGACGAGGACTTCGATCCCGCGCGGCGACGTGATCATCTCGCTGCAGCGCTTCACAGCGAGGGCAAGCGCCTGCTCGCCGAGGGCCGCAAGGTTGGCGTGCGCATCGAGGCCAACGAGCACGGTGGAGGAACTGGCCGCCGACCTGCCGCAGCATCGCGGTGGTGGCGCTGGCGTTCCCGAAGTTCCTGCAGGGCCAGCCGTATTCGTCGGCGCGCATCCTGCGCGAGCGCTACCGCTACCAGGGCGAGATCCGCGCCGTGGGCGACGTGCTGCGCGAGCAGGCCGGCTTCATGATCCGCTGCGGCTTCGACGCCTTCGAGCCGGCCGACGGCGCCTCGCCGGCAGACTGGACCCACGTCGCGCACCGCTTCCGGCACGTCTACCAGCGCGCCGCCGACGGCCGCGAGCCGGCCTTCGAGGAGCGTCAAGCATGAGCCTCGCCCTTGATCCGGTCGACACGCGTAGCCTCGCTTGCCCGGCGGCTCGACGCCGAGCTGCGGCACGCCCACCCGAAGGCGATCATCGCCAAGGCGCTGGAGATCTTCGGCGACGAGCTGGCGCTGGTCTCCTCGTTCGGCGCCGAGTTCGGCGGTGCTGCTGCACATGGCCGCCGCAGGTCAGCCGCGACATCCCGGTGCTGTTCCTCGACACCGGCATGCTGTTCGGCCAGACGCTCGACTACCGCCAGCAGTTGGCCGCGCGGCTCGGCCTGACCGACGTGCGCGACCTCAGCCCGCGCTTCGAGGACCTGGCGACGGGCGATCCCAACGCCGACCTCTGGAAGACCGACACCGACGCCTGCTGCCACATCCGCAAGGTGCTGCCGCTGAACCAGGCGCTGGACGGCTTCTCGGCCTGGATCACCGGGCGCAAGCGTTTCCACGGCGGCGAGCGGGTGCGGCTGCCGGTGGTCGAGGCGGCCGAGGGCAAGCTGAAGTTCAATCCGCTCGCCAACTGGACCAAGGCCGACCTCGACGCCTACGCCGCCGATCATGGCCTGCCCGAGCACCCGCTGGTGGCGTTCGGCTATCCCTCGCTCGGCTGCTGGCCGTGCACCAGCCCGGTGGAGGAGGGCGCCGACGTCCGCGCCGGCCGCTGGGCCGGCTCGCAGAAGACCGAGTGCGGCATCCACACCGCCCGGGCGCCGGGCGCCGCGCCGGACTTGGGTGGGGATATTTAGGCCCACAGTCCGGACAAGTCTCCGGCCCGTCCGGCAGGCTCGACCTTTGGCAGCGTGAAAACCTACGCTCGGCGAAGCACTGGACTAAGCCCGCACTCGAATTGTTCGCCTTCGGTGCTTTCGGGCGAGCAGCTGCCCTTCGCGGGAGAATGGGTCATCAGGAAGTTCTCGTTTTGTTCTTGACGTCGACGCTCGAGTGAGTTACTTGTGGTGTCTGTCGGCGACGCCCGAGGTACATTCGCGCCGCGACCGAAGGAGGACCAGATGTTTGCTGATCGGCTGACCAAAGCTTGGAGTAACCGCCGCAAGTCGACGGACATCGATGTCATCATGCGCTTCGCCGATGAGGGACTCGTGCTCGGCGCTGGGACCCTGCTGACGCCGGTCGGTCAAGCCCGCGGCAGGGTCTTGATCGATCCGGAGGACCCCAGACTTGTGGCGTTGCTGGCAGCAATTCATCTCGGCCGTCCGACGGCTCTGTCGCTGGCTCATCTTTGCAAGGCGGCGGAGCGGTGGAGCGATGGCGACGACGGATTCTGCGCCATGCACTTGGCGCTGAGCCGCATCGAACGCCTGAAGCATCCGCAAGCCGACGCCTATCGTCTGTTCCTCGCCGACGAACTGATGAGGGAGGGCGTGGGAGCGGCCGCTATCATCAAAGCCATCATGTCAGGCGACTTAGATTTCGAGCGGCTATGCGCGATTGCATCCGTCATGTCGTCCACGATTCGCTGGGCGAACACGACAATGACAATTGGCGCGAACATTGGATCTGGGAATGCCAAATGTCTGCGAAGAGGTACGACGATGCCGAATTTGAAGTGGAGCTGAACCCGAAAGTAACCGGCGGTATCGTCGGCTTCCCTGACGGGGGAGTTATCATAATGAGGAAAGGAAAGGAGGATATCTACGTGCCGCGCGGCGGACATATTCCAACGCTCAAGCTCGCCATCCAAACAGGTTAGTCCTTCCCTTCAACTCTCGAGATTGCAGGCGCCAAGGCAAGAGTGTTAGGAAAGAACAGTGGAAACGCAAATATATCCGCCGTGGAAAGTGGAGAGTGACGAGATCACCGTCTCGGACACCGGAATCTTCAGCACATGCGATGACGTAGTGAAGGAGCTTGCGTCCAGAGGTGGGCATAAAATCTTATCCAGAACATATACGATAAGTGAGCGTTGGGGTAGAGTTTTGAGAGCTAGCGCTGTAAGTGAGTACCAGGGTAGAAATAGCAATACATTCATTATTTGTTGGGCATTGGGTGCCGACAAAGCAGAATTCGCGATCATCGGCGAGACCTTTAGCCAGTAGTGCGCTTAGCCTGTGCCCTACGGGTCGAGCGATCCGTTAGAAGCTGAGGGAAGATGAGGGTTTTCGGCAATTCTTCGCTTCAAGACGCGTCGAGGGTTGTGCGGCGTCTCCGAGATGAGCGCAGCGCGCCGTGGCTTCCCTTAATCTTCGCCTACTCCGCCGCCTGCCGTCTCCGCAGTCCCAGCGTGTGCAGCGAGCGGTCGATCCAGTGGCGGGTGAGCTTTTCCTGGACGCCGTTCTGCGAGAGGCGGCCGCGCAGGTTCGCGAACGCCACGCGATCGAGGTCCTGGTCCTGGTTGAAGCAGGAGAACACCACGCTCTCGACGCCGGTGGCCGGGTCGCGGTGGGTCTGCAGGCACTGGGCGCAGATCTCCTTCATCATGCACTGCATGGGGGAGTTGATCGAGCCGACGCCCTTGTGGCCGGGCTTGAGGTGGGCGGCGAGGATGCCGTGGCGGGCCTGGGCGACGGCGTCCATCATGCCGTCCGAGCCGATGGCGATGATGCGGTCGACGTCGGCCAGCGAGATCGGCGTGTCGCCGAGCTCGCCGCGGCCGTAGGCGTCCAGCGCCTCGACGATGTTGCCGACGAAGGCGAGATCGCCGGGCCGGTCGGGCGTGAAGCCGGGCGCCTCGTCGCAGCACCAGACGATGGTGTCCGCGGCGCGCTCGATCTCGCCCACCTTGTAGCGGTCGATCGCCCGCTTGTAGCCGGCGAAGTAGACCACCTTGCAGCCCTTGGCCTTCATCGCCTGGCCGATCGAGAACAGCACCGCGTTGCCGAGGCCGCCGCCGATCAGCAGCACCGTCTCGCCCTCGGGGATCTCGGTGGCGTGGCCGGTGGGGCCCATCAGGATCACCGGCTCGCCGGGCTGCAGCTGGGCGCAGAGGTCGGACGAGCCGCCCATCTCCAGCACGATGGTGGAAAGCAGGCCGGCGTCCTTGTCGGTCCAGGCGCCGGTCAGCGCCAGGCCCTCCATCGCCATGCGCGAGCCATCCATCGCCGGCGCCAGGGTCTCGAAGTTCTGCAGGCGGTAGAACTGGCCGGGCTGGAAGGCGCGGGCGGCCATCGGCGCCTTGACCACCACCTCGACGATGGTCGGCGTCAGGCGCACCACCTCGTGCACCGTGGCGCGCAGCTCGGCGTCCATCTGCGCGAACAGCGCCTGCGGCGTGCGGGGCGCCGCGCCGGTGCGCGCCAGCATGCGGCTCACCACCGGATAGCCCTGCTTGGCGCTCGACATCGCCTTGACCACGTTGCCGGCGAACGAGGGGTGCAGGTCGCCGAAGAAGCTCACCGCGCGGCCGTCGTCCCGCACGCTCATCAGCACCTGCACCTCGGCCGGCTTGGTCAGCGGCTCCGGCGTCACCGGGTGGCCGGACTCGTCGAAGGCCTGGAAGTACTTGCCGTTGATGGCGACGCGGGTGGGGTCCTCACGGCCCAGCACGGTGTTCGGCTGGGTGCCGGCGGCGACCAGGATGGTCCTGGCCGGCAGCACCTGCTCGGTGGCGAACTCGTCGGCCGCGTTGCCCTGCGGCCGGTCGAGGCCGACCTTCAGCGCCGCGGCGTGGCCGAAGCCGTCGATCTCCACCGCCAGCGGCGTAAGCCCCTCGGCGAAGCGGATGCCTTCCTCGAGCGCCTTGGCCACCTCCTCGTGGTTCAGCGTGTAGCTGGGCGAGTTGATCAGCCGGCGGCGGTAGCAGATGGTGGCGCCGCCCCAATTGCGCAGCAGCTCGACGATGCGGGCCTCGCGGCCCTCCTTGGCGGCGGCCGCGCGCTCGGCGCGGATGGCGCGGGCGTGCTCCAGGAACTCGGCGGCGACCTCGCGCTCCTGCGCCGTCCAGCCGCGCCTCCACCGCGGCGACGCCGCGCTCGGCGGCCAGCGCCTCGTGGCGGACCAGGAACTTTTCCACCTGCAGCGGATAGTAGGCCAGCGCCTCGGTGGCGGTGTCGATGGCGGTGAGGCCGCCGCCGATCACGGCCACCGGCAGGCGCACCTGCAGGTTGGCGATCGAGTTGGTCTTGGCCGCGCCGGTCAGCTGCAGCGCCATCAGGAAGTCGGAGGCCTGGCGCACGCCGGGGGCGAGGCCGTTCGGCATGCCGACGATGGTCGGGCGCCCGGCGCCGGCGCAGAGCGCGATGTGGTCGAAGCCGAGCGCGAAGGCGCTCTCGATGGTCATCGTGCCGCCGAAGCGCACGCCGCCGAACATCTTGAACTCAGAGCGCCGCTCCAGCAGCAGCCGCACCACCTTCAGGAAGTTCTTGTCCCAGCGCACGGTGATCCCGTACTCGGCGACGCCGCCGAAGCCCGCCATCACCCGCGAGCCGAGCGGCTCGCGCAGGTCCTCGAAATCGCGCACGGGCTCGAACGGAGCGCGCGCGCCCAGCGCATCGACGCCAGACACCGCCCCGTCCAGCGGCTCGATCTTCAGCCCGTCGATCGCCACCACGGCGTGGCCGTCGTTGATCAGGTGGTGAGCGAGCGTGAAGCCGGCGGGGCCGAGCCCCACCACCAGCACCGTCTTGCCGCTCGCCGGGCGCGGTAGCGGCCGCTCCAGGTTGAGCGGGTTCCAGCGGCTCAGCAGCGAATAGATCTCGAAGCCCCACGGCAGGGCCAGCACGTCCTTCAGCACCCGCGTTTCGACCTGCGGAATGTCGACCGGGTCCTGCTTTTGGAAGATGCACGACTTCATGCAGTCGTTGCAGATGCGGTGGCCGGTGGCGGCCACCATGGGGTTGTCGACGATGGCGATGGCCAGCGAGCCGACGGTCAGGCCGCCGGCCGCGGTCAGGTTCATCTCGGAGATTTTCTCTTCGAGCGGGCAGCCGGCCAGGGTGACGCCGAACGGGCTCTTCTTGAACTCGCCGGTCTTCTCCTTCAGGCCCTTCGAGCAGCTGTCCTTGCCCTGGTTATGGCACCAGATGCAGTAGTTGGCCTGGTCGAGCGCGCCGACGACGCCGGTCCCCGCATCGGTGAGCGCGAAGCCTTCGCGGCGCCGCCGATGCGATGCGGCGAGCCCGAACGCCGGCACGCCGGCGACCGGATCGTCCACCACCGGCACCAGCGCCATCGGGTCGACCTTGCCGGGCGCCTTGAAGAGCACGCCGTGGTGGTGCGCTTCGCGGCCCGCTTCGCTCAGCGTCGCCCAGGCGGCGTAGCGGCCGGCCAGCTCCAGCGCCTCGGTGTTGCCCGGCTCGTCGGCCAGCCAATGCTCAACGGCCGTCGCGAAGGCGAGCTCGGTGAGCGGACCGCCCAGCAGCGGCTCCAGGGCCGCGCGCAGCGCCGCGCCGTCGAGGCCCTCGACCTCGGCGGCGTACTTGCGCGCCGCCCGCCGCTGCACGAACTGCCGCTTCACCTCGAAGATCGGCGCCAGGTCGACGCGCAGCTGCCGCGCCGCGCCAAGCTCGGCCTCGACGCCGAAGAGCGCGCCGATGAAGTCCTCCAGCGCCGGCGCCAGTGCGATCAGCAGCTCGGACTCGGCGTCGCCCTTGACGGTGGCAGGGTTGGCCCGCGCCGCCTCGAGCCGCGCCCTCAGCTCGCCGTCGCGCTCCCCGAGCCAGGCCAGGAAGCGGGCGTCCAGCCGGGCGAGACCCTCACGATCGTAGAGATCGTCAAAGCCGAGGTCGAAGCCGAGGGCGAGGCGGGCAGTCATGCGGTATCCACGGAAGGCAAGGAGCAGTGCTCCTTAGGAGGGGCTTGGCGGGGCGCGGCGGAGCTTCTTGGCCACGCCGGAAGAAGGGCGCGGCCACGCCCGCCCTTAGTTGGGGCTTGGATGCTCGGCGCGCCAGAATAAGTCAACGCCGGGCGGGGTCGCAGGGGCTTGGCGGGCATCGGTTTTTCGTTGGCGGGGGTTTAGATTCTCTGCGCTCTTGAGGACTGGGGGCGAGCCTTCACTCCCCGCCCGGCAGGGCCTGGCCGACGCGGATGACGTCGGGGTGGACGGCGGCGAAGTCCTTGGCGGCGACGTCGTCCATGGAATTGCCGGTGTGGTACTTGCCGTTCACCAGGTAGTCGCGGCCGTACTTGGCGCCCAGCTTGCCGGCCCAGTCCTCGTAGGCGGCCAGTTCCGGGCCGTCGCCGATGGTGACGGCGGCGTAGAGGTTGGTGAAGTTGTCGGCGTGGCTGCCCTGGTAGGAGAGGCTGACGACCGGGTCGGCGGCGTTGCCGCACAGCGTCAGGCAGTCGGCGTCGAAGCCGCCGCCGAAGCCCTGCCTGATGTCGCCGAAGGTTGGGAAGTTCGGCGCCGGGTGGTCGTAGCCGGAGGCGAAGTACTGGGCGATCGGGAAGCTGCAGCGCGCGCTCATGCCCTTGATGCCGATGTTGGCGATGCGACCCTTGGCGTCGCCGACGATCACCTCGCAGCCGTCCACCTTGTAGATGCGGTCCGCGCCCAGGGTGCTGAACGCCGGGCCGGTGATGGTCTCCAAGCTAGGCGACATTGGCGCCCAGGATGTCCGGGGTGAAGATCTGCGCGAGCTTGGGGGACTTGGCCGCGTAGGCGTCGACCGCGAGCGCGTTGACGGGCGGCGAGTTAGTGGGAACCGCGGCGACGTTAGCCGGCGCGGTGGTGTTGGCGCCCCCGGCCTTTGCGCAGGCGGCCAGCGCGAGAAAGGCGATGGCAGCGGCTCGGACTTGGCGCATGCGGCGGGACCCGGTCTCTATCCGCACAAGCTTGTGCATGCAGCGCCGCCCTCGCCAAGCGCGTTCCTACGGTGCGCGCCACTTCAGCCCGGGGAAGCGGGCGAAGTCGCGGTCGAGGGTGATCCAGTCGCAGCCGTGTTCGATCGCCAGCGCGGCGTACCAGGCGTCGGAGACAGGTGGACCGGTCGTGTTCGTATCCTCGCAAACACGGCGGAAGATGTCCCAATGGCGCCGACCGGGCTCGACGATCTGGCAATTCGGCTGCGCCATCAGGTCTTCGCAAAAGCGGAAGGCTTCGTCGTGCGTGCTCGGTTCTGGAAACGTACGGCGATTGGTCGTGATCCGCACCACGGCGCTCAGCGTCAGCGGCGAGATGGCGAAAGGTGCGGCGCTGGCGATGGTCTGTCGCAGCCATGTGCTGCAGCGTTGATAGTAGGGAGACTCGATCCGGAAGGCGTAGATCAGAATGTTGACGTCCGGCAGATCCACTAGAGACGACGGAGCTTTTCGACGTACTCCGCGTCTTCGATCTCCTGGATGTCTTTCAGGTCTTTGATCCCGGGCGCGAGCCAGCCTCGCGCCTTGCTCACCCGGGGCATGACGCGCGGCTTGGGCTCGGTGCGGCGCTGCGCAATCACCGAGCGCAGACCCTCTTCGATCAACGAGGTCAGGGTGCGGCCCTCTTCTGCAGCGAGGCGCACCGCGCGCTCCTTGAGTTCCTCAGGCAGCCGGACGGTCGTGCGATCAGTCATCCCATCAAGGTGGGTGCGATATGTCAGTATGTCAACGCGTCACGCCGCTTCGGCCGCCGCCCGCAGCTTGCCGATGTCGAGCTTCTTCATCTGCAGCATGGCCTGCATCGCCGCCTGCGCCTTGGCGCGGTCGGGGTGGCTCAGGACTTCGGGCAGGGCGCGTGGGACAATCTGCCAGGAGAAGCCGTAGCGGTCCTTCAGCCAGCCGCACTGGCTCTCCTCGCCGCCCTCGGTGAGCGCAGCCCAGTAGCGGTCGACCTCGGCCTGGTCCTCGCACATCACCGAGAACGAGAAGGCTTCGGTGAAGTGGTAGTGCATCGGGCCGCCGTTCAGGAAGGTGACGGGCAGGCCGTCCAACTCCAGCTGCACGGTCATCGCCTTTCCCGCCGGGCCCGGCGCGCCCTCGGGGTAGCGCGATACGCTGGTAATCTTCGCGTTGGGGAAGACGCTGACGTAGAACTCGGCGGCTTGCTCGGCCTGGTCGTCGAACCAGATGAACGGCGTGATCTTCAGCATGATGTCGCCTCCTCGAGCTGCGCCCCTAGGACGGATGACGGTCGCCGCAGCCGACAGCGGCCTTCCGAGATCTGCAGCGCTTGACGCGGGGGCAGCGGGCCGGGACGTGTCAAGCTGCTGACACGTCCGGCCGCGGCGACCGTGTAAGGCGCTCAGGACATTGGTCTTTTTGGGAGTTTCGCGATGAAGAAGCTCGACCTCGGCGCCATCCCCACCGAGAGCGGCTCCAGCTATCCGGCCCCGTTCGACCGGCCCTGTCTCGCACAGAGCTGGCAGCGGCTGGGCGCGGCTGGCGGTCTCACCAAGGTGGGGGTCAACGTCTCGCGCCTGCAACCGGGCGGCTGGTCGAGCCAGCGCCATTGGCACAGCCACGAGGACGAGCTGGTCTACGTGCTGGAGGGCGAGCTGACGCTGGTCACCAACGCCGGCGAGGAGCGCCTCGCGGCCGGCGAGTGCGCCGCCTTCAAGGCGGGCGACCCCGACGGCCACCATCTGATCAACCGCTCCGACCGCGACGCGGTGGTGCTGGAGATCGGCACGCGCGATCCGGACGATCGCTGCGTCTACCCCGACATCGACATGCTGGCGCTGCCGGGCGAGCGGCCGTACTTCCACCGCGACGGCGCGCCTTATCCGGTGCGCGTCGCCGGCGCGTGGCTGGTGGGGCAGGAGCCGTAGCCGTAGGGCTGTGGCCTAGCCTGGCGGGCAACCATGGAAGATGCCCGCCTTCATCACCGTGAGCGTCGCCAGGTTCAGCGACATCAGCGGCGACATCGAGCGCGCGCCGCTGCCGGTGAAGAGGTCGATGCGGCCCTTGTGGATCGCGCCGCCGACGTCGGAGGCGTACCAGTAGCCGTCGTGCCTGGTGCCGTCGGGCATCGGAAGACCCACCGTCTCCTTGATGAAGAGCACGGTATGCCGCGGCAGGCTCACCCCGTCGACGGCGGCCGTTCGCATGGGAACAACCTTGCACCCCAACAAGTCGAGCGCACGGATACCGCGCTCGCCGGCATGGTAGAGGGTGGCCTTGAGGTAGTAGTCCGCTGAACCGGGGAGGACTCCGGTCAGGGCGGCCGACACCAGGTCGCCGATCGGGTCGGCGGGCCGGGCGGTATTGGCTGGCGTGGCGGGCGGCTTTTCGGGCCGGATCCGCAAGTGCCCCAGATGACGACGCCAGGGCGCACGTCAGCGTGGCGAGGCATGCCAGGAAGCGCTTCATCAGCGGCTCCTTCAGTTGTTTCTCGTCGCGTTGTGGGTGTTGTCGTACAGACGTGAAACAACTGTGGCAACCCTCAAAGAGGTCGCAGGCATGCTCACGATCTACGGTGACCCCATCTCGGGCAATTGCTTGAAGGTCAAGTGGACCGCGGAAAGGCTTGCGATTCCGTACACTTGGCGGGACGTCGACGTAACCAGAGCCGAGTCGCGAACGCCTGCGTTCCTGGCGCTGAACCCCGCCGGCCAGGTGCCTACTGTGGTGCTTGCTGACGGCCGCGCGCTGGCCCAGTCGAACGCCATCATTCTGCATCTCGCCGAGGGCACGGCGCTGATTCCGGCCGACGCCTACGATCGGGCGAAGATGTTGGAATGGTTGTTCTGGGAGCAGTACAGCCACGAGCCCTACATCGCCGTCGCGCGCTTCCAGATGAAGTACCAGGGCAAGCCGGCGAGCGAACTGGAGCTGCGGATCGTCGAGCGCGGCAAAGCGGCGCTTGGACACATGAACGCAGCGCTCGGCAAGCGGGGTTTTCTGGTCGGCGCGGTGCTGACGCTGGCGGACATCGCCCTCGTCGCCTACACGCGGATGGCGGCGGACGGCGGCTTTGCGCTGCCGGACTATCCGGCTGTCGAGGCATGGGTAGCGCGCGTCGAGGCCGCGCTGCCGATCAGGGAGCCCAGATGAGAGCTTCGTGGGTGATTGGCGCGGCGGGGCTCGCGGCGCTGGCGACCGCCGGGACGGCGCTGGCGTGGGGATCGAGCGGCCACCGGATGATCGGTCGGGCCGCGATCGAAACGCTGCCGCCCGAGCTGCCGGCCTTCCTGCGCGAACATAGCTCGGCGGTGGCGGTGGGCGAGCTCAGCCGCGAGCCCGACCGGTCGCGCGGTTCGGGCCGCGCCCACGACGCCGACCGCGATCCGGGCCACTTCGTCGACGGCGACGACGCCGGCAGCGTCGCCGGCGTCGTCGCCGCTCGACGCCCTGCCGCCCACCCGCGAGGACTACGAGACCGCGCTGCGGAGCGCCGGGACCAACAGCTGGAAGATGGGCTATCTGCCCTATTCGATCATCGCCGACTGGCAGCAGCTGGCGAAGGACTTCGCCTACTGGCGCGTCGACGACGCCGGCGCGCGGACCGTGGCCGATCCGGCGCACAAGGCCTGGCTGGCGTCCGACCGCGATCGCCGCCAGGCGCAGATCCTGGTCGATATCGGCCTGCTCTCGCACTTCGTCGGCGACGGCAGCATGCCGCTGCACGTCTCGATCCACTACAACGGCTGGGGCCAATTCCCGAACCCGAACGGCTACACCGAGGAGCGGGTGCACGTGCCGTGGGAGGGGCCGTACACCGCCCATGCGGTGACGCCGCAAGCCGTGCGGGCCGCCATGCCGGGGTTCCACGACTGCCAGTGTCCGATCGAACAGCGCGTCGGCGCCTACCTGATGGGCGACTCGCGCGCCGTCACGCCGTTCTACGAGCTGGAGAAGGCGGGCGCGTTCAAGCCGGGCGCCGCCAAGGGCATGGCGTTCACCACCGAGCGGGTCGCCGCGGGCGCCGCGGAGCTGCGCGACGAGATCGTGCTCGCCTGGCGCGCCAGCGAGACCGAGAAGGTCGGCTACCAGCCGGAGATCGCCCCGGCCGACGTCGAAGCCGGCAAGGTCGATCCCTACGACAGCCTCTACGGCGTCGACTGAGGGTAGCGGACAATGGCGAAGCCGCAGTTCGGAGATCCGCACCCGTCGCTTATCTACCGCGACCGGCCGGCCGCGTTCGGGGTGCTGGAGCGTGATGGACTGGTCGCGCTGGTGGCGGTCGAGAAGCCCGGGCACCCGCCCTGGCTCGACCTGCCGGGCGGCGCGCTCGATCCCGGCGAGAATGCGGCGACGGCAATGATTCGGGAGTTCGGCGAGGAAACTGGCCTCAGCGTGGCGGCCGGCGAGACGCTGGGGCACGCGGACCAGTTCTTCATCAATACCGACGGGGAGGCCTTCAACAATCGCCAGACGCTGTTCGAGGCGCGGCGGCTCGGCGAGGCGCCGGAGCTGAAGATCGAGACCGATCACACCCTTGTGTGGCTGCCGTTGCTGGAAGCCGTGGCGCGCCTTCGCCACGACTCGCACGCATGGGCTGTCAGCCTCACGCTTCGGCGACACTTTCGGGCGACACTGGCCGCGGCGATTCCCCCCGCGGCAGGGCTTCGGGTTGACGAGGCCCGATAAGCCTTTCAAATTTCAAGTCAAACTCGTAGGCGGGGTCGTGATTTCTGGCGCCTGGGGGGCGTATGGACGACACCGGCATTTTTCTCCACAGCGTCGAAGCCCTGCGAATGCAGGTGGATCGGCGTCTGGCGCAGTTGATCCCCGGCCAGGGCGAAGAGCCCGGCCGGCTGGGCGAGGCCGCCCACTATGCCTTGCTGGCGCCCGGCAAGCGCTTCCGGCCGCTGTTGACGCTGCTCGCGGCCGAGGCGTTCGGCGCGCCGGTGTCGCGCGCCCTGGATGTCGCCTGCGCCATGGAGATGGTGCACGCCGCCTCGCTGGTGCTGGACGACCTGCCCTCGATGGACGACGCGCGGCTGCGGCGCGGTCGCCCCACCACCCACCGGGTGTACGGTGAAGCGGATGCGATCCTGGCGTCCGTCGGCCTGCTCACCCAGGCGTTCGCGGCGATCGCGCAGGCCGAGGGAATCTCGGCCGAGGACCGCGCCGATCTCGTCGCCGCGCTCACCGACGCGGTCGGCTTCTCCGGTCTGGTGGCCGGCCAGGCGCAGGACCTCGCCGAGCGCAACCGTCCGCGCACGGTCGCTGAACTCGACCAGCTGAACCACCGCAAGACCGGCGTGCTGATGATGGCCGCCGCCGAGGCCGGGGCGCGGATCGGCGGCGCGTCGGCCGCAGCGCGGCGCGAGCTCGGCGAGTTCGCACGCCGCATCGGTCTGGCCTTCCAGATCCGCGACGACCTGATCGACGCCGAGGACGGCGGCGATCACGCGGGCAAGGACGTCGGCAAGGACGCCGGCATGACCACCGTGGTCTCCGCACTTGGACCGAGGGCGGCCGTCGCGGCCATTGAGGCTCACCTCGGCGCGGCCGACGCCGCGCTGGCCCGCGCCGGCTGCGACGGGCGGCTGGGCATCTTTGCGCGCAGCCTCTTTGCGGGGCGCAAGGCCGCCGCGTGACCTCCGGCCCTTCCGGCCCGATCCTCCAAGTCAACGCCGTCAGCCACGCCTTCGGCCCGCGCCAGGTGCTGAAGGGCGTCACGCTGGAGGTGCGCCCGGGCGAGGTCTACGCGCTGCTCGGCCCGAACGGCGCCGGCAAGACCACCCTGGCGCGGGTGATCTGCGGCCGTATCCGGCCCAACAGTGGCGACGTCCGGGTGGCTGGCCGCAACCCGTTTACAGACGGTGAGGCGCGAGCGGCGCTCGGCCTCGCGCCACAGGCGCTGGCGCTCTATCCTCAGCTCACCGTGGCCGAGAACCTGCAGACGTTCGCAAGCCTGGCCGGACTGAAAGGCGCAGCGGTGGCGAGCGCGGTGGACCACGCGATGGCCGTCACCGAGACGGCGGAGCGGGCGAGGAGCCTCGTGCGGACGCTGTCGGGCGGGTATCAGCGCCGCGTCAACATCGCCGCGGCGATCCTCGCGGGCCCGAAGCTGCTGGTGCTCGACGAGCCCACGGTGGGCGTCGACCTGCAGGCCCGCGAGGCGATCGCCGAGGCGCTGCGGCGGCTGAAGGGGGACGGCGTCGGCGTGCTGCTCGTCACCCACGACCTCGAGCAGGCGCAGCGGCTCGCCGATCGGGTGGGCTTCCTGCGGGACGGCGAGAAGGTGCTGGAGGGCGCGCCCGACGCGCTGATCGCCGAGGCCTTCGGCGATCGGATGGAGGTCGAGATCGACGTGGTCGAGCCGGCGCCCGAGGCGGTGCTGGCCGCTGAGGGCCTGGTCCGCGCCGATGGGTCCGGGGCGTGGGTATGCCTGGCGGCCGACGGCTACGGCCTTGCCGGCAGCATCGCGGCGCGCCTGAACGCCAAGGGCGTCGAGGTCGCCGAGGTGCGCGTGCGTCGCCCATCGCTCAGCCAGCTTTTCGCCCGCGTCGTCGAACCGGGGCGGGCAGCGTGAGCTTCGCGATGTTCCGGGTGATGGCGCTGGATCTGTGGCGCGACCGTGCGGCGCTGGCGATGACCTTTCTGCTGCCGTCGGTGGTGTTCCTGATCTTCTCGGCGGTGTTCTCCGGCACCACCGGCCTCGACGTGAAGCTGAAGGTCGCCATCGCCGACACGGCCCACACCTCGGCCTCGGAGCGGCTGGTGACGGCGTTGCTGGCCGACAAGAACCTGCGCGCCGAGCTCGCCAGGCCGGACACCCGCGAGGCCGTGCGAACCGCCGTCCGCACCGGCCGCGACGACGCCGGCCTGGTGATCCGCGCCGATCCGGCCGCGCCGGGCACGCCGCTCTTGATCATGACCGACCGCAGCCGCGCCGTGGCCGCGCCGCTCACCGAGGCGCAGACCCGCGATGCGCTCGAGACCGCGGCGCCGGACGTGCTGCTGACCCGAGCCATCCGCGACGTCTCGCCCGCCGTCGGGCCGCTGACCGCCGACCAGCAGGACAACGTCGACGTCGCCACCGACGAGGCCGCGCACAAGACCGGCCTGGAGGGCAAGCCGCCGCCGCTGTTCGCCCAGGAGGACGTGGCGCACGCCCAGAAGGGCGGCGCGGCGATCGCCTACTACGCCGGCGCGGTGACCATCCTCTTCTCGCTGTTCGCCTCGACGCACGGCGCGCTGACGCTGGTGGACGAGCGGCGCGCCGGCATCGCCGACCGCATCCTCGCCGGCCGCTACGGCATGGCGCCGGTGGTGACCGGCAAGTTCATCTTCCTGATCGCCCAGGCCGGCGCGCAGGCGGCGCTGATCTTCGCGACTGCGGAGATCGTCTACGGCGTCGAGGTGCTGGGCCACTTCGGCCTCTGGTCGGTGACCACGGTCGCCACCGCGATCGCGTCGGCGGGCATTGCGCTTGGGATCGTGGCGCTGTGCCGCACCCGCGAGCAGGCGCAGATGCTCTGCACCTTCGTGATCCTGATCCTGGCGGCGATCGGCGGCAGCATGGTGCCGCGCTTCCTGATGCCGCCCTGGCTGCAGGAGCTCGGCTGGTGGACGCCTCACGCCTGGGTGATCGACGCTTACCAGGGGCTGCTGTGGCGTGGCGCCGGCGTCGCCGACCTCTATAAGGCCTGGATCGTCCTCACGCTGATCGGCTTGGCCGGCTTTGCGATCGCCCAGGCCGCCGTCCGCCGCATCCGCACCTGAACGGCCTTAAATGGATCGCCTCGCCCTCGATATCGTGCTCTTCGCCGCCGCCTTCGCGGGGATGGAGGCGTTCGCCTGGTTCACCCACAAGTACGTCATGCACGGCTTCCTGTGGGTCTGGCACAAGTCGCATCACAGCCCGCGCACCGGCGTCTTCGAGCTGAACGACCTGTTCGCGGTGGTGTTCGCGACGCCGGCGATGGCGGCGATCTACGCCGGCGTGCATGGCGTGCCGCCGCTGCTGCCGATCGGGCTGGGGATCACCGCCTACGGGGCGTTCTACTCGATGTTCCACGACGGTCTGGTGCACAAGCGCTACCCGACGCCGCTGAACGCCAAGTCGCGGTTCTGGAAGCGGCTGATCCAGGCGCACCGCATCCACCACGCGATCACCACCAAGGAAGGCTGCGTCTCGTTCGGCTTCCTCTTCGCGATGCCGGTCCGCAAGCTGAAGGCGCAACTGGCCGAGGCGCAGGCCGGCGCCAAGGGCTAGCCGGAGTGCTCGAAGCGCAGCGGGATGTCGAAGCGGGCGCCGGCGGGCGGACAGCCGGGGCGCTTCAGCCGGAAGTCGTGGGAGACGTGCAGCGCCCAGAGGCCGAGGCCCTGGTTGGCCGGGCTCTCGCCGACCACCTCGCAGTCGTAGAGCCGGCCGTCGTCGCCGGAGACGCAGCTGAGGGTGACGCTGCCGGGCGGCAGGCCGGCGCCGACCGGATCGAACTCTGGCGAGGCGCCGCTTTCGGAGAACTGCGCCCAGTCCGGCGCCTTGCCGGGCGGGCAGGTGGGATGCGGCCGCGCCGCCGCCGCCAGTGGGGAAGCGGCCACGGCGCAGGCGAGGAGCGCTGCGAGCGCGGCGCGCGGAGGCATCTCAGATCTTCGACCAGAGCGGCGGGCGTGGCGTCGTCTTGGCGCCGCGGCTGGTGAGCGCCGTCCAGCCGCCCTGCAGCGCGAGCAACCCCTTCATCGCGCTGCTGGCCGAGGCCCGCGTGTCCCACGCGGCCGGACCGCGCTGCAGCACGATCACCCCGATCTGGCGATAGACGCCGCGGGCCGCCGCGATCGCCCAGGCCGAGCGGAACGGCAGCTCCGGCAGGCCGGCCAGCGCCGAGGCGTAATAGGGCTCGGCAGCCGCCAGCAGGCGCTTGGTCACCGCGAACAGCGCGGCGCTGTGCGCCGGCGCGGCGATCTCGGCCTCCGGCACGCCCGCCTCGGCGAGCCACTGGGCGGGCAGGTAGATGCGGCCATTGGCGGCGTCCTCGACCACGTCGCGGGAGATGTTGGTGAGCTGGAAGGCGAGGCCGAGGTCCTGGGCGCGGCGCAAGGTGGCGAGGTCGTCCGGCTTCACGCCCATCACCAGCGCCATCATCACGCCGACGACGCCCGCCACGTGCCAGCAGTAGTCGAGCGTGTCGTCGATGGTCTCGTAGCGCCGCGCCGAGACGTCCATCGCGAAGCCGTCGATCAGCTCGATGGCGTAGCGCTCGGGGATGTGGCGGGCGAGCGCCACGCGCTGGAAGGCGGCGAAGTCGGGATCGTCGGTGGGCTGGCCGGCCAGCGCGCTCCTGGTCTTGGCGTAGAGCCCCTCCAAACGCGCCTGGGCCGCCTCGGGACCGGGTGCGGCCATGCCGTGGCCGAGTTCCTGGCCGTCGATCACGTCGTCGCAATGGCGGCACCAGGCGTAGAGCATCTCCGCGTCGATGCGGGTCTGCGGATCGAACAGGGCAGCCGCCGCGGCGAAGCTCTTCGAGCCCTTCTGGATGGTCTCGCGGCTCGACTGGGCGAGGTCGACGGGGGGCATCGCGGCTGCGGTCATGCGGGCGCTCCGAGATCGGCCAGCATAAGCCCGGCCGTCGCCTTGGCCGAGCCGATCACGCCGGGGACGCCGGCGCCGGGATGGGTCCCGGCGCCGACGAAATAGAGGTTGGGGATCACGTCGTCGCGGTTGTGGGTGCGGAACCAGGCGCTCTGGGTGAGGATCGGTTCCAGCGAGAAGGCCGACCCCTGCCAGGCGTTCAACTCGCGCTGGAAATCCTTGGGCGTGAAGATGCGGCGGACGACCAGGTCGTCCCGCAGGCCGGGAATTAGCCGCTGCCTCGAGGCTCGCCAGGATGCGGTCGGCGTAGCGTGGGCCTTCGACGTCCCAGTCGATGTTCGCGACGCCGAGGTGCGGCACTGGCGAGAGCGCGTAGTGGGTCGATGCGCCGGGCGGGGCGACGCTGGGGTCGCTGACGCTGGGCGAGTGGACGTAGAGCGAGAAGTCCTCGGCGAGGCCGTCCTTGCCGTAGATCTCGTCGATCAGGCCGCGGTAGCGCGGGCCGAACAGGATGGTGTGGTGCGCCAGATCCGGGTGGGTGCGCTTCAGCCCGAAATGCACCACGAACAGCGATGGGCTGAAGCGGCGGCGCTCTCAGGCTGCGCGCCACCGCCCGTCCTCGCGGCGCCTCGCCCAGCAGCTGGCCATAGGTGTGGACGATGTCGGCGTTGGAGGCGACCGCGTCGAACGCCTCGACCGCGCCGTCGGCGTGGATGAGGCCGGTGACGCGGCCGGCCTCGACGCCGATCTTCCGCACCGGGTCGGAGGTGATCAGCCGCCCGCCGAGATCCTCGAAGCAGCCGCGCCAGGCCGGCGACCAGGGCGTTGGTGCCGCCGCGGGCGAACCAGACGCCGCCGTCGCGCTCCAGCGCGTGGATCAGCGCGTAGATCGAGGAGGCGGCGAACGGGCTGCCGCCGACCAGCAGGGTGTGGAACGACAGCGCCTGGCGCAGGTGGTCGTCGGCGACGTAGCTCGCCACCTTGGAATAGACGCTGCGCCAGGCCTGCAGCTTCATCAGCTGCGGGGCGGCGGCCAGCATGTCGGTGATCTTCAGGAACGGCACATGGCCGAGGCGCTTGTAGCCCTCGTCGTAGACCGCCTCGGAGAACTTCAGGAAGCGCCGATAACCCTCGACATCGGCGGGGTTCTTCGCCGCGATCTGGCGGTCGAGCTCGGGCCTGGTCGTTGACGTAGTCGAACCGCGCCCCGTCCGGCCAGAGCAGGCGGTAGAAGGGCGAGATCGGGATGAAGCTCGACGTAGTCGGCACGCTGGCGGCCGGTCAGAGCGAACAGCTCGTCGATCGCAGGCCGGATCGGTGATCACGGTCGGGCCGGCGTCGAAGGTGAAGCCCGCTTCTTTCCAGACGTAGGCGCGCCCGCCCGGCTTGTCGCGGGCCTCGATCAGCGTGGTGGCGATGCCGGCGCTCTGCAGCCGGATGGCCAGCGCCAGGCCGCCAAAGCCGGCCCCGATCACTGCAACCCGCTTGCTCATGCGGCGGCGGCCCGCTCGGCCAGCAGCGGCGCTTCGGAGAGGCAGGCGAGCGCGCGGCGGATCGGCACCGGCGGCTTGCCGGAGAGGATGCGCGCCTTGTCGCCGAGCGTCGCCTCGCCGGCGTAGAAGCGCTCGATCAGCGGCTGCGGCAGCCGGTAGAAGCGCTCCAGCACGCGGTAGCGCTGGCCGGGCTCGGCGGCGCGGAACAGCATGCGGTTCAGCAGCCGGTAGAAGCCGCGGGCGCGCCACGCGGTCTTGCTCATCTCGATCAGCGCGGCGCGGGCGCTCGCGCGTGGTGAGGCGCGGCAGCGCGGCGATCAGCTCGGCCTGGCGCGCGGCGTCGGGCGAGGAGTAGCCGGTGGTCGGGTGGAAGAGGGCGGCGCGCATGCCGGCATCGGCGGCCGTGCCCTCCGAGTCGGCCCAGTAGGCGTCGATGTCGCCGGCGAGCGCGATCGGCAGCACGCCGACCTCCTCGCGGATGGTCTCGGCAACGCGCCAGCCCTGGCTCGCCGCGTAGGCGAAGATGTCGGCCGCCAGCTGGGCGCGGTCCAGCGCCGGCCCGTCGCTGTAGCGGGTGTCCTCGATCAGCAGCCGGTCGGCAGCGAGCGGCAGCACGTAGAGGAAGCGGTAGCCGTCGAGCTGCGCCACTGTGGCGTCCATCACGATCGGCCGCGCCAGCCCATGCGGCGCGGCCAGCCGCACCTCCTGGCCGAGGAACTTCTGCCAGCCGAGCGCCAGGCGGGCCGAGCGCCGCGGGCCGCGGGCGTCGATCACCAGCGGCGCTTCGAGCCGGCGCCCGTCGACCAGCCGCACCGTCTCGGCCTTCACCTCCAACGCCTCGACCTCCAGCCAGGCGTCCGCGCCCATCAGCTCGCTCATCACCTGGTGCAGCCGCGCCGAGGTGATGGCGCGGTAGTGGGTGGTCAGGCTGCGGCGATGGGCGGGGAAGCGCACGTCGTAGCCCGCCCAGTCGTGGGCGATCAGCGGCCCCAGCCACTCGGAGATCGCCGGCGAGACGTCGGTGGCGAAGTGGCACCAGGTGTGCTCGCCGCCGATCCGCGCGTCGCGCTCCAGCATGATGATCTTCAGCGAGGGCCGCGCCCGCTTCAGGCGCAGCGCGATGAAGCTCGACGCCAGGCCCCCGCCCACCAGGAGGACGTCGGCGCTGACAACGTCGCTGCTCGCAGGCTCGGCCATGGGCTCGCTCTAGCGAGTTTCGCCGCCGCTCTCCAGAGCCGAGCAGTCACTCCAGCGCCTGCCCAGATTGCCTCTGCTTCGCCGCTGGCGTAGGCGGGGCGCGTTTCAGCCGCATACGGATTCGGATGGCCGCACAGATCATCGACGGCAGGGTGCTCGCCGAGGTGGTGACGAGCCGCGTCGCGGCCGAGGTCGCGGCGCTGAAGCGCGACCACGGCCTGACGCCGGGCCTGGCGGTGATCCTCGTGGGCGACGACCCGGCCAGCCAGATCTACGTGCGCAACAAGGGCGAGCAGAGCCGCGCCGCGGGCATGCATTCGGTGACGCATCGCCTGCCCGCCGAGACCAGCGAGGCCGAGCTGATCGCGCTGGTGCGCCAGCTGAACGCCGATCCGACGATCCACGGCATCCTGGTGCAGTTCCCGGTTCCCGCGCACATCAGCCAGGCGAAGGTGCTCGAAGCGCTCGACCCGGCCAAGGACGTCGACGGGCTGACCATCGCCAACGCCGGGCGGCTGGCCAGCGGCCTGCCGGCGCTCACCCCCGCCACGCCGACCGGCTGCATGATCATGCTGCGCGAGACGCTGGGCGACCTCACGGGCAAGCGGGCGGTCGTCGTCGGCCGGTCCAACCTGGTCGGCAAGCCGATCGCCCAGCTTTTGCTGCAGGCCAACTGCACGGTGACGATCGCCCACTCGCGCACCGTCGACCTCCCGGGCGTCTGCCGCGAGGCCGATATCCTCGTGGCCGCAACCGGCCAGCCGCAGATGGTCAAGAAGAGCTGGGTCAAGCCCGGCGCAACGGTGATCGACGTCGGCGTGAATCGTGTGCCGTCGCTCGATGCGGTGAAAGCGGCGGCGGGCGGCACGCGGATGGTGGGCGACGTCTACTTCCCCGGCGTGGTCAACGTCGCCGGCTTCATCAGCCCGGTGCCGGGCGGCGTCGGCCTGATGACGGTCGCCTGCCTGTTGGAGAACACCGTCACCGCCGCCAAGCGGATCGCCGGGGTGGGCTAGATCATCCCGTCGCCGTTGGGCAGAGTTGCGAAGGCGAGCGTCGGCATGCTGCGCAGCGCCGGCAGCAGGTCCTCCACCCGGTCCACCGAGGTGAAGGTCTCGTCGAACTCGGCCGGCATCAGCTTCTGACCCAGGATGGATCGGAAGAGCGCGAACAGCGGGTTCCAGAAGCCCTCGATGTTCAGAAAGACGATCGGCTTGGCGTGCAGGCCGAGCCTGCGCCATGACAAGAGCTCGATCACCTCCTCCAGCGTGCCGATCCCGCCGGGCAGGATGGCGAAGCCGTCGCCCTGCTCGAACATCAGCATCTTGCGCTCGTGCATCGAGTTCACGATCACCGTCTCGACGGTCGTCAGCGGCCGCTCGTGCGAGGTGAGGAAGTGCGGGATGACGCCCAGCACCTTGCCCCCGGCGCCGTGCGCGGCGCGCGCCGTCGCGCCCATCAGTCCGACGCCGCCGCCGCCATAGACCAGTCGCAGCCCCTCGCGCGCCAGAATGGTCCCGAACGCCTCGGCGGCGGCGATGAACGCCGGGGAGGCGGCGTTGGACGACGCGCAGTAGACGCAGACCGACTCCAGCCGCCGCGGATTGTCCGGCACTTCGCGTCCCTTCAGAAAAAAAGCGCGCCTTGGCGCGCTGCGGCGTGCGACGATTTACGCTTCAGGATATCCCAGGGAGCCCCGCCCGTTGCAAGCCGCCAAGTCGTCGCTCGCCCTCGTCGCTCTGGTGACGATCTGCGCCTGCAGCCAGCCCGCCGGAAACGCGGCCGGCGCAGCGGATGAAACGGGCGCCTCGAGCGAGCGGCAGTACCAGGCGGCGCCTGATCTCACCGGTGCGAACCCCCTGCGAGACGGGCGCATCCAGTTGGTCGGCCACGCTGCGCCCGGCGCGGCGGTGCGGCTGTCGAGCCCCGGCGCGCCGGCCCAGTTCGCCACCGCCGATTCGTCCGGCCTCTGGCGCCTGACCATCCCGGCGTCCGGACAGCCACGCCTCTTCGGCCTTTCCATGTCGGCCGGCGGGCGGGTGGTGCAGGCGCTGGGTTACCTGTTCGTCGCGCCCGGCGCCATCGCGCGCCTGCGGGTCGGCGGCGGCGCCGAGGTGCTGACCCGCGGCCCGCCGCAGTCTGGGCGCCCTGGCGCTCGACTACGACAACAAGGGCGCCGCGACGGTGTCCGGTTTCGCGCCAGCCGGCGAGACCGTGGCTCTGCGGGTGGACGGCGTCGAGCGCAACCAGGCCGTGGCCGACCAGACCGGCCGCTTCGTCTCCACTGCCACGCCGCTGAGCGTCGGTGCGCACGACTTCGAGCTCGTCAGTCGCCTCCGGCGACGTCCGCTTTTCCACGCAGATCGGCGCGCCGACGCCGCCGGCCGGCGCGCCGTTCGCCGCGCACCGCGAGGGCGGCGCTTGGCGGGTGGACTGGATCACGCCCGGCGGCGGCGAGCAGACCACGCTGGTCTTCGATGCAGGCGTCGGCGCAACATGACCAGCGCCCACGGCAGCGGCATGGCCCGGCACGGCCCCGACGCCGCGCCGACGCCCCCGAAGTTCAGCTTCTGGCAGCTCGATGGGCGAGCTCGTGCGGCTGGTGCTGCGCTCGCGCGCCCAGGGGCTGCGCACCCGGCTCGCGCTCGCGCTCGGCCTGGTGCTGATCGGCAAGTGGACCGGCGTCTACGCCCCGGTGCTGATCGGCCAGGCGATCGACGCAGCCACGAAGGGCAGAGGCGCGCCGCAGACCCTGTTCGCGGTCTTCATCGGCCTGGCGGCCGGCTGGGTGCTGCTGCGCTTCATTTCCAGCGCCACGCCGCTGCTGCGCGACGCCATCTTCACGCCGGTCTCGCAGCAGGCGCTGGCGCGCTCGGCCGAGGAGACCTTCGGCCACGCGCTGACGCTGTCGCTGAACTTCCACCAGGGCAAGCAGACCGGCATGGTCGCCCGTGTCATCGACCGCGGCGCCAGCTCCACCGACACCCTGATCGGAGTCGTCGTCTTCAACCTTGGCCCGACGCTGTTCGAGCTGGCGATGGCGGCCTACGTCATGACCAGCCGCTACTATGGCCTGCTGGCGCTGGTGACGATCGTCACCATCGTCGCTCTACATCGTCACCACCGTCAGCATCTCGAACTGGCGCATCCATCACCGCCGCGCGATGAACGAGGCCGACAGCGCCGCCGCCGGCCTCGCGGTCGACGCGCTGATGAACTTCGAGACCATCAAGGCCTTCGGCTCCGAGGACCGGATCGTCGCCCGCTACGCCGAGGCGATGGGCGACTACGCCCGCGCCGCGGTGAAGTCGAACACCTCGCTGCAGTTGCTGAACGTCGTGCAGTCGCTGGTCCTCAGCCTCGGCCTCTGCCTGGTGGTGCTCCTGGCCGGCTGGCAGCTGGTGCATCACGCCATGAGCGCCGGCGCGCATCACCGCCTGCATCCTGATCGTCCAGACCGTCTACGCGCCGCTCGGCAACCTCGGCATGAACTACCGGATGATCCGCCAGGCTTTCATCGACATGGAGCAGATGGTCGAGCTGCGCAGCCATCCTGCCCGAGATCCGCGACGCGCCCGAACGCCCGCGACCTGCCGCCGGCTCGGCCACGGCGGCGCCGACCTGGTGTTCGACCATGTCGGCTACCGGCACTCGGCCCGCTCGACGGGGCTCTCGCGACGTCAGCTTCGAGCACGCCGCCGCGGCACCACGACAGCGCTGGTCGGCCCCTCTGGCGCCGGCAAGACCACCTCGGTGCGCCTGGCGCTGCGGCTGATCGACCCGCAGGAAGGCGTGGTGCGCATCGACGGGGTCGACCTGCGCGACGTGCGCCAGGCCTCGCTGCGCCGCGCGCTGGCGCTGGTGCCGCAGGAGGTGGCGCTGTTCAACGACAGCCTCGCCGCCAACATCGCCTTCGGCGACCCGGACGCCAGCGAGGCGGAGGTCTGGGACGCGATCCGCGCCGCCGAGCTCGGCGAGTTCGTGGAGAGCCTGCCCTACCAGCTGGAGACCCGGGTCGGCGAGCGCGGGCTGAAGCTCTCCGGCGGCGAGCGCCAGCGCGTCGGCCTGGCCCGCGCGCTGCTCGCCAATCCGCGCCTGCTGGTGCTCGACGAGGCGACCAGCGCGCTCGACGGCCCCACCGAGGCCGCCATCCAGGCGACGCTGCGCAAGGTGCGCGCTGGCCGCACCACGCTGGTCATCGCCCACCGGCTCTCCACCATCGCCGACGCCGACCAGATCCTGGTCCTGCGCCGCGGCCGCATCGTCGAGCGCGGCGACCACGCCACCCTGCTCAGCCGCGGCGCCGAGTACGCCGCGTTGTGGCGGAGGCAGACGCGGGAGTTGGCTTAAGATCCTCCCCCGCAGTTCGAACTACTTCAACGGCGGTGCTGAGGAGATCCCGGACCGAGCGCCTGGACCGAGCAGCCGGCCGACGCGCCCGCGCGCTGGCGCCCACAAGGCCGAGCGCGCGGCCACCGGCGAACCACCGACCAGCTGCGGCTCCAGCCGGCGGGCCGCGCGGAGCGCGCTGTGCTCGAGGCGGCAGCATACAGCTCCGGGGAGGGGGACCGCGAAGCGGCGGAGGGGGTACGCCACCGCTGCAATCTCAAGGACTTAGCCGCGCCTCGGCCTGCCACATCGGTGCGCTGCAACGTACCCCCTCCGTCCGCTGCGCGGACACCTCCCCCTGCGGGGGAGGATAGGACGCACCTTCCAGCCGCCTCGACTCCTGCGCTAAGGAGTCACCCGCCAAGCCACGAGGAGCCCGCCCGATGAGATACCTTCACACCATGGTGCGCGTCGCCGATCTGGATCGGGCGCTGGACTTCTACGTCGGCAAGCTCGGCCTGACCGAGGCGCGACGGATCGACAATCCGGCCGGCCGGTTCACGCTGGTCTTCCTGTGCGCCCCCGGCGACGAGGAACTAGCCAAGCAGGGCCAATCGCCGATGGTCGAGCTGACCTACAACTACGACACCGAGGACTACCAGGGCGGCCGCAACTTCGGCCACCTGGCCTATGAGGTCGACGACATCTACGCCACCTGCCAGCGGCTGCTGGACGGCGGCGTCACCATCAACCGCCCGCCGCGTGACGGCCACATGGCCTTCGTCCGCTCGCCCGAAGGCATCTCGATCGAGCTGCTGCAGAAGGGCGGCTCGCTGCCCAAGGCCGAGCCCTGGACCTCGATGCCCAACGTCGGCGCCTGGTAGCCGCGGCCGAGGCCTCCCACCGTAGATGGAGCGGCAAAGCGGCCGTTGATATCGGCGCCCGGATTGTGGCGCGCCCCGCCGATTGCCGCGCTAAATCCCGCTAAATATGCGCCCATCATCCCAATAACTGGGTATGCGGGAGCAACTTGGTTCCCTGCGATTTCACGATGTCAAAGACCGAAAGAGGCGGGCGCGTCAGTGAACAAATAGGCAACATCGATCCCGGCCTCAAGCTGACCGTTGGGTCTGCGCCGCCACCCAGTCGCGGAAGCGCGCGACGCCAGCTTCCAGCGACGACAGCGGACCCAGGACGGCGTCGGGCGAACGCAGGCCCGCCTGCACCCGCTCGCAGGCGGCGATGTCCTCCAGGTGGATCGCCATGAGTTGCGCCTCGTCCTGCGCCATCCGCTCGGCGTCGGCGGCCACGTCGGGCGGATAGAGCCCGACGATCTGCAGCGCGATCCGCTCAGGGCCTAGCGGCGTCATCCGGTACCAGACGACGCTCGACGGCGTCAGCGCCAGCATGAAGAGCGGGAAGACCACGTAGACCTGCAGCGCGCCGGCCTGCGGGTGGTCGGGATGGCGCAGGTCGATCCAGCCGGCGCCGCTCGGCGAGGCGTCGGTCTGGCCGCCGGGCCAGAGCGGCTGCAGCGTTCCGGCGTGGGTCCCGATGTGGTGGTAGGACTCGCCGAAGTTCTCGACCATCACCTTCCAGTTCCAGGCGTGGTCGAAAGCGATGCGGTAGCCGATCTTCAGGCCCGCCAGATGCGCCGCATCGAGCGCCGACGGCAGCGGCGCCAGCGCCGCCTCCAGCGGCGGCGGGTCGCCGACGAGGCTGACGAACACCCAGCCGCCCCACTCGGCCACGGCGTAGCGCGGCAGGTCGCAGCCGGAGAGGTCGGCGCCGTCCATGAAGGGCGCGGCGGCGAGGCGCCCGTCCAGCCGGTAGGCCCACAGGTGATAGGGACAGCGGATCAGGTCCGCGCGGGTCTCGCCCTCCACCAGCGTCATGCCCCGGTGTCGGCAGACGTTGGAGAGCGCGGCAAGCCGCCCCTCGCCGTCGCGGGTGACCAGCACCGGCTGGGCGGCGACGACCACCGCCTTCTGCGCGCCGGGCCCGGGCAGTTCGTCCGCCCGACAGACCGGCGTCCAGCCGCCGGCCAGCGGTCCGCTGAGCTCGCGCTCGAAGCTCGCCGCGGCATGGTAGTCGGCCGGTGTCAGCGACGCCGGGCGGCGGTGGATTGCAGTCATGGCGGCGCTTCTCCCATGCTAAGCGGCGCGCCTAGCAAGCTGCGCGGCGGGGCGGGGTCAAGGCCGATGGAGGAATGGCGGATCGCCGCCGAAGCGGCGCTGAGCGCGCACTGGGGCGCACCGGTCGCCTGCGAAGTCGTGAAGACGCTGCGCGAGCAGGGTCGCAACCGGGTGTTCCGGATCGCCGTCACCGGCGGCCCCGTCGAGAGCGTCATCCTGAAAGCCTGCCTTGGCGACGAGGCCGCGCCTTACGTCTGCGGCGATCCCAGCCCCGACGGCGCATTCCAGCGGCTCTGCAACGAGTGGGCAGGCGTCGCGCTGCTAGGACCGATGGGGCTCGGTCCGGAGCTCTACGCCGCCGACGCCGAGAGCGGGTGCTGCATCGAGGCGGATCTCGGCGACGGCGAGACGCTGGCCGACCGGCTGACCGCCGACGATGCGGCCAGCGCGACTGCGGCGCTGCTGGCCTATGTCCGCTCGCTGGCCGACATGCACGCGGCGACGAAAGGCATGGCGCCCCGCTGGGAGTCGCTGCTCGCCGAGCGCGGCGCACACGGTCCGGGCGGCCGGAACCAGACGCCTTGGCGGTTCGCCGCTCCGGTCTGCCTCCAGCTCGCCGCCGATCTGGGGTTCGCGCCGCCGGCGGGCCTGGAGCGCGACCTGGCCATGGTCTGCGCAGCGATGGACGACCCGGGCGACTACCTGGCCTTCACGCCGGCCGACTGCTGCCCGGACAATCACTTCCTGCGTGGCGAGCGGGTAATCTTCTTCGATTGCGAGCGGGCGCAGATGCGTCACGCGCTGCTCGACGCCGTCTACTGCCTGGCGCCGTTTCCGACCTGCTGGTGCTGTGCGGCGCTGCCAGGCGACCTGCCGGAGCGGCTCATCGCCGCCTATCGCGAAGGCTTCCCTGGCGGCGCCGATTTCGACGACCAGCTGACGCTGGCGCTCGCGGCGTGGCTGGCCGCGCTGGTCAGCGAATAGACTGGCTGGCGGCGGACGCACCCTGGGGGCTCTCCACGATCCGCCAACGTGCGCTAGAACTGATCCGCCGCCTGCTGGCGAGGCCAAACCTGACGGCCCTGGCTCCCGGCCTTGCAGACTTCGTCGGCGAGCTCGACCAGCGCCTTAGCGCCCGCTGGTCCGACTTCGAGCCGATGCCGCTCTACCCGGCGTTCGCCTGACCGCCGCCTGTGGTGACCTTCGCGAGCGCCGCGATCAGCGCGCGCAGCGCCGGTCCGTCGGCCGAGGCGCCTGGCGTGAGCCCGTCCTCCACGTCCTTGGCGTGGGCGCTGATCTCATGGAAACCGAACGTGCCCGCCGCGCCGGCGAGGCGATGCAGGATACGGTGGTGCGCGTCGTCGCCCTCGGCGCCGCACTTCAACCATCGCCGCAGCTCCGCCAGGTCGTCCTTCGACCGCGCCAGGAAGCGGGTCCGCAGCGTGCCGATCGCCGCCTCGACGTCGGTCACGCGACGGCTTCCTTGGCGAGCACGGCGCGCAACTCCCTCGCCAGCAGCATCGGGTCGAACGGCTTGGCGATCACCGCGGCCGCGCCCAGCTGCATGAGCCGCTCGCGATCTTGCGCCTGGGTTCGCGCCGTGATGAACACCACGGGGATCGCCGCGGTCGCCGGATCGGCGCGCAGCGCCTCGAACACCGCCGGCCCGTCCATCCCCGGCATCATCACATCCAGCATGATGACGTCGAGCGGCGGCTCGCCGCCGGCCTCGGCCGTTCGCAGCGCCTCGGCCCCGGTTCCAGCCAGGCGCACCCGGATGCCCGGATCGAGGCCCAGCGCCAGCCCGGCGATCTCGCGGATGTCGGGCTCGTCGTCGACGTAGAGCACCTGCAGCTCGCTCATGCGGCGGTCCTCCGGCGTCGCGGCCCCGGCGTCGTGGCCGGCTCGACGAGCCGGCGCACCGCCTCTGCGAGGCCGGGCAGGGTGGTCCGCGACTTGGTCAGCACCGCCGCGACCCGGCTGTGGACGCTGGAATCGGCGTCATGCGCCGAGAAGATCAGCACCGGGATCGGCAGACCCTCGGCGTCGGTGAGCTCGGGCAGCAGCGTCAGGCCCGAGCCGTCGCCGAGCGCCAGGTCGAGCACCACCAGGTTCGGCGTCCGCCGCGCCAGGAACGCGCGCGCCGCAGCCAGGTTCTCCACCGACACCACCTCGCCGCAGCTGGCGAGCGCGGTGGCGGTCACCGCCAGGATGTCCGGATCGTCGTCGACATGCAGGATGGTCGAGCGCGGCGCGGGGTGGCGGGCGAGCGCCGCGGTGACTGCGCGGCGCAGGCGCACCACGTCCACCGGCTTTTCCATCCAGTCGATCACGTCCAGCGCGCCGGCCTGGTCGCGGCCGAGCTCGGCCTGCGCCGAGACCACGATGATCGGCAGCTCGCGCGTCGCCGGCGCCTCGCGCAGCGAGCGGATCAGCGCCAGGCCATGCCGGTCCGGCAGGATGAGGTCGAGCACCAGGGCGCGGTAGGAGTTGTGCACACCCAGCGCCGCCTCGGCCTCGGCCGCGGTCGCCACGGTGTCCACCGCGAAGCCGTCGCGCTCCAGCGTCTCCTTCAGGATGACCGCGGCGTCGGCGTCGTCCTCGCAGACCAGCAGGCGGCCCGCCTCGGTGTCCGGCGAGGTGTTGTCGGCCGCTTCAGCAAGCGGCAGGTCGATGTGGAAGGCCGTGCCCTGGCCCGGCGCCGAGTCGAACCACAGCCGCCCGCCATGCCGCTCGGTGATCTCCTTGGCGATCACCAGCCCCAGACCGGTGCCGCCGCGCTGACGGGTGTCCGACGAGTTCGGCCTGGCCGAACTTGGTGAAGATGCGGGCGCGGAACTCCTCCGGCACGCCCGGTCCGTGGTCCTGCACGGTGATCCGCGCCAGCCGCCGCCAGCGCCGCGCGCTGACCTGCACCACATCGCCGGTCTTCGAGAACTTGATGGCGTTGGAGATCAGGTTGGCGCCGACCTGCACCAGCCGGTCGATGTCGCCGCGGATCTGGATGTCCTCGCCCTCGACCTCGAGCGCCAGCGTCACCCCCATCTGGTCGGCGAGGCCGCGCACGGCGTCGATCGAGCGCTCGGCCGCCTGGCCGAGGGTCAGCGGCGCGAACTCGAACTTCATCTTGCCGGACTCGATCTTCTCGACGTCGAGGATGTCGTTGATCAGCCGCACCAGCCGCTGGCAGTTGGCGTGGGCGATGCCGATCAGCCGCGCCGGACCTTCGGGCAGCGGATCGACCGCGCCGCCGATCAACAGGCCCAGCGAGCCGGCGATCGAGGTCAGCGGCGTGCGCAGCTCGTGGCTGACGGTGGAGACGAACTCGTCCTTCAGCCGCTCGATGCGCTTCCGGTCCGAGATGTCGCGCGCATAGATGGCGATGTAGCGCCCGTCCTGCATGTGCATGGCGCGGATGGTGACGTCGACCGGGACCTCGCCGCCGTCGAAGCGGCGCGCGGCCAGTTCGCGCACCGCAGCGGTGGTCAGCGGTCCATTCGCCGCCTCCAGCCGGCCGACGAACGGCGCATCGCCCGGCGGCGCGATATCGAGGACGTCGAGGATCGACATGCGGCGCGCGGCGTCGCGGGTCCAGCCAAGCATCTGCTCGGCCGCGCCGTTGATCGCCTCGATCTCTCCGTCCCCGTTGAGGATGAAGATGGCGTCGCTGGCCTCCTCGAACTCGGCCACCCGGCGGATCGCCAGCTCGGCGAAGTTGGTCGTCATCCGGTCGCGCCAGCGCAGGAAGACGTGCCCCGCCGCCAGCACTCCCAGCACCATCAGGTTGCCGAACGCGATCAGCGCCCAGGGCGCAGCGGCGCCGGCGTGCGCATCCCAGAGCGCGCAGCCCCAGACGGCGGCGGCGAGCAGGGCGACGAGCGCCCACAGCGGCCATCGCCGCGCGCGCCGCTTCATAGTCTCCAACTGGCCGACGCGTTCCTGCAAGGTCGTATCAGCGGCCATCGCGAGCCCCCCGAAACCCGCCCGATCAAGCGCCGCGATGCATTAAATCGTAATGAACTCGCGTCAGACAGATGCAGTATCGCAGGTTGAACAAGCTTCACCTTACGCGGAGAGTGTCATGGCGCAGCTGGTGTGCGTGGTCGACGACGACGAGCTGGTGCGGGCCAAGCTCGGCCTCGACCTCAGGGCGATGGGCTTCGAGGTGATCGAGATCGAGGACAGCCGCGAGGTCCAGAGCGTGCTCAGCACCCAGCCGGTCGACGCGGTGCTGGTGGACATCGTGATGCCCGACAAGGACGGCGTCGAGGTGATCGCCGAGATCCGCAAGGGCTGGCCAAACGTCCGCGTCATCGCGATGTCGGCCGGCGGCAGGGTGGGGCCGTCGCTCTACCTGGAGATCGCCCGCCAGATGGGCGCCGCCGCCTGCCTCGCCAAACCCGTCGAACCAGAGCGCCTGCGCGCCGCGCTGGGGTAGGGCGGCGGCTACCCCGCCTGCGGGAGCAGGTCGCGGTAGAGGCTTTTCAGGTCGAAGTGGGTGGCCTGGCCGAGCGCGATGACGTCGCGGTGGATGGCCGGGCCGGACAGCTGTCGAAACCCGGCCGCCGTCGCCGACAGCACCGCCGCACGGGTGCGCAGGCCCGAGACGCCGCAGGTGAAGCCCGAGCGCTCGGCCTTCTGGACGAAGGCGCCCAGCAGACCGATGCCGGCCTTGTTGGCGGCGAAGTCGTCGCCGAGCGCCAGGTTCAGATGCCTGACCAGCTCCGAACGACGGGCGGGCACGGCGCTGGCCTGCAGCGGCGCCGAGGCCTGCGGCGCGCCGGGCAGCGAGGCCCAGGCCCGCTCCAGCGAGCCGATCCAGTCCGCCTCGCCGGCCTCGACCACCACTTCCAGCGTGACCAGCTTGCGGGCCTGTGGGCTCGCGTCCCTCAGCATCCGCGCGATCTGGGCGCGCCAGGCGTCGCGCAGCACCGTCTCGAGGCGCACCGGGCACACCACCGGCAACCGCCGCCCGACCGCCGCCAGCCGGCCGACGTCGAACAGCGCCTGCGTCAGCGCCGCGATGTCGGCCTTGGCGATGTCGGAGGCGCCGGCGTCAGGGCCGAGTGGCGCGGCGGCCAGCCGGAAGCGCAACAGCGCCGCCGCGCCGAACTCCCAGATCGGTGTGTAGGCGACGCCGCCGCGATTCCGCTCGATCGGCTTCAGCGTGTAGGTCGGCGGCTTCGGACGCTCGGCCTTCTCGGCTTCGAGACTGACCTGCGCGGCCGGCGACCGTGGCGCAGCAGCGACCGGCGCCGGCGCCGTTGCTCTCCCCGACGGCCGCGCGGCCGCTTCCAGGGTGACTTGCCGGCCGCGCGCGATGGCCTCGTCGAGTGCGGTCTCGAACGACTGCGCGGCCAGCGCCGCCTCCGGCAGCTCGAAGATCACCCCTTCCGCCGAGCGCCCCACCCAATCGGCGCCCAGCAGCTTGCCGGCGATCTCCTTGGCGATCACCCGGCACTTGAACTCGGCCTGCAGCTCGGTGAGCTGGGTGAAGAGGATGACGTAGCCGTCCTCGCCGTGTGCGTCGAACACGTCGCCGCGCGTCAGGTGGCGCTGGATCACCGCCTCGGCCAGCTCGTGCACGCGGCTCGAAAGCTCCGGCCAGCGCTCGCCCAGCTGCTCGCGCAGCTCGGCCAGCCCCACCAGGCTGAACCGCGCCCCCGACACCGCCAGCGGTCCCGGCGCCGTTCGCGGTCCGGCCGCCTGGCGCGGCGCCCCACGCGCGCCGCTCGGCGAACAGCCGCCGCACGCGCTCCAAAAGTCCGAAGGTTTTCGCGACGGGTCGCATCCCAACTCAACCGGTGCGTAACGTAGCGGCAAGCCTACGCGGCAGCCGTGAACGGATTCGAAACGGGCTTAGCGAGGTCGCGCTCAACGCCCCGAGCAGGCCGGCGAAGCCCGCAGCTGCTCCAGCCAGGTGAGCACGGCGACTTCCAGGGCGACGCGGTGGTCGCTCCAGCTGTGGTCGGTGGCGATGTGCTGCTCGTCACTCAGTCCCGCCTTTGGCGCGGATAGCGCTGACGAGGGAGTTGGTGTTGGCGGCGAGGCCGTCGTTCGAGGTCAGCGCCAGGTAGGGCGTCTTCACCAGGCCGGCCGCCGCGGCGGTCATCGGATAGCGGATCACGCTGGTGACGTCCTCGGCCATGCTCTCGGCGGTCACGCCGGCCAGCGACTCCATGTTGTCCGCCATCTCCTTGACCCGCACGCTCTGCGGCGCGGCGCCGAGTTCGGCCATGTCGCCGGCGGAGATGGTCGCGAGCCCGGCCAGCTCGGGATGATGCGCGGCGGTCGTCACGGTGACCCAGCCGCCCATGCTGTGACCCATCATCACGACGCAACGCGGATCGATACCCAGCGCCTGCGCATTGGCCGGATCGCGGACGTAGGCGAGGACGGCGTCGGCGTCCTCCAGGTTCTGCCCGAACCGGAAGACGCCCGGGCTGCCCCAGGAGCCGCGGTAGTTGAACGTCACCACGTTCCAGCCGTCGCGCCGGATCGCCTGGGCGAGGTCGAGGTTCTTCTCGTTGCCCGGCAGGCCGTGCAGCAGGATCACCGTCGGGTGCGGGCCGCCGCCGCTGGCGACGTAGGCGACGCCGTTGATCCTCACGCCACCGCTCGGGATGTGCAGCACCGCCATGCCGCGCCAGGATGAGCGCTGTCGGTGATCGGATCGGTGTAGATCGCCGACGGTATGCCCCCGGCCGGGTCGGCGACGGCCGGCACGCCCGCGGCGATCGCGGCGAGGGCGAGCGCCGAAGCCAGTAGCGTGCGCATGCCGCCTACTCCGCGGCGATGGCGAGCGGCGCGCCGGCGGTGAAGGCGGTCTTGCCGGCCAGCTCGGCCTTGGCGGCCTCGTACTCGGCCGCCAACCGCGCCACCAGCTCGCCGGCGCTCGGCACGTGCTTGACCGCGCCGATGCCCTGGCCGCAGCCCCAGATGTCGCGCCAGGCCTTGGCCTCCTGGTTGCCGCCGGAGCCGAAGTTCATCTTCGACGGGTCGGCCTGCGGCAGGTCGTCGGGGTCGAGGCCCGCGGCGACGATCGAGGGGCGCAGGTAGTTGCCGTGCACGCCGGTGAAGAGGTTGGTGTAGACGATGTCCTCGCCGCCGCTGGCGACGATCATGTCCTTGTAGCCCTGGCCGGCGCGGGCCTCCTGGGTCGCGATGAAGGCCGAGCCGATGTAGGCGAGGTCGGCGCCCATCGCCTGCGCCGCCAGCACCGCGCGGCCGTTGGCGATGGCGCCGGAGAGCGCGATCGGCCCGTCGAACCACTCGCGCAGCTCCTGGATCATCGCGAACGGCGAGAGCCGCCCGGCATGCCCGCCGGCGCCGGCCGCCACCGGGATCAGCCCGTCGGCGCCCTTCTCGATCGCCTTCCTGGCGAAGGCGTTGTTGATGATGTCGTGCAGCACGACGCCGCCCCAGCCGTGCACCGCGGCGTTGACGTCCTCGCGGGCGCCCAGCGAGGTGATCACCACCGGGACCCGGTACTTGGCGCAGAGCTCGACGTCGTCCTCGAGCCGGTTGTTGGTCTTGTGGACGATCTGGTTGACCGCGAACGGCGCCGACGGCGCCTCGGGGTGCGCCTTGTCCCAGTTCGCCAGCGTCTCGGTGATCTCGGCCAGCCACTCGTCCAGCTGCGAGAGCGGCCGCGCGTTCAGCGACGGGAACGAGCCGACAATGCCGGCCTTGCACTGGGCGATCACCAGCTCCGGCCCGGAGACGATGAACAGCGGCGAGCCGATCACCGGCAGGCGCAGGCGATCGCGAAGGACAGCGGGGAGGGTCATGGTCGGCGGCTCCGGTGCGGCTTGGTCGCTTGCCGCTCTCGCACATTAAGCGTACGGCGTAAACATGGACGCTGCGGCAACCGAGAAGAAGACGCGGGCGCGCTCGGGCCCGGCGCGCGACGCGGTCCGCGAGCGGCTCTGCGAGGCGGCGGCGCGTATCCTCGTCGAGGAAGGCGAGGGCGCGCTCTCGATGCGCCGCCTGGCCGCCGAGGTCGGCTGCAGCCCGATGGCGCCCTACCGGCATTTCACGGACAAGCAGGCGCTGATCGCCGCGATCCGCACCGCGGCGTTCGGCCGGCTCGCGGACGCGCTGGACGGCGTCGCGCAAGACGGCCGCCACCGCGCCGCCGACATCGGCGAGGCCTACGTCCGCTTCGCCCGCCAGAACCCGGCCGCCTACAAGCTGATGTTCGACCTCGCGCAGCCGGACGAGGCCGCCTATCCGGAGCTGACGGCCGCCGCGTCGCGAGCCCGCGAGGCGATGTCCGGCTACGTGCGCGAACTGGTGGACGCCGGCGTGCTGGTGGGCGACCCGGTGGCGCTCGGCTACGTCTTCTGGGCCGCCATCCACGGCCTGATCGTGCTGGACCTCGCCGGCCGCATCCCCGCCGAGCTGGGCTTCGAGCGCCTGCGACGCCAGATCATGCGCGGTCTGATGCGGGGCTTCGGCCCGTAGCGAACGGGGCCCCGGCGGGGCTCGGCGCGAGTTGATCTCGGTCAGGCCGCCTTCCGGCCAGCGACAACTCGACGCGCGGAGCGAATCGGAACGCGAGGCTAGTGTCGGCGGCGTGGACTGCACGAGCGGTCGCTGGGGAGATTGGACAATGGCTTACGATGCGGAACCGGGGGGCGATCCGCGCGGCCCGCATTGCCCGAAGTGCGGGCGTCCGATCCAGGCGGGCGAGAAGTCCACGCTGATGCACTTCGCGCACGACCCCTTCGGCCACCGCGGGCTCAGCGGCAAGCCGTGGCACAGCGAGTGCGCCCGGCCGCACTGGGACAAGGTCACACCCGTCCTCGAGATGCTGCAGCGGCTCGGACGCTAGGGACAGTGGCGGCGCGGTTCTAGAAGCGAGGGGCGCGGCGGGGGCTGATCCAGGTTAGTCGCGGGCCAGCCGCTCGCACCTCTAAGGTGAGATCGGCAGCATGTAGGTCCGGTACACCAGCTCCAGGGCATCGGGACCGACGCTCACCTCGCCGCGGTAGGGGTTATCCATGGCGACCACGAGAAAGATCACGGCGCCCAGGAACAGGCTGAGCACGGCCGCCAGGATCACGTGGACGTGGATCTCCATGTCGAGCATCCAGATCAGCACGATGTTGAGGAACGCCCCGATCCCCACCACGAACCAAAGGACGGGGGGAATGCCGGTCGTTACCGAGTTGAGCCTGGCGCGCCGCAGCTCGGTGAGAGTGTTGAACTGCCGGAACGCCTCGGAGAAGATCACCTCGCTACGCTGGTCGGTCGGACTGAACGACGTCAGGTCGTTGAAGAACACGGTCATGCGCTGCGTGCTGCCGGTGGTGATGTGTCCGCGTCGCTGCGCGGGCCAGCCGTAGTCGATGGTATACCTGGTATAGCTTCTCAGGTCGGCTTGCAGACGGGCTCTGTAAGGCTGTGGAAGCGCCGATACATCGCGGTACAAGCCGGCCAGCGAGCCAGACTCTCGGGTAACGATGTCGGAAACGCTGGCGAAATTCTGATAGGCGCCGACCGCCACCAGACCCAGCAAGATGCCATACAGCACCGAGAAGCTGGCGAGGATGACGCCCACCATGTCGTTGGCGCGGTGCTCGGTATGGATCCACTTGGTAAATCTTGCACGGACGACAAATAGTCCGATCAAGCTTACCGACAGAAAGACAACGCCGAACAAAGCGCCCATCTGCCAGGTCGGGTAGTCGTAGATCCAGTAGAACAATACGCCCGCTCCGCCGCATGCTGGGGGCGGCCGGCCATTGGGCTGCCGCCGTCGGTGATCCAGGGCCATGGCTGGCCCGCCGTCGCTGCCGCGACGATTACAGTCCACCTAACCGGCGCAGACGCGGGCGGACTTAACCTCGATCAGCGAAGGTGGACGCGGGAGGCGACGCTCCCGTCAGGCGTGATCGCCAAAGCGCGCGCCTGAACTCAGACATACCGCGCCAGCCATCTCTCGACGCGGGCAAGGAAGCGGCCGGTTCAGCGGTGGCACAGCTACGGCGGCTAACCGAGATCAATCCGCCGCGTCGGCGCACTCCCTAGGCTGCCTGGCGGTCGGCGCACGCAAGCTGCAGACCGCCAAGGGCCGCGCAGATGCCGTTCCCCTCACGTTTGTTCTCCGCTCTGGTGGCGCTGGCGCTCGTCTTCGCCGGCTTCGGCCAACCACCACGCGCCTGCGCTGACGTTCGGGCGCCGCCGATCCACTATCACCTGCGGGTGCTGCCCAACGGTCTGAAGGTCTACAGCGTTCTCGACGCCACGACGCCGTACGTCTCGGTGCAGGTCTGGTACAACGTCGGCGCAAAGGACGACCCGGCCGGCCGATCAGGCTTCGCTCACCTGTTCGAGCACCTGATGTTCAAGGGCACGCGCGATATGCCGCCCGAGTATATCGATCGGCTGACCGAGGATATCGGCGGGGCGAACAACGCGTCGACTGACAGCGACTACACCGAATACGACGAGATAATCCCCGCCAACCACCTGGAACAGCTGTTGTGGGCCGAGGCCGAGCGGATGAGCAGCTTGGTCGTCGATCAGGCCAACTTCATCTCCGAGCGCTCGGTGGTCGAGGCGGAACTGCGCCAGACGTTCTCGTCGGATCCCTATGGGCGGCTGTTCGAGCAGGACATTCCCGGCGCCGCGTTCGCCCGCCATCCCTATCATCGCTCGCCGCTCGGGTCGGTCGCCGACCTGAATGCCGCGAGCCTGGCCGATGTCGAGGCGTTTCATGCGCGCTACTACCGGCCTGACAACGCGAACCTGATCGTGGCGGGCAACTTCGATCCAAAGCGGCTGGAGGCCTGGGTCGACAAGTATTTCGGAGCGATCGCCCGGCCCACGACGCCGATCCCGCGCGTGGCGGCCGCCGAACCGCCACGCACCGGAGTTCGCCTAGTCGACGCCTATGCTCCGAACGTGCCGCTGCCGGCGGTCGTTCTGACCTATGCTGCGCCGGCCGCGGCCTGCGCCGACGCCGCAGCGCTCAGAGTGCTCGACGCCATCCTGACGCACGGCGACGCATCGAGGCTCGACGTCTCCCTCGTCCACCGACGCCATCTGGCCGAGCAGGTCTTCTCGGACGTCGACCTGCGCCAGCAGGCGGGCCTGTTCGAGGTCGGCGCCGTCGTGGCCAACGGCCGGACGCTCGAGCAGGGCGAGTCGGCGCTGCGGGCTGCGGTTCAGCGTTTGCGGGTCCGCCATGTAACGGCGGCAGAGCTTCAGGCCGCGAAGAACCAGCTGGTCACCGAGCTCCTGCAGGGCCGCGAGACGATCGACGGGCTGGCGACAGCGATCGGCGAAGCCGTCGTCGTCAAAGGCGACGCCGCGCATGTCAATACAGACCTGCCGGCGCTTCAGGCTGTCACCGCAGCCGACGTCCAGCGGGTCGCCCGCGCCTATCTGGTCGACGACCGCAGGATCACCATTCGCTACCGCGCCACGCGTGGTTCCTCGAGCGCGCTGCAGGGTCGGGCCGAGCAACCCAAGTCGAAGGACGCCGCGGCGCGCATCTCACAGCCGACGCAGATGGCGTCGCACTTACCGCAGCTTGGTGCGCCGGTCCCCGTCGCTCTGCCGAGGCCGTTCGAGCGAACCCTGCAGAACGGGCTCAGGGTGATCGTCGCGCACACCGGCGATGCGCCGCTGGCGACGGCGCTGCTGACCTTCGGCGGCGGCTCGGCGCTCGATCCGCCAGGCAAGGCGGGCCTCTCCGAGATCACCGCCGAGTTGGCGACCCGGGGCGCGGCTGGCCGATCGGAACTCCAGATCAGCGCGTCGATCGATGCTTTGGGCGACACGCTGTCGACCGAGGCTGCTGACGACGCCTCGACGTTCAACCTTTCCGGCCTGTCGACGTCGCTCCCAGGCGGACTGGCCGTCCTGGCCGACATCGTGCGCCGCCCGACCTTCGGCGACGCTGCGCTGCGTCGCGTGCGCGAGGAGGCTGGGGCGTCGGTCTTGCAGTCGATGGAGCAGCCGGATGGGTTGGTCGATCTGGCCGTCGCACCCCTGGTGTTCGGCGGGGGTCCGTATGGTCACACCACGAACGGCCTGCCGGCCTCCATCGCCCGCATCGACCGCACGAGCGTGATCGGCCAGTACAGACGGATCTATCGGCCCGACAATGCCGTCCTGGTGATAGCCGGCGACGTCGACCCCGAGGCCACCTTCGCGCTCGCCGAACGAGTCTTCGGCGGCTGGGCGAGGCCCGCTCACCGGGCGCCCCAGGCGGGGGTTGGCGAACCAGCGCCGCGCGGCCGTACGATCCTGATCGACCTGCCAGGCGCGGACCAGGCGACGGTCGTCGTCGCTGGCCGTTCGATCGGACGCCACGACCGGTCGTTCGATGCAGTCGAAGTCGCCAACGACGTGCTCGGGGGCGACTTCTCGTCCCGGCTCAACATGGAGATCCGCGTCAAGCGCGGATTGACGTACAGCGCGAGCAGCGAGCTGATCGAAATGGGCGCAACGGGTCTGTTCTCGGCCAGCGTGCAGACCGGGAACGCCTCGGCGCCTGAGGTTGCCGGTCTGATGCTGGACCAGCTCGCGGCCCTGCGCGGCAGCCCGCCCCCGGCCGGCGAGCTGGCGGCTCACCAGGCGGCCCTGGTTGGCGCTTTCGAGCGCGCCGCGGAGACCGGCGCGGAAACGGCGGATTTGCTGGCGGACTATGCCATCCATCACGTCCGTCTCAGCGAGTTCGACCGCTATCCCGAGCGGATCGAAGCGGTCACGCGCGGCCAAGCGCTGGCGGCGGCAACGCGGCTCGTCGATCCGGCAAACGTCGATGTCCTCATCGTGGGTGACGCCAGACAGATGCTGCCTGGGCTGAAAAACCGCTTCGCCAACGCCGAAGTGATTCCGGTCGACCATCTTCGGCTGGCGTCACCAAGCCTGCGGTGAAGGCTCTGCGTTGCGGTGCGGCGCTAGATCTGGACGGCTGCCACGGTAAGGCGCGCCGGGATCATCCCCGCCGCAGTTTTCTCAAATCTATCGGGCGGCGATGATCCGGCTCGTGCGTGTAGACGAACTCACGCCAACCACCCTCGCGTTCTTGGACGAGGACCACGGCCTGCTCGCCAGCCACAGTGGCCTTGTCCGCGACGTCGATCACAGCCGCCATCGCGCGGTCGAGGGTCTCTTCGATCGACACCCGACGAGCGCCGCGCTGGATGGTCCAGCGATTGCCAAAGGGAAGGACGGTGAACTGAACTTCGGGCATCGCTGCTCCTGGGCGCCGGTCGAGTGCTGCGGCCGGAAGGAGTGCAACGGCGGAGTTGCGGCGCGCTTAACATAGATCACGCGCCGGCCGTGACGAGGTCGCGCTCAGCTCGCCGAGAGCGCCGAACGCACCAGCGCCGAGATCGACTTCGAACCGGTCTTTCGCATGATCGCCGCCCGGTGCGCCTCGACGGTGCGCCGGCTGAGGCCAAGCTGCGCGGCGATGACCTTGTTGGGTCGCCCCTCGAGCACCAGCGCCAGCACCTGCCTCTGACGCTCGGTGAGTTCCGCCAGGCGTGACGCTGCCGCAGCGTGGACTGCCTGGTGCGCCGTCGAGTCACGCGTCTGCTCCAGCGCCTTGCCGATGCTGGCGACCAGCTGGTCGACGTCGACCGGCTTCTCCAGAAAATCTACTGCCCCGTTGCGAAGCGCGCGCACCGCCATCCTGACGTCGCCGTGTCTTGCCACCATGATCGCCGGCAGCGCCGAGCCGATCTCGTTCAGACGATCCAGCAGCTCGAACCCGCTCATTTGCGGGATTCCCGCATCGACCACGATGCAACCCTCGGACAGTGGCTGCAAATCGTCGAGGAGCGCCGTCGAGCTGTCGTAGGTCCGCGCGCGCAGGCCGCGCTGGTTGAGCAGTTCGGCCATCGTTTCACGATCCCCGCGATCATCGTCCACGAGGTAAACGACGGGGCGTTCCGGCCGCGCGCCGCGCGCCGCGAGAAGGGCGCTGACGAGCCGCCCAAGATCGTCGTCGCCCAGCAGGTGTTGGTTGGCGAGGTGGTGATCGGGCTCGGCGAGCGGTTGGCCGGCGTCGGGGGGGACGGCGGCCAGCATGGACTTCAAGGGCGTCAGGAGACGTATGCTCAGGTCCCGATCCAGGTAGATGGTTGCTACGTCCGAAGTGGTGAGAATGCTCTCCAGATCGTCGGCCATCGTCCGATAGTCGGCGAGCGCCTCCTGAAGCTGGCCGTTGAGCACCGTCAGCTCGTCATTCTGGGATTGCAGCTTCTCCCGTGAGATCAGCAGCTCCTGGTTTGTGGCGTGATTTTCCTCCGTCACCGCCCGTATCGCCGTCTCAGCGATCTCCCGGCTGCGGATCGCGCTCGCAAGCTCCTGACGAGCAGCGGCGAGCTCGTCTTCGAGAGTGGCGACCCGCTCGCGCAGCGTTGGACCGCGCGCCGTCATGCTAAAGCCCGTCCGTTAGTCGCACGTTCAAGGAACACTTTGCGGCCGGGGCGTGGCGTTTTGCAAGCACAGCGTGTCTTGTTCGCGCCACAGTCCGTGCGATGTGGGGGGCGAATGAAGCAGCGCCGCTCAGTTGACCCGTTAACCCTGGTAGATTTGGAGATGACGATGCGTCAACTTCGTCCGCTTGAGCCTGCAAGTTCATCTCACCCAGAAGACCGGACGTGTCACGTCTGGCACAATTCCGTGGCAGCAGTATTTTGCCATTGGTGACAGCATCGTTGGGCGGACTAACGCCCCATGTGAAAAATCGGTGTTAATTTGAACTGATGCAACTCGGGACAAAACTTCCGCGATCTAGGTAATCTCCAAGTCTGTCGGTCATTGACCGAAGTGTGTCAGTGCTGAAATCATACACTTAGGAGTGGAAACAGCGACGGCTGCGATCGGATCGCCCTTGGGAACGGTCAAAAGAACAGGGACCGAGTTACCGCAAGGATTGTTCTGGACGCGTAGTTTGGCGGGATATTCGCGGGGCGTTCGCAATGCTGAGCACACACACATCGAACCCGAGCCGGGCACGGCTGCCCTGTGCCTACTGCGTCGTGCGTCACAAGGGGTTGTGCGACAGCATCGACGACAACGACGCGGATGGCGTGGCGGCCCTTGAAGCGGCGCGTTCGGCGGTGCGCGTCTTCGACGCCGGCGAGGTGGTCTACGCCCAAGGCGACCCCAACGACTATGTCTTCCACCTGATCTCGGGTTGGGTGGCGCTGCATCGTGACATGCCCGACGGCCGTCGCCAGATTGCCCGGTTTCTGCTGCCCGGCGGGCTGTTCGGGCTCGATCCGGCAGGCGCGGAACTGGGTCATACCGCGACAGCCGTCACCATGGTCACCGTCTGCCCGATCGCGCGAACCAAGTTCGACGACCTGCGGCGGCGGGTTCCATCGCTGAACGAAGCCTTCATCAGCCTCCTGGAGCGTGAAAACCATCACGGCCTCGAGACGCTGACCGTCCTCGGTCAAGGCAGTGCGAAGGAGCGGATCGGCGCGCTGATCAGCGAGCTTGTCGTCGCCTCGCGGGGCCCAGGGGCGATCGTCCCCGGCGCCGTCGTCAAGATCCCACTGACCCAGCGTCACATCGCCGACGCCACCGGTCTGACCTCGATCCACGTCAACCGGGTCCTGCGGCAGCTTCGCGAAGATCGCGTCATCGAGTTCCACAACGGCGCGCTCGCGGTGACCAATCCCCGGAAGCTGCAGGCAATTTCGGAGCCGGGCCAGGATTGGCCGGGCCGGTCGCCCGCCGGTTTCGACGACTCGGATTTTCTGCCCAGCCGCGACGCGCCGTCTGCGGACGCCGCGAGCGCAGCTCGACAGGCCTTCTGAGGCGGTCAGCTCGACACGAAGGCCGGCAGCGCCGCCGCCCGCAACAGCCGCGTGCTGACGTAGCCGAGCTTGTTCGGCGATCCCTCGGGCATGCGATGCAGACCGATGACCAGCAGGTCGGCATCGACGCGGCGCGCCTCCGCGGCGATTTCTTCCGCGATCTCACCATGGCGCCGGGCGAGCTCGACCGAGACTCCGTGCTGGCGCAGGTGCTCGACCAGCCGGCGATCGGCCATCGGCTCCAGGTCGTCCCCGCCCAACACGGTCAGAACGACGACCTTGTCCGCGGCGACGAGGATCGGCATGGCGTCGTGGACGGCGCGGGCGGATTCGCGCGAGTCGTTCCATCCGACCAGGACCGTGTGCCCGATCGACATCGAGTTGGCGGGCGCCGGAAGGATGATCGCCGGGCGGCCCGAGGCGAGCGCGACGAGCTCGGGCGCGCAATCCGGACCGCCGCCGATCGCCGCGCTCAGCGGCAGGATCGAGAGGTCCGAGCGACGGGCCTGATACAGCAGAGCGCGGCTCGACTGGCCGTCCACGACCCGCCAGGTGGTCTCGATCGAGGTTCTGCTCACGGCGCGCTCGAACAAGGCTCGCGCGTGGTCTGAGTCCGCTAGATCGTTCGTGGCGACAAAGACCCCGTTGAGCCGCGCGCGCAGCCTTTGGACGAGGTCCACCGCGACGGACAAGCGCTCGAACTCGTCCTTTCCTCGTGGCGCCACGCGCAGCAGGACGTCAGCGAACGACATTCAACCGTCCCCGCGACAGCTGTGCGGCAAGCCAACGCGCGGTGAGTGAGTGAACGACGAACTCGTTCGGTCGTCGCAGTTCGCCTCGCTCGATCGCGTGCGCTGCTTCATGACCGTCTCGGCGCGGCTCTATCGGTCGTCACGCGTTGTTCCTCCGGAGCCTCACCTCACGGCGTAGCCCCTGCCTTCCAGGCGGGCGGCGCGAGCGTGCGCGAATTCGGTGATCCGAGCCCGGTCGACGCTCTGAGCGCCCCGCGCCGCGGGATCGGCGTGGTCGGACGCGATCCCTGCCAGCGCCACGTGCGTTGCCCCTTCGACACATCAGGGGCTGAACTATCGCGGGGTCGAACGCCGACCGGGCTAATGTAAGTCAACATTGCCGCGCGAAACGCGGGATGTCCCCGTCCCGTCGCGGCCGGGTCCCCAGGTTAACCTGGATCAAGACGCGGGCCTGGGCCGCAGCAGACCATGCGATCCCCGCCATCTGGCGCGTTTGACCCAGCGAGTCTTCCCGATGAAACCTGATACCAGGCGCGACGGCGCCGCGCGGACAGCTCTCGGCGCACTGGCGATGCTGCTCGGGCTGCTATGCGCCCAACCGGCGCTGGCGCAGATCGACCAGTTCAACGGCAACGATGGCCTGACCGACGCTGGCTCGCCGAAGTGGCAGTTTGAGCTGACACCCTATCTGTGGCTGCCGCACACCAACGCCAAAGTCGGGCTCGGCCGTGCGCCGGGCCTCGACCCGTCGGTGAACCTGCCCCGGCCGACCCTCGCCGACGTGATCGGCAAGCTGGATTTCGCGGCCGACTGCGCCTGTCTGGTCCGCTACGGCGACTGGTCGGGCGAGGTGAACTTCCTCTACCTCGCGGTGAGCGCCACCAAGCCGGTGATGCCGCTGCCGCGCGGACCGACCGCGCTCCTGAGCTCGAAGGTCTCGCTGTTCCTGATATCGCCGGGCGTTGGCTATCGGGTCGTGCGCGCCACCACCGGCCAGTCCGTTCTCCATGGATCTGCGGGCCGGATTTTCCTACGACGAGGTCAGCGCGAGCGCCAATTTCCAGGGCAGTCGACTTGCTTTGAGTGGGTCTCACTCGACGAATTTCGTGCAGCCGTGGGTCGGCGAGCGGATGAACTACATCATCTCGCGCAGGTGGCGCATCGATCACAGCTTCGCGCTCACCGGCCTCGGCGTCGATGGCGTGGTCGGATACAACGGCAACCTCGGCCTCAACTACCTGGTGTCCAGCGGGTTCGATCTGTCGGCCGGCTATGCCGTCGCTAAGATCAACCGGAACAACACCGGCCGCACCGGCCTGAACAACTCCGTGAGCCTGCTCGAGTACGGACCCTATCTCGCCGCGGGCTTCCGTTTCTGAGGTTGTCTCGCTTCGATGGTGGTCCGAGCGACGGGGTTTGCGCACCTGGCGGACCTGCCGGCGCGGGCGTTGTCAAAAGGGGGAGCCGCCGCCCGGTCGCTGCGCTCCGCCGAGGCGGAGGGGGAACGCCCGTCGCCGCGCTTCCCAACCGGGGGGAGGGGACGGGAAGCGGTGCGAGATCGGCGAAGGGATCTCCGATCGGCGTCTCGCGGCTTTGTCGCGTTCCTTACACAGCGCGCCGGACGGCGGCCTACCCCGGTTCTAGGCCTGCGGGTCTCGCGCCTTATTGATGCAGATTAGCCTCGACGGCAGTTGCCGCGCCGGCGGACCTTGTTGTCATGCTCTGGCGGCCGGATGGCCCGGGCCTAACCGGCCCTCGTCGTGTCGAAGACGACCTGATCGTACCGCCAAAGCTGCTGGAAGAAGTCGCGCGCGGCATCTCGGTTCGAGGGATGCGCGGCGATCTCGGCGATGGTGCGTTTGCCGTCGATGGCCGCCAGCATCGATGCTTGCCGCGCGTCGATGGGCAGGACCAGATCCGTGTAGGTGTGGTTGCGGTTGATCAGCACGGCGATCGCCCCCGGCCGGCGATTGTCCGGGACCGCGATCGTGTCCGGCGCGCGCACCGGCGCATAGCCGAGCCAGGCGTCCCCGTCGAAGGCCACCTCGGGCGTCGGTGGCCGCCGGTCAGCCCGGTAGGCGACCAGGCCGTGGCGGACCATCGTGCCGCGGAACAACTCCACGGCGGCGAATTGCGCTTCAGGCGCCAGCCGATCGAGGAGAGAGCGATGCGGCGAGGCGGCAAGGGCGCCGCACGACGGCAGGTAGGGCGCTTGCCGCACCCAGCGCCCGAACGCCATGCCGCCGTCGCCGAGCAGGCTCATCAGTTGCGGAACCGAGTAGGCGCGGTCGTGCGGATGCAACAGCGCGTCGGCCAGGCCCGCCGCGTCGCGAAAGTCCGGCGCATGGCGCAGCGGCGCCGCCAGCGGGTGGTCGGACGGGAGCGAGCGCAGGGCGATCGCGAGGTCGCGAATCTCGGCCGCGCTGGAGCCGATTCCCAGCTGCCGGCAGTAGTCCTGAATCAGATAGACCCCGGCGCGGCCGAAGGGCGCGTAGACCATCAGATGCAGGGCGCCGGCGGGCGCGAGCACCTCGCGCAGCGCCGCCAGACCCGCGTCGGGGTCGGGCAGGTGGTGCAGCACGCCGGTGCAGGCGACATGGTCGAAAGAGGTCCCGAGCTCCGGCGCTCGCTCCACCGCCAGTTGGCGTACCTCGAGGTTGTCGAGGGCGTATTTCCGCTTCAGTTTCCGGGTGAAGTCGATGCTGGCGGCGCTGATGTCGATCCCGGTCACACGGGCGTTGGGCCACCGCAGCGCGTACTTCGCGGCCTGAGTGGTGCCGCAGCCGGCCACCAGGATGCTGCGGTCGTCGCGATAGGGCTCGCCGGGCCAGAACAGGAAGGAATCGGCGCGCCGGCGGCGCTCGTCCCAGATCTGGCGATAGGCTGCCAGATCGTCGGTCGGCGGCGGGTAGGGATGGCGTTCGTAGAAGGCGCCCACCCGCCGGGTGATGCTGGCGGCGCCGGAATCTGCATGGTCGTTCATGGCTCGGGCCGCCAGAAATAGCTGCCGGGCATGGTAGGCCCCCGCGGCGAGAGCACGTGGCGCTGCAACGTTCCGCAGATTGCGCGCCGCGGCGCTCCCCAGCACTAACCTGGATCAACCGCGCGCTGTGGGGCGCTGGAAGAGAACCACCATCCCGCCGCGCCCGTGCCGAGCGGCCGCCAGCAGCGGTCGAGAGACAGAATGGACCGCCCGTTGACCCAGGTTAACGACAACCGGAGCGATCAGGGTTGGTTTCAGGCGCGCGTGGCGTCTTCGTTCCGGAGCGCCCCGATGTCGAAGGTGTCTCGTGGCTGTCGCTCTGGATCATCCTGCTGCTCGTTCCCGACGCCCTCGGCGGCCAGGTCTCAGCGCCGGCGGATTGCCGGGTTGGGCAAAGCCTAGGCAGACGCGGCGCTTGCAGCGGGCGGCGATGGCGATCGCGCTGGGCGCAAGCCTTGCCGCCGCAGGTTGTGCGACGCCGCAGCGCGAGCCGGCGGCGACGCTCGTGCAGTCGCAGCAAGTCCGCGTGCTCGGCCTGTCCAACGCCCGCTTCATGCCCTCCGACGTCGCCCAGCTGCAGCAGGAGTTCATCGCAGCGGCGCAGCGCGAGGTAGAGGCCCGCCGGCGAGCCGGGCAGAGCGGCCCGCTGCCGCCGATGGAGATGCTGGCGATCTCCGGGGGCGGCGACGACGGCGCCTTTGGCGCCGGGCTGCTGGTCGGCTGGACCGCCCGCGGCGACCGTCCCAACTTCAAGGGTGTCACCGGGGTCAGCACCGGCGCCCTCAGCGCGCCCTTCGCCTTCCTCGGTCCCGACTACGACCCGCAATTGCGGGAGGTCTACACGGAGACCACCGCCAGGGACATCTTCACGCCGCGGGGCAAACTGGCGGCCATCTTCCAAGACGCGATGGGCGACACAGCCCCCTTGCGCGAGACCGTCTCGCGTCTGCTCGACGACCACATGGTGCAGCGGATCGGCGAGGAATACCAAAAGGGACGGCTGCTGCTGATCCTGACCACCAACCTCGACGCCGGCCAGGAGTGCATCTGGAACATCGGGGCCATCGCGGCCAGCGGCAAGCCCGGCGCGCGCGAGCTGATCATCAAGATCCTGATGGCGTCGTCGGCGATTCCGGCGGTGTTTCCGCCGGTGATGATCGACGTCGAGGTCAACGGCGAGGAGCGCCAGGAGATGCATGTCGACGGCGGCGTCTTCGCCCAGGCCTTCCTCTACCCGCCGGGGATCAACGCCGGCGACGCGGAGAGGGCTGCGGGCACAGCTGGGCGCCAGCGCGACGCCTACATCATCCGCAATGGCCGCCTGCTCGCGGCGGAGACGAACGTCAAGCGCCGCACCCTGCCGATCGCCTCACGCGCGGTCTCCATGATGATCGGCACCAGTGGCGTCAACGACATGATCCGCATCTACGCCCTCACCCAGCGCGACCACGTCGGCTATCACCTCGCCTACATCGAAAGCGACTTCACCCCGCCCTACAAGGGTCCGTTCGACCAGGGTTACATGCGCTCGCTCTTCCAGTACGGCTTCGACCGCGGCGCGGCCGGCGGCGAGTGGAAGGACTTGCCGCCAGGCTGGGAACAGTAGGGGCGCCAGGCGCCGACACGGGCTGGCGGTGATTTGAGCCGGAGCCGCGACGCATCACCCACCGCTCGCTGTTGAGCGCCGCCTTTGGAGCGACCAGATATTCTTCGCTCTGTGCGATCTCGATGCCGCGACGATTGACCGAGGTTAGCCCGCCGGCGACGGCAAGCGCCGCACCTCCTCTGGAAACGAATGAGGAGATGCCCGTGCTACGGAGTGTCAGAGTTGCGGGCGCCTTGTTGACGAGCGTAGCAGTGCTCCTGCTCGCTGGCGCCGCCCGCGCCCAGGACGCCTCGACTGCGGCCCCAGCCCCCGACCAGCCCGCCGCGCCTGCGGCGTCCGAGCCGAACAATGCGGCCGAGCTGGCGAAGCAGCTGTCGAATCCCATCGCCTCGCTGACGAGCGTCCCTTTTCAGGCGAACTTCGATGGCGGGATCGGGCCGGCGCGCGACGGCCAGAAGTTCACGCTCAACATCCAGCCGGTGATCCCGATCGCGCTCAACGACAACTGGAATCTGATCTCGCGGACCATCGTGCCTGTCGTGGCCCAATCGGACATCTTCCCCCCGCGGGCAGCGTCAGTTCGGCCTCAGCGACACCCTTCAGAGCCTGTTCCTGTCGCCGGCGAAGGTGGGCAAGCTGATCTGGGGCGTCGGGCCGGCGATCCTCGTCCCGACGGCGACAGACAAGCTGTTGGGGACGGGGAAATGGTCGGCAGGGCCGACGGCGGTCGTCCTCAGCCAGAGCAACGGCTGGACCGTCGGGATGCTGGCCAATCAGCTCTGGTCATTCGCCGGTTCGAACACGCGAGCCGACTACAACAAGTTCTATTTTCAGCCGTTCCTCAACTACACGACCAAGACGGCGACGACATATGGCTTCAGCACCGAGGGGACCTACGACTGGCAGGCGCGCAACCTCAGCATGCCGCTGATCGCCACTGTCAGCCAGGTGAGCAAGGTCGGCGGTCAACTGATCAGCGTCGGCGCCGCGTTCAAATACTACGTCGCCACGGTTCCGGGCGGGCCCCACGGCGTCGGCGGGCGCCTCGTGCTCACGCTGCTGTATCCGAAGCGCTGAGAGCACGGTGGCTCGCAAAGAAACGCCCATGCATCGATGCTCCATGCATGGGCGCAGTAGGCGATCATCGGGAGGAGCAAGATGACCGCGTCGGGGTGGCTTCGCCGCCGCTGTCAGCCGAGCGAGAGCTTGTGGTCGACGTCACTCGTGGCCGTGCGCTGACACCTGCGCCAGCACCGCGTCCAGGTTGAACGAGGCGGGCTTCTGTCTGGGCGGGAACTTCGCGAAGTCAGCGATCTGCTCCGCCACGACGGCCTGCATCTCGTAGAGCTGCGGCACGTGGTCGACCATCCAGTCGAGGTAGGTGTTCGAGTTGTACTCCGCCCGCTCGAACGGATCGCGGCGCAGGCTCATGATGTAGGGCAGCCTGAGCTTGACGAACGGCTCGGCCCATTGCCGCATCGTATTGGCGCGCTGGACCGCCAGATGCATCTTCCAGTCGCCGATCCGCACCGCGATGACGTCGCCGTCGTCGCTGAAGTACATGATGGCCTGCCTCGGGCTCTCGGCTGCTTCGCCCGTGAAGTATGGGACCATGTTGTAGCCGTCGAGATGGACGTTGAAGGTCTGATCGCCCAACGTCGTCCCGGCCAGCAGCTGCTCGGTGACATCCGGATTGCCGGCGATGGCCAGCAAGGTCGGGAACATGTCGATGTGCGAGACGATGCCGTTGAAGACCGAGCCAGGCTTGATGTGCCCCGGCCAACGAATGAATGACGGCACCCGCCAGCCGCCCTCCCAGTTGGAGTCCTTCTGCCCGCGGAACGGCGTGTTGGCCCCGTCCGGCCAGGTGTCGTTCTCCGGGCCGTTGTCGGTGGAGTACATGACGATGGTGTTGTCGGCGATGCCGAGCTCGTCGAGCTTGTCGAGCATCATGCCGATCTGCTCGTCGTGGACGACCATGCGATCGCTGTAGGGATCCTGGCCGCTCTTGCCGATGTTCTTCTCGGCGACGTGCGTGCGGAAGTGCATGGCCGTCGAGTTGTACCAGAGGAAGAAGGGCTCATCGGCCTTGGCCTTCTCCTCCATCCAGCCGAGCGCCGCCTCGGTGATCTCCTCGTCGATGGTCTCCATGCGCTTCTTGGTGAGCGGGCCGGTGTCGGTGATCTTCTGCTTGCCGACCCGGCCCCAGCGCGGGTCGGTGGTCGCATCGTCGGTGTCGGTCGCCCAGCTATGCATGACCCCGCGCGGACCGAACTGTTCCAGGAATCCGGGGTCTTGGGATAGTCCGGCAGTTCGGGCTCTTCTTCGGCGTTCAGGTGATAGAGGTTACCGAAGAACTCGTCGAAGCCGTGCACGGTCGGCAGGTATTCGTTGCGGTCGCCCAGGTGGTTCTTGCCGAACTGGCCGGTGGCGTAGCCCAGCGGCTTCAGCATCTCGGCGATGGTCGGGTCTTCCTTTTGCAGCCCGACGGTGGCGCCTGGCATGCCGACCTTGGTGAGGCCGGTGCGGATCGGGTTCTGCCCGGTGATGAAGCAGGCGCGGCCGGCGGTGCAGCTCTGCTGCGAGTAGTAGTCGGTGAACGTCGCCCCTTCTTCGGCGACGCGGTCGATGTTGGGCGTGCGGTATCCCATCATGCCACGGCTGAAGTGGCTGACGTTCCAGATGCCGATGTCGTCACCCCAGAGGATGAGGATGTTGGGCTTTTTGTCAGGCATTGGGGGCGGGCCTTTCCTGCGGCGACCCCGGCCCGTGGCCGGCTGTTTTCGTCGCTGCGCGGAGGCATTTTGATCGGGCGCCCGGCCGTGCGAGCTAATCTGAGTTAACCGACTCCGACGGGAAGCCCCGCGCGCCGCCGGTCAGGCGCCGTCGAAAGGCCAGCGCCGGCCAATCCAGATCAAAGCCGAGCCGCGCGTCGGCCAGCGTGCTCGGGCGGCCGACGTCATGGATCGGCGACCATGGATTGAGGGCAGGGAGGGGCCGCAGGAGACGCATAGATCCATGGGTGCGGTGAAGAGGCTCGGCCCTACCCGCGACTGCGCGAAGGAAGCTGGGCAGCTCGCGGCCGGACAGACGGGCTAGGTGGAGGCCCACGCCGGACGGCGTGGACCTTCACCCGACCGGAGCTCCCCCGCGCGGGAAAGTTCGGCCTGAGGCGCAACCCTGGGCAGGCAGCGGTGAACGGGACCTGAACGTTCCGGCGAACTGTGGTCCATCGCGCCTGAGCTGAACCTAGAGCTTCGACGCCAGGTGCGGCGCCGGCGTTTTCCGCGCAATGCGCGTCACCACCCCACGCACCAGCAGATAGGGCAAGATCGCCAGCAGGATGGAGACGATGATCGCCTCGCCCGGGTAGACGAACTTCTGCACGATCCACTGGTAGATGACGTCCAGCACCAGGGCGAGGATGAACACCTTGCCGACGCTCTTCCAGCCGTCCCGCATCATCTCCTTGCGGTGCTCCGGGACCGTGACCAGCGACCAGAAATACGGCGACTTGCCCGCTTTCGCGTCCTTCAAGCCGTCGTGTATCGCGAAGCCGATCGCCATCACCGGCTGCAGAAACATCCGGAAGTGCAGCGGGCCCTTCCGTTCGCGCGATGAGGTTCGTTGCTATGCGTGTAAGCATATCGCTCATTCGACAACGCCTTTCCTGATGACGAGCCAATTGTCACGTCGATGAGACCACTCTTCATCCGAGCGGAATTAGAATGGCCGAGTAGGCAACGCTGCCGAACAGGAACGGTATCAACTTGCCGTCCTTGTTGGAGGGCAGTTCGGTGATCATCGAGTTGACGATGACGCCGCCCGACAAAAACCCCAGCATCAAGGCGAGAATGGCCTGCGGCAGGGCGAACATCAGTCCGAGCGCCCAGCCCACCGGCGCCGCGGCGGCCAGCAGCAGGTGGCCGCGACGCTCGTAACCCGTGCCGGGCTCCTCCCGAAAACCGTGGTCGAAGGTCAGGAAGTGAACGCCCATCGCCACGGCGTACGCCGTCGAGGCCAGCGCCGAGTTGTCGAGGTTGTTCACCAGCAGGTAGGCGACCAGGCAGACGTAGCCCGCGAAGCCGGCGACTTTGACACTGAAGTCCGGGACGTCGCCCTCGGCGGCCTCCGCTCGCGCCGTCTTGCTGAAGTGGTCCAGGCTGAAGAAGACCAGGAAGCCCACCAGGGCGAGAAAGTAGACGACCATGCCGTTGAACTGAGTTGGGATCGACGTCGACTTGACGAACGTCAGCCGCGCGCCGGCCAGCTCTGGCATCAGGTGGACGAAGACGTAGGCCAGCGAGACGCCAGCCGAAACCGACAGGACGTTTCGCTGGTCGCGCGTCACGATGTGCATCGGGTAGAAGCGGCCGCCGAACAGGAAGATGGCCGTGAAGACCAGCGTGGCGGCGCCTGTTTCGAGCGTCTTCTGGGCGTCCGGGCCGTGCATCAGAACAGCCTGAAGGCGATGCTGATGAAGAGCGCGACCCCCGCCGCGGACAGCACGAAAGCCACCAGCAGAATTGGCCGGCCCGGACCAAATCGGTCGGTGCGGTTCAGGTCCCTCAGCGTTGTCCAATATTCGAGCGTCCCCATGACGATCGACAGGGTGCCCATGCCCGCCAGGAACAGTCCGACGTGCTGAGGAAGATCGGGACCCGCGTGGCCCCTCTTGCCCTCGAAGTCCTCGAGGAACTTGTAGATCGTGAAGCCGAAGCTGAGCATGGCCATGGCGGTGCGGACCCAGGCCATCAGTGTGCGGTCCGCGGCCATCACGGTCCGCATCTCGCCGAGGTCTTTGGGAAGCGCCGGCGGCCGGGCCGCTTTGATCGTTTCCAGGATTGTCATGGGGTTATGGCCTGGATGAACAGCTCAGACGCGGCGAACCGCTGGCAAGCAGTCGAACTTCAGCCGATTTCTGCGCAGGCACCGAAGTCATCCGTTGAATAGTTCAGGTATTGTGATGGCGTGTAAGCCGCGGCAGTTCTGACCAGGCATGCCGCACTGTCAGCCTAGGGCGGCGTTCGTCGCCGACCGCTAATCCAGGTTAGCGCGCGACCGGTTTGACCCAGGCTAGCGTCTCACCCAATGGCAAGCGCACCGACGAGACCTGCGAGCGACGAGCCTGGCCAGCCGATTGTCGGGTCGTGGCGCGATCTCATGGCGAAGGCCCCCCGGATACTGGCTGTTTCTGCCAAGCCAACCCCGAGGCCACGCCCCGGCGTGGAACGCCTGCAGAATCATCCCGGACATCCGTGCGCCTGGCGCGGGAGCGGGGCCTGGCCGGCCCGCCGCTAACCTGAAGGGCGCAGTGGCTGGCCCCGACCTTCCGCAAGTGCGCCGCGGGGCGCGTCTTCTCGCCAGGAGTGGCGCATGCGAGGCCTGACCGACTATCCGCTGGTGCTTTTCCTGGTCGCTTTCGTCGGCATGTGGCTGGCGTCAGCCGTCGGCCTGTGGTTGCGCGATCACGGGACGCACGGCGGCGACAAGCGGAGCGAAGATTTCGGCATCGTCATCGCCGAGACGTTGACGCTGCTGGCGTTGATCATCGGATTCAGCTTTTCGATGGCAACCAATCGCTACGATCAGCGCAAGAATTTCGAGGAGGCTGAAGCCAACGCGATCGGGACCGAATACCTGCGCGCCGACCTTTTGCCGCCGCCGGCCGCCGCGTCCGCGCACACGCTGCTGATCGCCTACCTCGACCAGCGCATTCTGTTCTATGGCGACCACGACCCGGCCAAGCTAGCGCAGATTAACAGGCGGACGGATCAGCTAGAGACTGGTCTCTGGACGTCGGTGCGGCCGCCGCCGTCTGCGCAAATCACGGTGGTTACGGCGCTGGTGCTGTCAGGGATGAACGACGTGATCAATTCGCGCGGCTACACCCAGGCGGCCCTATGGAACCGGATCCCGTACGCGGCATGGGCGCTGATGGCGGCGATCGCGGCGTGCGGCAATGTGCTGCTCGGCTACGGGTCGCGCGATGCAAGG
>CAVPBP010000002.1:170000-1931728 GCA_963701905.1 uncultured Pseudomonadota bacterium | reverse complement strand
GCCGCTTTTCCGCGCGTTCAGACGCGAGGAAGTCTTGCAAGCGCTCGATCTGCTCGACCGCGCCATTGCTCTCGATCCTGACTTCAGCATCGCCACGGCCGTGGCCGCGACCTGCCATGCCCGAAATCATCAGCTTCGGCTGGTCCGATGACCCTGAGCTTCACCGTCGCCGAGGTCTGGAGCTGGCGGAACAGGCGCTGAAAGTCGGCGGCGACGACCCGGAAGTCATCGCTCAGGTCGCCAGCGCCCTGCGTCAACTGGCCAATGACCTGGACCGTGAGGCCGCCTTAGTCGACCGGGCTGTTGCGCTAAATCCTGGCTCTTCATTCGCTTGGCTGACGAGTGGGATTTCTCGTTCTCGGATCGGCGATCCGGAAATCGCGGTCGAGCATCTCGAGACGGCGATTCGCCTAGCTCCTCTCTCGCTCGCAAATGACGTGGCGCGGTTAAATATCGCGGTTGCGCGATTCCAGCAGAAGCAGTTCAACGAGGCCCTTGCGATGTTCAAGCAAGTCAGCTTTCGACCCCCATCCAGCTACGCGGTGCTGGCTGCACTCTATGGTCACCTCGGACTGACGCGCGAAGGGCGAGAGGCGCTTTCGCAATATGAGGCGGTCGCTTCCGCCACGATCGAAGAATTCGCAGGCGCTTTCTTCCGTCGCCCGAACGACCGAGCGCTCATACGGGACGGCATCGCTTTGACGGAGGGAAGGGCGCCATCTGACACTGCGGTGGACGTCTAGAGCGGGATGATTTTAGGCCCGATCATAGCCTGAGTTGGCGAGATAGTTGGCGCATTCGGCGGGGGTGAAGGCGTCGAGCAGGTCGGCGATGGCGGCGCAGACGGCGTCGAGGGTTCGGGCGGCGGCCTTGCGCAGCAGGTGCTTGAGCTTGGCGAAGAGCTGCTCGATCGGGTTGAGGTCGGGCGAGTATTTCGGCAGGAAGAGCAGCTTGGCGCCGGCGCTTCGATGGCTTGGCGCACCGCCTTGGCCTTGTGGCTGCCGAGGTTGTCCATGATCACGATGTCGCCGGGCTCGAGGGTCGGGACCAGCACCTTTTCGACATAGACCAGGAAGGCCTCGCCGTTGATCGGCCCGTCGAGCAGCCACGGCGCGTCGATCCGGTCATGGCGCAGGGCGGCCAGGAAGGTCATGGTCTTCCAGTGGCCGTAGGGGACCTTGGCCCTGAGCCGCGCGCCGCGCGGCGCCCATCCCGCAGCGGCGCCATGTTGGTCTTGGTCCAGGTCTCGTCGATGAAGACCAGGCGGCGCGGATCAATCCGGAGCTGGCGTTCGACCCACTGCGCCCGCCGCCGCGCCACGTCCGGGCGGTCCTGCTCGCTGGCGAGCACGCTTTTTTTTGAAGCTCAGCTTCTCGGCGTGGACGAACTCCCAGACCGAGCGGTAGTCGACCTTCAGCCCGCGCTCGGCCAGTTCCAGGACCAGGCCACGCAGCGTGAAGTCCCGTTCACGGCAGCGCTCGACCAGCCAGTCGTGATGCTCACCGCGGATCGACTTCGGCTTGTGACCGCCCATCGGCTCGGCGCCACGCTGCCGGTCTGGCGATACCGGCTCACCCAGCCGATCGCCGTGCTCGGCGCGACGCCAAATCGCGCCGCCGCCTCATGCCGCGACGCCCTTCGCGTTCAACAGCCGCTACAACACGCTCTCGCAGATCAAGCGAATACGGTCTCGCCATCCATGCCGGCCTCCCGCTCCAGCCAGCAGGTTGAATCTGATTTGCGCCCCAAGGGGAATCCCCTCAGCGATTCAATCCAACTTCATCCCGCTCTAGTACGGGCGAGATCGGCCGAGAATTGAAAATCCCTACCGGCAAGAACGGCCAGCACCACACCCGCACTACGCGAAACGTGCTGCACCTCAGGTGGAGGAAGTTCCGCCTGAGGCGCGTCACGCAATGACCGTTTTCCCCCCGATCTGGGCCACCGGCACGTCCGGTGGCGGGCAACGCGCCATCGGCGGCTTGCCGCCCTAAGCCGGACTTTGCCGTTGGCCGCATCAGGCACCTGGGCCGGAGCGAGGGCTGAGTTCCAACGACCTTGGCGGCCCCGCGCTCAATCCAGCGTCCGCTGGTAGCGCGCTATGGCAAGCGCGGTGATCACGCAGACGAACACCCCCAGCGCGGCCAGGCTGGGCCAGGAGTCGGCCAGGCCCTGGCCCTTGAGCAGTATGCCGCGCACGATGCGCAGGAAATGGGTCACCGGCAGCGCTGTCCCCGATCGCCTGCGCCCATGCGGGCATGCCCATGGAAGGGAAACACGAAGCCCGAAAGCAGGATCGACGGCAGGATGTAGAACACCGCCATCTGCATCGCCTGCAAGCTGGTTGCTGCGCCACGGTCGAGATCAGGAAGCCCAGCGCCAGGTTGGCAATGATGAAGAGCACCATGCCCGCGTGCCAGACCGGCCCAGCCGCCGACATCGGCACGTCGAAAAGCAATTTCGCCAGCAGCAGGACGATGGCGGTCTGGATCAGGCCGACGATGACGTAGGGCGCCGATCTTGCCGATCATGATCTCGAGCGGCTCGCACCGGCATGGCCAGCAGGTTCTCCATGGTGCCGCGCTCCCGCTCGCGGGTCACTGCCAGGCGGTCATCATCACCATGGTCATGGTGAGGATCACGCCAAGCAGGCCGGGCACGATGTTGTAGGCGGTGATGTTCTCGGGATTGTAGAGGTTGTGGACCACGACCTGAACGGCCGGCGACCTGCGCCGCGGGCTGCCAGCAGGCCGACCAGATCGTGCGCCGAGCGCCTGCGCCAGCAGGCCGGCAAGGCCGCCACCGCGCATGCCAGTCGGCGGCCGGGTCGGTGGCGTCGGCCTCGACCAGGATCTGGGCTCGTCGCCCCGCTTTACGCGCGCGGGTGAAATTGACCGGGATGGTCGACGACGAACTGCACCTTGCCCTCGCGGAGCAGCGGCGTCGAGCTCAGCCGGCGTTCGGGTCGTCTCGGTCACGTCGAAATAGCTGGTATTGCTGCAGCGCCGCGACCACCGACGCGCGAACGGCCCGTGTCGTCCTGGACCAGCACGGCGGTCGGCAGGTGGCGTGGGATCGTCGTTGATCGCGTAGCCGAACAGCATCAGCTGCATCAGCGGCACCCGAGGATCATGGCGAGGTCAGCCGGTCGCGCCGCAGCTGGATGAATTCCTTGACCAGCAACGCCACATGCGGCGGGGAGAAGAAGTTCATGCAGTGTCCGCGCCGCCGTCCATCAGATGGATGAAGACATCCTCCAGGCGTCGGCGTCGTCCTCGCGGTCCAGCCGATCGCGCGCTGCGATAGGGCGCGATCGCGGCCTCCGAGCGCGGCGCGGTCGCGCGCCGCTGACGTGCAGCGGCTGCGCCGAACGGCGCGGCGGCCATCGCACGCCAGGCGGCCCTCGCAGCTCTCGCGACAGGTCGCCGCACCGCTCGCCCTCGACGACGAAGGTGAAGAGACGCGGCGTGCCCGATCACCTCGGCGACGGTACCGCGCGCCATCAGCCTGCCGCTCGAGGATGTAGACGATGCGGTGGCAGCGCTCGGCCTCGTCCATGTAGTGGGTCGAGACCAGCACGGTGAGGCCGCGGCCGGCCAGGCGCGTGGATCTCGTCCCAGAAATCCGCGCGCGCGCCTTGCGGATCGACGCCGGCCGTTGGCTCGTCGAGCAGCAGAAGCTGCGGCTCGTGCAGCATGCAGGCCGCCAGCGCCAGGCGCTGCTTCCAGCCGCCGGAAAGCGTCCCGGCCAGTTGGTGGCGGCGTTTGACCAGACCCAGCCGTCCAGCGCCGCATCCACTCCGCTCGGCCGGCGGTCGAGGCCGTAGACGCGGGCGATGAAGTGCAGGTTCTCCTGGATGGTCAGGTCCTCGTAGAGCGAGAACCGCTGGGTCATGTAGCCAACCTGCCGCTTGATCTCTTCGGACTGCGGTGCGGATATCGAAGCCCAGGCACGTGCCCTGCGCCGGCGTCGGGCGTGAGCAGCCCGCACAGCATGCGGATGGTCGTGGTCTTGCCCGAGCCGTTCGGCCCGAGAAAGCCGCAGATCCGCCCCTCCTCGACCTGCATGCGATACGCGTCGACCACCGTCTTCTCGCCGAAGCGCTTGGTCAGGCCCCTGGACGTCGATGGCGAAGCGTCATGGCGCTCCGGCACGCCCAGCGGAACGACGTCGACCGGCAGGCCGGGCGTGCAGGCCGCGCGGGTCGGCGGGCAGCGCCTCGACCAGGAACACCAGCCGGTCGCGCGCTCTTGCGGCTGTAGATGACCGGCGGCGTGAACTCCGGCCGGGGGCTCACGTAGTCGATCGCGGGCGGTCAGCCCGTCCGCGCAGCCGTCGCACCCGAAGCGCACCTGTCGCCGACGTGATAGTGCGCCACCTCGCGCTCGGGCACGAAGAAGCGCAGCCGTACCCGGTCGTCGGGCAGCAGGCGACGGATCGGCTGGTTGGCGGCCGCCCACTCGCCGGTCTGGTAGAAGACGTCCTCGACCCGGGCGGCGGCCGGCGCGCGCGGCGCAGCTTCGTCGAGGCGCGCCTCGGCGTCGGCGCGGGCGCCCTCGGCCTGGCCCAGCTGCCCGCCGGCGGCGGCAATCTGCGCGCTGCGCGGCCTGCGCCTGCTGCTCGGCTGCCGCCGAGTCTGCGTGCGCGACCTCAGCGTTGGCGTGCGCCTTGTCGATGTCCTGCTGCGAGATCGCGCCGTTTTGGAGGGCGAGCAGGCGTTCCACTCGGGCCGCCTCGCGATCGGCCTCGGCCGCGTTGGCGCGCGCGACAGCCACGTCCGCCGCGAGCTGGGCGTGGCTCGCCTTCGCTGCGTCGATTGTCGATGACGCCTGCCGCATTTGCCCGCCCGCCTGTTCGGTCGCTGCCTCCAGTGTTCTCGTGTCGATCACGAACAGGGCGCGCCCGCCGCGACGCTGTCGCCGCGCCGTACATCGAGGGCGGTGATCTGACCCGCGATCGGCGCGGCCAGATAGAGCGGCTCGCCTTCGATGTAGCCGGAGAGCATGCGCGTGGGGCGCAGCTGCGGCGCCACCAGGATGATGCCGCCCAGCACGAGCGCGGCCAGAGCCAAGCCGCCGATCAGGAGCCGCTGGGGGTTCATGCGCCATCCACTGCGCCAGCATACCTCGAATTAGCGACCGCACATGGGCGCGGCCACCGCCTCGGCGACGCGGTAGCGGCGGATCTTTGCCGGGCCGGTGAAGTCGCAAGAAACCCCGATCAATCGTCTTTGTCATGATGCGCAGCGGCGAGAAGTCGAAGCGCAAGCGGTTGGACGCTCGAAACGGCTACGTTAGCCCGGTCGGCTAGTGCAAGGCTTGGGCGCGGAATGCGTGTTCTGCGGGCGCTGTCGAATGATCGCGTACGATGGCAATAGCTCCTCATGCCGCGTGACCCGTCGGTGCTGGCAGACACGGGTTGAGCTGTCTCAAACACCGCGTGTCCCCGATGTGTTAGCAGCAATATAGTTGACTGCGGCCATCGCCTGTCGCGGTCACGAGGCGACGCCTGATCGCAGCGCTCGAATTGACGCGCAACGCTCGCCGGAGATCGAGGAATGGCGCTGCCAGCAGACCGCCCGTCCGAAGGGAACCGTGGTCTCGGTGCGCGGCTCGGTGATCGACGTCCGCTTCGGTGAAGGGGCGCTGCCCGCGATCAACGAGGCGCTCGAGGTCGGCGGGAGCGTGGCTCTGGTGGCCGAGGTTCAGGCCCACCTCGATGAACAGACCGTGCGGGCGGTGGCCATGCAGAGCACCGAGGGGCTGAGCCGTGGCGTCCCGGTCCGAGCGACCGGCGGGCCCATCTCAGTGCCCGTTGGCGAGGCCATGCTGGGTCGGCTTGTCGACGTCCTCGGCGCCCCGCGCGACGGCGGCCCGCCCATTCCGCCGAAGACCCCGCGCTGGCCGATCCATCGCGCGCCGCCGCCGCTCGCCCAGCAGAGCGGGACGCGCACGCTGCTCGAGACCGGGATCAAGGTGATCGATCTGCTGGCGCCGCTGGCCCGCGGCGGCAAGGCCGGGCTGTTCGGCGGCGCGGGCGTCGGCAAGACCGTGCTGGTCACCGAGCTGATCCGCACCATGGTCGAGACCTACAGCGGCATCTCGGTGTTCGCCGGCGTCGGCGAGCGCTCGCGCGAGGGCCACGAGATGCTGCTGGAGATGCGGCGATCCGGCATCCTCGATCGGACGGTCCTGGTCTACGGCCAGATGAACGAGCCGCCCGGGGCGCGCTGGCGCGTCGGCCTCAGCGCCCTCACCATCGCCGAGTATTTTCGGGACGAGAAGAAGCGCGACGTGCTCCTCCTGATGGACAACGTCTTCCGCTTCGTCCAGGCGGGCGGCGAGATCTCCGGCCTGCTGGGGCGGCTGCCCTCGCGCGTGGGCTACCAGCCGACCCTGGCCACCGAGGTCGCCGACCTGGAGGAGCGGATCGCCTCCGTTCCCGGCGCCGCCGTCTCCGCGATCCAGGCCGTCTACGTCCCCGCCGACGATTTCACCGATCCGGCCGTGACGGCCCTCTTCAACCACTTCGACGGCTCGGTGGTTCTCTCGCGCGCCATGGCCGCCGAGGCGATGTATCCGGCCATCGATCCGCTGAGATCCGGCTCGGTCCTGCTGGATCCCAACGTCGTCGGCGAGGAGCACTATCGGCTCGCCGAGGAGGTGCGCGCGACCATCGCGCGGTACCGTGACCTTCAGGACATCATCGCGCTGCTCGGCATGGACGAGCTGAGCCCGGCTGACCGCCAGACCGTCACCCGCGCCCGCCGGCTGCAGCGGTTCCTGACCCAACCGTTCCGGGTCACCGAGGCCTTCACCGGCAAGCCGGGCCGCACCGTGCCGATCGCCAAGACGATCGCCGGCTGCCGGGCGATCCTGGACGGGGTTGCGGACAAGTGGGCGGAGAGCTCGCTCTACATGGTCGGCGACCTGGACGAGGCCCAGGCGCTCGAGGCGAAGGCTTCGCCAAAACCCGCTGAGGCGGCGGCATGAAGCTGCTGATCGCCACGCCGAGCGCCGTCGTCGCCGACTACGCCGACGTCGCCGCCGTCCGCGCCGAGGACGAGAGCGGCGAGTTCGGCATCCTGCCCCGACCACGCAGACTTCGTGACCGCGCTCTCCGTCTCCGTCGTCGGCTGGCGGCGCGCGGGCGGCGAGCAGGGGTACTGCGCCGTGCGGGGCGGCCTGCTGACCGTCAGCGGCGGCGAGGATGTGGCCATCGCCACCCGCGAGGCCATCCTCGGCGACGACCTCGCGTCCCTGGAAGCGGTGGTGCGCGGCAAGCTCGCCGCCGAGGTGGAGGAGGAGCGCCAGGCGCGGTCCCACGCCGAACAGTTCAGGATCCAGGCCATCCGGCAGATCATCGGCTACCTGCGGCCGGAGACCACCGACGGTGGGGGCGGCCGGGCATGAGCGGATCGCCTGCCGGACCATCGTCGGAAGAAGACATCAAGCTGGCTCGCTCGGTGGCCGAGCGGGCCGCGCGGCGGGCCTACTGGCAGGCTCACGGCGAGCGGTCGCTCGCCCAGAACCTGGCGATGATCGGCGCCCTCGGATGGCTGGTGATCACGCCCACGCTGGCTGGGCTGTTCCTGGGACGGTGGCTCGACCATCGCTTCGAGCACGGGCATCTTCTGGACCGGCGCGCTGCTGGTCGTCGGGTGTGGCGCTGGGGTGCTGGATGGCGTGGGGGCGCATCCAGAAAATCCAGCAGGAGGACCAAGCATGATCGCCGGCGACATCGAGCGGCTGGCGGCGTTCGGCCTGGCGGGTCTCGTCCTCGGCGGCGCGAGCATGGCCTCGCTGCAGGCTCAACACGGACCTCTATGTGAGCGGCGGCCTGTGGCGGCCGATCGGCCTGCACTTCGCGCGCCTGGCGATCGTGGCCGGCGTCCTGGTCTGGACGGCCTTTCAGGGCGCCGGCCCGCTGCTCGCCGTCGCTGGCGGGCTTGGTGCTGGCGCGGCCCATCGCCGTGCGGATGCTGGGGAGGGTCCGTTGATCGCCTCGCCGCTCACCGCCCAGGTCGCTGTTCCATGTCGGGCCGGTCCCGATCACCATGCCGGTGGTCATGACCTGGGGCCTGATGGCGGCGCTGACGCTGACCAGCGTACTGGCGACACGCAAGCTGCGCCTCGATCCGGGACCGGGCCAGACCGCCGTGGAACTGCTGGTCACGACCGTTCAGGGCCAGATCCGCGAGACGCTGCAGACCGATCCAGCGCCCTATCTGCCCTTCCTCGCGACCCTCTTCATCTTCATCGCCTCGGCCAACCTGCTCTCGCTGATCCCGGGGCTCGAGCCGCCCACGGCCCATCTCGAGACCGACGCGGCCCTGGCGGTCATCGTCTTCTTCGCGGTCCACTATTTCGGCGTCCGAGTCCGGGGCCTCGGCGGCTATCTCGCCGACTTCGCCAAGCCGACCTGGATCATGCTGCCGCTCAACCTGCTGTCGGAGGTCACCCGGACCTTCTCGCTGATGGTCCGCCTGTTCGGCAACATCATGAGCGGCGTCTTCGTCATCGGCATCGTGCTCTCGCTGGTGGGCCTGCTCGTGCCGATCCCGTTCATGGCGCTCGAACTGCTCACCGGCCTGATCCAGGCCTACATCTTCACCGTGCTGGCGATGGTCTTCATCGGCGGGGCGGTGGGCCAGACCCGCCCCAAGAAATGAGGAGCCCCCGATGAACTACCTCGCACTTGTCAGCATCCTGGCCGCCGCCTTCGCCGTCGGCATGGGCGCCATCGGGCCGGCCCTGGCCGAGGGCCGGGCGGTCGCCGCCGCGATGGACGCCATCGCCCGCCAGCCGGACGCGGCGAGCGTGATCTCCCGGACGCTGTTCGTGGGCCTGGCCATGATCGAGACCATGGCCATCTACGCCCTGGTGGTCGCGCTCCTGCTCCTCTTCGCCAATCCGTTCGTGCACTGAGATGCACTTCGATCCCTGGACCCTGGGACTGCAGGTCGCCAACTTCCTGGTGCTGGTCTGGCTGCTGCACCGGTTCCTCTATCGGCCAGTGCTCGGGATCATCGCGGCCCGTAAGGCCGCGACGGACAAGCTGGTCGCCGATGCCCAGGCCGAGAAGAAGGCCGCCGAAGACCTGAAGCAGAGCTTGGAGAGCCAGCGCGCCGCGATCGCCCAGGAACGCGACGCAGCCCTGAAGGCGGCTCGCGAAGCCGCCGACGCGGAGAGCAAAGCCGTTCTCGCCAAGGCTCATGCAGAGGCCGAGACGCTCAGATCGGAGGCCAAGAAAGCGTTCGATCGCGAGCGCGCCGAGATCGTCAGGACGGTCGGGCGCGACGCGGCGCGGCTGGCCGTGTCGATCGCCCGGCGCCTGCTCCAGGAAGCTCCCGCGGTCTCGGTCCAGGAAGGTGCTGCTCGACCTCGTCTGCGACGACGTCAAGGCGCTTCCCGCCGACTCCAAGAAGCACATCGCCGCGCGCGTGGCGGCGGACAAGAAGACGCTGGAGGTCGTCACCGCCACGCCTCTGGACAAGCGGACGGCCACGCGGTTCGGCGAGAGCCTGAGCGCGGCGCTGGGCGCACCCGCCACGCCGAAGTTCCGGGTCGACAAGGCGCTCATCGCCGGCGTCGAGGTCCACTTCCCGTTCACGATCCTGCGGCGCTCGTGGTCGGAAGACCTGAAGCGGATCGAAGCCGAGCTGAACGATGACGATCACGCTACGAAAGTCGCTTGATCGCTGGCTGACGGCCGCCGAAGGCCGCGTCAGCAAGGCGTCGCTGACGCCGCGGCCCGAGCAGATCGGCGTTGTCGAGAAGGCCGGCGACGGCATCGCCTTCGTTCGCGGCCTGCCGGACCTGCCCCTGAGCTCGCTCATGGCGCTTCGAAGGCGGCGCGACCGGGTTCGCCCATGCGCTGGACGAAGACCTCGTCGGCTGCGTCCTCCTCGATCTGGGTCGGGTCGAGGCGGGCGAACAGGTGCGCGGCCTGGGAACGGTGGTCTCGACGCCGGTGGGCGAGGCGCTGCTCGGGCCGGGTGGTGGACCCGCTCGGCCGGCCGCTGGACGACGGCGGGCCGATTGCGGCGACGCGTCACGACCCTGTCGAGCGCGCGGCGCCGGGCATCATCGAACGCGATCTGGTGACCGAGCCGATGCAGACCGGAACCAAGCTGATCGACGCCCTGCTCGCGCTCGGCCGCGGCCAGCGCGAGCTGATCATCGGCGACCGCGAGACCGGCAAGACCGCCATCGCCACCGACGCGATCATCAACCAGCGCGGCTCGGACGTGATCTGCGTCTACGTCGCCATCGGCCAGAAGTCCTCTTCGGTGCGCCAGGTCATCGATGCGGTGACGAAGTACGGCGATCCCAAGCGCTGCATCTTCGTGGTCGCCGGACCGGCGACGGCGCCGGGCCTGCAATGGCTCGCCCCCTACGCCGGCTTCTCGATGGCGGAGTATTTCCGCGATCAGGGCGGCCACGTCCTGATCGTCGTCGACGACCTGACCAAGCATGCGGCGACGCACCGGGAGCTCTCGCTGCTCATGCGCCAGCCGTCCGGACGCGAGGCCTATCCGGGCGATGTCTTCTCACATCCAGGCCCGGCTGCTGGAGCGGGCGGCCAAGCTTTCGACAGACCTCGGCGGCGGGTCGCTGACCGCGCTGCCCATCGCCCAGACCGAGGCCGGCAACCTCAGCGCCTATATCCCCACCAACCTGATCTCGATCACCGACGGCCAGATCGTGCTGAGCTCCAAGCTGTTCGACGAGGGCCAGAAGCCCGCCGTCGACATTGGCCTCAGCGTCAGCCGCGTCGGCGGCAAGGCCCAGGCGCCGATCCTGAAGGACCTCGCGGAGACCCTGCGCCTCGATTACGCGCAGTTCCTCGAGGTCGAGCTCTTCACACGCTTCTCGACGACGCTCGACCCCCGCACCCAGGCCCAGATCGATCATGGACGCCGAATCCGCGCCATCCTCACCCAACCGCGGTTCGCGCCCCTGTCGCTTGCGCATGAGGCGGCCGAGTTCCTGGCGCTGCACGATGGCCTGCTCGACGCGCTCCCGCTCGATCGGATGGATGACTTCAAGCGCCAGCTTCCAGGATGGCTCGATCAGCACTGCAAGGGCGTCCTGGAGCGCCTCGAGACCGAGCGCCAGCTCGATCAGGCCGAGCGTGCCCAACTCTCCAAGCGCGACGGCCGCCCTGGTCGAGACGCTCAAGCCGGCTTCGGCGAAGGCCAGGCCATGAGCGCCCTTGGCGAGGCCCAGGCGCGGATCACCAGCATCCGCAAGCTGAGGATCGTGGTCGGGGCCATGCGCGGAATAGCTGCGGCCCACACCCAGCAGGCGCGCAACGCGCTCGATGGCTACCGCGCCTATGCCAAGGTCATCGACGGCGGGTTGGCGCGTGCGGTCGAACTGCTTGAACCGAATGGGCTTACCAGCACGCTGGCCGCCGACAGCCCGAGCGCCGTCGTGGTCTTTACCGCTGAACACGGCTTTGCAGGCGCCTTCACCGAGCGCGTCCTCGACGCGGTCCCTGGCGACGAGAAGGCAAGGCTGTTCGTCGCGGGGTCGCGGGGCCTCGCCTTGGCGGAGGAGCGGGGGCGGCGTGTCGACTGGTCGACGGCGATGGCGAGCCAGGCCGCCGGGGTGGGCGCGACCGCCCGGCGTGTCGCCGATGCCCTCTACTCCGGCTTCGTCGAGGAACGCTTTGCGCGCGCGGACATCGTGTTCGCCAAGCTGTCCGGCGGGTCGGCGTCGACCATCGTCCGAAAGCCGATCCTGCCCATCGACCTCGGCGCATTCCGAGCGCCGCGTTCCGGCCCTCCGCCGCTGACCAACCTGCCGCCCCGCCGGCTGATCGAGCAGCTGGTGGGAGAGTACGTCTTCGCCGAGCTGGCGCTGGCGGCGCTCGAGAGCTTCGCCAGCGAGAACGCGGCGAGGCTCGAAACCATGGCGTCTGCGCGGCTCAACATCGACCAGAAGCTGGACGAGCTCTCAGGTCAGGAAAGGCTTCTGCGACAGGAGCAGATCACCGCCGAGGTGCAGGAAGTCACCTCCGGCGCCCTCGCGGCCGAAGGCGCCGGCGGACTCTAGCCACACGGCAGGGAGAAACGGATGATTGAACCGCTGGCGGGCTTCCGCGAAAGCGTCCTTGCCTTCGCATGTCACGGGCGCGTCACGCGCAGTGACTACGAGAACGTCTTGATCCCGGCGATCCAGCGGGTGCTCAGCAACCATGCCAAAGCGCGGCTCTACTATGAGACCAGCGCGGACTTCACCGGCCTGGCCCCGGGCGCCATTCTGGAAGACCTCAAGGTGGGTCTTGACGATTTCGGCCGATGGGATCGGATCGCCGTCGTTTCTGATGTCGAGTGGATTCGCGACACGGTGAGAGCTTTCGGGTTCCTCTTGCCCGGTCGCCTACGGGTGTTCCACCTGGGCGAAGCCGCCGGAGCGCGCGATTGGATCAACGAGAGCTGATCCCGGGAACCAGATTGACTTAAGGGGGCTTCTTCCAGCCTGTCCATCATCTGCACCGCCGCGTGTGGCGTAAGGCGGCTCTGTCGTTGTTGGGTCGGCACCGTCCCTATCGCGCGTTCGGCCATCGCCCCAGACCCTAAGTCGCGTGAGGGGGCAGGAACCTTCGGTCGGGCACCTTTGATCGAGAACAAAGCGCCGTCGGCGTTGAGCTGGTCCTCTCCACTGCGTTGGCGTTGAGTTCGGCACCCTGGCGCCCCCGCGCGCCAGCGGCGGCCCTCTCGTCGAGCACAAAGAACGGACGGAGACCGCCATGAAAGCGCTTGTCTATCACGGACCGGGAAAGAAAGCGCTCGAGGACCGACCCAAGCCAGAGCTGAAGGCGCCGGGCGACGCGATCGTCAAGATCGTCAAGACCACGATTTGCGGCACCGACCTGCACATCCTCAAGGGAGATGTAGCGACTTGTGCGCCGGGGCGCATCCTGGGCCACGAGGGGGTCGGCGTCGTTGATGCCGTCGGCCAGGCGGTCACCGCCTTCCGCCCCGGCGACCGCGTGCTGATCTCCTGCATCTCGGCCTGCGGCAAGTGCGAGTACTGCCGGCGCGGGATGTATTCCCATTGCACGACGGGAGGCTGGATCCTCGGCAATGAGATTGACGGAACCCAGGCCGAGTACGTTCGCATCCCGCACGCCGACACCAGTCTCTACCTGATCCCGGCCGGCGCGGACGAGGAGGCCCTGGTGATGCTGAGCGACATCCTGCCGACCGGCTTCGAATGTGGGGTCCTGAACGGCAAGGTCGCACCTGGCTCGACGGTGGCCATCGTCGGTTCGGGCCCGTCGGGCTCGCAGCGCTGCTGACCGCTCAGTTCTATTCGCCTGGTGAGATCATCATGATCGACCTTGACGACAATCGCCTTGAGGTCGCTCGCGCGCTTCGGCGCGACCCAAACGATCAACAGCGCCGACGGCGAAGCGTCCGCGAAGGTCAAGGCGCTCACCGGCGGCAGAGGCGTCGATACGGCCATCGAGGCGGTAGGCGTGCCGGCGACCTTCGAACTCTGCCAGGACCTGGTTGCGCCGGGCGGAGTGATCGCCAACATCGGCGTCCACGGGGTCAAGGCCGACCTCCACCTGGAACGCCTGTGGTCGCAGAACATCTCGATCACCACGCGCCTGGTGGACACGGTCTCGACGCCCATGCTGCTGAAGACCGTTCAGTCCAAGCAGAATCGACCCCACGCGCCTGATCAGCCACCACTTCAGGTTCGATCAGATTCTGGAAGCTTACGAGACCTTTGGCCACGCGGCGGACACCGGCGCGCTGAAGGTGATCCTCGAGGTCTAGGTCGTGGTGACGATTTAACGGCTGAGGGATTTGCATCGGTTGCGAACAGTGATTTAAGACTGATTTTTGGAGGTCGGTCTTGGACGGCGATGATCTGAGCGACGCTCAGTGGGAGCGGATCGAGAGCTTTGTGCCGGGCGGTCGCAAGGGACGACGGGGCCCGCGAAGCAACAACCGGCGTTTCGTCAACGCCCTGATCTGGATGGCGCGCTCCGGGGGGCGCTGGCGGGACCTGCCAGCGCGCCTTGGAGAGTTCCAGACGGTCAAGCGGCGATACTACCGCTGGATCGAAATGGGCGTGCTCGAGCGGCTGTTCGAGGCCCTGGCGGGGGAGGCCGACCTGGAGTGGGTCGCCATCAACTCCACCTCGATCCGAGCCCAGGCACAGGCGGCGGGCGCGGCTCGCAAAAAGGGGGGCCTGAGGCCCAAGGCCTTGGCCGTTCGCGCGGCGGGCTCGGGACCAAAATCCACGCCTGCGTCGATGCGCTCGGACTGCCGATCCGCCTGATCCTCACGCCTGGCCATCGTGGCGACGTGATCCAGGCCGCCGCACTCGTCGAAGGCCTCAAGCCAGCCGCCGTCCTCGCCGACAAAGCCTACGACGCCGACCACTTCCACGACACCCTGCGCCAGCTCGGCGCCAAGGCCGTGATCCCACCAAGACCCGAACGCGCCCAACCTCATCCTTGCGACTGGCGGCTCTACAAGGAGCGCAACGGCGTCGAGCGAATGTTCTCCCGCCTCAAGCAGTTCCGACGCGTCGCAACCCGATACGACAAGCTCCTCAGCCACTTCCGCGGCTTCGTCCTCATCGCATCGATCGTCCTGTGGCTCAGGTAAGCGTTAAATCGTCACCACGACCTAGGCCATCGTTGCCAACGCGCCCGCCCCTGCGGCGCACGGAGTTTCGAATGATCAATGTCGAAGTCATCGCGCCCGACGCCCTGAAGATCGTCGCGCCAGAGCGGCTGAAGGCCGACGATTTCCGCGAACTCGCGCCGCGGGTGGAGTCCATCATCGCCCGGTACGGCAAGATCAGACTGCTGATCGATGGCACGCGTCTGGAAGGTTGGGAGAACATAGTCGCGTTCGAAACCCACGCGGCGTTCGTGAAGGATCACCAGCGACAAGTGGAACGCATCGCGATCATCGCCCCACACGAGTGGCAGCATTGGCTGATCGGCGCGGTGAGAGTGTTCCTGCATCCCGACGTGAGAGCGTTCGACAAGGGACAAGACGGCGAGGCGCGCCGCTGGCTCCTCGGCTAAGTGCGACCTGCGTCGAGCGTGGCGTCGCCCTGCCGTTAGCCGGCTGCAGGCCTCTAGCCGACCTTCAAGGCCCAAACACGAAGGTCGTATCATAGGGCCGCCGAACCTCGACACGAACGGCGGCTTTCCGTTCACGAGCGGAAGGTTGGGATCGTCGAGGCTTGCGGCAGCTTTCCCCCCCTTCTCGGACCTTGGGCGGGTCGGCTTTTCGGACCTTCAGTCGGCTACGACCGACCGGCTGAACGCTCGGTCTCGGCAGGGGATGAGCGGCGGCCTGCGGCGGCGCTTCAGGATTTCACCAGAGACCAGAACCCCTGCTTGCGGGCATGTCTGGCTCGCAGGTCAGCGACATAGTCGTCATGCGACGGCCAGCGGGACGCCTTCCAGTCGATCTCGCCATCCAGCGCCTTGCACGCGGCGAGGTTCTTGGCCGCGTGCGCATAGGCGTTGGACGCGGCCCGGTCCAGGACGCCGTCGATCATGCGGCGGCGGATCAACGTGGCCGCGAGGGGCTGCGCGTCGGACAACGAGTTCGCAGCGGCCTCCAGAACAGGATAGTCGCGCCCGTCCAGTTCGCCGACGCGGTCGAAGACCAGCCTGGCCGCGGCGGCCAGGTTCGGCCATCCGGTCAGGAAGGCCAAAGCGGTCAAGGCGTTCGGGTGACCGGCCGCCAGGGCGAACGCCTGCTCGAGCGCGGCGTCGTCCTCGAAGTCGGGCAACGCCCGCAAGTAGGCGCGCAGGACGTCGCGGTCCAAGCTCTGCTCGAAGAGCCGCCAGCGCACCGCTTGCGCCTCCGCTCGGCGACCGAGCTGATCGAGCGCGGCGGCGAGCAGCATCTGGTGCGCCCACTGCGAGGCGCGCAGCGGGCCTGGGCGGGCGTCCGGCTTGTCGAGCCACGCGAGCGCCTCCGCCGCCCGGCCGGCCTCGATGAGGCGCGATGCAATACCGAGCGTGTCGACGAAGTCGCCCCTGGCTTTCTGAACGGCGATGAAGCCGTCCACATCGCCTCGCGCATCGGCGACGTCGCTCAGCACATGAAAGAGGCGCAGCCGGCCGACGTCCCGGCCGCGCTGAGGACCGGCCTCGCCCAGGTCCGCGATCACGGCGCCGGCCCGCCGCGCCAGGGCCGCCAACCCGGCTGCTCCAAGCGCCGGCGTCGCGTGCTCGATCAGATCATCGCAGTGACCGTACGCGTCGCTCTGGATCAGGGTCAGCGTGGCTTCAGCGAGTATCTCGGGATCACGATCCTCGATCATCGCCCAGACGGCCCCCAGGTCGGCGACGGCGAGGCGGAAGATGTCGTCGAACCGGCCGTGGGAGTCGTCCACGCGCGTGAGCACGGCCGGCGCCAGGCCGATCAGCCGGGCGAGGCGCTCAGCCGCTGCGGCAGCGTCCAACGGCGCCAGCGACCGGGTGATCGCGGTCCTCAGCCCGTCGATCTCGGCGGCGTAGGCCTTCGTCTTCTCCCAGGAGATGTCGCCATAGGAATTGGCGAGCGCGCTCAGCCGTCGGTCCACGGCCTTGATCAGGCCCGCCGGACCGCCCCGCTCGGCGAGCGCCAGCACCAGGCGCTTGCGGACGGCCCTGTCGGCCTCGCCCAGCTCCATCAACAGCGCCGCAAGGCGTTCGGCGCCGAGCGCGGCCAGGTTCTCACGCGTGACGCTGTTCTTCCTCGCCATCCAAAGACCGACCCGCCGACCAACTCCGTGCAGGATGACTCAGATCTCGGTCTGCTCCGAGAGTTCCAGCGCGTCGTCCACCTCGATGCCGAGGTAGCGGACCGTGCTCTCCAGCTTGCCGTGGCCGAGCAGCAGCTGGCAGGCCCTGAGGTTGCCGGTCCGCCGGTAGAGCAGAGCGACCTTGGTGCGCCGCAGGCTGTGGGTCCCGTAGGCCCGCGGCTCCAGGTCGATCATCCTCAGCCACCGGTCGAGCAGGCGCGCGTACTGGCGCGTGCTCATGTGGGCGCCGGGAACGGTACGGCTCGGGAAGAGCCAGTCGTCGGGCCGCCCGCCGCGCTTCTCCAGCCAAACGGCCAGCGCCTGACGCGCCGGCTCAGTAAGTTCGAACGGAACGGGCCGGTGCGTCTTCTGCTGCACGATCGTGGCGCGCTGTCGAAGCGCGCCGGCCGGGGCCAGATCGCTCACTCTCAGGGCGACGAGATCACAGCCTCGCAGCTTGCTGTCGATCGCACAGTTGAAGAGCGCCAGATCGCGTGCGCGGCGCGCGTCCGTCAGCCGCTGGCGGATCGCCCAGATGTGCTTGGGCTTCAGCGGCGGCTTGGATCCGATGATCCGGTGCGCATTCCACGGGACGGACCTGGCGGACTGGTTGAGGGTGTCGGCCATCTCGGCCTCCTGCGAAGGGTCGCCCCCCGCACAATCCAACATCCGGAAAGCCGACCCGCCCAGGGTCCGGGATGGGGGGAAACCAGACTCCTTGGTCGTCACAGGCGCGATCCAGATTGCGTCTGATTGTGACTTGCGTGCTAATTTCGATACGATATACTCTCGTATAGAAACCCGCGTTCGAAACGTCATGAATGTCGTCAAACCGTCTGCCGTCTCACGTCGTCCGCCCGGAAGACCGAGGAGCGCGGAAGCGGACCGCGCCCTCCTAGATGCAGCGTTGGCGCTCTTCGTCGAGCGCGGCTTCGACAACATCTCGATCGACGACATCTGCGAACGGGCCGGCGTTGCAAGGGCGACGTTCTATCGCCGCTGGTCGTCCAAGAATGCGTTGATCGCGGAAGCGATTGCGTCCGCGAGGGGCGCTCCAGAACTGGATGTGGAAGAGCAGCGTCGGTCCGCCGGAGCGGCTATTTGTTTCTTGGCGCGGGCGCTCACCGCGCCCGACATGAAGAGGATCATGGCCCGCCTCATCGGGGCGTCCGTCGACCATCCGGAACTGATCGCAGCATACTTCCGGACTTACATGGAGCCCCGCCGCCTCGCGGTGCTGAGCCTGCTGGAGAGGGCGCAAGCAAGAGGACAGCTTCCGCCTGGACGCTGACGTGTCCATCGTCCTCGATGTCATCTCGGGCGCGATAGCACATCAGGTGCTGGTGCGTCCGGGAGAACGGACGGCGGAGGAGATCAAGTCTCACCTGATGGCGGTGCTGCGCGAGCTCGGGATCGACCAGCTTCGTCAAAGTCGAAGGAGCGCCGCAAGGAGCAGACGCGTGAGTGGGTTCGCGGACGAGGTTGCGATCGTGACCGGAGGCGGCATGGGCCTGGGTAGAGCCCTTTGCGAGACACTGGCGAAACGAGGTTCGCTCGTGCTCGTGGCGGACATCGACGCCGATGCGGCGGCGGACGCTGCAACTCGGATCACCGCCGCTGGCGGACGGGCCAAGGCGATCCAGGTCGACATGTCCAAGAAGGACGACGTCCAGCGGATGGTCGACGCCGCGGTCTCGGAGTTTGGCCGGTTGGACTACATGTTCAACAACGCCGCCATTGCGATCGGGGGCGACACGCGCGACCTGACGATCGAGCAATATGACCGCGTGGTCGGGGTTGATCTTCTCGGCGTCGTCTACGGGGCCGTCGCCGCCTACCAAGCCATGGCCAAGCGCGGCAGGGGTCATATCATCAACGTCTCGTCGCTGGGCGGCATCATGCCCCAGCCCGGCAATACGCCCTATTCGGCGTCGAAGTGGGGCGTCGTCGGTCTCTCACTCGGTCTTCGGTTCGAAGGCGCGGACTTGGGCGTGAAGGTCACTTGCGTCTGCCCAGGCGACATGAAGACCGACATCTATAAGAACCTGACAGTCGTGAACCTCGATAAGAGCACTATCGAGCGCGACAGCCGCCGGACCCATTTCCTGCTTCCACAATGGACGGCTGAGCGCGCGGCGCTCACGATATTGGCTGGCGTTGAACGAAACCGCGCGATGATCGTGTTTCCGTGGGTCGCGCACGTCATCTGGTTTCTGCACAAGATGCTGCCAGGACTGACTACTGGATCAGCCTGCAGCGGTTCCGACTCTTCCGAAAGATGCGTGACGCCTATATCGCGGCTCACTGAGGCCCGCGTATCCGCGGGTCCAGGTCACCTCGCCAATCGGGCCCGAGTCCGCTGAGGGTCGACTTCCCCGTTGTCGCCATGCCAGGAAGCGGTCGCTCCGAGGGACGGCATGGGGTGGAATGCAGCCTTCGGACGTCGGACAATCCAGACTGTTGCGAGCCCGCTCGAACCTGACGAGGCGCATCGATGGACAACGCCGGGGGAGGTCGCCGGGGCCTGCGCGCCTCGTCGTCGCCAGAGCTGTTTAAGCGACTGCGTGAAGCCTACGGCATCGATGTCGACGAGAGCGCTCTCGACCTTGGCGGGTCCGCGAACCTGAACCTCCTGGTCGACGGTCGATGGGTCGTTCGCGTCTATCGCCCATACGTGACGCCGGCGCGCCTCGACGCGATCAATATTGCCCGCACGGCGCTGGCCCTGGGCGGCGTGCCCACGTCTAGGCCGCAGTCCAGCCTCGACGGAAGACCGTGGACGAGGCTTACGGGCCGTCTAGTCGAGGTCGAGCCCTACATCCGCAGCGACGGCATCATGAACTCGTGGGAACGACTTGAAGCCGGCCTTCCTCTCTTGGGCCGCGCGCACGCCGTCCTCGCCCACGTGGAGCTGGACCAGGCAGGAAGGCAGCCTGAGTTCGTCAACTACGTGGAGCCGGACGAAGCGCTCGCGTGGACCATGCGGGCGGCCAGGCGCATCGAGGCGTGGGGGCCGACGGCTACGGAGAGACAGCTCGCCCTGAGCGCGGTTGAACTCGCGCACCGTCTGGCTCGGGCCGAACTCGTCCCCGACTTGCCGCGGCAGCTCGTCCACGGCGATTTCTGGGACAACAACGTGCTCTTCGGAGACGGCCGAGTGGTGCTCGTCACAGACCTCGACTTCATGGGCGAACGCGCCCGCATCGACGATCTCGCGCTGACGCTCTACTTCGCCAGTTTGGATTTTCTGGGGAACGTGGTCGCGAACGACCTGCCGCGCCGCCTGGCGCGGCTCGTCGACGCCTATGACAGCGGGCTGGACCACAAGCTGACCGATCGAGAGCGCCAAGCGCTGCCGCTGGCCGTGGCCCGGCAGCCGCTTTGGGCGGCCGGCAAGTGGTTGGCGTCGCTCGATACCGAAGAGACCGCCCGTCGGCTTGCTACCGGCGTGGCGCCGGACGTGACCTGGGCGCTGACCATCGTGCAGGTGCTACCACAGTGGCGGGCCGCGTTCGGCCGACGTCACTGACCGGGAGGCGAGCGGAACCCGCAACGGTTGATGGTCCGGGAATGTCGCCAAACGTCCCATGACGAAGGGCAGCTACGGGTCGGACCCGGTCGTTAGCATCGCTGCCGGAAGCGGACGGTCGCCCTCGCATTCACAGGCCGCCATCGATCGTCAGGGCGAGGACAGTATCTGCCCCAGTTGTTGCATAAGTTGGCCGTAGCGGATGTAGTCACCGGCGGCGTAGGCCTGCTGCATCTGGCGGAAGACGGAGCGGGCCTGGGTTAGCTGGTCGGGACCAGGCCCGGCCGCCAGCGCCCGCTGGCCGGACTGCGGCTGCGCCGCAGTGCCTCCGACCACCAGATCCTCAGCGGCGCTCAGGCTTTCGGCCCACTCGATCCTGCGGTCGTCGGGCATAAGCTGAGCGAACACGACCCGCGCGAGCGTCGGTATGCCGGTCTGCTCTGCCTCGATGTAGATGGGCTCGATGGCCACCAACTGGCCGTTGGCGAGCGGCAGGATGAGCAGATTGCCGCGGACCACGTGGGACCCATGCTGGTCCCATAGCGTCAGGTCAGCCGAGAAGCGGCTGTCGGAATTGATCCGCAACTCCACCTGCGCCGGCCCGTCGACAAACCGCCCCTTGGGAAAGCGGAAGGCGACAAGCTTGCCGTAGTTGTCGCCGTCGGAGCGGCCGGCCAGCCAGCCAGCCATCTGGTTCTTGCCTGCGACCGACAGAGGGCAGCATCAGCATGAACTCGGGGGTCTGCGACCCCGGCATCTGGGCCATCACGTAGTAGGGCGGAACCTCGACCTCGCTGCTGAGATAAAGCTCGCGCGGCACCTCCCACCGATCCTCGCGGTTGTAGAAGGTGGTGGGGTTGGTCATATGGTAGGTGCCGTACATCTCGGCCTGGGCGGTGAAGAGGTCCTCCGGGTAGCGGATGTGCCGGCGCAGATTGTCCGGCATGGCGGCGCGGTCCTTGAACAGGCCGGGCAGCATCTTGCGATAGGCTTTGATGATCGGGTCGTCGGGCGCGAAGACGTAGAAGGTCACCGAACCGTTGTAGGCGTCGACCACCGCCTTGACTGAGTTGCGCAGGTAATTGCGGTCGTGGAAAGCGTCGACCGAGCCCTCGTATGCCTCGCTGTATGGATAGTTCGCCGAGCTGGTGTAGCCGTCGAGGATGTAGGCGTAGTGATCGCCGTCGGCGACGATGTAGGGGTCGCGGTCGAAGGTGAGGAACGGCGCCAGCCGTTGCACCCGTTCGACCACGTTGCGGCGGATCAGCACCCGGCTCTCCGGCGTGAAGTAGTCGGAGAGGAAAAGGCGTAGGCCGTCGAACTGGTGGGCGACGACCAGCCGCGCCAGAGATTGGATAAGGGTATCCCGCCCCGACCGCCGTAGGTCGTTTCCGCGTTCGCGTCGCCACGCGGGAAGTCGAATTCCTTCTCCGTGGTGTGGACGTAGACCCGGTTGTTGGTCTGCAGGCCGAAGTAGATTTCGCCGTGCGTCACGGCGAGGTCGCCCTTGGCCTGTATCGGGATGTCGTGCGCCCAGAGCTGCGGGTTGCCCTGCTGGTCAATCTCGTTCACGGGCACCGCCACCACGCCGTAGCCGTGGGTGTATTTCAGCGCCAGGTTCACCCACACCTGCGCCGGCGGCGGCAGCTTGGTGACGTCGAGTTCGCGCGCGGTGATCATCACCTGCCGCTCGACGCCGTCGATCACGTAGCGGTCGATGTCGACGCCGCTGAAGGCATAGTAGGGGCGAAGGCCCTGGGTCTGCTGCAGCTGCGGCTCAAGCACGCGCCAATCCCAGATGCGCGCGTCGCGCAGGGTGGGTTCGCTGTTGTCGAGATCCGCGCGGTTCATCGGCGATGACGAGACCGCGAACTCCTGCTCCTGCACGTCCGGGCCTTGTAGCCCATAGGCGTTGCGTGTGCCGGCGATGCTGCGCTGCACGTAGGGTTGTTCCAGAGTGATCTGGTTCGGGCCGACGTACAGCCACTCGACCGCCGCCGGGACGATCTGCGCGGCCAGGTAGACGGCAAGGACGAGGCCGCCCGGCGCCGACCATCGCCGGGGCCTCACCGAGAACCAGTTGCGCACGCGCGGGGATAGGGCGGCGGCGGCCAAGATGATGGCGGCCGCGATCCAGGCTGCGATGATCACCGCGTATGCCGGCAACCAGACATGAGTGTCGATCCACGACGCGCCGGAGACGACGGCCGAGTGCCCGTGGACGATCAGGTGATAGCGGCCGAGGGATCGCAACACTGCGCAGCCAAGGCAGAAGAGCGCGCCCAGCGCGAGCCCCTGGGGCAGCCAGCCGTTCCACGCGGCCTGTCCGGCGGCGAGGGCTCTCGACATGACTGCGCTCACCGTGTCGGCCGCGTCGACGTCGATCAGGGCGAGGTGGGGACGCCGGATGATCCACGGCGGCGCGCCCGGCGAGGCGCGTAGATTGGAGACGGCCCCGATGACGGCCCAGCCAGCGATGGTGATGACGAGGAGCGTCATCATGAGGCGCGCCGCGGCTTCGTAGATTGGCAGCCTAAGCAGGTAGAACGACAGGTCTCGGCCGAACACCGGGTCGGTGATCCCTGAGGGCGTTGCGCCGAGGAAGCCCGCAAGCGGCTGCCAAAGTCCGACGGCGCTGAACGCGACCAAGGCGGCGACGGCGAAGCCCGCGATCAGCGGCGCGCTGGGCGGCAGGCTCGCGACGCGCCGGGCGGCGAGACGCCAGTTGACCGCGACGAACGGGCCGCCAACTACGACGATCGTGGCGAAGATCGCGACTTGCAGGCCGAGCGCCCGCCAGAACCGGTCAGACTGGCCGAGCTCGGCGAACCAGAAGCGCTCCAACGCTAGACGCATGGTCGTCTCGAAAGCGAGGATCGCGAGGGCGGCGAGCGCGACATAAGCCAAGTCCCGGTAGACGCGGCGACCGAGCGCCGCCGAGGGCGGGTCGCCGCGATGCCTGAGCAGCGTGGTCGCGAGCGGAGTCGACGCAACGAGCAGAAGGGTCAGGTAGCCCAGCCCGAACATGAAGTCGTCCCCGGGACACGGGCCCGGCCGCCCCGAGAGATTTCTCGGGCGACTTCAGCTTGGCGAGCCGAGCGCTCGACCGTCAAGCGGCCCCTTCTCGAGCTTCGGACCGCCCTGGCGGCCGCCTGAAAGCTGCGCCGCCAGGATAGCGAGTCGAGCTCAGCTACAGACGGCGAGACTGTCGATGCTTTGCGAGACAGCACGCTGGCCCGCTGCGGGCGGTGAACAACGTTCGGGGCATCGGAGCCGGAAGCTGACCCTGGCAATGTCGGCTCCTGGCTCGTAGCGGACGTTAGGATGGTCCGCTTTCGGGCAATCTGCCTCGAGGCGCGGGATCTGTCGCCTTGTGCTCTCAGCCGACACTAGCGGCGTCTGCCTGTTTGTCCTCGCGCATGATCGCCATTGGAGGAGCCGGCCAGACGCCTTGAAACATCGTGGTCGATGGAACGGCCCTCCGGCGAGCTGTAGGCTGCTGGCCAGATGACGATTAAGTGCCCCGCGATCGCGACCAATTTAATCATCAGCGACCAACCCCAGTTCGCCGCTCAGCTTTCGTGCGTGCTCGCGGCACCGGACACCTACCTTCCGGTCCTGGAAGGCCCTCGCATGACGAGGGCTGACAGCAGAGCGGAGGTTGCTCGCCGACAGGCGGCAGTCATTCGGGCACGCCCAAACTCGATTTTGCTCGCGGGGCTGGGAGAAGAAAGCCGCTCGGCCATCGCTGCTCACTTCGGCCCCGCCCTCCAGCGGCGCCTCCACGAGATCAAGGCAGTGGGAGATCTTAAGCGCGAGGGGCGTCCCGCTGCGGCCGCCGTTGGTTTGGCCGCGATCGCATCGCCGTCGGCTTGTTGAAGGCGCTCCGGGCTGGATCGGGCATCATATTTGAGGATCAGCCATCGCCGCCGGACTACGTCCCCTCCGCGGGAGAGCATCTCGTCGTGTGCGAGGCTGGTGACGAGCTCTCGCAGGTGATCGCGGCCAACTATGAATACGCACTGCGCGCGGGCCTCGTCATCGTGCGGGAGGTGGACGAAGCCGTCGCGGAAGACACTATGGAGGAGTTCTATTCGCTGTATGCGCGGGCCGATCTCAGCCCGGCATCCATCCTCACGGACCTTCGCGATCGCCTTCGAGGCTGGTGCGGCGAGCTCCCTATTCCCGCGCACGGATCGGTGACGTTCATAACCGGCGGGCTACCATTCGGGTTCGCGTTCCCCGAGGTGCCCACCACCCACCTCTTTCGATACCCCGACCTTGGGACGGCAATCGTAAATGGCTTCGCCGCCGAACAATCCGGCACGCCAGGGATTCAGTTCGCCGCACTTGTCGACCCCGCGACCACCGATTCAGCTGAGATCGCGGCTGCGCAATCCATCCTCGCTCCGCGCGGCGTCTTCGTGCGGACCTATCCCGGGTCGGCAGCCAACGTGACCGACATTGGCCGGATGATCGAGCTTCTCCCGTACGATCTGCTTCTCGTCGCAACACACTGTGGCGACGCACCGGGGTATCGCTGGACCTATGACTTCGTGGACTCGGAAGGGTTAGAGCGCCACCTGGTCGTCGACATTGCGCTCGGAGTGGGTCGACTGCCGGATCCCGAGATGCTCGCCGTTACGCAGTTCCAGCGCTTTGTTTCGCTCGACGGGGTTCCCTGGAACGACAGGGTTGCGAAAGCCAAGCTTCACGTCGGAACGGCCCTCATGGACTATCTTGAGCGAACGAAGAATGACGAGCTGCAGCCGACAAAGAAGGAAACCGTCGAGCGCGTTGTCGGCTCATCCGCGCTGGCGATGTACGGCGGTTCCAACCTGATAATCCTGCCGCGGCCGCTGGCTGCCGACGGCACGCCTATCGTCATCAATAACGCCTGCGTCTCGTGGCACATGCTGGCGGGCAGCTTCACCTTCAGCAACGCGCGCGCGTACATCGGGACGCTGAGGGACGTGATGGCGGGCGAGGCCCACGACGTTATCGTCAGGCTCCTCGAAAGACACTTTCAGAAGCCGCTGCCTGCAGCGCTCTGGTCGGCTCAGCGGGACGTCTACAGCGACGATCCTGCTCGGCGACCCTACGTAGCCACCGGCGTTTACACGCAGTGGCTACGCGCCAGAAGACAGGACGTGGTCAGCTACCTTGTGCAGCGACTCCAACGCACCCTGGCGGCCTGGGAGCGGCTAACGGAGCCTGATGTCGAGTTGAATCGCTACAAGGCGATCCAAGAGGCGGTGAGCTATTATCGCGGCGAGCTGAGCCACTTCCTCAAGCTCAAGGCGTAGGAGCAGTCAGGCGCCTATATTCGCACGATGCTGATCGACTTCAGCCGCGGCGACACGTCGTTCCGCCTCAGAGGCGCGTTGAAATCTCCCAACAGATGATCGGCGACGGTGTCACGCGATCGTTCAAGGTCGTGGAGTGGGATGAACAACAGCGGTGGGTTCGTCGCCCACAGCCTTCCCTTCGAGCCGTCCCCACCAAGAACGGCTGAAGCTAGTTCGCCGGCCGGGTGCATTTGCGCGGATCGCTCCTGGCTGACGCGACGATCCCGTTCACTGGCTGTCGATGAAAGTCCGCTCCCAGGCGATGCGCCAATGCCCGGTTCTGGCGCACTCGCGACGGCTTGCAACGTCGACGCGTTGTGGCGTGGGAGCGCTCCTTTCGGAGGCCACCATGTCCAACGATATCGCCCAACCGACACGGCGCGTTCCTTGGAACGCTGCTCGCATCATTGGCCCAAAGCCACCACTGAAGCCCAAACACATCTGGGCGATCCGGCAGCAGCTGAAGAACGCGCGACGTATCCGCGACCTGGCTCTGTTCAACTGCGCGATCGACAGCAAGCTTCGCGGATGTGATCTTGTTCGCCTGCGGGTGACAGACCTCGCGCCGGGCGGACTTATTCGCCAACGCGCCACCATCGTTCAGCGAAAAACGGGCCGAGCGGTCCCGTTCGAGATCACCGAGCCGACGCGCGAGGCCCTCAGCGTCTGGCTCGACGCTCGCGGTCGGCGTGACGACGACTGGCTTTTCCCCAGTCGGTCTCTTCCGGGAGAGCCGATGACCACGCGCCAGTACGCCCGCCTGCTAGATCGATGGCGGACGATGATCGACCTCGAGCCGCGCGCTTTCGGAACGCACAGTCTGAGGCGAACCAAGGTCGCGCTGGTTTACCGGCGCACCGGCAACCTGAGGGCCTGCCAGCTGCTGCTGGGGCACGGCAAGCTAGAGAGCACCGTCCGCTATCTCGGGATAGAGGTCGACGACGCGCTCGAACTCTCCGAGCAAACGGAGATCTGACCGAACTTTCCGGAAGCGGACCCCCTTAGGGTCCGCCAAGGGGGGGCAAGCCGCCGCATCGCTTGACCGCCCGAACGCGCATGCAATGCTGCCCGGCCCGCATCTGCGAGTGGAGTCATGGCGGCCGGCCTTCTTCATGATCAGCAATGATGCGGTCTCGTCCGGCCGCTTCGCCCCGCTTCCTGCGCGACGGCCTCGGCTGCCCCGACACCCTCTTCCTCGACGGGTCCGTCTCAGCCTCTAGGCGCCGTCGCTGGGCCGCGACGACCTTCGAGCGGGGCTTGGAACCTTCGTCGTCATGCAGCGGCGACGCTAGGCGGCGGTCTTCATCCGCATCTGGCCCATGAAGTGACGCTTGCCCAGCGGGACGCCCTCGGTGCGCAGGATGTCGTAGGCGGTCGTGGCGTGGAAATAGAAGTTGGGCAGTGAGAACGAGAGCAGGAAGTTCTGCGCGACGAACGGCATGTCGAAGGTGGGTGACTTGAAGGTGACGTCCTTGCCCTCGAGCGCGTTGATCTCAACCGGCTGCATCGCCTGCAGCGCGTCGCGCGCCTCGACGATGAGGCCGCGCATGGTCTTGTAGTCGTGGGCCGGAATCGCCGGCGGCCCTGAAAACACGCCGGCTTTCACGCCCTCGATCGCGCCCAGCGAGTGGTGGCGCACCGACTGCAGCTGGAAGCGGAACGTGAACATGTCGGGGAAAAGCCGCTCCTCCATGATTGCGTCGGGGTCGACATTGGTCTCCTCGAAGTGGGAGAGCCCGCGGTCGAGAAAACCGATCACGCCGCCCAGCGTCTGCAGGTAGGACGCAACGCTCATATCGTAGAGAGATATCGCCATGGTGGTCCACGCCTCCGTTTCCCAACCGGTCTATCGACGCGACACGGCGGCAGGCAAGCAGACCTAGGCAACGTCCGCTTCGAGTGGTCTTACGACCCTTTCAACTTGCCGGAAAGCTGACCCGCCACCAGCGTCGGCTAACGGGCATCCCGCCGATGTCCGGTTGTGGCGCATCGCGGGCCTCCGACCGCAGGATGGATGCACTTGGCGTTACCAAGGAACCGTCTGGCCTTGGCGGTCGAGGTAGCGCAAGCCAGGCGAGCCCCGTTGCGCGATGAGGATGTCGACGATCTGAGGCATGGCTTCCTCGACGCCGAAGGGGGCGTTCGCGCCACCCATCTCCGTGCGGATCCAGCCCGGCGCCATTAAGACCATCGCGCGACCGTCGGCGGCGTGACGGCCGGCATAGCTGGCCATCGCCTGATTCAGGGCCGCTTTACTGGCGCGATAGACGTCGTTTGTGCCGTTGGCGTTGTTGGCGATGCTACCTTGGCCCGAGGACATCACGCCGATCACGCCGCCCGGCCGGGCCAGGGTGCCGAGCTCTTCCACCGCGCGCATCGCGCCGAGCACATTGGTGAGCATGACGTGGACGAATTCGTCCGTGGGCACATCGGCCATCGTGTTCTCGGGCGCACGGTTCGCGATGCCGGCGTTGACGAAGACGACGTCGAACTGTCGGCCGATCAGACGATCGCGCAAGGCCCGCGTCTGGTCGTGGTCGGTCATGTCGAGCGTCTGGATCTCGACATCGTCGGGCCGTTCGGCTGCGAGGTTGTGCAGCGGAGTCCCCGCGCCTCGCACTGTGCCGAGTACGCGCCATCCACGGCTCACGAATTCCGCGGCCATTGCCTGGCCCAGGCCACGCGAGGCGCCGACGATGAGGATCGAACCGTCGGTTTCGGCTGGCGTCGAGTTGCTCACGTTTGAACTTTCTAGGCTAAAACCGAAATACTAGCCCTCTCGCGCGCGCCGGCGCCACAAGCGGCTGTCTGAACGTCCGCTTCATGGACTGGAACCAATGACCGCTTCTGGCGCAATGCCGACTCGTGTTCGCGGGACGGCCGTCTTAGCCTAGCTGAAAGTCGCATTGGGAGAGCGACGGTTGGCGAGACTGAGTGCCGCGATGGCTATGGTCCTGTTGCTGGCCGCCCCAGCGGCCGCGCAGGAGGAGCATCACAATCACCCCGCGCCCGAGCGCCTGGGGACCGTGCATTTCGCCAACAGTTGCGAGGCCATTGTGGGCGTCGCCTTCGATCGGGCAGTCGCCCTGTTGCACTCCTTCGCTTACGACGCTGCCGACCGGGGTTTCGCCGACGTCGCCGCACGCGACCCGACCTGCGCCATGGCCCACTGGGGCCGCGCTATGACCCACTACCACCAGCTGTGGGACCCGCCCGCCGGGGTCGACCTGGCCGCCGGCGCGGCGGAGGTCGGAAAAGCGGCCGCGCTGGCAACTGGGACACCCCGCGAGCGAGCCCTCATTGCGGCGCTCAGCGCGTATTACGCCGACGCTGATCACGCGACGCCGGCCGAGCGAGCCCGGCGCTACTCCGACGCCATGGCGGCAGTCGCGCGGGACAATCCCGGCGACGACGAAGCCCAGGTGTTCTACGCCCTGTCGCTGGTGGCCACGGCCTCGCCGGCCGACCGCAAGCATGAGCGCCAGAAGCTTGCGGCGGACATCCTGGAGCCGATCTGGAAACGGCAGCCACAACATCCTGGCGTGCCGCACTACCTGATCCATGCTTACGACAGCGCCGAACTGGCTCCGCGCGGGCTGCCTGCGGCGCGCGCCTACGCCAAGATCGCGCCCTCGGCGCCGCATGCGCTGCATATGCCTTCGCACATCTTCACCCGGCTCGGCCTTTGGGATGATTCAATCGCCTCGAATCTGGCCGCCCGCGCCGCCGCGCACGCTCAAGGTGATATCGGCGAGGAGCTGCACGCCATGGACTACCTGACCTACGCCTACCTGCAGCGTGGCCGCGACGCCGATGCAGCGCAGGTGGTGGCGAGCCTTCAGAGCATGGGCGCTCTCGCGGCTGGCGGTTTCAAGATCGGATACGCCGGCAACGCCATGCCGGTGCGGCTGGCGATCGAGACCCGCGATTGGATGGCGGCGGCGCGGCTCACCCCTTTGCCCGGATCGGCCCCGCAGGTAGCTGCGATTGTTTGGTGGGCTCGCGCCTTGGGTCGCGTGCGAGGCGCCCCCGGGGGGTCGGCCGACGCCGACATCGCCCAGCTTCAGGCCTGCCGCGACGCCCTGAGAGCCTCGGGCGATGGATACTGGGCGGTGCAGACAGATGCGTTACTGAAGTCCGCCGAGGGCTGGCGCGCGGCGGCGGGCGGCGATGCCGGCCCTGCGGTTGCCGACCTTACGGAGGCGGCGGACGAAGAAGACGCGTTGGAAAAGTTGCCGGTGACGCCGGGGCCGATCGTACCGGCCCGCGAGCAGCTGGGAGAGTTGTTCCTTGAACTGAACAGGCCCAGCGAGGCGTTCAGCGCCTTCAGCGCCGCTCTGACGTTGGCGCCCGGTCGTCGCGGCGCGCTGCAAGGTGCGGCCGAGGCGACGCGCCGGCTCGCCCCGCGTTGAGATTTGGGATCCTTCCTGAAATGGCTGGTCTGACGAACGGCCGCTTTCGGGCGCCGAGCCAATGTCTGCTATTGGCGCTAGCCGGACGCGACGCCTTGGTCGGCCAGGCGCATGGCCAGTTCCGTTTTGAAGCGACTGGGGTCTGGCTCTGTTCTGGGATCGGTGTGGTAGAGCTCCAGACGGCAGCCGAACGCGTCGCCAAGGTCGGTCTTGCGCTGGTCCAGCGCCAGATGCTGGTCATCGATCCACTTCAGCAGTTCGGCGGTGGCGGCCATGAGGCCGTCGTAGTGTCCGGTGTGCGTGGCGCTGACGTAGCGGCCGGCCGGGAGCTCGCCAGTGGTGACGGTGTCGTCGGGCTCGAGCAGGCTTGCTGTGGGAACCCCGAAGTCGATCTCCATGCGGCTGGGCATGTCGATCACGCGATAGCGGAAGAATGGGGCGCCGGCAGGCGCGGCGCCTCGCGCCGCCAGCCAGCCGAACACCGCCGGGAGCGCCTTGTCGATGGCGGCCGACAGCTCCTCCACGCGCACTACGGCTGCGATAGCCGCGTAAGGTTGCGACGACCTCTCGACGATCTCCGGTGCGCTCAGCATGTTGATCCCTCCGCTGGGCCGTGGCGAGCCGCCCGGCATATTGGCAGGACGAATGGCAGGGCGTAACCCCGACATGCGCGGGGTGGTTCTCAGCCCAATGTAACTCGCCTGCAGCCGCGCCCGGTGAGAGAAACCAACCGGCTCCTACCTCATGCTGTCAGCGAAGCCGCATACTGAACATGAATGGCGATGGACCCTTAGGCTTGCAACGAAGGTCCGCTTCCTGGAAGCGAGCCGATGTCCGCTTGTGGCGCCAAGCAGTCGTTTGGGAAATTCGAACTAACCCATTGAGATGGTTGGACCCGAATTGGTCTTCCTTGGGGCCTAAGCGATTGATTTGGAAAAAGAAGCGTCAGCTTCCCAAGCTGAATGTCGCGGGTTCGATTCCCCCCGCCCGCTCCAATAACCGGAGGTGGATCGTGACCGTCTCGAAGTCCCGCATCGACTCGGCGGCAAGGATGGCAAATGCGAGCGCGGCGGGCGAAGATGGGAGCGGGCACCAACTGGCGACGAGGACACCATGGACGCCGCCGCCGCGAGATCAGTGCAGGACGCCGTCCTGCAGTGGGCGAGCGCCGACCAGACAATCAGGTCAGTCGCCTTGGTTGGTTCGTGGGCTCGCATGACGGCGCGACCGGACTCTGACATCGATCTGATGGTCCTCTGCCAAGACCCTTCCCACTTCCGTCAACAGGACGGCTGGCTCGCAAATATCGGCTGGACGGATCGCGGCTTCGAAATCTCACGGACTGGGGAGGAGGACTATGGTGCGGCTTGGTCCAAGCGCATCCATTTGTTACCGCCCGCCGAGGTTGAGATCACGTTCGCTCGCGTCGATTGGGCGTCTATCGACCCTGTCGATCCAGGCACGCGACAGGTGGTCGACGGCGGCTGCAAGGCGCTCCTAGACAAGGATGGCGATGTCGGCAGGCTGATCGGAGCCCTGCAACGAGGGTGACCACGTCGACGTCTGCCGCCGCGAGGCGCGTTCCGAGCGGGTAACGGCCAGGCTTCACGCTTGGCGCAATACCGTTCCCTTGGCGAGGCCTTCCATGAACCGTGTCAGCCGATCTGGCTGCACAGTATCGGCAGCGGCGCGGTTCCTGGCCATCGCGCCACAGCCAACGCAACGATGGACGATCAGGTGCCCCTTCTTGCCGCTGTGGTCCACGCCGACGGGGACCATCAGCGAGCGGCAGGGGTTTGCCCGATCGCCACGGCGAATGTCGACGTGACGCGAATGGAGGCACTCCGGACAGTGATTTCGGTAGCTGCCATTCGTCACCGGGGCCACCGACGCACCGCACAGGATGCACCGAAAGCCGGTGTTTTCGAGATGTCTGGGCAAGGCCTGGTCCTCAAGCATTCCGGGGAATGGGCTTGAGGGCCGGGTTCCGTTCGCTTTCCCTGCGGGCATGCCGCAGGTCTCAGGCTTGACCAGCTAGGGACCTATTCACCGCCCGCCTCTGGAGAGGGCGATTACTTCTGCTTCCAGCTTCACGGCGGCGTTTCAGCCTCCGATCCGAACCACGATCAGTTTTGGCCCGGGCGTGAAGCCTGTGGGCATTGGGCTGATCACTGTAGGACGGCGTTTCGGCCATCCTCCACCAGTCGGTGTAAATCCGGTCTCACTGACGTTGGCATCGTCCCCGGTCAGGCGCGACGCTTGGGTTCTCTCGTGATGTTGCTGCTCCTATGAATTGCCGACTGCGATGTATCATGTTGGAATCGCGGGTGGCGAGAATCTGTTCGGGTCGTTCCTCACCGGGCCGCTCAATGTCTGCTTCCCGGACCAACGCGAACGACCGCTTGTGGCGCGAGGCGGGCCGCGGCACGCCCCGTTCCGTCAATCGCCTTCGTCCCAGATGCGCCGGAAGAGCAGGCTCTTCGACACCAGCGTCCGCGCGTCGCCGCGGGCCACCACGGCGCCCTCGGGTCGCGATCGGGTCTGACAGTGGTGCCGACAAGCGGACCAACCCAACGTGCTTGTGGCTCAGCTCCGACGCTCGGCAGCATTCGTCGAGTGTGCCATTCGGGACGAGAATTTCGCCTACTGGGACTCGGTTGCATCCGGTTTTGTTCACCAACCGGCAATTGCCGTGGAAGGTCTGCTTCCGGACAGACGCCTCCGCTTGTGGCGCCAAGCAGTCGTTTGGGAAATTCGAACTAACCCATTGAGATGGTTGGACCCGAATTGGTCTTCCTTGGGGCCTAAGCGATTGATTTGGAAAAAGAAGCGTCAGCTTCCCAAGCTGAATGTCGGGGGTTCGATTCCCCCCGCCCGCTCCAATAAATCAATCACTCACTTAGGTCGCCGTTTCCGGCCCGGCTTTGGGATCTTCCGGGGATTTTCCGGTGACTTTCGGTGGCTTTTCGTTCTGTTCGATGCGCCGTCGGGGTCCAAGATGTTGGCGTCTGTAGGACCCTGTCTCATGGTCTGGTCCCTGCTCGGTCAGGCCGTCGTGCGGTCTGACAATCAGGTTCGAGGCGGAAACCGGCCCAGCGCCACTCGCCGGACCTGCTCGCTGTCCGTCGGCTGGTGACCGACTTGGTAGGTCGGCGCGGGCGTCTCCTGCACGGTGTTGGTCACGCGGCCGACGCCGGCGACCTCGACTTCCACCACATCGCCCGGCTGCATGGGCCGCGAGTTTGCCGGCGTGCCGGTCAGCACCACGTCGCCAGGCAGGAAGGTGATGTGCCGCGACAGGTCGGCCATGATGTAGGGGATGTCGAAGGTCATCTCCGACACCGGGCCGTCCTGGACGACCTTGCCGTTGATGTAGGTCCGCACCCGCGACTCGCGGATGTCGACACCGCGCACGATGCCTGGGCCGATCGGGCAAAAGCCGTCCTGCCCCTTCACCCGCAACATCGATCCGGCGTCGGTGTCGCGGAAGTCCTGGGCGCCGACGTCGTTGGCGGCCGCAAAGCCGGCCAGATAGTCCCACACGTCGTCTGGCGAGACGTTGCGCATCGGCTTGCCGACGATGGCGGCGATCTCGCCTTCGTAGTTCAGGTACTGGCAATTGGCCGGGCGGTTGAGCTTGCCGCGGTGCGAATTAAGCGTCGTCAGCGGCTTCTGGAAGTAGGTCGGCGTCGTCAGCGGCGGCGCATGGAATTCCACCCGGCGGGACTCGTAGTTCAGGTGGATGCAGATGATCTTGGTCGGGTCGCACGGCGGCAGATAGACGGCGTCCGCCTCAACCACCGTGCGGCCGTCGCCAAGCCGCAGGTTTTCGCCCTCAGGCCTCACCCACTGCGGCGAGCCCTCGAACAGGATACGTCGCCACTCTTCGCGCGGGCCGTCGAGCACGGACATGGTTCACTCTCCTAATTCTCTGATGTTCGCGGCGACGATGCGGACGCGCCCTCAGCCCGCGGCCCTGACGGCCTCCGGCTTCGCCGCTGGCGCCGCCATTCGCTCGTGGCCGTAGGTGTCGCGCTGATAGTATTCGGACTGATGGGAAGCCGGCCGCGCGCCCCAGCCGATCTCGATCTGCCACCCGGACGGGTTCATGAAATAGAACGAGTACATATGGTCGTTGGCGTGACGTCCGGGCGCAACGGCGACCGGCACGCCGGCCTGGCGGACCACCTCGTAGGCGAGGCCGACGTCGTCCAGATTCTCGACCTCGAGCATCAGGTGGTTGATCCGCTTCTCGCCTGGCAGCCCGAAGGCGACGGTGTGGTCGCGCTCGTTGCAGTGCAGGAACATCAGCTCGAGCGGCCGGGGCGCTCCGGGGATGGGAATGCGGTATTCGATGCCGCCGCGCATCCCGAGCAGCTTGTAGAACGCGTAGGTCTTGTCGAAACCCGCTGTCTGGCGCTGGATCAGGTGGCCCATGCCGCCGGCGCCGGTCTTGAAGCGCCCGTGCATGCGCCGGCCAGGATGGAATGGCAGGTCGGCCTGCACCTGAGGCCCGTGGAAGATCTCGATCGGAAAGCCGCTGGCGTCCTTCAGGGTCATCAGCTCAAGCACCCGCCGGTCGTCCGCAGCGGCGGGTGAGGCGATCTCCACCGCGACGCCGGCGTCCGAGAGCTGCTTGGCCATGCCCTGGAACTCCTCGGCGCCGGCGACGCGGAATCCCAGCACGTTCAGGTCATCGCGGCCGTCCTCATCGAGGAGGATGCGGTGGTGCCAATAGTCCATGCGCAGATAGGAGCGACCAGTCTCGCCCTCGTCGACCACCTCCAGCCCCACGATCTCGGCGGCGAAACGCTTCCATTCAGCAAGGTCTTTGACACCCAGCGCCACGTAGCCCAGCTCTGTCACCTGCATCATTGTCGAGTCCCTTCCGTTCCGGCGAACGATCCCTTGCGGACCGCTATGTTCTTGATGTCGCAGTAGAAATCGAAGCTCCACGTGCCGCCTTCGCGGCCGATGCCTGAATTGCGCGACGCCGCCGAACGGCGCGCTCAGCTCGCGGATGAAGAAGCAGTTCACCCAAACGGTGCCGGCGACGACGGCCGAGGCGATGCGCATGGCGCGCTCCTCGCTGCCCGTGAACAGGGTGGCGGCCAAGCCGTACTCGGTGGCGTTGGCGACCTCGATCACCTCATCGTCGCTTCGGAAGGTGTTCCAGGTCAGGACCGGGTCCGAAGACCTCCTTCTGGAAGATCTCCTGATCTCGGCTTCGCGCCGGCGATCAGCGTCGGCTGGAAGTAGAGTTCGCCCTGATTGTGCCGCTCGCCGCCCCAGAGGATCTCGACGCCCTCGTTGCGGGCGCGGTCGACGAACCCCTGCACGCGCTCGAAGTGCTCGGGATGGATCAGCGGCCCGACCCGCGTCGTCGGCTCGCGCGGATCGCCGACCGTCATGTGCGCAGACGGCTTCGCGCACCTGTCCCAGGAACGCATCGGCGATGCGACTCCTCGACAAGCACGCGGGTGCCGGCAAGGCAGACCTGGCCGGCGTTGACGTACTGGCCCGCGACCGTCTGCGCCGCGGCCTTCAGGTCCGCGTCGGCGCAGACGATGAACGGCGACTTGCCGCCCAGCTCCGCGCTCATCGGCGTGATGCTGCGCGCGGCGGCCTGGCCGATGATCCGGGCGGTATCGGTTGAACCGGTGAAGCTGATCCGGTCGACGTCGGGATGTTGCGTGAGCGCGGCGCCGGCGTCCTCTCCGATGCCCTGCACCACGTTGAGGACACCGGCCGGAACGCCGGCCGCCTCGGCGATGTCGGCCATCAGCGAGCAGGTGAGCGGCGCCCACTCCGGCGGCTTCACGACCACCGTGTTGCCTGCGGCCAGCGCTGGTCCGACCTTCCAGGTCGTCAGCATCAGCGGCGCGTTCCAGGGCGTCACCAGCACGGCGACGCCGGCCGGATCGTAGCGGACGTGGTTCACCACCTCGGGCGAGTCGATGGTGTGGCCGCCCAGGGTCAGCGCATGCTCGGCGAAATAGGAGATGTTCTGCGCCGCGCGCGGGACGACCCGATGCGGTGTTGCCGGCCAGCAGCGAGCCGTTGTCGATGGTCTCGACAGCCGCCAGCTCGCCGGCGCGCGCCAGGATGCCCTCGGCGAAGCGGCGCAGGATCGGCGCGCGGCCCTCAGGTCCGAGCGCCGCCCAGGCCGGGAAGGCCCGTCGCGCCGCGTTCGACCGCCGCGTCGGCTTCCGCCGCGCCGCCGGCCGAGATGTCGGCCAGGGCCGAGCCATCCACCGGCGACCGGTCGGGGAAACGCTCCTTCGAGGCGACCCGGCGACCGCCGATGTAGTGGTCGGTGGAAACCTCCACCCCGGCGACGGTTACGCGGCCTTCGGGCACGATGCGCCTCCCTTGCTGCCGTCCTGGATTTCGAGATCGAGGAACTGGTCGACCAGGCGGTCGGCCCGGGCGGGGTCGAAGAAGCTCTCGTGCATCTGGCGATTGCGGGCGCCGGACGCGAGGTAGAAGCGCTCGTACTGCTCGTTGCGGCTGGCGAGCCCGCTGCCGACGAAATCCCATGCGAGCCGGAAGACCCGCACCCGCTCCTCGGCGCTGACGTCGCCAGCGCCGCGAAGATAGCGGTCGACCAGCGGCTTCAGCTCGGGATCGCGCATCTGCGCCAGCGGCGGCGCGGCGAACACGTTGTGCGAGCCGAGCAGGCGGATGATCTCATTGACCCGCGGGAACCAGTAGGGGAGCGAGGCTCGCAGGGCGTGCAGCGGGCGGACGTCCGGAAACCACACGCCGCCCGGATACTCGCGGGCCTGCATCTCCGCAGCGTAGATCGCCGAGCGGGCGAACTCGGAGAAGGCCCAGATCTCGCCAAGCATTTCCTGGGCGGCCGGCTGCTTGCCGTTGATGCACTTCAGCATCCGGTTGGCGATGCCCCAGGCGAACTCCAGCTTGGTCTGCGCCCGGATCATGGTCTGCTGCATGATGTTGGGCGACCACGAGGTTCGCATCACCGAGTTGTAGGCGGTGATGTTGGCGTCGATGAACAGCCTGTCTTTCGGCACCTCGACGTCGTCGAAAATGACGAAAGCGTCCTGCTCGTCGAAACGCCCGGAGAGCGGGTGGTCGTAAGGCATGCTTCGGCTGCGAGAAGCTGTCGCGGCAGAGGATCTTCATCCCGGGCGTCGTCATGGGGATGCTGAACGCCAGGGCGAAGGCGTCGGCGCCCTCGCCCAGAGGGAACGCCGGATAGACGCTCATCTCGTCGGCGAACGGCGCGAGCGTCGCGAGGATGCGCGAGCCGCGCACGATGATCCCATGCTCGGTCTCGCCGACCTTGTGCAGCGCCACGTCATTGTCCGGTCGTGGAACGTCGCCCAGGGCCTTGTCGACGGTGGGGTGGATGATGGTGTGGGTGAGGGAGAGGTCCTTGCGCCGCAGCTCCTTCTGGAACGCGACGAGGTTCGCCGCGCCGGCCTCGTTGCCCGCGAGCGACCATTCGTCAGGTCGCGCCGCGAAGCCGGCGAAGGTGACGTTCATGTAGTCCGGCGTGCGGCCCATCAGGCCGACGCTGTGCTCGGCGCACACCTCCAGCGCCGCGTGGCGCTTGAAGAGGTCGTCGCGGCGAGCGTGGGATCAGGTGGCTGGCGTTGATCGGCTCGCCGGTCTCCGGATCGGGGACGAGGCAGCGGTCGGCCTCGGCGTGCTGCAGGTCGAAGATCGCTGCGAGTTCCTCGGCCCCGCCGCGAAAGGCCGGGTGTGAGGCGACATCGGCCACCTTGTCCGCGCCCACGTAGATTTCGCGGGGCTCTTTCAGGCCATCAAGGAACTGTCGCCCTGTTCTTGCAGGCATAGGGGTTCTCCTGGCGGCTCTGGGCCGCCTTGCTTGGTCGGGGGTCGGGCCGCAGGCCCGCGGCGGGTGATCAGCCCAGGCCGCGCAGCAGCAATCCGAGGTCGGTGCGAAGGGCGCGGTCGAACTGCGCCCGGTCGAGATATCCGCTGAGCAGACCGCCCAGGTGGAAATAGTAGATGGCGAACAGCGCCCGCGCCGACGGGACGAGCGCGCTCGTCGCGTCCACCTTCCCGTCGTCCTTCGCGGCCTGAACCAGCTGCGCCAGGCGCCCGAGCAGCCTCGTCATCAGCTCGGAGACGAGCGACCGCTGATCGGCGCTGCCCACATAGCCGAGTTGCCGCATCAGCGCGTGAGCCAGGGGCAAGTCCCGTTCGTGATAAGCGACAAACGTCTCGAAGAAGGCGATCGACTGGTCCAACAGTCCCGCCGCCCCGCAGGCGGCGGTGTAGGCGCGTTCCACGATTTCCATCATCTCGTCGTGGAACACCAGGATCAGCAGGTCGTCCTTCGTCCTGGCGTAGGTGAAGACAGTCCCTGCCGCGACGCCGGCGGCCTCGGCGATCTCCAGCGAGGTCGTGGCCTCGAACCCTTTGTGGGTGAACAGACGCCCGCGCCGCGGCGATGATGCGGCCGCGCTTTTCGAGCTTGTTTTGCTCCCTGCGTCCGAGGGCTGCGGTGGCCAAGGGGTTCCCCACACGTCGTGGCGTCTCTGACTAAGCATCCCTCGGTCTGGCAGGGCCGTCAACATTTTATTTGAGTGAAGTCATTTTGTGTGGTTCGAAGATACGCACGATCATGCTCTGAAGCGCGCGTGATCAGCGGCATCTCTAACTTGATGGCGCTCATTTTTCGACCCAAATCGCATTTGAGGCCAATCATGCCGATCTCCCCCGACGCCATCGCCGACACGGCGCGCCGACTGCACGAGGCGGAACGCAGCAAGACGCGCATTCCCATGCTCTCGCGCGCCTTCCCCGACATGACGATGGAAGACGGCTATGCGATCCAATCCGCTTGGCTGGACATCAAGCGCGGCGAAGGCCGCCGCACCATCGGTTACAAGATCGGGCTGACGTCGCGCGCCATGCAGGTCAGCTCCAAGATCGACGAGCCGGACTACGGATCGCTGCTCGACGACATGCTGTTCGCCGAGGGCGGCGACATCCCGAGCGATCGGTTCATTGGGCCGCTTGTCGAGGTCGAGCTGGCGTTCATCCTCGGGCGCAAGTTGAAGGGGCCGGGCGTGACCTTGTTCGATGTGTTGGCCGCGACCGACTACGTAACGCCCGCCCTTGAGATCATCGACCTGAGGGTGAACCCGCGCGACCCTGAGACCGGAGCGATGGCGAAGGCGCTCGACACCATCTCGGACAACGCGGCCTGCGCGGGCGTGGTGATGGGCGGGCGACCGGTGAAGGCCGATGCCGTGGACCTGCGATGGGTCGGCTGCCTCCTGCATCGCAACGGCGTCATCGAAGAAACCGGACTTGCAGCGGGAGTTTTGAACCATCCTGCCACCGGCGTCGCTTGGCTCGCCAACAAGCTCGCGCCCCACGAAATCAGCCTTGAACCCGGCCAACTGCTGCTCTGCGGTTCGTTCACCCGACCCGTGTTCGCCCGGCCGCAAGACGTGTTCCATGCCGACTACGGGCCGTTAGGGGGGATCGGCATTCGTTTCACCTGAGCCGAGCGCTGCCTCGGCCGAACAGCGGGCGCTCCCAACGGCAGAAATGAGCCAATTCCGGACCATTCAGCCGGGACGCCGGCGTTATGACCGCTCATGGCTCATAGCAGTCGTTGGCTGCGTCCGCTTTTCGGCACGGACGTTTGGACTGCGTAGGGGGGGCAAGCAGTCATTGACGGCGAGGCGCAAAGCGGACGTGCGCGCTTGGCGGCGAGTGTTCAGAACGTCCACTGGAAGGCTAGGTAGTAGGTGATCGGGGTGCGGACGGCGGCCGCGTTGACCGCGTAGAGCAGACCGCCTTGCCCGGCCGAGAACAGCAGATGGTAGTGGTCGGTGAAGTCATACTGCCCACCGGCGTTGAAGCCCTCCGAGCCGCCACGGCCGACCATGCTGGAGGTCTGGGGGAAGACCTCCGCGCCGAGCGCCAGCTTGTCCGTCACGTGGCGCTGCAACAGCCAGCCGGCATACCGATAGTTCCGGTTGCTCCGACCTGTTCTCGACCGTCGTTTTCGGACTGCTCTTCGGAGCCGCCGGCGTGCTGCTACGGGCCCGTTCACGATCGTGGCGATGGTGTTGATCGAGCGGCTCTACGTCGAGGATGTGCTCGGCGAACACGCGCCGGTCGCTCGCAAGCGAGCGCGTCGGAGCTGGCTGCGGCGACTGGTCGGCGGGCGCTAGAGCGGGTTGGGGTTAGACGACATAGCCTGAGTTCCTGAAGTAGTTGGCGCACTCGGCCGGCGAGTAGGTGTCGAGGAGGCGGCTGACGGCGTCGAGCAGGGCGTCGTAGGAGCGGGCCTGCGCCTTTCGCAGCATGTGCTTGAGCTTGGAGAAGACCTGCTCGATGGGGTTCAGGTCGGGGGAGTACTTGGGCAGGAAGAGGAGCCGAGCGCCGGCGGCTCGGATCGCCTTGCGGACGGCCTTTCCGCGGTGGCTGCCGAGGTTGTCCATGACCACCACGTCGCCGGCCTTGAGAGTCGGGACCAGGAAGGTCGTCACGTAGGCGAGGAAGGCCTCGCCGTTGATCGGCCCGTCGAACAGGCAGGGCGCCTCGATGCGGTCGCACCGGAGGGCGGCGATGAAGGTCATGGTCTTCCAGCGGCCGAACGGCGCCTTCGCCTTCAGCCGCTCCCCGCGCGGCACCAGCCGCGCAGCGGCGCCATGTTGGTCTTGGCCCAGGTCTCGTCGATGAACACCAGGCGGCCGGCATCGATGCGCCCCTGATATTTCTTCCACTGCTCACGCCGCCGGGCGACGTCGGGCCGGTCCTGCTCCTGGGCGAACAGACTTTTTTTTGAAGCTGAGCCCCTCGGCGCGCACGAAGTCCCAGACCGGTGGCGGTCCACCTTCAGCCCGCGCACCGCCAGCAGCTCCTCCACCAGCTGGCTGATGGTGAAGTCCCGCTCCTGGCAGCGGGCGACCAGCCATGCCGCGTGCTCATCCCGGAGCGTCTTGGCTTGTGGCCGCCGATCTTCCCCGCGCGGCGCTTCCCGTTTCACGGAACCGCCTGCAGCCAGTGGATCGCCGTACTGGGGGCCACCCCAAACCGCGCCGCCGCCTGATTGCGGGACATCCCCTCTCGTTCAACCGCGCTGACCACTCGCTCCCGAAGATCCATCGAAGCTGGCTTGCCCATCCTCAGCTGGCCTCAGCCCAGCAGGGAGCTTAAATCAGACCTCAGCTGATTTGGGAGATCAATTCACCCAAATCTAACCCCAATCCGCTCTAGGCCCGGCGGAAGCGGCGACGCGAGAGGCGAAGCGCGCGCTTGAGCGCCTCGAGTGCGATCAGGCATCCCAGCCCGCCAGCCGCTGCCAACGCCCAGCCCATCGGCGGCGGCTCGCCGAAGCGGAACAGCTTTCTCAGCGGTGCGGAACTCACGACGACAGCGATGGCGGCCAACACGCCGAGGACGATCACCGCGAAGACCGCATTGGCTGTGGCGATCGCGCCGAGCAAGATCAGCGAGAGCGGTTCGCGAGCACCAGGCCGAAGACGCAGCAGAGCAGGGCGACGAACGACGTCACCCGGACCTCGTCTTCGCCAAGACCCGCGCCGCGTCCGACGAGGAAGACCGCGATCACAGCCAGGAGCGCGATCCCACCCTGCATTAGCGCCTCGCCGACGCGGGCGGCGGTGAACAACGGCGCTCCTAGATTGCGAGGCGGGCGGCGCATGATGCCGCGCTCCTCGCGCTCCGCCTCGAACGCCATCGAGCACATCGGGTCGATGATCATCTCCAGGAAGGCGATGTGCGCCGGGACCAGGAAGATCGGATATCCGAGCAGCAGCGGAACAAGGGCGAGCCCGGCGATCGGTACGTGCACGGCGAGTATGAAGCCCATCGCCTTCTGAAGGTTGTCGTAAATCCGTCTCCCCAGACGCATGCTGTGCACGATCGAGGCGAAGCTGTCGTCCAGCAGCACCAGGTCAGACGCTGACCGGGCTACGTCCGTGCCTCGCCCGCCCATGGCGATGCCGATATCGGCGGCTTTCAGCGCCGGTGCGTCATTGACGCCGTCGCCTGTCATCGCGACCACGTCGCCCCGCCCTGTAGCGCGCGCACGATCCGTAGCTTCTGGTCGGGCAGGATGCGTGCGAACGCGGTGGCCGCCTGCGCGCGAGCGCTCAGCTCGGAGTTGCTCATGGTCGTGGCTCGGCCCCGGTGACGATCTCGCCTTCGCCTAGACCGGCCTGGCGAGCGATAGCCGCGGCGGTGGTCGGGTAGTCGCCCGTGACCATGACCACCCGCACGCCGGCTTCACGGCACTCGCGAACGGCTCCGGTGACGTCCGCCCGCAGGGGGTCCGCCAGGCCGACCAAGCCGAGGAACCTCAGGCCGGCTTCAGACGGCTGCCAGCCGCCCGCTGCCTCGCCTGCGGCGACGCCGAGCACGCGCATGCCCATCTCCGCCATTACCTCGACAGCTGCCATCGCCTGCGCCTTCTCCATGTCGGATAAGCCGCAGAGGCGAAGTATGGCCTCTGGCGCGCCTTTGGAGGCAATCCGCCTGCGAGGGCCATCTGTCGGCGCCCACAGGTTGGTGACCGCCATCAGCTCGCGCGTCAGTCCATATGTCTCCTCGAGCCGCAGGCCCGCAGATGAGGGCGAGGGCTCGTCGGCGCAGGCGTCGTGAAACGCCCGCTCCATCGGGTCGAACGGATGTTCCGCGCTGGCAAGCAGGCAGGTCCGCAACAGCTCGCGCGTCGAATCCGGCGGTACCCGATCGGCGGGCCACTCGATTGTCTTTTCACCGGTCCAGGCCGCCACAACCCGCATCCGGTTCTGGGTGAGCGTGCCGGTCTTGTCGGTGCAAAGCACCGTGGCCGAGCCGAGCGTTTCTATGGCGCTCGCTCGCCTGGTGAGCACCTTTGCCTTCGAGAGCCGCCAAGCGCCCATCACCATGAAGACGGTCAGGACCAGCGGGAATTCCTCCGGCAACAGCGCCATCGCCAGTGCAATCCCGGCGAGCAAGCCCTGCAGCCAGGCGCCCCGGCCGATGCCGACCAGCAGCGCGACGGCCCCGCAGACGACGAGCGCGAAGGCGCCCACCGCTCGGACGATGCGCCGAGTCTCCAATGTCAGTTTCCCGGGCTGATCCACGATGGCCCCGAGGCTGCGCCCGAGCCGGCCCAGCTCGGATCGCGGCCCGGTCGCGGCGATCTCGCCCAAGCCCTGGCCGCGGACGATCAGCGTGCCCGAAAAGAGGAACGGCGTTTCATCGCCGCCTGGCGCGCCCATTGCGACGGTGGCGATCGCGCATCGTTTCGCGACGGGCACAGAACTTGCCCGTGAGTAGGCTCTCGTCGATCTCGACGCCATCGCCTTGCCTAAGGATCGCGTCGGCTGGAACCCGCTCGCCCTCCGATAGCGCCACCACGTCGCCCCTGACGAGTTCTGCGCTGGAGATCCGACGACGCTGACCGTCCCGAATGACGACCGAAACGGGCGCCGAGAGATCACGCAGCGCCTGCAGCACGCGCTCACTGCGGAACTCCTGGATGACGGCGATGCCAACCGACAGGGACGCGAATGCCAGCAGCACGGCTGCTTCGGCCCGGTCGCCAAGCACCAGGTAGATGATGCCTGCGGCGACCAGCAGAGCGAACATAGGCTCGCGGAGCGTCTGGACAGTGATGGCCAGCAGTCCGCGGCTATCACTTCCAGGCAGGCTGTTCAGTCCCTCTGCGCGAAGCAGTGCAGCGGCCTCTACAGAGCTGAGGCCGGCAAGTGGCTGGCGCAATGATGCGGACTGGTTGTCACCGTTGGCACGCAAGCGGATGACAAGCTTTGACGTGGGACAATCGGCGGCGGCTATCCACTGCGGCGGCGGACCTCACGAGTGACTTGTCTACAAGTCGCGGGGCGGAAAGCGGTCACCGACGCTGCTCCCTTGGCGGAGCGCCGTCGGTCCGGAAAATGACCCCAGGTAGTTAGTGGCTGGGATTTACCGAGTCTCTGTGGAAGGAGTTCCAGGTGATGGCGCCGACTGCGCCGACGATGAAGCCGAACAGACCGGTGATCGCCACCAGCAGGACGGCGACGCTGAAATCGAAGGGTTCAACGTGTAAAATCGGCTTGTAGAAGTGGATCCGGAAGACGAAATCGACCACAGCTTGCGCCAAGCCGGCCGCTACCAAAACCGCCCAGGCGAAGTGCCACAAGGCGAGCACCAGCCCCACCGTCAGACCGGTCCTGAGCGGGCTGATCTTCTTCATCGCGAGGTTCCTCTACATCGCAGGCCAAGGTGCGACTTCTCTGACGTTAGACCCCATCACATCTTTATGAGATCAAGCGGCGGGTCGAACTGGCCGTTACAGGGGCCAAAGGCCCAGACGATCTGGAGCGCGACGACCCTCTCGACTAGGACGGAGTTGATGCGCCACCGAAACCGGATACACGCCAAGCGGTCTTCGTCGCTTCGCCGCCGCACCGGTCGTTCCAGAGGCCACCGGAGCGGTTAGAACCGCGCGGTCGGAAAGAGAAGACATCGGAGGTGTTGCCATGGCCCGACCGCCACGCCATCGCGAACATCATCTCATCGATCGTATCGGCTGGCTGCGCGCCGCGGTGCTTGGCGCCAACGACGGCCTGCTCTCCACCGGCAGCCTGATCATGGGCGTCTCATCGGCAGCGGCCCCGCACGGCCAGATCGTGCTGACCGGCGTCGCCGGCCTGGTGGCCGGGGCGATGTCCATGGCCGCGGGCGAGTACGTTTCGGTGAGCTCTCAGGCCGACACGGAGAAGGCCGACCTGGCCAAGGAGAGGCAGGAGCTTGCAGTGAACCTGCCGGCAGAAGAGCACGAGCTTGCCGGCATTTATGTCCGACGCGGACTGGAGCCGGATCTCGCACGCGAGGTGGCGCGGCAGCTCATGGCCAAGGATGCGCTCGGAGCTCACGCGCGGGACGAACTGGGCATTTCGGAAGCGACGGCCGCCAAGCCGTTTCAGGCGGCGCTGGCTTCGGCCGCCAGCTTCACGGCAGGCGCCGTGTTGCCGGTTCTGGTGGCCGTCGCCTTTCCTGCCAATCGTGTGCTGCCGGGTGTCGGTGGGGTTTCTCTGCTCGGCTTGGCGACGCTAGGCGCACTGGGAGCGCGCGCGGGCGGGGCCAACGTCTTGAGGGCTGTAGCGCGGGTGGTCTTTTGGGGCGCCGTCGGAATGGCCGTTACGGCAGGCGCTTTGGCAGCCTTCGCCGTCCACGGGTGAGCGCAAGGGCGGTCTGCGCCCAGCGCGTCGGTCGACCCCGCGGTGGTCTCGACCAACCTGTGCCCTCTAGACGTGCGCTCGATCTCCCATGACGACGACCGCGACAATCGAGCCGGAGAGGAACGTTAGCCCAGCGATCGCAAAGATTGCCGCCGCGGCGCTGTAAAGGTCGGCTATCACGCCGGCCGCCGGCCGCCGCTACGCCGACGTCTGCAAAGCCGCCCTTGGCGAGAGGTTCGACGAAGCACGGCCTTGGATCGCTGCCTGAATTGCGCCCCCGGCAGAATGAGGGCGCTACAGCCTGGTGTCTGTTCAGGGTCGGATATCCCCCTGCGGAGACGCCAGGAACCGGCGGCGCAACTAGGCGCGTCTCAGGAGCGTCTCAAATTCAGGCCGAACGGCGCGACTCCGCCAATCGTCGTGCGAGGTTAAATCCACATCCTGGCGTGATGTAAGCGCTGTCGATGACCGAGTTCGCGCACGCCGCCCGCCGTACCCCACACACCCCCCAACGTCATGTCCCCGGCGCACTCGCCCTCGGCGACTTCACCGCCGATCGCCGCATGGTCATGCTGGTGGCGATGGCGGTCGTGGTCGGAGCAGTCGGCGCCGCCGGGGCTTGGGTGCTGCTGCGACTGATCGCGCTGGTCTCCAACCTGGTCTGGCTCGGCCAGATCGGAATGAAGGCGGTGGACTTCGGCCAGGTCCATCCCAGCCCGTGGATGGTGCTCGCTCCGGCGCTGGGCGGGCTGGTGATCGGCCTGATGGCGCGCTTCGGCTCGGAGAAGATCCGCGGCCACGGCATCCCCGAAGCGATCGAAGCGATCCTGATCGGCCGCAGCCGCATTCGGCCCAAGGTGGCGCTGCTGAAGCCGCTGTCGTCGGCCATCTCCATCGGCACCGGCGGTCCGTTCGGCGCCGAAGGGCCGATCATCATGACCGGCGGCGCGTTGGGCTCGCTGTTCGCCCAGCTGTTTCCACCTCAGCGCGGCCGAGCGCAAGACGCTGCTGGTGGCCGGCGCCGCCGCCGGCATGACCGCCGTCTTCGGCACGCCGATGGCCGCCCTGCTGCTGGCGGTGGAGTTGCTGCTGTTCGAGTGGAAGCCGCGCAGCTTCATTCCGGTGGCCGTCGCGGTGCTGGTCGCCGCTGGCGCTGCGGCCGTTCCTGCTGGCGGCCGGGCCGCTGTTCCCTCGTCGACCGCATGCCGGCAGCCGCCGGAGTCTGGCTGGCGCGCCTGCTCTCTGCGGCGGCCTCGGGCATCGTCGGCCGGGCTGCAGTCGAGCCTGCTGACGTCTGCCTCTACGCCGGCGAGGATCTTTCGGACGCCTGCCGATGCACTGGATGTGGTGGCCGGCACTGGGCGGGCTGCTGGTCGGCGTCGGCGGCCTGGTCGATCCGCACGCGCTGGGCGTCGGCTACGACATGATCGGCGACCTGCTCGCACGGCCGGGTCCCGATCGGCGAGACCGCGCGGCTGCTGCTGGTCAAGGCGGTGGTCTGGATCGTGGCGCTGGCTCCGGCACCTCCGGCGGGGTGCTGGCGCCGCTGCTGATCCTGGGCGGCGCGCTGGGCGCGCTGGAGGGCCACTGGCTGCCCGGCGGACCGGGCTTCTGGGCGCTGGTGGGCATGGCCGGCGATGATGGGCGGGACCATGCGCGCGCCGCTGACCGGAGCCCTCTTCGCCGCCGAGCTCACCGGCGATTTCAACGCCCTGCCGGCTCTGCTGGCGGCCTCGGCCGCGGCCTACGGGGTGACGGTGCTGCTGATGAAGCGCTCGATCCTGACCGAGAAGATCGCCCGTCGCGGCCTGCACCTCTCGCGCGAATACAGCGTCGACCCGTTCCAGATGATGCGGGTGCGCGACGTGATGGTTTCAGAGGTAGACACCCTGCCGGCCGAATTTTTCGATCGACCGGGCGGTGGCCTTCTTCACCGGCCCGCAGGTCCGCCACAAGAGTTACCCCGTCGTCGACGCGCGCGGAGTGGTGCTGGGCTTGGCCCCCAGGGCCGAGGTGATGCGCTGGCTGACCGAGGGGCCGCACGAGGGCCAGACCCTGGGCGACGTGGTCTCCGACGCTGGCTTGCTGCGCGGCGCGCCAGACGAGGCCGTCGGCAAGCTGGTCGAGCAGATGGTCGAGCGGGACGTCGGCCGGGTGCCGATCGTCGACGAGACAGGCCGGCTGGTCGGCCTCGTCACCCGCAAGGACCTGCTGCGGGTCCATGCCCGTCAGCGGGAACTCGAGATCGAGCGCTCGGCGACGCCGCCGGTCTGGCGGCGCAGTGAGGTGCGCGCAAACTGACAGCTAGGCCTTGATGCCAGTTCGATTGACGCACCACGGCGGCGCCTCGCCCGGCAGCGGACGCGGCGCACGGCTGTTCGGGGTGGCTTGCGGATTGCCTCGACCGGCGCGCCGATCTGATCCTCTGGAGTTGGGGGACGCCGGCAGGCTGTCTGCACGCGCGCCGTACAACTCACCGCAAGCGCCGGCGGGCTGCTCACCTTCACCCGGCCGAGCCCGGAACGCCCGTCCGTCCGAGCCCGGTCGAAAGAGTCAGCCCGGCCGCGCTGGGCCACGTGCGTGCGATGCGAACCTGTGGCCCGCCGGGCGCGCCCACCTTGCGCGCGCAGGGCGGGCGCGTTCGGCGTCGACCATGTAGTCCCGCGTGATGGGCAGCGCGCCGGCGCGCTTGGTCAGCTGCAGCTGCATCACCAAGGTCGTGCCAGTCCGGAAACTGAGTTCGCTGCTCGCCAGATAGAATTCGAACATCCGGCAGAAGCGCTCGTCGTAAAGCGCCGCGATCGCCGCTCTGTTGGCCAGGAACCGGTCCCGCCAGCACCGGAGGGTCTCCGCGTAGTGGTGTCTGAGGATTTCGACGTCGGTGATCCAGAGCCCCGCTTGCTCGACTACTGCCGTTCCCAGGGCCGCTTGCGTCCGGTCCTTCAAAGAACCTTGGCGTGACGCGAGGCCGACCCGCTGGAGTTTCAGCGATCGGCGCCGGCGGCCGCCAGGTACCCGCCGACGGTTTCGACAAGGCGTTCGGGGTGCGCGGGACGTCCATCTGTAGCCCGACTGAAGTCCACCCCGAGCACGAACATCCCCGCCGAAGACGTCTGCACGGGCCAGAAGTCGAAGTGAGACTCTTCGAATGGATAGCTGCGAGCCCGCAATGGAAGCAGCAGTGTCACGGCTCCGAGGGCGGCCTCTTCATCTGCAGCAGTGACGCTCGCCCCGGCGCTCGTGGCGACAAGCTCGACCCCCCCGGCTGCCTCCCTGAAAATGCTGGAGGGCGCCCCGAAAAGCTGCCCCAAGGCTAATCCGGCGGCCTGTTGGGTCTCGCGCTGGGGCCGCCCCTCGATCACCGTATGAGCCAGAACCTGCAGAGCGGTGGCCTGTTGGGCGGCGCGGCGGGCCGTCTCGGCTCGATGTTGGGCCTGGGCGGCCACAGCGCTCACGATCGCGGCGACGATCAGCAGCAGGACGGCAGCCCAGAAGTCGGTCGCGCTCGCGATGGTGAATTGGAAGTAGGGCTCTGTGAAGAAGAAGTCGAAGGCGAGCACGCCCGAGACGACGGCTGCGAGCGACGGACCCCAACCAAGTGTCGTGGCCGCTATTACGACAGGTAGCACGAAGATCAACGTCAGGTTTGGCGGCGTCACCAGGGGTTTCAGCCAGAAACCCAGGCCTACGGCGACGCCAACCATGAGGAGGGAAGCGCTGTAGCGCACGACCCAGGGCGCTCTGCGGAGCGCGTCCGTCCAGGCGCCACTAAGGTCGACGCCGGCGAACGGCCCCCCGCTGGTGTCGAGAAGGTATGCGTCGGTCATCGAACCGCTCCTCGGCGAGGTCGCGCCGAGCCTACGCCCACGGGCATAAGCGATCGATATAGATTTGCAGCCAGACTCGCCGCCCCGGAGTCCGGCCGGAGACGACGCGGCCGACAGACGGTCAGGTTTGCTCCTGATGTCAGTTGCCGCTCCTCTCACAAGCCGCGAGCGAGTTATGAAGCGGCCATGACAATGGACTCCGAGCGCTTCAAAGGTCTAGCCGGCTTTCGTCAGGGAATGCGTCGCTTTTTGGCGGCAAGCGAAAAGATCAGCCGTGCTGCTGGCGTCACGACCCAGCAGTACCAGATGCTGCTCGCCATCAAAGCGGCGGACGCCAGTCGTCTTGCGATGAAGGATCTCGCGGAGGAACTGTTGATGGCTCCGCACGCCACGGTGCAGTTGATGAACCGACTTGAGAAGGCAGGGCTCGCCGAGCGCCGGCCCTCAGACCGTGATCGCCGCTTCGTCTTCGTGGCGCTAACTGCGGCCGGCGACGCGCTCATCAACGATCTCGCCGAGCGGCACCTCGAGGAAATGCTCCGACAAGAGCCGCGGCTGCGCGCGTCCCTGAACCGCCTGAGGCGGCTCCAGCCGTAGGCCGGCCGGTGGTCAGTTGCGGGATAGAGCGCGATGCTGTCGGCCACCAATCGGCCACATGCTCCTTGGTGATCACGCCGGCGACGTTCGTCGGCGCGCGGCACGCCGCGGCCGCGGATGACCACGGCCATGATCGCGCCCTTGCGCCACATGCGGTCGATGACGTCGAACGCCACCGTCGTCCTCGCCGACCACCGTGAAGTTGCGGCTGGCGACGTCGCCCAGCGTGACGCCGGTGTTCGTGCCGGCGAGGCCGCGCCGCAGGCCGGTGTTGACCCGGATGACGCCGAACAGGCGGCCCTTGTCGGTGACCACCACGTGGCGCAGCCGGCCCTCGTCGCCGTGCTTGGCGCAGGAACTGTCGAAGCTGGCCTCGCGCGGCAGCACCAGCACGTCGGGGTCCATCACCTCGCCGGCGCGGCGGACCAGGAACATGTTGGCGTGGCGCGCCTTGGGAATGTCCTGGCCGCGGCGCACCAGCTTCAGCGTGTAGATGGTCTCGCGCGACAGCACCCGGCGCACGCCGACGCTCATGGCGACCGCCACGATCATCGGCATGATGATGTCGTAGCTCGAGCGTCATCTCGAAGATCATCACGACGGCGGTCATCACCGCGCCGGTGCCGCCGCCGACCATCGCGCCCATGCCGACCATGGCGAAGGCCGGGACGCTCAGCGGCGACCGGCAAGCCAGGCTGCGTTGAGCAGCGCTGCGAACGCGCCGCCCAGCGTCGCGCCCATGAAGAGCGAGGGCGAGAAGATGCCGCCCGACGAGCCCGAGCCGAGGCTGAGCGACGTCGCCAGCAGCTTGGCCACGAACAGCAAGCGCCAGCAACCAGTAGAGCGCCAGGCGGCCGGTCAGGATCGCCTGCACGGTCGCGTAGCCGACGCCGTCGACGAAGTACTGCCCGAAGCCGAGGAAGAGGGCGTACATCAGGACGCCCACCATCAGCATGCCCAGGATGTGGCGCAGCGTAGCGCGAGCCGATCTTGTCGAAGAGGTCCTCGACCAGGTGCAGGCCGCGGATGAAGCCCGCGGCCGCGGCGCCGGTGAGCCGCCCAGCACGGCGTAGAGCAGCAGGATCAGGAGGCCGCTGGCGTCGGTCGCCATCGGCGCCAGCGGCGGCACCGCGAAGGCGGGCGCATCGCCGATGAACCAGCGGCCGATGAAGGTCGCCGCGCCGGTCGCGATCGCCACCGGCAGGAAGGTGGCGACGCTCACCTCGGGCAGCATCAGCTCGATGGCGAACATCACCCCGCCGATCGGGGTGTTGAACGTCGCGGCGATGCCGGCGCCGGCGCCGGCGGCGACCAGCGCGATGCGCTGTCCGGCCGGCATGCGCACGATCTGGCCGAGCGTCGAGCCCAGCGCCGAGCCGATCTGGATGATCGGCCCCTCGCGGCCGACCGACGATCCGGTGCCGATGGCGATCGCCGAAGCCAGCGACTTCACGACCGCCACCACCGGCCGGATCACCCCGCTGCTGGTAGTAGATCGCGTCCATCACCTCGGGCACGCCGTGGCCCTTGGCCTCGGGCGCGAAGTTGCTGACCAGGAAGGTGACCAGGATGCCGCCGACCACCGGAACCAGGATCACCCACGGCCCCCACGGCGAGGCGCCGGTGAAGACGTTGGCGTCGTAGCGGAACGACAGGCGCCCGGCGAAGGCGAGGTTGTGGACGAGGCCGATCAGGTCGCGGAAGCCGACGGCGCCGAAGCCGGTGACCACGCCGACGGCGAGCGCCAGCAGCGACAGCCGGGGCAGGCTCAGCCGCCGGTGTTCCTCCTGCGCCAGCGCGCTCGGCGCACGTTCCGTCGCCGCCGCGGCCGTCCTGGGCTGCCTGGCGCCGGCCCGTGCAACATCACTCATCGATCATCCCTGGTTCCCTTTTGAAACGCACGCGCCGATCAATCAGGTTAATTCAGACTGTGATGCGATTCTCCAGCTGGAACGCACGACGAGCCGCTATTTCGGCATTCCACTAACTCACGGCGTGAGCTATCTGGAATCGGTGTCAGCCAGTGCTAGGAGAGATAGGAACATGGCATTCGGGCGAAGCACCCTTTCTCTCAGCGCCGCCGTGACTGCTGTGCTCTTCGTCGCCGCGCTCGGAGGGTGTGCGTCCCATCCGAAGCCGTCGCCGCCCGCGCCGCCGAGTGCGGCGGCGCCGCAAGGTCCGCCCGGCGGGGAGTACGCCGCTCCCCCAAGGGGCGCGGTAACGACCACCCCGTTGCCGGGCACGACGCAGGACTTCGTCGTGAATGTCGGCGATCGGGTCTATTTCGATTACGACCAGTCCGAGATCAGGCCTGACGCCCGGCCGATCTTGCAGGCTCAGGCCGACTGGCTTGCGCGCTACCCGCAGGTGTTTGTGCGCATCGAGGGCAATTGCGACGAACGGGGAACCCGCGAGTACAACTTCGCCCTCGGCGCGCGGCGCGCGGATGCAGTGCGCGAGTTTCTGATCGACCATGGCGTCAGCGCCGGCAGGATCACGACCATCTCGTACGGCAAGGAGCGGCCGATCGACCCTGGATCGGACGAAGCCGCATGGGCGAAGAATCGCAATGCTCACACTGCGATCGTCGAAGGCGCGCGGGGACCCTAGGACGTGGCGCGAAGGAAGCCCCTGAAGATCGCCATCAGCGGGGCCGGCGTCGCCGGGCCGACCTTGGCCTACTGGCTTCGCCGCGGCGGCCACGCGCCGATATTGATCGAATCCGCACCGACGCTGCGGACCCAGGGTTACATGATCGATTTTTGGGGCGTCGGCTACGATGTCGCCGGACGGATGGGTGTCCTTCCGGCGATACGATCGGCCGGCTACCGGCTAGAGGAGGTGCGCTACGTCGACGGGCGGGGACGCTGCGCTGGCCGCATTTCCGCTCAAACCATGAGCCGAGAGCTTGGGGATCGCTTCACGAGCCTGCCGCGTGGGGATCTCGCCGCGGTGCTCTACGCCGCTCTCGATGGCTATGTGCCCACCCGGTTCGGCACGAGTATCGCAAGGATGGCGGAGGGTGAGCGCGGGATGCATGTCGCTTTCACCGACGGGAGCTCGGATACTTTCGACCTGGTGGTCGGGGCCGATGGCCTCCACTCCAACGTCCGGCGCCTCACGTTCGGTCCGGAGCAACAGTTCGAGAACCACATCGGGTACTACGTCGCCGCGTTCGAGTGCGGCGGCTATCGCCCGCGAGATGAGCTCGCCTACGTCAGTTACGGCTATCCCGGCCGCCAGATCTCGCGCTTCGCCAAACGCGGCGATCGCACCATGTTTCTGTTCGTCTTTGCGGCCGAACACCTGAAAGGGCCGGAGCCGACGGACCTGGAGGCGCGCAAGACGGTGCTCCGACGCGTCTTCGCGACCGCCGAGTGGGAATGGCCCGCGATTGCCGCAGCGCTAAGCGCCGCCGACGACCTCTACTTCGATCGCGTGAGCCAGATCTCCATGCTCAAATGGTCGAAGGGACGCGTGGCGCTGGTAGGCGACGCGGCCGCTTGTGTCTCCCTGGTGGCGGGCGAAGGGACGGGGCTTGCGATGACGGAAGCTTACGTTCTGGCCGGTGAACTCTGCGCGACGGGCGACTATGCCGAGGCGTTCGCTGCCTACGAGGCGCGTCTCCGCCTCTTCGTGGACGCCAAGCAGAACTCGGCGCGGGCGTTCGCAAGCCCGTTCACACCCCGCACGGCGCTCGGCGTTTGGTTTCGAAACCAGGCTGTCAGGCTGATGGCGCTTCCCGGCGTGCCAGGACTGCTGGTCGGCGCCCAGATGCGGGACGACTTCGACCTGCCGAACTATTCGTTCTAACAGCCACCGACGGCGCGTTCGGCGTGGTCAGATCGTCTGGATTTGCGAGAGCTCGAATGACTGCCCGGGTGGGTTCTGGCCGATGACGACCACGGTATCGCTCTCGTAGTCATAGGGCAGGGCACCGGCAGGTTAAGGCGGCGTCGGGACCGACTTGAAAACGCGCCCGGCCAGATCGTACTTCGACCCGTGGCAGGGGCAGAGCCAGCCGCCCGGCCAGGTCGGTCCGACGGCGCCCACGCCCGGCGTGAATCCCGGCACGCACCCGAGGTGCGTGCAGACACCGATCAGCACCAGGTATTCCGGCTTCAGCGAGCGCGACCAGTTCTTTGCGTAGGCCGGCTGCTGCACGCTCGTCGAAGTCGGGGTCGCGCAGCATGTCGAGGACGTTCGGCTTGGTCAGCTGCTCCAACATCGCCGGCGTGCGGCGGACGATGAACATCGGGTTCTGCCGCCAGAGGACGGTGATCTGTGCGCCCGGTTGGATCTTGGAAATGTCCACCTTCACCGGCGAGCCTGCGGCCAGCGTGTTGGAAGCCGGGTTCCACTGATCGATGAATGGCCAGGCGACCGCCGCGGCGCCGCCTGCGGCCATGGCGCCCGTCAGGATGTGGATGAAGTCCCGCCGGGTGGCCGGGGCAAGTTGGGCATATTCTGAATTCGCGTCTGCTATGGCCTGCGATGCCATGTGTGGCGGCTCCGATCCGCGGGACCCCGAGCCGGTCGTAGGATCGTGCGCCTGGGGCGCCGACGGGCGCCAGCCCAGCTCGGGTCCGCCGCACTTGGCCGGCCCACGAAACCTCTCCGGGACGAGGCGGTGCATCCCCCGGTGATATAAGTGGTGGGCGCTTCAGGAGTTCCGCGCTATCGAAGTTTGCAGGTTCGCACTAACTTCGCCACATTTTGTATCGCGACACGATGTAATGGTTGTGTCGGGACGTAGCCCGGAACAAGGCCCCGTGGGGGACGCGACAATTCCATATCCGACGCTGCTGGCGCGGTTGACGCCGCAGTCGCCGCTGCCGTTCTGGAAAGGACAAGCTGCAGCGCTGGCGACCGTCGCGGTCGCCATGGGGCTCAGATGGGGTCTCGAGCCGGTGCTCGGCGACGAGATTTCCTTCACGACATTGTTTCCCGCGCTCCTGGTGTCCACGATGCTCGCCGGCGCGCCTGGCGCGATCACCACGATTGTCGGCGGCGCGATCGCCTCTTTGACCATTTCGGCGCTCGGCGAGGCCACGCCACAGCTCATCCGGGACGCCACTCCCAGACTAGTGGTGTGGCTTCTCGTCGGCGGCCTTATGACCGCGATGTCGCTTGCGCTTCGCACGACGATTGTCGCGCTCCGGCGACGGCAGATCGAGCTTTCCGAAGCCAAGGAACGGCAAGAGGTGCTCACGCGCGAATTGGAACACCGTGGCCGGAACGCACTTACGATATTGCAAGGCCTGTCATTGATGACCGCGCGCTCCGTGGACAGCGTAGAGGCATACCGACGCGAGCTCTCGCGCCGCATTGTAGCAATGTCGAGCGCCTATTCGCTGCTCGTTCGAGAGCCCGATAGGCCGCGGTCGCTCGATGGCCTGGTTCGCGAAATCTTGGCGGGATTCGGCGATCAGATCCGCTTCTCGCCCGCCAAAGAAGTGTTCGTGCCGCCGAAGGTCTGCGTGTCGCTCGCTTTGGCGCTTCACGAGTTGGCGAGTTGGCGACAATGCCGTCAAGTATGGCGCACTCTCGCGCCCCGGCGGAACGGTCGATCTAAAGTGGGTCTGCAACTCCGGCGGAACCCTCTGTCTACAGTGGCGCGAGGCAGGCGGTCTCGGGCCGCCAGAGCGTCGTCCGGGCGGGACCGGCTCGCAGATCATTCGCCAGGCGTTCCTTGGCGTGCCCAGGAGCGTCGCCCGAACTCACGATTGGCCCAGAGGGCGTGAGCTTCAACGTCCGCATACCGATGGCAACTCCGAGCGTGCCGGGCTTTCCGGTCGCCGCCAGATGAGAGACGACGTCATCTCCCGGACGAAAGTTCCGAGCCGAGATGTCGGTTGTCTCCGAGGCGCCGAAGGCTTGCTCGCGAGGGCGCCCGGGCGCGGGTCGCCTCGAAGGCGCCACATTCCGGGAGAAGACATCCCGTTGTGATGTTGATCGCTCTGATCGCGGGAGGCGTCGCGCAGGTCGGCGCGGCGGCCGCACATTTGGCGGCGCCGGCGCCGACCCAGCCGCAGGCGACTCGCCCGCTGTCGTTCGACGGCGCCCAACTCGGCATGACGGTTGGCGCGTGGGAGTCGCTGTCGCCGCCGCCCGGCGTGGGTCCGACCGCGGCGGCCGACTGCGGACCCGGAATCGTCGCCGCATTGCGCGCGGATCGGATACCCGCGGCGGCGCCGGCTGCCGGCCAGACGACCTGCGCCTACGACGCTCGCTTCGGGAGCGACGTCTTGTTGCATTCGGCGAAGTTCGACGACCGCTACCGCATCGAAGGCTTGCGCTACCGCTTTACGAGTGGGCGTCTCGGCGAGATTGACTTCACCGCCTCGACCGACGCCTACAACGACATCGTCGCCCGGCTGACACGCGACTACGGCGCACCAACCAGCACCCTCCGCGACGTGATGCGCACCTCGCTCGGCCGCTTCCAGCGAGTGCGCCAGACCTGGCAAACGGCCGACGGGATCGTCACGCTTACGGATCCTACCGATGATCCGGTGCGGCTCAGCGTGCGCATCGCCGGCGCGTCGGTCCGCCGCTAAGCCACCCGTCGGCCTGGACACTTCCAAGCCACCTGACGCCTTCATACATATCACTGCGGGAGGCTTTTTCGAAGTCTTTGGGCATGAAGGCAATGGATAAGGAGCTCATCGCTACGATCGTCGCTGCCGCAATGGCCGCCGCGTCGGCGGCGTTCGCGCAGACCGCACCATCCGCGGCTATGTCAGCTGCGGTCCCGCCCGCAGCGTCGGACGCGGTCGCTTCGCTGCAGGACGCTTGCCTGCCGATCCTGCGGGGCAGCCACGTGAAGCCGGCCGCGCAGTCGGCGGGATTCAAGCTGCAGGACGGCGGTTGGGTCAAACCGATCGCCGGCAAGGACGAGATCGATCTCGACCCGCCTGATGTCGCCAATCCCCACGTCTGCACGCTGACGATCACAGCGGCGCCCGTCGACGGGGCCGCGGTGCGCGGTGCGCTGGCCGCCTGGGCGGCCGCGCAGCGCCCGCCGCTGGCGCCGGCCGCGGTCGACCAGAATGTACCTGGCGCGTCGCAGGCGTGGGTGACGTCGACGTGGTCGGCGCAGACCTCGGCCGGCACGGAGAGCGTTGTGCTCACCCAGCCGCAGTCGCCGGCGGGCCAACCGGCGACGCAGCCTCAGCAGTCGACGCTGCTGGTCAGCCTGTCCCCGGCGTGACGCGGACGGACCCGAAGGCGTCGCTGATATATCTCACTTCAGGAGTTACATCAGCGAAGCCATCCAACTCGAACATGTCAAACTGTTCACCAAATTCACGCGGTTCTGAACTGGACGGCGTGGCGAGGGGACCTAAATAATCGTCACGCAGGGATGCAGCGCGGCCGCGATGCGGCGCCGCTTCAGCCTGTCGGAGATCCCAACTCAGCGGCCTTGGCCGACGCATGGCGGCCGGGCGCGCGCCGGGGCGTCCGCGCATAGGTTGCGATCGCATGCGCCGGCCGCCCGATCGAGACGAAAGCAGGAGCGATGTCCAGACTTAAGATCAATGCCCTCTCCAGCGCGGCGATGGGCGCCGCCGCCATCTTGCTGGCCGGCGCGGGCGGCTATCTCGCCCACGCGCAAGGGCCGGGCGGTGCGGTCAACGCGCCGGGCCGCATCGGCTCGCAGACCGCGCCGGGCAGCTTCGCCGACATCGTGGCCCGGGTCGCGCCGGCGGTGGTGTCGATCAACGTCGTGCAGCGGGCGAGCGCCAGCCCAGCCGTTCAGTTCGGCCAGATGCCGAACCCGTTCGGCGACGACGACCAGGGGGGGCAGCAAAGCCCTTTCCCGTTCTTCCGCTTCATGATCCCGCAGGGCCCGTCGGCGCCCGCCAAGCCGATCCAGGCCTCGGGCTCGGGCTTCTTCATCTCGGCGGACGGCTACGTGGTGACCAACAATCACGTGGTGCGCAACGCCGAGAAGATCACCGTGGTGACCAATGACAACCGCAACTTCACGGCGCGCGTCGTGGGGACCGACCCGGCCACCGACCTCGCGGTGCTGAAGGTCGAGGGCGGGCCTTTCCAGTACGTCAGCTTCGAGGACAGCGCCCGGCCGCGCGTTGGCGACTGGGTGGTGGCGGTCGGCAACCCGTTCGGGCTCGGCGGCAGCGCCACGGCCGGCATCGTCTCGGCGCTCGGCCGCCAGAACGTCAGCGGGTCATCCTACGTCGACTACATGCAGATCGACGCGCCGATCAACCGCGGCAACTCAGGCGGCCCGACCTTCGACGTCGAGGGCCGCGTGGTGGGCGTCAACAGCGCCATCTACACCCCCTCCGGCGGGTCGGTGGGTATCGGCTTCGACATCCCGGCCGACGTCGCCGCGCAAGTGACGCAGCAGTTGATCGCGCGCGGCTCGGTGACGCGCGGCTACATCGGCGCGATGGTCCAAAGCCTCTCGCCCGACCTCGCGGGCAGTCTCGGCCTCTCCAGTATCAAGGCCGCGATCGTCGACCAGGTGACGCCCGGCGGGCCGGCCGAACGGGCCGGCGTGCGCTCGGGCGACGTGGTCACCTCCGTGAACGGCCGGCCGGTGACCTCGTCGGAGGACCTCACCCGCCAGGTGGCGCTGGCGCAGCCGGGCCAGCCGATCGAGTTGGGCGTGCTGAGGGACGGGCAGACGCGACAGTTCGACATCCGTTCGGGCCTGCGCCCGCCGGAAGCCTCGTTGGCGGCAAACGGCTCCGGCAAGGGCAGCGGCGAGGACATGGGCGGCGGCCAGGCGATGCTCGGCATGCAACTGGCGCCCGACCCGAACGGCGGGCTGGTGGTGCAAGGCCTCTCGCCGAATGCGGACGCCGCCCAGAAAGGCGTGCAGCCGGGCGACGTGATCCTTCGCGCAGGCGCGAACGTGGTCGCCTCGCCGTCCGACCTGGCGCGGGCGGCAAGCGCCGCCAGGGCGGCCGGCCGCAAAAGCGTGCCGTTGCTGGTGGCCCGCGGCGGCCAGCAATTCTACGTGGCCGTCGACTTGGCCGCCCACGGCGCCGGCTAGACTCCGATCTAACCCCAACGCCCGCAAGCAGGGCCGGCCGACAGCCGAAGCGATCGCCGAGCGGCGGGAACCGACCGGCGTTCTTACACACAATGCCCGGGCAAGGCTGTAACGGGGATGTTGGGCCTAACGCGAGAGAGGGCTTCTGCAACATCTTCGACGGCGCCGAGCACAAGACCATCAACGAGGTGGCGAGCTACCCCGAGCCGATCCAGCGACTGCTGGGATGGTCGGCCGGCGCCAATTACACGGGATGGGTTGAGGTCGACGGGCAGATGATCGATCCGATACATCTGCTGGCCGATCTCGACCGCGCCAACCTTCAGGGGGTGGGCGCGCGCCGGCACTGAATGTTCGCGTCGAATAGACGTAAAGGAGCGACGGCCATGGCTGACGACGCCCGACACCCCAAGTCCGCCGTCGACGCTTACGCGCTGCCGATCGAAGAGATCGACGTCAGCAAGCTGGAACTCTGGCGGACCAACACCCACTGGCCCTACTTCGCGCGCCTGCGCCGCGAAGACCCGGTCCACTACTGTCGTGACAGCCAGTTTGGCCCCTATTGGTCGGTGACGATGTTCAACGACATCATGACCGTGGAGACGAACCATGAGGTCTTTTCCTCGGAGGTCGGGCATTTCGGTATTTCGATCTACGACGAAGGCGTCGGCGACGCGCCCACGTTGCCGATGTTCATCGCGATGGATCCCCCAAGGCACGACCACCAGCGCAAGGTGGTCTCTCCGATCGTCGCGCCAGCCAACCTGGCGCGGATGGAGGATCTGATCCGCTCACGCGCGGCGAAGATTCTCGACGAGCTGCCTGTCGGCGAGACCTTCGACTGGGTCGACAAGGTCTCCATCGAACTGACCACCCAGATGCTGGCGACGCTGTTCGACTTCCCGTTCGAGGACCGCCGGCTGCTGACCTACTGGTCGAACGTCGCCACCACATTCCCGGCACCCGGAGAACTCGTCGAAACGGAGGAGGAACAGACCGCCATCCTGATGGAGTGTCTCGAGTACTTCGTCAGGCTGTGGAACCAGCGGGTCAACGCCGAACCGGCCTTCAACCTCGTCTCGATGCTCGCCCACGGCGAGGCCACTCGGGACATGACCCCCATGGAATACCTGGGCAACATCATCCTGCTGATCGTCGGAGGCAACGACACCACGCGCAACACGATCACCGGCAGCGTGCTGGCGCTGAACCAGCATCCGGAGCAGTATCGGAAGCTCCGCGAACATCCCGAGCTGATCCCGTCGATGGTCTCCGAGACCATCCGCTGGCAGACGCCGCTCGCCCACATGCGTCGCACCGCCACCCAGGACACCGAGCTTGGCGGCAAACGTATCGCCAAGGGCGACAAGGTGATCATGTGGTACGTCTCGGGCAACCGCGATGAGACGGTCATCGAGCGCGCCGACGACTACATCATCGACCGCGAGCGGGCGCGTCACCACATCTCGTTCGGCTTCGGCATCCATCGCTGCATGGGCAACCGACTGGCCGAGATGCAGCTGCGGGTGATCTGGGAGGAGATCCTCAAGCGCTATCCGAAGATCGAGGTGGTGGGCGAGCCCGTCTACGTCGCGAGCCCCTTCACCAGGGGCTACAGCAGCCTGAAGGTCCGGATTCCACCCTCCGAGACGCTGGCGCCGCGCCCTGCGCCGGCTCAGGCTGCCCAACCGCTCCCGCCCATTCCCGTCGCCTATCGCCAGCCGCTGAGCGTGCTCGTCGCCGCGTCCCTGGTCTCGTCCGCCGCCGCGCTGCTGTTCAATGTGATGCCGGCCTTGCTGACCGCCGCGGCGACGCGGTTTTCGCTCGACGCCGGGCAGATCGGGGTGGTGGGATCGAGCTACCTGGCCGGATTCGCTCTGGTCGCCGCCACCTCCAACCAGTGGCTCGGTCGGTTCAACTGGCGGGCCCTCGTTGCGGGCGGAATCGCGGTTTCGGCGGTCAGCCTGGCTGCCTGCGGCCTCGCCACGACCTACGGCGCGTTGCTGGCGGCGCTCGTGGTCGCGGGCGCCGGCCTGGGCGTTCTCTACACGCTGTGCATCGCCGTGATCTCGGAGAACCATCGGCCGGACTCCGCGTTCGGGGTCAAGCTGACGGCGGAGGTCGTCCTCGGCGGCGCGGCGCTGCTCGCCCTCAGCGGCTTCGCGATTCCTCGCTGGGGCTTCTCGGGCGCCGTGTTCGCCCTGGCTGCGATCGTCGGCGTGGCCGCGCTTGCCGGCCTGGCGGCCTTCCCGGATCGACGCGCGCTGACGCCGCCAGCGGAGCGCTTCGCCATGAAGGGCCGCCGCGGGGGCATCGCCGCATTGCTGCGCGACTGGGCGCCGTGGTCGGGTCTGGCGGGACTGTTCATCTCGTTCGCCGGCCTCTCGGCGCTCTGGGCGTTTCTCACTCAGCTCGCCCCAACCTTCGGCGTGAGCAATCAGGCGGCGTCGGTCGCGTTCATGGCCGCCCTTGTGGTGAGCGGCGGCGCAGGCATCGCCGCCGCCGTCATGGGCGACCGGTTCGGGCGCGCCAAGCCGCTGGCGGTGGGTATGGTGCTGGCGATCGCGGGCGCGGCCGCGTTGCAGTGGGGGCACGGGTTTCCCGGCTATCTGGCCGGCGTCGTGCTGGCGGTCGGCCTGTGGAACTTCCCCATGGCCTACCAGATGGGGATGATCGCCTCGGCGGACGAACGCGGCCATGTAGCGGTGCTGATGCCGGCCGCCCTCGCGATCGGCGGCGCTGTTGGCCCCGTCCTGGCCGGCGCACTGCTGACCGACGGACATGGATACTCGCCCTTGTACGCGCTGTTCGCCGTCGCGACGTCGCTCGGGCTCGCTGCGTTCGTCACCCTTGGGCGCCGGCTGCCCCGGTCGCCGCAAAGTCGCAGGTGAACAGAGCGTCTTGCGAAGGTCCGCTTTCTCGAAACCGATCGCGCAACCCTGGCGCCAATTGGACGGACTTGGCGCTTCCTTGGAACGTCCGGTTCTTGGCGCTCCGCCGACTTCCGCTCCTGGCGCCAAGCAGTCGTTTGGGAAATTCGAACTAACCCATTGAGATGGTTGGACCCGAATTGGTCTTCCTTGGGACCTAAGCGATCGATTTGGAAAAAGAAGCGTCAGCTTCCCAAAGCTGAATGTCGGGGGTTCGATTCCCCCCGCCCGCTCCAATCATCCACGACCGAGTGCGCCTGTCTTGCAGGCCCGCGGCGGCGTTCACCACGGGGCGGGTTGCGAGGTAAATCCCGAGGCTGCCGGGCGATCACGCAGATCGGCGCGGCGTCGCAGCTGGCCGCGCCGACCTGCGCCAGGCGGGGCGTTGCTACGCCGTGCGGCTAGAGGGACCTGCCTGGCGGGCGCTGAGCCATCAGGCCTCAACCTTCTTGACGTTGCGCTTCTCGGATTCGCCATACTCGTACGCGTAGTAGCCGTAGCCGTAGCCCTGGCCGTACCCGTAGCTTGCCTTGCGCACGTCGTACTTCGCGAGCACCACACCGAGGATCTTGGCCTGGCCCATCCGCAAACGGCGCAGGGCCGAGCGGATCTGACCGCGGTTGCTTCTGCCGCTCTCGACCACCAGCAGGGTGCCATCGACCGCCGCCGCTATCATCGGGGCGTCCGCGAAGCCCATCACGGGCGGGCCATCGACAATCACGATGTCGAAGAGTTGCTTGGCCTCGGCGAAGAAGGACCTGACCCGCGTGTCGGCGAGGAGCTCGGCAGGCGTCGGCGGAATGGGTCCGCTGGTGATCGCGAACAGCGACGGATTTTCGGTCGCTTGCGGCAGTTCCGAGAACTTGGCCGCGCCGGTGAGGAAGTTCGTCAGCCCCACCCCGTGTTCGAGGCCCAGGCGAGTGTGGAGGGACGGCTTCCTGAGGTCGGCGTCGACCAGCACAACCTTCGCGCCGAGGCGCGCCAAGCTGTTGGCGAGTGCGATGGCGGTTGTGGTTTTCCCCTCGCCAGGTCCGGCGCTCACGACCACCAAGCTGTGCGGCACGCCGGTCGTGCTCGAGAACTGCAACGCTGTCCGAATGGAATAGTAGGCTTCCCAGAAGTTGGAGCGAGGATCCTTCATGGCTTCCTCTGGCGTGACACCCTTCGTCAGGAGCGGAACGGCGCCCATGAGGGGCAGGCCGAGCTTCTGTTCGACGTCGGTGACGGTGCGGATCGCCTGGTCGAGGGCCTCCGCGATGAACGCGGCAAGCGCTCCGAGCCCCACGCCGACGAGGAGCGCGATGGCGAGATTGATTGCCACCTTCGGTTTGGAGGGCTTCAACGGCGCGTCGGCTCGGTCGATGATCGAGATGTTGTTCGCCTGGACGCCCCCGGTCACGCCGACTTCCTTGTAACGCTCCAATAGGCCGTCATAGAGCGTTCGGCTCGTGTCCACCTCGCGCTGGAGGAAATTGTATTGGATGCTGCGATCCTTGTCGTTCAGCACCTGCGCCTTCAGACCTTCTACCTGCGCGGAAAGCTGCTGTTCTCGGTGGAGGCTGGCTTCGTAGTTACCGCGCAGCGACGTCTTTACGTTGGCTGTTTGCGCCTCGATCTTTGCGTTCAGATCATCGATCTGGGCCTTCAGCTGCACCGCCGGCGGATAGCCAGGGCGGAAGAGGCGCATCTGATTTTGATATTGCCCTTCGAGGACGGCCCTTTGGTCACTGAGCACCTGGATGGTCGGATCTTGCAGGACCTGTGTAAGCGCAATGCCTTGCGCAGCGTTCGCTTGTCGCCACTTGGCCTCTGCGTCCATGCGGTCGGCCTGGGCGGCAGCGAGGGCTGTGTCGATCTCAGATAGGTGCTGCTCGTTGAGCGACTGCGGGGGGATGGGGAGCTGGGGGTTACTACTGTCGCCTTCGTCGTGCAGGTTGATGATGTGTTGGTCGATCGCGTAGGCGACCGCGGCCCGCTCGGCCGCCTCCAGGCGGGTCTTGGCGATAGCGATCTGCTTCTCGAGATAGTCGCGCGCGTAGGAGTTCGACTGGAAGCGGCGCTCCAGGTTGGTCTGGATGAAGTTGTCGGCGAAGCTGTTGGCCACTTGGGCGGCGATGTTTGGGTCCGGGCTGTCGAAACTCAGCGCAACCAGTCGAGAGCCACGGACTGGGTCGACCGCGAGACTTGACGAAACCTTTTTGAAGACTTTCTCGTCGAAGACTGCGCGCGCGCGCGCCGCGTTTTGCTGGTCTGCGGGGAGGGGCTTCAGCCCGGCTGTGTGCAGGAATAGCGGCGAGTTCGCCAAGCCCAGCGTGCTGATGACCCGTTCGGCAAGGGCGGGGCTTTTCAGAAGGCCATATTGCGTCTGATAGAATTCTTCGGACTCGCCCTGCTCCTCCTGAGGCTGCACGTTCTGCATATTGACCACGTTGGCCACTTCACGGTCGATCTGGAGCGTCGCCTTGGCTGTGTAGATCGGCGTCGAGAGCAAGGTGATGGCCAGGCCGGCCGCCAGGCAGAAGAGGATGGCGCCCAGGATGAGGAACCGGCGCTTCAACAGCAGGTGCCAGTACTGGAGCAGATTCAATTCGAAGGAGGAATTGCTCTCGCCCTCGGCGAGCTCCTCCGTCCAGGGCGTCACGTCGGTCGGAAATTCCGCGTCAACTCGCGACAGCTGCAAGCGCTGACGGCCAGGCTCGCCGAAAACGCCGACGTCGCGGCTCGCGTCAGATTCACTTAAAGCCATAGGTTTTCCTAGGGATGAAGGATCGCGATGGTTTCAAACAGAGGGGCCAGTTTGATCAACCCTTGCATCCTGCGCTTGCTCGCGGATTCGCCGACGACAACCACGTCTCCGGCAAGCACCCCAGGGTCGCTCACGCGGCCTTCCTGGATCGCGCTTCCGTCGAAGACCAGCCTCTGTTGCGTGCCACCGACCGTCCGGAAAATGGAAATGTGCTTGAGGTCGGCGAGCGGCGTCACGCCCTGCGCCATCGCGATCGCTTCCAGCAAGGTGCCGTCGCCGCCGGGGAGCTTGAAGACGCCCGCATTGGTCACGTCGCCTTCGACGGTGACCTTTTCGCTAGGCGAGTCCACGACCGCCACGGAGACCTGGGGGTCGTGCATGTAGGTGGCGTCCAGTCGCCGCGCGATGTCCTCCGACAATTCCCGAGCGGTCTTGCCCTGAGCCGTCACAACGCCGATCAGCGGCAACACGAGTTGCCCGCTGGCGTCGACATGGATTGTGTCGAAACTAAGGTCTTTGACCTCAAAGACCGTTATGCTCAGCGTATCCAACGGTCCGATGCGGTATTCGACCGGGTTGACTGGCCGAAGCGAAGTATCGGTCGCCGGACTCGCGGCGCACGCAACTGCGGGAAACTCTCCCGCGGCCACAATCAAGAGCGCGCAACAGACGCCCCTCAGCCAAACCGTGCGCTTTTCGAAGATGTTCGCACTCAAAGCAGTCCCCTATCGCCCCACACGTCGCCCAAGCTGCGCAATGATCTCGTCGCTGCAAGCATATAAGAGAACCACCGCCAGGAGAAGTGCCCCGCGGCGGGGGGCAAGATCACGACAAACCCCCCGGAGTCAATCGCTCGGTGGTTTAGCCCGCGGGCCGCCGGTCGCCACCGCCGCGCGACTCAATGCGCCTCCGATGCGACGGCCTGATCGGGGGTGTAGTGACCGAGGTACCATTGGCAAAAGCGGCGCACGCCCTCAGTCACGGGCGTCGACGGCCGATAGCCGGTCAGCGCCTCCAGCAGCTCCACCCCGGCCGCCGTTGCGGGCACATCGCCCACCTGCATCGGCATCAGGTTGAGCTTGGCCTTCCGGCCGAGCGCCGATTCCATGGCGCCGATGTAGGCAAGCAACGGCACGGGATCGCCGCCGCCGACGTTCACCAGCCGCCAGGGCGCGACCGGACTGAGGGAGTCCGCGGCGGTCACCGGCGCGCCTCGCAGGGGCGGACAGCCGATGAGACGGACGACGGCTTCGACGAGATCGTCGATGTAGGTGAAGTCCCGCGTCATCTCGCCCTTGTTGTAGACGTCGATCGGGCGGCCGGCGAGCGTGGCTTCGACGAACTTGAACAGCGCCATATCGGGGCGTCCCCAGGGTCCGTAGACCGTGAAGAACCGGAACGCCGTCGTCGGAATGTCCCACAGGTGGCTGTAGCTGTGGCTCATCAACTCGGTCGACTTCTTGGTCGCCGCGTACAGGGTGAGCGGCCAGTCGGCCTTGTCGGTCTCTTCGAACGGCATTTTCGGATTGCCGCCGTAGGCGGAGCTGGTCGAGGCCAGCAGGAAGTGCGCGACGGCGTGCTCGCGGGCCACCTCCATGACATTGAACGTGCCGACGAGGTTGGCGTCGATATAGGCGCGCGGGTTCTCCAGGCTGTAGCGCACGCCCGCCTGCGCCGCGAGGTGCACGATCACCTGCGGGCCGAACGCCCGGGCGACCGCCGCGAGGCGATCGCCGTCCTCCAGCATCAGCACGTGACCCGAGAAACCGGGGTCCTGCTCGAGCTGCGCGTGCCGGGCCTGCTTCAGCCGGACATCGTAGTAGTCCGTCATGCCGTCGACGCCGGCCACCTGGTGGCCGTCGGCGAGCAGCCGGCGGGCCAGGTGGAAGCCGATGAAGCCGGCCGTGCCCGTGACTAGAATGCGCATCAAGCTGGGTGTCCGGATTTTTAGGCAGGCTCCTCTGCCCTAAACCGATCCCGGACTCAAGGCGGGGCGCGCGGCTGCGCGGCCGAGCGACGGCCGCGCAGCTTAGACCCCGAGGCGTTCCAGAGCCGCTCGCGGCCTCACTTCAGGGGGATCAAGGGCGTGCTGAAGACCTCCGACGAGCTGCTTCCGTCGCCATTGATCTCGTTGTTCCCGTAGGAAAGCAGGAACCCGCCGCTGATCGTCTCCAGGCCCTTCAGGTTCCCGGTGATGACCGAACTGCCGACGATCATCTCGCCGTGGGCGCCGGTGGCCTGCAGGCCGTCGTTGGCGGCGCCGCTGATCGTGTCGCCCGTGAGGATCAGCACCACCTTCGACGCCGTCCCCTGGGTTGCCGAGACGTTGGCGCCGGTGGCCGAAGTGCTGTTGCTGATCAGGCTGTTGTTGATGGTCCCGGTCACCGCCTGCGTCGTCGAAGCGCCGCTGGCGACGACGCCGCTGGCGTTGTGGGTGAAGGTCGAGTTCTCGACGTTGAAGTTCGCCGGCGTGCTGGTGTTGTTCGGTTGGAAGGTGATCCCGGCGGTGGAGAAGTTCTTGAAGATGCAGTCGTCGACCGTCAGCGACTTGCCGGAAACGAAGTTGATGGCGCTCAGCCCGGTGCCGAGTCCCTCGAAGTCCAGGCCCCTCAGCACGACCACGATGTCGCCCGCGCCGCTATCGTTGATGACGATTCCGTTGGTGCCGGAGACCAGCACGCCGCCCTTGCTGTAGTCGTCGCACTGGATCGAAATCGACTTGGTGATCGTCACGCCGCCGAAGCCGCCCGGATCGAGACAGTCGATTTCGCCGCCCGTCGCGGTCTTGGAGATGGCGCCGGCGAAGGTCTTGCACGGCGCGGTGCGGCTGCAAGGATTGGCGTCGTCGCCGACCCCGGAGACCCAGGTGCGGGTCGCTTGGGCCGCCGCGGGCGAAGCCAGCAGCAGGCTCACGAAAGCAAAGGCGCAGAACGACGCCAGGGCGCGCAATAGTGTCATGGGAACCCCCCAAGTTGTAAACAGCCGGCGCGCACGGTCTCACGACAGCGTCGGGCGTGCAAGACGGTTTGCGGGCTTCGCGGCGCGGTTGCACGGCCGAGCGGACGGCCGCCCGGTTTGGACCCTGAGGCGTCCCAGCGCCGCGCGCAGGTTCACTTCAGGGGGATCAAGGGCGAGCTGAAGACCTCCGACGCGCTGCTTCCGTTGCCCGCGAGGGCGCGAATTGGGGTTGCGCGGGTTTTCGGCATTCTCCAATAGGGGCGCCGGTCGGGAACAGGGTATTCCTCACATGCAGCGTCGGCTCGCCGTCGTCGGTCTCGGCTATGTAGGGTTGCCCGTCGCTCTGGCGTTCGCCGCCAAGTATCCGTCCACCATCGGATTCGACATCAGCGCCGAGCGGGTGTGCGCGCTGCGCAGCGGGGAGGACGCGACAAAGGAGTTCACGAAAGAGCAGTTGCTCGCCTCGCCGGTCACCCTGACGAGCGATCCGGACGATCTGAAGCTCGCCGATGTGTTCATCGTCTGCGTACCGACACCGGTCCACGCGGACCACCGGCCGGATCTGGCGCCGCTGCGGTCGGCCTCGCGCATCGTCGGACAGGCGATGCGCCCGGGCGCGATCGTCGTCTACGAGTTCGACCGTCTATCCGGGCGTCACCGAGGAGGTCTGCGGGCCGATCCTGGCGGAGTGCTCGGGGCTGCGGCAAGGCGTCGATTTCAAGCTTGGCTATTCGCCGGAGCGGATCAATCCGGGCGACAAGCAGCGCACGTTCGAGCGCATTCCGAAGGTCGTTTCCGCCGAGGATGCGGCGACCTGCGACTATCTCGCCGAGCTCTACGGCTCGGTGGTCACCGCCGGCGTGCACCGCGCGAGCTCGCTGAAGGTCGCCGAGGCCGCCAAGGTGCTCGAGAACACCCAGCGCGACCTCAACATCGCGCTGATGAACGAGATGGCGCTGATCTGCGATCGCCTCGGCATTCGCACCCGCGACGTGCTCGAAGCGGCGGCGACGAAGTGGAACTTCCTGAAGTTCACCCCGGGCCTGGTCGGCGGCCACTGCGTGGGCGTCGATCCCTACTATCTCACGGCGAAAGCCGAGGAGCTCGGGTATCACCCGCAGGTCATTCTGGCGGGGCGGCGGATCAACGACTCGATGGGCGGCTACATCGCCCAGAAGGCGGTGCGCCTGCTCGGCCAATCGGAACGCAGCCTCGCCAGCGCCCGCGTCGCCATCCTGGGCCTGACCTTCAAGGAGGACGTGCCGGACATCCGCAACAGCCGGGTCCCCGACATCGTCGCCGAGCTGCGCGGATTCGGGATCGAACCGCTGATCGTCGACCCGGTCGCCGACGGCGACAGCGTCCGCAAGGAGCTCGGCGTCGAGCTGACGCGGTTCGACAGCCTCGGCAAGCTCGACTTGGTCATTCTTGCGGTGCCGCACGCCAGCTTCACTGCGGGGCCCGAACGCATCTTTCAACTGCTGGCGCCGGACGGGATCCTGATAGACGTGAAGTCCGCGGTCGATCCCAGCACGGCGCCCGCATCGCTGAGATACTGGTGCCTGTAGCCATGGCCACCTAGGGGAAGGTCTGCGAAAATGCTTTTGTCGCGTATCGCCGCGTGGCGCTTGGCTCGTGAGGTCGGCTCGGCACGAACCGAGCGTCACGATCGGTTGCATTGTAGACGCCCGCGTCGTAGTCCTGAGCGATGTGCCCGATGGCCATATCCTAGCGGGCAAGCGGCCTGGCGTCGCTAAGCTGACCGAAGACTTCATCCAGAAGAGCTTAACTAACTCAGCATCTGCCATTTGAGCGCGGTTCCGGAAGGAGAAGGAATATCGACGCCTCTTCCACATTGATGCGTAAGCCGGCTTCCACATTGATGCGTAAGCCGGCAACCGGTGTTGCTGCGACCAACGTCCGCAAGGTTCTCTACTTGCCACTGGTTTTGACGATCGCTTATATTGCGTTCGTCTACCTGCTCACGATCTTCGGCCCAGTGTTATACCTTGAATACGACAAGGTGGGCGTTGGACTCTATCTCTTCGCCGTCTGCGTAGCGATGTCGATAGGCTATCACGTCGGGGTACGGCGGCCGTTGCCGCTAGCTCACAAGAACAGTCCCGCGCCGGGGCGAGTTTTTAACTATCGTCTATTTACATGGATGTTGCTGTTTGCGGTAGCGGGATTGCTTTATACCTTGTTCAATTTCGTGCATTCAGGTGCGAATTTGGCCTTCGCAAACATGGGCGACGCGTACCACGACACTCACGTTGGCTACGTAAGGGATTCCGGCAACTATAGTTTGGCTTTTATACTTTACGCTATATTTGCAGCCTCCGACGTTTATCGTAACCATCTGGGGTCTGTATTACTTCAAGATGCTCCCGTGGCCGCTGAAGATCGCTTTTCTTCTCGTTACGCTCGGCAACCCACTGATCTTCGCCTTGTCGATCGGGCGCGCAGAAGACAATCGGCGATCTGGTGACGTACTTTGCAGCAGTTACATTTATCCGAACCGCACAAAGCGGCGCGGTGCTGAGGCCGCGGTTTGTGATCGGAATCGCCGCTCTGGGTCTGGCCGCGACGGCGATATTCGGCTCGATCCTGTTGTTGCGATACGCGGCCGTCGGCATCGACGCGCTGAACATAAACAGCCATGAGAGCGACCTCATCCGGTTCGACACGAGCCATCCCGTGTTCCGATTGTTCGGCTATGATGCCGGGTTCGCCGTCGCGATGGTGTGCGGATATCTTGGAAATGGCCTCGTCGGCCTGGGCTACTGCCTGCACGCGCCGTTCACCTGGTCGCATATGATGGGGTTTTCCTATTCCCTGGCCGTCGTCGGCGAGCGGGTGTTCGGATTGCCGAACTACTACCACTACTCGTACCCCTATACTGCGGGCCTCATGACGGGGTGGGGTGAGAGCCACTGGTATTCGGTATTCCCATGGTTCGCGTCTGATTTCACCTTTCCCGGCACAGTCATACTGTTCGGGTTCTTTGCGTATGTCTACAGTCGGGCCTGGGCGGAAAGTGTGCGCTTCGCGAATCCGTATTCCATCATGCTGTTTTGCTTGATGACGCTTGGTGTTATCTTCATTCCAGCGAACAATCCGTTGATGGGGGGCCTGGCGGCACGCTTACGCTGATCCTCGTGACGACCCTGTACCTCGCCAACCGGCGCTCGTATAATCGACCTGGCAAATCCAAAGCCCAAGCCAGGGGATCGCCGGTCAGCTGACCACTGGCGGCATGTGATCGCGATCGCGCGCGGCGTGGACGACGCTCTTTGCGGTGGGCGATCACCTTCTCCGGAAAGGCGCTTTCCTTCGGCCTCCGGCGCCTGCTCAGGCGGTAGCCAGCCGGGCCGAGCCGCCCCGTCAGAGCCTCGCGGTGACTATGACCGAGATCGTCAGCTTTTCCCGTCCTGGCCTCGTCGAGCGTCCGGCCCGTCATCGGATAGAAGGCGGTGTCGACGGGGGTGAACCCCGCGGTGCGGACGAGCTCGACCGCCTCCTCTGGCGTTCTCAGCAGGAAGATGTGGTCCGGCGCCGGGCTATTGACGGGAACATTGACCCACAGCCATGCGCCCGGCCGCATCCAGGCGGCCGCGGCGCGCAGCGCGCCGACCGGGTCCTCGAGGTGCTCCAGGATCTCGGACAAGACGACGCTGCCGAACCGCCGTCCGTCCTTCCCCACCGGGTTCATCTATGTCATGGCGCTCGAGTGTGATTCCGGTCCCCCGGCCCATCGGCGCTGAGGCAGTCGTTTCGTCTGCTGGAGACTGCATTCACTGACGTCCCACCCTGTGATGCTGGCGACCGCTGGCATCGAAGACGCCAGGTAGGCAAGGGTCCATGCCCGGGGCCGATCTCCAGATGGTCCGTCGGGTCGGTCAGCCTCGGCAGATACGAACTCGCGGAAATCAGTCATGGCTCGGGCGTGGTTTTCCCACAGCACGTAAGCTCAACAGTATAAATCGCATATAGCGATCCATGTACTCGGTATTCGAATAAACCTCCTCGTAGGCCTGCTCGAAGCTGGAAAGGCGGTAATCGTGCTCCCGGCGGAAGTGCAGTTCTTCCGCTAAGAACTCGCTGCACATGAACCGATAGTCCGCGCAGTAAGTATCAAGCGTCTCGTTGCTGGAGTCGACTATCCGGAGCACCATGGCGGCGAATTCCTCGGTCGCGGCCATGAGGTCATGTCTCTCGCGGAGAAACTCTGGGCGAGGAACTTGGCGTGTCGTGGCCAAACTGCCATCACTGCGTCGGCGATGACAGCACACCGCGGGTATTTCTTAGCGTCCAGCACAGGTCCTCACCCAAAACAGCCGCAGACAGCGTTCCTACCGAGGTACCTACCACACAAATTACTTCGGTCCATGGCTTTGCGTGGCCGCCCGGCCGCGGGGGCCGGCAGCGGCTGGACGCACTCGATCGTGGTCCTGCGCGTGTCGGCGCGAAGCCGCGCGCCGTCGCCAGCGCTTGTCTGGGGAGGGAGAGAGGGCGCCCACCCCGCGACGCGTCTATCAGCCAAACTCGCTCACCCCGCGCGTCCTGCGACCCTTTTCCCGAGGCCTGCCGGCCGGGCGACATCAGCGGCCCGTGATCGCAAGCAGCACGTTATCAACTGGTATCATGAAGATGAGTGTCAGAGTGACGTAGGAAAACGTGATCGCGGTAGCCAACGCGTAGCCAGTTCGGCTGGTATTCCACCACGACACGAACCTGGACGTGCCAGAGTATCGTTGAAGCAGCGCCACCACGGCCAAACCGATGCCGTGCAGCAGACCGAAAATAATATAGTTCAAGCCCGCGCCGTGCCAGATTCCTGCGATCAGGAAGGTGATGACAGGGGGCGCGACGATCCCGGCGACCGCATGGCGGCGGAAGAACTTCCGCCGCTTCACGGCCAGGCTCAGGGGATAGAACAGGTAGTCACGCAGGATTTGAGACAGCGTAATGTGCCAGCGCTTCCAAAACTCCGACAGGTTCCGGGACACGAACGGCCAATTGAAATTCTCTGGCAACCGGATGCCCCAGAACCGAGCTACGCCGATGGCCATGTGGGAGTAGCCGGAGAAGTCCCAGTAGAGGTAGAGCGTGTAGAGATACGCAGCGAGGACGAAGCGACCGGGACCGATCGCAGCCAGTTCGCCCGGCGTCATCGCGGGAAGGGTGGCGCCGTAGACGGCGTCGGCGAGGACGAACTTCAGCACCATCCCCATCGCGATGCGTCGCACGCCTTCGCCGATGTCCTCCAGGTCCGGCCCGCGCTTTTGCGCGCGCTGGTCGCGCCAGTCCTGAAACCGTTGCATCGGTCCCGCGACGATCGCCGGGAAGAACAGCAGCCAGGCCAGCACCTCCAGCGGCTTCGCGTCCTGCAGGTCGCCGCTGCGCCGGTCGACGAAGAAATGGATCAGCTTGAACCCGATGAAGCTGACGCCCACGATGACGAACGGCCGCATCCGTTCGAACTCGCCGGCGAGGTGGGGCTGGATGGCGATCGTTATGGGCGCCAGGTATTTGGCCGCGCCCCAGTAGGCGAGATACGTGCCGAAGAGGATGGTCGAGAGGGCTGGGGCCATGCTGGCCTCGCGCCTGCCGATCGTGAAGGCGTAGAGGCCCAGCAGCAGCACGGCCACGCCGATAGCGCGCAGATCCGCGAGGCCGGCGACCGCCACCACAACCACGCTGGCGAGCACGATGACTGCGGCGGGAAGCTGGCGAGAGCGCCAGGCCCGCTGAAAGCCCCAGGCCAGCGCCAGGCCCAGCAGCGGCGCAAGCATCATCTGGACAAGAAGGTTGCGCCAGAGCAGCCCTTCGGCGCCCACCAGGAGCCTGAGGTGGTCCTTGAGCACCTCCATTCAGAGGCGCCCCAGCTCGCCTTGGCCGAACGCGAGGCCCTGGGCGCAAACAGCCGACACGGCGGCCGTCACCAGCGACAAGCCATGCACGACGCGGCCGCGATGTCGGCTGGTCCGGGCGAATTCCACATCCACTTGAACTGGGCGCAGCCCTAATTCAGCTTGGTCTGGATGAGCCGCGACCAGGTCGCCAACGTTCTCCAGGTTGATCACCTGCCGCGTCGGCAGCCGGACCCCGAACTCTTCCTCCGACAAAGATGATCATGTCGATATGCGAGAGCAAGTCCCACTTCTCCACGTCGTCGGCCGTCATTTCGGGGGTGGCGGTGATCGTCGGATCCCGGAACACCTCTCGAAATACTTCTGACAGCTTGAGCAGGATGTCAGCTTCGGTCAATTGGTTTCCCCAAGGAAGTTAGGAATGTCTGTGTAGTCGGCTACCGGCAAAGTCCAGACTTGGCGTCCCTCAGCGCAGTCGACGGGACGGAAGTCAAAGTCGCGCCAGAAGTCCTTGACCATCGCGTTCTTGGCCGTCGGGATGTATTCTCCCCTCACGGCTCGTAGACCCTGAACGCGGCAGATGTCGAACAGTCGGTTCATGATGTACGCCTCGACCCCGCGCTTGAGCACCCGGCAGCTCATCACGTATTCGATGACCGCGAGCGCGTCGCCGTCCACTTCGCAGCACACCACGGCGATCAGGCCATAGTCGCCGAAGCGGTCGCGAAGCCGCACCTGCAGGGTAGGGTACCGATCGGGCTCGCTCGCGAAGCGCGTGCAGTCGGCCTCGGAGAAGCGGCGCGTACACAGATTGAACTGGTTGCTGCGCTGGATCAGCTGGGCGACGCGCGGCATCTCGGCGGCGGTGAACGGCCCGCATTGCACGCGCATGTCCAGCGAGCTCAGATAGTCGTCTATGCTGCCGTACTTCACCGCCTCGGTGGTGCGCTGCGCCTCCTCGCGGTACATCTGATTGCGGGTGCGGTCGGCGGACGAATAGCCCGCTGACTCGAAGAGCCCGGATCTCTCCAGGGCCGCCGCGTATTCGGCGACGTCCTCGGGCATCTCCGGCGCCGACACCGCCGGCAGCGCCTGGCGGACAAGGTCCCGCTCGAACGGCGAGTCGTCCACGAACACCACGGAGTCGAGGCCGAGGTTCAGGACGCGGGCGATGTATTCGATGTTTCTGGCCTTGTCGTTCCAGTTCGCGACGAAAACAGCGACATCGTCTTCACGCAGTATCATCTCCGAGTGATCGCGAAAGACCTCGATGGCCGTGTCGTGATTGTTCTTGCTGCAGACCGCCAGCACATAGCCGCGATCCTTCAGGGACAGCAGATAGCGCTGGAAGATCTGGAACGCCTCGCCCTCCGCATCGCCGCCCAGCCGGATGCCGTCCATGCCGTCGTCGCCGATGACGCCGCCCCACAAGGTGTTGTCGAGGTCGAGCACGATCACCTTGGTGATCCGGCCCTTCAGCGCCGCCGCCACCGCCGCCACCGAGTGCGCAACCTCGGGCAGGAACCGGTTCGCGCAGAGGTACTTGGCGCTCGCCCAGAGGCGCTCGTCGAAGAACGCGTCGCCGCCGGCGCGCGCGGCGATGTAGGCGACGTCATTGAGCATGCAGCCCTTGCGGCCGCCGAGGGCTTCGAGGAGCAGCGCGTTGAACGCCAGCACGCTGCCGTAGAGCGACTGGCGGGTCACGGCGCCGAAGTTGCCGAACATGCGTTCGATCGGGAGCGCGAAGTTGGAGACGATCACGCCGATCCCGCGCCCGGCCAGAGCGTCGGCGACGCTCATGATCTCGGCCAGGTACGTCCTCCGGCAGGCGCTCACGTTCCTCCGGCGTCGCCTCGAAGAACCGCGCGCGGTATTTCTGGACCGCGTAGCTCAGGAACGCGAAGTGCGGCCTGAACCCATAGAGGTCGGAGTCCGCATCGTGCACGGTGAGCGCGGCGGTAGCGTACTCGCCTTCATAGACATGCGGCGCGAAACCGCGCTCGTGCAGGGCTGCGCGCAGCAACCGGCAGAGCTGCTGGGAGGCGTGGTCGGCGAGCACGGCGATGCGCATCTCGGGCTGATCGCCGGGCGCCTCAGCCAGGGCGTCGCCGCGCTGGAGCATGTCCAGGTAGCGTTCTCTCACCGCAATCGAACTCATGATCAGCCTGCCCCGATCAAGCCTTGCCGGCGCAGCGACTGCAGCAGCTGCTCGGCGATCCGACGGTTACCATAGACCGTCTGGTGGAGACCATCATAGGTCTCCACGTTCAGGGTCAAAGGCATGGCGATCAAGTCTAAGTAAGGAATGCCGGCGCGCTGCAAATAACCGCCAAAATCCGTTTCAACGGCGTGCTGGTAGGCAACGTCATAGCGCCTGTCGAATTCAGGTGAAAGGTAGAAGAAGAGCGCGTGGCCGTCCTCCTTTTGCGCCTGGCTGATCAGCGTCATTCCCTGAAAATAGCCGAAACCCGGGTCCTGAATCGGTTTGGGGGCCTCGTGCGGCGTGTTCCAGTCGCGAAAATGCCCGATCTCGATGGGCTCCGGCGGGCCGTCCTTGTGATAGAGACGCCGGATGTTGACGAGCGCGCCTGAGAGCAGGTCGTTCAGCGTGACGGCGTTGGCTTGCGCGGCCGGCGTGGCCCGCGACGCCGGAAGGGCCGCAGGCGGCTGCCAGCCGTGGTCGCGTAGCGTCTGGCGGTAGGCCACCCAGGTCGGCCGGGTCGCTGGGTCGCCCCCGAACATGGCGTCCAATTCGGCATACTGCGATGCCGACAGCCTCGCAGCGTCGGCGTTGTCGTTCATGTAGTAGGGCAACGTATCGCCGTAGATGACGATCTCCGGCTTCAGCTGACGAAGCTGGGAATAGACGTACAGCATCGGCGTGAGGCTCGCGCCAGCGCGGGCCAGATCGAAGGCCCGCCAGTCCTTCACGCCCTCGGCCGCGAGGAGGCTGTTTACCTGGCCGGCGATCGAACAGCTGGCGTCGGCATTGTGCTGGATGATGCGCCGGGTATCCGGGTAGCTCCAGGTGCCATCGCAGCCAACGGAGTCGACCGAACTGGCGCCAAGAAACACAATCTTCTTGGTCTGGTCGTATCGGTGCGAAAATATCTCGTGTTGATCCAGATTGTTCAATCCCGGAAAGTATGGGGTGTAGACCCTGAGCCAGTCGGGTGGCGTCGGGATCAGTCCCTGGAGATTGAGATCTTGAACTCTCAGCCCGAATACGAGGAATATCGCCGCGAGGGCGCCGCAGATATGCTGAAGTGCGCCGGCCCTCGTCATTCAGAAGACTTTGTAGGCGAAGTTGATCTGCGCCGTACCGCTCGGGTCCTGTTGCGCCGCCAAAGCGGCGCCGACCAGCACAAGGGCGAGTGTATACAGCAAGCACAACGATACGGTCTTACCAGCGAAGAGCGACATCTCCGCAAGCGAACGTCGTAGATCGTGCACGCGCTTTATATCCCCGAAAACACCCAAGAGCGCACTGGCTCCTGCCGTCGCGTGAGAGCCCTATGTCAGCACTTGTAGATATGCCGTTCGGTGCGAGAAACCTTCACAGGAAGCAGGTTGCCGCACGCCAAGGTTCCTCGCGGTAAAGTTGACCAATGGGTGGACGTTCTCACCGCACTTTTCGTGAGATACGCGACGGGGCTACGGCGCGCAAGGCCCCGGCTTCCGGCCCGCAACTACGGCCGGAAGGTCGGTCGGCGAAGGGCGCTATCGGCTCTCCGGCGCCAGTCCCCAGGCCGGCCGGGCTTGCAACACGGCGTCGACGTCAGCCTGGCCACCAGCCCGAGCCGCTCCGCCGCGCCAACGCGCGCCTTCCAGCGCGACGGCATTTTGTCGGCGACGGCCGCGTCGGGCCTGGCCGTCCGCCACGCTCGCAGGAGGTGTGGGGCTGCCTAAGTGGTTGGAGTTGACTTACTTACGGGGGCTACGTAGGGCCAGCGGCCGCCAAGGGCCTCTCGGAGGACAACTCGTGCTTCAGGCTGGGTTGAGGAACCTGGCTTCGCGCTGGGTTGAAGGATCTGGCCGCCCGCCATGCGGCGAGGATCGCCGATGCCAAGGAGGAACCACTCTGCATCTCGCGTACCCGCCCTCGAACAACGGACCTCGCACGTCCCGAGCCCGACCCGCGTGACCACCGGCGAGACCGCTCTTGGAGGCGCCCGATCGCGCCTGCACGCGTTGGCCTGGACGACGCTCCTCGCTGTCGGCATCACCTTTGCCGGCAAGGTGCTCTCGTTCGGCAGAGAAATCGCGCTGTCCCACTACTTTGGCGCGAGTGGCGCCACCGACGCATTCTTCATCGCCAACGCGATACCGGGCGTGTTGTGGCTGAGCTTCTCGGCGACCATCAATTCAGTCTTCCTGCCGCTCTACGTCGGCAGGCTGGTAAACGACGAGCGCGACGCCGCGCGGTTCGCCAATGAAGCGCTGCAAATCTACGTCGTGCTGGCGTTGGCGACGACCCTGCTGTGCGTGTTCAACGCCGGGGCCATCGTCCACTTCACGGCGCCCGCGGCCACTCCGGCGACGCTGCGCCTGGCGCAGACTCTGACCTCGCTGATGGCGGTCGGCTTCGTGTTCACCGGGTACGTGGGCATTCAGAACGCCGTCCAGCAGGCGAGGGGGCGCTTTCAGTTGCCGCTGCTCACCCCGGTCATCGCCAACGTCTTCTGGATAGGGGGCGTCCTCGTGGCGGCGCGTTTCGGGGATATCCGGATCGCCGTGGTGGCGGCCGTCCTCGGCTGGGCGATTCAAGCGCCGCTTCACCGGCTGCAAACGCGGTCCTTCTACCGGGTGACCTGGCGCCCGCAGGTGTCGTGGCCCGAGGTCCGCAACCTGGTCAGGTTGTCGGTCCCGGTCATGGCGGCGACCTTCCTGGATCAGGTCAACATCTATGTCGGCATCTACCTGGCGGGCGAGCTGGGCGCCGGGGCGATATCGCAGCTGAACTATGCGAGCCGCATCGCCATTTTCTTCGGAACGACGTTCTCGTCGCTGGTTTCATATTTCCTGTTTCCGCGCCTCGCCAAGGATGCGGCCTCTGCTGCGGACGGCCGGATCGCAAAGACGGTCGCTCTGGGGGTGGTGCTCATCCTGGCCACGACGCTTCCGCCGACCGTCGTGGCGGTGGCGCTGCGCAAGGATTTCGTCGGCCTGATCTATGGACACGGCGCGTTCACGGCCAAAGACGTCTTCGAGACCGGGGCGGCCTTCGCCTTCTTTGGACTCGGCATCGTATTCATCGCGCTGCGTGACATTTTCAACCGGGTATTCTTTTCCCACCAGATGATGGTCATCCCGCTGGTCATCGGGGTCGTCGCCTCCGTCACCAACTTCGTGGCGAGCAAGACCTTGGGAGGCCTCATGGGCACCGGCGGAATTGCGCTGGGCGCCTCGATCGCGGCGATCGTCTACCTCGCTGCGCAGCTCCTGGTCATCGCGCGATGGAAGCCGTTCGTGCTCAGCGCGGAGCTGGCGAAACAGGTCGTATTCGTCCTTGTCGCCGCCGGCGCAGCGTACCTCGCCCTGACGCAGCTGCTGCCCTGGCTGGCGGGCGAGACGCCGCTCGTGAGGCTGGCGCTCGCCGCCGTGATGTTCGGCGTCGTGTTCGCCGTCGTCCTGGCCCCGCTGGCGTGGTTCGGCGGATTTCGCCGCCTGCTCACCCTATAGTCCCGGGCGGCGTGATTTCGGCGGCGCCGGCCGGACACGGCGGCGGCGACGGGGCAGCGGTCGCAGTTGACTTGCTCACACGGGCTGCGTACGGGCCGCGCTTCCAGAGGGCCGTCCGAGGAGGACTCGTGCTTCAAGCTGGGTTGAGAAGCTTAGGCGCCCGTCACTGCGCCGGCTGGGACCGGTCGGAGACCGACGCTGAGATCGTCGCACTCCGGCGAACCGCGACCGCGCGGGCTGCCTCGGGTCAAGGCGAAAGCCGGCCGTGACCGATAAGGAGCGGCCGGACGGGTCCGCCGACGATGCAAGGCCGAAACCCGCCCGAGGCACGATCTACTATATCGGCGCGTTCAGACTTCCTTCGGGAAACGCGGCCGCCCAGCGGGTGCGGGCAAACGCGAAAGCCCTGCGCGACATTGGCTTCCGGGTAATACTGGTCGGTGTTCATGAGGACGCCGGACGACGACGCGTCGTCAGGCGCGGCAGCTACGCTCGAGACGGCTTTCACTCTGTGAGCATAAACTCCGGGAAGGGTCGACTCCGGAAGGCGGCTACAAGGCTCTTCGCCTTGACCACGCTGCGTATTCTGCGCATGCGGTTCGCAAGACCATCGGTCATCTGCTACAATCAACTCTCGCTGTCGCAGGCGCAAATACAGGCCTACTGCTGGTGGAAGGGGATCCGTTTCTCTCCGGACGCCACCGAGTGGTACGGCCGGCACGGCGGCAATCCAATCTCCGACATCATCACCTGGATCGACACCACGATCCGCATTCGGCTGCTGAACCCCCTGGGTGACGGCATCGTCACAACCAGCCCGTTCCTCACCAGCTTCTACGCGCGCATGAGGAAGCCGCAACTCCAGCTTCCCACCCTGTTCGATCGGTCTGAAACCGGCGCCGGCCACGGCGACGACCCGCCTGCCGGGCAGCGGCCACTGACGCTTGTATATGCGGGCACACCATTCAATCTAAAGGAAAAGCGTCCCAACCCGGCCTATATGAAAGAGAGAACTCGACACGGTCTTCAGTATACTGGATGAAGTCAATCGCGACCGCATGCGCTTCACGCTCGATGTATTTGGCTTGAAACGTGAGCAGTACCTTTCCGCATTCGGCCTGCGCGATGAGGACTTCAATCGGCCGTGGGTGCGGTTCTTCGGTCAGGTCGAGCATTCGCGTGTTCTCCAAGCGATACGAGCCGCCGATTTCACCATCTTCCTTCGTGAGCCGATCAGAGCGAACAGAGCTGGGTTTCCGACCAAATTCGCTAAATCGATAACCTGTGGAACACCGGTTATCACCAATCCGATGGACAACCTCGACGCGTTCGCGCGGGAGGGATCCAATTGTATCCTGATCGATGTTGGCGGTCAGCCAAAGTCGATAGACGCCCTGCGTTCGCTGGCAGATGACGCGGAACGCGTTGCGGCGATGAAAGAGTACTGCCGCGCGGCAGATACGTTCGACTACAGAAGCTGGATCGAACCAGTCGAAGCTTTTGTCCGACAATGGCTGCCGGAACCGTCGTTGGCTGAAGCCGGCGCGACAGGTGACGACAGCGGCGTGGCCAGCCATCCTGGAGCCAGGGTATGAAGAGCAATTCGGACGACCTGCGCAGGCGGCGCGAGCCAATCTTGGCGGCGACGCTTCAGGCGAAGGGGGGCGCGGCCGCCGTTGCAATCGGGACCCGGCGCACGTAAGCTTGGGCTCGACGGCAATAGCAGCTTGAACGGCGCGTCCAGTTCAAATCAAGTAGTAAGGTTGGCGTGCGGCATGGGCGGCTCCCTGCCCGGCAAGGAAGGGAAGTGCAACCGTGGGAGAGCAGTTGTTCGAAGGCCGCAAGCTTCTCATCACCGGCGGCACTGGCTCATTCGGGTCGACAATCCTGAAGCGCTTTATCACAGAGCCATTTGACGAAATCAGAATATTTAGCAGAGACGAGAAGAAGCAGGAGGATCAGCGCAACCTCTACAACACTCCGCGTGTCAGTTATTATATCGGAGACGTCAGAGACTTTCGCTCGATTTCGAATGCTACCCGCGGCGTCGACTTCATTTTCCACGCGGCGGCTCTGAAGCAGGTTCCATCCTGTGAGTTCCACCCGATGGAAGCGGTCAGAACCAACATCCTGGGAACTGACAACGTGCTCGAGGCGGCGATCGCCAACGGCGTCAGCAGGGTCGTGTGCCTTTCGACCGACAAGGCCGTCTATCCGATCAACGCGATGGGCGTCTCCAAGGCGATGATGGAAAAGGTGATGGTGGCCAAGGCCCGCACCGCCCTGGGCAGCAACACCGTCATTTGCGGCACGCGCTATGGCAACGTGCTGGCCTCCCGTGGCTCGGTGATCCCGCTGTTCGTCAACCAGGCGCTGCGCGGCGCGCCGTTGACATTGACGGACCCGAACATGACCCGCTTCGTCATGACGCTGCCGCAGTCGGTGGACCTCGTTCTGCATGCCTTCCAGAGCGGGGCGCCGGGCGACCTGTTCGTGCAGAAGGCGCCGGGAGCGACGGTCGAGACGCTGGCGCGCGCCGTGCTCGATGTCCTTGGAAAGCCCGAGCATCCGGTGAAGATCATCGGAACGCGCCACGGCGAAAAGCTGTACGAAACGCTGCTGAGCCGCGAAGAGATGGCTGTGTCGGAGGACCAGGGTCGGTATTACCGCGTACCGGCGGACAATCGTGACCTGAACTACGCGCTCTTCGAGTACGACGGTGAAGCGCGGATCAGCAGCGCGCAGGACTACAACTCGCACAATGCCGAGCGGCTCGACCTGGGCGCGATGAAGGACATTCTGCTCAGCCTGGACTACACGCAGCGGGTCCTGGTCGGCGGCGCGACGGGAGGCGATGAATGACCACCCAGCGCGTCGTGGTCACCGGCGCCGACGACTTCATCGGGCGCAATCTGGGCTTGCGGCTGCGCGAGCTGAACGACTTCGAGGTTCGCCCGGCCGAAGTCGGCGCCGCCGAGGAATTGCGCGCGGCCGTGGCTGCGGCCGACGCCATCGTGCACCTCGCCGGCGTGCACCGGCCAAAGGACCCGGCCGAGTTCATGCCGGGTAATCAGGGGTCGGTCGCTGCGCTGATCGAAGCGGTGGAAGCCAGTGGACGGCGGATCCCGATCGTGCTGGCGTCCTCGACCCATGCGGCCGGCGATACCCCCTATGGCGTCAGCAAGAAGGCGGCCGAGGACACCTTGTTCGCCTTCGCCCGGCGAACCGGCAATCCCGCCTACGTCTTTCGGCTCGCCAACGAGTTCGGCAAGTGGTGCCCACCGAACTACAACTCCGTGGTGGCGACGTTCTGCCATAACCTCGCCCGCGGATTGCCGATCGTCGTCAACGACGCCGCTGCGCCGCTCTCGCTGGTGTACGTCGACGACGTGGTCGACGCGATCGTCGATGTCCTTCGCAGTGCGCCCGGCGGTTGGGGCTTCCGGGATGCCGGACCGGTCTACCAGACGACGGTGGGAGCCGTCGCCGATATGATCAGGCGGTTCCACGACGACCGCGACAGCGGTCTGATCGAGACCGTCGGCGTCGGGCTGACGCGGGCGCTCTATGCAACCTACGTCGCCAGCCTGCCCACCGAACACTTCGAATATCCGCTGGTGTCGCACACTGACCCGCGCGGTTCGTTCTCCGAGATACTGAAGACGAGAACTTCTGGACAGTTTTCGTACTTCACCGCCCTGCCCGGCGTCACGCGCGGCGGCCACTATCACCACACGAAGACCGAGAAGTTCCTGGTGGTGCGGGGCCAAGCCCTGTTCCGCTTCCGCCACATGATCACCGGCGAGGTCCACGAGGTGCGCACCTCCGGGGAGACGCCCGTCGTGGTCGAGACAGTGCCCGGCTGGACGCACGACATAACGAATGTCGGTGACGAGACGTTGATCTCGGTCCTGTGGGCGAACGAAATCTTCGATCCGCAGCGGCCGGATACGTTTCAGGAGAAGGTCTAGAATGGCGCGTCTGAAAGTCATTACAATAATCGGGACGCGGCCGGAGATAATCCGCCTCTCCAGAGTCATTCAGACGTTAGATGAACACGTCGATCACGTCCTGGTGCATACAGGCCAGAACTACGACTATGAGCTAAACGAGATATTTTTTCGCGACCTGGAGCTGCGCAAGCCTGACCATTTCCTCGATGCGGCGGGCGGTGGCGCGTCGGAGACGATCGGCAAGGTCATCATCGCCATGGACAAGGTGCTGGAGGCGGAAAAGCCCGACGCGCTGCTCCTGCTCGGCGACACCAACTCCGCCCTGTCGGTGATCCCCGCCAAGAAGCGCAAGATCCCGATATTCCACATGGAGGCCGGCAATAGGTGCTTCGATCAGCGGGTGCCCGAGGAGGTCAATCGGCGAATAGTCGACCACACCTCCGACATTAATCTGCCGTACTCCGACATAGCCCGGGAGTGTCTGCTGGCTGAGGGATTGCCGGCGGATCGGATTATCAAGACGGGCAGTCCGATGTTCGAGATCCTGACTCACTACCGTCCGAAGATCGATGCATCGCAAATCCTCGCCGAGCTGCAGCTCGAACCTGAAGGCTACTTCATGGTCAGCGCGCACCGGGAGGAGAATGTCGATTCCGAGCGTCAAATCCTGCGCCTAACCGCCTCGATCAATGCCGTCGCAGAGACTTACGGGCTTCCGGTGTTGATCAGCACGCACCCGCGGACGCGCAACAGGGTCGAACAGTTCGGCCTGTCCTTCCACCCGCTCGTACGGCTGATGAAGCCGTTCGGCTTTTTCGACTACGTCGCCTTGCAGTTGTCTGCGCGCGCCGTGTTGTCGGATAGCGGCACGATCACCGAGGAGGCCTCGATCCTCGGCTTTCCTGCGGTGAACCTGCGCGAAGCGCATGAGCGTCAGGAAGGGATGGAAGAAGCGGTCGTGATGATGAGCGGCCTGGATCCGGAGCGCGTCCTGCAGGCGCTGGCCATCCTCGCGACGCAGGCCAGGGGCTCGATGCGCCAAGTGGCGGACTACAGCATGCCGAATGTCTCGGCCAAGGTGCTGCGCATCATCGTCAGCTATACCGACTATGTGCGGCGGACCGTCTGGAAGGAATACTGAGCCGTTGGTGAAACGTCGGGGGTCTGACCGACGCCGTCGCGCTCCGGTCAGGCGCTCCGCTTGCCGCGGCTATCCAACGAGCATCAGCGCTTTCGACAGCTCGAGTACGACCCGATCCACGTCGGTATCGTCCATTGCCGGGAAGAACGGCAGGGCCATCGCCCCGCCGTAGTACTGTTCGGCGCCCGGCCTGACGGTCGGCCCATACCGCGCGACGAAGTAGGGTTGCCGGTAAACGGGGATGTAGTGCACCTGGCAGCCGAACTCCGCGCCCGATCAGGTGGCGTATCAGAGCCGCCCGCTCACGCCGCAATCTCTCGGTTTGCAGGTGAACCACGTAGAGGTGCATCGAGACGCGTTGGCCCGGGGGATTGGGCACAGGCCGCAGCTCACGGGCGATCGGCGCCAGCAGCCGGTCGTAGCGCCGCGCCAGGTCAAGCCGACGGTCGACGAACCGGTCGAGCTTGGCGAGCTGGCTCCGACCCAGCGTCGCCGCCAGCTCCGTCATCCGGTAGTTGAAGCCCAGCTCGAGCTGCTCGTAGCTCCACGGGTTCGGCGCCCCCGTCGCATCGAACGACAGCGCCCGGTCCGTCATCAGCTGCGGATCTCGCGTGACGCCGTGGTTGCGCAGGCGTCTCAGACGATCCGCAACGGCGGTGCTGCGGGTGGTGATCATGCCGCCTTCGCCGCATGCGATGGTCTTCACCGGATGGAACGAGAAGGTGGTCGCCACAGCGTGATGGCTGGCGCCAACGCGCTCGTCGCCTTCGCGCGTGCCGAGGGCATGACAGGCGTCCTCGATCACCGCCAACCCGGCGTCTCGAGCCACTGCAGCGATCCCCGGCATGTCACACGCGCGGCCCGCCAGATGAACGGGCGCCACCGCCTTCGCGCGTCCGCCCGTGCGCTCGACCGCTTCGCGGAGCGTCTCGGGCGTCATCAATCCAGTAACCGGATCGACGTCGGCGAACTCGACCTCCGCGCCGCAGAATTGCGCCGCGGTCGCCGTCGAGAGGAATGTGATCGCCGGCACGATGCAGACATCGCCAGCCTGGAGGTCGCATGCGTGAAGCGCGAGATGGAGCGCCGTGGTGCCGCTGGTGCAGGCGACCGCCTCGGGCGCGCCGACGGCGGAGGCGAATTCCCTCTCGAACGCCTCCACGCGCGGACCTTGAGTTAACAGATCCGCCGAGAGCACCGAGAGGATCGCGGCCATCTCCGCTTGGTCGATGAGGCTGTTGGCGACGTCGTCGCGCAGCAGGTCAGCGACTGCCCGGACATCGTCCGCTTCGATCAGGTGGCGCCCGTACGGGAGCGGCGTCGCGTTTCTGGTCGAACCGGATCGCGCCCGCCGCGCGATGCTGAGGCTGGTCATCCCCTACGATGGTAAGTGGCGATTCTTAACCATGTATCGACGCACGCGAGCTGAGTGGGGGCGAACACGCTGTCGAGCGGTTGCCGGTTTGCCGGACGCCTATCCGTCAAACGCCAGGATGGCGTCGCCGTAACCACTTCCCACGGTGATCACGATCTCGGCGTTCCGCACGGTCCTCGAATGAACGACGATGTCGCCAACCTTCCTGATGACGGTGACAGACTGGCCGTTGAGATCGGGCGGCACTGCCACGCCATAGTTCACGAGGCTTTTGTGTGCGGTAATGTAGCAGTAGCGCCGTCCATCCATGTCCACGATGACGCCCGGCACACTGAGGTTAGGGTCGGTCGGCAGGAATGGGGCCCGAAAGTCCATGCCCAGCATGTCGGTTCCCGCCACGCCGTCTCCGGCCGTGTAGTCGATCAGGACCGGATACTGCTTCTGCGCCGGGGTGAAGAACATCACGTTGGCCTTGGAGACCATGGCGACCGAGGGCGCGCCCAACCCGTAGGTGGGGTTGATGCCGTAAAGCTCGCTCCAAAGCACCGTCCCGCTCCGGAGTGCTCTCTGACAGAAGTGGGTCGGCGGATTGGTCGGGTCAGCCGCAATCGGCGATCGGAACCACGATGATGTTTGCGGGGCGTTTGGTGATGTCGGCGAAGCTCTGGAAGAGATAGCCGCTGATGGGATTCGGCGTGTCCGGAACGTAGAGTTGGAGGCCGTCGGCGATGCCCGGCGGATGATCACCGGCCAGGCTGAAGCGCTGCAGTTGCATGCCATCCCAGAAGTCGCCCTCCGGCGAACTCGTTGAGGGCAGGGCCCGGCCGAAGTCCTGCATGGCGCTGACGCGCGAGGGACCGATCACCATCGCGCCCCAGGGGTCGAAGGTGTACCGGTAGGACACCCTCAGTTGCTCGGCGATGTCGGATCGCTGGTAGTTCGGCGGATCGGCGCCGCAATTGGCGATCAGCGAAGCCTGCTGGCTCGCCGGATTGAGGATCGAATAGGCCTCGTTTATCACCAGCGTGCGGCCGGCGTACACGCCGTCCATGCCGGCGTAGGTCTGGACCGAGGCGATCGTGAAGGCGTCCGCATCGACGAACGCCACCGATCCCGCCGTCACTCTAAGGGTGATCCCCGCCGCGCTGAACACCGCGGTCGAGCCCGCCGAACTCGCCGTGAGCGCTCCGGCGCCGATCGAATTGCCGTTCGGGTCGGTGACGCCGAAAGCCGTTCCCGAGGTGAAGGCCAGGGTATAGGCGCCCGGCATCGCCGGCGGCAGGCCGCTCAGCGAGCTGAGGGTCCCGTTCCCGGTGTTGCCGACCCTCGCCGTCGCGGTGAGCCCGTAGCCGGTCGTGCAAATGACCTGTCCATCGAGCACCACCTCCATCACGTACCCGGCGTTCAGAGGGGTGAGTTGGGCCTCGGTGGGGTCCGTGTAGCCGAAGCCGGCCGTATGCGTGCCGCCGGAGACGTGCGTAAAGCTGGCGCCGACCGGCGCGACGGCGGGGAAGGCCCAGGCCGTCGCCGTCCCCAGATTGACCTGCTCCATGATGAGTTGGGTGGGGGAAAAGATACGCGCGATGATCCAGTCCTTGGGTTCGCCATCGGCATAGATCGACCCCACGTCCACGTTGGTCTTGCCGTGGCCGCCAGCCACGGTCACCCGCCAACAGATCGTCGCGTGGTTGCCGCCGACGCCCATGTTGTTGATTTTGAGCGCCGCCGCTTCCTCGGCGCCGGCCTGCACGCTGGTGGCCTTGTTGTACGCATCGGCGGTCGCCCCGAGGGGGGTGGCCTTCGGGATGAATCGAAAGCCCGAGGGATCAACCGTGCCGCCCGAGCTGCTTCCCGAGCCGATGCCTGGGGTCTGCCCAAGCCGGAGGTGACGGACCAGATCGGTGTCCGGAGACTGCTGACACGCGGTGCGGATGAAGGCGTACGTGGTCCGGAGGACCACGGTGACCACGCCGGTTGGCGGAGGCGTGACGATTGCATCGGTCGGAGCGAACCTGCCACCCCGCGCCGGGTCAGCCTGCGCCCGCGCGGCTCCTGCGCGGGCGACTCCCAGGGCGGCGAGGGCGTTGATGAGGCGGCGCCGATCCATCGCTGTCCTTGCGTGTCAACGCCGCTCTAAACCCCAGAGCCGCCGAAGCAGAATTCCCCGGTGTTTCAGCAGAGCTCCATCTCCGCGAGCATGGTCGCGTTCACCTTACGCACATCATACTTCTGCTCGACGAGACGACGAGAACTCGCGCCCATTTTGCCGACGAGCGCCGGCTCGTCCAGGAAGCGGCGCAGGGCGCCAACCAGCGGGTCCACCTCGCGGGGCGCGATCAGAAAGCCGTTGTCGCCGTCGACGACCGTCTCGCGGCATCCGGGCGCGTCCGAGGTGATGATCGGCCGCCCCATCGCCATCGCCTCGAGTACGGTTCGCGGGGTGCCCTCGCGGTAGCTCGGCAGGACATACACATGGCAGTCCGCGATGTGCGGACGCACATCATCGGCTGCGCCATGCCACTTCAGAACGCCGTCGCGCTCCCAGGCTCTGACCTCCTCGGCGGAAATCCCATCGGGATTGGTGTCGGTAGGGCCGACCAGGTGAAACTCAGCGTCGGGATAGTCCCGCATGACCCGCGCCGCGGCGCCCGCGTATTCGCGAACGCCCTTGTCTCCCAGCAGGCGGGCGATCATCAGGAAGCGCATGGGGCCTTGAGGCAGGCTGGATGGCGCGAAGTGATCGACATCCACGCCGGAGCCATTGACGATCACGACAGGAACCCACGGCGGCGCCAGGCCGAGTTCGCGGAATAGGGCCGCGTCGTCGGGGTTCTGGAAGAAGACCTTGGTCGCCCGCCGCAGCGCGAACCTGTAGAGGGTCGTGGAGACCCACCTGACCAGCCGACGCTTGAGAGTTGCGCCGTCGGTGAAAGCGTAGCCCAGGCCGGTGACAAGCGCATAGCGCTTTGGCGTGGCGCTGAGCCAGGCCGCGACTGTCCCCCAGATCACCGGCTTGATCGTATAGCAGAGCACCGCGTGGGGCCGTTCCCGACGCATGAGGCGGACCAGGCTCCACAGGCCGAGGGCGTCGCCGAGGGGGTTCAGACCAGCGCGTTCCAGCGCCACATCGCAGCAGCGGATGCCCGCGTCCGTGAGACGGGCGGTCGTGACGCGGTCGACAGAGAGGGCCGGGGCCGCGGCACATACCTCATGGCCTGCGTCCCTGAGCGCCTGGAGCAGCGGACCCCGGAAATTAACAAGCGAGGACGCGAGCCCGCCCACGACCAGAACAGACCGAGGCATTTGCCCTTCTAGCAAGTGGCGCCACACACTCGCAATTGCGCCTGCGCCATCGGCCCGCTCGGGGCGACGTAGCCCGTGGCGAACGCTTCGAGCACAGCGCGAGGCTCCCTCTCGCCCACGTCCAGCGGCGAAAGAAAAATCCGTCTCGCCCGGGCGGGCATCGCGTCTCGTCGATCTTCTGGCAGGCTCAAGTGCGTTCCGCGTCGCTTTGTTCGTCGGCCGCAGCCGACCCTAGGAAGAGGGGCATCGTTGCATGCCCCTCAGCGCCAATGCTCTCGCGGCGCAGAACCTTGCCGACCGTGCGGAACAGTATCCTGATATCCAGCGCCAGCGAGGCGTTGTCGACGTACCACACATCCAGGGCGAACTTCTGTTCCCACGAGATCGCGTTGCGGCCGTTGATCTGCGCCCATCCGGTGATCCCGGGCCTGACTGAATGGCGCCTCGCCTGCTCGGGCGTATACCGCGGTAGGTACTCCACCAGCAGAGGTCTCGGGCCCACCAGGCTCATGTCGCCGATGATCACGTTCACCAGCGCCGGCAGCTCGTCCAGGCTCGTGGCGCGCAACACCTTGCCGAGGCGGGTAATTCGAGCCGCGTCGAGATCCGGACGACCCGGCGTCCCTGGCGTCATAGTTCGAAACTTGAACAGCCGGAACACGCGCCCGTCGCGGCCCGGTCGCGGCTGGTCGAACATTACCGGGCGCCCATCCAGGAGCAAGATCACGCCCGCCAGCGCCGCCATCAGGGGAGCGCAGAGCACTGCCCCGGCCAAAGCCAGCGCCAGGTCGAACGTCCTTTTGCCGGCGCCGTTAGCGTAACGCGCGCCCCTCATGCGCGCATCCACCCTGGTTCCCGCGGTCGCAACGCAGCAACGGTTCGAGAGATCTGGCGGCGCGTACGATCGTCGACTTTCGACGCTGGCAAAAGCAGATCGTCGAAGTCGCACTGCGCAACCGGACGCGTTCCCTGGGGCCGGCGCACTTCCCGTATCCCCTCGCAAAAAGGCGCGACGTTTTCGTCGGCTGCCAACTCATCCGTCGGCTTCTGCCCGGGCCTCAGACCGACGATCTCTGTGGGGATCCTTGGCCGCACGCCCATCAGCACGATCATGCGGCGAGCGAGTTCGATGATCCGCACGGGTTGCACCATCTCCAACACAAAGAGCGAAGCTTCACCCGGTGTCACCGGAAAAACCGAAAAACCAGGCTGGTTCCATCCCCCTGGAGGATTTGCGTAAGAGTTGCGACATTGCCGGTCAAGCGATGTCCCCCTCGGCGCTTGCTGACAGATCGACCCGTTCAGCATCGTCTAGGCCCGCAGCTTCTTCGACAGCCCGAGGGACCATGGCCGAGAGCGAACTTCCTCGATGTCTTGGACGATGGTACGCACCGATTCGATGACGAGCCGACCATCCTTCCTCATCGAAGCTAGGCGCCATGCATATCGCTCGAACTCTTGTTTAATTCAGTCGGTACAGCAAGGTCGCTGGCAAGGAGCCCGCCATTGAAGTCGAGCCTAGGCGAAAGCCAAAATAGTTCGGCCTACGATTTCAGAGTGATCCGTTATATCCCTGGGCTCGATGGCGTAAGGGCGGCAGCGGTTATATTGGTTATGCTTTCGCACTTCGGTTACCACTGGGTTCCAGGTGGCATGGGTGTAACCATTTTCTTCTTTCTAAGCGGATTCTTGATCACCACTTTGATGAGTCAAGAGAACGAAAGAAATGGTCGAATCTCAATTCCGAAATTCTACGCGAGGCGAATGATAAGGTTAGGCCCAGAGCTCTTGTCTCTGATTGTCTTGTCTGGCGTTGCATTTTGCTTGCTAGGACGCGGCCCGTCGATAGGCGATGTCGCCGCCGCCCTGACATACACGTATAATTACTTCGTGCTATTTAAGCAGTATTTGGGCTTAAATGGTTTCGCTCATCCCTTCTGGCCGCAGCTCTGGTCGCTGGGAGTGGAGGAGCATTTCTACCTAACGTTCCCGCTAGTTTTTGTCTTTATACGCAAGTCAAAGTGAAAATCTGGGCATTCTTGGGATTCGTGCTGATATCTTGCTTGATGTGGAGGACGTTTATCGAGATAAGCCAGATCTATCATGTGACGGCCGAGCAGCCATACACGACATACGCGTCGGAGGCTCGGTTCGACTCGATCGCTTACGGTGTAATGTTCGCATTCGTGGCCAGAAATGGCTTCAGGGTCAAGACGTTGGTCAGCGTTGCAGCGCTTGTCTGCGGGCTGGGGTTGCTAACGCTAAGCCTGGTAGTGCGAGACGAATTCTTCGAGAACACGATAAAGCTTACTGTCCAGGGTGTAGGCATTTTCCTCATCTTTACGCACCTGTATCTCTCTCGCCGCATTAGTCCGCTGATCGCTTTACTTGAGTGGAAGCCGATACAAGTCGCGGGCGTCTTGTCCTATGGGGCGTATCTCTGGCATATGGAGTATTTGCGGGGCGCCGAAATGCTCGGTATCCACGTCAATGAGTTGGGGACCCTGCGGGTCGCAGCATTCGCCATTGGCGGCATCGCGTTGACATTTCTAGCAGCCTATGCGTCACGGAAGCTGATCGCGACGCCCGCCTTGAAGCTTAGGGCCAGATTTGGCTCCCACGCAGTTGCCGGAATCTAGGGATGCGGGCTGACGCCGGTGCTCGGGAGCTTCTCGGTCCGCGCTCGTACGGTGTGTCCGTGCTCTGCCGTAGTTGCGCCTGGACGTTTGGAGGGGTCGCAGTAAGCCAGACGCTGGCTCGGAGGTCGTATGCGCAGACCCGGGCCGGCTTTTGTCGCCCCCGAGCGATGGCCTTTCAGTCGGCGATGCGGCGGAGCGACACGGCCATGCCAGGGCGTTTCACAATCTTCTGATCCAAACGCCGGGGATGGAACGCTAGTGAGCAGCGGCGGTCACGCGCTCAATCGAGTGAAAGGATGGCTATGCGTATTGCTGCTCTGAGTGACATGCATGGATGCGCGCAGACCTTCGCGGTCGCGTTGAAGCAAGCCCGCACTTCTGGTTACGACGTTCTGATGATCCTCGGCGATCTGCTGACCTATGGCGTCGAGCCTCAGAGGCTGCTGGATTTAGCTCATGAGGCGGTCAACGACGGCGCCATCTTCATCCTTGGCAATCACGATCAGATCTATATCGACCAGAAAGACGGCGGCTCGCCGTACGCAGAAGCGCTTCCCGACTGGATCAAGGAGTCCGTCGTTTGGACACGCAACCAAATCGGCACGATCGACTATGGCAAGCTATTCGACTGGCGGGCCAGTTGGTCGGAGGGCGATCTGTTCGTCGCCCACGCCAACCCCTTTGCTTATGGCGACTGGACGTATCTCTCCACCGATGCGTCGTTCGTGTCTGCGGCCGCAACGCTGGCCAACCGTGGCTTCACCAAGGGTCTGTTCGGCCATACACACCGATTTCGTTCGTTTGAGGACGCCGGTCTGAATACGAAGATCATTACTGTTGGCTCTCTGGGGCAACCACGGGATCGCCAACGACAGAGCGAGTGGGCGATAGTCGACCTCGAATCCGATAAAATGCATGTGACCCGTCAACCCTTGGAAATCTCGTGGGAATCTCAGCTGGCTGCGATAAGCGCGACAGATCTCACTGAGGAGACGAAAATCAAACTCTCGGAATTCTTTCTTCCATGCTGACGGTTCTTGTCACAGGCGCCGGCGCCTTGCTGGGCCAGGGAATTGTCAGGGCTCTGCAGACTTCCAGCCTTGAAACCCGGATCATCATGGTAGATCCGAGCCCCCTGTCGGCAGGCCTGTACTGGGGTGACCGTGGCTACCTGATAGAGCGTGCGGACAGCCCCACATATATCGAGCGGCTGACGGAGGTTATCGTCGCCGAACGTCCAGACATAGTGCTGGTCGGGACGGACGTAGAATTGGCGGTTCTCGCCGAACATCGTCAGCGGCTCGAGGAGAGTTACAATACGAAGATTTCTGGTCAGTGATCCGCGCGCCGTCGCGATTGCGAACGACAAGTATCTAACCTATGAGTTCTTCAAGGACATGGGCGGCAATCCGCCCGAGTCGGCGCTGCCGGAGGATCGCGCGGCGATTGATCGACTGGTCGAAGCAGTCGGCTTCCCGCTCATTGTTAAGCCCCGGGTGGGCGCACGGTCGATCGGAGTGTCGAAGGTCGCCAACGTGGCCGAACTAGATGCGGCGATCATGGGCCGCGAAGGCTTGGTGGTTCAGGAGTGCGTAGGCGCCGACAGCGCCGAATATACAGCTGGTGTGATCGTGTTCGAAGGCGAGGCTATGGCGGCCATCGTCATGCGCCGCGACCTGAGAGACGGCAACACTTACCGGGCCTATGTCGATGACTTTCCGGCTCTACGGGAGGCAACCCTGCGGTTTGGCGAGGGATTGCGCCCCTTCGGGCCGGCGAATTTCCAATTTCGGTTGGACGACCAGGGCCGGCCGCGCGTCTTCGAGATCAACTGCCGGTTCTCGGGCACGACGCCGCTGCGCGCACTCGCCGGGTTCAATGAGGTGGAGATGTGCATCCGCCGAGTTCTCACGGGTGCGCGCGTTGTTCAGCCGGAGATCAAGCAAGTCACCATCCTGCGCCACTGGAGTGAAACGGTCATTACGGCCGCAGACATGGACGCTCTCGGATGACCCAGGCTGGGGATCTGATCGCAGTTACTGGGGCTACGGGATTTGTGGGATCCGCCTTGGTTCGCGCGGCCACGGCTCAAGGGTATCGATTGCGCCTGTTAGGGCGCCGCATCCCAAATTCGGACGACGGACAAGAGCGAGCGATGGTGGATCTGGCTGATCCTTCGCCGGTGGCGCCCTCGGTATTCGATGGCTGTTCGGCAGTCATCCACCTCGCCGCCTATATCCCCCGCCGCCAGGCCGATCCCGCCGAGGCCAAGCCTTGCCTCGACACAAATGCTCTGGGGACCCTTCGTCTATTGCAAGCGGCTGACGAAGCGGGGGTTAAGTATTTTGTACACACCAGTTCCGCCAATGCCTACATCTCCGGAATTCGTCGCCCGCGGAGAGCGCCGCGATGTTTCCTATCGAACGAGCGAGTTACTATCTGACGTCCAAGTTGGCGCAGGAAATCTACGGTGCGAACTGGGGATTTGGCCACGCTATGCGCATCGCCTGCCTTAGGCTGAGTTCGGTCTATGGCCCCGGTCAAACCAACGGCGCGTTGGTCGCGATGGGTCGCGCCCTTCTCCGCGGCGAGCAGGTTAATCTGGTGAATGGTGGCCAGTTCGGGGCCGACTTTGTCTTTGTGGACGATGTCGTGAACGCGCTCCTCGCTGTGCTGCGAGCCGGTAGCGAGGGGTCCTACAACGTCGGCAGCGGCCAACGGTCCACCATGGCTCACATAGTGGCGCATCTGGCCCGGCTGGCTGGCGCCGAGCCTGCACAGGTAACGCTCGACCCCGCGCCTTTGGCGCTCGACGCCGGTTTTCCAGCCCTTGACATTGGCAAAGCCCGGGAAGCCTTCGGCTATGCTCCAAAACCTGTGGAGTTAGGTATGCCCCTGTTTCTTGATTGGCTCAAAGCCAGCGCAACTGCATAGGTTCAGCTGTTGTCGGACTACCCGAAGGCGGGTCGTGTCCCAGGACGTGGTGTAACTCGGCGGCGGTAGCGGAGCCGCTCGCGACGCGCGCCGCCACATGGCGCTGAGCGAGCGGCTTTGCAGGCAACTGCGGCCCCGAACGCGCGAAGGCCCTGGCCACGGCCGCCTGATCCGGATGTCGCACGGATCTCGAATATCTCGCAGTGCGAGGCGGCGCTCCTGAGCTCGCGGGCAATCTCGACAGGCCGGACTCGCTCACGTCGAGCAGGTGAAGTTCATGCGCAGCCGGCTCGGCGACTTGCCGAGCCAACTCGCTGCATGCTGCCGGCGGCTCCGGTGATCGACCACCTTGTCGCGGAGAAGATCGTAGATCGGCCGGTGATCGAGGCTGACGGGAGCGCGCGAGAGCAGCTCCTCTAATGCAATCTCCGTCGCGGGCGACGGGAGAGCCATTCGCCGTCATTCCAGCGCGGTGGGCGCTCGAAGCGGATGCCGTTCTCGGACAGCCACCCAAGCCGGTGTCACCTGTAAAGAACGACCCTGAGCGACGCGCCATCGATCATCGGCAGACCTGATCAGAAAGGCCCGACCGGGCGCGACCCCAGTTTTCTCGAGCCAGGTTCAACCGACACGAAATTTCGACGGTCGGTCCGCCTCCAACGTTGGGGTTGAGCGAACGACAGGTTATGCAGGCGGCGAGTCTGGCGGGGCCGGGGGTTCGCGTATGCCATCGAGACGGTCGGACGTCCGCCAGCAACACCGCTCTCAAACCCACCGCGGCGGCGGCCGCGCCCGCCGCTGGCCGCTTTTTCGCCGGCGCAGCGGCGAACCCCGTCGCCCACTCCGCAGTTACATCCGGGAAGATTGGCTGGAAGCGTGGCGCGAGGCCTGGAGCCCAGCCAACCAGGTCCACACAGCGGCGTTCGCCTGCGCCCTTTTGTTGCTGATCACCGCGACCCTGTTCGGCGGCGCGAGCCAGACCAACGCGCTCAGCCTCGCAGCCGTCGAGGTGGCGAGCCTGCCGATGCTGTTCGTCGGGCTTTATCTGGTGCTGGCGGGCGTGGCGCCGAAAGCCGCCATCCTGCCGCTCATCCTGCTCGGCCTTGTCGCCATGGTGCCCGCCCTGCAGCTCATCCCGCTGCCGGCCTCGATCTGGACCCGACTGCCGGGCCGAGAACCCATCGTCCAGATCATGGACGTGACGCGCCTGGGCCGACCATCGCTTCCGTTCAGCATGGCGCCCCAGGAAACCTGGCGAATGATGCTCGCGCTGACGCCGCCGGCGGCGATGTTCATAGGTGGGCTCTTCCTCACCAGCAACCACCGGCGCGTCATGGCTGCCTGTTGGCTGGTGCTTGGTATCGTGAGCGTCTGCATCGGCCTGCTGCAGCTGGTGCGCGGCCCGGACAGCAGGTTCTATTTCTATGAGATCACCAACGCGGGGTCTTTGGTCGGCCTGTTCTCCAACCGCAACAACGAGGCCGCGTTCTTCTACAGCCTGATGCCGCTGGCGGCGGTGTTCGCCGCGCAATTCACCGGCAACTTCCGGGAGTCCCGTGCGATCCCGGCATTGCTGGCCTTGCTGTTTTTCGGCGTAGCGATCGTTGGCATTGGCGCGACGCGTTCGCGGGCCGGGATCGCGATCGGGGCCTTGGCGCTGCTGGGCTCGGCAGCGGTGATCGTGAGGGGCGGCGCGCTACGCGGTCACTGGCGCCTGGCGCTCGGGATGGCGGCCGGAAGCGTGGTCGCAATCGGGACGGTTCTGCTGTTCGGCCTCAGCCCGATCATCGAGCGCTTCACCGCCAGCGGCGAGGAGACGCGCTTCACCGATTGGCCGATCGTGCTGGCCCAGATCCCGAAATTCATGCCGCTGGGATCCGGACTCGGGTCATTCCAGTCGATCTACATGGCCGCCGAGCCGCTCGATCTGGTCAGCCCGATCTATTTCAACCACGCGCACAACGACTACTTCGAGCTGCTGCTCGAGACGGGCTACGTCGGCGCCGCCCTGTTCGCGATCTTCCTGGTCTGGCTCGTCGGGCGGATTGCGCGCATTTGGACCGCCCGCAACGACAGCATGGCCGCGGCCAGCACGGTGATCGTGCTCGGACTGATGGGGCACTCGCTCGTCGAGTATCCGCTCAGGACCGAAGCCCTCGCCGTGCTCTTCGCCTTCGCCTGCTCGACAATGACCGTCTGGCGACCGGAAGCGAGGAGAGCCCGACCGAATGACTCTCGGGCTGCCGGCGCGGCCGCTCAACTCGACGCGAACTCGGCGACAGGGCAGGGCGAAGAGACCCGCCGGAGGTCCAAGCATCGCAGGCACAAGGGTAGGCGCAGCGGGCGGCGCGATTCCGTCGCCTCGTGATAACCGGGGGGAGCCTCGGCAGCGCCGCGTCACGCGTCCGCTCGCCACACGGAAATTGCCGAGTCCTTGACCTGAAGGTAGGATGTTCCGGCATGCGCGCCCTTGGCCTTTGCGTTTTCGCCGTCATCTGCCTCGCTGGTTGCGGTCCTTCGTCCAGGGTGGATCAAAGCGCGCGCGACGCCGCCGATCTCGAGAAGAGCTTCGGTCCGTCCACGCCGACGCAAGAGGGCGATTGGTATTCGCTAGGTTCGGTGCAAGGATCAGTACTTCACGCCTACGCGCTTTACAGCGTGGGCGGAGATTCGACCTTCGTACCGCCGGCGGGCAGTGAGTTCGTCGATGTGGTCTACGGCTTCAAGACACCGGGCAATCAGGCGGTCCCGCTGTGTGACCCGCCAACGCCATTCCTGGTCGAGCCTGGCGGCAATATCGATCAGCCCGACGAGCATCTCACGCGCAAGATATTCGACAGCTACCCTGAACTCGCAGCCATCCATCTACTCGGACATCGTCGTGGGCCCCGGAAAGGTGACCAAATCTGCCGCCATCTTCGTCGTCGACGAGAACCGGTTCGATCCCCACACCTGGAAAGTGTGGTTCGGACAACCGGTCACTCTGCGGGTGAACGACGCGCCTCCGTCGCCGTTTGCGCCGGAATCTCAGACGAACAACATAGCGCGTCTAGATGGCAGCGCGCCGACGGTGGACTGCTCTGGTGAGCCGCCACGAACGTCAACTCGACCGCGGCCACAGACTTGAACAAATCCTCTGGGACGCCGGAGCACGGGCCGCGCACGCCCAGCGCGACGCTGCCAACGCCTTGCCGGGGGATTGTGACTCCTCTAGATGTCGCAAGCGCGTTGCCCCCACAGAAGGTGTAGATGATGCGGAAATATCTTGCGGCGACTGCCCTGGGCGCGATGCTGATCGCCGGCCAAGCGGCGGCGTCTGACAGTGCTATCGTGAACCTCGGGGATCGCCTCGGCGCTGATACGACCACGGCGGACGGCATGGAGGGCAACAACGCCCTGCTGATCGGCTTGGCGGCGGCCCTCTTCATCGGCCTGATCGCCTGGGGCTTTTCGCAAGGCGGCAACGGCAACCCGGCCACCCCGTAAGGGCGCCTGCTCCGTTGACGCTCGGCGACGACACACCTGTACCGGAACCGCGGCTACCGGAACCGCGGCGGCCCTCGCTGCCGAACTTCATATCGTTCGTCATGGCGGTGGCGCTGGTCTGGCTCGGCGGCCAGTTCGTACGGCAAGGCATCTCGGACAACGTGCTTCTGATGGGCGACGACGCCGAGAGCGCAATGCTCTGGATGGGCGACTCGTCGGACGCCGTCGCCCAACTTGCCCGCGACCGCCTTCACAACGACCCTAGCGGGGCGGAACGCCTCGCAGTGAGGGCGCTACAGCTGGCGCCGCTGAATGCGCCAGCGCTGACGACCTACGGCCTTGCGACGAGCGCGCTCCATCATCGCGCGATTGCGAATCAAGCCATGACGTTGTCCGGGCAGCGGGGATGGCGCGACCTGGTCACTCAGGTCTGGCTGTTCCGACGCGACCTGTTGAACTCCGACTTCGGCGACGCGTTCGATCACGGCGACGCGCTGATGCGGCGGGTTCCGGACCCGCCGCCTGCAGTGTTGAGCATCTTCGGGGCGGCGGCGCACGACCCGAACGCGCTGGCGGCGCTCGCCCAGCACCTGGCCGACGATCCGGCCTGGCGACAGTCGTTCTTCATCTTCCTTTGCCTGCAGACCCAGCCGCCGGCGACCGGTATCGCCGGCGACTTGCTGACGCGGCTGGAGGCTAGCCCGTCGCCGCCGACCGACACGGAAGCGGGCGTCTATCTCTTCACGATGGTTCGCCAGAAGAAATATCAGGAGGCCGAAGCGGGATGGCGCCGGCTGACGCCGGGCGGCGCCAACGATGGCTATGTGCACAACGGCAACTTCGAGCGGCCAACGCGCCTGACGCCATTCGACTGGCAGCCGCACAACGGCGCCGGCTGGGCGACGGACATCGCCGATAGCCCCGACCCAAGCCATGGCCGGGCGCTCAGGATAGACTACGACGACGTCTCGACGCCCCAACCCATTCGTCAGCTACTGGTGTTGCCGGCCGGCGCCTTCACGTTGAGCGGTCGCGTGATGGAGACCGGCGGCCCACAGGACTTTTCCTGGCGTGTGCTCTGTCTCGGCGACGCCACCAGCGACAAAGGCTCCAAGGAAGTCATCTACGTTCCGGCGCTGGCCGGCGTCGAGAACCAGTGGCGGACGTTCAGCGCGACTTTCATGGTTCCGGCGGACGACTGTCCGGCCCAGCTGCTCGATCTGGTCGTGGTTCCGGGCGACCTGACGAAGCAGGTCACGGTCTGGTACGACGACATCAACATCGTGCGGGCGGCGCCCGGTGCGGCGAGAGCGCAGCCGGCGGCCGTGGCGGCCAATCCGGCGGTTCCGGCCAAGCCGTAAATCGCTGCAACCGGCGCCTTGTCGGGGCGTCGTGATTCCTTTAGAGAACATGGCTATCTCATGCGCGTTGGACTCCAGAGAAGGTTTAGATGATGCGGAAATATCTTGCGGCGACTGCCCTGGGCGCGATGCTGATCGCCGGCCAAGCGGCGGCGTCTGACAGTGCTATCGTGAACCTTGGGGATCGCCTCGGCTCGGACACGACTACGGCGGACGGCATGGAGGGCAACAACGCCCTGCTCATCGGCCTGGCGGCGGCCCTCTTCATCGGCCTGATCGCCTGGGGCTTCTCGCAAGGCGGCAACGGCAACCCGGCCACCCCGTAGGGTACGCCCGCTTCTCTGACGCGCAGCGCCCGCTTTGCCGGGCGAGTTGCGAGTGAGGTTACTATGAAAGACCGCTTGGCCTCATGGCTAGGCGGTCTTTCTGCGCCTTGACGACGTCCGCCGGCCTGGCGGGCGTCGTTTTGGTCAGTCGTTCTGCGATCGCCACCAAACGTCGTCAGAACCGGCGGCTTGCCGCGCGCTCCAGGAACCGCGACCTTGCGGCGGCCCGGGCGCTGTGGAAGGGTCGATCCCGCCTGAATTCAGGGGCTTAGGGTCGGTGGCGCGCCGAGCGCGACGGTCACGCATGCAAACGACGTCCCCCCCTAGGCGCTCGCCACGACGCCTCGGCGGCTTCTCGCTGATCGAGGCGCTGATCGTGCTGATCGTCGCGGGTTTCGCCCTGATGCTGATCTTCTCGATCGGCGGGCAGGCGGCGCGGAGCGGCTTTGCGCTCGGACGGCGCGCGCTTACGGTGGCCGACGGCGAGGTCTCGCAGGACGAGCTGCGCAGCCTGGTCAGCGCGCTGGTGCTGGCGCCGGCCGGCGCCGATCCCGCCGCGATGAAGCTCGATCCGTTCGTCGGCGCCGCGAGCGGCTTCCAGGCCGACGCCATCCTGACGCGCTCGGGCCTCTGCGGTCCTGCCGGGCCGGCCGGGCAGCTCAAGGTCGCGATCGACGAACAGCCCGGCGGCGACCTCGTCACTTGCCAGGCCCGCGGCCAGACGGTCATCGTGGTCGCCGACCTGCGTCCGCGGCGGGTGCGGTTCTCCTACTCGGCCGACGGCGTCGCTTGGCGCGACGACTGGTCGCCGCCGCCGGCCGACCGGCGCCAGCCGCTCGCCGAGCAGTCGGTGTTCATCCGACTGGCCAGCGACGATGGGCGAGTGGAGTGGGTCGACCGGGCGACCTCCGGGCCGCCGTGGCTCTACCCGCAGCCGCCGCCGAGCCCGCCATGAGGCTGGCGTCGATCCGCGCCAGGCGCCTCGTCGGCCGGCGCCGCGCGCCGCCAGGCTTTGCGCTGCCGTCGGTGTTGTTCGTCGTGGCGATGGTGACGCTGGTGTTCCTCGTCGCGATCGAGGCGCTGACCAGCCTTGCGGTCGAAACGCGCCGCGTGAAGACCAGCGTGGCGTTCCAGGCGGACGCCCTCAGCCTGGAGGCGCGCGCGGCCTTCCTGGCCAGCACCAGGCCGCTCGGGCCATCGGGCGTGCTGCGCGATGACCCGAACGCACCGGTGTTGCTGGCGCTCGACGGGCGACCCTACGATGCGGGACCGGACCTTACCCTCTCGGCGCAGGACGAGGCAGGCCTCATCAATCTCGACAACATCAGCGCGGCAGGGCAGGCGCGGTTGTTCGCCGCGATGGGCGTCAGTGCGCCCGACCAGTCGGTCATGGCCGACCGGCTCGGCGACTACATGGACGTCCATGACCTGAAGCGTCCACAGGGCGCCGACGTCGCCGACTACGCCCGCGCCGCGCTGGCGGCGCCGCCAAAGGGTCCGCTGGTGCGGCGCGGGCAGCTGCTCGGCTTGCTGGGCTGGGACCAGATGGTCGGCGGCCCGCTCTGGCGCGACTTCGCCGACAACGTCACCGCCGATCCCAGCTCCACCGCCACCAATATCAACACCGCGACGGCCGCGACGCTGGAGGTGCTCTATGGGCTTAGCCCCGACCAGGCCCAGCGGGCGGTCGCCGGGCGCGCGGCTGCCCCCTACGGCGAACTGGAAGACCTCGGCCGCACGGTCGGCATGGCGTTGCCGAGCGACGCGGAACGGTCCTACACCATGCCGAACGGCCGGTTCGCGCTGAAAGTGGAGGACGCGGACGCGGGCTTCATCTACCGCTCGCGGCTGATCCTCTCGCCGGACGACGCGACGCGGCCCTTCTGGGTCGTGGAGTCGACCCTCTCGCAGCTCTCACCCGCGGAGCGAGCCTCAGTCCCAGCGCATGCCCCGCACTTTCCTGACCCCACCGATTGAGCTGCTGAGCGCCGAGGGCCGCTTCGCGGCGCTGGCGCACGGCGCCGCCTGGCGGCGGCCGATCATCCTCGTGGCGCGCGAGCTCTGCAGCTTCGCCTGGTTCGAATCCGCCGCGAAAGGCGCCGCGGCCGGCCAGGCGGCGCGGCTCTACGCCCGCGCCAACGCGCCCTACCTCAATCCCGGCATGACGGTGCGGCGGGCAGGACAAGGCTACGGCGTCTGGTGGTGGGACGAGGACAGCGTCGCACCGCCGCTCGCCGCCCGCTTCGGCGACGCGCGCCCGCCGCTTAGCCCCGAGACTCTGGCCCAGCCGCCCGGCGCCCCGTGGCGGATCGTGCGCCTGGCGAGCGGGTTCGAGCTGCAGGCATGGCGAGGCCGCGCGCTCGTCGCCTCGTCCTGGCGGCGCGCCCAGCCTACCGCGGCCGACTGGTCCGCCTTCACCCGGCTGCAGCGCGATCCGTCGGTCCCGCCGCCGACCGCGCCGCCGGCCCCGGAGACGCTGCCGATCGCCGAGGGCTTCAGCCCGACCGCGTCCGAGCTGGAGCTGACGCCTGCCGGCGCCGCGAAGCTCGCGGCGGGGTCCGCGGCGGCGCTGCTGGCGCTCTCCGCGGCTTTCTGGACGGGGCAGGCAATGCGGCTCGGTGGCCTGGCGACCCAGCTGGAGCGTGAGACGCGGGCCCTGCAACAGCCAGCCGCGCCGACGCGTGACGCCGATGTGGACAGCCTGCGCCGGATCGCCGCGTTCCAGAGGCTGGCCGCTCGGCCGGAAGCGATGGCCGGGCTCCAGACCGCGCTGAAGGTGGTCCGCGCCCGCGGCGTGACGGCCAAGTCGTTCGCCATCGACGGGCCGGTGGTCAGCGTCACGGTGCCCTACGCAGCGCTTGGCCAGGCCGAGACGCTCACCCACGATCTGGAAGCCACCGGCGCCTTCGCCGAGGTGCGCCCGCTGACCAACTCGGCCGACGGTTCCATCAGGCTGGAGATGACCATGGCAGTCGCTAGTCCAGCCGGATGAAGTGGCAGGCGCGGTCGGCCAAGGCGAGGTGCATGGCCGGCCGACCGTATTTCAGCACCTCCACGGCGCCGCCTGAGCAGGCGCCGCCGTCGCTGATGGCGATCGGCTGGGTGAGCCGATAGGTCCAGCCGGCGCGCAGCGGGATGGCGCGGGCCGGCCCGCCGCTCGGGTTGGCGTCGTCCGAGCCGATCACGTTCACCGCCGTCTGGCTGGCGTAGGCCTGGCGCCTCAGGTCCGAGACCTGGCGCTGGAAGTCGAAGAACACCGCGTGGGCGGTCATCTGGTCGAGCATCGCCTCCCCGCGGGGCATGACGATGGCGACCGCCAGCGCCATCACCGCCAGCACGATCAGCATCTCCAGCAGCGTGTACCCCCGCTTGGCGCGCGCCATCAGGGGGTCTTCGGCGACGTCGGGTCCTGCGCCGGCGCACCGGTCGAAGCGTCCTGCGCCGGGGCGCTCTGCGCCGCCGTCGCCGGGCCGCTTGGAGCGTCGCTGTAGATGTCGGCGGCGTCGCCTTCGCCGCCCGGCTTGCCGTCCGCGCCGAGGCTGTAGACCCGCGGCGGGTGGTTGCGGTCGGCGGGCGCCTCGTAGAGATACGCGTGGCCCCAGGGGTCGTTCGGCAGGGCGCCCGACAGGTAGGGCCCGTTCCATCCCGGCGTCGCCTTGCGGTCGGGGGCGTCGACGAGCAGGCCCAGTCCCTCGCTCTCGGTGGGGTAGCGACCGACGTCGAGCTCCATCGTCTGCAGCGCCGTCTCCAGTGACTTGACCTGCACGTGGGCGGTGGTGACCTTGGCATGGTCGAGCTGCGCGAACAGACGCGGTCCGACCAGCGCGACGATCAGCGCGATGATCGCCAGCACGATGAGGATCTCCAGCAGGCTGTAGCCGGCCCTTGCGCCCCGCCGTCCGAAACTCGCGCCGCGACGCCCAAGCTTCATCGCCCGATCGGTCCAGTACATGCGACGTCCTGACAGGTCTCGTGCGCCCCAGGTCTCGGGCAGACCGCTATATTCCCGCCCCTATCTCGACTATAGCAGACGCGGGGTGCGACGTGCGCCGAAACAATGCGGCTGCGATTGCGGTGGGGTCAGTTTCTCAACCTAGGCTTGGCGGTCTCGCTGGCGCGCCCGGTCGTCTGCTGCGACCGCTGTCGTCGCGCGAAGCGTGGCTGGCGGCGTGTCTCGGGTTGCTCGCGGTCGGCGGCGCCGCAGTCTATGCGCAGCAATGGAGCGTCACCGAGCGCGACCGCTTCGTGAACGCCCGGGCCGACCTGGCGCTGGCGCGCAGCACCCGCGCCATCGCGCTTCGCAAGCGCGCCAGCCCGCCGAGCGCGGCTCAGTTGGCCGCCATCGACGGCTGGTCCACCCACGCCCGCAGCATCTGGCTGGCGAGGCTGGAGGTCGAGCAGCGGCTGGAGACGGCGGCCAGCGTGGCCCACCTGCCGACGCCGGAGGTCCGTGTCGCTCAGGCGCTCGAGTACGGCAGCGACACGCCCCTGCTGAAGGCCGAGGTGTCCGGTCCCTACGTGGCCGGGGCGTGGCTCACCTTCATGCGGACGCTGGCCGCGAACGGCCCGTCGTTCGTGGTCGACAAGCTGGATGTCAGCGACGCCGAGGCCGCGCAGTTCGCCCTGGTGCTGCTGTTCCCGGTGACGCTGGACCAGCCGCCGCCGGCGGAGCCTCGCTCGTGACGCCCGGGGTGACGCTCGTGGCGAGCCTTGGCGCGGGGCTGGTGCTGGGCGCGGGCCTGGTCGGCTGGCTGACGCCGGACGCGCCGCAGACCGCCGCGCTCAGCGTCGTCCGGCACGGCGGCGGGGCGGTCGACGCCGCGCCGCTCGCAAGGCCCGAGGCCGGGCTGGCGGGCGACCTCGACGCACTGGCGGTCGACCTCGCGGTCCCGCCGCCACGCACCTTCGCCGCCGCGCCGCCGCCTCGCCCGGTCGGGCTGACGCCCGCGCCGGTGATGCACGACGTCGGCCCGGTGTTTCGTGCACGGGCTTCGGCGATCGTCCGTCTGCCGAACGGACGGCTGGCGGTGTTGCTGGCGGCGGGGCCGGGCGACCCCCGCTCGCGGCTGCTGCACGTCGGCGAGTTGTTCGACGACCGCTGGCGGCTGACCGCCGTGACCATGAACGAGGCTGTCATCGGCGACGGGACGACGCTCGAGCGCGTGCCGCTGTTCGGCGAGGCGGTCGGCTCGGGGGGAGGCGCGGCGCAGTGAGATCCGGGATGCGCCTCGCGCCGCTCGCCGGCTTTGGCCTCGCCAGCCTGGCCGCCGCCTGCCTGCTCTCCGCTTGCGCCAGCTTCCCGGCGCTGAAGGTGCCGCCGGGCTCGCTGGCGCGCTCGGCCTCGCACGTCGGCGACCTCGCCGCACTGGCGACCCCGCCCGGCGGTCTGGTCAACACCGAGGCGCCGGCGAACCCCGACGCGGTCGCCGCGCTCTCGGCGACGCCGAACGAGCGGATCGACGTCGAGCTGCCGCCACAGCCGCTGCCGCAGATGCTGAACACCGCGTTCGGCGACCTGCTCAAGGTCCCCTATGTCCTCGGCCCGAACGTCAGCGCCCGGACGGAGGTCATCAGCCTGCGCGGCGTTTCCGGCATGTCGAAGCTCGACTTTGCCCGCATGCTGGAGGTGGCGCTGCGCGACTACGCGCTGAAGCTGGTGATCCGAGGCGGCACGGTGAACGTCGTCGACGACCCGACCCCGAACATCAGCTCGGCGACCTATCTCGGTCATCGACCCAGTCAGGACACGCCGCAGCAGGCGCAGGTGGTCACCCAGTTCTACGAGGCCAAGGCGGTCGACATCGAGGCGGCGCTGGCGCTGATGGCCGACATCGACGCGGGCGGCCGCTCGCTCCAAGTGCAGCCGGACGTCCCGCACAACTCGGTGTTCATCACCGGCCGCGCCCGCGACGTCACGGCGGCCGTCGACATGCTGCGCGAGCTCGACCAGCCGATGTTCGCCGGCGTCGGCGTGGTGCGCATCGAGCCGGTCTACTGGTCGGCCGAGACGCTGGCCCAGCGGCTCGAGGAACAGCTGCGGGCCGACGGCTATGCGGTGACCGGCTCCCCGCAGGGCCCGGGCGCGATCCTGGTCCTCGCCTATCGGGACGCCAACCAGGTGCTGCTGTTCGCCAAGGATCCGGCGCTGCTGTCGCGGGCCCGCGACTGGGCGAGTCGCCTCGATCAGGCCGCCGCGATCGGCGACCACCAAACCACGTTCATCTACCAGGCCCGCAACACCGACGCGAAGTCGCTGGCCGATCTGGTGCAGACGCCGCTCACGGGCGGTTCGTTCGGCGGCCAGCCGGCCGGCGCGTCGGCGAGCGCGCCGGCGCCGGGGCTGCCCGGCGGGATGTCTGCCGCCGCCAACGCCGCCGCCAACGCGGCGGCCAGCTCGGCCGAGCAGGCCGCCGGGCTGGGCCGGGGCACGATCGGCATGGGGCTGGGCAACGCAGCGCCGCCGCCCAGCGCCGGGACCTTCCTGGGCGGCAAGGTGATCGTCGACGAGGGCGGCAACCGCATCCTCTTCACCGGGGCCGCGGAGGACTACACGGAGCTGCGCAAGCTGCTGGAGGCGCTCGACAAGCCCCAGCGCCAGGTGCTGGTCGAGGTGACGATCGCTGAGGTGACGCTGACCGACGCGACCAACGTCGGGATGGAATGGTTCTTCAGCCACTCGATGTCGACCAGCACGCTGACCGGCGGCACGCTGAACGGCCTTGGGATCGGCAGTTCCGGCCTCAACCTCAACTATACGGCCAACTGGGCCGGCTGGAATTTGCAGGCGGCGTTCAACGCCTTCGCCTCGAACAACAAGGTCAACATCCTCTCGCGGCCCCGTCTGGTGGCGCGGAGCGGCAGCGAGGCCTCGATCCAGGTCGGCACCGACGTGCCCATCATCACTTCGCAGACCACCAATCCGACGGTGGCGGTAGGCCCGACCAACGTGCTGCAGTCGATCGAGTACCGGCAGACCGGCACCATCCTGCACATCAAGCCGGTGATCTACGGCGACGACCGGGTCGATCTCTTCGTCACCCAGGAGGTCTCCAGCGCCGAGCCGAACCCGAACGCTTCGGTGGGCAGTCCGCTGATCCTCGACCGTAACATCACCACCGAGCTGTCGCTCGCCGACGGCGCCACGGCGGTGCTGGGCGGCCTGATCGACAACGAATACACCAAGGGAAACTCGGGCATCCCGATCCTGAAGGACATTCCGATCCTCAGCGGGACGGGGCGTACCGACACCATCTCCGGCACCAAGGACGAGCTGGTGGTGCTGGTGACGCCCTACATCGTCCACGAAGGCGAGATGAGTGATTGGGTCGGCCGCTATGGCCACGAGATGAACCAGGCCTTCAAGGTCGGCTACGGCTGGTCGTACACGCTGACCAGCATCCCGCCGCTGTCCGCGGGCGAGCCTAGAGTGTCGGTTCCGTAAGCACGCTCGGCGGCGCCTGCTGCGGCAGCGACGGCGGCGGTGCGACCGGCGTCGGCGGCGGGACGAAGGGCGCGGCGCGTTCGAGGCGTCGCCAGCCCAGTCGGTCCAAGCTGATCTCGCCCATCTCGGCGCCGGATGCATCGAGGATCTGCACCGTGACGCGGTAAAGCCGCATCTCGAACCGGCGGCCGGCGGTGGCCGAGCCGGTGTCGAGCGCGGGGGCGGAGCGCGGCTCGGCGCGCCAATGCAGGGAGCGGCCGGCCGCCAGCGGGATAGCGCCGTCCGGCTGCGCCGTCGGGTTGATGTCTGCGGTGAGCGCCAGGGCGTCGCGCTGCAGCTGGGCAAGCTCGAGCGTGCGCTCGTAGCGGGCCTGGCCGTCGGCCAGCTGGCGCTGCAGCTCCAGCACTGCCGACAACGAGATCGCCGCGATGATCAGCGCGACCAGCGCCTCGATCAGGCTGAAGCCCCGCAAGGCGACCCGGCGGCTCGCTGGCCCGCGGCTCACTGGACGGCGTCGTAGATGCTGGCCAGCGCCATCACCAGCGACAACGCGATCACGCCGACCACCACCGAGATCGCGGCGACGGCGGCGGGCTCGGCCAGCGCCGTGAACCGCTTCATCGAGTCCTTCAGGCGGTCGTCGTAGGCGTCGGCCAGGAAGCCGAACATCGACGCCAGCGCGCCGGACTTCTGGCCGGTGCGCAGCAGGCTGAGGTCCATCGCGGTAAGTCGCGTGTGCCGTCCGAGCGCCGCGTGCAGCGCCGCACCGCTCCGGAGCTCGACCTCGCTGGCGGCAAGGCCGTCGCGGAACGGTCCGGGTGGTGCGCCCTGGCGGGCGAGCGCGGCGGCCTCCATCAAGGCGACGCCGTTCGCCAGCGCGAACGACATCAGCCGGGCCCAGGTGGCGATTTCACGGGCCTTCATGAGGTCGCCGACCACCGGCAGCGCCCGCCCGAACCGGTAGAGCCGCTCGCGCACGGCCGGCTGGCTGAGTGCGAACCCGCCCGCGACGATGAGCCCGGCGATCGCCGCACCGAACCAGATCAGGTGCGCGTTGACGACGTGGCCGACGGCGAACACGAGCTTCGACATCAGCGGCATACGCGCCGCGTTCGGGCCGATCAGCACCGAGAACCGCGGCACGATCTCCACGAAGATGAAGGCCACCGCCAGCACGCCGGCGCAGGCCAGCAGCGCAGGGTAGGTGAGGGCGCCCACCAGGTCGCGGCGCAGCCGGTCCTCGTAAGCCATTTGCTCGGAGGCCACGCGCAGCACGTCCGGCACGCGTCCGGCGGCCTCGCCGACCTCGGCCATGGCGTACACGTAGTAGGGAAAGCCCGGCGCGTGGGTTCTGAGCGCGACGCCCAGCGCCTCGCCGCGCTTCAGCGCCGCGATCACCTCCATCAGTTGCGCGCGGCCGCGCCGGGCGGTGATCCCGGCCGCCACCGTCTCCAGCGCCTCCAGCAGCGTGACCCCAGCCTCCAGCATCAGCGCCAGCTGGCGCATCACCAGCACGCGTTCGGCCGAACTGAGGTCGCGGTCGGCGCCGCGGACCTCGATCTTGCCGGCCTCGGCAAGCTCGGTGACGGTGAGGCCGCCCGCCATCAACTCGCGCAGCGCGGTCAACTCGTCGGCGGCGCGGACGGTGTCGCGCACCTGCCGGCCTTCGCGCGTCACCGCCCGATAGCGGAAGCGGCGCTCGCTCTCCTGTTCGAGGCTGGTCATCGCCCGGCCGCGCTACCGGGCGGCCATCGGGGCCGGGGCCGCGATGTCGGCGGCGCCTCCCGCCACGCGCCGCAACTCCGCCAACGTGGTGAGCCCCGCCCGCGCCTTGCCGTAGCCGTCCTCGCCGAGGCTCGCGAACCCCTCGGCGCGGGCGGTGCGGGTCAGCGCCTCCTCTGACGCGCGATGGCGGATGTCGTGTTCCAGCGCCTCGCTCGACGGCGCTATCTCGAAGAGGCCGAGGCGGCCGAGGTAGCCGCTCTGCCCGCACCTGGCGCAGCCGACCGGTTCGCGCCAGGCCGGGGCGCCGGCGCAGGCCATGGCCGGCGGCCTCGCGGCCTCGTAGGCGGCGGCGCGGTCCGCGTCGCTGGGCTGGGCGCAGTGCGGGCAGAGCCGGCGCACCAGCCGCTGGCCGACCAGCCCGCGCACGACGTCGGCCAGCAGGAACGGCTCGACCTCGAGGTCCAGGAGGCGCGGCACGGCGGCGAGCGCCGAGTTGGTGTGGATGGTGGAGATCACCAGGTGGCCGGTCAGCGCCGCCTGCACGGCGATGTGCGCGGTCTCCAGGTCGCGGATCTCGCCGATCATGATCACGTCGGGATCCTGGCGCAGGATCGAGCGCAGCCCGGCTGCGAAGCTGAGCCCGATGTCGCTGCGGGCCTGCATCTGCACCACCCCCGGCAGCTCGAACTCCACCGGGTCCTCGACGGTGACGATCTTCCTGACGCCGTTGTTGAGGTGGATCAGCAGCCGGTAGATCGTCGTGGTCTTGCCGGAGCCGGTCGGACCGCTGATCAGCACGACGCCGTTCGGCTTGTCCACCAGCCGCAGGAGCTCCGCGCCCTGCACGTCGCTGACGCCGAGCTCGGAGAGCTGCGGCAGCCGGTCGGAGCGGCCCAGCAGGCGCAGCACCACCGACTCTGCCCCAGACCGACGGCAGGCTGGATATCCGCAGGTCGAGCTCGCGGCCGGCGACGCGGATCGATTGGCGCCCGTCCTGCGGCAGCCGCCGCTCGCCGATGTCCATGCCCGACAGCAGCTTGATCCGCGAACAGACCGCGTCGAAGCGCGCCCGCGGCGCCGTCCGCGTCGTCGTCAGCATGCCGTCGATCCGCATACGCACCGCGAAGTGGTCGGCGAACGGCTCGATGTGGATGTCCGAGGCGCGCCGGGTGACCGCCTCGGCGAAGATGGCGTTGACGAAGTCGATGACCGGCGTCTCCTGCGCCATCTCCCTGAGGCGCTGGGTCCCCGCGGGCTGGGCGGCCGCCGCCTCGGCGCGGGCGCCATGGGCGATCTCGTCCAGCAGCGCGGCGATCTGCGCCTGGCGCGCCAGCCGCAGCTCCACCGACCCGCCCAGCTGCGAGAGCCGGTCGGCGAGCGCCGGATCGAGCGGGTTGACCGCGGCGCAGAAGAGCCGCGCCTCCGGCCCGTCGCCGGCGCGCCACGCCATCGCCTGGCGTTGCGCCCACCAGGCGGCGGGCGAGCGGATCTCGGCCAGCAGCGCGGCGACCTGCGCGGTCGTCGGCGTCTCGGCGGACGCCAGCTCCGTCAGGCCCAGTTCCTCGCCGAGCACGGCCATCAGGTCGGCTTCGGAGATGGCGCCCAGCCGGATCAGCAGTTGGCCGAGCAGGCCGCCGGCAAGCGATTGCAGAGCGAGCGCATCCGCCAGCTCGCGGTCGGTAACCAGGCGCCGGCTGCGCAACAGTTCCCCTAGCCGCTGACCTTGCATGCGCCGAAGCCTAGCCCACCGGCGGGGCCCGCTCAAACCCGCCGGCCGGGGGGGCGGCGCCGCTTGGCAATCGAGCCGGCCTTCGTCGAGTACCCTCGCACGCCGTTCCGTCTCAACGGCGGGCCGGCCGCGGTGCCCGAGGACTTCAGCTACGCCAGCGACACCAACACTGACTGGCTTTCCGCCGCAGCCCTGATGGCCATGGTGGAGGAGAAGGCCGCAGCGTGACCTCGCAGTCATCCCCGGCGATGCTGCCTTATGGCCGCCAACCGTGGCGGCCGGACTACCGCCAAACGTGCAAGGCCAACCGAACGGGCTACTGGTTTCGGATGCGCATCACCGGTGCGATGCCATTGAAGACGTTCGCCGTAGCCTGAACACCCGGCGCCACCTCCGGACCGATCAATATCCCGCGCATCCGGCCGCCGGCGATGCTCGAGCTGATGGTGTTGTTGGAGATCGAGATGCGATCCATGACGTGGGCTGGATCGTCGCGTTTGATACGGATCGCCCACACCCGATCGGAAGGGGTGGCAAGTCCTGTGTTTTCGATCTGATTGTTGCTGATTTCGACGTTTTCGATGCGAAGGCCAGGTTTGTCGGCGCTGTGGAGGTTTATGCCGCAGCCCTGCACGTTGCGGATGATGTTGCCAGTAATGCGACAGCCTTGGACGGCGCAGAGATCGATCGCGTTTCCCGTCGCTGGCTTACCCGGGTTAGGCACTTCCTCGATCACGTTGTTCTCGATGACCAGGTTTACCATCTCCGAACTCGTCCATCCCGCTCCTGGGCCTTGGTAAATTGCCGAGGCTCCCCTGATGGCGGTGTTGTTGATTCTGAACGTGTTCTTCCGAATAGTGAGATTCGAATTGCGATACGGCGCCACCGACCACAGTGTAAGCCCGATGCCGGTCAGCCCGTCGAAGACGTTGTTTTCCCATCGATTGGAGTCGGAATTCTGCACGCTCGCGACGGCGTTGCCGGCGCCTGGATAGTTCACGGTGTGATTGCCGGTGACGGCGGTGTTGCTGCCGTGAATTTCCAGCGCCTGCAAAGAGAACTCCGGCGGCCCGGCAGGATCGACCGGGAATGGATTGCGGAACGTGTTTCCATAAACGCGGCCGCCGTCGCACTGCAGATAGATTGAACTGTGGTCGTTCTGCGCGTGATTGCCGGGAATGGCGGCGCCGGAGTTCACGAACGAATTGTTGGCGATCACGACAGCCGAAGTGGCTGGCCGGGGTCCGTTGTCTCCGAAGTTGAGAATGCTGCGGCCCGGACAATTCTGGAATGAGCAATTCTCGATCACGATGTTGCGGCCGCGTGGCACCCTCAGCATGTAGGCGCTGCGAATGTCTGCGCGCGTCTTTGACCCGACAGCCGTATTGGCCGCGCCATTGCCGTCGAAGGTGATGTTGGTGATCGTCAAGTTTTCGACCGGCTCATCCTGAAACGGCGCGAAAACGCGGTAGTCGCCGCCGCCGGTGTAGTGCGCAGCCACGATCAGCACCGTCCGGGCGCCATCACCGGTGATGGTGAGGTTGCTTGGGGCTCGCAGGATGGCCAACTGGGGACCCTGGCGCTTGCCGTTCAGCCGGTAGATGCCGGTCGGGATGTGCAGCGTCGAGAAGCCCTTGGCGACGGCATGTTCGATGGCCTCGTTGAGATAGGCTGACGCATCCGGCAGCAGGCCGGTGCGAATGCCGTCGAGGTCGCCTTTCGCAACCACGTCCAACACGGAGAAAGCGCCACCGGCTGCACGCGCCCGCCCCGCCAGAGCGGCCGAAGCTGCGACACCGGAAATCACGGCTCGGCGGTTGATGCGCTGGATTGACGACATATGAGGGTTTCGCCTGATCTGTGAGGAGACACGGTTCTACCACCTCGCCCGTTTGTCCAGCCAGCGGATTGCGGCCGCCAGCGAGGCGTCGGCCGGGTTCCATGCGGCGAATGCCGATGATGACAACGCATCGCGCAGCATCGAGGATCGAACCCATGAGCTTGCCGATCATCAGCATCGCGCCGTTGCTGCGTCGCGACCGCGCCGCCGGAGGCGCGCGCCTTCTTCGACCTGCCCCAGGCCCAGAAGCAACAGATCGCGATGAGCCGGGGAAGCCATCATGGAAGGTGTCTCGCTCGGGCTCGGCCTCGAGGCGGACCATTCTTTAAAGCCTAGCTGCGGCGTCCCACGCGGCTCTTCCGGATCTTCAAGTATCGCCAACCCCGAGCGACAACTGGGCGTCGCCGAGCACACCGACTACGGCCTGCTGCACGATTGACCGGCTGCGGACCATCTCTCCGCCGCGCCAACGCTGGCGCGCTCGGCAGAGCCACCGCGCCGACGGTCCCCGGGTCACGGCGAATCCGTAAATCGCCGCAACCGGCGCCTTGCCCGGTGGCTGTGATTCCTTTAGAGGTCGAAACTGTCTCATGCGCGTTGAACCTCCAGAGAAGGTGTAGAAAATGCGGAAGTATCTCGCGGCGACCGCCCTGGGGGCGATGCTGATTGCCGGCCAGGCGGCGGCCTCTGACAGCGCTGTCGTCAACCTCGGGGATCGCCTCGGCTCTCAATCGACCTCGGCCGACGGGTTTGAGGGCAACAACGCCCTGCTGTTCGGCTTGGCGGTGGCCGTGTTCATCGGCCTGATTGCCTGGGCCGCCTCGACGAGCGGCAACGGCAATCCGGCCAGCCCGTAACGGCGCTTCCCCCTTTGACGCTTGGCGCGGCGCGTTGGCGCGGCGCCCGTGTCGGATCAGCTAAGAACAGCCGCTCGGTCCAGGCCGGGCGGCTGTTTGTGTTCATCGCTTGGCGGGCGCGGCCGCTTGCTCGTGGCGACAGGAACGCCAGGCCTTGGGCGCGCTTGCGGACCCTCCTAGAATGGCCCTCCCCAAAATGGGGAAGCGGGCTCGAGAGGGAGAATGGCCAAGGCTGATACAGCGGCGTCCGGCGAGAGCGCGCTTGCCGGCCTCGCAGCAGAGGCGGCCATGCTTCGGGCGGCGTTCCGGGCGACCCCGCAGCCGCTGCTGCTGGTCGCCGTCGACCCGCCGAAGTTCACGATGGTCGCCGTCAACGAGGCGCATGCCCGCGCCTTCAGCACGACCGCGGTGGCCCTCGCCGGGCGCGGCGTCTACGAGGTGTTCGGTCCAGAGCCGGGGCCCGAGGCGCTGGCGTTTCGCGAGGCCATCCGGGAGTCGTTCGACGCGGTCGTGAGCCGCGGGCAGCTGCATGAAATGGCGACCCGCCCCTATGCGATCACCGGCGCCGACGGCGTGCCGGTGGAGCGCTACTGGTCGGCCACCAACGCTCCGGTGTTCGACGCCGAGAGGAGGCTTTCGCACATCATCAGCACGGTTCGCGATGTGACCGGCGAGGTGCAGGAGCGCCAGAGCGAGGAGGCGCGGCGGCTCTTGATGCACGAGGTCGATCACCGTTCGCGCAACGCCCTGGCGCTCGCCCAGTCCTTCGTTCGGCTGACGAACGCCGCCGACGTGGAAGGCTTCAGGGAAAGGCTGGGCGGCCGGCTGCAGGCGCTGGCGCGGGCGCAGACCTCGCTGGCGGCGCGGAAATGGGAAGGCGCCCTCCTGGGCGACATCGTCCACGCCACGGTGGACGGCCTCTTGGCCGGCGCCGACGTGCGGATCGCCGGCCCGGCGCTGGTGCTGGCCGCTTCCCAGGTTCAGGCGACGACGATGCTGCTGCACGAGCTGGCGACGAATGCGGTCAAGCACGGCTCGCTCTCGCGGCCGGGTGGCGCGCTGGAGATCGTCTGGTCGGTCGGCGGCGAGGATCAGGTCGCCACGCTGCAGTGGATCGAGCGGGGCGGCCATCCCGTCGCGCGGCCCGAGCGCACCGGCTTCGGCGCCCGCCTGGTCCAGCAGCTGGTGCGGCAGCTGCAGGGCGACTTTGCCGCCGATTGGACGCCCGAGGGGCTTCGCGCGACCCTGACGTTCACCGCGGGGTGGGCCGGCCTCGCCGATCTCTGGGCCGAGGACGGTTGAGCGCGCGCTCGCCCGTCCGGCTAGATCGCCGCCATGTCCCAGACCGATCGGCCCCGCTACGCGATCGTCGGGGTGGGCTCGCGCGCCTACCTCTACCTGCAGGCGCTGACCGGCGAGCACGTCGCGCAGGGCGAATTGGTCGCGCTCGCCGACACCAATGCGGGCCGGCTGGAGCGCGCCGCAGCTTTCGTGGCGGCCGCCGGCGTGGAGCCGACCCTCTACGACGCCGGGGACTTCGCGCGGATGCTGGAGACGTGCGAGCCGGACCGGGTGATCGTCACCTCGCCCGACTACACCCACGCCGGCTACATCGTGGCGGCGCTGGGGGCCGGCTGCGACGTGGTGACCGAGAAGCCGCTGACCATCGACGCGGCCTCGTGCCGGGGCATCGTCGCGGCCCGCGAACGCTCCGGCCGGGCGCTGCGGATCACCTTCAACTACCGCTATTCGCCGCCGCGCACGCTGGTGAAGCAGGCGCTGATGTCGGGGATCATCGGGCCGGTGCGGGCGGTGAACTTCGAGTGGCAGCTCGACACCCACCACGGCGCCGACTACTTCCGCCGCTGGCACCGCAACAAGGCCAACTCCGGCGGCCTCTTGGTGCACAAGGCCACGCACCACTTCGACCTCTTGAACTGGTGGCTGGGCTCGACGGTGACCAGCGTCCGGGCGACGGGCGAGCGGGTGTTCTACCGGCCCGAAACGGCCGATGCGCTGGGGCTGACTCCGCGCGGCGAGCGCTGCACCGGCTGCGCGGCCTTCGAGCGCTGCCGCGTCAGGCTCGATCTGGCGAGGAGCCGCGCGCTCACCGGCCTCTACGCCGACAACGAGGCCTGGGACGGCTACTTCCGCGACCGTTGCGTGTTCAGCCCCGACATCGACATCGAGGACACCATGGCCGCGACGCTGGCCTACGGGAACGGCGTGGTCGTCAACTATCTCCTCACCGCCAACAATCCGCGCGAGGGCTACCGGGTGGTCTTCCACGGCGAGCGCGGGCTCATGACGTTGGAGACGACCGAGCGGACCTACGTTCGCGAGGACGGTGGGCTGGTGCGGCCGGCGCTGCCCGAGACCTCGAGCGTCGTCGTGCAGCCGCTGTTCAGTCCGCCCTATTCGCTCGCCATTCCTGAAGCCCAGGGCGACCATGGCGGCGGCGACACGGTGATGCTGCAGCACCTCTTCGGCGCGGCCGCAGACGATCCGTTCGAGCGGGCGGCCGACGAGCTGGGCGGGGTCTGGGCGGCGATGGTGGGCATCGGCGCCAACGCTTCCATCGCTTCCGGCGGCCGGGAGATCGAGCTGGCGTCGCTGGCCGGCGATATCCCCCGTCCGAGCCCCCGTGCGCCGCCGTTCGGTCCCGCCGAGCCCTGGACGCGCTTCGTCGCGGCCGACTATTCGTTCCTTGCCGGCGCAGCGCCGGAAGGCGCCGCGTCGGCGTGACCGCTGGCGGCGCGGCGAGGGAACCGGACATGTTTGGTCGAGATGCGCTCACCTCTGACGTCCTGGCGGCGCGGTGCTCGGGCGACGGCGAGTTCAGGCTCGCGGCGCGGCATTGGACCGGCGGGCTGCGGCTCGAGACGCCGAGCGGGTCGATCGGCGTGACCTTGCAGGATGGGGCCACGACGGCCGGCGCCCCGGCGGCGGGCGCGGCCGGCGTCATCGCCCTCGGCGCCGCGGACGCGGTGTGGGCCGAGCTGCTGGCGGCGACGCCGAAGCGGCTCTGCAACGACATCTTCCTGCTGATCGGCGCCGGCCGGATGACCAGCCTCGGCGACCCGGTGCTCTACGCGCAGTACTATCCGGCCGCGATGCGGGCGATCGAGCTGCTGCGGCCGCCCGCCGCCGCCGCCCCGGCCCGCGAGCCGCCGCGCCAGGCCGGTCAGTTCGACAGCCCGGTTGGCCGCTACGTGCGCCTCGACCTCGCGGGGCAGGACCACCGGGTCTACTTCGAGGAAGCGGGATCGGGCATTCCGATGCTGCTGCAGCACACCGCCGGCTGCCACGGCTCGCAGTGGCGACACCTGTTCGAGCGCCGCGAGATCACCGACCACTTCCGGCTGATCGCCTACGACCTGCCGTTCCACGGCAAGTCGCTGCCACCGGTAGGTCCGGCGTGGTGGGCCGAGGAATACCTGCTGACCAAGGAATTCCTGCGCGCCGTGCCAGTGAGCCTCGCCGCGGCGCTGGGGCTGGAGCGACCTGTGTTCATGGGCTGCTCGGTGGGCGGCCTGCTGGCGCTCGACCTCGCCCGCCACCACGGCGACCTCTTTGCGGCGGTGATCTCGCTGGAAGGCGCGCTGAAGATCGGTGGCGACCTACGGCAGCTGGAAGCGCTCTGGCATCCGCAGGTCAGCAACGACTACAAGGCGCGGCTGATGAACGGGCTGATGAGCCCGACCTCGCCGGAGCCGTTCCGCAAGGAGACCAGCGCCGTCTACGCCGCCGGCTGGCCGCCGGCGTTTCGCGGCGATCTCTTCTACTACCTCGCCGACTACGACCTCACCGGCGAGGCCGGCGCGATCGACACCACCCGCACGGCCGTCCACATCCTCTCGGGCGAATATGACGGCAGCGGCACGATGGAGCTGGGCGAGGCCGCGCACCGGGCCATCCCGGGCTCGACCTGGACCGCCATGCCCGGCGTCGGGCACTTCCCGATGTCCGAGCATCCGGACGCGTTCGTCGAGCACCTGTTGCCGGTGCTGGACAGGGTGCGCGAGCACTGGAGCCTGACGGCGACGCGCCCGGCGTGATTGGCGCCAAGCGGCTCAGGCGTCGGGGAAGTGCAGAACGACGCGCGCCTGGCCGCTCGCCGGCGCGGCGACGGCGGCGTTCTGAGGCTTGGCCGCCGAACCGGTCAGGCTGCCCTGGACGTGGTAGCGGCCCGGCGGCAGCTTGAAGAGCACCCACGGCCCCTCGCAGCGCACGTCGGCGACGGGCGTGCCGTCCGCCTGGCTGACCACCGCCTCGACATCCGCGAGATAGGCGCTTTGTGCGTCGGCGAACTCCACCCGCACGGAGTAGCCGCGCCATTTCGGGTCGAGCTTGGTCTGGCCGACGCCGGTGCAGGCCGCGGCGACGCCGCCCACCTGGGTTTCACCATCCAGCGGCACGGTGACAGGCTCGGCCGAGGCGGCGGCCGCGGCCAGGAGGCCCCCGGCCGAGAGTGCGGCGAAAGCACGCCGCATTGTGGTCGCGATCATCGAATTCTCCCCCATCGTCGAACTGACGCAAGCGACAGACGCCGCTGGCGATCGCCGCGATTGGCCGAAGCTTAGCAGCCGGCGGGCGGAAGGCCTACGCCGGCGCGGCCTGCTGGCCGCGGACCAGGCGGCCGGGCAGGGCGCCGGTGGGCTCGCCGCCGCGGCTGACGATCTGGCCGGCGACCACCATCGCCTCGTAGCCGGTGGCGCTCTGGGTCATGCGGCGGCCGCCGGCCGGAAGGTCGAAGACCACCTTCGGCTGGCTCAGCCGCACGGCGTCGTAGTCGATCACGTTGAGGTCGGCCTTGCGGCCCACCGACAGCACGCCGCGGTCCATCAGGCCGACGGTGCGGGCCGGATCGGCGGTGAGCGCCTTGATCGCCTGCTCGATCGTCAGCCGCTGGCCCTGCCGCTCACGCGTCCAGTGCTGCAGCACGAAGGTCGGGTAGCTGGAATCGCAGATCATCCCGTAGTGGGCGCCGCCGTCGCCGAGGCCCAGCACCGCGTTCGGGTCGGTCATCAGCGCGTGGATCGGGGTCAGCGAGCGGTCGCCGTAGTTGGCGATCGCCACCAGCAAGAGGCCGCGGCCCTCGTTCTCGAGCAGCAGGTCGTAGGCGATCTCGCCGGGCGACATGTTGCCCCGCGCCGCGACGGCGGCGATCGAGTCCTCGGCCTTCGGCTCGTAGTTCGGCGGATCGTCCAGCGGCCACATGAAGTCGTAGCGCCGGCCGAGCCGTGCGAGCGGGATCAGCGCCTCGCCCGGCTCTTCCATCAGGAGCCGGGCCCGCACCTGTGGGTCGCGCAGCGCCGCGAGGCGCTCGGCGAACGGCAGCTTGGCCAGCGGCTGCCAGCTGGGGCAGAGGCTGAACGGGTTGATCGAGAGGTCGAAGCCCAGCACCACGCCGATCGGCCGCGGATAGACCTGGGCGCGGATCGGCGGGCCGCTGGCGTTGGCCTCGGCCAGCCGCCGCATCACGCCCTTCCAGGCGTCCGGGTTCTCGTTCGACTGCGCCATCGAGAAGCTGGCCGGCCGCCCGCTGATCTGTGCCGAGCCGCGCCAAGCAGGTCGATCTCGTCCTCGAACGTGCGGCCCGGCGCGCCGAACACCGCCTGCAGCACGCCGCGGCCGGCGTCCTTCAGCGCCATCGCCATGGCCTCCAGCTCGGTCTCGGCCGCCATGAAGGTCGGGATCGGATCGCCCTGGCCGGTCTTGTGGATGATCAGCCGCGAGGTGGCGAAGCCCAGCGCGCCGGCGTCGATCGCCTCGCGCACGATGGCCTGCATCGTTGGCGAGGTCCTCGGCCGTCGCCGGCTCGCGGTCGGCGCCGCGCTGGCCCATCACATAGACGCGCACCGCCGAGTGGGGGATCTGCGAGGCGAAGTCGATGTCGTGCGGCCGCTGCTCGATCGCGTCCAGATATTCGGGGTAGGTCTCCCAGTCCCAGCTCAGGCCCTCGGTCATCACCACCTCGGGGATGTCCTCGACGCCCTCCATGACGCTGACCAGCAGGTCGCGGTGCTCGGCCCGGCAGGGCGCGAAGCCGACCCCGCAGTTGCCGCCGACCACGGTGGTGACGCCGTGCGACGACGAGGGCGACAGCCGGTCCGACCACACCGCCTGGCCGTCGTAGTGGGTGTGGATGTCGACGAAGCCGGGCGTGACCAGCCGGCCCTTGGCGTCGATCTCCTCGGCGCCGCGCCGCCGAGGCCCTTGCCGATCGCGGCGATGCGCCCGTCCTCGACGCCGACGTCCGCCTCGAACGCGCTCGCCGCCGGTCCCGTCGACCACCAGCCCGCCGCGGATCACCAGGTCGTAGGCCATGGCGCGCCTCCTCATTGTTCGCCGCATCGTCCGCGCCTGCCCCAGGGGGCGTCAACGACTTTCGCTGGAGGTGCACACCAGGATGCCCCTGTGAGGCGCTAGGAAGGCCGCTGGCGCCCCGCGCCGGGGTCGCCCGCTAGGGTACTACCAGTGCCGGCACCAAAGCCGCGTACGGGCCTCTGGAGGGCCGTAGCGAGGGTTTCCATCCCAGATTGCATATCGCACCCGCTCATCCCAGCGAACCCCGGGACCCAGGCAGGACTGAGTGAGGTCGGGCCGTTCGGAGGGTAGGCGGGCGATGCCTGCGGGTTCTGCGCCCTTTCAACGCTCTCCTGACTAGGTCCCGTCTTGCGACGGGATGTGCGGGCATTTGGGTGATTTGTAGGGTGCACGGTCTGCCCGTAGGGTCGCAGGCCTCGGTGGACCGCTACGGAGCGGCGGCGATGATCCCGGTTCTCTGGCTGACCGGACCGCCCGGCGTCGGCAAGACGGCCGTCGCCTGGGAGATCTACCAGCGCCTCCAGCAGGCCGGCGTCGATGTGGCCTACGTGGACGTCGACCAGCTTGGCATCTGCTATCCGCCGCAAGCAGGCGATCCCGACAGGCACGGGCTGAAAGCGCGGAACGTGGCGGCGCTGCGGGCGAACTTCGCGGCGGCCGGGGCGCGGACCCTGATCGTGTCGGGCGTGGTCGATCCCAGGGGAGGACTGGACATCGCGACGCTCGGCGGCCCGCGGATCGCCACCGTGCTCCTGCGGGCCGAGCCCGACGAACTGCGCGCCCGGCTTCGGCGGCGGGACGGGCCAGCCGCGCAACCCGACGCCGCCGTCGAGGAGGCCCAGGCGTTCGACCGCGGCGCCTTCGCGAACCGGCGCGTCGATACGACCGGGCTGTCGATCGACGATGCGGCGAGGCAAGTGCTTGGGGAGAGCGGCGACCGGCCGGCGGTCGGGAACGACCTGGCGGGCGCACCGGCTTCGAGCAGCGCCGCCGGCGGCGAGATGCTGTGGGTGTCCGGGACCACGGGCGCCGGCAAGTCGACGGTCGCGTTTCGCGCCTATCTCGACGTGCTCGGCTCGGGCAGGCCGGCGGCGTACGTCGACATCAACCAGCTCGGCTTCTGCAGCACGGCGCCCGACGATGCTTCGCTGCGAGCCCGCAACCTCGCCGCCGTCTGGACGAATTTCCACGCGGCCGGCGCGCGGCTGGCCCTCGTCACCGGCGGCGTGTCGAGCCGTGCCGAAACGCGCCTCTACGAGCAGGCGCTGCCAGGCGCGCGGCTGTCCTGGCGCCGGCTCCGCGTCGGCGACGCGGAGCTCACGCGGCGGATACTCTCGCGCGGCGAGGGTGGAAGCTGGGCGGAGCCGGGCGACCCGCTGAAAGGCCGGCCACGCGACGAACTGCTCGCGGTGGCCAACCGTGCGGTTGCCGCGGGTCGGCTCCTGGATCAGGAGGGCGTCGGGCTGCCGGTCGACATCGATGGACTCGGTGTCGACGCGGCCGCGGCGAAGCTGCTCGGCGACTGGCCGACAGGGGCGTAACCGGTCACCCCACCAACCCGCTCTCCCGGCGTGCGCCGCGTGCGCCGGGATGAGCGGGTAGGGGGAGTCAGGGGGTTCGCTCGAACACCGGCTTTTGCCCCGGTCCCACCGGCACCTCGAAGGCGTTCAGGGTCATCGAGACCAGGGTGTAGTAGCCGATCACCGCCATCAGCTCGGCCACGCCCTGTTCGCCGAAGGCCGCGACGCCGCGGTCGTAGAGCGGGCGGGGCAGGGCGTGGGTGGCGTGCATGGTCTGGCAGAGGTCGTAGACCAGGCCGTCCTCGAGGCGGCCGCTGACCGGGCGGCGGCCGGCGAGCACGTCGTCCAGCACGCCTTGCGCGACGCCGAACTCCACCGCCCGCGGCGCATGGGCGACCCACTCGACGTTGGCCTCCCAGAACTTGCCGGTGATGCAGATGGCCAGCTCGACGAGGCCGCGGTCGAGGCTGGTGCGCGCCCAGAGCATGCCGCCGAGGCCGGTCAGCCGGTGGAACAGCTCGGCGTTGGTCATCCAGGGATCGAACGGGCCGCCCAGCGAGCCGTCGTCGCGCGGTTTGCGGCTCTGCGCGAAGCGGTCGCGCTCGGCGACCTGCTCGGGGGTGAAGGCGGCGAGGTTGGGCGGGACCTGGCGGGTCATCGGGCTTCCTTGGCGTGGGCCGCTATCCAGGCGGCGGCGGTGTCGAGCAGCTCGGCCATCACCTCTGGGTCCTTGCGGCCGGTGCGGGCCGGGACATGGAACGAGTGGTCGGCGGCTTCGAACAGCGCCAGCGTAGCCCGCTCGCCGAGGCCGGCGACGACCGGCTGCAGGAGGTCGAGCTCGGCCAGCGTGTCCTTGGTCCCGGAGAGGAACAGCATCGGGATCGTCACGTCGGCGAGGTGCGCCGCGCGGTCGGTGGAGGGCTTGCCGGCGGTGTGCAGCGGGAAGGCGAAGAAGACGAGGCCGATGACCCCCTCCAGCGGCGCGAGCGCCTGGGCCTGCGAGGTCATCCGCCCGCCGAACGAGTGCCCGCCGGCGAAGAGCGGCAGCGCCGGCGCGAGCCTGCGCGCCTCGGCGGCCGCGGCGCGCACTGCGGCATGAGCGACGGGCGGCGGATCGACCCGCTTGCCGCCCTTTTCCATGTAGGGGAACTGGTAGCGCAGCGTGGCCACGCCGCGCTGGGCGAGGCCGTCCGCGATCGCCGCCATCGAGCGATGCGTCATCCCGGCGCCGGCGCCGTGGGCCAGCACAAGCGCAGCGCTCGCGGCGGCTGGCGCCTGCCAGAGGCCGGAGACCGAGGTTCCGCCCGCCAGTGGGATCCTGATTGGTTCGGCGTCCATGGCCGCACTTTAGTGCGCAATCGAGCTGCGTCGATGGTCGCCGACGAGCGTTCCCCTCCCCCTTGCGGGGAGGCGAATCGCATTTGGCTTGAACGGGGTGGGCGAACTGGATTCTGAGGATGACTCCCTTTTGGCTGGGAGCATCGGATGGAAGAGTTCGCACCATACTTCGCTGAAGTGCCGGACCCTCGGGCGAGCAACGCGCGCCACGACTTTCTGGAAGTGATGTTCATCGCCTTGGCGGCGGTGCTGTGCGGGGCGGAGGACTGCACCGACATGGCGCTCTTTGCGCGCACCAAGCTGGGCTTGCTTCAGCAAGTGATGAAGCTGAAGCACGGTGCGCCGAGCCACGACACCTTCAGCAGGGTGTTCCGACTGCTGGAGACGGAGCCGTTCGAAGCGGCGTTCGTCGCCTTCATGGCTGGGTTCGCCGGCGCCCTGAAGGGGGTGGTGGCGATCGACGGCAAGGCGTTGCGCGGCGCCTACGAGCGGGGCTGCAAGACGACGCCGCTGCACCTCGTGAACGTCTGGGCGGCCCAGACCCGGCTGGTGATCGGCCAGCGCCTGGCGCCGGGTCGCAACGAGGCGCTCGGCGCCCAGCAAGCCCTGGCGCTCCTGAAGCTGGACGGCTGCATCGTCACCGCCGACGCTCTACACTGCCGCGCCGACACCGCTCAGGTGATCCTCGACACTGGCGCCGACTACGCCCTGGCGGTGAAGGCCAACCAGCCCACGCTGCTCGCCAAGGCCCGGGCCCTCATCGCGGCGGCCGATCCCGGCTCGAAGCCATCGACGGACCCGTCTTCGCCCACGACCGTGTCGAGGGACGCGCCGCCCTCGTCGTCCCCGCCAGAGACATCGACTTCCCGGGCCTGGCCGCCGTCGCCCGCGTCGAGACCTACCGCAAGAGCGCCGGCGAGCCCGAGCCTGTCATCGTGCGCTACTTCCTGCTCTCCACCCTCCTGACCGCCGCGCGCATGCTCGAGGTCGCCAGGACGCACTGGACCATCGAGAACCAGCTGCACTGGGTCCTCGACGTCGATCTCGCCGAAGACGCCTCCCGTAGCCGCAAGGACAACGCGCCCCAGAACCTCGCCCTCGTCCGAAAGCTCGCCCTCAACCTCATCCGCCAGCACCCCGAAAAGGGCTCCATCAAGGGCAAGATCAAACGCGCAGGATGGGACGAAGCCTTCCTCGTCTCCCTCCTCGCTCAAATGCGATAGCCCTGCCCGAGGGGGAGGGGCCGGGGGTGGGGGTGAGCTGGATGGCCGTGACTGGCGCGGCGGAGGTGCGAACCGTCTGGCCGCACGCCAACACCCCCACCCCCAACCCCTCCCCGCAAGGGGGAGGGAAGCAAGTGCGTGCACCGACGGACCGAACGGAGCGGCGCCGATGGACGATCGCGTCCGGTCCCGCCATCTTGTCCGCATGCCGGGTGGCATCGAGACCTATCGCGCCAAGCGCCGCTTTGCCGAGACGCCGGAGCCGAAGGGCGGCGCGCGCTCCACCGGCGCGCCGATCTTCGTGGTGCAGAAGCACCATGCGCGGCGGATGCACTACGACCTGCGCCTGGAGATCGGCGGGGCGCTGCGCAGCTGGGCGGTGCCCGAGGGGCCGTGCCTCGATCCGAAGGTGCGGCGCTTCGCCAAGCTGGTGGAGGACCACCCGCTCGAATACGCCAGCTTCGAGGGCCGCATCCCGGACAGCAACTACGGCGCCGGCAGCGTGATCGTCTGGGACACCGGCACCTACGTGACGCTGGCCGACGATCCGGAGGCGGCGCTGGCCGCCGGCGAGCTGAAGTTCCGCCTGGCCGGCGAGAAGCTGGCCGGCGGCTGGACGCTGGTGCGGCTGCCCGACGATCCGACCAACTGGCTCTTCATCAAGGAGCGCGACATCGAGGCCCGGCCGCTGGCCGACTACGACGTGCTGATCGAGGCGCCGAACAGCGTCGATCACCGGCCGGCCGGTCGACGAGCCGCCGCCGGAGCCTGCGCCGCGCAAGGCCGCCCGCCGCAAGCCCGCGGCGAAGATCGAGGGGGCGGTCGCCGAGCCGATGCCGGCAGAAGTGGCGCCCGCAGCTGGCCGGCGAGGCCGACGCACCGCCGCAGACCGCCGGCTGGATCCACGAGATCAAGTACGACGGCTACCGCACGCTGGTGTTCGTCGAGGGCGGCAAGGTGCGGCTGGTCACCCGCAACGGCCACGACTGGACCCACCGCTACGGCGCGCTCGCCAGGCCGTTCGAGCAGCTGCCCTGCAAGAGCGCCATCCTCGACGGCGAGGTGGTGGTGCAGGACCCGCGCGGCGTCACCTCGATCAACCTCCTGGAACAGGCGCTCTCCGAGGGCGACCAGCACGCCTTCACCTACTTCGCCTTCGACCTCGTCTACCTCGACGGCTTCGACCTCTCGGGTGTGAAGCTGGTGGAGCGCAAGGCGGCGCTGGAGGGGCTGGTCGCGCCGTTGATCGACGAGCGCAGCGCCGTCCAGCTCAGCGAGCACGTCGAGGGCGACGGTGACGCCCTGTTCGCCCAGGCGAGCCGGCTGGGGCTGGAGGGCATCGTCTCCAAGAAGGCCGACGCCCGTTATGTGCAGGCCCGCTCGCCGACCTGGGTGAAGGTCAAGCGCGTCGAGATCGCCGACTTCGTGGCGATCGGCTTCATGTCCAACATGCCGAAGGCGGCCTCGTCGCTGATCGTCGCCGAGGAGCGCGACGGCGAGCTGGTCTACGCCTGCCGGGTCGGCTCGGGCATCGGCGACGCCAAGGCCCGCGAGCTCTACGCGATGCTGTCGAAGCGGGAAATCCGCGGCCCCGTCGTGCCGGTCCCGAAGACGCCGGGCGCGCACTGGGTCGAGCCGGCGTGGACCGTGCAGATCGGCTACCGCAGCCGCTCGTCGCAGGACGCGCCGCGGGCCCCGGTGTTCATGGGCATTTCGGCCCGCAAGGCCGCGCCGCCGGCGGCGACCAAGCCGCGGCTGATCGGCGACCGCGAGCTGGCGGCGATCCACCTGACCAACCCGGAGCGCGAGATGTTCGCCGGCAGCGGCGTCACCAAGCTCGACCTCGCCATCTACTACGCCCGGGTCGGCGACTGGCTGCTGCCGGAGCTGCATGCGCCGGCCGGTGACGGTGATCCGCTGCCCGACCGGCGACATCAAGGATCTGTTCTATCAGCGCCACGCCTTCGCCGGCCTGCCGCCGGGCGTCGCCACCATCGATCTCGCCGACGAGGAGGGCCGCGGCGCCTTCATCACCATCACCGAGCCGAAGGGCTTCCTCGGCCTCACCCAGTTCGGCGCGGTGGAGTTCCACCTCTGGGGCTGCCGGATCGACGATCCGGAGCATCCGGACCGCCTGGTGCATGGACCTCGACCCCGACGAGGCGCTGCCGTGGGCCAGGGTCTGCGACGGGGCGGAGATGCTGAAGGCCCGGCTGGAGCAGCTGGGCTTCCGCCCGTTCCTGCGCACCACCGGCGGCAAGGGGCTGCACCTCGTCATGGCGCTGGCCGGCGCGCCGGACTGGCCACTGGTCAAGGGCTTCGCCGAAGCGCTGTCGCGGGCCATGGCGGCCGACGCGCCCAGCCTCTTCACCGCCAACGCCATCAAGGCGCAGCGGCGCGGCAAGATCTACCTCGACTATCTGCGCAACGCCCGCGGCGCCAGCGCCACCGCGTCCTACTCGCTGCGCGCCAGGCCGAACTTCCCGGCCGCCACGCCGATCGCCTGGGAGGAGGTGCGCAAGCTGTCGGGCGGCGGTGCTTTCGATCGTCTCAGTTCGTGAAGCGCCTTCAGACCCTGGCGGCGGACCCGTGGGATGAGCTAGGATCGAGCGCAGTAAAGATTACGCAAACCATGCAGCGTAACATCGGCATGAAAACATAAGGGGTGTCATCATGGCCGGCCGTGCGAGTTGGAAAGGCTATCTGCGGCTCTCGCTGGTGTCATGTCCGGTGAAGCTCTTCCCGGCGACGTCGGCGACCGCCGGCAAGATATCCTTCAACATGCTGCACAAGGACACGCTGAACCGCGTGCAGCAACGCTACCATGATCCGGAGCTCGGCGAGGTGGACCGCGCCGACCTGGTGAAGGGCTACCAGTTCGAGAAGGACAAGTACGTCGTCGTCACTGCCGAGGAACTCGACGAGATCGAGATCGAGTTCCTCGAAGACGGTGGACATCGACGGCTTCTGCGACGCCGCCGACATCGACCCGATCTACCAGGACTTCGACCTACTACCTGGCGCCCGACGGCCCGATCGCCGAGGAGACCTTCAGCGTCATCCTCGAGGCGATGCGGCGGGCGGGCAAGGTGGCGATGGCGCGCATCGTGCTCTCCGGCCGCGAGCGGCTGGTGGCGATCGAGCCGATCGAGGACGGCTTCCGGCTGATGACGCTGCGCTCGGCCAAGGAGATCCGCGAGCCCTCAAGCGCGCTCGACAAGCTGAACGCCAAGGGCTCCGACGACATGCTCGCCATGGCCGCGCAGATCATCGCCTCGAAGGACGCCGCCTTCGCGCCCGCCGACTTCGAGGACCGCTACGAGGAAGCGCTGCTGACGCTGGTGAAGTCGAAGATCTCCGGCGGCCAGCCGGTGATCACCAAGGCGCCCGAGCGCGGCAACGTGGTCAACCTGATGGATGCGCTGCGCCGCTCGATCGAGGAGGAGCGGCGCCCGCCCGCGCCCAGCCTCGGCAAGGCGGCTGTCGCGGCGGCGAAGGCCGCGCCGCAAAAGGCTGCGGCCAAATCCAAGGCGGCCGCGCCCGTCGCAGCGCCGGCCCAGGCCACAGCCAAGAAGAAGAGAACCGCCTGACCCTATGCAGCTGCGTGGCCGCTCGGTAGCGCTCTACGGCAGGTTCTCAGGCGGCCAGCGGGACGAGTTGCAGCGCCGCGTGGTCCACGCCCGCGGCTCGGCGACGCGCGACCTGACCCGCAGGAGCGACGTGCTGGTGGTGGGCGCCGAAGCCGCGCGGCTGGCCGAGAGCGGCGCGCTGCAGGAGCGGCTGGCGCGGGCCAAGGCGCTGGGCGTGCCGGTGCTGGGCGAGCGCAGCTTCGCCCGGACGCTCGACGGCGCGGCCCCGGAGCCGGCGACGCTGCCGCTCGTCACCGCACTGGCGCCCAGCGGCCTCACCCGCGCCGACGCCGAGCTGCTGGCGGCGTTCGACCTGATCGGGCTCGACGGCGAGGCCTGCCGCTTCGGCGACGCCGGCGTCATCCGCACCGCCGGCGAGTTGGTCAGCGGCGGCCGCTCAGCCGCGGACGCGGTGCGCATCCTGGCCCGCGCCAGGGACCTGGCCCCGGTCGGCCGCCACAAGATCGTGCTGACGCCGTCCGGCGAGGCCGCGCTGCAGTGGGACGACGGGCGCACCACGCTGGAAGGGCAGGGGGTGCTGCCGCTCGACGAGACCAGCCTCGACGACCTCTTCGAGGCCGCCGCGATCGCCGAGGCGGGCGGCGAGCTCGACGAGGCGGCGCGGCTCTACGACCTCTGCGGCCGGGCCGACCGCAGCGACGCCATCGCCCCCTACAACTACGCCAACATCCGCCTCGCCCAGGGCGCCCGCGACGAGGCGGCGATGGCCTACCAGCGCTCGCTGGGACGCGATCCGCGCTTCATCGAGGCGCGCTACAACCTCGCCCAGGCGCTGGAGGCCGGCGGCAAGCACGACGCGGCCGAGGCGGAGCTGGCGCGGGTGCTGAAGGACGATCCCGACTACGCCGACGCGGTCTTCAACCTGGCGCAGCTGAAGATGAAGGCCGGCGCGATGGCCGAGGCCAAGTCGCTCTACGAACGCTACCTGGCGCTCGGACCGCCGGAGGACTGGGCCGTCACGGCGAAGAAGGCGATCGCCTACTGCGCCGCCGCGCTCGCCGTGAGCACCCCTCGCCCCGGGTAGCGGCGTAGCCTCTCCCCGCTGCGCGGCGCGAGGGCTACTGGGCTCCTATCCGCGCCACCGCCTCCTCGATGAACCCGCGCTGGTAGTCGAGGATCTTCTCCAGCGCCTCCGCCGCGCCGAACCAGGCGACGCGGTCGACTTCCGGGACGGTGATCCGGCGGCCCGAGCCGCGCGGCCACTCCAGCTCGAAGCTGTTGCTGGCAAAGCCGGCGAGGTCGAGGTCGGCGCGGGTGAGCCAGGCCAGCACCGTCTTGCCGGACTTCAGGCGCCGGTCCGTCAGCCGCGTGAAATCGCCCGCCGGCAGGTCGAGCTCGATTCCCACCTCTTCGGCAAACTCGCGCCGGGCCGCCGCGAGCGGGTCCTCGCCCGCGTCGATCAGCCCCTTGGGGATCGACCAGGCCCCGGCGTCGCGCCGCGCCCAGAACGGGCCGCCGGGATGCGCCAGCAGGAATTGCGGGCCCGCCGGCCCGGCGCGCCAGACCAGCAGTCCGGCGCTGTGCTGATCGCGCACGCGGCTCGCCAAGCGACCCCGTCCTTTCGTCCAGCCCACACGCGCGGCCCTTCGCGGCGCCGGCCGGTTCGGTCTACATGAAAGGCGCAGATGGACCACGCTCGATCCCAGGCCGGAACCGCATGAGCGCCGAGACGGTCGAGCATCGCCGGCTGCTCCGCGCGGTCGACGGGCGGCGCGACCACGTGCGCGGCAGCGCGGCCCACGGCCGCGACGTCGTGCTGATCTACGGCGACTACCTCTGCCCCTACTGCCGTCGCCTCAAGCTGGTGATCGAGCGGCTGCGCAAGGCGCTCGGCGAGCGGATGACCTACGTCTTCCGCCACTTCCCCAACGAGCGCGTGCATCCCGGCGCCGAGTTCGCCGCGCTCGCCACCGAAGCCGCCGGCCGCCAGGGCAAGTTCTGGGAGATGCACGACGCCCTCTTCGGCCGCGATCCGCCGATCGACGAGGCGGTGGTGCGACAGCTGGCGCGCGACATCGGCCTCGACATGAAGCGCTTCGAGCACGACGTCGCCGACCCGAAGCTGCGCCACCACGTCGACGAGGACCTCGCCGACGGCCGCCGCAACGGCGTCACCGCGACGCCGACCATCTTCGTCGACGGCGTGCGCTACGACGGCGCCTGGGACTTCTACTCGATGCTGGAGGCGCTGGAGCGGCCGGTGGGCGCGCGGGTGCAGCGCACCGCCCGGGCGTTCGCCAACCTGCCGGCCTCGGCGGGCATCGCGCTCCTGATCGCCGCCGGCGCGGCGCTGGTCTGCGCCAACAGTCCGCTGGCGCCGCTCTACGAGCGCTTCGTGGACGCTCAGCTCGGGATCGGGCCGACCGGCGCCGGCGTCTGGCTCAGCGTCGCCGACTGGTGCTCGGAAGGGCTGCTGGCGATCTTCTTCCTGATCATCGGCCTGGAGATCCGCCGCGAGATGACCGGCGGCTCGCTCAGCGATCCGCGCGCCGTCGTGGCCCCGGCGCTGGCGGCGCTGGGCGGCGTGCTGGTTCCGGCGGCGATCTACCTGGCGCTCAACCCGGGTCGCACCGCGCCCGGCTGGTCGGCGCCCGCCGACACCGGCATCGCCTTCACGCTCGGCATCCTGGCGGTGTTCGGGCCCAGGGTCTCGGCGGGGCTGAAGGTGTTCGTCGCCGCCTACGCGGTGGTCGACGACATCCTCGCCATCGTGATCCTGGCGGTCTTCTACCCGCGCGAGATGCATCCGGCCTGGCTGGTCGGGGCGGCGGCGATGGCGGGGCTGATGTTCCTGCTCAACCGCTGGCGCGTCTACGCCGGCTGGCCCTACCGGCTGGCGGCGGTCGGGCTGTGGCTGATGCTGCACCTGGCCGGCGTCAACGGCGCGCTGGCGGGCGATCGTGCTGGCCGCCTTCGCTGCCGACCCGTCCGACGCCGGCGGCCGGGCCGCTGCTGGCCCAGGCCGCCAGCGCGCTCGCCGAGCTGGAGCAGGCCGAGCGCGCGGTGCGGCGCGCCGGCGGCGAGGTCAGCGGCGTCCAGCAGGAGCCGGTCTGGGACTGGGCGAGCCGCAACCTCTCGGCCGCCGCCGCGCGCCTCCATCGCCCGCCGAGCGGGTGGAGCGCGAGCTGGCGCCGTGGTCGACCTATTTCGTGCTGCCGCTGTTCGCCTTCACCGCCGCCGGCGTACCGCTGGCGGCCGATGTCGCCGCGCCGGGCGCCTGGCGGGTCCTGGCGGGCGTCATCCTCGGCCTCGCCATCGGCAAGCCGCTGGGCATCCTCGCGGCCACCTGGCTCGTCGGTGAAGGCGCGGATCGCCATCGCCCCGGAGGCCGCCGGCGCGGCGTTCATCGGCGCGGCCTGCCTGTGCGGCATCGGCGACCCGCTCTCGATCCTGCTGGCCGACCAGGCGTTCGCCGGCAACGGCCTTGCCGCCGTCGCCAAGCTCGGGGTGCTGGCGGGCTCGGCCGTCGCGGTGGGACTTGGCGTGCTGGCGCTGAGTTTCTCCACCGCGCCGGTGACGCCTGCCAGAGCAGGCGCAGGAGGGCGAAATCGCCGAGGCGGCGGCTTAAGCCGCCCCGGCGGTCCGCCTAACGCACGGCGGCGCTACTGCGCCGAGTTCGAGGTGGAGCCCGGCGACGCCGGCGGCGACGTTGAGGCCGGTCTGGCCCTCGACGCTCAGCGGCTGCAGCGCGATGCTGTTGCCCGAGCCGCCGACCAGCGCGTGGGCGTTGGCGCCGATGCCGACCGCAGCGCCGGCGGTGACGCCGCCGTAGTCACCGGCCAGCGAGCCGGGGTGCAGCACGCCGGTCGGGGCGAACACCGCCCACACCATGACGCCGCCGCGGGTGTAGCCGACGTCGACGCCGTACTTGTTGATCGTGCCCGAGTAGTGCTCGTAGCCGCCCGAGGCGGACGAGAAGCTGCAATTCATGTCCTTCGAGGAGCCGAACACGAAGCCCCAGCCGCCGCTGACCTCGCAGGACAGCACGCCGGCTTTCACGCCGCCGGAAGGTTGCGCCGCCGCCGACGAGGCGATGGCGAAAGACGCTGCGGCCGCCAGGCCGAGCAAAAGCGCACGCTGCATGAACCGATCTCCAATTTTGTCTGCCGGAACGAGGACACTGAGAGACACTAAGCTTGAGCTGACGACGTAGGCTGCAATGTGGCCTAGCGCAACTTTCCGCAAGCACACGCGGTGGTTGGCAGGCCGCGGCGACGATCGCGCTGAGGCATGGTAAGCCCGGCGCCGCTCTTCCGCGAGGCATTCGATGAAGTCCAGCCTCATTGTGCTCGTCTTGGCGGCGTTCGCAGGCGTGGCTGCAACAGCCGCGCGGGCCGACGAAGGGCTCTGGACCTTCGACAATTTCCCGGCCGCCAAGGTGAAGGCGGCTCACGGCGTCGACATCACCCCGGCGTGGCTGGCCCGCGTGCAGGGCGCCGTGGTGCGGCTCTCGGTCGGCTGCTCGGGCTCGGTGGTCAGCGCCGCGGGGCTGACCTTGACCAACAACCACTGCGCCGCCGACTGCGTGCAGGCCTTGTCCAGCCAGGCGCACGACTACCAGAAGGCCGGCTTCCTGGCCGCGGCGCGGACCGACGAGCCGCGCTGCCCGCAGCTGACCGCCGAGATCCTCATCGGCGTTTCCGATGTCACCGCGCGGATGCAGGGCGCCGGCGCCGCGCTTTCCGGCGCGGCGCTGGTGGCGGCGCGCGAGGCCGAGCAAAGCCGCATCGAGGCCGAGGCGTGCGGAAGCGATCCGAAGCTGCGCTGCGAGGTGGTCGATCTCTACGAAGGCGGCCTCTACAAGCTCTATCGCTATCATCGCTACGCCGACGTGCGGCTGGTGTTCTCGCCCGGAGACCGGGCGGCCTTCTTCGGCGGCGACCCGGACAACTTCAACTTCCCGCGCTACGACCTCGATTGCGCCTTCCTGCGGCTCTACGAGGACGGCAAGCCGGCGCGCGACGCCCGGCCATCTGCGCTGGTCGTCAAGGCCGCCGATCGCCGGCGAGCCGGTGTTCGTCGCCGGCAATCCCGGCGGCACCTTCCGCGACGAGACGCTTTCGCAGCTGGAGGCCCAGCGCGATCTGGTGCTGCCGCTGAACATGACCGAGCTCGCCGAGTTGCGCGGCCGGATGATCCGTTTCGGCGAGGAGAGCGCCCAGAACCGGCGCATCGTCGACGAGCCGCTGATGGACCTGGAGAACGATTACAAGGTCGAGGTCGGGCGGCTGGCGACGCTGGACGATGCCGGCGTTCATGGCCGCCAAGCGCGCCGCCGAAGCCGACCTTCGCGCCAAGGCGCTCGGCGAAGCTGGGGCCGGGCTTTGGCGATCCCTGGGCCGACATGGCCAAGGCGCAGGCCGCGCTGGCGGACGTCTACGTGGCCTACCACCAGTTGGAGATCGGGCCGCGCGGCTCAAATCTCTTCGACTACGCCCGCGATCTGGTGCGCGCCGCCGACGAGCGGGCCAAGCCGTCGGCCCAGCGGCTGCCGGGCTACGGCGACGCCCAGTTGCCGGCGATGCAGAAGGCGCTGCTCGACCCGGTCCCGCTCGAGCCGGCGCTCGAGCAGCTGCAACTGGAGTTCTGGCTTTCCAAGACGCGCGAGCGGCTCGGCGCCGCCGATCCGGCGACCCAGGCGGTGCTGGGCGACGAGAGCCCCGAGGGGCTGGCCCAGCGCCTCGCGGCCGGCTCGAAGCTCGGCGATCCGGCGGTGCGCAAGGCGCTCTGGGACGGCGGCGCTGCGGCGATCGCGGCATCTGACGACCCGATGATCCGCTTCATGGTGCGCATCGATCCCGAGGCGCGGCGGATCCGCTCGGCCTACGAGGAGCGCTACATCGGCCCGACCACGCGAGCCGGCGAGGCGATCGCCAAGGCGCGCTTCGCGGTGCTGGGCGACAGCGTCTATCCGGACGGCACGTTCACGCTGCGGCTGGCCTATGGCGCGGTGGCCGGCTGGACGTATCGCGGCAAGACGACCGCGCCCTTCACCACCTTCGCAGGGCTCTATGAGCGCGCCACCGGCGCAGCGCCCTACGACCTCGATCCGCGCTGGATCGCGGCGCGCCCCAGGCTCGATCCGGCGACGATCTTCAATGTCTCCACCACCGACGACATCATCGGCGGCAACTCCGGCTCGCCGATGCTGGACGCCAGCGGCGATGTGATCGGGACCTTCTTCGACGGCAACATCCTGTCGATCGGCGGTGACTACGGCTTCGACCCCGCGGTCAACCGCGCCGTGGCGCTTACCGCGCAGGCGATCGAGGCGGCGCTGACCAAAGTGTATGGCGCCGACGCCCTCGCGCAGGAGTTGGCGGCCAATTGATGCAGGATGGTTTCCGAATTGTCGCCAAACTGCCTATAACCGTCGGGCGATCGGCGCTGGGCGCGATTTTCGCGTGGGGCGCCGTAACCGTATTGCCTTGAGAAGCGTTCATGGGCTGATGCAAGCCCTTGCGACGATGGCGGAACGGCAGAGAGGGGCCTTCAGAATGAACCTCGACGGATCGCGCGGCAGCGCTCTCGCCCAGACGCCCGACTTCGCGATCTCCGAGCCTCCCGCGTCCGCATCGCCGTCGATGAAGGGCATTTCCTGCGTGGTCTGCGCCTACAACGAGGCCGACCGCATCCGCAGCATCCTCGACGTGATCCACTGTCATCCGGCGCTGACCGAGGTGATCGTGGTCAACGACGGCTCGACCGACGACACCGAGGCGCTGATCCGCAAGTACCCGACCATCCGGGTGCTCTCGCACACCCCCAACCGCGGCAAGACCTACGCGCTCAGCCGCGGCATCGCCGCCGCCCGCTGCGATCACCTGATGCTGCTGGACGCCGACCTGGCGGGCATCAAGCCGGCCGATATCGACGCGCTGGCCGCGCCGGTGATGCGCGGCGAGGCCGACGTCTCGATCTCGATGCGATCGAACAGCCTCTGGCTATACCGCCAGCTCGGCATCGATTTCGTCTCGGGCGAGCGCGTCATTCCCAGACGCCTGATCGAGAGCGCGATCGAAGCCATGCAGCGCCTGCCGCGCTGGGGCGGCGAGGTCTACATGAACGAGATCTTCATCCGCAGTGGCTGCCGCATCGCCGTGGTGAAATGGCCGCGGGTGCTCAACATCCGCAAGTACCAGAAGGCCGGCTTCTGGCGCGGCACGATGGCGGAGATCAAGATGATCGCCGACGCCGCCTCGGTGCTGACGCCGCTGGGCCTGATCCGCCAGAACCTCGACATGCTGAAACTGGTCAACCGCCGCAGCTGGCGCGCCAGGATGCGGGGGCTGTTCGCCCACCGGCTGGCCTCGTGGCATCCGCCCGTGGGCTAACCCGCCGGGAAATCCGAACATCAGCCACGACTGGTTGGCGACCCAGTCCGGGTATAGCGCGGTCATGCGCTGGGGCGATCGACGCGCGTCGTGAAAAATGCGCCCGAGCGAGCCAGTCACCGCTGAAACGCCCGCGCCGCGGCCTATATGCGAGAGGGTGGCGCGCCGGAGGACGGCCTTGCGACGCGGCGCCCGGAGCCGAGCACATGAGCCAAACGACACGTCTGGCGGCGGCATTCGCCCTTGCGGCCGGTTTGACGGCGGCCGGGCTGGCGCTGGCCCAGACCCAGCCCGGCAGCGCGGCGCCCCCGCCCGCCACGGCGCAGCCCGCGCCGGCGCCGGCCCAGTCCGCGCCGCCGTGGGACCAGACTGACACGGCCACGATCAAGCCCTGGGATTCGAGCGCCAGCCAACGGACCTATTCCGTCGACGCGCCGCCCGACAGTTCATCGGGCCTCTACCTGCCGGCCGTGGTGCTCGGCTACGCCAAGTCGACGGCCGGCTGCGTCGTCCTGGGGTGCGAGGATGGTCCGCAAGTCGGCGGCGACTCCGCGCCGCCGGCGTCCGCGCCGGCCGCGCCGCCACCGGCGGCCAGTCCGGGTCCGTCCGACCGGCGCTAGCGCGGCCCGCGCCTCGCGATCTGGTCGGTTGCAGCAGGCGGTTGTCGGAACCGCTTGATTTGGGGCGTCCTTGCGTCGGGCCAGTGCGGTGAGGGACCGATGCGAGAGTTGATCCTGAAGATGTCCGTGTCGCTCGACAGCTTTGTCGGCGGCCCCGCGGGCGAAGCCGGCTGGGTGTTCGGCAACGACCCGCAGGCCGTCGCCTGGACCGTGGACGTGGTGTCGAACGCCAGCCTGCACATCATGGGCAGCCGCACCTTCCGGGACATGGCGGCCCATTGGCCCACCGCCGTCGGACCGTTCGCGGCGCCGATGAACCAGATCCCCAAGGCGGTTTTCTCAAAACGAGGCTCGGCCGTTCTGCAGGCGACCGTGGAAAGCTGGGCGCAGGCCCATGTGGCCGGCGGCGACCTCGCGGACGAGATCGCCCAGCTGAAGGCCGGGGACGGCAAGCCGATCATCGCCCACGGCGGCGCCAGCTTCGCGCGCAGCCTGATCGCCGAGAACCTGATCGATGAGTACGCCCTGATGGTCCACCCGATCGCGCTGGGCCGGGGCCTGCCGATCTTCTCCGATCTGCAAGAGCCGAGGCGACTGAAGCTGGTCAGCTCCAAGGCGTTTGCGGGCGGCTCGGTGGCGCAGGTCTATCGGCCGGCCTGAGCGCGCACCGCCGCGGGCCGGCTTACGGGTTCCTGCGGAACGTGAAGCGGCCGCCGGCGCCTTCGAGCCGGTGTCGGACGCGAGCCACGTCGTCGTGGTCGACGTCCCACAGCACCACCTGCGGCGCGCTGTCGACCAGCGTCTTGGCCGCGGCGAGGCCGAGGTCGGGGCGCAGCGAGCGCAGCACGCGCATGACGTCCAGCCTGCGCCAGCCGGGATCGGTCAGGATGACGGCGTAGGTCGGCGGCGAGACGCATTCCATGGCTTGCGAATAGGCCGCCGCGACCGCGCCGCTACTCGCAGATCTGCCCGGCGGCTTGCCAGGCCGGTGCGCCGGTTCCGCGGAAAGCGTAGTTGTAGCAGAACGCCCCCGTCTGCAGCTCCAGTCGCGAGAACCCCCCGCCGGCGTCGACCGCCTGGGAGAGCTGGCCGCCTGGCGCGAGCGTCACGCAGCCGCCCGACGCAGGTAGGGCGGGCGTTATGCTCTTTTCCACGCCGTGATCGGTCTTCACCACGAAGGCGGCTTGCTGGAACGGCGCCGGGTCGAAGCACACCGGTTCCGGCGACGCGTTCTGGAAGCTGAGCTGAACCGTCGAGAAATTCGCCGGCGATCGGGTGAAGGCTACGGTCACGCCGTGGTCGACGCCGCTGGCGCCGTGCGCGTGGCAAGCCGCCAGCGTGCTGGCCAGCAGCGTGGCCACGACTGCCGAGCCGGCCCTTCGGCGAGCGCCGAAACCCTCGTCCGTTGTTTGTCTCGTCACGCCTGTCACCGCCATTTCGGGGAGTCCGGTTGTCTAAGCCGGATTGGAGCACGCTCGGCGGCTCCCTGCTCACCCCCTTCTGGGGGCGCCGCAGGAAGTGTCGCTCTGGGGCTCGGACGCTTCCCGCTTGCCGTAGCGGCGCCTCGAACGATCGCCGTGCAACACGCCCAAGCTTCCGGCCCCGAGCGGCTTGCTTGCTTCGGTGCGGGCGCTCTATGGGTTCGCCCGCGGTCGGGTGGATCGTCGCCGATGTACAAGGGGATGCGGCGCTTGGACGATTCCGAGCCGCGTTTGGGTCGCTCAGCGCCGGGCGGGCAGGTCCCGCGACGGCGCAGCTTGGCCATTGCGTTGGCGGCGGCGCTGCTGCTCGCCGCCTGCGGCGGCCACCCGTCCAGCGAGCGGCCGCCGCCCACCGTGGGCGTGGTGACGATCGAGCCGCAGCCGGTGACGCTGACCACCGAGCTTCCGGGCCGCACGAGCCCGTACGAGATCGCCGACGTGCGCCCGCAGGTGGGCGGCATCATCCAGGCGCGGCTGTTCATCGAAGGCTCGATCGTCCACGCCGGCCAGGTGCTCTACCAGATCGAGCCGGCGCCGTTTCAGGCCGCCTACGACCAGGCGAAGGGCGCGCTGGCCAACGCCGAGGCCAACCTCGTCGACACCAAGCTGAAGGCCGACCGCCTGCGCCGCCCTCGTGAAGCTGAACTCGGTCGCCAGGCAGGACGCCGACGACGCCGAGGCCGCGTTCAAGCAGGCCGAGGCAACCGTCGAGCAGGACAAGGCCGCCCTGGAGGCCGCGCGGATCAACCTCGGCTGGACCAAGATCACCGCGCCGATCTCCGGCAAGATCGGCATCTCCACCGTCACCAAGGGCGCGCTGGTCACCGCGACCCAGACCACGGCGCTCGACACCATCCAGCGGCTCGATCCGATCTATGTCGACGTCACCCAGTCGACGTCGCAGCTCTTGGCGCTGCGCGCGCAGATGGCCCAAGGGCGGGCTTCGGCCCGACGCCGGCGCGCAGGCGCATCTGACGCTGGACGACGGCACGGCCTATCCGCTCGCCGGCCAGGCTGCAGTTCACCGACATCACCGTCGATCCGACCACCGACGCGGTGACGCTGCGGGCGATCTTCCCAAACCCCTCCGGCGTGCTGCTGCCCGGCATGTTCGTGCGCGCGACGGTCATCGAAGGCGTCAATCCGGCCGGCCTGCTTGGTCCCCGAGCAGGGCGTGACGCGCGACCAGAAGGGCGAGCCGACCGCGCTGGTGGTGAACCGGCAGGGCGTGCTGGAGCAGCGCAGTCTGAAGGTCGGGCCAGACCGTCGGCGTCGAAGTGGCTGGTGACCTCCGGGGCTGGAGGCCGGCGACCGGCTGATCGTCGAGGGTGCGCAGTCGGCGCAAGCCGGACATGCGGCCGCGCGCCATCCCCGCCGACAACATCCAGTAGGCGCGCGATGTTGTCGCGCTTCTTCATCGAACGGCCGGTCTTCGCCTGGGTCATCGCCATCGTGATCATGCTGGCCGGCGCGCTCGCCATCCGCACGCTGCCGATCGAGCAATACCCGACCATCGCGCCGCCCGCGGTCGGCGATCATCGCCAACTATCCCGGCGCCTCGGCGCCGACCGTCGCAGAACTCGGTCACCCAGGTGATCGAGCAGCAGCTCACCGGCCTCGACAACCTGCTTTATTTCTCGTCGTCGTCCAGCTCCGACGGCACGTCGCAGATCACCGCCACCTTCGCGCCGGGCACCAATCCCGACATCGCCCAGGTGCAGGTGCAGAACAAGGTGCAGCCGGCGCTGCCGCTGCTGCCGGCGGAGGTGCAGCAGCAGGGCGTCGTCGTCGCCAAGGCGCAGGGCGACTTCCTGATGGTCGTGGCGCTCTATGACACCAGCGGCCGCTACACCAACGATCGACATCGCCGACTTCATGCGCAGCTACATCGTGCAGGACCCGCTCCGCGCGGATCACGGCGTCGGCAACGCGCAGGTGTTCGGCGCGCCAGTACGCCATGCGCATCTGGCTCGATCCCTACAAGCTGCAGACCTACGGCCTGATGCCGTCGGACGTGCCCAACGCGGTGCAGGCGCAGAACGTCCAGGTCTCCGCCGGCGAGGTCGGCGGGCTGCCCGCGCCGCCGGGCCAGGAGCTCAACGCCACCGTCACCGCGCAGTCGCGGCTGACAGACCCGACAGTTCCGCAACATCATCCTGAAGACCCAGCCCGACGGCGCGTGGTGCGGCTGGGCGATGTCGCGCGCGTCGAGCTGGGCGCGCGAAGACTATTCGACCACCAGCCGGCTCAACGGCCTGCCGGCCGCCGGCATCGCCATCCAGCTGGCGCCCGGCGCCAACGCGCTCGACCACCGCGGATCCGGTCAAGGCAGAAGGCGACGCGACCTCGCCGCCAGCCTGCCGCCCGGCATGAAGCTGACCTTCCCGGTGGACAACACCACCTTCATCCGCCTGTCGATCCAGCGACGTCGTCGTGACGCTGATCGAAGCCATCGCCCTGGTCGTCGCTGGTGATGTTCATCTTCCTGCAGAACTGGCGCGCCACGCTGATCCCGGCCATCGCGGTGCCGGTGGTGCTGCTGGGCACCTTCGGCGTGCTGGCGGCGTTCGGCTATTCCATCAACACGCTGACCATGTTCGCGCTGGTGCTGGCGATCGGCCTGCTGGTCGATGACGCCATCGTGGTGGTGGAGAATGTCGAGCGGATCATGCGCGAGGAGGGTCTGCCGCCGAAGGACGCCACCATCAAGTCGATGAGCGAGATCACCGGCGCCCTGATCGGCATCGCGCTGGTGCTGGCGGCGGTGTTCCTGCCGATGGCGTTCTTCGGCGGCTCGACCGGCGTGATCTACCGCCAGTTCTCCGTCACCATCGTCTCGGCCATGGTGCTGTCGATCATGGTGGCGCTGATCCTCACGCCGGCGCTCTGCGCCACCCTGCTCAAGCCGGTCGAAGGCGCGGCCATCGCGAGCACGCCGCGGCTTCTTCGGCTGGTTCAACCGCAACTTCGACCGCCACCGTGCACCGCTACCAGCGCGGCGCTCGACCGGGTTCTCGGCCGCCCGCTGCCGGCGCTGATCTGTCTATGCCGTGCATGGTCGTCGTCCTGGTGGTGCTGTTCGTGCGCCTGCCGACCGCCTTCCTGCCCGGTGGAAGACCAGGGCTCGATGATCGGACTCTGATCACGCTGCCGGTCGGCGCCACCCAGTCGCGCACGCTGGCGGTCGCGCAAGCAGGTCGAGCACTACTTCCATCTCCGAACGAGAAGAACAATGTCGAGGCGCTCTTCACCGTCGCCGGCTTCAGCTTCGCCGGCGCGGGCCAGAACCCCGGCCATGGCCTTCGTCCACCTGAAGACTGGAAGCGACCGCCACGGCGCGCAGAACAGCGCCGCGGCGATCGCCCAGCGCGCGATGCGGGCGCTCTCGCAGCAGGTCCGCGACGCGCAGGTGTTCATCGCTGGTGCCGCCGGCGGTGCCGGAGCTCGGCAATTCGTCCGGCTTCGACCTGGAGCTGGAGGACCGCGGCAGTCTCGGCCACGACAGGCTGATGGCGGCGCGCAACCAGCTGCTGGCGCTGGCGGCCAAGGACCCGCTGCTCTCGGGCGTGCGGCCCAACAACCTGGACGACACGCCGCAGCTGCACCTCGACATCGACCAGGACAAGGCCACCGCGCTCGGGCTCGTCCTCGCCGACATCAACACCACCTTCGCCACCGCCTGGGGCGGCCTGTTCATCAACAATTTCGTCGACCGCGGCCGCGTCAAGCGCGTCTACATGCAGGGCGATGCGCCGTTCCGCATGCGGCCCGAGGATCTCGACCGCTGGTATGTGCGCAGCGTCGACCGGCGACGATGGCGCCGTTCTCCTCCTTCGCCACAGACCGACTGGACCGTCGGCCCGGCCCAGCTCGAGCGCTACAACGGCCTGCCGTCGCTCGAGATCCAGGGCCAGTCCGGCGCCGGGCCAGAGCTCCGGCACGGCGATGCGCGAGATGGAGAAGCTGTTCGGCGCAGCTGCCGCACGGCGTCGGCTACGAATGGACCGGCCTTTCCTACCAGGAGCAGCCAGTCCGGCGCGCAGGCGCCGTCGCTCTACGCGCTCTCGATGCTGGTGGTGTTCCTGTGCCTGGCCGCGCTCTACGAAAGCTGGTCGATCCCGCTGTCGGTGATGCTGGTCATTCCGCTGGGCGTCATCGGCGCGGTGCTGGCGGCGACGCTGCGCGGCCTCTACAACGACATCTATTTCCAGGTCGGGCTGCTCGACCACCATCGGCCTGTCCGCCAAGAACGCCATCCTGATCGTGGAGTTCGCGACGTGGCGGAGACGCGAGGGCGCCGATCCGCGCGACGCGGCGATGGACGCCGCGCGCCTCGGCTGCGCCCGATCCTGATGACCTCGCTCGCCTTCATCGCCGGCGTGTTGCCGCTGGCGATCGCCATCGGGCGCGGGCGCGGCCAGCCAGAACGACATCGGCACCGGCGTGGTCGGCGGCATGCTCACGGCGACCGTGCTGGCGATCTTCTTCGTGCCGCTGTTCTTCGTGGGCGTGCGGCGCTGGGCGCTGGCGCGGCGGCGCCCGCCGGCCGTCCCGCCGCCAGGACCGGCGTCGCCCGCCGAGCCGGTGTCTTAGGCAAACATCGTCAACGGCGATTCACCCAGATAGTTAGCGGTTGGTTAGCGTCTCGCCAGCAACCTGTACGGGGTATGCTTAGGCATGCCTATGAATATAATCACGTTTACTAATAGAAAGCAGATGTGCCGCGTCGGCAACAGCGTAGAATCTTTGCCGGGGGCGCGTGCGGCGCGTTCAGTTTCGGGCCTATTCTGACCAGGCGGGGAAAAGACACCGAACCTTCCTCATGCAGGGGACTTCAGATCGATGGCTGCCTCCTACCTGACCACGGTGCCCGCCGGCGGCGCCGAGCCGCCGAAGGGCGGGGTCGTCGACATCGGCCGCGGCGGCGAAATGACGGCCTGGCGCATCCGGCAACTGCAGTTGGAGGCCCGCGCGCTGGGTCGCGAGCAGGTCGAGGCGTTCGCCCAGGACCTCGGCGCGCTCGCCACCCGCGCCGCCGAGATCGCCGCCGGCGGCGACGCCTACCCGGTAGGCGCCCGCGAACTCGCCGGGCGGCTCGCCGACGACCTGCCGGGCAAGGTCCAGCTGCTGCTCACCCTCGCCCGGCGCGACGGTTAGGCGGCGAGCTTCAGGATCTCGACCACGTCGGCGGCGGAGCGGATCGGGCGGGGGTTCGAGCGCACGCCGCGATCGGTCATCGTGTGCTCGGCGATCGCCTCGAACTGCTCGGGCCGCACGCCGACCGCGCTGAGCGTGGTCGGCAGGCCGAGGTCGCGGCAGAGCGCTTTCACCGCCTCCGCCGCGGCGCGGTCCGGGGCGCCCGACCAGTTGGGCGACCAGACGCTCGCCCGCGGGATTGGCGCCGGTGTTCCAGGCCAGCACCGCCGGCAGCGCGACGCACGAGGTCAGCCCGTGCGGCACGCCCAGCATGCCGCCCAGCGTGTGGCCGATGGCGTGGCTGGCGCCCAGCCCCTGGCCGGCCGCCGCGCCGCTGATCGCCAGCCACATGCCGAGCTGGCACTGCAGGCGCGCGTCCGGGTCGTCCGGGGCGGCCTTGCTGGCCCTGAGGCCCGCCGCCAGTTCCTTCAGCCCCTCGCTCGCCAGCGCGTCGGCGAACGGCGAACGGGTCAGGCTGCAGAGCGTCTCGACGCAGTGGTCGACGGCCTTCATGCCGGTGGAGAACCACAGCTCCGGCGGCGTCTGGCGGGTCATCCCGGGGTCGAGGATCACCGCGCGCGGCACGTAGAGCGGATGGGCGTAGCCCTCCTTGGCGTGGTGGCGGGTGTCGGTGACGCCGCCGAACGGGGTGAACTCGGCGGCCGAGAGCGTGGTCGGGATGGCGATCATCCGCAGCGGGTCGACGCCCGGCGCCGGCGCCTTCGCGCCGTCGCGGACCCCGGCCCGGAACGGGTCCAGCGCGGCGGCGTCGGCCAGGCCGTTCCACACCGCCAGCTGCACCACCTTGCAGGCGTCGGTCACCGAGCTGCCGCCCACGGCCACCAGGATGTCGGCCTGCAGCCGCCGCGCCTCTTCGGCCGCGGCGATCACGTCGTCGCGCGGCGAGTGCGCCGAGATGCGCCCGAAGAGGCCGACGCAGCGCTCGCCGAGCCCCTCGGCGATGCCGGTCCCGAGCCCCTGCGGCCCGCTGAGCGAGCGGGTGGAGACCACCAGCGCGCGGCGCTTGCCGTAGGCGTCCAGCAGCTCAGCCAGCACGTCCGGCGCGGGCCGGCCATAGACGACCCGGTCCAGCAGGGTGTTCCGATAGACGCCGCTCAGCATCGCGCTCGCCTCCGCTTCTGGTTCCAAGCCAATATCAGGCGCCTGGGCGGCGTTGAAGCGCGGCGCGACGGGCGGGTCGGCCAGGCGTTGGCCTCACTTGCCGACGCACTGCCGATACTGGGCGACGGCCGCGGCGGCTTCCTGCTGGGCGGCGGCCTCGCGGGCGGAGCTGTCCGCCTGCATGCTGCCCTCGAACTGGTCAACGCGGATCTCGCACTGCGCGATGAGCCCTCCCGCCGCGGAGACGACGGGAATGGAGAGGTTGCGTATCTCGTAGGCTTGCGCCTGCAGGCAGGCTGCGAGCTCGCGGTCCGGCTGGCCAGGCTTGGCGCCCGGTTCGGGCCACGCTGGCGGCGCCGCGCAGGCGCTCTGCGCCGCCGTCGCCTCGCGGCATGCGGCGACGAGCGTCAGCGCCGCGACGGCTATGGACATGGCGGTCCTGCGCAGCACTCCGGTTGGCGTGGCAGGCATCTCGCAATCCCCCGTCGGTTCTCGATCACCCGCAGCTTAGGCGCGCCGCGGTTGTCCGCGCTTTAACGACGGGTGCGGGTCAGCCGGCGGGCATAGGGCGAACCAGGCGGGACGGTTGGAGCAGAGGCGTTACCGGCCGATCGCCAGGAAGCGCTCGGCGCGCTGGGCTTTCACTTCGGCGGCGGAGAGCGGCAGCAGGGCCTTCAGCTCTTCCTCCATCGCATCGCCCACCGCCTTCACGGTGGCGGCAGGGTCGGCGTGGGCGCCGCCGAGCGGCTCGAGGATGATGCGGTCGACGATCTTGAAGCCGATCAGGTCCTGGGCGGTGATCTTCATCGCCTTGGCCGCGCCCTCGGCCTTGGTGCCGTCGCGCAGCAGGATCGAGGCGCAGCCTTCCGGCGTGATCACCGAATAGATCGAGTGCTCGAGGATCAGCACCTTGTTGGCCGCGGCGATGCCGATGGCGCCGCCGCTCATGCCTTCGCCGGTGACCGTGCAGACCATCGGCGTCGCCAGCGTCAGGCAGCGCTCGGTGCCGCGGGCGATGGCCTCGGCGACGCCGCGCTCCTCGCTGACGATGCCCGGATAGGCGCCGCCGGTGTCGACGAAGCTGAGCACCGGCAGGCCGAACTGCTCGGCCAGGTCCATCAGCCGCACGGCCTTGCGATAGCCCTCGGGCCGCGCCGCGCCGAAGTTGTGCTTGATGCGGGTGGTGGTGTCGTGGCCCTTCTCCTGGCCGATCACCATCACCGGCTGGCCACGGAAGCGCCCGAGCCCGCCCATGATCGCCTGGTCGTCGGCGAACTTGCGGTCGCCCCGCAGCTCGACGAACTCCTCGATCAGGCCGCTGACGTAATCGACGAAGTGCGGCCGCTGCGGATGGCGGGCGATCTGGGTCTTCTGCCAGGCGTCGAGGTGCGCGTAGGTTTCGCGCCGCATCTCCGCGACGCGGTTCCGCAACGCCTCGATTTCGGTGTCGAAGGCGCCGGACCCGGCGCTCTCCGAGAGCTTGGACAGCTCCTCGATCTTCGCCTCGAGCTCGCCGATCGGGCGCTCGAATTCCAGATAATGCGCCACCATGGATGCTGAACGCGGTTCCCCCGGCAAAGGTGGCGCAAACTAGGCGGGATGGTCAGCCTGAGCAAGAACGGGCGCCCGCGGCGGATCGAACCTCAGCTTCGCGAGTTTTGAAGTCTATGGGACTCTGATTGCGCTCGCTTCGGGGAGCGCTACTTCCAGTGGGAGGAACACACTATGGATGGCAAGATGGCCACCCTCGCCGGGGCGGCTGCCCTGATTGCTGCGCCCGCCATCGCCGGCGCCGCGCCGCAGGCGGCTCCGGAACCGGCCGTGCCGGTCGCGGCGACCTACGCCGAGCTCTTGAACCCGATCCCCAACGCTTCCGAGCGGCTGCGGATCGCCGACGCCCAGGACGACGCGGCCCCGCAGCTGATCGAGGCGCAATACGTGGCGCACCACCACCATCATCATCATCACCACGTCTACCGGCGCTCCTGGTACCGGGCGCACGGCTACTACTGGTACGGCGGCCGGTGGGTCGTGAGGCCGCGGCCTTATCACCACCATCACCACCACCACCACAACTACTGAGTCTCTTCCCTCCCTCCGGGGAGGATGGGCGATGTGATGAAACGTGAGGGACCGGACGGCTAGCCCGGCCGGTCCCTTGCCTTGGCGGCCCGCGCCATGTGCCGGTAGGTGCCGTCGAAGACGGTGTTGGTGCTCGACGTCCAACGCGTCCCCTCTGCCAGCGTGTCGCGGCTGGCGGCGATGCGGCGGGCGCGCAGCTCGCGCTCGGCCTCCTCGTCCTCATCCATCGGCTGCAGGTCGAGCTCGGGCTCGGCCGGCAGCACGATGAGGCTCATGAACGGCTCGCCTTTGCGGAAGACGTGCGTCACCCCCTTCGGCGGCGTCTTGAAGATGCAGAAGAACATCATCGGCCACCACTCGGACCGGATCAGCGCCGGCACCGCCAGCGGCGTCGTGTTGGAGCGGTCGGTGTAGTAGCGCGGGTGCGGCTCGGTGCGCACCGCCCAGCCCGGCGGGACCTGAAGGTCCAGGCAGAGCTGGTAGGAGTAGAAGTCCTCGCCGAACGGCCGGAATGGCGGCCACATCATGGTCGGGTCGACCGGTTCGCCCCAGTCCGCCGCCAACCGCACCTTGCCGCGCGACTGCGTCACGCGCAGCTCCTCGTCGAACGGATAGAGCACCTCGACCCCGTAGCGCGCGCCTTCCGAGAACGGGGTGCAGTGCCAGACCTGCTCGTGGCTGCCGTCCGCCCGCGGCTGCGGCTCGCCGCCCCAACCGGGGATCGGCAGCTGGATCGGCTGCGGCGCGAAGCGATGGCCGTGGATGCGGTATTTCACCAGCGGCATGGCGGCCTCCCAGCTTGGCAGTCGCCGGCAAAGCGATTTGCGGGCCGGGATAGTTCCACCCGGCGGTCGGCGGCGGTGTCAGCTGAAGGTGCTGGCGACGATGCTCTCGTCGGCCTTCGCCGAGCTGAAGCGCCAGGCGACGATGATCGCGGTCGCGTTGAGCGCGAGAATCACGAAGGACACCCACACGGTGATCACGCCCGGTGTGGCCATGTGTCCCAAGGCCAGAACGATCAGCAGCAACAGGACGGCGAGACCGTCCACGGTCAGGGCGAGGATGTAGAGGGCGGGTCTCATGCGCGTTCCGCGCCGCGCCGCGCCAGCGGGTGCTTGGTCTCCACCACCTCGCGCAGGCGGCCCTCGGCGACGTGGGTGTAGATCTGGGTGGTGGCGATGTCGGCGTGGCCGAGCAGGGTCTGCACGACGCGCAGGTCGGCGCCGCCTTCCAGCAGGTGGGTGGCGAAGGCGTGGCGCAGCACGTGCGGGCTGACCTTGGCCGGATCGACGCCGGCGGCTCTGGCCGCCTCGTCCAGCAGCTGGGCGAATCGGCGCGGCGTCAGCCGGCCGCCCTGGCCGCGCGAGGGGAACAGCCACGGGCTCTGCTTTCGCGCCCTTCGCCAGGAAGGCGGGACGCGCCTCGAGGTAGGCCTTGATCGCCGTGCGCGCGGCGCCGTTCAGCGGCGCGAGCCGCTCCTTGCCGCCCTTGCCGCGCACCATCAGGTAGGCCGGATCGCGCCCCGTCGCGGCCAGCGTCAGCGAAGTCGCCTCGGAGACGCGCAGGCCCGAGGCGTAGATCAGCTCGATCAGGCAGGCGAGCCGCAGGCCGGCTGCGCCGTCCTTCGCGGCCGCCGCGCGCGATCAGGCGCTCGATCTCCTCGCGGGTCAGCACCTTCGGCAGCGGCCGGCCCGCTTCGGCGCATCGACGCGGCGCGACGGATCGTCGGCGCGCCAGCGCTCGCCCAGCACGAAGCGGTAGAACTGCCGCACCGCCGCCCGCCGCCGCGCCGCCGTCGCCGGCGCCAGACCGCGCGCGCCCAGCGCTGCGAAGTAGGCCTCGACGTCCTCGGCGCTCGCGCCGGCGAGGTCGCCGCGGCGCGCCGCGAGGAAGGCGGCTGGCGTCGGCGAGGTCCTTGGCGTAGGCGTTCAGCGTGTTGGCGGCGGCGGCGCGCTCGGCGGCCATCATCTCCAGGAAGGCGTCGACCCAGCCGGCCGCGGACAGCGAACCCGCGGCGAAGTTGGCGGGTCGGGCGCCGCTCGTGTAAAGCCGCTGACGGTCATGTCGCCAACCCCACGTCCCTTCAACAAAACCATCGCCCTCGTCGGCCTCTCGGGCGTCGGCAAGAGCAGCGTCGGCCGGCGCCTGGCGACCGCGCTCGGCATGCCGTTCCGCGACGCCGACGCCGAGGTCGAGGCGGCCGCCGGCCGGCCGATCGCCGAGATCTTCGAACAATATGGCGAGGCCGCGTTTCGCGACGGTGAACGCCGGGTGATCGCCCGCCTGCTGGCCGAGCCGCCGCACGTGCTGGCGACCGGCGGCGGCGCCTTCATGCACCCGGAGACGCGGCAGCTGATCAAGGAGAAGGCGATCTCGGTCTGGCTGAAGGCCGACATCGAGGTCCTGGCCCGCCGCGTCAGCCGCAAGGACAGCCGCCCGCTGCTGGCCGGCAGGATCCCGCTCGACGTGCTCGCCGCCCAGGCCCGCGACCGCTACCCGGTCTACGCCGAGGCCGACATCGCGGTGGAGACCGGCGACACCCCGCACCAGGTGGCGGTCGACGCCATCCTGAAGGCGCTGGCCGAGCGCGCGGAGGCGGGGGCGCAATGACCCGCGCTACCGACGGGCGACGCCGGTGATCGTGGTTCCCGTCGCGATCGCGGGCAAGCCCTACGAGGTGCTGATCGGCCGCGGGCTGATCGAGCGGGCGGGCGCGCTGATCCGCGCCGCTGCTGAAGCGGCCGCGCGTCGCCGTGGTGATCGACGAGACGGTCGACGCCCTGCATGGCGCGCGGCTGGCCGCCTCGCTGAGCGCGGCCGGCGTCGCGCGTCGATCGGGTGGTGGTCGACGCCGGGCGAGGCGGCCAAGAGCTTCGCCGGGCTGGAGCAGCTGTGCGACGCGCTGCTCGGCGCTGGAGCTCGACCGCGGCGACCTGATCGTGGCGTTCGGCGGCGGCGTGGTCGGCGACCTGGCCGGCTTCGCCGCGGCGATCCTCAAGCGCGGGATCGACTTCGTGCAGATCCCGACCACGCTGCTGGCGCAGGTCGACTCCTCGGTCGGCGGCAAGACCGCCATCGACACGCCGCGCGGCAAGAACCTGATCGGCGCCTTCCACCAGCCGCGGCTGGTGCTGGCCGACCTGGGCGTGCTGGCGACGCCTGCCGCGCCGCGAGCTGCGCCTGCGGCTACGCCGAGGTGATCAAGTACGGCCTGCTGGGCGACGTGGCCTTCTTCGAGTGGCTGGAGGCGAACGCGCCCGGCGGTGCTGGCGCTGGACGAGGCGGCGCTTGCCCACGCCGATGCGGCGTTCGGTCGAGATGAAGGCCGAGATCGTCGCCGAGGACGAGCGCGAGGCGGGCCGCCGCGCGCTGCTGAACCTCGGCCACACCTTCGCCCACGCGCTGGAGGCGGAGACCGGCTTCGGCGAGGCGCTGAAGCACGGCGAGGCGGTCGGCGTCGGCTGCGCGCTGGCGTTCCGCTTCTCGGTGAAGCTGGGGCTCTGCCCGGGCCAGGACGCCGAGCGCGCCGGCGCGCGCCATCGCCGCCGCCGGCCTGCCGACGCGGCTGGCCGACCTCGCCGGCGCGCCGTTCGGCGCCGACGCGCTGGTCGGCGCACATGGCGCAGGACAAGAAGGCCGAGGGCGGCGCGCTGACCTTCATCCTGGCCGCGCGGCATCGGCGAGGCGTTCGTCGCCAAGGGCGTCGACGCCGCCGCCGCGCGCGACGTTCCTGATCGGCGAAGGCGCGTCCGCATGAGCCTGGCCGCCGCGCTCATGGCCGCTGCGCCGCTGATCCTGGCCCTGCTGGCGGTCTCGGCGGTGTTCTCCGCCGCCGAGACCGCGCTGACCGGCGCCAGCCGCGGGCGCATGCACCAGCTGGAGCGCGACGGCGACCGCGCCGCGGCCCGCGTCAACCGGCTGATCTCCGACCAGGAGACCATGATCGGCGCGGTGCTGATCGGCTACAACGTGTTGAATATCCTGAGCTCCGCGCTCGCGACGATGTTCATCACGCAGGTCGTGCCGGGCGTCTGGGGCGTCGCCATCGCCACCGGCGTGATGACCGTGCTGGTGGTGGTGTTCGTCGAGGTGCTGCCCAAGACGCTGGCCATCGTGCGCGCCGACGACGTGGCGCGCGCCCTCTCCGGCCCGATGCTGCTGGTGGTGCGGCTGCTGGGCCCGGTGATCTACACGATCCAGTGGATCGTGCGGCGCACGCTCGGCCTCTTCGGCGTCGGCTCGACATGGGCGCCGACGTGCTGGCCGCTCACGAGGAGATCCGCGGGGCGGTCGAGTACCACCACTCCGAAGGCGCGGTCGAAAGCCGCGACCGGGCGATGCTGGGCGGCGTGCTGGACCTGGGCGAGCTCACCGTCAGCGACGTGATGGTGCACCGGCGCCAGATCGCCATGCTCGACGCCGCCGACCCGCCGCGCGAGATCGTCGGCGAGGCGCTGAAGAGCCCGTACACGCGCCTGCCGCTCTACCGCGGCGAACCGGAGAACGTGGTCGGCGTGCTGCACGCCAAGGACCTGGCGCGCGCCATCGCCGAGGTCGACTCGATCGATCAGCTCGACATCGGCGCGATCTGCCGCCGGCCCTGGTTCGTCCCCGAGACCACCCACCTGAAGGACCAGCTCAACCTCTTCCTGAAGCAGCGCGCCCATTTCGCGCTGGTGGTCGACGAGTACGGCGCGCTGCAGGGGCTGGTGACGCTGGAGGACATCCTCGAGGAGATCGTCGGCGAGATCGAGGACGAGCACGACACCCTGATCGGCGGCGTCATCCCGCAGCCCGACGGCTCGGTGATCGTGGACGGCGACGTCAGCGTGCGCGAGCTGAACCGCGCGCTGGGCTGGGACCTGCCGGACGAGCACGCGGTCTCGGTGGCGGGGCTGGTGATCTACGAGGCGCAGGCCATCCCGGAGGTCGGCCAGGCCTTCATCTTCCACGCCCACCGCTTCCAGGTGCTGCGCCGCCAGCGCAACCAGATCACCTCGCTGCGGATATCCCCACTGCCGCGCGAGACGTGATCGGGGTTACCGCTGAAGTCGCATTGTTGCGAGCCGTGCCGTGGCCTAATGTGACAGTTATCGAGGCGACGCGACTTCGCTCGGGGAAGCGACAGAACATGCCAGAACCTTCCGTGTTCGCCGGCCGCCGCGTGCTGGTGGTCGAAGACGAAATGATGATCGCCATGCTGGTGGAAGACATGCTCGCCGAGCTCGGCTGCGCGGTCGTGGGCCCGGCGCACGCGCTGGCGGAGGCGCTCGACCTCGCCCGCTCCGAGATCGGCCTCGACGCGGCGCTGCTCGACGTCAACCTGGGCGGCCAGCCGGTGTTCGCGGTGGCCGACGCACTGCGCGCCAAGGGCGTGCCGGCGATCTTCTCGACCGGCTACGGCGGTGCCGGCCTGCGCGACGTCGACCGGGGGTCGCCGGTGCTGCAGAAGCCCTTCCGCGCCGGCGACCTCGCCCGCGCGCTGACCGTGGCGCTGGGGACGTCCGCCGCCTAGAGCGCTTCGCCGAGCTCCGCCTTGGCGGTCGGTCGGACGAAGGGCAGCAGCAGCAGCGCCGCCGCCGCTCCGGTCAGCGCGATGACCGCGAAGAAGGCGGGCTGGCTGAGCTGCGACCAGAACGAGCCCAGCCAGCCGGCGAGCAGGTTGCCGACGAAGCCGGCGAAGAACCAGATCGCGATCGCCGTCGCTTCGTAGCCCCTCGGGGCGAGCCGTCCGAAGAGGCCGAGCCCCACCGGCAGGATGAAGAGCTCGCCGAGCGTCAGCACGACCCAGAACGCCAGCAGCCAGATCCAGCTGGAGCGCGCGTGATGGGCGTCCGCCAAGACGCAGACGCCGGCGATCAGCGCGAACGAGGCCGCCACGATCAGCGCGCCGGTCGCCATTTTGCTCACCGACGCCGGCTCGCGATGCTTCAGGCCGGCCCGCGTCCACCAGGCCACGAGGAATGGCGTGCCGATGAAGATGATCAACGGGTTCAGCGCCTGGAACCAGGTCAGCGGGATCTGCCAGCCGCCGAGCACATGCCGGTCGACGCCGGAGTCGGTCCACAGCGCGATGGTGTTGCCGTTCTGCTCGTAGGCGCCGCGGAAGACGATCACCACCGCCATGACGCCCAGCAGCAGCAGGAACCGGCGCCGGCGCGCCGGGCCGTCCGCCTCACGCCGCGCCAGGGCGGCGCGCGGCCCGTCCGGCGGCAGCCAGCGGGCGCCCGCCAGGTAGGTGAGCAGGCCGATCACCATGCCGACGCCGGCGGCGGCGAAGCCCCAGTGCCAGCCGTAGAGCTCGCCCAGCGTGCCGCAGACGAACGGGGCCAGGAACGCGCCCAGGTTTATGCCGACGTAGTAGATGTTGTAGGCCGACCCCAGCCGCGGGTCGTCCTCGTCGTAGAGCGCGTTGATCTGGCTGGAGAGGCTCGGCAGGAAGAAGCCGTTGCCGAGCGCGATGGCGGCGAGCGCCGGGAAGAACAGCGCCGGGAAGATCATCATGAAGTGGCCGGCCGCCATGGCCAGGCCCCCGATCACCACCGACGTCCGCTTGCTGAGCCAGCGGTCGGCGATGTAGCCGCCGAAGATCGGGGTGAAATAGACCGCCGCCGCGTAGCTCCCGTAGATCAGCGACGAGCGCCCCTGCGGGATCAGCAGCTCCTTGACCATGTAGTAGACCAGGATCGTCCGCATCCCGAAGAACGAGAACTGCATCCACATCTCGGTCAGGAAGAGGATCGAGAGGCCGCGCGGCTGCCCGAACCACTCCTCGCGACGCCTTGCGGCCGGATCGCCGGCGCCAGCCGTCACGCGCGACCTCGGGCGGTCACGAGTGGGAGTCCGGGGCCGGATCGGCGCGGCCGGAGTCGACGAAGCCGATGAACTTCTCGCGCAGCTCGTGCACCTGCTCGCGGCGCGCTGCGGCGCCCTCGAGGTCGGACGCCACGGCGGCCAGCAGCAGCTCCATGACCAGTTGCAACATGCTGAGGCTGCGCAGGCCGATCTCGGTCTCGATCATCAGCACGTTGGGCGTGATGGTCCGCGCCCAGTAGCAATAGACGTCGGTCAGGATGATGGTCTCGATGCCGCGCGCGGCGGCTTCCTCGGCCAGCAGCTTGAAGTGGCGCGAATAGCGGCGCGCGTCGACCAGCACGAGGCAGCCGCCCGGCTCGCAGTCGAGCAGCACGTCGGCGTAGGAGCCGTCGCCGCCTTCCGCGAAATAGACCCGCGGCCGCAGGTTCTGCAGGAAGGTGGCGAAGCCCATGCCGAGGAAGCGGCCCACCTGGAAGGCCGCCACGTGCACGGTCCTGGCGGTGGCCAGCAGCGCGACGATCCGCGGCCACTCCGGCGTGTTCGGAAGCTTGTAGACCTCGGTCAGCGCCATGATCTTCGCCTGCAGCGAGGCGGAGGCGAAGAGCTCGCTGGAGAGCTCCGGCCCAGCGCCGTTCACCGAGTGGGCCCGAAGTTCGTCCTTGATATCGCGCAGGTCCGAGTAGCCAAGCTTGCGGATGTAGCGGCCCACGGTCATCGGGCTGACGCTCACCCGCTTGCTGATCGAGGCGGCGGTCTCGAACGGCAGCTCCGACAGGTGCTTCAGGAAGAACGTCGCCAGCTTCTGCTCCGACGGCGTGTAGCTCTTCCAGTCCCGCTTGATCGTCTCTTCCAGGTTCAACATCGCGTGCCCCCCGCGACTCACGCGTCCCATGTGCGGACTGGATTCCCATAGTCGAGGTCGTCGGCCCCCAGAAGCTTGGCGGCCGCGACGTATGGTATCAATCTACCATCTTGTGATGTTCGAGGGACATATCTACCATCTTCACCGTAGTCCAGCAGGGGGGATGCGGATGGTTCGGAATCACGCGCGGCGGGCGCTGGCCTTGTTGCTGCTGGGAAGCGCAGCCATTCCAGGCGTGGCGCTGGCGCAATCGCAGTCGTCGCAGACCGGCGTCGCCGCCGAGTTGGTGGTGACCGCCGAGAAGCGGACCGAGTCGCTGCAGCAGGTTCCCTTGTCGGTTACGGCGATGTCCGGCCGGAAGGTCGAGGAGCTGCAAGCCATCCAGCTGCAGGACTGGTCGGGCTACGTCGCGGGGCTTTCGGTCGGCAGCCTGGGCGCGCCGGGCGAAGCCTTCCTGTCGATCGACGGCATCGGCCCGATCGGCGCGGCCTCCGAGGTCGGCGTCTACCTCAACGACACTCCGGTGGGCTCGTCGAGCAGCTTCCAGGACGCCAACGCGTTCACCCCCGACCTGATGCCCTACGACCTGTCGCGCATCGAGATCCTGCGCGGACCGCAGGGCACGCTCTACGGCGCGAGCACGATGGGCGGCCTCGTCAAGTACGTGCTGGCGCAGCCCGATCCCAGCCACTTCTCGGCCAGGATCGGCGGCGACGTGTTCGGCGTCTCGCACGCGGGGGACGCCGGCGGCGGGGTGCGCGGCGAAGCCAACCTGCCTATCGTCAACGATCAACTGGCCCTGCGCGTCTCCGGCTACTACGAGGACACGCCCGGCTTCATCGACAACGCCACGACCGGCCAGAAGGACGACAACGCGCTGCGCCAGTACGGCGGCCGCGCCGCCTTGCTCTGGCAGCCGAACAACGACGTCTCGTTGGAGGCGTCGGCGATCTACCAGAGCAACCACTCGGACAATCAGAACTACGTGGCGCTCGATACCGTGACGCAGCAGCCGATCGCCGGCCAGCTGGCCAATATCAACACGCGGGCCGAGCCGTTCACCCAGACCCTGCAGCTCTACGACCTGACGCTGAACTGGAACCTGCACTGGGCCCAGCTGACCTCGGTCTCCAGCTATCAGAGGTTCGACAACACGACGCTGGAGGATCTGACCGACTACATCGGCCGCTACCTCGACGCGTTCGGCCTGCCGGCCCCCGGCGGCCCCGGCACCGACCAGTCGGACCTGCGAGAGAAGTTCGGGCTCAGCAAGTTCACGCAGGAGGTGCGGCTGGCCTCGCCGAGCGGCCAGAAGCTCGAGTGGCTGGCCGGCGTCTTCTACACGCACGAAGACGCGTCGAACCACGAACAGATCAACGGCTACGACTCGAGCGGCGTCCCCTTGGCGGGGTTCAATCCGCTGGAGCTGGTCACCCTGCCGAGCACCTACCAGGAGTACGCCTTCTTCGGCGACCTCACCTACCACTTCACCGACTGGTTCGACCTCACCGGCGGCCTGCGTTACGCGCACAACGACCAGACGTTCGTCGAGCAGGAGAGCGGATCTCTGGTTGGTCCACTCACGGTGCCGGGACGCTCCAGCGAGGGCGTCACCACCTTCCAGGTCGCGCCGGAGCTGCACTTCGACAAGAACACGATGGCCTACCTGCGGATCGCCAGCGGCTATCAGCCCGGCGGCCCGAACGTTGTGGTTCCGGGCTTTCCCGTGCCCTCGCAGTTCAATTCCTCGACCCTGATCGACTACCAGCTGGGCGTGAGGTCGACGCTGCTGGACGGCCGGGCGACGCTCGACCTCTCGGCCTTCCACATCGATTGGTCGAAGATCCAGGTCTCGGTGCTGCTCGGCAACACGAGCGCGATCGAGAACGCCGGCTCGGCGCGCAGCGACGGCTTCGACTTCAGCGGCTCCTATACGCCGATCCCCGGCCTCACGCTGGGCGGCACGCTCGCCTACGCCGACGCGGTGCTGACCAGCGACGTGCCGTCGATCACCGCGGTCAAGGGCGCGCGGCTGCCGCTCGTGCCGCTGTGGAGTGGCTCGTTGACCGCCGACTATTCGAGGCCGCTCACGGGCGACTGGATCGGCTTCATTGGCGGCGGCTATCGCTACACCGGCTCGCGCTTCTCGGCGGTCGAGGGCTCGACCGCGAACGGCGTGCCGCAGGGCATGGAGGTGGGCGCGATGAACGTCGTCGACCTGCGCCTGGGCGCCCGCACCGGCGACCTGAGGCTGACGCTGTTCGCCAAGAACCTGTTCGACGACCGCGCCTACCTGCCGCCGGCGTTCTTCTTCTTCGACGCGATCAACCAGCCGATCGACATCAAGGCGCCGGTGCTGCAGCCGCGCACGATCGGCGTGAGCATCGACAAGTCGTTCTGAGCGCCATGCAGCTTGAGGTACGGGCGGAGTCGTGGGCGTACGCCACGCCGTTCCGCATCACCAACTTCGTCTTCACCGCGGCCGAGGTGATCGTGGCGACGCTGCGCGACGGCCCACACGTCGGCCGCGGCGAGGCGGCGGGCGTCTACTATCACGGCGAGACGCCGGCCAGCATGATCGCGCAGGTCGAGCAGGTGCGCTCCGCGATCGAGGCGGGCGCCGAGCCGCGAGGCGCTGCGGGCGTTGCTGCCGCCGGGCGGCGCGCGCAACGCGCTCGACGCGGCCCTGTGGGATCTGGAGTGCAAGCAGCGGGGCGAGCCGGTCTGGCGGATTGCCGGCGTGCCCGGCCCGCGGGCGCTTCGCACTACCTTCACCGTCAGCGCCGGCGCGCCGGAGGAAGTGGCTGGCCTCGCCCGTGGCTACGCGAGCGCCCGCGCCATCAAGCTGAAGCTGACCCCGGACGATCCCGGCGGCTGCGTGCGCGCGGTGCGGGCGGCGCGGCCCGACGTCTGGCTGGGCGTCGACGCCAACCAGGGCCTGACGCGCCAGACGCTGGAGGCGCTGCTGCCGGAGCTGGTCGAGGCGCGCGTGGCGCTGATCGAGCAGCCGGTCGCGGTCGGCGACGATGCCTCGCTGGATGGACTGGCCTCGCCGATCGAGCTGGCCGCCGACGAGAGCGTGCTGATGCTGGCCGATTTGCCGGCGCTGGTGGGGCGCTATGACGTCGTCAACATCAAGCTCGACAAGTGCGGCGGCCTCACCGAGGGGCTGGCGATGGCGCGCGAGGCGCGGCGGCTGGGGCTGAGGGTGATGGTCGGCTGCATGTCCGGCACCTCGCTGGCGATCGCGCCGGCGTTCGTGCTGGGCCAGCTGTGCGATCTGGTCGACCTGGATGGCCCGATCTTCCTGGCCAAGGATCGCGAGCCGGCGGCGGCGTATGCTGACGGCGATATCTGGTGTCCGGACGCGCTCTGGGGCGGCGCAGGCTGACCAAGCACCGATGAGGAGAGGCGTGATGAGCTGGATCGTGGGTAAGGCGGCGCGCTTCGGCGGGGCCGGGAGCTTGGCGGGCAGATGCGCGGCCGCCGCGCTGGCGGCGGTCTGCGCGCTGGGCGCCGTCAGCCCGCACGCCGCGCCGCCGACCGGGCCGGCGCCGGCGCTCGCCGCCAAGGCGCCCGCCGCGCTCCCCGCGCCGATGCCGACGCCGACGCACGCGCTGACCGCCGAGGATCTCGGCCCCTGGCTCGACGGGCTGATGCCGACCGCGCTGCGCACCGCGCAGACCCCCGGCGCCGTCGTCGTCGTGGTCAAGGACGGCCAGGTGCTGCTGGAGAAGGGCTACGGCTACGCGGACTACAAGAAGCAGACGCCGGTCGACCCGAAGACCACGCTGTTCCGCCCGGGCTCGGTCTCCAAGCTCTTCACCTGGACCGCGGTGATGCAGCTGGTCGAGCAGGGCAAGCTCAACCTCGACGCCGACGTCAACACCTACCTCGACTTCAAGATCCCGCCCTACCAGGGCAAGCCGGTCACGCTGCGCGAGCTGATGACCCACCGCGCCGGCTTCTCGGAGACCGCGCGCGACCTCCTCACCTACGGCAAGGCGCCGCCGCCGCTGGGCGTGGTGCTGAGCCGCTATGTGCCGCCGCGCATCTTCGCGCCCGACGAGGGGCCCGGCTATTCGAACTACGGCGCGAGCCTCGCCGGCTACATCGTCCAGCGCGTCTCCGGCGAGCCGTTCGAAGCGTACATCCAGCACCACATCTTCGATCCGCTCGGCATGGCGAGCTCGACGTTCGTGCAGCCGTTGCCGGCGGCGATGGTCCCGCACATGGCGACCGGCTACGCCACCTGGGACAAGCCGGGACCCGGCTTCGAGATCGTCGACATGGCGCCGGCCGGCGCGCTCTCCAGCACCGGCGACGACATGGCCCGCTTCATGATCGCCCACCTGCAGCTCGGCCGCTACGGCTCGGGCCAGATCCTGCAGCCGCAGACCGCCCAGGCGATGCACACGACGATCTGGCGCTCGTTCCCGGACCTGAACGGCAACGCGCTGGGCTTCTACCAGCAGAACATCAACGGCCACCGGGTGGTGGCGCACGGCGGCGACACCGACTTCTTCCACACCGACCTCGATCTCTTCATCGACGACAACGTCGGCCTCTTCATCTCGGTGAACGCGCGCGGCAAGGAAGGCATGGGCGAGTTCCTGCGCGACAGCCTGTTCACCGAGTTCGGCGATCGCTACTTCCCCGCCGCCGCGCCGCCCCCGGCGCCGACGGTGGACGCCGCCACGGCCAAGGCCCATGCGGCGATGATCGCCGGCAACTACATCACCACGCGCCGCTCGAACTCGACCTTCCTGTCGCTGGTCCAGCTGATCAGCTCGAACACCGTGGTCGACAACAAGGACGGCACCATCACCGCCACGCCGCTCGGCCAGCCGGAGCGGTTCGTCGAGGTCTCGCCGTTCCTCTGGCGCCAGTTCAACGGCCACGACCGCATCCAGGCCACCGTCTCGGACGGCAAGGTGACGCGCTGGGGGACCAACTCTTCGGCCCCGATCTGGGTCTTCGTGCGGGCCGGCGGGCTGGCCGGAGCGGGCCTGGAGCTGCCGCTGGCGATCGCCGCAATGGGCTTCCTGGCGCTGACCTTCGTGACCTGGCCGGGCGCCGCCATCGCGCGCTGGCGCTACGGCAAGCCGTTCCCGTATGCCGGCGGCCGCGCCTGGGTCTATCGGCTCGCCCGCGTCGCCGCGCTGCTGGCGCTGGCCGCCGTGATCCTGTGGACGGTCGTGCTGCAGCTGGTCTCGGAGACCACCGGCGCGGCGGTCGGGGCCATGCTGCACCTGGCGCAGACCATCTCGTTCCTGGCCTTCGTCGGAGGGACGTCAATCGCGCTCGCGAACCTGTGGATGGTGTGGCGCCGGAAGGCGGACTGGTCGGCGCGGCTCTTCGCCGTGCTGCTGCTGGCCGCTTTCGCGTTCATGCTGTGGATCGCGGCGCACTACCACCTGATCGGGATGAGCGGAGAGTACTGAGCCCGCCCGCGCGCCTTTCCCCCGCGAGCGGGAACGTCGCGACCGCGCAGCGGAGCGACAATGGGGGAAGGTCATCCCCAACCCCCTCGGCTTCGCCTTCGGCCTTCCCGAAGGGGGAAGGGTCTTGGGCCGCCGCACCAATTGATTCCAACTCGCCCTTGGGCTACGCTCGCCCGGGGCCAGCGCCTTTACCGAGAGGGCGTGCACGGGGCCGGCGAGCTCGTCGGCGACGGCGGCGTAGACCATGCGCTGGCGCTGCACGCGGCCGACGCCCTCGAAGGCGGCGGCCTCGATCACCACATTGAAGTGGCTCTCGCCGCCTTCCCGTGCGCCGGCATGGCCCGCATGGCGCGCGAACTCGTCGTCGATCTGGAGCAGGGCAGGGGAGAAGGCGGCGCTGAGCTTGGCCCTCAGGCTCTCGGCGACGACGCCCATTATTTCGCCTCCCAATTCGTCGCCTGTCAATTCTTGATCGGCAAACGTTCAGTCGCATACTTCGGACAATGACCACGGCCTTTCAATATCGACCCAGGTTCGTCGACATCCGCGTGCGGCCGCCGCCGCGCGGGGACGATGCGGACGCGACCGAGGCGGGGCTGAAGCCCGGCGAGCGGCCGTGCGACCACCCCGGCTGCAGGGCCGTCGGGCGTCGCCCGGGCGCCGAAGTCGCGCGACATGCTGGAGGAGCACTACTGGTTCTGCCAGCCGCACGCGGCCGAGTACAATCGCAGCTGGAACTTCTTCGCCGGCATGACCGACGAGCAGGTCCGCCGCCGCCAGACCGACGAGTCGTTCACCGGCGGGCGGCCGACCTGGACGTTCAGCGCCGGGCGCGGCTCGCGCGAGGCGGCCGCGGCGGCCTCGCGCGGCGTTCTTTCGCGACGCCTTCGGGATCTTCGGCCGCGACAAGCCGCCGACCGAGGCCGAGCGGGCCGCCTACGACAAGCGGCTGGGCCGGCTGGAGCGCAACGCGCTGGCCGACCTCGATCTCGACGCCACGGCCGACGCCGCGACGATCCGCCGCCGCTACACCGAGCTGCTGAAGCGCTGCCACCCGGACGCGAACGGCGGCGACCGCTCCACCGAGCACAAGCTGCAGCGCGTGATCAAGGCGTTCCGGACCCTGCGGAAGGCCAAGCTCGCCTGAGCTTCGCGCCGTTTCGGCGCACTGAAACAGCCGTTTGCATCCCGTTCATTCCAGGCTAGTGAACCCGCGCCATGACGATCCTGACCAGTCCCGCTGACGATGTCCTGCTCAGCATGCTCCCCGACAAGATGGTGGGCGTGCGCGAAACGTTCGGCGTCGATTCCGACATGCAGGTGCCGGCGTTCTCCGTGCGCGACAGCCACGTGCCGGACTTCGACGAGGCCTACCGCTTCGACCCGCAGACCACGCTTGGCGATCTGCGCCGGCTTCGCGTACGACCGCCGCGTGATGATCCAGGGCTATCACGGCACCGGCAAGTCGACCCACATCGAGCAGGTGGCCGCGCGGCTCAACTGGCCGATGATCCGCGTCAACCTCGACAGCCACGTCTCGCGGATCGACCTCGTCGGCAAGGACGCCATCGTGCTGCGCGAGGGCCGTCAGGTCACCGAGTTCCGCGAAGGCATGCTGCCCTGGTGCATCCAGCGGCCGATGGCGCTGGTGTTCGACGAGTACGACGCCGGCCGCCCGGACGTGATGTTCGTGATCCAGCGGGTGCTGGAGGCGCAGGGCAAGCTCACCCTGCTCGACCAGAACCGGGTGATCCGGCCGAACCCGTTCTTCCGCCTGTTCTCGACCACCAACACGATCGGGCTGGGCGACACCACCGGGCTCTATCACGGCACCCAGCAGATCAATCAGGGCCAGATGGACCGCTGGTCGATCGTCACCACGCTCAACTACCTGGCGCACGACGTCGAGGCCGAGATCGTGCTGGCCAAGGCGCCGACCTGCGGCACGACGCCGGAAGGCAAGCGCACCATCGCCGCCATGGTCCGCGTCGCCGACATGACCCGCAACGCCTTCATGAACGGCGACATCTCCACCGTCATGAGCCCGCGCACGGTGATCACCTGGGCGCAGAACGCCGAGATCTTCGCCGGCGACATCGCGCTGGCGTTCCGCCTGACCTTCCTCAACAAGTGCGACGAGCTGGAGCGGCCGACCGTGGCCGAGTTCTTCCAGCGCGCCTTCGGCGGCGACCTGCCGGAGAGCGCGGCGCGCGTGCGAGTGGTCTGAGGGCCGCACGGATGGCCCGCCGGCGCCGCCTGTCGCTCGCCGAAGCCCAGCGCACCGGTCGGATGGCGGAGTTCGCGCGGCAGGTGGAGGCGGAGGGCATCGCGCCGATCGGGGAGGCGGTGCTGGGCGAAGCCGCGCGGCGCATCAACGACGGCTCGGCCATGGCGGCGGCGTTTGTCCCGTTCCGGCGGGGAGGCGACCTCTAAGCGGGGCGCGGCGAAATTCGTTCAATCTCCGACCCACGCTGAAGATCACGCTTCACCGACACCTGGGACGGCGGCGACGCAGAATTCGCTCTCTGAAGCATTTCGGGTTAGGAGCGCCGCCTTGGAGCCAAACCTGAAGTGTTTCGCATCTTCGAGCGCCTGATCGACCCCTTCGAGGGGGACGGCCTGACCGAGCCGGTCAGCAGCGTGCGCTCGTTCGTCCTGGGTTTCGTCAAACGGACCTGGGGCCTGCTGGCCATCGTCGGTTTCCTGAGCGCCGGTATCGCCGCGACCGAGGTGCTGGTGTTCCGCTTCATGGGCGGGCTGGTCGACTGGCTGGCGCGCAGCGATCGCGCCAACTTCTTCGCCGCGCACGGCCACGAACTGCTGGCGATGGGCGCCGTCGTCCTGGTGCTGATGCCAGTTATGCAGATCGGTTGGCAGCTGACCTTCAACCAGGGCCTGTTCGGCAACTTCCCGATGATGGGCCGCTGGCGCATGCACCGCTACCTGCTGCGCCAGTCGTTGGCCTTCTTCCAGGACGACATGGCCGGTCGCATCGCCAACACGGTGATGCAGACCGCGCTGGCCGTGCGCGAGACCATCACCAAGGTCATCGACCTGGCCGTCTACATCGGCGTCTACTTCATTGGCGCGGTGCTGCTGATGCTCTCGGCCGACTGGCGGCTGATCATCCCCATGCTGCTGTGGCTGGCCGCTTACATCTGCATCGGCATCTATTTCGTGCCGCGAATGCAGAAGATCTCCGAACAGCAGGCCGACGCGCGCTCGATCATGACCGGCCGCATCGTCGACAGCTATTCCAACATCATGACTGTGAAGCTGTTCGCCCACTCGACCGGCGAGATCGACTTCGCCCGCCAGAGCATGGACGAGTTCATGGTCACCGCCTACGGCCAGAACCGCCTGACCACGCGCATGAACATGTCGCTGTTCATGATGAACTACGCGCTGCTGGTGGCCATGGTGGCGCTCTGTATCAACCTCTGGATGGCTTCGGCCATCACTCCGGGGGCGGTCGCCATCGCCATCGCCCTGGTGCAACGGCTCCAGGGCATGAGCCAGTGGATCCTGTGGGAGACCAGCCTGTTCTTCGAGAACATCGGCACCGTGCGCAACGGCGTGGAGACCTTGTCGCGGCCGCTGACCGTCGTGGATGAACCGCAGGCCGGTTCCTTGCGCGTCGGCAAGGGCGAGATTCGCTTCGACCACGTCCGCTTCCACTACGGCCGTGAAGACGGTGTGCTGGAGGACTTCAGCCTGACCATCCGCCCGCAGGAGCGGGTCGGACTGGTCGGCCCCTCCGGCGCCGGCAAGTCGACCCTCACCTCGCTGATCCTGCGGCTCTACGATCTGCAGGGCGGGCGCCTGTTGATCGACGGCCAGGACGTCTCGACCGTATCCCAGGACAGCCTGCGCTCGCAGATCGGCATGGTCACCCAGGACACCGCGTTGCTCCACCGCTCGGTGGCGGACAACATCCGTTACGGCCGCCCTGGCGCGTCGGACCAGGAGTTGGTCGACGCCGCGCGACGGGCCCACGCGCACGAGTTCATCCTCTCCCTGCGCGACGGCCGTGGCCGCAGCGGTTACGAAGCCCATGTCGGTGAGCGCGGCGTCAATCTATCCGGCGGCCAGCGCCAGCGTATCGCCATCGCCCGCGTGTTGCTGAAAAACGCGCCGGTCCTGTTGCTCGACGAGGCCACCAGCGCGTTGGATTCCGAGGTCGAGGCAGCCATCCAGGAGAGCCTGGCCGAGTTGATGCGCGGCAAGACGGTGATCGCCATCGCCCACCGCCTCTCCACCATCGCCCGCATGGACCGGCTTGTGGTGCTGGACCGCGGCCGCATCGTCGAGGATGGCCCGCACGCGATCCTGGTGAACGGCGGTGGCCTCTATGCCCGCCTCTGGAGCCGCCAGACAGACGGCTTCATCGCCGAAGACCTGCCCGAGCGGGAGTCTGAACTGGCTGCATCCTGATTTCAGGATGGCGGCAGTGCGCGCAGTGGGGATCAAGTCGTGGTGGCGCATTCAGCTCTCGCAGTGTAGAACGTTACGAGAACTCGGAGGCGTCATTGGCTTCGCGTGCAGGCAGCGCCGACTTGCCAGCTCCACGGTGGGCGAGTGCCACCTTGGCTGGCCGAACGCATGACCCGACTAGGCGCGGTGATTGGCCAGGCCATCATTCACCACTACGGCCGCGACAGAGCTGCTTCGGCGACTGTCGCACCCTTTCTGGTTTCATCGTTCGGGGCCGTGATGGGGATGGACTGGCACTCTTCAGGCATCACCACGAGCGTCGTCGGCGCCTTGAAACGCGGCCTGGGTCCGCTGGCCGGGGAGTAGGGCTGCACGTCTGCGGCGGCCGCGGAAAACACTCACGCGCCACGCCCGGGGGTGTGCCTTACAAGAAGCGTGCATGACAGAAGCTGGTCGCCAGGTCGGCCCATTGGACAGGATGCGGTTACGGTGACACTGTATGAAATTACTCGCCCTGACCGTCCTCGTGCCTTGCAAGCGGCTTCGGCCCGCGCTCTTGCGGCGCCAGCTGCCGGCCAATGCGTGTCTCCAGGGATTCCAGCCACGCTGCGGCGCCTACCGGATGGCCAGTCGTGCGGGAGCGGCGGATGGCGCTCACGGCCTCGAGGTCTTCCGGTTAAGGCGCGCGATGCCCTACCGTCGGTTCGCGGGCAAGCGACGCTTGCCTAGGCGGCGTGCGGCGAGATGCGGTCCAGTTCCGCGCCGAGCTGGCGGCGGCGTTGCATCAGGTCGTGGTCGGCCTGCAGCCGCAGCCAGAAGCCGTCCGAGACCCCCCAGTAACGGGCGAGACGCAGGTCGGTGTCGGCGGTGACCGAGCGTTTGCCCAGCACGATCTCGTTGATCCGCCGGGGCGGCACGCCGATGGCCTTGGCCAGGGCGTTCTGACTCATCGCGATCGGGCGCAGGAACTCTTCCAGCAGGATGTCGCCGGGCGTCGGATTGCGGAGCCGTTCCGGCCCGTCAGTGATAGTCGCAGATCTCGACATCTTCGGCCTCTCCGTCGATCCAGCGGAAACAGACCCGCCACTGCTGATTGATCCTGATCGAGTGCTGCCCGACCCGATCGCCCGCAAGCGCTTCCAGCCGGTTGCCCGGCGGTGCGCGCAGGTCGTCAAGTCGCTGCGCCGCGTTGATCAGTCGTAGCTTGCGAAGCGCGGCGTCCTGAATGTCGGTCGGCAGTCGTCTCGATCGTTCGCCGTTCCAGACCGTCTGGGTTTGCCGGTCTCGAAAGTTGCGGATCATGCTGTAACGTATAACGTTATGTGGTTGTATACAAGGCGGATCCCAATCTCGAAGCTGGTACGACGTTCAGCGCGAGACTTGACGACGATTCACCTGCGTGGTTCTCTGTTTGTTCCAGAGCTGCCGCGAGGCTCGCGGCGGTGGTCTTTGACATTGTTGATCGGGTGAAACGGGCTCCCTTCGGCGGCGCAGCATGGCGGGGAGCGGTTATTTGTGGTGATTTGTGGTGGTTCGGCGCGGCGCGTTCGCAGGCGCAGCATGGCGCGGCGTCGACGCGCGGGGTCGGTTCGGGCGGCGGGCGCCGCGCGCTCTCGACAAGGCCCGCCACAGTTCGGGCGCCGTAGTTAGCGGTTGCTTTGCGGGTGGGTTTACGGGGCGAGCGCATTCGCGGCCGGCCCCGCGCGCGCCGTCAGGCCGCGGCGGCGGCGCGGCGGCGGACGATCTGGGCGGATTTTTCGTCGCGGGCGAGGCCGCAGAGCTGGGCGGCGATCTCCAGGAAGGCGCGGGCGCGCTCGACGTCGACGCCGTCCTCGTCGCGGATTTCGGCCAGCACCTCCTCGACGTAGGCGTCGAGCCGGTTCTCCAGCACCTCCAGCGCCTTGGCCCGGGCCGAGGCGAAGCCGCCGGCGGCGGCGCTGGCGCGCACCTCGTTCATGAAGGTGAGCAGGGTCGCGGCGGTCTCGACCATCGCCGGCTCCGGGTCGTGGCTCAGCCGCGGCACGCCGCGCAGGGTGCGCGGGCCCATCCGCACCGTGTGCAGCGGCAGCGCATGGGCGACCGCCGCGTCGGTTTCCTTAAGGTGGCCCTCGATGGTGCTCGCCAGGGTCTTCTTGTGGCGCGCCAGGCGCTGGCCCCAGCCGCCGTCCGGGGTGAGGGCGAACGACTGCTCGAACTCGGCGATCTCGATGGTGGCCTGGTGCACGGCCTGGGCGGCGGCGTGCGCGGCGGGGCGTCCTGCCGTCGACTTGAACGCGGTCACCTCGCCGAGCCGCCGCTCGATGTCGGCCAGCACCCGCTCGCCGAAGCTGGCGAGCTCGGAGCCCGACACATAGGCCTCGCCGGGCCGGTCCATGACGCCCGAGATGACCCGCAGGATCAGCCACGGCTCGGCCAGGTGGGCGGCCAGCATCTCGAAGAAGCGCGGGCCGGCGTCGTCGGCGATCGCCACCGCGTCGCGGTAGGCGAGGCGCAGGTTGGCGGCCCGCTCGCTGGTCATCCGGCCCAGCCATTGCGGCATCTGGTCGAGCGCGCGGCGCGTCACCGGGGCGATGTCGAGGCAGGCGGCCAGCGCGGCGCGGCCGCCGCCCTGGTCGGCCGCCGCCGCCGCCGCGCCGAACGGGCCGCGGCCGGCGCGCAGGCCCGCCGCGGCGTGGGCGCAGAGCGCGTCGAGGCGCTCAGGCGTCGAATCAGCGCCGCCCCAGCCCGCGGCGAGATCCTTGGCGGCGGCGACCTCGTCGGGATAGTCCGCCTTCAGCGCCTTCCAGATCAGCGCCAGCGCGCGGGGCGGAAAGCTGAGGCCGCTGAACGGCCCGGCCGCGGCGCACAGCGGCGCGATCGGGGCGAAGACCATGTTGCGGGCGCGCCGGTCGCCGGCCTCCGCCTCGATCATCTTCTGGACGAGGGTGAGGCTCGCGTCGTGACGGCGGTCCGCCCTGAGCGCCAGCAGGAGATTCTGGACCGCCACGTCAGGCGCCTGTTCGATCAGGCCCTTGACCAGGGTCAACTTGGCCTCCGACATCTGGTTCATGGGGTCCCGGTCCGGACGCAGGCGCATCCGATTCCAGCATGCTGAACAGGTGTTAAGCTTCCGCCAACGGGCCTTCGCTCAGGCTTCGGCGCGCGGCAGCGACAGGGTGGCCTTCAGGCCGCCGAGCGGCGAGTCGGCCAGCGTCAGGTCGCCGCCGTAGGCCCGCGCCAGCTCGTCGACGATCGACAGCCCGAGGCCGGAGCCCGGCGCGGTCTCGTCGAGCCGCGCGCCGCGCTGCAGCACCCCCTGGCGGTCTTCCGCCGCCAGGCCCGGGCCATCGTCCTCGACCGTCAGGCTGAAGGTCGTCGGCGTCGTCGGCTCGGCCGTCACCCGCACCCGCGCCTTGCACCACTTGCAGGCGTTCTCCATCACGTTGCCGGCCAGCTCCAGCAGGTCCTGCCGCTCGCCGTGGAAGGAGAGCTCGTCCGGCGCGCGCCAGTCGATCTCGACGCGCTTGTCCTGGAAGATGCGCTCCAGGGTCAGCGCCAGCTCCTCCAGCAGCGGGGCGACGGCGGTGCGTTCGCCGCCGCCCTGCTGGCGCGCCGAAGCGCGGGCGCGGCGCAGGTGATGGTCGACCTGCTCGCGCATCACCACGACCTGCCGGCGGACGACCTCGGCCAGCGAGCCGGGGCTGGCCTGCGCTTCGGCGTCCATCACGGTCAACGGCGTCTTCAGCGCGTGGGCGAGGTTGCCGACATGGGTGCGCTGGCGCTCGACCACTTCCTGGTTGTGGGCCATCAGGGCGTTGAGCTCGAGCGCCAGCGGCTCGAGCTCGGCGGGGTAGTCGCCGACCACGCGGTCGGCCTTGCCGGTGCGCACCGCCGCCACGTCGCGCTGCAGCCGGAACAGGGGCCGCAGGCCCACGCGAACCTGCAGCACCACGCCGGCGATCAGCATCGCCAGCAGGGCGGCCAGCGCGACGGCGACGGCGACCTCGAAGGTGCGGATGTTGGAATCGATCGGCGAGCGGTCCTGCGCGACCATGAAGATGATCGGCTCCTTGACGCCGGCGATGCGCACCTCCTCGGCGGCGATGCGGACCGGCTCCTTGCGGACCGGGGCGTTCGGCTGGGCCGGGGGCGCGCCGGTGGGCGTGGGGGCCGGGCCGACGCCGTCGTAGTAGATGGTCTTGCCGGCCTGGCGGGCGAGCTCGGGCGCGCCGCCGGGCGGCAGCACGAAGTCCGGCGCGTCCCACATGGAGCGCGAGCGGTCGATCGCCCGCACCTGGCCCGCGCCCGACGGCGTCACCAGCTCCCAGTATTTGCCGGAGTAGGCATAGCCGGTGCGCGCATCGGTGAGGGTCGGGGCGGCGACCGTCGCCGGTCTCGTCGACCGAGGTGCCGCTGACGAGGTCGAGCACATCCTCGCCCAGCCGCTCGTCGAACGCGGCGGTCGAGCGCTCGGCGAAGAACGCCGACAGCGTCAGGCCGCCGGCCACCAGCACCGCCGCGCTGAGCAGCGCATGCAGCACGACCAGCCGGCGGACCAGCGAGGGCTGGCGCCGGGGTTTCGGCGGCCGGGCCGCGTGGCGCTCGGCCCTGCTCGATCCGACCCGGTCGCGTCGTCCCGGGAACGGCAGCGCCGACGGCGAGGCGCTTGCCGCTTTCACGTGGTGGTCGCCTCGCCCTCGAGCGCCACCAGCCGGTAGCCGAGCCCGCGCACCGTCTCGATCCGCTCCGGCCCCACCTTCTTGCGCAGCCGGCCGATGAACACCTCGATGGTGTTGGAGTCGCGGTCGAAGTCCTGGTCGTAGAGGTGCTCGACCAGCTCGGTGCGGCTGATCACCCGGCCCTGGTGCATCATCAGGTAGTGCAGCAGGCGGTACTCCAGCGAGGTGAGGCGCAGCGGCTCGCCGTTGACGGTGGCGCGGGCGGCGCGCGGATCGAGCCGCAGGGCGCCGCACTCCAGGCTGGGCGAGGCGTGCCCGGCGGAGCGGCGCAGCAGCGCCCGCAGGCGCGCCAGCAGCTCCTCGGTGTGGAACGGCTTGGTCAGGTAGTCGTCGGCGCCGGCGTCGAAGCCGGCCACCTTCTCGCTCCAGGCGCCGCGGGCGGTCAGGATCAGCACCGGCGTCGCCACGCTGGCGCGCCGCCAGCGCTCCAGCACCGAGACGCCGTCGATCTTCGGCAGGCCGAGGTCGAGCACGATGGCGTCGTAGGGCTCGGTTTCGCCGAGAAAGTGCGCTTCCTCGCCGTCCGGGGCGTAGTCCACCGCATAGCCGGCGTCGCCGAGCGCGGCTCTCAGCTGGCGGGAGAGATCGGGATCGTCTTCGACGACGAGAATGCGCATCTGGTCTTTGCCTCAGCCTCCGCTCAGGATGGCCCCGGTGGCCGCGTCGATCAAATAGTCCATGCGCCGTCCGTTGTGTGTCATCCAGCGGACCCGATAGATGGGCCGCGTCGCCCTGATACTCCAGTCCGGCGTCGAGCTGCCGCCCAGGCGAGCGCGCATTGATCTGCTCGATCACCCGGCTGAGCGGCATGATGCGGCGCTGTCGCCGAAGCTCGGCGCGCCTCATCCTGCTGCAGGCGCCAGTCCGCGCCCAGCGAGTTGGGCTGGCGCGGCGGCGGCGCGGCGACCGGCTTGGGCGCCGGCCGGGTCGCATGAGGCGGCGCCGGCGCAGGCGCCTGGTGCGGGGCCTGGGCCATGGCGGCGCCGGCCGCGACAGCGCCCGCGGCGGCGATAGCGATCAGAGCGGGCAGGGTCCGCTGCATGGGCGATCTCGTAGGAGAGCCCCGCTGAATAGCGGCTGAACATTGCCGCCGCTTTGCAAGATGGCGCCTCAGGAGCGCCGGCGTGGGGCGTAGGACCGGTCCGCGCGCCAGGTCTCGGCAAAGCGCGTGAGTTCGGGGTCGGGCGGGTCGGGCAGGCTGACCAGCAGCCGCGCCATCAGGTCGCCGCGCCGTCCGAGCGGCCCCGGCATGCCCTTGCCCCGCAGCCGCAGGGTCGAGCCCGAGTTGGAGTTTGGCGGGATGCTGAGCGTCACCGGGCCGTCGGGGGTCGGCGCCTCGACCTTGCCGCCCAGCACCGCATCCGGCACCGATATCGGCAGATCCATCACCAGGTTCTCGCCGTCGCGCTTGAAGATCGGATGCGGCCGGATCGACAGCTCGATCAGCGCGTCGCCGGCGCCGGCCCCGGCGCGGCCCGGCGCGCCCTGGCCCTTCAGCCGCAGCACCTGCCCGTCCGACGCGCCTTTCGGGATGGTGACCTCCAGCTTGCGCCCGTCGGTAAAGGCGATCCGCCGCTTGGCGCCGTTGATCGCCTCCTCGAGGTCGAGCTCGACGCGCGCCCGCACGTCGTGCCCGCGATTCTGGAAGTTGAACCCGCCGCCGCGGCCGCCGCGGCCCCCGAACATCTCGCCCAGGATGTCGCCGAGGTCGACGTCTTCGAACTGTGCGCCGCCGGGACCGGGCCGAAAGCCGCCGCCCTGGCCGAACGGATTGCCGCCGCCGTATCCGCGCATCGTCTCGCGGCCGTCGGCGTCGATCTCGCCGAGGTCGAACTTCTTGCGCTTCTCTTCGTCGCCGAGCAGGTCGAACGCCGCGGCGATGCGCTTGAAGCGCTCCTCGGCCGAGGCGTCGCCGGGGTTGGCGTCGGGGTGGTACTGCTTGGCGAGCTTGCGGAAGGCGCGGCGAAGCTCATCCGCGCTCGCAGTGCGCGGTACGCCGAGTTCAACGTAGGGATCCTGCGCCAAAGGGGTTGTGCCAGCTGAGCCAAATAACGAACCCGCCCGTTTAAGCCGAAGCGGCCGTCGGGCTCAATCGTCGCTATGATCGCGAGATAGGTCGGGCGCCTCGAAATCCAAGGCGTCTTCGGGCTCGGCGAGCGAAAGCTCCGATATCGTCTGGCCGCGCACCGACACGCCGGCGCGGTGCGGGCTCTCCGGATCGCCGGTGATCAGCGGGTGCCAGCGCGGCAGCGGCTTGCCCTCCCAGAGCCGCCGATAGGCGCAGCTCTTCGGCATCCAGCCCAGCGCCTTGATGTTGCCGGGCGTCAGCTTGATGCAGTCCGGCACGTGGCGGTGGCGGTCCTCGTAGTTGGTGCAGCGGCAGGCCTCGGAGTCGAAGAGCTTGCAGTGGACGCGGGTCGGGATGATCTCGCCGCTGAACTCGTCCTCGAAGCGCACCAGGCAGCACAGGCCGCAGCCGTCGCAGAGACTTTCCCACTCCTGCGGGCTCATCTCGGCGAGCGATTTGGTCTGCCAGAACGGCTGCTCGGTCATCGCTCGCTCGTCTAGGCCGATCCGACGTCCGCGACCAGCCGCGGGGAGGTGAGGGGGCGCGCTTCGCGGTCCCACGAAACCTGGGGAAAAGCGAACCCGCTGAAATAGCCCGGCAATTTCGTCGCACTCAACCGTTGTCCACAGCTTCTGCACCGCGGGCGCAGCGACGTTCCACAACGGCCGCCTGCGGACGGCTTGCGAGCCGCAAACGGGCGGCGCAATCTCCTGATCGTTGGAGGCGGCGAGACGGAGCCGGCGAGGGAAACCTCAAAGGAAACCGACGCCGGGGAGGCCAAGCCCGAGAAACCCCCGGGGCAACCTGGGACCCCTGGGCCGGCTTTCTGGCCAAAGGACGACGAGGCGAAGGGTCAAACCGGAGCCGGCGAGTTCGAGGCGACACCTTCGACGCTAGGTCCGACAAGGACTTGGGTGAGAGGGCGAGGCTCGGGGCGACCTGAGCGTCGCCCTCTTTCTCGTCGTGCCTGCGTGTTCGCCGCCGCTCGTGGCCGGCTGATCCGGCCCCAAAGGACCGTTTCCCTTTTCGTAGCCGCGCTTTAGGGTCCGCGGCCTTCGCGGGGAGGTTCCATGCGTCTGAAGCTACTTCTGATCGCCGCGCTGGCGGCGCTTGGCGCCTGCACGCAAAGCCAGCCGGCCGGCGGCGCGCAGAAGACGGTGATCCGCTTCGCCACCGACTGGCAGGCGGAGGCCGAGCATGGCGGCTTCTACGAGGCGCTGGCCACCGGCGAGTACGCCAAGCGCGGCCTCGACGTGCGGATCATCCAGGGCGGCTCGACCGTCAACGTGCCCGAGCTGGTGGCCTCCGGCGCGGTGGAGCTGGGCGACGGCTCCAACAGCTTCATCGTCATGAACCTCGTGGGCGCCCACGCGCCGGTCAAAGCGGTGGCGGCGTTCATGCAGAAGGACCCGCAGGTGCTGCTGGCCCACCCGGACGCCGGCATCAAGTCGCTGGCCGACATGAAGGGCCACCCGATCCTGCTCTCCGACGCCTCGAAGACGGCGTTCTGGCCCTGGCTGAAAGCGCGCTACGGCTTTTCCGACGACCAGGTCCGCAGCTACGACTTCAACAACAACACCTTCATCCTGAACAAGAACGCGGTGCAGGAGGGCTACCTGACCTCCGAGCCCTACACGATCCAGAAGGCGGCGGGCTTTGCGCCGACCGTCTTCCTGCTCGCCGACCAGGGCTACCCCAGCTACGCGGCGATGGTGCTGGCGCCGAACGCCCTGATCGCCAAGAACCCCGCCGCCATCCGCGCCTTCGTCGAGGCCAGCGCGGTGGGCTGGAAGAACTACCTCGAGGGCGATCCGAAGCCCGCCGACGCGCTGATCATGAAGGACAATCCGAACATGACCGAGGACGTCCTGGCGCAGGCGCGGGACAAGATGCGGACCTATCACCTGGTGGACGGCGGCGACGCGGCGACGCTTGGCATCGGCGCGATGAGCGACCAGCACTGGGCGGACTTCTTCAAGATCGCCTCCCAGAAAGGCGCGGCCAACTACAAGGACGCCTTCAGCCTCGACTTCCTGCCCAAGACGCCGGTGAAGTAGATGGCCGACACGGCCGTCGCGGCGCTGGAGAACGTCGAGGTCGACTATCCGGGCCGCGGACGCGTGCTGGGCCCGATCAACTTCGCCCTGGCCCCCGGCGAGATCGTGGCGCTGGTGGGGCCCTCGGGCTGCGGAAAATCGACGGCGCTCAGGCTGTTGGCCGGGCTGGAGGGGCCGACGCGGGGCGAAGTGCGCCGCGCCGCCGGCCGCGGCGAGACATCGGTGGTCTTCCAGTCGCCGACGCTGGCGCCCTGGCTCTCCGCCACGGCCAATGTCGCGCTGCCGCTGGAGCTGGCCGGCGTGCCGGGCCGGCAGGCGCGCGCCGAGGCCGCCCTGGCGCTGCGGCGCGTCGGGCTGGCGGGCGCCGAGCGGGCGCGCCCGGCGCAGCTCTCCGGCGGCATGGCGATGCGCGCCTCGCTGGCCCGCGCGCTCGTCACCTCGCCGAAGGTGCTGCTGCTCGACGAGCCGTTCGCCGCGCTCGACGAGATCACCCGGCGCCAGCTCGCCGACGATGTGCTGGCGCTCTGGGCCGAGCATCGGCCGGCGATCGTCTTCGTCACCCACAACGTCGAGGAGGCGGTCTACATGGCCGGCCGCGTAGTGGTGATGACTCCCGGTCCGGGCCGGGTCGCCGGCGAGCTGCCGGTGGGAGGGCCTGCCCCGCGACCGCCGGGCTTTCGCACCACCGAGGCGTTCCGGCACACCGCCGAGCACCTCTCGGAGATCCTGCGCCGGGGCATGGAGCAGGCGGCGTGAGGCGCTGGGCGCTCGTTGTTGCGCCGATCCTGTTCGTGGCGCTGCTGCTGGGCGCCTGGGAGATGCTCTGCCGCTTCCTGGCAGTGCCGGAGTATTTCCTGCCGACGCCCTCGGCGATCTTTCTGGCGCTGGTCGGCAGCGCGCCGCTGCTGTTCGTCTCGGCCTGGCGGACGCTCTCCACGGCGCTGATGGCCTTCGCGATCACCGGCGCGCTGGCCGGCCTCGCCGCGCTTCGGCGCCGCCTCGGCGCGGGTCGCCGAGGCGAGCTTCCGGCCGATCGCCATCGCGCTGCAGGTGACGCCGATCATCGCGATCGCGCCGCTTTTCACGGTGTGGGCCGGCATCGATCACCCGCAACTTGCAGTGGTGGCGCTGGCCTGCGTGGCGGCGTTCTTCCCGATGTACTCCGGCGCGCTGGCGGGCCTCTCGGCCGCCGACCCGGAGCTCGAGCGGCTGTTCGACCTCTACGGCGCCACCGCCTGGCAGCGGCTCACCCGGCTGAAGCTGCCGTCGGCCGTGCCGCAGGCGCTGGAGGGCTTCAAGGTCGGGCTGGGCCTGGCGCTGGTCGGCGCGGTGATCGGCGAGATGCTGGCCGGCTCGGGCGACCAGCAGGGCCTCGCCTTTCGCATCCTCGAGGCCAGCCACCGGATGGAGATGTCGCAGAGCTTCGCCGCCGTGGTGGCGCTCGGGCTCATGGCAGGGGTCTTGCACGCCGGCTTTCAGGCGTTGGAGCGACGGCTCACCCACTGGTGGCGTGGCCGTTGAACGGCGCCCGTTAGCGGCGAATTAAGCCGCGCCGCTTAAGGGCGATCAGATGGACTTTCTCCGGCCCAGACTTGCGCGGCATGTCCTCGCCGTGACGACGATCGGCTTCGGGCTCGCCGGCCTCGGCGGCGCCTGCGCCGCGCAGGACGAGCGCGGCGCGATGTCGCAGGCCGCCTACCACGGCCCCTACCTCAGCTGGTCGGGCAAGAAGGCTCAGACGCCTGCGCCGGATCCCGACCTCGCGGAAGCGCGCTACGCGCCGGCGCCGAACTACGACCCCGGCGCCGCCGCGCCGCAGGCCCCGCGTTACGCCGCGCCGGCGACCGATGGGCCGGAGTCCCGTTATGGATCGGCGCAGGGCGAGGCGCAGCCTGAGCCGCGCCATTCCGCCCCGACGTCCGCCGAAGCCTATTCGAGCGCCGCCGCCTATGCGCCGCCGGCCCCGCAGTCGGCGGCCGCTCCGCCACCCGCGTTGGTTCCGGCGCCGGCAGCCGCGCCGCCGCCCGCCGCTTATGCCGCCCCCAGCCACGCCGCGCCGCCGGCCGAGCGCGCGCAGGCGACCAACAGCGTGCGGTTCTACTCGCTGCACCGCGCCTACGGCATGACGCCCGATCCGATCCCGGAATCGACCGAAGGCCACACGGTGCTGATCGGGCCGCCCGACAACGGTCCGGCGGCGCACGACCAGGATCAGGACGGCGACCAGGACCAGGACGGCGCCGGTGATGACAAGAAGGCCGCCGCCCACGGCGATGGCGCCGGCGACAAGCAGAGCGGGGACAACTGACGCGCCGTGTCTAAACTCAGTGACCTGATTGAGCTGGCCCAGGAGCCCTCGAGCGCGAAGCGGCGCGTGCTGCTGCGCGAGCTCACCGACCTCTTCTTCGCCAACCCGGAGCACCGGGCCGGCGAGATGGCGCTGTTCGACGACGTGCTGACCCAGCTCTCCGGCGAGATGGAAGCAGCGGTCCGCACCGAGCTCGCCGAGCGCCTCGCGCCGGCCGCCGACGCGCCCGTGAAGCTGGTGCATCGCCTCGCCGCCGACGAGGCGATCGAGGTCGCCCGACCGATCCTGGAAGCCTCGCGCATCCTCACCGACGACGACCTGCTCGCCGTGGCGCGCGGCCGCAGCCAGGAGCACCTTAAGGCCATCTCACGGCGCGTGACCGTGTCGGCTGTGGTTTCCGAGGTCATCGTCGAACGCGCCGACGACGAGACGCTCAGCGTGCTGATTCGCAACGACGGCGCGACGCTGTCGCGCCAGTCGCACGAGACGGTGGTCGACCGGGCCGGCGTCAACCCGAACCTGCACGCGGCGGTGGTCAATCGCCGCTCGCTGCCGATGGACCTCCTCAACGAGATGTACTTCGTGGTGGAGGCGCAGCTGCGCACCAAGATCCTGGAGCGCAACGCCGAGGTCGACCCGGCCGAGCTGGACGCCGCGCTCGCCGCCGGCCGCAACCGGCTGGCCGCCGACGACGGCGCGCTGCCGCCCGACTACGAGGCGTCCGAACGCGACGTCCGCTCGCTGGTGGCGCGCAAGGCGCTGACCCCGAAGGCGCTCGCCAGCATGTTGCGCAACCGCGAATCCACCCGCTTCATGGTGGCGCTGGCCGAGCTCGCCGGCATCGACTTCCACACCGCGCGGCTGATCCTGGAGCGCCGCGAGCTCGACGCGCTGGCGATCGTCTGCAAGGCCGCCGACTTCGAGCGCTCGCTGTTCCTGACCTTCGCCGTGCTGGTGCTGGACCGCGACGCCGACGCCATGGGCCGCGCCAGGGAATACGGCGAGCTCTACGCCGCGCTGCCGAAGGACTCCGCCCAGCGCACCCTGCGCTTCTGGAAAATGCGCCGCCAGACCACGGACCTGGCGGCATAGGCTGCCGCATTGAATGTAAGGCGCGGTTGCCTTACATTGCGCGCATGAGCACGCTTACGGTCACCTCCAAAGGCCAAGTGACCCTCCGCAAGGACCTGATGAGGCACCTCGGCGTGCGGCCGGGCGAGAAGATCGATGTCCACATGCTACCCGGCGGCCGGGTCGAGGTGAGAGCGGCGCGGCCCAAGGGCAAGATCTCCGACGCGTTCGGAATCCTGAAGCGCGAAGGACAGCCGACCCTGTCGATCGATGAGATTAACGAGATCACCGCGCAAGGTTGGGCCGGCCTGATCCGTGAAGATAACAGCTGATACGAACCTGCTGGTCCGCATGCTGGTCGACGACGAGCCGCGGCAGGCCGCGCTCGCGCGAAGCGAGTTGGCGAACGCAGAACTGGTGGCGCTTACCGCGACGGCGCTTTCCGAACTCGTTTGGGTGCTTCGCCGCGGGTACCGGCTAACGTCCGCTGAGATCGCGGGCGGCCTGCGGACGTTGCTAAACGGCTCGAACGTGCTCGCTGACGAGGCGCTTGTCGAAGCGGGCCTTGCCCACCTTGATGCGGGCGGCGACTTCGCTGATGGCGTGATCGCCTACGAGGGCCGCTGGCTCGGCGCAGATGAGTTCGTGTCGTTTGACCGAAAGGCGGTGAGGCTGGTCGCCAGCCGCGGCCAGACGGCTCGTCTGCTGGACTAGGAAGCCACTGAGCCGTGCGCGAGGGAACCGCGCTCAACTTCTAGCGAGCTCATCGGCAGCCAGTATTCGGGCCTGCCATGATCGCTTCTATTCTGCATAATTACTTGACAGCGCTACCTCGGCGCCCTGGAGTGTCTAAAGCACACCCGCAAGGAAGCTCGCTCATGGCGACGGCCCCTCAGCCCATCCCGCAGCCGAACCCGAGCATGGACCAGTTTTACGCCCGCCCGCCGCAGCTGGTGAAGGTCAGCGGCCGGCGGCGGCTCAACATGCTGATCCTGGGCGAGGGCTCGCCGACGGTGATCTTCGCGCCCGGCGGCGGCGCCAGCACGCTGGAATGGGCGCGCGTGCAGCATCCGATCTCGGCAAAGACCCGGACGGTGGCCTACGACAATGCGGGCTTTGGATTCAGCGATCCGGGGCCGCTGCCGCGCACCGCTTCGGCCTGCGTGAGCGACCTTCGGGCCGCGCTGAAGGCGGCCGACGTCGCGCCGCCCTACATCCTGGCGGGCTGGTCGCTCGGCGGCCTCCACATGCGCCTCTTCGCCTTCCAGCATCCCGAGGAAGTGGTCGGCATGGTGCTGGTCGACTGATCCACCGAGTATCAGGGACGCAGGTTGTTCGAGGTCACCGGCAACCCGCTGTTCGACGAGGCGAGGCGCGCGAAAAGCCCCGAGGTGCGTGCGGCGAAAGCGAAGATGGCGCGCGTCGAGAAGCTGGCGCGCGAGGGCGCTCTCAGGCCGGGCATGCCTGAGTACGACGAGTTCGTCGGCCCGCCGCTGCCGACCGTGACGCCCGCCGTCAACGCCGCCCGCGTGGCCCAACGCACCTCGCCGGGGCGCTATCGAGCTGCCCGCTCGGAGATGAAGCACTTCATGGGCGCCTCGTCGGACGAGGTCGCTGCCGCGCGCCGGTCGCTCGGCGACATGCCGATCACCATGCTGACGGCGGGTCGGCTGCCGCCCAACGTCCCCGCGGACCAGGCCGACGCGTGGCGCGAGGTTCTGTGCGCCATGCACGACGAGTTCGCGGCGCTATCGACGCGGGGCGTACGGCGCACGGTGGATGCCGGTCACGGCATCCAGCTCGAGAAGCCGGAGGTGGTGATCGCGGCGATCGAAGAGGTGTTGGCCCTGGCGCGAAGCCGCTAAGCTCTCGCTTCGAGGCGAGGAGGACGCGATGGAAGCGGCGGAATTGGCGGAGCTGGCGAGGTTCCGCGACGAGGCGCGGGCCTGGCTCGAAGGCAACTTCCCGCAGTCGCTCGCCGGACGGGACGACGAGCCGATCGCCCCTTACGGCCCGGCGACGCCCTCGGCCGATCAGGAGCTCTGGCGACAGCGCATGGTGGCGAAGGGCTGGTCCGCGCCGACCTGGCCGGCCGCCTACGGCGGCGGCGGACTCTCGGCCGACCGAGGCGCAGGTCCTTCAGCAGGAGATGGGGCGGATCGGCGCGCTCAATCCGGTCGGCGGCATGGGGACCAGCATGTTCGGCCCCACCCTTCTGGAATACGGGACCGAGGAGCAGAAGCAGCGCTACATCCCCGACATCGTGGCGGGGAGGTCTGCTGGTGCCAGGGCTACTCCGAGCCGGGCTCCGGCTCCGACCTCGCCCCCTGCAGACCCGCGCCGAGGACAAGGGCGACCACTTCCTGGTCAACGGCCAGAAGATCTGGACCTCGGGCGCCCAGTATGCCGACATGATCTTCTGCCTGGTGCGCACCGACACCACCAAGAAGCACGAGGGCATCTCCTTCGTGGTGTTCTCGATGCGTCAGCCCGGCGTCGAGGTGCGGCCGATCAAGCTGATCGCCGGCCATTCGCCGTTCTGCGAGACCTTCTTCACCAACGTCGAGGCGCCGAAGGAGAACCTGATCGGACGCTGAACGGAGGCTGGAGCGTCGCCAAGCGGCTGCTGCAATACGAGCGCTCGCCGGGGTCCGCGAGCCAGGTCCGCCAGCCCGAACTCGGCGTGGTGGCCAAACACTATGTCGGTGAAGACGCGGACGGGCGCCTGGCGGACGCCGACCTGCGGATGCGGATCGCGGCCAACGCGATCGAGCAGCGCGCGGTCCAGCTCACCAACCGGCGCGTGGCCGCGGAGGCGAAGGGCAACGCCGGCCCCAGCGCCGCCAGCTCGATCCTGAAGAACGCGAATGCCAAAGCGGCCCAGGATCGCGCCGAGCTGCTGGTCGAAGCGATGGGGGCGCAGGGCCTCGGCTGGGAGGGCGCGGACTACAGGGAAGACGAGCTGGCGGCGATCCGCGGCTGGCTGTCAGGCAAGGCGGCGTCGATCTACAGCGGCTCCCACGAGGTGCAGAACAACGTCATCTCGAAGCGCCTGCTGGGCCTCCCCGACGCGACACGGGCCTCCTGAGGCGAGCGGGCAGGGCAGGGCGCGGCGCGCCAACCGGTCACGGCGTAACGCCGTATCCCTTGAAGATATCGGGTAGGTTCGGGGCCAGAGCGACGGCGGCCGCCATGTCTGCGTCGCCCTCGGCCTTGCGGCCCAGACGGAGTTTGTCGATGCCGCGGCCGTAGAGCGACCAGGCCTGCTTCGGCGCCGCCCTGATCGCGGCGTCGTAGTCGCTGATCGATTCCCTTGTACTGGCCGAGGCGCAGGTAGACCAGGCCGCGGCTGTCGCGGAAGCCGGCGGTGTTCGGGTATTGCTGAATGGCGCCGTTGCAGTCGGTCAGCGCCTGATCGAGCTGCTTGCCCCAGATCGCGCGCGCCCAGCAGCGATTGTTGAGCGCCTCCGCGAGGCCTGGGTCCTTCTGGTGGTCGGCGATCCACGCCCCCCACTCGGCCACCGCCTTCTCGAACAGCTCAGCCCTCTGATAGTCCAGGGCGGCCACGAGGTGGTCGTTCGGCTTGACCTTCGCGGCGGCCTCGAAGTCGGCTGCGGCGCCGCTTTCGTCCTTCGCCTGCAGCCGCAAGTCGCCGCGCGCCAGCAGCGCCTCGTCATCGTCGGGCTTCAGCTTCAGCGCGGCCGACAGGTCGGCGAGCGCCGGCTCTCCCTCCTTGTTTCGCCAATGCTCCAGCGCCCGCTCGTAGTAGTCGTGCTCCGCGGAGGGCGCGAGCGCGATGGCGTGCGTGTAGTCGGCGATCGCCGCCGCCCATTCATGCCGCGCGTCGTACGCGGCGGCGCGGCGCTCGAAGCCCGCGGCGTCGACCGGGGTTTCCGAAGGCGCGCCGGGAATTGCCGAGGCAGCGGCAGGCGGCGTATCGGCTTGGCCGGCTGGCTGTCCGGTCCCAGACGCCTGGTCGAGGTTGAACACCGGCCCGCCGATGTAGGTGAAGAAGAGCTTGCGCTCGCTGTTGGCCACGTAGACGCGGTGGGACAGCAGGAAGTCCGCGCCGATCAGCATCTGCAACGGCGCGCCGTTGGCCGCGTCGATGCTCGTATCGCCGATGCGCAGCGTGGCGTTCTTCACGAGCTCGTCGCCGACCGCGAAGCTGTCGAACCGGGCGATCCAGGTCTGATAGTTTCCGTGGCCGATGCCGCCCCCTATGCCGCCCGCCTTCACGCCGGCGTCCGTGACCAAGACGCCGGCTTCCCGTGCGGCGGCCCGCGTGATGAACGATCGGCCGGCGCCGGAATCCAGCGCCGCCTTCATCACGTGACCGTTCACCTTGATGCTGACCAGGATCTCGTTGGCCGGCGGCCGCGCCGGTGAAATGTCGGCCAACTCGCCGCCGCCGGACGCCCAGTAGGCGAAGTTGACCTGGCGGCCGCAGTTCAGCGGCTTGAACATGCGGATCGCGCCGTTCGCCAGGTCGAACTCGACGTCGGCGTAGCTGAGGAAGTTGTCGCCAAGCAGCCCGTCGACGTTTTCGGACCCGAGCTGCGGCGCGCCGACGATGAAATCCGCATGCGGGAAGCTGTGGCCGGCAAGAGAGAAGTCCTTTGCCGTGGTCAGCCCCACGTGCTCCATCCCGCCGAGCCCGACGACGTAGTCAGGGCCGTAGGGCATCGCACCGGGGCGCAGGCCGGCCTTCGCAGCTGCCTGCGGCGTCAGCAGGCTGAAAAAAGAGCCGCTGTCGGCCTCCAGTCTGATGTCGACCCCGGCGACCTTGGCCGGCACGATCGGCACGAGGCCTTCCATCGTCACCGGCAGCTCGGCGAGCTTGCCGAGCGTGCAGCCAGCCGCCATCGCCGGCTGCGCCGCCGAGGCGAGCAGAAACACCAAACCTGCGAGACGCCATCCCCCGTTCATGCGCGGTTAGGTAGCGCTTCGCCCTGCGCCAGTCGAGCAAGGCGCAGACAACCGCGACCATTCGCCCAGTCAGTTCCGCGCCGGGTCCGAACGCGGCTTGCACGCAGCGTTCGGGCGGTCAGCCGCTGGGGCGCGCGCGCCAGAGCTTGTCCCAGTAGGCCCGCCACTTAGCCACCACTGCCGCCTCGCGCGTCCCGTCGTCGTAGGCGGGTGAGATCAGCGGCGCGGCGCTCTCCACCTTCACCACCACGATGCAGCGCTTCTCGCTGGTCGAGCCGCGGGCGCGGTAGAAATCGAGCAGGGCGGCGAGCTCCGGGCCGCTCTCGACGATCCGGGCGGCGCCCCTGAAGCGGAAGCCCTTGCGGATCAGCGCGTCGACGACGTTGATTTCCACCGCCGGGTTGGCGCGCAGGTTGGCGACGGTGCGTGGCGAGTGGATGTCGGCGAAGACCAGGTGATCGTCGTCAAGCACCGTAGTTGTGCCCTTCGGCGAGAGGTTCGGCGTCCCGTCGGGGCACACGCTGGCGACGAAGCCGAGCTGCTGCTCCTCGACCAATCGGCGCATGTCGCTCGTGATGACGCCCATCGCCGGGCGCCAGGCGCTCAGCCGACCTTGGCCGAGGCCAGCCGCTCCAGGCCGTCGGCGGCGATTGCGGCCAGCGAACGCAGCCCTTCCTCGCCGAACACGTCGAGCGCGGCCTGGAAGGCTAGCGCGGCGGCGGCGCGCTCGCCGCGGTCGCGGCGGGTGAGCGCCAGCCGGGTGGTGTAGACCTGCCCAAGCTGTACCTGCAGCATCGCCCAGGCCACCGGGTCGTTGCGGTGCGGGCCGCTGGCCAGCTCCTGCTTGAAGGCGGCCTCGGCGGCGTCCAGCACCTTGGTGTCGCCGGTCAGCTCGGCCAGCCTCGCCAGCGCCAGGCCCCGCCCGTTGGCAGCCTCGGCGCGCAGCACGAGGCCCGGCGCCTCCTTCAGCACCAGCCCGGCGCGATCGAAGCAGGCGAGCGCCTTCTGGAAGGCGGTCTCGTTCTCGGTCGCCTCCCCGAGCTGCGCCAACGCGTGGGCGAGCATGGTCTGACCGCGCGCCCAGTCGAGCGGGCTCTGGTCGCGGGCGAGGGTGTCGAGCGCGGTCGCCAGGTCGCTGACCGCCCGGGCGAGCCGGGTGAGATCGCCGGTCATCTCGCCGAGCGCGGCCTTGCCGGCGGCCTTGGCGACCTGCACGCGCGCCAGCATCAGCGGCTCGTAAGCCACATCCAGACGCTCCTCGGCGGCGGTGAGGTCGCCGACGCCGGCGCGGATCAGGTCTTCGTCCTTTAGTCTGAGGCCCGCGCCGATCAGCAGGTCGGCGCGGATCAGCCGCGCCTCGCAGGCCGCCAGCTTCAGGTGGGCGTCGCGCCTGGCGGCGCTTTCCAGCATGCCGATCGGATCGTTGAAGAGCCGCGCCGCGCCTCTGGCCTCGGCCGCGCCGCCGGCCGAAATGCTGCGGCGCGCGTGGATCTGGGCGAGGGTCGACAGCGCCAGCATGCCCGCCGGGCCGCCGACACGCTGGGCCTCGCCGGCCGCGGTCTCGGCGGCCGCCTCCAGGCCGGAGTCGCCGAAGAGCTCGGCGCCCAGCAGCGCGCAAGCCGCTTGCTCGAGCCGGGCGCGGGCCCAGCCCTGCTGGCGGTGGCTCGCGGCGTAACCCTCGGCGGCGCGCTCGGCGGTGGCGGCGGCCTTGCGCAGCGCCCCCGGCTCGCCGGAGCGGCGCGCCACCTCGCGCCAGGCCACGGCGGCTTCCAGTTGTCGGCGGGGGCGGTCGCGGGCGCCGATCCGGCCGGCGGCGACGTCGGCGCTCTTGGCCTCGGCGCGCAGCATCCGCAGGTCCAGCAGCTCCAGCAGTGATCCGTCGCCGGCGGTAAGCCCGTCCTTGGCCGGAAAATGCGGTCTGGCGGCGCCGAACAGGCGACGCAGCTCTCGGCCAAATTCGAACATCCGGCGTCTGCTCCATCGGCGGCCCGCTATGGCACAAGCCAGCGGGACTTCGACGGACGCACAGCAAACCCGGAGCCGAATGGTTTGCAAGAGGTTAATGCGCCGACTTGGTTAACGCTCTCGCGAGCGGCCGGTCTGCCCAAACTGGGGGAGAAGGGCTTACGCCCGCTCTTTGGCGCGCTCGAAGGCCAGCTTTGGGAAGCGTTCGGTGACGTAGCCGACTTCCCAGGCGGACTTGGCGAGGAACACCGGCGCCTTGTCGATATCCTCGGCCGTCGCGGTGCGGTGCGTCGACACGAAGTCCTCGACGTCGGCGCGTTCGCCGGCCAGCCAGCGCGCCTCGGCGAAGGGGGCGCTCTCGAAGGCGACGTCGAGGCCGTACTCGGTCTCCAGCCGGTCGGCCATCACCTCGAACTGCAGCTGCCCGACCGCGCCGACGATGAAGTCCGCGCCGATGATCGGGCGGAACAGCTGGGTGACGCCCTCCTCGGCGAGGCCCTCCAGCGCCCGCTTCAGGTGCTTGGCCTTCAGCGGATCCTTCACCCGCACCCGCTGCAGGATCTCCGGCGCGAAGTTCGGCAGGCCGGCGAAGCGCAGGGCGCCGCTCTCCGAGAGGCTGTCGCCGACCCGCAGCACGCCGTGGTTGGGGATGCCGATCACGTCGCCGGCGTAGGCTTCCTCGGCCAGCTCGCGGTCGGCGGCGAAGAACAGCATCGGCGAGTTCACGCTGAGCTGGCGGCCGGTGTTCTCCACCTTCAGCTTCATGCCGCGGGTGAAACGGCCTGAGGTCAGGCGCAGGAAGGCGATGCGGTCGCGGTGGCCGGGGTCGATGTTGGCCTGCACCTTGAAGACGAAGCCCGGACACCTCCGCATCGCCGGGCGCCACGTGGGTGTCGACGCCCGCCCGACGCGCGGCGACCGGCTTCGGCGGCGGCGCGTAGGCGCCCAGCCCTTCCAGCAGTTCGTCGACGCCGAAGTGGCGCAGCGCCGAGCCGAAGAACACCGGCGTCATGTGGCCCTCGAGGAAGCTCTCGGGATCGAACGGCTTGGCCGCCTCGGTGACCAGCATCGCGCCTTCCTCCAGCTCGCCCTGCTCGTCGGGGTCGAGATGCTGCACGATGGCGTTGGAGCGGAAGGCGATCGGCGCCGGCTTGGTCTCGGCCCCACGCTCGTAGGGCAGGAAGCGCTGGGTGCGCAGATCGAGCACGCCCTTGAAGCGGTTGCCGGAGCCGGCGGGCCAGTAGAGCGGGGCGGGATCGAGCGCCAGCTTCGAGCCGATCTCGTCCAGCAGCGCGAACGGGTCCTGCGCCTCGCGGTCCATCTTGTTGATGAAGGTGACGATCGGGATGTCGCGCAGGCGGCAGACCTCGAACAGCTTCAGGGTCTGCGGCTCGATGCCCTTGGCGGCGTCCAGCACCATCACGGCGGCGTCGGCGGCGGTGAGCGTGCGGTAGGTGTCCTCGCTGAAGTCCTCGTGGCCGGGCGTGTCCAGGAGGTTGAACATCAGTCCGGCGTGGTCGAACGTCATCACGCTGGCCGAGACCGAGATGCCGCGCTCGCGCTCGATCTTCATCCAGTCGGAGCGGGTGCGCCGCTGCTCGCCGCGGGCCCGCACCGCGCCGGCCGCGCGGATCGCCCCGCCCGCCAGCAGCAGGTGCTCGGTCAGCGTGGTCTTGCCGGCGTCCGGGTGGCTGATGATCGCGAACGTGCGCCGGCGCGCGGCCTCGGCGGCTGGAGTAGGGGGCATGGCGCGGTGACGTACAGGCGGACGTGATACGGTTCAACCGGCGCCGCGCAGGCCGAAGCTTACACAGTCGATCTCAGCCCCGCCATCAGCACCGAGATCAGGCGCCGCGCGCTGGGCGCCCAGTCGGGCTGGTCGTAGCCGAGGCTGAGGCCGGCGAGCAGGCGCGCCAGGTCGTCGGGCGTCACGTCGGCGCGGACGTCGCCGCTGGCGATGGCGGCGTCGGCGAGCCGGTTCAGCGCCGAGAGGATGGTCGGTCCGGACGCGGCGTAGGCGGCTGAGCCTTCGCCGGGCGAGGCGCGCAGCGCCGGCGCGATCACGCGCTTGGTGGCCATGTAGTCGATCAGCTGATGCAGCCACGCCTCGAGCGCTTCGGTGGGCGAGCGTTCGGCCAGCAGCGATCGGCCGCGTTGGCCAGCTGCTCGACCTCGCGCCGGTAGACCGCCGCGAGCAGCGCCTCGCGGGTGGGGAAGTGGCGATAGAGGGTGCCGATGCCGAGGCCGGCGCGGCGGGCGATCTCCTCCAGCGGAGCGTCCGCGCCGCGCTCGGTGAAAGCCGCCTTGGCGGCGGCCATCAGCTGCTCGCGGTTCCTGACGCTGTCGACGCGGGGTTTTCGCGCCGCGGCGCTATTGTCGCTGGCCATCGGCCCTCTTGAAAAACGGAGGGACCCTCCGCATATTTCCGGAGGCGGCCTCCAGTTTCCTGCGATCCGGCCGCGCGGTCAATGATCCAACCTCGCCCCCAAAGGAGCTGAACCTATGACTTTCGGAGCCAAATCGACCACGGACGAGGTGCTGGCCGGCGCCGACCTCACGGGCAAGCGGGTGCTGGTCACCGGCGTTTCGGCCGGCCTGGGGGTGGAAACTGCGCGGGCGCTGGCGGCGCACGGCGCGGACGTGGTCGGCGCGGCGCGTGACCTTGGCAAGGCGAAGCAGGCGACCGACGCGGCGGGCGTCGCGAAGGACGGCGGCTCGCTGGAGCTGATCGAGCTCGACCTCGCCGATCTCGCCAGCGTGCGGCGCGCCGCCGACGCCCTGGTCGCGGACGGGCGCCCGTTCGACCTCGTGATCGCCAACGCCGGCGTCATGGCCACGCCGTTCGGCCACACGAAGGACGGGTTCGAGACCCAGTTCGGCACCAACCACCTCGGCCACTTCGTGTTCGTGAACCGCATTGCCGCGCTGCTGAAGTCGGGCGGGCGGCTGGTGAACCTGTCGTCGGCCGGTCACCGCTTCTCCGACGTGAACCTCGAGGACCCCGGCTTCGAACGCACCGAGTACACGCCGTTCGGCGCCTACGGCCGTTCGAAGACCGCCAACATCCTGTTCGCCGTCGAGTTCGACCGCCGTCACAAGGACCGCGGCGTGCGCGCCACGGCGGTGCACCCCGGCGGCATCCAGACCGAGCTCGGCCGCTACATGACGCCCGAGGTGATCCAGCAGCTGATGGACAACATCAACGCCACCCAGGCCGCCTCCGGCGCGCCGTCGTTCGAGTGGAAGACCATCCCGCAGGGCGCGGCGACCTCGGTCTGGTCCGGCGTGGTGGCGGCCGCGGACGCGGTGGGCGCACACTACTGCGAGGACTGCCACGTGGCCCACGTGGTCGACAGCGACGCCGAGGTCCGCGAGGGCGTGCGCAGCTACGCGCTCGACGGCGAGCACGCCAAGGCGCTCTGGGCGAAAAGCGAGGAACTGGTCGGGGAGCGGTTCTAGCGACCCGCGGGCCGACGCTCACCGCGCCGGCGCCGCCTCGTCGTAGAACCGCGCCAGGTCGGCCTTCATCGCGTGGAGCGCGTCGGGGTTCAGGTAGACCATGTGGCCGGAGGGGTAGTAGGCGAAGCGGACGTTGCCGCGCACCGCAGGGTCGAGCTGCATGTGGCCGAGGTCGTACTCGGTGCCGAAGAACGGCGTCGCGAGATCGTAGACGCCGTTCAGCGAATAGAGCAGCAGGTGCGGGTTTTCGCGCATCGCCTGCGAGAGGTCGAGCGCGACGTCGGCCTGGTTGTCGCCGCTGCCGCCGCCGAGGCCGTCGGCCTTGTGGTTGAAGTCCCAGCGCACCCCGGACGAATAGTAGGTGGGCCGGTAGGCGAGGTTGGTTTCGTAGCCCAGGTCGCGGGTCAGGTAGTCGTGGAACGCGGCCACGAAGGCGCCGGTGATGCCGGTGTCGGAGGGGTCGTACTCGGGGCTGTCTCCGGCGGCGTCGAAGTCCTCGCCGGTGAAGCGCGCGTCGTAACGGCCGAGCGTCAGGCGCTGGTCGCGCAGCAACTCCTTGCGAAAGCGGCCGGGCGGAATGCGCAGGTCGCTGGCCAGGATGTATTGGACCGGTAGCCCGATGTAGGCGGACAGCTTCGCGGCGATGGCCTGCCGGTCGGCGTCGGAAGGTCCTGGCCCTGGTTCAGCGCCAGCGCGTAGGGGCCGCGCGCGAAGTTGCGGACCTCGTTCAGGAAGGCGTGAAGGTCCGTAGGCTGAGCGGCAGTCCGATGGTGATAGGCGGCGATCGCCGCATAGCTCGGCAGGTAGTTGACCATCTCCTGGTCGAAGCCCGGCTGGCGGCGGCCGTAGTTGAGGATCGACGAGAGCAGCATGACGCCGTTCAGCTGCACGCCGTCCTTCTGCAGGCGGTAGGAGAGGCCGGCCGAGCGGGTGGTGCCGTAGCTCTCGCCGAACAGGAACTTCGGCGCGTTCCAGCGGCCGTTGATGGTCAGCCAGCGCTCGATGCCGCGGGCGAAGGCGTCGATGTCCTGGTCGGTGCCCCAGAAGGCGGCCAGTTTGGTGTCGCCGAGCGGGCGCGAAAAGCCGGCGCCGACCGCGTCGATGAACACCAGGTCGGACTTGTCCAGCAGGCTGTCGTTGTTGTTGGCGAGGTCGTAGGGCGCGCCGTGGGTGGGCTGCGGGCTGTCGGTCAGTACACGGACGGGCGCCAGCGAGCCCATGTGCAGCCACATCGTCGAGGAGCCGGGGCCGCCGTTGTAGAGGAAGGTCACCGGCCGGCGCGGATCACCGGTGGTGTAGGCGACGTAGAACATGCTGGCAGTCGGCTTGCCGTCGTCGTCGCGGATGGTGAGCGTGCCGGCGGTGGCCGTGTAGGCGATCGGCCGGCCGCCGACCGTCGCCGTGTGACGGGTCGCCACGTGCGTCTCGCCGATCGGGGCGGTGGCGATGTCGCTGTCCTTCAGCTTGCGGCACTGGGCGCGGTCGGCGCGCGCGTCGCCGCGGCCGCTCGCGGCGGACTCGCCGGCCTGCGCGCTGGCCCCGCCGCCGGCGTGGGTGTCGCAGTCCGGGTCGATGCGCAGGCCTTCATCGGCGCCGGCGACGGACCGATCGCTCGGCGTCGCCTGACCGGGGCGCTCGGCGCGCGCTGCCGGTCCTTGCGCCGCCGCCGCGCGGCTCTCGGCGGCCATGCCGCTGTCCGGCCCGGCGTCCTGCGCCGTTGCGAAACCGGGCGCAAGCCAGACCACCGCGGCCAGGGCCGCAAACACGCTGAACCGCACGGAGAATCCCTCCCCTCACCACTCTCGCTGACCGCTATAGCACCATCGTATTCGCCGGGAAGGAGAGGCCTCCATGCACACGCTCACGCCGGAACTGGCCGACAGTTTCGCCAGGATCGCGCTCGGTCACGTCGGGCGCGAGTTTCCGAACAAGCTCGATCAGGTGCTGACCGGGCCGGACGATCTGGCCGGCCCGCGCGCGCTGCACCCGATCTTCTACGGCAGCTTCGACTGGCACTCGGCGGTGCACGGCCACTGGCTGCTGGCGCGCGTGCTGCGGCGCTTCCCGGAGGCGCCATCGGCCGGCTGCGATCGCAGCGTGGCTCGACCAGGCCTTCACCGAAGACAATGTCGCCGGGGAGCTTGCCTTCCTTGCGCGTCCGTCGGCGGCGGGCTTCGAGCGGCCGTACGGCTGGGCGTGGCTGCTGATGCTGCAGGCCGAGCTGGAGGGTCTCGCGATGGCGGGCGGACGCGGCTGGGCGGTGACGCTGCGGCCGCTCGCCAGGGCGTTCGAGGCGCGCTTCCAGGCGTGGCTGCCGAAGGCGACCTATCCGACCCGGGTCGGCACGCACGGCAGCTCCGCCTTCGCGCTGGCGCTGGCGCACCGCTATGCAGTCTTCGCCGCCGACCACGACTTCGGCCGTGTGCTGGCGGACGCGGCGCGGCGCTGGTTCGCGGGCGATGCGGACGCGCGGCCGTTCGAGCCCAGCGGCGTCGATTTCCTGTCGCCGACGCTGATGGAAGCCGAGTGCCTGCGCCGGCTGCTGCCAGAGGGAGAGTTCGCCGCCTGGTTCGCCGCCTTCCTGCCGCGGCTGGCCGACGGCGAGCCGGCGACGCTGTTCGCGCCGGCCGTGGTGAGCGACCGCGCCGACGGGCAAATTGCCCACCTCGACGGCCTCAACCTCAGCCGCGCCTGGTGCTGGCGTCATCTGGCGGCCGTCGCGCCGCCGGACGTTCGCCCGCGCCTCGAGGCCACCGCCGCCCAGCACCTGGCGGCGGCGCTGCCGCACCTGGCGGACCACTACATGGGCGAGCACTGGCTCGCGAGCTTCGCGCTGCTGGCGCTCGACGACTAGCGGTCTTAAGCGGAGGCGCCATGGATCAGCTCTCGACGCCGCGCCGCGCGCGCTTCGATCGACGCCGGCTGCTACAGGGCGGCGCCGCGCTCGGCAGCCTGAACCTGCTCGGCCTCGCCGCGTGCGCCACCACGCCGGCCGTGCAGCCGGCGCCCGGCGCGCCGCCGCCGCCCGCCAGCTATCCGCCGCTGGCCCCGATCCGCGCCAGCTGGGACCGGGTCTTCGACATTACCGTGTGTCTGCGTCCATTCCGAGCCCAGGGCCCGCGGCTGGACACCGAGCAGGTCGGCGACACGCTGGTGGTGCACAACTACGGGCACGGCGGCAGCGGCTGGTCGCTGTCGTGGGGCTCCGGGACGATCGCGCTGCGCAAGGCGATGGCCGCGAGCCCATCGGAGATCGCGGTGCTGGGCTGCGGCGCGCTGGGGCTGACCGCGGCGCGGCTCGCCCAACAGGCCGGCGCGAGGGTGACCATCTACGCCCGCGACCTGCTGCCCGACACCCGCTCGTCGCGCGCCACCGGCACCTGGACGCCCGACTCCCGCATCGCGCTCGCCGACAAGGTCGCCCCCGACTTTCCGGCGCTATGGGAGGAGATGGCGCGGATCTCGTTCCACACCTACCGCAGCTACCTCGGCCTGCCGGGCACGCCCGTGGAGTGGCAGGACCGCTACTACCTCTGGGACGACACCTCGCCTGGTGGCGCCGCCGATCCGCCCGGCGCCCTCGATTTCGCGAGCTACGCCGACCGCATCCGGGACATCGAGCCGCGCGCCGAGCACGTCGATCCGGCCACGACGCCGTTCCCGATGAAGGAGATCCGTCGCTCCAGCTCGATGACCTACAACATCGCCGACTACGGCCACACGCTGATGACCGACTTCCTGGCGGCCGGCGGGCGCGTCGTGCGGCGCGAGTTCCACGCGCCGGGCGAGCTCGCCGGACTGAAGGAAAAGGTGGTGATCAACTGCCCGGGCTACGCGGCGCGCGAACTCTGGAAGGACGACAGCGTCGTGCCGGTGCGCGGGCAGATCGCGTGGCTGATCCCGCAGCCGGAGGTGAACTACGGGGTGATCTACGACGGCGTGAACGTCGTGCCGCGCCGCGACGGCATCGTGCTGCAGATGCTCGACGGCGGCGACATGCGCGGCTACGGCGACGACCACGAGACGCCGGACCCAGCCGAGGCGCGGACGGGTGTGGAGCGGGTGGCGGCGCTCTACGCGAAGTTCAGAGCGCCAGCCTGATCAAACCGCGCTACCCCTGCACGGCCTTGCGCATCGCCGGGTAGGGATCGTCGACCACGCGGCTCTCGAGGTTGAACACCATCGTGGCCCGTCGGCCGGGCTCGTAGGCGGGCCAGGCGGGGAGGGCGGGCGTCGCCGGATCGCCGGTGCGGGCGAAGGCCAGCCAGGCCTCGCTCATCTGCTCGGCGAGGGTCTGCGGGTCATCGCCCCTGCCGACGAAGTTGCGGGCGGTCTCGACGTTGTCGAACACCAGCGGGATCTCCAGCGCATGTGGCGACCTGAGCTTGCCGCGACCGCGCGGCGTCTCCCACTCCAGGAGGTACATGTAGACCGGCGCGGCGCCTTGCGCGGCCTTGCGCTCGGCCATCGCGATCGAGTCGCGCCACATCATCGTCGCGGTCTGCACGGCCGAGGCGAGGTGGCTGGGCGAATAGTCCGGGAAGGTCGTCCGCGCCGCCGCGATCAGCGCCTCGGCCTTGTCGCCGGCGGACGCCTTGGCGCGCCGGGCGAGGTCCTCCTCGGTGTAGTCGCCGAACTTCGGATCGGCGAACATGAAGAGCGTCGCCTCGTCCTTGTTGGTGCCGATCATCACCGGCACGTCGGCCGAGATCGCCGGCGCGGCCGGGTCGAACGGTCCGGACGCCAGCGCGATCCCGTCGACCGACGGGGCGAAGCCGCCGATCCCGGCGGTGGGTGTCACCGCGGCGGCGGCGGCCTGGATCTCGGCGGCCGAGAGCGTCTGCAGCTTCTCCAGCTTGCCGGGCTCGATGCCAAGCTGCTCCAGGAACGCCTTGGCGAACTTGGTCGCCGCCTCGCGGCTGACCGCTTTCAGCCACGGTCCGCTCTGCACGATGGCGCGGTGGAACAGGCCCTTGGCGGGCGCCATCGCCAGCAGCGCCGCCACCTTCATGCCGCCGCCGCTCTCGCCGAAAATCGTCACATTGCCCGGATCGCCGCCGAACGCGGCGATGTTGCCCTGCACCCATTCGAGCACGGCGACGATGTCGAGCATGCCGGCCTCGCCCGATGACGGATGGCCGCCGAGCTCGGCGAGGCTGAGGTAGCCGAAGACGTTGAGGCGATGGTTCACCGTCACCAGCACCGCGTCGCCGCGCCGGGCCAGCGCCGCGCCGTCGTACATGGCCGCGCCGCCGGAGCCGTTGGCGAAGCCGCCGCCGTGCAGCCAGACCATGACCGGCCGCTTGCCGGTGAGGCCTGGCGTCCAGACGTTGATGAAGAGGCAGTCCTCGTCGGTGCCGGGCTGGCCGGGCGCGGGCGGATCGCCGGCGCTGCGCCCGCCGGTGGTCTCGCCGGGCGGCACACCCACCTGGATCGCCGGCGCGCCGAGCTCGGTGGCGTCGACAACTTGCGTCCAGGGCGCGGGCTTGCGCGGCGGCGCGAAACGCAGGGCGCCTAGCGGCGGGGCGGCGTAGCGCAAGCCCTTGAAGATCTGCAACGGCCCGTCGCGATAGCCGCGCACCGGCCCGTTGGTGGTGGCGACCACCTCGGTGCGCTCCAGATCGCGCACGCTCTCGGCGATATCGGTCATGGCGTATCTCCCACGCATGTGCGGCCGCCTTCTTGCGGGCGGCGCGGCGGGTATTTCGTGCGCAATCGCATGGCGGGCGCAAGCGCTATGTGGCGCGGCCCCGCGCCCTCTCTAGGCCGGCCCGTCACTCGCCACCGCGCCGCGCAGCTTCGCGTAGGCGCCGGCGTGGGGGTCGGCGGCGGGGGCGCCGCCGAAGGGGGTCTGCATCGGGTCGAGCTTCACGCCGCCGAGGCTGACCTCGAAGTGCAGGTGCGGGCCGGTGGCGAGGCCGGTGTGGCCGACGAAGGCTACAACCTCGCCGCGCAGCACCCGCGCGCCCGGCGCGACGCCCGGCGCGAACGCCGAGAGGTGCGCGTAGCCGGTCGCCCAGCCGCCGGCGTGGCGGATGCGCAGCAGGTTGCCGTAGCCGCCCTCCGGCCCGGCCTGCGTCACGATCCCGTCGGCCGCGGCCAGCACCGGCGCGCCCTCGCGGGCGGCGAAGTCGACGCCCTGGTGCATGCGGGTGAAGCCGAGGATCGGGTGGCGGCGCATCCCGTAGCTGGAGGTCACCCGCAGGAAATCCAGCGGGGCGCCGGGGCGGTTCGGGTCGGACGCCGGCGCGTCGGCAGCCGCGAGCGGGTCGATGGTGACGGGCGCCGGGCCGGGATCGCTGTCCTCCGGCACGTAGTCGGCAGGGGCCACGTCGCTCGCCATTGCCGTGGCCCCGGCCGGCTCGGCGTTAGTCAGTTTCCAGCCGACGCCGAGCACCAGGAAGCCGACGCCGGCGACCATGAAGCGGGCGAGCGGAAACGGACGGCGGCGTGGCGGTGGCAGGCGGCGCAAGAACAGAATCCCCAGTCGCCGCCAGCCTCGCCGAACGCGGTTAACGTCGCGTGTGGAGGGGGCCTAGCTCAGCGCCGGCGCGAGGCGGGCCATCGCTTCGGCCAGCACCTCGGGCTTGCGGCAGACGCAGGCGCGCAGGAACCCGTCCGACCCGGGGCCGAAGAAGTAGCCCGGCGCGAGGCCGACGCTGGTTTTGGCGAGGATGTCGAGGCAGGCGGCGCGGCTGTCCGGCATGCCGTCGATCTCGAAGAAGGCGTACATGCCTGCCTGCGGGCGCGGTCCCAGCTTCACGCGCGGCAGCTGTTCCAGCGCGTCGCAGACGATGCCCATGCCCGCTTCGCAGTAGCTCGCGCATCCAGGCCACGAACGGCTCGCCCTCGCGGATCGCCGCGGCGCCGGCATGCTGCAGGAAGGTGGAGACGCCGCTCGTCGTGTACTGGGTCATCATCGCCAGCGTCGGTCCGATCGACGGCGGGTGTGTCATCCAGCCCAGCCGCCAGCCGGTCATCGCCCAGGACTTGGAGAAGCTGTTCACGACGATCAGCCGGTCCTCCGGCTCGGCGATGTCGAGGATGGTCGGCGCGGCGTTGCGGCCGAACGCCAGGCGGCTGTAGACCTCGTCGGCGATCAGCCAGACGCCGCGCGCCCGGCAGGCCTCGAGCAGCGCCGCTTGCGTCTCGATCGGGATCATCGCGCCGGTGGGGTTGCCGGGCGAGGCGAAGAAGACGGCGCGGGTGCGGTCGTCCATCGCCGCGACCACCTTGTCCGGATCGAGCGTCCAGCCGCCCTGGCCGTGGTCCATCCGCACCGAGCGCACCTGCGCGCCCACCAGCCGCGCCATGCCGCCGGCGTTCGGCCAGACCGGATCGATGGCGATCAGGTTGTCGCCGACCTCGCAGCTGAGCTGGATGGCCAGCATGATGGCGTTCATGCCGCTGAAGGTGACGGTGATGCGCTCCGGCCCGACCGGTTTGCGTCCCAGCCCGGTCAGGTAGTCGGCGAGCGCCCCGCGCAGTTCCGGGATGCCGTTCTGGTGGGTGTAGAAGACATGGCCGTCCCTGATCGCCTTCGCCATCGCCTCGCCGATGAAGGGCGGCGCGGGCACATCGCCCTCGCCGAACCACAGCGGGATGATCGACGCATCGCCGAACCGGTCCTTGGCGAGCCCGGAGATGTTCTCCAGCGGAATATCGCGGATCAGGGTCCGCGCGCCCTCCAGCGCCTGCATCGCAAGCCAGATAGCCCGCGCCGGTCGGCAGGGCTACGGCCGCAGCGCGAAATCCATCGCGCGGCCGATCGAGGCGGCCATCGCGCTGAGATGGTCCTCGGCCTCGAAGCAGTGGAAGCGCGCGTCGTAGCCGTCCGCGCCCTTCAGGTGGGCGAGCCGCGCCCCCAGCTCCAGCGCGTTCTCGACCATGCGCGCCTCGGTCACCAGGTCGCGGACTTCCTCGGGGCTCATGCCCGGCGGCGGGACCTTCGGCGGGTCCTGCTCGTACTCGCCGACCGTCACCAGCACCCGCGGGGCGACCTCGCCCGCCTCGACGCGGCGCGCGAAGGCCGCTTCCTTGTCCAACGCCGCGCGGCCGTTCCACCAGATCGAGGGGCTGGCGGCGACGTAGGCGTTGAAGGCGCTCGGATCGTCGAAGAGGGCGTTCAGCGTGAAGAGGCCGCCGAGCGAATAGCCGTAGAGCGTCTGGTCGTCCGGGTTCGACGGACCAGCGGGCGGCGATGGCCGGGCGCAGCTCCTCGACCAGGAAGCGGCGGAAGAGCTCGCCGCCGCCGTAATTCTCCGGCGTGGGCTCCGGCAGGCCGGGGGAGATGCGGATGTTCTCCATCGGCGTCTCCGGCGTGAGGTCGCGCACCCGCAGCCGCATCATGTCGAACGGCGCATCGGTCGGGTAGCCGACGCCCACCACCATCGCCGGCTGGGCCTGGAACGCGAACATGCCGGCCATCACCGCGGCGAGCAGGAAATTCATGTTGCCGTCGGTGACCGTGATCACCGGGTAGCCCTCGGGCGGCGCCGGGATCATCGGCTGGTAGACGAAGATCCGGTAGGTGCGCCCGGCGATCTTCGAGGCGAGATCGAACTTCACCGCGCCGGGCATCGTCACCGGCTCGGTGGCGACCGTCTCGGTCACGGCGGGGGCTTCGTCGACGAGAGTCATGGCGGTCTGGCTCTATTCTTGAGGGTGTTCAGGCGGCGCGGGCGACGCTGACGTTGCCGCTGACGGTGGAGAGCACCAGCTCGACGCGTTTCTCGCCGTCGGCCGGCGCGCCGCTGGCCTCCAGCTCGGAGCGGACGCGGCCGCTGACGGTGTGCAGGTCGAGCAGCGCCGCGACGCCGCTCGCCACGCCCACCGAGACGCCGCCGGAGACGGTGCGGGCCCGGACATAGCCGTGGTCGGCGCGGGTGACGCGGACGTTGCCGGACGAGGTGAACGCATCGAGGCTGTCGCCGACCGAGCCGACCTCGATGTTGCCGTGCGCCGTCTTCAGCCGCGCGGTCCCGACGAACGCGTCGATGTGGGTGTTGCCGGCGGCGGTGCTGATCTCGGCGTTGGCCCCGACCTTGCCGATCCGGACCGTGCCGGCGCCGGTCTTGGCCTCCACCGAGCCGCTGACGGCGGCGATGTCGATGTTGCCGGCCCCGGTGTGGGTGTTGGCCTCGGCGCATTCGGCGACGTGTACGTTGCCCGCCCCGGTGTGGGCGCGCACCGACCCCATGCGGCCGACCGTCTCGACGCGGCCCGCGCCGATCGACAGCGACGCGTCCGAGCCCAGCGGCGCGTGCACCACCGCCTCGATCGAGCCGCCCCAGAGGTTGAACAGCGAGAACCGCAGCTTCGGCCCGCGCACCACGATCTCGTCGCCGAGCTGGACGATCTCCGCCTGCTCGATCCACTCGATGGCGTTGGGATCGCCCTTGGGGGCGGAGAGGTCGACGCGGGTGACCTGGGTCTCCTCGGCGGTGACGGTGATGCGGCCGAACGGCAGGTTGACGCGCAGCTTGGGCGGGCGCGGGGTCTCGAAGCTCATGGTGCGGTCGGCGCTCATCTGGCCCATCCTCTGATGTGCTTGCCGGCCGAGCCGTGGCGGCCCGAGCCGGAATGGTGGTCGTGGCGAGGTCCGTCCCTGGACCCGTCCTGGGCGGCGGCGCGGGCGGCGCCCACCAGCCAGGTGTTGAGCGATTGCCCGCGCGAGGCCGCCAGGGCCTCGGCGCGGGTCTTCAGCGCTTCGGGGAGGCGAAGCGTGATGCGGGCGACGGCCTCGCCGTCGTCAGTGGCGTCGAACGGCTCGTCGGCGGCTGCGGCGCTCGGCCGCCGCCTGCGGCGCGCCGGCGACCACGAACTCGGGCTCGCGGCCCTTCAGCCGTACGTCGATGGCGACGCCGGGCAGTTGTTCGCTGATCTCGGCGGCCGCCTGCGAAAGCACGTCCATCAGGGCGAGCCGAAGCGCCGGGTCGAGCGCGGCCAGCAGCCGCTCGGCGGCCACCTCCACCTCGATCCCGCCGACTTCCGCGGCGCGGGTCAGATCCTGGCGAAGGGCGTCGACATGAGGTGTGATGTCCATGGGCGCCGTTGTGACACCATGATGGTGTCATGTCAACACCATCTGCGCACCACGGAGCGTTCCCACCGGATTGCGCGGGACGCTACTTGATCCACCCCGCCGTCGTCGCGAGGCCCACCACACCCAGGATCAGGTAGAGCACCGCAGCGGCGATCCTGAGCGCGTTGATCGGCAGGACGCGGGTGACGGCGTGGCCGAGGAAGACGGCGGGGATGTTGGCCAGCATCATGCCGGTGGTGGTGCCGGCGGCGACGATCAGCACGTCGTGATAGCGCGCCGCCAGCGCCACGGTGGCGACCTGGGTCTTGTCGCCGATCTCCACCAGGAAGAACGAGACCGCGGTGGTCAGGAAGACGCCCATGCGCCAGCGGCGGGGCTTGTTCTCATCCCCTTCCTTGTCGGGGACCAGCGCCCAGAGCGCCATGACGATGAACGAGATGGAGACCGCGTACTTGAACCAGGACGCCTGCAGGATGCTGGAGAGGTAGAAGCCGGCCAGCGCCGCCAGCCCATGGTTGGCGAGCGTGGCGACGAAGATGCCCAGGAGGATCGGGACCGGGCGGCGGTAGCGGCTCGCCAGCATGACGGCGAGCAGCTGCGTGCGGTCGCCCATCTCGGCGAGCGCCACTAGGAGAGCGGAGACTGCGTAGGTTTCCATGCGCCCGGTTAAGTCAGCGCACGGCCGGCCGTCCAGCCCGGGCCGAACGAGGCTCTTGCCAGGCGCCCGGCCGGGCGTGCGAGAAAGCGGGCATGCTCGAGCTGATCCACGCGCCCCGCCTCGCCCGCCTCGTCCTGGCCGGGGTCGTCGCGCTGCTGCTCAGCGCCGGCGCGGCGCGCTGCGAGACCACCGTGGCGTTCTACTCGCATGGCTGGGGAACGGGCCCGAACGGCTTCGTCTATTTCCCCCACGCCTTCGTGGTGATCCGGCGCGACGGCACGCCCGGCGATCCGCCGCAGGAGGAGGCCTACGGCTATACGGCGGCCGACCCTAACGACCCAGGCGTCTTCATGCGGCCGAGCAAGGGCATGGTCGACCAGCCGAACCCGGCCTACCGCGGCAAGGCGGTGCTGCACTTCGCGGTGGCGATCAGCGACGACCAGTACACAGCGCTGCACAAGGTGATCGACGCCTGGAGCGGCCCGCACGCGCCGCTCTACGACCTTCGAAGCCACAACTGCGTCGGCTTCGTCGCGGCGCTGGCGACGACTCTGAACCTGACGATCCCGCCGAAGATCGGCGAGGATCCGACCAAGTTCCTGGAGGGCGTGCGCCGCCTCAATCCGGGGCGGCTGGTCGAGGCGTCGACGGCGCCCGCAGCGACGGCGTCGCGCTAGAGCCGCGGGGGCTCGGCCAGCGCCCAGGCGTCGGCGACGGCTAGGAAGTCCTTGGCGCCCTCGAAGCCGGCCTTGACGTTGAGCAGTCCGGTGGAGACGCGCTCGACGAGGCCCCAGCGCCAGATCGGGCCGGGCGCCACGCCGGCGAGCGCGGCGAGGCGATGGCAGCGGGCTAGGCCGCGCTTGGCCGGATCGCCGGCCAGGAGGTCGGCGGCCCACTCGCGCATCGGAATGGCGAGGTCGTAGGCCGGTTCGATGAAGGCGCCGTCCGGGTCGACCAGCTTGTAGCGGCGCGGGCCGTCGCCGGGCGCCGAAAGGGTGTTCCAGGCATGCGCGTCGCCGTGGCAGAGCACGGCGCGCGCCGGATCGAACGCGGCGGCGCGCTCGGCGGCGAAGGCAAGGGCGATGTCGACCGTGCGGCGCGGGCACGGCCGGTCCAGCGCTTCCCACTCCGTTTCGATGATGGCCGCGAGGCTCTGCGCTTTCTCGCGGCCATCCATGAACGGCTCGCCGGCGGGCGAAGCGGTCCAGGCGAGGCGCAGCGTCTCGCAGATGGCGACCAACTGGGCGTCGAGCGGCAGGCCGAGCTCGAAGAGCTGCGGCCCGAGCCGCTCCAGCAGCATCGCTCCGCTCGCCGCGTCGTGGGCCAGCAGCTCGACGTAGCCGCGACCATGGCCGGCGATCAGCGTGCGGGCTTCGCTGTGGGTGGGGTCGGCGAGCGGCGGCGGCAGCTTCAGCACCGCCTCGCGGCCCTCCGCGGTGCGGGCGGCCAGCACCACCGCCGCGGTGCCGCCGGTCATCGGCTCGCCGAGCTCCAGGTCCCATGCCGCGGCGAGTTCGGCGGCCAGGTCGGGCAGGGCGGCGAGCCAGACCTCACCCTCGGCGCCCAGCAGCAGGGCGCTGGCGCGGACCATGTCGGGGATGCGCATCGGGGTCGCGGCGCGGGGACTACAGCGCCTGTGACAGCCGATCCGCCGGGCGGCAGAGGAAGACGCCCTTCGGGGTGACCACGATCGGCCGCTCGACCAGGATCGGGTGGGCGACCATGGCGCTGAGGATCTCGGCGTCGCCGACGCCCGGCTTGGTCAGCCCGAGCTCCTCGGCCAGGTCGCCGCGCACCCGCAGCATGTCGCGCGGCTTCACGCCCATCCGCTTGAAGAGGTCGGCCAGCTGCGCCTCGTCCAGCCGGCCTTCAGGTACTCGACCACCTGCGGCGCGTGGCCGCCGTCCTTCAGCGCCTGCAGCACCGTGCGCGACGTCCCGCACGCCGGGTTGTGGTAGATGGTGATCGCCATTGGCGAGCCTTACTTGGTTATCCCGATGAAGGGCACGGGGGCCTGGCCGCCTGTATAGACCGGCAGGACGCCGTTCCACTTCTCGATCGCCCGCAGCTGGACGATCTCGGGGTTGGCGCGGATCGACTCGGCGATCAGCAGGTTGGCCTGCGCGTCGCCCTTCGCCGCCTCGATCTTGGCGTTGGCGTTGGCGGTGGCGGTGGCGACGTTGGCCTGCGCGGCGAGCGCGGCCTGCTCGTTGGCGATGCGCTGGTTGATCTGGTCGCGCACCTGCTCGGGCATGCGGATCGTGCCGGCGTAGAACAGCTTCTCGATGTTGAGGCCGTAAGGCTTGAAGTAGGCGGCGACGTCGTTCTGCACGCTCTGCAGCAGCTCCTGCTTCTTCGGCCCGTAGATCTCCTCGACGCCCAGCGCGGAGGCGCGATTGTTCAGCGAGTCGCGGATGGCGTTGCGGATCTGGCCGCTGACCAGGCCGGCCGCATCCACCCGGAACTTGGAATAGAGCTTGGGCGCCAGGTCCGGGTTCACCGAGTAGCTGACGGCGATGTCGCTCTCGATGTTGAGGCCGTTCTTGTCCTGGAAGGTGAACTCCTCGTTCGCGCCGGAGCCTTCGTTGGCGTTCTGCGAGTAGGTGTAGGTCTGGGTGTAGACCGGGTACTCGATGATGTTGGTCCCGAACGGGGTGAAGTAGGTGCCGACGCCGAGCGCCTCCTGGCTGACCCCGGCGCCGGAGCCGAACTGGTTGACCTTGATGCCGACGTGGCCCGGCCGCACCTGGCCGCAGGCGGCCAGCGCCATGAGGGCGACGATGAGCAGTACGCGCTTCATTTTCTTGCCTCGATGAGATTGGCGCCGGGCTGCCTCAGCCGCCGCCAGGCCCGCCGGATCGAGACCGCGGTCCAGATCGCGATGGCCAGCGCGACGACGCCGCAGCCGATCGCCAGCAGCAGCAGCGGCGTGTTGTGGGCGTTGACCAGATTGGGGATGACGATGCGGCCGAGGACGAAGATCGCCACGGCAGCGACGACGATCTTCACGCTCGTCCAGAGCGCGAAGCTATTCCTGGCCGGGCCCACGGCCCCCTCCGACTCAGCCCCTGATGGAGGGGAGGCTAGCGGCTCGCGGCGGGCGCTGCGAGCGGACAATTGCCGGCGCTTCAAGCTCCGCGGCTAGGCTGCGGGCCGGCCGACGGGAGGCTGGAGATCACATGCGCTTGCTCTTGCGTTCGGCCGCCGCGCTGCTCGCCGGCGCCGCTATCCTGTCGGGCGGCGGCGGATCGGCGGCGGAGCCGGACTCCGGCCCGCCAGGGATGACGAAGGCCGCCTTGCGCCTGGAGACCGTCGTGGCGCGCGGATGCCTGCCGTACCTTCTCGGCCAGAAGTCGGAGAAGGACGCCCTGCGCGGCGTCGCCCTCAACCACATCCACCCGCTGCCGATCAGCCTGGATCCGGGCGGCAATGCGCCCTTCTGGATGAGCGGGTTTCCGGCAGAGCTGCGGGTCAACACGGGCAAGGGCGTCTGCAACACCGTACTGCACGGCCGCGACGCAGTGGCGTATCGCGCCGCCGCGCAGCGAGCCATCGATCTCACGCTTGCGCCGGGCGGGTCCGATGACGGGCGGTCGCAGTACCGCCAGTGGGTCCCCGGTCAGATCACCGGCTGCCGGCAGGACATTCGCTACACCTACTATGAGGACGAGCGACGCGGCTATTTCTCCGTCGAGCTGACGCGCGTGGCCTGCGAGCGCGATCCCATGCGCCTGGCGGATTGAAGCCGCCGCTCAGCTCGGGATGCGCACCGGCAGGTGGGTGAAGCCCTTGACGAAGTTGGAGTTCAGCCGGACGGGCTCGCCGATCACCTCGATCACCGGGAAGCGCGCCAGCATCTCCTCCCAGACCACGCGCAGCTGCATCTCGGCCAGGCGCTGGCCGAGGCAGCGGTGGATGCCGAAGCCGAAGGCGGCGTGCTGGCGGGGGCGGGCGCGGTCGACGATGAACTCGTCCGCCCGCTCGATCGCGGTCTCGTCGCGGTTGCCCGAGACGTACCACATGGCGACCTTCTCGCCCTTGCGGATGGTCTTGCCGCCGATCTCGACGTCCTCCAGCGCGGTGCGGCGCATGTAGGCGACCGGGCTCTGCCAGCGGATGATCTCCGGCACCGCGCTCTCGAGCAGCGCCGGGATTGGTCGCGCAGCTTGTCGTACTCGGCCGGGTGCTGGTTCAGCGCCAGGAGGCCGCCGGTGATCGAGTGGCGGGTGGTGTCGCGAGCCGGCGACGATCAGCAGGATGATGTTGCTGATGTAGTTCTGCGGGTTGTCGCCGCCGTTGGTGGCCGGGTCGTTGGCCAGCAGCGAGATCAGGTCGCGGCCGGCGTGGTTGCCGGCGCGCTCGTTCCACAGCGGGACGAACAGGCTGAGGATCGCGAACATCTCGGCCTGGCGGCGCTTGCTCTCCTCGTCGCTGTCGGCCGGGCCGGAGAGCAGCAGGTCGGAGAACGCGCGGCAGGATGCGGCGCTGCTCGAACGGGAAGTCGAACAGCGTCGCCAGCATCTGGCTGGTCAGTTCGACCGCCACCTTGTCGACGAAGTCGAACTCCTCGCCGATCGGCAGCTCGTCGAGGATCTGCGGCGGCGCGCGAGCGGATCAGCGGCTCCAGCTCGGCCAGCGAGGGCGTCGAGAACATCGGCGCCACCACCTTGCGCTGGGCGTCGTGGCGCGGCGGGTCGAGCGCGATGAAGTTGGCCCGCTCGTCGGAGGCCGCCGTCGCCATCCTCGGGCGGCTCGAAGAGGGTGATGCCGCCGTGCTCCGACGACGAGGAGAGCCGCGCCGCGTCGCTCTCGCACGGCGACGATGTCGGCGTAGCTTGGTCACCGACCAGTAGGGCCCGTACTCGCTCTCGGCGGTGTAGTGCACCGGGTCCTCGGCGCGCAGGCGCTCGAACCAGGGCCACAGGGTGTCCGAGGTGAAGTGCTCGATCGTCGTGCACCTGGAACTCGTCCAGCGGCGTGGCGTAGGCCTTCGCCCGCGCCTCGTCCGCCCGCGTCATCGCGCCGTCGGCCATCACTCAATCTCCTTGGACGTCCCGCACAAGCATGCGCTGCAGCGCCCTTGCGCCGCCAACCCAATTTGCGGTCAAGCTGCCGGTCGCATGCTCGACGTGGCCGACATCGCCGAAGCGGATCGAGGCGCGCCGGGCGCGGCGTACGGCCGCACCTCGATCGGCGTCACCGGCGCGGTGGCGGTCGGCAAGAGCACCTTCGCCGGCGAGCTGGCCGGCGGCGCTGGCGGCCTGGCCGCGGCGCCGTGGTCGAGATGGTCGTGCACCGACGGCTTCCTGCATCGACAACGCCGACGCTGAGGCGCGAGGGCCTCCTGAGCGCAAGGGCTTCCCGGAGACCTACGACGGCGCGCGCTGCGCGCGGCGCTGGCGGCGATGCGGGTCGGTCCGGCCGACCTCCCGGGCTATTCGCACGCGATCTACGACATCGACCCGGCGCTGACGCGGCGGCTCGACGCCGCCGGACGTGCTGATCGTCGAGGGGCTGGGCGCTGCACGAGGGCGCCGCGGCGCTGGGCCTCGACGCGCTGATCTACCTCGACGCCGAGGAGGCGCATCTCGAGGCCTGGTTCACCGAGCGGCTTCATCGGCCTGTGGCGCGCCGCCGAGCACGATCCCGACCTCGTTCTACGCCCGCTTCCGCCACTTCGACCGAGCCCGAGGCGCGCGCCTTCGCCGGCGCAGGTCTGGCGGGCGATCAACCTGCCGAACCTGCGCGAGCACATCGTCGGCGGCCCGCGACGTCGCCGACTCGTGGTGCGCAAGGGCGAGGACCACGCGATCCTGGCGATCGTGGAGCGGTAGCTTCGCTTCCCCCACCGGCGCGGAAAGCGCCCTTCGGTCGCGATGTGCGGCGCGATCGGTTATCCAGGTTCCTCCGGGGAATTACCTGGGGAGGGACCGGCGATGACTGAAGTTCACGTACCGCATCCGCGCATTGCCCATCGCAAGGCCGCGGGCGTGCATGTCACCACCGACGAGCACATCGGCTTCAACGGCTGGCTGGCCGCCGGCATCACCAAGGGCTTCGGCTCGATGTGGGCGTTCTACGTGCTGGTGATCTGGATGTTCGCCTGGATGTTCCTGGCGTCCGTTCGGATTCTGGATCTTCCAGTACGACAAGTACCCGTTCACGTTCCTGCTGTTCCTGTCGAACCTCGTGCAGCTCTGGGCGCTGCCGGTGCTGGCGGTCGGCCAGCAGGTGCTCTCGCGCGCCTCCGACAAGCAGGCGCGGCAGACCTTCCAGGACGCCGAGGCGGTGCTGGAGCTGACCGACCAGATCCACGCGCTGGTGAAGACCAACCACAAGATCACCGGCCAGGTCCACGAGTTGATCGAGCTCAACAATCGCCTCACCACCGAGATCCACAGCCTGGTCTCGGCGCGGACTTAGAGCCTCACGCCTCGACCGGGATCCACCACTCGATGCGGCTCGGGCGGTCGGGCTGGAAGCCGGGTGGGTAGACCTCGAGATCGGGGGCGTTGGCGAGCTTCAGGCCCGACTGCGGCACGCGCTCGCCCCAGATCTGGCGATGCGCCGCCTGCATCTGGGCGTGCAGGTCCGACGTGTCGGTGTCCAGGCGAAAGACCAGGTAGGTCTGGGCCGGGATGTCCTTGGCCTCGAGGCCCTCCGGCACGGGTGCGTCAGCGGCGACGGCGACCCCGGCAATGTAGTTGAAGCAGCCTTCTACGCCGCTGGCGGCCCAGCCGACGCCGTAGGTCGCGGCGCCGAGCTGGCCGGGCAGCGGCAGGCGCCCCACCAGCTTGTTCCACAGCATCGGGATGTCGGCCTTGGTGTCCTCGCCGAACACGGCGGCGGGGCCGGCGACGCGCAAGGCCGGCTTCTTCACCGGCTCGGGGTCCTGGCTGAGGCGGGCGGCGGAAGCGGCTTGCGACATTGCGGCGAGCTCCGAGGGCAGGGCGGCGCCGCGGCGATAGCGGCCGGGGCTGACGCCGAAGGCCCGCTTGAAGGCGCGGGTGAAGCCTTCCTGGGACTCAAAGCCGGCGTCGAACGCGAGGTTGACGAGGGTGGGCGGATTGGGGCCGGCGAGCAGGCGGGCGGCGAGCCCCAGCCGCCGCGCCCGCACGAACGCCATCGGCGTCAGGCCGTAGCGGGCGGTGAACTGGCGGGCGAAGTGGTAGGGCGAGAAGCCGGCGACCGACGCGAGGTCGGCGAGCGTCAGCGGCTCGAACGCGTACGCCTCGACGTGCGCCATCGCCCGCTCCAGCGGATCGGCAACGTGTGCTCGAAGGGGTGCGGCGTCGTCCATGCCAGGCAGAATGGACCCGCCACGCGGCCCTGTCTTGACCGCGATTGCGGGGCCGTCCCTGCCGTCAATGGGCGGCCAGCGTTAGTCCGGCCTAAGCCGCGACCATGGCCTCTTGCGGGTCGCGCAGCACGTAGCCGCGGCCCCAGACCGTCTCGATGTGGTGCTTGCCGTTGGCGGCGGCGGCCAGCTTCTTGCGCAGCTTGCAGATGAAGACGTCGATGATCTTCAGCTCCGGCTCGTCCATGCCGCCGTAGAGATGGTTGAGGAACATCTCCTTGGTCAGCGTCGTGCCCTTCGCGCAGGGAGAGCAGCTCCAGCATCTGGTATTCCTTGCCGGTCAGGTGCACGCGGATGCCGTTCACTTCGACCGTCTTGGCGTCGAGATTGACCGTGATGTCGCCGGTGCGGATCACCGACTGGGCGTGGCCCTTCGAGCGGCGAACCACGGCGTGGATGCGGGCGACCAGCTCCTCCTTGTGGAAGGGCTTGGTCATGTAGTCGTCGGCGCCGCCGCCGAGCGTCTTGACCTTGGTGTCGATCTCGCTGGTGCCGGAAAGGATCATGATCGGCGTGTTCACTTTCGCCACCCGCAGGGTGCGCAGAACCTCGCATGCCGCTCATGTCCGGCAGGTTCAGGTCCAGCAGGATCAGGTCGTAGTCATAGATCTTGCCCAGATCGATGCCTTCCTCACCAAGATCGGTCGTGTAGACGTTGAAGCCCTCCGACTTCAGCATCAACTCGATGCCTTGCGCCGTCGCGCTATCGTCCTCAATCAACAGAACGCGCATCTACCCCTCCCCGCTGTTCTCGCGGAAGCTTCTCGCCGACAGACCAAATCTGCCCCAATCCTCGTCCACCAGATTACCGACGAGTTAATTTAAGACAGGTTAATGGTGAAAGCTGGTCGAGCCGAATCGTTAAGCTGATTTGCGAATCGCGAGCAAGCGCGCGCCATGCGCGCATCGTCGCGGGCGCGATGACTTTTTCGTGAATCGGGGCCGGCGCCGGCGCCCTGTGCCCGGAACCGCCGCGGCGCGGGGGTGTTCCTTCCCAGGCGCCGCCGCCTCTGCGACCGAGAAAATCGTCACGGAGAAAAAGCATGTTCGGCAAGAAACCAGGAACAGCCGGCCGTTTTGCGGCGGGGCTGGCGCTGGCCGGCGCCTCGCTCACACTGGTCGCGCTCTCGGCCCGCGCCGACCCCTACACGCCTTATGGCGCGACGGCAGATGGTTCCGTCGAAGGCGTCACCGTCTATGCGCCGGACCGCTACGCGCGCCAGCCGACCACCGGCGCCCGGGTCCGGATGGACCGGGTCTCGATGACCGTGCCGCTGGGCGATCTGGACCTTTCGACGCATGACGGCGCGCGGATCGCCAAGGCGCGCATCGTGCGGGCGGCCAAGGACGTTTGCCAGGCGGTGGACGACGCCAATCCCGGCGACAGCGAGCCTCCGGGCGGCTGCTACGCGATGGCCGTCCATCAGGCGCTGCGCCAGGCGCAGGACCAGGCCGGCTACCCGATCGTCGCCTGGGGCTACCGCTAGTCAGAAGGCGAGGCGGGCGAACAGCTCGCCGAACGGCCGCATGACGTGCGCTCGGTCAGGCGCGCGCCCCGCCAGGGACGCGCGCCTCGCCGCGACGACTTTCGGTTAGCCAATGTTTAAGCCCGCGGCGGGCGACCATCGCCGCGCTGATTTCCGGGGCAGCTTAGCTTTGCGCAATCTCATCGCCGCCGTCGAGCGTGTCGATCCGTTGGTGGTTTCCGGCCGCGTCGCCGCGGTCAACGGCCTGCTGATCGAGGCGCGCGGCGGCCTGACGCGGCTGGCGATCGGCGCGCGCACCGAGGTCGACCGGCGCGGCGCGCCGCCGCTGGAGGCCGAGGTGGTCGGCTTTCGCGAGACGCGGGCCCTCTTGATGCCGTTCGGGCCGCTGGAAGGCGTCGCGCCGGGCGCCGAGATCCGCATCCGGCCGGAGGGCGCGGCGGTCGGCCGACGATGGGCTGGCTGGGCCGGGTCGTCGACGCGTTCGGCCAGCCGATCGACGGCAAGGGGCCGCTGCCGCAGGGGCTGGCCGCCTACCCGTTACGCGCCGCGCCGCCGCCGGCCCATTCCCGCGGCCGGGTCGGCGAGCGGCTCGAGCTCGGCGTGCGGGCCATGGACGTCTTCACCACCTGCTGCCGCGGCCAGCGCCTCGGCGTCTTCGCCGGCTCCGGCGTCGGCAAGTCGGTGCTGCTCTCGATGCTGGCCCGCCATGCCGCCTGCGACGCGGTGGTGGTCGGGCTGATCGGCGAACGCGGCCGCGAGGTGCGCGAGTTCATCGAGGAGACGCTGGGCCCTGAGGGCCTCACGCGCGCCATCGTGGTGGTCGCCACCTCCGACGAGCCGGCCCTGAAGCGCCGCCAGGCCGCCTACATGACGCTCGCCATCGCCGAATACCTGCGCGACCAGGACCTCGAGGTGCTGTGCCTGATGGACAGCGTCACCCGCTTTGCGATGGCGCAGCGCGAGATCGGCCTGGCCGCCGGCGAGCCGCCGACCACCAAGGGCTACACGCCCACGGTGTTCTCCGAGCTGCCGAAGCTGCTTGGAGCGCGCCGGTCCCGGCCCGGTGCGCCCGGACGGCGCGGTCGCCGGCCCGATCACCGGCCTCTTCACCGTGCTGGTCGACGCCGACGACCACAACGAGCCGATCGCCGACGCCGTGCGCGGCATCCTCGACGGCCACATCGTGATGGAGCGCGCCATCGCCGAGCGCGGGCGCTTTCCGGCGATCAACGTGCTGAAGTCGATCAGCCGCACCATGCCGGGCTGCCAGACCCCGCTGGAGCGCGAGACGGTGACCCGCGCCCGCCGCAGCCTGGCGGCCTACGCGAACATGGAGGAGCTGATCCGCATCGGCGCCTATCGCGCCGGGTCGGACGCCGACGTCGACCGCGCCATCGCCCTCAATCCGGGACTGGAGGGTTTCCTCGCGCAGGACAAGGAAGACTATACCAGCCTGCCTGACGCCTTCGACCGCCTGGACGCCATCCTGGAGCGTGAGAGCGCATGATCCTGCTTCGCCAAGACTTCGCAGGATTTGGGGAGCTCGTCCTTCGTAGCTCCGTGAGGAGCGAAGAACGATGAGGTGGGCCGATCAGCTGATCAAGCTCTCGAGCTTCGAGTTGGAGCTGCTGCAGGCGCGGTTGGCAGCGGTGGTCGAGCGGCGCACCCGCGCCGAGCTGAGGCTGGCGGTGCTGATCGCCGGCGGCGAGGCGGAGATCGCCATCGCCCGCACCGACCCCGAGGCCGCCCGCAGCCTCGGCGCCTATACCGAGGGACTGAAGCAGCGCAAGGCGGCGGTCCAGCGCGAGATCGACCTGGCCGCCACCGAGGAACAGGGCGCCCGTGAGGCGCTCGCCGAGGCGTTCGAGACGCTGAAGAAGTACGAGCGGGTGGCCGAGAACGCCAGGGTCGTCGAGGTGCGCGAAACCGCCCGGCGCGAGACCGCCGCGCTCGACGAGATCGGCCTGAGGCGCGCGGCGGGGCGCAGATGAAATTCCCCTCCCCCTGGAGGGGAGGGGTTAGGGGCGGGGGGACGCCCGCCGCTGCTCCCCCGTCCGACGATTGCGCCCCTTGCGGTGAGAGCCCCCCACCCCCAACCCCCTCCCCTCGAGGGGGAGGGGACGCCACGCGGCGAGTGGTGCTGGGCGCCGCGCTGGCGTTGGCGGCGTGCGGGCAGAAGGCGCAGAGCCAGCCGCCGGTCTCCATCGCACCGCTGAAATCGGTCGCGCCGTTCCCGGTCGGCAGCTGCGTGCAGGCCGGCCAGCTCGACGACCCGGCGTTCGCTGAGCTGCTGGCTGCGCAGGTCTCCCAGCTCACGCCCGAGTGGGAGCTGAAGATGGAGTACGTGCTGCAGTCGGGCGGCGGCTACCGCTTCGACGCGCCCGGACCGCATCGCCAGCTTCGCGGCCGATCACGGCATGCGCCTCTTCGGCCACACGCTGGTCTGGTACGCGCAGAAGCCGGCCTTCTTCGAGAACCTGGACGGGCGCCGCGTTTCGCCAGGCGTTCGAGGCCTATGTCCAGACGGTCGTCGGCCGCTACCGGGGGCGCGCGGTCGGCTGGGACGTGGTCAACGAGGCGGTGAACGACGACGGCGCGGGCTGGCGGGACAGTCTCTGGAGCCAGCGCCTGGGGCGCCTCGACCACATGCGGATCGCCTACGATCTGGCCCACGGCGCCGACCCCGGCGCGACGCTCTTCCTCAACGACTACAACCTCGAGACCAACCCGAAGAAGCGCGCGACCTTCCTGGGGCTCGCCGAGGCGCTGCTGAAGGCCGGCGCGCCGCTGGGCGGGCTCGGAACCCAGACCCACGTGCCGGCCGACCTCGCGCCGGGCGCGATCACCGCCGCGCTGCGGGACCTGGCCAGCCTCGGCCTGAAGGTCCGCATCTCCGAGATGGACGTCTCGCTGGCCGGGGCGCAGGGCTTCGCCTCGCCGGACGATCTGCGCCGTCGCCAGGCGGCGCTTTACGCCGAGGCGGCCGGCGCCTTCGCCGCCCTGCCAGCCCATCAGCGCGCCGACTTCACCTTCTGGGGCCTGGAAGACGGCCAATCCTGGCTGCGCCACGAGAACGCCTCCGACGCCCCGCTGCTGTTCGACGACGCTGGGCACGCCAAGCCTGTGGCGCTGGCCTGGGAGCGAGCTTCAGGGCGCTGAGCCGCGCCTCAATCCCGCTCTTCCCCGCGAACGCGGGGGACCAGATTTTTTGGACCACGGAAAACACGGAAATCACGGAAAGGGCGGCAGGTCGCCGCGTGCGCTACATGTCCGTGTCTTCCCGTGTTTTCCGTGGTCAATTCTTCCAGAGCCGCGCCCTCCGCGACTGGAAAAAGCCTGGGTCCCCGCGTTCGCGGGAAAGAACAGGATGGGGGTAGGCCTTAAGCCGCTGGGGGGCCGGCGCGGCGTTGTTCTTCCTCGGCGACGCGGCGCAGGGCGCCGAGGTCGTCGCCGATCCGGAAGATCACCACGTAGAACTCGCAGAAGGCGCGCCACAGCAACCCGCCGGCCAGCACCAGCAGCAACCCGCCGATCAGGCCCGGCACCACCACCAGCAGCGTCTCCCAGCTGCGCTCGCTGACGGCGCGGATGCCGACGCCGAGCGAGGCGCCGACGACGCCGAACGCCGCCAGCAGGATGACGCCGAGGCCGCACCAGTAGACCAGGTGGATCACCGGCCCGGTGATCATCGTCTCGAAGGTCAGGATGTTGGAGAGCCAGCCGCGCCGATTCGCGCGCGCGACACCTCTGGGTGGTCCCATGACCGAATGTCCCCGCGCGGCGCTTTCAGCCGCTCATTGCCGGCATGGCTACCAGCGCCCGCGCCGCGCCGCAATGGCGCGGCGGCCACGCACCGCGGCGGACCGATCGTCTCAGTCGGGCTTCCAGCCGTGCTTCAGCGCATCCAGCGTGACGGTGCTGAAGGCGGCGCCGCCGCGGGCGAAAAGGTAGCGGATGGGGATCGCGTAGACGCTCTCGCCGTCGCGGATCTCGGCGACCTGGCGCCCGTCCGCACCGGTGGTCAGCCGGGTCACGTGACCGAGATCGGCGCCGGTGGCGTCACGGACATCGGCGCCGATCGCCAGCGGCCCCAGCGTGGCGGCCGAATCATGCGCGCCGCTCTCCGGCGGGCGCGCCGCGCCGGCTTGCGCGGTGGTGGCCGCCACCGCGGCGAGGGAAGGCGTTGGCAGGGCGGCCGCAACAAGCGCCGCCGCCCAAACCAAACGGGTAATGGCCACGCCGACAGGGCGGGCCGCGCCGGCTCACTTCGCCGACGAATGCAGCATGCCGGCGATCTGCGCCTTGGTCATGTTGATCTCGGCGGCGCCGTCGGCCGAGCCCAACTTGCTCGACTGAACCTGGAAGCTCTGGTCGCCCATCTTGATGACGGCCATCTGGTTGGCGCCCGAGCCGGTCAGGCTGGAGATCGTGCCGATCGAGGCGCCGGTGTTGTCCTTCACGGCCTCGCCGACCGTAAAGCTCGCCGGGGCCGCGGACTGCGCGGTGGCGCTGGCGGGGGCGCCGGAGCCCTGGGCCGACGGGGCCGCAGACTGGTCGGTAGGCGCCGTCGAGGGCGTCGAAGGCTCGGTGGCGGCCGGCGGCGACGACGGTTGTGTCGAGGGGGCCGGATTGGCGTCGGTGTTCGGCGCCTGCGAAGCGGTGGGTTGGCTGGCCGGCCCGCCAGCGGGTGACGGCGGCGAGCTCGAGGCGAACGCCGGAGCGGCCAGCACGAGCGCCAGGCCAGCGGCGATAAAGGGCGAAACTGAGCGCATTCAAAGTCTCCCTAAGGTTTTTCCCCAGGAGACCGAAACAGCTTCCGGCCAAGATCGTTCCAACTTTGAAACACCCCAAGCGCCGCCTTTTTGCGGCTCCGCTAGATGCTGGCGATGGTTTTCAGCCGCGCTCCAGCGAGGCGGCGCGCTCTCTTCCCCCCTCGGGGGAAGCGCCGTCCCGCCCGGCACGGCGCAAGGGGCCCGCGGCGCCTGTTTTGTGGCCGCGGATGATCGGTCGCGCTCGCCAGGGCCATCTCCAGCGCCTCCAGCAGCCAGACTGGCTTGCAGATGGTCGGCTATGGCCCAGCCCACCACCTTGCGGCTGAAGGCGTCGAGGATCACCGCCAGATAAACGAAGGCCTCGCTGAGCCGCACATAGGTGATGTCCGCCACCCAGAGCTGGTTGGCCGCCATCGGAACCAGGCGACGGGCGAGGTTCGGCCATATCGCGCCATGAGTGGCGCGAGTTGCGTGGTGGGCGGCCGGAACTACAGGCTCTGCGCAGCGCCAGCAGGTTATCCTCGCGCATGATCCGCGCGATGCGCTTGCGGTTCGCCGGCCAGCCCTCGCGCCGCACCAGCTCGGTGATGCGCCGATAGCCGTACGTGCCTGTTGGCCAGCGCCAGGCGCTGCATCCAGGTCGCGCAGCTCGGTCTCCTCGCGCCGGGCGCAGTGCGCGCCCAGTCCCGGTAGTAGGAGGCCCGGCTCACGGTGGTCACGGCGCAGTAGCCTGGCAAACCGCCCTAAACTCCCGCTAAATTAGCGCTCCCCGGCCCCGCGACCGGCGCCCATTTCTTATGCAATGCCGTCGCCGCAAACCGTAAACCGCCGTTGATATCGGAGCTCCGGCGCGGCGCCAGACGCCGGCTGGCGTTGGTATGCAGTTGACGATTCAAAGACCGAGGCCCCGCGCGAGCGGGCGGCCTCATCAGTTACTCACCGTAATGTCAGTGCGCAAGGGGGTCTGCGCGTGGGGTATTCCCTAAGCGGGATCGATCACCACCCCCCACCACCCCGCCTCCCGACGCACGTCGGGACCCAGGCAGGACTGGGGTGAAAGCGCGCGAGAGCTTGCAGGCACAGCGGCGCCGTAGGGATGGCCCCTCCGAGGGGGTGCTGCGGCGCGTGTCGTCGGTAAGGTGGGACGCACTCGTAAGCCCCAACCGCCGGGTCCACCCGAAGCGGACCTCGCGCTCAAGGCAGAACGGCCTCCGCTTCGATCTCCACGCGCGCGTTGGCATCGACAAGGGCGGTCACCGCGACCAGCGTCATGGCCGGGAAATGCCGGCCCAGCGTCGCCATCCACGCCTCGCCCACGGCGGCGCCACCGGCGTTGAACTCCGCCATGTCGGTGACGAAGGCGCGGAGAAACACGATGTTGGGAATGTCCGCGCCGGCTGCCCGGACGACCACCACCACGTTCGCCAGCGCGCGGCGCCACTGTTCGCCGAGGCTGAGGTCAGCCGGGATCGGCTCGCTCCCCTCCCGCGCCAGCTGCCCGGCCACCCGGATGGTGGTCGTGCCCGTCGCCACCACCGCGTGGCTAAATCCCCGCGGCCTCGGCCAGCCCTCCGGCAGCACGCTGCGGTATCCAATATCGGCGTCGGTCATGGCGTTCTCCCTCGCGTCTCGGGGAAAAGGCCACAGCCGGTAGCCAAGTCCAAGCGCCCAGGACTGGAACCGTCGCTCGCACGTCCGCTTTCCAGCACCGCGCTGGCGGCCGAGTGCGACCCTACGCGGACATTTCCACCTTGAGCCGCGCGGCCTGCTCAGTCGGGCGACCGTCCTGTCTTCAGCCAAACATCCGCGTCTCGGGTCCGCGTCGGGTATAGGCGCGAGCTATTTCATTGCGGCCTGCAGCTCGTGGACCTTGGCAAGGTGAGCCTGGACCTGGGGGATGAGCCTTGCGGCCGCGGGCTTGATGTCCTTGCTCTCGCCGCCCTCGGCATAGGCGCTGAGCAGGGTGAGCTCCGCCGCCTGGGAGGTTCGCTGCTGGTTGAGGTAGAGCTTGTCGAAGTCCGCGGGGCTGGCCGCGTTCAGGGCGGCGATCATGCGCCTGCCGCGGGGGCCGAGCTCGGTCGGGATCTTCGTATGGGTGGCCGCGAACAGGTGGTTCACCTGGTTGGACATCGCCGTGTGGTCGGTGACCATCATCGCGCCGAAGTCCTTCACGCCCTGAGACTGACCCTTGGCCTCGGCGATCTTGCCGGCCCGGATCTCGTACATGTCCGCGAGCGTCACGCCGGTGATCAGCGCCTCGGTGGACTTGGTGCCGCTGGCGTTGGAGGCGGGGCTTGTGACTGCGACGTCCTTGGGGGCGGCCGCCGCGACCTGCATGGCGGCGAGCGATAGCGCGGCTGCGGCTGCCGCCACGAGTAGCGCGGTCTGCTTCATAGTCGCATCTCCCTGAGGATGCTTTCGGCGATCCAACGATCCAACAGCGGCTCTTGCGCGACCTTTCTACCGCCCAGAACTACCGTTGGTATATCAGGTGGATACCGGGGTCCCCCGAGCCCGATCCTGGCTGCCGGGGGAATCGGCGCCGCCGCGCCGCAATATGGGGTGCGGCCCAGTCAGAAGCGGGAGAGCCCGAATGCTGCTCGCGCCCACGCGATCTTGATCGCGTAACGCTGCTGGCCCGCCTGTTGGACCGTGACGCACGTGGCTTGATGAAAGAGGCTGCGCAGGTGTTCCGGACCGGTTGCCGACGCCTCGCCCAGGGCCGTTTCGCACTTCCCACGAGAGGGAAAGTCCTCGTCAAAAGGCGCAGCGGCTTCGTGCGGCTCCCACGACGATCCGTTCGGTGCGGAAGCTGCGAAGCTGATTGAGGCGACATCTCCAGTCGGAACCGCGCCGCTCTCGAGAGCGGCCCGGGCACAGGCGCGCAGCGCCGCGGCCCCGCCAAACGCAGCGAGCGGCTGGTCGGCCGCGGACGTCAGGCGCCGGACATCGATGGGCCAGCCGAGATCGGACGCCTTGTTCGTTCCAGGAAAGACGACCACGGCCACCGGGCCCGGGGGCAGGCCTGTTCCGTCCCGGGGGTTCGGCGCCCCGCCACTTAGCGCGCGCCAAAAAGCGAGTGAGGCCTCGCCCAAAGGCTCGAGGGGCCCTTCGTCGCCCACCACGAACGGGGTCGTTCGGCCGCTCGTGAGATCAATTGCGTAGCCGATGTCCCCGATCGAGCCAATGCCCTCCGACGCAAGCATCGGCGCTGGCACGACAAGGTAGGGGACCCGACTCGCGTCGACAAAGCTGTCGGAACTGAGCGGGCCGGCGTAGGCCAAATTCGCCAGGGAGGTCATTGAGACGAAGTAACCGGCAAATGGCCCGTCCTCTTTGACAAGGGCCCGGTCCGGCGCTCCAGGGTCAGGGACCAGCACCTGCGGCCACCACGGCTCGTCCGGATAGCCGGCGTTTGGCAGGCAATCGAGACCGATGCCGTCGTGAGGGCATCCTGAGCCGACGTCGGCTGGATGGTAAGCGTTCGGCGCACCGTCTGCGTCGACCAGTTTCGTCTCGGTCGCAAACAGCCACGGCTTGCCCGCGTCCTCCTGCAACACGCGAGTCCCCAGGTAGTCGAAACCGAGCCCAATCGGACATCGCGCCGCGGCAGCCGCGGGCCCTGCGGCCAAGCTGGCGGTCGCGGTAGCCGCCATCGCCGCGCCGAGGCCGACGAGCAGGGCGCTGCGTAGCGTAGACGTCATGGGCTCAGCTCCAGCCACGAGGGGGGAACATCGTCGCCTGGGCCCTCCAGAGCGGGCCATCGGACGAATCCCGGTCCCGGAGTAGCCAAGCCTACCCACACGAGGCCTTCGGACCCCGTGGGGCTGCCCATGACGAAGTCCACTCCCTCGCAGTTCGGCCTTTCTAGCCGCCAACCGTTCGCTCCAAGGCTTGCGCCGGCAACGGCATCCCGGTCGTTGCGGAGGTCTGCTTGTGGGCTGAGAGCTGCGGGTTGCCGGCGCGTCCGGTCGACCCTCGTCCGGCCGCTTCGAAGCCACCCGCAACGAAGAAGGGGACGTTCGACGACCGAGGCCCCGGCCCGCCCTAGATGCTGGCGATGGTCTTCAGCCGCGCCTTCGGGTGGATCTCGTTCTGGCTGAGCACCACGGTCTGGCCGCGGAAGCGCTCGACGATCGAGCGGATGTAGGGGCGCACCAGGGGGCTGGTCAGCAGCACCGGGCTCTCGCCCTGCAGCGCGGCGCGCTCGAAGGTCTCGCGCACCGCCCGGATGAACTCCTGCAGCTTGGAGGGCGCCAGCGCCAGCTGCTTGTCGTCGCCCTGGCCGATCAGCGCCTCGGCGAACGCGGCCTCCCAGTCGGGCGACAGCGTGACGATCGGCACCGAGCCGTCGTCGCCGCGGTTCGACCAGCAGATCTGCCGACCCGAGCCGGGCGCGCACCTGCTCGACCAGGCTGACGATCGACTGGGTGTGCGGCGCGGCCTCGGCGATGCCCTCCAGGATGGTCGGCAGGTCGCGGACCGAGACCCGCTCGCGCAGCAGCGCCTGCAGCACCCGCTGCACGGTCGAGGCGGTGGCGACGGCGGGGATCAGGTCCTCGACCAGCTTCTTCTCTTCGGCCGAGAGGTCCTTCAGCAGCTTCTGCACCTCGCCGTAGGAGAGCAGGTCCGGCCATGTTCTCCTTGAGGATCTCGGTCAGGTGGGTGGTCAGCACCGTGGCCGGGTCGACGGTGGTGTAGCCGCGGAACGCCGCCTCTTCGCGCAAGGACTCGTCGATCCAGGTGGCCGGCAGGCCGAACGCCGGCTCGCGCACGTGCTCGCCGGGCAGCTCCACCTGGCTGCCGCGCGGGTCCATGGCCATCAGCTTGCCGAGCCGCACCTCGCCGGCGCCGATCTCCATCTCCTTGATGCGGATCGCGTAGCCCTGGTTGGGCAGGCGCATGTTGTCGAGGATGCGCACCGGCGGCATCACGAAGCCGTACTCGGCGGCGAGCGTCTTCCTGAGCGCCCTGATCTGGTCGGTCAGGCGGTGGCCGTCCAGGTCGTTGATCAGGTGCAGGAGGCCGTAGCCGAGCTCGATCTTGACGTCGTCGATGGCGAGGCTGGCGGAGATCGGCTCCTCCTTCGGCCTCGACCGGCTTCGGCGGCTCGACCTTCGGCCTGGCGGCGGCCTGCGAGCGGCGCCAGGCCAGCGCCCCGGCGCCCAGCGACAGGGCCGCGAACGGGAAGATCGGCATGCCGGGAATCAGCGCGATGACGCCGGAGGCCGCCGACACCATGCCCAGGCTGATCGGGTTCATCGCCAGCTGGGCGACCAGGGCCTTGTCGGCCGAGCCCTCGACGCCGGACTTCGAGACCAGCAGGCCGGCGGCGATCGAGATCACCAGCGCCGGGATCTGGCTGACCAGGCCGTCGCCGATCGTCATGATCGTGTAGCTGGAGAAGGCCTGCTGCAGCGGCAGCTTGTGCTGCACCACGCCCACCAGGATGCCGCCCACCACGTTGATCGCGACGATCAGCAGGCCGGCCATGGCGTCGCCGCGCACGAACTTCGAGGCGCCGTCCATGGCGCCGAAGAAGGTCGATTCCTGCTCCAGGTCCTTGCGCCGGCGCTTGGCGTCCTCCTGGTCGATCAGCCCGCTCGAGAGGTCGGCGTCGATCGCCATCTGCTTGCCGGGCATCGAATCCAGGGTGAAGCGCGCCGCCACCTCGGCGATCCGCGAGGAGCCGCGCGTCACCACCACGAAGTTCACGATCACCAGGATCGCGAAGACGATCAGGCCGATGACGAAGTTGCCGTGCATCATCAGCTCGCCGAACGCCTGGATGATGTGGCCGGCGCCGTCGGTGCCCTCGTGGCCGTGGCCGAGGATCAGCCGCGTCGAGGCGACGTTCAGCCCCAGCCGGAACAGCGTCGCCATCAGCAGCACGGTCGGGAAGGCGGTGAACTCCAGCGGCTTCCTGATCAGCAGCGAGGTCATCAGGATGAGCACCGAGCTGGTGATCGAGATCGCCAGCAGCATGTCCAGCATGAAGGCCGGGATCGGCAGGATCAAGAGGACGATGATCCCGACGATGCCGATGGCCAGCGCCACCTCGCCACGCGCCACCCAGCCCCAGACCTCGCGTGGGGTGGGCGGCCGCCCGACGATGGAGGGAAGCGAGACGTCAGCCATGGTGCGGCGCGCCGGGCCGGAAGGTGGCGGCGACCAGGCGCCCGACGTCGGCGATCGCCGCGTCGCGCGCCTCCGGCTTGGCGCCATCGGTCTCGGTCAGGTAGCAGGCGACGACGATCGGGCCGTGCGGGGCCCAGACCACGGCGATGTCGTTGGCCGTGCCGTGCTCGCCGGTGCCGGTCTTGTCGGCGACGTCCCAGTCCTTCGGCATGCCGGCTCTGAGGCGGCCAAGGCCGGTCTGGCAGGTTTCCATCCAGCGGCGCAGCAGGCCCGAGGTGATCGGACCCAGCATGCCGCCCAGCAGCACCGCGCGCAGATCGGCGGCCATCGCCGGCGGGCGTCGTGGTGTCGCGCGGATCGCCGGGGATGGAGGTGTTCAGCGTCATCTCGTTGCGGTCGAGGCGGCTCTGATGGTCGCCGATGCGGCGCACGAACCGGGTCCAGCCGGCCGGCCCGCCGATCGAGGCGAGGATCAGGTTGGCGGCGGTGTTGTCGCTCACCACGATGGCTGCGGCGCAGAGGTCGGCGAACGCCATCCCGCCCTTCTTCACATGGGCTCGGGTGATCGGCGCGTTGCCCAGGAGGTCGGCCTCGCCGTAGCGCACGAAGCGGTCGAGCCGCTCGTCGCCGGATTCGACGTTGGCCAGCAGCGGCGGCCACCGCCATCGCCTTGAAGGTGCTGCACATCGGGAAGCGCTCGCCCGCGCGATGGGCGAGCTTCGCGCCGGAATGGCACGTCCAGCGCAGCCACGCCCAGCCGCCCGCCGACCCGCGCCTCGATGGCGGCGAGTTCATCGACCGCGGCGAACGCCGGCCCGCAGCAGGCGCCGCGGCAGCGCCGGCGATCAGGCTGCGACGGGAGGCGCGAAGGTCACGAGCGATCAGGCGGCGCTGGCGGCCTGGCCCTGCTGCGGCGGCGGCACCGCGATGCCGGAGTCGGTGTATTCCTTCAGCTTGTTCCTCAGGGTGCGGATCGAGATGCCGAGGATGTTGGCCGCGTGCGTGCGGTTGCCGAGGCAGTGGCCGAGCGTGTCGATGATCAGCTGCTGCTCGACCGCCGCCACCGTCTGGCCGACGAAGGCGCGGCTGGCGGTCTCGGCGGCGATCGAGGCGGCCCGCGCGGTCTCGCGCGCCGTGGGTCGCCGGCATCGGCGCGCCGTCCGGCAGCCGGATCGCGAACTCCTCGATCTCCGGGCCGACCGACAGCAGCACCGCGCGGTGCATGGCGTTCTCCAGCTCGCGCACGTTGCCCGGCCAGCGGTGCGTCGAGCAGCCGGCTGGCGCGCCTGCACCGAGAGCGGCCGCTCCGGCATGCCGTTGGCCGCCGCGTACTTGCTGCGCGAAGTGCTCGGCCAGCGCCACGATGTCGCCCGGCCGCTCGCGCAGCGGCGGCAGGCGCAGGTTCACGACGTTGAGGCGGTAGAGCAGGTCCTCGCGGAAGGTCCCGTCGCGCACCGCCTGGGCCAGGTCGCGGTTGGAGGTGGCGATGACGCGGATGTCGACCTTCACCGGCTTGCCGCCGCCGACGCGGTCGATCTCGCGCTCCTGCAGCGCGCGCAGCAGCTTGGCCTGCAGCCGCCCGTCCATCTCGGAGATTTCGTCCAGCAGCAGGGTGCCGCCGCTGGCCTCCTCGAACTTGCCGATGCGCCGCGCCGACCGCGCCGGTGAAGGCGCCCTTCTCGTGGCCGAACAGCTCGCTCTCCAGCAGGTTCTCGGGGATGGCGGCGCAGTTGACCGAGATGAACGGCCGCGTAGCCGCGGCGCGACTTGTTGTGCACGTACCGGGCCATCACCTCCTTGCCGACGCCGCTCTCGCCGGTGATCAGGATCGAGGCTTCGGAGGCGGCGACCTGGTCGGCCAGCGCGATCACCGCCTGCATGGCCGGATCGCGGGCGACCATCGGCCGGTTGTCGTCGGAGACCGCGGCCAGCACCGCGGCGATCAGGTCGGCGTCGGGCGGCAGCGGGATGAATTCCTTGGCGCCGGCGCGGATCGCGTCGGCGGCGCGCTTCGGAGTCGGCCCCGACGCCGCAGGCCACCACCGGCACCCGGATCCGCTCGGCCTCGTTGGCGGCGATCAGCGCGGCGATGTCGAGCTCGTAGTCGACCATCAAGAGGTCCGCGCCCTGGCCGGCGCGCAGCGCATAGGTCGCCGCCTCGCAGGTCTCGACGTGCGCCACCTTGGCCCCCGCCGCCATCGCCAGCTTCACCGCGCTGGAGAGCTGTCCGCTCAGTCGTCCGACGACCAGTAGCCGCATTGTTATTCTCCTCCTGCGAATCCGCGTCCCCCTCAGGCCGCGGCGTCCCCGTCCTTGATGATTTCCGTCATGGTCACGCCGAGGCGGTCCTCGACCACCACGACCTCGCCGCGCGCGACCAGGCGGTTGTTGACGTAGATGTCGATGGCCTCGCCGACCTTGCGGTCGAGCTCCAGCACGCTGCCCTGGCCGAGCTGCAGCAGCTGCGCGACCGAGAGGTGCGCGCGGCCCAGCACCGCCGAGATGTTCACCGGCACGTCGAACACCGGCGCCAGGTCGCTGGCGCTCTTCTCCTCGACCTCGGCCGAGGCGCTGGCGAGCGCCGCCGCCGGGTCCGAACTCGTCGAGCTCCAGTTCGTCGTTCTCAGCCATGGTCCAGGCCTCGGTCGTATCGGATGAAGAGGGCAGGGCGAGCGCTTCGGCGTGCAGGCCCTCGGCGGCGAGCGCGCCTTCGCAGCGCCTCGGCGACGCGCGGCGGCCGCGCGCGGCCGGATCGAACGCGGCCGAGCCGTCGCCCCAGTCGAGCACGAAGGCGGCGAGCGGCAGGGCGGGATCGGCCCGGGCGATGATCTGGCCGGCGTAGCCGATCGCCTCGGCGGTCTCGGCGAGCGCCGCCTGCAGCCGCTCGATGCAGCGCGGGCGGCGGCGCGCAGCGATCGAGCTTCGGCGTCGCCTCGACCTCGCGGGCGAGGGCGGCGAGCGCGGCTTGCAGCGGCGCTTCGGGAAAGCGGTCGCAGGCGGCGTCGGCGATCTGCCGCGCGCAGGCCAGCGCCAGCTCGGCCGAGCCGGCGCGGTGCTCGTGCGCGGCGGCCGCCAGGGCGGGCAGCGCGAGCTTCGCCGCCTCGGCGAGCTCGCTGAGCGCGCGGGCGGTCTGCGCCTCGATGCGCTGCATGGCGGCGGCCTCGCCCTCGGCGCGGGCGGCGGCGGCCAGCGCCTCGACCTCCTCGGCCGAGTAGACGCGCTTGTAGGGGACGCTGGCGCTCGCCGGCCGGCCGCCGTCGAACTCGGTCTCGAAGGTGAATTTGCGGCGGTGGACGGTCTCGGGGGCGGCGGACATCAGTAGATCAGCTCGTCGTCGCCGCCGGCGCCGGCCAGCATGATCTCGCCCTTGGCGGCGAGGTCCTTGGCGACCTGCACCATGCGCCATCTGCGCGGCGTCGACGTCGCGCAGGCGCACCGGGCCCATGCTCTCCATGTCCTCGCGCATGATCTTGGCGGCGCGCTCGCGACATGTTGGAGAAGAACATCTCGCGCAGCGCGTCGGAGGCGCCCTTCAGCGCCAGGCCCAGCTGGTCCTTCTCGACCGCGCGCAGCAGCGTCTGCACGCCGCCCGGATCGAGCTTGGAGAGGTCCTCGAAGACGAACATCAGCGCGCGGATGCGCTCGGCGCTCTCGCGGTTGCGCTCTTCCAGCGCGGCGATGAAGCGGCTCTCGGTCTGGCGGTCGAATGATGTTGAAGATCTCCGCCATCATCTCGTGGCTGTCGCGCTTGGAGGTGCGCGCCAGGTTGGACATGAACTCGGTGCGCAGCGTCTGCTCGATCTTGTCGAGGATCTCGCGCTGCACCGGCTCCATGCGCAGCATGCGCATCACGCATTCCAGCGCGAAGTCTTCCGGCAGCGCGGCCAGCACCCGCGCGGCGTGCTCCGACTTGATCTTCGAGAGGATCACCGCGACGGTCTGCGGGTATTCGTTCTTCAGGTAGTTGGCGAGCACCGCCTCGTTCACGTTGCCGAGCTTGTCCCACATGGTGCGACCCGCGGGGCCGCGGATCTCCTCCATCAGGGTGTCGACCTTCTCGCCGGGCATGAAGGAGGCCAGCAGCTGCTGGGTCTGCTCGAACGAGCCCATGATCGAGCCGGCGCCGGACATGCTGGAGACGAACTCGACCAGCAGATCCTCGACCACCTGCGCCGAGACGTTGCCGAGGCCGGCCATGGCCTGGGAGACCTCCTTGATCTCCTCCTCGTCGAGCGCGCGCCAGATGCGTGCCGTGGTCCTCGCCCAGCGACAGCAGCACGATCGCCGCCTTCTCCGGACCGGAGAGCCGCGTGATGTCGTTGACCGACTTGCCTTTGCGCGGGCCACGATCGACTTCGCTCCTTGCGGAGCTACGAAGGACGAGCGCCTGATCCTGCGAAGCCTTGCGGAGCAGGATCATCGGTTTCATGCAGCCAGCTGCGGAGGATCGAGACCGACTCCTCCGGGTGCTTCTCGACGAACTCGGCGACCCGCTTGACCGACGAGGCCTTCACCTGGCCCTCGATGCGGGCGATGTCGATCTTCGAGCTCGATCTCGGGGCTGGGCAGCGCCAGCGGCTGGCCGGTGGACGCATCGACGCTGATGGTGTGGCCGTCCGGGCCCACCACCTGCGCCGCCATCGGCGCGCCGCCGCCGGCGAACGGGACCAGCGCCGTGCCGGTGACGGCCGCGAAGCCCGCCGAGGCGCTGCGGATCATCGGCCGGATGACGAAGAACAGGATGAGGCCGGCGACCAGCGCCAGCACGCCCAGCTCGACGGTGCGCATGATGTCGTTCTTGTCGAAGCCCATCAGCGGATTGGCGGCGCTGACGCCCTCGGCGTCCTCGGCGTCGGGAAAGCGCACGTTGACCACCTGCACCTGGTCGCCGCGGTCGGACGAGAAGCCGATCGCCGCCTTCACCAGGTCGTTCAGGCGCTGCATCTCCTCGGCCGAGCGCGGCGTGTAGGCGCCGGGCTTGCCGTCCTTGCCGGGCGCGGTGAGCCCGTCCACGGCCACCGCCACCGAGAGCCGCTTGATCGTGCCGGGCTGCTGCACCTGGGTGGTGACGGTCTTGGAGATCTCGTAGTTGGTGGTCGACTCCGTAGCCGTTGTTCTCGCTGCCGCTGGGCGCGCTCGGAAGCGCCGCGGTCTGGGTGCCGCCGGGAATGTTGGTCGAGGCCGAGGCCGCCGCGGTCGAGCCGCCGGCGCCGCCCTGGTTGTCGGTGGCTTTGGTCTCGTTGGTCTGCTGCGAGCGCACCACCTGGCCGTCGGGGTCGTACTTCTCCGACTGGGTGGTCACCTGGCTCATGTCGACGTCGGCGCTGACCTGCACGCGCGCCTTGCCGGCGCCGACGACGCCTTCGACCAGGTTCTTCACCCGGGCGCGGACCGAATCCTCGATCCGCCTGCTTTTCGTCCTCGGCTTCCTTGCCGCCGGCGCCGTCGCTGTCGACGCCGACAGCGTCTTGCCGTGCTGGTCGATCACCGCGACATGCTCGGGCTTCAGGTTCGGCACCGCGCCGGCCACCAGGTTCTGCACGGCGCGCACCTGGTCGGTGGAGGGCTCGCGCGCGCCGACCCCGATGGTGATCGAGGCCGAGGCCTGCTCGGTCGATGTCCTGGAACAGCTGCCGCTCGGGCAGCACGAGGTGGACGCGGGCGAAGGTGACGCCGTCCAGCGCGCGGATGGTGCGCGCCAGCTCGCCCTCGGTGGCCCGCTTCATGTTGAGCTGCTGGACGAAGTCGGTCTGGCCCAGCGCGTTCTGCGAAGTCGAAGATCTCGTAGCCGACCGAATCGGCGGTCGGCAGGCCCTTGCCGGCCAGCATCAGCCGCGCCGAGGCGACCTTGTCGCGCGCCACCATGATGGTCGAGCCGTCGCCCTTGCACCTGGTACTTGATGCCGCCCTGGTCGAGCGCCTGGGTGATCGAGCCGGCCTCGCGCAGGTCGAGGTTCGAGTAGAGCAGCCCCATCGGCGGGGCGGCCAGATTGATCAGGATGGTGACGAGCAGCGCCGCGCCGCCGCCGCCAACGCCAAGCAGCACGGCGAGCCGGCCGATGCCGAATCGTTGCAATGCCGCGAAGAATGAGTTCACGCGTCAGCCGCCCAAGGTCGTTAGCCCACAAACATGCGGCTCGGCCTTCTAGGCGCCCTCGCTAGGCAGATATTTCCGGGTGCAAGGTAAACGACCGGTTTAAGCGCGGCGCGCCGATGACTACGAAAGGTCGCACCATGGCGCCGCACCCGTTCGAAATCCGCCCGCGAGGCCGTCCTCGCGGCGCTTCAGGTGTTCGCCGAAGCCGATCCGCGAATCGAGGCGCTGTGGCTGCAGGGCAGCCTGGCGGCCGGCGGCGCCGACCCGTTCTCCGACATCGACGCCTACCTGGCGATCGCCGACACCGACTTCGATGCGGCGTGGGCCGGGCGCGCGGGGCTGCTGGCGGGGTTGGGCGGGGGCGTGCTGGTGTGGTCGAACGCCACGACGCCCGGGCTGATGGCCGTGCATGCGCTGATGGCTGGCGGCGTGCGGCTCGACCTCTTCTTCGAGAAGGCCTCGGCGGTCGGCGACGCGACTCGGCCGGCGGTGAAGGTGCTGGTCGACAAGGCCGCCAGCGCCGCGCGCCTGCAGCTCGGCTGGACGGCGCCCACGCCGGTGGTGGCGCGGATCATCACCACGACCATCCGCATGACCCGCCAGGGCGCGACCTGGCCGCTGCGGGTGCTCGGCCGCGGCCAGTGGCCGACGCTGGCTGCGATGGAGCTCGACCTGATCAACCGCCAGCTCGCCCAGCTGATGGCGGTCAGCCACGACCCTGCCAACTTCTACAAGAACCCCAATGCGCTGGCCCAGTTGCTCACCGACGCTGAGCGCGCGCAGCTCGCCGACCTCACCACCGACGCGCTGGAGGCGCTCGCCGCCCGCGACGCCGCAGCGCTGAAGCCCGTCCACCTGCGTCTCCAGGACGCCCTCGTCGAAGCCGGCCGCGCCGCCTGCGCGACGCTGGGTGTCGACTACCCGATCGACGCAGCCAGCGAGCGCGCGGTGCGCGAGCTGATCGAGACCAGCTGGCCGACGGGGTGAAACTCGTGTGCCCGATACCCGAGGTCTCTGGACGCGCGAAGCCAGTGCGCTCTGCGATCACACCCTCAGGCCAGTTCTGCCGACGTAGCGGGTGTGAAACGCCAACAGGCAGGCAAGGACCACCAGCCACTGCGCGGTGCTGACCCCCGGGACGGCGTCGATCGGCAGGACATAGGCAAGGACGACCCGCACGATCGCATCACCCAGGAACACCACGCCCCAGATGGCGGTCAGGACGCGAACGTGACGGCGGAATGCCGCATCATCGATCCAGCGCGCCTCCCACGCGTCGGCGCCAGCCTCTCCGATCTTGGCGACGACGATCGCCCGGGATGTCGCCATGATGAACGGCCGCTGCGTCGCCAGGGTGCCGAGGATCCAGACCCCCAGAAGCGCGCCGATCCAGCTGTCGCGGACCAGCAGGACGCGCGGGTCACCGGTCACCGCGGACATCAAGGCGCCGACCAGCAGCAGCGTCAGCGTGAAGGCCGCTGTGACGTCGACGCGGCGCTTGCGGATGATGCCGTACACGATCCAGGGGATCGCAAGCGCGCTGCCGGCCGCCAGCGCCAGCCACGTGCTGACGCCGGCAAGCCGCAGGCCGTAGTAGCCGGCCAGCGGCAGAAGCAGCTCCAGGACCAGCTGTCGCGCCAGGACGCGGCGAACGCCGGCAGACTTCTGCTGTTCGGTCCGGGGCGTGGCGTTGGCGAGCGTCGATCTCGTATTCATGGCAGGCGTCCTTCTGTCGGGCGGGTGGCTTGGTCGAACAGGTCCGCCAGTTCGCGACCGCAGGCGACGACATCCAGGCCCGCATCGCGGGTCTTGCGCATGACCACCGCGTCGATGGCGCCCTGGATGGCGATGACCATCACCTGAGGGTCGAAGGCGCGGAACTCGCCGGCCGCCTGGGCCTGGCGCACGTAATCGGCGTGGAAGCCGTTCCGGGCCTCCATCAGCGTCTGGAAATGAGCCCGATCGGCCGAGTCGCGCGGCAGGTTGGTCACCACCTCGACCAGCGCCGGCAGGTGGTCCGGGTAGTCCGCCAGGAAGGCGGTGTGGGCCTCGATATAAGCGCGCAGCGTCGCCCGCGCGCCGACCGCTGCCGCGAGCTTCGGCGCCACGTAGGCCTCGGCGGCGCGCAGGACTTCGCCGACGACCTCACGCATCAGATCGTCCTTGCCGGCGAAGTTGTAGGAGATGATCCCGGTGCTGCTGAGCCCCGCGCCCTTGGCGATGCGGGCGAACGAGGTGTTCGCATAGCCGAAGGTGGCGGCGATCTTGATGGCGATCTCGACGATCTGGGCGCGACGGGCGAACTCGGTGAAAGTCCGGGTCGAGGGCTCGCGTTGCTCAGGTGAGCGGTTATTTGCTTGCATGAGCAAATCCATACCCTCGGATCGAGGGTATGGCAATGGGCTTCTGCGCGGGCTCACCGCTCCAGGATCGAGGGTTTCTTCCAGGCCGTGCTTGTTGTTGCGCAAAACTACACAATTTAGGGAGCTGAACGCAGACGCGAGGCCCTAAGTCATGAGCACCATCCTCTTCGTCGCCCTCGCCACCGCCGATCCGGCCGGCGGCTACCGGGCGACCTTTCCCGACGTGCCCGAGTGCGTGGTGAAGGCGCCCGATCTGGCCGAGCTGCTGCTCGCCTCGCGCCAGGCGCTCTCCGAGCATCTGCGCCGCACCGCCGACGCCGGCGACGCCTGGCCGAAGCCGACGCCGATCGAGAGCATCTCCCCGACCCCGGGGGTGATCCCGCTGCTGGTCGACGTCTCGGTCGAGGACACGCCGGTGCGCGTGAACATCTCGCTGGGCGAGCGCCTGGTGCAGCGCCTGGACGCCGCCGCCGAAGCGCGCGGCATGACCCGCTCGGGCTTCATCGCCCAGGCGGTGAGGGTGAGCCTGGGCGAACGCGGGCCAGCCAACGACTTCGACGCCGCGACGCGCCGGTTGCAGGACGAGCTTGCGACGCTGGGCCGCAAGATCAACGACAGCATCGGTCCCGGCTCGCCGTTCAGCCGCCGGATGTCCGAGCTGGACGACCAGGTCTACGAAGGCGTGCGCAGGGCCGCCGACAGCGTCTCGGCCGCCATGACCCGCCGGCGCGAGGCCAACAAGTCCGCCGCGAAGGACGCTGATCCGCGCTCCGCCACGTGACCGCGCCCGTTAGAGGCCCGCTCTTCCCCACTCACCCGCGCCCGTCCCCCGGCGCATGCGGAGACTGCCCAACATGACCCGAACCGACGCCGAGCTTCGATCGATCCGCGACAGCGTGAGCCTGGTCGGACACCTGTCCGACAGCATCGTCCGCCTCGGTCCCTTCAGCCTGGGCATCGACGGCGTGCTGAGCTGGATTCCGGGCGTGGGCGAAGTCTACAGCCTGGGCGCCGGCGCCTTCATCCTCGCTCAGGGCTACCGCGCCGGGGTTCCCGCTTCGGTGCTGGCGAGCGCGGCGCTCGTGCTCGGCATCCGCACCATGGGCGACACCGTGCCGATCGCCGGCGCGCTGTTCGCCGACGTCTTCACGGCCCACAAGTGGGCGGCCCGGATGGTCGTGCGCGCGATCGACCAGCGCCTGGGCGTGCCGACCGCCGACCTGCGCGGCGCACGGTGGTGGGAGCGGCGGCGGTCGGTCACCGCCTAGCCTTTGGGCCAGCTTCGCCGGTGAGCGCCATCGAAGGCCCCGCGCGGTCCCGGCTGCGCCTGATGCGGCTGGCCGCCACCGGCCTGCTCGTCGGGATGGCCGGGGTTTATGTGCTGACAGGCTTCTGGGTGAAGGGCGCGTCGTGGCTGGCCTATGTGCGGGCTTTCGCCGAGGCCGGCACGGTCGGGGCCTGCGCGGACTGGTTCGCGGTGACCGCGCTGTTCCGTCGCCCGTTCGGCTTGCCGATCCCGCACACCGGCATCATCCCGCGCAACCGCGAGCGCATCGGCGAGGCGCTTGGCGCCTTCATCGCCGACAACTTCCTGACCAGCGAGGTGCTCTCCGAGCGGCTGCGCCAGCTCGAGGTCGGACGCTGGGGCGCGTCGTGGCTGCGCCAGCCGGCGAACGCCGCCGCGGCGGCCGCCAGGCTGGTGAAGCTGGGGCCCGAGCTGCTGGCGTTTTCCACGCCTAAGGCCCGGCGTCGCTTCGTGAGCGCCATCGCCGCCGACGCGATCGCGGCGGCGCCGGCGGCGAAGCTGGCGTCCGGGGTCTTGCGCGCGGTCGGCAGCGGCGAGCGCGGCGAGGCGCTGCTGGACGCAGGCCTGGATCTGCTCACCCGCGCCCTGGCGAGCAACGCGGACCTGCTTCGCGCCGAGGTCGCGGGCCGGACCTTCCGCTGGCTGCCGCGCTGGCTCGACGAGAAGATCGCCGACCGCATACTGCGCGCCCTCGCCGAGACCCTCGAGGCGATGCGCGCCAGCGACCACCCCTGGCGCGGCAGGGTGCTGGGCCATTTGCGCGACTTCGCCGAACGCCTGGAGACCGAGCCCGAACTTGTCGCGCAGGCCGAGGCGATCAAGGCGCAGATCGTCGCCCATCCCGTCCTGCTGGCGCGGCTTGGCGAGCTCGGCGAGGCGATCGAGCGCCGGCTGACGCCGCGGACCGACGCCGAGGCGCAGGCCCTCGCCGAGCAGCTGGCGACGTGGCTGGCCGGCCTCGGCGACTGGCTCTACGGCCAGACCGACGCGATCGAGATCTTCAACGACTGGGCGCGTCTGGCGGTGGAGCGGGCGATCGCGCCGCGGCGGCACGATATCGGGCGACTGATCGCCAGCGTGGTCGCCGGGTGGGACGTGCGCAGCGTGGTCGACAAGCTGGAGCTGCAGGTCGGCCCCGACCTTCAGTATATCCGCATCAATGGCGCCATCGTCGGCGGATTGGTGGGTCTCCTCATGTTCACGCTGTCGCAGTGGTTCGGCGCCCGCGGCTAGAGCCGGTTGGGTTCAGCCTGAATTGGTAGGTCAGCGTCCTTCTCCCCTTGCGGGAGAAGGTGTCGCGCGCCGACCCTTGCGCGAACGGGGCGGGTGGTCTGCATTGCGACGCCCGTGAGTTTCGGGCCGAGGTCGAGGAGGCGCTGAGTGGTCGAGATTGTCAGCGGCGCGCGCCGCCTGCCGACGGGCGAGCTGCTCGCCCGAGCCTGGCGGGCGGCGAGCGGCCTTGCCTCGCTTGGCGTCGGCAAGGGCGACACGGTCGCGCTTTACCTGCGCAACGACTTCCCCTTCATCGAGGCCAGCCTCGCGGCCGGCCGCCTCGGCGCCTACGCCACGCCGGTGAACTGGCACTACACCGAGGACGAGGCGCGCTATCTGTTCGAGAACTCCGGCGCCAAGGTGATCGTCATCCACGCCGACCTGCTGGCGCCGATCGCAGCGGTGCTGCCGGGCGGCGTGCCGGTGCTGGTGGTGGAGACGCCCGACGAGATCGCGGCGGCTTACGGCGTCGACCCGGCGCGGCGCCGCGTCCCGGACGGGGCGACCGACTGGAGCGCCTGGCTCGAGGGGTTCGAGCCGCACGCCGACGCGAACACGCCCTCGCCCGGCACGATCATCTACACCTCAGGCACCACCGGCCGCCCGAAGGGCGTGCGCCGCAACGCCGCCCACCGCGGACCAGGCCGCCCGCTCCGGGCGGATCCTGCAGCGCAGCCTTCGGCCTTGCCGGCCGCGACCCGAAGGACATCGTCACCGTCGTCACCGGGCCGATGTACCACTCGGCGCCCAACGCCTACGGCCTCGCCTGCGCCAGGCTTGGCGCGCGGGTGATCCTCGAGCCGAGGTTCGATCCCGAGGAGCTGCTGCGCACCATCGAGACCGAGCGCGTCACGCATCTGCACATGGTGCCGATCATGTTCAACCGGCTGCTGAAGCTGCCCGAGGCGGTGAGGGCGCAGCTATGACGTGCGCTCGCTGCAGTTCGTCGTCCACGCCGCCGCGCCCTGCCCGGCGACCACCAAGCGGGCGATGATCGAGTGGTGGGGTCCGATCATCAACGAGTACTACGGCGCGACCGAGACCGGCGTGGTGGTGTTCTGCAGCGCCGAGGAGTGGCTTGCCCATCCGGGGACCGTGGGAAAGACCATCCCGGAAGCCGACGTCAAGGTGATCGACGAGAACGGCGCGTCGCTGCCGCCCCGCGCGGTGGGCGAGATCGTCGCGGCTGTGCCCACGGCCCGGACTTCACCTACCACGGCGACGACGCCAAGCGGCGCGCGGCCGAGAAGGCTGGCCTGATCGCGCCCGGCGACGTCGGCTACTTCGACGAGGACGGCTTCCTCTACCTCTGCGACCGGGTGAAGGACATGATCATCTCGGGCGGGGTGAACATCTACCCGGCCGAGATCGAGGCGGAGCTGCACAAGATGCCGGGCGTCGCCGACTGCGCGGTGTTCGGCATCCCGGACGACGAATACGGCGAATCCGTCTGCGCCGTGGTGCAGTGCCAGCCTGGCGCCAGCCTCACCGAGGCCGACGTGCGCGCCTACCTGCGCACGCAGGTCGCCGGCTACAAGGCGCCCAAGCGCGTCGAGTTCCACGCCGACCTGCCGCGCGAAGACTCCGGCAAAATCTTCAAACGCAAGCTGCGCGAGCCCTTCTGGGCGGGCCTCGACCGCCGCATCTGACGCGGGCGCCGACAGCAGTCTGGGACACCGTCTTCACGCCCCGCTGAAAGCGCTAAATTGATGCCTGGGAGGCTGGCATGCGCCAATGTGACGTCGCCGTCGTGGGGCTGGGTCTGATCGGCAGCGCCGCGCTCGACGCGCTGATCAGGCGCGGCGTCGACGTGCTCGGGTTCGATCCCCGCGGGCCGGGGGCGCAGCAGGGGTCGTCGCACGGCTCCTGCCGGATATTTCGCCGGTTCAATTTCGAGAACAGCAACTACACCGGCCTCAGCGACGAAGCCCTGCAAGGCTGGGAGCGGCTGGCGCGGGAGAGCGGCGCCGAACTGCTGATCCCCCGGCCAGTCCTGGAAGCGGGTCCGGCGGGCAGCGACATGGTCGCCGCCTCGCGCCGGGCGGCGCAGGACAACGGCAGGGAGGCGCCGTTGCTGACCGGCCGGGACGTCAATGCGCGGTTCCCCGCCTTCCGCCTGGACGATGACTGGGACGCCGTGGTGCAGGACGGCGGCGCCATCCTGCTGGCCCAGACCGCGCTGGCCGCTCTGCGAGCGCGCGCCGATGCGGTCGGCCGGGTTGTCGCGGACGAGGTCGTCGACCTGGAGCATTTCGGCGACCACGTGATGCTGCAGACGGCGGGGGGCGAGACGATCCGGGCGGGCAAGGTGATCCTCGCGCCCGGACCCTGGCTGACCCAGATCCTGCCCGAGCTTGCGCCGCTGCTCGAAGTGACGCGTCAGGCCGTGGGCTGGTTCAAGCCCGCCCGGCCCGCAGCGGTCGGTCCTGGCGCCTTTCCGATCTTCATCCTGGCGCGGCGCCAGGACGACATCGTCTACGGGTTTCCGGACTTCGAAGGCCGCGGGGTGAAGGCCGCCCCGCACAACCACGGACCGCAGGTCGCCGCGGATGCCTGGGACCCGCCGGCGAGCGACGAGGAACTGCGTTCGGTGGCCGAGGCGCTTGCCGAACTGGTCCCCGGCGCGGCTGGCCCGATCATGGAGCGGGAGGTGTGCCTCTACACCAACACCCGTCCCGCCGACCGCCGCCCCGACGCCGGCGAGGAGTTCATCATCGACCGCTGGCCGGCCTCGAACCTGGTCGTGGCTTCGGCCTGCTCGGGGCACGGCGCCAAGTTCGCCCCGGCCATCGGCGAGCGATTAGCGCGCCTGGCGACGGACCCGGATTTCCGGGTCGAGCCCTGCTTCCGGCTCTCGCGCTACAGCGCCTTCCCCGACGACATGGAGATCGAGACGGCAGTCGGTTCAGCCCCGTCGCAGCCTTGACGACGATCACCCGCATGCGCATATGCCGGGTTGCCGGTACTTTCGGTGACCGATCTTTGACATTGTGGATGCAGAAAAACTCAACGGCGCTCCAAGTCCGGGCGCCGTTAATAAGCGATGCTTTGCGGCGCCATCTGCGGCGGCTGGAGCAAGTCCGTCGCAGGAAAACTGAAGCGCCGCCCCAAACGTGAAGCGGCCGCGCCCCCGGTGGGGAGGCGCGGCCGCCGCTTCGCTCAAATCCTTGGGGAGGGTTTCAGCGATATTGCTGCAGGCGGGTCGTGCGCAACCCGGCCATGCCGTGACGATCGATCGACTGCTGCCAGCCGAGGAACTCCTCGTTGGTCAGCGAATAGCGATCGCAGGCGTCGTCCAGCGTCAGGAGTCCGCCGCGAACGGCCGCCACCACCTCCGCCTTGCGGCGGATCACCCAACGCTGGGTGTTGGGCGGCGGCAGGTCGGCCAGCGTCAACGGCGCACCGGTCGGGCCGATCACGTATCTCTCGCCGCGGCTGTTTGTGCGCTGCTGTTGCAACATGGGTCTTATGCCCTTCTCACCACCATCGACGGCGGAGAATAGGGACCGGGCGATAACGACGGCTTAATCGCAGTAGTTAATGTTGATTTAACCATCGGCGACGCTTCTGCGGATAGTTAGCAAGGTTTCGTCCACCTTAGTTAACTGCCGGTGAATACGGCGGCTCTACTGGACGATGTTCAGCAAGTCCTGCATCATCTGGTTGGCGGTGGTGATGATCTTCGACGACGCAGAGTAGGCGCTCTGGCTGGTGATGAGATCTGTGAGTTGTGACGAGAGATCGACGGTCGAGGACTCCAGCGTCGAGGGATCGATCTGTCCGGCGCCCCGGTGCCCGGCTGCTCCAGCGTGTAGGTGCCGCTGTTCTGGGAGACCTGGAACGCATCGCCGCTCACCGCCGTCAGGCCGTCCGGGTTAGGGAAATTGGCGATGGCGACCTGGGCGATCGGCCGGGTGACGCCGTTGGAGAACACCGCCGTGACGATGCCGTTGGCGTCGATCTCGACGTTGGTCAGGTTGCCGAAGGCGGTGCCGTTGGTGGTGATCGACTGGGTCACCGACTGGCTGTCCAGCTGGGTGATGCCGCCGGTGCTGCCGGCCCCGCCGTTGAGGTTCAGCGTCACCGTCTGGGCGGCGATCCCGAGCGAGGGCGCCCAGTTGACCTGGCCGGCGCCCGGCGCGGCGGCGTTGGAGGCGCCGAAGGTGATGGCGGGGTTGGCCGAGTTGAAGATCGTCGTCTTGGTGGGGTCGATCTGGCCGGTCGAGGTGAAGGCGATGACGCCGGTGGCGATCTGGCCGTTGGCGAGGCCCGCGCCGGTCGTCACGTCCGACGGCGGATTGGCCACCAGCTCGGCGTACCACTGGTTCGGCACGCTCGACTTCAGAAGGTCGAGGTTCACCGTGTGCTGGCCGCCCTGCGAGTCGGAGATCGGCACCTGGATGCTGTAGTCGGGCGCGACGCCGGTGGCGGAGTTGACCGCGTTCATCGCCATGCTGTTGGTGGCGGGGTTGTAGGCGCCGGCGCCGGGCGGAGCCGTGCCGGCCGCGGTGGCGGCGGCGGAGTTCGGTCTGCGCGGAGTCGGCATTGGCGTTGATGCCGATGGTGGTGGTCGGCTCGACCGCGCCGCCCACCTGCGAGACGTTGATCGACTGCAGGCTGGTCAGCGACGAGGGGTTGGTGGCGATCTTGCCGTTGGAGTCGGCCAGCCAGCCCTGCAGCACCAGGCCGGCGCTGTTCACCAGGTAACCCTGACTGTTCACCGTGAACGACCCGGCGCGGGTGAACGAGCGCGGGTCGGTCGGGGTCACGTTGGTGGCCTGGCTGGTGGTGACGAAGAAGCCCTGGCCGGAGATCGCCAGGTCGAGCGGCGAGCTGGTCTGGGTCAGCTGGCCCTGCTGGTCGACCAGCTGCTGGTTGGAGGCCATGACGCCGCCGGCGTTCAGCGTGGTGTCGCCGCCGGCGTTGGTCACCAGGCTCTCGAAGTCGGTGGCGCTCTGCTTGTAGCCCACCGTGTTCACGTTCGCGATGTTGTTGGAGATCGTCGAGAGCGCCACCGAGTTGGCGACCAGCCCGGCGACGCCGGATTGCATTGCACTGTTGAGGCTCATGGCCTGTGTTTCCTTCTCTACTGAATGTCGGTTAGCCGCCCAGGAGGGAGGCGAGGGGGTTGGCCTTTCCGGTCACGCCGGTGATCGAGGACAGCGGCACCTGGTTGCCGTCGACGGTGAGCATGGTCTGGCCGTTCGACTGGCTGACCGCTGAGACCGTGCCGCTGATCGCCGGATCGGTCGACTTGGCGCCAGGCGCGGTGACGGTGTCGCCGATCAGGCCGGCGGCGGCGCCGATGCCGGTCTGCTGGCTCACCAGCTGCTGCAGCAGCTGGTTGGAGATCAGCTGCTGCTCGACCCCGGTCATCTGGGTGATCTGCTGGGTGAACTGGTTGGTGTCGGTCGGGTTCAGCGGATCCTGGTTCTGCAGCTGGGTGGTCAGCAGCGACAGGAAGCTCTGGAAGTTGCCGGCCAGCGAGGCGAGGCCGCCGTTGATGCTGATCGAACTGGCGGCGGCCGAGCTGGCCCCGGAGGCGCCGCTGGCCCCCGACGCGCCGTTCGCGCCGGACGCGCCGTTGGCGCCGGAAGCCGAAGGGGTGCTCGCCGCGCCTCGGGTCGGCGAGGTGAACTGGGCGGCGGCGGCGTTGGTGGGGGCGACAGCGGTGCTGGTCATGGCGTGTGCTCAGATCGTGATGTCGATGCCGCCGTTCGCGGATGCGGCGGCGAGGGTTGCGGCGATAGCGGTGAGGTCGGGCGGAACGTCGGCGGGGCCGGGGCCGTGGCCGGCGTGGAGCGGCTGGGCGCCCTGGAACGCCGCGCCCTGGCCCTGGCCGCCGGTGGTGAAGCTCAGCCCGCTCTGCGGGACGTCGAAGCCGGCCTGCTGAAGCGCCTGGTGCAGGTCGGCGGCGCGGCTCCGGGCCTCGGCGGCGACCGCGGGGTTGTCGAACGAGATCACCGCCGATAGCCCGCCCTGCGGATCGATCTTCAGGCTGACGTCGACGCGCCCGAGCCCTTGCGGATCGAGGCTGAAGTCGAAGCTGCTGCGCACCGCGCCGGGGCGGCTGGCGATCTGCGCCGCCAGCTGGTCGGTGATCTGCGCGCCATGCGTCTGGGCCAGCGCCGCGGCGGCCGGCGTGACGTCCGCGGGCGCGCCGGCCAGTTGCAGCGTGGCTGGCGCGGCGCTCGGGGCGTTGTCCTGGCCCTGGGCGCCGGCGTCGGACCGGCCGGGATCGGCGCCCGCGACGGGCGCGTCGCCGTCGTCGGTCGTATCGCGGGCGCTCAGCTGCGTCAGGCTGGCGGGCCGCAAGCCGGGCGCGGGGGCGGCGGGCTTGGTCGCTGCGGCGGCGCTGGGCGTCGCTGGCGACGGGTTGGCGCGGGCCGGGCCGCCGCGGGCGGCGGCCGGCTGGGCCGGCGCGGCCGCCTGCGTGGTGGGCGCGAGCGGCGCGGATTGACCGGTCGGCGCGAACACGATCAGGCCGGCAGCGGCCGCGCTCGCCGGCGTTGCCGGGGCGGTGGCGGGCGCGCTGGTCGCGCTTGCCGGGGCGGCGGACGCGCTGGAGGCGGTCTGCGGCTCGTCCTGGACGGTCGCGGCAGCATCCGTTTGAGCGCTCGCGGCGCCGCCGGTGGCGCTGGCGGGCGCCTGAGTTGGCGGCGGCGCCGCGGCGCCGCGCGCCACGAAGCGGATCAGCTGCGGGTCGAGGGCTGGGGTGGATGCCGAGGCCGCCGCAGCGGCTGCGGCGACCGGGTCGGCGTTGGCCGTCGGGGCAGGGCCGTCTGCCGGTGCGGCGCCCGCCGCTGGAGCGGCGCTCGCCGGTGGCGCAGTGCTGGCCGTGGGAGCGGGGATCGAGGCCGGCGCAGCGCTGACAGGGCCGGGCGCCGAAACGGAGGTCAGCTGCGAGAGCAGCGCCAGCAGATCCTCCGGCGGCCCGACGTCGACCGCCGGACTGGCGGCTGGCGCCGCGTCGGCGCCGGCCGGGGCGGCGGCCGCTGGGCCGGCTTTGGCCGGCGGCGCCGAGGTGGCTGCCGCAGCGGGAGCGGCGCTTGCCGCGGTGGCGGGCGCCGGACCGGCCTTGGCTGGCGGCGCCGAGGTGGCTGTAACGACGGCAGCGGCGCTCGCCATGGCGGCAGGCGCCGCGCTGGCTATGGCGACAGGGGGCGGGACCGCCGCGCCCGGGGCGGTGGCCGCCGACTTGGTCGGTGGGGTGGTCGGCTTGGCGGCGGCCGGCGCTGCGCTGGCCGGCGAGCGGCCGGCCGGCTGGGCGCCCTCGAGCTGGGAGTTCGCGGCCGCCAGCGACTGCGGCGCGCCGTCCAGCGCCTCGCTGTCGGCGCTGGCGGCCGGTGCGCTCAGCGGTCCGGGCGCGGCAGATGCAGTCGATCCGGCCGATGCGGTCGCTGCGGTGGACGCGCCCTTCGTCGGAACGGTTGGCTGGAAGATCGCGGGCGCCGCCGGGCTGTCCTGTGCGGCCGAAGCGCTGGCAGGCGCGGCGTTGGCGGCGGCGGGCGAGTCAGGCTGGCGTTGGCCGAGCCCGCTCATCAGGCCGGCGAGCGCGCTCGCGTCGGTGGCGAGCGGGGCGCTCAGCGGTCCGGCGGCGGCCGACGCGGTCGCGGCGCTCGCCTGGGCGGCCGGCGCAAGCGACGCCGGCTGGAACAGCGATGGCGGTGCGCCGTCGGCCGCGGCGGCGGACCCCCCTGCGGGCGCCGGACTGCTCGCAGCGGTCCGCGCCGGCTGCGGCTGGCCGAGCACGCTCATCAGCGCGGCGAGCGCACTGGTGAACGCGTCGGCGTCGCCGGCGGCGGGCGCAACGCTGCTCTCGCCGGTTGGGGCGATGACGGCGTTCGCGAGGAGGGCGGAAGCAGCCAACATGGCGCCCCGTGATGGTTGTCGGGAGGTGGCGCCTGCTGCGCCCGTCGCATTCGGCCAGCCCAAGCAACGGTCAGGCCATCGCGACGATTATCGTTAACCCGCTGAAACTATGCAGCTATTCCGAGAGCGCCAAATGCCGCTCAAGCCGTACGCGGCGGAAATTGCCGAGGGTCGATAGGCAAGGACCGCCGGTCCGCGGGCCCCCGCGCCGGGCTGGCGCCGCTCTTGCCACGCACGCTTCGCCATGCAGTCGGCGTCAAACATGAAGTCCAGTCGGATCAATAGGTTAGGTCAGCGGCGGGGTCGCGCCATCGCGCGCCGGCGGCAGTTCTTGCCTATGAATCCGGCGCGGCTTGCCGGGCGGGGAGGCTAGGCGATGCCCGTCAACGCCCTGATGTCGGCCGGCCTCTCGGGCCTGGAGACCGCCCAGACTGCGCTGACGACGGTCTCGCAGAACATCACCAACCTCAACACGCCCGGCTACGTCCGCGAGGTGGTGCAGCAGAGCCCGCTGGTGGCGGCCGGGCAGGGCATCGGCGTCACCGTCGACCAGGTCCAGCGCGTCACCAACCAGTATCTGGAGTCGGCCGCCTATAACGCCGCCGCGTCGTCCGGCTCGTCGAGCATCATCTCGAACCTGCTCAGCCAGGCGCAGGCCGCGTTCGGCGACCCCAGCCAGGCGTCGAGCTACCTCAACCAGCTCTCGACCGTGTTCACCGACTTCTCGGCCGCCGCCAACGATCCGGCCTCCAACCTGCCGCGCAGCCAGATGGTCGACGACCTCAACACCTTCCTCGACACCACCCAGAGCGTCGCCGGCACGCTGAGCGGCATCGGCGCGCAGGCGAACGCGCAGCTCGGCTCCGACGTCAGCCAGATCAACCAGCTGCTCACGCAGATCAACACGCTGAACACCGACATCAGCGGGGCCGGCGGCACCGGCGCCAGCGTGGCCGGCTCGCAGGACAGCCAGAGCCAGCTGCTGGGCCAGCTCTCCAAGCTGATGTCCATCAACACCAGCACCCAGTCGGACGGCACGGTGACGGTGCGCTCGTCGACCGGCCAGCTGCTGGTGGGTTTCGGCGGCGCGGCGACGCTCGCCTACACGCCCTCGGTCAGCGCGATGGGCCAGGTCACCGTCACCTCGCCCGGCGAGGGGGCGGCCTCCACTCTGTTGGTGGGCGACGGCGAGCTGCAGGGCCTGCTCAGCCTCAGCAACACGCTGATCCCCGGCGTGCAGGCGCAGCTCTCGCAATACGTCAGCGGCGCGGTGAGCGCGATCAACGCCGTCCACAACGCCAACACCGCCGTGCCGCCCCCGCAGACGCTGAGCGGGCGCGACACCGGCCTCGACCTGCCGACCATCGTCGGCGACTTCACCGGCAAGACCAACATCGCCATCGTCGGCTCGAACAACCAGCTGCAGCAGCAGGTGGCGATCGACTTCTCGGCCGACACCATGAGCGTGAACGGCGGGCCGGCGACGTCGTTCACGCCGGCGAGCTTCCTGACGTCGCTGAACACCGCGCTGGGCGGCGCCGGCACGGCCAGCTTCGCCAACGGCGCGCTCACCATCAGCGCCACGGCGGCGGGCTCGGGCGTCGCCATCGCCGACGACGCCACGACGCCGTCGCAGGACGGCGGCCAGGGCTTCAGCCAGTTCTTCGGCCTCAACGACCTCGTTACCTCCAACGAGATCACCAACTACAACACCGGCCTGAAGTCGACCGACCCCAGCGGCCTCGACCCCGGCGGCGCGATCACCTTCCAGATCGGCAGCGCCGCGGGCACGCCGGTCACCAGCATCCCGGTCACCGTGCCTCCCGGCGGCTTCGCGACGATGCAGGATCTGGTGAATGCGCTGAACGCGCCGATCGGCGGCGTCGGCCAGTATGGCTCGTTCGCCCTGAACGGGCAGGGCGCGCTCAGCTTCACGGGCGCCTCGCCGGGCGTGACCCTGGCGGTCGCCTCGGACGACACCCAGCGCGGCGCCGGCGGCCCGTCGCTGAGCACGCTGTTCGGCCTCGGCGTCTCCCAGCAGGCCAGCCGCGCCACCAGCTTCCAGGTGCGGCCCGACATCGACGCCGATCCGATGAACATGGCGCTCGCCAAGCTGGACCTCTCGGCGCCGGCCGGCACGCCGGTGGTGGCGATCGGCGACGGCTCGGGCGCGGCGGCGCTCGCCCGGGTCGCCAGCGCCACGACCAGTTTCGGCGCTGCCGGCGACCTGCCGGCGATGGTGACCAGCGTCAGCCAGTACGCCGCCAACCTGGCCGGCGCGCTCGGCCAGCAGGCCAGCGCCGCCGACAGCGCCGACAAAGCCGCCGCCGCCGTGCAGACCGAGGCGACCACGCGGCTGCAGTCGGTCGAAGGCGTCAACCTCGACCAGGAGCTGGTGAACCTCACCACCTACCAGCAGGCCTACAACGCCTCGGCGCGCCTCATCCAGGCGAGCCAGAACATGATCAACACGCTGCTCGATGTCGTGCACTGATGGACGACCGCACTGATCCCCTTTTCGAGGCGCCGCGCTAGTGGACAATCGAATCTCGACAGCCAGCCAATACAGCTCGATCCTGCTCAACCTGATGCAGGCGCAGGTGGCCCAGAGCACGGCAGGCGCCCAGCTGGCCTCCACGGAGACGGCGACGGACCTGAAGGGTTACGGGACCGGCGCCGAGACGCTGACCGCGCTGCAGGCCACCACCACCCAGGTGACCGGCTACCTCAACAACACCCAGAACGTCAGCGGCAAGCTCGCGACCCAGGACGACGCGCTGAACGAGGTGGCCACCGGCGCGGGCAGCGCTCTGCAGGCGGTCACCCAGGCGATCGCCTCCGGCAACGGCACGTCGCTGATGTCGTCGCTGCAGGACGCGCTTTCCAGCGCCGTCGAGGGCCTGAACACCAGCTACAATGGCGAGTACATGTTCGCCGGCGGCCAGGTGAACAGCCAGCCGGTCAGCGCCTCGACGCTCTCCGACCTCACCGCCAACCCGGTCTCCAGCCTGTTCCACAACGACCAGCGCGTCGGCGCCACCCAGCTCGACCAGAACACCAGCATCTCGACGGGTTTCCTGGCCAGCAACGTCGGCACGCCGCTCTTCCAGGCGCTGGCCGCCATCGAGGCCTACAACCAGGGCCCCAACGGCCCGATCACCGGCACGCTCACCACGACCCAGGCGAGTTTCCTGACCAGCCAGATCGCCAACCTCAACACCGTGCAGGCCAACCTCAACAACGTCGTCGCCCAGAACGGCCAGGCGCAGAACGAGGTGACCAACGCCCAGGGCGCGCTCACCCAGCGCCAGACCATGCTGCAAGGCCTGGTCGGCAACATCACCACCGCCGACCTCGCCCAGGCCTCGACCAACCTGCAGCAGGCGCAGCTGTCGATCCAGGCGGCCGGCCAGGTGTTCCAGGCGCTGAACAATTCCTCGCTGCTGGGCGTCCTGCAACCGGTCCCCGCGCTCTAAGTCAGCTCGCCGCACTCGAAATCCCGTCGCAGCGGCGCTACATGCGCGGCCGAGAGGATCGAGCCAGATGTCCATCGCCGAAATCGACGCCGGCGCCGCTGCGCACGCCGTCCGCGAGGCGGTCGGGCTGGCGCCGGGCGTTCGCGTGCTGGCGGCGATGTCGGGCGGGGTCGATTCCACCGTCACCGCCGCGCTGCTGGCCCGGGCCGGCTACGACGTGGTCGGCGTCACGCTGCAGCTCTACGATCACGGCGCGGCGGTGCAGCGCAAGGGCGCCTGCTGCGCCGGCCAGGACATCCACGACGCCCGCGCGGCGGCGCAGGCGCTGGGCGTGCCGCACTACGTGCTCGACTACGAGAGCCGCTTTCGCGACGCGGTGATGGAGGATTTCGCCGACGCCTACCTGCGCGGCGAGACCCCGGTGCCGTGCATCCGCTGCAATCAGACGGTGAAGTTCCGCGACCTGGCAGAGGTCGCGCGCGAGCTGGGGGCAGAGGCGCTGGCCACCGGCCACTATGTGCGTCGCCTCGAAGGGCCGGCCGGACCGGAGCTGCACCGGGCGGTCGATCCGGCGCGCGACCAGAGCTACTTCCTCTTCGCCACCACCCGCGAACAGCTCGGCTATCCTGCGCTTCCCGCTCGGCGGCCTCGCCAAGCCGGCGGTGCGCCGGGTCGCCGCCGAGCTCGGCCTCGCGGTGGCCGACAAGCCGGACAGCCAGGACATCTGCTTCGTGCCGGAGGGCCGCTACACGACGATCGTCGATCGGCTGCGCCCGCAGGGCGCGCTCGCCGGCGATATCGTGCACCTCGACGGCCGGGTGCTCGGCCGCCACGAGGGCGTCACCCGCTACACGGTCGGCCAGCGGCGAGGGCTCAACGTCGCCGTCGGCGAGCCGCTGTTCGTGGTCAGGATCGACGCCGGGCGCCGCGAGGTGATCGTCGGCCCGCGCGAGGCGCTGAACACCGCGTCGCTGACGTTGAAGGAAACCAACTGGCTGGGCGACGCGCCGAGTTCTGGCGGCGGCGGCCGCTGCCGGAACGCCCGTGCTGGCGCGGGTGCGCTCGACGCGCGAGCCGGCGCCAGCGCGCCTGGCGATGTTCGCCGACGCGCCCGGCGTCGCCTTCGACCGCCCCGAGGAAGGCGTCGCGCCAGGCCAGGCCTGCGTGCTCTACGACTGGGGCCAGCCCACCCGCGTGCTCGGCGGCGGCTTCATCGCCACGGCGCAGCGCTGGGACGACGCGTTGTCCTGATCGCGTGAAGGCGATAACCCTCCGCCCTCGATTGGTGCGGAGGGCGTCATGCGCGCAAGGCTGATCACGGTCGTGGCGGGCGCTGCGCTGTTGCTGGCGCCGGCGGCGGCGCTCTCCCAGTCGTCCGACGATGGTCCGATCGCCACCGCACCGGACGCGCCGCGCAACACCGCGCCGCCGCCGCCGGAGCCGCCGGCACAGCCGCCGCCTGCCGCCTACGCCGCCCCGCAACCCGAGGCTCCGCCCCCGCCGGCGGCGCCGGCGCCCCCGGAACCGCCGCGAGCCCAACAACCGCCGACCGCCGCGTACGCTGCGCCACCGCCCGCCCAGGCGCCGCCGACGGCGGCGGCCGACACCGCGGCCGCCGCCGTCGCCTACACAGGTTCGCCGCACCGCGTCTCGTTCCTCGCCGACACCGCCTCCAAGGACGCGATGGCCAGCGCACTCGCCCTGCCGGGCGCCGCCGTGGCGATCAACGCCGAGCAGCGCGCCGGCGACAAGCTGGTCGCCGCCGATGCGATCGCCGATCCCTCGGCCGAGATCGCCCACGCGGTCGCCCGCGGCTACGCCGCCGCGCTGGGCGGCGCGGCCGCCGACGCGCCGACCGACTGGGACGGCGCGGGCGCCGGCTGGGCGCGCTATCTGGTCAAGGTGGCGACCACCCAGTGGGGCTTCACCTACTATCCGCTCGACTGGAAGCACTACCACCTGACCTACGACGCCAGGCTGGAACTGGTCGACATCGTCAGCAAGCAGGTGCTGGTGAAGGCGACCTGCAGCCATAAGGCCGACGCCGCCAGCGAGCGCTTCAGCTACCGCGACCTGACCGACGCCGGCGGCGCCACACTGAAGTCGCAGCTGGGCGCAATCGCCGAGGAGTGCGTGGCGCAGTTCAAGGCTGAGATGGCGAAGGGCTGACAGCGGGCCGTGAAAGTCGGCTAAAGGCGCAGGCCAGCAACCGTCCCAGCGAGCAACGCCCCTGCCACCGACTGTCGATCAGCCGCCGCTCACGGTGCTCTGCATGAAGTGGGGCGCCAAGTACGGCCCCGCATACGTCAATCGGCTCTACGGCATGGTGGCGCGCAACCTCGACCGGCCTTTCCGCTTCGTCTGCCTGACCGACGATGCGGCCGGCCTCCGCGCCGAGGTCGTCTGCGCGCCGATCCCCTTGCTGCCGCCGATCCCGCAGCCGAAGGAGCGCGGCTGGACCAAGCTTGCGGCCTTCTCTCCGGACCTCGCCGGCCTGCTCGGCGAGACCGTGCTCTATCTCGATCTCGACGTGGTGGTGATGGGGGCGCTGGATCCGCTGATCGACCATCCGGGCGCGTTCCCGATGATCCGGGACTGGTACCATCGGCGGCGGCTGGTCGGGAACTCGTCGGTGTTCCGCTTCCGCCCGGCCGAGCAGCGCGCGCTGTTCGAAACCTTCTGCGCCGACGTGGACGCCATCGTGCAGCGCATCCGCAACGAGCAGGAGTTCGTCTCGGAGCACCTGGCGGCGCACGGCGAGCTGACCTTCTGGCCGCGCGCCTGGTGCCAGAGCTTCCGCGTCAGCTGCCTGGCGCCGTGGCCGATCCGCGCCTGGGCGACGCCGCGCCGGCCGCTCGACTGCCGCGTGCTGGTGTTCCACGGCGAGCCGAAGCCACCCGAGGCGCTGGCCGGCCGGCCCGCGGTCTTCCAGACCTTCCGCCCGACGCCCTGGATCGCGGACTATTGGCGCGAGTAGCCCTCCTTTACGCGGGCGTCGCCGCGTGGTCGGGAAGGTCGGCCTCGAGGCGACGCACTGCCGGAATGGCATAGACCGCCATGCTGAGCGCCAGGACCAGCACGCTCGCCGCGACAAAGATCATCCCCATGCCCGCCCCAGGCCCGAAGCCGACCAGCCAGCCGACGCTGCGCCAGACGGGCTGACGCCTGGCCGGCTCGAAGATCCGGTCGGCCAGAGGTCCGGCCAGCAATGAGGCGAGCGGCGTCAGCAGCAAGGCTGCCTGCAGGTAGGCTGCGAAGACGCGGCCCTGCAGGTCGGGGGCGATCTTCGCCTGCAGGATCGAGAAGAACGGCGCGTTGGCGAAGGCGAGCGCGAACATCATCACGAAGAGGCTCACCCCCAGCGCCGGCACGCCCTGCGCGACGCCGGCGAAGCCGATGCAGAGCCCGGCGACGATGGTCCCGAGCAACACCGTTTGCATGCGCGACCCGAGCCGGCCGCCGGCGCCGACGACGAGCGCGCCGGCGATACCGCCGACGTTCATCGCGGCCAGCACCACGCCGAACAGCTGGGCGCTGCCGGTGCGTGCGAGCACGTACGGCGTCAGCAGCACCATGGCGGTGTTGGCGACGAAATTGACGAGCGACGCGTAGGCGCAGAAGCCGAGCAGCGCCGGCCGCGCCGCCAGATACCGGAAGCCGTCGAAAGCCTGGCGCCAGACCGACGCCCGCATCGCCAGACCGTCGGCGGTCTCGGCCGGCCGCGGGATGCGGACGACGGCAAGCACGACGAGCGCGACGAGAAAGGTCGCGATGTCGATGGTGATCGAGCCGGCGACGCCGACCAGGGCGTACAGCAGCCCCGCCAGCGCCGGCGCGATGACGCCGGCGGCGGGACCGGTCATCTGCCCGATCGCGTTGGCGCGGTCGCGGTGGCTGTCGGGGACCAGCATGGCCACGGACGCCTGGGCCGCGGGCCGCTCCAGTGCGGCGAACAGGGCTGCGCCGACCGTGAGCGCATAGAGATGCCAGAGCTGGAACGCGCCGGAGGCGAAGCTCAGCAGCAGCAGGCCGCTGACGACGGCGAAGCCCAGGTTGGCGATCAGCATCACCGCGCGGCGATCGAAGCGGTCGGCGAGCGCGCCGCCAAGGCCGCCCAGCAGCACCGCTGGCGCGGTCGAGAAGAAGACGACGAGCGCCAGCGGCGTTGCGTGTCCGGTGGCGCGGAAGACGGCGATGCTGACCGCGTACTGGCTGATCTGGCTTCCGATCAGCGATACGGTCTCAGTGGCGACGAGGGCGTAGTAGGTGGCGAGCCGCGCCGTCGGCCCCTGTACGGGGGCGGGCGGCGGGTTGGCGGCGGAGGATTCGACGTCATTGGTCGATGGCGCACGCGGGCCGGCAGGCCCGCGCGTATTGGCATTGGTCATGGTCAGAGTCTCGGATTGCCCAAGCGAAGCTCAGCGGCGCGCGCGCCGCTGGCGGTGACGAGACGGGCCCTTCGGCCTAGGCCCCCGTCAGAAGGGCAGAACGTGAGACTGAAGTCGCTGCATGGCGAAAGCAAAGGTGCTGCGCCGCCGGCCGGCGGTCAAGCCGCAGCGGGGCCGGGCGTCCGCAGCCTACTTCGGGGAAGCGATGCGCCGCGGCGTGCGGTTGCGGTCCTGCAGGATCACCGGGCTGGCTTTGAGCGCACGGCGCCCGACGCGGGGGCGGCGTGCCATCCAGAGCGCCTGCGCCTCGGCCAGATGCGGCGGCGCCGGCCGGCGCAGGTCGCGGCTCGAGGCGAACGCCAGTCCGATCTCGTCGTTATGGCGCCAGCGCACCGCCCCTTCGAACGCCACGCCGCTCGACCAGACCACCATGACCAGGCGGTCGCCATCCGGCGCCGCTCCGTCGAAGCGCAGGCGCGCGCCGAGCTTGGTGAAGTCGGTGACATTGCAGTCGATCCCGCCGGGAAAGACTTTGCCGCGCAACGAGGTCGCGATGCGCTCCGCCGCGCGACGGTCCTTGGATGCATGAGCAACTGACTGACGCATGCCGATGGAGACTAGGCGCCAATGGTTAAGGCGATACAAAACCTGGGGTAGTCGTCAGGGTTTCGGCGCCGCCTCGGATTTGGACGCCATCGCCTCGCCGACGCTGATCGAGTTCAGCCGCTGTGGCTTCAGGCGGCCCTGTACCGGCTCGCCGCACGCGTCGCAGACCAGCTTCGCGCGCAGCGGCGCGCCGCAGTCGTGGATCAGCTCGAGCGGGCGGCGGCCCTCGCCGTAGACGTGCTCGTCGCCCCAGGCCTTCAGCGCCACGATCACCGGCGCCAGGTCGCGGCCCTTGCGGGTCAGCACATAGTCCTTGCGCGGCGGATGCTCGCTGTAGAGCCGGGTTTCCAGGATGCCCTGCGCGACGAGGCCCTTCAGCCGCGCCGCCAGCACGTTGCGGGCGACGCCGAGCCGCGACTGCCACTCATCGAACCGGCGCACGCCGAAGAACGCGTCGCGCAGGATCAGCAGGGTCCAGGGGTCGCCCACCACCTGCAGCGCCGCAGCGACCGCGCAGCGCTCGTTGGAATAGTCAGCCGTGCGTCCCATGCGTCCGTCGCCGCCTTGCCTAGCCAAAGGTGCGACCTCGGACGATCGAAGGCAAGCGTTGCGTTTGGAGACTTAAATGCCGCGCGGGTCTTGCACGCCGCCGGCGCGCGCCGCACATGCATCCTCGCACCCGCCAATTGGAGCGCGCCATGTCCGCCGACCCGATCGTCATCGTCTCCTACGCCCGCACGCCCATGGGCGGCTTCCAGGGCGCGCTCGCCGGCGCTTCGGCGACCGAGCTCGGGGCGGTGGCGGTGAAGGCGGCGGTCGAGCGGTCCGGCGCCCCGCCGGAGGCGATCGAGCAGATCCTGATGGGCTGCGTGCTGCCGGCGGGCCTCGGCCAGGCGCCGGCCCGGCAGGCGGCGCTGAAGGCCGGGTCTGCCGCTGTCGGTGGAGGCCACCACCGTCAACAAGATGTGCGGCTCGGGCATGCAGGCGGCGATCCTCGCCCACGACCTCGCTGGCGGCAGGCACCGCCGAAGATCGTCGTCGCCGGCGGCATGGAGAGCATGACCAACGCGCCCTACCTGCTGGCCAAGCACCGCGGCGGCGCCCGCATCGGCCACGACCGGGTGATGGACTCGATGTACCTCGACGGCCTCGAGGACGCCTATGACCCCGGCAAGCTGATGGGCGCCTTCGCCGAGGAGACGCGCCGCCGCCTACCAGATCGGCCGCGCCGAGATGGACGCCTACGCCATCGAGAGCCTGGCGCGGGCCAGGCGCGCGGTCGAGGGCGGCGCTTTCGCCCGCGAGATCGCGCCGGTCGAGATCGCCGGGCGCGGCGGCGTCGTCACCGTCACCGACGACGAGCAGCCGCTGAAGGCCGATCCGTCGCGCATCCCCTCGCTGAAACCCGCCTTCGCCAAGGACGGCGCGATCACCGCCGCCAACGCCTCTTCGATCTCCGACGGGGCGGCGGCGCTGGTGCTGATGCGCGAATCCACCGCCGAGGCGCTGGGGCTGACGCCGATCGCCCGCATCGCCGGCCACGGCGCCCACGCCCACGAGCCCGGCAAGTTCACCACCGCGCCCGTTCCGGCGATGCGCAAGGCGCTGCAGCGCGCCGGCTGGAGCGTCGCCGACGTCGACCTCTTCGAGGTCAACGAGGCGTTCGCGGTGGTCGCCATGATCGCCATGCGCGAACTCGGCCTCGAGCACGAGCGGACCAACGTCAACGGCGGCGCCTGCGCGCTCGGCCACCCGATCGGCGCCTCCGGCGCGCGCATCCTGGCGACGCTGCTCGCGGCGCTGGAAGCCCGCGGCGAGAAGCGCGGGCTGGCGTCGCTGTGCATCGGCGGCGGCGAAGCCGTCGCGATGGCCGTCGAGCGGGTCTGAGTTCCGGCTAGGCGAGACGGCTACCGGCCGCCGCCGCCGCCACCGCCGCCGCCTCCACCGCCGCCGCCGCCCGCGGCCGCCGCGCAGCGAGGCCATGTCGACCACGTCGCCGGTCGGCAGCTGCACCTGGCCCGCGCCGATCTCGGGCGGGCAGGCTGCGCCCTTGTAGACCCAGGTCTCGGTGCTCTTGTGCGCGCCATTGCGGGTGGGGTCGGGCGAGTTGGTCACGTTGGCGGTCCTGACCACCGTGTAGCGGGCGTTGTAGTCGCCGCTGACCACCGCGTGGTTGGTGATCGACGCGCCGCCGAAGCTGCACTGCGAAGTCCGTGACATAGCTGTCGCCGTTCTTGGCGGTCGAGGTCTTGCAGGCGGCCGCCATCGCGCCGCTGCGGCTGCGGCGGCGACCGAGCACCGGCGTCTGTCGGTCCGACGCCGCGTCGAAGCACCATTTGGCGACCAGCGGCTTCGGCGTTCGATCGCTCTGCACGGTCTGTTGCCAGAGCCCGGGCTTGCGCTGCGGCGAGCTCACCTTGAAGAACGGCAGCTGGTCGCAGGCCCCGAGGCCGAGCATCAACGCCGCCGCGCCAAGCAAGACGACTTTCTTCATCTCAAGAACGCTCCAGAATATCGGCTGTGTGTGAAATGAGATCCGGCCCTATGCGCTGGCCGCTAGCTCGCTGAGCCGGCCGTGCGCGCCGCCGGGCAGCACGACGTCGCCGGGTTTCATGTCGCTCGGGCAGTCGCCGAGCCGCTTCACGTCGGCGGTGACGTGGGAGACGCCGCCGACGCTCTGCTGCTGAGCCTCGACGACGTAGTGGCTGGCGAAGTCGCCGCGCATGGCGCCCGACGTCACCAGCTTGCCCATCGCGGTGTCGCAGGTGGTGCGGAAGCGCCACGCGCCGTCGGGGCCGAGCGCCATCTGGTGCTCCCCGCAGCGGCTGCTGAGCTGCTGGTTGAACGAGGCGAGCGCGCTGGCCGCGCTGGCGTCGAGGCAGTAGCGGGTGACGCTGACGCCCTGGGCGCCGGTCACGCGCTGGCGCCAGAGGCCGGCGGCCATCTGGGGGCCGGCGGGGGCGGCGTCTGCGGCGGGGATCGCCACCTTCGCGGCGCCGTGCGTCCGGTTGCAGGCGCTCAACGCCGCAAGCGTCGCCAGGGACGCCAGCGCGGCGAGCGCCAGAACCGGGGGGCAGCGCGCATGGCGACGGGCTCCTCGAAGCTCTATCTTGCAGGGAAGGATAGTCGCGATCGTCGCCACGCGCGAGGCGGAAGAGGTTTCATGTCTGAAGTCAAAGACAACCCCCAGCGGAGCCGTTTCGAGATGGCCGAGGCCGGCCAGCTGGTCTTCGCGGACTACCGGCGCGACGGCGCGCGGCTCTATATCGACCACGTCGAGGCGCCGCCCGCGCTCAGGGGCTCGGGCGCTGCAGGGCGTTTCATGGAGGGTCTCGTCGAAGCCGCGCGCGCCGAGGGCGCGACGCTCGTGCCGATCTGCAGCTACGCCGTCCACTGGCTCGCCCGCCACCCTGAAGCGGCGCGCGGCGTCGTCTGAGCGGCGACGAGCCCCGCTTGACAGGCGCGTAAGTCATCGCTTACGGTAAGTTATGGCTTACGAGAGCGCCGCCTTCGCAGCGATCGCCGACCCCACCCGCCGCCGGGTGCTGGAGCGGCTCTCCGCGCGGCCGATGGCGGTCGGCGAGCTCGCCGCCGGGATGCCGGTCAGCCGGCCGGCGGTCTCGCAGCATCTGAAGGTGCTGAAGGACGCCGGGCTGGTCAGCGACCGCCAGGACGGCGCGCGCCGCATCTACGCCATCGACCCCAACGGCCTGGGCGCCATGCGCGCCTGGCTCGACCAGTTCTGGGACGGCGCGCTCGCCGCGCTGAAAGCCGAGATCGAGCGCGACGCCGCTCCCCCTGCTCCAAACGAGAAGGACGACGACCAATGACTGCGAACCTCGCCATCAAGCCCGCCCCGGTGAAGAAGACGCTCAACGTCGCCGCGACGCCGGAGCGCGCCTTCGCGGTGTTCACCGAGCGCTTCGACGCCTGGTGGCCGCGCAGCCACTCGATCGGCGAGTCGCCGCTGCAGACCGCGGTGCTAGAGCCCGGCGTCGGGGGCCGCTGGTACGGCAAGCTGGAGAACGGGACCGAGGCGGCGTGGGGCGACGTGATCGCCTGGGAGCCGCCGCGCCGCCTGGTGCTCGCCTGGCGCATCGGCGCCAACTGGGCCTACGATCCCGAACTCCTCACCGAGGTCGAGGTCACCTTCACGCCCGAACCGGGCGGCGCCACCCGCGTCGACCTCGAGCACCGACACCTGGAGCGGATGGGCGAGGGCGCCGAGGGCGCGCGCGCGAACTTCGACAGCGACGGCGGCTGGCAGGGCCTGCTCAAGCTCTTCGCCGCCCTCGCCGAACAGCCGTCCTGATCCGATCCGCAAGAGGAGATCCTCATGATCACCGTCCACACCATCCCGGGCAGCCCCTACGGCCGCGCCGTGCTGGTCGCCTGCATCGAGAAGAACGCGCCCTATCGCCTGGCGCCGGTGAAGCCCGGCGAGCACCGGCAGGCGGCCTACCTCGCCCACCATCCGTTCGGGCGCATCCCCTGCATCGAGGACGACGGCTTCTGGCTCTACGAGACGCAGGCGATCACCCGCTACCTCGACGCGACCCGCGGCGCGTCGCGCTCGCTCACGCCCGCCGATCCGAAGGCCGAGGCGCGGATGAACCAGGTGATCGGCATCGTCGACGCCTACGTGTTCGCCGACAATGGCGCGAAGACCCTGGTCTTCAACCGCGTCGTCGCGCCGAAGCTGGGTTTCCCGGCCAACGAGGCGGCCGCGCTCGCCGCGGTCCCCGCCGCCCGCCACGCCGTCGAGGTGCTGGCCGGCTTCCTGGAGGCGAGCCCCTACCTGGCGGGCGAGGCCTTCACGCTCGCCGACGTCCACGCCGGTCCGCATCTCGACATGCTCTCCGATTGCCCCGAGGGCGCCGAGATGGTGAAGGGCACGCCGATCGAGGGCTGGCTGGCGCGCCTGAGCGCCCGGCCCAGCTTCGCCGCCACCACCTGGCCCCGCCTCGCCGAAGCGGCCGCAGCCGCCTGAAGCGCCTTCCTTACCCGTCGAACTCCGAGTCGATCACCAGCACGATCGGGTACATGAAGGCCGGCAGGCCGTAGGCCTTGGGGTCGAGCTCGGTCTTCGCGGTCACCCCGATCACCGGGCCGCGGAAGCCCTTGCCGGCGCCGACCAGGTCGACGTCGAACACCACGTGCTTGGTCACCCCGACCACCGTCAGGTCGCCTTCCACCTTGCCGTGGGTGGCGCTCTCGCGGGTGGAAGGCGGTGGAGACGAAGGTGGCGGTCGGGAACTGCGCGGTCTTCAGGTACTTGTCGGCGATCTCCTGGCTGAAGCCCTCCACCGGCGCGGTGGCGATCGACTTCGGATCGACGGTGACGTTCAGCTTGTCGGCCGCCGGGTTGGCCGGGTCCCAGGTGAGGTCGCCGGCCACCGTCTGGAAGCGGAAGATCGAGTAGGAGAAGCCCAGGTGCGGGATGCGCGCCACGAGGCCCGTGTGCTTGGGGTCGATCGCATACTTGCCGGCCGGCGCGGCCTTGTAGTCGTGCTGCGCGACCGGCATCTGCTGACTGCCCGCCGCACCCGCCACCACCAGCGCCGCCGCAGCGCCCAGCGCCGCGCGAACCCAGTTCCTGGACATCATCCGTGTAACTCTCCCGATGCGCCGGACGCCCGCCTCGCCCGCCTTGGTTGAACCTGCGTTCCTACGCCCCCGCCCGACCTGAGGCAAAGCCAGCATTTCTGCCCTCCCCACACCCACCCGCTCTTCCCGGCGAAGGCCGGGATCCACTGGAAAAAGGCCGCGAGTCGAGCTCGATTGTAGGACAGCAGAGCCGCCATGCCGTGCCGATCTCGCGCGCCCTTCAACCGCGTCTTTCCTGGGTCCATGGCCTTCGCCGGGGATGAGCGCGCCTTCGGGAGCATTGTGGTTCGTGAGGCTTCGTGGTCCTTGAATGCCGCTTTGCCTCAACCGCACCCGCGCCCCGCCCTTGCCCCGCGCGCCCCTGCCGGGTGATATCGCGGCCGTTTTCGGGGAGTGTGGCGATGCGTTGGTTGGTAGCGGTCCTCAGCCTGGCGGGCGTGCTGGCGGCGGCCTCGCTCGCCAGCGCCCAGACCGATGCGCCCGCCGCACCCCAGGCCGCCCCGCCAGCCGCCCCCTCGCCCGGCCACGTCAACCTCACCGACCCGGTGCTCGCCTTCTACCCCACCGCCGCCCGCGCCGCCGGCGTCGAGGGCCAGGCCGTCATCCACTGCAAGCGCGACGAGCACCTGGCGCTCACCGGCTGCACGCTGGTCTCCGAGGACCCCGCCGGCCAGGGCTTCGGCGCCGCCGCGCTCGCCATGGCCGCCAAGTCGGCGCCCAACCCGAGGCTGCTGCTGAAGGACGCCGCCGCCGAGCCGGCCGCCGACACCACCATCAAGTTCACCCTGCGCCCGCCCTTCATCACGCCCGACGTCACCCGCATGGCGCATATCGTCAAGAGCGCGTCGATCGTCTCCAAGCCCACCAACGCCCAGGTCCAGGCCGCCTACCCGCCGCGCGCGCTCGACAACCAGATCCAGGGCGGCGCGGTGATCGAGTGCGTGGTGATGCCCACCGGCAAGCTCGCCGAGTGCCACGTCTACGACGAGCAGCCCACCGGCTACGGCTTCGGCCAGGCCGCCCTCGACCTGGCCGGCGACTTCGTCCTGAAGCCGCGCCTGATCGACGGCGAAGTGGTCGGCGGCGCCCCGGTGCGCATCGGCGTCGCCTTCAGCTCCAACGACCCCGCCGCTCCGCTCAGCCTCCCCGCCGCCCCGCCGCCCGGCGACGCCGGCGCCGCCAGCCCGCCCTGATCGCCACAAATCACCACAAACAACCGCTCTCCTCACCCGCACCGAAGCGTGCGGGGGAGGGGGACCACGCGCAGCGTGGTGGAGGGGCGCGGGGCCGGGCTCGTCACCGCAGATCGCACCGCAAAGTCACCGCAAACTACGGCGCCCGGATCGTGGCGCCGCTGCCGCAGGCCGCCTTCCTCCGCTGTCGCCGGACGCATCATCCGCCCGTCATAGCGACCGCCTAAATCGTCGTCAATAGTGCCGTTACTTCGGTCAGCCGCTGCCGGCTGCCAGGCCGCGCGCTCGACGCCCCGCGATTGACGAACCAACCCGCCTGGGGCGAGATACAACCGTTGCTTGGACGTGGGGGGATGTCGTCATGAAGTGGTTCTCGCGCGGCCGACCTCGCGCCGTCGCCCGCCTCGTCGCCGCCGGCCTCGCCGCCAGCGCCCTGGCGGGCTGCGCGGCCCTGAAAGGCGGTCCCGACGACATCGCGCCCACCGCCCCGCTAGCCGACACCTGCCCCACCGATGCGCAGGTCGCCGGCCTTCGACGCCGCCACCGCGCCGCCGAACGGCCTGGCCAGCAAGAAGCTGTGGCGCAACGAGATCGTCGGCGGCTGCATCGAGCACGTCAACGGCAAGTACAAGGACTTCCTGGTCAAGCTGCGCGAGCTCAGCGTCGGCACCGACCTGGGCACCGACCTGATCGCCATGGGCCTGACCGGGGCCGGCGCGGTGGCCAGCAAGTCGGCCGCCAATCGCGCTCTCGGCCGCGACGACCGGCCTCGTCGGCGCCGGCGCGGCGTTCAACAAGGAGATCTTCTACCAGAAGACGCTGCCCGCCGTCGAAGAGCAGATGGCCGCCAACCGCGCCTCCGTCTACAAGGACATCGTCGACCTCCGAGCAAGGCGACGAGACCGCCATACACGCTCGTCGCGGCGCAATACGACGATCCGCAGATATGCCAGCAGGCCGGCACCATCGAGGCCGCCATTTCGGTCATCACCCCGACCGCGCAGCAGACAAGGCGGCCGAGACGGCGGCCACCAGCGCCCTGTTCACCTTCGCCTTCGCCCCGACGATAGCTCCCAGCACCTGCGCGCCTGGATCTGGCCGGGGCTGAAGAGCTTCGCCAACGGCCAGGCGCTCGATGCCAACGGCAAGCCGATCACCGCATCGGCGGCTAACCTCACCGCACTTCGCAACTACCTGACCCGCAGGGGCTCGGCGGCCTCGAGATCGAGGCTTTCCTCGACAACGGCGGCCTCGCCGCCCAGCGCGCCGCCGCGCTGACGGCGCTGAAGATCCCTTAAGGAGAGCTCACGATGCCCTGCGGCGTTTACACGGAAACCGGCATTCCCGCCGCCGACCTCGACGAGGTGCTGGCCGGCATCGGTCTCGACAACCCCACCAGCGTCACCAAGACCCAGCAGCCCGACGGGACCTGGACGGTGGTCGCCACCTTCCCCCCCTGCCCGCCGGACCAACCGCAGAGCACCACGAAGGTCCACGGGACCTGACGCCGCGACACGGCCGCGCCTCTCCTCACCCGCGCCGCAGAGCGCGGGGGAGGGGGACCACGCGCAGCGTGGTGGAGGGGGCGCGGGGCAGGGGCTCGGCCTCAGCCGCCGAGCGCGTTCGTGGGGTTCGTGAGGTTCGTGGTCAAACGGCCGAAGGCCGCACCCGATACCGCCCCCGCCCCAGGAACTCGAGCCAGCCGCGGTCGCGCAGCACCTGCAGCTGCTGGCGTATCTTCGGACGCACGTTGTTGTTGCCGGGATAGAGCGCGGCGAGCCGCGGCTCGAACGCGTAGACGTCCGCCAGCTCGAACGACTCCCGCCCCAGCGCCTCGGCGCACTTCATCACCTCGATCAGCCAGCCGCGCGCCGCCGCGCCCGCCTCGCGCAGGAACAGCGTCGAGCGCCACTGCTCCAGCACCGCATCGCGCTCCAGCGCCTCGCCGCCGCGCACGAGCCACACCCTGCCGGCCTGCGGCACGTCCCGCAGCACGATCTTCGAGCCGACCCACCCCGCCCGCCGGGCGGTGGGCGCCAGCGGCGGCCGCGCCTCGATGATCTTCGCGGCGAAGAACTGCTTGGGCACGACGAACAGGTCGGTCACCGCGAAGCGGCCGAGGTCGTAGTTCATCAGCGCCAGGTTCGGGCTGGTGTCGGAGGCGAGCCGCGCGAGCTTCGCGCCGTAGGCGCCGTCGAGCACCTTGTCGCCGAACCGCCCGCGCTGCGCCTTCAGCTCGAACTCCTCGCGGCAGCCCGCGCAGTGGAAGTCCGCCACCGGCCGGTTCGCCACATGCTGCGCGATCCGCCGCTCGCCGCAATTGGGGCAGAACAGATGCGCCGCCACCCAGCTCTCGGTAAACACCCGCGCCCGCTGCGACCCGCTGACATACGCCGCGCCGGGCTCCTCGAAGCCGAGGCCTGAAGGGCGGCTCGTCGTCAGTCATGCCGGGGAGGCTGTGACTGGTGAACTTGCGCACCAAACAAGTCTTCCGCGTCCTCCGTGTGCGCCAAACGACAAAAGCTCTTCCAGAGAGAGGATTGCGAAGCGCTAGTCTGGAAAAGGATAGCTCGTCGGTATTCGCGACCGCTCTGCGCACCGAGCGATCATCTTCCAATGCTCGTCTAAAATTCCTTTGAAGCCTTGTCTGCGTGTGACGTCGCGCCAGCGTGGCGAAGCCGACGAGGCCGAAGGATTCCGCTGGAAGTCAGAATTGCATAGTGCGCCGCGATGCCTGGGTCGCCCCAGTCGGACGGCCAGATTCGGAGGAAGGCAAACAGGGCGAGAGGGGCAACGTGATCAACGCGACGGCCATCACTGCTTGCCATAGGAGCGATCGTCTCCTCCACCGCCAAGCGAGGCCATTCAGCGCGACCAGGGCTTGGGCTCGTTGCTTCGCGATCAAAACTCTGTTGCGACGGCGTTGCTCTTCGAGTTCTCTCGCAAGGCCGGTCAACCGGCCCACCAGGCGATTTCTCTCTTCACGGTGACGCTCAGTCACTCGACCTTCGGCTTGAGCATCGAACTCAGCAAAGATGCGTCCCACCACCTCCTTCGTGAGGTTCGGGGTCACCCGTTCGACGTTGTTCAATGTGGCATCTGCAGCGATCTGCCGATATCGGGGAGAGGAAAGGATTATTTCTAGGTTTTCGGCGTCCTCGTAGCCAAGTTCGCGGACGTTCCGAATGATGCCTTCAACGACACCGGAATTGGTGGTCGCGAGTTCGGTGCAGTTCGCGAGTAACTGTTTTCTGGAAATCTCTGCCCGCTCGGCAGGACCTGCCGCTAGCCGCAGGATACCTGCCAGGTGTTGAGCACTGATTGTCGTCCCGATTTCACCTGGCCTGTATCCCAGGTATCTCCGTGCGAAGTTGTCCGCGGTCAGGTAGAGCAAAGGATTTCGCGTGACGAAAACGTGTTCCGCCGCAAAGAAGTCGTCAGTTCTGTTCTTTCGAGAGGCATGCGCAAATAATATTGCATCGATGTCCCGATCCAGGGCGATCATATTGCTATACGATCCCACTAGGAGTGCGTAGATCTCTGTCTGGAGACCCTCTTCGTTTGCGTCTCTCGCCTTTCGGATCCGATCTGAGTACCGTTCGTCGCCTGTATGTGAATTCCAAGATCGGGAATTCTCTCGGATAGCGAGTTCTGTGACCTTCACGTAGTCGATCGTGACCTCGTCGCGTTTGATCGCTTCCTCGGTTGGTCCATATCGCCTGCCAGCGTCTCGGCCGAGAAAGGACGAAGGGGCGAACGCGGCCTCCTTCACATGAATGTCGAGCACGCAGACGCCAGCACCTGCCGCCTTTGCTACCGAGATCAACTCTCGCGTATATTGCTTGCTCGCCCGACCCGTGACCCCCAAAGCGCTCAGCACGCAGTGGCTCGTTCCAACAGCAGGCTGAGAACGGCTAGCTCCCACCGCAGTCGGATTGGGATCCTGGAGATGCAGGATAATCTCTGCAAGTATCGAAGCGTTGCGCACAGTGCCAAGATCGGAGACCGCGTCGGGGTGATTGCGGCCTAAATAGCCAACAAATCTGGAATATATGTAGGCGTTTTCTTCAGCGTCCGTGCGACCGACGCCACCGTCAGACTTCAACTGCAGTGATGAAAACTCGGCGGAAACGCCGATCGACTGTTCAATGAGCAGGTCCGCAATCTGATCGTCGGACATGGACGACGCAAACAAGAAGCCGGACTTAGCGTTGAATTGCTTAAGTAGGTAATCAACCTGTATCGACGAACACGTCAGACTGTTGCCGATTTAGCGTGTTCCGCTGAGAGTTGGTCGTTTGCCTCTGCCAAAAATAGAGGGAATGCCCTTGAACGGCAGCGGCTTCGGCCAAGTAACCGTTGCGAACAAGCCGCGGAGCCAGGAATTCGGCGATATCAGCGCTGAATTTAAGGCCGAACTTGTTCGAGAGATCGTCGCAGAAGTACTGTGGGTTGAATTGCTGACCTTGTCGTTCGTTGGCGATGGTTTGAAATATCGGCAGCAATCCGGAAAAGTAATCATTGGACGCGAGGAGTTGATCGCGCACCAAAGCGTACGCGAGGAGGACTTGGCGATTGTTTCTGAGTGTGGGCAACTTGGAGAGGTTTTCGCCGGGGGTGCCGCCAGCATAGCGCGTGGCCCCTGGTGCACAACCCAATGCTATAGACCGAACGTGATCCGAACGAGTGCAAGTCCGCGCGCGGACGGGTGGGATCACCGCAACCTACCGCCCGCCTTCGCCTGCGGCAGCTTCACAGCACCCGTCCGCGTCTACGGGACTGCGTCAACGTCTCGGAGGCGAACGCTGGGCCCAGCGTCTTGCGACTTTGTCTCGCCCCTCAGCGCTGTCGTCGCCCCAGAGGCCGCGGCCAGAGCCTTCGAGCGGCGTCAGGGGCCTGGCGCGCGATGGCGTCCCAGACGGAGACCGGGGCCATGACCCGATCGACATCGTCCACGGTTAGGGCGCAGTTCCACAGGGCGTCGACGCCGGCGACCAGTTCGGCCGTCAGGCCTTCGATGCGGTAGGCGTGGCGGTCGGCGTTTTCGCTCGTATTCGCGGTAGGCCAGCAGCATGTTGCGCGGGAGGCCCCTGGAGGTGATGACGACGCTTGGCGCAGCGGGCAGTCGTCCATTCGCTGCTGTGGGGCCGGACCACGTGACGGCGACGAGAGGCACCACTTCGGCTGGCGCATGTGTGTCAGATGCGTCGCTTATGGATTCGGGGGAAAGATGCGCCCGAACCTTTGCTCGGGCGCGACGCAGCCCCGGCCGAGTTGGCGGCTTACGGCGCGGGCGTCGGGGCCGGCGGTGGTGACGGCGGCGATCAGGGCGGTGCGGCTGACGCGCAGGGCCCGCGACCAGTATTGCACGTCGTACTCGTTCCCGATGTCGATGCGCCGCGGCTCGAGTTTGACGACCGAGCGGTTGTCGAACACCCCCGCGGCGCTCATTTGCGGTTCGTCTTCAGCCGCGATCCGGGCGGCGAGGGCGTCGGCCCGAACTGCACGACGAGCGGGCGCGGCGCGGCGGGCGGGCCCAGGGGCGACTCGGGGGCGCCGGTTCTTCCTTTTTGGTCATCCCTCACCCTAGCACGCGCTTTGATTCTCCCTCGCATGCGCAATCGCCAGGGCGCGATTCAATGCGGTCGGCCGGTGGCGGCGGCCTCGCCCGATCGTGCCGGTCCGCCCCGGTTTGTCGATTAACGCCCGCTCGGCGGCAAGGCGTGCTAGTCTGCGCCAAGGCTGGAGCACAAAACGACCCCGAATCGCCGCGCCCCGCGCGGCTGCGCGGTCCCTGGAGCGGCCCCCCAAATGTACCGAGGACGAGGTGGTCCGCTGCGGCTCCTGAGGAGCTTGCGCGGCGACGGAACGCTGATGTGGGGGCGGCGCTCGGCCCGCGCCGTCTCCTATAGTGTCGATCTCTACGGGCAGGGACCGCGGCTGACCGGCGACGGCGAGGTGGTCGGCGACCTCTCCGACCTGGTCGGCCGGTCGCCGGTCGGCGTGCGGCTGCGGCTCGCCAGCGGCCAGGAGGCGTCGATCGTGCTGCGCGGCATCGCGGCCAACTCGGCCTCCATCGAGCTCGCCGACCCGGTCGCCGAGCCCTTCGCGACGGCGTCTTAGGGCGGGTCGAATTCTCACGAATCGCCGCGGCGAGCCCCTTCCCCCTCGAGGGGAAGGGGTTGGGGATGGGGGGCTCTGCGAGATTGGCTGCGAGCGCCGGTGCTAGGCGCTGACGGCGGCCTTGCCTGAAACAGCCCCCCGCCCCCGACCCCTCCCCTCGAGGGGGAGGGGAGCGCAGCGGCGATCGCCAGCCAGCGCTATCTCCGCCGCCGCCCGCCTTTGCGGTACCGCTCCGCCGCCTCCGCGCGCGCTTCCGCCCGCGCCAGCTTCACCGCGCCGCGGTCCACCGTCTCGCCGTCCGGCGTCAGCGCCTCGTTGGCGAACTCCAGGTCCAGCATCTTCAGGCGCTTGATCTCGTCGCGCAGCCGGGCGGCTTCCTCGAACTCCAGGTCGGCGGCGGCCTTGCGCATGCGGCCTTCCAGGTCGCGCAGGGTGGTCTGGAAGTTGTGGCCGAGGAAGGGCTTGGCGTCCTCGGCGACGCCGGCGCTCACGGTCACCCGGTCGCGCTCGTAGGGGCTGGCGAGGATGTCCTTGATCTGGCTCTTGATGCTCTCCGGCGTGATGCCGTGGTCGAGGTTGTAGGCCTCCTGCTTCTCGCGCCGGCGGTTGGTCTCGGCCATCGCCCGCTCCATCGAGCCGGTGAGGCTGTCGGCGTAGAGGATCACCTTGCCGTCGATGTTGCGCGCCGCGCGGCCGATGGTCTGGATCAGGCTGGTCTCGGAGCGCAGGAAGCCCTCCTTGTCGGCGTCGAGGATGGCCACCAGGCCGCACTCGGGGATGTCGAGGCCCTCGCGCAGCAGGTTGATGCCGACCAGCACGTCGAAGGCGCCGAGCCGCAGGTCGCGGATGATCTCGATCCGCTCCAGGGTGTCGATGTCGGAGTGCATGTAGCGCACGCGCAGGCCCTGCTCGTGCATGTACTCGGTGAGGTCCTCGGCCATCTTCTTGGTCAGCACGGTGACCAGGGTGCGGTAGCCGCGCAGCGCCACCTCGCGGCACTCGGCGATCACGTCGTCGACCTGGCTGAGGCGCCGGCCTTGCTGACCGGGCGGATCTCCACCGGCGGGTCGATCAGGCCGGTGGGGCGGATCACCTGCTCGGTGAAGACGCCGCCGGTGCGCTCCATCTCCCACGGGCCGGGCGTGGCCGAGACGAACACGCTGTCCGGCCGCATCGCCTCCCACTCCTCGAACTTCAGCGGGCGGTTGTCCATGCAGCTGGGCAGGCGGAAGCCGTACTCGGCCAGGGTGAACTTGCGGCGGTAGTCGCCGCGGTACATCGCGCCGATCTGCGGCACGGTCTGGTGGCTCTCGTCGACGAACAGCAGGGCGTTGTCGGGGATGTATTCGAAGAAGGTCGGCGGCGGCTCGCCGGGGCGCCGGCCGGTGAGGTAGCGGCTGTAGTTCTCGATGCCGGCGCAGCTGCCGGTGGCCTCGATCATCTCGATGTCGAAGGTGGTGCGCTGCTCCAGCCGCTGGGCCTCCAGCAGCTTGCCCTCGCGCACCAGCCAGTCGAGCCGCTCCTTCAGCTCGGCCTTGATGCGGCCGATCGGCCTGGATCAGCGTCGGGCGCGGGCGTCACGTAGTGGCTGTTGGCGTAGACCCGGATCTGGCTGCAGCTCGCCGGTCTTCTTGCCGGTCAGCGGGTCGAACTCGCTGATCGCTCTCGACCTCGTCGCCGAACAGGCTGATGCGCCAGGCGCGGTCCTCGTAGTGGGCGGGGAAGATCTCCATGGTGTCGCCGCGGCGGCGGAAGGTGCCGCGCTCGAAGGCGTTGTCGTTGCGCCGGTACTGCTGGGCCACCAGGTCGGCCATCAGCTGCTTCTCGTTGACCTTCTGCCCCGGCTTCAGGGTGAAGGTCATGGCCGAGTAGGTCTCCACCGAGCCGATGCCGTAGATGCAGCTGACCGAGGCGACCACGATCACGTCGTCGCGCTCCAGGATCGCCCGCGTCGCCGAGTGGCGCATGCGGTCGATCTGCTCGTTGATGCGACGAGTCCTTCTCGATGTAGGTGTCGGTGCGCGGGACGTAGGCTTCCGGCTGGTAGTAGTCGTAGTAGCTGACGAAGTACTCGACCGCGTTGTCCGGGAAGAACGACTTGAACTCGCTGTAGAGCTGCGCGGCCAGGGTCTTGTTGTGCGCCAGGATCAGCGCCGGGCGCTGGGTCTCCTCGATGATCCGCGGCCATGGTGAAGGTCTTGCCGCGAGCCGGTGACCCCCAGCAGCACCTGGTCGTGCTCGCGCTCCTTGACGCCCGCCGCCAGCTCGCGCGATCGCCTCCGGCTGGTCGCCGGCGGCCGCGTAGTCGCTGACCAGCTCGAAACCGCCCGCCGCCCTCGATCTTCTCCGGCCGCACCGGCCGGTGCGGCGTCCACAGCGCCGCCGCCTGGTCGTCGTACACGAACACGCCGGACGCGTCGGAAACGCCGCTGGAGGGCCTGGCCATGGTTGCGAAGGTAGGCGAGGGCGGGCCCGAAAGCTAGCGCGGCAAGGCACAGTGCTGACAGCAGGCTGGCAGTAAGCTCGCCGCTCCTCACCCGTGCGCGGAGCGCAAACGGGGGAGGTGTCACGCGGAGCGTGACGGAGGGGGCAAACAACCTCTACGGTAACCTCCATGCGCTCGCCGAGACGCACGGTGCAAGCAAGCGACGATCCCTCCGGGCCGACCTCACTCGCTCGGAGGTCCTGCTGTGGGTCCGCCTGCGAGCCCGCCTTCCCGGCCAGCCAACCTTCCGCCGCCAGCACCCGATCGGTCCCTACATCGCGGACTTCTTCTGCGCGGCGTCGAAACTCGTGGTCGAGGTGGACGGCGGCGTGCACCGAGAAGAGGATCGTCAGTTACGCGATGCGTGGCGCGACGACTTCTTGAGCAAGCGCGGCTGCCGGGTGCTGCGGATCACGGACCGCGAGGTGCTGGCCGATCCGGACGCCGCGGCCGAGCGTGTGCGGGCCGAGGCGCGGTTGCCCCCTCCGTCACGCTCCGCGTGACACCTCCCCCGTTTCGGCTGCGCCTCACGGGTGAGGAGCGGTCGTGTCTTGACGCGGCCCGCGTTGCTGGTCACCGCTGACCAGCAAAACCACCGACCAGGGAGAGCCCCGATGGAATTCACCGACGTGCGCAGCGAGGACGGGGTCACCCGGCGTTCGTTCACGGTCAGCGTGGCCGGCGAGAGCGTGCCGGCGGTGATCTGGGCGCCGGAGGGCGCGGCCGGCCCGCGGCCGCTGGTGCTGATGGGCCACGGCGGCTCGCAGCACAAGAAGACCCCCGGCATCCGCACCCGCGCCGTCCAGTACGCCCAACGCCACGGCTACGCGACGCTGGCCATCGACGCGCCCGGCCACGGCGACCGCATCTCGCGAGCCGAGGCCGCGACGCTGATGCGCGACGTCGGCGCACGGGTGCGCGGCGAGACGCCCGGCCGGCTTCACGCCGGAGCGCATGCGCCAGATGGGCGAGCGCTCGCGCCTCGCCGTGCCGGAATGGAAGGCGGCGCTGGACGCGGCGCAGGGCTTCGACTTCGTCGGCGCCGGCGGCCCGGTCGGCTACTGGGGCGTCTCGATGGGCACCGCGATCGGCGTGCCGTTCGTGGCCGCCGTGCCGCGCATCGCCGCGCGATCTTCGGCCTCGCGGGCCTGCGCGAAGGCGCGACCGAGTTGCCGAGGCGGCCGCGAAGATCGCCATCCCGGTGGAGTTCGTCTTCCAGTGGGAGGACGCGGTCGCCCCCCGCGAGGCCGGGTCGCGCTCTTCAACGCCTTCGCGCTCGACGGAGAAGACCATGCACATCAACCCCGGCGGCCACATGGACATCCCCGACTTCGAGGGCTCGAGCTGGGACCGCTTCTTCGTGCGCCACCTGGGCGCGGCCGTAGCGGCCAGGCAGGCGGTGGCGGCGGAATAAGGTCAACCCACAAGGGGCACAAAGAACACGAAGGACGCGCCCTGGGCGCGTCTGGCCAATCTGCATCTTTGCTAGACGATTGACCGCGCGCGAAGCCCGCCTTCGCCGCCCTTCGTGTTCTTGAGGGGGTGTCAATCTCTTTCTCCCCGCCCCTGTCGATCCCGGCGCTCCCTCGTTCGACTAGGGGCTGCGGCGGCATCTTCGCCGCGCCACTCGAGAAAGGGACCACGCCATGCAGTACCTGCTGCTGATCTACAGCGCCGAGAGCGACGATGCGAACCAGGACCAGGCCAAGATGATGGCCGACTACGGCGCCTTCACCCAGGGCATCGTGCAGAGCGGCAACTTCAAGTCGGCCGACCGCCTGAAGCCCGTCGCCGACCGCCACCACGGTGCGCGTGCGCGACGGCAAGACGCTGACCACCGACGGCCCGTTCGCCGAGACCCGCGAGCAGCTCGGCGGCTACTACCTGGTCGAGGCCAAGGACCTCGACGAGGCGATCGCCATCGCCGCCAAGGTGCCCACCGCCAGGCACGGCTCGATCGAGGTGCGGCCGGTCTGGTCGATGAGGCTAGGCTTGCGGCGCGACGCCGAGCTCGAAGCCGCCTTCCGCCGCCACGGGGCCGAAGCGCTCGCCACGCTGATCCGGCTGGTGGGCGACTTCGACCTCGCGGAGGAGGGGCTGCAGGAGGCGTTCGCGGCGGCGGCGCTCGCCTGGGAAGCCGGCGCCGCCCGGCCAACCCGCGCGCCTGGCTGGTGGCGGTCGGCCGGCGCAAGGCGATCGACCAGCTGCGCCGCCGCATCGCCTTCCGCGCCCGCCAGGACGCAGCTGGCCAGCCTCGGCCGAGATCGAGGCGCAAGGCCCGCCGGACGAACCCGACGAGGCCGAGGCGGCATTCGGCGGCGACGACATGCTGCGGCTGATCTTCACCTGCTGCCACCCGGCGCTGAGCCTGGAGGCGCAGGTGGCGCTGACGCTGCGCACCGTCTGCCAGCTGCTCCACCGCCCAGGTCGCGCGCGCCTTCCTGGTCGCCGAGGAGACCATGGCGCAGCGGCTGGTGCGCGCGAAGGCGAAGATCCGCGCCGCCGGCATCCCCTACGCGCACCCCGCCGCGCGAGCCAGCTCGACGCGCGCATCGCTGGGCGTGCTGGCGGCGATCTACCTGGTGTTCACCGAGGCCTACGCCGGCGATCCGCGCCAGAGCCTCGGCCGGCGAGGCGATCGGGCTGGCGCGCCGGCTCGACGCGCTGCTGCCCGGCCGCGGCGCGGTGCGGGGCCTGCTGGCGCTGATGCTGCTGCACGAGGCCCGCCGCCCCGCCCGCTACGACGCGGCGGGCGACCTGGTGCTGCTGGAGGACCAGGACCGCACGCTCTGGGACCGCACCGATGATCGCCGAGGGCCTGGCGCTGGTGCGCGCCGGCGCTGCAGGCCGACGCGCCGCCCTCGGCCTACGCGGTGCAGGCCGCCATCGCCGCGCTGCACGCCGAGGCGGCCAGCGCCGCGGCCACCGACTGGCGCCAGATCGTCGCCCTCTACGCGGTGCTGACCCGCCTCGCGCCCTCGCCGGTGGTCGAGCTGAACCACGCCGCCGCGCTCGCCATGACCGACGGGCCGGCCGCCGCGCTGATGCGGGTGGACGCGCTGGCGGCGCGCGGCGAGCTCAGCGGCTACGACGTGCTGCCCGCCGTCCGCGCCGACCTGCTGCGCCGGCTCGGCCGCGCGCCCGAGGCCCGCGCCGCCTACGAGGCCGCGCTCGCGCTGGCCCGCCACGCCCCCGAACGCCGCTACTTCCGCCGCCGCATCGCGGAACTGGGCTAGGCGCAGACCGAAATACCCGCGCAATCTGCGCCGGTATTCTGCCGCCCGCGCGTTCAACGAGCGCGCGCCATCCCTCGCTTCACCAGTCTGGAAGTCCCATGAACCGCTCCCTTAAAGCATCGATCGCCGGCGTCCTGGCGCTCACCTTCGCGGCCGGCGTGGCCTTCGCTCAGCCCCCGGCGGGGGGTGGCGGCGGTGGGAGCGGCCGCGGCGCGGCGCTGCGGGCGGCGTGCGGCATGGACATCCAGAAGTTCTGCCCGAACCTGCAGCCCGGCCCCGACATGCGCGCCTGCGTCCGCAAGAACTACGCATCGCTCTCCGACGGTTGCCGCGCGCAGCTCGACCAGATGCGCAGCCAGCGCCAGCAACAGGGCGGCGCAGCGCCCGCGCCGCAGTAGGCCCAGCGGCGCTCGAGGCGAGTATGTACGGGCGGCGTCGCGCGCCCGGATCCCCGAACGTCGTCCCGTCTCGCCTACCCCCTCCAGGACCTGACGAGGCGCCCGGGTCGCCGACTGTTGCACGACTGTAATCCAGTGTAACGTCGTTCGGCGAGCGCCTGGGGGGCAGGGGGATTTCTGATGAGACTGAGCCTTCTGGCGGCTGCGGCCGCAGTGGGATGTGTTGCAGCGGCGGGCGCAGAGGCCCAGCCGGCCGACAGCGGCTGGTATGGCGCCGTCGATGTCGGCGCCCACCAGGCGATGCCGCTCGACACGACCTCGCAGTTCGGGGAAATCGGCCAGTTCCCCGACGTGCCCGGGCCGCCCGCCAATCTCACCGTTTTCACCAACGTCGACTTCGCGGGCTTCGCGCGCGTCGGCTACAAGATCTCGCCGCATGTGCGCGTGGAGCTGGAAGCGGGCTATCGCCCGGCGGACCTGCGCGGCGTGATCGAGCGCAACTTCGCCGGACGGCCGTTCGACAGCATGTCCGGGGTCTGCAACTTCTTCTCCGTGCCGCAGCACGGCGTGTGTCCCGCGCCGGCCGGGGATAACGACACCACCACTTTGATGGGCAACCTGCTGGTCGATCTGATGCCGGGCAGCCCGATCGATCCGTTCATCGGCGGCGGCGCCGGTGTCGCTCACGTCCGGCTCGACATCAACGGCCGCATGAACGGCACGCCGGACGTGGAGAACCTGGTGGTGCGCAGCGCTCAGAACGCCTTCGCCTATCAGGGCATCTTCGGCCTGGCGATCAGGATCAACGACCAGCTCAACTTCGACCTGACGTACCGGTACCTCGAGACGGAATCGATGCGCTGGCCGTCGACGGAGTTCAGCGAAGAGACGCTTGGCTTCCTGCAGGGCCGGTATCGGGACAGCTCGGCCACGGCCGGCATCCGGTATCTGCTGGCGCCGCCTCCGCCGCCTCCCCCGCCGCCGCCGCCTCCCCCGCCGCCTCCCCCGCCGCCGCCTCCCCCGCCACCGCCGCCGCCTCCGCCGTCGCCGGTGACGAAGGAGTTCATCGTCTACTTCCCGTTCGACCAGTACGTCCTCACTCCGGACGCCCAGTCGGTCGTGCAGGAAGGCGCTCAGTACGCGACGAGCGGCCAGTCGCAGCACGTGACCGTCGTCGGCCACACCGACACGTCCGGCGGCTTCGCCTACAACATGCGCCTGTCGGAACGCCGCGCGAAGGCCACCGCCGACCAACTGGTCGCCGATGGCGTGTCGCAGTCGATCCTGGACGTCAGCTGGAAGGGCTACACCGATCCAGCCGTGCAGACCGGCCCGGGCGTGAAGGAGCCGCTGAACCGCCGCGCCGTCATCACGGTGCAGTTCTAGGCGGCCTCATCCGATGCGGGCGGCCGGGATGTCCTGGCCGCCGAAGTGGATCATCACGCCTCGCGCCGCACCTTCGGCCGGCAGCTCGAAGTCCAGCGTCAGCGGCACGAAGTTCGAGAAGAACGTTGCAGCGCTCTGCGGCTGCACTGTCAGGGGAGCGGCGCCCGGCGCCTGCACCACCAGTCCGCCGCCCTCGCGGGTGATCACGGCCACCGCGTCCGGCCCCATGCGGTAGCGCCCGACGTAGCGGTCGAGCTCGGCGGCGCTGAGCGCGATGGCGGTGCGCGCCTCGAACGGCGGCCCGTCGTCGCCGGGCGACTCCGGCCGGATCAGGTTGATGGCGAACTCCATCGTCACCGCGCTCGGGGTTCCGCCCTCACCGGGTCGGAAAGAGAACAGGGCCCCCGCATCGGCTCCCATCCGGCAATACCCGCAGAGGATCGGCCGCAACCGCTGGTGGCCGAGATCACGCGCGCGAGACATCAGCCCGCATCGCGCTGCGCCTGACGAAGGTCCGTTCGCCCCCCATCTCAAATGCTCGCAACGTCCGATTGATGGCGCCTGCCGCTTCCGCGCCAGCCAGTTGGATGCGTCTCCTCGTTTACGAGCACGCCTGCTAGCCCAGCTTCTCCCTGAAGAACCGCACCACGGCGGCGTCGAACGTCGCGTGGAACTTGGCGCGGTCGAAGCCTGGGCGTTCCTGGCAGATGTCGGGCGCGGCCTTGGCCAGTTGCGCCGAGCAGGGGGCGAGGAAGTCGAGGTGGTCGGCGTTCGGGACCACGAAATACTCGACCGGGTGAGGCAGGGCGTCGAGCACCGCCTCGGCGTACCAGGGGTTCGGCAGCACGCTGTCGTCCTCGGCCCGCCAGAGCTGGATCGGGACCTTCACGTGCGCCAGGCCTTCGCGGCCGAATGCGTAGCCCAGCGCCGGCGCAGCGATCACCGCCGCCTTGATGCGCGGATCGGCGGTGAAGAACGTGCGCGGCGGCCGCATCGAGGGACTTGGCGCTGGCGTGCCCCGGATCATCAGGCAATCGAAGCCGATCGGGTGCGCCGCGCAGTGCGGTCGGATCTGGGAAAGGTCCGGCTGGCCGCCGATCGACGCCAGCACGGTGAAGCCGCCGGCCGAGAACCCGAAAGCGCCGATCCGCTTCGGGTCGATCGTCGCGCGGGCCGGCCACTCGGCCAGCATGTAGTCGATGAGCCGCTTCAGCTGCGCCGGGCGCTGGTCGATCCGGGCCGCGCGGCTGTGGTCGTCGAAGGTGTCGCCCGGGTGGCTGAGCGCGGCGACCACGAAACCGGCTTTCGCCAGCGCGATCGCGACGTCGTAGCTGTCGGAGAACGAGCCGCCGGTGCCGTGCGAGAGCACCACCAGCGGAAACGTCGCGTCGACCACCGGCGCGTCCGGCGCCACGGTCTGGGTCTGCAAGCCGAGCGGCTGCGGGCTCGCGGTCACCGCGGTTGGATACCAGACACCGACCGTGATCGGCTTGTCAGCGCCGTTGGGGATCGTCAGCTGCTGGAACCCGACGTCATGAGCGCGCGCCGCGCCGGCGGTGAGCAACAGGGCCAACACTAGAAAAAGACGCTTCATGCCTTTCTCCCCATCACCCGCCCATCCCGGCGAAGGCCGGGACCCAGGAAAAAGTCGACGCGGCCTCAGTCCTCGCATTGAACCACTAAGGACACGAAGGACGCCAACGCGCACATCGCGCGCAATCCATCGTCCCGCATTGCGAGGACGTCAGCCGGGGGAAGCGGCCGCTCAGCCCCTCTTCGTGAACGCCGCGATGCGTTCGCGCATATCGGGGCCGACGCCGGGGTTCTCCATCACTTCCCACTGCAGCCCGGCGTCGAGCGGCCCGCCGTCGGTGGCCTCCAGCAGGCCCTTGTTGGCGGCGTGCGAGAAGGCGGAGTTGGCGAGGATCTTGCCCGCCAGCGCCTCGATCTCGGCGTCGAAGTCGGCCAGCGGGACGGCGTATTCGGCCAGCCCGATCCGTACCGCCTCGGCCGCATCGATCATGTCGGCGGTGAACATCAGCCGCTTGGCGGTCGCCACGCCCACGCGGCGCGGCAGCCGCTGGCTCATGCCCCAGATCGGCGTCAGCGCCCACTTGGCGTGGGTGTCGCCGAAGCGGGCGCTGTCGGCCGCGATGATGAAGTCCGCCGCCAGCGCCACTTCCAGCGCGCCGGTGTAGCAATGGCCGTGCACCGCGGCGATCACCGGCTTCGGCAGCTTCTCCAGCATGCGAAGCGTCTCGGAATGCCAGCCGCGCGACGGCGTCTCCTCGCCGGCGGCGATGTCGGCAAGGTCGTGCCCGGCCGAGAAACAGCGACCGGCCCCGCGCAGCACCACGCAGCCGATCGAGGCGTCGCGCTTCAGGTCGGCGACATGCGCGCGCAGCTCCCTGAACATGCCGACGGTCAGCGCATTCAACTTGTCCGGCCGGTTCAGCGTCAGCAGCGTCCAGCCGCCGCGATCCTCGCGGGTCACGAGCTCGGTCATGTTGAGCATCTCCTCGTCAGTCGGACGCCAGCTTGGGCGCACGGGGAGAATTGCGCCAGAGGGCGATGCGAACCGACTGCAGGAGCCGGCGGTAATCGGCGCCCCCTCCCCCTTGCGGGGAGGGGTCGGGGGTGGGGGTGCAAGCTCGCTTTAGGGGATTGTCGCTTCGAGGCGCTGGCCGGCAAGCAACCAGCCGACACCCCCACCCCTAACCCCTCCCCGCAAGGGGGAGGGGAACGCGCCGATGGACCGAGCTACACGAACACCCGGTCGCGAAGGTCGGCGAGGATGGGACCGAGCGGCGCCACGATGAAGCCGTCGCCGGCGCAGCGGATGTGGTCGCCCTTCAGCCGCGTGAGGCGGGCGAAGTCGCGGCCAGCAGTTCATCGTTGTGCTCGCCCAGCTTCGGCGCGCGGCGGGAGATGCGCCAGGGGCTGGCCGTCATCCGGTAGGGCGCGCCGGGATAGCGGAACGTGCGGCCGAGGTCCTCGTGCGCCACCGGGGTCTGGAAGCCGCGGGCGCGGAAGTGCTCGTCCTCGAACGCCTCCTCCGGCGAATAGATCACCCCCACCGCGACGCCGCGGCGCTGGAAGCCGATGAAGTAGTCGTAGGCGCTGACGTGCGCGGCGATCAGCGCCAGCGCCTCGCGGCCGGCCATGAAGATCGCCGTCGCCTCGTCGTCGACCCCGATGCGGTCGTAGGTGATCGGCTTGTCCATCCCCGCGCCCATCTCCAGGAAGATGGCTTCCGGGAAGTCGGCCTCGAGGCCCAGGTCGCGCACCCAGCCGAGGATGGCGCCGTAACTCGCGCCGGCGCGCGCGGCGGCACGCCGGTGTTCACCCAGCGCCCGTCCTTGCAGAGCATCTGGGTGTCCCGGTGGGGACGACGGCGGCGTGTCGGCCGGTCTGCCGCTGCACGGTCTGCCGCGCCACCAGCCAGCTGTAGGAGCCCGCCTCGGTGGTGACGTTCGAGGCCTGGTGCATGCTAGACGTCGATGAACTGGCCCTCGCCGGACGAGAGCCGCCAGAACAGCGCGGTCAGCGCCGACATCGCCGCGAAGTGGCAGGCGGTGTGGTAGCCCTGGCCGCCGCCGCCGCGGACCGGCGGCAGCGCGTGGTCGTCGTAGCCGCAGCTCCAGGCCGGCCCGGCGCCGGCCAGCAGCGTCAGGTCGGTGGCCGGCGCGTCACGAGCCGCCGCGGCCGAACGGCGTCATCGAGACGAAGATCAGGTCCGGGCCGCAGCTTGCGCAGGTCGTCGTAGTCGAGCCCCAGCGCGGCGAGCCGGCCACGCGGCTCGAACTCCAGCAGCATGTCGGCGCTCGGCGACCAGCGCCTCGAACTTCGCCCGGTCCCCGGCCGCATCGAGGTCGAGCGTCACGCCGCGCTTGCTGGTGTTGTAGTGCCACCACCAGAGGCTCCGCTCCGGGCCCGGAACGTCGTCCAGGAACGGCGGATAGCCGCGGGCCGGATCGCCGCCCGGCGGCTCGACCAGGATCACGTCGGCGCCCATGTCGGCCAGCAGCTTGCCGGCGAAGGCGATCCGCTCGTTCGCCAGCTCGATCACCCGGAACCCGGTGAGCGCGGTCATATCACGCCCTCCGCGCTGCAGGTGCGGCGACCTCGGATGCGGAGAGTCCGAGCAGCCGCCCGAACACCGCCTCGTTGTGCTCGCCGAGGCAGGGCGCGCCGCGTCGCCATGCCCCAGGGCGTCCCCGACAACCGCACCGGCAGCCCGTCGACCCGCACCTCGCCCATCGCCGTGTGCGTGACGGTCGGGCCAGAGCCCCTCCGTATCCGGATCGTGGTCGACCCGCTCGCCCGGCGTCTGCACCGCCGAGCACGGCACGCCGGCGCTGCGCAGCAGCCGCTGCACGTCGAACTTGTCCTGCGCCGACGTCCAGCCCGCGATGTGCGCGTCCAGCGCGTCCTGGTTCGCCAGCCGGCCCTCCAGCGACGAGAGCGCCAGGTCGTCCGTCCACGGCTCGCTCGATCGACCGCGGCCAGCCGCCGCCAGTCGGCCTCGTCGCGGCAGGCGATCGCCACCCAGGCGTCCTCGCCGGCGCAGGGATAGATGCCGTGCGGCGCCATCGGCGGCCATTCGCTGCGGTTGGAATGCGGCTGGCCCTCGCGCCGGCATCGGTCGGCCGTTGACGGTCCAGTCGAGCAGCGCCGGCCCGTGCAGGGTCAGCGCCGCCTCGGTGCAGGCGAGGTCGACCCACTGGCCCTCGCCGGTCCGCTTGCGGTGGATCAGCGCCAGGAGGATGGCCATCGCCATGTAGTAGCCGCCGGTGTGGTCCATGTAGGAATAGCCCCAGCCGGCCGGCGGCTGGCCGGGCAGGCCGGAGGCGAACGTCAGTCCCGAGACCGCCTGCACGATCGGCCCCCAGGTCTTGAACGCCGCATACGGACCGACCTGGCCGAAGCCGCAGTTGGAGACGTAGATGATGTCCGGCCGGATCTCCTTCAGCTGCTCGTAGCCGAAGCCCAGCCGCTCCAGCACGCCGGCGGCGAAGTTCTCGGTCACGCAGTCGGACTGGCGCGATGAGCTCGGTCAGCAGCTCCTTGCCGCGCGCCGGTGCGCAGGTTGAGCGTGATCCCGAGCTTGCCGACGTTGTGGTTGTTGTAGCCGCCGCCGAACTCGATGCCCGCGCCGCTCGTCGACGAACGGCCCGATGCCGCGCAGGATGTCCCAGCGGCCCTGGCGCACCGGGTCCTCGATGCGGATCACCTCGGCGCCGAACGCCGCCAGCCACTTGGTCGCGCCGGCGCCGGCCAGTTGCCCGCAGAAATCGCAGATGCGCACGCCGGCCAGGGCCTGGGGCGAGGCGGCCGGTGGCGCGGGTTCGGTCGGTCTGTCCATCCAGCCACCGTAGTCCGAGGCGTTGGCGACGGCGAGACGGAAGGATAGCCTCCTCGCATGGCCGAGCTGGAGATCACGCCGCTCTCCGACACCGTCGGCGCCGAGGTGCGCGGCGTCGACCTGACCGCGCCGCTGCCGCTGCAGACGCTGGCGCAGCTCCGCGAGATCTGGCTGGGCGCCGGCGTGCTGGTGCTGCCCGATCAGCATCTCAGCAGCGACGCTTTCCTCGCCTTCGCACGATCGCTCGGCGAGGTCAGCGAGTACCCGTTCCTGCGCGGCCTCGCCGGCTTCCCGGAGATCACCGAGGTGGTGAAGCTGCCCCACGAGAGGGTCAACTTCGGCGGCGTCTGGCACTCCGACACCACCTATCTCGCCCGCCCGCCGACGGCGACGCTGCTGCTCGCTCGCGAGACCCCGCCCACCGGCGGCGACACCCTGTTCGCCAGCCAGGCCGCCGCCTACGAAGCGCTCTCCGACAGCATGAAGCAGCGCCTGCTGGGACTGCGCGCCGTCAACAGCTCCGCCAAGGCCGAGGTCTCCCTCACCCGCGAGGATCGTCTGCGCGACGCTGCCCGCAGCGAGGCCGCGCAGGCGTTCGAGGCGCTCCACCCGGTGGTCCGCACCCACCCGGAGACCGGCCGCCGCGCCCTCTTCGTCAACCCCGCCCACACGGTGCGCTTCGACGGGATGACCGAGGCTGAGAGCACGCCGCTGCTGAGCCAGCTCTTCGAGCACCAGATCCGCCCGCAGTTCACCTGCCGCGTCCGCTGGCGCCCTGGCACGCTGGCGATCTGGGACAACCGCCAGGTCCTCCACTTCCCGATCAACGACTACCACGGCCACCGCCGGGTGATGCACCGCATCACGTTGGCAGGGGATGTCCCCTTTCGGTAGCCCTCGGCCCACCGAAGCGCGCTGGCTTGGGCATCGAGGCGGCTCGCTTGGGGTCGGCGGCAACGTCCCGCCCCTCGCGAAGAGGTGTCCGGCGCCGGATCGTCTCGTGCAAGAGCGCGGCGTCGGCGCTAGGTTCGCGGCAGGGAGGATCGAGCCAACGACATGACGGTCACCGACGAGCTCATCGAGATGCGCGGCCTGCGCTTCCACTATCGCGACTGGTCCCCGAAGCGGGCCGGCGCGCCGGACCTCGTGCTGCTGCACGGCTTCACCGGCCACGCGCGCTCCTGGGACGCGTTCGCCGAAGCCATGACCGATCGCTACCGGGTGCTGGCGCTCGATCAGCGCGGGCACGGGGAGAGCGGCTGGGCGAGCCCCGACGGTTACGGCGTCGGCGAGATGGTCGACGACCTTGCGGCGTTCGTCGGCGCCCAGAAGCTCGACCGCTTCACGCTGCTCGGGCTCTCGATGGGCGGCAACGTCGCCATCAACTACGGCGGACGTCGGCCAAAGGAACTGGCCGCGCTCGTCATCGTCGACATCGCTCCGGAGATCGTGACGGCCGGCGCGACCCGAATCCAGACCGGCGTGCGCGGCAAGGACAGCTTCGAGAGCCGGGAGGAGGCGTTCGCCGCCGCCCGTGTGGCGAACCCGACGCCGCCCGAGGCGCATCACCGTCATCGGGTCGACCACAGCCTGATGCGCACCGAGGATGGCCGCTGGACCTACCGTTACGACCGCGCCCTGCGCTCGCCGGGCACGGCCAGGGCGAGGGACCCCGAGGCCGGCTGGCGCGCGGTCGCCGACATCGACGTCCCGACGCTGCTGATCCGCGGCGAGCGCTCCGACATCCTGTCGCCGGAACTGGCGAAGCGGATGCTGGATGCGAATCCGAAGATCGCGATGACCACCGTTGCAGGCTCCGGCCACAGCGTGCCGCTCGACGCGCCCGACGGCTTCCTGGCGGCGTGCCGCGACTTCCTGCGGGGCGCGGCTTAGGCGGCATGGTCGGGCGGCTCGCGGGGAAGACCTGCCTGGTGACCGCGGCCGGGCAGGGGATCGGGCGGGCGAGCGCCGAGCGGTTCGCCGCCGAGGGCGCACGGGTGATCGCCACCGATATCGACGAAGCCGCACTGGAAAGCTTGAGCGGCGTCGAGGCCCGCCGGCTGGACGTGACCGACGCGGGCGCGATCCGCGGTCTGGTCGCCGAGGCTCGGCCCGCTCGACGTGCTCTTCAACTGCGCCGGCCATGTCCACGCCGGCACGATCCTGGACTGCTCGGATGACGACTGGCGCTTTGCGTGGGACCTCAACGTCACCGCCATGTTCCACGCCTGCAAGGCGGCGCTGCCGGGCATGCTGGCCCGCAGGGCCGGCTCGATCGTCAACATGGCGTCGGTGGCCTCCAGCATCAAAGGCGTGCCGAACCGCTTCGCCTACGGCGCCACCAAGGCGGCGGTGATCGGCCTGACGCGCTCGATCGCCGCGGACTTCGTGGGCCGGGGCGTGCGCTGCAACGCCATCTGCCCCGGCACGGTGGCGACGCCGTCGCTCGCCGAGCGCATGGCGGCGCTGCCCGGCGATCCGGCGGATGTGATGAAGAGCTTCGTGGACCGCCAGCCGATGGGCCGGCTCGGCGCGCCGCGCGAGATCGCCGACCTCGCCGTCTACCTGGCCTCGGACGAGAGCAGCTTCACGACCGGCCAGATCCATGTGATCGACGGCGGCTGGAGCGGCTGATGGCGGCAAGGCAAAGAGTCCTGGTGCTCTACCTGAAGAACTCGGCGCTGGATTCGCCGGTGGCGGCCTGGGCGCAGTACGATGGGACCGGCGAGACGCTGCACATGGCGGGCGACGCGGACACGCCGCCCTACGCCACGGGGCTGGCGGCGCTGAAGGACGGCTGGCGGCTCTTCCAGGCCTCGCAGCTGTTGCCGCACGCCCGCGGCGAGGAGCTGGACCTCGCCTATCTGAAGTACGAGTTCTTCTTCGAGCAGTTGGTGGAGACCGAAGCATGAGCGAGCCGATCCTGCTGACGTCGCCGCAGGTGGCCAGCTTCGTGGCGCGCGGCTTCCTGCGCTTCGACGCGGCCGTGCCGCCCGACATCAACGATGCGTTCATGGCCGAGGCCGGCGCGGTCGCCGAGCCGGCCTCGGGAACCCGGGTGCGCCGGGTGCTGGAGGAGACGCTGGCGGCCAGCCAGATCCCCGAGGTCCCGGCCGGCACGCCGCTGGCCGACGCCTACCGCCCCGGCAGCGCCGTCGCGCAGGCTGCTGGAGCTGCCGCTGGTCAGGGGCGCGCTGCGCAGCCTGCTGGGCGAGGCGCCGGTGTTCGACCACCACTTCCTGCACGTGACCTTCCCGCCGCGCTTTCACGAAGCCGCGTCGAGCGAGAACGTCTCCCAGCACACCCACCAGGACTCGACCATCGACCCCCGCCCGCAGGCCTTCGACGTGCAGATGATGTACTACCCGCACGCCGTCACCCGGCCCATGGGCGGCACCCGTTTCATACCCGGCACGCACCTGCGCAAGGTCAGCGAGGTGGCGCTCGGCCGCTACCAGAACATCGTCGGCCAGCAGCACATGGTCTGCGAGGCGGGCACGCTGCTCTTCCTGCACCACGGCATGTGGCACGGCGGCGGCGTGAACGTGTCCGACGACACCCGCTACATGTTCAAGATCCGCATGCACGCCTCCAGCTCGCAGACGCGCAGCTGGAACCTCGAGGACACGCCGCAGCCCAACGCCCAGCGGGCGATCTTCTTTCGCAAGTCGGCGCCGGAGAAAGGCACGGTCGAGACCATCCTGACGACGCCGGAGCCCTGGTTCGAGCAGGACACCGGTCGGCTCGAATACGTGAACCGCATCAAGCTCTGGCGCTATCTCACCGACGACGCCAGCTACGACGCCGACTACTGGCTGACGCGCCTGGAGACCGGCGCGGGCGCCATCCACGCCTGAAGTAAGGGACGACCATGCGCATACCCGACGCCAAGCTCGCCGAGATCTGGGACCAGGGCTTCACCATCGTCGAGGGGTTCCTCGACAAGGATACGCTCGCGGCTGCGCAGGCGGCGCTCTGGGACATCTACCCGACGCCCGAGGCCTATTTCGCGGACCCGGAGGCCCACCAGGACCTGACCAAGACCCAGTTCACCGGGATCAAGCTGTTCCCCTACGCCGACTGGGCGCTGAGCCGCCTGCCGGTCTACCCGGACCTGATCGACGCGGCCGAGCGCTTCCTGAAGACCCCCGCGGTCGACATCTACAAGATCGAGCTCTGGGCGAAGTACGCCGGCGGCATCAACTACGACCAGATGCATCACCGCGACTACGCCAACCACACCATCGTGGTGCCGCGCGCCGACGGGCTGATGCCGCAGATGACCACCTTCCTGCTGCTCTCCGACGTCACCGAGCTCGATGGCCCGACCAAGCTGGTGCCGAACGAGAAGACCCGGCACATCCCACTGGGCGTCAACCGCACCGACATGGGCGAGTTCTTCGACGACGAGATCGCCGTCACCGGCCCGGCCGGCACGCTGATGATCTACAAGACCGACACCTTTCACCGCGGGTCCGACTTCAAGGCGCCGGGGCGCTCGCGCTTCGCCATGCTGATGGACTTCAAGGCGCGCGGCGCGCCCTGGCAGGGCAAGCTCGCCTGGCCCAACCTCGCCACCACCCAGGCCTGGAAGGACGCGATGACCAAAATGACGCCACGCCAGCGCGACATCTTCGGCTGGCCGCCCGCGGGCGATCCCTACTGGAACGCCCAGACCCTCGCCGACGTCCAACTGCGCTACCCGGACATGGATCTCAGCCCGTACGCCGAGGCGGCGGGTATGGCGATGGCGACGGCGGAGTAGCTGGGCGGTCGCGGCAAGTAGCATGCAAGACGACGTTTCGAGCCCCGGCGCCGACTCCGCCGACGTGCAGCGTTTCATGCTCGCCCGCGCCCAGCGCGGGGTGCGGTCAGGCCCCTTCTCGGTCCTTCTCTCCCGCGGCGACGCCGATCCGTATGGCAACTACGCCATCCCGGCGCTCGGCGCGGCGCCGACGCCCGCCGAGATCACCGACCTCGAGGAAGTCTTCAGGAGCCGGGGGCGGATGCCGCGGCTGGAGTATGTCCCAGCCGCTGCGCCGGCGGTCGAAGCCGCGCTCGCCGCGGCCGGGTTCGAGGTGGAGCTGTGGCCGCCGCTGATGACGCGGCGCGCCGGCGTGGCCCCGGCGCAGCCGTTCGCCGGCGGCTTCGCGCCGACGTTCGTGGCGGGCGCGGGCGCCGATCTCGACGCGGCGGTCGCGGTGCAGGCCGCGGCGCTGGACGGCGACGAAGCGGCGGGGCGCTGGATGGCCGACGTGCCGGCGCGCGGCGGACGGCTGCTGCTGGCGCGCGAGACCGCGACGGGCGCGCCGGCCGGCGTCGGCGCGACGCTGGGGCCGCAAGAAGGGATCACCGAGGTGGTCGGCATCGGCGTGGCGCCTGCATTCCGCCGCCGCGGCCTCGGCCAGGCGATCACCGCCCGCCTCGCCGAGACCGCCTTCGACGCCGGCTGCACGCTGGTTTTCCTCACCGCGGCCGGCGAGCCGCAGGCGGCGATCTACGAGCGGGCCGGCTTCACCCGCCAGCCGCCGATGCTGTTCATCTCGAAGCGGTAGCCCCCGGGCACGCTCGCCCGCAAGGCCTCCCTCCGGCGCTGTTGCTGCCGCGCCTGCGTGCAAAGGGGCCTATGCTCGCGCCATCCATCGAAGGTGGAGGCTCTTGATGATTGAAGCGGTTTGCGACTGCGGCGCGGTTCGGCTGGAAGTGGCCACGGCGCCGGAGAAGGTGAACGACTGCCAGTGCAACTGGTGTCAGCGGCTCGGCGCGCTCTGGAGCTACTACCCGAAGGACAAGGTGCGCCTTGTCTGCGAGCCGGACGCGACGGTGATCTACCAGCGCGCATCGCGGCGACTGGAGTTCCACCGTTGCAAGGTCTGCGGCCTGACCACCCACTGGGCGCAGGTGGATCAGACCCGGCCGCGCATGGGCGTCAACGCCCGCCTCATGCCGCGCGAGGTGCGAGCCCAAGCCCGGGTTCACCAGGGTTAGGCGTACCGGGGCGCTGTCACGCCGCCCGCGCCAGCGCCCGGCCGGGCACGCGGGTGGCGCGGGCGATGTGGGCCATAAGGGGCGGGAAGGCGGCGAAGGCGGCCACCGTCGCGGCGCGGCCGGGCCAGGTCTCGGCGCGGCGCTGTAGCCAGGTGGCGAGGCCGATCGGGCGGGCGAGGTCGGCGCTCAAGCGGGCGAGGTAGCGGTCGGGGCCGGCGCCCTGCGCCGCGGCCTGCGCGGCGAGCCGGGCGCTGTGCAGCGCGATCGCCATGCCGTCGCCGGTGAACGACGGGATCACCGCGGCCTGGTCGCCGACCGGGTAGACGCCCGGCCCGGCCGTATCGCGCCGCAGGAAGCCGAACGGCAGCCGCGCGATCGCCAGCGGCCGCATCTCGCTGGGCTCGGCGCCCGCAAACCGCCGCGCCAGGTGCGGCTCCTCCATCAGCCGCGTGTAGAGCTCCGGCCAGGTGCGGCCGACCGAGGCGAAGTGCGCCTCGCGGACCAAGAGGCAGAGGTTGGCGCGGCCGTCCTCGACCAGCTGCAGTCCCGCATAGCCGCCGTCGAACATCACGATCTCGACCGCGCCCGCGAGCTCGCGCTGCTGGGCCGGATCGAGCGTGAAGTAAGCCTTGAAGCCCACCATGCCCCAGTCGGCGTCGTCCGACTCGCGGCCCGCGCCGCGCACGTCGTGCTTGCCGCTGGCGAGGATGATCCGGTCGGCCGCCAGCGCGCCGTCGCTGGTCTCCAGCCCCTCGGTGTCCAGCCGCTTCACCGAGACCCCGCGCCGCACCTCGGCGCCCAGCGTCTCGGCGTGCCGCAACAGCGCCTCGTCCAGCCGCCGGCGCGACAGGCCCAGTGCGGTGAACGGCAGCCGTGCTTCGGCCAGCCGCTTGCCATTGGCCACCCGCACCCGGTCGATCACCGGCGCGCCCAGGTCGTCCAGCTCCAGCCCGGCGGCCCGCAGGTAGCCCTGCGCCTCGGCCGACAGGAACTCGCCGCAGACCTTGTCGGACGGCCCGGTGCTGCGCTCCAGCACGATCGGCCGCGCGCCGGCACGCGCCAGCAGCGCCGCGGCGTAGCCACCGGCGAGGCCCCCGCCGACGATGACCGTGGCGCTCACTTGATCCGCCCGACGCAGATCCGGAACGGGAAGCGCCAGGCGACCTCGATCTGGTCCCGCGGCGCGTCGGTCATCGCCAGCAGCCGCGCCCAGTCGGCCTTGGTGAACGCGCGGGTCACCGAGACCAGGCCGTCGTGCCGCACCATCGGATGCATCAGCGCCGCGCGCGAGATCAGCCAGAAGCCGTAGTAGGCGATCCAGTGCCGGTGCAGGTCATTGATGAACCAGCCGCCGCGCGCGTTCGCCTCCATCCAGTCGATGAACTTCACCAGCACGTCGTCCGGCATGTGGTGGGCCACCAGCGAGCTCACCACGAAGTCGATCCGCTCGGCCGGCGCGTAGGCGAAGACATCGCCGGTCACGTAGCGGATGCCCCAAGCCGGATCGGTGGCGGCCTCGGCGGCCGTGGCGCTCCAGGGGCTGAGGTCGATGCCGGTGAGCCGCGGCTCCAGTCCGCGGCGCTTGGCCCAGCGCCAGATCGCCCTGAGCATGTCGCCCTGGCCGGAGCCGACGTCGAGCAGCGTGAACGTCGCCCCGCGCGGCATGCCGCGCGTCGCCCGCGCCAGCCACGCCAGGGTGGCCGGCCGCGCCAGGGTGATGGTGTTGGTGCGCGCCAGGTCGCCCAGCACGTCGACCAGCGTCTGCTCGGCGATGCCCGGCGCCTCCATCTGCTCCAGCTCGTTCGAGCGGGCCGCGAAGCTGGGCATGGGACGCGCCTCGAACCTAGCTGAGCACCTGGAAGCGGAAGCTCTCGGCGGCGAGGCCGGGGCCGAAGGCGACAGCGAAGCCGTCGCCGCCCCCGCCGGGCGCCGGCTCGAAGCCGTCGAGGATGCGGCGCAGGATGAACATCAGCGTCGCCGACGACATGTTGCCGAAATCGCGCAGCACGCCGCGCGACCAGCCGAGCGCCGCCGGCCCCAGTTCCAGCCCGGTCTCGACCGCATCCAGGATGGTGCGCCCGCCGGCATGCACCGCCATCACGTCGTAGTCGTGCGCGCTGCGCCCGCGCAGCAGGCCGTCGTCGGCGTTGCGCGCCTGCTCGGCGGCCAGCGCCTGCGAGATGCGGTGCGGCACCTCGCCGGAAAGATGCATGTCGAAGCCGTCGTCGCCGATCTTCCAGGTGATCGCGCCGGCCGAGTCGGCGATCGTCGCGGCGCGGAAGTCGACCAGCGCCAGCCCGCGCTCCTCGGCCGTCACCAGCGCCGCCGAGCAGCCGTCGCCGAACAGCAGCATGGCGAGGATCTTCTGCAGCTCCGACACCTTCTGGAAGTGCAGCGTGCAGAGCTCGATGTTGATCACCAGCACCCGCGCGGCCGGCTCGGAGCGCACGAAGTGGTGCGCCAGGCGCAGCGCGCTGACCGCCGCGTAGCAGCCCATGAAGCCCACCACGGTGCGCTCGACGCTGGGGTTCAGCCCCAGCGCGCTGACGATGATCTGGTCCAGCCCCGGCGCCACGAAGCCGGTGCAGGAGGCGACCACCAGATGGGTGATGCGCTCGCGCTCGGCCTCCATGTCGAGGTCGCCCAGCGCCTGCAGGGCCAACTGCGGCGCGCAGGCCTCGAACTTGCGCATCCGCTCGGCCGTCGAGGGGAAGGCGCCGAGCGTGTAGAAGCCGCCGGTGTCGCCCAGCACCTTGCCGTCCTCGACCACCGGCTCGCAGTAGGAAAAGCGGTGCTCGATGCCGGCCCGGTCGGCCATCTTCTGGAACACCACCTTGTCGCGGCGCGCCTCCAGCGACTGCTCGATGAACATACGGAACGCCGAGTGGACATCGTGAGGCGGCGTAGCCACCCCGATCGCGTTTACATGCGCCCTGGCCATCTCGGCTCCTTCACACCTACGCCAATCATACGCCGATAGCCGCGGCAAAGTCTGTTTCAACGCGCCGCGCGGCCATTGGATGCCGCAGGCGGGCGCTTCGTTTCGATGCGAAGGCGCCTCTCCCCTAAGCGCGCGGAAGGGTCAGAAGGTTACAAGCCGTGATCACGTGCGGCGGATCGGCCAAGGCGCCTTGTGCCTGGGCCGCCCGCCTACTTCGGCGGCAACTGGACGACGCTGCCGGTGCCGCTCGACAGGATGCCGTTCACCAGGTCGGACGAAGGCGCGCTGGAGTCGACGGTGTTCGCCGTGGCGTCCGCGGGTGCGGGCTGGAAGTCCTGCGCGCGGTTCTCCGGGATGCGGGCGCAGTCGGGGGACTTGGCTTCCGGCGAGGCCGGATCGCAGCGGTCATGCCCGGCGATGGCCTGGACCCGCGTGTTGCGGCCGGCTGCTGGCGCGGTGATCTGCGCCGGTGTTGCGGAGCGGGGGGCCGGCGCGGCGATCTGCGCCGGGGCCGCGGGGCGGGCGGCCGGAGGCGCGACTTGCACGACGCCGGTGAGGTTGCGGGAGGCGCGGGCGACCTGGTCGGCGGCGAGATCGGGGGTGGCGGGCTGGCCGATCTGCGAGGTCGCCAGGTCCGGCGGATCGGCGGCGGCCAGCTGGGCGGCGGCCAGCACGCTCGCCAGCGCGAGCGTCAGGGTCGCCGCGCGGGCGAGCCGCCTCATGGACGCCCGAACGGCGAGCCGGTCTGCACGATCGTGACACTCATGCCGCCCGACTGAACGACCCCGAGATCCGGCAGGTTGCTGCCGATCTGGGTGTAGGACGCTGTGTTGCGGCTGCCGGTCTGCTGGATGCTCTGGGTGTCGCCGGCGCCGTCCTGCATCTGGAAGGCGAAGTTGTGGTCGCCGTCCTGCGTGAGCGAGGCGGCGTTGTCGAAGCCGACCTGGCTCAGCGACGCGATGTTGGCGCCCATCGACGCGGACTGCTGCTGAAGCGTGGCGCGGTTGCCGGCGCCGAACTGCGCCAGCGCCACCGCGTTGTCGTCGCCCGACTGGGAAAGCGTCACGGCGTTGTCGCTCCCGAGCTGATTGACCGACGCAGTTTGCCGGGTGGGAAACGATTGCCTGACCGAAGCCTGATTCCCGCTGCCGCTCTGATGCAACGTGACCCGACCGCCGCCCGCGACGGTCGCCTGATTGCCGCTGCCGATCTGTTGGATCGCGACGTAGTCGATCTGATCGACATCCGCAGGCGAAGCGCTGGCGGTTGCGGCCGACGCCGTCGCGGTCACGGCCGCCACGAGTAGGAGAGCAAGGCTGGAGCTGGTCATGCGGTGGCCTCTCGAGGAAGCTGGCCGGCGCCTGCAGGCGCCGGCCGATAGAGTAGTCCTACTGGCGAACGATCGCCACGCTGGATGCAGCTCGACGCGGCCGGCGCAGACTTAATCGCCGGCCGCGCCGCACCGCCTACTGGTGCACGGTCGCGGTGTTGCCGTTGCCGAGTTGCGTGACGAGCGAGACGGCGGCGGACGAGCCCTGGGTGACGTACGCCGCGTCGACCGCGCCCGACTGCGTCACGGTCGAATTGTCGGTGCTGCCGGTCTGGCTGACGGAGGCGAGATCGTTGCCGCCCGACTAAGTCACCAACGAGACTTCAGAGGCGCCTTGCTGACCGACGCTCGCATTGTCGCCCGGGCCGCTCTGCGTCACGGTCGAGTTCGCGTCGGTGGCCGAGGCGTACTGGGTGACGCCGGCAATATCGCCATTGCCGCTTTCGGTCACGGTCGACTGGCCGTTGCTGCCGGCCTGGTAGACCGTGGCGTTCGAGCCCGCGGATCCGACTTGCTGGGTGACGGTGGACTGGTTGCCACCATCAGACCTGCGATCTGCGTAACGTTGGCCGTGGCGCCGTCGAACTGGACCACGGTAGAGGCGTTGCCGTTACCGGTCTGAGAGACGGTCGCGCTGGCGCCGAAGGTTTGGGGACCGGTGTTTCCGTACGAGACGAAGTCGTTGGTTCCCTGGCCGATCACCGAGGTGCTCGAGCCCGTCTGGTCGACGGAGATGGCATTCCCGCCGCCGTATTGAACGTTGGCGCTGAATGCCTGTCCGCTGTTCTGGATCAGGGTGCTCGAATTACCGCTCCCGGTGGTGTTGATGCCGGCAAACGCTTGGTTCGTTCCGCCGAACTGATAGATCGACTGCGTATTCGAATCCCCTGTGGCGTCGTTCGTGGCGAAGCCGTTTGTGCCCCCCTGGCTCACGTAGCTGGAGTTGAAGTTGCCGATTTGCTGGGAGCCGCCACCGGTACGGATACCGAATGTGCCTGCGTTCAACGTTCCTGGATTGACCGCCTCGATGAACGGACCACTGAACCCACCGCCCGTGCCCGTCTGGATCACGGCGGAGGTGTTGTAGTCGCCGGTCTGCAGGACCCAGCCGCTGTTGGTCGTGCCGTTCTGGTAGATCGAGGCGCCTGAGTAGGGGTTGTAGCCGGTCTGACGGACATAGGCCGTCTCGCCGACGCTTCCGGTGTCCTGCGTCACGGCGGCGTAGTTGTAGCCATACTGGCCGACGTCGGAGCTGCCGTTGGCGCCGACTTGCGTGACATAGGCCGCGCTGCCGCTGTAGACGCCGTCCGTATCCTGTACGACCGCCGAGGTGTTGGCCGAGCCGCCCTGCTGGACGTCGGCGTACTGATTGTCCGAGCTTTGCGTGACGGTCGAGCTTGTCGCGCCGCTGGCCGCGGTCTGGTCGACCAGGGCGGCGTCGCCGTTGCCGTTCTGGGTGACAGTCGAGGTGTCCTGGGCGAAAGCGCTGGCGCACGAAGCCAGAACGGTCACCGCAACGGCGGTGAACAATGACTTCTTCATAACTCGTCTCTCCTTCCGGGTTTTTCCGCCGCTCCAATTCGCAGCGACAGGTAGGCTCGAGGCCGTGCCTCTACTGTCTGTTGGCGGGCCCGTTCCGGGACCGCGCTGGGTGCGGTGAGAGACCCTCACCGCGTTGCCGTCGACGCGAGATGCGCCGCCAATCGCCCGCACGTTGTCGCGCGGCGGGAGATGGGTTGAAGCCTTGCAGCCGAACGCCGCCCCGACGCCCTGCGGCGGCGGCCGCCGCCCGAGCCGATCGACCAGCGCGCGCTCGGTGGTGACCGGCTCAGCAAGGCGGTGTTGTTCTCGCCGTTCTGATCGAACTTGAGACGGGTCATGCGACGCGCCCTGGAAAAGGAGGCCGGCGCCCGAGGGCGCCGGCCCCGAGGTTGGTCTTATTGGTGCACGGTGGCCGTGTTGAACGAGCCGCCTTGCGAGATCGTCGAGGTCGCGTTGGCGCTTGCCTGCGAGACCCACGCCGTATCGTTGTCGCCCGACTGGTTGACGACCGAGTTGTCGCCGCCGCCGTTCTGGCTGACGTTGGCGTAGTCGCCGCTGACCGCCGGGAACCTTCGGGGCCGTTTCGTCGGTGAAGCCCTGCTGGATGCTGGACGCACTCCGAGCCGGACTGCGACGAGTAGGCCTGGTTGGACACGCCGTGCTGCCAGACCGTCGAGTAGCTGGTGCCCACGCCTTCCTGGTCGATCGACGCGACGTTGAACTGACCGTCCTGGAACATCACGCCGTCGGACTGGCTGACGCCGCCGCCTTGCGTGACGGCTCCGGAGTTGCTGTTGCCGCCCGCATCGTTGCCCTGCGCGACGTCCGCGAAGTTCTGATAGCCGGCCTGCGAGATCGTGCCGCTTTCATTCGAGCCGAGCTGGTCGACGAACGCGCCCACCGGGCCATAGGTGGTCACGCCGCCCGAGGCGCCCGGAAGCACGGAATCGTTCGGCACGTTCTCGTTACGGACGCAGTTCGCCGCCGCGCCGGAGATGCGGCCATAGGGATGCGGCGTGTAGACGCCGTTGCCGGTGCCGACCTGGCTGATGTTCGCGACGTTGTCGCTGCCGAGCTCCTGGTTGACCATGGCCAGTTGGCTGGCCCCGTCCTGGCCGATGGTGGATTGATCGCCATTGCCGGACTGACCGACCAGCGCGTGCTCATTGGTGGAGTCACCGAACTGGGTGATGTTCGACGTGCTGTTGCCGACCTGGATCACCGTAAGACCGCCGTTCTGGCCCTGCTGGTTGGTGTTCGACTGGTTGCTGGGGTTGGTCTGCGTCCCGAACGCCCCGTTGCTCTGGGTGACGCTGGCCTGGTTGCCGGCGCCGCCTTGGGTGGCGTTGGCGACGTTGTCGGTGTCCGACTGGGTGATCGTCACCGCGCCGTCGCTCGCCTCGCCGGTCTGGTCGACGGCCGCGTTGTTCGCGTTGCCGATCTGATCGATGGTCGACGAGTTGCCGGCGGCCATGGCCGTACCGGCGGCGAAGAGAGCAGCCGCTGAGACGGCTCCCAACAGAAAGGTTCTCACTATGATTGCCTCCACTTGGGTTGACGGCCCCGTTCCGGGACCGCGTTGGCTGCGGCGAGGGACCCTCACCGTGTTGCCGTCGACGCGAGATGCGCCGTCGTCGCTTCGCCCGCGCGCTGTGGCGCGGCGGGGGATTGGGTTGAAACCTTGCAGTCGAACGCCGCCTCGACGCTCGGCGGAGCGCATCCGGCCGCGGCCCGCTTCGAAGCGGGTGCGAGGCTCGCGCCGGCCTGCGGCGGCGGCGCGGGCGAAACGCCGCCCTTGCCGGCCTTCAGGCTCTGGTCGCGGCGCTCGGCGTCGATGACCTGCTGGGCGCTGAGCACGCCGTCGCGCTCCTGGTTGTAGCGCCACAGCGCCGGCCAGCCGGCCTTGGGATCCTGGAAGTTCCAGAGCTTGAGATCGACGCCCTCCATGACGAGGCCGTAGACCGCCTTGTCGATCGCCTGCTGCAGGGCGACGAGGCCCGGCTCGTTGGTGGTGAAGCCGTTCTCGGTCTCCAGCAGCGAGGTGACGCCCACGTACTTGAAGACGTTCACATCGAGCGCGTAGGAGGTGATGGTCTTGGAAGCGGTGACGTTGGCCAGCACCTCGCCGGTCTTCACCGACACGGCCCGCAGCGAGACGGTCACCGTGTCCTGCTGGTACTTGGCGTCGGCGCCGATGCCGAGCTCGGTCGCGCCGAGCCCGCCGGTCACGGTGTTGGTGTCGTAGCCGATGACGCCGCCCTCGAGGATGACGCCGGCGAACAGCAGCGGCGGCAGCGCCTGCGGGTTGACGGTCTTCTCGCCGAGATACTGGGAGCGCATCTCGCGGATGATCTGCCGCTCGTTCAGCAGGTCCTTCAGCTGCTCGCGCTCGACGATGGTGAACCAGGATCGCTTGCCGGCGTCCTCCAGCGAGTGGACCAGCATGGCGCTGCCGCCCTGGCTGACGGCGCGCGACAGCGTCTGGGTGGCGGTTTCGTTCTTGAACTGGCCGGTCTGGTCGGTGAAGCCGTAGACCGCCACCGCGACCGGATGCTCCGGCGGCGGCAGGTCCTCCAGCATCGACTGGCTGACGGTTTTGGTCGGATAGACGGCCTGTTTCGTCATCACCGCTGGCGCGGGAACGTAAGCGCACCCGGCCAGGGCGGCCGCCATCAGCGCGGCGGCGAGCGCAGGCTTCATGCGGTACATGTTCAGCCGCCGCCGCCCACCGTGCCGGTCGACCCGCTGGAGCCGTCGCCAGTGTCGGGCAACGTGATGACGGTCTTCGCGCCGGCGGTGTCGGTGATGGTGACCGTTATCTCACCCAGGGAGCGGACGAAGCTCACCGTCTCGCCGCCGAACGAAAACGTGCCCGAAGTCTTCGCGCCGGGTCCGAAGATCGCCTGCGCCACCTGGTTCGCCAAACCGGCCAGCAGTTCCGACTGCAGTTGCTGGGCGAACAGCTGCGACTGCGTCAGGTTCTGCGTCGCGCCGGTCGACTTGTACTGGTTCTGCGCGGCGGCGTCCGCCTCGAGCTGGGTCGAGTTGAATGGATTGCCGCCGAACGCCGGATTGATCGGCGTGTAGACCAGTTGTTGTGCGTTGGCGGCGCCGGCCAACGCCAGTACCGCCACCGAAGCGGCGCAGGACAATTTCAATCTACGCACAGGACGTCCCCCAAAGGATGGCGCCATACACCAAAGTGAGCAGCCTAAACTTGGCCCGGTCGGCGTCGCTCAATCATTAATGGGTCGTTAACGCGCCGGCGTCCCGAGATGTCAAGCGTTCATCCGCGAGAGGGCGAGACCTAAACTTAGGTAGTTCGGCCCAAATTCCCGTCACACGAGAAAGATGTGAGCAGGCTGACACAATTCATTCCCGAATAACCGCAGAGAACTGGAGGTAAAACTGCATGGATACTTGCTCATCGGGCGTGGCAAGCACCACCGAACGAAGTCGATTGATTGAGTATCTCCACAGATGTCGCCCAAATCAGGCCACGCTAGATCGCGTGACGGTGGTGCTGGCGCCAACGCAATACCTTATGGTTGGTCCGTTCGACCCTTCGCCAAGCTGCTCGGCGCCGGCGCAATTGTATCGGAGCGCGATATGTTGCTGAGCGACCGCGCACGTCGGCGGCCCGCATGACCTGTGTCATGGTCGATGACGCTGCTTCCAGACGTCGCACCCCGTCGCCAGCCGTAGAGGGCCAGGCTGACCAGGACGCCAGCGCGGCCAGGCCGTTGCCGAGCAACAAGCCTGGGCTTAGCGTCGGCCAGGCCATCCAGGGGGACGCCATGAAAGCCGCTATCGTCGGAGTACTCGCAAGTCTGGTCGCAGGCGCCGCATCGGCGGGGACGACACCGGTCGGCACGGTGCACGACTTCATCGACGCGTTGGACAAGGGCGACGTGGCCGCCGCGGCCGCAACCCACAGCGCCGACGCCACCATCGTCGACGAGATGTCGCCGCACGTCTGGACCGCCCCCGACGCGTTCCAGGGCTGGGCAGGCGCGATGATGGCCGACGCCAAGGCGAACGGCCAGAGCGGCAACAAGGTCACGCTCGGCGACGTGATCCGCGCTGACGACAACGGCGACACCGCCTACGTCACCATGGCGGCCACCTACAGCTACAGCCAGAAGGGCGCGGCGATGAGCGAGCCCGCGCGGATGGTGTTCGCGCTGAAGAAGGCCGGCGGCGACTGGAAGATCACCGCCTGGGCCTGGGCCGGCGACGTCCCGAAGGCGCGGTGACGCGGCGACGCAAGGCGGCGGCCTCCGGCCGCGCGGCGAAGGCCCATCAGGGCGGGCCGGGAAAGCTCGACGTGTACTACGATGGCGACTGCCCGATGTGCGCCTCGCTGATGTCTGGCGTGCGCGGCTCGTCGAAAGCCGGCGCGTTCGGCCTGCACGACATGCGCCGCGCCCGCTCGATGCCGTTCGCCAGGGACGAGGTCGAGCGCCAGATTCACGTCACCGATGCGGCGGGCGAGCCGCATCGCGGGCCGGACGCCATCCTGCTGATCGCCGAGCAGTATCCGCGCCTCGCGCCACTGGCGCGGGTGGCCCGCGCGCCGCCGCTCTTCATCTTCGCGCCGCTGGTCTACCGCTTCGTCGCCGCCAACCGCCGCTTCCTGTGGGGGCCGGCGAGCCGGCTCTACTGGCTGAAGGCGGCGGTGCTCGCGACACTCGCCATCCAGCTCGCCATGTCGTCGCCGCTATGGATCGGCCCGCGCTCCTATCCGCTGACGCCCCTCTTCGACGGCTTGCCGCCCCTGCCGGACGTTGTGAGCTACGGGCTCTATGCCGGCCTGTTCCTGGCGGCGGCCGCGGCGGTCGCCGTCGCCCGGCCGCAGCGCTGGCTGGCGGCGCTCGTGGCGATCCTGGCGGTCTTCGTCCTCTTCGACCAGACGCGGCTGCAGGCGTGGATCTTCCAGATCGCTTTCCTGGCGGCGACGCTGGCGCTGTTTTCCTGGCGCGGCGACGACCTCGCCGGCCGCGATCGCGCGCTGAACACCGCGCGGCTGATCATCGTCGCCACCTATGTCTATTCCGGCCTGCAGAAGCTCAACGCGAACTTCGTGGGCAGCGACTTTCCCTGGATCGCGCAGCCGATCACCAACCTCATGCCGCAGGCCGCCGGCGCGGTGCACGCGCTCGGCATGGCCGCGCCGTTCCTGCAGATCGGCTTCGGGCTGGGCCTGCTGACACGCCGATTCCGGCGCGTCTCGCTGATCCTCGCCGTCGCCATGCACGTCTTCATCCTGGCGATGCTGGGTCCGCTCGGGCAGAACTGGAACGCGATCGTCTGGCCGTGGACCATCGCCATGGCGGTGTTCGACATCCTGCTGTTCGGCGGCCAGCCGGACGCCACGGCCGCGCAGATCCTGTGGCCGGGGCGACGCGCCTTCCCGGCCGCCGTGCTGGTGATCTTTGGCGTGCTGCCGGCGCTCAGCTTCTTCAACCGTTGGGAACTCGGCGCTGTCGGCGGCGCTCTATTCGGGCAACCTCACCGACGCGGTGATCTACGTGAACGATGCCGGCCGCGCCGCCCTGCCGCCGCCGATCCGCCGCTACCTCGTCCACACCTCCGCCGACACCAACGTGCTCAACCTGCAGCACTGGGCGACGGCGGACCTGAACGTCGTGCCGTACAGCGAGACGCGCGTCTTCAGGCGCATCGCCCGCAGCCTCTGCGCCCAGCTGCCCGACCCGGCCGACCTGATGCTCGAGGTGCACGAGCGCCGCATGTTCTTCAGCCGGCCGGAGACCGCCTACCGCTGCTGGGAACTGGGGGCGCGAGGCGGCGTCTCTATGTTGTACGGCTACGCGACGCTCTCAGCTGCGGCCGCAGACGCCGCCGCCGGCTCGTGGTCCGGCAGCCGCGCTTCCAGCCCACGCATGGCCGGCAGCGCGTAGGCGATGAGGCTGAGCGCGGCCGTCGCCAGTCCGCCGCACACCAGCAGCAGGCCCATCCCGGCGCCGGCATGCGCGCCCACCAGCCAGGCCACCGCGCGCCAGGCGGGCGAGCGCACCGCCGGCTCGGCCACCCGGTCGGTCAGTGGCCCGGCGATCAGGTATGCGAGCGGCATCGTCAGCGTCGCGATCTGGCCGGTCGCCGCGAACACCCGCGCCTGCACGTCCGGCGCGACCTTGGCCTGGAAGATCGAGGTCGAGGCGGTGTTCACGAACGGCAGCATGAACATGAAGGCGAAGAACGCGGCCGCGAGCTCGGGTGTGTTGCGCGCCACGCCCGCCACGGCCAGCAGCAGCCCGGCGACGAAGAGGGCCAGCAGCACCGTGTGGATCCTCGGCCGCGTGCCGCCCCAGGCGGCCATTGCCGCCGAGCCGGCGATCATGCCGACATCGGCCGAGGCCAGCACAATGCCGAACGCCAGGCGTCGAGTGCGTCCGCGCCAGCGGGTAGGGCAGGATCAGCACGCCCAGCGCGCCCATCAGGAAAGAGACCATGCCCGCCAGCAGCGCCAGGCCCAGCAGCGTCGGCCGGCGCCAGAGATAGGCCAGGCCGTCGAACGCCTGGCGCCAGACCGCGCCGGCCATCGCTGCCCCTTCCCCCGTGCTCGCCGGCATCGGGATGCGCACCGCCGCGAGCACCAGAACCGCGAGCGCGAAGGTGGCGAGGTCGATGAGGATGGCGCCGGGGACGCCGATCAGCGCGTAGAGCAGGCCGGCGATCATCGGCGCGACCGCGTTGGCGGCCGGTCCGGTCATCTGGCCGATGGCGTTGGCGCGATCGCGGTGCGTGTCCGGGACCAGCATGGCGACGGACGCCTGCAGCGCCGGCTGTTCGAGCGTGCCGATCGCGAGTTGATCAGGGTCAGCGCGTAGAGTTGCCACAGCTGGAACGCGCCCGAGACGAAGCTCGCCAGCAGCAGGCCGCTGGTCGCCATGAAGCCGAGGTTGGCGAACATCATCAGCCGGCGGCGGTCGTAGCGGTCGGCCAGCGCGCCGGCGAAGCCCGCGCCGACCAGCCAAGGCAGCGTCTGGCAGAAGGCGATGATGGCGATCGGCGTCGCATGCGAGGTCTTCATGAAGACCGCGATGCCGACCGCGAAGAAGCTGACGTTGCTGCCCAGCCGCGAGACCGCCTGGGTGGCCACCAGCACGTAGTAGGTGCGCAGGCCGCTCAATTGCGGCGGTCGCCATGGCCGCGGTCGTTCAAGCCTAGTTTCGTCGCAGTCGGGTCTTCCTCTCATCACTCCCTTCTCGCCAGTTCGCGCAGTTCTCGTTTAAGTGGTCGGCGTCTTAGGCTTTGTCTGCGAGCACGGCCTCTCGCATCAGGCCTTCGACGAGTGCGGCGGCCGTGATCACGTCGCCACGATCGGCCAGGCGTGAGGATCAGCCGTATCGCCACTCCGAGCACATCTACGCCCTCGTGGAACATCCTCCCGAGCTCGCCGCCATCTCCGAGGCCCTGGCGCCTCGCGCATCTAGTTGCACGCGCCGATGCCGCAATGTTCGATGATCAGTCGGAAAGCGAGCCGCTTCGACCTCGATCTCCAGGAAGCGCACGATGCGGCGAACCTCTCCCGGCAGGTCCGCGTCAACGCTGGTAGTGGACCGTCGCCTTGCCGCCCTCGACGATGTGCAGGCTGCAGCTTGACCCCGGCGCGCCGCCAGTCTGACCGACGTCGATTGGACCGTCGCCGAACCGCTCGAACCCGAAGCCGTAGCCGACGCCCGCCTGTGGTCCTTCCGTGACCTTGCTGGTGGTGAACAACTCGGTATCGGCCGCGCTCAGCAGCCGGTGCTGCGACAAGGCGTTGGCGAAGGCGAGCAGGTCATGCGCTGTGGAGTAGGCGCCTCCGGCAGGAGTCGCGCTGCCGCGCATGACTACCGCGCTCGGAACATAGCCGTCGGGCGTCTTCACATAGCCAAGCGCGATGTTGGGCGCGTCGGCGAGCCCAGTATCAGTCATACGGCTGGGCGTGAAAATGTGATCGCGCAGGTAGGCGTCATAACTTTCGCCTGCGACGACCTCAACAATTTTACCCAGAACGATGTAGCCGTAGTTCGAGTATTCGAACCGGCTGCCTGGCCGAAAGGATGGCGCCCGTGACCCGAACATCGCGACGTCGTCGCTGACGGAGTTCAGTCGGTCCGCCGCTGCGTCGAATTGCGGGCCCATGAAATCCCCGGCGCCCGCCGTATGGTCCAGCAGCTCCGCAATGGTGACCGTGCTGGCGAACTCCGCGTTGGGATAGTCCTTCAGGTAATCGCCGACGTGGGCGTCCAGCCGCAACTTGCCGGCTTCCAGCAGCTGCCCGATCGCCACCGCCGCGAACATCTTGCTCATACGAGGCGATCCGGAAACGCGTGTCGGGCGTATTGGGGATGTTGCGTTGGCGATCCGCGAGTCCCGACGCGTAGGAGAAGATCGGCCGGCCATTCTGTGCGACCAGCACGACGCCGGAGAAATCACCCATCGCGTCGATCCGGTCGTGGATCGCTGCCTGCAGCGCCGCCATGGAGACGCGGGTGGGCGCCGGAATGTCGTCCGGTCTCGCGGTCGCGGTGAGCGAGAGATCTTGGATGGTCGATGGGGCCGATTGAGCCACGCGCAGGCTCAGCTCGACATACGTGTCCGCGAGGCGGGGCCTCAAGACGGCGCGGAATGTCGTTTCGGTCGAGCTTTCGATCTTCACCAGATCAAACCCGCCGCTCTGATCGCGCATGGCGAGACAATCGACCCCGCTTTGATGAGAGAGCGGCCAGTGCTCGCGCATGAACGCGCTGCAGGCGGCCGCGTCAGCTCGATCGAACACGCCCAGATACAACCGCGCCAGCGCCTCGGCAGGCGGTTGCGCAAGCGGCGCCGCGGAGGTTGGCGCCACGGTCAGCACAGCCAGGGCCGCGACCAGGGAGATCAATGCGCGCGCCATTCCGACCCCCGTTGTGGAGAAGCACCGCCGACGAAAACTACGTTGGTAGTTCTTGACAAAACTACGGTTGTAGCTCATCGTCAAGCGGTATGACCACGGTGCGGATCAGCGAGGCGGAAAGCCGGATCATGGACGCGCTGTGGCGGCGCGGGTCGCTGGTGGTCGAGGAGATCATCGCCGACACCGCGCCGGCGCAGGGCTGGAGCGACGCCACGGTGAAGGCGTTGATCGGCCGGCTGCTGAAGAAGCGCGCGCTGGAGTTGGTGCGCGAGGCTGGCCGGGTGCGCTATCGACCGCTGGTCGGGCGCGACGATTACCTCGCCGCGGAAAGCCAGGGCTTCCTCGACCGGGTGTTCGGCGGCGAGCTCGCGCCGTTCGTCAGCCACTTCGCCACGGCCCGCAAGCTGAAGCCGGAGGACGTCGCGCGCCTGAAGGCGCTGATCGAGAAGCTCGATGACGACGGCTGAGCTGCTTGTCGGTCTTGCGCGGGTCAATCTCGCCGCCGGCGCGGCGATCCTCATAGTGCTGGCGCTGCGAGCGCCCGCCCGCCGCGCATTCGGCGCACACCTCGCTTACGGACTGTGGCTGATGGTCCCCGCCGCCGCAGCGGGCGCGCTGACGCCGGCCGCGATCGGCTCGCCGGGCTGGGCGCCCGCCATCGCCTCGGCGGGCGAGACCGGCCGCGCCTGGCTCGCCGGCGCCGGACACGCGAGCAGCCTCGCGGCGTTGTGGCTGGTCGGCTTCGCGGCCAGCGCAGCGCTGGCGCTCTGGCGGCAGTCCCGCTTCGCAGCCGCCGAGCGGGCGGGCCGCGCCGGGCCGGCGGTGTCCGGTGTGCTGCGGCCGCGGCTGGTGATTCCCACCGACTTCGGCCAGCGCTTCTCGGTGGCCGAGCGGCGGCTGATCCGCGCCCACGAGCTCGCCCACATCGACCGCCAAGACGGCCGCGTCGCCGCGCTCGCCGTCGCCGCGGCCTGGGTCTGCTGGTTCAACCCGCTTGCCCATGTCGCGCTGGCGCTCTTCCGCGGCGACCAGGAGTTGGCCTGCGACGCCACCGTGATGGCGCGCATGCCGAAGGCGCGCCGCGCCTACGCGGCCACCATGCTGGCGACCGAGCCGGCCGCCCGCGAGGTGGTGTTCGGCTGCGCCTGGCTGGCGCTGGAGCACCCGCTCGCCACGCGCCTGGCCATGCTCGCCCGCCGCGCGCCCGGCGACATGCGCCGCGATCTCGGCCTTGGCGCGATATCGGCGCTCGCGCTGACCAGCTTCGGCGCCGCCTGGGCCGCCCAGCCGCCGCCGTCCCGCCCGGCCGTGGCCGCGCCCGCCGAGACCGTGATCCTGATGGAGCTTTCCCCGCCTGACCCGCAGCAAGCCGCCTGGGTCTACCGAGCCGCGCCGCGCAAATAGTCGCTTGCGCTTGTCCCTGGGACAAACTCGAAACACGCTCGGGTCGAAGACAAGGCCGAGCTTGTGAACCAACCGCCGCGTTTCTTCAGTCCCGCCGAGACCGCCAGCCGGCTGAAGGTGAGCACCAAGGCTCTGCGTCTCTACGAGACGCTCGGACTGGTGAAGCCGGTGCGCACCAGCATGGGCTGGCGCACCTACGGGCCGGAGCAGATGGTCCGCCTCCATCAGGTGCTCGCCCTGAAACACCTCGGCCTGCCGCTGAAGCGGGTCGGGGAGCTGCTGGGCGCGCAGCTCGCCGATCTGGATGCCGTTTTGCTGCTGCAGGAGGCCGCCGTTCGCGCTCGCATGGCGGACGATACGCGCCGTCTGGAGCTGCTGGTGGCCGTGCGGCGGCGGTTGGCCGCCGGTGATGCCTTGTCGGTCGACGATCTCATCCACCTCACACGGGAGACTGTCATGACCGATCCGATCGAAGGGCGACTTGCCGCCGTGCATCTGCGCGTCGACGACGCGCCCCGCGCCGCCGCCTATTTCGGAGATCTGTTCGACTGGACCTTCACCGACGCGCCCCGCGGCGGTTCGCGCTGGTCGCACACGGCGGCGGGGATCGTCGACCGGTCATGGGCGCTCGCGCTCACCGACCTGGCTTCCGCCCCGAGGGTGCGGCTGGAGTTCGAGGTCGCCGACCCGGAGGAGGCGCTGGCGCGCGCCGTCTCGCTGGGCGGCGCGGGCAGGGCGCCGGAGGCGTCGATCGACGACCAGGGCCTGCCCCTGGCTTTCACCGCCCGTGCCCCGGCGGCGCCTGCCGATGACCGGGCGACAGGAGAACTGGGCGTGGCGGTCGCGCTCGTCGACGACACCGCCAAGGCGAAGGCCTTCTACGGCGGCCTCTTCGGCGACGGCTTCCACCAGATCGGCCCGCAGGACCGCTGGTGGTCGACCCGCGCGGCGTTCGGCGTCTTCTCCAACACCCTCGGCCAGGCCTACCCGGCGCGAGTGGAAGCGGGCGATGCGCCGGAGGTTCACGTCTTCGTCTGCGTGCGCGATCTGGCCGAGCACAAGAAGCGCGTCCGTGCGCTGGGCGGCAGCGTGCTCGCCGAGAGCGCGATGGGGCCTTACGAGGTCTGCGCCTGCCGCGACGACCAGGGCACGCCCTTCCATTTGTGGCGCGACCCGGCCCGCTAGCGAGCGGAGCACTGTGCCGCTAAGCTGCCGCGGGTCCTTGCGTCGTGGAGGGATGGGATGGGCGGCGTGCTGCAGGACGGCGATCGCATCTTCACCAACCTCTATGGCCAGCACGACCCCGGCCTGGCGGCGGCGCGACGGCGGGGCGCCTGGAACGCCACCGCCGACATGCTCGCGCAGGGTCCGGACTGGATCGCCACGCAGGTCCGAGCGTCGGGCCTGCGCGGCCGCGGCGGGGCGGGCGTGCTCACCGCGATGAAGTGGAGCCTGATGGCGCCGCCGGACGAGCGGCCGCGCTACCTGGTGGTCAACGCCGACGAGTCCGAGCCGGGCGCCTGCAAGGACCGCGACATCCTGCGCCACGACCCGCACCTGCTCGTCGAAGGCTGCCTGATCGCCGGCCGCGCCATCGGCGCCCACGCGGCCTACATCTACATCCGCGGTGAGTACGTCGCCGAGCGCGCGCGGCTCGAAGCCGCCATTGCCGAGGCGCGCGAGGCGCGGCTGATCGGGCCGGACAATCGCCATGGCTGGGATTTCGAGGTGCACGTCGCCCACGGCGCCGGCGCCTACGTCTGCGGCGAGGAGACGGCGCTCTTGGAAAGCCTGGAGGGCAAGAAGGGCTATCCGCGCGTGCGGCCGCCCTATCCGGCTTTCTTCGGCCTCTATGGCTGCCCGACCGCGGTCAACAACGTCGAGACCATCGCCGTGCTGGGCGCGATCCTGCGCCGCGGCGCGGACTGGTTCGCCGCCATCGGCCGGCTGGGCAATGCCGGGACCAAGCTCTTCAGCATCTCCGGCCATGTGAACGCGCCGATCAACGTCGAGGAGGCGATGTCGGTCCCGCTGAGGGCGCTGCTGGAGGACCACGCCGGCGGCGTGCGCGGCGGCTGGACGAACCTGAAGGCGGTGCTGCCGGGCGGCGGCTCGACGCCGATGATCCCCGCCTCGCAGGCCGAGACGGCGCTGATGGATTTCGACGGGCTCCGTGAACTGAAGACCGCGCTCGGCTCCGGCTCGGTGATCGTCCTTGATCGGCAGACCGACCTGGTGCGCGCCATCGCCCGCCTCAGCCGCTTCTACAAGCACGAGAGCTGCGGCCAGTGCACGCCGTGCCGCGAAGGGACCGGCTGGATGTGGCGGGTGATGGAGCGGATGGCCTCCGGCGAGGCCGAGATGCGCGAGATCGACATGCTGCTCGACGTCGCCTCCGAGGTCGAGGGCCACACCATCTGCGGCCTCGGCGACTTCGCCGCCTGGCCGATCCAGGGCCTCTTCCGCCACTTCCGCCACGAGGTGGAGGCGCGCATCACCAGCTACCGGACCGCCAGGCCGCACGTGCAGGGCGCGACAGTCACGGCTTAACCAGTAGCCCTCGCCCGCGGCGCGGGAGAGGGCTACTCGTTGGCGTGACTACCGTCCGAGTTCGGCGAGCAGCGCTTCGTCCCGCGAAAAGTCGAACGTGTAGCGGCTCCGACCCTCGCGCAGGTACCACTCGTACGAGTTGCGGTAGCCGGCCTCGATTCCGAACTGCGGCTTCCAGTCGATGTCGGCGAGCGCCTTTTCGATCGAGAGGATCGCCGTCCCGGCGGTTCCCTCGCCCCAGTGCAGCAGCGGCGGGCGCTGGCGGCGGGCGATCTCCATCGGGACTTCCACGATGTTCGCCGTCATGCCCATGGCACGGGCGACCAGGTGGATGACGCCGACGATGCTTGTCACCTCGGCGCCGGTGACGTTGTAGGCCTCGCCCTTCACGCGCTCGTTCCCCAGCAGCGAGACCATCAACCGCGCCACGTCCTTGGTGTGCACGAGCGACAGCGCCGCAAAGCCCTCGGCCGGGATCAGGATCGGCCGGCCGGCTTCGACGCGTGCGAACAGCATCGGGTCGCGCTCGGCGACCGCGCTGCGCGGTCCCAGCGTGTGGCCGACCCGCAGGATGGTCGCCGGCAGGCCCTCCGACCGGGCGAGCTCGAAGAGGCGATCCTCGCACTGCACCTTGCCGACCCCATAGGCGGCGCGCGGATCGGGGTTGTCGGGCGCATGGCGGCGCGAGCTCTCGGTGAAGGGTTGGACATAGCTGCGCCGATAGACCGCCTGCGAGCTGGTGAAGACGTAGTGTTGCACCCGGCCGGCGAACAGCTCGATCAGCGGCGCCATGTCGGCGGGGCGATAGGCGGTGTGATCGAAGATTGCGTCGAAGGCGTCGCGGTGGGGCGCCAGCGCGGCGGCCAGCGCGCCGGCCTGCGTGCGGTCGCAGTGGATGCGCCGCGCGCCGTCCGGCAACGGCGCCTCGTGGCTGTTGACCACCGTCACCTCGTGCCCGCGCCTGGCCAGCTCGAACACCAGGTCGAGCCCGATGTAGCGATTACCGCCCGTCACCAACGCCCGCATCCGATCCTCCCGTTTCTGCCGCCCCTCTTAGCGGAGGCTGGGGAGCGTTGTCCCGGATCGCCGTTCTACTGCCCGGGGGGCGCGCCGTGATGGCGACGGCGGGTGCGCTGCGGGGGTTTCTTCGCCGCCGCAGGCGCACCGGGCGGATCGGCGGCGGCCGGGTCGTCGACCGCCTGCGCGGGTTGGGTCTCGACCGCCTGGTCAGGGTCCGCGCTCGGCTGGATCGCGGCGGCCGGCTGAGCATCGCCGGCGTCGACTTGGGCGGGCCGGGCGGCCGCCTGGTCGGCGTAGTCGGCGACGGCGCTCGCCTGCATCGTCGCGGCGAAGGCCGGGAACACATCCTCGAGCGGCCGGGTGTCCGGGAGGATGTAGACGATGGCGCTGCCGCCCGCGAACGCCTTCAGCACCACGGCCTCGTAGAAGCGCGCCGGCACGTTGATGCAGCCGAAGCTGATGCGGTGATCCCCCGGCGCCGACGACTTGATGCGCGTGAGACGATGCTCCTTGGGGTTCGTGGTGACCACCGGGTGCAACGAGATCGCATCGGCGTAGTCGACCCAGATCACGGTCTTGCCGCCGCTGGCCGGCCCGAAGCCGGCCACGAAGCGGCCGGCCGGCGTGGTGCGCTCGCCGGGCCTGATGGCGGCGAGCGCCTTGTCGCCGATCCCGGCGGGGGAGTTGTCGCCGCGCGCCAGACCGACCAGCACCGGCGCGCCGCCCAGCAGGCGTCCGTCGGCGTCGAACACGAAGACCTTCGCCCCCAGCTTGTCGACGATTGCAAACGGCCGCGCGCCGTTGTCGCCGGCTTGGGCGACCCAGGCGGCGAGCTGCGCCGCCATGCCCGAAGGGGCCTGATCCTGATCGGATGGGACCTTCTGCGACGGCTGATTGGACGCAGCGTGATGGCGCCGGTGATGGCTGGCCGCGGCGTGCACACTCACCGCCCCTGCGGCCACCGCGCTCGCGTCGACCGGAGGCTCCGGCTGTGCCTCGGCGCCTTGGGAGGCGGCGCCCTGGGGGTCGGCGTCCTGGGCGAGCGCAGGCCACGGCGCCGGTGCGGCGAGCGCGAGCACCAGCGCAAGGCCCGCCATTCGCCGGACGCCCTGCATGGTCGGCCTGGGCGACACGTCAGGAATTGCGAAGCTCCTCACCCGCTACGAGGTGAGGAACGTTCGCAACCTCTGTGTCAGTTCCGCGGCGGCTTGGCGGCGAGACGCTGATCGATGGCGTCCACCCGCCCGGTCAGCGCGTCGAGCCGCTGGTTGGCCTGCGTGGCCGAGCCTTGGGCGGCCTGCGCGGCGGCGCCCGCCGATTGCGCGGCCTGCATGGCCGCATCCGCTTTCTGCCCGGCTTCGTTCGCCTTGGCTTCGACGCCGTCGATACGCTGGTTCACGATGGCGATGTGCGAATTGACATAGTCCTCGGTTGCGCAGGCGCTGAGGCCCAGGCCGGCGAGCACCACCACCGCGGCGACCCGCATGCTGGCGACCCGAATATTGTGTTCAGACATTTAGCTACCCTCTTGCGGTCCGCGCCCTTGGGTTGTGCGGAGGCGGCAGGGGGCAAGTAGTCAAACTCCAGCTTTCACACCAACTAGGTGAATCCCTCAATCTCGCCGCGTACGCCGCCCACCCGCGGTCGGCGCCGCACGCCGGCTCGAAGGTTGGGCGCCCGATATCGGAAGCCGCCGGCGCGTCTCAGGCCAGCGCGTGCAGGCGGTTGAGGTTGCCGAAGCGGGCGGGATCGAGGTCGCGGCCGGCCAGCGCCGGGTGATCGGCGCCGTAGCGGTGGGCGCGGTAGATGCTCACCGTCGGGGCGCCTTCCTCGTCGTTGTTCACGAACGGATTGATCCACTCCCACACCACTTCCTTGCTGCGGGTCACCTCGAAGAGCCGCCCGCTGGTGCCTTCGCAGACCAGGATGTTGCCGCTCTCCATCCGCGAAGCGCCGGAGATGTGGCCGCTGAAGAACTGGTTTCGCGGCGCGCCCTCGTAGGTCCAGACGATCTCGCCGCTTTTCGGATCGACCTCGATCACCCGCGAGGCGGCGCGGCGGTTGTCGAAGACCAGGATGTTGCCGTTCGGCAGCCAGGTCGGGTTGTGCTGGCCGTAGGTCTTGTCGAACTTGAAGCTGAGCGCGCCGGTCGTCCCGTCGATCACCGCCACCCGGTGGCAGTTGCGCGCCGAGACGACGATGTCGCCCGCCGCGTTCACGTCGATGCCGTTGACGTGGGTCCACTCCCAGCGCCGGAAGTCGCGGTCGATCGGGTCCTTGGCGGGATCGAGCAGCTTCCAGAGGTGGATCCGCCGCACTTCCTCCTTTGCGGCGTTGATCTCGACCAGATCGTCGCTGACCAGCCGGGGCATCTTCTCGCGCGGCTTCTTCACGCCGCCGCGCACCTTGGTGTGCAGATCCTCGGGCAGCTCCACCCACTCCGGCACCAGCGTGTTGCCGTTGGGCAGGCGGCAGAAGTCGTGGTGCTGGGCGAGGTTCACGTACTCCCAGACCGTGTTGCCGTCCCAGTCCACCTCGATCAGCGTCGTGTGGTAGCCGCCGAAGCGGGTGATGTGGCGCTCGAACGGCGGCGGCGGCTTGGTCGGCTCGTCCGGCGGCGGCTTCGGCAGGTTCGGGTCTTCGCCGGTCATCAGGAGGTTGCCGTTCGAGAGCAACCGGCCGTAGCCCGGCTTGATGTGGGTGAAGGTCCAGCGGTGGACGACCCGGCCCTGCAGGTCGATCAGGTAGGCGCGGGTGTCGCCGTGCGGCGTCAGCAGCGTGTAGCCCTTGGTCGACCGGTCGGGCCGATGAAACGTCAGCCCTGTGGGTCGGTTGACCGACCAGCCCATCGAACGCTCCAGCGCTAAGCGAATTGCGCGCGCCCCCGGCGCGGCGTGAGGTGACGCTTCCTAGCGCCCGGCGCGGCGCAGTAAAGCGCCATTAACCCGCTGGAACAGATCGAGTATTTCTGACCGCTCGTCGGCTGGTCGCCACTATCACCGGCTCGCCGGCGACGGCATGATGCCTTCGCAGGCCCGACGCGCTATGCCGCGAGGCTAGCGAGAGAGGTGCGATGATCGACTTGACCGACGAACTGCGGCTCCAGCTGCAGACGCTCGACACCCCCACGGTGTGCAACGCCCTCGAGGTGCTGGCGCCGGCCCGCCGCGGCTATGGCTACACCACCGAGCCGTTGTTCTGCGCGCGGCCCGGCCTGCCGCCGGTGGTCGCTGTGGCGCGCACCGCGACGATCCGCAGCGCCCACCCGAGCGACCTCGCCGGGTCGGCGGCGCGCGAGCTTTCCGACGCCTACTACGCCTACATCGACGCCGGCCCGAAGCCGAGCGTCGTGGTGATCCACGACATGGACGAGCGCCGCGGCTACGGGGCCTTCTGGGGCGAGGTGAACAGCGCCATTCACAAGGGGCTGGGTTGCGAGGGCCTGATCACCAACGGCGGCGTGCGCGACCTGCCCGACATCGCCGAGGGCTTCCAGATGCTGGCGGCGCGGGTGGTGCCCTCGCACGCCTTCGTCCACGTGGTCGACTTCGGGCGACCGGTCGACGTCGCCGGCATGCGGGTGCGCGACGGTGACCTGATCCACGCCGACCAGCACGGCGCGGTCGTCATCCCCCACGACGTCGCCGCCCGCATCAAGCAGACCGCCACCCTGCTGCAGGCCCGCGAACGCGTGATCATCGAAGCGGCCCGCGCTCCGGGCTTCGACATCGAGAAACTGCGAACTGCCCAGGGCAAGGCGGCCGAAATCCACTAGCAGGGCCCTCCCACCCAACACCCGCTCATCCCGGCGAACGCCGGGACCCAGGCAGGACTGCGTTGATGGGGGGTTGCCTGCCCGGCATGGCTGCGCCGCAGGCGCCGCTTGGTCACACGAAGAACACGAAGACAGCGAAGAGCACGAAGGCGCTCGCTCGGAGGCGAAGCTGCTCTTGGTGAGCTTTGCTTCCTTCGTGTTCTTCGTGTGACCTTGAGACAACGCCTGCGGCGCGCACATACTCTCTGACCAGCCAGACTTTTACCAGTCCTGCCTGGGTCCCGGCGTTCGCCGGGATGAGCGGGGAGGGTGGAAGTCACCCCACCACGTTCCTCGGTGCGCCTTGCAGGAAGGCGGCGAGGTTGTCGGCGGCGATCTGCATGAGGCGGCGGCGGGCTTCGATGGCGTGCCAGGCGACGTGCGGGGTGACGAGGCAGTTGGGCGCGCCGATCAGCGGGTTGTCGGCCGCCGGCGGCTCGGTCTCCAGCACGTCGAGGGCGGCGCCGCCGATGCCGCCGCTCCGGAGCGCCGCCGCCAGCGCGGCCTCGTCGATCAGCGGGCCACGGCTGGTGTTGATGACGAGCGCCGACGGCTTCATCCGCGCCAGCCGGGCGGCGTCCAGCAGGTGGTGTGTCGCCTCCGTGAGCGGACAATGCAGCGAGACGACGTCCGAAATCTCGATCAGCGTATCGAGGCTCACCGGCGCCACCGCCACGCCGCCTAAGCGTTCGGACGGCAGGAAGGCCGGATCGCAGGCGACGACGCGCATGCCGAGCGCCGCGGCGATGCGCGCCAGCTCGATCCCGATCGCCCCCAGTCCGACCAGCCCGAGCGTGCGTCCGGTCAGCTCGAAGATCGGGCCAAGCGGCAGGCACCAGTCGGGGCTGCGCGACCACGCGCCGTCGCGCACGGCGTCGGCGTGGAGCGTCAGCTTGCGCGCCAGGTCCAGCATCATCGCCGCCGCGTGCTGCGCCACCGACACCGAGGCGTAGGCCGGCGTGTTGGTGACGGTAATCCCGCGCGCCTTGGCCGCCGAAAGGTCGACCGTGTTGTAGCCGGTGGCGAGCACGCCGACATAGCGCAGCGCCGGCAGCGCGGGGATGATCTCGCCGGTCAGCGGCGCCTTGTTCAGCAGCACGTACGGCGCATCGCCCACCCGCTGGGCGACCAGCGCCTCCGGCGTGCGGTCGAACACCTCGAGCGTCCCCAGCGCGGCCAGCGGCGACCAGTCGAGATCGCCGGGATTGGTGGTGTAGCCGTCGAGTACGACGATGCGGTCGCTCACGGCAGCAGCCGCCCGTCCGCGTCGCGCTTCTCCGGCCCGTTGACGCGGGCGCGGCCGTCGCCGAACGGGCCGTCGCGGTCGGCCAGCGCCTTCCTCAGGCCCTCCTCGCGCGACTGCTGGAAGAAGCCGCGCGCCGCGGCGGCCTGGTGGCCGCGCGCGTCGTTCTCCACCGCCAGCCGCTGCAGGGTGCGCGCGCCCATCAGCTCCAGGCCGAGGTTGATGATCCGCTTGTTGACGGTCAGCACGTCCGGGTCGATCAGCGCCAGCCGGTCGGCCAAGCCCTCGACCTCTGCCTCCAGGTCGGCCTCCGGCACCGCCTTCATGACGAGGCCGAGCTGCTGGGCCTCCGCGCCGGTGATCGAATCGCCGGTCAGCTGCAGGCGCTTCGCCCACTGCGGGCCGACGTTGTAGAGCCACATGTTGTTCGGCAGCGCGCCCATCGAGCGGCCGGCCGGAAAGCCGATCGTCGCGGTGTCGGCGGCGACGATCATGTCGCAGAGCAGAGCGATATCGGTGCCGCCAGCCAGGCAATAGCCGTGCACCTGGGCGATCGAGGGCTTGTGGGCGTCGAAGAGCGCCATCCGCAGGCGCTGCGAGCGCTCCATCTGCCAGATGTCGTCGTCGACGCTGCCGCCGCCGCGATAGCGGTTGGCCTCGCGGTCCTCGATCGACGAGTTCGGCACGGGCCGGTTGCCGCCGCCCGCCAGATCGTAGCCGGCCGAGAAGGCGCGGCCGGCGCCCTTGACGATGATGCAATGGACGTCGCGGTCGTTGTCGGCCTCCCAGACCGCGTCGGAAAGCTCGGTGAGCAGCGCCAGCGACAGCGCGTTCAGCTTGTCCGGCCGGTTGAGAATGATCCGCGCCCGCCCGCGCTCCTTCTCGTAGGCGATGCTTTCGTAGCCGCTCATGCCGGTCTCTCCCGCTCCAGGCGCCGAGACCCTACGAAGCGGCGCGGCCGGTCACCAGCAGGAATAGCCGCCGTCGACGAGGACGATCGAGCCGGTCATCAGGCTGGCGGCGTCGGAGGCGAGGAACAGGATCGCACTCGCCACCTCCTCGGGCTCGCCGAGCCGGCCCATCGGGGTGCCGTCGATCCAGCGGCGGTACATCTCCGAGGTCTGGTCGGCGAAGGCGTTCAGCGGCGTTGCGATGTAGGTCGGGGCGACGGCGTTCACCCGCACCCCGCGGGGCGCCCATTCGGCCGCCAGCGAGCGGGTCAGGTGGTGCAGCGCGGCCTTGGAGGCGTTGTAGTGGCTCTGGCCCTGCGGCCGGTTGACGATGAAGCCTGACATCGAGCCGACGTTGACGATCGCGCCGGCGCCCTGCGCCAGCATCCGCCGCCCGAAGGCGCGGGCGCACCAGAAGGCGCCGTTGAGGTTGACGTCCAGCACGTTCAGCCAGCGCTCGTCCTCCATGTCCTCGGCGGCGATCTCGCTGCGAGCGATGCCGCCGCCGCCGCCGCCGCCCCCGCCGCCGCGCGCGCGCGCGCGCGCGCCGCGCGCGCCGCGCGCGCGCGCGCGCGCGCGCGCGCGCGCGCGCCGCCGCCGCCGCGCCGCGCCCGCGCCGCGCCGCCGCGCGCGCGCCGCGCGCCGCGCGCCGCCGCCGCCGCCGCGCGCGCCCGCCGCCGCCGCGCGCCGCCGCGCGCCGCCGCGCGCGCGCGCGCGCGCCGCCGCCGCCGCCGCGCCGCGCGCCGCCGCCGCCGCCGCGCGCCGCCGCCGCCGCGCCGCGCGCCTCGCGCGCGCGCGCGCGCGCCGCCGCGCGCGCCGCCGCCGCGCGCTCGCCGCCGCGCGCGCCGCGCGCCGCCGCCGCGCCTCGCCGCGCGCGCCGCCGCCCGCTCGCGCCGCCGCGCGCGCGCGCGCGCCGCGCGCGCGCGCGCCGCCGCCGCCGCCGCCGCCCGCCGCCGCCGCCGCGCGCCGCCGCGCGCCGCCGCCGCGCGCCGCGCGCCGCGCGCGCCGCCGCCGCCGCCGCCGCCGCGCCGACGCCGCCGTCGCGCGCCGCGCGCCGCCGCCGCGCGCCGCGCGCCGCCGCGCGCCGCGCGCCGCGCGCCGCGCGCGCGCGCGCGCGCGCGCGCGCGCCGCGCGCGCGCCGCGCGCGCGCCGCGCGCCGCCGCCGCCGCCGCGCGCGCGCCGCCGCGCGCCGCGCGCGCGCGCGCCGCGCGCGCGCCGCGCGCCGCTCGCTCGCCGCGCTCGCGCCGCCGCGCGCCGCGCGCCGCGCGCCGCCGCGCGCCGCGCGCGCGCCGCGCGCCGCGCGCCCGCCGCCGCCGCGCGCGCGCCGCGCGCGCGCGCGCGCGCGCGCCGCGCGCGCGCGCCGCCGCCGCGCGCCGCCGCCGCCGCCGCGCGCCGCGCCGCGCGCGCGCCGCGCGCCGCCGCGCGCCGCCGCGCGCGCGCCGCGCGCGCGCCGCGCCGCCGCGCGCCGCGCGCCGCGCGCGCGCGCGCCGCGCGCCGCCGCCGCCGCCGCGCGCCGCCGCGCGCGCGCGCGCGCCGCGCCCCGCCGCGCGCCGCGCGCGCGCGCGCCGCCGCCGCGCGCGCCGCGCGCGTTGTTGACCAGCACGTCGAGCCGCCCCTCGCGCCCCGCCAGCGCCGCGGTCGCGGCGTCGACGGCGGCGGCGTCGGTCACCTCGACTACCGCCGGCGCCGACCGCGTAGCCCTTGCCTGCGAGCGCCACCCTCGCCGTCTCCAGTTCGCCCGCGTCCCGGTCCCAGATCGTCACCCGCGCGCCGGCCTCCGCCAGCGCCTCCGCCGTGCACAGCCCGATCCCCCGCGCCCCGCCGGTGACGACGGCGACGCGGCCGGTGAGCTTGAAGCGGTCGAGGTACATGGGTCGTCTCTCTCGGCGGGACGGTGTTTGCGGCCTACGGACAGCCGGCGTGCGCTGCGTCGACGTCAGCCGTCAGTATGCGTCCCTTCTCCGGCGCGCCGCCGGGCGGCGTCCAGGGCGCGGTCAGCATGAAGAGGGTGCTGCCGGTTTCGCCGCCCAGCATGCAGGCAAAGCAGGGCTGGCCGGTGTCGATCACCTCCAGCACCTCGCCGCCTTCGGCCACGCGCACGCAGTCGGTCCCGCCCGGGTTGGCGAACCAGACCGCGCCGTCCGCGTCGAGGCAGATCCCGTCCGGGATGCGCTCGCCGAGCTCGGCCCAGGTGCGCTTGCCCGAGAGTGCGCCGTGCGGCCCGATGTCGAACGCGGTCAGCCGCCGCGCCAGTGTCTCGGCGACGATCAGTGTCTTGCCGTCCGGCGTGACCACCGAGCCGTTCGGGAAGTGCATGTCGCCGTCCGCCAGCGACACGGTCCCGTCCGGCTGCACGCAGGCGAGCCTGGCGGTCGGGTGGTCCGCGACCACGCTGGCGATGCCGCGCGCGTCCATCTCGGCGTTGAAGTCGAAGCCGAACTCGCCGACGAAGGCGCGGCCCTCGCGATCCACCACCATGTCGTTCCAGAGCCAGATGGAGAGGTGGCTGAGATCGGCGTGGACGCTCACGGTCCCGTCGGCCGCCACGCGTCTCACCTGCTGCTTTTCCATCGCGACGTAGAGCAGGCTGCCGTTCGGCGCCCAGCCCATCCCCGACGGCCGGCAGTCGCCCACCGCGACCTCGGTGCGCAGCGTGCCGTCCGGGGAGATCGAGCGCACCGCCAGCTCCGCCCAGTCGCCGAACCACAGCCGCCCGTCATGCCAGCGCGGCCCCTCGCCAAACCAGATCTCGTCGGTCAACATCCGCGCCGTGCGCGCCATCGGCATTTCCCCGTTCTCAGGGCGAAGTGGGCTGCGCGTGCGGCGTCCGTCAAGCCGCGCGTCCCTCCCCCTCGTGGGGAGGGAAGACCGCGAAGCGGTCGGGTGGGGGAGTTCTGACGCTTCTCCCGCTCGTCGTTTGACGCGCCGCACATCCCCACCCGGCGGCTTCGCCGCCACCCTCCCCCATGAAGGGGAGGGACGCGATGTGGTTGCCCGCCGCAGCGCTCGGGTCCAAGCTCCGGCGGCCAGCGCGAGGAAGCCGAGATGAACCAGCCCGTCAGCGCCTTCGTCGCCGACTATGGCGCCGAGGAAGCCGCGTTCCAGGCCTACTGCGCGGAGGGCGAGGCGCGGGCGATGGGGCTGGGCAACCGCGGGCCGATCCGCTTCACCGAGCGCGGCGAGTTGCACCCGGAGATTCGCGAGGCCTACAGCCGCTGCGGCTTCTACGTCTTCACCGGCGTGCTGCAGCGCGACGAACTGGCCGACATCGAGGCCGATTTCCTCGACATCCAGTCACGTCTTCCTGTCCATCGCGGCGACGAGGTCGACGCGGCCGGCCGCCCGGCGCTGGGGCTCGGCCACGCCGGGCTGAACCTCGTCTGGGCGCGGCCGCTAAGCGATCCGGTCGGCGGCACGCGGGCCGCGCACGGCCGCTACCCGGTGAAGATGTTCGAGCCGCAGGCCGCCGAGGACGCGCCGGACGAGGTGGTCTACCTGGTGCTGGGCTCGCTGCAGTTCTCCGAGGCGTCGTTGCGGGTCTACGGCCACCCGCAGCTGCTGGCGGTGGCGGCGGCGATCAACGGGCCGGACTTCGTCCCGTTCAACGAGGCGCTCTGGATGAAGGGGCCTGGCACGGGCGCTTCGGTCGCCTGGCACCAGGACGGCTGGACCCACTGGGAGAGCCCCGAGCTCGACGAAGGCTCGCACGGCTTCAACTTCATGGGCCAGCTCTACGGCTGCAAGCCGGCCAACGGGCTGTGGGTGGTTCCCGGCTCGCACCGGGCGGGCAAGGTCGACATCGCCGCGATGGTTGCCGCCGCGGGGACCGAGCGGTTGCCGCAGGCCACGCCGCTGGTTTGCGCGCCGGGCGACGTCGCCATCACCAACCGGCAGGCGGTGCACGGCTCGTTCGCCAACACCAGCCCCGACTGGCGGGTGACGGTGAACTTCGGCTTCCACCGCCGCCGCTCGGTGCTGGGCGTCTCCGGCGGCGGCGTCCACAACGCGCCGGCCGTCTACGATGCGGCCCGTATCGCCGAGCGCGCCCGCGTCATCGGCTGGGGCATCGACGCCCGCCGCCAGCGCTTCCCGACCGAGATACCCTTCGCCTACGCGCCGCACGCCGGAGAGCACTGGCGCTGGGACGACGAAGCCCGCGCTCAGATCAAGGACTACAACCTGCTCGACCTGGGGATCTGAGGGCGCGGCCTCCTTCGACCACGAACCTCACGCACCTCACGAACACAACATCCCAATCGGTGTCATCCCGGAAGCTCGCGCCAGCGAGCTATCCGGGACCTACTTTCAACAGCCGTGCCGAGGAGATCCCGGACGACTCCGCTTCGCGGGTCTCCGGGATGACAATCCCTTGGGTTGTTCGTGAGGTTCGTGGTCAATTCTTTGCGGCGCCGGCCGCGCCTCCCTAGGTAGGGTGGCGAGAGCGAGGAGAACGCGGCCATGCCAAAGACCATCGTCGTCGTGGGCTACGGTCCCGGCGTATCGAACGCCGTCGCCGAGAAGTTCGCCGCGGAAGGCTTCTCCGTCGCGCTGGTCGCGCGCAGCGCCGACAAGCTGCAGGCGGCCTTTGCAGCGCTGAAGGCCAAGGGCGTCAACGCCGCGGCCGTCATCCCCGCCGATGCCAGCGACCCGGACGCGATCGCAGCGGCGATCGGCAACGCGCGTGCGGCGCTGGGACCGATCACCGCGATCCACTGGAACGCCTACGGCGCCGGCGACGCGGGCGACCTCATCACAGCAACCCCGGCCGCCACGCGCGCCGCGTTCGACGTCGCCATCGTCGGCCTGCTGGCGGCTGTGCAGGCGGCGCTGCCGGATCTGAAGTCCGCCGGCGACGGCGCCGTGCTGGTCACCAACGGGGCGTTCGGCGAGCTGACCCCGCAGATCGACGCGGTGGCGGTGAGCCTGAAGCTGATGGACCTCGCCATGGCCAACGCCGCCAAGCACAAGCTGGTCGGCCTGCTGGCCGAGCGCCTGAAGGCCGACGGCGTCTATGTCGGCGAGGTGATGATCGCCGGCGCCGTGAAAGGCACGGCGTATGCCGACGGCCGCCCGGGCATCGACCCCGCCCGCATCGCCGGCGAGTTCTGGCGCCTCTACCAGGGCCGCGGCGAAAACTACGCCCGGGTCAGTTGACCTGGGCGGACCTGCGCCTCAGCCGTTCCAGCCCGGCGGGCGGCGGATGGATTCGGTGAGGAACCAGCTGCGCCGCTCGGTCTCGTCGATCCACACCTCCAGCAGGCTGGCGGTGGCGACGTCGCCGTATTCGTCGCAGGTGTCGTGCACCTGCCGCATCGCCGAGGTGACGCGCACGTTGTCGTCCCGCAGCTCGGCCAGCATATCGTGCGGATCGACGTAGGGCGCGTCGTTGTCGGCGATGCGCTGGGTGCGGGCGATCTGGCCGATCGAGCGCAGCGTCTCGCCGCCGATCTTGCGCACCCGCTCGGCGATCGGATCGGTCATCGCGAAGATCTGGTCGCTCTGTTCGTCCAGCAGCAGGTGGTAGTCGCGGAAGTGCGGTCCGCTCATGTGCCAGTGGAAGTTCTTGGTCTTCAGGTAGAGCGCGAAGACGTCGGCCAGCAGGCCGTTCAGCGCCGCGCCGATGTCGCGCGTCGCGTCGGCCGACAGATCGGTCAGTCCGCCCGGCCGCTTCGGCTCGGCGCTCACTCTGGGCTTCTTCACCATGGGTCCGCTCCTCGTTGTTGCAGGCCGATCCGGCCGCGCCCCGACCGATCTGTGCTTCACAAGGTCGCCGCGCAACCCCTCCTTTGGCATCGGCGCCGCGCAGCTTCGACCGGGCGGCCGCTCGGTGCTATGGCTTCCGGCCGTCGGCCAGGGACGATCCTCAAGATGACCTACGCGAACGGACGCACGATCTGCGACGCGGACAGCCACCTGATGGAGCTGCCTGACTTCCTGACGCGCCACGCCGATCCGGGCGAGCGCGACCTGATGCCCGTGCTGGGCTCGCTGGCGACGGGTCAGTTCAACCCGCGTGACTATGTCGGCAAGGCCGGGCACTCGGCCGAGCGGGTCGCCGAGCTGACAGCGCTGGGCGACGGCCTCACCCGCGGACCGAAGTGGCATGACGCGCTGGGCTCGTTCAGCGGAGCGGAGCGGTCGACCGCGCTCGACCTCTTGGGCTTCGAGCGCCAGGTGATCTTTTCCTCGTTCTGCGCGCGGCCGATCTTCGAGGCCGAGCCCGCTGCGCGCTATCCCACCGCCCGCGCCCACAACCGCGCCATGGCGGCGTTCTGCCAGGGTGATCGCCGCCTCATCGGCGTCGCCATCGTCCCACTCGACGACGTCGCAGCCGCGCTGGCCGAGATCGAGCACGCCCACGGGCTGGGGCTGGGCGCGGTCTGGGTCGCCGCCGCGCCGCCCGGCGGCCGCTCGCCCGGCCACGTGAACCACGAGCCGATCTGGGCGCTGCTGGCCGAGCGGCGGATGCCGTTCATCCTGCACGTCGGCTCCTCGCCGCTCAGCATCGAGACGCCCTGGATGAACGACGGCCGTCCGGACCGGCGCACCGCCCGTGGCGGCGCCGAGGTGATCGGCTCGAAGGACCTGACGGTGATCCACCAGGCCGCGCAGAAGTTCATCTCGGTGCTGGTGCTGGACGGGGTCCTGGAGCGCCATCCGGCCCTGCGCGGCGCGGTGATCGAGCTCGGGGCCGGCTGGGTCCCCGACATGATCCGCCGCCTCGACCACGCCCACGAGATCTGGGCGAAGTCCGAGCCGTTCCTGGCCGACATGCGCCGCCGCCCGTCCGAGCAGATCCGCGCCCAGCTGCGCTTCACGCCCTATCCGTTCGAGGACGTGGCGGCCTTCATCGCCGAGTCCGCGCCGGAGCTCTACCTCTTCTCTTCCGACTATCCGCACGCCGAGGGCGGCCGCGATCCGCTCGGCCGCTTCGAGCGGGCGCTGGCCGACGTCGGCGAGGCCGCTCAGGCTCGCTTCTTCGACGCCAACTTCCGAGACCTCTACCCAGCCGCGTTCGCCTGACCGCCGGCTGCGATCGCTCTCACGCGGCGCGCTCTTCCCCCGCAGCTTGACTTACCGTGCGGCGGCTTGGGTGTTGCCGCTCGCGGACATCAAATGGCGCGGGGAAAGAGTTCATGACAGCTGACGCGACTTCGGCGCTTTCCTTTGACGATGTCGTCCTCGGGCGGCGCAGCATCCGCGGCTACAAGCGCGAGCGTCCGTCGAAGGCGTTGATCCGCGAAGTCATCGAGATGGCGATGCGCGCGCCCTCGTCGCTGAACACCCAGCCCTGGAACTTCTATGTGGTCGCCGGCGCGCCGCTCGACCGCATCCGCGCCGGCAACACCGAGCGCAACCTCGCCGGGGTGCCGGATCCTCGCGCGAGTTCCGCGGCCACGGCGCCTACGTGGGCGAACATCGCGAGCGGCAGATCGGCATCGCCAAGCAGCTGTTCGCCGCCATGAACATCGCCCGGGAGGACAAGGACGGGCGCCAGGGCTGGGTGCTGCGCGGCTTTCGCCAGTTCGACGCGCCGATCTCGGTGGTGGTCACCTACGATCGCTCGATCCACGGCGGCGACATCGCCCCGTTCGACTGCGGCGCGGTGACCAACGCCCTGGTCAACGCCGCCTGGTCGCGCGGCCTCGGCTGCGTGATCAACAGCCAGGGCATCATGCAGAGCCCGGTGGTGCGCGAGCACGCCGCCATCCCCGACGACCAGGTGATCATGATCTGCGTCGCCATGGGCTTTCCGGACGACAGCTTCCCGGCCAACGCCGTGGTCTCGCAGCGCAAGACGGTGGACGATGCGGCGGTGTTCGTCGGCTTCGACGAATAGCCGCCGAGGTCAGGTTTCCCGGATATTGCTGTTCTGCGAAGCCGGCCGCTGCTAGCCTTCCCCACCCGAGGCGCTCGGGATTTGGGGACCAACGCGATGAAGTTGACGACCGCGTCCGCCGTGGCGCTCGCCACGCTCGCACTGCTCGCCGCCTGTGGCCCGAAGGGCGGCGCCTCGAATGGGGCTGCGGCGGGTGGAGCGCCGGGGGCGGCTGCGCCGGCTTCGGGCCCTGACGTCCAGGTCGACATCTCCAACATGCCGCGCCAACGCGCCGGCCTGTGGAAGACCGTCCTCGACAATGGCGACGGCAAGCCGGACACCTCGACCAGCTGCATGTCGGGCAAGGCCCCCGCCGTCCCGAAAATGCCGACCGGCTGCAACCAACTCAGCCTGAAGCGGACCTTCCTTGGCGCCTACGTCATGGACATGAACTGCGCCACGCCGGACTACACCATGGTCATGCACGCGGTGGCGAGCGGCGACTTCCAAACTCACATGACCGGCGACAGCACCATGACCATGTCGATGAAACAGTCGCCGGCACGAACCATCAAGATGCACACCGACGCGACCTGGATCGGTCCCTGCGCGCCGGGCCAGAAGCCGGACGACGAGTCCAACGCGGCGGGCTAAGCCCGAGGCGCGGCTTCGCGGCGGCGCGCTCCCTGGACTAGGATGACGTGTGAACGCGGTGCACGCCGCGATCTCGCGACCCAAGGGAACGTCGATGCCTCCCACCGTCTCCGATGAACACGCCGCCCGCATCGACGCGCTTTTCGGCGCGCTGACGCCGGAGGGGCCCGGATACGCCGTCGGCGTCGTGCAACGTGGCGAGACCGTCTTTACCGGGGCCTGGGGCGCGGCCGATCTTGAGCACGGAGTGCCGATCACGCCGGCCTCGCGCTTCTACCTCGGCTCGATCTCCAAGCAGTTCGTGGCGATGGCGGCGCTGATGCTGGCGGCGGAGCAGGGCGTCGATCTCGCTCAGCCGATCGGCGACACGTTCCCGGAGCTGTCGCCGCCCACCGCCGAGGCCACCCTCTACCAGCTGCTGACCCACACCAGCGGCATCCGCGACTTCTATGCGCTCGGCGGCCTCGCCGGCCACGACGCCGAGACGGTCTACACCGAGCATCTGGCCCTGAAGATGCTGGCGCGGCAGCAGTGCCTGAACTTCCCCGCCGGCTCGGACTGGCTCTACAGCAACTCGGGTTATCTGCTGCTGGCGCTCTTCGTCCACCGGGTGTCGGGCCAGCGGCTCGACGAGTTCGCGCGGACACGGATCTTCGCGCCGCTGGGCATGGACGGCGCACGCTTCCAGCACGACCACGCCGCGCTGGTGCCGAACAAGGCGCATGGCTATCAGCGCCGAGCCGGCGCCTGGCGGACGTTCGACAGCATGGTCGACGTGGTGGGCGGCGGCGGCATGTACGCCAGCGTCGACGACATGCTGGCCTGGCTGCGGAACCTGGACGCGCCCCAGGTCGGCGCCGTCGAGCTCGCGGCGATGCGGCGGCCCGCCATCCTCGCGAGCAGCGCGGAGGTCGCGCTCTACGGCATGGGCTTCCAGCTCGGCAGTCTCGCGGGGCGGCCGACCGTCGCGCACGGCGGCGGCCTTGCCGGCTACCGCACCCAGCTCATCTGGATCCCCGACGAGCGCCTCTCGGTCGTCGTGCTCGGCAACAGCGCCAGCGCCACGCCGGGTCCGCTTGCCCGCAAGATCGCCTCGATCGTGCTTGGCGTCGAGGACGCGCCGTCGGCGCCGCCGCCTGCCTATCCGGCGAGCCCGGCCGAGCTGGAAGGCAGGGCGGGGCTCTACCGCCTGGCCACCGGTGGCTACCTGGAGCTTTCGATGCGCAACGACGCGCTCACGGTCGCCGGTCTGCGGCTGACGCCGGTGGGGCCGGGCGTGTTTCGCGTCGGGCCTGGAGCCGATGGCGTGACCATCGTGTTCGATGGCGACTCCGGCAGTTGGGCCGCGCCGGACGCGCCGCCGACAAGCTTCGAACGCTGCGATCCGCAGCCCCTGGGCCCGGAGGACCAGCGCGCCTACGTCGGCGCCTACGAGAGCCCGGAGCTGCGGGCCACCTATCGGATCGCCGAGCGCGGCGAGGGCCTCGCCGTCGAGATGGGCGAGCGCCCGCCGCTGACGCTGCGCCCCACCGGCCGGCCGGACGAGCTGCTGATCGGCCGCACCGGCCTCGTCGCCGCCTTCCAGCGCGACCCCGGCGGCGCGGTCGCTGGCCTCACCGTCGACGCCATCCGCGCCAAGGGGCTGGCGTTCAGGCGCTTGTAGCCGGTGGCGACCCGCCTTTCGATCGATGAGCGCGCGGCAACTCGCACGCGCCCCCAACCCGGAGAGTCCGCCATGCAATTGAAACGCGCCGGCTCGCAGGCATCCATCAGGGCGCCTGCCGAGCATTTCACCGGGACCGTGCGGATCGACCCGCTGAATAGCCCGCCGCCGCCGTCGCGCGTCTCCTGCGCCGCCGTCACCTTCGAGCCCGGCGCCCGCAGCGACTGGCACACGCACCCGCTCGGCCAGACGCTGATCGTCACCGCCGGCTGCGGCTGGACCCGGTGCGAAGACGGGCCGATCGTCGAGATTCGCGCCGGCGATGTGGTCTGGTGTCCGCCCGGTCACCGGCACTGGCACGGCGCGACGCCGACCACGGCGATGACCCACATCGCCATCCAGGAGGCCCTGGACGGCCGCGCCATCGACTGGCTCGAGAAGGTCACCGACGCGGAGTATCTCGTCGGCCCGCCGCCGGCGTGAGCCGACCCCCCAAGGTGGGCGGCGGCCCGCTCTACGCGTCCTCCAGGAAAATCGCTTCGATCGGCTGAGCGAACAGGCGGGCGATCTTGAAGGCCAGCGGCAGGCTGGGGTCGTACTTGCCGGTCTCGATCGCGTTGACGCTCTGGCGCGAGACGTCCAGCCGCTCGGCGAGCTCGGCCTGGCTCCAGTCGCGCTCGGCGCGCAGCACCTTCAGGCGGTTTCTCATCGCTTCGAGACCGTCCACCAGATCCGCGCCACGGCGAAGCCGGCCAGCAGGCTGATCCCCATCAGGCCGTAGCCATAGACGAACCCCAGGAACGCGGCGTGCCGCTCCGCCGGCGGCGGTCCGGCCCCGATCAGATTGAGGCCGCCCAGCGCGACGAACACGTAGATCGGCGCCGATACCCCGACCCCAAGCGCGCCGCCCCAGTACCAGGCGAACTTCGAGGCTTCCTGCGTGAACTCGTCCTGCGCCCGGTAGGCGAGCGCGGCGAAGACGATCGCCCAGGCCATCGCAAGGCTCGCCGCCACCACCCTGGCGAGGAGCCGCGCCGTGTCGGTCAGCCCCAGCGCGCCGTGATGCGAGAGCAGCATCACCGGCCCGACCCAGATGACGATGCCGCCCACGACGGCAACCGCCATCCACCCCCACGACCGCAGGGTCCGCTCACTCGGCATGTCGCCTGTCCTTGTCTAGATGACAAGGAAACATGACACATACGGACAGGCCGATGTCAACCTTGCTGGACATCGCGCCCTGGCGTATCGCCTGGACCTCCTAACGGGGGAGTGACCCATGCGATCAAGCTGCATCGCCGCGATGACGGCCCTGCTGGCCTTCTCGTCGGGATGGACGGCGGCGCGTGCGCAGCCTTGGATGGCGGCGCCGGTGGTCGGAGATCCGGGGCCCGACGGGCGGCGGATCGAAACGGACGGGGTGTTCGGCAACTTCTTCGCGGCCAAGGCGGCAGGGCGGCGACCGGCGATCCTCTTCATCGGCGGCTCGGAGGGCGGTCTGCAGCCGGGCAGCGGCGGCCTTCTCGGCGGGCTCACCGGGGCCGGGTTCGACGTGCTCTACGTCTGCTACTTCGGCTGCCCGGGCACGCCGCCGCACCTCATCTCGGTTCCGCTGGAGACCTTCGACCGGGCGCTCGCCTGGCTCGAGGCGCAGCCGGGGATCGATCCGCACCGCATCGGCGTCGTCGGCGGCTCGAAGGGCGCGGAGGCGGCGCTGCTGGTCGCCGCCCGGCATCCGGAGCTGCGCGCCGTCGTGGTCGGCATGCCTTCCAGCGTCGCCTGGCCGGCGATCACTGCGTCAGGCGCGCCGTCGCCCAGCTGGACGCTCGGCGGCGCGCCGGTCGCCTTCCTGCCCTACGCGGTCGCCTCATACGCCAAGCGGGGCATCTTCGGCCTCTACGACGACGCGATGCCGACCGAGCCGCAGCATCCGGACGCGGTGATCCCGGTCGAGCGCATCAGCGCGCCGCTGCTCATGGTGTGCGGCGAGGCGGACACGCTCTGGCCCTCGTGCCGGATGACCGACGAGGTCGCCGCGCGCCGCATCGCTCACGGCAAGCCGCCGCCGCTGATCCTGCGCTACCCGGACGCCGGCCATGGCGTGTTCGGGCCGCCGCCGCCAAAGCCAACCCCGGGGCTCGCCAGCCTCGGCGGCACGGCCGAAGGCAACGCCGCCGCCCGCGCCGACAGCTGGCCGAAGGTGCTGGAGTTCCTGGCGGGGCGGCTGGGGCCTTAGCCGGGCCCGCTACAGACCGAACACCCGCCGGGCGTTCTCGCCCAGCACAGCGGCCTGGCGCGCCGGGGTGAGGCCGGCCACCGAGGCGCGGATCAGGTCGGGGGCGGCCAGCGTCGAAGTCCACGTGCGGGTAGTCGCTGCCCCAGAGGATGCGGTCCTCGCCGACCAGGTCGAGCATCGCGCCGATCGTGCGCTCCTCCGGCTCGGCGACGAAGTAGCAATTGCGCTGGATGTAGTCGCTCGGCTTCATCGGCATCGGGGCGATGGCGTGGAAGATGGCGTGCTTCTCGTCGAGCCGGTCCATCAGGTAGGCGGCCCAGCCGCAGCCGGCCTCCACCGAGACGATCTTCAGCCGCGGGAAGCGCTCGAAGAGCCGGTCGACGACCATCGCCGCCACCGCCGGGATCAGCTGGCCGGTGGCGCCGAGGCCGAACGTGAACACCGGACCCGGCCGGGTCTCCTGCCAGTGCAGGAACGGCGAGAACTGGCCGCCGAAGCGCACGATCACGTGCAGACAGCCGGGCACGCCAGCCTCCTCGCAAAGCCGCCAGATCGGATCGAAGTGCGGATCGCTCGGCCGGCGCCCGTCCACCGTCTCGGGCGGCGTGAAGAGGCCGCGGAAGCCGGCCTTCAGGCAGGCTTCCAGCTCCCTGGCCGCCTCGTCCACATCGCGCCAGTTGACCAGCGCGATCGGCACCACGCGGCCGGGCTCGGCCTCGAAGAACTCGCGTTGCCAGCGGTTGTAGGCGCGGCAGTAGGCGTTCGCGAGCGGCGCATCGTCGGTGGGGAAGGGCAGGATGCCGATGGTGGGGAAGAGCACGCCGCGGTCGACGCCCCAGTCGTCCAGCAGCGCGGCGCGGCGGTGCGGGTCGTAGCTCGCCGGCTCGCAGCCGTCGGCGTAGCCGAGCCCGGGCCCGAACACCTTGTCGCGCGGCAGGTGGGCGCCGCCGAGCCCCGCCAGCACGTTCGACAGCACCGACACCTCGCCGATGATCAGGTGCTCGGCGCCGTCCCGCACCTCGATGCGGATCGCCCGGTCGCGATACTGGGGCTCCAGGTAGCGCTGCCAGAGATCGGCCGGCTCCATCACGTGCGAATCGCAGTCGATGACGACGGACATGGGTGTGTCTCGCGAAAGTGAAGGGCGTTCACTTATGGCGCCGGGCGGGCGGGACGCGACACTCTTTTCTGTCCGCCGCCGGCGTGGGCGCCCCACCGTCGGCGGCCGCGTTGCAAGCCTGACTTACATCTGCAACATGCCCTCAGCAGGCTACTTAGCCGTCCGTGCGCTGTGGTTTGGGCGCCGTGGCGGCGGGGACGCGGCGTGGAGCTGATGCCGAGATCGGAACGTCAGGGTCGCGGTGGCTGGGGGCTCGATCTCGCGTCACGGGCCTTGACGCTGCTCGTGGGCCAGGATCGCTACCAGTCCACTGGACGGCCCCGACCGTGGGTGGGCCTGAACGGCGCTCGGCGCCTGGTCGTCCGCATCGGCGCCCCGCTCGTCCTGCTGGGACTGGCCTGGCTCTATTGGATCTGGCCCAACGACCTGGTGCCCGACCGGCTGCCGTTCGGCCGCGCCGACGATGTCGCGGTCGCCTTCGTCAACATGATCCTGGCGATCCGCATCGCTGCTGGCCGCCGCGGCGCCGAGGTCAGGCGATGGCCGGCCCACCGCCTGACCGGCGACACAAGCCCGGCGCCGAGCCGGCCGCCGCAAAGCCGCGCGGCGCTCGCGAGATCGACGCCATCGCCGCAGTGCTGGCCGCGCATGGGCCGCCGATCGTGGTCTACAACGCCTCGCATTCCGGCAGCCGCCTCCTGACGCGGATGCTGGCGCGGATGGGCGTCTACATGGGCGCCAACCTCAACGCCAGCGAGGACAGCATCGATATCGCCGAGCTGGTTGAGCACATCGTCCTGGAGCATGCGCCCGACTTCACCAGCCTGTTCGAGGTGGGCGATCCGATGCTCGGCGATCTGGCGATCTCCGCCGTCGCCGCGCATCTCAGCGGCCGCCCCCCCGGCGCGCGGTGGGGCTGGAAACTGTGCGAGACCGGCCACGCCCTGCCGGTGATCGCCCGCCTGTTCCCCGGCGCGCGGTTCGTCCATCTGATACGCGACGGGCGCGACGTCGCCTTCTCGCCCTTCGTGGCGCCCAAGCATCCCTACTGGCGCAAGATCTACTTCAACAGCGCCACCATCCGGTCCTGGCGGGGCCTCAGCATGTCGCAGCGGGCCTACCGGGCGCACGGGCCGCTGTTCAACGCCGCGCGTTGGGCGAACAGCGTCTCGCTGGGGCGCGGCCATGGCGCCATGCTCGGCCAGCGCTACCATGAGGTCAGGTACGAAGCGCTGGTCACCGAGCCGGCGCGTGTGGCCCGCGAGCTGGCCGCGCACCTGGAGCTTCCCACGCCGGTGCTGCTCGGCGCAGGCCTGGAGATCGACGTCAGCCGGGTCGGCAAATGGCGCGTCGAAAACCCCGCCGACCTCGCTAAGGTCTGCGAGCTGATCGGCCCCACGCTCCGCGATTTCGGCTATCCCCCGGAGGGGTGAAGGGGCGAAATTGGGGACACACACGCTTTTCCCCCAAGCAGCGACGCCTCGGCGAGGGCGAGCGGGGAAAAGCGTGTGTGTCCCCAATTTCGCTACAGCGTGCAGACGATCATCACGCCGGGGGCGCCGACCATCGACATCGGGTCGAAGCTGATCTGGTAGGCGCCGTCCGCCGGGATCGGGAAGTAGCCGTCGGCGTCCCTGGCTTCCCCCGAGGCTGATCCCAACGCTCGTCTATACCACCGGAGCGCGCCGGTGCAGCCGGGCGGCTTCGCGTCAATGTTGCGCCGCGGGGTTGGAGTTGCCACTATGCCGCGTTGCTGCCATAAATCCTTCTTGTAAGCTGACGTTTCCGATCGCCGTGTACCGATCGGGCGGCGCGGGTGGGGCGATCCTTGCATAGGTGAGGGCGGCCAGCCGCGCGATGGCTGGGGGCGCGCTGGGGCCCTCGTTGCAGGGGACACGCAACTCTTTGTCTTTTCTCGCGAAAACGCGCCAGCGGGCGCGCCTGGCAGGACTTGCCGCCGCCATCGGACTGACGGTCTGCGGGGGTGTCGCCGGCGCCTATGCGGCCGGCGGCATGACCGCCGACGCGGCGGGCGTGGACCAGGCCGGCAAGCTCATCCCGCTGCCGAGGATCGGCATGCAGATCGCTGCGATGCAGCATGACGCGGCGGTCAGGGCCGGAACCGCCTCGCCGCTGGACCGCCTGCTCGGGTCGGTGGCGTTGCCGGACGTGACGCCGCTGCCGGTCGCCGATCCGATCGCCGTCGCCCACGATATCGATTGCCTCACCGCTGCGGTCTACTACGAGGCGCGCGGCGAGCCGGGCGAAGGCCAGGCGGCGGTGGCGCAGGTGGTGCTGAACCGGGTGCGCGACGCCCACTTCCCGAAGACCGTCTGCGGCGTCGTCTACCAGGGCCTCGCCAGCCACGCCTGCCAGTTCAGCTTCGCCTGCGACGGCGCGACCGAGCGGCGGCGCGAGCCGGCCGCCTGGGAGCGGGCGCGCTCCGTGGCCAGCCAGGCGCTGGGCGGCCACGTGGTCGCCGCGGTCGGCGGGGCGACCCACTACCACGTCGCCGATCTCGGCGAAATCTGGGGCGCCCAGATGGTGCGCATCGCCCAGATCGGCCAGCACGTGTTCTATCGCCGCGGCCAACACCCGCAATTCGCCGCGTCGGCGCAAGCAGGGGACGCAGCGGTGGGCGTGCCCGCCGCCGCGCCGCTCGAGCTGCGCGGCCCGCTGAAGCCGGATTCCGACCCGGTCGGCGCGGTGCTGGCGTCCGCAGCGCCGCGTTAGGCGAGCGGTCGGCCGCAAAGCCGGTTGCCAGGCTGGGCCCAGCCGACATGATGCGCCCCAAGACCGTCAGGGGTGAGTCATGCCGCAGGCCGAGCGCGAACTTTCCGAGAGCCTGCTGGGCAAGCCCTACGAGGCGCTGACGCCGATCCAGAAGAGCGTGGTCGACCTCGTCGCCAGCGAGGCGCCGACCGACGGGCACCCGCACCTGGCGCCCGACGACCGCGGCTTCTGGGAACGGCTCGCCGACCATGTGGCGGCGGTCGGCGGCTCCTGGGGCTTCATCTTCGGCTTCTTCGTCGTGCTGGTCGGCTGGATGCTGATCAATGCCGGGCTCACCGCGAAGGCATTCGATCCGTACCCGTACATCTTCCTGAACCTGATGCTCTCGATGCTGGCGGCCATCCAGGCGCCGGTGATCATGATGAGCCAGAACCGCGCCGCCGCGAAGGATCGCCTGGCCGCCGAGCACGACTACATCGTCAACCTGCGCTCCGAGCTGGAGCTCATGCACCTGCACGACAAGCTCGACGCGGTGCGCGAGCAGCAGCTGGAATCGCTGATCCGCGGCCAGACCGAGACCATCGAGCTCCTGAAGCAGCAGGTCGCCGGACTCTCCGAAAGGATCGCCAAGGAATGAGCAGGCCCCCAGAACCCGGGCTGACGTCATGCTGATCGTGTTCGGCGGCCTGCCGGGCGTCGGCAAGAGCGCCGTCGCCGCGCGGGTCGCGGGGCGCCTCGGCGCCGCCTACCTGCGCATCGACGTCATCGAGGTGGCGATGACCCGCGGTCTCGACCTGCCGGCGGAAGGCGACATCGGCCCGGCCGGCTACGTCGTCGCCTACGAGCTGGCGCGCTCCAACCTGGCGCTGGGCGTGACGGTCGTGGCCGACGCCGTCAACCCCATCGCCGAGACCCGCACTGCCTGGCGCGAGGTCGCCGCCAGCGTCGGCGCGCCGTGCCTGGAGGTGGAGATCGTCTGCTCCGACCTCGCTGAGCACCGCCGCCGCGTCGAAAGCCGCCTTGGTGATCCGGCCGCCCTGCAGCCGCCCGCCTGGGCGGACGTGGAGCGCCGCGCCTACGAGCCCTGGCCCGACGCCCAGCTGCGACTCGACACCGCCTTACTGGACCCCGACACAGCCGCGGCTTCGGTGTGCGAGGCGGCGCTGGCCGGGCCGGGTTGACCCCCGTTCACGGGATGGCGAGCCCCAGTTGAACGAGCGCTCAACGGCCCCCACTTGGTGGCCCCGGAGAAAGCTCATGTTCGATTCCCCTCTCGATTTCCCACCGGCATTCGTCGCCGACGATCGTCCCGCCGATATCCACGCCAGCCCGCCGGGTCCGCAGACCGCCGACGACGCGGCGCTCGACGCCTATTCGCGGGTGGTCACCGCCGCGGTGGAGGCGGTCGCGCCGTCGGTGGTGCGGGTGCATCCGCAGCTGAAGCGCCGCGGCGGCGTCGGCTCGGGCGTCATCGTGACGCCGGACGGCCTCGTCCTCACCAACAGCCACGTCGCCCAGGCCGCCCCCACCCACGAGATCGTCACCCCGGACGGCCGCCACCTGACCGCGCGGCTGCTGGGCGACGACCCGGACACCGACCTCGCCTTGCTGCGGGTCGACGACCCCGGCGCGCTGCCGGCGGCGCGGCTGGGCGACTCCCAGGCGCTGGCCCGCGGCCGGCTGGTTGTGGCGATCGGCAACCCGCTCGGCTTCGAGGCCACCGTCACCGCCGGCGTGGTCTCGGCGCTCGGCCGCTCGCTGCGCGGCCAGGGCGGGCGGCTGATCGAGGACCTGATCCAGACCGACGCGGCGCTGAACCCCGGCAACTCCGGCGGCGCGCTGGTCTCCTCGGCCGGCGAGGTGGTCGGCATCAACACCGCCGTCATCATGGGCGCGCAGGGCATCTGCTTCGCGGTCGCCTCCAACACCGCCGCCTTCGTGCTGGGCGAGCTGCTCAGCCGCGGCCGCGTGCGCCGCGGCTGGATCGGCGTCGCCGTGCAGCGCGCCGCCATCCCGCGCCGCCAGGCGCTGGCCGCCGGGCTGACCCAGGACTCGGGCGTGCTGCTGACCAGCGTCGAGGCCGGCTCGCCGGCTGCCGCCGCGGGGCTGCTGGAAGGCGACGTGGTGGTCGCCGCCGGCGAGCGCCGCGTCACCGGCGCCGACGACCTGATCCGCGCGCTCGACTGGCGCAGCCTGGAGACCCCGCTGCCGCTGGCGCTGCTCCGCCGCGGTCGCCTGGAGCACGCGGTGGTGACGGCCAGCGAGCGCAAGGCCTAAGCGGGACCGTCTGAGAGTTGGGGCGGGCCGCAGCCGCTCATCTGAACCACGGAGATCACGGAGCCCTCCGTGGTAGATTTGGGCGCCTGCGGGTCAGTCGTCGGCGTCCAGCCCGATATCGAGCGCCGGCGCGGAATGGGTCAGCGCGCCGACGCTGATCACGTCGACGCCGGTCTCGGCGATGGCGCGCACGGTCTCCAGGTTCACGCCGCCGGAGGCTTCCAGCACCACCCGGCCCTTGGCCCGCGCCACGGCGGCGGCGAGGTCGGCGAGGCTGAAGTTGTCCAGCATGATCACGTCCGGCGCCTCGGCCAGCGCCTCGTCCAGCTGCGCCAGGCTGTCGACCTCGCACTCGATCTTCACCAGGTGGCCGGCGGCCGCCTTGGCCCGCCGGATCGCCGCGCCGACCCCGCCGGCCGCGGCGACGTGGTTGTCCTTGATCAGGATGGCGTCGTCGAGGCCGAAGCGGTGGTTGACGCCGCCGCCGCAGCGCACCGCGTACTTCTCCAGCGCCCTGAGGCCCGGCGTGGTCTTGCGAGTGTCGGTGATGACGGCGCCGGTCCCGGCCACGCGCGTCGACATAGGCGCGGGTCAGGGTGGCGACGCCGCAGAGCCGCCCCAGCAGGTTCAGCGCCACGCGCTCGGCCGAGAGCAGGGCGCGGGCGTTGGCGGTGACGCGCGCCAGCCGGCCGGCCTGGCGCTGCTCGCCGTCGGCCGCCAGCGGCTCGAACGTCGCGGCCGGGTCGAGCGCCAGCACGGCAAGCCGCGCGCAGGCGAGGCCGGCGATCGCGCCGGACTTGCGGCTGGCGAACGTCGCGGTGAGCCGCGCGTCCGCGTCGATGCATGCGGCCGAGGTGACGTCGCCGGCGCGGCCGAGATCCTCGGCCAGCGCGGCGCGCACGACCGGCTCGATCAGCAGGTCCGGCAGCGGCTCGATCATCTGCGCGTCAGGCCGCTTCGAACGCCGGGCGCGCGCTCGAGCGTCACGCGGCTGCGGACCGGTCGGCCCAGCTGCGGATAGTCGGTGCGGAAGTGGGCGCCGCGGCTCTCGCGCCGCGCCAGCGCCGCCTCGGCCACCAGCCGCGCGGCGACGAGCGGCAGCGCGCGGCCGTGCGCCGCCTCCAGCGCGTCGATCTCGGCCGCCAGGCGGCGTCAGGCCGGCGGCGTCGCGCACCACGCCGGCGTCGCGGCTCATCGCGCGGCGCAGGGTCTGCAGCGCCGCGTCCGGTAGGTCGGGCGCGGGCTCGGCCGGCAGCGGCGCCGTGCCCGGATCGGCGGCCGCGGCGGCGGCCCGGCCGGCGCGGGCGCCGAAGACGGCGGCTTCCAAGAGCGAGTTCGACGCCAACCGGTTGGCGCCATGCGCGCCGGTCGAGGCGCATTCGCCGGCGGCGTAGAGGCCCGCCAGCGAGCTGCGGCCGGCGAGATCGGTCTCGATCCCGCCCATGTGGTAGTGCACCGCCGGCGCGACCGGGATCGGCTGGCGGCGCGGATCGAGGCCGGCGGCCATCGCCGCGGCGAACACCGCCGGGAACTCGTGCGGGAACGCGTCGCCGACCGCGGCGCGGGCGTCGAGGAAGGCGCCGCGCCCGGCCCGCCGCTCGGCGGCGATGGCGCGGGCCACCACGTCGCGCGGCGCCAGCTCGGCGGCGGCGTGGTAGCGCGCCATGAACGGCGCGCCGTCGGCGTTGATCAGCTTGGCGCCTTCGCCGCGCAGCGCCTCGGTGGCGAGCGGCGCGGGGTCGCGCGGCGATGTCCATCGCGGTGGGGTGGAACTGCACGAACTCGGGGTCGGCGATCACCGCCCCGGCCAGCGCCGCCAGCGCCAGGCCCTCGCCGCGGACGTCGCGCGGGGTCGTGGTCACGGCATAGAGGCCGCCGAGGCTGCCGGTCGCCAGCAGCGTCGCCGGCGCGACGATCTCGACCAGCGCGCCGCTCGCCGTCTCTTGCGCCAGCGCGCCGCGCACCCGGCCTGCCGCATCGGTGAGCAGGCGGCGCACGCGCCAGCCCTCGCGCACCTCGATCGAGGGCGCGGCGCGCGCGGCGGCGATCACCGCCTGCATGATCGCGCGCGCCGGCCCCGTCGCCGCCGACCCGCGCGACGCGGGCGCGGCCGTGCGCGGCCTCCAGGCCCTGCACGAAGCCGCCGTCGGCGTCGCGGTCGAACGGCGCGCCGAGCGCCGCCAGCCTCCGCACCGCAGGCCGGCCCCTCGCGGGTCAGCACCGCAACCGCGGCCGGCTCGCAGAGCCCGGCGCCGGCGGCGATGGTGTCGGCGGCGTGCAGCTCGGGCGCATCGCCGTCGGAGAGCGCCGCGGCCATGCCGCCCTGCGCCCAGGCCGACGAACAGCCTTGCCCGAGCGGCGCGGCCGCCAGCACCAGGGCGCGGCGCGGCGCGGCGGCCAGCGCCGCCGAGAGCCCAGCCAGTCCCGCGCCGACGATCAGCACGCCGTCGAAGCGTTCCTGGGCGAAGCGTTCGCGGGCCATCATGCTTCGCCTTCTCCAACCAGGAAATAGATCTGCGTGGTCAGCTTGGCCTCGTCGTCAGACCAGTCGCCGTAGACCTCCCAGTCGACGCCGGGCGTGAGCCCCTGATCCACGATCCAGCGGCGGATCGCCCGGGTGGTCTCGCCCATGGTCTGGTAAGCTCCGACGTGGGTCGCGGTGGCGGCGCGGCCGGCGGGCGCGGCCAGCGCCAGAACCTCGCCCTCGGGCGCGATCGGCGCCGGCGTCTGCACGCCGACCTCGATCTGCAGCGTGTCGTCGGGCAGCCAGCCGGTGCCGGAGCGGTAGACCACCACGTTGTGCCCGAGGCCCGGCGTCTGGCGCGATCTCAGCAGCGCATAGACCGCGTCGAGCCCGCCCATGATCGTGCGGCCGAGCTCGGCGCGCAGCGTGGTGCGCCGCACCGCCGCCAGCGGGGCTGGCGCCACGTCGACGAGCTCGATGACGAGCGGCTCGCTCATCGGGCGCCTCCGAACTGGAATAACGACAGGCCGATGCCGGCCCCGTTCGCCGCCGCCAGCGTGACAGCGACGCAGGCGCCGACCACGACGGCGTAGAGGGCGACGCTGGCCAGCCACTCGATCGAGCGTCAGCGGCCGCGACGGCGGGCGCGGGCCGCTGGCCGCGAACGCCCGCAGCGCGCCGAATGCGATCACCGCGGCGAACAGCAGCGAGCCGCGCGAGATCGCCCAGGCCAGCGCCACCAGCGCGATCACCACCAGCGCGGCGCGCTCCAGCTGCGGGTGGATGCGGGCCAGCGCCGGGCCGAAGCGCCTTGGCCCCGTCGAGCGGCGCGGCCGGCGCGAGGTTGATCAGGTTCATCGCGCCCACGTAGAAGGCGCCCGCCAGCCAGGCGCGCTGGCCGGTGAACGCCGCGAGGCCCCAGAACGGCAACGCGGCGACGAGACCGAACGCCGGGCCGGCCAGCGCGATCAGCACGCCCTTGAATTCGCTGTCGGGGATGCGGCGCATGGTGGCCGCGCCGCCGAAGAACGGGATGATGCGGATGCGGCTCGGGCCTGCGCCGGCCCAGTTGATCACCATCAGGTGGCCGAACTCGTGCACGAAGACGCCGCCGACCAGCGCCACCGCGCCGAGCGGGCCGGCCCAGAGCGCGATCCAGCCGGCCAGCAGCAGCGTCGAGATCAGCCCCCAGGCGAACTCGCTCGCCGGCGAGGCTGGCCGCCGGGCCGGCGCAGCCGCGGGCGCGACGGCCGCGTCGTCGGCCGTCCCCCAGGGCGAGACCTGGGGCAGGGCGGTGCTGTCGCTGATCGGCGTCTCGGCCATCGCGATCTCTCGGACCAGCTCCCTTAGATCAGCTCGACGTCGACGTGGTGGCGCGCCTTGACCAGGTCGTAGCGCGCCGGCGCCGCCGGCGGCGGCAGGTCGATCATCCGCTGCACGGCGAGGCGCGCGCGCTCGGCGATGTCGGGCGTCCACGGTCACCTCGTACTGCTCGTTCAGCAGCGCCTCGTAGATGTTCTCGCAGGCTGATCCGCTTCATGTGCGGGCAGAGGTTGCAGGGCCGCACGAACTCGGTGTCCGGCGCCTCGGCGGCGATGTTGTCGGCCATCGAGCATTCGGTGACCAGCACCACCTGCCGCGGCCGGCGCTTGACCACGTAGTCGGTCATCGCCGTGGTCGAGCCGGCGAAGTCGGCCAGCTCCAGCACCTCGGCCGGGCACTCGGGGTGGGCGAGGATCTCGGCGTCCGGCCAGGCTCTCGCGCACCTGCGCGGATGTCGTCGGCGTCGAAGCGCTCGTGCACCTCGCAGCGGCCCTGCCAGGCGATGATGCGGATCGTCGGTCTGGCGCGCGACGTTGCGGGCCAGGAACTCGTCCGGCAGCAGGATCACGCGGTCGGTCCCGGCTGCGCGCGGCGGCGGCTTCCACCACCTGCACCGCGTTGGCGCTGGTGCAGCAGATGTCGGTCTCGGCCTTCACCTCGGCGGTGGTGTTGACGTAGGTGACCACCGGCACGCCCGGATAGCGCTGCTTGATCAGCCGCACGTCGGCGGCGGTGATCGAGGCGGCCAGCGAGCAGCCGGCGCGCAGGTCGGGGATCAGCACGGTCTTCTCGGGGCAGAGCACCTTCGAGGTCTCGGCCATGAAGTGCACGCCGGCCTGGACGATGATCGCTGCGCGTCGGTGCGGGCCGCCTCGCGCGCCAGGCCCAGGCTGTCGCCGACGAAGTCGCCGACGCCGTGGAAGATCTCCGGCGTCATGTAGTTGTGCGCCAGGATCACCGCGTTCTTCTCGCGCTTCAGCCGGTTGATCGCGGCGATCAGCGGCGCGTGGAGCGCGCCATTCGATCGGCGTGACGCGGGTCTTGACCTTTTCCCAGAGCCGGCCGCGGTCGCGGCCTCGACCTCGGGCGTGAAGTCCAGCACGAGGCTGCCGTCCGCCATCTCCCCGTCCTCCTTATGCTCAATCTGAGCATTTCTTTGGCCTGAAGAAACGCCGCACCCGGGGGGCCGGCGTCCTCCCTTATGCTAAATCTGAGCATAAGTCGCAGCTCTCATATAGACCGGTGTTCGACGGGCGCAAAGGCCCTGCGGCGTCTTTTTTTGGTCACGAAAACTGGAGCCTTTGTCAGCTCCCGGCGCCCCCACGCAAACCCTGAGCTCGCTTCGGAAACCGAAGGGGCGCCCGCCCAGTTCCGAAAACGAATCAGTCGAGGGCGGCCAAAATGCAAAATTTCGTGTAGACGGGCGGCCGTGACGCTCGGACCTACCAGTCGGAAGCTGATCGTGGCGGGGATCTCGCTGATCCTCGCCGCCTGCGGCGCGGCCTCAGCCGACCGCGGCAGCGATCAAGTGCAACGCATCGTCGCCGAGGCAGGCCAGGTGACGGCCGCCGGCTTCGTGCGGCTCGAGCGCGGCATGACGCCCGCCAGCGTGGCGCTGGCCAGCCGGTTCGATCCCGCCGCGCATCAGGACTTCTGGGACCGGCCGACGGCCTGGACGTCGCTCGATCTCGCCAAGCCGCCGACGCTGTCGCTCGGCAACCTCAGCTTCGCCGACGCCGCGGCGATCAACGCGGCGCTGCCGATCGACGACGCCGACTTCGCGCCGGCCCAGCCGTTCTTCCTGCACGCCTCGGGCCCGGAGCGCGACCGCGCGGTGCTGTGCCTGCAACAGGCGATCTACTACGAAGCGGCGCTGCGAGCCGCTGGAGGGCCAGCAGGCGGTGGCCCAGACCGTGATCAACCGGATGCGCCACCCGGACTTCCCGAAGTCGGTCTGCGGCGTGGTCTATGAAGGCTCGGCGCTGCCGATCGGCTGCCAGTTCTCGTTCACCTGCGACGGCTCGCTGGCCCGCCCGCCGATCGAGCCCTACTGGAGCCGCGCCAAGGAGGTCGCCGCAGGCGGCGCTGGACGGCTTCGTCGCCACCGACATCGGTCTCGGCCACCCACTACCACGCCGACTACGTGTTCCCGCGCTGGGGGCCGCAGATGGTGAAGATCGTGCAGCTCGGCGCGCACATCTTCTACCGCTTCCCGGGCCCGATCGGCGAGCCGCGGGTGCTCACCGGCCGCTACGCCGGCGGCGAGCTGAAGGTCTCGATGACCGGGCCATCGCCCGAGGCGATCGCCGCCGCCAAGGCTGCGCTGGCGGCCGGCCAGATCGACCTCGCCGACCTGACGGCGGCGCCGGCCGGCGTCGCGACCACCAGCCCGACCGGCGGCAAGCGCATCGCCGCGATCCTGCCGCAGAGCGCGCAGCCCGCGCCGCAGGTGCTGCAGCCGCCGCAGCCCGGCGAGGTGATCGCCGGCCGCCGCGTGCCCACCAAGCAGGAGATCGCCCGTATCAACGCCCAGTTGGCGCCCCCGGCCGTGGACGAGGGCCCGATGACGACGGCCGGCGCGGACCAGAAGTAGATCGCAGGCGCCGCCTGAACTTCGCAATCGCGGCGCATGCACAGGTCCCGCCGACCGGCTAAGCTCCGTTACGTTCGAAGGGGCCGACATGAGCCAGGGGCCTTTGCTTCCAAACGTCGACCTGGTGCGCCGCTGCCAGGCGATCACCGCGGCCAGCGGGGCGATCCGCGTCGGGACAATCGCCGCGCGGCCCGGCAACCCGCTCGGCGCGGAGGTGCGGCGCTACGCGGGCGGCGCGCTCGCCCTGCGCACGCCGCCGTTCGGGGAGCACTACTTCAACCGCGCCTTCGGCTTCACCGACGAGACGCTGGACGCCGCCGCCGAGGTCGCCGACTGGTACGCCGAAGCCGGCGTGCCCGGCGCTTTCGAGATCGCGCCCGGCCCGCCGAGCGGGGCGCTGATGGCGCTGCTGCACGCCCGCGGCTATCGCCAGACCCGCTTCCACGCCGCGTTCGCCGGTCCCGCCGAGTTGCCGCAGCAGCCCTCTGCGGGCGTCGAGGTGCGGCGGGTGGAGGACGACAGCGACCTGGAGGCCTTCTCGGACGCCTATCACCTGGGCTGGAACAGCACCGGGTTCCGGGTGCCGATGAAGCCCTGGCTGACCGCGCCCGGCTGGTCGCTCTACCTCGGCCTCTGCGATGGCCAGCCCGCCGGCGCGGCGCTCCTTTGCCTGGCGGACGGCGACGCCTACCTCGCCGACAGCGCGGTCGATCCCAAGTGGCGCCGCCGCGGCGTCCACCGCGCGTTGCTCGACCGCCGCTGCGCCGACGCGGCCGCCGCCGGCGCGCAGGTGGTGTTCTCCGGCGCCGACTACCTCTCCGCCAGCCACCTCAACATGCTGCGCAAGGGACTGAGCCTGCTCTTCACCAAGGCGATCTGGACGGCGGGCGCGCCTTAGGGGTCGCCCTTCAGCCGCGCCAACGCCGCGGGGTAGCGGCGGGAGAGTGGGGCGGTGAGGCCGCAGCCGAGGTCGAGGCGGAAGTCGCCGGAGCCGGCGGCGGTCAGCGCCCGCACGCGGCCCGCGTTCACCAGCCAGGAGCGGTGGGTGCGCACGAAGCCCCGCGGCGCCAGCGCGCTCTCCACCGCCCCCAGCGAAGCGCGCATCAGCGGGCGGCGGCCGTCTTCCAGCGCGAACTCGACGTAGTTGCCGGCGGCCCGGGCGGCGACGATCTCGCCCGTCGCCACGCGCAGGATCGAGGCGCCGTCGCGGATGTCGAACGTCGCCGGCGCGGCGTCGCTCGCGACGGCGACCCCCGGCGCGGGCGCGACCTGGCGGCGCGACAGCAGCCAGAACATCACGCCGATGATCACGAAGGCCAGCAGGTCCTTGCGGTACTCGTAAGGGACCTCGCTGAACGAGAAGTCGTAGTCGCCGCCCGCCGCCTTGAAGAGCGTCATGCGGAAGAGGGTCATCAGCGCGATGTGGACGCCCGAGTAGAAGAGGCTGCCGATGGCCAGCACGGCGAGCCTGCGCCACCAGGGTTGCGGCTCGAGCGCGACGCGCACCGCGATCGCGATCAGGATCACCGAAGCGAGCGCCGCCGCCGCGCTGGTCAGCTCCAGCGTCAGCGGCAGGACGAGCGGCATGCGCACGCCGCGCCGGTGCGCATCATCGAGGATGGTCGCCACGTTGACGAAGGTGACCAGCGCCAGCAACGCGACGGTCAGCGCCCAGGCGCCGGCGGTCATGCGCGCGCCGCTCGTCCCTGCAGGCGCGCCGCTGGTCCCGCGGACCGCTGCGCCGTCACCGCCGGGCCGCCGATCGGCCCATGCCTCTGGATTCTCGTCCGCCCGATCGCTCATGGTCGCCTGAAGCAAACCGATTTCGCCGTTTGCACTTGGGAGCAAGCGTTCAATGCAGCGCCGCCAACTTCTCGGCGCCGGCCTCGCTTTGGCCGGCGCATCGGTTCTCCCGACCACGGCCCTGGGCGCAGCGTCCGCCGCCCGCGTCCGCCCCGGCGCGCCGGGCTGGCCGTCCGACGCCGACTGGGCGCAGCTGAACAGCGCCGTCGGCGGGCGGCTTGCCCGCGTGCCGCAGCCCGACCTGACCGGCCCCGACGCCGCCAAGCTGCTCGCCAATCCGTTCTACGTCGGCGACACGCCGGCGCTGACCGAGAGCTCCGGCTGGCTGGACGCCTGGCGCTCGTCGCCCAGCGCCTGGATGGTGGATGCGAGGAGCGCGGACGACGTCGCCGCCGCGGTGCGCTTCGCCGCCGCCCACAACCTGCGCCTCGTCATCAAGGGCCGCGGCCACAGCTACCTCGGCGGCTCCAACGCGCCGGACTCGCTGCTTGTCTGGACGCGCCACATGGACGCGGTGACGACACACGACGCCTTCACGCCGGCCGGCTCGACCGCCGCGCCGGTCCCGGCCGTCTCCTGCGGCGCGGGCGCGATGTGGATGCACGCGTACAAGGCGGTGACGGTGGAGGGCGGCCGCTACGTGCAGGGCGGGGGTTGCACCACGGTCGGCGTCGCGGGCCTGGTGCAGGGTGGCGGCTTCGGCAGCTTCTCGAAGGGCTTCGGCACGGCCGGCGCCAGCCTGATCGAGGCGGAGGTGGTCACCGCCGACGGCAAGCTGCGGGTGGTCAACCAGGTCCAGGATCCGGACCTGTTCTGGGCGCTGAAGGGCGGCGGCGGCGGCACGTTCGGCGCGATCACCCGGCTGACGCTGGCCACCCACCCGCTGCCGGAGAACTTCGGCGCGATCGACCTCACCATCCACGCCAAGTCCGACGACGCCTTCCGCCGCCTGCTCGCCAAGTTCGTCGAGCTTGTCGGCGCCAGCCTGATCAATCCGCACTTCGGCGAGCAGGTGACCGCCACGCGCGACAACCACCTGGCGATTTCGGTGGTCTTCCAGGGCCTGACGCAGGCCGACGCCCGCGCGGCGTTTCAGCCGCTGGTCGATTTCGCGAACGCCAACCCCGCCGACTACGAGGGCCAAACCCAGTTCATCGCCGCCGCCCTGCCGGCGCGCCGCTTCTGGGACGGAAGCTTCATGAAGCAGGTCCCGGGCGGCGATCCGCCCCGACACGCGCCCCGACGCCACGCCGGGCGACTACTGGTGGAATGGCGACGGCGACCAGGTCGGCATCTTCTGGCACGCCTACACTTCGGCCTGGCTGCCCGCCTCGCTGCTCGAAGCCGGGGAACCAGTCCCGCCTGGTCGACGCCTGGTTCGCGGCCAGCCGCCACTGGGGCGTCGCCTTCCACTTCAACAAGGGCCTCGCCGGCGCGCCGCCCGAGGCGATCGCCGCCAGCCGCGACACGCCCATGAACCCGCAGGCGCTCTCCGCCTTCGCGCTCGCCATCATCGCCGATGGCGGCCCGTCGCTCTTCACGGGCGCGAAGGTCGACCCCAACGCCCACGTCCGCGCCGACCGCGTGCATGCGTCGATGAAGGCGCTGCTCGCCTGCGCGCCCGGCGCCGGGTCCTACGTCAACGAGACCGACTATTTCCAGGAAGACTGGCAGCGCGCCTTCTGGGGCCCCAACTATCCGCGCCTCGCCCGCATCAAGCGCCGCTACGACCCGGCCGGCCTCTTCACCGTCCACCACGGCGTCGGCAGCGAAGCCTGGAGCGCGGACGGGTTTACGCCGGCAGGGTAGGGGGCTTCACCCGAACGCCGCAGGGTAGTCGACCCTGAGCGGCGGGCTCAGCGCGCCGGGGTCAGCTCCAGGGCCATGAAGGCGTCGCGGTCGGAGAAGGGCGAGCCGAGCGGGGCGGCCAGCGGCGTGCGAGAAGCCGAGCTTCGGGTAGTAGGTCGGGTGGCCGAGCACGACGATCCCGCCGCCGCCCAGCGCCCGCACCGCGTCGATCCCGGCGCGGCAAGCGCTGGCCGATGCCGCGGTTCTGCAGGTCGGGCCGCACCGCCAGCGGTCCAAGCCCGGCGATGAAGCGGCTGGGCGAGGTGGTCATGCGGCTGAAGAGCACGTGGCCGACGATCTCGCCGTTCAGCTCCTCGCACCAGCTCGATCAGCGACGGCGCCCTCGGCGCGCACGCCCTCGATGATGGTGGCCGGCTCCGGGATCGTCGATCCAGGGGCCGGCGCACCGAACGCGGCCGTGACGACGCGGCGGATCGCGCCGTAGTCGCCGATGGCGGCCGGCCTCACCAAACCCCGATCTTCTCGGCTTCGTGGTGCGAGAGCGGCTTGTGCGTCGCCTCGTGGTCCTTCTCGGCCAGGAAGCGCACCGCCTCCAGCGCCGCCATGCAGCCCATGCCGGCCGCGGTCACCGCCTGGCGGTAGACGTCGTCGGTGACGTCGCCGGCCGCGTAGACGCCCGCGATCGCGGTCGCGGCCGAGCCGGCCTTGACGTGCAGATAGCCCGCCGCGTCCATCTCCAGCTGGCCCTTGAACAGCTCCGAGGCCGGCGCGTGGCCGATGGCGACGAAGACGCCGTCGCAGGCCAGGTCCTGGGTCTTGTGCGGTCTTGCACGTTCTTCAGCCGCACGCCGGTGACGCCCAGCGGCTCGGTCGTGCCCAGCACCTCGTCGATCGCGTGGTCCCAGATCACCGCGATCTTCGGGTTGGCGAACAGCCGCTCCTGCAGGATGCGCTCGGCGCGCAGCTCGTCGCGGCGGTGCACCAGCGTCACCTTGGAGGCGAAGTTGGTGAGGAACAGCGCCTCCTCGACCGCGGTGTTGCCGCCGCCGACCACCACGCACCTCCTTGCCGCGGTAGAAGAAGCCGTCGCAGGTGGCGCAGGCCGAGACGCCGAAGCCCTGGAACTTCTGCTCGGAGGCCAGGCCCAGCCACTTGGCCTGGGCGCCGGTGGCGATGATCAGCGTCTCGGCCAGCCACACGCTCGCCGCTAGTCGCAGGTGACCCGGAACGGCCGGCGCGAGAGGTCGGCCTTGGCGACGATGTCGTTCACCACCTCGGTCGCCCACCGCCTCGGCCTGGGCCCGCATCTGCTCCATCAGCCAGGGCCCCTGGATCACCTCGGCGAAGCCCGGGTAGTTCTCGACGTCGGTGGTGATGGTCAGCTGGCCGCCGGGCGCGAGGCCGGCGATCAGCACCGGCTTCAAGAGCGCGCGGGCGGCGTAGACGGCGGCGGTGTAGCCGGCCGGGCCCGATCCGATGATCAGGCAGCGGGTGCGGCGGGGCTCGGAGGACGTATCAGACATGGCCTTAGTATGTAGCGTGGATTGCGCCTAAAGCCATTGATGTGAGCCTGCCAGAGCGACCCGCGCATCCTCTTCTTCGCCGACGCTGGCCCCGAGGTCGGCGGCGGCCACGTGATGCGCTGCCTGACGCTGGCCCGCGCGCTGATCGAGCGCGGGGCGGAGTGCGCCTTCGTGGAGTCGCGCGCCGCCGCGCCGATCCTGCGCCGCTTCGGCTGGCCGGGGCAGACGCTGCTCGCGATCAGCGACGCCCACGACCTCGCCGGCCTCGTCGCCTACGCCCGCGACTTCGCCGACCGCTTCCAGCCCCACGTCGTCGTGGTCGACCACTACGGGGCGGGTGTCGGCGAGGAAGCGGCGTTGAAGCGCGAGCTGCGGCAGATCGTGGTCGATCGACGACCTGGCCAACCGCCGCCACTACTGCGACCTGCTGCTCGATCCGGGCTACGGACGCCGGTCGCGAGGCCTATCGCAACCTGGCGCCCGCCCACGCCCAGGTGCTGACCGGTCCGACCTACGCGCTGGTGCGGCCGGAGTTCGGAGCGGCGCGGCAGCGGGCGATGAGCCGCCGCGCCAAGCACGGGCCGGCGGCGCGGCTGCTGGTGGCGCTCGGGCTGACCGACATCGGCGGCGTCACCGAGCGGGTGGTCCGCGCGCTGGCGCCGGCGCTGGACGAGGCGCGCCTCGACGTGGCGATCGGCGGCGAGGCGGCCAGTCTGCCCGCGCTGAGGCGGCTGGCGGCGGGCGACCGGCGCATCCGCCTCTTCGTCGACAACGCCGAGATGGCTTCGCTGACCGCCGACGCCGACGTCGCCATCGGCGCCGGCGGCTCCAGCGTCTGGGAGCGCGCGGTGGTCGGCTTGCCCTCCGCCACGGTGATCCTCGCGGAGAATCAGCGCGTGATGATCGAGCACATGGCCGACGCCGGCTTCACCCGCGGCCTCGACGCCGCCGCGCCGGACTTCGAGGCGCGCCTGGTCGACGTCTGGCGCCGGCTGGCCGGCGACACCGCGCTGCGCTGGCGCCTCACCGAACGCTCCGCCGAACTCTGCGACGGCCACGGCGCCGAGCGCGTCGCCGCGGTATGGCTCTGCTGGAACTGCTGGCTGAACCGACCTCGGGCGGCTCGTAGCCGCGCAGCTTCAGGCGCTGCGCCATCGCGGGCCGCTTCTCGCGCCAGTCGGCCGCCAGGATGCCGAGGCCCAGCACGTCGACGCGCACGTCCTCCTTGATCACGTGGCCGCGGAAGCGGGCCTCGACGGTGAAGCCGAAGGTCTCGTGCAGCTTCCAGACCGCCTCGTTCGAGGCCAGCACCTCGCACCACAGCTTGGCGAGCCTCAGCCCCTCGAACACGTACTCCAGCACCCAGTATTCGACGTAGGAGCCCAGCCCCAGGCCGCGCACCGCCGGGTCGGCCAGGTAGTAGGCCCAGGCGCAGCGCTGGTTGCGGCGGTCGATGTCGTAGAGGTTGGCGAGGCCGACCGGCGCGTCGTCCATCGTGATGATCCAGTACTGCCGGGTCGGGTCGTCGGCGATGCCGGCGAACCAGCGCGCGTGCTCGTCCGGCGAGATCACATGGTCGGTGTACATGTAGGCGCGCACGTCGGGCGAATTGCGCCAGGCGAGGATGCGGTCCTGGTCCGACGCCTCCACCGGCCGCAGATCGACGCGCGGCGCCATTCGAATTCTCCGCCTACCCCGCGCGCAGCTTAGCAGACCCAGTCACTCAGGGTGAAACCCGGCGAGCGCGAACGCCGGCTGGCGCGTGAACCACAGGGCCAGGCTGTAGCGGCGCCCCGCGGTGACCGGCAGCACCTCGTGGACGAAGCGCTCGTCGCTGGGGAACGCCACGAAGAGGCCAGCGCGGGGCCTCACCTCGGCGCCCTGCGTTTCGAACACCAGCTCGCCGCCCTCGAAGGCGTCGTTGAGATAGAAGAGCGCCGAGAGGTCGCGGTGCGGCGTGTGGTTGGGAACCCAGCGGCCGTCCTCGTCCAGCCGGCGGTTGTCGGCGTGCCGGGGGTGGCGGCCGCCGACCCCGATGGCGGCGAGGATCGCCGTCTCGGTGTAGATCGCCTCGCCCGGCGCCAGCGCCGCGGCGGCGCGCCGCCTGCCGCGCTCGGCCACGCGCCGCAAGAGGCCAAGTTCAGGCTCAGGGACATCGCCCGGGTACACGACCGGGTGGCCGGTGGCGTCCAAGCCGGTGGCGTGCGCGGCGCAGCGATCGTAGAGCGCCATCAGGCTCTGGCAGTCGCCTTGTTCCAGCGCATGTTCAACCTGCACGAGCATTTGGCACGAGCCCCTGCCTGCCTGCGGTTCATATCCTACGCTCGCCGCCGAACCGCGCCAGATCGGGGCGGGCGCGGACCAGGGTGCGGACGTCGTCGGAGGTGAACGCCGGGTTGGCTGGGCCAGAGCGCATCGTAGACCGCGGCCACGAAGGCGTAGTCGTCGGGGTAGTCCACCGTCCAGCGCACCTCGCCCTCGTCGGCGGCCTGGCTCAGGAAGGCTTGACGGTAGAGATCGGGGCGGCGGTGCAGCGCCCAGGTGACGTGCTCGTGCTCTTCGGGGCTGGCGGCGCGCGCGGCGGCGTCCGTCAGTGCGGCGGCCGTCATGCACTCGACGTCCAGTCCTTTCGGAAACGCGCGCCCATTCGGAAACGGCGCGTCCGGCGGCGTGTTGGACCCGTAGTCGGCCCCCGCGTCGATCACCTTGTCGATCGTCGCGTCGATCACCGCCGGATCGGCGAGCGGGCAGTCGCCGGTCAGCCGCACCACGTGGTCGGCCGGCCCGAACGCGGCCAGCGCGCCGGTGAAGCGGGCCAGCACGTCGTCCAGCGGCCCGCGATGCACGGCGACGCCCGGCGCCGGCGAGCGTGCGCGCCAGCTCGTCGTCGGAGGCGTCCTCGCTGGTGGCGACCACCAGCCGGTCGATGCGCGCGGCGCGCCTAACCCGCTCGATTTGGCGCACGATCATCGGCGCGCCCGCCAGCGGCAGCAGCACCTTGCCCGGCAGCCGGCTCGACGACGTGCGCGCCTGCAGGATGGCGAGGATCACCGGTTCCCCGCCGTAGCGAGGGGCGGCCTCACACCCACTCGATCTTGAGGATCTCGTAGGCCTTGACGCCGCCGGGGGTGTTCACCTCGACGACGTCGCCCTTCTCCTTGCCGATCATGGCGCGGGCGATCGGCGAGGCGATCGACACCTTGCCGGAGCGCACGTCGGCCTCGTGCTCGCCGACGATCTGGTAGCGCGCCTTCTCCTCGGTGTCCTCGTCGACCACGCTGACGGTGGCGCCGAATTTCACCTGGGCGCCGGAGAGTTTCGATACGTCGATGATCTGGGCGCGGGCGACCTGGTCCTCGATCACCGCGATGCGGCCCTCGATCCAGCCCTGTCGCTCCTTGGCGGCGTGATACTCGGCGTTCTCCGAGAGGTCGCCATGCGTGCGCGCTTCGGCGATCGCGGCGATGGCGGTCGGCCGTTCCTGCGTTTTCAAACGCTTCAGTTCCTCGTCGAGGGCCTGGTAGCCCTCGGCGGTCATCGGCACCTTTTCCATACGGATGTTGGCTCGACTCGCCCTTCTGAAAGAAATCGCTCTCCGGCCGCGGGCGCGGGCGTCCGGGGGGGGAAAAGAGTAGGTGCGTAATGGCGCAAACTCAAGGGGTGCGGGATTCCGCCGATTGTGAAGGCTGCGCAGGCGAGAGCGCGCCGGCCCTCAGTCTCGCCTCGCGCCTTGCGGGCCGTTGAGCTAAGCGCTCTCGCGATCTTCCCGAAGCGAGCAGGCGCAACGTGGCCAATCTCATCGTGCATGGCGGGCGCCCGCTGCGGGGCAGCGTGATCCCCTCGGCCAACAAGAACGCGGTGCTGCCGATCCTCTGCGCGACGCTGCTCACCGACGAAGCAGGTGACGCTGCGCGGCGTGCCCGACATCACCGACGCCCACCAGATCGTCGAGCTCTTCCGGCGGCTCGGCAGCGAGGTCGACATGGACTTCGCCACCGGCGTGCTGCGCGTGCGCCACGCCGGCCGGCTCGACCCCGCCGCGGCGCGGCTGCCGGAGGGCATGCGCTCGTCGATCATGCTGATCCCGGCGCTGCTGGCCAGGCTCGGCGAGGCGCGCATCGAAGGCGACGTGAAGGGCTGCACGCTCGGCGTGCGCGAGATCGACCCGCACATCGAGGTGTTCCAGACCTTCGGCGTCGAGGTGACGCCGGAGCGCGGGGCGCTGGCGCTCTCCAATCGCCCGCGCAACGGCCGCGCCTTCGCCGCCGCCAGCCACTGGCTCGACTACGCCTCGGTGACCACCACCGAGAACTTCGCGCTCTGCGCCGTGACCGCCGAGGGGACCTCGACGCTGACCAACGCGGCCTGCGAGCCGCACGTGCAGGAGCTCTGCGCGTTCCTCACGAAGATGGGCGCGAGGATCGAGGGTGTCGGCGCGAGCCGGCTGGTGGTCGAAGGCGTCGAGCGGCTGCACGGCGCCGAGCACGACTTCGCCGAGGACTTCCACGAGATCGCCACCTTCCTGGCGCTGGGCGCGATCACCGGCGGCGAGGTGCGGATCAGGAACGCGCGCCCCGACCAGTTCCCGCTGATCGACCGCACCTTCGGCAAGTTCGGCGTCCAGGTCAGCCACCAGAACGGCTGGTCGAGCGCCCGCGCCGACGGCCCCCTGAAGATCGTCCACCCGTTCACCGCCTACATCCTGCCGAAGGTCGAGGCGGCGCCCTGGCCCTACATCCCGGTCGACCTGCTGCCGATCTTCATCGCGCTGGGCGCCAAGGCGGACGGCGAGATGATGTACTGGAACAAGGTCTACGAGGGCGCGCTGGGCTGGACGAGCGAGCTCGCCAAGTTCGGCGCGCATGCGCTCAGCTGCGATCCGCACCGGGTGATCACCTTCGGCGGCAAGCCGCTGGTCCCCGCCACCGTCGAGAGCCCCTACATCATCCGCGTCGCCATCGCGCTGCTGATGCTGGCCGCCAGCATCGAGGGCGCCTCGAAGATCCTCAACGCCGACCCCATCCGCAGGGCGCATCCGAGGTTCGTGGAGAACCTGATCGCGCTTGGGGCGGACGTGGAGTGGGCGTGACGGCGGGTCGTCGTCAGCCGTTCGTTCTCAACCACTCCAACAGTTTGGTTCCGTCAGGCACCCCCCAGCCCGCCACAGGGCTCCATCCCTCGGTGGCGGCGTATCCCTTCACGCCGCCCCAACTGTTGTCCCCCTTGGTGATGGGTCGGAGCACGCCGGCCGGGCCGATCGCCTCGTAAAGTCGCGGGGTGATGTGGCCGACATTGCGGCCAAGCCCCTGGTTCACGCGAGCGATCAGACCGGCCCATACAGCCGACGCGATGGTCGTCCCGCCGACTGGGGTGTGCTCGCCGTCGTAGCCAATCATTGTCATGGTTCGCCAGGCGGCGGCCGCCACATCAGGGACAGCACGGCCTTCGAAGGCCCTCGCACCCAACGATGGAATGACGACACCCCGTTGCCAGCCTGGACGTTCGATCTTGCGGCTGACCCCGCCGCCGGTCGCGCCGGCGTTCGGCTCGTTCCAGACGACTTCGGACGTGATGCCATCGGCGGTGGACTCCATTGCGGTGCCGCCGACGGCCAACACCCATTGACTGGTCGCCGGGAACGCAACCTCTCGCTGCGTCCCACCCAGCGTGACGCCGCTGTTGCCGACGCTGGTGATGATCGTCACGCCCTGCTGCGCCGCCATCGCGAGCGCGCTGTCCACCGCGCTCAGCTCCGCGCGCTTCCACGCGCTCTCCGGCCGGCCCCAGTTTATCAACAGGATGCCGACCCCATCTGCGACCGCCCTGCGGATCGCCGCCGTCCAGATCGCCGGTCCGCCGGTCTGCGCTGCAAAGTAGACGCGCAGCTTGGCCTTCGGCGCAATCCCCCCGACGACTTGGATATCCGCGAGGACCTGTCCGCTCTCCCCCTTCTCGCCGGGCTTGTTTCTCGCGCCTTCGACGGACACGGCGACGATCTCTGGACGTTGTTGATGGTTCGCCAGAAAGTAGGCCCCCACCTCGGCGGGGCGGAAGCCGCCGGCGAACTCAATTATTCCAATGACCTGGCCCGTTCCGTCGAGGTCCTGAGGGAAGTTGTAGAGCTTGGCGATGTCGGACGCAGGCACGGCGCGCCCCGTCGGCCCGGCGCTGCTTCCGGCGGCCGGAAGCACCGGGCCGTACCGCGTCAGCGCGTCTCGGATGGCGTTTCCGGGGTCGTCCAGCAGGCCCGAACCGATGAAGAACTCGATGTTGCGCTTGGCGGCTGCCGGGTCGTTGGTGGCGATCGACGCCAGGATCAGGTCGTACTTCGCCTTCAGTTTCTCCTGATCGAGGTCGCTCTGCGCCTGGCGCTTGTCCTGCGCGATGGAGTTGCGGTTGTTGACGACGCTGACGACGAGGTTGCCGATCAGCGCCAGGAACGCGCCGGCCAGGGCGACCAGGATCGGGTCGGAAGAGCCCACTTGGCGACGGCCTTTCTCGCGCGGGTCTCGGCTCGCAACGATAGCGGACGGTGCTCCGCCAGGTCCAGCTTGATGGATCGGCCGACGCGCCGCGCGGCTATTCCGTGAAGAGGCTGTTCCAGACGCAGTCGCCGAGGGAGGGGTTCTTCAGGCGGGCGTCGGGCGGCGGGTTGGGCGCCGGGTCGGCGAGGATGCAGTCCTGCATCTGCGGATCCGGAGTGTGAAGGAAGGGGAGGGCCACGGCGATGCCGCGGGTCACAACCTCGGTGCTGGGCGCTGCGCTGGCCGAGACGACCCGAACGCCGGGGCCGAACGCCGCGTCCAGGTGCGCGGCGTCCACCACCCGCACGCTGCCGGTCGACGGCGCGCCGTCGAAGGTGACCAACACTGGCAGCTGGCGGGTCGTGAGGCTGGCGGCGCCGCCAGGGCCGGGCGCGGCAATCCACGGCCATGCGCCGCTCTGGCCGGTGGTGGCGTCGGCGGGCGCGGCCTGCGGGGTCCAGTCACCGCGCCGCGTGCAGCCCTGCGGATCGACAGGCCCCGTGCAGCTGGGCTTGTCCCAGCCCGCCATGGTCACCACCAGCAGGCGGCCGCGGATCGGCAGCACGATCGCATCGCCGTGAACAGTGTGTTGCAGCGGGACGTTGTCCCCGCCGATCTCCGCCGGCGACCAGTCCTCGCTGCGGACCGCCGAGCCGCTGACCGGCCGCCCACTGTCGCTGACGGTGACGGTCAGGCGATAGGTCAACGCGTGCTGCGGCCTGGCACAGCCAAGCAGCATCAGCAGCGCCGGCATGCATGCCAACGCCGCCGTTAGCCGAGCGTCGGTCACCGCGTCAGAGCCACGCTGTCGGCAAACGCGAACCGCGCCTTGCGGTCGAGAAAGTCGCCAGCGGCGTTGGCGAAGGCGTCCGGGCGGTCGGCCAGGATGTCGGGGCCTGCGTCGTACACCAGCACGGTGCTGGCGTGCAGCGACCGGCGCCAGTCCGCAAGGGGCGCGGCCGACGCGTCGCGGTCGCCGACCAGCACGCAGATGGGGGTCGCCAGCCGCTCGCCCTCCCCGAGGGTCAGGCCGGCGGGCGAGACCAGCACCAGCGCGTCGGCCGCCTCGCCGAGTTCGCGGACGAGGCTGAGCGCCGCGCCGGCCGCCGGGCCGACGCCCACCACGCCCAGCGTCCCCGGCGCACGCGCCGCGAGCCAGTCGGCGGCGTGGGCGGCGTCCGCCAGCACGAAGAGGCGGAACCGCGCCGCCAGCGCGGCCAGGCCCGGAGCGCCGGGAGCCGCGCCCAGCACCAGCACCGGGCGGCCGAGTCCCAGCTCGGTGACGGCGGAGGCGGGGGTGTCGGTGACGGTCATCGGCCTGCCCCCTAGTTGATCTCGGCCAGCGCCGGGCCCAACTGGCGCCCGAACAGCTCCAGCGAACGGGTCATGCCGCCGCCCGCCACAGCGACGTCGAGGATGCCGACCCCCGCTTCGTGCAGCGCCTTCGCCTTGGCAAGCACCGTCGCCGGCCCGCCCATGAACTGCACGCCGGCGACGCCAGCGGTGGGATCCCCGCCGCCCTGGCCGCCGCCCGGCGCGCTCGGACGCGCCGGCAGGCGATTGACGATCTCCTCGGCCTCGCTGTCGGTCTCGGCGATGATCATCCTTCCCCGGTAGAGCACGTTGTCGTGGGTCGGCTCCCAGCCGGCGGCGCGGGCGGCGCGGCGGTAGATCTCCACCTGCTGCGCCACCTTCGCCACCGGCGCGAAGCCGACGGCGAGCGACAGGCCGTGCTTGCCGGCGAACTCGGCCAACTCGTCGCTGTTGCCGGAGTAGAACACCGGCGGGTGCGGATCCTGCACCGTGCGTGGCCAGACCGAGATCGTCCGATAGCGGAAGTATTTGCCCTCCCAGCCGAACGGCTGCGGCTCGGTCCAGGCGCGCAGGATCAGCTGCACGCCTTCCTGGGTGATCTCGCGGGTCTCGGCCGGGTTGGTGCCGTAAGTGGCATGCTCGTTGGGGGTGCCGCGCAGGAACAGCACCACGACGCGCCCGTGGCTCAGCGCGTCGATCATGGCGATCTCCTCGGCCGCGCGCACCGGGTTGATCAGCGGCACCAGCGGGCCGAGCAGGGCGATCTTCACGCGGGTCGTCTGCTGGCTGATCGCGGCGGCGAGGATGCCGGGGTTCGGCGTCATCAGGCCCGGCTGATAATGGTGCTCGGAGATCGACACCCAGTCGAAGCCGGCCTCCTCGGCCAGCTTGTACTGGCGGATGGCGGTGTCCATCGAGCGCATCGCCTCCTCGCGCTCGCAGAGCTCCGGCGGCGCCGGCCAGCCGCGCGCCGCGACCTTGCCGACATAGCCGCCGGTGCCGAGGAAACAGGTCTTCATGCGTCGGCCTCCGCCGTCTCTTGGGGCTCGAAGGTGAACGGGTCGGCCAGCGCGTAGCGCGGCGCCAGATGCTCGCGGAACAGCCGTATCGAGCGCATCGCCTGCGCGTGGCTGAGGCTCCCCCACTGGAACGACAGCACCATGTAGTCGGCGCCGGTGGTCAGGTACTCGTCGAAATAGGACCGCACCGTCTCCGGCGTGCCGACTACGAAGCCCGGGATGCCGCCGGGCGTGCGCCGCCGCGCGTCGCGCTGCGCGCGCTCCTCTTCGGCGAGCCGCTGCAGCGAGGCGTCGAGGTCGCGCCGCTCCTCCACCGCCCGGTGGCGGTCCGGACCGCCGCGCTGCGGCGCCCCGCTGTCGGCGCGCTGGGTGAACTGGGTGAGGCCGCGCCGCTCGGCCTCCAGCCGCCGCGGCGCGCCGAGGTTCCAGCCGTAGGCCTTGGCCGCCGGCTCGGCCTCGGCGATCGCGGCCCGCTCGTCCTCGGCCAGCAGCATGTGCACGACGAGGCCGATCATCGGCGGGCGGCCCTGCGCCGTCAGCGGTCCGTTGTGCTCGGCCCAGATCCGCCGATAGCGGATCACGTTGGCCTCCAGCGTGTCGAGCGAGCCGACCACGATGCAGTTCATGCCGTTCAGGGCGGCGGTCTCGGGGTTGCGCATGTACCAGAACGGCGGCGTCGGCTGCTGGTAGGGGCGCAGCCGCATCGGCACGTGATCGAAGGCGAAGAACTCGCCCGCGAAGGTCAGCTCGTCGTTCGCGAGGCCCGCCTTCAGCGCACCCAGCACCTCCTCGTAGCGCCGCGCATTGGTGGCCTCGTCGCCCTCCTGGCCCCAGAAGAAGGCCTCCAGTACGCCGCCGCGGCCGACGCCGATCTCCAGGCGCCCGTTCGAGAGGTGGTCCAGCATCGAGACCTCTTCGATGAGCCGCAGCGGGTGGTGCAGCGGCAGCACGTAGACGCCGGGCCCGAAGCGCAGCCGCTTCGTGCGCTGCGCGGCGGCGGCCAGGAACACGTTCTGCGACGGCGCCATCGAGTGCACCGCCGGAGTGTGGTGCTCGGCGAGGTGGTAGGCGAAGAACCCCGCCTCATCGAGCGCCTCCAACTGGGTCAGGCGCTCGGCGTAGAGCTGCGTCAGCGGCACGCCCGGCAGGTGCTCGATATGGTCGAAGACGCCGAAGCGGATGCGGTTCATGGCGAGGCTCCGCCGAAGGCTCTCCTCGCAGGCTTAAACGTTTACAGTCACTGCCGCAATTGCGATGATCGCGGGCGATGAAGGTGACGCTGCACGAAGTGGCTGCCCGGTCCGGCGTCTCGATCGCCACCGTCTCGCGCGCGCTCAACGGCCTTGCGGTCTCCAAGGCGAACCGGACGCGGGTGGAGGCGGCGGCGCGCGAGCTCGGCTACGTGCCGAACGAGGCGGCCCGGACGCTCCGAGCTGAGCGCACCATGACGATGGGGCTGCTCTTCTCAGACCTCAGGAACACGCTGGGCATCGACCTGCTCGACGCGCTCAGCGAGGCGATCGAGGAAGCCGGTTATTCTCTGCTGATCTCCACAGCGCGCGGCGACGCCGACCGTTACGACGTGCTGATGCGGCGCTTCCTGGAGCGGCGTGTCGACGCGCTGTTCTGCATCCGGCCGCGGGCGCCTGGCGCGGCGCTGGCGGCCTACGCGGCGGCGGGCATCCCGGTGGTCAACATGTTCGGCGGGGCGGGCGCGTTCGCCGGCCTGCCGACCCTGTTCCCGGTGTTCGACGCGGCGGCGCGCGAACTCGGTGCGCATCTGCGCGCGCTCGGCCACGTGCACGTCGCCATCGTGCGGCGCGAGCCACGCACTGCGCCGCTGCAGGCGATCGGCGAAGGGCTGAAGGCGCTCGGCCTGGTCGTCGAGGCGGTCGAGGCGCCCGAGGCCGACGGCATGCGCGGCTGCCTGGCGGCGCTGATGGCGCGGCCGCATCGGCCGACCGCGGTGATCGCCGCCGATCCCCATGCCCGTGGCCTGGTCGCCGCCTGCGAAGCGGCCGGCGTCGCCGTGCCGGGCGAGCTCAGCATCGTCTCCCTCAGCGAGATCGCCGCCGAGGGCTACCATCGCCGCCAGGCGATCAGCACGGTGACGATCGACCCCGCCCGCATGGGCCGCGCCGCCGCCGCCGCCATGCTGGCCTGGCTCAGCGGCGAGCGCCCCGAGGACCGCCTCGCCGTCGAAGCCGCGAGCTACGCCCCCCGCGCCACCACCGGGCCAGCGCCATTCTGAGCGGGAGCTAGGTCTCGGCCGGATAGGTGATCCGCAGGCCCTCGACGTGGGCGAAGGGGGTCAGCGCGTGCAGGCGCCAGCTGGTCTCGGACAGGATCTCCACCGCCGGGACGCCGCGCACCACGAGCGCGTCGGCGACCAGCGAGCGGTGGCAGCGCCAGGGCACCGCCTCGGCGCACATGATCGCGGTGGGTGCGACGCGGGCCTCCCCGATCAATTGTGCGAGGCCGTCGTCGAACGCCGTGGTCTGCATGTAATCGGCAAAGCCCCGGAAGCTCTCGTTGCGCCAGCCGAGGTTGGGCGAGTCCTTCTGCGCATGGCGCAGGCCGCCCAGCGCCTTCAGCGCGTTGTAGCCGATCCCGGCGTCGGCCAGCGCCGGCCCCAGCGTGTCCGCGTTGAACTGCGGGTTGTGGCGCGAGCGAGGGACGGTGCGGACGTCGGCGATCCGCTCGATCCCATAGGCTTTCACGAGCGCGATGAACGCAGGCAGCGGGCGCGTGGAATGGCCCACCGTGAAGACGGCGTCCGCCGGCCATTTCTCGACGGAGGCGTTATGAGATTTGGCTGGCGAGGGCTCGCTCATGGCACAAGAGATAGGGTGGGCAACCCTGCACGCGACTTGAGCGGCCGCCGCAGAGGTAGACGCCGGACGCGAGGTAGGCGTCCGCCTCCCGCCGTCAGTCGCCCCATCGCCGCCCCCCAGGCTCGCCGTCAGTAGCCGCCAGGCCCGTGCACCTGCCGGTAGGTGTTCTGCAGCAGCGGACCGATCGCGCCGCCGCTCTCGATCGTGGTCTTGCCGAGGAAGTTCTCGCGCCCGAGCAGCGTCGCCATCTGCGGCGGCTGGCCCTCCAGCCAGGCGTCGTCCAGGTGGCGGTAGTCCTCCACCGGCGCGAACCCGACGCGGGTGTAGGTCATGTGCAGCACCACCCGCTCGCCGTCGGTCTGGCGCGGATAGTTGCCGTGCCAGACGTTGCCGTTCCAGAGCGCCAGCGAGCCCTTCGGCGCCACGATCGGCCGCGCGCTTTCCAGCGACTTGCGCACGTCCCTGGGCGGATGCGAGCGGTGCTTGTGGGTGCCGGGGATCACCAGGGTCGAGCCGCCCTCCAGCGTGAACTCGTCGGTGACCCAGCAGGCGGTGCACATGATCTCCCAGGGCGGGAAGGGCGCCGGGAACCAGCTGTTGTCGGCGTGCAGGCCGAGCGAGCCCGGCCCTTTCCTGCGGATCGAGCCGACCAGCTGCGAGAGGATGAAGCCGCGGCCCAGCAGGAACTCCACCATCGCCAGCAGCTTGCGGGACCACCACCGCCTCGGCGAACACCGGGTCGCGGCCGAGCAGCAGGCCGGCCGCGTAGCCCTTCGAGCGGCCCTCGGTGGCTTGCGCGCATGCGATGATCGCCGCGCGCACCCGGTCGGTCAGCGCGTGGGCGACCGGGTCCTGGATCACCGTGTAGCCGTCGTCGACCAGCTGGCGGACGTTGTCGCGCAGATCCAGCGCATCGATGCGCGGCGCAAGATCCTCGGCGACGGCATAGGGATCGGGATCGAGGGCGGCGTCGAGCGGCATGGTCTGGCGGTGCTCCAGTCTCCGCCAGGGTCGCGAGCGGGGCGGCCCTCTGTCAAGCCGGAGATAGACGCGCGGGAATGGCTGCGGTTCTCTCCCAGGCATGAGCGAATCCGCCGCCGATCTCGCCTTCGCCGAGGACCTGTTCTCAGGCCTCGGGCCGGTGCAGGCGCGGCGGATGTTCGGCGGCGCGGGCCTCTATGCCGGGGCCGTCATGTTCGCCCTCGTCGACCAGGGCCGCATCTACCTGAAGACCGACCTGGCGCTGCAGGCCGACCTGGCGGCCGCAGGTGCAGTCTCGTGGATCTACACCGAGCGTCGAGGCCCGACGGCCGGCATCCCCCAGGAGACCAGCTACTGGTCGCTCCCCGAGCCCGCGCTCGACGACCCGGAGGAAGCCTGCGCCTGGGCGCAGCGGGCCCTGGCTGTGGCGGAAGCGAAGAGGGCTGCGGCGCTGAAGCGTCAGCGGAAGTAACTCCCCAACTATCCGCTCATCCCGGCGAAGGCCGGGACCCAGGCAGGACTGTGTTCGGGGGCGTGATAGCCTGCCGGCATGGCTGCGCCGTAGGCATCCCTTTGCTAACACGAAGAACACGAAGCAAGCGAAGAGCACGAAGGCGCTCGCTCGGAGGCGAAGCGGCTCTTGGTGAGCTTTGCTTCCTTCGTGTTCTTCGTGTGACCTTGAGACAACGCCTGCGGCGCGCACCTACTCTCTGGCCAGCCAGACTCTCACTCAGTCCTGCCTGGGTCCCGGCCTTCGCCGGGACGAGCGGGGTTTGGGGGGCCGCGCTATCGCACCGACAACCCGCCGTCGATCACCAGTTCGGCGCCGGTGACGTAGCGGCTTTCGTCGGAGGCGAGCCAGAGGACGCCGTTGGCGATGTCCCGCGGCACGCCCTTGACGCCCAGCGGCACCGCCTGCTGGCTCATCGCGTCGAGGTCGGGCGGCGCGTTGGTCCCCTGCTGCTGGCCCATGCCGGAGATCGACAGCCAGATCGGCGTCTCGATGATGCCCGGGTGCACCGAGTTCACCCGGATGCCGTCCTTGAAGTTGGCGCACTCCATGGCGATCGCCTTGGTGAAGAGCCGCACGGCGCCCTTGGTGGCGCAATAGGCCGCCAGGATCGGCGAGCCCTTCAGCCCGGCCACCGACGACATGTTGATGATCGAGCCGCCGTTGCCGGCCTTCCGCATCAGCGGCAGCGAGTGCTTGATGCCGAGGAACACCCCCTCGACGTTCACCGCCTGCTGGCGGCGAAAATCCTCCAGGCTCATCATGGTGATCGAGGGGCAGCCGAGGCCGATGCCGGCGTTGTTGACCAGGATGTCGAGCCGCCCCTCGGTCTTCTCGACGTCGGCGACGACGCCGATCCAGGCGTCCTCGCTGGTGACGTCGTGGTGCAGGTAGCGCGCCTTGCCGCCGGCGTTCTTGATCGCGCCGACCGTGCTCCTCGCCCTTGACGTCCTGCAGGTCGGTGACGACCACCGTGGCGCCTTCCTCGGCCAGCCGCTCGGCGCAGCCCGCGCCGATGCCGCTCGCCCCGCCGGTGACCAGCGCCACCTTGCCATCCAGCTTGCCCATCGCTCCGTCTCCTCCTGACGCAATTCGTTGTCGAGCGGTTCTACACTGAGCCTCAGGATCGCGCCAAGTCTGACCCGGCGTCATCGAAGGAGCCGCGCCATGCCCGAGCCGAAGATCGCCTCTACCGCGCCCTCGCCAGCCGCGCCATCTCGGTGCTGTGGTGCCTGGAGGAGCTGGGCCTCGACTACGCGCAGCGAGATCGTCAGCCTGGAGGACTGGCGCCGGCCCGAGGCGCTGCTCAGGCTGACGCCCAGCGGCAAGGTCCCAGCGGTGGTCGACGGCGAGTCGTCGGTCACCGAGGCGCCGGCCTGCTGCCTCTATCTGGCCGACCGCTACGGCTGCGGCGCGCTGGCGCCGCGGCTCGATGAGGCGGACCGCGGCCCGTACCTGAGTGGATGGTCTGGTCGACCGCGGTGCTGGAGCCGGCGCGCGAGCTGCAGCTCGACCACCGTCGTCCCGCCCAAGAACGACTGGGGCGTCGGCTTGGCCGGCGTGGGAGAAGGTGCTGGAGGAGCTGACCGCCGCCGTCGACGAGCGCGAGTGGCTGCTCGGCGACCGCTTCAGCGCCGCCGACGTCATGGTGGGCTCGGTGATGTCGATCGGCCTGTTCTGCGGGATGATCCCGAGGACGCCGGCGCTGGTCGCCTACGACGAGCGGCTGTCGGCGCGGCCGGCCAACCAGCGCGCCGGCGCGCTGAACTGGCCGCGCGAGCAGTTCGGCCACGTGGAGGCCGCGCAAGGCTGACTGGCCGGCGCCGCGGTTTCCTGGCAGTGGGTCGGCGATGGAGATCCAGGCGCTGACGTTCGACGTGTTCGGCACGGTGGTCGACTGGCGCGGCTCGGTGGCGCGCGAGGCCGAGCGGCTGCTGGCGCCGAAGGGCCACGCGCTCGACTGGGGCGGTTTCGCCGACGGCTGGCGCGCCCGCTACGTCCCGGCGATGGCCAAGGTCAGCAGTGGCGAGCGGCCGTTCGTCATCCTCGACGACCTGCACCGCGAGAACCTGGTCGAGCTCTTGGCCGAGAGCGGGATCACCGACCTCACCAACGCCGAGATCGACGAGCTGAACCTCGCCTGGCATCGCCTCGATCCCTGGCCCGACGTGCTGGAAGGCCTGGCGCGCTTGAAGCGTCGCTTCATCCTCGCCACCCTCTCCAACGGCAACGTGCGGCTGATGGTCGATATGGCCAGGCGCGCGGGACTGCCCTGGGACGCCATCCTCGGCGCCGAGGTGGCGCGGGCCTACAAGCCGCAGCCGGAAGCCTACAACTCCGCCGCGCGGATGCTGCGCCTGGCGCCCGCCGAATGCCTGATGGTCGCCGCCCACCCGTCCGACCTGGCCGCCGCCGCGACACGCGGCCTCAGCACCGCCTACGTCGCCCGTCCCGCTCGAGTACGGCCCGGACCGGCAGCCGCGGCGGCCGGATCTGGGGACCTTCGACTACCACGTGGAGAGCTTCCTCGAACTCGCGGACGCGCTCGAGGCCCCGTGACGCGGGCCTAAGTCAACAGCGATTGACATAGCGCCGTTCTGCGCCGATCCTGCGAGCCTGAGCCACCCCTCGCGCTCCAGGAAAGCCGCCATGAACATCGCCGTGAAGCCCGACGCCGCCACGCAGGTCGACGAGGCCTATGCGCTGCCGCTCGCCGAGCTCAATCCGGCCCGCACCGACCGCTTCCAGAACGACACCATCTGGCCGGTGTTCGAGCGGCTGCGGCGCGAGGATCCGGTGCACTTCACGGCCGACAGCGAGTTCGGCCCCTACTGGTCGATCACCCGCTGGGACGACATCATGGCGGTGGACACCAACCACGTGGAGTTCTCCTCCGCCGAGGGCATTGGCCTGGCCAACAAGAAGCAGATGGAGGAGCAGGAGAAGGCGCTGATCGCCATGGGCCGCGAGCCGCGCCGCAGCGGCGGGGCCGGCTTCATCACCATGGACGAGCCCGAGCACAGCGTGCACCGCAAGGCGGTCAGCCCGACCGTCGCGCCGGCCAACATCGCCACGATGGCCCCGGTGGTGCGCGAGCGCGCCGGCCAGATCCTGGATTCCCTGCCGATCGGCACGCCGTTCGACTGGGTCGACCTGGTCTCCAAGGAGCTGACGGCGATGACGCTGGCCACGCTCTTCGACTTCCCGTTCGAGGAGCGCCGCAAGCTGCCCTACTGGTCGGACATGGTGATGAACCAGCCCGGCCACGGCCCGGTGGAGAGCTGGGAGCAGAAGGCCGAGGCCATGTACGAGTGCTTCGGCACGTTCGAGGCGACTGTGGAACCAGCGCATCGACGGCCGAAGGCGGCATCGACCTGATCTCGATGCTGACGCACCACCCCGAGACCCGCGCAGATGTCGCGCGAGCAGTACCACGGCACCGTGATCCTGCTGATCGTCGGCGGCAACGACACCACCCGCAACACCATCTCGGGCAGCGTCTACGCGCTGAACAAGAACCCCGACCAGTACGACAAGCTGCGCGCCAACCCCGGCCTGATCACCAACATGGTCTCCGAGACCATCCGCTACCAGACGCCGCTGGCCCACATGAGCCGCGTCGCCACCCGCGACATCGAGCTCGGCGGCAAGACCATCAAGCAGGGCGAGCGGGTGGTGATGTGGTACATCTCGGGCAACCGCGACGAGGCGGTGATCGCCAACCCGATGGCCTACGATCATCGACCGCGAGCGGCCGCGCCACCACATGTCGTTCGGCTTCGGCGTCCACCGCTGCGTCGGCAACCGCGTCGCCGAGATGCAGCTGACCATCATCTGGGAAGAGATCCTGAAGCGCTTCCCGCGTGATCGAGCTGGTGGGCGAGCCGGTGCGCACCTACTCGTCGTTCGTGCACGGCTTCGAGAGCATGCAGGTGGTGATCCCGACGCGGAACTGACGGCCGGACGGCCTTGGCGTAGAGTGCAGGCCATGAGCGACGCCGTTGTCATCGACCGCGCCCCGCCGCGCCGCCGCGACGCGCAGGCCACCCGCGCCGCGCTGCTGGAGGCGGCCAAGGCGCAGTTCGCCGCGCCTCGGCTACGACAGCGCCACGCTGCGCGACATCGCCGCCGCAGCCGGCGCCGACGTGGCGCTGATCAAGCGCTACTTCGGCGGCAAGGAGGGCCTCTTCACCGAGGCCCTGAAGGCCTCGATCGGGCAGGGCCGCTGGCGCCAGTGGGACCGCGCCAGCTTCCCGCGCGAGGTGGCCGCGATGATGGCCGGCTCGCCGCACGACAACGAGGAGGGGACGCAGAGCTTCCAGTTCCTGCTGCGCGCCGCCACCTCGCCGGCCACCGCGCCGATGCTCAACGTCGCGGTGCAGGAGCGCTTTCTTTCGGCGATCCGCGACTGGCTGGGCGGCGAGGACGCCCGCGGCCGGGCCCGCGCGCTGGCCGCCGTCTTCATCGGCTTCCTGGTCGAGCGGCTGATCCGCGGCGAGCCGCTGGAGGGCCGCGAGCGCGAGGTGTTCATCGAGCGGGCCGCCGCCATCCTCGAAACCCTGGTCGCCCCATCATGAGCGCTGTCGCCGTCGCCTCGGCCAGCCGCCGGCGCACCGATCCCGCCGACGCCGCCGCCGTCGAGCGCAGCCTGGAGATCGCCGCCGAGCGGGCCGGCGACCTGACGCCGCGCGTCTACGAGGTGCTGTTCGAGCGCCAGCCCGAGATGAAGCTGCTGTTCTGGCGCGACACCAGCGGCGCCATCAAGGGCGAGATGCTGATGCGGGTGTTCGAGGCGATCTTCGACTTCATCGGCGAGCGCCAGTACGCCGACCGGCTGATCCAGTGCGAGGTGGTCACCCACGCCGGCTACGACGTGCCGCCCGACGTGTTCCAGACGTTCTTCGGCGTCGTCGCCGAGGTGGTCCGCGAGGCCTGCGCCGACGGCTGGACCGCCGACCTCGACGCCGCCTGGCGCCGCCTGCTCGCCGACCTCGACTTCTACGTCACCCACCCCGACCAGGCCGCCACGGCCTAAACCGCCGCGCGCAACTGCACGGCCTCGTCGCCGCGCCGTTGTCTTCGCCCGATTTCGTGCGACACTCCCGGTGGGGTAAGGCGCAAGCGGGGAGTGGTCCGATGATCCTGGAAGCGCTCGCGGCCGTCGTCGTAGCAGCCGCTCCGCCTGTCGCCGGCGCACCGCAACCCGCGCCGGCGACCATCGTGCAGGGCAGCTCGTCGGTCGCGCCCGTCGTGGTGCCGCCGCCGGCGCCGAATACGCCGCCGGCCGCGACCATCAACGTGCCTTCGGACGACACCGCGCAGGGCGGGGTGTGGGCGTCGGTGTGGCCGCAGGACGCTTATGAGGCGCGAATCCCGGGCCACGTGATTCTGACCTGTCAGATCGACACCTACGGCCTTGCCGAGGCGTGCCGGATCGCCTCCGAGAAGCCCACCGGAAAGGGCTTCGGCGCGGCGGCGATGGAGCTGCGGCCCACGTTCAAGGTGAAGCCGGCCACCGGTCCTGACGGCCCCACCGACGCCGTCATGAACATCGCCGTCGAGTTCAATCCGCCCAACCCGCGGTTCGACTTCGGCCGCGGGCGGGAAGGCGGCCCGACCGGCGAGCGCGCCGGCAGCACCAACATCCTCTCGCCGACGCAGGAGTTCGACGACGTCACCAGTTTCGGCAATCCGCTGCAGCGGCGCTCGATCGCCATGCTGAACAACCCGGTATGGGCGAGCACAGTGGGCTACGCCGACCTGGTGCGCGCCTATCCGCCGAAGGCCGGCGGCATGGAGGGCTACGCGGTGACGCACTGCCAGGTGAGCCGCAAGGGCGGCGCGCTCTCCGGCTGCATGGTCATCAAGGAAGATCCGGACAAGCACGGCTTCGGCAAGGCCGCGCTGGCGTTGGCCGGCAAGTTTCGGGTCGCGCCGGAGTGGGCGAGCGCGCCCGGCCACGCGGCGCTCTGGGTCGACATTCCGTTCCGCTTCCCGGCCCCGGGCGGCGCGGAGAACCGCCGCATCGCCTCGCCCTACTGGGTCTCGGGCTTCGATCCGGAGCAGGCGCTGAAGGTCTACCCGCCGGAAGCGGCGGAGAAGGGTGTCGCCAGCGGCCACGGCGTCGCCAAGTGCGTGGTGGGACCGGACGGGACGCTCAGCGACTGCGCGCCGGCCGAGGGCGACCCGGACGGGTTGGGCTTCCCGGAAGCGGCGGTGAAGCTCGCAGAGACCATGCGGATGAACCCCTGGACCGCCGACGGCTCGCCGGTGGACGGCGCGGTGGTCCGCGTCGGCGTGCGGCTGGACCTGCGGCAGCAGTAGGTCAGTTCGCCGCCGCCCCCTACCGGTTCGAGAGGTTTGGCGATGGGCGGTAGAGCTGCATCGACGGGGTTGGCGTGGCGGGCGCCTCTGCCTTTCCCCAGTCGACCTGCCACTTCAGCTGGCCGCGGATCTCGCCGTCCGGGTTGGCCGTGGTGGCGATGTTGACGTACCAGAGCCCCTTCTTCAGGTCGGCCACTTGCGCCGGCGTCAGTGTGGCATTGCCGCTGATCGGGTTGGAAACGTCGTCGGCCGACAAGATCGGCGGCGCGGTCTGGCCCGACTTCGCCGGACCCTGGAGCCGCGCCGCGGTCGCCGGTCCCGTGAGTCCCTGGTAGGTCAGCTTGTAGGTCAGCAGCCGCGCGTCGGTGTCGAGGTCGGCCTGGATCTCGCCGACTGCCTTGGAGGCGTTCGGCGGCGCCTCGGCCCGGCTGGTCAGCCGTGCGGAGAAATGCACGGTGTCGGCGCCTGCCGCGCCGGCGATGAGCGCCAGCGGCGCGATCACGATGGCGGCCCGTTCCCAACGCATCGGCTTCTCCCTTCCTCGCCGGCTCTCGTCAGGGTCGCAGTCTGCCACCAACGCCGCGCCGCAGCATCATTTTCGTGCGTCGAGCCCCAATACCATCCATGGTCGCGAGCCGGTCGCCCAGGAGCCAGGGTTGTGGCGCCGTGACAGCGGCCGAGCTTCGGTGTCATCGTGGCGGTCACGCTACGGCGGCGACCCGAGGGACTGGAGATGCCGGAAGCGGGCCCACGCTATTGGGCGTTCCTCAGCTACAGCCACGCGGACCTCCGCTGGGCCCGGCGGCTGCACCGCGCGCTGGAGGCCTACGTCGTGCCGCGGCGACTGGTCGGCCGGCCGACGCCGGGCGGCCCGGCGCCCCGACGGCTGCGACCGGTGTTCCGCGATCTCGACGAGATGGGCGCCGGCGGCAGCCTCAGTGACCGGCTGAAGACCGCGCTGGACGCGTCGGCCAGCCTGATCGTGGTCTGCTCGCCGGCGGCCGCCGTCTCGCCGTGGGTGAACGAGGAGATCCGCCGCTTCAAGGCCGAGCGCGGCGAGGACCGCATCCTGGCGGTGATCGTGGGCGGCGACCCGTTCGCCTCCGAGCGGCCTGGCGGGGAGGCGCAGGAGTGCTTCCCGCAGGCGCTGCGCCACCGCCACGCCGACGGCGAGCGCATCGAGCCGATCGCCGCGGACCTGCGGCCGGGCCGCGACACGTTGCGCGCCGCGGTGCTGAAGCTGGTGGCCGGCGTGCTCGACATCGAGCTCGACGAGCTGGTGCAGCGCGACGCGGCGCGCCGCAACCGCCAGCTGATGGCGCTGACGTCGGTGTTCGGGGCGACCGCGGCGACGATGACCGCGCTGGCGCTCGTGGCGCTGACCGAACGCGACCAGGCGCGCCGCGAGCGCGGCCAGGCCGAAGGGTTGGTCGAGTTCATGATCAGCGACCTGAAGGACCAGCTGCAGCCCGCCGGCCGGCTCGACATCCTCGATGCCGTCGGCGCCCGGGCGCAGGCCTACTACGCCGCCGAGAACAGCGGCAGCCTCAACGCCCGATCGCTGGGCCAGCGCGCCCGGGTGCTGCAGTTGCTCGGCAACATCCAGATACAGCGCAACCACTTGACGACTGCGCTGACGCTGTTCGAGCAGGCCGCCAGGAGCACCGCAGAGGTGCTGAAGAGGCGCCCGAACGATCCGCAGGCCATCTTCGATCACGCCCAGAGCGTCTCCTACATCGGCGAGGTGGCCTACCGAAGCGGCGACGCCACCACCGCGCTCGCCCAGTTCCACGCCTACCAGGCGCTGGCGCGCCACCTGGCTGCGATCGATCCCAAGAACCTGGACTGGCAGCGGGAGGCGGCGGACGCCGATACCAATCTCGGCGTCGTCCTCTTGAGCCTGGCTCGGGCCGAGGAGGCGGGCCGCGACTTCCAGGATGCGCTCGCCATCAGCCGCCGCCTCGTCGCCGCGCCGGCGCCCAAGCGCATCTGGCAATGGGACGAGGCCCAAAGCTTCGGCTGGCTGGCCGACGCCGAGCTGGCGCGCGGCCGGCTCGACGCCGCGCTCGCCGACCGGCAGGCGGAAGGCCGCGTCTACGAGGCGCTGATCGCCGCCTCGCCGCACGACAACGACGCGGCGGTGGCCCTGGCCAACAGTCAGGCCGAGATGGGCAACGTCGAGCTCGCCGAAGGCGCCTCCAGCGCCGCGACGCTCACCTTGCAGGAGGCGGCCGCGCAGATGAGCCGTCTGGTGCGCGAAGCACCCGACAACGTCATCTACCAGGCGCAGGCGCTGAGGGTGCTGCGGCTGCTTGCTCAGGCGCTGCTGCAGGATGGCCAGCTGCAGGCAGCTGCCGACACCGCGGCGCGGGCCGTCGATCTTTGCGAGGCGCAGGTGACGTCGGCCGACGCCCGCCATGACGCGGCGCTGGCCTGGCGCGGCCCGCGGCTGGGCTCCGCGCGGATCGTGGCGTTGAAAATCGCCGCGGCGGGCGCAGGCACGCCATCGGCCCAGCGGCAGGCGTTGCAGGGCGCGTCCGGCGAAGCGAAGCGGCTGCGCGCGCTGCTGACCGGCTACCCGCAGAACCGCGCGCTCGCCGTGACAGCCGCCGAGGCCGCGTTGCTGGCGGGCGACTTCGAGGATCTGAACGGCGATCCTTCCCTCGCCAGGAGCGACTGGGCGTGGTCGCAGACGATCCTCCAGCAGACACCGCAAACGGTGGCGACCACCGACCGGACCTCCGTGCTTTTGAGGCAGGCCGCGTTTCGTCTAAGCTTGTCGCATCCGCCGACGGGACCCCTGAGTTCGAGCGGTCCCGATCGAGTGCGTCCATTGTCCAAGGGCCCGCGGACCCCGATCGATTATCGATGGTGAAGGCGCGCCTCCGCGCCGCAGAGCCGAAAGGGACCCCCCAATGCCGTGCGTCGCGCATCCGCCGCCCGAGGTCGCCGCCATCATCGCGGCCGCCCCTGCGTCGTCAGACCGTCCGCCGGCCTTCCGGGCTTCGGACGCGTCGGCTGCCTACATCGACGGCGCTGGCAATATGGACTTCAGCTGCTTCCATCACCCGATCAGGGTCAAGCTGAGGCTCAGGCCGCACCATGTCTACTTCTCCAGGCGCCACGCGTTGTCGTTCGCCTACGAGGCCGGCGCCGAGAAGCGGCCGGTGACAGAGAAAGTTCGGCAGTTCCCGGGCGGCATCCATCGCATCAACGCCACGACGATCGTGTTCACCTATCGCAACGCGACCGACTGTGGCCACCCCCATGGTGAGCGCCACTGCTTGAAGAGCGAGTACGGGCTCTATCTCGTCGACGCCAACGGCCACGTGCGCCACATCGACCCGATCATTCAGAACGGCGGCGGCAGCAAGTCCTACTAGCCAGGCTGGAATGGCGTTTCCCGGGCCTGGAAGGCACGCTGGAGCCCCGCGCCGGAGGTTCCGGCTAGGGGCGCTGCTGGCGCCGTTACAATCGCATCTGCGAGGCTCTGTGGGGCCCTGGCGGCGATTTGGCATTTCGGGACACGCCGGCCGTCCGCCCTCGGTCGCGTTGCGCAGCGCCACCGTTCGGTTAAGGTCGTTCGGTGCGTCGGCAGGGGATGGCCCGCGGATGCAGGGGCCGGCAGGCCCGGCGTCATGCGGATCGCCTCGATCGATGGCCGGCGCGTGACTAGGGGCGCGCGCCGCAAACGGAGGGAAGGGTTCCATGGCTTGCGTAGCGCCTCCGCCACCTCAGGTGGCGGCGATCATCCGTGTCGGCCCAGCGCCGGACTATCCGCTGACGTTCCAGGCGGCCGATCCCGCATCGGCGAACTACCTCATGAACGCGGGCGGCGACTGGGACTTCAGCTGCTTCAAGCAACCGATCAGGGTGCAACTGAGCATCGCAACGCCGGGCGTCGTGTTCTACGTCGGCCACGGCAAGGACACGATCTCGTTCGCCGACGATCCCACCCAGCCGAGAGCCCCGCCGCGGCCAGGACACCACCAGTTCCCAGGCGGCGTCCACCATGTCACGGCCCAGTCGACGTGGTTCAGGTACCGCAACGACTGGGATTGCGGCGCGGGCGACGGCAAGCCACGCTGTCTGAAGAGCGCCTACGGCGTCTACCTGGGCGACGCTGGCGGCGGCTTCCTTGGCGAGCCCGACCCGATCATCCAGAACGGCGGCGGCCAGGAATGATCAGGCGCGGCGGAACGCCAGATTGCGGGTGCGCGGCGTGCCCAGGCGCAAGCCGGTCGCCTTGCCGTCCTCGACGTCGAGGCTGATGGTCACGCGGAACACCGCCATCGCGCCGCGGGGCCGTGAGTAGGCCACGCGCGGCGACAGCACCGTGAGCTTGGCGCGGGTCTCGCCGAGGCCGTCCGAGAGCACCAGCACCAGGGCGTCGCCCTCGGTGGCGATGGCGGCGGTGGTGTCGGCGTCGTCGCTGAAATAACGGCCCTCGGCGGCCGCGGCGAACGCTTCCGCATCGCCGTCGGCCGGTTCGAGCTTGCCGTGGACCAGCGTCTCGCCGCCGAAGCGCACCTCCAGCGCGCCGTCGGCCGGCGCGACCGAGATCTCGCCGATGCCGCCGGCCGGCGCGACCAGCCGCCCGCCCTCGGCCCGGACCGGCAGGCTGGCGGCCGGCGCTGACTTGCCGAGGCCGAGCTTCAGCACGCCAGCGTCGTCGACGAGGCTGTAGATCGAGCCGCTCTCGGCCGACCAGTAGTCGCCCAGCGCCGCCTTGAAGTCCTCGGCCGCCACCTTTGGCGTCTCGAGACCGACGCGGTCCGCCAGCACGATGTCGGCGACCTGCTGGCTGAGCCGCCCGACGTCGGCGGCGCGGCCACCGTTGGCGAGGATCACCACGTCGAGCCCGTCATCGGGGAAGGTCAGCATCTGGGCGGTGCCGCCCATGACACCGCCGGAGTGGTGCAGGATGCGAAGGCCGCGGTATTCGTCGAGCAGCAGCCCGAGCGCATAGGCGCCGACTGAGCCGTCAGCGTAGCGTGGCTGCTCGGTCAGCGCGGCCCAGCTGGCGGCCGAGCCGAGCCGATCGCGAGTGCGAAGGTGCGCCGTCCAGCGCAGCATGTCGTCGACCGTCGAGACCATCGCGCCCTCGCCGCGCAGCTCGTCGGTCGGGAAGAGCCCGCGCCGCCAGCTCCCGTCGCGCTCCGGCGTGTGCATCGTCGCGATCCCCGGCGTGATCACGTAGTCGCTGGGGATCGAGGCGGTGTCGGGCATGCCGACCACGTCGTAGATCCGCGCCTTCAGCTGCGCCTCGAAGGGGGCGCCGCCCGCCCGCTCGATGGCGATCGAGACCAGGTTGTAGCCGCCATTGTTGTAGATCATCGCCGTTCCGGGCGCGAAGTTGCGCCCGCTCTGGCGCGCTTGCATCGCCAGCGCCCGGCCGGCCGGCGGCACGGCCATGCCATGGCCGATGAAGGCGAGGTCGAGGTAGCATCGCGAGCCGCCGCGGTGCTGCATCAGCTGGCGCAGCGTCGGCTCGCCGCCGGGGCCCGTCAGCTCCGGGATGTAGGTGCGGATCGGCGCGTCGATGTCGAGCTTGCCGTCCTCGGCCAGCAGCAGCGCCAGCATGCAGGTGAAGTGCTTGCTGATCGAGCCGATCCGCATGCGGGTCTTCGGCGTGTTGGCCGCGCCGGTCTCCAGGCTCGCCATGCCGAACCCGCGCCGGTAGATCACCGCGCCGTCCTTGGCGACGGCGACCACCAGCCCCGGCTCGTCGGTGCGGTTCCACGGCGCGAACAGCGCATCGAGCTGCTCGGCGACGGTCTTGGCGGGCGTCTCGGTGGTCCCGGCGTCTGCTGGCATCGAACAATTCCTCTCGGATCTAGGCCTGCGCCGCGACGAAGGCGGTCTCGTAGTAGTCGGCGAGGCCGTTCAGCTGGCCGGCGCAGTCGCCGGCGAAGCAGGAGCCGTGCATTACCGCGAGCGTCTTCGGCTGCAGCGCCGCCAAGCGACGGATGGTCGGCGCCAGTTGCGGCGTCAGCGCGCTGGCCTTGAACATCTCTTCGGTCCGCGCGGCGGCCTCGACGATGCTGTCGCGCGTCAGCGCCGGCCCATCGCCGGCCGCGGTGAAGAGGTCGCCCGTGAGCAGCGTGCCGGTGACTTCCTCGAACATCAGCCCCGATTCCCAGGCGTGCGGCACGTGCGGGGTGTCGATCCAGCGCACCCGCTTGCCGCCGAGCTCGATCACCTCGCCGTCGGCCAGCAGGCGCGGCGGGCGGTCGGCGAGGTCGTTCAGCGAGACCATGCAGGCGGTGGAGCCGTGCGCCACCTGCGCCTCGGGCGCGGCCGCGAGCCACTGGTTCATCGACCCGCACTCGTCGGACTCCACGTGCCCGAACGAGATCCAGCGCAGGCTTGCCAGCGGGACGAGACGTGATGCGGCCTCGGAAATGTCGCCGAACATGTGCCGGGGGCCGGTGTGGAACAGCAGCGGATCGTCGGCGCGCAGAAGGTACTGGTTGAAGGTGAAGCCGGCCGGTGCGGCGACTTCGGGCACCAGGGTCGACAGCCGAAAGACGCCATCGGCGACTTCATCAGTGCGGACGGACATGGCGTTCCTTTCGAGACGGCGTCCTTCAAGCCTAGCGGACGCCGCCTACTGCCGCACCATCTCCGCGCGCACGGTGGCGCGCACCTCGCCTGGAGGGGTCGCGGCCGGGACCTCGAACACCACCTCGCGGATGCGGCCGGGATAGGCGAACGGGGCCTCGTAGTCGTCGTTCACCGGGGCGAGCGAGCGGCCGAAGTCCATGCCGGTCGAGGAGATGATGAAGAGCAGGCGCGGGATCGTCGCCTCGCCCGCCGCACGACCGTCGATGCTGAGCGTTGCGGTGGCGCCGCTGCCATCGATGCGGGTCACCGCCAGCTCGATCCGGCAGGGGCCGGGCGGCAGCCGCGCGTCGGAGACCAGCCGGGTGTGAACGTGGAAGGCGTTGTAGTCGAAGACCGCGCGGCCATCCTTCACATAGAGCGCGTAGCCGCTGTTGCGGCTGCCACGGGCGATCAGCGCGCCGTCGCCGCCGTACTCGGGGTGGTCGAGGTCCACCGTGGTCGTCCAGCCGCGGGCCGCGGTCGGGCAGCCGTCGGCGACGATGTGGCTGAGCGGCGGGTGGTAGACGAAGCGCGTGCGGGTGGTCGGCATGCCGGGCCGCATGGCGGCGCGGAAGAGCGCGAACGCCGGTCGGTCGTCGAGCGGCAGCACCCCGTGGCGCTCGGCCTCCGCCCACCAGAGTTCGGCGAGCTCGGCCAGCTTCTGCGGGTTGGCGGCGGCGAGGTCCTCGTACTCCGAGAAATCCTCGGCGAGCCGGTAGAGCTCCCAGGCGTCGTCGTCGAACGGCTGGCCGGCCGCGTGGTGGGTCACCGCCTTCCAGCCGTCCGCCACGATGCCGCGGTGGCCCAGCATTTCGAAGTACTGTGGCCCGCGCTCGATGGCCGCGGCCGGATCATCCAGCGCCGGCGCCAGGCTAACGCCATGCAGCGGCATCTGCGGCGCGCCGTTCACCTCGGCCGGCGGCGCAATGCCGACGGCGCCGAGGAGGGTCGGGGCGATGTCGATGGCGTGGCAGAACTGGCGGCGCAGCTGGCCGGCGGCCCGCAGCCCGGCCGGCCAGCTGACGATCAGCGGGTCGCGCACGCCGCCGCCGTGGGTGTTCTGCTTGTACCACTTCAGCGGCGTGTTGCCGGCCTGCGCCCAGCCCCAAGGGATGTTGGAGTGGCTCGCCGGCCCGCCGATGTCGTCCAGGCGCTTGACCGCCTCGTCGGGGTTCTCGCGCATGCCGTTGAACCACTTCATCTCGTCGAGCACGCCCGAAGCGCCGCCCTCCTGGCTGGCGCCGTTGTCGGAGAGCAGCACGAAGATGGTGTTCTCGAAGCGGCCGATCGATTTGAGGAACTCGACCAGCCGGCCTACCTGCGCGTCGGTGTGGTCCAGCATCGCCGCGAAGGCTTCCTGCAGCCGCGCCGCGAACGCCTGCTCGTTCGCCGAAAGCTCCGACCACGGACGGACGCCGGGATTGCGGGGCGCCAGCCGCGTTCCTGGCGGTACGATGCCCATTTGCCAGCTGCCGCGCGAACCAGGCCTCGCGCGTCACGTCCCAGCCGGCTGATCGAAACGGCCGCGGTACTTCTCCAGGTAGCTCTGCGGCGCCTGGTGCGGCGAGTGCATCGCGCCGAACGCCAGGTAGAGGAAGAACGGCCGCTCGGGCACCAGCGAGGTCACGTCGCGCACCATGGCCATCGACCGGTCCACGATGTCCTCCGACACGTGATAGCCCTCTTCGGCCGTCGCCGGCGGATCGACGAAGTGGTTGTCGCTGGTCAGCTCCGGGTGGAACTGGTCGGTCTCGCCCTGCAGGAAGCCGTAGTAGCGGTCGAAGCCCTTCTGCAGCGGCCAGTTGGCGAACGGGCCGGCGGCCGTGCACTCGGCCATCGGCGCGAGGTGCCACTTGCCGGCGGCGAAGGTGGCATAGCCGTTCTCGCGCAGGATCTCCGGCAGCGTCGCGGCCGACTTCGGCAGCGCGCCGCGCATGTTCGGAAAGCCGGTGTCGAAGTTGGAGATCGCCCGCATGCCGACTGCGTGGTGATTGCGCCCGGTCAAGCAGGCAGGCGCGGGTCGGCGAACAGAGCGCGGTGGTGTGGAAGCCGGTGAAGCGCGCGCCGCCAGCCGCCAGCGCGTCGATGTTCGGCGTCTCGATGCGTCGAGCCGTAGCAGCCGAGGTGGGCGAAGCCGGTGTCGTCCAGCACCACCAGCACCACGTCCGGCGCGCCGGCCTTCAGGCGCGGCGCCGGCCACCATGGCGTGGACTCGGCGATGGTGCGGCCGATCCTGCCCTCGAACGGCTCGCCGGACGGCGTCTGCTGGGTCATGGTCTGGTCCTCAATCTTGCGGCATTGTCCGTGCCATAAGAGAGCTACGCGTCAAGCCGCCGACTTGGTAGCCCTCGGCCTAGTAATAGTCCGCCAGGGTCAGCATGGCGGTTTGCGCTGGCGCGTGCACGCTCAGCGTCACCTGGGTCCCGGGCGGCCAGGCGCCGGCGCCGCTGGCGCTGACGGCGGGCTTGCCGTTGACCGTGTCGATCACCTCGCCCGCCTTCAGGCCGGCGCGGGCTGCGGGACTGTCGGGGTAGACGCTGACGATGCGCATCGCTGCGCCGTCCGGCGTCCAGACCAGGCCGAGCCGGTCCCTCGCGAACGGCGCTGTCGTCGCGTCGGGCGTGGGGATCAGGTAGAGGCGCCCGCGCGACCAGTCGAAGATCACCCGGAAGCGGCTGAGCAGGGCGACGCCGAGCAGGCCCTGCACCCGGTCGGTGTAGGTGGCGCTTGGCCAGGCGTCGGAGAACACCACCGGCACGTTGGTAAAGCTGACGCCGCCGAGGCTGACGCGCTTAAGGCTGGCGATCTGGCCGGGCGCCGAACCGCCGATCCCGCCGGCGGTGACGCTGATCGACGGCGCACCGGCCAGCAGGTGCTGCGCCTTGGCGAGCTGCGGCGAGATGCGCATCGCCATCGGCAGCCCGGTGTCGACCACGACGAGCACCGTGGGGCCGCCGTCGACGGAAACCGGCGCCAGGTCGATGCCCGCGTCCACCACCAGCGGCACGACGATCGCCCCGGCCGGCGGGCGGAATTTGTCCGGGTCGCGCAACGCCAGGCGCCGGTTCGGAAAGTCGATGTCAAGCACCGCGCCGTTCAGGATGATGTCGCCGATGAGGAGCTGCTGGGTCACGCCCAGCGAGCGCAGATCGCTCGCCGCCACCGTGGCGCCCTTCAGCGTCGCGCCGCCCATGGCGATGTCGACGCCGGGTATCATGGCGCCCGACCCGACGGCGTTCTCGCCGCCCAGCGGCAGCGCGCCGATCGGCTTTAGCGCGACGCTCTGCGCAAAGCTGTTGTCGAGCATCGCCGCGTTGGCGCCGGAGTCGAAAATCGCCGTGGCCGCGTGGCCGTTGATCGACACCGGCACGAAGATGCGGCCCTCGTCGAGGCCGGTGAACGCGATCCAGTCGGTCGAGTCGCGGCCCGCCGCGTAGGCGAGGCGACCCGCCGGTTGCGGCTGCGCGAACAGCGCGCCGTCGATCCGCCCGCCGACCTCGATCGACGTCACCGTCTCGACCCGCTTGTCGCCGGCCGGCGACACCTCTTGGGTGACGAACGGCTGGCGCACGCCCTTCACCCAGCGCCAGTCGCTAGGCTGGTCGAAGGTCTGCTGGCCCTTCTGCACAGTGCGTGTCGCGCCGAGCTCGCCGGTCGCCGGGTCGATCAGGGCGTCGTAGGTGTCGGCGTCGCCGTAGCTCACCCGCACCACCTTCCAGGCGCGGCCGTCAAGCAACTCGTCGCCGACCAGCGAGACGGTGTCGTGGTCCTTGCCCTCCAGCGCCTTGGCGCTCAGAGGATCGCGCTTGGCGTACTTGTAGGCGTCCGGCGTCGCCTGGACCTGGCCGTTGAAGTTGGTGACCCACGAGCCGTGGGCGGTGATGACCGCCACCATCGACATGCCGGGCGCGTGGAACGCCTCGCGCCAGTGGTCGTCGGTCTGCCAGGTCTCCAGCTTGCCGACGAGGCCGTAGAGCTGCACGTCGGCGGTCTGGTGGATGGTCTTCACGTCGGCGCGGAAGGCCGCCCCGCCGCGCCAGGCGATGTAGCGCTCCACGATCTGCGCGAGCTCGGCATTCGCCGCCGGCAGCGGCGCCGCCTTGCGCGGCGCCTGAGAGCAAGATCGCCGCCGCCGCCGCTGCGCGCGCCGCCCAACGCCAGCCGCCCATCACGTCTCCCCGAACGCCACGCTTACGCCGCGGTATCGTGGCGGCCCGCGCCGGGCCGGCAATGCTCGGTCCAGCCACTCAGGCGTAGCTCTGCAGCGGGCGGACCTCGAGCGAGCCGTCGGCCTGGGCGGCGATGGCCTGGGCGGCGGCCAGCGCGCCGGCGGCGGTGGTGAAGTAGGGGATCTTCATCATCAGCGCGCTGCGGCGCAGCGAGAACGAGTCCTCCAGCGACTGCTTGCCCTCGGTGGTGTTGAAGACCAGCTGCACGCCGCCGTTCTTCATCGCATCGACGATGTGCGGGCGGCCCTCCAGCACCTTCTTCACCCGCTCCACGGCGAAGCCCTCGCTCTCCAGGAAGTCGGCGGTGCCGCCGGTGGCGATGATCGCGAAGCCGCGGCCGGTGAGGATGCGCACCGGTTCGACGATCCACGGCTTGTCGGCGTCCTTCACCGAGACGAACACGCAGCCGGCCGCCGGCAAAACGACGCCGCCGCCAAGCTGGCTCTTGGCGAAGGCCCGCGCGAACGCCGGCGCCATGTCCTCGCCCTCGTCCTCGCGTCGCCAGTCGAGCCCCATCACCTCGCCGGTGGAGCGCATCTCGGGCCCCAGCACGGTGTCGACGCCCGGGAAGCGGGCGAACGGGAACACCGCCTCCTTCACCGCGACGTGGTCGCGGGTGTCGCTGGCGAGGCTGAACTCGGAGAGCTTCATGCCGGCCATCAGCTTGGCGGCGATCGCCGCCACCGGCGCGCCGATGGTCTTGGCGACGAACGGCACGGTGCGGCTGGCGCGCGGGTTCACCTCCAGCACGAAGATGCGCGGCTCGGCCGAGTGCGGCTCCTCGATGGCGAACTGCACGTTCATCAGGCCACGGACGTTCAGCGCGCGCGCCATCGCCTCGGTCTGGCGTTTCAGCTCGTCGATCGTCTCGGCACGGAGCGAGAACGGCGGCAGCGAGCAGGCGCGAGTCGCCGGAATGCACGCCGGCCTCCTCGATGTGCTCCATCACCCCGGCCACGAACACCGCCTCGCCGTCGCAGAGCGCGTCGACGTCCACCTCGGTGGCGCGGCGAGAGGTACTGGTCGATCAGCACCGGCGAGGCGCCCGAGACCTGCACGGCGTTGCTTGATGTAGCGGCCGAGCTGCTCCTCGTCGCGGACGATCTCCATCGCCCGCCCGCCCAGCACGTAGGAGGGCCGGATCACCACCGGGTAGCCGACCCGCCGCGCGCCCTCGAACGCCTCCTCGGCGGTGCGGGCGATGGCGTTGATCGGCTGGGCGATGCCGAGCCGGGTGCAGCAGGCCCTGGAAGCGCTCGCGGTCTTCGGCCAGGTCGATGGCGTCGGGCGTGGTGCCGAGGATCGGCACGCCGGCCTTTTCCAGCGGGTGGGCCAGCTTCAGCGGCGTCTGGCCGCCGAACTGCACGATCACTCCGATCAGCTCGCCGCGCGAAGCCTCCACGGCGATCAGCTCCAGCACGTCCTCGGCGGTCAGCGGCTCGAAGTAGAGCCGGTCGGAGGTGTCGTAGTCGGTGGAGACGGTCTCGGGGTTGCAGTTGACCATGATCAACTCGACGCCGATCTCGTCGAGCGCGAAGGCGGCGTGGCAGCAGCAGTAGTCGAACTCGATGCCCTGGCCGATGCGGTTGGGGCCGCCGCCGAGGATGATCGCCTTCCTGCGGTCGCTCGGCTCGGCCTCGCACTCCGGCGCCTCGCCGAGCGCGCCGGTCTCGTAGGTCGAGTACATGTAGGGCGTCGCCGCCGCGAACTCGGCCGCGCAGCTGTCGATGCGCTTGAACACCGGCCGCACCCCCAGCGCAGCGGCGCACGCTCGACACCTCCGCCTCGGTCTGGCCGGTCAGCGCGCCCAGCCGCGCGTCGGAGAAGCCCATGCGCCTTCAGCCGCCGCAGCGCCGCCGGCTCGGCCGGCAAGCCGTGGGTGCGCACCCGCGCCTCCTCGGCGACCAGCTGCTGGATCTGCCGCAGGAACCAGGGCTCGTAGCTGCAGGCGGCGTTCACCTCGTCGACCGAGAGGCCGTGCCGGAAGGCCTGGGCGATCACCCTGAGGCGATCCGGGGTCGGTATGCCCAGCGCCCGCTTGATCGCGGCGCGCGCCGGTCTCCGGATCGTCGGCGCCGGGGATGTCCACCTCGTCGAGCCCGGTGAGCCCGGTCTCCAGGCCGCGCAGCGCCTTCTGCAGGCTTTCGGCGAAGGTGCGCCCGATCGCCATCACCTCGCCGACGCTCTTCATCGAGGTCGTCAGGGTCGGCTCCGCGCCCGGGTACTTCTCGAACGCGAAGCGGGGGATCTTGGTGACCACGTAGTCGATGCTCGGCTCGAACGAGGCGGGCGTCGCGCCGGTGATCTCGTTCATCAGCTCGTCGAGCGTGTAGCCGACCGCCAGCCGCGCGGCGACCTTGGCGATCGGAAAGCCGGTGGCCTTCGAGGCCAGCGCCGACGAGCGCGAGACCCGCGGGTTCATCTCGATCACCACCATGCGCCCGTCGGCCGGATTGAGCGCGAACTGCACGTTGGAGCCGCCGGTCTCGACGCCGACCTCGCGCAGCACCGCGATCGCGGCGGTGCGCATGCGCTGGTACTCCTTGTCGGTGAGGGTCAGCGCCGGGGCGACGGTGACGCTGTCGCCGGTATGGACGCCCATCGGGTCGATGTTCTCGATCGAGCAGACGATGATGCAGTTGTCCGCCTTGTCGCGGACCACCTCCAGCTCGAACTCCTTCCAGCCGAGCACGCTCTCCTCGATCAGCACCTCGTGGGTGGGCGAGAGGTCGAGCCCGCGCTCGACGATCTCGCGGAACTCCTCGAGGTTGTAGGCGATGCCGCCGCCGGTGCCGGCCAGCGTGAACGAGGGGCGGATGATCGCCGGCAGGCCGACCAGGCCCTGCGCGGCGAGCGCCTCGTCCATCGAGTGGGCGACCTGGCTCTGCGGGCTTTCCAGCCCGATCTTGTCCATCGCGTCGCGGAACTTCTGCCGGTCCTCGGCCTTGTCGATCACCTCGGCGCGCGCGCCGATCATCTCGACGCCGTACCTGGCGAGCACGCCCGAGCCGCTCCAGCTCCAGCGACACGTTCAGCGCGGTCTGGCCGCCCATGGTGGGCAGCAGCGCGTCCGGCCGCTCCTTGGCGATGATCTGCTCGACCATCGCCGCGGTGATCGGCTCGACGTAGGTGGCGTCGGCGAGCTCCGGGTCGGTCATGATGGTGGCGGGGTTCGAGTTGACCAGGATGATCCGGTAGCCCTCGGCCCTGAGCGCCTTGCAGGCCTGCACCCCCGAATAGTCGAACTCGCAGGCCTGCCCGATCACGATCGGCCCCGCGCCGATGATCAGAATCGAGCCGATGTCGGTGCGTTTGGGCATCTTCTCTCGCGCAAGCTCGCGGGCGGCGCGCGAGAAACGCGCCCGGAGTCGGCCAATCTGCAGGTCAAGCGGGTCGCTTACAGACGCGGGAAGGGCGGCGCAAGGGCGGGTCTTTCCCACCCATGAGGCCGCCTGTGCGGTTGGTGGTTGAAACTGCCTTTGCGCCGCCGCATCAGGTGTCCACGGGCGGGCAGCGAGGTGCGGCGACATGGCGACCAAGGCAGGCGAGATCGTCATCCACGCGGGGCGGCTGCTGGCCGAGCCGGGGCAGGCGCCCACGCGCCAGCAGAGCATCCGCATCGAGGATGGGCGGATCGTGCAGGTCGCCGCGGGGTTCGTCGATCCGCCGCCGGGGGCGCGGGTGATCGATCTGCGGGACAGCTTCGTGCTGCCGGGGCTGATCGACTGCCATGTGCACCTCACCGGCCAGCTCGGGCCGGGGCAGCGGCTGCGGTTCGTCGAGGACTCCGATCCGAAGGTGGGGCTGGACGGGGCGTACCGGGCGGGGCTGACGCTCAGCGCAGGCTTCACCACGGTGCGCGACCTCGGCGCGCGCAAGCCGGAGATCATCTATGCGCTGCGCGAGGCGGTGGCGGAGGGCAAGGTGCCCGGCCCCCGCATCCTTTGCGTCGGCGCCATCCTGTCGCCCACCGGCGGCCACGGCCAGACCTACGGCTTTCGGCAGGACGTGTGCCTGTGCGTGCAGTCCAACGCCGGGGTCTGCGACGGGGTCGACGGCTGCCGGCGCGCGGTGCGCCTGCAGGTGGCGCAGGGGGCGGACGCGATCAAGTTCGCCGCCACCGGCGGGGTGCTCTCCAACATCCGCGCCGGCGTCGACCAGCAGTTCACCACCGACGAGCTCACCACCATCATCGAGACCGCCCACATGCTGGGCCGCCGCGTCTCGGCCCACGCGCACGGCCTGGCGGGCATCAACGCGGCGCTGGCCGCCGGGGTGGACTCGATCGAGCACGGCAGCTTCCTCGACGAGACCTCGATCGCGCTCTTCCTGAAGCACCGCGCCTTCCACGTGCCGACGCTGATCGCCGGCGCCACGGTGCTCGGCATGGCGCAGGGCGGCGTGGTGCTGGAGCCGGCGCAGCGCGAGAAGGCGCTGGTGGTCGGCGAGCACATCCGCGAGGCGCTGGGGCGCACCTACCGCGCCGGCGTGCCGATCGCCTTCGGCACCGACATGGGCGTCGGCCCGCACGGCGAGAACGCCCGCGAGTTCGCGCTGATGGTGGAAGCCGGCATGTCGGCCGCCGACGCCATCAAGGCGGCCACGGTGACCGCCGCGGCGCTGCTCGACATCTCCGACACCGTCGGGACCATCGCGCCCGGCAAGTCGGCCGACATCATCGCGGTGGCCGGCGATCCGCTGGCCGACGTCACCGAGCTGGAGCGGGTGCGCTTCGTGATGGCGCGCGGCGCGGTGGCTTCGGCAGTGGCCGGAAAATAGCGCCGGCAAAAGTGTGACGCGCGTGATACGTTCCCGCAGCTGCGATCCTCGCGCGATGTCGCGCCCGCCGCTCGCCGCCCAGCCCAGGAACACCCATGGCCGCCCCGCGTCCGCCTCCGATCACCCCGCCGCCGGCCCCCGGCAAGAAGTTCAAGGCGGCGATCGAGCAGGCGCGGCTCGACGGCATCGATCCCTCGGCGCTGTTGCTTCGCCTGACGCTCGGCGACATGTCGCGGCTGAAACGCGACCGCGAGATCGCCGCCGACGACATCAGCTTCAAGGGCGACGAGATGCGCTACCTGGGCGTCAAGGTGGTCGGCGGCGACATCGAGACGAGCGCGCTGGTCGTCGTGCAGAGCTGACCGGCCGGGAGCCTCGGCGCCCGTAAGGCCGACGCGCCCGGCGGCTGGATAGGGCCGCGGGCGGCTGTTAACCTTCGCCGTTCAGGGGGGAGGCTCCAAATGCGTGGTTTGATCGCAGTGGCTTGCGTGGGGGTTGCGTTGGCCGCGGCGGGCGCCGCGAGCGCGCAGACCCCGAACATTTCCGGCGTCTGGCATGTGAATGGCCGCGCCCACTACGGCGCAGTGTGGGCGTCCGCCACGCCGACCTGCACGTTCCGCCAGGTTGGCGGCAGGCTCAGCGGCATCTGTGTCGGACCGGCCGCGCGTGGTCCTCTCTCGGGCGCAATCGCCGGCACGAGGGTGTCGTGGACCTGGAGCCACGTCGCAACCCGGCCCGACGGCGTCTCCGGCGACACCCAGTTCAACGGGACCTACGTCAACAGCCGGCTGATCCGGGGCAGCATGATTGCGCCGCCGGCGCCCGGCAGCGGCTCCTTCACGCAGACGCGCTGACGGACCAGGCCGTTTCGTCAGTTGTGGCTGAAGCTCGGTCCGGACGAGGGCTTCGGGATGGGGTTGGCGCGCAGGTGGTCCAGCGAGCGCTTGATCTCCTCGAGCAACAGATACGCCAGGTCGCGGCTGACGCCGTGACGCACCAGAATGCGCTGCACCACCGTGTCCTGACGGTTGGCCGGCAGCGGGTATGACGCGATCTGCCAGCCGCGGATGCGCACCCGGTCGGAGAGGTCATAGAGCGTGAAGCCGTGCTCGACGCCGGGTGTCAGCTGGTAGCAGACGCAGGGCAGCGCGCCGTCGCCGTTGTAGATGATCTTCAGCGGGCCCAGCTTCGCCAGCTCGCCGGCCAGCCAGCGCGCGGTGTCGGCGCAGGCCTGGTGGATGCGCGCGTAACCGCCGCGACCGAGCCGCAGGAAGTTGTAGTACTGGGCGATGATCTCGCCGCCCGGCCGGCTGAAGTTCAGGGCGAATGTCGGCATGTTGCCGCCGAGATAGTCGACGTTGAAGATCAGCTCCTCGGGCAGATCCTCCTTCGCCCGCCAGACGATCCAGCCGACACCCAGCGGGGCGAGGCCGAACTTGTGGCCCGACGCGTTGATCGACTTCACCCGCTCGATCTGGAAGTCCCACTCCAGCTCGGGCTGGATGAAGGGCGCGACGAAGCCGCCGCTGGCGCCGTCCACATGGATCGGAATGTCGAAGCCCTTCGTGCGCTCGATCTGGTCGAGAGCCCGCGCCATGGCGGCGACCGGCTCGTAGGCGCCGGTGAACGTGACCCCGAGCGTCGCCACCACGCCGATGGTGTTCTCGTCGCAGTATTTGTTCAGGTCCTGCGGGCGCAGCATCGTGGCCTGGCCCTCCAGCGGGACCTGGCGCAGCTCGACGTCGAAGTACCGGGCGAACTTCTCCCAGCACACCTGCACCGGCCCACACACCAGGTTGGGGCGGTCGGTCGGCAGACCCTTGGCCTGCCGCGCCTTGCGCCAGCGCCATTTCAGGGCGAGGCCGCCCAGCATCGCCGCCTCGCTGGAGCCGGTGGTGGAGCAGCCCACCGTCGTCCATGACCGCGGCGCGTGCCACAGATCGGCGATCATGTGGACGCAGCGGCTCTCGATCTCGGCGCTCTGCGGGTACTCGTCCTTGTCGACGATGTTCTTGTCGAACGCGTCGGCCAGCAGGTCGAGCACCTGGGGCTCGGCCCAGGTGGTGCAGAAGGTGGCGAGGTTCTGGCGGGAGTTGCCGTCCAGCAGCAGCTCGTCGCGGATCAGGTTGTAGACGGACGAGGGATCGGCGGGCTCGTCCGGGATGCGGTACTTCGACAGCCGCCGATCGGACGGGGCGAGGGCGTAGATGTCGTCGTGCTTTCCGGCGGTGTGGCGGTCGGCGTGGTGCAAGGGCATGGCGGATCCTGGCTAGCGGCGTGGCGACTTTAGCCCACCGTCGTGGTGTCTGTGCGAACTAGACGCGCTCGGTCACAACCCCCATACGGGGGGGTCATGACCCCGCGCGGCGCGTCCGCTCAGGATTGCCCGCTTTGACGCCTCCGACGCAGCTGCCGCTGAAGACGTTCCTGACAGCCTTCCTCCTGGCCTTTCCGACGCTGTTCTCGATCGTCAATCCGCTCGGCTCGGCGCTGATCTTCCGAGAGGTGACGCAGGACCGCCCGCATTCGGAGCGGCGCTATCTCGCCCGCAGGATATCGATCTACACCGCGTGCCTGCTGGTCGGGTCGATCCTGATCGGCGCCTATGTGCTGGCCTTCTTCGGCATCAGCGTCGGCGCCCTGCGGATCGCGGGCGGCCTGGTGGTGATCGCCGCCGCCTGGGGCCTCTTGATGGAGCCCGAGCGGCATGAGGATCGCAAAGCCGCCGACGCGGCGCCCCAGCACGGCGACCCGGAAGACGTGGCGTTTTTCCCGCTGACCATGCCGCTCACCGCGGGATCCGGCACGATCGCCATCTCGATCGCGCTGGCCTCGCAGCAGCCCAACGACGAGGTCGGACGCGTCGCCTACCTGGCCGGCACGAGCGCCGCCGCGCTGGCGATCGCGGGTCTGGTCTGGGTGTCGTACGCCTGGTCGGACCACGTGATCGCGCTGCTCGGGGCGCGCGGCGCGAAGATCGTCGCCCGGTTGACCGCGTTCATCCTGCTCTGCGTCGGGATCCAGATCATCAGCACTGGTGTCGCCGACCTGGCGTCGACCATCTTCGCGACGACCCACCCCGCAGGCGGCGCCTAGAGCGCGGATCCAGCCAGTGCGCGCCGCGCGGTGGCTTCCTCGGTTCCTCCGGTCCAGGCGGCGATGGTCTCCAGGAGCTCGGCCGGGTTGATCGGCTTGCCGACGTGGCCGTCCATGCCGGCGGCGAGGCAGCGGCGCACCTGGTCCGGCAGCACGTTGGCGGTCATCGCGATGATCGGCAGGCGGGGCTGCGCCGGGTCTTCCAGCTCGCGGATGCGGGCGGCGGCGGTCAGCCCGTCCATGATCGGCATCTGCACGTCCATCAGCACGAGGTCGTAGGCGCTGCGCATCACCGCTTCGATCGCCTCGACGCCGTTGGTGGCGCTCTCGATCTCGATGTCGAACGGCTCCAGCATCACCCGCACCAGCTCGCGGTTGACGTCGACGTCCTCGACCAGCAGCAGCCGCAGCGGCCGCTCGATCGCCGTGGATTCGGCCGCCCGGGCGGGCGACGTGTCGGTCGCGGCGACCACCGGGAGGTCGATCTCGAACCAGAACGTCGAACCCTCGTCCTTGTGGCTTTCGACGCCGATCCAGCCGCCCATCAGCCCGACGATCCGCTTGCAGATGGCAAGGCCGAGGCCGGTGCCGCCGAAGCGCCGCGAGACCGAGACGTCGGCCTGGTTGAAGCGCTCGAACACCGCCTCCAGCTTGTCGTCGGAGATGCCGATGCCGGTGTCGCTGACCGAGATCCTGAGGCGCCGCAGGCCGGCCGCCGCGCCCTCCGGCCCATCGTCGGGGGCCGGGCTCTGCTCCACCTGCACGGTGACCCCGCCGTCGGGGGTGAACTTCAGCGCGTTGGACAAGAGGTTCAGCAGCACCTGGCGCAGGCGCGGCCCGTCGACCATCAGCTTTTGGCTGCCGCCCGCGCCGATGACTTCCAGTGTCAGCCCGCGCGCTTTGGCCTGCGGCTCGACCAGCATCGTGGCCGAGAGCGCGATCGCCATCGGATCGCACGGCTGCGGATCGAGCTCGAAGGCGCCCGACTCCAGCTTGGAGAAGTCGAGCACGTCGTTGACCACCAGCAGCAGGGTGTCGCTGGCGTCGCCGATCAGCTGCGCATGGCGCGCATCGCGCTCCGAGAGCTCGCGCGAGTCCTTCAGCACACCCGAGAAGCCGATGATCGCGTTGAGCGGGGTCCTGAGCTCGTGGCTCATGTTGGCGAGGAAGTCGGCCTTGGCGGCGGCGGCGGCCTCGGCGCGCTCGCGGGCCTCGACCAGCTCGCGCTCCATCGCCTTGCGGGCGGTGACGTCGCGCGCATGGCAGACGATCTCGGTCTCATCGCCCGTCACCGGATCGCGCGCCAGGCTGAAGCTGCTCTCCACCCAGACCATCCGGCCGTCCTTGCGGATCATCCGATACTCGCAGGTGCGGGCGCGGCCGTCGGCCAGCACCGCGGCGGTCACCTGGCGCACCGCCGGTCGGTCGTCGGAGTAGATGAAGGTGGGCCCGATGACGGCGCACATCTCCGCGGGGGTGTAGCCCAGCGCCACCTCCACCGACGGCGACATGTAGCGCCAGATCCCGTCGACGCCGGTGCGGCCGATCACGTCGATGGTGTTGTCGGCCAGCGCCCGGTACTGCGCTTCGCTTTCGCGCAGACGCGCTTGTGTCTCCTCGAGCCGCTGGCCGGACGCGAAGGTCTGGCGCGCGCCGGCGATCGCAAAGCCCATCGCCAGCGTCATCATGCCGCCCATCCGCCAGCGCTCGCTCCAGTCGAGCCGCGGATCGAGGGTCATCACGAGCATCACGCCGAGCGCCGGCGCCACGCCCGAAACCAGGAAGCCGAGCGGGGAGCGCGAAGCGAAGGTCTGCGCAAAGCCGACGAGGCTCAGCCAGACGATCGCCCCCGCCACGGCGCCGGCGAGCGCGCCGGTCAGCCAGAGCAGTGCTCCCAGGTAGAACCACGTGCCGATGATGCAGACGAGATAGACCAGGAAGGCGGCCTGCTCGGCGGCGGTGACCGGCCGGCGTTGAAACTGCGGCCGGGTCGCGAACCAGCCCCAGACCTCGATCGCCAGGGTCGAGACCACCCACATCGCGCAGATCCGCCACGGCAGCGCCACGAGCGACACGGCGCCCGCGCCCACGGCTATGCCGGCGCGCGCCGCCAGATTCTCATGCGTGTCGGCGGCGAACTCCTCGAACCGATGGTCGAACAGTCTGAGCAAGGTATCAGCTCCCCGCCGCCATCCTGCCCCCAGGGCAGTTAAGAGGCCGCTTACGGTTCGCGCATCGCTGGACGAATTTCGTCGCGCTGACTACTGGGGGTTGTGATTTCGCCAGCCTTTTTCTTACAGGGCGGCGGCGAGGCCGTGCTCAGGCCGCCTTCGCCTTGTCCATCATCTCGGCGAAGCGCTCGAACAGGTAGAGGCTGTCCTTCGGGCCGGGCGAGGCCTCCGGGTGGTGCTGCACCGAGAAGATCGGGCGGCCCTCGACGCGCGAGGCCGGCGTTGGTGCCGTCGAACAGCGAGACGTGGGTCTCCTTCACCGCCGCCGGCAGGCTGTCGCGGTCGACCGTGAAGCCGTGGTTCATCGAGACGATCTCCACCTTGCCGGTGGTGAGGTCCTTCACCGGGTGGTTCGCGCCGTGGTGGCCCTGCTCCATCTTGCCGGGTCGTGGCGCCCAGCGCCAGCGCCAGCATCTGGTGGCCGAGGCAGATGCCGAACACCGGCATGCCGCTCTCGGCCAGCTTCCTGATCTGCGGCACCGCGTATTCGCCGGTGGCGGCCGGGTCGCCGGGGCCGTTGGACAGCAGCACGCCGTCCGGCTTGCGGGCCAGGATCGCCTCGGCGGTGGTCGAGGCCGGCACCACGGTCGCCCGCGCGCCGATCGAGGTGAGCGCCCGCAGGATGTTGCGCTTCACGCCGTAGTCGACCACGACCACCTCGTAGGACGGCTGCGGGTCTTCGGCGCGTAGCCCTCCGGCCAGCTCCAGAGGCCCTCGCGCCAGACGAACGGCTGCAGGCAGGAGGCGTCCTTGGCGAGGTCGAGCGCCGACGAGGCCCGCCCAGGCGCGCGCCTCGCGCGACCAGCGCCGCGAAGGTCGAACCGGCCGTCCGGGCTGTGGGCGATCACCCCGTGCGGCATGCCGCTCTCGCGGATCGACTTGGTGAGCGCGCGGGTGTCGACGCCGGCAGAGGCCGACCACGCCGCGCCGCTGCAGCCAGCCGGAAAGGTCGCTGTCGGCGCGCCAGTTGGCCGGGTCGGTCGGGGTGTCGCGGAAGATCGCGCCGCGCGCCGCCGTCGTCGCGGCGCCGGAGATCTGCTCGAGGTCTTCCGAGTTGGTCCCGACGTTGCCGATGTGCGGGAAGGTGAAGGCGACGATCTGGGCCATGTAGGAGGGGTCGGTGAGGATCTCCTGGTAGCCCGACATGGCGGTGTTGAAGCAGACCTCGCCCACCGCCTTGCCCGCCGCGCCGCAGCCGACGCCCTGCAGCACCCGCCCATTGGCGAGCGCCAGCACGCCGGTTACGCCAGGCAGCAGGTCGGTCATGGCGGGGCGACTCCTCCGGGCGGGGGGCAAACGGCGGGCTAGGTAGGCAGTTGCAGACGCGGGGTCAATGCGGGGACGGAACGCCGCAAATGTGGGCGAAGTGGCCTTGACGGGCGGGCGGGCCGCCGCTCACCTCGCGCCGAGGGAGAACCCGCCCATGCTTCAGATGCGCCCCAATTGCGAGTGCTGCGACACAGACCTGCCGCCGGACGCGGGGGGCGCGATGATCTGCAGCTTCGAGTGCACGTTCTGCGAGCGCTGCGCCGGCAAACTCGGGCGCTGTCCCAACTGCGGCGGTGCGCTGGTCGCCCGCCCGATGCGCGCCGCCGCGCTGCTGGCGCGGTATCCGGCGTCGACCGAACGGGTGCTGAAGCCGCACGCGGCCTGCGCCGAGGCCTAGGACCGCGCCGGCGCCCAGCTGCGGGGCTCGCGCGGACCGTCACCCAGCGCCGCGCCGAGCGCCGCGAAGAGCCGGGCGGCGGTGATCGGCTTGGGCAGCACGGCGGCCAGGCCCGCGCCCAGCCAGCGCTGGGCCTCGTGGCCGCGGCCGATCGCAGTCAGTCCGATGATCGGGGTGCGGCCGGCAGCGCCGGGCAGGGCGCGGATGGCCGGGATCACCTCCAGCGCGTCCCACCGCGCGGAATGCACGTTGATCACCGCCACGCCGAACGCGCCGCGCCGCAACGCGGACACCGCCTCGTGGGCCGCCGCCACGCTCTCGCTGGTGTGGTCGAAGAGGTCGCAGTAGCCCGCGCAGAGGTCGCGGCTCGGCGCGTGGTCGTCGAGGATCAGCACATGACTGCGAGGCCGGGCGGTCGTCGTCGCCTCGGACGCGCCGCGCCACGTTTCCTCCCGGCAGATTGCTTCGTTCATCAGCGGCCTCCTCCACATTCGGCCGCCCACCCACACCCCGAAGTTAGACCGAACGGCGTGACCCGAGCATGACAAGATTGCGTTAGCCCGGTCACTTTTGCGGTGGGCGCGGGCCCCGTGTCACAGGCGGCGCGGCTGGCGCGTCCTTGCTGGCATGAGACGCGCAATCTCGATCCTGCTGGCCCTGACGATGGGCGCCAACGGCGCGGTGATGCTGGGCGCCGGCCACTGGTGGTACGGCGTCGTTGCAGGCGTGCCCGAGACCGGGCCGTTCAACCCGCACTTCGTGAAGGACATCGGCGCGGCCTATCTTGTGGTCGGCGCGGCCTTCGCCTGGCTCGCGGCGCGCGCCACGCCGGCGGCGCGCGGCGCTGCGGCTGCCGCCGCTGCGTTCCTGGGCCTGCACGCCGCCATCCACCTCGTCGAAGCCGCCGGCGCGCCGGCCGGGTTGGCCGACCTCGCCCGCGACTTCCCGGGCGTTCTCCTGCCGGCGCTGCTCGCCGCCTGGACCGTCGCCACCCCATATCAACCAAGGGAGCCACGCCATGCTCAAAGCCCTGCTTGACCGTTTCGCGATCCGCCCGTTCGAGCGCTCGTTCAACTACGACGCCGACTATATGCGCGACGTACTGGCCGCGAGCCCGGCGAGCTTCCTGAAGTTCGGGATGCTCTCGGGCCTCGTTCCGCGCCGCGCTGCGCCGGCCGCAGCGCTGGCCGCCGCCGGTATCGCGACCACGCTGCGCGAGGACTGCGGCCCCTGCACCCAGATCGGCGTCGACATCGCCGAGCGCTCGAAGGTGCCCGCGGCGACCCTCAAGGCCATCCTCGCCGGCGATACGGCGGCGATGGGCGAGACCGCGGCGCTCGCCTGGCGCTTCGCCCAGGCTTGCCTCGACCGCGACATGGACCTCGCCGATCCCTTGCGCGACGAGATCGTCCGGCGCTGGGGTCAGAAGGCGTTGGTCGCCATCTCGCTCTCGATCCTCACCGGCCGCATGTACCCGACGCTCAAGTACGCGCTTGGCCACGGCAAGGCCTGCTCGCGGATCGTCGTCGGCGGCGAGCCCGCGCCGTTCGAGCGGCCGCTGGAGTTGGCGGCGTGACCGGCGTCGACGCATTCGAGGCGCAGCGGCCGCGGCTGATCCGGCTTGCCTACCGGATGCTGGGCTCGATGGCCGAGGCGGAGGACGTCGCACAGGACGCCTGGCTGCGCTGGCAGGGCGCCGACCGGCCGGCGATCGCCGACCCGGCCGCCTGGCTGGTGCGCGTCGCCACCCGCCTCTCGATCGATCGGCTCCGCGCCGACAAGGCGCGGCGCGCCGCCTACCGCGGCCCCTGGTTGCCCGAGCCGCTGATCGAGGACATCGCCGAGGATCCGTTGGAACGCGCCGAGGAGGTGTCGGTGGCCTTCCTGTTGGCTCTGGAGCGGCTGTCGCCGCTGGAGCGGGCGGTCTTCCTGCTGCACGACGTCTTCGAGACCGACTATCCGGACGTCGCCGAGACGCTGCACCGCAGCGAAGCGGCGTGCCGCCAGCTCGCCGCCCGGGCCAGGGAACACGTCCGCCAGGCGCAGCCGCGGTTTCAGGTCGCCAGGGATGACGCCGCGCGACTGGCGACCGCCTTCATGGAGGCCGCGCGCCGCAACGACCTCGCCAGCCTGAGGTCGCTGCTCGCCGAGGACGCGGTGATGATCACCGACGGCGGCGGCAAGCGCGGCGCGGCGCTGCGCCCGCTGGTTGGGCGCGAGGACGTGCTGGGGTTCATCCGCGGTCTCTTCTGGCGCCAGGGCTGGCCGGCGGGCGCGCAGCTGCTGCGGCTGGCGCACATCAACGGCGCGCCTGGCGCGATCCTGAAGACCGCCGACGGGCTCTCCACGATCGCCTTCGAGCCGGACGGACAGGGGCGGATCGGCGCGATCTACGTGGTGCGCAACCCCGACAAGCTGCGCGCGCTGGAGGCCGACGCGCCGGGCGTGGCGCCGCCATAGGCGGGCGGCTTCGCCGTCATTCCGCCCAGGACTGGCAGCCATGTTGCGATCCCTGCGTTTGCAATAGGGTGCCTTACGGGGGCCTGAAGCTGAATACGCCGGTCAGCCGCCGTTCAGCTTCGGTACGCTCAAAGGGAGCGACGCCATTCCATGAGCAGGATTTCACTTCGTATGACCTCGAAGCTTCTCAGCCGGGCGATGATCCTGGCGACCTCCGTGTCGGTGGCCGCCACCTCGCTGCCGGTTCCCGCCGCCTTCGCCCAGGACCAGGGCGACGGCTACCAGGGCTACAACCAGCCGCCGCCGGACTATCGCGACCAGCCGCCGCCGCCGCCGCAGCAACCGCCGCCAGGCTACGGCAACCAGGGCTACGGGGGCTACGACAACTCCCAGCAGCCGCCGCCGGACGACCAGAACCAACCCCCGCCGGGCTACAACGGCTACGGCGCCCAGCAGCCCCCGCCGCCGCCCGGCTACGGCTACAATCAGGGTCCGCCGCCCGGTTCGGATGAATACGCTGACCAGGCGCCGGCGGGCTACGACGCCTCGCAGCCGCCGCCGCCGCCGCCCGGCTACCAGGGCGGGCCGACGGACCAGCAGCAGCAGCAGGACGCGCAGTACGCCTATGCGGCGCAACAATGGGCGCAGCAGAATTGCGTGAAGTCAGGCGGCAACGTCGCCGCCGGCGCGGTGATCGGCGGCATCTTCGGCGCGCTGATCGGCGCCGGCGTCTCGGGCTATGGCCACACCGGCGCCGGCACGGCGGTAGGGGCGGCGATCGGCGGCACCACCGGCGCGGCGATCGCCGCCGGGCAGGGCGGGGCGACCAGCCCTGGCTGCCCGCCCGGCTACGTGCTGCGCGGCGGCGCGGGCGGCTTCTACTACTCTAGCGGGCCGTACGCTTACGCGGCGCCGGGGTGGTACCAGCCGTGGATCTGGTACGACGGGGCCTGGCTCTATCGGCCCTATCCGTACCACGCCTGGTACTACCGCCATTACGGCTACCGCGGCCACTACGGCTATCACCACTACTGACACTGGGCGACGCGATCTTCCCTTCGCATGGAAGGGAAGGGCCCGCAGGCGACTGGCGGCGTTAACCGCCGCTGCCGTAGGGCCGGGTGATCACTTCCAGGAAGTGGCCGTCGGGGTCCGGGAAATAGACCCCACGGCCGCCGTCGTTGTGGTTGATCTCGCCCGGCCGGCGGCGGGCCGGGTCGGCCCAGTGCGGCAGCCCGGCCGCCTCGATCCGCCCGAGCACCGCGTCGAAGTCGGCCTCGCCGATCAGGAAGGCGTAGTGCTGCGGGACGATCTCGCGCTCGCCCTCGACGTCGTGGAAGTCGAGCGAGACGCCGTTGTCCATGTCGACGACGTAGAACGGACCGAAGCGGGTCGGCTCGGGCCGGCCCAGCATGTCGGCGAGAAACTTCGACGACGCCTGCCGGTCGCGGCACCAGACGATGGTGTGGTTGAGCTGAGCGCTCATCGGCGCCTCCTCGCGCTTACGCTGAGGAACGTAAGGCTGGCGCCTCGCGGTTCAACCGCCTGTCAGCATCAGGGGCAGGGTGCGTTCACGCTCCGTGCCGGCCTGCGCCGTTCCCGCCCTCGCCTCGTCGCCCGTGGAAGTCAGGGAGTTCGGGCGTGAAACGCCGCTGAGCGGGCGAAGGGTCCGGGCGCCGAGCGCCGCGGACGCCTACTCGTCCTGGTCGCCGGCGCTTGCGATCATCGTCTTGGCTTCGCCCGGCGACATCGGCCGGCCGAAGCGATAGCCCTGCAGCGCGCCGCAGCCGGCGGCGGTCAGCACGTGATGCTGCTGGTCGGTCTCGACGCCTTCGGCCACCACCCCCATGCCCAGCGAGGAGGCCAGCTTGGTCACCGAGGCCACGATGATTGCCGACTGCTTGTCGCGCGCGACGTTGTCGACGAACGACTTGTCGATCTTGATGCAGTCGATGGCGAACTGGTTGAGATAGGTCAGCGACGAGTAGCCGGTGCCGAAGTCGTCCAGCGCCACCCGCATGCCGGCCCCGCGCAGCACCTCGAGATTGTGGGCGGCGCGGTCGACGTCGTCGATGATCGCCGTCTCGGTCAGCTCGATCTGAATGCGGCTCGGCGAGAGGTCGGCTTCCTCGGCGTAGCGCAGGATGCGTTCGGCGACGTTCTGGCGCAGGAACTGCCGCGCCGAGAGGTTCACCGAGACGTAAGGCCCGCCCCAGCGACGGGCGTCCTTGAACGACTGGCGGGTGATCCAGTCGCCGAGGTCGAGGATCAAGCCGGTCTCCTCGGCGACCGGCACGAACTCGGCGGGCGAGACCGCGCCGTGCTCGGGGCTGTCCCAGCGCACCAGCGCCTCGAAGCCCAGCACCTTGCCGCTGCGGGCGGTGACGATCGGCTGGTAGGCCATGTGGAACTGGCCGGTCCTCAGCGCCGCCTCCAGGCCGTTCTCGATCGAGAGCCGGCGCTTGGTCACCTTCTCCAGCGCCGCATCGTAGCGCCGGTAGCGGTTGCGGCCCTCGCGCTTGGCGGCATAGAGCGCCAGGTCGGCCCGACGCATCAGCGAGACCTCGCTGCGGCTGGCGTCCTGGCTGGCGACTCCGATCGAGGCGCTGATCTGCACCTCGTGGCCCGCCACGCGCCTGGTCTGGCTGCACACCCGCAGGATCTTGTTGCAGAACTCGTTGACGCCCTGCTCGCTGGTGGCCTCGAGCACGATGCCGAACTCGTCGCCGCCCAGCCTCGCCAGCACGCCGGACGCCGGCATCACCGCAGCCATCGCCGAGCAGATCTTGCGCACCAGGTCGTCGCCGGCGTGGTGGCCCAGCGTGTCGTTGACCGTCTTGAAACGGTCGAGGTCGACCAGCAGCACGGTCTGCGAGAGGTTGCCGCGGGCCAGCCGCGCGGTCACCTCGTTGACGAAGCCGGTGCGGTTGAGGATGCCGGTCAGCGGGTCGTGCTGGGCCGCGTGCAAGGCGATCTGCAGCTTCGCCTTCATCGTGGTGAGCTCGGATTCCAGGCCCAGGATGGTGCGGCTGCCGCTCTCGGCGGCGGCGCCGCGCTCGCAGGCCACCTGGTAGCGCTCGGCGAGCGCGCGGATCGTGGCGACGGCGTCCGGGCGCCAGAACGGCGTCATCAGGAAGGTCAGCTTGTCCGGCGCCTGCACCACCTGCAGCGCCGTGCGCGACAGCTCGAGATCGCGATCTTCGATCAACACCACCAACTCGGAGTTGGGCTCGCCCTCGCGCACCTTGCGCAGCGAGTCGGCCAGATCGCCGGCGTAGCCGCGGCGGAAGTCGAAGACGAAGATCGCCGGCGCCCAGCCGAAGTGGCGCACGGTCTCGGCCTTCTCCAGCGCCTTGGCGGCGTCGGCGCACACCACGTGGTCGACGCCGGGCAGCGCCTCGTGCAGCGCGGCGGTCATCTTGATGAGTTGGTTCGACTTGCCGATCAGGAGGCTGATCGGCCGCGGCGCGCCGTTCGCCGGCCGCGGGCCGGACGTGGGCTCGCTCACCGGACTGGCCGGGCCGGCGAGCGGCAGGGATTCGGCGAACCGGTGAGCCATTGCGGCGAGCTTGTGGCGGCAAGTGCGACAAGATTCCGATAACCGGCGTAGTCAACGAAGGCTAAATCGCGCGCCCCGCCATCGCCGATGCAGACTCTGGCCCAAGGCGCGCTATCATCCGCGCCGTGCGCTTCGACGACGCCTTCCTCGACGAGCTGAAATCTCGCTTAAGGCCTTCCGACGTGATCGGCCGGACGGTGAAGCTGAGGCGGCAGGGCCGCGAGTTCGTCGGCCTTTCCCCGTTCTCCAAGGAGCGCACGCCCTCGTTCTTCGTCAACGACGACAAGGGGCGCTTCTTCGACTTCTCGTCCGGCAAGAACGGCGACCTGATCAGCTTCCTGCAGGAGACCGAGCGGCTCTCCTTCGTCGAGGCGGTGGAGCGGCTGGCGGCGGAGGCCGGCATGGCGCTGCCGGCGCCCGATCCCAGAGCGGCCGAGACCGAGAAGAAGCTCACCGGCCTCGCCGACTGGCTGGAGATGGCCGCCGCCTGGTTCGAGGCGGAGCTGCGCCGCCCGGCCGGCCGCGAGGCGCGCGACTATCTGGCCCGCCGCGGCCTGCCGGAGAGCGACTGGAAGCGCTTCCGGCTCGGCTACGCGCCCGCTGGCCGCACCGCGCTGAAGGACTATCTGGTCGCCAAGGGCGCGCAGCCGGCCGCGCTCGTCGAGGCGGGCATGCTGATCGCGCCGGAGGACGGCGGCGCGCCCTACGACCGCTTCCGCGACCGCATCATCTTCCCGATCGAGAGCGCCCGCGGCCGGATCGTCTCGTTCGGCGGCCGCGCGCTCGATCCGCAGGCCAAGGCCAAGTACCTGAACGGACCCGAGACGCCGCTCTTCCACAAGGGCCGGCTGCTCTATGGCTTGCCCGAAGCGCGCAGGCTGCTGCATGCGGGGCCCTCGGACGAGGCCCCGCTTGTCGTGGTCGAAGGCTACATGGACGTGATCGCCTGCCAGCGCGCCGGCGTCGCGGCGGTGGCGACGATGGGCACGGCGCTGACCGAGGATCAGATGGACGCGCTCTGGCGCCTGCACGCCGAGCCGACGCTGTGCTTCGACGGCGACCTCGCCGGCCGCGCGGCGGCCTTCCGCGCCATCGACCGCGCGCTGCCGCTGCTGACGGCGACGCGCAGCTTCAAGTTCGCGCTGGCGCTCGGCGGCAAGGACCCGGACGAGGTGCTGCGCGAGGCCGGCGCGCCGGCGCTGAAAGCCCGCCTCGCCGACACCGTCGCCTTCGCCGAGTTGCTGTTCGTCCGCGAGCGCGACGCCGAGCCGCTGGATACGCCCGAACGGCGCGCCGGCCTCAGGCAGCGGCTGCGCAAGGCGGCAGCCGCCATCGCCGACCCGGACCTGACAGGACGCCTACCGCGAGGAGCTGCAGCGACGATTCGACGCGCTCTTTCCGGCCGCGCCGGCGCCGGAGCGGGGCGACTGGCGGCGCGGCGGCGAAGCAACGCGGCTTCAAAGGCCCCGATCCGCGCCTCACCGACGCCGGCCGGGCCGGCGCCCAGCGCCTCGCCCGCGACATCGAGCCGCTGGCGGCGGCGCTCGCCAACTATGCGCTCGCCGACCCCGCGGTGCTGGAGGCGCACCTGGACGAACTGGGCGCTGTGGGCTTCGGCGATCCGGCGCTCGTCCGATTTGGTCAGCGAAATCATCCGCCTGCGGCTCGAAGGCTGACCGTCTTGACACCGGGCGCCCTCGAACGCCATCTGCGCGTCCGAGGATTTAGCGCGCTGCTGAATGACATCGACCGGGCCGCTTCGAAATCGGGCGCGCCCTTCATTCAATCGGATGTCACCCTCGCGGTCGCCAGGTCCCAGTGGTCGCACGCCTTTTCGGCAATGAACCGATTGGCGGCGCTGGAGGACGCCATGGACCACGCCAAACAGGCGCTGGCCGCCGGCGCTGGCGCTGCCCAGGTCATCGCCCTGAAGACGGAGCGCGATTCACTGCGACGGGCGCTGAAGTCTGGAACCATTTGGGGTGAGGATGGGTCGAATTGACGCCGACCCTTCACTTTGCCTCTGCATAGACCATCTTCGGCGCCGGCCCCGCACCGCCGCGACGCGCGCTTCGGAGACTTTGATGACCGAAACGACCACCCCCGAGCCGACCGAGGCGACGCCGCCGCCCGCCGACGGCCCGCTGCTCGACCTGACCGACGCCGGGGTCAAGAAGTTCATCAAGCAGGCCAAGGCCCGCGGCTACGTCACCATGGACGAGCTGAACAAGGTGCTGCCGAGCGAGGAAGTCACCTCCGAGGCCATCGAAGACACCCTGGCGATGCTCTCCGAGATGGGCGTCAATGTGGTCGAGGCCGAGGAGGACGCGCCGGAGCAGGAGTCCACCGACGTCGCGGTGCGCGAGGAAACCGCGGTCGTCGAGACCACCAAGGAAAGCGCCTACGACCGCACCGACGACCCGGTGCGGATGTACCTGCGCGAGATGGGCTGGTCGAGCTGCTCAGCCGCGAGGGCGAAATCGCCATCGCCAAGCGTATCGAGGCCGGCCGCGACACCATGATCCGCGGCCTGTGCGAAAGCGCGCTGACCTTCGAGGCCATCATGGTCTGGCGCGAGGAGCTGGCCGGCGGCCGCATCCTGCTGCGCGAGGTGATCGACCTCGAACAGACCTATGGCGGCCAGGTCGCCCAGGCGCTCTCGGACGAGGCGGTGGCTGGCGAGCAGATCGAGGCCGAGCCGCAGGCCAAGGACGAGGACGACGAGGAGAACGCCGCCGCGCCGCCCGGCGTCACCGACGACGACGACTTCGACGACGGCGCCGGCCCCACCATCAGCGCGATGGAAGCGGAGCTGCGCGAGGGCGTCATGGCGACGCTGGACGCCATCGCCGGCGAGTTCGAGGCTTTCCGGCGCCTGCAGGAAAGGCTGGTCGAGCACCGGCTGCGCGGGCAGGACCTGACCGAGGCGGATCGCAAGGCCTACGAGGCCGCCACCTCCACCATCGTCCAGCACCTGAAGACGCTGAAGCTCAACAACAACCGCATCGAGGCGCTGGTCGACCAGCTCTATGCGATCAACCGTCGCCTGATCGGGCTGGAAGGGCGCCTGCTGCGCCTGGCCGACAGCTACGGCATCAGCCGCGTGGAGTTTCTGCGCGCCTACCTCGGCCAGGAGCTCGATCCTGCCTGGACCGAGAAGATCACCCCGCTGGGCTTCCGCTGGACCATGTTTGTCGAGAAAGACAACGGCCAGATCGGCGAGATCCGCCTGGAGATCGCCGCGCTGGCCACCGAGTCCGGCCTGCCGATCGACGACTACCGCCGCATCGTGCAGACCGTGCAGAAGGGCGAGCGCGAGGCCCGCCAGGCCAAGAAGGAGATGGTCGAGGCGAACCTGCGGCTGGTGATCTCGATCGCCAAGAAATACACCAACCGCGGCCTGCAGTTCCTGGACCTGATCCAGGAGGGCAACATCGGCCTGATGAAGGCGGTGGACAAGTTCGAGTACCGCCGCGGCTACAAGTTCTCCACCTACGCCACCTGGTGGATCCGCCAGGCGATCACCCGCTCGATCGCCGACCAGGCGCGCACCATCCGCATCCCGGTGCACATGATCGAGACGATCAACAAGATCGTCCGCACCAGCCGCCAGATGCTGCACGAGATCGGCCGCGAGCCGACCCCCGAGGAGCTGGCCGAGAAGCTCGCCATGCCGCTCGAGAAGGTGCGCAAGGTGCTGAAGATCGCCAAGGAGCCGATCAGCCTGGAGACCCCGATCGGCGACGAGGAAGACAGCCACCTCGGCGACTTCATCGAGGACAAGACCGCCGTGCTGCCGATCGACGCCGCCATCCAGTCCAACCTGCGCGAGACCACCACGCGCGTGCTGGCCTCGCTGACGCCGCGCGAGGAGCGGGTGCTGCGCATGCGCTTCGGCATCGGCATGAACACCGACCACACGCTCGAAGAGGTCGGCCAGCAGTTCTCGGTCACCCGCGAACGCATCCGCCAGATCGAAGCCAAGGCGCTGCGCAAGCTGAAGCACCCCAGCCGCTCGCGAAAGCTGCGCAGCTTCCTGGATAGTTGACCGCAAGGTCTATCCGTTTTCGACGAGCAGGCGCTCGGCTGAGGTCAGCCCGTAGAGCGCGTAGAGGCGGTCGTTGATCGCGGCCTCAAGGATCGCCAACTTGGCGTCCAGCGCGCCCAGCCGCTCGTCGGCCGCGGTCGCCAACGCGCGTCGGCGCGTCCATCCCGCTTCGAGTTGGCGGGCAAGGTCGGCGATGGCGGCTTGCGACTCGGGCGAGGCGTTCGGCACGGGCAGCGGGGCGATGAACTGGCGGTTGGCGGAGCGGAAGTCGTTCTGGAACGGCTTGGAGATGCGCCGGAATACGAAGTCCGCCACCGGCCCGTTCAGGACCGCGGTGAGGTACATCGCATCGATGCCAGCAGCGGGCAGCGCGCCGCCCACGTCGACGTTGTCGAGACAGTAGCGGCCGGCCGCGTCGAAGCTCGCACGTAGGCGCCTGACCAGCCGCGGAACCAGCAGCTTGGGAACGGCCTGCTTGTCGAGGTTCTGGTGTCGGCCGAACCGCCACCAGGCTGCGTCGTCGAACCTGCCGCGCTCGCGGCCGCGCAGGGTCGCCTCCCAAGCGCGGAGATGCGCCCAGGCCTTCGGAAAGCGCCGCTGCATCTCGCCTTGCGGGATCAGGTGCATCGCGCCTTGCGAAGAGCGCTCGTAGGGAAACAGCAGCCAAGTGTCCGTCTCGGGCGCCGCATAGCGCTTCGCCGCCTCGCCCGAGACCAGCGGCTTCATGATCTCGTCTTCGATCTCGATCTCGTAGGCCGGCGCGCTTCGCCGGCTTGCAGCGGTAGCGACCCTTGGCCACGCGCGTCAGGTGATAGACCGCGTCGGCGCTGGTCTGCAGGCCGACGATGATGCCTTGCGTGACCGAAGGATCGTCCAGCCGCAGGCAGCTCGCCGCGAGCCGGTCGATCAGCGCGCGCTCCGGTCCGGCGACCATCAGCCATTCGCGGCCTGCGTCGAACGCGTCGTAGGGGACCGCCAGATCGGCGCGTGACCAGTCGACGTCCGCCGCCGCCCCGCTCGGCGCTGCGGCGATCCGGATGCTGTCGGCCCCGTCCCGCCGGAAGACCTGCAGCGCGGTGTAGGTGGCCGCCTCGCCGAACACCTGGAACGACCCCAGATCGACCCAGCGCTCGAGGCTTTGCTGCACGCGCACCAGGCGCCGCAGCCCCTTGCCGGACCGGTTCACGGTCCACAGGCTAGGCGCGATGTAGGCCATCCGCCCGTGCGGCGCGAGCAGCCGCAGGCCCTGCTCGATAAACGGCAGGTAGAGATCGAAATTCCCGGTCCGCGCGCTCTCGTAGGTGTCTGCGCCGCGGTCGGCCTGCAGCCACGCCGCGAGTTCTGGATCGGCTCCCCGGAGGGTCTGCAGCTTCACGAAAGGCGGATTGCCGAGCACGATGTCGAAGCCGCCGCCCGCGCCGTCCGGCCAGACCTGCGGAAACGCCGCGCGCCAGTCGAAAGCGTTGACGCGTTCCGGAAAATGGGGGGCGGCCGCTCGGCCCTTCCAGAAATCCGGCGTGACGAGGCTGTTGCCGCAGCGGATCGCATCGCCCGGCGACGAAGGCGGCGCGCCGGCGTGCTGCAACAGCGTCAGCCTGGTGAGCTCGACGGCGGCCGGATCGATGTCGACGCCGTAAATGTTGCTGGCCAGGATATCGGCGGCGAGGCGGGCGCCGTCGCAGCCTCGGCCGCCCGCCAGCCGCGCCTTCTCCCGTTCGATGGCGCTGCGCTCGACCAGCAACCGCCGGAATGCGGCGACCAGCAGGACGCCCGATCCGCAGGCGGGATCGATGATGCGGATCTGCCGCACGGCCGCCTCGTAGGCGGCCAGCTGTGCATGCCCGGGCGCAGCGCTGTCCGCCGAGGGCCAGCCGCAGCGCGCCTTGGCTTCCTCGAACCAGGGGCCCAGTGTCTGCTCGGCCAGATAATCCGCCACCCATTGCGGCGTGTAGTAGACGCCGTCGCGCTTGCGCCGGGCGATCATGCCCCGATCAGCCCGCCGCCCGGTCCGCCAGCGCGCAGGCGGCGCCCAAGAGGCCGGGCTGGTCGTGGGTGATCAGCCAGGTGGGGATGGCGATGAGGTAGCCGCTGAACTCGCCCTTCGCCTCGAAGCGGGCGCGGAACGCCCCTCCGTTGCGTGCCGACAGGATGCGCTGCGAGACGCCGCCGGCGATGAAGACGCCGCTGCGCGCGCCGTAGATGACGGCGAGGTCGCCGGCGACCGCACCGAAGATCGCGACGAAGCGGTCGGTGACAGCGAGCGCGCGCGGATCGCTCGCCTCCGCCGCGTCGGTGATGGCGTCCGGCGTCTCGAAACTTGGCGCGTTGCCCTCGATTTCGCAGAGCGCCCGGTGCAGGTTCACGAGGCCGGGACCGGAAAGCAGGTGCTCGACTTGCACGTAGCCGGCGAAGCGCGCGGCGAGCCGCTTCCAGATCTCCGCTTCCAGCGCGTCGGAGGGCGCGAAGGCGCTGTGGCCGCCTTCGCCGACCAGCACCGTCTGGCCGCCCGCATTGCGCACCATCGCCGCCGTGCCGAAGCCGGTGCCGGCGCCCATCACCGCCATGTTGCTGTGGTCGGCGGCTTTGCGCGGCGGACCCAGCGGCGCGAGGTCGTCCGGCGTCAGCGCCGGCAGGGCGTGCGCCAGCGCCTCGAAGTCGTTGATCAGCCGGCTCCGGGCGCCGCCCAGCTTCGCCGCCAGGTCGCGCTCGGAGATGCGCCAGGGGTGGTTGGTCATCGCCACCTCGCCGTTAGCCACCGGCCCGGCGACCGCGATCACCGCCCGGCTGACGCTGACGTGCTCTTCGTCGAGATAGGCCGCCACCGCGTCCTCGAACGTCGAGACGTCGGCGGCGCGGTAGGTGCGCACGCGGGAAATCTGGGGGGCTTGGCTGGGCGTCGCCGGCGTCACCGCCAGGCGGCAGTTGGTGCCGCCGACGTCGCCGATCAGGGCGAGGGCCTCCGCGTCGCCGTCCGTCATGTCGCCTCCGGAACTCGTGTGCGCTGGCGCGCCGCCCCGCTATAGCGGACGCGGACAATCGGCAAAGCGGGAGCGCACGATGGACCTCCAACTCTCAGGCAAGCGCGTGCTGGTCACCGGCGCCTCGAAGGGAATCGGCGCGGCGGCGGCCGCGGCGTTCGCCGAGGAAGGCTGTCACGTGCGGCTGGTCGCCCGCAGCGCCGACGCACTCAGCGAACTGGCCGGACGGCTCTCGCGCGCAGCACAACGTCGAGGCGACCGCGCACGTCGCCGACCTGCGCCAGTCCGGCGACATCGCGCGGCTGGCGGCCGAGGCCGAGGACGTCGACATCCTGGTCAACAACGCCGGCGATATTCCCGGCGGCGCGCTCTCGGCGATCGACGAGGCAGCCTGGCGTCACGCCTGGGACTTGAAGGTGTTCGGCTACATCAACCTCTGCCGCGTCTACCTCGAGCGCATGCAGGCGCGGCGCTCTGGCGTGATCGTCAACATCATCGGCGCGGCGGGCGAGCGGTTCGACGCCAACTACATCACCGGCGCGGCCGGCAACGCGGCGCTGATGACCTTCACCCGCGCGCTGGGCGGGCGCAGCCTGGATCACGGCGTGCGCGTAGTCGGGATCAATCCGGGTCCGGTGGAGACCGACCGCATCGTCACGCTGATGAAGACGCGCGCCGCCGCGCAGTTTGGCGACGAGAGCCGCTACCCCGAGCTGATGGCGCGCTACCCGCTGGGCCGCGCCGCCACCCCGCGCGAGATCGCCGATCTGGCGCTGTTCCTGGCCTCGGAGCGCTCCGCCTACACCACCGGCGTCGTCTTCACGGTCGACGGGGGGCTGAGCGCGCGGGGCTGAACGGGCCGGCTTTCGGGGCTTGCACAGGCAACCGACATAGTTGCATATTGGCAGCCATGAGCATGGACGCCGTGTTCAAGGCCCTGGCCGATCCGGTTCGCCGCGAGCTGCTCGACAGCCTGCGGGAGATCGGCGGCCAGACGCTCGGCGAGCTTTGCGAGGGGAGGGGCATGACGCGGCAGGCGGTGACCAAGCATCTTGGCGTGCTGGAGGCCGCGAACCTCGTCGCCAGTGAGCGCCGCGGCCGCGAGAAGCTACACTACCTGAACCCGGTCCCCATCCAGGAGATCGCCGATCGCTGGATCGGCAAGTACGAGCGCGGGCGCCTGGCGTCGCTCGCCGACCTGAAACGACGCCTCGAGGGAGCAAACGATGGCTGAGAGCCGCTTCGTCTACGTCACCTACATCCGCGCAACGCCGCAAGCGATCTGGGACGAGCTCACCGACCCGGAGCGCAACAAGCTGTTCTGGTCGGGCTACCACCAGCAGACCAGCTGGAAGGTCGGCGACGACTACGAGATCGTCGGCCCGGACGGCCGCGCCTGGGACACCGGCAAGGTGCTGGTCAACGATCCGCCCAAGCGCCTCTCGGTCACCTGGCTGCACCAGCACGACGAGGCGATGCGGGCCGAGGGCGAGTCGACCTGCACGTTCGAGCTGGACGCCGGCGACGGATACCGTCACCAAGCTGACGGTCACTCACGCGATCGACGTCGCCAACTCAAAGCTGATCGGCGCGGTCTCCAACGGCTGGCCGAGCATCCTCGCCAGCCTGAAGAGCCTGATCGAGACCGGAAGCGCCCTGGCATGAGGGCGCCAGCGCGTCCCGCGAAAGCCTTGGCGTGGACGACCGTGGGCGTGCGCGAGGAGATGGTGCGCCAGTCTTGGTCGAGCCGCGCACGTTTAAGCAGAAGGCGAGGCACATTCTCGCAAATCGTCGGTGGACTCGTCAGAAGGAAAGACTCACCGAAAACTAGCAAGTCCGGGGGCGGCCGATCCTCGCCTCCGGACCCTTCAACCGCCGTGACTGGCGGTCGCTGACCAGGCCCAAGCTCCTTGGGAGATTCGGCCCGATCCGGTCAACCGGTCACCGCAACACTGACGGTGACGCATGACGCGCGATAAACAGCTGGCGCTTGCGCGGAAGAGCAACCAGAGCGCGACGCAGGCCAAGAACGCCGCGCTAGCTGCTCTAATGGCTACGATCGTCGCGACTTCAGCGCAGTGACGGTCTCGGCGTAGCCCACGGCGTCTCCTCCTCTATAGGCTATTGAATTTACTGATATTTGTAGCGCGGACGGAAGTCGGCGGCGCCGTCGGGGAAGAGGTCGAAGAGGTGCCAGACGACGCAGAACATGTCGTCGTCGCCGCCGAACTCGGCGTCGGATAGCCGCCAGATCCGTCCGTCCTCGTCCTTGCGGAACGCCGAGACGCCGGGGTTCCAGCCACCCTGCTCCTCGTCGACGTCATCGCCGCGGTGGCGATAGCCCATGTCCTCGGCGAAGCGGCTGCCCTCGTAGCTCACCATCGGGAAGCGCCAGCCGCGGCCGGCGGCGAAGGCCTTCTGCGCCTCGACCGGGTTGGGGCTCGCCAGCACGAACGCGGCGCGGCTGGCGAGGTGCTCGTAGACGCCGTTGAAGCCGTCCGCCCACATGGTGCAGGCCGGACAGCCGGCGCCCATGTTGTGGATCACGATCAGGTCGCGCTTATCGCCGAACAGCTCGGAGAGCCGCACCGGGCCGTCCCAGCCGGCCAGCAGGTAGTCCTCGACCGCCTGCGGCTCGATGCGCGCCTGCAGCGCCTGCAGGTCCTTGCGCAGCGTGGCGATCTGCTCGCGCTTGGCGTTCATCGCCGCCATGGTCTCGGCGTAGCTCATCGCTTTTCCTCTTCGATGCGGGTGAGGTGCCCGGCGAGCGCCTCGAACTGGGCCTGCCAGTATTTGGCGTAGCGGTTCAGCCAGGCGGCGGCCTCGGCCAGCGGCTCGGCGTCGAGGCTGCAGCGGCTGATGCGCCCGCTGCGCGCCTGCGTCACCAGCCCGGCGCGGACCAGCACCTGGATGTGGCGCGAGACCGCCTGCAGCGAGATCTCGAACGGCCCGGCGATCTCCGAGACCAGCAGCGAGCCGGCGTCGAGGCGGTCGAGAATGGCGCGGCGCACCGGGTCGCTGAGCGCGAAGAACACCTCGTCGAGCAGGTCGTCGTCGGTGGCTTCGGGCTGGCGCAGGGCGGCGAGCGTCATGCGCCTAGAAAATCAACCGATCGATTGAGAGTCAACAGGATTGTTGATTATCTGACCGTCTCGAACACGCCCGCCTCGGTGACGATCACGTCCATGCGTTCGTCGTGCGCGGCGGGCTCGAAGCTGGAAAGCCGGCCGAGCTCGAAGCCGACGCCGATGGCCAGCGGGCGGGGATGCAGCGCGGCCAGCGTGCGGTCGTAGAAGCCGCCGCCGTAGCCGAGCCGATGACCGGCGGCGTCGAAACCGATCAGCGGGATCAGCAGCGCCAGCGGCGTCACGGCCGGGCCTTGCTCGGGATGTTGCGTGTCCCAGCGGCCGGGCGCCATGCGGGTGGCGGGCGTCCAGAGCCGGAACTCCAGCGGCGCGCGCGGCGCCACCACGACGGGCAGGGCGGCCGCGCCGCCGGCGTCGATCGCCCGATGCAGGTAGGGGCGCGGGTCGTACTCGCCGCGGATAGGCCAGTAGCCGCCCACGAGGGCGATCGAGCCCGGCGGAAAGCGAGCCGCCAGCGCGGCGTCGATCGCGCGGCTGGCGGCGGCGAGGGTCCTGGCCGGCAGCTCGAGGCGGGCCGCGACCAGTCGCGCGCGCTCGGCCGTGCGCCAGGCCGCCCCTTCAGCGGCGGACATTGGGTCAGGCGGCGTCGCGGCCGGGCTCCGGCTTCAGGATCGCCGCCTCGAAGCGGTCCGCGTAGGTCTCCACGGTGACGCCCTGCTGCAGCTTCAGCGCCGCCTCGTGCTGGGTGCGCCAGAGCGCGTCGTCGGTCAGCAGCCGCACCGCGGCGCGGCCGAAGTCGGCCGGGTCGGCGTGGTGGAAGCCGGTGACGCCGTCGACAACCCGCTCCGGCAGCGCCGCCACCGGCGCAATCACCGCCGGCGTGCCGAGCGCCTGCGCCTCGGCCAGCGACACGCAGAACGCCTCGCACTTGTGGCCGAGGTAGAGCATGGCCCGGGCGCCGCGCAGCGCCTCCAGCAGCTGTGGCCTGGGCGCGCTGGGATGCACGATCACCGAGGCCTTCACCACCTCGCTCATGCCGGTCGGCAGCAGCGTGCCGGCCCACTCGGTCCAGGCGTCCTGGCCGTCGGTGAGCTGGTGGACGCCGTAGACGTCGAGCACCGCGTCAGGCACCTGCGGCAGGATGCGCTCGGCCCAGAGCTCGACCAGGGCGCGCAGGTTGCGCTGCGGGTTGGAGGCGAAGATCGCGCGGCGCGGCGGCGGCGTCTCCAGGGGCGTCAGGCCCCGCACGTCAGGCGGCAGCGGCAGGTGGATCACGCTGATGTCGGCGCGGCGCGGCAACACCGGCCAGTAGTCGTTCACCTGCGCCTGGCTCATCAGGATCGGGGTCGGGCGATAGCGCCACATGTGGCCGATCCTCTTGTAATGCCGCAGCTGGTTGGCGCCCCAGAGCACCCAGATCACCCGGTGCTTCGGGCGCGGCACGACGCCCAGCAGCTCCACCTGGTGCACGGCGATGTAGACGTCGCAGGTCTCGGGCGGCCTGGCGCTCAGCGGGCGCCAGCGCACGCCCATGTGGACAAGGTCTTCCTCGCCGTTGGTGTGCACGGTGACGTCGTGGCCGCGCCTGGCCAGCTCGCGCGACACCCGGATGACGGTGGTCTCGGTGGCGCCCATCGGCCGCGTTTCGAGATCGCGCCCATCGTAGCGGCCGGTGCGGTCGGCGATGATGATGCTGGCCATGGCGGCCGCTCCTTGAACGAGGCTCCCGCCGTTGTCCAGACGCGGGAATAAACCGTCGCAAGGCCGCGTCTTGCCCTCCGATTGATGCGGAGAGCTGCGATGAGCGCACCGGACGACAACGAAGAACGCGAGACCGGCGAAAGCCGCCGCGGCCTCTTGAAATGCATGGCGTGGGCCGGGACCGGCCTGGTCTGGACGCTGGCCGGCGGCGTGCCCGCCTCGGTCGGCCTGGAGGCGGCGGCGGCCACACGGTCGGCCCGCCCGTTCAGCTTCGTGCAGATCAGCGACAGCCATATCGGCTTCGCCAAGCCGGCGATCAACGCCGACGCGCGCGCCACCTACCGCGAGGCAGTCGCCAGGATCGCTGCGCTGCCGCGCAAGCCCGACTTCATCATTCACACCGGCGACGTCAGCCAGCTCTCGAAGCCGAGCGAATTCGACGACGCCGACCAGATCATCAAGGCCGCCGGCGTGCCGGTCTTCCACGTGCCCGGCGAGCACGACGTGCTCGACGAGGGCAATGGCCAGGCGTTTTTCGAGCGTTATGGCAAGGGCGCGACAGGCGGCGGCTGGTACGCCTTCGACCACGCCGGCGTCCACTTCGTGGCGCTCGTGAATGTGCTGAACTTCAAGGCGGGCGGGGAGGGCGCGCTCGGTCCCGAGCAGTTCGCCTGGCTGAAGGCCGACCTCGCCGCACGCTCGTCGTCGACGCCGATCGTGATCTTCACCCACATCCCGCTCTGGTCGCTCTATCCGGCCTGGGGCTGGAACACCGACGAGTTGGCGCAGGTGCTGGCGCTGGTGAGGCGTTTCGGTTCGGTCACCGTGCTGAACGGCCACATCCACCAGGTGCAGCAGAAGGTGGAAGGCCGCGTCGCCTTCTACACCGCCCGCTCCACGGCCTTCCCGCAGCCTGCGCCCGGAACGCCCGGCGCGTCGCCCGGCCCGATCGCGGCCCCGCCCGGCCAGCTCGGCGGCGTGCTCGGCGTCCGCGACGTGCGCTTCGTCGCGGTGAACCATCCGCTCCCCATCACCGACCAGACGCTCGCCTGACCGAGCCTCCAACCAGAAGGGACTCCTCCCATGCCGAGACTACGCTTCGCCCTGGGCGCCGCCGCGGCGGCCGCCTTCGCAGCCGTGGCGCTGACAGCCGCGGTCGCTGCGTCGCCCGCGACCGTGACGATCGACAACTTCAACTTCTCGCCGATGACGCTAACCGTCGCCGCTGGGACCACGGTCACCTGGGCCAACAACGACGACATCCCGCACACGGTGCGCGCGGTCGACGGGTCGTTCCACTCCAAGGCGATGGACACCGGCGACATCTACAGCTTCACCTTCGCCAAACCCGGGGTCTACAGCTACTTCTGCTCCGTCCACCCGAAGATGGTCGGCAAGGTGATCGTAAAGTAGCCAGCGCTGCTCGAGCCCTCGATGAACCCCCGCCTCCTCAGCTTCGTATGAGCGGAAGGCTGCTTCCCTTCCGCAGCCGTCAGGCGAGCGCGCGGCCCGCGAGCCCCGCGCCGCCGAGATCGGGTCCGCTGTCCCCCGGCGGCCCGGGCGGAGCCGCGGCGCCTCTCCCCAGTCCCTCGGAGGCGCCGCGGTTCCGCGAGTTGGTCGGCCCGCATATCGATGCGGCCTATTCGCTCGCCCGCTACCTGGCGCGCGACGCCGCCGCGGCCGAGGACATCGCCCAGGACGCGCTGCTGAAGGCGTTCCGGAACCTCCACGCCCTGCGTGGACCGGCGAAGCCCTGGCTGCTGACCATCGTGCGCAACGCCTATTTCGACTGGCGCCGAGCGGCACAGACGGGAGGGCAGCTCGCCACGCTGACCGGCGAGGCAGCCGAGGTCGCGCTGGCCCAGACGCCCGCCGGCGAGGAGGGGGCCGAGGCGCGGCTGATCCGGCAGGGCGACGTCGCAGCTCTGCGCGCGGCGATCGAAGACGTGCCCGAGCCGTTCCGCGAGGCGCTGGTGCTGCGCGAGCTGGAGGAGCTGAGCTACCGCGAGATCGCCGACATCACCGGCGCGCCGATCGGCACGGTGATGTCGCGACTGGCCCGCGCGCGCCGGATGCTGGGCGAGCGCATGGGTGTGATGAAGGAGGCCGCGACGTGAGCGCCTGCCCCGACAAGGAGTTGCTGCTCCACGCCCTCGTCGATGACGAGCTCGACGCCGGCAACACCGTGGCGCTGGAAGCGCACGTCGCCAGCTGCGCTGCCTGCGCCGCCGAGCTCGCCGCGATCCGCGAGGTGAAGGCGCGCCTGGCCGCGCAGCCGCTCGGCTATGCCGCGCCGGCGAGCCTCCACGCCCGCCTGGACGCCGCGCTGGCTGAGGCTACCGCGCCGCCGCCCCGCCGTCGCTTCGTCGCCGAGACCTGGGCCGCGACCGGCGCGATCGGAGCGCTGGCCGCCAGCCTGGCGCTCTTCCTGCTCATTCCCCCCGGCCAGAGCCTGGAAGGCCAATTGGTCGACGCCCAGGCGCGTTCGCTGGAGGCGCAGCACCTCGTCGATGTGCAGACCTCCGACCGCCATACGGTGAAGCCGTGGTTCAACGGCAAGGTCGATTTCGCCCCCCCTGTGGTCGACCTCGCGCCGCAAGGCTACCCACTGGTCGGCGGGAGGCTCGACCGGGTGGACGGGCGACGCGTGGCGGCGCTGGTGTTCCATCGCCGCGCCCACACGATCAACCTCTTCATCTGGCCAGGCGAGGCGCCGGCCGAGGCGCGGGCGGAACGCAAAGAGGGTTACAGCCTGGTGCGCTGGGGCCGCGGCGGCCTGGTGTTCTGGGCGGTCTCGGACGTGGATCCGGCCGACCTGGCCGGCTTCCAGAAGGCCTTCGCCGCCGCTACCGCCGGCTGAGCGCAGCGATCACCAGTACTTGCACGCCCTGTGCGAGTGGTGCCACCGACAGGAGCGGTGATTGTAGTACTCTCCGTGGTACCTATACTTATAGTGATGGCCGGCGTGCGTGTAGGAGTACTTCACGCCATTCTCGTCGTAGTGGGTGGTGGCGGCGGCGCTCGCGGCGGTCGCGCCGAACAGGGCGACGGCGGCCAGCGAGGCGAGGAGGGCTTTCATCGGCGCGCTCCGGGTCTGGAGGCTAGCGGCGCAGAGCCGCGTTGGCGGCCGGAAGTGACCGCCGGTGTGCAATCTTCCGCCTGGCGGTCAAGCTTTTCAATAGTGAAACACCCTATACGGGCATATTGGTGAAACCCGACGGGGGGTGGCGCGCGGCCGATGTGCTCGCGGCGCCAGGGCTCTGCGCCGTCCGCGCATCGTGCTAAGCTCGCAGGAGAACGCGGCGCTGATCGCGGCGGCGGGGGGCGAGGCTCATGCCCAAGGCGCTATCGACAGTCTCCCTGGCGGCGATCCTCGCGCTCGCGACGGCAGCCGGCGCAGCCCCGACACAGAGCCTCACCGGCCACTGGAGCGGCGTCGTCGGCCAGAGCGGGCCCGGCGTGAAGCCGCTGCAGTACGTGGCCTCGCTCACCTTGAACGGCGACGCCGGCACGATGGACTATCCGACCCTGGAGTGCGGCGGGGACGTCGCCTTCGTGAGCCGCAGCGCCGCAGGCTACGTCTATCGGGAGACCGTCAGCCACGGCCAGGGCTGCCTCGGCGGCGGGACGATCACCGTGCAGCCCTCGGCAAGCAGCGTCTACTGGCGCTGGGACGGCGCCGGCGTCACTGCGAGCGGGCGGCTCTACCGCGTCGCCGTCTCGCCGCCCCCGGCGCGTCATTAGACCGGCCGCCGGCGGCCCCGCCTGGGTGCGCTTGACTTGACCGCCGCCGGACGAAAAGCTCCTTTCGCGGACGGGGAGTTCGAGGTTTGAACGTCGCCGCACGGATATTGAAGGCTCTGCTGGTCAGCCTGCTGCTGGCCGGCTCGGCCTACGCGGTCGCCAAGCTCAACCTGTTCGGACTGGAGTTCGGCCTCCGACGACCTGGCCGACGGCGTCTATCAGCGCATCACCGCGGCGGACTACGGCGCCGACCGCAAGGGCCAGCGCGCTGATCAGCGTCGTCTACCTCGACGAAGGCTCGATGGAGGCGATGAAGGGCGTCGGCTGGAACCGCTTTCCGCCGACCTACGACCAGCAGGGTCAGATGTTCGACGACGTGATGAGCGTCGGCGGCGCGCCGCCGGCGGCGGTCTACGCCGACTACGTCTACACCGGCGAGGGCGGTCCGAACGAAGGCTGGCCGGGCTTCCTGGCCGGCATCGCCAAGGACACCAACGCGGCGGCCTGGCAGGGCGCGCCGGGCTGCCAGGCGGATCCGCTGACCAAGATCGCCTGCATCGAGGCGACCGGTGGGACGCCGATGATCTTCGCCAAGCCGTCGCCGGACGAGGTCGACGTCTTCACCGACGTGCAGCGCCAGCTGGACGCGGTCGCCGTGCTGGCCCCGGCGCTGGTCAACCTGCGCGCCTATCCGATGGTGGTCACCTATTCGCTGGATGCGGCGACGGCGCGCTCGCGCGGCGTGCACGGCTTCGACGTCTCGCCGGCGCTGGCGCTCTATGCGGCCTGGTGCCTGCGCCAGCCGGGAACCTGCGGGATCGCCGACTTCGCGGCGCTGAAGAGCCGCGCCAAGGCGGCGCTGGCCGGCCGGCCGCTGGCGCCCGTCGACGTGACGCAGACGTTCAATGCGCCGCTCGACGTGGTCTGGGGCTCGCGGCCCGATCCGGACTACCTGGCGATGACCAAGGACGTGACCGGCCGGGACGCGCCCTGCCGGGGCCAGAGCGGCGGCTGGATCACCCGGCTCGGCGAGCAGTTGGCGAGCGTGCGCGGACCTCCTTCGGGCGCGCGCCAGGAGTGTCCCTACGCGTTGACGCTGGGCTACGACCGCATCGTCGCGGGCTTAGGGCTGCAGCAGAGCGACCTGCAGCGCCTGCTGGCCGGCAAGCTGGTGCTGCTCGGCGGCCAGTTCCGCGCCTCCAACGACTGGGTGGAGTCGCCGGTGCACGGCGAGGCGCCGGGCGTCCACTACCACGCCATGGCGATCGACAACCTTGTCGAGGACGGCGCCGACTATCGGCGCAGCGGCAATCAGGTGCTCGACTCCGACATGCTGAAGAGCCTCTTGATCGCCGCGCTGGCGTTCTGCGGCGTCATGGGAGTGATGGCGCGCAACAGCCTCTTGGACCATGCGATCGAGACGCGGGCGGAGCAGAAGCTGCGCGCGCGGGTCTACGCGCCGCTCTATTTCTGCATCTTCGGGGCCTCGATCGGCGTCGTCTTGCTGGCGACCTGGTTCGGCGTCGCCTACGCCCACCGCTCGCCGATCAACTGGATCGGCATTACCGCCTGCGTGCTGGGGTTCCTGTTCTACGCGACCCGCGAGACGCTGCCGGCCGACATCCTGGGCTCGGTCGAACATCTGCGCTGGGTGCAACGGGGCATGGCGGCGCTTCGACTTTTCCGTCACCATCTGAAGTTCGAGGAGGACCGGCTGGTGACTCGCCGCGCTGCGCGGCCTGAGCCACAGCCTGAGAAGGGGGACGCGCCGCCAGTTCAGGCGCCCACCCAAAGCAGCCCTGAGGAGGCGCCTGCCCATGTTCAAAGCTAGTTTTGCTTCGCTAGTCCTCGTGCTGGCGATCGTGCTGCCGGCGGCCGCTCTGGCCGGCACGGTGACCAAGATCCTGCGTCCGACGGTTCACGTCTTCGACGCGCACGGCCAGCCGGCCGGCACGCTCGACGCCAGCGCCGTGAAGGTGCCCGCGCCGATCGTGGCGATGGGCATGGGCGGCAGCGTCGGCATCAAGCAGGGCGGCAAGGTCGTGTTCCTGCGCGGGCTCGACGTGCAGACCACCGGCGTCAACGCCACCTGCAAGCCGGTGCAGACCGCGGCCCGCGCGTCCGGCAGCTCCTACGCCGCCACCAACATGGGCCTTGGCGGCGCATCGGACTGCAAGAGCCAATGAAGCCCACTCGCAGGGCGGTAGGGCTCGGCGCCCTGGCCGCCGCCGCCGCGACGGCCGCCGGGGGCGGCCGTCCGCGCGCCGCCACCGCTTCGTCTTCGCCCAACGGCTACTCGGTCAGCGGCAAGCCCGGCCCGTTCGTCAAGCAGGTCGCCGGGCGGCCGGGCCTCGGCGGCGGCGGCCGCGGCGGCGGCTCGATGGGCCTCACCGACTCGGTCAGCCTCGGCCGCTATCAGACCGCCCGCATCCGCATGCCGCAGACCGAAGCCAAGGTCGCCGCGCTGCTCGCGCGGATCGACGCGCACTGGCCCTACACCAGGGGCCAGCCGCTGCAGGTGCACATCCTGGGCGTCGACTACTACAACGCCTATTCGCTGCCGGACGGCTCGATCGTGGTGGCGTTCGGCCTGCTGGACCAGGCGATGTCGGACGACGAGGTGGCGTTCGTGCTGGCCCACGAGCTCGGCCACGTGCGGCTCGGCCACTTCGCCGCCCAGGCGCCCGAGCGCCTGAAGCCGGCGCTGGCCAGCCGCATGGGCGCCCTCTTCGTCGCCGACGCGGCCATGTCGGCCGCCGGGGCCCACAGCAGCGTGGCCGCAGCCGCCATCCAGGCCGGCGCGACCAACGACTTCATCCACTTCCTCTCCAACGTGATGATCGAGCCGGATCACACCCGGGCGCAGGAGGACGAGGCGGACTGCATCGGCTACGACCTTTCCGAGTCGGCGTCCTATGCGGCCGAACTCGGCGTCGGCCAAGGTGTTCGACACCATCGTCGCCGACCAGCAGCGCCACCAGGCGGTGATCGACACGCTGGGTACGCAGCTGAAGGCGCAACTGGGCAATGCGCTGAAGAACGGCTCGGCGGTCTCCATGGTGATGGGCGGCGCGTCCGGCCTGCGCTCCGGCCTGATGGAGAACGGCGCGCAGCTGGCGATCGGCATGGCGGCCGCCCACGCGGCCCAGCCGCCGCCCCAGCACCGGCCGCCGGAAGAACGCAAGAAAGGCATGGCGCAGTACTCCGCCGACGCCTACCCCGAAGGCGCGCCGCTGCGGGACGAGCAGCACGTCTGGCTGACCGGCGTCCGCGCGGCGCCGGAGTACGTCCAGGCGAAGGCGGCTGTCGCGGCCGTCTCCGACGCCAAGCGGGCGCGCGCCGCCGGCCACTATCCGGACGCGCAGGAGGCCATCCAGCGCGCGCAGGCGACCAAGTTCGGGGGCTCGCCGCTGGTGCTGAACGAGGCGGCCCGCCTGCACGACGACATGGGCGACACCGCCGGCGCCGAGCGGCTGTTCGATCAGGCCAACGCCAGCGCCGACCAGACCGTCGACGGCTACGTCGACCACGTGCGGATGCTGTTCAGGGTGCAGCAGAACGAGCGGGCGATGTCGGTCGCCCAGGCCGGCATCGCCAGGTTCGGCAACGACGACAAGCCGTTCATCGCGCTGCAGATCGGCATCGCGCGCCAGTCCGGCGACCAGAGCGGGGCGGACGAGTACTACGAGCGGTGCGTCAGCTACCAGAACCCGGCGCTGACCAAGGACTGCAACCTGGCGGCCGGCAAGAAGGCCGACGCGAGCGGGCAGAGCTCGTCCCCGTCGCGCCCGTCCATGCCTTCCCTCCCGTTCGGCATTCCCCACTTCCCGTAGGTCCGCCGGGGAAGACTGAACCACGAACGGTCAGGCGGCCCCCGCGTGATCCGCCAGCACCTGGGCCACCGCCAGCGTCACGCCCTTGCCCATGCCGATGTGCAGGAATTCGTTGGGGCCGTGGGCGTTGGAGTGGGGACCGAGCACGCCGGTGATCATGAACTGGGCGGCTGGGAATTTCTCGCCCAGCATGCCCATGAACGGGATCGAACCGCCTTCGCCCATCAGCGCCGCCGGACGGCCGAACGCGGCTTGCGATGCGCGGTCGATCGAGGCGCGGAGCCAGGGCGCCAGCGGCTGGCGCGTTCCAGCCGTTGGCCGACTTGCTCCAGCGCGAAGGTGACGTGCGCGCCGTAGGGCGGGTCGGCTTCCAGCGTGCGTTTGACGCTCGCGGCGGCCGCGTCGGCGTCGAGCGTCGGCGGCAGCCGGATCGAGAGCTTGGCGGCGGTGGCGGGGCGCAGCACGTTGCCGGCGTCCCTGATCTGCGGCGCGCCCTCCAGGCCGGTGATCGATAGCGTCGGGCGCCAGGTGCGGTTCAGGATCAGCTCGGCCGGGTCGTCGGCCATCGGGCGCGCGCCGGCGACGAACGGGAACTTGGACCAGACCGCATCGCCCAGCGCCGCGGCGGCGGCCTTGGCCTGCTCGATGCGGCCGGGCGGGACTCTGCACTGAGAGCTCCGGCAGGCGGATCTCGCCGCTCGCCTCGTCCTCCAGCCGCGAGAGCAGGCTGCGCAGGATGCGGAAGCTCGACGGCACGATGCCGGAGGCGTCGCCGGAGTGCACGCCCTCGGTCAGCACCTGGACGGTGAGCGCGCCGCCGGCCATGCCGCGCAGCGAGGTGGTGAGCCACAGCTGCTCGTAGTTGGCGCAGCCTGAATCGAGGCACACGACCAGCGACGGCGCGCCGATCCGCGCCGCCAGGTGGTCGACGTAAGCCGGCAGATCGTAGCTGCCGCTCTCCTCGCAGGCCTCGATCAGGATCACGCAGCGGGCGTGGCGGACGCCCTGGGCCTGCAGCGCCAGGATCGCCGAGAGCGCGCCGAACATCGCGTAGCCGTCGTCGGCGCCGCCGCGGCCGTAGAGCTTGCCGTCCTTCAGCACCGGCACCCAGGGGCCGAGGCCCTCGGCCCAGCCGGTCATCTCCGGCTGCTTGTCGAGATGGCCGTAGAGCAGCACGGTGTCGTCGACGTCGCCGGGGATCTCGATCAGGATCACCGGCGTGCGGCCTTCCAGGCGCACGACGTCCAGGTTGGCGCGCTCGATCGGCGCGATCTTCGCTTTGGCCCAGGCGGCGAACAGCTCGACCGCCTGCGTCCATGTAGCCGTGCGCCGCCCAGTCGGGATCGAACGCCGGCGACTTGTTGGGGATGCGGATGTAGTCGGTGAGCTCCGGGACGATCTCCTCGTCCCACACCCGCTCGATGAAGGCCCTGGCGACGGCTGCGTCCATTTTCACTAAAACTCCGCGCTTCCCCGCGACGCCGGGCGCCTAGGCTTGTTTGAACCACGAAAAACACGAAAAGCACGAACAATAAGTGTCATCCCGGAAGCTCGCGCCAGCGAGCTGTCCGGGATCTGCTTCCAACGGCGGCGCTCAGTAGATCCCGGACGAGTCCGCTTCGCGGCTCTCCGGGATGACAAGCGGGTGAGGGTGGGCGTTCGTGGTTTGCGTGGTTCGAGAACCCTAACCCCCGATCGCCGCGTAGGCGGTCTTCTGGAACACCGGCAGCGCCACCCTCGCGCCCATGCGCTGGCCGGTGGCCAGTTGGGCGGCGGCTTCGGGGCCGAGCGGCATCGAGTTCTGGATCATGTAGATCAGGATCAGCCCGCTCTGCGGGTCCGCCTGCCACCAGGTGCCGAACGCGCCCGGCCAGCCGAACGCGCCCTTGTTGCCGGCGCCCATCCAGGCCTGCTTCTCGGGGTCCATGACCATCGAAAGGCCGAGCCCGAAGCCCTGGCCGGCCCAGAACGGAATGCCCATGAAGGGGATCTCGCGCTGCGCGTCGGTGAGCCGGTTGGTCCGCATCAGCTCGACGGTCTCGGGCTTCAGGAGCCGCACGCCGTCGACCTCGCCGTTCCCCAGCAGCATGCGGGCGAACTTCAGGTAGTCGTCGAGCGTCGAGACCAGCCCGCCGCCGCCGCCGCAGAAGCCCGGCGGCGTGTCGTGGCGCGCGAACGGCGCCTCTTCCAGGGCGCTGAAGTCGTCCTTCAGGCGGTAGACCTTGGCGGCGCGGCCGCGCTTCTCCGGCGGGAAGTAGAAGTCGGTGTCGGCCATGCCGAGCGGATTGAAGATGCGCTCGAACAGCACGTCGCGGAACGGCTTGCCCTCGACGCGGCCGACCAGGAAGCCCAGCACGTCGGTGGCGTGGCTGTAGTGGAAGCGCTCGCCGGGCGGGTAGCTGAGCGGCAGGCCGCCCAGCGCCGCCAGCCAGGGTCCGGCCCCATCTCCTGCGAGAGCACGTCGCCCAGCGCCTTCTGGTGGGCGTAGGCGATCGGCCCGATCGACGTGAAACCGTAGGCGAGGCCGGCGCGGTGGGTGAAGAGGTCTTCCACCGTGATGTCGCGCGGGGCCGGGTAGGTGTCCTCCACCGGCCCGGTGGCGCTCTTCAGCACCTGCATGTTCGCGAACTCGGGCATCCACCGGGTGATCGGGTCGTCGAGCCGCAGCTTGCCTTCCTCCATCAGCATCAGCGCCGCCACCGAGGTGATCGGCTTGGTCATCGAGGCGATGCGGAAGATGGTGTCGCGGGTCATCGGCAGGCCCGCCTCGATGTCGCGCTGGCCGAGCGCCAGGAACTGCAGCTCCTGGCCGCCGCGCCAGATCAGCGTCACCGCGCCGGAGAGGTCGCCGGCGTCGATCACGCCCTGCAAGGCCGGCGCGACCTGCGCCAGCGCCGCCTGGTCCACGCCTTCGATGACGCCCGTTTCGCCGTCCATGTGCTCGTCTCCTGAGGTGCCGGCGCGACGATAGCGGCTAACCGCGCGCCGGCCTACGGCGCCGCGGCGTCAAAGCGCGATGCGGGCTTGCGAGGTCGGGCGCCGCCGGTCAATGGTCGGGCGAACAAGCTGAGGGAGGACGAGGCATGGCGCGCACGTTGAAGACGCTGCTGGACGGGCTGGCGTTTCCTGAGGGGCCGCGCTGGCGGGGTGGGCGGCTGTGGTTCTCCGACATGCACGCTCACGAGGTGGTCGCCATGGCGCCGGATGGGTCGCGCGAGACGGTGTTCGCCGCGCCGGGGCCGGTGTCGGGCCTCGGCTGGCTGCCGGACGGGCGGATGCTGGTGGTGTCGATGAACGATCGCCGGCTCATTCGCATCGAACCGGACGGGACCGCGGTCACCCACGCGGACCTGTCGGGCGTCGCCACCGGCAATTGCAACGACATGGTGGTCGACGCGGCCGGCCGCGCCTACGTCGGCAACTTCGGCGAGGGCTACCCCGGCGGCGACGTCAAGCCGGCGCGGATGGCGAGGGCCGATCCGGATGGGCGGGTGGTCGAGGCCGCCGACGAGCTGATCTTCCCGAACGGCACGGTGATCACGCCGGACGGCAAGACGCTGGTGGTCGGCGAGACCTTCGCCGCGCGAATGACCGCCTACGACATCGCGGCGGACGGCGGCCTCTCGAACCGCCGCGTCTGGGCGGCGCTGCCGCAGGGCGCGGTGCCCGACGGCTGCTGCCTCGACGCGGAGGGCGCGATCTGGGTCGCCTCGCCGACCTCCAACGACGTGATCCGCCTCGCCGAAGGCGGCGAGGTCAAGGAACGCATCACCGCCGACCAAGGGCGTCTACGCCTGCATGCTCGGCGGCGCGGACGGCAAGATGCTTTACCTGCTCACCGCCGCCAGCTCGGTCCCTGCCGAGTGCGCCGCCAACCGCACGGGGCGGATCGAGGCGGTGCGGGTGGATGTGGCGGGGGCGGGGCTGCCGTAGGGCGGCAAAGAGGAAGCAGGAAAAGCACGCACGCCAACCCCCAACAACACCAACCCGGACCGTCTACTCCGGCGCCGCGTACGTCCCCACCAGTTCGCCGCTGGCGATGACGCGGCCCTGCAGGGCGCCCACCAGGGCGCGGAGGTCGGCGTCGGCGTGCAGGGTAAGCGGGCTGTCGAGGGCGAAGATCTGGAAGTGGTAATGGTGGACGCCGGCGCCGGCCGGCGGGCGCGGGCCGAAGTAGCCGTAGGAGCCGTTGTCGTTCTTGCCCTGCACGGCGCCCTGCGGGGTGACCGGGCCCGCGCTGTTGGCGATGCCCTCGGGCAGCCAGTCGACGTCGCCGGGGATGTTCCAGATCATCCAGTGCACGAACGGCGTCTCTCTCGGCGCGTCCGGGTCCTCGACGATGATGGCGTAGGCGCCCGCGCCCGCCACCGGCGTCCAGGTCAGGCGCGGCGACAGGTTGTTCCCGTAGGCGGTGTGGCGCAGGTCGATGGCGCCGTTCGTATCCAACGCGTCGGAGAGCAGTTCGAGGGGCGCGCCGGGCTCGCGCGGGGTGATGCGCTCCAGGCTGAGCGCCTCGGGCGAGCGCTCGGGATGCTCCTGCTGGCGGTGGTGTTCGGGCATGGTCGCGTTCCTCGGGCTCTGGCTGCACGCCGCGAAGAGAAGCGCCGCGGCCAGCGCGAAGGCAAGGCGCATGCTCGACTCCGCCCCGGCGCTCAACCCGCGGCGGCGGCGCGCAGTTGCAGGGCGCGCCCGACTATCGATGCAGGCCAGGGTCCGCCTGCCGCATCCGGGTGCGGATGGTGTAGACGGAGTCGCCGCTGAGCACGCCGCCGCGCGCCAGCAGGCGACCGTGTTCCCAGTTGGAGAGGCCGAGCTCGGGCCGGCCGAGCGCGTACTGGCCGTCGACCCAGCGGGTCATGCCGTCGCCCACGAAGCCAGCTTCGATCCCGGCATAGAACCGTTCGTGCGCCACCACGTCCTCCGAGATCAGCGAGGCGGAGAAGCGCGGGCTGTAGCGGTTGAAGAGCGCGATCGCGTCGGCGAGGTCGTCGACGATTTTCAACGTCACTTCGGGCGTCGCCTCCCATTCCCACTCGTGACCGAGCTCGGCCAGGGGCAATGCCTCGACCCGCTTCTCCACCACAGCGCCCGCGGCGCGCAGCACCTCGGTCCGGGCCGACCACCACGTGTCCGCCACTGCTTCGCGATCGCTGTCGACCACGTGCAGCTTCCACGCCTTCTCCTCGCCGCCCAGGCTCTGCATCAACAGTGGAACCAGCTCCGACGCGCGGGATCGCACGATGCAGCAGACGTTCAGGGTGTTGCACACCTTGCGGTCGATCGAGGCGGCGACGGCCGCCGCGAACCGATCGGCGACCGCTGTCTCGTCCGCCACCATCCATGCGCCGCCAGTGCCGTGCAGACTGACTGGCACGCCGGCTTGGCGCGCGACGCTGCCCAGTTGCGCCACCGCCTGCCCCGAGCCGCGCGCCACAGCCAGACCCAGCCGGGCGTCAGAGAACAGCGCCCAGCCAGCGGCGCGATCCGCGCTCTCGACCAGCACGCACGCGCCGTTCGGAACATCGGCCATCTCCAGCGCGGGCGCGAGGGCATGCTTCACAATCGCCTTAGCCGTGCCGAGAGCATCCGATCCGATCCGGAACACCACTGTGTTGCCGCCTCGCAGGACCCCGGCGGCGTCGGCGAACACATTCGGGCGACCCTCGAACACGAAGCCGACGACGCCAAGCGGTGCGGTCAGCTGTTCCACGCTCCAGCCATCGTGCTCAATCCGCTCAACCGTGCGGCCCCGCGACGGCGGCGCGTCGCGCCACTCGCGCAGGCCGGCGATCATGTCCGCGCGCATCCTCGCGCTCGCAACGAGCCTGGTCGTCGAACGGCCACGGGCCTTGGCGCTGGCCACATCCAAGGCGTTCGCCGCGGCGATCGGCGCCCAGCTGTCGTCATCCTCGAGTCGGTTGGCGAAGACGTCAAAGAAGTCGCTGATCGCCTCGTCTTGGACCCCTCCCATGACGGCGAACGCCTCGGCCGCCCGGGTGACCGCCGCTGACGCCACCTCGTGCGCCTCGCCCGGCACGTGCAGCAGTTCGCCGCTCTCCTGGACCACGATCAGCCGGTCGCCCGGCCGGAACGCGGCCGCCAGCGCCTCGGGCACGTGCGTCACCCGATCGCCGCCGAACGGGATCGGCATGCCCGCCACAAGTTCCGTGAGCCGCTCGCCCGACATGGCGCGGCCTTAGCGCAGCACGCAGCCGCGGTCACGCGTCTTGGGCTTCGCGCCCAGTTGCTTCAATCGATCGCGCCGGGGCCGGCGCTACGGCAGATACTGGTGCGGTATCTGGGCGATTTCGTCGGGCGTCAGCTGGCGCACCGACGTGACGATCAGCGGCTCGCGGATCGTGCCGGACGTATCCGAACAAGTTGGAAGTCGCTCGGCCCGCACAGCCACGCGCTTTCCATATGCCGGTTGGTGATGTGCATGTCCGGATACTTCAGCTGGTCGGAGCCCTCCTGCAGGTCGAGCCGCCACACCGCGTTCGCGCCGACCCGGTAAAGCAGCACGTTGGGCGCGGGCGATTTCCAGGGCCCCATGTCGCGGGCTCGGAAGCAGTTGCTGGTGCTGTCGCTGGCGGCGAGCGCGGCGGTGGCGGCGAAGGTTGCGGCGGCGAACGCCAGGATCGGCAGTAGTTTCAAGCGCCTGGACAAGGATGACCTCCTTTGTCTTGCGCTGTCCCAGCCCCATACATCGGACTGCCGAGCCCGTTTGTCGAGCCGCAGGTGGGGCAGGGCGAACTCGACTCCCGCCATTGCCTTGCGCGATGTGGCGCCGATGACCGGTTTTCGCCGCGCCGCGCTCTTCGTCGCGCTCGCCAACCTCGCCTGGTTCGGGGTGGAGTTCGCCGTGGCGCTCGACATCGGCAGCGTCTCGCTGTTCGCCGACTCCATCGACTTCCTGGAAGACACCGCGGTGAACCTGCTGGTCGTCGTCGCGCTGGGCTGGAGCATGCGGCGGCGCGGGCAGGTGGGGGCCGTGCTGGCGGGCCTGTTGCTGGTCCCGACCGCGGCGACTCTGTGGATGGCGTGGCGCAAGTTCATGGCGCCAGTCGCGCCGGCGCCCGAGCCGCTGACGATCGTCGGGCTCGGCGCGATGGCGGTGAACCTCGCCTGCGCCTTCGCGCTCGCCGGGCATCGCCGCAGCCAAGGCAGCTTCGGCCGCGCGGTCTTCCTCTCGGCCCGCAACGACGTTATCGCCAACATCGCCATCGTCGCCGCGGGGCTCGGCACCGTCGTCTTCCGCAACGCCTGGCCCGACCTGCTGGTCGGCCTCGGCATCGGGGCGCTGAACGCCGGCGCGGCGAAGGAAGTGTTCGAGGCGGCGCGCAAGGAGCGGCTGTCGCCGCAGCCGTAACGGAGAAGCCCGCCATGCAGACCCGCGCAGCCGTCGCCTGGAAAGCCGGCGCCCCGCTGACCATCGAGACGGTCGACCTCGAGGGGCCGAGGGCCGGCGAGGTGCTGGTGGAGATCAAGGCGACGGGCGTCTGCCACACCGATGAGTTCACCCTCTCGGGCGGCGATCCGGAGGGCATCTTCCCGTCGATCCTCGGCCACGAAGGCGCCGGCGTGGTGCTGGAGGTGGGGGCGGGCGTCACCTGCGTGAAGCCGGGCGACCACGTGATCCCGCTCTACACGCCCGAATGCCGGCAGTGCAAAAGCTGCCTCTCGCGGCGCACCAACCTGTGCACCGCCATCCGCGCCACGCAGGGCCAGGGGCGGATGCCGGACGGCACCAGCCGCTTCTCGATCGGCGGCGAGCCGATCGCCCACTACATGGGCTGCTCGACCTTCGCCAACCACACGGTGCTGCCGGAGATCGCGGTGGCCAAGGTCCGCGAGGACGCCCCGTTCGACAAGATCTGCTACATCGGCTGCGGGGTGACCACCGGCGTCGGCGCGGTGATCTGGACCGCCAAGGTGTGGCCGGGCGCCAACGTGGCGGTGTTCGGGCTGGGCGGCATCGGCCTCAACGTCATCCAGGGCGCGCGGATGGCCGGCGCCGACAGGATCATCGGCGTCGACCTCAATCCGGCGAAGGCGCAGATGGCGCGGCGCTTCGGCATGACCGACTACGTCAACCCGGACGAGGTCGGGCGCGACAAGGTCGTGCAGGCGATCGTCGACCTGACCGGCGGCGGCGCCGACTTCTCGTTCGAGTGCATCGGCAACGTCGCCACCATGCGCCAGGCGCTGGAGTGCTGCCACCGCGGCTGGGGCGAGAGCATCATCATCGGCGTCGCCGGCGCCGGGCAGGAGATCGCCACGCGGCCGTTCCAGCTGGTCACCGGCCGGGTCTGGCGCGGCACCGCGTTCGGCGGCGCACGCGGCCGCACCGACGTGCCGCGCATCGTCGACTGGTACATGGAAGGGAAGATCGAGATCGACCCGCTGATCACCCACATGCTGCCGCTGGAGCGCATCAACGAGGCGTTCGACCTGATGCACCGCGGCGAGAGCATCCGGTCGGTGGTGGTTTACTGAGCGCGGAGAACTGGCGCCGCGCGCGGAGCGTTCTCCATCCAAGCGACCCACGGAGATTCCCCATGACCACACACACGCCGCCCAAGGCGGCCGCCGACGAGGGGCTGGGGCGCGTCGACCGCGGCGAGCGCATCGCCAGCGAGGCGCGGCTCGTGAAGGGCCATGACGGCAAGGAGCGCGCCGATTCGTGCATCCCAAGCAGGGCGAGCTGCCGCCGGACACCGCCGGGATCGATCAGGCATCGCCGGTGACGGTGGAGAGCGTGGTCGAAGCGCCCCCGAGCGCCTCGGCGTGGGAAGCGATCGAGGACGACGAATAAGCGCGATCCTGCGCGGCGCGGACTCATGCTCTAGACTGGACGCCTCGCAACCGGAGGCGCCGCCAGATCGACGACAAGGCCGTCAGCGCCGTCGAGGTGATCACCCAGCCTGATCCCGCCGTCGCCAAGGCGGCGCGGCGGCATTCGCGCGTCATGCGGATGGCCATGGAGGGGCTGGTCTTCCTGCGCGGCGAGATCCGCCGCAGCGAGCTGTGGCTGGTGGCGATCGCCACGCTCGTCGGCGCGGCCTCGGGCATGGCCACCATCGGCATCGGCCTCGCCGCCCACACGCTGCAGATGCTGTTCTACAACATGGACTTCGACGAGCGGCTCTCGGCGCTGCAGAAGGTCGATCCGCACCGGCTGGCCGCGCTGCCGCTGGGCGGGGCGCTGCTGGTGCTGCTGACCTGGGGCTGGTCGCGCGGCCGGGCGACGCGGCCGGTCGACCCGGTGGAGGCCAACGCGCTGCGCGGCGGGCGGATGAGCTTCCGCGACAGCCTGTTCGTCGCCGCCCAGACCATCGTCTCCAACGGCTTCGGCGCCTCGGTGGGGCTGGAGGCGGCCTACGCGCAGATGGGCGGGGCGATCGCCTCGATCACCGGCCGGTTCCTCAACCTGCGCCGCTCGGACCTGCGCACCTGGGTCGGCGCCGGCGCCGGGGCGGCGATCGGGGTGGCGTTCGGCGCGCCGCTGGCCGGGGCCTTCTACGCCTTCGAGATCGTCATCGGCTCCTACACGGTGGCCAACGTCGCCGCGGTGATCGCCGCGGCCATCGCCGGCTGGCTGATGACCCGGCTGGTGCACTTCGAGCCGATGGTGATCCCGATCACCACGCCGGACGACTACAAGCTCGCCCACTACCTGGCCTACGCGGGGCTGGGCCTGGTCTGCGCCTTCTACGGCGTGCTGGTCATGCGGCTGGTGGGCTGGACCGACGCGCTGACCGGCCGCCTGTCGGCGTCGCTGCGGCCGTTCCGCCCGATCATGGGCGGCGTCATCCTGATCGGCGTGGCGCTGATCTCGGCGCAGACGCTGTCGGCCGGGCACGGGGCGATGTACCTCGACCTCACCGCCAAGCTCGGCATCGGCGCGCTGATCTTCCTGATCGTCGACCAAGTCGGCCGCCTCGGTGATCTCGCTGGGCTTCGGCTTCCGCGGCGGGCTGTTCTTCGCCTCGCTCTACCTGGGCTCGCTGCTCGGGCGGCTGTTCGCGGTGCTGCTGGACACCTACGCCGGCGCCAGCCTCGACCCGACCGCCGCCTCGCTGGTCGGCATGGGCGCGTTGGCGGTCGCCATCGTCGGCGGGCCGCTGACCATGTCGTTCCTGGTGCTGCAGACCACCGGCGACTTCGGCCTCACCGCCGCGACGCTGACCGCCTCGATCATCGCCAGCCTCGTCGTGCGCGAGACCTTCGGCTACTCGTTCTCGACCTGGCGCCTGCACCTGCGCGGCGAGACCATCCGCAGCGCCCACGACGTCGGCTGGCTGCGCACCCTGACCGCCGGGCGGATGATGCGCACCGACCCGCGCACCATCGCCGCCGCCGCCAGCCTGGAGGAGTTCCGCCGCCGCTTCCCGCTGGGCTCGACCCAGCGCGCCATCGCGCTCGACGACGAGGGCCACTACGCCGGCATCGTGCCGACCTCGGCGGTCTATACCGACGCCGACGGCGAAGGCGTCGTCAGTGAGCTGACCATCCACAAGGACGACTGGCTGACCCCGGAGATGTCGATCAAGGAGATGATGGGCGTCTTCGACCGCACCGGCGCCGACGAGCTGGCTGTGCTGGACGAGCAACGCGAGGTGCTGGGCATGCTCTCCGAAGCGCACGCCACGCGCCGCTATGCCGAGGAGCTGGAAAAGAACCGTCGCGACCTGATCGGGGTGGACTGAGCAGCTGGCGAAGGACAGGGCACGCGTAGCGCTCGATCGGGTTGCGGTTATGAACGCCGACCACAGATGGGCGCCGCGGGCGAAACGGCGGCCACTCAGCCCTCAATCCGGCTGCGGCTAGGCGCCGGGGGGATACTCGTCGTGCCAGTTCCACCACTTGTACGGCGCCGTCTGTGGGTAGCCCTCGGGCGAGTCTTCCCAGGTTTCCTGGCGGCCGAGCGGCGTGATGTCGAGGTGGTTCCAGGTGCTGCCCATCGCCTCGTCGCCGCGGTCGTTGATGAAGTAGGTGCGGAACACCCGGTCGCCGTCGCGGATGAAGACGTTGTTGCCGTGCCATTCGTCGACGCCGAAGTCGGCGTCCCAGCTGTCGGTGATCGTGTACCAGGGCATCTCCCAGCCCATCCGGGCCTTCAGCCGCGCGATGTCGGCTTGTGGCGCGCGGCTGGCGTAGGCGAGCGTGGTGTCGCGGGCGTTCAGGTGGCTGAGGTGCGCGACCTGGTCGGCGCCCAGCGAACAGCCGCGGCAGGCATGGTCTGGCCAGCCGGTGACCCCGGGCTCGAAGAAGGCGCGGCAGACGATCAGCTGCCTGCGGCCCTCGAAGAGGTCGAGCAGGCTCGCCGGGCCGCTCGGCCCCTCGAACGCGTACGATTTCTCGACCGCCATCCACGGCATCCGTCGCCGCTCGGCGGCTAACGCGTCGCGGGCTCGGGTGAACGCCTTCTCCTTCACCAGCATCGCCTGGCGCGCCGCCTCCCAGGTCTCTGGCGAGACGACCGGCGGCGTCTGCATGGCCGCCTTATCGGCTGTGGTTTCGGTCATGGAGCTCTCCCGTCTGCGGCCTTACCCATAAGACGACCGGCCGGGCGCGTCGTCGACATACGCCGGCGAGAAAACCGGATGCGGCGGCATTCACCGGCGGCCGGTTGACAGGCTACGCTGCGCAGCGCGAGCATGGCGACGCCGGGGTGCCTGCGATGCGCAGGCTGAGATCATACCCGCTGAACCTGCCTGGGTAATGCCAGCGAAGGGAGCCGAACATGGACTACGACACGACGACGATGCCGGCCGTCTACGACGCCGGGCGGGGCTATTCGCGCCAGACCCTGGCGCTGTGGCTGGGGGCGATCGAGAGGGCCGCGGGCGGGCGGCGGCGCATCGAGGCCATTCTCGATCTGGGCTGCGGGACCGGCCGCTACTCCGGGCCGCTGGCCGAGCATTTCGGGGCGGCCGTGAGCGCCGTTGATCCCTCGGAGAAGATGCTGGCCGAAGCGCGGCGCAAGAATGCGCCAGGCGTCACGCATCTGCAGGGCCACGGCGAGCGGCTGCCGCTCGAGAGCGCCAGCGTCGATATGGTCTTCATGTCGATGGTGTTCCACCATTTCGCCGACCCGCGGCAGGTGGCGCGCGAGTGCCGGCGGGTGCTGAAGCCGGGCGGCGTGGTCGTGCTGCGCGCCGGCTCGACCGACCAGATCGACGGCTATCCGTACGTGCCCTTCTTCCCGCGGACGGAGCAGCTGATCCGGGGTGCGCTCAGCAGCGTGGACGAGATGACCGCCCCGTTCCGCGACGCCGGCTTCGAGCCGTCGGCGCCCGAGGTGGTGATGAGCGAAGTCGCCGAGTCCTGGCCGGCCTACGCGGAGAAGGTCGCGCTGCGGGCCGACTCGATCCTGGTGCAACTGGGAGAGGCCGACTTCGCCGCCGGCCTGGCGGACCTGCGCGCCTACGCGGCGCGGCAGCCGCCCGATCAGCCGGTGATCGAGCCGGTCGACCTGCTGGCGTTCAGACGGGGAGAGGGCGCGCCCTCGTAGCGTGGCGCGGGCCGACCGCATTCGGGAGACGCAGCCGTCAGGCTACGCCTCCCGAAGCTTCGGCCCAGGCACGGGGCCGGGCCCTTAGACGCCGGCGAGGGCAGTGCCGGCGGCGAGCGCCAGACCAAACAGGACGGTGACCGAGACGATGCCGCGGTCGAGCATGCGTTCGAAAGCTTGGGCGAGAGACATGACTTAAGTTCCTTGGTTCTGAACCCCGGGGGAGCGGGGATGTCCATCTGGACGATGCTTAGATAGCATCGATCTGAACGGCGTCAACATCTATCCTTACGATGTTAAGATAGAGTTTTCCGGTGAGGCCGATCAGAGAAACTGGAAGCGGAGCATGGCGGATGGCCGGTCGGAGGCGTCGTTGACGCGGCTTTGCGCCCCCGCCGCCACCCGTAGTCCGTCCGGCTCGCCCTAGCGGCCCCGCAGCGCGATCAGCCCCGCGTCGGTGGCCGTGAACCCGCAGGCATCCATGTAAAGGCCGCGCAAGTGGGGCTCGAAGTCGACGTGCAGCCACTCGCAGCCGGCCGCGGCGGCGTGGCGGGCGGCCTCGGCGACCAGCCGCGCGGCGTAACCGCGGCGTCGGAACGGCGCGCCGACCATGGTGTCGAGGATGAAGGCGTGCACGCCGCCGTCCCAGGCCACGTTCACGAAGCCGACCAGCTCGCCTTCAGAGCGCAGGCAGACCCAGCCCAGGCTGAACCGGTTCACGCGCCCCCACCAATCCTCGTCGGTCGGCGCGTGCTCGAAGCACTCGGCATGCAGCCGGTTCGCTTCGGCGTTGGCGAACTGCCCGCGCCACTCGGGCGGGTTCCCGTCGTCGGCGGTGGTTTGCATGGCTAGCGCTTGCGGGGCTTGGGGGCCTGGAGCTCGTGGGCGCGGGCCAGCATTGCGCCGAGCTCGTCGGTGTCGATGCGGTCCAGACGCACGAGCATGGCGGGAAAGGTGCGGTCGCCGTCGTCGTCGAAGTAGATGTCCGACGCCGCCTCGATCAGCATCTCCTTCTCGAGCAACGGACAGCGAATGGCGCTGACGCCGTCGTGCCAGGTGAACTTGCGCCGCGACTTGTCGCGCTCGAAATGGGGCCAGGCGATCGGCTTGCCCGCGACCGCGTACTGGGTGACCTCCCGGACGCCCGGGAGCGCCAGCGCCAGGCGGCGCACATCGTCCTCGGTGGCCACGGACGGCCCTCCCTTCGTCTTTACGCCGCGGTGGTCACTCTTCCGACCGGCCTGGCCAGCGTCAAGCCAAGGCGGCGATGCGCCCAAGAGGCTTGCGGAGGGCTATTACGATGGGTAACTATTACTACGATGCTGGCGTTGCTCTCGCCAGGCGCTGGTCTTTGACATCGTGATGATCAGGAAATGGGCGCCGCCCGAGGCGCGGGCGGACCGCTATCTGTGGTGATTTGTGGTGCGCTGCCTGCGATTTGGGCAGCTACAGCGGCAAGGCGCGGCCGCCGGCGCTGGCGCGGTTGAGGTCGACGAAGGTGCGTATGCCGGCGACGCGCCCGCGGCTGCCGTATTGCCAGAGCGCCCATGACGCGCCCGACGCGGGCTTCGATGCGATCGAGCGGCGCCACATCGGGCGCTCCGGCAGGTAGCGCCGATAGGCGCGGTAGAACTGCGGCGTCACGTAGAGGACGGCGTGCTCACGGTCGTGCGCCTCGATCACGGCCAGGTAGGTGTCCAGCGCGCGCCTCACCTCGGGGCCGGTGACGCGACACCGGCGCGGCGTCTCGAGGTCGACGGCGGGCGGCAACGCGCCGGCACGGCGCGGGGTTGCGGCCAGGAAATTATAGGCCTGCGCGCGGGCTGAGCGGCAGAAGATGAAGTAGTGGTAGGCGCCGACGCGGATGCCCGCCCGCGCCGCGCCGCGCCAGTTGCGCGCGAACCGCGCATCCTGTCCGCCGACCCCCTCCGTCGCCTTGATGTAGGCGAAGGCCACGTGGTCGCGAGCGACGGCGGGCCAATCGATGGCGCCCTGGTAGTGGGAAACGTCGATCCCCTTCAGCGCGTGTCGGTGGTGTGGCGGCTCGGCTCGCCGCTGGTGAGCGAGGCCTGTGGAGACCGCGACCGACGCGACCGCGATCCCCAACACGCTCGCCAGGGCGATGGCGCGGACGACTTTGCAGGGGCTCTTGCGGTAATGTGGCACAGCTGGATCCGGCCATCGGAGACGCCAGAAGACGCCACGTCCGTCGCCGGGCGCCTATCAGGTCCAACCAGAGCTATGGGCCAGCCGCGACGCCAGGGCGTCTCGAGCCGGCGGCGTCGCCCGGACGCCGTCAGGCGGCGTGGTCGGCGAGCTCGCAGGGGGCGGCGCCGGTTTCGATCTGCAGGGTGGCGTGGTGGATGGCGAAGCGCGCCTTCAGCTCGGCGCAGACCTCGGCCAGCAGCGTATCGTCCAGCACGGCCCCGGGGCGCACCAGGTGGGCGGTGAGCGCGGTCTCGGTGGTGCTCATGCCCCAGATGTGCAGGTCGTGCACCTCGATGACGCCCGGCAGCGCCGCCAGGTAGCTCGCGACGCCGCCCTCGTCGACGCCCGGCGGCACGCCGGCCAGCGCCAGCGCCAGCGCCTCGCGCAGCAGCGACCAGGTCCCCCAGACGATCACCGCGCCGATCACCAGGCTGATCGCCGGGTCGAGCCAGCGCCAGCCGGTGAAGAGGATCGCCGCGCCCGTCGCCACCACGCCGACTGCGACCAGCGCGTCGGAGGCCATGTGCAGGAAGGCGCTTCTGACGTTCAGGTCGCTCTTGCGGCCGGCGGCGAACATCATCGCGGTGACGCCGTTGACGACGATGCCGACCGCCGCCACCGCCATCATCAGCACGCCCGCCGCTGGCTGCGGGTGCATCAGGCGCAGCACCGCCTCCCAGGCGATGGCGCCGGTGACCAGCGCCAGCAGCACGGCGTTGGCGAGGGCGGCCAGGATCGACGAGGAGGCGAGGCCGTAGGTGAAGCGGCTGGAGGGCGCGCGGCGGGCCAGCGTCGCGGCTAGCCAGGCGAGGCCGAGGCTGACCACGTCGCCGGCGTTGTGGCCGGCGTCGGCCAGGAGGGCCAGCGAGTTGGCGAGGAAGCCGTAGACCGCTTCGCCGACCACGTAGGCGCTGTTGAGCACAATGCCGATCGCGAAGGCGCGGCCGAAGTCGGCGCCGTGGCCGTGATGGTGATGGTGATGATGGGCGTGGCCGTGCCCGGGTCCGTGGCCGTCGGTGTGCGCATGCCCGTGGCCGGGCTCGGCGTGCTCATGATGGTGGTGGCTGTGGTCGGACATGGGGCTTTGGTCAGTCGAACGCTTTGCGGCCGCCGGATCAAGCGCCTTGCGGGCGCCGGAGCGGCGCCGCGAGGTGGCAGCCGAACTCCTTCGGGAAGTCCACCGAGACGCGGGCGTGGACGCGGCCCTGGCGGTCCAGGAAGGTCGCGGTGTCGGCGTGCGGGACGAACGCGCCGTGCCAGACGCCCGGCCGCACGTAGAGGCCGTGCATCCCGTCGCACCAGAAGCTGGTGAACGAGGCGGGCGTCACGTCGTCGCCGGGCGGGGCGAGCGGGACGACGAAGCTCTCGCCGTGCATCGGCCAGATCATCTGGCCGCCGTCGGGATGGTAGTTGGCGCGCCAGATCAGCGCCCGCTCGCGCGGCCGCGCCGGCCCGTCGGCCAGCGCATCCTCGGGCCAGGTGCTCCAGCCGAACAGGTAGGCGTCGCCCACCGCGTTGTTGCGGGCGTAGAGGGTGTCGCCGCGCCAGGCGAACTCGAAGAGACCCTCGGTGGTCCCGCCCTGGTCGCCGGAGCCGTCGTCCACCGGGCGCCAGCCCTGCGCCGGCCAGCGCACGATCTCGATCTCACAGGCGGCCGGATCGGCCACCAGCGCGCCGAGGCCGGCGAGGCTGAGGTCGCTGGCGACCACCAGCGGCGTCTCATGCGCCCGCCGCACGCCGATGCTGGGCGCGTAGGCGATGTCGGGGGCGATCTGGTCCAGCTCGAGTGTCACGGGCGTCCTGCCTTGCCTCGATATAGGCGCGTCGGCGATGCTATCAGAACGGCGCCGGAGGTGGGATGTCGGTGAAGACACGAACGCGGCGCCTGACGGCGGGCTGCTTCGCGGCGGCGGCGCTGGCGGCGCAGGCGACAGGCGCTGGGGCGGCGAAGCTGATGGACTGGCCCGACCTGCTCGGCCGCCCGCTGCCGGCGCCGAGCGAGAAGATCGCCTATGGCCCCGGTCCGATGCAGTTCGGCGAGCTCTGGATCCCTGAGGGCAAGGGGCCGTTCCCGGTGGTGCTGATGGTGCACGGCGGCTGCTGGCTCTCGGGCGTCGCCAGGCTCAGCATCATGAACTACGCGGCCGACGACCTGCGCCGGCGCGGGATCGCGGTTTGGAACATCGAGTACCGCGGGGTCGACCGGCCGGGCGGCGGCTACCCGGGAACGTTCCAGGACGTGGCGGCCGGCGCCGACGCGCTGGCGACGATCGCGCCGGCTCATCACCTGCGGCTGGACCGTGTCGTCGCGCTCGGACACTCGGCAGGCGGGCACTTCGTGCTCTGGCTGGCCGCGCGCTCCCGGTTGCCGGCCGGCAGCGCGCTGAACGGCCCCCATCCGCTCGCCATCGCCGGCGTCGTCAGCCTGGGCGGCCTGCCCGACCTGGAGCCCGAAGCGGCCGCGGACGTCTGCGGGCAGGGGGTGATCGCGCGACTGGTCGGCGTGGCCTCGCCCGACCGCCCCAACGTCTACGCCGACACCTCGCCGGCCGAGCTGGGCGTGGGCGCTGAGCCGCAGGTGCAGATCAACGGCGAGGCGGATGGAATCGCGCCGCCCGCCTTCGCCCACGCCTACGCCGCCAGGATGCAGGGCGCGCGGCTGCGCACCATCGTGCTGCCCGACACCGGCCACGTCGAGCTGATCACGCCGGGCGACGACGGCGTGGTCGACCGCGGTGGAGGCCATCCAAGCGATGTTGGGCGGACCCGCCCGCACCACCCCTTGATTGCAGACGCGGGACGGCTCAGCCTGTCCGGCAGGCTTCGCGAACGAGGGCGGTTTCCATGACGCGGTGGCGGGCGGCGCTGATCGGCCTGGCGAGCCTCGCCGCTTGCCCGCCGGCAGCCGCCGATCCGCCGGCCCCGCCGCCGCAATCCGCCCCGACGGTCAGCCTCGCTGACATCGTCCAGCGCTACATCGCCTGGCGCGGCGGCGACGCATATCTGCGGCTGCAGACCGTGCACCAGACCGCCGAGGTCGACCGGCCGCAGGGCCGCCTGACCATCGAGCAATGGACCGACCGCCAGGGTCGCAACCTGGTCCGGAGCGATCTCGGCGGCTTCCGCACGACGGGCGCCACGACCCCCGAGGGCGCGTGGAGCACGAACGCCAGCGGGCAGGTGCTCGAACAGCCCAACGGCTACGAGTTCTCGCGGCGCTACGCGGCGCTGGCGTTCGGCGACGCGCTGCTGGGACGCGGCGGCGCAACGGTCAAGCTGGCCGGCAGCGCCCACGACAGTAAGGGCGACCAGTTCTCGGTCGTGCAGGCGACGTTCGGCGACGCCGACAGCTTCGATGCGTTGATCGACCCGGCCAGCGGCGCGCTCTGCTGTTACCTGATCACGACGAAGGGCGTGGCGCAGTTCCAGACCTTCGACGACTGGCGCATGGTCGACGGCGTGCGCATGCCGTTCGCCCAGGCGACCCGCGCCGACGACACCGAGGCGACCCGCTTCAACCTGATCGAGCTCAACAAGCCGCTCGATCTGGCCGCCTTTCGTCGCCCGCCCCCGGTCCGCGTGGTCGCCTTCAAGCCGGGCGCGGCCTGGAGCGGCTGGATCGATGTTCAGCTCTTTCAGAACGAGGTCTACCTGCCCGCGAAGGTGAACGGCCACGACACCGAGGCAGTGCTGGACAGCGGCTCGTCGAATTCCGTGCTCGACGCAGCCTTTGCGGCCGCGCTCGGCCTGAAGTCGATGGGCTCGGTCCCGCTCATGGGGGTCCAGGTCATGGGTCATAGCGCCTTCGTCGGCGGCGTCACGATCGACGCCGGCGATGCCAGGCTCGCAGGCCTGACCGTGGCGGCCCTCGATCTGAGTCCAACTTTCGCACATCAGCGGGCGGCCGCTGCCGCTGATCCTCGGCGACGAGGTGTTCAACGAGACGATCGTCGATATCGACACCGCCCGCCATCGCGTCGCCTTCCGCGATCCGGCGGGCTTCGTCCCGCCGCCAGGGGCGGTGGTGCTGCCGCTACCGCCCGGCCTCTTTCGGACGATCCCGGTGTCCATCGAAGGGCGCGCGCCCGCTCAGTTCATCGTCGACCTGGGCGACGCCAGCACGATCGACGTGTTTCCGGCCTACGCCAAGGCGCAGGGCCTGATGGCCGGGCGCAAGCTCTCGACGAGCATGGGGCTTGGCATTACCGGTGGGCTCACGACGACCCCAATCGGCAGCCTGGGAGACGTTCGGCTGGCCGGGATCAGCCTCGCCAACGTGCCAGTGACGTTCTCGGAAAAGCGGCCGCCGGGAACCAACTCCGGCATCGCCGGGCGCGTGGGAACTGAGATCCTCAGCCGCTTTCGCCTGCAGATCGACTATCCGGACGACCGCCTCTACCTCGAGCCCTACCCGCAAGCGACACGGCCGTTCGAGCGCGGGCGGCTGGGCCTTGCCATGCTGCCGGAGGCCGGCGCGCTGGTGGTGAAGCTGGTCGCTCCGGGCAGCGCCGGTGCGGCGGCCGGCTTCCAGGTCGGCGACCGGATCAGCGCGGTGAACGGCAAGCCGGCGGCGTCCTGGACCATGGCGACGCTGCAGGCGCTCTTCGAGTCGCCGGCCGGAACGACGGTGCGCCTCTCGCTGGAGGGCGGCGCGACCCGAAGCGTGAGGCTGGCGGACTATTATTGACGCTGGCGCCGGATCGCTGCACCGGGTGGCGTCCATCCTCATCCGGAGCCTCGATGCGCCTTCCTGTTCGCGTGCAAGCCGCCGCGGTCCTCGTCCTCCTCATCGCCAGCTTCGCGGCGGCGGCGTCGGCGCAGATCGCCCCCGACCGGCCGGACCTTGGCCCGCCGGCGCGCAATCTGCGCGAGCTGATCGAGCGCTACCAGCACTGGCGCGGGCCGGCCTACGACCAGCTGCAGAGCCTGCACGAGCGCGGCACTTTCGAGGACGCCGCCGGGCGCCGCTCGGACGCGATCTGGATGGACCGTGACGGGCGCCGGCGGATCGAGACCGATGGCGCCGGCGGGCGCCAGATCGAGGCCGCCGCGCCGGACGGAGCGTGGCGCGCGGGCGCAGACGGCAAGCCGGCCGACGACCCGGGCGGCTACGAGGCGGCGCGCCGCTACGCCGCGCTGGTGTTCGGCGACGCGCTGACCGGCCGCGGCGGCGCCGAGGTCGCGCTGGCCGGAAGCGCCGAGGCCGAAGACCACACCTGGACGGTGGTGCGGGTCACCTTCGGCGATGCGGACACCTACGACGTGCTGCTCGAGCCTGTGGTGGGGGCGCTCTGCTGCTACCGGATCACCGAGAAGGGCGTCACCCGCGAGGTGCTGTTCACCGACTGGCGGCTGGTCGACGGCGTGCGCGTCCCGTTCGGCCAGCTGACACGACGCGGCCCCGACGCCGCGGGCGTCCGCCTCGCCGCCGTGGAGGTCAACCCGCCACTCGATCCGGCGCTGTTCGCCAAGCCGGGCTCGTAGCAGCTACCGGGCGGCGTCGGCGGGCTGCCGCGGGACGAACGCCTCGGGGTCTTCGAGCAGCCGCTCGATCAGCCAGGCGACGCCGGCGCCGTGGTCGTGGGGGGTCACGAGGTCGGCGGCGGCCTTGACGTCGGGCAGGGCGTTGGCGACGGCGGCCGAGACCCCGCAGGCGCGCAGGAACGTGAGGTCGTTCTCGGCGTCGCCGACGCCCAGCACGGTCTCCGCGGTGAGACCGAGCGCGCTCAGCGCCGCCGCCAGCCCGCTCGCCTTGTCGATGCCCGGCGGCAGCACCATCACCGAGTCCTTGTTGAGGATCAGGCGCCAGTCGAGGCCGAGCGCTTCGATGACTTCGGCCACCAGGGGTGCGTTGTCGTCCGCGGTGGCGACGATGCTGCGACCCACCGCCAGCGGCTCGACCTTGCGCGCCCGCAACTCGGCGATGAACGCCCGCGGCGGCGAGGGCGCCAGCTGCCGTCTCGCCGGTCTCCGGCGTCCAGAGCAGCGCGCCGTTCTCGGCGACGATCGCATCGAAGCGCTCGGCCTGAGAGAACACCCGGCGCAGGTCCGGCAGCTCGCGGCCGGTGACCATGACGAGCTTGCGGCCGCTCGCCTGCAGGCGCGCCAGCGCCGCCAGCGTGGCGGCGCTCACCTCGCCGTGCGCGGCCAGCGTGCCGTCGTAGTCGCTCGCCAGCGCGCCGATCAGCAAGCGGTCAGCTCCCCGGGCGACGAACTCAGCTCCAAGCCAGCTCGTCCTTCTTGTCGTAATCGTGGAAGGCCTTCTCGAGCCCGCCCAGCACCTCGGCGGCGGTCTCGAAGAGGGCGCGGGCCCGCGGGTCGTGGATCGCCTGCACGTCCTTCCTGAGGTCGGCGGCGGTCTCGTGGAACACCTTCTCCATGCGCTGCGTGTGGGCGCGGGGATGGTTGGCGTCAACTTGAGCCATGGCGGCGTCATCCTTTCCTTTAGCCCCGACCAACCGAAAGCGTGCGGCGCCGATGAGGTTCCGCTATCCCGGGCCGGGAAGAGGCCGGATTCCCGGGGAGCGGCGCATGGCAAAGGTCGCAACGGCTGCAACGCGCCCGGCGCGTCTGGCCGGCTCGGCGCTCGAGGTGTTTCTTGCCTTCCTGAGGCTGGGCTGCACGTCGTTCGGCGGTCCGGTCGCGCACCTCGGCTACTTCCGCGCGGAGTTCGTCGAGCGCCGGCGCTGGCTGGACGACGCGGCCTTCACCGACATGGTGGCGCTCTGCCAGTTCCTCCCGGGGCCGGCCAGCAGCCAGACCGGGCTGATGATCGGACTTTCGCGGGCTGGCTACCGCGGCGCGGCGGCGGCCTGGCTGGGGTTCACGACGCCCTCGGCGGTGCTGATGGCGCTCTTCGCCTTCGCTGCGCCGGCGCTCTCGAGGCTGGTCGGCAGCGACTGGCTGCACGGCCTCAGGCTGGCGGCGGTGGCCGTGGTCGCTCAGGCGGTGCTCGCGATGACCCGTACGCTTGCGCCGGACCGGGAACGGGCGACGCTCGCGGTCGCCGCCGCGCTGGCGGCGCTATGGGCGCCCTCGGCGATCACCCAGCTGGCGGTGATCGGCGCCGGACTGCTGCTCGGCCTCGCGCTGCTGCGCTCGGGGAGCGAGGCGGCGCGGCCGGAGCTGCCGGTCGTGGTCGGCCGGCGAACCGGCGCGGCGCTGCTGGCGCTCTTCGCCGCATTGCTGGTCGGCCTGCCGTTCCTGGCGAGCGCGACCGGCGCCCACGGGGTCGATCTCTTCGCCCGCTTCTACCGCGTCGGCTCGCTGGTGTTCGGCGGCGGCCACGTGGTGCTGCCGCTGTTGCAGGCCGAGGTCGTTCCTCCCGGCTGGGTGAGCCAGGCGGCGTTCCTCTCCGGCTACGGCGCGGCGCAGGCCGTGCCCGGGCCCCTCTTCAGCTTCGCGGCCTACCTTGGCGCGGCGATGGGACCGGCGCCGAACGGCTGGGCGGGCGCGGCGCTCTGCCTGGTGGCCATCTACGCGCCGTCGATCCTGCTGGTGCTGGGCGTCACGCCGTTCTGGAACGCGCTGCGCGGCCGCAGCGAGGCGCAGGGCGCGTTGAAGGGCGCCAACGCCGCGGTGGTCGGCCTGCTGGCCGCGGCGCTCTACAACCCGGTCTGGACCACCGCGGTCTCGACGCCGACCGACGTCGGCCTGGTGCTGGCGGCGTTCCTGCTGCTCGCCGCCTGGAGGGCGCCGCCCTGGCTGGTGGTGGGCTTGACGGCGGTCGTGGCCGGCGCGTTTGGATTCGCGCATGGCTGACAACCTCACCCCCATCGCCCGCGCCGAGGCCTTCTGCGAACGCTTCGGCCTGCGCATCCCCATCCTGATGGCCCCGATGGCGGGCGCTTGTCCGCCATCGCTCGCCGCCGCGATCGCCACGGCCGGCGGCATGGGCGCCTGCGGGACGCTGGTGATGGCGCCCGACGCGATCCGCAAGTGGGCGGCCGAGGTGCGCGCCGCCAGCAACGGCCCGTTCCAGCTCAACCTCTGGATCCCGGATGCCGCGCCGACCCGCGACGCCGAGCATGAGGCGCAGGTGCGCGCCTTCCTCGCAGGCTGGGGACCCGAGCCGCCGCCGGAGGCCGGCGACCTGGCGGTGCTCGACTTCGACGCCCAGTGCGAGGCGATGCTGGAGGCCGGCCCGGCGGTGATCTCCTCGATCATGGGCCTCTATCCGCCTGCCTTCGTGGCGCGGATGAAGGAACGGCGGATCTCCTGGTGGGCGACCGCCACGACACTGGCCGAGGCCCGCGCCGCCGAGGACGCCGGCGCCGACGTGATCATCGCGCAGGGGATGGAGGCGGGCGGCCATCGCGGCGCGTTCGATGCGGCCAACGCCGAGCGCGACCTGGTCGGGCTCTTCGCGCTGGTCCCGGCCGTGGCCGACGCGGTGAGCGTGCCGGTGGTGGCGACCGGCGGCATCGCCGATGCGCGGGGCGTCGCCGCGGCGCTGATGCTGGGCGCGAGCGCGGTGCAGGTCGGCACCGGCCTGCTGCGCGCGCCCGAGGCGAAGCTGAACCCGGCCTGGGCGGCGGCGCTGGCGACCGCTGCGCCGGAGGGCACGATGGTGACGCGGGCCTTCAGCGGCCGGCCCGGGCGCAGCCTCGCCAACGCCTACGCCAAGGCCGCCGCAGCGCCGGGCGCGCCGTCGCCCGCGCCCTATCCGGTGCAGCGCGGCCTCACGCGCGGCATGGCCATGGAGGCGGCGCGGGCGGGCGAGATCGAGCGCATGCAGGCCTGGGCCGGCCAGTCCGCGGCGCTTGCCAGCGACCGCCCGGCCGGCGAGATCGCCCAGTCGATGTGGGACGGCGCACGGGCGCTGCTCGCCGCTGCTTGAAAGCGTCTGTGAACGAACTGTCGCGCGATCCGCTTAAGCGGAACTGGTAAGCCGCAAAGGGGCCGGGGGAATGGAGATTCGGAGACGCGGCCTGAGCGCCGTCGTCCTGTCGCTCGGACTGGCGTCTTCGCCGTGGGTGGCGCTGGCCGACCCGGCGCCCGGCGGCGGCGACGCGCCGGCCCCGCAAACCGGCGCTCAGCCGTCAAAACAATCGGACGACCCGGACCGCTGGTGGGCCATCCAGGTGCAGGCGACCGACGTTTTCCAGTACAAGCCCGCGATGCGCTCGCCCTACCAGGGGACGAACAGCCTGCCGGGGCCCGAGACTGCCGACAACACCGTCGACGCCTCGGTGATCCTCGGCGCGCAGCCCTGGAAGGGGGCGCAAGTCTGGTTCGACGAGGACATGAACCAGGGCTTCGCGCCCGGGAACACGCTGGGCGTCGCCGGTTTCGTCAACGGCGAGGGCGCCAAGGTCGGCCACCATTCGCCCTACTATCGGCCGCAGCGCTACTTCTTCCGCCAGACCATCGAGCTCGGCGGCGGCGACGACAAGGTCGACCCCGACATGATGGAGTTCGGCGGCAAGACCACCAAGAACCGGATCGTCTTCACGGTGGGAAAGTTCAGCCTCACCGACGTGATGGACGACAACGCCTACGCGCACGACCCGAAGAACGACTTCCTGAACTGGGCGATCATCGATACCGGCTCGTGGGACTACGCCGCCGACGCCTGGGGCCTCTCCGAAGGCGGCGTCGTCGAGTGGTACGAGGGCGACTGGACGCTCCGCGGCGCGATCATGGACATGTCGACCATCCCGAACGCCGGGGAGCTGTCGCCGCACTTCGGCGAGTTCCAGCTGGATGGCGAGATCGAGCTGCGCCAGAAGTGGTTCGGCCGCGACGGCAAGGTCAAGCTGCTGGGCTTCGACTCGCGCGCCCAGATGGGCCGCTTCGACGACGCGATCGCGCTGGCCGAGGCGACCGGCGAGCGGGCCAACGCGGCGCTGGTGCGCCACTATCGCAGCCGGCTGGGCGTCTCGCTCAACATCGAGCAGCCGGTCAGCGACAACGTCGGCGTCTTCGTGCGCGCCGGCCTCGACCAGGGGCAGTACGAGCCCTACGAGTACGCCGACATCGACGACACCTTCGCCGCCGGCGCCTCGGTCAGCGGCGCGAAGTGGGGCCGCAGGGACGACACCGCGGCGGTCGCACTGGTGGTGAACGGCATCTCGAAGGAACACGAGGCCTACCTGGACGCCGGCGGGCTCGGAATCCTGGTGGGCGACGGCCAGCTGCCGCATCCGGGCGCGGAGAGCATCCTGGAGGCCTACTACAGCCTCGGCATCGTCAAGGGCGTGCACGTCACCCTCGACAGCCAGACCATCGCCAACCCCGCCTACAACCGCGACCGCGGCCCCGCTGAGGTGATCGGCCTGCGCATCCACGGGCAGTGGAACTGAGGTTCGGTCGGGTCCTCCGACGCAGGTTTCGCTTCCGCTTCCCTGCCCTTCATGGGGAGGGTGTCGGCGTAGGCGACCGGTGGGGAGGTCTGGGGCAAACCGGCTTGCTGACGAGTGGCGTCCGACTCCCCCACCCGACCGCTTTGCGGTCCCCCTCCCCACCAGGGGGAGGGAAGAACCTACACTAGAACCGCCGCTCCACGCGGATGCCGTACTGGCCGGGGTTGCCGGCGTAGCGCAGGCCGATGTTGGTGCCGATGATGTAGTGCAAGTCGAAGGCGTTGGTGGCGTAGAAGGACACCTTGTACGGATCGAAGTCGTAGACCAGCGTCGCGTTGACGAGGTTGCGCGCCGCCAGGAAGTCGCCGAGATCCTGGTACGGCGTCGCCCATTGTCCGCCTACGTACGAATAGTCGATCCGCGGCGTCAGCGTCTTGCCGTTTGGCAGTTCGATTGCGTATTGCGCGCCGACCTGTGCCGTCCACGGCGGCGCCAGCGGCGCCTGACGGCCGGAGAGCTGCGAGGGCAGGCCCGACACCGGGTCGGCGACCAGCGTCGAACCCAGCGCGCTGTGCTCGTACGAACCGCCGAGATCGAACGACAGCGGCCCGAACACGGCCTGCGCCTCCAGCTCGACGCCGTAGAGCACGGTCGTGCCGCCGGCGTTGCGGATGAAGCTCATGGTCGGCGCGCCGGGGGTGCCGAACGACAGCTGGAAGTTCTTGTAGTCGTCGTAATAGAACCCGAGCTGGGCGCGCATGTGCCCGTCGAAGAAGGTCGGCTTCCAGCCGATCTCGTAGTCGGTCACGGTCTCCGGACCGAACGGCAGCGGCTGGGTCTGCGTCCCCGCCGGCGTGGTGTTGATGCCGCTGGCCTTCCGGCCCGTGGCGACGAAGGCGTAGAGGAAGTTGTTGTCGTCCAGCTTCCAGTTCAGCGCGACCTTGCCGGTGACGCCCGAAGTCGCTGGTGTGGGCCACGAACTTGGTGTCCGAAATCTCCGTCGTCGCCCCGAACACCGTCAGAAAGGTCGGCAATTCGTCGCTCAGGCCGAAGGTCTCGTTGGTGTAGCGCAAGCCCACCTGCAGCTGCAGCGCCGGCGTGAAGTCGTAGCTGACTTGGCCGAACGCGGCCTCGGTGGTCTTCGGCGTGCGGTAGATGAGGTCGAGATCCTCGAAGATGAGGTTCGGGGGCGCCACCACGACGTGGATGTCGAAGCCCGGCTGTCCGCCGCCCGGCAGCAGCGTCACATAGTCATGCTGGTAGTAGAGGCCGCCGACCCAGCGCAGCGGACCGGTGTCCGGCGAGACCAGGTTGAGCTCCTGCGAGAAGATCGTCTCGCGGCCGTAGTCCTCGAACGAGCTGAACGGCAGGTTGAGCTCGTTGAGGTCGACATTGCCGTTGCCCTGGCCGTACTGGTAGCCGGTGATCGACTTCAGCACGATGCCGTCGTTGAAGGTGTAGCCGACATTGGCGACCACGCGGTCGCTCTTGTTGGTGCCGTAGAGGTTGCTGAACGCCTTGATGTGGAAGGGGTCCGCTGGATTGAGCTGCTTAGGGTTGGCGGGGTCCAACGTGGTGTCGGCGAGAAAGCCACCGTTGTCCACGTAGTCGAGGCTGTACTTCACGTCGATCCGCAGCTGCGGCGTCGGCTGCCAGAGGAAGCCGACGCGCAGGTCGCCGTTCAGCAGGCTGCCGGGCTGGCGGCCGGAGGGCGTCGTGTAGGGGCCGGTCAGTTTGTAGAAGGTGTCGCGCTTCTCGCCGTTGAACGAGACGCGCACGGCCGCATCGTCGCCGATCGGCATGTTGACGAAGCCCTGCAGCCGCACGTCGCTGTAGCTTCCGGCCTGCACCTCGCCGTCGCCCGTCCAGCGGCCGAGTTGCGGATCGTTCGTCGTCACGAACACCGCGCCGGCGTCGGCGTTCTGGCCGGCGAAGGTGCCTTGCGGGCCGCGCAGCAGCTCGATGTTCGAGATGTCGAAGTAAGGGACGTTGCCGAAGAAACCGGGATAGGACGCGACGCCGTCGAAGTAGGTCACCACGCCTGAGGGCGTCTGGACGTTGGTCAGGTCCTTGCCGAGGCCGCGGATGTTGAAGAGCGCTGCCCTGGCCGAAGTCGGCGACCACCACCGACGGGCTGTGAAACTGCAAATCGTCGACGGTGGTGATCCCCTCCACTTTCAGCTGCGAGCCGCTGATCACCGTGGCGGCCAGCGGGGCGGTCTGCAGGTTGATGGTGCGGCGCTCGGCGGTGATCGTCACCGGGGGAACGGTGCTCACCGCGGTGGCGATCGGCGCGGTCGTATCCGCGGCCGCGGCGGCGTCCGCAGCGTGCGCCAGGCCGGCGATGGCGAGCGGCGCCGTCAGGGCAAGCGCTGACGCGGTGAGGCGGAATGCGCCTTTGTCCATGGTGTTCCCCCTTATGGTGCGAAGGCGCTCACGAGTGAGCGGCTTCCATCATTCTCGCTCACGCTCGCATGTCAGCTATCGGGGGTCAACGCGCGCCTGCGGCTCGATGAGCGGTTCTGATCGATAAGCGGAGCATTGTAGCCGGGATGCGACAGAGCAAACATGCCAGCGGGTGACGAGCCCCTCCCCCGCCCGTCATCGCCGGGCGACGGTCCCGGCGACCCAAGGGAAGCGGGGGCCTCTAGGCCGGCTTCGTCCGTTCGAACCTGATCTCGATCTGCGTCCCCGTCAGGCCCGGCCAGTCGGCGATCGCAAAGCCAGGCGGCGGGACGGCGCGGGCGCCGACGCCGGTCGGGGTGCGGTAGCGGGCGACGAAGCCCTCTTTGGTGCGCTCCAGGCTCGCCTCGACGTCACCCCGCGGCGTGGGAACGACACCCTTGGCATGGTCGAGGTCGGCGAGGTCGGGGGCCAGCTCGATCTCCGCGAAGCCGGGCGCGGCCGGCGCGACGCCCAGCACGCGTCGCGACAGCTGGTAGGTCGGCGTCGCCGAAAAGCCGTGGCAGAGGCTGGCGGTCGGCTCGAAGCTCTCCCAGAGCGTCGTCGCGCCCCGCGCCAGCATCGGGCCGTAGCGCTCGCGCATCAGCCTGAGCGCGCTGGAAAAGCCGCCGTGGCGGGCCAGCGCATCGTAGACGAAGTGGCTGTAGAAGGTGTTGGCCAGCACCACGCCGTCCTCGGGCTCCAGCGTCGCGCCGGTGGGGGCGATCGGCGGCGCGGCGGTGAAGGTCAGCCGCTGGCTCTCGGCGATGCGGCCCAGCGCCGAGCGCGCCCGCTCGGCCGGCGCGTCGGTCCAGAGCGCGATGGCGGCGCTGGCGTGCTGCGAAGTCCAGGCCTGCTGCGCGCCGCTTACCGGGTCGACCATGTCGACGTAGACGCCCCGCCGCGCGTCCCAGTGCCGCGCGTTCAGCGCCTGGCCGATCGCTGCCGCCCGCGCCTCGAGCCGGGTCGCCTCGCGCTCCCAGCCGACCGCCCGGGCGAGCTCGGCGGCGACGCGGAAGGCGCCGGCTAGCTGGGCGTTCAGCGCGCCGGCCTCGCCGTGGCGGCCGACGCCGGCCCAGTCCATGAAGTGCCAGTAGGGCAGGTCGGCGACCAGGCCCGAGGGTCCCATCAGCCGCTCGAACCAGGCGAGCGCCTTCAGGATCGACGGAAAGATCGTCTCGATGGTCGCCAGGTCGCCGGCGTAGCGCCAGTGGTCGCCGGCGCAGAGGATCCACTGCAGCGTCCAGTCGGGGATCAAGAGGCCGTCGGTCTTGTGGTCGCCCGGCGCGAACATCTGGGTCAGGCCATCCGGCCGCTGGCTCTCGGCGGCCTGGGCGAGATACTTGGCGGTCAGCGGCGCGACCGAGGGCCCGAACGCCGCCCAGCCGGCCAGGTTCTCCACCGTGACGTCGCCCAGCCACTGGCGCTGCTCGCGGCTCGGGCAGTCCTCCCAGGCGTCGTGCATGCACTGGCGCAGCGTGTAGGCGCCGGTAGCCCAGAGCTTGTCGAGCAACGGGTCGGACGAGGCGAACCGTCCGCGCGGCTCGACCGGATAGTTGACGAGGTTGGCGCCCAGGCCGCGGAAGACGACGCCGTCGGGCGCATTACGGACCGTGAGCTGCATCCAACGGATCGCGCACCATTCGAAGCGCTCGAACTGCTGCACGCCCGGCTTGGCGCGATAGCGGCAGAGGTGGCTGTCGGCGCCCAGCCAGGGCTTCGGCTTCGGCCGCGCGTCGGGTCCGGGACCGTTCGGCGACCACTCGCCGGGCAGGCCCTCGGCGCAGGCGATCTCGATCTGCTCGCCGCCGCGCGCCTCGATCTCGAACCACGGCCGACCGGTCATGATCCTTCCGAAGTCGAGCAGAATGGTGGTGTCGCGCCCCGGCTCGGTGCGGACCACGGCATGGCCGCCCTCGAGCTTCTTCAGGTCGTCCCATCCACTCAGTGCATTCGCAGGCGCCTCGGTCAGCGGCTCCTCGTAGGTGCGGCGGTGGAACGGCAGGTCCGGGTCGGGGACGAGGCCGCGGACCCAGACGATCCGTTCGGCCGCCACCTTGCGCGTCTCCAGCATCGGGATGCCGCGCGGGACCAGCACCGGGAACGGCCGCGTCTCCAGCCCGCCGTACATCGCGTCCGGATCGCCGCCGCCGGCGACCAGGGCCTGCGCCGCATCCCAGCCCGAATCGTCGAACCCGAGCTCGGTCCAGCCGGCCGGCAGCGCCGCAGCGTCGAAATCCTCGATGAAGCCTAGCGAGTGGTTCGACTGCGGCGTGTCCTGCGTCCAGGCTAGCGACTGCACGCACCGCCAGCCCTCATGCGTCGAGAGCGAGACCGCGCTATCCGGCGTCTCGGCCGCGCCGTCGGTCCACAGGCCGCCGTCGCCGAAGGTCGGCTGCCACATGCCCTTGGTGGTCTCGTAGAAGGCGGTGTCACGGCCGTAGGTGTGGACCAGCACCGCGATCACGTTGTCGCCGGGCTTCAGCGCGCCGGTCAGGTCGTAGTCGTCGTAGCGCTGGAACAGCGGGCTGCAGCGCACCGGCCCGCGGCCGAGCTCGGCGCCGTTCACGTAGAGCACGTAGCGGCCGTCGACGGTGATCGAGAGCGGCGCGGCGGTGGGCGCAGCGGGCAGGCGCACGGTCTTGCGGAACAGGAACCAGCGGTTCTTCTCGTTCGGCCGCGCATCGGCGCCGAGGTAGTGCTTGCGATAGCCGGCCGGGTCGATCGCCTGGCGCGGGGTCCAGACGAACGGCGCTCGCAGCTTCTGCGTCACTCAGCATCCCCCGACGTGGGTCACATCACCGCCCCGACCTGCCAGGGCACGAACTCTGCCCCGCCGTAGCCCAGCAGCTCGCTCTTGGTGCGCCGGCCGGAGGCGACCTCGAGCAGGTAGTCGAGGATCTCGGCGCCCTTTTCCTCGATCGAGGCGGCGCCGACCGAGATCGGCCCGCAGTCGATGTCGATGTCGTCCTCCATGCGCCGATAGATCTCGGAGTTGGACGACAGCTTGATCGACGGCGAGGGCTTGCAGCCGAAGGCCGAGCCGCGGCCGGTGGTGAAGGCGATCATCGTCGCGCCCGAGGCCACCTGGCCGGTCGCCGAGCAGGGATCGAAGCCGGGGCTGTCCATGAAGACCAGGCCGCGCGCGCTGATCGGCTCGGCGTATTCGACCACGTCGGCCAGCGCCGAGCCGCCGGCCTTGGCGACCGCGCCCAGCGACTTCTCGAGGATGGTGGTCAGGCCGCCGGCCTTGTTGCCGGGGGAGGGGTTGTTGTCCATCTCCGCGCCGTTGCGGCGCGGTGTAGCCCTCCCACCAGGCGAGGCGCGCGCGCAGCTTGTCGGCGACGGCGGTCGAGGTGGCGCGCGCGATCAGCAGGTGCTCGGCGCCGTAGATCTCCGGCGTCTCGGAGAGGATCACCGTGCCGCCGAGGCCCACCAGCCGATCCGACGCGACGCCCAGCGCCGGGTTGGAGGTGACGCCCGACCAGGCGTCCGAGCCGCCGCACTGCAGGCCGAGCGCTGAGCTCGGAAGCCGGCGTGCTCTGCCGGCGCGCCGCGCCCACCAGCGGCAGCATCGCCTGCAGCCGCGCCAGGCCCTCCTCGATGGCGCGCCGCGTGCCGCCGGTCTCCTGGATGGTGAACGACTGGAACGTTGCGTCATCGACAAGGCCGTAGTCGCTCTTCAGCCGGCCGATCTGCACCACCTCGCAGCCCAGGCCGACCAGCAGGACGCCGCCGAAGTTGGGGTTGGCGGCCGTGCCCCAGAGCGTGCGGCGCAGCATGTCGAAGCCTTCGCCCGAGCCGGCCATGCCGCAGCCGCTGGCGTGGGTGATCGGCACCACGCCGTCGATGTCCGGATAGTCGTCCAGCATGCCGCTGCGCTCGGCCGCCTCGGCGATGTGGCGCGCGACGGTCGCCGAACAGTTCACGCTGGTCAGCACGCCCAGGTAGTTGCGCACCCCCGCCTTGCCCGTGGCGCGCCGGTAGCCCTGGAAGCTGCGCGGCGGTTCCTGGCGCTGGGCGGCGGCGCCATGGCTGGCGTCCTCGCGCAGCGCCGACATGGCGAGGTTCTGGGTGTGGACGTGGGCGCCCGGCGCGATGTCGGCGGTCGCCGCGCCGATCACCTGGCCGTACTTTCGCACGATCTCGCCGGCCGCGATCGGCCGCGTCGCCACCTTGTGGCCGCTGGGGATCGCCTCGACCGCCGCTACGCTTTCGCCGGCGATCGCCTCGCCGGGCGCCAGATGGCGCATCGCGACCACGACATTGTCGGCCGGATTGAGGCGCAGGGCGTTCGGAGCGGCAGTCATTGAAATATCAGCATAGACGTATGCGGGCGGGCTTTCTAGGATGCTGCGGCAATTCCCCACTCGCTGACATGCCAGCTATGCCACGCGCCGCCAGCCGCCGGACGTTCGTCACCCCGCGAGGAAGCGCGCTGGCGTTCACGCTGTCGGGCTTCGGCGGGGCGCCGCTGGGCAACATGCACCGCATTCTGACGGATGACGAGAGCATCGCGGCGGTGACGGCCGCCTGGGACGCGGGCCTGCGCTATTTCGACACCGCGCCGCTCTACGGTCACGGACTCTCCGAGAGCCGGATCGGCCGGGTGCTGCAGGGCCGGCCACGCGACGACTTCCTGGTCTCCACCAAGGTGGGACGGCGGCTTGAACCTTGCGCGCCGGGCGAGGAACGGGCCGGCATCTACCAAGGCGTGCCGGCGCTGCAGGTGGTGTTCGACTACAGCCGTGACGGCGTGCTGCGCTCGCTGGAAGCCAGCCTCGAACGGCTCGGCCTGGATCGCGTCGACATCCTCTACGTGCACGACCTCGAGCGGCGCACGCACGGCTCGGACGCGGCCTACGAGGCGCGGTGGCGCGAGCTGACCGACGGCGGCGGCTGGCGCGCGCTCGACGAGCTGCGGGCGGCAGGCGTCGTCTCGGCGATCGGCCTCGGCGTCAACGAGACGGCGGCCTGCGAGCGGTTCCTCGCCGCGCTCGATCCCGATCTCTTCCTGCTCGCGGGTCGCTACACCCTGCTGGAGCAGGCGCCGCTCGCCGGGCTATTGCCGATTTGCGAGCGGCGTGGGGTGGGGATCGTGATCGGCGGACCGTTCAATTCCGGCGTGCTGGCGCGCCAGGGCGGGTCCTACGACTACGCCGCCGCGCCGAGCGAGGTGCTGGCGCGGGTCGAGCGGCTGGCCGCGGTATGCGCGCGCTTCGACGTCCCGCTGGCGGCCGCAGCGCTGCAGTTCGCCGCCGCGCATCCGGCGGTGGTCAGCGTCATCCCCGGCGCGCAGTCGGCGGCGGAAGTGGAGGCCAACGTGGGGCTGATGGACGTGGCGATCCCGCCGGCGCTGTGGGCGGCGCTGAAGGACGAGGGGCTCGTCGATCCGGCCGCGCCGACGCCGGCCGACGCGGTCGCCGCGCCATGCTGAAGGGCATCGACCCGCTGCTCGGGCCCGAGCTGCTGGCCACGCTGCGCGCCATGGGCCACGGCGACGAGATCGTCATCGTCGACGCCAATTTCCCGGCCGCCGCCAACGCGCGACGGCTGATCCGGGCCGAGGGCGTCTCGGCGACGCGGATGGTCGGGCGCGATCCTCTCGGTGCTGCCGCTGGAGCAGTTCGAGCCGATCGCCGCGTTCCGCATGGCGGTCGACGGCGCCCCGGACGAGACTGCCGCCGGTGATCGGCGAGTTCGAGCAGCTGCTGAAGGGCGTCGGCTACGCCGGCCCGATCGAGCGCGCTGGATCGCTTCGCCTTCTACGAGCGGACCCGCGCCGCCTACGCCATCGTCGCCACCGGCGAGACGGCGCTACTGGGGCAACCTGATCCTGAAGAAGGGCGTGATGCCGCCGGGCGACGCGCTGATGCAGATCGACGCCCACCAGCATTTCTGGCGCGTCGACCGCGGCGACTACGGCTGGCTGACGCCGGACGCTCACCCCGCCATCTACCGCGATTTCGGCCCCGACGACCTGGCGCCGCTGCTGGCCGGCGGCGCGGCGTCGAGCGCACCGTGCTGGTGCAGGCCGCGCCGACCGAGGCGGAGACGCACTTCCTGCTCGAGCTCGCCGCGGGCGACGCCGTTCGTCGCCGGCGTGGTCGGCTGGGTCGACTTCGAGGCGCCCGACGCGGCGGACCGGATCGCGGGGCTGGCGGCGCGATCCGAAGCTGCGTGGGTCTTCGGCCCATGCTCCAGGATCTGGACGACGACGCCTGGATGCTTGGGCCCGAGCGTCGCGCCGGCGCTGCGACGCCATGGCCGACGGCAGGCCTGACCTTCGACGCGCTGGTTACCCGCGCCACCTGCCGATCCTGCGCAGTTCTGCTGCGGCGGCTACCCCGGACTTGACAGTCGTCATCGACCACGGCGCCAAGCCCGACATCGCCGCGCGGCGCGCTCGGCGCTGGGCGCGCGACATGCGCGCGATCGCCGCGAGACACCGGCGCCTTCTGCAAGCTCTCCGGGCTGGTCACCGAGGCAGGCCCGGGCTGGACGGCCGAGCGGCTGAAGCCCTTCGTCGACGTGCTCCTCGAGGCGTTCGGGCCGGCGCGGCTGATGTGGGGCAGCGACTGGCCGGTGGTGAACGAGGCCGGCGGCTACGCGGCCTGGCGCGGCGCCGCCGAGGCGCTCGACCGCGCACCTGAGCGCCCAAGATCGCGCGCTCGTCTTTGGCGGAACCGCCGCCGCCTTCTATGGGATCGCCGCATGAGGCTCGAAGCCGCCGACATCCTGCCTGCCGACGGCTACGCCGGCGCCCTGGTCGGGCGGGTGTGGCTGGACGACGGGCCGCATGTGGTCGCCGCCCGCGAGGCGGGGCTCTTCGACCTTTCCGCTCTCGCCCCCACGCATGAGCGACCTGTTCGAGCTGCCGGACGCCGCTGCGAGGGTGCGGGCCCACGCGCGGCGTGCGGCTGTGAGCCTCGACGCGGCGCTGGCGAACGAGGCGCTGCTCGCGCCCTGCGACCTGCAGCCATCAAAGCGGCGGGCGTCACCTTCGCCGACAGCCTGGTCGAGCGGGTGATCGAGGAGCGCGCCAAGGGCGATCCCGCGCAGCGGCCGAGGCGTTGCGCGCCGAGCTCGGCGCGTCTGCTGGGCGGCGATCTGAAGGGGGTCAGGCCCGGCTCCGCCGCCGCCGCCGCGGTGAAGGCCGCGCTGATCGAACGGGGGCTCTGGTCGCAGTACCTGGAGGTCGGCATCGGTCCGGACGCCGAGGTGTTCACCAAGGCCCAGCCGATGTCGGCGGTGGGCTGCGGCGCGCTGGTCGGGCTTGCATCCGAAGTCGGAGTGGAACAACCCCGAGCCGGAGATCGTGCTGGCCTGCTCGTCGCGCGGCGAGACCGTCGGCGCGGCGCTCGGCAACGACGTCAACCTGCGCGACTTCGAGGGCCGCAGCGCGCTGTTGCTCTCCAAGGCCAAGGACAACAACGCCTCCTGCGCCATCGGCCCGTTCGTGCGCCTGTTCGACGCCACGTTCGGCCTGGACGACGTGCGCGCGCCCGAGGTGCGGCTCGCGGTCGACGGCGCGGACCAGTTCCGCGTCGAGGGCGAGAGCTCGATGGGCCGCGATCAGCCGCGATCCGCTCGACCTGGTCGCCGCAACGCACGGGCCCGAGCATCAGTACCCGGACGGCTTCATGCTGTTCCTCGGCACGATGTTCGTGCCCGACCGCGGACCGGCGCGGACCGGGGCAGGGCTTCACCCACCTGCCGGGCGACGTGGTGCGGATCGCCTCTGACAAGCTCGGCGCGCTGGTCAACGAGGTCGGGCTCTCCACCGAGGCGCCGCCCTGGACCTTCGGCGCCGGCGCGCTGATGCGCTCGCTCGCCGCCCGCGGCCTTCTGCAGACACAAACGGAGCCCCCGAATGGCTGACTTCAACGGCCTTGGCCTCAACCTCGGCAACCTCGCCCGGCTCTCGAGCGCCAAATCGCGCTCGATCACGCCGGAGAACTTCACCGGCGAGAAGGGCAGGGCGGCATGGCGACCGACGGCCCGGCCGCGCAGCGGCCCGCGACCTGGGGCAGGGCTGGAAGGTCTCGCCGTTCGTGATCATCGCAGCCGGGCGAGACCTTCACGCTGGCCGACATCGAGGGCCCCGGCGCGATCCAGCAGATCTGGATGACGCTGGCGCGCGGCCAGCTGGCGCCACACCATCCTGCGCATCTACTGGGACGACCAGGAGCAGCCGTCGGTCGAGTGCCCGGCCGGCGACTTCTTCGCCTGCGGCTGGGAGAAGTACGCGCAGGTCGACGTCGCTGGCGGTGTGCGTGAACCCCGGCCGCGCCTTCAACTGCTACTGGGAGATGCCGTTCCGCACAGCGCGCGCGGATCACGCTGGAGAACCTCGGCCGACGAGGCGATCTACGTCTACTACCAGATCAACTACACGCTCACCGACGTGCCGGACGACGCCGCCTACTTCCACGCCCAGTTCCGGCGCGACCAACCCGCTGCCCTACAAGGACGTCTACACGATCCTCGACGGCGTGAAGGGCCGGGGCCACTACGTCGGCACCTACATGGCCTGGGGCGTGCAACAACAACGGCTGGTGGGGCGAGGGCGAGATCAAGTTCTTCATGGACGGCGACGGCGAGTTCCCGACCATCTGCGGCACCGGCACCGAGGACTACTTCTGCGGCGCCTACAATTTCGATCCGGGTTCAGTCGATCGCACCGGCACCAGCGCCTACCAGGAGTTCACCACGCCCTACGCCGGCCTGCCGCAGGTGATCCGGCCCGACGGGCGTCTACGACTCGCAGCAGCGCTTCGGCATGTACCGCTGGCACATCATCGACCCGATCCGCTTCGAGGCGGACCTGCGGGTGACCATCCAGGCGCTGGGCTGGCGCACCGACCGCGACCGCCGCTACCTGCCGCTGCAGGACGACATCGCCTCGGTCGCCTTCTGGTACCAGACCCTGCCCACCGCGCCGTTTCCCGCGCTGCCCGACAAGGACGCGCTGGAGGTGATCTGATGCCCAACCCGATGCCCGCCGCCGTCGATCTGCGCGAAGCTTCCAAGGCCGAACGGGTCTACGGCTCGCTGCGCCGACGTATCCGCGAGCTGGCGCTGCCGCCCGGGCGCGCCGCTGCGCAAGGAGGAGATCGCGCTGGAGCTCGGGGTCTCCCGCGCGCCGGTCAGCGAGGCGATCGCGCGGCTGGCCGAGGAGGGCTGGTCGAGGTGTTCCCGCAGCACGGCAGCTTCGTCGCGCCGATCCGCGCCGCCGATGTCCGCGAGAGCCTCTTCATCCGCACCGCGCTGGAGACCGAGGCGGCGCGGCGGCTGGCGCCGGTCGCCGACGCCCGGCTGTTCGCCGCGCTCGACGCCAACCTGGCCGCTCAAGGCGAGGCGATCGGCGAGGCCGACCTGGCCCGCTTCTCCGACCTCGACGAGGCGCTGCACGCGCTGATCTTCGCCTCCACCGAGACGCCGCGGGCGCTCAGGCTGCTCGACTCGGCCCGCGCGCCGGTCGACCGCATGCGGCGCCTCGCATTGCCCGGACCGGGCCGGCCGCAGGATACGCTCGACGAGCACCGCCGGCTGGTCGAGGCGCTGCGCACCGGCGACGCCGAGTTCGCCGCCGCCGCCATGCGCGTGCACCTCACCCAGGTCGCCCGCACCATCGAACGAGAACTGGACAAGCTGGAGGAGGCGCCGGCCCGGCGCGCTTGATGAGACCCATGCACTTTCCCGACGCTACGCCCGAGCAGATCGACTTCTTCCGCCAGCACGGCTGGCTGGTGGTGAAGGACGCAATTCCGCAGGCCGACCTCGACGAGCTCGAGGCCCAGTGCGAGGTGCTGATCGCCAAGAAGGACAAGCTCGCCAACGACTGGGCCTGGTCCGACAAGGAGGATCTGAAGGACCGCTCGTTCCGGATCATCCAATCCTCGCCCTCCTTCGTCTGGAAGGAGATCAAGGAGCAGGCCTATCGCAAGTGGCTGATCCGCTTCGGCGATGCGCTGATGGGGATGGAGCTCAGCTACTGGTACGACCAGTTCCTGGCCAAGCCGCCGGGCAAGAGCGTGCCCACCTACTGGCACCAGGACGAGGCCTACTGGGGCCGCAACCTCGACGACAAGGGCGTCACCGGCTGGATTCCGCTGCAGGACGTCGACGCCGGCAACGGCTGCATGCACTTCATCGACCGCGGCCATCTGGACGGCGTGCTGCCGCACCACCCGGTCGAGGGCATGGCGAGCGATCTGCTCACCTGCGACGTCGACGAGGCCCGCACCATCGTCTGCCCGATCAGCCGCGGCGACGTCACCTTCCACCACTCCAAGACGCCGCACATGACCACCGCCAACACCTCCGACCGGCTGGCGCAAGGCGGTCACCAACCACATGCAGAAGGTCGGCGCGGGCGGCGAGGGCGACCACTATCCGTGGAAGATGCTGGTCAACCAGCGCACCGGCGAGCGCATCGTGCCGGAGAGCAAGCCGCTGGAAAGCGGACGCTAGGGCAGTGACAGATCGGTCACTCGACGGGGCGGGGCGAGCCTGTCACCAATAGGGCCGAACAACGCACGCCGGCTCAACGAGGCGGCGTCAGAAGCCAGGAAACGTGATGTCAGTCAGCGCCCCGGTGAGACGAAGCCCGCCGTAGCCGAGCAGGGTCGGGGGTCGTCGCGCCGGCGCCGCCGGACAATCACGCGGCGCGCTCGGCCAAGCTCGGGTTCGGCGCCGCTCGGCCTCTACGGCTCCGGCGCGCTGGTCGAGAACATCACCACGCTGATCGTCGGCGGCCTGCTGCTGTTCTACCTGACGATCATCTGCGGCCTCTCGGGCACCGGCGCGGGCATCGCGCTCGGGCTGACGCTGGTCGTCGATGCGATCGTCGATCCGGTGGTCGGCTCGATCTCGGACAACAGCCGCTCGCGCCATGGCCGGCGCCACCCGTTCATGCTCTTCAGCATCGTCCCGATCGTGGTCGCGCTCGGGCTGCTGTTCTCGGTCCCGGTGGGCCTCAGCGGCGTTGGGCTCTTCGCCTACGCCACGGTGACCCTGTTCGCGCTGCGGATCAGCATCTCGCTCTTCCAGGTGCCCTACTTGGCCTGGGCGCCGAGCTCTCGGACGACTACGCCGAGCGCTCCACCATCGTCGCCGGCGCGCGTGCTCTTCACGATCATCGGGCAGGCTGGTCGTTCCCGATCCTGGCGTTCGGCGTCTTCCTCGCCGGTCCGAACGGCCGCCTGAACCCGCCGCCTACTCGCCGCTGGCCTGGAGCTGCGCGGCGATCGCCGCGGCTCGCCGCGCTGCTGGCCACGTGGGGACCTTGCGCGACCGGCCCCGCCTGCACACCGCCGCGGCCGGCGCCAGCTTCACGCCGGCGCAGTTCCTCGGCGAAGCGGCCGAGGTGCTGAAGAACCGCTCCTTTCGCAGCCTGTTCTTCTGCTGCCTGATCCTGTTCGCCGGGCTCGGGTTCGGCGGCGCGCTGACGCTGCACGCCAACACCTTCTTCTGGAAGCTCTCGTCCCAGGGCCTGACGACGCTGGGTCTCGTCGCGCCGATCGGCTGGCTTGCGGGCGTCTTCATCGCCGCGATGCTGGCGCGGCGCATGGAGAAGCGGAACATCGCCATGCTCGGGCTGGGGCTCATCGGCGTGGCCCAGGTGGGGCCGGTCCCGCTGAAGCTGGTCCACCTGATCGGCCTCGACCAGGCGCTCGCAACGCTGATCGCTTCGACCGATCCTCGGCGGCTTTGGCGGCGCGCTCTCGACGATCTCGTTCCAGTCGATGATGGCCGACGCCGCCGACGAGCACGAGCAGCTGTTCGGCTCGCGCCGCGAGGGGCTCTACTTCGCCGGCATCACCTTCTCGGCGAAGGCCGCAAGCGGGCTTGGCCTGCTGATCGGCGGGATCGCGCTCGACCTGATCGGCTTCCCTCACGGGGCGGCGGCGACGACGGCGGTGATCCCGGCCGCGACCGTGGTGCGCCTGGGGATCACCTACGGGCCTGGCGCGGCGCTCTTCACCGCCGTCTCGGTGGCGGTGCTGATCGGGTTCCGGCTGACCAGGTCGACCATGCCCGCATCCTCGCCGACCTGAAGAGCCGGCGGGCAAGCTAGGTCGCTTGCTGGCGACGACCCGCACAGACATGGACTCAGAGACAAGGCACGCATGACCGAAGTCGCCGAACTCGACACCTTCGTCAGCGGGCCGCAGCCCGAGCCGCCCGCGGCCGGCGCCGCCGCCAAGCCTAAGCTCTCCTTCGGCAACCTCGCCTTCTATGGCGCCGGCTCTTGGTCGAGAACGCCACCGGTCCGGTGCTGGCGCTGTCGCTGTTCTACCTCAGCGCCATCTGCGGGCTCACCGGCTCGCAGGCCGGGTTCGTGGCCGATGCTGACCCTGGTGGTGGACTCCGCCTGCGACCCGCTGGTCGGCTCGATGTCCGACAACAGCCGCTCGCGCCACGGCCGGCGCCACCCGTTCATGCTGCTCTCGCTGTTGCCGATCTTCGTGGCGTTCGGCCTGTTGTTCTCGGTGCCGCTGGGCCTAGCGGCACGGCGCTCTTCGTCTACGCGCTGGTCACCCTGTTCGCCGCGCGGATCGGGCTGTCGTTCTTCATCGTGCCCTACATGGGCCTGGGGGCCGAGCTGTCGGACGACTACGCCGAGCGCTCGACCATCGTCTCGGCGCGCGTGCTCTACAGCCTCGGCGTCGGGCTGGTGATGGCGGTCCTGAGCGCCGGCGTCTTCCTTGGCGGCCCGCACGGCCAGCTCTACCGTCCCGGCTACACGGCGCTGGCCTGGACCGCCGGCGCCATCGCCATGGTCGGTGGGTTGATCAGCGCCGTCGGCACCCTCTCGTCGCGCGGCCGGCTCAACCATGCGCCGGCCGGCCAGCGCACCAGCCTCGCCAACTTCCCGGTCGAGCTGGCCGAGGTGTTCCGCAACTCGTCATTCAGGTGGCTTTTCATCACCTGCCTGATCTTCTTCGTCTCCGCCGGCGCCGCCGGGGCCCTGACCCTCTACGCCAACACCTACTTCTGGAAGCTGTTCGGCAAGCAGCTGTTGCCGCTCGGCCTCGTCGCCGCGCCGGCCGGCCTCGCCGGCGTGTTCGTGGCCGCGATGCTGTCGCGGCGCCTCGAGAAGCGCACCACGGCGATGATCGGGCTGGCGCTGATCGGGGTCGGGCAGGGCTTCCCGGTCATTCTCCTGCTGGCCGGGATCATTCCCTTGAGCGCCGCCATCCCGACGCTTTCGGTCGCGGTGATCCTGGCGTCCATCGGCGCGGCGATGGCGCTGATCGGCTTCCAGTCGATGATGGCCGACGCCGCCGACGAGCACGAGCACCTGTTCTTCGCCCGCCGCGAGGGGCTCTACTTCGCCGGGATCACCACCTCGGCGAAGGCCTCCAGCGGCATCGGCGCGCTCATCGCCGGCGTGGCGCTGGACGTGATCGGCTTTCCGCACGGCGCGGCGGCGACCGGCAGCGACCGGCGCACATCCCGGCCGAGACCATCCGCAACCTCGGGCTGGTCTACGGGCCCGGCGCCGCGCTCTTCACCGCCATCGCGATCGCCGTGCTGTTCGGCTACAAACTGAACAAGGCCGGACACGCGAAGATCCGCGAGGAGCTGAACGAGCGGCGGCGCGTCCAGGCGAGCTGACGGCGCCGCTTTCTGCGGACGCGCCGGACGCCTATCTCGAGGCTCGCCAGATCATGGAGACCACGCCATGCCGAAGCTGGCCGATCCCGGGTTGCTGCGCGCCGACGCCTACGTCGACGGCGCCTGGACGCGCGGCCGGCGGCGGGCAAGCGCTTCGCGGTGACCAATCCCGCCACCGGCGAGACGCTCGCCGAGGTCGCCGACCTCGACGCCGCCGACGCCCGCGCCGCGATCGAGGCGGCCGCCGCCGCCTTCCCGGCCTGGGCGGCGAAGACCGCCAAGGAGCGCGCCGCGATCCTGCGCAAGTGGTTCGAGCTGATCATGGCCGCGCAGGAGGACCTGGCGCAGCTGATGACCGCCGAGCAGGGCAAGCCGCTGGCCGAGACGCGCGGCGAGGTCGCCTATGGCGCCAGCTTCATCGAGTGGTTCGCCGAGGAGGCCAAGCGCGTCTACGGCGACGTCATCCCCACCCACGCCGCCGGCAAGCGCATCCTCGTCGCTCAAGCAGCCGATCGGCGTGGTCGCCGCGATCACGCCGTGGAACTTCCCCAATCGCGATGATCACGCGCAAGGTCGCCCCGGCGCTCGCCGCCGGCTGCACCGTCGTGATCAAGCCGCCGGACGAGACGCCGCTCTCGGCGCTGGCGCTGGCCGAGCTGGCCGACCGCGCCGGCATCCCGCAAGGGCGTGTTCAACGTCGTCACCGCCACCCGCGCCGCGGAGGTCGGCCTGGAGCTGACCCAGAACCCGCTGGTGCGCAAGTTCTCGTTCACCGGCTCGACCGAGGTCGGCAAGCCTGCTGATGGCGCAGTGCGCCTCGACGGTGAAGAAGGTCTCGCTCGAGCTCGGCGGCAACGCGCCGTTCATCGTCTTCGACGACGCCGACCTCGACGCGGCGGTCGAAGGCGCGCTGGCTCTCGAAGTACCGCAACATGGGCCAGACCTGCGTCTGCGCGAACCGCTTCCTGGTGCAGGACGGCGTCTACGACGCGTTCGAGGCCGAAGCTCGCCGAGCGGGTGCGGGGCATGAAGGTCGGCAACGGCGCCGAGGCCGGCGTCACGCAGGGCCCGCTGATCAACATGGACGCGGTCGAGAAGGTCGAGCGGCTGCTGGCCGACGCGGTGGCCGGCGGCGCCAAGGTCGAGGTCGGCGGCCATCGCCATGCGCTGGGCGGCACCTTCTTCGAGCCGACCGTGGTCACCGGCGTGACGCCCGCCATGGCGATCTCGCGCGAGGAGATCTTCGGCCCGGTCGCGACGCTGTCCCGCTTCAAGGACGAGGCCGAGGCGATCCGCCTCGCCAACGACACCGACTATCGGCCTCGCCGCCTATTTCTACGCCCGCGACGTCGGCCGCGTCTTCCGCGTCGCCGAGGCGCTGGAGTACGGCATGGTCGGCGGTCAACGACGGCATCATCTCCACCGAGGTCGCGCCGTTCGGCGGCGTCAAGCAGTCCGGCATCGGCCGCGAGGGCTCGAAGTACGGCATCGAGGACTACGTCGAGATCAAGTACGTGCTGCTGGGCGGTCTCGGCGCCTGAACCGGCCCCCGCCGCCAGGATGGCCCTTGAGGCGCCGGGAAGGCCGCTGGAGGCCCTCGCTAGGGCGGGGCGCTAGGGTACTACCAGTGTCGTCACTAAGGCCGCGTGCGGGCCTCTCAGGGGCCCTAGCGGCAATTCCGATCTGGAGTTGTGTTCTCGTGCTTTCTCGCTTGGCAAAGCGCACCTGCGCAACTGGCGCCGGAGCCTGCGGGAGGCCGCCAATCTGAACAGCGAGGTGTTGCCCGACGCGAGGGCCGGCTGCAGTTTCGCGGCCTGTCGGCCACGCGCGGCTACTTCAGACGCGGGAGTTCTGAGCCCCGGGATAATCCCTCTGCCGGCGTCCAATCTTGATCTGCGTCAATGCGGCGCCCGCCTCCCAGAGGCTTCATCGGGGGCCGTTTCCAGCTGACGCGGACGCGACGCAGGATAATCCTGATGCATACCGCAGTTGAATCGCCCGTGAAGCAGGGCGCGGTGGCGCCTCGCGGCCGGCCTTTGACGTCTTCGGCTCGCTGCAACGGCAGATCGATCGTCTGTTCGACCGTCAAAGCCCTGGGCAAACAGACCGACTTCTTCGACGTGACCGTAAAGGGTCTGGGGCGGCGTCAGCGCATGCGGCCGAGGATCGAGGCATGACGACATTCACCGGAACACCCGGCACAGATACATTCATCGGCGCCGACAACGTTGTCGATGTGTTCGACTTTGACGTCGCCAACCTCACCGGCGTCGATACCGTCAATGGCGGCACGGGCTTACTCGATCTTCTCGAATTCACAACGGCCGGGACCATTGCCGCCGCCGCGCTGGCAAACGTTTCCCACATCGAGACGGTCATGCTGGCGAACGGCGCCAACCAGCTCAGCCTGACCGATGCACTGGTCGGCTCGTCCGACAACAACCACATCCTTTTGGTGCTTGGCGGCGCCGGCGACGACACCATCGACGCCAGCGCCGTCACCACAGCGACGGACCGCGTGAGCTTCCGGCCCGGTTCAGGCAACGACGTGCTCACGGGCGGCGCCGGAAACGACCTCTTCTATTTGGCCCCCGCCGATCTCTCGAGCAGCGACACGATCAACGGCGCGAGCGGGTACGACAACATCGGATTCACCGCGCCCGGTACGATCTCGGCCGCCGCGCTTTCCCACGTGAGCGGGATCGAGGCCATCACGCTCGCGAACGGCGCCAACAGCATCGCGCTCACCGACGCCCTGGCCAGCTCCGCGATCGCCAATATCCTCACGGTGAACGGCGGCGCCGGCAACGACAGCATCGACGCCAGCGCCGTGACCACGGCGACGAACCGCGTGATCTTCCGGCCGGGCGCCGGCAACGACGTGCTGACGGGCGGCGCCGGCAACGACGTCTTCGAGTTCGCCCTGGCGAACCTTGATTCGAACGACAGGGTGAGCGGCGGGACGGGAACGGACAGGCTGCAGTTCACCTCGGCGGGGACGATCGCGGCGGGTGCGCTGGCGCATGTCACTGGCGTGGAAGTCGTGACGCTCGCCAACGGCGCCAACAGCCTGGTTCTCACCGATGCCCTGGTGGGCTCCGCGGACAATCACATCATGGCCGTCAATGGCGGCACAGGGAACGACACCATCGACGCCAGCGCAGTCACCACGCCCTCGAACCGGGTTTTCTTCAACAGCGGCGCGGCGCCGACACACTGATCGGCGGGGCCGGCAGCGACGTGTTCCAGTTCGCTGCCACGAACCTCAACTCGACGGACACGGTGTCAGGTGGTGGGCCCGCAGACCCCTTTCACGGGGGCGTAGACAACCTGGTGTTCCTTACGGCCGGCACGATTGCCGCCGCTGCCTTTGCGCATGTGAGCGGCATCGAGACCGTGACCCTGGCGCCGGCGTCAACAACCTGACGGTGCCCAACGCCCTTGTTGCCGGCGTGAGTTTTGGCACGACGCTAACCGTCATCGGGAGTACGGGCGACGACACCGTCGACGCCAGCGGCGTGGGGAACCTCCACGACGTGCTGATCCGCTCGGGCTTGGGCAACGATACGCTTACAGGCGGGAATGGGGAGGACGTGTTCTATCCGGGCTCTGGCAACGATACAGTCGCTGGCGGTCCCGGGAATGACCTGTTCTATTTCGCGCCGGCTGATCTCTCGAGCGCCGACACGGTTACGGGGGGCTCAGGCGACGACACGCTGATGTTCACGGTCCCAGGCACGGTGGCCGCTGCTGCCTTTACCCATGTCGGCGGCGTCGAGACCATTTATCTCGCCAACGGGACCAACCACCTGACGCTCACTGATGCGCTGGTGGGTTCCGCCAATCACACTCTGACGGTGAACGGCGGAACAGGCAACGATACGATCGACGCCAGCGCTGTGACCTCGCCGACCAACCAGGTGATCTTCCACGCCGACGCGGTAACCGATGTTACGGATGCGGCGGATACGCTCATCGGCGGCGCCGGCAACGACACTTTCATATTTGGCGGGGCGTCGTACCCTCTCCCGTCACCCCTTACTTCCGCCGACACGGTCGCAGGCGGCGCCGGCTCGGACACCTTGGTATTCGAGGGCGCCGCAACTGTCTCCGCCAGCGATCTGGCGCATGTCACGGGCATCGAAACGGTGCAGTTGGGGACTAATTACCCTACTAGCCGCTCATTCTCCTTATCCGACGCGATGGTGAGCTCCGCGACGGCTCACACCGTGACTGTCATTGGTGGCTCTGACGCGGACGTCATCAATGCAGCCGCGGTGACCACGGCCACGAACTCCGTGATCTTCGAGGGCGGGGGCGGCCCGGATCGTTTAATCGCCGGAGCCGGCGCCGATATCTTCAGATACGCAGATGTGCGGAGACTCGAAGCGGCTTCGGTGGCAGTCTTGACCAGATCGTCGGCTTCAATGCCGCCGCCGATAGGATTGACCTGCCCGACACGGCGGTAAACAAGGCGCTGGGCATCGCGCATGTGGACAGCGGCGAGCTCGACAGCGCTAATTGGGCTGCCGACCTAGAGGCGGCAGTGGGTCAAGTCGGCGCGCACCAGGCGGTTCTCTTCCACGTAACGGCTGGTGACTATTCGGGCCACGATTTCCTGATCGTCAATCCAAACGACACCGCGGGCTATGTCGATCACTACGATTTCATGTTCGACATCACCGGCTATTCGGGGACGCTGACGACGAATGATTTCATCTGAGACGCCAGGCGAGGCTATTCCTGCCGACAAACTCCTGAACCGGGGGGTCTAGCGGCCTCCCGCCCGTGACCACCTTCGCACAGGCGAACCACACAGGGATTTACTTTCATGATCGGCGCTGAGTAGATCCCGGCTCTCCGCCGCTCGCGCGGCTCCGGCCGGGATGACACTTGGGGCTGGAGGCGCGAGCGTCTGTTTCGTGGTTCATTCGCCTGGCATGCGCCGCGTGATTCCATGACCTCGCTCTTCGCCCGCAAGCCGATCTCGGTCGATGCGATCCCGCCCAGCCAGCGGCTGAAGGCGACGCTGGACTGGCGTCACCTGATCCCGCTCGGGGTCGGGGCCATCGTCGGCACCGGCATCTACACGCTGATCGGGGTCGGCGCGCACCTGGCCGGCCCGGCGGTGATCCTCTCGTTCCTGATCGCCGGGGCGGTCTGCGCCTGCGCGGCGCTGGCCTACGCCGAGGTGGCGGCGATGATCCCGGCCTCCGGCAGCGCCTACACCTACAGCTACGTGGTGCTGGGCGAGATCGTCGCCTGGGTGGTCGGCTGGAGCCTGATCCTCGAGTACTCGCTGGTGGTGAGCGCCGTGGCGGTGGGCTGGTCCGGCTACGCGGTGGGCTTCCTGAACGGCCTGGGCGTCCACCTGCCCGTCGCGCTGTCGGCCGGTCTGTGGGCCGGGGGCGTTGTCAACGTCCCGGCCATCGCGATCATCGCGCTGGTGACGGCGATGCTGACGGTCGGCGCCCGCGAGAGCGCCACCGTCAACGCGGTGCTGGTCGCGGTGAAGATCGTCGCGCTGGCGATCTTCGTCGCGGTCGCCGCGCCGCACTTCAGCGCCGCCAATTTCCACCCGTTCATGCCGGAAGGGATCGAGCACGAGGCCGGCGGCGTGCGGCTGGGGGTGCTGCCGGCCGCCTCGATTATCTTCTTCGCCTTCTATGGCTTCGACGCCATCTCCACCGCCGCCGAGGAGACCAGGAACCCGGGCCGCGACCTGCCGATCGGCATCATCGGCTCGATGGTGGTCTGCACGCTGATCTACGTGATCGTGGCGGCGGTGGCGGTTGGCGCGGCCCGCTACGACCGCTTCGCCGCCAGCCCCGAGCCGCTGGCCTTCATCCTGCGCGCCATCGGCCACGGCGGCGTCGCGGTGCTGATCGGCGGGGCGGCGGTGGTGGCGCTGCCGACGGTGATCCTGGCGTTCCTGTTCGGCCAGAGCCGCATCTTCTTCGTGATGGCGCGGGACGGCCTGCTGCCCGCCGGCCTCGCCAGGGTCGACGCCCGCTCCGGCGCGCCGATCCGGATGACGGTGGCGACCGCCGTGCTGCTGGCGATCCTCGCCGGTCTCGCGCCGCTCTCGGAGATCGCCTCGCTCGCCAACGCCGGCACGCTCGCCGCCTTCGCCGCGGTCTCGCTCTGCCTGCTGGTGATGCGGCGCCGCGAGCCTGATCGGCCGCGCCTCTATCGCACGCCGCTGGCCTGGGCGGTGGGCCCGGCCGCGATCCTCGGCTGCATCTATCTTTTCTGGAACCTGCAGGCCAAGACCCAGCTCTTCTTCGCCGCCTGGAACGTGCTGGGCCTCGCCTGCTACTTCGTCTGGCGCGCCGTCCGCCGGAAGGAAGACCTCGCCTAGGCCCCAACCGTTTGGCGAGCTAGGCTGTGTCCGCTCGCCACGATCACCTCGATGCCCTCGGCCTGCAGCATGGCGGTCTCCGCCTCGGTGATCCCGGCGTCGGTCACCACCGCGTCGATCGCCGCCAGGTCGCAGACCACGAAGCTGGCCGAGGTGCGGAACTTCGAGGAGTCGACCAGCACGATCAGCTGGTCGGCGCGGTCCATCAGCTTCTGCTCGGCCTGGATCAGCACCACGTCGGCCTGCATCAGCCCGCGCGGGCCGACCGCCGCTGCGCCCATGAACATCTTGGCGGCGTGGTAGCGGGCCAGGCCGTCGTCCTCGAACGGCGAGAGGATGATGTTCTGCTCGCGGAAGATCTGGCCGCCGGGCGCCGCCAGCCGCGTGCCGGCCTGCGGCAGGAGTTCGCCGATGATGTGCAGCGAGTTGGTCAGCACCTGCAGCTCGAGACCGGCCAGGTGCGGGCACATCTGGAAGGTGGTGGTGCCGCCGTCGATGATCACCGCCTCGCCGGGCCGGCAGAGCGCGGCGGCGGCGCGGCCGATGGCGGCCTTCTCGGCGGCGTAGCGGGTGCGGTTGAGCTCGAACGGCGCGCCGACCAGATGCTCGGGCTCGCCCTCCGCCAGCCGCGCGCCGCCGCGCACCCGGGCGATGCGGCCCTCCGCTTCCAGCCGCTCGAGGTCGCGCCGGATGGTGGCCGACGAAGCCTCCAGCCGCCCGCTGAGCTGCCGGAACGACACGAAGCCCTGGCTCTTCAGCAGCCGCAGGATCTCGACGTCACGCTGACTGGCGTGCATGGCCAAGCCCAACCCAATAAAGGGAAGAGTCACACGATCCCCGCCGAGTTCGACGCGCGGCCGCGTTCCTGCGCCTTGCGCGGCCGCCATTCGCTGGCGCGGTAGACGTCGATCGGGTCGATCGCGCCGCCGAGCTCGTAGCGCGCCATGGCGAGGATCGGCGCGACGTCGGTCTCGTAGGCGCGGCGCAGGTCGGAGAACGCCAGCACCACGTCGTTGGCGTCCTGGTGCTCGGCCAGCGCCTCGCGGTCGACCAGCAGCGCCCGGGCGTAGCTGCCGCCGATCGCGCCGGCCGAGAGCAGCAGGCTCTCGATCGGGTCGGTGACGTTGTGCGACTGGTCGATCATGTAGGCGGGGTCGAAGCCGCCGTTCGCCCGCGCCTCGGCCTCGACCAGCTCGTTGAAGATCAGGAACAGCTGGTGCGGGTTGATCGAGCCGGCGTCGAGGTCGTCGTCGCCGTACTTGCTAGTCGTTGAAGTGGAAGCCGCCGAGCTTTCCGAAGCGGGCGAGGCGGGCGACGATCTGCTCGATGTTGACGTTCGGCGCATGGTGGCCGAGGTCCACCAGGCAGCGCGCCTTGTCGCCGAGCTGCTGGGCGGCGATCAGGTTGGTGCCCCAGTCGCTAGATCACCGTGGAATAGAAGGCCGGCTCGTAGAGCTTGTGCTCCATGAACATCCGCCAGTCGGCCGGCAGCGCCGCGTAGATCTGGCTCATCGAGTCGAGGTAGCGGTCGAAGGCCCTGGTCTGGTTCTGCTGGCCGGGGAAGTTGGCGCCGTCGCCGATCCAGACGGTGATCGCCTTCGAGCCCAGCGCCACGCCGAGGTCGATGCAGTCGATGTTGTGGGCGATGGCCTGGTCGCGCACCGCCTTGTCGGTGTGGGTGAGCGAGCCGAACTTGTAGCTCCAGGGCTGCCCCGGCTGGTCCTGGAAGGTGTTGGAGTTCACCGCGTCGAAGCCGAGCCCCAGCTCGGCGGCCTCGTCCTTCAGCGCCGCCGGGTCGTCGACCTTGTCCCACGGGAAGTGCGGCGAGGCGGTGGGCGTCATGCGGCCGAGCTGGTTCACCACCGCCGCGTCCTCGAGCTTCTCGTGGATGCCGATCGGCTCGCCGGGGATCGGGAACTTGGCGAACCGGGTGCCGCCGACGCCAAGGCCCCAGGTGGGAACCGCGACCGCGAACGCCTTCACCTTGTCCTTCACCGCGTCGATTGAGCGGCCGCGCCGATCGAGGGCGCGGCCGAGGCTGGCGTACTCGTCCTGCAGCGCCGCGAGCCGCGCGGCATTCTCGCGCTCGATCAGTTCCGGCGGCAGGGGAGGGCGGTTCATGGCGCGCTCCGTATCATCGCGTAAACGCCTGGGCGTTGCCGGCGTCGACGTTCAGCATGTTGCCGGTCGATTTGGCCGAGCGCTCGGAGGCGAAGAAGGCGATCGCCTCGGCCACGTCCTCCGGCAGCACCTCGCGCTTCAGGAGGCTGCGCTCGCGGTAGTGCGCCTCCAGCGCGTCGCCGGGGTCGACCCCATAGGCGTCGGCGCGCTCCTTGCGCCAGTCGCCGCTCCAGATGCGCGAGCCGCGCAGCACTGCATCGGGGTTGACCACGTTGACCCGGATGCCGTGCGGCGCGCCTTCCAGCGCCAGGCATCGCGCCAGGTGCACCGCCGCGGCCTTGGCCGAGGCGTAGGCGGAAGCGTTGACGCTCGCCGCCAGCGCGTTCTTGGAGCCGACGAAGACGATCGACCCACCCTGCACCTTCATCAGCTTGAACGCCTCGCGGCTGACCAGGAAGTAGCCCTCGGCGAGGATGTCGTGGTTGCGCCGCCAGATCGCCAGCGTGGTCTCCTCGATCGGCGCGGCCGAGGCGATGCCGGCGTTGGCGACCAGGATGTCGAGGCCGCCGAACTCGCGCGCCGCGAACGCCGCGCCGGCGATCACCGCGGCCTCGTCGGTGACGTCCATCTCGGCGCGCGCGGACGCGGTCGCGCGCCGTATTTCGCCGAGAGCGCGGCCTCGGCGCTGGCGAGCGCGGCGGCGATCGATGTCAGCCAGCACCACGCAGGCGCCGTCGGCCAGCAGCCGCTCGGCGGTCGCCTTGCCGATGCCGCCGGCCGCCGCCGGTGATCAGCGCGATGCGGCCCTCCAGCGGCGCCGGCGGCGGCATGCGCCGCAGCTTGGCCTCCTCCAGCGCCCAGTACTCGATGTCGAAGGCTTCCTGCTCGGGCAGGCCCAGATAGCCGCCGGCGGCCTCCGCGCCGCGCATCACGTTGATGGCGTTGCGGTAGAACTCCGAGGCGATCCGCGCCGTCGCCTTGTCCTTGGCGAGCGTGAACATGCCGAGGCGCGGATGCAGCACGACGACCGGGTTGGCGTCGCGGATTGGCGGACTGCCGGACCTCGCGCAGCGGCGCGTAGTAGCCGGCGTAGGCGGCGCGATAGGCCGTCGAACGCCTCGGCCAGATAGGCCGCGCCTTCGCGCTCCAGCCGGCCGGGATCGAGCAGCAGCGGCTTCACCTTGGTGCGCAGGAAGTGGTCGGGGCAGGAGGTGCCGAGCTCCGCGAGCCGCGCCGCGCCCCGCGAGCCGACGAACTCCAGCGTCTCCGGCGAGTCGTCGAAGTGGAGCGATCTTGCGGGGCGCATCGCCGGCCAGCGCGCGCAGCTGCGGCGCCAGCGCTGCGGCGTCCGCGGCGCGCTCGGTCTGCGGCAACGCGGTCATCGCCTCGCCGCCGAACGCCGGCGACTTGGCCAGCCGGGCGTTCAGGTAGTCCGCGGCGCGGCCGATCAGGTCGAGCGTGTTGGCGTAGCAGGCCTGGCTGGTCTCGCCCCACGCGATCAGGCCGTGGCCCGCCATGATCACGCCGCGCAGGTCCGGCTTGGCCTCGACCAGCGCCTGCAGCCGCAGCGCCAGCTCGAAGCCCGGCCGCAGCCACGGCGTCCAGCCGACCGTGTCGCCGAAGATCTCGCGCGCCGCCGCCTCGCCACCCGCCGCGGCGGCCAAAGCAATCACCGCGTCCGGATGGACGTGATCGATATGGCGGTGCGGGAGGAGGGCATGCAGCGGCGTGTCGATCGAGGGCGCCCGTCCGCCGGGCTCGACCGCGGCGTAGGGATAAAGCCTCGGCATCAAGTCCTCGTCGGCGGGGGAGCCGAAGCGCGGCGCCATGGCGTCCAGCGTCTCCAGCCGCAGCCGCGCGAAGCCGTCCGCGCGGATCGAGCCGAGGTCGCCGCCCGAGCCCTTCACCCAGAGCACGCCGATCGGCGCGCCGGTGACCGGGTCGGCCGCCTCGAGCTTCGCCGAGGTGTTGCCGCCACCGAAATTGGTCACCGCGAGGTCCGCGCCCAAGAGGTTGGAGCGGTAGATCAGAAGCTCGGGCTCGGACTTGCCTTCGGCCGCCGCTTCGGACCAGCGGGCGACGGGACGCTGCAGCGGCGATGCGGCGTTCACGCGGCTTGCGCCGTCCATGCAACACTCCCTGGAACCTCAACGGCGTCTAACACCGGCCGTTGCTGCGAACAATCACGTCGCCTAAGATTCGCTCAACTTCGATCATCCGGTACAGGCCCTTGGACCAGGCGATTGCCGTCGTCGACATCGGCAAGACGCGCAGCAAGCTCAGTCTTTGGGCGCCGGATGGCCGGCGGCTGGCCGAGCGCGACCACTTGAACGCGCCATCGGCCGCCAATCCGGCGCAGCTCGACCTGGCCGGCATCGAGGCGTGGCTGAAACGCGCGCTGAAGGATCTGGCGCGTCGGGCCGAGATCATCGCCATCGTGCCGGTCGGCCACGGCGCGGCGGCGGTGCTGATGGACGGCGATCGGGCGGTCGCGGCGCTCGACTACGAGGCCGAGCCGCCTCCGGATCTTGCCGCCGCGTACGACGCCGAGCGCGATCCGTTCGCCGCGACGCTCTCGCCGCGGCTGCCGGGCGGCCTGAACCTCGGCGCGCAGCTGTTCTGGCTCGAGCGGCTCTACCCCGGCCTCTGGCCGCACGGCGGCCGGGCGCTGCTCTGGCCGCAGTACTGGGCCTGGGTCCTGTCGGGCGAACGGTCCAGCGAGGTCACCAGCCTCGGCTGCCACTCCGACCTCTGGCGGCCGGCCGAGCGGCGGTTCTCGGACCTGGCCTTGGGCCGAGGCTGGGCGGCGCGGCTCGGGCCGCTGCGCCACGCCGCCGCCGTGCTGGGGCCGCTGCGCCCGGCGTTGGCGGCCGAACTCGGCCTGCCGCGGACCTGCCGCGTCCACTGCGGCGTCCACGACAGCAACGCCGCGCTGCTCGCCGCCCGCGGCCTGCCGGAGCTGGCCGGCGCGCCGTTCTCGGTCGTCTCCACCGGCACCTGGGTGATCTCGATGGCGGTCGGCGGCGACGGGCCTGCCGCCTACGATCCGGCCGAGGACATGCTGGCCAACGTCGACGTCGACGGCCGCCCGGTCCCCACCGCCCGCTTCATGGGCGGCCGCGACTACGAGAGCTGGATGGGCGACGCGCTTGGCGAGCCCGGCGATCCGAAGTTGCTCGCCGACACCGCGGCGCCGGTCGACTGGACCGCTCTGCCGCCGCCATTGCGCGCCGCCCGCGCCGCGCTGCAGCTGGCGCGGCGCACCGACCGCGCGCTCGGCATGATCGCTGCCGAGGGACCGATCCTCGTCGAGGGCCGCTTCGCCGCGGACGACGCCTTCGTCGCGGCGCTGGCCCTGCTGCGCCCGGCCCAGACCGTCTACCGCAGCGCCCTCGCCGACGGCGTGGCGGCCGGCGCGCTGCACCTCGCCGCGCCCGATTGCGCGCTCGGCGGCGCGCTGGAGCGCATCCAGCCGGGTGCGCCGATAGGCCCGAGCACCTGACCGCCGTCGCCGGCTCGGTCACTGCGCTGGCGGCGGCCGCAGGGCATCGCATTTCTGTTCGCAGGAGCGCATAGCAGAAGCCTCGCCAAGCCCCTGAGGGAGGGAACGGTGCCCGGTCCGAAAGACGCGCCCGACGACAAAGACCGCGAGGACGAAGAGCTCGACGAGGCGCTGGAGGAGACCTTTCCCGCCAGCGATCCGGTCTCCGAGACCGAGCCCGGCGCCGACTGAGGAAGCGAGCCCGATGATCCATGCCAAGCTTGCCGACGCGCCCTACCGCGTCGATATCGTGGCCGCCGGCCACCCGTTGGTCGCCGACGAGCCTGAGGACGCCGGCGGGAGCGCGGCGGGACCGGCGCCGTTCGAACTGGTGCTCTCGGGCCTGGCGGCCTGCACGCTGATCACGCTTCGCATGTACGCCGAGCGCAAGGGCTGGGCCGGCTTCACGGCCAGCGGCCGCTTCGGGCATCGCGTCGAGGACGGCCGCCACCTGATCGATCGGGTGCTGGAGGTGAGCGGCGCGCCCGATGCGGCGGCCGTGCAGCGCCTGCGCGAGATCGCCGAGAAGCACGCCGGTGACCCTGGCGCTGAAGGGCGGCTTCACCATATCGACGAAGCTGACCCAGACCGCCGCCGCGAGGACCGAGCGCAATGAGCCACGTCACCTACGAGATCGTCGAGCACGACGGCGGCTGGGCCTACCGCGTCGACGGGGTCTACTCCGAGACCTTCCGCAGCCACGACGCCGCCAAGGCGGCGGCGCAGGCGCGCGGCCGGCGAGCAGCGGGTCTCGGGCGACACGGTCGGCATCACCTGGGAAGACGCCGGCGGACGCTGGCACGAGGAGGTCGACCCCGGCGACGATCGTCCGGATACGGACGTCAAGGGCTGATCCCGGGGCGACCCGCAATGTCCGACTCTATCTCGTCCCGGGCTTGCGCACGCCGTTCGTCAAGGGCGGCACGGCCTACGCCCAGTATGACGCGCTGGCGCTCTCGGCGCCGGTCGCGAGGGCGATGGCGGCGCGGGCGCGGCCGGACTTCATCGTCTGGGGCGAGGTGATCCCCGAGCCCACCGTCTCCAACATCGCCCGCGAGCTGGTGTTCGAGGCCGGCCTCGATCCGACCATCCCCGCGGTCTCCACCGTGCTCGCCTGCTCGACCAGCTTCATGGGGGTGATCGAGTCGTCGGGCATGATCGGGCGCGGCGGCACGCACCTGGCGCTGGTCGGCGGCGCGGAGACCATGAGCCACGTGCCGATCGCGCTGAAGCGGCCGGTCGCCGACAAGCTGGTGGCGACCTTCCCGCGCGATCCGGCCGGCGCGGCCGACATGCTGACCCATCTCACCGCCGCCGACTTCGACCTGCCGCTGAACGCCTGGGCCAACCGCGTCAGCGGCCGCTCGCAGGGCCAGCACACCGAGGACACCGCCCGCCGCTTCGCCATCACCCGCGAGGAGCAGGATCGCTGGGCGCTGCGCAGCCACCAGTCGGCCGTCGCCGGCCAGGACGCCGGCTTCTTCGACGACCTGATCATCCCGTTCGGCGGCGTCGACGAAGGACACCCTGCCGCGCCGCGACACCTCGCTCGAGCGGCTGGCGTCGCTGCGCCCGGCGTTCGAGGCGAACGGCACGATCACGGCCGGCAACGCCTCGGCGGTCACCGACGGCGCGGCCTCGATCTGGGTCGGCGACGCCGAGGGCCTGGCGCGGCTCGGCGCGTCGGCCGCCGTGCGGCTGGTCGACTGGGAGATCGCCGCGATCGACTTCCGGCTCGACGAGGGCATGCTGATGGCGCCCGGCCGGGCGATCCCGCGCCTGCTGGCCCGCCATGGCCTGACCTTCGCCGACATCGCGCTCTACGAGATCCACGAGGCGTTCGCCGCCCAGGTGCTGGCCAACATCAAGGCGGCGAGCGACCCGGTCTATCGCCGCGAACGGGCCAAGGTCGACGCCGACCTCGGCGACTTCCCGTGGGATCGGGTCAACCCGCACGGCGGCACGCTGGCGCTCGGCCACCCGTTCGCCGCCACCGGCGCGCGCATCCTCAGCATGGCGGCGAAGGAGCTGGCCGCCATGCCACTCGGCTCGCGGTGCATCGTCTCGGTCTGCGCCGACGGCGGCCAGGGCACGGTTGCGCTGCTCGAGCGCGTGTAGCGCTCAGCGCCCCTTCTTGCCCAGCTCGGCGGCGATGTCCTTGACCATGCGGCCAGCCTTGCGGTGCGCCGCGGTCAGCTGGTCGCGCGTCACGCCCCAGCGCTTCATCCAGTACTCCACGGCCTTGCGTTCGGAGAGGTCGAGCCTGTCCTTGTCGATGAAGCCGCGCTTGTCCTTCAGGCCTGGCATGCCCTGCTCCTGTTGCGCCGCATCCTTGGGAAGCCGCTCATGGTGACGTCCGCCGAACCAGATCCGCGCATGGACCTCTACTACGCTGCGCCGCAGACGCAGGTGAAGATCGCTCGTCGCCGGCGGCTCAATCTGCTGATCGCCGGCGAAGGCGCGCCCACGGTGATCTTCGCACCGGGCGGCGGCTGCACGACGCTCGAATGGGCGCCGGTGCAACATCCGATATCGGCCCTGACGCGCACCGTGGCCTACGACAACGCCGGCTTCGGGTTCAGCGATCCCGGCCCGCTGCCGCGAACCGCCGCCGCCATCGTCAACGACCTGCGCGCCGCGCTCCGGGCCGCTGACGTAGCCCCGCCCTACGTGCTGGTCGGCTGGTCGATGGGCGGCCTCATCATGCGCCTGTTCGCCTTCCGCTATCCCGAGGAGGTGGTGGGCATGGTGATGGTCGACACCTCGACCGAGTACATGGCGCGCCGGTGGTACGAGGCTGTCGGAAGTCCGCAGTTCGCCAAGGCGCGGCGCGAGGAACGCGCACAATGGCGCCGCGCAATGATGCGAGCAGAGCGGCTGGCCCGGGCCGGCGCGCTCGTGCCCGGCACGCCGGAATACGACGCGTTTGTTGGCCCACCCGCGCCCAACGTCACCGCCGCCGTGAACGCCGCGCAGCAGGCCCAGCTCGCCTCTGCAAAGTACTATCGCGCGATGCTGTCCGAACAGGCGCACCTGGCGACGACCAGTTCGCAGGAGGTGGCCGCCGCTCGCCGACCGCTGGGCGACATGCCCTTGATCGTGCTGATGGCGAGCCGGTCGGCGCTGTCAGGGGAATTGCTCGAAAGCGAGGTCGAAGCGTGGCGCTCGGTGAAGCTGGCCATGCATGACGAGATCGCCGCGCTCTCGACGCGCGGCGAACGGCGAAGCGTGGATGCCGGGCATGCCATTCAGCGGGAGAGGCCAGAGGTGGTGATCGCCGCTATCGAAGAGGTGCTGGCTATGACCCGTGACGCTCCGATCGGGCTTGCCTAGCCCTTACGACACCCGCTTATGGCGCCAGGACACGTTTCTGGAGCCCCGCGCATGGCCTTTCGCCCCTTCGACCTGACCGGCAAGGTCGCCCTCGTCACCGGCGGCAACAGCGGCATCGGCCTCGGCATGGCCGAGGGCCTCGCCCAGGCCGGCGCGTCGATCGTCATCTGGGGCACCAACGAGCAGAAGAACCGCGACGCCGAGGCCAAGCTGCTCGGCCACGGCGTCAAGGTGCTGGCCCAGCGGATCGACGTCGCCGACGAGGCGGCAGGTGGTCGCGGGCATGGCCGAGGCGGTGGCGGCGATGGGCCGCGTCGACTTCGTGGCCGCCAACGCCGGCATCGGCGCGGGCGCGCCCTTCGCCGAGATGCCCACCGAGATCTGGCGGCGGGTCCTGGCCGTGAACCTCGACGGCGTCTTCTTCACGCTGCCGCGCGGCCTGCAAGCACATCGCCGAGCGCGCCAACGCCGGCGATCCGGGCGGCTCGCTGGTCGTCACCTCGTCGGTGTCGGCCGTCCACGGCGCGCCGCGCAACGAGGCCTACGCCTCCGCCAAGGGCGCGGTGATCGCCATGATGCGGGGCCTGGCGGTGGAGTACGGCCGCCATGGCGTGCGCTCCAACGTCATCCTGCCAGGCTGGATCCGCTCGGACATGACGGCGGGCGCGCAGAGCTCGGATCGGTTCAACGAGAAGGTGATCGGCCGCGTGCCGGTCGGCCGCTGGGGCGAGCCGGAGGACTTCGCCGGCATCGCGGTCTACCTCGCGTCCGACGCCTCCAAGTACCACACCGGCGATCTCTTCGTGATCGACGGCGGCTACACGGTTTTCTAGCAAGAACAACGAGATAGGGGCAGGCCTCAGCATGAATATCGACCTTTCCGGGCGCGTGGCGCTGGTCACCGGCGGCGGCCGCGGCATCGGCCGGGCCATCGCGCTCTCGCTGGCCGAGGCCGGCGCCGACGTCGCCGTCAACTACCGGCGCGACGCCGACGCCGCCGAGGAGGCGGTGAAGGAGATCGAGGCCATGGGCCGCAAGGCCAAGGCCTACCAGGCCTCGGTCGAGAACTGGGACGAGGACTCAGCAGATGGTCGCCGACGTCCTCGCGGACTTCGGCAAGATCAGCATCCTGGTCAACAACGCCGGCATCGCCAGCCGCGGCCAGGCGGTCGCCGACACCGATCCGGCCGAGATGGAGCGGGTGGTGCGCGTCCACGCCTTCGGGCCGCACTATCTCGCCAAGCTGGTGCTGCCGAGCATGCGTGGCGCAGGGCCGCGGCGACATCGTGATGATCTCGTCCGTCGCCACGCTCGGCATGGGCGCCGCGCGGCGCGCCCTACAACATGGGCAAGGCGGCCATGGAGGCGCTGGCGCTGACCCTGGCCAAGGAAGAGCGCGAGCACGGCATCCGCACCAACATCGTCGCCCCCAGCCTGACCGTCACCGAGATGGGCAAGCGGCTCACCCGCGCCACCACCGGCATCGAGGACATCCACCAGCTCGACGCCCGCTCGCCGTTCGGCCGCGTCTCGACGCCGGAAGACGTCGCCGCCGCCGTCACCTGGCTGGTCTCCTCCGCCAACCCCTACGCCAACGGCCAGAAGATCAACATCAACGGCGGGGGGTGAAGGCGAGGTCTCACCCCCCTTCGCCCGTCATGGCCGACCGAAGTGTCGGCCACCCAAGAACACCCTGTGAGCCATGGCCGCGCCTGAGCGCGGCCACTCCACCCATCGTGTGCATGGGTCGCCGGGACTGGCGCCCGGCGATGACGGTAGTTGGGGAAAGGCCGCACGACTTCACTTGACTAAGCAAGTTCTCCGGCGCAAAAACGACCGACCAGTCAGTTTTTATCGCGGTCCCGATGCCCAAGATCACCGAAGCCAAGCGCGAGAGCCGGCGCCAGCAGATTCTGGACGCGGCGCTCGCATGCTTTTCGCGCGATGGTTTCCACGCCACCACCACGGCCGACATCGTGCGGAAGTCGGGGGTCAGCCAGGGGACGCTCTACCTCTACTTCGCGACCAAGGACGACATCGTGGTGGCGCTGGCCGACGACCGCCACCAGGGCGAAGCGTTCCTGAATGCGCTGGCCCAGAGCGAGCCGGACCCGATGCATGGCCTGATGCTGATGATCGAGCTCTACGGCAGGTCGCTGGCCGATCCGCGCCGGACCGAATGGCGGCGGGTCGGCATCCAGGGCTGGGCCGAGGCGCTGCGCAACGAGCGCATCCGCGACAGCGTGACGAGCGGCCTCGCCACGGTGCGCGCGGCGATCGTGCGCCTGATCGAGCGCGGCCAGCGCGCCGGCGAGGTGCGCGCCGACGTCGACCCGCAAGCGGCCGCCCACATCATGATCGCCACGTTCCAGGGTCTGATCCTGCAGGCCAGCTGGGGCGAGGCGATCGACCTCTCAGCGGTGGGCCGGCTGATGCGCCGGATGATCGCCGACGCCTTCCTCACCGACGCCGGCCGCGCGGCCGCTGACGCCTCCAAGCCGAAGGAGTAATTTCCATGGCCATGACGCAAACCCTGCCGTCTGCCGCGCCTCCTGTCGCGCCGGCCGCCAGCCCGGCCCGCGATCCGCGCCGCCTCGGGCGACCGCGGCGGCGGTGGTGGACGGCCGTCAAGGCGCTCAACCGGCTGATGCGGGACAAGGAGGACACCGGCCAGGTGTTCGAGATCATGGGCGCGCTCAACGGCCCGACCACCGCGCGCAATTTCGCGCAACTGATGGCGACGCCAGGGGGCGGGCGGCTCGCCTACGAGCACGTCGAACTGGCGCCGAAGCTGATGGACGCCGCCTGGCTGGACAGCTTCGCTCCGGGCACGGTCGGCGCCGCCTACCGCGAGTTCGTGCGCGGCGAGCAGCTCTCGGCGGACGGTCTGGCGGCGATCAGCCGCGAGCGCCGCGGGACGGCGGTCGATGACCCGCACCCCTACGCCTGGTTCGGCCGCCGCATCCGCGATTCCCACGACATCTGGCATGTGCTCTCCGGCTATCACCGCGACGGCCTCGGCGAGGCGTGCCTGGTCGCCTTCTCCTACGGCCAGACCGGCAGCCTGGGCTGGGCGGTGATCGCCGCCGGCGCGGCGCTCAGAGCCCGCAAGCGCGGCAGGCGCCCCTATGCGCGGGCCATCCTGCAGGGCTATCGGCGCGGCAAGGCGGCCGGCTGGCTGCCCGGCGAGGACTACGTCGCGCTGATGGCCGAGCCGCTGGAGGCCGCCCGCCAACGGCTCGGCATCACGCCGGCCACCCTCTACGACGCCATCCCGTCCGAGGCCCGCGACTTCGCCATCCCGGACGTGAACTGAGCGGCGCGTCCGGAGCGCCACTCCGTCCCATTCCGCTTGACGGACTTAGGGTCAGCCGCCGCTTGCGCTAGGGTCATTCGAGCGAAGCGGAGGCCGCGATGGCTTACACGAAGATCAAGGTCAGCGAGCACGGGCCGATCACCGTCATCGCGTTCGCCGATCCGGCCACCATGAACGCGGCCGGGGTCGACACCGCCCAGGAGCTGACGGCCGCCTTCGACGCGGCGACCGCGGCCGGCTCATCGACGCGGGCGATCGTGCTGACCGGCGAGGGCAGGGGGTTCTGCTCGGGCGCCAACCTGTCGGGCGGTGGCGGCAGCGCCAGCGGCGGGGGCGACGCGGGCTCATCGCTGAAGACGGTCTACAACCCGCTGGTCACCAAGGTTCGCAACCTGTCGGTGCCGCTGGTCACCGCCGTGAACGGCGCGGCGGCCGGCGTCGGCTGTTCGATCGCCCTGATGGGCGACATGATCGTCGCGGGCGAGAGCGCCTACTTCCTGCAGGCCTTCCGCCGCATCGGCCTGATCCCGGACGGCGGCTCGACCTACCTGTTGCCGCGCATGATCGGCCGCGCCCGGGCGATGGAGATGGCGCTGCTCGGTGAACGCGTGCCGGCCGCCAAGGCGCTCGAGTGGGGGATGATCAACCGCGTCGTCCCGGACGCCGAGCTGATGCCGACCGCGATGGCGCTGGCCGGCGAACTCGCCCGCGGCCCGGCCTCGCTCGCGCTCATCCGCCAGACCATCTGGGACAGCCTCGACACCGACTGGGCCGACCAACTGACGCTCGAAGCAGACCGCCAGAGCATCGCCGGCCGCACCGAGGACTTCCGCGAAGGCGTCGCCGCGTTCCTGCAAAAGCGCCCGGCGGAGTTCAAGGGGCGGTAGTGGCCACCGAGCGGGCTCGCGTTTCTAACCCGCTCTCGCGGGGAAGAGCGGGTATTTGGGTCAGGCGCGGGCGTTGAAGACCATGTCTCCGCCGATGAACGTCGCACGGACCAACCCGGCGCTCGCGTTGGCCAGCGCCTCGGCAAGCGGGGCCTTCAGCAGGCAGAGGTCCGCCGGCGCGCCGACCTCTACGCGACGTGGCGGCCCGCCCGGATCGCTGGCCGTCCCCAGGTACATCGCAACGGCCGTCATCGCGTCCACCCGCTCCGCCCCGCCCAACGTCGCGCCGGCCATCGTGCGCCGGCGCATCGCCGCGGCCATCCCGGCCCAGGGGTCGGGCGAGGCGTAGGGCGCGTCCGAGCTGCCCGCCACCGGCACGCCCGCCGCCTGCAGGCTGGCGCAGCGGTAGAGGTCGGCCTGCTCGGCGGGATCGACCTCGGCGAGATAACGGTCGCCGCGCTCGGCGACGAAGGCCGGCTGGGTGACCACGGCGAGGCCGGCGGTGCGGAGCTGGCCGATCGCTGCGGCCGGGATGACGCCGCCATGCTCGATCCGGTCGCCCGCCTGCGCGCCCGCCGCCTCGAACGCCGCCAGCGTCAGCGCCAACTCGCCGGCCGTCACGCAATGCACCGCGACCGCGCGGCCCTGCCGGCGGGCGTCGGCGATCCGGCTCGTGAAGTCGTCGAGGTCGATCAGCGCATGATCGTCGAGCAGCACCTTCACCGGCCCGACCGCGAACGCGCCATCGGCTGGCGCCGTCAGCGCGCCGCCGCTCATCAGCGTCAGCCGCTGCGGCAGCGCGCCGGCGCGGTGCGCGTCCGCGAGGCGCGTCCGCGGCGTCGGCGTCGGTGGTGACGCTTGCGTCGGTCAGCTGAGTGACCCCGCAGGCCGCGAGCTGGCGGCCCACCGGCGCCAGCAGTGGCGGCTCGGCGCCGATCCGGGTCCGCAGCCAGGCATCGCCGCGCCAGATCCGTCCGGTCGGCCGGCCGTCCGCGCCGCGCTCCACGCAGTCCGGTCCGTCGTTCGCGCCGACCGCCGCCAGCGCGGCGCTGTTCAGCACCCAGAGCGCGCCGGTCTGGTGCTGCACCCGCAGGGGGTTTCGCGGCGCGAGCGCGTCGAGCGCGGCGGCGTCCAGCTCACCGGCCATCCGCTCGTGGTAGCCGGTCGCCCGCAGCCAGGCGCCAGGCGGCCGCGCGGCGGTGGCCGCCTCGATGCGGCGCCTGAACGCCTCGGGGCCGCGCACATCGTCCAGGGCGACGGACTCCTGCTGCGCCGCCAGCGCGAAGAGGTGGATGTGGTGGTCGGCGAGGCCCGGGATCAGCGCGCCGCCGCGCCCGTCGATGGTCTCGCCGCCGCGCGGCAGGCGGGGCGCGATCGCCTCGATCCGCCCGTCCGCCAGCCGCACGTCGACGCGCCGCCCGGCGACCTCGACGTCGCGCAGCACGAGCGGGCTCACGCCGCCGCCTCGAGCCGCGCCATCGCCGCCGCGGCGGCCGCCGACTGCGCCATCGCCGTGTCGACCAGCACGCCGCCGCCGGCCGCCAGGCCCTGCAGGGCGCCCAGCGCCGCGGCGAGGCCGGTCACCGGGTCGGAGAGGGCGTCGCCGGCGAAGCGCGGCTCGCGCTTCGCGGTCCAGCGCACGAGGCCGCCCGCCGCCGCGGTGTCGTCGCCGAAGCCGACCCGCTGGCCCGCCTCGTCCGCCCAGCCGTAGCCGGTGATCGCCACCCAGACGAGCGACGGGTTGGCGGCGAATACGTCGGCCGGTTCGAGGCCGAGGCCGACGAAGGCGCGCGGCCGGGCGCTGGTGATGACCACGTCGGCGGCCATGATCGCGTCCCGCAGCTGGGCGCGGCCATCGGCGGCGGCGAAATCGAGCCGCCGCTCGGCCTTGCGTCCGTTGAGGCGCCGGAAGAAGTCTGGCATCGAGTGGCGGGTCGGGTCCGGCCGCGCGCTGCCCTCAACCTTGGTCACCACCGCGCCCATCGCCGCCAGCACCGCGCCGCAGAGCGGGCCGGCCCAGAGCGCCGAGAGGTCGACGACGCGCAGCGGGCCGCGCCGATCGGCACGTCGCGCCGCGCCCATCCGCAACGTCGGCGGCGCGAGGCGGTCGGCCTGCGCTTCGCCGACCCGTCCCGCCGGCAGGCCGAGCAGGGCTGCGCCCTCGATGAGGTCCGACGCCGAGCGCCGCCGGGCCTCGCGGGCAAGCGCGGACCAGGGGTCCTCGTCCGGTTCTGAGCCCAGCCAGGCCGGGATCAGCTGGCGGTCCTCCTCGCGGGCGAGGTTGACGGCGATCCAGCCGTCCTCGGCGCGGAAGAGCCCGCAGGCGCGGTTCGACGAGAAGCGGCCGGGCGTGTGGAGCTTCAGCTGCCCGCGCCGATCGGTGGCGCCCAGCGCCGCCACGTCGACGCGTTGGCCGAGCTCGCCGGTCAGCCCCGCGATCTCCGCCGAGAGCTGCGCCAGCGCCGGGGCGATCAGGTTCGGGCCGAAGGCGTTCATGACGCGGCCTCAGCGTCGACAAGGCCCCAGGCGAGCGCGGTCGCAAGGTCGACGTCGGCGCCGCAGATCGCCATCCAGGCGGCGCGATGCCGACCGATCCGGCGCGGGATCGAGGCGGTGCCGCCCGCGCCGGGGATCAGCCCCATCGACACCTCGGGCAGGCGGAAGAAGGCGCCAGGCGCAGCCGTGACCCGCGCCGCCGCCGCCGGAACCTCGATGCCGGCGCCGACGCAGGCGCCGTGCAGCCGCGCCATGATCCGGTCGCCGAGCCGGTGGGTCAGCGAGGCTGGCGACCGGAGCGTTCGGATCAGATGCGCGACGCCGACGTCACCGGCCTGGCCGAACTCGTCGAGGTCGCCGCCGGCGCTGAACGAGGGGCCTTCGCCGCAGAGCACCACCGACGGCGCGTCGGGATGGTCCAGCGCGAACGCCAGCGCCTCGGCCAGCGCATCGCGCATGTGTGCGTCGAACGCGTTCCGCCGGGCCGGCCGATTGAGGCGGACCGTCAGCGTGCCGCCGTCGGCTTCGATCAGGACGCGCGGCGCGGGTTCTTCCGGACGGTGGCGCACCGGCGTTTCGGCGCGCCATGCCCGAAAGCCCGCCGACGCCAACAGCATCGAATAGGCGAGCGATTCCAGCACCAGCGCGTCGGCGAACGAGAGGCGCAGCGTGGCGCGCAGCACTTGCGCCGCGACCGCGGCGGCGACCGGCTGGCGCTCGACCGCGATGCTCAGGCGCTCCAGGGCTTCGTCGAGGTCGTCGACCCGCACCCAGGGCGACGGAGGATCGGGCGCCGTCGTCAACAGCATGTCGAACGCCTCGGGCGTCGCCACCCGCGGCGCACCGTGCCGGTCGACGCCGACGCACACCACGCCAGGACCCGGATCGGGCAATTGCGCCCCCGGGCCAAGCTCCACCACCGCGATCCCCACACCGCCGAGCCCGATCAGGTCAGCCAGCACCGTGTCGCCAGGCTCGCCGGCCATGGCGCTGCCGATCAGACCGCCGCGACGGGCTGGGCGGACATCTCGGCCTTCAGCTGGCGGCGCAGCAGCTTGCCGGTGTCGTTGTAGGGCAGCGCATCGCGGAAGCTCCACAGCTCCGGCGTCTTGGTGGAGCGCAGGCGCGAGCGCACCCAGCCGGCCAGCTCGTCGACCGGCGGCGGCGCCTCGCGCGGCACCAGCGCGCAGGCGACCTTCTCGCCCCACTGGTCGTCCGGCACCCCGAACACCGCGACGTCGGCGACCTGCGGATGCAGGCGCAGCACGTCCTCGATCTCGCCGGGCGAGATGTTCTCGCCGCCGCGCACGATCACGTCGTCGAGCCGGCCCTCGACGAACAGGTAGCCGTCGTCGTCCAGCCAGCCGGCGTCGTTGGTGGCGAACCAGCCGTCGTCCTGCAGCACCTTCTTGTGCAGGTACTCGCCGCTGATCTGCTCGCCGCGCACATAGACCTCGCCGGACTGGCCGGGCGCCAGCACCTCGCCGCTCCGGCCCGCGGATCTCCAGCTCCAGCGAGGGCAGCGGCCGGCCCACCGAGCCCAGCCGGCGGCGCACGTTCGGATCGTCGGAGCTGATGCGCGGCGCGATGGTCGTCGGCGGTCAGCACGGCGATCGTCGAGCTGGTCTCGGTCAGGCCGTAGGCGTTGACGAAATCGACGTGGGGCAGCAGTCGCAGCGCCTGCTCGATCACCGAGGCCGGCATTCGCCCGCCGCCGTAGGAGAGCGCGCGCAGGTGCGGCAGCGTCTCGCCGCGCTGCTCCAGCACCGTCAGGATGCGGCCCAGCATGGTGGGCACCACCATGGCATGGGTGATCTGCTCGGCGGCGGCCATCGCCACCCAGTCCTCCGGCGTGAAGGTCGGCAGGTAGACGGTGCGCCGGCCGGCGTAGACCGAGGTCAGAATCGCGGCGATGCCGGCGATGTGGTAGGGCGGCACGCGAGACCAGCGTCGCCTCGTCCTCCTCGGCGTGCATGAACTCGACCGTCGAGATCACGTAGGACGCCAGGTGCCGGTGGCGCAGCACCGCCACCTTCGGCTCGCCGGTGGTGCCGCTGGTGAAGAGCAGCACGGCGATGTCGCGGTCGGGCTCGGGATGCTCGTTATCGCGGTTCGCCGGGTCGACGCAGGCGGCGCTCGAAGGCGCTGCGCGGCGTGATCGTGACGCCCTCCACGCCGGCGACCCGACCGCCATGTCGTCGTCGACGATGGCGATCGAGGGGGCGGTGCGCGCCAGCAGACGCCGCAGCTCGGCGTCCGGCAGCCGGTAGTTCAGCGGCGCGAACGGCCGGCCGATCTCGGCGGCCGGCGAACAGCACGGTCGGCAGCGCCGCGCCGTTCAGGCCGATGAACACCACGTTGGCGGCGTCGTGGGCGGCGAGCCAATGGCCGCCGGCCCGCGCCCGCGCCGCCAGCTCGTCATAGGCGACGCCGCCGGCGATCGAACCCGTCGCGATGCGGTCGCCGAGCGCGCCGGCCGCCATCTCCAGCAGGAGGGCCGTATGCATGGCGCTCTAGTCCGAGGCGGGAAGCTTCTTGGCTTCCTTGGCGCCGATCGGCGCGGCCGCCCAGCGACAGCGAGCCCTTGCCGCCCTTGGTGCAGAGCACTTCCAGGCCGGTCACGTCGTCGGCGAAGCGCTTGCCGGGCTGCGTGCCCTCGGCATGGTCGCCCGACATCGCCAGCCCGGCCGGCTTGGCCTCGGCGTGCGCCACCATCGGATGGCCGCCGCATTCGAGCGCGATGTCGCCGGCCGTCGCGCGCACCACCACCACTTCGGTGTCGCAGACGGCGCTCTTCCAGCGCGATCCCGGTTTCAACTCCATATCAACTCCACTCCTTCCGCGGCCCCTCCGGCCTACCTGTTCTTTCGCGGTATGTTACCTGCGATAATTCATTCCGCGCCACACGTCGATGCGCATGGTCAGGGGTGACTGCAGGCAGGGCGCGCGATCGCTGGCTGGCCCATGAACCCAGAACCTGAGATGCGCCCACAGCCGGCCCAGGACCGGGACAGCTGGTGCTTCGGCAATCTTGCCGGGCGCTCAAGCACTACGTCCGCTTTTGACGTAGTGGCCTTCCATGATGCCTCTCGCCATCACGGAGAAGCCAGATGCCCAAGCGAGCCGCCGCCAAGTTTCCGAGCATCGATGAGTACGTGTCGCTCTTCAACGCCCCGGCGCCGCCGTCCGGCGCGCTGATCAACGCCGTCCTCGAGCACGCCGATATCCGCCAGGAGATTGGCGGCGGCCGGGTGGTGCTGCGCCTGAGCGAGCGGCGGGCCAACCATCGGCTCGTCCGCCGTGGCCTCGGCAAGCAGGCGCGTCTGCTCGGGCAGATGTCGCTGATCTGGGACGAAGAGGACGGCCAGATCGTCCAGGTCTGCGACAGCGGCGAGGCGGGCGGGGCTGCCGGCTGGAACGAGCCGTCCGAGCTCGACCGCTTCGAGCTCACCGAAGCGGCGCTCGCCTACGTGGCGCAGTTCGAGAGCGAGCAGCGGGCGTAGCGATCCAGCGCCCGCCCGGCTAGGCTCGTCCTTCACGTCAGAAATCGGTCGTGGGGACATGCGGCACGAGAAGGCGGCGCTGCTGCTCGACCTGGCCCGGCGGTTGGCGTCGAGCGCCGAGGGGCTGACGCTGGACGAGATGGCCGAGGCCGCCGGGGTCGGCCGCCGCACCGCCGAGCGGATGCGCGATGCGATCTGGGACCTCTTCCCGCAGCTGGAGGAGGTCCCGGACGGCCCGACCAAACGGTTCCGCATCACCGGCGGCCTCGGCGGCCTCTTCCAGGCGCCGACCACGGAGGAGCTGCTGGAGCTCAGCAAGGCGGCGAGCGCGCTGCACGGCGCCGGCGCCGCTCCGCGGGCGCGCAGCCTGGAATCGCTCGAGCGCAAGATCCGCGCGGCGATGCGCAGCGCCGCGCTGGCGCGGATGGTCCCGGACCTGGAAGCGCTCGTGCAGTCCGAGACCATCGCCGTGCAGGCCGGCCCCCGGCCGCACGAGGACGAGCCGCTGGTGGCCCGGCTCCGCCAGGCGCTGATGGCGATGCGGGCGCTGCGCTTCACCTACGACGGCGGCTCGCGGCCCGGCGCCTGGCGCGAGGTGACGCCCTACGGCCTGATGTTCGGGCGCGCCAACTACCTGGTGGCCGCCGAGACCGGCTCGGCCGCCGGCCCGCGCAACTGGCGGCTCGGGCGCATCCGCGACGTCGAGGTGCTGGATCGCGCCGCGGCGCCGCCGCCCGGCTTCGACCTGCAGGCCTACGCCAACCGCTCGTTCGGCATCTACCAGGAGGACACCGAGGACGTGGTGCTGCGTATCCTTCCCGAGAGCGCCGGCGAGGCGCTGAGCTGGCGCTTCCACCCGACCCAGGCGATGACGCCGCAGCCGGATGGCTCTGTGGTGGTGACCTTCCGCGCCAGCGGCATGCGCGAGCTCGCCTGGCACCTCTTCACCTGGCGCGACCAGGTCGAGATCCTGGCCCCGACCCGCCTGCGCGAGCTGATGCTGGAAGAGCTTCGCCTGTCGCTCTCGCGGCATGCCAGGCCGCCCAAGGCGAAGGTGGTTTCCGGATCGGCCTAGGCGCAGGTCCTCGCGAGGCCAGGATGATTCGCCTACATAGCGGCTTGGCCCGCGACGCCGCGATCACCCGAGCGAATGGAAAAGCCGCCACAACATCCCACCCATCGCCTCTGCGTCGCGCCGATGATGGACTGGAAGCTTGGACCGACACGCCAGTAAGATCAGTGAGATACGCAGTGCGACCGGGCCGTCCTGCAGCGTGGGTGGACTGGACCGACTGACGCGTACATAGCGGGAACGGTTCGCCATCGCTGGATCGGCGCTCGCGCCTGTCACGACGCGCTTCAGGCCCGATCGCCACCAAGGTTGAAACGGCGCCAGCGGGAGAAGGCGCTGAGGCTGCCGTAGCCCAGTCGGTCGGCGATCTCGGTCAGGGAGTGGCGGCCGGCCGACAAGTATCGCTCGGCCAGCCCGATGCGTACATCGTTCAGGAAGTTCGGTGAAGGTCGGGGCGTTCGCCTCCGTTAGGCGCCGGCAAAGGGTGCGGCGGCTGAGGCCCATGTGGGCGGCGACCCGTTCGACAGTGCAGGTCCCCGTGGGCAGCAGGGCCAGGATCAGTTCGCGGGCCGTCCCCGTCGGATTGTCGCCGTCGAACCTGGGCTGTTGGGCGAGGTATCGCAGGGCGTGGGTGGCGGCCACCGGGTCAGCCCCGGCGATCGGCGCGTCGAGGTCGGCCGCGTCGATGACCAGCCCATCGAAGTCCTGTGCCGAACAGTGGCGCGACGCCGAACACGCGGCGGTGCGCCGACGACGTCGCCAGTTTGGACGTGGGTGAAGCATACCTCCCGCGGCCGCCAGCCCTGGCCGACCAGCCGCCGGATCGTCAAGGCGATCACCCCCAGGGTCATCTCGTCGCCCTGGTGTCCGCCGCGCGAGGCCGAACCTTCGCGCAGAATGGCGATGTCGCCGTGCAGTTCCAACTTCAGGGTCAGGGCCTGGTTCACCGCCCAGCTGTGGCTGATCATCGCCTCGAGCGCCTTGCGCAGCGTCGGCTGCTCGCGGACCACCAGGCCGACCGCGCCCAGGTTGGAGAGCCGCCGCGTCTCGGCCAGGCGCAGGCCGAAGTCGGTTACGCCGGCAGGCCGCCGCCGACCGCTCCAGCAGCCGGCCGATAGCGAAGGCGGGGATCCAGAGATCGGGATTGGTCAGGCAGCCCGGACGGCAGGTCCTGCTCGGCCGCCAGGCGAAGCGGGTCGAGCCCCAAAGACCGGGCCAGGTCGGCGTAGCCGGTCAAGGCGGCGCTGCGGGCGAGGGGGGCGGTCACTGGCCCGAACTGTCAAGTCCCTGGCCCCAACTGTCAAGCACTCCGGAGGGTCTCGTCGTAGGCTCCTGTTCGGGCGGCTAGAGCGTCGCCCCCAAAAGCGGAGGACGCCAAGATGGAAGCCACAACCAAGCACCGGGACGGGCCTGTTGCGCCCGTCATTCCCGAGATTGCCGAGGGTGCGTCCTACGAGACCCTCGCCGTACGGCCGCTGACGCCGGTGATCGGCGCCGAGATCGAAGGCATCGACCTTTCCGCCGACCTGTCCGACCAGCAGTTCGCGGAAATCCGCCGCGCCCTCTTGGAATGGAAGGTGATCTTCTTCCGCGATCAGGACATCACCACCGAACAGCACCTGGACTTCGGTCGCCGCTTCGGCTCGCTGGAGGTCTTCCCGTTTGCGCCGCCCAAGCCCGGCTATCCCGAGGTGCTGGCGATCACCCACAACGAGAAGAGCCGCGGCCGCGAGAACGCCTGGCACAGCGACGTGACCTGGCGCGAGATCCCTTCGCTGGGCTCCATCCTCCGCGCGATCGAGGTTCCGCCGGTCGGCGGCGACACCCTCTTCTCCGACATGAACATGGCCTACGAGTCCTGCTGCCGGACGAGATCAAGCAGCGCGTCGACGGGCGCGTCGCCGTCCACGATTTCCCTCACATCCGCGCCGGCTTCCGCAAGAAGGGCGTCAGCGAGGCTGAGATCGAGGAGTTCGAGGCGAAGTACCCGAGGGTCGAGCATCCGGTGGTGCGCACCCACCCGGAGACCGGCCGCAAGTCGCTCTACGTCAACGCGGTGTTCACCCAGCACATCATCGGGATGGAGCCGGAGGAGTCCAGCACCCTGCTGAAGCAGCTCTTCGCCCAGGCCGCGATCCCAGAATACCAGTGCCGCTTCCGCTGGCGGAAGAACTCGCTCGCCTTTTGGGACAACCGCGCCTGCCAGCACTACGCGGCCTCCGACTACTTCCCGGCCGTGCGGCGCATGGAGCGCGTGACGGTGGTGGGCGACCGGCCCGTCTAGATTTCGTCGCGCCCGATCTCGCTGTCGCCGCCCGCACAGGCGGCGGCAGCCGCCGTCATCGCGGCGAAGACCCTTTAGGAACTTCACGAATGAACAGCCTCGACTTCCCGCGCGGCGTCGTCCTGACGCCGGCCGAAGAGAAGCGCATCGCCAAGGAACTATCGGCGCCGGTCGCCTGGCCGACGCTGGCGTTGGCCGTGGTGCTGCCGGCGGCGCACTGGACGGTCGTCGGCCTTGGGCTCGCCCGTATCATGCCGCTCTGGGTGTGCGCGCTGATCCTCACCTTCACGTCTTACGCCCACTACACGCTGGTCCACGAGAGCATCCACGGCAACCTCGCGCCCGGTCATCCGCTGCTGCGCTGGCTCAACCCGCTGGTGGGCTGGATCGGCACCCTTGGCCTCGCCTTCAACTGGCCGATGATGCTGCGCAGCCATGCGCTGCATCACGCCCATACGAACACCGACGAGGATCCGGACATCTTCGTGAAGGGGACGTTCGCCGCAGCTGCTGGTCAAATGGTTCCAGCGCATCGTGATCGGCGCGACGATCCCGTTGATCGTGCTCCGGTACATCGCGCCCGCCCGATACCGGGAGGCTGACGGCGAACCTCCGTCGGAACGGAAGCCTTACAGGCCTCGGCGGTTGCGCTCGTCGTGCTGCAACTCCTGGTCCTGGCCGCGCTGACGGGCCACGTGCTGGACTGGGTGCTTCTGCTCTACGTGCCGACGCGGCTCGCCGGCCTGCTGCTGGCCATCTTTTTCCAGTGGCTCCCCCATGCACCGTTCGACCGGACGGAGCGGTACCTCAACACGCGCATCAGCCTCTGGGCCGGCGGAACGATCCTCACGCTGCAGCAGAACCTGCACCTGCTGCACCATCTGTGGCCGAGCGTGCCCTTCTACAACTACGCCCGCCTCTACCAGCGCCTGCGCCCCACCCTGATCGCCAAGGGCTCGCGGATCGAGGGGCTGATGGTGGGCCCTTACGCGCAGGATCGTTCCGGCGCGGTCGAGGGGGACAGACATGCGCTCGGATAGGCGCAAGCTGCTGGAGATCGGTGTTGGCGGCTCGGCGGCGATCGGCGCGGCCGGCCTGCTGTCCGGCGCGAGTTTCGCGGCCGCGAAGTCCGATTTCGATGTCGTGGTGATCGGCGCCGGCTTCTCGGGGCTGGCGGCGGCGCGGACGCTCAGGCAGTCCGGCGTGACCCGTATCGCCGTGCTGGAGGCGCGCGACCGCGTCGGCGGCCGGGTGGTCAATCAGAGGGTCGCCGCCGGCTTTCCGGTCCCGGCCGGGGCCGCCTGGGTCGGTCCCGGACAATGGGCGGTGATCGACCTGGCCCAGGAACTGGGCGTCGCGCTGACACCGCAGTTCAACGCCGGCGAGGACTTCATCGTCGCGGGCGGCGCCATCCAGAAGGTCCCGGCGGCGGCCAGCCCGATCGCCAACGAGGCGTTCGTTCGCAACATCGACGCCCTCGCCAGGACCGTTCCCACCGACGCGCCCTGGACGGCGGCCAACGCGGCCCAATGGGACGCCATGTCCTATGCCGACTATCTGGCGACGGCAGGCCTGTCCCCGGACGACCTGGCCACGCTGTCCCTGACGACGACGCTGAGCTTCGGCGCGCCGCCCGCCGAGTTGTCGTTCCTCTACGTGCTGTTCGACATCTACGCAGCCGGCGGCGTGCGCCGCATGGAATCCACGCAAGGCGGCGCCCAGGAGAGCCGGATCGTTGGCGGCTCGCAGGTCCTCGCCCTGAAAATGGCGGAAGACCTTGGCGACGTCGTGCGACTCTCGTCGCCCGTGACGTTAGTGCGAGGCTGGAACGGGCCGGGCCCGGTCGAGATCGTGACAGCGAAGGGCGTCGTCAGAGCGAGACAGGTGATCATGGCCCTGAGCCCCTCGCAGGCGGCCGCGATCACCTTCAGCCCCACCCTGCCGGAAGCCAAGGCCGCACTGATCGCCGCCTGGCCGACCGCCGGCTCGGGCGTGAAGATTTACGCCAGCTACCCGCGGCCGTTCTGGCGCGACCTCGGGCTGTCGGGAAACATCTATGACCTGGACGGCCCGTTCGCGTGGGCCACCGACGCGTCACCCCCGGACGCGTCGGTTGGCGTGCTGACCGCCCTGGGGCGCTCCGGCGACGCGATGACCACCGCCGCGCGGCGGGCCGCGACCCTTGCGGTGTTCGCCAAATGCTTCGGCCCGCAGGCGCCTGAATCCGACCGCCTACGTGGAAATGGACTGGTCGAAGGAAAAGTACACGCGCGGCTGCGTCTCGCCGCTAGGCAAGGGGGTGCTGAGCCGGCACGGCGCGGCGATCCGCCAGAGCACGGGACGGCTGACCTGGGCCGGGACGGAAACCTCGACCGTCTGGATGGGCTACATGGACGGCGCGGTGCGATCCGGCCGCCGGGCCGCCGGGCAGGCGCTCGCCGCGCTGGTGAAAAGCGGTGGCTGAGGACCGTTCGGAGGAAGGAGCGGTCTTCGATGCTGGCCGCCGATTGATCGGCGGTGTTGCGATCGGCGGCGCACTGCTCGGCTGGTTCACGATCGTCGCCTACGTCATCGCGACGGGAGGCGACCTCGACGCGCTGTCGCGTCCGGCCACGGCGCTGACCCTGGCGCCAGCCGCCCAGCGCTGGTTCCTCGCCTCGATGCTTGCCGACAGCTTCGGCTTCTACCTGCCGTTCCTGGCCGTCGGCGGCTACCTCTCGGGGACGGCTCAGGCCGCGCTTCGGCGCGCCCATCGACATCGCCACGCTGTGCCTTGCAGGCTACGCGTTCCTGGGCCTCGCCGGAACCTCGATCCAGATCGCCGCCCTTCCGCCCCTCGCCGACGCGCACGCCGCCGGCGACGCCATGGCGCGCACCAGCAGCGAGACGGCGTGGCTGGCGGTGGTGAACGCCGCCCAGGGTGGGCTCTGGCGGATGGAAGGACCGCTGATGGTCTGCTGGGGCATCGTGGTCGGGCGCGCGCTCTGGGCCACCGGCGACCGCCTCGGGGTGCTGCTGATGGCGTGCGGCGGCTTGTTCGGTCTCGTCTTCGTCGCTGGAATCGCTGGCTTCGCCGAGGCTGGGCAGGTTTTGGAGCTGGCGACGCTGGTCCTGCTCCCCCTCTGGGCGCTGCTCGCGGGCCTCAAGCTGCTTCGTCGATGAGCCCGCTGACCATCGCGGTCCTGGTGTTCGGCGCGGTCGCCGGCGGCTTCGTGTCCGGCCTTGCCGGCTTCGGCACGGCGCTCATCGCCCTCGGCATCTGGCTGAACGTCCTGCCGCCTGCCGTCGCCGGCACGCTGGTCATCATCTGCTCGGTCGTCGCGCAGAGCGGCCGCGCTTCCGAGCGCTGTGGCGGACGATCGACTTCAAGCTGGTCTGGCCCTTCCTCGTTGGTGGCCTGGCCGGCGCGCCCCTGGGCACGCTGTTGATCGCGCGGGTCGAGCCCGGCGCGTTCAAGCTGTCCGTCGGCCTCCTGCTGCTGGTCTTTTCCAGCATCCTCCACTTCAACCGGCGCCCCTTGACCAGCAAGATCGGCGGCCGGGTCGCCGATGGCGCGGTCGGACTGGCGGGCGGCGTACTGGGCGGCCTTGCCGGTCTCTCCGGTCCGCCGCCGATCCTGTGGGCGAGCGTCAGGGGCTGGGGCAAGGACGAGCGAAGAGGTGTCTTTCAGACCTTCAACTGGACCGTGCTCACCGCTTCCCTCTGCCTGCATGGCGCCTCCGGGCTGGTCACGCCGCAGGTGCTGGGCCTCGCCCTGCTCGCATTTCCGGGCACGCTCCTCGGCGCGTGGCTGGGCGCAAGGGTCTATTGGAAGCTCAGCGATCGCAACTTCGGGGACGTCGTCCTGGGCCTGCTGTTTCTGTCGGGCCTGACGCTGGTCTGGTCCAGCCTTCACCCTAGATAGACGGGCCGCGCCAGCGAGGCGGGTTGGATCGCCGCTCTCAGCTTCTCAGGGCAGATTGTCGGACAGCTCGGCGTCGCGCCCCAATCTCGTGCAGGTCCTTAGGTCGGATGTGGGTGTAGCGCTGGAGCATCTTCCAGTCCTTGTGGCCGGTGACTAGCGACACCTCGGGGATCTCATACTCCGCCTCGAACAGCCGGCTGATGGCCTCGTGCCGAAGGTCGTGGAAGTGGAGGTCCTCGATGTGCAGGTCGCGACAGGCCCGACGGAACGCGGTGCCGGCGGAGCGGCTGTTGTAGGGGAAGATGCGGCCGTTGCGGCGCCCGAGATGGCGTGCCTGCTCCTCGACGAGCGCCCAGGCGTCGTAACCGCTGATGTCGAGGAGCGGGATGTTCTGGTGATTGCCGCGCTTGTTCCGCGGGGTCTTTGCGGTCGCGGATCAGGCAGCATCTTGTGACGCTCGTCCAGATCGTCCCAGGCCACCCGGCAGATCTCTTCCTGGCGCATGGCGGTCGCGATCGCGAACTTGATGATGCGGCCCATGGGAAATCGTCGAGCTGTTCAGACCGCGGAAATGTTCGATGAGGCGTTCGATCTCCGTCTCGGTCGGGCGACGGTCGCGCTCGACCCCCTTGCCGACGAGGCCGAACATGCGCAGCGCGATCCGTGCGAGGTCGACCGGCTCAGGCGAGTAGGGGAGGCCATGGACCGCCGCGCCATACGCCAGCAGGGTGCGGATGTAGCCAAGGTCGCTGCCGAGGGTCATCCCGCCGGCGCCCTCTCGGGCTCGGGCTTTGCCGAACTCAATCGGGGTTTCCCGGTCAAGATCGGCCAGGCGGACCCTGCCCAGCCTACGCTTGAGGAACTCCATGCTGTAGGCCTTCGAACGGCCGGGCGCCTTGCCGACGCTCTTCATGTCGCTGACGTGCAGATCGATCAGGTCGCCGAAGGTCTGGACGCCTTCCAGCTTGCGAGGGATCGGCTTACGGCCCACGTCCAGGTCGCGTTCAACGCGCCGGGCCCAGGCCTCTGCATCTTTGCGATGGCTGAAGGTCTCGCTTAGGTATCGTCCTTTACGACGAACCTGGACGCGCCAGCGGCCGGATTTCTGTTTGACGATGGTTGCCATTTTCCGTGTGCAAAACGGGTGCGGTGAGGTGTCGAAGTCTGGCGAGGGGGTCGTAAAACGTCGCAGAATGGCGGCCCTGATCGCCCGGCTATCGGATTGGAAGATAACGGCAACGCATTGAAAACTCAACATCATTTACTTTGTATAGCACCCATGATGGACTGGACCGACCGGCATTGCCGGCGGCTGCATCGGACGCTGACGCAGCGCGCGCGGCTCTACACCGAGATGCTGACCGCCGACGCCGTCATCCATGGCGACCGCGCGCGGCTCCTGGCGTTCGATCCGGCCGAGCATCCGGTGGCGCTGCAGCTGGGCGGCTCGGAGCCAGCCAAGCTCGCCGCCGCCGCGCGGATCGGCGAGGACCTCGGCTACGACGAGATCAACCTCAACGTCGGCTGCCCGTCCGACCGGGTGCAGAGCGGCCGCTTCGGGGCCTGCCTGATGGCCGAGCCGGTGCTGGTGGCCGCGTGCATGGCCGCCATCCGCGCCGCTGTCGTCATCCCCGCCACCGTCAAGTGCCGCATCGGCGTCGACGACCAGGACCCGGAGGCGGCCTTGTTCGGCCTGGTCGACGCCTGCGCGGCGGCGGGCGTCGGCGTGTTCGTCGTCCACGCCCGCAAGGCCTGGCTGCAGGGCCTCTCGCCGAAGCAGAACCGCGAGGTTCCGCCGCTCGACTATCCGCTGGTCTGGCGCCTGAAGCGCGAGCGCCCGCAGCTGACCGTCGTCATCAACGGCGGCGTCGCCAGCCTCGACGAAGCCGAGGCGCATCTGGCGCACGTCGATGGCGTCATGCTGGGCCGCGCCGCCTACCACGAGCCCTGGCGGCTGGGCGAAGTCGACCGGCGCCTGTTCGGCGAGGGCGCCGACGTCACGCCCGAGGCCGCGGTCGCGCGCTACCTGCCCTACGTCCGCGCCGAACTGGCGCGCGGAACGCACCTCGCCGCCATGACGCGCCACATGCTCGGCCTCTTCCACGCTCGCCCCGGCGCGCGGGCCTGGCGGCGCATCCTCACCGTCGAAGGCGCCAAGCCCGGCGCCGGCGTCGAGGTGATCGAGCAAGCGCTGGCGGCGCTCTCCGAAGCCGCCGCCCGCCGCGCCGAACCCGTGCCGGCGTAGGTCGCGCCGAGCAGCGGCGAAGAGCCCTACTCGGGCGCCGCTTCGCCCGAACCGCCGAAGTCCTTGGGGAAGTCCCTGAACTTCGGCAAGCCGTCCTTCATCGGCAGCACCGTCTCGGCGTAGTTCACGTGCACGCCGGGCTGAAATGGAAGGTCAGGCAAGGTCGCTGCGAACACGTCGACCAAACCGAGCGGCGGGTGGTTGGTCATCAGGTGACCCCCGCACTTGGCGCAGTATTGGCGCTCGCTCATCGGCGTCTTGCCGTAGGTGGCGATGTTCTCCGCCCCCGCGGTCACGCGCACATCCTCCGGTCGCCACAGGCTGAAGGCGTTGACCGGTCCGCCCGACCACGACCGACACGAGCGACAGTGGCAGTAGCCCATCGCCTGCGGCGCACCGTTGGCCTCGATGCGGACTGCGCCGCAAAAGCACTCACCTGCGTAGCTCATAGCCCTCGTCCCTTCCTCAAGGCCGCCATCGCGTCCGACAGCGCGACGATGGGGGAGTTATGAGTACAGAACCTGGGCCGCGCCGTCTCGCGGTCTGACCGGCTTTGCCATCGTGACCGTCGAGGCCTAGGCTCGGCGCGCCGACGTGCTCGGGGGGGCCGGTCTTGAAGACAAGCGACACCGTTATCGCCGGACTGATGCTCGCAACGCTGGCTGGCCCGGCGCTCGCCGACAACTCCACCGCCGCGCTCACCAACAGCGGCCTGGTGTTCACCAAGAACGCCGCCGTCGAGATGAAGAGCGAGAACCTCTACATCTCCGACAAGGCGGTGCGGGTAACGTACAGCTTCCTGAACATCTCGCCGAAGGACGTCAGCGTGACGGTGGCCTTCCCGGTTCCGGACCTCACGATGGACGGTCCGGACGACACCGTGAACATCCCCGACTACAACTCGCCGAACTTCCTCGACTTCCACATCACCGTCGACGGCAAGCCGGTGCAGGCGCTGATCGAGCAGCAGGCCATCAAGAACGGCGTCAACCAGACCGCCTACCTCAAGAGCCTGGGCGTGCCGATCTCGCCCTTCTACGACGCCACGCCCATCGCCCTCGCCAAGCTCCCGCTCGCGCAGCAGAACACGCTGATCCAGCAGGGCCTCGCCATGCTGCTCAGCGATCCGAGCGACCCTGGGCCGCGCCAGCTGATCGGCACGTGGACGCTGAAGACCAACTTCTACTGGAGCCAGACCTTCCCGGCCGGCAAGCCGGTGACCATCGTGCATACCTACGCGCCATCGGTGGCGAGCACCGCCGTGCTGGTCGAACCTCCGGCGAGCATGGTCGCGGATTTCAAGGAGTACTGCGTCGACAACGACTTCGTCGCCTCGATCCGCAAGCTCACCCCGCCCGGCGACGGCAACGTCCCGGCCGGCAACCCGGAGTTCATCCACTTCGTGCTGGTCACCGGCGCCAACTGGGCCGCGCCGATCCGCGACTTCCAGATGACCATCGACAAGGGCCAGCCGAACGCCCTGGTCAGCTTCTGCGGAACCGGCGTCAAGAAGACCGGCCCCACCACCTTCGCCGTCCACTACACCAACTTCACCCCTACCTCGGACGTGGCGGTGCTGCTGCTGGAGCCGCGGCCGGCGCAATGACCGGTCCGCGGCTCCCCGCCCCCTGGAGGGGCGGGGTCGGGGGTGGGGGGCTCTCACAGGCAAAGCTGCGGTCAGCGCACCGCACGACGTTCGCGGCCAATCCCTGAGAGCCCCCCATCCCCAACCCCTTCCCCTCGCGGGGGAAGGGGCTCAGCGCGGCGATTTCCGCGCCCTCAGTTCATGTACTTCTGCAGCACACAGCCCTTGCTGAGCTGGATGTCGGCCGGGTCGTGATAGTAGGCGCGGTACTGCACGTAGTACTTCTTGCCGCCTGCCATCACGTAGCCGACGATGGTGTCGCGCGTGCCCTTCGGAACGATGCTGCCCGCGACTTTCACCACCGAGCCGGGGGTGTCCCCGTCGTTGTAGCTTTGCAAGTCGCGGACGAAGACGCCCGTGCAGGTCTGCGCCAGCGCCGCCCCAGGTATCGCCGCCGCCAGCGTCGCCAGCGCGCCGACCAGGGCTTTCAGCCCCACCTTGCCCCCCATCGCGTCGAGCCTCCCCTCTCTAATCCGAACGTGGCCGGATCAGCGTGCCGCCGCGCGGCTCACGCGGGCAATGATCGTGCCCGGAAAGCCTGTGGATAACTCTAAGTCACCGTAGATATCGGTGGTGGGATTCGGGCAATCGGCAAGTTATTGCGCGCCGCCTGCCACCGGCGGGTTGAATTTTCCTTCAACGATTTCAAAGACCTGGCCGGCAGGCCGGCGCGCGATGACCCAGCGCAGCGGGAATGACCACCGTCAAGCCCCCGCCCGCAGCGCGGTGGACGGCGATGGCGCGGCTCAGCGCTCAGGCTTGGTCTTCAGCCACGCCTCGATCGCGTCGCGGGCGTCCTCGTGGGTGTCGACGCCGCCGGGAACCGCCGCCTGCGCCACGAAGTCGGTGGTCGCCACCGTGTAGGTCTTCGCCGGGTCGATGGCGGCCGCGTCGATGGTGGCGTGCATCACGCCGCCGAGCAGGGTCGGCTTGGCCAGCAGCGCGGCCAGCCGCGCGCCGCTGATCTCGCCCTTCCAGATGGTGTCGTGGAACGGCACGATCGCGTGCAGCTGGTAGCGGGTGACGTCCTTGGTGCGGAACACCTCGAAGAGGTCGCCCTCCGGCTGCAGGCCGACGTCCACCCCGGCCGAGGCCTTCCAGGCCTGGGCGAGATCCTCGGCGGTGAACGCCAGCCGCTCCTTCGGCGTTGCGCCGATCCGCCCGATCTGGCCCACCCGCACGTCGAGCGGCGCGGCGTAGCGCTCGGCCAGCGCCGCCAGCCGCGGGTCCGGCTTCAGCTCGCCGTTCACCGGCAACAGCTCGTCGGCGAAGTGGGTGAGCTTCCAGCCGTGCGCCGCGTCGCCCTCGAACGTCAGGTCGAACTTGCCGAGCCGCACGCCGAACTCGCCGTCCTGCACGATGGGCGTGTCCGCTCCCGACGCGTTCTTCCAGACCACCGGCTGGTAGAGGTAGGTGTGGCTGTCGCCGCCGATCACCGCGTCGAGGCCGCTGGTCTGGTGCACCAGCCGCTGGTCGTCGGCGACGCCGTCGTGGGTGACCGCGATCACCACGTCGGCCTCGGCCCGCGCCTTCGGGATCCAGACCTTCGCCGCCTCCACCGGGTCGATGATCTTCAGGCCCTTGGTCTGCGGGTAGGACGCCGAGCGGCCGGTGGTCAGGCCCAGGAACGCCACCCTGAGCTTGCCGATGCGCTTGACGATGAACGGCCTCACGCCCGGCAGCGGCGAGCCGTCGGCCTCGGTCGCATTGGCGCAGACCCAGGGGAAGTGCGAGGCGGCGATCAGCTTGGCGAGCGCGGCCTGCGCGCCGGCCGCGTCGTGCGCGTCCTCCGCGTCCTTCAGCTTGAACTCGTTGTTGCCGATCGCTGCCAGGTCGTAGCCGATGGCGTTCATGGCGGCGATCTCGTCGAGCCCCTCGTAGGCGTTGATCAGCGGCCCGCGCGTCGAGGTGTCGCCGGTGTCGACCAGCAGCACCGGCCCCGTGGCCTCGCCCCGCAGCCGCTTCACCAGCGTCGCGCGCCGCGCCGCGCCGCCGATCTCGCAATGCTCGTCCGGCCCCTTGGCGACCTCGACGTAGCAGAACGAGCGCAGGTGCCCGTGGATGTCGTTGTCGTGCAGGATGGTCAGCGACTGGGTCTCGGCCAGCGCCGCGCTTCCTGCCATCGCCAATCCGCCGGCGAGCCCGCCAGCCACGCCCACTGCTTCATGCGTCCCTCCCGCCTTGGCGGGGACCTTAGCCGGCCTTCGCCCCGGTGCGGTAGTCGCCGAACGCCGCGTCGCGGGCGGTCAGCGCCTCCTTCACGCCCTCGCGCATCTTGGTCATGTAGGCGCGCGAGGCCGATGTCGACCAGCCGAGCGCGTGCAGGTCGGTGCCGGCGCGCAGGCCCGCCCGCAGGCCCATCGCCTCCATCTGCCGGTGCACCAGCCGCTTGTTCAGCTGCGCCAGCTCCGGGTCGACCTGGGCGATGCGCTCGGCCATCGCCAGCACCGCGGCTTCCAGGTCATCTGCCGGATAGGCGCGGTTGGCGAAGCCGACCCGCACCGCCTCGATCCCGTCCATCGCATCGCCGGTCAGCATCTGCTCCATGGCGGGGCGCAGGCCCATCAGCCAGGCGTGGTAGTGGTTGTCGGGCGGCGACATGGTGCGCACCGGCGGGTAGCCGATCTGCGCATCCTCGGCGACGTAGACCAGGTCGCAGGCGGTCGCCAGCTCCGAGCCGCCGGCCAGGCACCAGCCGTGCACCTGGGCGATCACCGGCTTGGCGAGGTCCCAGATCTTGAAGCAGCCCTCGACCACGTGCCGGGCCCACTGACCCTGGCCGCCGGCCGTGTGGTAGGGCAGGGGGCCTGTCCCGGCGAGGTCGTAGCCGGACGAGAAGCACTTGCCGGCGCCGCGCAGGATCATCACCCGCACCTCGGGGTCCGCGATCGCCCGCCTCCAGCGCCTCGAACATCGCCCCGCGCAACGCGTTGGAGAGCGCATTGCGCTTGGCAGGTCGGTTCAGCGTGATCCGCCGCACGTGCGGGGCCGGATCGTCGGTCAAGAGGATGGGTTCGTCGGCCATGGCGTCGCCTCCTTTGAAGGGTCGGCTCGCATCTAGCGCCCGCGCACCGGCGCTCGTCCAGATTCACCCGGCGGCAGGGACGCGCGGTTCGATCGCCGCGCGGCCAAGTTGCGCGCGCGCCGGGCCACGCGCTACCTTGCGCCCAGGTTGTGTCGGGGGCGGCGGTGTTCAGGTTGGCGATGGTTCTGGCGGCGTCGCTGTGGGCGGGCGCCGCGCTCGGCGCCGATCAGCCGCTCTATGCGCCGCCGCCGGCCTGGGTGAAGCCGGCGCCGATCCCGAAGCCCGGCGCGACGGCGTCCGGCGCGGCGATCCAGATCCTGCTGTCCGACCGGCAGGTGCGGTTCGGCGCCGACGGCGACGAATTCTACACCGACAGCGCTTTCCGGATCCTCACGCCGTCGGCGCTCACCATCGTCAACGGCCTCTCGCAAAGCTGGGACCCACAGACGGAGACGCTGACCTTCCATCGCTTCGACGTGATCCGCGACGGCCAGGTGATCGACATGCTGGGCGGCGGCAAGAAGGTGACGGTCGTGCGCCGCGAGACCAACCTCGACCTGGCCATGCTGGACGGCGATCTGACCGCCGCCTTCCAGCCCGAGGGCCTCAGGGTCGGCGACATCGTCGAGCTGGCGTTCACGCTCGCCAGGCGCGACCCGGTGCTGAAGGGGAACTCGCAGGGTTTCGAGGCGCTTGGCCCGATCGGTTCGACCGAGCACCTGCGCATCCGCGCCATCTGGCCGGCGGACAAGCCGATCCGCTGGCGGGTGACCGAGGGGATGCCGGCGCCGAAGCTGTCGAAGAGCGCCGACGGCCAGGAGCTCGACATCGAGGCCGCCGACCTCGAGGCGCCGAAGCCGCCGAAGGGCGCGCCGGCCCGGTTCGCCGACCTCGGCGAGATCGAGTTCAGCCAGTTCCGGGACTGGGCCGAGCTCTCGGCGCTGATGGCCCCGCTCTACGCCAAGTCAGAGACGCTGGCCGCGGAGTCGCCGCTACGCGCCGAGGCGGAGAAGATCGCCGCCGCGTCGCCCGATCCGAAGGCGAGGGCCGCCGCGGCCCTGCGTCTCGTGCAGGATCAGGTTCGCTACGCCTTCATCGGCATGAACCTCGGCGGGCTGGTCCCCGCCGACGCGGACGCCACCTGGACGCGGCGCTTCGGCGACTGCAAGGGCAAGACCGTGCTGTTGCTGGCGCTGCTGCACCAGTTGGGGATCGACGCCGAGCCGGCTCTGGTCAGCACCGGCGGCGGCGACGGGCTCGACCAGCGGCTGCCGCTGCTGGCGTTCGACCACGTGATCGTCCGCGCCGAGATCGGCGGCAAGACCTACTGGCTCGACGGCACCCGCGCTGGCGACCGCAATCTCGACGACATCGAGGTCCCCGCCTTCCGCTGGGCGCTGCCGGTGCAGGCGGCGGGTGCGAGCCTGGAGCGGATGACGCAGCTGCCGCTGGCCACGCCGGCGTTCGAGAGCACGCTGCGGCTCGACGCATCGGCGGGGCTCGAGGCGCCGGCGCCCGCCCATGGCGAGGCGGTGTTCCGTGGCGACGCCGCCGTGATCTGGAACCAGCTGCTGAACACCGGCAGCCATGCCGAGGCCGAGCGCGCCGAGCGCCAGTATTGGCGTGGCCGCGTCGGCGCCCTCGACATCAAGACGGTCGCCTTCAACTTCGACGACGCCCACCGGCTTCTGACCCTGAGCATGGACGGCGCGGTGACCATGGACTGGTCTAAAAACGAGAGCGTCCGCGACTTTAGCATAGCCGACAGCAACCTGGGCTTCGCGCCGGACTTCAAGCGGGACCCCGGCCCGAACGCCGATGCGCCCTACGCCGTGGTCTTCCCGCGCTACGAGCAATGGACGGTGGTGATCACGCTGCCCCACAACGGCGCCGGGTTCGGGCTGGTGAACGGCGGCGATGTCGACCAGACGATCGCGGGCGTCCGCTACCAGCGCCATACCCGCATCGACGGCGGGGTGGCGACGATGACCGCCTCCGAGCGAAGCTTCGCGCCGGAGTTCGCGGCGGCCGAGGCCGCGGCGGCCGCGGCGGCGCTGCGCCAGCTCAGCGACTACGACGTCGTGGTGCGGTCCACGCCGCTGACCGCTCAGCCGACCGCGACGGAAGAGCGCGACGCGGACCTCCCGCCGCCCACCGACGCGGCCGGCTACCAGATTCGCCGGCGCCCGCTATCTCGCCAACGACGACTATCCCAAGGCGATCGCCGATCTCACCCAGGCGATGAAGCTGGATCCGACTTCGTCGAAGTACGTCTACAACCGCGGCGTCGCCTATTTCGAGAACCACCAGGACGACCTGGCGCTGGCCGACTTCGGCCACGCGCTGGCGCTCAATCCGAAAGACGAGCTGGCCCTGGAGGCGCGCGCTCAGGTGCTGCTCTTCCGCGGGGACCTCGCCGGCGCGGGCAAGGACTTCGCCGCCGCCGCGGCTGCCTCGGGCGACGACCCGAAGGTGCTGCAGCGCGAGGCCTTCGCCTACGACAGCGCCGGGCGCTTCGAGCCGGAGGTGGCGATCTGGGACCGGCTGATCGCCAAGGCGCCGAGCGCCGACCTGCTGAACTTCCGTTGCTGGGCGCGCGCGCAGTGGGGGCGCGACCCGGCGCTGGCGCTGGCCGACTGCGACGCATCGCTGAAGCTGCGACCCAACTCGCCGGCGACGCTCGACAGCCGCGGGCTGGCGGACCTGCGGCTCGGCCGCCCCGACGATGCGATCAAGGACTACGACGGCGCCCTCGCCAAGCGGCCCTCGCAGCCGCCGTCGCTCTACGGCCGCGGCCTCGCAGAGCTGGCGAAGGGCGCGAAGGCCGCCGGCCAGGCCGACCTCGACGCCGCCAAAAGCCTCGACCCGCAAGTGGCGGGCGCGTTCGACCGCATCGGCATGAAGCCCTGATCGGCGCTACTTTTTGGCGGGCGGTGCGGCAGTCGGCGCGCCGGTCTGCAGGCATTCATGTGTGCTGCAGAAGTGGTTCTTGGCCTCCGCCTCGGTGGCCTGTTCAATTCTCATGTTGTCCGCCATTAGCTTGGCAGCGTCGTCGGCGTTCTGGGAGGTCCATACCCGGCCGGTCGGGCTGTCAATGAAGGCCTCGATCTCGGTCAGTTGCTGCTCGGTGAACTTCCGAGCGTACCGTGGGCCAGCAAGTCTGCACGTTGCGGCCCGGAGGCGCCAGCCGCCTGGACATAGTCGTCGATCGCAGCCTGCTGCTGCTCGGTGAGGCTGACGCCGTTGAAGCGCTGACCGATCGCCTTGCGCGCCTCGTCCATATAGTGGTGCATCCGAGCCGGGCCGTAGCTGATCGCGGCGATGCGACTCGCCAACTCGAGCGCCTTTGCGGTGGGGTGGGGCGCGTCCGTCGCAGGCTCGTCGTCGGCAGCCTCATCCGCTTGGACTGGTTCGGCGAACCGGATCGGAATGTTGATCTTGGCGCCCGCGACGGCGACACCGTCGACGCTCATCGGCTTCATGCGGAAGAACTGCGAGATCTTCAGGGCCGCTTCACCGAAGCCCATGCCTGACGGGGTCTCCTGAGTGATGTTGCAGTTGTCCAGCGTCCCGGTCGTCGAGACTTCGCACTGCATCACGGTTCGGCCGTCGAGCCCCAGAATTTGTGCGACCGGGGGAAAGTAGGTCGCGAAGTCGTCGCCGTTCGGCGTCTTGAATCCAGTCTGGCTGGGTGACGACGCCCTCCATCGGCAGGCTCACGTCTGGGCGGCGCTTGGGGCCTGGCCCTGCGCCGTCGCTTGGCGCGGCCGCGGCCGCCCCCCCAATCGTGCAGACGATCCCCGCCAGAACCAACGCAACGCCCCGCCGCATGCAACTTCTCCACCCCCGCTTAAGCCATAGTCGCGCTTCCGGAGCGGCGATGACAAGGAACTGTCCTCATGGTTGAGCTCGCCATCGAAGCCGAACGCGCGGCGATTGTCGCCCAGTTGCGCGCGGCTGGAACGCCGTACCGCGGCGGGCAGTCGAACGACTCCTACTCGGGCAGCGGCCATCCGTTCTTCAACGTCTCGGTCCCCGAGCTGCGGCGCATCGCCCGCGCCTGGCTCGCCGCCCACCGCAAGAGCGCCGACGCCGACCTGATGGCCATGACCGACCGGCTCTTCCGGGGCGAGGCCTACGAGGAAAAGGTGCTGGGCGCCGTGCTGCTGCAGTCGAACGCCCGCGTCCAGCGCCAGCTGACGCCAGCGCGGGTCGACGACTGGCTGAACGACCTCAGCGGCTGGGCGGAGATCGACAGCCTCTGCGCGGGCGCGTTCTGGGCCGAGCTGATGGCGGCCGACTGGCCGGCCTGGCGCGGCCTGATCGAGCAGCTGGCGGGCGATCCCAACATCAACAAGCGCCGCGCCGCGCTGGTGCTGCTCACTGCGCCGACGCGGACGTCGGACGACGCCCGCTTCCGCGAGCTCGGCTTTGTGGTGGTCGAGCGACTGAAGACCGAGCGGCCGATCCTGATCACCAAGGCGGTGTCCTGGCTGCTGCGCTCGATGGCGCCCCGGCACGGCCCGGCGGTCGCCGCCTACCTGAAGGCCGACGCCGCCTCGCTGCCGGCGATCGCGGTGCGCGAGACCCGGGTCAAGCTCGCTACAGGGACGAAGTCGGGCCGCTCGCGGCGGGTGTCATGACTTCAGGACGAGGGTGTCCGGCGTCGCCTCGAACTTCGAGAGCCGACCGAGGAAGGTCATGCCGAGCAGCGAGGTCTGCAGGCCCTGGTCGATGACGAAGGCCTGCACGTTCTCCACGTCGGCCCGGTCCACCGAGACGTCGCTCAGCTTCACCGCCGCCGCGCGCGCCGGTCCGTTGGCGGTGGTCACCGTGTAGCGATAGTCGAGGCTCGAGGGATCGATGCCGAGGCTGCGCGCGTCGTTGGCGGTGAGCGCCACGGCGGTCGCGCCGGTGTCGACCAGGAAATGGATCGGGTGGCCGCCGTTGACCTGGGCGTCGGCCCAGAAGTGGCCGTCCGGCGACTTGACGATCGAGGCCTGGCCGTCGCTCGGCGCCGCGTCCGAAGGCGTCTCGGCTCGCCGCCGCGACCGCCGCCTGCGGAGCTGGGCCAGCGCCCGCCCCGCCGAGCTGCCGCGCGGCGCCGATCGCGCACAGCGTCGCGATCACGCCGATCACCAGGAACCTCACCATCGCGCCGCCTTTCCGCGCATTTTCGTCGGGCGCGCTTTCGGCGTCCGTTGCGGCCAGCCTACCGGGCAGCGGTTTGCAACGAATGAATGAACGCGAGCGCCGGGGCCTTGCGTCGGCTTCAGCCGAACAGCGCCAGCTTCTCCGGACGGATGCGGCTGCGCCGGCCTGCGAGGCCCGCCATGATCGCCGCGCGCTCGGCGTCGCTGAACCGGGTCCAGGCCGGCCACCTCGGCCAGGGTGCGCTGGCAGCCGAGGCACAGGCCGCTCTCGCCGTCGACGACGCAGACGTTCACGCAGGGGGTGGCGATCGGCTGGGGGACGTCCATCCTCCCTCAGATGCCCCGCCGCCGCGGCGGAGGCAAGCCGGTCGGTCTGGGTTACAGCAACGGCAATAAATACTTACATTGTACCCGGAAGACCAAAGATTACATCGAGTTAATCTAAACATCTGTACTTTAATTAACTTGGAACGCCCGAGCGGCGGCGGCATGAACAAGCCGCTGAAGCCACGGGAGATTCCAAGTCATGCGTCCACTTACCGTCGCCGGGTTGATCGCCCTCGCCGCCGCTGCAGCCGCGCCGGCGTTCGCCGCCCAGCCCACCCATCTCAATGACGTGCAGTTCGTCGAGGCCAATCGTTGCCTCGGCCTGATGAGCTCCAAATCCCTGGGAACCCAGGATGCGAGCGCCATGGCGCAACTCGTCAAGGCGCAGGACACCGGCCGCATCGGCTACATCTACGACCGCGCCGACCAGGCGCGCGACGACGCCCAGCGCCAGGCCGACCACGCCGGGACCGACAATGCCCGCCTGATCGCCGAGCGCGACGGCGTCTGCCGCGGCTTCATCGGCTCCGGCTCGACCGAAGCGTCCGGAGCGCACGGCGCCTCGCAGATGATGCGCTAACGCCTCCCCTGCCGGGCCGAGCCCGGCTAAGCTCCTGGCGTCCTCGGGGCGCTGGGGGCGACCGGCTCGCGGCGGGAACGTCTGGGCCTCGCCGGGCCTTCCAGTGCTCCAGCGCGCTCATGCGCGGGGCGTTGGAGGCGGCGAGGCGAGATGGGGCTGCTGCGGCCCGGCGAAACCTGCTGGCGCGTCGCGCCGCAGGGGCGGGTGAAGTTCCTGGTCGACTGCCAGGCCTATTTCCGCGCCGTGGCGGACGCGCTGCCGCTGGCGCGCCGCACGATCCACCTGCTGGGCTGGAGTTTCGACCCCCGCACGCAGCTGTCGCCTGACACCGACGCCGCGTCCGGCATCGGCCGGATCCTCATCGAGCTGGCGCGCGCCAACCCCGCCCTCGACATCCGCCTGCTGGTCTGGCGCTCGGCGCTGCCGATCAGCGCCACGCAGGAGTTCTTCCCGCACCGCGCCAAGGCGTGGTTCCGGGACACGCCGGTGCGCTTCGAGCTCGACGACACCGTGCCGCTGGGCGCCTGTCATCACCAGAAGGTCATCGTGATCGACGACGCGCTCGCCTTCGTGGGCGGGGCCGACTTCTCGTTCGACCGCTGGGATACGACGGCCCACCTCGACGACGACCCGCGCCGCAGCCGGGTCGACGGGCGCGCCCACGGGCCGCGGCACGAGGTGATGGCGATGACGGACGGCCCGATCGCCGCCGCGTTCGGCGAGTTGTTCCGGGCCCGTTGGCGCGCGGCGGTCGAGGAGGCGCCGGCGCCAGAGCCACCGGAAGAGCCGGCGCCCGACCTGTGGCCGCCCGGCCTTGCGCCGGATCTGGAAGGCGCCGGCCTTGGCCTGGCGCGCACCTTGCCGGCCTGGCGCGGGGCGCCCGCGTCGCGCGAGATCGCGGCGTTGACGCTGGAGGCGATCGCCGCGGCCAGGTCGCTGATCTACCTGGAGAACCAGTACTTCACCTGGCCGCTGGCGGTGGAGGCGCTGGCCGCCCGGCTGGCCGAGCCCGAAGGGCCAGAGGTGGTGCTGGTCTGCACCGGCACGAGCCCCAGTTACTTCGACCGCATCACCATGGACCGCGCCCGCTCCAACGCGCTCTGGCGCCTGAAATCCAGCGACGTCTTCGGCCGCTTCCAGGCGCTGGCGCCCTACGCCCGCGGCGGGCGCCCGATCGTCGCCCACGCCAAGGTGATGGTGGTCGACGACTGGCTGGCCAGGATCAGTTCGGCCAACCTCAACAACCGCTCGCACGGCTTCGACACCGAGTGCGAGCTGGCCATCGAGGCCGAGGCGCCGGCCGATCGCGCCGCGCTCGCCCGCTTGCGCGACGGGCTCGCCGGCCACTGGGTGGACCGGTCGGCCGCGCAGATGGCCGAGGTGCGCGAGCTCAGCGGCAGTCTCGCAGAAGGCCTCTGGGCGCTCGACGGCGGAGCGCGCCTGCGTCCGCTGGAGCCGAAGCGGCTGGGGCCGGTCGGCGAGTTCATCGCCGGGTTCCACATCGGCGATCCGACCGACGTCACCAACTCGCTGCGCCCGTTCCATCGCCGCGAGCAGACGGTCGCCAGGGCGCGCGCGCTCAGGCTGGCGTTCGCGCCGAAAAGCTGAGGTCGGCGATCAGCGGCAGGTGGTCGGAGGCCAGCCGCGAGAGGGGATCGAGCGGAGTGCGCACCGCATCGACCACCACCGCTTCGCTGACGAACACATGGTCGATGGCCAGCACCGGGAAGGTGGAGGGAAACGTCGGCGCGCGGTGCGAGAACGGCGCGGCGCGGCGCGCCTCCGCCAGCCGGGCGGCCAGGATTCGGTAGGCCGCGTTGCGCGGCGTGGCGTTCATGTCGCCCACCACCACCAGCGGCGCGCCAGGCGCCGCGGCGCCGACCCACGCTTTGCCGGCGAGCGCCGCGGCCTGGATGCGCTGCTCGCGCGGCACCAGCCCCAGGTGGGTGTTGATGACGCTGAGCACGCCGGCCGACGTGGTGATCTCCACCCAGATCGCGCCGCGCGGCTCCAGCTGCGGAAACCGCGGATGGCCGGGCAGCGGGCCGGCTTTCACCAAACGCTCAGGCAGGGCGGTGAGGATGGCGTCGCCGAACTGCTCCTCCTCGACCCGCAGCGCGGCGTTGAAGTGGAAGGCCATGCCCAATCGCTGCGCCAGCCGGTGCGCCTGGTCGACGCCGCCGGTGCGGGCGCGCCCGACGTCCACCTCCTGCAGCGCCACGATGTCCGGCGACTGCGCCGCGATCACCTCGGCCACGCGCCCGACGTCGAGCCGGCGGTCGGTCCCGACGCAGCGATGGACGTTGTAGGTGAGCAGGCGAACCATTCCGGTTCGCCTTATCGTTACCCTCGGCGCGGCTTGGCAAGCGTAGCCGGCTCCCCGCGCGTCGGGTAGGCGAACTTGCCGCGCTAGGCGTCGGCGCTCGGCCGCGCCTTCATGCGGTCGCGCCAGGCGATCAGGTGCGGGCGCTCTTCGTCCAGCGGCAACCCGATCCAGTTGGCGAAGTCCACTGTCGACAGCGCGCAGATGTCGGCCATCGAGATGTTGCCGCCGGCGATGAACGGACGTTCGTCCGCCAGCTCGCCGTCGAGCCAGCGCTGTGCGTTGGAATAGGCTTCGCGATTGGATTCGCCGAAATCCTTGTACTGATGAATGAGCGCGGCCGTGCGCGGGTGCGCGTGCCGCCAGTAGGCCCCGACCGGCTGCATCAGCACGAACTCGACGCGCCGCACCCACATGTCGACCTGCGCCTTCTCGACGGCCGTCCGTCCAAAGAGCGAGGGCTCCGGCTGGATCTCCTCGAAGTAGCGGCAGATGGCGACGGTCTCGGAGATCGTGGTCCCGTCGTCCAGCTCCAGGGTCGGCACCTGGCCGAGCGAGTTCTTGGCGCGGTAGCTCTCCGACTTGTGCTCGCGCGTCATCAGGTCGACCGGCGTCTCTTCGAGCTCGATGCCTTTCTCGGCCAGGAACATCCTGACCCGGCGCGGATTCGGCGCCGGCTTCGGCGCGCCGTAGAGCTTCATTCAGGGCCTCCTGAGCCAGTCCTGCAGGTCACACCGATGGCGTGGTCCTTGCAATAGCGGGGCTTGACGTCGGCGCCGGCAAGAGAAAGGTGTGGCGTCCGGCTTGGGGGACGACTCACTCGGTAACATGCTCACCGCCACTTCAGCCCAGCTGACGGAGGAGAACTTCGCCGCGGTGCGGGCGATGCCGGGCTTTCGGCGCGCCTGCGAGACGGCGTCGGCGGAGTCGGTCGGACTGTTCGTCAATCTCGAGCCCGCCTATCAGTGGATCACCAAGGACCTGGGCCGCGCTGGTATCTGCATGACCGCGGCGATCCTGCACTACGCCGGCGAGCTGACGGTGCAGAGCCTCACGGCGGCCTGCGTCGGCAACGGGGTTTCCAGCCCCGGACGGGTCAACCAGGTCGCGCGGCGCTGCCAGGAGATCGGCCAGCTCACGGTGGAAGACGGCGCCGGCATCTGGACGCGGCGCCGCGCCCACATCGGCTCTGGACTCCTGGAGATGCTGCATCAGCGGGGCCTCTGCGACATGAAGGCGGCGATGTCGCTGGCGCCGGAGCTGAGCGGCGGCCTCGAGATCATGCGGACCGAAGCCGGCGCGGTGAGCGCGCTGATGCACCTGGCGCGGGTGTCCAGCGAGCGCCGCGACCTGTTCGCGTTCGGCAAGAAGCGGCCGATCAACTTCTTCCTCGACCGCGAGGCGGGCATGTCGATCCTGTTCGACCTGCTGGCTTCGCAGCGGCCCGATCGCACGCGCCTGCTCGAGGAGGCGCCGCTGTCCCGCTACGCGCTGGCGCGGCGCTACGGCGTCTCGCGCGCCCATATCAACAAGCTGCTCTCCGAGTCCGGCCACGCCCAGGCGATCGGCGATCGGGTGGTGTTCTCCGAGACGCTGTCCGAGGCGCTGGAAGCGCACTTCGCGCTGGTGTTCGCCCACAACCACGGCGCCGCGCGCACCCTGCTCAAGGGCTGGCGCTACCGGCAACCGGGCAGGCGTCCCGCCGCCTCGGCGAGCGCCGCCTGATCGGCGTGGCCTGACCAGCGTCTGCGACCGACGCGGTTGACGCAGCCGGGAACCAAGCATCAAGCATCTAAGTTAACAGCGCCAGCAAGCACGTCGGCTAACTAACGCTCAATCATGCTCAGTAACTAAGTCTAAATGTCGAATAATCAAGTCTAAAGCGACGTATAATCAATAATAAAGCATACAAGATAACCAAGTCGCAAGCGGTCATCGGCTAGATGGGGTCCAAATACGGAGACCATCATGTCGAGACTGTTCCATCTCGGTTTCGCTGACCGCTTCTCGGGCGCCATGCGCCACACCGGCGCCAGTGTCCGCAAGCTGGCTTCGGGCGCCGCCGTCGTTCTGGTGTTCGCAGCCAACGCCGCACCCGCATCGGCCGCCGCCACGGGCACGGGCAGCTTCATCCTTCGCCTCACCGTCCCGGTGAGCTGCCGGGTCAGCTACATGGCCGGCGGCGCAGCCGCGGTCGGCAGCACCGGCGGCGCGGCCGCCGACCAGCCGGGCGGGGCCGTGGACCTCGGACAGATCGGAGAATACTGCAACGACGGCTCGGGCTATTCCGTGCTCGTCGACTATGCGCCCGGCACCCTGAAGGGCGCGGTGCTCCAGCTCGGCGGCGATCGGGTGGTGCTCGATGGGTCGGGCGAGGCGACCATCTCGCAGTCCCAGGAGGCGCGGATTCGCCAGCGCGAACTGGTGGCGATCCCCGGCGCGAACGGCTTCGACTCGCCCGAGCTGCAGTTCAACATAAAGCCCACCCCCATCTAGCCTGGCGCGCCGCCCCTACTGGGGCGCCACTGTGATGGAGAGCACGTCGGAGTAGGTTCCGGCGCGCCGCGTGCCGGTGTCGCCAATGACGAAGCCCAGCGGCAGGCTGTCGTGCTGCAGGCGTTGCGGACCGGTGCTGGCGTAGTCGCCCGAGCCGCCCGACAGGCTGACGAGTTTCCCATCGACGCTGAGGCTGTAGGGGATCGACCAGTCGGTCCCTCCCATCCGCAGACGCCCGCCGCCCTGCAAGTCGAAGGTGACGTCGTAGCGGCGGGTGCTGTCGACCTTCAGGTCGAGCGGCAGGTCCACCAGCCCCTCCTTCAGGTCGCCGAGATCGACGACCGGCTGGCCGCCGCGCATCGTGAACGCGCCGGCCAAGCCCAGGCGCGCCGACGGAACCACCTGGACGCCGAGCACGATTGACTTGCCGGCGAGTTCCGTGCCGTCGCTGCGATCGGCCTCGATCTGCGCATGCTGCGCGTACGTCCCGTCGTGCTGCAGGTCGCTGCGGTCGACCCTGAAGTCGACGATCACCACCTGCTGGTGGCCAGGGGCCAGCGTCACCTGGCGGCGGAGCGGCGACTTGCGGGACTCGCCGGTGATCGGCGTGGCGTCGAAGTTCGAGAAGGCGTCGAAGAGGATGTAGCTGGCGCGGTCGCCGCCAGGGCCGCTCAGGCCATACGGGTCGCCGTCGAGCGAGAAGTTGGTGACGAAGACGCAATTCGCCGTGCCGTCGTTCGTATAGGTGATGTCAAACGTCGCTTCCGGCGGCGTGCCGTCGAAGAGGTCGAAGCCCGGGATCTGCCAGTTGGCGGACCCCGCCTCGATGTGCAGGCGACAGCCGTCCACGCTGGCGAGCGACCTGATGTCGGGAACCGCGGACCACGCCGGTCCGGCGGCCAGGACCAGCAGGGAAACGGCGGCCATGATGGCGGTGCGCATCGCTACCTCTCCGTCATCATCTTCTGCATCGGGACGACGTTCAGTCTGACAAGCCCCTTGGTGTCCTTGGGGACGGAGAACTCGAATGCCGGGACGATGCGGCCCTCGAGGTAGATATCGACGCGGTATCGCAGCGCGGGCCTAAGGCCGATCAGGCCGAAGCGACCGACCGAGTTGGTGAAGAACGGCAGCGGCTGCAGGTCCGGCCGGCCGATCGCCACGACGCGCCCGCCGATCAGCGAGATCGGCTTGCCATCCGGCCCGTCCAGCGTGCCGGTGGCGGTCACGAACGCGTCGGTGCCGACCTGGATCTTGTAGCCGCTGCGGTAGGGCGGGCGCACGCGCTCGACGCCGGTCCCGATGTCGTAGCCGTCCGGCGGATTGATGACGTTGTACTGGACCGACTGGGTCGTGTAGTCGACCAGGGCGTTGTTCACGGCGGCGCCCAAGAGGCCGCTTTCGGCGATGTAGTTGTTGCCCTCGATCGTCTGCCCGGCCAGCACCGGGCGGCCTTCCAGCGAGGGATGACCGTAGAGCAGCGCGAAGCTGTCCGGGATCCGCCGCCCGACGCCCCAGACGCCGTCGGCGAACGCGACGGACGTGTCCGCGGTGACGCTGGTGACGTTCTGGGCGCCGAACCCGCCGAAGCCGCCGACCGTGCCGGCGCTTCCCGACGACTGCGCGATCGATGCGTCGAATCGGTTGCCGGTGTAGTCGGCGAACCCGGCGACGTCGAACTGACCGGAGTTGCGGCTGAGCAGCGCGCCATAGCCGAGGCTGCCGATCCGGCCGTCGCCCGCGTGCGTCATCGACAGCGAGGCGCTGTCGATGGTGCTGTCGTAGCGGGCCTCGCCCCGGGTGCGGTAGCTCGGTTGCCAGATGATCGAGAGAGTGCCGCCAAACCCTTCGCCCAGCGCGCCGCTCACGTTGAAGTGGGCGTAGTCGATGCCCGCGCGGACGCTCCACTGCTTCGAAATGGCGTAGCTGAGGTCGAGGTCGCCGCGATACTCGTCGCCCTTGCCCTCCCGCTCGTTGGTGTAGGTAACGTCCGCTGTGACTGTCATTCTGCGATTGATCGCCCGTGCGTACTGGCCGCTGACTGTCAGAGCGTCGGCGTTGTCGACGCTCGGATCGGCCAGACCGGCGAAATGCTGAGAGAGGTAGTCGGCACGGAAGGTCAGCGAATCGACCAGGCCGGAGCGGTTGAACGTCTGCTCGTACGAGGCGCCGACCGCGAACCCGGCCCCTGTCGTCTCTGAGCGGCTGAGCCCGGCGTCGAGCAGCAGGCGAGCGCCGCGCCACAGCGTAAACTGGGTCTGGCCGGTGACGTCCTGGACGTCCTTCGCCAACTGCAGGCCGACTCCCACCGCCGGCATGTTCAGGAAGGCCTTGCGATAGAAGCCCGTGAACGCCAGCGGGCCGTCGTAGTTCGGCGAATTGCCATCGAACGAGCGGCTGACGGGACCCAGAAAGGCGCCGTACTCGTAGTCGCCGGGCTGCAGGTCGATGGGATCCAGGTAGCTCTGGAAGGTGAGCTGCTGCGTGGCGCCGGTATTGTCCCGCACCTGGATCTGCACGTTGTTGCTGCCGGTCAGCAGCGGCAGGGAGCTGAGGTCGTACGAGCCGGCGCGCAGGTGCAGCTGCTGGTAAACGACGCCGTTGCGCAGGATGGTGACGTCGGCGTCGTTCTGCAGCAGCAGCTGGCGGTTGGTTTGCAGCACCGCCGCCTGAAAGTCGTTGAATGGCTGGCGTGAGCGCAGCACGCCGATGCCGCCCATCTCCACGAAGCTCTGGTCGCCGCGGATCTCGGGAGTCAGGTCGCCGAGGTACCAGCGCCTGAATTGATCCGGCTGATCGTATACCAGCCGCACGAAGTCGCGCTGGAAGCCGTAGCTTTCCCCCGTCGTCGTCGTCGCCGTCGTCGTATCGCCGTTGCTCTGGTTGCCGAGGCTGCCTTCGTACTCGAGCACGAAGTTGTGGAAGCGGATCGCGCCGCTGAGGCCGATCGTCGGCGCTGACGTGGTCCCGCCGGACTCGTAGACAGCCTCGTTCAGGGTGAGATTCATGTAGCCGGAGAGGAGGGCCGGCTTGATGTCCGGCGGCCCCTCGTCGTCGTGCGTGTGGTCGAAGAGGCGCTCGACGGCGCGCTTGTCCGGGTCGATCGACAGCACGACGATCGAGAGGCTCGACGGGTCGTACTCCAGCTGCACGCCGCTGGCCCTGAGGTCGTCGCCGGTGAACATCTGTTTGGCGGTGAGGGTCTTGGCGATCCCGGCCTGCGCCGCCGTGTTGAGCTTCGGATCGATCAGCTGAAGGAAGCCGGCGGTCTCGACGAAGAACTGGTCGTCGAAGGTGATCCGGACCGGGAGGTCGCCCAGCGACTGGTCGTGGTACATCAGCGGCACCGTCATATCGATGTCGCGGCGGTAGGGGTTGATGTGCGGCCGTCCGTAGGGCCCCAGAGCCGGCTTGGCCGACGCGGCCGGGTTGGCGCTGCTCGGCTGCGGCATCGCCGGCGACGCCGGCGGGGGCAGGCGCGGCGCGCCCGGCAGTCTGACGGTGACCTGCGCGAGCGACAGCGGCTTGGCGTCGCTTGAAGACGCCGCCCCGCCGCCGCCCGGTGCGCCGCGGTCCTGCGTCGAAGTCTCGGCGGGCTCAGGCGGCTGCGAGACCGGTGGGGCGGCGACCGGAGGCGCCGTCGGCGCAGTCGCGCTCGGTGCGTCGGCCCCAAACGAGGCGGCGTGGGCGAAGGCGAGGGCGGACGGCGCGCCGGCTTGGCGCGTTGCGCCCGCCGACGGCACATCGGTGTCCAGCGCCGCTTCTATCGGCGGCGAGGCGTCCGGCGCCGGCGCCTCATACCTCGCGGCGGCCAAGGAGGGCGCAGCGACCGGACGGGTCTCGACGCGCACCGGCCAACCGTTGTCGCCCAGCGGGGCGCGTTCCGGCGGCGCGGTCGCGATCGGCGCATCGGGGTCGCCGAACGGGTCCTGCGACGGCTGCGACGGCGCCGCCGACCGGACGAATGCCGGCGGACGCGGCGCCACCTGCGCATGCGTCGGCGCTGCGGCGATCAAGGCGATCTCCGCCACCGCAAGGAAGAGCTGGTGTTTCACTGATGGAAGCGGACCTTGATCGGCCCGGGCCCGAAGGGCGTCGTCGTCGGCAACGCGTAGGTGCGGACGGCGCCGAGCGGGCCGATGTAGCCCGAGCCGATGTACTGATTGAGCTCAGCCAGGGAGAAGACCATGTGGAGCGGCTTGCCATTGGTCCCCGTGCCGTCGAGCACCCAGGGCAGCCCGCCCATCATGGCGTGGCGCTTCCCGGTGTTGCGCAGGGTGATCGCGACGCCGGGTACGCTCGGCGGCGCCGGCTGGCCCGGCAGGGCCTTCGGCTGATAGGGCGCGGCCTTGGCGTCGATCGCCGCCACGTTCGGCGTGGCGCCGGGCGGCGAGACCACCACCAGCGCCTTCATGTGGTAGACGATCTGCAGCTGCGCGGCCGGGGCGTCCTGGGCCTGCGCGTTCGGGTCCAGCGTGACGGGCAGTTGGTTGACCGACACATAGTAGGCGCGCGAGGCGTCGAGCGCGGGCCCGACCCACTGCACCCGGATCACCTGGCGGCCACCCGGCGGCAGCACGCCTTGCGGCGGGAAGACCAGGAAGTCGTCGTCGGCCGGCGTCTCGGTAATCGTGCCGTCGTCGTGGAATTGGATGAGGGTGACGTGCGTCTCGTAGGGGAGCTGCGTCTGGTTGAGGTTCTGCACCTCGATCCGCGAGACGCCGGTGGCGCCCGTGGTGCCCATCTCGATGATCATCGGCGAGACCCGCATGGCGGCGGCGGCAGGGGCCGCGACCAGCGTCGCGGCCAGCGCGATCGCCGCTGCGATGGGACGGAACAGAGATGCGAAAGGCAATTGCACGTGGGGGGTCCGGGGCTTGTCAGAAATCGGGGGGAAGCGGCTTGCCGCCTCCCCCCAGTGCAAGTCTCGTGTCAGCGGCTAGGACGGACCACGGGCGCCAGCATCACCGTGATGGTGTCGCTGTAGGTGCCGGCGACCAGGCCCAGCGATTGCGCCGGGATGTTGGCCATCAGATCGAGCGATGAGCGCCAGGCGCCGTAGTTGGCCGAGCCGGTCGTCGCGGTAGTGGGCACCGTGAAGGTCTGGAATTGGCCCGTGCCCACGGTTCCCGCCAGCGTGGCGGCGCCGACCCCGACCTTGACGCTGTACGGAATTGAGTTGGTGAACTGGCTGCTGTCGAAACCGGACGTGGTCGGGTTGGAGAGCCCGTTCGCGCCCTTGGTCACCGTGACCGTGTTGTCGGTGTTGCAACCGGCGTTGGTCGAGGTGATCTCGACGTCGATCGGATCGATCTGGTTGAACAGCGAGCCGATGTTCTGGCTGTTGCCGTTCTTGATCCCGATCGCGCCGAGGTTGATCGATTGCGAATTGTTGGCGCTGTTCGAGAAGTACGAGCAGTTCTGAGCGACAGTGCCGCTCAGGTTGAACGACACGGTCACAGTGGGGGTGTCCGTGGCGGAGTCGTTCGGCATGCCGCCGACGTTCGGCGTGTTGGCATCGAACGCGTTGACGTCCCAGTTCGGGGCAGGCGCGGCGTTACCCGTGCCGAACGTGCTCGTCTGATAGTGGTTGCCCGGCGCAGGCGATGCGAACGCGCTGCTCGAGGCTAGCAGCGCGACGATCGCGACTGCTGATGTTGCTATTCTCTTCATCTGTCTATCTGTTCCTTGGTTACTGTTGGCAGGGTTGAATTGCTGAGAAAGGGCACCAGCCCCAGTAGTCTCCCTCAGCTTGGAGTGACGGTGATCTCGATTGTTTCGGTGTAGCGGCCGGCGAGCAGTCCGGCCTGGTTGGTCACGGGCTCGAGCGCGACCTTGAGGCTCATGCCATCGACGGCGATGCCGTCGCCGGTGTTGAAGGTCTGACCGGCGCCCGCCAGGTCGCGGCTCTCGAAGTCGCGGGTCATCATGTCGTGCGCGGGGCGCCGGACCGGGATCCGGACCGCGAGGTTGTAGGCGATCGAGCCGGCGAAGGGGCCTTGTCCCTCGGGATGGCGGGTGTTCGCGAGGGCGCCGTTGGCGGCCGAGATCTTGACGTTGATGGGCACGTTGCAGTCGAGGGCGACGCGCGATTCAGCCCGCATTCCCGCCCGCGTCAGGTCGCCGAAGTCGGCGTCGCTGATCGAGCCGAGCAGGCAGTGCTGGTCGAGGCGCCCATAGACCTGCAGGTTCAGGTCGCGCAGGCCGTCGATCTCATCGGCGCGGGCATGGGGTGCGCACATGAGCGCGGCGCCAGCGGCCAGAGCGCCGGCGACGCCCGCGAGCGGGCGCAAAGCCGCCGTCGAACCCGCCAGCCGCCGCCGGGAGCGCGGGACGGCGCTCGCAGCCGACGGCGGGAGCAAGCGTCCCACCAACGCGCACGGCGACGAACGTTGTCGGCTTGCGGCCGCCCGCATTTAGTCCCCCCCAAAACAGCGGGCTGGGTAAAAGCACACATTCGGAGAGATAACAATGGCTTCGCTAAGCAACGCGCACGGCTGCGGTAGTATGTCACAAATTGTCCCGTAAAGAGAAACGCAACAATATTTGGTCGAGATCAAATGGTTAACGCAGTATTATCCAAGCTATAGAGGAGTATTCTTCCCGATTTTGCTGGTCTTTGTGCCGGGTTTGCTTGATATCTGGCGCCTGCAGTCGCAGATCGTTCCGCTTACGCCTGTTTTCATTGTTAAGGTTCGCTTAACGAATGCTGCGCAAGTCGTCGCCGAACGCGTGAGTTCTCCGGGAGCGCGAGTCGAACAACAGTCGAAGAGGACAGGTATTGCTCAAACATTTTTTGTTACAGACAGAGCTCACTCGACCATTGCGGGCGTACACGCACAACCAATCCGAAAATAATGTGGAATTAGAAGGCGTTATATCGCGGTCACCACTCGGAATAACCAAAAATCTACATGTCACAGGCACGGATGTGAAATAGTGACAGGGAACGGGCCGGCAACGAGCAAAATTCTACACCCCTGAGCTGGGAACGCTCCCTGCCCATGACGGGGTAGGTTGCGCAGGATCGGATCGGCGCGAGCATAATGCCGCAGGCGCACTGCACATGGTGCGGCGACGGCGGGTCCGGCCGCCCCCAGATACTGCTGCACCAGGGTTGTACACAGGGCCGCAGGGCGACCTGAGCTAGTATCGGCGGCGCCGTTCCCGCGACGCCCGACGGCGTTCAGGCCCGCTGCAGCTCGCGGGGGCGAGCCTTCTTCGAGGTGCGGCCGTTCTGCCGCTCGAGCAGCTGCTTCAGGTAGCGCCCGGTCCAGCTGGCCTCGTTGGCGGCGACGTCCTCGGGCGTGCCGACCGCGATGATCTCGCCGCCGCCGTCGCCGCCCTCGGGCCCGAAGTCGAGGATCCAGTCGGCGGTCTTCACGACATCGAGGTTGTGCTCGATGACGACGACCGTATTGCCCTGCTCGACCAGCTCGTGGAGCACTTCCAGCAGCTTGCGCACGTCCTCGAAGTGCAGCCCGGTGGTCGGCTCGTCGAGGATGTAGAGCGTCCGGCCGGTGGCGCGCCGGCTGAGCTCCTTGGAGAGCTTCACCCGCTGCGCCTCGCCGCCGGAGATGGTGGTCGCCTGCTGGCCGACCTTGATGTAGCCGAGCCCGACCCGCTTCAGCGTCTCCATCTTGTCGCGGATCACCGGCACGGCCTTGAACATGTCGGCCGCCTCGTCGACCGTCATGTCGAGCACGTCGGCGATCGACTTGCCGCGGAACAGCACCTCCAGCGTCTCGCGGTTGTAGCGGCGGCCCTGGCAGACGTCGCAGGTGACGTAGACGTCCGGCAGGAAGTGCATCTCGATCTTGATCAGGCCGTCGCCCTGGCAGGCCTCGCAGCGCCCGCCCTTGACGTTGAACGAGAACCGGCCCGGCCCATAGCCGCGCGCCTTGGCCTCCGGCAGGCCGGCGAACCAGTCGCGGATGGCGGTGAAGGCGCCGGTGTAGGTGGCCGGGTTCGAGCGCGGCGTGCGCCCGATCGGGCTCTGGTCGATGTCGATCACCTTGTCGAAGAACGGCAGCCCGTCGATCCGCTCGTGCGGCGCCGGCGCGTCCGAGGCGCCGTTCAGGCGGCGTGCGGCAGCCTTGTAGAGCGTCTCGATTGTGAAGGTGGACTTGCCGCCGCCAGAGACGCCGGTGATGCAGGTGAAGGTCCCGACCGGGATTTCGCCGGTGACGCCCTTCAGGTTGTTGCCGGTGGCCCCGATCGACGCTCAGCATCTTCTTCGGCGAGATCGGCCGGCGATGCTCCGGGATCGGGATCTCCCGCGCGCCCGACAGGTACTGGCCGGTCAGGCTCTTCGGATTGGCCATGATGTCGGCCGGCGTGCCCTCGGCCGACCACATGGCCGCCGTGCACGCCCGCCGCCGGACCCATGTCGATCACATGGTCGGCGGTGAGGATCGCCTCCTCGTCGTGCTCGACCACCAGCACCGAGTTGCCGAGGTCGCGCAGGCCCTTCAGCGAGGTCAGCAGCCGCGCGTTGTCGCGCTGGTGCAGGCCGATCGAGGGCTCGTCCAGCACGTAGAGCACGCCGGTCAGCCCCGAGCCGATCTGGCTGGCGAGCCGGATGCGCTGGCTCTCGCCGCCCGACAGCGTGCCCGAGGCGCGCGACAGGTTCAGGTACTCGAGCCCCACGTCGACCAGAAAGCGCAGCCGGTCGTTGATCTCCTTCAGGATCCGCCGGGCGATCTCCATCTGCTTGTCGGAGAGCTGGCTCTCCAGCGAGGCGAACCAGTCGCGGGCCGGGCGGATGGCCAGCGTCGAGGCGTAGGCGATGTCCTTGCCGGCGATCTTCACCGCCAGCGCCTCGGGCTTCAGCCTGGCGCCGCCGCAGACCTCGCACGGCGTCTCCGACTGGTAGCGGCCGAGTTCTTCGCGCACCCAGCTCGAAGTCGGTCTCGCGCCAGCGCCGCTCCAGGTTGGGCAGCACGCCCTCGAAGGTCTTGTTGACCTCGTACTTGCGGGCGTTGTCGTCGTAGACGAAGTGGATCTTCTGCGCGCCGGAGCCGTGCAGCACCACGTCGTGCGCCTGCTCCGAGCAGCTTCCACCAGGGCTCGTCCATCGAGAAGCCGTAGTGGCGCGCCAGCGCCTGCAGGGTCTGGGTGTAGAGCGGGGAGGGGCCTTTGGCCCACGGCGCGATCGCGCCCTTGTGGAGGCTCTTGTCCTTGTCCGGCGCGACGAGGTCGGCCGTGAACTTCAGCTTCATGCCAAGCCCGTCGCACGAGGGGCAGGCGCCGGCCGGATTGTTGAACGAGAATAGCCTGCGGCTCGATCTCGGCGATGGTGAAGCCCGAGACCGGGCAGGCGAACTTCTCGGAGAACAGCATCCGCCTGGGCTCGGTCTCGCCCTCGGCCGCGTCGGCGCAGCTCGGCCACCGCGATGCCGTCGGCCAGCCGCAGCGCCTGCTCCAGGCTGTCGGCCAGCCGCTCGCCGATGCCCTCGCGCACCACCATGCGGTCGACCACCACGTCGATGTCGTGCCGGTACTGCTTGTCCAGCGTCGGCGCTTCCTCGATCGGGTAGTACTGCGCCGTCGATCTTCAGCCGCTGGTAGCCGGCGCGCTGCCACTCGGCGATCTCCTTGCGGTACTCGCCCTTGCGGTCGCGCACGACCGGGCGCCAGCAGGAAGAGCCGCGTGCCTTCCGGCAGCGCGGTGATCTTGTCGACCATCTGGCTGACGGTCTGGCTCTCGATCGGCAGGCCGGTGGCGGGCGAATAGGGCACGCCGACCCGCGCCCACAGCAGGCGCATGTAGTCGTGGATCTCGGTCACCGTGCCGACCGTGGAGCGCGGGTTGCGGCTGGTGGTCTTCTGCTCGATCGAGATCGCCGGCGAGAGGCCCTCGATCAGGTCCACGTCCGGCTTGCCCATCAGCTCCAGGAACTGGCGGGCGTAGGCCGACAGGCTCTCGACGTAGCGCCGCTGGCCCTCGGCGTAGATGGTGTCGAACGCCAGGCTGGACTTGCCCGAGCCCGACAGCCCGGTCAGCACCACCAGCTCGCCGCGCGGGATGTCGACGCTGATGTCCTTCAGATTGTGCTCGCGCGCCCCGCGGACGCGCAGAAACCGGTTCGGATCGGACATTCGCCTCGCCGTCAAACTGAATGGGCCCGCCGCTAGCCTGCGGGACCCCCTAATCTAATACCGGGAGTTCGACATCGCAGCAAGAACAAGATGGGAACATCATGCCTTGCTGACAAGACTTGGCGCCGAAGCCGGCGGCTGCGGACCTACTGCGGGTAGGAACAGGGCGCCGCGACCCACTGGTAGGCGCCGCGGCCCTCGCGCCAGACCCACTGACCGCAGTCCGCCGGCGGGCCGCCGGCGCTCCAGCCGACGTTCGGCGCGGCCTGGCTGGGATAATAGGCGCCGGAACCCGGCGCGCGTGTCCACAACGTAGGCGTCGCCGGCGGTCGTTGGCCTCGTCCCGCGTAGCGCCGGACCGCCCGCGTCGTCGCCATAGGCCCGACCGGCCGCGTTGTCGCTGTCGTCGCCCGCCGAATAGTCATAGGCGAACGGCTGCATAGGTCCCGTAGGCGTCCGGATACGAGTAGGCGTAGTCGGCGCCGTAGCCGCCCGCCCGATATCGTCGTCGCCGTCGTTGGATAGTAGCCGCGCCGTATGGCCGCCGCGTAGATAGCCCGCCGGATAGCCGCCGTAGCCGAAGCCGATGGCGACCCCGCCACCGAACCGCGGATCGTCGCGATAGTAGCCGCGGCCGCCCTCGAGCGCTAGCTGGCGTACCGTCGCCGGCGTAGCGACCGCCCGCGAAATAATCGCGGTCGTGCCGCCGCGCGCACGTCGCCGCGGCGCTGGTCATAGACCCGCGCGCTGGCGTCATCGCCATGTCCGGCGGCCGAGCGCGCATGGGCCTCGCGACCGTCGACCTGAGACACCTCGCGGTCCTGCGCCTGCGCCGCAAGCGGTATACCGACGAGGGCCGTGGCGGCGATCGTGACGAGCAGTCTATTCATGGCAGCCTCCCATGCGCCCCTGGAAACCGGCGGTCCGGGGGTCACCCTCGGGCCAAACGTACGGTTAACACCAAAGGTTCACGCGGCGCCGGAAAGGCAGCACTTCTTGGCCTTCTTGCCGCTCCCGCAGGGACACGGGTCGTTGCGGCCGACATGGCGGAAGGGGTTGATGACCGGCTCGATGGGGCGATCCCATGCCGGGGCGTCGCCGTCATCGTCTTCCCAATCGTCGGCGTCGTCGGCATCGCCTGCGAATTGAAACTGCTCGAGCGTGGCGTAGACGTCCTCGATGTAGCCCAGATGAGCGCCCCGGAAGCGCTCGGGATCGTCCGGGGCGCTGAGCGCCGCCGCCAGGTCCGCGCGAAAGTCATCGACGCTCATCGTGTTCTCGATCAGGCGACGATCCAGCGTCTGCTCCACGCGGGGTGCGAGGTCGGTGAGACCGAGCAGCGCGATCGCCTCGATCCAGGCGAGCCACACGCATTCGCCGTCCTCGGCCAGCGGTCCCTGGTCAATCGCCTCCAGCAGACGCTGCAGGCGCGCCCGCTCGATGCGGCCCTCCCACGCCAGGAACGTGGCCGCCCCGAGCAGCGAGGCGCGCACATATTCGTCGCGGCTGCGATCCTCGATGGCCGCGATCAGGGCGTCGGCGTCGCCGTCGAACATGCCTGCGACGATTGCCGGAAGCGTCTCCGCAGTGGCGTCGCCGAGCAGGTCTTCGATCCGATCCTCGGGCAGCGCCAGCAACCGCAGCAGCGGCGCGAAAGCGCCAGCGTGGCGCGCGCCGCCGAGGATGTGCAGGCCCCGGAAGAGGATGTTTCCTTCTTCATCGGTCAGCGGCTCCCCCCTGATGGCCCGCTCCATCAGGGCGACTATGGCCGGCGCGGCCTCGTCGGCGCGGATGAGACACTGGCCCAGCGCGACGGGATCGGTGGTTTCGCCGTCCGCCAGCGCCCACAGGTGGTCTTCGATCGCGCCCTCGTAGAGCTTGCCCAGCCCGGCCTCCACGAATGCGCGGCGTCGTTCCTCTGGGCTCAAGTCGCTCATGGTCCACCTCGATCACCGCAGCCTTCAGGTCGCTCGCGGAGACGACATAGCGCAGCGCATTGTTGAAGGGCAGAGCGGCCACCGACGCCGTCGGTTGGGGAGTGGTGCGCGGGGCCAATTCCTCCTATTCGCATCGCCATGCCCGAACAGCTTCTCGGCCCCATCTCGCAGTCGTTCATCTCCCAGCGCCTGAGGTTGAACTATGTCGACTGGGGCAATCCGGGCGCGCCCCCGCTGATCCTGGTGCATGGCGGGCGCGACCATTGCCGCAACTGGGACTGGGTCGCCGCCGACCTGCGCCGCGACTACCACATCATCGCGCCCGATCTGCGCGGCCACGGCGACAGCGCCTGGTCGCAGAGCGGCGACTATTCGATCAGCGCCTTCGTCTACGACCTCGCCCAGCTGATCCACCAGCAGCACCTGGCGCCGTTGCCGCATCGTCGCCCACTCGCTCGGCGGCTCGATCGCGCTGCGCTATGCCGGCGCGTTTCCCGAGAACGTGATCAAGCTGGTCTCGATCGAGGGGCTGGGGCCGTCGCCGACCATGATGGCCGAACGCGCCGCGCGCGGGCCGGTGGAGCGCATGCGGGCCTGGGTCGCCGAGAACCGCCGGCTCGCCGCGCGCATCCCGCGCCGCTACCCGACGCTGGAGGACGCCTTCCACCGCATGCAGGAGGAGAACCGGCACCTCACCGAGGAACAGGCGCGCTACCTCACCTTGCACGGCGCCATGCAGAACGAGGACGGCACCTACAGTTGGAAGTTCGACAACTACGTGCGCTCGTTCTCGCCGGTGGACCTCGGCGGCGAGGAGCTGCGCGACCTCTGGCGCAACATCGCCTGCCCGATCCTGTTCGTGAACGGCAAGGAGAGCTGGGCGTCGAATCCCGAGAAGGACGGCCGCATGCAGGACTTCCGCGATGGCCGCGTCGTGGAGTTCGAAGGCGCCGGCCACTGGGTCCACCACGACCGCCTGGACGAGTTCCTCCGCGTGGTGCGGGCGTTCCTCTGAGTACTCCTCCCCCGCAGGGGGAGGTGTCCGCGTAGCGGACGGAGGGGGTACGTTGCAGCGCGCTGCCGCACGAGGTTGGCGCCATATCGGCCACATCGCACGGGCGGCGTACCCCCTCCGTCAGCCCGCTTCGCGGCCTGCCACCTCCCCCTGCGGGGAGGATCTACCGCCCCGCGAACAGCGGCGCGCGCTTTTCCACGAACGCCGCGGACGCGGCCTTGTGGTCGTCGGTCATCATGGTGCGGACCATGTGCAGCGCCTCGACGTCGAGAAGCTCCGAGAGCGTCGAGTTGGCGGCGGCGTTGAGGTTCTTCTTCATGTAGCCGACCGCGATAGTCGGCAGGCCGGCGAGGTATTTCGCGTAAGACCGGCCCTCGGCCTCCAGCGCCTCGGCCGCCACCGCCTTGTTGACGATGCCGAGCCGCGCGGCCTCGGCGCCGGTGATCACGTCGGCGGTGAAGTAGAGCTCGCGGGCCTTGGCCGCGCCCACCAGGTGGGTGAGGAACCAGCTGCCGCCGTAGTCGCCGGCCAGCCCCACCTTCGAGAAGGCGGTGGTCATCTTCGCGCCCTCGGCGGCGATCCGCAGGTCGCAGGCCAGCGCCAGCGAAAGCCCGGCGCCTGCCGCCGCGCCGGGGATCACCGCCAGCGTCGGCTTCGGCATCTCGTGCAGCCACTTGACCACTTCCATGCCGGAGCGGAGGCCCGCGACGCGCTGCTCGAAGCTGGGGCCCTGGCCCTGGCCGACGCCGGCGCCGCGGCTGGTGTCGGCCGCGAAGCCCTTGACGTCGCCGCCGGCGCAGAACGCCCCGCCCGCGCCGGTCAACACCAGCACGCGGGTCTTCGGGTCGGCGCCATGCCGGCGCACCGCCTCCGAGAGCGCCGAGCCCATCGGCCCCGACAGCGCGTTGCGCGCCTCCGGACGGTTCATGGTCAGCGTCGCAACGCCGTCCTCGAAGGTCTCGATCAGGTGGTCGGTCATGGGCGGTCCTCCGGCGCGCGTCTTCGCTCGCGTCGGGGCGACTAAAGACAGAAAAGCGAGCCCTGCTCCAGGGCGCCGCGAGGGCGCCTGGCCAGCGACCCTCAGGCGCGGCGCGTGTTGGTCCAGATCACCTGGCCGACGCCGAGCGCGGCAAGCAGATCCCCAAAAGGCCCACTGAATGTCGCTGACCATGGGGCCGCGCATGATCGCAGCAGGCCCCACATGCAGCGCCCTGGCCGATCCAGACCAGCCCCATCAGGGTCACCACAAGCCCCAAGAGCGTGCTGAAGATCCGCATGACGATGTTGAATACGCGGCCCATCGGCCTCTCCCCGTCCGACGTTGTCCCCGTCAAGGAGTTCGCGCCGGCGCAGAAAGGGTTACAGCGGCGCTTCCCTGACGCGGCGTCCGGCCGATAGCGTCGCGAACCATGACCGACCTGATCCTCCACCACTACGACGCCTCGCCGTTCTCCGAGAAGGTGCGGCTGCTGCTTGGCCTGCGCGGCCTGGCCTGGCGCTCGGTGATCCAGCCGACCATCATGCCCAAGCCCGAACTGACGCCGCTGACCGGCGGCTATCGGCGCATCCCGGTGCTGCAGGCGGGCGCGGACGTCTACTGCGACAGCCAGGTGATCCTCGCCGAGGTCGCGGCGCGCTCCGGCGGGCCGCTGGAGGGCGCCGGCTGGGCGGTGAACCTCTGGGCCGACCGGCTCTTCTTCGGCGTCACCGTGCCGATCATCTTCGGCGAGATCGAGGTGCCGAAGGCCTTCATCGAGGATCGTGAGAAGCTCTCGGGCCGCCCGTTCGACGCCGCCGCGATGAAGGCCGCCAGCGGCCCGATGCAGGGCCAGTGGCGCGCCCAGGCCGCCTGGCTGGAGGACGCGCTCGCCCGTTCGCCCTACCTCGCCGGCGACAAGCCGGGCTTGGCCGACATCGCCGCCTACATGAACCTCTGGTTCCTCGGCGGCGCGGTGCCGAAGACCACCGAGGCGCTGACGGCGGGCTTCACGCACCTGCAGGACTGGCGCTCGCGCATCCGGGCGATCGGCCATGGCCAGCGCAGCGAGATGACGCCGGCGGAAGCGCTGGAAGTCGCTCGCTCGACCGAGCCCGCGCCCTACGCCGATCACGATCCGGCCGACCCGCTGGGCCTTTCGCCAGGCGCGCCGGTGCGGGTCATGGCCGACGACTACGGCCGCGAGCCGATCGACGGGACGCTGGTCGCCGCCAACGCCCATCGGGTGGTCGTCGCGCGAGAAGATCGAGTCCCTCGGGCGCCTGCAGGTCCACTTCCCGCGCGTCGGCTACCTCGTGATGGGCCGCTAGGCCCGGTCGATCCGCGCCGCGTAGCAGCCGTAGGCCGCATTGTGCGCGTGCAGATAGGCGACGGCCGGATCCGCGAGCTGGCCGCGCGCCTTCTCGGCGACATCGTCGGCCAGCGCCAGTTCCGCGCCGAGCAGCATGCCGTCCGCGTCGTACGCCCGAAGCGCGATCGAGCGACCGCGCAACACTGGCGGCAGCTCGTCCGGCGCCATGCGCCGCGTCGCCCGCGCCGCCTCGCTGACGAAGATCGCGTAGTTGGAGCGGTAGGGCGTCGCGCGCGCCCTGGTGCTCGTGGTTGATCAGCAGCAGCGTCTGGCCGGGCGCGGCGTCCTCCAGCGTGACGCGGCAGGGATAGCGGCCGTCGTCGGCGGCTGTGACGCGCACCGCGCCGTGCTCGGCGAGGGCGTCGTCGCCGAGGCCGAACAGGGGCTCGAAACGCTCGATCGGCAGGCCGGAAACGATGAAGGACATGGCAGGGCTCCTTGTTCTGGTCGCCTCCACCTAGTCGCCGCGGACGCCGCGATCTGGCGGTTTTCGGACTCCGCGCCGATTGCCAGTCCGAAAACCGCCGGCTGCGCGCGTCGGTCGTCGTTTGCGCCGCGGCCCGACGCCGCCTATCTTCGCCTCGCCGTCAGAGGAGGCCGCCGCCGCCATGGATTTGCAGACGAACCGCTTCGCCGCTTCGTTCGTCCGCCAACTCCAGGCTGCGATCATGCCCCCTCATCACTCTCGACCGCGTCACCCAGACCAGCCCTGACGGCCGCGTCCTCTTCGAGCGCCTGACCCTCGCCTTCGGGCGGGAGCGCACCGGCCTCGTCGGCCGCAACGGCGTCGGCAAGACCACGCTGCATCCGCCTCATCCTCGGCGAGGCTGCGCCGGCCGCGGGCGCTGTGGCGGTCGCCGGCCGCATCGCGGCGTTGCGCCAGCAGCTCGCGCCGCCCCCCGGCGCGACGCTCGGCGACCTGCTCGGCGTCGCCGAGCCGCTGGCGCGGCTGACGCGGCTCGAAGCCGGCGAGGGCAGCGGCGGGCGACCTCGAGGCGGCCGACTGGACGTTGCCGCAGCGCATCGACGCGGCGCCTGGCCGAGATGGGGCTGGCGGCGATGCCGCTGGATCGCCCGGCCGCGACGTTGAGCGGCGGCCAGGCGACCCGCGCGGCGCTGGCGGCCCTGCTTGATCGCCGAGCCCGACTTCATCGTCATGGACGAGCCGACCAACAACCTCGACGCCGACGGCCGCGCGGCGGTGGCCGACCTGCTGGAACGCTGGCGCGGCGGCGCGCTGGTGGTCAGCCACGACCGGTCGCTGCTGCGGCGCATGGACCGCATCGTCGAGCTGACCAGCCTCGGCGCCAACGTCTATGGCGGGAACTACGACCTCTACGCCGCGCGCAAGTCGGAGGCCGAAGCCGCCGCCGCGCACGATCTGGAGCGGGCGCCGAGCAGGCGCTGGCGCGCACCGAGCGCGGCATCCAGGCCGCCATGGAGCGCAAGGCGCGCAGCGACGCGGCCGGCCGCCGCTCACGCCTGAAGAACGACATGCCGAAGATCATGCTGAACGCCCGCGCCGAGCGCGCCGAGAACACCGGGGCGGGCCTCAACCGCCTTGCCGAGCGGCTGCGCGCCGAAGCCGAGCAGGACCTGGCCGACGCCGAGGCGCGCATCGAGCGGGTGCGGCGCCTGTCGTTCGAGCTGCCGCCATCCGGCCTGCCGGCCGGCAGGCTGGCGCTGGCGTTCGAACACGTCGAGCTTTCAGCTGGCCGGACGGAAAGCCGGTGCTGGCCGACGTCACCTTCCGCCTGACCGGCCCCGAGCGGGTGGCGCTGACCGGCCCGAATGGCGCCGGCAAGACCACGTTGATCCGCCTTGCGGTCGGCGACCTTGCAGCCTACGGCCGGCCGAGGTGCGGCGCGGCGTCCCGGCGACGCTGCTCGATCAGCGTGCGGCGCTGCTCGACGACGACCAGACCCTGCTGGAGAACTTCCGTCGTCTGAATCCTGCGATGCCGACGATAACGGCGCATACGCGGCGCTGGCGCGCTTCGTGTTCCGCAATGTCACCGCGCTGAAGCCGGCGCGCACCTTGAGCGGCGGCGAGCGCCTGCGTGCGGCGCTCGCCTGCGCGCTGATGGCGGCGCGGCCGCCGCAACTGATCATCCTCGACGAGCCGACCAACCACCTCGACCTCGACTTGATCGCCGCGGTCGAAGCCGCGCTCGCCGCCTACGACGGCGCCCTGATGGTCGCCAGCCACGACCGCGACTTCCTGGATGCGGTCGGCGTGGAGCGCGAGATCGTGCTCTGACTCTCCTCCCTCGCACCGAAGAGTGCCGGGGAGGTGGCGCGGCGCGCTGCAAGCGCGACGTGACGGAGGGGGCGCAAAGCCGCAGTCCCGACGCGGGCTGCTCAGGCCACCAGCGGCCGAATCCAGGCGAGCAGCGCTTCCAGGAACGCGTCCCGCATGAAGACCGCCGAGTGGCCGCCGCCGGCGATCAGCTCGAGGCGCACGCTGGGGCTCTGCAGCACCGCGACGTAGTTCGCGACCTCGGCGGTCGGCGTGTAGAGATCCTGATCGCCCTGCAGGAAGACCATCGGGACCTCGAACGTCAGCCCCAGCGACCAGGCGTCGAACGCCGCGATCTCATCGCGCAACGCCGCGAACGCCATCGCGGCGCGCATCCGCGGCTCCGGCAGTTGGAGGTCCTCGGGGACGTAGCGCGCGCCGGGCGGCGGTGCGGCGAGCGCCGCGGCGGTCGAAGCGTCGAGCGCGGCGAAGGCGGCCTGTTCGGCGCCTGTCATGACGTTGACCTGCATCGACGCCGTCATCTCAGTCGCCAGGTCCGCGTAGGGCGGCGGTCCCACCGCCTCCAGCGCGCCGACCGCGTCGGCGTCGCCGCGCGCCCTGGCCGCGTCCAGCGCCAGCCGGTAGCCGAGCGCGGCCTGCCGGCCGCCAACGGACGATCTGGCCGGTCCCGACGAACGCCGCCACCAGATCGGGCCGCGCCTTGGCCAGCTTCAGCCCGACGATGGAGCCGCCGGAGACGCCGAGCACGACCAGCTTCGGCGCGTCCAGCCGCCGGCAGGCGATCTCGGCCACCGCCGCGGCGTCGGCGGCCAGCCGGTCCAGCGACAGCGCCATCTCGCCGTTCTTCGCGAAGGTGGCCCCGCCGCCCGGCTGGTCCCACTGCACGAGCGTGAAGTCGCGCTCCCAGGGCGCGAAGAACGGCGCCATGCGGGTGAAGCTTGCGCCCGGCCCGAAGATCATCAGCAAGGACGGGTTGGCGCGGTCCGCGCCGCGCAGGGTGATCCACTGAGGGGCGCCGCGCACGTCGGCGAAGAAACCCTCATCGATCGGCGCGGGCTGCGCGCCTTCGGTGTCAGCCATCTCGATTGTCCTCTTGTCGTCTCCGCCGGCGGAGATCGCGACAGGCGCGGCGGGCTGACCTCCGAAATCTGAAAGCCGGGCGGCGGGCTGTCAATCCGGGCCGAGCGGTCAAGTAGTCGAGCCCACAATGGGTAGAATAACAGCTGTTATTCTACTCAGAGCGGGCGCCACCTGCATTGCACAGGCCCGGCAACCGGAGCGTAATCGCAGCAGTTCAGCGGAGCAAAACGCCAATGACCTTGCTGCTAAACCCGGTCCGCCCCGGCCCCACCGCCGCCCGCATGAGTTGGGCGCTGCAGCGGCCGCGCACCGAAGGGCCGAAGCCGGCCGCACCGTTCCGGCTCTTCGCGCCGCGGCGGCAGAAGTCGGCCACCGAGCACATCTACTTCGACGTCCGCACCCTGGTCGCGTCCGGCGGGCGCCACCTCTTGCAGTACGGCTTCGTCGACGATCGCGGCAACATCGTGCTCAGCGTCGTCGGCGAGACCAAGGCGCCGCTGCCGGCGGCGGAAGTGACGCCGCCCGACGACCTGGCGGCCGAGCCGATGGACGAAGCCTGGCTCGGCATGCTGGTCCGCACGCTCTGTCATGGCGCTTCGCTGGTCACCTTTCACCGGGTGCTGAAGTCGGGCCTCTTGCCGCCCGGCGTCGTCGAGGAGGTCGAGAGCGTCGAGTGCGCATGGCGCCGCTACGTGCGGCTGGCGCGCCGCCGCGGCCAGTTCGATCGCTCGCAGCCGGTCACCCTCGACGACGCCCTGGAGTGCGCCGGGATCGGCGCGGTGGGCGCCGCCGACGCCTCGCTGCGGGCGCTGGGCATCCGCGAGCTGTGGACCTGGATGGACCGGGTCGAATAGCTGCCGCCATCGAGGTTGGCGACGCACCCCCGCGCCAACCTCGCGTGTCATCCCGGACAGCTTTCTGACCGGAGCGTCCGGGATGACACCCCAAACCCTATGCCGCCGGCGGGACCAGGCTGTCCCAGAACAGCGGCTTCAGATCCCAGAAGAAGGCGTCCAGCCCATAGCGGTCGGCGAGGAAATACAGCCCCTCGCCCTCGCGGCGCAGATAGCCGTCCGCCACCAGCTGTTGCAGCTTGCGGCGGGCGGTTTCGCGCGGGATCAGGGTGATGTCCGAGAGGCTGAGGGCGTTCATGCCCTTGCGTTCCCGTTCGCGGGGGACCTCGCCGCGGGCTCTGGCGTCCGCCCCGACCACCACCTGCGAGAGCTCGCCCAGCAGGAAGATCGAATAGAGCAGGTACTGGTCGAGGTCGCCGTCGAACCTGGCCCGCAGCCGGATCAGGATCGACGACAGCTCGCCGCCCCAGCGGTAGAAGAATTGCGAGGCGTCCTGGTCGAGAAACTCGGAGAAGGTGGGCTTTTGGTAGGCCGCCTCGTCATTGACAGGGGCGAAACTGCGAGACGATCCATCCGTTTGAGTGGTGATCGCTGCTTCCGAACTGAACATCTGCATTCTCTCGAAACTCGGGTTTCCCCCCCGGTTTCGTGACCCTCGAAAGAATGGCCGACGGCGGATGACTTTCAAGCAAGAAAAGACCCTAGAAGGCAAACAGCGTTGATATGTATAGTAAATCGTATCCCATATATTAACCAAGACAACCCGCCGGCGCTGACGATGCGCTTTGCAACTGGGGTCGACTGTTAAGCACCAAGGTTAGGAGTGGGTCCCAGCGCCATCTGTTCACGTTTTCTTGTACCGGCTGCGCGCCGATCAAGCCGGCGGCAGCGGCTCACCGAAGGTCACCGGTATCAACATGCGGCTCGGGCCGTCGGCGGGCGGCAGCCGCATCGCTTCGAACCGCGCCACCAGGTCGTTCAGCAGCATCGGCCAGCGGCGGTCGCCGGGATCGGGATGCGTCACCCGGTCGAGCACCACCTGGCAGCTGGCCGCGCCCGCCGCGCTGACCTCGATCCGCAACGTCACCGGACCGTGGTAGCCGTCGATGAAGGCGCCGGCGGTGAAGGCCATGAACGCCTCGGCGGCGGCGTCCAGCAACGTCTTCGCGTCAAGCGCGCCGTCGCCGTACGGCGCGGCCTCGCGGATCAGACCGTGCAGCACGATGTGGCCGTCGTGGGGGTCCATCGAGCCGGCCAGCGCGGAGAGCGCGTGGGGCGTGCGCGCATCGAACACGACAAGCCGGTTGAACTTCGGCGCCACGATGTCGAAGAACGCCCGCGGCGCGCCAGGCTGCTGCGCCAGCGCCCGCAGCGCCTCGCCCTCGCGCTGCACCTGCAACTCGCCGCCGACCGTGCGTCGCCCGTCGCGCGTCAGGCAATAGGCGTAGCCGAAGCGGCCGTTCGCCGCCTCGTTGTGCAGCCCCTCGTGACAGCCGGGCACATAGAGCGCCAGCGACGGCGCCGACACCGCCGCCAGGCCAAGGCCCGCCGCCGACCAGTCGGCCAGCCGCTGCATGAACGCCTGCACCGAGCTGGCCGCGATCACCTGTTCGGGCCGCGTCCGCAGGTAGGCGTAGAGCTCCGGCACGAACCAGTAGTTCCAGATCTGGTGCGTGGCCGGCCCGTGGGCCTCGGGCCGGCCGAAGTGATCGTCGATATCGAGCCGCATGGCCTCGGCCAGTTCGACCGGCAGGAAGTCGTCCACCACGACCAGCCGTTCCCGGAACGCCGGCGGCGCCTCGGTGGGCGTCTGCGCGCGCTTAGCCATGCCAGCCTCGTCCCCGCTTGCCGGCCCGCTATGGCGCGGCCCCTTCGCGATGTCGAGCGCGCGTGGATTGACCTCGCGCGCCCCGCGTCAGGCCCGCTGGTTCAGCGTGATCGCGGTGGCGAGCGGGCGGCGGGGGGCGCCGGGGCCGTAGCCCTGGCCGACGCCGCGGCGGCTGGCGATCTCCTCGGCGACGGCTTTCACCAGGCCTTCGGTCACCGTCTTCGAGGCGGCCAGCGCGCGGCCCTGGCGCTGCAGCACCGCTTCGAACGCCTCGGTGGCGCGCAGCAGGCGGGCGCGCAGCTCGGGCGAGGCGGCCTGCAGCAGCCGCGGGTTGGCGTGGACGTGGGCCGAGCCGGCGCGGTAGTCGGCGGTGAGCCGCGTCACGGCCGCGAGGCCGGCGGCGGCGTCCTGCGGGCGGTGCTGCTCGAAGGCGCGCGCCTGGTCGGCCAGCATCTGGGTAAGGCGCTCGGTGAGCGTCACCATGCCCTCCAGGCCCGGGAAAGCCGGCTCGCTCACTGGATCGTCGCCTTGCGGGGCGCGCTCATCTTGCGAGTGCCGGTCGCTGCGGAGTCGACCGCAGGCCAGCGAGGCGGCGCGGCCGCGATCTTCTGGGCGGCGGATGGCAGGCCGGGGTAAGTCAGGCCAATGCCCGCCGAGTCCGCGCCCGCCGCGGCGGTGCTCGCCTTGCCCGGAGCGGCGCCTGCCGCACCCGCGGCTGGCGGCGCCGGGTCTTCCATGCCCTGCATCTTCAGCATCTCGCGCTCGACCGAGCTGGCGACGCCGACGCCGCCGCGCCGCGCCATGTCCTTGGCCATCGCCTCGGCCAGGAACGACTTCCACATGTCCTCGCCCGGCGCCGCCGCCGAACGGTGGGGCGGTGGTGACGCTCTTGAACATGGTCTGCAGCATCGAGGTCAGGAACGAGGCCTCGAACTTCTGGGCGGTCTGGTGGATCTGGCCGCGCCGGGCGAGCTCGGCGAGGCTGGTCGCGGCGGGGCCGGCGGTGGCGTCGATCTGCGGCGTCATCGCCGAAAGCGCTGTCATCACATCACCGCGATGTCGGCCTGCAGGGCGCCGGACGCCTTGATGGCCTGCAGGATGGAGATCATGTCGCGCGGCGTGACGCCCAGCGCATTGAGGCCGGTGACCAGGCTCTGCAGCGAGACGCCGCCGCCGACCAGCATCAGCTTCTTGCCCTTGGCTTCGTCGACCTTGACCGTCGATTGCGGGACCACCGTGGTCACGCCCTGGCTGAACGGCGCGGGCTGGCTGACGTGCGGCGTCTCGGTGACGGTGATGGTGAGGTTGCCCTGCGCGATCGCCACCTCGGAGATGCGCACGTCGGCGCCCATCACCACCACGCCCGACACCTCGTCGACCACCACCTTGGCGGGGGACTCGGGATCGACGTCGAGATCCTCCACGTCGGTGACGAAGCTCGCCATGTCGTGACCGGCGGGCGGCTTGATGGCGACGATGCCGGGGTTCTCGGCGACGGCCGAGCCGGGGTAGGCGGCGTCGATCGCCTGGGCGATGCGGCGCGAGGTGGTGAAGTCGGCGTTGTGCAGCGTGAGGCGCAGCACGGCCATCTGGTTGAAGTCGAAGCCGCTCTCGCGCTCGATCAAGCCGCCGTTGGCGATGCGTCCGGCGGTGGGCACGCCGCGCGTGATCGACGAGCCCGACGCACCGGAGGCGGAGACCGCGCCGGTCTGCACGGTGCCTTGCGCGACCGCGTAGGTCTGTCCGTCGGCGCCCATCAGGGCGGTCATCAGGAGGGTGCCGCCCAGCAGGCTCTTGGCGTCGCCCATCGCCGAGACCGACACGTCGAGCTGCGCGCCGGGCGCCCCGAACGCCGGCAGCCGCGCGGTGACCATCACGGCGGCGACGTTCTTGGTGTTGATCAGGCTCGAAGCGTTGGGATCGTGCGTGTTGACGCCCAGCCGCTCCATCATCGACTGGATGGCCTGCTTGGTGAACGGCGCGTTCTGGAGCGAGTCGCCGGTGTTGTTCAGCCCGACCACCAGGCCGTAGCCGACCAGCTCGTTGTCGCGCACGCCCTCGAAGTCGACGATGTCCTTGATCCGCGAGCCGGCGAGCGCCGGGGCGGCGAGGAGCGACGCAGCCGAGGACCGCCAGCGCGAGACGCAACAGGTGACGCATGCAAAGGCCTTCTTTCACGCCCGCGTCCTCTGCCAGAAGCTTGCCAGCCGTCGCTCGCGTGAAAATGACGTAAGATCAAAGGTTTGTGAGCTGAGCGGGTGCGGGCGCCGCGCCGCTCGGCAGAAACTGCCCGGCATTAACCATGCCCTAAGCAAGCCGCCCGACAGTACCTGCAGCCGGACTTCCGGGCTTGGTGAGCCGAGGGGCAGATGAAAGTAAGCGGGCCGGCCGGGCCCAGTGGCATCGGGAACGCCAGGCCGGCCGCGTCGCCGGCGGCGGCCGGTGGCTTCGCGCCGATCATGACCCCGGCCGCCTCGGGCGCGGCCGGCGTCTCCGGCGCCGGCGGCGTCTCGGCGGTCTCATCGCTCGGCGCCCTGATCGCCCTGCAGGAAGTCGGCGGACCGCTGGAGCGACGCCGTCGGGCCACCCGGCGGGCCAGCTACATCCTGGACGCGCTCGACGAGCTGAAGCTGGAGCTGCTGGGCGGCGGGCTGACGGCGACGAACATCGAAGCGCTGGCCCGCGCGGTGCGCGACCAGCGCGCGCTCACCGACGATCCGCGGCTGGAAGGCGTGCTCGACGAGATCGAGACGCGCGCCGCGGTCGAGCTCGCCAAGCTGGAAGGCGCGGCGCTTGCGACCTAAGCGCCCCTGCCGCGCGAGCCGCGTTGCCGCCTTCGGGGGTTTTGCCTATAAGCCGGCCGCCCGACGATGAAGCGGGAACTTTGATTTGGGGGCGTGAGGCGTCGATGCAGTCTGTTGCCACGCTGCTGAACGGAAGCGGCTATCATCCTTCGGATGATGAGCCGTTCATGAACGAGCGGCAGCTCCAATACTTCCAGCAAAAGTTGCAGAAGTGGAAGGAAGACATCCTTCGCGAATCTCGGGAAACCGTGACGCATCTGCAGGCCGAGACCGAAAATCACCCTGATCTCGCCGACCGCGCGTCGTCGGAGACTGACCGGGCCCTGGAGCTGCGCACGCGCGACCGGCAACGCAAGCTGATCGCCAAGATCGACGACGCGCTGCGGCGGATCGAGGATGGCGTCTACGGCTATTGCGAGGAGACCGGCGAGCCGATCACCCTGGCGCGCCTGGAAGCCCGCCCGATCGCGACCCTGAGCCTCGAAGCCCAGGAGCGGCACGAGCGCCGCGAGCGCGTCCACCGCGACGACTGAGGGTTCCGCCCGGGTGGGCCTTTCAGGCCAGCGCCCGCCGCGCGCTCGCCTCCACTGCGTCGCGCGGAATCAGCCGGATCGTCGAGCTGGCCTTCGCCAGCACCGCGCCTTTTGGATCGAGCAGTCGTCCTTCGGCGAAGCAGGTGCTCCTGCCGCGCCGCTCGATCCAGCCCTCGGCGACGACCCGGCCGGGACGGACCGGCGCGAAGTAGCTGACCTTCAGCTCCAGCGACATCGGCGTCATCTCGGGGAGCAGCGAGATCGACGCGTGCGCCATCGCCGTGTCGATCCAGGCGCAGACGAAGCCGCCCTGCGCCACGCCGCCCGAGTGGCACATCTGCGGACCCACCTCGTACTCGATCGCGCTGCGGCCCGGCTCGTCGCTGACGACGCGAACCTGGCCGAGGGTGGTCTGCAGCGTGGGTGCGAGGGCGTCGGACATCGGGGCTCCGCGAATGGGATGGCGCGCTTGCTCATAGAGGCGACGGCGCGCCGACGCTACGCTGGCCGGGCCGACCGGCCGCCGCGGGCGATGCGGGCTCTCTATCTGTTTTGGGCTGCGCTCGGCCGGCGGATCAGCGTAAACTGCGCCGATCGAGAGGCTTTGCCGAGGTCCGCCCGTGGCGTCTCTGTTCGCCGGTTACGAGGTCGACGAGGAGCTGCGGCCGGTGGCGCGGCAGTTCGAGTTCGACCTGGCCCAGCGTCTCGCTTCGCTGGTCGCGCTGGAAGCCCGCATTCCGGAGGACGCCTACTCCGCCCGCACCCTCAACACCGAGCGGGTCGGCAACGCCATCGTGATCGGCGAAGAAGGCCTGATGCTGACGATCGGCTACCTCTTGACCGAGGCCGAGGAGGTGATCGTCACCACCAACGACGGCGCGCGCATCGAGGCCCACGTGCTGGGCATCGACCAGGCGACCGGCTTCGGGCTGCTCCATGCGCTGGAGCCGCTGGGGTTGCCGGCCATGCCGATCGGCGATTCGAGCAAGGTGCGGCGCGACGCGAAGGTGATCTCGGCCGGCGCCGGCGGCCGCAGCCACGCGCTCTCGAGCCGCATCGTCGCCCGCGAGCCGTTCGCCGGCTACTGGGAATACTACCTCGACTCGGCGCTCTACGTGGAGCCGGCCCATCCGCACTGGAACGGCGCGGCGCTGATCGGTCCCACCGGTGACCTGATCGGCGTCGGCTCGCTGAAGATGGAGCAGCTGGCGCCGGACGGCGACGTCTCGCCGCTCAACCTGTTCGTCCCGGCCGAGCTGCTGGTTCCGATCCTCGACGACCTCAGCCACGGGCGGCCGCGGCCGCAGCGGCCGTGGCTCGGCGTGCTCTCGCGAGAGGTCTCGTCGCACGTGGTGATCGTCGATGTTTCGCACGGCGGCCCGGCCTCGCGCGCCGAGCTGCGCAGCGGCGACGTGATCCATCGCATCGCCGGCCACCGGGTGAGCGAGCTCGGCGACTTCTACAAGCAGCTATGGGCGCTCGGCCCGCCGGGCGTCACTGCGCCGCTGACCATCCAGCGCGAGAACGATGTGTTCGACGTCGAGATCCGCACCGCCGACCGCTCGGCGTTGCAGAAGAAGCGTCGCTTGAACTGAGGCGTGGCGGCGCGCCGTCAGGCCCCGGCGTTCTGGCCGACCCAGGCGACGATGCCGCTCACCACCTGGGAGACTGCCTGGTCGTAGGCCTGGACGATCGAGCCGAGACCTTCGTCGGCGGCCGGCACGCTGGCCTCGAACGGCATCTCGGCGACCAGGGGGCCGCCGGTCTTGTTGCGGTCCAGCGTCGCCCGCACGCTGACGACGATCGTCGGCGGCGCCTTGGGGCCATTCAGGTAGCGCGCCTCGAAGTGCGTCACCTTCAACTGCAGCCGGAACCTCGCCGATGAGGCGTCGGTGATGTCCACCAGCCGGGCCGGGCCGCCGGCGGTGTTGAAGCCGTGCTCCACCGCCGCCTGGAACAGCTGGCTGGCCGGGGCCGCCCAGCGGCCGTCCTGCACGTAGGCCACCTGGTCGCCGGTCACGGTGAGGATGCGCGTCGCCGGCCGCCGCCGGATCGAACTCGATCATGCCGGCGCGGATCGCCACCGGCGGGCCGTTGGCGGCCGCCGGCTGGATGGCCGCGTCGAAGCGGTAGAGCTGCGCCGGCGGCTCCTTCGGGAACAGGGTGATGCAGGCGCCGAGCGCGGCCAGCCGCCGCGAGCGCCGCCAGACGGGCGAGGGCGCGATGGATCATGGCTTCACCTGGATTTGCTTGGCGGGCGGCTTGTTGATGAAGCCGCGCGGGTCGCGCTCGACCTCGTTCACCAGCCGATCGAGGTCGTTGGTCGCCTTGTGCAGCGACTGGCGATGGTGCGGGTCAGCTCGGGCAGGCCGTTGCTGGCGAAGTCGGAGGCCGGGTCCCTGCAGCTTGGCCATGACGACGCGCAGGTCGGCGGCCGCGCCCTGGATCTCGTCGGCGGCCTTGCCGATCTTGCCGAGCGTCGCGCTTGCCGTCGCTGTCGACCAGGCCCTGCGCCGACTTGGCGAGCGTCTTGATCTGGATGGCCGCCTGGTCGGCGTCCTGCAGCGCCTTGTCGGCGTCGGCGATGATCGCCTTGCGCTCGCGCAGCTCGGCGGTCACCGCCTGCACGTCGCCGATGATGGCGGTGACCTTCTGGATGTTCTGCTGCGAGAGCACCTGGTTGATCCGCTGCAGCGTCTCCAGCGCGGCCTGCATCACCGTGCCGCCGCCCGACAGCAGCGAGGACATGGTGCCGGGCTTGGCCTGGATCATCATTGGCTGGCCGGACGGCGTGGCGTCCTTCAGCAAGGGTTTCGAGACGTCGTGCCGGCGGTGAGCTGGATGTAGTTGACCCCGGTGATGCCCTGCGGCTCGAGCGAGGCCTCGGTATCGACGCGCACCGGCGTGTCGGAGCGCACCTGCGTCTTGGCGATCACCTTGTTGGGGTCGCTGGGCGTCGAGCTGGATGTCGGAGACCTCGCCGACCTTGATGCCGTTGAACTGCACGTCGCCGCCGCGCGTCAGTCCGCTCACCGGCCCGTGGAACACCACGTCGTAGGTGTCGTACTTGGCGCTGAAGGCGAAGTTGGCGAGCCAGAACACGAAGACGATCATCGCGATCAGCAGGATCGTCGAGATCAGGCCCACCAGGGCGTAGTTGGCGTTGCGCTCCATTCAGTGCGCTCCCCTCGTCGGACTGGCCGGGGCGTCGTACTTCGCCGCCGCCGCGCGGCCGCGCGGACCCAGGAAGTACTCGCGGATCCACGGGTGGTCGAAATGCTCCAGCTCGCGCACCGGGGCCATGGCCACCACCTTCTTGTCGGCGATCACCGCCACCTGGTCGGTGATCGCGTAGAGGCTGTCGAGGTCGTGGGTGATCATGAACACGGTCAGGTCGAGGCTGTCGGCCAGGTCGCGGATCAGCTCGTCGAACGCCGCCGCGCTGATCGGATCGAGGCCCGAGGTCGGCTCGTCGAGGAACAGCAGCTCCGGATCGAGCGCCAGGGCGCGGGCCAGCCCGGCCCGCTTGATCATGCCGCCGGAGAGCTCCGACGGCTTCAGCGCCCCGGCTCCCGCCGGCAGGCCGGCCAGCGCGATCTTCAGGTCGGCGAGCTCGCCGATCTCCTTGGCGCCCATGTCGGTGTGCTCGATCAGCGGCGCGGCGACGTTTTCCTTCACGGTCAGGTTCGACCACAGCGCGCCCTGCTGGAAGAGCACGCCCCAGCGCCGCTCGATGGCGGTCCACACGCCGGTGGCGGGCATGCTGGATGTCGGCGCCGAAGATGCGCACCGTGCCGCCCTCGGGCCGCTTCAGGCCGATGATGGTGTTGAGCAGCACCGACTTGCCGGCGCCCGAGCCGCCCACCACGCCCAGCACGTCGCCGCGCCGCACGGTGAGGTTCAGGTCGCTCGTGGATCACGTGGTCGCCGAAGGCCGAGTAGAGGTCGCGCACCTCGATCGGCGGCGCGGCCTCGTCCAGCACGTCATCGTCGTCGACGGCCGCCGTCATATGTTCAGCTTCATGTAGATGACGGCGAAGATCGCATCGATCAGGATCGTCGCGAAGATCGCGTGCACCACCGCCGCGGTGACGCGGCGGCCCAGGCTCTCGACGTCGCCGCCCACTTCCATGCCCTGGCGGCAGCCGATGCCGGCGATGATCACCGCCAGCACCGGCGCCTTCGACATGCCGACCCAGAAGTGCTTGGGCCCGACGTTGTCGATCATCTGCTGGAAGAAGAACACCGGCCCCAGCCCCAGCTGGCTCCAGGCGACGCAAAGGCCGCCGAGCAGGCCGGCGATGGTCGCCGCGAAGGTGAGCAGCGGGATGGTCATCACCAGGGCGAAGAAGCGCGGGAACACCAGCGCGTCGAACGGATCGACGCCCAGCACCTGCATGGCGTCGATCTCCTGGTTCATCTTCATCGCGCCGATCTCGGCGGCGAAGCTGGACGAGCGAGCGGCCGGCCAGCAGCAGCGCGGTGATCAGCACGTTGAACTCGCGCATCACCGCCACGCCGATCAGCTCGACCACGTAGACCTGCGCGCCGAACGTCGTGAGCATGTTCGCGCCCAAGAGGCCCACCACCGCGCCGATGAAGAAGGTGGTGACCGTCACGATCGGAATGGCGTCCAGGCCCGCCCGCTCGGCCATCGCGAAGCAGGCCGCCCAGCGCACCTTGCGCGGATTGGCGATGGCCCGGCCGATCGCCACCAGCAGGTGGCCGAAGAACACCATGGTGTCGAAGGCTTCGAGGCCGAGGTGGATCACGCCGCGGCCGATCCGCTCGAACAGCTCGTTGAACGGGCGGCGCTGGTAGTGCGGGGTCGGCTCGGCCTTGACGGCGCGTTCGACCAGCTCGATCAGCCGGTCGAGCTCCGGGCGGGCGATCAGCTTGGGCGGTTTCTGCGCGCCCTGGGCGGCCTTGAGGATGCCGTAGGCGCCGGCGGTGTCGCAGCGGCCGATCTGGCGCAGGTCCACCGTCGCTTCCGGAACCCCGGCCAACGCCTCGCCGAGGCGCTCGTTGGCCATGCCCATCTCGATGGCCGTCCAGTCGCCGGTGCACACCACCGTGCGGCCCGCGTCGGTCCGGCTGAGCGTAAAATCGGCGGCGCGCGCCATGCCCCTGAAGTCTCCCGTCCAGACTGGAACCTACGGGCGATACCGGTGTTCGGTAAACCCCCCAGCCTAGCTAGGCCGCGCCGACGCCAATTCTTTGGGCTACGGCCACGCTTCAAGGTCGCGACTCAAGCCCGACCTGGTCTAGCAACGTGCGTCTCGGGACAGGGGGCGGCATGCGGACCATCGCGGTCATTGCCCGCAAGGGCGGCTCCGGCAAGACCACGGTGGCGGTCCACCTCGCCATCGCCGCGCATCTGCGTGGCAAGCGCACCCTCTTGGCCGACTCCGACCCGCAGCGCTCGTCGAGCGCCGTGCTGAAGGGGCGAGCCGCCTGCGGGCCGGCCTGCTGCGAGACCAGCGGGGTCGAGCTGCTCGGTTTGCAGACCGGCGCGGTGCGCGCCGGCGTCGAGGCCTTCTTCGTCGACACGCCGGCCGGCGCCGAGGACGAGCTGGCGCACGCCATCGTGCTGGCCGACCTGTCGCTGCTGGTGATCCGCCCGACCTTCCTGGACTTCGCCGCCGCCATCCGCACCGCCGAGGTGCTGCGGCGCCTGCGCAAGCCCGGCCTGATCGTGCTCAACCAGGCGCCGGTCTCCAGGGCCGGCGCCGAGCCGCCGCTGGTCAAGAAGGCGCAGGCCGCGCTCAGGATCATGCGCCTGCCGGTGGCGCCGACCATCCTCCGCGCCCGGGCCGCCTACCAGTCGGCGCTGGAAAGCGGCCGCTCCGCCGAGGAGCTCACGGGCGCCGGCCCGGCCGCCGACGAGGTCGCCGCGCTCTGGACCTACGTGGAGCGTCTAACCTTCGGCGCAACGACCGCCGCCGAGGAGCGGATGCGGGCTTAGCCTCTTCCCCCGCTTGCGGGGGAAACGTCGCGTCGCCGAAGGCGAGCGACAATGGGGGGTGTGGAGACTTCCCCCAACGCCCCTCCGCTGCGCGTTCGGGGCGCTTCCCCCAGAGGGGGAAGGACCTGTCCTAGCTCGCCCCGCTCCGCGCCTTTGGTGCATGGGTGATCCTCAGCAGGTTGGCCGCGCCGGGGCGCCGAGCGGCGGGCCGGCGATGATCAGCACCCGCTCGCCGGCGCCGGCGAGGCCGAGCTCGGCGGCGAGATGGGCGGCGTCGTCGGTCATCGCGGCGATGCCGCGCGGCTGGGCGGCGACGCGCGGCTCCAGGCCCCAGACCAGGCCCAGCCGCCGCGCCACCTTGTCGTCCGGGGCGATGGCCAGCACCGGGTGCAGCGGCCGCTCCCGCGCCACCCGCCGCGCCGTGCCGCCGGTGGTGGTGTAGGCGACGATGCAGGCGGTGGAGCGGGCCTGCGCAGCCCGCGTTGCCGCGGCGATCAGCGCATCGACGTCCTCGTCGGCGTCCTCGCCGTGCTCGGCCCGCATCAGGCTCGGCCAGCTGGGGTCCGCTTCGACCTGGCGGATGATGGCGTCCATCATCGCCACCGCCTCGCGGGGATAGGCCCCAGCCGCCGATTCGGCCGACAGCATCAGCGCGTCGGCGCCCTCGTAGACGCCGCCGGCGACGTCGGAGGCCTCGGCGCGGGTCGGGGCAGGGGCGGTGATCATCGATTCCAGCATCTGGGTGGCGACGATCACCGGCGCGCCGCGGCGCCGGGCGGCGCGGACGATGCGCTTTTGCACCACCGGCACCTCCTCCGGCGCCAGCTCGACGCCGAGGTCGCCGCGCGCCACCATGACGCCGTCGCAGACGTCGAGGATGGCCTCCAGATCGTTGACCGCGGCCGGCTTCTCGATCTTGGCCAGCACCGCCGCGCGGCCCTCGACGATGCGCCGCAGCGCCGCCATGTCGCCGGCGTGCTGCACGAACGAGAGCGCGATCCAGTCGACGCCGATCCGCAGCGCGAACTCGGCGTCGGTCTGGTCCTTGGAGGTCAGCGCCGGCACCGGGATCATCACGCCGGGCACGGCGAGCCCCTTGTGGTCCGAGAGCGCCTCGCCGGCCTCCACCTCCACCTCGGCGGAGTCGGAGGTGTCGCTCTTTACCCGCAGCCGCACCTTGCCGTCGTCGAGCAGCAGCAGCATGCCCTGGCGCAGCACCTTGAACACCTCAGGGTGGGGCAGCGACACGCGCCGGCGGTCGCCCGGCTTGGGGTCGAGATCGAGGCGCAGCATCTGGCCGGGCGCGAGGTCGATGCGGCCGTCCTTGAAGACGCCCAGCCGGAACTTCGGCCCCTGCAGGTCGGCCAGCACCGCCAGCGGCCGGCCGATCTCGGTTTCCGCCTTGCGCACGGCCCGCAGCGCATGGAGGTGGTCCTCGTGGGTTCCGTGGCTGAAGTTGAGGCGGAAGACGTCGACGCCGGTCTCGGCCAGCGCCAGCACCATAGCCGGCGCCCGGCTGGCCGGCCCCAGGGTCGCGACGATGCGGGTTCGGCGCCGACGGATCATTCAGACCAGAAACCCGGGAGCTCGCGACAGGATGCGTAGGCCTGCGGCTCTATCCGCTCCGCGCCAGCCCTGCTAGAGCGCGTCCGGCAAAAGTGGAATCGCTTTTGCGGTTCGAACGCGCTCCAATTCTCTCGATCCGGAGCACGATTTGGCTGTCACACGCGTTCCGAACGACACGATCGTGCTCTGGAGGGCCGAGGCCATGCGGATTGGCGTTCCCAAGGAAATCAAGACGCTGGAATTCCGCGTCGGCGCGACGCCGGGCCTCGTCCTGCAGCTGGTCCACGAGGGCCACGAGGTGTTCGTCGAGGCGGGCGCGGCGGCGGGCATCGGCATCGCCGACGCCGCCTACGCCGATCTCGGCGCGACCATCCTGCCCAATGCCGACGCCGTGTTCGACGCCGCCGAGCTGATCGTGAAGGTGAAGGAGCCGCAGCCCATCGAGATCGCCCGGCTGCGGCCGCGACCACATCCTCTTCACCTACCTGCACCTGGCCGCCGACCGCGACCAGACGCTGGGGCTGATGCAGTCCGGCTGCACGGCGATCGCCTACGAGACGGTCACCGACCGCTGGGGCCGGCTGCCGCTGCTGGCGCCGATGAGCCAGGTGGCCGGCCGCATGGCGGTCGATGCGGGCGCCTACCACCTGCTGAAGCCGCACGGCGGGCGCGGCGTGCTGCTGGGCGGCGCGCCGGGGGTGCCGGCCGCCAAGGTGATCATCCTCGGCGGCGGCGTCTCCGGCAAGCACGCGGCGGAGATGGCGATCGGCCACCGCGCCGACGTCACCCTGTTCGACATCTCGGCCGCCCGCCTGGAGGTGCTGGACGACCAGTTCGACGGGCGCCTGAAGACCGCCTTCTCCACCCGCGACGCCATCGCCGCGGTGCTGCCGGACGCCGACCTGGTGATCGGCTGCGTGCTGATCCCCGGCGCGGCGGCGCCCAAGCTGGTCACCCGCGCCGACGTCGAGCGGATGCAAGGCCGGCGCGGTGATGGTCGACGTCGCCATCGACCAGGGCGGCTGCTTCGAGACCAGCCACCCGACCACCCACGCCGACCCCACCTTCGGCGTCGACGGCGTCGTGCACTATTGCGTCGCCAACATGCCGGGCGCCGCGCCGCTCACCTCCACCTACGCGCTGGCCGCCGCCACCACCCCTTACGTCTCGGCGCTGGCCGCCCGCGGCGTCGACCGGGCGCTGGCCGACGACCCCGGCTTCGCCCAGGGGCTGAACATCATGGCCGGCAAGGTGACGTACCCCGCGGTGGCCAGCTCACTGGGGCTGTAAGCGCTCCCTCCGCGCTGGGATGCCCCCAGAACGGCCTGCGAGCGGCGCCAGAGGCCCGCGGCGAGGGTGGGCGCTAGGGTACTACCGGTATCGTCACCAAAGCCGCGTACGAGGCTCTGCAGGGCCGTAGCGGGCATTTTGCATTTCGGGACGCATGCGTTCCCGCTCCCACCTTCCGTCATCGCCGGGCTCCCGGCGATGACGGGCGGTGGGTCAAACTCCAGCCGAGCCCATCCAGCGCCCGCTTCGCCGAGCCGATGCCGTCCTCCATCATCGCGCCGACCGTGACGGCGGCCTCGGCCGGCAGCACGTCGGCGATCCAGACGAGGCGGCTGCCCGCGCCGTCGGCGATCACCTGGAACGAGGCGTTGTGGTGCGCGATCCGCTCGGAGCGGACGGAATAGGCGAGGCGGCGGCGCGCTTCGTCGATGTCGACGATCACCTCGCGGGCGACGAAGCCGTTGGCGAAGCTGACGACGCGCTCGCCCGGCTTGTCGATCACCGTGTCGGTCACGAAGCCGGGTGCGAAGCGGGTGTGCACGGCGCCGACGTCGCGCACCACGTCCCACACCTTCTCGGGGCTCGCATTGAGCGAAATCTCTTTGTGAATCGAAGCCATGTGGCGATCTCCTGATGTGTGGAGATGATCGCACGACCGGACCGCCGCGGCTGGCGACATTCGGACCTGAGGTATGCTGAGCCTACGCCGGCGGCACGATCGGCTTGCCGGCGCGATCCAGCTCGACGAGGCCCATCCGGTTGCCGGCCGGGTCCTTGAAGAGCGCCAGGATGACGACGCCGGGCGCCACGGTGCGCCCGAACACCACCTGGCCGCCGTTCGCCTTCACCGTCTCCAGCGTCGCGTTGATGTCGGGCACGCCGACATAGAGCACCCGCTCGGCGAGCGGGCCTTGCTCCGCCTCCTCGACGCGCAGGCTGCCCGGCAGCGGCGACGCCGCGGGCACGTTGAGGCTGCCGCCTGGCCCGGAGGTCCAGCCGAACACCGCCTTGTAGAACGCCGCCTGGCTGGCGAGATCCGGCCCGGCGATGTCGAAGTAGACGATCGGCGCCGGCGTGGCGCTGGCGGAGGTTGCGAGCAGCGCCGCCGCCGCCGCCATACCCGGTTTGACAAGGTTGCGCATCGTCTCGGCTCCCTTCGCAGGCGGCCTCAGACTACGTCGTCGACCGCCTCGATCCAATGCCGGACAGGAACCGGCGAGGTCTCGGCGAGGTGCATCCAGCAGCCGATGTTGGCCGTACAGATGGCGGCCGGCGCATGCTCGGTCAGCGCCTCCAGCTTGTTGGCCCGCAGCGCGCCAGCGAACACCGGCTGGGTGAGGGCGTAGGGGCCGGCCGAGCCGCAGCAGAGGTGGGCGTCTCGCACGGCCTGAGGCTCGTATCCCAGGCGCCGCAGCAGCGCCTCGACGCGGCCGCCGAGCAACAGGCCGTTGCGCAGCGTGCAGGGATCGTGGACGGCGATGCGCGGCTCGGCCGGCGCGGCCGTCGGCGTCAGCCCCGAGCCCTCCAGCACCTCGACCGGGTCGCGCACGGCGTCGGCGATCCGCCGCGCCTTCTGGGCATAGGCAGGGTCGTCGGCCAGCAGGTCGGGATAGTCCTTGATGAACGCCGCGCAGCCGCTGGCGGTGACGACGACGGCGCCGGCCCCGGCGTCGAGCTCGGCGGTCCAGGCGTCGAGGTTGCGCCGCGCCAGCGCCCGGGCCTCGTCCGGCGCGTCGAGATGGAAGCTCACCGCCCCGCAACAGCCAGCCCGCGGGCTCTCGGCGAGCGCCACGCCGACCTTGCCGAACACCCGCTTGGCGGCGGCGTTGAATTGCGGCGCCGCAGCCGCCTGCACGCAGCCGGCCAGGAGCACCATCCGCCCCTCCCCCTCGAGGGGAGGGGTCAGGGGTGGGGGGCTCTCAGGGCCGGCCGCAATGCCGACGGCTGACCCCGAAGCCTGGTTGTGGCGGATAGAGCCCCCCGCCCCCCGCCCCCTCCCGTCGGGGAGGGGGAGTTTGCTGCGGAGCCCCGCCGGCAAAGCCCAGGCGAACGCCCGCCCCAACCGCAACGCCGCCCCGAACCGCGCCGGGCTCACGCTCACCCAGCGGATCAGCGCCCGCTGCAGGCGCTGCGGCCACGGCCGGCCGACCTTGGCCTCGACGAACGGGCGCCCGACGTCCAGCAGGCGGTGGTACTCGACGCCGGACGGGCAGGCGGTCTCGCAGGCCCGGCACTCCAGGCAGCGGTCGAGGTGCAGCCGGGTCTCAGGCCCGACCGGCTCGCCCTCCAGCGCGTCCTTCATCAGGTAGATGCGGCCGCGCGGCCCGTCGAGCTCGTCGCCGGTGAGCTGGAAGGTGGGGCAGACGGCGTTGCACATGCCGCAGTGGACGCAGGCGCGGATCACCGCCTCGGCCCTGGCGCCGGCGACGGTGTCCGCGAGCGATCCGGCGAGCTCCACACGCATGCTTCAGAGCGCTCCGTACATGCGGCCGGGGTTCAGCACCCGGGCCGGGTCGAGCGCCGCTTTCAGCCGGTGGTGCAGCGCCAGCATGGCCGGCGCCAGCGGCTGGAACACCTCGTCGTGCTCTCGGGCGCCGCGGAACAGCGTCGCGTGGCCGCCGACGCTCGCCGCCGCCTGCCAGATGGTCTCGGCGGGCGCATCGGATCGCAGCCAGACCTGCGCGCCGGCCCAGTCCCAGGCCAGCACGTCGCCGACCGCCGGGATCGGCGCGGTCTGGGGCAGCGAGAGCCGCCAGAGCGGCGTCTCGCCGGCCAGCGCCGGGTGGGCGTGGTCGCGCACCGCGTCCCAGCCGCTCAGCGGCTCGGCCTCGCCGCCCAGCTCGCGCACCGCCGCATCGACGCCGGCCTCGCCGCCGGAGAGCCGCAGGTGCAGCCGCGCTCCGTCATGGAAGGCGCCGCTCAGCGGTCCGGCGCGGCGCATCAGCTCGGTGAGCTGGCCGCGCGCCGCGTCGCTCTCCAGCTCCAGCGCCAGCGCCGCCTCCTTGCGCGGCGCCGGGGTCACCCGCAGCGACACGTCGAGGATCAGCCCCAGCTGGCCGAGCGCGCCGGCCTGCAGGCGAAAGGCGTCGAAGCCGGCGACGTTCTTGAACACCTGGCCGCCGAACCGCAGGCGCCGACCGGCGCCGTCGAGGATGGTCGCGCCCAGCACGCAGTCGCGCACCGCCCCGGCGAACGGCCGCCGCGGCCCCGCCAGCCCCGCCGCCACCACGCCGCCGATGGTGCTGGCTGCGCCCGAACCGCGGCGGCTCGAACGCCAGCCGCTGGCCGTGCTGCGCAAGCCGCGCCTCGATCTCGGCGAGCGGCGTGCCAGCCCGCGCGGTGACCACCAGCTCGCTGGGATCGTACGCGCTGATCCCGCGATGCCCCGCCACCCTGAGCGGCTCGCCGCGAACCGGCCGCCCATAGAACGCCTTGGTATCCCCCCCGACGATCCGCAGCGGCGTGTGCGAGGCCGCGGCCCGCCGCACCTGGTCAGCGAGCGAGTCGGTGAGGTCCGCATCCGCCAACTCGGCCACCGCACTCACGCGAGCCCTCCCCCCCAAATCCGCTCATCCCGGCGAACGCCGGGACCCAGGCAGGACTGGCGGAACGGCCGGCGTGTCGCGCGGCAGGCGGAGCGAACGAGGCACGATTCCACGAAGGAGGCCTTGGTGTCTTCGTGTCCTTCGTGAACTTCGTGTTGGAAGACAGCGCGCTCGGCGCGCGCCCTGCCACCGGTTCGCGCCCTCGCAATACAGTCTTGCCTGGGTCCCGGCGTTCGCCGGGATGAGCGGGATTTTGAGGGGGCGAGGCCATCAGAACCTCGGCAGGTCGGGGTGGGCGAGCTGGCCGGCGTGGACGTGCATCGCGCCGAACTCGGCGCAGCGGGCCAGGGTCGGAACCGCCTTGCCGGGGTTGAGCAGGCCGGCCGGGTCGAAGGCGGCCTTGATGGCGGCGAAGGCGGCGAGTTCATCCTCGGTGAACTGCACGCACATCTGGTTGATCTTCTCGCGCCCGACGCCGTGCTCGCCGGTGATGGAGCCGCCGACCGCCACGCACAGCTCCAGGATCGCCCCGCCCAGCGCCTCGGCGCGGGCCAGCTCGCCGTCAGCGGCGGCGTCGTAGAGGATCAGCGGGTGCAGGTTGCCGTCGCCGGCGTGGAAGACGTTGGCGACCCTGAGGCCATGCTGGCGCGACAGCTCGGCGATCGCCGCCAGCACCGCCGGCAGCTGGCGGCGCGGGATGGTGCCGTCGATGCAGTAGTAGTCCGGGGCGAGGCGGCCCATGGCCGGGAACGCGGCCTTGCGCCCGGCCCAGAGCCGCGCCCGCTCGGCCTCGTCCTTGGCGACGTGGAGCTCGGACGCGCCGGCCGCGCGGCAGATCTCGGCGACGTGCGCCAGCTCGGCCTCGGCGTCGCCGGCCGCGCCGTCGGTCTCGCAGATCAGGATCGCCGCGGCGTCCAGAGGATAGCCGGCGTTCGCGAACTTCTCGGCCGCCTGCAGCGCCAGCGCGTCCATCATCTCCAGGCCCGCCGGCGTGATCCCCGCGGCGATGATGTCGGCCACCGCCTGCGCGGCGCGAGCCGGGTCAGGGAAGGCCGCCAGCAGAGTCTGCACGTCGGCCGGCAGCGGCGGTCAGGCGCACGGTGACCTCGGTGACCACCGCCAGCAGGCCCTCCGAGCCGGTCATCAGCGCCATCAGGTCGAAGCCCGGCGCGTCGAGCGCTTCCGAGCCGATCGTCAGCGGCTCGCCGTCGATGGTCAGCGCCTCCAGCTTCAGGATGTTGTGCACCGTCAGCCCGTACTTCAGGCAGTGCACGCCGCCGGCGTTCTCGGCGACGTTGCCGCCGATCGAGCAGGCCAGCTGCGAGGACGGGTCGGGCGCGTAGAAGAGGCCGTAGGGCCGCGCCGCCTCGGAGATCGCCAGGTTGCGCACGCCGGGCTGCACCCGCGCCGTGCGCGCCGCCGGATCGATGTCGAAGATGCGGTTCAGCTTGCCGAGCGCCAGCAGCACGCTGCCGGGGAAGGGCAGCGCGCCGCCCGAGAGCCCGGTGCCGGCGCCGCGCGCCACCACCGGCACGCCGAGCTCGCGGCAGATCTTCAGCACGCCGGCCGCCTCGGCCGCGTCGGCCGGCAGCGCCACCGCCACCGGCAGGCTGCGGTAGGCGGCCAGCCCGTCGCTCTCGTAGGGCCGCATCGACTCGGCCGAGACGATCAGCCGCTCGCCCGGCAGCACCGCGCCCAGCCGCCGGACCAGCTCGTCCCGGTCGACCGCGTCGAACGCCCCGTCCAGCTTCGCCTCGAAACGATCGAGCATGGGCGCGTTGTAGACGCCGGCGGCGGAAGGGCAACCGTGGCGCAGCGGCCTCTCAGGCGAACGTGTCGGCGTAGCGGCGGCGCAGCTCGGCCTTCAGCACCTTGCCCATCGCGTTGCGCGGCAGGTCGGCCACGAAGATCACCCGCTTCGGGCACTTGAAGGCCGCCAGCCGGGTGCGGACCTCGGCGATCATCGCCGCCTCGTCGCCCTCGCCGGCCACCACGGCGGCCACCGCCTCGCCGAAGTCGGGGTGCGGCAGCCCGATCACCGCGCTCTCGACGACGCCGGGCATCTCGTCGAGCACCAGCTCGATCTCCTTCGGATAGACGTTGAGGCCGCCGGAGATGATCAGGTCGCTGTTGCGCCCGGAGAGCCAGAGCCGCCCGTCCGCGTCCTGGCGGCCGACGTCGCCGGTGATGAAGTAGCCGTCGGCGGTGAAGGCCTCGGCGGTCTTCTCGGGGTTGCGCCAGTAGCCGCTGGTGACGCTGGGTCCCTTGATCTGCACGCCGCCGCCCTCGGCGATGCGCATGGCGACGCCCGGCAGCGGATAGCCGACGCTGCCGGCGAGGCGCGCGCCCACGCAGCGGGTTGGTGGTGATGATCGCCGCCTCGCTCATGCCGTAGCGCTCCAGCAGCGGCTGGCCGACCCGGGCCTCGAACTCGGCGAAGGTGGAGGGCAGCAGCGGCGCCGAACCGGAGATGAAAAGCCGCATGTTCGCAGCGGCTTGCCGCGTGAACCGCGGGTCGGCCAAGAGCCGCGTGTAGTAGGTCGGCACGCCCATCATCACGGTCGCGCGGCCCATCGCCGCCAGCACCTCGGTCTCGTCGAATTTCGGCAGCCAGAGCGCCCGCGAGCCGGAGAGGAAGACGCAGTGCAGGGCGATGAAGAGCCCGTGCACGTGGTAGATCGGCAGCGCGTGCAGCAGCACGTCGTCGGCTGAGAATCCCCACGCCTCGGTCAGCGCCAGTCCGTTGGCGGCCAGCGCGCCGTGGCTCAGCATCGCGCCCTTCGAGCGCCCGGTGGTGCCGCTGGTGTAGACGATGGCCGCGAGGTCGCGCTCGTCGGCAGCGCGGATCGCCTCGAGCGGCGCCAGCGCCGGCCGCCTCGGCCGCCAGCGCCACCGCGTCGGTGACGAAGAGCGCCGGCTCGGCGTCGCGGACGAAGTAGTCGATCTCGGCCGGGTGTAGGCGGTGTTGAGCGGCAAGAGCACCGCGCCGACCTTCAGCATGGCGAGATAGAGCATCACCGCCTCGATGCTCTTGGCGCTCTGCACCGCCACCCGGTCGCCGGCGCCCACACCCTTCGCCTGCAGCAGCGCCGCCAGCCGGCCCGCGCCGGCCTCGAGTTCGCCGTAGCTGACCGCGGTCCCGTCCAGCATCTCGAACGCCGCCTGATCGCGGTCGGCCGGAAAACGCGAGGCGAGCAGGGCGTAAAGGTTGCCGTTCATGGCGCCCCGGTTGACGGAAGCCGGCGCGGCTTGTCAACGTGGCGGCGGGAGGAGCCTTGATGGACCTGGGCGTCGAGAAGCTGGTCGGCCGCAAGGACGGCGCGATCGGCTGGATGATCTTCAACAACCCCGAGCGCCGCAACGCGGTGTCGCTCGACATGTGGCGGGCGATTCCGGACGTGCTGGCCGCCTTCGAGGCTGACCCGGAGATCCGCGTGATCGTCTTCACCGGCGCCGGCGAGCGGGCGTTCGTCTCCGGCGCCGACATCTCGCAGTTCGAGGCGGAGCGCAGCGACTCCACCGCTGAGGCGCGCTATTCGTCAGCGTCGGCCGCCGCCAACATCGCCATGGCGGGGCTCTCCAAACCGTCGATCGCGATGATCCGCGGCTACTGCATCGGCGGCGGCCTGGCGGTGGCGCTGACCTGCGACATCCGCATCTGCGAGGCGGGCTCGCGCTTTGCCATCCCCGCGGCGCGGCTGGGGCTGGGCTACGGCTTCGGCGGCATCAAGGCGTTGATCGATCTGGTGGGGCCGGCGATCGCCAAGGAGATCCTCTTCACGGCGCGGCAGTTCAACGCCGAGGAGGCGCTGCGGGTCGGCCTGGTCAACCGCGTCGCCGCGGTGGCCGAACTGGAGCCGCTGGTGCGCGAGTACGCCGCGATGATCGGCGCCAACGCCCCGCTCACCGTCCGCGCCGCCAAGATGGCGGCCCGCGAGGCGCTGCGCGACCCCGACAAGCGCCGGCTCGCCGAGGTCGAGGCCGCGGTCGCCGCCTGCTTCGACTCGGCCGACTTCAAGGAGGGCCGCACCGCGTTCATGGAAAAGCGCGCGCCGGTGTTCCGTGGCGCTTAAGGCGCGCCTCGCCGTCGCCGCCGCGGCGTTCCTGGCCGCGACAGCCGCGCTCGCGGCGCAGCCAGCCGCGCCGCGGACCCACAGCTATCTGCGGATCGACGGCGTGCTGGGGGCCTCGGACGATCCCAACCACCTCGGCTGGTTCGACGTGGCGAGCTGGAACCCGGCTGCGCCGACTGCGGACGGCCGCACCACCGCCCGGCTGCGCCTCGTCGGCGTTCCGCCCGCCGACCTCGCTGCGGCGATCGCCACCCACAAGCAGTTGCACGAGGCGCTGCTGCAGGACGTCCGGGTCGGGGATGGCGCGCCAGTGCGCAACGTCTCGTTCTGGCAGTTCGTGATCACCGGCCTGGAGCCCGCCAAGGCGCCGGCGCGCAGCTACGCGCTCACCCTGCAGGCCACGCACGTGGTCTGCGACGACTACGGCCCGACGCCGCCCGACGGTGGCCCCTGCGCCGCCTTGAAGAGCGGGCAGCAACCGTAGCGCCGACCGCGGGCGGGGCCTCAGAAAACGTCGATGGTCGGGAAGCGGGCGGAGCCGGCCAGGCACTCGTGCAGATAGCACGCCAGGCCGATGTCGCCGGTCCAGAGGCTGTAGCGGCCGCGGCCGTACTCGGCGCTGGCTGCGCGCCACTGCTCGATCGCGGTCATCGCGAAGGCGCGGGCGTGGTCCTGCCAGAGCGCATCGCCGGTCAGTGCGTGCAGCTTCAGGAAGGCGAAGCCGTTGCCGCCGGTGCCGTGGCAGAGGTTGGTCCCCTTGGCGAGCGGCCCAGCGCGCCAGGTGAGGCGGCCACCGCCTTCCAGGAGGGCAGTGAGCTCCGGCGACGCCAGCCGCGAGTCCGCCAGCGTGGTCACCATGCCCGGCGCGCCGTGGCAGTGCTGCACGAGCGGCGGGGCCGGATCGTCGGAGGCGATCGGCTTCCAGTTGACGCCGTCATCCGTGTGCACCGCGTTGGCGGTCAGGGTCTCGAGGACCACCCGGCGGATCAGCGTGCGGCCGGCATCGGTGAGCCAGTCCCAGCCGGCCAGCAGCGCACGCATGTTGCCGGCGTAGCCGTGCACCGGGCCGAGATAGCGGCGCACCTGGCCGTAGAGGTCCTGGTTCCAGACCGGGCCGAGCTCGGTCTGGTCGAGGCCCGCCAGCAGCCGCGCGGCCTGGGCCAGGTAGAGCACCCGCCAGCGGTCCTCGCCGGTCCGGGCATGGGCGATGGCGCAGGCGGTCATGGTCCCGGCCGCGCCCCACATCAGCTCCAGCACCGGCAGCTTCGAGCTGCCTTCGATGCGGTTGAAGAGCTGGTCGGCGGCAGCCGGGTCCGGCAGCATCATCAAGAGGATCGGCGCGTCGCCGAACAGGTACGAGCAGCGTTGCGGCTCGATTCCGCTCTGCTTGGCGATCGCGGTGAACTCGGCGCGGTTGCTCTGCAGCAGCCTTGGCAGCAGCGGCGCGAAGTCGAGGCCGTGCCGGGCGGCGCCTTCCTGCTTCAGGAACTCCATCGCCCAGATGACGCCGGCGGCGCCGAAGTAGAGGCCTGTGGTCCCGTCCGGCACATGGTCGTCGAGCGGGTGGGCTGGCCAGAACCGGATCGGGTCGAAGCGGTCTTCGGCGTCGGTGACGATGGCCTGGATAGCCTGCCGAACCCGGTCGGGGTCCCAGGGCGTGGCGGTCACGGCGGCGTGGCGCTCAGGCTCGAACATCGCGGCGCCCCCCGGGGCTGGCTATTTCCGGCGCTGCTTGCGGGCCGCGTAGCGGGCGTCGCGGGCGGTCTTCTGCTTGGCGCGCAGCTCCAGCTCCATCGCCTCGGCGATCTCCGCGTCGAGCGCCTGCTGCTCGGCTTCCTTGCGCGCCGACTCCTCGCGCTTCGCCTGCCGCTCGGTGGCGCGCTTGGCGCGCAGCTCCTCAAGCTCAAGCTCGCGCTGCAGCCGCCGCTCCTCGAAATTCGGGTCGACGACGGTCGGCTTGGGTTTGAGTTTGGCCACAAGGGCCTTCTTTGCTTCAGCCGAGGCCGCCTGGCGGTCGGAGAAGGTTCCTAGGATCGATGGCTTCATGTTCGCGCGCCTCATAGCGACCCAGGCCCGCTGAAGCCAAGCGCAAAATCGCCCCAGGGGTCGCCGAGTTCGCCGCTAGATCGCTCCGGCGCGACGCATCGCCGCGATCTCGCCCTCGCCATAGCCCAGCTCGGAAAGCACCGCGTCGGTGTCGGCGGCGGCGAGCGGGGCGACCGAGCGGACCCGCGTTTCCAGCCCCTCCAGGTTCAGCGGCGAATCGACCATGTGGGTGGCGCCCATCCGCGGATGAGTCGACGGCTGCGGCCATCCGCAGATGCTTCACCTGCGGATCGTCGAACACCTGGTCGACGGCGAGGATCGGCCCGCAGGGGATGCCGGCCGCCTCCAGTCGCTCGACCCACCAGGCGCTGGGCCGCTCGTGCGTCACCTCGGCGATGGCGGCGTTCAGCGCAGCGCGGTTCTCTCCGCGCCGCCGCGTGCTCGACCAGCGCTCGTCCTTCGGCCATTCCGGGCGGCCGGCCGCCTCGCAGAAGCGCTCGAACTGGGCGGGCGAGGAGGCGGCGATGTTCACATGGCCGTCGGCGGTCGGGAAGACGCCCATCGGCGCCATGGTCGGATGGTCGTTGCCCATCTGGCCGGGGACCTCGCCGGCCATCAGCCAGCGCGCCGCCTGGAAATCCATGAAGAAGATCGCCGACTCCAGCAGCGAGGTGTGCACGTAGCGGCCTTCGCCGGTGCTCTGGCGCTGGTAGAGCGCCATCATGATCCCCAGCGCCAGCAGGCTGCCGGCGGCGACGTCCGAGACCGCGACGCCGACCCGCATCGGACCGCGGCCGGGCTCGCCGGTCACCGACATGATGCCGCTCATGCCCTGCGCGATCTGATCGACCCCGGCGCGCTGGGCATAGGGCCCGTCCTGCCCGAAGCCGCTGATCGAGCCGTAGACCAGGCGCGGATTGACGCCCTTCAGATCGTCGTAGGCGATCTTCAGCCGGTGCTTCACCGGCGCCCGCATGTTCTCCACCAGCACGTCGGCGGTCGCTACCAGCTTCAGAAACGCCGCGTGGCCGGCCGCGGACTTCAGGTCGAGGCTGACGAAGCGCTTGTTGCGGTGGAGGTTCTGGTAGTCGAAGCCGTCGCGGCTCATCAGCTCGCGCCCGCCGTCCGGCGCCTGCACCGCGATCACGTCGGCGCCCCAGTCCGCGAGGTGGCGCACGCAGGTGGGGCCGGCGCGGGCCAGCGTCAGGTCCAGCACGCGCACGCCCTTCAGCGGCAGGTCCGCGGCGGTCATGGCGGGTCTCCTTCGTCGGCTGGCGCCACGATAGCGCGGCCGGCCTGCGCAGGCAGCAACAGCTGGAAGTCGGCGCCGCCGCCCTTCGCCGGCCGGTGCTCCAGCCGCCCGCCATGCGCCAGCGCAATCTGCCGCGCGAGGCTTAGGCCGATGCCGGAGCCGCCGGGCTTGGTGGTGAAGAACGGCGTGAACGCCGCCTCCGCTTCCGAGGGCGCCAGGCCCGGGCCGTTGTCGACCACGGTGATCGCCGCGCCCCCCGCCTCGGCGCGGACGATGAGCCGCACCCGCCCGTCCGGCCGTCCGGCGACGGCGTCGAGCGCGTTCTTCAGGAGGTTGATGACCGCCTGCTCGACGAGGTCCGGATCGGCGGAGAAGACGACGTCCGGCGGCTCGACCGCGCTTTCGTAGCGGGCGCCGCGCTCCGCTGCGAGCGCGCCGATCAGCGCGCCCAGGCCTGCCACGAAGCGGGCCGCGTCGATCGGTGAGCGCTCCGGCGTGGGCAGTTCGGCCAGCCGGCGGTAGCGCTCGACGAAGCTCATCAGGCTGGCGCTGCGCCGGCCGATCACCTCCACCGCCTCGGCGAGCGCAGCGGCGTCGGCGCTCTGGTCCATCGCGGCGAGGGACTCGGCCAGCGAGCAAATCGGGGTGAGCGAGTTCATCATCTCGTGGGCGAGGATGCGGGTGAGGTCGCGCCAGGCCTCCTGCTCCACCGCGTCGAGGTCGCCGGCCAGGCTCTGCAGGGCGATCAGCCGTCGCGGTCCGGCCGCCGAGGCGAACGCGCCCACCGAGGCCAGCGCCCGGCGCCCGTCGGCCAGCGTCAGCACCAGCCGCGAGCCCAGCGGCGCGGCGGCAAGCTGTGCGCCGGCGGCGGGGCCGAGCGCGGGCAGGGCGCCCAGCGCCGGCGCCTCGCCCAGCCGGTGGGCCGCCGCGCGGTTGGCGAACTCGATGCGGCCATCCTCGGTGGTGACCAGCACGGCGGCGGCGACGGTGTCGATCAGCGCCTGCAGGTAGTCGAGCCGGCGCTGGCGCTCGGCGCGCAGTGCCGCCAGCTCGCCGAGCGCCCGGTCGATCGCCGTTCCCAGCCGTCCCGCGCCGCCCTTGCGGCCCGGCCGGTCGTAGCCTTCGGCGAAGAGGCCGTCGACGAACTGCGCGAGGGTGCGGTCGGCGACCGCGGCGCTGCGCGCCAGGTCGAGGCCGACCAGCACCGCGACGCCCAGCAGGATCGCCGCGGTGGCGTAGTAGTGCGGCCAGGCGGCCAGCGCGACGGCGGCGAAGGCCAGCGCGCCGATCAGCGCGGCGCGCACGGCGATGCCGGCGGCGAACGGCAGGGCGCGGCTAGAGCCCATGGCGGGCCATGCGCCGGTAGAGCGCCGGGCGGGTCAGCCCCAGCGCGGCGGCGGCGTGCGAGACGTTGCCATCGTAAACCTCCAGCGCCCGCTGGATGGCGCGCTTCTCCAGGTCGTCGAGGTTGAGGCTGGCGGCGTCGGCGCGCAGACGGCGGGTCGCCTCGGCCGCCTCGGCCATCACGCCGGCCAGCGCCTCGTTGCGCCAGGGCTTCAGCACGAAGTTGGCGGCGCCGCGCCGCAGGCCCTCCACCGCCAGCGCCACCCCGCCCCAGGTGGTCATCAGCACGACGGCCAGCGCCGGATCGCGCTCGCGCAGCAACCCCAGCGTCGCCAGCCCCTCGTCGCCGCTGCGCGCGGCCGGGGCGAAGTTCATGTCGAGCAGCACGCCGTCGTAGACCCCGGGCGCGGCGCGCTCGAAGAGCTCATCCAGGCCGCCGGCGACGTCGATCGCCGCCCCGGCGCGGCTCAACGCCACCTGGGCGGCCTTCAGCACGTCCGGATCGTCGTCGGCGATGAGGAAGCGGGCCCCGGGCGGCATGGCGCGGCAGTCTAGGGAAACGGACAGCGGATCGCCAACGCGTTCCCCTCCCCCTTGCGGGGAGGGTTAGGGGTGGGGGTGTCAGCTCGAAGCCAGCCAGTTGGCGCGTGCACAGCGATAATCTCGACGATCCAGCTTGCACCCCCCACCCCCGACCCCTCACCGCAAGGGGGAGGGGAGCAAGACGTACACGCGCTTCGGTGTCCGAAACCGGACAGTCGCGCCGGGTGCGCCGAACAGAAACTGCGGTAACACACTGAATCCATGCCGTTTCGGCAAACCCGCCGGCCGCGGGATACTTGGCCCATGAGCGCGATGGACCGAGCCATAAGCCGACCGCCGCCCTGGCGGCGGCGGCGCGTGCTGATCGCCGGCGGCGGCGCCCTGGCGCGTTGGCGCTGGTGATCGTCGCCGTGCTGGCCGCCGGCGCGGTCTCCAGCGTGCGGGTGCCGGCGGCCACCGTCACCGTCGACACGGTCGAGGCCAGCGTCTTCCACGACTTCGTGCCGCTGAAGGGCAAGGCGGCGCCGAAGGACCAGGTGTTTCTCGACGCGCTCGACGGCGGCCAGATCGCCGAGGTGCTGGCGCGCAGCGGCGATGCGGTCGCCGCCGGCCAGCCGCTGGTGAAGTTCCGCAACACCGAGCTGGAGCTCGACGTGCTGGATCGCGAGGGGCGGCTGGTGGAGTCGATCACCCAGCTGCAGACCTACGAGAAGGAGCTCGAGCAGACCCGCGTCGCCAACGAGAAGGCGGCGCAGGAGATCGCCTACAACATCGTCCGGCTCGGCCGCGCCGAGGCGCGCCGCGAGCCGCTGCTGGCCAAGGGCTTCGTGCCGAAGGAGCAGACCGACCAGCTGAAGGACGAGCTGGCCTACGACCAGCGGCTGGCGCCGGTGCAGGCGCTGGGCAACCAGCGCCAGGAGGCGCTGCGTCTCACCCAGCTGCCGCAGATCGCCGCCGAGATGGAGACGCTGAAGCAGAGCCTGGCGGTCACCCGCAGCAAGCTCGACAGCCTTGTCCTGAAGGCGCCGGTGGCCGGCAAGCTCTCCGAGGACGACCTGCAGGTGGGCCAGATCGTCAAGCCCGGCGACCGGCTGGGCGAGGTGGTGCCCGCCACCGGCTTCAAGGCGCTGGCCGACATCGACGAATACTACCTGGGCCGCGTCGCCATCGGGCAGACCGCCGACGTCACGCTCGACGGCCAGAGCTATCCGATGGTGGTCACCCGGGTGAACCCGCAGGTGAAGGACTCGACCTTCCAGGTGGAGCTCGCCTTCAAAGGCCCGCAGCCGGCCGGCCTGCTGCCGGGCGAGGCGCTGGAGGGCAAGCTGGCGGTGGGCGGCGACCGGCGCGCGCTGGTGCTGCCGGCCGGCCCATGGCTGGAGCGCACCGGCGGCGACTGGGTGATGGTGGTCGCAGGTGACGGCGGCCACGCCGAGCGTCGCAGGATCAAGCTGGGCGCGCGCAACGCCGAGCAGGTGGAAGTGCTCGCGGGGCTGAAGCCCGGCGAGCGGGTGATCACGTCGGACTACGCGGCCTTCGAGAAGGTCGGCCGCGTGGACCTGACCCGATGAAGGGGCGAGGGAAATGCTGAAGCTCGACAATGTCTCGAAGGTCTACCGGACCAGCGAGGTGGAGACCCAGGCGCTGGGCGAGGTCTCGCTGGAGATCGCGCCGGGCGAGTTCGTCGCGATCATGGGGCCGTCCGGCTGCGGGAAGTCGACGCTGCTCAACATGCTGGGCCTGCTCGATAGCCCCAGCGCCGGCGCCTACTGGTTCTTCGGCGAGGACGTGGCGCGCTATTCCGAGCGCCAGCTGACGCGGCTGCGGCGCGAGCGGATCGGCTTCGTCTTCCAGAGCTTCAACCTGATCGACGACCTCTCGGTGGCCGAGAACGTCGAGGTGGCGCTGCTCTATCGTCGGGTGCCGGCGCGCCGAGCGGCGGCGGCGGGTGCGCGAGGCGCTGGAGCGGGTCGGCATCGCCCACCGCGCCGGCCATCGCCCGCAGCAGCTCTCCGGCGGCCAGCAGCAGCGCGTCGCGGTGGCCCGCGCGCTGGTCAGCGGCCCCAGCCTGATCCTCGCCGACGAGCCCACCGGCAACCTCGACACCGCCAACGGCGAGGCGGTGATGGGCCTGCTGAACGACGCGGTGAAGAGCGGCGTCACCGTGGTGATGGTCACCCACTCGCTGACCCACGCCGCCGAGGCGGCGCGCACCATCAAGCTGCTCGATGGCCACGTCGTCTCCGAAACCCTGCTGGCGGCCTGAGGCGAGGAACGCGTCCGATGTTCCGCAACTATCTCGCCGCCGCGCTCCGCAACCTGGCCCGCAACGGCCAGTACGCCGGCATCACCATCGCCGGCCTCGCCATCGCCTTCGCCGCGGCGATCCTGATCGGCCTCTACGTGCGCGACGAGCTCAGCTACGACCGCTGGATTCCCGGCCACGAGCGGGTGTTCCTGATCCGCGCAGCAGTTCACCGGCGCGTTGGCCAGCCGACGACGCAGGAATCGACGCCCGGCGCGCCGTCGCCGACCTGCTGAAGCTCGACTTCCCGCGAGGTCGCAATACGCTGCGCGCTACCGAAGCTCGGGCTATCCGCCGGCGCTGCGGCGCGGCGACGTCAACATCGCCGAGCGCGCTTTCGACTGGGTCGATCCGGACTTCTTCAAGATCGTGCCGATCCGGGCCGTCGCCGGCGATCCCGGCGACGCGCTCGAAGCGCCCGACGCACTCGTGCTCACCCGCACGGCGGCCCGCAAGTACTTCGGCAAGCGACGCGCCGATCGGCGGCGTGCTGCTGGTCGACGGCACGCCGATGAGCGTCGCGGCGGTGATCGACGACTTCCCGACCAACAGCAACTCTCCGGGCGACGTGTTCGGCTCCGTCCAAGTCGGCCGCTCGCCGTTCAAGGCGTTCGCGAGGGCGGGCTGCTCGCCAACACCAACCGGACCTACGTGCGAGCTGCGCCCGGGCGCGACGGCGGCCTCGGTCGCCGCAGGCCTGCCAGGCTTCGTGCGAGCGCCGCATGCTGCCGGATGCGCAGCGCTATGCGCCGACGAGCTGCCGATCAGCATGTGGCTGAAGCCGCTGGCGCGCATCCACCTGGAGCCGGCCGACCAGGGCGACGGCAAGTCGGGCGTCGACCCGCGGTGGTGGCCGCCATCGGCGTCATCGGCGCTCTGATCGTCGCCGTCGCGGCGATCAACTTCGTTACCCTGATGACGGCGCGCGCCTCGCGCCGCGCGGTCGAGGTGGGCGTGCGCAAGGCGCTGGGCGCCCAGCGGCGCGATCTCATCCTGCAGTTCATGGGGGAGGGCTTCCTGTACGTCGGCGTTGCCCTGGTCGATCGCGCTGGCGCTGGCCGAGATCGCGCTGCCGGCGCTCAACACGGTGCTGCAGCCGTCAGATCGTGTTCGACTATCTGGGCGATCCGGCGCTGGACGCGGCGATCCTGGGTGCGGCGGTGGCTGCGGGGCTGGCGGCCGGGGTCTATCCGGCGCTGGTGCTGGCCGGCTACCGCCCGGCCGTCGTGCTGAAGGGCGGGCCGCTCGAGGAGGCCGGCGGCGGGCGGCTGCGGATCGCGCTGGTGGTGATGCAGTTCGCGGTGCTGATCGCGCTGCTCTTCACGACGCTGACCATCTACCGCCAGACGGCGTTCGCGTTGAAGGGCGCGACCCACGTCGACCAGGACCGGCGTGCTGCTGCTGCTGGCCTCGCCCTGCACGGCCGTCTTGCGCGACGCGGTGCGCGCCGTGCCGGGCGTCGAGGGCGCCTCGTGCGCCTCGCCCTATGCGCTCAATGCTCGCCGACAATCGCGACAACGTGACGATCGACGGGCGCCAGTTGCAGCTTGCCACCGCGTCGGTCGATTTCGGGTTCTTCGAGGTCTACGGCGTCCACCCGCTGGCGGGCCGCCTCTTCGACGAGAAGCGGCCGTCTGACGACGGCGCGACCCACGCGGACCGACGCGCCGCCGATCGTGATCAACGAATCGGCCGTGCGCTCGCTGGGCTTCTCCTCGCCGCAGGCCGCGCTGGGACACTGGGTCGACTGGCACTTCATCGCAGCGGACTATGCGGGCCTGAAGGGCGACCCCGAACCGCCCGCGCCGGCCGGCCGAGATCGTCGGCGTCGTGCCCGACTTCACCTTCGGCTCGGTCCGCAAGCCGATCGAGCCGACCCTCTACTTCGTCGGCGTGAAGACCGGCCTGTTCTCGTCGGTCGCCCTCAACGTCAAGCTCGCGGCGGGCTCGCCGACGCACGGCCATCGCCGCCATCGACCGGATCTGGAAGGTGATCGGCCAGGACCAGCCGCTGCAGCAGGTCTACGCCAACCAGTTCATGCTGCGGCTCTACATCGACACCATCGTGCAGGGCGCCTTCGTCGCGGTCTGCGCGCTGATCGCGGTCTCCGTCGCCTGCCTCGGCCTCTTCGCGCTCTCGGCCTACACGGCCGAGCGGCGCACCAAGGAGATCGGCGTGCGCAAGGCGATGGGCGCCAGCACCGGCGACATCCTGCGCCTGCTGCTCTGGCAGTTCCTGTGGCCGGTGCTGATCGCCAACCTGATCGCCTGGCCGATCGGCTTCATCGTGATGAACTGGTGGCTGCAGGGCTTCGCCTACCGCGTCGGCCAGCCGCCCTGGACATTCCTTGCCGCTGGCGGCGCGGCGGTGGTCATCGCGCTGGTCACGGTGCTCTTCCAGGCGCTGCGGGTCTCCCGCGCCAAGCCGGTCGCCGCACTGCGCTACGAGTAGCCGGCTCCGTTCAAGCTCTGCCGCTGGACGAGGCGGGGAAGCGGCGTATGTTCGCCTTGGGATATTGCGGGGCGGAAACAATGTCGGCCAATACATCGCGTCGCCGTCTGTCGGCGTTCGGAACGAGCCTCTTCGCCGGCGCGCTGCTCGCCGGCGCGGCCATGGCCGATCCGATGGCCGACATGCCCGGCATGGGCGGCCACGGCGGCATGATGATGGGTCCGATGCTGGGACCGATGCCCGCCATCTACGCCGGCGAGGCGGACAAGCCCGGCGCGCCGGTGTTCAAGGGGCTGGGCGCCCACCGCCATCCGATCTCCACGAAGAACCCGGCGACCCAGAGCTTGTTCGACCAGGGCGTCAACCTGCTGTTCGGCTTCAACCACGCCGAGGCGATCCGCTCGTTCCGCGAGGCCGCGCGGCTCGACCCGGGCTGCGCCATGTGCTGGTGGGGCGTCGCCTTCGCGCTCGGCCCGAACATCAACATGCCGATGCCCGACGATGCGGCGGCGCCGGCCTGGGCGGCGTTGCAGCGGGCGAAGGCGCTGGAGGCCAAGGCGAGCCCGGAAGAGCGTGACTGGATCGAGGCGCTGGCAGTCCGCTATTCGGCCGACCCGAAAGCCGACCGCCACGCGCTGGACGATGCGTTCGCCAAGGCGATGGAGGCGCTGTGGCGCGCCCATCCGGACGACCTCGACGCGGGGACCTTCTACGCCGAGGCGATGATGGATACCCAGCCCTGGGACTACTGGCAGCTGGACGGCAAGACCCCGAAGGGCCACGCGCTGGAGATCGTCGCCACGCTCGAGGACATCATCAGGCGCGAGCCTGACCATCCGGGCGCGCTGCACCTCTACCTCCACGCCGTGGAGGCCACGACGACGCCGGAGCGCGCCGAGGCGGCGGCCGATCGGCTCGAACGGCTGATGCCGGGGGCCGGCCACATCGTCCACATGCCCTCGCACATCTACTACCGCGTAGGGCGCTACGAGGACGCCGCCCGCGTCAACGAGCTGGCCGCCAAGGTCGACGAGGCCTACATCGCCGCCTGCCGCGCCCAGGGCTTCTACCCGGTCGGCTACTACGGCCACAACATCCACTTCCTGTGGACCTCGTCCGAGATGCAGGGCCGCTATCAGGCGGCGCTGGACGCCGCGCGGCGGCTCGTCAAGGCGGTCGATCCGGTCAGCGTGGCGGGCCAGGTCCCGCAGGCCGAAGCCTACGCGTTCACGCCGATCGCCACTGAGCTGCGCTTCGAGCGATGGGACGCGGTGTTGGCCGAGCCGGACTTCCCGAAGGAGCTCCTCGTCGACCGGGCCGTGCGGCTTTACGCCCGCGGGACCGCCTTCGCCGCCAAGGGCGATCTGAAGGACGCTCAGGACGCCCGCGACGAGCTGGCGGCTTTGACGGCGGTCTCGGACTTCAGCCGTTACGAGAGCACGGGCATGCCCGGCAAGCAGATGGCGCAGCTCGGGCTGGCGTTGCTCGACGGCGAGATCGCCCGGGCGAAGGGCGATGTGGGCGGCGCGGCGGCGAAGTTCCGCGTCGCCTACGACCTTTCGAACCAGATCCCCTACAGCGAGCCCCCGTGGTGGCATCAGCCGGTCGCCCATGTGCTCGGCGCGGCGCTGCTGGCCGACCACAAGCCGGCCGAGGCCGAGGCCGTCTACCGCGAGAGCCTGAAGACCTACCGCGACGACGGCTGGGCGCTCTTCGGCCTCGCCCAGGCGCTGGACGCCCAGGGCAAGCCAGCCGAGGCGGCGCAGGTCCGGCGCGCCTTCGACAAGGCGTGGTCGCGGGCGGACGTGAAGCTGGTCACCTCGCGCTCGCCGGCCTGAGCGCCGCTCAGCAGGGCGCGCCGGCCGTGGCTGCGTCCGCCTTGCCGATCCACAGCTCGACGACGCCGTTCGGCAGCGAGGCCGGGTTCGACAGCTGGCGGACGCAGTAGCGCCCGGCGCCTTTGGCGGCGAGTTGCTGGGCCAGCGCGGCGGCCATCTTGGCGTGCTCGGGCTTGTAGATGCGGATCTCGTTCACGTTCGGAACTTCGCCGACGCGCTGCAGCCCCGGGCGTATTGAAGCCCAGCGAGTTGGCTGTCGCCTCCAGCGCCTTGGCGGTTGCCTGGGCGGTCGTGTCGTCGCGCGCGTACTGGATGTAGGCCACGAAGTCGCCGAAGTTGTACGCCGCCTGGGGCGCGATCAGGTTCGGACTGCCGCGCAGCACGTCGCTGGGTTTGTCGCCGGCGGCGCTGCCCGCGGTCACCTTGGCGGTCAGGAACGGGGCCAGCAGCGAAGGATCGCTGGCGATGCGGTCGACCAGGTTGAGCTTGGCCTGCAGCGCGGGGTCGGCGCCGGCCTGGTCGCCGGCCAGGTACTGGAGATACATGGCGACCGCGGCCCGATCGTTCTCCAGCCGCTTCTGGGCCTGCGCGTTGGCGGCATTGATGGTGGCGACCTGAGCCTGGGCGGCGGCTTCGGTGTCGGCGCGGTGGTTGTCCGTCGCATGCTGGAAGTAGCCGAGGCCGCCAGTGGCGAGCGCTGCGGCGAGCGTCGCGGCCGCCCCGATCGTCACCGCGCCCCACTTCTTCGGCCACGATTCCTCGAGCGCCAGCTTGCGCTCCTCGAGCGCCAGGCGGCGGCGCTCGAGGTCGGAGGGATCGCCGGCCGGCGGCAGGTCAGCCATCCGGCCAGACCGCCTCGGCAAGCGTCAGCCAGGCCTTGCGTTGCGGCGCGCCGTTCAGGCCGCCGTTGACGATCAGGGTGACGCCGTCGCTGTCGTTCTTGTCGGCCAGCGCATTGATGTTGCGCTTGGCCCAGAAGTGCGCCGCCGCCTGCGCCGCCGTGGTGGGATCGCCCAGCAGGTCCGGCTGGCTCACCGTTTGCAGGCCGCTGTAGGCCTGCACGTCGGCGTAGTTGGCCTTGCCGGTGATCATCATGAAGCCCCGGCCGCGGTAGTTGAAGCCGTCGCCGGAAGCCTCGCTGCCGTTGCCGAGCCGGTTGGCGTAGACGAAGTCGGCGATCTTCACCGCGCCCTGGGCGACCAGCGCCTTGGCCTGGTCGAGCGTCTTCACCTCTTTCCTGAAGGTCGCCAACAGGTGATCGGCGTTGGTGTAGCGCGTGCTCTCCACCAGGCTTCCGAAGCTGCCGGTCTCGTGCGCGATCTGGGCGATGAAGTGGCGCACGCGCAGCGGCGTCTGGAGGTCGGCGATGGACCGGGCGGCCTCGAGCGCCGGCGCATAGAGGCCGGCCCGGTCGGCGCGGATCGCCACCCCGAGCTTGCCTGCGCCGAAGTCGGTCTGGGCCGCCGCCTGCGTCAGCCGGGTGAGGTCGTCGGCGGTGATCGCGACCATGTCAGGTGTTCTCCCGCGGCCGGTCGTAGGGGTCGATAGCCATCACCTCGTCCTGGTCGTCCGGATTGGTCGGCGGCGGGGCGGCCGCCGCGGGCGCCAGCGCCGCAGCCTGTGGCGGGCCAGCGGGACCGGCTGCCTGCACGGTCGGCGCCGGCGTCGGCGGCGCGTCCGACGCGGTCGGGTCCTTCGAGCCTTCCTCGCCGCTCTTCTCGTCCGGCTTCACGGTCGAGCGGACCACCATGATCTTGTTCAGCACGTCGAACCAGAAAGGCGCGCCGAGGGTGATGGCGAAGGCGGTCATCGCCCAGCCGGCGATCATCTCGATCACGCCCATCACGATTCCGGCGGTACCGACCGGCTTTGGCGCAGGCGCCTTGGGGTCGAGCGGGCGCCAGAAGCAGGCGTTGGGCGTCAGCTGCGCCAGCTGCGCGCAAGCGGTGTCGCCCCATCCGATCGGCAGCCCCTGCAGCTGCTGGATCTCGCCCACCTGCGCCCCGAGCGCGTTGCTGGCCTCGGCGCTGTTCGACATGGCGTTGACGAAGTCCGGATTGGCCGCGGCCGCGTCCGCCTGGGCGGTCAGCGCGCTGCGCAGCGACAGGTTCTGCGAGAGCGCGGTGGTGATCGTCACCGTGTTCACGTTCAGGCCGATGCAGGCCACCAGGCTGAAGACGAAGACGATCGCCTGGGTGTTGCGCTTGTAGAGGCCGGAGACGCGATCCATCGCCGCGTTGAACCAGTCCTCCAGGAAGGCCTGCACCTTGTTGATGTCGTTCTGGCTGGTCTGGACGGCGAGCCGCAGCGCGTCCTTCAGCTGGCCGTCGGGCAGACGGTCGACCGCGCTGGCCAGCCGCTCGATCGTCATCGGGATCGCGCTGGGTCCGTCGTCGGTGACGATGTCGAGCACCGCGAGCGCAAAGCTCGAGGCCGGAATGTAGGACGGCAACCGCTTCACTGACTGCTTGCGCGCCGCCTCGTCGCCGCCCTTCGGCGGCTGATAGTCGCCGCGGAAGAGCGCGTTGATCAGCGGCTGCTTGTAGAACGCCTGCAGCCAGCCGGCTGCGCCGTCGCGGTCGCCCAGCAGCTCGCCGAGCCCGGTTTCCAGCGCCTTGCCGCGATCCTTGAGGAAGCCCTCAAGGCCCTCGCGCAGGCTGGTCGTGATCAGGCTCAGCAGCAGGTAGATGAAGACGAGGCCGGTTGCGACCTCCAGAACGTCCGAGTTCAGCAACGCCGCCCCCTGCGTCCAGCGTTCACGCAACCCAGAGTGGGATCAGCTCCAAATCCGCGTCAAGCGTAAACTGCGCCGTAACGCGCCGCGGGCTGGACGGCAGGGCGCCGAAACATATAAGGCAAAACGCATGTCCGTTTCCTACGACGTCGCCGCCATCGGCAACGCCATCGTCGATGTCATCGCGCCGGCCGACGACGCCTTCCTGGTCGACAATGCGCTCGCCAAGGGAGCGATGACGCTGATCGACGCGGCGCGCGCCAGCGAGCTCTACGCCCGCATGGCCGCCGGCATCGAGACCTCCGGCGGCTCGGCCGGCAACACGGTGGCGGGGGTCGCCAGCCTCGGCGGCCGCGCGGCCTACGTCGGCAAGGTGGCCAAGGACCAGCTGGGCGAGGTGTTCATCCACGACACCCGCGCGCTCGGCGTCCACTTCCAGACCCCGCAGCTGAACTCCGGCGCGGCGACCGGCCGCTGCCTGATCAACGTGACGCCGGACGGCGAGCGCACCATGTGCACGTTCCTGGGCGCGTCCACCGAGCTGACCGCGGCGGACGTCGACGCGGCGGTGATCGAGGGCGCGGCGATCGTCTACCTGGAGGGCTACCTCTTCGATCCGCCCGAGGCGCGGCGCGCCTTCGCCAAGGCCGCCGGCCTGGCGCGCGCGTCGGGCCGCACGCTGGCGATCACGCTCTCGGATGCGTTCGTGGTCGAGCGTCACCGCGCCGCGCTGCTGGCCTTCATCGAGGCCGAGGTCGACCTGGTGTTCGCCAACGAGGTCGAGCTCAGCCTCGCTCTTCGAGACCGCCGACTTCGACGCCGCGGTGCGAGCGATCCGCGGCATCGCCAGGATCGCGGCGGTCACCCGCAGCGAGAAGGGCTCGGTGGTCGTCACTGCCGAGGCTTGCGAGGCGGTCGAGGCCTTCCCGGTCGACAAGCTGGTCGACACCACCGGCGCCGGCGACCAGTACGCCGCCGGCTTCATGCTGGCGCTGGCCCGCGGACGCCCGCTCGCCGACTGCGCCCGGCTCGGCGGGCTCGCCGCCGCCGAGGTCATCTCGCACTACGGCCCCCGGCCGCAGGTCTCGCTCGCCGAGCTCGCCGCCGCCCACGGCCTCGCCTGAAGTTCCCGCCCAGGATCCCTTTCATGACCCGCCGCAGCAGCTACCTCTTCACCAGCGAAAGCGTCTCCGAAGGCCACCCGGACAAGGTCGCCGACCGCATCTCCGACGAGGTGGTGGACGCCTTCCTGGCCGCCGACCCCTACGCCCGGGTCGCCTGCGAGACGATGGTCACCACCAACCGCATCATCCTGGCCGGCGAGGTGAGGGGGCCGGAAGGCGTCGTCGACAGCCTGGAGGACAAGGTCCGCGCCGCGGTGAAGGACATCGGCTACGAGCAGGCCGGCTTCCACTGGAAGACCGCCGACTTCGCCTGCTACCTGCACGCCCAGTCGGCCGACATCGCCATGGGCGTCGACGCGGCCGGCAACAAGGACGAGGGCGCCGGCGACCAGGGCATCATGTTCGGTTACGCCACCGACGAGACGCCGGAGCTGATGCCGGCGACGCTGCAGTACGCGCACAACATCCTGAAGACCCTCGCCACGGCCCGCCATTCCCGCGAGCGCCCGGAGCTGGAGCCCGACGCCAAGAGCCAGGTGACGCTGCACTACGAGGATGGCCGCCCGACCCGCGTCACCTCGATCGTGCTCTCCACCCAGCACCGCGAGGGCCTGACGCCGGCCGACGTCGCCGAGCTCGTGAAGCCCTACATCCTGAAGGTGTTCCCCGACGGCCTCGTCACCGACGAGACCGAGTGGCTGGTCAATCCCACCGGCAACTTCGTGATCGGCGGACCGGACGGCGACTGCGGGCTCACCGGCCGCAAGATCATCGTCGACACCTACGGCGGGGCGGCGCCGCACGGCGGCGGCGCCTTCTCCGGCAAGGACCCGACCAAGGTCGACCGCTCGGCCGCCTACGCCTGCCGCTATCTCGCCAAGAACGTCGTCGCGGCGGGCCTCGCGCCCAAGTGCACGATCCAGATCGGCTACGCGATCGGCGTCTCGCGGCCGCTGTCGCTTCTACGTCGACCTGCACGGCGCCAACCACGTCGACCCGGAGAAGCTGGAGAAGCTGCTGCCCGAGCTGATCGGCGGCGCGACGCCCAGGGCGATCCGCGAGCACCTCGGCCTCAACCGGCCGATCTACGCGCGCACCTCCGCCTACGGCCACTTCGGCCGCGCCCCGGAAGCCGACGGCGGCTTCTCCTGGGAACGCACCGACCTCGCCGACGAACTGCGGCGGGCGTTCTAGCCAGAAGGAGTGGCGCCTGCCTTGCCCGCTCTCCCCCGCGAAAGCGGGGGCCCAGGCTTTTTGAGCCACGGAAAACACGGAAAACACGGAAAGGGATCGTGCTCCGCGGCCGGCGCCGACGAAGGCCGCCTGTTGTTTCCGTGTTTTCCGTGTTTTCCGTGGCCAAACTTTGCGACGTTCATCCTCCGCGCGCAGGGGTCGAGCCGAGATGTCTGCACAAACCACCGTCGAGATCGCCCAGCCGTCGGAGCAGGCGCTGCTCGCCGGCATGATGCAGTTCTACTTCTACGACTTCTCGGAGATGGAGCCCGACGGGTCGGACGCCATGGAGTTCGATGCGCGCGGGCAGTTCGGGGAGTACGTCTACCTGCCCGACTACTGGCGCGAGCCGGGCCGTGTGCCGCTGATCATCCGGCGCGGCGGCGGCCCGGTGGGCTTCGCCCTGCTCAGCCAGCACTCGCACCGCGACGGCGGCCATATCGAGCGCAACATGGCGGAGTTCTTCGTGGCGCGGAAACACCGCCGCCACGGCGTCGCCCGCGAAGCCCTGCGACAGATCCTCGCCCTCTATCCGGGCCGCTGGGAGGTGGCCGTGGTGGCGCGCAACACCGGCGCCCTGGCCTTCTGGCCGGGCGCCATCGCCGACGCACCCAATGTCTCCGAGCTCGTCCGCCACGAGGGCGACGGCAACCACTGGACCGGCCCGATCTTCAGCTTCCTGGCCTCGCCGCCCTGAGCTCAGCGCTCTCGCGCAAACGGGAAGTTGTTGAGCAGCAGGGTGTTACCGTCGACATTGCAGGCGATCGCGACGGTGAACCCGTTGGCGTAGTGCAGCACCAGGCTGCCCTTCTTCACCTCGTAGGTCCCGTACCCGCGGGCCGGGAACTGCGGCATCACCAGCTCGGCGCCCATCACCACGTTCACCCCGTCGGCGGCGAACGAGCCGTCCTCGGCCAGCACGATGCCCTGCGAACGCATCCCCGGCTCCATGCGCCGCACGAAGGCGCCCTGCAGGCGGATGCCGTCGGCCAAATGCCAGGGGTTGTAGCGCCCGCCGCCGCCGGCCAGGCCTTCGCCGGTCTGGGTGAGCACTTCGGGGCTGGCGTAGTTCCAGGCGATGCTGATCGTCTGACCCTGCTGGCGCCAGCGTCCGAAGCCGCCCTGGCCGACGACGCCAGGGTCGGTGACGTCGAGCGTCGCGAAGCCCTCGGCCTGGTGGTGGCCGGCGAGGTTGTTGCCGAAGATGTCGGCCTTCACCGCCACGCCGTTGGCGTAGAGCAACAGCAGCTGCTGGACGGCGTGCGAGCCGTAGGCCGAGCCGCCGACGCCGGCGTTGACCGCGCCGAACGCGACGCCGGTCATGAACCAGGCGCTCTTGATCGGCACGTCGCGGTCCGGCGGCAGCTGCGGACGCGGCTGCATGATCGGATCGCCGGGCCGCGGCAACAGCGGCTGGCCGGGCGGCGGTCCGAGGTTCGGCATCTGCGCCATCAGCCCCGCGGCCGACGACGCGGCCGGGGCGGCGCCGGCGAACTCGAAGCGCGCGGCCGCCAGGCTCTGCACATAGTTGGTGGCGATCTGCAGCCTCGGATCGTCATCGGCGACCTTCGGCGGGATCATCAGCACCGCGATCTGGTACCCATGCGGCGAGGCGTACCCGAAGAACACCGCGCGGAGGTCGATCTGGGCGGTGTGGACCTTGAACGCCCGCGTCAGCAGCGCGCCGTCCTCCATCACGTCGGTCGCACCCTGCGGCGCGCCGAAGGATCGCGCCAGGCCGAGCGTCTGGTCGCCGAACCACGCCTTCAACGGCTGCTGCGGCGCCGCGACCGGGAGCAGCGTCAGCGCCACGCGGCTGGATGGGTCGGGCGCCGGCGAGACGATCACCACGCCGTCCTTGGCGACCTGCGCCTTCCAGCCGGCGGGCGGCGGCGGCTGCGCCAGCGCCAGACCCGGGGCCAGCAGGATGAAAAGTGCACAGAGAAGCCGCATGGCGCGCCCTCCAGCCGCGGGCGCCCACGATCGCCCGGCGAAGTGCGCCGTCAAGCAAGCGTGCGTTGAGCGCGCGCCGTCAGCCCACCTTGGCGTAGGCGTAGTCCTCGCGTGAGCCGGGCGGGCCGCGCAGGCCGGCCGGCAGCGGGGCGCGGGTGGCGTTCATCTTGGCGTGGGCCGCCAGCGCGGCCTCGTCCTGCCAGAGCTCCAGCAGCGTGAACCGGTCTGGGTCGAGCGCGCTCTGGAAGATCTCGAACTGCAGGCAACCGGGCTCGGTCATCACTTCCTGGCAGCGCCCCTTGAACGCTTCGGCGAACTCGGCGCCCTTGCCGGGCGCGGCGTTGATGTTGATGACGAGGCGGAGGGACATGGGATTATCCTTTTGGGTCAAATGGATGATCAGAATTTGGACCACGGAAACCAGGAAACACGAAAGCAGCCCCCTCGGTTGTCATCCGGAGACCCGCGAAGCGGAGTCAGCCGGGATCTGCTGCTCGGACTGCGCAAGCAGATCCCGGCTCTCCGCTTCGCTCCGGCCGGGATGACACGTAAGAAGGCGCGCAGTCGCCTTTCCGTGGCTTCCGTGTTTTCCGTGGTCAATAAGTCGAGCCGACCGCCCCCTCAGACCGTCAGCGCCTTGGCGCCGAAGCGGTCCTGGAAGGCCTGGGTGTCGATCTCCTCCAGGCGGGTGCGGCCGGCCAGCACATCGGCTTTCCAGGCCTCGTGCGCGGGGATGTTGGCGTGGAACTCGCCCATCACCTCCTCGGCGAACAGCTCGAGGCTGTCGCAGATGTCCTGGTGCGAGTTGCGGCCGGCCTGGTTCAGCAGGATCACCTGGTCGATGTGGCTATCCTCGAACTTCCGCAGCTTGCGCCGGATGGTCTCGGGGCTGCCGATCAGTCCGCCCGACAGGGCCCGCTCGGCCTGGTCGCGGTTGGCGGCCTTCCACTTCTCGTACTCGTCCCACATGTTGACCGCGCCGGGCGGCGGGCGCGAGCGGTCGGCGCTGTTGTAGTAGCGCAGGCAGAACTGGAAGAAGGTCGCGCCGTCGGCCTTGGCGCGCGCCTCCTCGTCGGTCGGGGCGCACATGAACATCGAGACCAGCGCGATGTTCGGGTTCAGCGGATAGTCGGCCAGCTTGGCGAGCCGGCGGGTCATGCCGTTGTAGTAGGCGTGCACCCAGGCGTGGGCGGCGTCGGCGCTGACGAACTGGAAGCCCAGCGCGCCGATCCCCTTCTCGCCGGCGTAGGCGATGGTCGGCAGCTGCGAGCAGGCGGTCCACAGCGGCGGATGCGGCTTCTGGCGCGGCTTCGGCAGCACGTTGCGCAGCGGGAAATCGAAGTACTGCCCGTGGTATTCGACGCCGCCGTCGCCGAACATCGGCACGAGGCAGCGCACCGCATCCTCGAAGATCGCCCGCTTCTCGTCGAAGCGCACCTTGAACGGGGTGAGCTCGGTGATCGAGGCGCTCTCGCCCATGCCGAGCTCGACGCGGCCGTTCGAGATCAGGTCGAGCGCGGCCACCTTCTCGGCCACCTTGGCCGGGTGGTTGGTGGTGAGCTGGAAGATGCCATGTCCGAGCCGGATGCGCTTGGTGCGCTGGCTGGCGGCCGAGAGGAACACCTCCGGCGCGGACGAGTGGGAGTATTCCTCCAGGAAGTGGTGCTCGACCTCCCACGCGTAGTCGTAGCCCAGCGCGTCGGCGAGCTCGAGCTGGGAAAGCGCGTTCTGGTAGAGCTCGTACTCGCTGTCGGCGCCCCATGGGCGCGGCAGCTGCAGTTCGTAGAAGATGCCGAACTTCATCCTCGTCGTCCTCCCAGGCGGTTTTCGGCTTGGTCGCGGCTCTGACGGCCGTCGCCGAGCCTAGACCAAGGCTTATTCGCAGCATAGCTGCGCGTGGCGCAGGCGCCCGGCGGCTGGCGGGCGCTCAACCGCAAAACGGTGGTTACTGCAGCTTACAAGGCGCAGACTGTAGGTCGTGCCGAAGCGGAGTGACGCGTGAACTTCCTGGCGTTCCTCGTCTGCTTGGTGCGGGGACACCATTGGCGGCCGAGCCGTAGCCGGCCGGGCTATCTGACCTGCAGCAAGTGCAGGATGCGCAAGCCGGCGGCCTGACCTGCCGCGCGGACGGCTCGCCTTGGATGCGCCGCGCGTGTATGGGCCAGGGAAGCGGCCGCCTCCGGCCGGTGGCCTCGACCCAAGATGCCCCGCCTCGCTTCGATCCTCCGTACACTGAAGAGCGCCCGCCAGGTCGGCTGGCGGCGGCGGGGGCTCATCGTCGAGGCCGCGGCCTGGCTGCTGCTCGCGCGCCTGGCGCTGGCGCTGGCCCCGTTTCCGCTGATCGCGCGGCGGCTGGGCGCCTTCGTGTCGCCGGCCGATCCCAGGGTCGCAGCGGTTTCCGCACCCACGACGCCGGGCCAGGCGCTGATCGCCAGGGAGGTCAGCTGGGCGGTGATGCGCGCCGCCGCGCACGCGCCCTTCAGGGCCGTCTGCCTGCCGCAGGCGATGGCCGGTCGGATCATGCTTAAGCGCCGCGGCGTCGCCAGTGCGCTGCATTTCGGCGCCGCCAAAGGCCGGGACCGGCCGCTGAACGCGCACGCCTGGCTCGACGCAGCGGGCGTGAAGGTGACCGGCTATCCGGTCGGCCCGCAGTTCGCCGAGATCGCCTGCTTCGTCTGAGGCCGGCTTCGTCCGGACCTCTCCCGTGTCGCGTCAGCCCTGCCGCACCTCGTACGAATGTGCTAGCGCTTGGCGCCCGGCGCGGGGAGGGGGCCGATGACCCACGACGTTTTCATCAGCCATTCGACCCTGGACAAGCTGGCTGCCGACGCCGTCTGCCACGGGCTGGAAGCGAAGGGCGTTCGCTGCTGGATGGCGCCGCGCGACCAGATCGCCGGCAAGGCCTACGGCCAGCAGATCACCGAGGCGATCCGGGACGCCCGGGTGATGGTGCTGGTGTTCTCGGAGCACGTGAACGACTTGCAGGCGGTGCTCAACGAGATCAACCTGGCCGCCGCCGCCAGCGTCACTATCGTTCCGTTCCGCATCGCCAGCGTCGCGTTCAACCCCGAGCTGAACTACTACCTGGGCCGCACCCACTGGCTCGACGCCTTCCCGCAGCCGGTCGACGCCTACATCGACGCCCTGGCGACGACGGTGCGGCGCAATCTGCCGCCGCATGCGGACGTCGCCACGGGGCCCGCCGCGGCCGCAGCGGGTCCGGACGTGGCCGCGACGCCGCCGCTGTCGCCGCCATCCCCGCCATCGCCGCCCACCGGACCGGCCGCCGCGCCAGCCGGCGTCGCGGCGCACGCGCCGGTCCGGCACAACTACGCGCCGGTGCTCATCGTCGGCCTGGTCCTCGCCTTCGTGCTGGCGATCGTGCTGATCGGCGTGTTCCACAAGCCCTCGCCCGCCCGTGAACGGGAAGCCACCATCCTCACCCAGGCGGTCGCCAACGCGATCCAGGAGGGCGCCAAGGACGACCTCGATAAGTCCGACCGGGACGCCGGCGCGCAGGCGGTCGCCGCCGCCGGGCCGCAGCCGCCGCGCGGCGACGGCGCCGAACTGACGCCGCTGGGGCGGCCCAAGCCGGCGTTCGTGAGGTTCTACCAGACCGAGCTGTTGCCGGGCGGCCCGCCGGAGGGCCTGCAGGGCGCGATGCTGATCAACGCGCGCGAGCTGATCGAAAGCATGCGTGAGCGCGACGCCGGGGTGAAGCCGTTCTGGCTGATCGACGCCCGCGGCTGCACCCCGGCGCAGACCATCCCCACCGCCCAGTGCCTGCCGGGCAACTCGATCCAGGAGTTGCAGGCCAAGGCCCCGAACAAGGCGGCGCAAGTGGTGATCTTCGGCCAGGACGGCGCCAACCCGGCGCCGTTCAAACTCGCCTCGCAGGCGGTCGCGGCAGGCTACACCAACGTCTTCTGGTTCCGTGGCGGCGTCAGCGCCTGGACCGCGGCGGGCGAGCCGACCGTGGCCCGCAGCGACGGGGGCGGACAATAGCCACGCCGGCGGCGCCTGGGCTGCGCGCTCGCGCCGACGGGTTGCTGGTCGCCGAAACGCTGCCCGAGTTCCCGCTGATGGCCCCGCGTCTGCAGGGCGAACTGGCCGCCGATGGCGTGCTGACGCTGTCGATCTGGAGGAATGGCGAGGTTGGCCGCCTGCGCTTAGCCCCCGAGTCCGGTCCCTACGTGCTGGCGCCGAACCGCCTCGAATCGCCGCGCGGCGGGCTCTACGTGGCTCAGTCCGCCCCAGTGCTTGCGACGAAGGGCCTGCGCCCCACCGACATCTGGCCGAGCGGGACGGGCGGCTTCATCGTCGAGCCGCGCGGCGCGGACTTCGTGGTGGCGGCCGGCGACGACGAGCTGGAGGCCGGCGCGGCGCTCGGCATGGACGTCGAGACCATCGTGCGGGAGGCCAACGACTACGCCGCCCGCTGCGATCTCGCGCCCGCTGCCGACCCACTGCTGCGCAGCCTTGTCATGCACGGCGCGCACGCGGCGCTGTCGTCGGCGCGCAAGGACGGCGGCGGCGGCTTCGCCGGTCTGGCCGCGGGGCTGGCCTACTCCAATCCGCCGCGCACCTACTACCGCGACGGCTACTGGACGCTGCAGCTGCTGGCGCGGCTGGCGCCCGACCTCGCCGCGGCCGAGATCGAGCTGCTTGCGGGGTGCGTGCAGACAAGCGGCGAGGCGCCGAGCGCAGTGATCGTCGGCGGCCGGCATGCCGAGGACTTCGAGCGCCAACGGCTCGACGAACGCCGCCCTGGCCCTCACGCACTGTCGCCCCGGCGAATGGTGGAGCGACCATTTCGACAGCCCGCTGTTCTTCGTGCTGGCCGTCGCCGAGCACGCGGCCGCGAGTGGTGACGATGTGTTGGCCAGGGCATGCTGGCCGCAGCTGGGAAACATCTTCCATCGTTACATGGGCCTGCGCGGGCCAGCCGGCCTGCCGGTGAAGCCGCACAACGACCGCGACTGGGCCGACAACGTCTACCGCGATGGCCTGGTCGCCTACGACATCGGGCTTTGGATCGGCGCGCTGGACGCGCTGGCGGCGCTCGGCGAGCGGCTGGATCCGCAACTCGGCGCAGCGGCGCGCGCCGAGGCCGCGGCGGCGCGAGGGGCGGCGGACGCCGCACTCTGGCGCGGCGACCGCTACGCCGACTACGTCCGCCCCGATGGCTGGGCCGAGGCGCACCCGGCGCTCGACGCGCTGATGCTGCTGCGGTTCGGCGCGGTCCCCGCGGCGCGGGCGCTGGCCGTGCTGGACGAGGTCCGCAGCCATCTGGAGAGCCGCCACAACAGCGAGCAGCCCTACGGCGACTTCGGCGTGCTCTGCGCCTTCCCTCCGTTCGCCGACCGCGCGGCGCTCCGGGCCAAGTCCGCCGACCCGTACCGCTACCACAACGGCGGCGAGTGGCCGTGGCTGGACGCGGTCTACGCCGCCGAGCGCCTGCGCCGCGGCCTGCCGGGCTGGCGCTACCCGCTGACACGCTGGTGGTCCTACTGCCTGGAGCAGGGGTGGGCGGGCCCGGTCGAGCACTTCTCCGTCCCCTACGGCCGCGGCTCGCTGCTGCAGGGCTGGTCGAGCCTGCCGGCCGCCGTCGCGCTCGAATTCGCCGATCGCGTGCTGGCCGGCGATCCGGAGGTGGCGTAGGGGTCGTGGACGGCGACCCGCGGATCGCGAGCGCCGCGCGTCCAATGATCGGACAAGGAACTTGCGGCTTGCGCGCCCGATTGAGCAATGATGACCTCTGACATGTCCGCCGCACGCAAGATCGCTGCCGAGACGGCTTCGGAGGCGCCCGTGACCAGCCTGCCCACGCCGCCCGCCGTCGGCTCCGCCCTCGACCTGATCGGCAAGACGCCGATGGTCGAGCTGACCGAGTTCGACACCGGCCCCTGCCGGCTCTTCGTCAAGCTGGAGAGCGCCAATCCCGGCGGCTCGATCAAGGACCGCATCGCCCTCTCGATGATCGAGGCGGCCGAGGCGGACGGCCGGCTGAAGCCCGGCGGCACGCTGGTCGAGGCCACCGCCGGCAACACCGGCCTCGGCCTGGCGCAGGTCGGGCCTGCTGAAGGGCTACAAGCTGCTGCTGGTGGTGCCCGACAAGATGGCGCGCGAGAAGATCCAGCACCTGCGGGCCATGGGCGTCGACGTGCGCATCACCCGCTCGGACGTCGGCAAGGGCCACCCGGAGTACTACCAGGACATGGCCGCGGCGCTGGCCGCGCGAGATCCCGGCGCCGTCTTCATCAACCAGTTCGACAACCCCGCCAATCCGCTGGCGCACGAGACCACCACCGGCCCGGAAATCCTGGAGCAGATGGACGGCGACGTCGACGCGGTGGTGGTCGGCGTCGGCTCCGGCGGCACGCTCACCGGCCTCGGCCGCTTCTTCGCCAAGGCCTCGCCGAAGACCGCAGATGGTGCTGGCCGATCCGGTCGGCTCGATCCTGGCCCCGCTGGTCGACGCGCGGCGAGCACGTCAAGCCGGGCTCCTGGGTGGTGGAGGGCATCGGCGAGGACTTCGTGCCCGCTCAACTGCGACCTCGTCGCTGGTGACGCAGGCCTACGAGATCTCCGACACCGAGAGCATCGCCACGGCGCGGGCGCTGCTCACCAAGGCCGGCATCCTCGGCGGCTCGTCCTCCGGCACGCTGCTGGCCGCGGCGCTGCGCTACTGCCGCGAGCAGACCGAGCCGAAGCGCGTCGTCACCCTCGTCTGCGACACCGGCTCGCGCTACCTCTCCAAGGTCTACAACGACAGCTGGGTGATCGAGCAGGGGCTGGCCGAGCGCGAACTGCACGGCGACCTGCGCGATCTGATCGCCCGCACGGCCGGCGGCGCCGTCACCGTCGGGCCCGACGACACCCTGCTCACCGCCTACAACCGCATGCGCGCCGCCGACGTCAGCCAGCTGCCGGTGCTGGACGACGGCCGGCTGATCGGCCTGATCGACGAGAGCGACCTCTTGGAAGCGGTCGAGGATCGCCGCTCGGAGGCGCGCTTCAGCCAGCCGGTCGCCGCGGCGATGACCGCCAGGCTGCACACCCTGCAGGCCGGCCAGCCGCTCGACGCGCTGCTGCCGATCTTCGAGCGCGACGAGGTGGCGATCGTGCTGGAGGGCCGCGAGTTCCTGGGCCTGATCACCCGCATCGACCTGATCAACTACCTGAGGCGCGCGGCGTGAGCGACGACGCGGGGGAGACGCGCCACAACCGCCTGCGCGTTCGCGACCCGCACCATCCACGGCGGCCAGCAGCACGATCCCACCACCGGCGCGGTGATGGTGCCGATCTACGCCACCGTCGACCTATGCGCAGGCGTCGCCCGGCGTTCACCAGGGCTTCGAGTACTCGCGCAGCCAGAACCCGACCCGCTTCGCCCTGGAGCGGGCGCTGGCCGACCTGGAGAGCGGGACCAAGGGCCTGGCGTTCGCCTCGGGCCTGGCGGCGATCGCCACGCTGCTGGATACGCTGGACGCCGGCGACCACGTGATCGCCAGCGACGACCTCTACGGCGGCACGTTCCGCCTGTTCGAACGGGTGCGCCGCCGCTCGGCCGGGCTCGACTTCAGCTTCGTCGATCTCGCCGACCTGGCGGCGGTCGAGGCGGCGATCACGCCCAGGACGCGGATGATCTGGGCCGAGACGCCGACCAACCCGATGCTGCGGCTCGCCGACCTGGAGGCGATCGCCGGCCTGGCCAAGCGCCGCGGCCTCGATCGCCGCGGCCGACAACACCTTCGCCAGCCCCTACATCCAGCGCCCGCTGGAGCTCGGCTTCGACGTCGTCATGCACTCGACCACCAAGTACCTCAGCGGCCACTCCGACGTGGTCGGCGGCGCGCTGGTGGTGGGCGAGCAACGCCGCGCTCGCCGAGCAGCTGACCTTCCTGCAGAACGCGGTCGGCGCCATCGCCTCGCCGTTCGACGCCTTCCTGACGCTGCGCGGCGTCAAGACGCTGGCGCTGCGCATGCAGCGGCACTGCGAGAACGGGCTGGCCGTCGCCCGCTGGCTGGAGGCGCGCGGCCGACGTGCGGCAGGTGATCTATCCCGGGCCTCGCCAGCCACCCGCAGCACGAGCTCGCCAGGCGCCAGATGCGCGGCGGCTTCGGCGGCATGGTCACCGCGATCCTCGACCGCGACCTGGCCGGCACGCGGCGCATGCTGGAGCGCGTGCGGCTCTTCACGCTGGCCGAGAGCCTCGGCGGCGTCGAAAGCCTGATCGAGCACCCCGCCATCATGACCCACGCCTCGATCCCGCCCGAGGTGCGCGCCCAGATCGGCATCGCCGACTTGCTGGTGCGCCTGTCGGTCGGCGTCGAGGCGGCCGACGACCTGATCGCCGACCTGGAGCAGGCGCTGGCCTAGCCGCCGGATTCGGCGCGGGGGCGCGTGCAAGCCGGCAGCGGCCCTCGCCCGTGTCGCCGGTCCGCTTGCGCGTCGCGGGCAGGGTGGCGAGACTGCGGCCAGGGGGTGTGGCCTCGAGGCGCGCCGAGTGGAGGAAGTCGGCTATGCGCGGTGTGATGATGGCGAGCGCGGCGGCGGCGCTCGGGGTGACGATCGGCGCGGGCGCGGCGCAGGCGGCCGGCTCGTCCACGGACAGCACCTCGCCGGTGGTCGATCCACCCGCTGCCGCCGCAGGGGCAAGGGTCCTCCGCCGGACGCGACCGTCAACGTGCCGATGGATGACAACGCCATCGGCGAGTTCGCCTCGGTCTGGCCGCGCGCCGCCTACGAGGCGCGCATCAAGGGCGAGGTGACGTTGAGCTGCCTGATCGACCGGCATGGCCTGGCCGAACACTGCGACGTCGCCTCGGAGACCCCGCAAGGCAAGGGCTTTGGCGACGCGGCCTTGCAGCTGCGCCCCACCTTCAAGCTGACGCCGGCGCATGACGCCGAGGGACCGATCGACGCCACGATGCGGATCGCCATCGAGTTCAATCCGCCGGACCCGCAGCTCGTCGAGTTCGGCGGCCCCGAGAGCGGTGGGGCCAACGCCGACGGCTGCGGCGGCATGGGTAAGCCGTGCGCGGACTTCATGGTGCTCGGCAACACGCTGAACCGCCGCAACATCACCATGCTCAACAACCCGGTCTGGGCTCGCCGCGCCGACGTTCGAGGATCTGGCGCAGGCCTATCCGCCCCGGGCCGGCGGCATGGAAGGCTACGCGGTCGCCCACTGCGAGGTGCTGCGCTCCGGGTCGCTGGACGCCTGCCAGATCACCAAGGAGTTCGCCCGAGAGCCGCGGCTTCGGCAAGGCGGCCGACGCGCTGTCGCGCAAGTTCAAGGTAGATCCCGAGATCGCCGCGGCGCGTCCGCACGAGGACATGTGGGTGGACCTGGCCATCCGCTTCCCGGCGCCGGGCAGCGAGCCGGACAGGTCGGTGACCTCGCCAAGGTGGGTCGCCGGTTTCGATCCGGACGAGGCGATGGCGCTCTACCCGCCCGAGGCGGCCGCCAAGGGCGTCACCACCGGGCGCGGGGTCGCCCGCTGCGTCGTCGCGCCGGAGGGGACGCTCAGCGACTGCACGCCGCAGCCAGGCGATCCTGACGGGCTCGGGTTCTCGGAAGCGGCGGTGAAACTCGCGGCCACGATGCGGATGAACCCCTGGACCGCGGATGCCTCGCCGGTGGACGGCGCGGTGGTGGACGTCGCGGTGCGCCTCAATCTCAAGGGGCCCTGACAAAAGCGGTGGGGCCCGAATAGAAGAGGGGCCGCGGCTGGCTGGCCGCGGCCCCTTTAAGGAAGTCCGACGAAGAGCGCCTAGAAGAACTTGTAGTGCAGCTCGATGCCGTAGGTGCGCGGCGGCGTCACGTAGAGGGTCTGGTAGACGCCGAACTTGTCGGAACCGGCGAGGTGGTTGTTGAAGCCCGCCGGCCCGTTGAGGCCCTGGATGTAGTTGATCGTCGTGAAGCCGCCGGCGCCGTTCGGGATGTCCACGGTGCCTGCCGCGCGGGTGGCGACGGCGCCCTGGTCGTAGCCGATCTCGTTGGCGATGTTCTTGATGAAAATGATCGCCTCGAACCGGCCATTCGGCGAGCCAAACCCGACGCGGGCGTCCCACTCGCCCCAGGCCGGCGCGGCCCACTGGGGTCCTTGAAGAAGAGCCCCCACTCCTTGTCGCGCCAGACGTAGCTGACCGACGGATCGATCTTCACGCCGCTGTCCGTCTTGTAGTCATAGAGAACGTTGATCGCGATCTTGTTCTTCGGCGCGTTGGGCAGCGGATTGCCTGCCAGGTTCTGCGGCACGTTGAAGCCAGCGTAGGGATCCGCGATGCCGAGCGGGTTGCCGTTCTTGCTGTAGACGTCGGCCGAGCAGGCGCCAGGGATAGTGGTCCCGACGCTCGCCGCGCACTTCGCCGGGCTGAGGATCGGCCGGGCGCCGGGCTCGAGTGCGTTGGGGTCGGCCGGGTCGGCTGCCGTGCCCTTGCTGATCGTGGAGTTGAGGTATGAGTAGTTGAACAGGATCGAGAGGTGGTCGATCGGCGTGAACGTGGTCTCGAGCTCGATGCCTTTCGATACCGAGGACGGCACGTTGTAGAACGACGTCTCCGACTGGGCGAGGCCGCCGGCGGTCTGGACCTGGCCGATCGGGATCTGCAGGTCGGAGTAGCTGTAGTAGAACGCCGCGAAGTCGGCGGTCAGCCAGTGGCCGAAGGTGTGCTTGGCGCCGAGCTCGAAGGAGTTGACGTGCTCGGCGGCCGTGTACGGCGAGAAGCTGAGGACGGTGAAAATGCCGATGTTGTAGCCGCCCGACTTATAGCCGCGCCCGTACTTGAAGTAGTAGAGGCTGTCGTTGTCCGGCGTCCACTCGAGGCCGGCGGTGCCGCTGGGGTCCCCCCACGAGGCGTTGTAGCCGCGGGTAGCAAGGCCGGCGTACTTGGTGTTGTAGGTGGTCAGGCCGGTGACGCCTTTCGGCAGCGGTCCGGGCACGCCCGAGTTGACGACCGTCGGGACCTGGGTCAGGTCGATCAACGGAGAGAAGTTCCCCAATCCCTCCGGGGTGGCTCCGGCCACGCAGGCCGGCACGGTGAAGCAGGTCAGCCGGATGCTCTCGGTGCCGTACTTGTTGTCGTACGAGTAGCGGATGCCGAGGGTCAGCTTCCATTCGGGCGTGAACTTCCAGTCGACCTGGCCGTAGGCCGCATACGACTGGTCCTGAATGTCGGGACGGTTGTCGAACCAGCGGCCGAGATAGCCGGCCGGGCACGGGATGCGTCGGTGCGCAGACGCGCCGGGAGGCAGCGGAGGACAGCTGCGGCTGCTCCAGATCCTCAGCGCTCACCCACTGCTGGTAGTGCTGGTAGAACTGGTAGACGCCGGCGACCCACTGCAACGGACCGTTGCCGGTCGAGATGAAGTTGAGCTCGTCGCTCCAGAAGCCGTTGTTTTCCTCGTAGGTGAATGAGTTGGTCGGGTGGATCACCAGGCCGCCGCCGCCGAAGACGCAGGGCACGCCGCACGCCATCTGATAGCTGGAGATCGGCGCGTTGTTGCCCTCGGTCGGACCCCACAGCTCGTAGTGGTAGTAGGTGCCGCCGCCGATGTACTTGATGTCGAAGCCGTCGGAGTGCCACGTCCACTGCGTGTTGATCGAATAATACGCAGGCAGGCTGACCGAGTGGTCGGTCTGGATCGCCTCGGTCCACGGCGAGCGGACGGCCGGATTGTTGCAGCCCGCCGGCGAGAGATTGACGACGTGCGATCCGGTGAAGCCAGGCGCGCAAGCGAAGCCGGCGTTCGGCTCGGTGGCGGCGACGCCCCACTCGTAGGTAGGGAAGCCGGCCTTGGTCCAGCCGGCGGACTGGTCGCCCGGGCCGCCGCTGGGGTTGGACCATCCGGCCGACTGGAACTTCGTCCACATGTCGAGGTGGTCGTTGAAGTGCGCCTGGATCTGCGCGTCGACGTACCAGGTGTTGATGTTGTTGCCCTCGGACGCCTGCCCGGGGATGATGTTGTTGATCCAGCCTTGCGACCTGGTAGTCCCAGTTCCCGTAGAGGCGGTACTGCCAGGTGTCGTTGATCGGACCGGAGACCGCCGCTTCCGCGGTCAGGTGGCCGTAGTTGCCCACCGTCCACCGGAACTCGGCCTGCGGTGTCGAGGTCGGGTGCTGGGTGACCTCGTCGAGCGAGCCGGCCAGCGCGTTGCGTCCGCCCAGCGTGCCCTGCGGACCCCGCTCGACGATGACCTGCGCCAGCTCCAGCGAGGAGCGGCCCGCGGCCACCGCGAAGGTTTCGTAGAGGCCGTCGTCGTAGTTGGCGACCGGCGCGTCGGCCGACAGCACGTTGGTCGTGCGGCCCACGCCGCGCAACGTGATCCGGTCGGTTGATGTCGAGTAGGTCAGACCAGGCGTGAAGTTGGTCATGTCCTGGATCGAGTTGATCCCGATCGCGTCGCGTTTCGCCGCGGTGAACGCGGTGATCGCGATCGCCACGTGCTGTAGCGACTGCTCGCGCTTTTCGGCCGTAACCACGAGTTCCGTCACGGAGGAAGTCGCTGCCGCTGCAGCGCTGGCGCTCGCGTCGGCCGTGGCCGCATGCGCCGTCGTCGCCACTAGACCAATCGCCCCTGACGCGCACGACGCCAGCAATACACGCTTGAACATATCCGCTTGCCCCCCTAAGGTCTAGCTGAGGTTTCCTCTAGGTAACTCTTTTCGTTGGTCGAGCGGGCATACATCCCCGGCGACAGCTGCAGACTTGAATTGTCACCTTATCCACGTCAACGATTTCATTTCGGCGGACTGGCCTTCTAATGTGTCAATCCTGCCACGTTCGACAATGCATCTTCGAAACTAGCCTTGGCGGCGGCCCGTCTTGGCGCTGCGCGACGTCGTCGCCATGTCTTGGCGACCGGCCTCGCACCGGTTCGGCAGGTTGGCGTGGCGGCCATCCGCACGCAGGCGCCTCATGGAGGTTCGCAGCATTGCCCCAGGAATGTTCTCACATGGCCGGCATCCGCACCGTGACGCCGAGCGCGCTCGGTTGCGAGGAGTGTCTGAAGATCGGCTCGCCCTGGGTGCACCTGCGGATCTGCCGCAGCTGTGGGCATGTCGGCTGTTGCGACTCGTCCCCCCATCGCCACGCGACGGCGCACTTCCACGCCACCCGGCACCCGATCATCGAGGGCTACGACCCGCCCGAGGGCTGGGGCTGGTGCTACGTCGACGAGCTGATGTTCGACCTCACCGACCGCATGACCCCGCACAACGGCCCGATCCCGCGCTTCGTCTGATCGAGGCCGCACTCGATCGCGGCCTGGTACGACAACGAGTGGGGCTTCTCGACCCGGCTCGCCGAGGTCGCCGCCTACCTGGCCTCGCCGCCCGCGGATTGAGGCGCGCGCCTATTTGACGGCCGCCTCGACGATGGCGACGTCCTGTTCGGCCGTGCCGCCGCTGACCCCGACCCCGGCGAACAGCTTGCCGTTGTCGTCCAGCAGCGGAACCCCGCCGCCCATCGGGCAGAAGCGGCCCCCGCCGACCGTCGGCAGCGCGTAGAGCGCTTGGCCCGGCTGCACGAGCGCCAGCAGATCGGCCGTGCGCACCCCCACCAGCGCGGCGGTGTAGGCCTTGCGATCGGAGATCTCGAGCGCGAACAGCGGCGCCCCGTTCATCCGGTGCTGCAGCACCAGATTGCCGTGAATGTCGGTGATGCAAACGGCGACCGGAACGTTGGCCTTCGTCGCCTCGGCTTCGACGCGTTCGGCCAACGCCTTGGCCTTCGTGAGCAGGTCCATGGGCTTCGTCGTTCCTGAAAGGGGCGTGCGCGAACTAGCGGACGGGCAGCTGGCCGAGGTGGAAGGCGAGGCGCTCCTCGATGTCCCCCGGCTTGTGGAAGCCCTCCGCCATCAGCGCCTTGATGCCCTGTTGCGCCGCGGGCCGGCCCAGCGAGTTGATGCAGGCGTCCCAGCCGGCCCCGAGCTCGACGTCCGGCGGCAGGCTGGCGTTGACCAGCCGCTTGGTCTGGCCGATCGCCCATTTGTCGAACCTGGCGATCCGCATCGCCAGCGCATCCACGAAGCCGTCCAGCTCGGCGTCGGGCAGCGCGCGATTCACGTAGCCATAGGCCTCCGCCTGGTCGCCGCGGATGTCGTCCGAGGTCAGCAGCACCTCGAGGGCCCGGTTGCGGCCGATCAGGTGCGGCAGGCGCGCCATCGGGCCGCCGCCCGCCACCATGCCCACCCCGACCTCCCACTGCGAGATGATCGCCTTCTCGCGGCTGGCGAACGCCATGTCGCAGGCCAGCGTGATCTCGCTGCCATTGCCGGTGGCGCGGCCGCGGATCAGGGCGATCGACACCACAGGCGAGCGGGTCAGCCGCGCCAGGAAGTCCGGCCACGGCGGCAGGCCGGTGGGGCCGGGCGGCATGCCGGTCAGGTCCTCCATCTTCGCCGTGAAGTCGGAGTGATTTAGGAAGTAGCCGTCGATGGCGCTGTCGAACACCACGACCTTCAGGTCCGCGCTCGACTTCGATGTCCTCGATGACCTGCTGGAACTGGCGCACGGTCTCGGGGCCCATCACGTTGATCGGCGGATTGTCGAACGTCACCCGCCAGTAGGCCGGCGAGCGTTGGGTCAGGCGAAGCTGTAGGGCAGTCGTCGATCCGTCCACGGGAGCCTCCGTTGCGCTTGCAAGGCCCCAGAACTGATGCACGGATGACCGGACGGCGATTGGACGATGGTATCGCCGATACCTTGGTAGCGGGTCTGCACGGATGCCGGCGGCGACGGAACACGGCCACCAGGCGATCGCCCGCGCCGAGCTGCCCGAGGACACCACCGAGCTCGCGCGTTACCTGGTCGGCAAGCTGGTGGTGCGGGCGACGCCCGAAGCCGTGCTGAGCGGGCGCATCGTCGAGACCGAGGCCTACCCGGTGGAAGATGCGGCCGGTCACGCCTATCGCGGCCAGACCCCGCGCAACCGCGTGCTGTTCGGCCCGCGCGGCCACGCCTACGTCTATCTGGCCTACGGCGTCTCCTACATGCTCAACGTCTCCAGCGAAGCGGCGGGCGTCGGCGCCGGCGTGCTGATCCGGGCGCTGGCGCCGCTCGAGGGCGTCGAGGCGATGCAGCGCAACCGGGGCGGCGTGCAGAGCCTTCGCGATCTGGCGCGGGGGCCTGGGCGGCTGGCCGCCGCGCTCGACATCGATCTTCGCCTGAACGGCGTGGACCTCTGCCGCCAGGGGCCGCTGTGGCTCGCGCCCGGCGCTGGCGACGCGCCGGAGATCGGAACCAGCACGCGGATCGGCATCTCGCGCGACGCCGATCGCCTGTTGCGCTTCTACGTCCGCGGCAACCGTTTCGTCAGCGGTCCGACCGCGCTGAACCGCTGAGCGTCAACTCCCGCTTCTGTCGAGCGCCGCCGTCACCGCCTCCAGCAGCGCCGCTTCGCTGAGCGGCTTGTAGAGGCAGGCGATGGCGCCGCGCTCGAGCAGGCGCGGCACGATGCGGTCGTCCGAGTGCGCGGTGATGAAGACGATGTGGATGTTGGAGCGACGGCGGATGAGCTCTTCCTGGAGCTCCGGCCCGGTCATCCCCGGCATGGCGATGTCCAGGATCAGGCAACTGGTGCGCTCGAGGCTGTCGGACGCCAGGAAGGCCTCGGCGGACGCGAACGGCGCAACCTCGAACCCGAACGACCGCAGCAGATCCGGCAGCAACTCGCGCACCGAGACGTCGTCGTCGACGACCGAAACCAGCTTCCCAACCGACACGCCAGCACTCCTCAGCACTTCACCGGGGTCATCCCCGCGCCCGCCGTGACCGGCGAGCTGCGAAGCAGACACGACCCCACACAGCGCGCGCCACGTCAGGGTGGCGCTTTGCGGACGCGCTGGGACGCCAATGATCTCCCGGCCAAAACCACGGCCGGCCTTCCACTCGTTCATCGCCCCCGCGAGCCAACGAAGATGGGCGGGGCGGCCGACCGGGGTCCATTGCACTTAGGTATCGGTGACGGATGGCCGCCCTGCCGGCGCGTCCCGCCGGGCCGGGCGGCGGCGACGCGAAGGCCGCTCCGATACCAATGTCCAATAGAACCGCCGCGAGGTTCCTGACCAACTGCCGGCGAGATGCTCCCGGGGGGAGCGTTCTACGCAAGTCCTCAGGAGGGTCCGGTGTCCTCGATATCGTCAAATACTTCCCGGCGCGAAGTGCTTGCGGCGAGCGCCGCCGGCGCCGCCACGCTGGCGGTCTCGACGGGGTTCGCCGAGGCGGCGGTGGCCGGCGCAGGCACGAGCGACGTCGCGGTGCGCCCGTTCCATATCAGCGTGCCCGAGGCCGACCTCGCCGACCTGCGCGCCCGCCTGAAGGCGACGAAATGGCCGGACCGCGAGATCGTGAGCGACACCACCCAGGGCGTGCGGCTGGCGACGATCCAGGCGCTGCACCGCTACTGGAGCCAGGAGCACGACTGGCGCCGCTGCGAGACCTACCTCAACAGCCTGCCGCAGTTCATCACCGAGATCGACGGCGTCGACATCCACTTCATCCACGTCCGCTCCAAGCACCCGAACGCGCTGCCGGTGATCATCACCCACGGCTGGCCGGGGTCGGTGATCGAGCAGCTGAAGGTGATCGGTCCGCTGACCGATCCGACCGCGCACGGCGGCAGCGCCGCCGACGCCTTCGACGTGGTGATCCCGTCGCTGCCCGGCTACGGCTTCTCCGGCAAGCCGACGGTGACCGGCTGGGACCCGATCCGCATCGCCAGGGCCTGGACCGTGCTGATGAGCCGCCTCGGCTACACCCGCTACCTGGCGCAGGGCGGCGACTGGGGCAACGCGGTCACCGAGCAGATGGCGCTCCTGAAGCCGCCGGGCCTGATCGGCATCCACACCAACATGCCGGCCACCCTGCCGGACGCGGTCTCCGCGGCGCTGGCCGCCGGCGGTCCGGCCCCGCCGGGGCTCTCGGCCGACGAGCAGTCCGCCTGGAACCAGCTCGACTTCTTCTGGAAGCACGGGCTCGGCTACGCCCAGGAGATGGCGGGCCGCCCGCAGACGCTCTACGCGCTGGCCGACTCGCCGATCGGGCTGGCGGCCTGGATGCTCGACCACGACGCGCGCAGCTACGACCTGATCGCCCGGGTCTTCGACGGCGCGCCGAGGGCCTGACCAAGCAGGACATCGTCGACAACATCACGCTCTACTGGCTGACCAACACCGCGGTCTCCTCGGCGCGGCTCTACTGGGAGAGCAAGCTGCCGTTCTTCGCGCCGAAGGGCGTCGAGCTGCCCACTGCGGTCAGCGCCTTCCCGGACGAGATCTACTGCGCCCCGCGCAGCTGGACCGAGAAGGCCTACCCGAAGCTGATCTTCTACAACCGGCCCCCGAAGGGCGGCCACTTCGCCGCCTGGGAGCAGCCGACGCTGTTCACCGAGGACCTCCGCACCGCGTTCAGGCCGCTCCGCACCGCCTGACGCTCCCGCCACGACCTGCCCACGCCCCGCCCCCGCTGGGGCAGGTCTGAGCGGCGGCCCGCCGTCTGAGGCGACGGGCCGCCGCATGTCCTATCCGGCGACGGGCGTTACCGGGCAGTCTTGATCTGCGGCAGGTCGTGGCTGATCTCGCGGAACCCGACGCTGTCGTAGAGGCTGCGGGCGGCCGGGCTCGCCGGCGCGCCGACGCAGGCGACGAACATCCGCGTTGCGCCGGCCGCCCTCGCCAGCTGCATGCCGTGCAGTTGCAACGCCGCGGCCAGCCCCCGCCGCCGGAAGTCCGTGTGCGTGCCGACCGGCTCGAACTCGGCGGTCTGCGTTGCTTCGTCGAACCAGATGATCGCGCTCGCCGCCAGCGTTCCGTCCGGCGCCGCGATCAGCGGATGCAGATCGGCGCGGTACGGCCAGGTCTGCTGCACGCGCTCCAGCGCCGCCTCGTTGAGGCGCGACCCGCGCCAGGCGTCCCGATGCGCCTTCACGGCGTCCGCCACCGAGACGTTGGCGGCGCTCAGGAACCGGAACCCCTCCGGCAGCACAGGCGCCGGCAGATCGGTCAGCTCGCGCGCGTTGAACTGGTGCCAGGACCCATCGTCCGCAGCGGCCTCGGCGTCGGGCTCGTAGCCGTGCGCGGCGACGATGGCCTGCGAGGGCGCATCCGCCGACTGCACGATCATCAGCCGGTCGGCGCCTTCGGCTGCAGCGTCGAACCAGTCCAGGATGTCGTGCAGCAGCTGCGGCCGGTCCGGATGCGTCTGCCAGGTCAGGTTGGCGGTCCGGTCCTCGGCGAGCGTCCCGTCGCTGCGCTGGACCCGGTACGGCAGCCGCGCCCAGCCCCACGCCGCCAGCTCGCCGTCCTCGACCCAGAACCGCCGCCGCCAGAACGGGCTGAGCGCGTCGTAGGTATGGCCCCAGACCCAGGCCAGCTCGCCGAGGGTCGCATCGCCGTTCAGCAGCGCGGGCGAGCGCGCCGTCACCTGCTGCGCCAGGCCCTGCATCAGCCGCAGCTCGGTGGGGCCAATCGTTTCCATGTGCCGACATTTGGCAGGGCCGGTGCGCCCCGTCGAGAGCGCGCGCGAGCACTTGCGCTAGTACGGCGGCGCCTGCAGGCGCCGCTGGTTGCGCGCCGCCGAGGCCCACCAGGCGAGGTCGTCGGCGACGCGGGCGAACGCGTGCTGGGTCAGCCGCCCCGGCTCGCCGATCGGCTCGCCGTCAGCGTCGAAGGTCGCCGCGATCGGCCCCACCGCCACCGTGCTCGAGGTGACGATCATGCCCATCTCCGACAGGATCGGGTGCCAGGCCGAGCTGGCGCGCGCGCCGGCCAGCCGCCCCGGCGAGTAGCTGACCACCGCGGCCGGCCGCCAGTACCACTCCTCCAGGAAGTGGTCGGTGAGGTTCTTCAAGCCGGGCTGCGGCCCGAAATTGTACTCGCCGATCACGAACACGAACGAGTTCGCCGCCCGGATCTTCACCGCCAGCGTCTGCATCGCCGGCGGCGCGGTCCCGGCCGGATACTCCTTGTACATCCGGTCGAGCATCGGCAGCCCCACCGCCCGCGCATCGATCAGCTCCGCCGCGTCGCCGCGGGCGTTGAGCTCCCGGGTGACGAAGTTGGCCATGTGGATGCCCACCCGGTCGGCGCGGTAGGAGCCGTAGAAGACGAGGATGTTGTCGGCCATCGCAAAGCCCCTGCTGCTGCTCAGCTGTCATGTGGTGGGCTCGGGGCGGTTTGTCGTCGGCCGGCCGCGTAGTGCTTTGGTATCGGTCCGCCGCCTATTGCAGGGCCACGTCGCCTGCGCCCGGGTTTCGGCCCTAACCCCCATCCAACCCGCTCATCCCGACGAAAGTCGGGACCCAGACAGGACTAAGTCAGGGGCGGGCTGACCGGTGAGTAGGTGCGCGCCGCAGGCGCCCTCCAAGGTCACACGAAGAACACGAAGCAAGCAAAGCTCACAAAGGGGCCTCTTCGTCTCAGATCGAGCGCCTTGGTGTTCTTCGCTGTCTTCGTGGTCTTCGTGTTAGAAAAGCGATGTCTGCGGCGCCGCCATGCCTGCAGGCAAACGCGCCCCGCAATCCAGTCCTGCCTGGGTCCCGACGTTCGTCGGGATGAGCGGGAATTGAGTTGTTTGCCGTCCCTGCGACCGAGCGACTTTCGCTCAGAGCGGGCAGTTGCCGCGGCCCAGGTTGCGCGCCGGCGCCAGCTCGCCCGGCCGGGCCGTGGTGGCGCGGCCGCCGGCGCTGAGGCCCTGTTGCCGATAGACCGCGGCCAGCGGCGAGCCCGCATCGATGCCGTAGGAGAGGCCGGAGGTGTGGGTGACCAGGTGGCGGATCAGGATCGGCCCGGCCGCCGGCCGCGTCTTCGTCACGTCGCCGTCCACCACCACCCGCATGTCGCGGAACGCCGGCAGGATGTCGGAAAGCGGCTGGTCGAGCCGCAGCTTGCCCTGCTCGATCAGCATCATCACCGCCACGCCGACGATCGGCTTGGTCATCGAATAGACGCGGTAGATGCTGTCCGGCGCGGCCTTCGCGTCGGTGTCGAACGCCAGCGTCCCGGCCGCCACTACCGCCCGCCCCCGCCGGCTCACCGCCACCACGCCGCCGGGCAGCTTCTTGGCCGCGACGTAGCTGTCGAGCATCGCCTGCAGGGCCGGATAGGCTGCCGCACCGGCCGCGAACGCCCGCGATGTGAGCCCCGGCGCGGCGAGGGCTGCGAGGCCCGCCACTACGCTACGCCTTGCAACCGAAAACACGCCGCCCCCTGTGCGAGTTGCGCCGTGCCTAACCCGATCTTCGTTGCGCAGACTTGCCTTCGCAGCAACGCGCCGCACGATGGCGCGCCCGTCCGCCGAAGTTCCTGTTTTGTTCTTGACGCCGCGAACCGCGCCCCGCACATTGCCGACATCGAAGCTCGGGTGGCCCCATGCGCGCGCCGTTCGCCCTTGTCGTATGGCTCGCCAGCCTTGCCGCCGGAAGCGCAGGGGTTTGCATGGCCGATGAAAGCGATGAGATCCATCTGGCCGGCATGGTCGCCCCGCCGTGGAACGCCTCCGCCAAAGAGCAGATCACCGCCGACCGCACCGGCTTCGAGACCTGCGAACAGGTGGTGAAGGCCTTCGCCTCGCGCGGCGGCGCCAAGGTCGCCGACGAGGTGCGCACGACCAGCCATCGATGGGGCAAAGTCCTGCGCGCCAGGCTGACCTACGAAACTGTCGGCGCCCCCACCCTCGTCACCTGCTGGCTCGGCGTCGACGGCAGAGCCTCGATCACCGTGAAAATCGATGATGGCGAGACGTAGCCGGCGAGATTGCGATGAAGCTTGGAGGCCTGGCCGAGAATCGAACTCGGGTGCGCGGATTTGCAGTCCGCTGCGTCACCACTCCGCCACCAGGCCGCCGCGGGGGCGGATCGCTAACAGAAGCGTCCGCGCCGGGCAAGAACGGCGGGCGGGAACGGCGGCGGGCGAGGGCAGGGCGATTGCGCGCAGGCCGAGCGCGGCCCTATAAGCCGGCGCGTCTTTTCCACCCGACTCCCGAGGCGGCCCAACCTTCATGAGCGTCGACTACGCTGCCCAGCGCGCCATCATGGTCGACAGCCAGGTGCGCACCGCCGACGTCACCGACTATCGCATCCAGGACGCCATGCGCATCGTGCCGCGCGAGGCGCTGCTGCCGCCTGAGAAGGCCTACCTGGCCTACGCCGACGTCGAGGTGGCCTACGCGCCCGGCCGCTGGCTCTTGAAGGGGCGCGACATCGGCAAGCTGCTGCAGGCGCTGCGCCCGCACCCCGGCGAGCGGGCGCTGGCGATCGCCGCGCCCTACGCGGCGGCGGTGATGGAGGCGATGGGCCTGACCGTGACGCGGCTGGACGGCGAGGACCTGACCAAGCCCGACGGCGCCTACGACGTGGTGATCTGCGAGGGCGCGGTCGCCGAGATTCCGCCGGGCTGGCTGGCGGTGCTGGGCGAACCCGGCGCGCGGCTGGGGGCGGTGCAGCGCTCGGGCCACATCGGGCGGGCGCTGCTCTACCTGCGCACCGACAGCGGCGTCGGGCGGCGCGACCTCTTCGACTGCGGCGTGCCGATCATGGCGGGCTTCGAGCCCCAGAGACGCGTTCACCTTCTAGCCTTCGGCTTCCGGGGCGCCGTCCGCGCCCGGCCAGGGAGCGGCGCTCCGACCGGGTGTCCGAAACCGGACAGCTGCGCGCCCGCCGGTCGCCGCAGGCCGCCGTAACCCATTGAACCGACAGCGGTTCGTGAGGCGTGTGGACCGCGCGATACTTGCGTCATGACTGAGCCATGGGCAAAGCCGGGCCGCCGCCTTCGGCGGCTGCGCGCGTCCCGACATGACGAAACCTTCACTGGCGCGCGGCGAGGCGGGTTATACCCTTGCCATCGCTACGGAATACCGCGGGCGTCGGGGATCAGAGGGAATGCGCGCGTTTGGTCGGGCCGTTGCGGCCGGATGCATTGTCATGCTCGCAACAGCGGGCGGCGCGCAGGTCGCGGCGGCCGAGACGCTGAGCGACGCGATCGCGCTCGCCTACCAGACCAATCCGACCCTGCAGGCCCAGCGCGCCCAGCTGCGCGCCACCGACGAGGAGTGGGTGCAGGCCGAGAGCGGTCTGCGGCCCACCGTCAGCGTCAGCGGCTCCTACCAGTACGAGAACCAGAAGCTCACCGCCCCGCGCGGGTTCTCGGCCGACATCTCCGGACCCACCGGCAACGCCGTCGTCACCGTCAACCAGCCGATCTTCACCGGGGGCCTGGCCACTTCGAAGGTGAACGCCGCGCAGGCCGACATCCTGGCCGGGCGCGAGGCGCTCAGGAACGCCGAGATCACCGTGCTGCAGAACGTGGTGGGCGCCTATCTGGGCGTGCGGCGCGACCAGGAGCAGCTGGCGATCTCGCAGGACAACGTCAACGTGCTGGCCCGCCAGCTGGAGGAGACCACCGCCAAGCTTCGACGCCGGCGTCTTGACCCGCACCGACGTGGCGCAGAGCCAGGCGCGGCTCGCCCAGGCCCGCTCGCAGTTGGCGACCGCACAGTCGACGCTGGCCCAGGACGAGGGCGGTCTATGCGCGCGGTGGTGGGCCAGAACCCCGGCGAGCTCGCGCCCGAGCCGCCGATCGCGCCGCCTCTTGCCGCCCAACGTCGACGCCGCCTTCGACGCGGCCGAGCGCGACAATCCGCAGCTGCGCCAGGCGGTCTATGCGGAGGAGAGCAGCGCCGCGCACCTCGCCCAGGCCAAGGCGCAGATGCGGCCCACCGTCTCGGTGCAGGGCCAGTACGGCTATATCGGCCAGCTCTCGTCCAGCGGCGGCATCGGCCCGTCCGCGACCTTCCTGGAGAGCGAGGTCGGCGGCGTGCTCAGCGCCAACATCAACGTGCCGGTGTTCACCGGCGGCCTCAACGCCTCGGAGATCCGCCAGGCGGCCGAGCAGGACAATGTCAGCCGCATCGGCGTCGAGAGCGGCGCGCCGCACCGTGCTGCAGGCGGTCTCGCAGGGCTGGAACCAGCTGCTGGGCGCGCGGGCCAGCCTGGTCGCCGACGAGGAGCAGGTGCAGCTCCGACACCGTGGCCTACGAAGGCGTCCGCGAGGAGCAGAAGGTGGGCCTGCGCACCATCCTCGACGTGCTGAACGCCCAGCAGGAGCTGGAACAGTCGCAGCTGGCGCTGGTGGGCGCGCGCCACGACGAGTATGTCGCCGCCGCCGCGGTGCTGGCGGCGATGGGCGCGCTGGACGCCAAGGACCTGATCCCCAGCGAGGTCGCGCTACGATCCGAAGGCCAACTTCGACAAGGTCCGCCACGCGATCGGCTGGGTGCCGTGGGAAGGCGCGGTCGGCGCCGTCGACCGGCTGGGCGCTCCGCAGCCGACGCCCGCCCCGCCGCCGTCGCCACCCGGCGAGGTGGTGAAGACGGCGACGCCCTGATTTGCCGCAGGGGTTCGCCCCAGCGGAGAGTTTGCAGGACGCGCGCTTCGCGGGTAGCCTCGCCTTGAAACAGAGATTCCCGCGGGGAAATGTCAGCGATGTCGGACCAGGCCGCCCCGGAACCAACCATGGAGGAGATCCTCGCGTCGATCCGGCGCATCATCTCCGAGGACGACGGACCGGCGGAAGCCGAAGCCGAGGCTTCGACGGTTCCGGAACCGGCGCCCGAGCCCGAGCCGGAGCCGGTCCAGGCGTTCGAGCCCGCGCCCGAGCCCGTCGAGGACGTGCTGGAGTTGACCGAGCGGGTGACGCCGCAGCCCGAGACGGTCGGCGACATCGAGGCCTACACCGAGGCCAAGCTGGAGCCCGAGCCCGAGCCCGAGCCGCCGCCGCCTGCGCCGAAGCCGGCCCCGGCGCCGGTCGCGCGTGACGACGACCGCCTGGTCTGCTGAGCCGATCGCGTCGGCCGCGGCCGGCCGCCTTCGGCCAGCTCTCCGAAGCCATCGCCATGCCGCCCGGCGGTCACACGCTGGAAGACGTGGTGCGCGAGCTGCTGCGCCCGCTGCTTGAGGGCGTGGCTCGACGAGAACCTGCCGCGCATCGTCGAGGCCAAGGTCGCCGAGGAAGTCGAGCGCATCGCCCGCAGCCGAGTACGCTAGCCCTGCATCCCTCCCCCTCGCGGGGAGGGTGTCCGGCGCGGAGCGTCGGACGGGTGGGGATGTCCGCCGCCTCCGGGCGCCTACATAACCTCCCCACCCGATCGCTTCGCGATCTGCCCTCCCCATGAAGGGGAGGGAGGCGCTATAGGCAGCACCCCATGCTCGAAAAGACCTTCGATCCCGCCGCCGTCGAACCGCGCCTCTACGCCACCTGGGAGGCGTCGGGCGTTTTCGCGCCGACCGACGATCCGGACGCCGAGCCGTTCGCCATCGTCATCCCGCCGCCGAACGTCACCGGCTCGCTGCACATTGGCCACGCGCTGAACAACACCCTGCAGGACGTGCTGATCCGCTTCCAGCGGATGCGGGGCAGCGCCGCGCTGTGGCTGCCCGGCACCGACCACGCCGGCATCGCCACCCAGATGATGGTCGAGCGCCAGCTGGCCGAGAGCGGCAACATCGGGCCGGCGCGATATGGGCCGCGAGGCTTTCGTCGAGAAGGTCTGGGAGTGGAAGGCCGCTACGGCGGCACGATCGTGCAGCAGCTGCGCCGACTGGGCGCCTCCTGCGACTGGTCGCGCGAGCGCTTCACGCTGGACGAGGGCCTGTCGGCCGCGGTCCGCAAGGTGTTCGTCACCCTGCACAAGCAGGGGCTGATCTACCGCGCCAAGCGGCTGGTGAACTGGCAGCCGGAGCTGCAGACCGCCGTCTCCGACCTCGAGGTGGTCAATCTCGAGGTCGACGGGCACATGTGGCGCTATCCGCTACCCGATCGAGGGCGAGCAGCGGCCGCTACATCGTCGTCGCCACCACCCGGCCCGAGACCATGCTGGGCGACACCGCCGTCGCCGTCCACCCGGACGACGAGCGCTACAAGGACCTGGTCGGCAAGCAGGTGCGCCTGCCGCTGGCCGACCGGCTGATCCCGATCATCGCCGACGAGCTACGCCGACCCCGAGAAGGGCACCGGCGCGGTGAAGATCACCCCGGCCCACGATTTCAACGACTTCCGCGTCGGCCAGCGCCACGGCCTGCCGGTGATCAACATCCTGACGCCCGACGCCCGGCTGAACGACGAGGCGCCGGAGAAGTACCGCGGCATGGACCGCTTCGCGGCCCGCAAGGCGATCGTCGACGATCTCGAGGCGCTCGGCCTCGTCGAAGGCGTCGACCCCAACAAGATGATGGTCCCCTACGACGAGAAGTCGAAGCTGATCGTCATCGAGCCCTACCTCACCGACCAGTGGTGGGTCGACGCCGGCGACGCTGGCCGAGCCGGCGATCCGAGCGGTCGAAGAGGGCCGCACCGTCTTCCAGCCCAAGGTCTGGGAGAAGACCTACTTCGACTGGATGCGCAACATCGAGCCCTGGTGCGTCTCGCGCCAGCTCTGGTGGGGCCACCGCATCCCCGCCTGGTTCGGGCCGGACGGGACCGCCTTCGTCGAGGAGACCGAGGAAGAAGCGCGGGCCGCGGCGCGCGCCCACTACGGCAAGGACGAGCCGCTGACCCAGGACGAGGACGTGCTCGACACCTGGTTCTCGTCGGGCCTGTGGGCCGTTCTCGACGCTGGGCTGGCCGGACGACACGCGCGACGTGGAGCGGTTCTATCCGACCGGCGCCCTGATCACCGCCGGCGACATCATCTTCTTCTGGGTCGCGCGGATGATGATGCTGGGCCTGCACTTCATGGGCGACGTGCCGTTCCACAAGGTGGTGGTCAACGCCCTGATCCGTGACGAGCACGGGCAGAAGATGTCGAAGACCAAGGGCAACGTCGTCGATCCGCTGGAGCTGATCGACGACTACGGCGCCGACGCCCTGCGTTTCACCATGGCCGCGCTCTCCGGCCAGGTGCGCAACGTGAGCCTGTCGCGCCCGCGCATCGAGGGCTACCGCAACTTCGGCACCAAGCTCTGGAACGCCGCGCGCTTTTGCCAGATGAACGGCTGCGAGCGGGTCGAGGGTTTCGATCCCGCCAGCGTCCGGCACGTCCAGAACCGCTGGATCCGCGGCGAGGCGCTGAAGACCTCGGCAGCCGGTGACCGACGCGCTCGAGGGCTGCGATTTCGCCGGCGCCGCCGACGCGGCTCTACCGCTTCGTCTGGAACGTGTTCTGCGATTGGCGCCTGGAGCTCGCCAAGCCGGTGCTGGCGGCCGGCGGCGAGGCGGCGGCCGAGACCCGCGCGATGACCGCCTGGACGCTCGACCTGATCCTGAAACTGCTGCACCCGATCATGCCGTTCATGACCGAGGAGCTCTGGGAGAAGACCGCCGCGGCCGGTCCGCCGCGCGAGACCATGCTGATCGTCGCGTCCTGGCCGCAGCTGCCGTCGTCCTACGCCGACGCCGAGGCCGCCGCCGAGATGGCGCTGGTGATCGCCGCGATCAGCGAGGGCCGCTCGGTGCGCTCCGAGCTGAACGTGCCGCCAGCGGCCCGCCCGCCGCTGCTGGTCACCGAGGCCGGTCCGCGCCAGCGCCGCATCCTGGAGGAGAACGCCGAGGCGATCCGCCAGCTGCTGCGGGTGGGCGACATCCGCTTCGATGCGTCGGCCGACGGCGGCGCCGTGCCCTATCTGGCGGAGGGCGTGGCGTTCGCGCTGCCGGTCGCCGAGTTCATCGACCTCGCCGCCGAACGCGCCCGCCTCGTCAAGGAGCTGGCGGCGCTGACGACCGACATCGACCGCCTAGCCAAGAAGCTCGCCAACCCCGACTTCGTCGCCCGCGCCCCCGAAGAGGTGGTCGACGAGAACCGCGAGCGCCTCGCCGACGCCGAAGCCGCCCGCGACCGCCTCGCCGCGGCGCTGACGCGGCTGGGAGCGGTGGGGTAGGGCGGTTCGCGCTGGTTCCGCGAAGCGGCCCTACCCGTCCACGCCGGTCTTCAGGAACGCCAGCGCCCGCGCCTGATACGCGCCCCAGGGCTCCCAGTTGACCGTCTCGCAGAAGCCGACGCCGGTCACCGCCTCGCCGAGCGGCGAGGTTCCGAGCGGGACGAGGTGCAGCAGCTCGGCCTTGTTCACCATCGCGGCGCTGACCGGGACCTCGCTGGGGACCGCCAGGTCGGCGGTCTCGAAGCTGGCGTCGTCGATCCAGGGCGCGGTGGTGACCGTCAGGTCGAAGGGCCGCGCCAGCTCGCTGGCCTGGTCGGGAAAGTTGGTCGCCGTATAGGTCCAACTGGTCGCCTGCATCACCTGGTGCAGGGTCGGGATCAGATGATCGATGGCCACGCCGCCGATCAGCCGCTCGGGCTTCCAGCTCTGCCCGTCGTCGGCGCGGCGCAGGTAGAAGCCGTACGGCACGAGCGGGCCCACCGAGATCATATTGGTCTGGAACGCCGCGGCGGTGAACGCCTCGCCGTTCGCGAAGTTGAACTCGCACCAGTTCCAGCCGTCGATCTGCGGCCACGGCGTCGGGATGGCCGGCGGCGTGCGCATCAGCAGCTGGTGGTCGATCCAGCCGCTGCCCTTCACCTTGTAGGCGGCGTCGCCGATGTAGACGTAGCCGTCCACCTCGAGCTGCGGCCAGCTGTAGTAGATGCCTGGCCGCGGCTGCGGGGTGATGCCGTCCGTGCCCTGCAGGAAGAACGGATCGCGCATCGGCGAGGCGAGGCGAAGCTCGAGCGCGAGGTTGCCCGTGTCGACGACGCTGATCCCCAGCGGCAGCACGCCGGCCGGACCCACCATCACGTCCGGCCCGCAGCGGAACACGAACTGGCCGCTCGGCCCCTCGCCGGGAAACTCGACCTGGCCGCCGGTCTTGCGCCACTGCACGTTGCGGCGGCGGCGGTGGATTCGGCTGCCGTCCGCGCCGCTGACCGTCACCGTGACGGCGTTCCAGACCAGCTGGCAGTCGCCGTCGCTCCAGCCGATCTCCTTCTGCAGCGCGGTCGAGATCAGCCGGAAGCGCAGCATGTCGAGCAGCACCGCGATCCGCACCGGCCCCTCGGGGCCTTCCGCCTCGAGGTGGCAGGCGACCCAGTACCACTCGTTGCCGCAGTTCAGGTGCAGCCGGTGATCGGCCGGGAAGCTGACCGAGGTCGGCGGCGCATCGTCGCCGTAGCCCGCGCCCCACTCCGACAGCTTGTAGATCACTGCGGCGCGCTGGGCGTCGTCGGAGCCGCCCTCGGCCCTGAGCTTGCCGGCCGCCGTCAGCAACCGGGCGAACACATCCGGCGGCGGCCTCAGGCTCTCCGGCAACGCGTCCAGCTGCGCGGTCATCGCCTGCGCCGGCGTCATCGAAACGGCCATCTCGTCCCCCGCATTCTCCTGCCGCAGGCTCGCCGATGCGGGGACAACGTCAAGCTGCAATCAATTTGCGAACCGGCCCCGGCGGCGTTTGCATCACGCTGTTCCTTATGCTTGTTCACCGGCCGCTGGATCGGGCGCCCGGCGCCTGCCGAACCGAAGATGAGACCTGTCCGATGAGTGAAACCCAAGCCGCGGCCACGCCCTGGCCCGCCATGTCGATCGCCGAGGCCAACCGGATCATCACCGCGCCCGGCATGCCGTGCGAGATGGAGGAGCTGGTGATCCGCGGCGTGCCGACCCGGGTCTGGAAGAACGCCGCCGCCGACCCTGCGCTCGGTCGCCGAGGCGGCGCGCAGCGCACGGCGAGAAGATCTTCCTGGTCTACGAGGACGAGCGGGTCAGCTACGAGGCGTTCTTCCGCGCGGTCGCGACGCTGGCGCACGAGCTGGCCGCGCAGGGCGTCGCGAAGGGCGACCGGGTCGCCATCATCATGCGCAACCTGCCGGAATGGCCGGTCGCCTTCTACGCGCGCGGCCGCGCTCGGCGCCATCGTCACGCCGCTGAACGCCTGGTGGACCGGGCCGGAGCTGGAATACGGCCTCGTCGATTCAGCGGACCAAGGTCGCCTTCGTCGACGCCGAGCGGCTGGAGCGCATCAACGAGCACCTGGCGCAACTGCCCCGACCTGCAGCGCATCTACGTCGCCGCGAGAACGACGAGATCGCCAATCCGCTGATCGCCAAGCTGGAGGACGTGATCGGCGCGCCGGACGAGCTGGAAGGACCTGCCGGACCGGCCGCTGCCCGCCGTGGAGATCGCGCCCGAGGACGACGCGACCATCTTCTACACCTCCGGCACCACGGGCAAGCCGAAGGGCGCGCTCGCCACCCAGCGCAACATCAACTCCAACATCATGGCCGCCGGCCAGCGCCGGCCAGCGCAGCTTCCTGCGCCGTGGCGAGACCCCGCCGGCGCCCGATCCCGAACGCGCCGCAGCGCTCGATGCTGCTGTCGGTGCCGTTCTTCCACGCCACCGGCTGCTTCGCGGTGCTGAACCCGCTCGCGTTCGCGCGGCGGCAAGCTCGTGCATGATGCGCCGCTGGGACCCGGTGCGCGCCTTCGAGCTGATCGAGCGCGAGAAGATCCAGGCCGCCGGCGGCGTGCCGACCATCGCCTGGCAGCTGATCGAGCATCCCGCTGCGCAAGAACTACGACCTCTCGTCGCTGGAGAGCGTCGCCTATGGCGGCGCGCCCTCGGCGCCGGAGCTGGTGCGCAAGATCAAGGAGACCTTCCCGAAGTCGCCGGCCGGCAACGGCTGGGGCATGACCGAGACCTCCGCCACCGCCACCTCCAACGGCGCGGAGGACTACGAGCACCGGCCCGACAGCTGCGGCCCGCCGGTGCCGGTCACCGACCTGAAGATCATGACCGTCGAGGGCGACCGCGAGCTCGCCGATCGGCGAGGTCGGCGAGCTGTGGTGCAAGGGCCCGCAGGTCGTGAAGGGCTACTGGAACAAGCCCGAGGCCACCGCCCAGACCTTCGTCGACGGCTGGGTGAAGACCGGCGACCTCGCGCGGCTCGACGAGGAAGGCTTCTGCTTCATCATCGACCGCGCCAAGGACATGCTGATCCGCGGCGGCGAGAACATCTACTGCATCGAGGTCGAGAACGTCCTCTACGACCACCCCGCGGTGATGGACGCCGCGCTGGTCGGCATCCCGCACAAGACGCTGGGCGAGGAGCCGGGCGCGGTGGTGCACCCTGAAGCCGGGCGCCGAGGCCACCGAGAAGGAGCTGCGCGCCTTCGTCGCCGAGCGCCTGGCGGCCTTCAAGGTGCCGGTGAAGATCCTGTTCTGGCGCGAGACGCTGCCGCGCAATCGCGCAGGGCAAGATCCTGAAGAACGAGCTGAAGAAGCTGTTCGCGACGGAAAGTGCTTCCTAGCCCCGATTTCGCGCCGCTGTGCGAACCGGTGTATCTGTGGCGCCAGCACGGGAGTTTGCCGTGACCACAGTCACTAGCCGCATCTCCCAAAGCGCGGACGGCGAAGAGATCCGGTTGCCCGATGAAATCGCGTTCGGCAGAGAGCTGGAGGTGACGATCGTCCGGACCGGCGATGTCCTCACGATTTACCCGAAGCAAAAGCCGGTGGCGGTGATGATCGCCAAACTGCGCGAGTTGCCCGGCCCTGACGACATAGAAGTTCGCGATGCCGATGTGGTCCCGGATCGCCCCGGTCTCTAAGATTAGCTCAACCGCTCATGGCGTGCGGCGGCAGGGGGCCTACCGCCCGCTGGGCCGCCAGTAGCCGTCGCGGTCCCGGCAGACTTCGAACTGGCGCCATTGGCCGTGGTAATTCTCCCGCACCCACTGGCAGTTGGCACGGCGCACGTAGTGCGGCGGGTAGGCGACGCACTGCACCTGGCTCTTGCCGATCGCGTGGCCGGCCACCGCGCCGATCGACCCGCCGATCAGCGCGCCGGCCGCCCGGTTCTTCGTCACCGCCGCGCCGAGCACGCCGCCGGCGATCGCCCCGATCGCGGTGCCCTTGCGCGCCTCGTGTGCCTGCGCCGAATGGCAGATGTCGCCGCTCCAGTAGACGCCGGGCGGCGGCTGGGCGAGCGCCGGCGTCGCGGCGACGCCCGGAACTGCCATTGCAGCCGCGGCGAAGAGGTTGAGGCAGCGTTTTCTCATTTGCCCTCCAAGGCACGGGAATGCGTCCGCTCACAGTGCTGCTTGACGATGGCGCCCGCAAGGCGAGAGTCGATGACAAAACCCTGGCGATCCATGCCGCCGCTTCCCTGCTTGCGGACGGCGTCGCTTGACCGGGCGCCCCGCTTCCCGGAAGGCCATTGCGAATGGCGGTCCCCCGCAACAGCAACGTGGCGCGCGACCCGGCCCAGTGGCGTGAACTGACCATCGAGCGGGTCGGCGCGCAGGGCGACGGCGTCGCGGCCGGCCCGGTCTTTGCGCCGTTCGCGCTGCCGGGCGAGCGGGTCCGCGCCGCGGTGTCCGGCGAGCGGGCCGAGCGGCTCGAGGTGCTCGCCTCCAGTCCGGACCGGGTGCGGCCGCCGTGTCCGCACTTCGGCGATTGCGGCGGCTGCGCGCTGCAGCACTGGGCGAGCGCGCCCTACCTCGCCTGGAAGGCCGAGCAGATCCGCGAGGCCCTGGGCCGCGAGGGCGTCGAGGCCGAGATACTGCCGCCGTTCGCGGCGCCGCCGGGCTCGCGACGCCGCCTGGCGCTGCATGCGCGGAGAGGCCCGGGCGGGCTCGCCGAGATCGGCTTCAAGTCGCGCCGCTCGTGGAAGCTGGCCCCGATCGAGGTCTGCCCGGTCGCCGATCCGCGGCTGGTGGCGGCCTTTCCGGCGCTGCGCCGCCTCGCCGCACCGCTGTTCGAGCATCCGAAGTCCGCGCCGACGCTGCATGCGACGCTGACCGAGACCGGGCTCGACGTCGACATCACCGGCGTCGAGCAGCGCAGCGGGGGGCTCTCGGCCGACGCCTGCGCCCGCCTCGGCGCGCTGGCCGCCGACGCCGATTTCGCCCGCGTCACCTTAAGCGGCGAGACCCTCTACCAGGCTCGCGCGCCGATGATCCGCATCGGCCGCGCGAGCGTCGCGCTGCCGCCGGGCGGCTTCCTGCAGGCGGTGGCGGAGGCGGAAGCGGCGATGGCCGCCTTCGTCGGCGAGGCGCTGGCCGGCGCCAGGAGCGTCGCGGACCTCTACTGCGGCGTCGGCGCCTTCGCGCTGCGGCTCGCCGAGCACGCCACCGTCACCGCTTACGACATCGCCGGACCCGCCGTTGCCGCGTTGCGAGCGGCGCACGGCGCGGCGCCCGGGCTGAAGGCCCTTGCCGCCGAGGCGCGCGACCTCGTCCGCCGTCCCGTGCTGGCCGCCCAGTTGAACCGGATCGACGCCGCAGTCATCGACCCGCCGCGCGCCGGGGCCGCCGAGCAGCACCGCGAGCTCGCCAGGTCGAAGATCGAGCGTGTGGCCGGCGTCTCCTGCAATCCCGCCACCTTCGCGAGGGACGCCCGAATTCTGACCGACGCAGGCTTCAGCCTGCTGCGCGTGCTGCCGGTGGACCAGTTCCTCTGGTCGCCCCATGTTGAGTTGGTGGGCGTGTTCGAGAGGAACCGGGCTTGAGCGAGGCAGAGTCGAAACCCCGCCGGCGGGGCGCGTTCGCCGGCGACGTGCGGACCTATGCCGCCGCGGCCGCCGCCAAGGCGCTCTGGTGGGGCGCGGCCGGCGTCGCCGCGCGGGCGCTGACCCGGCCCACCGACGTGAAGCCGGCCGACTTCGTCCCGGCCGCCGATCCGCCGCCCGCCGGCTTCATGCGCCGCGCCTGGCTCTCGGCGTTCGAGAAGGAGGCGGCGGACGTCGCCGCCGGCCTCTATCCGGCCATGGACGACCGGCCGGCCGACCCGGTCAGCGCCATCCGCCGCACCGCCGACTTCATCGCCGACGCGCTGGAGGTCGAGGCGCGGCGGCGGCGCGGCGACGGCGTCGAGGTGCGCGGCGAGGCGCCGGCGAGCTATCCGGCCTACTATCGGCAGAACTTCCACTTCCAGAGCGGCGGCTGGTTCACCGCCGAGAGCGCCGGGCGCTACGAGGCGCAGGTGGAGGCGCTGTTCGCCGGCGCCGCCGGGGCGATGCGCCGACGTGCGCTGTCGCTGCTCGCCAAGGCGTGGCGGACGCGTGACCATCGCGGCCTCGCCGTGCTGGATCTCGCCTGCGGGACCGGCGCCTTCCTGGGCGACCTCGCGGTGGCGTTTCCCCGGGCGCGGCTGATCGGCGTCGACCTCTCGGCGGCCTACCTCGCGGAGGCGCACGCCGCTGCGCCCGGCGCGGCGCTCGTCCAGGCCAAGGCCGAGCAGCTGCCGTTCGCCGACGCCAGCCTCGACGCCGTCAACGCCGTCTACCTGTTCCATGAGCTGCCGCCGAAGGTGCGCGCCGCGGTCGCCGCCGAGATCGCCCGGGTGCTGAAGCCGGGCGGCCGCTTCGCGCTCGCCAACTCGATCCAGCCCACCGACGAGCCGCGCCTCGCCCGCCTGCTCGAGGCCTTCCCGGCCTACTTCCACGAGCCCTTCTACGCAGAGCTACGCCAGGACCGACCTCGCCGCCCTCTTCGCCGCCGCCGGCCTGCGCCCGGTCTCCGCCGACGCCGCCTTCCTCACCAAGGCGCTGCTGTTCGAGAAGGCGTAGAGCCCTACTGCCGGGCCGGCTTGATGTAGATCACCTTGGCGCCGCCGCTGAACAGCAGCGCGCCGGCCAGGAGGCCGATGATCACGCCGGCGACCATCGCCACATACGGCTGTTCTCTCACCATCGGATCGACGGTCCGGGCCAGGCGCTCGGCATCCCCGCGCAGCATCTGGTAGGTGTCCGAAGCCCGGTCCGCTGCATGAGACACAGTGGCCTGGGCATGCCGGGCGGTGCTCTTAACCCGCGTCTTGGCCCGGCCGACCGCGCGGTCGACCTTGCTGGAGAAGGCCCGCGCCTCGCCCTTGGCCCGCGCCGAGGCGTCGTCGAGGGCGCCCGTCGTCGCCGAACTCGAGCCGGTCGATGCCGTTGTTCACCTTGCCGCCCAGCTCTTCGGAACTCATGGCGTCACTCCTTGGTCGAAACCGGGCGCAACGATGCGCCGCTCGACGCCCCAATCGCCGAGCGGGCCGTTCGTTCCCTAGCGGCGCCGCCAGCGGGGCTTGCTCAGGCTGCTGCGCCACCCTTGCGGATGCCGTGGCGGATGAAGTCGACCGCGTCGTAGCGGCTCATCCGCTGCCCTTCCAGGAAGGCGCAGGCGTGGCTCTCGCGCTCCGAGAAGACCGCCACCAGCAGGTTGGCGCCGGTGACCTCGCCACGCCCGCTGGCCTGCACATGCATCACTGCCCGCTGCACGACCCGGTGGAAGCCGGCGGTCGGCGGGGTGTTCAGCGGATCGCCCATCTGCGTGAGGCGCTCGTATTCCGTGTCGATGTAGCCGACCAGCTTCGCCTTCAGCGCGTCGAGGTTCACACGGCAGGCCGTCATCACGGCAGCGGCGTCCTTGTCCTCGACCAGCGCCAGCAGCAGGTGCTCCAGGGTGGTGTAGCCGTGCTTGCGCTCGGCGGCGAGCGCCACCGCCCGGTGCAGGCTCGCCTGCATCGCCGGGCTGAACGAGGTCCCGGTGCGGGTCGCCGGCGCCGCCTCGAGCGGCGCGCCGCGGTCGCCCGGCGCCCGGCGTCCGGGCTGGTCCGGCGCCACGGTGCGCAGCGCGGCCGTCAGCGTGTCCCAGTCGGACCAGCCGAGCGCCATGGCGAGGCGGTCGAAGGCGGCGTTGCTGTCGGGCGGCGCCACCGGCGGCTCGGCCGGTTCCTGCTCGGCGCTCTTGATCGCCGCCGAGAGCGTGTTCCAGTCGGCTGCGCCGAAGGCCTTGGCGACCAGTTCCAGGCTCTCGGCGATGGTGATTTTGTGGTCCTTGGCGGCCAGCGCCGCACGGATGGACTGCGCCATGGGCTTGGCGTCGCGAAAATCGCGCATGTCAGGTTCGTCCTCTGCTTCGAACGATGGGATGAAGTCAGGGGCTTGCGTTGCTGACCCGATCGTTCGGGGCAAAGGAGGGCTTTCGCGTCGCCTCGGTGCGTTCACCATTCCCTCAGCCTGAGGGCGCAAGCAGCCGGTCGCACCAACCAAGCCAGAGCATGATCCCGCGATCCGGCGCCTGTCAATCGGCGGCTGAAGGGTCGCCGCGGCTGGCGGTCATTGCCACGCTGTGAGACGCTGACGGCTAATGCCGCCCTCGCCAACGCCCGTCGCCGACCCGCGCCTGGAGATCTACGCCCGCTCGCAGCGGCTGGTGAAGATCGGCCGGCGCCGCCGGCTCAACATCCACGTCACCGGCGAGGAACACGCGGCGCCCGGCGCGCCGAGCGTCGTGCTCTGTTCAGGCTCGGGTGACACCACGCTGCACTGGGGCCGCGTGCAGCCGGTGCTGGCGCGCACCCACCGCGTCGTTGCCTTCGACCGCGCCGGGCTCGGCTTCAGCGACCCCGGTCCCAGGCCGCGCACCACGTCGCGGATCGTCGCCGACCTGCGCGCCGCGCTGTCCGCGGCGGGCATCGCTCCGCCCTACGTGCTGGTCGGCCACTCGATGGCCAGCTTCGAGACCCGGCTCTTCGCGTTCCAGCATCCCGACGAAGTCGTGGGGCTCGTGCTGGTCGATCCGCGCGGCGACGATCTGGTGGCGCGGTGCAATGCGGCGACGCCGCTCGGCAAGTGGATCAACCGCTGGAGCTGGAACTGGAACCGCCGCAACCTGTCGCTGGCGCGTGCCCAGCCGCCGCGGGGATCGCCGGAGTTCATGGCGCTGGTCGGCGGCGAGGCCGACCCGATGCTGCCGGCCTCGGTCAACGCCGCCCTGGTGGCCGCGTCGCTGCGGCCGTCGACCTGGCTGACCATCATCTCGGAGGGCAGGAGCCTGGACAACGGCGTCTCCGCGGCCGAGCTCGCCGCGGCGCGCCGGCCGCTGGGCATGCCGCTGATCGTGCTGACCGCCGTCAACGACGCGCCGATGTGGGGCCTGCCGCCGCTCGACAGCGACGCCGTGAAGGCGGTCTGGAAGGCCTCGCACGACGAGCTGGCCGCGCTCTCCAGCCGCGGCGAGCGGCGCGACGTGGTCGGCGTCGGGCACGGCATCCAGATCGAACGGCCGCGCGTGGTCATCGAAGCGATCCATGAGGTGATCGCACCGGCCGGCAAAGGCTGAGCGCCGGTCCGTGGACGAGACCTGGGCGACGACGTAGAACTACACATGTAGTTCCATCGGAGCAGCCATGCTGATCGCACAGAGCGAAGTGGCGGGCCTCGGCCATCTCTACGCGCCGGCCGGGGAAGGCCGCCATCCGGCGATCCTGCTGCTGCACGGCAGCGAGGGGGCGCTCGGCTGGCTCGGCCACCGCGACGCGGCGATCTTCGCCGCGCACGGCTACCTGGCGCTGCCGTTCGCCTATGCGGTGGGCGGCAATCCCTGGGTCGGCGGCGACATCTGGAGCGTCGCGCTCGACGCCACCGAGCGGGCGATGGCGGCCCTCAGGGCGCATTCGCGCTGCAACGGCGCGCTTGGCGTCTACGGCTGGTCGCGCGGCGCCGAGCATGCGCTGCTGGCGACCAGCCTGATGGCCGAGGCCGGTTCGCCGCACCTGCCGGACGCCGTCGCCGCCCACGCCCCGCCGGACCTTGTCCACGGCGCCTGGCGCAACCTCTTCCATCGCCACCACGAGACCGGCGATCCCCTCGCGCCGCCGCCGGCCTGGGGCTTTATGGAGGAGCGCGTTGTCGCCGGACTTCCCGCCTGGACCTGGCGCGGCGCGCCCGTGCCGGAAGGCGCCGCGATCCCGATCGAGGCCTTCGCTGGGCCGCTGTTCCTGAGCGTCGGCGAGGCCGACGAGCTCTGGCCAGCCGACATGGCCCCGCGCCTCGCCGAGCGCCTCCGCGCCGCCGGCCGCGGGGTCGAACTGCACAGCTACCCCGGCCAGCTCCACATGCCGGACCCCGCGGGCTGGAACATCCACCTGGCGAACCTGCTCGCCTTCTTCGGGCGCGCGCTGGTCGGCTGAGCGTCGCCTATCCGGCCTCGTTGCAGGTCTGGTCCATGTCGCGGAAGTGCTCGTCGGCCTCGGCCTCTGGCGGCGGCCGGCGAGGGGGGATCGGCCGCGAGCGGGGTGGTCTCCACCTTCGAGCCGGCCTCCAGCGTGCGGTGCACCGGGCACTTGTCGGCGATCTCGAAGAGGCGGGCGATCTGCGCAGGATCCAGCGGCCCCTCGAAGCCGATCTGCCGGTGGAAGACGTCTGCCGGCGTCTGGCCGTCGACCTTCTCGTGGCTGACTACGACGCGCGTCCGCTTCAGCGGCCAGCCCTTGCGCTCGGCGTAGAGCCGGGTGGTCATCGAGGTGCAGGCGCCCAGCCCCGCGGCGACCAGCTCGAAGGGCGACGGCCCCGAGCCCAGCCCGCCGACATCGGCCGGCTCGTCGGCCAGCAAGTGCGCGCCGCGAATGCTGACCCGCACCTGGAACTTGCCGGCCCCGGTCTCCTCGACCAGCACGCCGGCGCACGGGCGCGTCGTTGGCCGCCTCGGCCGGCGGCGCGGCGGCGTGCAGCCCGACGTACCGGCTCGCCCAGGCGGCGATCACCTCGGCGGCGTAGTCGGCGTCGGCGTTCCTGGTCAGCAGGTGGTCAGCGGTATCCAGCGAGACGAAGCTCTTCGGGTGGCGGGCGGCCAGGAAGATCTCGGTGGCGTTCTCGACCCCGACGATGGCGTCGGCCGGCGCGTGCAGGATCAAGAGGGCGCGGTGCAGCGCGCCGATCCGCGCCTTCAGGTCGTGCATCCGCGCATCCTCGACGAAGTCGCGGCGCACGGTGAACGGTCGCCCGCCGATCTGGACCTGCGCCGCCGCCATCGCGCTCGATCGCCGCCAGGTTCGCGCCGAACAGCTTCAGCACGTGAGCCGGGTCGGCCGGCGCGGCGATCGTCGCCACGGCCTTCACCGAGCGCGACGTCGCCGGCCGCCGCCAGCACCGCCGCGCCGCCCAGGCTGTGGCCGATCAGCAGCGCCGGCGCCATGCCCTGGCCCGCCATGTGGGCGGCCGCGTCGATCACGTCCTGCACGTCGGCCGAAAAGCCGGTGAGCTCGCCGTCGCTCTCGCCGAGCCCGGTGAAGTCGAAGCGCAGCACCGCGAGGCCGAGGCCGGCCAGCGCATGGCTGATCCGCACCGCCGCCTTCGAGGTCTTGTCGCAGGTGAAGCAGTGGGCGAAGAGCGCGAAGGCCCGCGCGGTCCCGTCCGGCCGGTCGAGCCGCGCCGCGATCCGCTGGCCACGGCGGTTGGTGAAGGCGACGACCTCGGTCTGCATGGCGGGTTCCCCGGCTTGGCCAGCCCAGCATAGCCGAGATGGGACGCGCTTGACCGGATGGAAGCGCGGCGCCTAAGCCGGACGACAAACGGAGGAACACATGGCCGCCAAACTCATGGCCGACCCGCGGATCGATCCGCGCATCAAGGCGGTGTTGGGCGGCTGGCCCGACCTGCCGCCGCGCGCCCGACGCGAAGGACCGCGCCCAGTTGCTGGCCGAGGTCTCGACGCCGGAGGCGAAGGCGCGCGGCGAGGCGACGAAGGCGATGATGGCGGCGATGGACAACGAAGAGATCGCGCCATCGGTCGGGCTGACGATCCGCACCGAGACCTTCACGTCGCCGCCGGACGGCAACCGGATCAACATCCAGTTCATCCGCCCCGAGGGCGCGGCGATCGTGCCGTGCGTCTACTACATCCACGGCGGCGGCATGCAGTCGATGTCGGCGTTCGACGGCATGTACAAGGCCTGGGGCAAGATCATCGCGGCGCAGGGCTGGTGGCGGTCGCCATGGTCGACTTCCGCAACTGCCTGCAGGCGTCGTCCGCGCCGGAGGTCGAGCCGTTTCCGGCCGGCCTCAACGACTGCGTCTCGGGCCTGAAGTGGGTGGCGGAGAACCACTCGGCGCTGGGCGTCGACCCGGCGCGGATCATCGTCGCCGGCGAGAGCGGCGGCGGCAACCTCACGCTCGCGACTTGGCCTGAAGCTGAAGCGCGACGGCGACCTCGGCCTGATCAAGGGCCTCTACGCGCTCTGCCCCTACATCGCCGGGACCTGGCCGCAGGACCGCTATCCCTCGACCACCGAGAACAACGGCATCCTGCTCGACCTGCACAACAACCGCGGCGCGCTCGCCTACGGCATCGAGGAACTGAACGCCAGGAACCCGCTGGCCTGGCCCGCGTTCGCGACCGAGGAGGACGTGAAGGGCTTCCCCTACACGGTGATCAGCGTCAACGAGTGCGACCCGCTGCGCGACGAGGGCATCGCCTTCTACCGCCTGCTGCTCAGCGCCGGCGTCGCCGGCCCGCTGCCGCCAGGTGATGGGCACCATCCACGGCACCGAGGTCTTCGCCATCTGCTGCCCCGACATCAGCCGCGACGCGGCCCGGGACATCGCCAGCGTGGCGCGGGGGTAGCGCGGCGGTCAGACCGGCAGCACTTCCTGGATTACCTCGAAGCCCTCGAAGTTGGGGTGGCCGGCGTAGAGCGGGCGGTTGTCGCCGGCGCCCTTGTGAGCCGCGCGGAAGGCCTCGGACTTCGTCCAGGCCTCGAAGTCGGCGAACGAACGCCACACCGTGTGGGACGAATAGAGCGAATGATCCTCGCCCTTCGGCCCGCGCAGCAGGTGGAAGGCGACGAAGCCCGGGACGCCGTCCAGATGCGTCTCACGGCTCAGCCACACGTCCTCGAAAGCGCTCTCCTGGCCCGGCAGCACCCGGAAGCGGTTCATCGCGATGTACATCGTTTGCCCTTTTCGCCGTCCAGGCCGGTTGACGTCCGCATGGTAAGCCCCTTTGGGTAGGACGCGACGCCCATCAAGAGGCGGGGTGATACTTAAGAGGACGCCATGGCCGCCAAAGATTTTCCCATCGAAGCCAGTCACATCCTGATGTTCGCCCGCTCGGTGGGCGACGACAACCGGGTCTATGCGGACGCCGACTACGCGAAAAGGACGGAAGCGAAGAGCATCATTGCTCCGCCGACCTTCGCCCAGGCCAGCGCCCAGTTCGACCCTGACTATTTCCTGCGGCCGAAGGTCGGCCAGCCCTGGTTCGGCTCCGGCAAGAACCCCACCGGCGCGCGCGCCGCGCGGCGGCGGCGGCGGCGGTGGGGGCGGCGGCGGGGGCGGCGGCCTGCACGCCGAGCAGCACTTCGAATATCACCGGCACCTGAAGCCCGGCGACGTGCTGACGGCCAACAACCTGCCGGGCAAGACCTGGGAGAAGGAAGGCCGCCGCTCGGGCAAGCTGGTGTTCTCCGAGAGCGTCACCGAATACCGCGACCAGAAGGGCGAGCTCGTCATCACCGCCCGCTCGGTCGGCGTGCGCACCGAGCGCCCGGTCGATCCAGCGGGCTCGGAAACCAAGAAAGAGGAGGCGTAGACATGGCCCTTTCCGCTTCCAAGCTGAAGGCGGGCGACACCCACACCGCCCGCATCGTCGAGGACCTGAAGCGCACCCAGATCGTTCAGTATGCGGGCGCTTCGGGCGACTACAATCCGCTGCACACGGACGAGATCTTCACCACCAAGGTGGCCGGCTACCCGTCGGTGTTCGCGCACGGCATGCTGACCATGGGCATGACCGGCAAGATGCTCACCGACTACGTCGGCGACGCGCGCCTCACCAAGTACGGCGTGCGCTTCACCAGCCAGGTCTGGCCGGGCGACACGCTCGACGCCACCGCCACGGTGAAGGAGGTCAAGGACGGCCTGGTGGAGCTCGACATCGAGACCAAGAACCAGGACGGCGTGGTGGTGCTGAGCGGCTACGCCGAAGCGCGGGTCGATCCGTAACCAACCTCGCCCAATCGAAGTAGCCCTCGCCCCGCCGAAGAGCGGGGAGAGGGCTACCCATCGCCCTCACCACACGCCCGGAACCAGCCGCCAGCGCACCTTCACGGCGTACTCGGCGTAGCCGGCGAGGTCGCGCATCAGCAGCTGCTCCTCGCCGAGCGTGCGGGCGGCGAGCAGCGCCTCGGCGGGGATGAGGAACACGAGGCTCCAGAGCGAGCCGGTCATCAGCGGACCGCCGATCAGGAGCAGCGGCATGAGCGCGTACATCGGGTGGCGGACGATGGCGTAGGGTCCGCGCGTCGCCACCTGCTGGCCGGGCATGACGCCCACCGTGATGGCGGCGAAGCGGTTGGCGGCGAGCACCCATGTCCAGCCCAGGAAGGCCAGCACGATCAGCGCTCCGCCGAGCGCCTTGGCCCAGAACGGCGTCGGCGCGAGGTGCAGACGCCCGCCGTCGAGTCCCATGAAGGCGACCCAGAGCGCCACCACGACCAGGATAACGGTGATGATCGCCCGGTCGTGCGGCGTCTGGCTCTGGGCAAGCGGCGAGGCCATCCGGCGCTGCAGGAGCTCGGGATCGGTTCGCAGCAGCCAGAGACCCATCCCCTGGCTGCACACGGCGAACAGCAGCAGGAACGCCCAGCCCGCCGGCCAGGCCAGCGTGCCGGCTGGCCCGAACAGCAGGGCGACGAAGACCGCAGTCAGGATGACCTGACTGACAATGCCCCTGACGATCTCGCCCGCGCTCATGGCGGCTAGGCCACGCCGCCCCGAACCGCGATCCCGTCTGGACCCTCGGTCACGCGGCCGACGATCCGGCTCGCCTCGAACCCGCGCGCGTTCGCCAGCGCCAGCAGCGCCTCGGCGCGGTCTGCGGCCACGGCGATCAGCAGGCCGCCGCTGGTCTGCGGGTCGGTGAGCAGGTCGCGGCGCCAGTCGGGGAAGTCCGCCGGCAGGCGCACGGCTCCGCCGTAGCTCGCCCAGTTGCGGCTGGAAGCGCCAGTCCGCACGCCCGGCCTGCGCCAGCGCCGCCGCCTCCGGCAAGCACGGCCGGCGCATCCGCGTCGATCTCGAGCGCCAGTCCGGCGCCGCGGCTCATTTCGAGCGCGTGGCCGAGCAGCCCGAAGCCGGTCACGTCGGTCACCGCGCTGACGCCGTCCATCCCCGCCAGCTCCGCGCCCAGCGTGTTGAGCTGTGTCGTCGAGGCGATCAACGCGGCGTAGCCGTCGGCCGAGAGCCGCTCCTGCTTGAACGCAGCGCTGAGCACGCCAACGCCGAGCGCCTTGGTCAGGATCAGCGCGTCGCCGGCCTTCGCGCCCTTGTTGGTCAACACCTTGTCCGGATGCACGAGGCCGAGCGCCACCAGGCCGTAGATCGGCTCGACGCTGTCGATCGAGTGGCCGCCGGCCACCGGGATGCCCGCCGCCGCGCAGACCGCCGCGCCGCCGGCCAGGATCCGGCCGATCGTCGCCGGCGCCAGCTGCGCCACCGGCATGCCGACGATCGCCAGCGCCAGGATCGGCGTTCCGCCCATCGCGTAGACGTCGGAGAGCGCGTTGGTGGCGGCGATGCGGCCGAAGTCGAACGGGATCGTCCACCACCGGCATGAAGAAGTCGGTGGTCGCCACCAGCGCCTGGGTGTCGTTCAGGCGCCAGACCGCCGCGTCGTCGCTGGTCTCGGTCCCGACCATCAGGTTCGCGAAGGCCGCCGCTGCCGGCATGTTGCTGAGGATCTCGGTCAGCGCCGCCGGGGCGATCTTGCAGCCGCAGCCGCCGCCGTGCGCCAGCGAGGTCAGCCGCACCGGCGGGACTGCGATCGCAGCGTCGTCTTGCATGGGACCGGCTCCTGGGGCTTAGGCTCGCAGCGCGGGTATAGCAGAGGGCGCGTACGCGGTTCATGTCGGACATCGAGGTCGTCAGCGCCGCCGACCCGGCCACTCTCGCGCCGTTCGACGCGGTCATCGACGTGCGCAGCCCCGCCGAGTTCGCCGAGGACCATGTGCCCGGCGCGATCAGCCTGCCGGTGCTCTCCAACGAGCGAGCGCGCCGAGGTGGGGACGCTCTACGTGCAGGTCTCTCGCTTCACGGCCCGCAAGACCGGCGCGGCGATCATCGCCCGCAACGTCGCCGCCCACCTGGAGACGGCGCTGAAGGACAAGGACGGCTCGTTTCGGCCGCTGATCTACTGCTGGCGCGGCGGCCAGCGTTCCGGCGCGATGGCGATCATCCTCGCGCAGGTCGGCTGGCGCACGGCGGTGCTGGCCGGCGGCTACAAGACCTACCGGCGCTGGGTGCAGCGGCGGCTCTATGACGAGCGGCCGGCGCTGCGGCTGGTGCTGCTGGAGGGCCGCACCGGCTCCGGCAAGACCGAGATCCTGGCGCGGCTGGCGGCGCGCGGCGTGCAGACGCTCGACCTGGAGGGGCTGGCCGAGCACCGCGGCTCGGTGTTCGGCGCCCTGGTGGGCCAGCCGCAGCCCAGCCAGAAGATGTTCGAGAGCCGGCTGGTGGCGGCGCTGGACGGCCTCGACCTGGCGCGCCCGATCGTGGTCGAGGCCGAGGCCAGCAAGGTCGGCGACTGCATGACGCCTCCGGCGCTCTGGAGCGCGATGACCGCCGCGCCGCGCATCGCCGTCAGCGCGCCGGCCGCGGCGCGGGCGTCCTACCTGGCGCGGCACTACGCAGACATCGTCGCCGACCGGGCGGTGTTCGAGGCGTCGCTGGCAGCGGCTGCCGATCTTCCCCGGACGCAAGACGATCGGCCGCTGGCTGGCGCTGGCCGACGCCGGCGACCTGGCGACGCTGGCCGGCGAGCTGGTCGAGACCCACTACGATCCGTCATACGACCGCGCCGCCCGCAAGGATTTCGCGGCCGCGCCTCGGCGAAATCGGGCTCGCCGATCTGGATGACGCTGGCCCAGGAAGCCGCCGCGGACGAGATCGCCCGCCTCGTTGACGGTCTCTGAGCGATCCTGCACGGTTCGCCGCAGCGCCACGTCAGACGGCGGTGGGATCGGGAAGCGGACGGAGCGGGGCGATGTACCCAGGCGCTGAGGTCAAGGTCCGGCCTGACCAGCCGGCGGTGATCATGGCGGCGGGCGGCGAGGTCATCACCTACGCCGAGCTGGAGCGACGCTCGAACCGGCTGGCGCACTGGCTGCGCCGCCAGGGGCTGAGCCGCCTCGACCACTACTCGATCTTCATGGAGAACCACGCCCGCTACATCGAGTGCTGCAGCGCCGGCGAGCGGTCGGGCCTCTACTACACCTGCATCAATTCCTACCTGCAGCCCGACGAGGTGGCCTACCTGCTGGAGAACAGCCGCTCGCAGGTGCTGATCACCTCGATGGCGAAGCTGGAGGTGGCGAAGAAGGCGGTGGAGCTGACGCCGGCGATCAAGGTCTGCCTGATCGTCGACGGTCCCGGCGACGGCGGGCGGTTCCTCAACCTCGACGAGGCGGTGGGCAATCTGCCGGGGACGCCGATCGCCGACGAGTCGCTCGGCACGCCGATGCTCTATTCGTCCGGCACCACCGGGCGGCCGAAGGGCATCATCCGGCCGCTGCCGGACCTGCCGCCGGCGGGCGGCATGGCGCTCTTCGACTTTCTCACGAAGCTTTGGCGCTACCGGCCGGGGATGGTCTACCTGTCGCCCGCGCCGCTCTACCACTCGGCCCCGCAGGCGGCGATCTCGCTGACCATCCGCGCCGGCGGCACGGCGGTGATCATGGAGCACTTCGACGCCGAGCAGTACCTGGCGCTGGTCGAGAAGCACCGGGTGACGCACAGCCAGCTGGTGCCGACGATGTTCTCGCGCATGCTGAAGCTGCCGGAGGAAGCGCGGCGCCGTTACGACCTCTCCTCGCTCGAGACGGTGATCCACGCCGCCGCGCCGTGCCCGCAGCCGGTCAAGCGCGAGATGATCGACTGGTGGGGCCCGATCATCCTCGAATACTACGGCGCCACCGAGGGCCTCGGCTTCACCGCCTGCGACAGCGACGAGTGGCTGGCGCACCCCGGCACGGTCGGCAAGGTGGTGCTGGGCGAGATCCATATCCTCGACGAGGAGATGAACGAGCTGCCGCAGGGCGAGCCCGGCACCATCTGGTTCAAGACCGCGACGCCGTTCGAGTACTTCCACGACGAGGAGAAGACCCGCGAGGCGCGCTCGGCCGACGGCGCCATGAGCACGGTCGGCGACGTCGGCTACCTCGACGAGGACGGCTTCCTGCACCTCACCGACCGGCGAACCTTCATGATCATCTCCGGCGGCGTGAACATTTATCCGCAGGAGTGCGAGAACCTCCTGATCACCCACCCGAAGGTGGCCGACGCGGCGGTGTTCGGCGTGCCCAACGAGGACCTCGGCGAGGAGGTCAAGGCGGTGGTGCAGGCGATGCCGGGCGTAACGACCGGGCCGGAGCTGGAGGCCGAGCTGATCGGCTTCTGCCGCGCCAGCCTCGCCCACATGAAGTGCCCGCGCACCATCGACTTCGCCGACGAGCTGCCGCGCCTTCCCACCGGCAAGCTCTACAAGCGCCTGCTGCGCGACCGCTACTGGGGCCGGCACGAGACCCGGATCGTGTGAGACTGCCGGTGGGACCAGGCGAACCCCACGACCGCATCGCAGGGCGTCAGCGGCGACCTCGAACCGCCTGTGAGTGGTCGCGCGCCCCGCCTCTGGCTGCGTTTCAGCGCCGCAGCTTCGCGGTCAGGGCGGAGCGGAGCGGGCGGCCTCCGATCTCCAGCCCTTCCATCCCGCCCTCGCGCCAGTGCTGCAGCAGCGCGAAGAAGGCCACCGGGCCTGGGCCCTACAGGCCGGCGAACAGGCCGTCGTCGCCGCCGGCGCGGCCTTCGCCGTTGTAGTAGCCGGGCGTGCAGGCCTGGCGGAACTCGCAGGTTCAGCCGGGCGGTGTCGACGATGGTCTGCACCCAGGCCGGCCTCCGCCTCCGCGGTCGGCTCGACGACGCTGGCCTGGCGCAGGTTCGCCTCGCCGACGACGTGGGCGATGTGGTGGGCCTGCTCGCCCAGCAGGTGCGGGAAGTTCGGCGTCAGCGTCGATCTGGTTGACGCCCATGTGGAAGCAGTTCGGGAAGCCGTGGCTCATCGAAGCCGTGCAGGGTGCGCAGTCCCGTTCGCCCAGTGGTCGGTCAGCGTCAGGCCGTCCGCGGCCGATGATCTCGTAGCCGGCGCGCCGCGTGTAGGCGGTGCCGACCTCGAAGCCGGTCGCGAAGATGATGCAGTCGACCTCGTAGTCGACGCCGTCCGACCACCAGCCCGGTCTCAGTCGATCCGCTCGACGCCGCTGGCCCCCGGTGTCGACCAGCGTGACGTTCGGCCGGTTGAAGGTCGGCAGGTAGTCGTCGTTGAAGGTCGGCCGCTTGCAGAACTGGCGGTACCAGGGCTTCAGCGCCTCGGCGGTCGCCTCGTCCTCGACCGTCGCGTCCACCCGGCCGCGGACCTGGTTCATCTTCCGGAAGTCGGCGATCTCCATGCGTCTTGGCGAGCTTCCTCCATGCGTCATCGGCTTGTCGCCGCGCACCGCGGCGATGGACATCAGGTTGCGGATGATGTCGGTCCAGCCGTCGCTGACCAGGTCCTCGTCCTGCATGCCGCCGGAGACCAGGATGTTGAAGTTCTCCATCCGCCGCTTCTGCCAGCCGGGCGCCAGCGAGGCGGCCCAGTCCGGATCGGTCGGCTTGTTGCCGCGCAGGTCGACCGAGGACGGCGTGCGCTGGAAGACGTAGAGCTGCTTGGCGCCGCTGCCGAGGTGCGGCACGCACTGGATCGCGGTCGCGCCGGTGCCGATGATCGCGACCCGCTTGTCGGCCAGCTTGGTCAGGTTCCCGTAGGAATCGCCGCCGGTGTAGTCGTAGTCCCAGCGGCTGGTGTGGAAGCGAGTGGCCCTTGAAGCTGTCGATGCCCGGGATGCCGGGCAGCTTCGGCCGGTTCAGCGGCCCGTTCGACATCACCACGTAGCGCGCCTTCATGGCGTCGTCGCGGTTGGTCGTGATCAGCCAGCGCTTCTCGTCCTCGAGCCAGCGCAGCTCGCGGATCTCGGTCTGGAAGCAGGCGTCGCTTGTAGAGGTCGAAGTGCTCGCCGATGCGCCGCGAGTGGTCGCGGATCTCCTGGGCGAAGCTGTACTTCTCCTTCGGGATGTAGCCGGTCTCTTCGAGCAGCGGCAGGTAGATGTAGCTCTCGATGTCGCACTGGGCGCCCGGATAGCGGTTCCAGTACCAGGTGCCGCCGAAGTCGCCGCCCTTCTCGATGATGCGGATGCGTCTCGACGCCGGCCTCGCGCAGCCGCGCGCGCGGCCAGCAGGCCGCCGAAGCCGCCGCCGATCACCAGCGCGTCGACCTCGTCGGTCAGCGGCGCGCGGGTGAAGCCGGGCTCGACGTAGGGATCGTCGATGTAGTGGCGGAAGTCGCCCTTGACCTCGACGTACTGCTCGTTGCCGTCGGCGCGCAGGCGCTTGTCGCGCTCCTGGCGGTACTTCTCGCGCAGCGCGTCGGGATCGAAGTCGAGCGCGAGGTCGGCGGTGTCGAGCGGCATCGATGGTCTCCTGATGTCCGAGGCGTGAGTGAACGCCATTCACCCAGCGGAAGACAAGGGCGCCGCGCTAGCCCGTACTCCCGATAAGGTGGCGCGGCCAGTCGAGGTCCGCCCGCAGCCGAAGAGTGGATCGCCGCGGCGAAGCGGCGTGCGGCCGCGCGTCCGGCGTTATTGGAGCGGAGCTATGCTGAACGTTCGCAGACGTCTGAGCAGAGTGGGATATGAAGTAAATATCGTATTCGCATATCTCCTTCACGGCATTCTTGCCGTCGTCGCTCTATGCGCGCTGTTTATAGCGATACGTGACCGGTCCATAGAGCGTGTTGGTCTAGCAATATTGTTTTTAGCGTCTTCTGTGGCCGTTTGAGGCTTCGGCAGGTTCTGTGGATACATGATGTCTAAAGTGTATAGCCTCCGCATACCTCAACATCGCTCGAGACTTACGAGAATTGTTGCGAATGTATATTATCTACCGAACAGTCCGCGGTGACGAGAAATCTCACGCTCCGAGCAGTGGCAGCTCGCGTTTGCGGACGGCCAGAGCGGCGTAGCGCAGCCCCTCGTCGATGTCCTCGGCCGTCAGGTCCGGATAAGCGTCGATGACGTCAGCCTTCGACATTCCGTCAGCCAGCATTCCGACGATCAGTGTGACCGGAATTCGCAAACCCCGGATGCAAGGGACACCGCCCATCTGAGCGGGATCAATGGTGATGCGGGTGAACTTCACCGGTTTCTTCCTGCGCTTCTTCAGGCGAAGCCGCGTTCGACGAGCCAGTCGCTGAACAGGTCGACCCAGCGGTCGACCGGCAGGCCCTGGCGGGCCATGCCGAAGCCGTGGCCGCCGCGGGCGAAGACGTGGAACTCGGCCGGCCGGCCGGCCTTCGACCAGTCGAGATAGAGCCCCTGCACGCTCCGCAGCAGCAGGCGGTCGTCCTCGGCCACCGCCGAGAACAGCGGCGGCGCGTCGGTGGGGACCGGCCGTCCGCCGGTGGTCCCGCCGTAGATCGGCGCGGCGAAGGCGAGCGGCGCGCCGCCCGGATCCATCGCCACGTCGGCGGTCAGGAAGGCGCCGGCCGAGAAGCCGATCATGCCGATGCGGTCCGGCTTCACCCCCCATTCCTCGGCCCGCTCGCGGACCAGCGCCAGCGCCCGGCGCCCGTCGTTGTTGGCGGCGCCCTGGGCCGCGGTCATCCGCGGGTCGCGGATGATGTCGCCGAGCGACTTCGGCGGCTCCGCCTTGGCGAAGCGCGCCGCCATCGCCTTGCTGGTCTCTTCCGACTGGCGCGTGAACTCGGCGGGATCGGGCTCGGTGCCCATCAGGCGGTACTTCAGCAGGAAGGCCGTGTAGCCGCGCTCGGTCAGCCAGCGCGTCAGTTCCGTTCCCTCGTGCTCCCAGGCCAGGATGCGCCAGCCGCCGCCGGGGCAGACGATGACGCCGACGCCGTTGGCCTTGGCCGGCTCGGGGCGGAACACCGTCAGCGACGGCGTCACCACGTTGCGCAGCATCGTCGTCGTGCGTCCGTCCGGCACGCCCTGCCGGAAGGTCTGCTCGGGGCCGGGACCGCAGGCGGTCGGCTCGGGGGGCGCGCCGGGCCAGAGCAGGACGACCTCATCGGCGATGGTGGTCGGGGGCTCCAGGGTGTCGAGGCTCATGGCGCGTCTCCGGGTTGGCTTGGCTCAACTGAACGCCAATCACCCGGCCGAGACAAGCCGGCGTTGGCGGCGCGCGCTTTCGCCGAACGGCGCTCGCGCTTTTGCAAATGAGAATGCTTCGCAATTGCGATCCGTCATGCTAGCTCAGGCTGGACGGGTCGCAGCGGCCGCCGTTCGCGACCGTCGCCAGTCAATCGATGGGGGACTTCGCGTTGCGCGTACTTTTCGGCTCGGAGCGGGAAGAGACGCCGATCGAGTTGCGGCGGCTGGGCGGCGCGGCGGTGCTGGGGCTGACGGCCTGGAGCGCCGCATCGGGCGCGGCGGCGGCGACGGCGGACGCGCAAGCGACGTCGGACGCGGACGCCACGGTCTCGGGGGTGGTGGTGACCGGCGTGCGGCCGCTGCTCGGCGACAAGATCCCCCTCAGCGTGAAAGACGCGCCGCAGTCGGTGAACGTGCTGCCGGTCCAGCTGCTCGACGACCAGGGCGTCACCCGCCTGCAGGATGCGCTGAAGAACGTACCCGGCATCACGCTGAACGCCGGCGAGGGCGCGGCGCGCGGCGACACCGTCAACCTGCGCGGCTTCTCGGCCTTCAACGACTTCTTCCTCGACGGCATTCGCGACGCGGCGGTCTACAACCGCGACACCTTCGACCTGCAGCAGGTCGAGGTGCTGAAAGGTCCGTCCGCCACCCTGTTCGGGCGCGGCTCGACCGGCGGGGCGATCAACCAGGTCTCGAAGGCGCCCGGCCTGGAGCCCTTCCGGACCCTCTTCGCGGACGTCGGCGGCAACGACGAGTTCCGCGCCGAGCTCGACGTCGACCAGCCGCTCAGCGCCACCTCGGCGGTGCGCCTCAATGCGATGGGCGAGTCCTCCAGCGTCGCGGGCCGCGACTTCGTGCAGAACCGGCGCTGGGGCGTCGCGCCGGCCGCCACGTTCGGGATCGGCGAGCCCACGACGGTGACGCTCGCCTACATGCACCTGACCGAGGACGATCGTCCGGACACCGGCGTTCCGTTCGTGAACGGCCTCCCGGCGCCGGTTCCGCGCGAGGCTGACTTCGGCCTGCTGTCGGACCGCGCCAGGTCCGACGTCGACATCGGCACGCTGCTTATCGAGCACCAGTTGGACGCCAACGTCTCGCTGGAGAACACCTTCCGGGCGGCCGACTACGCGTTCGACGACATCTTCCATTCGCCGAACTTCGGCAGCGTCGCGTCCGGCGGGCAGGGGGCGCCCGGGCCCGGGACGCCGCTGGCCGGCATCCTGGTCGGGCGGGATTCGCCCTCCAGCGGCGCCAACGAGACCAACGTCACCGACCAGCTCGACCTGACGTTCAGGTTCGACACCGGCCCGGTGGCGCACGTGCTGGTGGCCGGCGCCGAGCTCGCGTGGCTGACCAACGACCTGTCGCGCTACGCCAACCCGTTCAACGCCAACAACAACTGGATCGCCCAGACGCCGCTGCTGGCGCCCAATCCGAACATGCTGCGGCCCTTCGAGCCGGTGACCACCACGCAGAACACCGACGCCGATTCCGAAGCGGGCTACGTCACCGACACGATGAAGCTGGGCGAGGAGCTCGACCTGGTCGCCGGCGTCCGGCTGGACCGCTTCGCGGCCAGCTATCGCCAGCTGAACCTGACCAGCGGTGCGGTGCTGAACCTGGCCCACACCGACGTGGAGCCGAGCCCACGGCTGGCGCTGGTGTTCAAGCCATCGCCGAGCACCAGCCTCTACGTCTCCTACGGTACGTCGTTCGACCCGTCGGCCGAAGCGCTGACGCTGACCGCCAAGACCGCCGATCTCGGCCCGGTAAAGGCGACCAGCTACGAGGCGGGCTTGAAGTCGAGCGTGCTGAACGGCGGCCTGCTGCTCACCGGCGCGGTCTTCCACACCGTGGTCGACAACGCCCAGACCAACGACCCGGACAACCCGACCATCACCGTCCTGAACGGCAACCAGCGGGTGCAGGGGCTGGAGCTGGGCGCCGCCGGCCACGTCACCGACAAGCTCGAGATCATCGCCGGCTACACCTACCTCGACGGCAAGACGATCGCCTCGGGCACGCCGTCGGCGGTCGGCAAGGAGATCCCCAACCTCGCGCACAACTCGGTCAACGTCTGGGCGGAGTACGATCTGACGCCGGCCTGGGAGGTCGGGTTCGGCGGCAACTACCTGGATCGGCGCTTCGCCGACCAGGCCAACACCGCCAGCGTGCCAAGCGCGCTCGTGTGGAACGCGATGATCTCCTACCGGATCACCCCGCGGCTGACCGCGCAGCTCAACGTCATCAACCTCACCGACGAGCTCTACTACAGGCGGCCTCTACTACACCTCGGCCTCCGAGAATCACGTGGTCCCGGCGCCGGTCGCACGGTGAAGCTGGCGCTGAGGGCGAGCTTCTGATGGCGGGACGCTCGAGCGCCGCCGCCGAAGCCGAGGCGCACTACCGGCGCATGTGCGAGCTGGCCGCCATGCGCGAGGGCGACCTCGCTGCGGCGCTGCAGGGCGAGCCGGCCGCGTGGCTCGAGAGCGCCGCGCGCTACGGCTTTGCCGAGGCCCAGCTGCGGCTGGGGCAGCTGCTGCTGGACGGGGAGGGCGCGCCGCCCGACGCTGCAGCCGCGCTGGCCTGGTTCGAGCGCGCGGCGGCGCAAGGCCTGGCCGAGGCGATGAACATGGCCGGCCGCTGCCTGGAGAACGGCTGGGGCGGTCCGGTTGACCTGCCGGGCGCGGTCGCCTGGTACCGGCGCGCCGCCGAGGCGGGCCTCGACTGGGGCGCGTACAACTACGCCAACCTGCTGTTCGACGGCCGTGGCGTGGCGCAGGACCAGGCGGCGGCCTGCGCCTGGTATGTGAAGGCGGCTGCGCAGGGCCACGGCCGGGCGATGAACCTGCTGGCGCGCTGCTGCGAGGAAGGCTGGGGTGTCGCGCGCGATCCGGCCGCCGCCCGCGACTGGTACCGTCGCTCGGCCGAGGCCGGCTACTTCCGCGCCCAATACAACCACGCGACGCTGCTGGCCGCCGAGGGCCGCGTGGATGCCGCCGCGGCCTGGTTCGAGCGGGCGCTGGCCGCCGCGCCGGCCGAGGCGCGGGAGTCGATGGCGTCCGCGCTCTCGCGGCATCCCGAGCCGCGGCTCGCGGCGCTCGCGCCGGCGCCGAGCCGCCTGATCGCATGCTGCTGCGCCTCCCCCGGCTGCTGACGCCCGATCAGGTCGCGCACTGTCGCAAGACGATGGCGGGCGCGGCCTGGATCGACGGGCGCGAGACCGCCGGCGCGCAGTCCAGCCGCGCCAAGCACAACCTCCAACTTCCCGAGGATGCGCCGCAGGCGAGGGCGCTCGGGGAGCTGATCCTGCCCGCGTTGGCCGCCAGCCCCGCCTTCATGTCCGCCGCGCTGCCGCTGAAGGTGTTCCCGCCGCTCTTCAACCGCTACGGCCCCGGCATGGGGTTCGCCGACCACATCGACAACGCCGTGCGCATCTCGCCGGTCACCGGCGCGCGCTACCGCACCGATCTCTCATGCACAGTCTTTCTCGCCGAGCCCGATGCGTACGACGGCGGAGAACTGGTGATCGAAGGCGGCCTCTCGCCCCAGCGGGTCAAGCTGCCGGCCGGCGATGCGATCCTCTATCCGGCGACCAGCGTTCACCGCGTCGAGCCGGTGACGCGCGGCGAGCGCCTGGCGGCGTTCTTCTGGGTGCAGTCGATGGTGGCGGACCAGGCGCGGCGGGCGCTGCTGCACGATCTCGACCGCGCCATCGCGGCCGCCAGGGCCGATCTGGGCGACACGCACAGCGCCGCCGTCTCGCTGGTCGGCGCCTATCACAACCTCATCCGCATGTGGGCGGAGGTCTAGGCGTCGCCTAGCTGAAGTGCTCCACCAGTTGCAGGCGGCGCAGCGACTGGGCGGCTTCCATGGCCCGCCACACCAGGTGGCTGAAGAACATCAGGCAGACCATCAGCACCAGGTTCTGGCCGATGGCGAGGCCGCTGAGCTCCGCGCCCGAACCGATCCGCAGGATGGTCGCCAGCACCAGCGAGACCACGAAGGCGCAGCACAGGAAAAGCATCAGCGCGGCCACCCACGAGCGGGTCCGCAGCAGCAGCACGGCCTCGGCGATCACCACAACTACGAACGTCGCCTGTCCGATCACGTACCAGTTGTCGCCGAGGTTCTGCCAGAACGGCTGCGCCAGCCTGATCTCGCCGCTCGACAGCGGCCACGGCCAGCGAGGCGGCGGGCGCCGCGCCGATCACCATCAGCGACCAGGCCGCCCAGGCGATGATCTCGCGCGCCTGGCGCGTCGAAGTGATCGCGCCCCACCAGATCTGCCCGTTCCGGTCCATGCCGCCTCCGGCCAAAACGTTACCAAAATCTTAACGCGGAAGGCCAGCAGCAAGCGCCATGCCGGCGCGGTTTGGGGGGGTGGAGGCGGCGGTGTTCTGGGAGCCGGGCTTCGAGGCAAGCTCAGCTCTTCGCGGCTCTCGCTCTTGCCCGCGGCGTGCGCGCCAGCGACCAGCGCACATCTTCCGGGTCGAGCCCCTCGCAGGTCTCGGCCATCCAGCGCAGGAAGGCGACAGGTCTTCGTCGATCGCCGCCTCGTCCAGCGGTCGCGGCTCGTAGCGCGGCCAGAACCCATAGAGGATGGCCATCGAGGGTCGGCCCCGGCCGAAGTCGCCAAGCTCGACCGCGTAGAGGTGGCCGGAGGGGCCCGCCAGTATGCCGGCCGGCCCGGAAGCCGAGCCCGCGCTCCAGCGCTTCGGCGACCTCCGGCCGCACGTCGAGCTCCTGCTCGAAGATCGACGGGTCGGCCCGCAAGCCCGCGAGCTCCGCCTCGGACGGTTCGACGAAGTTCATGGCGCCGGCCCCACCACGCGGTTCAGGAAGGCGACGACGTCGGCGGCGATCTCCGGCCCGCGGTCGTCCTGCAGGAAGTGCGCGGCCGGTCGTAGGTCTTCGGCCCCTCGGCGTGCGGCAGCAGTTCCTTCATCCGCTTGGCGTATTCGATCGGGAAGACCTGGTCCTCCGGCGCCCAGATCAGCTGGATCGGGGTGCTCGCCGAGTTCGCCCAGCCGGCCCTGGATCGCAGCATGTCGGCCCAGCCGCGATCGCCCTGGCGCATCGGGATGCGTGCGCGGCCAGGTCAGCGTGACGGTCTCGAATCCGGCTCGTCGTAGACGTGGTGGTAGCCGCCCGCTTCCGTCTGGCGTCATGCCGCGCCGCGTCGTGGCGCGACGGCCCGCCGTGCGACAGCATCTTCGCCGTTTCAGGAAGAACGGACCGATGATCGGCGCGTGCCAGGTCGTCCAGGGCCGCGGCGGTGGCGTGGAAGCGGCCCTTGTAATCGGTGAAGAGCCAGGTGTTCATCAGCGCGAGCGCCGCAACGCGGTCGAGCCGCTGCAAGCGCCGCGCCGACGCCTTGCGGGCCGCCCCAGTCCTGGCCGACGATCGCGACCCCGGTAAGGTCAAGCTGGTCGATCAGCGAGACGAGGTCGGCGATGTGGTGGGCGAGCGAGTAGGCGGCGTCGATGCGCGGCTTGTCCGAATAGCCGGCGCCGATGCAGTCGGGCGCGATCACCCGATATCCGGCCGCCGTCAGCGGACCGACGAAGTCGCGGTAGAGGAAGGCCCAGGTCGGGTTGCCGTGCAGCAGCAGCACCGGCCGCGCGCCTCTCGGGCCTTCGTCGATGAACGCCATCCGCCGGCCGTTCACCGTCAGACGCTGTTGCGGCCAGGGAAACAGCGGTCCCAGCCAGTCCGGTTTCTCGGGCACGCCCGTCGCCTACTCGAAGGTGCGGCTGACGCTCGCCGGCGCCGCGCCGCTCAGCGACTGGTAGATCGCCGCCGGCGGGCACATGGTGATCGGCGCCGAAAGCGCCGCGCCGATGGCGCTGATCGCCAGATAGAGCAGGCGGGCGGGCGTCAGGATGGCGGATACGGTGCTCATGTCGGCCTGGAACGCCGGTCCCAGCGCCTGCACCCCGCCGCCGAGGATCGCCACCGCCAGCACGGCGATCGCCAGCGTCAGCGCCGAGACCACCAGGCTGAGCGCGAAGGCGATCAGATAGGTCCCGAACAGCGGCCAGAAGCGGTGTCTGGTCAGCGCCCAGGAACCTCGGATGCTGATGTGGCCGGTCGCGAAGGTCAGCGGCGAGGCCAGCGAGAGCCGCACGGCTGCGAAGATGAAGAAGCAGGCCATCGCCGGCAGCAGGAAGGCCAGCATCACGCCGACCCCCACCTCCGCGCCGCCGCCCAGCGCCGCCGTCAACAGGCCGACCACGATCGACGCTACGAGCAGCACGACGAGGTAGAACCCCAGCGCCAGCAGGAGGAGCATCACGAAGAGACCGAGCTGGCGCAGCTCGTCGCCGGCGAGCCGCAGGTAGCCGAAGCGGCTCTCCGCCGGCCTCAGCACCGCGCGGTTCATCGCCGCGTAGAACACCGCCGCCAGCACCAGCACCGCGATCAGCACGACGACGTAGGTCGGCGCGACCTCCCGGAAGAGGGTCATCACCTGGTTCGGGTCCGCCGGCGGCTGCAGGCCGAGCTGCGACATCTGGGCGAACGCCTTACCGGCCGAGATCGCGATGAAGAGGTTCAGCGCCAGCGAGACGGTGAACTGCACCGCCGCCCAGATCGCCACGGCCCAGGGTCGTTCCCAGACGACGCGAAACCCGGTGAACGCCGCATCCGCAGCCGAAAACCCCGCCACCTCGGCTCCTCAACCTGCCCGACGTCCCGCGCCGAGCTTAGGGCCGATTTCGGCGACGGTGGCAAGCCGGGGGAATGCGGAGACGGGTGGCTGGACACGAAGGGCGGTCCCCGACTCGCCGGGTCGCGCTGTGCGCCGTTCGGAGAAACGTGTTGTCGCTCCCGCCTTGCCCGGTTTGAGTATCCCATCAACCCGCAGGGTCCGTCTCGCCCCGGTCTCGGAAGCCGTCTAATACTCTGAAATATAATCAGAAAGATTTGAAAGCACTGACGCGATTCGCCGGCAGGGGCCTTGCCGCGACTGCGTCTCAGGGTTTCACCCGATAGACCCTTTGGGCCGGTTTCGGCAACCTAAGGGCTCCTGTCTCTCCCATCCCCCCGGAAGCCAGGTTGTACATGGGTTGCATTCATCGAGCCCATCGGCGCCCCGCCCATGACCCCGTGGGCGGGGCGTCTTTCTGTGGCAGCCCTCCGCCCTGGCGGGCGCACGCGGCTACGCGAACAGATCGAGTTGGTTCGTTGGCCGCGCAGGCACGCGGAACTGCGTCAGGTCGAGCGGGGTGCGGACGGCGTCGAGGCCGAAGCGGCGCTTGGCGGCCGAGAAGCGCTGGCTGATCAGTTCGGCGATCGGGCCGTCGCCCTTCATCCGCTCGCCCCAGCGCACGTCATAGTCCTTGCCGTGGCGCATCTGGCGCACCAGGCTCATCACGCGGGCGGCGCGGTCGGGCCGGGCGGCCTCCAGCCATTCGCGGAACAGGTCCTTGATCTCCCAGGGCAGCCGCAGCACCACGTAGCCGGCCGAGCGCGCGCCGGCCTCGGCCGCCCGCTCCAGCACCGCCTCCAGCTCGTGGTCGTTGAGGCCGGGGATCACCGGCGCGAACATCACCGTCACCGGGCAGCCGGCCTCCGCGAGGCCGCGGATCGCGCCGATGCGCTTCTCCGGCGTCGCCGCCCGCGGCTCCATGGCCCGCGCCAGCGCCCGGTCGAGCGTCGTCACCGAGACCGCGGCACGGGCCAGGTGCGCGCGCCCCATCGGCCCGATGATGTCGGCGTCGCGCAGGATCAGCCCGGACTTGGTGATGATCGAGAACGGGTGGCCGAAGCGCTCCAGCGTCTCCAGCACGGCGCGAGTGACGCGCAGGCGCCGCTCCTGCGGCTGATAGGGATCGGTGTTGCCGCCGATGTGGATGGGGCCGACCTTGTAGCTCGGCCTCGCCAGCTCGCGCGCCAGCAGCCGTCCGGCCTCGGGCTTGAAGAAGATGCGGCTCTCGAAGTCGAGCCCCGGCGAGAGGCCGACATAGGCGTGGCTGGGCCGCGCATAGCAGTAGATGCAGCCGTGCTCGCAGCCGCGGTAGGGATTGATCGAGCGGTCGAAGCCGACGTCGGGGCTGTCGTTGCGCGCGATGATGGTCTTCGAGCGCTCGGCCGTCACCTCGGTGCGGAGCGGCGCCGGCGCCTCGTCGAGCTCGGTCCAGCCGTCGTCGAACGCCTCGCGCACCTGGCTCTCGAAGCGCCCGGTCGCGTTCGACTGCGCGCCGCGCCCGCGCGGGGCGGGCGGGCCGTTGTGGGGGACCATGGGCATGGGCGCGATGTAGCGCGCGCAATGGAACAAAGCAAGAACTACGCCGCGGTGTTTCGCGCCGCCACCTCGGTGAACCGCCGCACCGCCGCCGAAGGCTCGCCGCGCCGCACCGCGAGGTTCAGTTCCGCGCGGGGCAGAGCGGGGCCGGTGAGCGGCCGGTAGGCGACGCCGTCGAGTTGCAGCCGCTCGAGCGAGGCCGGCACGATCGAGACGCCGAGGCCGGCGGCGACGAGGCTCAGCGTGGCGATCATCTGCGGCGTCTCGTGGCCGATCTGCGGGGAGAAGCCGCAGGCGTGGCAGGCGGCGATGATGGCGTCGTAGAGCCCGGCGCCCTCGGTGCGCGGATAGCCGACGAAGATCTCCTCCGCGAGGCTGGCGAGCGCGACCGGCGCCGCGGTCGCGGCCAGCGGATGGCCGGCGGGGAGGGCGGCGACCATCGGCTCCTCGGCCAGGCGATGCAGCTGCAGGCCCTGCGGCCGCGCCGGCGCGGTGCGGATGAACGCCACGTCGACCTCGCCCGACTGCAGGCGCTCGATCAGGCCGCTGGTGCCGGCCTGGTCGAAGCTGAGGCCCACCTGCGGGGCGGCCTCGCGGAAGGCGCGGATGGCCGCCGGCGTCGCCGGGTGCACCCAGGCTGAGTTGGTGAAGCCGATGCGGATGCGTCCCGCCTCGCCGCGGGCCGCGCGCTTGACCGCCGCCTCGGCCTCGACGGCGCGCGCCAGCACCGCCCGCGCCTCGACCAGCAGCGCGCGTCCGGCGTCGGTCGGCTCGACGCCCTTGGCGTGGCGGCGCAGCAGGCGCGCGTCGAGCTCGCGCTCCAGCTTCTTGATCTGCAGGCTGAGCGGCGCCTGCTGGATGCCGAGCCGCTCGGCGGCGCGGGTGATGTGCCCCTCCTCGGCGACGGCGACGAAGTAGCGGAGGCGGCGAAGATCGAGCGTCATATCGAGATCATGTGGAGATCATAGTTTCCATATGCTGTACACCCCGTCGCAGCTTGGCTACTCCGTCTCGCATGACCCAGCCCAACGCCGCCCTGACCCTCGATCTGCTCCGCTGGCTCGCCGCCGAGCCGCGCACCTACGCCGAGACGATGGAGGCTTGGCGCACCAGCTGCCCGCGTCTGACGATCTGGGAGGATGCGGTCGACGCCGGCTATATCGTGCGCCGGGCGCTGGACGGCGTGATCCGGGTCGAGGTGACCGCAACTGGGCAGCGCGTCGTGGCGAACGCTGGGCGGGAGGCTGCGTGATGGCCGACTGGTCGCCGGCCACCTACCTGAAGTTCGAGGACGAGCGCACCCGCGCCGCCATCGACCTGCTCGCCCACGTCCCGCTGGACGACGCCCGCCACGTCGTCGACGTCGGTTGCGGGCCGGGCAACTCCACCGAGCTGCTCGCGGCGCGCTATCCGGGCGCGGACGTGCTCGGCATCGACAACTCGCCGGCGATGCTGGAGGAGGCGCGCAAACGCCTGCCCGAGGCGCGCTTCGAGCCGGCCGACGCCGCGGCCTGGCTGCCGGACGCGGACGTCGACCTGGTGTTCGCCAACGCCACCTACCAGTGGGTCCCCGACCACTTCGCCCAGCTCCCGCGCGTGCTGGCGGCGCTGAAGCCGGGCGCCGTGCTGGCCGTGCAGATGCCGGACAATCGCGCCGAGCCGACCCATCGGCTGATGGTCGAGGTCGCCGACCAGGGCGCCTGGGCGCCGCGACTCGCCCACGCCTCCCGCGCGTCGCTGCCGCAGGCCGGCGCCTACTACGACGCGCTCGCCCCGCTCGCCGCACGCTTCGACATCTGGCGCACCGCCTACCAGCACCCCCTGGCCGGCGCGGCCGCCATCGTCGAGTTCGTCCGCTCGACCGGCCTGCGCCCGTTCCTCGACGCGCTGGATGAGGGTGAGCGCGCCGCCTTCGTCGCCGACTACACGGCCCGCATCGCCGCGGCCTATCCGCCCCGCGCCGACGGCCGGGTGCTGCTGGCGTTCCCGCGGCTCTTCTTCGTCGCAGTCCGATCAGCCTGAGGCCCAGGGGTGCAGGGCCGCGGTCACCCCTTTCGCCGGCCCGCTCCCGCGCTATGAATGCCGGCAACCTTCGGAGCTCGCCCATGTTGCCCGGCTTGATGCAGACGACGCCGCTGCTGGTCTCGTCCATATTGCGCTACGCCGCCACGGCGCACGGGACGCGGGAGATCGTCTCGCGGCAGATCGAGGGGCCGATCTTCCGCTACGACTATGCGGGCCTGGCGCGCCGCGCCGAGCAGGCCGCGAAAGCGCTGCGGGCGCTCGGGGTAGGCGAGGGCGACCGCGTCACCTCGATCGCCTGGAACACCCATCGGCACCTGGAGCTGTTCTTCGCGATTCCCGGGATTGGCGCGGTGCTGCACACCGCCAATCCACGGCTGTTCGACGAGCAGATCGTCTACACGATCAATCACGCGCAAAGCCGGGTGCTGCTGTTCGAGAAGAACCTCGCTTCGCTGGTCGAACGGATCGCGCCGCAGCTGACGACCATCGAGGCCTACGTGATGCTGACCGACGAGGCCGCGCACGCCTCGGGCAGCGTCGATGCGCTCTGCTACGAGACGCTGCTGGCGCACCAGGCGCCGGGCCTCGACTGGCCGAGCTTCGACGAGAACGGCGCGGCGGTGCTCTGCTACACCTCGGGCACCACCGGCGATCCGAAGGGCGTGCTCTACTCGCATCGCGCCATCGTGCTGCACGCGATGGGCGCCGGGCTCGCCAGCGCGTTCGGCTTCACGGCGTTCGACGTGGTGATGCCGTGCTCGTCGCTCTACCACGCCACCGCCTGGGGCCTGCCGTTCGTGGCGCCGATCTGCGGCTCGAAGCTGGTGCTGCCGGGCGACCGGATGGACGGCGCCTCGCTGCACGAGCTGATCGAGGCGGAAGGCGTCACCTTCTCTGGCGGCGTGCCGACCATCTGGACGATGTACCTCGCCTGGCTCGACCAGCACGGCAAGCGGCCGGCGACGCTGAAGCGGGTGGTGATCGGCGGCTCGGCGGTGCCGCGCGCGATGGCCGAGACCTTCAAGCGCCGCTACGGCGTCGACGTGTTGCAGATCTGGGGCATGACCGAGACCTGCCCGCTGGGCGTCGTCGCGACCCCGACCCCGGCGCTGATGGCGCACGGCGAGGCAGCCGCGCAGGAGGCGATCTGGACGCGGCAGGGGCGCCTGCAGTTCGGTATCGAGTTGCGCTGCGTCGACGAGGACGGGCAACGAGGTTCCCCGCGACGGCGAGACCTCGGGTGGCGCTGCAGGTGCGCGGGCCCTGGGTGGTGCGGCGCTACTACCGCCAGGCGGAGGACGTGGCGGCCGAGGATGGCTGGTTCGACACCGGCGACATCGCCACGCTCGACGCCGACGGCTTCATGCGGATCACCGACCGCGCCAAGGACGTCATCAAGTCCGGCGGCGAATGGATCAGCTCGATCGACCTGGAAAACGTCGCGGTCGGCTGTCCGGGCGTGAAGGTGGCCGCGGTGTTCGGCGTGCCGCACCCGAAGTGGGACGAGCGACCGCTGCTGGTGATCGAGCCGCACGAAGGCGCGAGCGTCACACCCGAGGCGGTGCTGCAGCACCTGGCGCCACGGGTCGCCAAGTGGTGGCTGCCGGACGACGTGATCTTCGCCCCCGTGCCGCTGACCGCCACCGGCAAGATCGACAAGAAGGTGCTGCGCGACGCCTACAAGGATCACCTGATGGAAAAGGCGTGAGGGCGGCCGTCCCAGCGTTCCCCTTCCCCTTGCAGGGAGGGGTCAGCGGTGGGGGTGCAAGCTGGATCGCTCGGGCTGAACAACCGGCGCCCAAATCTTCGAGATCGAGCCGACACCCTCACCCCCAACCCCTCCCCGCAAGGGGGAGGAGCGCTTGATTTCGCGTCATCGTCACTGCGTCGGACGACGGCCAGGCGCTGGCGCGGCTCTTGACCTCCTTTGTCCCCGCGGCGGCCGAGGGGCTGGTGCGGGAGGTGGCGGTCGTGGGCGCGGCAGGCGCCGCGCTGGCGGTGGCCGAAGACGCCGGCGCGGACGTCTACAACACGTTTGGCCCGGCGTTCGAGCGGGCGCGTGGCCCTTGGGTCGCGAGCGTCCACCTGGCGGCGGTGCTCGCGCCGGACTGGATGGAGATCGTCGCCGAGCACCTGCGCCGCGAGCCGGCGGAGCCGGCGCGGCTCGTCGCACGCGGTTTCACGCTGCGCGGCCGAGAAGGCTGGCTGGCGCCGAAGCGGCTCGCGCCGTCAGCTGTCGTGATGGAGCAGGATCTCCAGCGCCTGGCGCGCCGCGGTCGCACTCTGCGGATCCTGGACCGAAGCCGGCGCTGAGGCAGGCGCCGGGCTGTCGAGCCGCACGTCGACCCGCGCCTGACCCGAGGCGGCGGCGTCCAGCGTGCGGGTCGCCGCGCCGAACTGGCGCCGATAGGTCCAGTAGGCGGCGGCCACCTTCTTCACGTAGGCCCGCGTCTCGGCGTAGGGCACGCTCTCGATGACCAGCAGGCTGTCGGCGTCGGGGCCCAGCAGCGCCTCGGTCTTGGCCAGCGTCGTCGGCCCGCCGTTGTAGGCGGCGATGGTGCGTAAGAGGTCGTAGCCGCCGGCGTTTTCCTCCAGCCAGGTGATGTAGGCCTGGCCGAGCTCGAGGTTCTTGCCGACGTCGAAGAGGGTGATCGGATCGGACTTCAGGGTCGGATCGCCGGCGACGCTGGCCGCCGAGGTCGGCATCAGCTGCATCATGCCGACCGCGCCGACCGGGGAGACCGCCATGCTGTTGAAGCGGCTCTCCTGCCAGACCACCGCGTAGACCAGCGCCTTGTCGATGGTGAAGCCGTGGGTGGGGCTGAGCGCCGGGGTGGGATAGGCCGCCTGGCTGCCGGTCAGGCTCATCGCCACCACCGGATGCAGGGCGACCTCGCCGCTCTGCCGTTCCGGCCCGAGCTCGAACATCAGGTTCATCCAGAGCCCGCGGGTGTCGTCGTCGCGGGCCTCGGTGACGCCGGCGCGCAGCTCGGCGCTGGCGTCGCTGCCGCGGCCCAGCTGCATCAGCGCGACGGCGCGGCGCGCGTGCGGCTCGGTGCGGACCAGCCGGTCCAGAGCGGTCTCGCCCGCCGGCGCGGCGGCCGCGACCGGCGCGGCGGCGGGCGGCGAGCCGTCCAGCGCGGCGTCGATGGCGCGCCCCATCGGGTCGTCGGTCAGCTCCAGCTTACGCTGGGCGATCATGCCGTAGAAGCCGCCCGGGTGGGCGGCGGCGGCGATTTTCAGCAGCGCCTCGGCGCGGTCGCCATAGCCGGCCGCCACGGCGGCCTTGGCCGCCCAGACCCCGCCGGCGGCGCGGGTGGGGTCGTCCTCGGACGGGTTGGCGGCCAACCGTTCGAACGAGATCATCGCATCGCCGTATTGGCCGAGGCGGTAGGCGGCGAGGCCCGCGATCCAGGCATCGCCGCTCGAGCGGGCGATCTGCAGCGCGCGCGGCACGTCGCCGTTGAAATAGGCCTCGCGGGCCGGCTTGGACTGCGCCGCTGGCGCCATGTGGAACGACCCGTCCGAGGCGCCGACCAGCGTCGCAACCGGCGCCGGCGGCAGCGCGTCGGCCGGCTTCAGCTTCAGCGCCATCTCGTAGACCAGGCTCGCGCCAGGCATGTCGCCAAACGTCTTCAGCCAGTTGGAGAGTTGCTCGTAGGTCGGTCCGCGGTTGCGGTCGTGGGTTATTTCCACGTAGCGGACCTTGCCGGCCAGGCAGGCGTCGGACACCTGCGCCACGGCGGCGTCGGCGGCGGCCGCATCGCCGCGCTCGGCGGCGTCGAAGGCGGCGGCGTAGAGGGTAAGGTCGTGGGCCGAAAGCGCCTGCAGCGGCGCGGCGGCGGCGGGCAGCGCGGCGGCTGCCATCAGGGCGGCGGCGGCGGTGGCGAGCGCGCTCCGAACTCGACCCATTGGCTCTCCCTCGCGCGGACCTAAGCGCCGGCCCGCGTTTTGATCGCGTTGCTTCGCCCAGTGGCCGCGATAGCGTGCCGGCAAGCGCCTGCGTTCGCTAATTCGGCCGTAGAATCAAGCGGTTCTCATAACCGAGCGACGAGGCGCCGCAGCGCCAAGCCCCCCGAAACATGCCCGGAGAACCTTAACGTTACGTAGGCCGCGGCGGACGATCAAGCCTTTCCGCCAGCATCAGCAGGTCCTCCCAGGCCTTCTTCTTGGCGGCGCGCTGGCGCAGCAGGAAGGCCGGGTGCAGCGTCGGCAGCGCCGGCAGCTCCAGCGCGCCGTCGGCCGAGCGCCACTCGAACCAGCGGCCGCGCAGCGAGAGGATGCCGTCGGTCGTCTGCAGCATGTGCTTGGCCGAGGCGCCGCCGGCCAGCATCAGCAGCTTCGGCCGCACCAGCGCGATCGCCCGCTCCAGAAAGGGCGCGCAGGCGGCCTGCTCGGCGGCCGTCGGCGTGCGGTTGCCGGGCGGGCGCCAGAACACCGTGTTGGTGATGAAGACGCGGCCCTCCAGGCCCGCCGCGGCCAGCATCTTGTCGAGCAGCTGGCCGGCGCGGCCGACGAACGGCGCGCCCTGCGCGTCCTCGTCGGCGCCGGGCCCTTCGCCGATCACCATCACCGCCGCGTCGGGCGTGCCGCGGGCGAACACCGCCTGGCGCGCGCCCTGCCGCTTCAGGTCGCAGCCCTCGAACGCGGCGATGGCGGCCTCGAGCGCGGCCAGATCGCCGGCCGCGGCCGCCGCGGCCTGCGCCGCCGCGACCGCGCCGGCGTCGACGCCGCGCGGCTCGGCCGGCGCCCGGGCGACGATCGGCTGCGGCGCAGGCGGCTGGTCTGGGCCGCAGCGCCTCCAGCCCAGCCGCCATCCGGTCGACCGGCGCATCCGCATAGGTGACGTCGACGCCCGCCTCGACCCAGAAGGCGAGCAGACTTTCCACGGCGCGCGGATCGGCGGGCGGCATTAGGGGGGGATAGCACTCACGCAGCTTTTGAGCAGCCGCCTTGCGGCCTCACCGCCCTCCGAACGTTGCCGCCAGCAGCTGTAGCGTGGCCGTGTCCTGCTCGCCCGCGAAGTACTTCGCCAGCGCGTCCGAGAACCGCAGCTCCTCAGGCGCGGCGCGGTGGAAGAGGGTGAGGCAGGAGCGGAACTTCACGTCGTCGGAGCCGAACACCTGCTCGGCCGAACGGCCCTCCAGCGCATTGACGGCGTCGACGCACTCGCGAAGGCGCGGCCCCAGCACCGGATGCTCCAGATAGGCGACCGCCTCTTCCAGCGAGCCGATCGAATAGCGCAAACCCGTCGCGCTCGAGCTCAGGCCGGCGATCTGCGGCAAGACGAACCACATCCAGTGGCTCTCCTTGCGACCGGCCTTCAGCTCGGCGAGCGCGCGGGCGTACGCCGCCGCCTGCGCCTCGACGAAGCGCTGCAGATCGAACGTGTCGTCCGGCGGGTCCGGCATCGGCATTTCCCAACGGCGCCCGCCTGCTAGATCGCCCGCTCGGAAAGCCGGAACGGGGTGGCTGCATGGGGTCCAGGTACAGGCGCCGACGCGCGAGTATCGCACGGCGACGATGGATAGTCGCCGCTGGGCGGCTACGCGCCGCGCCCCGACGACATCATCGTCGCCACCTATCCGAAGTGCGGCACCACCTGGACGCAGCGGATCGTCGACCTCTTGATCTTCCAGTCGCCGGAGCCGCGCGCAGTTCAGCGCCGCCTCGCCGTGGCTGGACGCCACCTTCTTCGGGCCTATCGACGCCGACCTGGCGAAGATCGAGGCGCAGACCCATCGTCGCTACGTCAAGAGCCACATGCCGCTGGACGCCATCCCGGTCTTACGAGGGCGTGAAGGTGATCCACACCGCCCGCGACGGCCGCGACGCCTGCACCTCGATGCACAACCACATGCTGGGCTTCCTGCCGCACATGAGCGCGGCCATCGCGGCAACGCGGCGGCGGCGGGCGAAGCGCCGCCGGCGCGCCTGCAGACGCCGGCCGACCCGCGCGACTTCTTCCTGCAATGGATGGCGACGGCGGAGGCGCATGTGCCCGGCGGCGACGAGAGCGAGCTGCCCTACTGCGAGTTCGAAGGGACCTACTGGGGCCGGCGGCGCGAGCCCTGGCTGCTGATGGTCCACTTCAACGACCTGAAGGCCGACCTGGCCGGCGAGATGCGGCGCATCTCGGACTTCCTCGGGATCGAGACGCCCGAGCGGCTGCTGGCCCAGCTCGCCGAGGCCGCCCGCTTCGAGACCATGAAGCGGCAGGGCGAGGAGATGCTGCCGCAGCTGCGCATGGCCTTCGACAACGGCGCCGAGCGGTTCCTGAACAAGGGCGAGAACGGCCGCTGGAGGGACTTCCTGACGGAGGCCGACCTGGCCCGCTACGACGCCCTGGTCGAGCGGCGTCTCACGCCCGCGCTGCGCGCCTGGCTCGAAGGCGGGCGCCTCGCCGCCGGCGACCCGAGGGCGCTCGCCGACTGACGCCGCGGCGCGCCGCGGGCGCCGTGCTAATCGCTTGACCACCCCGCCGGGCGCTTCGATTAAGGACCAGGTCTGGACGGCAAAGGACGCGCCATGAGCGAAGACGTCGAACGCGAGGCGATGGACTACGACGTCGTCGTCGTCGGCGCCGGGCCGGCCGGCCTGGCGGCGGCGATCCGCCTGAAGCAGCTGGCCGCGGCGGCGGGCTCGGAGATCTCCGTCGCGGTGCTGGAGAAGGGCTCGGAGGTCGGCGCGCACATCCTCTCCGGCGCGTCGTCGACCCCAAGGGCCTCAACGAGCTGATCCCGGACTGGAAGGAGAAGGGCGCGCCGCTCGACACGCCGGTCACCGAGGACCGCTGGATGGTGCTGGGGCCGCAGGGCGACGTCATCGATCCCGATCTTCCTGATGCCGCCGTTCATGCACAACCACGGCAACTACGCCGGCTCGCTCGCCAACCTCTGCCGCTGGCTGGGCGACGCAGGCCGAGGAGCTGGGCGTCGAGATCTATCCGGGCTTCGCCGCCTCCGACCTGACCTACCGCGAAGACGGCTCGGTGAAGGGCGTGGTCGTCGGCGTGGTCGGCATCGGCAAGGACGGCCAGCACAAGCCCGACTACCAGCCGGGCATGGAGATCAACGGCAAGTACGTCTTCATCGGCGAGGGCGTGCGCGGCTCGCTCGCCAAGGTGATCCAGGCCAAGTTCGGCCTCGCCGACGGGCACGAGCCGCAGAAGTTCGGCATCGGGGTCAAGGAGCTCTGGCAGGTGCCGGACGCGGTCTTCCAGCCGGGCCTCGTGCAGCACACCGTGGGCTGGCCGCTGAAGGACGACACCGCGCGGCGGCAGCTTCCTGTACCACTTCGGCGACAACTACGTGTCCGTCGGCTTCGTCACCCACCTCAACTACAAGAACCCCTGGGTCTCGCCGTTCGACGAGTTCCAGCGCTACAAGCACCATCCGGCGATCCGCCCGGCTATCTGGAGGGCGGCAAGCGCATCGCCTACGGCGCGCGGGCGATCACCGAGGGCGGCTGGCAGTCGCTGCCGAAGCTGACCTTCCCGGGCGGCGTGCTGATCGGGTGCTCGGCCGGCTTCGTCAACGTGCCGCGGCATCAAGGGCAGCCACAACGCCATCAAGACCGGCATGCTGGCGGCGGAAGCGGCGTTCGCGGCGATCGGCGCCGGCCGCGCGGGCGACGAGCTGGCGGACTACGAGACCGCGCTGCGCAGCTCCTGGGTCGCCAAGGAGCTGAAGCAGGTCCGCAACGCCAAGCCGCTTCCTCACCCGCTTCGGCGACCATGATCGGCGGCTTCGCTCTGCGATGCTGCGACATGTGGACGCACGTACCTGCTGGGCGGCTTCTCGTTCTTCGGCACTCTGAAGCACGGCAAGACCGACGCCGCCTCGACCGGCCTGGCGGAGCGACTACAAGCCGATCGTCTATCCGAAGCCCGACGGCGTGCTGTCGCTTCGACAAGCTCTCCTCGGTGTTCCTGTCGTCCACCAACCACGACGGAGGACCAGCCGGCGCACCTGAAGCTGAAGGACGCCGAGATCCCGATCAACGTCAACCTGCCGCGCTACGGCGAGCCGGCCCGGCTCTACTGCCCGGCGGGGGTCTACGAGGTGCTCTACGACGACGCTGGCCAGAACCCGCGCTTCCAGATCAACGCCCAGAACTGCGTCCACTGCAAAACCTGCGACATCAAGGACCCGTCGCAGAACATCAACTGGACGACGCCGGAGGGCGGCGGCGGTCCCAACTACCCGAACATGTGACGGCCGCCGCGCGCGGCTTGCGGGGCGCGCCGGATCGCGCCATGGCTGGGGCATGTTTCGCACGCTGACCATCCTGATGCTGGCCGCGACGCTGGGCGCCTGCGCGACCGAGCAGGCGGCCCAGCCCGCCGCGCCGTCCGGGGGACCGGTGGTTGCGACGCGGGCCCCGGTTTTCACGCCCGATCCCGACGCCTCCGCCTACGGGCTCTTTCTCGCCGGCGAGACCGCCCGCGACGAGGGCCACCTGGCGGCCGCCGCCGCCTACCTCGCCCGCGCCGCCGCGGCCGAGGGCGGCCCGCCGTACCTGCAAGCCGATGCCTTCACCGCGGCGCTGCAGGCCGGCGACGTGGCTGCTGCTTCCCAGCTGGCGGCCGCCGCGCCGGACGGCGCGGAGTCTCAGGTCGGCCTGCTGGTCCGCGGCGTCGAGGCGATGACCGAGGGCAAGGCCAAGGACGCCTACGGTTTCTTCACCAGCCCCGACATCGGCTATCCCCCGAAGACCGCTGCGGTGCTGCTCGCGCCCTACGCCGCCGCGGCGGCGAATGACGCGACCGACGCGCTCGCCCGGCCGGTGCTTGACGCGGACCCCATCGCGCAGTTCGTCGCCGATCTCGACCGCGCCGAGTTGCAGGATCGGCTTGGCCGCCACGCCGACGCAGAGGCGGGGTTCAAGGCGCTGCTACAGTCGGGCGACGAGAGCGGCATCATCACCCATGCCTACGGCGCCTTCCTGGAGCGGCGCGGCCGCTGGGCCGACGCCGCCGCGCTCTACAAGGGCCGGCTGGCGCACAGCCCCGGCGATGACGCCGCCGCGGCCGGGCTGGCCCGGACCGCCAAGCGCGGACACGCGCCGCCGCAGGGGTCGATCCGCCACGAGGCGGCCGAGGCGCTCCTGATCCCCAGCGCGGCGCTGATGGCGCAGAAGCAGGAGGTCCTTGCGCTCGAGTATCTGCGGCTGGCGCTGCGTCTCGACCCGGGCAACGACGAGGCGTGGCTGCTGGTGGGTGAATTGCTGGCGCCCGCGGACCTCGCCGGCGCCCGCGAAGCCTACGCGAGCGTCGAGCCGGGCGCGTCGAGCTACATCACCGCGCGCGGCAAGCTGGCCTGGAGCTACCAGTCCGCCGGCGACCACGACACCGCGTTGAAGCTGGCGCGGGCGACGGCCGCGGCTGCTCCCGACAGCCGCCAGGCGCAGGGCGACCTCGCCGACCTGTTGCGGGCCAACAGTCAGTACACGGAATTCGGCGGCGGTTCTCAGCCGGCTGATCGATGCGCCGGGGGCGGCGCCCGACTGGCGGCTCTACTACCTGCGCGCCACGGCCTACGAGGAGGTCGGCGAGCCGGCGAAGACCCAGGCCGACCTCGAAGCGGCGCTGAAGCTCAATCCTGACGAGCCCGAGCTGCTGAACTTCCAGGGCTACTTCTGGATCGAGCGCGGCGAGCACCTGAAGCAGGCTCTGGCGATGATCGAGCGCGCCGTGAACGCCGAGCCGCAGTCCGGCGAGATCATCGACAGCCTCGGCTGGGCCCACTACCGGCTCGGTGACTACAAGGACGCCGTCGAGAAGCTGGAGGCGGCGGTGACGCTCGATCCCAGCATTCCGGAGGTGAACGACCACCTCGGCGACGCCTACTGGCGGGTGGGCCGCAAGACCGAGGCGGCGTTCCAGTGGCGCCGGGTGCTGTCGCTCGAGCCGGACGACAAGCTGAAGACGAGCGTGCAGCGCAAGCTGGCCTCGCCGCTCGGGCCGGACGCGCCGGCCGTGGCCCCGCCGGCGCTCTCCACGCCCTGATGAGCCTCGAGCGGTTCGCGCCGGCCAAGGTCAACCTCTTCCTGCACGTGGGGCCGCTGGGAGAGGACGGCTACCATCCGATCTGCAGCCTGATGACCTTCGCCGATATCGGCGACCGCGTGCGGATCGCGCCCGCCAAGCAGATGTCCTTCGCCGTCGAAGGGCCGTTCGCCGCCGAGCTTGGCGGCGACGCGGCGGGCAATCTGGTGGTCAGGGCGCGGGACGCCGTGCTCGCCGCTTTCGATAGATGCCCGGAGTCCTTCCGGCTGACGCTGGAGAAGAACCTGCCGGTGGCCGCCGGGCTCGGCGGCGGGTCGAGTGACGCGGCCGCCGCGTTGAGCCTGATGGCCGAGGCGCTTGCGCTCAGCGACGATCCGCGGGCCGCGAGCCAGAGGGCATGGGTCGCCACGCCAGGCGCTGAGCTCGGGACCTTGGCGACGATCGCCCGACGGCTCGGGTCCGACGTACTGGCCTGCCTGGGCGCCGTGCCGGTGATGGCCACCGGCCGTGGCGACGAACTGGACTATCCCCCGCTCTATCCCGATCTGGAGGCTGTGCTCGTCAATCCGTTGGTCGCATCGCCAACCGGGCCGGTCTACCGCGCCTACGATGACGCCGGCGCGCGCGGCTCGGCCGAGCCGCCGCAGTGGCCGGAGCCGATGGAGACGCCGCAGCAGGCGGCAGACTGGCTCGCATCCGCTCGCAATGACCTGGAGACGCCCGCCATCTCGCTCGCGCCAGCCATCGGCGAGGTGCTTGCGGCGCTTAGGGCTCGCCCGCAAACGCTGCTCGCGCGCATGTCGGGATCGGGCGCCACATGCTTTGCGCTTTGCGCCGACGAGCAGCAGGCGGACCAGATGGCGGCGGACGTCGCGGCGGACCACCCGGGCTGGTGGGTCCGCCGCTGCCGCCTGGCAGGCTTCGTCTAGCTGAGCGCGCTCCCCTTCCGCCCCCTCAGTGGGCCTTGGCGCCCATCTTCGACATGAGCTCTTTCTTGCGCGCCTTCAGCTGCTCGCCCATCGCGTCGAGATCCTCGTCGCCGCGCTTGGCCTGGGCGAAGATGCCGCCGGGCTGCTCTTCCTCCTTGACGTGGTGCTTGATGTACTCGCCCAGCACCCTGACCTTGGCGTCGTAGAGGTCCTCGCCGGGCTGCATCGCCTCGATCTCGGCGATCAGCTTCTTGGCCCCGTCGTGCTCGACCCGGGCCTCGTCCAGCAGGTCGTCCTCCACGTCGCCGCGCTCGGCCGGATAGAAGATCTCCTCCTCGATCTGGGTGTGCACCTTCAGCGCCAGGGCGATCTTCTTGAAGAGCGCCAGCTTCTCGGCGTCGGCCTCCAGCTGCTCGTACTCGTCGAACATGCCCTCCACCTCGCGGTGATCGGTCTTCAGCAGCTTCACGGCCAGCGGATCGCGGCGGCCGGTGCGGCGCGTGCGGCGGGTCCTGGCGCTCGAGGATTTCGTATGTGCGACAGACATTTGGTCCTCCAAAGAAACGGGTGCGGTCTCAATTCTCGCCGCCGGGACCGGTTCCACCTGCGCCGGAACGAAAACGGGGGCCCCGAAGGACCCCCGCTCCCGAAGCGGCTGACGCCAGGAGAAGCATCTGTCAGCCTTGAACCACCTCGCCATGGAGGTTGATGTCGAGGCCTTCGACTTCGACGTCCTCGCTGACGCGGATGCCGATCGTGTACTTGAGGATCGCCAGGATGATGAAGGTGCCGATCGCCGCAGTAGAGGAACACCGCGCCGCACATCGACGAACTGAATCCACATCTGCTGCCAGTTGCCGTCGAGCAGCCGCGCCGTGCGCGGCCGAGTTGATCTTGTTGGAGGCGAACATCGCCGGTCATGATAGCGCCCAGCGCCCCGCCGACGCCGTGCACGCCCCAGCAGTCGAGCGCGTCGTCGTAGAAGCCGAGCATCTTCTTCACGTGCACAGCGGCGAAGTAGCAGACGACGCCGGCGGCGATGCCGATGATCAGCGCGCCGGTCGGGTTCACGAAGCCCGAGGCCGGCGTGATGGCCACGAGGCCGGCGACCGCGCCTGAAGCCATGCCGATGACGGTGGGCTTCTTGGCGATGATCCACTCCATGAACATCCAGGCCAGCGCCGCGGCGGCGGTGGCGATCTGCGTCGCCGCAGCCGCCATGCCCGCCTGTGCCGTCGTGAGCCTCGACCGCCGAGCCGGCGTTGAACCCGAACCAGCCGACCCACAGCAGCGAGGCGCCGATGAGGGCGTAGGCCGGGTTGAACGGCGCGAAGTTCTCGGTGCCGAGCCCTTTGCGCTTGCCGAGCATCAGGGCGGTGACGAGGCCCGCGGTGCCGGCGTTCAGGTGCACGACGGTGCCGCCGGCGTAGTCCAGCGCGCCCATGGCGCCGAGCCAGCCGCCGCCCCACACCCAGTGGGCGATCGGGCAGTAGACGAAGATCAGCCAGAAGAACATGAACAGCAGGAACGCCGAGTACTTCATCCGGTCGGCCAGCGCGCCGGCGATCAGCGCCGGGGTGATGATCGCGAAGGTCATCTGGAAGAACATGTAGACGGTCTCTGGAATGGTCGGCGCCAGAGGACTTGGCGATGTTTATGTCGTCATTGAGCGGCGCCAGCAGGAAGTACTTGAAGCTCCCGATGTAGGGCTGCATCCCCGTGGCGCCGCCGCCGGTGAAGGCGATCGAATAGCCGATGACCATCCAGAGCACCGTGATCACGCCGTCGCGCCGAAGCTCTGGGCGAGGGTGGCCAGAATGTTCTTCTTGCGCACCATGCCGGCGTAGAACAGCGCCAGGCCCGGGATGGTCATCATCAGGACCAGCACCGACGAGGTCAGCATCCAGGCGTCGTCGCCCGAGTTGACGCTGTCCTTCGTGTAGTCATGGGTAGCGTCCGGGTTGCCGGCCGGTGCGGCCGCCGCTGCCGGCGCCGCCGCGTTGGTCGCGGCGTTGGAGGCGGTGGCGTTGGACGCCGTCGCATTCGCAGCGGCGGTCGCGTTGGCGGCTGGCGCATTGGTGGCGTTCTGGGCGAGCGCGGCCAGCGGGGCCCCGATCACCAACGCCGCCACAGCCAGCCCCGCCCATCGCTTGAGAGCGAGCATCTTCATATATTTGAACCCCTTGTCCCGAATTCTTGTCAGAGCGCGGCCGCGCCGGTCTCGCCGGTGCGGATGCGGACGGCCTCCTCGACGGTCGAGCACGAAGATCTTCCCGTCGCCGATCTTGCCGGTGCCGGCGGCCTGTTTGATCGCCTCGACCGCCGCCGCGGCCTGGGCGTCGTCGACGACCGCCTCCAGCTTGACCTTCGGCACGAAGGTCACCTGGTACTCGGCGCCGCGGTAGATTTCCGTGTGCCCCTTCTGCCGGCCATAGCCTTTGACTTCGGAGACCGTCAGGCCCTCGACGCCCGCGGCCACCAGGGCTTCGCGGACCTCGTCGAGCTTGAACGGCTTGACCACTGCCATGATGAGTTTCATTCGCCTCACTCCCGCGCGGGCCGCACGGTGGGACCGCCGGCGCAGCGCGTGTTGTTCAAGTGTCATCCCCCGTCGACGAAACGGCCCTTGGTTTCGAGCTCTTGAGACCCGCACGCCGACGACGGGTGACGCTATCGGCGGGCGCCCGCAAATGAGGCGCGGCGGTCGCGATATTGGCCGCAACGGGCTTAGGCGCCTGCTTTGTGGTCAGCTTCGGACGGGCGGGCGCCCAAATCTGCGGCGCCCGGAGCCTGGGGCGGCCGGCGTCGGCAGCTGGTAAGATTTCGCGCCAGGCCGGTGTCGACTCTGTCGTCGCAGGGACGGCGAGGGCGATTGACGGCGCCTCGTAAGGCTCTTCATAAAGTGAGGGCAGGGACGCCGGGTGGGCATCCCACAAGCCGAGGACTTCAATGCTGCTGAACCGCTTTGTCACCACCGCTGTCGCGGCGGCCCTGATCGCCTGCCCCGCGGCGGCCTTGGCCCAGGACGCTCCCAGCGCGCCGCGCGCCGGCTGCGCCGCCACCGCCCGCTCACAGCCTGCCCAGCATCCCGAAAGTGGCCGGCGGCGCGAACATCTACGACACCCTGAAGACGTCGGGCCAGTTCACCATCCTCCTGAAGGCGGTCGACCAGTCGGGCCTCGCGCCGGTGCTGCAGCGCTATCCGGTGACGCTGTTCGCCCCCACGGACGCGGCCTTCAACGCCCTGCCGCCGGACATGCTGTCCAAGCTGATGCAAGCCAACGACACCTCGGCCAACCAGCTGCAGCAGATCCTGAAGTACCACCTGATCAACGCGCAGGTGGACGCCAGCAAGATCCGCGGCGCCAAGGGCCCGGTGAACACCGTCGAGAACACCCCGGTTCAGCTCGACGGCAGCAATCCGGACGACCTGCTGGTCAACAATGCCAACATCATCCAGGCCGACGTGCGCACCACCAACGGCGGCATCGTCAACGTGATCGACAAGGTGCTGATCCCGACCGACAGCCCGTATGCCTCGGCCGCGTCGTCAGCCCCATCCGGCGCTGCGACTGCGGCGTCGGCGCCTGGCAGCTAGCGCAAACAGGGCCGGGCGGGGAACCGTAAAGCGAGGCTTTGCGTTGGCATCTGCGGGGCGGCCCTGCCGCCTGCAGAAGGATCAAGTCATGCCCCTCGTTAGAACAGCCCTGATGGCGACGGCGGCGTGCCTCATTGGCGCGACCGCTTACGCACAAACCGACAGCACGAGCCAGGCGCCGCAACAGCCGCCGCCGCAAAGCTCGATGCCTGCCGACCAGAACGCCACCAATGCCGGCGGACGCCAACGCGCCCACCGGCGGCGCGGCCAACGCCTCGGCCACCGTCGACGCCAGCGGCACGCAAGTGATCGCGAGCCAGCCGGTGCCCGACACCCGCGCCAACCGCGCCGCCTACGGCCAGCCGCTGTCGCGCGCCGGCAAGCGCACGGCGCCGAAGGGCAACTAAGCCCCGGCGTCTCCGACCGGCCCGCAGGGGCCTGGCCGGTCAGCTTGAAGCAGAGGTCGGCGGGCCCTATAGGTCCGCCGACCTTTTTTCGCGCCCGCGAACCTAAAATCCAGCATGGCCGCCGCCCCGCCCTTGTCGTTCCAGGGACTGATCCTTGCGCTCCACGACTATTGGAGCCGGCAGGGCTGCGTGATCCTGCAGCCCTACGACGTCGAGGTGGGGGCGGGCACCCTGCATCCGGCGACGGTGCTGCGCGCGCTGGGGCCGAAGCCGTGGCGCGCGGCCTACGTGCAGCCGTCGCGACGCCCGGCCGATGGTCGCTACGGCGAGAACCCCAACCGCCTGCAGCACTTCTACCAGTACCAGGTGATCCTGAAGCCGAACCCAGCCGACATGCAGGAGCTCTATCTGGGCTCGCTGGCCGCCATCGGCATCGACCGGCAGCCAGCACGACATCCGCTTCGTCGAGGACGACTGGGAGAACCCCACCGTCGGCGCCTGGGGGCTCGGCTGGGAGGTCTGGTGCGACGGCATGGAGGTGAGCCAGTACACCTACTTCCAGCAGGTGGGCGGGCTCGACGTGTTCCCGGTCGCCGGCGAGCTGACCTACGGGCTCGAGCGGCTGGCGCATGTACGTCCAGGGCGTCGACATCGATCTTCGATCTGGCCTTCAACGACCCGCAGAGCCCGGCCTTCAAGACCTACGGCGACGTGTTCCTGGAGAACGAGCGCGCAGTTCTCGGCCTACGAACTTCGAGGCCGCCGACGTCGCGACGCTGAAACGGCAGTTCGAGGACATGGAGCGGCAGGTCCCGCGGCTGCTGGCGGCCAAGGGCCGCGCAGGGCCAGCCGCTGGTGCTGCCGGCCTACGACCACGTGCTGAAGGCCTCGCACCTGTTCAACCTGATGGACGCCCGCGGCGCCATCGCAGTCGCCGAGCGCCAGAGCTACATCGGCCGCATCCGCGACCTCTGCAAAGCCTGCGCGGAAGCCTGGATCGCCGCAGAAGGCGAAAACGCGTGATGGGCTTTGCGTCCGCGCCGTCTCCAGTAGCCCTCGCCCCACCGCAGAGTGGGGAGAGGTGGGCCGAGCGCGAAGCGGTCGGGCCGGTGAGGGGCGCGCGTCGGCGAAGCCGAGGCGCCGGCGAAGCCGGATCGCGCTGCGCGCCTCGCCGCTTCGCGGCTCGCCCCTCACCCGGTCGGACGCTCACGCGTCCGCTCGACCTCTCCCCGCTGCGCGGGGCGAGGGCTGCTCGAGGGGCGTTCTAGTGCCCCAGCTGCTGCTCGAACTGCTCTCCGAAGAGATCCCCGCGCGCATGCAGGCGGGCGCGGGGCGCGATCTGGAGCGGATGGCGCGTGAGCGGCTGGCGGCGGCAGAGTTGCCGTTCGAGCGGCTGCGCACGTTCGCCGGGCCGCGGCGGCTGACGCTGGTGGTCGACGGTTTGCCGGCCGCCCAGGCCGACCGCTCGGAGGAGCGCAAGGGTCCGCGGGTCGGCGCGCCAGAGGCCGCGCTCGCCGGTTTCCTGCGCTCGACCGGCCTGACGCAGGACCAGCTCGCCGAGCGCGACGGCGTCTGGTTCGCCAAGATCGCTCACGCCGGCCGCCCGACCGCGGAGATCATCGCCGAGATGGTCCAGGACGATCGTCCGCGGCTTCCCCTGGCCAAAGTCGATGACCTGGGGCGATGGGCGGCTGCGCTGGGTGCGGCCGCTGCAGCGCATCCTCTGCGTCTTCGACCGCCAGATCGTGCCGGTGAACATCGACGGGATCGTCGCGGCCGACCTCAGCGAAGGCCACCGCTTCATGGGCGAGCCGGGGCCGTTCCGGGCGCGCGATTTCGACGAGTACCGCGAGGCGCTGGCGGGGCACTTCGTCGTGCTCGACGCCGAGGAGCGCAAGGCGCGCATCCAGTCGGGCGCCGAGGCGCATTGCCGTGCGCAGGATCTCGATCTCGTCGAGGACGAGGGTCTGCTGGACGAGGTGGCGGGCCTCGCCGAGTGGCCGGTCCCGCTGCTGGGCGCGATGGACCCCACCTTCCTGCAGCTGCCGCCCGAGGTGATCCGCACCTCGATGCGCACCCACCAACGCTATTTCGCAGTGCGCAACCGCTCCGGCGCGCTGGCGCCGCGGTTCGTGGTGGTGGCCAACATCGAGACGGCGGACGGTGGCGCGCTGGTCGCGGCGGGCAACGCGCGGGTGCTCTCGGCCCGGCTGAAGGACGCGCAGTTCTTCTGGGACGAGGACCGCCGCGCCGGCTTCGACGGCTGGCTGGAGAAGCTGAAGGGCGTCACCTTCCACGCCAAGCTCGGCACCATGGCCGAGCGCGTGGCGCGGATCGAGCAGCTGGCCGAGTCGCTCGCGCCGACGCGTCGGCGCCGACCCCAAGCGGGCCGCGCGAGGCGGCGCACTACGCCAAGGCCGACCTCGCCACCGGCATGGTTGGCGAGTTTCCCGAGCTGCAGGGCATCATGGGCGCCTACTACGCCCGCGAGGCGGGGCTCCCCGGACCCGTCGCCGAGGCGATCGGCGAGCAGTACCGGCCGGCGGGGCCGAGCGACGAAGTCCCGGACACGCCGCTCGCGATGGCGCTGGCGCTGGCCGACAAGCTGGACACGCTGGCCGGCTTCTTCGCGGTCGGCGAGAAACCGACCGGCTCGCGCGACCCCTACGCCCTGCGCCGTGCGGCGCTGGGCGTGATCCGCATCCTGCTGAAGTCGGACGTGCGGTTGCCGATCCGCGAGGCGGTCCGCCGTTGGTACTCGACCCTGAAGACCTACGTGGCGGCGGGACGCGGGGTTTACGTCTCCGCCGGCGCGCACGACGGGCTGGTTCGGGATCGATCCCGACGAGCCGGATCTGGGGATCGAGCCCTACCTGGAGGAACTCGAAGACGCCCTCGTGACTGAGGCCGTGTGGGTGATCGAGGTCGACGAGGACCGGCCGGTCGCGTTCGACCGCACCTCGATCGTCACCCGCAAGCCGACCCAGCCGATCATCTACAGCTTCCGCGCCGCCCGCGAGGTCGCCGAGGAGGTGACGGCGTTCATGGTCGAGCGCCTGAAGGTCTCGCTGCGCGGCGAGGGCGCGCGGCACGACCTGGTCGACGCGGTGTTCGCGCTCGGCGACGACGACCTCGTCGGATCGTGCGGCGCGTCGAGGCGCTGGGGCGGTTCCTGAGCACGGACGACGGCGCGAACCTGCTGGCCGCCTACAAGCGCGCCTCCAACATCCTCGCCGCCGAGGCCAGGAAGGGAGAGCTGCCGGCCGGCGCGCCCGCCATGCTGGCCGGCGCGCCGCACGAGGAGCAGGCGTTGGTCGAAGGCGCTGGCTGCCGCCGAGCCGAAGGTCGAAACCGCCCTGGGGGCCGAGGACTTCGCCGCCGCGATGCGCGCCCTCGCAGCGCTGCGCGAGAGCCGTCGACGCCTTCTTCGACAAGGTGCTGGTCAACTCCGAGGTCGCCGCCGAGCGGGCCAACCGGCTGAAACTCCTGGCCGCCGTGCGCGCTCTGATGGGGCAGGTGGCGGACTTCTCGCAGATTTCAGGTTAGGAGCGGTCATGGTCGAGACACTGACCAGGAAGGGCTTCGTCTACGCGTTCGGCGGCGGCGGCGCGGACGGCGACGCTTCGATGAAGGACCTGCTGGGCGGCAAGGGCGCGAACCTGGCCGAGATGTCGGCGCTCGGCCTGCCGGTGCCGCCCGGCTTCACCATCACCACCGAGGCCTGCAGCCACTTCTACGCCAACGAGCGCCGCTATCCGGAGAGCCTGAAGGGCGAGGTGGCCGAGGCGCTCTGCGCGCGTCGAGACGCTGACCGGCAAGCGGTTCGGCGACGCGGCCAATCCGCTGCTGGTCTCGGTCCGCTCCGGCGCGCGCGCCTCGATGCCCGGCATGATGGACACCGTGCTGAACCTCGGCCTCAACGACGAGACCGTCGAGGGCCTGGCCAGGCTCGCCGGCGACCGCCGGTTCGCTTTCGACAGCTACCGCCGCTTCATCCAGATGTACTCGAACGTGGTGCTGGGCCTCGACCACCACATGTTCGAGGAGATCCTCGACGACCATAAGGACGCGCTCGGCGTCACCATCGACACCGACCTCTCCGCCGACGACTGGGAGAGCGTGGTCCGCCGACTACAAGACCGCTGTCGAGCGCGAGCGCGGCGAGCCGTTCCCGCAAGGCCCCGAGGCGCAGCTGTGGGGCGCGATCGGCGCGGTCTTCGCCAGCTGGATGAACGAGCGCGCCAAGTTCTACCGCCGCATGCACGACATCCCCGAGAGCTGGGGCACCGCCGTGAACGTGCAGTCGATGGTGTTCGGCAACATGGGCGAGACCAGCGCCACCGGCGTCGCCTTCACCCGCAACCCCTCCACCGGCGAGGCGGCGCTCTACGGCGAGTTCCTGATCAACGCCCAGGGCGAGGACGTGGTCGCCGGCATCCGCACGCCGCAGTCGATCACCCGGATCGCCCGCGAGGAGATGGGCGAGAAGGCGCCGTCGATGGAGGAGGCGCTGCCGGAGGTGTTCGGCGAGCTGCAGGGCGTCGTGAACCAGCTCGAACGCCACTACCGCGACATGCAGGACATCGAGTTCACCGTCGAGCGCGGGCGGCTCTACATGCTGCAGACGCGCAACGGCAAGCGCACCGCCAAGGCGGCGCTGCGCGTGGCGGTGGACCTGGCCAACGAGGGGCTGATCAGCCAAGCAGGAGGCGGTGCTGCGCGTCGATCCGGCGTCGCTCGACCAGCTGCTGCACCCGACCATCGACCCCGCCGCCGAGCGCGACGTGATCGCGGTCGGCCTGCCGGCCTCGCCCGGCGCGGCGACCGGCAAGATCGTCTTCACCGCCGAGGAGGCCGAGCGGCTGGGGACCGCGGGCGAGGCGGTGATCCTGGTGCGCGACGAGACCAGCCCCGAGGACATCCGCGGCATGCACGCCGCGCGCGGCATCGTCACGGCGCGCGGCGGCATGACCAGCCACGCGGCGGTGGTCGCCCGCGGCATGGGCCGCCCCTGCGTCTCCGGCGCCGGCGAGCTGCAGATCTACGCCAAGCAGGGCGAGATGCGCGCCCGCGGCCGCGTCTTCAAGGAAGGCGACGATCATCACCATCGACGGCGGCAAGGGCGAGATCCTGGCCGGCGCGCGTCAAGATGATCGAGCCGGAGCTGTCGGGCGACTTCGCCACCCTGATGACCTGGGCCGACGCGGTGCGCCGCCTGAAGGTGCGCGCCAACGCCGAGACCGCCACCGACGCCGCCGTCGCGCGCCAGTTCGGCGCCGAGGGCATCGGGCTTTGCCGCACCGAGCACATGTTCTTCGACGACGACCGCATCGCCGCGGTGCGCGAGATGATCCTCGCCGACGACGAGCAGGGCCGCCGCGCCGCGCTGGCCAAGATCCTGCCGATGCAGCGCGGCGACTTCGTCGCAGCTGTTCACCATCATGGACGGCCTGCCGGTGACCATCCGCCTGCTCGACCCGCCGCTGCACGAGTTCCTGCCGCACACGGAGGAAGACCTGACGGCGGTGGCCGAGGCGACCGGCCTCGACGCCGGCAAGCTGATGCGGCGGGCCCGCGAGCTGCGCGAGACCAACCCGATGCTCGGCCACCGCGGCTGCCGGCTCGGCATCTCCTACCCCGAGATCTACGAGATGCAGGTGCGCGCCATCATCGAGGCCGCGCTGCGAGGTGGCGGCGGCCGGCAAGACCGCCGCCGCAGCCGGAGATCATGCATCCGCTGGTCGCCAAGGGCGAGGAGATGGCCTTCCTGCGCCAGCTCACCGACCGGGTGGTCGAAGCAGGTGCTGGCCGAGCGCGGCGGCAGCCTGGACTACACGCGTCGGCGCGATGATCGAGCTGCCGCGCGCGGCGGTCTGCGCCGGCGAGCTCGCCGAGAACGCCGAGTTCTTCTCGTTCGGCACCAACGACCTGACGCAGACCACCTTCGGCATCAGCCGCGACGATTCCGGCCGCTTCCTGGCCGCCTACATCGACAAGGGCATCTTCGAGCAGGATCCGTTCGTCTCGCTCGACCAGGAGGGCGTCGGCGAGCTGGTGCGGATCGCCGCCGAGCGCGGCCGCGCGGCGCGGCCCGACATCAAGCTCGGCATCTGCGGCGAGCACGGCGGCGATCCGGCCTCGATCGGCTTCTTCGACGCGGTCGGCCTCGACTACGTCAGCTGCTCCCCCTACCGCGTCCCCATCGCCCGCCTCGCCGCGGCGCAGGCGGCGCTGGAGGGGAAAGCCACGAGCGATGCCTGAGGCCGCACGGGACCGTTGCCTTAGGACCCGCGCCGCTCCATCGTCGCGGCCGACCCCGACGCACGAGCGAGAGCGATGTCTGACTCACCCCTCGAAGAGCTCGAGCACCACGAGCATGCCGAGCACGCGGCCGAGGCGGCGGAGAGCGGCGACAGCCTGATCCTGCAGGTCACCTTCACGATCGCCGTGCTGGCGGTGGCGGCGGCGATCTCGGCGAGCTTCGAGACCACGGAAAGCGACGCGGCGATCGTCGCCAAGAACGACGCGGTGCTGGCGCAGGACCAGGCCACCGACGAGTGGGGCTTCGCCAACTCCAAGAGCCTGCGCAAGAAGGTCTACGAGATCGCCGCCGACGCCGGCGGTCCGAAGGCCGCCGCCTACGCGAAGTCGATCGCGCACGAAGGCGCCGACGAGGCCAAGGCCACCGCCGTCGCCAAGTCCTTCGAGGCCAAGCGCGACGCGGCGCTCGAGGTCGCCGACCGGCACGAGGTCCGCCACGGGCGGCTCACCGTCGGCTCGACGCTGCTGCACATGGCGATCGCCATCGCGACGCTGGCGATCCTGCTGCATCGCCGCTGGCCCTGGTTCACCGCCATCGCCCTCAGCGTGGTCGGCGTCGCGGTCAGCGCCTGGGCCTTCCTCTGAGCGACGCCGGCCGCCAACGCGGCGGGCGTTCTTGAGATTTTCACGCGCCGTTCCGTTTTCGCGTCGCGCGAGAGCGGGCTTCAGTCGCGCAGCAGCGGCAGGGAGAGGCCGAGGGCTGGGCGTTCGGCCAGCAGCTCGCGGCGGAAGCGGAAGAGCTCGGCGGGGCGCCCGCCGGTCTCGACGTCCATGCGGCCCAGGCCCTCGACCAGGCCGGTGCGCTCCACCACGCGGCGGAAGTTCTGCTTGTGCAGGGCGACGCCGGAGATCGCCTCGACGGTCCGCTGCAGCGCCGACAGCGTGAAGGCCTCCGGCATCAGCTCGAAGATCACCGGCCGGTACTTCAGCTTGCCGCGCAGGCGGCCGAGCCCGGTGGCGAGGATGCGGCGGTGGTCGGAGATCATCGGCGCGCCGAGGCCGATGGCGGCCGGCTCGGCCGGCGCGCCGCCCAGCGCCCGCGCCCGGTCGCGGGCTGCCTCGGGCGCCAGCCCCGCCTCGTAGAGCAGCTCGTAGCGGTCGAGCACGCGCTCCTCGTTCCAGGGCGCAGCCGCCTTCGGCGAACAGCAGCCGCACGCGGGCCAGGCGGGTCTCGGAGCGGCCGGCCCAACCGGTCAGCCTCGGCAGGATGGCTGCGTCGATGATGTCGGGCCGGCCCTTGCGCCAGTCTTCCCACGGGAAGAAGTCGAGGAACGGCGACCAGGCTGAGTCCGGCGCGTCGGTCTCCACGGCCAGCGGGGCCAGGGCCAGGTAGCCGACCGAGATCACCCGCGCGGCGCCGGCCCCGACGTCGGCCAGCGGCGCCTCGCGGCCCTTGTCGCCGAACGTGTAGAGCTGCTCGACGAAGCCCAGCTCGAAGCGGGTCTGGCGCGTCACGAATTCGCGCAGCGCGATCTCGAAGGTGCGGTGGCCGTCCGGGTCGAACGGGCCGAACGGCAGGCCCTCCACCGGCGACAGCGCGCCGTGCTCGCGCGGCCGCACGGTCAGCGCGACGGCCTCGCCCTCCCGGATGGCGATCACCACCGCCGACAGTCCGATGACGACCTCGGTCGCCATCGCTAGCGCCCGACCGGGAGGTCGAAGGGAACGCCCTCGGCGACGAAGCCGTTGCCTCCCATGGCTTCCACCGCCTCCACCATGCGGCCCTGGCGGCCCAGGATGTCGTCGGCCAGGGCGACGATGCGGCGGTTCGGGAAGGCGGAAGGGGAGGCCCGGCGCATGGCCAGCGCGATCTCCAGCTCGTCGGCGTGCGGGTCGCGCTCGCAGGCGATGACGAAGGCGCTGGCGGTCGAGCGGCTGATGCCGGCGAAGCAGTGGATCACCATCGGCGCGCGCGCCGTCCCAGCCGCGGCCGAAGTCGAGAACCTGTTGCACCATCGCGGCGTCCGGCGCGACCAGTCCGTCCATCGGCATGTGGATGTCGTGGCAGCCGACGCGCAGATGCCGCTCGGCGGCGAAGCCGGGCGGCGTCTCGATCATCTCCTCGGGCGGCAGCAGCGAGATGAGGTGCGAGGGGGCGCGCGCCTGGATCACCTCGGGAAGCCGGCGAAGCGGCGTGACGATCAGGACCATGCCGCTCCCCTGGCCACTATTCGGTGTCGAAAGCCTGGTCGGCGGGCTGCAGACCCGCCGCCTCGGCCAGCACGTGGTAGCGATCGAGATAGCGTGCTTGCGCGGCGGAGGCCGACATCGGCTCGATCGCCAGAAGGTAGCCGGCCGGCGGCGTCCCAAACAGCCGCAGGCTCTCGGCGTGCCCGAAGCCGGCGATCTGGGTCGCCTCGAAGAAGGCGCAGGCGCGGTCGGCGGTCTTGATCAGCGCCTTGATGTCGGCGGGGATTCGCGCCGGCAGGCCGAAGCGCACGTGGATCGCGGTTTCCAGCTTCTCCTCGAACGTGCGGTAGTCGAGACCGAGCGCGGTCTTGAACGGCGAGATCATGTCGCCGATCACATACTCGGGCGCATCGTGCAGCAGCGCGGCGAGGCGCCAGCGCGCCTCCAGGCCCGGCCGGACGTGCGCGGCGATCTCCTCCACCACGAACGAGTGCTGGGCGACCGAGAAGGCGTGCTCGCCGGTGGTCTGGCCGTTCCAGCGCGCCACCCGCGCCAGGCCATGGGCGATGTCCTCGATCTCGATGTCGAGCGGGGAGGGGTCGAGCAGGTCGAGCCGCCGGCCCGACAGCATCCGCTGCCAGGCCCGCGGCGCTTCGCTCCTGCGGCGTGGGACGCCTCTGGCCACCTGGGTTCGTCGCTCCCGCCGGGCGCCTGGTCGCTCTCAGGGCCTTGCCGCGCCTTGACCGATTGCTTGACAAATATCAATGCGCGGCGCCGCCTGGAGGGCGCATTTACCAGCGCGAACGGAGGCACGCGATGATTTGGGCGAGGGTCATGGCGCCGCTGTCGGGCGGCGAAGGGGATCGGCACATCGTCGCCGCGGCCGCGGCGCTGGCCGAGCCGTTCGAGGCCGAGCTGGCCTGCGTGCACGCGCCGCCGGACGTCGCCGACCTGATCCCCTGGATGGGCGACGGCTTCATGGGCGGCGTGCAGGCCAGCGCGGTCGACGCGATCCGCGAGGCGGCCTCGGAAGGCGCCAAGGCGGCCGCCGCGATCGTCGAGGCTGCGCCCTACGCCAAGAAGAGCTTCCGCACGCTGGCCTCGCCGGTCTGGGCGGCGCTCGCGTTGCACAGCCGGCTCTCCGACGTCGTGGTGTTCGACGACGCGGCGGCCAAGGGGCGCGGCCCGCTGGCCGAGGTGTTCCAGCAGATCGTCGCCGACGAGCAGCGCCCGACGCTGGTGGCGCGCGCAGGGCTTCTCGGTGGGCGGCGTCGTCGCCATCGCCTGGGACGGCGGCAAGGAGGCCAGCCGCGCGGTGCGCACGGCGGTGCCGCTGCTCGAGAAGGCCTCCAAGGTGGTGATCCTCTCGGCGACGGCGGCCGCGGCGCGGCAGTTCGACCCGGCCGGCCTGCAGGGCTACCTCACGGCGCGCGGCGTCACGTCGGAAATCCAGAAGCTGGAAGGTGCGGCCGACGCCGCGCCGCGCCTCTTGAAGGCCGCCATCGACACCGGCGCCAACCTGCTGGTCGCCGGCGCATTCGGGCACCCACGCCTGCAGGAGTTCGTATTCGGCGGCGCCACGCGGACGTTCTTCGCCGCGCCCGCGCCCTCCCTGTTCATTTCCCACTAGGATCGACGAAGCGATGGCTAACGGCGCCCGCACCACCAAACTCCAGCTTTCGCGCATCGTCATGCGGATGGCGCGCAATCCCGGCACCGAGTTCGCCGATGGCGACGACCATCGCGGCTATGCGCTGGTCGCGCCGCTGACCCCGGACGGCCATCTCGACGCCGCGGCCTACGCTCGGGCCAAGGGGGCCTGCTCGGTGCGCCGCTTCGCGACGGACGAGGACCCCAGCGACGGCCGGCTCGTCCACCAGGGCCGCACCTGGTACTTCGACTACGACAACGCCGAGGACACCGGCGAGGAGCCGGTATTCCGGCTCGGCCAACACCGCTTCGCGGTGGGCGAGTACGTCAGCATCACCGACGAGGACGGGCGCCTGCTCACCTACAAGGTCACCGACGTGACGCCGGCCTGACGTCCAGGTTAGTTCGGGGCGCGTATCGATCGGCGCAGATCGCCGCAGGTGGTTGCATCACGCCGTGACAAGGTCGAAACCGTGGCCATGCGCGATGAGACCGCCGCCGAACGCCGTACGCAGTTCGCCGAGACCGTGACCCGCGAGACCGGGATCGACGAGGCGATGGTCGAGCGCCTCGTTCACGGCTTCTACGTCGACGTGCGCGCCGATGCGCTGCTGGCGCCGATCTTCGAAGCGATCATCGACGACTGGGCGCCGCACCTGGAGCAGATGTGCGCCTTCTGGTCGTCGGTGATGCTGATGACCGGGCGCTACCACGGCCGGCCGATGGACAAGCACCTGCCGCTGCCGATCGAGGCGGCGCACTTCGACCGCTGGCTCGGCCTCTTCGAGATCGCCGCCCGCCGCGAGTGCCCACCGGCCGCCGCCAGGCTCTTCATCGAACGCGCCCACCGCATCGGCGAGAGCCTCGAGCTTGGCCTCGCCGCCCAGCGCGGCCAACTGCTGGCGCCGGGCGAGCGGCTGCGGGCCTAGCCTGCGCTGGATCGCGCGTGGAGCGTCCCCCGCGACCTTGCGACACCCCGGGTTGCGCTGCGGCCTCGCCACCGCCAAGCTGACCAGATCTTCTTGGGGCGGAAGGACGGGGCATGAGCAGCTGGCCAGCGCGGCGATCGCGCGACGAGCGGACGCGGCCGGCATTCGGAGGCTTCCAAGCAAGGCTCGCTGTCTGGATGACAGCCGGCTGCCTGGGCGTGGCGGTCGCCGCAACGGCGCACTCCGGGCCGCCGCCGCCGCTCGAGGCCTATGGGCAACTTCCCGCGATGGAGATGGCGACCTTGTCGCCGTCCGGCGACCGGATCGCTCTGGTCGTGCGCGACGGCAAACGCACGGCGATCTACGCGCGGCAGATCGACGGTCCCATCCTGATGGCTGCGCCCGTCAATGAAGGCTTCGTCGACGACGTGCGCTGGGCGGGCGAGAACATCGTGCTCGTGCAGCTCTCCAACATCGTCGAGCACGACGGATTCTCCTCCGAGGCGGCCGACGCCTTCGTGCTGAATCTTATCCACGAAGAAGGAAACGCAACTCTTCAGCAACGGCGAAGAGATGACGCCGCAGATCGACGGATTCTACGGCGTCCGCGGCCTGGCGTCAGGCTGGTTTGGTTACTACGCCGCCGCCGCCTGCCCGAGCGACACGCCTTGCCGGCGTTCGCTGTACAAGGTCGACCTGCAGAGCGGCGATCCGGTGGAGATGGACCATGTCGATCTCCCCCCGCCGTGGGTCGAACAGGCTTTGCCCGCGCCGCAGTGGTTGATCGGCGCCTCCGGCGATGCGGAGGCGCGCCTGATCTACGATTCGCGCAACAGCCACTGGACGCTCCAGGCGATGACCGGGAGCAAGACGCTCTCCGAAGGCGTGGCGGGTTTCGATGGCGTATCGCTCTGGGGGCCAGGACGCGGACAGACGGCGGCGTTCGTCACGCGAGCCGACGACGGCTTCGACACGTTGTTCGGGGCCCCCCTCAGCGGCGCCGCAGCGGCGACGGCGGTCAGCGGCGGACAGGAAGTCGAAGGCGCATGGGCCGACCCGGTGGATGGGCATCTGGTCGGCTATCGATGGGCGGACGACACCTGGCACGACGCCATGTTCGATGCGGACCTCCAAACCCGCATGGACTCGGTGCGCGCGGCGTTCCCGAACAAGCTGGTGCAGGTGACGTCCGCATCGCGCGACTTCAGCCGCGTCGTCGCGTTCACCGAGGGCGGCGACGACGCGGGGACCTATTGGCTGATCGACTACAAGAGCGGCAAGGCGACCCAGCTTGGGTCGGCCTACCCTCTGGTTCCGGTCCCTGCGGTCGGCCCCGTCAGCGTGTTCTCGTACAAGGCGGCCGACGGGCTGCCCTTGGAAGGCGTGCTGACGTTGCCGCCCGGACGCGAGGCCAGGCGCCTGCCGCTTGTCGTATTCGTCCATGGGGGCCCGGCGGAGCGCGTTCGGCCAGGGTTCGCCTGGCTGGCCCAGGCCCTAGCGTCTCGGGGCTACGCGGTGCTCGCCCCGAACTTCCGCGGCTCCAGCGGCTTCGGAAGGGCGTTTCGCGACGCAGGCTTCGACCAGGTGGGCCGCAAGATGCAGACCGACCTGTCGGACGGTGTGGACGCGCTTGCCGCCACTGGCATGATCGACCCGAAACGGGTCTGCATCATCGGCGAGGACTATGGGGGCACGGCCGCCGTCGCCGGCGTCACGCTCCAGCACGGTCGCTACCGCTGCGCTGTCCCCTTCTGGGGCCTGTTCGACCTCGGCGACATGTTCGCGCGTCACACCGACCCGCAGAACCGCGTCGCGATGGACTACTGGGCGAGCTTGATCGGGATTGGCAAACCGGACGCGAACCTCAACCTCCTGTCGCCCGTGAAACAGGCCGCCGCGGCCGATGCGCCGGTGCTGCTGGTGACGACGCGGCCGGATTGGACGATGCTGATCGACCAGGCGCCGGCGATGGAACAGGCGCTGCGGCAGGCGGGCAAGACGGTCGTGCTGACCCGCATCGACAGCGCCGACTGGAAACTCCGCGGGGCCGAGACACGCACAGCCCTCTTGAAGGCGGCCGTCCCGTTCATCGAGCAGTACGATCCGGCCGACGACCACTAGCGCCTCGGCGCCCGCCCACCGGGGCGGCGCGCTGCGATCGCTGCGAAGTCCGCGCGCCTAGAAGTTCGCCCGCTGGGTAATGCCGCCGTCGACCACCATGTTGATGCCGGTGGTGAAGGCCGAGACCGGGCTGGCGAGGAAGACGGTCGCCGCGGCGATCTCCTGCGGGGTCGCCATGCGGCCGGTGGGGTTGCGGGCGATCATCATCTTGAAGAAATCGGGCGCGCGCTCCTCGGTGACGCCCCAGACCCCGCCCTTGAAGTAGACGGTGCCCGGCGAGACCACGTTGCAGCGCAGGCGCCGCGGCGCAGCTTCGCGGGCGACGCCCTTGGCGTAGTGGATCAGCGCCGCCTTGATGGCCCCGTAGGCCGAGGGTGCGCTGGCCTCGGCCGCCGAGACCGACGAGGTGATGATGAAGGCCGCATCACCCTTCTCGGCCGCGGCCTTCTCCAGGAACGGCCGCGCCGCCTCCAGCGAGCGCACCGCGCCCATCAGGTCGAGATCGTACATAGCCTTCCAATCGCCCTCGCCGGCGCCGCGGGTCAGTGCGCTGGCGTTGGAGATCAGGATATCGAGGCCGCCCATCGCCTCGGCGCTCTCGGTGATCCAGCCCTTCAGCGCCGGGCCGTCGGCGATGTCGACCGCGCCGCCGATCGCCCCGACGCCCTTCGCTTTCAACGCGGCGACCACCTCGTCGACGCCGGCCTGGCCGCGGGCGCAGATGGCCACGTCGCAGCCCTCGTCGGCCAGCGCCTCGGCGATCGCCTTGCCGATGCCGCGCGAGGCGCCGATCACGATCGCCTTCTTGCCCTTCAGTTGCAGATCCATCGCCCCGTCCTCCCGCATCGCCGCCTGGCGTCGGCGGTGCTTACGGGAGCGGCGCGCGGGCGCCAAGCGGCGAGCGCCGGCGGCGCCGGCTCAGCGCCGCTTGGCTTCGGCGTGCTGGACGGCGCGAGCCGCAGGCGCGGCGCGTGCGCTCGGCGCTGGTCTGGCGACCGGCGCGCGGAAAGCGTGCGCCTCGACGGCCCGTGGCGGCGGTGAGGCGTGCGCCCTCGGCGCCCGAGCCTCGAAAGCCGTATCCCTGGCGTGCTCGGTGGCGGCCCGGGCCATGACCGGCGGCGCCCGCTCGAACTCGTGTTGGGCGCTCGACGCGTGCTTGCCGCTCGAACGGGGCGGCGCGTGCCGCCTCGCGGCGTTTGAAGGCCAATGCCGCGGGGCGCGGCGCCGCGGCGGCATGGCGGTTCGGCGCACGCGCCAGAGCGGTGGGACGCGCGGCAGAGCCGGGCGGGCCGGCGCGGGAGAACGACTGCGCCAGGCGCTGTTCGCGCTGAGCGCGGGCCGGCTCGCCGATCCGCTTGTCGCTCTGCGCCGCCCAGGTCTCGCGACGCGCCGCCTCGGCGGCGAAGCGCCCCTGATCCTGGGCCAGGTGCTGGGTGTGATAGGCGCGCCAGGCCGGGTCGCGGGTGGCGTTGCGCGCAAAGGCGGTGTGCTCGGCGGCGATCAGGCCGCGGCGGGCGTTCCAGTTGGCGGCGGCCACCGCTTGGTGCGGCTGGCTCGACGCCGCCTGCCGCAGCAGCCGGCCGCGCGCCAGGTACTGACCGGCGATCGCCGCGGCGGTCGGGTCGGCGGCCGGCGCGACCTCGCGCCCGCCTCGCTCGTAGATCGCCACCAGTTGGCCGTTGGCGAACCCGTAGCCGTAGCTCGGATCCTGCACGTAGAACGGCGTGTAGACGCCCGGCTCGAAGTAGTAATAGCGCTCGCCGCCCGGAACCGGCTCGGCCAGGCACTCGCTGTCGTCGTCGGCCACCCAGACCCATGGCGTCACGCCGTCGTCGTAGAAGGCGTAGTCCGGCGGCGAGTCGCCGAACGCCCCGCTCATGCCCCAGGCCCGCTCCGGGTAGGCGTAGGCGTCGTGGTAGTCGGCCAGCGTGCCGATCCGCGCCGGCGGCGCCGGCGGCAGGCCGCCCGGCGGCGGCGCTTCGCCGAGCGGCGCCGCGGCGGCCGTGTCGAGCGGCAGCGCGGCCACCTGCGGCGTGCTCTTCTGGCAGGCGGCGAGACCCAGGCCGGCGACGAGCGCCACGGCCGCCATCAATGCAGTCCTGGTTCTCACGGAGGCGGCGCTCCTCTCACGAAGTGGCTAACGGCTGGACGGTCCGAAGGGTCCCATGCCTCCGCGCCGTGGCCGCGCCGCCACACTTCTGCGAGGACGTCCGTAGGCGTCGGAACTATCGCCCGGCGCCGACGCTTCTCGCGCCGTCACCGGTTGTCTCTCGCGGTGACGGGGAACCGAAGCGGGGGCAAGCCGGCCGCCAATGGCCGGACCGCTTAGGAGTTGTAACTTCATGAAAATCTTCAGCTTTGTTACTACCGCGCTTGCGGGTGCGGCCACCTGTGCGCTGGCCTTGCCGGCGCTCGCGCAGCCTCCGGCGCAGGGACCCGGCGACGGGACCGTCGACTGGAGCGGGCCTTACGTCGGCCTGAACGCCGGCTGGAATGGCGCGAACACCCAGGCCGGTCCCGGCGTGGCCACCACCCACCAGCTCACCGGCGTCAGCGCCGGCGCAGGGCCGGTGACCGTGCCGGCGGCGAGCTTCCCGACCGCCCGGATGGACTTCGGCTCGTCCGGCTTCGCCGGCGGCGGCCAGGTTGGCTACAACCACCAGATGGGCCACTTCGTCGTGGGCCTGGAAGGCGACATGGATGGCGTGACCGGCCGCGGCGGCCAGTTCAGCGGCTACACACTGCCGGCCACTGCGCTGACCTCCGCCAACGCCGTGGGCATCGACCGCTTCACCGAGCCGAACTGGACGGCGTCGATCCGCGGCCGGCTCGGTTGGGCGACGGGTCCGGTGCTGCTCTACGGGACCGGCGGTCTGGCGATCGCCGACGTGCGGCAGTCGGCGTTCTACAGCTACGCGCCGACGGTCACCGCGGCGGTGGCGGCCGCCAACCCCGGGACCACGTTCGGGCCGTTCGCCAACGCCGCATCGAACGACTCCACCCTGACCGGGTGGACCGTCGGCGGCGGGGCCGAGTACCGGGTCAACCGCGCGATCAGCCTCGGCGCGGAGTATCGGCACTCCGACTACGGTAACCCAGGCTACTTCCTGGGCTCCGGCGCGCCCGGCGCCGACGTCAGAAGTCGACACGCATCGGCTTCACCGACGACCAGGTGCTGGCGAAGGTGAACTTCCACTTCGGCCCGGGAATCTTCTAGGCCGCAAAAAAGGGAGCGGTCCGCCAAGGACCGCTCCCGCTTTGCCGTGCAATCTGACGTTTGGCCTACATCTGGCCGGGGCGGGCCCCGCGCTTCGCGGCGCGCCAGGAAGGCCAGGCGTTCGAACAGCTGCACGTCCTGCTCGTTCTTCAGGAGCGCGCCGTGCAGCGGCGGGATCAGCTTGGTCGGGTCCTTCTCGCGCAGCGCGTTCGTCGTCGATGTCCTCGACCATCAGCAGCTTCAGCCAGTCGAGCAGCTCGGAGGTCGAGGGCTTCTTCTTCAGGCCCGGCACCTTGCGCATGTCGTAGAAGATGCGCAGCGCCTCGGCGACCAGCTTCTGTTTGATCCCCGGATAGTGGACGTCGATGATCTTGCGCATCGTCTCGTCGTCCGGGAAGCGGATGTAGTGGAAGAAGCAGCGGCGCAGGAAGGCGTCCGGGCAGCTCCTTCTCGTTGTTCGACGTGATGATCACCACCGGCCGGATCTTCGCCTTGATGGTCTCGTCGGTCTCGTAGACGTAGAACTCCATCCGATCGAGCTCCTGCAGGAGGTCGTTCGGGAACTCGATGTCGGCCTTGTCGATCTCGTCGATCAGCAGCACGGGGCGCTCGTCGAGCGTCGAACGCCTCCCAGAGCTTGCCGTGCTTGATGTAGTTCTTGACGTCCTTCACCCGCTCGTCGCCGAGCTGCGAGTCGCGCAGGCGGGTCACCGCCTCGTACTCGTAGAGCCCCTGCAGGGCCTTGGTGGTCGACTTGATGTGCCAGGTGATCAGCGGGCGCGTTCGAGCGCCTTGGCCACCTCGTAGGCCAGCACCGTCTTGCCGGTGCCGGGCTCGCCCTTGATCAGCAGCGGCCGCTCCAGCGCGACCGATGCGTTCACCGCGATCTTCAGATCGTCCGTGGCGACGTAGTCGGCCGTGCCTTCGAAACGCTCGCTCATTCTCGCTCCCGGGCCCGCAAGTCGGGCTCGAACAAATGTTCAAATTCGGCCCTACCCTAATGGGCCGGGCGCGATGATCAAGCGACTTTGGCGACGCTGGCGTCAGATTGCGGTGGATGGATCAGTCGGAGCCGGCGACTGACGGGACCGGGTCGCTGGCGGGAAAGGTCTCACCCAGGGCGCTCGTCGAGCCGGGCGTCGAGCGCGTCGGCATCGTCGTCCGCGAGGCTCCCGGCCTCGTAGTCGGCGGGCCGCAGGTCGTCGGCAGCGACCAGGTCGGCATCGGCGCGCGCGAAACTCCGCGGCTCGTCGAGATCCTCGTCGGCCAGGACAATTTCCTCCAGCTCGGCCTCGTCGGCCGCGTCCGGATCGAAGTCGTCTTCGGGCGCCAAGGCTTCGCGGGCGTCCTCGTCGGCGCTGGTCACGTCATAGACGTCGCGCTGCATATCGGAGGTGGCGATGTCGCGGCCGTCTGACGGCGGTGGGGTCGCTGGCTGGAAAGCCTGGGTCGTGTCATCGGCCGGCAATGGTCAGGGTCCGCCTCCGAGCGAGTTTGCAGGTCGGCGCTCGACCATCCGAGCATCGCCGCCCCGGGTGTGAACTCAGGTCTCGATCACCCGGCGCGTCTCAGCGCGGGCCGCATCCTTGGGGTTGCACGGGGCTGCACGGGCCTATCCGGACGGCGCGCCGTAAAGCCAGCCTTGGGCATAGTCGATGCCGGCCTGGCGGACTGCTTCCTCCGCCAGCGGGCTCTCGACCATCTCGGCAAGCGTCTTCACATTCAGTTCGCGACACATGTGCGCCAACTGGGTGATGAAGCGGAACTCGCGGCCGCCGTGCTGCAGGTCGCGAATGTAGCTCCCGTCGATCTTCACAAGGTCAAGGGCGAGTTGTTGCAGGTAGGCGAGGGACGCAGCGCCAGCGCCGAAGTCGTCCAGACACACCATGCAGCCCAACGAACGCAGCGATTGAATGCGACGGTCTGCGAGCGCCAGATCTTCTATCGCAGCACTCTCCTTTATCATCGAAAATGAGCCGATATCGGAGGGTTCCCTGCCCCGCGACAAGCCTCTCAACCCCAGTTGTGAAGTTCGACGACGTGATGGTCCGGCCCGACACGTTTACCGCCAGCTTGAGCGTCGGATTGGTTTTGAGCTCGGCGACCACCTTCTCAACCACAGCTAGGTCGAGACAAACCTGTGTGGTGGGCGGCCATCGGACGGCTCCTCGCTAGGGTTGTCCAAGAAACGCGTCGAACGCAGTGACTAAGGCTTCGCTCCTTCAGGGCGGCAATGCCGCAGGCGCGACTGTTTCTCGGTTTCGCAGCTCACCGCTTCACCTCCAGCGGTTCTCCAGTACGGTAGTCCGCCGCGACCACGCTTATCTTTAGTCGGCCCCCGGCGCCGCTGCACCGCCTTCAGTGAAGCTAGCTCTAGATCTCTAAGGGAGGCTTAAGGCGTCTTTGACCTGCCACCATCACGTGCGGCCCTCGGAAGCGGTCCTGGCCCACCTGTCGATTGCAGCGACCTTGCGCGCCCAAGTATAGATTGCATTGAGATTGATGCGAATGGCGGTCGCGATGCCGCAATAGCTGTTAACCACGGCGCAAGCTTTGGTTGGCACCTTGATCCGGCGAAATTGGATTTGTCTTCCGTGTCGGCATGAATGCCTTGTCCTCAAGCTTTTATAGCGCGGTCGGGCCCTTCCCTACGCGGCGTTGCCGCGACCTCGCGTCGAACGCGTGGCGCGGGCGGCTCTCGCGTAGTATTCGTTTCTATGAATACGTGCATTGGTGTTCACTACGCAACACAAGCACTCGTCCGAGGTTCACGCCACAATGACCCCGCAGGTATCACGCAATCTTGCCTTTCTGGAGAACAGCGCTTCGACAGCGCGTGTGCTCAATCTACTACGCGTGCATCGCCGTGCGTAGTGGAGCCGACCCCGATCACGCATCAATGCCGTTCTTCAAGAATCCCGATCCTGAACAAGTCGATCATCCTGAAGCATCGCCTCCGTCTCCATGAAAAGCAGCATTTCTCGGATGGTCGGAGCAACGCTACCAAGATTATTCTTGCTCTAGACGGCAAGGACCTCAGCGTTGGAGGGCAGTCCGTCTTTGTCGGTGAGAAGAGCTACGAAGCTGTCATGTTGGCCACTTTCGGAAAGACTTGGTTGGAGGATCCAGTTCGGGGTGATCGAGAGATGCTCACGATCCTCGACGAATTGCCTTCCTTTGATCCCTTCTTGGTGTGCGAGTATCTGAGGCGCCATAACCGAGAGCCCGCACGCTGTTACTTCGAGATCTCGGAGGGCGACATGGCGCGCATGTACGCATTCGTCGAGGCCGAGATCCAGCAGTTGATCGACCTTTGTTACAGCAATGACGATGGACACCGCGCTGATGGCGGCCAAGCGAGCCGTCTCGTGAAAAAAATTCTGTCCAACGCCGTCGACGCGGAAACCGAGCCGCTGCGTCTGACGCTGCGGCTCGAAAAGCGAGAGTATCAAGAAGGCGTATTTTGCTGGAAAGGGTTTCTCTACTACAAGTGGAGCCTGGCCGAGTTGCTTGACTCCGTCGCTGAAGTGAGTCTCCGCGATCTCGACCGTCAAGCCAATGGGCGCGATGGACGACCGAGACCAAAGCTTCTTTGAAGCCGAATTCGTGGCACGCTGGTCAAGTCGATCGGCGGCGCGATCGACGCTGCGCGACAGTCGCTGAACCCTATGACCGAGCGTTTGCCAGTCTGATTGATGGCAAACCACAAGCCTTTCGGGATTTCTTGCTGCACGCGCCTGAGATGTTCTGCGATCTGGTCGAACAGCTCGGCGCCGCAGCCATATAGTCAGCTTTTGGCGCTATCGATTTCCCCGGGTAAAAGAATTGCCGTTGGCGGTGTTGATCTCTACAATCTTTTCGTCGACTTCGAAGGGAGCCTCGTCATCAGCTCGCTGCAAGGCAGCCCTTCGCCTGCGCCGCTCCGTATTGGCGCCTCTGCCGCCTAAAAGCTGAGAGAGTTGTTGCGGGCCACGCCACGCGTAAGACGGCGGGGCTGGGTACGCTCTGTGATGGGAGCCAAGGTCGGCTTTCGGTAACTCCTGAGCTCGGAACGGCCGCTTTTTCGAAGTCGTTGTCGTCCGGATCGGGCATGGCGCTTCTCCCCTGGACGAAAAAACGGCTGGCGGTGCGCGTCGTTCCGGCGCTCAGCCGGCGGCCAGCGCTTCGGCGACCTCGGCCATCGTCGCCTCCCAGCTGCCGAGCTTGGGGGGCGAGAACACCCGGGCCTGCGGATACCAGGGCATGTGGTCGGTGCCGAGCCGCGTCCAGGCGCCCGGCACCGAGATGATCCAGGTCGGCGCGCCGCAGCCGCGGCGATGTTGGAGGTGGCGTTGGCGAAGCCCAGCGTCAGGTCGAGCGCCGAGGTCAGCGCGGCGATGTCGTCGAGGTCCTGCTTCAGGTCGATGCCGGGCGGCGTCCAGATCTCGACGCCGAGCTCGCGCCTGGCCCACTCGATCTCGGCGTCGCAATCGCCGTACTGCACGTTGACGAAGGTGATCCCGGGCGTCTTCAGCACCGGCGCCCAGAGCTCGAACGGCGAGTAGTAGCGGGCGCGCGCCGACTCGACCTTCATGCTCTTCCAGAGGATGCCGACCTTGCGGCCGGCCGGCGCGGTCGCCAAAGCCGCGCGCCAGTGCGCCACGCGCGCCGGGTCGGGGACCAGGAATCCGGCGCTGCGCCGGGAAATCTTCCAGCCGGCGGCGGAAGCGCCGCAGCAGCGAGGCCATCGGGACCCAGAGATCGAAGCGGCGCGAAGTCGCCGGCCGCCGGCGCGGCGCGGAAGTTGCGGCCGTGCTGGCGGAAGGTCAGGTGCGGGACCACCTCGACGTCCGGGAACGAGCGCTGGAACAGCGCGAACCAGGCGCTCCTCGACCGCCAGCACCAGCTTGCCGTCCGGTCCCAGCGCCTCGAGCGACCTCGGCCAGCATGCCGGCGAACAGCACCTCGTCGCCCAGCCCTTGTTCGCCCATCACCAGCAGCGTCTGGCCGCGCATCGGCGATTCGGGCGTCCACCGCGGCCGCTCGTCGGCCACGAAGACGGTCGCGCCGGCGAACTGCGGATCCAGCCGCGCCTCGTAGTCGTCCCAGCCCTCGCCGATGCGCCCGAGCCCGATCTTGATGGTGGAGCTGGCGAGCCGCATCATCGCCCGGTCGTCCTCGGCGCGGGCGAGGTTCAGCGCCGCCTCGCAGTCGGCCAGCGCGGCCTCGGCCTCGCCGAGCTCCAGGCGTGCGTTGCCGCGGTTGTAGCGGGCCTGGGCGAAATCGGGGTCGAGCCGTAGCGCCTCGTCGAAGAACAGGATCGCGGTCGGGTGGTCGCCCTGCTCGGAGACCACCGTGCCCAGCGTGTTCCACAGCATCGGGTCGCTCGGGGCGCCTTTCACGGCCGCGCGCAGGATCTCGATCGCCTCGGCGGCGCGGCCCTGGTCGCGCACCGCGGTCGCCAGGTTGTTCATCGTGCTGTAGGCGTCCGGGTGGGCCTCGAGGTAGCGGCGGAACAGCTGCTCGGCGAGGTCCTTCATGCCCATCCGGAAGGCCAGCCGCCCGAGGTCGTTGGCCACTTCCGACTGGTCGGGCAGCAGCGCCAGCGCCGATTCGTAGGCCTTGATCGAGTGGGTGAAGTCGCCGGCCTTCTCGCGCGCCACCGCCAGCACGTACCAGGCCATCCCCGAGCGCGGGTCGTGGTTCAGCGCCTTCAGCGCCCACTCCGAGCCGGTCTTCGGGTCCTCGGCGTGCAGCGCGTCGATCGCCTGGCGCAGCATCGAGGCGATGGTGAGCGCCTTCAGCTCGCGAAATGGCGCTGTCCAGCTTGGCCAGCGCCCGTTGCGATTCGGCGTCGGTCAGACGGCCGTGCGCGCGGTCGTCCGACGCCGGTTCGGCGAAGCCCATGGCGGCGGACGAGGCGGAAGACTTGGCGGTGGATCTTGGCATTGGGCTGGACGCGAATTCGGGCGAGCCGGAGCGGCTCCGGCGGAGTTCGCGCGCGGGAGCTTAAACGCCCGTAAAGGCTCTCGGGTGCGCTGGTGGAGCCCCATTTCTGGGGACGCGCAAGGCGCCGTTAACCATGTCGCTTTAGCCTGCCTGGAAACTTCGGGCGGCTTAAACCTTGGGTTGGGCCGGCCGCGTCAGACGACGTCGAGCATATCCGTCCCCGGGGAGGTTCCAGTCATGCCGCTGAAGCTGTCGCTGAAGCCGGGCGAGAAGTTCGTGCTCAACGGCGCGGTGGTGCAGAACGGCGATCGCCGCAGCGCGCTGCTGCTGCAGAACAAGGCCTCCGTCCTGCGCGAGAAGGACATCATGCAGGCCGACGAGGCGACGACGCCGTCCCGGCGCATCTACTTCCCAGTCATGATGATGTATCTCGACCAGGCAGAGTGCGACCGCTTACCAGGACGAATTCGTCAAACGACTGTCGGAATTCATGGGAGCGGTGCGCAATCCGGACGTACTCACGGATTGCGTCAATATTTCGCGGCTACGTGATGACACGCGAGTATTACAAGGCGCTGATGCTGTGCCGCAAGTTGATCGAATACGAAGACGAGAGGTTGGGGAATGTCGCTCCGCGCGTATCAGCAGGCGGCGCAGCGGTCTGAGACGCCCAGGGACGCGGAATACCGGCTCTTCGCCCAGGTGACCCGCGCTCTGATGGACGTCAAAGCCAAGCCGCGCGAGGACGTCGCGTCGTGGATCGACGTGCTGCACTGGAACCGCCGCGTGTGGGCGACGCTGGCGGACGACTGCTCCAGTCCCGCCAACGCGCTCCCGGAGGCGACCCGGGCGCAGATCATCTCGCTCAGCCTCTTCGTGCATCGCCACACCAGCCACGTGATGCGGCGCGAAGCCGACATCGAAGCCCTGATCGATATCAACCGGATGATGATGCAGGGTCTTTCCGGACGCTCCGAAGCGGCGTGATCTGCCGGGCAGGTTCTGCCGCCGAAGTCAGCGCCGCGGCAGCTTTTGCCCTGAGGCAGGCCGCCGCGCCCGACCGGAAATATCATTAAACTCAATGACTTGAGCTGCGGCGCGACGTGGGCGCGGGGCTTGCTACCGATCCGGATCGGGCAAAACGCCCCCGGCCGTCAAAACGACGCCGGCCCACCTGGAAAGGAACTACGGCATGCTTAGCGTCAACACCAATGCGGGCGCCCTCGTCGCGCTCGAGAACCTCAACAACACCAGCCAACAGCTCCAGACCGCTCAGAACATCGTCTCCACCGGCCTGGACGTCGCCAACGCGAAGGACAACGGCGCGATCTGGGCCATCGCCCAGAGCGAGCGGGCCACCATTTCTTCCCTGGATGCGGTGAAGTCCTCGCTGCAGACCGGCCAGTCGATCATCGACGTCGCCAACTCGGCCGGCACCACCGTCTCCAACCTGCTGACGCAGATGGAGCAGAAGGCGCTGGCGGCTTCCGACCAGTCGCTGGACACCGCCAGCCGCGCTGTCGCTCAACGCCGACTTCGTGGCGCTGCGCAACCAGATCACCTCGACGGTGCAGAACGCCGAGTTCAACGGGGTCAACCTGCTGAACGGCACGCTGACGAAGATCACTTCGCTGGCGAACGCCCAGGGCACGTCGGTGCTGACCACGATCGCCCAGAACCTGACGCTGGGCGGCTCGATCGTCAGCCTCTCGTCGACGGCGACGATCAGCACGGCCACGACCGCCAGTTCGGTGCTCACCACGGTCGAGACCTCGCTGGCCGCGGTCGACAACGCGCTCGCTCAGCTGGGCACGTCGTCGAAGGCGCTGGATACGCACCTGAACTTCGTGTCGAACCTGCAGGACACCCTGACGACCGGCGTCGGCAACCTGGTGAACGCCGACCTCGCCAAGGAAAGCGCGACTCTGCAGGCCCTGCAGACCAAGCAGCAGCTCGGGATCCAGGCCCTGTCGATCGCCAACTCCGCGTCCCAGGCCCTGCTGGGCCTCTTCCGGTAAGCTTAGAAGACCAGCTGGCGGGCGGGGCTCAGACCCCGCCCGCCGGCCAAACTCAGCGGCGGCGACGGCCTGGCGGCCTCGCCGCCGTTGTCGTTTCGACGCGCCGCAGATCCGAATGGCGCTCCGCGCGCGCGTCCCGCCCTGCAAACTCTGCCGCGCCACTCGGCAAGTCGCGCCGTCAAGCGCGCCCGCCGCCCGGCAACTTCTGCCGCAGGCGCGCTCCGGCCCGGCAAATATTGCCGAGGACGACTGACTAACGGGAGATTAATACAATAAAATCAATGATGTAGTACTTCCTTAACCACGGCAATTCTGGCGCGGCAATTGCTTCCTCCCAGGTGGGCAAAACGCCCCCGGCCGTCAAAACGGCGCCGGACACCTGAAAAGGAACCAAGCTTATGTCGCTTAGCGTCAATACCAACTCGGGGGCGCTGATCGCGCTCGCGAACCTGAACCAAACCAGCCAACAGCTGCAGCAAGCCCAGAACATCGTGTCGACGGGCTTGTCGATCGCTACGGCCAGGGACAACGGCGCGGTCTGGGCCATCGCCCAGGGCGAGCGGGCCACCATCTCCTCGCTGGATGCGGTGAAGTCCTCGCTGCAGACCGGCCAGTCGATCATCGACGTCGCCAACTCGGCGGGCACCACCGTCTCCAACCTGCTCACGCAGATGGAGCAGAAGGCCCTCGCCGCGTCCGACACCTCGATCGACACGGCCAGCCGCTCTTCGCTCAACGCCGACTTCGTGGCGCTGCGCAACCAGATCACCTCGACGGTGGCCAACGCGCAGTTCAACGGCGTCAACCTGCTGGACGGCAGCGTGACCAAGATCACGTCGCTGGCCAACACGCAGGGCACCTCGGTGCTGACCACCGCAGCTCAGAAGCTGTCGCTGGGCGGCTCGATCGTCAGCCTCTCGGCGACGGCGACCGATCGGCACGGTGACCTCGGCCAGCTCGGTGCTCACCACGGTCGAGTCGTCGCTGGCCAACGTCGACAACGCGCTTGCCTCGCTGGGCACCGCGTCGAAGGCGCTGGATACGCACCTCAACTTCGTGTCGAACCTTCAGGACACGCTGACGACCGGTGTCGGCAACCTCGTGAACGCCGACCTCGCCAAGGAAAGCGCGACCCTGCAGGCCCTGCAGACCAAGCAACAGCTTGGCATCGAGGCCCTGTCGATCGCCAACTCCGCGTCTTCGGCCCTGCTGGGTCTGTTCCGTTAAGGACAGCCGCGTGGCGGGCGCTCCCTTAGGAGGGCGTCCCGCCCGCTCGCGGCCTTCGGGAGACGCCGGCGCCCTTCGCCGGCGGTAAGGAGAGATGACCAGCACAGCACCGATCTCCAGTCCGGCGCCAGAGGCGACGCCCGTGCAACCCGCACAAGCGCCCGCCACGGCAGCGTCCGCGCAATCCGCGCAGGCCGCACCGACCCCGGAGATAAGCCAGACGCCCGCACCGCAGACCGGCGCCGACGCCGATCTGCGACTGGTGATCGAGGACGACAAGGCGGCCGGATCGTACGTCTACGTGACGATCAATTCGGTCACCGGGAAAGTCGTGTCCCAGATCCCGCGCGAGCAGCTGCTGAAGATGAGGGAAGACCCCGGCTACAGGCCTGGATCGATCATCGACTCGCGCAGCTGAAGGGCGCCCTGGCGCCAGACATGGGCGGCCAAGCGCCGCACTGAAGGGCCGTCCGGCCCGACGCCGGCGTCGCCACGCGACGGCGGCTTTGCCGTTTGAGACAAAGCGTTAACCATAAGCTCACCATCTCCCCCCTAGCCTTCGGAGCGATTTGAAGCGGCGGCAAGAAAAGTCGTCGGGGGGCGCATAATGACCATCAGCATTCAGGGCTCGAGCGCAGCTATCCTTGCCGCGTTGGAGCTCACAAACCAGAGCGGCGCGTCGTCAGCTGCGGCCGCGCCGTCGGCGGACGCCAACACCGCGACCGCTCCCAGCGCCTTCATCGACCTCAGCGGGCTGTCGACCGGCGCGCTCGGCGGACCAGCCAGCAGCCAGGCGAGCGGCGCCTCGATCGCCGACGCCGCGGTGGCCTCCGGCTCGATCGTCGAGGGGCTGCTCGAGCAGATGCGCAATGCCGCCGTCAGCGCCGCCAACCCGGATCTTTCGAGCGAGGCAAGGGCGTCGCTGAACGCCGGCTTCCAGTCCGGCCTTTCGCAGATCCAGGCCGCGGTCGGGGCGGCGGGCGTCGACGGCGTCAACCTCATCGACGGCTCGGCCAGCGCCCAGACCTCGGGCGGCCTGGCGACCTATGACCTGTCGCTGGGCGGCCCGGTGATCGGCGTTCCCGCCGGCGCCAGCCTCAGCGACCCGGCGACCGCCGCCAGCCTCGCCGACCAGCTGACGAGCGCGATGAGCGGGGTCGGGCAGGCGGTCGGCACGATCTCCGGCCAGTCGGACGCGCTGCAGAGCGCCTTCGCCGCCCAGGTCCAGTCGGGGTCCTCGGGCTTCGATCCGACGCTCGGCGCCGACGGCGCGCGGCTGGCGGCGCTGCAGGTCCAGCAGCAGCTCAGTGGCGGCGGGTCGATCGTCAACCAGACGCCGGCGGCGATCCTGGCGCTCTTCCGCTAGCGTCCTCTTAACGGCTCGTAAGCGCCGCGCGAGGCATCATCCTTGCTCGGGAAAGTGTCTCTCTTGGGCCAGGCAGCCGCCGCGTGACCTTCAGCACCGTCAGCCTCAACTCGAGCGTCCTGCTGGGCTGGTACCAGTCCTTCTTCGGCGGCAGCGGGACCGACCCCAACGCCGGCCTCACCGCATCCACGACGAGCACGTCCAACCCGCTTGCGCAGCTGTCCACGCCGGCGCCAGCCATCCAGTACGCCCCGACCGCGCCCTGGAACGAGTCGCAGCCCAGCCAGAGCAAGCTGGTGCAGCAGGCGCTGGGCGGCGCCAAGTTCTTCAACCCCAGCGCCGCCCAGCTCGACATGCCCGGCGCCAGTTCCGACTACAAGAACCTCTTCGCGCTCTATTCTGGGCTCAACAGCCTCTATGCGCTGGCCACCGCCGCCAGCGGCTCGAACGTCTCCAGCCTGAGGCTCAGCCAGCTCTCCAGCGCCTTCTCGAACGGGATGGCGCAGCTGCAGACCTATCTCGGCCAGACCAGCTTCTCGAAGCTGAAGCTTGCCAGCGGCGTCGTCCGCCCCAGCGAGACGACCACCGTCAGCACGCCCGCCCAGGCCTCCAGCTACTCCACCACGCCGCTGAACACGTCGGGCGATTCGGCCGCGGTCGTACCCGCCCTCGAGGGCGACGTCGCGTTCACGCTCTCCGCGCAGCTCGGTACGGGCGCACCGACCGTGGTCCAGATCAACCTGGCCGACATGGGCTCGACGCCGCGCACGATGGGCAACGTCATCAGCTACATGAACGGCCAACTGCAGGCCGCCGGCGTCTTCGCGCGGTTCGCCTCCGACCCGGTCCCCGCCGCGCCCGACACCATCAGCGTCGGCGGCAAGTCGGTCACCGTCTCGACCGGTCAGGAGTCCTGGGGGCTGACGCTCAAAACCAACCCGGCCGAAACGGTTACGCTCTCGGCGCCCGCCACCGGCGCGGCGGTCTACGTCGGCCAGATCGTCGGCAACCAGACCTCGACCCTCTCGAAGGGGCAGACGGTCGCCCCCGACGCCCAGAGCCAGCTCCTGAAGTTCAACGCCAGCGGCGACGGCGTCGCCGCCCCGGGCGATCCGGCCTACGCGTCGCCCGACCAGCTCTCGACCACGGCGCTGGGATCGTCGGTCAACTCGGTGCGGGCGACCGCGGTCTCGCCGGACGGATCGGTCTATGTGCTCGCCAACGTCAACGCGACGACGGGCGGCGCGGCGCCGGCCGGCGGCCAGGACGTGGCGCTGCAGAAGTACAACTCGGCCGGCCACCTGATCTTCTCGAGCGATCTCGGCTCGGCCACCAGCGCCACCGGCCTCTCGCTGGCCGTTTCCGCCGACGGCACAAAGGTGGCGGTGGCCGGCCAGGTGACCGGCTCGATGACGGCCGGCCAGACGGTCAACGATCCGACCGGGGCCAACAGCTTCGTGGCGGTCTACGATTCGCAGGGCGACCAGGTCTGGACCCAGCAGGACGATGGCCTGACGCCGAACCAGGCGAACGCCGTGGCGTTCGGCGCGAACGGCGAGGTCTACGTCACCGGCCAGACCCAGACCACCACCGGCCTGCAGCCGTCCGGCAGCCCGTCGAACAGCTTCCTGCAGGTGTTCTCGACCACCGGGAAGTCGATCGCCAAGACCCAGATCGCCAGCGGCGGCTCGAACACCAGCTCAGGCGTGGCGGTCGACGGCAACAACGTCTACGTGGCCGGCGTGCAGAACGGCGATGCCGTCGTCAGCGAATACGACGTCAGCAATCCTGCGGCGCCGAGCCTCGTCGCCAGCCGCGACCTTGGCGCGCTGAACGGCGGCAACATCGCCGGGGTCAGCGTGCAGAACGGGACCGTCTACGTCGCCGGCACGGCGGCGGGCGGGGCGCTGAACGCCGGGACCGTCACCAGCGCAGCGTCCGGCAGCGGCCTCAACGCGTTCGCCGCGACCCTCTCGGCCGGCCTCGCACCGGCTGGGTCCGACGCGGTCGCCTACTATGGCGGCTCCGGATCGACGGTGGCTTCGGGCATGACGGTGGAGGGCGGCCAGGTCTGGCTGACCGGCTCGGTCACCGGCTCGCTGCCGGGCGAGGCGGCGATCGGTACGAAAGACGGCTTCGTCGCCGCGCTGAACGTCGGCGCCGGCACGGTCGGCTACGCGCAGCGCTTCACCGGCCAGGACGGGCAGGTGGCCCCGACCTCGATCGCCGTCTCCGGGACGGGCGAGAGCGTGCTCGACCAGCTCGGCCTGCCGCAAGGCGTGGTCGACGGTCCGGTCTCCAACCTGATCACTTCGACCACGTCGGTGAACGCCGGCGACAGCTTCAAGATCGCGGTGGGCGCCGGCTCGCCGGTGACCATCACCGTCAAGGCCACCGACACGATGGCCTCGCTCGCCTCGGAAATCGGCCAGGCGACCGGCTTCCAGGTCAAGGCCACCACCGTGCTCGCCGCGGGCGGCGCGACGACGCTCGCGATCGCACCGGCTTTTGCCGGCGCGACGGTCACCCTGAGCGACGGCCCGTCCGGCAGCGATGCGCTGGCGGGGCTCGGCCTGAAGCCCGGCGTGGTGGCGCAGACGGCTTCGAAGAACGGCGCGACGGTGCTGAAGGGCAGCAACACGCCGATCTACGGCCTCGGTTTGCCGGCCAGCCTCGACTTCAGCTCGGCCGCCGACATCCACACCGCGCAGGTGCAGCTGGCCGGCGCGATCGGCGTGGTCGAGAACGCCTACCAGAACCTCAAGAACGCCGCGACGCCGGCCGCGGTGCTGGCGCTGCAGAAGGCGCAGGCCAGCGGCACGACGCCGAAGTATCTCGCCAACGAGATCGCCAACTACCAGAGCGCGCTGACGCGCCTGACGGCCGGCTCGTCGTCGTCGGCCACCGGATCGGGCGCGCTGCTCTAGAGCTCCCGGCCAAGGTACTTCTCGACCTGGCGCTTTTCCCAGGCGCCGTTCAGGAACGGCACTGCGTCGAACACCGACACAGCGTGGGCGGCGACGCCGATACCCCAGCCCAGCGCCGGCCAGACGAACCACCAGTAGCTCGGCTGCCAGACCAGGTTGATGGCCGCGAGGGCGGCGATGACGATCACGTACTGCGACAGGTGCAGGTAGAAGCCCTTCACCTTGCGGACATGCGCGAGGGCGAGGGCTTCGTCCGGCCGGACGCTGCCGGCTTGGGGGGCGGCCTGGGGGCCGGCTCGAGGCGGTTCCACGGTGGGCTCCTTGAGACGGTTGAGGTCGATCTCGAAGACCGCCGCCAGGGCGTTCAGCAACTCCAGGCTGCCGGGCTGGCCGCGCTCGAGCCGTTGGACGGTGCGCACGCTGAGGCCCGAGACCTCGGCGAGCTGTTCCTGGGACCAGCCGCGCTGCAGCCGTAGTTTCTGGATCAGCATGGTCTGATGTCCTTGTCGGCGATCGCCGCAACCCTGAGCCGCGCCGCATTGGGCCGCCACGTCACCGCCCCGTCAACCACGCGACAGCCGCCCGACATGAAGCCGACAGACCCCGGCGGGCGATGATCGCGGCCATCGAAAGGGTGGCCGGCGAGACAGGGCGCGGCTAAGGCCCCGCGGACGACATCCAGCGGCCGACCGACCTCGAGGCGCCGCCCCACCAGGAAGGAACCACACCGCCGTGGCGAACCCGCACGACTTCCATACCCCGCAGACCCGCTACGTCCGGGAGGACCTGCTGCAGTCCGGCCGCGGCGGCTACTTCGGGCCCGGCAATGCGCAGCTGCCCGCGCCGCCGATGCTGATGATGGACCGGATCACCGAGATCAGCCTGGACGGCGGCGCGTTCGGCAAGGGCCACGTGGTCGCCGAGCTCGACGTCACGCCGGATCTCTGGTTCTTCGACTGCCATTTCGTCGGCGATCCGGTGATGCCGGGGTGCCTCGGGCTCGACGCCATGTGGCAGCTGGTGGGCTACTGGCTCGGCTGGTCGGGCTCGCCGGGCAAGGGACGCGCCGTCGGCGTGGGCGAAGTCAGGTTCCGCGGCGACGTCACGCCCGATGCGCGCCTGGTCCGTTACGAAGTCGACATGCGGCAGGTCCGGCGCGGCAAGCTGTCGGTGGCCGTGGCGAACGGGCGGCTGCTCGCCGACGGCGCCTGCATCTACACGGCCGCCGATCTGAGAGTCGGGATGATCGTCTAGCGCGGGCGGCCGCCCGCCGGCCGGTGTTGACGACAATCGCACCGTTCGCCGTTACGGTTCCGACATTGGCGCGTTCGCCAGTGTGACGGTGAGTCCGATCTAGCCCGACCATGCATCATCTCGTCGCCCTGGTAGCGAGCTACGGCTATGCCGTCACGTTCGTGCTCATCTTCCTGGAAAGCCTCGGGATTCCGGTCCCCGGCGAAGGCATTCTGATAGCCGCCGCGCTGTTCGCGGCGCGTACCCAACGCCTGGAGATTTCGGTGGTCATCGCCACGGCGTCGATCGCGGCCTTCCTGGGAACCAGCGTTGGCTATCTGCTGGGCCGCTCGGCGGGCCACGCGCTGATCGTGCGCTTTGGCGCCTACATAGGCTTCTCGCCCGCACGCCAGAGACTGGGCCAGTATCTCTTCATCCGCCACGGGGCGAAGATCATCTTCTTCGGGCGGTTCATCGCGATACTTCGCGCCTTCGCGGGCATCCTGGCCGGGGCCAACCGGATGCCTTGGCGGCGGTTCACGCTGTTCAACGCCGTCGGCGCTGTCGTCTGGACCACCACCATAACGCTCGGCGCCTTCTACTTCGGACGCACGTTCGTGCATCTGTCGCGGCCGCTGGGTCTGGGCCTGCTCGTGGTGACCGGGATCGCCCTGATAGCCGCGCTGATCTACGCCCGTAGTCAGGAAGCCGCGCTGCAGCGGGTCGCCGACGCAGCTCTGGCGGACGCAGCCAAATAGCCGTCCCGGACGCGGCGGTTCGCACATCGTTTGCTTGGCCCGGACCTTGCCCCGAGCGCCTGTCGGGCGCGCCGTCACGCGGAGCGCCTGCGGCGTTGCGGGGCAGCTCGCCTCCGGGAGATAGGCGTGATCAATCCGATACTTACGGGCGTTTCCAGCGCCGCGCAGGCGCTCGAAGCGCTGTTCGCGACGGCGAAGGCGAACCCGGCAAGCTCGTCCGGGGGAGCGTTCTCGGCCCGGCAGGGGTTGCCGGCCGGCGCCAGCGCCAGCCCGCAGGCCGCCCCGTCGAACGCGTCCAACAAGTTCGCGCCCGCCGCGCTGGGCTTCCTGACCGCCCTGCAGGACCCGGAAAGCGCCGCGGCCGGTTTCGCGCGCGGCGCCGAGGGCGCGATCGGCCAGGACATCAGCAGTGTCGGCTCGGTGCTGGAGAAGCTGAAGACCGCGTTGAACGCCGGGGCGTCCGGGTCGGCCAGCGCTTCGGCGAGCGCGCTGTCGGTCGGCTCGGCCGCCGCGGGAGCACTCTCGGTCGCCACCACGTCGGTGCTGGTCGGCGCGCTCGGCCAGCTGACCTCGGCGCTGGCGGGCTCTGGCGGCGCGATGCACCATATGCATCACCATCACGGCGGCATGGGGATGACGGGCGGCGCGACGTCCGTCGCCTCCGCGTCCGCCAGCCCGCTCTCGCTCAGCAGCGCTGCGGCCAGCTAGCCGGGCGTCGAGGAGAGGAACGACAGGATCACGTAGCGGCTGCCCTTCGTCACCGGCGCGGCTTCGTGCAGCAGCGAGGCCGAGAAGATCATCGCCCCGCCGGCCGGCGCCGAATAGCCGTTGTCGTCGTACTCCGGAAACCGCAGCGCGCCGCCCTCGTAGGCGTGGGTGTTGAGGTTGATCGAGACCGCGAACTCGCGGAAGGCGGTGTGGGGCAGGGCGTTGTCGCGGTGCCGCTTGAAGTAGCCGCCAGTGTCGTCGTAGCGCGCGATGAGGATGCGGTCGGCGAAGCCCACGTCCTTCTGGAACGCGCGCTTGATCTCCGGCGCGCAGCGGCGCGCCATCACGTCCATCACCTCGCCATGGAACGGCGTTCCGGCCGCCAGCTCGACGTCGCGGCGCGACTTCAGGCTGGCGTCGAGCTTGTGCACGGCGCCGGCGCCGTCGTCGCTGGCCATGCGGCCCGGTTCGTGCGGCGAGGCCTCGAAATGCTCGATGAAGGCCTGGCAGCGCGCCCGGCTCATCACGCCCGGGACGATCAGCAGCGGCGCGGCGAACGCGGCGGTCCTTGCGGGTTCGTGAGCGACCAGCGGGGCGATGTCAGCCGCGAGGCTCGCGACGTCGCCCGGCGCCCGCAGCGGGGCGAGGGCGACGATGCGGCCGCTGCGGTCGATGACCATGACGCCCGGATGGCCATCCACGCGCCAGCTCTCCAGCCCGGCCGCCTCGGCCACGTGCACGACGCTCTCGCGAGCGGCCTCGCATCCCGAATAGGCCGGCGATAGCGGGGCGATCGGCACGAGGTCGACGCCGGCCGCCTCCAGGGCCGGCCGCGCCGACGCCAGCGCCTCGAGCGTCCGGCGGGCATTTTCGGCGCTCAGCGAGCCGAGCGCCACGATCAGCGCCGGGCGTCCTGCCTGGGCGTCCAGCGACCAGAAGCGGCCGTTCGCCGTCGCGCCGACGAACGCCGGCGCCTTGTCTCCGATCCCGGCCTGCACTCTGGCTTGCCCTCCGATCAACGGCTCGCGGGCCGAGCAACGACGATTTCGGTTTGCGCCCTGTAAACGCCGCCGCGCGGTCGGCTCAGACCTTGATGTCGATGTGGTCGGGCGACGTAGGCCGCTGATCGCCGTCACCGCCCTCGACCGGCGGGGGCTCGGCCGCCTCATGGCGTTCGGGGGCGTCGGGTTCCCGGCGGGGCGGACGCTCGCCCTGGCGGCCCGGCGGCTGCACCGGCGTCGTCAACGGGACCAGTCGCTCAAGGCGCACGAACGCGCCTCCCGAAGGTCCGACCCGGACGGCTCACTGTTGAGCCGAAGGGCCGGACCGCATTGGATACGCTTGGCGGGTCCTGACGCGGGCGGAGACGGATTCGGCCGCCCGCCAGGACCGCTGTCACTTGACGCAACGGTAGCGCGATTCGCGCCACGCGCGACTTTGTCCTCCAGCCCTGGTTCATCGTGCAAAGGTCCGAGCGCCGTCGCGGCAGCGTAGCCCGTGATTCGTTAACCATGTTTGGCCGACCCTCGGCCGGCCTTCTGCATGCCCGAGGACTCGCCCCGCGTGACGCCCGCCGCTGCATTCGCCGGTCCGGGTCTGGACGGGCCGGACGTCGCCGAACTGCTGGCGTGCGGCCGGCGGCTCGCCGCGCGCGCCGAGGACGAGGGCGCCAAGCGCCTCTATCTTGATGCCCTGAAGCAAGACCCGACCTGCCTTGAGGCGCTGCTGGAGTTGTCGCGCCTCGCTTTGCGCAGCGGACACCGCTCGGCGGCGATCACCTGCTGCCGCCAGGCGATCTTCTGCCACCCCGAGGAGCCGGCCGCGCACGTCAACCTCGGCGGGCTGCTGATCGAGTCCGGCGAGTTCGCGGCGGCGCGGGCGGCGTTCGCCGCCGCGCTGGCGGTCTCGCCGGACCTGGCCGCTGCGCACCAGGGCATGGCCCGCGCGCTCACGGCGCTCGGCGATCCCGCGGCGGCCGGCGCCCACTGGCGCCTGGGCCTCGCCGACGGCTGGCTGGCGCCGCAGCCTTATCGAGGCGCCGGGCCGCCGGTTCCGCTGCTGCTGCTGGTCTCCGCCAAGGGCGGCAACATCCCGACCCGCGCGCTGCTCGACGACACAATCTTCGCGGTCACCGTGCTCTATGCCGAGGGTCACGATCCGAGCCGTCCGCTCCCGCGGCACGCGGTCATCTTCAACGCGATCGGCGATGCGGACCTCTGCGCCGACGCGCTGGCGGAGGCGGCCGAGGTGGTCGCCCGGTCGGCCGCGCCGGTGATCAACGCGCCGGCCGCGGTCACGCCAACGACACGGGCGGGGATCGCCGACCGACTGGCTGGCATCCCCGGTCTCGTCGTCCCCGCGATCCGGACGCTGACCCGCGCCGACCTCGCGGGCGCCGGCCTCGGCTACCCCCATCTCGTACGCACGCCCGGCTTCCACACCGGCCAGCATTTCGTGCGCGTCGAGCGGGCCGGCGACCTTGCCGCATCGATCGCGAGTCTGCCCGGCGATGAGCTGCTCGCCATCCAGCTGCTCGATGCGCGCGGAAGCGATGGCCTCTTCCGCAAGTACCGCGTGATGATGATCGGCGGCGCGCTGTGGCCGCTGCACCTGGCGCTCTCGCCGGACTGGAAGGTGCACTACTTCTCCGCGGCGATGGCCGAGAACGCTGACGCCCGCCTCGAGGAGGCGAGGTTCCTCGCCGACATGCCTGGCGTGCTGGGCGCCAACGCGATGGCCGCGCTCGGCGCGATCGCCGAGCGGCTCGGGCTCGACTATGGCGGCGTCGACTTCGGCCTCTCGTCCGACGGCGAGGTGCTGCTGTTCGAAGCCAACGCCGGCATGGTGATCCAGCCGCCGGGCCCCGAGCCGATCTGGGACTATCGCCGCGCGCCGATCGGGCGTGCGCTGGGCGCGGTGAGGGCGCTGCTGCTTGCCAAGGCGGGGGTGGCGCTCGCCGATTAAGTCGCCGCATCCAGGCGCGCGGTCGCCTGCGCAACGAGCGCCTGGTAACGCGGATCGTCCCTCAGTGCGTCGAGATCGGGATCGACGGCGGCGTGTGCGAGTTCACTGGGCGACGCGGTCTCGAAATACGGGACCAGCAGTTCGATCGCCTTGTCGGTCTCGCCGAGATCCGTGGCGAGGGCGCAGACCAGATTGTACCGCATCGCGTGGTTGTCCGGATCGAGCAGCATGGCGCGCGAGACCCATTCGTGCGCGCGGTCGCGCTCGCCCAGCACCGCCAGCGCCGTAGCGCCGTAAGCCAGCGCTGAGCCGTGACGCTCGTTGGTGACCAACGCGGCCTCGGCGCGCTCCAGCGCCTTCGCCGCAGCGCGGCGGCGGGCGGCCGTGTCGCCCAGTGCGGCGTAGCAACTCATCAGCATGGCCGGAGGACCGAACGCCGCTTCCATCAGCCCGCAAGCCTTCTCGTAGTGCGCGGCGGATTCCTGCAGGCGGCGCTGACGGAATTGGATGGCCGCCTTGGTTTGGTGCACCTCGTAGGACTCAGGGTCCAGCCGGAGCGCGCGCTCGAGCGCCGCCTCCGCTTCGTCGGGACGGCCGGTTTCGAAGAGGTGGCGCGCCACGACCGCGTGCGGCTCCGCCAGGTCCGGGTCGAGCGCGAGCGCGCGTTCGGCTGCCGCCAGGCCGCTCTCGGGCTGGGTGTAGCGGATATGGAGGGTGGTCTGGGCGAGCGCCATCAACGCCCAGGCCTGCGCATAGTTGGGGTCGAGCTCGACCGCCCGTTCGCATAGCCGCACCATCGTCTCATGGCTGCGCTCGTCGCCGTTACCGGTGATCCAGATCTGGCGGGCCATCAGGTAGAGATCGTAGGCGTCGGCGCTGGCCGTGCCGCGCCGGGTCGATCGCGCTCTTCTCCTCCGGCAGCAGCTTCAGCTTCAGAGCCGCGACGATGGCCTGGGAAATCTCGTCCTGCACGGCGAAGATGTCGGTCAGGTCGCGGTCGTAGCGCTCGGCCCAGACGTGGCTGTCGCCGCTCGCCGTCGATCAGCTGGGCGGTGATGCGCACCCGGTTGCCGGCCTTGCGCACGCTGCCCTCCAGCACGTGGCTGACGTCCAACTGGCGCGCCACTTGGCGCACGTCGACGTGCTTGCCCTTGAACTGGAAGGCGCTGTTGCGCGACACCACCGACAGCGCCGACACCTTGGAGAGGTCGGTGATGATGTCCTCGCTGATGCCGTCGCTGAAGTATGCCTGCTCGGCGTCGCCGCTCATGTTGGCGAACGGCAGCACGCAGACCGACAGCGCTCGGCGCCCCGCCGCGGGCTTGGCGGCGGGACCGGCGCCGCCCTGGCGCAACAGCATCGGCGACGCTGCCCACCACCTTGCGCCAGGCGGCCGCGTCCGGGTCGCCGGCCCAGCCGGCCAGGTCGGCGCACTGGATCTGGTCGAACGGCATCGGCAGGCGCACGCCGTCGACGCTGAGCTGGACCAACTTGCGGTCCTCCCGCGCCCGGTTCGCCTCCGAGCGGACCCACTCGGACTTCACCGCCTCGGACGACCAGATCACCACGACCGCCTTGGCCGCCGTCAGCCGCTCCTCGATGACGTCGCCGTAGCCGCGATGCGCCGGCAGCTCGTCATCGCGCCAGACGCCGTAGCCGAGCGCCCGCAACGCATCGGCGATGCGGCGCGCCTGCGGCTCCGTCGACCTGGCGTACGAAATGAAGACGTCAGACATCCCGCCCCACTTACCTGCGCCAGCCTGCGACGGCTACGCGGTTGCGGCAAGGCGGCGGCGCCCGCCAGGCGGCCGATGCCGCCGGAACTGGCGTTCCGTCCGGCTCGGGCGCTATGTTCGCCGCGCGGGGGGCGGGTCGGCCGCGGGGAAAACGTAACGCGCATGGAGTTCCTGAAGGATCGGCGCGTGATCGCGCTCGTCGGCGCGGGCGTGGCGCTCGTGCTCGGCGTCGCGGTCGCGTGGGCGATCTTCTCGCACAGCCGCGCCCCGGTCGGGCCGTCCCCGGCTTCGCAAGGCGGCCTGGTGGTGGTCTCGGGCCGCGACGACGACGCCAAGCTGGACCCGAAGCGGCCGCTGCGTTGCTTCGTGGGCGGCCAGTTCGTGGGCGAGCTGCCGCTGGCGGTCTGCGCCCAGCGCAACGGCGTCGCCACCGGCGCTCTGGACGTCGGCCTCGACCCGTCCGGGGCGCTGGCCGCCGCCACCAACGGCGCGGCGCCGCTGACGCCGCTGGCCCAGCAGGCTCTGCCGCAGTCGCTGCCGGTCATCGAGACCGACCCCTCTGGCGCGACCAATGCGGCGCGGCCCGCGGCGCTCGCCGACGCCGGGACCGGCCAGGCCTGCTGGCGCTGGCAGGCCGGCGGCTGGCGCAGGCTGCCGACGCAGCTCGCCTTGCAGGCCTGCGTGCGCTCCGTGTTCGCCGATCGCTGCCCAGGTGCCGACGAGACCTTCTATGGCCGCTGGGGGGATCAGACCTTGCGGCTGATCGGCGGGCGCATCGAAGTCTCGCCGAACAACCGGGATTTCTCGAGCCTGATCGATCCCTGGCCGCCTTGCGCGAGCGGCGCGGGGTGACCGCCGCGTCCCGCGCGTTGTAGTGTCGCGGCGATGACCCGCGCCCCAACCGCCGCCGCCCTCTACGCCGCCACGCTGGCGAGTGCTCTGGCGCTTGCCGCCTGCTCATCGCAAGTCCAGGCGCCGACCAACCCGGGCGTCTGCTACCACCTCGGCGCGATGCGGAACGACAAGCCGCAGTTCAACATCGTAGCCAGCAACGTGCCCGACATGGAGCATTGCGCGGCGCAGTTGGAGGCGATGCGGGTGCGCTTCCTTTCGCTCGGCGGCACCGCTCAGGACATCGTCGGCGCCTATCAGGGCAACTTCCTGTTCCTCGGCGAGCAGGGGGTGTTCACGGCCGAGACCTACCAGGGTCCACGCTACCCGTTCCTGGTCCGCAACGGCGACCAGCTGGTGCCGGTGGGCTCGGCCCCGCAGTAGCGCGATCCCGCCGTAGCGCGGCCGTCGCAATCAAGCTGTGGAGGGAATTATCCGGTTGACGTACCACGCCACATCGTCTAGTATTGGCCGTCAACAGGAATGAGGCCCGCATGACCGCCCGCAAGACCAACCTGAAAGACCCGATCTACCACGACGATGACGCCGCCAGGCCGCACCTCGAAACGCTGCTCTGGCCGCAAGGCCCGGTGTGCCCGCGCTGCGGCGTCACCGAAGACCGGATCACCAAGCTCCAAGGCAAGTCCACCCGCCCCGGCGTCTACAAGTGCAAGGACTGCCGCAAGCCCTTCACCGTGACCGTTGGGACGGTCATGGAGCGCTCGCACGTCCCGCTCTCGCGAATGGGTGATGGCGGCGCACTTCATGGCGTCCAGCAAGAAGGGCATGAGCGCCCTTCAACTCATACGCATGATGGGCTGCACCTACGAAACCGCGTGGTTCCTGTTCCATCGCCTGCGTGAAGCCGCGAGCGTCGTCGATCCGCCAGCCCTTTAGGCGGTGAAGGTCACGTCCGTCGAAGCCGACGAAACCTACGTCGGCGGCAAGAGACCGCAACAAGCCACGTCAGCAAGAAGCGCCAACCGGCTCGCGCTGGCGCTGGACGCAGGCAAGCAACCGGTCGTTCTCGCTGGTCGAGCGCGGCGGCCGAAGTCCGCTCCTTCCACATCGCCAACGTCAAGCGTCAAGAACGCTGCGCTCCATCATCACCAAGCAAGCCCGCCGCGAGTTCACACCTGATGACGGATGGCGCGCTGATCTACCGCGAACATCGGCCACGAGTTCGCCAGCCACAGCGTCGATCGATCACGCAACGAGCGAGTACGTCCGCGACGGCTTCCACACCCACAGCAACACCGCTGAAAGCTATGTTCGCCATCCTCAAGCGCGGCGTGTTCGGGACGTTCCATCACGTCTCCGAAGCCCACCTTCACCGGTACCTGAGCGAGTTCGATTTTCGCTACAACACCCGCGAAGCGCTCGGTGTTACCGACGACGAGCGCGCCGCCGAGCTGCTGCGCGTGCGCCAAGGGCAAGCGCCTGATGTATCGACAGCCTGCGTAAGCCGGTCACGGCCAAGCAGAAGGCCCGCGCGATCCAACGGATGCGACGCCGCCCTTAGTGGCCGCGCAACGCTCGGCGGCGCGACTCGACTTCGCCCACCTGAGAGTGTCTTAGGCTTCTCCCCCGGTCAGCGCTTAGGGCGCGGCTGGGGCGGCGTTTTGAGTAGCTGGTGTAGCAGCGCATCGCGGCACTGGTCGTCGTCATCGCTCATGGACGCGCGAAGATAGCATGGCCAAACCTGCCTATAGGAAGGCTTTTGACGAGTTCATCGCCAAAACCCCTGATTTCAGCCACAACGCAGAAATGGAAGAGGAATTCTATCTAGGCTCTGATCGACCGGCCGTTATACTCCAAGCTCCAATCTAGAACGGCTGCTTGAACTGTTATTACAGGCCAAGATGCGGCGCCCCCTTCCCTCCGATCTTAGAAGCAGGATTTTTGAGGGCGACGGACCTTTATCGACCTTTTCTCACAAAATTCTCTGGGCTACGCGCTTGGCTCTTGCACCTTCTTCAGGCATGACCTTAAGCTAATCAAAGACCTAAGGAACGGCTTCGCCCATGTCCGCTTGCCTCTCAAGTGACCCAGCCCGAATCGGCGGCATGTGCACGCATCTACACATGGCAAATCATCCCCTCCTAAACGCCATCCCTAAGGGATACGTGGAACGGTATGATTTAGAGATTGCGACCGACGACGATCATCCTCGCACGCGCTTCACCAGGGCATGCTTCACTATTTCTCTTTGCTTTCTAGACCTTGGGCAATTTCTGACCGGTCTTGGCGGCGTCGAGCGAGTACTTCCTTAGCCTCATCTGGCGTCAGAACTTCTGAGGGATGACGCCAAGTCTAGGGAATTATCTGTTTTCTGCACCACGGAAGGACAATCATGGCGACGAACAAGACCATACCGCTCAGGTGCCCGGAGGATGGAGAACCGCTCCGCCAAGGTACGCACTCCGAGCATGGCCCAATGTTCTTCTGTCGCGGTTGCTGCCAACTCTGGACGCGCGGAAACCACCCGGGAGCCCTCCAACTCTTAACGCGCGTTCTCACCAAAGAACAACTCCTCGGCCTCCGCGAGAAGCTTCGGGCGAGCCAAGAAGTCCCAGAGGAAGTCATGCAACTCCCCTGCATTGATGGTTGGAAGGCCTACGCCGGGAGACAATCACGCCTCCCGTCATCTCGACACCCAGCAGAGGCGAGACGACGGGAGACCGCGGCAACGTCCACGCAGACGCGCAGAGCCGGCCTGTCACGCAGGTCCGAATCTACCGTATCTGGTAGGTGGTACGTCAACCGTATAGTTCCCGCTGTGGATAAGAACGAAAGATGAACAAATCGCTTGCGTCGGTGATTTGCCCGGCGTAGCGTCGGCCTCGTGATGCCGGCGCGCGCGTGGTCGCCGGGCGATGGAAGGAGGCCCCGATGTCGGGCAGCGTGAACAAAGTCATCCTGGTGGGCAACCTGGGGCGCGACCCCGAGATTCGCACCCTCAACTCCGGCGACCGCGTCGCCAACTTCTCCCTCGCAACCTCGGAGAGCTGGCGCGACCGCACTTCCGGCGAGCGGCGCGAGCGCACCGAGTGGCACCGGGTGGTGATCTTCAACGACAACCTCGTGAAGGTGGCCGAGAACTACCTGCGCAAGGGCTCGAAGGTCTACATCGAGGGCGCGTTGCAGACCCGCAAGTTCCAGGACCAGTCCGGCGCCGAGCGGCAGATGACCGAGGTGGTGCTGCAGAAGTTCCGCGGCGAGCTGACCATGCTCGACGGCAAGGGCGAGGGCGGCGGCAGTCGCGACGAGGGCGACTTCGGCGGCTACGCCAGCGGCCCCAAGCAAGCCAGCGGCCCGAAGGAAACCTTCACCGCCGACCTCGACGACGAGATCCCGTTCTAGATCGGCGACATGCCCAGCCCGGCGGAGACCGACGCCGGGGCAGGAAAGGTTGGAAAGGCGTCGATTTGCTCGCGCCAGCAAGGTCCGGCGCCAGCGTCGTTGGACCGCTCACCAGACGGCGCCGCTGAAGTGGCGCCGGATGTTGCCGTCCGCAGTCAATAACCGCACGCCATCGGCGATCGCGTTGGCGACGATCAGGCGGTCGAAAGGATCGCGCGTCCAGGCAAAGGTCCGAGCGGCCTCCACCACATCGTTAAATCCGGCGGGGGACCGGGCGACTGAGAAGGCGCGTTCGGCTACGTCCAACACCCGGTCTGGCTCGCTCTTCAAGCGGCCGACAGCATGCAGGGTCTCAAGCTCCATCGCGACCATCGGCGAGATCGCCAGTTCATCTCGCTCGATGATGTGGCGCGCGACCCGAACTCAAGGACGACCGGCGACGTTCCGCCAGCCATATGACGACGTGAGTGTCGAGATGAATCACTGATCCAGCTCGGGCTCCCCGTCCCAGCGCCAGTAGGACTGAACGGCCGAGTTGATCTCTTCGAGGCTCAGGTTTTCGTCTATCTCAGACGGTTCGGCCCAGAACCTCGCCCAGCCCTCTTTATCGTCAGGGGCCGGTCGGCCGCGTTGGCGGACTACCACGTCCGGCGCCAATGTCACCGTGCGGCCCTTGCGCTTCACGACGATCGGCTCGCCGGTTTCCAGCGCCTCGTCGACCAGGCGGAAGATGTTCCGCCGCAACTCCGTGAGGGTCACTTCCTTCATATGTACATGCTGGGCGCCGGACATGTACATGTCAAGCCGGGCCGGTCCACGAGTGGTGGCGTCCCGGGGCTCCCGGATGCTAGAAGGAGCGCCTATCTAAGCGTCTGATTCTGGCCGACTGATCCCCATAAAGTGACCGACGAAACCCAACCGCCAGCCGACGATGATCGGCGCGGCGCCATAGCTCCAATCGCGATCGAGGAAGAGCTCCAGAAGTCCTACCTCGACTACGCGATGAGCGTGATCGTGTCGCGGGCGCTGCCCGACGTGCGCGACGGGCTGAAGCCCGTGCACCGGCGCATCCTGTTCTCGATGAACGAGCAGGGCCACACGTCCGACCGGTCCTACGTGAAGTCGCGCCCGCGTGGTCGGCGACGTGATGGGCAAGTACCACCCGCACGGCGACCTGGCGATCTACGACACCCTGGTCCGCATGGCCCAGCCGTTCTCGATGGGACTGCTGCTGATCGACGGCCAGGGCAACTTCGGCTCGATCGACAACGATCCGCCGGCGCAGATGCGCTACACCGAGTGCCGCCTGACCAAGGCGGCCGAGGCGCTGATGGCCGACCTCGACAGCGACACGGTCGACTTCCGCGACAACTACGACGGCAAGGAACGCGAGCCGACCGTCCTGCCGGCGCGCATCCCCAACCTGCTGGTCAACGGCTCGGACGGCATCGCCGTCGGCATGGCCACCAAGATCCCGCCGCACAATCTCGGCGAGGTCGTCGACGCCTGCCTGGCGATGATCGACGATCCGACGGTCTCCGCCGAGGCGCTGCTGGACATCGTGCCGGGGCCGGACTTCCCGACCGGCGGCGAGATCATCGGCCGCACCGGCGCGCGCCAGGCGCTGCTGACCGGCCGCGGCCCGGTGATCGTGCGCGGCACGGTCGAGATCGAGAGACCCTGCGCGCCGGCCGCGAGGCGATCGTCATCACCTCGCTGCCCTATCAGGTGAACAAGGCCGCGCTCTGCGAGCGGATCGGCGAACTGGCGCGCGAGAAGCGCATCGAGGGCATCGCCGAGCTGCGCGACGAGAGCGACCGGCAGGGCATGCGCGTGGTGATCGAGCTCAAGCGCGACGCCTCGCCCGACGTGGTGCTGAACCAGCTCTACCGCTTCACGGCGCTGCAGATCGTCGTTCGCCGGTCAACGCGCTGGCGCTGACTCACGGCCGGCCCGCAGCTGATGAGCCTGCGCGACATGATCGCGGCCTTCGTGGACTTCCGCGAAGACGTCGTCGTCCGCCGCACCAAGCTTCGAGCTCACCAAGGCGCGCGACCGCGGCCACGTGCTGGTCGGTCTCGCCATCGCGGTGGTCAACATCGACGAGGTGATCGCGCATCATCCGCTCGTCGAAGGATCCGGCCGAGGCCCGCGAGCGGCTGGTCGGCCGCGACTGGCCGGTCGGCGACATGCTGCCGCTGATCGAGCTGATCGCCGACCCGCGCACCGACGCTGATCGACGGGCGGTCGCGCGTGCGGCTGACCGACGAGCAGGCCCGCGCGATCCTGGCGCTGACGCTCTCGCGCCTCACCGGCCTCGGCCGCGAGGAGATCTTCGCCGAAGCGCGAGGGCCTGGCCGACGAGATCCAAGGCCACGCTCGACCTGCTTGTCATCGCGCGAGAAGATCATGGCGGTGGTCCGCGCCGAGCTGGAGGAGGTGAAGGCCACTTCGCCGTGCCGCGCCGCACCGCGATCGTCGAGGGCGACGCCGACCTCGAGGACGAGGACCTGATCGCCCGCGAGGACATGGTGATCACCGTCACCCACGGCGGCTACGTCAAGCGCACGCCGCTCGCCACCTTCCGGACCGCAGCACCGCGGCGGCAAGGGCCGGTCGGGCATGTCGACCAAGGAGGAGGACGCCGTCACCCGGGTGTTCTCCGCCTCGACCCACACGCCGATGCTGTTCTTCTCGTCGGGCGGCAAGGTCTACAAGCTGAAGGTCTGGCGCCTGCCGATCGGCGCGCCGACCGCCCGCGGCAAGGCCTTCATCAACCTCTTCCCGATCGAGCCGGGCGAGACCATGACCTCGATCCTGCAGCTGCCGGAGGACGAGGCGGCCTGGGAACGGCATGGACGTGATGTTCGCCACCCGCTCGGGCGGCGTGCGCCGCAACCGGCTCTCCGACTTCGTGCAGGTGAACAAGAACGGCAAGATCGCCATGAAGCTGGACGAGGGCGACGCCATCATCGGCGTGGCGCTCTGTCAGGCCGCCGACGACGTGCTGCTGACCACCGCGCTCGGCCGCTGCATCCGCTTCCCGGTCGACGACGTGCGGGTCTTCGCCGGGCCGCGATTCGGACCGGCGTGCGCGGCATCCGTCTGGCCGAGGGCGACAGCGTGATCTCGATGGCGATCCTGCGCGCAGTGGAGGCCACGCCGGCGACGAGCGCGCCGCCTACCTGAAGCACGCGAGCGCGATGCGAAGGGCGGCAGAGGGCGCCGATGAGGAGGGTGACGACCTGCCAGCCGCCCTGGACGAGGAAGAGCCGGCTACCGGCGACAGTCGCCCTCACGGTCGAGCGGATCGGCGAGCTCGCGCGCGGCCGAGCAGTTCATCCTCACGGTTGTCGTCGGAGGGGTACGGCAAGCGCATCATCGGCCTACGAGTACCGGCGCACCGGACGCGGCGGACAGGGCCTGATCGCCCATGACCTGTCGCGAGGCGGCCGCCTGGTCGCGTCCTTCCCGGTCGAAGACGCCGACGAGATCCTGCTGGTCAGCGACCAGGGGCAATTGATCCGGGTGCATCCGGGGCGCATCGATCCACAGACCGGCCGCCCCTCGATCCGGGTCACTGGCCGCAACACGCGCGGCGTCATCATCTTCCGCAAGGGCGACAACGAGCACGTTGTCTCGGTGGAACGCATCGAGGGCGGGGCTGGCGGCCAGGACGACGCCGAGAACGGCGACGACGCGGCGGGCGAAGATGGGGCGAGTGAAGACGGGGGTGCGCCCGACGAGGCGTAGCCGGAGGGCTCGATGACGCCCTGACCGGCCGGCGTCGCGCCGAAGTCCAGCGAAATACAGTTCATGAACAGCGCGCCGTCGCAGCCGGCTGTTGCGCGCCGGTCACAGCAGCACAACTGTCTTTGGCGTTCGGCACGCAAAGAGCGTAAAGCCGGGAACGCAACGGCCGCGGCTTCGTTTGAAGCCCAGCTTTCACGGAGGTTTGATCCATGCACCGCATTGCACCTGCTCGCGCGCTCGCCGCGGCCGTCATGGCCGGCGGTCTCTTCGCCGCCACGTCCGCCATGGCCCAGGACGCCACCATCAGCTTCCACGGCGGCCACGTCGCTTTCATCGGCTCTGTGCAGTGGGGCAGCGGTACCGTGCACTACAAGGGGCGGCGCATCCCGATCAAGGTGAGCGGCGTCGGCGTCGGTGCGATCGGCGCCAACAGCTTCAGCGCGGCTGGCGAGGTCTACAACATGCATAGCCTGCACGACCTCGTCGGCACCTACACCGCCGTCAGCGCCTCGGCGACCGCCGGGGCCGGCGCCGGCGTGATCGACATGACCAACCAGAACGGCGTCGAGATCAAAGTGCATTCGACGTCGGCGGGACTTTCGCTCTCGCTGGCGCCGACGGGCATGTCGATCCAGCTGCAGTAGCCAGCCGGCTCCGTTGAATCTGCCATACGCTGGCGGCGGGTTTCCGCCGCCAGCGTATGCGCATGCGATCGCCTGTGATTGACACGGGCGCGATTTCCTCGTGGAAGCTCGGCCGCCCGCTTCGGCGGCCTTCACGAGGATGATTGATGATCCGCACCGGCCTTTATCCCGGCAGTTTCGATCCGATCCACAACGGCCATCTCGACATCATCGGCCGCGCGGTGAAGCTGGTGGACCGGCTGGTGATCGGCGTTGCGGTCGACACCGGCAAGGCGCCGATGTTCACTCTCGAGGAGCGGATGGAGATCGTCCGCGAGGAAACCGAAGCCCTCGAAGAACCAGGCCGAGGTCGTCGTGCACGGCTACTCGGGCCTCACCATCAACGCGGCGCGAAAAGTCGGCGCCCAGGTGCTGGTGCGAGGTCTGCGCGCTTTCTCCGACTTCGAGAACGAGTTTCAGCTCACCTCGATGAACCGGCAACTCGACCGCGATATCGAAACGGTGTTCCTGATGTCCGACCCGCACCATCAGGCGATCGCCTCGCGGCTGGTGAAGGAGATCGTCAACCTGGGCGGCAATGTCTCACAATTCGTCCCCGCCAGCGTGAACAGGCGCCTGCACGCCAAGGTGGACAACGCCTGACGCCTGCCGGCGTGCAACACGCGCGCCTTGCGGTCGCCGCATCGCCGCGGTAGCGCGGGAACGACCGTCACCAGGATCCCGGCGCTAGATGATGCAGTCCCGCTTCGCCTATGCCGCAGTTCTCGCGCTCGCCGCCGGCGTCTCGATCGCCGCCGCCAAGCCGAAGGCCCCCGCGGCGTCCGCCGCGCCGGCAGCCCCGCCCACCGACGCCGACTTCCGGGTCCCCGACCCGAAGGACCTGCTGGTGATCGAGACCAGCAAGGGGCGGGTGCTGGTCGAGCTCAACGACCTCGCGGCCCCGCAGGCGGCCGAGCGGGTGCGCGCGCTGGCCCGGCAGGGCGTCTACGACGGACGCGCCTTCTTCCGGGTGATCGACAACTTCATGGACCAGACGGGTGATCCGCTCGACACCGGCATGGGCCAGTCGTCGCTGCCCAATCTGCAGCCGGAATTCACCTTCAAGCGCGGCCCGGACACCCCGTTCGCGTCGGTCTTCAAGAGCAACGGCGCTGAAGAGGGTTTCGTCGGCAGCCTGCCGGTGGTCAGTCAGTCGATGGATCTTGGCCTGCTCACCGTCGATCACCGGGTTGACGCCTGGGGAACCTACTGCGCGGGCGTGCTCGGCATCGCCCGCTCCGACGATCCGGCCAGCGGCAACAGCCAGTTCTTCATCATGCGCACCAACACCACGTCCAACGACGGCGGCAGCCACGCGCTCGACAAGACCTACACCGCATTCGGCCGGGTGCTGGCCGGCCAGGACGTGGTCGATGCGATCAAGACCGGCGAGCCGGTGACCGCGCCGGACAAGATGATCAGCGTCAAGGTGGTGGCCGACATGCCCGAAGCCAGCCGCCCGAAGGTGCGGGTGGTCGACGCCTCGAGCGCCTGGGCCAAGGCCGCGATCCAGCGCGCCGAGGCCGCCTCCAACCCGGTCGACTTCAGCGTCTGCGACGTGAAGCTGCCGGTCGAGGTGAGCTGAAGCGCGCCGCCCAAAAGCGAAAATCCCGCCGCCGGGGGGCCGGCGACGGGATTCCGTAGGCGGGTTGTGATTTGCGCCCGTCAGAGCGCTCTTCGCCCGACAAGGGCGTGGTAGATGAACAGGACGACAACCGCGCCCACGACGGCGACGATCATCGAGTAGATGTTGAAGCCGGAAACCCCGGTCGCGCCGAAGATCGAGAACAGGAAACCGCCCACCAGGGCGCCTACGACCCCGAGCACGATGTCCATGATGATCCCGGAACCGGTATGGTTGACGATCTTGCTGGCGATGAACCCGGCGATCAGGCCCAGCACAAGCCATGCGATGATACCCATCAGTCACTCCTAGTTTGCCGCCGCGCCTCAGCTTGGCTCGCGAGGGTAAACGCGCGAGTTTGCCTGTGGGGTGCAATCGCCGTCACCTGATAAGACGGCCGCCGGGTACCGAGACCGGAATCCGGCCGGCTACGCCTCTTCCAGCGCGAAGGTCTGGTCGGCCTCGTCGTAGGTGAAGAGCTCGGCGAAGCGGCGCCAGTCGACCACCGTCACGCCTCTTCCAGCGCGAAGGTCTGGTCGGCCTCGTCGTAGGTGAAGAGCTCGGCGAAGCGGCGCCAGTCGACCACCGTCACGCCTCTTCGAGCGCGAAGGTCTGGTCGGCCTCGTCGTAGGTGAAGAGCTCGGCGAAGCGGCGCCAGTCGACCACCGTCACGCCTCTTCGAGCGCGAAGGTCTGGTCGGCCTCGTCGTAGGTGAAGAGCTCGGCGAAGCGGCGCCAGTCGACCACCGTCACGCCTCTTCCAGCGCGAAGGTCTTCGGCCTCGTCGTAGGTGAAGAGCTCGGCGAAGCGGCGCAGTCGACAACCGTCACGCCTCTTCCAGCGCGAAGGTCTGGTCGGCCTCGTCGTAGGCGAAGAGCTCGGCGAAGCGGCACCAGTCGACCACCGCCTTCAGCGTCTCCTCGGCGTAATCCTCGCTCATGAAGTCCTCCAGTTCCTCGGAGAAGCGGGCGGCGCGGGCGCGATGGTTGGGCCGCTCGTCGAGCACCCGCTTGATGAGGCCGGCGAGCGGCACATAGGCCATCAGGTGCTCGGCGAAGAGCTGCTTGCGGTCCTCCAGGTCGCTTTCGGCGAAGCGGCGACCGGCGGGGGTGAGCTGGATGTCGCCCTGCGCCACCTCGGCGAACCGCAGCAGCTGCAGCGTCTCGGCGATCGGGAAGAGGTCGTCGACCTCGAAGTTCAGCTCCTCGGCCAGCGCCGGCAGGTCGGCGCGGCCGTCCGGCGAGCCCGACAGCGTCTCCATCAGCCCGGCCAGCTCGTCGGTCGAGACCGGCGGCAGCGCCATGCCGACGCCGACGCCCGGGAAACCCTGGCCGCCACGCCCGTCGCCACGGTCGCCCGGCATGCGGGCGGTCATGCGCCCGTAGATGTCGTCGACCTGCTGGCGGAAGCGCGGGTCGTCGCGGTTGCGCGGGTGGGGCAGGGTGATCTTGATCTCGGCCATGATGCGGCCGGGGTTGGACGAGAGGATCAGGATGCGGTCGCTCATCAGCACCGCCTCCTCGATGTTGTGGGTCACCATCAGCACCGAGCGGATCGGCAGGCGGCCCTCGATCCAGAGGTCGATGATGTCGGTGCGCATGGTCTCGGCGGTGAGCACGTCGAGCGCCGAGAACGGCTCGTCCATCAGCAGCAGCTCGGGATGCACGACCAGCGCGCGGGCGAAGCCGACGCGCTGGCGCATGCCGCCCGACAGCTCCTTCGGGTAGGCGCGCTCGAAGCCGCCCAGGCCGATCAGGTCGATGGCCTCCTCGGCGCGCCGCGCCCGCTCGGCCGCCGCCGTTTGCAGCGCCTCCAGCCCCAGCTCGACGTTCTCCTTCCACCGTCAGCCACGGGAAGAGGGCGAAGCTCTGGAACACCATGGCCACGCCCGGATAGGGCCCGTTGATCGGCTGGCCCTGCCACACCGCCCGGCCGTGGTGGGCTTCAAGCAGCCCGGCGATGATGCGCAGCAGCGACGACTTGCCCGAGCCCGAGCGGCCGAGCAGGGAGACGATCTCGCCTTCCGTCGATGGCGACGTTGACGCCGTCGAGCACCAGCGGCCCCTTGCCGTCTGGGCTGTAGCACATGCGCACGTCCTCGACCTGCAGCAGGCGGGCGGCGTCGGGGGTCTTGGGCATGGGCCTGTTCCTCCTAGTCGAAGCGGTAGCGCCGCTCGGCGAGCGCGTAGAGCGGCCGCCAGACCGTGCGGTTGAGGCCGACGACGAACAGCGACATCACCGCGATGCCGAGCACCACCCGCGGAAAGTCGCCGGCAGCGGTGGAGTCGGCGATGTACTGGCCCAGACCCGCGGCGCGCACCGTCTGGCCTTTCCACGAGACCACCTCGGACACGACCGAGGCGTTCCAGGCGCCGCCGCTGGCGGTCAGCGCGCCGGTGACGAAGTAGGGCAGGATCCCCGGTCCCATCACCGTGCGCCACCACTGCCAGCCCCTTCACGCCGAACGACTGCGCCGCCTGCTTCAGGTCGGTCGGGTAGGCCGAGGCGCCGGCGATGACGTTGAACAGGATGTACCACTGGGTGCCCAGGATCATCAGTCGGCTGAGGAAGATGTTGGGGTTGAGGTGGAACATGATGACGCCACTCACCACGGCCCCGTAGAGCAGGTTGACCGGGAAGGCGGCGAGGAACTGCGCCACCGGCTGCACCCGCTCGGCCACCTTGGGCCGGAGGCCGATCCAGACCCCGATCGGCGTCCAGACGATCGAGGCGAGCGCGATCAGCACCACCACGCGCAGCAACGTATAGAAGCCCAGCACCAGCACGTGCAGCGCCTCGCGCAGGGTCAGTTCCTGCGCGACGAAGTGGAAGATTTCGCGCGCCGCAAAGAACGCCAGGGCGATCACGAGTCCGAGCCAGACCACATCGAAGGTGCGCGCGCCCCGCCTCGTAAGGGCTGGCGGCCGCGGCAGATGCACGCTCGGCGAGATGCGGAACGAGGCGATCCAGCGCGCGCCGACGCCCAGCGGGCTGACCGACCCGCGCCATCAGCCGCGTGCGGCGCAGCACGTCCAGCAGCCAGGAGCGCGGCGGGTCGGAGGAGGCGGTCTGCTCGACGTGGAACTTCTCGGCCCAGGCCACCAGCGGCCGGAAGAACAGCTGGTCGAAGACCAGGATCGTCGCCGCCATGGCGACGACCGCCCAGATCACGGCGGCGTGGTCGCCCTTGTCGTTGGCGGCCGCGATGTAGGAGCCGATGCCCGGCAGGGTGACGTTGGTCGCCCCGACCATGAACGCCTCCGATGCGGTCACGAAGAACCAGCCGCCGGCCATCGACATCATCATGTTCCAGATCAGCGCCGGCGCGCCGAACGGCGCCTCCAGCCGCCAGAACTTCTGCCAGGGGGTCAGTCCGAACGAGTTGGCCGCTTCGTCGAGGTCGCGCGGGATGGTCTTCAGCGACTGGTAGAAGCTGAAGGCCATGTTCCAGGACTGGGAGGTGAAGACCACGAAGACCGAGGCGAACTCGGCGCCCGCCACGTTGCCCGGGGCCAACGACATGAACCAGGCCAGCGTGAAGGTGAGATAGCCGAAGCATCGGGATCGACTGCAGGATGTCGAGCAGCGGCACCAGCACGATCTCGGCATGCCGGCTCTTGGCCGCCAGCGTCGCGTAGGTGAAGGTGAACACCAGCGAGGCGACCAGCCCGCCGATCATCCGAAGGCTGGTGCGAAGGGCGTATTCGGGCAGCCGCCAGCGGATCGAGGCTGATCGGCGTCTTCGCCAGCGAGGTCAGCGGCGCGAAGGTCTCCTTGGCGCCGTGCGAGATGGTCAGGAACACGCCCAGAACCAGCGCCAGCGGCGACCAGATCCCAGACGTTGAAGGGCGCGCGCAGCGCAGGGTGCGCGCGGCGCAGCACTGGCTCTGACACGCGTCCGCTCCTGACGTCTGGCGGTGGCTGGTGGGGGCCTCCTATCAAGCCTCTCCATGACGCGCACGTGACAATCGCGCCGCGCCCTGGAGCGCCCGGCTGGGCCACAGCTGCCCGTCGCGGTCAGAGGACTGGGGTCAGTTGGGGCGCCTGACTTCCCATGAGGGTTCGGGTTGAAAGGAAAGGAGAGCCTTGGCGGCGCATCGCTCGCCCGACGGGGGGGCGACTTCGGGAAGCCAGGCGCGCCCTCTACGCCGCTGAAATCGCCGCAAAGCATCCGCAAACAACGGTCGAGCAGCCAGCCAAAGAGCACGAGCGTCCCGCTGAAGTGAAGGAAGCGCGGGACGACCAGTCCCGCTTCGAGCATCAGCGTTTCACTTCGAAACTGTAGTGCCCCGAGACATGATGCGTGTCGTCGCCCACCGCGTGCCAGTACACGCTGTACGTCCCAGTTCCGAGCGGCGCCGTGACCGGGGCGACTAGCTGCTTCTTGTCCTGGGGATTGACGCTCGCTGGACCGAGCGCCAGCGCCTTGCCCGCCGCGTCCTTCAGCTCCAGCCCGGAGAAGGCCGGGACCAGACCTTCGCTGAAGGTGATGCTTATCGCGGGCGGACTGGCGGTGAGAACCGCGTTCGGCGCGGGGGTTGCGGCGCGGGGGAGCGGATGGGCAATCGCCGTCGAAGCCAGAATGACTGCGGGGAGGGCGAGCCCGGTGAGTGCCAGGCGTCTCATTCTTGAGTCCCTATTGAATCTTGAGCCTGAGGAAGGGCATGTAGCCGGCAGGATCTCCGCCATAGGCGGTCTTGATGGCGGCCGGCACGAAGTTGACGCTCCCCTGCACGCCGAAGCCGAGCGCTAGGTGCTTGGCGACGGGGAGGTCGTAGACGTAGCCGAGGGTCGCTTCGGAGACGCGGAAGACCTGACCGGCGAGGGGGTTCGGCGCCTCGAATAGCTCGTCCTTCTGCACGTTCTCGGCGCGGCCGAAGACGGTGTGCCGGCCGAAGGTCGCCGCGGACTCCAGGAGGAAGCCGTCGAGCGTATTGCCGGGATGATCGTAGTTGCGGCCCCAGCCAAACGTGGTCTGCCAATTCCCGCTTTTCAGCGGAAGATTGTAGGTGGCCGATGCCGTGACGCGCTGCTGGTTGACGTTGGGCGTCAGCTCCTCGGGGCTCTTGAGGAAGCCATAGCTGACCTGGAGAGCCCAGTTCGCGGTGGGATTGAAGCTCAATCGGCCCGAATAGGAATCGAGGTGCGGCGGGTCGAAATCCCATCTGAACTGATCCGGTTCGCGCCCGGTGAATAGCGAACCTTCGATCTTGAAGGGACCGTGCACGAAACCGGCGGTGACAACGCCGAAGGTGATGTGGGTGGAATCGAGCCAGTGATGCGTGATCGGCGCGGCGGGGTCGTCCATGCCGGAGAAGCGATGCATGAAGGTCGCCGGCCCCAGCGCCGGCTCGCCCGGATAGCCGACATAGAGGAAGGCCGAAGATCCGGGACCGACCGGCAGGCTGTAGACGCCCGCCATTTCCATGAAGAGGTCGTGCGGGTGCTGGCGGTCGATCAGGGGATGCACGCCATCGGCCGTCTCGCCGGTCTGGAGCAGCAGCGGATAACCTGACGCTCCCATCGCCGGATCGAGCGACAGCATCGAGCGCAGAGTCAGCGTGCCCGGCCCCAGCGTGTGCTGGGCCATCACCATGAACATGCTCTCGCTGAAGGTCTTGGTGTCGCCGCGCGGGCCGCCCTGGTGGTCGTAGACAAGATCGGCATAGCCGTGGACCATCCCCGTCCAGTCGCCTGACTTCCAGCTGAAACCTTCCATCGGCGTCGAGTCTCGGCTGCCAGGCGGTGCCGGAGGCGTCGCGCATCATCGAGTAGCCGCCGAGCTGGCCTGTCATCATCGACATGCCCTCCATGCCGGCCATTCCTTTGCCGCCCATGTCCATCGAATCGACGGTCATGCCGGGCATCGTTGACGTGTCGGACGAGCGCTCCGAGCCTCCAGGCCTGGCCTCGTCAGACGCGGTAGGCGCCGGCGACTGGCGCGTCGGCGGGTTGGGCTGAGCAGGCGCCGCGGTCCCCGGCGGCGCGCCGGGCATGCCTTGCATGTTCCCCATGTCCTGGGGGTAGGCGGCGGACGTCACCATAGCGAGCGCGAGGCCGAGAGCAGGTGCTTGGCCGGAAGCAGCGGGCATTACCGGGCGGAGCGCTCCAGGAGCTCGATCAGCTCGGCAGCCTTGCGGCGCTGCTCTCCGGCGTCGCCGCTGACGATCGCGGACTCGATGCAGTGGTCGAGGTGGCCTTTCAGCAGCTCGCCCTCGACGCGGCTGAGCGCCGCGCGCACCGCGCGCAGCTGGGTCATCACGTCGATGCAGTAGCGGTCGTCCTCGACCATCCGCGCGACGCCGCGCACCTGCCCTTCGATGCGCTTCAGGCGGTTGAGCAGCTGGGGCTTGTCGTGGCGGTCCATCGGTCTCTCCCTCCGGCGCTTGCCTATACCATGGCAGGGTATATGTGCATACCCCGCCAGGGTATGGAGCCACGTGCGTGTCCGAGACGATCGAGGCGATCAGGGATCCGGTCTGCGGGATGACCGTCGATCCGGCGCAGACGCCGTACAGCGCGACGCATGGCGGGCAGGCGTTCAGCTTCTGCAGCGCCGGTTGCCAGACGAAGTTCGAGACCCATCCGCAGCGCTATCTCGGCGCGCGCGAGGTTGAAGTCGCCCCGGCCGGCTCGGCGAGCGCGGTCCACACCTGCCCGATGCACCCCGACGTGCGGCAGGTCGGGCCGGGGACCTGCCCGATCTGCGGGATGGCGCTGGAACTCGCCACGGTCACGCTGGACGACGCGGCCAATCCCGAACTGGCGGACTTCAGCCGCCGCTTCTGGGCCGGCCTGGCGCTGGCCGCGCCGCTGGTCGCCATCGACATGGGCGGTCATCTCCTGGGCCACGCCATGGGCGGGGTGTGGATGCGCTGGCTGGAAGCGGCGCTGGCGAGCCCGGTCGTGCTCTGGGCCGGCTGGCCGTTCCTGCAGCGCGGCTGGGCGTCGGTGGCGAGCCGTCACCTCAACATGTTCACGTTGATCGGGCTCGGCGTCGCGGTTGCCTATGTCGCCAGCCTCGCCGCGCTGGTCGGGCCCGGTCTCTTCCCGGCCGGGGTGCGCGGCGCGGAGGGTCCGCCGCTCTACTTCGAGGCCGCCGCCGTCATCGTGGTGCTGGCGCTGCTGGGCCAGGTGCTGGAGCTGAGTGCGCGCGCGCGCACCGGCGGGGCGATCCGCGGCCTCCTGGCGCTGGCCCCGAAGACGGCGCGGCGCGTCATCGCCGGCGGACCCGACGAGGTGGTCGCGCTGGGCGACGTCCGGGCCGGCGATGCGCTGCGTGTGCGGCCCGGCGAGGCGATTCCGGTCGACGGCGAGGTGACGAGCGGCGAGGGCCAGGTCGACGAGTCGCTCCTCACCGGCGAGCCTATGCCGGTCGCAAAGCGGCCGGGCGACAAGGTCGTCGGCGGCGCGATCAACGTGAGCGGCGGCTTTACGATGCGGGCCGAGAAGGTCGGCGCCGACACGCTGGTCGCGCGGATCGTCCAGATGGTCGCCGAGGCGCAGCGCAGCCGTGCGCCGATCCAGCGCCTCGCCGACCGGGTCTCCGGCTGGTTCGCGCCGGCGGTGATCGGCGTCGCGCTGGTCACTGCGATCGCGTGGATGGTTTTCGGCCCGCAGCCGCGGCTCGCTTACGCGCTCAGCGCGGCGGTCTCGGTGCTGATCATCGCCTGTCCGTGCGCGCTGGGCCTGGCGACGCCGATGTCGGTGATGGTGGGCGTCGGCCGCGGCGCTGCGGCCGGCGTGCTGGTGCGCAACGCCGAGGCGTTGCAGCGCCTGGAGCGCGCCGACCTGGTGGCGTTCGACAAGACCGGCACGCTGACCACAGGCCGGCCGTCGGTCACGGCGGTGAGCGCGATGCCGGGCGTCGCCGAGCCCGAACTGCTGCGGCTGGCCGCCAGCCTTGAGCGCGCCAGCGAGCACCCGATCGCCGAAGCCATCGTCCGCGCCGCCGGCGAGCGCGGGCTGGCGCTCGCGGACCCCAGCGGGTTTCGCTCGTTGGTTGGCGAGGGCGTCGTCGGCGAGGTCGAGGGGCGGCGGGTCGCCGTCGGCGGCGCGCGGCTGGTGGTGGCGGAAGGCGCAGACGCCGCGCCGTTGGAGACCGAGGCGGCGCGACTGCGCGGGACCGGCGCGAGCGTGGTGTTCGTCGCCATCGATGGCGCGCTGGCTGGCCTCGTCGCCGTCGCCGATCCGGTGAAGCCGGGGGCGGCCGAGGCGGTCCGCGCGTTGCAGGCCGACGGCCTGCGGTTGGTGATGATCACCGGCGATGCGCGCGCCACGGCCGAGGCCGTCGCGGCGCAGGTCGGGATCGACGTGGTTGAGGCCGAGGTGACGCCGCAAGGCAAGGCGCAGCTGATCGAGCGCCTGCGGGCCGAGGGCCACGTGGTCGCGATGGCCGGCGACGGGGTCAACGACGCGCCGGCGCTGGCCGCCGCCGACGTCGGGATCGCCATGGGCGTGGGGGCAGACATCGCCATCGAGAGCGCCGGCCTGACGCTGCTGGGCGGCGATCTCGCGGCGCTCGGCCGGGCGCGGCGCCTCGCCAAGGCGGTGATGCGCAACATCCGCCAGAACCTCGGCTTCGCGTTCGCCTACAACCTCGCCGCCGTGCCGATCGCCGCCGGCGCGCTCTATCCGACCTTCCATCTGCTGCTGACCCCGCAGATCGGCGCGGCGGCCATGTCGCTGTCGTCGGTCAGCGTCATCGCCAACGCGCTGCGGCTGCGCGCGGCGAAGCTCTGACCGCGTTCAGGCTGCGGGGCTCTCGACCAGGGCCAGCGGGCCGCCCGGGTGTTGCTGGGCCAGCACTTCGACGTCGGCGCCGCGCCAGCGGGCGATGTGCGCCAGCCGCAGCGCCGCCTCGACCGCGCCGTCGCGGGTCTCGTAGGTCTCCAGCCGATCCTCGTCCGCCAGCACCCAGCCGGCGGCGGTCGCGAATATGCCAAGTCTGTGGGTCATGAATCCGTCCTGAACGCTGCCGCCGCCCAACACTCGCCCGCCCCGTTCGGGCCCGCCTGGGATCTCCACATAACGCGGTAAGTTGGCGCCAGTACGCCCGTCCTGTGACAGTTTCGCACGCTGACGCGCCTGTGATCGCAAACGGCCGGCTCAGCTAAGATTGCGACAGGTCCGAGCCCGCGCCCGCCTGCGCGGCCATCGCCGCGACGGCGAGCTGCGGTGATGCGGCGGCGCATGTACCAGAAGGTCCAGGCCGTCATTCCGCCCAGCGCCGAGTAGCCGAGGATCGAGCTGGCGATCATGTACGCCTTGATCGAGAGCGTGAAGACCATGACGCCGCAGGCGGCCGAACTCGCCCACCAGCGCGACGCCCCAGGCCACGGTGGCGGTCATCATCACCCGGCGAAACTGCGGGCCGTCCTCCAGGCTCTTCAGCACCCCCAGCTGGGCCGCCGCGCCGCCGCGCCGCAGCCGCGCCTTGGCCAGCTGGTAGATCAGCGGCTTGCCGATCAGCGCAGAGCCCAGGAACACCATGCCGATCATCGCGGTGACCAGCCGCTCGCGCAGCTGCAGGAAGCGCACCCCGCCGCCGCCGATGAAGGCGACGATCGAGAGCACGATGCCGGTCAGCGCCAGCAGCGACAGCGCATCGATCCGGCGCCGCCGCACGAACTCGGCGACGCCCCACGCCAGCGGCGGCGCGGACGAGGCTATCAGCGCCCCGACGTCGCCCAGCCGGTCATGCGCGAGGCTGTAGATCGCGTAGGGCAGGGCGAAGTTGACTCCGATCTCGACGGCGGCCTTCGGGGCGTTGGTCCGCGTCCAGGTCCAGGCGCCGGCGAAGCGGTCTGCGGTGGCGGCCATGGTCATCAGATCTCCTCCTGGCGCATCCGGGCTTCGAAGCCGCCGTCGGCGAACATCAGCTGGCCGGTCATCTGGGTGTTGTCTTCGCTCGCCAGCCAGGCGAGCAGGGCGGCGGCCGCCTCGGGTCGGCCGGGAAAGCTGCCGGCCAGCGGCGAGAGCTGCGCCATCGCGCCGCGGCGCTCCGGATCGTCCAGCACATAGGCGGCGGCCGGTGTGTCGTAGAATCCGAGCGCGACGACGTTGAGCGCGATGCCGGCGCCGGCCCACGCCTCGGTGGGCGCGGCGCGCCGGCACCAGCGCTGCAGCGCCGCCTTGGCCGCGCCGTAGAGCGCCAGCGGGGCCTGCGCGGCGTCCGGCATGCCGTCCTCGGCATTGCGGCCCAGCTCGCCGGCCTCGTAGGCGCGCCAGGCGGCGGCCACCGCGGCTTCCTCGTCCATCGCCAGGCAGGCTTCGACGAGGCCCGGCGGAGGCGGGCGCATGGCGCTGATCGAAGAGATCGCCACCGCGCGCGGCGCGGGACTGTTGGCCAGCAGCGGACGCAAACCCTCCAGCGTGGCGACCGCCCCAAAGAAGTTCAGCTGCAGCATCGTCTCGGCCGGTCCGCCGCCGGCGTTGGCGATCACCGCGTCGAGCGTTCCGCCGCAAAGCCGCGCGACGCCATCGGCCAACGCAGCGCGGCCGGCCTCGCTCGCCAGGTCGGCGATCACGTCTGCATCGTGCAGGTCGCTGCCGATCACGCGGGCGCCGCGCTCGCGCAGCCATCGCGCCGTCGCCGCGCCGATCCCCGACGCCGATCCGGTGACCACATAGGTCCGCTGCATCGCCCTCGCTCCCATCGCTTCAGGTGAATGACCATTTACCGAAGGTGCGACAGGAAGTAAATACCCATTCACTTGCAAGGGCGCGTAACGCTGCCATAGTGAGGGTAAGATGGCCTACGAGAACGACAATTCCGGCCCGGCCGGCAACGCCGCCGCGCCCAAACCGTCCCGCGCGCCCCGCGCCCCGCGCCGCACCTCAGGCGGCGCGGCGACCCGCGAGCGGATCCTGACCGCGTCCGAGCGCCTGTTCGCCGAGCGCGGCTTCTCCGGCGTCTCGATGCCGGCCATCGCGGCGGCCGCCGGCATCACCGCCGGCGCCATCTACAAGCACTTCGCCAGCAAGGAGCAGCTGTTCTTCACCATCGTGCGCCGCGCCGTCGAAGCCGCGCCGGCCACCGCGGCGGCCGAGGGACTGACCGGCCCCGCGGCGCTGGCGGCGATCGTGGCGGCCTACACGACGCGGCGGCTGAAGCGGGTGCGCCAGCTGGCGGTCGAGATCCACTATGCGGCGGCGCAAGACCCCCAGGTCCGCCGGCTGCTCAGAAGCTCGGTCGACTACGAGATCGGCGACATGAGCTTGCGCATCGGCGAGGCCCAGGCCGCCGGCGAGATCGATCCGTCCATCGACCCGCGGCTCACCGCGGCGGCGGTGATGTCGCTGATCATGGGGCTGATGCACGCCGAGACGCTGACCCCGCAGCTGATCGGCGACGCGCGCCTGGCGCGACTTCATCGCCGCCAGCGTCGAGCGCTTGCTGGCGCCCCCGCAACGCTGAGGCGGCCGCCCGCCGAAGCCAGCGGCCGCCCCGCTACCCGTCAGTGCCGGCTGAGCTCGGCGCGGCCGACCACCATGTGGTGCACCTCGTCCGGGCCGTCGGCGATCCGCAAGGTGCGCTGGCTGGTGTACATGCCGGCCAGCGGCGTCCATTGCGAGACGCCGGTCGCGCCGTGCATCTGGATCGCCTGGTCGATGATCTGGCAGACCCGCTCGGGCACCATCGCCTTCACCATCGAGACCCAGACGCGCGCCTCGCGGTTGCCCATCACGTCCATCGCGCGGGCCGCCTTCAGCACCATCAGCCGCATCGCCTCGATCTCGATCCGGGCGCGGGCCACCACCTCGAGGTTCTTGCCGAGCTGGATGATCGGCTTGCCGAACGCGGTGCGGGTCGAGGCGCGCTTCACCATCAGGTCGAGCGCCCGCTCGGCCTGGCCGATCGAGCGCATGCAGTGGTGGATGCGCCCCGGTCCCAGCCGCACCTGGCTGATCTCGAAGCCGCGGCCTTCGCCCAGCAGGATGTTCGCCGCCGGCACCCGCACGTTCTCCAGCTTCAGGTGCATGTGGCCGTGCGGCGCGTCGTCGTGGCCGAACACGGTCATCGGGCCCATGATGGTCAGGCCCGGCGACGGCGATCGGGCACCAGGATCTGCGACTGGCGGAACTGGGTCGGCGCGTCCGGGCTGGTCTGCACCATCAGGATCATGATCTTGCAGCGCGGGTCGCCGGCGCCGGAGATGTAGTACTTCTCGCCGTTGATCACCCACTCGTCGCCCACCAGCTCGGCGCGGCAGGCGATGTTCTTGGCGTCCGACGAGGCCATGTCCCGGCTCGGTCATGCCGAAGGCCGAGCGGATCTCGCCGTTCAGCAGCGGCTTCAGCCACTTTTCCTTCTGCTCGGGGGTGCCGACCTTCTCCAGCACCTCCATGTTGCCGGTGTCGGGCGCCGAGCAGTTCAGCAACTCCGAGGCCAGCGGCTGCTTGCCGAGCTCGGCGGCGATGTAGGCGTAGTCGAGGTTGGTCAGGCCCCGGCCGATCTCGGAGGTCGGCAGGAAGAAGTTCCACAGCCCGCTCGCCTTGGCCTTGTCCTTGGCCGGTCTGCAGCAGCTCCAGCTGCCCCGGCGCCCAGCTCCAGCGCTCGGCGCGGCCTTCGCCCAGCCGGTAGAACTCCTCGGCGATCGGCGCGACGTTCTCCTCGATGTGGCGCTTGACCGCGTCGAACAGCGGCCGCGCCTCCTTCGACATGCCGAGGTTGTTCAGCTCGGCCTCCAGGTCGAGCGCGTTCGTCGCTTCCCGAAGGTCCTGGTCGTCCGCCATCTTGGGTCTCCCTCGCGCGCCCACCGCGCCAGCCTCTCTTGTGCCGCGCTTCCGGCCCCATGTCACCCCGATTCAAACAAGCGTTCGAACATCCCGCTCCTCACCCGCGCCGCAGAGCGCGGGGGAGGGGGACCATGCGCAGCATGGTGGAGGGGGCATGCGGCGCTGGCCCCCTCCGTCACGCTCCGCGCGCCACCTCCCCCGCGCTCTGCGGCGCGGGGGAGGAGCGAAAATCACCACAAATCACCACAAATTAGCGTCCTACCCCGCTTCGCCGCCCGCCTCGCGCGCCGCCAGCGCCGCCTTCAGCGCCTCAACCTCCGCCGCCTCCAGCTCGTCCGCCCCCTCCGCCCCGCCCTTCACCAGCAGCTTGCCGATCAGCTGCATGTACTGCGGCAGGAACCAGCGCTGCATCCGCGCCACCAGCTCATCCTGGTTCGCCTCGAAGTTCCGCAGCAACCCCTGAGTCACCCGCCCCGAGAGGCGATTGCGCGCCCCAGGCCGGCGCCCCGGCGAGCCCGGCAGGAACCGCCCGTTCGCATCCCGCGGCGCCGCCGGAAAGCCACTCGCCTGCGCCGGCGTCGTCACCATCTCCGTACCCGGCGCCGTCGCCGCCGCGTCCGTCATCGTCGTGTCCGTCTCCAACATCGTCGTCTCCATCTTCGTCATCGATCCGATCGTCTTCGTCCCAGTCCCGGTCACCGGTCCCGTCGTCGTCCTCGTCCCAATCCTCGTCGTCCTCCGCGTCGGGGTCGTAGTTGCGCGCCTCGACGTCCCGCAGCTCCTCGCGCCACTCCGCCAGCTCTTCCTCGGCCTCCGCCAGCTTCGCCTGCGCGTGCTCGGCCCGCTGCTCGGCGCGCTCCAGGAACTCCTGCACATCAGCGATCGCCCGCTCGCGCCGCATCTGCGGGCGTGAGCGGCGTGCCGTCCGGCAGCGCCCGCTCCTTGAAGTTCTCCGGCAGGTAGTACCGCACCCTCGGCCGCTCCGGCTCGGCCGCCGCCTCGGCCTCCGCGCGCGCCCGCCCCCGCCGCCTCGGCCCCGAACCGCCAGGCCATCGCCGCCCGCCAGGCCCCGACGTTGAACCGCGCCCCCGGCTCCGCCAGCGCCTCCCGCGGCAACCCCTCCCACCACGCCCGCGCCGCCTCCGCCGCCCGCCGCATGGCCCGCGCGAACCCCGCGTCCGCCGCCTCCAGCGCCGCCAGCTCGTCCATCTCCATCCCCACCGCCGGCCCGATCTCCGAGCGCGACAGCCCCCGCGCCCCCAGCGCCACCACCCGCTCGCCGAGCGCGCAGTCCGCCCCTTGTTGGTCCTGATCCAACGCCAGCTCCGTCAATCACCTTCAGTAACGTGGCCGGCGACAAGCGCAGCGAGAATGACCACCGTCAAGCAAAATCCACGGCGAGGGGGCCGCCCGCTCTCCTCACCCGCCCGAAGCGGCGGGCGAGGCGGACCGCGAGGCGGTGGAGGGTGCCGCGGGTGCCGCTGGAGGCCGTGAGAGGCGACTGCCCCGGACTTGGTCCGGGGCGAGCGGGAGGGACTTCCGCACAAGCCGTTCGACGCGCCGCGTGTCGTCCGGGCTGCGAACGCGCGGACTACAGCCGACCAGCCAGCGCTCCCCGGACTGCCCGACCTACGGCGGGGCCATCCCAAGATCGCCGATCCCGGCAATGACCGAAAGTGGCTCTTAGCGGACCTAGCCGGAGTCCGCTTTCCGGCACAGCCGCATGGGCAGATTTGGGGGGTTAGCGGACATTGGCGCCGGTCCGGGTACGGCTCGTGGCGTTGTTTCGCTTGCCCCTCGCTCCGCGGTCTAGCTAGGGTTCAGTGTTGGCCGGGATAGGGCCGCCTGAGCGTGTCGGACATCTTCATCTCCTACGCGCGGTCCACTGCGAAGCAGGTCCAGGCGGTCGTCGAGGCGCTGCGCGCGCGGCTACAGCGTGTAAATCGACAATGACCTGCCGGCCCATCGCACCTTCAACGCGCGGTCGCACTTGTCGACAACATCCAGCCGCGATTGCCGTGTTCGTCGTCGACCTCCATCCAGATCCCACTGCGCTCCCCGGTCGGATAGACCAAGGCGCCGGTGTGCACGGTGAAGACCAACGAAGCGCCGTTGCTCGGTCCGCTCCTGACGGGCAAATCCTGCGCCACCGTCTCGGCGGCGATTGGCGCATTGGCCTGCTGCTGCCCCGGCTGCTGAGCCTGCATGTAATGGACGAGGTCGACGAAGGCCTTGTAGTAGGCGGCCATGATCACCTGGCCGATGTCGGTGTTGGTGTAGCCGCTGCCTGCCAACGCGCCGAAGCCAGCCCAGCCACCAAACCCGCTGCTGCCGCCGAAACCAACGTCGGTCTTCTTCGCCGCGCCCTCGGCGACATAGAGCTGCTCGGTCGTACGGGCGTCCACTAGGGTGATCTCGGTCGAGGCCTCCTTGCTTTGGATGCTGATGCTGCCGACGACTGCGCCGAACCCGCCCGGCACGAAGCGGCCGAACGCCGCCCCCATGTTGCCACCACCGGAGTTTTGGTTGGCGTGCGAGATGTCCGGGATGATGAAGTAGTCGGCAGCCAGCACCTGACCGCGACCCAGGTTGGAGCCCCTTTGCAGCTCGCCGGACGAGGCCAGGCCCTGTTCCTGGCTACGCATTGCGAGGCCCTGGTTGCGGTCCACCATCCGAAGGCACCCAGACCGCAGCGCAAACATTTTCAGCACCGCCTCGGGGTTGGAGAGACCGAGCGGGCTCCACCAGTCCTGGTCGGGCTCTTTCACCGCCGCGACGCCGATGGGACGATCGCAGTGCGGCAGGTCCGGCGCGGTCTGGTTGCCGGAGCCACGGTCCATCCCATACGGATGAGTGGGATCGGCGAAGGCGGCGCTGGCCAATGAGGCGGCGACCAACGCCACGAACGCGAGGAGCTTACGCATCAGAAGTCCCCCTTGAGGCTGGGCGTAATCGAACCCGCCGTCAGAGCATCACTGAAGCTCTGCGATGGCAAGCCGCGCTCGCCCAGTCACGGATGATCCGAAGCATATCTAGAGCTGGCGCGGCCCCGTCTCGACGGATCCTGAAGGCGTGAAAAGCGGTCGTCGCCCCCAGTGGTTGCGCTTGGGAACGGCCACGCAGGGGGCGCGTGTCCCCAATCCGGCGCCTTAGCACCACACGCAGATCCACCGGTCCGACCGCCACTTCTTGGGAAGAGTGTCACACGCCGACCGAATTGGAATCCACGGCGGCGCTACGCATCTAGCGGGCCAAAGGGCCTGCCCTAGTGGCGGCCGCACCGGGCCGAACGGCGCGGCTACCCGCCCAGGCCAAGTCCCGCATTGCCCTGGCGCTCGCCCCAACCGCCCTCTATGGAGACGACTGACCGTGACTGACGCGCAAATAGACGCGCAACGGTGGCCGATAGCTTGGCGCGCGGGCGTGGCCTACGCCACAGCATGTCGCGTGTCGGATTGGGGGCGTGGGCAAGCATGCGTCGCGCGTATGCCGCATTGGTTCTCGCACTCGGGCTTGCCGCTCCTTTTCTTAGCCCGCAAGCGCAACCCAGGTCGACCTGGGGCACCTCCGATGACTACGCCTGCTCCCACGGCGATCGGAGCCTTCCTGAGGTTCAGGCGGCCTGCCGCCGCCTCCGAGGGTTCAACAGTGACGATGAAGATCAGCCGGTCTCGGCCGCCGCGCCGGCGCCTGACGTCAACTCCTCTCCAACTCTGCCGCCGACCGCTGACGCTGAACCCGAAGCACCGTCAGCTGACTTCACGCGCGGTCAGCAGGACCGGGAGCAATACCAAACGTGGTTCCAGAGCCTGAACGGCGACTACCTGCAGGGCGCCGCCTTCTGGGCGGCCAACCGCAGCGCGAAGCATCATTCGGGTTGCGATGGCACAGGAATCTCTGGCGTCACACCCGCATGGACCGCCGGTTGCATGGCTGCAATGCAACGGCTCACGCCATCAGACGCCCTCCGCCACGCTTCCTCCGACTACCGTCGTGGATGGAACAGCATTCCTCCGGACCCCCGCGATTATAACGCAGGGATTCCCATTGCTGCTCAATCGCAGAACGCCTTCAATAATCCGCCGCCGCAAGGCCCCCAATCTGCCAACGAGGTTGCGCGCCGGCCCCCGCGCCGGTAACGCAACCCACCCCGCAGGCGGCCGTGTCGGCAGCGAACAGCTTGGCACTCTTCCTGGCGCTGCTCGTTGTATTGGCGTTGGTAATTGTCGCCGCGCAGTTATCGTGGGTCATACCATTGTATAACCGGCTGGTTGTCCTGCGGCAGAACGCCAATCGCGCCTTTGCCGATATGGATGTGCTGTTGAAGCAGCGGCGCGACCTGATCCCGAACATCGTGGAAACCGTCAAGGGCTACGCATCTCACGAGAACGCCACACTGCGAGATGTCGTCTCGCTTCGGTCGGTGGCGGCTGGCAGCGGCAACATCAACGAGAAGGTCGCGGCCGAGAACTCTCTGTCCTCCGCGCTCGGGAGGGTGTTTGCATTGGCGGAGGCTTACCCGGATCTCAAAGCAAACACAAGCTTTCTTTCTCAGCAGAACATTTTATCTGATATAGAAGTCCGCATTTCTAACACCAGAATGAAATACAACGCAGTTATAAGCGAATATAATTCGGAGATTCAGAGATTTCCAGCAGTCTTGGTTGCTGGCTCGCTAGGGTTTCACTCGCGTGAGTTTTTTGATATCGGCGCTGAGGCGAGGTCAGAACTTAATAAGTCTAAAGCCGTTGAGGGCCTAAACTCAAAGCCTAACGGCCTGACCCAACACCCCCGTGCGTTCGAGCGCCCGAGCCACGGCACGGCTGCTGACGGGGAGTTGTGTCTGGCGGTTGTTTGCGAGGGTTGCGCGCGCGCTTGGGTCAAACTCAGCCCCGGCGCTCCTGGAGCGGACCATCCCAGCGGCTGCTTTGGGTCGAACCCGGTCGATCCGATTGTCTGCTTCCAGGCTGACCTCCAAGGTCCGCTCCTGGCGCATTCCGGTCCTGCCCCGAACCCCTCACCGACCCCGCGCCGCTATACCCGCATCGCCGCGCGGCGCGATTACGGTGACAGTGTACAAATCGGTCGCCACTCGCGGCTGCTGCGCCGTCGGGGGTTCGACCGCAAAACGGACATTCGGAGTCTGCTTCCCCGGTGTGGTCGGCGGAGGCGACGCGCCTGAGGCTGTTCAGCGCCAGGCGCGTCGCCGGATCACGCGGCCTTCTTGCCCGCCAGAGCGTGCACGTCCGCGGCGGTGAGGGTCTTGCCGCCGATGGCCCAGTCGCCCTGCTCGACTTCCTGAATGCGAACCCAGGTCACGCCGCGCAGGGCCTCGCCCTCCACCGAGACCATGGCGTCAGTGACCTTTTCGATGAGGTCCCGCTTCTGGCTGGGCGTGAAGACATCCTTGATCACGTCGTCTGGAGCGAATGCTGTCCGTGCCGACGCCTGGGCGCGTTCGGCGCTGGTTCGGCGCCGTGACCTGACGGGCGCCGATTTCCTCAGAGCCTTCCCGTTCCAGGATCCAATCACGCGCCAGCGAATATCGGAGCCGCTCGTCCGGCTGAACCTGTGAGGCGCGGCCGCGGCGGCGGCCCTGTCGGAACCAGCGTCTGGCGCGGGTCTTTACGAGGCATGCGCCCCGCGACCGACTGGCCCTTGAAATCGTCTGCTGCTTGCGCTTCCGTCCGAAGACCTCGAGGCGTTGACGCCGGATCTGGAGCGCCGGGCCTGTCCGCGCGAACAGATCCTGGTCGATGCGGACAGTGAGCTCGACGAAATCTTCTTCCCTGACAGCGGCGTGGTCTCGGCGGTGGCGGTGTATGCGGACGGCAGCATCATCGAGACGGCCACGATTGGCCGGGAAGGCTGCACGGCTATCCAGGCCACCCTGGGCGCCAGGATTTCGTCGCTGCGGCTGCTGGTCCAGGTTCCGGGTCGCGCCACCAGGATGTCGCGAGCGACTTTCGACCGCGCAATGCAGTCGATGCCGTCGTTTCGGGCTCTCATGGAAGCCTACAGCCGAGCCTTCCTGGAGCAGGTGCTGGTCTCGGCCGCCTGTAACGGCGCCCACTCGGTGCGGCAGCGGCTGGCCCGTTGGCTGCTGATGATGCGCGATCGAAGCGACGGCGATACGCTGCAGATAACCCAGCATCTGCTCGGCGAGATGCTGGGTGTCCATCGCCCGAGCATCACCAACGCCGCCGCAGCCTTGGAAGCCGCCGGCCTCATCGAACGCGGCCGACGGCAGGTGAGGATCCTCAATCGGTTGGGCCTCATGGGCGAAGCCTGCGAATGCTACCAGCTGGCTCGCGCGCGGATCGCATCGCAGCTTCCCAAGACCTATTCCTGACGACCCGCGTTTGGTAATCTACCTTACCGACCGCTGGCGTCTTTTGTGCTCAAACGGCCGCGCTTGAAGGCTGTCGCCTCGCCTTGGAGCAGCGGGAGTGCGGGGGTGGGAGAGTTCCAGGTCTTCGTGACGGACGACCGGTATTCCGTCCCGACGCTTTACATCCTGGACGCGGCGAGCGCGGCCCGGGCCTGCGAACTGGCCGAGGGCATTTTCGCGGAGAGCCTGCATCACCTGGGTGTCGAGGTGTTCGACGACGGCTCGTGCATCCTCACGCTCGGCGTCGTGGGGACCGCCAGGGGCTAGCGGTCCCACCACCAGGCCCCGCGCTCTCGAGGTACCGGTGCGGATCGGCAGAAGAAGCTGGTGCCGTCGCAGGGACTCGAACCCTGGACCTCAGCCTTACCAAGGATGCGCTCTACCACTGAGCTACGACGGCGCCGCCCAAAACGAGGGGCGGGGAGGCGCGGGTTGTTAGCGGACGCGCCGATTGGTGTGAAGCGGAAAAGGGCCGGCCGGCCGATCGGCCGCATTGGGCTCAAGCCTCCAGGATGGCGCTGCAGCGGTCCACGAAGCGCTGCTGATATTCGCGCGAGCGGATGTTGAAGGTGTGCAGGAAGGCGCCGTCGTACTCGGTATTGACGCCGAAGCGGCGCCCTTCGGTCAGGTCCCACTGGGGCGCCTCGACGTGGCTCGGCCAGAGCATGGCGATCGGCGCGCCGGCGTCCTCGCAAGCGTAGGTCAGCGCCTCGCCGACGTCGCCGCGCGGCGTGGGCTCGAACGAGGGGCGCCCGAGCCGGTTCCAGAGCACGCGGCTCAGGGCCATGCAGAAGGGGCCGACGTAGAGGTGGGCGCCGTTATCGATATGGTTGGCGCGCTGCACGCAGCCGGCCAGCGCGCCGCCCGCCGCCTTGGCGGTCAGCGCCGGGATGGCGGCTCTCGTCAGCGGCACGCAGTCGATGTCGAGGATCAGCACCAGCTCGGCCTCGGCCCCCGCCATGATCTCGTCCAGCGCCGCGGCGTGCGAGCGGCCGGTGAGCACCTGGCGCAGCTCGAAATCGGGCGGCGCCAGCGCTTCCAGCACCTGGCGCTGCGCGCGCACCACCTCGCCTGCGATGTTGTCCATGTAGACCGAGACGACGAGGCCGCCGCTCATCGCCACACGTAGCCGGCGTAGGCCCCGTTGGCGTTGTGGCTCTGGGCGATGTCGCTCCAGCCGGCGGCCTGGAAGCCCAGCCACGGAACGCAGGCGAAGCAGTCGCCGCCGGGCTGGATCGCGCCGCAGTACCAGTCGTCGATCACCTTGGTCAGGTCTGCGAGGCCGGCCTCGATCGCCGGCTGGCAGTCCATGTTGACGATGTAGGCGTGCGCGCCGGTCACCGAGCCCACCCGCGCCAGCCGGTCGTCGAACGGATGCAGGTAGTTGCCCCAGCTCGCCACGCAGAGCGCGCCGACGTAGCAGAGATCGAACGAGGCCGGGCAGCGCGCCAGCGAGGCGGCGAACTGGCGCTGGAAGTCGGGGACCAGCTCGATGTCGTCCTCGAAGATGAGCACGTGCCGATGGCCGCGCAGCTGAGCGGCGCGCAACACCGCAAGATGGCTCGCACAGCAGCCGGCCTGGCCGTCGGAGACCGCCCGCGGGTGCGCCAGGCGGGCGCCGTCGGTCGCTTCGAAAAACGCCACCCTGCCCCCCAGGCCCGCCGCTTCGAACTGCGCTGCGGCGTGCGCGCGCCGATCGGGCCGTCGGGCGAGGTTCATGCAGTAGGCGGCGTCGATCTCGATGCTCCGGTAGATAATCCAGGACGAGCGATCGAGCCGGAAGGCCGGAGCCAGGTCGTGGCGCGCCACGAACGCGTCCACTGCCGCCCGCACGCCGGGCGCATGGACGTACTCATGGCCTGCCAGCAGCCCGCCCGGCTTCACCTTCGGCCACCAGGCGGCCAGGTCCTGGCGCGTCGCCTCGTAGGTGTGGCGCGCGTCGATGAAGACGAAGTCCAGCGACTGGTCGGCGAAGTCGGCGGCGGCGTCGACGCTGAGCCGCTGGTGCGCGGTAAGCCGCGACAGCAGGCCCGCGCGCGTCAGGTTGGCGGCAAACTCGGGCCAGAGGTCGCCACGGCCGACGTCGTCGTCGCCGGCGAAGCTGTCCACCACGTCGAAGGTGACGTCGAGGCCGCTCTCGGCCAGCCGCTCGGCCATATAGCAGGTGGAGCGGCCCTTGTAGGCGCCGACCTCGACGAAGCGCGCGGCCTTGCGGGCGCTGCAGCGGCGCAGCGCCAGCTCGTAGATGTCGTCGAAGTCGAACCAGCCTTCGATCGACTGATAGACGCTCGCCACCGTCAGCCCCTCGGCCACGCGCGGGTCATCGCCACACGTAGCCTGCGAGGCCCCGGTTCGCGGCGCAGCCCTGTACGACGTCGCTCCAGCCCGAGGCCTGGAAGCCCAGCCATGGCACGCAGGCAAAGCAGTCGCCGGCCGGCTGGATCGTGCCGGCGTACCAGTTGTCGATGACGTCGGTGAGGCCGCCGAGGCCGGCCTCGATCACCGGCTGGCAGTCCATGTTGACCACGTAGGCGTGGGTGCCCAGCACCGAGCCGACCCGCGCCAGACAGTCGTCGAACGGATGCAGGTAGTTGCCCCAGCCCTCCACACAGAGCGCGCCGACGTAGCAGAGGTCGAACGCGGCCGGGCAGCGCGCCAGCGACGTGGCGAAACCGCGCTGGAAGTCGGCCGCCAGCTCGATGTCGTCCTCGAACATCAGCACGTGCCGATGACCCTCGGCGCGGGCGAGCCGCAGCGCGGCCAGATGGCTGGCGCAGCAACCGGCCTGCCCGTCCGAGACCGCCCGCGAATGCTGGAGGTCCGCGCCGTCGGTCGCTTCGAAGAAGGTCACCTTGCCGCCCAGACCCGCCGCTTCGAACTGCGCCGCGGCATGCGCCCGCCGATCGGGGCGCCGGGCGAGGTTCATGCAGTAGGCCGCGTCGATCTCGATGCTGCGGTAGATCATCCATGAGGTGCGGCTGAGCCGGAACGCGTGGTCCAGCGCCCCGCGTGCGACGAAGTCGTCGACCGCGGCCCGGACCCCCGGCGAGTGGACGTACTCGTGCCCGGCCAGCAGGCCGCCCGGCTTCACCTTCGGCCACCAGGCGGCGAGGTCCTCGCTGGCCGCCACGTAGGTGTGGCGCGCGTCGATGAAGACGAAGTCCAGGGACTGGTCGGCGAAGTCGGCCGCCGCCTCGACGCTGAGCCGCCGGTGCGCGGTGAGCCGCGAGAGCAGGCCGGCGCGCGTCAGGTTGGCGGCGAACTGCGGCCACAGGTCGCCATGGCCGACGTCGTCGTCGCCGGCGAAGCTGTCCACGACGTCGAAGGTGACGTCGAGTCCGCTCTCGGCCAGGCGCTCGGCCATGAAGCAGGTCGAGCGGCCCTTGTAGGCGCCCACTTCCACGAAACGCGCGCTCTTGCGGGCGCTGCAGCGGCGCAGCGCCAGCTCGTAGATGTCGTCGAAGTCGAACCAGCCTTCGATCGACTGATAGGCGCTCGCCACCGCCGGTCAGCTCCGCGGCCAGGCGTCGCCGACCAGCGCGCGCACCGCGGCGACATCGTGCGGCCGCCAGCGCGGGTCGCGCACCTGCTTGGCGCTGGTGTTGGCGCTGTGCACCCGCCCGACGAAGAAGCGGTTGTCCGGCATCACGCAGATCTCGCCGGGCCGCGCGGCGCCGGCGAACACATTGTCCTCGCCCACCGTCACGTCCGCGAACGGGTGGGCGCGCCAGAAGTCGCGGCGGTAGCACAGCGTCGCGCCATAGACCCACGGCGCGCCGCCCGGCGGATAGGCGTATTCCCAGGCCGACGGCGCGGTGGGATCGTAGAACAGCACCTTGTCGATCCCGCAGATCTCCGCGCCGCTGCGGGCGAGCGCATCGACCTGGGCGCGGATGCGGTGCGGGGCGTACCAGTCGTCGTCGTCCCAGTGCGCGATGATGTCGGCGCAGGCGAGCTCGCAGGCGGCGTTGCGCTTGGCGCCCAGGCTGCGGTGGCGCGCGCGCCGCACGTAGCGCACGGCCGGATGGTCGGGCACCAGGTCCTCCACCGCGTCCTCGCCGTCGTCGAGCACGATCAGCTCGCGGGCCGGATAGTCCTGCGCCAGGAACTGCGCGATCGCCGCGGGCACGAAGCGGCGGCGGTTGGCGGTGGGCATGATGCAGGAGACGAACGGCGGCGGCGACAGCACCGCCGGCGCCCCCAGCGGGCGCGGCGCGAAGTGCTGGCAGAGCTCGCCGCGGCAGTGGTCGGCATAGGTGGTGCGCGCGCCGGAGAGGAGGAGGCCGCAGAACTTGTCCTGGTAGCGCCGCCGGCTGGCCTCGAACCTGGCCGCCTCGTCGGCCTGGCGGCGCGCCGTCGGCGGATGGCGCCAGACGAACGCGCCCTGCGCCCACACCGCCAGGAAGCCCGCCCGCACCGCGCGCACCGCGTAGTCCATCTCCCAGCAGGGACCCGCGCCATAGGCCTCGTCCGCCGGCCCGATCGCCTCGATCACGCTGCGGCGCACCGCCAGGCAGAAGTCGCCGACGTCCCAGAGCGGCGCGAGGCTCTTCCACGCGCCGCCGAACCGGCGCTGCGCGTCCTCGGCGGCGGCGGCGATGTCGGCCGGGCCGCCGCGGCAGCGCGGGAAGGCGCCGAGCTGGTTCCAGGCGCGGTTGGTGGACGGCGAGGCGAGCCCGTTGCGCGGGTCGGCGGTGAGCGCCGCCAGCAGCCGCTCCAGCCACCCCGGCGAGACGATCGTGCCGCTCTCCAGCAGCACCAGCGTGTCGGCGCGCGTCGCCGCGGCCAGCCGGTTCAGGCAGGCGGCCGCGCCGGCGGGCGTCTCGCTGGCGGATTGCGGCACGTCGCCGAGTTGCGCCAGCGCGGCCCGCGTCGCCTCGTCCGGCCCGTCGGGCAGCAGCAGCAGCGACACGCCGGGCGGGGTGTGCGCCTCCAGCGCAGCCAGCGTGGCGCGCAGACGCTCCGGCTCGGCGTGCACGGCGACGCCGATGGCGACCTCGCCCGCCGCCGCGGCGATGTGGGCGGCGAGCGGCGGCGCGCCGACCGCGGCGGGCGAGCGGGTGGCGTAGAAGGCGCGGTCGGGCCCCAGCTGCTCCGGCTCGACGTCCGCCTGCCAGCCGCGCGCGTCGAGATAGGTCCCGCACGGGAAGCGCCAGGCGTTGCCGGCATGGCGCAGGTAGATGAAGAGCTCCGCGCCCGGCACGCGCGACAGCCGCGCGCCCGCCGCCACCGCCTGGTGCAGGAACCAGGCGTCCTCGGCCAGCGACAGCTCGGGATAGCGGCAGCGCGCGCCCCACAGCGATCGCCGGAAGGCCAGCGTGCCGCCGTGCACGTCCTGCACGAAGAGCCGCCGGTGCAGGTGCGGCGCGGTGCGCCAGAAGCGCCAGGTGTGCAGCTCGAAGAACCGCGTGTCGGTGAGCCCGGTGATGTCGGCGCGGCCCTCCAGGATCGGGCGCACCTGCGCCGAGATGCGCTCGGCGGCGTACCAGTCGTCGTCGTCCCAGTGGACGATCACCTCGCCGCGCGCCAGCTCGCAGGCGCGGTTGCGCATCGCGCCGATCGAGCTGCCGGTGGGCGATGCGCTCGCGGCGGATGCGCGGATCGTCCGGCAGCGGCGCCAGCTCCGTCTCCGCGCTGGCGTCGATGATGATCAGCTCGAGGTTCGGATAGTCCTGGCGCTGGAAGTAGCGGATCGCCTGGCCGACCCATTCGGCCCGCCCGCTGGTCGGCATGATGCAGGAGACCAGCGGCGCCTCGCGCGGCGCCTCGGCCGGCGCCGACTGCGGCGCGAAGTGCGGGCAAAGCTCGCCGCGGCAGTGTTCGGCATAGGTGGTGCGCGCGCCGGAGAGCATGAGGCCGCAGAACTTGTCCTGGTAGCGGCGCCGGCTGGCCTCGAACCGGGCGGCCTCCTCGCGCTCGCGCCGCGCCGTGAACGGATGGCGCCAGACGTAGGCGGACTGCGCCCAGACCGCCGTCCAGCCGGCCCGCACCGCGCGCACCGCGAGGTCCAGTTCCCAGCATGGGCCCTGGTCGTAGGCCTCGTCGGCCCCGCCGATGGCCTCGAACACCTCGCGCCGCACCGCCACGCAGAAGTCGCCGACGTCCCAGAGCGGCGCCAGCGTCTTCCAGCCGGCGCCGAAGCGCTGCTGCGCCTCGGCCGCGGTGCGGGCGATGGCGCCGCATCGCCGGCGCGGCCCGGGGAAGGCGCCCAGCTGGTTCCAGGCGCGGTTGGTGGAAGGCGAGGCGACGCCGTGGCGCGGATCGGCGTCCAGCGCCGCCGTGAGCCGCTCCAGCCAGCCCGGCCCCACGACGACGCCGCTCTCCAGCAGCACGACGACGTCCGCCTCGGTCTCGCGCCACAGCCGGTTGAGGCAGGCCGGCGCGCCGCGCGCCGCCTCGGTGGCCGACTGGCGGATATGATCGAGGGTCGCCAGCGCGGCGGACATCGCCTCGTCCGGCCCGTCCGCCAGCAGCAGCAGCTCGAACCCGGCCGCCGTGTGCGCCTCGATCGCCGCCAGCGTCTCGCGCAGCCGCTCAGGCTCGGCGTGGACGTGGACGCCGATAGCGATGCTACGGGAGCGGGCTGGCGCGGCCATCAGACGGGCACGAACGGCACGCCCTTGTCATCGGCGAGCGACTGGGAGTTGAGGCGGATGAGATCCTGGGTGTTTGCGGCGTTCTTGATGTCGGTTCCGATCTCGCTGGTGAACGGCGGGCTGATCCACGGCGTCTTTTTGAAGCCGTGCACATTGTCCTCGCCGTCCTTCGAGCCCTTCGACCGGTTGTAGCTCACGGTCACGAAGTCGAGCTTCGTCGACTTGCCTTCCGTCGCCGACCGCCGCCCAGAGTTGGACATCGTATTGCCGCCACTGGTCCAGTGCTCCGCCAATGACGGGGTATGGTCGACCTCATAGTCGCCGGAGTGGGCTGCGACGTAGGACATGCCCGGTTTGAAGTCGGCCGGCGTCGCGGTGTCGAGGACTTTCCCAACGCTCTTCATGGCGTTCACGGCGGCGGCCTGCTGTTCTTTTGGCGCCTTCACGATCTTGGACTGCACGTCGGCGTCGATCGCGGTCGTTCCCGCCTTCCGCTCGCTGGCCCGAATGCTGTCCCAGGCCGATCCGCGCTCATACAGCAGGTAGCGGATGTTGCTGAGCGTCGGCTCGCGGATGTAGCGCTTCGCCGGCAGCGGGTCGGGCATGAACGCGCCCGCGAGCAGGTCGGTGAAGCCGAACACTTCGGCGAACGCCACCAGTTCGGCGATGATGCCCGCGGCCCAGGTCTTGGCGAACTCGGGCGTGACCGGGACGTTCGTCGCCATGTTCGGGCCCGCGATCGAGGCGTCGAACGCCTCCTTGACCTTGTTGGTGTCGTCGAGCTTGCCCTGAAGCTCGGTCAGCTTCGCGAGGATGCCGCTGCGCTCCTGGTCGGTGAGCCCGGCTTTCGTGGCGAGCGCGGGCTTCAGCTTGCCGATCTTGCCCGACAGCGAGCCAGGCGTGCTGGCCATGTCGACCGAGATGGCCCCGTCCTTGTAGGTCACGGTCAGCGTGTGGCCCGTGCCCTTCATCGAGAAGGGAACCTGCGCCGTCGCCGTGCCGGCTGGCGCGATCTTCTTGTCCTTGTCCTTGCCCATCAGCTTGGCGATGAAGGCCTTGGCCTTGCCGATGACGAAGTTGATGGCGGTGTCGAGCGCCTTGTCGACGGTGGCCTGCAGCTTCTTGACCACCGCCATGATCTTCTCGGTGATGCCGGTCAGGCCGAGGAAGTTGGCGAGGAAGCTGATCACCAGCGTCAGCACGTCGCCGAGCGCGCTTTCCACCCGGCTCGCGGCGCCGGCGATCTGGCCGGCGGCGATGGCGACGATGGAGTCCACGAAGGCCTTCACCACCGCGACGATCTTCGAGAGCTTCTCGATGAACACCTTGATGGTGTCGTAGATCGACAGGATCGCCGAGATGAACCCGGCGCCCGGAATGAACAGCGAGATCAGCTTCGGGATCGCCTTCTGGATGATGGTGTCGGTGACGAAGCCGACGATGCCGTCGACCACCATGTCCTTCAGGTTGGTGAGCTTCTCCTTGATCAGCTCCCAGGCCGCGCCGATGCCGCCCTTGACCAGCGCGACCACGATGTCGAAGCCGGTCTCCATGGCCTTCATGATCGTCTCGCCATTCTTGCCGATGGCCTTGACGATCTTGGCGCGGATCTGCGCCCAGGAGATGCCGAGGATGCTGAGCGCGAACTTGCCGAACTCGAGCAGCGTCAGCGCCTGCGGGATGTAGACCCCCTGCAGGGAGCCGGTCAGCCAGTCGATCAGGCTCTGCTTGAGGTGCGTGCCGAAGTTCTTGGCGAAGTTGCCGAGCCCCAGCTTCGCGGCGGCGATCAGGTTCGTCAGGAACGGCAGCGGGTTCTTCAGGATGCTCTTCAACGCCGCGCCGGTCTTCATCACGTATTCGAGCGCGCCGGGGCTGACGACATCGAAGATGATCTTCAGCAGCTCCCAGAGCGCGTCGCCGGCCCAGCTGATGAAGTTGCCCAGGAAGCTGCCGAACACCGACGCCACCTTCTGGAAGGCGCCCACCACGAGCACGACGTCCTCGATGGTCAGCGACAGGAAGGCGGCCTTGAAGAGGTCCGGGATCTGGCTGACGAAGCCCATCAGCGCGCTCATCGCGCCCTGGAACCATGCCCACGCGCGCTGGATCGCGTTGGCCTTCTTCATGTTCTCCCAGATCTCTTCCTGGCCGATCAGCTTCAGGAAGCCGCCGATCAGGTTCTCGGCGGATCGCTCGACCGGGTCGCCGGTGATCGGGTTCTTGCCCAGCACCGCGATCAGCAGGTCCCAGCCCTTGGTGCCCTCGGCGAGCTTGGCCAGCGGCAGGAGGATGGCGTCCTTGATCAGCTTCAGGATGCCGGTGACCAGACCTTTGACGAAGTCGATGATCTTGCCGATGGGCTCGGTGAAGATCTTCTTGGCCCGGTCCCAGACGTCGCCCGGATGGAAGATGTCGGTCCAGCTCAGCGAGTTCAGGAAATCCATCAGCGCCTGCTTCAGCGCCGCGCCGGTCATCGAGAGCGTGGCGAGCTGCTCGCTGACCCAGGCCCCGACCTTGTCGAACACCCCGGCGTTGTCGAGCGCCTGGGTGATCAGCGCGCCGCCCGGCAGGAACTCGATGATCGCCCGCATCACGTTGGCCGGGCTGCGGTCGACCGGCGACATGTTGATCGGATTGACGCCCAGGATGATCGTCAACATCCGCCAGCCGGGGATGTCGTTGGCGTGATCGGCGATCCAGTCGAGCACGTCGCTGACCCCGAGCCGCTGGATCGACGGCGAGGCCTTCTGAGCGACGCGCGGCGCCTGGGCGGGCGCGACTGTGGGGGTGGCCGCCACCGGGCCCGCCTTGCCGGCGGCAGGCTCGGGCGCCGGATTGGCCGCGGCCGGCGGCGCGTGGAGGTGCTCGGCCGGGTCGGCCGACTGGACCTGCTGTTCCTCGTCGCCGGCGACCGGCGTCTTATCTCGCCTGGGCTTGGCGGCCTTCGGCGCCAGCCTCGGCGCGGCGGCCACCGGCATTGGAGCGGGCGGCTTGGGCGCTAGGGCCGGCTTCGGCGCCGCGACCGCCGGCGCGGGCGCTGCGGCTGACGATGCCGCTGTCGCCGCGGCGGGCTTCGCCGCACCGCCGCCTGGGGCCGCAGCCGTAGCGGGCGAGGGCGCTTTGGCCGGCTGTGCGGCGGCCGGCGGCTGCGGGCTTGGCCGGCGCCGGCGCCTTCGGCGGGGCGACCGGCGCGTGCGCCGCGCCGCCCTGCTGCAGCGTGTGGGTCAGCTCGTGCGCGACCAGCTCCCAGCCCTCGGGCCGGTCGGGCCGGAACTCGCCCCGGGCGAAGTAGATGTCGCGCCCGATGGTGAAGGCGCGCGCCCCGAGCTGGGCCGACAGCGCCGCCGCGTGCTGGTCGGTATGGATGCGCACGCTGCTGAAGTCGGCCTTGAAGCGCGGCTCCATGAAGCTTTGCATGTCGCGCGGCAGCGGCGAGCCTGATGACGAGCTCGAGCGCAGCTGGTCCAACACCTGCGGGTCGGCGTGGCGATGGCTGCCGGGCGCGGCGTCGCGCTGGACGACGCCGGTGTCGCGGTGACTGGTGGCCGGCGGCGGCGCGCGCGCGTCGTCCGGCTCAGGCATTCGCATGATCGCCTTGCCGGTCGACGCTGCCTCCTGCTCGGCCGGGTCGCTCGGCGAGGAGACCCGCATCTGGGTCTGCACCCGCACCGGCGAGACCTCGCGCACCGTGGTCGGTTTGACGGGTGCGGCCGGACGCAGGGCCAGCGCGCCGGCGGCCGGCCCCGGGGTCGGCGGGCGGGCGTGCGAACGCTCGCCCGACGTTTCCCACTTGCTCGTCTCCGACTGGTGCGTTTCCTCCGGCCCGGCGCCGCGTCGCGGGGTCAGGCTGACGCGGTCGCACTCGGCGCAACGGCCGGAGAAGCCCGCCGCGGAGCCGCACTCGCAGGTTGGCGACGCGAGCGTCCGCTTCGGCTGGGTGACGTGGGTGGGCGAGCGCGCGGCCGCTGGGGCTTTGGCGGCTGCCGGCTTGGCCGGCGTCGGCGCGAGCGCCGTCAGGCCCATGCGTCAGACCCGGTGGGTGGCGAAGCTTCGGCGTCGTTGGCCGGCCACGCCGCGGCCTCGGTCGGCGTCAGCCGGCGCTCCAGCTTGGCGTACTCGGCCTGCGCCGCTTGGCGCAGGTGCCGCATCCGCACCGGTCCTTCGGTCTCGGCCGCGAGGAAGGCGGCGTTGAGCGCGATGTTGCGGATGCTGCCGCCCGCCAGGCGCAGGTGCGAGAGCCGCTCGAAGTCGAGCCCCTCGGTGTGGGTCGCCGCGGGGAACACACCGCGCCAGATCGCCGCCCGATGCGCCGCGTCCGGGAAGGGGAACTCGACGGCGAAGCGGATGCGGCGCAGGAACGCCTGGTCGATCCCCTGGCGCATGTTGGTGGTGAGGATCGCCAGCCCGCGATACGACTCCATCCGTTGCAGCAGGTAGCTGACCTCGATGTTGGCGTAGCGGTCGTGGCTGTCCTTCACCTGGCTGCGCACGCCGAACAGGCTGTCGGCTTCGTCGAACAGCAGGATCGCGCCGTTCTCCTCGGCCGCGTCGAACACCCGCCGCAGGTTGGCCTCGGTCTCGCCGATGTACTTGCTGACCACCTGCGAGAGGTCGATGTGGTAGAGGTCGAGTTTCAGCTCGGCCGCCACCACCTCGGCGGCCATCGTCTTGCCGACCCCGCTCGGCCCATAGAACAGCGCGCTGATCCCCAGGCCCCGCTGCGACTTCGCCGCGAATCCCCATTCCTCGTAGACCTGGGTGCGCCGCCGCAACTGGGCGGCGATCACGCGCAGCGTCTCCTTCTGCGTTGCCGGCAGCACCAGGTCGTCCCAGCCGAGCGTCGAATCGATCCGGCTGGCCAGTCCGTCGAGGGCGCTGCGCAGGCGCCGCCGGCAGAGGTCCCAGATCAGCGGCCCGAGCTTCTCGGGCGGCGGCGAGGCGGCGGTCCGCGCCTGCGCCTCGGCGGCGATCGCGCGGATGGCCGGCAGGCTGAGGCTGAACTGTTCGGCGGCGGCCTGAATCTCGGGCTCGGGCTCGCGCTCGCCCAGGCTCTCGCGCCATGCCGCCAGCTGCTCGCGGCTGGTCGGGTGGCCGACCTCGAACATCGTCGCCGGGCGACCGGCGATGCGCCGCGGCTCGCGCGCCCTGAGGATCACCGGCCCGGTGGCCCGTTCGAGCAGCAGCGCCACGCCGGCGGCGCGGCCGCGGGCGCCTTCGCCGTCTCCGTGCGCGAAGTCGTCCTCGTCGACGACCAGCACGCCGAGCCCGGCGAGCGGCGCCTCGCGCTCCCAGAGCCGCAGCAGATTGTCGAGGTCGGTGGGCGCGGTCGGCAGCCGCTCGGCCGGCAGGCTGGCGGCGCGCAAGCCCAGCCGCGCGGCGGCCGCCGCGGCGACCGGGCGGCAATCGGCGGCGCTGCCGCACAGCTGCACCACCGTCAGCTCGCGGCCGCGGCCGGCGTGCGACCAGATCTCCGCCACCTCGACGGCGATCGCCGCCTGCGAGGGCACCAGATCCTCGGCGGCGATCGGCGCGATCGGATCGATCAGCACCGTCAACCGCTCGTCGATCTCGTCGATGCCCAGCAGATAGTGCAGCACGCGCTCGTCGATCCGCAGCGGCGAGTGGGTGAGCACGTGACCGTTGCCGAGCTCGATCAGCCGCCAGCGCCGCAATGCCGCGTCGGGCGCCAGCGCCGCCCAGTGCGGCTCGGCGAGGGTCGCCAGCGCCATGCCGAAGCTGGGATAGGGGCGAGCCGGGTCGCCCTGGATCGCCGCGCAGAGCGCCGGAACGGTGGCGTCGATCTCGACCCCGGCGCAGAGCAGCAGGATATCCTGCTCGAAGCCGGAGAGCCCGAACGTCTCGGCGAGGTGGACGAACGCCGGACGCCGCTCCTGCAGAACCGCCGCCTGGGCTGGTTTGAGCACCGGCATGGCGATGGCGCTGGCCGCTTCGTCGCCCACGCGCTGGGCGAGGCGCCGCTTCACCGCGGCGATCCTGATCAACAGATCGACCTGGTTGGCCTCCAGCCATTCGCTGTCCGACACCGGCATCGCCTAACTCTCCCGCCAATCCCGCATCAGACGGTCACCGTCGGGCCGACCGGCGCGCCGCCGTAGCCGTAGACCAGCGGGCTCTCCGCGCCGTCCACCAGCACCCGGGCGAAGTATGTGCCCGACGCCAGGCCCGGGATCGGGAAGGTGAGGGTGTCGCTGGCCGTGGTCAGCACGCCGCCGTCGAACAGGAGGCCGGGGCTCGGCGGGCTGGTCTGCGGGATCAGCTGCAGCAGCACCCGCTGGCCCACCTTCACGATCGGGATCACCGTCGCCACGATGGTCGGCGCCGGCGGCGAGGTCTGCGGCGGTCCCGGCCCGATCGCAAAGCCGCTGCCGGCCGGCGCGATCAGCGGGCTCAGCATGAACGGCGTCGCCGCCGAGGCGCCGCCGGTGCCCGGATGCGGAACGGGCGGCTCGCCCAGCGACACCGGCTGCATCACCTGGGCGGTCTGCGGGCCGGCGGCGAGGCCGCCCGGCAGCGTCAGGGTGATCTTGCTGGCGCTGACGCTGCCGGCCGCTGCGACGATCCCGCCGATCAGCACCTCGGTGGTCGCGTCGGAGGGCGGTACGAGGTTGCTGCCGATCAGCGCGATCTGACTGCCGGCGGTGATCGGGCCGCCCGGCGGGCTGGCGGCCGACACCACCTGGCTGATCGCCGGCTGCTGCAGCGGCCGCGCGCCCAAGCGGTAGGTCAGCACCGGCAGCGGCGGCGGGATCGGCGCCTGCAAGTCGTCCTCGATCAGCACCACGCTGGCGACGTAGGCGGTGGAGAGCACGTAGTCGACCTTCAGCAGGAACGACCACAGCTTGGAGAGCTCCTCCAGCGTGAAGGCGATCGGCGTGAAGCGGATCTGCTCGGTCTGGGTGCTCAAGGTGGAGTTGGCGAGGAAGGTGGTCTGCGCCGCCTGGATCTGCGCCGGCGACAGCACCGGATTGGAGTGCAGCGCCAGGGTGGCCGCGCCCAAGAGCCGCTGCGGCTCCAGCGATGAGTAGTCGCCGTAGAAGGTCAGCAGATAATGCAGGTCGATGGCCGCCTGCGGCTTGCGCAACAGCGCGCCGCTCTGGGTGCGGGTCGGCAGGTCCTGGTTGCGCAGCGCCGCGTTGGGCGAGATCTGGTAGAGGAAGACGTTGATGCCCGGGATCGGGATGGTCGTCGCGTCGGGCGACAGCGTGCTGACGTTCGACGCCGTCACCTCCGAGAAGTCGAGGTAACTGGTCAGGAGGTTCTTCAGCGCCTCGGTGACCGTCGCGATGGCGAGGGAGTTGCTCATCCGGCCGCGTCACGAAGGGTTGGCGTTGTAGACCGACCAGTTGGCCGAGATCCCCAGCCGGTGCATCCGCGCCAGGTCCGACTGGCCCTTCAGCACGTTGCCGGTGATTGCCAGCTGCTCGACGCCCTTCTCGGACTCCGAGACCGTCACCCAGAGGCTGGGCGCTGTCGTGCCCTGGTCCGCGCCGACGCCGCCGCGGTTGATCACGATGTTGCCGTTGATCGCGCACGAGGTGCCGTTCTGCAGCGTCACCAGCGCGGCGGGCGCATCGAGCGAGAACGCGCCTTGCCGATCGAGCGTCGCCTGCGACGACGAGCCGCCGCAGAGCCGGTTCGACTGCACGATGATCGAGGTGAGCGGCTGCAGCCGCACCTCGCGCTGGTAGAGCGCCAGCAGCATCGCCGAGCTGGCGCCCACGTCGGCCGTCTGCTGGCGTACGTCGACCTGGTTGCCGCTGATCACCAGCGAATAGGGCGGCGGCTCGCGCAGGATGATGATGTCCTGGTTCGCGGCGAGGTTCTCGTCGCCTGCCTGGAACTCCGCCAACTGGCGCAGGTCCGTGGCCGAGGCCGGCGCGGGGAAGCTCGGGGCGAGCGCGGTGAGCAGCTGGTATTCCTCGAAGAGGATGGTGCTCTGGTAGTAGGCGGTGGCGGGCTGCGCGCCGGGCACCGGGCCGGCGCCGACCGCCTCCAGCCAGAGGCCCGCGACGCCGTTGCTGACGGTGTTCTCCTCCAGCCGCAGGATCTCCATGTAGGCCGAGAACCAGGTGGCGAAGGTGAAGCCGTCGAAGGCGTTGTCGCTCACCAGCGCTTCGCCAAGCTGGGTCGTCGCGTCCAGCGAGCTGGCGGCGAGGATGCCCACCGTGACGATCGCGAACCGCGGCGCGGCCGCGCCGACCGCCAGGCGCTTGGACGCGACGAGCTCGAGCGACGCGTTCACCTGCTGGTCGACGGACTGGAATTCCGAAGGCGTCGGCGCTGCGGGTGGGGGCGGTGGCGGCGGCGGTGGGGGCGGCGCCGGATTTGCGGCGTTGTCCTTCAGAACGAGCTGCTCGTCGGTGTTGAGCAGGCGCGCCTCCGCCTCGACGGCGGCGGGCGGCGGAGGGGGTGGCGGCGGAGGTGACGCCGCGGTGGTCGATGGCGTGTTCGCCAGGAACAGTCGGTCCAGCCGCTCCGACACCTGGGATTCGGCAAGCTCCTTCTCGCCGCTCGGCGGCGGGCTCGACGCCGCCGCGAGATCGGCCTGACCGCTCTGCGCCACCTCGGGCGCGGCCAGGTGCGTGTCGATCAGCTCCACGTAGGCCTTGAAGTTGGTCGGCGCGGCGTCAGTCCGGTTGACGGCCAGCGACGTGTAGGTGGGGGTCAGCGTCGAGCGGGCGACGCAGTCCTCGACCTTCAGGCCGTCGCAGCGGCCCTGCACGAAGATCGCGGCGCCGAAGAAGTCGGCGAGCGTCGCCAGGCGTTCCAGCGCGGCCCCCCGCGCGTTGCTCAGGCCCACCTGGTTATTGGCGCCCACGCTCACGCCGCCGACAGCCTCGGTCGCCGAGAGCAGGATGTTGCAGCGCTCGATCGTCAGGCGCCGGGCGGCGAAAGCGCGGATCCCGAAGCTGACGTACGGCCGGCGCAGGATGGCGCCGGATTCGCTGAAGGCCGACTGCTTGTTCAGCCGCTCCAGGATCGACTTGAAGAAGGCCGCGCTGGTCTCCACGATCGGTGGGCGCAGCGCCAGGCCCTGCAGGGTGACGCCTGCCGCACGCTCGACCGCGATGATCCCGTCGAGGAACGGCGTGAAGTCGTCGAGCTGTTGATAGGTGAGCACCACCTGGCCGCCGCCGCAGCCTTCCAGCGTCAGGCCGGCGTGCCGCTTGTCGAGGTAGAGCGTGCCCGGCAACTGGTACGTGCCCGGCTGCAGGCAGACGGTGACCGAGTTGGCCAGCGTCGCGGCGTTGTCGATCAGCGCCTGCAGCGACGTGGTCGCGGTGACGTCGCTGGTGGTGATCGCCACCGTGCAGCAGCCCGGCTTGCGCTTGGAGAGCGCCACCAGGCCCTGGAACTGGCTGCGGCAGTCGGTGACCTGCTGGTTTCCCCAGTCGATCACCGCCAGCGGGCAGGCCCAGCGGCGCGGCCCGACCGGCGCCTGCGGCGCGACCAGCAGGTCTTCCGGGTAGACCCCCTGCGGCGTCGAGGGCCTGACTGCGATCTCCCAGTAGGCGCCGTCGGCGAGCGGCGCGCCGGAGATCGTCGCGGTGACGCCGGTGCTGATCGTGGTGCTCTTGCCGGTGGTGGAGTTGGTGGTCGTGGTCTCCAGCGTCACCGTGCCGCCGCCAGGATCGATCGACTGGCGGGCCTGCCAGACGCGCAGAAAGAGCGGCAGCGGGCTCGCGGCGACCTGCGCCGGCAGCGCGTCGGCGAGCACGATGACGTTGCTGGTGCTGCCGGGCAGCGGGCCATAAGGCTGCGATAGCTGACGCACGACGCCATCGGCCTCGGCGACCAGCCGCAGGATCTGGCCCGGGTTGTTGGGGTCGGACTCGTCGGGCTCCTCGGCCAGCACCGCGGCCGTCGCCAGGATCTCCACATACTGGCCGGTGGTCGGGAAGTGGTTCGGATCCGGCGGATCGGCCGCCAGCGTCAGCGTGTCGCCGCCGGTGACCTGGGTGATCCGGTAGATGAAGCTGGCGTCGTCATATCCCCAGAGCACGCCGGTATCCTTGGCGGTCCTGTCGATCCGGACACGGATCAATTGATTGTCCGCTCCCAGATAACCGCCGCTCGCCTGCGGATCGCAGGGGTCGGTGTCGCTGCCGGGGTTGGTGAAGCCGACTTCGAGCCGGGCCGTCGGCTTCAGCTGCATGGTGGCCGGATCGAGGATCCAGCCCTCCTTGGCCCAGCGGTCGGTCTGCGTCTGCCAGGCGGCGCTGCAGCTGGCGGAGCCGACGGCGCTGCGCTCGATGCGGCGCATCAATTTCAGGCGCTGGGTGGTGTCCGGTCCGGCCAGCGCCACCTCGAAGAGATCGGGGTCCTCGACCGCGCTGACCTCCTGCTCCAGGGCCGAGAGGTAGACCAGCTCGAAGCCCGGCGGCGGGCTGGAGGGCGCCGGCGGCGCCGGCCAGTCCGGCTGGTCGAAGTAGCTGTAGGTGACGCCAGCGCCGCCCTGCTGGCCGGGGAAGAACACCCGCTGGCCGCCAAGGTACATGGTCCCCGGCGCGACCAGGAAGTCGCCGGCCCCGCCTGGGGTCTCCGGCGGGCTGGTCGGCACGCTGACCGGCGGGCTCCAGAAGGTCGGCGGGCTGGTGGTGGGAGGGCTGGTCGGCGCGCCCGGCAGGCTGATCGCGAAGCCGTTGTCCGGCGTGCCGCAGGGACCCACGAAGTCCAGGGCGTCGGCGGCGATGCGGTCGGCGGTCAGGCTCTGCTGCGCATTGAAGTCGCGGTCGAGGATCACCCGGCCCTGCTGGGCGACGACGCCGGTGTACCCGTAGCGGGTCTTGTCTGGCGCTCGGCTGCGGTCGCTGGGCATGGGCTTCTTCCCTCTCCGGGCCGGTCAGGTCACGTCGACGATCACCGGCACGAGATTGGCCGGCATGTACTCTTGCAACTTCAGCAGCAGGGCCTGGGCGCGGATCGGGTTCTTGTCCCGGGCGTAGGCCCCCATCTCGGAGGCGTCCGCCGCGCCGGCCGAGATGGTGTTCTGCGGCGTGGTGAGCTTGGTGGTCGGCGGCAGGCGCTGCGCGTCGACGGTCGGCAGCAGCTGGGCGTAGCCCGGCTGGCCGAAGTCGGTGGTGGTGAAGAGCGGCGCGCCCTGGCGGATCGTGACGCTCTCGTACTGGCGCGGAACCTTGCTGCCCTGCGCCCAGGCGGTGAAGCGGATGCAGCCGTCCTGCAGGTCGTCGACCGTGGTCAGCTCACGCAGGATGCACTCGCTGGCCGAGAACCGGTGCGCGACGATGCGGCCCATCACCGTGCAGCGCGAGAGCGAGACATCGCCGTCGCCGAACGCCAGCGCCGCGTCGGCCAGTTCCAGCGGATAGGCGTCCTCGAGCAGCAGCCGGTTGGCGGCCGGCGCGGGTCCGTAGCCGGAGATATCGAGCAGCAGGCGGCTGGTCTCGGCCGACAGCGGCACGCCGTTGAACGGCCCCGGCCGATAGAGCGACGGGCCGGCGATCAGGCTGTTCAGCTCGGCGAGCAGCGGACCGAGATCGGATGCCGGCGGTGACGGCGTTTCCGGCGGCGGCGAGGCCACCGGCCCCAGCGTGGCGCCGATCGCGGGCGCGAGGCTGCGCAGCAGCGTGGAGACCGGGTCGAGGCCGAGCTGCAGCTCCCGCTCCAGGCGCTCCGGGTCCATCACCTCGTCCGGCGCGATCGGGCCGAGGTTGGAGGTGCGGATCGCCTGCAGCGTCGAGTTGCTGATCGTGGTGGCCTCGACCACGCCGTCGCCGCGCGTGCGGATCGGCCCCAGCACGCAGCGGTCGATGGTGAGGCTGGTGACGCTGCCCTCGATCCAGAGACGGGTGGGCCTGAGCGGGCGGCCATCGGCGGAAATCTGGAACGGCGAGGCCGGCGGCGAGCCGAACGGATCGTCGAACACGTCCGGCGTGGAGCCGCTGCCCGGATCGAGCGTGCAGCAGGAGATCGTCACCGCCCCGAACGCGCCGGTCAGCACGATGTCCTGCCCGCTGACGAAGAGGCCGTCGAGCGTCAGCCCGGTCTGGTCGGAGTGGCCGTGGATGGTCCAGGGCGTGCCGGCGTCCAGCCGGATCAGCGGGCGCTGATCGTTGGCGGCCTGCAGCGTCAGCTGGCCGTGCACATGCAGGTCGGGCGCGCCGTCATAGGTCAGCGAGTTGCCGAGCGTCACCGTGCCGTGGTGCGGATCGGTGGTCGCCAGCGCGGTCCCGCCGCCGCTGAGCGGGAGCGGCGGCGCGGACGTCGCGATGGTGAGCGCCGCGCCGCGGCGATCGTAAGGCCCGGCGCCGATCGTCGAGGGGAAGCCATAGTGGTAGGTCGCCGTCAGCGCCGGCGGCGGCGAGGACGCGGCGAACTTGAAGCGCCCGCGCGCCGGCCGCAGCACCACCGGCGGGTTGTCGCCGGCGGCGTCGAACGGATCGTCCGGCGTCGAGGCCTGGGTGACGCCCATCACCGGCAGCGGCATCGTCACGTTCTGCGGCGGCGGCACGACCGGGTAGAGCCCGAGCCCGGCCTGGCCGGCCGCGAGGTCGGCGTCCAGCAGCGCCTGCGAGATCGGCGTCGGCAGCTGCGCCCTCGCTCGGCGAGACCCAGATGTCGCCGAACGCGGTCGAGGGGCGCTGGGCGGCGAACAGCGGCGTATCGCGCCCGGTGGGATCGAAGGTGAACCAGCCCGGGCAGCCCTGCACCGCCACCGGCGTCACCGGGCTGCCATTGCCGAGGCTGAGCAGGCGCCAGACGAAGACGCCCAGGTGCGGGATGGCGTGCCAGCCGAAGAGGCCGTCGCCCTGCCGCGTGTCGGCGATGTGGAAGAACTCGTCGAACGCCGAGCGCGACTTGCCGGCGCCATAGACGTTGCGCAGGTCGGCGAAGCCGCCGATGTGCGTGCGGGTCAGCGGTCCGACCAGCCCCTCGGCCTGCGTGCAGCGTCGTGAGCTGGCTGCCCGGCGTGCCGAGCGGGCCGACCGGCGGGTCGAGCAGGTGGCGGGTGCGCCCCAGCCGGCGGAAGAACTCCACCACCTTGGCGTCCCAGCCGGTGATGTCGTGCGCCAGCTGCTCCAGCAGCGCCGACCGTGCCCTTGCGGCGGCGGTAGTAGATGGTGTTGGCGACGTCGAGCCGCTGGCCGCGCGGTGTCGAGGCCCTGGATCAGCCGCGTGCCGATCAGCTCGGCGATGTAGGGGATCACCCAGTCGTCGCAGGTCTCGATCGACTGGTCTTCCCACAGCCGGTCGATGCTGCGGCGCAGCACCGCGGCTGGTGGACCCGATGCGGTTGACCATCTCGCGCAGCGGGCCGTTGACGCTCGCCGAGCCGCCGCTGGGCGACTGGAACTGGTCGGTGTCGAGCGCGCGGTAGACCGCCGGCAGCAGGGTCCACAGCTTGTCGGCGTAATAGATCGCGTAGTTGTCGCGGGCCGGGTCGGTGATGGTCATGACGCCACCGTTCCGCTGAGGACAACGTGGGTCGTGTCGGCCGGCACGATGAAGTAGGCGCCCAGGCCGGGGCTGTAGACCTGGCCAGAGCAGCCCAGCGGCTTGATCGGAACGAAGTGGTGCGGGACGAACGCATACTTCGGCCCACGGATGAACTGGTCCTCGTCGGCTTCCAGGTCGACGTCCTGGACGGCGACGCAGCCCGGAACGGCGAGGCAGGCGGCGGCGATCTGGCTCTGATAGATCGGCTGGCCGATCTGCACGTTGGCCGGCGCGAAAAGGCCGACCGCCGGATCGACGAGGGCGCTCATCAGCCCGGCTTGCACCGCGCTGTCGGCGAAGCGCGGATCGCGGCACGTAGGTGAGGCTGAGGATCGAGGTCACCCCGACCGCGGTCTGGAAGATCACCTTCTGGCCGGGCATCTCGGTCCCGGCGATGGCGGCGGCGGCGGCGGCCGGGGCGTTGCTGTCACCGGCGACCCACAGCACCACCGCCGGCCGCTGCGAGCCCGGGTCGAACGCGTAGCTGGCGGCCGCCTGCGTGACGCCCGGACGCGGTCAGCGCGATCGCCGCGTAGTCGTCCAGCGAGACCGCGCGGTTGAAGGTCAGCACCGACTGCGGCGCCAGCGAGCGCAGCTGCGAGGGCTGGTCGGGGTCGGACCCGCCGGTCGGCGCGCAGCGGGTTGCGCATGCCCTTCAGGCCGGGCGTCGGCGTCAGCACCACGGTCAGCGTCTCGGGGTCCGGCGCGGCTCGCGCCGCCGCCGTAGCGGTAGGTGGCGACGATGTTGTTGGTCCCGGTCGGCGGCAGCGAGCCGTTGACGCCGTCACCGAACGCGACGTGGGTCTGACTCTGGTCGTCCTCGTGCAGCACGAAAATCTGGGCGTTCTTGGGCTGGCCGTAGAAGCTCTGGACCTCCTGCCAGGCGACGCCGTTGACGCTGACGCTCACCGTGCTCGAGAAGTTGGGCCCGGAGACCGAGGCGGGATCGAAGAAGTAGGTCACCGGCGACTGCGCCAGGGTGAAGTCCTGGCCGGCGACCATCGGGTTGCCGCTGCCCAGCGTCTCGGTCGCCACCGTCTTGCCGCGCGAGACGCCGACCAGGTTGAAGAAGATTTCGAGCGGCGAGGCGAACCCGTTCGGCGGCGCCACGGGCGAGAGCGTGCCGAGGCTGGCGACCGCCGGCGACCCTGTGCTGGTCAGCGTGGTGGACGCGGCGTTGAGGGCAGGGTCTTCCACCATCACCGGGATCGGCGTCGCGGCGAGCGGGATCGGGTTGGTCGAGGCGGGATCGACCACCAGCGTGCCGCCGCCGCTCGAGTAGACGTAGCTCGCCGCGCTCGTCACCGGCACGATCTGCCCAACTTGCAACCAGCCCCAGCGCAGGGTGATCTGCGGAACCACGAACGGCCACCACGGCCCTGCCAGCGTGCCGTTCGCGAAGCTGATCTCCGCGTGCGGGATGGCGATCGGCGGCGGGTTGGTGGCGCCCGGCGGGGTCGGGCCGGCGCCGTTGGCGTACCAGACCGCCTCGACGTAGCTGGTCACGATCCCCGCGGTGGGGACGAGGCCGGCGACGTTGGCGGCCGCCTGCGCAAGCAGCGCCTCAGCCGCGGCGATCGCATCGGTGATCGCCTGGAACGAGCCGCCGATCGTGCCTGACTCGAGCGCCGCCGCCGCGGTGCTCGCCTCCGAGGCCACGGCGGTCGCGCCGGCGGCCGTCGCCGCGCTCGCCACCGCGGCCATGTAGGCGGCCGCCTCGAGGTAGTAGACGTAACCGAAGAAGCCGCCACCGGCGGACTCTGCAAACTCCACCATCTCGAGGGCGATCTCGGCGAGCTCGAGCAACGTATCCGCCGCCGCGGTGGCCGTCTTCGCCGCGTCCGGGACGGCCCCGTCCGCCAGGTCGAAGAGCACGAGGCCGCCGGCGACGATGCCGCGGGCGATCTGGGCGAGGTCGGCGGTGGTGGCGGTGATCGGCTGGGCGTTGGGGTAGGGCCAGAGCGGCGCCGACTGCTGGCTCTTCAAGAGCACGTACTTCGCCGCCTGCGGGCTGGCGACGAGCGCGCCCGAGAGCGTCGTGAAGGCGACTTCGGTGATCGTATTGCCGAGCGGGTCCTTGCCCGGCGTGAGCTTGGCGATCTTGATCCAGACGTAGTCGCCGAGCGTCTGCGCTGGTGATCGCCGAGACGTTGGCGAGCAGCAGCCGATCGCCCGGCTTCACGCCCGAGACCTTGCCCGCCAGCCAGAACGTGTTCGCAGTGGTGGGATCGCAGCAGCGGCAGGTTGGACGGGACGACGTCGGCGACCACCATGTCGGGCGTGCCGATGGTGGTCGGCAGGTCGACCTCGAACACCTGCGGCTGCTGCCCTGGCCCAGGCTTGCTCTGGATCTGCAGTGCCGGCGGGGATGGTCATCGGCGGGCGGGCGCTGGGCGTCAGCAGCGCCGCCAGCTGGGCCTTCGATCCCAGCGCCGGCTTCGGCCGATAGCCCAGCAGCTGGACGAGGTGGTTGACGCTCTCAGGCAGAGCGCGGTGCCGAGATAGGCCTCGTTGGCGATCCGCTCGTTGTAGAAGGTGAGGATGTCGGCCAGGTAGGCCCACCACTCGACCATCTGCATGGCCAGGTCGCCGCTCGCGCCCGGCCGCCAGGCGGTCAGCTCGGTCTCGCCGGGCAGCGGAACCAGCAGCTCGTAGCGGAACGAGGTGAAGTCGCCGACCCGGTAGCTGACCTGCGGCAGCCCCGACATGTTGCAGGTCGCTTGCGGGAACTGGAACGCGCCGCAGGGGCAGATGGAGGTCATCGGCCGCCCTCCACCACCACCGCCAGCGCGCCGTTGTTCGGCCGGCTGGGATCGTTGTCGCAGCGGATGATCTGGCTCGGGCCGACCGTCACGAGGTCGCCCATCGGCAGGAAGTCGAGCGTCTGGTCGCGCAGCCGGTATTCGATGCAGGTGACGCCGGCGACGCCCGGCACGGCCTGGATCGCCGCCTCCAGCGCGCTGCGCTGCAAGGGCTGGCCGAACACGAAGTTGCTCACCGCGAAGAAGGCGTTCGCCGCGCCGGGTCCGACCGGCGACAGCACCGCGGTGACCGCCTGCTTCACCTGCGCGGCGAAGGCGTTCGGCTGGGCGCAGAGCTCGACGATCAGGTCGATCGAGATGAAGTCCGGATCGGGCACGTAGCTCTCGGTCCCGGCCATCCGGTAGCGGTTCAGGAGGTTGATCAGCTGGGTGCGCTCATCCAGCGTGATCTGCTCGCTGGCGACCGGCTCGGGCGTCGTGAAGGTGGTGAGCCAGCTGCCGGTCCAGCGCATCTGCGCGCCGGCGCGCTTCACCCAGGGCAGCGTCTGCGCCGCGCTCGCATAGTCGGCGATCAGCACCGCGCGCGGCTGCGGCGGCGCGCGGAACGCCTGCGGCGCGAGGCGCTGCACCGACTGCAGCGTCTGCGCGTCGCCGCCGCCCGCGGCCGGCAGCGGGTTGTCGACGGCGAAGAACTTGCCGGCGGCGCTGGCGTCCAGCTGCGAGACCGCGTCGGCGGCGACGTTGCCGGCCGCGCCGGCCCCGAAGCGGTAGGTGACCGCGAACGCCATGCCGTCGTCGGGGTTGGCGCCGAACACCGAGTCGCCGAACCGGATGGTGTCGCCCTCGTCGCTCGAATAGTCGCTCTGGACGGTGCCGTCGGAGTTGGTCGCGATGGCTGCATAGGCGACCGGGTCGATGGTGAACGACGGGTCGAACTGCTCGGCCAGCAGCAGGCTGCGCACCCAGCTCCAGTGGTCGCCGCTGGTGGCCTCCTGCAGCACGATCTCCGGCATCGGCTGGCCGGATGGGTCCAGCGCCGGCTGCGGCAGCCAGGCCAGCGGCGCGTTGGCCAGCGTGTGCAGGCGGATGGCGGGGGGCGTGCCGCAGACCCCAGGCGAGATCAGCGGCTGCGCGCCGAGCCGCTCGATCGCAGAAGGCGGCGGCTGCGCCACGCCGGCCGGCGGCGGCCCGATCAGGAACACCTCGCTCGACGTGCGCCCTTGCGTGGCGTTGGCGATGTTGCCGATCACCATCGTCTGCGAGAGGTCGCGCGCCGTGGTCAGCGCGTCGGAGGCCTGCCAGGCGATGCGGGTGACGGCCGCCGGCGCCTCGGTGGCGCCCGGCGGCGAAGCCTGGCAGGTCAAGAAGGGCGGGCCACCGGGGGTGACCGGCAGCGTGAAGATGTCGTCGCAGGTCTCCTTGATTGGCGGCCCGCCAGGATCGGCCGCCGCCAGCAGGTGGACGATCTGGCGGATCGGCGGATCGCCCGGGTTCTCGCCTGCCGTCTCGATCAGCAGCATCTGGCCGGGCTGGAAGCCCCAGCCCGAGCCGGCCACCCACATCGAGGTGGCGCCGGCCGGCAGGCACGCGGTGCTCTCGTCGAACCAGTAGCCGGCGATCGGTGTGTCGGCCGTGCGGTTCCAGAGGTAGCTGGCCGGCGGCGGGACCGACTGGTCGCGAATGCCGGCGCCGGTCTCGAACGTCACCGGCGTGCCGTCGGGCGACGGCGCGGTGGCCGCCAGCCCGTGCGGGATGCTGGTCTGGCCCTGCGCGACCTCGAACTGCAGCCAGGTGCTGGCCGAAACCGGCGGCGTCGGCTCGTAGTCGACCAGGCGCGCGTGGCGGACGACCGAGCGCCGCTGCGTGGCGGTCATCAGCGTGGCTTCGGCGGCGATGCGATCCTGCGTGTAGCTGAGGTCGTCGGCCACCGCGCTCAGCGCCTCCAGGAACATCATCCCGAAGTCGGCTTCGGAGCGCTCCTGCCAGGCCGGGTAGCGCAGCGTCGAGAAGTCCAGCAGCGCCTGGCGGAAGCTCAGGAAGTCCTTGGCGAGATAGTCGATCGGCGGCGGATCGCCCAGCACGGGCGGGCAGAGCGGCGTCGTGGGGGCGCAGTCGAGGTCGGAGGGCAGCCGGCCTTGAACGAGAACGAATCCAGTCGAAGAACGGGTCCAGCCCGCCCGCGAAGATCGTCAGCGTGTAGTTGGAGAAGTCGCCCGGCGCCTCGACGCGCAGGGTCAGCGTCAGGTGGCCCTCGTCCCAGCCCCAGGCCGTCGGCGGGATCGGCAGCACGTTGACGGTCGCGATGGTCTCGCCGCCGGTGATGGTGGGCGCTTGCGTCGCCGACAGCGTCACCGTCACTGCGTTCAGGAAATGCACCCGCAGCAGCGTCTGCGCCGCATTGGCGACCTCGACGAAGTCGATGCCGTTGACCGTCGGTCGAGGCGAGAACCTTGGCGCGTCGGTCGCGGCTGGCCATGTCAGCTCACCAGGACTGAGGTCTGCTGCATGGATTGGGTCTCCAGCAGCATGTAGGCGATCTGCACGACGATCTGCGAAAAGTCGTCGTCTGGTCCGGGCCCGACGGTGATCGTCTGCACCTTGATCTGGTCGCCGAGCCAAAGGTTGAGGCTGCGCTGGATGATCAGCTGGGTGGTCGCCTGCAGCGCGTCGCTGTTGGGCGCGAACAGCAGCTGGCGCAGCCCGCAGCCGAACTCCGGCAGGTCCGCCCGCTCGCCCGGCGTGGTCAGCAGCACCTGGCGGATCATCTGATCGACATGCGTGGCGTAGGGCGCCTGGCCGGCCTGACCGGAGACCGGGTCGATCCGGAACGGATAGGCGAAGTCGGTGCGCCGCATCCTAGTTCCCCGTGACCTGCGGCTGGGTGCTGCTGATCGTCACCGGCCCCTGCGGCGCCTGGGTGGCGGCCAGGCACAGCCCGACGCTGGCCTCGGTCAGCGTGGGGTTGCTCCCTGCCTGGCTCTTCAGCGCCGGGCGACACCCACTGCACGGTCAGGCACGGCGAGGGGACCGGGCCGATCATGAAGGCGCAGCCGGCGATCATGAAGGTGTCGGCCGCGGTCACCGCCGGCGCGCCGCCGAACTGCACGGCGGTGCTCGACGGGATCGCCTGCACCGTGCCGCCGTGCGGGCACATCAGCACGCTGGCGGTGGTGAGCATGCCGCTCATGCGGTCACCTCCAGCGCGCCGTTGTTGATGTTGACGCCGCTGTCGGCCGAGCGCGACCGACTGGCTGCCGAGGTCGCGAGCGAGATGCCGCTGGAGTCGAGCGTGACGGTGTTGCCGTTCTGGTCGCTGATGGTGATCGTTCCGCCGGTGTCGAGCAGGATCTTCTGGCCGGCCTTGGTGACGATCGCCATCACGCTATCGGTGGCGTCGGACGGCTGCTCGCCGTCGAGCCAGTAGCAGCCGGCCCAGATCGGGTAGGAGACGTCGCCGCCCTCGAACTCGATCCAGACGCCCGACCCCACCTCGCGGCAGGAAGGCGAAGCCCATGCTGGGGCCGGCGAACGGGACGCAGGGCCGCGCCCAGCCGGACGCCGTCTGGCCGAGCACCGCCGGCACGTTGGCCTTGACCCGCATGGTGCCGGCGTCGACGTCGGTGACGACGCCGCGGTACTTGCCGAAGAAACGGTTGCGCAGCCGCTCCAGCACGTCGATCAGCGCGTGATCGACGTGGGCGCTGTCGTGATGCTGCTGGGCGGGACCGGTCATGCGGCGCCGACCAGGGCCGAGAGGCCGCCGGAGCTGCCGGTGGGCGGCGCACCCACGGCGTTGCGCAGCAGCGTGAAGTGCATCTTGTGCCCCTCCTGGGTGAGCTTGTGGCGCACGGTCCAGACGATCCAGGTGCCGGAGTGCAGCGCGCCGATGCCGGCCAGCGAGACCAGCATCCCGGCGCGCAGCACGACGCCCAGCCGGTCGGCGTCCGCCTCGGCCTCGCAGCGCACGAACCAGCCGCTCTCGCGGAGCAGGCCCTGGGCGCGCTGGGTCAGCTCGCCGGCGCTGTCGACCGCGGTCGCCAGGATCACCGTCATCGGCGAGCCGACGAAGGTGGCGAGGTCGCGCGCATCGAGCGCCGTGAGGCCGGAGCTGGTGGAATCGCCGACCGCGCCGTTCGGGTCGCTGTCGCTGAAGAGCGCGCTGCGGGCGGTGACCGAGGTCGGGCGCGTGGCGTCCCACTCCAGGTCGAGCGAGCTGACCGTCCAGTTGCTGGAATCGTTCAGCTTGATGGCGATCGACGGCTGGCCGTTCAGGTTGGGGACCGCGAAGTAACCGGTGCGCTGGCCGGGCGTGTCGGTGCAGGCGACGCGGCAGCACTTGCCGCTGCGCCGGGCCAGCATGCGCAGGAACCCGATGTCCGAGCCGCGCTGCATCAGGCTGTGGGTGTCCTCGGTGTGCGAGGGCGAGTCGTTCTGCGAGTTGTCGGAGGCCGGGGTGATCCCGTAGTCGCCGAAGATCGAGGCGGCGACCTGGTCGTCGGTGACGTCGACCCACTCCTTCACGGTCTCGGTCTGGTTCATCAGCCAGCAGGCGTCCTGGCCCCAGACGGTCATCGTCGCGTTGGTGGCGCCGGTCTCCAGGTGGATCTTCTGCGAGAGCACGTAGCCGTCGAAGATGCACTGCGTGCCGGGCGGGGCCGCGCCGCCGCCGACCGCCGCCGCCGCCGCGCCCACTGCGCCGGTCGCCACGCCCGTGGCGCCGCTGCCGCCCGCCGTGGCGACGATCGCCACCGTCGCCAGCGGCGCGAAGCGCGCGTCGTCGATGTAGGTCAGGTCGCCGCCGTTGCTGCGCGAGATCGGCACGCACATCTGGATGGCGGCGGGCATGTCCATGCTCTCGTCCACCTCGACCGACGTGATCAGCGTGTAGAGGGTCTGGTCCGCCTGCTGGCCGCCCAGCATGAGTTGGTAGGTCGAGCCCATCTAGCTCCCCGTCGGCGCATCGATCGGCACCCCCACCAGCGGCGCGTTGGCCAGGGCGTCCGGGACGACGGCGTCGTTGGCGTCGCAGACCCGCCAGAACTGGGTGGCGTCGGCGAGGAAGCGGGCGGAGACCTGGTCCAGCCGGTCGCCGCCGCCACGCCGGTAGTAGCCCAGCACCGCGGCCAGCCCCGGAGTCGGCAGCCGTGTCGCCTGCACGCGCGCGCCGTTCGGCAGCGTCACGCTGTAGGTGCTCAGTTTGACGTAGCGGCTGCCGGGAAAGAACATCGCGCTACTCCCTCAAAGCAACGAGGTCGGCAACATGCCGAGGACGCTGGAAGCGGACTCCGCCAGGTTGGCGATCGCCTGCACCTGCCGCAGCCCTTGCGTGTAGTTGTAGGCGGCCATGGCGATGCCCCCCATCGGCGAGGGCACGTCCGCCAGGTCCTGCGGGGTCAGCACCGAGAGGGTGATGGTGGCCTCGGCGTGGGTCGGGTTCAGCAGCTCGTCGAACAGCTTCTCGTTGACGCTGAACGCGGTCACGCGCACCGGCACGATGCGCATCGGTCCCCAGATGAACAGCACCATCGGCACCTGCGAGATCGGCACCGCCTGGCTGGAGCTGTCGCTGGCGCTGGCCCCGTGCGCGGCGGCGCTGGCCGCCGCCGAGACGCCGCCCACCAGCCCGGCGCCGGGCGGCGGTGGGGGAACTGCAGCATCTCCAGCGCGGCCAGGCGCGTGATAGACGCCGCTCAGCAAAGCCAGCCCGGCCCCGATCGGGTCGGTGGCGACGTCGGAGATCTGCTCGTCGGAATCGAGCATCAGCGTGAAGGAGAAGCTCTCGCCGGGGTTGCCGGTCACCGCCAGCGCGCTGACGTGCACCGGCGGCTCGTTGGGCCTCGGCTGCGGCGGCGGCGGCGAGGCCGCCTCGGTCCAGGCGTGGGTGACGGTCTCCGGATTGATCTGGAAGACGATCACATTGGGCAGCGGCGGCAGGCCGAGGCCGCCGGTGGCGGTGAACGAAAGCAATGCGCCTTTCAAACCCGCCATCGCCTGACCCTTACGGCGTGCGCGCGAGGTCGCGCAGGGTGGCGGCCACGATCAGCCGCGCCAGCGACTCCGGGTCGGCGCGGTGGTCGGCGTCGATGGTGACGCGCAGGGTCGGGATGTCGCCCGACTGCGGCAGCGCGCCGGCGTTGGCCAGGCCAGCGGCGACCAGCTTGGCCACCTTGCGGCCGCGGTCGACGTCGCCGCCGGGCAGCACGATCCGCAGCCGGTCGATATGGGTTTTGGGGGCTGCGTCGGGCATGGCTCAGCTCTGCCCAAGGCCGAAGACGGAAAAGCCGCGCGCAATGCCGCCGCCGCGTACGGCGGGGCCTCGCGCCGCGCGGCTCGGCGCCGGCCGCGGCGGGGCGAACGACGCCGGCGCCGGCGCCGGCGCGACGATGCGCACCTCCAGCGTGCCGATGTGCAGTCCGGGCGTCGCCCGCTCGCGAGCGGCCGGAACGGGCGCGCGGGGCGGCGGCGGGGGCGGCGTTATCAGCGGCAGCGCAGCGGCGGGCGCGCTCGGCGACGGCGCGACCGACGGGGCGATCGGCGGCGGCGCGATCTCGCGCGGCGGCGCTAAGCTGGGCTCGAGCGAGGCTCGCGGCGGGGCCGGCGGCGGTTCGAGGGACGCGGCGGGCCTCGCCGACGGCGCAGTCGCCTCGGCCGGCTGGGCCGGCCTCACCTCCGTGGGGGTCGCCAGCGCCTCGTTCGCCGCCCGGCGGCCGGGCTGGGCCAGGCCCGGCTCGCGCCGGGGCGGCGCGATGGGGCTGGGCGACGGCGGGGCAGCGGCCGCGCCCGGCGCGGTGGCCATCCTTCCGGCGAGCGGCGGCTGCGCTGGCGGCGCGATCGGCGTCGGCTGCGGCGGCGGTCCGCCGCGCTCGGCCGCCGCGCTGTCGCCACGCGTGACCGGCGTCACGGACGCCGCCGCCTCGCGCAGCGCCTGAGCCACGCTCGGAACGCGCGGGGCCACGACAGGGCCTGCGACCTCGACCGTGCGCGTCGCCGCCGGAGCGGGCCCCTGGCTGGCTGCGCGCACCGGCGCTCGCGACGCCGCGGCGGCCGGCGCACGGACGTCCTCCACCGTCAACTCGGCGGCGCCGGGCCTGAAGGCGATCCGCGGCGGCGCCAGCACCACCACGCCCCGTCTCGGGGGTGGGGCGGCGACCTGCTGCAGGTACGAGGGCCGGCGCATGGCGTCAGGCCGCCCTGGCCTGGCGGGCGCGCTCGACGTACTGGCTGCGGCGCTGGGCCGGCAGCCGCAGGATCGCCTGCTCGCTCCAGTGGTAGCGCTCGGCCAGCGCGTCGATGTCGTCGTAGACGAACCGCGCGCGGTCGCGCAGTTCGCGCAGGCAGTACTGGCGCGGATGGAAGAGGGCGGTGAGCGCGGCGCCGCAGTGCGGGCACTGGCCCTGCATCGGGCCGGCGAGGGCAGGCGCCAGCATCTCCATCGCCGCCTCGGCCCGCGCCCTGAAGCGGGCGGGCAGGTCGGCGGGCTCGGTCACCCGGGCCGCCAGCGCCGTGGCCGGATCCGCTGCGTCCTGCACGGCGATCTGATCGGCCAGGGTCGGCACGCGAAAGCGCGCGGCGTCTTCGTCTCGCACCGCCAGCACGTACCAGCCGGGCGCGTCGCCGGCCGGTTCGGCCCGCCAGCCGCGGCCCTTGGGCAGGCCGCGGCGCGGGCGGTGGTGGTCCAGCCAGTCGCTGAGCCGGAACGACAGGTCGACCTTCTCGCCGCAGGCGGGCGAAACGCAGGCCGCCTCGCCGATCACCCGGTCGCCAACCATGGCGATCCGCAGGCGGGCGATCAGCACGTCGATGTCGGTGATCGCGAGCCCCGACCAGTCCACGTCCGTATCCGCGCGGCCAAGCCGCTGCGCCAACGCCAGCGCCAGCGCGGCGTCCTCGACCCGGCGCTCGGCCAGCAGCACTTCCTCGGCGCCGGTGGGCGCGCGCAGCGACACCGCGAGCCCGCTCACCGGCAGCACGAAGCTGGCCACCGGCGCCGAGTCGCGATCACGCGGCATGGCGACGGCGGGCATGTCAGGTCTCGAGCTGTTCGGTGTTCTTGCTCGGGTCGATTTCCCAGCCCTCGTTCTCGAGCTTGATGTGCTCGAGCGCGATGGCGTTGGCGCCGGCGTCGAGGTCCGGCAGCGCCTGGAATTCCGAGACCCAGCAGCGATGCACGATGTAGCCGTGCACGGTCTGGCCTTCCTCGTTCAGCAGCGCGACGGTGATCTCGCGGCGCAGGTTGGCCAGCGACGTGGTGGGATGGCCCTGGTCGAGCTTCTGGGTGGCGTCGGCCCAGGTGATGAAGTCGGTGTCGTAGGTGACGCCGCGCTCGAGGGTCAGCGGCTCGTACTTGGTGCGGCCCGGCCCCTTCAGGATGATGTTGTTGCCGCCCTCCTTGTACTCGATCACGTCGGTCGTGCGCTTCAGCGCGGTGACCTTGCTGACGGCGGCGACCGGGGTCGTGCTCTGACCGAAGTAAACCAGGAAGCGGTACGACTTGTAGGGGTCGAACCTGGACGTATTGACGGAGAAGATTGCCACGGCGGAGTCCTTTCGTCGCGGGCGAAGGTCACGAAGTCTGGGTCTGTCCGGCCAGCTGGGCGATGGTGATCACCACGAACTCGGCCGGCTTCAGCGGCGCGAAGCTGACGATGATGTTGACGATGCCGTTGTCGATGTCGGCCTGCGTCGTCGTCTGGCCGTCGCACTGCACGAGGAAGGCCTGGCTGGGCGTGTCGCCCTGGAACGCGCCCTGCTTGAAGAGGCCGAGCATGAAGGCGTTGATGCTCATCGAGATCGCCGACCACAGCGGCTGCGCGTTCGGCTCGAAGATCACCCACTTCAGGGCGCCGAGCAGCGACTGCTCGATGAACAGCGCCGTGCGTTTCACCGGCACGTAGCGCCACTGCTCGTCGGTCAGCGTCACCAGCGTGCGCGCGCCGAACACCACGGTGCCGACGTTGGGGAACTGGCGCAGGCAGTTGACGCCGAGCGGGTTGAGCACGCCCTGGCGCGGGTCGGTCATCCGGCCGCGCAGCGTGACGCCGGTGACGTTGTTGGCCTGGGTCTGGAAGCCGGCCGGCGCTTTCCAGACGCCGCGCGCCTGGTCGGTCGCCGCATAGAGGCCACAGACGGTGGCGGCCGGCGGCATCTGGCTCGGCTGGCCGGTGACGTAGTTGACGCCGCTGCCGGTGATCGGGTCGGGCGACAACAGGTAGGGGAAGTAGAGCGCCGAGTTCTTGCTCTCCGGGATCGAGCCCTGGTTCAGGGTCGCCTGGATGGGGTTGGAGACGTCGCCGGGCGGCGCCGGCGTTGGCGAGGGCAGCGGCGGCCATGCCGCCGGCTTGACCGTGCCGTCGGCGCTGTCGGCGATCGGCGGGTCGATGATCAGGAACGCCAGCTTGCGCTCGCAGAAGGCGGTCGCGGTCGCCAGGATCAGCACCCCGCTCTCGTCGGCCGGCCAGGTGGCGCTGTTGTCGGCGATGCCCGGCAGCACCATCAGGTTGAAGATCGGCACCTTGTCGAGCGGCGTGTCTTCCTGCAGCACCGCCGTGTAGTCGTTCGGGATTGTAGAAGGCGGTGTTGGCGCGGCAGGTAGTTGGCGAACACCTGGGTGGTGATGCCGGCCGGCCAGCCGAGCGCCGCCGCCGCCGAGCCGACCGTAACGGTGACCAGCGCCGAGGCCGAGAGGCGGCTGGTGATGTAGTTGGGGTTGGCGGTCACCCCGTCCGACAGGAACGGATTGAGCGAGACGCGCCGGTAGGTCTCGATCGTGGTGCCCGGCCCGGTGGCGACCGGCGAGGCCGGCGGCGATGACGGCGGCGAGGCCGAGGCGGCCGGATTCACCGGGCCGTACGAGATGATGATGTCGGCCACCTGGTTTCCGGGCGGGCTGGTCGCCTGTCCGGGCCGGATGGTGATCGCCATCGCGTAGAGCTCGTCGGTCACCTCGATGGCGCTGAAGGCGATGGCGCTGGCCGGCGCCGTCGCGCCGGACGCGAGCTGGCTCAGCACCGAGCTTCCGGGCGGGCTCCCAGACCCCAGCGTCACGACGCTGGGCGACAGCTCGCCCAGCTGCTGGTTGTCCAGCGCGACGATGTAGGCGGTGGCGCCGCCGTTGAGGAAGAACTGGTTCACCGCCTGCGCCATGTCGCCGAAGGCGCCCTGGTTGTTCGCCACGCCGAAGGCGCGGCTGAACGCGCCGCTGCGCACGAAGCCACCGTACTGCGACTGGTAGTCCGAGAAGCCGAAGATCTGCTGCGCCTGACCCGTCAGCCCGGTCGCCGTCTTCAACGGATGCGTGTACCCAATAAAGACGGCGATGTTGGTAGGAGCGGCAGTAATGGTGTGACTAGAACTCGGCGCCTCCTGGATATAGATGCCAGGATAGGTGACAGTTACCGGCATGGCAAAGCTCCCACCGCCGCGACATCGCTATGTCGGCGCGCGTGTTTTCTTGACACAACTTATGTACGCTTGACATGGGCGCGCGGACGCATTCCGTGCGCGGACGTCCCGAGTTCAATACTGGAGCATTCGGGGGTGGGACGGTCAAGCCGTCATCGACCACAGTTATGTGAAGTTACACGAATTCTACAATCAGGAGGAGATTCCACGTCCGGTCGAATTCCGGAAGGTTGCAGCCACGTAGGGCTAATCGTCGGTACGGGGACAATCGATGTCCCGAGGCGCCAAACCGCCGGGGGATTGACCCTTCGCGTCACCGCATTAGCAGCGGGAGGCATGGACAACGATGAGAAGCCGCCCGACCCCGCCGCGCCGCGCAAGACGAGGCCGGCCGCGGATGACGGCCGCGAGGCCAGGCTGGCGGCGGCGCTGCGCGCCAACCTGCGACGCCGCAAGGCCGCCGCGCCGAAGCCGGCCGGGAAGCCCGACCGCTAGGCTGCCGCGAGCGCGCGCTTTGGCCGGCTCGCCAGTGCAACGACGGCGAACAGCGCCGCTGCGACCACCGCCACGCCGAACTCCAGCCACAGCATCGCGTTCGGGCCGCCGTGCGTGTCGGCCCAGCCGTCCGCCACCGGCATCAGGCTGACCGGGACGTTCGCGACCGAGGCGAACAGCGTGTACTTGGTGGCCGCCGCCCCGCGCCCGATCGCTTCCAGGTTGGCGGCGGCGTACGCGGCGTAGGCCATGCCGAGCGCGGCGGCGTACCCGAGGCTGAACACCACGAACCACGCGGGCGTCTTCGGCGCCAGCGCCGCCACCGCCGCCACGGCGCCGCCCAGCACGCCGAAGAGCGCGTAGGCCGCGCGTCGATCGATCCGGTCGCAGACATAGCCGCCGACGATCGCTCCGAGCCCGGTGGCGAGCGCGCCGCCCAGCGCGATGCCGGCAAGCATGCCGGCGTCGACCCGCCACTCGTGCGCGATGCCGGTCGCGATGTTGGACGCGCCGCCAGCGCCGAGTGGCAGCACGAAAAGGAAAAGCGTCAGCCAGCCGAGCCGCGCGCGGCACACGCTCCAGCAGTCCTTCGCCACGGCCTTCAGCGTCTGGATGTAGTTGCGCCCCTTCGGGAGGCTCTGGGAGGCCGGGGCGAACAGCAGCCCGAGCGCGCAGGCCGAGGTGAGCGCGGCGACGGCGCATCCGGCCAGCAGCAGCGAGTGGGTGACGCTGACGACCGCCAGGCCGGCGCTGACCCCGACGCCGGCGCCGCCGAGATTGCCGGCCTGGCTCCAGCCACCCGCCGCGCCACGCTGGCCCGGCGCCGTGGCGTGCGCCATCAGGCTGTCGGCCGCCATCCCGAGGAAACTGGCGCCGACCGCCACGACCATGGCCACGCGCCGTCAGCGCCGGCAGCGAGCCTGCGCGCACCGGCAGGCTGGCGCCGGTCATGATGGCGCCGGCGACGCCGATAGTGGCGATGACGTACCAGATCTTCGGCGTCAGCGTGGTGTCGACCAACGGGGCCCACAGCACCTTCGCCACCTGCGGCGCCAGGGCGATCGAAACCACCGCGCCGAACGCCGCCGTGCTGACCCCGCCGGTGACGTAGACGTTCTGCGCAGCGCCGCCCACGAAGCCGCCGGCCGCCCCGAACGCGAAATAGAGCACGAAGAACAGCGCCGGATGCACGCCGCGCCCGGGTTCGGCCACGCCCTCGTCCACGAACACCCCCGCCGCGCGCTGTGACCCGTCCCGGCGGCGACCATGCGGCGCCGGCCCGGCCCACGCAACCGAACGGCCGGCGCCCCCTTATCCGGGTGGCGAGGCTTGGGCTATGTAACGGACTCGGACGCCGCTACAGCTGACGCTGCGTCCGGCGGGAGCGTTGAATGGATCGCATCGCCATCACCGGCGGGGCCGAGCTGGAGGGGGTGATCCCGATCTCCGGCGCGAAGAACTCCGCCATCAAGCTGATGGTGGCGAGCCTGCTCACCGACGAGCCGCTGCGGCTCACCAACATGCCGCGGCTGGCCGACACCCGCTTCCTCGGGCGCCTGCTGCAGCGGCTGGGCGTCGAGGTCGAGGAGCGCGACGGGGCGGACGGGGCCGAGACCATCCTGACGACGCCGGAGATCGTCTCGGCGATCGCGCCCTACGACCTGGTGCGCCAGATGCGCGCCTCGTTCAACGTGCTGGGGCCGCTGGTGGCGCGCACCGGCCAGGCCAAGGTCTCGCTGCCCGGCGGCTGCGCGATCGGCGCGCGGCCGGTCGACCTGCACCTGATGGCGCTGGAGGCGCTGGGCGCGCGGATCGACCTCAGCGAGGGCTATGTCTACGCCCAGGCGCCGCGCGGCCTCTGGGGCGCGGACATCCGCTTTCCCACAGTCTCGGTCGGCGCCACCGAGCACGCGCTGCTGGCCGCGGTGCTGGCGCACGGCGAGACGGTGATCGCCAACGCCGCCTGCGAGCCGGAGATCGCCGACCTCGCCGACTGCCTGACCAAGATGGGCGCGCGGATCGAAGGGCGCCGGCACGCCGGTGATCCGCGTCGTCGGCGTGGCCCAGCTGCACGGCGCGACCCACGAGGTGACGCCCGACCGGATCGAGACCGGCACCTACGCGCTGGCGGCCGCCATGGCCGGCGGCGAGGTGCGCCTCACCCGCACCCGGCCGCACCTTGTCGAAGCGCTGCTCGCCAAGATGGAGGAGGCCGGCGTCGAGGTGCGGCGCCTGGACGACGGCCTCGCGGTGAAGCGCAACGGCGCGCGGCTCTCGTCCGTCGAGGTCACCACCGATCCGTTCCCCGGCTTCGCCACCGACCTGCAGGCGCAGTTCATGGCGCTGATGACGCTGGCCGACGGCGAAAGCGTGATCCGCGAGACCATCTTCGAGAACCGCTTCATGCACGCCCCCGAGCTGACGCGGCTCGGGGCCGACATCTCCGTCTCGGGCGGCGAGGCGCGGGTGCGCGGCGTCGCGGCCTTGAACGGCGCGCCGGTGATGGCCACCGACCTGCGCGCCTCGGTCGGGCTGGTGATCGCGGCGCTGGCGGCGCGCGGCGAGACGGTGGTCAACCGCGTCTACCATCTGGACCGCGGCTTCGAGCGGCTGGAAGAGAAGCTGTCGGCGGTCGGCGCGCAGGTGCGCCGCATCCGCGGCGACGACGAAGAGCTCGAGGCGGCCGAATGATCCTGCTTCGCCAAGGCTTCGCAGGATCGTGGGGACTTGTCCTCCGAAGCTCCGTGAGGAGCACAGGAGGATGAGCAAGACCGAAGCGCTCAGGCTGCTGGCGGAGGACGCCGAGGATCTGGCGGTGATCTCCGCTGCGCTGCAGGACGCGGTCGCGCAGGTTCGCGACCTGGAGTGGGACGCGCGCGGCCGCCGCTTCACGCTGGCGCTGAACCGCTACCGCTGGGAGGCGCCCGGCATGCTGCTGGGCGGGCGGGTGCGCGCGGGCCTGCAGTTCGGCTCGGTGCTGGCGGTGAAGTCGCGCAACCTGCGCCGCGAGGCGCCCGAGGCGGTGGTGGAGTTGCTGGCGGTCAGCTTCGAGCCCGGCGAGGCGCCCGGCGGCGAGATCCGCCTGGCCTTCGCCGGCGGCGGCGACCTCGTCCTGGTCGTCGAATGCGTCGACGCGGCGCTGGCCGACATCTCCACCCCCTGGCCGACCCCGAGCACGCCGGCGCACGAGGGTTAGGCGAGGGCGGTCATGGCGGCGCCAGACCTGATCGTCCTGGGCGGCGCGCCCGGTGTCGGCAAATCGACGCTCATGGGCAGGCTTCGCGTCCACTTTCAATATCCGCCGACGATCGAATTCAGCGACGTCAGAAATCTCTACCTGGACCGTGATTGGGCGCGTGCTTCGCCCGACGAAGAGAACATGGCGTTCGACATCCTGCTCTACGCACTGAAGAGAATTCTGGATAAGCGGATCGCGCCGGTATTGCTGACGGACTTTCAGGACGAACGGCTGGTGACTTTGCAGGCGGCGTTCGGTGATTATCGTTACAGGATCGTGACGCTATTCATGGACGACGACGAGATCGTCAAAGAGCGCGTGATCGCCAGGGATGACGGCTTCAAGGATTACGCCGCGGCGATGCGCTGGAACAAGAAGGTCAGGGCGAGGCCGCCTTTGCCTTGCGAGGACAAGATCAAAGTCGATCGACTGTCCGAGGGCGAAGTCTTCGAGCTTTGCCTGGCGACGCTCGGGTTGCCGAACGGGTCTTGAATGGGCGTCCGGAACTACCTGATCGAAGGGGTTTCCGGCGCCGGCAAGACGGCGGTCGCCACGGAATTGCAACGGCGCGGCTACCAGGCCATCCATGGCGACCGGGAGCTGGCCTTTCGGGGCGATCCGGAAACCGGCCTGCCGGCGGCGCCTGAGGCGGGTGTGCCGACGGTCGAGTGGATATCCGAGCATTACATCTGGGACGTGGCGAAAGTGCGGGCCTACGTCGCCGACCGGACGCAGCCGCTCACCTTCTTCTGCGGCGGCTCGAGGAATTTCGCCAAGTTCGCCCACCTGCTCGACGGCGTGTTCGTCCTGGAGGTCGACCGCGACACCATGAACCGGCGGATCGATCAGCGCGTGGCGCTGGACCCGACCGACTTCGGCGGCAAACCCGAGGAACGCGAGCTCATCGAACAGCTGTTCGCGACGAAAGCGGATGTCCCGAAGCAGGCGACGATCATCGACGCCACCGCCCCGCTCGAACGCGTCGTCGACGAGATTCTGGGGAAGGTCGCCCACCAGACAGGCAACGCCCCGCAGGGCGGAAGAAGTTGAGGCGAGCCAAGGCCTGCCGGCATGGCTGCGCCGCAGGCATTGCTTTTCTAACACGAAGAGCACGAAGGACACGAAGGGTACGAGCCTTCGCTTTCTTCGTGTCCTTCGTGTCCTTCGTGTTGAAAGACGGCGCCTACGGCGCGCACCCACGCTCTTATCTGCCCGCCCTTTTACTCAGTCCTACCTGGGTCCCGACGTTCGTCGGGATGGGCGGGTGGGTGAGAGCGGCCTAGCGGCTGTGCGCGCGCTGGTAGACGCCGGTGAAGGTGACGTTCATGCCGCCGCAGCCCATGTTGTCGAAGACCACCAGGTACGCGCCGACCAGCCACATCTGCGCTTCGCAGTCTTCGTCGCTGCCGATCGCCAGGCGCCCGCCCGCCGGCGTCGCCGCGCCCTCGAGGTCGCCGACGTGGGGACCGTAGGTCGTCTTGCCCGTGCAGGACGGCCAGCAGGCATTGCCGCTGACCGCCAGGCCGGCGCCCTTCGCCTTCAGGTCGATGGTGTCGCCGCCCGGCTGCACCCAATGCCCGACCCAGGCCGAGACCGGCGCGGGCGGGGCGGTCTCCAGCTCGACCTGGTACTCGGTCACCCAGCCGGCGGTGTCGCCGAGCCGGTTGGGCTTGGCGACGCAGACCGCGTTGCCGGCCCGCCCGCCGACGATCACCTCGTCGCCGGGGATCACGTAGGGCGTCTTCGGCAGCTCCGTGCAATCGGCCGCGCCCGGCGGGCAGTTCTTCAGGTACACCTTCGGGGCGCCGACGATCTTGGCCAGGCCGAAGCTCTGCGCCGCCGGTCCGTTCGAGCACAGCGTCGCAGCCACCGGGCCGGCCCGCGCGACCCCCGCAACGCCAATCGCCGCGCAAACCATGATCATCAGCCGCCGCATGTGCCTGGCTCTCCCCCTCGGTGCGGCCAGTCGATCACGCCCGGCGCGGTTGGTCGAGCGGGGCCTGACAACCCCCTTCCAGTTTGCGCCCGGAATCGCCACAAGCGGCGCCATGCGCCGCTTCGACGCCAACGACGCCGACTTCGACCAGGTGTTCGACGCCTTCCTGGCCGAGCGGCGCGGCATGCCGGCCGACGTCGACGAGGCGGTCGCCGCCGTCATCGAGGCGGTGCTGACCGAAGGTCTCGATGCGGTGTTGCGCTACACCGAGCGCTTCGACCGCGTGCGGCTTACCGAGGCGACCATCCGCGTGACGCCGCGCGAGTTCCAGGCCGGCGTCGACGCCTGCCCGGCCGAGGTGCGCGAGGCGATCGCCTTCGCCGCCGCCCGCATCCGCGCCTACCACGAGCGCCAGCGGCCCGCCGACGCGCGCTTCGTCGACGAGGTCGGGGTGGAGCTCGGCTGGCGCTGGACGCCGCTGGAGGCGGTCGGCGTCTACGTGCCGGGCGGCCGCGCGGCCTATCCGTCGACCGTGCTGATGAACGCCATCCCCGCACAGGTGGCTGGCGTCGAGCGGGTCGCCATGGTGACGCCGCCCGGGCGCCTGGAGCCGGCGGTGCTGGCCGCGGCGCAGGAAGCCGGGGTCAGCGAGATCTGGCGCATCGGCGGCGCGCAGGCCTGCGCGGCGCTGGCGTTCGGCGCCGGGCCGATCCGCCCGGTGGACAAGATCGTCGGACCTGGCAACGCCTACGTCACCGCCGCCAAGCGCCGGCTCTACGGCATCGTCGGCATCGACGCCCTGGCTGGCCCCTCGGAGATCGTCGTGGTGGCCGACGCCGGCAACGATCCGGCCTGGATCGCCGCCGACCTGCTCAGCCAGGCCGAGCACGACCCGGCCGCGCAAGCCATCCTGATCGCCGACGACGCGCTGTTCGCCGAAGCGGTCGCCGCCGAGGTCGACCGGCAGCTGAAGGGGCTCAGCGAGGCCGCCGCCGCTTCGTGGCGCGACCACGGCGCGGTGGTGGTCGCCGCGCTCGACGACGCGCCGGGGCTCGTCAACCGCATCGCGCCCGAGCACGTGGAGTTCGCGATCGACGAGCCGGAGCGGCTGGCGAACCGCGTGCGCCACGCCGGCGCGATCTTCCTCGGCCGCTATGCGCCGGAAGCGCTCGGCGACTATGTGGCGGGCTCCAACCACGTGCTGCCCACCAGCCGCTCGGCGCGCTTCTCGTCGGGGCTGGGGGTCTACGACTTCCTGAAGCGCACCTCGATCATCGGCTGCGGCGCCGCCGCCTTCCAGGTGCTGGCGGGACCCACCGAGACGCTGGCGCTGGCCGAGGGTCTGCCGGCGCACGCGCGCTCGGTCTCGATCCGCCGCAACCGGCCAGCTCCAACTAGATCTGGGGCGGGGTGATGGCGGGCGAGCATCGGCTCCTGAGCGTCGTGCTCGACGAGGAGTCGCTGTCGGCCGCCTCGCGCGACCAGGAGCAGGAACGCCAGATCGCGATCTTCGACCTCTTGGAGGACAACCGCTTCGTGCCGGAAGGCGCCGAGGGCGGGCCCTACCACCTGACGATCTCGCTGATCGAGAACCGGCTGGCGCTCGACATCGCCGGCCCCGGCTACCAGCGCCGCCACATCCTCTCGCTGTCGCCGTTCCGCAGCGTGGTGCGCGACTACGCGATGATCTGCGACAGCTACTATCAGGCGATCCGCAACGCGACGCCGCAGAAGATCGAGACCTTGGACATGGGCCGCCGCGCCCTGCACAACGAGGGCTCCGAGCTGCTGAAGGCCCGGCTGGCCGGCAAGGTGGAGACCGACTCCGACACCGCGCGGCGGCTCTTCACGCTGATCTGCGCGCTGCATTGGCGGGGCTGAGCGAGCCCGCCATGCCCGCCGATCCGCCTTCAGCCGCGCCGGGCTCGGTGCTCTTCGCCTGCAACTTCAACCGCGTGCGCTCGGCGATGGCCGAGGGCCTGATGAAGCTGATGTACGGCACCCAGGTCTATGTCGACAGCTGCGGCCTCCGGCGCGACGAGGGGGGCGAGCCCGATCCGTTCGTCATCGCGGTGATGGAAGAACTGGGCGCCGACATGAGCCGCCACCGCGCCAAGACCTTCGACGACCTGGAAGACGATTCCTTCGATCTCGTCGTCTCGCTGACCCCTGAGGCGCAGCACCGCGCCGTGGAGATCGCCCGTGGCCATGCCGTCGAGCTGGCCTACTGGCCGACCTCGGACCCCACCCTGGTGATGGGCTCGCGCGAGGCGGTGATGGACGCCTATCGCGAAGCGCGCGATGCGCTGGCCGCGCGCATCCGCGAGCGGTTCGGCAAGCCGCTGACGTTCGGGGGGTGAAGCGGCGCCGCTTCTGGCGTAGGGTGGCGTTGGCTGCGTCGGCGCCCTCGAGCCTCGCCAAACCAGCGCCGGCTGCGGTCTTCGTGGGCGCGTCGCCCGAACTCGAGAGGCCGAATGGCGAAGGAAGAGCTCCTGGAGCTTCCCGGCACGGTCAGCGAGCTGCTGCCGAACGCCTCCTTCCGCGTGCAGCTGGACAACGAGCGCGAGATCATCGCCCGTACCGACCACGAAGATGCGCAAGAACCGCGTCCGCATCCTGGCGGGTGACAAGGTGCTGGTGGAGATGACGCCCTATGATCTCTTCAAGGGCCGCATCACCTGCCGGTTCGAGTAGAGGCCCTTCGCCTCGATGGCCGAGAGTATGCCCCAGCGGCCGAAACTCGTTCTCGCCAGCGCCAGTCCGCGCCGGCTGGTGCTGCTCACCCAGATCGGCCTCGCCCCGGACGCGGTCGATCCGGCCGAGATCGACGAGACGCCGCTGAAGGACGAGACCGGCCGCCTGCTCGCCGTGCGCCTGGCGCGGGCCAAGGCCGAGACCTGCGCCGCCTGCCATCCGGACGCCTTCGTGCTCGCCGCCGACACCGTGGTCGCGGTCGGCCGCCGCCTGCTCGGCAAACCCGGCGACGCGACGAGGCGCCCGCCGCATGCTGCAGCTGCTCTCCGGCCGCGCGCACCGCGTGCTGACCGCGGTGGCGGCGCCGCGCGCCGGATGGCCGTTCCGGCGCCCGGCTCTCCGAGACCCGCGTGCACTTCAAGCGCCTGACCGAGCCGGAGCTGGCCGCGTACCTGGCCAGCGGCGAATGGACGGGCAAGGCCGGCGGCTACGGCGTTCAGGGCCGCGCCGGCGCGTTCGTGACGGCGCTGAACGGCTCCTACACCGGCGTCGTCGGCCTGCCGCTCTACGAGACCCGCTCGCTGCTGGTCGGCCTGGGGTATCCGGGGTGACCGAGCGGCGGGCCTACCTCGATGCGGGCGTCGGCGAGACGCGCGGCGTGGTCACCCTCGACGGGCGGCCCGAGCGGCTGCTGATCGCCCGGGATGCCGACATCGCCTGCCAGGCGCTGGGCGCGGTGGTCATCGGCCGGGTGCGCAAGGTCGAGCGGCAGCTGGCGCTGGCGTTCGTCGACCTCGGCGAGGGGCCGGACGGCGCGCTCAACCTGGCGCCGGACATGCCGCGCGTCGCCGAGGGACAGGCGCTGCGCGTCGAGATCCGCGCCGAGGCGCGCGGCGGCAAGGGCGCGCAGCTGCGGCTTGCTGGGCGAGGCGGCGGGCGCGCCGCGCGTCGAGACGCCGGCGCCGGGGATCGAGGCCGAGCTGGCGGCGCTGACCAGGCTTCCGATGAAGACCGGGGCCGACGCCCGGGCCGCCGCCGACGCAGCCGAGGCCGAGGCGCTGGAGCGCGTCTTCCCGCTGCCGGGCGGCGGCTCCATCGCCGTGGAGCGCGACGCGGGCGCTGACCGCGGTCGACGTCGATGTCGGCGAGCGGGGCGGGGCCGAGGCCAAGCGCGCCGCGCGGGCGGCCAACCTCGCCGCGCTCGCCGCGGCGGCGCGCATTCTGCGGCTGAAAGGCGAGGGCGGGCTGGTGGTGATCGACCTCGCCGGACGCGGCCACGACGGCCCGGCGATGCTCTCCGCCGCCCGGGTGGCGTTCGCCCCCGACAACCCCGGCGTCGCGTTCGGCCCGATCAGCCGCTTCGGCACGCTGGAGCTGACCGTGCCGCGCCGCCGCCGCTCCGTCGCCGAGCGGCTGCTGGACGAGCATGGCCGCCCGACGCCGCAGACGCTGGCGCTTCGCCTCGTCCGCGCCATCGAGCGCGAGGCGCTGGGCGATCCCGGCGCGCAGCTCGTCGCGACCGCGGCGCCCGCTGTCGCCAGCGCCGCGGGCGCCTACCTGAAGAGCCCTGACGGACCGCTTCGGCGCACGGCTGCAGATCGCCGCCGATCCGGCCCGTTCGAACGAGGTGTTCGAGGTGAAGGCAAGGTGAGCGTTCGCAAGTGCCCGATCTGCGGCCGGCCGGCGGAGGCCGACCATGCGCCCTTCTGCTCGCGCCGCTGCGCCGACCTCGACCTGCAGCGCTGGCTCTCGGGCCGCTACGCCATTCCCGCCGCCGACGACGGGCCGCAGGACGACGACGATCCGGACCCATATGCCGACGACGACTGAGCCGGCTTTGTCGGACGGCTGAATTGCCGGACTCTCAGCCCGATGAAAACCGCCGCGCCTCTCGCCGTGATCGCCGCCGCGGCCGTGCTCGTCTGGGCGCCGACACTGGTGATCGCCGCGCCGGGCGACTCGTTCAGCTACGACCTCAACTGGGCCGCCCAGTTCGGCGCGCTGGTCCGCGGCGGCGATCCCTACCCGCGCTGGCTGCCGGGCTCGTTCGGTGGCCTCGGCAGCCCGACCTTCTATTTCTACCCGCCGCTGAGCTTCTGGGTCGCCGCCCTGGTCGGCGCGGCCAGCGGCGGCGCGCTGGGCGCGGCCATGCAGGTGAAGTTGGCGACGCTGGCGCTGATCTCCGGGTCGGGCTGGGCGATGTTCGCCTGGCTGCGCGCTCTGACGACCCCGACCCGGGCGCTGATTGGCGCGCTGGCCTACCTGGTCGCGCCCTACCACCTCGACGACCACTACCTGCGTGGCGCCTTCGCCGAGCTGGCCGCCTTCGTCGCCATCCCGGTGCTGGCGCTTGGGATGGAACAGACCGTGCGCGCCGTGCGCTCCGGTCCGCTGCTGCTGGCGGCCGGCTGGGCGGCGTTGATCTTCGCGCACCTGCCGATCGCGATGCTGACCGGCGCGCTGCTGGTCCCGCCGCTGGGCCTCTACGCGCTCTGGCGCAGCCAGCGCCGGCTCGCTTTCGTGGCCACGGCCGGCGCGGCGTTCGCGGTCGGCACCGCGGTGGCGGCGATCTACCTCGTTCCGGCGCTGCAGCTGCAGGACGCGATCAGCGCCGACTACTGGTGGAGCGCCCGGTTCCAGGCGGCCGACCGGCTGCTGACCAACCCCATCGCCTGGTCGCTGCCGCTGGAGCCGTTCTTCGGCGCGATCTCGTTCGCCGAGGCGGCGCTGGCGGCCTGGATCGGGTGGCTGGCCTGGCGCACCCGCGATGTGACGCTGCGCTTCTGGGCCGGCGTCACCGTCCTGGTCTTCGCGGCGGTGACCGGGCTCTTGCCCGGCTTCTGGTCGCTGCCGCTGCTGGCGAAGGCGCAGTTCCCGTGGCGGGCGATGACCATCCAGGACTTCGCCTTCGTCACGCTGATCGCGCTCGCGCCGCGCAACGCCATGCCGATCGCGCCGGCGGTGTTCGTCGCGCTGGCGCTGGGCAACGCCGCCGCGCTCGCCCGCGACCTCGCCGCCGGCCCGGCCGCCACGCGCACGCTGGCCGGCTATGGCGCCGCGAGCTTCCCCACCGACGCCGACGCGCCGGAGTACCTGCCGCGCGGCATGCTGAGGATAGGCCCCGACGGCCCCGCGCCAGCCGCGCCGCTCGCCGGGCTGCAGGCCGCGCCCGCTCGCGGCCGGCGCGTCCGCGGCGCGGGCAGGGCAGGGGGGTGACGTCGATCTGACGCCGGTCCCGGGCGCGCGCATCGTGCTGCGCCGCTTCTACTTCCCGGCCTGGCAGGCCGCCTGCGATGGCCGGCCGGTGGCGACCGCGCCCTCGGGCCCCGGCCGACTCGTCGCGTTCGTCCCGCCGCCAGCGGCGCGCCAGTGCCGCGCCTGGGTGGGGGAGACGGCGCCCGAAGCGCTCGGCGCCGCCATCGCCGGCGCCGGCCTCGCCTCTTCGCCCTCTACGCGGCGTGGCTCATCGCCGCTGGCCTCGGCAGGCGCCGCCCGCGGCTGGACAGAGACCGCCCCGCTCCCATATAGACGCGCCCTCCTTCGACCGAGGGCCCCTCGGCGAGCTTGGGCCTGGGTAGCTCAGTTGGTAGAGCAGCGGATTGAAAATCCGCGTGTCGGTGGTTCGAATCCGCCCCCAGGCACCATCCCTCTTTCCCTTTTTGAGTCAGAAGCGTGCGGACCGCGCCTGGGGCTGATCTCGTTCAGAAGGCGAAGCCGGCGCCCACCTTCAGCAACACGTTGGACGTCGTGCTGTGCGGCTCGACGTTGCCGTGGACGAACGGCGATCGCCCGTAGGCGAAGTTCGTGTAGTCGACGCCGGCGTTGATGTGGAAATTGCGCGTGACCGCAAAATCGGCGGCGCCGCCGAGCTTGTAGAGCAGCGAATTGCCGAGCGGCGCCGACCACCCGACGACGCCCGGATGCGTTGCGACGGTAATGCCCGAATCGAAGGTGCCTCCGACCAGTCCGTTGGCGGAAAAGACCAGCTGGCTCGTCGCTGCGACCTGACCGAGGAGGCCGGCGCCTACATAGCCGTTGGTGTAGGTCTCAGGGAAAGGGCCGCGCCGCCAGTAACGGGAGCCGATGCCGAAATACGGGGTCAGCATGACGTTGTCGGCGACGGCGAAGCCTTTGCCGATGCGAAAATCGCTGTCGAAGAGCTGCGCAGTGTCGCTCGTGACGACGGAGCCGAAACCGCCGCCGGCGCCTGTCTCTCCAGTGTAATGCGTGTGGCCGTCGCTGTAGGATATTTGCGCGTTGAAGTAGGCGTTATCGACGACCCAGTTGCCCATCAAGGACAGCGAAGCATTGACGCCCGGCACCCAATGGGTCTCGGTATCGAGCTTTGCGCCGACCGGCGTCTTCGGCACGGCGATGGCTGCAAATTCTGTGTAGCCGAAATCGGCGCCGATAAAGTCGACGTAGGCCTGATTGTCAGAGGCGACGATCGGCGAGTCGGCAGCTGCCGATGGCGACGGAGCGGCGTTGGCGGCGACCGACAAACTCGTCGCCGCCATCAAAGCGCCACCAACCAACACGAGAGCACGCATTCTATTCTCCCCCAGGTTCGAGTTGTGCTTGGGGGGACGGTGACAGCGAATAGTCGGGCGCGCATAACCCGTTCGGGCTACGCCGACGCTTCCGCGCCGCCCACGCCAACCAGGGCCTAGCCGGCCCGGAAGGCTCCGGCGCCTAGGGCTTCAGCGTCAGCGGCGGGCCGCTGACGCGATGGACCTTCAGGTCGACGGCGACGTCGACGTGGTCGGCGATCTGCACCAGGGGGATGCCGCTGGTCATGCCGTAGTCCTTGCGGTCGAAACCCAGCGTTCCCTTGATCGAGCCGGTCGACGCGCCGCGGCCGGTCGTCGTCAGAACCAGCGTCTGCGGTTTGGAGACGCCTCGGATCATGAAGACGCCGGCCACCACGAAGGTGTTGCTGCCGGTCTGCGAGATTTTCGTGGAGCGGAAGCTGATGATGGGATTGTTTTTGACGTCGAAGAACTTGTCGCTCTTGAGCGTTCCGTCCTCCATCGCGTTGCCAGTATGAACGGAGTCGGCGTCGACCTTCACCTCGAACAGGCCGGTGGAGATATCCGTCGAGCTGAACGTCAGCGAACCGCGCCATTTGTCGAAGCGGCCCTGCAGCGGCACCGAGGCCTTCACATGGAAGGTGACCGAACTACCGTCCGGCACGATGGCGAAAACCGGAACCGCCGCGAGGCTTGCCGATGGGACAAGCATGAGCGCCAGGAGGCCGGGCAGAATCCATTTCATCAGGGTTCGGCGAGGACGTTCGGGCATTGGTAGACCTGGGCGATCCGGGACAATCGGTGTGACCGGCTTTCGTCCAACTAGCCCCGTTCCCGGCCAGGAAGGCTTGATGCAGGTTAAGTCAAATCCGCTTGGCGCCGTGGAGACGACCTCCGAACGAGTTGACGCCTCGACGGCGGCCTCGCGGGCCAGCCTAGTCCGTCAGCGCCCAGCCGGCGTCGACCTTGGCGATGGCGCGGCCGAGGTCGGGCTGGAGGCCCTGCAGGCGCTCGACGACCGACTGCAGTTCGGCGCGGACGGTCTGCAGCTGATTGGCGTAGGCCGCGTCGCGCTGGGCGCCGACGCCTGGCGGGGGGGCGTGCAGCGCTTGCATCGCCTGGCAGCCCTCGCCAAGCCGCTTCTCGGCGGCGGCGGCAAGCGGGATCAGCTCATGCAGCGGGATGTGGCGCCTGAGGTAGAGGCGAAGCAGCTGGCGCGAGCGGGCGAGCGAGCCGATGGCGGCGTCGATGGTGTCCTCCGGCAGTCGGTCGGCCGTCTGGATCGCCAGGCGCACGTCCTGGCAGAGCTGGATCGACTTGGCGAGCGCCACCGCCACGTCGACGGCGCAGCGGCGCGCGTCCTCGCGCCGCTGCGTTTCCTCCCAGCGGTCCATGCGGCGCTTGACGAACCAGATGACGAACGGCGAGGCGGCGAGAGCGACCAGTATGGCGATCTGGGGCGGGCCGATCGGTCCCAGCCCAGGCACGGAGAGGCCACGGCGGACCCGGGCGCCCTGGACGAGCAGGCTGACCAAGCCATCGACCTCGTGCAGCTGCATGCCAGCCTTACCCCAACCTACGCGCGGCGAGCCCGAAGGGAGCCACAGCGCGATTATCTCACGCTTTCCATCTAAAGCGGAGTCGCGCCGGCGCCGCTGCGGGCGCGCCGCAGCGGCGAGACCAGGCCGATCAGCGGCGTGGCGGCGAGGCCCGCGGCGGCCAGCAGCAGCGCCTCGCGCGGGCCGATGAGACCGCCGAGCGCGCCGCCGATCAGCGCGCCGGCGACGCCGGCCAGCCCCTGGCCGGTGGCGAACGCGCCGGCCGCCCGGCCCAGCTCGCCGGGCGCCAGCACGGTCTGCCGGAGGCTGGTCTGGGCGATCTGCATCACGGTGCGCAGCGCATCGCCGCTCAGCTGGGCGGCGATCAGCAGCGCCATGGCCGCCAGCGGCGCGCCGCCGGCGAGCGGGATCAGGAAGGTGGTCAGCGCCATCGCGAAACCGGAGGCGACGATGGCCGGGCCGGCCCCCAGCCGGCGCGAGACCAGCGGCGCGACGGCGGCGCCGGCCAGGGCGCCCACGCCGCCGGCGGCGATCGTCAGCCCCAGCTCGGTGGTGGTGAGCCGCAGCACGCTCAGCGCATAGAGAATATAGAGCGCGCCGAAGAACCAGCCGAAGAAGTCGCCGGCCACCGCCATTAGCCAGATCGGCCGCACCAGCGGATGTGCGAGCACGATACGCAAGCCCGAGCGCGGGGCCGCGGCGTCGGACCCGGCCGCCGGCGCGCCGCCCGGCTGCGGCGGCAGTCCCGCCAGCAACAGCGCCGAGGCCAGGTAGGTGAGGGCGCTCGCCCCGATCGCCACCGGCGCGGAGAGCAGCTGGAAGAGCAGGCCGGCCGCCGCCGGTCCGCCGATCTCCGCGGCCGCATCGGTGGCGGCGAGCCGGGCGTTGCCGTCCACCAACTGGGCCTGGTCCACGACGCTCGGCAGGAAGGCGTGGTCCGCCACGTCGAAGATCACCGTCAGCGCGCTCATCAGCGCCAGCGCCACGGCGACGCCAGCGATCGAGAGCGCGTGCAGCAGCGCCGCAGCCGGCACGGCCACCATCACCAGCGCGCGGCCGAGATCGGCGCCGATCATCAGGGCGCGGCGCGGCGCCCGGTCGGCGAGCGCCCCGGCCGCCATCCCCACCAGCGCGTAGGCGGCCAGGCCCACCGCCGCCAGCGCCCCCATCGCCGCTGCAGGCGCATGCAGCGCCAGCACCGCGGTCATCGGCAAGCCCTCGCGGGCGATGCGCGCGCCGAAGCTGGAGACGGTCTGCGCCGCCCAGAGCTTCATGAAAGCCGGATGACGCCACAGGCTGGCGGCTGGCCCGGTCATGAGATCCCCTACGCCCGCGCATCAGCCCCACGCCCTGCGTGGCAGTCAATCGGCCACGCAGCTGGATCAGTTGAATATTGAGTGCGATCCGGCGCCCGTTGCGCTGAATGCGCCGCGCCGCTCAACCGGCAATGGCCGCCGCCGACGCCGGCACACTTGACTAGCGCGTCCACTCTTCCTCGCCCCTGGCGGGCGAAAGTCTTGTCGGCTCGAACGCAAATTGCCGCCCGGTAGACCGCGGTCGCCCATGCTGCGATGCAACGACAAGATCGCAGCGGAGGCCCGGAAACCGTGAATCCGTCAGTAAACCTGCGATGTTGCATTGCAAAACCGCCGTGCCTGTCGCGGTTTTGTCGCGAAACACCGATCCGCGACGCCCCCTTGACGGTGAGATTTGAGGTTGCCAAAGGACCGGGGCCGCAAGTCTAACAAAGCGGTAAGGACTTGCCTCGGCTCGCGCCGACGGCCGGTCGCTTTGAGCGCCTCGAAACGTGAGCTTCCAAGGCCGACGAATGAGATTGGATCGAAGCGTGGCGGGACGGGCGTGGCGACTAGGGCTTTGGACTTGCGAGGTCGCCGACGGCGAGTTCGCGCCGGGCCTCCACCATCACGGGCGGACAGGCGCCCCGCGCGACGATCCCTTCGGGTCCTAGGGCGAGCAAGACCAAGCAGGAACTGGCGAAACGATGCTTCACACGAAAACAACCACCCCAATTCTAGCCATCGTCGGCGCGCTTGCGCTGATGACCGCGGCGCCTGCCTTCGCGCAGCCGGCGGCGAGTCCCGCCCCTGCCGCTGCGGCGGCGCCCGCTCCCGCGCCGGCCGCGGCGCCGGCGCCCGCGCCTGACGCCGCCCCCGCCGCCGACGCCACCCCCACCCGGGTCGGCGGCGCCCACGCCGGTCACCTCGGTCCGTGGGAAATGTTCGTCGACGCCGAGCCGCTGGTGAAGGTGGTGATGGTGGGCCTGGCGCTGGCCTCGCTGTTCTCCTGGACGATCCTCATCCTGAAGATCTTCCAGTTCAACTCGCTGAACCGGGTGTCCAACCAGTTCCTCGAGTCCTTCCGCACCGCCAAGTCGATCGCCGACATGGGCAAGATTTCCGAGACCGAGGAGTTCGCCGGCAATCCGCTGGCGGACATGTGCGCCGCCGCGTCCGCCGAGGTGGAGCTCTCGCGCCAGGCCGGGCTGCAAGTCACCGGCGAGCACCGCGACAACACCATCGATCGCGCCCAGAACGCGGTCAACGCGGTGCAGGCCTCGCTCGCCCGGCGCCTCTCGGACGGGATGCAGTTCCTGGCGACCGTCGGCTCGACCGGCCCGTTCATCGGCCTGTTCGGCACGGTCTACGGGATCATGCACTCGTTCATCGGCATCGCGAACTCGAACACCACCAACCTCGCGGTCGTGGCGCCCGGCATCGCCGAAGCGCTGCTGGCCACCGGTCTCGGCCTCTTCGCGGCCATCCCCTCGGTGGTGTTCTACAACTACTTCCAGACCCTGATCACGTCGTACGGCTCGCGCACGGAAGGCTTCGTGGCCGAGCTCATGAACGCGATCTCGCGTCAGCTCGACAAGGGGGCGTAATCCCCGATGGCCGCCAAACTCTCAGGACCCGGCGGCGGCAAATTCGACGTCGAGATGAACCACGAGATCAACGTTACGCCCTTCGTGGACGTGATGCTGGTGCTGTTGATCATCTTCATGGTGGCCGCGCCGCTCGCTTCGGTGAACGTCAAGGTCAATTTGCCGCCCGCCAACGTCAAGCCGCAGACCAAGCCGCCGCAGATCATCTACGTGTCGATCAAGGCGGACGGCTCCTACTACGTCGGTGACAACCAAACCGACCTCAGCGAGCTTCCAGACGCCCTGAAGCTGGCTGCAGGCCCGAGCCACGTCGGCCTGCGGATCTTCATCCGCGGCGACGAGGACGCGGAATACGGCAAATTCCTGGATGTGATGAACACCATGCAGGACAACGGGTTCTACAGCGTGGCGCTGGTGGGCGAAGACCGGTCAGGGGTGGGTGCCAAGAAATGACCGACGTCGACATCGCCCACCCACACCACAACCCGTTCGACGTTCCGCGGCGAAGCAAGAACGCCACCCGGACCTTCCTGATCGCGTCCGGCGTGGCGATCCTGTTCCACGTGATCGTCGGCTTCTACGTCTACAACTCGAAGTTCAAGCCGAACTACAAGAACTACTCGGAGCAGAAGGAGGAGGTGAATATCCTTCACCCGCCGCCTCCGCCGCCCCCGCCGCCACCCCCGCCGCCGCCGCCGAAGACGGTGAAGCCACCGCCGATCCAGCCCCGGCCGCCGGCCAACGTGCCGGTCAACATCCCGGCCCCGCCGCCGCTCAACATCGCGCCGGTGGCCCACCCGGCTCCGCCGCCGCCGGCCCCGCCGGTGGTGACCCCGGAGAAGCCCCCGCCGCCGCGGCCGACGATCGTCACCAGGCCGGACTGGATCCGCATGCCGAACGGCGACGACTACGCGCGCTACTACCCCGACCGGGCGTCGCGCATGAGCATCGGCGGCCACGTGACGCTGCACTGCCAGGTGTCCGTAAGCGGGACGCTGGACTGCTCGGTGGCTTCCGAGGAGCCCGCGGACCAGGACTTTGGCTCCGCCGCCCTGAAGATCTCCAAGCTCTTCAAGATGCGGCCAATGGCCAAGGACGGCGTGCCGACCGCCGGCGGCGAGATCAACATCCCGATCCGCTTCCAGCCGCCGTCGTCTTAAGGCGCGGCGCAAGGCGAGACTTGACGACAAGGGCCCCGGCGGCGACGCCGGGGCCGCTTCTTTCGCCGCCCGGTGCGCCGGCTTGATCACCGGCCGCCGCACGCCTAAACGAGACGCCTTCGCGAGGTAAGGCCGCCTTAGCTCAGTCGGTTAGAGCGCCAGATTGTGGATCTGGAGGTCCTCCGTTCGATCCGGAGAGGCGGTACCATCGCAAGGGGTTGAAGCCGGCCAGCGCCAGCTCAACGCCCGAGCACGACGAAGGCCAGGCAGATCGCAGCGGTGCTGTGGATCGTTACGCCGGCATGAAGGCCCGCGATCATCGCTCGGACCGAGCAGTGATCACAGTGAGCTGCGCGGACGCTCTTGACGGAAGCGGACTATCCGCCGGAGAGTGATCACAGAAGGGGTGCGGTCAAGGCGTCGGCGCGGCCGACGGGGCGACTTGCGCCAAGGCGCTGGGAGCGCCGATGGAAAGGCCGTCGTCACCGAGGTGTCCGAATTGCCCGCCGCCCGTTCGATCGCCGATCCAGCCGAAGTGCGGGCTTTTCTCGCGGCGAATCCGCGGATCGAATTCTTCGAGCTGATCTTCACCGCGATGTCCGGGGTGCCGCGCGGCAAGCGGCTGCGGCGAAGCGAGATCGCCGCCGTCTACGAGAATGGCCGCTTCCTGCCGGGCTCGATCCTGGTCTGCGATATCACCGGGCAGGACTGCGCGGACACCGGCCTGGTCTGGGCCGACGGCGACGCCGACCGGGTGGCGTGGCCGGCGCCGGGCACGCTGGTCCCGGCGCCCTGGCTGGGCGAGGACGTCGCCCAGCTGATCACCTCGCTGTACGAGCTGGACGGGACGCCGAACGACCTCGATCCGCGCCACGTGCTGCGCCGCGTGGTGGAGCGGTTCGCCGCCGACGGCCTGACCCCGGTGGTCGCCTGCGAGATCGAATACTATCTGGTCGACGGGCGGCGCACCGCGGCGGGCGGCATCGAGTTGGCGGCCGTCGGTCCCGGCGGCGAGCGGCCTAACTCTGCATGGCGTCTACGGCCTGCGCGAGCTGGAGGACGTCGGCGGCTTCCTGCGCGCCCTGTGGTCTGCCGCGGACGCCCAGGGCGTGCCGCTGGAAGGGGCGATCTCCGAGTATGCCCCGGGCCAGCTGGAGCTGACCCTGCATCACGGGCCGGACGCCCTGCGCGCGGCCGACGAAGCGGTGATGTACAAGCGCATCGCCAAGGGCGTGGCGGCGGCCTGCGGCTGCGAGGCGACGTTCATGGCCAAGCCGTTCGCCGAGCGATCCGGCAGCGGCCTGCATCTGCACGTCAGCGTCAACGACGCCGGGGGCCGCAATATCTTCGCCAGCGACGACCCGGCGGGCGCGCCGCCGCTGCGCCACGCGGTCGGCGGGCTGATCGCCGGCCTGGCGGAGGGGATGGCGATCTTCGCGCCCAACGCCAACTCCTACCGCCGCTTCCGCGCCAATTCCTACGCCCCGGTCGCGCCGACCTGGGGGGTGAACAACCGCACCGTCTCGCTGCGGGTGCCGGCCGGGCCGCCCAGCGGGCGGCACATCGAGCACCGCGTGGCCGGCGCGGACGCCAACCCCTACCTCGCGCTGGCGGCGCTCCTGGCCGGCGTGCATGCGGGCCTGACGCAAAAGCTGGACCCCGGGCCGCCGGTCGTCGGCGACGGCTATGCCGCGGCCGCCAATTCCGGCGCGCGCCTGCCGGCCAACTGGTTCGCGGCCGTCGACGCCTTCGCCGCCTCGGCCACGCTGCGCGACTATCTCGGCGCGCGGTTCGTCGAGATGTTCACCACCGTCAAGCGCACCGAGCAGGACCGCTTCTTCGCCGAAGTGCCGCCGCTCGACTACGACTGGTGCCTGAAGAATGCCTGAGGCGGCCATCCGGTGAGGCGAGCCTCGCGCCGCTCGCTGCTTGCAGGGCTGGGCGCCGCCGCGGCGGGCTTCAGCCTGACCGGCTGCGCTGAAAATGCGCCGCTCGGCCGCAACGGCGAAGCGGCCAAGCTCAACTTCTACAACTGGGACACCTACACCGGCAAAACCACCCTGGCCGACTTCAAGGCGGCGACCGGCGTGGCGGTGAAGATGAGCCTGTTCGCCACCAACGACGAGCTGTTCTCCAAGCTGCGCGCCGGCAATCCCGGCTTCGACCTGATCGTGCCCTCCAACGAGTACGTCACCCGCATGGTCATCTCCGACATGCTGGCGCCGCTCGACCACGCGAAGATCCCGAACCGGGCGAACCTGCTGCCGGCGTTCCAGAATCCGGACTTCGACCCCGGCCGCCGCTATTCGATGCCCTACACCTGGCTGGTGCTGGGCATCGGCTATCGCAAATCGAAGATCGACGGCGTGCCCGACAGCTGGAAGTGGGTGATGGATTCCGACCGCTACAAAGGGCGGATCGGCCTGTTCTCGGAAGCCGACGACCTGATCGAGCTGGGCGCCAAGTATATGGGCCATTCGGTGCGCGGCATTCCAGCGCCGATGGTCGACCGCGTCGCGCAGATGTACATCCGTCAGAAGCCGAACATCAAAATCTTCCACAACGACGAGGGCCAGGACCTGCTGCTCTCCGGCGATATCGACATCGTCATGGAGTACAACGGCGACATCGCCCAGGTGATGCAGGAGGATCCGGACCTCGACTTCGTGGTGCCCCGGGAAGGCTCGATCCTCAATTCCGACTGCCTGTGCATCCCGAAAGGCGCGCCGCGGCCGGACAACGCGCACCAGTTCATCAATTTCATGCTCGACGGCAAGAACGGCGCGGAGATCTCCAACACCATCATGTACCCGACGCCGAATGCGGCGGCGCTGGCGCTGATGCCGGAGAGCTATCGCACCAACACCGCGATCTTCCCGCCGCCGGAGGCGATGGCGCGGTGCGAGTACGCCCAGTTCGAGGGCCTGAAGCGCGCGCAGCTCTACGACGAGACCCTGACCCGGATCTTCGCCGCATGATGGGCGAGCCCCGCCATGGATGAGAGCTGGACGCGCGCCAAGGCGGTGTTCGCCACCCTGGCCGGGCCGCCGGTGGTCTGGCTGGTCGCCTTCTTCCTGGCGCCGCTGGCGATCATCTGGGCCTACAGCTTCGGCGAGAACAAGAACCTGGTCGAGATCGCCATCGACGGGACGTTCTCGAACTACGGCCATGCGCTCAATCCGCTCTACCTGGGCATCATTCTGAAGTCGGTCTGGTTCGCGGCGATCACCACGGCGCTGTGCCTGGTCGTCGGCTTCCCGGTCGCCGTGGCGATCACCTTCGCCTCCGAGCGGACCAAGGTCTGGCTGCTGCTGCTGATCATGCTGCCGTTCTGGACCAACCTCCTGATCCGCACCTATGCGCTGATGGCGGTGCTGCGCAGCGAGGGCTTCATCAACGCCGGGCTGGGGGCGGCCTGGAGCGGGCTCTCGCACCTGACCGCGCTCGCGGGCCATCCGCTGGGCGCGTTTCAGCCGCTGCCGCTGCTGCACAACAACTTCGCGGTGGTGTTCGGCCTGGTCTACGTCCAGCTGCCGTTCATGGTGCTGCCGCTCTACGCGGCGCTCGACCGGCTGGACCGTTCGCTGCTCGAGGCGAGCCTCGACCTCGGCGCCGGCCATCTGGCCACCTTCGCGCGGGTGGTGGTTCCGCTGGCCATGCCGGGGATCGTCTCGGGCGTGATCGTCACCCTGATCCCCTCGATCGGCGCCTATCTGACCCCGGACCTGCTCGGCGGGCCGGAAAGCATGATGATCGCCAACATCATCGAGCGGCAGTTCAAGACCGCCGACAACTGGCCGTTCGGCGCCGCGCTGTCGTTCCTGCTTGATGTACGCGACCTTCCTGGCCATCGGCGTGCAGGCGATCGTGGCCCGCAGCCGGGAGAGGGCGCCGACATGAGCGCGCTCGCCAATCGCCGCGCCCCGCCGGCGCCGCTGGAATATCTGCGCCGCTGGCCGATCCGCGCCTGGCTGGTGATGGTGAGCGTGTTCCTCTACGCGCCGCTCGTCACGCTGATGGCGTTCAGCTTCAACGACTCCAAGCGCAACATCGTCTGGCGGGGCTTCACCCTGCACTACTACGACGTTGCGCTGCACGACGCCGACCTGCTGACCGCGTTCGGCAACTCGCTGACCATCGCGGCCATCTCGACCCTGGCCAGCCTGGTGCTGGGGGCGATGACGGCGCTGCTGCTCTGGCGGTTCCGCTTCCCGTTGCAAGCCGGTGTTCGAGGGCGCGCTGGCCCTGCCGATCGTGGTGCCGGAAATCTGCATGGGCGTGGCCATGCTGGTGTTCTTCACCCAGGTCATGCCCTGGCCCACGTCGCTGCCCTGGCCGCTGAACCTGGGCGCGATCATCATCTCGCACATCTCCTTCTCGTTCAGCTTCGTGGCGATCGTGATCCGGGCGCGGCTGGCCTCGTTCAACCGCGAACTCGAGGAGGCCGCCCGCGATCTGGGCGCCGGCGAGTGGCGCATCTTCCGCGACATCATCGTCCCGCACATGACGCCGGGCCTGGTGGCGGGCGGCCTGCTGGCCTTCACCCTCAGCCTGGACGACTTCGTGATCACCTTCTTCACCTCCGGACCGGAGACCACCACCTTCCCGATCAAGGTCTATTCGATGGTCCGCTTCTCGGTGACGCCAGAGGTCAATGCCGCCTCGACCATCCTGATCGTGATCACCGTGCTGCTCACCTTCGTCGCCCTGCGCCTGCAGGGCACGGACGTCGCCCGCAACGCCGCCGGAGGCGCCTGATGGCCGAGACCGGCAAGACCATCATCCGCCTGGAAAACGTCACCAAGCGCTTCGGCAAGGTGGTGGCGGTCGACGACGTCAGCCTCTCGATCGAGGAGGGCGAGTTCTTCGCCCTGCTGGGCCCGTCCGGATGCGGCAAGACCACTCTGCTGCGGATGGTGGCGGGGTTCGAGACGCCGACCGAGGGGCGCATCCTGATCGACGGCCAGGACGTCAGCCGCATCCCGCCGAACCGGCGGCCCGTCAACATGGTGTTCCAGTCCTACGCGGTGTTCCCGCACATGAGCGTGGCGGACAATGTCGGCTACGGGCTGCTGGTCGACGGCGTCGCCAGGGCCGAGCGCGAGCGGCGCGTCGCGGAGGCCCTCGCCCTGGTCAAGCTGGACGACTTCGGCGCCCGCAAGCCCGACCAGCTTTCCGGCGGTCAGCGCCAGCGGGTCGCCCTGGCCCGCGCCCTGGCCAAGCGGCCGCGCGTCCTGCTGCTGGACGAGCCGCTGTCCGCGCTCGACGCCAAGCTGCGCGAACAGATGCGCTCCGAGCTGACCCAGTTGCAGGAGAAGGTCGGCGTCACCTTCGTGATGGTCACCCACGACCAGGACGAGGCCCTGGCGATGGCCAGCCGCTGCGCGGTGATGAACCGCGGCCTGCTGCAGCAGATCGCCACGCCCAGCGACCTCTACGAGTTTCCCAACAGCCGCTTCGTGGCCGACTTCATCGGTCAGGTGAACCTGTTCGAGGGCAAGCTCAGCGTCGACGAGCGCGACCACGCGGTGATCGCCTCGCCCGAACTGGAGACGCCGGTGTTCCTCGACCACGGCGTCACCGGCGCCCACGGCGCCGGGCTCTGGGTCGCGATCCGGCCCGAGAAGATCGAGATCCGCAAGCGTGTCCCCGACCAGCCGGCGCTGGCGATGGAGGATGCGCCGGCGGGCCACAACGTCGTCGCCGGGGTGATCCGCCACATCGCCTACCTGGGCAGCGAGTCGATCTACGACGTCGAGCTGACCAACGGGCGGCGGGTGCGGGCGCTGCGCTCCAACCTGACCCGCCGCGACCAGGAGGACCTGGGCTGGGACGAGCCGGTCTGGCTGGCCTGGCATGCCTGCACGCCGGCGGTGCTGCTGTCATGACCTCCGCGCCCAGGCCCGTGCTCGGCATCGCCTGCTGCACCCGCACCGTCGGGACCGAGCCCGCCCAGGCGGTGATGAACCGCTACGTCGTCCACGCCCTGCGCTACGCCGACGTCGCGGGCCTGCTGGTTCCGGCTCTGCCGGAGCTGATGAGCGGCCGCGAGGTCGCCCCGCGTCTCGACGGCCTGCTGCTGACCGGCAGCCCCTCGAACATCGAACCGGGCCGCTACGGTCAGGCCGACGCCCCGGATGCCGAAGGGCCCTACGATCCGGGCCGTGACACGATGACCGCCGACCTGATCGCGGCGATGCTCGATCTGGGCAAGCCGGTGTTCGGCATCTGCCGCGGCCTGCAGGAGGTGAACGTCGCCTTCGGCGGCGCCCTGCGCCGGGACGCCAGCCGCGCCGATGAGCTCATCGCCCACCACGCGCCGGACGAGGCGGCCTTCGAGGCCATGTTCGACCACCACCACGACGTGGCGCTCTCCCCTGGCGGCGTGCTGAGCCGGGGCCTCGGCCGCGCGTCGCTGACGCGTCAACTCGGTGCACTACCAGGCCATCGATACGCTGGGCGCCGGCCTGACCGTCGAGGCCACCGCGCCCGATGGCGTCGTCGAGGCCGTTTCGGCGCGGGTCGGCGACGCCCAGGTGCTCGCCGTGCAATGGCATCCTGAATGGCGCACCGACGCCAACCCGGACTCGCAAGCGTTTTTCCGACTTCTCGGCCGCGTCTTGCGCGGAGAGCCAGTCCAGTCCGACGAAAGGACTCCATCGTGACCCTTCGCAACTACGACATCGCCGAGCTGCGCCGCCTGGACGTCGCCCACCACCTGCCGGCGCAGCAGGACTACAGGCTGATCAAGGAACTCGGCGGCAGCCGGATCATCACCCGGGCCGAGGGCTGCACCATCTACGACGGCGACGGCGTCGCGCTGCTGGACGGCATGGCCGGCCTCTGGTGCGTGCAGGTGGGTTACGGCCGCGAGGAGCTGGCCAAGGCGGCCTACGACCAGATGCTGGAGCTGCCCTTTTACAACACCTTCTTCAAGACCGTCGCGCCGCCCACGGTGCTGCTCGCGGCCAAGGTCGCCAGCCTGATGGGCGGCGACCTGCAGCACGTCTTCTTCAACAATTCCGGCTCCGAGGCGATCGATACGGTGATCCGCCTGGCGCGCTACTACTGGCAGGCCAAGGGCGAGCCGAACCGCAACATCATCATCGCGCGGGTCAACGGCTATCACGGCTCGACCATCGCCGGCGTCAGCCTGGGCGGCATGCAGCACATGCACGTCCAGGGCGGACCCTGGCTGCCCGGCATCGAGCACATCATGCAGCCGTATCAGTTCAACGAGGGCTTCGGCGAGGATCCGGCGGCGTTCGGCGAGCGCGCCGCCCAGGCCCTGGAGGACCGGATCCTCGAGGTCGGCCCCGAGAACGTCGCGGCCTTCGTCGGCGAGCCGGTGCAGGGCGCCGGCGGGGTGATCATCCCGCCGACGAACTATTGGCCGCGGATCGAGGCCATCTGCCGCAAATACGGCGTCCTGCTGGTCTGCGACGAGGTGATCTGCGGCTTCGGACGGCTGGGGCGCTGGTTCGGTTTCCAGCACTTCGGCATCAAGCCCGACATGGTCTCGATGGCCAAGGGCCTGTCGTCCGGCTACCTGCCGATCTCGGCGGTGGGCGTCGCCGACCACATCGTCGAGACGCTGCGCGCGGTCGGCGGCGACTTCGTCCACGGCTACACCTACTCCGGCCACCCCACCGCCGCCGCGGTGGCGCTGAAGAACATCGAGATCATGGAGCGCGAGGGGCTGGTCGAGCGCACCGCGACCGACACCGGTCCCTACTTGGCCAAGGCGCTGGCGGCCCTCGCGGAACACCCGCTGGTCGGCCAGACCCGCTCGCTGGGCCTGATCGGCGCGGTCGAGATCGTCGCCAGGAAGGGGACCAACGAACGTTTCTCCGGCAAGGAGGGCCCGGCCGGGCTGATGGTGCGCGACCTGTGCATCAGCTCCGGTCTGATGGTGCGGGCGATCCGCGACACCATCGTCATGAGCCCGCCGCTGATCATCAGCCACGCGGAGATCGACCAGCTGGTGGGGACAATCCGCGGCGCGCTGGACGACGCGGCCCCGGCGCTCAGGGCGCTGAAGGCTGCGGCCTGAGCGGGCTTGGTTTAGGCAGCCGTGGCCGGACGCGCCCAATTGCTGCGGCCGATCAGGCCCATGCCGTCGGCGATGTCGGAGGCGATGGCCTGACGCAGGGCGTCGGGGTCGCGGGCCTCGATCGCGGCCAGTGCGATGCGGTGCTGGTCGACCAGGTTGGCGGTGCCGACACGGCCATAGACGACGCGCATGAACGGGCCGAACTGCAGCCACAAGGCTTCGATCAGCCGGTTCAGGATCGGCCGCGCGTTGGCGCGGTAGAGATTGAAGTGAAAGGCGAAATTGTTTTCCATGTAGCCGATCACGTCGCCGTTCTGCATCGCGGCGTCCAGCGCGGCGTCGATCTCGCCCAGCTGCTTCAGCCGGGCGGCGGTGATCTGCGGCAGGGCCAGGACAGCGGCCTCGGGCTCCAGCATCAGGCGGCACTCCAGCAGATCGCTGAACCGCTCGGCGCTCATCGCCGGAACCTCGATCCGGCGCTTGGAGCGGATCACCACGGCGCCTTCGGCGGCCAGCCGGCTCAGCGCATCGCGCACCGGCATCTGGCTGACGCCCATCTCGATGGCGAGGCCGCGGGTGGAAAGACCGACGCCCGGCGTGATCTTGCCGGTGATCATGCGCCGGCGCAGGTCCTCGTAGATGCTCTCGCGCAGCACCGGCTCGGCCGCGGCCGCCGGCGCGGCGGGGCTCGTCGCTCCGTTCGAGGCAGCTGCGTTCGGCATCGCGTCCACGTCTCCTGCAAGGTCCGCTCGGGGTCTCGTGCGTTGCGACTATAGCTGCGATCTCACCAGGCTTAAATTGCGCTGTCGAAGCCGGCTGCGCCTGGCGGCGAAGCTCTTGAGCTGGCCCACCGTTGCTTGACGCCGCCACCGAGGCCGGGCGATCCTACTGAGATCACAAATCCGTCCCGGTAGGGACGAAAGGTCCTGCATGTCCGACCTGAAGACCTGGATCGAAGAGCGCCGCATCGGCGAGGTCGAGTGCCTGGTGCCGGACATGAACGGCGTCCTGCGGGGCAAGGTGGTGCCGGCCGACAAGCTGGTGCAGTCGGCGCGCGACGGCTCGCTGCGCCTGCCTTCGAGCGTCTTCGCCCTGACCGTCACCGGCGAATATGCCGACGCGGAGGACGAGGAGGCCCACCAGGACCCGGACATGGTGCTGCAGCCGGACCCGGCCACCCTGTGCGTAGCGCCGGGCTTCAAGACGCCCACCGCCTATGTGTTCGCCGACGCCTTGCATCGGGACGGCTCGCCGTGGGCGTCCTCGCCGCGGGAGGTGCTGAAGGGGGTGGTGGGCCTCTATGAGGCGCGCGGCTGGCGGCCGGTCGTGGCGCCCGAGCTGGAGTTCTACCTGACGGCGCTGAATCCGGATCCGGATCTGCCGCTGACCCCGCCGGCCGGCCGCTCGGGCCGCGCGGAGACCTCGCCGCAGCCCTATGGCCTGGAGGCGATCACCGAGTACGAAGACCTGATCGAGATGATCTACGAGTACGCCGAGACCGCCGAGGTCAACGTCGACACGATGATCCACGAGTCCGGCACGGCGCAGCTGGAGATCAACTTCCTGCACGGCGATCCGGTGCGGCTGGCCGACCAGGTGCTGGTGTTCAAGCGCATCGTGCGCCAGGTCGCGCTGCAGCACGGCGTCTACGCCACCTTCATGGCCAAGCCGATGGAACACCAGCCGGGCAGCGCCATGCACCTCCACGTCTCGGTGGTCAGCGAGGGCAACGGCGACAACCTCTTCGCCGACGCGAGCGGCGCCGACAGCGAGATGTTCCGGCACTTCGCCGGCGGCCTGCAGCACTACCTGCCCGAGGTGATCCCGCTGCTGGCGCCCAACGTGAACTCGTTCCGCCGCATGCGCCCCGGCCACAGCGCGCCGATCAACGTGCAGTGGGGCTATGACAACCGCTCGTGCGGCCTGCGCGTGCCGATCTCCGATCAGCCGAACCGGCGGGTCGAGAACCGCATCCCGGGGGCTGACGCCAGTCCCTACCTGGCGATCGCCGCGACGCTGATCTGCGGCTACCTCGGCATCGATCGGGCGGTCGAGCCGACGGCCCAGACCAGCGGCAACGCCTACCACGAGCCGCGCACGCTGCCGCGGACGCTCGAAGACGCGCTGGAACGCTTCAAGCGCTGCGAGTCGGTGCGCGACTACCTCGGCGCGGACTTCTGCCGCGCCTTCGTGCGGATCAAGGAAGCGGAGCTGGAAGCCTTCCAGGGCGTGATCAGCTCCTGGGAACGGGACCACCTGCTGCTCAAGGTCTGAGCGTGCCGACGGGACTTCAACGCCGGGCTCAACATGGCCGGCTCCTACTACGCCGCGACCGCCGTCGCCGTTCGCGGCCTGCCCGCCGCTTGCCGGCGAGGTCGAGGCCGACCTGGTCGTCGTCGGCGGCGGCGCCACCGGCCTCTCGGCGGCCCTGCATGCGGCGAAGGCCGGGCTCTCGGTCGTCCTGCTGGAGGGCGGCCGCATCGGCTGGGGCGCGTCGGGGCGCAACGGCGGGCAGATCATCCCCGGGCTGCGCAAGGGCGCGGCGGAGCTCGTCGCGCTGTTCGGGCCGAGAGCGGGCCAAGGCGCTGTTCGACCTGGCGCAGGCGGCGCGCGACCTCGTCGTCGCGTTGATCGCCGAGCACGCGATCGACTGCGACCTCAGGCTGACCGGCCACCTGCTGGGCGCGGTGAAGGCGGCGGACATGCGCCATTTCGAGGCCGAAGTCCGCTGCCTGGCCGAGGCGATGGACTATCATGACGCCGACCTGCTGGACGCCGGTGCGGCCCGGGCGCAGGTCGACACGCCCTACCATGGCGCCCTGCTCGATCGGCGCGGTGGGCACATGCACACGCTGAACTACACCCTCGGCCTGGCCCGCGCCGCGGCCGGGGCCGGGGCGTCGCTGCACGAGCAGTCGCCGGCGGTGTCGCTGGAGCAGGGCGGCGGGCAGGTGCGCATCGCTACCGCCGCTGGCGCAGCGGTGCGGGCAAGGCACGCCGTGCTGGCGGGCGACGCGCTGCTGCACGGTCTTTGCCATCGCGTGAACAGCCGGATCATGCCGGTCGCCAACTACGTGGTCGCGACCCGGCCGCTGGGCGACCCGCGCGCGCTGATCGCCGACGACGTGGCCGTCTCCGACAGCCGCTTCGTGGTCAACTACTATCGCCTGACCGCGGACGGACGGCTGCTGTTCGGCGGCGGCGAGCGCTACACGCCCGATCCGCCGGCCGACATGGCGGCGTTCGTGCGGCCGCACATGGAGGCGACCTTCCCGCAACTGCGCGGCGTCGACATCGACTTCGCCTGGGGCGGCCTCGTCTCGATCACCATGAACCGCCTGCCGCACGTCGGGCGCGACGGCGAGGTGCTGTTCGCCCACGGCTATTCCGGCATGGGCGCGGTGCTCTCGACACTGGCCGGCAAGCTGCTGGTCGACGCCATCGGCGGTCGAGAGCGCGCAGTTCGACCTGTTCGCCGGCATCGAGCCGCCGGCGTTTCCCGGCGGGACCGCCTTGCGCGGCCCGCTGCACGTGCTGGGCATGCTCTGGTATGCGCTGCGCGACCGGGTCGGATGACCTGGGCCCGCCGATGATCGTCACGGAATCTGAGATAGCAGTCTGGTGAGGTTGGCATGGCAAGGCGTCAGCGCTGGAACGATCGGACGCTCGGCATGGATCGGCCGATCGACCGCAGGGACTTCCTCAATGGCGTGGCGGTGGCGATCGGGGCGATCGGCGCGCCCGGGTTCGCCCTCGCGGCCGATCGCGGCCGCGCCCTGGCCGCAGGACCAGCCCGGCTACTATCCGCCCGTCCTGAACGGCCTGCGCGGCAGCCATCCGGGCTCGTTCGAGACCGCCCACGCCCTGCGCGACGGCGACTTCTGGTCCCAGCGACCCGGCGCTGCAGGACACCGGCGAGCGCTACGACCTGGTCGTGGTCGGCGGCGGCATCAGCGGGCTTTCGGCGGCGCACTTCTACCGCGCCGCCAGGCCGAACGCGCGGATCCTGATCCTCGACAATCACGACGACTTCGGCGGCCACGCCAAGCGCAACGAGTTCCACCTCGGCGGCCAGCTGCACCTGCTGAACGGCGGCACGCTGGAGATCGACAGCCCGCGGCCCTATTCCGCCGCCGCCGACGGACTGCTGAAGACCCTGGGCATCGACCCGCCGGCGCTCAGCAAGGCGTGCGACCAGGACGACTCTATCCGAGCCTGGGCATGCGCCGCGGCGTCTTCTTCGACAAGGAGACCTTCGGCGCGGACCGGCTGGTGGCCGGCGCGCCGGGCCGCAAGGGCGGCGGGACCGCCGCCGACTGGGCCGCGCTTCGCCGCCCGCACGCCGCTGAGCGCCGCCGGCCAGGCCGACATCGTGCGGATCGAACACCGGCACGGTCGACTACATGCCGGGCCTGACCTCGGCGCAGAAGAAGGACGCGCTGTCGCGCATGAGCTACCGCGACTACCTGGCCAAGGTGGTCAAGGTCGGCCCGGAAGCGCTCGCCTTCTACCAGAGCGCCACCCAGGGCGAGTGGGGCGTCGGTATCGACGCGGTCTCGGCGCTGGACTGCTGGGGCTTCGGCCTGGCCGGCTTCCAGGGCTGAAGCTGCGAGCCGGGCTCGGCGCCGCGGATGGGCTACACCCCGGCCGGCTATGCCGACGGCGGCTCCTACACCTTCCATTTCCCGGACGGCAACGCGACCATCGCGCGGCTGCTGGTGCGCAACCTGATCCCCGGCGGCCGTTCCCGGCCAGGACTGCCGCGACGTCGTCACCGCGAAGGCCGACTACGCCCGGCTCGACCGGCCGGACAACGCCGTGCGCATCCGCCTCTCCAGCATCGTCGTGCGCGCCCGCAACCTCGGCGATCCGGCCGCCTCGCGCGGAGTCGAGATCGCCTATGCGCGCGGGGGCAAGGTGTTCACGGTGCGCGCCGCGCGACTGCGTGCTGGCGTCGCTGGAACATGATGATCCCCTATCTCTGCCCGGAGCTGCCCGGAGGCGCAGAAGGCGGCGCTGCACTCGCTGGTGAAGACGCCGCTGGTCTACACCAGCGTGGCGCTGCGCAACTGGACCGCCTTCCACAAGCTGGGCATGCGCCGGGTTCCAGGCGCCGGGCGGCTATCACACCTACGTTCGGTGCTGAACCCGGCCGGTGGACATCGGCGGCTATGACAGCGGAGCGCTCGCCCGACAAGCCGATCCTGCTGCACATGGTGCGCACGCCCTGCCAGCCCGGCCTGCCGGAGCACGAGCAGAACAAGGCCGGCCGGGCCGAACTGCTGGCCACGCCGTTCGAGACGTTCGAGCGCAACATCCGCGACCAGCTCGGCCGCATCGCTGGCCGCCGGCGGCTTCGATCCGGCGCGCGACATCACCGCCATCACCGTCAATCGCTGGCCGCACGGCTACGCGCCGGAATACAATCCGCTGTGGGAGCCCGACCTGCCGCCGGCGCAGCAGCCGAACGTCATCGGCCGCGCCCGCTTCGGCCGCATCGCCATCGCCAATTCGGATTCCGGCCGCGCCGCCTACACCGACTCGGCGATCAACCAGGCCCACCGGGCGGTGGACGAACTGCTGGCGCTGCGGCCGACAGCTGTCCCGTGCAGCAACGGGTAGGCGGACGGCTGACCACGCCGACCGCGCGCGCGCCTGTCACCGGTCTGCACGCGTCGCAATCAATGTGATCACAGATGCTTGACGCTTTGCCGCGACGCAGACGAACTTCGCCATACGCAAGAGGGGGATCTTTCGAAAATGGCGCAGTCTCTCGGCCGCAGCCGATCGCTGCTTCTGGCCGCGGCGGCGCTGCCGTTGCTCGCTGCCGGCGCCGCCCGGGCGGCGACGGCGGACGCCGCGCCCTCGAGCAGCGTCTCCGAAGTGGTGGTCACCGCCACGCGGCAAAGCCAGGCGATCAGCAAGGTGGCGGAAAGCGTCAGCGCCTTCACCGGCGGCCAAGCTGGAGGTGCTCAACGTCAAGTCCTTCGCCGATCTGGCCAAGTTCACGCCGGGCGTCACCTTCGACGCAGGATCGGCACGATGTCTCGATCCGCGGCATCGACTCCAGGCCGGGTCCGGCACCACCGGCATCTATATCGACGACACGCCGATCCAGGCTCGCGCGCTGGGGCTGAACGCCAACAACACCTTGCCGGTGGTGTTCGACCTGCAACGGGTCGAGGTGCTGCGCGGACCGCAGGGCACGCTGTTCGGCGCGGGCTCCGAGGGCGGCACGGTGCGCTACATCACCACCCAGCCCAGCCTGACCAGTTTCAGCGCCAATGCGCACGCCGAGGTCGCCACCACCGAGAACGGCGCGCCGAGCTATGAGTTCGGCGCCGCGGCGGGCGGTCCGATCATCGAGGACAAGATCGGCTTCCGGGTCAGCGCCTGGGCGCGCCGCGACGGCGGCTGGGTCGACCGCAACAACAGCGGCGACATCGGGGGCATCGAGAACGACGCCAACCGCGTCGACACCTACGTCCTGCGCGGCGCGCTCACCTTCGCACCGCTCGACAACCTGACCATCACCCCTTCGATCAACTACGAGAACCGCCACCAGCACAATCACGACGAGTATTGGGTCGGGATCTCCAATCCGTCCGCCGGCAACCTCGTGAGCGGCACCCCGGAATTGATGCGCGACGTCGACCGCTTCATGTTGCCGGCGCTGAAGATCGAGTGGGACGCCGGGCCGCTGCGGTTCATCTCCAATACCGCCTACTACGATCGGCTGGAGCACGTGAACGGCTACTCGGGCACGCTCTACAACCTGTCGTATTTCCAGCACTTCACCAGCAACACCGATCCCGATCCGTTCGACGACGGGACGAACGTGATCCCCGGCCTGCCGCCGAACCCGGTCGATCCGCAGTTCAACACGCCCACCGGCTGCGGTCCCGCGCCGACGGTCAGCATGCCGGGCTGCATCCTCGGCAACCTGCTGACGGCCAAGGGTCTCAACCTGCAGGGTTTCGGGCCCTACGAGTCGACCAACCTGACCACCAACGCGCAGCAGAACATCACCCAGGAGTTCCGCGTGCAGTCGGCGGATTCCGAACGCGCGCCTGACCTGGACCGCCGGCGTGTTCTACGCCTACAACACCCAACGGAGCACCGAGGAGATCCGCGACCCGCAGTTGCCGGCGCTGACCCAGTATCTGTGGGGCGAGGACATGATCACCGCCTGGGGCATGGACCTGCTGCCCAACGGCGACGACTACATCAACGACACGCAGGCGCACGATCAGCAGATCGCGCTATTCGGCGACGCCGCCTTCAGGATCACCGAGCAGCTGAAGCTGGAAGTCGGCCTGCGCTACGCGTGGACCCACTTCGACTTCCACAATCTCAACAACGGCGCCCAGGACCTGCTCGACAGCGGCGGGGTCCCAGCGACGTCGAACGGCAAGCAGGACGAAACGCCGTTCACGCCCAAGGTGGGGCTGACCTACCAGTTCACGCCCGACGACATGGTCTACGGAACCTACTCGCAAGGCTACCGCATCGGCGGCGCGACGCCGCCGCTGCCAATCCCGGCCTGTGGCCCGACGCCGTTCCCCGACCAGTACAACTCCGACAGCGTCGACAGCTACGAGATCGGCACCAAGGACCGCTTCCTCGACAACAGGCTCTACGTCGCGGCCAGCGCCTTCTACGTCCACTGGAACAACATCCAGCAGGCGATCTACGTGCCTGCATGCGGCATCCAGTACACGACCAACGTGGGGACCGCGATCAGCCAGGGTTTCGACCTGGAAGGCGACTGGCGGCTGACCGATGCCTTCGAGGTGAACCTGGCCGTCGGCTACACCGACGCGCACTACACCGCCAACGCGATCGATCCGAACTCCGGGGCCTTGCTGGCGGTCAAGGGCGACGTGCTCGATGTGGCGCCCTGGACCGTCTCGCTCGGCGCCCAGTACAACTTCAACCTGATGAACCACGACGGCTTCATCCGCGCCGACTACGAGTACACCGACCGTCGCACCCGGCCGATCCCGGCGGAAGATCCGGCGACGACCTACTTCGATCCCGGGCTCGTGCCCGACCCAGCGACCAACCTGGTCTCGCTGCGCACGGGCATGAGCTTCCAGAAGGTCAACCTCGCGCTCTACGTCGACAACCTGTTCGACTCCCACCCCCAGCTCGACCTGCAGCACCAGGACGGTGGCACCGCGCTGTTCGAGGCCACCACCTTCCGCCCACGCACCGTCGGTGTGTCGGCGGACTACAGGTTCTGACCGGGCCGTCACTTGCCGGCGGCGGCATGCGCGGAATGGTCCATCACGTCGATCTGACGGTCCTCGATCCGGAGCGGTCGCGGTCCTTCTACGAGTGCGTTTTGGGCTTCATGGGCTATCGCCGCGTGAGCGCCGGCGCGCGCGGCTACGACTTCGATCTCGAACGGCAGGACGGAAGTTTTTGCTCGATTGGCATCATGCGGGCGGAGGGCCGAGCGCGGAACCGCAGGCACAACCGGTATTCCCCGGGGCTTCACCACCTGGCATGGAGCGCGGAAAGTCGCGAGGATGTAGACCGGTTGTATGAGCTCCTGCGCGGGGTAGGCGCTACCATCCTCGACGCGCCAGCGGAGTATCCGGAATACGGCGCAGGCTACTATGCGGTCTTCTTCGCCGATCCGGACGGTCTGAAGCTCGAATTTGTGCACCTGGCCCAGCCGGCAGACCCGCCCTCACCAGCCAGCGACGCGCGATCATCGACGCCACCGTCTCGCGGCTAGGCCAGCGCTCGCGGATGGAGTTGCGGTCTGGATTGCGGCGACCCCTCCGCGAGAGCCCGTCGCAGCCGACAATCGGGAGTTGTGGATCGCGGGGCTGACGCCCGCCCCGATAGGTTCCGTGAGGGTTAGTCTGCACGAGCAGCCTTGAAATTCCGGACTGGACGTTGCAGAAGCAAGCGTTGCGACACACTACACACGTGTGCTTTGGCGGGAGCGGAAACATGTGGCGCGTCGCCCGCTGGGCCAGTCACGTTGTCATTGCAGTTCTGGCGTTCGCAACTGCTTACGAAGTGGCCGCCGCGCGCACGCTGGACTGGTGGTTGCTCCCCGCGAATTTCGCCTCGGTGTTCCAGCTAGCCGCACTATACGCGGCGGTCGCCGCCATTGTTGAGCTAGCTCTGGGAATCGAGCGCTATTCGTGGCGCTTCGTATCACTGCGCGACGCAATCATGATCGCGCGCAGCTGCGCGGTGAGCGCCCTGGCGTTCCTGGCCCTCTACTTCGTGGTCGCTCGAGCCGCCGGCCTGCCGCGCTCGACATTCATCCTCGTCGGGGTGTTCCAGATCACCGGCCTGCTGGGCCTGCGCGTGCTGTGGCGGGCGCAATTTGACGGCAACCTGCTGCGCAGTCTGCTGTTTCTTGGCGACAGATCGAAGGTCGTCCGCCCGGGCGACATCAAGCTGGCGGTGGTCGGCGAGCCCTTCCAGGCGGAGGCCTTCCTGCGCGGCCTGGAGATGGACACGGATCACCGCTACGCGCCGGTCGCGGTGATCTGTCCGAACCCCAGCGATCGTGGCGGTTTCATCAGGTCCGTGCCGGTCATCGGGTCGACCGCAACGCTCGGGGCGACCTGCCAGGCGCTCGCGCTGCGGGGCCGCGAACCGGACGCCATGCTGTTCCTGTCGGAGCCGCACAGCCTGCCCGGCGTGACCACCGAGCAGCTCGCCGATCTGACGACCACCGGCGTGAAGCTGCTGCGCCGCCCAGCCATCACCGAGGTCAACGAGGTCGTCAGCGCGGCGACCCTCACCGAGATCACCTTCGAAGAGCTGCTGTCGCGGCCGTCGATCACCCTGGACGACCTCATCGTCCGCAACTACCTCTGCGGCAAGAAGGTGCTGGTGACGGGCGCCGGCGGCAGCATCGGGTCGGAGCTCAGCCGACAGGTCGCCGCGATGGGCTGCAGCAAGCTGGCGCTCCTCGACAGCAGTGAATCCAGCCTGTTCGCGATCGCGGCCGAGCTGCGCGACCGCATGCCGTCGCTGCCGGTGGTCGAGCTGCTGTGCGATATCCGCGACGGCAAGCGACTGGCGCACTGGTTCGAGGACGAGCGGCCGGACATCGTCTTCCATACCGCGGCGCTGAAGCACGTGCCGATGCTGGAAACCTACCCGTGCGAAGCGGTGCTCACCAACATCTGCGGGACCGCGAATGTGATCGCGGCGGCGCAGAAGTGCCAGTCCGGCCATCTGGTGCTGGTCTCGACCGACAAGGCCGTGGACCCCTCCAGCGTCATGGGCGCGACCAAGCGGATTGCCGAGGTGCTGGCGCGCACGACGTCGCGCGCCTCGTCGACGCGGTTCTCCGTCGTGCGGTTCGGGAACGTGCTGGGATCGTCCGGGTCCGTGGTGCCGACGTTCCGCCGGCAGATCGAGCGTGGCGGGCCGGTCACGGTGACCCACGAGGCGGTCGAGCGGTTCTTCATGACCATCCCCGAGGCCGTCCAGCTGGTGCTGCACGCCAGCGCGGTGGGCGGGGAAGGCAAGGCCGGCGCCGGGCGGCTGTTCGTCCTCGAGATGGGCAAGCCCGTCAAGATCATCGACCTGGCGCGCCAGATGATCACCCTGATGGGCAAAAAGCCCGGCGTGGATATCGAGATCAAGGTGACGGGGCTGCGGCCGGGCGAAAAGCTGAGCGAAGACCTGGTCGACGTCGGCGAGATCGTCGTCAAACACTCGGAAACCCTGCTGGAAGTCGTCAACCGCATCGACCAGGAGCGCTTCCAGGCCGCCCTGATCGACGACCTGGAGAGGGCGGCGGTGAACGGCGATGCGACGCTTGTCCGCGAACGGCTTTTCGCAGCTGTGCGCGGCCTGCGTGAATATGTTGCCGAGGTCGCCTGACGATCCATCGTCGGCTGCCCCAAGCAACTGACCCTCTGATCGGCGGCAGCCCTGCTCAGCTTCATGTTACGCTCTGTGGCCGTTTTTGTTTGGATTGTCGGCCGCTCGAGCTTGTTTCGCCAGGCGCGTCCCGAACAGGATGGGCGGCGCCTTCGACGCCATGAGCCTCCAACCAACAGCATCCGGAATTTCGATGGTCACTGCGCCTAGAGTTTTCCTTTCCCCGCCGGACGTGGGCGCCAGAGAGCGCGAGCTGATGCTGGCGGCGTTCGATTCCGGCTACGTGGCGCCGGCCGGGCCGATGCTCGAGGCGTTCGAGCGCGCATTCGCCGACTATGTCGGGCTTCCGCATGCGGTGGCGATGGGCTCAGGAACCGCGGCGTTGCATGTCGCCCTGAAGATGCTCGGGGTTGGACCGGGCGATGCGATCATCGCACCGACGCTCACCTTCATCGGCGGCATCGCCCCGATCGTCTACCAGGGCGCGACACCCATCTCTCGTCGACTGCGAGCCGGTCTGCTGGGGTCTGGACCCGCAGTTGCTCGAGCCGGCTTTCGAGCGGGCGACCCGGCTTGGACTGCGGGTGAGGGCGGTGATGCCGACCGACCTCTATGGCCAGGTCTGCGAGATCGACGCCATCGGCGCATGGTGCGCGGAGCGCGAAATCCCGGTGATCCTTGATTCCGCCGAAGCGGTTGGCGCGACCTAGAATGGACGGCACGCCGGCCATGGCGCGATGGCGGCGGTCTATTCGTTCAACGGCAATAAGATCCTGACCACCTCCGGCGGCGGCATGCTGGCGTCCGAGGACGGCGAGCTCATCGCCCGGGCCAGGTATCTCTCCACCGCCGCCCGCCAGCCGGTCGCCTGGTACGAGCATACCGGAGTTGGGTTCAACTACCGTATGAGCAACATCTGCGCGGGCATCGGGCTTGGGCAGCTGGAGTTGCTCGAGCGCCGAACGGCGCGGCGCCGGGAGATCTTCGAGCACTACCGAATGGGCCTCGGACAACCTGCCGGGCGTCAGCTTCGCGCCCGAAGGGCCGGGGCGGCGTCACACCCGCTGGCTGACCGTCATGCTGCTCGATCCCGGCGCAGGCCGTCGGCGTCGCCCGAAGCGATCCTGAACGCGCTGGAAGCGGAGAACATCGAGGCTCGTCCGCTTCTGGAAGCCGATGCACTTGCAGCCGGTCTTCAAATCCAGCCCCTATATCGGCGGCCGGGTTGCCGAGACGCTCTTCGCGCGCGGAATTTGCCTGCCCTCCGGCAGCAGCATGAGCGACGAGACGGTGGACCGGGTGTGCGCCGTCGTGAAAGGCGCGCTTGCCTGCCGGCCGTAAGACGGCGCAGACCCAGGCCAGCGCTGGTCAGGCGGAGGCGGCGGCATATGGGCAAACCCCTGCTGATCATAGGCTGCGGCGGTCATGGCCGTGTGGCCATGGAAACGGCCCGTTCCGCCGGCCTGCAGATCGCCGGGTTTCTCGACGACGGCCATCGGGGCGAGCAGGTCGGAGTCCCGGCCAGACCGTTGCGACGACCGGCGCCTTAGGTGAGCGCGGCCAGGTCAACCGGCGAACTGCTGATCGTCGGGCCGAGCTGGCTCGGCGATGCGGTGATGATGGGATCGCTCGTCCAGCGGCTGAAGTCGGCCGAGCCGGACCGGCGGATCACCGTGCTGACGCCGCCGCACCTGGAAGACCTGGTGCGCCGGCTGCCCGGCGTCGATGCGACGCTCGGCAACCCGTTCGCCCACGGCGCGCTGAAGCTGGGCGAGCGCATGCGGTTCGGCCGCTCGCTGCGCGGCTGGTTCGACGCGGCGATCGTGCTGCCGCATTCCTGGAAATCGGCGCTCGTCCCGTTGTTCGCGGGCATACCGCGGCGGACCGGCTTCGTCGGCGAGGCGCGCTATGGCCTGCTGAACGACGCGCGGCGGCTGGACGAGGCCGCGCTGCCCCGGATGGTCGACCGCTTCAGCCTGCTCGCCGAGCCGCGCGGCGCGGAGCGGCCGGCGCAGACGCCGGCGCCGCGGCTGGCGGCCGATCCCGCCCAGGTCACCGCGACCCTGGCGCGGCTCGGGCTGGCGGGCGGCGCGGGGGCCGTCGCGCTCTGCGTCGGCGCCGAGTACGGGCCCGCCAAGCGCTGGCCGGCGGCGCACTTCGCCGAACTGGCGCGCGGGCTGGCGGTTGCCGGCCGGCCGGTCTGGCTGATCGGCGGACCTGGCGACGCCGCCATCGGCGCCGAGGTCGCCGCGCTGGCGCCGGACGCGGTCGATCTCACCGGCAGGACGACGCTCGGCGAGGCGATCGACCTGATCGGCGCCGCCGCGGCGGTGGTGACCAACGACTCCGGCCTGATGCACGTCGCCGCCGCGCTGGATCGGCCGATCGTCGCGCTCTACGGCTCGACCTCGCCGGCCTTCACGCCGCCGCTCAGCGATCGCGCTGTGATCCTGAGCGAGAACGTCCCGTGCAGCCCGTGCTTCGAGCGGGTCTGCCCGCTCGGCCACTTCAAGTGCCTGAACGAGCTGGCGCCGGAGCGGGTGCTGGCGGCGGTAGAGCGGCAGCTGGCGGCCTTGAGCGCGGCCGCTTGCCGTCCGGGTCGCGGCGGGCTCTAACGCGGCTCGATGGCCCACGCCCCGACGCCCGCCATGCGCCTGCGCGCCGATGTCCGCCTGTTCGGCGACATTCTCGGCCGGGTGCTGAGGCCGAGGAGGAGGGCGAGGCGTGTTCGCGGCGATCGAGGAGATCCGCCAGGCCTCGGTGGCCTACCACCGCGAGGGCGCGCCCGAGCGCGGCCGCGAGGCTCGACGGGTTGCTGCAGGGGCTTTCGCTGCCGGACGCCCTGCGCTTCGCCCACAGCTTCGTGTGCTTCTCGCAGCTGATCAACATCGCCGAGGACCAGGAGCGCGCGGCGGCGCCTGCGCGCCGGCGTCGGACGCCGAGCGCTCGCTGGCCGGCGCGATCGGGCGGCTGGCGGGCGAGGGCGTCGACGCCGCGGCGTGCGCGCCCTCCTGGACCGCGCCCTGGTCATGCCGGTGATCACCGCCCACCCCAGCGAGGTGCGGCGCAAGAGCGTCATCGACCGGGTGAGCCGCATCGCCGAGACCTTCGACGCGCTACGACCGGGCGAGCCCAGACGCGCGCGGCCCGATCGAAACCGAGCTCGCCAAGGAGATCCTGATCCTCTGGGCGACCCGGCAGCTCAGACCCATGAGCCTCGGCGTCGCCGACGAGATCGACAACGCCGCCTCCTTCTTCGAGCACACCTTCCTGACCGAGCTGCCGCGCGTCTACGGCGACCTGGATGCGGCGCTGGGGGAAGGGCCGCGTATCCCCAGCTTCCTGCGGGTCGGCTCCTGGGTGGGCGGCGACCGCGACGGCAACCCCAACGTCACCGCCGAGACGCTGCAGCTGGCGTTCCTCACCCAGTCGCGGCTGGTGGTCTGCCGCTATCTGGAGGAGGTCCACGCGCTGGGCGCGGCGCTGTCGCTCTCGACCGAGCACGTGCAGGTGACGCCCGAACTGGCGGCGCTGGCGGACGGGTCCGGCGACGCCTCCCCGCAGCGCGCCGACGAGCCCTACCGCCGCGCGCTCTCCGGCATCTACGCCCGCCTCGCCGCCGCCGCGCCGGCGCTGACCGGCGCCGCCGCCGGCGCGGCCCGCGCCGATCGCCGGCGCGCCCTACGCCTCGGCCGACCAGCTGAAGGCCGACCTGCAGGTCATCCAGGATTCGCTGGTCGCCCATCACGGCGAGACGTTCCGGCGCGGGCGCCTCGCCGACCTGATCCGCGCGGTCGACTGCTTCGGCTTCCACCTGGCGACGCTCGACCTGCGCCAGAACTCCGACGTCCACGAGCGGGTGGTCGCCGAGCTGCTGCAGGTGGCCGGCGCCTGCGACGACTACCGCAGCCTGGACGAGCCGGCGCGCCAGCGGCTGCTGGAGGCCGAGCTCTCGACGCTGCGGCCGCTCACCTCGCCGCTGGCCCGCTACTCGCGACGAGACGCTGAGCGAGTTGGCGGTGCTGCGCGCCGCGGCCGCCGCCATCGCGCTCTACGGACCTAAGGCGATCGACACCTACGTGATCTCCAAGACCACCGCGGTCTCCGACCTGCTGGAAGTCTACGTGCTGATGAAGGAGGTCGGGCCTCTTCGCGCCCGGCGATCCGGCCCGCTCGCCGGTGCTGGTCTCGCCGCTGTTCGAGACCATCGCCGACCTCGGGGCCGCGGCGGCCACGATGCGCGGCCTCTTGGCCTGCGAGCCGATCCACGCGCAGCTCGACCGCCCGCGGCGTGCAGGAGATCATGATCGGCTACTCGGACTCCAACAAGGACGGCTGCTACCTCACCTCGATCTGGTCGCTGCACGAGGCGCAGCGCGAGCTGAAGGGCGTGGTCGAGGGCGCCGGGCTGGCCCTGCAGTTCTTCCACGGCCGCGGCGGCGCGGTGGGGCGCGGCGGCGGCTCCAGCTTCGAGGCGATCCTGGCGCAGCCGCCAGGGCACCGTCGCCGGCCGCATCCGCATCACCGAACAGGGCGAGGTGGTCGCCAACAAGTACGCCGACCCCGCCATCGGCCGCGAGAACCTGGAGACCACCACCGCGGCGATGCTGCTGGCGACGCTCGGCCGGCGCAGGCAGGCGGCGAGCACGCGGCCGGCGCCGCGGCGATGGCCGAGCTCTCGGCCGCCTCGATGCGGGCCTACCGGGCGCTGGTCTACGAGACGCCGGGCTTCGCCAGCTATCTTCCGCGAAGTCGACCCCGATCAGCGAGATCTCCAGCCTCAACATCGGCAGCCGGCCGGCCTCGCGCACCGCCTCGACAGCGCATCGAGGACCTGCGCGCCATCCCCTGGGTGTTCTCCTGGTCGCAGGCGCGGGTGATGCTGCCCGGCTGGTACGGCTTCGGCTCGGCCGCGGCCGGCCACGACCTGGCGGCGCTGGCCGACCTCGCCGAGGCCTGGCCGTTCTTCGCCTCGGCGCTCGCCAACATGGAGATGGTGATGGCCAAGGCCGACATGCGGATCGCCCGCCGCTACGCCGGCCTGGTGTCGGAGCCGGCGCTGCAGGCAATCGGTCTCGGCGGCGATCGAGGCCGAGTTCGAGCGCACCGTCGAGGCGCTGCTCACCATCCGCCGCCGCAACGCGCCTGCTCGACGGCAATCCCGAGCTCGCCGCCCACATCCGCTACCGCCGCCCCTACATCGAGGCGCTCAACCACCTGCAGATCGAGCTGATCGCCCGCCACCGCGAGGGCGACGACGACCCGCAGGTGAGGGAAGGCATCCTGCTGACCATGAACGGCATCGCCACGGGGCTGAGGAACAGCGGCTGACCGTTCACCGGTCGGCTGGCGTCCGCTCCGGGAAGCGCGCAAACGGCGAAGTTCGACCCCTCGCGGACGTTCGGAAGGTCCGATTGTTGGACCAAGTCTCCACGCTCCGGGCTTTATGGGAACGCGCCCTAGGCCGGCGTAGGGGCCGTATCGAGCGCCAGGCCGGCCTTCAGGGACTCCAGATCGCGGCCGACGGTGGCCTCGGCGAGGGTCTTGCCGGCCTGGAGGTAGCGGACCCTGGCGTTCTGGTTGGCCAGCGAGCCCTCGACGCGGGCTGCGTCGAAGGCGTCGGCGTGGCCGACGTAGTTGACGGTGGTCCCGTAGTGGACGCTCCAGACCGGTCGGTGAACGGCGCGTCGTCGCCGAGGATCGCCTTGGCGGCGTGCTGGCCGGTGCGCTCGGCGTGCACCCAGTGCTCGACGCGGATCAGCTTGCCGGACGCGGCGTCCGGGAAGCGGGCGAGGTCGCCGACCGCCCAACCAGGACCCGGCGATCCACTACATCCAGGCCGTCCAGCGCCTGGCCGAAGCCGGCAAGGCTCCTTGCGGCGTTCCACGTCAGCGGTTATCCACTAGGTCCATGGACAAACCCCAGACCTTTCTCGGAATTTTTGAGGGCCACTTCGACCCCGCCGTCGCCGTCGTACGCGACGGAGAAGTGCTCGCCTATGCAGAGGAAGAACGTCACATACGATACAAGCACGCGCCCCATGTTTATCCGATTCGTGCGCTTAAGTTCTGCCTTAAGACGGCCGGCGTCTCTATCGAAGAAGTCACCGCGGTCGGCGTGAATTGGAACGCGGCTGCCTATGGTGATGGCAGCATGCAGCGTTTCTATGACAATCTGCGCGCTACCTATCGCGTTGACGATGCCACACTGGCGTGGCAAAAATCCATGCTGAACCAATTTAACGTGAAAGCGATCACCGCGCGTCACCAAAATCAATGGCGTCATCTGTATGGCGACAAGCGCTTCCCGCCGATCCATCCCGTGCCACACCACTACACGCACGCTTTTCACGCGTGCCATCAATCGCCCTTTGACCAGTCTGTTTGTTTGACAATTGATGGGTCAGGCGACCAACACTGCGCCGTAGTTTGGCGTCATGAAGGCGCGCGTATTGAACCGATTCGCGAATGCTTGATTCCTCATTCGCTGGGTTGGGTTTATGCCGCCTTCACTGAGTATCTCGGCTTTCAAGCTTATGACGGTGAGTACAAGGTCATGGGCCTAGCAGCTTATGGCCGCCGGGACCCTGAACTCGCTGCGAAGCTTCGCCAGATCGTCAGGATCGGTGATGACGGAGGCGACTATGAGGTCGACCCCACCTACATCCATTTTGGGCCTCACACTTACTCGGGCCGCTATACTGACAAGTTAGTTGATCTGCTCGGACAAAAGCCTCGCTTGCCGGACGACGAGATTACTCCCTGGCACGAGGACGTTGCCTTTGCAGTGCAGGCCACGCTTGAAGAGGCTGCTGAGCGCTTGGTGCTCGGCGGTATCCGCGAGACCGGGATCCGCAACGTCTGTATTGGCGGCGGCGTAGGATTGAACGTGAAGTTGAACAGTCGACTCTTCTCTCGCCCCGAGGTGAATGACATCTTCGCGCAGCCGCTTTGCAGTGACGGCGGCGCTGCCGTCGGCGCGGCGCTAGTCGCGTGCTTTGAACGGACCGGCGTACGTCCCAAACAGCTGCGCACCTTGGCCCTGGGCCACGAAGAGACAGACGAGGACATCGAAAGGGCCCTTAAGCTCGCCCACCTCGACTATACTCGACCAGATGATATTTGCTCTACGGTAGCACGGGAGTTGGCGGCAGGCCGGATCGTCGGTTGGTTTCAAGGTCGGATGGAAGCCGGACCTCGCGCGCTGGGTCAGCGCAGCATCCTCGCAGATCCCCGAAATGTCATCTACCGCGACAAGGTCAACGCCATCATCAAATTTCGAGAATATTGGCGACCATTCTGCCCGTCAATGACGGCGGAGGCTGCAGAGAAGTATTTCAGCGCCTGGACAGATGCTCCTTTTATGGTCATCGCCTTTGATGCAAACGATCGGCTCAAGCACGACGCCCCGGCAATTGTGCACGTCGACGGCACATCGAGAGTGCAGTTGGTCCAGCAGTCAGTATTGCCTAAATTTCATCGGCTGCTGCGCTCGTTTGAGGATATCACCGGCGTTCCCGTGCTGCTTAACACATCTTTCAACGTCAAGGGCGAGCCGATCGTGTGCACCGTTCAGGATGCCTTGCGCACTTTTTGGTCGACTGGCCTCGACGTGCTGGCGGTGGGTGATTTTCTGGTGAAGAAACCGTGTCTTTAGCGAGGCTGTGCTGTCATGACTCCCCCTCGTATGCTGGTCGTGGCTCCCCACCCTGACGACGAAATCCTTGGCGTTGGAGGAACGATGGCTCGCTTCGTGCGAGCAGGCGGCGAGGTGACAGTTCTGACGGTTGCGGCTCATATGCCACCGCTCTATTCCGACGCCGTGCACAAAAAGACAATCCAGGAAGCGCGAGCAGCCCATGCGTTGCTTGGCATCAAAGAGTTGATTTTCGCTGACAATCCAGCAGTCTTCCTTCGCGACATCCCTACGCACCAATTCAATGCCAGCATTTTCACTGTGGTCGACCGCGTTCGACCCGACGTCTTGCTGACGCCATACTATGATCGACATGTCGATCATCGGGTCGTCTTTGAGGCCGTAATGGTCGCGGCACGGCCGGTCGGCGTCGGCGCCAAGATTAGGGTGCTTGCCGCTTACGAGACTCTGTCAGAGACCCACTGGAACGCGCCCCATTTGGAGCCGAATTTCACGCCGAATTGGTGCGTAGATATTACTGAATTTCTTGAACTCAAAATGCAAGCTATGCGCTGCTATGAGAGCCAGTTGCACGCTTTCCCGCAGCCGCGCTCATTGGAAGCGCTAGAGGCACTTGCACTTTTCCGCGGCAGCCAAGCCGGCATGGGGTACGCTGAAGGAATGCATGTCATCCGCATGACGGCCGGCCCTGAAGCGTTTCTCGAGGTTTGAGCACGGGCGTATCACCGCGTTCTTCACACTGAGACGTGCGGCGAGCGCTAGGACATCGCGCGGCGAACTGGATCGCGCGGCAACCAGCGCGCAAGAGCTATTGCAGGGTCCGGTCCTCGAGAGGGAAGGCCGGACCTTGCTCTAGCCGCGGTCCTTGAGACGCGTAGCCTTGCCTCTTCGTCGGCCAGGAGTTGTCGCAGCGCTCGGCGCGCGAGAGGTCGCGCTCAATCCAGAGCTTGGCCTTAGATCGCTTTATGCTCTGACGAACCACGAAGCTCCGTACACGGAGACTCCCTGCGAACTCAGCCGACCGGCTTTGGCAGCTTGGCCGACCTTGTACGCGGCGACCTCTATCCAATGAGACCGTGCCCAACCTTGCCGCCCGTGATGATTGGCGGGTCCGAACGACGAAGCGCACTCAGCCAAGGCCTCCTACCTGGCCGCCAACGGAAAGTTCGAAGAAGCGTTGGCCGAATCCGAAAACGCCGTTCGCCTGGACCCGGGGTCCTTCCAGGCGAACGTCGGTGCGGCGAACCGCTACTACTATCAGGGGCACTTCCAGCGAGCCGCGGCGTATTTTGAGAAAGCCGTCAGCCTGGAGGAAACGCACTTTGAGAGCGCCGTGATGCTCTTCTGTTGTTACTCCGCGCTGGGCGACGCGGCAGGCGTGCGCAGGGCGGCGACAACAGCGCTGGCGCGCGCCGAGGCTGCAGCGACCCAGGATCCCGGCAGTGGCGCCGCCATCGGCGCCGCGGCGTTCTCGCTGGCGGCGCTGGGCGAGGCCGACCGGGCGAAGGAGTGGGTGCGTCGAGCCCTCATTATCGATCCCGACAACCTGATCATGCGCCTCAACCTGGCATGCGCCTTCAGCCGGCACCTCAAGGATGCCGACGCAGCGCTCGATCTTCTCGAGCCAGTCGTTCCTGGCTGCTCTGCCGCCGTGCTGAGTCAGGTCAAGGCCGACCCGGATTTCGATCCGATCCGTGACGATGCGCGATTCATCGCCCTCGTCGCCGATGCCGAGCAAAGACTGGCGGTCGACAAAAACTCAGGTTCCGCAGGTGGGTCGGGATCCGCCTAGGGAACCGCGATGATATTGGGGCGCTGGATCGGCATAGCGCTGCAACATCCAGTCGCCATCGTCGGGAGACGGCCGGCGCCTCTGATGTCCCCCCCGGACGCGCCCGCCACGAGGGCCTCCCGGCTCCCGTCCAGTGGCTGCGACCTCTTGGAGCGTCCGCTTGTTGACCGCCGCCTTGCCGCGACACTCGGCGACCGCGCGATCGTGGCTAACCGGGATTCACCGCATTTCTTAACAAAAAGCTAACGCGGGACGGCCAAGCTTCGCGACATGCCTCGCATGCCGATATCCATGCCAGCGGAGCCCTCGCTAAGGCGGCCTTCGCTGAAACCGTTCCTGCTCCTGGCGCTCACGCTCGCGGTGCTGGCGTTCTGCACGACCCTGCTGGTTCGGTAGGGTCCGAAGGATCGCCGAAGCTCCCCCGCTCCCCCGCAACGCGGGCGAGGGTTCCAGGCCTCTCGGCAGGCCCGGTGTGGACCGCTGACGCCCCCAGCGTCAGCGGTCCATGCCGGTCGCCGCCGGCACATTCTCGGCAAGCTCGGCGAGCCAGGCGGCGGCGTTGCCGTCGGAGGGGGCGCGCCAGTCGCCGCGGGGGCTGAGCGAGCCGCCGGAGCTGATCTTCGGGCCGTTCGGCATCGCCGAGCGCTTGAACTGGCTGAAGGCGAAGAAGCGCTTCAGGAACACCTCCAGCCATTTGCGGATCTCCGGCAGGTCGTAGGCGCGCCGCACCGCCTCTGGGATGTTGCGCGGCCAGGCGCCCGCCGCCGCGTCGGCCCAGGCGTGCTCGGCGAGGTAGGCGACCTTGGATGGCGCGAAGCCGTAGCGCGTCGTGTAGTAGAGGTTGAAGTCCTGCAGCGCGTAGGGGCCGACGATGGCCTCGGTGGACTGGATCGCGCCGGTCGCGTCGGCCGGCACCAGCTCGGGCGAGATCTCGGTGTCGAGGATGGCGTGCAGCAGCGCGGCGGTCTCCTCGCTGACGTCGCCGCTCGCCGCCACGAAGCGGATCAGGTGCTGGATCAGCGTCTTCGGCACCGAGGCGTTGACGTTGTAGTGGCTCATCTGGTCGCCGACGCCGTAGGTGCACCAGCCGAGCGCCAGCTCCGAGAGGTCGCCGGTGCCGACCACGATGCCCTGGTGGAAGTTGGCGAGGCGGAAGAGGTAGTCGGTGCGCAGCCCCGCCTGCACGTTCTCGAACGTCACGTCGTAGACCGGCTCGCCGCTTGGCGAACGGGTGGCCCATGTCGGCCAGCATCTGCCGGGCGGCGGGGCGGATGTCGATCTCGCCGGCGTGTCGCGCCGATCGCCTGCATCAGCGCGATGGCGTTGGACTTGGTGCCCTGCGAAGTGGCGAAGCCTGGCAGCGTGTAGGCCATGATCTGGCTGCGCGGGCGGCCGAGCCGGTCGAGGGCGCGGGCGCAGACGATCAGCGCGTGGGTGGAATCGAGGCCGCCGGAGACGCCGATCACCAGGGTCTTCGAGCCGGTCGCCTTCAGGCGCGTCGCCAGCGCCTCGACCTGGATGTTGTAGGCCTCGTAGCAGTCCTGCTCGAGCCGGGCCGGATCGGCCGGCACGTAAGGGAAGCGCTCGACGTTGCGCCGCAGCCTGACCGGCGCGTCGGGGGCCGCGAGGTCGACCGCGACGGTGCGGAACGGCCGATCGGCGCGCAGCTCGGCCGCGGCGTTGTCGGCGAAGCTGCCGACCCGCATTCGCTCGGCGCGCAGGCGGCCGACATCGACGTCGGCCAGCGTCAGCGCGTCGGCGATGAAGCGCTCGGAGGCGGCCAGCAGCACGCCGTTCTCGAACACCTCGGCCTGGCCGTCCCAGGCGAGGTCGGTGGTGGATTCGCCGAGGCCGGCGGCGGTGTAGAGGTAGGCGGCGATGGCGCGGGCCGACTGCGAAGCGCAGAGCAGGCGGCGCACGTCGGCCTTGCCGATGGTGATGTTGCTGGCCGAGAGGTTGATCAGGATCTCCGCGCCCGCCAGCGCCGCGTGGCTGGACGGCGGGATCGGCACCCAGATGTCCTCGCAGATCTCGACGTGGAAGGCGGCGTCGATGTCGCCCTCGGCGTGGCGGCCGTCCGACCGGAAGATCAGGTCGACGCCGAACGGGACCTCGGCGCCGGCGATCGCGATGGTCTCGCCGCGCACGTTCGCGCCGGCGGTGAAGTGGCGTTTCTCGTAGAATTCCCGGTAGTTGGGCAGGTGAGCTTTCGGCACGACACCCAGCACCCGGCCGCGGTGGATGACGACGGCGGTGTTGTAGAGCCGCGCGCGATGGCGCAGCGGCGCGCCGACCACCAGCACCGGGTAGAGGGTCGTCGAAGCCTCGACCAGTCGCGCGATTCCGGTCTCCACCGCGGCCAGCAGCGCCTCCTGCTGCAGCAGGTCGTCGATCGCGTAGGCCGAGAGGCTGAGCTCGGGAAAGACGCAGATCGCCGCCTTCGCCGCGTCCGCCTGCCGCGCCAACTCCAGGATCGCCGCGGTGTTGGCGGCCGGGTCGCCGACATGCGCCGCCGGCGTCGCCGCCGCCAGCCGCACGAAGCCGTGCGTGTAGAGGCTATGGAAGTCCTGCTTCACCGCTCCTCCCTTATGCTACATTTGAGCATAAGTCCTTAAAGCCGCATATAGGCGATCGAGCGCCGCGCGGCCAGTGCGTTGAGCCCCTGCCTACCGCTCGCTCCTTGCGGCGCGTTCCTCGAGGGCGAGGCGCCGCATCTCGCCGTAGACCGCGGCGGCGCGCTCGGGGTTGCTGGGACGCAGGTAGGGGCGGGTTAGGTCCTCCAGGCCGCGCCAGGCGTAGGGGTCCTCGCCGGCGATCATCACGATGTCGCGGGTGTCGTTGCGGTCGCGGGGGCCGGGCGCCAGCCACGGCAGCAGCGAGCGGGCCGACATGTAGTGGGTGACGAGTGCACGGCGGAAGCCGGTCTTGGCGCGGTTGGGCAGCGAGCGGTGCAGCACGTAACCGTTGAAGAAGGCGACGCCGCCAGCCTTCAGCTCCACCGGTCGGCCGCCCTCGCGCTCGTAGGGGTGATCCTGGACCTCGTCGGCGGAATCGAAGCGGTCCTCGCCGTGCGGGCGCATCGGATAGAGGATGCCTGGTCCCTGCGAGCCCGGGTGCATCCACATGCAGCCGTTCTCGATGGTGGCGTCGTCGAGCGCGATCCAGGCGCCGCAGAGCGAGCGGTCGCGGGTGGGGATGAAGTGCTCGTCCTGGTGCCAGGCCTGGCCGGGCTGGCCGGACGCCTTCACGAACAGCATGGTCTGCATCGACTTCACGTCCGGCCCGATGATGGCCTGCAGCACCTCGACCACCCTGGGGTGGGTCATCGCCTGGCGCATCAGCGGCGAGAGCTTGTGCGGGAAGTGGATGGCGATCACCTCGGCCATCAGCGCGTCGTCGCCGCGGCCGTCGGCGGGCGACTTGCCGACGATGTCGCCACGCTCGCCGCGCACGATGGCGACGGTCTCGCGCCGCAGCGCCTCGACTTGCTCGGCGCTCAGCAGCCCCTCGCAGGCGACGTAGCCGTCGCGCCGATAGGTCTCGGCGATGCCGGCGAGGGCGTCGGTCCCGGTCTCGCTCATGGGCGCCAGCTAAGGCCGAATCCGGCCGGCCGTCCACGCCCGGCTTGCGCGCCGCCGCGGCTTGGCCGATGGAGGGAGCAGCCGAAGAGGAGGCTCTCGCATGGCCATCACCGGTCGCTGCTACTGTGGCGCAGTGCGCTACGAGGCCGACGGCCCGCCTGCCTTCAAGGGCCAGTGCCACTGCCGCGAGTGCCAGTACATTTCCGGCGGCGGCGCGAACGCCTTCATGATCGTGCCGTCGGCGGGCTTCCGCTACACGCAAGGCGAGCCGAAGACCTTCACGCGTTCGGACCTGGAGTCGCCCGGCACGCGCGAGTTCTGCGCCGACTGCGGCACCCACATCACCACCCGCGTGCCGCGCGATCCCAGCGTCGTCATCCTGAAGGTCGGCACGCTCGACGATCCGTCCGTGTACGGCGGGCCGCAGGCGGTGATCTGGACCGCGGACGCGCAGCCCTGGCACCTGATGCCCGAGGGCGTGCCGCAGTTCCCCGGCTTCCCGGGCCGCTGAAGGAGACCGGGCGCGTGGGCTACGCCGAGAAGGTCCTGCAGCCGGGCGAGACCATCGTCTACCGCGCCCACCTGCACTGGATCGCCTACCTCGCCGGCATCCTGCTGGTGCTGGCCGCGGTGCTCCTGGCGCTGGCCGCGGTCGTGTTGCCAGGCGACGCGGTGCGGCTCGGCCTGATGCTGGCGGCGCTGATCGCGCTCTTCCTAGGCCTCTTCCAGATGGTGCGCGCCTGGTTCGTGGTCGCCAACACCGAGATCGTCGTCACCAACCGGCGGCTGATCTACAAGACCGGCTTCATCGCCAGAGACACCGTCGAGATGAACCTCGACAAGGTGGAAAGCGTGCTGGTGGAGCAGAGCGTCGTCGGCCGCATGCTGGACTTTGGGCGGGTGATCGTGCGCGGCGTGGGGGCCGGCCTCGACCCGATCGACCGCGTCGCCTCGCCCCTGCAGCTGCACCGCAACATCGGCGCGCCAACGCCATGAGCGCGGCGGCCCAGCGCTACTGGGACGACCACGCCGAGGCCTACAGCTTCGCCCACCCGATCGAGCCGGGCTGGCTGGCCGGCCTGCCGAAAGGCGCGCGGATCCTCGACTATGGCTGCGGCTATGGCCGCGCGGCGGCGGCGCTGGCGGCGGCGGGCTGGCGCGCGGTGGGCGTCGACTTCGCGGCCGGCATGATCGCCCGGGGGCGGCGCGAACACCCGGGCCTCGACCTGCGCCACATCGAGGGGCTGCCGCTCGCCGAACCGGACGGCGCGTTCGACGCCGCGATACTGTTCGCCGTGCTGACCTGCATCCCGACCGACGCCGACCAGCGCGCCCTGGTCGCGGAGCTCCGCCGGCTGATCCGCCCGGGCGGCCTCCTCTACGTCAGCGACTACCTGCTGCAGACCGATGCGCGCTACCTTGAGCCGCTACCGGGCCGGCGCGGCGCGCCACGGCGTCTACGGCGTCTGGGACCGCGACGACGGCGCCATCTTCCGCCACCACAGCCGCGAAGCGCTGGACTCGCTGCTGGCGAGGTTTGAGCCGGTTGCCGAGCGCGAGGTGGAGACGGTGACCCTCAGTGGCGCGAAGGCGACGGCGATCCAGCTGCTGATGCGGCGCGCGGACTAACCCCCCAGCCCCGCTCGTCCCGCCTTGCGACTGTCTTGCGAGGGGATGAGCGGGGGGCGGGGAGGGGACGTTGCCTAAGCCGGCTCCGCCACCTTCGCTGCCGCGGCCGGCTCCAGCGCCGCCGCCACCGCGTCTTCGACGCGCTCCAGCCAGACGAACTGCAGCTTGTCGCGGGCGTCCTTGGGGATGTCGTCGTAGTCGCGCTTGTTGCGGGCCGGCAGCATGACGCGCTCCAGGCCGGCGCCGGCGGCGGCGACCACCTTCTCCTTGATGCCGCCCACCGGCAGCACGAGGCCGCGCAGGCTGATCTCGCCGGTCATCGCGGTGTCGCGAGCGGATCTTGCGGCCGGTCATCAGCGAGGCCAGCGCCATGTACATGGCCACCCCCGCCGACGGCCCGTCCTTCGGCGTCGCGCCGGCCGGCACGTGGACGTGGATGTCGCTGCTTCTCGAACAGCGCCGGATCGACCCCGAGCTCGCTCGCCGCGTGGCTCTTCACCAGGCTGAGCGCGGCCTGCACGCTCTCCTTCATCACGTCGCCGAGCTGGCCGGTGAGGATCAGCTTGCCCTCGCCGGGGGTGCGGGCGGCCTCGATGAACAGGATGTCGCCGCCGACCGGCGTCCAGGCGAGGCCGGTGGCGACGCCGGGCGTGGAGGTGCGCATGGCGACCTCGTTCTCGAACCGGGGCGCGCCCAGGATCTCGACCACCTCGGCCGGGCCGATCTCGACCTTCGTGGACCTTGCCCTCGGCGATCTGCACCGCCGCATGGCGCAGCACCCGGCCGATCTCGCGCTCCAGCGAGCGGACGCCGGCCTCGCGGGTGTAGCCCTTGATGATGTCGGCGATCGCGGCCGGCGTCGATCGACGGCCTGCTCGGCCTTCAGCCCGTTGGCCTCCAGCTGCCGGCGCACCAGGTAGCGCTCGGCGATCTGCAGCTTCTCCTCGGCCGTGTAGCCGGCGAGGCTGATGATCTCCATCCGGTCGCGCAGCGGGCCCGGGGATGGTGTCGAGCATGTTGGCGGTGGCGATGAACACCACCTTGCGAGAGGTCGAACGGCACCGCCAGGTAGTTGTCGCGGAAGGTGTTGTTCTGCTCGGGATCGAGCACCTCCAGCATCGCCGAGGCGGGATCGCCCTGGATGCCGGCGCCCATCTTGTCGATCTCGTCCAGCATCATCACGCGCCGCGCGAGCCGGCCTTGCGGATCGCCTGGATGATGTTGCCCGGCAGCGCGCCGATGTAGGTGCGCCGGTGGCCGCGGATCTCCGCCTCGTCGTGCACGCCGCCGAGGCTGGTGCGCACGAACGGGCGGCCGAGCGCCCGGGCGATCGACTGGCCGAGCGAGGTCTTGCCGACGCCCGGCGGGCCGACGAAGCAGAGGATCGGGGCCTTGCCCTCGGGCGCCAGCTTGCGCACCGCCAGGTACTCGATGATGCGGCTCTTGATCTTCTCCAGGCCGAAGTGGTCGGCGTCGAGGATCTTGCGCGCCTCGGCGATGTCGATCGGCAGCGGCTCGGGTCCTTCCACGGCAGCTCGATCAGCCAGTCGAGGTAGGTGCGGATCATGCCGTACTCGGCCGAGGCGTCGGGCATGCGCTGCAGCCGCCGCAGCTCCTTCTTGGCCTGCTTCAGCACCTCCTCGGGCATGCCGGCGTCGTCGATCGCCTTCTCCAGCTCGGCGATTTCGGCGGCGTTGCCGTCGCCTTCGCCGAGCTGCTTCTGGATCGCGGCCATCTGCTCGCGCAGCAGCACCTCGCGCTGGCGCTCGTCGAGCGAGGCCTTGGTCTGGCGCGCCGATCTCGGCCGACAGCTTCAGCACCTCCAGGCGGTGGGCCAGCAGGCGCGAGACCTTGTCGAGCCGCGGCACGAGGTCGACGGTCTCGAGGATCTCCTGCTTCTCGGGCGGGGCGATGTCCATGTAGGCGGCGGCGAGGTCGGCCAGCGCCGCCGGCGACTGCGCGCCCTCGATCGCCATGCGCAGCTCCTGCGGCGCCTGCGGCAGCAGCTGCAGCACCTCCAGCGCCTGCTCGCGCAGCAGCAGGAACCGCGCCTCGATGTCGGAGCCGGCGCCGCTCGGCTCGGGCAGGTGCAGGCCGCGGGCGACCAGATAGGGCAAGCCCGGGACGTACTCGGTGATGCGGAAGCGCTGCACGCCCTGGCAGATCATGTGGTGCGCGCCGTCCGGCGCGGTGACGTAGCGCAGGATGTTGGCGACCGTGCCGACCTGGTGCAGGTCGTCCGGCCCCGGCTCGTCGACGCTCGGGTCCTTCTGCAGCACGATCAGCACCTGGCGCTGCTCGCGCACCGCGGCCTGCGCGGCCTGCGACCGACAGCGGCCGGCCGATGGTGATCGGGAACACGATCTCCGGGAACAGCACGGTGTTGCGCACCGGCACGACGATCATGGCGTCGGCGGGCGACGGCCGGGCCGCGGGCCTCCATGCGGGGCGCGGCGGCCTGCGGCGGCTCGGGTTGGCCGGCGTCCTGCGGGCGCGGCGTTTCCACGACGGGCGCTTCGGCCTTCTGCGGTTGGGCTTCGTCTTTGAGGGTCATGGCTTCAACTTTGACAAACTGATGACCAGGCATCCGTGCGCCTCGGCGCGGCGGACGCCGTCAGTACCGGCCGGGCGGGCAGCGGCACGCGCCGCTCGAACCGGCCCTGCGGAAGCTCCAGGCGGTGGATCACCGCCGGTGCGAGCTCGGGCGGCAGCACGCGCTGGCCGGCGATCACCAGGCAGGCGCCGTCGATGGCGGCCTCCACCTTGGCGACGTCGACGCCGGGCAGGGCGGCCAGCACCAGCACCTCGCGCTCGGTCTCCAGCACGTCGACCGGCGGCTCCCAGGCGGCCGCCTGGCGGTGGGCGCCAACCGGCATGAACATCTGCTGGTGCATGCGCTCGGCCCTGGCCAGCATCGAGAGCGCCTCGGACCACATCCAGTCATGCGGATCGTTCGTCATCCCGCTCCCTCTCCCGACCTCGTGAGCGTCCGATCGGAACGCCGGTCTTCGAATATGGTGACAGGCAAAGCCCCTGTCAGCTTTGACGCTGCTCAAAGACGGCTTGCCTATTATTCGAGGACCATCTAATTAGACGCCCATCGAACTACAAGACCCCCCGAATCCACCACTCCAAGCCTGACCCGAGCCGTCCCGTGCCCGAAGCCGATCTCGCTACTCTGCTGGCCTTCTTCAAGGCCATGGCCAACGAAAGCCGCCTGCGCATCGTCGGGCTGCTGGCCGAGCGCGAGCGCAGCGTGCAGGAGCTGGCCGCGCTGCTGGAGCTGAAGGAGCCGACCGTTTCGCATCACCTGTCGGCGCTGAAGGCGCTCGGCCTCGTCAGCGCGCGGCCCGAGGGCGTCGTCCGCTGGCATGCGCTCAGGCTGGAGACGCTGACCACGCTCAACCGCAGCCTCCTGGACCCACAGGGCGCCGTGGCGCTCGCCCAGCAGTCCCGACGACGCATGGGAGACCAAGGTGCTTTCCGGCTACCTCGATCGCACAAGGCAAGCTCCAGACCATCCCGGCCAGCCGGCGCAAGCGCCTGATCGTGCTGAAGTGGCTGGCGCGCCAGTTCCAGGCCGGCCGCCGCTACCGCGAGGCCGAGGTCAACGAGATCCTCCAGCGCCGCCACTGGGACTGCGCCACCCTGCGCCGCGAGCTGGTCGGCTACGGCATGATGTCCCGCGAGGCCGGCGTCTACTGGCTGCTGCCCCGAAGCGGAGTGGCGCGGGGAGCCGGGGGGACCGCGGAGCCAGGGCTGATGCGGTTTCCCGGGCTGAGCGGCGGGCGCGGGCTCGCGCAGCTGGACGCAGCCGCCGCCAGCGAGCTCGACGCGCTCTCGCTGCGCTGCGCGGACTTCATGCGGCTCGTCGAAGGGCGCGAGCCCAGGCCGCAGGAGGGCCGCGAGATCCTGACGGACGCGCCGCCGAACTTCCCGATCGCCGACAAGTTCGTGCTCGGCGTGCGCTCAGGCGGCGATTTGATTGGCGTGGCCGACGTGCTGCGCGGCTATCCGGCGCCGGCGGTCTGGTGGATCGGCCTGCTGCTGCTGGCGCCGAAAGCGCGCGGCGGCGGCCTTGGCCGCGAGGTCGTGGGGGCGCTGGCAAGCTGGGCGGCAGGCGAGGGCGCAGCCTCGATCCAGCTCGGCGTGCAGTCGCAGAACGAGCGAGCGCTGCGGTTCTGGCGACGTCAGGGTTTCGAGCACCTGCGCACCGCCGAGCAGCAGAACGGCCGGCTGCACAATCGAGTGCTGGTGCTGGAGCGGCGGTTGGACTGATCCCCCCCGGCAAGGCCCTGGAAGGGGCGCTAGAGCCCCGCGCCGGGGGCAGGCGCTGGGTACTATCGGTATCGTGACCGAGCCCGCCTACGGGCTTCCTGGGGGCCTTAGCGGCGATTTTGCATTTCGGGACGCGGCCCGCTGAGGATCAGTTCCCGCCCCAGTGGCGGACGCGGCCGATGTCGACGTGCACGAAGTCGGACTCCGGGTAGTAGCCGACGCCGCCCAGTTGCAGGCTCGAGGCCGCGTCGCGCAGCGTGGCCAGCTCGACGCCCGGCAGGTGGATGTCGATCGCCTGGCCGACCAGGTGCAGGCTGTGGGTCGCCACTTCCGATGATTGCTCGTGCAGCATGGCGTTGGTGGCCGGTGAGCGGTAGCCGCAGATCACCTCGAAGCGCTCCTGCTTGTCGAGCCGCACCTGCAGCGCGGTGAGCAGGTCGAGCAGCTTCGGCTCGATCACGTGCGTCTGGTTGGTGCGCCAGTCGCGCAGCACGTGGTTCACGGCGCCCAGCGCATCGGGCACGTAGGCGCCGTTCTCCCAGTAGGCGACGTCGAGCGTCTCGCCGGTATGCAGGTGCTTGAAACCCAGCCGCCGCGCGCCCTTGGCGTCGGCGAAGGCGAGGGCGGGAATGGCGTGACTGAAAGTGGCGGCGCCGGCCGCGGCGGCCAGCCCAGTACGCAAAAGTTCGCGGCGTGCAAGCGGCACGTGAAACCCCTAACTTGAGGAACCCTCTCCCAATCGCTTGAGTGAAGGTGCTTCGCGACTCAACGCAAGGTGTCAGGACGTCGCGCCGGTCGCATTCGCGTGATGGCGAGGAACCAATCGCAGAAGCGTCTCACCGCTTCGTTAAGGGGGCGCGTGGGTCACGCCCCCGGCAGCGCCGATGACGCGAACGTGAGCGGCGCGTCACCGAAGCCGGGAGAGGCAAGGCGAGGCGAGGGGCGGCGTCCGCGAGGCCGGGCTGGCCTAGCCGCGCGGGCCGTGCAAGCGTTGGCGCAAGACAAGAGGAGCAAGCGATGCCGGTCCAGGGTCTCGCCGCGATCGTCGGGACGGCGCAGTACAGGCCGCAGCGGCGCCAGGACGCGCCGCGCGCCTTCCCGCTCGACCAGGTGGCCGAGCTCGGCGGCATGGCGATGGCCGACGCGGGGCTGACGCCGCAACAGATCGACGGCCTGGCGGTCGCCTCCGTCGGCTTCAGCGAGGTGCGGATGTTCGTGCCCGCCATGGTCGGCGAGTACCTGGGTCTGAAGCTGAACTACGGCGAGGTGATCGACCTCGGCGGCGCCTGCGCGGTGGGCATGGCCTGGCGCGCCGCCGCGGCGATCGAGATGGGGCTCTGCAACGCGGTGCTCTGCGTGCTGCAGGCGCGGCCCGGACCGCCCGACCCGACCACGCAAGGCCCGACCGGCGTCGGCCGGCGCGCGCTGGGCTCCACCAGCGGCCTCTACGGCGCGCCGGAGGCCGAGTTTGACGTACCCTACGGCCACGTCGCCCAGAACACCGGCTACGCGATGATCGCCCAGCGCTACGGCGCCATCTACGGCTACGACCCCCGCGCCATGGCCAAGATCGCCGCCGACCAGCGCACCAACGCCTGCGCCAACCCCGAGGCGATCTTCTACGGCCAGCCGATCAGCGTCGACGACGTGCTGGAGAGCCGCATGGTCGCCGACCCGCTGCACCTGCTGGAGATCGTCATGCCCTGCATGGGCGGCGCGGCCTTCATCGTGGCGCGCAAGGACATCGAGCGCTCGAACGCCAACCGCCCGGCGGTGATCCGCGGCTTTGGCGAGCACATCCAGTGCAAGTCGCCGAGCTACGCCGACGACATGATCGTCACCCCGATCGGCCCGGCCTCGCGCAAGGCGTTCGAGCTGGCCGGACGCAAGCCGGCCGACATGGATATGGCGCAGGTCTACGACTGCTACACGATCACCGTGCTGCTGACGCTGGAGGACGCCGGCTTCTGCGCGAAGGGGACCGGCGCGCGCTTCGTCGCCGAGCCACGACCTCACCTGGCAAGGGCGACTTCCCGCTCAACACCCACGGCGGCCAGCTGAGCTTCGGGCAGGCGGGGATGGCGGGCGGCGCCTCGCAGCTCGTAGAGGCGGTGCAGCAGATCCAGGGCCGCTGCGGCGAGCGGCAGCTGCGGCGGCACGACCTGGCCTACGTCTCCGGCACCGGCGGGGTGATGAGCGAACAGGCCGCGCTGATCCTGGAAGGCGGCGCCGCATGACCGACAAGCCGCTGCCGCACCCGACGCCGAAGACGCAGCCCTTCTGGGACGCGCTGCGGGAACACCGCGTCGACATCCAGCAGTGCGACGACTGCCAGCATTGGGTTTTCTTCCCGCGGCTGCACTGCCCGCACTGCTTCTCGCGCAATCTCACCTGGAAGACGGTCTCCGGCGAAGGCGAGCTGCACACCTTCACGATCTCGCGCCTGCCGACCCTGCCCGAGCTCGCCGACGAGCTGCCGCAGAAGCTGGCGGTGGTCGAGCTCGACGAAGGCCCACACATCAACACCACGCTGGTCGGCCTCGCCGAGGATCAGATCAAGGTCGGCATGCGGGTCAAGCCGGTGTTCGACGACGTCGTCCCCGGCGAAGTCACCCTGCTGCGCTACACGGCGGCGTGAAAGCGAACATGCCGCCCACCCCGCGGATCGTCTACGAGCCGACGCCCGATCCGGCCGACATGAAGGCGCTCGGCGATGCGCTGACGGTGTTCAACGAGGCCCGGGCCGGCCCGATGAACTACGAGCGCATGTTCTTCTCGGTCCGGGATGCGGATGGCGCGTTCCTCGGCGGCCTGCTGGGCGCCACCTACTGGGGCTGGTGCTTCGTCAGCATCCTCTTCGTGGACGAGGCCTGCCGCGGGACCGGGGTCGGCGGCCAACTGCTGGACCGGGCGGAGGCGCTGGCGCTGGAGCGCGGCGCCACGCACGTCTACCTCGACACCTTCAGCTTCCAGGCCGAACCGTTCTACGCCCGCCGCGGCTACGAGGTGTTCGGCAGGCTGGACGCCTTCCCGCCGGGCCACGGCCGGGCCTGGATGAGCAAGCCGCTCGGGGCCTGATGGCAGCGAGCCCCTCCCGGGGGCGGGGAGTGCAATCTGACCCACCCGCCATTGTCGCCACGGCGACGCTTGCGGTAGATCAGGCGGCGATGGGTATCCGCGACCAGGCCGTTCGCGCCGCCAAGTCGATCGTCAACAGCCGTGCGGTGCTGCCGCGGCGTTTTCCGGACATCGATCCGGCGACGCTCGAGGTCTATCAGCGCGTCAAGCGCTTCACGATGACGACGCCGGAGCGCGTGGCGGCGCTGTGCGATGCGGTGCGCTACGTCGACGCCAACGGCATCCCCGGCGCGATCGTCGAATGCGGCGTCTATCGCGGCGGCAGCGCCATGGCCGCGGCGCTGACCTGCACGCGCGGCCGCGAGATCGTGCTCTACGACACCTTCGAGGGGATGAGCGCGCCGACCGCCGACGATGCGCGGGCCAGCGACGGCCGCCCGGCCGCCGCCCTGCTGGACGGCGCGGCCAAGGACGACCTGATCTGGTGCTATTCGAGCGAGGGCGAGGTGACCGCCAACATGCGCGCCACCGGCTATCCTGACCACCTGGTGCGGCTGGTGAAGGGCAAGGTGGAGGACACCATTCCCGGCGTCGCGCCGGATGAGATCGCCCTGCTGCGGCTCGACACCGACTGGTACGAGTCGACGCGGCACGAGTTGACCCACCTCTATCCGCTTCTCGCGCCCGGCGGCGTGCTGATCATCGACGACTACGGCTACTGGGCCGGCGCGCGCAAAGCGGTCGACGAGTTCTTCGGCGGCTCGCTATTCTTGAGCCGCATCGACGGCACGGGCCGCATCGCCATCAAACCCGCCACCGCGCTCCAGACGGGACCTTCCGCCGTCTGATCCGCGGGCCGCCACCCGCGCTTAAGTCGAAGGCTGGACTCTCGACCCGTTCGGTCACCAGAGTGCGGCGACGGCGACGAGACGCTTGGGAGTTGGGACGACTTGATGGACGGGGCCTGTCATTGCGGCGCGGTGAGGTGGCGCTTCGAAGGCGTGCCGCAGTCGGCGACCGCCTGCAACTGCAGCATCTGCCGCCGCAATGGCGCGCTCTGGGCCTATGGCTTCGACGGCGAGGACTTCACGCTATCGGGCGAAACCCAGACCTATGCCTGGAACACGAAGTCGCTGACGTTTCATTTCTGCGGCGCGTGCGCCAACGTCGTCGCCTGGCTCGCCACAGATCGTGGCCCGGACGGACGCCGCTATGGCGCCGTCAACCTGCGCCTTGCCGCCGAGCCGCAAGCCGTGCTCGGCGTCCCGCTCGTCCACCACGATACGGCCGCCAGGAAAGACCTTCCCAGCGACGGTAAGCACGTCGCCGATGTCTGGTTCTAGGCGGCGCTCCGGGCTTTCAACGCAGCGCCTTCGCCTCTCCTGAGGAGCACTCTGTCATGGTCGTCGTCGCCGAGCGTCTGGTGGGTCACCTGCATCCGCGGCTGGCCGCCCTGCGCGATGCGCCCGGCGGCGAGGCGGCGTTCTGGGAACGGATGGCGGAGGAGCGAACCCCGCTGATCGAGCCCGACCCGGCCTCGCCGTACCACAGCCTGGTCACCTACGTGTTCCCCGACCCCGACGCCCGGCACGTGGTGATGAACCCCGGGTTCGGCGAGCTCGTGGACAACGTGATGGAGCGCATCCCGGGCACGGCGGTCTGGCACGCGGCCTACCGCTACCGCAACGACGTGCGCGCCACCTACAGCTTCGCGGCCAACCTGCCGGCGGTGTCGTTCAGGGATCCGGACGAGGCGAAGTGGGCCGAGTTCAGGGCGTTCTTTCGTTGACGCGCCGCCGCCGTCGCCGGACCCCAACGCCCGCGAAACCTTCATCAGCCGCGCCGGCGAGGGCCTGCCGGACAACGTCGCCTCGATCCTGTCGCTGCCGGGCGCGCCCGACCAGTCGATCACTGCGAAGCGCCCCGGCATCGCCCGTGGCCACATCGAGGCGCACCGGCTGACGAGCACGGTGATGGGCAACGAGCGGCGGGTCTGGGTCTACACGCCGCCGGGCTACGCGCCGGGCGAGCGCAGCTACCCGATGCTGGTGCTGTTCGACGGTGGCGCGGCGCTCAGCCTGATGCCGACCCACCGGCTGCTCGACAACCTGCTGGCCGACGGCCGCATCGGCCCGATGGTGGCGGTGTTCGTCGACAACGCCACCGACACCTCCCGCAACCACGAGCTGCCGTGCAGCGAGGATTTCGCGCGGTTCATCGAGACCGAGCTGGTCCCCTGGGTACGGGGCAAGTACGCGGTCTCGCACGATCCGAAGGATGGCTTCGTCACCGGCGTCAGCTACGGCGGCCTGGCCTCGATGTGGATGGGCTACCGGCTGCCGCACATCTTCGGCGTGGTGATCGCCCAGGCGCCGTCGCTGTGGTGGGGGCCGGGCTGCGATCTCGACAAGCCGCTGCCGCTGCAGACCTACGCCGAGGGTTGGCTGATCGACCAGTATGCGGCCTCGCCGCGGCTGCCGCTGCGCATCTGGATGGAGATCGGGCTGATGGAGCCGGGCGACCGCATGATCGACCCCTGCCGGCGCATGTCGGAGGTGCTGCGTGAGAAGGGCTACGACCTGACCTACAGCGAGTTCGCGGCCGGCCACGACTATGCGCTCTGGCGGGTGACGCTGGCGCAGGCGCTGGCCAAGATGGCCCCGCCATGACTTCGGCCGCCTACGCACAAGGCCGCCGCGCCGTCGTCATCCACGAGGACGACGTCGGCATGACGCATGGCTCCAACGTCGCCTTCCGCGAACTCTCGGCGCGGGGCGTCGTCAGCTCCGGCTCGGTGATGGCGCCCTGTCCATGGTTCCCGGAGACGCTGGAGATGGCCGCCGCCGATCCCAGCCTCGACCTCGGCGTGCACTTGACGCTGAACGCCGAGAAGCGGCCGGTGAAGTGGCGGCCGCTGACCAACCCGACCAGATCCGCCGGCCTCACCGACGAGAACGGCTACTTCTGGCCCGATCCGGCCTCGGTGCGGCGGAGCGCCCATCCGGATGCGGTCGAGGCCGAGTTGCGCGCGCAGATCGACGCGTCGCTGGGCGGCGGCATCGACGTCACTCACCTCGACGCCCACTGCGGCGCGGCGATGTCGCCCGAGTTCCTGCCGATCTACCGGCGGCTCGGCGCCGACTACGACCTGCCGGTGGTGATGATGCGGCGCTTCGAGGGCGGCAACCCGCGCCCGTCGGGCCAGCCGGCGCTGGCGCCAGGCCTGGCGGCAGCGGCCGAGCAAGCCGCGGCGGACGGCGAGCCGGTGTTCGACCTCTTCTTCGAGACCCCGTGGGACCGCACCGGCGAAGCCGAGCCGGTCTATCGCGCCGCGCTCGGCCTGGCGGGCGAGGGGATCAGCTTCTTCGCCTTCCACTTCAACGCGCCGGGCGACTTCGAGGCGGTCGAGCCCGAGTTCGCCCGCTACCGCACTGACGAGTACGCCCTCTTCAGCTCAGGCCGGATCGAGCCGGCGCTGGCCGAGCTCGGCATCCGGCTGATCGGCATGCGCGAAATCCGCGACCGCCGCCGCGCCTTGCGCACCGGAGGCTGAACGAGGCTTCACCTCCTTCTCCCGCAGTGGGAGAAGGAGGACGCGTCACGCCGCCGCGGCGGCCGTGAGCTGGGCCGGGTCGCCGTGCCAGCCGGCATGGGCCGCGGCGAGATCGGCGGCCGCGTCAGGCTCGTGCAAAGCCTGGCGGGCTGCGGCGCGGATGGCGAGCGTCACCGGGTCGAGGCTCCAGATCTGCAGCACCGCCGTGGCCTCGCGCTCGGCGCCCTTGGCATCGTGCTTGGCGAGCAGCGCGGCGGCGAGGCTGCGGCGCACCGGATACCACCAGGCGGGCGGGTCGGTGTCCTTCGCAAGCCGCGCTTCCTGCAACTCCGCCGCCGGGCGGAACGCGGCGATCGCCTCGGCCGCCCGGTGCTGCTGCAGCGCCGCATCGCCGACCAGCGTCAGCCGGGCGATCTGCAGCACCGTCGCGTTGCGCGAGGACGGCGCGACGGCGGCCGGCGGCGCGGCGACCAGCGCCGCCTCGGCGCGGGCGTCGGCCGGGCGCCCGAGCCGCAGGTCGGCCTCGCCGCGGGCGTAGTGGCGCATGGCTTCGAGGAACGGGCTGGCTGCCACCGTGTCCGGCGCGGCCAGCACGTCGGCGGGCGCCGCGAACCGGCCGAGCGCCGCGTAGGTCTGGCCGGCGGCGATCTGCTGGCGCGGATCGTAGGTCGCCGGCGACGGGAAGTCGCGGTTGAACATGCTGACGAACTGCAGCGCCGCCGCGCCGTCGCCCGACATCGACGCGCCGGCGATGCCGAACTGGATGTCGTGGAAGTGGTACATCAGGTCGCCGAGCGGGGTCGGGAAGTCGGTCTTCTCGGCGTACGTCTGATCCACCCGCAGCGCGGCGAGGTTGGCGAGCGCCGCGTCCTCATAGCGCCCGACCCGGTAGTAGGTGTGCGAGGGCATGTGGACCATATGGCTCGCCATCGGCGCCAGCTGCGCGAGGCGATCGGCGTAGGGCTCGGCCAGCTGCGGCACGCCGGCGTTCTCGGTGGCGTGGACGTAGAAGTGGATGAGGCCGCTGGCGTCCGGGTGCTTGGGCAGTAGCGGCTGCAGCGCCTGCATGGCGATCGTGGCGCCGCCGGCCTCGCCGTCGTTCTCCATGATCAGCCAGGCTTCGGCATCGAAGATGGCGTCCTCGACGTCATCCGGATCGGCGCTATGCAGCGCGTCCATCGCGTGGGCGAAGGCGAGGTCGCCGGCCTCGGCGCCGGCGGCGGCGTAACGGTCCACGAGCGCCGCCTCCAGCGCCCGGATGCGCGGCGCGGCACGTGGGGCGGCGAGCGCCTTGGCGGCCCTCGCCTCGGCCAGCAGCGACGGAATCAGGCCGGGATCGGCGCCGAAGTTGATCGTTGGCCCGCGCGCCCAGGCCTCGCCCCAGAGGCACAGCGAGCAGTGCGGATCGAGGGCGCCGGCGCGCTGAAAGGCCAGCGCCGCGTCGCGGTGCTCGAACGAGCGCGCCAGGGTCAGGCCGTAGTCGAACCAGCGCTGCGCCTCGGGGCTTTTGGTGTCGGCCGTCATGTGGTCGTCGCCCATGCCGGCCAGCATGACCAGGCGATGCGGCCCGGCGATAGGCGCCAGCGGCTCACCATGGCAGATCGGCCCCAGCAGGCTGGGCGGCGACGCGGGCTGGGTCAGCGAGGCGACCGGCGCGGCGACGGCGAGGCCGACGGCCAGCGCGATGGCGGCCAGCGCAGCGATCCGGGCCGGGCGCACTAGCGCTCGTCCTTCACCGGCTGGCCGTCCTTGGAGATCAGCACCGCCAGCCAGCGCGCGCCGTCGAACTCGGCGGCGATCGCCATGATGGTGACGGTCAGCGGCGTGGAGAGCAGCGCGCCGGTCGGCCCCAGCAAGAGGCCCCAGAAGCCGATCGAAACCAGCACCAGCAGCGGGTCGATGTTCAGCTCGTCGCCTTGCAGCTTGGGCATCAGGATGTTGTCGATCACGAAGACTGCGGCGCCCAATCCGCCGATGATGATGGCCGGCTTGGTGATGTCCCCGAACTGCGCCAGCGCCACCAGCGTCGGGATCAACGCGCCGGCGAACGCGCCGACGATCGGCACGAAGGCGGCCAGGAACACCAGGAAGGCGACGAACAGCGCCGACTCGACGCCCAGCGACAGCATCACCAGGAACGCGATGACGGCGATCACCAGCGCCTTGAGCGTGACCAGGCGAACGTAGTCCTCGACCGCGTTGCGGATCGACTCGAACACCCGCCGGGCCTGCTCGCGGTGATGCTGGGTGTCGTAGAGGCGGTCCAGCTTGGACGAGAACTCGGTCCGCGAGGCCAGCAGGAAGCCCAGGAAGATCATCACCAGGGCGGCGAAGGTGATGGCGCCGCGCGCCGCCGCGAAGGCGTGGCCGAACTCCTGCGACGGGTCGGCGTGGCCGAGGATCTCGTGCACGGTGAAGGGCGCCTGGCCCAGCATGCCGGTGGTCAACGCGATCAGGGCGTTCAGCCTGGGCTCAACCCCCCGCATCTCGATGGCGAACGACGGGCCCTGGAACACCAGCAGCAGGATCACCGCCGCGAACCCGGCGACGATCGCCACGGCCGCGCCGATCGCCCGCGCCAGCCGCGGCAGCTTGGGCAGGCGGGTGTCGAGATCGCGCGCCAGGGCGTCGATCAGCAGCAACAGGAAGGTGGCCACCACCAGCGGCGCCAGGATCTCCTTGAAGATGCTCACCAGCGCCCCGGCCGCCACCACGGCCAGGAAGATGATCGACGCCCGGACCGCCGCCTGGCCGCCCAGGCTCAGGAGCGGGACGCCGGGTTCGACCGGTCGCTTCACGCGGCGATCAGATGCTTGGGCCGGCGCAGATCCGGCGCCAGGCCCTCGCCCATCAGATCGATGAAGTTCTCGCAGTAGAAGCGCTCGATCTGCCGGCCGCTGCAGCCGTCCAGCGCGTCGTTGAACCGTTTCAGCGGATTGCGCCCGCCCTCCACGTGCGGGAAGTCGGACGAGAACAGCATCATCTCGTCGCCGGAATTGCGGATGATCCAGCCGGTGTCCTCGTGCGGGTAGGGGGTCACCCGCACCTGCCGCCGGGCGATCTCGCTGGGCTTGGCCGAGAGCTTGGCGAGCCGCTCCTCGTTCTTCACGAAGGCGCCGGCGGCCGAATCCATGAACCGCATCCAGCTCGGCACCCAGGAGGCGCCGAGCTCGATCGCGCCGAACTTCAGGGCCGGGAAGCGGTCCATCACCCCGTCGATGATCAGGCAGGCCAGCGTCTGCATCACCGAGTTGGGGATCGGCATGAAGCTGACCGAGGTGAAGTTCTCCTCGCCGCCGTGGAAGTCCTTCACCCGCGGCAGGCCGTTGTTGAAGTAGTCGGGGTTCAGCTTCTCCTCGCCGCCGACGTGGAACAGGATCGGCAGGCCGGCTTCCTCGGCCTGGCGCCACACCGGATCGAAGCCGATGTGGCTCGGCGAGTGGCCTTTCGGGCAGCGCGAGGCGATCGAGCAGCGCCTTGGCGCCGAGCTCGATCGCCTCCTTGGCGGCCACGGCGGCACGCTCGAAGTCCATCAGCGGCACGTAGCCCGTTCCGAGCAGGCGCCGGTCGACCGAGCAGAAGTCGGTCATCATGCGGTTATGGGCGGTGGCGGCGGCGTAGGCGAGGTCGACGTCGTCGCCGTACTCGAGCTGGAAGTTGCCGAGGCAGTAGGTGGTGAACACCAGCTGGCTGGCGAAGCCCAGGTAGTCGACCGCCTTCGGCCGGTCGTCGCTACGGAAGGCGCCCAGCGCCTGCTGGTTCTTGCGCAGGAGGATGTTGGCCTCGGCCCCGGCGCGGAACTCGGGGTCCTGGTGCTGGGCGCGCGCCTTCTGCGGCCCAGCCCGGCGCGCCCAGCTTGTGCCGGTAGATCGGCAGCGCCTGGAAGCGCGCCAGCATCGCCTTGTCGAAATAGTCGTCCAGGCAGTCCGGCAGCTCCATCAGGTGGCTGTCGGCGTCGTGGATGATCCGCCCCTCGACGTAAGCCATCGCGTATCTCCGATATTCGTTGTGTTCGAAACAGATATCAGCCCCAGCCGCCGACAAACTCAACTCGATTGTGCGATCCGCTGGTTCGTGGTCCCTGGCGCGCAAAGCGCAGCAGGAGCGACCAGAATGCGGGTCTTGCTGAACGGACGCGAGCTCCCCGGGCTGGACAGCGGCCTGGAACGCCGGCTGGGCGGCGGCGTGCGGAGCGGCCCCATCGACAGCGTCGCGCTCTCCCCGGCCGGCTCGATCGCCGAGCGACGCCGCCAGCTGCGTCTGCTGCTCGGCGCGACGACGGGGGCGGTGGTGGTGCTCGTGGGGCTCAACCTGGCGCTCGTCGGCGCGAAGGCGCCGCAGGCGCTGGGCTATGTGGCGCTGGCTGCGGTGATCGCCGTCGTCCTGGTCGGCGCCCTGGTCTGGGTCATCTACACGCTGATGCTGGCCGCGCACCGCCGCCGGGTCGAGGCGCGGCCGGACGCCGGCATGATCGAGGGCGAGCAGGTGCGGGTGGACAGCACGGGGCTCACCGTCGGCGGGCAGGTTCTGGCCTGGACAGGGCTGCGGGCCGACGAGCTCTGGGTGCGCGAGCGGCTCGCCAACGAGCGCCGCGTCACCTACCCGGAGCGCCTGACGCTCAGCGACGGGCGCCGCACCATCGTGCTGGACGCCGTGCTGCAGAGCGCCGGCCAGCCGCTTCTGGAACAGGCCTGGCGCCGGCTCAACGTGAGACCGCCGGCGAGCGGCTAAACGGTTTGCTGGCCCGCGCTCTCGTGCCGGGTGACGGCGTATTGCACCCACTCGCGGCCTTCGCCGAATTTCGACGCTTTGCGACGGAGGCCAAGCCGCTCGGCGACGCCGATCGACGCGACATTCTCCGCGTCGATCTCAGCCAAGACCTCATCCAAGCCCACAACGTCGAAGCCATATCGCAGAACGGCTCTAGCGGCTTCGGTCGCATAGCCGAGTTGCCAGAACGCCGGGCGAAGTCGCCACCCGATCTCGATCTCCGGTCCGACAGCGTCCAAAGGGATCAGCAGCACCCATCCAACGAACTCGGTCGGCCGATCGCTGGGAGATAGCGTCCAATAGCCTAGACCTTCCGGGTAAGGCCCTCGTGTGCGCTGTTCGACAAAGGCGCGATGGGCGTCCGGGTCAGACCACGGACCACTGACGTATCGCGTCACATCAGGTTCCCCATCCAGCCGTACGCAGGCATCGGTGTCGGCCAAGCTTCGAGGCCTCAGAAGTAGCCGTTGCGTTTTCAGAATGGGTTGCATGTTGGGGGTTGCAGACGTCTGGGGTCAGCTCCGCCGCAAATACGCAATCGCGCGCCGTGATGGAACGGCCCGGAACTGCTCGGAGCGTGTAAGCTTCCGGCAGCGAACGGCGTCGCCGGGTCGAGCTCAGTATGCGCACACACCTAGCCGGCCCCGTCGGCAGCGCCGCGAGTCGACTGGGCGATGCGGCGGGCGGTGAGGGCGCCCAGCAGCAGCAGCACGCCAAGCGCGAGGAACGAGCCGGCGCGCACCACGCCCGAGAGGCTGGCGGTGTCGATCACGAACACCTTGACCGTGGTGATCATCAGAGCGCCAGCCCGGCGCTGAGGAAGAGCCGGCCGCCGGCGCGGCTGACGCCGATGAAGCCGAGGCCTGTCACCGCCCAGACCGCCGAATAGCTCCAGGTCTCCAGCTGGGTCGCGCCTTGGCCGAGGGTCAGGTCGGTTCCATGGAAGGCGGCGCGCACGGCCAGGCTCGCCAGGACGAGGCCGAACAGCATCGCGGCCAGGACGAGGGCGTCGGCCTCGCGCGGCTTGCCGGCGGCGCGGGCGTCCAGCGCCAGCCGCGCGGCGGCCAGCAAGATCAGCCCGTAGCCGACGAGGACGGCGCGAGCGCCGGCCAGCCGCCGAACGGCCGGTCGCCCGCGCCCCAGCAGGGGTTGGACCACAGTGCGGCCATCACCAGCGCGAAACCGACGGCGATGCTGCGCAGCAGCGTCAGGATGCGGGCGATGTCCTCGCTGCACCGGATGCGCCGGCGCCGCGCCCCGCGAGCCGCAGCCGGTCGGCGAGCAGCGCGACGCCCAGCAGCACCAGGCTGCAGCCGACCGCCTCGGCCGCGCCGATGCTGGTGAGGCCGCCGCGACAGATGCGGCCCGTGCGCGAAGCGGCGGATCTCCAGGAACGCCCAGAGGATCGCCCGAGAGCAGGGCGATCACGGCGTAGGCCCGCGCCGGGCCGCGCTGGGCGCGGTAGATGCGCCACGCCGCGGCGGCGAACAGCACGGCGGGAACCACGATAGGCGGCGGCGAGCGCGTCCAGCAGCGGCGGGCCGCCGGCGACGTCGCCGAAAGCGCCGATCCGCGGGTTGAACAGCAGCACCTGGAAGAAGAAGCCGTGCGCGGCGGCGGCGAACATCAGCAGGTGGCCGCGCCAGCGGGCGAAGGCGCTGGGTTCCGAGCCGATCCGCGCCAGGCTGGCGAGGCCCGCGTCGGCGATCAGGAAGGTGCGGATCGACGCCTCGGTCAGGCCGTCCAGCGCGAGCCCGCCCCGGCCGCCCGCCACCCAGCGCAGGAACACGAACGCGCCGGCCAGCGCCGCCAGCGGCGAGAGCGTGCGCAGCGCCTCGGCCGCGCCGGTGTCGTAGGCGACATCCGCGCGCCGACGAACGCTGCGACGGCCAGCGCCAGGCCCGCGCCGAGCAAGAACCAGGCCTCGCCGCCGCCGCCGAGCGCGTGGCTGACGATGCTGGGGTCGAGCAGCGCGGCCAGGCCAAGCCCCGCGCCCGCCGCGGCCGCCACCGCGATCGCGCGCCACTTCAGCTGCCGGGCGATCAGCGCCAGCGCCAGGCTGGCCGCCGCGAAGCCCACCGCCGCCCACTGCCAGGAGAGGCCCAGCGCCACGGTCGCCAGCAGCGCCGCCGCCGCGCCGCCGCCCCACAGCTCCAGCGCGCGCTGCTCTGCCGGCCGGCGGCGGTCGGTGGCGAGCCGCAGCGCGCCCAAGCGCCAGCGCGAGGCAGGCCACCGCCGGTCCGATCGCCGCCTGCGCGGCCGACCCCGAGCCCCGCGCCGGCGACCAGCGCCAGCGCCAGCGACGAGAGGGCGCCGCGCCGCTCGCCGCCCGCCGCTCGTCGCGCCAGGCCGCCCACAGCGTCGGCGGCGTCCAGCGCCAGCACCTGCAGGCACCAGAGCCCTGTCTCGGTGGGTGAATGGTGGCCGGTCGAAGCGCGCCGCGACGGCGGCCAGCGTGAAGGCGACGCCCGGGACCGCCAGCGACCAGGCCGGAACCTGGCCGCTTGCGCTGCAGGGCGGCGGTGAAGGCGGGCAGCGCCAGCGCCGGCGATCACCGCGATCGGCCACAGGCGGTTGTGGGCGTCGGCCACCGCCATGGCGATGTAGGCCGCCAGCGAGGCGGCGATCACCACGCCCGGGCCGATCGTGCGGCGCGGCGTGCGCGGCCGCACCAGGCCAGCGCGGCGATGACGGCGAGCGGCTCCAGGCCCAGCAGCAGGCATTTCATCTCGTCCTGCTGCACCGCCGCCAGCACCGACCAGATCGCCGCGCCGACGAGGTGGTCCAGGCCGCCAGCGTCCAGCGCCGCAGCCAGGCGATCGCAGACGCCGGCCGCGACCAGGATGCCGAGGTAGAGGGTCAGCGAGGCGAACGTCCAGCTATCGACGCCGGCCAGCAGCGGCGCGACGAACGCGCCGCCCAGCGCCAGCACCGCCAGCGCCTCGCCGTGCAGGAAGGCCAGGCCCAGCAGGCCCCAGGCGATCGCCGCCAGCAGGCCCGAGCAGAGGCCGCCGTTGATGAAGTGGTAGAGGTGGCCGGCGGCCCAGACCGCGCCGTAGAGCACCGACGCGCCGGACCCGCTGGCGACCGCGGCGGCCAGCTTGTGGCCCGCCGAAGCCGGCCAGCCGCCCGCGCCGGATCGCCTCGCCGGCGCCCAGCAGCGCAAAGCCGAGCAGGATGGCGGCGATGATCCGCATGGCGGGGTTGAAGAAGCCCCGCTTGCGCCGCGTAACCGACCAGGAAGGCGCCGCCGATCACCAGCGCCGAGCCGCCGATCCAGGCCAGGCCGCGCTCAGCCAGCCACGTCTCGATCGCCGAGCGGGTAAGCGCCGGCGCGCGTGGCGGGGCAGTGACCGGCGGCGGCCGCGGCGGCTCAGGCGGTTGCGGCGGCTCGGGCGTGGGCTCCGGGGTTGTCGCCGCCGGCGCGGGCGTCGGAAGCGGCGCGGCTGGCGCGACGACTGCCGGTTCGATGGTGCGGACGGCGAACGTGGCCTGGGCCGGCTCGGCGGGCGGTGGCGGGTTCACCGGCCGTGGCGCCGGTTCAGGGCCAGCCGCCACGGTCAGCCGCTTGCGCAGCTCGGCAAGCTCCTGCTGGAGGCGTGTCGAGCGACCGTGCTCGACCAGCACCCAGATCGCGAGCGCGATGACCGCCAGCCAGACCATCAATCACCCCCTAGGCGGGAGCTTAGGTTGAGCCGGCCGCGAGCGCCATCACCCCCGTCGCGGCGGCATCAGGCCGGGTCGGCGTAGACCGGCGCGCGCTTCTGCAGGTTGGACATCACCGCCTCGACCTGGTTCGGCGTGCCGATCAGCTTGCCTTGCTCGACCGACTCTTGGGTAAGACCGGCCTTCGGGTCGACCAGCACCGCGGCGTTGAGGATGCGCTTGGCGGCGCGGATGGCGTCCGGGCTCTTGCCGGCGATCTCGCGGGCGGTGGCCAGCGCCTCGGCGCGCGGATCGGCTGCGACGCGGGTGGCGAAACCGTACGCATACGCTTCTTCGCCGTTGAAGATGCGGCCGGTGTAGGTCAGCTCACGGACGATGTCCTCGCGGACCAAGTGGCGCATCAGCTGGGTGCCGGCCATGTCGGGCACCAGGCCCCACTTGATCTCCATCACGCACATCCGCGCGTCCGGCGCGACGTAGCGCATGTCGGCCCCCAACGCGACCTGGAAGCCGCCGCCGAACGCCACCCCGTGCACCGCCGCGATCACCGGGACCGGCAACTCGCGCCACACCCAGCAGGCATACTGCGCGCGGTTGGCGACGCCGTGGCTGCGTGCGCCGAGCCCCTCGTCCGAGCCGGCCACCTGGCGCTCGGCCGATGCGCCCTGCCGCGGCCCCTCGGCCATGCGCCCGAAATTGCCCATGTCGAGCCCGGCGCAGAAGGCGCGGCCCTCGCCCGAGAGCACCACGGCGCGCACGCCCTTCTCGCCTATCAGCCGCTCGCCGGCCTCGACCAGGCCCTCGAACATGGCGTTGTCGAGGGCGTTCATCTTGTCGGGCCGGTTCAGCCGCACGTCGGCGACGCCGTCCTCGATGACGATGGTGACGCGGTCGTTCATGGCGCTGGTCCTTCTCGTTCGGCGCCACATTGCGCCGCCGACGCTAGGGGAGGGCAAGCGGCAATCTCGGGTTCGGGCGCTTTCGGCTGCCTGGATCGATCTGCGGACCCGGCCCGCGACAACGCCGCGGCGCCTTCACCGACCGGCGCCAAGTAATCGCAAGGGTCGTCCCACCTAATTTGTGGGTCGCCCGCGGAATCCTGGCTGAAGACCTGCGATCACTGCGGCGTGGCACGGCGGTTGCTTGACGAAGCGTCTGCGATCACGCCGCGCAGAGGCCTCGGCCGGACCAGGAGGTGGCGATAGTGCCCAAGCCAAATCTGTTCGTCGTCGGATCCATGAAGTCCGGCACCTCGTATCTTTGGAGGTTGCTGGATGCGCACCCGCTCGTATTCATGTCCGAGCCGAAGGAGCCCTGCTACTTTGTTGATCCGGACGACCTGAAGCGAATATTTCCGCTGATGTGGCGGCAACAATACTGGAAGAGCGAGCGCAACTATCTGCAGTTGTTCGACGCGGCGGCGGGCGCGCCGATCGTCGGCGAGGCCAGCGTCTTCCACGCCTATCTGCCTTTGGCGCCCGGTGTCGCCGAACGGATTTGCCGGTTCAACTCGGACGCGCGCATCCTCTATCTGATGCGCGACCCCGTCGAGCGCGCCCTCAGTCATTACTGGCACAACGTCAGGTACTTTGCAGAGTACAGGGCGCTTGATCAGGCGATCAAGGACGATATCCAGTACGCGGCGGTGGGCGACTACGCTGTGCAGCTTCGGGACTACTACCGGCGCTTCGACCGCTCGAACGTGCGGGTGTTGACCTACGAGGAGCTCACCGAAGACCCGGCCGGCGTCATGCAGTCGGTGTTTGACTGGCTGGGGGTGGGGCCGACCGGTCCCGCGCCGCAGGTGCCGCCGCAGAACGTCACGCCGGAAGAGTTCAACGGCCCGATCTGGAAGTGGCAGCGGCTGCGCCAGCGCCACCCGATCGTGCGCCGCGCCATCGACCGCCTGCCCAGGCCGGTTCGCCGCTTCGGGCACAATCTCGTCACGCGCCAGGTTAGGCCCGGCGACGTCGACCTTGCCGCGGCCGCGGACTATTTGCGGCCGCTCCAGCTGCAGCAGACCGATGCGCTCCGCGACCTGCTCGGCCGCGACTTCCCGCGCTGGACCACCCTCTATCGGCAGGAAGAGTCCGCCGCTCAAGCTCGGGTGATCGCCGCCTAAGCGATCGCCTCCATGTCGAACTGCGCCTTCGACATGCCGCAGTCCGGGCAGCACCAGCTGTCGGAGATATCCTCCCAGCGCGTGCCGGGCGCGATGCCTTCCGTCGGCAGACCCTCGGCCTCGTCGTAGATGAAGCCGCAGGTCCCGCACTGCCAGGTGCGATAGGCTTCGGCCAAGCGGTCAGTCCTGCTTGCCGCTCGGCCGGCCGTCGACGATCTGGTCGAGGTATTCGGAAAGCCCGTAGCCCACCAGGCCGTCGCAGCGGTACTCGGTCATGCCCTCGGTGATGCGGGTGTTGAGCTCCTTGCCGTCCGGGCGTCTGCCGCCGGTTGCGCAACGGGATCAGCGACAGCACCTTGCCCTCACCTCGTAGGCGCGGCCGCCGCGGGTCTTCACCTTGGCGCGCAAGCGCGGTCTGGTAGCCGTTCTCGTCCCAGTCGGTGTCCATCTTGCACTCGGTGATGAGGTCGTAGCCGCCGTCACTTAGCACCATGCCGCCCTCGCGCGGCTTGCCGTCCTCGCCGGCGACGATGGAGAGCATCATCCCGAAGTCGCGGCCGAAGTTCATCGGACACCAGCGGTACCAGTTGATCGCCGACCAGTAGCGCGGCCCCCACGACTTGTCGCGCAGGCCGAAGCCGTCGACCGGATAGGTCTCCTCGCCGACCGTGAAGTGGCCCTTGGCGGCGACGTGCTGCTCGTAGTGCGCCTTGGCGAACGACTTCTCCGGGTCGATCTCGCGCGGCTTGCCGTCGGCGCGCACCGTCTCGCCGCCGAACATCGGGCTGACACCCTCGTAGTCGAGCTCGATCTTGCACTGCGACGTGCGGGTTATTGCGGAATGCGGTCGACGGATCGGCCATCTCGAACGGCCGCTCCAGCAGGCAGAGCTTGCCCTCGAAGGTCAGCTTCAGCTTCTTGAACGGCTCGACGACGTCGATACGTCAAGCCGCCGGCGTTCATGGCGTCGTTGTTGGCGATCTTCGGGCGCCCGAACATGAAGCCGATCCGCCCGCCGGGCAGGTAGAGGCAGACGCTCATCTCGGCCTGGCCTTCGTTCGGCCGGTTGCCGAGCCGGAACCAGCCGCCGACCTTGGAGCCGTGGTCGAAGACGTTGAAGTACATGCTCTCGTTGTAGTTCGAGGCCGCGTCGGGGGTGTGGGTGTACTCGTCCTCGGGCAGGAGGCGGGTGATGAATTGCGGGGCGTCGTCGGCCATGGCGGGTAAGTCCTCTTCAGGCAGTGGCGGGCTGGGCGGCGCGGGCGCGGGCGACCGCGCGCCAGATGGTCCGGGCGAACGTGTCGTAGAGCGAGGGCGGCAGGTTGTGGCCCATGCCGGGCACGATGACGAGCTCGGCGCCGGGGATGTTGTCGGCCGTCTCCTTGCCGCCGGCGACCGGCACCAGCGGATCGTCGGCCCCGTGCATGACCACGGTCGGGGCCGTGATGGTCGCCAGCTTCGGGCGGCGGTCGCCGGAGGCGGCGATCGCCGCGCGCTGGTGGGCGACGCCGGCCGGATGATAGGCGCGGCGGTATTCGTCGATCCCGCGCTGGCGGATGAAGGCTTCGTCCCACGGATACCCCGGGCTGCCGATCGCGTGGTTGTGAGCGACCCCGGCGGCGATGAAGCCCTCGAAGTCGGTCGCCGGGTCCGGTGGACGCACGTCCAGCAGCGCCACGTTCGGCTGCGCGGCCGGCGCCGGGCTGCCGGCGTTGGACATGATCGAGACGAGCGACAGCGTCCGCTCGGGGTAGTTGGCCGCGAACAGCTGGGCGATCATGCCGCCCATCGACACGCCGACGATGTGAGCCTGCTGCTTGCCGGCCGCCGTCAGCACGGCCGCAGCGTCGGCGGCCATGTCGTCGGCGGTGTAGCGCACGCCTTCGCACCAGGTGGAGAGCCCGACGTCGCGGTTGTCGAACCGGATGGCGTAGAGGCCGCGCTGCACCAGCAGGTCGCAGAACGGCTCGGGCCAGCGCGTCATCTGCGAGCCGAGCCCGTTGATCAGCAGCACCGCCTCGGCCGCGGGATCGCCGAACGTCTCGTACTCGAGCTCGACAGCGCCGTTCTTCGCTCTCGGCATGGCAGTCTCCCTGGGCTGGCCCCCGATCTTGGGCGCCGGCCGCGACGGCAGGCAAGACTGTCGCGAGGTCAGGGGCCTCAAAGGCCCTCGCCTCTCCCACTGGCGTGGGAGAGGGCTGGCCTGACTACTTGCTGGCCGGCAACTGCCCGCGGATTTCGCCGCCGGGGTTCGCGGCGGTGTGGATGTTGAAGTACCAGTTGCCGGCTTTCAGATCGGCGATCTGGGCGTCGGTCAGCGTCGCCGTGCCCTTCATCGGGTTGGCGAGCGCCGAACTCGGCACCGGTACTACCGGCGGAGCGTTGGCGCCGGGCGCCGCCGGCCCGTGGAAGTGGGCCATGGTCGCGGCTCCCGTCAGGCCGGAGTAGGTCGCTTTGTACGAGAACACCTTGGTCGCCGTGTCGAGTGACGCGGTCACCTTGCCGGTCCCTTTGGTGGTGTTGGCCGGAACTTCGTCGGCGCCCTTCAGCGTCGTGGCGAAATGCAGCGTCGCCGCGCTCGCCGGTGCGGCAGCCAACAGAACCGCCGCCGCTGCCCAGCCCATGAACCTTGCGCGCATTTTCGAGTCCTCCCTTTGCGCCAAGCCAATGTCCGACGCCCCTGGGTAGAGCTTTACGCCCCTGCGGCGAGGTTTCCAACGGCTAGCCGCCGGTACCGCCGCGATCGGGCCGCGCACCCCGCGATTGCGCAATTTCGGTCAAGCACCCGCGGCCGCGCCGGACTAGGTTCGCGCTCTTCACCGTTCGCATTGGGAGGCGCCGCATGCGTCCCGCGCTCATTGCAGCCGTCGCCTTCGTCGCGGCCTTTCTCGCGGGCTCCTGCGCTCTCGCGGCGACTTTCACCGCCGGCGAGCGGCATCTGTCCACGACCACCGCCAGCGCCGCGGCGCGCAACCACGGCAATGGCGCGATCCGCATCACGCTCTGGTACCCGGCGACGGCCCCCGAGCAGCCGCTCGACATCGGACCGCCCGACCGCGTGATCCTCGCTGCAGGTCAGGTGGCTGCGGATGCGCCATTCGCCGACGATACGCGGCGCGCGGCCATCCTGCTGTCGCACGGTTTCGGCGGCTCGGCGCGGTCGATGGCCTGGTACGGTACGGCGCTGGCGCGCGCCGGCTTCGTGGTGATCGCGGTCGACCATCCGGGGACCAACGCGGTCGACGGCGTCACGGCGGAAGGCGTCTACGCGCCCTGGGAGCGACCGCGCGACCTGCAGGCGGCGCTCGACAAGGTGCTGGCCGAGCCGGCCATCGCCGCCCACATCGACCCGGCGCGGATCGGCGTCACCGGCTTTTCGCTCGGCGGCTTCACCTCGCTGGTGGAGATCGGCGCGCGGCAGGACCTCGACCAGCTGGTCGCCTTCTGCGACGGCCCGCACCGCGACGCGATCTGCGACCCGCAGATTGAGTACCCCGACAACTTCCACGAGATGCCGAAGGTGGTGGCCGAGCCGGCGATGGCGGCGATCTCGGCGGAGGCGCACGCCGACCTCAGCGACCCGCGCGTCAAGGCGGCGTTCGTGATCGCGCCGGCGGTGATCCAGGGCATCCGCTTCGACAGCCTGCGCGCGATCAGGAAGCCGGTGGGAATCGCGCTGGGCTCCGGCGACACCGTCGCGCCGCCGGGAACCAACGGCGAGCTGGCGGCCAAGCTGATCCCCGGGGCCACGATCGACGTGCTGCCAGGCGTTCGCCACTACGACTTCCTGCCGCTGTGCGGCCCCGGCGCCTCGGTGCTCCCCGCCGCCTACTGCGCCGAATTCCCCGGCGTCGACCGCCAGGCCGCCCACGAACGGGTGATCCACGACGCCATCGCCTTCTTCGAGCGCACCCTAAAGTAACCCAGCCGTGCGGCTAACCGTCCGCCTCGTCCACCAGCGTGCGCACTCGCGCCAACAGCCAGCTGAGATCGACGGTGTCGCCTCCGACGACCACGGCGCGCACTTCTTCGACGCCGATCCGCAGCTGGCAGCAGGCCAGTGTGCGGCGCTCGGCGGCGTGGCGGCGGCGTAGCGTGTCGCACACCGCGGCGAGCCGCGCCTCGCTCCAGAACAGCAGGTTGGCGACGTCGTAGAGCGGGTCGCCGACCGCGGCGAGGTCCCAGTCGATCACGGCGGAGACCGCGTCGCCGTTCGCGATCACGTTGGCCGAGCCGAAGTCGCCGTGGATCAGCCGCCGTTCCGGCTCATGCGCCGGGAGCAGTTGCTCCACCAGCGCCAGGGCGCGCCGCAGCAGCGCCGCATCGTCCGTCGGGAGGCGAGCGATCCAGGCCTCGGCGCCCGCATGGAACCGCAGCAGGTAGCGCTGCCAGGTCGGCCACCGCGCGCGGCCGACGGCGTCGAAGCGACCCCAGCCCGTCACGCCAGCAATGTCGGACCGGCCGATCTCGGCCAGCGCCGCGAGGATCGCCGGGGCTACCGCCGCGGCGCCGGCTTCGTCCAGCGAATGGATTCGCAGGCCGGGCGCCCGGCGCGAGATGCAGAGCGTGAGGCGGTCGTCGAGCCGGTCGATCAGGACGATCTCGGGGATCGGCAGAGCGGGCCGTCCGAAGCAGCGCGCGGCGAAGGCGTCCTTCTCGTAACCGGCGCGCTCGCCGCCGACGCGGACGACGAACGCCGCGCCCTCCCGCCGGAACGCAAAGACCTGCGAGACCAGCCCTTCCAGCAGCGGCTCGAAGCCGTCCACCGCGCCGCCCATCCGCGCCTCCACCGCCGCGCGGATCTGCGAGGCGGGGAGGGCGGGTTTGGTCATCCGGGCCTTACGGCGCCTCGTTCGACCAGATCACCGTGCCGGACGCGGCGAACATGCCGCCGACGCCGTGGCTGATCGAGATCTTCGCGTTCGGCACCTGGGCCGGCGCGATGCCGCGCAGCTGCCGGATGCTCTCCTGCATGGCGTACATGCCGTACATGCCCGAGTGCATGTAGGAGAGCCCGCCGCCGTTGGTGTTCAGCGGCAGGCTGCCGCTTGCCGGCGTTCTCGATGGCGGTGTTGCGCTCGCGGATGAAGGCGGCCGCCTCGCCCGGCTTGCAGAAGCCGAGGTCTTCCAGCCCATAGAGCGGCAGGTGCGCGAAGGCGTCGTAGATCATCAGGTGGTCGACGTCCGCGTGGCTGATGCCGGCCTCGTCGAACGCCTTCTTGCCGGAGACGCGGAACGCCTTCGACGAGTTGAAGTCCTCCATCTGGCTGACCATCGGCGTCTCGACGCTCTCGCCGGTGCCCGAGCACGTAGACCGGCTTTTGCGGGAAGTCCTTGGCCCGCTCGGCGCTGGTGAGGATGAGCGCGCCGCCGCCGTCGGTGACCAGGCAGCACATCAGCATGCGTGAACGGCCAGGCGATCATCCGCGCGTTCAGCACGTCGTCGACGGTGATCGGGTCGCTGGAAGCTGGCGCGCGGGTTCTTCGCCGCCCACTCGCGCTGGATCACCGCGACCCAGGCGAGGTCCTCGACTGTCAGGCCGTAGGTCTTCAGGTAGCGCAGCACCGGGATGGTGAACATCGAGGGCGGGCCGACCGGGCCGTAGGGCTGCTCGAACTGGCCGGGCAGGCTGGAGTTGCCGCCGCCGCCGCGGAAGCCGCCGCCGGCGCCGACGCGCGAGCGGCCGCTCTCGCCGTGGGTGATCAGCACGGTCTTGCAGAGCCCCTCGTTGATCGCCGCCGCCGCGTGGCGGACGTGCAGCATGAAGGAGCAGCCGCCGACGCTGGTGCCGTCGGCATAGGTCGGCGTGATGCCGAGGTAGTAGGCGAGCTCGGTGGGGCTGGCGCCGGCGGTGGCGACGCCGTCGATGTCCGACGGCTTCAGGCCGGCGTCGGCCAGGGCGTTGAGGGCGGCGTCCGCGTGCAGCTGGATCGCCGACATATTGGGGATGCGCCCCATTTCGGTGGTCTCGGCGGCGCCGACGACCGCGACTGATTTCTGTTTCATGTGTAGGCTTCACGCCGGCTTGAAGAGCGGGCAGGGTCATGTCGCCGAAGTCGGTGAACTTCACCTCGACCGGCATGTCGAGCACGAGCGCCTGCGGCGTCTGCGGGCAGTCGACGATGTTGGTCATCATCTGCGGGCCCTCGTCGAGCATGACGACGGCGATCGAGTGCGGCTCGGTTCCCATGTCGGGGCGCGGGCGGTGATTGATCACATAGCTCCAGAGCTTGCCCTTGCCGCTGGCCGTGAAGATCTCGACGCTGCGAGAGCCGCAAGCCGGGCAGAACGGGCGGGGCGGGAAATAGGGCTTCGAACATTCGGCGCAGCGCTGCAGGCGCAGTTCGCCTGCCTTGCAGCCGTCCCAGAACTCCTGGGTCTCCGGCGTCGGCTGCGGGAGAATACGGTCCATCGGTGTGAAAGATCCTCTTGAATAGGGTCGTGAATGCCGACGTTCATGGGCAAGGCCGGCGGACTTGTCGAGGCTGTCGCCGCGAAAAGCCGGCGCCGCGGCTCAGGCGCCCAGCACGGCGCCCGCCACCAGCAGCAGGAACATGTCGAAGGTCACGCCCTGGGCGAGGCGGTCGGCGCCGAACCACTGCCACCACTGGGTGACGATCTTCAGCAGCGCCAGCGTGGCGGCCATCGGCGAGAGCCAGGCCCACCGCACCTCCCCGCCCGCCTCCAGCAGTCGGTTCAGGCTGACGCACAGGTCCGAGACGGCCAGGTCCAGGATTAGGGTCAGGAAGACCGGCAGGAATTCGAACGCGTTCATGCCCCGCCCCAGGCTCCGACGCGCAAGCTTGGCAGGCGCCCGGAAGCTCAGCGAAGCCGCGTGCGGCCCTGGCGCGTCCACCGGAAGGCTGTGCTAGGGGAGGGCCATGTACGACCTCCTGAAAGGGTTGACCGTCGTCGAGGCGGCCGCCTTCATCGCCGGGCCGACCTCGGGCCTCTATCTCGGGCAGTTCGGGGCCGAGGTGATCCGCATCGACCAGATCGGCGGCGGGCCGGACTTCCGCCGCTGGCCGCTCGCCCCGAACGGCGAGAGCCTCTACTGGGAGGGGCTGAACAAGGGCAAGAAGTCGGTGGTGATCGACCTCGCCCGCCCCGAGGGCCGCGAGCTGGCGCAGCGGCTGGCCACCGCTCCCGGCGAGAGCCGCGGGCTCTTCGTCACCAACTTCCCGGTCGAGGGGTTCCTGTCCTACCAGCGGCTGCGGGCGCTCAGGGACGACGTGATCTGCGTGCGGGTGATGGGCTGGGCCGACGGGCGCCCGGCGCTCGACTACACGATCAACGCCGCGGTCGGGGTGCCGTTCATGACCGGCTTCGCGGACGATCCGCGGCCGGTGAACCACGTGTTCCCGGCCTGGGACTTCCTCACCGGCGCCTACGCGGCGCTGTCGCTGGTGTCGGCCGAGCGGGCGCGGCGGCTGGGGCAGGGCGGCTGCGAGGTGCGCATCCCGCTCTCCGACATCGCCGCCACCGCGCTCGCCAACTTCGGCATGCTGGCCGAGGTGATGACGCAGGGCCAGGACCGGCCGCGGCTGGGCAACGACGTCTACGCCGCGTTCGGGCGCGACTTCGCGATCCAGGACGGGCGGCGGCTGATGGTGGTGGCGATCACGCCGCGGCAGTGGCGCGCGGTGGTCAAGACGCTGGGACTGGAGGCCGAGGTCGCCGCGCTGGAGGGCCGAGCTCGGTGTCTCGTTCGCCGGCCACGAGGCGGTGCGCTACGAGCATCGGGACCGGCTCTATCCGCTGTTCGAGGCGGCGTTCGCGGCGCGCAGCGAGGCCGAACTGGCGCCGGCCTTCGAGGCCGAGGGCGTCTGCTGGTCGGCCTACCGGACGCTGGCCGAGGCGGCGAGCGACGACACGCTGTTCGCCGCCAACCCGGTGTTCGGCCGCGCCGCCCAGCCGAGCGGGATCGACTATCCGGTGCCTGGCCCGGCGGCCACGCTGATCGGACCGGAGCGCGGCGCGCCGCGACCTGCGCCGCGGCTTGGGACCAATACGGACGAGGTGCTGGCCGAGCTGCTGGGCATGTCCAGTGGCGAGATTGGCCGCCTGCACGATGCGGGGCTGGTGAAGGGGCCCGGTGGGGTATGACCGACACGCTCGAGAGCTGGATCGGCCATCGGCGCATTCAGGAGACCGTCCTCGACGCCGAGGTGGCGCGCCGGTATGCGGCCGCGTTCGGCTCGTCGCTGGACGTGGCGGCGCAGTTTCCGCCGCTCGGGCACTGGGCCTACTTCAACGACGCGGTCGAGCCGGATCAGCTCGGGCCGGACGGCCACCCGCGGCGTGGCATCTTCCTGCCGCCGATCGCGCTGCCGCGCCGGATGTTCGCCTCCTCGACGCTGACGTTCGCCGCGCCGGTGAGCCTGGGCGCGCCGGCCGAGCTGACCTCGACGATCAACGACCTGCGCCGCCGCTCCGGCCGCCAGTCCGGCGAGATGGTGCTCATGGACCAGACCCGCGAGCTGACGCAGGACGGCGTCACCAAGCTCAGCGAGATCCAGACCATCGTATATCGCGAGATGGGCGATCCGACGCCGCCGGTCGTCGACACCGGGGCCGGCGGTGATGGCGAGCTCTGGCGGCCGAACACCGTCGACCTCTTCCGCTACTCAGCGGCCACCTACAACGGCCACCGCATCCACTACGACCAGTCCTACGCACGGGGCGAAGAGGGCTATCCGGACCTCGTGGTCCACGGGCCATTCACCGCCGCCAGGCTGTTCGACCTGGCGACCCGCACCGCCGGCGCGCCGCTGAAGACCTTCAGCTTCCGCGCGCTCGCCCCGCTCTTCGTGAACCAGCCGGTGCGGCTGCGCGCCGGCGAGGAGCCCCGAACACGTGATCGCCGTGCGTTGCGACGGCCAGGTCGCCATGAGCGCCGCCTTCCAGGCTTGACGGCGCGTGGGAGTTCGCGGCCTTAGCCGCCGATGTCCGCCCGCTGGTCCGTCCTCGGCGCCGAGAACGCCGGCTTCGCCTACAACAAGGGGTTCGTCTTCCGGCACGTCTCGTTCCTGCTGGACGAGGCCCGCACCGCGCTCGTCGGCGAGAACGGCGTCGGCAAATCGACGCTGCTGAAGTGCCTGGCCGGCGAGCTGGAGCTCGACGAGGGCCACATCGTGCGCTCGCGCTCCACCAAGGTCGGCTACGTGCCGCAGGAGATCCCGCCACAGTTCGCCGGCCTCACCGTGCGCGAGGTGATGGAGCGCGCGCTGGCCAAGGGCGGCGCCGAGGGCGAGGACTGGCGCATCGACGTCATGCTCGACGAGATCGGCATGGATCCGGCCATCGCCGAGGGCGACTACGCGGCGCTCTCCGGCGGCTGGCAGCGGCTGGTGCTGGTGGCCTCGGCCGCCATCCTCGAGGACCCCGACATCCTGGTGCTCGACGAGCCGACCAACCACCTCGACCTCGGCAACATCGCCACGCTGGAGCGCTGGCTGACCGAGGTGATCAAGCTGCCGATGCTGATCGTCAGCCATGACCGCGAGTTCCTGAACCGCGTCACCGGCCGCACGCTCTTCCTGCGCGCGGACGGCGCGCACGCCTTCAAGGCCCCGTTCTCGGCCGCGCGCCAGGCGCTGCTTGGAGCGCGACGCGGCCGACGCGCGGCGCCGCTCGCTGGAGGAGAAGGAGATCCGCCGGCTGGAGGAGGTCTGCGCGCGCTACAAGGTGTGGGCGCAGAAGAACGACATGTTCGACAAGAAGCGCAAGATCATCGAGCGCCGCATCGGCCGCATCGAGGCGGCCAAGACCCAGGTCTACACGGCGCGCGGAGCGCAGGCTGGAGCTGGCCGAGGGCGAGCTGGAGGCCAAGACCGCGCTGCGGGTCGAAGACCTCACTGTCGCCGCGCCGGACGGGCGCGCGCTCTTCAACATCGACCGCCTGGCCATCCGCGCCGGCGACAAGGTCGCGCTGCTGGGCCCGAACGGGGCCGGCAAGTCGACGCTGCTTTCCGTGCTGGCGCAGGCGTTCCAACAGAGCGCTGGTGCGCACTACGACGGCAGCGCCAAGGTGCGCTTCAATCCGGGCGCGCGGCTGGCGGTGTTCGACCAGGCGATGGCCGACCTGCCGCTGGACCTCAGCCTCACCGAGTATCTCGCCAGCCTCGACGGCGTCACCGAGCGCGAGGCGATCCAGTCGCTGGTCAAGGCGGGTTTCCAGTTCCGGCGCCTCAGCCAGCCGATCGCCATCCTCAGCCACGGCGAGCGCGCGCGGCTGATGTTCCTGAAGCTGAAGGCGGAGCGGCCCAACGTCTACCTGCTCGACGAGCCTACCAACCACCTCGACATCGAGGGCCAGGAGGACCTGGAGGGTCAGCTGGCTGAGGCCGACGTCGCCTGCGTCTTCGTCTCCCACGACCGCTACTTCACCCGCACCGCGGCGACGCGATTCCTGGAAATCCGCCGCGGCAAACTGATCGAAGTCGACGACCCCGACGAGTTCTTCGAAGCGGCCGAGTAGCGCCAAGCAGGAACGAGCCGGGCTCGCTTGTTGCCCGATATTGCGGCAGGCTCAGTCAAGGTCACACGAAGAACACGAAGCGAGCAAAGCTCACGAAGGGCGCGCCCGGAGGCGCGCCAGCCGGTCGCTCAGCACCGCGGGAGATTGGCCGCGCGCGAAGCGCGCCTTTGTGTGCTTCGCCTGCCCTTCGTGCTCTTCGTGTGATCTTGAAAGCGCGCCGCAGCGGCAAACCCGCCCCTCAGGCACGCGTCCCAAACAGTGGGTCAGACCGTGCCGCCGCCGGCGATGATTTCGTGGTGGCGGATGACTTCCTTGACCAGGAAATTCTGGAACTTCTCGGCGAACTCGGGGTCGAGGTCGGCGGTGACCGCCAGCGAGCGCAGGCGGGCGGTCATCTGGGCCTCGCGCACCGCGTCGGCCGGCGGCAGGCCCTTCTCGGCCTTCAGCTCGCCGACCTTGCGGGTCAGCTTGAAGCGTTCGGCCAGGAGGTGAACCAGCGCCGCATCGATGTTGTCGATGGAGTGGCGCATCTCCAGGAGTTCGGGCGGGGTCTCGTCGGGCATGCGCGCCCTGTTGCGGACGAACGGCCGCGAGGTCAAGGCTGGATCGGCCGCGCCGAGGGCGCCCTCAGTTGCTCTCGCGCCAGTCCAGGTAGGAGGCCGGGTTGGCGCTGGCATGGAAGCGCTGCTGCGCTTCGTTGAACGGGCGGCTCGGCCATCCGAGCAGCAGGATCGCGCACACTACCTGCAGAACGATCCAGGCAGCCTCGCCGGCCCCGTAGGTCTGCGGCTCGAGCCGCGCCATCGGTTGCAGCAGTTCGGTGTTGACCACCCAGAGCGCGGCGTAGGCGGGGACCACGTGGGCTGGCTCCAGCCCCATGTCGCGAAGGCGCCGGGTGGTCAGACCGAACCCGGCCCAGAGGCCGATCAGCATCACCGCCATGGTCAGGCGCTGCGTCCAGACCCCGAAGTCGCCCATGCCGCCCGGCCGAAAGGTCGCCAACGCGACCGAGCCGAGCACGGTCAGCCCGGTGAGGCTGGCTCCCACGACGACGCAGCGCCAGAGGTAGCCCAGCCGGTTGATGCGGCCGTCGAACCCGAAGAACTCGCCCAAACCGCCCATGCCGGGGCCTCGCGCCGAGAGTGCAGATCTCTGGCGGTAAGATTTGCGCAACAAAGGTTAAGCTTGGACTGAAAAACTTAGTGAATCCCGTTCACTAGTGACTTTGTCGGGCGACCACGCGGCGATGGATGGCGTGGAGGCTGCCGATCGGCACCCCAAGCAGGCTGACGTCGGCGCGCTTCAGCGCGGTGTCGGGCGCCAGCAGCGTGAAGCGGCTGCGATAGTGCGGCGAGAGCGGACCCTTGGCGCGGCCCGCCGGCCGGCGGAAGCTGATCACGTAGTCGTCGCCCTGCCGCTCGCCGACCAGGCCGCCACCGGCCTTCGCCTCGGCGGCGACATAGCGGCCGTCGCGGCCGGCCTGCATCACCCAACGCCAGGTGTCGATCTCGCCGTCGTCGTAGGCGAAGGTCTCGTCGAACCGCAGCGCTTGCTGGGCGGGGCTGAAGGCGCCGGTGGTGACGATGCGGCAACGGCGCACGATGCGGCCGAACGGGTCGCGCTGCACGCCCGCGCCCTCGGTGCGGCCGAGGAAGAACATCTCGGGGGCGAAGGCGAGGGGGCCGCCCGACCACGCCTCGACATCGGCGTCATCCGCCGCGGCCGGGTCAGCTGCGGCGTCGTCCGATCCGGTGCTGTCCCGCGCAATCGTCATCGCCGCCCTGACGCTCGAAGCTTGGCTCTAGTGGGGATGTGGTGAGCAAGAACCTCTGAAAGAACGTTCAACCCGCCGGTTTGCTCAGCGGGCGCGGTGCGTCATTGCGACACAGGAGGCGGATGGGGTGGACGTCGACGTCGTTGTCCGCCCACCCGGAGATGAGCGGATTGACCAGATTGAGGTTCACCGCCCCCAGGATCGGCGCGACGTCGGCGTCGTCGAGCATCATCTGCTCGGCTGCGGCGAGGTCGGCGGCGCGCCTGGCCGCGTCGGGCTGGTTGTCCGCCTTGTTCAGAAGCGCGTCGTAAGCCGGGTTCTTGTAGTCGCCATAGTTCTGCGCGCCGGTGTCGGAGCGCATCAGCGCCAGGTAGGTCATCGGGTCATCGTAGTCGGCGATCCAGCCGACCGTGCCCATCTGGAAGTCGCGGATCTCGAACGACTGCAGGGCGACGATGCCGTCCTCCTGTCGGATGGTCGTGCTGACGCCGATGCTCTTCAGGTCCGAGCGCAGCGACTCCACCAGCAGCAGCGAGATGGGGCTGTTGAAGGTCTTGATCTGCAGCTCGAGCGGGTGGCCGGGCCCGTAGCCGGCCTCCGCGAGCAGTTGGCGCGCCGCGGCCTGGCGTCGCGCCAGGGTCCAGTCGGCCCAACGCGCCTTCGGGCGCGCCGCGCCCGGCGGCAGGTAGCCGGCGATGCCGGACGGCACGAACGACGTCGTGGGGGCCTCGACGCCGCGCAGCACCTTGTCGGCCAGGAAGTGGCGGTCGATCGCCATCGAGATGGCCTGGCGGACCCGCGCGTCGCGCAGCGCGACGACGTTGCGGCGATTGAAGATCAGGTAGGTCGTGGAGAGGTAGGAGTGCTCGCGCACGTAGCGCGACCAGTCCGGGTTGGCGCGCAGCCGCGACACCCGGCTGGGCTGGATGCCGGCGTTGATGTCCAGCTCGCCGCGAAGCGCGCGCCGCTCTCCGGCCACCGCGTCGTTGATCGGGTAGAGGTCGACCCGGTCGAAGCAGACGCTGGCCGCGTCGCGATAGAGCGGGTTCTTCTCGATGCGGACGTAGTCGCCGAGCCGCCATTCCTTCAGCACGTAGGCGCCGTTGCCGACCAGCCTGCCGGGCGTCGCCCACTTGTCTCCCCAGCGCCGCACCGCATGCTCGGGGATCGGGAAGAAGGCCTGGTGCTTCAGGAGCTGCGGCAGGTAGGAGGCCGGGTGCTCGAGCGTCAGCTGCAGGGTCTCGGCGTCGAGCGCCCTGGCGCCCAGCGCCTCGGGCGGCGCGGCGGCCGCATTTACGGCCGCGCCGTTCTTCAGCACATAGAGCAGGTAGGCGTAGCTCGAGCCGGTCTTTGGATCGAGCATGTGACGGTAGGCGAACACGAAGTCGTTCGCCGTCACCGGCTGGCCGTCCGACCATACCTCGGGACGCAGGTGGAAGGTCCAGGTGAGGCCGTCGGAGCTGACCTCCCAGGTCCTCGCGACGCCGGGGATCGGCCGGCCGAGTGCGTCGTCGGTGAACATGCCATCGAACAGCTCGCGCAGGATCGCCGCCTCGTTGACGGCGGTGGCGAGCTGCGGGTTTACCGAGGTCGGGTCGGCGCCGTTGCCGTACTCGAGGCAGCGCTCACCCGCCGGGCACTCGGGACGCGCCGGGCTTTGCGGCTGGCAGGCTGAGAGGCTAATCCCGACGCTGAGGATCGCCGCAAAGACGAGAAAGGGCCGGGACGGCATGTCCGCGCCTGACTATCGTCACCACGGCGCGAACGCCAGATGCGGAGATTAAACCCGATGACGCCAGCCCTTACGTCCTTGGCCGAGGCCCTGGCCGAGCAGCTGAAAGCCCGCGGCCAGACTGTCGGCGTGGCCGAGTCATCGTCCGGCGGGCTGGTGTCGGCGGCGCTGCTGGCGGTGCCGGGCGCCTCGGCCTACTTCCTGGGCGGCGGGGTGATCTACACCGGCAAGGCGCGGATGGCGCTGCTGGGCCTGAGGCGTGAGGACGTGGCCGGCATGCGATCGTCCAGCGAGCCCTACGCCCTGCTGCTGGCGCGCACGGTTCGCGAGAACCTCGGGGCGGACTGGGGCCTGGCGGAGACCGGAGCAGCGGGGCCGACCGGCAACGGCTATGGCGACGCGGCCGGGCACACCTGTGTCGCCGTCGCCGGGCCGGCGGAGATGGCGTTCACGCTGGAAACGGGCAGCCCCGATCGCGCAGCCAACATGGAAGCCTTCGCGAAGGCGGCGTTGGAGCTGCTGGGCTCGGCGTTGGGTTGAGCGGTCGCCTGGGCGCCGCTCGGGCCGGACGCGTCAGGCGGCGGCGCGCTTGCGGGCCGGCACCAGGCCCTCGGTGATGGTGAGCAGCGCGCGGCGCGCCTCGCCATCCGAAATCTGCGCGTAGGCTGCCAATAGTTCGGTAGCGCCGGGCGTTGCGAGCTGCGCGTAGATGATCGCCTCGACCGGGGCTTGGCCGTCCTCGCCCACCAGCGCGGCGACCGTGGTCTCCAGCTTGGAGGCGATCTTGACCAGCATCGAAGCGGAGACGCGGTTTGCGCCGCGCTCGTACTTCTGGACCTGCTGGAAGGTGATCCCGAGGGAGGTCGCCAATTGCGTCTGGCTGAATCCGAGCCAACGGCGACGAATGCGAATGCGCGCGCCGACGGCGACGTCGATCGGGTCAGGTCCTTGGCGCGTCATGGCCATCGGATTGAGTCTCCAGATGCTGAACTTTAACGTGAACTAGCGCCATTCCGCCTGTGACGCTAGTGTGTCGGTGGGCTTGGTGAACATACCCTCCACAACTTTCAATACCTAGGCGGTTCCCTTGTCACGCTAGTTTTGCACAGCGATTGCAGTGCAGTTAGCTGAGCGATCAACAGAATAGGGCTGAGAATAGCTTTAGCGTGCGGCAAGGCGTCGCTCGTTCGCTGGCTCGCCCGGCACGCGAGATTCCGAGCAGATCGGGACAGCCGGCGCGACCGCGCTCCCGGGCGCCGGCCCTGGTGCGGCGCTTGACCCAGCCGCCGCGAGCGGCTGCAAGCGCGGGATGCGAGGAGCGGACATCGTGGTGGCGGGCGCTGGCGCGATCGGCGGGGCGGTCGCCTGCGTGCTGGCCCATGCAGGACATCGCGTCGTCGTGGTCGATCCGATGCAGGCCAACGCCTCCAGCATCGCCGCCGGCATGCTGGCGCCGGCCTTCGAGTGCGTGTTCGACGCGCTGGCGGCCGGCCATTATGAACTGCTCAGCGGGGCGCGCGACCTCTGGCCGGAGCTCGCCCCCGCGCTCGGCCTGCCGCTGGCGCGCGATGGCGCGCTCGCCATCGGGACCGAGGCCGAGGCGCGCGCCTGGACCGACCGGCTCACCGCGCTGGGCGCCGAGGCGCAGTTGCTGGCGCCGGGCGCCGCCCGCGATCTCGTTCCCGGTTTGCCGGACGGCGTCTGGGCGGCATTCACGCCGGAGGACTGGCGGCTCGAACCGCGGGCCGCGCTGGCGCGGCTGCGCGAGGCCGCCGAGGCGCGCGGCGCACGCTTCGTCGCCGGCAGCGTGAACGGCTTTGCGGCGGGCAGGGTCACCGTCGGCGGCGCGCCCGACCTGCCGGCCGACCGCCTGGTGATCGCCACGGGCGCCGGGCGGGAGCTCGTCGCGCTCGCACCGGAGCTCGCGACGCTGATGCCGATCAAGGGCCACATCCTGCGCGCCGAGGGGGCGTTCCGGGCGCAGCCGGTGGTTCGGGCGGGCGGCGTCTACCTCTGCACGACGGCGGGCGAAGCAGTGCTCGGCGCGACCATGGAGGCCGGCGTCACTGACGGGGCCGTCGATCCCGCCGTGGCGCGAGGCCTGCTTGAGGCGGCCGCACCTCTGGCGGCCCTGCTCGGCGACCCGGCTCGTTGGAAGGCGGCCGCTGGCCTACGGGCCGCGACGGCGGACGGACTGCCGCTGGTGGGCGCCGGCGCCGCCGCAAACGTGATCCTGGCGGTCGGCGCGCGCCGCAACGGCTGGCTGCTTGCCCCGCTGATCGCCCACGCCGTGCTGGACGCGGTCGAGGGCAGGGCGCCGGCCGGCGCCGCGGCGCGCTTCGATCCGCGCCGCATTGGCGCTACGGGGCCAGATTGAAACGGATCGGGATGCGGACGCTGGCGCCGTCGACCGGCGCGCCGTCGCGCAGCTGCGGCCGCAGCTTGAAGTAGGGCGCGAGCTTCTTGGCCGCGTCGCCGAAGCCGAGCCCCTTTGGCGTCTCCACCGCCACCTGGCAGCCCCGCACCGCGCCGCTCGCCGAGACCGTGCAGGCCAGCGTCGCCGCGCCGGAGGCGTTCTGCTCGAGCGCTGCTTGCGGATAGAAGCGCGAGAACTCGTCCGCGCCAGGCCGCGTCAGCCAGTCCGGCGAGGTGATGACGCTCGGCGGCGCCGGCTGCGGCGGCGCAGGCTGGACCGCGACATTGCTCGCCAGCACCGGGGGCTCGCCGAGGTCAAGCGGCCGGGCGATCACCGGCGTGAACGCGGCGGTGGGCTGGGTCATGGGCTGCGGCCTCGGCGACGGCCGCACGACGAGCGACCGCGGCGGCGGGGGCGGCGCCCTCGTCGGCTTCGGCTTGACCGTCACGTTCGGGACGAAGGTCGTGACGATCGGCGGGTCGCTCGGGGCCAGCGCCGGCGGCTCGCCGTACTTGGCCTCGTAGATGTAGAGCCCCACCGCCACGTGCGCGGCGACCGACACGGCGACCGCGGCGGCGACCGTACGCGAAAGGCGCGGGCGGTCGGGGTCGGCGCCGGGAATGGCGTGGACGAGGGCAGGCGCCGAAGCCGGCTGGATGATCATCGAACTGCTCCCTGATCGGGGCCCGTGCGAGCCCCGCATGTGCAGGGAAGATGATCCGTCCACGGCCAGGCTTGCGCCATGGCGCGCGTTCCCGATCGTCGGGGACGTTTTCCCGATCTTCGGGCCGCGTTTTCCCACTTCCATGGCACGCGTCGGGCGCGGTTAAGGTGTGGTTAACCACGAATCTTCACCAATTGGCCCGATGTCCGTGCAGTCGATCCGTGGAGTTGTCGAGGCGGCGATCCAGCGCGCTTCAAGCGCGACCGGGGTCGACTTCGGCTTCCTGATGCGCGCCGCCAAGCGCGAGAGCAGCTACAATCCCAACGCCCGGGCGCGCACCTCGTCGGCCGCGGGCCTCTTCCAGTTCGTCGACCAGACCTGGCTTTCCACCCTGAAGCAGCACGGCGCCAAGTACGGCTACGCGCGCTACGCCGACCTCATCCAGCAGGGGGCGAACGGCCACTACTACGTGCCGGGCGGCGGGGCGCGGGCGGCGGTGATGGACCTGCGGCTCGACCCGCACGCCGCGGCGCTGATGGCCGGCGAACTGGCGGCCGACCACGCCGCCTATCTGCGCGGCCGGGTGGGGCGCGAGCCGACCGCGGGCGAGCTCTACTGCGCCCACGTGCTGGGCCCGCAAGGCTCGGCCAAGCTGATCGACGCGGTGCGCGTCTCGCCGGGCGCCAGCGCACCGGCGCTGTTTCCGCAAGCCGCCGGCGCCAACCGCGCCATCTTCTACCGCGAAGGCCGGCCGGCCACAGTGGCCCAGGTCTACGCCAACCTGACGGCCGCACCCGGCGCCGACGAGCCCGCCGCCCCCGCCGCGCCGACCGATATGCCCGATGCGAACTTCATCCAGTACGCCTCGGCCAGGCGCACCGAGCAGATGGAGGCCGAGCAGAGCCTGGTGGCGCTGGTGCTGCGCGGGCCCGAGGGCACCGACGACGACGTGGGCATGGCGAGCCAGACCGCCAGCAGCCTGTTCTCCACCGAGATGCTGCGCACCCTCTCGGAGGCCGCCAACCGCAAGTCCGGAGCGTGACGGCCTACTCGCCCGCAGCCCCGTCTGCGATCAGGCGGTCGATCTCTTCCGCGCCATAGCCGGCGTCCGCCAGCACCTCGCGGGTGTGCTGGCCGAGCTTCGGGGCGGGGCGCTTGGGCGTGTCGTCGAAGCCGGGGAAGCGGGCCGGCGAGGCGGGCTGGCGGTAGGCCACGCCGTCGGCGTCGGTGATGTCGACGAAGCAGCCGGCCGCTTCGGCAACCGGGTCGGCGGCGGTGTCGCGCGGATAGTTCAGCGGGCCCCAGACCAGGTCGGCGGCGGTCAGCTTCGCGCCCAGCTCCGCCAGCGTCATCCGGGCGAAACCCTCGTCCAGCGCCTCGACCAGCGCGGCGACGTTCTTGGCCCGCGCGCCGTGCGTCGCAAAGCGCGGATCCTGGGCGAGCGTCTCCATGCCGACGATCTCGATGATGTGGCCGAAGTCGTCGCGGCCGTCGCGCGGGAAGATGCCCACCCAGCGCTGCGTCGGCAGTGCGGAAGTAGTTCTGGATCGGGTTCAGCACCTCCTTGCGGGTGCGCTGGCTGGCCAGGCGGCCCCACTTCAGCTGGATCGCCATGTCCCAGCCGATCGAATAGACGCCCGAGCGGATCAGCGAGGTCTCCACCAGCCGGCCGCGCCCGGTGGCCTGCCGCTCGACGACCGCCGCCAGAGTGGCCGAAACGGTCGACATCGCGCAGAAGGCGTCGCCGAACGCCGGCCGGCAGAGCGGCGGCTCCGCGCCCCGTGGGGTGAAGTCGCCCGCCACCCCGCCGCGCGACCAGAAAGCGGCCGCGTCGAACGCCGGCAGGTCCGCGCCTTCGCCCGTGAGGCCGTAGCCGGTGACGGAGACGTAGATCAGCCGCGGAAAGCGGTCCTTCAGGCTGTCGTAGTCGAGCCGCGCACGCCTCAGCGAGGCCGGCCGCACGTTGGTGACGAAGACGTCGGCGCTTTCGACGAGCCGCAGCAGCGCCGCGTGGCCCTCCGGCTTGGCGATGTCGAGCACGACGCCGCGCTTGCCGTGGTTCTCGAATTCGAACACCGGATTGCCTTCCAGGTGCGGCGTGGCCGCAAAGGTGCGGCGGGTCGGATCGCCCCGACCGCTCTCGACTTTGATCACCTCGGCGCCCCAGTCGCTCATCACGGCCGTCGCGCTGGGCGCGGCGACGTAGGTGGCGAACTCGACGATCTTCAGCCCTGCGAGCAAGGTCGCCTCCGTGCAGCTTGATGGGCCACTCTAGGCGACGCAGCGGCGCTTGGCGAAGCCGGCGTTCGCGGCTGCTTAAGCGTTGAACGTTAACCTCGCCGGCGATGGCCGACTCGCAGACGCTCGATCCGCCGAAGTCAGATGCGCTGGGCGTGCTGCGCCGCGCCGACTGGCTGGCGGCGGCGCGGGCGCGGGCCTATGGCTGGCTGCTGCTGCTGGTGAGCCTCGCCGTCGCGGCGAGCTGGGTGTTGCTCGCGCGCGGCGGGCTCGACCCCACCGGCAAGCCGCTCGGCACCGACTTCATGAGCTTCTGGTCCGCGTCCCAGTTGGCGCTGCATGGCGCGCCGGCCAGCGCCTGGAACGTCGCCGCACATCACGCCCGCGAAACCGCCATCTTCGGGCGCGACACCGGCTACGCGGCCTTCTTCTATCCGCCGATCTTCCTTTTGATCTGCCTGCCGCTGGCGCTCTTGCCCTACCTCGCCTCGCTGGCCGCCTGGCTGGCGGCGACCGGGGCGCTCTACTGGCGGATGGCGCGCGCCTGGCTCGGCGAGCGGTTCGGGGTCATGCCGATCCTGGCGTTCCCAGCGGTGCTGACCAACATCGGGCACGGCCAGAACGGCTTCCTGAGCGCCGCGCTTTTCGGCGCCGGGGCGCTGTGGCTCGAGCGGCGGCCGATCCTGGCCGGTGTGGCGCTGGGCGCGCTGGCCTACAAGCCGCACCTCGGCTTGCTGATCCCACTCGCGCTGGTCATTGCCGGGCGATGGAAGACCTTCGCCGCCGCCGCCGTCACCGTGCTGACGCTGGCGGGCGCCTCCCTCGCGCTGTTCGGGATCGACGCCTGGCGCGGCTTCCTGGCCGACTCCGGTCTCGCCCGCGCCGCGTTGGAGCAGGGCCTGGTAGGCGATGCGAAGATGCAGAGCGCGTTCGCCGCGATCCGCCTGTTCGGTGGCCCGCTCGGCCTGGCCTACGGCGTCCAGGTCGCCGTCGCGGGCATCGCCGCGGCCGGCCTCGTCTGGCTGCAGCGCCGCGCGCCGAAGAGCGCCGCCGAAGGCCCGGCGCTCATCGTCGGCGCGCTGATCGCCAGCCCGTTCCTCTTGGACTACGACCTGGTGATCCTCGCCGCGCCGCTGGCCTGGCTCGCCAGCGAAGCCGCCCGCACCGGCTGGCGCGACTGGGAAAAGACCACGCTCGCCGCCGCCTTCGTGCTGCCCGCCGTCTCCCGCACGTTGGCCACCACCGCGCACCTGCCGCTCACCCCGCTGGTGCTCGTGGCGCTATTCGTGCTGATCCTGAGGCGCGGGGTTGAGCCCGCCGCCGGGGGCCTGGCCGCGGCGGCAATGGGATAGGCATAGCGGATGTCCATGGCGCGGCACGCCGACCGGCCCGCGTTTGTCCGCGCCACGCCGGCCGATGCTCACCGTCTTGCAAGGAAAACGACTTCGGCGACGGCGAGCCACGCGTTGCGCCGATGCGAGTTGCAAGAACCGAAATCAGCACCTCGCGCTCTGTTGCTCCGACCAGCCACAGGTGCGGATCGGATGGACTTGCACGCTCTGGAGCAAGACCCCGACGTGATGCGTTACCTCAACGGCGGCCGTCCCACGCCGCTCGAGCCGGACGCGACGACGAAGGCTTCCTCATGCCCAGGGGCAAAGCCGATGGCTTGTGGGTGGTCGTCGAGCCGCCGACCGGCCGATTTCTCGGTTGGGTGTCGCTGCGTCTCCAGGGCGAAGCTGGAAACCTGGGTTACCGCTTTCGTCGCGACGCCTGGGGTCGGGGCTATGCGACGGAGGCAGCCTCGGCCGTCGTGGCTGACGCCTTCGAGCGGCTGGGGCTTTCGCGCATCACAGCCCAGACGATGGCCGTGAACCTCGCCTCGCGGCGGGTGATGGAACGCCTGGGAATGCGCCATCAACGCACGTTGTTCGCCGACTACCCCCAAGCCTTGCCGGGGAGCGAGCATGGGGACGTGGAGTACGCCATCATTCGCGGGGCGTGGCGCGTCGCGAGCGCCGACCGCAACCCTGCCTCCACCCACCTGCCGGACTGATCAAGGGACCGACGCCGCCGTCGAATCCGCTCAACCGACGCGCAAGTGACAACCCGGCTGGTTTCAAGCCAGATGGCGAGGCGCAGCAATGACAACCCGCCGATCGGCAAACGGGAGGACTTCGCATGCGTTACGCGCTCACGGTCTGTCTCGGCGTCCTGCTGGTCGCGGGCTGCTCGAAGCCAGCGGCAAGCGGCGGCGGGTCCGCCCCAGCCGCGGGCGCGCCGACGGCCAGCGCCGCGCCCGCAGGCACGGCCTGCGATCGCAAGCTGATCACCCCGGCCGACCTGGCGCCCCTCATGGGGGCCACGCCGACCATTGGCCCACTCCCGGGAGACCCACAGTCGTGCGTGTTCACCGCAGGCGACTCCAGGGTCACAGTGGCGCTCCGCCCCGGTCTCGGTGACGTAACGGTCAAGACGGTGCTGTCCGGCGGCGAGAACGTCAGCGCGACACCGCTATCCGGCGTCGGCGACAGCGCGGCCTGGACCCCGATCCTGAAAGAGGTCAACGCCACGAAGAACAACGTGCTGTGCGACATCAGCTTCGCCACCGGCGGCAATGCGACGGCGCAGCAGGTGGGCGCCCTCTGCAACAAGATCTTCGCCGGGCTGTAGACAAGGCGAGGCGGGGCGGCGGGCCTTCGCGCGCGGAATTCGGACCCTGACCGCTCTGACCTGGAGACCACGCGCTAGGCGGCTGCCTGCTTGCGGGAGGCGCCGGCTTCGGCGATGGCGCGGGCGACGGCGGCCACCGACACGGGCTTGCGCATCACCGCGTCGGCGCCGGCGCTCAGGCACTCGCCAGCCTCCTCGGCGGCATCGCCGCCGATCACCGCGATGATCGGCGCCTCGCCCACCGGTGCGGCGAGCTTGCGGATCGCGCGGATCGCGTCGGGCGCGCTCATCTGCGGCATGCGCCCGTCGAGCATTATCAGGTCGAAGCCGACCGCGCGGGCGAGGTCGACGGCCCGTTTGCCGTTCTGGGCGTGCACCACCTGGTGGCCCAACTGCTCGAGGATGGTGCGCAGCATCGCCGCGTTGAGGCCGTCGTCCTCGGCCATCAGCACGCGCAGTGCGCCCTCGACCGCGTCGCTGTCCATCGCCTCACCGGTGCGTTCGCCGACGTCGATCAGCGCGCCGGCGTCGTATTCCAGCTCCAGCGTGAAGCAGCTGCCGACGCCGACCGCCGAGTCCGTGGTCGAGCGTCGCGCCCATCAGCGCCACCAGCCGCCTGGAGAGCGAAAGGCCTAGGCCGGCGCCGGGCAGGCCGGCTGCGGTGCGCTCCACGCGCTTGAAGGGCTCGAACGCCGCTTCCAGCTCCTCCGGCGAGAGGCCCGGTCCGGTGTCAGCGATGGCGATGGCCAACCGATGCTCGCCGCGGCGCTCGACGCGCGCCTCGATGCGGCCGCGCACCGTGTACTTGACCGCATTGCTGAAGAGGTTGGCGAGCACCTGGCGCACCCGCGCGGCGTCGGCGAAGGCCGCGCCGGCCCGGCGGCTGTCCAATGCCGGTTCGATGAAGACGTGCAGCTCCAGCCCCTTGGCGGCGGCCTGCGGGCGGGCGTTCAGCGCCAGCTCGCGCACCATGCCGACAGGGTCGAACGGAGCTGAATCGACCATCAGCCGCCCGGCCTCGGCGGTCTCGGTGTCCAGCGTGGCGTTGAGGACAGCGATCAGGTCGTTGGCGGCGGCCAGCGCTGCGGCCGACTGCTCGCGCGAGGGCTGCAAGCGCCCACCCTGGCCGGCGGCGGCGGCGAGCACGTGGGCGACCCCAGTGAGGCCGTTGCGGATCTCGTGGCTGAGCGTGGCGATCAGCGCCGACTTCGAGCGCGCCAGCCGTTCGGCCTCCTCCAGCGAGGCGGTGCGTTCGCGCGCCATCTGTTCGCGCTCGGCGGCCAGCTGGTACTGGCGGCGCAGCGTGCGGTTGAGGATCAGGCACAGCATCGAGGCCAGCGCGAAGGCCCCCCAGGCGGTCTGGCCGACGCCGTTGGTTTGCGGCCGCGAGAGCAGCGCTGTCAGCGGCCCGGCCATGGCGATCGGCCCGATGACGATCAGCGACGGCAGCGACGGCGCGGTGAAGAAGAGGCAGATCACCGCCGCGCCGACGGTCATCAGCAGCAGCGTCTCGCGCGGCGCGCCGGCCTGGTCGGCGAAGGCGGCCATCTGCCACACGGCGGCCGACCACAAGAGGCCGCAGAGCAGATGTACGCGGGTGCGCGCCCCGGTCTCCTGCAGCTCGGGCCGCTTCAGCTGCTGGACGGCGAAGTAGAACGCGCCCCAGTTGATCGCGAAGATCGCGAAGCTGGCCGACATCCAGGCCGCGTCGCGGGCGAACGAGCCGGCCCAGACGTAGATCGGCAGGCAGACCCCGAACACGCCCAGCGCCTGCGGCAGGAGCGCCGCCTGCGCCGCCAGCGACTGGTCGGCGACGGACGCGCCTTCGCGGGCGGAGAGCGGCGGCTGCGGTCGACATGGGCGCGTATCCTTAAAGGCGAGACGCTCCCAGCCTAGCGGTGGTGAGGTTGTGCCCTGGTTACCTTTCAGCCTTAACGAGACATGAGCGGGCCAAGGAAACATTAAGCTTAGCGTGGCGTAATCAGCGGCGAATCTCCCTCTGCTGTTCCGGCCGGAGTCGCCTAAGGCCATGACCACCACCCGATCCGCGCTGACCGACGCCGACATCCGCGTCCTGGTGAAGGGCGCCGAGGCCGAGGAGCGCGCTCTGATCGCGCATCGCCTCTGCCGCCACATGGACCGCACCGACCTCACCGAGGACGAGCGCGCCGAGGCGCACCGCATCCTGCGGGTGCTGGCGCGCGACGCCGCCGAGCAGGTGCGCCGGGCGCTGGCGGTGACCCTGAAGGCCTCGCCCCTGGTGCCGCGCGACGTCGCCAACCGGCTGGCGCGCGACATCGAGAGCATCGCCGTGCCGGTGCTGAACTTCTCGCCGGTGTTCAGCGACGAGGATCTCGCCGAGATCGTCCGGGTCGGCGGCCCGGTGCGGCAGGGTGCGGTGGCGCGCCGCCCGGTGCTGACCGAGGCGGTGACCGGCGCGATCGCCGAGTTCGGCGCGCCGGAAGCGGTGCGCACCGCGGCCGAGAACAAGGGCGCGGCCTTCACGGAGAAAGGGCTGCAGACCGCCATCGAGCGCTTCGAGGCTTCCGAGAGCGTGCTGGAGGCCATCGCGCTGCGCAGCGCCTTGCCGGCCTCGGTCACCGAGCGGCTGGTGACGCTGGTTTCGGGCGAGCTCCGCGAGCACCTGATCGGCGGCCATGACGTCACCCCGCAGACCGCACTCGCGCTGGCGATCGGCGCGCGCGAGCGGGCCAGCCTCGACCTCGTGGAGCAGGCCGCCCGGGCGGCCGACCTGCCGGCGTTCGTCGCCCACCTGCGCCGCGGCCAGCGGCTCACCGCCTCGCTGTTGCTGCGCGGCCTCGCCAACGGCCACATGAGCTTCTTCGAGTGGGGGCTCGCCGAGCTCTCCGGCGTGCCGCATCACCGCACCTGGCTGATGGTGCACGACGCCGGCGAACTGGGCCTGCGGGCCATCTACGAGCGGGCTGGCTTGCCGGCCCGGCTGTTGCCGGCGTTCCGCGCCGCGGTCGGCGCCCACCACTCGATGGAGTTCGACGGCCGCCCCGACGACATGGCCCGCTTCCAGCGCCGCATGCTGGAGCGCTTCCTCAGCCAGCCGATCGCCATCTCCCGCGAGGACGTCGACTGGCTGCTCGACAAGATCGACCAGCTGACGATCCCGGCCGACCTCCAGGTCGAGCTGGAGGAGGCCGAAGCGCACGCGGCCTGAGGGGGCCCCGCAGCTCGCGCTTTCCCGCCGTCGCGGCAACCCGCTAAGGTGGCCGCCATGAGCGATACACCCCGCGAACGACCCGACGTGCCGATCCTGCCGGCCGCCACCATCCTGCTGCTGCGCGACGAGCCCAGTTTCGAGGTGCTGATGGTCCGGCGCCATCACCAGATCGACTTCGCGGCCGGCGCGCTGGTGTTTCCCGGCGGCAAGACCCACGGCGGCGACGACGATCCGCGTTGGGAGGCGCGCACGCTGGGCTGGGACGCTGCGCTGCCGCACAAGCGCGCGCTGAGGATCGCCGCCATCCGCGAGGCCTACGAGGAGGCCGGCGTGCTGCTCGCCCGGCATGAGGGCGGCGCGCCGTTCCGCGGCGACGAGCGGGCCAACGCCGCGCGCGACGACATCGGCCGCGACCGGCGCCCGTTCATCGACCTCGTCGAGGAGCTCGACCTCTACCTCGACCTGGAGGCGCTGACCGTCTTCGCCCACTGGATCACGCCGCCGCTGACGCCGCGCCGCTTCGACACCTGGTTCTACGTGGCCAGGGCGCCGGAGGAGCAGCTGGCGGTCTGCGACGGCTCCGAGACGGTCGACGCGGAGTGGATCTCGCCGCACGAGGCGCTGCGTCTTGGCGAGGCCGGCGAGCGCACGGTGATCTTCCCCACCCGGATGAACCTGAAGCTGCTCGGCGAGGCCTCCAGCGCGGAAGACGCCGCGGTGAGGGCGAGGGCGCGAGAGGTGGTCACGGTGCTCCCGCAGATCACCGAGCGCGACGGCGAGCGCGTGCTGGTGATCCCGCCCGACGCCGGCTATGGCGCGGTAGTCGAGCCGCTCTCGCGGGCGATGTGAGGGGTTAGAGCGCCGCGAACTCCGTCACGCGTTGCTCGAGCTCGGTGACGAGGGCGCGGCCGACCGGGTCGGCGTCGGTCTGGATCGAGCCTTTGACGGCGGCCTTGATGGCGTCGATGTGGGCGTCGACCAGGAAGAGCGGCGCGTCGGCGCGCTTCTCCGGATCGTCGATCAGCTTGCAGAGCGAGCCGGCGATGCGGGTGACGAGCGGGTATTCGTAGGTTGCGCCGAGGCCCTTCAGGTCGTGGGCGCGCAGATAGAGGTTCTCGGAGGCTTCGGACGTCAAGCCCTCGGCGCGGACCCGCTGGCGGGCGGCGTCGAGCTTGGCGACCTCGTCGGCCAGCCATTCGGCGAAGTTGCCGGAGAGGCTCTTGAGCGCGGCCTCGGCCTTGGCGATGGCGGCCGGATCGATGGCGCCCAGCCTGCCGCCGACCTTGAGGCGCAACGTGTTGGGGGCCCGGATGATCTGCCCCTGGGTATTCTCGCTCAAAGGGTTTCTCCCCCCGTCACTCACCCAAAAGACGGTATGGGAAAAGGCTTAACGAGCCATGAGCCAAGCCGGGCAGGGCGGGTCAGGCGGTGAACTGTTCGGCCAGCACCCGCTCCTCCAGGCTGCGGCCGGCGTCGAACAGCAGCGTGAAGCTCCGCGAGCGGTCCTCGGCCACATCCACTTGAATCACATCGCGAACTTCGACGTTGTCGGCCGATGCGCTGACCGGTCGCTTGTCGGCCTCCAGCATCTCGAAGGTCACCTTGCCGTTGTGCGACAAAAGCGCTCCGCGCCAGCGACGCGGCCGAAAAGCGCTGATCGGGGTCAGCGCCAGCACCTCTCCGCTTAACGGTATGATCGGTCCGTGCGCCGAAAGGTTGTAGGCGGTCGAGCCGGCCGGCGTGGCCAGCAGGATGCCGTCGCAGATCAGCTCGGCCATGCGCACCTTGCCGTCGATCAGGATGCGCAGCTTGGCGCTCTGGTAGGTCTGGCGCAGCAGCGACACCTCGTTGATGGCGATCGCCTCGTGGCGGCGGCCGGCCGTATCGACCGCGATCATCACCAGCGGGTGGATCACCGCCTTTTCGGCCGCCGCGATCCGCTCCAGCAGGCCGTCCTCGGCGTAGTCGTTCATCAGGAAGCCCACCGAGCCGCGGTTCATCCCGTAGATCGGCCGCCGGCGGGCGAGGTCGCGGCGCAGCGTCTCCAGCATGAAGCCGTCGCCGCCCAGCACGACCAGCACGTCCGCCTCGGCCTCGGAAGCCTCGCCGTAGCGCGCGATCAGCGCCGCCCGGGCGGCCTTTGCCTCGGGGCGCTCGGTGGCGAGGAAGGCGAGGCGAGGGGCGGCCATCCGGCTAAGGTGTGCGGCGCCGCCCGTTTGTCAAACCCCGTCCGGCGCCATGGTAAGCGCCTGGCGAAAGGCGCTGGCGGCGATATCGGCCGAGAACGGACCAAAAGCGCTGGCCGCACGCCGGCCGCCCTCGGCGCCGCCGCCCGGCAGGCCGTCCGTACACTGACGCACCATCTCCAGGATGGTCGGAAACACGCTGCGGTCCATGCCGACCGACGCCAGCGCCAGCGCCAGCAGCTCGGGACGGTCCGGATCGGTCACCGCACGGCGCATGTCGCCCTCCGTGAAGCCTCCCAGCCTGGCGAGGGCGGCCTCGAAAAGCCCGAGCTGGTGCTCCTTCAGCACCCGCACCAGGTAGCCGGGCTTCAACTGGCCGGCGCGGGCGAGCTTGTCGACCAGCTTGGCCTCGGCGGCCGACGGGCCGGCCGGCGGCGGCCTGGGCGCGGGCGCCAGCACCGCGGCGATCTGCGCGTCGAGCGCGGCGGCGTCGACGTCGAAGCGCGCGACGATGCCATCTCGCAGGGTCTTGCCGACCCAGAGGTAGAGCGACTGCGCCAGCTCGCTGGTCAGGCGCGGATGGGCGGCCAGCGGCGCGCCCAGCGCCGCGATGCTCTTGGCGCGGTCGACCAGCTTGGCCATCGCAGCGGGCGTCACGTCGGCGCTCTGATTGCCGGCCAGCGCCGTCAGCACCGCCGGCTCGTCGCGCTCGATCACCACGCTCACCACCTTGGCGGAGAGGCGCGGACGGCGCGCCACCTCGATCTGGTGCGCCAGCGTCGCCTCTGCCAGCAAGCGGATCAGCACCTCGTCCTTCAGGAGCGGGCTGGCGGCGATGATCGGCCGGGCGACCTCGATGTCGTCGCTGGCCAGCGTCTCGATCAGCCGCGGCGGCGCCCACTCGGACCACGCCAGCCGCTCGGCCAGCCGCGCGCGGATATCGCGCTCGGCCTCGCCGACCAGCGTCAGGAAGAGCGCCTCGACCTGCGCCGCCGCGCCGGGGGCCAGCGAGGCCCCTTGCGACTCGCATAGCTCCACCAGGCGCGCCATCAGCCGCTCGCGATCACGCGGATCGCGGCGCCGGGCCAGCTCCAGCAGCGGCTCGACAGCGGCGTCGGTCGTCACGCGCGCTCGCCCCTTCACCTCTTGAGTCCCTTCCGAAGCCAAAGGATGGGCGCCCTCACGGCCGACCACAAGCACAGATGCTTGCGGAGGGCGCTGTCGCGGCGCGCCTTGACGCATCGGCGCGCAGGGCCGACTCTTCGTCGCCTATTCTGGACTGATCGGGAGAAGCCTCCATGGCCGACGGATCGCTGGCGGGCTCGGTCTCGCTGAAGGGCAAGGTCTGCGAGGAGGAGTGGCAGGCGCGGGTCGACCTGGCCGCGCTCTACCGGCTGGTGGCGCTCTACGGGTGGGACGACATGATCTACACCCACATCTCGGCCCGCGTCCCGGGGCCGGAGCACCACTTCCTGATCAACCCCTACGGCGTCTGGTTCGACGAGATGACCGCCTCGGCGCTGGTGAAGATCGACCCCGACGGCGCCATCCTGCAGGACACGCCCTACTTCGTCAACGCGGCCGGCTTCACCATCCACTCGGCGGTGCACATGAACCGCGAGGACGCCCACTTCGTGATGCACCTGCACACCGACCAGGGCGCGGCGGTGGCCGCGCAGAAGGAGGGCCTGCTGCCGCTGACCCAGCACGCGCTGATCGTGCTGCCGAGGCTGACCTACCACGACTACGAGGGCATCGCGCTGAACCTCGACGAGCGCGAGCGGCTGGTGAACGACCTCGGCCCGGACTAGACGCTGATGCTGCTGCGCAACCACGGCACGCTGGCGCTGGGTCCACCGCGGCCGAGTGCTGGACCGGCATGTTCTACCTGGAGCGCGCCTGCAAGATGCAGGTGATGGCGCTCTCGGCCGGCCGCGAGAACGTGCTGCTGTCGCCGGCCCCCGCCCGCCGCGAGGTGAACAACCAGACCCGCCGCACCGGCGTCTTCGGCGACCTCGCCTGGCCCGGCGCGCTGCGCAAGCTGGAGCGCGAGAGCCCGGGTACGACGCGTAAGGACGGCTTGGTCGGCGGCTGACTGAGGCTCACGCCAGGACCGCGGGGCCAATGACCAGGTTCCGCAAGTCTCGCGGTGCGGCTACTAGCACCGTCGGGCTTGGGGATGGGCGGCGTACATGACATTCGGCCGCGTGGTGATCGTCGGCGCCGGCATCGGCGGACTCGCGGCCGCGGCGGCCCTCGCCGGCGCCGCCGACGAGGTCGTCATCGTCGAGCGTGACGAGCTTCCGCCCGCCCCCAAACCACGGCCGGGTGTTCCGCAGGGGCGGCACGTGCACGGCGTGCTCGGCGGCGGCATGAGCGCATTCGAGGCGCTGCTGCCCGGCTTCGGCGACGACCTGGCCGCGGCCGGCGCGGTTCCCCTCAGGTTGACGCTCGACATTCACACCGAGGCGCCCGGGTACGATCCGTTCCCGCGCCGCGACCTGGGCTTGCGTGGGCAGTCGATGTCCCGCCCGCTTCTGGAGCACGTGCTGAGGACCCGCGTCGCTCAGCTCCCATCGGTCAGCTTTCTCACCGGCCGCCCGGTGCGCGCCCTCGGCCTCTCGCCCAAGGCCGACGCCGTCACGTCGGTGCGGCTCGGCGATGGCGAGGAGATCGGCGCCGACCTGGTGGTCGACGCCAGCGGGCGCGGCGCGCTGACGCTCGAGGCGCTCACGGCTGCCGGTATGGGCCGGCCGCGCGAGACCGCCATCGCCATCGACGTTCGTTACACTTGCGCGGTGATCGCGGCGCCCGGCGGGCTCGAGGCCGACTGGAAGGTGCTGCAGACCCGCCCCGATCCGAAGGCGAACGGGCGGCGCGCGATCATGTATCCCCTCGAAGGGTCGAACCGCTGGCTGCTCGGGCTCGGCGGTACGCACGGGGATTCCGCGCCGCCCGATCCGAACGGCTTTGTCGCTTACGCCGCCTCTCTGCGGACCCCAACGGCCGCGGATGTGCTGCGCCAAACGGACTTTGAGGGCGAGATCGTGCGGTTCGCCTTTCCGAGCAGCATTCGGCGGCGGTTCGAGGAACTGCCGAGCTTTCCGGCCGGGTTGATCCCGATCGGTGACGCCATCTGCCGCCTCAACCCGTCGTACGGCCAGGGGATGACCCTCGCCGCCCAGGAGGCCGTGTTCCTGAAGCAGCTGTTGGTAGCGGACCATGGCGGCGGCCCTGTAGCAGGCGCGCGGGACGGCCGCCGCTTACTTCGCCGGGCTGGGATCGATCCTCGATTATCCATGGGCGGTGGCGGCCGGCGACTTCGTCTACGCCGCGACCAGCGGCGACAAGCCGGACGACTTCGAGCAGACGGGCCGTTTCAATGCCGCGCTGACGCGGCTCGCGGCTGATGACGCCGACGTGCACCGCCTATGGTGGAAGTCGGCCACCTGCTGCGACCCCCGAGCGCGTACGCCGACGAAGGGGTCGCGGCGCGGTTGCGATAGAGCGGGCACAAGAGATGAAGACGTCGGGCATGGACGCGACTCCCCGGTAGCTATCGCGGCCCGTAGCCAAGCGGCTCCGGCCGTCCTGAGACGCGGCGGCCCCGCGCTGGACATCGGCGCCCCAGCCGCTAAAGCGCGGCGATGGTCCGCATCGGCACGCCGCTCTCGCCCTCCGCCGTCAAGGTGATGCTGCTGGGGGCGGGCGAGCTCGGCAAGGAGGTGGCGATCGAGCTGCAACGGCTCGGCGTCGAGGTGATCGCCGTCGACCGCTACGCCGACGCGCCGGCCCAGCAGGTGGCGCACCGCGCCCACGTGATCGCCATGACCGACGCCGCCGCCCTGCGCGCCGTGGTCGAGGCCGAGCGGCCGCACATCATCGTGCCGGAGATCGAGGCGATCGCCACCGACGAGCTGGCGCGCATCGAGGCCGAGGGACTGGCGATCGTCATCCCCACCGCCCGCGCCGTGCAGCTGACCATGAACCGCGAGGGCATCCGCCGGCTGGCGGCCGAGCAGCTCGGCCTGCCCACCTCGCCATACGCCTTCGCCTCCAGCGCCGCCGAGCTCGCCGCCGCGGCGGCGGCCATCGGCTACCCGTGCTTCGTCAAGCCGGTGATGTCGTCCTCCGGCAAGGGCCAGACCTATGTCGAGACGCCGCGGGAAGTCGGTGCGGCCTGGGACTACGCGCTGGCCGGCGGGCGGGTGGCTGAGGCGCGGGTGATTGTCGAGGGCCGGATCGCCTTCGACTTCGAGATCACGATGCTGACGGTGCGCGCGCGCGGCGCTGACGGTGGCGTCGAGACCCGCTTTTGTGCGCCGGTCGGCCACCGGCAGGTGAAGGGCGACTATGTCGAGAGCTGGCAGCCGCAGGCCATGTCGGACCTGGCGCTGGCGCGCTCGCGGGACATTGCGGGCAAGGTCACCGAGGCGCTGGGCGGCTTGGGGATCTTCGGCGTCGAGCTCTTCGTGAAGGGCGACGAGGTCTGGTTCAGCGAGGTCAGTCCCCGCCCGCACGACACCGGCCTCGTCACCCTGGTCACGCAAGCGCTCAGCGAGTTCGCGCTGCACGCCCGCGCCATCCTCGGCCTGCCGGTCGACGTCAGCCTGCGCGAGCCGGGCGCCAGCGCGGTGATCTACGGCGGGATGGAAGCGACCGGGATCGCCTTCGACGGCGTCGATGCGGCGTTGGCCGTCCCCACCGCGGAGCTTCGCCTGTTCGGCAAGCCCGAGGCGTTCGAGCGTCGCCGCATGGGCGTCGCACTGGCGCGGGGCGACGACGTGGACCAGGCTCGCGAACGCGCCAGGCTTGCGGCCAGCAAGGTGCGGCCGGTGAGGGCATAGGCACGCTCCATCGGCGGGGTCGATGGACAGGGCGGCAACAGGCCTGACACAGTCGCGTGGCAGTGGGGCCGCCGGCGCACGGCACGCGTTCGCCAGCTCGCTTGAGGATGAGAGGTATGGCCGCTTCGAGCGGGGCTGCGCAGGTCCAGGGCGCACAAGCCGGTGGGGTGGGGTCGCCGATGGCGATCGACCCGATCCGGTTCGAGGCAGCGGTCTTCGACCTCGACGGCGTGCTGACCGAGACGGCGGCGATTCATGCCCAGGCCTGGAAGCGCCTGTTCGACGAGTTCCTCGCCAAGCGGGCGGCCGCCTCGGGGACGGCCTTACAGCCTTTCGACCAGGAAAAGGACTACCTGGCCTACGTCGACGGCCGCCCGCGCAGCGACGGGGTGCGCACCTTCCTGGCCTCGCGGGGGATCACGCTGCCCGAGGGCGGGCCGGGCGATCCGCCCGACGCCGACACCGTCGCCGCGCTCGGCGCGCGCAAGGACGCCTACTTCCTTGAGCAACTCGCCAAGTCCGGCCTGAAGGTGTTCCCCGACGCCCAGCCGCTGCTCGTCAGCCTGCGCGCCGCGGGCCTGAAGCTTGCGCTGGTCTCGTCCAGCCGCAACGCCAAGGCGGCGCTGCAAGCGGGCGGCCTGACCGTGCTGTTCGACGTGATCGTCGACGGTGTCGAAGCCGCGCGCCTGGGGCTGAAGGGCAAGCCGGCGCCGGACACCTTCCGCGCGCCCTGCAGCAGCTCGGCGTTGCGGCCCATCGCGCCGTCGGCTTCGAGGACGCGCTGGTCGGCGTCGAGGCGATCCGCGCCGCCGGCTACGGGCTGGTGGTGGGCGTCGACCGGGTGGGGCAGTCGGCCGCGCTGGTCGCCCACGGCGCCGATATCGCGGTCACCGATCTGCAGACGCTCGAGGTCGGGCCGCCGCGGCCGGCGCCGGCCGACGCGCGGCTCTCCGCCTGGCCGCCGGCGGCGCCGACCGTGGACGCGGACTGGCTGGTCGTCGAGGACGGCTTCACGATCACCCGCGAGCACGAGATCGAGTTCGATCTTCGCGATCAGCAACGGCCATCTGGGCAGCAGATACTCGCTGGCCGAGGGCGGGGCCGTGTCGGCGCCCGCGACCTTCCTCGCCGGATTGTTCGACACCGGCCCCAGGCCGATCCCGGCGCTGGCCGAGCTGCCGGGCTGGAGCTACCTGGCGCCGATCGTCGAAGGCGCGCCGCTCGGGCTGCGATCGGGCCGGATACTGTCGCATCGGCGCACGCTCGACATGCGGCAGGGCCTCGTGTGGCGCGACTGGCGCCAGGCGGACCCGGCTGGCCGCGTCACGCACTTCCAGGAGTGCCGGCTCGCGTCCGCCTACGACCGTCGACTGCTGCTGCAATCGGTGGCGCTGACGGCGGAGAACTGGGGGGGCGACCTCCGTTTCGAAAGCAAGCTTGACGGGACGGCCGAGGTCCACACCACAAGCGGCGGCCTCGCCGTCGTCAGCGCCGCCACCTCGAGCGCCGCCACGCCGAACCTGCAGGCGCAGGCCGTGCGGCTGACCGACCTGACGCTGCAGGCGCAGCTGGGCCAGACGCTGCGCATCGATCGCTTCGCGGCGGTCGGCGCCTCGAGCCAGGACCAGCAGCCGGGCGCGGTCGCCGCCGCTCACGTCGCCGACGCCCAGGCCCGCGGCATGGGCGAGCTCATCGAGCGCCATCGCGAGGCATGGTCGGAGCGCTGGGAAGCCAGCGACATCCGGGTGGAGGGCGATCCCGAGGCCCAGCGGGCGCTGCGGTTCGCCGCCTACCAGTTGCTGAGCGCGGCCGATCCCACCGACGAGCACGTCTCGATCGGCGCCCGCGCCATGACCGGCGTCGTCTACAGCGGGCATGTGTTCTGGGACACCGAGATCTACATGCTGCCGTTCTTCGCGCTGACCTGGCCGGAGGCGGCGCGCGCGCTCCTGATGTACCGGCATCACACCCTGCCGGCCGCCAGGGCGAAGGCCGCCAAGTACGGGGCGCGCGGGGCGTTCTACGCCTGGGAATCCGCCGATACCGGCGAGGACGTGACGCCGGCCTCGGTGATCGGACCGGGCGGCGTGGTGATCCAGATCCGGCTCGCGCAGCAGGAGCAGCACATCAGCGCCGACGTCGCCTACGGCGCCTGGAACTACTGGCGCATCACGGGCGACGACGTCTTCCTGCTGGAGGCCGGCGCCGAGATCATCGTCGAGACCGCGCGGTTCTGGGCTTCGAGGGCCGAGCCTGGCGACGACGGTCAGCGGCACATCCGCGGGGTCACCGGCCCGGACGAGTACCACACCAACGTCGACGACGACGCCTACACCAACTGGATGGCGCGCTGGAATTTGCGCACCGCCGTCACCACGGTGCTGGAGATGGCGAGCCGGTGGCCGGAGCCCTGGGCGGACCTGCGCGCCCAGCTGAAGCTGGAAGACGCCGAGCTGGACGAATGGGCGGCCGTCGCCCAGGCGCTGCATACCGGCTTCGACGCGAAGACCGGGCTGATCGAGCAGTTCCGGGGTTACTTCGCGCTGAAGGACTTCCCGCTCTCCAGCCTGGTGTCGCGCAGCGTTCCGGTGGACGTGCTGCTGGGTCTCGATCGCATCATCCACACCCCGATCATCAAGCAGCCCGACGTGTTGATGCTGATCTGGCTGTTCTGGGACGAGTTCGCGCCGGAAGTGCGCGAGGCCAACTACCGCTTCTACGAGCCGCGCTGCGCGCAAGGCAGCTCGCTCAGCCCCTGCGTGCACGCGCTGCTCGCCGCCCGGCTGGGCCATATGGACCTCGCCGAAAAGTACTTCCGTCAGGCGAGCGAGATCGATCTCAGCGACAACCGCGGCGACTCCGCCGGCGGTATCCACGCCGCCGCGCTCGGCGGGCTCTGGCAGGCGGCGGTGTTCGGGTTCGCCGGCCTGCGACTGGGCGACGACGGCCCGCAGCTGGATCCGAAGCTGCCGGCCGGATGGCGCGAGCTGTCGTTCCGCATTCGCTGGCGAGGGAAGGACTACCCGCTCAGTGTGTCGGCGCAGGCGCCGTCGGCCCTGGCGCAGGAGATCGCGCAATGACCGGTCCGGTCGTTCTGGTTCCGCTGGATGGATCGAAGCACGCGCTCGGCGCGCTGCCCGTCGCCAGGCGACTTGCCGAGCTGCAGAAGGCGTCGGTCCGTCTCCTGCACGTGACCGAGGGGAGCCGGCCGCGGGAGGACAACGCCGAGGCGCTCGGACTGCAACCGGCCGACCTCGCCGGCGCCACGCTCGATGTTCGCGCCGGAGCTCCCGCCGAGGCGATCCTGGCGGCGGCCGCGGACTGCGGCGCCACGCTGATCGTCATGTGCGCCCACACGGCGGACGTCCAACCCGCCGGTGTGGTCAGCGCCGCCGCGCTGGCGGTGATCCGCGGAGCCGCCTGCCCGCTGGTGCTGGTCGATCCGGCCCTGACTTCCAGCGACTGGACCCTCAGGCGGGTGCTGGCGGCCCATGACGGCAGTCCGTCGGTCAGCGGCGCGCTGGGACCGGCCGCCGAACTGGCGCGCGAGGCCGGCGCCGAGCTCGTCGTGCTACAGGTGGCGGCTGACACACGCCCCCTGGAAGCCGGCTCGATCGCGCCGCCGGCGTACCTGGATCAGCTGCAACACGAATGGCCCGCCTGGTCGGCGGAGTTCCTGCATCGGCTCGCCTGCCACTGCTCGCTCGCGGGCATGCCCGTCCGCCTGGTCGTGGCGCATGGCGATCCGGCGCAAGAGACGATCCGCGTGGCGGGCGCGGAGTGCGCCGATCTCATTGTGCTGGCGTGGCGGGGTCACTGGGAAGGGCCGCGCGCCTCGACCCTGAAGGGCGTGCTGCAGGGCGCGCCGTGCCCTGTCATGGTGACGCGGCTTTCCGGCGTCTAGCTCCCGGTCACCCCTTCGGCGGCGGGCTGGTCTGCACTTTCAGGAAGGCGATCACGTCGCGGCGGTCGGTGGCGTTCGGCATGCCGATGAAGGTCATCTTGGTGCCGGGCAGCACGCCGTGCGGATTGGTGATCCAGGTGTCGATGCGGGCCGCGTCCCAGGTCCAGCCGGCGTTCTTCATGTCGTCGGAGTAGGTGAAGCCGCTCTTCGAGCCGGCCTTGCGCCCGAAGATGCCCCAGAGGTTCGGGCCGGTCATGTCGTCGCCGCCCTGGTTCAGCGTGTGGCAGGCGCGGCAGACCGCAAACTTGGCCTCGCCGTTGGAAAGGTCGGCGCCCTGGTAGGCGACCGGCAGCTGCGCGAGGAGGGTCTTCGTCTGCGCATCGGTGAGCGTCGGCGGCGCGCCGACCGCGGCGGACGGCGCCGCGTTGCTCGCCGTGTTCGAACTCGGCTGCCCGCAATCCGCCAGCGCCAGCGCGGCGACGGCAAACACCGCGATACGCGCGGTCACAGCAACTGGCCCCATGAATCTTCCCTCGAGAACGCCGCGCGCAAACTAGCTGCGCGGCGCCGCTTGGCAATGGGCGGGAAGGGCGTTCCACCAGCGACGTGGTCGCCGCTATGCTGGGGGCGCGGCGGGAGCAGGAGGCGCGTATGGACTTGGACGAGGTGACAGGGTCGGCGGCGGCGCGGCGGGTCGAGGCGGTCTGGCAGCGGGGCAGGGGCGGCGAGCGGCGTCCGCTGACCGGCGCCGACCGCAACCTCGACCGCATCGCGCTCAGCGTGCTGGGCGTCGCGCCCGAGGAGCTGCGCGAGGTGCTGCCGCGGTTCGACAGCCTGGAGGCCCTCGTGGCCTGGTCCGACGCGCGGGCTGGCGGCCTCGATCCGGCGGCGCTGGAACGGTTCGAGGCGGCGGCGGCCGGCGCGCCGACGCCCGACGCGGCGCGACGGCGGATCGAGTTGGTCGAAGCCGCGCCGCCGGTGCTGAGCGCCGACGACCTGCGGTTCTGGGACGAGAACGGCTATGTGATCGTCCCGGCGGTGATCACGCCGGCGCAGACGCGCGCGCTCGCCGACGTGGTCTGGGCGTCGGTCGGCGCCGACCCAAACGATCCGTCGACCTGGCGGCTCACCGACCACGGCATCATGGTGCAGCTCTTCCAGCACCCGGCGTTGATCCCGGCCCGCACCTCGCCGCGGCTGCTGAAGGCGTTCGCGCAGATCTGGGGCACGGCCGACCTCTGGACCAGCCTCGACCGGGTGAGCTTCAACCCGCCGGTCGGCCCAGGCGTCGAGTTCCCCGGCCCGCGCCTGCACTGGGACATCAGCCTGGTGGCGCCGGTGGTCTTCCAGGTGCAGGGGATGATCTACCTTACCGACACCACCGCCGAGCAGGGGGCGTTCGAGGCGGTGCCGGGCTTCCACAAGCGCATCGACGCCTGGCTGGAAGGCCTGGACGAGGGTGTCGATCCGCGCCGCGTCGACCTCTCGGCCGGGCGCCCGGCGCATCGCCGCGAACGCCGGCGACCTGATCATCTGGCACTCGGCGCTGCCGCACGGCGCCTCGCCCAACACCGGCGATGCGCCCCGGCTCGCGCAATACGTCACCCAGTACCCCGCCAGCCTCCGCCCCGCCGACCGCTGGCGGTGACACTCAGTCGCCGAGGACCCGCGGGTCGCCCGCCGCGGAGCCGTGCTCTACCCAGGCGGCCTGCGCGGGCGTGAACTTGCGGCGGACCAGCGCGGCGTAGCGTTCGAGGTCCGCGTCCGTCAGCACGTCTTTCCAGCGGCCGTTGACGCCCTGGTTGATGAAACGATCGGCGCCGCGGTCGAAGGCCATCGAGAGGGTCGGCATCATCTCTCCACCCTGCCGCTTCATGGTCTCGAACGACGCGGCCTGCACCAACTCGGGCATCAGCGTGTCTGGCGTCGTGATCTCCAGGAAGTCGGAGATGCGGCGCATCTCGGCGCCGAGATCGGCCTTCAGGTCGGCGTAGTGCACGAAGAGCAGGTTGGGCAGCGTGCGCTCGCGCCAATAGGTGGTCTCGAACTCGCAGAACGGCAGATCGACGCCCCAGCCCTGGTCGCCGGCTTCGGCGTCCGCCATCCATTCCAGGAAGAAGGCGTGCGGGTCCTGCGGCGGGTCGGGGAAGCGGACCCGGAACCGCGGGTCCTGCGCGGCCAGCTGGGCGCGCTGCCGTTGGACCTCGGGACGGAAGCCGAGCAGGTGATTGTGCATCGACCAGCACACGTCGCGGCCGTCGCGGGCCACGTGGATGTACTTGACGGCGTCCCACACCGGCAGGCTATCGAACGGCAGCTCGGTCTTCAGGAACCGGCGATGGGTCTGCGCGTCGAGCATCGCCAGCACGCCTTCGGCGGAGGCGCCGACCGCGGCTTCGAGTATCGGCGAGGTCGCCTTGAACTGGCGCGGGGCGGGCGTCTGGAACACCAGCAGATCGACGATCCGCTGCATCCACGTCGAGCCGCTCTTGGGGTAGGTGGCGATCACGATGTCGCCCGCGCGGGGCGCAAAGCCGTCCCAGCGATGGCTGTCGAGCGACATCGAGCGGTACTCGCGGGTCGGCGGGCGCAGCAGCGTGGGCATGTGCCTAGTCGTCCTCAGGCCGTCCGCGCAGGGTCTTCACCTCGCCGCGCTTGCGCTTGGTCTCCAGGCGGCGGCGCTTGGAGGCGAGGGTCGGGCGGGTCGGGCGGCGGGGCTTGGGCGCGTGGGTGGCCTCGGCGATCAGCGTCACGAGCCGGTCCTGCGCATCGGCGCGGTTGCGCTCCTGGGTGCGGAAGCGGTTGGCGGTGATGACGATGACGCCGGCCGCCGTCATCCGCCGGCCGGCCAGGCGCCGCAGCCGCGCCTTCACGGCCTCGGGCAGCGAGGGCGAGGCCACCGCATCGAAGCGCAGCTGCACCGCGGTCGCCACCTTGTTGACGTTCTGGCCGCCGGGTCCGGAGGCGCGCACGAAGCTCTCCTCGAGCTCGGCCTCGTCCAGGCTGATCTGGTCGGTGACGGGAATCATCTGTGCGTGCTTGGCTTTTACGCGCCGGTCATGCTCCAAGCGGAGCGGGAATGGAACGGGCGGGACGGAGCGGCCGATGAACGAGGCAGACTATCTGCGCGAGGACGCCACGGGCCTCGCCGCGCTGATCGCCAGGCGCGAGATCAGCGCCGCCGAGGCGCTGGAAGCGGCGCTGGCGCGCGCGGCCAAGGTGAACCCGAAGCTCAACGCCATCACCATGGACCTGTCCGAACGCGCCCGGCGCGAGGCGGCGGGAGCCTTAAGCGGACCGCTCGCCGGCGTGCCGTTCCTGCTGAAGGATCTGGGCCCGGCGCTGGCCGGCACGCCCACCACCTGCTCCTCGAAGCTCTACGCGCAGGACGTGGCGGCGGCCGACAGCCCGCTCACCAGCCTCTACCGCGAGGCCGGCCTCGTCGTTTTCGGCAAGACCAACACGCCGGAGCTGGGGCTGGAGCCGGTGACCGAGCCGGACATGTTCGGCCCGACCCGCAATCCCTGGGACCTGACCCGCACCTCCGGCGGCTCGTCGGGCGGCGCGGCGGCGGCGGTGGCGGGCGGCATCGTGCCGGCCGCGCACGCCAGCGACGGCGGCGGTTCGATCCGCATCCCGGCCTCGTGCTGCGGCCTCTTCGGCCTGAAGCCGTCGCGCGCGCTGGTCTCGGCCGCGCCAAAGGACGAAGGCTGGGGCGGCTTCTCGTGCGGCCACGTGGTCAGCCATTCGGTGCGCGATTCGGCCGTGCTGCTCGACATCGCCGGCCAGCCGCAGCCGGGCGATCCCTACTGGACGGCGCCGCCCACCAAGCCGTTCCTGGAATCGGTCGGGCGCGATCCGCAGCGGCTGCGGATCGCCTTTACCACCGCCGCGTTCGGCGCCGAGGCCATCGATCCGGAGTGCGCCGAGGCGGTGCGCGCCGCGGCTAAGCTGTGCGAGGACCTCGGCCACGAGGTCGAGGAAGCCGATCCGCCGATCGACCGCATGTCGCTGGCCGCCGCCGGCGTGGTGATCTCGGCCAGCGTCGCCGCCGACCTCGACGCTGTGGCGATCCAGCGCGGCCGTCCGATCGCCGAGGACGAGGTCGAAACGGTCACCTGGCAGAGCTACGAGCGCGGGCGCCAGATCACCGGCTCGCTCTACATCAACTCGCTGCGCGCCGCGCACGGCCTCGGCCGCGCCGTCGCCGGCTTCATGCAGACCTACGACATCCTGATCTGCTCGACGCTCGGCAAGCCGGCGGTGCCGCTCGGCTACCTGAAAGGCGGCGATCCGCCGGACTGGGAGGGCTACGCCCACCGCCTCTTCGCCTTCATGCCCAACACCCAGGCCTTCAACATCACCGGCCAGCCGGCGGCGAGCATCCCGCTGGCGATGAGCCGCTCGCGGCCTGCCGATCGGGGTGCAGTTCGTCGGCCGCCAGGCGGAGGATGCGCTGTGTCCTGGCCCTCGCGGCCCAGCTGGAGCGCGCCGCCCCCTGGGCCGGCCGCCGCGCGCCGATCTGAGGCCGGCGCGCTGTCGGAGAGAGACGAGGCGGGAGCTCGCCGCCACGCTGGCGCCCACCAGCGCCGACCCGAAGGAACTCGACGCGCTGGTCGCCGAGCTGGAGCGCGACCCGCGCATTGCGAACGCCACCTGGACGGTGAGCGCGCTCGCCTGAGACGGCCGCGCCGCGTTGCGCCACCCGCCCGGTGGGAACGGACCTTCCCGTCGGTGAAAGTCCCCATGCGCCTGCGGCGCCGACCCGATGCGCCGCCGCACTCAACCGTGTCAGTTGTGCGGCCGCAACCCAGGGAGGCGGCCGGATGGCGACGTCAGATATCCGCACACCAGTCTGGATCGCCGCGGTCATCGTCGCGATGATCTGCGGCGCGATGGTGTTCAGCCGCGCCGCGATGGCCCAGCCGGAGGCCGCCGCGCCGGCCGAATCCCAGGAGATCACCATCATCGCGCCCGAGGTGGTGCGAAAGACGGTGGGCGCGGAGAGCCGCGGCCAGCCGATCGAGATCGTCAGCACCACCCAGGAAGTCCAGTTCGCCGACCTCGACCTTTCCAAGCCGGACGACGTCTCGACGCTGCGCCAGCGCATCAAGGACGGCGCGCGCGAGGCCTGCCGCCGGCTCGACCAGTCGGCGCCGCACGGGCGAACCTACAGCGAGCCGCCCGGATGCGAGGCGAAGGCGACCATGGAGCCGCTGGCTTTGGTCGACCAACTCGCCGCGGCCGCCCAAGCGAAGTAGACGAGGACTCGTCTTATGCGAGAAGTCGCGCGATAATCGCGCGTGTCAACTGCGGGGTGCGATCGATGACCGACTTCACGATGTCCTGGGCGTCCGATGTCCGACGGATGCGGCTGCGCTGCTTGCGCGGCGTTCGGCGGCGCACGGCCGCCGCGGCGCGCGCTGCCAAGACGATCGTTTCTCGCTCTGGGCGCCGCGGCCGGCCTCGCCGGCGTGTCAGTGCTGGCGCCGGGCAGGGCGCGGGCGCAGACGCCGCTCGGCCCCGATGCGGCGCTGGCGCGGCTGATGGCAGGCAACGCCCGCTACGTCGCCGGGAACATGACCTCGTTCAAGGTCGACCTGGCGGCGCTCAGGGCCGGCACGGTCGACAAGCAGGCGCCGTTTGCGGCGGTGCTCTCCTGCGCCAACTCCCGCGTGCCGGTGGAGATCGTCTTCGACGAGAGCATCGGCGCGATCTTCGTCACCCGCGTCGCCGGCAATGTCGCCAGCACCGAGACCATCGCCTCGCTCGAGTACGGCGTCGCCGAGCTCGGCGTGCCCGCGATCATGGTGCTCGCCCACCAGAACTGCGGCGCCGTGAAGGCCGCGATGGAGGGCGAGGCCGTGCCCGGCCAGATCAGCGCCCTCTACGCGCCGCTGCGGGCCGCGGTGGAGCAAGGCGGCCACGACCCGGTCGCCACTGCCAAGCTCAACGCGAAGATCCAGGCCGGCATCCTCAGCTCCGCCTCCCCGGTGCTCGCCGAGAAGATCGCCAAGGGCGAGCTGAAGATCGTCGCCGGCTACTACGCCCTCGCCAGCGGCGGGGTGACGCCGGTCTGAGCGAGGCGGGAGGCTGAGACCGCCGCCTGGCTGCGCCTCCTTAATATTCGGTTGGGCGGGCTCCCGTGCGCCTCTAACGTGCCGACCCGGTAGCCGAGGAGCGTGCATGAGCTGGGAGCCGGAGATCGACGAGCTGAAGCGGCTGCGCCGGCTGCGCACGCGGATGGGCGGGGCCGAAGGCGTGGCGCGCCAGCATGCGCAGGGCGGCTGAGCGTCCGCGAGCGCGTGGACCTGCTGGCCGACGAGGGCTCGTTCCAGGAGACCTCGACCCTGGCCGGGACCGCGCGCTGGGACGACGAGGGCAAGCTGCAGAGCTTCCGGCCCGCCGCCTACGTGACCGGCATGGCCAACATCGACGGGCGGCCGGTGATCGTGGAAGGCGGCGACTTCACCATCCGCGGCGGCTCGTCGGACTCCGGCATTCCCTATTCGCGGGTCGAGGTGACGTGGCTGGCCGGCGAGCTGCGGGTGCCGTTCATCCGGCTGCTCGACGGGGCCGGCGGCAGCGTGCGCAACTACGATCCCGAGGCGCGGCGGCCCGGCGGCGACGCCTCGATGCCGCCCGCCCACGCCGACGAGACGCCGCTGGTCGACGTCAAACCCACCGGCACGCCCGGCAGCTTCGACCTGCCGCGTCGGCACGACTTCTCCGCGGCGCGCCGGGGTCGGAGGACCCGCTCGCCACGCGCATGGCCAAGGGCAACCTGATCGCCCAGGTTCCGGTCGTCGCCGCGGTGCTGGGCTCGGTGGCGGGGCTGCCGGCGGTGCATGTCGGCGACTGCCACTTCTCGGTAATGACCAAGCAGGCCGAGACCTTCGTCGGCGGCCCGCCGATGGTGGCCCAGGCGCTCGGCCTGAAGGTGACCAAGCAGGAACTCGGCGACTGGACGGTGCAGGCCAAGACCTCCGGCGTCGTGCACAACGTCGCCGAGGACGAGGCCGACGCCTTCGCGCAGATCAGGCGCTTCCTCTCCTACCTGCCGTCCAGCGTCTGGCAGCTGCCGCCGTGGGCCGAGCCGGACGACGATCCCAACCGCCGCGACGAGAGCCTGCTCTCGGTCATCCCGAAGCGGCGCACCGCGGCCTACGAGGTCCGCAAGATCATCGAGGCGGTGGTGGACCGCGGCTCGGCGTTCGAGATCTCGGCGCTCTATGGCCGCGCGCTGGTGACCATGCTGGCGCGGATCGACGGTTTCCCGGTCGCGGTGATCGCCAACGACTGCCGGCGCGACGGCGGCGCGATGACGCCGGCCGCCTGCATCAAGGCCGAGCGCTTCGTCGACTTCGCCGACACCTTCCACCTGCCGATCGTCTACTTCGCCGACGTGCCGGGCTTCATGGTCGGGCCGGCGTCGGAGGCGGCCGGCATCATCCGCTTCGCCAACCGTGCGTCCTACGCGGTGCGCGAGGCCAGCGTGCCCTACATCTCGATCGTGACGCGGCGGATGTACGGCGTCGCCAGCGTGATGGCCAAGAGCGACGGCATGTCGGTGCGCTACGCCTGGCCGTCGGCGGAGTCCGGCTCGCTGGTGGCGCAGGGCGGCGTGATGGCGGCCTACCGGCGCGAGATCGAGGCCGCGCCCGATCCGGTCGCCAAGCGGCTGGAGATCGAGGACCGCTTCCAGCGCATGGCCTCGGTGCTGCGCCAGCCCGGCCTCGCCCGGCCGCTGGAGGTGATCGACCCGCGCGACACGCGGCCTGCCATCGTCGACTACATCCGCAAGAGCCACGCGGTGAACGCGACCAAGCTGGGGCCGAAGCTGCGCGTCGGAATGCGGCCTTAGAGGGGGAGGGGAGCGACGTGGAGGTGAAGTCCGAGATCTACGCCATCGTCTGGAAGATCCAGGTGGCGGAGGGCGCCGACGTGGCCGCCGACGACGTGCTGATGATCCTGGAATCCATGAAGATGGAGATCCCGGTGAACGCCCCGTACGCCGGCCGAGTGCGCTCCATCGCGGTGGCGGAGGGCGACAGCGTCGACGAAGACGACGTGCTGGTGGTCCTCGATCCGGCCTGAGCGGTGAGACGGAGTACCCAGGAAGAAGGACGGCGGTGGAACCGGGACCGCGCCCTCGAGACGCCAACGCGCGCTCGCGCCAGCTTCGATGCGCGCCGTACCGAGCGCCGTTGACGCAGCCTTCGCCTAGAGCGCGCCGTTGGGGCGAGACCGGCCTCTTTGTAGGGGTAACCCTGTGAGTTCAGAGGCTCGACGCTTTGCACCCGTGTGTCGCGCTCAAGGCCGGGCTCCTTGCGACTTCAGGATAGTAGCGGCTCGGTACGGTCCGATCCGCCCGTGACACGCTCTACTGAAGCTTCCTCGACGCCTGACGAGGCTGACGCCGCTGAGCGCAAGCGCGTCAATCAGCTGATTTATCCGCGTTACCGCGCAGACATTGACGGGTTGAGGGCCTTGGCCGTCCTGCCCGTAGTACTTTACCACACTGGTGTCCGCGGCTTTTCTGGCGGGTTCGTCGGGGTCGATATCTTCTTCGTCATCTCCGGATACCTGATAACCGCAATTCTTGTTCGCGAGATCGGCGTTGGCCGCCATACCATCGCGGAGTTCTACCGTCGGCGTATCCTGCGGATTTTTCCGGCTCTCTTCTTCATGCTCGCCGTCGTCGCGGTTGTCGCGTGCGCGACTCTCATGCCTTTCGAGCTGGGCCGCTTCGAGCGCTCGCTGATTGCGTCGGCGTGCTTCGGTTCGAATATCGAATTCTATCTGGAAACCGACTATTTCGACCTCGCGGCTGCGTCCAAACCGCTGCTGCACACGTGGTCTTTGGCCGTCGAAGAACAGTGGTATCTAATCTGGCCAGTATTGCTTGCGCTGATCGGGCCAAGACATCCAAAGACGCTAATCTTGACGATCTCGGGACTAACAATTGTATCCTTTGCTCTTGGCGTATATTTGATTTAGGTGGATGCAGCTGCAGCGTTCTATCTTCTGCCCGGTCGCGCCTGGGAATTGGGTGTGGGCGCCTTCCTTGCCGTATGGAAGGCGCCCCCGACGCCACGTTGGTTGCGTGAGTTGCTTGCAGTGCTTGGCCTGGCAATGGTGGCCTTTTGCATCAAGCGGTTCACCTACAACACGCTCTTTCCGGGCTGGGCCGCGCTGCCGGTCTGCCTTGGCGCTGGGCTGTTGATTTTCACCGGGTCCGCCGGAACGCTGGTCAGCCGCGTCCTGTCGCTGCCTCCGCTCACCTTTATCGGCGGCATGTCGTATTCGCTGTATCTCTGGCACTGGCCGGTTATCGTCTTCGCGAAACTCGCGTTGCTGCTCCCTGACACGCCGCTGACGAGCCTCGTCGAGATCGCCACGGCGTTCGCATTTGCCTTCTTCTCTTGGAGATTCGTTGAGCGCTACTTCCGCGTGGGGCGAGAGCGTTGGTCGACGAGGGGCGTCTTGGGCGTTGGCGTGATCGCGATCGCCAGCGCCGCCGTCGTAGCCTTTGCTATTCCCGCTGCTTCGCGCGTCGCAGCGCCATTCACGCCCGAACAAAATCGGATCGCGGGTTACTTGGATTTCGACGGGGACGCCGCGTATCGTCGTGGAAGCTGCTTCATGGTCGGCCCACGCGGAAGCTTCGACGCGGCGCGCTGCCTTCATGTTGCCGCGGGTCGTTCGTCCCTTCTTCTCTCCGGCGACAGTCACGCCGCTGATTTATGGCCCGGACTCTCCCGGGTTGCCGGCCAGCTGGATGTGCTGCAGGCGACCGCGTCTGGATGCGTCCCGAAGATCTATCAGGCCCCCTACAAGGCGCCCTGCCAGAAGCTCAACAGCTATGTGCTGGGTCCTTGGCTGCGCTCGCATCAGCCTGCGGTCCTCATCCTCTCGTCAAGATGGACGTGGCGCACCCTGCCGGGTCTTGCCGATACCCTCCGCAATCCGCAGATTCGAGCCGCGCATCCCATCCTGATTGGACCGATGCCCGAGTACAATGCGGCGCTGCCGCGGGTCCTCGTCGTCGCCGAGCGTCGGAACGACCCGGGCTTGGTCGGTCGGTCTCTCACCAACGACCCTTTCTTGATAGACGCCGAAACGCGGAAAATCGCGGCCAGCACCGGCACGCCTTACGTCTCGCTCATCGATCTGCTCTGCCATGGTCGAGCCTGCGTGACGCGTGCAGGTGACGCCCCCTTGCTGTTCGACACCAACCACCTGACGCTCCAAGGCTCAACGATGGTCGCGGGTCTGCTCACAGCCAAAATCTGTTCACTGCGGAGCGCTGATGGCGCGCCAGCCGCGCCAGCGCTTTGCAAGGGACCTCAAATCACCAACTCGGCCGGCGACGATGAAATCCGCCTCAAATAGATCGACGGCGCGAAGCGCGTCGCCCGGGCGATTTGAGCGTCGGCCGCCTTGCCCACCTACGTCGCTATGCCATCGCCGATCGCGTCCGCCGCTGCGCGGTTCTTGCTCTCTTTCGTTCTGCTGCGGCGCTTAGGCGACCGGACTTGCTTACCCCAGCGCGCTGCGCAGCTCGTCCAGACGGCGACGGGCGGCGTCAAGATCGACCGCCTCGTGGCGCCGGTTGAGGGACTCGAACCCCCGACCTTCGGTTTACAAAACCGCTGCTCTACCAGCTGAGCTAAACCGGCGCGTGGGGGCGGTTATGCCACTGCGCGGCGTTTCGCGGCAACGCGGGGACGGCGCCGTTGTTGTGCGCGGCGTCGCTTTGGCAAAGCTGGCGGCCGTGAGCTCGTCCGACTCGGTCAACCCCGACGCCGCCATGACGCTGCGCGGCGCCGATGGCAAGCCGCTTGAGGAGGGCTTGGCGAGCGCGGCGCAAAGCTCTATCTGAGCGCGGCCATGACAACGCGTTGGACCATCGAGCGAATGCCGCGCGGGTGAGGGTCTCCTCATCCGGCTAGTTCCACGCGCCTAGGCTACCGGCTCCCCTCATCCAACTCTCGCAGTCCGCTTCTCCGGCGATCGGGGAAGGACGAACGGCGTCCAATCGTCTAGGGGAGCCACCATGGCCCGCATTCTCATCACCTCGGCGCTGCCGGGGATCAATGGCGTCAAGCACCTGGGCAACCTCGTGGGCTCGCTGCTGCCGGCGGACGTCTACGCGCGGTTCGAGCGGGCGCGGGGCAACGAGGTGCTGTCGATCTGCGGCACCGACGACCACGGCACGCCCGCCGAGCTGGCCGCCGCCGAGCTTGGCCAGGACATCTTCACCTACTGCGAGGAGCAGCACCGCGTTCAGTACGACCTCGGCCTCCGGCTTCGGTCTGTCGTGGGACCTGTTCGGCCGCACCTCGTCGCGGCAGACCGGCGAGCTGACCCACCACTTCGCCGCCGCGCTGGAGGCCAACGGCCTGATCGAAGAGCGGGTCGACAAGATGGTCTACTCGCTCGACCGACAAGCGCTTCCTGCCCGACCGCTACGTCGAGGGCACCTGCCCGGTCTGCGGCTTCCGCCCGGCGCGCGGCGACCAGTGCGACAACTGCGGCTCGCTGCTCGATCCGGTCGACCTGATCGAGCCCTATTCGGTGATCTCCGGCTCGCCGGACATCGAGGTGCGCGAGACCCGCCACCTCTACCAGCTGCACTCGAAGATGGCCGACCGCATCCGCGCCTGGGTCGACACCAAGACCGACTGGCCGACGCTGCCGAAGGCGATCGCCTACAAGCACCTCGACGAGGGGCTGATCGACCGCGGCATCACCCGCGACCTCGCCTGGGGCTTTCCGGTGCTGAAGGACGGCCTGCCGCGGCCGGGCTTCGAGGACAAGGTCTACTACGTCTGGTTCGACGACGTGCTCGGCTACATCGGCATCACCCGCGAGTGGGCCGACCAGCGAGGGCCAGGACTGGGAGCGCTGGTGGCGGCTCGACAAGGGCGCCGACGACGTCCGCTACGTGCAGTTCATGGGCAAGGACAACGTGCCCTTCCACTCGGTCTACTTCCCCTCGACCATCCTGGGGTCGCGGCGAGCCGTGGAAGCAGGTCGACGTGCTGAAGGCGTTCAACTGGCTGAACTGGTACGGCGGCAAGTTCTCCACCTCGAACAAGCGCGGCGTCTTCATGGACCAGGCGCTGGAGCTGCTGCCGGCCGACTGCTGGCGCTGGTACCTCACCGCCAACAGCCCGGAAGGCTCGGACACCGTCTTCACCTGGGAGCGTGTTCGTCTCGTCGGTGAACCGCGACCTCGCCGACGTGTTCGGCAACTTCGTCAACCGCATCGCGCAGTTCTGCGAGATCGCGCTTCGAGGGCGTGGTCCCGGCCGGCGGCGCGCCGGGGCCGCTGGAGGCGAAGCTCTATGCCGACGTGGGGGCGAAGCTCGCCGAACTGACCGAGCTGCTGGACGGCGGTCGAGATGCGCAAGTCCGCCCAGGCGCTCAGGGCGCTCTGGGTGCTCGGCAACGAGTACCTGCAGGAGGCCGCGCCGTGGACCGCGATCCGCACCGACCCGGAGCGGGCGGCGGTGGTGGTGCGCACCGGGCTGAACCTCGTGGCGCTCTTCGCGCGCGTCTCGGCCCCGTTCATCCCGTTCGCATCGGAGACTGTGACGCTGGCGATGGGCGAGGACTATCCCGGCGACCTGGCCGGGCGCCGACATCGCCGCCGAGCTGGCGCGCGTGCCGGCCGGGCGCAAGATCGCCGCGCCGGAGGTGCTGTTCCGCAAGATCGAAGACGCCCAGGTCGCCGAATGGACCGAGCGCTTCGGCGGGGCGGAAGCGGCGGCCTGACCTACCTTCCGTCATCGACCGGGCGACAGTCGCCGGGGACGCCATGAACACGCCTTTGCGAGTGGCCGCGCGCGAGCGCGGCCATGGCGGGCTTCGCGTGCATGGGTGGCCGACACTTCGGCTCCGGCCATGACGGTGAGTTGAGTTCGCTAAATCCTCACCCAGCCCATCTGGTGGGCGCCGTCCCAGAGCATGCCGCCGGCGACGAAGAGCACCACGACGAGGCCGATGTAGCCGAGCCACGGCCAGCGGTGCATCAGCCGCGCCACGCCGGCGGCCGCGAAGCCGGTCAGCGCCACCGACAGCGCCAGCCCGACCATCAGCACCCAGGCCGGCTGGCCGCGCGCCACGCCGGCGATCGCCAGCACGTTGTCGAGCGAGGTGGAAATGTCGGCGATGAAGATCAGGCTGAGCGCGCGCATCAGCGTCTTCGGCTTCTTCGCCGTGCGCTCCTCCTCGGCGCGGACGTTGCGCGCCGCGCGCAGGTCGCGCCACATCTGCCAGGAGACCAGCAGCAGCAGGAGGCCGCCGCCCAGGATCAGCCCGCCGCCGCCGGCTTCCAGCAGCCGCACTGCGAAGAACGCCAGCACGCACAGCAGCACCACCGCGCCGCCGAGCCCCAGCACGATCGCATAGTGGCGCTGCGGGCGGGGCAGGCCGGAGGCGGCCATGCCCACCGCGACCGCGTTGTCGCTGGCGAGCGTGATGTCGATCAGCGCCACCTGGATCAGGGCGCCGATGAGGCCCGCCCAGTGGGCGCTTGCCGTTCCGCCTAGAAGGTGGGCCATCGCTGGGTGTGTTTCTGGCGCGAAACGGGCGATGCGCGCAAGGGGGCTGCTGAGGTCAGCGGCGCGGCCGGGTCGCCTCGTAGAGCGCGACGGCGGCGGCGGCGGCGACGTTGAGGCTCTCGAACCCGCCCGGCATCGCGATGCGGGCGAGCGCATCGCAATGCTCGCCGACCAGCCGCCGGAGGCCCTCGCCCTCGGAGCCCAGCACCAGCACGGTCGGGCCGCGCGTCGAGCACCGCGTCCAGCGTGTCGGCCGCATCGCCCGCCAGGCCCACAGTGCGCCAGCCCAGCCGCTCCAGCTCGTCGAGGGCGCGGGCGAGGTTGACCACCCGGGCGTGCGGGACGGCGTCGAGCGCGCCGGCGGCGGCCTTGGCGAGCGCGCCGGTGAACGGCGGGGCGTGGCGGTCCTGCACGATGACGCCGCGCGCGCCGAAGGCGGCGGCCGAGCGGAACACCGCGCCGACGTTCTGCGGGTCGGTCACCTGGTCGAGCATGACGAGCACGCCGTCCGCGGGCCTGGCGAGGTCGGCGAGCGCCCAGGGCTCGATCGGCGCGGCTTTCAGCGCCACGCCCTGGTGCGCCGCGCCGCTCGGCAACAGGTGCGCGATGGCGGCGCCGTCCAGAACCTCGGCGGCGGGGAGGGCGGGGAAGCGCGCGGCCAGCTCGCGGGCCCGCTCGGCGCTCGCGACCAGGCGCCGCGGGGCGCCGCGGGCCGGGTTGGCCAGCGCCGCGGTCACCGGATGCCAGCCCCAGAGCCAGTCGGCGGACGCCGGCGCCGCGCCCGCTCGACGCCTGGGCCCCCGCGGGCCGCTGCGATCGGTCGCGGGCGCCCAGTCCTTCGCGCCGCGCTCGCCGCCCGCCTTGCCCTCGTTGCGCCGGAAATGCCGGGCCACTATAAGACGCCTCCGATTTTCAGCCGCCCGCGTGGGCTGCCGGTTCCGGGCGGGTCTTAGGCTCATGGCCGAAGAGCGCAACGGGCGCGGCGGTCCTAAGCGGGCGGACGAGGTCGGCTCTGGCGATCGGCCTAGGCGATCGGCTCAGGGGGAATGTCCCGAGTGGCAAAGGGGGCGGACTGTAAATCCGCTGGCGTACGCCTTCGTAGGTTCGAGTCCTACTTCCCCCACCAGCCTCGCCGGCCGGTGGCTGATCGACCAGACCGAGATTGCGCGCGGCCACGGCCGACGCGGGTATAGCACAATGGTAGTGCAGCAGCCTTCCAAGCTGAGGATGTCGGTTCGATCCCGTCTACCCGCTCCAGCCTCCGCCGGCGGTAGCGCGCGGGCGCTCAGGCCGTGTGCATGGCGCGCTTTGCCGCCGCCGCGAGAAAACCAGACCGTGTGAACCCGCGCTGCTCGGCGTAGGCGTCGATTTGCTCGAGAACGTCCTGCGGCAACGTGATGTTGACCCTGACGACGCGGGACGATCCTTCAGCGATCGGGATGAGGACAGCCACAGCGTCCCGGTTCTCGGCGACGTCCATGATGGCCTCGAGCGAGGCGGGTTCGGGTATCGGCTCGCCCTCGTCCGCCATGCCTTCGATGTGGAGCGCCAGCGCTTCGGCGGCCATCTGGCGCGCCTCGTCGAGCGTGGCGCCTGCCGAGATCACGCCCGGCAGGTCCGGGAACGACACGCCGTAGTCGCTGCCGTCGTCCTTGTCGATCAGGGCAATGTAGTGCCGCATCGGTCTACTCCAGGACTATGCCGGCCTGCTTCGCGATCGAGCGCAGCGTGCCGCGGGGGATGTCTTTCTTCGGGGTCGGCACGGTCACCAACCCGGGTTTGGCAGGATGCCTGAACTGCTTGTGCGAGCCTCTCTGACGGACCTCGCGCCACCCGTCGGACTCGAGGAGCTTGATGACCTCGCGGCTGTCCACGCGGGCATCATACCTACGAATACACACGCGAGCAAGGCCGTACGCATCACTACACACGCTCCGCCGGTACCCATGACCACGAATTAAGCTGCCAAGCGGGTGTGGCGCGGCTAGTTTCGTCGGCGACGCCTTAGGGAAGGAACCGCGGGAATGCGCTGGTTTACGGGGGCCCTGGCGGCGGCGGGTGCGACGGCTTTGGCGGGTGTGGCGGCGGCCGCGCCTGCGGTGGACATCAACCACGCCGTCGCCCGCGTCGTCGTCTCGCCAGAGCCCCGAGCCGACATCAAGGTCGAGATCCTGAGGAGCAATCCGCGGCTGCCGCTGCGGGTCTGGAGCTTCCTCGGGCGCACCTACGTCGACGGCGGGCTATCTGGGTATCGGCTGCGCGGCTGCCACGGGCCGGTCGCCCAGCCCAGCGCCTACGTGATCGGCGTCGGCGAGGTCGGCCCGGACGCCATGCCGCAGATCCTGATCCACACGCCGATGGATGCGCGCGTCTCGGCCGGCGGGGCGGTGTTCGGTCAGGTGGGTCACTCCGCCTCGCTGGAGCTCGCCAACGCCGGCTGCGGCGACTGGCAGGTGGCCAATGTGCGCGGGCGGATGACGGTCAACGTGGCAGGCTCCGGCTCGGTGCGCACTGGCCTCGCCGGCGCGGCGGAGCTGCGGGTGGCCGGGGCCGGCGACATCGTCACCAGGGAGATCGCCGGACCGGTGGCGGCCATGAACGTCGGCTCCGGCGACATCGACGTCGCCTCGGTGCAAGGCAACTTCAACGCGCGGATCGCCGGCTCCGGCCATGTGCGCGCGGCGGGCGGCCACGCCGGCCTGATGCAGGCCTCGATCGCGGGGTCCGGCGACATCGCGTTGCAGGGCGTCGCCAATTCGCTCGAACGCCTCGGTGGTGGGCTCCGGCGACGTGCGGGTGCTGCGCGTGACCGGTCCGGTGCACAAGGCCGTCGTTGGCTCGGGCGACGTGCGGATCGGCTCATGAAGACCGCGCTCGCCTTCGCCGCGGCCCTGACCGCCGGCTCAGCGCTGGCTGGCGCAGCGCAGGCCGCGCCGCGGCTGGTGATCCGCGACGCCGCGGTGAACATCGTGGTCGAGCCGGAGAACCGCAGCGACATCGCCGTCGACGTCTACCGCCCCAATCCGAAGCTGCCGCTGGAAGTGCGGCGCGAAGGCGGCGGCGACACGGTGATCGACGGCCACCTGCCGCGGTTCTGGACCACCTGCCACGGCGCGGGCGATGGCTTGCACGTGCTGGTGTTCGGACGCGGCGACTACGGGCTCGCACAGATGCCGCAGGTGCTGGTGCATGTACCGCTCGACGCAGTGATCGAGAGCGGCGGCATCGTGCACGGCGCGGTGGCGCGCTCGCGCAGCCTGACCCTCGGCGCGTCCGGTTGCGGGGACTGGACGGTGGGCAACGTCGCCGGGCAGTTGAACACCGGCCTCTCGGGGGTCGGCGACGTCAGGACCGGCAGCTCGCGCGCCGCCGAGGTCGCCCTCTCCGGCACCGGCCATCTGTCGGTGGGCGACGTGCAGACGCAGCTGGTCGCGCACCTTTCCGGCGCCGGATCGCTGACCACGCGCTCGGCCGGCGCGGCGGATCTCAGCATCTCCGGCTCGGGCGGCCTCGCCACCGGGCCGATCGCCGGACCGCTGACGGCGCACATTTCGGGCGCAGGCAGCCTGAAGGCCGCCAGCGTCGGCGGACCGGTGATAGCCGACGTCTCCGGCGTCGGCAGCGTCTCGATCGCCGGCGGCCACGCGCCGAGCCTGAGCGCTGAAGTGTCCGGCACCGGGCATGTCGACTTCCGTGGCGTCGCCAATTCGCTCGACGCCAATGTCTCGGGCGTCGGCAGCGTCAGCGTGGCGCGGGTGACCGGCCAGGTGAGCCAGCACGTCTCCGGCATCGGCTCGGTCCACATCGACAGCCGCTGAACGGCCGCAGCGGCGGCCGCGCTTTCCTCATTCGAACGTGAGCGCCCAACCTGGTCCGCTCGCCCAGCAGCTATCGACCGGCACGTCGTCTGTGCGATGCAGGCGGCGCACCTTGTCGTGCCCGCCGCGGCGCAGCGCCGCCTTCAGGCTCTCTTCCGAGGCCGCGTCCTGCGCCCCGAAGCACGGATAGATGGCGGTCTGCGACTTCCACGCGGCGGCGAAGTCGTCGCCCTGGCGCTCGATCCGGAAGATGTGGCCGTGGGTCATCCCGATACCGTTCGGCAGCGTGTAGCCGACCGTCAACGGCAGCACGAGGCGGCCGCCGTCCTTCAGCGCGTCGAGCCACAGATCGAGCGGCCGCGTTGCGCCGGCGTTGACGAAAACCACGTCGGCGGGCGCCAGCGGGTGGGTCGACCCGTCGGCGCAGACGGTTTGCACCTGCGGCCATGCGGCGAGGTTCGCCGCGGCGCGCGCGGCAAGCTCGGGCTCGTACTCGATCGCGGTGACCTGGCCGGCGCCCCCCGCGAGCTCGGCCATCACCGCGGTGTAGTAGCCGACGCCGGCGCCGATGTGGACGACGTGCTCGCCGGCCCGGATGCCGGCGAGCGCGATCAGGAACGCCAGGAACGTCGGCTGGCCGTTGTTCAGCGACTTCTCGGCGATCAGCGAGACCAGCACGTCCTGGTAGAGCCAGCCTGGGTCGGCGTCGGGCGTGGTGCGCGGTCCGCTGGGACCGGCGCCGATCAGCCAGGGGCCCGGACCCATGAAGGCTTCGCGCGGGACGGCGGCGAGGGCGGCTTCCAGGCGCGGATCGTCGGTGCGCGAGGCGAAGGCGACGTGGCGCGCATAGGCGCGGCGCAGGACGGCGAGGTCGTGCTCGTTCATGTCACGCCGCCCGCGCGTCGGGGCCGGCGATCAGCGCGACGGCCATCGCGAGCCGCCGCATCGGATCGCGCATCTCCAGCACCGCCTGCTTTTCGGGCACGCTCGCCCTGGCGAACATGGCGACGGTGTCGGCCAGCACGCCGGGATGGGCGATCTCGGCGATCTCGGCCGCTGCGCGGTCCAGCTGTTGCTTGCCCTTGGCGTAGGCCTGGAACGCGGTCGCCGCGGCCCGCGCCAGCGGCTGGGCGGCGACGATGTCGGCGCCTGCGCTGGGCTCCAGCACCGCCTCGGCGCGCCATGCGCCGTCCGCGTCGAGGATGCGGACGAGACGCGCCCGCTGGCGGCCGCGCACCAGCAGCTTCACGCCGCGGTCCTCGGTGTCGGCCCGCTGCAGGACGTCGGCCACGACGCCGATCTCGTAGAGCTGATCCTGCGCCGGGTCGTCGTGCTCCGATACGCGCTGGGTCACCAGCAGCAGCTCCTGCTCGCCGGTGAAGGCGCTGGTCAGCGCCCGCCGCGAGCGCTCGCGGCCGACGAACAGCGGGGCGGCGGTCTTCGGGAAGATCACGATGTCGCGCAGCGGCAGCATCGGGCCGGTCCAGAGCTGCGGCGGCGGCGCCGCGTCGGCCCCGCCAGCGTCCGCCGCGATCAGCGCGGCGAGCACCTGCCAGTCCTTCAGGCCGAAGCTGCGGGCGATCAGCTCCAGGCTGTCGGTGTGAGTGAGGGTGACGCCCTTCTGCGGCGAGCGCGTCGCGCAGGCGATGCGCCATGGCCTTGGCGTCGCGAAAATCGCGCATGGTCGATCCTTTGCATGGGCGGGCGAGATGTCAGGCGCCTGCGTTGCTGACCCGTCCGCACACGGCAGAGGATTGGCGTTCGTCGTTCGGCGCGTTAGCCATCCCCGAAGGGCGCAAGCGGCAGGCCGCACCAGCCTTGCAGGCGAAGGTGAGCCGCCGGGGCGAGCCTGTCAATCGAGCCGGCGCAGCTTCGCGGGCGGCCGCATGGGCCATCGCGAAACCGAAGATCGCCAGCCAGTCGTCGTAGGCGATCTCGGCGAGGCGGGCGTCGGCGGCAAGGCTGAGGTCGGCGCTGAGCCGCCGCCACTGCAGATGGCTGACGAGGTTGCGAAACGCGCCGCGCGCATCCCCACGGCCGCGGCCGAAGACATGCCGCACGAAGGCGCTCCACGGCGCCCGCAGATCTTCGTTGATGTGGGGGCGGGCGCGCCTGGCGATGCTCAGCAGCGCGACGTCGACGGCCGGCGCCGGCGTGAAGTCGCGGCGGCGGAATGGCTCGGCCACCGCCAGCTCGAACCACGGCGCAGCCGTCAGCGACACCGCGGTCGGGCGGGGGATGCCGGCCCATTTGCGCGCCGCCTCGCGTTGCAGGACGAGCGCGGCGCTTTCGGGCGCCGGCGCATCGCCGAGCAGCCGACGCAGCAGCGCGGCCGTGCAGTTGAACGGCGGGTTGGCGACCACTTTGAACGGCGCGCGGAAGCGAACCTCGGCGAGGTCCGCCTCGAGCACGGTCACGCCGGGCGTGGCGGCGAAGCGCGCCCGCAGCTTGCGCGCCAGGTTCGGGTCGCGCTCGACGGCCACGACCCTGGCGCCGGCGGCCACCAGCGCGCTGGTGATCAGCCCGGTTCCGGCGCCGAGGTCGTAGACGCGGTCACCGGGCGCGACGCCGGCATGGCGAACCAGCGCCTGCGCGGGGCCGGGGCTGGCGAAGAGGTTCTGCGCGAGGGCGGCGCGCGTGCGCTGAGCCCCGCTCACGGACGAACCGCATGATGTTGGTCATGACGCTCTCTGGGTTGAGGTTGGGGATCGAGCGGGCGTCCGCGCGCCGGGGCGGGTCGACGCGCTTGCGGCAGCAGGCCCGGTAGGCGGCGATCTGCGACGCCGAGAGGCGCGCCGCGGCGGGCGCGCTGAAGCTGCGAGATGGCATGGACGTGTTCCGGCCGGCCCGCGCGAGGCGCGGCGGCTTTAGGGTTGTCGAAGCTGACGGAAGCTCAGACCCGCGTTAGCGGATGCGTGTGCTGTTCCAGCAAGCCAACACGGAAACACTCCTGGTGAACGCCGACCCGGAGAGGGTCAGACCGGTTTAGATAACAGGGAAAATCGGGACGCACACGCTTCTCGGCCGCGGAAAGCTTCCGCGGGCGTAGCCGTGCTAAGGCGCCGCCGCCCGATCATCTGCGTCCGCTGATGGGCTCCAGCGCCTCGTCCTGGGTTATCTGACCGCTGCGAACGGCGCCATCGATGCTGTTCTGGATGACAGCTTCCAGCTCGGCTTCGATGCCGTAGTATTCGGCCACCGCGAGAGCCGCGCGCATGACGTCCATGACTTCCTTGGCCAGATGCCGAGGATCAGGTTCGCCATGCTTTTGGCGCTTCACGCCCTCGTCTTCCCAGAGTTGGACTTCAGCGGACAACTCGCCGCATTCTTCCGCCAGCCGTGAGATGATCTTGAAGGGCTCGACGCCCTTTGGAAATCGTCGGCGCAACGCAAGGTTCGCGGTCCACAGGTTGTCGAGCAACGTTCGCCTCCGCAGTGCGGACGGCAGCGTTGCAAGTTCGCTGTCGTGGGTCAACGAACGCTCCGGATCGAACGCGGCCGCCGCGTTGGAGCGTGTTCCTGAAGGCGTACTCCCTAACTTCCGCGCCAAAGCAGGCCCGCGAAGAGCGCCAGGCCCAGCACCACCACGCCGATCCGGAGCGCCCGCTCGTTCACGCGGCGCAGCAGCCAGGCGCCGGCGAGGCCGCCGGCGATCGCGCCGCGCCCAGCGCCGCGGCGGCGAGCCAGTGGACGTCCTTCGAGAAGCAGAAGATCAGCACCGCCGCGCCGTTCATGACGCCCGCCAGCACGTTCTTGGTGGCGCCGGCGGTGCGCACCGGCTGGCCGGCGATGGTCAGCGCCGCCAGCATCAGGAAGCCGATGCCGCCGCCGAAATAGCCGCCGTAGATGGCGATCAGGAACTGCGCGGTTCCGGCGGCCGCCGGGCTCATCGGCTTGGGCGTCTGCGGCTCACGGCGCAGGAAGCTGCCCCAGGCGAAGATCGCGGTCGCCGCCAGCACCAGCCACGGCAGCAGCCGTGCGAAGAAGCTCGCCGGGGTCGCCAGCAGCAGCAGCGCGCCCACGACGCCGCCGGCCAGGCTGATCACGAAGAGCGCCCGGAACGACAGCCGCTCGGCGCCCGACACCAGCTTGCGGCCGGCCAGCCCCGTCGTCACCTGGCCGGGGAAGAGCGCGATCGTCGAGGTGATGTTGGCGGCGCGCGCATCGATCCCGGAGAGGATCAGCACCGGCAGCGTCACGAACGAGCCGCCGCCCGCCAGCGCGTTCTGGACCCCGGCCCACAGGCCCGCAGCGAGCAGCAGCCACCACATGGCTTGGCCGTATGGCGCAGCGGCGAGCCGACGCAAAGGCGCTCGGCGCTAGAGCGGTTTCGATCGCCTCCGAGTTCGCACGGCGGCCGCCACCGCTCCCCCTGCGGGGAGGTGTCGAAGGTCGGGGTGCGGTCCGGGAAGCGGACGGAAGCGGACCAAGCTGGCGCTGGCTAACGAGGACGCGCCCTAGTCGGCTTCGCCCCACAGCCGCGCGAACGCCGGGCTGGTCTGCAGCAGCGCCTCGAAGCGGCCGCGCGCCGCCACGCGGCCGTCCTCCATGAAGATAACCTCCGTGGCCCGCCGCAGCGCCGCGCGGCGGTGCGAGACGGCGAGGCAGGTGTGGCCCGCCTCGGCGAGGCCGTCCCAGAGCCGCTGCTCGGTCGCCACGTCCAGCCCGCTGGAGAGATCGTCCAGGACCAGCGAGTTCGGCGCCGCCGACCAGCATCCGCGCCGCCGCGGCGCGCTGCAGCTGCCCGCCGGAGAGCGTGACGCCGCGCGAGCCGACCATCGCCTGAAGTCCGCCGGCCAGCGTCTCCACGTCGGCGTCGAGCTGGGCGAGGCGCACGGCGCGCGCCAGGGCGTCGTCCGAGGCGGCGCGGCCCATGCGGATGTTGTCGGCCAGCGTCTCGCTGAAGAGCCGCGGCGCCTGCGGCGTGAACGCGGCGCGCGGCGGGACCATGAAGGCGGCCGGATCGCGGATCGCCGCCCCGTTCCAGAGCAGCTCGCCGGCGTCGGCGGCTGTGAGTCCGACCAGGCAGCGCAGCAGCGTCGTCTTGCCCGCCCCGACCTCGCCGGTGACCACCACGAAGTCGCCGCGCGCCAGGTCGAGGTCCACGTCGGCGATGCCGCGCTCCGTTCCAGGGTAGCGATAGCTCAGCCCACGCGCGCTGAAGCTGCGCAGCGGCTCGGCTGCGGGCTCGCCAACGCTCCGGACCACCGGCGCGGCGGTCAGCGCGCCGGCGGCCGCGCCCTCCAGCAGCGCGTCCATGCGGCCGATCGAGACCTCGGCGAGGCGGCGGCGGGCGAGCAGGAAGCCGATCCAGCGCGGGCCGCCGACCGCCAGCGGGATGTAGCTGGCGAAGAGGGTGAAGTCGCCGACCGTGAAAGCGCCGCTGCGCATGGCGCCTGCCGCCAGCAGCAGCGCCACGCCGACGCCGAGGCTGGCCAGGTTGGCGCGCAGGCCCTCGAGCAGCTGGCCGGCGAGCGCGTCGCGGGTGGCGGCGCGGCGGCGGACCTCGTTGAGCTGGTCGAGGTGGTCCACGATGCGCGCCTCGGCGCCGGCCAGGCGCAACGCCTCGACCGCGCCGAACGCGTCGGCGACGAAGCCGGCGACCCGCGCGCCGGCCTGGCGGGCGGCGGCGCGCAAGGCCTGCACCCGCCGCGTCAACCGGTCGGTCACCGCGACGACCGCGATCAGCGGCAGCACCACGGCGAGCGTGATCCAGGCATCGACGGCGAACATCACGCCGAGCGCACCGAGGCAGAGGAGTGCTTCGCCGGCTAGGTCGATCCAGGCCTCCATGAAGTCGTTCACCGCGTCGACGTCGTCGCGCATGCGGCTGACGGTCTCGCCCGGCGGCGGCCGGGCGGCGCGCGCCGGCGCCCCCGCGACCAGCCAACCCAGCATCGCGCCCCTCAAGCGCGCCTCTATCCCGAGGTGGAACGCCGTTCCGAACCGGACGGTGGACGAGATCACCGCCAGCCGCGCCAGCTCGGCGCCGGCCACCAGGGCGACCAACGTCCAGACATTCGCGCCGGCCGCCGCGTGGCCGCTCATCGCATCGAAGACGCCGCGCATCGCCAGCCCGGCGGCCAGCGGCAGGGTGTAGAAGGCGAGGTAGAGCGCCAGGTAGATCGCGAAGGTGATCGGCGCGCCCGCTACGATCCGCGCGCCATGCCGCCAGGCCCCGTGTCGCCGGATGCTGGGGTTCACGGCAGCACCCCGCCTTGCGCCGCCGCCAGCATGCGGGCGAAGCGCGAGGCCGGATCGGCTTCGAGGGCAGTCCGCGCGCCGGCCTCGACGATGCGGCCCGCCTCCAGCACGAGGATGCGGTCGGCGCGGCGCACCGTCTCCAGCTTGTGGGCGATGATGATCGCCGAGCGTGTGCCGCCGCCCAGCAGCTTGTCGGTGGCGCGCTCGATCAGCCGGTCGGCGGCCGGATCGAGCCGCGAGGTCGCCTCGTCGAGGATGACGAGGCCGGGGTTCCGCAGGAACACACGGGCGAAGGCCAGGAGCTGCGCCTCGCCGGCCGAAAGGCTGGCCGCCGAGATCTCGGCGCCGAGGCCGGCGGCCTGGCGGGCGAGCCATGCGCCGAGACCCAGGTCATCCAGCACCGCGGCGATGCGGGCGTCGGGGATGGCCGCATCGAAGAGGTTGACGTTGTCGCGGACGCTGGCGGTGAAGATGCGCACGTCCTCGTCACCACGCCGACGCGCGAGCGGAGCACGGGGAGGGCGGCCTCGCGGATGTCGCGCCCGTCCAGCCGGATGACGCCGCCGGTGGGGTCGTAGAGCCGGCAGAGCAGCCGGGTCAGCGTGGTCTTGCCGGCGCCGGTGCGGCCGACGACGCCGAGCAGCTCGCCGGGCGCAAGCTCGAAGCTGACGCCCGCGAGCACCGGCGCGCCGCCATAGGCGAAGCCGACGTGCTCGAAGCTCACGGCCGGAGCGCCACCGGGCCGGTGGGCCAGCGCTCCGCCCACCAGCGTCGGCTGCAACGCCAGCAGGTCCCGGACGCGGCGCAGGCTGGCGCCGGCGCGCTGCACCTCCTGCAGCTGCGAGCCGACCAGGTAGAACGGCTCGCGCATCATCGCGGCGTACTGGACGAAGAGGTAGACCGCGCCGAGCGTCGCCTGGCCGCGCTGGAAGAGCCAGACGCCTAGCGCCAGCGCCGCCAGCGAACTGGCGACGAACATCGCGGCGGTCATCACCCAGACCGCGCGGCCGATCAGCCCGGCCCGCAGGTTGCGGGCGTTCAGCACGGCGGTGATCTCGCCGAGACGCCGCATGACGTGCGGGTCGCCCGCGTTGGCGCGGATGTCGTCGAGGCCGCCGATCCGCTCCTCCAGGAAGCCGGCCAACTCCGAGCGCGACTCGCGCTCCAGCGCCACCGCCGCGGTCGAGAGGTTACGCGTGGCGACGAGCGCGGCGAACGCGGCCAGCGCCAGCGCGCCGATCAGCGCGCCCACCCGCCAGTCCTGCGCGAACAGCACCGCGATCACGCCGGCGATGGTCAGGCCCGCGCCGGCGATCTGCAGGCCGACCTGGGAGAAGACGCCGGCCAGCTCGCCGACGTCGCCGTCGACCCGTTCGATCATCTCGCCGGGCGGATGGGCGTGGTGGAACCCGAGGTCCAGGGCGAGCGCATGCGCCGCCAGGTCGCGCCGCAGCCGGTTGGTCGTCGCCCAGCCGATCCGCTGCGCCAGCCAGCCGGCGACGAGGCGCGCAGCCTGCGCGGCGAGCGTCGCCGCCAGGAAGAGCCCCGCCAGGCCCCAGAGAACGCCGAGCGGCGGGACGCGATGGGGCGTCGACACCGCATCGATGAAGCGGCGCACGACGAGCGGCGCGGCGATCGAAAGCGCCACACCGGCCACCAGCGTGGCGGCCAGCAGCGCGATCCGCCCGATTTCCGGGCGGGCGTACTTCGCAATGAGCGCTGGGACGGAAGGCGCCGTCCGGGATGGGGTGGTCACAGGGGATTTCCAACGGGCGCGCAGAGTAAGGCGCGCCGGAGCCGAGGCTGCGTCCGATCAGTCGATCGGTTCGAAGGGCTTCAGGTCAGGAAATCATCGGTCCGTTCGCGCTAAGGTCTGGCCTCGCCCTCGCATTCTACAGCCGAGAGGGATGAGCGAGCGCATCGCCCACCTGGCCGTTGACTTTGCGGAGGCTTCGGGGGTATCAGCCGCGCTCCTTTGGGGCCGGGCTCGCGTCCGCTCCGATAGACCGTAGCGTTCCCTTTCAGTGGATCGCTGGCGCGCCGCGACGCATTCGCCATGCGTTCGGCGCCGTTTCGTGTTTATCGGGCGCCGCGATACCGCTCCAGCCGACGAGGAAGTCAAAGAGCTCGAATGCCGACGGTCAACCAGCTGATCCGCAAGCCGCGCGCCACCCAGGTGTCGCGCAACAAGGTGCCGGCCCTGAAGGGCTCGCCGCAACGCCGCGGCGTCTGCACCCGCGTCTACACGGTGACGCCGAAGAAGCCGAACTCCGCGCTTGCGGAAGGTCGCCAAGGTGCGCCTGACCTCGGGCATCGAGGCGGTGTGCTACATCCCCGGCGAAGGCCACAATCTGCAGGAGCACTCGGTGGTGCTGATCCGCGGCGGCCGCGTGAAGGACCTGCCCGGCGTGCGCTACCACATCCTGCGCGGCGTCCTCGACACGCAAGGCGTCAAGGACCGCCGCCAGCGCCGTTCGCTCTACGGCGCCAAGCGTCCCGAAATAGGTTAGAAGCACATGTCCCGCCGCCGCAGAGCCGAAGTCCGCAAAGTCCTGCCCGACCCGAAGTTCGGTGACCTCGTCGTCACCAAGTTCATGAATTACGTGATGTACGAGGGCAAGAAGGCCGTCGCCGAGAGCATCATCTACGGCGCCTTCGACATCATGGAGGCCAAGCGCCGCGACGTCGGGCCCGCTGGAGGCCTTCCACGCCGCGCTCGACAACGTCGCGCCCTCGGTGGAGGTGCGCTCGCGCCGGGTCGGCGGCGCGACCTACCAGGTGCCGGTCGAAGTGCGTCCCGAGCGGCGCCGCGCGCTGGCGATCCGCTGGCTGGTGGGCGCCGCCCGCTCGCGCGGCGAGAACACCATGACCGAGAAGCTCGCCGGCGAGCTGCTTGGACGCGTCCAACAATCGCGGCGCGGCGGTCAAGAAGCGCGAAGACACCCACAAGATGGCCGAGGCCAACCGCGCCTTCTCGCATTATCGCTGGTAGATGCCCATATAGGGCCACTTCCCAGCCTCACCCTTTCACGCGCGGGCGGTTTGAGCTAAATCGCCCGCGCCGCTCGTTGACACCCCCTTTTCAGACGTATCCGGCAGAGCCCATCCCCATGCCCCGCACCCACAAAATCGAGGACTACCGAAACTTCGGCATCATGGCCCACATCGATGCCGGGAAGACCACGACCACGGAGCGGATCCTCTACTACACCGGCAAGAGCCATAAGATCGGCGAAGTCCACGACGGCGCGGCCACCATGGACTGGATGGAGCAGGAGCAGGAGCGGGGGATCACCATCACCTCCGCGGCCACCACCGCGATCTGGAACGGCAAGCGCCTCAACATCATCGACACCCCCGGGCACGTCGACTTCACCATCGAGGTGGAGCGCTCGCTTGCGCGTGCTCGACGGCGCCGTGGCGGTGCTGGACGGCAACCAGGGCGTCGAGCCGCAGACCGAGACGGTCTGGCGCCAGGCCGACCGCTACAACGTGCCGCGCATCGTGTTCGTCAACAAGATGGACAAGATCGGCGCGGACTTCGAGCTGTGCGTGCGCACCATCCGCGAGCGGCTGGGCGTCAAGGCGGTGCCGATCCAGCTGCCGATCGGCTCGGAGTCGACGCTTCAAGGGCCTGATCGACCTGGTCCGCATGAAGGCGGTGATCTGGGAGAGCGAGGGCCTGGGCGCCAACTACCACGACGAGGACATCCCGGCCGACATGCAGGAGGCCGCCGAAGCCGCGCGCCACTACATGATCGAGAACTCCGTCGAGCTCGACGATGACGGCGATGGAGACCTACCTGAACGGCGACGAGGTCACCAACGAGGTGATCAAGCAGCTGCCTGCGCAAGGCGGTGCTGACCGGCGCCTTCTATCCGATCCTCTGCGGCTCGGCGTTCAAGAACAAGGGCGTGCAGCCGCTGCTGGACGCGGTGGTCGACTATCTGCCCTCGCCGGTGGACATCCCGCCGACCAAGGGCATCGACTTCAAGACCGGCGAAGAGGTCGAGCGCGCCGCCATCCGACGAGGCGCCGCTCTCCGTGCTCGCCTTCAAGATCATGGACGACCCGTTCGTGGGCTCGCTGACCTTCTGCCGCATCTACTCGGGCAAGCTCGAGAGCGGCATGGGCCTGGTCAACTCCTCGCGCGACCGGCGCGAGCGGGTGGGCCGCATGCTGCTGATGCACTCGAACAACCGCGAGGACATCAAGGAAGCCTACGCCGGCGACATCGTCGCGCTGGCGGGCCTGAAGGAGACGCGCACCGGCGACACGCTGTGCGACCCCACCAAGAGCCCGGTGATCCTCGAGAAGATGGATTTCCCCGATCCGGTGATCGAGATCTCCATCGAGCCGAAGACCAAGGCCGACCAGGAGAAGCTGGGCGTCGCCCTGCAGAAGCTGGCCGCCGAGGATCCGACCTTCCGCGTCTCGACCGATCCGGAGAGCGGCCAGACCATCCTGCGCGGGCATGGGCGAGCTGCACCTCGACATCAAGGTCGACATCCTGAAGCGCACCTACAAGGTGGAAGCCACCATCGGCGCGCCGCAGGTGGCCTACCGCGAGACGCTCGGGCGCCGCACCGAGATCGACTACACCCACAAGAAGCAGACCGGCGGTTCGGGCCAGTTCGCGCGGGTGAAGATCGTGTTCGAGCCGACCGAGCCCGGCAGCGGCTACGAGTTCGAATTCGAAGGTGGTCGGCGGCTCGGTGCCGAAGGAGTTCGTGCCCGGCGTCGAGAAGGGCCTGAAGTCGGCGAAGGAAAACGGCCTCCTGGCCGGCTTCCCGGTGATCGACTTCAAGGCGCAGCTGGTCGACGGCGCCTACCACGACGTCGACTCCAGCGTGCTGGCGTTCGAGATCGCCGCGCGGGCGGCCTTCCGCGAGCTGCGCGAGCGCGGCCACCCGAAGCTGCTCGAGCCGATCATGAAGGTCGAGGTGACGACGCCGGAGGACTACGTCGGCGACGTGATCGGCGACCTCAACTCGCGGCGCGGCCACATCCAGGGCTCCGACCAGCGCGGCAACGCGCAGGTCATCATCGCCATGGTGCCGCTCGCCAACATGTTCGGCTACGTCAACACCCTGCGCTCGATGAGCCAGGGCAGGGCCGCTTTCCACATGGAGTACGACCACTACGAGCCCGTGCCCCAGGCGGTGGCCGACGAAGTGGTCAAGAAATACGCTTGAAAAGGCGCGTCAGCGTCACCAAAAGACCCCGATAACCCGAAGAAGTAGCCCGCTATCCGGGCTGGAGCTTGAAGAATGGCCAAGGAAAAATTCGCCCGCAATAAGCCGCACTGCAACATCGGCACGATCGGTCACGTCGACCATGGCAAGACGACGTTGACGGCGGCGATCACCATGGTGCTGGCCAAGTCGGGCGGCGCGACGGTCAAGAGCTACGCGGACATCGACGCGGCGCCGGAAGAAAAGGCGCGCGGCATCACGATCAACACGGCGCACGTGGAATACGAGACGAAGAACCGCCACTACGCGCACGTCGACTGCCCCGGGCACGCCGACTACGTGAAGAACATGATCACCGGCGCGGCGCAGATGGACGGCGCCATCCTGGTGGTCTCGGCCGCCGACGGCCCGATGCCGCAGACCCGCGAGCACATCGTGCTGGCCCGCCAGGTCGGCGTGCCGGCGCTGGTGGTCTACCTGAACAAGGTCGACATGGTCGACGACCCGGAGCTGCTCGAGCTCGTGGAGATGGAGGTGCGCGAGCTGCTCTCCACCTACGAGTTCCCCGGCGACGACATCCCGATCGTCAAGGGCTCGGCGCTGGCCGCGCTGGAGGACCGCGATCCGGAGATCGGCGAGAAGTCGATGCTGGCGCTGATGGACGCCGTCGACGACTACATCCCGCAGCCCGCCCGGGCCAAGGACCAGCCGTTCATGATGGCGGTGGAAGACGTGTTCTCGATCTCCGGGCGCGGCACCGTGGTGACCGGCCGGATCGACCGCGGCGTGATCAAGGTGGGCGAGGAAGTCGAGATCGTCGGCCTGCGCCCCACCCAGAAGACCACCTGCACGGGCGTCGAGATGTTCCGCAAGCTGCTCGACCAGGGCGAGGCCGGCGACAACGTCGGCGTGCTGCTGCGCGGCACCAAGCGCGAGGACGTCGAGCGCGGCCAGGTGCTGTGCAAGCCGGGCTCGATCACCCCGCACACCAAGTTCACCGCCGAGGCCTACATCCTGACCAAGGAAGAGGGCGGCCGCCACACGCCGTTCTTCTCCAACTATCGCCCGCAGTTCTACTTCCGCACGACGGACGTGACCGGGGTGATCAAGCTGAAGGAAGGCGTCGAGATGATCATGCCCGGCGACAACGCCGAGCTGAACGTCGAACTGATCACGCCGATCGCCATGGAAGAAAAGCTCCGCTTCGCCATCCGCGAAGGCGGCCGCACCGTCGGCTCGGGCGTGGTGACGAAGATCATCGAGTAGCGGGGCTACAGCCTCTCGGAACTAGCAACGGCCGCCGGGGTGACCCGGCGGCCGTTTTGTTTGTTGGTGCTGGCTTTGGACCGCAGCGACGGCGACCTGACCCGGAGCTGCAAGGCGGACTCGCCGACGGACAGCTATCCACCGCCCGCGGCCGGAAGACAGGGCTGGGCGGGGCGCCGTTCGTCATTCTTCGCGCCCCGCTAGGGTTCCGCAGCCACTGCCTGTCATGGTTGAACGATCCGCAGGTGTGTGACACTGTAGCTTCGCCGTGGATCGGCACAGACCGCGGCTCGCTAACCAACAACCGAGCTCCGCTCGCGACGCTGCTATCGGGGTTCTCAGATCGTGCGGAACTCGCTGACAAACGTGACCAGCTAGGAGGAAGAGATGCGCAAACTCGGTCTTACTTGCTTGCTTTTCTCTTCAGTCATTCTGTACGGGGCCTCGGACGTCCATCACCCACTGACAGTGACCTCATCCCCGATTCCGCCTTGCGGTTCAGGGGTTGACCCGACCGATGTTGTCCGAGTTCCGCTAAATGCGCCGTTGGACCCGGCGGCGGCCAACGGGAGTGTTGTTAAGTATGAGCCCATCGCGAACAACGCGAATGATGAAGATGACGACGCCGAGTACGCGAAGAGCACTCCAAACGCGATTTCGAACGACAACAGTCTCTTCGACGTTGGACTCAAATCCATGGGAGCGTCGTCCTCGAATTGGGTCAAGATCAAGATAATACTCAAGGACAATAGATACTCATTCTATAGCGACTCGACGTTCAACGGCGTCGGAATTGGAGACACCGGAAACCACTCCAATCTATGCTACAAGGGTGATGGTGTCATAAAGTCGAAGCCGAATGCCAACGGCCATACGGTGGCCGTGTTCTTTGCGCAGGTGCAAAGCGCGACGACGCAGGCAGGAGCTTATAACGTCGGGCTTCAAGTAGTTGGTCAAAGCACTGCAATCTTCATTGATCCGAAGCTCATGAACAACGGCTAAGGTATACCGAACCAATTTGGTCGAACTCGTCGAGTCGCCATTGGTGTCAGTTTTCCATTTCACATTGCCATCTCTTCTTGCCAGTTGATCAGCCAATCGTCGGACAGTCGGTGCCCATGTGAGAGTTGCGCGGGATTGAGTTTGGAGAGCTGCGCGGCTGCCGCTGGCCGGTCGCCGAACGCGGCAAGCGCCCGCGCGTGGAGGATTGTGCAGAACGAGGCGAGCTCTGTGCTCTTCAGCTGTGCCTGCTCGGCGCCGCAGTCGCCGAGCAGGCTGGCGATCTGCGCGCGTGAGCGCCGCGGATCGGGCTTGCTGAGCAGCGTGCGCGCCTGGAAGAGCTCGATCGCCCGCAGTTCCCGCGCGTTGTCGAGGTGGGTCGGATCGTTGTCGGCGAGGTCGGCGCCGGCGTCGTGCGCCTGCTGCAGCGTCGCCAGCGCACGCCGCCAGTCGCCCAGCGCCGACTGGACCCGGCCGACGCCGAGATCGGTGCTGACCACACGCGCCTCGATGTCGGCGTCGCGGTGGTAGCGCGGCAGCAGCGTCGCGAGCAGCGCCTTCTGCTGCATGCGCAGCTTCAGCGCATCGACATACTGCCCGCGCAGCCGGGCGACGTCGGCGAGCCAGCCATAGCCGTCCAACACCTGGACTTGCAGGTCCGGCTCATCGGGATGCAGCCTGGCGGCCGCCTCGAAGCCCGGCTGTGCGGCCGCGAACAGTGCGCCGGCGCGCGCCGTATCCATGTTCCGCTGCAGCAAAAGCGTCCCCAGGTTGCTGGCGGCGTAGGCCGCTTCGAGGCGCGCGTCCGGGTCGCCGGGTTTCAGCCGCATGAGGCGATCGGCGAAGGCCGCGTAGGCGGAAAAAGCGGCTTGCGCCGCCGCATCCTCGCCCTCGTTCCAGCGGACCGCACCGACATAGAACTCGCTCTGCGCCTGGCCATACACGCGGTCGGGATCGTTCGGCCGGGCGGCGAGCAGCGAGCTGGTGTCGGCCAGCGCCGCGCGCGCCTTCGCCTCGGCCGACTTGAAGTCGCCGCGTCCGATGTCGTCCTGGGCCATGTCGCGCAGCAGCTCGGCGCGCCAGGCGACCTCCTGGTCGCTCAGCTCGCTGCGGTCCCTGTCCTTGAAGTAGCTGAGCGCTTCGTTGTTTTGCCTGTCGAGCGCCGTGAGGCGCCCAAGCTTCAGCAACTCGGCGCGCCCGGGGCCGACCATGTCGGCGATCAAGTGATCGCCGCGCGCACGCTCGTCCGCGGCGCGCGCCCGAGCCTGGACGAGCAGCGCCCCGAGCCCGCCGAGCACCGCCAGGCCGCAGGCCGAGGCGGCGACCACCTCGGCCAGCCGACGCGCGCTCCGCTGGGCGTCCCGCTGGATCAGTTCGTCGAGCGCGACGCCGGCAAGCGGCGCAACCAGCTTGAGCAACGCACGACGCTCGCCGTCACCGCCCTTGCGAAAGTCGGCCGCCACCGGTGTCTCGGCTCTGCCGTCGACGACGAGCAGTTCCGGGGGAACGCGTCGGTCTCATCACCGCGACAGAGCGCCGCCAGAATCTGCCGGTCAGGGTGCAGTTCGCGGAACAGCTGGATCTCGAGCTGCACCCACCTGGATCTCGCCGCCGCCGGCGAGCAGACCACGATCAGATCGTTCGAGTCGGCGATCGCCTCGCGCATCGCGTCGCTGAGATCCGGCGACGCGGCGAGCTCGGCGCGGTCCATGAAGAGCGGCGCGAGGCGATCGGGCGCCTTCGCCTTCCGCAGGCGGCGCGGCAGCCGGTAGGTCTCGAGCCTGCGCATGAAGCCGCCTCGCGAACGCGCCGTCCGCATGACTGTAGCTGAGGAAGGCGCTGTAGCGCGCCACGGCAGGGTCCACGCCGGCGATCCCCGGGCCACGTGAGAACTCGGCGACACTATCGCTTAAGGTTGCACTGATGACCGGCTGCCGTCCAGCTTGTTGAGTTCCGCCTCCCTCGCGCGTGAGTGGCTGCTCCCAACTGCGCGACGGGATGAGACGCGGGAAGGGGGGAGATGCTGGGTCAGTGGCGCGTGCTTCGAAAGGCGCAATCTGCGGGGAAGTTCGCGGGGCGGGGCAGGTGTCGGTTGACTCCGGGGCGCGCCGCAAAGCTTGATGCAATTCTGTCACAAAGGGGCGCGCCCGAGCTTTGCCAGCCGAGCAACACGTCGCCGAGCATAGGCGGGCCGAGCCGAGAGGGTCGGTCTCGCAGGCGCTGGCGCATGGGACGCGGCTGCTGGCCAGCCAGCCGGCGCTGGCCGAGGCGCAGGCGGCCGAGATCCTGAAGGCGACGCCCGGCCACCCGGAGGCGCGGCTGCTGCTGGGGGCGGCGCGGCGGCGGCGCGGCGATGCGGCAGGCGCGTGCGAGGTGCTGCGGGCGCTGAGCCTCGCCCACCCCGGGCTCCGCGCCGGCGCAGTACGAGCTGGCGCTGGCGCTCAGCGCCGCCGGGGAGGGCGCGGCGTCGACCGCGGCGCTGCGGCGCGCGGTGGCGCTGGATCCGGAGCTGGCGGGCGCCTGGCGCGCGCTGGCCGACCAGCTGCGGCTGGCCGGCGACGCGGCCGGCGCCGACGCGGCCTACGCGCAGCACATCCGCGCCTCGGTGCGCGATCCGGCGCTGATGGCGGCGGCGCGGGCGCTGTGCGACGAGCGGCTGGGCGAGGCCGAGCGGCTGATCAAGGCCCACCTGAAGACCGCGCCGACCGACGTCGCGGCGATCCGCATGCTGGCCGAGCTCGCCACCCGCATCGGCCGCTACCGCGACGCCGAGGCGCTGCTGGCGCACTGCCTGGAGCTGGCCCCGAGCTTCACCGGCGCGCGGCACAACCTGGCGATCGTGCTGCATCGCCAGAACAAGGCCGAGGCGGCGCTGGCCCACATCGAGCGCCTGCTGGCCGAAGACCCGACCGATCCCAACTACCGCAACCTGATGGCCGCGGCGCTCAGCCTGGTCGGCGAGTACGCCCGCGCCATCGAGCTCTACGAGGGCGTGCTGGCCGAGCGGGACGGCGAGCCGAAGGTCTGGCTGAGCTACGGGCACGCGCTGAAGACGGCCGGCCGTTCGGCCGACGCCGTCGCCGCCTATCGCCGCGCCATCGCGCTCGCGCCCGGCCTCGGCGAGGCCTACTGGAGCCTCGCCAACCTGAAGACGGTGCGGTTCGAGCCGGCCGAGGCTCGGGCGATGCGCGAGGCGGTGGCGCGCCCCGACTTGAGCGACGACGACCGCCTCCACCTGCACTACGCGCTCGGCAAGGCGCTGGAGGACGCCGGCGATTTCGCACCTTCGTTCGGCCACTACGCCGCCGGCGCCGCGCATCCGGCGCGGCCAGGTCGACTACGATGCGGACGAGACCACCCGCCAGGTCGAGCGCACCAAGGCGCTGTTCACGCCCGCCTTCTTCGCCGAGCGACAGGGCGCCGGGTGTCCCAGCGATGCGCCGATCTTCGTGGTCGGCCTGCCGCGCTCCGGCTCGACGCTGATCGAGCAGATCCTCGCCAGCCACTCGGCCGTCGAAGGCACCATGGAGCTGCCGGAGATCGTCTCGATCGCGCGCGAGCTCGGCGGCGAGAAGGGCGCGTCGGCCTATCCGGAGGGATTGGCCGAGCTCGGGCGGCCCGAGCTTGCCGCGCTCGGCGAGCGCTATCTCGAGCGCACGGCCATCCAGCGCAAGGCCGGCAAGCCGTTCTTCATCGACAAGATGCCGAACAACTTCCTGCACGTCGGCCTGATCCGGCTGATCCTGCCGAACGCCAGGATCATCGACGCGCGCCGCCACCCGATGGGCGCTGGCTTCTCGGCCTACAAGCAGCACTTCGCGCGCGGCCAGACACTTCAGCTACGACCTGACTGAGCTCGGCCGCTACTGGCGCGACTACGCCGGCCTGATGGCGCACTTCGACGCGGTGCAGCCCGGCGCGGTCCGACCGTGCGCTACGAGGATGTGGTCGATGAGACCGGAGGCGCAGGTGCGCCGCCTGCTGGCCTTTGCGGCCTGCCGTTCGAGCCGGCCTGCCTGGCTTTCCATGAGACGCAGCGGGCGGTGCGCACCGCCAGCTCCGAGCAGGTGCGCCGGCCGATCTACCGCGAGGGCCTCGATCAATGGCGCAGCTATGCGCCGCAGCTCGGTGCGTTGAGGGACGCGCTGGGCGACGCTGTCGACGACTACGAGGGCCGATCCGCCGGCCGCTAACTGACCAACGGGGGAGAGGTCAGATGAAGAACGTACTGATGCGGGGCGCTGGCCTCGGCGCCTTGGCCGCGAGCCTCGTGGCCTCGAGCCTGCTGGCGCCGACACGCGCCCGGGCGGCGGATGCGGACGCCACAGCCGCCGGCGCCGGCCAGGTCACCGAGCTGGTGGTCACCGCCGAGAAGCGCGAGGAGAACCTGCAGGCGGTGGCGATCAGCGTGCAGGCGCTGGGCGCCAAGCGGATGGACCAGCTGAACATCACCGAGTTCGAGGACTACGTGAAGTTCATGCCCAGCGTCACCTTCCAGACGCTGGGCCCGAACCAGACCAGCATCTACATGCGCGGCGTCTCCAGCGGCGACAACGCCAACCACTCCGGCCCGCTGCCCAGCGTCGGCGTCTATCTCGACGAGCAGCCGATCACCACGATCGGCGGCACGCTGGACATCCACATCTACGACATCGCCGCATCGAGGTGCTGCCCGGCCCGCAAGGCACGCTCTACGGCGCCAGCTCCGAGGCGGGCACGCTGCGGATCATCACCAACAAGCCCGACCCCACCCACTTCTCCGCCGCCTACGACCTGCAGGGCAGCGACTGGGACCACGGCGGCTTCGGCTACGTCGCCGAGGGCTACGCCAACCTGCCGATCAACGACCGTGTCGCGGTGCGCCTGGTCGGCTGGGACGAGCACGATCCAGGCTATCTGGCCAACGTGCCCGGCACGCGCACCTTCGCGACCTCCGGCGTCACCATCAACAACAACGCGCTGGTCAACCAGCACGCCAATCCGGCCGACACGGTGGGCGCCCGCGTCGCCCTGCTGGTGGATCTGAACGAGAACTGGACGATCGAGCCGACGATCATCGGCCAGTCGCAGCACAACACCGGCTTCTTCGGCTACGAGCCCAGCGTCGGCAATAACCAGTACCAGCACTTCGGTCCCGACGTCGACGACGACAACTGGGTGCAGGCGGCGCTGACTGTCACCGGCAAGCTCGGCAAGTACGACCTCACCTATTCGGGCGGCTACTTCTGGCGCAAGGTCGACCAGCGCACCGACTACACCGACTATTCGATCATGTACGACGCGGTGTTCGGCTCGGGCAATTACTGGCAGGACGCCGCCGGCAACCCGCTGGCCAGGCCGCAGCAGACCATCTACGGCCACGACCGGTTCTGGAAGGAGAGCAACGAGGCGCGCATCGCCTCGCCGGCCTCCGACCGCTTCCGCTTCATCGGCGGCGTCTTTCAGGAGCAGCAGGAGCACTGGATCATCCAGGACTACGTGATCCCGGGCTTGGGCCAGCAAATCTCGGTGCCGGGTTGGGACCACACCATCTGGCTTACCGACCAGAACCGCGTCGACCGCGACGCCGCCGTATTCGGCGAAGCGTCCTTCGACATCACCCCGAAGCTGACGCTGACCGGCGGCATCCGCGGCTACTGGTACGACAACACCCTGTTCGGGTTCTACGGGTTCGGCGAGGGCTACAATCAGCTCACCGGCTACAGCTCCGGCATGGGCGACATGGGCCAGAACTGCCAGGTGGGGAAGGTCTGGAAGAACGCGCCTTGCGTCAACCTCGACAAGGGAATCTCCGGCTCCGGCGAGACCCACAAGATCAACCTCAAGTACAATGTCACCTCCGACGCGCTGGTCTACTTCACCTATTCGACCGGCTACCGGCCGGGCGGCAACAACCGCAACGGCAACTTCGGGGCTTATCAGGCCGACTTCCTCACCAACTACGAGGTGGGGTGGAAGAGCGAGTGGCTCGACCATCGCCTCCTGTTCAACGGCGCGCTGTTCGACGAGGAGTGGAGCGACTTCCAGTTCTCCTTCCTCGGCCCCAACAGCCTGACCATCATCGAGAATGCGCCGAGCGCGCAGGTGCTGGGGGTCGAAGCCAACGCCGAAGCTCGGCCCGACGAGCACTGGGACCTGACCGGCGGCCTCGCCTACACCGACGGCAGGCTGACCAAGAACTTCTGCGGCGTCGACGCCAACGCGCACGTGATCTCCAGCTGCACCGACGCGTTCGCCGCCTCCAATGACGGCGCGTTGCATGGCACCCAGCTGCCCTACACGCCCAGCTTCAAGGGCGACTTCACGGCGCGCTACGGCTGGGACATCAACGACTGGCGCGCCCACGTGCAGGGCAGCGTCACCTATCAGAACTCGATGCCGATCGCGCTTCGGGAAGCCGACATGCCGTTCCTGCAGGGGCCGGGGTTCGGCGACGGCGCGCCCGGCTTCGCCACCGTCGATCTCTCGGCCGGCATCGAGCGCGACAAGCTGCGCATCGAAATCTTCGCCAAGAACATCTTCAACGCCAACGGCCAGCTCAACCGCTTCATCCCCTGCACCCTCTCCACCTGCGGCCAGGTCATCCCCGGCATCCCGCAGGATCTCTACGTGGTGCCGATCCAGCCCCGGGTGATCGGGATCAAGTTCGGGGAGAGCTTCTAGGGGGCGTCAGCGGCGCGTGTTGCCCGGCGCTCGCGGGACACCTATTGCGTTGCGCGCAGCACGCCCATCGGCGGCGGCTCGCGCTTCGGCAGCGTGTTGATGGCGGGACTCTTTTCCCAGTAGTCGAACGCAGCGCGGATGCGGCGGTGGCGCTTTTCCACCTGCTCGCGGAAGTCCCAGTGCGTCAGGACATAGTCCTCATTGGCCTTCACCGCCTCCAGGACGCGCTGGCCGACCACGATCGGGTCGATGCCGCGCTCGGCGAGGATGCGCCCGGCGCCCGCCGGGTCCTGCCCCGGCCCCCCATAGTCCGCGCCGCGGTTTCGGCGGCTCGCCATGATGCTCGTGTTGACGTAGCCGGGGCACAGCACGGAGACGCCGATGCTTCGGCCCTTCAACTGCTCGCGCCAGCCTTCGCTCATCGCGACAACGGCGTACTTGGTGGCGGAGTACTGCACCTGCGGCCCACACACGAGGCCGGCGCCCGACGCGGTGTTGACGATGTGCCCGCCTTCGCCGTGCGCGGCGATCAGCGGGGCGAACGTCTCGACGCCGTGCACGACGCCCAGGATGTTCACGGCGTTCTGCCAGTCCCACTCCGCTTCGCTCATCTCGGCGATCGGCGCCATGATGGCGACGCCCGCATTGTTGCAGACGAAGTGCACCTTGCCGAACGACGCGATCGTTTCGAGCGCCGCGGCGCGCACCGAGTCGCGGCTGGTCACGTCGCAGACGACACCCTCGGCGCGGATCTGCCTGGCGCGCAGCATTTCGAGCGCCCTGGGGATCGCGTCGGCCTGCACGTCGGCGATCATCACGTTCGCGCCTTCCGCGCCGAACGCCTGCGCCATGCCAAGCCCGATGCCGCTCGCGCCGCCGGTGATGAACACGGTCTTGCCGACCATGCTTGCGGCCGGCGCCGCCGGCGCGCCGTTCAGGGCGGGGCTCTTCTCGGCACGATCGAACCCGCGCTCGATCGCCTCCAGCCGCGGCTCCACCACCGCGCGGTATTCGGGGTGCGGGATGATGTAGAGCGTATCGTCCTTGACCGCTTCCAGCACCGCCATGGCGACGACACTGGCCGGCATGCCGCCCTGATCCATCATCTGCTTGATCTGCTCGCGCTGCGCTTCGTCGAGCGGCCGGGCGCCGCCATAGGAGTCCGGCCGGTTGCGGTAGCTGTCGAGAATGTTGGTGTTCACCAGCGCCGGGCACAGCACCGATACGCCGATGTTCCTGGACTTCAGCTCCGCGCGCCAGCCCTCGCTCATGCCGACGACAGCGTATTTCGTTGCGCTGTAAGGCTCGACGCCCGGCCCGGTGAAGAGCCCCGCGAGCGAAGCCGTGCTGACGATATGGCCGCCTTCGCCATGACTGGCGATCAGTGGAACGAAGATCTCCACGCCGTTGGCGACGCCTTTCAGATTGACGTCCAGCACCCAGCGCCACTCGGCCTCCGTGAGCCGCTCCATCGGCGCGGAGACGGCGACGCCGGCATTGTTGACGACCACGTGGACCTTGCCGAACTTGGCGATCGTCTCGAGCGCCGCCTGGCGCATCGAAGCGCGGCTCGACACGTCCGTGACGACGCCTTCGCAACGGATCTGCTGGTCGCGCAACGCCTGCACGGCGCGGCTGAGCGCGCCTTCTTCGATGTCGGCGAGCATGACGTTCATGCCTTCGCGGCCGAACGCCTCGGCCATCGCGAAGCCCATGCCGCTGGCGCCGCCGGTGACGAACGCCGTCCTGCCTTGAAACTCTTTCATCAGGCGATCTCCAGGTCGGCCAGGTCGGGCCTGCGCAGGAAGCCCGACATCTCGGCGCTGTAGAACGGGTTCATCACCGCCGAGCGGCCGTGCTCGGTCCAGTAGTAGTTGTGGGCGCGCGGATCGCTCCAGGCCTTGCCGAGGTTGCGCTCGTCGACCATCTGGTTGTAGCGCCAGTAGGCCTCCGGCCGGACCTCCATCGCCGCGCCGTTGCCCAGCACCAGCGTCTCCAGACATTGCAGAGCGTAGAGGGCGACCTTCTCGTGGAAGGAGGCCACGTTCAGGGCGCCGTTGGTGTTCGGTCCGTACACGGACCAGAGGTTCGGGAAGCCCGGCATCATGCAGCCCAGATAGGCGCGAGCCCCATCCTCGGCCCACATTTCCTCGAGCGTACGGCCGCCCCGGCCGGTGATGGTCATCGGATAGAGGTACTCGGTGGCGTGGAAGCCGGTCGCGTAGACGATCACATCGGCTTCGTGCAGCGCCCCGCCGTTCGCCACGACGCCGCCCGGCTCGATGCGCTCGATCCCCTCCGTGACCAGGGTGACGTTGTCGCGCTTAAGCGCGTCGAGGATCGAATACTCCGGGTCGACCATGACGGCGCGGGCCGACCAGACCGGGTGCGGCGGCGTCATTGCCGCCACCAGGGCCGGATCGCCGAGCTTGCGCTTCAGGAACCCGAGGCTTGCATCGCGCGCCCGCTTGTTGAGCGCGCTGCAGGCGTACGGATCGTCGAAGTCCGGATCGATCTGCGCGACGTCGGCCAGGCCGTCGAGGGTGCAGGCGCGGGCGCGCATGAAGTTGGTGTGGAACGGCAGGTTGCGGTCGAGCCAGTTCACCTGCGGCGGGAACGGCGAGCGGTAGCCCGGGATGGGGAACAGCCACTGCGGCGTCCGCTGGAAGACGGTGACGTGGGCGGCCTCGAGCGCGAGCTCGGGGATCATCTGGTAGCCGGTGCAGCCGGTGCCGATCACCGCCACCCGCTTGCCCTTCAGGTCGGCGCCCTGCGGCCACCGCGCCGTGTGCCAGGCGGCGCCGGCGAAGTCCTCGGCTGCCGGCGATCTGCGGGATATTCGGGCGGTTGAGGAAGCCGACGGCGGTGATCACGGCGCGCGAGCGGATCGTCCGCGCCGCGCCGTCCGGCCCGACGATGTCGATCTGCCATTCGCCGGCCGCCTCGTCCCAGGTCAGCGCCTTGACCTCGGTCTCGAACTCGATGTGGCGACGCAGGTCGAACTGGTCGGCGACCCAGTCGAAGTACCTCACGTTCTCGCGCCACTCGCAGAAGGCGTTCGGATAGGGGAAGTCGACGCCGAAGACGTGGGTGTAGGAGCGGCTGGGCGTGTCGACGCGGGCGCCGGGATAGCGGTTCTCCCACCAGGTGCCGCCGACGCCGGCGTTCTTCTCGATGACGGTGACCGGGAACCCCGCCTGGCGCAGCTGCAGGGCGGCGTTCAGCCCGCCCATGCCGGCGCCGATGACCGTGACGGTGAAGTCCTTCAGACGCGCCGGATCCGGCGTCTCGCGCCAGCGCAGCGAGCGCGCCGCCGGGTCCACCGCCAGCTCCTCGATGTGATGGTCAAGGTCCTCGCCGGCCAGATCCCGGCCCAGCATCAGGCCCAGGCTGACCGGCAGGCGCTCGCGCGGGCCGATCCCGATGACGCCCGCGCCGCTGTCGCGGTAGGCCTTCAGGAAGTCGGCGGCCTTGGCGCGGAGCAGCGCGACATCCGCCTCGCTGGCCGGCGCAACGGCCTGGGCGAAGCCGGCCTGCACGTGCCTCAGGCCGGTCTGCGCCACCTCGGCATCGCCGGTGAGCTGGTAGATGAGGCCGCGCAGCACCATCGGATCGGCATAGGCGATCGCGTCCTCGATGGCCGCGTCGTCCGCCGCCCGCAGCTCCGGCCGTGAAGACACTTCCAGCTTGCTCATGCCCCTGGCACTCCTCCGCAGCGTTGTTCTTCCTGGATTTGAGGGGTCCGGGGCGCGCAATGTCGAGTCCAAAGCTGGACCCGCACCCGGTCGACATTGGCGGCTCTGCCGAAACCAGACCCCGCGCCGGGAGGGCAGGAGAGGCGGGGCGCAGTTTCCAGGGCGGGCGGCGAGCGTCAGTTCGGCAGCAGCTCCAGGCAGCGGTTGTCGAGGACGCTGGCCATCGAGCGCGCGAGAATGGCGCCGAACAGCGCGACGCTGCGCTCGTTGCTGGTGTCGAACGAGGCGCCGCCGAGGATCGGGATGACCGTCATCGCCATCGTGCCGAGGCGGAAGTCGACGTCGAAGCGCGCCTCGTCGTAGTCGCTGACGCCGCCCGCCTTCAGGCCCGACAGGTAGCGCGATCGCAACGCCGTCTGATGTTCGCGGCGCATCTCCTCCGGAATGCTGGTCCCGAGGAAGTAGGCGATGTCGTAGCCAGGCCGCAGCCGCGCCATCAATTGCCAGTCGATCAGCGAGAGCTCGCGCGAGCTCTCGCTGGCGAAGACGAAGTTCTCCATCCGCGTATCGAAGTGCGTCAGGACCAGCGGCGGCTCGGCCAGCGCCTCGTAGATCCAGGTGATGTGCTTGGCGATCCGTTCGCAGGCCGCCAGCAATTCCGGCGTCGTGAAGGCGGCGAGCCGCTCCACCGCGACCGGCGCGGCCATCTGATAGTCGCCGACGATGCGCTGGAACACCGGCGCGCGGCTGTCGGGCAGCCAGTCGTGCCCGGCGAAGTCCGCGCCCCAATGGCTGGCGCCGATCTGGGCGATCGCGTCCACGCAAGCCTGCGCCTGCTCCAGCGTGTGGCCGCTGAGCTGATCGGGCCAATGGAGGTGGCTCATGTCCTCCATCACCAGGGCGTTGCGCGTCGAGCCCGGGTCCCATCCGGCGAAATACATCGTCGGCACCGAGACCGTCACTTCCGGCGCCAGCGACTGATAGAAGGCCGTCTCGCGGGCATACATCTCGTAGCGGATGCCGACGTCGCGCATGCCCTGGAAGGGCGCATGCAGCTTCACCACGATGCTGGCCGGCCCTGGCTTGCCGTCATAGCCAAGATCCAGCCGGGCGATCGCGCTCATCTGGCCGACGCCTTCGCCGACCGGCGTCTTGCGCATCTGTGCGATCTTCACGCCGTCGAAATCGGGGTGCCCGGCGAGCACGCCTTCGAGCCAGCCGAGGGTCACCTCGTCCATCGTTTCCGGTAGCTGCGACAAAAGCCCCTCCACCCCCTGCGGCGCGCCGACGCTACGCCGCGCGGAGGCGAAAGCAAGCGAAGGGCTTGCGCAACCTCGGCGCGGGGAATCTGCTGTGCGCCGCGGGCGACTTAAGGGAGCGGGCCATGCATGGCGCCATGCCGGAAGGGGCGAGGGAGCGGGCCTATGCGACGCCGCTGGCCGATCTGCATCCCGGCGATCCCGAGCTGTTCCGCAGCTTTGCCTATCATCCGGTGTTCGAGCGCCTGCGCGCCGAGGACCCCGTGCACCGGTGCCGCGAGAGCGAGTTCGGCCCCTATTGGTCGGTGACGCTGTTCAACGACATCATGTCGGTGGACACCAATCACCAGGTGTTCTCGTCGGAAGCGGATCGGGGCGGCATCTCGATCCGCAGCGCGCGGCCGCAGCATCATCGCCGGCCCAGCTTCATCGCGATGGATCCGCCGAAGCACGACGAGCAGCGCAAGGCGGTGAGCCCGGTGGTGGCGCCGGCCAACCTGGCGGTGCTGGAGCCGATCATTCGCGAGCGGGTGCGGCGGATCTTCGACGAGCTGCCGCTGGGCGAGACGTTCGACTGGGTCGACAAGGTGTCGATCGAGCTGACGACCCAGATGTTGGCGACGCTGTTCGACTTCCCGTTCGAGGAGCGGCGCAAGCTGACCTATTGGTCCGATGTCGCCACCGCCAGCCCCAGGCCGGGCGAGATCATCGAGAGCGAAGACCAGCGCCACGAAGAGCTGATGAAGTGCCTCGAATACTTCACGCGGCTGTGGAACGAGCGGGTGAACGCGCCGCCGCGCGGCGACCTGATCTCGATGATGGCGCATAGCGACGCCACGCGGAACATGACGCCGATGGAATACCTCGGCAACATCGTGCTGCTCACGGTGGGCGGCAACGACACCACCCGCAACTCCATCTCGGCCGGCGTGCTGGCGCTCAATCAGAACCCGGCGGAGTACGACAAGCTGCGCGCCAACCCGGCGCTGATCCCCAACATGGTGCCGGAGATCATCCGCTGGCAGACGCCGCTGGCGCACATGCGCCGCACCGCGGTGGCCGACATCGAGCTGGGCGGCAAGACCATCAAGGAAGGCGACGCGGTCATCATGTGGTACGTGTCGGGCAACCGCGATGCGTCGGTGATCGACAAGCCGGACGCGTTCCGCATCGACCGCGAGCGCGCCCGCCAGCACCTGTCGTTCGGCTTCGGCATCCACCGCTGCGTCGGCAATCGCCTCGCGGAGCTGCAGCTCAGGATCGTCTGGGAAGAGATCATGACGCGGTTCTCGTTCGTGGAAGTGGTGGGCGAGCCGCGCCGCGTGCTCTCCAGCTTCGTCAACGGCTACGAAACCCTCCCGGTGCGCCTGCACGCCTGACGCCGGCCGGTCCCGCCGTCCGCCCGGCCCTGCGAGAGAGAGGGGGAACGGCGTGACACGATGGCAAGCCTTCGGTTCAGCCGCTAGCCTGGATTCCGGGAAACGCAGAACCGGAAGGCCGACCGCATGAAAAGCTTCGAGGGCAAGATCGCCGTCGTCACCGGCGGCGGATCGGGAATGGGGCGCGAGCTGGTGCGCCAGCTGGCGGCCGAGGGGGCGAGCGTGGCGATGTGCGACGTCTCCCGCCAGAGCATGGAAGAGACCAAGGCGCTCTGCGCCCAGGATGGCCTCAAACCCGGCGTTCGCATCACCTGTCACGTGGTCGACGTCTCGGACGAAGAGCAGGTGTCTCGCTTCCGTGACGAGGTCGGCGCCGAGCACGGGACCGACAGGATCAACCTGCTCTTCAACAACGCCGGCATCGGGGCGGGCGGCTCGCTGTTCACCGACAGCCGCGCCAACTGGGAGAAGACCTTCAACGTCTGCTGGTTCGGGGTCTACTACATGACCCGCGCCTTCCTGCCGATGCTGGTCAAGGCCGACGAGGGGCACATCACCAACACCTCCTCGGTGAACGGCTTCTTCGCTTCGCTCGGGCCGAATTCGCCGCACACCGCCTACAGCGCCGCCAAGTTCGCGGTGAAGGGCTTCACCGAAGCGCTGATTACCGACCTGCGGGTCAACGCTCCGCACGTCAAATGCTCCGTGGTGATGCCCGGCCACATCGGCACCAACATCGTCGCCAACTCGCGCATGGTGCTGGCGGGCCGTGACACGCCGCGCCTGAGCGACATCGAGGTGCGCCGCACCCGCTCACGCATGCGCCAGCAGGGCGTCGACGAGGCCGCGCTCAGCGACGACGACATCCGTGAGCGCATCCAGCGTCAGGCGCAGAACTTCCACGATCGCGCGCCGACGACGGCGGCCGAGGCCGCGAAGATCATCCTGGACGCGGTCAAGGCGGAGCGCTGGCGCGTGCTGGTGGGCGAGGACGCCCTCCAGCTGGACGAGCGGGTCCGCGCCGACCCCGAGCGCGCCTACGACCCCGATTTCGGCGCCATCCTGGGGCCTAGCGGTCTCTCGGCCAGCGCGCCGCGGTTCAATTGAGCCAGGGCGGCAGGGACGAGGCATGACCATTCTGATCACGGGTGGGACCAAGGGGATCGGGCTGGCCATCGCCGAGCGACTGGCGCGGCCCGGCGAGACGCTGGTCCTCGCCTATCGCAGCGACGCGGCGGCGGCGGAGGCGGCCAAGGCGCGCATCGCGGCCAAGGGCGCGAGCGTGCACGCGTTTCGCAGCGACGTCGGCGACATCGCATCCGCGGCGCAGCTCATGGCCGAGGTGGCGAGAATAGGGGCCGCGCCCCTGCACATCGTCCACAGCGCGGCGATGATCTACCCGACCTCGCTCCTGCGTGCGGACCTCGCCCGCTTCACGAGCGCGATCCACACCAATGGGCTGTCGCTGCTCTATCTGGTGCAGCCGGCGCTTCCCCTGCTGCAGCGCGGCTCGAGCGTCGTGTTCATCTCCAGCGCCGGGGCGCGGCAGGCGCAGAGCGGCTACGCCGCGCTCGGCGTGGGCAAGGCGCTGGCGGAGAGCCTGGTGCGCTACCTGGTGCCCGAGCTGGCGCCGCGCGGCGTTCGCGTGAACGCGGTCGCGCCCGGCCTCGTCAAGACCAGCTCGGTCGCGAACATGCTGGGAAGCCAGGACGCGGCGGAGCAGCTCTACGAGCGGGCGGCGCGCTCCAACCCTTCCGGCCGGATGAGCAATGACGACGACTACGCCGCCGTGGTCGAGTTCCTGCTGGGACCAGGCGCCGAGTTCGTCCAGGGCCAGGTGATCCATGCCAACGGCGGCGCCTACGTCGGCTACTAGAACATCGCCACGGGGTCAGCGGCCCGTCCTCACGTCCGCGCAGAGGTAGATTGATGTGCTTTCGGCGCTAAGCCACAGTGTGACGGGTATGGACGACGCCCGGCCGTCGGGTCGGCGCGAGACTGGAGCGAACACCGAATGCCGGCCATCCGCATCGATCCCTCCGATGGACTGAAGCGTTTCAACACGCGCGCCGCCAAGGCCTCGGAAAAGATTGCCGGCAAGGGCTATTCCGTCGTCACCGATCAGAAGCTGAAGGAGCTGCCGGAATTGCCGCCCGGCGCGACCTTCAATGCGGAAGAGCAGGCCAAGTACCGCGCGTTCAAGGAAGCCCGCCGCGGCGCCGCCGACTACATGGCCGATGGAGGGCGAGTTCAAGAAATATCTGGACGACGTCTATTCGGAGCCGCCGATCCCGCGCGAAGCGCTGACCGACGAGTGCGAGATCCTGGTGGTCGGCGCCGGCTTCGGCGGACTGCTGCTGTGGCACAAGCTGAGCGCAGGCCGGCTTCACCGACGTGCGTTTCTGCGAGAAGGGCGGCGACGTCGGCGGCACCTGGTACTGGAACCGCTATCCCGGCATCGCCTGCGACGTCGAATCCTACAGCTACCTGCCGCTGCTCGAGGAGACGGGCTACGTCCCGTCGATGAAGTTCGCCTCGGGCTTCGAGATCCTCGAATACTGCCAGAAGCATGGCCGAGAAGTTCGGGTTCTACGACCACTGCCTGTTCCACACGACGGTCGAGGCGACGACCTGGGACGAGGCCTCCGGCCGCTGGATCGTCGAGACCGATCGCGGCGACAAGATGCGCGCGCGGTTCGTGATCCTGGCCAACGGCATCCTGACGACGCCGAAGCTGGCGCGCATCGCGGGCATGGAGAAGTTCAAGGGCGAGTCGTTCCATACCTCGCGCTGGGACTACAACATCGACCTGCGCGGCAAGACGGTCGGCATCATCGGCACCGGCGCGACGGCGGTGCAGGCGATCCCGGAGCTCGCCAAGACCGTCGGGCGAGCTCTACGTGTTCCAGCGCACGCCGTCCTCGATCGACGTGCGCGACCAGCGCGCGACGACCGACGAGGAGCGGGCGACCTGGGCCAACGAGCCCGGATGGGCCCGGGCGAGGCGCGCGCGCTTCGCGAGGATCTCGGCAGGGCGCACCGCCATCCAGGCCAACGACGACTACCTCGCGGGCAAGATTCAGGACTTCAAGGAGCGCAAGAAACACGAGCGCGAGCTGACCCCGGAGGAGCTGATCGCAGAAGCAGCTCGACTCCAACTTCCGCATCATGGAGCAGATCCGGGCGCGCGTGGACGCGATCGTCAAGGACCCGAAGACGGCGGCGGCGCTGAAGCCCTACTACCCGTATGGCTGCAAGCGGCCGACCTTCCACGACGAATACCTGCCGACGTTCAACCTGCCGCACGTCCATCTGGTCGACACCGCGCCGCGCGGCGTGCAGCGAGATCAACGAGCGCGGCGTCGTCCATGACGGGGTCGAATATCCGCTCGACGTGCTGATCTACGCGACCGGGTTCCAGTGGATGGGCACCTCGACCTTCAACATGGTCACCGGCCGCGGCGGCCGCACCCTGAAGGAGAAGTGGGAGACCGAGGGGACCAAGACCTTCCTCGGCCTGCATAGCCACGGCTTCCCCAACCTGTTCATCGTCACCGGTCCGCAGGGCGGCGGCGGCAGCTTCAACTTCACCGACGCGATCGACGCGCACGGCGACTATGTCGTGTGGATGCTGAAGACCATGCGGGAGCGCGGCGCGCGCATCGTCGATGTCCGCAAGGAGCCGGAAGATGCGTATGCGGAGCATTGCCGCGAGGTCGACATCGCGACTGCGCCGCTGCGCGATTGCATCTCCTACTATAACGGTGAAGGCAACGCGGCACCGGGCAGCCTCGCCTACTACGGCGGCGGCAGGTGGCACAAGCACCGCATCGCGCCGCAGTCGACGCTGGAGCCTTACATTTTCAAGGACGCCTGAGCGTGTGGCGCGCACTCAGGATCACAATCTCTTTTCGGCCAGACTGCGAAAGTCGTCCGGCACGGACCGCGAGGCGCCAGGCGCGGCCGAGCCATAGGTCACCGCCTCCCAGCCGAAGCGCTCGCGGATCGCGTCGATGGCCCGATCGGCCCTGAGCCGCGCGATGCCCCGCCGCGTGCCCGGCCGCCTGCCGTCATCAGCGAGGCAGAACGGCAGTTCGAGCTGCAGAAACGGATCCTCGCCGAGATTGGACGCGGAGATCGCCAGCAGCGAGATCGTGCGCTCGTCGCAGTTGTCGGCCAGCACCGCGCGCACGAGCTCGACGGCCACGTCCGCCAGCGCCGCGGTGGCGCAGATCGGCGCCGGCAGCGTGAGCGCCCGCGTCACCGAGCGAAGGTCGGCAAAGCGGACGCGAACGGTCACCGTTCTGCAAGGACGATCCTTGGCGCGCAGGCGCCGCGCGATGCGGTCGGCCAGGTGCTGAAGGACGGGGCGGAAGACGGCCTCGGTGGCCGCCCGGCGCCCGAGGGCCGACTGCGCCCCAGCCGAGTGAGCGCGTCGCTGGGTCTGGATGGCGCGCGGATCGCGGTTCCAGGCGAGCGCCGTCAGCTTGCGGCCGGCGGCGCGGCCGAGCAGGCGCTCCATCGCCCAGGACGAGCTTTGCGCCAACTGGCCGATCGTGGTGACGCCGGCGTCCGCCAGCCTGGCCCGCGTCGCCGGTCCCACCCCCCACATCAGCTCGACCGGAAGGTCGTGCAGGAACGCCAGCTCGCCCGCGGGATCGACGACCACCAGCCCATCCGGCTTGGCGACCTGAGAGGCGACCTTCGCCAGGTGCTTGGTGCGCGCCACGCCGATGGAGATAGCCAGCCCGAGCTCGTCTCGCACCCGCACCCGCACGCGGGCCGCGATATCCGCCGGCGCGCCGAAGAGCCGCGCTGACCGAGAGACGTCCGCGAAAGCCTCGTCGATGGAGATGCGCTCGATGTCCGGCGTGAAGTCGGCCAGCACGGCGATCGCCGCATCGCCCAAGCGCTGGTACTCGCTGAAGTGGCCGCCGGTGAAGATGAGGCTCGGGCAGAGTTGGCGCGCTTGTCGCCCCGGCATGCCGCTCCTCACGCCGAAGGCGCGCGCCTCGTACGACGCGGCGAGCACGACGCCGCCGCCGACCGCGATTGGCTTGCCGCGCAGCTCAGGCTGCAGCAGCTGCTCGACCGAGGCGTAGAAGGCGTCCAGGTCGGCATGGAGAATGGAGGCGTCCACGAGGGATGAAGTTCCCGTTTTGTTCGGAATAGTCAAGCCAGCCGCCACAGTGAATAATTCGTCCCTGGGACGTGGCTGGAGATAGACAACTTCCGGCCGATCCCCCTAAGGTTGCGCTTCGGCCAGGGTGGTCGGGGAGGCGGGGCTATGCAGACGACGCTCAGGATGGTCAGCGCCAGCGTTCAGGGGCTGCGCGATCCGGCCAACTGGCAGACCGACGCGGCGGCGCTCAGGGCGATCGCGCAGGCGGCGGTGGAGGTCGAGCTCTTCACCGTGCCGCTCTACATGACGGCGCTCTACTCCATCCAGGGCATGCACGCGATCACCAGTTCGGGGAACAGCTTCTACGAGGGGCGGCTGTGGCCCGGGCCGGCGACCACCGCGTTCCCCGGCACCGCCAACGAGAAGGCGTTCAACATCGTCTTCTCGGTGTTCATCCAGGAGATGCTGCACCTGCAGCTGGCCTCCAACATGGCGACCACGGTCAACCTGAACGGCGCTGCGCCCCTCTACACCAGCCCGGCGCTGATGGATCCGGCCACACACGCCTGGACCTGCTACGGGCCGGACCTGACGGTGATCCCACACATCATCGACCTGCGCGACACCATCCGGCAGACTGGGGTGAAGGTGAACATCGGGGGGCTGACGCGCGAACAGCTGCAGCTCTTTCTGGTGATCGAGCAGCCCGACAACATCGCCCGCACCGACATCCAGCCGGACAAGCGGGGCAAGTACTTCCCGACCGTCCCGTTTGCCGGGTGGACGGCCGGCCAGACACTGCCGATGTTCGGCACCATCGGCTGGATGTACCAGTGCTATTTCGACTATCTGCACCTGAAATACTCAGACGGAACAACGCTCTGGAGCCACGTCTTCGCACCCGGCGGCCAGCAGAACGACGAGTTCAATTCGTTCGCCGGGGCCGACCACCCGATGCGTGAGTTCATGGGCTTCGAGGCCTCGGTCGCGCAGACCTACCCGGAGATCGCCTTCGCCCAGATGGGCCTGATGATGGACGCCATCACCGACCAGGGCGAGGGTTCGACGCTGGTCCAGCGGCTCAGGGCGGCGCGCGCAGCCAACCTTCAGGCGGTCAAGCCGCAGTACCAGGCCGACATCACCGCGCTGAAGTCGGACTATCCGAGCTACAGCGACGGCGGCCAGCTGGAGGCGTCGGCCGACGCGGTGGCGCGCGGCAACGACATCCGCGACCACTACGAGTGCTTCCAGGAGATCCTGGCGACCTACGTCGACGAGGTGGTGACCTGGCCGACGTGGCTGGCCGAGCATGGCCCCTGGACCGCCGCCGACCTCACTACCTCGACCTACACGCCCAACGCGCAGCTGCCGGACCCGGCGGACATCGCCGGGGCGCTGAACCTGATGGTGAACCCGCCGCCGGGAGCGCCCGACTACTACAAGCTGCTCAGCCAGGCCTCGATCGGCTCGATCGCCGGGGTCACCACGGTGCTCGACAAGTACTGGAGCGCGCAGGCGCAGTCGGCTTCGCCGGTCCCGTTCCCGTTCCCGTCGATGTCGGGCTCGGGCGACCGGATGGCGATCTGCTGGGCGGTGTTCGGCAAGGCGCCGGACCTGTCGATCGGGCTCGACCCGCCGAAGGACGACGTGCTCTACCACTCGTGCCAGGGCATCGACTACAACGCCACGCCCGGCAAACTGGGCGCAAACAGCTGCGCCGAGGTGACGGTGTTCCACTCGTGCCGCGGCTCCAACGGCTGCCACGCGCAGGGCGGCTGCGGTTTCGTGCAGCTGACCACGGGCGGCGGCAATTGCTCGAGCGCAATGTCGACCGCCACCGCGAAGGCCACGCGCACGTTCGGCGACGCCAGCCGCTGCTCGCCGCCGGAGGGCCCGTACCTGACGATGGGCGGCTGCAACCCGTTCGCCGGCCCGGCCTATTCGGCGCCCGGCGACAACAAGTGCCAGACCTTCGGCGGCTGCGCGGTGCCGATCTCGGCCTCGCAGGTGTTCCCGAAGACCGGCAACATGCAGCTGTTCGGCTTCAAGCAGGTCGACGGACAGTGGACCTCGGTGCTGCTGGAGAACCAGAAGATCGACTTCGCGGAGGGCGAGAACGTGCACGACGTCGCCTGGAAGGCCTACTTCCAGGTGATGGATCCGACCGGGACCACGCCGCCGCCGCCCAAGCCCACGCCGCTGCGGCTGGCGTTCCCGCCATCGACGTGAGCGGGGCGAGCGGACCGGCGGCGCGGCTCGGCCTGCCGGACCTTGGCGACGGCGTCGGCCTGCGCGACGTCCACTTCGCGCACTTGATGGCGAGCCCGCCCGCCGACTGGGGCGTGGGCTGGTTCGAGATCATCAGCGAGAACTTCATCGGCCATCACGGCTACGCGGCGCACGTGCTGGAGCGGGTCGCCGCACATCGGCCGGTGGTGATGCACGGGGTCTCGCTCTCGATTGGCGGCACGGACCCGTTGGACCGCGCGTATCTGCGGGATCTGCGCGCGCTTGCCGAGCGGGTGCGGGCGGTCTGGGTGTCCGATCACCTGTGCTGGACCGGAGTCGGCGGGATCAACACGCACGACCTGCTGCCGATGCCGCTGACCGAGGCGAGCCTCGCCCACACCGCTGACCGGGTGCGCGCCGTGCAGGACGCGCTCGGCCGGCCACTGGTGCTGGAGAACCCCTCCAGCTACCTGGAATTCCGGGCCAGCGAGATGCCGGAGTGGGAGTTCCTCGGACGGCTCGCCGAGGAGACCGGCTGCGGACTGCTCCTGGACGTCAACAACGTCCACGTCAGCGCCACCAACCACGGCTTCGACGCCGTCGCCTACATCGACGCGCTGCCGGCCGAGCGGATCGTGCAGATGCACCTGGCCGGCTGCAGCGACTGCGGCGGATATCTGATCGATACCCACGACCACCCGGTGGCGGCGCCGGTTTGGCCGCTCTACGCCCGGGCGCAGGCCCGCGCCGGCGGCGTCTCCACGCTGCTGGAGTGGGACGCGCGGATCCCGCCCTACGACGAACTCCTGGCTGAGCTTGGCAAGGCTCGGCTGGCGCGCGACGGCGCGCTGCCGGAGGCTGGGGCGGCGCCGGTCGCCGCGCCGGATGCGATCCCGACGCCGCTCGACCATGCCCTAAGCCTCGCAGATGCCTGAACTCGCGTCAGGACCTGGGCTCGCCGGGTTGCAGGCCTGGCTGCAGGCCCGCGTCACCGCCGGGCTCTGGGACCTGCCGGAGGACCCGGCCGCCGGTCCGCTGGCCGCCGACCTGCGTGGTGGCCGGCGGCCCGCTGACGCCCCGCGCCCGGCTGGCGATCTATGCGAAGAGCTACGGGCTGCGGCTGGCCGAGTGCCTGCGCGCCGAGTTCCCGGTGCTGGCGGCGATGGTCGGGCCGGAGGTCTTCAACCTCTTCGCCGGCGCCTATCTCGGCGCGCGGCCCTCGCGTTCGCCCACGCTCTACGAGCTCGGCGCCGGCTTCGCCGACTACCTGGCGGCGACGCGGCCGCCCGGCGCGGCGGGCGCGCTGGCCGCGCTGCCCGCCGACCTGGCGCGGCTGGAGCGGGCGATCGCCGAGAGCGGCCGCGCCGCGGGCCTGGAAGCCGATGCGCCCGAACCGCAGCTCGACGCAGCGACGTTGCTGTTCCAGCCGGCGGCGCGGCTCCGGATACCCGGCACGCTGCAGCTGCTGCGGCTGGGCTTCGACTTCACCGAGGCGCTGGCGGCCCACCGCGCCGGCGCCCGCCCACCGCCGCCGCCTTCGCAGCCGACCCTGGTCGCGGTGGCGCGGCGGCGCTACGCGGTGCGCGTCCACGTGCTGGAGCCGTGGGCGTTCGCCTGGCTGGACGCGCTGTCGGCCAGCGGCGGCGACATCCAGGCGGCGAGCCGCGCAGCCGCCGACAGTTTGGCCCGCGCGCCTGGCGAGGTGCTGGCCCGCCTGCTGCTCTGGCTGCCGGGAGCCGCCGAGGCGGGGTTCGTGGCGCCGGCGCGCCACTAGCCCGCCAACTACCGTCATCCCCGGCTGAAGGGCGGGGCTGCGCCCGGCCCATGACGGAGGGATGGGACGAAAGGGACCCCAACCCTTACTGCTGCTGTTGTTGCTGCTGATGCCGTTGCTGGTCGGCGAGGCCGACCAGGGAGGTGCGGCGGCGGGGCTGGGCGCCGGCGAAGGCGGGGCGGGCCATGCGCAGGAATTCCGGCTCGGCTGGCGCGGCGCGGGCGCGGCGCACCGAGACGCCGACCGCCAGCTGGCTCTCCGCCTCGCCCTTGAAGACGCCGCGCGAGGGCGGCACGTCGCCGTAGTCGCGGCCCACCGCGACGACCACGTGGCGCTCGCCGGCCATGATGTTGTTGGTCGGATCGAACCCCACCCAGCGCAGCGAGGGCAGGAAGACCTCCACCCAGGCGTGGCTGGCGTCCGGGTCGGAGCGATCGTGCGAGCGCTCGCGGTCGGTGAAGAGGTAGCCCGAGACGTAGCGGGCCGGCAGGCCCCAGTCGCGGCAGATGGCGATCATGATGTGGGCGAAGTCCTGGCAGACGCCGCGGCCCTGCCCGAGCGCCAGGTCGATCGGGCTGTCGGCCTCGGTGACGCCGGCCTCGTACTCGAACGAGGCGTAGATCACCTCGGCGAGCTGGCGCGCCGCGCTCAGCGGGTCGAGGCTGCGCAGACGCATCGATCCGCTTGGCGGCGACGAACTCTGCGAGCGCCGCGTGTGCGCTCGACATAGCCGTGCGGCTGCAGGAAATCGAAGCATTCGCCCTGCACGAAGTCGCTGCGCAGACGGTCCCACTCGCCCTGGTCCAGCGCGGTCGGCGTCGCCGTCGGCGCCTGCGTCTCCACCGTCGAGCGGGCGACGATCTGCAGCTGGTTGTGCGGCTGCGGGACGTCGAAGTGATAGGCCGCGTTGCCGAAGGTGTCGGGGTAGGAGAACAGCTGCGCCGCCGGGTCGATCTCCAGCTCGAAGCTCAGCAGCCGCTGGGTGGCCGACTTCTGCGGCTGCATCCACAGCTCCATGACGCTTTCGCGCACCGCCGCGGCGTAGTGGTAGTGGGTGACGTGACGGATCTCGAGCAGCATCAGGCTTGCAGGCTCAGTTCGAGCGGGTAGGCCACGAAGGTCGTCGTAGATCGCCTCGTGGATGGCGGCGCACTCGCGGGCCACCGCGGCCAGCAGCGCGCCGGCCCCGGTCGCCTCGACCTCGGCGACGTCGGCGTACTTCAGCCGCGCGTCGAGCCGCCCGGCCAGGCGCAGCGCGTCGGAGCGCGCCGCGCCCAGCTCGCCGGCCAGCTGCGTCAGCAGCTCCTGGATGTGCGCGGTGCAGAAGCGCATCGAGCGCGGGAACTCCTCGTCGAACATCAGGAACTCCAGGATGAAGCGCGGATTGATGTCGGCCGTGTAGATCCTGAGGTAGGGCTCCAGCGCGCAGGCCATCCTGAGCACGCTCATCATCGCGATCGGCTCGGTGACCGCCGGGGTGCGGGCGTCGGTGAAGCAGACCTCCAGCAGCCGCGCGATCAGCTGGGCGCGCTCCATGTGCACGCCGAGCAGCAGGAAGCGCCAGCCCTCGCCGTGGCTCAGCGTCGTGTCGGCCGCGCCCTTGAAGAGGTGCAGGTCGGCGATGATCTCGTTCAGGAAGCCGGGCGGATCGTCCTCGAACGCCGCCGCCGACGATGGCGCGATGGTGCGCAGGTAGAGGAGGTTGAGCCGCTCCCAGGTCTCGGTGGTGATCTGGTCGCGCACCTGGCGGGCGTTCTCCCGGGCCCGGGCCAGCGAGACCACCACCGAGCCGTCGTCGGTGCGGTCGAGCGCCAGGTCGCGGGCGGCCTCGTAGGTGTGGTCGGCGCGGCCGCCGTCGGTCTCGCCGAGCGCGGCCAGGCCGATGCGGCCGGTCTGCACCGCGCCCTGGGTGCGGTCGAGCGTGGCGTTCAGCATCACCGCCGAGAGCCGGCTGACGTGCTCGGCCCGCTCGATGTAGCGGCCGATCCAGTAGAGGCTGTCGGCGACGCGGGCGAGCATCATGGGCCGGCGGGCTCCTCGCCGAGCACCCAGGTGTCCTTCGAGCCGCCGCCCTGGCTGGAATTCACCACCAGGCGAGCCGCGCTTGAGCGCCACGCGGGTCAGCGCGCCGGGCGTCACCACCACCTTCTCGCCGGAGAGGATGAAGGGCCGCAGGTCGACGTGCCGCGGCTCGATCCGTGCCGTCGACCAGGCAGGGCGCGGTGGAAAGCTGGATCGTCGGCTGGGCGATGTAGTTGTCCGGATCGGCCTTCAGCGTCTCGGCGAAGGCGGCGCGCTCCGCCGCGCTGGCGTGCGGGCCGACCAGCATGCCGTAGCCGCCGGACGCGCCGACCGCCTTCACCACCAGCTTGTCGAGATTGGCCAGCACGTGGCTGAGCTGGCTCGGCTCGCGGCAGAGGAAGGTCTCGACGTTGGGCAGGATCGGCTCCTCGCCGAGGTAGTAGCGGATGATGTCGGGCACGATAGGCGTAGACCGCCTTGTCGTCGGCGACGCCGGTGCCCGGCGCATTGGCGATCATCACATTGCCGGCGCGATAGGCGTTGAACAGGCCGGCCACGCCCAGCGAGGAGTCGCGCGCGGAAGGTCAGGGGATCGATGAAGTCGTCGTCGATGCGGCGGTAGATCACGTCGACGCGCCGCAGGCCCGATGTGGTGCGCATGTAGACGAGGTTGTCGTGCACCAGCAGGTCGCGGCCCTCGACCAGCGGCACGCCCATCAGCCGCGCCAGGTAGGCGTGCTCGTAGTAGGCGGAGTTGTAGACGCCGGGCGTCAGCACCACGACCTGCGGGTTCGATCGCCAGTCGCCGGCCATGCTCTTCAGCGTCGCCAGCAGCAGGTCGGGATAGCGCTCGACCGGCCGCACGCCGGCCTGGCGGAAGACGCCCGGGAAGGCGCGGCGCGCCGCGTCGCGGTTGGCCAGCATGTAGGAGACGCCGGAGGGGACGCGCAGATTGTCCTCCAGCACGACGAAGTCGCCGTCCTCGTCGCGGATCAGGTCGCCGCCGCAGACGTTGACGTAGGCGTCGTGCGGCACGGAGAGGCCGCGCATCTCGCGGCGGTAGGACGGCGCGCCCAGACCAGCTCGCGCGGCACGACGCCGTCCTTCAGGATCTTCTGCTCGCCGTAGATGTCGGCGAGGAAGAGGTTCAGCGCCGTGAGGCGCTGGGTCAGGCCGGCCTCGATCGTCGCCCACTCGGCCGCCGGGATGATGCGCGGGAAGAGGTCGGTCGGGATGATCCGCTCGGTGGCGCTGTCGGCGCCGTAGACGGTGAAGGTGATGCCCTGCAGCAGGAACGAGCGCTCCAGCGTGCGCTGGCGCTCGCGCCAGTTCCTCGGCGCTCAGGCTGGCGATCCGGTCCTGCAGCACCGCGTAGTGCGGCCGCACCGCGCCGTCGGCGCGAACATCTCGTCGTAGGCGCGCCCGGTGAGGTAGGCCGCGCCCGTGGGCGGCGTCAGTTCGAGCGGCTGGTCCTTGGCCACGATGCGGTTGGAGCTCATCGACTTGGTTTGCGCGCCGGCCCTTCTTTGCGTCGCGACGGCGCTGCGGCAAGCCGGGCGGACGCTCCAACTCGCGCCAACGCCGCCAGCGCCCAGCATTTGGGCAAAGAACGGCGGGCGAGGGAAGGCGGTGTCGCCGACGCTGCCGATCGCCGGCCGCCGACGCCATTTTGCCGCGCCGCTCCACCGCCCAGCTTGCAGTGGCCGGAATTTGCGTTATGTCCGGCTCGCGTCGAATTCGTCTTGGTTCGGCTGTCTAACCCTGCGCTCAAGGTTCTGCCTTCGCTGGTCCGGCTCCGCCCTCTTCGAGAATTTGATCTAACAGCCGGACGCCTCTGGCGCCCGTGCAAACCCTCCCAACCCCCGAACAAGGTGGAATATATGGCAACCGGAACCGTGAAGTGGTTCAACGCCCAGAAGGGCTATGGCTTCATCCAGCCCGATAACGGCGGCAAGGACGTTTTCGTCCACATCTCCGCCGTGGAACGCTCCGGCCTCGGCGAGCTCGCTGACGGCCAGAAGGTCAACTTCGAGGTGCGCAACGACCGCAAGACCGGCCGCGAGTTCGGCCGTCGATCTGAGCGCGGCCTAAAGCCCTCCACGCCTTGCGCCGCCGTCGGGCGCGCGAGAGCCGCTTCAAGCCGGCCTCGCGCGTTCGATGGCGCTTGCGCCGCGGCCAAGCCCCGGTGACACCTTGACCGGTGCGCACTAAAGGGGATTCTGGGGAGGCGCCAGGAAGAAAGTCGGTGCGTGGGACGAGCTCGGGCTGCGATCCTTGCCTCGGTGGCGATCAGCCTGCTCGCCCCGCGCCGCCGCCTGGGCCGCTGAGCCGAAAGCGGTCATCCAGGGCGACCTCGATAAGACGCTGAGAGGCCGAGATCCAGCGCGCCGTCGGCGTCGAGAAGACCCGTCCCGGGAGCCGCGTCGACGCGCGCCGCCGGGCCCGCGAGGCCAGCGAGGCGGCGATCGCCGTGCTGCGCTCGGAGGGCTACTACGACTATCAGGTCGAGGCCGACGTCGGCGAGGGCGACGCACCGGACGCCATCGTCAAGGTGACGCTCGGTCCGCGCTCGGCGCTGGGCGCCAGCCAGATCGTCTGGGACGGCGGGTCGCCGGACGCCGCCACGGTCGCGGCGGCGGAAACCTCGCTGGCCCTGAAGACGGGCGCGCCCGGCCGCGCCGCCGACGTGGTCGCCGCCGAGGGGCGGGTCGAGGCGATGCTGCGCAACCGCGGCTACGCCGACGCGACGGTCCAGTCCGCGCCGGGTGGTGGTCGACCACCAGGACCACACGGTCCAGCCCACCTTCCACTTCGCCGCCGGCAAGCTCGTCCGCCTCGACGGCGTCAAGGTGGTCGGCAAGGGCCGCACCGGCGCAGCCTGGATCGCCCGCCTGGCGCCCTGGAAGAAGGGCGAGGTCTACGACCCGGCCAAGGTGGCCAAGCTCGAGCAGCGGCTGCGCGACGCCGGCGTGTTACAACTCGGTGACGGTCTCTTTAGCACCGGCGGACGAGAGCGTCGAAGGGCTGCGCCCGGTGATCGTCAGTCTCGGCGACCGCCCGCCGCACACGATCGAGCTCGGCGGCGGCTACACCAGCGGCGGCTATCCGACCAACCGGGCATCACCGAGGTCGCCTATCGACCAGCGAGGGGCGGCGTCGACGCCAAGTGGATCTCTACAACCGGCTTGCCAGGCCGACACGATCACCTTCACCGGGCGGCTGGCGCAGATCCAGCAGAAGCTCGACGCCGAACTCGACCTGCCGGACTGGCGGCAGCCGGACCAGACCCTCAAGATCGGCGCCGACATCTTCGCCGACAACACCAACGCCTTCGACGACGATGGCCTCGGCCTGCGGGCAGCGTCGAGCACCACTACACCACGCACCACCTTCACCGGCTAGGCGCCGCGATCGATTTGGTCGACACCCGCGAGAACACCTCGATCAATGCCAACGGCATCGCCGGTCGGCGAGAACCTGAAGCTGGCGATTTTTTCCGCTGATCGGCCAGTTCGCGCTCGACCGGTCCAACGATCCGCTCAACCCGACTCGCGGCTGGCGGCTGCAGGCCGAGGCCGACCCGACCTACGTCACCGGCGACCGCACGCTGCCCTACGTGAAGCTGCAGGGCCAGGCGTCGGGCTACCTCCTTTCGATCCAGACGCCGACACGGTGCTGGCGGCGCGGCTGAAGCTGGGCTCGATCGTCGGCGGCTCGATCCCCGACGTGCCGGCCGACCGGCGCTTCTTCGCCGGCGGCGGCGGCTCGGTGCGCGGCTTCGACTACCAGGAGGTCGGGCCGCAACTGGCCGACGGCACGCCGCTCGGCGGCGCGTCGCTGTTCGAGTCCTCGTTCGAGGTGCGCCAGCACGTTACTGGCCCGTGGAGCGCCGTCGGCTTCATCGACGCCGGCTCGCTCGGCCCGACTGTCGTCCCCGACTTCAGCCAGGTGGACGTCGGGGCGGGCGTCGGGGTGCGCTACGACCTCGGCTTCGCGCCGCTGCGGCTCGACATCGCCACGCCGGTGACGCGCCGCAAAGGCGATCCCTGGGTGGAGTTCTACATCAGCATCGGGCAGAGTTTTTGAGCGAGGCGGCGCCAGAGCGCGAGACTCCCGGCGCCGCCGCGTCGCCCCCGGCGGGGGCAGCGCTGGGCCGCCCGCGCCATTGTCGGGTTGGTCGGCCTGGTGGCCGTGGCGGCGATCGTGCTGCGCTACGGGGTGCTGACACCGAGCGGCCGCGGCCTCGTGGCTTCCACGCTCAATGGACTGAACCTTGCCGGGTATGGTCGCTTGCACGTCGAGGGCCTCGAGGGCGACGCCTGGCGCGATTTTACCATCAGACGGCTGACGATCAGCGACGACAACGGGACCTGGCTCGACGCGCGAGCAGTCCGCATGCGTTGGGACTGGCCGCAACTGCTGAGCCGCAGGTTTGCGGTGAACGAACTGGACGCCCATCTGATGACGGTCCTGCGCGCACCGTCGGTGAACGGACGGCGCCGGGCGGCGGTGCGTCGGTGACCGTGGACGTGCAGCGACTTTCCGCCCGCGTCGAGTTGCTGCCGGCCTTCTCGACCCGCTACGGGCCTCTACGACGTCGACGGGGCTTCGAGCTGCGTCGCGCAGGGCGGCCTGGCCGGTCGCGCTCACCGCCGCCAGCCAGACCCATGCCGGCGACCGGCTGGACGCGACTTCGACCTCGGCCGCGACAAGACCATCCGGCTGGCGCTGAACGCCCGCGAAGCGCAGGGCGGCGCGATGGCCGGCGCGCTCGGGCTGGCGGCCGACCAGCCGTTCCTCGTCGTCGGCCAGCGCCACGGGGACCACCAGCCAGGGTCGCTTCCAGGTGGCGAGCCGCAGCGGCGACCTGATCACCGATCCGGCCGCAGACGGCGCCTGGACGCCGCAGTCGCGGCCAGGCGACGGGCGGATCATGCTGGCGGCCTCGCGCCTCCTGACCGGCTACCAGCACATGCTGGGGCCGCGAGCTGCGGTTTCAGGTCAACGGCGCGAAGCGGCCGACGGGCTGGAGGCGCTGACGTCACCGCCAATTCCGAGAACGTCGACGTGGTCGCCCGCGGCGAGGCCGACATCGGTCGCCAGATCGTCGGCCCCAAGGGTATGGCAGGTTCGGCATGGCCATGCGGCAGTTGCAATCGGGTTGTCGGCTGGCCGCCGATGGGCGGCGCGCGCTTCGCCGGGACCTTCACCGGCAGGCCGACCACGGCCTCGTCGCCGGACAGCTCTGCTCGACGCGCCCAATGCCTTCGGCTACCGGCTGGCGCAGGCCAGCGGTCCGGCGAAGTTCGGCTGGGGCGGCGGCATGGCGGCACGACGATGGTGCAGGCCTCGCTGGACGGCGAGGGCGGCGCCGGGGCGGGCTCGTCGCGGCGCTGCTGGGCGGCCGGCCGCACGCTCGGCGATGCAGCTGGTCTGGCTGCCGGACGGGCGGATGCTGATCAAGTCGCTGACGTCGCCGGCCCGGGCTCAAGGTCGACCGGCGCTGGCCAGCGCGGATCTTCGGCGGGCTCTCGTTCAAGGGCCAGGCCAGCTTCTCGAACTTCGCCCTCGTCCACCCCGGCGCGAAGGGCCTGATGACCACCGGCTGGACCGCCAGCCAGTCGGGCAAGAACCCGTGGGGCTTCACGTTCGACGCGAAGGCCAAGAGCTTCGCCAGCGGCTAGGCCGAACTCGACCGCCTGCTCGGCACTGCCCCGGCGCTGAAGGGCAAGGCGATCTGGAACGGGCGAGGCGTTCGCGGTGTCCAAGGCCGACCTGACCGGCGCGGCCGGCGCGGCCAGCGCGGCCGGGCGGTCGGCGGCGACGGCGCGCTGGCGCTGAAGGTGAACTGGCAGGCGAAGGGGCCGCTCGACGTCGGGCCGCTGGAGATCTCCGGCGCCGCCAAGGGCAGCGGCGCGGTCACCGGCACGTTCGGCAATCCGCGGGCGGACCTGGCCGCCAACTTCGCGGTCATCGACCTGCCGCAGCTGCGGCTGACCGATGCGCACGTCACCCTGAGCTTCCTGAAGGGGCCGGCCGACACCAACGGCGCCTTCACGCTGGCCGCCGCCAGCCCCTACGGGCCGGCCAAGGCGCGAGACCGGCTTCCGCTTTGAGCGGCGACGGGTTCGACTTCACCGGCCTCGATACCGATGCCGGCGGCGCGCACGCCGCGGGGCAGGCGGCGCTGCGGCGCGGCGCGCCGTCGTCGGCGGACCTGGCGGTCAGCGTCGGGCCCGGGGCGTTCCTGTAGCGCGGCGAGGCGTCCGGCCACCTGACTGATCACGCAAGGCGGCGCCGGCGGCGCGCACGCCAGCCTGAAGCTGGCGGCGACCGACGCGCTCGCCAAGGTGGGCGGCCTGCTGGTGGACAAGGCGAGCCTGACCGCCGACGGCCCGCTGGCGGCGATGCCGTATCGGGTCAGCGCGTCGGGCTTACACCCCGCACGGCAGTTGGCGCGCCGATGGCTCGGGCGAGCTGGACGGCGAGGCGCCGGCTTATGGCGCGACCTTCAGCGGCGGCGGGCGGCTGCGCGGCGTCGACTTCAAGACCCTGCAGCCGGCGGTGCTGCGCTTCACCGACCGCGAGCAGTCGCTGACGCTGCTGGCCGACGTCGGCGGCGGCCGGGCCGAGGTCGACGTCGCACCAGGCCGGCGACAGCCTGCAGGCCACGGCGGCGCTCACCGACGTAGGCCTGGGCCTGCTCGACCAGGACTTCGTCGGCCGCTTCGACGCCGACCTCAGCCTGCAGGGGCGGGCCAGCACCTGGACGGCGCGATGCAGGCCAAGCTGGCCGGCGCTGGCGAGCGCGGCGCCGGCGGCGCGCAGGGCATCGACGGCGTGGTGAAGGCCGAGTTGGCCGGGGGCGCGATGACCGTCGACGCACAGCTCGGCACCGGCCAGGGGCTCTCCAGCCACGCCCACCTGGTGCTGCCGGCGCTGGCCAGCGCCGCGCCGTTCCACATCGCCCTGGTGCGCACGGCGCCGATGCACGGCGACTTCGCGGCCGACGGCGAGATCAAGCCGCTGTGGACGCTGATGATGGGCGGCGAACGCAGCCTTTCCGGCACTGTCCACGCCACCGGGACGCTCTCGGGCACCATCGCCGATCCGCAGGCCCGCGGCGCTGCGTCGATCTCCGGCGGCGCCTTCACCGACGCCGCCAGCGGACTGAAGCTGACCAACGTCAGCCTGGCCGCCCAGCTCGACCAGACCTCCATCGATGTCAGCAGCGTCAGCGGCCAGGACGGCGTGGGCGGATCGGTGTCCGGGCAGGGCCGGATCAGCCTCGAGCGCTCGGGCGCCAGCTGCTTCCGCCTCGACCTCAACCGCTTCCGGCTGATCGACAACGACATCGCCACCGCCACCGCGTCCGGCCAGGCCACCATCAACCGCGGCGCCGACGGGGCGGTGAAGCTCACCGGCGCGCTGACCATCGACCGCGCCGACGTCGCCGCCAATCCGCCGACGCCGTCCGGGGTGACCCCGATGGATGTGGTCGAGGTGCACCGCCCGCCCGGAACCGGTGGCCATCCGCAGGCCCAGAGCGACCACGCGCCGGCTGTCGCGCTCGACGTGGCGCTGAAGGCGCCGCGCGGCGTATTCCTGAAGGGGCGCGGGCTCAACCTGGAGCTCTCGCTCGACGCCCACGTCACCGGCACGACCGAAACCCCCAGCCTGGACGGCACGGCGCAGGTGGTGCGCGGCGACTTCGACTTCGCCGGCAAGCGCTTCCAGTTCGACAGCCGCGGCCTCGTCTACCTGTCGACCGACGCTGCCGAAGCTGCGCCTCGACCTCACCGCCACGCGCGACGATCCCTCGCTGACCGCGGTGATCCGCATCGAGGGCACGGCGGCCAAGCCCCGGATCACGCTCACCTCGACGCCGGTGCTGCCGGCCGACGAGGTGCTCTCGCAAGTGCTGTTCGGCGCGTCGGCCTCGCAGCTCTCGCCGCTGGACGCTGCGACGCTGGCGTCGGCCGCCGCGTCGCTGGCCGGCGGCGCCGGCTTCGACATCACCGCCAACCTGCGCTCGTTCGCCCACCTCGACCGGCTGACGTTCGGGCGGCGACACGCCGGGCGCGATCGTGTCCGGCGGCAAGTACGTGACCAACAACGTCTATGTCGAGATCACCGGCAGTCCGACCGGACCGACCGGCTACGTTGAATGGCGCGTCAAGAAGAACCTGTCGGTGGTCTCCCGGCTCGGCGGGGGGCCGACAGGCGGCCCCGCCAGCGGCCCTGCCGGCAACACGTCCAACGACTCCCAGATCGAGGTGAGGTGGCGCAAGGACTACTGGGGCGGGTGGCCACAGAGCCCTCGCCCGGCGCGGCGGGGAGGGCTACGATGTGCGGTGGAGCTAGTGCGTGATGCGGCGGCGCAGGTGGTACTGGCCGTGGTGGAAGCCGTCGAAGATCAGCGAGGTGTTGGGATTGCCGACCGGCTCGCCGGTGATGTCGGCCAGCAGGTTCTGCTCGGAGACGTAGGCGACGTAGCCGCCTTCGTCGTTCTCGGCCAGCAGGTGGTAGAACGGCTGATCCTTGTGGGGCCGGATCTCGGCCGGGATCGCCAGCCACCAGTCGTCGGTGTTGGCGAACACCGGGTCGACGTCGAAGATGACGCCGCGGAACGAGAACACCCGGTGCTTGACCACCTGGCCGATGCCGAACTTGGCGAGGCGGACGGAGTCGGACGCGGGTGCGTCGGCGAGCTGGGCGACGACCTCGGGACGCGGCCCTTTGGCGCCGGGCTCCCAGGCGGAGGGTGAATCGCGCATATCCATGACGGTTTATTTACTCCACCCACGCTGACCAGGAGATGAACGTAGAGCCTTCTTCCTGTGGAGCAAGGTGCGTCTTCCGGTCGCGGACCGGGATTGCTAAGCTGCCGTGGCGACAGGTGCGAGGGACGTAAGCGCCCGCCGCGGCAATGGTCGAAGTGGAAGGCCCCCGAATGGCTGAGACGCTCGCGGCGTCCCAGAGTCGCGACGCAAGGCCAGGACGGCGGGAGCGCGCGCCCGGCGCACTTCGCGGCGCTCGACCTCGGCACCAACAACTGCCGCCTGCTGATCGCCCAGCCCACCCAGCGCGGCTTTCGGATCGTCGACGCCTATTCGCGCATCGTGCGGCTGGGCGAGGGGCTCAGCCAGTCCGGGCGGCTGTCCGAGGCCGCCATGGAGCGGGCGTTCGCCGCGCTCGGGGTCTGCGCCGACAAGGTGCGCCGCCGCGAGCCGGTGCGGTTGCGCGCCATCGCCACCCAGGCCTGCCGCTGGCGGCGAACGGCGCGGAGTTCCTGGCCGGAGTGCGCGAGCCCGAACCGGCATCTCGCTGAGCGTCATCAGTCCGCGCGAAGAGGCGCAGCTCTCGGTGGCGGGCTGCTCCAACCTGATCGACCGCGAGGCCGACGCGGCGCTGGTGCTGGACGTCGGCGGCGGCTCGACCGAGCTGGCCTGGCTCGACCTGCGCCAGCGCCGCGGCCGACGCCCGCGGCGCGCCGCCGATCGCGGCGTGGCTCTCGATCCCGATCGGCGTCGTCACCCTGGCCGAGCGGTTCCCCGAAGGCGACGGCGCCGGCCGGGCGCCGCGGACGCCTGGTTCGCGCCAGATGGTCGAGGCGGTGAAGGCGCCGATCGCCGCGTTCGCCGCGGCAGAGCCGCTGAGCGCGCTGTTCGACGCCGGGCGCAGCCACCTGATCGGCACCTCGGGCGCGATCACCAGCCTGGCCGGCCTGCACCTGCGGCCTGCCGCGCTACGACCGCTCCAAGGTCGACGGCCTGTGGATGACGCGCTCCGAGTGCGAGGCGGTGCGCCAGCGGCTGGCGCAGCTCACCACCGCCGAGCGCGCCGCGCCAGCCCTGCATCGGCCCGGACCGCGCCGACCTGGTGCTGGCCGGCGCGGCGATCCTGGAGGCGGTGCAGTAGGTCTGGCCCTGCGAGCGGGTGCGGGTCGCCGACCGCGGCCTGCGCGAAGGCGTGCTGATGTCGCTGATGAGCGAGCGTCGCCGTCACAAGCGCCGGCGGCGCTGATGGCCGACGACCCGCCCCGCAAGCGGATGGTGCGCCTGCCGACCGGCGGCGAGCCGCGGCCGGCTGCGCAGCGGCTGAAGACCGCCAAGCAGCGCACCACCTCCTCGCAGGCCTGGCTGGAGCGCCAGCTCAACGATCCCTACGTCGCCGAGGCGAAGGCCAAGGGCTATCGCTCGCGCGCCGCCTTCAAGCTGATCGAGATCGACGAGAAGGCGCACCTGATCCGGCGGGGCATGACGGTGATCGACCTCGGCTGCGGCGCCCGGCGGCTGGATCCAGGTGCTGCTGGCGAAGGGCGCGGGCAGGGTGGTCGGCGTCGACCTGCTGCCGGTCGATCCGCTGGCGCCGGCGGCGCTGATCGAGGGCGATTTCACTGATCCGGGCATCGCCGATCGGCTGGCGACGCTGGCGGGCGGCGCGCCCGACCTCGTGGTCTCCGACATGGCGCCGAACACCACCGGCCACCGCCAGACCGACCACTTGAGGATCGTCGCCCTGATCGAGGCGGGCGCAGCCTTCGCCGAGGCGACGCTGAAGCCCGGCGGCGCGTTCGTCGCCAAGGCCTTCCAGGGCGGCGAGACCGCCGCCGTGATCGCCGAGCTGAAGCGCGCGTTCGAGACCGTGCGGACGGTCAAGCCGAAGGCCAGCCGCGCCGAGAGCTCGGAGGTCTATCTGGTGGCGACCGGTTTCCGCGGACGCCGCTAAGGCGCGGCCGATGCCTCAGCCGGGCGGGTAGAAGGCCGAGGCGCTGGGCGCCACTGGGCGCCAATGCCAGCAGCCCCGGACGTAGGGATAGTAGCCCGGCGGGTTGTCGCAGAACCACCAGACCGAGCCGGGCGCCGGGTAGCCGCCGCCCAGATAGTAGTCCGGCACATATCCGGGGTAGGGGTAGATCGGCGAGGCGTACCAGTACCAGAAGCCGCCGGCGTACCACCACCAGCCGACCCGGCCGCCGCGCCAGCCGTGCCACCAGTAGCCGCCGCGCCAGGTCGCCAGGTCCCGCGCCCCGAAGCGGCCCACCGGGCCGGCGGCGAAATGGCTGCCGCCGTGCATGCCGGGCGGCGGGCCGGCGCCGTGTCCCATGCCGCTGTGCTGGGCGAGCGCCGCCCCCGGCAGCGCCAGCGCGACGGCGACCGCGACCATCAGCGTCTTCAGATGCATGCCGCCATGCTCCTGCGCTCGGACCGGCGCCGCAGAACGCCAATCAGCGGAGGGTGTCGAAGCGTGGCTGAACCACGGCTGAACGGTTGATGCTGCGCCGGTGCTCGCGGGCCGCTAGAGAGCGCGGGTCGGTTCTTGCGTGGGGAAGTGATGGCGGTCAGTTCGGACGGCGTGGCGGACAGGGTCCCCGGCGGGCGGTGGGCGAGGCCGCCGCTCGGCCCGCGCACGCTGAGCATCCTCTTCGTGGCCGCCAACCTGACCCTCATTGCCTTGCCGCTGGTCCCGCAGCTTTTCCTGCACGGCAAGGGCAAGGACTATCCGCTGTGGTACGGGGTCGGACATCAGGTCCTGACCGGCGGCGACCTCTACCACGACACCGGTCACGGCTTCGGCTTCCTCTACCCGCCGTTCGCGGCGGTGCTGCTGGCGCCGTTCGCCCTCTTCGGCCGCGCCTTCTCGATCCTCTGCATCGGCCTCGTGAACGCCGGCAGCTGGTGGGCGGCGGCGAGGCTCTCCGACCGGCTGGCCGGCGTGCCTGGCGAGAAGGCCTGGTGGGTGGTCGCGCTGCCCTCGGTGATCGCGCTGCCGTTCATCTGGGACATGTACGACCTCGGCCAGCCCAACCTGATGCTGCTGGCGATCGTGCTGGCCGGGCTGGCGCTGCTGGCCGGGCGGCGCGAGTGGTCGGCCGGCGCGATGTTCGCGGCGGCGGCGGCGCTGAAGGCGTTCCCGGTGGCGATCCTGCCCTACCTGATCTGGCGCCGGCGCTGGAAGGCGGCCGCGTCGATGGCGCTCTGCATGGCGGTCTTCCTGCTCGTCGTGCCGGCCCCGTTCCGCGGCTTTACACGCAACCTCGCCGAGGTGAAGACCTGGGCGAGCGCCATGGTGTTCTCGGCCAACGAGAAGGGCTTCGGCCAGCGTCCGGAGCAGAACTGGGGCTGGAAGAACAACGCGCTGATCGCCGTCGTCCACCGGTACGTCAGGCCGATCAACGCCGAGGCCGAACACCCCGAGGTAAGGCCGCTCTACGTCAACGCCCTGAACCTGAGCTACGACCAGGCCAACATCGTGCTGGCGGTGGCGGCCGGCGTGATCGGGCTGGGCTTCGTCGCCCTCCTGCCGCCGGAGCGGCGCCGCACGCCGGCTTCCGACGGGGCGGAGTACGCCCTCTTGATCGCGCTGATGACGATCGCCTCGCCGCTGGCCCGCGCCTACTACTTCGTCTGGCTGCTGTTCCCGTTCACGCTGCTGGTCTACCGCGCCGCGCTGGACCCGGAGCGCCGGGTGCGCCGCTGGAGCGCCGGCCTGCTCGCCGCCAGCCTGGCGCTCTTCACGATCGGCGCCTCGATCGGCCCGCCGCACATCCTGCAGGCGCTCGGCAACATGTTCTGGGCGACCGCCGTCATCATCGGCGCGCTGGCCTGGCTGATGCGCCGCGGGATGGCGCCGATCGAGGCTGCGCGCTCAGAAGGCCTCCACAGGGCCGTGGGAGGGGCGCCAGAGCCCCGCGCCGACGGTCCCCGGTAGGGTACTACCAGTGCCGTCACCAGAGCCGCTGGCGAGGCTCCTGGGGGCCATGGTGGCGATTTGACATTTCGGGACAGGGCGAAAGTCCCCGCGACGGTCACGGCTCGTCGAAGAGCTCGCTCACCAACTCGCCTTCGTGGATGCGCCGCATCGCTTCGACCAGCGCCGGGGCGACGGAGAGCACGGTGAGCTTGTCGATGCGCTTCTCGGGCGCGATCGGGACGGTGTTCATCGTCACGATCTCGGCGACCTCGGGCTCGGCGGCGAGGCGCTCCAGCGAGTCGCGGCCGAAGAGGCCGTGGGTGCAGGCGACCCGCACCTGGCCGACGCCGCGGGCCCGCAGGTGCTGCAGCGCCTCGATCACCGTCGAGCCGGCGGCGATCTCGTCGTCGATGATGATCACGTCCTTGCCGGCGGTCTCGCCGATCAGCGCGCTGATGACGACCTCGGTGTCGGAGATGCGCTGCTTGGCGCCGAGCGCCACCGGCAGGCCGAGCCGCCCGGCGAAGGCCGCAGCCTGCTTGGCGTAGCCCATGTCGGGCGCCACCACGACGGTGTTGGAAAGCTCGCAGCGGCCGCGGAAGTGCTCGGCCAGCGCGTGCAGGGCGTGCAGGTGGTCGCAGGGCACCGAGAAGAAGCCGTGCACCTGCGGGGCGTGCAGCGCCATGGTCAGCACGCGGCTGGCGCCGGCGGTGGCCAGCAGGTCGGCGACCAGCCGGCCGCCGATCGAGATGCGCGGCGCGTCCTTCTTGTCGGAGCGGGCGTAGGCGTAGAACGGGATCACCACGGTGATGCCGGCCGCCGAAGCGCCCCTGGCCGCGTCGATCATCATCAAGAGCTCGACCAGGTGTTCCTGCACTGGCTTGGCCAGCGTCTGGATCAGGAAGACATCGCGCTCGCGGCAGTTGGCCTGAAGCTGCGCCTCCAGGCAGTCGTTGGTGAAACGCTTGGTGACCGACGGCGAGAGCGCCACGCCGAGCCCCGCGCAGATCTCCGCGGCCAGTTCAGGGTGCGACGACCCGGCGAAGACGACGATTTCGCGCATGCGGCCCCCGACTCAGCCGTCCGTGGCGGACGCCTTCATCGGGGGCCTGGCTTCTCAGCGCAAGGGCCGAGCCTGCAAGCCTTATTGCTGCTGGGTCGCCACGGGCTCCGTTCCCGGCTTGCCCGGATGCCTGGCGTGCTCGTCGGCAGCCTTGGCCTTGGCCTGCGCCGCCGTCGCCTGGCCCGCGTGAACCTGAGCGGCGTGCGCCGCCTCGGCATGGGCGGCGGCCTGCTTCTGCGCAGCGCCTTTCTCGGCAGCAGCCTTCTCGGCGGCGAGGTGCGCCGCCTGTTGCTGGCCGACGGCCTGCTTCTGGGCCGCGGCCTTCTCGGCGGCCGCCTTCTCGGCGGCAAGGTGCGCCGCCTGTTGCTGGCCGACGGCCTGCTTCTGGGCCGCGGCCTTCTCGGCGGCCGCCTTCTCGGCGGCAAGGTGCGCCGCCTGTTGCTGCCGCGGCCTGCTTCTGGGCTGCGGCCTTCTCGGCGGCTCGCCTTCTCGGCGCAAGGTGCGCCGCCTGTTGCTGACCGGCGGCCTGCTTCTGGGCCGCAGCCTTCTCGGCGGCCGCTTTCTCCGCGGCGAGCCGGGCCGACTGCAGCTGCAGCGCCGACTGCTTTTTCGCCGCCTCGGCCTGCGCGGCCTGCTGCTTCTGGGCCATCAGCTGGGCGCGCTTCTGCTGCTCGCCCTGCGCAAGGGCGGCCTTCTGCGCTGCGGCCTGCTGCGCAGCGCTCTTCTGCGCGGCGAGCCGAGCCGACTGCTGCTGCAGCGCGGCCTGCTTTTTCGCCGCCTCGGCCTGCTGGGCCTGTTGCTGGCGCGTCAGCAGCTGGGCGTTGCGCTGCTGCTCGGCCTGCTTCTTGGCCGCCTCGGCCTGCTGCGCCTGTTGTTGGCGGGCCAGCAGCTGAGCGTTCTTCTGCTGCTCGGCCTGGCTCAGCGCCGCCTGGCGTGCAGCTGCCTGTTGCTGGGCGGCCTGTTGCGCCGCCTGCTGGGCGGCGAAGTTGCGGTCATGCGGGTTCTGCCCATAGGGCGGCGCCCCGCCACTCGGCCCACCCGGCCGCTGGTTCGCGAAGCCTGCCGACGGGCCGCCGCCCGGCCCACCCGGACCCGGCCCGAAGTTTGGCTGCGGGCCGCGATATTGCGGCGCCTGCGCCTCGCGCTGGGCCTCCGCCCGCTCACGCTGCGCCCGCGCCTGGTCGTTGTACATCTGGTCGACCTGCGCGGCCCAGGCCAGCCGCGCCACGCGGTCGGCGGCATAGTGAGCCTCCTCGGCCGGATAGTACTGCTGGTGATAGGCCGCCCAGTCGGCGTTCTGCTGCTGCTGCTGGGCCCAGGCCTCCTGCTGGGCGCGGAGAGCGTCGCGCCGCGCCTCCCAGTTCTGCTCGGCCACAGCTTCGCGTTGGGCGTGCAGCGAGGCGTCGTACAGCGCCCGGGCGCGGGCCAGGTAGCGGCCAGCCCGTTCGGCTTGCGCTTCCGCCTGGGCGTCCTCTAACGCGCGGCCCGACTGGTCGTAGACGCTCACCAACGCGCCGTCTTGGTAGCCGTACCCGTACTGCGGATCCTGCACGAAGAACGGCTGCCTGGCGCCGGGCTCGTAGTAGTAGACGCGCTGGCCGCCGGGCACCGCCTCGACCACCCGCTCGGAGCCGTCGCTACCGCGCCAGACCCATGGCCGCTGACCGTTGTAGTCGTAGGTGTAGTCGGGCGGCGCGGCGGCGAAGCCGTTGCTCATCGCATAGGCGCGGTCGGCGTAGGCGTAGCCCTGGCTCCGGTTGGCGACGTGAGCGACCGGCGCCGGCGCGGCGGCCGGCAGCGCATCGGCGGCCGGCGCGTTGACCAGCGCGACGGCCGCGTCGATCGGCGGCAGCGCGTTGTCCGGCGCGGCGGCGAGGTTGGTCGCGGTGTTGGCTGCGGCGGTGTTGCTGGCCGCCTGGTTGCAGGCGGCGAGCGCACCCAGCGCCGCGGCGAGCGCGATCAGGGAGACGGTGCGACGCAACGAGGCGTTGGATTGCGAGGGCATGGGGCTGTTCCTTATGCAGGCCGGCATTCAGGCGCCGGCTCGTTTCCATACTGAAACGCAGGCAACATGAACGGCGCCGGAACGCGCGGCTACTGCTTTCGTTCAGATTGGCCCAAGGCGCAGGCGGCGGCTCCGACGCTCCTATGCGAACATCGGCGAGGATTTCAGGATCGCCACTTCCTCGTCGGTCATCTCGACCGGCACGTCGGCGAACAGCGGGGTCGAGAGGTAGCGCTCGCCGGTGTCGGGCAGCATGCAAAGGATGTTGGCGCCGGGCGGGGCGCTCTGCGCCACCCTCAGGGCGCCGGCGAACGTCGCGCCGGCGGTGATGCCGACGAAGATGCCTTCCTTGGCGGCGAGGTCGCGGCTGCACTGCAGCGCGTCGGGGCCGGCGATGGTCAGCACCTCGTCGATCTGGTGGGCCTCGACCACGTCGCCGGTGAGCTTGGGCACGAAGTCGGGCGCCCAGCCCTGCATCGGGTGCGGATGCCAGGCCGGGTGACCGGCGGCCGGCGAGCCGTCCGGCTCGCGCGCCTGCGGCTCGCCGCTGGTCAGCATGGCCGCGTCGGTGGGCTCGCAGACCACGATGCGGGTCTTCGGCGATTCGGCGCGCAGCACCCGGGCGACGCCTTTCAGCGTGCCGCCGGTGCCGTAGCCGGTGACCCAGCTGTGCAGGTCGCGGCCGGCGAAGTCGTCGATGATCTCCCGCGCCGTGGTGCGCGAGTGGACGTCCGGATTGGCCTCGTTCTCGAACTGGCGCGTGTAGAACCAGCCGTGCGTCTTCGCGAGCTCGATGGTCTTGGCGACCATGCCGGTGGCCCTGAGCGCCGAGGGCGTCAGCACCACCTTGGCGCCCAGGAAGCGCATCAGCCGCCGCCGCTCGACCGAGAAGCTCTCGGCCATCGTCACCACCAGCGGGTAGCCCTTGGCCGCGCAGACCATGGCAAGACCGATGCCGGTGTTGCCGCTGGTGGCCTCGATCACGGTCTGGCCGGGCTTCAGCGCGCCGGAGGTCTCGGCCGCCTCGATGACGCCCAGCGCCAGGCGGTCCTTCACCGAGCCCAGCGGATTGAACGCCTCGATCTTGACGTAGAGGTTCACGTGATCCGGCGCGAGGCGGTTGATCCGCACCACCGGCGTGTGGCCCACCGTCTCGAGGATGCTGTCGTAGAGCCGTCCCATGCGTGGGTATCCCTCGTTGGTCAGAAGCGCTCGGCCCAGGGCCGCACATCCAGCTCCAGCGTCCAGGCGCTGCGCTGCTGGTGGTGCATGAACCAGTAGGCCTCGGCGATGGCGTCGATGTCCAGCAGGCCGTCCGGCCCGCGCTGGTCGGCGAGACCCGGGACGCGCGACAACAGCCGTTCGCCGGCGATGCCGCCGTCGACGATCACGTGGCCGACGTGGATGTTCTGCGGCCCGAACTCGCGGGCGATCGACTGGGCGAGGTTGCGAAGGGCGCCCTTCGCCGAGCCGAACGGCGCAAAACGGGCCATGCCGCGCAGCGATCCGGACGCGCCGGTGAAGAAGAGGCTGCCGCCGCCGCGCGAGATGAGCACGGGGAGGGCGGTCTGAGCCAGGTGGAACGCGCCCAGCACATGCTCGCGCCAGTGCTGCTCGAAGTCCTCGGCGCTCACCTCCAGAAACGGCGAGGGACGGTTGCTCCCCGCGTTCTGGACGGCGACGGCGAGCGGCCCGAGCGCCTCGCCGGCGGCGACGAACCGTTGCTGGTCCTCAGGCTTCGACGCATCCCCGACCACGCTGACAACCTCGGCGCCGCCCGCCTTCAGCGCAGCGGCGGTGGCCTCCAGCTTCGGCGCGTTGCGGCCGGCGATGGCGACCGGATGGCCGCCGGCGGCGAAGCGGCGCGCGATCGCCGCGCCCAGCCCCTGCTCGGCGCCGACGCCGACGACGAGCACGCTGCGTTTCTGGTCGCTCACGTCAGGCCTCCGGCGCGGGGCGGGCGCGCTGGTTGTAGAGCAGCTTGCGGCGCCGCTCGCGCTCGTCGGGGGGCAGGAGCGAGTAGTCCTCGATCGGGCCGGCGCTCACCTCCATGCCGCGCTGCACGCCCGGCCGCTCGCCCATCGCCTCGAACCAGCGCTTGAAGTACTTGAAGTCGTTCAGGTCCTGGCCCTGGCCCTGCCAGCCGATGGTCCACGGGTAGCAGATCATGTCGGCGATTGTGTATTCCTCACCGGCGATCCAGGGCCGGTCGTAGAGGCGGTTGTTCAGCACCCCGTAGAGCCGGTTGACCTCGTCGGTGAAGCGGGTGACCGCGTAGGACTGGTCGCCCTGGCTGTCGCCGAGCCGGCGGAAGTGGCCGGCCTCGCCGCTCTTCGGCCCCTGGTTGGCCATCTGCCACATCACCCACTCGATCACCTCGTAGCGCCTGGCGAGGTCGGTTGGCAGGAACTTGCCGGCCTTCTCGGCCAGATAGAGCATGATCGCGCCGGACTCGAAGACGTGGATCGGCGCCCCGCCGCCGGCCGGTTCGGTGTCGACCATCGCCGGCATCCGGTTGTTCGGACTGATCTTCAGGAAATCGTCCGTGAACTGATCGCCCCGGCCGATGTTGAGGGGCACGACGTTGTAGGGGATCGCCGCTTCCTCGAGCAGGATGGTGACCTTCTTGCCGTTCGGCGTCGGCCAGTAATAGAGGTCGATCATTCGGGGTGGCTCCGGGCGGGTTTCTTAACGCCACCCTACGCGTCGGCCAGGGCCGCTCAAGCCAGATTGTCTGCGTGTATGCTCACTTCCCGTCATCGCCGGGCGTCAATCCTGGTCGCCAACACTTACGGTGGGCGATACGGATGCTGGGGGCGGTGTCAGATCCCCAGCGCCGCGTGCAGCGCCGCGGTCCAGCCGACCCAGCGGGGGTCGGGGCCGGTGGGGCTGTTCAGCATGGTGTTACAGACGTAGGCCACCGCCGCGCCGCTTTCCGGGTGCGCGAAGCCCATGCGGCCGCCGGCGCCGGCGTGGCCGAACGAGCCGGGACCGAGCATCGGCTTGACCACCGACGGCAGCTCGTAGCCGAGGCCGTAGGGCTGCACGCCGGCGCGGCCGAGCTTGGCCATCTCGCCGGGCGGTCCGAGGCCCTCGGTCTCGAGGCGCCGCGCCCGCTGCATCGCCGCCTCGCTGATCAGCCGCACGCCGTCCACTTCGCCGATCAGTGCGGCGTAGATTTTGGCGAGCGCCCGGGCGTCCGAGATGCCGCCGCCGGCCGGCAGCTCGGCGGCGCGGTAGGCGCGGTTGGTGTTCAGTTGCCCGATCGCCGCATCGGCCGAGACGGCGACCGAGAGGAAGGCGCGGATCAGCCGGTCGTTCATATCGCAGCCGGCGGCGGCCAGCAGCTTCGACCACGCCTCCGCGCCGACCGCGGCGTCCTGGCTGGAGTGCGGCGCGCGGCGCGGCTCCTCGGCCTCCGGCAGCCCGATCCACAGGTCGGCGCCGAGCGGCTCGGCGATCTCCTCGGCGACAAACTGGCCGATGCGCCGCCCGTCCACGCGCCGGATCAGCTCGGCGGCCAGCGTGCCGAACGTGATGAAGTGGTACATGACGGCGCGGCCCGGCGGCCACAGCGGGGTCATCGCCTCCAACGCCTGTGCGGGGCGGTCCGGATCGAAGAGCTCGGCCGACCCCAGGTCGTCGTCGGGGTCGAAGTTCATCAGTCCGCCGGTGTGGCTGAGGATCTGGCGGACGGTTATCTCGCCTTTGCCGCCGCCGGCGAACTTGGGCCAATACCGCGCCATCGGGGCGTCGAAGTCGATCAGCCCGCGGTCCGCGAGGATGTGCACGCCGCTCGCCACCACGCCCTTGGTGCACGACATCAGCACCGCGATGGTGTCCTCGCGGTAGGGACGTCCGTTGGCGTTGTCCCAGCCGGCCCAGAGGTCGACCACCCGCTCGCCGTTCCGGTAGACACAGAGCTGCGCGCCGCCCACGTCCTCCCTCTGCGCGGCAAGGAACGCCTCGCGCACCCCCTCGAAGCCCGCGGCCACGGTTCCCCCGGCGGGGAAGGTCTGAAGGTCGTTCATGCGCTCAGCTTAGATCAGAACCGCGCAGTGCCGATCAAGCGCGTCGGCGTCTTATGCAGCGATGGCGCCGCCCTCTTAGCTCAACCGGCGGGCGGCTGGAATCGCGGATCGCCGGTCTGCCAGAGGATGAAGGCGTAGGTGTCAGCGGTCTCGTCGTCGCGCTGTTTGCGGGTCGAGCCGACGCCGTGGCCGGCGTCGTACTCGACGCGCAGGATCACCGGTTTCTTCGAGCTGGTGGCGGCCTGCAGGCGGGCGGTCATCTTGCCGGCCTCCCAGGGCGCGACGCGCGGGTCGTTGGCGCCGGTGGTGAGCAGCACGGCGGGGTAGGGCGCGCCGTCCTTGACGTGCTGGTAGGCGTCCATTTCCAGGAGGCCCTTGAAGCCGTCCGGGTCCTTGACGGTGCCGAACTCGGGCACGTTGTCCGGGCCGTTCTCGGAGAACTCGGCGCGGGTGGCGTTGGAGACGCCGACCTGGCTGATCGCCACGGCGGCGAGGTCGGGCCGCTCGGTCAGGAACCGGCCCACCATGATGCCGCCGGCCGAGCCGCCCTCTACAGCGATCTTGCCCTTAGCCGTCCAGCGCTCGGCGATCAGGTACTCGGCGCAGTCGATGGCGTCGCGCCAGGTGTTGGGCTTGGTGAGCCCCTTGCCGGCCAGGTGCCAGGCCTCGCCGAGCTCGCCGCCGCCGCGCACATGCGCCACCGCGAAGACGCCGCCGAGGTCGAGCCAGGGCAGCGCGCGGGTGATGAAGCCGGCGTCCTGGTCGATGCCGTAGGCGCCGTAGGCGTCGAGCAGCAGCGGCGCGGTTCCGTCGCGCTTCAGGTTCTTCGCGTAGAGGATCGAGAGCGGCACCATCACCCCGTCGCGGGCCTTCACCCGGACTTCGACGCTGTCGTAGCGGCGAGACGTCGATGTCCGGCTTGGGCGCGAGCTCGGTCACCGTTACCGACCCGTCGGGCGCGGCGCGGCAGACCACCGGTGGGCGCACCCAGCCGTCGATCTCGAACCAGCAGCCGTCGGCCAGCGGGTCGGTGGAGACGAAGGCGATCGAGCCTTCGAACGGCAGCTTGATCGAGGTTTTCCGGCCGTCCGGCGCGAGGCGATAGAGGCCGCTGACGCCGCCGTTCAGGGTCTGCACGTAGATGCCGTCGCGGGCGCCGGCCAGCGACTTGATGACGCCCTCGCCCTGCGGCTCGGCCTCGCTCGCGGTGGCGAAGCTGGGCGCCGCACCCTTGGTCTTCACGACGCGGTAGCGCGGCGCGTCCTTGTGGGTCAGCAGATAGAGGTCGTCCTTGCCCACCAACGCGGCGCCGGTGACGTCGTCGGCCGCCTTGCAGACGTTGCGCCAGACCGGCTTGCCGGCGACCGCGGCGTCCAGCGGGCTGACGTAGAGATCGAGCTCGTTCTGGACGCCGCGGATGACCAGGCCCAGCGCCATGTCCGACCCGGCCTGCGCGACGACGACCGGGAACGAGATGTCCTCGACCGGCACGGCGGGGTCGAGGCCGTGGGCCAGCACCTTCACGTCGCTCGCCGGATCGGTCCCGACCTTGTGGAACCAGCAGACGCTGTCGAGGTAGTGGTCCGGATCGCCGTGCTTGGTCCCTTCCTTCAGCCGGTTGACGAAGACGCCGACCCCGTCCGGGGTCCAGGAACCGACGCCGAACTGGGCGCGGTCGAGCGTGTCGGGCAGCACCTTGCCGGTGGCGGTCTCGAGGAAGCGCAGCACCGAGTTCTCGGACCCGGCCGCCGAGGTCCCGTAAGCGAGCAGCCTGCCGTCCGGCGAAGGCTGCCAGTAGTCGAGCGAATAGTGGGTGTCGGCGGTGGCGAGCGCGTCGGGGTCGATCAGCAGCCGGTCGGCGCCGGCCAGCCCCTCGCGGACGTAGAGCTTCAGGGTGTTGGCGCCGATCGGGCGCAGTTCGGTGAACACGTAGGGGCCGGCGGACTGCACGTTGCTGACCGCCACGAGTGCGCCGGAGACCGCCGCGATCTTCGCCGCCAGCGCGTCGCGGCCGGGGATGCGGCCAAGCAGGACGCGGGCGTAGGCGTTCTGGCCGGCGAGATACGGCGTCCATTCCGGATCGGCCGGGGTCTCCATCCAGCGGTAGGGATCGGTGAGCGCAACGCCGTGCAGGGTCTCGGTGACCGGACGCACCGAGGCGACCGGCGGCTTCGGCAGCGGGTCAGCCAAGGCCAACCGCGGCGCCGCCGCCGCCAACCCGACTGCGCCGCTGGCGGCCAGCAGCCGCCGTCGATCGATTGCGCTCATGTCGCTCGCCCCGCCTGTTAGCGCAACTTACAGCCGCGTTTGGCCGAGTTCGCGCAAGGAATTGCTTCGTCGCGCCGTTCGGGCGTCGGATCAAGCCCAGCGCCAGGGCGATCAAGCGGCGTCGATTGGGCCGGACGCCTACTTCGGCAACGGCTCAAACTGGTCTTCTGAGTTCACCAGCCACCACCGGCCGTCTCGAAGCACGAACACGTCGGTGAAGATCAGTCGTCCACTGGGGACCGGACCACCGACTGGCCGCACGTCGGTCTCCTGTCCCTGCGCTACCGCCGTGTCGCCGAAGAAGCGGATGTGAACATAGTCGAGGTGGCCACTGAGGCTGGCATTGCCAGGCTTGAAGAAGGCCACCGCGTCCGACTTCGCGCCGATGCTGCCGTCCGGGAAAACGCCCACGTAGTCGTCGGCGAGAATTCGCTGGGCTACGGAAGGGTCACCGGCGACCTCAGCGGCCACCCAGGCCGCCTCGCTCTCGCGAATCGTCCGCTCGGCGTCCGGCTGAGAATAGGTCGCCGCGGCGACAGGGAAACCTGCGAGTGCGGCCGACAACGCTGCCGCCCATTGAAGTACGCGCGCCATAACTTCCCACCCCGCATCGTCGCCTGTCTGGATCGCTGGTAGCACGGCCATGCGCGCCGGCCCAAAGGTCTCGCTACGGCGATGCCGGCGGCAGTCGGCGCGGGGCGAAGCTGGCGTGGGTGGCGCCGAACAGGCTGGCGATGGCCGCCTGGCGCGGGCCCGCGACGCCGTAGAACATCACGGCGCGCACGACCCCATGCGCCGCGGTGGTGACGGCCTTGGCGAACGCTCCGAACGTCTCGTCGCTGTCGAGGCCATGCGGGCACTCGATGGAGACGCCGTGCAGGCCGACGTCCTTCAGGTCGGCGAGGCCGGACGGCGGCGGCGCGTTCAGCCGACCGACGATCAGCCGGCAGTGCGGGCGCATCAGCGCGGTGGCGGCCAGGAGGCCGCTCGGCGGCGCGCCCTCGATGTCGCAGACCTCGCAGATCAGCCCGCTCTGCACGCTTTCCTGGGCGGCGTGGAAGAACTCGGCCAGCACCTGGCGGCCGCGATGGCTGGAGAGGGTGACGAACGAGACCGGCAGGATCAGGCTGGGCTCGCGCACGCCGGCCGACTGCTGCTGCAGGCGGTTGAGGCCGCGGGCCAGGGTGGCGAAGTCGATCCGCTCGATGTCGGCGCTGGTCAGCTGGCCGAGCTCGGCCGGCGTCAGCGGAATGTCGCTGGGCGAGAGCAGCGCCTTGCGGGTCATCCGAAAGCCGATGCGCCCGTAGGTCTTCAGCTGGAACACCGGCTCGAGCTGCGAGGAGGCGCGCAGGCGCCGGCCGTCGTGGGCCGTGAACGGACTCCAGCGGTCCTGCGACATCAGGTTGGGCGCGATGCGCGCGCTGGCCCGGGCGCGCTCGGCGTACTCGTGCGCGGCCTCGGCCTGCACCTCGGCGGTGTCCAGCTTGTGCGCGCCGATCACTCCGTCGTCGATCGCCAGCACCTCGTGCACGACGATGTCGGTGATCAGCGCTTCCCCCAGGAAGTAGGTCAGCACGTCGCGCAGGCAGTTCAGGCAATAGGCCTGGCCGGCGAGCCGGCTGACGTTCGGCTGGGCGACGACGAAGTCGGTCTCCGAGACACGCAGGAAGAAGCCGTGCGGGCCGACCTGGCGGCGCAGCGCGGTCTGCACATAGTCGAACACCCGGTCGCGCCGCCCGAGCCAGCGGGCGCCAAGGCGCTCGCGGATGGCGTCCAGCCCCATCAGGCAGACCTTGCCCTCGGCCATCATCGGCGAGGATTTGATCTGCTCCAGCGCCTGGCGCGCGTCGGCGTCGATGAAGCGCTTCACGCCCGGCAACGCCTCGGCGGCATCGACCAACGATTCGGCGGCTTCGGTCATCGCATGGGACTCAAGGGGCGCGCGCGATTAGCGGAACAAAGGGTGCGCAACAGCGCGATTGTGCCGCCCAAGCCCCTGACGAAGTCTTGACGCAAGCAACCCTCTCGCCCCGCCAACCAAAGTAGCCCTCGCCCCACCGCAGAGTGGGGAGAGGTGGACCGAGCGCGGAGCGGTCGGGCCGGTGAGGGGCGCTTGTCGCCGCAGGCGGCAAGCCGGCGAAGCCGCATTCGCGCTACGCGCGCTCGCCGCTTGCGCGCCGAGCTTCCCCTCACCCGGCCGGACGCTCCGCGTCCGCTCGACCTCTCCCCGCTGCGCGGGGCGAGGGCTACTTTCGTGGGAGGCTCGATACGTGAAGCTGGTCCGCTGTCCCGTGCCCCGAGGGCGCGATTGGTGTAGCGTGGCCGCCACCTGAGCCGCGCCGGCGGCTCGCCGGACGGCGTTGCGATGACGGTCATCAGCGGGGCGCGAGCCGAGGGCTGGCGGCGGCCGACGCGGGGGTCGATGGCGCTCTTCGAGGCGAAGGCGACGGTGTTACGCCTGCGTCGCAGCGTCGTCGAGCTCGGCCGCGCGCCGCCGCGCCTGAAGAAGACGGCGGACGCAGGCGCGTTCGTCCACGTCGCGGCAGAGTTGGTCAGCGAGCTGTGGTCGGACCTCAGCCTCTCCGAGCGCGGCCTGCAGATGGGCAAGGTGCAGAACCTGCGCCGCGCGGCCGCCGCGCTGGATGGCCTGGAGCTGCCGGCGGGCGCGGTGTTCAGCTTCTGGCGGCAGGTGGGGCGCGCGACGCCCGCCCGCGGCTACGTGGACGGCCGCATGCTGCGCGAGGGCTGCATGATGGCGGCGGTCGGCGGCGGGCTCTGCCAGCTCTCCAACGCGCTCTACGACGCGGCGCTGGCGGCCGGTTGTGAGATCGTCGAGCGGCACGCCCACTCGCAGGTCGTGCCCGGCTCGGCGGCGGCGGCCGGGCGCGACGCGACGGTGGCGTGGAACTACGTGGACCTGCGCTTCGTCTCGCCCGAGCCGCGGCTGCTGCGCGTGATCCTCGGCGCCCGCACGCTGACGGTGCGGATGCTGGCGCGGACGCCGGCTCTCGCTCCCAACCGCACGGCGCCCGTCGATGAGCCCGCAACCGGCGACGCAGTCGCCGAGCGCTGCAGCGACTGCGACCAGGCCGACTGCCTCCTGCACGAGCACGGCGCGCGCACCGCGCTGGCGGCCGGCCGGGCGGGGTTCCTGGTCGACGAGGCGTGGCCAGAGCTGACGGACTACGTCGGCCGCGCCCACGACGCCGGCGACCTCATGGCCGCGCCCGACTTCCGGCGCTGGACAGGGGCGGGGTTCGCCGAGGCGCGCGAGGCGCGGCTGGCCTCGGCGATGCGCTCGCTGGGCTGGCGCCTGACGCCGCCGCAGGGCGCCGCGCGTCGCACGGCCGATGCGCGCGCTACCGCCGCGATCGCCGCGCGGCTTGGCCGTTGGCTGACGCCGGAAACGCTGGAGGTCACGGTGGCGCAGTCGCTGCTGCCCTACCTCTGGCGCTCCGGCGCGCTTGGCGGACGGCGCATCGCGGTGCTGATGACCCGTCCGCCGGTGGCCGCGCTGCAGGCGCGGCTCGATGCGGCGTTCGCCGAGCATCCGGACCGCGGCACGCTGGCGGACTACCGCGCCGAGCCGTGGCTGGCCACCGCCGAAGGCGAGGCGCTGGCGGCGGCGGAGCGGATCGTCACGCCGCACGGCGAGATCGCGGCGATGTTCGGCGAGCGCGCGGTGCTGCTGCCGTGGCGAAAGCCGCCGTCGCCCGCCAGACCGCCGCGCCGGGGCGAGGTCTTCGCCTTTCCGGGGCCGACGCTGGCGCGCAAAGGCGCCTACGAGCTGCGCGACGCGGCACGGCGGCTGGGCGTTGCGGTACGGCCGCTGGGCGCCGCGCTGGAGGGGCCGGACTTCTGGACCGGCGTCGCGGTGGACCGGGCGCCGGCGGATGGGTCGTGGCTGGACGGCGTGCGGGTCGTCGTTCATCCGGCGCTGGTCGAATCCGCGCCGCGCCGCCTGCTCGAGGCGCTGGCCGCGGGGGTCCCGGTGATCGCCACGGCGGCCTGCGGGATCGCCGCGCAGCCGGGGTTGACGCTGGTGGCGCCGGGCGACGTGCAGGCGTTGGCCGAGGCGATGGCCGCGGTGAGCTAGTCGCCGCCCTCTCCGCGCAGACGCCGTTGGCTCTCCACCAACCGGGCGTCGGCGGCTTCCAGGCGTACGCGTTCCTCGTCGGCGGCGTCGGCGGTGGCGGCGCGGCTCTCCATCGCGCGCCGGTAACCGACCGCAGCGGTCCACTTCGGCCCGAACCAGGTGAGCAGCAGCCCGCCCAGGAAGGGGAAGATCACCAGGGCGACAAGGGCGGCCCACTTCATGCGTCGGCCGGCAGCGCGACGGAGATCGGCTGATGGATGGCCTGGAAGGCCGGCAGCGCCTCACATCGTGCGGAATGGGCCGCCAGACGGGGCCAGCGCGCGGCATCGAAGAGATGAGCGTGGGCTTCGCGCACGAAGTTCAGCGCACAGGCGGCCATGATGTCCGCGTGCCCGATCGTCTCGCCGAGCCACCAGTCGTTCTCCGAGCCCGCGCGGTCGGTCTCCAGCGCATCCAGCACGGCGCGGATCTGCGCCTCGCAGCGCTCGATCCAGACCTCCGACGGCGCGGCGTGTAGCACGCCTTCGTAGAAGAGGCTGACGCCCTTGTCGGCGAGGCCCGAAGCCAGCGCACAGAGCTTCAGCGCGCGGCGCCGCTCCGGTCCGGACCGCGGCAGCATCGCCCGCTGCGGGCCCACCATCTCATCCAGCGCATCGAGGATGGCGCTGCTCTCGATCAGCACCTCGCCGCCAGCCAGCATCAGGGCCGGCGCCCGGCGCAGCGGATTGAAGCGCCCGAGCGCCTCGGCGTCGGCCCAGACCGACCACGGCCGGTGCTCGAAGGCCATGCGGTAGAGTGTCAGCGCGACGCCGACCCGACGCACGAACGGCGAGTCGTACTGGCCGATCAGGATCATGGGCGCGCTCCGGCCTGACGTGGGCCTCGAGGCGCAGCTAGGGCCGCAGACCGGCGGCGGCAAGCCTCGCATCCCTCAACTGGTGTTTCCGCCTGTGGCGCTGGGCGGCTAAACAGCACTTGGACTTTGCGTGAAGGGAAGGCCGCCATGGGCAGCGACACGTCGGCTGGCGAACGCGCCGGGGCAGCGGCGTCCACGGCCCCGGCCGCGTTCGGGGCGCCGGAGCTCACCTGCTACCGGCTCTATCCGAACTCGCCGGAGCTGAAGCCCTCGCGCCCCGACCGTGACTGGATGGACGCGACGCACGAGCGCTACGCCTACCGCTGCATCCCGCTCTCGATCGCCAATGCCTCGGGCTGGGAGATCTCGCTGCCGTTCGCCTTCGAAGCGGCCTGGGACGGCGGCGACGAGCTGGCGTCGGTGCAGTTCCGCTCCGCCGACCGGCGGCTCGCCTATTTCGTCAGCTCCCATTTCGGGCACGGCGTCATCACCTTCCACACCGGCTGGCTGTTTCGCACTTCGCCGGGCTGGGCGGTGTGGACGCGTGGGCCGCCCAACACCGTCAAGGACGGGGTGGTCGCCCTCGACGGGCTCGTGGAGACCGACTGGCTGCCGTTCCCCTTCACAATGAACTGGCGCTTCACGCGGCCAGGCGTGGTGCGCTTCGAGGCCGACGAGCCATTCTGCTTCATCACGCTGACGCCGCACGGCCTGCTGGACCACGTGCAGCCGCGGATCGCCACGCTGGACGAGGATCCGGCGCTGAAGAGCGCCTACGAGACCTGGTCGGCGAGCCGCGCCGACTTCAGCCAGCGCCTCGTCGACAAGGAGGAGAACGCGGTCGCCGAGAAGTGGCAGCGCACCTACCTGCAGGGCCGCGGCGGCATCGAGGATGGCGCGCCGGTCTACCACCTTGCCAGGCGACGGCTGAAGGCGCCGCGCGGGCCGAGCGAACAGGAGTAGTCCCATGATGACCGGCGGCTGTCTCTGCGGCCGGGTGCGCTACGAGGCCGACGGCGAGCCGGCCTGGACGGCGATCTGCTATTGCCGCGACTGCCAGCGCGCCTCCGGCAGCGGCTACGTGCCGGTGATGGGCGTGACGCGCCGCGCGATGCGGATCACGCGGCGAGACCAATACCTACGTGGTGACGGCCGCCGGCGGTGGACCCTCGACGCGCCACTTCTGCCCCACCTGCGGCAGCCTGATCTTCGGCGGCGTCGAAGGCCCGGCGGACGGAACGATGTCGGTCTATGTCGGCACGCTCGACGATCCGTCAGGGTGGTCGCCGCAGATCGCCATCTTCACGCGCAGCCGCAATCCCTGGGACTGCGCGGTGGCCGGGGCGACGGAGTTCGACGAGATGCCGGGATAGGCTCAGCCGCCGCTCGCCTTGCCGACCAGTCCGGCCATCGCCTCGAGGTAGCCGGCGAAGGCGCGTCGGCCGGCGTCGGTGAGGCGGGCGCGGGTCAGCGGCTTGCGGTCCAGGAAGCTCTTGTCGATGGCGATGTAGCCGGCTTCCTCGAGCTTGCGCAGGTGGATCGACAGGTTGCCCTGCGTCGCGTCCAGCGCCCGCTTCAGCTCGTTGAAGTTGGCCACTTCGGCGTCGGCAAGGTAGGCCATGATCCCCAGGCGCATGCGCCCATGAATCACGTCGTCGATCCGGGCGATGTCGAAGCCGGCCATCTCGGCTCAGGCGGCTTTGCGGGCGCCGCGCAGCAGCAGCCAGCCCGGCAGCGCCATGCAGGTCCAGATGCCGAGCCCGCAGAACAGCAGGTAGAGGCCGATGCGGTCGGTGGTGAGCCCCATGGCGATCGCGAAGACGAACCAGCCGCCCGCCACCAGCCCCAGCCAGGCCCGCCGCCGCATGATCCAGGCCACCATCCAGGCGGCGCCCTGCAGCAGGAAGACGCACGCCGGATAGATCAGCCAGGTGGCGAGGCTGTGCTGCCTGAGCGCCGCCAGGCCGATGACGATGATGAGGCCGATGGTGGCCGCGCCGATGCCGCTGAACGCCGCCGCGATCGCCCTGGCGACCGCGGCGGGCGGCTGGTCGCCGCGGTGCCGCCAGTTGACCCAGACCATTACCGGCAGGAAGACCAGCGTCGGGACGACGCCGATCGCCAGGGCGGCGAGGCCGGATGACGGCATGAGCCCGAAGAGTTGGCCGGCGTGCATCAGCATCTGGGCGCCGTAGATCAACCCGGCGGCGAAGTAGCTTTCCCCCCAGGCCCCGGTGGCACCTTCGCCGCGCTCCACCACGGAGCGCAGGAAGGCGAGGTCCTCTTCGGCGCTGCGGATGTCGGTGTTCATCGCGCGGGCTCCTCTACTCGGCGGCGACCGGCGCCGGCGTGACGGCGCGACTTGGCGCGGCGACCCGGTGGCCGTTCAGGATGGCGCCGATGAAGCTGCGGCGCACGAGGAGCTGGTAGCTGCCCAGCATCAGCGGGAAGGCGACGCCAAGGATGAAGGCGAACTTCAGCGGCCAGGGCCACGCGAGCTGCGAGACGGCGACCTGCAGCGCCATGATCAGCGGCAGGTGCACGAGGTAGATCCAGTAGGACGCGTCGGCGATGTAGCGGCGCGCGGGGCTGTAGGTGTCGAGGAACCGCAGCGCCAGGCCGATGATGGCGAACGTCCAGCTCCATTGCGCCAACGCGTAGGTCGCCGCGAAGGCGGCCTTGGCGAGGCCGGGCGTGGAGGCGGCGAGCAGCGGCGCCGGTCCGGTGATCGCCAGCCCGGCGATGCTGAACGCGGCGCCCAGGGCCAGGTTGATCGGCCAGTTCTTGCGCAGCGCCGCCAGCTTGTCCGCGCAGCGATGCAGCAGCCAGCCGAAGCCGAACGCGCTGAAGTAGGCGACCGCGGCGGCAAGGTTCGGGAGCAGCGAGGAGTTCGGGCGTCGGCACGCCGAACCACATCGCCCAGCCGGGCGTGAAGTAGAGCGCCAGCGCGGTAGGCGCGGCCAGCAAGGGGAGGGCGAGCGGCGCCCCGACCAGCGCGCTGACCGCCCGGTCGGTCGCCCGCCCGAGGCCGCCGTTGCGGTCCAGCGGCGTCACGGCGGCCTTCAGGATGAGGATGCCCGCGTAGAACCACAGCAGCAGGTAGAGGAACCACAGGTGGGTGAGCGGGAAGCTGGGGAAGCCGGGGTACTTCGGCGGCGGCGGCAGCGGCTGGCCGTGCGCACCGACCACCGCGCCCCAGACGGTCACCACGATGATCGCCGCAAACAGGATCGGCCAGCCGACCAGCAGCGGGATGCCGATGCGGCGCAGCCGGTCGCGCACGAAGCCGCCGACCCCGCGCCGCTGCATCATCAGGTGCGCGAAAAACCCGGCGATCAGGAAAAAGGTGGTCATCCGGAAGGTGTGGAGGAGGTGGAAGAGCACCGCGAGGGTCAGGCTGCGCTCGCGGTCCATGACGATCCATATCGGAACGCCGGGCGGGGCGGGCAGGAAGGACATCGTCGCGTGGAAGACGACGCCCGCCAGCAGGGCGCCGCCTCGGACGGCGTCGAGGGCGTGAAGGCGTTCGCTGCCGGGTGCGGGCATGGATCGGACTCCCAGGGGGCCGGACGCGGCGTCCGGCTGCAGGGTGAGCATGCATCAACAAGTTTAATATGTAAACTAGTTGATGAGACGGTCACCGTTTTCGCCAGCCCGACCGCTGCGTTGTCATCCCGGAAAGCGCGGTAGCGCTTGTCCGGATCTCCTTGGAACCATTGCGAAAAGTAGAATCCCGGACGACTCCGCTTCGCGGGTCTCCGGGATGACAACGATGGAGGAGAGGGGCGAGCTACTCGCCGATCGGCCGCAGGCCCTGGCCGAGCCTGGTCCAGCCGAGGCGGGCGGCGAGGCGGCGGCTGTTGTCGGCGGCGGCGGGGTCGAGGTGGCCGCGCATGTAGCGGTTGGCCGCGTGCAGCGTGGCCCAGGGGCCGAGCGGACCGTCCTTCGCCAGTTCGGCGTCCAGCTGCGCGCCGGTGCTGCGCGGGAAGTGGGGCCGCGTGCCGTCGAGGTCGGTGAAGCCGTACGCGTCGGCGAGGTCGCCGACGTAGAGCGCCGCGCCGGCCTTGCGCCGCACCTGCGGGTCGGCCGCCAGCGCCGCGACCGCGCGGCCGATGAAGTGCGGCGTCTCCGAGAAGGCGAAGTCGGGATCGTCGCGCGTCGCGTCGCGCCAGGTGGCCTCGGTCACGCCGAACCGCTCCAGCATCGCCTCGGAGCGCAGGAAACCCGGCGAGAGCGCCAGCGCGGTGACGCCGGTGCGCGCCAGGTCCCAGGCCATGGCGTAAGCGAGGCGGTTCGCGGACGCCTTGCAGAAATCGTACAGCAGCTGGCTGCGGTAGCCGGCCGCCTCGCCGTCGGTGACCTCGACGATGAGGCCGCGGTTCGCCTCGACCATCATCGGCGCGAAATGGCGCGCGGTGATCCAGTGGCTGAGCACCGCGCGATCGACCAGGGTGCGGACCGCGGCCATGTCCTGCTTCCAGAACGGCGCGCCCCAGTCGATCAGCTCGTCGCCGCCCCAGATGTCGTTGACCAGGATGTCGAGCCGGCCGTCCTCGGCCTTGACGCGCGCCGCCAGCGCCTCGACCTCGGCCTCCACCGTATGGTCGACGCGGACCGCGATCGCCTCGCCGCCGGCAGCCTGGATCAGTTCGGCGGTCTCCTCGATGGTCTCCGGGCGGCCGGGCGTCGCCGGCGCGCCGCGGGTGCTGCGGCCGGTGCACCAGACCTTGGCGCCGGCCGCCGCGAGTTCGCGGGCGATGCCGCGCCCGGCGGCCCGCGTCGCGCCGGCCACCAGCGCGACCTGTCCTTTTAGCGGCTGTTCCGGCATCGGCACGACCCCTCCGGCACGTGATCCGATGCTTGCTCACGCTTCATAAATGAACGATCATTTATATTCAAGCGATGGCGCGCCGGAAGACCATCAGCGATGAGGACGTGCTGGACGCGGCGGCGAAGGTGATGTTCGCCGTCGGCCCGTCGTTCACGCTCGCCGAGGTCGCGAGAGGCGGCCGGCATCGCGCCTGCGACGCTGGTGCAGCGCTTCGGCGACAAGCACGGGCTGACGGTCGCCGCCATCGCCCGCGACAACGCCGCGTTCGAGGCGTTCCTGGCGGCAGCGCCGGCCGGCGTCGGAGCCGGGCAGGTGATCGCCATCTTCGCCGCGATGTTCGACGGGCCGGACACCGACGCGGACCACTTCGCCGATCAGCTGCTCTGGCTGCGCCAGGACATGCGCGACCCGGACCTCAACCGCCTGGCCCGCGAACGGTTCACGGCGCTCAGGGCCGCAGTCGCCGCGCGCCTGCCGCCGCTGCCGATCGCGGCGGACGAGGCGGCGCGGCTGGTCGAGGCGCAGTGGCAGGGCGCGCTGCTGCAGTGGGGCATCGAGCGGGAAGGGCGGCTCTCGGCGTTCGTGACGGCGCAGCTGGAGATGTGGTTCGGCTTCTCGCTGTAAGCCATTTAAATACATGAACTTCCGTCATGGCCGGGCGGAGTCCCGGCCACCCATGAACACCCCGCGTGCGAGTGGCCGCGCCTGAGCGCGGCCATGGCGTGAAGGGTGTTCATGGGTCGCCGACACTGACGGTCGGCGATGACGGATGGGGGGTGTCGGTGCGTTAGACCGCTTCGCCCAGCTGGCTCCAGGCAGCCAGCGTCGCCAGCTTCTGGTCTTCGGTCCAGGGTGGGCCGAGGGCGGCGCCGAGCCCTTTCAGGTGCGATTCCAGCGCGGCGGCGGGGAGGGCGTGGCGGCGGGCGACGTCGGCGGCGAGGTCGCGCTCGACGGCGCGGCGCACTTCGAGGCCAAGCTCGGTGCAGGCGGCGGCGACCGCGCCGCGGTAGAAGTCTCCTTCGGCGGCGTGCATCCAGGAGTGCGACTTCAGGATGTCTTCGAGCTTGTCGGGCGGCCGGGTGCGGGCGATCGGCACCACCGCGACGCCGAGCGTGACGTCCGTCTTGCCGAGGTCGTCCAGCAGCGCGCCGAGACCGCGCCGGCAGTTGGCCTCGACCGCCGCCCACACCTGGTCGATCCAGGCCTGCGCCTCGTCGCGCTCCATCCCCTCGACGTGATGGTAGACGCCGCGCTCGTCGCCGGACGCGAAGTCGATCCGCCGCCGCATCAACACCTCAGGGGCGGCCACATCGCCCGCCAGCGCCACGGCCGCGGTCCAGTAGGTGTGCGGCCGGAAGCCGATCACGGCGGTCCGGCCGCTCATCGCCTCGCGCCCCCTCCGGAGCCTTCAGGCCCCGTAGTGCTTCGACGAGGCCTTCATGTAGCGCAGGTACATCAGCATCGAGCAGACGTCCTCGCCGGTGGCGGGGTCGGCGGCCCAGGCGCGGTACCAGACGTTCTCGGTCTTCGGGCTCTCGCTGAGCGCCAACACCTTGGCGCGCACCAGGTAGGGCGTCTCGCAGCGGGTCGGCCCGGCGATCGACTGCAGCTCGATGGCGCCGAAGAGGCCGACCGCCGGCCCGTCGGTCTTGTAGAGCTTCTCCTGCGCGCTGCCGCGGAAGAGGTGCACCATCATCGAGGGCGGCAGGATGGCCTTCCCGCCGTCGTACTCAGTGAGGTGCTCGGTGATGGTCTCCATCCGGTGGTCGACCGCGGCGCGCGGGACGGTCACCTCGAGGCCGGTCACCTCGTCGCCGGGCTTCACGCCCGAGAGGATCTTCAGGCCGCTGGGCTCTGCGATGGTCTGGCTCTTCATCAGGTTCTCGACGGCCGTGCCTTCGTCGTGGCCCTGGCAGCTGGCGGTGCCCTCGGCGATCAGCGCGCCGGCCTCGTTCTCCATCCAGAGCCGTGCGTGCGGCTCGCCGGGACGGGCGAAGGCGCGCACCGCCTCCTGATCGACGGTGGCCTGGCGGAAGTAGAAGGACATGTTGCCCTTCTCCCACCAGCCCTTGCCGTAGAGCTGGACTGCGAGCGGCGCGAACTGGTCCATGTGCAGCGAGCCGGCCACGGTGCCGCCCTTGAAGCCCAGCTTCGAGGCGGTGGCGTCGTCGTGGATGGAGCCGCGCGACTGGGCGGCGGAATTGCGGGGTATGCGCAGGGGGCCGGCGAGGTCGGCGGCTTCGTTGGCAAGGCTCATTGACGGTCATCCTCCACGCCCCGGCGACGCTCGCGGACGCCTTGCGGACGCTCTGGCGCCGACCATAGACCCGCCTCCCGGGCGGAACAATCGCGGCCGCGGCTTTCGCGCAGCTGGCCTCTTGCGCGGGCGAGCTTCGCCGTGATTGCGTCCCTTCCCATGACCGCACGCTTCGTCGCCGCCATCGACCAGGGCACCACGTCCTCGCGCTGCATGCTGTTCGATGAGCACGGCGCCATCGCCGCCGTGGCGCAGCAGGAGCATCGGCAGATCTACCCGCGGCCCGGCTGGGTGGAGCACGACGCCGAGGAGATCTGGACCAACGTCGAGGCGGTGATCGCCGGGGCGCTCGCCAAGGCCGGCGTGAGCGCCGCCGACGTCGCCGCGGTCGGCATCACCAACCAGCGCGAGACGACGCTGGTCTGGGAAAAGGCCAGCGGCAAGCCGATCGCCAACGCCATCGTCTGGCAGGACACCCGCACCGACCGGCTGGTCGCCGAGCTGGGCGGCGAGGTCGGCCAGGACCGCTTCCGCGCCGCCTGCGGGCTGCCGCTCGCCACCTACTTCTCCGGCCCGAAGCTGCGCTGGCTGCTGGATGCGACGCCGGGCGCGAGGGCGAGGGCCGAGCGCGGCGAGTTGCTGTTCGGCACCATGGATACCTGGGTGATCTGGAAGCTGACCGGCCGGCACGTCACCGATGTCACCAACGCCTCGCGCACCATGCTGATGAACCTGGCGACGCTCGACTGGGACGACGACCTGCTGGACGGCCATCGGCGTGCCGCGCGCCATGCTGCCGGAAATCCGGCCGTCGTCCGAGGTCTACGGAACCGCCCGCGGCGCGCTGGAGGGCGTCCCCGTCGCCGCCGCGCTCGGCGACCAGCAGGCGGCGCTGTTCGGCCAGACCTGCTTCTCGCCCGGCGAGGGCAAGTGCACCTACGGCACCGGCAGCTTCCTGCTGGTCAACACCGGCGCGCGGCCGGTCTTCTCGAAGAACGGCCTCCTCACCACGGTCGGCTTCCAGCTGGCCGGCCAGCCGGCGGTCTACGCGCTGGAGGGCTCGATCGCGGTGACCGGCTCGCTGGTGCAGTGGGTGCGCGACAACCTCGGCCTGATCAAGTCCGCGCCGGAGATCGAGGCGCTGGCGGCGAGCGTGGCGGACAACGGCGGCTGCTACTTCGTGCCCGCCTTCGCGGGGCTCTTCGCGCCGCACTGGCGCTCCGATGCGCGCGGCGTCATCGCCGGGCTCACCGGCTACGTCACCAAGGGCCATATCGCCCGCGCGGTGCTGGAGGCGGTGGCCTGGCAGACCCGCGAGGTGGTCGACGCGATGGCCGCCGACGCCGGCGCGCCGCTGGAGGTGCTGAAGGCCGACGGCGGCATGACCGCCAACAACCTCTTGATGCAGTTCCAGGCCGACGTGCTCGATGTGCCAGTGGTGCGGCCCGCCATCACCGAAACCACGGCGCTGGGCGCCGCCTACGCGGCCGGACTGGCGGTGGGCTTCTGGCCGGATCTGGCGACGCTGCGCGCCCACTGGCGCAAGGACGCCGAGTGGACGCCGGCGATGTCGGCGGACAAGCGCGCGGCCGAGTACCGCCAGTGGAAGAAGGCGGTAGAGCGCACGCTCGGCTGGGTGGACCCGCCGTCATGAGCGCACCCGGCTTCACCGTCGCTTCGCAGATCGGCCGCCGGGCCATCGTCACCGGGACCGGCGGCCTTGGCTACGAGACGGCGCTGGCCCTCGCAGGCGCCGGGGCCGACGTGGTCCTGGCGGGACGCAATCCGGACAAGGGCGCGGCGTCGGTGGCGGCGATCCGGCAGGCCCATCCGGGCGCCGCCATCCGGTTCGAGGCGCTCGATCTCGCCAGCCTGGCCTCCGTGGCCGCCTTCGCCGAGCGAACCCTCGTCGAGGACGCGCCGCTGCACCTGCTGGTCAACAACGCCGGCGTCATGGCGCTCCCGCGCCGCCGCGTCAGCGCCGACGGCTTCGAACTGCAGTTCGCCACCAACTATCTCGGCCACTTCGCGCTGACGGCGCGCCTGCTGCCCCGGCTCATGGCGACGCCCGGCGCGCGGGTGGTCTCGCTCAGCAGCCTCGCGGCCGGCATGGGCTCGGCGATCGACTTCGGCGATCTGCAGGCCGAGCATCGCTATCGGCCAAGCCGGTCCTACGGCCAGTCGAAGCTGGCGATGCTGATGTTCGCCCGCGAGCTGGCGCGGCGGGTGGGGGTGTCGGGGGCCGGCCTCATCAGCTGCGCCGCCCATCCCGGTTTCGCCCGCACCGACCTGATCGCCAACGGTCCGGCGCCCAGCCCGGTGCTTGGCGCGATCGCCGTGCAACTGGCGAGACCGATCAGCCAGTCGGCGGCCGACGGCGCCTGGCCAACCCTCTTTGCCGCCACGTCGCCAGAGGCGAGGGCCGGCGGCTATTACGGCCCGGGCGGGCCGTTCGAGCTGAAAGGCCCCCCGCGGCCCGCTCGAGTCCCACCCGCGGCGCTCGATCAGGCGGCCGCCGCGCGGCTGTGGTCGGTGTCCGAAACCCTGACCGGCGTCACCGCGCCGGTCTGAGCGGCTCAGGCTTAGGTCGCCGGGTTGCTGACCAGCGTGTTGGCGGGTGGCGGCGTGCAGCCGGCGGCCCTGGCCTGGATCACGTAGAACAGCGAACGGGCCTGGGCGATCTGCATGTGCTGGGCGAGCGCCGCGTTCTGCGGCGACTGGTCCATCTGCTCGGAGCCGCGGCTTCGGCTGGGCGGCGGCTGATACGAGGCGTCCGGGCTCTGCGCCGCCACCTGCTGGTTCCAGGCGTTCATCGCCGCGCCGCAGGCGTCGACCGTGGCGTGCGCGACGATGTCGGCCGGGTCGCGCGCCGGGGCCATCGCGTAGGCCCAGCGGTGGACGCAGTCGTCGAACGCCGCGCCCGGGTCGGCGGTGGCGGTGGCGGTGCTGGCCGGGGCCAGGCCTCCCTGGCCGGACGACGTGGCGGCGGCCTTCTGGAACGGCGTGCAGTAGGACGCGCCGGTCAGCGCCAGCCGCCCGTCGGCGTTGCCGCCGCCGTTGGTGCAGCCGGCGAGACCCGCCAATAGCAGGATGGTGGGGGCGATGACTGCGCCGGCGCCCAAATGGGCCATCGAGATTCTCATGGATGGTGGCTCCTTCCGTTCGCGCGGCGCTCTTGCATATCCGTCCGCGTTGCGCCCCAGCCGATAGATACGGCGCAGGGCCGGCCTGCTAACGCGCGAAACGGCCAGAGGGATGCAGTGAGGACGAGCCAAAGCCGCCACATTGGGTCCCAAATGGGAGCCTATCGCGGTGCGGAGCGTTAAACGCGCGGGACGCAACAGAAGCGGTTTTCCACGATGCACAAGATCCTGCGGGCAAGCGTGGCGGCCTTGATGGTCTCGACGTCGATCACCGCGACCGGCCTTCCTGCCTACGCCGCGCCGCATGGCGGTGGCGGCGGCGGGGGCGGCTTCCACGGCGGTGGCGGCGGCGGTGGCGGCTTCCACGGCGGCGGCGGTGGCGGTGGCTTCCATGGAGGCGGTGGAGGCGGCGGCTTCCGCGGGGGCGGCGGTGGCGGCTTCCACGGTGGCGGATTTGGCGGCGGCGGCCATGCGGCGTTCGCAGGCGGCGGCGGCCGCGGCGGGTTTGCGGCGGTGCGCGGAGGCGGTGGCCGCGGGGCGGCTTCGTTCCACGGCGGTCCCGGCTTTGCAGCCGCCGGCGGTGGCCGTGGCGGCGTCACGCGAGGATTTGGCGGCGCGGCCGGCGCGCGGGGCGGCGGACGGACGTTCGCCGCAGCAGCCGGCGGTGGTCGCGGCTTTGCACGCGGCTCGTTCGCCGGCGGCGCGGGTCGCGGCGGCGCCTTCGCGCGGGGCTTTGGAGGCCGGACCGCAGGCACGTTCGCCGGCGGCCGCTTGGCGCGGGCCGGCGCGCTCGCCGGCATGACGGGCGGCGCGGCCCTGGCCGGCGGCGCCCGAGGCGGGCGGTTCGGCGCAGCGGCAGGCGGCTTCAGCGGCGGCGGTTTCGCCCGCAGCGGAGTGACCGGCGGTTGGAATGGGTCCGGGTGGGGCGGCTGGCGCACCGGCGCGTGGGACGGCGGCTGGAACGGCGGCTGGGGCTGGGGCCTCGGCGCCGGCCTAGCCGGCTTCGCGCTCGGCGCGGCGCTCGTCAACCCCTACGGCTACTGGGGCGGCTGGGGACCCTATTGGGGCGCCGCCTACTACGACCCCTGGTCCTATGGCTATTGGGATCCCTGGTACGACGGCTACTGGTGGCCGAGCGCCTATTATGGCGCCGGCTGGCCGTGGTGGTGGGGTCATCATCGCCGCTACTGGGGCGCCAGCTATGCCGGCTGCTGCGGCTACAGCTACGATTACGGCTATGGTTCGCCCAGCTACTACAACGCGGACTACTACGGCGGCTCGCCGGGCTACTACGGTTACGGCGCGTCCGCGTACGGGGCGGCCTATTCGACGGCCCCGGCGTGGAACAGCGCCTATCTGAGCGAGGCGAGCTACACGCCGCAGATGTGCGTCCAGCGCAGCTACGTCTGGGACGACTACTACGGCGGCTACGTGGCCCGGCAGGACTACGTTCCCTGCTGAGCAGCGGGGCCGGCTTGTTCGAACTGTGAGCCGGCGCTAAGGCCCGCGCCTCGAATGACCAACGGGGGCGCGCCATGGCCAAGCCGGATAGCGTGATCGACACGCTGGCGCTGGAGCGGATCGAGGTGAACCTCTTCCGCGGCCTGGCGCCGAAGAACGAAGGTCCGCGCATCTTCGGCGGGCTCGTCATCGCCCAGGCGCTGCTGGCGGCCTACGGGACGGTGGAGAAGAGCCTCTGCCACTCGATCCACTGCTACTTCCTGCGGCCCGGCGATCCGGCCATCCCGATCCTCTACGAGGTCGACCGGGCGCGCGATGGGCGCAGCTTCACCTCCAGGCGGGTGACCGCGATCCAGCACGGCGAGCAGATCTTCAACCTCGCCGCCTCGTTCCAGCATCCGGAGGAAGGCGTCGAGCATCAGGAGACCATGCCCGACGTGCCGACGCCCGAGAACCTCGCCGACGAGCAGGAGCTGCGCCGCACGCTGACCGCCAACCTGCCGCCGCTGATCCGCCAGATGGCCGAGCGGCCGCGTCCGATCGACATGCGCCCGGTCGATCCGCAGTTCTTCATGGCCGGCAAGCCGGCGCCGCCGGTGCAGTACGTCTGGATGCGCGCCAGCCAGCCGATCGGCGCTGATCCGGTCTTCAACCAGGCGGTGCTGGCCTACGCCTCCGACATGAGCTTCCTCTCCACCGCCATGCGCCCGCACGGGATGAACTGGCAGACCCCCGGCCTGCAGTCGGCCTCGATCGACCACGCCATCTGGTTCCACCGCCCGACCAACTTCAGCGAGTGGCATCTCTACGTGCAGAAGAGCCCCTCGGCCTCCGGCGCCCGCGGCTTCAATCTCGGCGAAATCTACACGCAGGCAGGCGTGCTGGTGGCCTCGACCGCCCAGGAAGGCCTGATGCGCTACCGTCCGCCGCTAGATTAAGCGTTGACTTAATTAAGCGCGGGCCGCAGTGTGGCCCGCGTGGATTCCTTCGTCGCCCTGGCCGATCCCGACCCGCCGCCGCATCGTCGAGGCGCTGGCGGCCGGTCCGCTGTCGTCGGGGGAGATCGCCGCGCGATTTCCGATCTCCGCGCCGGCCGTCTCGCAGCACCTGAAGGCGCTGAAGAGCGCCGGCCTGGTGCGGGTGCGCTCCGAGGCCCAGCGACGCATCTACGAGATCGACCCGGACGGGATCGAGGCGGTGGCGGGCTGGGCCGACGGCATCCGCCGCTACTGGGCCGCGCGGCTCGCCGGCCTCGAGGCTGAGCTTTCGAACAAGGAGGAACGCTGATGGCTGACCGCAAGTCGGGCCTGGGCGAGATGTTCCGTGCGCCGGGCGTGCGCTTCGAGCGCCAGCTGCCGGGGCCGATCGAGAAGGTCTGGGCGCATCTCACGCAGCCGCAAGAACTGCCCGGCTGGTACGGCGCAGGCAGCACGATCGAGCCTCGCGAGGGGGGCAGGGTGCTGCTGAACGACGGCCACATCCGCGGCGTCGTCACCCAGTGGCGCCCGCCGCTGAAGTTCGCCCACACCTGGAACGTGTTCGGCGCGGGCGAGACGGTCTCGCCCTATCCGGAGTCCTACCTGACGCTGGAGCTCGCGCCCGACGGCGACGCGGTGGCGCTGACCCTCATCCACCTGCCGGTGCTGGAACGCTTCGAGCCCCAGAACGCCATGGGCTGGGCGACCTTCCTGGATATCCTGGAGGCGACGGCGCGCGGCGAAGCGGTGAAGCCGCGGCGGGCCTACATGGAGAAGAACGCGGCGCGATACGGGGTGGATTTGGCCAACTTGGCGCGGTGAGGGACCCGCCACCATCTCCACGTCCGTCATCCCCGGCCGAAAGTGCCGGGGACCCATGAACACCGACGATCGAGTGGCCGTGCTCTGGCACGGCCATGGCCGACGGCGTGTGCACGGATGGCCGGGACTTGCGCCCGGCCATGACGGTATTGGGGGGAGGGAGGCGCCGCCTCTACCGCCCAGGCGCCACCAGGATCTTGATCTGGCTTTTGTCGGTCTGCAGTTTCACGAAGGCGTCGGGGGTGGCTTCGAGGCCGACGACGTCGGTGATGATCTCGTTGTAGCGGGTGCGGCCCTCGGCGAGGTTTTCCAGCGACCTGGCGAACTCGTCGCGGGAGTAGCCGAGCACGAACCTGAGCTCGATCTCCTTGGTGATGTAGACCAGCGGCTCGATGTGGTCGGTCTGCATGCAGACGCCGGCCACCACGATGCGCGTGCCGGGCGGCGCGGCCTCGGCCAGCGACTGGATCATGCCCGGCGTGCCGACGCATTCGAACACCAGCGGGCGCTTCACCTCCTTGCCCATCGCCTGGGCGATCAGGCCTTCGGCGCGGGTGGCGGGCACGCCGTACTCGGCCCACGAGGCGTGCGGGGAAATCTGGGCCGGATCGACGATGCGGTCGGCGCCCATCCGCTCGGCGGCGGCGCGGCGCTCGGCCGAATAGTCGGCGGCGATCACCGGTCCCAGGCCGCGCGCCTTCAGCGCGGCGATCACCGCCAGGCCCACCGGCCCGCAGCCGACCACCATGAAGACGTGCTCGGGGCCGGGATCGCCCATCGCCACCGCGTGCTCGCCCACCGCCAGCGGCTCGGTCAGCGCCGCGTGCTCGGGCGAAAGGCCGTTGGGCACCGGCAGCGTCATCGCTTCGCTGATCAGCAGGTGCTCGGCGAAGGCGCCGTTGATGTTGCTGGAAAGGCCGATCGAGTCGCCGCCCGTGGCGGTGAGCAGCACCGGCAGCGAGACCACCACGTCGCCGGCCTTGAAGGCGCCGCCGCTCTCGACCACCTCGCAGCAGAACTCGTGGCCGAACACCGTGTCGGCGCCCTTGCGCATCTGGCTGAAGGCGCCCAGCCGCGCGGTCAGGTCGATCATGTGGTCGTAGTGGTCGAGGAGGTGCAGGTCCGACCCGCAGATCCCGCAGACCAGGCTCCTGGCCAGCAACTGGCCGGGCGCCGGCGTCGGCGCCGCCATCTCGTCCACTACCAGCTTGCCGTCCCGGCGAATGACCGCGCGCATCGTCGCTACTCCGCCGCCTCTTCTTTTTTCAGGCCCATCATGGCGGCGATCATCGGGTTGATGTTCTCCGCGCCCTTCTCCTGGGCGTGCTGGGCGATGCGCGCGCCGACCGCCGCCATCGACTGGGCGGTGAAGTCGGCCTTGTTGTCCTTCACCCAGGCCATCGAAGCCTCTCGGCCGACGTTCAGCGACTGGAACTGCGGCGCCACGTAGCGGGCGAAGAGCTCGTAGGAGCGCTTGGTCTGCGCCCAGGGCGCCCAGTTGTGGGCCATGAACAGGAAGCAGCCGAAGCCGCCCGACTGGTCGATCAGCGCCTGGATCTTGGCCGCGGCCTCGTCCGGCGTGCCGACGCACGGCCATCGGCATCGACAGGAAGGCCTCGACCGGGTCGCCATCGCCCGGTCGGCGCCAGCGGCAGGTTGGCGACCTCGCGGAAGTAGTAGAGCCACTTCTCCAGCCCGAAGCGGACGTCGGCCATCGCCTGCTCCTTGGTCTCGGCGATGTGCATCGGGCCCGACGAGGCGCCAGGCGGCGCGGTCCATGGTCTTGCCGTTGTCCTTGGCGAGCTCCTCGGCGATCGCCCAGTTGGAGGCCAGCGCATTGAAGCCGCCGTCCGAGGTGGCGCCGATCGAGAGCAGGCCGACGCCGTGGCGGCCGGCGGCCCTGGCGCCGGTCGGCGAGACCTGGCTCGCCACCGCGATGTCGACGCTGGGCCGCGAATAGGGGCTCATCTGCAGGCGCGCGCGGTTCAGCTTGAACCAGTCGCTGTCGTGGCTGACCTCCTCGCCGCGCAGCAGCCGCACGATCACGTCGAGCGCCTCGTCCATCATGTCGCGCTGCCGGGCGATCGGGATGCCCATCATGTAGGCGTCCGACGAGCAGCGCGCCGGGGCCGACGCCGAACATCGTCCGCCCGCGGGTCATGTGGTCGAGCTGGTTGATGCGGTCGGCCAGCATGAACGGGTGGTGGTAGGGCAGCGAGGAGACGCCGGTGCCGAGCCGGATGTGCTTGGTGCGCTCGGCCGCGGCGGCGATGAACACCTCGGGGCTGGCGATCAGCTCGTAGGACGCCGAGTGGTGCTCGCCGATCCAGGCCTCGTCGTAGCCGAGGTCGTCGAGGCAGCTCGACGAGCTCGAGGTCGCGCTGGATGGCCAGCGTCGGGTTCTCGTCGAGCGGATGGAAAGGCGCGATGAAGGCGCCGAAGCGCAGGCGATCTGGCAGCATGGGTCACGCCCCGTTCAAACGGATGTTCGGGGCGACCCTATGGAAAACCCGCGCGGCCCGCCAGTGTGACCCGCGGTCAATCGCCACCGCCAAGTTTGGGGCGGTCAGGCGGCCTTGGCGCGGCGCTCCGGGCGGCTCAGCAGCCTCAGGAGCGCGCGCTCGGCCTTCACGCGCTCGGCGGTGAGGTCCGGCGACAGTCGGCCGGCCTCGTAGGCCTCGAACACGCACGGATGGATGTAGGAGGCGCGGCAGACACTCGGCGTGTTGCCGAGGAGGCCGGCGACGGCCTTCACGCAGGTGGTGACGGCGGCCTTGCTCGGCGGACGGTCTTCGGCCGCGCTCTGCAGGCAGAGCGCCTGCGCGGCCGCCAGGGTGGCGGCCCAGGTGCGGAAGTCCTTGGCCGAGAAGTCCTCGCCCATCGCCTCGCGCAGGTAGGCGTTGACGTCCTGGCTCTCGACGTGGCGCCGCTCGCCCGCTTCGTCGAGGTACTGGAAGAGCCGCTGGCCCGGCAACTCCTCGCAGCGCCGCAGGATCCGCGCCAGGCGCCGGTCGTGGAAGCCGGTGCGCTGCTCCTTGCCGGACTTGCCGCGGAACGCCAGCTCGGCGCCGCCGCCGTTGAGAGTCACGTGCCGCTTGCGCAGCGTGGTCAGGCCGAAGCTCTTGTTGGCCCGCGCGTACTCGTCGTTGCCGACCCGGATCAGGGTGATCTCCAGCAAGCGGATGGCGGCGGCGAGCACCTTCTCGCGCGGCAGGCCGCTCTTGGCGAGATCGGCGTCGACGCGGGCGCGCAAGCGCGGCAGCGCGCGGCCGAACGCGGCCATGCGGTGGTACTTGTGGGCGTCGCGGACGCTGCGCCAGTCGTCGTGATAGCGGTACTGCTTGCGGCCGCGCGCGTCGCGGCCCACCGCCTGGATGTGACCCCGCCGGCTCGGGCAGATCCACACGTCGGTCCAGGCCGGCGGGATCGCCAGCCGGCGGATGCGCTCCAGCGTCGCGGCGTCGCGCACCAAGTGGCCGTGGGAATCGCGATAGTCGAAACGGCCGGGCGAGCCGATGCGGGCGATGCCCGGATCGTGGTCGTGGACGTAACGCAGCCCTGCGTCCGCCGCCGCCTCCGACCCGATCTCCGCCACATCCCGCGCCATCCGCCCACTCCCTGGTGGCGGGTCAACGCGGCGCACTGGGCGGGCGTTCCGGAGCTACGCCGCCAGCATGGCCTGGAAGGCGGCGAGGATGCGCTCGATGGCGGGGTTCTTGTGGGCGAGCGGGCCGTCCGGCGCTTCGGGGTGGGCCAGCATGGTGGCGTTGGCTTCGAAGAGCAGCACGCGGCCGTCCGGGAGCAGGCTGAAGTCGACGCCGGCGTAGTCGAGGTCCATCGCCGCGCCGATCGCCGTCACGGCGGCCCAGGCGTCGCGGCCGATCGCGGCGGCGGGGTCCTGCAGGAAACGCATCTCCTCGGCGAGCCGATCGGGCGCCTGCTCCATGCCGGCGCTCTCGTAGTGCACCATCCAGTTCGGCGAGATCGCCAGGTGGTAGGGCAGGGGCGCCCGATCCACGAAGATCGCGCGGTACTTGCGCCAGTAGCCGTCCGGGCTGCGGAAGTCGGCGAAGGCGGTGAGGTAGTAGGCGCCGGCCGGGGCCAGCGGCTCGTCCGGCGCGCCGCCGCCGACCAGAGCGAGGCCCTTGCCGCCGTGCGAGCCGATCGGGCGCACCAGGAACGGCTCGGCGACGCCTGCGCGGCGCGCCGCCTCGCGCACGCCGCCGGCGGCGACGTCCGCCGCCTCGACGCGCACCGTGGCGGGCGTGACCACGCAGTCGATGTCGCCGAAGAGCGCGCCGGCGAGGTCGCGGCGGGTACGGGCGATCCTGTCCGGCGCGTTCAGCAGCCGCTTGCCGGTCAGCGCGGCGAAGCGGGCGGCGTTGGCGCGGTCGGCCCGGCGAGGTCCTCGTCGCCGATCGCGTTGAAGGCGACGTCGTAGTCCGGCAGCGCGGTCATCTGGGCTTCGCTGGCGTATTCGATGAACCACAGCAGCCGCGTGTAGTCGGCGGGCGGGATCAGGTGGCGGTCTGGCGTGTTGCCGCTCTCGGTGGTCGAGAGGATCAGCACCTTGGCGCGCGGCTCGGCGGCGGTGACGACGACGAGGTTGCGCTCGCCATAGGCGCGGTCGCGGTGGCGCCGCGCGGCCGTGTGCTGCTGCTCCTCGGCCAGCAGCGCGGCGAGGTTCTGGTGCGCGCTCATCAGCTCGGGCTCGAGGGCGAGCGCGCGGTAGGCGTGCGACATCGCCATCGATCGGCGGCCGGCCAGATAGTAGAGCGAGGAGAGGTTGGCGTGGGCGGTGGCGCTGGACGGATCGAGCTCCAGCGCCCGCATCAGGCGGGTCGCGCGCTTCCTCCGCGCGCTCCAGCGCGATCAGCACGAGGCCGAGGTTGAGGTGGACGCACCGCCCGCTCCGGCGCGAGCGCCAGCGCCCGCTCGAAGGCGGCGGCGGCGGCGGCGTGTTCGTGCAGGCCGCGCAGCGCCGAGCCGAGCGCCAGCCAGGCGTCACAGAGGGTCGGGTCGAGGGCGGTGGCGCGCTCGGCCGCCGCACGCGCCGCGGCCGGCTCGCCGGCGTCGGCCAGCGCCAGCGCCAAGCCCACCTGCGCGGTGACGAGGTCCGGCGCCAGACGGGCTGCCGCCGAGAAGGCTTCGATCGCCGCCTTCACCTCACCGAGCCCGCGCCGGGCGGCGGCGAGCGCCAGGTAAACAGCCGGATCGGCCGGCGCTGCGCGCGCCGCGGCCTGCGCGGCCGGCAGCGCGCCGACGTAGTCGCCGCTCTCGGCAAGCGCCCGCGCCAGGCCGAGTTGGGCGCCGGCGTGCGGCGGGCTCAGCTCCAGCGCGCGGCGGTAGGCGACGATCGCCGCGGCGCGCTCGTCGCGCCAGTGGCGGATGCTGGCCAGGGTGAAGTGCGCCTCGGCGTGGGCGGGGCGAAGCTCGACCAGGCGGGCGATCAGCGCTTCGGCCTCGGCCGCCGCCCCAGCCTCGAACCTGAGCAGGCCGAGCAGGTAGAGGCCGGTGGCGCTGTCCGGCTCGATGTCCAGCGACTGGCGGTACAGCCACTCGGCCGCCGCCGCGTCGCCGGCGCGGTGCAGCTCCAATCCGGCCTCGAGCAGCCCGTCGGCGCCGGCGTCGTCCGCCTGCGCCGGGCTCTCCGCCCGCATCGCCCCCGATCTCATGAGGCCCATTGATGCGCGGAGAACGTTGCTATCGCGTTGCCGAAGCGTCGGGACCACGCACGTGTTGGCCTCGCACGGGTCGCGGACGAAAAACCTGCGTGGCGCTGGTGCGAATGCGTGGTATGCTGCGATGCAACATGATTGGGCGCGCCGCCGCTGCGCCTGGCTGCCAGAGGAGCGAAGCATGGCGTCGACGCGGGCATTTCCGGTGACGATTCCGAGCATTGCGGACGTCGAGACGCGCGCCGAGCAGGCGTTGCGGTGGCCGGTCGGCGCGATCTCGCCGCTGTGGGCGGTGTTCGGCGCCGCAGCAAGCGCTGGCGTGGCCTGGTGGTGGATGACCCGCTGGACGCGGGCGGTGAACGTCGAGGCGCTGGCCGAGATCGTGTCCGCCCAGGTGACCGAGTCCGTCGAGATGGCGGCTGATTCGGAGCTGCGCCTCGAAGAAGCCGTCGCGGTGGCGGAGGCCGCGGTCGCCGAGGCCGAGCGGCCCGTCGTCAAGATCGAGCCGGCGGTGATCGAGCCAGTTGGGGCGATCGAGACGCCGGAGGCCGATGATCTGACCCGCATGGCCGGCATCGGGCCGAAGCTGTCGCTGGCGCTGGCCGAGCGCGGCGTCACCCGTTTCGCCGAGATCGCCGCGTGGACGGCCGACGACATCGCCGAGGCCGATGCGGCGCTGAAGCTGAAGGGCCGCGCCGTCCGCGAGGCCTGGGTCGCGCAGGCCAAGCGCCTCGCCAAGGGCTGAGGCTGCTGCTCTCAGCCGCCGCCAACGCCCAGCAGGTCGAGCGCTCGGCCTGCAAGCACGCTGATCGATTCGTCCTCGCGCACGTCGAGCCGCGGCAGGCCGAGCCGCGCCACGTTCTCCAGCGTCAGCCGTTGGAAGCGCCGCGTGCGCTCCAGGAACGCCTCGATCAGCGCGCGTTCCGCCGGGTCCGCCGCCTCGAACCGGCTCTCGCGGCGCATGCGCGCTTCGATCAGCGGCTCGTCCGCGGCGAGCCAGAGCGCGGCGACGTCGTTGCGGCGCAGTTCGGCGACCCGCTCCGGTAGCAGCGCCGAGCCTTCCAGCACGAGGCCGGGCGCGTCCGAAGCGGCCGCGCGCTGTTCGATCAGCTCGCGCAGCATCGGCCACATCCGCCCGTAGTGCTCGCTCACCGAGGCGATCAGCGCCGCTGGGGTCAGGGTGCTGTAGTGTTCGGCGACGTGCGGCGGGACCGGCGCCGCGCCTTGCCGCCAGGGCCGGCCCGGATGGCGCGCCAGCTTGTCGGTGGAGAGCGCCTCGTAGCCGAGACGGGCCGCCAGCTCGGCCGCCAGGCTCGACTTGCCGGCATGCGATGTCCCGCCGATCAGCATCACCCTGGGATAGACGCCGCGTCGTTCAGTGAATTCTCATCGGCCCTCTAATAGCCTTGATATTTCAGCTGGATAATGTCGAAACTTCGCGCCCGCGCAACGCTTGAACCAAAGTTGTTCGTCGCTATGTGGGGTAGGAGTGGAGGCGCTGGTTCGCGGCTCACGAAGGGTTCACCGGCGAGGCGCTGGCGGCCTGACCCTTGACCCTGCCGGACCGAAGCGCGAACTGGGTAAATCGGTAAATCTGCGGTTCAGCCAGGCAGGGTTAATCTCTCGAACCATGCGCCAGTCTCCCCCGGCCGATCCGCGATCCGCAGCCGATCCTCTGACCGGCTTGCGGCTGCTCGTCGTGGAGGACGAGGCGCTGGTCGCCATGGCGCTGGAGGACATGCTGGACGAGCTCGGCTGCGTGGTGGTCGACGTGGCCGGCACGCTGGCCCGAGGCATCGCGCTGGCCGCCGAGCTCAGCATCGACGGCGCCATCCTCGACATCAATCTCGGCGGCGAGAAGGTGTTCCCGGTGGCCGCTCGTCTGGCCGAGCGTGGCGTGCCGTTCGTCTTCTGCACCGGCTACGGCCTGGCCGGCGTGCCCGCCGCCTTCGCGCAGGCGCCCACGCTCGCCAAGCCCTACGACCAGCGCCAGCTGCACGACCTGTTGATCTCCGGCCTGCTGGACGGGCGTCCCTGACGCCTCGTCGGGGCGATCAGCCCACCGCGCGCCTGACGCCTTTGCGCTCGACCGATCCGGGCGTCTCGCGGCGGGTGTAGCGCGCGAAGTCGTCCGGATGGATGAACTCGGCGCGGAACCACGGCTGGTAGGTCGGGTCGAACACCTCCTGCAGCCAGTCCCTGACCAGCTTGACGCGGCGCTTCTGCTCGATCGCGCCGTGGTGGCGCAGGAACAGCACCGGATGGCCCCAGCGCGCCCAGCTCGAGCATCACCAGTTCCGGCGCGATGGTCGTCACGTAGGTCGGCAGCGAGGCGATGCCGGCGCCGGCCGCGCACGGCCTGGAAAGTCGCGGCGCTGGAGTTGCTGATGAAGTGGTTCTGCGCCAGCTGGCCGATCGCGGCGGCCTTCGGGTTCCAGGTCGACCGTTGCTCGCGGTGGCTGGTGTGGCGAATTGTCCTATGCTCGGTGAGCTCGGCGATGGTCTTCGGCGTGCCGTAGAGGTCGAGGTATTCGCGCGAGGCGAACGCCGCGTAATGCAAGGTGGCGATCGGCATCGACACCAGGTCGGGCGAGTATGCCTCGGTCATCTCCAGGTAAAGATCCGGCTCGGCCTCCAGCATGCTGCCGATCCAAAGTCCGCAGTCGATCGACAGCTGCACCTGCGGGTTCGACATCTGGAACTGCGCCAGCCGCGGCGCCAGCAGATACCCGGCGATGCCGTCCGGCGCCGCCAGCCGTACACGGCCGGCGTGGCTGTCATCGTGGCCGGCCACCTCGCGCATGATCGAGCCGCCGTAGCGCGCCATGCTCTGCGCCATATCGCGGACCATGACGCCGGCCTCGGTGAGGATGACGCCGCGCGGATTGCGCTCGAACAACTTGGTGCGTAGCCGGTATTCGAATTCCTCCATACGACGGCTGATCGTAGGTTGTGTCATGCCGAGCAGTCGCGCTGCTGCATTCAGGCTGCCGCACTCGGTCACCGCCAGGAACGTGCGTACGTCGTTCCAGTCCAGGCGGCGCCAAAGTTCCTGGTCGTCCTTCGAGATATCAGGCATCGGACGGATGGTTCCACGAGACAGCCCCGCCCAAGATTACATCATTGGAACCGAAAGTCAGTCCCGCTGATGCGCGGGACGAGTTAGGGCCGTGGCGCATAGTCGATCTACGCAATTCGACCAAGCGGGGCGGCATTCGGCCGTCTAGGCTCCCGACGGTTCGCGTTGTTCGGAGCCCGAGCATGATCACTGAGGACGACATCCCGCCGGTGACCAGCCGGTTGGATCCGGAGGCGATGACGGCTGTAGCGCTCGAAGCGGGCATGGTTCCCGCCGCCGAGGACGAGATCGCCGTCGCCCGGCAGCTGGCCGCCGATCTTATGCAGCACGACGTCGTCAGCATCGGGACCTTGCAAGCGGTGCGTGCGATCCAGCCAGCCGCCATGCTGGTCTACAAGGAGGACGGCCGGGTGACCGGCGTGTTCGGCCAGCTGGTGCTGCGGCCCGACCGCCATCCGGCGGATCTTCGAGGGCGACTTCGACGCCCTGGATGTCGATACCGAGTACCTGAGCCGCGCCGGCGAGATCGCCGGCCTCGGCTACGCCTGGGGCCTGGCCGCATCCACCAAACGCGCCGCCGCCTCGCTGATCCTGCATGGCCAGCTGGTGCGGGCGCGGCTCTTCCCCGATCTGACGATCTTCACGCGCGCCGTCACGCCGGTGGGCCGGCACATCGCCCTCAACCGCTACCGCTACCAGCCCTTCCGGCGCCCCGACGACGATCTCCTGATCCGCTTACCCGAGCTCGAGGCTGAATCAGCATGACCGCGAAGATCGCACTCGCAGAACCCTACGAACCGGTCGCGCTGCCGAAGGAGGCGATCACCATCGTGGTCGCCCGAACGCTGGACGACCTGATGCAGGTGATGTCGATCCGCTCTGTCGTCTACATGGGCGAGCAGTTCTGTCCCTACGAGGAGGAGTTCGACGGCAACGACCTCGCCGGCGCCACCCACCTGATCGCGCGCGATCGGCAGCCAGCCGGTCGGCGTCGTGCGGCTGCGCTGGTTCTGCGACTTCGCCAAGCTGGAGCGACTCACGGTGATGCCGCACTGCCGCGGCGGGCGGTGCCGCGCGCGCTGCTGGACGCGGCCTTCGAGCTGGCCGCCAAGAAGGGCTACCGCCAGATCATGGGCCACACCCAGGTGCGCCTGGCGCCGGTGCTGATGCGGCTCGGCAAGGTGAAGGTGCGCGCCGGGCGCAAGCGCTTCACCTTCTCCGACCATGAGTACGTCGAGACAATCCGTGAGCTGACGCCGCCGGACGACGCGGTGAACATCGACTGCGATCCGCTGGTGGTGCTGCGGCCGGAGGGCGCCTGGGACCGTCCCGGCGTGCTCGACCACTCGGCCTACCGTCCTGCCACCAATCCCCACTGATGCCAGCGCAACCGCCCATGCTCGCCCGCTCCCACGTCTGGCCTGCGCCGAAGCGGCCCTGGCTCGTTTGCCTCGACCTGCAGCGCGACTATGTCGTGCCCGGTCGGCCGCGCTATGCCGCCGAGAACGCCGAGGTGGCGGCGACCTGCGCCGAGGTGCTGAGCTTCGCCCGCGACGAGGGCTGGCGCATCGTCCACAGCCAGCTGCGCGAAGACGATGCTCGCGCCGTGGCCGCGCGACCTGTTCCGCGCGCCGATCGAGGGCCTGCGCCCGCTGGTAAGCGAGCCGGTGTTCTTCCGGCAGGGGCTCTCCGCCTTCGGCAATCCCGGCTTCGCCGCCGAGCTCAGCGCTGGCGCGCGGCAAGGAAGTGTTCCTGATCGGCTTCTCGCTCGCCGACACCTGCCTTGCCACCGCGCTGGCGGGGGTCGACGCACGGACTGTCGGCTGGCCTTGGTGGACGACGCCATCGGCGCCGGCGCCATGCCCGGCGCCGCCGACGCCGCCCGCACGGTGCTCCGGCCGTTCGCCAGCCTCGTCCCCAGCCGCTCGCTGATGGCCAGAAGCCTCGAGGCGGTGTCGTGACGTACGAGACCTCGCCGAACCTCGCCCGCGCCGAGGCGCTGGACGCCATTCCGGCCATGCTGACCGTGCTGCGCCGGCTGGTCGTCACCGCCTTCGAGGCCGGCGATCCGGAGATCGACGAGCTCAGGAGACTGCTCGACGCGTGCGTGGTCGGAGCCCATCGGCTGCGCCTACGCGAACAGATGCGCGCCAAAGGGGGCTGCGAAAACCGATGATGACGAGAGGCACCGATCCCGTCGAATTCGACGCCCTGCGGCCGGAGCTGATGGCGCTGCTGGCGCTGCACCGCGCGGCAAAGACCGAGGAGGCGCGCAACGCGCTGGTCGGCATGTTCGAGAACCTGTTCCTCGCCACCGCATGGAACGTGGCGCAGGACCTGCTGGAGAACGGCTGGACGCCCGGTTTCCTGGACTCCGCACCGCGCTCGAAGCGCTCCGACCTCAGAGTAATCGGCGGCGCTGACGCCGCCTGACGCCGGCGCCGCGCGCCACAGAGTTAAGTATTCGCGCTTGACAAAATTCGTCCGAGATTCCGTCGCCAGCCGTCCGCTGAACAGCCTGAATTTCGTCTACTCAGGATTGACCTAGGCCGGTTCCTTGCTAAGGAATTAACCGGGGCGAAGACTTAGGGCGGCGCCGGGACAGCGATTACGTCAGTTTCTTGACCATCCATTGGCCGGCGGCGCCGACCAACCGAAGATCAGGCTGAAAATCGCGCACCGAAACACTGCCCGAGTTCGATCCTTACGGTTCGTGCTGAACATCGGGGCGGGCGTGATGCAGACGGTTGCTGTGGTTGCGCGCAAAGGCGGGTCGGGCAAGACCACGCTTTCCGTACATTTGGCGATCGCCGGTTACCTTCGCGCGATCCGGACCCTGCTCGCCAACTCCGACCCGCAGCGCTCGGCGGCCGAGGCCTTGCGGTCGCGCACGCAGCCCGGCCCCAAGCTCGTCGAGACCAATGGGGCGAAGCTGTTCGCGCTGCAGGACATGGCCAAACGCGCCGGCCATGATCTCTTGATCATCGATACGCCCTGCGGACCCGAGCAGGACGTCGCCGCCGCCATCACCCTGGCCGATCTGACGCTGATCGTGGCGCGCCCGACCTTCCTCGACATGGCCGCCGCAGTGCGGACCATCGACACCGCCCGCCGGCTGGGGCGGCCGGCTGAGATTGTCTTCAACCAGGCCTACCCGACGCGGGCCGGACGCGAGCCGCGGTCGGTGGTCAAGGCGTTCGAGGCGCTGCGCTTCACCGGCATGCCGGTCTGCCCGGAAGTGGTGCGCCTGCGCTCCAGCCTGCAGACCGCGCTCGCCACCGGCCGCTCGGTGGAGGAGCTCGGCCCCTCCCGCGCCGCCGAGGACATCGCCGCGCTCTGGCGCCACGTGCGCATGGCGATCTTCACCGAACACCCGATGCTGCGCCGGGCCTGAGGGGCTGCAACTACCCCACCAGCCGGGTGCTGGCGGCCCAGGAGCGGCGGGTGAGTTGCTGGCGGCGCAGGAAAATCTGCATCGCCTCGGTGGTCGGGTCGCGCGAGGCTTCCCAGACGCCGTGGTCGCCGTAGCGTGTGATCAGCAGCAGGCGCGACGAGTCCGGCGGCGCGGTCGGCGGCGGAGGGCTCGGCGCGGAAGAGGCCGAAGATCTTCGCGTCGAACTAGCGTCTCGAAGCGCGCCCAGCCCTGGCTGGAGAGCGCGACGAACTCGTCCTCCGCGCCCGCTTCGACCTCGAACCAGCGATGCACATAGATGCCGCCCGGCGCCGGCCGGTCCGCGTCGTCCCGGCCGGATGGTCGGCGCGATGGGCTCGACCGACGACTTCGCCACGCCTTCGAGCGAGGTGATCGCCGCGAGTTCGCCGCGCGCGCCGGCCCAGCGCACCAGCACCGCCGCCTCGTTGCCTGCCCAGCCGAGCTGCGGGGCGAACTGGGCGACGATCTCGCCGCCGACGCCTGCAGCGCCGGGGCCGCCGCGGCCAGCCGCCGCGCCAGGGCGGGTGCGGCGTCGGCGCCCGCATCAACGTCAGGAAGAGATAGTCATACGCGGCGCTCACGCCGCCTGGCCCTGCGTGTAGCCGAGGTCCTCGTTGAGCGCATCGAGGATGGCGATGGCCGCGTCGGCGACCACGGTGCCGGGCGGGAACACCAGCCGCGCGCCGGCCGCCTTCAGCGTCTCGACGTCGGCCGGCGGGATGACGCCGCCGACCACGATCATGATGTCCGTCGCGGCCCCAGCCGCTTCAGCTCCGCCTTCAGCTCCGGCACCAGCGTCAGGTGGCCGGCGGCCAGCGAGCTGGCGCCCACCACGTGCACGTTCGTCGCGCGACCGCCCGCGCGGCGGTCTCGGCGGGGGTGGCGAACAGCGGGCCGACATCGACGTCGAAGCCGAGGTCGCCGAAGCCGGAGGCGATCACCTTCTGGCCGCGGTCGTGGCCGTCCTGGCCCATCTTGGCGACCAGGATGGTCGGCGGCCGGCCGTCGGCGTCGGCGAAGGCGGCGACCATCATCCTGGCGCGCGACGATCTTGGCCGTCCGGCCCGGCCTCGGCCTGGTGTAGACGCCGGTGCAGCAGCTTCGGTCTCGCGCCTCGTGGCGGCCGAACACCCGCTCCAGCGCGAGGCTGATCTCGCCCACCGTCGCCTTGGCCCGCGCCGCGTCGACCGACAGCTCCAGCAGGTTGGCGCTCGCCGCGCGCGCCTTCGGTGAGCGCCTCCAGCGCGCGCTCCACCGCGGCCGGGTCGCGCTCGGCCTTCAGCTGCTCCAGCTTCGCGAGCTGGTCGGCGCAGCACCTCGGAGTTGTCGACCTTCAGCAGCGGGATGTCGTCCGGCGCTGGTCGGGCAGGTAGCGGTTGACGCCGACCAGGGTCTGGCGGCCGGAGTCGATGCGCGCCTGGGTGCGGGCGGCGGCCTCCTCGATGCGCAGCTTGCGGCAGGCCCTGGCTCGATCGCCTTGGCCATGCCGCCCAGCGCCTCGACCTCGGCGATGTGGGCCGAGCGCGCGCGCGGCGAGGTCGTGGGTCAGCCGCTCGACGTAGAAGCTGCCGCCCCAGGGGTCGATGGTGCGGCGTCGACGCCGGCCTCCAGCTGCAGGAACGAGCTGGGTGTTGCGGGCGATGCGGGCCGAGAAGTCGGTCGGCAGGGCGATCGCCTCGTCGAGCGAGTTGGTGTGCAGGCTCTGGGTCTGGCCGGCGACCGCGGCCATCGCCTCGACCGCGGTGCGCGCGCACGTTGTTGAACACGTCCTGCGCCGCCAGGCTCCAGCCGCTGGTCTGGGTGTGGGCGCGCAGCATCAGCGAGCGCGCGTCCTGCGGGCGCGAAGTTGCTCGCGCCATCAGCTTGGCCCAGAGCAGGCGCGCCGGCGCGCTGCTTGGCCACCTCCATGAAGTAGTTCATGCCGGCGTTCCAGAAGAACGACAGCGCGCGGCGCGAAGGCGTCGACGCTCATGCCCGGCGGCGACGCCGGCGCGCACGTAGTCGACCCCGTCGGCCAGCGTGTAGGCGAGCTCCAGGTCGAGCGAGGCGCCGGCTTCCTGCATGTGGTAGCCGGAGATCGAGATCGAGTTGAACCGCGGCATCTCCTGCGCCGTGTAGGCGATGATGTCGGCGACGATGCGCAGCGAGGGCTCCGGCGGATAGATGTAGGTGTTCCGGACCAGGAACTCTTTCAGGATGTCGTTCTGGATGGTGCCGGCCAGCGCCGCGTGCGGCGACGCCCTGCTCCTCGGCCGGCGACGATGTAGAGCGCCATGATCGGCAGCACCGCGCCGTTCATGGTCATCGACACGGTCATCTTGTCCAGCGGGATGCCGGAGAACAGGGTGCGCATGTCGAGGATCGAGTCGATCGCGACCCCGGCCATGCCGACGTCGCCGGTCACGCGCGGATTGTCGGAGTCGTAGCCGCGGTGGGTGGCGAGGTCGAAGGCGACCGACAGGCCCATCTGGCCGGCGGCCAGGTTGCGGCGGTAGAAGGCGTTGGACTCCTCGGCGGTGGAAAAGCCCGCGTACTGGCGGATGGTCCACGGGTTGGTGGCGTACATGCGTCGGCGCGGATGCCGCGCAGGAACGGCGCCTGCTCCGGGATAGCCGCCGACGAAGTCGAGCCCGGCGTGTCGGCCGGCGCGTAGCGCGGCTTCACCGCGACGCCCTCCGGCGTCTCCCAGGGCTCGGCGAGCTCCGGCGGCGGCGGGGCGGCGGCGGCGCCGTCCAGCAGCGCAACCTGCGTGAAGTCGGGGAAGCTCGCTCATGCCAGGTCCTCGAGGCGGATGGCGATCAGCGGCGGGCAGTGGCTGTCGGGGCCGGGCAGGCGCGGCGAGGGCGCATCGACGGCGGGCGCGGACGCGCGGCGTCGACCGCCGGCGTCGCGGCCCTCGGCGTCGGGGAAGTCGGTCACCCCCAGCACCCGGACGCGCTTCGCGCCGAGCCGCGCGCTCAGTTCGGCGCGGACTCGCTGCGCCGTCTCGGCGATGATGCCCGGCTCTCCAGCGCGCGGACCGCGCCGCCGGCGGCCTCGATGACCTGGAAGCGGTCCCAGGCGGCGCAGGCCAGCTGCGTCGGTCAGCGCCTCGAGGTAGCCGGCGCCGCCGGCCGGATCGATCACGCGGCCGACGTTCGCCTCCTCGGCCAGCACCAGCTGGATGTTGCGCGACTGGCGCCGTGCGAACGCGGTCGGCGCGCCCAGCGCGTCGGTGAAGGCGCCCAGCACGATGGCGTCCGCCCCGCCGGTCGCCGCGGCGAAGGCGGCCGTGGTGAGGCGGATCATGTTGGTCCACGGATCGGCGCGGGTCGAGCATGCGGCCGGAGGAACGCGCCTCGATCCGCGCCGGCGGCGGCGACCCCGCAGGCGCCCGTCAGCCGCGCCCAGAGCCGGCGCGCGGCGCGCAGCTTGGCGAGGCCGAGGAAACAGTCGGCGTCGACGGCGAGGCCCAGCACGATGCGGCCGAACGCGTCGTCGATCGCAAGGCCGGCGCGGGTCAGCGCCTTGGCGTAGGCGAGCGCGGCGGCGATGGCGAAGGCGAGCTCCGCCGCCTCGCCGCCGCCGGCTTCGTGGACCACGCGGCCCGACGCCAGGAAGAGGCTGGCCTTCGGGTAGGGCGCGGCGAGGCGCGCGGCCGACCGTGGCGGCCGAGATCAGGTGCGCCTCGATCGGCCCGGGGCTGGCGCCGGCCTCGGCGAGGGCGCTCAGCGGGTCGAGGTGGAAGGCGAGCGGCGCGGCCGGCGCGTGCCTTGGCGAGCGCGCCCAGCCAGTCGGCGGCCGCGGGGCCGAGGAAGCCGGCGTCCAGCGCCGACCGGCGCCACGTCCAGCAGCACGCCGTCGAGCGCCCGCGCCAGGCCCTCGGCCGCGCCGATCGCCACGCCGCGCTCGCCCGCCGGGTCGATGCGCAGCAGCAGCGAGCGCGCGCCCTCCGCAAGGTCGTCCAGCGCCGCGGCGTTGGCGGTTGCCGCATCGCCGTGGGCGATCTCGGTGCGCGCGTCCCAGCCGGGCGCGGCGCGGGCCGGAAACGCGGTCTCGGCGCGCCTCGTAGAGCGGCAGGATCGGCAGGCCTTCGAGCGTCTCGCGGGTCAGGCTGGCGACCGGCGCGCCCTTCAGCGTCTTGACGACCAGCGCCAGCCAGGCCTCGCGGTCGGGGGCGGCAAAGCCGGCGGCGAGCGGGACGATCACGTCGGTTTCAATGTCGGGGGAGGGGGTGGCCATCGCGGCGCCCGTTGCAGCCCATGCCCCAAGGGGCGTCAAGGGGTCGCCAGGCGCCCTGCACGGTCCGCAACAGGCGTTGCCGCGATGAACGCGCGTTGAATGCGGCGCCGGCCATGCCGTTCAGACGGCGGGTCCTAGCCTCAGGCCCATCGTCAGCTTCGACGATGCAAGGCAACCAAAAGGACCAAGTCCATGAAACTGCGTACCCTGCTCATCGCCGCCGCGGGTCTGACCCTGTCGGTCGGCGTGGCCGGCGCGGCTTCGGCGCAAACGCCGTGGCAGGCGCATCACGAGCGCCGCGTCGAGGTGAACCATCGCCTCCATCACATCAACCGCCAGATCCGTTTCGAGCGGCGCGACGGCGAACTCGACCGCGGCCCAGGCCCGGCGCCTGCACGAGCGCGATCACATGATCCGCATGCATGAGCGCCGTTTCGCCCGCCACAACGACAGCCACCTCACCCGCCACGAGCAGGTGCGGCTGAACCACGAGGAGAACGGTCTGCACCGGCACGTCGCCGGCTGATGACCCCGACGCTGACGCGCCCTTCCCCGCAAGACTTGCCCAAGACTTGCAGGGGGAGGGCCGGAGCGAGTGGCGGCTGATGCCGAAACGCCAGGCCTGGAGGCGCTTTGCCCCCAGGCGCCCCGTAGACGGCGCGGGGACCCACCAAATCTCCGGTCCTGTCCCAGGCGGGGAGGGGCGCCGGCCAGCGGCCGCATAAGAAACCCATAAAGAACGCGCTTCTCCCCGCCGGCCTTTCGGTGGCACTCTGCCCTTAAGAGTCGCGTGGGGGAGGGACGCTCGCAAGGTCCCGTTTCGCGCCTTGCGAGCCTGCTTCGAGCTCCAGCTGCGACGTCAGCTCGAGGAGCCTTGAACCATGGCGGACACCACAGCCACTGCCCCGCCCGCGCCTGGGTCGGCGATGGCCCAACTCAAAGCCATCCGCGCCAAGCACGGGCCGCTGAAGAACACCCACAAGCAGGTGCGCGAGAGCCTGAGTCCGCTCAACAAGGTCGCGCTCTTCATCACCAACCGGGTCGGCACCTTCGGCTTCTTCCTGATCATCTTCGCCTGGACGATCATCTGGCTGGCCTGGAACACGCTGGGGCCGAAGAGCGCGCAGTTCGACCCGGCGATGGGCTTCGTGCTCTACCTGTTCCTCTGCAACGTCATCCAGATCCTGCTGATGCCGCTGATCATGGTCGGCCAGAACCTGCAGGGCATGCACTCCGAGGCGCGCGCCGAGCACGACCTGGAGGTCAACATCAAGGCCGAGCAGGAGATCGAGGTGATCCTGCAGCACCTGCAGCAGCAGAACGACCTCCTGATGCGGATGGTCGAAAAGCTCGGCGTCGACGTCAACCAGGCGCTGAAGGGGGCGTAGCGAACCCTTCTCCCCTTGCGGGAGAAGGTGGCCGCGAAGCGGTCGGATGAGGGGTCGACGGGCGTGGCTGGCTAACGCCCGGCAGGCAAATCACCGACTTCGGCGCGACCCCTCATCCGTCGACTACGTCGACACCTTCTCCCGCAAGGGGAGAAGGACGGTCCGCCCTTGCTCCGGCGCGCGGAATGGACTTTGTGGCGGGCATGGCGCGGCGCGTTCTGCTCGTTCGACATTGCCAGTCCCAGGCCAACGCCGAGGGGCGGATCGAGGGGCGGGGCGACTCGGCTCTGAGCGAGGAGGGCCAGCGCCAGGCCGAAGCGGTCGCCGCCTTCGTGGCCGCGCAACAGCTGGGCGAGGTGACGCTGATCGCCTCGTCGCAGGCCCGCGCCATCGCCACCGCCGGCGCGATCGCCGCGGCCTGCGGCTGGACCCACGTCAGCGACCACCGCATCCGCGAGGGCGAGCTCGGCTGGATGGAGGACCTCAGCTATGTCGAGGTCGGCCGCCACATGCGCGAGCGCCAGGTCGCGGTGCTGGACGCCGACCTGCACGGCGGCGAGAGCCTCGACGCGGTCGCCGATCGCGTCTGGGAAGCGCTGGCCGAGGCGATGGCGGCCAGCGACGGCGCGCTGGTGCTGGTCAGCCACGGCTACGCGATCCAGGCGCTCTTACGCCGCCTCACCTCGCAGCCCCTGCCGCCGAGTTTCCTGAGCAACGGCGACGTCGTCGAGCTGTGGCTGGAGGCCGGCGCGCTGGCCGAGCCGCCGAAACATCATCCGCTCAAAGCCCACAGCCAAACCTAGGAGAACCCCATGGAAAGCCAGGTGATCACCGAGTTCGGCAAGCCGCTGCAGCGCCAGGAGAGCCCGACGCCGACGCCGACCGGGACCGAGGTGCTGGTGCGGGTGGAGCACTGCGGCGTCTGCCACTCCGACGTCCACATCCACGACGGCCACTTCGACATGGGCGGCGGCAACAAGATGCCGCTGGGCCTGCCGCTGCCGCACACGCTGGGCCACGAGGTGGCCGGCGAGGTGGTCGCGCTCGGCCCCGACGCCACCGGCGTCAAGGTCGGCGAGCACCGCGCGGTCTATTCCTGGATCGGCTGCGGCCAGTGCGCCGCCTGCCTGCGCGGCGAGGAGAACTACTGCAACCAGCCGCGCAACGTCGGCTGCTCGGCCGGGACGCCCGGCGGCTACGCCACCCACGTGCTGGTGCCGCACCCGCGCTACCTGCTGGACTATGGCACGACGCCGCCGCCGCTGGCCGCCACCTACATGTGCTCGGGCCTCACCGCTTACGGCGCCCTGAAGAAGGTGCCGCCGCTGGGGCCGAAGGACGACGTGCTGATCATCGGCGCCGGCGGCGTCGGCATGATGGGCATCCAGTTCGCCAAGCACCTCACCGGCAAGGGCCCGCTGGTGGCCGACATCGACGAGGGCCGCCTGCAGGCCGCGATGGGGGCGGGCGCGAAGGCCGTCTACAACACCAAGGACCCCGAGGCGATCGCCCGGCTGATGGCCGACACCGAGGGCGGCGTGCTGGGCGTGGTCGACTTCGTGGGCTCCGAGCCCACCTTCGCGTTCGCCACCCGCGCGGTGCGGCGCGGCGGCCGCGTGGTCATCGTCGGCCTGTTCGGCGGCGGCATGGCCATGCCGATCCCGATGTTCCCCTTCCGCGCCCTCACCATCGGCGGCTCCTACGTCGGCTCGCTGGCGGAAGCCGAGGAGATGATGGCGCTGGTGCGCGAAGGCAAGATCGACCCGATCCCGGTGCGCGAAGCGCCGCTCGAGCGCGGCGAACGACGTGCTGACGGAGCTGAGGGAAGGGAAGGTGGTCGGGCGGGTGGTGCTGGTTCCGTAGCGAAGCGGAGGCCAACAACCCAAGCTTCTCCGCCCCCAATGAAGGTGGGGGCGCGACTAGCGCCAGCGCTGAGCGGGTGGGCCGCCTAGCCCGCGTCCCAGCGTCAGCCGCCGCCGGCCTCCTGTCGAGCCACTCTTCGAGCGCCGCGTTGATGCGCGTCTGCCAGCCGGGCCCGCCGGCGCGGAAGCTATCCAGCACGCGCTGGGAAAGCCGCAGGTTCACCGCCTGCTTCGGATGCGCCGACTTCGGCCGTCCGAGCGGCCGCCCGCCCTTGTGAGGCACGGCCCTGGCGAACCAGGCGTCGTCGAGCTCCGGGATCTCGGCATAGTCGCTCTCGCCGAGCTCGTAGGCGTCAACCTTCGCCAAGTCGCTGCCGATAGCGTCGTCTTTCCCGCTCATTGGGCAACCTACAGTGTGACGCGGGCCTGTCCGGTAGGGTGAGGTTGCGTTGATCCCGCGCCGCTGTCGCGACCGCCGATCCCGCTCGCTCTTCGAGAGCCAGGATGAGACCAGCGGGGCGAAGGTGGCCGGGAGTTCGAGACGGGCTACAGGAAGATGCGCCATGTGCAGTACCGCATACGCCCAGAGCGCCGGTCAATGAGCATCCCGCCAGGGCTCCCGGCAGCCGGGATCATACTCCAACGGAAGGAGGTGGTTCCATGGGTGTGTTCGTGGGTGTCGACTGGGGCTGCGGCTCGCACGCTGTGTGCGTCGTCGATAGAGAAGGGCCAGGTGCGGGACCACTTCGAGGTCGGGCATGATCCAGCAGGGCTTGGCGAGGCTCGTTGCGCGGCTCAGGCGCATGGCGATCCCGGCGAGATACCGGTCGCTATCGAGCGGCCCTCGGGCCTGTTGGTCGATAGCGCTTGATCGAGGCCGGCTTCGTCGTCACGCCGATCCACCCCAACGTGGTGAAGGCCTGCCGGCCGAGGTACCGCGCCGTCTCCGGCCAAGAGCGATCCGGGCGACGCCTACTTCCTGGCCGACTTCCTGCGCACCGACGGCCACCGGCTGCAAGCCGCCTTGAGGCCGCAGTCGGACGCCATCAAGGCCCTGCGCGGCCTGGTGCGCGGTCGCGGCGACCTGGTGGGCGCACCCGGTCGACCTGGCGAACCAGCTGACGAGCCCTGCTGGACAGCTTCTGGCCGCCCGCGGCGTGCTTCGCCGACGTGGCCAGCCCGATCGCGCTGGCCTTCATCGAGCGCTATCCCACGCCCGCAGACGCCGCCCGTCTGGGGCCCGAGGCGCCTGGCCGCCTTCCTCGGCCAGCACCAGTACTCTGGCAGGCGCAGATCGCCCGAGGCTGCTGGGCAGGACTGCACGTCGCCGCCGACGGGCGCGCCGGCGAGGCGGAGAGCGGAGCCAAGGGTGAACTCGTGCGCGCCTTGCCCGCGCACCCTGCAATCCCTTGGCGCCCAGCTCGCTAAGATCACCAGCCGCATCGAGCACCTGGTCGCCGAGCTGCCCGACGGCCGGATCGTCATGTCCTTCCCAAGGACCGGCAGGATCTGCGCCGCCCAGATCCTCGCCGAACTCGGCGACGTGCGCGAGCGCTTCCACACCGAGGACCAGCTCGCCGCCGAGGCCGGGCTCGCCCCCGTCACCTACCAGTCCGGCAAGTCCAGGGGCGTCGGCTGGCGATGGGCCTGCAACAAGCGACTGAGAGCAGCCATCACCTGCTTCGCCGACAACTCCAGGCCCAGAGCCCCTGGGCCGCCGACGTCTACAAGCGAGCCAGGGCCAGAGGCTGCGACCACCCCCACGCCATACGCATCCTCGGCCGGGCCTGGACGCGCGTCCTCTGGCGCGCCTGGACCGACGGCCAGCCCTACGATCCTCAAAAACACCCCGGCGCGAACGGCTCCTCCCCGCCAGCGCCCAGGGTGGTTGACACAGGAAGTCTCATTGGCCTTCCTCATCGAGATCACGTGGCGAGCCTCGCCACGCGGCGTCCAGACCACGATCACCATCCGCCCGCGCAGATGCCCGACGGTGATGATCCGCCGCTCGCCGTAGTCGGCGCGGATATCCTCCGCATCGAGCGTGTCACCGGCGAAGACGAGAGCGGCACTTTCGAAATCGAGCCCGCGCTCGGCGAGCGTCGCATCCCGCTTGGCCGGATCGAAGGTGATCCTCAAAGGAGTTTATGTGGATACAACAAATACGAAGTCAAGGCGCACTACCTACCGCTGTCTCGCCTCTCATGGCTCACCCGTCGGCGAATCTAAGGTGCTACGGAATCGCCGGCGTCGTTGGACACAGCCACCGGCGCGGGCATGAACGGCATCCTCGGCGGCGCGGTATCCCACATCAGGCGCACGTCCTCGGGGGTCAAGCCATACGCGGCGTTGACCAAGGTAGAGAACTTGCGTTCGAGTGCCGCCGCCTCGACCGCAGCGGCGCGGGCGGGCTCGATCGTCTCGGAGTGCTCGTGCTTCAGCCGGGCGACCTCGGCGGCCGAGAGCTGACGGCGCCGGGGTAGACATTCGCGCACGGCCAGCGTGAATTCGTCAGCAGTTAGGCGCTCCGCTCGTTCGAGGCCGCGACTGAGTTTCCTCAGCCCAAACTCCAGTGCGAGCCAATCAGTTATCTCTCGCTGAGCTGTCGAGATGCGAACGACGTGCTTCGTTAGTCTACGGACATCGTCATCGAGTGGTTCGCCGGTTGGCGCTGGCACAGGAAACTCGTCGACGAAGCTCGTGAAGTATCGAAGAGCCTCATCTTTGCCGTGCTGTGCCTTCCTCCATGAATACCACCAGCCGACTGGCGCATTCATAGTCATTCCCAACCAGGGGTCGGCCGTCGGCAGGAAATAACTTGTGTTGTTTAGGAAACGGCCGGTCAGATCGACGAGGAATGAGGCGCTCCATGCAATATCGACGTAGACGATCTTCGGCGCGGCGAAACTGTCGTAATAGGCGCACGGCCTAAGCTCCCACCAAAAACGACCTTGATCTTCGCGGTGGCGCAGTCCCTTCAGGTCGCCTCCGCGATCTCTGAACGCCTCGAATGGTTTCATCCATTCGTGAAGGCTGGGATATGTTGCTTTGAACGTGGCCTCCGCCGACGCTTCGTCAAGTGCTGAAGCCCACGGCCAAGCATGGTCGGCGCTGGATTTGAGGACGATCATGTAAAGTCCGGTATCCGCGCTGGCCCACCTCACTATGTCCTGTCCGCGGAGGTAGGGTTTGATCAGAGCCGCGCACGCAGGATCACGGCCAATAAGACTGTCGCGCGTTGCCGAACTGATTAGAAACGCTTCGTTCAATCCGGTCTTGATGCCGTACAGGGGGCTGACTCCGGCGTAGTCCACGAGGCGGACGCCGTTGGCGCGGATCTTCTCTATCAAATCCATCACGGGCTTCGGTTCGAGCGTCCAGCTCTCCTTGGTGAACATTGCGCGCGGCAGCTTGAAGGTGGCGGCCTCGACCGCTTCGTCCAAGTCCTTCGTAGGCACCGCGTCTCGCGGGATGACGCAGACCTCAACCTCGGCCGGCGCCGGCGCTCCTGCCGGCCGTCGCACCACCAGGACGCTCGGGAACACGTCCGCGTCCGGAAAGAAGTGTTTGGCATGGCCGAAGTCGGCGATGAACACGACCTCGGCCTTGGACGGATCACTGAAGAGGCCGCGCAACTCCTCAGCGTAGCCTGCCTTCAGCCACTTGTTGGTGACCACGTACGACATGCGACCGCCCGGCTTCAGCAGTCGCAGGGCCTGCTCGTAGAAATAGACGTAGAGGTCCGCCATACCGTCGAAGGTGGCGTAGCTGGCTTTTAAGGCAGGCTTGATCGCGCCCAACGACTCCTGGCGGACGTAGGGCGGGTTGCCGATCACCGCGTCGAAGCCACCCGCTGGCTTGGCGGAGGCGAGATCCTTCCAGATGTGCGGGAAGGCGATCTCCCAGTTGAGGAACCGTTCGCGCGCCGCCAGCGTCCTGGCTTGGTCCACGAGCGCGGAGGCGATGACGCGGCGGCGATCCTGATCGCCAAGCTCGGGAATGAGCACGCCCTCGGACGGATCGTAGGCGTCGTCCACTGGAATGCTGATTTCGCCAGCGGCGACGGCGAGCGGATCGCCGAAACTGCCGCCGAGGATCGCATTGAAGGCTGACATACGGTCGAACGCGGCCTGTTGCGCTTCCGCCTTTGCGATAGCGGCCGGCTTCGCCCCGGCCCGCCTCAAAGCGTCGGCCGTTTCACGCGCGTGCTTCAGTTTCTTGTCGAGTTCGCCCAGCAGGTGGCGCGCAGTCATGAACTGGAGCAGCGCGTCCATCTGGGCGGTCGCCTCAGTGACTATGGCAAACTTCTCCTTCAACTCCTCGACCTCGGCGATGTCGTTATCAGTGATCTGTTCGATCTCCGTCATCATCCCGGCGACATTCTCGATGCGCGTAACCTGTCCGGTGGAGAGCAGCCCGTCGGCTTCTTTGATTGCCTCCAGCGTCGGGCGCACCCAGGCGCCAACCACCGAATCACCGCACCGCAGGTGGTGGTCGAGGAACGAGAGCGGCGCGCCGACTGTGAAGGTGTGCAGCCACAGCGCCACCTTCGCCAGCTCGACCGCCATCGGGTTCTTGTCGACGCCGTGGACGACGCGCTTGAGGATCATCCGGCGCACGACGTGCCGGTCGTCCAGCTGGTCCTCGACAATCGGCCAGTTGCGCGTCCTGGCCTGTTCCAGGATGCGCGAGCGGATCGCGGCGATGCGCGGCGCTAGCGGCGAGACGTAGGGGACCTGCAGACCAGGTGACGCGGGCGGTCGCCTCGGCCATAGCGGCCAGCACCCGGTCGGCGAGCCAATCCACCAGACTCACCAGGAAGTGCCCCGAGCCCATGGCCGGGTCGCACACGCGGAGATCGAGCATGCGGCTCGCCGGATCGAGCGACGCGAGCTCAGCTAAGCGGGTCGGGATGGGCCGGGTGTCGTGAGCCAACGCCTCGGCCCGCTGATCGAATCCGTTCACCGCCTCGTCCGCGAGCGGCCCGACCGCCTGCTCGATGATCAGCGAGACCAGTTCCTCGGGCGTGTAGTAGCTGCCGGAATCCTTGCGCTCGCTGGCGTGGGCGTCGACGACGATCCCGCCATCCTCATCGGCCTTCAGCCCGAACTCGAGGATGCGCTCGTAGATCGAGCCTAGCTGCTGGACCGAAAGGTCGCGGTAGTTGATGTACCGCGGGCCCCGCGGACTTTCCTCGTGCGAGAGCCGGAAGATCAGTTCGGGCGACGACGAAGTCCGGCAACTCGACGCGCTCCAGGATAGGCGCGGTGGCGGCGTCGAACAGCCCGCCGTTGTATTCCGGAATCCCCAGCGCGTCGTCGCCGTGCGAGATGGCTCCGAACACGGCTTTCAGCTTGGCCCAGTAGATTGCCGCGCGCGGTGAGAACTCCCGTCCAGCCTGGCGCCGCTCGGCGATTTCCTGGCGGATACGAGTGAGCGCGTATTCACTGTACGGACCACTCTCGTCCGGCAGCAGATTGCGATCCTCGGCGTAGAGCACGAACAGCAGCCGATAGAGAAGGATCAGCGCGCCTTCGCGAACCTCCGCCAGATAGGCGTTGTCCGGCGCCTCGATGCGGGGGCGGTCGTATTCGCCGAGTGCGGCCGCAAACCCCGGAAAAACCCTGCCGAAGACGACGCTGGAGAGATTGCGAGCGACGCGCTCTTCCCACCGACGCCCCTCTTGAAGCGCGACATCGTGGAAGGTGCGACCGCCTTCGTTCGCAACGAACGCCGCTTGACCGAACAACAGCAGGAAGAGCTTGAACGCGTGGTCGCGCGTAATGTCTTTCGGATCGAACAAGTCATCCGGGCAGCCGGGCAACTCAAGGACCTTGCCCAGGTCGACCTCGAAAAAGTCTTCCGAGACCGAGAGGGCGCCCTGCCAGTAGAGCCGCCACAGGCGCCCGTTAGTGAGAATGCCCCAGCGCAGCCGACCTTGAGTTGACGTCATCGACGCGGCGCAGGTAGCGCAGCATCTGTGTCGAGGGCACGCCTTCCTCGCCCGGCCTGCGATCCTCTCGGTCGAGCGGGCGGTCCCAGCGCTTCGATTCCAACACGCAGAGGCCGTGCTGGAATTGGCGCCACGGGTGGCTCTCGGCGCCGGCATGCTCGATAGGCGCGCTCGTCCGCGAACATCAGCCCATCAGGCACGTCCTGCCGCCCGCCCGGAGAGAGGTTCGCTTGCGGCAGGACGTAGCGCCAGCCGATCGCTCGCAGCAGCGGGAAGATCAGCTCTTTCTCAGTCTCAGCCTCGTTCGGCCGCCTGACGGCGATGAGGTGATTGAGGAGTTCGCGAACCTCGGATCGGGCCTGCTCGACCGCAGCGTCATCAAGCGCCCGGCAAGCTTCCTCTTCGAGGATGCCTTCGCTTAGGAAGTCGCGTGTGAAAAGCCCGCCCTGGATCATCTACGGCTAAAAGCCACCCCGCCTGAACGCCTAGGTAGAGCCAATTGCCGCCGGCGGGAAGGCTCAGGACCCCCAAGCCGTGTTGCATCGGTGCCGCCGGCGATGTTATCCTCGATTTCACAGGAGTTATGTACCTGACGGAACAGCCCTCGCGACTCACCCTAGCCGAGCGTGACAGGCCGGCGATCACCCTCACCCGTCAGATGGTGCAGGCGGGGGAGGCTCGTCTAGCGGATATCGAAGGGTTCTTCAGCCTATCAGGCAAGGGAAGTGTTCCTCGCGATGGCAGAGGCGGGTGGACTTGCGATCCGGGTTGAGGGCTGATTTCATCCATGATCGCCATGGCGGCGACCGATAGTGCTTCGGCGTCGCGTCGGAGCCTTTCAAGGTCCTCTAGGCTTACAACGTCTTGGGCATAGCGCAGCTTGCCTTTCGCAGAGGCCATGTACGCAAGGCCATGGTGCTCTCCGTCAGTCTGGCTGACGGCAATCCCGATAATGCCGTGAGCGTAGTAGTTTCGATACTCGCGGAGACGGTCGAAAAGGTCGGCGACGACCTCAACGGCTTCGCGGACCGCGGAGGATACGTGGAGGCGACGGAGTTCAGGCCGTCGGTCAGTCCCCGCGTTCCCAGCTCGGCGACGATCATGTAGGTTTGAAGCGAGCTGTCGATAGCGGTGACCAACAGGTGGCGGAGGCCGCTTTCGGCTAGGTTCCAGGCAACCATCATCGCGCCGAAGCCGGCGAGATAGTCGCGCTTATGCCCCTCCACGAAGCCGAACGGCATGACAAAAGATTCCCCCAAAGACTGAAGACGAGCCCGGCGCCGAAGAACGCTTTGAACGCGGATCAAGAATGCGCTGGCGACGCCGCCGAAGCCTCACGCCAGAGCGCCAGCTTAACTTAAGACGAAAGTTGTCTGACGGTGCCCCTGTCAACCAGGGGAAGAGGCGTGGCAGACGACAAGAAGGGCGGCCCTAGGGAATTGAAGGGTTCGCAACATAAAGGCTCCCGCGAAATCCGGGATGGCGGCCGCGAGATCGCCAAAGACAGTCAACTCAATAAGGTGACAGATTGGGTGAAGCCCGAGAAACCCCCGCCGAAGAAGAAGTAGCGCTGAGTTGGCATGATGATCCCTGCTACGACACGTCATTCGGCGTCTCGAAGTCGCGCCGCTATCACGGCATGGTGCGTGACTTTTATCGGCGCTCCCATCAACTCGCGCTGGCGGCGACAGCCTTCGCGGGCAGCAGCGCCTTTGTCGCTCTGTTGCCCCAGAACCCGGCGTCAGGAATCGCGCGTCCTGACAGGTATCGTCGCGTTCGCTTCGATCAGTGACCTCATCGTCGATTTCTCCAAGCGGGCAGACCAGCACGATCAGCTTTGTCGTCGGTTCACCGAACTGGACGCGCGAATCCGAAAGATGCCGCACCCGACAGCCGCCCAGTTCGAATGGGCCTGCGCCGAGCGCGTCCCGCATAGAGGCAGACGAGCCAAGCATCATGCGGCTGATCGACCTCAGGGCTCAAAACGAAGAGGAATTGGCACGCGGCGTGCCGTTCGACCCATTGTTGCCTCTTGGGTGGTGGCAGCGCATCTTGGCTCGGCTACTTCCTCACGTTCGGGGAAACCGGCCTCCGCAAGCGGATCATAAAGGCCCGCGTTCGCGGACAGCCCTACGCAGACGCTGGAGACGTCGCGCCTTCTGCTTAAGCGTGCGCGCCTTCACCAGTCCGCCGATAGGTGAGGCGCTTGCCGGTCGAGCCCTTGAGGGCTTCGTCGGTGCGCATCGTGTCGTCGACGCCGAGCGCGGCGCGGGTGTTGTAGCGGAAATCGAACTCGGCGAGGTAGCGGTGCAGATGCGCCTCGCTGACGTGGTGGAAGGTCCCGTAAACGCCGCGCTTCAGGATCGAAAAGTAGCCCTCGACGGTGTTGCTGTGGGCGTCGCCGCGCACGTATTCCTCGCGCCGTGGTTGACCGTCTCGTGGCCGGCGAACTCCTTGCCGATGGGGCGGTACTGGCCGGCCTCGTCCGTCATCAGCGCCGACTTGCGGCTGCACGTGCTTGAGGATGATCGGCCCGAGCGTCGTGCCGGTGACGTTGGCGACGTGGAACGAGCGGGCACGCCGCCGCGCTCGACCAGCGTGAAGACGATCTGCTTGCCGACCGCGCCGATGTTCTTCGGGTTGCGCTTGGACGAGGCGCTTGTTGCTTCTCCTTGCCGCCCACGACGGTCTCGTCGGCTTCGACGATCTTGCCTTCGCCGCCGAGCGGGGCGGGCGCTTCCGCCGGAAGCGCCATCGCCTCGCGGATGCGGTGCGCCATGAACCACGCGGACTTGTAGGACTTCAGATCGAGCGTGCGCTGGAGCTGGAGGGCGCTGATGCCCTTCTTGCTCGACGCCATCAGGCGGAAGCCGAGCATCCACTTGGACAGCGGAATGTGGCGAGCGCTCGAACACCGTTCCCATCGTGACCGAGAACTTGGTGCGGCAGGCGTTGCAGATAGCAGAGGCCCGGCGCCGTGGACGTGCCGCCCAGGCGCGTGATCGTTCTCGCACTCGCCGCAACGCGGGCAGTACGGGCCATTCGGCCAGCGCTGCGCTTCCAGATGCTCCCGGGCGGCTTCGTCGTCGTGATAGATCGGGCTGCGAAGATCGGTCGTCATGAGCGTTACCGTAAGCGCTCAAATCTTGTTCCGTCAAGTGCATAACTCCCGATTTACACGGGACCTGATTACCATCGGTCCCGTGACTGCGGCAATTGCCCGAATCCCCGGCAATGCCGCTCCTTCAACGAGTCCAACGCAAGAGGTGTGATGATGGACGGGTCCGACTTGCGCCGGGGCGCGACGCGCACGGGCGGTTTGCAGCTGGGAACAAGGGGCGGCCGTTTGGGTCGCGCAATCGGGTGTCGAAGCGGGTGGCGCGGGCGATCCTGGCGGACTTCGAGGCGCACCAGGACGAGTTGCTGCCGCGGCTGCGGCGCTGGTTCGCGCCGCAGTACGTGTCGCTGGTGGCGCGGCTGTTGCCGCGGGTGAACGAGGACGGGGCGGGCGCGGATCTTGACGCGCTCGATGAGGCGCAGACGCAGGGCATCGCCGCGGCGATGCGGGCCGCGCTGGAGCGGCTGGAGGCCGGGGCCGGCTCGGTGGCCGAGCTGGAGGCGGCGTTGCTGGGCGAGCCCGGGCCGGGGTGAGGGACCGATATCAACGGCGGTTTACGGTTTACGGTGCGGGGGGGATTGGAGCGGCTTTGCGCCCCCTCCGTCTCGGCGAGCCCCTTCCCCCGCGAGGGGAAGGGGTTGGGGATGGGGGGCTCTCAGGGATTTGCCACGAACGTCGTGCGGTGTGCTGACAGCGGCTTTGCCGGCGGCAGCCCCCCACCCCCGACCCCTCCCCTCGAGGGGGAGGGGAGCAGGCGCGGGGCTGTCAGCCGCTGTTCACCTAACGGCGGTCATACGGTCGCGCATGACAGACTATCAACTCTATTTCAGGGGGGCGGACGGGCATTTCCTCGGCATCGTCGAGCTCGATTGCCCGGACGACGAGGCGGCGCTGGAGAGCGTCGCGGCGCATGCCGACGGGCGCGCGATGGAGCTCTGGCAGCGGCAGCGGCTGGTGAAGACGTTTCCGGAGGGCGCGATCCGGCGCCGGGGCTAGACGTCCAGCGCGTAGCCGGCCGAGCGGACGGTGCGGATGGGGTCGTTGGCTTCGTCGGCGGCGAGCGCGCGGCGCAGGCGGCCGATGTGGACGTCGACGGTGCGGGTCTCGACGTAGACGTCGGAGCCCCAGACGGCGTTCAGCAGCTGCTCGCGGGAGAAGACGCGGCCGGGGTGCTGCATGAAGTAGTCGAGCAGGCGGAACTCGGTGGGGCCGAGGTGGACGTCCTTGCCGGCGCGCTTCACGCGGTGGGCGGAGCGGTCGATGACGATGTCGCCGTGGCGGATGCGGTCTTCGGCGAGGCCCGGGCGGATGCGGCGCAGCACGGCGCGGACGCGGGCGCTGAGCTCGCTCATCATGAAGGGCTTGACGATGTAGTCGTCGGCGCCGGTGTCGAGGCCGCGCACCCGGTCGGTCTCCTCGCCGCGGGCGGTCAGCATGATGATCGGCAGGTTGCGGGTGGTCGGGCGCTGGCGCAGGCGCCGGCAGACCTCGATGCCGGAGACCGAGGGCAGCATCCAGTCGAGCACCAGCAGGTCGGGCGGCTTCTCGTCGATGCGGATCAGCGCCTCCTCGCCGTCGGCGCACAGGTCGATGCGGTAGCCTTCCTTGTCGAGGTTGTACTGCAGCAGCGTGGCCAGCGCCGTCCTCGTCCTCGACCACCAGGATGTAGGGCTGGACGGTCACGCTGGCATCCTGCTGAGGCGCGGATCGATGGACACGTCGCTGTCGCAGCCGAGACCGCGTCGCATCGCTCCAGGGGGTCCAGCTTGGGGCGCGCGTCGGTGATCTGCTCGCCGGTGATCTCGTAGGTGATGATCTCGGCGATGTTGGTGGCGTGGTCGCCGATGCGCTCGAGGTTCTTGGCGACGAACAGCAGGTGCGCGCAGGAGGCGATCGTGCGCGGGTCGCCCATCATGTAGGTGAGCAGCTCGCGGAAGATGGCGTCGTAGTGCTCGTCGACCTCCTGGTCGCGCTGCCAGACGGCGCGGGCGCGGTCGAGGTCGCGGGCGGCGAAGGCGTCGAGCACGTCCTTCAGGCGCGCGGTCGACCAGCTCGCCCATCCGCTCGATGGAGCGGGTGAGGGGGGTGAGCGGGTCGGATTCGGCGATCACCAGGGCGCGCTTGGCGATGTTCTTGGCCAGGTCGCCGCAGCGCTCGAGGTTCATGCTGATCTTCAGCGCCGCGACGGTGCGCCGCAGGTCGTCGGCGACCGGCTGGCGCAGGGCGATCAGGCGGATGGCGCGCCGCTCGATGTCGGCCTCGATCTCGTCGAGCCGGGCGTCGCGGCCGATGACGGCCTGGGCGATGGCGACGTCGCGCCGGGCGATGGCGCGGATGGAGTCGGCGACCTCGACCTCGGCCAGGCCCCCCATGCGCGAGAGCTCGGCGGTGAGCGCCTCCAGCTCCTCGTCGTAGGCGCGGATGGTGTGTTCGGATGACAAGGGGCGTCTCCCGAGCGGTCTCAGGCTTGCCGAATTCGGCAAGCCTTCTTCGAGACCGCTCGATTCAGCGTTGGAGCGCGTCCGGACGCAAAAGGTAGGTCCCACTTTTGCTGGACGCGCTCATCCGAAGCGGCCGGTGATGTAGTCGCTGGCGGCCTTCGTCGTCGGCTTCGTGAACATCTTGGCCGTGTCGCCGAACTCGACCAGCTCGCCGAGGTACATGAAAGCCGTGTAGTCGCGAGACGCGCGCCGCCTGGCCGAGGTTATGGGTCACGATGACGATCGTGTAGTCGGCCTTCAGCTGGGCCACCGTCTCTTCCAGCTTGGCGCTGGAGATCGGGTCGAGCGCCGAGGTGGGCTCGTCGAGCAGCAGCACTTCGGGCCGCACCGCGATGCCGCGCGCCACGCACAGCCGCTGCTGCTGGCCGCCGGAGAGGCCGAGCGCCGTGGCGCGAGCTTGTCCTTCACCTCGTCCCAGAGCGCCGCGCTGCCGCAGCGCCGCCTCGACGCGCTCGTCCATCTCGCGACTTCGACAGGCGCTCGTAGTGCCGCACCGCGAAGGCGATGTTCTCGTAGATCGACATCGGGAACGGCGTCGGCTTCTGGAACACCATGCCGACCTGCGTGCGCAGCTTGGAGAGGCTGTAGCGCCTGGCACAGGATGTTCTCGCCGTCGAGCATGATCTCGCCTGTGGCCCGCTGGCTCGGCGTAGAGCGCGTAGATGCGGTTGAGGGTGCGCAGCAAGGTGGACTTGCCGCAGCCCGACGGGCCGATCAGCGCGGTGACCGCCTTCTCGGCATCGCCATCGATGACGCCCTTCAGGGCGTGGGTCTTGCCGTAGAAGAAGTCGAGCTCCCGGACCTCGATCTTGGGCTTGTTCGCCATCGATACCGACGACCGCGTTGGGCGCCTGCGGTTCCAAGGTGTCTCCAACGTCATCGCATTGTAGGTGCTCTGCCGGAATGCCAGAACGCGCGACGATGCCGAGGGCGAGCACGAACAGGGTCACGACCAGAGCGCCAGCCCACGCCAGCGCGTGCCAGCTGTCGTAGGGGCTCATCGCGAACTGGAAGATCACCACCGGCATGTTGGCCATCGGCGTGCCCAGATCGCTGCTCCAGTACTGGTTGTTGAGCGCGGTGAACAGCAGGGGCGCCGTCTCGCCGCTGATTCGCGCGATGCCCAGCAGCGCGCCGGTCAGAATGCCGGTGCTGGCGGCGCGGTAGATGACGGTGGTGGTGATCTTCCAGCGCGGCAATCCCAGCGCCAGGCCCGCTTCGCGCAGCGTATCGGGCACCAGCTGCAGCGCTTCGTCGCTGGTGCGCACCACGACGGGAAGCAGGATCACGGCGAGCGCCAGGCCCCCCGCGTAGCCGGAGAAATGCCCGACCGGCTGCACGGCCAGCGCGTAGATGAAGAGACCGATCACGATCGACGGCGCGCTCAGCAGGATGTCGTTGACGAAGCGCACCAGCCAGCCGATCCGGGTGCGCCGGGCGAACTCGGCCAGGTAGGTGCCGGCCAGCACACCGATCGGCGTTCCGATCAATACGGCCAGGAAGATCATGGCCAGGCTGCCGGCGAAGGCGTTGAGCAGGCCGCCGTCTTCGCCCGGCGGCGGCGTCATCTGGGTCAAGCAGCGACGGTTTCAGCGCCGCCGCACCTTGGCTGAAGGTCGTCCAGAGAATCCAGGCCAGCCAGAAGAGGCCGAACAGCGTGGCGGCGGTCGCCAGCACCATGGCGACGCCGTTGACGATGGTCCGGCGAATGATGATCGCGTTCACGGCCCGCTCCTCAGGCTTTCGCGCCTTCCAGGCGGCCGACGCGGAGCAGCATCAGCTTGGCCAGGACGAGGACGATGAAGGTGACGACGAACAGCACGAAGGCCAGGGCGATCAGCGAGGATCGGTAGATGTCGGAGTCGGCTTCAGTGAACTCGTTGGCGATCACTGCGGCGATGGAATTCCCCGGCATCAGCAGCGAGACCGAGAAGTCGTGCGCGTTGCCCAGCACGAAGGTGACCGCCATCGTCTCGCCTAGCGCGCGGCCGAGCCCGAGGAAGATCGCGCCCACCACTGCGGTGCGGGTGTAGGGCAGGCTGACGTGGCTGACGACTTCCCACGTCGTCGACCCCAGGGCGCGGGCCGATTCCTTCAGCTCAGGCGGCACGGCGTTGAACACGTCGCGCATCACCGCCGTGATGAACGGGATGATCATGATCGCCAGAATGATGCCGGCAGTCAGCATGCCGATGCCGATAGGGGGGCCGCTGAACACCGGCCCTATCACCGGCAGGTTGCCCATGTGGTCGTTCACCCAGGGCTCGACGTAGGTCGAGATGAACGGCACGAAGACGAACAGACCCCACATGCCGTAGATGATGCTCGGCACCGCCGCGAGCAGTTCGATCGCAGTGCCCACGGGCCCCCTCAGCAACCGCGGGGCAAGTTCGGTCAGGAAGATGGCGATGCCGAAGCTGATGGGCACGGCGATGACGATGGCGATCGCGGAGGTCACCAGCGTGCCGTAGATCGGCACCAGGGCGCCGAACTGCTTGTTCACGGCGTCCCACTCGGTCGAGTAGAGAAACTTCAGGCCGAAGGTCTTGAACGCCGGCAGGCCGCCCAGGAACATCGCAATCGCGGCCCCACCCAGCACAATCAGCACCAGGAAGGCCATCGACCCGGACAACAGGTGAAAGAAGCGGTCCCCAAAACTGTGCGTAGCGCGCGCCCGATCCCCGGGCTCCGGTACGCGAGCCACGCTACGCTCGGCGACTTCGTGGCCGGCAATCGCCATCGTTAACTCCCTTGGGCGGCGGAAGGCCGGCGTCGATCCCCCGTCGACGCCGACCTCACCGCTGTCTCTGACGCCTAGCGCTAATGCTGCTTGATGTCCGTAGCCCAGTACTTCTCGATCCGCGCCACCAGCGGCGGCGGCAGGGATACGTAGTCGAGCGCGGCGGCGTCTGCCTGCCCGTGCTCCAGCGACCACTTGAAGAACTTGAGCGCCGTATTCGAGCGCGCGACGTTCTTCGGGGTCTTGTACATCAGCACCCAGGTGGTCGCCGTGATCGGATAGGCCTCAGGCCCGGGCGCGTTCGTCATCAGCAGGAAGAAGTCGGTCGCGTGGGCCCAGTCGGCGGTGGCCGCGGCGGCCTGGAAGCCCTTGACCGACGGACCGATGTAGCGCCCGGCCGCGTTCTGCACGAAACCCCACTTCATGTGGTTCTGGATCACGTAGGCGTACTCGACGTAGCCGATCGCGCCGGGGATCTGATTCGTGTAGGCGGCGACGCCTTCGTTGCCTTTGCCGCCGACGCCGGCCGGCCACTGTACCGAAGTGCCCTCGCCGACCTTTGCCTTCCACTCAGGGCTTACCTGGCCGAGATAGTGCGTCCAATTGAAGGTGGTGCCCGACCCGTCGGAGCGGTGGACGACGGCAATCGCCGTCGCTGGCAGCTTCAGACCGGGATTGATGCGGGTGATCGCCGGATCGTTCCAGGTCTTCACCTTGCCCAGATAGATTTCTGCGAGCAGGGGACCGGTGAACTTGATCTGACCTGGGGCGATGCCCGGGATGTTCACGACCGGGATGATGCCGCCGATCACCACGGGAAACTGAGCGAGTCCCGACGTCGACAACTCCTGCGGAGTCAGCGGCTTGTCGGAAGCGCCGAAGTCGACCGTTGCCGCTTTGATCTGGGCGATGCCGCCGCCGGAACCGATCGATTGATAGTTCACCTGATCATGGAAGAGCGTGTTGTAGTGCGCCGACCACTTCGACAACACCGGATAGACGAACGTCGACCCAGCGCCAGTGATCTCGGCCGCAATGGCTGCGACGGCGACGGCTGCGATCGCCAGACCGGCGACCCCAGCTGCGAATTTCTTCAACATGGTGTTCTCCTGGATGGAGCGCCCCGTTCCACGTCGCTCCCGAAACCCGTCCTTAGCCGCCGCCGTTATCGGTTTTGTGACACCGTGGCGCCGGCGCCTCGTCATGGAACTGTCACCCAAATGTCGGCCGACCGTTACACGGCGGCGCTAGACCCACTCCGGATAGGACCTGAGCCGTAGCCGCCCCCGTGCGGCCGGCGGGTCGTACGAGAGGGGACCCTTAAATGACCATGAGAACCGCGCTCTGCCGCGGGGCCGCGCTCGGCGCGTTGCTCGCGTGCGTCGTCGCGCCGGCCGTCGCCAACGCGGCGACCAAGCATCACCATCCCAAGACGCGGGTCGTCGCCGATCCGGGGGTGAAGAGCGATGTCGAGCAGCTGAAGGCCGAGGTGGAGTCGCTGGAGGCCTGGAAGCAGCAGCAGGAGGCCAACGCCCAGCAGACCCAGGCCCAGGTGCAGCAGCTGCAGGGCCAGCTGGTCCAGGCCAACGACCGCGCCGCGCGCGCCGAGCAAGAGGTCGCCGCGCAGATCCAGACCATCCCTGGAACCGTCGCCACGGCGGTGGCCGCCCATGCGCCGAAGAGCGACAAGATCTACTACAAGGGCATCACGCTCGACGCTCGGCGGCTTCGCGGCGGCCGAAGGCGTCTACCGCTCGAAGAACAACGTCGCCGACATCGGCTCGAACTATTCGAAGATTCCCTACGACAACAGCGTGCTCGCCCACTCCGACGAGCTGCGCGGCACGGCGCGCCAGAGCCGGATCTCGTTCCTGGCGCAGGGCAATATCAACCCCGACACTGGTGGCCTCGTTCTACGGCGAGTTCGACTTCCTGGCCGACGCCGCAGACGGCCAACTCGAACGAGAGCAACTCGTACAGCCCGCGCATCCGCAACGTCTACGGCGCGCTCGACTGGAACGACTCCGGGCTGGCACTTGCTGGCCGGCCAGAACTGGTCGCTGGCGACGATGAACGGCAAGGGCATCAGCCCGCGCAACGAGATCATCCCGCCCACCATCGAGGCGCAGTACGTGCCGGGCTTCGTCTGGGCGCGCCAGCCGCAGATCCGCCTGGTCAAGGACTTCGACGACAAGCAGCTGTGGGTCGGCGCCTCGCTGGAAAACCCGCAGACCACCTTCGGCGGCGCAGCGCCACCGGCACCAGCAGCACGTTCGGCGGCATCACCGTCAACGACGCCGCCCCCGGCATCTCGCTGCTCACGAATGTCAACAACTTCTCGTTCAACCACTTCCCCGACATGATCGGCAAGGTGGCCTTCGAGCCGGTGATCAACGGTGCGCAGCCGCTGCACTTCGAGGCGTTCGGCATCCTGCGCGAGTACTACAGCCGGGTGAACGTCGCCGTCGGCAGTCAGGCGACGATGGCAGGCCTCGCGCCGGGCAACTTCACCGACAACAGCTGGGGCGGCGGCGGCGGCGGCGGCGTCACCTGGACGGCGGTGCCGAAGCTGCCTCGACCTGCAGGGCAGCTTCCTGGCCGGCAAGGGCATCGGCCGCTACGGCTCGGGCCAGCTGCCGGACGTGACAGTCGGTCCCGGCGGCGAGCTTGCGCCGATTTCCGAGTACATGTTCATGGGCGGCGCCACCCTTCACGCGACGTCGCAGCTCGACCTCTATGTGTTCGGCGGCGAGGAGCATCAGGACGCGGTGGCTTCCAATCCGATGGTGGGCGGCAAGCAGCTGCACCTCGGCTACGGCAACGACTTCGCGACGCTCGGCAACTGCTTCGTCGAGCTCGCCACGTGCTCGCCGAACACCCAGGAGATCGACCAGGTCACCGTCGGCCTCTGGGACAAGGTCTACACCGGCAGCTTCGGCCAGGTGCGGGTCGGCGTTCAGTACTCGCACACCGAGCTGCATGCATTCCCGGGTGTGGCGGGGCCCAATACCGCCAACTTCCCGCCCGACGCCGGGGTTCGTCCGAACACCACGGACGACATGGTCTTCACCAGCTTCCGCTACTACCCGTTCTAGTCTCTCTCAAGTTCCCCCAACGGGCGGCCCGCTCCCCGGGCCGTTCCGTACCCTCCCGCCCGGCGGCCATCACCGCCGGGCGGCTCTTGTTGGCGCTCAGAACGTCCACTGGAACGCCGCGTAGTACGTCACCGGATCGGTGACCCGCGCCCCGTCGACCGCGTAGAGCAGCCCGCCGCGTCCGGCGGAAAACAGCAGGTGGTAGTGGTCGGTGAGGTCATACTGGCCGCCGAAGTTGAATCCGGTCTCGCCGTCGCGGCCGACCATATTCGAGGTCGTGTGGAAGACCTCGCCGCCCAGCGCTAGCTTCTCGGTGATCTGGCGCTGCAGCAGCCAGCCCACATACCAGTAGTTGCGGTTGCCCGGACCCGGATTGATCCAGTAGCCGCCGCCGCCGTAGGTCGTCCACTTGCCGAAATCCTTCTGCACCCAGACCGGCAGGAAAACCTGCACGTAGCCTGCGCCCAGCCCGCGCCTGGCGTCGCCCGACGGCAGCTCGACCAGCGGGAAGACCCCGACCTGCGGATACCAGTCGTCCTTTCCCGGGTTGATGAAGCGGTACTTGGCGCCGAGTTCGGTGTCGCCGATCCCGAACTCCGATGGCGCGCCGTCAGGCAGGTCGTAGGCGAGATTGGCGATGAGGTGCAGCTGCAGGTTCGGCGCGGCCCCGTAGTTCACCTCGACAGACGGTCCGACGCCCGTCGCATCGTGCGCGTCGATTGCGCCCGCCGAGAAGGCGTAGACCTCCCAGTGCCCTTGATCGACCGGCTCGGGGTCGTCGGTGATGAACGGTGGACCTGCGAGCGCCGCGCCGGGCGCAAGAAGGCTGGTGCAAGCCACCAACACCGCCGGCAGCCAACCGGCTCTGGCCGTTCCCATCGCACCCCTCCATCGATCGGCCCGACCCGCAATCTATCGGCCAAGCCTGCATGGAAATCGACAGTCCGACGCCCAGGTTCCGCAGCCCAGGGCTGGACGGCGGTCGGGCGGGCCGCTTGAAGACGCCCATGAGCACGCTCGCCCTGCGCCGAGACGATTCCCGCCTCGCGGTGGCGGCGCTGGTGTTCGGCGCGCTGGTGATCGCCACCAGCCCCATCCTGGTGCGGCTGGCCGCCTGCGGGCCGGCGGCGGCGGGCTTCTGGCGGCTCGGCTTCGCGATGCCGCTGCTGGCGCTGATGGCGATCGGCGCGCCCCGGATCAGAGCGGGCGGGGAGGGCGCCGGCGGGATCGGAACCCCGTCGCGCGCCATGCTGCTGGCGGGCCTGTGGTTCGCGCTGGACCTGGGCTGCTGGCACTACGGCATCCGCTACACCTCGGTCGCCAACGCCACGGTGCTGCCCAACCTGACGCCGGTGATCGTCACCCTGGTCAGCTGGTTCGCGTTCCGGGAGCGGCCGCGGGCGGTGTTCGTGGTCGGCATGACGACGGCGATCGCCGGCGCGGTGCTGATGGCAGAGACCGGTCGGGCCGGGCCGCCCGGGCCGGCGCCGCACATCGGCGACATCCTCTCGGCCTCGACGGCCATCTGGTACGCGCTCTACTTCATCGCGGTGCGCAGCGCCCGGCTCACCCGCTCGACGCTCTCGGTGATGCTGTGGTCGTGCCTGGTCGGCGCGCCGCTGCTGCTGATCACGGCGCTGGCGCTGCGCGAGCCGATCCTGCCCGCGACCGCGCTCGGCTGGGCGGCGGCGGTGGGCCTGGGCCTCGCCCACGTGTTCGGACAGGGCTCGATCGCCTGGGCGCTCGGCCGGCTGCCGGCCTCGACCGCGTCAGTGACCGTGCTGGTGCAGCCGGTCGCCGCCGCGATCCTGGCCTACTACGTGTTCGGTGAGACGTTGACCTGGCCGCAGGCGTTGGGCGGGGCGGTGGCGCTGGGCGGCATCGTCATCGCCCAGCAGGCGCGGGAGGGGCGCTAGCCTCGCTAGTCGCTACGCTCCGCCAGGGCTCTGGCGATGATCGCCTCGACGACCTCTTCCTTGGCGTTCGCGTAGTGCTGCACGTGGCGCCAGACCTGACCGCGCTAGCGCGCGTTTGGTCTTGGCGTAGAGCGCCAACTCCTCGGGATGAGTGCGGCAGCGGTCGCGGAAGGCGAGCATGCGGGTGATCTCGGGCGAGCCGATAGTGAAGACGTGAAGGTTCACGAACGGCGCGTCGCCCTTCATCACCCGGTGCTGCTCCCAATCGGGCTCGCGCAGATGCAGCCGGTAACCCTGGGCGGTGAGGGCAGGGACGTACGACGCCTCGTCGCCGGAGTTGGCGAGCGCCAGCAGGATGTCGAGGATCGGCTTGGCGGAGAGGCCCGGGATCGAGGTCGAGCCGACGTGCTCGAGCACCAGCGCCGCATCGCCCAGCGCCGCGCAGATCTTCGCCGCCTCGCCCTCGTACTGCGCCGGCCAGCTCGGATCGTAAGGGGCAAGGTAGATCTGCGCATTGAGCGGCGTCACCGTTCCGCCGACGCGGATCGCCGCCATCTCCTCGTCGGTCTCGGGCTTCTTCGTCATGGGAGTGTTAGGGCGCGCCGGCGAGGCTGACCTCGGCGCCTTCGCAATCGAGGATGCGCGAAAGCAGCGTGCCGTGCTCGTCGACGGGCGCTTGCGTGAACGTCAGGCCGGCGGCCTCTCGCGCGGCGTAGACGCCGGGCAGGTCGGGCGTGGCGAAGCCGAGTTGCACGCGGCCAGGCGGATTGGCCTCGGAGGCCGGATGCAGCGCCAGCGTCGTCGGCCCGGTGTCGAACTCGCTCCAGAACGGCGTCGCGAACTTCGGTTTCAGGCCGAACGTATCGCGGTAGAAGGCGACCGCCTTGTCCATGTCCGCCACGAACAGGATGGCGTGCGCGAGCCTGGCTTGCATGTCTGGCCTCCCCATACGGAAACCGGCGCATAGCACGGCGCGGCGCGGGCCATAAGCCGGCCAAATGTAGACGGGGAGGGACGTGATGAAGGATCTGGCGGGCAAGACGGCGGTCGTCACCGGCGCGGCCTCGGGCATCGGGCTCGGCGTGGCGACCAGCCTCGCGCAGGCCGGCGTCAAGGTGATGCTGTGCGACATCGAGCAGGGCGCGCTGGACAAGGCCGTGGCGCAGCTGAAGGAGACCAACGCCGACGTCGAGGGCGTACGCGCCGACGTCTCGCTGAAGTCCGAGCTGCAGGCCGCCGCCGACAAGACGCTCGAGCGCTACGGCGCGGTGCACATCCTGCACAACAACGCCGGCGTCGGCGGCGCGGGCGGCTACGGCTCGTGGAATGACGCCGGCTGGGACTGGACGATCGGCGTCAACCTGATGGCGGTGATCTGGGGCGTGGAGATCTTCGGCCCGCTGATCGAGCGCCACGGCGAGGGCGGCCACATCGTCAACACCGCCTCGATCGCCGGGATGATCTCGGGCAGCGGCAACCCGTACAACGTCACCAAGTACGGCGTCGTCTCGCTGTCGGAGGGCCTGCGGGTCGAGCTGGCGCCGCGCAACATCGGCGTCTCGGTGCTGTGCCCCGGCTTCATCCGCACCAACATCGTCGACTCGATGCGCAACCTGCAGGACCGCTATGCGGACGCGGCCCCGGCGGTCGGTGCGCGCGGCGACCTGCCGGTCTGGCTCAGCGGCATCCGCGAGCGGGTCGCGGCCGGCATCGACCCGCTGTACGTGGGCGAGCTGGTGCGCGAGGGGATCGAGGGCGACTGGCCCTACATCTTCACCGACACCGAGTTCGAGCCGTTCATCGACGCGCGCTTCGCCAACATCAAAGCCGGCTTCGACCGCATCCGCGGCCGCGAACCGCGGCGGTAGCAGAGGGACGCGCGAGGGCTTGCATCACGGCTGCACGCGACTAGTTAGGTAGCCTAACTATCTCGTTGGGATTTGTCCGTGAACGCCCCCATCGCTACCGACAAGACTTCGTCCGACAAGGACGTGCTGCCGCTGGCGGATGCGCTGCGGCCGGTGCTGCTGCGCGCGTCGCGGGCGCTGCGGCGCGAGTCGCAGCGCGCCGGCGTCTCCGCGCTCGACGCCCAGCTGCTGGGCGCGGTGAAGAAGAACGCCGGCATCGGGGTCTCCGAGCTGGCCGACCGCGAGCAAATGACGCGCGCCTCGATGAGCGGCCACGTCAAGCGCCTGGAGGGCGCCGGCTGGATCGAGCGCGCCGCGGCCGACGCCGACGACCGCCGCCGCGTCGGCCTGACGCTCACCGCGAAGGGCGCCAAGGCGCTCGACGCCATCCGCCGGCGCCGCACCGACTGGCTGGCGGCCGGCCTGAAGCGCCTCAGCCGCGAGGAGCGGGCGGCGCTCGCCGCGGCGGCCGCGCCGCTGGCGCGCCTGGCGGAGGACCGCTGATGGCGGACACCGCGCTGCGCGGCGCCCTGGAGGAACGCCGCGAGGCGGAGGCCGAATTTGCTGCTGCGCAGGAAGGCGAACCGATCGCCGAGCCTCTGGCGGCCGAGCCCGAGTTCAAGCCGTTCTCCAGCCTGGTGCCGGCTATCATCGGCGCAGCGATGCTGATGCAGACGCTGAGCGCCACGGTGATCGCCAACGCGCTGCCGGCGATGGCGGTCACGCTGCACGAGGACCCGGTGCGGCTGAACACAACGATCACCGTCTACCTCTGGCGCTCGGCGGTGTTCCTGCCGGTCAGCGGCTGGGCTGCCGACCGGTTCGGCGCCAAGCGCGTCTTCCTGATCGCCATCGGCCTCTACGCCGCCTCCTGCGCCGCCTGCGGCTTCGCCACCAACCTGCCGGAGCTGTTGCTGGCGCGCGGTCGCCGAGGGCGCGGCCGGCGCGCTGATGGGGCCCGTGGGGCGGCTGGTGCTGCTGCGCTCGACTCCCAAGCACGACCTGGTGCGCGCCATGTCGGTGCTGACCATGCCTTCGATGCTGGGGCCGGTGATCGGCCCGCCGATCGGCGGCTTCATCGTCACCTACCTCTCCTGGCGCTGGATCTTCTTCCTCAACCTGCCGATCGCCGTGCTGGGCATCGCGCTGGTCGCCAAGTTCATCGCCGACATCAAGGAGGAGGACGCCGGCCCGCTCGACTGGATCGGCATGATCCTCACCGGGCTCGGCATGGCCGGCGTCGTCTACGGCTTCGAGAACCTCGGGCGCGGCCACGTGCCGCCGTGGCTGGTCGCCGGCGCTGATGGGCGGCGGCCTGGTGCTGCTGGCCGATCTACGCCTGGCACGCCAAGCGCACGCCCTACGCGATCCTCGATCTCGGCCTTTTCAGGATCAAGACCTTCTACGCCTCGGTGGTCGGCGGCACCTTCATGCGGATGGGGGTCGGGGCGACGCCGTTCCTGCTGGCGCTGCTGCTGCAGGTCGCATTCGGCATGTCGCCGTTCCAGGCCGGGCTGATGACCTTCGCCAGCGCCGCCGCGGCGCTCGTCATGAAGACCTGCGTGCCGCCGATCCTGGAGCGCTTCGGTTTCCGCAACACGCTCAGCGTCAACGCGGTGATCGTCGGCGCCTCGTTCATGACCTACGCGCTGTTCTACAAGGAGATGCCGCACTGGGTCATGTACGTGATCCTGCTCACCGGCGGCTTCTTCCGCTCGCTGCAGTTCACCGCGCTGAACGGCCTCGCCTACGCCGACATCGACCAGCCGCAGATGAGCCGCGCCTCGACCATGTCGGCCATGGGCCAGCGGCTGGCGCAGAGCATCGGCATCGGCTTCGCCGCCACCCTGCTGCACCTGCTGCAGGGCCACTTCCACGCCAGGCACGTGACCGCCCAGGTCATCAACCCGGCCTTCCTGATCATCGGGGCGGTGGCGCTGATTTCCGGGCTGTTCTTCGTCGTGCTGCCGGCCGACGCCGGGGCCGAGTTGCACGGACGGCCGCGGCCGATTCGGGCGTGAATCACTGAAGGAGATGTCTAGACGGCCACGCTTGAAGTAAGCGCGGCCGATTAAGAATAACCTGGACAGTAACCGGCGTTCGGATTTGGCGGAACGCCGTGCGCTGAAGGACGTTCATACTGCCGATTGTCAGTGAAGCAATCGACATAGTCTTAATGTGCAAAGGAACATCACCATGAGAAAGGCCTTGATCGCACTCATGGCCGGCGGCGCCTTGGTCGCGGCAGCCGCGCCGGCGCTCGCCCAAAGCTACGACCCTGGCGTCGCCCAGCGCGAGGACAACCTGCGCGCCCGCATCGACGACGGCTTCGCCAACGGCGACCTGTCACCCGGGCAGGCCTCGCGACTGCGCGGCGAGTTGCGCGAGATCGTCGACCTCGACGCCCGTTACCAGGACGACGGCATGACCGACTGGCAGTCGCACGACCTGAACTCGCGCCTGTCGCTGCTGGCCTCGCGCGTGAATCACGAAGTCAACATGAGCCGGGACTACAACGGCTACTGAGGACTTCGCGCCCAGCCCGACGGCCGTCCGCCTTGCGAGAGGCGGGCGGCCGTTGGCGTGTCCGGGCAGACGCCGTGTCGCACCGGAGGGGCTTTCCCGAGTCGCCCTAAGTCTGTAACCGCGTCCCCGTCTCTCAAAGAGCGCGCGCTGGCGCCGCCGAAACCCCGAGGAAATGTGCATGGCCGAGTGGTGGCGCGGCGCCGTCGTCTATCAGATCTATCCGCGCAGCTTCCTCGACACCAACGCCGACGGCATCGGCGATCTGGCGGGTGTCCGGCGCGGCCTCGACTACATCGCCAGCCTGGGCGTCGACGCCATCTGGCTGTCGCCGTTCTTCAAGTCGCCGATGAAGGACTTACGGCTACGACGTCAGCGACTACCGCGACGTCGATCCGATGTTCGGCACGCTGGCCGACTTCGACGCCATGCTGCACGAGGCGCATGCGCGCGGCCTGAAGGTGATCATCGACCAGGTCTGGTCGCACACCTCCGACAAGCATCCGTGGTTCGTCGAAAGCAGCGCCTCGCGCGACAATGCCGCGGTCCGACTGGTATGTCTGGGCCGACCCCAAGCCGGATGGCACGCCGCCCAACAACTGGCTGGCCTCGTTCGGCGGCGCGGCGTGGACCTGGTCGGCCAGGCGCCGGCAGTACTACCTGCACAACTTCCTGCCCGAGCAGCCCGACCTCAACTTCTGGAACCCGGAAGTCCAGAACGCGGTGCTCGACATCGGCAAGTTCTGGCTCGACCGCGGCGTCGACGGCTTCCGGCTCGACGTCGTCAACTACTACTTCCACGACCGCGAGCTGCGCGACAATCCGCCCGCCCAACGCAATCGCGTCCCGCTGATGGCCACCGACATGCAGTTCCACCGCATGGATCGCTCGCGGCCGGAGAACCTCGCCTTCATCGCCCGCCTGCGCGCCCTGATGGACAGCTACGGCGACACCGATGACGGTGGGCGAGATCGGCGACGAGCCGCCGCTACCGCGCCAGCAGGAATACACCGAGCCGGGCCGTCTGCACACGGCCTACAGCTTCTACCTGCTGTCCGGCGCGCCGGGCACGCCGGCCCTGTTCCGCTCGGCGCTGGAGGCATGGGCGAGCGCGCGCGGCTGGCCTTCCTGGTCGCTCGGCAACCACGACGTCACCCGCTTCCCGACCCGCATGGCGCACAACGACCCGCGCATGGCCCGCGCGCTGCTGGCGGCGTTGACGGCGATGCGCGGCACGGTGTTCCTCTACCAGGGCGACGAGCTCGGCCTGCCCGACGGCCACGTGCCGTTCGAGCGGCTGAAGGACCCGTTCGCCATCGCCGCCTACGCCGGCGGCCCCGGCCGCGACGGGGCGCGCACGCCGATGCCCTGGACCAGCGCCGCGCCGATGGGCGGCTTTACCGCCGCGCCGGACGCCTGGCTGCCGATGGACCCGTCGCACCTGCCGCTGGCGATCGAGCGCCAGGAGACCCGCGACGAACTCGATGCTGAACTTCACCCGGCGGCTGATCGCCTGCCGCAAGGCCTCCGAAGCGCTGAAGAGCGGCGTGGCGCTGCCGCTGACGGCGCCGGACAACGTGCTCGGCTTCGAGCGCGTCAGCGAGGGCGAGCGGGCCTACTGCTATTTCGAGCTGGGCGGCCAGCCGGCTACCGTGACCTGCCCCGGTGCGGCATGTGGCAAGGCGTTGCTGCTGGAAGACGGCGCGCGCCTCAGCGACGGCTGCGTCGAGCTCGGCCCCTACGCGACGGCGATCGTCCGCGTCACGGCCTGAGGCTCAGTAGGGTCCGCCGGTCGCCGCCGAGATGAACTTCAGGGTCCCCATGATGCCGACCACCAGGGTCGCCGGCCAGCAGGATCATGAAGACGATGTTGTAGGCGGAACGGGGCCCCATTTCGGCCATGTCGCTTTCCCCTTGTACAAGCACGCCTGGACTCGGAGAGGGCGAGCCGGCGCGCCCTCCATAACCGCTCCGCTCGGCTCTTGCGACTCCCGCGTCGGCGCCGTCATAGGAACGGTGCGCGGGACGCCCGGAGGTAAGCCATGACGAAGCGTTGGGCGGCGGTTTTTGCGGGAATGCTGGTGGTTGTCGGCGTGGTCGCTCCGACCGCGGGTGCGGCCGGCGACCTGGAGTTCTACACTGGCGAGACGCTTTTCACGCAATGCTCGGCGCGGCCGGGCGATGCCGACTACGCGTCCCACTCGCTGCGCTGCGCCGGCTATGTGCTCGGCGTCAGCGACGCCCAGCAGGCGCGGCAAGGGGCGGGCCAGCCCGGACGGGTCTGCCTGCCGGCCGCCGCGACGGCGATCCAGGTGGTCGAGAAGGTGGGCGCCTACCTCGTCGCGCATCCCGAGAAACGGCCGCTGGCGGCGCAGGATCTGGTGATCGAGGCGTTGGGCGCCGCCTACCCCTGCCGGTGAGCGAGCGGAGCGGTGAGCGCCCTGGCCCGGTGGCGCTGTTCGCCACCTTCTTCCAGATCGCCATCTCGGGGTTCGGCGGCACGCTGCCGTTCGCCAGGCGAACGCTGGTGGAGCGGCGCGGCTGGCTGACGCCGACGACTTCACCGAGACGCTCTCGCTCTGCCAGAGCCTGCCGGGACCCAACGTGGTCAACATGTCGATCGTGGTGGGCGCGCGGGCCTGCGGATGGCGAGGCTCGGTCGCGGCGTTCGTGGGGCTGGTCGGAACGCCGGTGCTGATCGTGATCGCGCTCGGCGCGCTCTACAGCCGCTTCGGCGAGCTGCCCGAGGTGCGGCGCGCGCTGATCGGGCTGGGGGCGGCCGCCTCCGGCCTGGTGGTCGCGACGGCCGCGCGGATGGCCGAGCCGCTGCTCAAGTCGCGGCCGTGGGTGGCGGCGCCGTTCATCGCCGCGGCGTTCCTGGCCGTGGCGATCCTTCGCCTGCCGCTGCCGTGGGTGCTGGTGGTGCTGGCCCCGATCAGCATCGGCGCGGCGGCCGGCTGGCGGCGGTGGCGCCGATGAAGTCCGCCACCGACACGCTCGGCGCGCTGGCGCTGCAGTTCGCCGGCCTGTCGCTGGTGGCCTTCGGCGGCGCCAACGCGGTGATCCCGGAGATCCATCGCCAGTCGGTCGAGGTCCAGCACTGGATGACCGACCAGGACTTCGCATCGCTGTTCGCCATCGCCCAGGCCGCGCCGGGGCCGAACTTCCTGGTCACCACGCTGGTCGGCTGGAAGGCGGCAGGCCTCGCTGGCGCATTGGTCGCCACCGCGGCGATGTGCGCGCCCTCCTGCCTCGTCACCTTCTGGGTCGCCAAGGTCTGGGACCGCTACCGCGAGACCGAGTGGCGCATCGCGGTCGGCGCGGGCCTCGCGCCGGTGACGGTGGGCTTCGTGTTCTCCAGCGCCTTCGTGCTGGTGCGCGCCGCCGACGCCGACTGGCGCCTGGCGCTGGTGACGGCGGCCAGCGCCGGCGTCGTGTTCTTCACCCGCCTCAATCCGCTCTGGTGCCTGGCCGCGGCGGCGGCGCTCGGCGTGGCTGGCGCGTTCGGCTAGGGCGCGCCCTTCACCTCATTGTCGGTATTTCGATGAACGATGGCGCCGCCGGGCCGCGCCCTACCGTCAGTGTGGCTGAACCCGCTGACGGAAGACGCTGCAGGTTGTCGGCATCGGCGCCGGCGATCGCGATGCGCACCCGCTCGCCTTTGCGCAGCACGGCCGCGATCGGCGAGAGCGCGATCCTGACCGGCTCCGCCTTTCCGGGCGTCATCGGCGCTGCGTCGCCTCTGAGGTAGCTGTGCAGCGGATCGGCCCCGATCGGCGCGGAGGCAAGCTTGCGGTCGGCGAGGCGCAGCACACCTTCGGTCAGGTAGACGACGCGGCCGGAGGGCAGCACGTCTTCCAGGTAGACGATCACCATCCCGTCGGTGGCGGTGCTCGCAACGGTGAGGTCGGCCTCCGGGTTGCCGGCCACCACCATATCCGATGCGAGCGGCGCGCTGGTGTAGCTGAGCAGCTTACGGTCGGCGACTGCGCGATCCGGGTAGGCGGTCTTCGAGAGGTCCACCGGCGACTGGTGCCGGCTGAGTGGGCCGCTGCCGGCGGTGAAGTCGACCCGATAGGCGTCGGCGCCGTCGTGCTGGGGCGGCTCGTCGCCCAGTTCGCCGCCAGCGGCGGCATAGAAGCGCTGGGCGACGGCGCCCGGGGGCGGCCAGCTCGGCGACGTGCGCCAACCGCCGCCGTTCAGCACCTCGTATCGGACGGTCGACGGACCGGGCTTGTCGTCGGCCTTCAGATATCGGTCGAAGAAGTCGGCCATGGCGCCGATCTGCTGGCCGTAGCTGGGATCAACGTCGGCCTTTGGTGAGGCGAAGGGGTCGGTGTTCATGAAACCGCCGTGCGAGATGGCGCCGATGACGACCTGCTGGGCGTTCGAGAAGCCGGCGTAGCGGCCCAGGACCTCGGCCGGCGAGGTTGCGTCGAACCAGCCCGCGGTCACGAACATGGGCACGGCTGACCGCTCCACGGCCGGCTGGCGGGACAGCTCGGAGATGTCGGTGATCGTCTTCCCGCTTGAACAGACCGGGTCGTCGCGATAGGTCGCGCGCCTCGAGCAGGCGAACACGTCGTAGTTGCGCGCGTGCTCGGCGAGGGCGGCTTTGAGCAGGGCCCCGTCGCGATCGGCGTCGACGGGCCTGGGTCCGGCGACCAGCCACCGGCAAACCCCGGAACACGGCGGCTCACCCCGATTGAGCGTCGCGGTCTGGTCGCCCCACTTCTTCAGGAACGTCTCGTTGAAGACGCCGCCCGGATGGGTGGTCAGATAGAGGTCGGTGAAGTCGAAGCTCGGCGCGATCGCCCTGAGTTGCGGACGACCGAGCGAGGCCATGCTGACGGCGAGCATGCCTCGATAGGAGAAGCCGTAGGCGCCTACGCGGCCGTTGGACCAGGGCTGGCGGGCGGTCCAGTCGATGATCGCACCGAAGTCCTCCACCTCCGGCGCGTCCAGGAGGATGTCCTGGTGGCCGAAGGAGGCGCCGGTTCCGCGGGTATCGACCGCGATCACCGCGTAGCCGCGTTGGTTGAGGATGCCGATGTCCGGTTCGAGTGGGGTTACCGGCAGGCCCAGCTCGCTGAGCGCCTTGCCCAGGAACGTCAGTGCGCCGCCGCGCCAGTAGGGCGTGCCCTTGATCAAGGCCGGAACCTTCTGGCCAGGCCGAAGATCGGACGGCAGCCAGATGGTGGCGGCGATGCGTGTTCCGTCGCGCGTGGGCAGGTACACGGACCCGCCCCGCGGCAGGCCCGCCGGCGTCAGCTCCCAGGCTGGATCGCGATAGAGCAAGCCGGCCACGACCAGTGTTGCGCAAAGCACGATCGCCGCCCCCGCGACGAGGGCGCCGGCGCCCAAGACCAGACGCAGCAACCACTTGCCCATGATGGCTCCTCCTCGCCGCAAGCTAGGCAGGCGCTGGCGGACGGCTCAAGTTACGCTTCGGTAAACGGGTGCGGCGGCGATGGCTGGCGCACCCGTGTCGCGTGACGCCGATCGCCGTTCCCGGCATATTGGCCAAGTCAGTGTCGAGAGGGGCCGCGCTTGAGTTCGAACGCCGAAACCTACCAGCGCCTGAAGCAGCGCGACGGCAAAGTCAGCCTCGCCACCAAGATCTTCCAGGCCATCGGCGCCGTGCCGGAGTCGCTCAAGACCTTCGCCTTCGGCACCTTCGTGCTCTTGTTCTACAACCAGATTCTCGGCGCGAACGCGCTCCTGGTGTCGTTGTGCCTGGCGGCGGCGCTGACCATCGACGCTGCTTTCGACCCTATCATTGGCTCTTTCTCCGACGGACTGAGGACGCGGCTGGGGCGCCGACACCTGCTGATGTATCTGTCGGCCGCGCCGATCGGCCTCGGACTGTTCCTCGTCTTCTCGCCGCCGCACGGTCTTGCCGGCGCCGGCCTCTACGCCTGGCTGTTCGCTACCGTCATCCTGACGAACATCTCGATGAGCCTGTTCGTGGTGCCCTGGACGGCGCTGTTCGCCGAGTTCACGGACGACTACGTCGAGCGCACGGCGATCGTCACCTGGCGCTACATCGTGGGGTGGGTGGTGCCCACCGCGTTCACCTTCGCCACCTATGCCCTCATCTTCCCAAACACCCGCGCTCATCCCGTCGGTCAGCTCAATCCCGCCGGCTACGCCCTTTTCGGCCCGATCGTAGCCCTGGCGACGGTCGCCGCCATCCTCGCCACGACCGAGCTCACGCGGCGCGAGATTCCGTATCTGCTGCAGCCGACGAAGCCGACCCCGCGTTTCTCGCTGGCGCGGGTCTGGAGCGACATCGCCTCCACGCGTGGCAACCGCGACTTCCTGATCCTGTTTTCGGGCGCGCTATTGTTCGCGGCGGTGGACGGCGCGACCGGCACGCTCGCCATCTACACGGGAACCTATTTCTGGGGACTGACCTCCGCCCAGCTGCAGTGGTTCAGCCTCACGATCATCGGCGCGGTGGCCGCCTTCGCCTCGCTGGGCTTCGTCGGCCGCCTGTTCGACAAGCGAACCGTGCTGCTGACCAGCTTCGCCCTGATCGTCGTCTTCGGCATGGGCGTGACCAGCCTGCGTTTGCTGCACCTGATGCCGCCCAATGGCTCCAGCTTGCTGCTTGTCCTGCTGATCGCCAACGAGACAGTGCGGGCGGGACTGGGGGTCTTCCTCGGCATCATGTTCGTCTCGATGCTGGCCGACACCATCGATGTGCAGGAACTGGCCACCGGCCGCCGGCAGGAGGGACTGTTTGCGGCCGCCCTGTCGTTCTCGGGCAAAGCCACGGCGGGCCTGGGGACCGTGGTCGCCGGCTTCCTGTTGCAGGAGGTGGTGCATTGGCCCGCGCACGTCGACCCGCGCGCCGTCGACCAGCCGATGGTCACGCAGTTGGGACTCGTCGCCGGCGTGCTGGTCCCGGTCCTCTACGCCATTCCCTTCGGCTTCGGCTTCTTCCTGCGGATCACGCGCAAATCCCACGAACGCACGCTCGAGGAACTGGCGCGTCGGCGCGCCGCGCAGCCGACGCTGCCCGAGGACCACGGCGCCCTGGCCGAAGGGTTGGAGGTGGCTATGGAGGCGGCGTCAGAGGCGATCGGCCGCTAGACAAGACTGTTGCCGCGCCACTTCACTTGGACAGTCGAGACCGTAGGCAAGTGGCGCCGGCGCTTCGCCGAGCATCGGCTGGAGGGCCTGCGCGTCGAGCCCCGCTGCGGGACGCCGCGCACCATTGGAGGATGCGCGGATCGAGGCGGTGATCGTGCGCACCTTGGAGAGCCTGCCGCCAGGCGCTACCCACTGGAGTTCGCGCAGCATGGCCATGGCCAGCGGCGTGTCGATCTCCAGCGTGCAGCGCATCTGGCGCGCCTTCGGCCTGCAGCCGCATCGGCTCGAGACCTTCAAGCTGTCCACCGACCCAGACTTCGTGGCCAAGGTGCACGACGTCGTCGGCCTCTATGCCTCGCCGCCCGAGCACGCCCTCGTCCTGTGCTTCGACGAGAAGTCCCAGATCCAGGCGCTCGACCGCACCAGCCGCTGCTGCCCATGCGGCCCGGCCAGGCCGTCGCGCCGCAGCCACGACTACAAGCGTCACGGCACAAACTCGCTGGAGCTAATAGCCCGGCGGGTAGTAGTACGGCTGCGCCGCGGCGGCGCCGGCGACGACGCCCGTGCCGCCGCCAATGGCGGCGCCGACCGCGGCGCCCGGGGCGCAGACCGGAATAGTCACGAGGCAGCCGATGGCGGCGCCCAACGCTGCGCCGGTCGCCCCGCCCCGCAGGACGTGTACGCCGGGCGGAACGGGATAGCCGTACCCACCGCCGTAGTAGGCTCCGCCGCCGTAGTAGGCCGGGTGGGGGTAGTAGCCACCGCCGTAGTAGGGCCTACCGCCATAGTAGGGTCCGCCGCCGTAGTAGGCCGGGTGGGGATAGTAACCCCCGGCGTAGTAGGGCCTACCGCCGTAGTAGGGTCCGCCGCCGTAGACGGGGGCGGCGCCGTGCGCCGGACCACCGCCATAACCGGGCGCGCCGCCGTAAGCCGGTCCGCCATACGTCGCGCCGCGGTAGTAGGGGCCACCGTTGTAGCCAGGGTCGCCGTTGTAGCCGGGCCCGCCGCCATAGGCAGGTCCACCGTCGTAGTAGGGCCCCGCGTCCTGGGCGAACGCGACGCCCGCCATCAGAGCGCACGCAGCAAATCCAGTGATCAACCCGCGGATCATGCCAGCTCTCCTAGCTTTGGCGCGGGCAAGAACGCTCGCGACTACGGTAAAACGCGATCCACGACCGAGGTCTGATACTTTGGCAACGGCAACGGTTGTTGATCGCCACGCTATCAACTTAAGCTCTATCAGTTGACCCGGCGCGATGCCAGCGACGTCGCGCCGCAGGTGCGCCGTCTCCAGCCACGCCGCCTGGGTCGCTGGGGGCGGCCAAGGTAGGTTGGCCGTCGCCGCCAGCCTCTGCTCGGCGATGGAGGGGTTGACCCGGGCCTTGCCGTGGAACCGGCACCTGTATGCGTCAACATCGTCCGGGTAAGGCCGGCAGACCCGACCGAGTCAGCCTAGGTTGAATGCTCGGCAGGATGAAAACGAGCGGTAGCGCTCCTTGCGACCTCTATCCCAATCGTTCATTGTCGCCGTATGGCAGAGCTTCAACCGCAAGTGGGCAAGGAAGCCCTCCTCGATGAGAAGCTGCTAGCCGGGCTAGCGATCAACGGCGTACTGACTGCTGTTGGGCTTGGCTTGATGGTTGCCAGGTGGTCCTGGCAAATCACATTGGCGGGATGGGCTCTTTCTCTAGTGTCCGCTGCTGCAACTGCTTATCTGTATCGGAAGCATATCTTCGCACTTTTGAGTTCTACAAGCAGAGAGTTGGCAAGACGCCGATGAGGATGATCATCAATGGGGCCTCCGACAAGGCCGCCATGGCGGCAGAGCTCAACGATCCTGAAGGCCTGTTGAAAGCAGCACAGACGGTGGAGGTGCACAGAGATGACCCCGATCGCCTTATCCTTCCGGCGTCATGGGCGCACGTGCAGGCGATCATCGCCAACCAGTATCACTTCGCGGGCATCCTCTTCTGCCGCGCCAATCGGGTTACCGACTGCGTCGCTGCGCTCGCGCAAGCGAAGAACTACTATGATCGCTGCTTTGAGAGCTTGAAGCGCGAGATCGGCGCCTGAATTGTTCGACCAAACCACGCAGAACGCCGAGGAAAACCAGAAGGTCTTGGAAGCTGCGATCCGCGCTGCCGGGTCTGGAGGTTCCTTCGGACCCTGAGCGGCGGCGTTTCGGCGACCTTTCAAGCGGCGGTTATTCCGTCTCGATTGGTCGGGAATAGACGTCAGGACGCCGTCTCCACGCTCGCCGCGTCGGCCTTGGGCGCGGGTGTCGGGGCCGGGCGCACTGGTGCGCCGGCCGCGCCGCCGCGGGGCCGGCGGGGTCGCAGACGCAGGGCGAGCAGGATCACGATCAGCACGCCGAGGGCGGCGCCGACGATCGACAGGGTCACCGAGGTCTGGCGCGCCTTCACCTCGGCGCCCTGCAGCTCGCTCTCGACGCGCGAGATCTGGTCCTTCTCGCCGGCGATGGCGGCCTCGTCGCTCTTCAGCCGGTCCTGCAGCACCTGCACCGAGGCCGGCACGCACGGCCCGGCGCCGAAGCTCGCCTTCACCGCCGCGTCGCTCAGGAACTCGCGCCAGCACCGAGGCCTGGGTGGCGATGAATTGGCCCTGCGGCGCGGTCATCTGGCCGTCGTCGCCCATCTGCTCGCCGGCGCCCCAGGTGTTGACCCCGATCACCCGGCCGCAGGCGTCGATCAGCGGGCCGCCCGAGTTGCCGGGGTTGATCGGCGCGGTGTGGAAGATGGTGTCGATCCGCGCGCCGCCCGGCGCGACGGCGGAGAACAGCGCGATCGAGCCCGGTGTCACGTAGGGCTCCTGCGGGCGCAGGATCTCGGTCAGCGGCAGTTTGCGCACCTCGTCGGTGACGCCCGGATAGCCCAGCGCGCGCACCGTCGCTTCCTTGCCGGGCTGGGTGTCCGCGATGATCATGGCGGGCGAGGGCAGGTTGGGCGCGGCCAGCAGCGCCAGGTCGGCGTCGGCCCAGGTCTGCTTGACGAACGCCCGCAGCGCCTGGCCGCCGGCGTCGCGCTCCGGAATGACGAAGGTCTCGGTCTCGACGGCCTGCGCGTCGCCCTGCACCATGTGCCGGTTGGTGACGACGAGGCCGGGGGCGACCGCAAAGCCGCTGCCGGTCTCCACCCCCACCGGCGCGCCGAGCGCGTCGAGCGAGATGGTCACCACGCGCACCACGCTGCGTTCGGCCTCGTGCAGCGGATCGGTGGGCTCGGCCGCGGTCTGGGCGGCCAGCGGCGCGGCGAGGCCCAGCGCCAGGGCCAGCGCAAGCGCGCCCGCGCCGCCTCTCGCCCAGTTCGACGCGTGTCGCATGCGGAAGGTCACTGCAGTCCCGTCGGCAGAGGGGTGAGCGTAACACCATCCGGGCGAGCGCGGAATTAACGCCCGCGCCTTCGGATCGCCGCAGCGGCGTGCTGGCATGCGCTCGCCGATTGGCCCAGTGTGGGCGTTCATCTCGAGAAGGAGACGGGCCATGACCGAGATCACGGACCGGCCGGCTTATCTCGACACGTCCGCCGCGCTCGAGGCGCGGGCGCACGACCTCGTCTCGCGGCTGACGCTGGAGGAGAAGGTCGGCCTGATGGCCGGCTCGGCGGCGTTCACGCTGGAGGGCGTGGAGCGGCTGGGCGTGCCGCGCATCCGGGTGGCGGATGGGCCTACCGGCGTGCGCTCGAACGAGGGCGAGCCGGCCACCGTCTTCCCCGTCGGCGTGGCGATGGCGGCGACCTGGAACCCGGAGATCGCCCGCGAGGTCGGCGCCGCCATCGGCCGCGAGGCGCTGGCGCTGGACAACCACGTGATCCTCGCGCCCACCATCAACATCGTCCGCACTCCGCTCTGGGGCCGCAACTTCGAGACCTACGCCGAGGACCCGTTTCTGGCCGGCCAGCTTGGCGCAGCCTTCGTCGCAGGCCTGCAGGGCGAGGGTGTCGGCGCGTCCCTGAAGCACTACGCGGTCAACAACCAGGAAGAGAACCGCATGACGGTCAGCGTCGAGGCTGACGAGCGGACGCTGCGCGAGATCTACCTGGCCGCCTTCGAGCATGTGGTGAAGACCGCCAACCCGTGGACGGTGATGGCGTCGTACAACAAGGTCGCCGGCGTCTACGCCACCGAGAACCGGCGCCTGATGGTCGATATCCTGAAGGACGAGTGGGGCTACGACGGCGTCGTGGTCTCCGATTGGGGCGCGGTGCATTCAACCGCGGCGGCGGCCAACGGCGGCACTGACCTGGAGATGCCGGGACCGGCGCAGTGGTTCGGCGACAAGCTGGCGGCGGCAGTGCGGGCGGGCGAGGTCGCCGAGGCGCAGATCAACGACGCGGCGTTGCGGATGTGCCGGCTGATCCTGCGTACCGGCGCACTCGACGGCGGCGCGGCGAAGCAGGGCGAGATCCGCACCCAGCGCCATCGCCGGATCGCCGAGCAGGCGGCCCTCGAGGCGGTGGTGCTGCTCAGGAACGAGGGCGACCTCCTGCCGCTGGAGCCATCGCAGCTGAAGCGGCTGGCGGTGGTGGGGCCGAACGCCGATGCGCGGCGCATCCAGGGCGGCGGCTCCTCGCAGGTGCGCACCGACCGGCGGGTCTCGCTGCTGTCGGCGATCACCGAGCGGCTGGCCGGCCGCGCCGAGGTGCTGCACGCCGACGGCGGCGACAGCGAGCCGGTGCCGCCGGCGGCGCGGCCGGCGATGTTCAGCCCCGAGGAAGCGCGCGGCCAGGCCGGGCTGCTTTGCGAATACTTCGAGAGCGCCGACATGAGCGGCGACCCGACGCTGGCGCGCCCGGAGCGGCAGCTCGGCAAGCTGGTCAGCCACAACATGGGCGGCGGCCAGCCGGCGAGCTATGCGGCGTTCCGCTGGTCGGGCTGGTTCTGGCCGGAGCGCGACGGGCGCCACGAGCTCTCGATCCGTGGGCCGGGCGAGATGCGGGTATGGCTGGACGGCAAGCCGCTGATCGACGCGTCGACGTCGGGCGAGCCGGACCGGCTCGACCTCGGCGGCGGCGCTGCGCCGCGCAAGACCGCCGCCGTCGAGCTGGCCGCCGGCCGCGGCTATCCGATCAAGGTCGAGTACGTCCGCGCGTTGCCTAGCCGCGCCGAGCAGACGGCGGGCGAGGGCGCGCCGGCCGGTCTCGCCTGGGAGTACGTCAGCCTCGGCGTGCGCGCGCCGCGGGGCGGGATCGCCGAGGCCGCCGAGCTGGCTGCCTCGTGCGACGCCGCCGTGGTGGTGATCGGTGCGGCCTCGATCAGCGAGGGCGAGGGCTACGACCGCACCTCGCTCGACCTGCCGGGCGACCAGAACGCGCTGGTGGAGGCGGTGCTGGCGGCCAATCCGCGCACCGTCGTCGTGCTGGTGAACGGCGCGCCCTACACGCTGCCCTGGATCGACCATGTGCCGGCGGTGCTGGAGGGTTGGCTGGGCGGCGAGGCGGGCCCTGACGCGGTCGCGCGCATCCTGCTGGGCGAGGCCGAGCCGTCGGGGCGCCTGCCGGTGACCTTCCCGGCCGCGCTGCAGGACACGCCGGCGCACGCCTTCTATCCCGGCGGCGAGAGCGTGACCTACGGCGAGGGCCTGCGGGTCGGCTATCGCCACTTCGACGCGTCCAACGAGCCGCCGCTGTTTCCGTTCGGCTTCGGGTTGACCTACACGCGCTTCGCCTACTCCAACGTGGAGGCGCCCGAGACGGCGAGGGCCGGCGAATCAGTCGTGGTCAGTTTCACGCTGAAGAACGTCGGCGAGCGGCCCGGCAAGGAGACGGCGCAGCTCTATGTGCGGCCGCGCGGACCGTCGGTCGACCGCCCCGTCAAGGAGCTGAAGGGGTTTGCCAAGGTAGAGCTGCAACCTTCGCAGTCCCGCGAGGTGCGAATTGTTCTCGACGCGCGGGCTTTCGCGTTCTACGACCCGCAGAGGCGCGAGTGGGTGGTGGAAGCGGGGGCTTACGACCTGCTGATCGGTGGTTCGGCTGCGGATATCGAGCTGCAGGCCACTGTGCGGCTGGAAGAATGACCCCTGAGCGCCGCTATGATGAACAAGAGGGCGGTCCCGCAGGCTCTGCGTATGAAATCCGAACGAAAGAAATCATACTATAAGCGCACCATCGGAGACGAGTTCGGGTGGTGCTTGCTTGCACTGGCGCAAAGGCGCGCACCGCCTTAATTATGCCGGCGCTCGGCACGACTGGGCGGCTTCGGCGCGACCTTCGCGGGGGGTGACGCTAGAGCGATGAGCAGTTTGGGGACGAGCCGCATGGACCCACGTGCGCGGAGCGACAGGGAACCGATGGCGGCGGCGTCTGAGCGGACCGGCGATTCGCGCCGGGGCGAAGTCGCCGTGGCCGGCCCGCCGCAGGGCCAGGACCTGCGCCGCCTGCTCGAGCGCGACGGGGTCCTGATTCTCGAAACCGAGCCGTTCCGGCTCTCCAGCGCCGACTTCGACCTGATCGACCGCCAGGCCAGCGACGGGCGCTCGAAGAACTGGAGCTTCAATCCGCATACCTGCGAGCTGGACGGCGTGGTCGGCGGCGGCGAATTGATGCGCGGCCTTCGGGCCATCATGCAGAGCTACGTGCGCTGGTCGCAGGAACTGATCGGCGACTTCTTCCCGGCCTACCTCGCCGACATCGAGCTCGGCCGCACCAGCCTTCGCACCCGTTCGGTGCAGGAGGAGCCGCCGCTCAGCCGCCGCAAGGACGACCGCAGCCTGCACCTGGACGCCTTCACGTCGCAGCCGGTGGCCGGACGGCGCATCCTGCGCGTGTTCTCGAACGTCGATCCGACCGGCGCCGGGCGCGAGTGGGCGATCGCCGACGGCGGCTTCGAGGACTTCGCCGAGCGCTTCCGCCACCGCACCCGCCGTCTGCTGCCCGGCGAGGCGCGGCTGCTCGAATCGCTGTCGCTGACCAAGTGCCGGCGCACCGACTACGACCAGATCATGCTGGGCATGCACGACGCGGCCAAGCGCGACCGCAGCTACCAGGCGACGGCGCCGCGGCGCTTCGTCTCGTTCCCGGGCGGGGCGACCTGGCTCGCCTTCACCGACCAGACCCCGCACGCGGCCGTCAGCGGCCAATGCGCGCTGGAGCAGACCTTCTACGTGCCGGTCGAACAGCTGGCCGAGCCGGCCGCCTCGCCGCTGCGAATCCTCGAACGTCTCTGGGGCGCGCCGCTGGTCTGAGCCTGGCTTGACCGGGCGCCGCGCCCGGACCACTGCTGCGCCGCCACAATCGGGGAGGCGCGGGCGCTCATGTCGACGGATATCTTCTCGCTGGAAGGACGCACGGCGCTGGTCACCGGCGGCTCGCGCGGCATCGGCAAGATGATCGCGCGCGGCTTCATCGAGCGCGGCGCCAAGGTCTACATCTCCTCGCGCAAGGCCGCCGACTGCGACGCGACCGCGCAGGAGCTGTCGAAAGGCGGCGGGACCTGCCTTTCTTTGCCGCAGGACATCTCTACCGTGGAGGGCTGCAACGCCCTGGCGGCTCGGATCGGCGAGGCCGAGCCGTCGCTGGACATCCTGGTCAACAACGCCGGCGCGGCCTGGGGCGCGGACTTCGAGGACTTCCCGGAGAGCGGCTGGGACAAGGTGCTGGACCTGAACCTGAAGTCGCCGTTCTTCCTGACCCAGGCGCTGCGCGCCAAGCTTGCGGCCAGCGCCTCGCAGGACAAGCCCGCCAAGGTGATCATGATCGCCTCGATCGACGGGATCCGGCTCAATCCGCAGGAGACCTACTCCTACCACGCCTCGAAGGCCGGGCTGATCTACCTGACCCGGCGGTTGGCGGCGCGTCTGGTGCGCGACTGGATCGTGGTCAGCGGCATCGCGCCGGGCGCGTTCGCCTCGCAGATGAACCGCGACGCCCGCGACCACGGCGACGAGGTGGCCAAGCGCATCCCCATGCGCCGCATCGGCCGCGACGACGACATGGCGGCTGCGGCGATCTATCTCGCCTCCCGCGCCGGCGACTATGTCGTCGGCGAGACGATCGCCGTCGACGGCGGCGTCGCGCTGGGAACCGTCGGCGCCTAAGTCGTTCGGTCCTCGCGGGTCGGCCGAGGAAAAATCTTGCCGGCGAAGCTTCAGCCAACCGGTGTCAAACTGACGCTCAGGAGTTCAGGTGGGGATTCGTGATCGTATCTAAATGTAGTATCGAATAGGAAAGACTTGTCCCCCGGATACCAATATTCATCACTGACTTCCACGATCGCGACAGAACCGTGTACGGTATAGCGTCTACCAAGCAAAAGAAAATGAAGTGGGGTCTCCAGGAGGAATGAGAGCAGCAGCCGCTTGTAGGTCCGCCTCCGTCTGTGGTGTTCTTTTCGCAGGTGGCATCGTCGCCACTATGCTCGCAATTTTGCCCGTCGAGATCTCGTCAAAGACGAAACGGCTGCGCGATTTTGCGTCAGCCGCTTGCTGAGCTCCGCAAGCTGCTATGCTGAGGAGCATGGGAAAGACTAAAGCGAGCCGGATGGGTGGTGTCCTTTTCAACGGCATAGACCGTCGGACCTAGTCGATGAGGAAGTCGGCGATCCGGATGCGCAGTCCGGGGACCAGGGACGGCTCGAGCGCGGCCGTGAACGGCGCGGGCGGCGCGGGCCAGGCCCCGTCCAGCCGGTGCACGTGCGTGACGCCGGCGTTCACGTCCGCCACCCAGTACTCGCGCACGCCGAAGCGGCGATAAAGCTCGGCCTTGCGCCGCAGGTCGTGGGCGAGGGTCGAATTGGAGATCTCGATGGCGAGCAACAGGTCGGGGCCGCGCACTTGGCCGACCCGCATCGACGCCGGGAAGAGGTAGAAATCGGGCTCCGGCCAGTTCTTGTCGCTGAGCCGCAGCGTGCCGTCGGGCGTGAGCGCGATCTCGTCCGGCAGACTCCGGTTCAAGAACCGCGTCATGGCGATCCTTAGCGACAGATGCGTCTCGCCCTCCGACGGCATGTCGATGATCTCCCCGTCGATCAGCTCGAAGCGGTCGTCCTCGTCGAGGACGCCGGCCGCCTGCATCTGCAGCACTTCCTCTCCCGTGAAGCCGTGCCGGGTCGGGGCGTCCAGTTGGCGGCGCATCCACGCGTTCATGGGGCGGAAGATAGCACAGAGCGGCGCGCTGCGCTCTTAGCGGCCTTTTCACCGGTTGCCGGTATCAGTCGGCCAATATGTTGGACCTCTGGACCAGGAAGCGAAGCTTCACCCGCACCCTGACCGCGGTGGAGGATGCGGCGCGCAAGCTGCAGCGCGGCGAGGCGGCGCGCGTGGCGACCGGCGCCGGCGGCGAAGCCGGCCGCCTGGCCGAGAGCTTCAACGCGATGGCCGACGCGCTCGACGAGCGCCAGCGCGAGCTCGCCGATTTGGCGATGCGCGATCCGGCAAGCGGACTGGCCAATCGGCGCGCGTTGGAGGCGGAGCTGGCGGCGCTGGCCGCGTCGCGCGAGGCCGGCGCGATGGCGGCGGCGGTCTGCATCGACCGGTTCGAGGCCTTGCGCGTCGCGATCGGCCACGATTTGGCTGCGGCGCTGCTCGGCGACGTCGCGGCGCGGCTCGCCGAGCGGGCGCCCGCGGCGATGATCGGGGTCCTGGGCGGCGATACGCTCGGCATGATCTTCCATGCTTCCGGCGCGGAGGCCGCGCTGGCGGCTGCGCATGAGCTGGTGGCGGCGCTGGAAGGCCCGGCGCGGCTGGGAGAGGGGACCGCCGATGTCGCGGTGACGATCGGGCTCGCGCCGGCCGGCCGCGTGGCGCCAGGCCGTTCGCCGCTGGATTGCGCAGCTGTCGCGGTCGCCCAGGCGCGCGCCGCAGGGCGCAAGGCCGCGGTGTTCGACGCCGAGGCGTACGGCGATCCGGCGGCCAATCTCGCGCTCATGGGCGAGATGGCGCACGCCATCGAGGCTGGCCTGGTGGAGGTCTACCACCAGCCGAAGTTCGACATCCGGCGGGGCAGGGTGGGCGGCGTCGAGGCGTTGGTGCGTTGGCGCCATCCCACCCGCGGCCTGCTCAGCCCCGGGCTTTTCGTGCCGCTGGCGGAGGCGACCGGCCATATCCGCGCGCTGACCGACCATGTGCTGGCCCGGGCCATCGCCGACCAGGCCGTCATGCGGCGCGCCGGCCACGAGCTCGACGTCTCGGTGAACATCTCCGGGCGGCTGCTCGGCGATCCCGACTTCGCCGAGGCGGCGCTGCTGCTGGCCGACGGCGCGGGCGGCCGCGTCTGGTTCGAGATCAGCGAGACCGCGCTGGCCGGTCAGCCGGAGCGGGCGCTGCGCCATATCGAGCGCTTCGCCGACGCGGGCGTCGGCGTCTCGATCGACAACGTCGGCCTGGGCCGCTCGCCGCTCGGCTACCTGCGCGAGATCAACGCCGAGGAGCTGAAGATCGACAAGGCGTTCATCCTGGGCCTCGCCGACAGCCGCCGGAACACCCTCCTCGTGCGCTCCGCCATCGAGCTGGCGCACGGCCTCGGCATGAAGGCGACCGCAGAGGCAGTAGAGACCGATGAAGCCTTCGCACTGCTGGCCGGCATGGGCTGCGACTTCGCACAAGGGTTCCTGATCGAGCGCCCGCTGCCGCTGAACGAGGTGCTGGCTTTCCTCGCCGAGGACCGCAGCGCGGTTCGAATTCGGCTAGCCGAGGAAAATCGGGACACGCGCATCCGGCCGAGGGTCGCCGGAAAATAGGGACACACACGCTTTGCGATTCCAGCGTCGGCGGCCCGTCGACCAGAAAAGCGTGTGTGTCCCTATTTTCCTGCGTGGTGCGGGAGGCTAGAACCCCGCGCCCACGCCAACTGCCCATTTCACCGGAGCCGAGATGTCGGACGACAGCGAAAACACCCTGATCATGACGCTCGAGAGCGGGACTGTGACCATCCGCCTGCGTCCCGACCTGGCGCCCGGCCATGTGGCGCGCATCAAGGAGCTGGCGCGCGAGGGCTTCTACGACGGGGTGGTGTTCCACCGGGTGATCCCCGGCTTCATGGCGCAGGGCGGCGATCCCACCGGCACCGGCGCCGGCGGCTCGGAGAAGCCGGACCTCAGGTCGGAGTTCTCCAAGGAGAAGCACTTGCGAGGAGTCTGCTCGATGGCCCGCACCAGCAATCCGCACTCGGCCAACAGCCAGTTCTTCATCTGCTTCGACGAGGCCGATTTTCTGGATGGCCAATATACGGTCTGGGGCGTTGTCACTGACGGCATGGAGCACGTCGACGCGCTGCCCAAGGGCGAGCCGCCGCGGGCTCCCGGCAAGATCGTGTCCATGCGCGTGGCGGCCGACGCGTAATCGTTAAGAGATGTTCACCTGACAGTCAGGTTCGGTCGCGCAGGTTTCAACCAGGCGAAGGGACTCTGTCGGAGACCATGATGAATAAACTGATCGCGGCGGCCGCATCGGCCGCCCTGCTGGCGTCCGCGGGGCTTGCCACCACTGCCAAGGCCGACCCGGTGCTCGTCGGCGACCCTTATCTGCAACCTGCCCAGGTGGGGATCTATGCCTGGGGCGGCCGCAATTACTGCTGGTACTACAACGGCTGGCGCGGGCCGGGCTGGTACTGGTGCGGCTATCCCTGGCGCACCGGCTACGGCTGGGGCGGCGTCTGGGGCTGGAACGGCTGGGTCGGACCCGGCGCTGGCTGGTGGGGCTGGGGCACCGGCCACGGCTACCATGACTGGCGCGGCGGCGGTTACTACCACGGCGGCGGCTACTACCATGGCGGCGGCGGCGGCTACCACGGCGGTGGCTACTACCACGGCGGCCGCGGGTATCACGGCGCGCTATCACGGCGGCGGCGGCGCGCACTTCGCCGGCGGCAGCGCGCACTTCGCGGGCGGCGGCGGCCATGCTGGTGGCGGTCAGCGGCCACGGTGGCGGCGGCGGCGGTCACGCTGGTGGCGGTCACGGCGGCGGTGGCGGCGGCGGCCACCACCACTAGCTTCGAGTAGCGTGCGGGCGCGGCCCGACTTGGCCGCGCCCGACCGCGCCGGGCTTTCATCGGCGTGCGGCCATGCCCTAAAGGACGGCATGCGCCTCGCGGACTTCGATTTCGAGCTGCCGGACGACCGCATCGCGCTCAGGCCCGCCTCGCCGCGGGACGCTGCGCGGCTGCTGGTGGTGGATCCGAGCGGCGCGCTCGGCGATCGCAACGTCCGAGACCTGCCGGACCTGCTGGCGCCCGGCGACGCGCTGGTCTTCAACGACACGCGGGTGATCGCCGCGCGCCTGCGGGGTGTGCGCTCGCGGGGCGGCTCTGCCGTCGCGGTGGAGGCGACGCTGCTGCGGCGCGTCTCGTCCTCGCGCTGGACGGCGCTCGCCAAGCCGGGACGGCGGCTGGCGGTGGGCGACCGGATCGCGTTCGGCGAGGCGAACGACCGGGCCTGCGCGCTCACCGAGCTTTCCGCCGAGGTGGTGGCCAAGCACGAGGGCGGCGAGGTGACGCTGGCCTTCGAACTGGCCGGCGCCGACCTCGACCTCGCCATCGAGGCGCACGGCGCCATGCCGCTGCCGCCCTACATCGCGGGCCGCCGCGGCGAGGACGAGCGCGACTTCACCGACTACCAGACCGTCTACGCCCGCGAGGACGGCTCGGTGGCCGCGCCGACCGCAGGCCTGCACTTCACGCCCGAGCTGATGGACGCGCTGAGCGCGCGCGGCGTGGCGCTGCACTTCGTGACGCTGCACGTCGGCGCCGGCACCTTCCTGCCGGTGAAGAGCGAGGAGGTCGCCGAGCACCGGATGCACGCCGAGGCGGGCGAGGTTTCGGCGACCACCGCCGCGGCGCTGAACGCGGTCCGCGCGAACGGCGGGCGGCATCGTCGCGGTCGGCACCACCGCGCTGCGGCTGCTGGAGAGCGCGGCGGACGAGGCGGGCGCAGATCCGTCCGTTCCACGGCGAGACCTCGATCTTCATCACGCCGGGCTACGCTTCCGCACCGCCGACGGGCCTCGTCACCAACTTCCACCTGCCGCGCTCGACGCTGTTCATGCTGGTGAGCGCCTTCGCGGGGCTGCGAGACGATGCGCGCGGCCTACGCCCACGCCATCGCGGCCGGCTACCGGTTCTATTCCTACGGCGACGCCTGCCTGCTGTGGCGCGCCGCATGAGCGCGCCTCTCCTTCCGCATCGACGCCCGCGACGGCGCAGCGCGCACCGGCGTCATCGCGACGGCGCGGGGCGACATCCGCACGCCGGCCTTCATGCCGCTCGGCACCTCGGCGACGGTGAAGGCGCTGACGGTCGACCAGGTGCGCGCCGCCGGCGCCGACATCATCCTCGGCAACACCTACCACCTGATGCTGCGGCCGGGCGCCGAGCGCATCGCGCGGCTGGGCGGTCTGCACGCCTTCATGCGCTGGGAGCGGCCGATCCTCACCGATAGCGGCGGCTTCCAGGTGATGAGCCTCTCGCAGATCTCCAAGGTGACCGAGGAGGCCGTCACCTTCCAGAGCCACATCGACGGCGCGCGCCACGTGCTCAGCCCCGAGCGCTCGATCGAGATCCAGGCCGACCTGCTTGGGCTCGGACATCGTCATGCAGCTCGACGAGTGCGTCGCCTGGCCGGCCGAGCCGGCGCGGGCGGCCGAGGCGATGCGGCTCTCGGCGCCGCTGGGCGGCGCGCTGCAAGGCGGCGTTCGGCGCAGCGCGAGGCCCAGGCGCTGTTCGGCATCCAGCAGGGCGGCCTCTTCGAGCCGCTGCGGCGCGAGTCGGCCGAGCGGCTGATCGAGCTCGGCTTCGACGGCTATGCGCTGGGCGGCCTGGCGGTGGGGGAGGGGCATGCCGCGATGTGCGAGGCGCTGGACTTCGCCCCCGCCATGCTGCCCGCGGACCGGCCGCGCTACCTGATGGGGGTCGGCAAGCCGGTCGACATCGTCGAGGCGGTCTGCGCGCGGCGTCGACATGTTCGACTGCGTGCTGCCGACCAGGTCGGGCCGGCACGGCCAGGCCTGGACCGAGGGCGGCGCCGTCAACCTGAAGAACGCCCGCTTCGCCGACGATCCAGAGCCGCTCGATCCGTCAAGCGACTGCCCGGCCAGCCGCGACTACTCGAAGGCCTACCTGCACCACCTGGTGAAATCCGGCGAGATCCTCGGCCAGGTGCTGCTCTCGTGGCACAACGTCGCCTTCTTCGAGAGCGCTGATGGCGCAGCTGCGCGCGGCGATCGGGGAGGGCCGGCTGGAGGCCTACCGGCGCGGCTTCAAGGCAAACGCCGTCGACGAGGCCGAGCGCGCCTAGCTGGCCACCGCGGCGCTCGCCTCGGCCGCGGCCATGATCGCCTGGAAGCGGGGATCGTCGCGGAGGAGGTCGAGGTCGGGATCGCCCTTGGCGATCTTCGAGAACCAGGCGGGTCGCGACTTGAACGCCGGCTCGAGGAATTCGAGCGCGGTGGCGAAGTCCTGGAACGAGCGGCACGCCACGCAACCGAAATTGTAGCGCATGACCATGTTGTCGGGTTCGACGAGCATGGCCCGCCGCATCCAGTCCTTGGCCTGCTCGACCTGACCCAGCGCCACCAAAGCGATGACGCCGAACGAGATGGCGCCGCCGTTGTTGCGGTCGGTCGCGAGCACCTTGGTGACCCGATCCAGGGTCGTCTCGGCCGCCCAGCGCACGCCGTCGGCGTCGCCGAGCGCCTCCATGACGCTGATCAGCATGCCGGCCGACGAGAACTGGGTCTCCGAGAGGCCCGATGCGGTGCGCAGGTGACGCGCCGCCTCGTTGAACCGCCGCGCCGTCAGGTGCATCGCCCCGGCCCGCCCATGGGCCTCGCGGGAGCTCAGGGTCGAACTGCAGCGCCAGCTCGACTTCGGCGAACGCCTCGTCCGCGCGACCCGCGGTCTCCAGCGTCTTGGCCCTGACCAGGTGAGGCTCGGCCAGGTGCGGGTCGAGCGCCAGCGCACGCTCGGCCGCCGCCGAGCCATCGTCGGTGGTTCCGCCGTGAGTGTCGGCCAGCATCGATTGCGCGAGCCCCAGCAACGCCCAGGCTCGTGCATAGCCAGGGTCGAGCTCGGTGGCCCGCCGGCAGAGCCGCACGATCGCCTCTTCGCGGCGCCGGTCGCCCTGGTTGCCGGTGTCGAGGTACTGCCGCGCCATCAGGTAGATGTCGTAGGCCTCGGCGTTGGCCGTGCCGCGCTGGTGGATCGCCACCTTCTCTTCGGGCAGCAGCTTCAGCTTCAGCGCCGCGACGATGGCCTGCGAGATCTCGTCCTGCAGCGCGAAGATGTCGTTGAGGTCGCGGTCGTAGCGCTCGGCCCAGACGTGGCTGTCGCTGGCGCCCTCGATCAGCTGGGCGGTGATCCTGACCCGGATGCCCGACTTGCGCACGCTGCCTTCGAGCACATGGCCGACCCGCAGCTCGCGCGCCACGTCGCCGACGTTGATGGGCTTGCCCTTGTAGCTGAACGCGGTGTTGCGCGAGGCCACCTGCAGCGCCGAGACCTTGCGAGAGGTCGGTGATGATGTCCTCGCTGATGCCGTCGCTGAAGTACTCCTGCTCAGGGTCGCCGCTCATGTTGGCGAACGGCAGCACGCAGATCGAGTGGGTCTTGGCCGTCGGCGGCGACGGCCGGCGGTCAGCGGCGGCCGGCGCGCGCCCGGTCAGCTCGGCAATGCTGTCGACGACGCTGCGCCAGGCGGGCGCGCTCGTGTCCCCCCGCCAGTCCGCCAGCCGGGCGCACTGGATCTGGTCGAAGGGCATCGGCAGCGGCGCGCTGTCGACGGCGAGCTGCACCAGCTTGTCGCCGGCGCGCGCCCGGTCGGCCTCGGAGCGCACCCAGTGCGACTTCACCGCCTCCGCCGACCAGATCACCAGGACGACCTTGGCGGCGCCGAGCTGCTCCTCGATCACATCGGCGTAGGCTCGGTGCGAGGGCAGGTCAGCGTCGCGCCAGACGCTGTAGCCGGCCGCGCCCAGCGCCTCGCCAACCGCGCGCGCCTGCTCGGCCGTGGAACGGGCGTAGGAAATGAAGACGTCGGACATGGGACCCCGGTCCCGCCATACGCCGGCCCTGGCCGAATGCCTAGCGGGGCAAGCCGTCGCGGAGGTGCGCCCAGCCCTGAGGCAGCCGCCCCGACGCGGCGCCCGAGACCGGGCTGCAGGCATGGGCAAACCCCGACAATCGAGACAGGGTTTCGTCCGATGGCCGCTCTGGAGGGCGCGGGCAACGATGGCCTACCCATAGTGGCAGGAGCCAAGCCCATGTCGCCCGCGCGTCGCAAATCTCTCCTCGTCGGACTGGCCGCGGCGGCGATGGCGGCCGGACTGCCGCTTTCGCAGGCGGCCGCCGCGACCGCCACCACGACGTTCTCGGTGACGGCGGAGGTGGTGACGACCTGCGCCATCACGTCGACCAACATGGCTTTCGGGAGCTATTCGGGGCTTCTGCTGAACAGCACGGCGACGCTCAACGCCACCTGCTCGACCGGCACGCCCTACACCATCGGCCTCAATGCCGGGACCGGGACCGGCGCGACCGTCGCCGTGAGGAAGATGAAGGGCCCAGCCGTCGAGGAGCTCAACTACACCCTCTCACAGGACTCTGCGCACACGATCAACTGGGGCAACACCACCGGGACGGACACTGTGCCAGGCACCGGTAACGGCGCCGTGCAGCCGCATACCGTCTTCGGGCAAATACCGGCCTCGCAGTTCATTCAAGCCGGCGAGTACTCCGACACCATCACGGTGACGCTGACGTTCTGAGCGTTCGGCATCGCCCGAACGTGGGCTGGAAAGGCTGGTAGATGGTCAGCGTACGGCGAAAGGCGATCCCCGCCGTCCGCACGGCTGCGATCGCCGCCCTGATGGCGCTGGCCGGCGCGACGGGCATGGCGCAGGACCAGGGGCCAGGCGCCGGCCAGGAGGTCATCAAAGGGCTGACGATCATCCCGGTGAGCTTCGAGCTCCAGCCGGGACAGCTGACGGCCGTCCTCTCGATCCAGAACGACACCGACCGCGAAGCCGACTTCCAGGTGCGGCCCTATGCGTGGGATCAGCCGGCTGGAAAGGACGAGCTGTCGCCCACCGACGCGCTGATGGCCAGCCCACCGCTCGGCCGCGTCTCGATCGGCGCCGGCCAGGTTGTGCGCCTCGTCCTGCGGCAGCCCGCGCAGGCCCGGGAAGTCAGCTACCGCATCCTGCTCGACCAGGTGCCGCCGCCGCCGCAGCCCGGCGTCGTGGGCTTTGCGTTGCGGCTCTCGATCCCGGTGTTCGCCGAGCCTTCAGGCCATCCGGCGGCGCATGTGCGCTGGAGCGTCCAGTCCGACGGCGGCGCCGATTACCTGGTGGCCGTCAACGACGGCGCCCGACACGACACTTTTCGCGACATGGCGCTCACCGCGGCCGACGGACGGGCGCTCGCGCTCGAACAGAACGTTTCGCCTGTACGTCCTGGCCGGGGCGACACGCCGGTGGCGAATACTCACCAGCCTTGCGCCTTCCCGAGAGGGCCTGCGCCTGAGGGCTCGCGCCGATTCCGGCGCGATCGACCAGGCGGTCTCGGCGCCCAGTGCCGGCCCGTGACCGCCGGCGGACTCTCGTCGCTGCGTTGGCGGGCGCCGCCGTCTTCGTTCCCGTTTGCGGCGCCGCGCTGACGCCGGCGCTGGCCGCCGATCCGGCCCCGGGTCTGGCGCCCGATCTGACGCCGGCGGAGCGCGCGGGCGCCGAGCTGCAGCAGACACTGCTGCTGGAAGTGGTGGTCAACGGCCGCACGACCGGCAAGGTCGCCGAGTTCGTCGAGCGCGGCGGCATGCTGCTCGTGAAGCGCGCTGACCTGGCCGAGCTCGGTCTGCGCATCCCGCCCGGCGTCGCCCCGGTGACCGACAGCCTCTACGCCATCGCCTCGCTGCCGCACGTGGCGGTGCGGGTCGATGAGGCGACCCAGACCCTCTACGTCACCGCCAGCGACGGCGCGCTGCTGCCCAGGCAGCTGCACGTCGCGGGCTCGCCGGTCCCCGGCACGCCGCTGGAGAGCGCGCTGGGCGCGACCTTGAACTACGACGTCACCGGCGCCGTCACCGACGGCCACGCCTACGGCAGCGGCCTCTTCGACATGCGGATCTTCTCGCCGATCGGCGTCGCGTCGACGGATCTGCTGGCCTACGCCGGCTCGGCGGGCGGGCCCGGCAGCCTCGCGCCGGCCATCCGCCTCGACTCGACCTACGTCTATTCCGACTTCGCCGCTCAGCGCCGCTACTGGGGCGGCGACTTCATCACCGGCGGTCTGACCTGGACGCGGCCGGTGCGCCTGGGCGGCGCGCAGATCACCCATGATTTCACCATGCGGCCGGACCTGGTGACGTTTCCGCTGCCGTCGATGGCCGGATCGGTCAGCGTGCCGTCGACCGTGGACGTGCTCGTCAATGGCGCGCAGGTGCTCTCGCGCCAGGTCCAGCCAGGGCCGTTCGACATCCCGCAGCTGCCGGTGATCACCGGCGCCGGTCAGGTGCAGCTGAGCGTGACCAACGCGCTCGGCCAGCAAGTCACGACCACGCTGCCCTTCTATGCGAGCGCCAACCTGCTGGCGCCCGGACTGCACACCTATTCGCTCGAAGCGGGCTTCGTGCGTCTCAACTGGGGCTTGGTCAGCAACGACTACGGCGCCTTCGCGGGTTCCGGCACCTACCGGTTGGGCGTCACCGACGACGTGACCATCGAGGCCCACGCCGAGGGCACGCGCGGCCAGGTCATGGCCGGCGGCGGCCTGGTGGCGAACGCCTTCAACTTCGCGGTGGTGAACGTCGGCGGCGCCGCCAGCACCGCCCAGGGGCATGGCGGCGGCGAGCTCTCGGTCGGGATCGAGCGGATGGGGCGCGTCTTCAGCTTCGGCGCCTCGGGCATCTTCGCCACGCCCGACTTCCGCGACATCGCCGCGATGAACGGCGAACCGGTCCCGATGCGCCAGCTCAGCGCCAACGCCACGGCCTACATTGGCAAATGGGGTTCGCTCGGCGTCGCCTACGTCGAGGTCGACCAGCCGTCGGTCTCGTCCCAGGTGAGCGTCACCGGCCCGCCCGCCTTCAACCCGCCCGGCGGACCCTCGCCGCCCAGCGGCGTCGGGCTCGGCAACGGCAGCCTGCCGTTCTCGCCCTTGGAGAGCGCCAAGGTGCTGACGGCGACCTACTCGGTGCAGCTGCGCCATGTGTATGTCTTCGCCACCGGTTTCCACGATTTCACGCGCGGCGGCGGCGATGGCGTGTCGATCGGGTTGACGGTGCCGCTCGGCCGCCGCTCGTCGATCACGGCGAGCGCAAACACGCAGAGCGGATCGCCCGCCTACGGACAGGTCCAGGCGCAGCAATCGGCCGTGAACATCGGCGACTGGGGCTATCAGGCCTATCTCTCCGGCGGGAACGGCGACCACGAGTTCGGCCACTGCAATACAAATCGCCCTGGGCGCTGGTCACCGCCGGCGTCGACCACCTGGACGGCGAGACGACGTACCGCCTCGACGCGCAAGGAGCCGTCTCCTTCGCCGACAATCGGCTCTTCGCCTCCAACACCGTCACCGACAGTTTCGCGGTGGTCGATACGGGCGGGGTGGGCGATGTGCGCGTGCTCTACGAGAACCGCGACGACGGCAAGACCGACTCCAGCGGGCGGCTGCTGGTGCCGGATCTGCGCGCCTGGGACGTCAATCGCCTGGGGATCGAACCGGCCGACGTGCCGATCGACGCGCAGGTTCCGTACACGGAGCGGCTGGTGCGGCCGCCCGACCGCTCAGGCGTGGTGGTCAAGTTTCCGATCCGCCGGACCAACGGCGCGCTGATCGTGCTGGTCGACGCGACCGGCCACCCGCTCCCAGTCGGCAGCACCGCCACGCTCGAGGCGACGGGCGTCGCCGCGCCGGTCGGTTACGACGGGCAAGCCTTCGTCGAGGGCCTCGCCAGGCAGAACCGGGTGATCGTGCAACTGCCGAACGACGGCAAGTGCGTCGTCAGCTTCGCCTACGCGCCGGTCGCCGGCCAGATTCCGAAAATAGGACCGCTGACATGCCGAAGCGACGATCGATGACGCGCGCCGCGAGATCGGCCTCAGAACTCGATGGTCTGGGTGACGAGATTGGTCTTGGGATCGCGGCTGACGTCGACAACCGGCTTTTCCGCGTTGATGCTCGTGGTCCGGGCCTTCGGCGCGCATGGGTTCGGCTGACCGGGCAGGATGCGGCAGGTCGCGACCACCGTCGCGCTGACCCCGAAAGACGTCTTCACCACCGCAGCGCCCGCCGGCCCCGCTCCGGCAACGCCCGCTATCAACACCACGGCTCGCAGCCGCACTCCACGCTTGCTCACGCCAGTCCCCCCACCTGTCCGCCCAGTAAGCGGAGCGGGGTGAATGGAACGTTGCGCGGGGCCGGGCGCCGTGTCGCAGGGCTTCGCGCAGGGGCCGGCAGCCTGCCCCATAACCGCGATCAGCCTGAGTTTCGGCTGCGGTCGAGGGGGTCAGCTTGACTGGCCACATGCACAAGACTGCGCCGGCAGTGTCGATCGCGGCCCTCGCGGCGCTGCTGCTGGCGGCGTCGGCGACCGCTGCGCGCGCTCAGAAAGGCATCCGGTCGTGCAACGTCGGCGCGACGACCGTCGCGTTCGGTCAGGTCACCGGTCAAACGGCCGCCGAGACCACCGGAAGGATCGTCCTGACTTGCCAGGGGACAGGCAACAACAACGAATTTACCGTCGCCCTCAGCAGTGGCTTTGGCAGCTTCGCCCAGCGCACGATGCTGAGCACCAGCTTGGGCCGTCTCTCCTACAACCTCTATACCAACCCGGGGCATACGATCGTGTGGGGAGACGGGACCGGCGGCAGTCGGGTGGCGACCGGCACGATCAACTTTCCGGTTTTCGGGGACGGCACGGCCACGCTGACCGTGTTCGGGCAGGTTCCGAAGCAGACCCCGCCGGCGCCGGGCTCGTACGCCGACTTCATCGTCGCGACGGTCACCTTCTGAGGCGAGGGGTCAGGCTCTGGCGGGCGCGGGCATCTGGGGCGGTGCTTCAATAGGCGCGGGGGAGCGCTTGCGGTTGACGGCGATCCGCCCATATTGTTCCCTGTTCGTTCCGGCGCAGATCGCGGCGGCGCTCTTTGACATCGTGGATCGACGTCCTCCTCCCCCATAGGGGGAGGTGTCCGCGCAGCGGACGGAGGGGGTACGTTGCAGCGCGCTGGCCTGGCCGGATTGCGTCGCGGCCAAGCCTTTGAGATCGAAGCGGCGGCGTACCCCCTCCACCACTTCGTGGTCCCCCTCCCCCTGCGGGGGGAGGATTAAGGCGCCACAATTCGGGCGCCGTTGTTATCGGTGATTTTGCGGTGAAACCGGTTGGCCCCAGCGCCCGGCGTGGGTCTGTTCGGCGACCGTGACCGGGTGGGCCAGGTGGCGTGGGGTGGCCGGGGCGGGGCAGTGTTCCATCTCGCCCATGCCCTTCAGGTAGGCGCGGCGCATCGAGCCGGCCTGGATCGCCGCCAGCACCCGGTGGTCGTGATGGGCGGCGCCGGAGACGATGCGGATGTAGCCGTCGAACGGGATGTAGTTCTGGACGGTGGAGCGCAGCGCATCGAGGCTGGCGTCGCGCGCCTGGCTCTTGCCGCGCGTCATGTTGCTCAGGCGCTCGGTGTTGATCGGCGCGTCGAGGTCGGGACCGAGCGCGCCCTCGAGCCGCCGGATCTGGGCGGCGAGCTCGTCGCAGGTGGCCGGCGTCACCCGCGCGTAGGGATCTGCCATCGCCTCGATCAGCACCGGCGGGATCTTGCTCTCCAGCAGGCCGAAGTCGCGGAACGACTGGTCGACGACGCCCTTGACGATGCCCTGCCGCCCCTGCTGCTCTGGCGTCAGCAGCCGCTCGCTGGCCGCGCTCTGGTCGGGGGGCTGGGAGCGGTCGGACGACGCACCGGTAGCCGACTGCGCGCCGACCGCGTGGGGGACGGCGAGAACCATCGTCGCGAGGGCCAGTACCGCGGCTCGGCGCATGAACGAATTACTAACGGAGCTACGGGCGGCGCGCCAGCGGCTTGCCACAGGTTCGCCGCGCCAGCGCCACAGTCGTGGCCTGCCGCCCGCTTGCCGCGCACCGGCGCCGCCCTTAAGTTCCGCCGCTTCGCGAGCGTGGGCCGGTAGCTCAGTGGTAGAGCACCCGACTTTTAATCGAGTGGTCGTGGGTTCGACCCCCACCCGGCCTACTCCTGCTTCGCCCTACGGGCTTGGCAGGAACGGCGCGAACCAGGCGGCGGCTGCGTCGACCAACCGATCGGGCGTGAGCGAGCCGTCGTTGACGATCAATTTCAGCTGCAGGGCGCGCGCCTGGCGCTCGATCTCCTCGGCGAGCAACAGGTCGCGGTCCCAGAGGTTGGCGGCGGCGCGGTCCGGGTCGGAGGTCTGATTGCGGAAACCGGGCTTGCCGCGGCGCTGCCACGAGCCGCGCCGGAACGCCTCGGTCGGGACCAGCCAGAGACCTTGCCGCACATCGTCCAGCAGCGGGCGCACCAGGTCGGGCAGCAGGCCGAAGCCCTCGACGATCACCGGCGCGCCAGGACTGGACGGCAGCTCGGCCAGCTCGCGCAGCAGCAGCGGCCAGCGCAGGCGAAAGGCGCGCATCGAGCGGCGGAACAGCTGCTCGGGCGTCGGCGTCACCCAGCGGGCGTCCGCCGAGCTCAGCAGGAAGGCCCGGATGTCCTGGTGCTGGGCGGCGAGCGCCTCGTGATGGGCGACGTCGGTGCGGTCGTATTCGTAAAGCTCGCAGCCGAAGCGCGCCGCCAGCGCCCGCGCCAGCGTCGTCTTGCCGGCGTCGGTCGCGCCGCCGATCCAGAGAATGGCCACCCGTCAGCCCCTCGGTTCGGGGAGCGAGTTACCCCCGGCTGGGCAGCGCGACCACCGCATGGCCGGGGCAGGTGGCCTCGCCGGCCTGGTTCATCACGTTGGTGGTCAGCTTCACGCGGTGCTCGCCATCGACCACTTCCTTCTCGACCACCTTGCCGACCACGGTGAGGGTGTCGTTCTTCTGGTTGATGGCGCGGTACTGGCAGCCGATCTCGCGGATCTCGGCCTCCTCGCCGATCCAGTCGCGCAGCGCGTTGACCAGGTAGGCATAGCGCAGGTTGCCCATGCCGAACGCGCCCTGCTGGTTGCCGGCCCGGCGGCCGGCCTCGTCGTCCATGTGGAAGGGCACGAACTCGTCGTTGACCGCGGCGTAGCGGTTCCAGTGCATGAAGTCGGTGGTGCGCGACCAGGCCGGCATCTCGTCGCCGACGTTGACGTCCTCGAAGCAGACTTTGACGGTCATCTGGGCGCTCCTAGTAGCGGATCGAGGTGCCGATGCGGCGGCGGACGAACTCGCCCTTCTGGTTCGTCCACTCCGTCTCGTTGAACGTGTAGAGCATCAGGCCGAAGCGGCCCTGGCGCTCGTTGAAGTCCGAGAGGCGCGAGCGGGCGGTGATCACGTCGCCGGGGCGCATCGGCGCGCCGTAGGTGTCGGTCTGGCCGCCGTTCATGTTGGTCAGGCGCAGGCCGCCGGCCGGCTCGGCCTGTCGCATCGGGGCGACGCGGCGCACCGGCCAGGCGAACGGGTTGAAGTCGGCTGGCGCGATGATCCCGCCCCACTTCGTGGTCTTGGCGTACGCATCGTCCCAGTAGATCTGCGGCGGGGTCTCGGGCCAGTAGGTGGCGATCGCCCATTTGCGGATGTCGGAGGCGGCGATCGGCGGCGAGACGCGCGGCTCGCCCCACTTGCCCTTGGCCTCCTGCATGGCCGGACTGATCAGCGTGTCGACGCCGCTCGCCATCTCAGGTCCTCCCTCGTGTTGCTTTGCCGCCACTCTCGCAGCCCTGGCGGCCGATTTCGAGCCCTAAGGCGTGGCGCGGCGCGCGGCGAGCCGCGTGAGGGTGGGACGTACGACGAGGCCGAGGAGGTCGATCCCGGCATGCAGCGCCATCGGCCAGGCGAGGTTGCCGGCCAGCAGGTAGATCGCGGTGAAGACGGCGCCCAGGAACATCGTCGCCAGCACGCCGACCCAGCCCTGGTAGACATGCACGAGGCCGAACACGATCGCCGCGATGGCGAAGGCGGCGACGGCGTTGCCGGTCACCAGCACGAGCAGCAGCGGCAGGGCGAGGCGGAAGAACAGCTCCTCGCCGATCCCGGCGTTGATGGAGAGCAGGCCGGTCCAGATGGTCTCGGCGCCGTTGCGCGGCATCAGCGGCGCGATGTCGCCGAGCGTCCGCAGCTTCGGGGCACCCCCGCCGCGCCGCGCCGTACGGATCGCCAGCAGGGCGCCGAAGACGACGGCGATCGCTGCGCCGCCGACCATGCCGCCAAGGAATTCGGGGCCGACGCTGGGCGCGCCTAGATGCGCCTGCATCCAGCGCATCGCCGCGAAGAACGGCTTTGGCGGACGGATGACGCACCCGAGGTCGCCGAGGATGGCGAGGATCGCCAGCGAGCCGCCGACGAAGAGCGCAAAGGCGTTCAGCACCCAGCGCCGGTAGCGGGCCTGCCGGTCCTTGGTGTCGGTCAGCCGCTTGAAAGCGGCGTACTCGCCGATGTCGCGCCAGGTGAACCAGCCCACTGCGGCCAGGGCGAGGATCAGCAGGACGGCGGGCAGCACGGGCATCGCCGCCGATAGCACAGCCCCCCTTGCGCGGCGATTGGCGCCAGAGCATCGCCGCGCGGCCGTCTTGCCGCCGACGCGACCCGCTGCTAAATCAGCGCCCCTAGCGGCGATGAGCCGAACGCGCCGGCGGGCAGATCGCTCTCCGGCGCGTTGTTCATTGTCCAGGGATTTTAGGAGTGTAGCTCAGCTGGTAGAGCATCGGTCTCCAAAACCGAGGGCCGTGGGTTCGAGTCCCTCCACTCCTGCCACTATATCTACCGCTGGCGGAGGCGTTAGGCGCGCCGCCGCTGGCGAAACAAGGTAAGCAAAGCGTCCATGGCCAAGGATCAAGCCGCCACTCCGACCACCCTGCGCCCGCGCGGCCAAAGTCGCGCGGCGCCGGTGGCCGATGCGCCCAAGCCGCCGTTCGACCCGGTGAAGTTCGCCCGCGAGGTGCGCGCCGAGGCCCGCAAGGTGACCTGGACGAGCTGGAAGGAGACCTGGATCACCTCGGTGATGGTGGGGATCATGGTGGTGCTGGCGTCGCTGTTCTTCTTCATGGTCGACGCCGGCTTCTCGTTCGCCACGACCCAGCTCTTCAAGCTCGGGACGTTTGGATCATGAGCGAGACGACCACCTCCACCCGCCACAAGTGGTACATCGTCCACGCCTACTCGAACTTCGAGAAGAAGGTGGCCGAATCGATCCGCGAGCAGGCGCATGCCCAGGCGCTGGACGACGCCTTCGCCGAGATCCTGGTGCCGACCGAGGACGTGGTGGAGATCCGCCGCGGCCGCAAGATCAACGCCGAGCGCAAGTTCTTCCCCGGCTACGTGCTGGTGAAGATGGACATGACCGACGAGACCTATCACCTCGTCAAGAACACCCCGAAGGTGACCGGCTTCCTCGGCTCGGGCTCCAAGCCGATGCCGGTTTCCGAGCGCGAGGTGGCGCGGATCATCGGCGCCATCGAGGAGGGCGTCGAGCGGCCGAAGCCCACCATCAGCTTCGAGATCGGCGAGACCGTGCGGGTCACCGACGGCCCGTTCGCCAGCTTCAACGGCTCGGTCGAGCAGGTCGACGAGGAGCGCGCGCGCCTGCGGGTCACCGTCTCCATCTTCGGCCGCGCCACGCCGGTCGAGCTGGAATACGCCCAGGTGGAGAAGGTCAGCTAGGCGCGTCGCTGGGCGCTCCGGCGGCGTTGGCCCGGGCGCAGAAGCAGGACACCGATACCGGCGTGTCGGCGCGGGCGGCTGCGAAGGCTAGGCGCTGGCGGATGATCGCGGCTTCGACCGTTTCGCCGCGCGCCTCGAGGCAATCGAGCAAACCCCGCAGCGCCCAGAGATTGTCCGGGTGGACCTGCGCGCGGGGCAGTTTGCCGCCCAGCCCGAGGTCCTCGCGGTACACGATCTCGGCCTCGACGGCGCGGCCCTGCTCCAGCAGCAGGGCGCCGAGCGCATGGCGCACCGGCTGCATCCAGCCCCAGGGCTCGTCGTAGGGCAGGTCGTCCTCCAGGAGGGTCGCGGCGCGCAAGGTGGCGAAGGCGGCGTCGTGCTCGCCGCGCCGGTAGGCGATCTCGCCCGCCAGCATCTGCTCGGCGATCGCCAGCAGCTTGTCGCAGGCGACGTTGTGGAGCTGGCGCGTCTCCGGGACGCGGGCGGCAGCCTCGCGGAACAACGCCTGTTCTGCCTCAGCCGCCGAGACCTCGCCGAGCGCCGCGTGGGCGACGCCTCTGGCGTAGCGCATCATTGCGGTCGTGGTGCTGTAGAGCTCCGGATCGGCCGGCAGGTCCTGCGCCAGGATCTCGCGCCACTTGCCGAAGCGGATCAGCACGTGCTGGCGGATCGACAGGTAGCTCTCGAAGAAGTCCGCCATCGGCGGCGAGACGGTCCGCAGCACCGCCTCGGGCATGGTGGCGATCAGCTCGTCGGCGGCGGCCAGCGCCGGCGCGTACTGGCCGAGGAACATCGCCCCGTAGGCGGCGAAATGGTAGTTGTGCACCCGGTAGCCGGAATAGATGTTCATCGGGCCGATGCGCTCGTAGACCTTGCGGTCGGCGACGATGGCCTTCTGGTTCCAGTGCATCGCATCGCGGTAGTGGCCGCACTGGATGTCGATGTGGGTGGGCATGTGGACCAGGTGGCCCATGTCCGGGGCCAACTCGCGCAGCCGATCGCCGGTGACCAGCGCGGCTTCCGGGTTCGGCGACATCTCCATCAGGTGCACGTGCAGGTGCAGGAGGCCGGGGTGGTCCATCGCGCCCGGCAGCTCGCGGAAGGCGCTCTCGAGGGTCTCGCGCGCCTCCAGCGTGCCGGCTCTCGGCGCGGGCTCGCCGGTGCGCAGGTCCCACATGCGCCAGGGCGTGCGGTTGAGGATCGCCTCCACGAAAACGGCGCGAACGTCGAGGTCGTCCGGGTGCGCCCGGTGCGCGAGCCGCATGGCGTCGGCGAAGGCGTCGTTCCAGGGGCGCTGGTCCTCGATGGGATCGGCTTGCGGATAGCGGGCGGGGAGGGCCTCGATCAGTGCGCGCTCGGCCGGCGCTGACGCCGCCGGCCAGCGCAGAGCGCCGACTGGGCGGCGTCGTGGGCGCGGGAGAGGGCCGCCGCCTTGCTGGCGGGGTCCATCAGCTTCCAGGGCATGTTGTAGTTGGGACCGGCCGCGTAGCTGACCCCCCAGTGCGCCATGGCGCAGGCAGGGTCGGCCGCCAGCGCCTGCTCGAAGCACTCGAGCGCCTCCTCGTGATGGTAGCCGAAACACCAGTTGAGGCCGCGGTCGAACCAGCGCTGCGCCTCGGTCGAGCCGGTGGTCACCTTCCGGGCGTAGCTGCCGACGTCATACGGATAGTCCATGCCCGGCTCCCTCAGTCTCGCCACAGCCACCGCAGCGCATCGGCGAACACCGCGCCGCCATGGCGCAGGTTGTGGCCGCCTTCGCCGAAGACGAACTTGTGGTCGTACCCGGCGAACTCCAGCGAGGCGGCGACCGCCTGGTTGGCCTGCGGCCAGCTGCCCAGCACGATGTCGGCGTCGGCGGCGCCGCTCTGCAGCCAGACGCGGATCGGCTTCCTGGGGGTCGAGCGGATCAGGTAGGGATAGTTGTGGCCGCCGCGGATGGCGGTGAACGAGCCGCAGTGGCTGATCACCCGCCCGAACGCGTCCGGGCCGGAACCAGGCCGCGGTGAAGGCGCAGATGCCGCCGCGAGGAGATGCCGCAGATCGTCCGCCGCGCCGGATCGTCGGTCAGCTTGCAGCCGATCTCGGCCTCGACGAACGGCAGCAGGTCCTCGATGCAGGAAGCGCGACGTAGGCGTCGGTGACGCTGTCGTACTCGCGGCTGCGCTGCACGGTGTCGGCGACGCCCTCGAGGCGGCCGGGCATGACGAAGACGCCGATCGTCGGCGGCATCTCGCCGGCGGCCAGCAGGGTGTCGAACACCGCCGCGGCGCGGATCGGCCCGTCGCGGTTCAGGTAGCCGCCGCCGTCCTGGAACACCATCAGCGCCGGCGCCGGCCCGGCCGGGTCGAAGCCGGCGGGCGTGTAGATCCAGAGGTCGCGCTTCGTGCCCGGGTAGACGCTCGAGCCGATCCCAGTCGCGGTGCGAGCGCACGTGGCCGCGCGGCGTCTCGTCGGCGGGGAAGGCCTCCGGGTTCGGGTGGTATTGCCGGTCGCCCGGCGTCGCCAGCGCCTGCTGGATCTCGCGGTTGGAGCGGCCGTTGACCGCGCGCGGGGCCGTCTCCTCGTTCATCGAGAGGTGCAGGCCGAGCGTCTCGTAGGTCTTCCAGTCCATGCGCTATCCTCCATGCCGCGTTGCTCTGGCGGCTTCGATCCTGCTACAGGCCCGCCCCTCGCGGCATCCGCGAGACCAAATCCGTGGGAGGGACGCCAAGCCCGCACCACGGCCTCCGCTTACGGCTCTGAGAGGACATCATGGCCAAGAAGATCCTGGGCTACATCAAGCTGCAGGTCCCCGCCGGCGCCGCCACGCCTTCGCCGCCCATCGGGCCGGCGCTGGGCCAGCGCGGCGTCAACATCATGGGGTTCTGCAAGGAGTTCAACGCCCGCACCGAGAAGCATGCAGAAGGGCACGCCCCTGCCGACGGTGATCACCGTCTATCAGGACAAGAGCTTCACCTTCGTCACCAAGACCCCGCCGGCGAGCTACTTCCTGAAGGAGGCGGTGGGCATCAAGTCGGGCTCCGGCAAGACCGGCCGCGAGACCGTCGGCCAGGTGACGCGCCAGCAGCTGCGCGACATCGCCGAGAAGAAGATGAAGGACCTCAACGCCAACGACATCGAGGCCGCCGCGCGGATCATCGAGGGTTCGGCGCGCGCCATGGGCCTTCGCGTGGTGGAGGGCTGATCGACGATGGCCAAGCAACCGAAGCGCATGAGGCCGCCTGGACCGGCGACCGCAACGTCGTCCATCCGCTGCCCGAGGCGATCAAGCTGGTCAAGGCCAACGCCAACGCCAAGTTCGACGAGAGCGTCGAGATCGCCGTCAACCTGGGCGTCGACCCGCGTCACGCCGACCAGAACGTGCGCGGCGTCGTCAGCCTGCCCTCCGGCACCGGCCGCGACGTGCGCGTCGCCGTCATCGCCAAGGACGCCAAGGCCGAGGAGGCCAAGGCCGCCGGGGCCGAGATCGTCGGCGCCGAGGACCTGGTCGAGCGCATCCAGGGCGGCTTCATGGAGTTCGACCGCGTGATCGCGACGCCGGACATGATGGCCCTGGTCGGCCGGCTCGGTAAGGTGCTGGGCCCGCGCGGCCTGATGCCGAACCCGCGCGTCGGCACGGTGACGCCGAACGTCGGCCAGGCCGTCAAGGACGCCAAGGGCGGCTCGATCGAGTTCCGCGTCGAGAAGGCCGGCATCGTCCATGCCGGCGTCGGCAAGGCGAGCTTCACCGAGGAGGCGCTGGCGGCCAACGTGAAGGCGCTGGTCGACGCGCTGAACCGCGCCAAGCCCTCCGGCGCCAAGGGCACCTACGTCAAGCGCATCAGCCTCTCCTCGACCATGGGCCCGGGCTTCAAGGTCGAGCTCGGCAGCATCGGGGCGTAATTGCGTCCTCCCCACGCGCGGCGGCTGTCGCGCGGATCGCCGCGCCGCGCTAGTCAGTGGCCGGTGAGGGGAGGGCGGCGATGCTCGGTTTCGTACTCGACGGCGCGCACTGGCTGGACGCCTGGCTGAAGGAACACCTCGGCAGAGTCTACAATATCGTGCTGGGGATGGGGCTGGGACTGGGCATCAGCGCCGCGGTCAACAGCCTGGTGAAGGAGCTCGGCGCGGGCGTAGGCGTGTGGAAACTCGCCGGGCTGATCGGCTTTCAGGCTGTGCTGCTCCTCAACCAGCTCGCCCAGTTGCGCGACATGCGCGAAGAGCGCCGCCTGCGCCGTGCGGCCAGGCGGCCACAGGCGTAGCCGCCCGGTCAGTCCATCGCCTGGCCGAAGCCCAGGACCCGGCCGTTGCAGTCGCGCACGTCCAGTTCCTTGCCGTTCCAGATCGGCCGGTGCGTCGGCCCACTCAGAATGTCCGCGCCCTTGCCGCGAAGCTCCAGCGCCAAAGCCTCGACGTCATCGACGCTGACGAACACGTCCCAGGCGAAGTTCGGCGTCACGCTGCCGTTGACGGGGGGCGGCGCGCCCTCGCGCGGCTGGCGGAACATCAGCCGCGCGCCGTCGCGCTGGACGATGACGAAGCTGGGCGGCTCGCCGTAGATCTGGTCGAAATGGAAGCCCAGGACGTCGCGGTAGTACTCCGCCGTCTCGAACACGTCCGCCACGAGCAGGACTGGCGAGACGCTTGCGATCTGGACCATGCGCGACCCCTTTGCTATCGTGAATGATACAAAAAGTATCTTTCTTGGGCGCCGTCGTCAAGCATGATCTCCAACCTCCAGATCCGCGCCGCCCGCGCCTTGCTCGGCTGGAGCCAACAGCGCCTGGCGGACGAGGCCGGCGTCTCTGCGATCACGATCAAGCGGCTCGAAGGCTCGGACGAGACTTTTCAGGCAAGGTTCGAGACGGTGATGAAGGTGAAGGGCGCCGTAGAAGGGGCCGGCGTCGTCTTCGGCGGCGAGAGCGGGCGTGCCCACGCCGTCAGCCTCAGGAAGGAGCCGCCGGCATGACCCGCGTCAGCCGTGAACTGGTGGCTCGGAGACTTCGCCGTGCCTGGCATGCCGGAAGGGTGAGACGGCCAGATAGCCCGCCACGAGGGCGAAGCCGGCGATGGCGAGCCACAAGGTCGGGCGATAGCCGATCGTGTCGGCGAGCAGGCCTCCCAGCGGCGCGCCGACAACGATCATGCCGCGATTGATCGACCGCCGCGTGGCGTTCATCCGGCCCTGCAGGGCGTCTGGCGTCACCGCCTGCCAATAGCCCATCTCGTTGGCGTTCTCGGCGCCCATGGCCAGGCCATAGAGCGCCTGGCCGGCGGCGAACGCCGCGACGATCGTCCACCGGCTGGCGTCGACGGGAGTGAGGGCGATGACGGCCCAGGCGACAGGCATCATGGCGCGGCACGCGATCACCGCGCGTCCGGCGCCCCAACGCTGTCCAATCCGTGTCGCAAAGAGGCTTCCGAGTAGTCCCGTCGCACCGGCGGCGGCGAGCGTCCACCCAAGCTCGTAGGCCGTCAGGTGCAGACGCAGCAGCGCGAAGGGCACGAAGACGGTGGTGACCACGCTGTTGCAGACGAACCAGGCATGGGTCGAAAGCGCCAGCGGCGCGAGCGTCCGGTGGCGGTAGACCCAGCTCAGACCCTCCCCGATCTCGCGGCGCAGGTTCAGGGGTTGGACGCCCGGCTTCGGCTCGGAAACGCGGCTGGCAGCGACGGTGATGGCAGAGAACAGATAGGTGAGCGCATCTACGACAACCGCCAGCGGCGCTCCCAGCGTCGTCACCAGGGCCCCGGCCAGAACGGGTCCGGCGGTCTGTGCGACCGCGGCGCCCTGGTCGAGCCTGGCGTTGGCCGCGACCAGCGCTGCGGCGGGCGCCAGGCGCGGCAGGAAGGACTGGTTGGCGGCGTCGTTCAACAGGGTCATGAGGCCGAACAGGGCGACAAATCCCATCAGCACCGGAAGGCTGAGCCAGCCCGTCAGCCACAGCGCGGGGATCGCGCCGAGGAACAGCGCTCGGGCCAGGTCGGTGGCCACCAGGATCGGTCTTCGCCGCCATCGATCCACCATGGCGCCGACGAAGAGGCCGAACAGCGGGTAGGGCAGCCACCTGGACGCGTTGACCAGTCCGACGTCGATGGCTGTGCCATGCAAGGTGAGCACGACCAGCACCTGCAGGGCCAGCGACGTGATGTAGCTGCCGAACGCCGAGACGGTTTCGGCCGTCCAAAAGGCGAGGTAGCCGGGAAGCCGGAAGACGTCCGCTTGCGATGGAGGCTCGTGCGGAGGGGCAGGCGGTCTCACCGGGCTTCCACGACGGCGCAGTGTGTCTCGGTCAAGCTGACGGCGCCTCGCCCCGGCCGCAGCGGGATCGTAGCGAGAAGCCGGTGCGATCAGCAAGGACGTAGCTGCACTGGACAGATCGTCTGCTCGCGACACGCGCCGCCCAAATTCTTGACACCGCCGGCGCGAGCCATCATAAGCCCCGCCTTCCGCTGGCGGACCCCGGTCTGGAGCGGTCTCTCTGTCCGAGAACCGCGGGCCTTCCGGCTTAAACTCCCACCGCGGGGAGACAGGATGCGAAAGCGATCTCGCGCGGCGCGCCTCGGCGCCATTGCGCGGCTTTCCGCCTACTCCAGCTCGATCAGAGTGTTGGTTTCGTCGCGCCGGACCGCGTGGGTCCGGACGCCTGATTGGAGAGCGGTATGGATCGCGCGCAGAAGGCCGAGTTGATCGAGACCCTGAAGGGCGTCTTCGCCGGCGCCGGCGCGGTGATCGTGACCCACAACATGGGCCTCTCGGTCGCCCAGATGTCCGATCTGCGCGGGCGGCTGCGCAAGGAAGGCGCGGCCTACAAGGTGGTGAAGAACCGCCTGGCCCAGAAGGCGCTGAACGGCGCCGGCGAGGGCGTCGCCGCGCTCTTCAAGGGCCCGGTCGGCATCGCCTATGCGCCCGACCCGGTCAGCGCCGCCAAGGTCGCCAGCCAGTACGCCAAGGACAACGAGAAGCTCGTCGTGGTCGGCGGCTTCATGGGCGAGACGGTGCTGGACGCCAAGGGCGTCGACGCGCTCGCCAAGCTGCCCTCGCTCGACCAGCTGCGCGCCAAGCTCATCGGCCTCATCCAGGCCCCCGCCACCCGCATCGCCGGCGTCGTCCAGGCGCCGGCCGCCCAACTCGCCCGCGTCTTCTCCGCCTACGCCGCCAAGGACGCGGCCTAACACCTCAACCCATTCGCCGAAGGAACCCTGATCATGGCCAACCTCGAAAAGATCGTCGACGACCTCTCCTCGCTCACCGTGCTTGAAGCCGCCGAGCTCTCCAAGCTGCTGGAAGAGAAGTGGGGCGTTTCCGCCGCCGCGCCGGTCGCCATGGCCGCCGCGCCGGGCGCCGCTGCGGCCGCGACGGCCGAAGCCCCCGAGGAGCAGACCGAGTTCACCGTCGTGCTGACCGGCGGCGGCGACAAGAAGATCAACGTGATCAAGGAAGTCCGCTCGATCCGTCCGGACCTCGGCCTGAAGGAAGCCAAGGACCTGGTGGAAGGCGCCCCGCAGAACGTGAAGGAGAACATCTCCAAGCAGGAAGCGGCGGACGTCAAAGCCAAGCTCGAAGCCGCCGGCGCGAGCGTCACCGTCAAGTGAGCGTGCGGAGGCCGCAGGCCTCCGCCGACTCATCCCGGAAGCTCGCGCCAGCGAGCTATCCGGGATCCCGACGAGATAGCGAGGCCCGGGCTGCCGACGCCCGGGCTTTTCTCGTCATGCGGGGCGCCGATCGCGCTTGCCAAACCGCGATTTCCGGGGTTGGTTGAGAGCGACGTAGAAGGATCGCGCGGATTCCCCCTTTTCATATCCGCCGCGAGCGCCTAAATACGCGTTTCTCTCAAACCCGAGACGGTGATTCCGCACGCGCGCGCTGCTTCCAGCAAAGGCGCGTTCCTGCATCCGCTCCGAGGCGTTGGTCACACCCTCTGACCAGCACGAAGGAGCCCCCGGCGCTGACCCCCTCAGCGACGGCGTTACTGGCGTCCCGCGGTCCCGACGGCCAATTTCCGGCCGAAGGACCGACCCGAGGGCGGACGCATCACGGATGAAGATGATCGGCGCGCGGACTCCGTTCGCGCGCGCCCAAGGGAGCCCTGATGGCGCAATCGTTCACTGGTAAGAAGCGGATCCGGAAGTCTTTCGGCCGCATCCCCGAAGCCGTGCAGATGCCGAACCTGATCGAGGTTCAGCGATCCTCCTACGAACAGTTCCTCCAGCGTCTGGTCCGGCCCGCCGACCGGCGCATCGAAGGCATCGAGGCGGTGTTCCGCTCGGTGTTCCCGATCAAGGACTTCAACGAGCGCGCCACGCTCGAATACGTCTCCTACGAGTTCGAGGATCCGAAGTACGACGACGACGAGTGCATCCAGCGCGACATGACCTATGCCGCGCCGCTGAAGGTCAAGCTGCGCCTCATCGTGTTCGAGACCGACGAGGACACCCAGGCCCGCTCCGTCAAGGACATCAAGGAGCAGGACGTCTACATGGGCGACATCCCGCTGATGACCGAGAAGGGCACCTTCATCGTCAACGGCACCGAGCGGGTCATCGTCTCCCAGATGCACCGTTCGCCGGGCGTCTTCTTCGACCACGACAAGGGCAAGACCCACTCGTCGGGCAAGCTCCTGTTCGCCGCGCGGATCATCCCCTACCGCGGCTCCTGGCTCGACTTCGAGTTCGACGCCAAGGACATCGTCTTCGTGCGCATCGACCGGCGCCGCAAGCTGCCGGCCACCACCTTCCTCTATGGCCTCGGCATGGACGGCGAGGAGATCCTCACCACCTTCTATGACGTGGTGCCGTTCGAGAAGCGCCCCGGCGGCTGGGCGACCCCCTACAAGCCCGAGCGCTGGCGCGGCGTGAAGCCCGACTTCCCGCTGATCGACGCCGACACCGGCGAGGAAGTCGCCCCGGCCGGGACCAAGATCTCCGCCCGCCAGGCCAAGCGCCTGCAGGACAACGGGCTGAAGACGCTGCTGCTGTCGCCCGAGGCCCTGATCGGCCGCTATCTGGCGCGCGACGAAGTCAACGTGCAGACCGGCGAGATCTACGCCGAAGCCGGCGACGAGCTCGACGCCCCGCTCATCGCGACGCTCGAAGACCTCGGCTTCACCACCATCGACGTGCTCGACATCGACGGCGTCACGGTGGGCCCGTACGTGCGCAACACCCTGCGCGTCGACAAGAACTCGGTCCGCGAGGACGCTCTGTTCGACATCTACCGGGTCATGCGGCCCGGCGAGCCGCCGACGGTCGAGGCCGCCGAGGCGATGTTCAAGAGCCTGTTCTTCGACCAGGAACGCTACGACCTCTCGAGCGTCGGGCGCGTGAAGATGAACATGCGCCTGGAGCTCGACACCTCGGACGAGGAGCGCGTCATCCGCAAGGAGGACGTGATCGAGGTGCTGCGCACGCTGGTCGGCCTGCGCGACGGCCGCGGCGAGATCGACGACATCGACAACCTCGGCAACCGCCGGGTCCGCTCGGTGGGCGAGCTGCTGGAGAACCAGTACCGCGTCGGCCTGCTTGCGCATGGAGCGCGCGATCAAGGAGCGCATGTCCAGCGTCGATATCGACACGGTCATGCCGCACGACCTGATCAACGCCAAGCCGGCGGCGGCGGCGGTGCGGGAGTTCTTCGGCTCCTCGCAGCTCAGCCAGTTCATGGACCAGACCAACCCGCTCTCCGAGATCACCCACAAGCGCCGCCTTTCGGCGCTGGGCCCGGGCGGTCTGACCCGCGAGCGCGCAGGTTTCGAGGTGCGCGACGTGCACCCGACGCACTACGGCCGCATCTGCCCGATCGAGACGCCGGAAGGCCCGAACATCGGCCTGATCAACTCGCTGGCCACCCACGCGGTGGTCAACAAGTACGGCTTCATCGAGAGCCCGTACCGGCGCGTGAAGGACGGCAAGATCACCGACGAGGTGATCTACATGTCGGCGATGGAGGAGGCCAAGCACATCATCGCCCAGGCCAACATCGCGCTGAAGGACGGCGAGATCGTCGACGACCTGGTGCCGGGCCGCATCAACGGCGAGCCGACGCTGCTGCCGAAGGACCAGGTCGACCTGATGGACGTTTCGCCCAAGCAGGTGGTCTCGGTCGCCGCGGCGCTGATCCCGTTCCTGGAGAACGACGACGCCAACCGCGCGCTGATGGGCTCCAACATGCAGCGCCAGGCGGTGCCGCTGATCCAGACCGACGCCCCGCTGGTGGGCACCGGCATGGAATCGGTGGTGGCGCGTGACTCCGGCGCTGTGAAGGCGGCCCGCCGGCCGGGCATCGTCGAGCAGATCGACGGCACCCGCATCGTCATCCGCGCGACGGAAGAGACCGACCCCACCAAGCCGGGCGTCGACATCTACCGGCTCTCCAAGTTCCAGCGATCGAACCAGAACACCTGCATCAACCAGCGTCCGCTGGTGCGGGTGGGCGACAAGATCGCCGCCGGCGACATCATCGCCGACGGTCCGTCGACCGACCTCGGCGAACTGGCCCTGGGCCGCAACGTGCTCGTCGCGTTCATGCCCTGGAACGGCTACAACTTCGAGGACTCGATCCTGATCTCCGAGCGCATCGTGCGCGACGACGTCTTCACCTCGATCCACATCGAGGAGTTCGAGGTCATGGCCCGCGACACCAAGCTGGGCCCCGAAGAGATCACCCGCGACATCCCGAACGTCGGCGAGGAAGCCCTGCGCAACCTCGACGAGGCGGGCATCGTGGCGATCGGCGCCGAGGTGCTGCCGGGCGACATCCTGGTCGGCAAGGTCACGCCGAAGGGCGAGAGCCCGATGACGCCGGAAGAAAAGCTGCTGCGCGCCATCTTCGGCGAAAAGGCCTCCGACGTGCGCGACACTTCGCTCCGGCTGCCGCCCGGCGTCGCCGGCACGGTGGTCGAGGTGCGCGTCTTCAACCGGCACGGCGTCGACAAGGACGAGCGCGCGCTGGCCATCGAGCGCGAGGAGATCGAGCGTCTCGGCAAGGACCGCGACGACGAGTTCGCCATCCTCAACCGCAACATGACCACTCGCCTGCGCGACCTGCTGGTCGGCAAGTCGGCCGTCTCGGGGCCGAAGGGCCTCGGGCGCGGCGAGATCACCGCCGTGAAGCTGGGCGAGATCGCGCCCGGCCTCTGGTGGCAGATCGCGCTCGACGACGAGAAGGCGATGGCCGAGCTGGAGGCGCTGCGCCGCCAGTTCGACGAGCCAGCGTCGTCGCCTCGACCGTCGCTTCGAGGACAAGGTCGACAAGCTGCAGCGCGGCGACGAGCTGCCGCCCGGCGTCATGAAGATGGTCAAGGTGTTCGTCGCGGTGAAGCGCAAGCTGCAGCCCGGCGACAAGATGGCCGGCCGCCACGGCAACAAGGGCGTCATCTCCAAGATCCTGCCGATCGAGGACATGCCGCACCTGGAAGACGGCACCGCCGGTCGACGTGGTGCTCAACCCGCTGGGCGTGCCCTCGCGGATGAACGTCGGCCAGATCTTCGAGACCCACCTCGGCTGGGCCTGCGCCGGCCTCGGCCGCCAGATCGGCGAGCTGTTCGAGGCCTGGCAGGCCGGCGGCAAGCAGGACGCGCTGGTCGAAGCGGCTCGAGCGAGCTCTACGGCAAGGACGTCGAAGCTGCCGGACGACCCCGGAGAGCTGGCGGAGCTGGCGCGCAACCTCACCAAGGGCGTGCCGATCGCCACGCCGGTGTTCGACGGCGCCCACATCAACGACATCGAGCGGCTGCTGGAAGAGGCGGGGCTCTCCCGCAGCGGCCAGGTGCAGCTGGTCGACGGCCAGACGTGGCGAGCCGTTCAAGCGGCAGGTCACGGTGGGCTACATCTACATGCTGAAGCTGCACCACCTGGTGGACGACAAGATCCACGCCCGCTCGATCGGCCCCTACAGCCTGGTCACCCAGCAGCCGCTGGGCGGCAAGGCGCAGTTCGGCGGCCAGCGCTTCGGCGAGATGGAGGTCTGGGCGCTGGAAGCCTACGGCGCGGCCTACACCCTGCAGGAGATGCTGACGGTGAAGTCCGACGACGTGGCCGGGCGCACCAAGGTCTACGAGAGCATCGTCCGCGGCGACGACGCCTTCGAGGCCGGCATCCCCGAGAGCTTCAACGTGCTCGTCAAGGAGATGCGCTCGCTGGGCCTCAACGTGGAGCTCGAGAACTCGTGACCGCCGTTATCCTCGGGCGCGGCTCAGGGCCGCGTCCGGGGACCCGAGAAGCGCTGTTTCAAAATGAATTCCCGGCCTCGCGGCGATCGCGCGCCGGGAACGACGAGGTTCTGAACAATGTCGATGAACCAGGAAGTCCTGAACATCTTCAACCCGCTCGGTCGCGGCGCCGACCTTCGACCAGATCCGCATCTCGCTGGCGTCGCCGGAGAAGATCCGCTCCTGGTCGTTCGGCGAGATCAAGAAGCCGGAGACGATCAACTACCGCACGTTCAAGCCCGAGCGTGACGGCCTGTTCTGCGCGCGGATCTTCGGTCCGACCAAGGACTACGAGTGCCTGTGCGGCAAGTACAAGCGCATGAAGTACAAGGGCATCATCTGCGAGAAGTGCGGCGTCGAGGTCACCCTGGCCCGCGTGCGCCGCGAGCGGATGGGCCACATCGAGCTGGCCAGCCCGGTCGCCCACATCTGGTTCCTGAAGAGCCTGCCCAGCCGCATCGCCATGATGCTGGACATGCCGCTGAAGGACATCGAGCGGGTCCTCTACTTCGAATACTACATCGTCACCGAGCCGGGCCTGACCCCGCTGAAGCAGAACCAGCTGCTCTCGGAAGACGACTTCCTGCGTGCGCAGGAGGAGTACGGCGACGACGGCTTCACCGCCGAGATCGGCGCCGAGGCGGTCCGCGGCATGCTGCGCGGCATCGACCTGGCCAAGGAAGCCGACCAGCTGCGCGAGGAGCTGGCCACCACCACCTCCGAGATGAAGCTCAAGAAGGCGTCCAAGCGCCTGAAGATCATGGAAGCCTTCATCGAGAGCGGCAACAAGCCGGAGTGGATGATCCTGACGGTCATCCCGGTGATCCCGCCGGAGCTGCGCCCGCTGGTGCCGCTGGACGGCGGCCGCTTCGCCACCTCCGACCTCAACGACCTCTACCGCCGCGTCATCAACCGCAACAACCGCCTGAAGCGCCTGATCGAGCTGCGCGCGCCTGACATCATCATCCGCAACGAGAAGCGGATGCTGCAGGAGGCGGTCGACGCCCTGTTCGACAACGGCCGCCGCGGCCGCGTCATCACCGGCGCCAACAAGCGCCCGCTGAAGTCGCTGGCCGACATGCTGAAGGGCAAGCAGGGCCGCTTCCGCCAGAACCTGCTCGGCAAGCGCGTCGACTACTCCGGCCGCTCGGTCATCGTGGTCGGCCCGGAGCTGAAGCTGCACGAGTGCGGCCTGCCCAAGAAGATGGCGCTCGAGCTGTTCAAGCCGTTCATCTACGCGCGGCTCGACGCCAAGGGCCTGTCGGGCACCGTCAAGCAGTCCAAGCGGATGGTCGAGCGCGAGCAGCCGCAGGTCTGGGACATCCTCGAGGAGGTGATCCGCGAGCACCCGGTGCTGCTGAACCGCGCGCCGACCCTGCACCGCCTCGGCATCCAGGCGTTCGAGCCGAAGCTGATCGAGGGCAAGGCGATCCAGCTGCACCCGCTGGTCTGCACCGCCTTCAACGCCGACTTCGACGGCGACCAGATGGCCGTGCACGTGCCGCTTTCGCTGGAAGCCCAGCTGGAAGCGCGCGTCCTGATGATGAGCACGAACAACATCCTCTCGCCCGCCAACGGCCGGCCGATCATCGTGCCCAGCCAGGACATCGTGCTCGGCCTCTACTACCTGTCGATGTCGAAGGACGGCGAGCCCGGCGAGGGCAAGCTGTTCGCCGACATCGGCGAGATCGAGGCGGCGCTGGAAGCCGGCGTCGTCACGGTCAGCACCAAGATCAAGGCCCGCTTCTCGGAGATGAACCCCGAGGGCGTGCTCGTGCGCAAGGTGATCGACACCACGCCCGGCCGGATGAAGATCGCCGCGCTGCTGCCGCATCACCCGGCGATCGGCCACCGCCTGGTCGAGAAGAGCCTGACCAAGAAGGAGATCGGCAACCTGATCGACGCCGTCTACCGGCACTGCGGTCAGAAGGCGACGGTGATCTTCGCCGACCAGGTGATGGGCCTCGGCTTCAAGCGAAGCGGCCAAGGCCGGCATCTCGTTCGGCAAGGACGACATCGTCATCCCCGAGCGCAAGAAGGAGATCGTCGAGACCACCCGCGCGCTGGTCGAGGAGTACGAGCAGCAGTACGCGGACGGCCTGATCACCAAGGGCGAGAAGTACAACAAGGTGGTCGACGCCTGGGACAAGGCCACCGACCGCGTCGCCGACGAGATGATGGCCGAGATCTCGCACCAAGAAGCTCGACCGAACGGCCGCGAGGACGGAGATCAACTCGATCTGGATGATGGCCAACTCCGGCGCCCGCGGCTCGCAGGCCCAGATGAAGCAGCTCGGCGGCATGCGCGGCCTGATGGCCAAGCCGTCCGGCGAGATCATCGAGACGCCGATCATCTCGAACTTCAAGGAAGGCCTGACCGTGCAGGAGTACTTCAACTCCACCCACGGCGCCCGCAAGGGCCTGGCCGACACCGCGCTGAAGACGGCCAACTCCGGCTACCTGACCCGCCGCCTGGTCGACGTGGCGCAGGACTGCATCATCGTCGAGGAGGACTGCGGCACCACGCGCGGCATCACCCTGCGCGCGGTGGTCGAGGGCGGCGACGTGCTGGTCTCGCTCGGCCAGCGCATCCTGGGCCGCTTCACCGCCGAGGACGTCAAGGACCCGGGCACCGACGAGCTGGTCGTGCCCGCCGACACCTACCTCGACGAGAACCAGATCGAGCTGATCGAGGCGGCCGGCGTGCAGCAGGTGAAGGTCCGCTCGGTCGCTCACCTGCGAGGCCAAGGTCGGCGTCTGCGGCGCCTGCTACGGCCGCGACCTCGCCCGCGGCACGCCGGTGAACATCGGCGAGGCGGTCGGCGTCATCGCCGCCCAGTCGATCGGCGAGCCCGGCACCCAGCTGACGATGCGGACCTTCCACATCGGCGGCACCGCCCAGGTGGCCGAGCAGTCGTTCTACGAGAGCGCCAACGACGGCGTCGTCCGCTTCGTCGGCGGCGCCACGGTGCAGACCCCCGACGGCGACCTGATCGTCATGAGCCGCAACCTGCAGCTCGTCGGTGCAGGTCGACGGCAAGGACCGCGAGTCCTACCGCCCGCCCTACGGCGCGCGGCTGCGGGTCAAGGACGGCCAGGACGTCAAGCGCGGCACGCGCCTCGCCGAATGGGACCCCTACACCACCCCGATCATCACCGAGGTGGCCGGCAAGGTCCGCTTCGAGGACCTGGTCGAGGGCGTCTCGGTCCGCGAGGAGGCCGACGAGGCCACCGGCATCGTCAACCGCGTCGTCATCGACTGGCGCGCGTCCACCAAGGGCGGCGACCTGCGGCCCGACGATGGCGGTGCTCGACGACGACGGCAACTACAAGCGCCTCGCCAACGGCGGCGAGGCGCGCTACCTGCTGCCGGTGGGCGCGATCCTCTCGGTCGGCGACGGCGACGAGGCCAAGCCCGGCGACGTGCTGGCCCGCCTTCCCACCGAGAGCGCCAAGACGCGCGACATCACCGGCGGTCTGCCGCGGGTGGCGGAGCTGTTCGAGGCCCGCCGGCCGAAGGACTGCGCGGTGATCGCCGAGATGGACGGCCGGGTCGAGTTCGGGCGCGACTACAAGAACAAGCGCCGGATCAAGATCACCCCGGAAGCGTCGATGGCGAGCCCGGCGAGGCGGTCGAGTTCCTGATCCCGAAGGGCAAGCACATCGCCGTCCACGACGGCGACGTGATCCGCAAGGGCGAGTACCTGATCGACGGCAACCCCGATCCGCACGACATCCTGCGGATCCTGGGCATCGAGGCGCTGGCCGACTTCCTGGTCAACGAGATCCAGGAGGTCTACCGGCTGCAGGGCGTGCCGATCAACGACAAGCACATCGAGACGATCGTTCGCCAGATGCTGCAGAAGGTCGAGATCCTGGAGCCCGGCGACACCGGCCTGCTCGAAGGGCGACCACCTCGACAAGCTCGAAGTCGAGGAGGAGAACGCCAAGGCGGAAGCCCGCGGCGGCCGTCCGGCGCTCACCCAGCCGGTGCTGCTCGGCATCACCAAGGCCTCGCTTGCAGACCCGCAGCTTCATCTCGGCGGCGTCGTTCCAGGAGACCACCCGCGTCCTCACCGACGCGGCGGTGCACGGCAAGCGCGACACGCTGGAAGGCCTGAAGGAGAACGTCATCGTCGGCCGGCTGATCCCGGCGGGCACCGGCGCCTACCTGCGCGACCCTGCAGCGCGTCGCCGCCAAGCGCGACGAGGCGCTGGCCGCCAGCCGCGAGCCGCCGCCGGCGCATGGAGCCGCTGCCGATCGAGATCGCCGAGGAGGCTGTGGCCGAACAGGCCTGAGCTTTCGGCGTTTGTGTAGAGTAGCGAGCCCCTACCGCTGAACCGCGGGAGGGGCTTTCGCTTGCCGGCTATCCGAGCGCGGCGACCGCCTTGGCCTTGCCCGCCGCCCTGCCGACCGCGGCCGGGGTGAGACCGTCCCTGGTTCGGGCGCCGGCGTCCGCGCCCGCCGCCAACAGCCGCGAGATCACGCCGTCCGGTGCGCCGCGGGAGGCGGCGTAGTGCAGCGCGGTCCAGCCCTTGGGGTCGGCGCGGTTGGGATCGGCGCCCGCATTCAGCAGCCAGAGCGCGGCCGGGTTGCGGCCCCACTGGATCATCTCCGACAGCATCGGCCGGGCGCTCGGCTTCCACGGCCGGTTCACGTCGGCCCCGCGGCGCACGACGATCGCCGTGGTGGCGAAGTCGCCCTGCCACAGCAACTCGTAGAGCCCGTCCTGCGGATCGGCGCCGCGGTCGATCAGCAGCTCGATCAGGGCGCCGTCGCAATCGCCGCGGAACGCCGCCAGCGAGAGCACCGAGAACTCGCCGTGCCTCAGCCTGGCGACGCGGTCGGCCCTGGCGCCGGCGGCGATCAGCCGCTCAGCCATGTCGACCGCGGCAGGCTGGGCGAGGCGGCTGAAGGCGAGGTGATGCAGGGGCTCGGCGCCGCTCTCAGCCCTCGCCGTCGCGTTGGCCGGATCACGCCCCAGCTCGGCGTCGAACAGCGTCCGATCGCCGATCAGCACCGCGGTGAAGATGTCGCGCATCGCCCCGCGCGCGAGAAGGATATCGGCGCAGTCGGCCATGCCGTCGCGTGCGGCGGTCTGCAGCGGACGCCCGTCGTACCAGCCGCCGAGCCCGTCGACGTCGGCGCCGGCGTCGATCAATGTGTGCAACACCTCGAGGTGACCCGCCTTGCGGCGGATCGAGGCCTTCGGCTCGATGGCGCGGTGCAGCGGCCGGTAGCGCGACTCCGACGTGGAGCGGGCGTTCGGATCGGCGCCGGCGGCGATGAGGGCGCGCGCGATTGCGGGCTCCCCGTAGAGCGCGGCCTCCAGGATCGGTCGCCAGTCGCGTGCGGCCTCGGGATGGCTCGCGATCAGCGCCTCGGCGCCCGAAAGGTCACCCGCCTGAGCGGCCGCCTTCAGCGCGGCAACGACGTCCATGGGCCAACAGCTCCGGCAAGTGACGGAAGCGCCAGGATAGCGCGCCCGCGCCAGGTGTCAGAGCTTCTTCGCGCCTTCCGGACAGGTGGCGGCGAGGCGATGCGCCTGGATGCCGCCGAAACCGGCCAGCGGCAGGAGCTTCCAGTGGCCCGCGCCCGACATCTTCAGATCGAGCGTCGTGGCCGTGAAGGTGGCGTCGCCCTGCACGTTATAACGCTCGCTGCGGTTGGCGATGACGCCTTCGAAGTGCGCCTTGCCATCGCCGACCTGCTGGACCGGATAGCTGCACTGATAGTGGTGGTTGCACGGGCCGAGCATGAACTTGACGACGTTCTTCGGCTCGACGCAGTAGCGCTCGGTGCGGTGCGAGAGCCCCAGAAACTGGGTGGTCGCTTCCCAGTAGCCGGGGCTGATCAGCGCCGGCGGCTCTGCGACGGCGCAGGCTGGCGCGAGGCCGAGGGTGGCGGCGAGGGCGGCTAGTCTGTGCGTAGCGGTCATTGGCGTGCGGCCGTCGTGAAGCTTGCCGAGGGGCTGAAGTCTGGCTTGACGCGGCCCTGTCGCAGCGGCGCGGTCGCAAGCTGGCCGTGAGTTAGGCGCGACGTTGCGTCGTTTCAACACCCGGGAAGGTGCGGCCCAGCGTCCCGGCGGTCCCGCGCGCGGCTACTCTTCGCCCGGTCGGTGCCCGATGCGCGGTTGTCCGGCGATCGGCGCGGCTTCGGAGCCGGACGGCGTCGAGTTCGCGGTAGCGCTGCGCCGCCGCCTCCGACGCGGCCTGGCGGTCGATGTCGGTGCGCTTGGTGGCGCCGATCGGATCCATCTGCGGCGATTCGCGCGCCCCGGTCCCGAACGCCTCGTCGCACTTGGCCTGCTCCTGCTTGGAGAGGTGAAGGGCCGCGGCGTTGGCGCAGCCGAGCACGCTGCCGCGCAGGCCCGAGCCGAAGCCGGGCAGGGACCCGGACGGGAGGCCGCCGCCGCCGGCGCCCGGACCGCCGGGCGCGCCGCCGCCGCCGGCCGGCGCGCCGCTCGCCTGCTGCGGCGAGGCCTCGACCGCGCCCGGGATGCTGACGGACGGCGCGAGCGGCGCGCCGGCCTCGTTGCGGTTGCGGTGCAGGACGATGTGCGGGCGAGGCGAACGCCTTGGACTGCACCGTTGGCGCGGCCGGCGCGCTGACGACCCTTGGCGGGCCGGGGTTGGGCGCGGGAGTCGACGGCGCGATCGGGGCCAGCGCCGGCGCCAGGGTCGGCTTCGGCGTCGGGGCGGGCGAGGGCGCGTGGTTGGCCTGCAGCGGCGCAGTGGGCGCAGGCGCCAGCTGCGGCGTGACCTTGGCGGGCGCCGGCGGTTGGGGCTTCGGCGGCGTCGGCGGTTGCGGCTGCGGCGTCGGCGGCGGCGCGGGCGTCGGGGTGGGAGCCAGCTTCTGCTTGATGATGATCCGCGGGAATGGCGGCGGCGGGATCGGCTGCTCCTGCTCGGGCACGATCTCGACCTCGACCGGGGCGCGGGTCTCGGGCGGCGGCGGATAGTAGGTGAATTCGCTGGCGGCGATGAAGAAGAGCCCGACGTGGAAAATCGTCGAGCCGAGGAAGACCAGGGCGTTGCGGCGTAGATGGCGTCGTCGCCGCTCAGCCATTCGCCTCTCCGATCGAGCGCGGGAAACTGTCCGCCCAGCATGGCCTCATGACGGCGCGCTGGGGCGGAATTTCGGCCGCGTCGCCGATCACCGCAAGGGGGCGGGCGCGCCGCGCCCTCGCGCCTGCTTGTAACCGCTGACGCGCTCGGGTATAGCCGCGCGCTCTTTCAAGCAGCCTTGGAGACAGGCACCATGTCCGGCGGCGCCGTTCCGAAGCGCAAAACCTCACCGTCGCGGCGCAACATGCGCCGCTCGCACCACGCGCTGAAGCCCAACGCTTACGCCGAGGACAAGGACACCGGCGAGTTGAAGCGCCCGCACCATGTCGACCTGAAAACCGGCATCTACCGTGGCCGCCAGGTGCTGTCGCCGAAGGAAGATTGAGGCTGCGGTCGGCGGCTGTCCGCATGGGACAAGCGGCCGTGCGATCTAGGGCGTTGGCCTCCCTTGACGCACGTTGGCTTGCAGCGTAGACACCCCGGCTCTTCGAGAACCGGCTGTGTCGCCCCGGGGTTCGCCCTTGGACGGCAGACGCGGTTCGCGAGACGAACGGTCTTGGCAGCCTAAGTCGCCAGGGACCGGCCAGCGGCCCTCGCGGGGCTTTTCTCGCGCGGGCCATTCGTTTTTGCGGGCTTTCGTCGCCGGACGGCCTTCGGGCGCGTTCCGGTCGGTCTTTGAAATGGTCTGGACCACGCGGCGCCCCTAACGGGACCCGGAGGAATTGCGAGCGATATGGATCGTCAGAACATCCGCATCCGGCTCAGGGCCTTCGATCACCGCGTGCTGGACCATTCCACGCGCGAGATCGTCAACACGGCCAAGCGCACCGGCGCGACCATCCGCGGCCCGATTCCGCTGCCCACCCAGATCGAGCGCTTCACCGTCAACCGCTCGCCGCACATCGACAAGAAGTCGCGCGAGCAGTTCGAAATCCGCACGCACAAGCGCGTGCTCGATATCGTCGACCCCACCCCGCAGACCGTCGACGCGCTGATGAAGCTCGCCCTGTCGGCCGGCGTGGACGTCGAGATCAAGCTCTAGGGGACCGGTGATGCGAACCGGCTTGATCGCCAGCAAGCTCGGCATGACCCGCCTCTTCGACGAGGCCGGGACCCACGTGCCCGTGACCGTGCTCTCGCTCGAGGGCTGCCAGGTCACCGCCCAGCGCACCAAGGACAAGGACGGCTACGTCGCGCTCCAGCTCGGCGCGGGCGCCAAGAAGCCCAAGAACACCTCCAAGGCCGAGCGCGGCCACTTCGCCAAGGCGCTGGTCGAGCCCAAGCGCCACGTGGTCGAGTTCCGCGTCTCCGAAGACAACCTCATCGAGGTGGGCGCGGAGTTCACCGCCGACCACTTCGTGGCGGGCCAGAAGGTGGACGTATCCGGCGTCACCGTCGGCAAGGGCTTCGCCGGCGCGATGAAGCGATGGAACTTCGAGGGCCTGCGCGCCACCCACGGCGTCTCGGTATCGCACCGCTCGCACGGCTCGACCGGCCAGCGCCAGGATCCGGGCAAGGTCTTCAAGAACAAGAAGATGGCCGGCCACATGGGCCAGGACAACGTCACCACCCTCAATCTGACCGTGTTCCGCGTGGATGTGGAGCGCGGTCTTATTCTTCTTAAGGGGCGCGGTTCCGGGCGACCGAGGGCGGCTTCGTGAAGATCCGCGACGCGGTCAAGCACGCCGCGCCGCCGAGGGCCTTCCGACGCCGGGCGCGATCGAAGAACGCCAAGACCGGCGCGCCAGCGCCGAAGCGCCGGCCGAGACGCCGGCGGAAGAGGCCCCCGCGGCCGAAGCCGAGACCGGGGGCGAAGCGCAATGAAAATCGACGTCATCAACCTCGACGGCGAGAAGGGCGGCTCCGATCGAGCTGCCGGACGACATCTTCGGCATCGAAGAGATCCGCGGCGACATCCTGCAGCGCTGCGTCACCTGGCAGCTCGCCAAGCGCCGCGCCGGCACCCACAAGATCCAGATCCGCAACGAGGTCTCGCGCACCGGCAAGAAGATGTACCGGCAGAAGGGCACCGGCGGCGCCCGTCACGGCTCGCGCCGGGCGCGCGCAGTTCGTCGGCGGCGCCCGGGCGCACGGACCGGTGGTGCGCAGCCACGAGATCGGCCTGCCCAAGAAGGTCCGCGCGCTGGCCCTGCGGCACGCGCTCTCCTCCAAGGCCAAGGACGGCGCGCTCGTGGTGCTCGAGAGCGCGACGCTGGACTCGCCGAAGACCGCCGCGCTGCGCGCCGGCTTCGCCAAGATCGGCGTCAAGAACGCCCTGGTGATCGCCGGCCCGGAAGTGGACGGCGCGTTCAAGCTCGCCGCGCGCAACATCCCGGGCGTCGACGTGCTGCCGAACGCCGGCCTCAACGTCTACGACATCCTGCGTCGCGACACCCTGGTGCTGACCCGCGCCGCGCTCGAAGGCATCGCGGCGCGCTTCGCGCCAGACAACGCCGGGAAGGAGGCCGCCTGATGCCCGCCGCCGTCACTACGACACCATCCTGTCGCCGGTGATCACCGAGAAGGCCACCATGCTCTCCGAGCACAACAAGGTGGTCTTCCGCGTCGCCAGGGACGCCACCAAGCCGCAGATCGCCGAGGCGATCGAGAGCCTGTTCAAGGTCAACGTGGTCAAGGTCAACACGATCAACGTGAAGGGCAAGACCAAGCGCTTCCGCGGTCGCGTAGGCCAGCGCTCGGACGTGAAGAAGGCCATCGTCACGCTGGCCGAAGGCCAGTCCATCGACATCACGACGGGGCTCTGAGGTCATGGCGCTAAAGCAGTTCAATCCGACCTCGCCCGGCCGCCGCGGCCTGGTGCTGGTCGACCGGAGCGAGCTCCACAAGGGCAAGCCCGAGAAGAGCCTGATCGAGGGCCTGACCAAGAGCGGCGGCCGCGGCGGCGGCGGGCGCATCGCCGTGCGCTTCCGCGGCGGCGGCGCCAAGCGGCTCTACCGCAAGGTCGACTTCAAGCGGCGCAAGTGGAACGTCGCCGGCACTGTCCAGCGGCTCGAGTACGACCCTAACCGCACGGCCTTCATCGCCCTCGATCAAGTACGCCGACGGCGAGCTCGCCTACATCCTGGCGCCGCAGCGGCTGCGCGCGGGCGACGAGATCGTCGCCGGCGAGAAGGTCGACCTGAAGCCCGGCAACGCCTCGCCGCTGCGCAGCCTGCCGATCGGCTCGATGGTCCACAACATCGAGCTGAAGCCCGGCAAGGGCGGCCAGATCGCCCGCTCGGCCGGCGCTTACGCGCAGCTGGTCGGCCGCGACGCCGGCTATGCGCAGATCCGCCTCGGCTCGGGCGAGCTGCGGATGGTGCTCGACAGCTGCATGGCCACGGTCGGCGCAGTCTCCAACCCCGACCACATGAACGAGGTGCTCGGCAAGGCCGGGCGCGTCCGCCACAAGGGTCGGCGCCCGCACGTGCGCGGCGTGGCGATGAACCCGGTCGACCACCCGCACGGCGGCGGCGAGGGCAAGACCTCCGGGCGGTCGTCACCCGGTGACCCCGTGGGGCCAGCCCACCAAGGGCCACAAGACCCGCACCAACAAGGCCACGGACAAGTACATCATCCGTAGTCGCCACGTGAAGAAGGCCCGCTAAGCGATGACCCGCTCGGTTTGGAAAGGCCCGTTCGTCGACGGATATCTGCTGAAGAAGGCGGATAACCTGCAGTCGTCGGGCCGCAAGGACGTGATCAAGACCTGGTCGCGCCGCTCGACCATCATGCCGCAATTCGTCGGCCTGACGTTCGGCGTCCACAACGGCCAGAAGCACGTGCCGGTGCTGGTCAGCGAGGACATGGTCGGCATGAAGTTCGGCGAGTTCGCGCCGACCCGGTACTTCCCTGGCCACGCGGCCGACAAGAAGGCCAAGAGGAAGTAGCGATGGGCAAGCAAGCCAAACCGCGGCGGCTGAAGCCGATCGAGGCGGTGGCCAAGGTCCGCACGCTGCGCACCAGCGCGCGCAAGCTGAACCTGGTCGCGCAGTCGATCCGTGGGCTGAAGGTCCAGCGGGCGCTGAACGAGCTGGAGTTCAGCCATCGGCGTATCGCCAAGGACGTCCGCAAGGCGCTGAACTCGGCGATCTCCAACGCCGAGAACAACCACAGCCTCGACATCGACGCGCTGATCGTCGCCGAGGCGTTCGTGGGCAAGAACCTGGTGATGAAGCGCTTCTCCGCCAGGGCGCGGGGCCGCGCATCCCGCATCGAGAAGCCGTTCTCGCGAGATCACCATCGTGGTCCGCGAATTGGGTGAGGCAGCGTAATGGGTCAGAAGGTCAATCCGATCGGACTGCGCCTCGGCATCAACCGAACCTGGGACTCGCGCTGGTTCGCCCGCAAGGGCGACTACGCGCGGCTGCTCCACGAAGACATCCACATGCGCAAGGTGCTGAAGCAGCGCCTGGGCCAGGCGGGCGTCTCGCGCATCATCATCGAGCGCCCGCACCGGCAGTGCCGGGTCACCATCTACGCCGCCCGCCCGGGCGTCATCATCGGCAAGAAGGGCGCGGACATCGACAAGCTGCGCAAGGACCTCGCGGCGATGACCGACGGTGACGTCGCGCTGAACATCGTCGAGGTGCGCAAGCCGGAGACCGACGCCCAGCTGGTCGCCGAGAACATCGCTCAGCAGCTCGAGCGCCGCGTCGCCTTCCGCCGGGCCATGAAGCGCTCGCAGCAGAGCGCCATGCGGCTCGGCGCCAAGGGCGTGCGCATCGCCGTCTCCGGCCGCCTCGGCGGCGCCGAGATCGCGCGGATGGAGCAGTACAAGGAAGGCCGCGTGCCGCTGCACACCCTGCAGGGCCGACATCGACTACGGCTTCGCCGAAGCCCACACCACCTACGGGATCATCGGCGTGAAGGTGTGGATCTTCAAAGGCGAGGTGCTGGAGCACGACCCGATGGCCGTGGACAAGCGCCTCGCGGGTGAAGTCCGGTCCGGCCGGCGAAGGCGGCGGGCGCGAAGGCGGCCGTTCCGAGCGCGAGCCGCGCGGCCCGCGCCGCGACCGCCGCGCCGAGGCCAATGCGTAAGGTATCGCCGCCATGATGCAGCCGAAAAAGACCAAGTACCGCAAGCAGTTCAAGGGGCGCATCCATGGCGCCTCGAAGGGCGGCACTGCGCTGAATTTCGGCTCGCACGGGCTGAAGTCGCTGGAGCCGGAACGGGTGACGGCCCGCCAGATCGAGGCGGCGCGGCGCGCGATCACGCGCCAGATGAAGCGCCAGGGCCGGGTCTGGATCCGGGTCTTCCCGGACGTGCCGGTCACCGACCAAGCCCGCCGAAGTGCGGATGGGCTCGGGCAAGGGCTCGGTGGAGTACTGGGCCGCCCGCGTGGCGCCCGGCCGCATCATGTTCGAGGTCGACGGGGTGCCGGACGACATCGCGCGTGAAGCGCTGCGGCTCGGCGCCGCCAAGCTGCCGGTCCGCACCCGCATCGTCACCCGCCTCGACGCCGGCGTGGAGCACGCAGCATGAAGATCGACGAAATCCGCCGGCTCTCGCCCGACGAGCTCGCCGCCCAGCTGCTGCAGCTGAAGAAGGAGCAGTTCAACCTGCGCTTCCAGGCCGCCACCAGCCAGCTGGAGAAGACCCACCGGGTGGACGAGGTCCGCAAGGACATCGCCCGCATCAAGACCGTGCTCCGCGCCAAGGCGCCGGCCGCCTGAGGATCGATAAGATAATGCCGAAGCGAATTCTCGAGGGCGTGGTGGTCTCCGACAAGGGGAACAAGACGGTGGTGGTGAGGGTGGAGCGCACCTTCCTGCACCCGCTGCTGAAGAAGACCGTCCGCCGCTCCAAGAAGTACCATGCCCACGACGAGGCCAATGCCTATCGCGAAGGCGAGCGGGCGCGGATCGTCGAGTGCGCCCCGAAATCCAAGCTGAAGACCTGGGAAGTCCTGCCGAAGGACGGCCCGGGGAGCGCTTCGGCCTCCGCCGCCTGAGTCTGGAAGGAAGTAAGCCATGATCCAGATGCAGACCAATCTCGAGGTCGCCGACAACTCGGGCGCCCGGCGGGTGATGTGCATCAAGGTGCTGGGCGGCGCAGGCCGTCGCTACGCCTCGGTGGGCGACCGCATCGTCGTGTCCGTCAAGGAAGCCATTCCGCGCGGCCGGGTGAAGAAGGGCGACGTGCTGCAAGCGATCGTCGTGCGCACCAACCAGGCCATCAAGCGCAAGGACGGCTCGGTGATCCGCTTCGACAAGAACGCCGCGGTGATCGTCAACAAGCAGTCCGAGCCGATCGGCACCCGCATCTTCGGCCCGGTGCCGCGCGAGCTGCGCGCCAAGAACCACATGAAGATCATCTCGCTCGCGCCGGAGGTCATCTAGCCATGGCCGCCAAGATCAAGAAGGGCGACCGCGTCGTCATGCTCGTGGGCAAGGACAAGGGCCGCACCGGCAATGTCACGCGCGTGATGCCGAAGGACAGCCGCGTCCTGGTTTCGGGCCTCAACATGGTCCAGCGCCACACCCGCCCGTCGCAGGGCGACCCGCAAGGGGGCATCAAGCACAAGGAAGCCTCCGTGCACGTCTCCAACGTCGCCATCGCCGACTCCAACGGCAAGCCGACCCGCGTCGGCTTCGAGATCCGTGATGGCAAGAAGGTCCGCGTGGCCAAGACCACCGGTGAAGTGATCCATGGCCGATAACGAGACTTACGAGCCGCGCCTGAAGGGCGAATACCGCAGCCGCATCCGTGCGACGCTGAAGGAGAAGTTCGCCTACTCCAACGAGATGCAGATCCCCCGCCTCGAGAAGATCGTGGTGAACATGGGGATCGGCGAGGCCGTGGCCGATTCCAAGAAGGCGGCCGCCGCCATGAAGGACCTGGCCGCCATCACCGGCCAGAAGCCGCTACCGACCAAGGCCCGCCAGTCGATCGCCAGCTTCAAGCTGCGCGAGGGCATGGTGGTCGGCGCCAAGGTGACGCTGCGCAAGGACCGCATGTACGAGTTCCTCGACCGGCTGATCACCATTGCGCTGCCGCGCGTGAAGGACTTCCGGGGCCTGAAGCCCACCAGCTTCGACGGCCGCGGCAACTACGCGCTCGGCCTTCGCGAGCACATCGTGTTCCCGGAGATCAACTACGACCAGATCGACCAGGTCTGGGGCATGGACATCGTCGTCTGCACCTCCGCCCGGAGCGACGACGAGGCCCGTGAGCTGCTCAAAGAATTTCAGTTCCCGTTCAACGCATAAGTCCGGCGGGAGAAGAGAACCAACATGGCTAAGAAGAGCGCCATCAACCGCAACGAGATGGTCAAGCGCCTGGTGAAGACCAAGGCGGCCAAGCGCGCGGCGCTGAAGGCAGTCGCCAACGACGAGAACCTGTCGCTGGAGGAGCGCTTCGAGGCGCGCCTGAAGCTGGCGGAGATGCCGCGCAACTCGTCGCCGACGCGCATCCGCAACCGCTGCGAGGTGACGGGCCGTCCGCGCGCCTACTATCGCAAGCTGCACATGAGCCGCATCGCGCTGCGGGATCTGGGCTCGCGCGGCCAGATTCCCGGCCTCGTGAAGTCGAGCTGGTGAGGAGGGGCTGATGCCTGCCAACGACCCCGTCGGCGACATGATCGCCCGCATCCGCAACGCCGGCGAGCGCCGGCGCTCGAAGGTGGTGACGCCCGCCTCGAAGATGCGCCAGCGCGTGCTGGATGTGCTGCAGTCCGAGGGCTACATCCGCGGCTACAGCCGCTCGGAGGACCCCCAGGGCTTCGCGCAGTTCGAGATCGAGCTGAAGTACTATCGACGGCCAGCCGGTGATCGCCGAGATCGCCCGCGTGTCCAAGCCGGGCCGCCGCGTCTACTCGTCGATCGACGATCTGAAGCCGATCAAGAACGGCCTCGGCATCTCGATCCTGTCGACGTCGAAGGGCGTCATGTCCGACACCGCCGCCCGCGACGCCAACGTCGGCGGCGAAGTCCTCTGCCGCGTCTACTAGGGCAGGGAAAGAGGAGCTCGAAGCGATGTCGCGCATCGGCAAGAAGACGGTCCCGATCCCCGCCGGCGTCACCCTGACGCTCGAGGGGCAGAAGGTCACCGTCAAAGGCCCCAAGGGCGAGCTCTCGTGGACCGTGGTCGACGAGATCGAGGTGACGCGCGGCGACGAGGGCGCTGAGCTTCGCGCCGCGCAACGAGAGCCAACGCGCCCGCGCGATGTGGGGCCTGTCGCGCACGCTGGTGGCCAACATGGTGCACGGCGTAACGCAGGGCTACGAGCAGGTGCTCGAGCTGGTGGGCGTCGGCTACCGCGCGGCGATGAAGGGCAGGGCGCTTTCGATGCAGCTCGGCTTCTCGCACGACGTCGAGATTCCGCCGCCCGACGGCATCACCTTTGTGGTTCCCCGCCAGACCGAGATCCGCATCGCCGGCGTCGACAAGCAGCTGGTCGGCGAGACCGCCGCGCGCATCCGCAAGATCCGCCCGCCGGAACCCTACAAGGGCAAGGGCGTGCGCTATGCCGGCGAGAAGGTCCGCCGCAAGGAAGGCAAGAAGAAGTAGTCATGGCGCTTTCCAAACTGAATCCTTCCGACCGCCGCGCCGCGCGCGTCCGGCTGCGGCTGAAGAAGATGGGCGCCGGCCGTCCGCGCCTTTCGGTGTTCCGCTCGGCCAAGAACATCTACGCCCAGGTCATCGACGACGCCCGCGGCGTCACCCTGGCGCACGCCTCGACGCTCGAGGAAAAGAGCCAGAAGGGCGCCGACAAGGACGCGGCCGCCCGGGTCGGCGCGCTGATCGCCCAGCGCGCGATCGACAAGGGCGTCAAGGACGTCGTCTTCGACCGCGGCAGCTACCTTTACCATGGCCGCGTCAAGGCGCTGGCCGACGCCGCGCGCGAAGCCGGCCTGAACTTCTAGAGGACCCGACCGATGGCCCGTGGACCGGATAACAGAGGCGCGCGACCGGCGCGACCGGCAACGGACGATCGCGCCGACAGCGACATCGTCGAGAAGCTCGTCTTCATCAACCGCGTCGCCGCCACCGTGAAGGGCGGCCGCCGCTTCTCGTTCGCCGCGCTGATGGTGGTCGGCGACCAGAAGGGCCGCGTCGGCTACGGCCACGGCAAGGCCCGCGAGGTGCCCGAAGCCATCCGCAAGGCGACCGAGGAAGCCAAGAAGTCGATGATCCGCGTGCCCCTGCGCGAGAGCCGCACGCTGCACCACGACGGCCACGGCCGCTGGGGCGCCGGCAAGATCATGATGCGCGCGGCGCCCCCCGGCACCGGCATCATCGCCGGCGGCCCGATGCGCGCCGTGCTGGAAGCGCTCGGCGTGCAGGACGTGGTCGGCAAGCGGATGGGCTCGTCGAACCCCTACAACATGGTGCGCGCCACCTTCGAGGCGCTGAAGCAGCAGGCTTCGCCGCGCCAGGTCGCCGCCAAGCGCGGCAAGAAGGTCGCCGACATCATCGGCCGCAGGGCCGACGGCGGCCGGCGCCGAGGCGGAGGCGTAAGGTCGATGGCGAAGATCACCGTCCGTCAGACCGGCAGCCCGATCCGCCGCACCAAGGACCAGCGCGCGACGCTGGTCGGGCCTGGGCCTCAACAAGCTCGGCCGCACCGCGTCGCTCGAGGACACCCCCTCCGTCCGCGGCATGATCGCCAAGGTCGCGCACATGGTCGAGGTGGTGGAGTAGGGGCGCCCCTGGGCCCCCTGCATCGCGCCGCCGGCGCGACGCTTCCCCCATAGGGGAAGAGATTCAAAAGCCGAGTTCGGGCGTTCGCCCGGCGCAAACTCCGAGGAGAAGGCAACGTGACGAAACTCAACGAACTGGCCCCGCGTGCGGGGTCGACCAAGAACCGCATGCGGGTCGGCCGCGGGCCGGGCTCGGGCAAGGGCAAGACCGCCGGCCGCGGCGTCAAGGGCCAGAAGGCGCGCTCCGGCGTCGCCATCAACGGCTTCGAGGGCGGCCAGATGCCGCTGCACATGCGCATGCCCAAGCGCGGCTTCAACAAGCCGAACGCCAAGGAGTACGCCGAGGTGAGCCTCTGGCGTATCGAACAGGCGATCGAGGCCGGCAAGCTCGACGCGAAGCAGCCGATCGACGCGGCCGCGCTGATCGCCGCCGGCGTCGTCCGCCGCGCCAAGGACGGCGTCAAACTGCTGGGCGGCGACGAGGTGAAGGCCAAGCTCGAGATCAGCGTTTACCACGCCACCGCTTCGGCGCGGGCCGCGGTTGAGAAGGCGGGCGGCAGCCTGACCACCAGCCGCAAGCCGCCCGTGGAAGCCGAGGCTTAAGGCCGCACCCACCCCGTGCATCTGCGCCACGGCCGCGCCTGAGCCGTGATGGAGACGCATCGCGGCGCCCTTCCAGCCGATGACGGAGCGCGCGACACCCCCTATGTGTGGTCCCGCACGAACGTGAGGTCCTAGATGGCTTCGGCCGCAGAGCAACTCGCCGCCAATCTCGACGTCGGCGCCTTCCAGAAGGCCACCGAGCTTCACAAGCGCCTGCTGTTCACGCTGGGCGCGATGATCGTCTATCGGCTCGGGACCTACATCCCGATCCCCGGCATCGATCCGGTGGCGATCGCCAACATTATCGACCGCCAGCAGGGCATCCTCGGGATGGCCAACCTGTTCTCGGGCGGGGCGGTCTCGCGGATGGCGATCTTCGCCCTGAACGTGATGCCCTACATCTCGGCGTCGATCATCGTGCAGCTGCTGGGCACCATGTATCCGCCCTGGGAGAAGCTCAGGAAGGAAGGCGGCGAGGCGGGCCGCAAGCAGCTCAACCAGTACACCCGCTACCTGACCGTGGTGCTGGCCATCTTCCAGTCCGCCGGCGTCGCCATCGCCTTGCAGTCGAGCCAGGGGGCGGTGCTCAATCCGGGGCCGTTCTTCATCCTGTCGACGATGGTGACGCTCACCACCGGCACGATGTTCCTGATGTGGCTGGGCGAGCAGATCACCAGCCGCGGCGTCGGCAACGGCGTCTCGCTGATCATCTTCGCCGGCATCGTCGCGCGGCTGCCGACGGCGGTCTTCCAGCTGTTCTCTCAGGCGCACATGGGCTCGGTCTCGAGCTTCATGCTGCTCGCCGTGCTGGCCGGCGCGTGCGGCGTCATCGTGTTCATCGTGTTCATGGAGCGCTCGCAGCGCCGCCTGCTGGTGCAGTACCCCAAGCGCCAGGTGGGCAACCGCATGTTCGGCGGCGACACCAGCTTCCTGCCGCTGAAGATCAACGTCTCCGGCGTGATCCCGCCGATCTTCGCCTCGTCGCTGCTGGCGCTGCCCTATACGGTGACCACCTTCCTCAACAATGCGCACCTGCCCACCTGGCTGCAGTGGCTCCCGGACGTGGCGGCCGAGCTCAACCACGGCCGGCCGGCCTACATGATCGCCTACGGCGCTGATGATCGTCGTTCTTCTCGTTCTTCTACACCTCGGTGGTGTTCAACCCGAACGACACGGCCGAGAACCTGCGCAAGTACGGCGGCTTCCTGCCCGGCATCCGGCCCGGGCAAGCGCACGGCGGAGTACATCGACTATCGTGCTGACCCGGCTGACGGTGATCGGCGCGGCCTACATCGCCGCCGTCTGCCTGCTGCCCGAGGCGCTGATGGCCTCCAGCCAGGTCAGCTCCTACTACTTCGGCGGCACCTCGATCCTGATCGTGGTCTCGGTGACGATGGACACGGTGGCGCAGATCCAGTCGCACCTGCTGGCGCACCAGTACGAGGGCCTGATCAAGAAATCCAAGCTCAGGGGCGCCAAGCGCTAGCCTGCCGCGCCGGCTTGCCTGCCGTGAGGGTGGGCGGCCAAGATCGGTGAATCTCGGCAGATCCGAGCTCCAACTCGCCGCGGTCAGCGACGCGGCAGAAGAACCAAACGTCCAGGGGGCGCCGTTATGAACCTGATCCTGTTCGGCCCGCCGGCGGCCGGCAAGGGCACGCAGGCCAAGCGTCTGATCGAGACCCGCGGCATGGTCCAGCTCTCCACCGGCGACATGCTGCGCGCGGCGATCGCCTCCGGATCGGCGCTCGGCAAGCGCGTCGCCGGCATCATGGAGCGCGGCGAGCTGGTCTCCGACGAGATCGTCATCGAGCTGATCGAGGACCGCGCTGCCGGAGGCCGAGGCCGCGGGCGGCGCGATCTTCGACGGCTTTCCGCGCACCATCGCCCAGGCCGAGGCGCTGGACGCGATGCTCGACCGCCGCCGCCATCCGCTCGACCTGGTCATCCGCCTGAAGGTCGACGACGAGGCGCTGCTGCAGCGCGTCGCCGGGCGCTTCGCCGAGGCCGGCCGGCCGGACGACAATCCCGGACAGCTTCAAGGTCCGCCTGAAGGCCTACAACGACCAGACCGCGCCGCTGCTGCCCTACTACGAGCGCCACAACAAGCTGGTCAGGTCGACGGCATGGGGTCGATCGAGGCGGTCGCCGCCGCCATCGACGACGCGATCGACGGGCCGCGGGTCTGAGCGCGCTTCCGCCGCTCGACGGCCGGCGATCTGGCGCCCTACCGGTCGTTGATGTCGCACCGTCTCGCCGAGACGCTCGCCGCCTACGTCACCGCACTCGAAGAAAGCGAGCGCTAGACCCCAACTTCGGGGGTTCGGCTTGACGCGGCCCCCTTCGTTCCTATATCGGGACCCTTCCGCGAAAGGGCGCGTCGCCGCGCCGGCGCCGCGCCTCCCCGGTGCGGAAGCCGGGCGCGTGCTTCGCGCTTCTCGGCGTGACCAGGAGAAGACCGCGCGTGGCCCGTATCGCTGGCGTCAACATACCAACCAACAAGCGCGTCGTCATCGCGCTGCAGTACATCCACGGCATCGGCCCGGCCAAGGCCCGGCGAGATCGTCGGCAAGGTCGGCATCGACGATGCGCGGCGGGTCAACCAGCTGACCGACGCCGAGGTGCTGCAGATCCGCGAGACCATCGACCGCGACTACCAGGTCGAGGGCGACCTGCGCCGCGAGACGGCGGTCAACATCAAGCGGCTGATGGACCTGGCCTGCTACCGCGGCCTGCGCCACCGCAAGGGCCTGCCGGTCCGCGGCCAGCGCACCCACACCAACGCCCGCACCCGCAAGGGCCCCGCCAAGCCGATCGCCGGCAAGAAGAAGTAAGAGGCGCCCGATGGCCAAGGAACCGGCGCGCGTCAAAAAGCGCGAGCGCAAGAACATCACCTCGGGCGTCGCGCACGTGAACGCCTCGTTCAACAACACCATGATCACCATCACCGACGCGCAGGGGAACACCATCTCCTGGTCCAGCGCCGGCATGATGGGCTTCAAGGGCTCGCGCAAGTCGACGCCCTACGCCGCCCAGATGGCCGCCGAGGACGCCGGCAAGAAGGCCGCCGAGCACGGCGTGCGCACCCTCGAGGTCAACGTCTCCGGTCCCGGCTCCGGCCGCGAAAGTCGGCGCTGCGCGCGCTGCAGGCCGCCGGCATGACCATCACCACCATCCGCGATGTCACCCCGATCCCGCACAATGGCTGCCGGCCGCCGAAGCGCCGGCGCGTCTAGAGTAACCGCCCAATCCGTCCTCCCATCGCCGGCGCGCTCTACGCAGCGGCCGGCGACACCCCGTCCGAGGGAATATCCGCCTGTGATCGAACGAAACTGGAACGAGCTCATCCGCCCCGAGAAGCCGCTGATCGAGTCCGGCGCCGACGGCGTGCGCAAGGCGCGCATCGTCGCCGAGCCGCTCGAGCGCGGCTTCGGCGTGACGCTCGGCAACTCGCTTCGCCGCGTGCTGCTGTCGTCCCTGCAGGGCGCGGCGGTGACCGCCATCCAGATCGACGGCGTCGTCCACGAGTTCTCGCTCGCTCGAAGGCGTGCGCGAGGACGTCGTCGACATCGTGCTCAACATCAAGCAGCTGGCGCTGCGCATGCACGCCGACGGGCCCAAGCGCATGACGCTGCGCGCCACCGGCCCCGGCGCGGTCACCGCCAGCCAGATCGAGGCCCCGTCGGACATCGAGATCCTCAACGGCGACCACGTGCTGCTGACGCTCGATGACGGCGCCTCGGTGCGCATCGAGTTCACCGTGCAGACCGGCAAGGGCTACGTGCCGGCCGAGCGCAACCGCCCGGAAGACGCGCCGATCGGCCTGATCTCGGTCGACGCCGTCTATTCGCCGGTGCGCCGCGTCGCCTACCGCGTCGAGCCGACCCGCCAGGGCCAGAGCCTCGACTACGACAAGCTGGTCATGGAAGTGGAGACCAACGGCGCGGTGACGCCGGTGGACGCGGTCGCCTACGCCGCGCGCATCCTGCAGGACCAGCTGCAGGTGTTCATCACCTTCGAGGAGCCGAAGAAGAAGCTCGAAGGCGAGGCCAAGCCGGAGCTGCCGTTCAACCCGGCGCTGCTGAAGAAGGTCGACGAGCTGGAGCTGTCGGTGCGCTCGGCCAACTGCCTGAAGAACGACAACATCGTCTACATCGGCGACCTGATCCAGAAGACCGAGGCGGAGATGCTCCGCACGCCGAACTTCGGGCGCAAGTCCTTGAACGAGATCAAGGAAGTGCTGGCCAACATGGACCTGCACCTGGGCATGGACGTGCCCAACTGGCCGCCGGAGAACATCGAAGAGCTGGCCAAGAAGTTCGAAGACCAGATCTGAGTTTTGGGCTTTCAGGCCCGTCGCGAGACGGCCCGGAGTGAGGAAGAGGATAGATCGCCATGCGCCACGGTTACGCGCACCGCAAGCTGGGCCGCACGTCGAGCCATCGCACCGCCATGTTCGCCAACATGGCCGCCTCGCTGATCAAGCACGAGCAGATCGTCACCACGCTGCCGAAGGCCAAGGAGCTGCGGCCCTTCGTCGAGAAGCTGGTGACGCTCGCCAAGAAGGGCGACCTGCACGCGCGCCGCATCGCCATCTCCCGCGTCCGCGACGTCGACCAGGTGCGGCAAGCTCTTCGCGACGCTCGGCCCGCGCTACAAGGCGCGCGGCGGCGGCTACATCCGGGTCCTGAAGGCCGGCTTCCGCTATGGCGACAACGCGCCGATGGCGGTGATCGAGTTCGTCGACCGCGACGTCGCCGACAAGGGCCTCGACTCCGGCCCGACCCAGTCGGCCGGCGAGGACTAGCGCCTCACGCTTCCAGAATACGGCAAGCGCCGGTGTCTCGCGACGCCGGCGTTTTCGCTTGACGATATAGTTGCCGTGTGCGTGAAATATTGCGTCAGATCGCATGAAGGAGGCCGCCATGTCCTCGCCGTTCACGCCCGTCGTCTTCTACCGCGACCCGCTCGCCGCGCTGCGCTGGCTGGAGAAGGCGTTCGGGTTCGAGACCAGCCTGCTGGTCACCGACGATGCCGGCCGCGTCGGCCACGCCGAGATGAGCCTCGGCGAAGGGCGGATCGGCATCGGCGAGGAGTGGGGCGCGGCCGAGCTGATCGGGCCGGCGAAGATGCGCAGCCCCGCCTCGCTGGACGGGCAGGGCACCCAGTTCATCCGCGTCACGCTGGAAAGCGGTCTCGACGCGCACTGCGCCCGCGCCGAAGCGGCCGGCGCCAGGATCACCCAGCGGCCCGCCGACCAGTTCTACGGCGCGCGCGTCTACCGGGCGCTCGATCCGGAGGGCCACGTCTGGAACTTCGACCAGACCATCGCCGACATGTCGAACGCCGACATGGAAAAGGCGAGCGGCCTGACAATCACCAACTCGCTGCCGGAGGCGCTGAGCCATGGACGTTCCGCCGATCTCGCCGCTGCTGTTCTACCGCGATCCCAGGGCGGCGCTGGACTTCCTGGAGCGCGCCTTCGGTTTCGAGACCCGCATGGTGGTCGACGACGGCCAGGGCGGCGTGATCCACTCGGAGACCACCTACCGGGGCCACGTGGTGATGGTGTCCGGCCCGCCGAGCGGGCTCTGGGCCTCGCCGGCCGACGTCGGCGGCAAGCGCACCGGGTCGGTGCACGTGCAGCTTCCTGACGGCATCGACGCGCTCTGCGAGCAGGCGCGCGCGGCCGGGGCGAAGATCGAGCGCGAGCCGGCCGACCAGCCTTACGGCGATCGGGTCTTCACCTGCCTCGACCCGGAGGGCCACTCGTGGTCGTTCGGGCAGGAGATCAAGGCCATGACGGCGGACGAGATGACCGCGGCCACCGGCCACAAGGTCACCGCCGCGCCGGATAGAGCCTGATGACGAAACTCGATCCGAAAGAGGCCGAGGCCGAGCTGATCGCCTTCGCGGCGACCTTCCCAGGCGCCTGGGAGGACCACCCCTGGGACCACACGGTGATGAAGGTCGGCAAGAAGGTGTTCGTGTTCTTCGGCGGCGCGGCCTCGCCGCCCGGCGAGTTGTCGCTGACCGTCAAGCTGCCGGTCTCCTACGAGATGGCGCTGACGCTGCCCTACATGTCGCCGGCCGGCCACGGCCTCTGGAAGGGCGGCTGGGCGGCGCTGCGCCAGCGCGACGGCGACGACATCGACCTGGAGACCATCCGCGGCTGGATCGACCAGAGCTACCGCGCGGTCGCGACCAAGAAGCTGGTCAAGCAGCTCGACGCGGCGGATGCGGCATGACGCCGGCTGCGTTCCTCGAGCTGGCCCTTTCGCTGCCGGAGACGGCGCTTGGGCGGCATCAGGCAGGCGCCGATCTGCGGGTCGGCGGCAAGATCTTCGCCTCACCCGCCGACCGCCCTGGCGGCACGGCGGTCGTCAAGCTGACCCTTGAGCAGCGCGAGATGCTGTGCGCCGCCGAACCCGACGTCTTCCGGCCGGTGGAGGGAATGGGCGCCTCGCGCGGCTGGACCCGGATCGTCGTCGCCAACGCTGACGACGCCACCGCCAGAAGCGCGCTCTGGATGGCCTGGCGCAACGTGGCCTCGCCGATGTTGCGGAAGGCGCATCCGGAGGCGGCCGCATGAGCGCGGCGCCGGCGACGGCCGAGCGCGCCGTCGATGCGATCCTGACGGCGCTGGCCGATCCGCACCGCCGGCGCGTGGTCGACATCCTCAGCCGCGGCCCCAGGCCGGCCGGCGAGCTTGCCCGCGAGGTCGGCCTCGCGCCGCCGGCGATGAGCCGCCACCTGCGCACCCTGCGCCGCTCCGGTGTCGTCGAGGAGTTCCATCCTGACTTCGATGCGCGCGTCAGGGTCTACGTGCTGAGGGCCGAGGCGATGGACGAGCTGAAGCGGTGGCTGGAAGAGACCGAGCGGATGTGGGCCGAGCAGCTCAGCGCGTTCAAGGCGCACCTGGAGAAGGGCGCGGCGTGATCCTGCTTCGCCGAGGCTTCGCAGGACCCGTCATCCGAAGCTCCGCAAGGAGCGAAGGAGGATGAGCGGTTCCAAGGTGATGGTGGCGCTCAGGGTCAAGGCCACGCCGGAGCGGGCGTTCGAGGCGTTCGTCGGCGAGATCGGCGCCTGGTGGCGGGCCAATCCGCTGTTCGCCTTCACGCCGCGCGAGCCGGGCGTCATGTCGTTCGAGCCGGGCGAGGGCGGGCGGCTGATCGAGACCCGGGCGGGCGGCAAGGTGTTCGAGATCGGGCGGATCCGCGCCTGGGAGCCGCCGAAGCGGCTGGTGTTCGGTTGGCGCCAGGCGACGTTCGCGCCCGGCTTGGACACCGAGGTGGAGGTCCGCTTCGACCCGGTCGGCGAGGAGACCCGGGTCACCGTCGAGCATTTCGGCTGGGACAGCGTGCCGGCCGCCCACGTGGCGCGCCACGGCTTTGCCAACCAGGTCTTCCTCACCCGTCATGCCGAGTGGTGGCAGGCGCTCTTGGCGTCGTACAAGGCCGGCCTCGAGGACGGCGGATGAACGCGGCGGCGGACCGGACCGTGGGTGGGGCGACGCCGGCGCCGCCGCGCGGGCGGCAGGCGGCGTTCGGCTTCATCTTCGCCGCGGCGGTGATGAACGCACTGTCGTTCGGGCTGATGATCCCGGTGCTGCCGAGCCTGATCCGCTCGTTCTTCGGGGCCACCAGCGCCACCTCGACCGCCCAGGCGGCCTACTGGCAGTTCGTCTTCGGCGTCACCTGGGGCGCCATGCAGTTCATCTCCGGGCCGGTGCTGGGCATGCTCTCGGACCGGTTCGGGCGCCGCCCGGTGCTGCTGATCTCGATCCTGGGCCTCTCGCTCGACTTCCTGGTGATGACCTTCGCGCCGACCCTGGCGTGGCTGCTGCTGGGGCGGGTGCTGAACGGGGCGACCGCCGCCAGCTTCTCCACCGCCAACGCCTACGTCGCCGACATCTCGACGCCCGAGAAGCGCGCCCGCAACTTCGGCTGGATGAGCTCGGCGTTCAGCGTCGGCTTCCTGCTCGGGACCGACCGTCGGCGGCATCCTGACCACCCACGCCATCCACCTCGGCGGCTTCGTGCTGGACGGCATCCGTGTGCCGTTCCTGGCGGCGGCGGTGCTCTGCGCGATCAACTGGTTCTATGGCCTGCTGGTGCTGCCGGAGTCGCTGCCGCCGGAGCGGCGGATCGCGGCGTTCGACTGGCGGCGCGCCAACCCGCTGGACAGTCTCAGGCTACTGCGCTCGCACCACGACCTGTTGCCGCTGGCCGTCGATCAACTTCCTCTTCCAGTTGGCCCAGCAGGTGCTGCCCAACATCTTCGTGCTCTACACCCAGCTGCGCTACCACTGGTCGCTGAGCTTCCTGGGGATCACCTTCTTCATCACCGGCGCGCTCAGCATCCTGGTGCAGTCGTTCGTGGTCGGGCCGGTGGTGAGCCGCATCGGCGAGCGCGGCGCGGTGATCGCCGGCGCGGCGGCCGGCATGACCGGTTTCGTGATCTACGCGCTCGCGCCGTCCGGCTTCGTCTACTTCTTCGGCATGCCGGTCTTCGCGCTGATGGGGCTGATGCAGCCGGGGCTGCAGGGACTGATGACGCAGCACGTGACGGCGAGCGAGCAGGGGCGGTTGCAGGGCGCCAACCAGTCCACCGGGGGCATCGCCGCGATCCTCGGGCCGATCATCTTCCCGCTGAGCTATGCCTGGGCGCTGTTGAGCCTGCCGGCCGTGCCGGGCGTGCCGGTGTTCATCGCCGCTGCGCTGCTGGGGGTGGCCTTCGTGCTGGCGCTGCGTTTCGCCCACCGCGACGGGCCCGGCGCCGCCGCGCCACAGGCGGCGTAAGAAAGCGCCCCGCCCGGTTCCAGAGCGGCCGCCCGCGATGCTATGAGCGCGCGGGCGGCGATCTGTCGATCAGATCAGGGAGGGCGTCGTGAGCGAGCCGACGCAATCCCGACCCCTCGCCTTCGGACGCGGCCGACCGGCGGCGCTCGGCTTCATCTATGCCGCCATCATGATGAACACCGTCTCGATGGGGGTCATCGTGCCGGTGTTCCCGACCCTGGTGAAAAGCCTCACCGGCCAGGGCGACGCCGGCGCGGCGCAGATCATGGGCGTCTTCGGCGCGGCCTGGGCGATGATGAACCTCATCTTCGCGCCGGTGTTCGGCAACCTCTCCGACCGCTTCGGGCGCCGGCCAGTGCTGCTGGTCTCGATGTTCGGACTGGCCTTCGACTACCTGGTGATGGCGATGGCGCCCAACATCGCCTGGCTGTTCATCGGTCGGGTGATCTCCGGGATCACCGCTTCCAGCGGCTCGGCGGCCGGCGCCTACGTCGCCGACGTCTCGACGCCGGAGAACCGCGCGCGCAATTTCGGCCGCTTCCAGGCCGCCGCCAACGCCGGGATCCTGCTGGGGCCGGCGCTGGGCGGCTTCGTCGGCGTGATCGACCCGCGCGCGCCGTTCTGGATCGCCTCGGCCCTGGCCTTCGCCAACGCGCTCTACGGTCTCTTCATCGTGCCGGAGTCGCTATCGCACGAGCGGCGGGCGCCGTTCCATTGGCGCCGCGCCAACCCGATCGGCGCGGTGGGCCTGCTGATCGGCCGCAAGGGGCTGCTCGGCATGGCGATGATCCTCTTCATCGCCCAGTTCGCCGGCTCGTCGTTCAACAGCGTCTTCCAGTTCTACACCCACTTCCGCTACGGCTGGGGTCCGGCGCAGATCGCGGTGCTGCTGATGGTGCTGAGCGGCAGCGGCATCGTGATGCAGAGCGTCGTCGCCGGCTGGGCGACGCGCGCGAATCGGCGAGCGGCGCTCGGTGATCCTCGGGATGGCGGTCAACGCCACGGGCTTCGCCTGCATAGGCCTGGCGGCCACTGCGCCGGCCTTCTGGGCCTCGATGTCGCTGCTGATCTTCTCCGGGATCGCGTTCCCGAACCTGATGTCGCTGCTCTCCAAGCGCGTCGACGTCGACCAGCAGGGCCAGCTGCAGGGGGCGCTGGCGATTCTGTTCGGCGCCGGCCAGCTGATCGGCCCGCTCGCCTACACCAACGTCTTCGCCTGGGCGATCGGCGGGGGCGCGTGGCTGCACCTGCCCGGGCTGCCGATGCTGCTCGGCTCGGCCCTGCTGCTGGTCGCGGTGGCGCTCTCGTTCGTCTACGCGCGACCGGGCGACGCTGCGGCCGAACGACCCGCCGACCCGCCGCCAGAGACCCCCCTGGTGTCGCACGCCGGTTGAAGCCATCTTTGCGCCCCCAATCTTGCTCGATCTAGCGGACCATGAACCGACCGATCCTCCTCACCCTGCTGGGCCTGGCGCTTGCCCAGGCCTCCTGCGCCAAGTCCCAGTCCGCCGACCTGCCGGCGCCCGACCATCGCCAGGTTCCGGCCGACGCGGCCGCGATGCGGCTCTCTTTCGCTCCGGTGGTGCGCAAGGCCGCGCCGGCAGTGGTCAACGTGTTCTCCAAGCGCGTGGTGCGCACCCAGGTCGATCCGTTCTGGGGCATGTTCATGGGCGGCGGCATCCCGCAGGATCGCATCGCCCAGTCGCTCGGCTCCGGCTCGATCGTGCGGCCGGACGGCGTGATCCTGACCAACCACCACGTCATCGAGGCCGCGCAGGAGATCACCGTGGTGACCTCCGACCGCCGCGAATGGCCGGCCAAGGTGCTGCTCGACGACCCGCGCGCCGACCTCGCGGTGCTGAAGATCGAGCCGGGGGCCGAGCGGCTGCCGTCGATCGCCATCGACGCGGCCACCGACATGCAGGTGGGCGACATAGTTCTGGCGATCGGCGATCCGTTCGGCGTCGGCCAGACGGTGACCAACGGCATCGTCTCGGCGCTGGCCCGCTCTGATATTGGCTCCAGCAGCGTCTCCTCGTTCATCCAGACCGACGCGGCCATCAACCCCGGCAACTCCGGCGGGCCGCTGGTGGACATGAACGGCGACCTGATCGGCGTGAACACCGCCATCCTCTCGGGCTCGGGCACCTCGTCCGGCGTCGGCTTCGCGATCCCCGCCGCGCTCGCCAAGCAGGTGGTGACGACCGCGCTCGGTGGCGCACACTCGATCGTGCGTCCGTGGCTGGGCGTGAAAGGCCAGGCGCTGACCGGCGACATGGCCAAGAGCCTCGGCCTCTCCGCGCCCGAAGGGCGTGATCGCCGCCGATGTCTGGCCGGACAGCCCCGCGGCCCGCGCCGGCATCGCCCGCGGCGACGTCATCGTCTCGGTGAACGGCCATCCGGTGAACGACCCCAGCGCGCTCAACTACAGCACCGCCACGCTGGCGCCCGGCGCCACGGCGAGCCTCGTCGTGCGCAAGGCCGGCGCTGCGCCGCGGACGGTGGACGTGCGGCTGGATATCCCGCCCGACACGCCGGCCAAGGACCAGCGCACGCTCACGGGCCGCCATCCGCTGAACGGCGCGACGGTGATCAACCTGTCGCCCGCCGCGGCCACCGACCTCGGCCTCGATCCGTTCGCCGGGACCGGCGTCGTCGTCACCGGCGTCGCCGGCGGCTACGCGGCCAGCTTCCTGCAGCCGGGCGACTTCATCCGCCAGATCAACGGCCAGACCATCACCACAGTGGGTCAGCTCGCCACGCTGCTCGCGGCGTCAACCAACGCCTGGGCGATCGTCGTCCAGCGCGGCGGCCAGACGTTCACGGTGCAGGTGCGGGGGTAGGGCGGGCCGGCGCCCGCGAGCCTAGGTGTTTCCGGCTTCGTTCTTAGATACCCTGGCGCCATGACGGATCTTTTCCAAGCCGCGGGGCTGGAGCCGGAGGCGCCGCGGCCGCTGGCCGACCGCTTGCGGCCGCAGAGCCTCGACGAGGTGGTGGGTCAGGACCACCTGCTGGGGCCGGACGGCCCGATCCGCCGCATGGCCAACGCGCATCGGCTGGCCTCGATGATCCTCTGGGGTCCGCCCGGCACCGGCAAGACCACGATCGCGCGCCTGCTGGCCAAGGAGGCGGGCTACGAGTTCCAGCAGCTGTCGGCGGTGTTCTCGGGCGTCGCGGACCTGAAGAAGGCGTTCGAGACCGCGCGCGGACGCCGCCTCGCTGGCCAGGCGACGCTGCTCTTCGTCGACGAGATCCACCGCTTCAACCGCGCCCAGCAGGACGGCTTCCTGCCGTTCGTGGAGTAGGGAACGGTGACGCTGGTCGGCGCGACCACCGAGAACCCCTCGTTCGAGCTGAACGGCGCGCTGCTGTCGCGCTGCCAGGTCTACGTGCTGAAGCGGCTCGACGACGAGGCGCTGGAGAGCCTGCTGGCCAAGGCCGAGGCCTTCGAGCAACGCCAGCTGCCGCTGACGCCAGAGGCGCGCGCGGCGATGATCGCGATGGCCGACGGCGACGGCCGCTACGTGCTCTCGCTGGCCGAGACCCTGTTCAACATCGCCGCGCCCGAGCCGCTCTCCACCGCCGCGCTCGCCGCGGTGCTGCAGAAGCGCAGCCCGGCCTACGACAAGGACCGAGAAGAGCACTACAACCTCATATCGGCATTGCATAAATCGGTGCGCGGCTCAGACCCGGACGCGGCGCTCTACTGGCTGGCGCAGGATGTTCGAGGGCGGCGAGGATCCGCTGTTCATCGCCCGCCGTCTGGTGCGGATGGCGAGCGAGGACATCGGCGAGGCCGACCCCACCTCGCTGATCCTGGCGATCGCCGCCAAGGACGCCTACGACTTCCTGGGCAGCCCCGAGGGCGAGCTCGCGCTGGCGCAGGTCTGCGTGCACATGGCCGCCGCGCCGAAGTCCAACGCGGTCTACACGGCCTTCGGCGGCGCCAGCGCGGATGGCCAAGGAGACCGGCTCGCTGATCCCGCCGGCCCACATCCGCAACGCGCCGACCCGGCTGATGAAGGAGCTCGGCTACGGCAAGGGCTACAGCTACGACCCCGACACCGAGGAAGGCTTCTCCGGCCAGAACTACTTCCCCGACGGCGTCGAGCGGCGGGTGTTCTACGCCCCGAAGGGCGAGGGCGCGGAGGCGCGCATCAAGGAGCGGCTGGAGCGCTGGGCCGGGTTGCGGAACCGGAAGGGCGGCGCGTGAGCCGGCCAATCACGGCCGAGGACGCCGACTTCATTCGCGGACGCCTGATCTACGAGGACGAGGCGATCCTGGCGTTCGACAAGCCGGCGGGGCTCTCCAGCCAGGGCGGGCGGATCGCGGCGGCGACGCTGGACGACATGCTGGCGGCGTTCGCCAGCTCCAACGGCAAGCGGCCGCGGCCTCGTCCACCGGCTGGACCGCGACACCTCCGGCGTGATCCTGGCCGCCAAGACCAAGCCGGCGGCGGCATTCCTCGGGCAAGGCGCTGATGGGCCGGCGGGTGAAGAAGACCTACCTCGCCATCGTCGCGCCCGGCGCGCCCAGCCCCCGCGACGGGCGCATCGAGGCGCCGCTGCGGCGCGTCGCCATCGGGCGCGAGGTCCACATGGCGACCTGCGCCGCCGACCATCCCGACGCCGAGAGCGCCGTCACCGGCTACCGCACGCTGGCGGCTGGCGACGAGGCGGCGCTGATGGAGCTGCGGCCCCACACCGGGCGCATGCACCAGCTGCGCGTCCACCTGGCTTCGCTCGGCCGCCCGATCGCCGGCGACAGCCGCTACGGCGGCGCGCTGATGCTGGGCGGGGCGGCCGTTCCGCGGCTGATGCTGCACGCCAGGTCGCTGAGCTTCCCGCACCCCGAGGGCGGCGAGCGGACCATCGAGGCGGCGGTCCCGGCCGACATGGCCGCGCGCTGGAGCGCCTCGGCCTCGCCGCGCCTGAGCTGGCGGTCGCTGGCTGATGGCCGAGGTCCGCACCCTGACGGTTGTCGAGGCTGAGGACGGCGTGCGGCTCGACCGCTGGTTCCGGCGGCGCTGGCCGCACCTTTCCAACGTCCAGATCCAGAAGCTGGCCCGCAGCGGCCAGATCCGCGTCGATGGCGCGCGCGCCAAGGCCGAGACGCGGCTGGCGGCCGGCGCGCAGGTGCGCGTGCCGCCGCTGCCTGACGCGCCGCCACAGGAGCTGCGGGATACGCTCTCGAGCCATGACCGCGCGTTCGTGCGCGGCCTGGTGCTCTACGAGGACGACGACGTGCTGGCGCTGAACAAGCCGGCGGGCCTCGCCGTGCAGGGCGGCACCAAGACCCATCGGCACGTCGACCGGCTGCTGGCCGCCTGGGGCGACGGTCCGAAGCGGCCGCGGCTCGTGCACCGGCTCGACCGCGACACCTCCGGCGTGCTGGTGCTGGGCAAGTCGCCGGCGGCCGCCGCCAAGCTCGCCGGGGCGTTCGCGCGGCGGCGCACCCAGAAGACCTACTGGGCGATCGTCGCCGGCACACCGAAGCCCGGCGAGGGCCTGATCGAGATTCCGCTCGCCAAGACCGGGTTCGGCGATCGCGAAATGGTCGCGCCCGCCGACCCGAAGGACCCGAAGGCCGAGGCGGCCGAGACCGAGTTCGTCACCATCTCCCGCGCGGCCCAGACCGCCGCCTGGCTGGACCTGAGCCCCCACACCGGGCGCACCCATCAGCTGCGCGCCCACATGCTGGCGATCGGCCACCCGATCGTCGGCGATCCGAAGTACCACACCGACGCGTCCGTCGCGCTGTCGGGCGAGCTGAAGCTGCAGCTGCACGCGCGCCGCATCGTGATCCCGCACCCCGCCGGCGGCGAGATCGTGCTGGAAGCGCCGCTGAGCCCCGAGATGCGCGCCGGCTTCGACCGTTTCGGCTTCGAGGAACACGAGGCGTCGTACGGCCCGTCCAGATGACGACAGAGCAGGGAGGCTAGCGTGAGCGCGACGCTGGAATGGGGCCTGAAGCAGAGCTTCCGCGCCTATGTGGAGGGCGCGGGCGGCTCGATCGAGACCGGTGAGGGCGTCGGGCGCGCGGCGGACGGGGCGTTCGTGTTTGATGCGGCGCCCGGCGACGCCGGCCTGAGGCTCGCGGACGGCAAGCCGCAAGGCGTGGGCAGGTTCGTGGGCGAGGTGCGCTGTCAGGCGCACGGCGGCATGTTGAAGGTCACGCTGGCTGATCCCAGCATCGAGATCGGGCCGGACGGCGGCGCCATCACGGTGGTGGACCCGTTTGCCCGCGAGAATCGCGTCGAGTTGGCGGTGCTGGAGCTCGACGGAGCGACAGCCGGCGATGACGGCGACATCGTCATTCCGGCCAAGCTCTCGAAGGAAGGCTGGCGGGTGCTGGGCGACCACTACCCGCCGATGACCCCGCTCGATCCCGTGCGGCTGCGGCTGGCGCGCTAGCCGGGCGGTCTAGGCAATCAGCCCGGACGTCGGCGCGACGGTCTGCGCTGCCGGGGAACACGACCGTGTCCAGCGCGCGGCGGTCCAGGCCGAACTGGCCGACCAGCAGGCCCTTGAAGAGGCCGCGCATGTCGAGGCTCGGGGCGGTGTCGCGGTTCTCGAACAGCTTGGCGTCTGGCCAGCGTCGGCCAGTCGCCGACGATGCCGCCCTTCGTCAGCGCGCCGCCGAGCAGCAGCGCGGTCGAGGCGGTGCCGTGGTCGGTGCCGTTGGTGCCGTTGACGCGGGCGGTGCGGCCGAACTCGGTGACCACCACCACCGCGGTGTCCTTCCAGGCCGGGCCCATGCCCTTGGCGATGCCGTCCAGCGCCGCGTCGAGGTAGGCGAGGCGGGTCGCCAGCTGGCCCTGGCTGGAGCCCTGGTTGGCGTGGGTGTCGAAGCCGTCGATGCGAGACGGCGGCCAGCTGCGGGCCGCCGGGCTGCACCATGAAGCCGGCCAGCGTCGCGCCAAGCTGGCGGGCGACCGGCAGGCCCTGGCGCAGCACCGGCCGCAGCGCCGCGCCGCCGGCGTCGGCCTGGGCGCCCATGTCGCCGCCTGGCGCGCCGGCCATGTTTGCGCCGGTCATGCGTGTCGTCCGGCCCGGCGGCGATCGGCGTCAGCGCCGAGGCGGCGTCCGCGCCCGCGACCTTGGCCATCGCCTCGGTGGCGAGGCCGCTGGCGAGCGCGCGGCTCAGCATCGGATCGTGGGCGTAGAGGTCGGCGAGGATCGCGGGCAGGCGCGGGTCGCGGCCGGCGCCCGGCCCCGGCGACCAGGAGGCCGCCTCGACCGGCCCGCGCAGGATCAGGGGCGCGGTGGCGCCGACCGAGATCGCCTTCACCTTGCCCGGCCCCATGGCCTGCAGCGCGCGGTTCAGCCAGCCGCGAGTCGGTCGCGTAGGGCGTGGTCTGGCCGTTCTCCAGCACGTCCTGCGCCTCGAAGTGGCTGCGCTCGCGGTCCGGCGTGGCGACCGCCGGCGCGATGCGCGCCTCGCCCTTCAGCGCCAGCTGGTGTGTCGGCGACCAGCGACGGGTGCAGGCCGAAGGTGTCGTCGAGCTTCAGCGCCCCGCCGGGCGCGTCGAAGCCGGGGATGGCGATCGGGCCGCGCAGGGCCGCGTAGTTGCGATCGCCAACCGGCGGCGACACGGAAAGGCCGTCCATGCCGCCGCGGCAGATCACCACGATCAGCTTGCGGCTCCCGGGCGACGCCGTCGGCGGCGGCAAAGGCCTTGCGGCCCAGGAACTCGATCGAGAGGCCGAGGCCCAGGGCGCCGGCCAGCGCCTGCCGGCGGGAGGGGAGGTCGAGCGCGCTGGCGCCCAGCATCGGCTTGCGGGTCATCGGCGTTGGAACTCCGGGGACATCAAGAGGATGGCGAGGCCCTCCTCGCGGGTTTCGGCCCGCTGGATGGCGGCAGCGACCAGAGCGGGTCAGACGCGCGCCCAGCGCATCGTGGGCCATCTGCACCGGGTCGCGGCCGTTCAGTGACTGCGCGGCCAGCTGTTGGGCCCAGGCCATGCGCTTGATCACCGCGTCCGGCGCGCACCAGACTTCGGCCTCCTCTGGCCAACCTTTCGGCGAGGGGGCGCTGAAGGGCTTCTGGCCGAGCGTGTTCAGGATGGCTGCTTGCGGCAGGGCGCTCGGCGAGACGCCGGCCGCCCGCCAGGCCGAGACCACGAACTCGTAGGGGGTCTTGAACTTCGCGGCGTCGGGCGACCAGGCCTCGGGCGCCAGCACCAGCGTCTTCGCCACCTCGCCGAGATCGCCGCCCGTGCCCTGGAACGTGCGCTGCAGCCGCGCCACCAGCGCCGGCGGCGGATCGTCGGCGACGAAGTGGCGGGCGAGCTTCAGCGCCACGTGGTGAGCGGTGTGCGGGCTCGCCGCCAGGTCCTTCATCACCGCCAGCGCCTGGGCCATCGCCGTCCTGTGCATAGGTCTTGCCCATGATCGAGCGCGCGCCCGGCTCATGCGCGGCGGGGCGGAAGCGGAACTTGCCGGCGTCCGGCTCCTGCAGGCCGCCGATGCTCCAGCCGGTCATCGCGCGGGCGAACTCGGTGACGTCGGCCTGGCTGTAGCCGGCCTCGACGCCCACCGTGTGCAGCTCCATGATCTCGCGGGCGAGGTTCTCGTTGAGGCCGCCGTGCTTGCCGCCGCGCGAAAGGTAGGCCGCCGCCATGGTGTCGGGGCCGACCGACTGCGCCTGGTCGAGGTAGAGCAGCATCGCCGGATGGCTGGACGAGGCGACCAGCATGTCCTCGAAGCGGCCGAACACGTGCGGGCGGATCGCCTCGTCCTCGAACGGTCCGACCAGCGTCGCCACCTGCGCCTTCGAGGCCGAGACCGTGAAGTGGTTGCACCAGAACAGCGTCCAGCGCTCGCGGAAGCCCGCGTCGGTGTCGACGGCAAGCCTGGTGCGCGCCAGGAAGTCCTGGCCGGCGTCGGCGAGGATCATCTTGCGGACCTCCTTCACCGGATCGAAGTCCTGGTGCGCCATCTCCGCGGCGCGCTTCTGGCGCTGGTAGTCGCGGAACTCGATCAGGCGCTGGGCGGCGTCGGGCGCGGGCGTCTGCGGCTGGTCGGCGCCGAGGGCAGGACGGATCTGCGCCTGCAGCCAGGCCTGCGGATCGCCCTGGGCGACCAGCAGCTCGCCGGGCTTGGCGCCGAGGCCGAAGCGGGTCACCGCGATGGCGGCTGCGAGATCACGATCGAGCGCCACTGGGGAACTCCTTGCGCGGGTCGGCGGATTTGCTGCTTGTACGTGCGGAGCGCCCGGTTCCGTCGCGGCACGATCGTCCGCTCTGGAGGCTTTACGAAGGCATGTCACTGCCTGGCCATTCCGCCGAGCGCATGCGGCGCTTCTACGCAGACGGCCGAGACCGCGCCCGCCGAGGGCGGCTTCGCGGTGCGGCTCGACGGGCGCCAGCCGCGCTCGCCACAGGGCCAGGCGCTGATCCTGCCCACCGAGGCGCTGGCGCGGCTGGTGGCTGACGAGTGGGCGGCGCAGGGCGAGAACATCCTGCCCTGAGACCATGCCGGCGACGCGGCTCGCCTGGGGCGCGCTGGCGCTCGGCGACGAGGGCGTGCGGGCGGGCGCCGTCGCCCGCGTCGCCGGCTTCGCGGAGTTGGACCTGGTCTGCTACTTCGCCGACGGGCCGGCCAGCCTGGTGGAGCGCCAGGAGCGCCGCTGGGGCGCGGTGATCGACTGGGCGGAGCAGGCGCTGGGCGCCGCGTTCCACCGCACCCAGGGCGTCATCCACCAGCCGCAGCCCCCCGCCACCATCGCCCGGATCGAGGCGCTGGCCGCGGCGGAGGACGACTTCGCGCTGGCTGGCCTGACCGCCGCCGCCGCGCTGTTCGGCTCGGCGATCCTGGCTTTCGCGCTGCGCCGCGGCGAGTTGACGGCCGAGGCGGCCTTCGAGCTCTCCCGCCTCGACGAGACGTTCCAGGAGGAGCGCTGGGGCGTCGACGCCGAAGCCGCCGCCCGCGCCGACGCGATGGCGAAAGAGGCGCTGATGCTGGGCGCGTGGTTTGCGGCGCTGCATTGATTTGCGCGGCGCCGAAGGCGAGAGTTGGGGCCTGGAGATCGAACCGTGCGCATCACCGTCACGCTTGACGACCAACTCGTGGCGGATGCCCAGGAGCTGACTGGGATCAGCGGCAAGTCTGCACTCGTGCGTGAGGCGCTCCGAGCGCTTGTCGAGCGCGAGAGCGCTCGGCGCTTAGCGCGGCTTGGCGGGACCGCACCCGGTTTCAGGGCGGCTCCTCGACGTCGGAGCACCAAGTTCTGACGGGTGGCCGCGTCGGAGGCGTCGCCTTGCCACCCCCGGCCCGCCCCGCTACGCCTCGCGCGCCAGTTTTCGTTGAAGAGTGGGGCAGGGCCGATGAAGCATATCCTCGAGGAGCTCGAGCAGCGGCGCGCGCAGGCCAGGGCCGGGGGCGGCGAGCGGCGGATCGAGGCCCAGCACGCCAAGGGCAAGCTGACCGCGCGCGAGCGGCTCGACCTCCTGCTCGACGAGGACTCGTTCGAGGAGTTCGACATGTTCGTCGAGCACCGCAGCCACGACTTCGACATGCAGAAGCAGCGCTTCCCGGGCGACGGGGTGGTGACCGGCTGGGGAACCGTCAACGGCCGCGTCGTCTACGTTTTCTCCAAGGATTTCACGGTCATCGGCGGATCTCTTTCCAAGGCGCACGCCGAGAAGATCGTCAAGGTGCAGGAGATGGCGGTGCGCAACGGCGCGCCGATCATCGGCCTCTTCGACGCCGGCGGCGCGCGCATCCAGGAGGGCGTCGACAGCCTGGCGGGCTACGCCGACATCTTCCTGCAGACCGTGCTGGCCTCGGGCGTCATTCCGCAGATCAGCGTCATCATGGGCCCCTGCGCCGGCGGCGACGTCTACTGCCCGGCGATGACCGACTTCATCTTCATGGTGAAGGACACCTCCTACATGTACGTCACCGGTCCCGACGTCGTGAAGTCGGTCATCAACGAGGAGGTCAGCCACGAGGAGCTGGGCGGCTACCGGGTGCACGCGCTGAAGAGCGGCGTCGCCGACGGCGCCTTCGACAACGACCTCGAGGCGCTGACCCAGGTGCGCCGGCTGGTCGACTTCCTGCCCGCCTCCAACCGCGAGAAGCCGCCGGCGCGCGAGCCGTTCGACGAGCCGGACCGCGCCGAGCCCTCGCTCGACACGCTGGTCCCCGACAGCCCGAACAAGCCCTACGACATGAAGGAGCTGATCCTGAAGGTCGCCGACGAGGCCGACTTCTTCGAGATCTCGCCCGACTACGCCAAGAACGTCATCACCGGCTTCGGCCGCATGGACGGCGAGCCGGTCGGCTTCGTCGCCAACCAGCCGCAGGTGCTGGCCGGCGTGCTCGACATCGACTCCAGCCGCAAGGCGGCGCGCTTCGTGCGGTTCTGCGACGCCTTCAACATCCCGATCATCACCTTCGTCGACGTGCCGGGCTTCATGCCGGGGACCCGGCAGGAGCAGGGCGGCCTGATCAAGCACGGCGCGAAGCTGCTGTTCGCCTACGCCGAGGCCACCGTGCCGAAGATCACCGTCATCACCCGCAAGGCCTACGGCGGCGCCTTCGACGTGATGAGCTCCAAGAACATCCGCGGCGACTTCAACTACGCCTGGCCCACCGCCGAGATCGCGGTGATGGGCCCGAGCCAGGCGGTGGAGATCATCTTCCGCGCCGACATCGGCGATCCGCAGAAGCTCGCCGAGCGCGAGGCCGAGTACCGCGACCACTTCGCCAACCCGTTCGTGGCCGCCTCGCGCGGCTACATCGACGACGTGATCATGCCGCACGGCACGCGGCGCAGGATCGTGCGGGCGCTGAAGGCCTCACGCAACAAGCAGCTCTCCAACCCCTGGAAGAAGCACGACAACATCCCGCTCTGACCCGCGCCAGGAACCGCCTCTCTCTGGCCCGGGTTGTTCAACCGGTCGGAACAAGGAGCGCGCCATGCCTGGACGGGACCCACCTGGGCGAGACTCTCGTGGCGGGCGAGACCTGCGCTGGCGTGACGATCGGGACGACGAGGGCGAAGCGCGGCGCGCCGCCTCTGGCGGCTTCGCCGATGGCTCGCCCGACTACGCGCCCGGCCCTGCTCGCCACGATCGCAGCCGCGCCGACCGCGAGCCGGGCGACCGCGCCGACTACCGCACCGAGCAGGGCTTCACGCGCGAGGACCGCGACGCGATCGGCCCAGGCTACCTCGACAACGGTCGCGGCAGCTACGCGCCGACCGCCGAGCAGGCGAGGGGCCGCGAGCAGCGCAGCTGGGGCGGCCGCGACGATCCCGGCGCCTGGTTCGGCGGCCCGCATGCCGAAAAGGCCCACCCGTTCGGGCCGCATCGGGGCCGCGGGCCGAAGGGCTACACCCGCTCCGGCGAGCGCATCCGCGAGGACGTCAGCGACCGGCTCATGGAAGATTCGCACCTCGACGCCTCCGACATCGAGGTGTCGGTCACCGGCACCGAGGTGACGCTGGACGGCACGGTCGACAGCCGCGCCGCCAAGCGCCGCGCCGAGGATCATGCCGAGGACGTCACCGGCGTCACCCACGTGCAGAACAACCTGCGCGTCCGCCCGGCGCCTGGCACGGTCGCCGCGCAGACCGATCCGCGCATCGCCGCGCTCACCGATGGCACGGACACCGACTCCCGGTAGCCCACTCTTCGGTGGGGCGAGCGCTACTGACTGGCGTGCACGCCCGGCAGCTTGTCGCCCCGGTGCAGCGGGTCGGGCAGCGCATCGCCGGTCTTCACGAACTCGAGCGAGATCGAGTTGATGCAGTAGCGCAGCCCGGTGGGGCGCGGGCCGTCGGGGAACACGTGGCCCTGGTGGCTGCCGCAGCGCGCGCAGAGCGTCTCGATGCGGAGCATGCCGTAGCTGGTGTCGCGCACCTCCCGGACATGGTCCTCGGCGAACGGCTCGTAGAAGCTCGGCCAGCCGGTGCCGCTCTCGAACTTGGTCTTGTGCAGGAAGAGCGGCAGCCCGCACTCGCGGCAGCAGTAGACGCCGTCATCCTTCTGGCCCAGCAGGCCGCCGCAGAACGGCGCCTCGGTGCCGTGGTGCAGGAGCACCTCGCGCTCCTCGTCGGTCAGGCCCGCTTCGAGGCGTGCGCGGTCGCTCACGCTCGGCGGCGACAGGTCGAAGCCGGTGGAAGAGATGATCCTGGTCTCGGCGGCGTCGGACATGGCGGCTTGCCTCCTGGCGTGGCTTGACGTGACGTTACGGGTTGCAAGGCCGCGCATCGGCCTCTAACCCCCCGAAGATAATGACGAAGACGGCCGCGGGTAGCCGCTTGTTCTCCAAAATCCTGATCGCCAACCGGGGCGAGATCGCCGTGCGCATCATCCGCACGTGCCGCAGGCTCGGAATTGCGACCGTCGTGGTCTATTCGGAGGCCGACGCCGGCAGCCTCGCCGTCGAGATGGCGGACGAGTCCGTGCTGATCGGACCGCCGCCGGCCGCGCAGTCCTACCTCGTGGCCGACAAGATCATCGCGGCCTGCAAGGAGACGGGCGCCGAGGCCGTGCATCCGGGCTTCGGCTTCCTTTCCGAGCGCGCCGAGTTCGCGCGGGCCTGCGCCGAGGCCGGCATCGTCTTCATCGGCCCCAACCCCCACGCCATCGACGCGATGGGCGACAAGATCGCCTCCAAGCGCTTCGCGGCCGCAGCCGGGGTCAGTTGCGTGCCCGGCCACATCGGCGAGATCGACGGCGCCGAGCACGCCGCCAGGATCGCCGCCGAGATCGGCTACCCGGTGATGCTGAAGGCCTCGGCCGGCGGCGGCGGCAAGGGCATCCGGGTGGTGCGGGGCGCAGGCGAGATCGGCGAGGCGCTCGGCGCCGTGAAGGCCGAGGCGGCCGGCGCGTTCGGCGACGACCGGGTGTTCATCGAGAAGTTCATCGTGAACCCGCGCCACGTCGAGATCCAGGTGCTGGGCGACAAGCACGGCCACGCGTCCACCTCTTCGAGCGCGAATGCTCGATCCAGCGCCGCAACCAGAAGGTCATCGAGGAGGCGCCGTCGCCGCTGCTGGACGCCGCCACCCGCGCGGCGATGGGCGCGCAGGCCGTCGCGCTCGCCCAGGCCGTGAGCTACGACAGCGCCGGCACGGTCGAGTTCGTCGCCGGCCAGGATAAGTCGTTTTATTTCCTGGAGATGAACACGCGTCTTCAGGTGGAGCATCCGGTCACCGAGCTGATCACCGGCCTCGACCTGGTCGAGCAGATGATCCGCGTCGCCGCCGGCGAGCCGCTCGCGTTCGGCCAGGACGACCTGGCCATCAAGGGCTGGGCGGTCGAGAGCCGGCTCTACGCCGAGGACCCCTATCGCGGCTTCCTGCCGTCGATCGGCCGCCTGGTCCGCTACCAGGCGCCGGCCGAGGGTCCGCGCGGGGCGGGCAGGGTGCGCGTCGATTCCGGCGTGCGCGAAGGCGACGAGATCTCGATGTTCTACGACCCGATGATCGCCAAGCTGGCGACCTGGGGGCCGACCCGCTCGGCGGCGATCGACGTGATGGCCGGCGCGCTCGAGGACCTGCACATCGAGGGCCTGGGCCACAATTCGCCGTTCCTCTCCGGCGGTGATGGACCAGCCGCGCTTCCAGGAAGGCCGGCTCTCCACCGGCTACATCTCCGAGGAGTTCCCGGACGGCTTCCACGGCCTTGCGCCGACGCCGCGCCAGCTCGACCTGATGACCGCGGTCGCCTGCGCCATGCAGCGCATCCAGTCACGCCGCAACGGCCGCACCCACGCCGTGCTGGCCGCGCCCAAGCCGCGCGCCGACTGGGTGGTGGCCGTCGGCCACGACAAGCGCCTGGTGCGCCTCTCCGAGATCAAGGACGGCCTCGAGGTCGTCCTTGTCGACGAGGATCGCGCGGTGCGCCTGGAGGCGATCGACTGGCGCCCCGGTCAGGCCCTGTTCCACGGCGCACTGGACGGCGAGCCGTTCGCTGCCGAGGTCGCCTCGGCCGCTGAAGGCTTCCGCATCCGCCACCGCGCCGCGAGCGCCCAGGTGCTGGTGCTGACCCCGGTCTCCGCCGACCTGCACGGCCGGCTGCCGCCAAAGAAGGCCGCCGACACCTCGCGCCTGGTGCTCTCGCCGATGCCGGGCCTGGTGGTCTCGGTCGACGTGCTGGCCGGCCAGCAGGTCGGGGCCGGCGCGACGCTCTGCGTCATCGAGGCGATGAAGATGCAGAACATCATCCGCGCCGAGCGCGACGGGGTGCTGAAGGCCGTGAATGTCGGGCCCGGCGACAGCGTCAGCGCCGACGAAGTGCTGGCCGAGTTCGCCTGAGGGCGAGCGAACCGTTGCGTTGACCGCTCGCGGAGCGGGTGTCACCATCCCCGCGCCCTTGAGTGGGGGATGGCATGACAGACCTGTCGACACCGCAGAGCCCGGCGCCGCCGCCGGCCCAGACCATCAACATCCAGGCGCCGCCGATCGCGCCCAGCAACGGCCTGGCGGTGGCGTCGATGGTGCTGGGCATCGTCGCCGTGCTGTTCTTCTGGATGCCGTTCCTCGGCTGGCTCCCGGTCGTCCTCGGCCTGGTGCTGGGGGTCGTGGCGCTCAGCCGGCCCTACGGCCGGAGCATGGCCATCGCCGGCATCGTGTGTTCCGGCGTCGCCCTGGCCGTGAAGCTGATCCTGCTGTTCCTCTTCATCGGCGTGCTGGGCGCGATCGGCGCCGCGAGCGCCGGCCGCTAGCCGGGCGCCTGCAGCTTCCGTCGCAAGTCTGTGTCTTGTCCAACCCGCATATGCGGGTGTTAGCTCAGTGTCGGGAGCAAACCCCAGGGGGCTAACGAATGAACTTCTCACAACTTCTCAGTTTTCAGGGGCGTCAGCGCCGCCTGCATTTCTGGATCATCGCGCTGGTGCTCGCGGTGGTGAACAGCATCATCTTCAATTTGACGATCGGGCCAGCCTACATGGCCATGCTGACCGGCACGGGATCGCCCGGCGCGGTCTTCAGCGGCGTGGGGATCATCGGCTGGGTCGTCGAGCTCGCCCTCTTGTGGCCATCGCTCGCCAACTCGGTGAAGCGTTGTCACGACCGCAACAAGAGCGGCTGGTGGCTGATCGCCTACTACCTGGCCTGCCTCACCATCATCGGCGCCTTGTGGCCGCTGATCGAGCTGGGCTTCCTCGACGGCACGCCCGGCCCGAACCGCTTCGGCCCGTCGCCGAAGGGCATCGCCGGCCCGGCCGTCGCGCCGGCGGCGCCGGTCGCGCCCGCCAGCTGATCGGCGCGCCCTTCCGCCGCGCCGCGCCTGCGCCTAAGTTCGAGTCTCTCGGCTGAGGCCTTGGAGCAGCGCGGTGGAAGGGCGAATTGGCTGGACGGACCTCTTCTGGTCGGCCTCGGGGCGGCTGGCGCGCACGCCCTTCCTGATCGGCTGCGCCGTGCTGATCTCGCTCGCGGCCATCTACGAGGCCTGGGTGGGCGCCACGATGCACTGGCTGACCGGCTGGATCGTCTACCCAGCCCTGCTTTTCGCGGGCGCCTGCGTGCTTTCGAAGCGCCTGCATGACCGAGGCCGTTCCGGCTGGTGGGCGGCGCTGATCCTGTTCGCGCTGATCGCCGTCTGGCCCACCCCGCACGGCATCGGCGCGCTGGTCTTCACGCTGATCCTCGGCTGGGCGGTGATCGAGCTCGGCGTCATGCAGAGCGAAGCCGGCGGCCAACTGCTTCGGCCCCAGCCCGCTCGCCACCCCCGCCTGAGGTCGCGGCCGTAAACCGATAATCGCCGTTGATATCGGTCCCCCGCCCGAGCGCGGAACCCTCGGCTTCCGCGGCGCCACCACAAATCACCACAAATAACCGTCCCCCGGCGGCGTGCGGTGTCGCGCGGAACCCCGCTGCGGCTGCACGCCGCTGCGGCTTCATTCAACGATGTCAAAGATCGGTACTCGGCACCATGAGTTACATGTGTCGCAGGTCGGCCGTCGTCAAGGCTATCGCGGGCGACTTCGCCAGCGGCCGCATACCCGCTGAGCGCACGAGGAAGTGCTTCAGGCCGGCGGTTGCAGGAGCGCGTCGCGCTGCTGGGTCAGCTCGTCGAGCTGCGCCTGCTGCTCGGCGATGCGTGAGCTCATCCGTTCCTCGTCCGCCGCGCCGGAATAGGCCGCGGCCTGTTCGACGAGATCGCGCAGGTTGTCGCGAACGACCGACAGCCGCGCATCGATCTCGGCCAGATTCAAGGGTTCGGTGGGCATGCGGCCTCCTCGGCGGCGAGAGCCCAAAGGCTAACACCTCCGTCGGTCGGCGGCGATCCCGGATAGCCGCCGCGGGCGGCCGCTTCGCGCCCGCTTGGCTGGGCCCGGTCGCTCTCGCTTTCGACCGAGCCCAGCCCCGGTCCTCAGGCGGCGATCCGGGGGCGGGGGTTACCGCGAGGGACGCGACTGTGGCGAGCGCCGCATCGATGGCCGCCTCGCGCTGATCGGGTCCGTAGGCCAGGCCTTCGGCGCGGACGATCTCGACATCGTCGAGCCCGATGAAGCGGAACACCGCCCGCAGGTACGACTCCTGGAAGTCATTGCCCTCGCCCGGCATGCCAGGCCCGTAGAGCCCGCCCCGCGAAGAGGCGACGATGACGCGCTTGCCGCCCGCCAGGCCCTGGGGTCCGGCCTCGGTGTAACCGAAGGTCTTGCCGGCGATGAGGATCCGGTCGACCCAGGCCTTCAGCTGGCTGGAGATGCCGAAGTTGTACATCGGCGCGCCGATCACCACGATGTCGGCATCGAGGAACTCCTGAAGGACGGCGGCGGCTGCGTCGGCCTCGGCCACCGTCGCATCGCTGGGACGGCTCGGGTCGGGCCGGATGGTCCCCAGCAGCCTGGCGCTCAGGTGAGGGATCGGATCTGCCTCGAGGTCACGCCGAGTGACCTGCAGGTCCGGCGTGGCCTGCCGGAGCGCCCTGACGATCGCCGCTGAGACCTGGCGCGACGCCGAGGCCTCGCCCGTGACGCTGGAGTTGATGTGGAGAAGTTTCATGGTTGCACCACCCTTGTTGATTTGGCGGCTGCATAACTATCTCTGGAACGACGCCGGCATTAGACGGCGTTTTCGGAACGGATTGTTCCGCCACGTGAACGAAGAACCGGCATGCGCGATCTCAACGACCTGAACTTTTTCGCCGCCGTGGTGGCCAACGGCGGGTTCTCTGCGGCCTCGCGGGCGCTGGCGATCCCGAAGTCGCGGATCAGTCGCCGCGTTGCGGCCCTTGAGGGCCAGCTCGGCGTGCGCCTGCTCGAGCGCTCGACCCGCCGCTTCAACGTCACCGAGGTCGGCCAGGAGGTCTACCGCCACGCCCGCGCGGCGCTCGCCGAGGCCGAAGCGATCGAGGACGTCGCGGCGCGGCTGAAGGTCGAGCCGCAGGGCCTGGTGCGCGTCAGCTGCCCGCAAGGCGCCGACCGCCTGCTCACCACCTGCCTGCCGGGCTTCCTCATGCGCCACCCGAAGCTGCGGGTGCAGGTGATCGTCAGCAACCGGCGCGTCGACCTGATCGAAGAGGGCGTCGACGTCGCCGTCCGCGTGCGCGACAAACTCGACACCGACGCCGACCTGCAGGTGAAGATCATCGGCCGCGCCAACACCATGCTGGTGGCGAGCCCGGCGTTTCTCGACGCGCACGGGCGACCTGCGGACCCGAGCCAGATCGCCGCCTATCCGACCCTCAGCCCGACCGAGCGTCCGGGCCTGGATCGCTGGATGCTGGTGGACGATGCGGGCGCCGAGGCGGTGGTGGTGCACGAGCCGCGCCTCTCGGCCCAGGAGTTCTCGATCCTGCGCGAGGCGGCGATCGCCGGGGCCGGCATCGCCTTCCTCGCCGAATACGCCTGCCGCGAACCACTCGCGGATGGGCGGCTCGAGCGGGTGTTGCCGACCTGGGCGGGGCGCGAGGGCATCCTGCACATCGTCTTCACCTCGCGCCGCGGCCTGCTGCCCGGGGTTCGCGCGGTGATCGATTTCCTGGCGCAGATCCTCGACCCGCGCTCGGTCGCCTGGCGCGACGCGGCCGCGGCCGAGGCCGTCTTACCGCTGGTTGGATGACCCGCGGGGCGCAGGCGCTTCTGTGTGCGCGATGCCACCGGCTTGGACCGCGCGCTCGGCGTAGAGGCTGTGGGAGTGGGCGGCGAAGTTCGACATCCAGATTGCGAACGTCGCCGTGGCCAGCACGGCGGCCAGCGTCGTGATGTTGGTCTTCGGTGGTGGAGCGGATGTCCGGTCCATGTCCGGCCTCGATCTCTGCTTTGTCGAAGCTGGAGGTAAGCGGCGGCGGCGCCGGCCAGTAGCGAGCGCGGCCGGAACTCAGCGTTGCGCGAGGTGAACGCTGCCCAAGTCAGCCGCGCCGGACTCCCGCCAAGCTCCGGCGCAGTGCGGCTGCCGGGCGGTCTGGCGCCTACTTCGCCTTCCGCGCCTTCGCGGGCTTCTTCTTCGCGGCCGGTTTCTTCGCCTTGGCCGGCGCTGCCGCCTTCGTCGCAGTCCGCCCGCGTTTGCCCGTGCTGGGGCCTTTGGCCTCGCGCTCGGCGAGCAGCTTGACGGCTTCGTCGAGGGTCAGCGCGGCGGGGTCGGCGCCGCGGGGGACGTTGGCGTTGGTGGCGCCGTGCTTGATGTAGGGACCGTAGCGGCCGGCCAGCACGCGCACCGGCTGGCCGTCGGCCGGATGGGCGCCGAGCTCGGCCAGCGCCTGCGCATCGCCGCGGCCGCGTCCGCCGCGGCCGCCGGCCCGTTTCTCGGCCAGCACGGCGACGGCGCGGTTGAGGCCCACCTCGAACACCTCGTCGACGGTCGGCGAGATTGGCGTAGGTGCCGTCGTGCTGCGACGTAGGGGCCGTAGCGGCCGATGCCGGCCACGATCGGCTTGCCGTCGTCCGGGTGCGCGCCGACTTCGCGCGGCAGGCGCAGGAGGCGGATCGCCTTGTCGAGGTCCATGGCGGCCGGCGGCCAGTCCTTCGGCAGGCTGGCGCGCTTGGGCGTCTCGCCCTGCTCCTCGACGTAAGGCCCGAAGCGGCCGGCCTTCAGCCAGATCGTGCTGGCCGGTGGCCGGGTCGACGCCCAGCTCGCGGTCGCCGCTCTAGGCCGCCCTCGTCCTCGCCGTTCTCCTGCGGCGATCGGGCGGGTGTAGCGGCACTCCGGATAGTTCGAGCAGCCGATGAAGGCGCCGTAGCGGCCGGTCTTCAGCGAGAGCCGGCCATTGCCGCACGTGGGGCAGGCGCGCGGGTCGGCGCCGTCGCCCTTGTCGGGGAAGATGTGCGGACCCAGCGCCTCGTTCAGGGCCTCGATCACCTGGCCCATGCGCAGCTCGCCGATCTCGCCGATGGCGGCGTTGAAGTCGCGCCAGAAGTCGCGCAGCAGCGCCTTCCAGTCGAGCTCGCCGGCCGACACCAGGTCGAGCTTCTCCTCCAGCGCGGCGGTGAAGTCGTACTCGACGTAGCGGCGGAAGAACTGCTCGAGGAAGGCGGTGACGAGCCGGCCCTTGTCCTCGGGCACGAACCGCGGTTCTTCTCCATCCGCACGTAGGCGCGGTCGCGCAGCACCGAGAGGATCGAGGCGTAGGTCGAGGGCCGGCCGATGCCGAGCTCCTCCATGCTCTTGACCAGCGAGGCTTCGGAATAGCGCGGCGGCGGCTCGGTGAAGTGCTGGTCGGCGCGGACGGCGTGCACGCGGGCGTCGGCGCCTTCGCTGACGGCGGGCAGGCGCCCGGCGAAGTCGCGATCGTCGTCGCCGTCGGCGGCGCCTTGGGCGGCGGCGGGGCGGGTCTCCGGATCGTCGCGGCCTTCCTCGTAGACGCGCAGGTAGCCGTCGAACAGCACCACCTGGCCAGTGGCGCGAGGCCGGTCTGGCCGTCCTCGGTTTCCAGCTCGATCGTGGTGCGCTCGACTCCGGCCGCCTCCATCTGCGAGGCGATCATCCGCTTCCAGATCAGCTCGTAGAGCCGGCCGAGGTCGGGCTCCAGGCGCAGCGAGCCGGGGTTGCGGCCGAGGCTGGTCGGCCGGATCGCCTCGTGCGCCTCCTGGGCGTTCTTGGCCTTCACCTTGTAGTAGCGCGGCTCGGCCGGCACGTAGGCCTTGCCATAGAGGCCGCCGATCACCTCGCGCGCCTCGGCCAGCGCCTCGGGCGCGCTCGCGACGCCGTCGGTGCGCATGTAGGTGATCAGGCCCTCGCGTCTCGCCGCCGACGTCGACGCCCTCGTAGAGCCGCTGGGCGGCGCGCATGGTGCGGTCGGCGGAGAAGCCCAGCTTGCGCGAGGCCTCCTGCTGCAGCGTCGAGGTGGTGAAGGGCGGCGGCGGCGTGCGCCGGCCGGGCGCTTCTCCACCGAGCGCGACCTTGAAGCGCCCGGTCTCCACCGCGGCCTTGGCGCCCATCGCCGCGGCCTCGCTGGCGAGGTCGAACTTGCGTGATCCGCTTGCCGAGGTGCTTGACCAGCCGCGCCAGGAACGGGTCGCCGCCGGCCGAGACGTCGGCCTCGACCGACCAGTATTCCTGGGTGCGGAAGGCTTCGATCTCGATCTCGCGGTCGACGATGAGCCGCAGCGCCACCGACTGCACGCGGCCGGCCGAGCGCGCGCCGGGCAGCTTGCGCCACAGCACCGGCGAGAGGGTGAAGCCGACCAGATAGTCGAGCGCGCGCCGAGCCAGGTAGGCGTCGACCAGCTCCATGTCGATCTGGCGCGGGTGCTTCATCGCCTCGGTCACCGCCGAGCGGGTGATGGCGTTGAAGACCACCCGCTCGACCTTGGCGTCCTTCAGCGCGCTGGCGCTTCTGCAGAACCTCCAGCAGGTGCCAGCTGATCGCCTCGCCCTCGCGGTCGGGGTCGGTGGCGAGGATCAGCCGGTCGGCGCCCTTGGTCGCCTCGGCGATGTCGGCGATGCGCTTGGCGGCCCTGGGGTCCACGTCCCAGCTCATCGCGAAGTCCTCGTCCGGACGCACCGAGCCGTCCTTGGACGGCAGGTCGCGGACATGGCCGTACGACGCCAGGACCTTGTAGTCCGAGCCCAGGTAACGGTTGATGGTCCTGGCCTTGGCCGGACTTTCGACGACGACGACGTTCTTCAAGCTGGGAAGGGAGCTGCTGCCAGACGGGGAGGGACCGCCGAAGCGGCGGGACGCGGAAAGTGGGGGCGCGCCGCCCCCTCTGTCAACGGCGCCGCGTCTTCGACGAGCCGCGCCGACGGGCTTTCCCCGAAGGGGAACGGTTCTCGTCTGTCGTAATAGGCGCAGGCGACCGCCGGCGCCGTCGGTCATCCAATGAGCGTGGCCTTGCGTACCAGGGGGGCCATGACGCCGGCGCGCTCCGCGTCGGCCTGGATGGGAGAAGCAGGAATGTTCATGAGGATTGCCGCCGCCGCATCCGTCGCCGCGCTCGCCGCCGCGAGCTTCGCCGTGGCGCAGCCGGCGGCGCAGCCCAACGACGCGCAGATCGCCCACATCGCCTACACGGCTGGCCTGATCGACATCGCCACGGCCAAGCAGGCGCTGGCGAAGTCGAAGAACCCGAAGGTGCGAGCGTTCGCCGAGGAGATGGTCCGCGACCACGGCGCGGTGAACGACCAGGCGCTGGCGCTGGTCAAGAAGCTGGGCGTGACGCCGCAGGACAATCCGACCAGCAAGTCGCTCGCGGAAACAGAAGGGGAGAAGCGCGCCGACCAGGCCAAGCTCAGCGGCCACGCATTCGACGTGGCCTACGCGGCGAACGAGGTCGCCTACCACAAGATGGTCGACAATGCGCTCGAGCAGACCCTGATCCCCGACGCCCAGAACGCCGAGCTGAAGTCGCTGCTGCAGACCGGGCTGAAGCTGTTTCAGATGCACGAGCAGCACGCCGAGCAGCTCGTCGCCGACCTGAAGTAGCGGGGCGCTCGCGATGCGTCTCCCATGGCGCGGCGCCCTGGCGGCGGCCGCGGCGGCAGGCCTCTGCGCCGTCGCCGCCCCGCTGCTGGCCAAGGACACCGCCTCGAAGCTGATCGTGGTGTCGATGAAGGACCTGGCCTATGCGCCGCAAACCATCACCGCGCGCGTCGGCGACCGGGTGGCCTGGGTGAACAACGACATCTTCCTGCACTCGGCCACCACGCCGGACTTCGACGTGGCGCTGAAGCCCGGCGCCAGCGGCGGAGTTCGGCTGCTGAAGCCCGGGGTGATCAGCTACATCTGCCGCTATCATCCCGGGATGAAGGGGCAGATCGTGGTCGTGAAGTAGGGGGGGCCCGTCATGCCGACCACCGCGCCGGCGCTCGACTACGCCGCCCTCACCGATGCGGAGCTCGTCCACCGCATCGTCGGGCGCGACGCCGCGGCCGCCCGCTTCCTGATCACCCGCAGCAACCAGCGGCTCTTCCGCGCGGCCTGGAGCATCCTGGCCGACCGCGGCGAGGCCGAGGAGGCGGTGCAGGACGGCTACCTGAAGGCGTTCGCCGCGTTGCCGACGTTCCGCGGCGAGGCGCAGCTTTCCACCTGGCTCACCCGCATCGTCGTCAACGAGGCGCTGGAGCGGCGGCGCAAAGCCGGGCGCCGCCGCAAACAGCTGGAGAGCCAGGGGGTCAGTTTCATCGAGTTGTATCGCGAGGCGCTCATGCGAGGCTCCGAGCCTTCCCAAAGTCCGGAACAGGCGGTGATGCGTACTGAGCTCGCCCGCGTGCTGGAGACCGCGATCGGGCGGCTGCCGGAAGTGTTCCGCCCGGCTTTCGTGCTGCGCGAGATCGAGGGCCTCAGTGTGGCCGAGACCGCCCAGGCGCTCGGCCTCGCCGAGGCGACGGTCCGCACCCGCCTGCACCGCGCGCGGCTCAGGCTACAGGCCGAGCTGGCGCCCGAGATGGCCGGCGTGCGCGCCGCCACGCTCCCCTTCGCCGGCCTCGACTGCCAGGCCATGACCGACCGCGTGCTGGCGAAGCTGGGGTACGCTTAGAGCCGCTGGAAAATGGGGACACACACCCTTTTTCCGGAAGCGAGCGGCGTTCATGGTTCTTGGAAAAAGGGTGTGTGTCCCCATTTTCCTAAGTCCGCGCCGCCATGCCGCCTGGGGTCAGCTCCGCGCGGCCGGCCAGCGACAGCTCCACCAGCGCGGCGAACACTTCGCCGGCCGGCGCGCCGACCTGGCGGGCGAGTTCGTCGATGTGGACCGGGGTCGGCGAGAGCAGGTCGATGACGCGCTCGATCAGCTCCGGCGGCGGCTCGCCCGCGTCGCCGGCGTAGGGCGGGGCGGGCGGGGCGCGGAAGCCGCCGATCGCCTCGATGGCGCGCAGCACGTCGTCCGGTCCCTCGCACACCGCCGCGCCCTGGCGGATCAGGTCGTTGCAGCCGCGGGCGCGCGGATCGAGCGGCGAGCCCGGCACCGCCAGCACCTCGCGGCCCTGCTCGGCCGCCAGCCGCGCGGTGATCAGCGAGCCGGACTTCAGCTCGGCCTCGACCACCACGACGGCCAGCGAGAGGCCGGAGATCAGCCGGTTACGGCGCGGGAAGTCCTTGGCCTGCGCCCGCCGGTTCGGCGCGCTCTCCGAGACGATGCAGCCGCCGCGCCTGGCGATGGCGTCGTAGAGCGCCGCGTTCTCGGGCGGATAGATGTCGCCGACGCCGCCGCCCAGCACCGCGACCGTGCCGGTCGGCAGCGCGCCCTCGTGGGCGGCCGCATCGACGCCGCGGGCGAGGCCGGAGGTGATGACGAGGCCGGCGCGGCCGAGCTCGGCGGCGAGGCCGCGCGCGAAGCGGCAGCCGGCCGCCGAGGCCACCCGCGCACCGACGATCGCCACGGCCCGGTGGTGCAGCAACCCGGCGTCGCCCAGCGCCCAGAGCACCGGCGGCGGCGGTTCGATCGCCTTCAGCGCGATGGGGAAGCCGGCGTCGCCGCCGCAGATCAGCTGCGCCCCGAGCGCCTCGCCCGCCGCGATCTCGGCTTCGGCCTCGCCCTCCGACGGGGTGTGCGGCGGCGTCGCCCGCCCGGCCCGCCGCGCCAGTTGCGGCAGCGCCTCCAGCGCCCGCCGGGCCGAGCCGTAGCGGTCGATCAGGTGGCGAAAGGCGACCGGGCCGACCGTCTCGGTGCGCGCCAGGCGCAGCCACGCCAGCCGCTCGGCAGAGGTCGGCTCAGGCTCGCTCACGCCCTCGGCGCGCATGCGGCTCATGGCAGGGGCGGGCCGCCGTTGTGGCCAAATTCGGTCGGCTGGACCGCGGCCGGCCGGGCCCCGATGCGCGGCTCCTCGCCCTTCAGCAGCCGGCCGATGTTCTCGTGGTGGCGGACGAAGATCAGCACCGCCATGAAGGCCGCCAGCCACAGCTTCGCCTCCGGGGTCTGCCCGGTCAGGAACACGTAGAGCGGGGCCAGCGCCGCGGCGGTCAGCCCCGCCAGCGACGAGAACCGGAAGATCCCCGCCATGACGAGCCAGGTCGCGCCGGCCAGCAGCCCGGCCGGCCAGGCGATGGCGATCATCGTGCCGAAGAAGGTCGCCACGCCCTTGCCGCCCTTGAAGCGCAGCCAGACCGGAAAGAGGTGGCCGACGAACGCCGCGCCGCCGGCCATCGCCTGCGCCTCGGCGCTACGGAAGAACCACCAGGCCACGCCCACCGCCAGCGCGCCCTTGCCGCCGTCGCCCAGCAGCGTGATCAGCGCCAGGTCGCGGCGCCCGGTGCGCAGCACGTTGGTCGCGCCGATGCTGCCCGAGCCGATCTGGCGCAGGTCGCCCGCGCCGGCCAGCCGGGTGGCGATCACCCCGAACGGGATCGAGCCCAGGAAATAGCCGAACACCAGGCAGCTGACGGCGATCGCGATGAACGGGCTGGCGGCGAGCATTCCGTCACTCTAGGCGAGCGCCGCCGCGCCGGCAAAGTCACGCTGGCGTTCAACGCGCAGCCAGGCAGAGGAAGCTGTCGTGGTCGATGAGCGCATGGCCGCCGGCCGGCGCCGGCTCGAAGCGCCACCACTCGCCGGCGCAGGCCCGCGGCAGCGGCGCATCGGAGCGGCAGAGCAGGATGGCGCCCTCCAGCGCGAACCAGGTCTCCGCAACCCAATGCTGCGGGACCGAGAAGCTGGGTTTGGTCGCCGCCTGGGCCGCGAGCGCGTCCGCATCCGCCGGCGGGGCGGCGAGGCGCCGCCACGCACGCTTGTCGGGACTGTCGCAGGGGCCGCGCGCGTCGGCCTCATGCGGCGGGGCGGCGGGCGCGCCCGAGGCGGCGAGCGCCGTCAGCGCGACGGCGAGCCCCAGGCCGCATTGCGGAAACTTCATCTGCGAACCATCCGCCACAGCCTAGGTCTCCCCGGCGTGGCCGCCTAGTATCGGCGAAAGCCGCGCCAGGAGCCCGCCATGACCGACGTCCAGGACCGCTACGACATCTCCAAGGACGTGCTGTTCGCGCCGCTGGAGCGGATGGACGTGACGGCCGTGGCAGCCGCGCAGACGCCCTGGTGGAACCGCACGCTCGGCGAGGTCAACGACGCGGTGGTGCGCCTCGCCGTCATGGAGGGCGACTTCCACTGGCACCAGCACGACGAGGAGGACGAGTTCTTCTACGTGCTGGAGGGCGCGCTCACCATCGAGGTCGAAGGCTGCGCGCCGTTCGAGCTCGGCCCCGGCCAGGGCGTCACCGTCCCGAAGGCGACGCAGCACTGTCCGCACGCCCACGGCCGCACCGTGGTGCTGATGGTCGAGAAGGCCAGCGTGGTCCCGACCGGGGACTAGGTCGTGCCGGAGACCTCGACCGGCGCGGGGGCGTCGGGGCTCAGCCAGCGGTAGGCCAGGCCGCCCAGCGCGCCGCCCACCAGCGGCGCCAACCAGAACAGCCACAGCTGCTGCAGCGCCCAGCCGCCGACGAACAGCGCCGGCCCGGTGCTGCGGGCCGGGTTCACCGAGGTGTTGGTGACCGGGATGCTGATCAGGTGGATCAGCGTCAGGCAGAGCCCGATGGCGAGTGGCGCAAACCCGCGCGGCGCCTGGCCGTGGGTGACGCCCATGATCACGAACAGGAATGCGAAGGTCATCGCGACCTCGCAGGCGAGGCACGCCACCAGGCTGTAGCCGCCGGGCGAATGCTCGCCATAGCCGTTGCTGGCGAAGCCGCCCGCGGTGCTGAAGTCCGCCTTGCCGCTGGCGATCAGGTAGAGCACGCCCGCGCCGACGATGGCGCCGAGCACCTGGGCGATGATGTAACCGGGCAGCTCGCTGGCCTTGAAGCGGCCGCCGGCCCACAGGCCCACCGACACCGCCGGGTTGAGGTGGCAGCCCGAGACATGGCCGATGGCGTAAGCCATGGTCAGAACGGTCAGGCCGAACGCCAGCGCCACGCCGACGAAGCCGATCCCGAGTTGCGGGAAGGCCGCCGCCAGCACGGCGGACCCGCACCCGCCCAGCACCAGCCAGGCCGTTCCGATGAACTCCGCCGCGAGCTTCTTCAGCATGGTGGTCTCCCAACCTGAGCGCGATCACGGCAGTATGCACCCGATGTGGCGAAGCTGTACCGGGTAATCCCCTGAGAACCGGCTGGCCGGCGATCGCCGGCGCCTTGTCTTCGCTCGCCAACACCTGGCCCGCGGGCTAGGCACGGCGAATGGCGCACGGCTGGCTGATCGGGGTGATGGTGGAGCTGCCCGGCGAGCCCATCGCCCTGCGCCACTTCTTCGCCGTCGGCCATGCGGACCGCGCCAAGGCCGAGTGGAGCGCGATCGACCAGGCGCTGCTGATCGGTCCGGTGTCCGCCAGTCCCGTCGCCGGCCTGGAGCCGGTCCATCTGGTCAGCGAGCTCTCCGCCACGACGGTCAGCGCACTGGCGCTCAAACCAAGCGAGGTGCGCTCGCTCGGCTGGCGCTGGCCCCGCCGCTGGACCTCGCTTGAACCGAGATCGGCGGATCGAGCCTAGACCGGGGCGTTGTTGCCGGTCGGTTGGTGAGCTTTGGGCGCTCGCCGGTCTGTCCCGAAATGCACGAACGGGCGCCAGGCCACCAGGAAGCCTCTACACGCGAATCGTAACGACACTGGTAGTACCCTACCGCCTGCCCCGCGTTCGGGGCTCTGGCGCCCCTCCCTGGCCGTTTTAGAGGCATGCTGGCGCAGGATTCCGGTCGATCGCGGTTCGCGGGCCGGAGCTCACGAGGCCTCGTAGACCACGCGGCCGTCGACCAGGGTCATCAGCACCTGGCCTTGCAGGCGACGGCCGTCGAAAGCGGAGTTCTTGGATTTCGAGGTAAGTTGCTCGGCGTCGATGACGCGCGGGGCGGCGAGGTCGCACAGCACCAGGTCGGCCGGCGCGCCGACGGACAGCCTGCCCGCGGCGAGGCCGATCGCCTTCGCCGGCGCCAGCGTCACCGCCTCGATCAGCCGGAGCAGCGGCGCGCGCCCCTCGTGGTGCAGGCTGAGCAGCGCCGGCAGCAGCGTCTCCAGGCCGATCGAGCCCGGCGTCGGCCTCCTCGAACGGCAGCCGCTTGTCCTCGGCCGGGGCCGGCGCGTGGGCGCAGACCACGATGTCGACGAGGCCGGACACCAGCGCCTCGACCAGCGCCTGACGATCGTCCTCCGACCGCAGCGGCGGCTCCAGCTTCCAGAAGGTGCGGTAGTCGCCGATGTCGAGCTCGTTGAAGGTCAGGTGGTTGATCGAGGCGGTGGCCAGCATCGGCAGGCCGCGCGCCTTGGCGCGCTCCAGACGTCTCCAGCGCGCAGGCCGCGCTCACCTGGTCGACCAGCAGCCGCGCGCCGGTCAGCTCCACCAGCGCCGCGTCGCGCTCCAGCATGATCTTCTCGGCCGCGGCGGGCGCGGCCGGCAGGCCCATGCGGCCGGCAAACTCGCTCTCGGTCGCCGCCGCGCCGGCGGTGAGCCACGGGTCGGCGGGGCGGTGCGCCACCAGGAGGTTGAGGCCGCTGGCGTAGGCGAGGATGCGCCGCATCACCTTGGAATTGACGATCGGCCGGTCGGCGTCGGTGACGTAGACGCAGCCGGCCTCGCGCATCAGGCCGAGCTCGGCCATCTGCGCGCCCGCCAGCCCCTTGGTCGCCGCGCCGGCCGGGTAGACGTGCACCAGCTCGATGTCGCGGGCGCGGCGCAGGATGAAGTCGACCACCGAAGGGTCGTCGATGGCCGGCTCGGTGTCAGGCTGCACGACGATCGAGGTGACGCCGCCCGCCGCCGCCGCCCGCGCCGCCGACTTCAGCGTCTCCTTCGGCTCCGCGCCGGGCTCGCCGGTCTTGACCCGCAGGTCGATGAGGCCGGGCGCCAGCATCGCCCCGTTGCAGTCGATCCGCCGGATGTCGGGCGACAGGTCCGCGAAGTCGGGCTCGCGGCTGACCGCGCCGATCGACGCCGTTCCTGGCGATCAGCGCGCCAGGCCCGTCATAGCCGCTCTCCGGGTCGACCAGCCGCGCGTTGACGAAGGCGATGGGGCGCGCCGGCCACCTACTCGTTCTCCAGCGCGCGCCGACATCGAGGCCAGCACCGCCATGCGCGCGGCGACGCCCATCTCCACCTGGTTCTGGATCAGGCTGACCGCGAGGTCGTCGGCGACGTCGCTAGTCGATCTCGACGCCGCGGTTCATCGGCCCCGGGTGCATCACCCGCACGTTCGGCGCGGCCAGGGCCAGCTTCTCGCGGTCGAGGCCGAAGAGGCGGTTGTACTCGCGGGTCGAGGGGACCAGCGCGCCCTGCATCCGCTCCAGCTGCAGGCGCAGCATCATCACCACGTCGACGCCGGCGATGCCCTTGCGCATGTCGTGGAACACCTCGACGCCCCAGCGCTCGACGCCGGTCGGCATCAGCGTCGGCGGCCCGACCAGCCGCACCCGCGCGCCCATCGCGGTCAGCATGCCGACGTTGGAGCGGGCCACGCGGCTGTGCAGCACGTCGCCGCAGATCGCCACCGTCAGCCCCTCGATCTGGCCGAACGCGCGCCGCAGCGACAGCGCGTCGAGCAGCGCCTGCGAGGGGTGCTCGTGCTGGCCGTCGCCGGCGTTGATCACGCTGCAGGTGACCTTCTGCGAGAGCAGCGACGCCGCGCCCGACGCGCCGTGGCGCACCACCAGGATGTCCGGCTGCATGGCGTTCAGCGTCACCGCGGTGTCGATCAGCGTCTCGCCCTTGGAGATCGACGAGGCGCGCGGGCTCATGTTGACCACGTCGGCGCCCAGCCGCTTGCCGGCCAGCTCGAAGCTCGACTGGGTGCGCGTGGAGGCCTCGAAGAAGAGGTTCACCAGCGTGCGCCCCTTCATCAGGTCGAGCTTCTTGGCCTTCTGGCGGTTCAGCGCCACGAACCCCTCGGCGAGATCGAGCAGGTCGTCCACCTGCTCGCGCTCGAGATCGTGCACGGAAAGGAAATGGCGCGCGGGAAAGGGAAAGGTCCGCTGACGGACCTCTTCGGGGCCAGGCGCGATGATGGTCATTAAAGCGCCGTTCTAGGCGGCTTCGGCGCGGTGGGGAAGGGGCGGAGGAACGTCGCGCATACTTGGCCCGTCCAGCGGTACGGCCTAGCTTGGACGAATGACCGGGCGAGGCGCTTTCGACGAGGACGGCGGTTCCCACGACGCGGTTGAGACCCACGTCACGTTCCACGCCGCCGGCGATCCGGTGTTCGAGCCGATGGACGCCGCCGCCGACCTCGTCGCCCACATCCGCAGCCGCGCCAAGGCCGGCGCCACGTCGCTGAAGGCGCGCCCGCACCGCTCACACAGCGGCGCGGTCGAGCGTGCGGCTCTACTGGCAGGGCGGCCGCTTCCATACGGTGAGGATCGCAGCGACGCCGGACGGCCGCCTGCTGGTCAGCCACAACGGCGCCGGCGGCCGCGAGCTGTCGCTGACGCTGCACGACTGGCTCGGCGCCTCCGAGCGCTACTCGGACATCTGCTGGCATACGCGCGACGAGTGGAAGGCCGGTGAGGCGGGGCGTGGCGAACCCTAGGAGTCACCGCGGCCACGGCCGGATGGTCTGGAAGCCGCCGTCGATCGGCAGCATCACGCCGGTGACCCAGCGCGATTCGTCGCTGGCCAGGTAGACCGCGGCGTAAGCGACGTCCCAGCCGGTGCCCTCGGTCTGCAGCGGCACGGCCTTGCGGCGGCGCTCGCGGCCCTCTTCGCCCAGGCCCCTGACCAGCGGCGTGTAGACGGTGCCGACGATCAGGCAGTTGGCGCGGATGCCCTCCGCCGCGTGGTCGGCCGCGACCGACAGGGTCAGGCCCTGCAGCCCGGCCTTCGCCGCGGAGTAGGCGACCGCGCCCGGCGTGCCGGAGAGGCCGAGCATGCCGGCGCTGGACGAGACGTTGATGATCGACCCGCCGCCGGCCTCGCGCATCCGTGGGATGCAGGCGCGGCAGGTGAGCATCGCGGAGGTCAGGTTGGTCGCCACGATCCGGTTCCAGTCGTCCAGCGACTGGGTGACCGTGTTGCCGCCGGCGCCGACGCCGACGTTGTTGTGCAGGATGTCGAGGCGGCCGTAGCGCTCGGCGGCGAAGGCGGCCATCGCCTCGGTGGCGTCGGGGTCGGTGACGTCCGCCGCGAACGCCGCGGCCTCGCCGCCCTCGGCGCGGATCGCCGCCTCCAGCGCCTTCGCCCGCTCGAGGTTGCGGTTGACCAGCACGACGCTGGCGCCTTCCCGTGCAAAGAGGGTGGCGACCGCGCTGCCGTTGCCCACCCCCTCGGCCTGCGCCGCCGCCCCTGTGACGATGGCGACCTTGCCCGTCAGCCGGCCCATGCGCGCCCTCCCGACCGTCCTGCCGCTCAGTTCAAAGCCCGAACGCTTCCTTGATCAGCCCGGCCAGCGCCTCGGGGGTGGCCACCGACGTATCCAGCTCGAGATCGTAGCTCATGCCGCCGTGCACCTTGTCGTACTGCCAGCGTGCGAGGCCCAGGGTGCGGTCGCCGCGCGCCTTCTCGCGGCGCTCGACCACCTCCAGCGGCGCGAAGAGGCCGACGGCGTGGAAGGCGTGGGCGGCCAGGCGCCGGCGGTAGTCGGCGAGGTCCGCCGGGTTCCAGATCACCTCGTCGACCACCAGATCGGCGCCGGCGTCGGCCATCGCACCCACCGCCGCGCGCATGCTGCGCATCGCGGTCTCCAGGATCGGGCCGCTGGAGACGGCGGTCACCGGCTTGCCGCCCTCGGTGCGGGTCTCGAACGTGTAGCCCTCCGCCGCGCCGAACGAGCCGGGCGGCATCATCTCCAGGAAGGCGTCCATCTGCACATGCAGCATCGGGCGATGGGCGATGCGCTGCAGCGCCTTGGCGACGGAGCCCTTGCCGACGCTGGAGACGCCGTTCAGCAGGATGACCTGTGCGCTCATCGCAGCATCCTAAGCCGATCGAGCGCGCCCTGCAGGATCCAGGCGGCGGCGGCCTTGTCGACCAGCTCGGCGCGGCGGGCGCGGGTGGTGTCCGCCTCGTCGATCAGCATCCGGTTCACCGCCTCGGTGGAGAGCCGCTCGTCCCAGAACGCGATCGGAATGTCCTTCAGTCGCAACAGGTTGCGCGCGAAGGCTCGCGTCGACTGGCAGCGCGGTCCCTCCGTGCCGTCCATGTTGACCGGCAGGCCGATGACGATCCCGCCCGCGCCGCGGCCGGCCATCAGGGCGAACAGCGCCTGGCGTCGGCGCCGAACTTGGCGCGGCGGATCAGCGCCAGCGGGCTGGCGATCATCCGGCCGACGTCCGAGACCGCCACGCCGATGGTCTTCGAGCCCAGGTCGAGCCCGACGATCGGCGCGGCCTTCGCCAGCGCGCCCGGCAAGTCTGTCAGATCGACCACGGCCATGCGCGGACGCTTTAAGAAGGCTTGCCAACGCCGCCAAGCCCCGGCTAACCCGCGCGCCTCGCATCCGGGAGGTTTTCGCCGATGGCCATCGACGCCGCGACCGTGAGGAAGGTGGCGCACCTCGCCCGCATCCGCGTCGAGGAGGCGCGGCTGGAGCCGCTGGCCGCCGAGCTCTCCGGCATCCTCGCCTGGATCGAGCAGCTGAACGAGGTCGACACCGAGGGCGTCGCGCCGATGGCTTCCACCGAGGCGGTGAAACTGCCGATGCGCGAGGACGTGGTCACCGACGGCGGCGATCCGGCCGTGATCCTCGCCAACGCCCCGAAGACCGACCGCGGCTTCTTCGTCGTGCCGAAGGTGGTGGAATGAGCGACGCTCACCGGCGCTGACGCTGAAGGACGCGCTCGACGGCCTGAAGGCAGCGCCGGTTCTCGGCCGTCGAGCTCGCCCAGGCGCACGTCGAGGCGATCGCCGCAGCGCGGGCGCTGAACGCCTACGTGCTGGAGACGCCGGAGCAGGCGCTGGCGATGGCCGAAGCGTCCGACGCGCGGCTGGCGGCCGGGGAGGCGCGGCCGCTGGAAGGCGCCTCGCTCGGGATCAAGGACCTCTTTTGCACGCGAGGGCGTCCAGTCCACCGCCGGCTCGCGCATCCTCGAGGGCTTCAAGCCGCCGTACGAATCCACCGTCACCGCCAACCTCTGGCGCGACGGCGCGGTGATGCTGGGCAAGCTCAACATGGACGAGTTCGCCATGGGCTCGTCCAACGAGACCAGCGCGTTCGGGCCGGTGGTGAACCCCTGGCGCTCGCGCGGCTCGAACCGCCCGCTGACGCCCCGGCGGCTCGTCCGGCGGCTCGGCCGCCGCGGTGGCCGCCGACCTGGCGCTGGCCGCGACCGCCACCGACACCGGCGGGTCGATCCGCCAGCCCGCGTCGCTGACCGGCACGGTCGGGATGAAGCCCACCTACGGCCGCTGCTCGCGCTGGGGCATCGTCGCCTTCGCCTCCTCGCTCGACCAGGCCGGGCCGCTCGCCAAGACGCGTCGAGGACGCGGCGATCCTGCTGCGCTCGATGAGCGGCCACGATCCCAAGGACTCCACCAGCCTGCCGGCCGAGGTCGCCTGATTTCGCCAGCTTCGTCGGCAAGTCGGTGAAGGGCCTGAGGATCGGCGTGCCGAAGGAGTACCGCGCCGACGGCATGCCGGCCGAGATCGAGAGCGCTGTGGGCGTCAGGGCATCGCGTGGCTGAAGGACGCCGGCTGCGAGATCGTCGACGTCTCGCTGCCGCACACGCAAGTACGCGTTGCCGGCCTACTACATCATCGCCCCGGCCGAGGCCTCGTCGAACCTCGCCCGCTACGACGGCATGCGCTACGGCCTGCGGGTCGATGGCGACGACCCTGAACGACACCTACGAGGCTGACCCGCGCCGCCGGCTTCGGCGCGGAGGTGCGACGGCGCGTGCTGATCGGCGCCTACGTGCTCTCGGCCGGCTACTACGACGCCTACTACCTGAAGGCGCTGAAGGTGCGCCGCAAGATCGCCGACGACTTCGCTCAGGCGTTCGAGCAGGTCGATGCGCTGCTTGACCCCTACCGCGCCGTCGGCCGCCTTTGGGCTCGGCGAGAACACCGCCGATCCGGTGGCGATGTACCTGAACGACATCTTCACGGTGACGGTGAACCTCGCCGGCCTGCCGGCGCTCAGCGTGCCGGCCGGGCTCGACGCGCAGGGCCTGCCGCTGGGCCTGCAGCTGATCGGCCGCTCGCTCGACGAGGCGACGCTCTTCCAGCTCGGCGGCGCGCTGGAGAAGGCGGCCGACTTCCGCAGCCAAGCCGGCGCCCTGGTGGCGCGCCTGACGCGACCCGCGGCAGTCTGAATATAAGACCGGATGGCGCGCGTCGGCTTTTCGGTGCGCGCCTAGGTCGCATGTGTTTGGTTAGCGCCGCGCTAACCCTGAATAGTATCACCTATCGACACAACCCAACGAAAGTGCGACGAATGTGACGGCGCTGTGGCAGCTACGACGGCGGCGAATCGGCGAGGATTTTCACACGGTCGCGACAGGCGACAAGGGACCGGCAGGGTCAGAGTAACGGGGGGCGGGGGAAGCGTTGGGCGTCAGGAAGTGGAACCGGGACCTCAGCCTGGCTGATAACCTGCGGTCGAACTCCCATCAGCCGGTGGTCAGGTTGGCCTTCTATTCGGTCACAGCCTGGTCGCTGCTCTGGGTGCTCGCCGCTTCGCTGGCCGCCATCGATTTCGATCGGCAGACGGCGCTCGCGAACTTCCTGGCCTGGCCCTGCTTCACCGTGCTCATCGCGGCGTTTGTCACCTATGCGGCGCTGCCGCTCACCGCGCTCGGGCGGGGCCTGGGCCGCCTGGAGGCCAGGTCCGCGGCTGGCGGCGGCGCCCTGCATTGGGGCCTGACGATCGTCTATTTTGTCGCCTGGCTCCCGTTCGTAGGCTCGAACGATGCGGGCTGGGTCGCGGCCACCAGTTGGATCGCGACGCCAGCGGCGGCGCTGGCCGGTCTGCAGGCCGGCATCGGCCTGCTGGCGCTCGCCGGCCGCCTCGGCTAGGCGCCGACGCCGTCAGTCGTCCGGCGCGCTGTAGCCGGCGGGGACCTCGCCCTCGGCCCTCGCCCTAGTCTCGGCGAACCTGATCCGGCTGCCGAACGGGTCCCATAAGCTCAACACCCGCATGTCGGGGTTCGGCCCCGGTTCGATCTCCGCGCGGCTGCCCCTTGCAGCAAGCTCGGCGTGGAACGCATCGAGGCCGGTGGTCTGGACGAACACCACCGTTCCGGGCGTGCCGTCGCCGTTGTGCTCGGACAGATGCAGCCGGACGCCGCCGCGCGAGACCTGCATGTAGAGCGGGAAGCCCGGCTCGAAGCGGTGCTCCCAGTCGAGATGGAACCCGAGCAGGCCCACGTAGAAGGCCTTGGCCTTCGCCTCGTCGAACATCCGCAGCACGGGCACGGCCTGCGTCAGCGCCACCGCGTCCTGCGGTGCGGCAGCTTCTTCGGCGCCGCAGAGCGTGTTCCAGTCGGCGTGGCCCAGGCTCTGGGCGACGAACTCGAGCGACGCGCTGTGGGTGACGTCGATCGATTTGGCGGCGAGCGCCTGGCGCAAGGCGCGCGCCATCCGCTTGGCGGTTTCAGTGTCGGTCATGGTTCGATCCTTGCCTCGCGAACGAGAGGTATCGATCAGCGCCTGCGTTGCCGATCTCTCTCGCCCGGCTGGCTTTGAGGATCGAAAGGATCTGGCCTGAAGCGATACGTTCACCGTACCCGTTTCGGGCGCAGGCGGCGGGTGTATCGACCCTGGCGCGGAGGGTGAGCCCGGGCCTCCCGACCTGTCAAGCTCGGCTCGGAAGCGTCGCCGCCAGGCACGCCAGCTGGTCGGCGCACTGTGCCCCAGCCGGTCGCAAAGCCCATGCCTCGTGCCGCTCGCGATCGGCGATCGTCCAGTGGCCGCGACCGGGCGGTGTAGCGGGTGCGGCCGGGGCCGGCGTCCTCGAACGTCAGGATCACCGTCATGAACGGCGCGCCGTCCTTGGCTGCCAGTCCGCGCCGAAGGCGTCGGTGAACACCAGCTTCTCGCCCGGAACCACCTCCAGGTAGACGCCGCGGTTCGGCATTTCGGTTCCGTCCGGCATCCGCATGACGACCAGGTTCTCGCCGCCGGGGCGCACGTCGAGCTCGGCGATCGGCGTCGTCAGCGGCGCCGGCGCGAACCACTGCTTCAGCAGCGCCGGCTCGGTCCAGCAGCGGCACAGCGCGGCCCTCGGCGCGTCGATCAGGCGGGTCAGCACCAGCTCGCGCTCGGCGGGCGGGGCGGGGGCGTCGGCGGCGAGGGTCATGGTCGAGATCTCCCGGTCAGGCGTTCGGTCCAAGGACGTCCAGGTCGCCTTGCCCGACCTGAGTCGCAAGCGAAAGGATGCGCGCGCCGCCCGGATCGACTACATCGCGCGCCATGACCACCGCAGATTCCAAGCTGATCGAAGGCCGCACCGGCCCCTGGGAGATCGTCCTCGGGCTGGAGATCCACGCCCAGGTGGCGTCGAAATCGAAGCTGTTCTCCGGCGCGGCGGTGGGCTTCGGCGCCGGTCCGAACGAGCAGGTGAGCCTGGTCGACGCGGCGATGCCCGGCATGCTGCCGGTGATCAACCGGCGTTTGCGTCGAGCAGGCGGTGCGCTCCGGCCTCGGCCTGAAGGCGAAGATCAACACCTGGTCGCGCTTCGACCGGAAGAACTACTTCTATCCCGACCTGCCGCAGGGCTACCAGATCAGCCAGTACAAGGACCCGATCGTCGGCGAGGGCGAGGTCGAGGTGGAGCGCGACGACGGCACCAGCTTCACGGTGCGGATCGAGCGGCTGCACCTGGAGCAGGACGCCGGCAAGTCGATCCACGACCTCGACCCCAACGCCACCTACCTCGACCTCAACCGCGCCGGCACCGCGCTGATGGAGATCGTCTCGTTCCCCGACATGCGCTCGTCGGACGAGGCGGCGGCCTACGTGAAGAAGATCCGCACCATCCTGCGCTATCTCGGCACCTGCGACGGCGACATGGAGAAGGGCAACCTGCGCGCCGACGTGAACGTCTCGGTGCGCAAGGTGGGCGGTCCGCTCGGCACCCGCTGCGAGATCAAGAACGTCAACTCCTACCGCTACATTCAAGCCGCCATCGAGTTCGAGGCGCGCCGCCAGATCGAGATCATCGAGGACGGCGGCGTGATCGAACAGGAGACGCGGCTGTTCGATCCGAACAAGGGCGAGACCCGCTCGATGCGCTCGAAGGAAGATGCGCAGGACTACCGCTACTTCCCCGACCCGGACCTCTTGCCGCTGGAGCTCGATCCGGCCTGGATCAAGGCGATCGAGGCCACCCTGCCGGAGCTGCCGGACGACAAGCGCCGGCGGTTGATGAGCCAGTACGGCCTCTCGCCCTACGACGCCGGCGTGCTGGTGATCGAGGGCGCGCGGGCCGACTACTTCGAGGCCGCCGCCAAGGGCCGCGACGCCAAGCTGGTCGCCAACTGGGTCGCCAACGAGCTCCTGGGCCACCTGGCCAAGGACGGCCTCGACATCGGCGACAGCCCGATCGGCGCGGCGGAGATCGCCGGCCTCGTCGAGCTGATCGAGACCGGTGTGATCTCCACCAAGATCGCCCGCGAGGTGTTCGAACACATGTGGGCGGGCGAGGGCGCGGCCGCCGCCATCGTCGAGGCGCGCGGCCTGCGCCAGGTCAGCGACACCGGCGCGCTGGAGGCGATGGTCGATGCGCTGATCGCCGCCAACCCGGGCCAGGCCGAGCAGGTGAAGACCCGGCCGCAGGCGATCGGCTGGTTCGTCGGCCAGGTGATGAAGCAGACCCAGGGCAAGGCCAATCCCGGCGCGGTCAACGCGATCCTGAAGGCGAAGCTGGGCGTCGAGTAGCAGGCGAGGGGGAGGGGATGGCGATACCGGACGGCGCGGAAGCGGCGAGGGCCTTCCTGCCGGCGAAGGATTTCGCGGTCAGCCGCGCCTTCTACGAGGCGCTGGGCTTTCCGAAGCTGCTCGACGGCGACGTGGCCATCTTCGGCGTCGGCGCGGGCGCCTTCATCCTGCAGAACTACTTCCAGGAAGACTGGGCGACGAACAGCGTGATGCAGCTGATGGTCGACGACCTCGACGCCTGGTGGGCGCACATCGAGGCGCTCGACCTGCCGACCAGGTTCGGTGTCCAGCCGCCGAAGCCGCCGGCGGTGCAGCCCTGGGGCCTGCGCGTCGCCTACCTGTTCGATCCCGCCGGCGTGCTCTGGCACATCGCCCAGCGCCGCCCCGGCAAGCCGCAGGATTGATCTTAGTGGAACAGACCCGATGACCTGGTCGATCGTCGCCTATGACCCGCAGACCGCCGCGTTCGGCGCCGCGGTCGCCACCAAGGCGTTCGCGGCCGGCACGTTCGTGCCGTTCGTGCAATCGGGGGTCGGCGCGGTCGGCACGCAGTCGCTGACCAACCGCTACCTCGGCCCCGCGGTGCTGCAGGGGCTGGCGCGCGGGCTGTCGGCGCAGCGCGCGATCGACGCGGCGATCGCCGGCGACGACGGGCGCGAGATCCGCCAGCTGCACTGCGTCGACCGCGAGGGCCGCGTCGCCGCCTGGACCGGCAAGCATTGCGTGGAATGGGCGGGCAGCTGCGGCGAGCCGTTCGTCAGCGTCGCCGGCAACATGCTCTCCAACGACCGCGTGGCGGCGGCGACCCTGGCCGGCTTCAAGGCCGATCCCGCCGCGGCGCTGCCCGAGCGCATGCTGGCGGCGCTGGAGGCCGGCGAGAGCGCCGGCGGCGACCGCCGCGGGCGCCAGTCCGCCGCCATGGTGATGACCACCACCGAGGACTTCCCGGACCTCTCGATCCGCGTCGACGACCACGCCGAGCCGCTGCCCGAGCTGCGCCGGCTGCTCTCCATCTGGCGCACCGAGCGCGCCCCCTACCTCGGCAACTCGCCCTCGAAAGCCAACCCCGCCGGCGTCCACGACATCGACGCGATCGAGGCCGGCTGGAAAGCGCGGGGCTGGGACATCAGGTTCAAGCGGTAGGTCGGGTGCTTTGGGCCCACCCCCATCAAGCAATCAAAGTTGTCATCCCGGAGAGCCGCGAAGCGGACTCGTCCGGGATCTGCTTCCACCGCCGGCGCAAAGTAGATCCCGGCTCTGCGCGGCTTCGCCGCTCCGGCCGGGATGACATCGTCAGTTGGTTCAAGAATCCGGATGGGACGTCACACGTCGTCGATCGTGAGCGGCCGCGGCTGGCGGCCGTCGATGTCCACCACACTCAGCTCCTCCGCAACCGAAGCCGCTACCAGCGCCTGGCCGCTCCTCGCCATCAGCCGCGGATCGTCGGCCAGCGCGGCGATCACCCGTCCGATGAACTCAGGGCTCTCGCTCTCGGCCAGGTCGAACGCCCCCTCGGCCGCCGCGGCCAGCACCGCCTCGGTGCGCACCAGGCCCGGGTAGAGCGAGAGAACCGCAACGCCGTACGGCGCCAGTTCCTGCGCCATGTCGGCCGAGAGCTTGTCGGTGGCGGCCTTGGCGGCGCCGTAGATGGCGTTGCCCAATCGCTTCTGAGCGGCCCAGAAGCTGAGGTTGACGATGAGGCCGCTACGTTGCGCGGTCATGATCCGCGCGGCATGGGCCGAGCAGACGAACGCGGCGCGCACGCCGGCGTCCATCATCGCGGTCCAGCGCCGCATCGGCTGCTCCCAGAACGGCGCCGGCCAGGTGAAGGCGCCGTCCTCCACCATGCCCTCGTAGCCGCCCCAGGCGCTGTTCACGAGCAGGTCCAGCCGCCCGTGAGCGGTCGCTTCGGCAAACACCGCGGCGGTCTGCGCGTCGTCGAGGTGATCGCAGGGCAGGCGGATCACCGCATCCGGCAGGTCGGCGCCGGCCACGCTGCGACCGGTGGCGAACACCCGATAGCCGGCCTCGGCCAGCGCGATCGCCACGCCCCGCCCGACGCCGCGGCTGGCGCCCGTCACCAGCGCGGTCCTGGGCTCGCTCACCCAGCGGCCTGCGCGGCGTCGAACTCGCCGGCCACGAAACGGTCGCGCAGCACGAACTTCTGGATCTTGCCCGAGCCGGTCAGCGGCCACTCGGTCATGGCGATCCAGTGCGCCGGCGTCTTCTGCGGCGCGAGGTTGGCGCGGCAGTGGGTTCTCAGCGCCGCCTGGTCGAGCGCCGCGCCGGGCGCAGGCGCACGAAGCAGGCCACCACCTCGCCCCAGCGCTCGTCCGGCACGCCCACCACCGCGACCTCCGCCACGTCCGCGTGCTCCAGCAGAATGTTCTCGATCTCGGCGGGGAAGAGGTTCTCGCCGCCGCGGATGATCATCTCCTTCACCCGCCCGGTGACGCGCAGATAGCCGCGCGCGTCCATCGTCCCCAGATCGCCGGTGTGCAGCCAGCCCTCGGCGTCGATCGCCTTGCCGGTTGCCTCGGGGTTGTCGTTGTAGCCCAGCATCACGCAGTAGCCGCGCGCGCAGATCTCGCCGACCTGGCCGACCGGGACGAGCGCGTTCGAGGCCGGGTCGCGGATCGAAATCTCGGTCTGCGGCAGCGCCCGCCCGACCGTCTCGCAGAGGTCCTGCAGCGAATCGTCCGCTGCGGTCTGGGTGACGACCGGCGAGGACTCGGTCTGGCCGTAGACCGTCTCGAAGCCGCAGCCGAACGCCTCGCGCACCCGCCGCACCAGTTCGGGCGGCACCATGGCCCCGCCCGAGACGGTCATCCGCACCGAGTCCAGCTTGCGCGGTCGCGCGGCCTGCGCCTCCAGCAGGCCGACCAGCATCGTGGGCACGCCCATCAGGAGGCCCGGCTTCTCGCTCTCGATGATGTCCAGCATCGCGGCCGGGATCGAACAAGGCGGCGATGATCGTCCGGCAGCCGAGCTCCACGGGGCCCAGCGTCATGCAGGCGCAGCCGGAGGTGTGGAACATCGGCATGAAGTTCAGCACCGTCTCGCCGCCCTGCACCCCGGCGCGGGCGAAGGTCAGGCGGGCGTTGTTGATCAGGCCGCGGTGGTGCAGCAGCGCGCCTTTCGGAAAGCCGGTGGTGCCGGAGGTGTACTGGATCTGCACCGCATCGCCGGGCCGCACGCGCGGCAGCCCGCGGCGCACCGGGCCTATCGCGAAGAGCTGGTCCGCATCGGTGATGTCGACCACCTCGCGCAGCGCCGGCAGCTCGGCGGCCACCTCGGCGGCGATCTCGGCCATCGGCGTGCCGCGATGGGCGGGCGCGATGAACAGCCCCACCGAGCGCGATTGCTCCAGCACGAACTTCAGCTCGCGCGGCCGGTAGGCGGGATTGGCGGTGACCAGCGTCAGGCCGGCGCGGGCGGCGGCGAACTCCAGGACCACCCATTCGGGCAGGTTGGGCGCCCAGACGCAGATCCGCTCGGCCGGCGCGTAGCGGCTGGCCAGCGCCAGCGCCAGCCGCTCGGCCTCGGCGTCCAGCTCGGCGAACGTCCAGCGCCGGCCGAGCGCGCCCGTGACGTCGGCCTCGACCAGCCCGACCCGGTCCGGCCAGCGCGCCGCCGACTGACCCAGCAACTCGCCGACCGTCAGCTCGACGAGCGGCTCTTCGACGCTGGCGGCGGTGTAGCTCTCGGTCAGCGGCATTCGATCCTCCCGCGCCGTCGCTAGAAGGCCGGCGCTACGTCGAAGATCAGCCCGGTGGATGCTGGAGACCAGCATGAACTGGTTGCCGACCTGCACCCAGTGGTAGCCGAAGGGCGGCCGGCGCAGGTGGTAACGCCCGTAGTCGCCGACCACCAGCGACTGGTCGATCGGCGGCAGGTAGCCGCCGCGCCGCCATGACCGCGCGATCGGGGCCGTCGCGGCGCGCGGTGGGTAGTAACCGCCGCCGGGCGGCCCGTACCCAGGCGGCCCATAGCCCGGCGGCAGGCGGCTGGGGCCCCACGGTCCGCCGACCGGCGGGCCGCCGGACCAGCCGGGCGGCGGGCCGCCGCGGGAAGGTCCGCCGCGGGAAGGTCCGCCAGATCCGCGCCAGCCTGGGGGTGCTCCGCCGCGGCCCCAGGCGGGGCCAGGCGGCCCGCCGCCGCGGCCCCAGCCGCCGCCGTGCGGCGCAGCGGGCGGCCCACCGCCGCCGCCATGACCGCCGTCGTGATGCGATTGGGCGCCGGCAGGCAAGGCGCCAGCCAGCAGGGCGCCCGCGCTGGCGAGCGCCAGCGTCCAACGCCGCAGCCTGGATGCGCCCGGAGGCGTCTTGCGAGTCACCGCGTCAGTCTGCACCGCTCGCCACTGAACCGCGCCTGAACGATGCGCCGCTTGCCCGTGACATTCCGTTGCAAGCAAGTGGGCCCACAAAGCGGACCGATCAGAGGAAGCGCATGCCCGAGCCCATCGAGATCTACTACTGGCCGACCCCGAACGGCCACAAGGTGACCATCGCCTGCGAGGAGATGGGCCTCGCCTACGAGATCAGGCCGGTGAACATCGGCCGCGGCGACCAGTTCAAGCCCGAGTTCACCGCGATCGGCCCCAACAACCGCATGCCGGCGATCGTCGATCCCGACGGTCCGGGCGGCGCGCCGATCTCGGTCTTCGAGAGCGGCGCCATCCTGCAGTACCTGGGGCGCAAGAGCGGCCAGTTCTATCCGCAGGAGGAGCGGGCGCGGGTGGCGGTCGACGCATGGGTGTTCTGGCAGGCCGCCAACTTCGGCCCCAACGCCGGCCAGCGGAACCACTTCCGCAACTATGCGCCCAGCGTCATCCTCGACCAGCGCCAGCTGGCCTACGGTGCGATCCGCTTCACCAACGAGGTGCATCGGCTCTACGGCGTCCTGGAGCGGCAGCTGGCGGGCCGCGACTTCATCGTCGGCGACTACACGATCGCCGACATGATGGCGTGGCCCTGGGTGATGGGCCGCACCACCAGCGCGCTCGACATCGACGACTTTCCGAACGTGAAGGCCTGGCACGCCCGCGTCGGGGCCCGCGAAGCGGTGCGGCGGGCGATGGCCAGACCCCGCGAGTTCATCGCCAACGGACCGCAGAGCGGCGGCCGCTAGGGACGCGCAACCGACCCCAAACCAAGTAGTCGCCGAGCGCCGGTCTTGCCGCCGGCGCCCCAATATTGGGGAAATCGCGTTTAACCATATGTTCAACCAAGCTCCGCTTTGATGAAGGCTCGGGGCTGGAGAGCGCCTTCCAGAACGGGACGTGACCGGCCCCTGGGAAGGAAGAAGACCATGCTGGGGGTTGTGGAATCGGCGCCAAGCGCCGTCTTGCCGCTGCCGGGTGTGAATTCGAGCGGCGACGAGCTGTTCCGCCTGGGGATCCTTTATTCGACCGGCCAGGGCGGCGCGCCGCTCGACTTCGTGTCGGCGCACATGCTGTTCAACCTGGCGGCCATGCGCGGCTCGCAGGAAGCCAAGATCTACCGCAAGGAGCTGAGCCGCGAGATGGACCCGGCCGACGTCGCCGAGGCCCAACGCCAGGCGCGGCAATGGCTGGCGGAAGGGTGACCGTCGCGGGGTGGCCAGCGTTTCTCAAGGTCACACGAAGAGCACGAAGCCAGCGAAGCTCACGAAGGGCGCGCCTCGGCGCGCCGGATAATCCCTGAAATCGTTGGAGATTGACTGCGCGCGGAGCGCGCCTTCGTGTGCTTCGCGCCCCTTCGTGCTCTTCGTGTGACCTTCGAGAAACGCCAGCAGCGCCCACGATCCCGGCCGACTGGCGCCTCAGAACGGGATGCCGCTAGTGGCGTAGCTGAACTGCACCGGCAGGGCGTTGCGCACCTGGGTCATGAAGTCGCCGACCTCCGCCAGGCCGGTGCGCGGTACGAACACCACGTCGAATTGGCGCAGCGGCACCAGGTCGGGCTGAGCGCGGCGATCCACGTGGCCGAAGTCGACGGTGCGCATCATCGGACGCCCGTCGCGCCCGCGGCGGATGATCACCACCTGCGAGCGCTTGGCGCCGGTGATGAAGCCGCCGGCCTGGACGATGGCCCGCAGCGCATCGATGTCGCCGGGCATGTCGTAGACGCCGGGCTTGCTGACCTCGCCGCCCACGAACACCTTCAGCGGCTGGGCCTTGACCACCACTTCCACGCCGGGCCGCAGCAGCTGGGTCGAGTAGGCCGCCGACAGCGACTGCTCCAGCTCGCCGGCGTTCTTGCCTGCGGCCATCTGCGGCGCCAGCAGCGGGACCATGATCCGCCCGTCGGGCTGCACGGTGACGGTCTTGTTGAGCTCCGGCGCCGAGGGGACGACCACGTCGAGGTCGTCGCCCGGATAGAGCCGGTACGAGGGCTCGTCGTCGCTCCAGGTGGCGTAGGGCAGGTTGACGAACGGCTGCGCGGCGCGGGCGAGCGCCGGGCGCGGCGATCGCGGGTCCGGCGGCCATGACCACGGCGGCGACGGCGCAGGCGAAGCGGTGAGCGGACATGCCGACGAAAGTTAAGGAGAATGGGTAAGGAAGCTTTAATCGCGCCGGGCGAGCTTGGTCGCACGGATCGGAATCGGTCCCGAGGCGGCCGTTCGAGAGCATGACATCGCAAGGCGTATTTCCGGCAAGACCGGCGGGGCGGCGTCCCGAGCCGCCGGAGGCGGACGCGGTTCAGCCGCGCACCCGCTATGCCGCGTCCGATGTTCCGGCGCTGCTGTGGCGTGAGCGCTGGCTGATGCTGGCCGTGTTCATCGGGCTGGCGGCGCTGGCGGTGGCCTTCGCGCTGACGCTGAAGACGCTCTATCCCACCCACGCCAGCGTGCTGGTGAAGCTCGGCCAGGAATACGTCTACCAGCCTCGCTCGGGCGACGCCGGCCGCGGCGCGGTGCCCGACAACGACCAGATGGTGCAGTCCGAGGCCGAGATCATGGGCAGCGACGCGGTGAAGATGCGCGTCGTTGGCCGCCTCGGCGTCGCCCGCCTCGATCCGGCCGACGCCAGGGCCTACGCGGCCGGCACGCCGGAGGCGCGCGAGCTGATCCTCGCCAAGCTGGCGACCGGATTGGCCGCAGCCTGAAGATCGACACCGCGCCCGGCCTGCCGATCGTGCACCTCAGCTACCAGAGCGCCGACCAGCAGCTCGCCGCGCTGGTGCTGAACACGCTGCTGGAAGAGTACCTCGCCTACCGCCGCACGGTGCTGCTGACGCCCACCTCCGGCGCGCTCGCCGACCAGCGCCGCGCCTTCCAGGCCCGCCTCGCCGAGGAGGACGCGGCCTACCAGAACTTCCTGTCCTCCAACCAGATCGGCGATTTCGACGCCGACAAGACCTCGCTGTCGCAGCTTGCCGCCTCGATCGAGCAGCAGCAGCTGGCCAACGACGCGGCGCTGAAGGAGAAGACCGGGCCGGCTCGCGGCGATCGACGCCGAGCTCGCCGGCCTCGCGCCGGAGATCGGTGCTCTACCACGACGCCGACCCCACCGCGCAGTCCAAGCTCGCCGACCTGAAGGTGCAGCGCGAGGAGCCTGCTGTCGCGCTACAAGCCGGACGCCCAGCCGGTGAAGGACATGGACGCCCAGATCGCCCAGCTGGAGGCCGGCATCGCCGCCGGCCGCACGCAGAGCAGCGGCGCCGAGCGCACCGGCGCTCAATCCGGTCTACCAGACCTTCCAGACCGAGAAGCTGCAGCTGGCCGCCGAGGTCGCCGGCCTGCGCCAGACCGGCGCGACGCTGACCGACGAGATGAGCCAGCTGACCGAGCGGCGGCTGCGCCTCGCCAGGCTGGAGCCGCAGTACCAGGCGCTCAGCCTCGACCGCGACGCGCTCGCCAACCAACGTCAAGGACCTCGCCGCCAAGGCCGACGAGAGCGAGGCTTCCGACGGCATCGCCGCGGCCACCAACGACAACATCCGCATCGTCCAGCGCGCCCAGCCAGCGCCACAGGGCCAGAGCCTGCGCAAGCCGGTGCTGGCGCTGGGGCTGATCTTCGCCGCCTTCAGCGCCCTCTGCGCGGGACTGCTGCGGATGTTCACGCGCCCCGGCCTGCCGACGCCGGCCTCCGCCGGGCGCACGCTCGACCTGCCCGTGCTGGGCGCTGCGCCGCTGAAGCAGCCGGCCTGAGCGTGGGGACGGTTGTGCGCGTCGGCCCGCTGTTGGATTAGCCTGCGGCCAGGTCGCGCCAAGATCGATTCGGTCTGCACATGGATCTGAGCGCCGAGATGGGCGAGCTATGGGAGTCGCTCGGCGCGCCGCCGGCCGGCCACCGGCTCGCCGTCGAGTTCATCGCCGCCCGGGACGGGGAGGGCGTCTCGACGGTGGCGCGCGAGTTCGCGTTCCGTCTGGCGCGCCACGATCAGCGCCGCGTCTGGCTGATCGATCTCGACCTGATGGGCCAGGCGCAGGCCGCAGGCGCTCGCCGACGATGCGGCGCGCTACGGCCAGCTCGGCCCGGCCGCGCAGGCCAGCCCCGACGGCTCGATGTTCTTTACCGTGCAGCCGCCGCTCGCACGCCCCGACGGCCGCGCCCTGGCCCGACACGCGCTACATCGGCGCCCACTCGGTCGGCGGTCCCGGGCTCTGGGTGACCCGCTTTCGCCGCGAGGCGCTGCGGCCGCACCAGGGCGTGCATGTGACGCCGACGCCGGGCTACTGGACGGCGCTGCGGAAGCACGCCGATGTCGTGGTGGTGGACGCGCCGGCCGCCGAGCGCTCGCAGGCCGGGCTGACGGTCGCGCCGTTCATGGACGAAGTGGTGCTGGTGGTGGCCGCCGACGAGACCGACCACCGCGCGCCGGTCCAGCTGCGCGACGACCTCGAAGCCGTCGGCGCACGCTGCGCGGGCGTGTTCGTCAACCGCGTGCAGATCGACGCGCCCGGGTTCCTGCGGGGCGCCGATCCCGTGACGGCCGTCGTCGCGCAGTTCCCGCGGCGCGAGTGAAGCGCGCGAGCCGGGCGCAGGGTGAGCGCTGGAGCCGCACCGAGATCTGCGCCTTCGCCGCGGCGGTCTTCATGCTGCTGATCTTCAGCGAGGGATGGGAGCTGCCGCTGGTCGGCGGCGGCGACGAGACCGCGCACTCGGAACTGCTGCGCAACCTCTTCCTGCCGGCCTACGCCGCCGGGATCTTCCTCGCGGCGCTGACGCCGCTCGAACCTCGCGCGCGGGCTGATCCGCCAGCCGTTCCTGATCGCCCTGGTCGGCGTGGCGGCGCTCTCCTGGTTCTGGTCGGTCTCGCCCGACCAGACCTCGCGCCGCATCTTCGCGCTCGCCTTCACGACCCTGGGCGGCGCGGTGCTGGCCGCCCGCTATTCCTGGGCGCGGCTCGCCGAGGCGCTCGGCGTCTGCTTTGCGGTCCTGGCGGTGGTGTCGCTGTTCACTGGCCTCTTCGTGCCGTCGATCGGACGGATGGCCGACATCTTCCCGGGCTCCTGGCGCGGCGTCTGGGAGGAGAAGAACGCGTTCGGCGACAACATGGCGATGGGCGCGGCGATCTGCGCCGCCGCTGCGTTGCTCAACCCGCGGCGCGCGGGGCTCTGGTGGGGCTTCGCGCTGCTGTCGTTCGCGCTGGTGCTGATGAGCACGTCGAAGACCTCGCTGATCTCCGTGGTGCTGGCCGGCGGCGCGCTGGGGCTGGTGTGGGCGGTGCGGCGCGGGCCGGCGGCCGGCATCGCCGCCACCTGGGCGGCGGTAGCTGGACTGCTGCTGATCTGCGCGGTGGTGTTCTTCGCCTCGGACGCCGTCTTCGGCCTGCTCGGCAAGGACGCCACGCTCACCGGCCGCACCCAGATCTGGGCGGCGGTGATGCGCCAGATCGACCAGCGTCCCTGGCTTGGGCTTCGGCTACGCGGCGACCTGGGACGAGACCGGCCACTGGGGTCCGCTCGCCTGGATCATCCATGACGCCGGCTTTCGCCCCCACCACGCCCACAATGCCTGGCTGGAGCAGTGGCTGGCGATCGGCGTGCCGGGCCTCGCCGCCTGGGCCTGCTTCTTCGGCCAGACGCTGGTCGCCAACCTGGTGGCGCTCTACCGCGACAAGGGCGCCTACCTGGCGCTGCCGTTCTTCGTGGTCTTCAGCCTGACCAGCCTCACCGAGAGCATCGCGGTGCAGTACAACGACATGCGCTGGGTGATCTTCGTGGCGCTGGCGGTGAAACTGGCGCTGCCGGATCCGCCGAAGCGCCGCGCCCAGCCCTCAGCCGAGCCGCGCCGCGCCCTCGGCCACGGTTACCGGCTCGAAGCCGTTCGCTAGCGCCGCGTCCACCAGCCGCGCCAGCGCCGCCGGCGTGCAGCCGTAGGGCGAGGGCGCGTCGGCGACGTCGTGGGTGCAGAGGATCAGCCAGGCTTTGCGGTGCGCGGCGCGGCCGAGCCAGCCCATCGCCAGCGCCTCGCCGTCCGGACCTTCGACGCCGACCGCCGGCGCCTGGTTGAGGTCGCTGCCGGCGCCGACCAGGCCGTGATGCAGGGCGCGCATCAGCCCGAAGCGGGGCGAGAGCGCGCGCTTGGTTCCCGGCGCGACGTCGCCGAACGGGTAGGCGAAGGTGGTCGGCCGCCGCGACGCCCCAGGCTTCCAGCGTCTCGGCGTTGCGCGCGACGTCCTCCACCGCATCGCAGGGCGCCGCCTGGCCGCAGTCGAGGTGCGAGTAGGTGTGGCAGCCGATCTCGTGCCCGGCCTCGGCGAGGCGCCGGACCGCGTCGGCCGAGGCCATGCGCCCGGTCACCGCGTCGCTCCCGGCCAGCGCGGCGGCGATGAAGTAGGTCCCTTTGAGGCCGCGGCGCTCGAGGATCGCCGCGCCGGTCTCGGCCGCCGAGGCCGGAACGTCGTCGAACGCGAACGAGATCATCGGCCCGCTCGGGGCGCGGGCCGGCCGGCGCGCGGCCAGCCGCACGGTGCGGCGGCGCAGCTTGCCGCGCCAGGAGGCGTCGGCGTGGTAGACCTCGGTTTCGTGGGCGTTGGCCATCAGACCGCCTCCGCATAGAGCGCTGCGCGGTAGAGCCGCAGCGCAAAGGCGCGCGGGCCGGCCGGCAGCGCGTCGGTCAGCGCGAACGACTTCAGCAGCGGTCGCCAGACGCCGCGCAGCGGCGCGCGCTTCAGCGCCTTGGCGACGCGGTAGCTGGGATAGGTGGAGACGATGTCGCCGTGGGCGGCGACCACGCGGGCGAAGTTGGCGGCCGACTGCTCGAACTTGGCCGCCATGTCCGCGGCCGGCGCGAGGCCGAGGTGGGTGGCGGGATTGTCGATGTGGGCGATCGGGTGGCGGCGCGAGACGCGCATGCCCCACTCCACGTCCTCCCAGCCCCAGCCGACGAAGCTCGGATCGAACGGCTCGGCCTCGAAGATGTCGCGCCGGATCAAGCAGGTTGGAGGTGAAGACGTACTTCTCCGGCGCCTTGCGCCGCGCCGCCACCGGCATGCAGTCGCTCTTCAGCGACAAGGCGCGGTGCACGGCGCCGTCGCGGGTCACCGGGCGTCTGGTCGAGCGAGAAGCCGCCGAACGCCACCGGCGGATCGTCCGCCGCGATCAGCCAGAGCCAGCGGTCCAGGAAGTCGTCGGCGTCGGGCAGCATGTCGGCGTCGAGGAACAGCAGGTGGCGGCCGCGCGCCTCGGCGGCCAGCCGGTTGCGGCCGGCGGCGCGGCCCTCGTTGGCGGCGAGGCGCACGAAGCGCGCCGGCAGCGCCAGCGCCCGCACCGCCTCGGCGACCCGAGCGGCCAGCGCCGCATCGCCGGAGCCGTCGTCCAGCACCACGATCTCGGCCGGCGCGCCCTCCTGGTCCAGCGCCGCCAGCAGCCGCGAGGGATCGTCGCGGAAGAACGGGATCAGCACCGAGAGCCGGGCGTCAGCGCGGTCCCAGGCGGCGTTGTCGATGATGGCGTCTTCGCTCATGTCGCCATCCGTGCACGGAGCAGGCCAACCGCCTGGCGCGAGCGGCCCCTGAGCGCACCGACGTCGAACACCCAGGCCGCCAGCGCGTAGACCGCAGCGCCGGCGCCGGCCTTGACGATGAGCTCCGCCGCGCCGCCGAGCGCCGGCAGGCGCATCACCACGGCGGCCATCACCAGGCTCGCCGCGCCGGCCTTCAGCGCCTCGGCCCAGGGCAGCGGCAGCGGGCGGGCCAGGCGTCCCAGCGCGATCGAGGCGGCGAGGCCGAGCGCCGTAGCTGGCCGTCGTCGCAACCATCGCGCCGGTCAGGCCCATCCGCGGGATCAGCACCAGGTTCAACCCGACGTTGGCGGCGGCCGGGATGCTCATCGCGAAGAGCAGCAGGCCGGTGCGCCGGCCGAGCGTGAAGGCCTGGTGGGTGTAGTAGGTGGTCAGCCCCGAGAAGAGCGCGCTGGCGGCGATCCACGGCGTCACGGCCGCCGCGCCGTCGCGCAGCGCCGGGCCGACCATCACGTCGGCCAGCGGCCGCGCCACCAGCGCCAGCCCGACCGACGCCGGCAGCGTCAGCGCCAGCATCAGCGCGCCCTGCTCGCGGGCGGCCTTCTGCAGCGCGTCGTGGCCGCCGCGCTCCAGCGCCACGATCAGCGCCGGGCCGCCGGCCGCGCCCAGCCAGATGAACATCACGTCGAGGGTGCGGTTCGCGAGGCTGTAGCCGGCGTGATAGACGCCCACCGCCGCGTCGCCCAGGAACGAGGCGATCAGGAAGCGGTCGGTGGTGGCCAGCGCCAGCGCCAGCACCAGCGACAGCGCCACCGGCAGCCCGTAGCCGGCGTAGGCCTGCGCCTTGGCCGGGACGAACGAGCCGCCGGCGCTGCGGCTGCAGCTCGCCCGGCAGCAGGAAGACCAGCACCACGGCCGCCGCCGCGCCCATGCCGGCCACCGGCGCCGCGCCGCCGAGGCCCAGCGCGATCAGGCCGGCGCCGATCGCAAAGCCGCCCAGCGTCGTCGCCATGTCCATCAGCGCCGCGCCGCGCACGTCGCCGGCGGCGCGGCGGCGCTCCTGGTTCAGCTTGGCGAGGCTGCGCGCCAGGATCGCGGCGAGGCCCGCGGCGACGGCGATCTTCAGCGGCCCGTCGCCCGGCCAGGCCAGCAGGATGACGCCGCGCGACGACCACGAACACGGCCGCCGCGACCAGCCAGCAGCGGTAGAGCGTGGCGAAAAGGTCGGCCAGCCGCTCGCCCTCGGCTTCCGGCGCGTAGAACCGCGCCATCGCCGCCTCCATCCAGGCGAACAGCAGCGTGTGGCCGAGCGTCATCGCCGAGAAGGCCAGCGCATAGACGCCGTAGTCGGCCGGCGAGAGCCAGCGCGTGAAGACCACGATCGAAAAGAGGCCGACCACGCCCTGCACGATGTTCATCGGCAGGTAGCCGACCACGCCCCGCCAGAACATCAGCGCCCCCCGACACTAGCGAACCGTGTCGTCGTCGCCCAGCAGGCAGGGGATCGTCAGGGCCATGATCGCAAGATCGAGCATCAGCGATTGACGTTCGATGTATTCGATGTCGAGCGCCACGCGGCGCTTGACCAGCTCGGGCGTGTCGACCGGGCCGCGTGAGCCCTTGATCGCCGCCCAGCCGGTCATGCCGGGCTTCATGCGGTGGCGATGGGCGTACTCGGCGACCAGCTTGGCGCTCTGGGTGTCGCCGGTCTTCATGCCGACGGCGTGCGGGCGCGGGCCGACCAGCGACATCTCGCCCTTCATCACGTTGAACAGCTGCGGCAGCTCGTCGAGGCTGGTGCGGCGGATGACGCGGCCGACGCGGGTGACGCGGTCGTCGTCGAAGCGCACCTGCTGGGCGCCGCCGGAGCGGTCGGAGCCGTGCCGCATCGAGCGGAACTTCCAGACCAGGATCTCTTCGTTGTGGAAGCCGTGGCGGCGCTGGCGGAAGAACACCGGGCCGGGGCTGTCGAGCTTGATGGCCAGCGCGATCAGCGCCATCAGCGGCGCGCCCGAGCAGCAGCGCCAGCGAGCCGACCACGAGGTCCTGGCCGCGCTTGACCAGCGCCCGGCGCTCGTCGCTGGGCGCGCCGGACACCGGCGCCAGCGGCGCCTCGGCGATCCGCGACAGCGCCGCGGCGCGGCTGGCCGGACCCTGGTCGATGAACAGCATCAGCTCGTTGGGCAGCACCTCGAGGCGCTCGATCAGCTGGCGCACCCGGGCCTGGGCGTTCTGCGGCACCGCGATCACGATGCGGTCGACGTAGGGCATGATCCGGTGCGCCAGCAGCGCCTCGGTGTCGCCCAGCACCGGCACGCCGGCGACGCTGGCCGGGATGCGCTCGGCGCGGTCGTCGAACACGCCCAGCACCGCCGCCTCGCGGCTCCTCAGGGCCAGCGCGATCAGCTGCTCGGCGTTGGCGGTGGCGCCCACCACGACGATGTTGGGGGTGAGCCGGCCGGTGACGCGCCAGCGCCGCACCATCGCCCACCACAGGGCGTGCAGCGCATAGACCGCCAGGAAGCTTGCCAGGAACCACAGGCCGAAGGGCCGCGGCGCAATGATCGCCGGCTTGAAGCCGGTCAGCAGCAGCTCCAGCCCCAGCGCGGCGAGGCCGAAGCCGGCCGCCACCCGCACCAGGTGCCGGCCCAGCCCCTCGGCTCGCGCAAAGGCGTAGGCCTTCAGGGCCGAGAGGCTCCAGATCAGCAGCAGCGCGCCGACCACGAACGGCGAGAGCGATGCGGTCCCGATGCCGCCGGCCGCCAGCGGCGCGGCGGCCAGCGCGATGATGGCCAGCGCGCCGGCGTCGGCGAGGCGGAAGACGACGCCCAGCATCCAGCCGGTGAGCCGCGTGCGGGTCGGCGTCAGCGCCAGCGGCCGCATCGGCCCGCGCCGGTCGCTGCGCGCCGTCTCGGGCGGCGGCAGCTTGGCCGTCCTGGCCTGGGGCGTCCCGTCGGAGGCTGCAGGCGCGCCGAAGGGCTCAGGCGTTCCGGCCTGGGACAGTTCCCCCGCGCGACTGACGATGAGCGACATGTTGGGCCGGGACTAGCAAGACCCGCACCGCGCCGCGGGCGGCGAACAGGACGCCTTGCAGCGGGGCGCCCAGCCCCTTATCAGGTCCGCGAGCGGGTGAGGTGGCCGAGAGGCTTAAGGCACTGGTTTGCTAAATCAGCGTGGGTTTAACGCCCACCGTGGGTTCGAATCCCACCCTCACCGCCACTTCTATGCCGTAGCCTATTTTGGCCCATGCTACGATGGCTCCCAGTAGGGCGGCAGGTTCAGCAGCGATATTATCGCTTGACGCCTCCGGAAAGCTAGCGATAATCATCGCTGGTGAAGACGATCATCATGACGCTGAGCGCCGCGAAGGATCTCGATTCGCTTCCCCGGGATGCGCGTGAGCAGGTGGAGGCTGGGCTTCACCGCTATGCCATGACGGGCCAAGGCGATGTGAAGGCCCTTCAGGGCCGCGACGGCTTCCGACTCCGTATCGGCAGCTACCGGGTGATCTTCGACGAGGATGCGACCACGATTCTGGCGATCTACATCGGTCGCCGAGCTACGACGACTTACAGGAGGAGCTAAGACAATGAGTGCGCCACAGATCATTCGGAGTCCCAGTGGCGAAGAGTTGGTCGTGCTGCCCCGGGCCGAATACGAGGCGCTCCTCGAACGCGCCGATCATGAGGCCGAGGATGCCGATGACGTCGCTATCTACGATGCTCGAAAGGCCGAATTGGTCGCCGGCGGGGTCGTGCTGCCCCCGAGGTAAGTGCTGCAATTCTTCGAGGGGACGGTCGGCTGAAAGCCATCCGCAACTGGCGCGGCGAGACGCAGCTACATCTAACCTTCATGACGGGCATCGGGCAGGGTTATCTATCCGATCTCGAAAGCGGACGACGCAAAGGAACTCCTGAGACGATCGCAAAGCTCGCGGAGGCTTTGAAGGTGCCGGTGGAATGGCTTTAGGAGAAGGGGACGGGACTACGGTGACACCATACGAAATAGCTAGCCTGAACAACCAGTCGCGCCCGCCTTTAGGCTAGGCGGAAAGCCTGATCGCCCGACGCCCACCCGAGGTACAGCGGCCGGGTCGCGACCCGGGTAAGCGTGTCAGGCCGCGGCGTGCCGCCGAGCAGTTCCGCGAGCGCCACGAAGTCTTCGAACCACAGTCCCGTTGGGGAGAACGAGTGGACGATCATCGCGGCGGCAGAAGCGTGAAACCGCTCGGCCTCGATGAGGGCGGACGCGGTTCGGTGCAGCAATTGGTACCGAATCGAGGCGGGCGCCGGCTCATTCAACCCGAGCAAAGCGCAAAGGTAGGTCAGCCGCTGGCGCTTGCCCGGCGACGCGTCGACCAACCACTCCCCGATCGTTGGGCCGAACGGCTCGTCGACCTTGCCTTCGATTGCGCAAGTGATAAGGCCGCCGGCCGTTCCGACGAGTGCGAGGATGTCCGACTGGCTGTCGGCGCCGCGTCCAGGGAGCGGGACCTTGTGTTCGGGCAGCGCCAAAAGCAACTCGGCTCCACCGAACATCGGCTGGAACAGGCGCTCGACTTCGGGAGGGAGTCCGCGGGCCGCTTCCCAGCAATAGGCCAACGTCCGGGCTGAGTGGCCACGCTCCCAGTGCAAATCGGGCTTGGCGAGTAGACGCTGCCAGCTCCCTGGCCCCGTCGACGGCGTGTAGATGCGGATCATTGCGACGACCCCCAAGTTAGGGTGTTGCCATGTGATCGTGGACGGCAAAGTGCGGCGCGCACCTCGCCCGTAGGTCTATCTCCGCTTGCGAGTGGGGACGCTTGCGCGCCCCTTGCGCATGGGCGTTACGATGAGTAATTGGAAGCCGGCGCTCGCGCGCCTCTTGGTCTTTGAAGTCGTCAATCGCACCTGAAACGCCTCTCGGCGCGAAGCTCTCGGCCATGGCATTGTCATAGGGACAGCCGGGCCGGCTCATGCTAGGGCTGGATTCCGGCGCGCCTCCAGGCGGGCGATGTAGTCGCCGCAGGCGTACTGGACGCCCCGGTCGGTGTGGTGGATCAGGCGACCCTTCGCCACCGGACCGGTACGCCCCAGGGCCATCTCCAGTGCATCGAGAGCCAGGTCGGCGCTGAGATGATTCTCCAGCGCCCAGCCGACCACCTTGCGACTGAAGGCGTCCAGGATCGACCGCCAGATAGACGAAGGCTTCGGCCGAGCCGGACATAGGTGATGTCGGCCACCCATAGCCGGTTCGATCGCCATCGGCTTCATATGCCGCGCCAGGTTCGGCCACACCACGCCAGCGATGGTCGCGAGTCGGTTGTGGCCGGCCTGAAGGCAGGCTTGCTTCAGGCATAGCAGGTTGTCCTCCCGCATCATCCTGACCATGCCGCTTGTGGTTCGACGACCAGGACTCGCGCCGCAGCAGCTCCGTGATCCGCCGGTACCCGTAGGCCCGATGGGCCAGCGCCAGCCGTTGCACAACGCCTCGCAGGTCCGTCTCTTCACCCTGTGGCGCGGTCCTCTGCCAGTCGCGATAATAGCTGGCCCGGCTTACCTCGGCCAGCCTGCACATCCTTTCCACCGCCAGCCGCGCCGGCGATCCCTTGCCTTGCGGAGCGTCATCGCCTGGATGTTGGCGAAGATGCCGTGCGCTGCCAGCGCGTTGCTCTGCCGGCTGTGTCGCCTCGATGTGCCGCAAGGCGTGCTTGAAAAAATCCAGATCCAGTTGCTGCTGGCCGATCTTGCGCTCCAGCTCCGCGATCTTCCGCTCGGCCTCGGCCAAGCTCTTTGTGGCGCCGGTCGCTCGCGCCAGCGTTGCAGCGCCGTCGGCCGTCCCATCGGGCGAAGCGCGCTCGTCCTTTCGCGTCGCCATCACCGTTGCCAATCGTAGAGCAGCTCACGCTTGATGCTCAGCTCGCGCGATAAAGCCTCACCGAAGCTCCGTTATCAACGGCGGTCTACGGTTTACGGCGACGGTGCAATCGGGGGCGTTGCACACGGAGTGGTCGCCGGTCGGCGCGGCCGGGGAGCGCTAGTTTAGCGTAAATTTAGGGTGGTTTGCCTACGAATTGGGCGCCGCAGGCCCCCTGCGTCGGCCCAACGGGCCGACGCTTCCCCCGAAGGGGGCAGAGACCGTGCCCTGAGCGGTCTCAATCCGCCAGCACCTCGGCGCCGAGGTCGGGGAAGACGCGCGCGACCTTCCCGACGAGGTAGTCTCGGTAGGTCCCGGTCACGGCGTGCAGGTCGGCGCCGTCCCAGCGGTCGCGGCCGGGGCGGTCGGCGGGCGCGGCGCAGGCTGGGGTCATCACGGCCTCGAAGTCGGGGTCGTAGAAGAACGGGAACGACAGTCGGGGTTCCGCGGAGCGGTTGATCACGCGATGCGGCGCCGAGACGAAGCGGCCGCCGGTCAGGCGCTCCAGCATGTCGCCGACGTTGCAGACCAGCGTGCCCGGCAGCGGCGGCGCGGCGATCCAGCCGGCCGGTCCCTTGACCTCCAGGCCGCCGACGTCGTCCTGCGCCAGCAAGGTCAGCAGGCCGTAGTCGGTGTGCTCGCCGACGCCCCAGCTTGTCGCTCGGCGTTGGCGGATACTCTGAAGATCCGGAACAGCCGCGTGGGGCGGCGCAGATAGGCTTTGGCGAAATGGTCCGCCTCCAGGCCGAGGCCGAGCGAGACACCCGCCATGATCGCCTCGGCCGCCCGCGTCGCGGCCTCGAAGTAGGCCGCCACGGCCGGCTGCAGGCCCGGCGGGCCGCCGCTGGCCAGAGATTTGCGCCGTGCAGCGGCCACCCGGCGAGCACGCGCGGGTCGTCCGCTCCGTGCTCCTCGCCGAGATAGAGACCCTCCTTGTTGTCCGGCTGGCCGGAGGTGAGCTCACCGCCGCAGCGGAAACCAGCCGCGCCAGGCCGCGCCGCCGTCGGCTCATCGCGATCTGCTGCTTCTGCGCCCGGGGCAGGTCGAAGAAGTGCGCGCGCCTCGCTTCGCAGACGCTCCAGGTGGCGTCCGTCACGCCGTGATCGGTGACGTAGAAGAACCCGAGGGCGCCGCCGGCGTCCGCGATCTGCGCCGCCGCCTGGACGCTCGCGGCGCGGTCGCGACGCAGCAGCGGCGCGATGCTGATGATCGGCAAGCTCATGGGTTCGATCTTCGAGGCTGCAGGGTGCGTTGTCATCATCTGCGTTCGCCATCCGCGGTAGGCAACCCGCACACGTTGGACCAATGACCATGGCCGTCGTCACCGCGAATCGAAGGGTTCGCCATCGTCTCCGAGGACGGCATGCTGGCCGACGCGGCGGGCGTCATGCCGGCGGCGCTGCAGGTTCCGGCCGACCAGCGCTTCTTCGAGGCGGGCCTCGAGCGGGCCGACGTGATGGTGCACGGGCGCGCATTCGCAGGAGCAGCAGCGCCGCTCGGCCGAGCGGCGGCGGCTGATCGTCACCGGCCGGGTCGAGGCGCTGGCGCCCGACCCGGACAACCCCCGCGCCCTGCGGTGGAACCCGGCCGGCGCCTCGCTCGAGGCCGCCATCGCCGCGCTCGGCTTCCAGCGCGCCGCAGTCGCCGTAATCGGCGCCACCGGCGTCTTCGGCCTGTTCCTGGGTCGCTACGACGCCTTCTACCTGACGAGAGGGCCGCGTATCCGGCTGCCCGGCGGCCGGCCGGTGTTCCCCGGCGTGCCGGCGCAAACGCCGGAGGCGGTCCTGGCGGCGCACGGACTGGAATGCGCGGAGCGCCAGGTGCTGGACGAGGCCGCAAACCTTGTCGTGGCGGATCGGCGCCGCTCGCCCCTCAGGTGATCCGGCGCAGCAGCCAGCAGAGCCCGCCAGCCAGCAGGATGGCTGCGGGCGCCAGCGTCAGCAATCGCGCCCGACGCGTCGCACAGAAGCGTTGATTTGCCTGCTGAAAGCTAACCAGAAACGCGCGTCGACCCCTCATCCGGCCGCTTCGCGGCCACCTTCTCCCGCAAGGGGAGAAGGACGCTGGACGTCAAGGCGGGTCGAACGAGCCTTCCTGGTCGACGCCGGTCATCTGCATCACGGCGTCCCGCGTCTCGCCCTCGCGGCGGCCGACCAGCGCGAGCGGCAGCAGCAGCACCAGCGGCACGGCGATCGCCGTCGTGGCCGCGTTGGCCAGCACCAGCGCGCTGAACGGCAGGTGCAGCTTGTCGAGCATGAACGAGCCGAGGAAGTCGGTGCCGAAGCGGGTGAAGTTGTTGATGCTGATCATCAGCGCGAAACCCAGCCCCTCGCTGCCGCGCGGTGTGGCGCGCACCGAGAGGTCCACGAGCGCGGTGGTGGCCAGCGCCTCGCAGAAGCTGTTGACGATGGCGATCGCGTAGGCCCGCGGGAGCGAGTCGTAGAAGACGTAGGCCACCGTGGTGACGGTCGCGAGCGACAGGGCGATCATCATCGTCGTGCGCAGCTTCAGCTTGCGGCAAGCGAACGCGTAGGTGATCGTCCCGGCGATGGCGCTGAGCGCCGCGCAGGTGGTCAGGTAACCCTGCGCCGTCGGGCGCATGTGCAGCAGGTCCTGCTGCCGGTAGAACAGCGCCGTCGAGAAGCCGGGCGCGATGTAGAACAGCGCGATCAGGCCGCCGGCGGCCCACATCGTGCCGGCCGAGCCGATGCGCTTCAGCTGGCGCCCGGCCTCGGCGATGATCTCGCCGGCGTCGGCAGTCACCGGCTCTTCCTTCAGGAAGAGCAGCGCCACGGGCGCCACGAGGAACACCACGGCCGCGCAGGCCATCGCCGTCCAGCCAAACCACAGCGTCGCCAGGTAACCGCCGCACAGCGAGGCGATGATGGCGCATCCGTACTGCACGCCGAAGCGAAGCGCGGTGAGCCGCCCCGACGCACCGGCCCCCTGCGCCGCCTCCACCAGCACCGCGCCCACCACGGTGCTCGCCAACATCATGAAGGCGCCCAGCACGATCATCGCCAGGAGCAGCGTCGTGTACTGCAGCGGCAGGAAGCAGACCGAGAGCCAGACCAGCGCGCCCAGCGTCGCGGCGCCGACCAGGTAGACCCTGCGCCGGCTGCCGAAGACAGGGAAGGCGTCGGTCAGGATGCCCGCCAGCGGCTTGAAGTACCAGGCGAGGCCCGCCAGGAAGAAGAAGGCCGAGTTCGCCGTGCGGGTCTCGTGCAGCGCGTTTTTCAGGAGGTTGGTCAGCGGCAGCCGGCCGAGCGCCTGCTCCTGGCCCAGCGTCGTGGAGATGATGCCGACCACCACCAGCACCGCGGCGCTCGCATAGCCGGTCCGGATCGCAGGTCTCGCCGGGCTTGCCGCCTCGGCTGCTGTGACAGCCACCATGGTCTAAGCCGCAACCCCCGCGTCGTCTCGTCCCGGCGCAAGTGTTCGCCTGCGGAGCCGGCGAACACAACGAGTTTGTGCGACTGGCGGGCGGAGCGCCGGCCGGCGCCTACCAGGCGTCGATCCAGCGCAATTTCTTCTCCGTTCGCGGCGTTGGCGGCGGCAGGCTCTTCAGCGCCATCATCACCCAGCGGCGGGTGTCGGCGGGATCGATCACGTCGTCGATGCGGTAGGTGGTGGCCTGGTTGATCGCCTTGCCGCCCTCGTAGGCGCGGGCCACCATCTCGTCGAAGCGGGCGCGGCGCTCGGCCGGATCGGCGATGGCGGCCAGCTCGTTGCGGTAGCCGAGCTTCACCGAGCCCTCCAGCCCCATGCCGCCGAACTCGCCGGTCGGCCAGGCCACCGCGAACGCCGACTTCGAGTAGCTGCCGCCGGTCATGGCCAGCGCGCCGAGGCCATAGCTCTTCCGCACGAACACGCTGAGGATCGGCACGGTCAGGTTCGCGCCGATGATGAAGAGCCGCGAGCAGTGGCGCACCAGCGCGGTCTTCTCGATCTCCGGCCCCACCATCATGCCGGGCGTGTCGGAGAGCGACAGGATGGGGATGTCGAACGCTTCGCAGATCTGCATGAAGCGCGCGGCCTTGTCGGAGCCGTCGCTAGTCGATCGCGCCGCCGAGGAACTTCGGGTTGTTGGCGATCACCCCCACCGGCCGGCCCTCGATGCGGACGAAGGCGGTGATCATGGTCTGGCCGAACCTCGGGCGCAGTCTCCAGCACCGAGCCGTCGTCGGCGAGCAGGGCGATCAGCTCGCGGATGTCGTAGACCCGCAGGCGGTTCTCCGGGATCACCCGGCGCAGCAGGCGCTGGTCGGCGCAGGTCCAGCCCGCCGTCGGCCCCTGGAAGTACGAGAGGTACTTGCTGCGTCAGCGCCACCGCGTCCGCCTCGTCCTCGGCGAGGATGTCGATGACCCCGTTCGGCTCCTGCACGCTCACCGGGCCCGATCTCCTCCGGCCGGAAGACGCCGAGCCCGCCGCCCTCGATCATCGCCGGGCCGCCCATGCCGATGTTGGAGCCCTTGGTGGCGATGATCACGTCGCAGCAGCCGAGCACCGAGGCGTTGCCGGCGAAGCAGCGGCCGGAGGTGATCCCCACCATCGGCGCGACGCCCGACATCCGGCCCCAGAGCTCGAAGCCGCGCACGAAGCTGCCGCCGCCCTCGGTGTCGCCCGGCCGCCCGCCGCCGCCCTCGCAGAAGAACACCGTCGGCAGGCGGTTCTGCGATCGCCAGCTCGATCAGCCGGTCCATCTTGTGGTGGTTGTAGGCGCCCTGCGTGCCCGCCAGCACCGTGTAGTCGTAGCCCATCACCGCGCAGCGGGCGGCGTCCTCGCCGACCAGGTCGGCCGTTGACGCGGCCCAGCCCCATCACCAGCCCGTCGGCCGGGGTCTGGTCGATCAGCTCCTCCAGCGTGTTGCGGCGGCGGCGCGCGGCCACCACCAGCGAGCCGTATTCGACGAACGAGCCGGGATCGACGAGGTCGTCGACGTTCTCCCGCGTGGTGCGCTGGCCGGTCTTGCGGCGCCGGGCGACGGCGTCGGGCCGCGCGGCGTCGAGGGTCTTGGCGTGGCGGTCGAGGATCAGCTGCAGGTCGGGGCGGATCGCGTCGAGGTCGACCTCCTCGGTCTCGACATGGCCGGCGTCGCCGATGTCGGCCGCCTCGATGAAGACCAGCGGATGGTCCTCGAACACGGTGTCGCCGGCCGCCACGGTGATCTCGCGCACGTAGCCGGCGACGTGGGCGGCGATCACGTGCTCCATCTTCATCGATTCCATGATCGCCACGGTCTGGCCGGCGCGCACCGCATCGCCCGGCTCGACGGCCAGGCTGACGATGGTGCCCTGCAGCGGCGCGCGCAGCGCCGACGCGCCCTCCGGCCCGGCGATCTCGTCGAACGCCGCCGGCGGCGATCGGGCCTCGCGAGGGCAGGGCGGCCGGCGCGCCTTCGCCCTTGCCGTGCGCCAGCACCGCCAGCGGATCGACCGCGTCGATCTTCGCGCCGGCGCGCCTGCCCGCCTCAGGCGACGCGGCGCCGCGCCGGCCGCCTCGCTGGCGGCCTCTTCGGCGAGCGAGGCGATGTGCTCCTCGACGTAGCGGGTGTGCAGGCCGGCCTCGCCGCCGGCGATGCGGCCGGTCAGCGCCCGCAGGAAGGGGATGTTGCTGCCGACGCCGGTCAGCCGGAACTCGCCCAGCGCGCGCGCGCCTTGGCGCGCCGCGCTCGGCAGGTCGGCGCCATGCACGATCACCTTGGCGAGCAGCGAGTCGTAGCGGGCGCTGGTGCGGTAGCCGGCATAGCCGAAGCCGTCGACCCGCACGCCCGGGCCGGACGGCGGCTCGTAAGCGGTGAGCACGCCGCCGGCCGGCCGCACCCGGCCGTCCGCCGCCATGGTCTCCAGGTTGACCCGCGCCTGCAGCGCGACGCCGCGCGGGTTCGGGACATCGCCTTGCCTGGCGAGCCCCACGTCCGCCAGCGTCGCGCCGGCGGCCACGCGCAGCTGCAGCCGCACCAGGTCGAGGCCGGTCACCTCCTCGGTCACCGTGTGCTCCACCTGCAGGCGCGGATTGGCCTCGATGAAGGCGAACGCGCGGCCCGGCGCCGCCCTCGTCGACCAGGAACTCGATGGTGGCGAGGCCGCTTGTAGCGCGCGGCTTCGCCCATCATCACCGCGGCGGCCTGCACCGCCTGGCGCACGCCCTCGTCGACGCCGACCGCCGGGGCGATCTCGACGATCTTCTGGCGCTGGCGCTGCAGGCTGCACTCGCGGTCCCACACGTGGACCACCGCGCCGGTCCCGTCGCCCAGGATCTGCACCTCGACGTGCCGCGCCTTCGCGAAGAACTGCTCGGCGTAGAGCGATCCGTCGCCGAACGCCGCCTTCGCCTCGGAGCGCGCAGCGCTCGAACGCGTCGGCCAGCTCGTCAGCGCTGGCGACCGGCCGCATGCCGCGCCCGCCGCCGCCGGCCAGCGCCTTCAGCATCACCGCGCCGCCCTCGCCGAGCGAGGCCAGGAAGGCCTGCGCCTCGTCCAGGCTGGTCGCGCCGCGGGTGCCGGGCAGGGTGGGGACGCCGAGGCTGGTCGCCAGCGTCAGCGCCGCGGTCTTGTCGCCGAACAGCTCCAGCGACCTCGGGCGCTCGGCCCGACGAACGTCAGCCCGGCCTCGGCGCAGGCGCGGGCGAACGCCGGCGTTCTCGCTGAGGAAGCCGTAGCCGGGGTGGACGGCGTCGGCGCCCGACGCCTTCGCCGCCTCGACGATCTGGCCGATGTCGAGATAGGCCGCCGCACCCAGCCCTTTCAGCGCCACGCGCCTCGTCGGCGCGCCGCACGTGCAGCGAGGCCGCATCGTCCTCGGCGTAGACCGCGACGGTGGCGAGCCCCATCTCGGCCGCCGAGCGCGCGACCCGGATGGCGATCTCGCCCCGATTGGCGATGAGCAGCTTGTTCAAATGCGCGTCCTCATTTCGTCGGCGTTCTTTCAATCAGGTACGACGCGTATCCGGCAAGCGCTTCCCCTCCCCCTTGCGGGGAGGGGTCAGGGGTGGGGGTGTCGGCTGGGTGCGCGCAGCTTTGGCCGGTGGGGCGCCAATCTCGAAAGAGAGGTTCTAACACCCCCACCCCCAACCCCTCCCCGCAAGGGGGAGGGGAGTCACGCCCCGGCCCTCATCCGCACGATCCCCAGTTCCGCCAGCACCTCGTCGGTGTGCTCGCCGATGGTCGGGGCAGGGCGCACCACCGGCGGGCGTTCGCCGTCGTAGCGGAACGGCGGCTTCGGGCGTGAAGTGGTCGTCGATGAAGGCGCGGAACTGCAGCGCCCAGTAGCCGCAGTCCTGCAGCTGCGGGTCGGGAAAGAGCTCGTGGGTGGGGATCACCGCGGTGGCCGCCACGCCGGCCGCCTGCAGCGTCGCCGCGGCGTCGCGCGGCTCCCGCGACGCCGCCCAGGCGCGCGATGGCCGCCTCGATCTCGTCCTCGCGCGCCTTTCGGCCGGCGAGGCTGGCCAACGCCGGATCGTCCGCCAGATCCGCCCGGCCGATGGCCGTGGCAAGCGCGCGCCACGCCGCATCGCTGTCGACCGCCACCGCCAGCCAGGCCTCCGCCTCCCCGGCGCCGCGGACCACGCAGCAGGGCGCCATCTCCGGGCGCCGACTGCCGTCCCGCGGATAGGGCGCGCCCGCGGCATGCTCGGCGATCAGCCCGGCGGAGCCCACCTGGAACAGGCACTCCACTTGGCACAGGTCGATGTCGACGCCGCCCAGCCGCTCGCGGCCGAAGAGCCCGACCAGCGCCGCCGCCGCGCCGTAGAGGCCGGCCACCGGGTCGCCGAACGCCACGTGCTGCTGCGTGGGCGGCCACTCAGGCCGGCCGTTCACGAACGGCATGCCCGAGGCCTGCTCGACGGTCGAGCCGTAGGCCCGCAGCCCCGTCAGCGGCCCGCCGCGGCCGAACGGCGGCATGGCGATGGAGACCACCGCGGGGCTCAGCGCCCGCTGGTCCGGCGCGGCCAGGCCCAGCTTGGCCATCACGCCCGGGCCCTGGTTGTCGAGCACCACGTCCGAGGCCGCGATCACCGCCTTGGCGGCCGCCAGTTCGCCGGGATCGGAGAGGTCGAGGTCGAGGCCGCGCTTGTTGCGGTTCACGCACATGAAGTTGCGCGGCAGCTCCAGCGGCGTCAGGTCGGCGCCCGGGACCGGGTCGATGCCGCGCCACCAGTCCGGCTTCACGCTGGACTCGATCTTCAGCACGTCGGCGCCGAGGTCGGCGAGGTAGCGGCCGGCCAGCGGCCCGGCCCAGCCCATGCTGAAGTCGGCGACGCGCACGCCCTCGAGTGGTCCGGCCGGCCCGCCGCGCGGCCGCGGCTTGGTCTCGCCCTCGAAGATGAAGCGGAACGGCAGTGTCGGGCCCTGCGCGGCGGCGCCGTCTTCGACCGGCGCGAAAGAGCCGCGGCCCTTCCAGTGCGGATAGTCGGGCAACTCGCGCGGCGGCGTCGCCGGGGTGATCGGAATGCGCAGCGCATCGCCCTGCTCCACCCAGTAGGCGGCCGGCCGTTTCGCGATGGCTTCGCCGAGGATCGCGTCCACCTCGTCGGCGATCGCGAGGCGATGCAGCGAGGTGATGAAGCGCGGATCGCGGGCCAGCTCCGGGCGCCCGATCAGGCCGCTGAGCGCCGTCCACTGCGGCACGGTCAGCGCGGTGACGCCGACGTGACGGCCGTCGGCCGCGCGGTAGATGTTGTTCGGACAGGTCGGCGAGAAGCGGTTGACGCCCAGCCGGCGCGCCTCCCAGCCGAACGCCACCGAGCCCACTGCGCCGGGCTCGGTGAAGCAGAGGGACGCCTCGAAGACGCTGGTCTCGATCCGCCGCGGCGCCACGTCGCCGACCAGCGCCGCCAGCGCGGCGTTGAAGGCGGTGATCCCGGCCACGATCTGCATCTCGGCGCCCTGCGGCAGCGTCGGCGGCCCCTCGACCGGCCCGAAGCTGAACGCCAGCCCGCTCATCGCCTGGATGATCGGGTCGTTGGCCTGCCACTCGCCATAGGGTCCGCGCGGATCGAACCAGCTGATCGCCAGCAGCGGCGCGTCGCGAGCGCCCAGCAGCGCCTCGGCCTCGGCGATCGCGCGCCGGCGTCTGGCCGCAGATCACCAGCTTGCGGGCGGCGTCCGACGCATCCAGCGCGGCCAGAGCCGCCTCGGGAGACGCGACGACCTGCTTGGCCTGGTCCAGCCACGCGCCGTAGATCGGGCTGACGCAGCCAGCGCCGGCCGCGCGCCACACGTCGGCGCCCATCAGCGCGAAGAGCCGCGCGCAGTAGCGGGTGGCGACCTCGCCGCCGATCTCGGCAACCGCGATACCGGCCAGGGGTCGCGCGTCGCTCACGCCCGGCCCCTGGCTGGGGGCGAACCATCCCAAGATCGCCGTCGCGAGCCCCTTCCCCCTCTGAGGGGAAGGGGTTGGGGATGGGGGGCTCTCCGGGATTTGCCGCGACCGTCGTGCGGTGCGCTGACCGCGGCTTTGCCTGCGGCAACCCCCCACCCCCAGCCCCTCCCCTCGAGGGGGAGGGAGGCGCGCTTGCCACCGGCGCCGAGCCCTTCATGCCGATGTCGCTTGGACTCAGCATGCCATCAGTTGCCCCGCACCTGGCGGAACGGCACGTCGCGGTCGACTTCCGGCTCTCTCGGCAGCCCCAGCACCCGCTCGCCGATGATGTTGCGCTGGATCTGGTCGGTGCCGCCGCCGATCGAGGTGAAGTAGGCGTTCAGGGTCAGGAAATTGGCGTCCTCGGCGCGCGGATAGTCCTTGCCTTCCAGCAGCGAGCCGGCGCCCAGGATCATCGTCCGGACCCGCGCTTCCTCGTGCAGGATGCGGCTCATGGCGAGCTTGCCGAGGCTCATGATCGACGACGACGTGCCCTGCGCCAGGTCGGCCTTGGCGCGGGCGGTGTTGAGCGCGTTCAGCTTGCGGTACGCGATGGTCTTGGCGATCTCCTGGCGGATCACCGGGTCGCCCAGCACGCCGGCCTCGCGGGCGAGCGCGATCAGCGGCTCCTCGTCCTTCGCTTCGGCGACCCCGCTGCGCGGTCCCCGCGCGCCTTCGCCCATCACCGAGCGCTCGTAGGCGAGCGCGGTCTGCAGGACGCCCCAGCCGGCGTTCAGGGGCCCGAGCAGGTTCTCCGCCGGGCAGATGGCGTCGGTGAAGAACACCTCGTTGAAGTGGCTCTCGTTGGTGATCTGCCGCAGTGGCCTCACCTCGACGCCGCTCTGCTTCATGGGCAGGAAGAAGAAGCTGATCCCCTTGTGCTTGGTCACGTCCCAGTCGGTGCGGGCGATCAGCATGCCGTAGTCGGCGGTGGCGGCGCCGGAGGTCCAGACCTTCGAGCCGTTGACGACGAAGTGGTCGCCGTCCCGCTCGGCGCGGGTGCGGATGCCGGCGAGATCCGAGCCGGCGCCGGGCTCGGAGTAGAGCAGGCACATGCCGACTTCGTTCTTCAAGAGCTGCGGCACGATCTTCGGCTTGAAGGTCGGGCTGGCGTAGGCGAGCGCGGTGTTGGCCCAGAGGTTGGTGCGGTCCTGGCCGGTGCCCGGCGCGCCGACCCTGGCGAACTCCCGCTCGACGATCCGCCCCTGCGCATCGGAAAGCCCACGGCCGTACCACTCGGCCGGCCAGCGCGGGACGGCCCAGCGCGCGTCCACCACCTTGGCGATCCAGGCCTTCTGTTCGGGGCTGACGGTCCAGCCGGCGCCGCCGGGGCCGGGCGTCGGCGGCGGCAGCGGCTGCCAGTTGGCGGCCAGCCAGGCGCGGACCTCCTCGCGCAGGGCCTCGTCGGTGAGGGTCGCGGCGCCGTCCGCCATGGTCAGGCTCCCAACGCTTGCAGATAGCGCTCGCGCTCGGCGGCCGGCGTCCCGAACAGCTGGGCGTCGGCGCGGGCGCGGCGCAGGTAGAGATGGGCCGGGTGCGCCCAGGTGAAGGCGATGCCGCCGTGCATCTGCACCGCGTCGGCGGTCGACCTTGCTGAACGCGTCGGCGCAGGCGAAGGCCGCCAGGCTGATCGCCGCCGGCGCATCGTCCGCCGCCCTCCGCCAGCTTGGCGGCGGCGTTGCGGGCGGCGGAGATGGCGGATTCGCTCTCCAGCAAGAGGTCGGCGGCCATGTGCTTGATGGCCTGGAAGCTGCCGATCAGCCGGCCGAACTGGGCGCGGGTTTTGGCGTAGTCGACCGTGAACTCCAGCGCCCGCTTGGCCGCGCCCGCCTGCTCGCCGGCCAGCGCGACGCGGGCGAGGTCGAGCGCCCGCTCGATCGCCGGCCAGGCGTCGCCGGACCCGATGCGGCGCGCGGCTGTGTCGGCGAAGGTCAGCTCGGCGAGCCGCAGCGTGTGGTCGAACGTCGGCAGCGGCTTGATGGCGAGGTGCGCGGCGCCCCGCTCGATCTCGAAGACGCCGATGGCTTCGCCGACCCGCGCGGCCACCAGGATCACGTCCGCGATCTGGCCGTCGGTGACGAAGCCGGCCACGCCGTTCAGCGTCCAGGCATCGCCGGCGGGCGACGCCACGACGCTCACCGACCCGCGATCCCAGCCGCCGCGCGGCCCGGTCAGCGCCGCGGTGGCGATCCGCGAGCCGTCGGCGATGCCGGGCAGCAGCCGCGTCTTCGCCGCGTCGTCGCCCAGCGCCTGGATCAGCCCGGCGGCCAGCACGCCGGAAGAGATCAGCGGCCCGCACAGCAGCGCCGCGCCGGTCTCCTCGGTCACCCGCTCCAGCTCCACCGGCCCCGCGCCGACGCCGCCGTATGCCTCCTCGACGATCAGCCCGACCACGCCCATCTCGGCCAGCGCCGCCCAAAGCGCCGGATCGTACCCCGCGTCCGTCTCCATCGTGCGGCGCACGTCCGCCTCGGTGCACTTGTCGGCCAGCAGCCGATGCAGCGAGTCGGTCAGCGCAGTGCGGTCCTCGGCCGTGATGGCAGCCACGAATCCTCCCGTCGCGTCACCATCGACAGCGGCGACGCCTTTGAGGAAAGAAGTAGAGCCCGCGGCGAGGCGCGCGCAAGGCTGACGCGGCGAGAGGGAGTTAAGGCGATGAGTGCAACTGGCGGCGTTCCCGACAACACCCCGGTGCTGATCGGCGTCGGCGAGGCGTCCGAGCGGATCGACGCGCCGGGGTATGCGGCGCTCTCGCCGGCCGATCTTGCGGGCAAGGCCGCGGCTGCGGCGCTCGCCGACGCCGGCGCGCCGGGACTGGCCGCGCACATCGACGTCATCGCCGGCGTGCGTCAGTTCGAGATCTCCGGCCCGAACGCCAAGCCGCCGTTCGGCGCCTCGAACAACTTCCCGCGTTCGGTCGGCAAGCGGATCGGCGCCGATCCGGCCCGCGCCGTGCTGGAGGTGGTTGGCGGGCAGGGGCCGCAGCATCTGGTCAATGAGTTCGCGCATGCCATCGCGAGGGGCGAGGCCTCGATGGTGCTGCTGGCGGGCGCCGAGGCCATCTCGACGGTCCGCCACCTCACCGCGCGCGGCGAGACCCGCGACTGGGCAGAGGCCGTGGAGGGCTCGATCGAGGACCGCGGTTTCGGCAGCGACCCGATGCTGACGCGCGACCTCGCCTACGCCGGCGGCCGCACGCCGATCACCGTCTACGCGCTGTTCGAGAACGCCCGCCGCGGCCGGCTCGGCCTCTCGCGCGACGCTTACCGCCTGGAGATGGGCCGGCTGTTCGCGCCGTTCACCGAGGTTGCCGCCGGCAACCCGCACGCCATGTCGCCAGAGGCGCGCTCGGCCGAGGACCTCGCCGCCGTCACCGCTGACAACCGGCTCACCTCCGAACCCTTCCCGCGCCGCATGGTGGCGCGCGACCAGGCCAACCAGGGCGCGGCCCTGCTGCTGACCTCGGTCGGCAAGGCCCGCGCGCTCGGCGTGCCGGAGGACCGCTGGGTCTACCTGCACGGCGGCGCGGATGCGCGGGAGCGCACCCCGATGGAGCGCGCCGACCTCTCGAAAGGTCCGGCTTCCGAGTTGGCCGTGCGCCAGGCGCTGGAGGCCGCCGGCGTTTCGCTCGCCGACATCGCCGCCTTCGACCTCTACAGCTGCTTCCCGATCGCGGTGTTCAACATCTGCGACGCGCTGGGCCTCGGGCCCGACGATCCGCGTGGGCTGACGGTGACCGGCGGGCTGCCGTTCTTCGGCGGCGCCGGCAACAACTACTCGATGCACGCCATCGCCAGCATGGCCCGCAAGCTGCGCCGGATGCCCGGCACGCTCGGCCTGGTCGGCGCCAACGGCGGCTTCCTGACGAAATACTCCGTGGGCGTCTATTCGACCCGGCCGGCGGAATGGCGCGGCTTCGATTCCTCGCCGCTGCAGCGCGAAGTCGACGGCTGGGCCGCGCCGGTCCTGGCGCCCGACTTCTCGGGCGACGCCACGATCGAGACCTATACGATCGACTACGCTGGCAAGGCGCCCGCGCGCCGTCGTGATCGGACGAACGCCCTCCGGCGCGAGATTCGCCGCTGCGGCAGAGGACGACGCGATCGTCCGCCATCTGATCGCCGAGGAACCGCTTGCCGGCCGCATCACCGTCGCCCACCAGGACGACGGGCGGATCATGGTCACGGCGTTCGAACCCGCGCTGGCGACGGCCTAGGTTCCTTCTCCCGCAGGCAGGGGGAGAAGGACATGTGCCTAGAGCCCCCTTGCCGTTTCCACCACGTAGCGCGCCAACGCGGCCGGCGTGTGGTGGGTCATCACGTGGGCCTGGGCTGCGGCGGCGATGCGGGTGAGGCGGTTCTTGTCGCGCAAGGCCGCTTGCACGGCGCGGGTCAGGCCGCCGGGCTCGACGTCGTAGTAGAGCGCGTGCTCGCCGGCGATCAGCGGGGCGTGGCGGTCGAGCGGCGGCTGGTTGATCAGCGGGACCGAGCCGCAGGCGGCGGCCTCGTAGTGGCGGAAGCAGTCCCAGCCCAGCCCTTCCGGCGACCAGACGATCCGCGCCGCGGCGCATCGTTGGTAGAACTCGACGAGCGGCAGCGGCGCGTCAGGGATGTCGAGCGTGAGGCTGCCCTGCGCCGCCAGCGCCTTCAGCTCGGCCAGCCCGCGCGCCCTCAACGTCGATGAGTCCGCCACGCGGCCGGAGAAGAACACGTCGGCGCGCTTTTCCGCGGGGGGCAGCGGCAACAGGCCTTCGCTCGTCAGCGGCAGGCCGATCGAAAGCGGCCGCAGCTTCTCCACCCAGCGGGCGTGGCGCGGCTTGGTGCGGAAACGCGGCGTCGGCAGTTGCGCGTGCGCCGTCTTGGTGAAGACGCGCCAGTGGTCGGCCGGCAGCTCGCGCTTGAACCAGAGGTCGCATCGTTCCAGCAGGAAGAGGTTGCCTCGGTTGATCACCGGCAGGTCCTCGTGGTCGAGCACGATCAGCCTCGCGCCGTGACGCCGCCGCAGCAGCTCCGGGCCGATGGCGCGGATGAGCGGCGAGCGGCCCTCGATGAAGCGGCGCGAGACGATGTTGCGGTTGATGTGGCGCAGCGTCCACGGCGAGACGAAGTTCGGGTGGCAGACGATCAGCTCGGTCTCGCCCGAGCCCAGCAGCCGCCAGAGCTCGGCCAGCGAGCGGATCAGCCGCGGGCCGGGCGGCGGGCGGTTCTCCCCGGTCGAGAAGAACGCCGACTCCTGCGGGAACGCCGTGGCGACGTAGGGGCGCGGGCCGATCTCGATGATCATGAGCGCGGGATCATCGGCCGGTCAGGCGGCGCCTGCGTGGCAGGCGAGCTTGCGGCCCGCCAGGCGGCACAGCGCGATCGGCCGGTCGTGCACGTCGTAGAAGACGCCAGCCCAGCCGGCGCCGTCGCGGTCGAGCACCAGGAAGCCGTAGCGGTCGAAGCCGAAGCGGTGAGCTCGCATGCCGTCCAGGCCCACCTCGTCGGCGAGGAAGCGCGGGGTGTCGCCGGGCTCGCCGACGTCGCCGCCGGTGCCGACGATCAGCTGCGGCGGCCGGGCGCCCTCGAAATCGAAGCTGGCGAAGTGGTGGATGTGGCCGGAGACCACCATGGCGACGCCGGTCAGGTCGCGGCCGCGCGCGGCGACCTGCTCCGTGGCGTTGATCGGAACCTCGACGACCGCCGGTCCGAGCTTGCCGACCGCCAGCCCCCAGATCGGCCGGTGCGTGACGATCCAGGCCGGCCCGGACGGCGGATGCGCCTTCAGCGCGTCGAGCTGGGCGGCGAACATCGCCACCGCGTCCGGCGGCGCGCCGGTGTCGTCCGTGCCGGAGCTGTCGAGCAGGTAGAGCGTCAGGCCGCCGACGTCGACCGCCATCGGAGCGGAAGTGGCCGGGCAGGCGAGCGGCATGCGGCCGTTGTCCAGCAGCCGGAACCAGCCATCGCCGCCGCGCGCGCAGTCCTCGTGGTTGCCGCGCACCAGCACCCAGGGCGCGGCGGCCAACAGGGGCGCGGCGGGCGCGAAGAAGTCGGCGTCCCAGGTCGCCCAGTTGTCGCCCCACGGGCTGCCGGCGCAACCGGCCCGGCCGGCCGGGCAGGGGAACTCGCGGTAGTAGTAGTCGCCCACGTGGATCACCAGGTCCGGGTGGTGGCCCGCCGCCAGCCGCGCCACTTGCGCGAACGGCCACTGCGCCGGGTCATCGCAGGCCTGCACCGCCTTGCCCTTCAGCCGGCAGCCGGTGTCGCCGAAGATCACGATCCGCCGAGGCGGTTTCGGCAGTGGCAGCGCGTGGCCGCCGATCTCGGCGCGCGACGCGCCGGCCGGCAGGATCGCCTCGCAGACGACGACCGGGAAGTCGGCGCTGGCGCCGGTGCGGCGCTGCATCGGCTGCGGCTTGCCATCGACCACGACGGAGGGACAGCCGGCGCCCATCGCGACGATGCGCGCCTCGGGTCCGCGGTCGGTCAGCTGCACCCAGGCGCGCGGCGCCAACACCTGTGGGGCCTGGGCCCGCGCGGCGCCTGTCCAGGCGAGCGGCAGCGTCAGAGCCAGGCTGAGCAGCGCCGCGGCCGAGCCAGGCTTGAAGTCGCTGCGACGCATCGATCGGGTCCCGGCTGAGTTGGTCCTTCCTTGGGCTGCGCCGCGCGGCCTTTCAAGCAGGGCTGCGCGTCCTGGGGCGGCGATCCGCGTGACGAATGTGCGAAGACGGATCATCGTGGCGTCCGCCCACCCTTGCGGGAGAGACGCCATGATTGCGCGCGAACCGGTCCTCAACCCCATCGCCATCGCCGAGCTGCGGCCCACCCAGATCACCGTCGGCTTCCGCGAGGTGGCCGAGAAGCGGCGCGAGTGGCGCGATCGGGCGGAGAAGTCCGCGAAGAAGGCCGCCCAATACCTCGGCAGTCACATGGTCCCGACCGTGCTAGGCCCGGGCGGGCGCCACTACCTGATCGACCACCACCACCTGGCGCTCGCCTTGCACGAGGAGAAGCAGGAGAAGGTGCTGGTGACGGTGAACGCCGACCTGTCGGCGCTACCGAAGGCGGCCTTCTGGACCTACCTCGACAACCGCGCGCTCTGCCATCCATACGATGCCGCCGGTAAGCGCCGCGACTTCGCCGACATCCCCAAGAGCATCGCCGCCCTCGCCGACGACCCTTATCGCAGCCTGGCTGGCGAGCTGCGGCGGGTCGGCGGCTTCGCCAAGGACACCACGCCGTTCAGCGAGTTCCTGTGGGGCGATTTCCTCCGGCCCCGCGTGAGGGCCAAGCTGATCAACGAGCACTTCTCGGCCGCGCTGGAGAAGGCGCTGTCGCTCTCCAAGACCGAGGCGGCGAGCTATCTCCCCGGCTGGTGCGGCCCGCGCGCCGGGTAGGCCGGCGCCGGATCAGTCGGGCGCACCGGCCGGGTCGCCGGCCGCCAGGCGACCGCCTTCGAGCCACGCGGCGAGCGCCGGCGTGAACTCCTCGGCCACCCGGCGGTGATAGGTCGCCAGGTCCGCCGCGTCGCAGATATCCTTCCAGCGGCCGTTGACGCCCTTGTTGAGGAAGGTCTGCGAGCCGCCGACCCAGATGCCGGCGGCCTCGGGGATCAGCGTCTCGCCGGCCGCCTTCATCTGCTCGAAGCCGGCCGCCTCGACGATCGACGCCATCGTCGCGGCCGGCAGGTCCACCTCGAGGAACCGTGCGATGCGGGCGATCTCGCCGGCGCGGTCGGCCTTCAGGTCGTTGTAGTGCACCAGCAGCATGCTCGCCTCGCGCCGCGCCGCCCAGTAGCTGCGCTCCAGCTCCCAGTAGCCGGTCCCGGCGTCGCCGAACGCGCCGCCGTCCTGCAGCCACATGTGGAAGTAGGCGCCCGGATCCTCCGGGATGTCCGGCGGACCGTCGCCGAACTTCGGGTCGGCCCGGTTGATCTGGTTGATCACGTCCCAGATCTCGCCCTGGAAGCTGCGCAGGTGATTGTGGAAGCTCAGCGCCGAGTCGCGGCCGTCACGGGCGGTGTGGATGAACTTGACGCCTTCGTAGACCGGCAGGGCGTCGTAGGGCAGGTGGCTCTTGAAGTAGCGCCGCCCGGTCAACGCTTCGGCTTCCTCCAGCGCTGCCTCCGGCGGGGGGCCGAGGCGGAAGTCCGGCCACGGCCCCCAGGCCGGCGCGGGCGCGGCGCTGGCGGACAGCAGCATCGAGACGATCCGCTGCGTCCAGGTGGTGCCGCACTTCGGATAGGTGGCGATGACGATGTCGCCCTCGCGCGGCCGATAGTCGGCCCAGGGGGCCGAATCGAACACCCGGGAACGCACCCCACGAAGCGGTGAACGAACGAGCGCTGGCATGATGTGAGCCTCCCCCAAGGCAAGTCGCTTGCGAAACATCGCATCTACGCGCCGCGCCGTCGACTGGATCAGCGCGAATGCGTGATTTCGCGAAGCCGCGCCTCGGGCGCGCCCGGCGAGGTCAGTGGCCCGGCGCGGTCGCCAGGTCGTATTCGTCGCGGCGGCGCGGCCAATTGGGGTGGGCGCTGTCGTTGCGGCCTTCAGGGGTGAGGTCGAGGTAGTGGTTGGCGCCCAGCAGCGCGTCGAGGCCGCGCGCGTAGGTCGAGTAGGTGTGGAAGACCTCGCCCGTCTCGTTCCGATAGAAGACGCTGACGCCCGGCAGCTCGCGGTCGAGATAGCGCGGGTCGGTCTCGATCGTGCCGAAGTTGTAGTCGATGCGGCCGCCGGCGACCTGGTCCTTCGTGAAGGTGACGTGGAAGTCGCGGTTGAACGCGTCCCCCTGCGGCGACACCCACGCGAAGCGCCAGCCCATGCGCGCCTTGTAGGCAAGCAGCTTCTCCAGCGGGGCGCTGGAGACGGCGACGATCCGTCACGTCGTGGCGCTCCAGGTGCGGGGCCGGTCCGTCGATATGCTCGGCCTGGAACGAGCAGCCCGGGCAGGCGGCGTTCCAGTCCGGCGCGTACATCAGGTGGTGCACGATCAGCTGTCTGCGGCCGTCGAAGAGCTCGGCCAGCGTCTTCGGCCCCTCCGGCGTGTCGAACACGTAGGTCGTCTCGACTTTCACCCAGGGCAGGGCGCGCCGCTCGGCAGCCAGCGCGTCGCCGTCGCGCATATGGGCCTTCTCCTTCGCCAGGAGCGCCTTGCGCGCTGCGAGCCAATCTTCCCGCGACACCACCTTGGCCGACTGCATGAACTCCTCCCGCATACTGATTGCGTTTTGCAAGCAGTATCGTTAACGCAACCGGCGCGCCGGGACAACCGGTTCTGCGCGGGAGCCGTGCGATGCGAGAGGCGAACCGGTCCGGCTGCCCGATCAACCTGACGCTCGAGCTGCTGGGCGACCGCTGGAGCCTGCTCATCCTGCGCGACATCATCTTCGGCGGGCGGCGCCGCTTCCGCGAGCTGTTGCGCTCTGAGGAGCGCATCGCCTCCAATGTGCTGGCCGACCGCTTGCGGACGCTCACCGTGGCCGGCCTGCTGACCCGCAGCGGCGATCCCACCCACAAGCAGAAGGCGGTCTACAGCCTGACGGAGAGGGCGATCGAGCTGGTGCCGGTGTTCGCCCAGATCGGCGCCTGGGGCAGCCGCTGGCTGCCGGTGTCGGCGGCGCTCAGCATCCGCGCCCGGCTGATGGAGGAAGGCGGGCCGCCGCTCTGGGCGCGGTTCATGGCGGAGCTGCGCCAGGAGCACCTCGGCGGCGGCCTGCCGCCCGGCCCGAGCGTGCGGGGCGAGCTGCAGGCGGCGTACCTGCGGGTCGTGGCGGGCGAGGCGACCGCGTAGCCGTGCTGCACAGAGCTTCGCGGGTTGGCGCCGCGGCCCGGCCGATGGCACAGAAGGCGGATGAGCGAAGACAATGACCGGCGCGCGGCGCTGCTCGCCGCCGAAGCCAGAGCGACCGAGCTGTTCGACGCCATCGAGGCTGCGGGCATCGTCGCGGCGGGGAAGACGGAGCGCGAGGTCGAGGAAGGCATCCGCGCGCTGGCGGAGCAGCGCTTCGGCGTCACCCAGCATTGGCACCGGCGCATCGTGCGGTCCGGGCCGCACACGCTGACGACGGCGTTCGACCATCCCGACGACCGCACGATCGGGCCGGAGGACACCGTCTACGTCGACCTCGGACCGGTGTTCGAGCCGTGGGAAGCGGACCTCGGGCGCAGCTATGCGATGGGGTCGGGCGAGGACCAGCGCCGGCTGGTCGCCGACCTGCCGCGCGTCTTCGACTGTGTCCAGGCGCACTACCATGCCACGCCCGACATCACCGGCGCCGAGCTCTACGCGTTCGCCCAAAGCGCGGCCGAGGATGCCGGCTGGGCGTTCGGCGGGCGCATCGCCGGGCATCTGGTCGGCGAGTTCCCGCACTATTCGTGGCCGGCCGAGTTCAGCCGCATGGTGATCGCGCCGGTCAACGAGACGCCGATGCGCGGCCCCGACCACCTGGGCCGCGCGCGCCACTGGATCCTGGAGATCCACCTCGTGGACCGGGCCCGCACCTTCGGCGGCTTCTACGAGCGGCTGCTGTAGGAGGGGTCGGATGGCGAGCCGGCTCTGGGAGTCGCGGTGGCTCTCGGTCGAACGCGAAGGCGACGGCGACGAATTCTTCGCGGCGTCCGACGAGGTGTTGATCGTCGCGCTCGACGACCAGCACAACGTGTTGCTCATCGAGGAGCCGTCGCCCGCGTTCGGCGAGCGCGGGCTGTTCCTGCCCGGCGGAGCGGTCGAGCCGGGAGAGGGGATCGTCGACGCCGCCCAGCGGGAGTTGCGCGAGGAGACCGGCTACCGGGCGGCGACGCTGGCGCTGGCGGCCAGTCTGCGGCCCTGGCCGAAGTACCTGCGCGTCAGCTGCCATATCGTCCGGGCGACCGGTCTCGACCACGCGCCGCTCGAGCCTGACGAGCCGCACCAGATCGCTCTGCGTCCCATGCCTGTGCAAGCCATCCGCGAAGCGATCTTGCGCGGTGACATCCGCGATGCGCGCGTGGCGGCGGCGCTCACCGTCTGCTTTTGATCGGGTAGGTTCCTCGGCATGGCGCGCGTCATCCTTGTCCGTCACTGCGAGTCCGAATCGAACCGCGCCGGGCCGGAGGGCGGCGGGTCCAACTCGCCGCTCAGCGCACGGGGACGGGCGCAGGCCGAGGCGGTGCGCGCAGGCCTTCCAGGCGAGCCTGGCGCGAGACGCTTCACTGCGGGACGCGACGCTGATCTCCAGTCACCTGACGCGCGCCGCCGACACCGCGGCGGCGATCGGCGCTGCACTCGGCCTCGAAGCGATTCACGATCCGCGGCTCGGGGCCGGCGAGACGCTGGTCGGCCGCTACGATCTCAACGATCCGGCGACGCTGCTCGTCGTCGGCGCCGAGGTGCTGGCCGCGCTCAGCGAGCGGGAGGACGCCGGCGCCGATCCGCTGATCGTCGTCAGCCACCGCTATCCGATCTGGGCCTTGCTCACGGTGCTCTACGGCGCGCGCGGTACGACGATCATGGAACAGCTGAACAACCTCGGGAACGGCGACCGCCTGGAGTTCGAGTTGGTGGGCGGCGCGTCGCCCGCCGAGCCCGCCCACCAGCCGCTGGCCCGCGACTGATCCGCGCCAATTCACTGGCCGCCAGGAAGCCGATGCGCGATCATTCGGCGAAAAGAGCAGACGTGGTGGAGGATGCCGGGATGTCGCTGACCCAGGATGCTTTCGGCCAGCTGATGCGGATTTATGGTCGCGCCAAGCCCGATTTCGTACGGTTCGACGAGGGGCCGACGGCGCTGGCGACGCGGTTCGCGGCCGACGAGGCGGTGAGTGCGGCGCTGGCGGCGGGCGGGACGGTGGCCGCCGACCTCTGGGAGCAGCGCACTGGCGAGACGCAGAAGGTCGAGGTCTCGCACCCGCGAGGCGGCCGCCTCGCTCACCAGCTACACCTTCGTGCGGATCGAGGACCCCAAGGAGGCGCCGCCGGGCCGCGATCCGTCGGTGCTGCGCAGCGCCGTGATGGGCTTCCATCCCACCAGGGATGGCCGCCACGTGCTGCTGCACCCGAGCTTCCCGCCGGGGACCGAGCGGATCCTGCGGGCGCTGGGCTGCCCGGCCGAGCGCGAGGCGGTGCAGGCCGCCTGCCTTTCGAAGACCGCGCAGGAGATCGAGGACGCGGTGGCGGCCGAGCGCGGCTGCGCCGGCGTGGTGCGCACGCCCGAGGAATGGGACGCCTCCGAGCAGGGCCGTCTGCTGGCCTCGCGCCCGCCGGTGGAGGTGATCAAGATCGGCGACAGCCCGCCCGAGCCGTTGCCGGCCGCGGGCGACATGCCGCTCTCCGGCGTCCGGGTGCTCGACATGACCCGGGTGCTGGCCGGCCCCACCTGCGCTCGGACGCTGGCCCAGTACGGCGCCGACGTCCTCTATCTCGCCTCGCCGAAGCTGCCGGCCTCCACCGGCTTCCTGCCCGACACCAACCACGGCAAGCTCTCGGCCTGGCTCGACCTCGCCGAGCCCGGCGGCCCGGAGCAGCTGCGCGCGTTGCTGGCCGAGGCGGATGTGTTCTCGCAAGGCTACCGCACCGGCGCGATGGAGCGGATGGGCTTTGGGCCGGCGCAGCTGGCGGCGCTGCGGCCGGGCATCGTCTACACCTCGATCAACTGCTACGGCCACGAGGGACCCTGGCGCGGCCGGGCCGGCTGGGAGCAGCTGGCGCAGACCGTCACCGGCATGGCCCACGTGCACGGCGGCGCGGCCGGGCCGCAGCTGCAGCCCGGCGCGGTCACCGACTACACCACCGGCTTCCTCGCCGCCTTCGGCAGCCTGATCGCCCTGCAGCGCCGCGCGCTCTACGGCGGCAGCTACCTGGTGCGGGTCTCGCTTTGCCAGACCGGCATGTGGGTGCAGGAGCCTCGGCATCGCCGGCGAGGATCGCGTGGCGAGCGCGCAGAAGCTCGAGGGCGAAGAGGTCCGCGGATTCATCACGCAGAGCAACGGCGGCTACGGGCCGATGAGCCACCTGCGCCCCGCCGTTCGCCTCAGTCGCACGCCGGCCCGCTGGAAGCGCCCGGTCGTCAAGCTCGGAACCCACCCCGCCGCCTGGCCGGCGAGGGAGCGCGCGCTCGCCGACGCGTAACGCTCGCGCTAAGCTTGGCTGTTAAGTCCTTGCTCAGCGATTGAGTGTTACCGCCGCCGCAAGTGCAGGGGAGGGGGTGGCGGTTTGGGTTGTCGCGCGGCCTTGGGTTTGGCGCTCGCCCTCGTGGCCGGCCTGCTCGGCGCGTCCGGGGCGCGAGCCCAACCGTCCGACACCAGCACCCGACGCCTCGGAGTCGCCATCGAGCGCCGCGCCTCCGCGACCAGCTTCGCCGCACTGAGCCGCTTCGGCGCCGCCGCCAGCCGCCAGAGCGGACCGGAGGCCCTGCGCCGCCTGCACCACGTCGCCGTCGTGATGCTGAACCAGTCGGAGTTCGCAGAGTTCGAGCGCTGGAACGGCGCGCTGGCCGCCAAGGCGGCGCGAGAGGGCGACCGCCGCTACGTCGAGATCGCCCGCATCGACGAGCTGAAGAGCCGCTACGATCGCGGCGACGTCACAGTTGAGGACGAGATCGCGCGCGACGCCGCCAGCGAGACCGACTGGTACGCGCAGGTCCATGCGCTGGCGACCGAGGGCCTGATCCTCAACACCGAGCGCAAGAGCGGCGCGGCGCTGAAGCTGATGTTCGAAGCCGAGCCGTTGATCGTCCAGGGCGATCCGGACGGCCGGCATGGCCGAGTCCGACGTGTGGGGCACGATCGGCGTCGCGCTGATCCAGCTCAACGACCTGGAGGGCGCCGCCCAGGCGTTCAACAAGGCCGACTTCGTCTGGGCCGACAAGGCCTACCCGCGACCCGACTTCGACGACGTCTACAACATGGCGGTGCTGGCCGCGCAGCTCGGCGAGGCCGATCTCGCCCGCGACCTCGCCGCCGCCCACCACCGCCTCGCCGCGCGCTCCGACCTGCCGCACCTGGGGGCGTGGGACAAATACCTTTGCGCGACCGTGGCCGAGCGGTTCGGACCGCCGAAGGGCGTCACCGACTGCCTGGCGGGCATCGACGCGAAGCTCACCGGCGCCGAGTTCCTGGGCCCGCGCCTCTTGGCCATGCGCGGTGTCGCCGAGGCGCGGCTGGGCCGCATCGACGCCGCCAAGACCGACCTCGCGCAGCTGCAGGCCCTGAAGACCTCCGACCAGTTCGCCGCCACCGCTTTCGACCGCCAGCCAGAGCTGCAGGCCGAGCTGATGGCCGCCGAAGGCCAGGAACGCGCGGCCTTCGCCCTGCTGCGCGACTACTCGCACCAGAGCGCTCAGCAGCAGGCCGAGCGCTCCAGCGCCGGCGTCAGCCAGGTCACCGCCGAGCTGGAGCGCCAGCTGGTGTCGGCGCAGCACGAGACGCTGCTGGAGAAAAAGGTGCTGCGCTCGCAGCGCGGGGCGGGTCTGCTCGCGGTGCTGCTGGTGATCCTGGCCATCGCCGCGCTGATCTGGCAGCGGCGCTCGGCGCGCGGGCTGAAGGCCGCCCGCCAGCATGCCGAGGCCGCCAGCAGCTCCAAGAGCGAGTTCCTCGCCAACATGAGCCATGAGATCCGAACGCCGCTGAACGGCGTCGTCGCGGTGGCCGACATGCTCGCCGCCGCCGGCCTGCCCGAGCGCGAGCGCAAGATGGCCGAGATCATCCGCAGCTCCGGCCAGTCGCTGGAGCGGCTCTTGTCGGACGTGCTCGACCTCGCCCGCGTCGAGGCCGGCCAGCTCACCATCGAGGCGGCGCCGTTCCATGCCGCCGACCTGGTGCGCGCGGTGGCCGAGCTTTGTCGCCTGAGGGCCGACGAGAAGGGCCTGGCGCTGACTACCGAGATCGACCCGGCGCTGGAGCGCTGGTTCGCGGGCGACGCGGTGCGGGTGCGCCAGATCCTCACCAACTTCGCCAGCAATGCGGTGAAGTTCACCGAGAAGGGCGCCGTGACCATCCGCGGCGAGGCGACCGCGCCAGGGCGCCTGCGGTTCTCGGTGGTCGACACCGGCGTCGGCTTCGCGCCCGACGTCAAGGCGCGCCTGTTCGCGCGCTTCCAGCAGGCCGACGGCTCCATCACCCGCCGCTTCGGCGGCAGCGGGCTGGGTCTCGCGATCTCGCGCCAGCTGGCCTCGCTGATGAACGGCGCGGTGGACTGCGAGAGCGCGCCCGGGGCCGGCTCGCGCTTCTGGTTCGAGGCGCCGTTTGCGGACGCGGACGCGCCGCAGGCCGAAGCGATCGCCGACGACCCGGACGTGGTCGTGCAAGGCCGGCCGGTCCGCGTGCTGGTGGCCGACGACCACGCCACCAACCAGCTCGTCGTGCGCATGATGCTCGAGCAGTTCGGCATCGAGGTGGTGGTGGTGGACGACGGCGCCGCAGGCCTTCGAGGCGGTCAAGCGCGAGCGCTTCGATGCGGTGCTGATGGACATGCAGATGCCGGTGATGGACGGCCTGGAGGCCACCCGCCTGATCCGCCGCCTCGAGGCCGCCACCGGCGCGCGCACCCCGATCCTGATGCTGAGCGCCAACGCGCTGGCCGAGCACCGCGAAGCGGGTCGGACGGCCGGCGCCGACGGCCACGTCGCCAAGCCGGTCACCGTCGCCGGCCTGATGGGCGCGCTGAACGCGCTGCTCGACCCGGCCGAGGACGAGGCGGCCGTCGCGGCAGGCTAGGTCGCAGGCTCCAGCGAGCCGACGATCGAGGCGCGTTGGGAGAGCTCGATGCGGTTGCCGTCGGGGTCCTTCACCATCGAGATGCGGGCGGTGGCGCCCAGCGTCACCGGCGCGATCGCCTCGCCGCCGCCGTGGGCCAGCACGAAGGCGTGCTCGCGGTCGACCTTGAAGATCTGGAAGGTGATGTAGCCCCAGCCGCCGGCCCCCGGCCGCAGGTCGGGCGAGGGCGCGTCGGCGCTCTGCTCGACGATCAGCAGGCTCTCGCCGGCCGCGGAACGCCGCGCCGCCCTCCCAGGGCTCTTCGGCCAGGCCCAGCGCCTCGGTGTAGAACCGCCGATGCGCCGCCAGGTGCGCACCGCCAGCCGCACGCCGATCTGCCCGATGCCGCGCCAGCCGGGCGGGACCAGCGTCACGCGGTTGCCGTCCGGGTCGACCATCGGCCTTGGCGCAGGCAAGCCCGGCGCGGGCGATGTAGAGCTCGCGGTAGCCGGTCGGCGGCCCTTCGGCCAGCGGCCCGGCGGTGTGGTTGATCTTGATCACCGAGCCCAGCGCGTCGTGGCGGTGCTGGTCGTGGCCGCGGCGGATCGGCAGCAGATGGTCGAACGGCAGCCCGACCTCGTCCTGCCAGAACCGCAGCATCGGCTCGAGGTTCGTGGTGGTGAGGCCGAAGTCGATGCGCGGCTTGGCGAGGTCCATGCTGAGCGGCCTTTCAGATTTCGTCGGCTTGCGCCGCCCGCGTCTGCATGACACTCAAACGCGCGTATGAAAAGTCGGGAGACGGGCTCATGAAGGCGGCGGTCTACTACGAGAATGGCGGTCCGAGCGTTCTCAAGTACGAGGACGTCCCCGATCCGCAGTGCCATCCGCGCGGGGTCGTGATCCGGGTCGAGGCGGTCAGCATCGAGGGCGGCGACACGCTGAACCGCGCCGGCGGCGCGCTGATCACCCACCCGCACGTGGTCGGCTACCAGGCGGCCGGCGAGATCGTCGAGGTCGGCTCGGAGGTGACGCAACCTCAAGGTCGGCCAGAAGGTCGCCACCAGCAACGCGTTCGGCTCGCACGCCGAGCTGCGCGCGGTGCCGGCCAGCGGCCGCCTGGCCGATCCCCGAGGGCTTCGACGTGAAGCTCGCCTCGGTGATCCCGGTGGCGTTCGGCACCGCCGACGACTGCCTGTTCGAGTTCGGCCACCTGAAGGCCGGCGAGACGGTGCTGGTGCAGGCCGGCGCCAGCGGCGTGGGCGTCGCGGCGATCCAGCTCGCCAAGCGGGCCGGGGCGCGGGTCCTCGCCACCGCCTCCAGCGACGCGCGGCTCGAGCAGCTGAAGCCGCTCGGGATGGACGAGGGCATCAACTACAAGACCCACGACGTCCGCGACGAGGTGATGCGGCTGACCGACAAGAAGGGCGTCGACCTGGTGGTCGACCCGGTCGGCGGCTCGACGCTGCAGGGCTCGATCCTGTCGCTGGGCTACCGCGGCCGCGTCTCGATGGTGGGCGCCGCGGGCCGCGAGCCGATGCGGATCGACGTCTCCAGCCTGATGGGCGGCAACCGCACCCTGCAGGGCGTCTTCCTGGGCGCCGAGATCGGCTCGGAGCGCGGCTACGCCAACATCCAGCGGCTGATCAACGAGGCGGCGCGCGGCGAGTTCAAGGTGATCATCGACCGCACCTTCCCGCTCTCAGAGGCCGCCGCGGCGCACGAGTACATCGAGAGCCGTCAGGCGGTCGGCCGCGTGCTGCTGATCCCGTAGCTACGCCGCCGACGAGACGCGCTGGCCGACGCCGGCGAGCGCGTCGCTGGGGTGGTCGATCTCCATGACCTTCATGAGGCGGTTGCGGGCGCGGTTGACGCGGCTCTTGATGGTGCCGAGCGCGCAGCCGCAGATGTCGGCGGCCTCCTCGTAGGAGAGCCCGGCGGCGCCCACCAGGATCAGCGCCTCGCGATGCTCCGCCGGCAGCTGGTCGAGCGCCGCCTGCAGGGCGCGGATCGCCAGTCCCCACTCCTGGGTCGGCGCGGTGGTCAGCGAGCGGGCGTGCTGATCGTCCTCGTCGCGGACCTCGCGGCGGCGGCGGACGACCGCGGTGTAATAGGTGTTGCGCAGGATGGTGAAGAGCCAGGCGCGCAGGTTGGTGCCGGTCTCGAACTTGTCGCGGTGGCTCCAGGCCTTGATCAGCGTGTCCTGCACCAGATCGTCGGCGTCCGATCCGTTGCGGCTGATGGACCACGCAAAAGCCCTGAGCGCGGGGATCATGGCGACCACCTGGTCCCGCCAGTCGGCGTCCACTTCCACTCTGCACTCTCCCGGGTACTCGAACGACGCGAGCGTCGTTCGAGTCGAGTTCCGCCGCCCTTATTGCCTGCAAACGCGGCTTGGCCGGTTCCGTTCCTGCCAGAATCCGGCAACGGCCTGGAACATTGCAGCCCGCCCTGGGTTTGACGCGCTTGGCGCCCGGTGCGCTCGGACGATCGATCCCTAAATAAGGGTCTGACGGGAGTAACCCATGGCGTCGACCGACCAACGCACCGCGCCGCTCGCGCGCGCCGATGACGATCAGTGCGATCTGGCCGAGCGGTACAGGACCGTCCGCGCCGGCTCGCTCGCCCGGGCCGCGCCGCTCTCGGCCGAGGACCAGCAGGCCCAGTCGATGCCGGACGCCAGCCCCACCAAGTGGCACCTGGCGCACGTCACCTGGTTCTTCGAGACCTTTCTGCTGGTCCCGCACCTGCCCGGCTACCGGATGTTCGACCCCTCGTTCGTCTACCTCTTCAACTCCTACTACGAGGCGGTCGGGCCGCGACACCCGCGGCCGGCGCGCGGGCTGATCACCCGACCGGGGCTGGAGCGTGTGCTCGCCTACCGCGCCCACGTCGACGCCGCGATGGAGCGGCTGCTGGCCAGCGATCCGCCGGCCGAGCTGGCCGAACTGGTCGTGCTCGGGCTCGCTCACGAGGAGCAGCATCAGGAGTTGGTGCTGATGGACGTGCTGCATCTCTTCGCACAGTCGCCGGTCAGCCCGACCTACGGCCCCGGGTTCGAGGCGGCGAGGGCCGACGCGCCACTGACCTGGATCGAGCTGCACGGCGGCTGCGTGGCGATCGGCACGACCGGCGACGGCTTCGCATTCGACAACGAGGGCCCCCGGCACGACGTGCTGCTGCGGCCCTATCGGCTGGCGAGCCGGCTGGTCACCAACCGCGAGTGGCTCGCCTTCATGGAGGACGGCGGCTATGCGCGCGCCGACCTGTGGCTTTCGGACGGCTGGGCGCGGGTCCGCGACGAAGGCTGGGAAGCGCCGCTCTACTGGGCGCGCGGCGACGCCGGCTGGCGCGCGATGGGCCTGACCGGCCTGCAGCCGCTCGACCTCGACGCGCCGGTGCTGCACGTCAGCTACTACGAGGCCGACGCCTACGCGACCTGGGCCGGCAAGCGGCTCCCCACCGAAGCGGAGTGGGAGCACGCGGCGGCGACCCGGCCCGAGGCGTTCGCCCAGCTCTACGACGCCGCCTGGCAGTGGACCGCCAGCGCCTACCTCGGCTACCCGGGCTTCAGGCCGGTCCGCGGCGCCGTCGGCGAATACAACGGCAAGTTCATGATGGGCCAGATGACGCTGCGCGGCGGCGCCTGCGTCACGCCCGCCGGCCATTCGCGCGCCAGCTACCGCAACTTCTTCTACCCGCACCAGCGCTGGATGTTCGCCGGCGTGCGGCTGGCCGAGGACGCGTCGGCCGACGCGCTCCGGGACGAAACCAGCGCGGCGGAGGACGCCGACGCCTTCCGACGCGACGTGCTCGACGGCCTGGCGCGGCGTCCCAAGTCGATCCCGCCGAAGTGGTTCTACGACGCACGGGGGTCGGAGCTCTTCGAGGCGATCACCGAGCTGCCCGAATACTACCCGACCCGCGCCGAGACCCAGCTGCTCACCCGCATCGCCCCGGAGCTCGCCGCGCGCATTCCGGACGGCGCAGTGCTGATCGAGTACGGCAGCGGCGCCAGCGCCAAGACGCGGCTGATCCTCGACGCCGCGCCGCAGCTGGCCGCCTACGCGCCGATCGACATCAGCGTCTCGGCGTTGGAGGCGGCGGCCGCGTCGATCCGCCGGGACTATCCGGCGCTGGTGGTCGAGCCGCTGGCGCGCGACTTCACCCGCGGCGGCGCGCCGCCGGCCGCGGCGGCCGGGCGGCGCCGGGTGGGCTTCTTCCCGGGCTCGACGATCGGCAACTTCGATCCCGCCGAGGCCGTGCGGCTGCTGGCCGAGGCGCGGCGGCTGATGGGGGAGGACGGGCTCTTCATCCTGGGCGCCGACCTCGTGAAGGAGGTTGGCGTGATGACGGCCGCCTACGACGATGCGGCGGGCGTCACCGCGGCGTTCAACAAGAACCTGCTGACGCGGATCGATCGCGAACTGGGCGGCGACTTCGATGCCGACGCATTCGACCACCGGGCGGTCTGGAACGCCAACGACAGCCGCATGGAGATGCACCTGGTCAGCCGTGCGGCGCAGACGGCGCACGTGGCCGGCCGCGCCTTCGACTTCGCGGCCGGCGAGAGCCTCCACACGGAGAATTCCTACAAGTTCACCGTCGAGGACGTGACCGGCATGGCCAAGCGGGCCGGCTGGCGGCTGATCGCACGCTGGATCGGGCCGCCGCCGGCCTTCGCGGTGTTCCTGTTCGGGTAGGGGTCGCCGCAGCGACCGCTAATGCGAGCGCCGACGCGCCGCCCGGGCTTCGGGCGGCGCGTCGCGCTTCGCGGGCGGGCTTTCAGCTCGTCGTGGTGCGGGACGGACGGCGACCGCCGCCGCGGGACGCCGCGCCGCCCTTGCGACCGGCGTTGGCGGCCAGGTCGCGGTCCTGGGCGAAGCTGCGCTTCTCGCTCGGCACGCTGGCGCCGCCCCTGCGGGCGATCTCGCGCCGCCGCTCCGGATCCATCGCCGCAAAGCCGCGCCGGCTGGGGCGACGCGCGCCTTCATCCTTGTTCATGTCCATGACTCTACTGTTCTCCTTCACGATCGTCTGCCTTCCCCCTCAATGGTCTCGTGGCCGTCCGTCGTCGGGGTCGCCGGTGTCCGGCGGCTCGGAGGGAAACTCCTCCGGGACGCGGCCGGGCTGGTATTCCGGCGACGGAATTTCGGGCGGCGCGTCGGGGTCCTTCGGATCTGGCACAACTCTTCTCAAGCTTGCTAACGCGTCGCGGGCGTTAGGGTTGCGGCGGGAGAACGGGCATGTCCCAGCGTCGCAATGACACAACCCCGCTGAGGCGGGATTGTTTCAGCCGAGATTGTTGATCGTCCCGCCCGCACTGCGCCCGCGGCCCCGCCTCAGGCGCTGGCGGGCGAGGTCTGCCGCGTCGCACGCAGCGCCAGCGGCAGCGTGACGCGAGCCCTGAGGCCCCCTTCGGCGCGATTCTGCAGCGTCACCTCGCCGCCGTGGCCGCGGGCGATCGCCCGCACCACCGCCAGGCCAAGGCCGGCGCCGCCGGTCTCGCGGCTGCGCGAGCCTTCCAGGCGCTGGAACGGCTCGAAGGCGCGCTCGATCTCGCCCTCCGGCACGCCCGGCCCGTCGTCGTCGACCTCGACCACCGCCATGCCGGCCTCGGCGAACACCCGGCCGCGGGCGCTGGAGCCGAACTTCAGGGCGTTGTCGACGAGGTTGGTGACCAGCCGCTTCAGCGCGATCGGATCGCCGTCGACCACCGCGCGCTCGGAGTGCTCGACGGCGGCGTCCGCGCCGGTCTCGGCCGCCTCGTCCATCACCGTCTCGACCAGCGAGGCGACCTCCAGCTTGGTGCGCTCGCCGGTGCGGGTGGCGTCCTTCACGAAGGCGAGGGTGGCGGAGATCATCGCCTCCATCTCGTCGAGGTCGGCAGCCAGCTTCGGCTTCAACTCTTCGGGCGCCGCCTCGATGCGGAAGCGCAGCCGCGTCAGCGGCGTGCGCAGGTCGTGGGCGATCGCCGCGATCAGCGTGGTGCGGTTGCTGACGTAGCGCTTCAGGCGCTCCTGCATCAGGTTGAAGGCGGCGGCGGCGGCGGTGACCTCGGTCGAGCCGCGGATGGTCAGCGGCGGCGCGTCGGGGTCGCGGCCCAGCCGTTCGGCGGCGCGGGCGAAGGCGGCGAACGGCGCGGCGATGCGGCGCGCGAACCACCAGGCCAGCGGCGTGACCGCCATCGCGGCGGTCGCCAGCACCAGCAGCACCCGCTGCGCCCACGGGTCGATCAGCGCGTGGCGTGGCTCGGCCTCCAGCCACTTCCCGTCGCGCTGGCGCACGGCGGCCTGGAACTGGCCGAACAGCACGGTCTGGTCCGGCAACGCGCGGGGCGGCGGCGCCTGCGAGCGGCGCGGCGAGCGCGGCGGGCCGCCCATGAAGATGATCCGCGGCTGGTTCTGCGCCACCGCGACGTCATCGGGCCCGACGCCCAGCACCTGCGCCAGGCCGGCGCGGAAGTTCAGGTGCCGGCGCCCGAGCGGCGCGGCGGGGACCGGCGGCGCATCGACGCGGCGTACCTCCAGCGCGCGGCCCTCCACGGTCTGGAAGGTCTTGCCGGTGCGCAGCGCCTGGGCGACCTCGGAGACGGTGTAAACGTCTGGCGCCGGCGGCGGCATGTTGATCAGCACCAGCGTGGTGGCGACGATGACCGCCGCCAGCGTCGCGGCGACCAGTCCCAGCGCCTGCAGGAAGAGCGGCGTCGCGGGCGCTTGGCTCATGCGGTCGGGGGGCCGCTCATGGCGTGCGCGAGACCTTCGGCGTGAAGATGTAGCCCTCGTTGCGCACGGTGCGAATCAGCTCCTGGCCCTGGCCGCTGTCGTCGAGCTTGCGCCTGAGCCGGCTGATCTGCACGTCGATGGCGCGGTCGAAGGCGTCCGATTGCGGACCGCGGGCAAACTCCAAGAGCTGGTCGCGCGACAGCACGCGTTGCGGGCGCTCCACGAAGGCGCGCAGCAGGCTGAACTCGCCGCTCGACAGGTTCACCACCGCGCCCTCCGGCGAGCGCAACTCGTGGCGCACCAGGTCGAGCCGCCAGCCGGCGAACTCGCAGGCGGCGTCCAGGCTGTCGTCGCCGCGCGGCTCGCGGCGGCGGCGCAGCACGGCGCGCACCCGCGCCAAGAGCTCGCGCGGATTGCAGGGCTTGGGCACATAGTCGTCGGCGCCCAGCTCCAGGCCGACGATTCGGTCGGTCTCCTCGCCCATCGCCGACAGCATGATGATCGCCGGGCCGTCGGGACGCGCCAGCTTGCGGCAGATGGCCAGGCCATCCTCGCCCGGCAGCATCACGTCCAGCACCACGAGGTCGACGGCGCCGCGGCCGAGCGCGCGGTCCATCTCCTTGCCGTCCGCTGCGGTCTCGACGTGATAGCCGTGCCGCGTCAGGAACTCGGCGACGACGTCGCGGATGCCCGGGTCGTCGTCGACGACGAGGACTTTCTCAACTGGCTCGGCGCTGAGCGTGGCCATTTCGGATGTCGCTTGCATGCACCGGAGGCTGGTAGGTCGCTGTGGCGCACGAATGTCTTGATTGCAACAACGACGTAACGCGCTGGCGAGGGCGCTAGGGCTGCCATGGAGTTGCGGTGGGCAGCTGGATCGAGATGCCGGAGAGCGCGACGCCCGTGAAACCGCTGCCGCTGAGATCGAGCCTTCCAGGCATCGGCTGCGACGAACTGGTTGGGCTCCCCCACCGGCAGCCGGTCGTCGGACGTACGACGCAGGTGAAATCGACTTCGGTGGAGCCGCTGTTGATGGGAACCTCCGACGCGCCGGGCGCCGGTAGTCCCCACTCGTTGAAGAGCCTGTATCGCATGGTGACGCTGTCGTTCCCGGCCGGCAGGACGGTCAGATACTCCCAGGGCACATCGGTGCAGGGCAGATGGTACGGCGCCGCGTCGCGGATCGGAAAGGCGACGACGCCGCCGGGACGGCCCGGTCCCGGTCCGATCGTCAGGCGTCCGAAGTAGGATTCCGTGCCGACCTTCCAGTTGGCGCACACTCGGGACGTGCGCATGTCGATGGCAGTTCCGTCCAGCCCCACAGGCGTGATCGGCGGATCGAGGCCTGCGAACGGCGCATAGAGGCCCGCGCTCAGGGCGCGGGGGACGCCTGTCTCCTTGAAAGCGCGCACATAGGGCGAATCCGACGACGCAGTCCAAATGACCAGGAAGGCGGCCAGCGCGCCGGCGTAACCGCTGCGGTCGCCGTTCCAGTGGCCGTCGAGCGAGGCGAGGTTGACGGGATTTTCGATCCATTCGGAGATGTAAAGCGAGGCGTCCTGATCCCGGGCGAGCGCCACGCCCTCGTCCGGCCTCGGCTGGTAGTTCATCGCCTGGGTCAGGAACGCCGCGCCCCCAGGCTCCTTCGAGACGGCCAGGGCGACCTGCTGGAGCCACTCGTAGGAAGCCGCCAGAGCGTAGACGTAAGCCCGGTTATAGTTGGGCCTCACCACCGAGTTGGTGATTCATGCCCGGTCCGCTGTAGCCGCCATGCGGCGCGTGGCCTGCCGCGGGGATGTGCAGGCAGTTGTCATACCAGCCGGTGTGGATGACATCGCCGTGCGCCCACCGGTGGGGAGCCTGGCGCCACTGGAAGTAGGTCGTGGTGTCGAAGCCCGGACCGGGAAAGCCGCTCGCCTCGACCCAGTTGGAGTGGGCGTAGAAGTCCTGCACGACGTGCAGCGAGACGCCGAGCACGACGTAGAACTCGATGGAGTTGTTATCCTTCTTGGCCTTCACGGCCGCCGCCAGCGTGTTACGCAGCAGCGTCTTCCAGTAGGCGTCGACGTCGCTGTCGGTGAACACGTCGTCGAAGTGCAGCTTCTCGAGCGGGCACGCGTCGCCGGGGAAGGTGTGAGACGAGGTGTAGTAGTCGGTGAGCCAGTTCTCGACCTGCACGGCGTCGGCGGCGGGCCGGTTGTAGCCAACCATCGCCATTGCCTGCTCGGTGATCGTCGCGTGCGGCGCGGTGTCGAACGCCCATGCCGGCGCCCATGCCGGCGCGACGACCAAGGTGATCGCGAGCGCGAATGCCGCCGACAGCTGATTGGTCATCCGTCCCTCCACCCGCAGCGGGCAAAGCTCGTCCGACACCACTCGCTGCGACCAGGAGTAGATAATCGTCCTGACTCGTCTCATGGTCAACGAGCGTGACCCATCCGGCGCTTCGCGCCCTCAGGCCTGCGCCTTCCACTTCGCCAGCAGCGCCGTCTCGCGGTCGGGGGTGAGGCCAGCTTTCAGCTTCGCCTGGCGGTCCGTGGGCAGCGTCTTGAACCAGGCGAGGGTGTCGACGGCGGTCGTCGCCAGCGGCCGGAAGGTCAGGCCGGCGGCGCGCGCGCGATGGATGTCGCGGCGGTGGAAGCCGGCGGTGTCGCCGTTGCCCGGAACCCAGACCGGCATGTCGCTCCAGGCCGCGACACTGTTGGCGTCGAGGAATTTCTGCGGGACCCAGACCAGGTGCGGATTGCCGCCCACCGCCTTGCCGACGCCCGCCAGCATCTGGCCCATGGTCAGCGCATGCGCCGGGCCGGTGGCGTTGAACGTGCCGAACGTGCGCTGCTCGCAAAGCCGGATCGTCCACTCTGAAAGATCGCGCGCGTCGATGAACTGCACCGGGTCGCTGCCGTCGCCGGGCGCCAGGACGTCGCCGCCGCGCGAGAGCCGCACCGGCCAGTAGGTGAAGCGGTCGGTGGGATCGCCAGGCCCGACGATCAGCCCGGGCCGGACGATCGTCACCGTCGCGCCGAACTGGCGCCGCGCCTCGGCCTCGCTGACCGCCTTCAGCGCGCCGTAGAGGCCGCCCACATCGGCGCCGAGGCTGGCCTGCGTCTCCGCCATCGGGTCCTTGCCCGTGTAAGGCGCCAGCGCGTCGCTCTCGTCGGCCGGCTTGTCGTTCTTGGCGTAGACCGAGATCGTCGAGATGAAGACATACTGGCCGACCTTGCCGGCCAGCGCCTTGCCGGCGTCGCGCACCCAGAAGGGCAGGGTGGTGGGGTTGTCGATGCAGACGTCCCAGGTGCGGCCGGCCAGCGCCGAGAGGTCGCCGGTGTTGCGGTCGCCCAGCAGCTCCTCGACCTTGCCCTCCCAGGGATTGCCCTGCCGCCCGCGGTTGAACACGGTCACCTGGTGGCCGCGCGAGAGCGCATAGTTGACTTGGCGCGGCCCGATGAAGCCGGTGCCGCCGAGGATGAGGATGCGGAGCTTCTTCATTGGCGGTCCGGCGCTGGCGAGGGGCGCCGCCGCCAGGCCCGCTGCGGCGGCGGCCGAAAGCCCGACGATGCGCCGACGGGTGGCTTCCATGCCGGCTTTGTCGGAAAGCCCTGGCGGCTGGTCAATCGGTTTTGTCTGGGCGGCGGGATCCTCGCTCATGGATCGTCGGCGGCCCCCAGGCATTACTGCTGCGCTCGGGAGGCAACTGGAACACCGCCATGGACGACGACGCCTCGCCGATCCTGCCGGCGCATATCGAGGAGACGGTCCGGGCCATCGCCGCGCTGCAGGCGCAGCACGAGAGCGAAGCCACGCCGCTGGAGCGGCTGGTGGAGAGCCTCACGGCGGGCATCGGCCAGCCGGCTTTCCTGATCTGGCTGGCCATCGCCGCGATCAGCTGGGCGCTCGCCAACCTGGCGGCCGCCAGGCTGGGCTACGCGCCGCTCGACCCGCCGCCATTCAGCTGGCTGCAGGGGACGGCGTCGCTGTCAGCGCTGTTCGTCACGGTGATCATCCTGACCACCCAGCGCCGCGCCGACCGGCTCGCCTCGCTGCGCACCCAGCTGACGCTGGAACTGGCGATCGTGGGAGAGCAGAAGACCGCCAAGGTGATCTCCCTCCTCGAAGAAAGCCGCCGCGACAACCCGATGCTGGTCAATCGCGACGATCAGGAGGCCAGCGACATGTCGAAGCCGGCCAACCCGGAAATCGTCCGCGATGCGCTGGCGTCAGCGCCGGCGGGCGAGGCCGACGCCGCCGAGCCCGCCCTGGCCTAGGCGCCTTCGCGCATCGCCGCCAGCGCGGCGTCGGAGACGAACGGGTTGGTGCGGCGCTCCTGGCCGAAGGTCGAGAGCTGCTGGTGGCCGGGCACGAAGGTGACGTCGTCGCCCAGCGGCCAGAGCTTGCCGGTGATCGAGGCCACCAGGTCGGGGAATGAGCCGCGCGGGAAGTCGGTGCGGCCGATCGAGCCGGCGAAGAGCACGTCGCCGACCTGCGCGAAGCGGCCCTCGCGGTTGAAAAAGACCACGTGGCCGGGCGTGTGGCCGGGGCAGTGGTAGACTTCCCAGGTGGTCTCGCCGAGCGTCACGGTGTCGCCGTCCTCCAGCCAGCGGTCGGGCGTGAACGGCTGCGCCTCCGGCATGCCGAAGCGCTGGCCGCTTTCCCCGATGCGCTCGATCCAGAATGTGTCGTCCTTGTGGGGGCCCTCGATCGGGACGCCGGTCGCCGCCTTCAGCGCCGCCACCCCGCCGGCGTGGTCCATGTGGCCGTGGGTGACCCAGATCTTCTCCAGTGTCAGGCCCTGGTCTTCGAGGATGGCGAGAAGCCGCGGAACCTCGCCGCCGGGATCGATCACCGCCGCCTTACGGGTCCTGGCGCACCAGACGATGGTGCAGTTCTGCTGCAGCGGCGTCACCGGCGCGACAATGGCGCGGATCGACGGTCCCTGAGATTCGTCTTCTGGGGTCTCGCTCATGACCGGGAGAATAGGGACGACGGGCAGCTTCGCAAAGCAGCTGCAGGCCGCGGCGCGTTCGCCGTCCGGCGCGGAGGGGCGGGCGCATTGCCGCCACGCCGCCGCGCCGCTAGCGTGCCCACGCTCGGGGCATGGCGTCCCTGAGTCTCGGGGGCAGCGGAGCTATCATGGCCAGCATTGTGGGGCGCATCTTCCAGCGCAAGCCCGTGGAGCTCATCCATGCCGAGACCGAGCACGGCGAGCTGAAGCGCTCGCTGGGCGCGCTCAACCTGGTGCTGCTCGGCATCGGCTGCATCATCGGCACCGGCATCTTCGTGCTCACCGGCCACGCGGCGGCGGAGTGGGCCGGGCCGGGCATCATGATCTCGTTCGTGATCACCGGCATTCTCTGCGGCCTCGTCGCGCTCTGCTACGCGGAGCTGGCGTCGGCCCTGCCGGTGTCGGGCTCGGCCTATTCCTACAGCTACGCCTCCACCGGGGAGATCGTCGCCTGGATCATGGGCGTGCTGCTGCTGCTGGAGTACGGGCTTGCGGCCTCCACCGTCGCGGTTGGCTGGTCCGGCTACCTGTGCAGCCTGCTGGCCGACCTGCACATCAACATTCCGGCGGCGTTGCAGGCGGCGCCTGGCTATCCGGTCAAGGACGCGACCGGCGCGATCATCGGACACGGCGTCGTCAACCTGCCGGCCATCATCGGCATCACCGCAGTCACCATGCTGCTGATCGTCGGCGTCTCGGAGTTGGCGACCGTCAACAACGTCATCGTGGCGATCAAGGTCTCGGTGGTGGTGGCGTTCATTGCGATCGGCGTCTTCTACGTGAAGACCTCGCTCTGGTCGCCGCTGATCCCGGCGCAGATCCCGGCGCCGCCGCCCGGCACGCCGATGGACATCTGGCATCAGATCGGCCGGGCGCTGTGGGACACCCTCACTGGCGCGAAGACCTCGCGCTATGGCCTGGGCGGCGTGATCCACGGGGCGGCGGTGATCTTCTTCGCCTACATCGGCTTCGAGGCGGTCTCGACCGCCGGCGCGGAATCCAAGAATCCGGCGAAGGACATGCCGATCGGCATCCTGGGCGCACTCGTCATCTGCACGATCCTCTACATCGCCACCTGCGCCGTGCTGGTCGGCATCGTGCCCTACGCCGAGCTCGACGGGCCGGCCCCGATCGCCACCGCGGTCAACCACATCGGCATCAAGTGGTTCGCCGAGGTCGTGAAACTCGGCGCCATCGCCGGCCTTTCCAGCGTCATGCTGGTGCTGCTCTACGGCCAGACGCGGATCTTCTACACGATGAGCCATGACGGCCTGCTGCCCTCGCAGCTGGCGGCCGTGCACAAGCGCTTCAAGACGCCCTGGATCAACACCATCATCGTCGGGGTGGTGGCGGCGTTTTGCGCCGGCTTCCTGTCGCTCGACACCCTCTCGGAGGTGACCAACGTCGGCACGCTGGCGGCTTTCACCATCGTCTGCGGCACGGTGATCTACCTGCGCGTCTCCCACCCGCAGATGGCCCGGCCGTTCCGCACGCCGCTCTATCCAGTGGTGCCGATCCTCGGGATGCTCATGTGCCTGACCCTGCTGATGAGCCTGATGGGCGTGGAAAAGACCCGCAACTTCTTCATCGTCTACATGGGTCTCGGGTTCCTCCTGTACTTCGCCTACGGCCTCTGGTTCTCCAAGCTCGGCCGCGGCATCGCCACGCCGCCGGACGCGCTGGCTGGCATGGAAGCTCCGGCGCCGGAGCCCTAGGCGCTGCGTCCCGCGTCATCGCCTCCGCCATCGCCGTGCTAGTGCAGGGGCATGGCGTCAGTAGGCGACCAACTTCCCATCCACGCCGCGCTGCCGGCGCTGAAGGCGGCGCTGGCTGACAAGAGCGCGGCCGTGCTGGTCGCGCCGCCGGGCGCCGGCAAGACCACCGTCACGCCGCTGGCGCTGATGGACGAGCCCTGGACGGCGGGCGGCAAGCTGATCGTGCTGGAGCCGCGCCGGCTCGCCGCCCGCGCCGCCGCGGAGCGGATGGCCGCGACGCTCGGCGAGCGCGTCGGCGAGCGGGTCGGCTATCGCGTGCGGCTCGCCTCCAGGGTCTCGGCGCGGACCCGGATCGAGGTGGTCACCGAGGGCGTCTTCACGCGGATGATCCAGGCCGATCCGGGCCTGGAGGGCGTCGCCGCGGTGCTGTTCGACGAGTTCCACGAGCGCAGCCTCGACGCCGACCTCGGCCTCGCCTTCGCCCGCGACGCGCAAGCCCTCGTTCGCCCCGACCTGCGGCTGATCGTGATGTCGGCGACGCTCGATCCGGCCCCGGTCGCCGCGCTGCTGGACGACGCCCCGGTCATCGAGAGCCAGGGCCGCATGTACCCGGTCGAGACCCGCTACCTCGGCCGCGACCCGGCTTTGCGTATCGAGGACCAGGTCGTCCGCGCGGTCACCCGAGCGCTGGCGGAGGCGACCGGCTCGCTGCTGGTGTTCCTGCCGGGCCAAGGCGAGATCGTCCGCGTCGCCGAGCGCCTCGCCGAGCGCGTGCACCGATCCGGCCGTCGAGATCGCCCCGCTCTACGGCGCGCTGCCGCCGGCCCAGCAGGACCGCGCCATCGCGCCGGCGCCGCCCGGCCGCCGCAAGGTGGTGCTGGCCACCTCGATCGCCCAGACCAGCCTCACCATCGAGGGCGTGCGGGTGGTGATCGACGCCGGCCTGTCCCGCGTGCCGCGCTACGACCCCGCCAGCGGCTTGACGCGGCTCGACACCGTCCGCGTCTCCGCCGCGGCGGCCGACCAGCGCCGGGGCCGGGCGGGGCGCACCGAGCCCGGCGTCTGCTACCGCCTCTGGGACGAGCGCGAGACGCGCGGCCTTGCGCCCGTTCGACCGCCCGGAGATCCTGGAAGCCGACCTCGCCCGGGTGGCGCTCGACCTGGCGCTCTGGGGCGCCGGCGACGGCGCGGGTCTCGCCTTCCTCGATCCGCCGCCCGCCGCCGCCATGGCCGAGGCCCGCGCCCTGCTGCAGCGGCTGAGTGCGCTCGACGCCGCCGGCGCGCTCACCGGGCACGGGCGGCGGATGGCGGACATCGCGCTGCCGCCGCGCCTCGCCCACATGGTGCTCAGGGGCGCCGAGTCCGGCCAAGCGGACCGGGCGGCGCGCATCGCCGCGCTGGTCGTCGAGCGCGGGCTCGGCGGGCGCGACGTGGACCTGGAGCTACGCCTGGAGGCGTTCGGCCGCGACCGCGGCCAGCGCGCCCGCGATGCGGCCCAGCTTGCCCGCCGCTGGGCGGCTGAGGCTGGTTCATCGGCCGGCGCCGCGCAACTGAGCGATGCGCTGCTGATCGCCGAGGCGTGGCCGGAGCGGGTCGCCAAGGCGCGGGGCGCGCCCGGCCACTTCCAGCTGGCCAGCGGCCGCGGCGTCTTCATGGACGCCGGGGAGTCGCTCGCGAGGGCGTCCTGGCTGGCGGTGGCCGAGCTGGGCGGCGGCGAGGCGCGCGACCGCATCCTGCTGGCCGCCGAGCTCGACGCGGCCGAGTTGAAGGCGGCGTTCGCGGATCGTCTGACCCGCGAGGCGCGCCTGGAGCGCGACGCCGGCGGGCGGCTGAAGGCCAAGGAGGTCGTCGCGCTCGGCCGGCTGGTGCTGGAGGAGCGCATCGTCGAGCGGCCCGACCCGGCGCTGATCCTGCAGGCGCTGCTGGACGAGGTGCGCGAGCGAGGGCTCGGCCGCGCTGCCCTGGGGCGAAGCGGCAAGCGCGCTGCGGGCCCGCGCCGCCTTCCTGCGCGGCCTCGACGCCGCTGCGCCCGACCTTTCCGACGCGGCGCTGCTGGCTCGCGCTGGACGAGTGGCTGGCCCCGGCGCTGGCGGGCAAGTCGGCGCTCGGCCAGCTGTCGGATGGCGACCTTGCCGCGGCGCTGAAGGCGCTGATCCCGCACGAGGCGCTGCGTCGGCTGGATCAGCGACGCGCCGGCGCGGTTCGAGGCGCCGACCGGCTCGCGGCTCGCCATCGACTACGCCGCCGAGGGCGGTCCGCGGATCGACGTCCGCGTGCAGGAGCTCTACGGCCTGACGACCCACCCCAGCGTCGCCGGCGGCCGGGTCCCGCTGGTGCTGGCGCTGCTCTCGCCCGCGCACCGGCCGATCCAGCTCACCCGCGACCTGCCGGGCTTCTGGCGCGGCGCCTGGGCCGAGGTGCGCAAGGAGATGCGCGGCCGCTATCCCAAGCACCTCTGGCCGGAAGACCCGGCCGCCGCTGCGCCGACGACGCGGGCCAAGCCGCGCCGCTGAGGCTCGCTCTCAGCCCTTCTTCAGGACCGCATCGGCCTTCTTGTCGATCTTGGTTTCCTCGGCCTTCGACAGGCGGCCCGCCTTGACGGCCTGGCTGGCGCGGGACTTGGCGTTCCTGGCGTGCGCCTTGTCCTCGATCGGATACTTGCGCTTGTCGGGCTCCGCGAACTTCGATTTCGGCAGCTTCTTGCGGGCGTCGGTGGATAGTTCGGCCATCGTCGGCTCCTCCGTTTCGGGAGCAACGCGCAAACCCGGATTGGGCTGCGCGCCAGCCGCGCTCATGCGGTCGCCGCGTAGATCATGATCCCGGTCGCTACCGCGAGGTTCAGGCTGTCGGCGCGGCCGCGCATGGGGATCTTCACGGTCACGTCGCAGGCGGCGGCGAGGGCGGGCGTGAGGCCGGCCTGCTCGTTGCCCATAGCGATCAGCGTCGGCGGGGCGTAGGCGGCGGCGCGGAAGTCGGTCGTCGCGGTGAGCAGCGTTCCAACCACCGAGCCCGGCCAGCGCTCGCGCCAGGCCAGGAACTCCGGGCCCGAGGCGCGGGCGATCGGCACGGCGAAGATCGAGCCCATCGTCGCGCGCACCGCCTCCACCGAGAAGGGATCGCAGCAGTCGCCGACCAGGATCACCGCGCCGCAGCCCGCCGCGTCGGCGGTGCGCACGATCGTGCCCAGGTTGCCCGGGTCGCGCACCGCCTCCAGCGCCACCCAGCAGGGCGCTGCGGCGGGCGCGAGCTCGGCCAGCGGCGTGAACGCCTGGTCGAACACCGCCAGCACCGTCTGCGGGTTCTCCCGGCGCGAGATCTTCTCGAGAATTTCGCGGCTTACCTCGAGGACCTCACCGCTCAGCCGCCTCGGTCGCGGCGACGGCGCGGCGCAGCAGCGGGTGGCCGGCCGCCTCGGCGGCGAAGAGCAGCGTGCGCGGCGCGCGGCCCAGCTCCACCGCGTCGGTGACGATCTTCAGGCCTTCGGCGAGGAACTGGCCGGTTTCCTCGCGCGCCTTCCTCATGTGCAGCGCCCGCGCCGCCTTCACGGCCGGGTTGGCCAGCGAGGTGATGGCGCGGCTCACGGCGCGCTCCATCTGGCGAAGAACGACACCCCGACGCCGCGGGCGCCGGCTTCCTCGATCAGCGCCAGTTCGCCCCAGTCGATCGTCCCGCCGCGGCCCGCCAGCGCCTCGCCGAGCAGTCCGGCCAGCGCCAGACCGGAGATCCGCTCGGTGTAGGCGTTCAGCAGCAGGAAGCTGGCGTCGTCCGAGAGCAGGGCGGCGCACGCGCCGATCAGGCCCGGCAGGTCCTCCAGCAGCCGCCAGACCTCGCCGCCGGGACCGCGGCCGTATTTCGGCGGATCGAGGATGATGCCGTCGTAGCGGGCGCCGCGCCGGCCCTCGCGCTCCACCCACTTGCGGGCGTCCTCGGTCAGCCAGCGGATCGGGCGGTCGGCGAGGCGCGAGAGCTCGGCGTTCTGCTTCGCCCACTGCGCCGCCCGCTTGGAGGCGTCGACGTGCGTCACCTGCGCGCCCGCCGCCGCGCAGACGAGCGACGCGACGCCGGTATAACCGAACAGATTCAAGAGCTTGAGCGGCCTGGTTGAAGTTCTGAGCCGCCCGTCGAGCCAATCCCAGTTCGCCGCCTGCTCCGGGAAGAAACCCAGATGCCGGAACGGCGTGAAGCGGCCGAGGAAGGTCACGCCCCGCCACGTCAGCGGAAACGGTTCGATCGGCCGGCCGCTGAACGCCCAGCGACCCGCGTCCTCCTCGCCCTCGGGATCGAAGACCGCGTCGGCGCCGGCCCAGACCGCGTCGGCCAGTCGCCGGGCGCCACAGGCACTGCGGCTCGGGCCGCACCACGCGATAGCGGCCCGAAGCGCTCCAGCTTGCGCCCGGCGCCGGAGTTGATCAGTCCGTAGTCGTCCCAAGCCGTCGGTGCGCAGCACGACGGGCTCGGCGGCGACGATGCGGGGCGGCGTTGCGCGTCATGCCAAAGGCTTAAGCGCGGCGGCGGTCCGCCGTCCAGCGCCTGTCGCAGCCCTTGCCCGCGCGCCGCGAAGCGCCTTTAGTGCGCCGCAATTCGAACCTGAGTGGTGGGTGCTGGCCTTGAGTCTTGTCGAGCAGAAGCCGCCAAAATCCGCGCGCAAGGCCAAGGGCGACGGCCACCTGCGCCGGATCGAGATACTGGAGGCGGCCGAGCGGATCTTCGTCGCCGAGGGCTACGAGGGCGCCACCATCCGCAAGATCGCCGACGAGGTCGGCGTCTCCTCGACCGCCCTCTACATGCACTTCCGCGACAAGGACGAGATCCTGCACGAGATCTGCTTCGGCGTGCTGAAGCTGCTGCTGCAGCAGAACAGCGAGATCGCCGCGCGGCCGCTCGATGCCGTGACGCGCGTGCGGCTGATGCTCGACGCCTATGTGCGGATGGGGCTCGGGCACCCGAACGCCTACCATCTGGTCTATTGCGCGACGCCGCGGGTGACGATCAGCTCGAGCCCGATGCAGGTCGCCACCGCCGAGATCGGCGCGCAGTGCTACGAGTGCTACGTCGGCGTGGTGCGCGACATCGCCGCCGAGGGCCGCCTGCGCGTCGCCGACGCCGAGTGCGCCGCCCAGGCGCTGTGGACCGCCTGCCATGGCCTCGTGGCGCTGATGATCACCCGCCCGGGCGTCGACTGGCGCCCGGCCGACGAGCTGATCGCCGTCATGCTCGACGGCCTGTTGCACGGCCTGGTCACCGACTAAGGCGGCGGCCGCGCACTTGCGGCGCAGCTTGCCGTTCAGTAGCCCTCGTCCGGTTCGGCGAGGAGAGGCGAGGTGAGGGCCGTTCGTTCCGGCATTGGGCGTCTGGCGGGCGCGCTCGTCGCATCGCTGGCGCTCGCCGCGCCGGCGCTCGCGGCCCCGCGGATCGTCTCGCTCGACCAGTGCGCCGACCAGTACGTGCTGGCGCTGGCGCCGCGCGGCGAGATCGTAGCGCTCTCCAAGCGGGCGCTGGACGCCGACTCGCACGAGCGGGACCGCGCCGCCGGCCTGCCCGAGGCGCGCGCCAACCTGGAAGCGGCGCTGGCCGAGCGGCCCACCGTCGCGGTGCTCTACTGGACCGCCGACGCGCGGCTGCCGGACGCGCTCAGGCGCTTCGGCGTCAAGGTGGTGCAGATCGACGAGGCGAACGACTTCCCCGGCGTGCGGGCCGACGTGCGCAAGGTGGCCGCGGCGCTCGGCCGAGCCGGCCGCCGGCGAGGCGCTGGTCGCGCGGATGGACGCCCAGCTGGCGACCGCCCACGGCGCCTGGGGCGGCGCCAGGGCGCTCTACCTGACCCCCGAGGCCTTCACGACCGGCCCCGACACGCTGGTCGCCGCGATGATGGCGGCGGCGGGCCTGACGCCGCTGAAGACCCGGCCCGGCTACGCGCCGGTGCCCGCTGGAGAGCCTGGTGCTCGACCCGCCGGCGGCGCTGGTGCTGGGCTTCTTCCGCGACCTGGCGGGCGGGCGCCAGCAATGGACGATCGCCCGCAACGGCTACCTGCAGGGTCTGGTCCGCCAGCGCGCCATCGCCTCGCTGCCCGGCCGGCTGCTGGGCTGCCCGGCCTGGTTCGCCGCCGAGGGCTCGCTGGCGCTGGCCCAGGCGCGTCCGGGGGCGCGCTGAGCGGGCGATGCGGCGGCTCCTCCTGCTCACCGGCCTGCTCGTCCTGGCGCTGGCGCTCTCGGTGGCGTTCGGCGAGACCAGCCTGTCGGCGAGCCAGTACGCCAGTGCGTTTGCCGACCCGGGCTCGCCGGCGGCGACCATCCTCTTCGGCATCCGCGCGCCGCGGGCGGCGGCGGCGGCGCTGACCGGCGCGGCGCTCGGGCTGGCGGGCGCGGTGATGCAGGGGCTGCTGCGCAACCCGCTCGCCGAGCCCGGCGTGCTCGGCGTCTCGGCCTGGTCGGGCTGCGCGGCGGCGCTCGCCATCGCGTTCGGCCTCGGCGCCGCGCCCGGCGTGGTCGAGCTGGCGGCGCTGGCCGGCGCGCTGGCGGCCGGCGGCGTCGTCGCGCTGCTGGCCGCGCGCTTTCGCGAGCCGGAGACGCTGATCCTGTTCGGCGTGGCGCTGGCGGCGATGGGCGGGGCGCTGACCGCGCTGGTCTTCAACCTGTCGCCGTCGCCGATCACCTACGCCGAGGTCCTGGCCTGGCTGCAGGGCTCGGTGGCCAACCGCGACTGGTCCGACCTCGGCGCGGCGCTGATCCCGATGGTCCCGGGCGCGGCGCTCTGCGCCTACGCGGCGGGCGGCCTTCGGATGCTGACGCTCGGCGAGGAGACCGCGGCGCTCTCCGGCCTGCCGATGGCGCGCCTGCGGGTGGCCGCCGTCGCCGGCGCGGCGCTGCTCACCGGCGCCTCGGTGGCGCTGGCCGGCGTGATCGGCTTCGTCGGGCTGGCCGCGCCGCACCTGGTGCGCGGCTCGGTGAACGACGACCCGGCCCGCACGCTGGCCCCGTCGGCGATCGCCGGCGCGATCCTGCTGACGCTGGCCGACCTCCTGGCGCGGGTGATCCCGAGCGAGGAGGAGCTGCGGCTGGGCGTCGTCACCGCGCTCTTCGGCGCGCCGCTGTTCGCGCTGGTCGCCTGGCGCGCGGCGCGGAGCTGGCGCGCATGAGCGCCGTGCTCGAGGTCGAGGGACTCACCGTCCGGCGCGGGCGGCGCGACATCCTGGCCGGCGTCAGCCTCAGCGTCGCGGCGGGCGAGATGCTGGGGCTGGTCGGCCCCAACGGCGCGGGCAAGACGACGCTGCTGCGGGCCGCGCTCGGGCTCCAGCCTCGCGCCGCCGGCGCGGTGCGCCTCGCCGGCAAGCCGCTTGAGGCTTTGAGCGAGCGCGAGCGGGCCGCCATCGCCGGCTACCTGCCGCAGGAGCGCCGCGTCGCCTGGAACATGCCGGCGCTCGACGTCGCCGCGCTGGGCGCCGCGGGCCTCGCGCCGGCCGAGGGCCACGCCCTGGCGCTCGCCTGCCTCGACCGAGCTGGAGGTGGGCGCGCTGGCCGGCCGCGGCGTGCTCGACATGTCGGGCGGCGAGCGGGCGCGGGTGCTGCTGGCGCGGCTGCTGGCCACCAAGGCCAGGCTGCTGGCCGCCGACGAGCCCGCCGCCGGCCTCGACCCGGAAGCCCAGCTGCTGATCCTGGAGCGGCTGCGCGCCCGCGCCGACGCCGGCGCCGCGGTCGTGGTCACCTCGCACGATCTGGCGCTCGCCGCGCGCTTCTGCGATCGCCTCGCCGTGCTGCACCACGGCGCCTTGCGCATCGTGGCCGAGCCCGGCGCGGCGCTGTCGCGCGAGATCCTCGCCGAGGTGTTCGCCCTCGACGGCGAACTGATCGCCTCCCCCGCCGGCCCGATCCTGGCCGCGCGCCGATTGCCTACCGCTACCGCGTCGACGTGAGGCCCGTCGCCGGGTCGACGGCCGAGAGGGCGGTGCGGCCGACGACGGCGCCGTAGCCGTAGCCGCCGCGCTTCAGGTCGGCCGGCAAGGTCAGCTTGGCCGGTGCCGCCGGCGAGGCGCGCGCGGTAGACCTGCATCCCCTCCATCACCCGCATCACGTAGTCGCGGGTCTCCGAGAACGGGATGCACTCGATGAAGTCGGCCGGGTCGGTCGACGACATCCGCGGGTCGCCGCAGGCGCCGGCCCACTCGGTCGGCCGCCCGGGGCCGGCGTTGTAGGCGGCGGTCGGCCATCACGTAGGAGCCGCCGAACTGGTCCATCAGCTGGCCGAGGTAGGCCGAGCCCAGCTGCATGTTGTAGTCGGCGTCCTCCAGGCTGCCCTCGCCGTAGCCGTACTTGTGCGAGAGCGAGCGGGCGGTCGCCGGCATCAGCTGCATCATGCCGGTGGCGCCGGCCGGCGAGCGGACGTGCGGATCGAAGCCGCTCTCCTGGCGGGTGATGCCGAGCACGTAGGCGACCTCCACCGACCGGCCGCCGGGCGTCGCGTGCAGCGGATAGCCGCGCTCGGGCAGCACGAAGCCGTGCTTGGCGGCGGCGCGCACCACCTTCATCGAGAGGTACTGGTCGCCCTGGCCGCGCACCAGGTCGACCAGCTGGGCGGCGTCGGCGTCGGTGGCCAGGGTCTCGGCGAGCGCCAGCACGAAGCTCTTGTACGGTCTCCTTGGCGCCGATCTCGGCGAGCATGCGGACGGCGCGGATCGGCTCGGGCGATCCTCGAAGCGCGCGCGGTCCGCGGCGGTGATCGACGGGTCCTTGCCGACCGTGATCGTGGTCTGGCCGGCCCTGGCCGCGCCGAGCTGGCCGTAGAAGGCGGTCGGGTAGCTTGCGCGCCGTCGGCGTAGAACAGCTGGGCGTTCGACCGGTCGCCCTCGGCGTCGGCCGCGCGGCCGCGCCAGTAGAGCGCGCGGCTGACGGTGATCGGCGAGTGCGCCGATCTCCTGCAGCTTGGCGAAGTGCTCGTCGGCGAGCTTGGCGTCCTGCATGCGGCGTCAGCGCGATCCAGCCGGCGTAGAACTCCGCCTCGGCGCCGTCCGCGCCCTGGTCGCAGCCGCTGTCGGCCGCCGCGCGATAGGCGGCGCGCGAGTGTCGCCGGCCTTCAGCGCCGTCGATCACCAGCTGCTTGCGCAGCTTCCACATCCGCGACTGCGCCGTCCGGGTCGGGGAGGGCGGTCGGCAGGTGCGGGATCAGCGCCAGCGCGCCGGCGTCGTCGCCGCGCTGCTGCGCCGCCAGCGCCTCCTCGTAGGCGAGGCCCGGGCGTTGCGCAGCGAGGCTGGCAGCGCGCCGATCAGGCTGTCGGCGGACGCCGCCGTCGCGCATCGCCATCCGCGCCTGCGCCAGCGCCTGCTGGTCGGGCGACAGGACACGGCAGCAGCGCGCGCGCCGCCTCGCCCTGCGACGCCGTAGAGCAGCATGTCTTCGCGGGCGGCGTAGTCGTCGGCGGTCAGCATCGAGCCGAACCGGGTCAGCATGGCCTGCTGCGTTGGCCGCGTCGAACGGCTTGGTGCGCCAGATGTGGCGGATCACCTCGGTCGCCTGCGCCTGCTGTGCCGGTGGCCTGGTAGGCCGCCGCCAGCGCCATCGCGCCCTGCGCCGTGGTGCGGGTCGGCGCCGGCGAACCAGTCGATCACCGCCTTCGGGCTGAGCCCGCCGCCCTCGATCACCTTCTCGGTCGCCGACTCGCGGCCCGCCGCGCCCGGCCAGCCGGCCAGGTCGCGCCGCGCGCCGTCGAGCTCGGCGTAGCTCATGCCGTCGGGATTGGTCTCGACCAGCGCCCAGAGCGCGATCTTGCGCGCCAGCGGATCGGAAAGCTGGCTCATCGCCTCGCGGATGCGGCGCGCAGTCGCCGCGCCTGGCGGCCTCCAGCACCTCGCCGAGCGTCCGCGAGTCGGAATCGCTGAGCGGCTGCGTCGGGTCGAGTACTGCAGCGTCTGCGCGCCGCCGAAGCCGGATCGCTGGCCAGCGCCGCCGGTTCCGGCCGCCACGCCTGCCGCGCCGAGAGCGCATCGCGGCGCTGAGCAGCGCGCGGCGGAAAGAGAATTTCGTTGCCACGCGGCCTCCGTGCGCACTTGAAGCGGACCAGAGGCGCGAGGTTGCAGGCCGCGCGACTCGCCGACATATTGTCCTGACCTCCCATACAGCCCGGTTAACGCCCGGTGAATTCACGGCTTCTTGCACGCCATGACCCACTTTCGAAGCTCCGCGGCGTCTTCACCGCGCTGGTCACGCCTTTCGTCGCGATGGCGCCGTCGACGAGGCCGCCTTCGTGAAGCTCGGTCGAGCGGCAGATCGCCGGCGGCGTGCACGGCCTGGTGCCGGTCGGCACCACCGGCGAGACCGCGACGCTCAGCCACGAGGAGCACCGGCGGGTCGTCGAGCTTTGCGTGAAGACCGCCGCCGGCCGCGTGCCGGTGATCGCCGGCGCGGGCTCGAACTCGACCGCCGAGGCGATCGAGCTGACGCGGCACGCCAAGGAGGTCGGCGCCGACGCGGTGCTCGCCGTCACCGGCCTACTACAACCGCCCGAGCCAGGAGGGGCTCTATCGCCACTATCGCGGCGATCGACGCGGCGGTGGACATCCCGATGCTGGTCTACAACGTGCCCTCGCGCACCATCGTCGACCTCTCCAACGAGACCCTGGTCGAGCGGCTGGCGAAGCTGCCGAACATCGTCGGCGTCAAGGACGCCACCGGCGACATGGCGCGCGCCAGCCTGCAGCGGCTGATGTGCGGGCCGGACTGGGTGATGCTCTCGGGCGACGATCCCTCCGCGCTCGGCTACATCGCGCACGGCGGCCACGGCTGCATCTCGGTCACCGCCAACGTCGCGCCGGAAGCCTGCGCCGCCTTCTTCGACGCGCTGCCTGCGCCGGCGACTGGGACCGCGCGCGCTAGCTGGCAGGACCGGCTGGTGCGGCTGCACAAGGCGCTGTTCCTCGACGCCTCGCCGGCGCCGACCAAGTTCGCGCTCGCCCAGCTCGGCCTCTGCTCGGACGAGGCGCGGCTGCCGATCGCGCCCTGCGCCGACGCGGTGAAGCCGGCGGTGCTGGAGGCCATGCGCGAGGCCGGCGTCGAGCTCGACATGCCGCAAGCTGATCGCCGAGAACCGCCGCGCGCGGTTCGACTACTTCCTGGACGAGAAGCTCGAAGCCGGCCTGATGCTGACCGGCACCGAGGTGAAGGCGCTGCGCGAGGGCCGCGCCAACATCGCCGAATCCTACGTCGCGCGTGGAGGGCCGCGAGCTCTGCGCTGATCAACGCCCACATCCCCGAGTACGGCCCGGCCAACCGCTTCAACCACGAGCCGCGGCGGCAGCGGAAGCTGCTGATGCACCGCAAGCAGATCGACAAGCTGATCGGCGCCGCCCAGCGCGAGGGCCGCACGCTGATGCCCGACCCGGCTCTATTTCAACGACCGCGGCATGGTGAAGCTCGAGGTGGCGCTGGCGCGCGGCAAGAAGGCCCACGACAAGCGCGCAGTCGAAGCCGAGCGCGACTGGAAGCGCGAGCAGGGCCGGCTGATGCGGGATCGGGGATGATGGGGCGGATCTGGGATTTGCGGACTGGCGGGCGTGCGCCGCGCTGGCCTCGCAGGCGCTCGCCGCCGGCGCGCCGACCGTGCTGCACGTCTCGTCCCACCTGCCGAAGGCCGCCAGGGTCTCGCTCGACGGCAAGCCGGCGATCTCGGCGCCCGGCGAGGGCTCGACCAACACGCCTGTGACCGCCGGCCGTCACGTCCTGAAGATCGTCACCGCCGCGCGGCGCCGACCTATCAGGCCACGCTCGATCTGAAGCCCGCCGCGCTGATGACCTGGAAGGGCAGGGGCTACTGGTGCGTCAACCTCTTGGAGCACTCGCTCGAGGTCTACTCGACCGAGGACTGCCAGGAAGAGGTCACCGACGCGGGATGACCGCCGGGCCAACCGTGAGGATCAGTCGATGAACGTGTTCTTCGCGGGGCTGGCCACCGAGACCAACTCGTTCTCGTCGATCCCGACTGCGGAGGCGGCGTTCGCGCTGGGGCAGCGGCGCGGGGAGGCGGTGTTCGCCGATCGCGGCATGTACGGCGAGATGGCGCGGGCGCTGCGCGAGCTGGTCGAGGCGGAGGGCGGGCGGGTGATCCCCGGGCTCTTCGCGTTCGCCCAGCCGGCCGCGCCCACCGTGCAGGCGGTCTATGAGCGTCTGCGCGATGCCCTGCTGGACGACCTGCGGGCCGCCATGCCGGTCGACATGGTCATGCTCTTCCTGCACGGCGCGATGATCTCGCAGGACTGCTGGGACTGCGAGGGCGAGATCCTGGCGATGGTGCGCCAGATCGTCGGGCCGGCGACGCCGGTGGGCGTGGTGCTCGATCCGCACGCCCACCTGACCGACGCGATGCTGGCTGAAGCGACGGTGCTCTGCTTCCAGAAGGAGTATCCGCACATTGACGGCGTCGCGCGGCTCGGCGACGCATTTCGCATCTGTCGCCGCGTGCTGGCCGGCGAGGCGCGGCCGGCCCGCGCCGTGCACGACTGCCGGATGATCTCGTTCTGGCCGACCCAGAGCGGGCCGATGCGTGGCTTCGTCGACCGCATGCTGGCGCGCGAGGGGAACGACGGCGTGCTCTCGATTTCGTTCGTGCACGGATTTCCGTGGGGCGACACGCCGGTGACCGGCGCGAAGATGTTGGTGTACACGGACGGCGATCGCGGCCAAGGCCGCGGCGCTCGCCCGCGAGCTGGGCGAGGAGATCTGGGACCTGAGGGACGAGACCAAGATCAAGCAGCTGCCGCTGGGCGAGGCGCTGGCGCGGATGGCGGCGGTGAACCTCGGGCCGCTGGTGGTGGCCGACATCGCCGACAACGCCGGCGGCGGCGCGCCGGCCGACTCCACCTTCGTCGCCCGCGAGATCCTCGAGCGCGGCCTCACCGACGTCGGCCTGGCCCTCTTCTACGATCCGCAGGCGGTAGCCTTCTGCCACGAGGTGGGCGTCGGCGCGGAGATCGACCTGCGGGTCGGCGGCAAGCTGGGGCCGTCGTCCGGCGATCCGCTCGACGTGCGCGCCACGGTGCGCGGCGTGGCGAAGAACGCCACCCAGGTGGGGCTCTCCGGCCTCTCCGCGCTGGGCGACGCGGCCTGGATCGAGGTGGCGGGCGTGCACTTCATCCTCTGCTCGCAGCGCACCCAGTGCTTCCACCCGACCGCCTTTACGGCGCTGGGGCTCGATCCGACCACGCTGAGGTCGATCGTCGTGAAGTCGACCAACCACTTCCGCGCCGGGTTCGACGCGATCGCCACCGACACCGTCTACGTCGACTCGCCCGGCGCCATCCGCTCGGACTTCGCCGCCATCCCGTACAAGCGCTTCACGTCGCCGTATTGGCCGAAGGTGGATGATCCGTGGGCGTGACCCTTCCCCCTCTGGGGGAAGCGCCCCGAGGGCGAAGCCGAGGGGTGTTGGGGGAAGTCTGACCCACTTCCCCCATTGTCGCTCCGCTTCGCGGTCGCGACGTTTCCCCCGCGAGGCGGGGGAAAGGCTGGGCAAGCCGTCTAACGAAACCGGCCCGGCGATAGCGCCCGTTCGATCTCGTCGTCGGCCGGCGCGCCGCCGACCAGCCGCGCGGTGCGCACGCGCCAGCGCGGCGGCAGTCTGGATGCCGTAGCCGCCCTGGCCGGCGAGCCAGAAGAAGCCCTCGGCGGCAGGATCGAAGCCGCAGACCGGCGTGCGGTCGGGCGCGAAGGTGCGAAGGCCGGCCCAGCGGTGGGTGATGCGGCGGATGCTCAGCGTTGTCGCCCGCTCGATGCGGTCGACGGCGATGGCGACGTCGAGGTCTTCGGGTTGCGCGTCGGCGGGCGGCGTATCGGTCTCGTCGGCGGGCGAGATCAGCAGCCGGCCGGCGTCGGGCTTGAAGTAGAAGCGCTCGCCCGCCTCGATCACCAGCGGCCAGGCGGCGAAGTCGATGTCCGGGCCGGGGATCAAGCGCCACGGTCCGCCGCTTGGGCGCGAGGCCGAGCGGGGCGAGGCCCGCCAGCGCCGCGACCGCGTCGGCCCAGGCGCCGGCGGCGTTGACCACGATCGGCGCGGCGAAGTCGCCGGCGCGGGTGGCGATGGTCCACGCGCCGGCCTCGCGCCGCAGCGCGGTGACGCCGGCGTCGGTGACGAGTTGGCCGCCGCGGCGGCGCAGGCCGCGAGGTAGCCCTGGTGCAGGGTGGCGACGTCGATATCCATCGCGCCCGCCTCGTAGAGCCCGGCGACGCTTGCCTCCGGCCTCAACACCGGGACGCGCGAGCGGACCTCGTCGCCGGAGAGCGGGACGAAGGCGCCGGCGTCCGCTTCGGCCGCCAGCGCGTCGAGGTGCGGCCGCTCGGCCTCTCCGGCAACGAACATCGCGCCGCGCGGGGTGAGCAGCGGCGTCTCGCCGAAGCCTTCGGGCGGCGCGGTGAGGAACGGCCGGCTCTCGCGGCTCAGCGCCCGGACCGTGGCGTTGCCGTAGGTCTCCGAGAACAGCGCCGCCGAGCGGCCGGTGGAGTGGAAGCCGGCCTGCGCCTCCTGCTCCAGCACGACGACGCGCCGCTCGGCCGCCAGTTCGTAGGCGGCGGAGGCGCCGGCGATGCCGGCCCCGATCACCAGGATGTCGGCGAACTCGACCAACCCGTCAGCCTCCGGCGCCGCCATCCAGCAGGGCGCGCGCCTCGGCGAACACCGCCTCGAACATGGCCGGGGTGAGGCGGCCGGTGTTCGTATTGAGCCGCGAGCAATGGTAGCTGTTGATCAGCGCGTAGCGGCCGGCGGCGAGGCGCGCGCCGTGGCCGGCGCCGCCGGCCGAGGCCTTGAGGCCCAGCGCCCTCAGCACGTTGCGGCGCGCCACGTCGCCCAGCGTCACGATCACCTGCAGGCGCGGCAGCGCGGCGATGCGGGCGGCGAGGAACGGGCGGCAGGCGGCTTCCTCGGCGGTCTCCGGCTTGTTGCCGGGCGGCGCGCAGCGGACCGCGTTGGTGATCATGCAGTCTGTCAGCGTCAGGCCATCGTCCGGCCGCGCTTCGTAACTGCCGCGGGCGAAGCCCAGCTTCATCAGCGTCTCGTAGAGCAGCACCCCGGCGAAATCGCCGGTGAACGGGCGCCCGGTGCGGTTGGCGCCGGTCCGGCCGGGCGCCAGGCCGACGATCAGCAGCCGCGCGTCGGGGTCGCCGAACGAGGGCGCGGGTCCGTTCCACCAGTCGGGATGCGCGGCGCGATTGGCGGTGCGGTAGGCCACGAGCCGCGGGCAGATCGGGCAGTCGCGCGGCGGCTCCGGGAGGGTGGCGGCCAGCGGCGCCGGCTCAGTCCTCGGCATCGGCCTCCTGGCGATGCCCCATGTTGTCCGGATGGTGGTCGCGCACCGCCCGGGCCTGCGCCTTGGCCTCCTGGATCACCCGCGGCAGCCGCGCCGGCCGGCCGATGATCTCCGAGAGGTCGGCGAGGTCGATGAAGACGTCGGCCTGGCGGCGAGGTCGTCGGAGGCCATCGGCGGCTGCGACTTCACCGTGGAGACCACGGTCACCCGCACGCCCTTGCGCTGCACCGCCTCCACCAGCCGGCGGAAGTCGCCGTCGCCGGAGAACAGCACCACGTGGTCGACCCGGTCGGCGATCTCCATCATGTCGACCGCCAGGTCGACGTCCATGTCGCCGCGCCAGCGCTTGCGGCCTTGCGCGTCGGTGTATTCGCGGGCCGATCTTCGTCACCAGCGTGAAGCCGTTGTAGTCCAGCCAGTCCACCAGCGGGCGGATCGGCGAATAGTCCTGCTCCTCGACCAGCGCCGTATAGTAGTAGGCGCGGACCAGCACGCCGCGGGCGCGGAACTCTTCCAGCAGGCGCTTGTAGTCGATGTCGAAGCCGAGCCCCTTGGCCGAGGAGTAGAGGTTGGCCCCGTCGATGAAGAGAGCCAGTCGCTCGGTGGGATAGAAGGTCATCTGACGTGCCAATCCTTCCGGGAACTCGCTCCGCCCCCCATGACGAGGACATGGTCCTCGCGCTCGGCGGAAATCTGGCCGGGGACTATCCCAGCCTGGAAGCGCTTTTGGAAGCGGCCCTTTCGAGCTTCCCGCGCGCCGGCTTGCGCATTGTCCGGCGATCGGGCTGGTGGCGCTCGGCCGCCTGGCCCGATCCGAGCCAGCCTGCGTATCTCAACGGCAGTCACAATTGTCGAGACGACGCTTCCGCCGCGCGAGCGTGCTGGCGCAAATTCTTGCCCTGGAGGCCGCAGTTCGGCCGCAATCGCGGCGCCGCCAATGCGCCGCGCACGCTCGACATCGACCTCATCGCCTATGGCCGCCAGGTGATCGACGCGCCGGGCCTCGTCGCTGCCGCACCCGCGCGCCGCCGAGCGGCGTTTCGTCATGGGTCCGCTGGCCGAGATCGCGCCGGACTGGGCGCACCCGACGCTCGGGCGGACAGCGGCGGAGCTGGCTGCGAGCGCCACGGTGGGGGTCGACGCCGAGCCAGTCCGCTAGCCGCGGACGTCGCGACCGATACCAATGGCCAATTTCAACCGTGCGTCGGGGGCGCCATGTGAGGGCGTGGCAGGAGCCAATCGGAGGCGGCGATGAGCGAAGTGCAGGTCGAGCAGCAGGTCTTCCACATGCCGCCGCAGGAGGGGATGAGCATCGCCTACTTCATCACGGTCGCCGACATCGAACGCTCGCTCGAGCTACTACGAGAAGGTGTTCGGCGCCCGCATCCTGAGCCACGGCGACGGCAACGCGCCGGGCTATCTGCAGATCGCCAACGCCTGGATGATCATCAACGTCGGCGGCGGCGGCACGCCCGACAAGCCGACGGTGACCCTCAGCGTGCCAGACCCCAATCACTTCAACAGCTTCATGAACATCCGCGTCGCGGACATCCAGGCCAGTTACGAGCTGTGGAAGAGCCGCGGCGCCGAGTTCATCACCGCGCCGCTGGACAAGTACGGCGAGATCCGCTGCTACATCCGCGACCCCGACGGCTACATCATCGAAGTCGGCCAGAGCAAACCGGACTTCGCCTACGGCTGAGCGGCCGGCCCGGTGCGCAGCCGCCGCGCGAAGACGAGCCACAGGCCTACCGAGATCAGCGGGAAGCCGCCCAGTATCGCCAGCGCCGCCGGGTAGCCGAAGCCCTGCGCGATCCAGCCGCCGAGGATGGGGCTGACCGCGCCGCCGAAGCCCTGCGCCGCCATCACCGCGCCCTGCGCCGCGTTGACCCGGCCAGTGCCGTCCATGATCCGCGCGATCAGGCCCGGCGCAGCGACGCTGATCAGCCCGGAGGCGACGCCGTCGAGCGTCTCCACCGGCCAGACGCCCCAGGCGGCGATCATCGTGCTGGCGGCCAGCCCGCGCAGCGGCATGAGGGCGAAGGCAATCAGCAGCACCAGCCAGTAGCCGCGCCGCTGGGCGAGCTTCATCGCCACCAGCGCGGTCACGATCATCACGCCCTGCGCCACCACGATGGTCATGGCGACGAAGCCGGCCGGGTCGCCGCGGTGCGCGGCCACCACCGCCATGCCGTAGAGCGGCAGCATGGCGGCGTCGCCGAGGTAGAACAGCATCAGCGCCGCCGCGGCGACCAGCAGCGCCTTCGATTCGAAGAGGCTCACCCAGCTGCGCGGCCGCGCGGCGTCTCCCAGCCCGTCCGGCAGGCCGCGCGCCTCGGCGTCGTCGACGATCGCCTTCGGGATCGCGTAGACGCTGGCGATCGAGAGCGCGGAGAAGACGGCGGCCAGCCAGAACACCGCCGCGAAGCCGAAGCGCCAGCCGAGCAGGCCGGAGAGCGCCGCGCCGGCCAGGTTGCCGGCGTGGTTGAAGGCCTGGTTGCGGCCGTTCTGGGCGTTGAAGCCGGCCTGCCGCGCCACGCCCAGCGTCAGCCCCACCATGCCAGGCCCCAGCGCCGCGCCGGCGATGCAGGCGATGATCTGCGAGACGCCGATCACCCAGGCCTGTTGCGAGACCAGCACGATGCCCGAGGCGGCGAGGCTCAGCAGGCCCGCGCAGGCGATCCAGCTGCGCTTGCGCGAGGTCGCGTCGACCATCGCGCCGCAGGGGCTGACCGCCAGCATGCCGGCCACCGCGCCGACGCTGATCACCGTGCCGATCGCGCCCGCCCGCCAGCCGTGCGCCAGCAAGAGGACGCCGAGGAAAGGGCCGATGCCGGCCTGCATGTCGGCCATGAAGAAGCTGAGCGCCTCGAGCGGCCTGCGTCCCCGAAGTTCCTGCCCGCGCGCCGCCACCCGTTGCTCCGTTCCTCGCCCTGGTAGGCGAAGAACGCGCGGCGCGCGCGGGCTTTCCGCGCTAGGGCGTCAGGGCCTGTTCGATCTGCAGCGCCGAGGGAACGCCTGTCGCGCCCATCGCCGGAACGATGGTGACCGTCAGGACCCGGTGCGAGAGCCGCGCCGACGGCGCGTCGCCGGTGGTGACCGTCACGTCGGCGACCCGGGACAGGGCGGACTTGCCGGCTGGACGGCTGGCCAGGTCAACGACCGCGTCGCTCGCCTCCACGGCGGCGACCGCATAGGCGAGGGCGGTTTCGCGATCGGTGTCCCTGCCAGTCTCGAAGACCACCAAGTGCCGGGCGGCGCGGCTGGCGCGGACGCTCGCCTTGTAGAAGCAGACGGAGAAGGCGCTCACCGCTGCGGTGGCGGGCAGGCAGCTATCGGTCGCCTGAGCCACCGGCGCGGTGGGCTGGGCGGATGCGGCTGCGCCTGAAACCAGCAGCGCCAAGGCGGCGCCCGCCACCCGTCCCGGAAGCTGCCGCATCGAAGCCATCCCTTGCTCAATGCGAACAAGCGTGACGATTGAAGGCGCCGGAATTGGGGCCGATCAGGCGAGCTTGGCGGATGCCGCCTGTCCGGAAGGACTGGCCACGGAAAACACGGAAAACACGGACGAACTTCGCACCATTCCTCCCCCGGACCGTCATCGCCGGGCGTCAGTCCCGGCGACCTATGAACACGATGGTCGGAGTGGCCGCGCCGGGGCGCGGCCATGGCGCTCAGGGTGTTCATAGGTGGCCGACACTTCGGTCGGCCATGACGGATTGGGTAGGGCTGGCGGGAGGCGATGGCCAGCGTCCGTGTTTTCCGTGTTTTCCGTGGCCAACTCTTCCTGCGGGGAGAACGGGGCCTCCGCGGTCAGTTGTGGAAGGTCCACTGCGAGGCGAAGTCGCCAACCAGGGTGGAGTGCACCGAGCCGCCTGTGAAGTCGCCGAGCAGCACAGCGCCGGATGTGTTCTCGATCAGGAACTGGTCGTGGCCTTCGCCGAGGTAGTCGCCGGTCCCGACGAAGCTCCATTGCGCGCTCAGGGTCCCCAGCTCGGTGTAGGCGAGCTTGTCGTTCGCGCCGACCTCGGCGGCGCAGACCACCCCTGTCCCAGTCTCAAGCAAGAGGTCCGCCTTGGTGTCGCCGAGGAAGTCGCCGACCGCGCCGAGCCTCCAGCCCGAGGGCAGCGTGAGCACCTGCGTGTAGGTGGTCCTGGCGCCAACGGGATCGCCGATCAGCGCCGCCCCGGCAGGGGAAGAGAGCGCGCCTCTCTTGTCCTGTCGTCCCCCTCTCTTCCTCAGTCGTCCTCGTCGCGCCAGATCGCGCGGAAGAGCTCGCTGTCGCGGCGCAGCGTGGCCGCATCGCCGCGGGCGGCGACGTGACCTTCGTCGAGCAGCACGATCTCGTCGGCGCGGGTGAAGGCGGCGCGGCGGTGGGAGACGGCGAGGCAGGTGCGGCGGCCGTCCGCGAACAGGCCGCGCCAGAGCGCCTGCTCGGTGGCGACGTCGAGGGCGCTGGAGATGTCGTCGAAGACCAGCAGGTCGGCGTCGCGCACGAACATCCGCGCCGCCGCGGCGCGCTGCAGCTGGCCGCCGGAGAGGGTGACGCCGCGCGCGCCGACCAGCGTCTGCAGGCCCGCATCGAAGCTGGCGACGTCGGCGTCGAACACCGCCAGCGCCACCGCTTCGGCCAGCGCCGCGTCCGAGCCGGCTTCGCCCATCCGGATGTTGTCGCCGATGGTCTCGCTGAAGAGCCGCGGGGCCTGGGCGGTGTAGGCGCAGCGCGGCGGGACCATGAAGGTGGCCGGATCGTCGACCAGCTCGGCCGTTCCAGCGGATCTCGCCGGCGTCGCGGGGGACGAGGCCGAGGAGGGCGCGCAGCAGCGTGGTCTTGCCGGCGCCGACGCGGCCGGTGACCACCACGAAGGCGCCGCGCCTCAGGTCGAGGTCGACGTCCGCGACGCCGCGGCCGCTGTCGGGATGGCGGCGGGTCAGGCCGCGCACGCTCAGCGAGCGGAACGTCTCGTCGCCGCGCTCTGTCGGGTCCGTCGCGGTGCGCTTCGGCCGCGCCACCAGCTGCAGCGGCGGGGCGTCGGGGGTCAGCTCGCGCATCCGCTGCAGCGAGACGCCCGACTGCCGCTCGGTCGCCAGGATCTGGCCGACCATGTTGGGCGCGGCCGAGACCATGCCGAGGTAGGTGGCGAAGAGGGTGAAGTCGCCGATCGTGAAGTGGCCGAGCCGCATGCTCTGGGCGGCCAGCAGCAGCACGCAGCCGCTCGCGGCCGCGGCGATGTTGATGTTGGTGACCGCCAGGGCCGAGGAGAACATCAGGTCGCGGATCGAGGCGGCGCGGCGATGGTCGTTCAGCGCCCGAAGCCGCCCGACCACCCGGTCCTCCGCGCCGGCCAGCTTGATCGACTGCGCCGCGCCGAAGGTCTCGCCGATGAAGCTGGTCACCGCCGCGGTCGCCTCGCGGGCCGCCTTGCGGTAGCCCTGGATCTGCCGGGTCAGCAGGTAGGTCAGCGCCACCGTCGCCAGCATCGGCACGGCCACCACCAGGGTGATGGTGGCGTTGACGTGCAGCATGATCGCGAAGGCGGCGGCGCCGGTCAGCACCTGCGGGCTGACGATCAGGATGGTGGAGAGCCCGACGCTCTCCAGCACGTCGTCGCGGAAGCGGCTCACCGCCTCGCCGGGCGAGCCGGGCAGCACGCCGCGGGCCGGGCGCGCCGACGATCCAGGCCATCAGGTTGCGCTTGAAGAGCGCCTCGCCACGGTAGCGGAACACGTTGAACAGCACCCCGCCGCAGTAGAGCAGGCCGAAGCGGCCGAGCTCGAGGCCGACCACCAGCGCGATCAGGCTCCAGACGTTGACACCGGCCGGCGCCGCGGCCGCTCAGCGCATCGAAGATCGACCGGGTGATCAGGCCGGGCGCCAGCACCAGCGTGAAGTAGCCGACGTAGAAGCCGACGCTGGCGAAGAACGAGCGCGGGTTGGCGCGGATGACGCCCGCCGCGTGCCGCCAGGTTCCGGCCGCGGTCATGCCAGCGCCTCCTCGAGGCCGGCGCGCAGCAGGCCGGCGAACCTGGAGCCCGGATCGGCGGCGAGGGCAGGGCGCGGGCCTTCCTCGACGATGCGGCCGGCCTCCATGATCATGATCCGGTCGACGCGGCGCACGGTGGAGAGCCGGTGCGCGACGATGATGGTGGTGCGAGGTCTGGCGCCGCCGGCTTCGCGGCCCAGCAGCCGCTCGGTGGCGCGTTCGATCAGCCGCTCGGTGGCCGGATCGAGCCGCGAGGAGGCCTCGTCGAGCAGCACGACGCCGGGCTCCTTCAGGAACACCCGCGCGAAGGCGAGCAGCTGCGCCTCGCCCGCCGAGAGCCCGCCGCCGCCGACCAGCACGGTGTCGAGGCCGTCCGCCTGCCGCGCCAGCCAGGCGCCGAGGCCGAGATCGTCCAGCACCTCTCGCAGCCGCGTGTCGGGAACACGCGGGTCGAAGAAGGTGAGGTTGTCGCGCACGCTGGCCTGGAAGATCTGCACATCCTGCGTCACCACGCCGACGTGGGCGTGCAGCTGGGCGAGGGTGGCCATGCCGATCGCCTCGCCGTCGAAGCGGATCTCGCCGGCGGCAGGGTCGTAGAGCCGGCAGATCAGCCGGGTGAGGGTGGTCTTGCCGCTGCCGGTGCGGCCCAAGAGGCCCAGCGTCGCGCCGGCGTCGAGGCGGAACGAGACGTCGCTCAGCACCGGCTCGCCCTCGCGATAGGCGAAGCCGACCCGGTCGAACTCGATGCGCGGCGCCGGATGGGTCCAGACGAGCCCCGGGCCGGGCTGCACCCGGGCGGTCATCGCCTGCAGCTCCTGCACGCGGCCAAGGCTCGCCATCGTGCGCTGCAGGTCCTGGATCTGGCCGCCGATGGTCTCCAGCGGCGCGCGCAGCATCGCGGTGTACTGGACCAGCAGGTAGACCTCGCCGAGGCTCGCCTGGCCGCGCTGGAAGAGCCAGACGCCGAGGGCGAGCGCCATGCCGAAGCCGGTGATGAAGACGCCGTTGGCGATCAGCACGATGTAGATCGCCGCGACGCGGATGGCATGGACGCCGCGGGCGGTGAGGTTGTCGTTGAGGGCGCCCAGGCCGCGCATCACGTAAGGCGCCGCCGCCGTTGGCGCGCACGTCGTCGAGCCCGCCGATCCGCTCCTCGACGAAGCTCGCCAGCTCCGAGCGCGCCTGCCGCTCGGCGGCGAAGAGCGGCATGCCGAGCCGGCGCGAGAAGAAGATGATCGCGAAGGCGGCGGCGGCGAAGGCGGTCAGCGCCGCGCCGATCCAGACGTTGCGGACGGTCAGCACCACCAGGATGCCGACCATCAGCAGGGCCGAGCCGAGGATCTGGAACACGAACTGCGAGAACACCGAGGCCAGCGCGGAGACGTCGCCGTCGATGCGCTCGATCAGCTCGCCGGGGGTGCGGGCGTTGTGGAACGACATGTCGAGCGCCAGGCAGTGGCGCGCGAGATCCTCGCGCAGGGCGTTGGCGGCGCTCCAGCCCACCGAGGCGCTGAAGTAGGACCCCGCCAGCCGGATCAGCTGGCCGACCAGCGTCGCGGCGATGAACAGGGCGGCCAGCAGCAGCAGCTGGCCCATCGGCGCCGCCGCGCCGCGCTTGGAGACCAGGTCGATGAAGCGGCTGGTCATCTGCGGCGCGACGATCTGCAGCCCGACGCCGCCGGCCAGGCAGAGGCCGAGCATCAGCACCCGCAGCCCTTGCGGGCGCAGGTACTGCCAGAGCAGCGGCGCGAGCTTGCTGAGCGCGGCGCTGGTCGCAGCGGCCTGGCCGTTGTCTGCTGTCATGAGCGCCCCGGATGCTGCGATGGGGCAGGGAAACTATGCAGAATTTGCGGCGCCGGGCAGTCTTGAACTGAAGTTTGTTGCTGCTAACTTAGTATCACCGGAGAGGATCAGGCCGCTTTCGGCCACCGCCGGCGTCTCAACATCCGCAATCTGGCGAACAGGCGACGGCGCTGCGGCGGCGGCAGCGGCGCGAGGTTGCGCCGGAAATCCTCGGCGCAGGCCCGCCAGGAGAAGCGCTCGGCGTAGGCGCGGGCCGCCGCGCGGTCGAAGGTCAGCGCTTCCAGGCAGGCGGCGCGCAGGTCGTCGCCCACCGCCACGAAGCGCCGGTCGAGGTCCTTCGGTCCGGGCGCGTCGAAGCCGGCCACCGGCGTGCCGGCCGCCAGCGCCTCGACCATCACCCCGCCCCAGGTCTCGGTGAGGCTGGGGAAGACGAAGACGTCGGCGTCCGCATAGCAGCGGGCGAGGTCCTCGCCGGACTTGTAGCCGGTGAACAGCACGTCCGGGTGGCGGGCCTGCAGCAGCTCGCGGTCGGGCCCGTCGCCGACGATCACCTTGCTCCCCGGCAGGTCGAGGGCGAGGAACGCCTCGAGGTTCTTCTCCACCGCGACCCGGCCGACGTTGACGAAGATCGGCCGCGGCAGGCCCGCGTAGACCCCGCCGTCTTGCCCGCGCAGCCGCGGATGGAAGAGCTCGGTGTCCACCGCGCGCAGCCACGGCGCGAGGTTCCGAAAGCCGCGCCGCTCCAAGAGCTCGCGCATCGAGGCCAGCGAGACCATCACGCGGCCGCTGCGGCTGTGGAAGGCGCGCACGAAGCCGTAGCCGGCGGCCAGCGGCACGAACGGGAAGCGCGCCGTCACGTACTCCGGCCACTGCGTGTGGTAGCAGGTGGAGAACGGGAAGCCGTGCTTCAGGCAGACCGCGCGCGCCTCCCAGCCGAGCGGGCCTTCGGTGGCGAGGTGCACGGCGTCGGGCGCGAAGCGCGTGAAGCGCGCCTCGATGTCCTCGCGGGCGCCGAGCGCCAGCCGGATCTCGCTGTAGGTGACGAGCGGCACGGTCAGGTAGCCGTCCGCCGGCGAGATCACTTCGACCACGCAGCCGATGGCGCGCAGCTCGTCCACCAGCCGCTCCAGCGTGCGCACCACGCCGTTCACCTGCGGCGCCCAGGCGTCGGTCACCAGCAGGATGCGGCGGGCGAGGGGCTCTTGGGTCTCTGGCATGGCGCGGCGAAGTCTAGTGGCCGGCGGCGCGGGCGCAACGGGGTTGACCGCGCCCGCCGCGCCGCTCGATAGGGCGCCATGACCCTGACCCTGCACTACCACCCGCTGTCGTCCTACTGCTGGAAGGCGCTGATCGCGCTCTACGAGACCGGCGCCCCGTTCGAGCCCGTGCTGCTGAACCTCGGCGATCCGGTCGAGCGGGCCGCCCATCTGGCGCGCTGGCCGATGGGCAAGATGCCGGTGCTGACTGACGAGGCGCGCGGGGAGACCGTGCCGGAAGCCAGCGTGATCGTCGACTACCTCGACCGCTACTATCCCGGCCCGACGCCGCTGACGCCGACCGATCCGGACCAGGCGTGGCGGACCCGGCTCTGGGACCGGTTCTTCGACCTGCATGTCCACAATGCGATGCAGCGCATCGTCGCCGATCGCATCCGCCCCGCCGGCCAGCAGGACCCGTTCGGCCTCGCCGAGGCCCGCGCCCAGCTGGCCACGGCGCTTGCCTATCTCGAACGCGAGACGCCCTTGCGCACCTGGTTCTCCGGCCCCGACTTCGGCCTCGCCGACTGCGCCGCCGCGCCGGCGCTCCACTACGCCAACCGCGTGCAGCCCTTCACCGCCGATCACGCCGCCGTCCGCGCCTACCTGGACCGCCTGCAGGCGCACCCATCCTTCGCCCGCGTGCTGAGGGAAGCCGAACCCTACTTGGCGATGTTCCCGGCGGGGTAGCGGCTAGGGACAGGTCGATGATCGGGCGGCGCCTTGCACGACCCAGCGCCAAATCATATTCTTACTTTCCGGAGTAAGAATGATGCGCATCACATCCAAGGGCCAAGTCACCATTCCAGCGGAAATCCGCGAACAGGCGGGACTTCTGCCGAACACCGAGGTGGACTTCGACTTCGACGGCAAGAAGGTGACGCTTACGCGCGCCGCAAAGCCCTCCAAAAAGCCCACACGCGGCGAACAACTGGTCGCCCGATTGCGCGGTCGTGGCGACGTGAAGATGACGACGGACGAGATCATGGCGCTGACGCGCGGCGACGACTGAGTGGCCCTGCTCATCGACAGCAACGTGCTGCTGGACGTCTTCACGGAATCGCCGCTGTGGTGGTCCTGGTCATCGGCCGCCCTACGTGAGGCGGCGGATCGCGCCAGCCTGGTGGTCAACCCAATCATCTATGGCGAAGTGTCGGTAAGGTTTTCCAGCATGGAAGAGCTGGACGTCCTGCTGGCCAAGAGCGACCTCGTCCGCGAGCCTGTTCCCTACGCCGCCGCCTTCCTCGCTGGAAAAGCGTTCCTTGACTATCGGCGGCGAGGCGGCGTCCGCCGCTCGCCGCTTCCGGACTTCTTCATTGGCGCGCATGCCGCGGTCGCCCGGTACGAGCTGCTGACACGCGACCCGGCGCGATATCGCACCTACTTCCCGAGCGTGACGCTGATCGCGCCCGCCTGACCGGCGCCGTGGCGACCAATCGCCTCGCGGCGTTGCGTTGTGCGGCGCACGCCTCTATCTTTACCGCTCCCACCACACACGAGACTTTTCATGGCGCGCGTCACCGTCGAAGACTGCATTGACAAGGTTCCCAACCGCTTCGGCCTCGTGCTGCTGTCGGCGCACCGGGCGCGGGCGATCTCGGCCGGCGGCCAGATCCTCGTCGATCGCGACAACGACAAGAACCCCGTGGTGGCGCTGCGCGAGGTCGCCGACGACGTCGTCGATCCCGAGGAGCTGAAGGAGGCGCTGATCGGCACGCTGCAGCGCGTCGACGAGCATTCCGAGGCCGAGGAAGAGGCCGAGACCCTGGCGCTGCTGGCCGATCCTTCGCATATGCAGATGAGCGAGCAGGAACTCGTGCGGGCCCTGCAGAGCGACCGCGACGGCGGTCAGGAGGAGCGCTACTGAGCACGGAAGGTCTCACCGAACTCTCCGACCAGACGACACCGATCACACCGGCGGCCGTCCCGCTCGCGGACGGCCCCAAATCCGCGCCCGCCCAGACCACACCCGCCAAACCCGCGCCGGCCAAGCCCGGGCCGGCCGGGCCGCCGAAGTTCCTCCGCCAGTACGAGCTGATCGAGCGGGTCAAGGCCTATGATCCCACCGCGGACGAGGCGCTGCTGAACCGCGCCTACGTCTATGCGGTGCGCTCGCACGGCTCCCAGAAGCGCGCCTCGGGCGATCCTTACTTCGCCCACCCGATCGAGGTCGCCGGCATCCTCACCGACTATCGGATGGACACCGCGACCATCGTCACGGCGCTGCTGCACGACGTCATCGAGGACACCGACGTCACCCGCGAGGAGATCGCCGCCGCGTTCGGCGAGGAGATCGCCGAGCTGGTGGAGGGCGTCACCAAGCTGTCGCGGCTGGCGCTGAGCGCCGAGTACAAGCGCCAGGCCGAGAACCTCGCAAGTTCATCCTGGCGATCTCGCAAGCGACGTCCGGGTGCTGCTGGTCAAGCTTGCCGACCGGCTGCACAACATGCGCACGCTGGGCTTCATCAAGAACGCCGCCAAGCGCGAGCGCATCGCCCGCGAGACGCTGGAGATCTACGCCCCGCTCGCCCGCTCGATCGGCTGCCACCGCATCTGCATCGAGCTGGAGGAGCTGGCCTTCTCGCACCTCAACCCGGTCGCCCGCGACGCCATCGTGCGCCGGCTCGACGCGCTGCGGACCGGGCAGGGCGAGGCCGTGGCCATGGTCAGCCGCGAGATCTCGGCCAAGCTCGAGGAAGCCGGCGTCGCCGGCCCGGGTCTTCGGCCGCGAGAAGCACCCCTATTCGATCTGGCGCAAGCTGCAGCGCAAATCGATCGGCTTCTCGCAGCTCTCCGACATCTTCGCCTTCCGGGTGATCGTCGACGGCGAGGTCGACTGCTACCGCGCGCTGGGCGTCGTCCACCGCACCTGGCCGTGCGTGCCGGAGCGGTTCAAGGACTTCATCTCGACGCCCAAGCGCAACAACTACCGCTCGATCCACACCACCGTGGTGGGGCCGCAGGGGCATGCGCATCGAGATGCAGATCCGCACCGAGGCGATGGACCTGGTGGCCGAGGAGGGCGTCGCCGCCCACTGGCGCTACAAGGACAAGAGCCTACGGCTTCGACCCCGAGGCCGCCGAGGCCGCCGGCGGGCGCGATCCGCTGGCCAACCTGCGCCAGCTGGTCCAGGTGCTGGAGCACGGCGGCGAACGCCGAGGAGCTGGTCGAGCACGCCAAGCTGGAGATGTTCCTCGACCAGGTGTTCGTCTTCACGCCCAAGGGTCGCTGGTCAGCCTGCCGCGCGGGGCGATGCCGCTCGACTTCGCCTACGCGGTGCACACCGACGTCGGCGACACCTGCGTCGGCGTGAAGATCAACGGCGAGCTGCGGCCGCTGCGCACCGAGCTCACCAACGGCGACGTGGTCGAGGTGGTGCGCGGGCCGAAGCCCACGTCGCTGGCCGACTGGCGCTCGCTGGCGATCACCGGCCGCGCCCGCTCGGCGATCCGCCGCCACATCCGCCAGGCCGAGAAGGAGGAGTTCACCCGCCTCGGCCGCGCCTCGCTGGAGCGCACGCTGGAGCGGGCCGGCAAGGCGCAAGGCGAGCGTCTCCTGGCGCCCGGCGCTGGAGCGCTTCGCGCTGGCCGGCGAGACCGAGCTCTACGACGCGGTCGGCCGCGGCCGCGTCACCCCGGCCCAGGTGCTGGAGGCGGTGTTCCCGGGCCTGAAGGAGACCGAGCGCGCCGCCGCCACCGCGCGGCGCAAGATCGAGGACGGACCGCACGGCGCGGTTCTACGTTCGCGGCGGCGGCCTCACGCCCGGGCGTCGAGCTGCACTTCGCCCCGTGCTGCAAGCCGGTGCCGGGCGACCGCATCGTCGGCATCGTCGCACGGGCCGCAAGGGCCTGGTGGTCCACGCGATCGACTGCCCCGAGCTGGCCAAGTTCGAGGACCGCGAGGAGCTGTGGCGCGACCTGCAGTGGACGCCCGAGGCCGAGCGCGACACCATCTCGGCAAGCGCGCCTGCAGGCCACCATCCTCGATGCGCCGGGCGTGCTCGGCCAGGCCTGCGCGATCATCGGCGAGGCCGGCGGCAACATCATCGGCCTGTCGCATGCACCACCGCCACTCGTCCTTCTTCGACGCCGACATCGACATCGAGGTGAAGGACGCCCGCCACCTCACCCACATCGCCGCCGCCCTGCGCGCCTGCCCGTCGGTGGAGACGGTGGAGCGGGCGAGAGGGTAGGGGGCTCACCCCACCCTAAACCGCACCCTCTGCCAGGCCGGCGCGTATCTCGGTGACGACCTCGGCGGGGGCGCGGGTGTCGTTGCGGATCACGAAGCGGTCGTCGGCGTCGAAGGCGTCGTAGAAGTCGCGTAGGGGGCGTAGTCGGGGATGACGCCTTCGGCGCGGCCCGCCGCCCGGGCTGCGCACACATCGAGCGCCGGCCGCAGTTCCACATAGTGGACCGGCGTGTCTGGGATGCGGACGGCGGCGGCGCGCACGAAGCTGGGCGGCATCGAGAAGTCGAGGATCGCCTCGTAGTCATCAGCGGCGATGGTGGCGGCGGCGCGGAACATGGCGCGCATGATGGCCTGGATGTTGCGGCGCGGTCCGCCGGCCTGGGCTTTGCGAGGTAGCGCCAGAAGTCATCGCCCTCGATGTACGCCATGGGCGGCGGGCTGATCTCGACCAGCGCCTTGGCGAGCGTGGTCTTGCCCGCCCCGATCGGTCCCGAGATCACCAGCAGCGAACCCATGCGGTCCTCCAAGCCCCGCCATGCTTAACCGCCGCGGCCACCCTGTCGAGGCGGGCGACCGCCCCCGCGGCGTGTTCGCCAAGCCGCGCTTCAGCTTGTCGCATGGGCGAAAACGCCGGGCCGGGCGCTATGCCGGCCGCGAGTTTCCGGGGCGAAGGGGGTCTCGCAGCCTCGCGAGCAAAAAAAGAGCGTTAGCCGATGCGGTTAACGCCAGCAGTAAAGAGCGTGAGTAAAGCGATGGGGCGGCGGCGGGTTCTCAACGGGTACTCTTGACGGGAGGCATGCGGCGCGAACTGGTGCGCCGATGCGTTGGGAACAACTGCCCGTCGCCGCCCCATCTTCGTAAACGCCTCCAGTACTCGGAGACGCTTGGCGCCGGCGGTTGAGGGGAGAGGGGGCCGCCGGCGCGTGTTTTCATCCGCAGCGGCGCTCCAGCGTCCGCGGCGCGGCAAAGGTGGTGAGGCGGCGGGTCTCGTTCGCGACGGCGGCCACCATGGCGCTCATCGGGACCTCCTCGACCGAGATGCTCTTGAACGCGCTGACCACCAGGCGGGCGTTCTCGCCGGGACGCAGGTCGCGCGTCACCGAGTAGTCGCCGAAGTCCTCGGTCAGCTTCACCACCTGGCCGCTGCCCAGGACATTCTCGATGAAGATCAGCGTGGTCATGACTTTATCCTGGCGGGTCAAGCAGCGTCCGCCTGACGTGGCGGCGCATCGTTGGGTGGGATGAGGCGGATCCGCCTGGCTCGGGGGCTCGCCGTCGATCTGGCGGCGGAGCGAATAGAGCTGGCTGGCGATCCGCACGTAGGGGACCGCCCGCTCGGCGCTGAAGACGCTGCGGCCCGGCGCGCGCTCCAGGAGGCCGCGCAGCGTCGGATGGCGCAGCACCGCCAGCGCGCGGTCGAACACCGAGCGCCGGGTGGGTTCGGCGTGCAGGAACAGGGTCGGCTGCAGCACGCGCTCGGCGATCGCCGCCGGGCAGCGCTGGCGCCGCGCCTCGCTCAAGACCACGTCTTCGGGGTGGCTGGCTGTGGAGGCCGCCGGGCGCGGACGCCTTGCCGCTGTCGCGCGGCTCGAAGCCGCCTGGGCGCCGGCGTGCCGCAGCAGCAGATCATCACGTGCGGCAGACGTCCGAAGGCGCCCAGCTGCGCCTCCCAGAGCCGCACTTCAGCCTGGCTGGCCAGGTCGACCGCCGCGGTCTCGATCCGGGTGCGGTAGAGGCCGAGATCGCGCTCGAGCCGCGAGAGCGTGGCCGGGTCGCGATCGGCGGCGAGCACGCTGGCGCCCTCGCCCGCGACCAGCCGCGCCACGTCGCGGGCGATCGCGGCGTCGACGCCGGTCAGCAGCACCTGCAGCTTCTCCAACATGGGCGCGGTCATTGCCGGGCTCTTGCCGCAAGCATCCGGGTTTCAGGCGATCTCGCGGAGGGTGACTTCGGCGCCTTGGCGGTCGGCCGGGCCGCTGTCGGCGAAGCGAACGACCATCCGGTCGATCTCCTTCGGCTTCATCGGCGTTTCGCGGCGGCGGACTGCCATCGGCGCATGCCCGGCGCAGTAGGACCCGGCGCCGGTGCGCGAAGCGCCCGCAGTACCCGAAATCCGCCTGGTCCGGCTCGCCGATCGGCCAGCGGCAGGCATGCGACGTCAGCGTGTGGATGGTGGCGGTGGCGACCGCCTCGAACGGCGCGTGCGGCAGGACCGGTGGGCGGGGCGACCGCGGCGCGGTCTGGCGCCGTGTGCCCCCGGCGCTGGCGCGGGTCCGGCTGGCCGGCCGGCCGACCAGCGTCTGCGGGCGGCTGGGCGCATCGCGGCCGGCGATCCCCAGCCGGTGCACCTTGCCGATGACGGCGCTCCGCGAGACGCCGCCGAGCTGGCGCGCCACCTGGCTGGCGGAGAGCCCCTCCCGCCACAGCCTGGCGAGCGCCTCGATGCGCTCTTCATTCCAATCCATCTGCAACCCCCGACTGAATCGTACCCGCACACGTTCGAACAGGGGTCTGCAGACGGCAGAGCATCCAACCGTTCAGTGTATTTTTACCCTATTTCGGGAAGGCGGCGCAGCCGATGCAGCATGCTGCCGCAGCGCTTAATGGGTATGATTAATGCTTGGTGAATTGAGTAGAGATAGAGTAGTGTCTATGTATACGCGACGGCACCGCTTCAGGATGTTCCGGTCTCCCGCGGAACAGTTAACCATGTTTGTCCATGATTAACATGACACACACCGTGTTTGCGAGGATTTGCCACATGGCGGGCATATTTTCGGCCAATATGGACGTGCCCAGAGCCCCGTATCAAACGTGGCCCTAGGCAGTGGAGTTGTTAAGGCGACCCGGGCTCTGATTAACCATAGTTCTAAGAGCAGGCGCCGCAGCCAAGGACATGTCGCTTGTCCGATCGTGACATCAAGTTTGCATATCGGTGACAGTCAAAACGCTGTTAGGCGACCGCGGTTTATCCGGAGCGCATTGCTGAACGCAGTTGCGGAAGCCGCCCGATCTTTGGGCCTCGATCCTTATCGGATGCTACGACGAGCCGGTCTGCCGGTCGCCGCCCTTGATCATCCGGACTATCGGATTCCCGCTGATAAAGTTCAGGCATTGCTCGCCGATTGTGCCAATTCTGCGGCAAGCGAAGAATTCGGCCTGCTGGTCGGTAAGGCCTTCAGGTTGTCGATGAAAGGCCCGCTCGGACTACTCATGCGCGAGCAACCGACGGTACGGTCGTCGCTCGAGGTCCTGCAGCGCTATCTCCGCTACCAGAACGACAACGTCGAGATTCGCGCCGTGCCGCAGGGCGATCGACCTGGCGGTCGTGCCCGAACTGATCAGCCCGCGCACCATCGTGAGCCGTCAGATGGTCGACATGACGCTGGCCATGTACGTGCAGATATTCCGCGGCCTGCTGGGCGACGACTGGCGCCCGCAATGCGCGTTCTTCGCCCGCGCCGCGCCGGAGGACCCCACGCCATACGAGTCGCTCGGGATGCGCCTCGAGTTCGGCGCCCCTTCGACGGGCTTCCTGCTGACCCAGGCGGACCTGGCGACGGCGCTGCCGGAAGCCGACCCGCAGATGGCCCGCGAAATCGCCCTCTATATCGAGGCCAACGCCGAGCCGCAGGGCGTCAGCGCCACCGAGCAGGTGAGCGCCCTGATCCGCCGCCTGCTGCCGGGCGGCGAGTGCAATGTCGACCGCGTGGCGCAGTTGATGGGCGTCGATCGCCGTACCGTGCACCGGCGCCTGGCGGCCGAGGGCGTCTCGTTCACGCACCTGCTGGACGCCATCCGGCGCGAGATCTCGGTGCGCCAGCTGATCAACAGCGATCGGCAGCTCGGCGAGGTGGCCATCCTGGTCGGTTTCTCCAGCCTCTCGACGTTCTCGCGCTGGTTCCGGCAGGCGTTCGGTATGCAGCCAAGCGAGTACCGGCGCGGCGCGCATAAGAGCTGAGGGACGCGGTTACGCTGCCCGCGGGCCTCGCGCCGCGGGCCCGGCGTCGCTAGATTGGGCGCGATGAGCCCGAAGTCCGACTTCCCTGAACCGCCTCCGCCGGCTCCGGCTGGGCGTCAACATCGACCACGTCGCCACCATCCGCAACGCGCGCGGCGAGGGCTATCCCGATCCCGCCCGCGCCGCCGAGATCGCCATGGCGGCCGGCGCCGACGGCATCACCGCCCACCTGCGCGAGGATCGCCGCCATATCTCCGACGCCGACATCGACGCGCTGGCCCAGCTCACGCGGCGGCGCGGCAAGCCGCTCAATCTCGAGATGGCCGTCACCGCCGGAGATGGAGGCGATCGCGCTGGCGCCACCTGCCGCACGCCGCCGGGCTGGTGCCGGAGCGGCGCGAGGAGGTCACCACGGAAGGCGGCCTCGACGTCGTCGGCCAGCACAATAGCGTGGCGCCCTGCGTCGCCACGCTGAAGGCCGCCGGCATCCGGGTCTCGCTGTTCGTCGAGCCGGATCCCGCGCAGATCGAGGCGGCGGCCAGCGTCGGCGCGCAGGTGGTGGAACTGCACACCGGCGCCTACTGCCTGGCGGTGCGCGAGCGCCGGCCCCGAGGCAGCGGCGCTGCTGGCGACGCTGCAGGAAGGCGCGCGGCTGGCCGCGGCGCTCGGCCTGGAGGTCCATGCCGGCCATGGCATCGACTATGAGACGGTGGGGCCAATCGCCGCCATCCGCGAGCTCGCCGAGCTCAACATCGGCCACTTCCTGATCGGCGAGGCGATCTTCACCGGGCTCGACCCGGCGATCCGCCGCATGCGCGCGCTGATGGACGCCGCGCGCGAACGAGGCGGCGGCTTGATCATCGGCCTGGGGTCCGATCTCGCCGACATCCGCCGCATCGAGGCGACGCTCGAGCGGTTCGGCGAGCGGTTCGTCGGCGCGCATCTTCACCGACGTCGAGCGCGCCCGCTCGGAGCGCAAGGCCGACCGCGCGGCCAGCTACGCCAAGCGCTTCGCCGCCAAGGAGGCCTGCGCCAAGGCGCTCGGCACGGGCCTGCGGGCCGGCGTCTTCTGGCGCGACATGGGGGTGGTGAACGCCCGGTCCGGCGCGCCGACGCTGGCGCTCACCGGCGGCGCGGCCAAACGTCTCGCGGCCATCACGCCGGCGGGCTTCACACCCGCACGTCCACCTCACCCTGACCGACGACCACCCCTACGCGCCAGGCCTTCGTCATCATCGAGGCGCTGACGTCCCATGAGCGCGAGTTAACGGGCGAGGCGCTTGCCGGGGACGGTATCCAGCGTCTAGCAACGGCCCGCCGCCGCCAGGCCCATCCGAAGAGAGCCTCCCGAACCCCCACATGACCGACGCCCCCGCCGACAGCCGCGCCCGCAAGCGCGCCAAGCCCGAGAAGCGGCAGGGCTTCGTCGGCGAGCTCGTCGAGATCGTCAAGACGGTCGTCTATGCGCTGCTGATCGCGCTTGTGCTGCGCGTGATCCTCTTCCAGCCCTACACGATCCCGTCGGCCTCGGACGAGCCGAACCTCTATCGCGGCGACTACATCATCGTCACCAAGTGGTCCTACGGCTGGAGCAAGCAACTCCATCCCGTTCAGCCCGCCGCTGTTCGAGGGGCGGCTGTTCTTCAGCCCGCCGAAGCGCGGCGACATCATCGTCTTCAAGCTGCCGTCCAGCGGCCACGTCGACTTCATCAAGCGCCTGATCGGCCTGCCGGGCGACCGCATCCAGATGAAGGGCGGCCATCTCTTCATCAACGACAAGCCGGTGCAGGAGCAGCCGCTCGGCGACGGCGACGGGCGACCTGCCCGGCGGCTGGCAGACCAGGTGCGGTACCTGAAGGAGACCAACCCCGAGGGCCGCAGCTACAAGATCCAGATCTCGCCGGGCTTCGAGAGCGCCGGCGACACCGGCGTCTATGTCGTGCCGCAGCACTGCTACTTCATGATGGGCGACAACCGCGACAACTCGCTCGACAGCCGCTTCGACCCGGGCCTGTCGCCGGACGATCCGAAGCTCGGCGGCTGCGGGTGGAACTCCAGCATCGACGACAAGGTCGGCGACCAGGCCGGCGTCGGCTTCGTGCCCGAGGACAACCTGGTCGGCCGCGCGCCGCATCATCCTGCTCTCGTGGAACACCGGCGTCGACGAGGACCATCCGGGCGGCGCCAGCATCTTCAAGCCCTGGACCTGGTTCACCGACGCCCGCCCGAGCCGGTTCTTCAAGGTGCTGCATTGACCGGCGCGCGGGCCTAAAGCCGCGCGCATGGACAGGCGCGCCGCCGCCATCGCCGAGCTCGAAGCGCATCTGGGCCACGTGTTCGCCGACCGCGAGCTGCTGGAACGCGCGCTCACCCACGCCAGCGTCGGCTCGGGCTCGCGCAAGGTGGCGCACAACGAGCGGCTGGAGTTCCTCGGCGACCGCGTGCTCGGCCTCTTGGCCGCCGAGACGCTGGTGGCCCGCCATCCGGAGCTGGCGCGAGGGCGAGCTGACGCGCCGGCACGTGACGCTGGTCGGCCGGCAAGACCTGCGCCGAGGTCGCCCGCGCGCGTCGGGCTCGCCGGACGCGTTGCGTCTGGCCGGCGGCGCCAGCAAGCAGGGCGGGCGCGACAACGACCGCATCCTCGGCGACGCCATGGAGGCGCTGATGGCGGCGGTCTACCTCGACGGCGGGCTGGCGTCGGCGCGCGGCGTCTTCGCCGCGGCCTGGACCGACGCGCTCGCCTCGGCCGTGGCCCGGGAGGCGAGCGGAGCCGAAGACCGCGCTGCAGGAATGGGCGATGGCGGCCGGTCTGCCGCTGCCCGGCCTACCGCGATGGTCTCGCGCAGCGGGCCGGACCACGCGCCGCTGTTCGTGGTCGAGGCGGCCGTCGAGGGCTACGCGCCCGAGCGTGGCGTCGGGTTCGTCGCTGCGCGAGGCCGAGAAGGCCGCCGCGCTGGCGCTGCTGGAGCGCGAGGGTGCGACATGAGCGCGGCGACCCGGGCAGGCTTCGCGGCGGTGATCGGCGCGCCCAACGCCGGCAAGTCGACGCTGGTCAACCGGCTGGTCGGCTCGAAGGTCACCATCGTCACCCAGAAGGCGCAGACCACGCGCTTTCCGGTGCGCGGGCGTGGCGATGGAGGGCGAGGCGCAGATCGTGCTGGTCGACACGCCGGGCATCTTCCGCCCGCGCCGCCGGCTCGACCGCGCCATGGTGCGCGCCGCCTGGGCCGGGCGCGCAGGACGCCGACGCCGTCGTCCACCTGGTCGACGCCGAGGCCGAGCTCGCCGCCGCGCGGGCCTGCGCCGAAGGCCGCCGACAGGCGCGCCGCCGAGGACGTCCGCACCGTGATCGATGGCCTGAAGAGCGCCGGCCGCCAGGCGATCCTGGCGCTCAACAAGATCGACCGTGTGCGGCGCGAGGATCTGCTGGCGCTGACGCAGCGGCTGTTCGAGAGCGGTGCGTATACGGAGGTCTTCATGATCTCGGCGCTGGACGGCTCGGGCGTCGACGACCTGAAGCAGCGCCTCGCCGAGCTGATGCCCGAGGGACCTTGGCTCTACCCCGAGGACCAGTCCGCGGACCTGCCGACGCAGCTGCTGGCCGCGGAGATCACCCGCGAGAAGCTCTACCTGCGCGTCCACGAGGAGCTGCCCTACGCGGCCAACGTCGAGACCACCGCGTTCGAGGAGCGCAAGGACGGCTCGGCGCGCATCGAGCAGACCATCTACGTCGAGCGCGACAGCCAGCGCGCCGATCGTGATCGGCAAGGGCGGCCAGACCCTGAAGTGGATCGGCGAAGCCGCCCGCAAGGACCTGGCCGAGATCCTGGGCCGCCCGGTGCATCTCTTCCTGACCGTCAAGGTGCAGGGCCAACTGGGCCGAGGAACGCACCGTCTATCGCGACCTCGGGCTGGATTTCGATGTGTGAAGCGCCGCAGGCGCTCTCAAGATTGGCCACGGACAACACGGAAAGCACGGAAAGACGCGCGCATCGCGGGTGACGACCTTTTCCGTGTTTTCCGTGTTTTCCGTGGCTAAGTCTTGGAGATGGAATTCGACGACGACGCCTTCGTGCTCGCGGCCCGGCCGTTCGGCGAGACCGGGGCGATCGTCGAGCTGCTGACGCGGGCGCACGGCCGGTACGCCGCCCATGTCGCCGGCGCGGCCTCGCGGCGGATGAAGCCGTTCCTGCAGGCCGGCGCGCGCGTCACCGTGCGCTACCGCGCCCGCACCTCCGAACAGCTGGGCTCGGCGGCGCTGGAACCGGTCGGGGAGGGGCCCGCGGCGCTGTTCGACGACCGCGTCGCGCTGGCGGGGCTGGCCTCGGCCGCCGCCGTCACCGCCGGCGCGCTGCCCGAGCGCGAGCCGCATCCGGGCGCCTTCCTGGGGCTGGAGGCGCTGATCGCCTCGCTCGAGGCGGCCGACATCTGGCCGGCGGTCTACGTGCGGTTCGAGGCCGGGCTGCTGGCCGACCTCGGTTTCGGCCTGGACCTCTCGAGTGCGCCGTCACCGGCTCGGCCGACGACCTGATCTACGTCAGCCCGCGCACCGGCCGGGCGGTGAGCGCCGCCGCCGGCGAGGCCTACAAGGACCGGCTGCTGGCGCTGCCGCCGTTCCTGCTGTCGTCGCAGGGCGGGCTTGGCGCCGGCGACATCGCCGCCGGGCTGGCGATCACCGGCCACTTCCTCGAACGCTTCGTTTTCGCCCCGCTGAACCGGCCGCTGCCGCCGGCCCGGCTGTGGCTGGGCGACCGCCTCGCCGAGGCCGGTCGGCTTTAGCTTCAAAAGCCGATAGAATTTCTAGGGATAACGCCTCTGGAAGCCGCCCGACCGCCGTGAGATTGAACCTCGCCATGCAGCACCTGCTCGCCTCGATCAATCCGCTCTACTGCTTCTCGGGGCTCGCGGTCGGCGTGCTGGTCGGGCTGACCGGCGTCGGCGGCGGCTCGCTGATGACGCCGCTGCTGGTGCTGCTGTTCGGCATCCATCCCAGCACCGCGGTCGGCACCGATCTGCTCTACGCCGCGGCCACCAAGACGGTGGGCACCGCCGTGCATGGCTACAAGCGCACGGTGCAGTGGAACATCGTCGGGCGCCTCGCGACGGGGAGCGTCCCGGCGACGCTGGTCACGCTCTGGTTCCTCTCGCGCGCCAAGGAGACCGCCGCCGTGAACTCGGTGATCACCAACGCCCTCGGCTGGGCGCTGCTGGTGACCGCGGTGGCGATCCTGTTCCGCAAGACCATCGTCGCCTTCTTCCAGCGGCGGACCAGTGAGCTCGCTCCCGGCCGGGCGGCGGGCCTCACCATCCTCCTGGGCGCGATCCTGGGCGTGCTGGTGGCGCTGACCTCGGTGGGCGCCGGCGCGCTCGGCATGACCGTGCTGCTGGTGCTCTATCCGAAGATGGACGTCGCCAAGCTGGTCGGCTCGGACATCGCCCACGCGGTGCCGCTGACGCTGCTGGCCGGGATCGGACACTGGATGATGGGCTCGGTGAACTGGGAGCTGCTGGTCTCGCTGCTGATCGGATCGATCCCCGGCATCATCGTCGGCAGCCTGCTGGCCGCCCGCACCCCGGACGGCGTCCTGCGGCCGGTGCTGGCGGGGACGCTGGCGCTGGTGGGCGGCAAGCTGCTGACCTGACCGCCCGGCGCGTCCGGCGCCGCTGGACAGGGCGTGAGAGTCGGTCGATTGCGGGCGGATGGACGACGCTGCGTTGCCGCCCGAACCGCCCGATGGCGGGCGCATTCTCGATGAGCCGCTGAGCGAGGCGCTCTCGCGCCGCTATCTCGCCTATGCGCTCTCCACGATCACCCAGCGCGCGCTGCCGGACGTGCGCGATGGGCTGAAGCCGGTGCAGCGGCGGCTGCTCTACGCCATGCGCCTCTTGCGGCTCGACCCGGAGACCTCCGCCAAGAAGTCGGCGCGCGTGGTCGGCGACGTGATCGGCAAGTACCACCCGCATGGCGACGTGGCGGTCTACGACGCGCTGGTGCGCCTCGCCCAGGACTTCGTGCAGCGCTACCCGCTGGTCGACGGCCAGGGCAACTTCGGCAACATCGACGGCGATAACGCCGCGGCCATGCGCTACACCGAGTGCCGGCTGACCGAGGCCGCCCAGCTGCTGCTGGACGGCATCGACGAGGATGCGGTCGACTTCAGCGCCCACCTACGACGGCGAAGAGGAAGAGCCGGTCGTGCTGCCGGCAGGCTTCCCGAACCTGCTGGCCAACGGCTCCACCGGCATCGCGGTCGGCATGGCGACCTCGATCCCGCCGCACAACGCCGCCGAGCTGATCGACGCCTGCCTGATGCTGCTGGACCGCCCGGCGGCGACCACCGCCGAGCTGATGGAGAAGGTTCCGGGTCCGGACTTCCCGACCGGCGGCGTCATCGTCGAGTCGAGCCAGTCGCTGCTGGAAGCCTACGAGACCGGCCGCGGCGGCGTGCGCACCCGCGCCCGCTGGACCAAGGAGGACACCGGCCGCGGCACCTGGCGGATCGTCGTCACCGAGATCCCCTACCAGGTGAAGAAGGCCGACCTCGTCGAGCAGATCGCCGGCCTGATCGAGGCCAAGCGGGTCCCGCTGCTGGGCGACGTCAACGACGAGTCGGCCGAGGACATCCGCCTGGTGCTGGAGCCGCGCGCCCGCACCGTCGAGCCGGAGCTCTTGATGGAGAGCCTGTTCAAGCTCTCCGACCTCGAGAGCCGCTTCCCGATCAACATGAACGTGCTCGACGCCAGGGCGACGCCGCGGGTGATGGGGCTGAAGGAGGTGCTGCAGGCCTTCCTCGACCATCGCCGCGAGGTGATCGTCCGGCGCGCCAAGCACCGGCTCGGCAAGATCGAGCAGCGGCTGCACATCCTCGCCGGCCTCCTGATCGTCTTCCTCAATCTCGACGAGGTGATCCGCATCGTCCGCTTCGAGGACGAGCCGAAGGCCAAGCTGATCGCCGCCTTCGAGATCGACGACGTGCAGGCCGACGCCATCCTCAACACGCGGCTGCGCCAGCTCGCCAAGCTCGAGGAGATGGAGCTGCGGCGCGAGCACGCCGAACTCGCCGAGGAGCGCGACGGCATCCAGGGGATGCTGGGTTCCGACAAGATGCAGTGGAAGCTGGTCGGGCAGGGGCTGCGCGACGTGCGCGCCAAGCTGGACAAGTCGCGCCCGACCGACGTGCGCCGACCGAGCGGCGTGATGGGGCGCTCGATCTTCGCCGCGGCGCCGACGATCGACGTCGAGGCGGCGGTCGAGGCGCTGGTGGCGCGCGAGCCGATCACCGTCATCCTCTCCGAGACGCGGCTGGATCCGCGCCGCGCGCGGCCGCATCGACGATCCGTCGGAGCTGAAGTTCAAGGAGGGCGACAGCCTCGCCTTCCTGGTCCCGGCCGAGACCACCGACAAGCTGCTGCTGTTCGCCTCCGACGGGCGCTTCTTCACGCTGGCCGGCGACAAACTGCCGTCGGCCAGGGGGCAGGGCGAGCCGCTGCGCCTGATGCTCGACCTCGACGACCGGGTGAGCATCCTGGATATCTTCGCCTATCGGGCCGGGGCGAAGCGGGTGCTGGCATCGAAGGCGGGCTACGGCTTCGTCATGCCCGAGGACGAGGCCGTCGCCATGCGCCGCGCCGGCAAGCAGGTGCTGAACGTGGACGCCACAGGCGCCGGCTTCTGCCTGCCGGCCGACGGCGACCATCTCGCGGTCGTCGGCGACAACGGCAAGGCGCTGATCTTCCCGATGTCCGAGCTGCCGGAGATGCCGCGCGGCAAAGGCGTGAAGCTGCAGAGCTACCGCGAGGGTGGGCTTCGCGACGGCCTGGTCTTCACCGCCGCCGATGGCGCCGCCTGGACCACCGCCGACGGCCGCAGCCGCGCCTGGCCGGACTGGCGGGGCTGGCTCGGCCGCCGCAGCTCGGCCGGCAAGCTGGTCCCCAAGGGTTTCCCGGCTTCGAAGCGGTTCCGGCCCCGTACCTGACGCTGCGGCCCCTTCAGTTCAGGCGAGCACGAGCCAAGCGGCAACATTTCCGTTAGCGGCGCGCTTTTTTCGCAACCTAGCGTCGCTTTGCGCGTTGGGGGCGGGCAACACGCCCCGCCCGCATCCCGCGGGCCTGCGTCAGGATGCTTCCTCATGCATTTGTTACGCAGTTCCGCGATCGCCGTCGTACTGGCCGCGACCGTCCCCATGATCGTTGCGCCGGCAATCGCCCAGGCGCAGGTTTCCTTCGACATCAGCGTCGGATTCGCGCCGCCGCCGCTGCCAATCTACGACCAGCCGCCGATCCCCGGTCCGGACTACATCTGGACCCCGGGCTATTGGGCCTGGGACCCGGACGTCTACGACTACTACTGGGTGCCGGGCACCTGGACCGAGGCGCCGCAGCCCGGGCTGCTCTGGACCCCGCCGTGGTGGGGTTTCGAGAACGGCGCCTACGGCTTCCACGAAGGCTACTGGGGGCCGCAGGTCGGCTACTACGGCGGCGTCGACTACGGCTTCGGCTATGACGGCGACGCCTATCAGGGCGGTTACTGGCGGAACAACCACTTCTTCTACAACAGCAGCGTCAACAACGTCCGCAATGCGCACCTCGCCTATGTCTACCAGAAGCCGGTCGTGATGAATTGCAGGGCGACCGCCAGCTTCAACGGGCCGGGCGGCGTGACCGCACGCCCGACCGCCGCACAGCTGGCCGCCGCGCGGGCGCCGCACATTGCGCCCACGACGCTGCAGACCCACAACGTCAAGGCCGCTGCGGCCACGCCGACGCTGCGCGCCTCCGCCAACCACGGCGCGCCGCCGGTCGCCGCTACGGCCAAGCCGGGCGCCTTCTCCGGCCCGGGCGTCGTCAAGACCGCGCACGCCGGCGGCGCCTATAAGCCGCCGCCAGCGGCGATCCAGCGCCAGCTCCAGGCCAAGGCCGCACACGGCGGTCCCGCGGCCCCGACGACTGCGTCCGTCGGGCCCAAGCCCGCGTCGCCCGGCCCCAAGCCTGCGTCCGCCGCTGTCGCGGCGCATGGCGCCGCCGTGACCACCCATGGTCCAACGTCGACTCTCGTCCCGACGACGCACGCGCCGGTGTCGGGCGCCGCATCGGCCGGCGGGCCAGCCGGCGGCGCCTCGACAGCGGTTCACGAGCACAAGGCGCCAATCACCCACACATCCGGGGGACCGCCGAAGGAAGCGACCGGGGCTGTCCACACGACCGGAGGACCGCCAAAGGCGGCGACGGCGACGACCCACACGTTCGCCGAGCCGGTACATGCGGCGCCGCACGTCGAGCGGACGCTGTCGCACGCGCCTCCGCCGACGGTCACACATGCCGCCGTCGCGCCGAAGCCGCCACCGGCCGCGAAGCCGCCGCCGCGCCCCAAGCCGGAAGCCAAGCCGGGAGCAGAGCCTAAGAAGCCCGAGTGACCGCGTAGCCGCCGGCGTCCCCAAGCGCGGGGGCGCTGGCGCGCTGGACACATTACGGCTTGAAGCGCGAGTATCCGCGCATGCTGCTGGCGCGCGCCTTTCTCGGCTTCGCTTTCCTGTTCGCGCTGATCGCTGTCGTGCTGTTCGGCGCAGCGGGCACGATCCACTATCCGCGCGCCTGGTGGATGCTGGCGGTGTTCTTCGGCTCGGCCGGGCTCATCACCGTCTGGCTGTGGTTCCGTGACCAGGCGCTGCTGGAGCGCCGGGTGAAAGCCGGGCCGGGCTCGGAATCAGATCCGATGCAGAACATTGTCCAGGCGCTGGCCTCGGTCGTGTTCCTGGGCACGTTCGCCGTTCCGGGCCTCGATGCGCGGTTCGGCTGGTCGCAGGTTCCGCTCGCCGCCTCGGTGGTCGGCGACGGGCTGGTGGCGCTCGGCTTCCTGGTCGTCTTCCTGACGTTCCGGGCCAACACCTACACCGCCGGCACGATCGAGCTCGCCGAGGGCCAACAGCTGGTGGACAGCGGCCCCTACGCGATCGTCCGGCACCCGATGTACGCCGGCGCGCTCATCATGTTCGTCGGCATCCCGCCGGCGCTCGGCTCCTGGTGGGGCCTGCTGCCGGCCGCCGGGATCGTGCCGGTGCTGGCCTGGCGGCTGACGCGCGAGGAGACCTTCCTGGCCGCTAAACTGGCTGGCTACAGCGACTACCGCGCCCGGGTGCGCTACCGGCTCGCGCCGATCCTCTGGTGATCTGAGCCACTCCCGTCATCCCGAAATGGCGAGGCGCGACGAGGCGGCGCAACCAACGTCATTGAATGACGCGCAGGACTCCTGATATTGATAATCGTTCGCGACTGGAGGTTCCGTCGTTGCGTCGCCTGAGTGAGTTCGATCTGCAGAGCGGCGGCGAGCCCATCGCCGATGCGCCGGTGGCCGGCTGGGCGGCCACGCCGCTCTCCGCGGGCCGCAAGGGCTTCGCCGGCGTGATCGTCGCGGTGCAGCCGCCTGAGCAGGCCGGCGGCCTCGGCGGCGCGGAGATCGAGCGGCGCTTGCTGGAGATGGGCTTCGTCGAGGACGCGCCGGTCGAGATCGTCCACGAGGGCCTCTTCGGGCGCGATCCGATCGCCATCCGCCTTGCCGACCGCACCGTCGCACTGCGCCGCCGCGAAGCGCGCTCGGTGATGGTGCGCGCGCTCACCGCCGCAGACCGATGACCACTCGCCCGATGACCGCAGCCGAGCTTAGGCTTGCCGATGCGGCGCCGGCCGCCGAGGCTCGCCCGTTGCGCGTCGCGCTGGCCGGCGTGCCCAATTGCGGCAAGACCGCGCTCTTCAACGCCCTGACTGGCGCGCGCCAGAAGGTCGCCAACTACGCTGGCGTCACCGTCGAGCGCAAAGAGGGGACGGCGACCACGCCCGAAGGTCGCAAGCTGGCGATCCTCGACCTGCCGGGCACCTATTCGCTGCGCGCCCGCAGCCCGGACGAGGCGATCACCCGCGACGCCGTGCTCGGGCGCCTCGCCGGCGAGAGCGCGCCCGACGTCATCGTCTGCGTCGCCGACGCCACGTCATTGCGCGTCGCGCTGCGCCTGGTGCTGGAGCTGAAAGAGACCGGCCGGCCGATGGTGCTGGCGCTCAACATGATCGACATCGCCACCCGCCAGGGCCTGGACATCGACGTCGAGGGCCTGGCGCGCGACCTCGGCGTGCCGATCGTCGCCACCGTCGCCACGCGCCGCCGCGGGGTCGGCGTGCTGATGGGCGCGATCGAGACGGCCGCCGAGACCGCGCCGTCGGCTTCCACGTGGCATGAGCCTTCGAGCAGCGAGCTGCGCGCGCTGCACCGCGAGGCTGAGCGGCTGATCAAGGCGCACGTCAAACCGCCGAAGCGGCCCGACACCTGGACCGGCCGGCTCGACTCGGTGCTGCTGCACCCGGTCGGCGGCCTCGCCGTGCTGCTGGTGCTGCTGTTCGTGATGTTCCAGGCGGTGTTCCTGGCCGCCGGTCCCCTCAACGACGTGATCACCGCGGGGTTCAACTGGCTGGCGACCGGCGTTGGCGCGCTGCTGCCGGACGGACTGCTCAAGAGCTTCATCTGCGACGCACTGATCTCTGGGGTCGGCAGCGTGCTGGTCTTCCTGCCGCAGATCCTGGTGCTGTTCCTCTTCATCATCCTGCTGGAGGACGTGGGCTACATGGCCCGCGCCGCTTTCCTGATGGACAAGATCATGGGCGGCGCCGGGCTGCATGGGCGCGCCTTCATCCCGCTGCTCTCGTCGCACGCCTGCGCCATTCCGGGCATCATGGCGACGCGGGTGATCGACCAGAAGCGCGACCGGTTGACGACCATCCTGGTGGCGCCGCTGACCACCTGTTCGGCGCGCATTCCGGTCTACACGCTGATCATCTCGGCCTTCGTGCCCAACCACCACCTGTTCGGCTGGGTGAGCGAGCAGGGGCTGGTGATGCTCGGGCTCTACGCGACCGGCATCACCAGCGCGCTCGCCGTCGCCTTCGTGATCCGCAAGGTGTTCTGGCGCGGCGCCTCCGAGCCGTTCCTGATGGAGCTGCCGGCCTACAAGCTGCCCGACCCGGTGAACGTCGCGCGGCTCGTCTGGCAGCGCGGCGAGATCTTCCTGCGGCGCGCCGGCACCATCATCCTCTCGATGATGGTGATCGTCTGGGCGCTGGCGAAGGTCCCGCTGCCGCCGCCGGGCGCCAAGGGACCGGCCATCGACTACAGCTTCGCCGGCATGATCGGGCGCGCGCTGGAGCCGCTGCTGCACCCGATCGGCTTTTCCTGGCAGATGAGCGTGGCGCTGATCCCCGGCATGGCGGCCCGCGAGGTGGCGGTCGGCGCGCTCGGCACCGTCTATGCGGTGAGCGGCGGCGACAACTCGACCGGCGTGCTGGGTCACGCGCTCGCCACCCACTGGACGCTGGCCTCGGCGCTCGCCTTCCTCGCCTGGTACGTGTTCGCCCCGCAGTGCGCCTCGACGCTCGGCGTCGTGAAGCGCGAGACCAACTCCTGGAAGTGGCCGGCGATCATGTTCGGCTACATGGTGACGCTGGCCTACGTCGCCGCCTTCATCACCTACCGCACCGCCCTGGCGCTCGGGGCGGGCTAGAAAATCACCTTCTCCTCGCCCCACCAGAGCGGCGAGTTCGGGAGGTCGATGAATTTGCGCTCGTCTTCGAGCAGCAGGCGGCCGGCTTCGGCGGCCTTGGCGTCGTTGCGCATCGCCATCTCCTCGAAGCTGTCCCACCAGAGCTGGGCGACGCCGTCGTAGCCTTCCGGCCCGGCGCGCACCTCGCGCAGCCCCGCGGAGGTCGCCACCGGCAGGCTGTGCAGTTGCACGTAGCGGCGAATGTGCAGTGCGTCCTTGACGCTCGCCACCAGCGGCGCGTGCTTTTCGAACCAGTAGGTCTGGAAGTCGGCGCGGCTGAGGCTTGGCAGGCGCTTCAGGCAGAAGGTCAGCTTGATCACGGGGCGCTCTCCTTGGCGAATTGGGCAAGGTCGGGCTCGGCCGACCGCGCTTTGCAGTCGGCGGCGATGCGGGCGCCTAGCGCCTGGGCGGCCTCGCGGAAACCCGGCTCGGCGATCACCCGGGCGACCGCGGCGGCGATCTGCGCAGTTGTGGCGTCGGGATTGAGGCGCAGGCCCGCGCCGCGCTCGACGATGCGCGCGGCGTTGTCCGGCTGGTCGCGTCCGAACGGCATCGCCACGACCGGCGCGCCGGCCATCAGCGGCCGCAGCGCCGAGGCGTGGCCGGCGTGGGTGACGACGGCGGCGGCCAGCGGCAGGATCGGCGCGTGCGGGGCCCTGGCCGTCACGATCACATTGTCGGGCGCCGGGAAGTCCTGCGGCGAGAGCACCGGGCCGAGCGTCACCACGCCTCGCACCGGCAGCGTTCCCAACGCCTCGATGGTCCGCGCGAGCGCGGGCTCCTGGCCCTGGTACATGGTCGAGAAGGAGACCAGCACCAGCGGGCGATGGTCGTCGGCCGGCCAGGGCGGCGTCCAGTCCTCGGTCCAGGGCGGATCCTCGAAATAGGGGCCGACGTAGCGATAGGGCGCCGGCAGATCCTGATCGAAGTCGAAGGCGCGGCTGGTGGCGATGAGGATGCGTCCCGCGGCGCTCAGCTGGTCGAAGAGATCCGCCAGCGGCGCGAGACCGAGCCCGGCGCGCATCGCGTTGTAGGCGGGCAGCGCATCCTGGTAGGCGCAGCGCGTCGCCGTCTGCACGCGGCGGTAAAACGCCCGCATGTCGTTCGTCTGCGGCGGCCCGACGCCGGCGCCGAATGGCGGCGTTCCGTCGATGGTCGGCAGCGACCAGACGTTGGAGGTCAGGATCGCCAGCCGCACGCCGCGCGCCTCCGCGGCCGCCATGGCGCCGAACATCAGCTCGTGAACCACGATCACGTCCGGCGCGAAGGCGTCGATGGCCGCCAGCGTGTCGGCTGCGAAGCGGACAGCCGGCCCGCACATGATGCCGTCCACGATTCCCCGGATCACCTCGTTCGGGTTGGTGGCGAGCCAGTCCTTCAAGGGATCGCTCGCCGGCAGCCGGTCGGTGCGCGACGGCGCCGTCGCCCATGGCAGGAACGGCACGCGGAGCGCGGTCGCGTCGGGTGCGTTGCACGCATCGCTGATCGCCAGAGCCTGATGTCCTTGCGCCATCAGCCCCTTGGCCACCAGCAACATGGGTTGGACGTGGCCGCCGCCTTCCCATGTAGCAAACAGAAATCGCGCCATGACCGCCGGATACCCGCCAAGCTTGGTCAAGGCAACGCAAGGCTCCGCCGGCCTTGACTCGCAGCCGCGTGCGGCCAAAGGGAGCAAAACGCGGTTCAATCGGTTCTGGCCTGACGGGCCATATCCGGTGGCTGGGCGAAGGAGGTGTGGCCTGTGCTAGGCAGAGGCGTCGTCGACTGGGCCTCCGCGCGTGCGGACCTGCTCGCCAGGTCGGTGCTGGACCTTGGCCCCCGCCTCGTCGACACCACCATGCTCTATGCGCCGAAGAGCGGCGGGGTGAAGCGCTACCTCACCGCCAAGCGCGCCTGGTTCGCCAAGGCCCGCCCGCAGATCCGGCACACGCTGGTGGTGCCGGGCCCCCGCCACGCCTACGACGGCAACGGACGGCTTTCGATCTACGCCGCGCCGCTGCCGTTCGGCGACGGCTACCGCTGGCCGGTCGGCAAGACCGCCTGGATGAAGCGGCTGATGCGCGAGCGCCCGACGCTGATCGAGGCCGGCGATCCCTACACGCCGGGCCTGGCGGCGCTGAAGGCCGGCGAGGCGCTGGGCGTGCCGGTGATCGGCTTCTGCCACACCGACCTCGGCGCGCTGGCGGCGCTGCATATCGGCGAGTGGGCCGAGAAGCCGGTGCGCCGGCACTGGGGCGAGATCTACCGCCGCTTCGACCGCGCCGTGGCCCCGAGCCACTTCATCGCCGGGCGCCTGGCCGACGCCGGGGTCGACGATCCGGTGGCGCTGCCGCTGGGCGTCGATGTCGAGACCTTCCGCCCGGACGGCGCCGACCCGGGCGGCCTGCGCCGCCGGCTGGGCCTGACGTCGGAGCACCGGCTGCTGGTGTTCGCCGGACGGCCGGCGCGCGAGAAGCGGGTCGACGTGCTGGTCGAGGCGGTCGAGCGGCTGGGAGAGCCGTACCGTACTGCTGCTGGTCGGCGCGCGCTCGACGACGCCCGCCGACCGGGTGATCGAGCTGCCCTACGAGAAGGACCCTGCGCGCCTCGCCGCGCTGATCGCCAGCTGCGACGCGTTCGTGCACGCCAACGACAGTGAGCCGTTCGGCCTCATCGTGCTGGAGGCGATGGCCTGCGGCCTGCCGGTGGTGGGCGTGGCCGCCGGCGGGGTGGGGGAGAGCGTCGACCGCGCGGTGGGCGAGCTTGCCGTCCGCTCGACCGGTCCGGAGTTCGCCGAGGCGATCGAGGCGCTGTTCGCCCGCGACGTGGCCCAGCTCGGCCGCGCCGCCCGCCAACGCGCCTGCGAACGCCACGGCTGGGACGCGGTGTTCCAGCAGCTGGCGCGGCTCTACGCCGACACCTCCGGCGAGCCGGCGTTCGCCCGCCCCGGCGCCGGGCTACGCGCTGGCGAGCTGAACGCCGCGACTGCGCGCCGACCGGGCCGCCGAGGATCGGGAGGATTTCGCCGGTGATGAAGCTGGAGGTCTGGGAGCTGGCGAAGAACACGTAGGCCGGCGCGATCTCCTCGGGCTGGGCCGGGCGCTTCATCAGCGTCTTGGCGCCGAACTGGGCGACCTGGTCGCCGTCCGGTCGGCGGGGTTCAGCGGGGTCCAGACCGGGCCGGGGGCCACGCAGTTCACCCGCACGCCCTTTCCCACCAGCATCGCCGCCAGCGAGCGGGTGAAGGCGTGGATGCCGCCCTTGGTGGTCGCGTAGTCCAGGAGCTCGCGATTGCCGAAGATGCCGGTCTCCGAGCCGGTGTTGATGATGGCGCTGCCCGGCTTCAGGTGCGGCAGCGCCGCCTTGGCCATGTAGAAATAGCCGTAGAGGTTGGTCTTCAGCGTCCGGTCGAAATGCTCGAGGCTGAGCAGGTCGATCTCGCTCGCGTGCTCCTGGAAGGCGGCGTTGTTGACCAGGATGTCGAGCCCGCCGAGCGTCTGGATGGTGTGCTCGACCGCCGCCGGCGCGAACGCCGGGTCGGCGACGTCGCCCTTGATCAGCATGGCCCGGCGGCCCTCGCGTTCGACCGCGTCCTTGGTCTCCTCGGCGTCCTCGTCGGCGTCGAGGTAGGCGATGGCGACGTCGGCGCCTTCGCGGGCGAAGAGCACCGCCACGGCACGGCCGATGCCGGAGTTGGCGCCGGTGATCAGCGCGGTCTTGCCGGCGAGCTTCTCGGAACCCTTGTAATAGGGCGCGTCGTACATCGGCGCCGGCGACATCATCGCCTCGATGCCGGGCTTTTCCTGGTGCTGGGCGGGGAACGGCGGCTCCGGATAGCGCCGCGCGCCGGCCTGCATGGCGCCGGCCTCGCCGGCGGGCTTGAACGAGCGCTCCTCCTCGGCGCGCTCGGTCTCGCGCTGGATCGCGCGCTGCTGGTCGATGGCGCTCGTCGCGCCCTGGTTCCGGTTGTTCGATCGCGCCGCCGCCCATGTCACCGCTCCTTGCAAAGGGTTGGCGAGAGCAAATCCGCGGCGCGGCGCGCCGGTTCCCTGACGATTGCGAGAGGTCGGCGTGCCGCTACAGGCGCGTGCGCTCCGTTGGAATGGCGCGAGTGACGGGACTTGAACCCGCGACCTCCGGCGTGACAGGCCGGCGCTCTAACCAACTGAGCTACACCCGCGTATCCGCGGGCCCCTTGGCGGGGCCGGCGAAAGAGGCGGTCTGATAGGTCCGGCCCCTGCGCGCGTCAACTGGTCAGCGCGCCGCGCCGCTCGTATGCGTCGGCGGCCCTCAGGTGCAGCCGGTGATGAAGCAGTTGAAGCCGCGAGGCGTGCGCACCGCGCATTGAACCAGCGCGCGCCGGCGCGACAGCGCCAGCGAGGTCGAGGTCCAGTAGCCGACGGCGACGCGGCTGCGCGCCACGCAGCTGTGCGCACGCACCGCGGCCGGTTGCAGTTTCGCATAGCCGGGCGTGTAGAGGCCGGGATCGAGCGGGCCGGTTCCCGCGGCGGCGCCGGCGACGCCCAGAGTGGCCGCGGCCAGCGCGGCGGCGAGGATGGTGATTTTCATGGCTTCCCCCCGGATGCCCGCCCTGCAAGATTGCAGGGCCGCCACCACTCTGACTCTGGGCGCCGTTCCGCGCCAGCGCTTTGCTGTGTAACGAGGCGCCTGACGCCCATCGTCGCGCGGGGCGCAGCGAGGTTTGAACCCCCGCGGACCATGAGCTAGAAGACCCGCGCGACTCTCCTTTTGGGGCGTCGCCGCCTCCCCGCTAGCGAGCCTCGATGAACGCGTTCCTGCTGCAGTACCTGCCGATCGTGATCTTCCTCGCCATCGCCTGCGCGCTGGGCGTCGCCTTCATCATCCTGCCGACGATCATCGCGCCCAAGGCGCCCGACCCGGAGAAGCTGTCGTCCTACGAGTGCGGCTTCAACGCCTTCGACGACGCGCGGATGAAGTTCGACGTGCGCTTCTACCTGGTCTCGATCCTGTTCATCATCTTCGACCTCGAGGTGGCGTTCCTGTTCCCCTGGGCGGTGAGCCTGCTGCAGGATGCCGCACGCCGACGGCGGTCTACGCCTTCTGGTCGATGATGGCCTTCCTCGGCGTGCTCACCGTCGGCTTCATCTACGAGTGGAAGAAAGGCGCGCTGGAATGGGAGTGATCGTTCCGGCCGGCGTCGGCGGCGCGCTCGTCGGTCGAGGGCTACGACGCCAAGACGCACGACCCGTTCTTCGACGGCGTCTCCAACCAGCTGGCCGACAAGGGCTTCATCACCACGGCCGCCGACGACCTGATCACCTGGGCGCGCACCGGCTCGCTGATGTTCGATGACCTTCGGCCTCGCCTGCTGCGCGGTCGAGATGATGCAGGCCGCCATGCCGCGCTACGACCTCGAGCGCTACGGCTTCGCGCCGCGCGGCTCGCCCGCGCCAGTCGGACGTGATGATCGTCGCCGGCACGCTGACCAACAAGATGGCCCCGGCCCTGCGCAAGGTCTACGACCAGATGCCGGAGCCCCGGTACGTGATCTCCATGGGCTCGCTGCGCCAACGGCGGCGGCTACTACTACTTCAGCTACTCCGTGGTGCGCGGCTGCGACCGCATCGTGCCGGTCGACATCTACGTGCCCGGCTGCCCGCCCACCGCCGAGGCGCTGGTCTACGGCGTGCTGCAGCTGCAGAAGAAGATCCGCCGCACGGGGACCATCGAGCGATGAGCTTCTGGCGGGTGGCGGACGAGGCGCTCGCGGAGCTGGGCGAGCGGATCGTGGCCGACTGCGGCCGGCGCGGTCGAGCGGCTTCGAGGTCGCGTTCGGCGAGCTGACGATCCACGGCGCCGGCGCACCGCATCGTCGATGCTGCTGACCTTCCTGCGCGATGCCGCGACCTCGCAGTTCCAGCAGCTGATCGACGTCTGCCGGCGCCGACTATCCCGCAGCGCGAGCAGCGCTTCGACGTGGTCTACCACCTGCTGTCGCTGACCAGGAACCGCCGCGTCCGGGTCAAGGTCGCAGACCGACGAGGACACGCCGGTGCCCTCCGTCGTCGGCGTCTACCCGTGCGCCGACTGGTTCGAGCGCGAGACGTTCGACATGTACGGCATCTTCTTCGAAGGCCACCCGGACCTGCGGCGCCTGCTCACCGACTACGGCTTCCACGGCCATCCGATGCGCAAGGACTTCCCGATGACCGGCTACGTCGAGGTCCGCTACGACGACGAGCTGAAGCGGGTGGTCTACGAGCCGGTGAAGTCGGTGGAGTTCCGCAACTGGGACTTCCTGTCGCCCTGGGAAGGCGCCGAGTACGCGCGGCCGGGCAGGGCTATCCGTACGCTGCCGGGCGACGAGAAGGCGGGGGAGGGGGCATGAGCGTTCTGGGCCGCGCCCAACGTCGGCTACGGCCTGACGGTGCTGGCGACGCTGTTCCTGGCAACATGGCCTGATCTGGCGACGCTGTCGCATCCGGAGCAGCGGCCGGCGGCACTTCGGCCAGCTGCTGGCCTTCGCGATCGTCGGCAGCCTGGCGGCCATCTTCACCGGCCTCAACATCAACCGGGCCTATCCGCTCCGACGCTCGGCGGTGCTGTGGATCTGGCTGCTCGGCCTGCCGGTGCCGCCTGGCCGAGATGCGCTCTCGGTGCGCTGGGACGAGAGCCTGATGCTCGAGGCGCGCTGCTCGGCGGTGATCGTCGTGCTGATGAGCGCCGGGCGGCTGCGCCGGAGAAGCTCGTGACGAGCCACCTGCCGAGGCGCCAGCCGAGACCCGGTCCGCAAGTTCAACATCAACTTCGGCCGCAGCACCCGGCCGCGCACGGCGTGCTGCGCCTGGTGCTGGAGCTCGACGGCGAGCTGGTCGAGCGGGTCGATCCGCACATCGGCCTGCTGCACCGCGGCACCGAGAAGCTGATCGAGGCCCGGCCCTACGTCCAGAACATCGCCTACTTCGACCGCCTCGACTACGTCGCGCCGATGAACCAGGAGCACGCCTTCGTGCTCGCCATCGAGCGGCTGATGGGGCTGGAGGTCGCCGATCCGCGGCCAGCTGATCCGGGTGCTCTACTGCGAGATCGGCCGCATCCTGAACCACCTGCTGCAACGTCACCACCCAGGCGATGGACGTGGGCGCGCTCACCCCGCCGCTGTGGGGCTTCGAAGAGCGCGAGAAGCTGATGGTGTTCTACGAGCGCGCCTCCGGCGCGCGGATGCACGCCAACTACTTCCGCGCCGGCGGCGTGCGCCAGGACCTGCCGCCGGCGCTGATCGACGACATCGAGACCTGGGCGAGACGCTTCCCGAAGGTGCTCGACGACATCGAGGGCTGCTCACCGACAACCGCATCTTCAAGCAGCGCAACGTCGACATCGGCGTCGTGACCAAGGAGCAGGCGTTCGCCTGGGGCTTCACCGGCGTGATGCTGCGCGGCTGCAACGTCGCCTGGGACCTGCGCCGCAACCAGCCCTACGAGTGCTACGACGAGCTCGAGTTCGAGATCCCGCTCGGCGCTCAACGGCGACTGCTACGACCGCTACCTCTGCCGCATGGAGGAGATGCGCCAGTCGACGAAGATCATCCTGCAGTGCGTCGAGCGCCTGAAGAAGACGCCGGGGCTGGTGCTTGCCGACGACCACAAGGTCTCGCCGCCGCGCCGCGGCGAGATGAAGCGCTCGATGGAAGCGCTGATCCACCACTTCAAGCTCTTCACCGAGGGCTATCACGTGCCCGAGGGCGAGGTTTACGCCTACGTCGAGGCGCCGAAGGGCGAGTTCGGCGTCTATCTGGTCGCCGACGGCACCAACAAGCCCTACCGCTGCAAGATCCGCGCGCCGAGCTATCCGCATCTGGCAGGCGATGGACTGGATGTGCCGCGGCCACATGCTGGCCGACGTCTCCGCCATCCTGGGCTCGCTCGACATCGTCTTCGGGGAGATCGACCGGTGAGCGTCCGCCGCCTGGCCAAGGAACAGCCTGCGTCCTTCGCCTTCACGCCCGAGACGCTGGAGAAGGCGAAGTGGTGGATCGCCAAGTTCCCGCCCGGCCGCCAGCAGTCGGCGGTGATCGCGGTCCTGTGGCTGGTGCAGAAGCAGGAAGGCTGGGTGCCGGAGCCGGCGCTGCGCGTCGTCGCCGAGCTGCTCGGCATGCCGGTGATCCGGGTGCTTCGAGTGCGTGACCTTCTACACCATGTTCCAGCTGGAGCCGGTCGGCTCGGTGGCGCACGTCCAGGTCTGCGGCACGCCGCCCTGCGCGCTCTGCGGCGCCGAGCGAGCTGATGGAGGTGCTGAAGGCGGAGATCGGGCTGAAGGACCACCGTCAGCGCCGACGGCAAGTTCTCGTGGGAGGAGGTCGAGTGCATGGGGGCCTGCGCCAACGCCCCGATGGCGGCGATCAACGACGACTACTACGAGGACCTGACGCCGGATTCGCTGCGCCACATCCTCGACGAGTTCCGCGCCGGCCGCACGCCGCCGCCGGGCTCGGCGATCGGCCGCCAGGCCACCGCGCCGGTCGGCGGCCCGCTGACGCTGACCGACCCCGCGCTCTACGACGGCTCGCGCGCCAAGCCCTTCAAGCTGCCCAACACGCCGGAACCGGCCGCGTGATTACCCAACGATCCGCTCATCCCGGCGAAAGCCGGGACCCAGTCAGGCCGATGGGAGAGCATTCGTCCGCCAGATCGGCGATTCCGAGCGCATCGCGCCCCTGCAACTCAGTCCTGTCTGGGTCCCGGCTTTCGCCGGGATGAGCGGGGGTTAGGGGGCCGGCGTGGATGTGGCCCTTCAGCGCCGCAGGCTTTTCATCGCGCTCGGCGTAACCGCCGTGGCGCTGATCCTGGCGCTCGCGGCCATCGTCGCCTCGTTCGCCTTTCACGCCGCGTGGGGCCTGTGGCTGTTCGCGGCGGCGATGCTGGTCGGGTTCGGCTCGCACGGCTGGCTGATCCTCGGCGTGGCGCGCGAGAGGAAGCCGTCGTGATCGACGATCCCGTCGAGCTGCAGCAGCGCGTGGCCTATCTGGAGCGGCTTCGCGCGCGAGGGCCGCTCCGCGCGGTTCGCAGGCTTCATCGCCTGCCTGGTTGGCGTCATGATTCTGGTGATTGGACGCTTTCGGCTCGGCGGCGCGGCCTGGCTGCTCTGGAGCGGCCTGGCGGTTGTCGCGCTCGGCTGGGGGCTGCTTCATCTACGCCGTCGTGCGGCGCCTGACCTGGGCGCGCGCCCATCCCTTCGATTCCACCGCTGCAGGACTGCACAGATAGCCATGGTCGGCATTCTTCGAGGACAAGGACCGCATCTTCACCAACCTCTACGGCCTGCAGGACTGGCGGCTGGAGGGGGCGAAGCAGCGCGGCATCTGGAACGGCACGGCCGACATGCTGGCGCAGACGCCGGAGTGGCTCTGCGACCAGATCAAGAACTCCGGCCTGCGCGGCCGCGGCGGGGCCGGCTTCAACACCGGCCTGAAGTGGTCGTTCATGCCCAAGCAGGAGGGCGAGCGGCCGCACTACCTGGTGGTCAACGCCGACGAGTCCGAGCCGGGCGCCTGCAAGGACCGCGAGATCCTGCGCTGGGAGCCGCACCGGCTCATCGAATCGTGCCTGATCGCCTGCCGGGCGATGCGCGCCCACACCGGCTACATCTACATCCGCGGCGAGAACATCGAGGGCCGCGAGCATCTGGAGTATGCGGTCGCCGAGGCCTACGAGGCCGGCCTGATCGGCCAGGACAGCAAGCTCGGCTGGCCGTGCGACATCCGCGTCGTCCACGGCGGCGGCGCCTACATCTGCGGCGACGAGATGGCGCTGCTGGAGAGCCTGGAGGGCAAGAAGGGCCAGCCGCGGCTGAAGCCGCCGTTCCCGGCCGGCGCCGGCCTCTACGGCTGCCCGACCACGGTCAACAACGTCGAGTTGATCTCGGTGGTCGGCGAGATCCTGCGCCGCGGCGCCGACTGGTTCGCCAGCTTCGGCGGACCGAACAACGCCGGCACCAAGCTGTTCTCCGCCTCCGCCCACGTGAACAAGCCCTGCGTGGTCGAGGAAGTGATGTCGATGCCGATGCGGCAGATGATCGACGAGCACTTCGGCGGCGTGCGCGGCGGCTGGGGCAACCTGAAGGCGATCATCCCCGGCGGCGTCTCCATGCAGGTGATCACGCCCGAGGAGGCCGAGGTCGCGCTGATGGACTTCGACAGCCTGAAGAAGCTGAAGTCCGGCCTCGGCACCGGCACGATGATCGTGATGGACAAGTCCACCGACGTGGTGCGCGCCATCGCCCGGGTCGCCTACTTCTTCAAGCACGAGAGCTGCGGCCAGTGCACGCCGTGCCGCGAGGGCACCGGCTGGATGTGGCGGATCATGGAGCGGATGGTCTCGGGCGAGGCCGATCCGAAAGAGATCGACATGCTGCTGGACGTGGCCAGCCAGATGGAAGGCCACACCATCTGCCTCCTGGCCGACGCCGCCGCCTGGCCGATCCAGGGCCTGTTCCGCATCTTCCGCGGCGAGATCGAGGAGCGCATCGCCAACTACCGCTCGCGCCGGCCCCACGTGCAGGGCGCGACGCTGCAGGCGGCGGAGTAGGGCGCGGCGTCGTCGGGCGTCGTGGCGTACGGCGCTATCCTCGAGGGTCGCTGCCGACGCATCACGCGGAAGCCTAGCTCACGATGGGCGCGCCCGTGCGCGCCATCCGATCTCCCCGGTACCGCGGAATTGGCTGCGCGCAAGCGCGGCCTCAGAGGCTCGAGAACTTCGTGCGACTTCGTGGACTTGGAAATCAGCTCGCGGCCTTTGCGCACGTTCGCAAGCGCGCCAGCGACGATCCAAGCCCGCTCCGATGCGTACCAGCAACTAGCAGTTCCGCTCGTTGCGGTTCCGTAACAGGATCGCGCCGTGACCTTCACCGACCCCGAGCCGAAGAACCAGGCCGAGCCGACGGCGGCCGAGGAGCGGTCGTGGCTGCGGTCGACGGCGTTCTGGGCGGTGCTGGGCGGGATTTCCTCGCTGCTGACGGGGCTGACCACGCTGGGCGCGGTGATCGTCGGGATAGAGCAGCTCGCCGAGTTGCGCGAGCTCTCGCTGCAGGATGCGGCCTACGCCAGCTGGAACGAGCTGAACCAGGCCAGCCTCTCCAACCCCGAGCTCAACTGCCCGGAGACCGACGCCAAGCTGCAGAAGCTGCTGAGCACGCCCGATCCCAGGTCGGCGACGGGCGGCACCTTCCAGGATCGTTACTCGGCCTACGGCAATCTCGTCATCACCACCTCCGAGCAGGTGCTGCAGATGGCGCCGAAGGACCCCTACTGGCGCTTCCGGATCGCCGAGCGCATCCGCTGCAACGGCCCGGCGATCCGCTACCTGCAGCGCGAGGGCAGCTACGACAAGCGCTACTCGTGCCGCCTGCGCCACGTGATCGCCGAGGTGCTGAAGCAGGCGCCCCCAAGCTGCGACGAGACCAAGGAGTGAGGCGCCGCCTGGCTCTTGAAATCACCAATTACGATAAGTAACTATGACGCGACGGTCGCCGTCCGGGCGGCGGCCGTGCGGTCTTTGACATCGTCAACTGCATAAAAATCAGGCGCCGCCCCAAAGGGACGGGCACGCTAATTTAGCGTGATTTTAGCGTAGAATGCCCGCGGATTGAGCACTACGCGTCGCCGCCCATATGGCGGATGGTCGCCCACTCCTCGTCGGTGATCGGGGTCACCGAGAGGCGGAACTGGCGCAGCATCCGCATGCCGCTCAGCGCCGGCGTGGCCTTGATCTCCGCCAGCGTGACCGGCTGCTTGAAGGGCCGCACCGGCTCGAACTCCACCGCCACGAACCGGCCGCTCGGGTCTGTGGGGTCGGGGAACCACGCGCGCGACACCCTGGCGATCCCCACCACCGCCAGCCCCTCCTGCGAGTGGTAGTAGAAGGCGAGGTCGCCCACCTTCATCTCGCGCAGCCAGAGGGCGGCCTGGTTGTTGCGCACGCCATCCCAGGTGGTGCGGCCGTCGCGCTCGAGGTCCTGGAAGCTGTACTTGGCCGGCTCGGACTTCACGAGCCAGTGGGCGGGTTCGGCCATGAGCGGAAGGCTCCCGTTGCCATGGGTTGCGCCAGGGGTCCTGGTTCGGCGGTCTTGGCCGCCCGCCACGGCTGCGTCAACTCGGCAGCGGCGGGCGTCCGAGTGTCACAAAGCCGGCGACACCCCCTGTTCTTACGGCGCGAGACGCGTTATCGCGCACCCGCCGATGGCTCCGCCGGCCCTTGAAGAGTTGCGGAACGTCGTCGTCTGAGCCCGAGCGGAGTCCATGCCCAAGGCCAAGGTCAACGGGGTCGAGATCGAGTTCGAGAACGGCATGACCGTTCTGCAGGTGGCCGAGTTGGCCGGCGAGGAGATTCCTCGCTTCTGCTACCACGAACGGCTCTCGATCGCCGGCAACTGCCGCATGTGCCTCGTCGAGGTGAAGCCGGGGCCGCCGAAGCCGCAGGCCTCCTGCGCGCTGCCGGCCGGCGACAACATGGAGATCTTCACCGACACCCCGATGGTGAAGAAGGCCCGCCAGGGCGTGATGGAGTTCCTGCTGATCAACCATCCGCTCGACTGCCCGATCTGCGACCAGGGCGGCGAGTGCGACCTGCAGGACCAGTCGATGGGCTACGGCCGCGACGACACCCGCTATGGCGAGAACAAGCGGGCGGTCGAAGAGAAGTACATGGGGCCGCTGGTCAAGACGGTGATGACCCGCTGCATCCAGTGCACCCGCTGCGTGCGCTTCATCAGCGAGGTGGCCGGCGTTCCGGAGATCGGCCTGATCAGCCGCGGCGAGGACGTGGAGATCACCACCTACCTGGGCGAGGCGATCACCAGCGAGCTTTCGGCCAACATCATCGACCTCTGCCCGGTCGGCGCATTGACCTCCAAGCCCTACGCCTTCAACGCCCGCCCGTGGGAGCTGAAGAAGACCGAGAGCGTCGACGTGATGGACGCGCTGGGCTCGGCGATCCGCGTCGATGCGCGCGGGCCGGCGGTGCTGCGGGTGCTGCCGCGCACCAACGACGAGGTCAATGAGGAGTGGATCTCCGACAAGACCCGCTACGCGGTCGATGGCCTCGCGCGGCAGCGGCTCGACCGCCCGTTCGTGCGCCGGAACGGCAAGCTGGCGCCGGCGACCTGGGCCGAGGCGTTCGAGGTGGTGGCCGCCAAACTCGACGGCCACGGCGCCGGATCGGATGGGCGTGATCGCCGGCGACCTGCAGGACGCCGAATTGATGAAGGCGGCGCTCGATCTGTTCGGCGGGACGGGCGTGAAGAGCCTCGACTGCCGCCAGGACGGGACGCAGCTCGGCGCCGGGCCGCGCGAGAGCTGGCTCTTCAATTCCACCATCGCCGGCATCGAGCACGCTGACGCGGTGCTGCTTCGTCGGGACCAACCCGCGGCTCGAGGCGCCGGTGCTGAACGCCCGCTTCCGCAAGATGTGGCTGTCAGGCAAGACCCGCTTCGGCCTGGTCGGGCGCAGGCCGCGGACCTCACCTACGGCTACGAGCACCTGGGCGCCGGCGGCTCGGCGCTGCAAGGGCTCGCCAAGTCGAAGTCGGAGTTCGTGAAGGCGCTGACGGACGCGGAGCGGCCGGCGATCGTGGTGGGGCAGGGGGCGCTGGCCGATCCGGCCGTGCTGGCCGCCGCGGCCGAGCTCGCCGGCGCGTTCAACGTCGTGCGCGAGGGCTGGAACGGCTGGAACGTGCTGCACACCGCTGCGGCCCGCGTCGGCGGCCTCGACCTGGGCTTCGTGCCCCGCGAGGGCGGCAAGAGCGCGCTCGAGCTGGTGAAGAAGGGCGGGGCCGACGTGCTCTTCCTGCTGGGCGCCGACGAGATCGATCTCTCGGACACCGACGCCTTCGTGATCTATCTCGGCACCCATGGCGATCGCGGCGCGAACCGGGCCGACGTCATCCTGCCGGGCGCGGCCTACACCGAGAAGCCCGGCCTCTACGTCAACACCGAGGGCCGCGTGCAGCGCGGCGAGCGCGCGGTGTTCCCGAAGGGCGAGGCGCGCGAGGACTGGACGATCCTGCGCGCGCTCTCGGAGCGGCTGGGCGCCAAGCTGCCCTACGACTCGCTCGAGCAGCTGCGCGCCAAGCTGTTCGCCGACCATCCGACCTTCGGCCAGACTCGACTATGCGCCCGGATCGACGCCGGCGATCTTCGACCTGTCGGGCCTCGGCGCGGCGGGCGAGCTTTCCGACACGCCGCTGGCCTCGCCGATCAAGGCCTTCCACCTCACCAACCCGATCGCCCGGGCGAGCGTCACCATGGCCGAGTGCGCCGCGCTGGTCGCCGGCGCGCAGAAGCTCGCCGCGGAGTAGGCGCGAATGCACCCTACCTTCTGGAGCTCGCCTGTCGGCTGGACCTTACTGGCCATCGGCCAGATTCTGCTGGTGACGGTGTGGGTGCTGCTCTCCGTCGCCTTCGTGGGCGTCTGGGGCGACCGCAAGCTCTTTGCGGGCGTTCAGATGCGCAAGGGCCCGAACGTGGTCGGCCCCTTCGGCCTGCTCCAACCGTTCGCCGACCTCGGCAAGTTCCTGCTGAAGGAAATGATGATCCCGGCGGGGGCCGACAAGCTGGTCTTCCTGCTGGCGCCGCTGATCAGCGTGACACTGGCGCTGGGCGCCTGGGCGGCGATACCGCTGGCGCCCGGCTGGATCGTCGCGCCGATCAACGTCGGCATCCTCTACCTGTTCGCCGTCTCCTCCCTGGGCGTCTACGGCATCATCATGGGCGGCTGGGCGTCCAACTCGAAGTACCCCTTCCTGGGCGCGCTGCGCTCGGCCGCGCAGATGATCAGCTACGAGGTCTCGATCGGCTTCGTGATCGTCACCGTGATCCTGCTGGCCGGCTCGATGAACCTCGCCACCATGGTGGAACGCCAGGCGGGCGGCTTCTGGAACTGGAACGTCCTGGGCGGCAACGGATGGAAGGGGCTGCCAGCGGCGCTGGTGATGATCCCGATGGCGGTGATCTTCTTCATCTCGACGCTGGCCGAGACCAACCGCCCGCCGTTCGACCTGCCGGAGGCCGAGAGCGAACTCGTGGCCGGCTACCAGGTCGAGTACGGCTCGTCGCCCTTCATGCTGTTCTACCTGTCGGAGCAGGCGAACATCATCCTGATGAGCGCGCTGACGGCGACGCTGTTCTTCGGCGGCTGGCACGCGCTCTGGCCGGAGCCCTACCTGAAGAGCTGGAACCCGACGCTGGCCAGCCTCTGGGGCTTCGGCTGGTTCGCCACCAAGACCATCTTCCTGTTCCTGCTCAACGGCATGGTCCGCGCCGTGGTGCCGCGCTACCGCTACGACCAGCTGATGCGGCTGGGCTGGAAGGTGTTCCTGCCGACCTCGCTGGCGGCCGTGGCGCTGATGGGCGCCTGGCGCATCTACGGGATGGCCCCATGACCCGCATCATGCTCATCGCCGCGAGCCTGGCTGGCCTCAGCCTCGCCGCCTGCAACGCGAACGGTCCCGAGGGCAACCCCTACTACCAGATCGGCGACGCCAACTATGACGCGCTGAAGGCGGCGGACGACGCCTGCAAGGCCAAGGGCGGGACGTACAAGCTGAAGGACGGCGGCGATCCGACCCACCTGGGCGACTACGAGTGCGTGGGGGCGAAGGGGTCCTGATGCTGCAGCGGATCGGTCAGGCCATCAGGGGCGCGGCGCTCATGGACTTCATGGGCGCCATGGGCCTTGGCTTGCGCTACCTGGTGCGGCCGAAGGCGACGGTGCAGTACCCGCACGAGCGCAATCCGCAGTCGCCCCGCTTCCGCGGCGAGCACGCGCTGCGCCGCTATCCGAACGGCGAGGAGCGCTGCATCGCCTGCAAACTTTGCGAGGCGATCTGCCCGGCGCAGGCGATCACCATCGAGGCCGAGCCGCGCGACGACGGCAGCCGGCGCACCACCCGCTACGACATCGACATGGTGAAGTGCATCTACTGCGGCCTCTGCCAGGAGGCCTGCCCGGTGGACGCCATCGTCGAGGGCCCGAACACCGAGTACGCCGTCGAGACCCGCGAGGAGCTCTACTACGACAAGGACCGGCTGCTGGCGAACGGCGACCGCTGGGAGCGCGAGATCGCCCGCAACCTCGAGCTCGACGCGCCCTACCGCTGATGATGTTCAGGAATCCGCCAGGTGCGGCGCAAAACCGGTTTTCAGATCGTGCGAACGCGCTAAGAGAGCCGCGCGCCTCGGGTTGCTCGGCCGCGCGCCGCGCACCGCGCGCGCACTGGCTGACGGGACGGGAGTAGCGGCGCCGAGATGGACCTGCAGGCGACCGCCTTCTATGTGCTCTCGGCCGTGATGCTCGTCAGCGCGCTGGCGGTCGTGTCCGCGCGCAATCCTGTGCACTCGGTGCTGTTCCTGATCGCGGCGTTCTTCTCGGCGGCCGGCCTCTTCGTGCTGCTGGGCGCCGAGTTCCTGGCGATGCTGCTGGTCATCGTCTACGTCGGCGCGGTCGCGGTGCTGTTCCTGTTCGTCGTGATGATGCTGGACGTGGACTTCGACACGCTGAAGCAGGGCTTCACGCGCTACCTGCCGCTGGGCGGCCTGGTGGCCGGCGTGCTGGTGGTGGAGATGGCCATCGTCGCCGTCGCGGTGGGCAAGAGCGGGGCGGCCGGCAAGAACGTCGCGCCGATGGCGGCGGCCGCCCGGCGTCAGCAACGCCGAGACCATCGGCCGGGTGCTCTACACCAGCTACATCTACTACTTCCAGGCCGCCGGCCTCGTTTTGCTGGTGGCGATGATCGGGGCGATCGTGCTGACGCTGAAGCACAAGCCCAACGTCCGCCGCCAGGTGGTGGCCGATCAGGTGGGACGCACCCGCGCCACCGGCCTGCGCGTCGTCGAGATCAAGCGCGGCGAGGGGATCGCGCCATGAGCGGCGTCGGGCTGGCCCACTACCTCACCGTCGCGGCGATCCTGTTCACGATCGGCGTGTTCGGCATCTTCGTGAACCGCAAGAACATCATCATCATCCTGATGTCGATCGAGCTGATCCTGCTCGCGGTGAACATCAACCTGGTGGCCTTCTCGGCCTTCCTGCACGAGGTCACCGGCCAGATCTTCGCGATGATCGTGCTGACGGTGGCGGCGGCCGAGGCGGCCGTGGGCCTCGCCATCCTGGTCAGCTTCTTCCGCAACCGCGGCGACATCGCCGTGGACGACGCCTCGATGATGAAGGGCTAGGGCGCGTATGACCCCGCAGCTCATCGTCACCATCCTGGTGCTGGCGCCGCTGCTTGGCGCCTTCATCGCCGGGCTGTTCGGCCGCCGCATCGGCGACGTCGCCTCGATGAGCGTCACCACCGGGCTGCTGTTCCTGTCGTGCGCGCTGGGCTGGCTGACCTTCTTCAGCGTGGTGTTCGGCGGCTGGCATTTCACCGCCCAGCTCGCGCCGTTCATCAATGTGGACCGCTTCCAGTCGGCCTGGAGCGTCAGGATCGACACCCTCTCGGCGGTGATGCTGATCGTGGTGACGACCGTCTCGGCGCTCGTGCACCTCTATTCCTGGGGCTACATGGCCGACGACGACTCCAAGCCCCGGTTCTTCGCCTACCTGTCGTTCTTCACCTTCGCGATGCTGGCGCTGGTGACCGCCGCCGACTTCATGCAGCTGTTCTTCGGCTGGGAAGGGGTGGGGCTGGCGAGCTACCTGCTGATCGGCTTCTGGTACAAGAAGCCCACCGCCAACGCCGCGGCGATCAAGGCCTTCGTGGTCAACCGGATCGGCGACTTCGGCTTCGCGCTCGGCATCATCACCACCTTCTGGGTGTTCGGCACCATCCGCTTCGCCGAAATCTTCCCGCAGGTGGCGGCGCACGCGAACCAGGCCTGGCGGTTCGGCGCCTGGACCTTCAACGCCGTCGACCTGGCCTGCTGCCTGCTGTTCGTCGGCGCGATGGGCAAGTCGGCGCAGTTCCTGCTGCACACCTGGCTGCCGGACGCGATGGAGGGCCCGACACCGGTGTCGGCGCTGATTCACGCCGCGACGATGGTGACCGCCGGCGTCTACATGGTCTGCCTGCTCTCGCCGATGTTCGAGTACGCGCCGGTGGCCAAGGCGTTCGTCACCATCATCGGCGCGACCACCGCGATCTTCGCGGCCACGGTCGGCCTGGCCCAGAACGACATCAAGCGGGTGATCGCCTATTCGACCTGCTCGCAGCTCGGCTACATGTTCCTGGCCGCCGGCGTCGGCGCCTACCAGGGCGCGATGTTCCACCTCTTCACGCACGCCTTCTTCAAGGGCCTGCTGTTCCTGGCCTCCGGCAGCGTGATCCTCGGCATGCACCACGAGCAGGACATGCGGAAGATGGGCGGTCTCTGGAAGCGGATGCCGGTCACCTATGCCGTCATGCTGATCGGCACGCTGGCGATCACCGGCATCGGGATTCCAGGCCTGGAGCTTGGCTTCGCCGGCTTCTACTCGAAGGACGCCGACATCGACGCCTCGTATCTCGCCGCGCTGCATCACAGCGGGCCGGGGACCTACGCCTTCATCATGGGGGTGCTCGCGGCCGGCCTGACGTCCTTCTACTCATGGCGGCTGATCTTCATGACCTTCCACGGCACGCCGAAGTGGGCGCACGCGGACGGCCACCATCATGACCACGCCGCCGCGCACGCCGATCCCGACGAGGAGCCGTCGGCGCACGACGATCACGGTCCCGTCGAGCCGCACGAGAGCGGCTGGGTGATGCTGGTCCCGCTGCTGGTGCTGGCGACCGGCGCGGTGATCGCCGGCTACGTCTTCGACGACTGGTTCATCGGCCCCGACCGCAACCACTTCTGGGGCGCATCCATCTTCAACCTCGGTCAGGTCGACCTCGCCGAGCCGAAGACGCTGCCCGAATGGGTGGTCTGGGCCCCGCTGGTCGTCACCGCGATCGGCTTCGTCAGCGCCTGGTGGGTCTATATCCGCCACGAGGGCATGGGCGCGCGGATCGCGGCGCGGAAGGGCCCGATCTGGAGCTTCCTCTACAACAAGTGGTACTTCGACGAGCTCTACGACGCGACCTTCGTGCGCCTGACCCGCTGGCTGGGCGACGTGTTCTGGAAGGACGGCGACGAGAAGATCATCGACGGTTTCGGTCCCGACGGCGTCTCGGCGCTCTCCTACGCGGTGGGCCGGCGCACCGGGCGCCTGCAGACCGGCTACGTCTATCACTACGCCTTCGTGATGCTGGTGGGGGTCGTGGCGCTGCTGTCGTACGTGCTCTGGGCGTTCGCGGGGGGAGGGCGCTAGATGGTCGGCATCCTCTCGCTGGTCACCTTCCTGCCGCTGGCCGGGGTCGTCGCGATCCTGGCGCTGAAGGCTTTCGCGCCGGCCGGCCATCCGGGCGCACCGGGCGCCGCGCGCTGGATCGCGCTGGCCGTCACGCTGGCGACCCTGGCGCTGTCGGTGCTGCTGGTGGCGTCGTTCAACGGGTCGAGCGCCGGCTTCCAGTTCGTCGAGGACGCGCCGTGGTTCGCCGGGCTGCACTACCGGATGGGCGTCGACGGCATCTCGGTGCTGTTCGTGCTTTTGACCGCGTTCCTGCTTCCGCTCTGCATCCTCGCCAGCTGGAAGTCGATCGAGAACCGCGTGCTGGAATACATGGTCGCCTTCCTGGTGCTGGAGACGCTGATCATCGGCGTCTTCTGCGCGCTCGACCTCGTCGCTCTTCTACCTGTTCTTCGAGGGTCAGCTGATCCCGATGTTCCTGATCATCGGCATCTGGGGCGGCCAGCGGCGGGTCTACGCGGCCTTCAAGTTCTTCCTCTACACGCTGCTGGGCTCGGTGCTGATGCTGGCCGCGATCCTGTTCATGATCGCTCAGGCGCACACCTCGTCGATCCCGGCGCTGATGACCTACCACTTCGCGCCGCAGACCCAGACCTGGCTGTGGCTGGCGTTCTTCGCCTCGTTCGCGGTGAAGATGCCGATGTGGCCGGTGCACACCTGGCTGCCGGACGCACACGTCGAGGCGCCGACCGCCGGCTCGGTGATCCTGGCCGGCATCCTCCTGAAGATGGGCGGCTACGGCTTCCTGCGTTTCTCGCTGCCGATGTTCCCGGCCGCCAGCCTCCAGTTCACGCCGCTGATCTTCACGCTCAGCGTGATCGCAATCGTCTACACCTCGCTGGTCGCCTTTAGGCAGACCGACATCAAGAAGCTGATCGCCTATTCGTCGGTGGCGCACATGGGCTTCGTCACCATGGGCATCTTCTCCGGCAACATCTACGGCGAGCAGGGCGCCATCTTCCAGATGCTGAGCCACGGGGTGATCTCCGGCGCGCTCTTCCTCTGCGTCGGGGTGGTCTACGACCGCATGCACACCCGCGAGATCGCCTTCTACGGCGGGCTGGTGAACCGCATGCCCTGGTACGCGGCGGTCTTCATGCTGTTCACGATGGGCAACGTCGGCCTGCCGGGCACCAGCGGCTTCGTCGGCGAGATCCTCACCATGGTCGGCGCCTACCGGGCCTCGACCTGGACCGTGATCGTCGCCGCCACCGGCGTCATCCTCTCGGCGGTCTACATGCTCACCGTCTATCGCCGCGTGGTGTTCGGCGAGATCACCAACAATGCGCTGGCCGCAATCACCGACCTCACCGGCCGCGAGGTGCTGATCTTCGCGCCGCTGATCGTCGGCACGCTGATGCTGGGCCTCGCGCCCAATCTGGTGTTCCACGTAACCAACGCCGCGACCGAGCAGCTGGCGACCACCTTCCAGGCGGTGGCGGGCGGGGTGGCGCGATGAACCTCTCACTCGACGCCATGCTGGCGCTGCCGGAGCTGATCCTGGCCGGATCGGCGCTGGTGCTGATCGTCTGGGGCGCCTACGCGCGCAGCACGGGCCGGGTGTTCTACCACGCCGCGGTGCTGGCGCTGCTGGCGGCCGCGGTCGCAGCCGCCATCGGTCCGGCCGGGCATGCGTTCGGCAGCGGCCTCATCTCCGACGACTGGGCCGGCTTCGCGAAGGTGGTGATCTTCCTCGCCAGCGCCGTCGCCATCCATCCGCTCAGCGACCAGTGGTTCGCCAAGCGCGGCGAGAGCCGCTTCGAGCTGGCGGTGCTGATCGTGCTGGCGGCGCTCGGCATGAGCATCATGGTCTCGGCCGGCGACCTGATCTCGCTCTACATCGGCATCGAGCTGCACTCGCTGGCGCTCTACGTGCTGGCCGCCTTCCGCCGCGACGACGCCAGGAGCTCCGAGGCGGGCCTGAAGTACTTCGTGCTGGGGGCGCTGTCGTCCGGCCTGCTGCTCTACGGGGCCTCGCTGGTCTACGGCTTCACCGGCACGATCACCTTCACCGGCATCGCCGCGGCGACCCACGCGCGGGGCCAGCCCCTACGTCGTCGCCGGCCTGGTCTTCATTATTTGCGGCATCGCCTTCAAGGTCTCCGCCGCGCCGTTCCACATGTGGACGCCGGACGTCTACGAGGGCGCGCCGACGCCGATCGTCGGCTTCTTCGCCGGCGCCCCGAAGCTGGCGGCGATGGTGCTGTTCGCCCGCCTGCTGACCGTCGCCTTCCCGAGCGCCATCGACCAGTGGCGCCAGGTCATACTGATCATCGCGCTGGCCTCGGTGGCGGTGGGGGCCTTCGCCGGCCTGGCGCAGACCAACCTGAAGCGGCTCTGGGCCTACTCCTCGATCGCCAACATCGGCTACGCGCTGGTCGGGCTGGCGGCCGGCGGCGAGGCCGGCGTGCAGTCGATGCTGCTCTTCATGGTGCTCTACACCATCGACGTCACCGGCTTCTTCGCCATCCTCGCGGCGCTGGAGCGCGGCGGCAAGCCGATGGAGACCTTCGACGACTTCGCCGGCCTGATGCGCGAGCGGCCGGGCCTCGCGTTGGCGATGACCGCCTTCTGCCTCTCGGCGCTCGGCCTGCCGCCGTTCTCGGGCTTCTGGGGCAAGTTCTACGTGTTCAAGGCGGCGCTGGGCGCCGGCCCGCTCACCACCTGGGCGGCGGTGGCCGCGCTCGTCGGCAGCGTGGTGGCCGCCTACTACTATCTGCGCCTCATCAAGGTGATGTGGCTCGACCCGCCGCCCGAGGGCGCCATCGAGCCGTCGCCCGGCCCCACGGTCGCCATCGCCTATGCCACGGCGCTCTTCGCGCTGCCCGTCGTCATGGCTGCGTTGATCTGGCTCGATCCCTGGTCGGCGACCGCCGCGGCGTTCGCGCGCTGACCCGCTTGGCCAGCCCGGCCATCCCACCGATCGAGGCGCTGGAGGAGATCGACTCCACCAACGCCGAGGCGCGCCGCCGAGCCGAGGCCGGCGTGCGCGGCCCGCTCTGGATCACCGCGAAGCGCCAGACCGCCGGGCGCGGCCGCCGCGGCCGCGGTTGGGAGACCGGCGCCGGCAACCTCGCCGCCACCTACCTCGCCCACACCGCCAAGCCGCCCGCCGAGGCCGCCCAGGTGTCGTTCGTCGCCGCGCTGGCGGTCGCCGACCTCGCCGCGGCGTACGTGCCGGCCGGCCTCGTCAGCCTGAAGTGGCCAAACGATCCGCTGATCGGCGGGCGCAAGGCCGCCGGGATCCTCGTGGAGTCCGGCCCGCACCCGGACGGCGGCCTCTGGCTGGCGATCGGCTGCGGGGTGAACCTGGCGACGCCGCCCGAGGCCGCCGACCGGCCTGCGACAGCCTTCGCCGAGCACATGCGCACCCCGCCGCCGCAGCCGCTGGAGGCGCTCGAGACGCTGGCCGCAAGCTTCGAGCGCTGGCGCGACGTCTGGGAGCGGCTGGGCTTCCCGCCGATCGCCGAAGCCTGGACGACGCGCGCCCACGGCCTCGGCGAACCCTGCACCGCCCGCCTGCCCGCCGAGACCGTCACCGGCATCGCCGAAGGCCTCGACCCCGACGGCGCCCTGCGCCTGCGGACCCCTACCGGCGCGGTCCGCCGCATAACCGCCGGCGACGTCTTCTTCGGTCAGGGTTAGAAGAAGTGGACCACGGAAAACACGGAAAACACGGAAATCTGCTCTTCGTCATCGTCGAACTGAAGTCGGTGCGAGAACTCGCGCCCGAACACCGAGCGCAACTGCTCAACTACCTCAAAGCGACGGGTCTGCGGGTTGGGCTGCTTGTGAACTTTGGATGCGCGCCGAAGGCGCGCGTGGAAAGGCTCGTGCTGTGACCGGAGAAGGCCTTTCCGTGTTTTCCGTGTTTTCCGTGGTCAAATCTTCCAGTCTCCGCGGGAGCCGCTGATGCTGCTGGCCATCGAGCAGGGGAACACCAACACCCTTTTCGCCGTCCACGACGGCACGGCCTGGATCGCGCAGTGGCGGGCGGCCACCGAGGCGGCGCGCACCGCCGACGAATACGCGGTCTGGCTCTCGCAGCTCTTGGCGATGTCGAGCCTCAGCCTCGGCCAGCTCGACGCCTGCATCATTTCGAGCGTGGTTCCGCAGTCGCTGTTCAACCTGCGCAACCTCTCGCGCCGCTACCTGCACGTCGAGCCGCTGGTGATCGGCGAGAATGCCGACCTCGGCATCGAGATCCGCATCCTGAAGCCGTCGGAGGCCGGCGCGGACCGGCTGGTCAACGCGATCGGCGCCCACGCCGCCTATCCGGGCGATCTGCTGGTGATCGATAGCGGCACGGCCACCACCTTCGACGTCGTGGCCGGCGACGGCGCGTTCGAGGGCGGCGTGATTGCGCCCGGCATCAACCTCTCCATGCAGGCGCTGCACGACGCCGCCGCCCAGCTGCCGCGGGTCGCCATCCGCCGGCCGGCCGGCAACCGCGTCGTCGGCGTCGACACGGTCGGCGCCATGCAGTCGGGGGTGTTCTGGGGCTACATCGCGATGATCGAGGGCCTCGTCGCACGCATCAAGGCCGAGTGGAAAGGACCGCTGACGGTGATCGGCACCGGCGGCGTCGCCTCGCTGTTCGAAGGCGCCACACGCGCCATCGATCACTTCGACCACGACCTCACCATTCGCGGCCTCCTCGAAATCCACCACCGCAACACCCATCTGGCGAGCGGATGACCGCTTCCCCAGACGACGAGCTCGTGTTCCTGCCGCTTGGCGGGTCGAACGAGATCGGCATGAACTTCAATCTCTACGGCTTCGGCCCGCCGCACGCCCGCAAGTGGATCGTGGTGGATCTCGGCGTGACCTTCGGCGACCAGACGACGCCGGGCGTCGAGATCATCCTGCCGGACCCTTCGTTCATCGAGGCGCACGCGAAAGACATCCTCGGCATCGTGCTGACCCACGCCCACGAGGACCACATCGGCGCGGTCCCGTGGCTCTGGGAGCGGCTGCGCGCGCCGCTTTACGCCACCCCGTTCACCGCCTTCCTGCTGCGCGAGAAGCTGCGCGAGGCCGACCTGCTGGACGAGGTGGAGATCAACGAGGTTCCGCTCTCGGGCCACATCCGGCTGGGGCCGTTCGAGCTGGAGCTGATCACGCTCACCCACTCGATCCCCGAACCGAACGGGCTGGCGATCCGCACCCCGCTCGGCACCGTGCTGCACACCGGCGACTGGAAGATCGATCCGGATCCGCTGCTGGGCTCGCCCACCGACCAGACCGCGATCCGCAAGCTCGGCGACGAGGGCGTGCTCGCCATGGTCTGCGACTCCACCAACGTCTTCGTCGACGGCGAGGCCGGCTCGGAAGTCGACGGTGCGCATCGCGCTGGCGCAGCTGATCGGCACGCTGAAGGGCAAGGTCGCCGCCGCCTGTTTCGCCTCCAACGTGGCGCGGATGGACTCGATCATCCGCGCCGCCGAGGCCAACGACCGGCGCGTCTGCCTGGTCGGCCGCTCGATGATCCGCATGTCGGCGGCGGCCCGCTCGGTGGGGCTGCTCGACCGACGTGCAGGCCTTCATCTCCGATTCCGACGCCGGCCACTTCCCGGCCGACAAGATCCTCTTCCTCTGCACCGGCAGCCAGGGCGAGCCTCGGGCGGCGCTGGCCCGCGTCGCCGACGGCACGCATCCTCACCTGTCGCTGGGGCAGGGCGACGCCTGCGTGTTCTCCTCGCGGGTGATCCCCGGCAACGAGATCCCGATCCGCAACCTGCAGAACAAGCTCGCCGACCGCGGCGTGCGGCTCTTCACCGAGCGCGACCATCCCGGCCTGCACGTCTCCGGCCATCCCTGCCGCGACGAGCTGAAGCGGATGTACCAGTGGGCGCGGCCGCAGATCGCCGTCCCGACCCACGGCGAGCGCCGGCATTTGCTGGAACACGTCAATCTCGCACGGGACATGCAAGTCGAGCAGCAGGTCGCGCCCCGCAACGGCGACATGGTGCGCCTCGCGCCCGGCCGCGCCGCGATCATCGGCGAGGTCCCGGCCGGCCGGCTCTACGTCGACGCCGGCATGGTGACGCCGGAGAACGGCGAGGCGCTGCGCGAGCGCCGCCACGCGGCCTTCAACGGCATGCTGACGGTCGCCGTGGCGCTCGACCGCAAGGGCCGCATCGCCTCGGGCCCGCAGGTCCGCGCGCTCGGCCTGCCCGGCGACGCCGACTACGAGTTGGAGGAAGCGACCGACGACCTGGCGTCCGAGGCCGAGACCGCGCTGAAAAAGCTCTCCGCCGACGACCGGGCCGACGACACGCTGGTCGAGCAGGCGCTCTCCCGCGCCGTCAAGAAAGCCGCCTACCGCATCTGGAAACGCCGGCCGGTGGTGGAGGCCACGGTGCTGCGGGTCTGACATCCCTCCGGTCTTTCCGCGTCGAGCGCGGCCATGGCTGGCGGGGGGCGCGCTTGGACGGCCGACACGGATGCCCGGTCGGCCATGACGGAGGTGGGTGGGTTCAAGCAGCCGCAGTCTCCGGAAGCGCCCCGAAACGCCGCTCTCTGCGCCGGAAGTCCGCGACCGCCGCGGCCAGGTCGGCCGCGGCGAACGCCGGCCACATCGCCTCGAAGAACCACAGCTCGGCGTAGGCGCATTCCCAGAGCAGGAAGTCGGAGAGCCGTTTCTCGGCGCCGGTGCGGATCAGCAGGTCGACCGGGCCGCCGCCGGGGCCGGCGATCAGGCGATCGAGGTCGTCGACGGTTGCGCCCGGTCCCAGCGCCAGCGCCGCCTCGGCGATCGCCGCGCGGGCGGAGTAGTCGAAGGCGATGCGCAGCGTCATCCGGCGCCCGGCGGCGCTCGCCGCCTCGTAGGCGGCGATCTCGGCCATCAGGTCGGCCGGCAGCCGGTCGCGGCGGCCGAGCATGACCAGCCGCACGCCCTCGCGCACCAGCCGCGCCGCGTCGCTGGCGATGTAGGCGCGTAACAGCTCGATCAGCGTGGCGACCTCGGCGGCCGGGCGGCGCCAGTTGTCGCAGGAGAAGGCGAAGACAGTCAGCGTGGTGACGCCGAGCTCCGGCGCGGCCTCGACGGTGCGCCTCAGCGCCTCGACGCCGGCGCGGTGGCCGTCGGCGCGGGTCATCTGCTGGCCGACGCCCCAGCGGCCGTTGCCGTCCATGATGATCGCCACGTGGAACGGCGATCGGGTCGGCGCGGCGGTCGAACTCTGCATCGCAAAGTGTCCTTCCAAAAAAGGGGGTCAGGCTGGGGCGAGGCCGGGGAGGGGATCCTCGCCCGCTTGCGTTGTCCGGGCGGCGGCGGCGGCTTCGCGCACCACCTGGTCGAGCACGGCGAGGTAGTCGAGGAAGCGCCGCCGGCCCTCCGGGGTGATCCGGCACAGCGTCTGCGGCCGATTGTGCGAGAAGCTCTTGGTCACCTCGACGACGCCCGCCTCCTGCAGCACCTGCAGGTGGCGCGAAAGGTTGCCGTCGGTGAGGCCGCAGAGCCGCTTCAGGTCGGCGAACACCAGCCCCTTCGGGTTGGCGGCCAGCGAGGTCAGCACCCCCAGCCGCGCCCGCTCGTGGATGATGCGGTCGAGGCCCTCGTAGGCGAACGGCGCGTCAGCCATCGTGCGCCTCCGAGAAGCGCAGCACCGCCGCCACCAGCAGCTGCCCGACGCCGAACGGCAACCCCATCGACCAGGGCGAGAGCGCGTGCGGCCCCTGCGCCAGCGCGATGCAGGCGAGGCCCGTGGCGACGTACCAGGCGCCGACGATCACCATCGGACGGGGCAGGAAGCGGCACGAGGCGAAAATCCCGACCCCGAAGGCGATCTGCCAAAGGCCCGGCGCCATCCACAGGCACTGCGGCGCGAACACGGTGAGCACGGCGGTGAGCATCGCCGCGGCGATCGCCGCCGGCACGAACTGCATGACCGCCGCGGCGATCATCTCGTCGGCCAGATGCGAGTGCAGGCGCCGGGTGCGGTCCTTCATCTCGAAGCCGATCACCCCGGCCGAGACGGCGGCGACCGCGATCCAGAGCGCCAGGAAGGTCTGCAGGTGGGCCGGCGCGATCGGCAGCCAGAGTCCCTGGGCGATCGCCGCCAGCACCGCCAGCACGGCGGTTGCGGCGAAGGCGGAGGGCCCCAGGCCGTGGAACTGCTCGCCCTGGGCCAGCTGGCTCTTGATGGCGCCGATCTCGGCCAAGGCCCGATCCAGGTCCTGCATGCTCTTCGCCCCAAAGCCCCAGCGGCACGCCGTTCGCGTGCTTTGCATTGCAAAGTATCACGCCCGCCCCGCCCGGCGCAACCGCCGCCTTCAATCGCCCCGCCAAGGGTGCTAGGGACCCGCCCATGATCGGCAAGCTCAATCACGTCGGCATCGCGACGCCCTCGATCGAGGACAGCTGGAAGCTTTATCGCGACGTCCTCGGCGCAACCTCGATCACCGACAAGCGCGCGCTGCCCGAGCAGGGCGTCTGGGTGAGCTTCGTCAACCTGCCGAACGCCCAGATCGAGCTGATCGAGCCCTACGGCGAGGCCTCGCCGATCCACGCCTTCCTCGCCAAGAACCCGCGCGGCGGCCAGCACCACGTCTGCTTCGAGGTGCCCGACATCCTGAAGGCGCGCGACGAGATGCGCGCCAAGGGCGCCACCGTGCTGGGGACCGGCGAGCCGCGCATCGGCGCGCACGGCGTGCCGGTGATCTTCGTGCACCCGAAGGACATGGGCGGGGTGCTGGTGGAGCTGATGGCCGAGCCGACGGAGGTCCACGCTTGAATCTCGAGGCCTCCATTGCCGTCTACCTGATCGTCTGGTGGCTGGTGCTGTTTTCCATCCTGCCGGTGGGGGTGGTCAGCCACGCCGAAGCGGGCGTCGTCGCGCCCGGCGGCGGCGATCCGGCCTCGCCGGTCGATCCGAAGCTGAAGCGCAAGTTCATCACCACCACCTGGGTCGCCGCGCTCGTCTTCGCGCCGTTCTGGATCGCCGTGCACTTCCACTGGATCTCGCTCGGCATGGTGAGGGGCCTTAGCTGAGCCCGTTGCGCCGATGAGCGATGCGCCCGCGCGGCCCTTCAGCGCCTGGGAGCGCGAGATCGCCCTGCGCTACCTACGCGCCCGGCGCGACGAGGGCGGCGTCGCGCTGATCTCGATCATCTCGTTCGTTGGCATCACGCTGGCGGTGGCGGTGCTGATCATCGTGATCTCGGTGATGAACGGCTTTCGCGCCGACCTCAGCCACATCATGCTGAGCTTCGAGCCCAACGCGCGCATCTACGGCGGCGCGATCGCCGATGCGAGCCTGCCGACCGCGATCCAGCGGGTTCAGGCCATCCCCGGCGTCGTCGAGGCCTATCCGGCCATCGAGTCCGAGGCGCTGGTGCAGAGCGACCGGGCCGCCACCGGCGCGCTGGTCCGCGGCCTCGCGCCCGCCGACCTCAGGGCCAACCACCTGGTCGCCGACAACATCAAGGCAGGGTCGCTGGCGCCGTTCGGGCAGGGGCCGGACGGCGGCGACGGCATCCTGATCGGCTCGAAGATGGCCGCGCAGCTGGGAGTCGGGCCGGGCGACACCCTCTCGCTGACCGGCCCGACGCCCGAGCAGACCGTGCTCGGCAGCGTGCCGGTGCAGAAGGCCTACAAGATCGCCGGCGTCTTCGAAGTCGGCATGAGCGAGTACGACCAGCGTCGTCATCCTGCCGCTGCGCCAGGCCCAGCTCTTGTTCCTGAAACAGGCGCCGGACGACTTCATCTGGGTGCGGTTCGACAATCCGGACAAGGCGCCCGAAGCGCGGATCGCGATGGCTTCCGCGGCCGGCGACGGCGCGGTGATCAAGGACTGGACCGAGGACAACGCCGACTATTTCAACGCGCTGCAGGTCGAGCACAACGTGATGGCGCTGATCCTGGCGCTGCTGGTGCTGATCGCCTCGCTGAACATCATCTCGGCGCTGGTGATGCTGGTGAAGAACAAGGGCCGCGACATCGCCATCCTGCGCACCATCGGCGCGCGGCAGTCGTCGATCCTCAGGATCTTCTTCCTCTGCGGCGCGATCGTCGGCGCGCTCGGCACCCTCTCGGGTGTGCTGATCGGCGTGCTGTTCTGCCTCAACATCGTCGGCATCCAGCACGTCGTGGAGTGGGTGTTCCAGACCCAGGTGTTCTCCTCGAAGATCTACTTCCTCAGCCACGTGCCGCAGCAGGTCGATCCGCGCGAGGTGATCGAGATCACCTTCTTCTCGCTGCTCTGCTCGTTCGTGGCGACGATCTACCCGGCCTGGCGCGCCTCGCGGCTCGATCCGGTCGAGGCGCTTCGGTATGAGTGACCCGGTCCTCGTCATCCGCGGGCTGACGCGCACCTACATCACCGGCGAGCGGACGCTGGAGGTGCTGAAGGGCGTCGACCTGGAGGTCTATCCGGGCGAGCTGGTCGGTCTGATCGGCCCCTCCGGCTCCGGCAAGTCGTCGCTGCTGCACGCGGCGGGCCTGCTCGAGCACCCCACCGCCGGGACCATCGTCGTCGACGGCGAAGACTGCTCGCAGCTCACCGACCGCGCCCGCACCCGCATCCGCCTGGCGGAGATCGGCTTCGTCTATCAGTTCCACCACCTGCTGCCGGAGCTCTCGGCGCTCGACAACGTCGCCCTGCCGCTGATGATCGCCGGCAAGCCGCGCCGCGCGGCCGAGGCGCGCGCCACCACGCTGCTCACCGAGCTCGGCCTCGCCGACCGCCTGACCCACCAGCCGGCGCGGCTCTCGGGCGGCGAGCAGCAGCGCGTCGCCGTCGCCCGCGCGCTCGCCAACAGCCCGCGCCTGCTGCTCTGCGACGAGCCCACGGGCAACCTCGATCCGACCACCTCGCGGGCGGTGTTCCAGAGCCTGCACGACCTGGCCCGCCAGAGCGGCGTCGCCGCGCTGGTCGCCACCCACAACCTCGAGCTCACCAACTTCATGGACCGGGTGCTGGCGCTGCGCGACGGCCGCATCGAGGTTCGCCAGGCCGGCGAGGCTGCGCTCGCCGTGGCCGCGCCTCAAAACCCATGAGCCGCATCCGCGCGGTCGTCTTCGACCTCGGCGAGACGCTGGTCGACGAGACGCGCCACTGGGGCGAGTGGGCCGACTGGATCGGCGTCACCCGCTTCGCCTTCTTCGCCGCATTCGGGGCGGTGGTGGAGCGCGGCTGGCATCACCGGCGGGTGTTCGAGCTGGTGAGGCGCGGCTTCGACTATGCCGCCGAGCACGCCCGGCGAGAGGCGGCCGGCTGGCGCTACACGCTGGAGCCCAGCGACTTCTATCCCGACGCCTTGCCGTGCCTGCGAGAGGCGCGGACGGCCGGCTTCCGCGTCGGCATCGCCGGCAATCAGCCCGAGGCCGCCGAGACCGCGCTGGCGGCGCTGGGCGTGCCGGCCGACTTCGTCGCTTCATCGGCCCGCTGGGGCGTCGAGAAGCCCGATCCGGGCTTCTTCGCCAAGGTCGCCGAGGCGGCCGGCGAGCCGCCCGGCGCCATCGCCTACGTCGGCGACCGCCTCGACAACGACGTGCTGCCGGCCAAGGCGGCGGGCATGACCGCCGTGTTCATCCGCCGCGGACCCTGGGGCTTGATCCAGGCCGCTTCGCCCGACGCGGCGATCGCGGACCTGCGGATCGAGCAGCTGGATGGTCTGGCGTCACTGCTGACACGTTTGGGCTGATCTCGGGGCGGCCGGGCGGCTGCTCCGCTTGACAGGGTCGGAACAAAACGGGAAAACGCAGGCCGGAACAAAACCAGCACAACGGAGATTGTCCCCATGTTTCGCATCGCCCGCGAAGGGCTCGCGCTTGCCTCGGTGGTCGGCTTTGTTTGGATGGTCTGTCAGGTTGCGGCGCTGGCGGGCTGAGTTGCGGCCCGCGCGGCGAGGGGAGGGGTGATGGCGCGTCTCGACGAAGGGTTCGTCCATCTTCGAACGCGCTCGGCCTATTCGCTGCTCGAGGGGACCATCAAGGCTGACGCCATCGGCAAGCTGGCGCGCAGCGCCGGCATGCCGGCAGTGGCGCTAACCGACCGCGGCCAACCTCTTCGGCGCGCTGGAGTTCTCGGTCGCCACCAAGGACACGGGCGTGCAGCCGATCATCGGCTGCGCGCTGCCGGTGACCGGGATCGGGGAGGGGCCGCCCGAGCGCTGGGCCCGGATCCCGACGATCGTGCTGCTGGCGCAGAACGAGGCCGGCTGGCGCAACCTCACGGAGCTGTCGTCGGCCGCCTATCCTGGATGTCGCGGCCACCGACGAGCCGCACGTGCCCTGGGCGAAGATCGCGCGAGCACGCCGAGGGGCTGATCCTGCTCTCCGGCGGACCGGACGGGCCGGTCGATCCGCTGTTCGCCGCCGGGCGCAGCGCCGACGCCGAGCAGGCGCTCGGCGAGATGCAGCCGAGTGTTCGGCGACCGCTTCTACATCGAGCTGCAGCGGCATGGCCTGGCGAGCGAGGCGGCCGCCGAGCCCGGCCTCGTCGCGTTCGCCTACGAGCACGACGTCCCGCTGGTGGCGACCAACGACGTCTACTTCGCCGAAGGGCGAGACCCACCGCGCCGCACGAAGCGCTGCTCTGCATCTCCGACGGCGCGTTCCTCGGCCAGGACGAGCGCCGCCGCGTCACCGCCGAGCACTGGTTCAAGGGCGCCGCGGAGATGCGGCGGCTGTTCGCCGACCTGCCGGAGGCCTGCGACAACACCCTCGACATCGCCCGGCGCTGCGCCTTCATGGTCGCCAAGCGCGACCCGGTGCTGCCGCGCTTCCCCACCGCCGGCGGGCCGCAGCGAGGACGAGGAGCTGGCCGCCCAGGCGCGCGAGGGCCTGAAGGCGCGGCTCGCCATCGCATCCGCTGGCGCGCCGAGGCGCCGACTACTGGCGAGCGGCTGGAGCGCGAGATCGGCGTCATCCAGTCGATGGGCTTCTCCGGCTACTTCCTGATCGTCTCGGACTTCATGAAGTGGGCGGTGGCGCACGGCATCCCGGTCGGGCCCGGGCCGCGGCTCCGGCGCGGGCTCGCTCGTGGCCTGGTCGCTGCTTGATCACCGGCCTCGACCCGCATGCGCTACAACCTGCTGTTCGAGCGCTTCCTCAATCCCGAGCGGGTGTCGATGCCCGACTTCGACATCGACTTCTGCCAGGAGCGGCGCGAGGAGGTGATCGCCTACGTGCAGGCGAAGTACGGCCGCGACCGCGTCGCCCAGATCATCACCTTCGGCACCCTGCAGGCCCGCGCGGTGCTGCGCGACGTCGGCCGGGTGCTGCAGCTGCCGCTGGGCCTGGTCGACCGGCTGGCCAAGATGGTCCCCAACAACCCGGCCAACCCGGTCACGCCTCGCCAAGGCGATCGAGATCGAGCCGCGCCTGCAGCAGGCCCGCAAGCGGCGAGCAGGGGGTCGCCGAGCTGCTGGACATCGCCCTGCAGCTCGAGGGGCTCTACCGCAACGCCTCCACCCACGCCGCCGGCATCGTGATCGGCGACCGGCCGCTGACCGAGCTGGTGCCGCTCTACCGCGATCCGCGCTCGGACATGCCGGCCACCCAGTTCAACATGAAGTGGGTGGAGAGCGCCGGCCCGGTGAAGTTCGACTTCCTGGGCCTGAAGACGCTGACGGTGATCGACCGGGCCGTGCACCACCTGCGCCGCCGCGGCGCCGACTTCCACGCTCGAGCACGCTGCCGCTCGACGACGCAGCCGGCCTACGAGCTGATGAGCGCCGGCCAGACCCTCGGGGTGTTCCAGATGGAAGGCCAGGGCATGCGCGACACCCTGCGCCAGCTCCGGCCCTCCAACCTCGAGGACGTCACCGCGACCTGATCTCGCTCTACCGGCCAGGCCCGATGGACTCGATCCCCGACTACGTGCGACGTGCAAGGCCGGCCGCAAGCCGGTCGACGTCGTGCACCCGCTGATCGCCGAGTGCTCGGCCGAGACCTACGGGGTCATCGTCTACCAGGAGCAGGTGATGCAGATCGCCCAGATCCTGGCCGGCTACAGCCTGGGCGAGGCCGACCTGCTGCGCCGCGCCATGGGCAAGAAGAAGAAGTCCGAGATGGACCAGCAGCGGGCCCGCTTCCTGGCCGGGGCGCGAAGAGCGGGGCGTCGAGCCGGCCACCGCCGACGCTGCTCTTCGACCGGATGGAGAAGTTCGCCGGCTACGGCTTCAACAAGAGCCACGCCGACGCCCTACGCGCTGATCGCCTACCAGACCGCCTGGCTGAAGGCGAACGCGCCGGTGGAGTTCTACGCCGGCTCGATGAGCCTCGACATCTCCAACACCGACAAGCTGGCGCTGTTCTACCAGGACGCCAGGCGCGCCGGCGTCACCATCCGCCCGCCGGACGTCAACCGCTCCGGCGCCGACTTCACGGTCGAGGACGGCGAGGTGCTCTATGCGCTGGGCGCGGTGCGCAACGTCGGCCTGGCCGCCATGCAGCACCTGGTCGCGGTGCGCGAGGAGGGCGGGCCGTTCCGCGACCTGTTCGACTTCCTCGAGCGCATCGATCCGCGCCAGGTCGGCAAGCGGGCGCTGGAGAACCTCGCCCGCGCCGGCGCCTTCGACGCCATCCATCCGAACCGCGCCCAGATCCTCGCCGCCGCCGACGACCTGATCGCCTACGCCCAGAGCATCGCCGCCGAGCGCGCCGTGCGGCGCAGGCCAGCCTGTTCGGCGGCGAGCACGCCGACGCCGGCGCGCCCGCGGCTGCCGAAGACCGCGCCGCTGGCGGCGGCCGCCAAGCTCGACGAGGAGCTGGCGGCGGTCGGCTTCTACCTCAGCGGCCACCCGCTCGACGACGTGATCGAGGTGCTGCGCCGCAAGCGCACGACGCTGTTCGCCGACGCGCTGGCGCAGGCGAGGGCGGGCGCCGAGGCCTTCCGCATGGCTGGCGTGATCCGCCGACGCCAGGAGCGGGCCGCCTCCGGCAGCGGCGAGAAGTTCGCCTTCGTCAGCCTCTCCGACCCCACCGGCGAGTACGAGGTGCTGTTCCCGCCCGAGGCGCTGCGCCGCCGCCGCGACGTGCTGGAGCCGGGCGCCCACGTGCTGATCAAGGTCCGCGCCAAGGCCGCCGACGGCGACGTGCGCTTCTTCGGCGACGACGCCGAGCCGCTGGACCGGGCGATCGAGCAGGCGACCGCCTCGCTGCGCGTGCATCTGACCACGGCCGCCGCCGACGCCGACGCGCTGCGCCAGCGCCTCAGGAACGCCACCGCCGGGGGCGGGGACATCGTGCTGGTGGCCGGCTTCCCCGGCGGCCGCGAAGTGGAGCTGAAGCTCCCCGGCCGCTACGTGCTCGACGCCGCCGCCCGCGGCGCGCTGAAGACCGCCCCGGGCGTGACCTTCCTCGAGGACGCCTGAGCGGCGCGGTGCGTGCGCCCTAGAGCATGCGTCCGTGTGGCGCCTCGTTTCTGCGATCTACGCACTGATTGCCGTGGTCGTCGTCGCGGCGCCCTCGCGCGCCGAGACCGCTCAGGCGCCTGGCTTGCTGCGCGCGCCGCCGGACCTGCCGCAGCCGGTCGCCGAGGGCCGGGTAGAGCACGACGGCGCGCGGATCTGGTACGCGACGTTCGGCGCCGGGCCGCCGGTGATCCTGCTGCATTCGGGCGAGGCCAGCAGCGACATCTGGGGCGAGCAGGTTCCGGCGCTCGTCGCCGACCATCACCGCGTCATCGTGATCGACGCCCGCGGCCATGGCCGCAGCAGCTGGGACGGACGGATCGGCTACGAGCTGATGGAGCGTGACGTGATCGCCGTCATGGACGCCGCCGGCATCGACAAGGCCGACGTGGTCGGCTGGAGCGACGGCGCGATCGTCAGCCTGATCATGGCGATGAAGCATCCGGAGCGGGTGAGGCGGGTGTTCGCCTTCGGCGCCAACACGGATGTGTTTGGCGGCCTCAATCCGTTCGGCGCCCTCGCGCAGGTGAGCCGCAGCGCCGAGGCGCTGCTGCGGGCCGACTACGCACGCGACACCGGATCGCCCAGAGGCTTCGACCGGCTTGTGGCCGCGGACATCCGGATGCAGCTCACGACGCCCAACTACCTGGCCGACAAGGTCGCCGCGATCCGTGGGCCGGCAATCGCGATCGCCGACGGCGACCATGACGAACTCATCCGCCATCGCCACACCGAGTATCTGGCCAGGACGATCCCCGGCGCCACGCTGGTCTGGCTGCCGCACGCCGGCCATTTCGCGCCGCTGCAGGCGCCGGACGCGTTCAACGCGGCGATGCTAGACTTCCTCGACCGATGGGTTGGAGTTGTGGATGCTTCCAAAGCAGCTGATCCAGCGGATCCGGGACCTCTACGATGACCCGCGGCGCGGCTATCACGCCTGGAGTCACCCGCAGGCGCTGCTAGGTCTGCTGGCTGAGGTGCGCGACCAACTTCACGACCCGGTGGCAGTGGAGTGCGCGATCCTGCTGCACGACGCCGTCTATGACCCGCGCCGCACCGACAACGAGCGCCAGAGTGCGGCCCTTGCGCAGGAACTGCTCACGGGGGTCGTGGCTGCGGCCACGCTGCAGCGCGCCGTCCGGCTGATCGAGGCCACGGAACGCCATCGGGTTCCCGCAGGCTCGCCAGAGGACGAGGCGGCGGACTTGCGCATCTTCCTGGACATGGACCTCTCGGTGCTGGCGGCGTCGGAAGAGGCTTTCGACGCCTACGAGGCCGGCGTGCGTCACGAGTACGGCCACGTGTCGGACGCAGATTTCCGACGAGGACGCGCTGCCGTCCTGGCGGGCTTCCTGGCGCGGGACCGGCTCTATCTCTCGGACTGGGGTCACGCGCGGTTCGAGACCATGGCCCGGACGAACCTGCGACGGTCCATGTTGGCGTTGGAAGCGCCTTGAACCGAGAGAGGGAAACGTTGCGCTGCCCTTCCACGATTCGCGCCTAAGGAAGATTATCGGAAATCAAAGGCGGCGTTTCTGGGGTTGGAAGAATCGCCCTGCCGCCCCAGGAGGCCGCCACCCCACGCCAGGTCCCGTCACAGCCGGGGCAACATAAGCTCGCCCGCGCAGATCCGGCGCAGCGTGTCGACGAAGAGCGCTGGTTCGACCTCGGTGACCTTGCGCTCGATCGTCTCGGCATCGTCGCCCGGCGCCAGCGTCACGCTGCGGCTGGCGATCACCGGGCCCTGGTCGTAGTCGCCGTCGACGATATGCACCGACGCGCCGCTGACGCTTACGCCCGCGGCGGCGACAGCTTCGTGCACCCGCCGGCCGTACATGCCCTGCCCGCCGAAACTCGGCAGCAAGGCCGGATGGATGTTCAGGATGCGGCCCGGGAACGCCGCCAGCGTCCTCGGCCCCAGCTTGCGCAGATAGCCCGACAGGATGACGAACTCGACGTCGGCGCTCGTCAGCGCGTCCGCGAGCGCCGCATCGGCGACGTCCGGGTCGGGCAGTGTCGGGTATTACGCGACTGGGCAGCCCGTGCTCCGCGGCGAAGGCGAGCGCCGGCACGTCCCGGCCGGTTGCTGATCAGGATGCGCGGTTCGGCGTCCAACTCGCCACTCTCGATGGCCTGCACGATGGCCCGCATGCCGGCGCCGTTGCGCGAGGCGAGGAAACCGAGCTTAAGCGGCGGAATCATTGCGGGTTTTCACTCGCCGTCTCGACTTCTATCCGCATCCCGTCGAAGGCTACTTCGACACCCTCGGGCAGGCGCGCCGACAGCTCCCGATAGTCGAGGTCGATGTGCAGGTTGGTGAGGATCGCCCGCCTGGGCCGCACCCGTTCGATCCAGCCGAGCGCGCGCTCGACGTGGGCATGGGTCGGATGCGGCGTGTAGCGCAGGGCATCGACGATCCACACGTCGAGGCCTTCCAGCGCCCCGAACGCCGCCTCGTCGAGTTGCAGCACGTCGCTGGAATAGGCCAGCGGCCCGAACCGGTAGCCGAGGCTGCGGATCGGGCCGTGGTCCTGGTCGAAGGTGACGCACCGGGATCGCGCCGGAAGGCCCCTCGACCGCCCAGGCCTCGCCGTGCGGCGGGACGGCGACGAGGTCGGCGATGGCCGGATAGCCCTTCTCGCCGTGGAAAATGTAGCCGAAGCGGGTGAGCATGGTCTGCGTCGTCGGCGGATCGACCCAGCACGGGATGCGGGCGCGCTGGTTCATCGCGAAGGCGCGGATGTCGTCGATGCCGTGCGACTGGTCGGCGTGGTCGTGGGTCAGCAGCAGCGCGTCGAGCCGCCTGGCGCCGGCGTCGGCGGTCTGCAGCCGGAACTCCGGCGAGGCGTCGACGACGGCGGTCGTCCAGCGCTCCGGGCCCTCCTCCGACGGCCGGCGCACCATCATCGAGCAGCGCGAGCGGCGGTTGCGCGGGTCGGCCGGGATCGCAAACGCCCCAGTTCCCGTCGGCGCGCGGCACGCCGCCGGAAGAGCCGCAGCCCAGGATGGTGACTTCGAGCTTCATGGGGGCGCGGGATCCGGTCGAACAGGTCGAAGAAGGCCGCCTCGGTGCGCGCCTCGGCTTCGCTGCGGCGCCAGCCGCGGATCTCGGCGAGCTTGGCCAGCACCAGGCCGATGTAGGCCGGCTCGTTGCGACGCCCGCGGTGCGGGACCGGCGCGAGATACGGGCAGTCGGTTTCGACGATGATCCGGTCCGCCGGCATGGCGCGCACCCGCTCGCGCACGTCCTCGGCGTTCTTGAACGTCGCGATGCCGGAGACCGAGAACCACGCGCCCAGCGCCGCGGTGCGCGCCAGCAGGTCCGGGCCCGACGTGTAGCAGTGCATCAGCAGCTTGAACGGCCCTCGCGGCGATGTTCGTCCTCGAGGATCTCGGCCATCGCTTCGTCGGCGTCGCGGGCGTGCACCACCAGCGGCAGGCCGGTGTCGCGCGCCGCGGCGATGTGGGCGCGGAAGACCCGCGCCTGCACGTCGCGCGGCGACAGGTCGTAGTAGAAATCCAGCCCGGTCTCGCCGATCCCGACGCAGCGCGGATGGTCGGCCGAGCGCAATCAGCCGTCTCGGCCGCCAGGTCGGGATTCGTCCTTCGCCTCGTGCGGATGGACGCCGACCGTGTGCCAGATGTCGGCGTGCGCCTCGGAGATCGCCCGCACCGCCGGCTCGTGCGAGACAGCGGTCGCAGATCGTGACCATCAGGCCGACGCCGGCCGCCCGCGCGCGCTCGATCACCGCCTCGCGGTCGTCGGCGAACTGCGGCGCGTGAGGTTCACGTGGCTGTCGATCAGCATCGGGCGATCAGCATGCGGCATCAGCCGAGCGCGGCGAGGCGGCCGAGCGCCGTGAAGAAGGCGTCGCCGCGGTCGAGGTTCACGCCGTCGGCCTCGCCCGGCGCGTCGCTGACCAGGCTCCAGGCCTCCGCCTAGCGGTCGAGCGCCCCCTGCCCCTGCAGCGCGGCGGCCGCGGCGCTCTCGTGCAGCGCTGCGGCGATCCGATCCATGGCCAGCGCGAAGCGCTGCGCGCCTTCCGGCCCGCGAAAGCCGTCGGCCATGTGCAGCGCGGCCGACTGGTCGATCGCCGGCAGCCTCGCGACCAGCTCCCGCGCTGCGGCGTCGATTTCCAGAGCCCCGGTCGACGCCAGCCGCAGCGCCCTGCCCGGCGCGCCGCGCGCCATGCGCAGCAGGGTCTCCGCCGCTCCCGGCGAGACGTCCGCCGCAGCGCTCACCCAGCGCACCGCGTCCTCGGTCGGCGGCGCGGCGAACACCAGCCGCCGGCAGCGCGAGCGGATGGTGGGCAGCAGCGAGCCCGGCCGGTGCGAGACCAGCAGCAGCACGCCGCGCGCCGGCGGCTCCTCGAGCGTCTTCAGGACGGCGTTGGCGGCGTTGGCGCCCAGGTCGTCGCGCCGAATCGATGATCGCCACGCGGTAGGCGGCGCGGCCCGGCGACTTGGAGAAGAACTCCGGCAACGCGCGCGCCTCGTCGACCGGGATCGACTTGCGCGCCTTGGCGTCCGGGTCGTCGCGCTCCAGCACCAGCAGGTCCGGATGGGCGCGGCCGGCCACCTGGCGGAACGCCGGATCGTCGGGGTCGGCGCCCAGCAGGCCGTAGCCAGGCTCGGGCCGCGCCCCTAGCAGCCGGCGGGCGGCGCGGTAGGCGAAGGTCGCCTTGCCGACCCCCTCGGGTCCGACCAGCAGCCAGGCGTGGTGCAGTCGGCCGCGCTCCAGCGCGTCCAGGAAGGCGCGCTCGGGGCCGTCGTGGCCCTCAAGGCGCGCGGCGTCGCGGGGATGGACGAGCCCGGCCATGCCATGGCGCCAGCCGGCTCTCGACGGCCGTCCAGATCGCCGCCTCGACCGCCTCGAGCGGCTGGGCGGCGTCGATCACCACGCAGCGGTCGCGTTCCACCCGGGCGATCGCCAGGAAGCAGTCGCGCAGGCGCTGGTGGAAGGCCGCGCCCTTGGCCTCGAAGCGCGTCTCGGCGTGGTCGCGGGAGGCGACGCGGGCGAGTCCGGCCTCCACCGGCAGGTCGAGGATCAGCGTCAGGTCGGGCCGCGTCTCGCCCAGCACGTAGCGCTCCAGCGCCTGGATCAGCGAGCCAGGCGCGCCGCCGCCGGCGCCCTGGTAGGCGCGGGTGGAGTCGGCGAAGCGGTCGCTGACCACCCAGTCGCCGGCCGCCAGCGCCGGCGCGATCGTGCGCTCGATGTGGTCGCGGCGCGCGGCGTACACCAGCAGCGTCTCGGTAGTCGCCGACCAGCGGTCGGCCTCGCCGGTGACCAGCAGCGCGCGGATCGCCTCGGCGCCCGGCGATCCGCCCGGCTCGCGGGTCACCGACCGCCCGTGGCCGCGCGCGCTCAGGCGCTCGCCGAGCCGTCGCGCCTGCGTCGACTTGCCGGCCCCCTCCCCGCCTTCCAGGGTGATGAATCGTCCCAACGCCACGCCCGCCACATGGGCTGTTGCGCCCGGCCTTTGTCCAGCCGGCGCGGGCAGGCATAGTGGCCGCGCCCGGCTTAGAGCGCCGGCCCTGCTCGCCCTCTATCGCCGGAGACCTGGATGCATCGGATCGGCCTTCTGGGCGCCTCGAAGATCGCCCGCGGCGCGGTGATCGCGCCCGCCAAGTCCAACCCCGACTTCGAGGTGGTCGCGGTCGGCGCCCGCGACCCGGACCGCGCCCGCGCCTATGCCGACGAGCACGGCATCGCCCACGTCGCCCGCTCCTACGCCGAGCTGGTGCGCCGCGACGACGTCGACGTCGTCTACAACGCCCTGCCGCCCGCCGGGCACGCCGAGTGGACGATCGCCGCGCTGGAGGCCGGCAAGACGGTGCTCTGCGAAAAGCCGTTCGCGATGAACGCCGGCGAGGCGCGCCGCATGACCGAGGCGGCGACGCGCACAGGCCAATTGCTGATCGAGGCGTTCCACTATCGCTTCCACAACGTCATCCGCCGCGCCGAGGCGCTGCTGAAGAGCGGCGCGCTCGGCCGCGTCACCAGCGCCAGCGCCGAGTTCAAGGGCGACCATTCCGCGCTCGCCCGACGAGCTGCGCTGGCGCGCGCGAGCTCGGCGGCGGCGGCCTGATGGACCTCGGCTGCTATCCGACCCACGCGCTGCGCACCCTGCTGGCCGGCGAGCCCCGCGTGGTCTCGGCGACGTGGCCAGTTCGAGGACGGCGTCGACGTCGACCTTTCCGCCGAGCTGGAGTTCCCCGGCGGCGTGCCGGCCCACATGGCCTGCGCGATGAACTCGCCCGGCTTCACGGCGCCGCTGCGCATCGAGGGCGAACGCGGCGCCCTGGAGATCATCAACTACCTCGCCCCGCAGATCGGCTGCCGCTTCACGACGACGATCGACGGGGTGACGGAAGCGCAGCCGACCGATGGGCCGGGCACCTACGAGGCGCAGCTGATCCACCTGGCCGACGTGCTGGACGGTCAGGCGCAGCCGCTGACCGGGGGCGCCGACGCGGTCGCCAACATGACGGCGATCGATGCCATCTACGCCGCGGCGGGGCGGCCCAGCACATAGGTCAGCTGGTCGATCTCCTCGCCGCGGGGACGCGACCAGATGCGGGTCTGGCCGGTGGGCTCGAACCCCAACTTCTTCAGCACCAGGCCGGAAGCGGGATTGTCGAACGCGTGGCCGGAGCGCAGCCGCGTCAGCCTGAGCTGTCCGAAGGCGAAGTCGATGACCGCGCGGGCCGCTTCGCTGGCGAAGCCCTGGCCCCAGGCGGCGGGCTCCAGCCAGTAGCCGAGCGAGCCCTCGCCGTCCGCGATGTCATCGACGTCGGCGCAGCCGATCAGCCGGCCCTGGCGTACGATCGCGAACCGGTAGGCGGCGCCGGCGCGCCACTCGGCCGGGTGGGTGCCGAGCCATTCGCGGTTGAGCTCCACGCTGGTCGGCCAGGGGGCCATGCGCAGCATTCGGGCGACATCCCAGTTCGAGCCGATCTCGGTGACCCGCGCAGCGTCGGACAGCTCGAACGGGCGCAGCGTCAGCCGCTCGGTCCGCAGCTGCAGCCGCAGCGGTCGCGGCGTTGGCGCATCGCGCGCCTCCCAGCCGACCGCGTTCCTTAGGCGGCTGCCGCTGAAATGGACCGTCAACTCCCAGGCGCCGTTGAACGGCAAGAGGTCGTCCATCACGTGCAGCTCGACGTCCGCCGTCTCCAGCGCCGCCAGCAGATCGCCGACCGGGGTCACTTCGAGCGGCCGCACCGCGGCGCGCGCCACGTAGTAGGCCGGGCCGCCGGCGGCATCGACGCGCTCGAAGGCGCTCGGATCGAAGGCGTAGCGATAGAGCTTGCCCGCCCTCACCCGCTCCAGCCAGGCCGCCTCGATGTGGGCCTGCATCCGCCGCCGCCGCTCGCCGCGCCACCAGTGGTCGAGGTCGGCTTCGATGGTCTGCGGCAGGCGCCAGAGCATGATCCGAGGGCAGTCGCGCGGAAAGAAGAACATCGGCGAATGCCAGTCATCCACCGCCCACACCAGCGGACCGTTCAGCCAGTCGAGCCCGGGTGGCCGCACCGACGGCACGCGCACCGGCCGCGGCTCGAAGACCGCGATCGCCGGGTCCTCGCTGAAGTGGAAAAGCCGGGGATCGTCCATCGTTTGCCTGCACCGGGAAGGGCGGCATGCGATAAAGGCGACCAGCTCCCTCGACCAGCGATTCCTTGCCATGCCAGCGCCGCCGCCTGCCGATGATCGTCACCCCGTCTTCCGCCTGGTGGAGATCATGGCGCAGCTGCGCGCTCCGGACGGCGGCTGCCCGTGGGACGTCGAGCAGACCTTCGCCACCATCGCCCCCTACACGATCGAGGAGGCCTACGAGGTCGCCGACGCCATCGAGCGCGGCGACCTCGGCGACCTGAAGGACGAGCTCGGCGACCTCCTGCTGCAGGTGGTGTTCCACGCCCGGATGGCCGAGGAGTTGGGCGCGTTCGACTTCGCCGCGCGTCGCCGACGGCGATCAACGACAAGATGGTGCGCCGCCATCCGCACGTGTTCGGCGACGTCACGCCATCGGGACGTGGCCGAGCAGACCCGCGCCTGGGAGACCATCAAGGCCGGCGAGCGGGCGGCCAGGCGCGCCGACCGGACGGCCAGCCTGCTGGATGACGTGCCCACCGCCCTCCCCGCGCTCACCCGCGCTCGTGAAGCTGTCGCAACGCGCCGCGCGGGTTGGCTTCGTCTGGCCGTCGGCGGCCGAGGTGCTGGCCAAGCTGCACGAAGAGGTCGCCGAACTGGAGGCCGAGGTGGCGGCCGGCGACATCGACAAGGCGCGCGAGGAGCTGGGCGACGTCCTCTTCGTCTGCGCCAACCTGGCGCGCGAACTGGGTGTCGACCCGGAGGCGGCGCTGCGGACCACCAACGCCAAGTTCGTCCGGCGATTCAACTACATCGAGGCGGAACTTGCGGCGCGCGGTTCCTCGCCGGAGCAGTCGGACCTGGCGGAGATGGACGCGCTCTGGGACGCGGCCAAGGCGGCGGAGCGCACCGCCTAGTTCACCCGCTAGTTCACCCGCTCCACCTTGATGTGGCCGGCCGGCGCGGGATGCAGCAGGTGGCCGACGTCGGCGTCGGAGGTAAGCCACTCGGCCCAGTCGGCGGGCTCGACGATCACCACCTGGCGGTCGTGCAACGGGGCGATGTCGGGGCCGGGATCGCAGGTGAGCAGCGTGAAACGGTCGTCGCGCACCAGGCCGGCAATGCAGAACACCTCCTCGCCCTCCACCGTGCAGCGCCAGCGGGTCTTCGGATACTTGGTCCCGGTGAACTCGAAGAAGTGGGTGGCCGGCGCCAGGCAGCGGCCATGGGTGAAGCGCCGGCCCTCGGAGCGGAAGTTGATCACCGGCCCGGCCTTTGGCCGCGGCGGCGGAAACCCCCAGCGCAGCTGGTCGAGCCGCACGCCATCCTCATGAGGCCGCACGATCGGCGCCGGGTCGGTCGGGTTGATCTCCTCCATCGGCTGGAGGTTCGGCGCGGCCTCCGGCCACCGGAACGGCAGGTCCACCTGCGCGAAGATCTCCCGCAGGCGGTGGTGGGGCGCGTTGTAGCCGTACTTGTTGCACATCTGACGGACCCCACCCCGCTCATCCCGGCGAAGGCCGGGACCCAGGAAAGACCCTCAGCCCCTACCCTGCTGGTCAGCCCGCGAGCAACGGTTCGAGCACGGACGGACCCCCTCAACAATGAGGGTATAGCCACAGAACGTTGTCTTGGCTGACTTTTTTCCTGGGTCCCGGCCTTCGCCGGGATGAGCGGGTTGGGGGTCAGCCCTCGATGCGCCCGTAAGCCAGCAGCACCTGCAGCGCCTCGCGGGTGAGTTGGCCGCGCCAGTCCGCCTTCGCCTTTGCCCAGGCCTTGGGGTCGACGTAGCTCCAGTCCCAGAACAGGTTCCAGCCGCCGTCCTCGGCTTGCGCGGCGATCAGCGAGGTCAGCGCAGCCTCGATACGGCCGTCGACCAGGTCGGCGAACGGGCTCGACGGCGTGGGGGCGGCGTCGAACGGCGAGGCGTGCTCGTCGGCCGAATCGTGGGCGGCGATCGAGCGGCGAACCAGGCCGTCCAGCGGCCGCGCCAGATCGGCAGGCAGGCCGTCCGCCTCGGCGAGCCGGATCGCGCACTTCAGGTCATAGGCGTTGTCGATCAGCGTCGTCTCGGCGAGCGAATAGCGCAGGCCGGCCTCCACGCAGTCGATCAGGGCGTCCGGGGCCAGATCGCGGAAGCGGTAGAGATGCGCCAGTATCTCGGCGGTCGGGTTGAAGCGGAAGCCGTTCCAGTCGGCGGCGAGGTCGTCCGACCAGCCCCACCAGGGCGCATGTGGCGCGAGCTCCACATCCGCCCCGACGATCGGCCAGACGCCGGCCTCGCGGTCGAGCGCACCCGCCAGCCAGTCGATCGCGGCGATCACCGTCGGGCGGCGGGCGGGCGTCTCCAGCCGGGTCAGGATCCGCAGCCCGATACTGGTGGCGATGGCGCTCGACGCCGGGCTGGACAGGTCGGGCTCCAGCCCGTGCCCGAAGCCGCCGTCGGCGTTCTGGAAGGCCACCAGCGCGGCCAGCGCGTCGTCCGCGGAGCCGCGTCCCAGCACGAGCCCGAGCAGCGCGGCGTCGAGTGGCCGGCCCTGGCTCTGCACGAAGGCTTCGGCCGCAGCGAACCGCGCTCTGGTCAACAGCATCGTCACGGGCGGGCTCCCTCTCTCACGCCGCAGCATGCCCCACCATCCAGAGCCTGACAAGAACAAACAAGGAACTTGTGCTATGAGTATGTGGCTGGACGCACGCTCCCAGGTCTGGTTGCATGCATCGCTCGAGGGGGCCGGATGACCGCTGCCGCGATACGGCGGACGAAGCCAGGCTGGATGTCGGGGCGGCGGCGGCTTACGTGGGTCTGCGGACGGCGAAGGAGGGCCCCGCCGACGAGATCGCCCACACCTTCGACTAGCGCGCCTACTCCGCGGCGGCCACCGTCAGCGCGCTGGGGCGCAGCCGCTCGAAGCGGGCGAGCGCCGAAGCATCCAGCCGCGCCGTGACGATCACCCCGCCTGCGCCGTCCGCGGTCTCGCGGCTGACCACGCGTCCGTGCCGGTAGAGCCAGGCGAGCCCTTCGCCGTCGGCGGCGTCGAGCGCCAGGGTGACCAGCGGACCCTGGTCGACCAGGGCGGCGAGGCGGGCGGTGAGCCGATCGATCCCCTCCCCGGTCGCCGCCGAGACCGCGACCGCGCCGGCCTCCGCCCGCTCGGCGCGGGCGTCCAGGAAGTCGCGGGACTCGGCGGTCCAGCAGGTCGATCTTGTTCCAGACCTCCAGACACCGGCTGGCCGGCTTCCTCGCCGGCGCCGAGCTCTTCCAGCACCCGTCGCACGTCAGCCGCCTCGGCCTCGGTCTCGGGGCTGGCGATGTCGCGCACGTGCAGGATGATGTCGGCCTCCTTCACCTCCTCGAGCGTGGCGCGGAACGCCTCCACCAGCTCGTGCGGCAGGCTGGAGATGAAGCCGACGGTGTCGGACAGGATCGCCGGACGCCCGCCCGGCAGCTGCAGGCGGCGCATGGTGGGATCGAGGGTGGCGAACAGCATGTCCTCGGCGACGACGTCCGCGTGGGTCAGGCGGTTGAACAGCGTCGACTTGCCGGCGTTGGTGTAGCCCACCAGCGCGATGGTCGGGAACGGCGTGCGGCGGCGGGCGCTGCGGGCCAGCGTGCGGGTGCGGCGCACGTCCTCGAGCTCGCGCTTCATGCGGACGATCTTGTCGGCGATCAGCCGTCGGTCGGTCTCGATCTGCGTCTCGCCGGGACCGCCCATGGCGCCCAGGCCGCCGCGCTGGCGCTCCAGGTGGGTCCAGGTGCGCACCAGCCGCGAGGCCTCGTAGGCGAGCCGGGCCAGCTCCACCTGCAGGCGGCCCTCACGGGTGCGGGCGCGGCGGGCGAAGATCTCCAGGATCAGACCGGTGCGGTCGATGACCTTGACCTTCCAGGCGCGCTCCAGGTTGCGCTGCTGGACCGGCGAGAGCGCGTCGTCGACCACCACCACGTCGAGCTCGAGCGTCGGCGCACGACGGCGCCGATCTCGGCCACCTTGCCGGTCCCGAGCAGCGTCGCCGGGCGCAGGGCGCGCGCAGCGGCGCGACCCGCGCCTCCACGACCCTCAGGTCGAGCGCTTCGGCCAGGCCCACCGCCTCGGCGAGCCGGGCGGAGGCCGCGCGCAGGTCCTCGCGCCGCGCTCGGTCCGGGTGGAGGACCAGCGCCGGTCTGGACGGGAACGCTTCTATCGATGCTTTTCGCGGTCAATCGGCGCTGATCGGGGCCCGGCTCGTAGAGCTGCACGGGCTGGGCCGGCATGATGGTGGAGATGGCGTGCTTGTAGACCAGCTGCGATTGGCCATCGCGGCGCAGGAGCACGCAGAAGTTGTCGAACCAGCTGACGACGCCCTGCAGCTTGACGCCGTTCACCAGGAAGATGGTCAGCGGGGTCTTGGAGCGGCGCACGCTGTTGAGGAAGGTGTCCTGCAGGTTTTGCTTCTTCTCGACGGCGGTTGCGGTGTTCATCGGGTTCGAGCCCCTTTTTCTCTTTCGTTGTCGGACCGCCACGCGGCGGCGCACACTAACCCAGGTTGCGCGCGACGGCCGGACGCTTACAGCGCCGTCCGCCGCGCCTCTTCGATATAAAGCCGCCGCAGCCGTTTCGCCACCGGACCGGGCGCGCCGTCGCCCACCTTGCGCCCATCGATGCTGACAATGGGCAGCAGCAACGTGCCGGCGCCCGTGATGAAGGCTTCGCGCGCCTCCTTGGCCTCCTCCAGCGAGAACGGCCTCTCCTCCACCTTCAGACCCTCGCGGGCCATGATCTCGAAGCAGGGTGCTTGCCGGGTGATGCCGCGCAGGATGTTGGCCTGGGTGTCGCGGGTGCGGATCGCGCCGGATTTATCGACGATCCAGGCGTTGCTGGACGAGCCCTCGGTGACGAGGCCGAGGTCGTCGACGAACCAGGCTTCCACCGCCCCGGCGGCGCGCGCCTGCTGCTTGGCAAGCGCGTTGGGAAGCAGGGCGACCGTCTTGATGTCGCAGCGCGCCCAGCGGGTTTCCGGCACGGTGATCACCGCGGCGCCCCGCTCGGCGCGGGCGTCGGCGGCGGCGCGGTCGACGCCGTGGGCGGTGACGACCATGCTGGGCGGGACGGCAGGGTTCGGGAAGGCGTGATCGCGCGGCGCGACGCCGCGGGTGATCTGCAGGTAGACCAGTCCCTCGCGCACCCGGTTGCGGCGCACCGTCTCTTTCAGCACCACCTCCAGCGCGGGCGCGGCCCATCGGCGCGGCGATCGAGAGTTCGCCCAGGCTGCGCTCCAGCCGCTCGAAGTGGCCGGCCGCGTCGCCGAGCGCGCCGCCCAGCACCGCCCAGACCTCGTAGACCCCGTCGGCGAACTGGATAGCCGCGATCCTCGATGTGCACGGCGGCCTCGCCGTGCGGCACGAAGCGGCCGTTGACGTAGGCGACGCGGCTCATCCGACCTCCGCTTCCTCGAGTTGGCGCGCGCCGCCGAAGCCCAGCGACTTCAGCTTGCGGTGCAGCGCCGAGCGCTCCATGCCGATGAAGGCGGCGGTGCGCGAGATGTTGCCGCCGAAGCGCATGATCTGCGCCTCCAGGTACTCGCGCTCGAAGAGTTCGCGCGCCTCGCGAAGCGGCAGCGCGATGATCCGCTCGGCGCCGAGGCCGCCGGTCGGCGCCTGCGACATGGCGTCGGACGGCAGCAGTCGGCGGTGATCGGCTGGCCGGCATCGCCCGGCGCCAGGATCAGGATGCGCTCCACGACGTTGCGCAGCTGGCGCACGTTGCCGGGCCAGGACTGCACCTGCAGCGTCGCGATGGCGTCCTCGGCGAAGACGCGCCGCGGCAGCCCCTGCGCCGCGCCGATGCGCTCGACGCAGTCGCGGATCAGCTCGGGGATGTCGTCGCGCCGCTCCTCCAGGCCCGGAACCCGCAGCGGCACCACGTTCAGCCGGTGGAACAGGTCCTCGCGGAAGCGGCCGGCGGCGATCTCCTCGCGCAGGTCGCGCGACGACGACGAGATCACCCGCACGTCGACCTGCACGTCGGTGTCGCCGCCGACCCGGCGGAAGCGCTGCTCGACCAGCACCCGCAGGATGCGGCCCTGGCTCTCGCGCGGCATGTCGGCCACTTCGTCGAGGTAGAGGGTGCCGCCGTGGGCGCGCTCGAAGACGCCGATCTTGCGCGGCCGGCCGCCCTCGCCTTCCTCGCCGAACAGTTCCAGGTCCATGCGCTCGGGCGTCATGCCGGCGGCGCTCGACCGGCACGAACTCGCCCTTGGCGCGGTGGCTGGCGGCGTGGATCAGCCGCGCGCGAGGTCTCCTTGCCGGCGCCGGCCGGTCCGGTGATCAGCACGCGGCTGTTGGCGGGCGCGACCTTGGCGATGGTCTGGCGCAGGTGCTGGGCCGCGGCCGAGGCGCCGGGATAGCCGTCGGGCGTGGCGCTGAGGGTGCGCAGGCGCCGGTTCTCGCGCTGCAGCGCTGTCGTCTCCAGCGCCCGCTCCACCACCAGCAGCAGGCGGTCGGACTTGAACGGCTTTTCCAGGAAGTCGTAGGCGCCGCGCTTGATGGCGCTGACCGCGGTCTCGATGTTGCCGTGGCCGGAGATCATCACCACCGGCATGTCGCGGTCGAGCTCCTTGACCAGGTCGAGCAGCTCCAGCCCGTCCATCCCCGCGCCCTGCATCCAGATATCGAGGATCAGCAGCGACGGGCCGCCGCGCGCGGATCGCCGCCAGCGCCTCTTCGGAGTACCCGCGCGGTGCGGACCGAATAGCCCTCGTCGGAGAGGATGCCGGCCACCAGCTCGCGGATGTCGGGCTCGTCGTCGACGATCAGAACGTCACCAGTCATACGTCAGGCGTCCTTCAACACGTGCGGCGGCGGTGGAACACGGATTCGGCGTCGGGAACGAGCGCGGTCGGCAGCCGCAGCGACACCTTCGCGCCGGGCAGATGGGCGGCGTCGGCGAGCGTCAGCGTCGCCGCCGTGCTCCTCCATGATCCGATCGACGATGGCGAGGCCAAGCCCGGTGCCCTTCTCGCGGGTGGTGACGTAGGGCTCGGTGAGGCGGTCGCGGTCCTTGGCCGGCAGGCCGACGCCGTTGTCCTCGACCTCGAACGTCGCCCAGCCGGCGCTCGACGACGAGCCGCGCCGTGATGCGGCCGGGCGGCTGCGGCTCGGCGACGCGGCGCGCGGCGATCGCCTCGCCGGCGTTCTTCAGGAGGTTGGTCAGCGCCTGGCCGATCATGCGCGCATCGCAGAGCAGCCGCGACCTCGCCGTCCGGCAGCACGACGTCGACCTGGGTCTCCGGATCGGCGACGCGCTGGGCGAAGGCCGCCTGGCGCAGCAGCTCGGCGCGCGTCGCAGCGCGGCGAACTTCGGCGCCGGCATGCGGGCGAAGGCCGAGAACTCGTCGACCATGCGGCCGATGTCGCCGACCTGGCGGATGATGGTCTCGGTGCAGCGGTCGAAGGTCTCCAGGTCGCCGGTGAGCTCCTTGCGGTACTTGCGCCGCAGGCGCTCGGCCGAGAGCTGGATCGGCGTCAGCGGGTTCTTGATCTCGTGGGCGATGCGCCGCGCGACGTCCTTCCAGGCGGCGTTGCGCTGGGCGGCGACCAGCCGGGTGATGTCGTCGAAGGTCAGCACCAGGCCGTCGGGGCTGTGGCCGATCCGCAGGCGCAGCCGCCGCGATCTCGCCGCCGCGGACCACGTCGACGTCCTCCTCGACCTCGCAGCGCCGGTCGCCGCGGCGCGCTCGGCGGCGTCCTGGAACTCCGGGACCAGCTCGCGCAGCGGCTGGCCGAGCCGCGCGTCGCGGCAGCTCCAGCAGCGATCGCGGCCTGGCGGTTCACCACCGAGATGCGGCCGGCCGGATCGAGGCCGATCACGCCGGCGCTGACGCCGAACAGCATGGTCTCGACGAACTGGCGGCGTGACTCCGCCTCCTTGTGCGCGGCTCACGAGGGCGTTCTGCTGCGCCTCAAGATCGCGCGTCATGTTGTTGAAAGCACGGGAAAGTCCGGCGATCTCCTCGAGGTCCGTCGCCGGTCTCGACGCGCACCGCGAGGTCGCCCGCCGCGACGCGGCCCGCCGCCTGCACCAGCCGCGCGATCGGCCCGGCGATGCTGCTGGCCGCCGACATCCCGACCGAGACCGCGCCCAGCAGCACCACCAGCACCACCTCGAGGTAGACCAGGAAGAAGCCGACCTGGATCTCGGTCCGGCTCGCGCTGGCCTGCGCGGTAGTCCGCCAGCGAGGCTTCGGTCTCGCGCAGGTGGGCGAAGACGCCGCGCTCCACCGGCCGCACGACATAGAGATAGGCGTTCGGGAAGCTGCGCAGGCGGTAGAGGGCGCGCATGAGGTCGGTGCGTCTCGAACGGGCGCAGTTCCACCTCGTCGCCGCCGGCGTCGGCGTCCTTGAAGGTGGCGGTCGGCGGCGTCCAGGAACTGCGGGCGCGTCCGCCCACTCGGCCCTGGCGAGCACGCGGCCCTCGCCGTCGAGGACGTAGGCGGCCGCGAAGCCGTTGTCCGCCGCCTGCGCCAGCCAGGTATTGCGAGAAGGCCACCGGCGAGTCGGCCAGCGCCGAAGGCCCGGCCGCGTTGAGGTCGCGCGCCATGCAGCAGGATGTGGTCGCTGAGGTAGCTCTCCTGCTCGTCGATGTAGGAGCTGGCGACCTTGGCCGAGTTCTCCACCACGGTTCTCGACGCGGGCGTTGAACCAGCTGTCGACGCCGCGGGTGACCAGCACGCCGAAGAAGAAGGCGACGATCAGCGCCGGCAGCACCGCCGCGGCGGCGAACAGGGCGACGAACCGCAGGTGCAGCCGCGCGCCGGCGTCGCCGGTCTGCTCGGCCAGCCAGGCGCAGCACGCCGCCAGGCCGATCAGCACGCCCAGCGCCGACGATCAGCGACGAAGTTGATCCCCAGCAGCGTCAGCACCAGCGGGCTGGCCGGGCCGAGCGGGCCGGACCAGGCTGGGCGAGGAGCCGAGGCCGACCGCCGCGGCGGTCAGGACTGGCGGAGACGACGCAGCCGGCGCCAGAGCAGCGGCCGCGACTCGAGCCTGCTCAGCCAGCCGCGGCCGAGCGGCGGAGCTCGGCGGATAGGACAAGGCTGCGTCGGACTCCATGCGCGGGAACCTAGGGCAGACTGTGCCCTCAATTTCAACAGCATATGTTGCGTGTAATACGTCAGCGCCGCCCGCGGCGCCATCGAGACGCCGAGCTCCTGGATCTTCTTGCGCAGGGTGTTGCGGTTCAGGCCCGAGCACCTCGGCGGCGCGAACCTGGTTGCCGCGGGTGGCGGCCAGGGTGAGCTGGATCAGCGGCCGCTCGACGTCCTCCAGCACCCGGTCGTAGAGGCCGACGGGCGGCACGCCGTCGGGCTGGTCGGCGAAGTAGGACGCCAGGTGCCGCTCCACCAGCGTCGACAGGGTCAGCGGCCCCTCCTCGCCCGGCGGCGCGGTGGCCTGTTCGGAGAGCTCGCGCTCGACGATGCGGGCGGTGATCATCTCCTCGGCGTAGAGCGCGCAGATGCGGCGGATCAGGTTCTCCAGCTCGCGCACATTGCCGGGCCAGGCGTGCGCCTTCAGCCGCTCGATGCGCGCCGGCGTCGATGGTCTTGGCCGGCAGCCCTTCGCGGTTGGCGCGCAGCAGGAAGGCGCGGGCGAGGTCGGGGATGTCCTCGGTGCGCTCGCGCAGCGGCGGCAGGCGCACCGGCGCGACGTTGAGCCGGAAGTACAGGTCCTCGCGGAACAGGCCCTGCGCGGATCAGGCCGCGCAGGTCGCGGTTGGTGGCGGCGATGACCCGCACGTTGGGCTTGCGGCCGGTGCGCGGATTGATCGCGGGCTCGGCGCCGTCGAACACCCGCAGCAGCCGGGTCTGGGCGTCGAGCGGCATGTCGCCGATCTCGTCGAGGAACAGCGTGCCGCCGTCGGCCTCGACCAGCTTGCCGAAATCGCCCTCGCCCTTGCCGAACAGCTCGGTCTCGACCCGCTCGCGCGGCACGGCGGCCAGGTTGATCGACCACGAACCGGCCGTCGCGCCGGCGGCCGAGGTCGTGCAGCGCGCGGGCGACCAGCTCCTTGCCGGAGCCGGATTCGCCGAGGATCAGCACCGTCAGGTCGGCGCCGACCAGCCGCGCGATGGTGCGGTAGACCTCCTGCATCGGCGCCGAGCGGCCGATCAGCGGCAGCCGCTCGTCGCGCATCGCCCGGGCCTGGGCCCTGCGCCGCCTCGGTGTCGGCCGGCCGGGCCAGCGCGCGCCGGGCGGTCGCGGTCATGTCGTCGAGGTCGAACGGCTTGGGGATATAGTCGAACGCGCCGATCTCGGCGGCGTTGACCGCGGTCAGCAGGGTGTTCTGGGCGCTCATCACGATCACCGGCAGCTTCGGCCGCTGCTTGCGGATGCGCGGCAGCACGTCGAAGACGTTCTCGTCCGGCATCACCACGTCGGTGATCACCAGATCGCCCTCGCCGTCCGTGACCCACTTCAAGCAGCGTGGTGGCGTTGCCGGTGGCGCGCACCTGGTAGCCCAGCCGGCTGAACGCCTGGCTCAGCACCAGGCGGATCGAGGAGTCGTCGTCGGCGATCAGAATTTTCTGCGCTTGGGCGCTCATCGGCTCACCTCGTAATCGCTGGCGGCCGGCGCGGCGGGCAGCAGGACGCGGAATGTCGTGCGGCCGGGCTCCGACTCGAAATCGATCAGGCCGCCGTGGCCGGCCGACCAGCTTGGCGACCAGCGCCAGGCCGAGGCCGACGCCGTTCGCCTTGGAGGTGACGAACGGCTCGAACAGATGGTCGCGCAGGTGCGGCGGCACGCCCGGGCCGTTGTCCTGCACGCGCACCTCCAGCGGCGCGCCCTGCGCCGGCCTTGCCGTCGCCGGCGCGGACCCTGACGCCATGCCGGTAGGCGGTGGTGATCAGCACCTCGCCGCGGCCGTCGCCGCGGCTGTGAGCGGCCTCGGCGGCGTTCTTCACCAGGTTGAGGAAGATCTGGATCAGCTGATCCTCCTCGCCCCACACGGGCGGCAGCGAGGGATCGTAGCTCTCCTTCAGCGCCAGCCCTTCGGCGACCCCGTTGGCGGCCAGCGCCCGGACGCGGTCGAGCACCTGGTGGATGTTGATCGCCGCGCGCTCCGGCGGCGCGTCGTCGGAGAAGGCCTCCATGCGGTCGACCAGCCGGCGCACGCGGTCGGTCTCGTCCATGATCAGCTGCGCCAGCGGCACGTCGGCGGCCTTGGCGCCGGACTTCAGGAGCTGCGCGGCGCCGCGGATGCCGGCCAGCGGGTTCTTGATCTCGTGCGCCAGCATCCGCCCCAGCCCCACGACCGAGCGCAGGCCGCTCGCGTCGCTCGATCGACGCCCAGCGCGCCGCTCTTGACGTGCAGGGTGAGCAGCACCGCGCCGTCGCCCAGCGGCGCGGCCGCGCCGTCGGCCTCGAAGGACGGGTGGCCGAAGAGGGCGATCTCCACGCCGCGCTCGCGCACCGGGCCGTCCTCGGCCAGCGCGCGGTTGATCAGCGAGACCAGCGCCGAGTCGGGCGGCAAGGCGGCCCTGAAGCGGCCGCGCGCCAGCAGCGCCAGCCCCTGGCCGAACAGCGCCTCGGCGGCCTCGTTCACCGCCACCAGCGCGCCTTCCTGGTCGACCACCATGGCAGGCTCGGGGCTGAGGTCGAAGGCGACCGCTTTGACGCCTTCCAGGGCGCGTCCATCCGCGATCGATCGTGCGCGCCGATCGCTCATGCCTGACGGTAACCCTGCGCGATGCTCATTTTCCGCACACCCCCATCGCCCGGTTTTTAGGCACATTGTGCGGCGCCGTAAAGCCTGGACTTGGGCGTCGGGACCCGTGAAGAGGAACGGCGATGGGATTCTCAGCCGTGATCGTCGCCGCGGGGGTCGGCGCGCGCGCCGGGCCGGGCGCGGCCAAGCAGTGGCGCACGCTCGCCGGCCGACCGGTCGTGCGCTGGTCGGCCGAGGCGCTCTTGGGCGCCGGCGCCGACGAGCTGGTGGTCGTGGTCGCCGACGGCGAGCAGGTCCGCGCCCGCGAGGCGCTCGCCGGCCTCGCGGGCTGGCGGCTGGCCACGGCGGCGCGGCGCGCTCGGATTCGGTGAAGGCGGGGCTGGCGGCGCTGGCGGCGCCGGACGAGGCGATCGTGCTGGTGCACGACGCCGCTCGCCCGCTCGTGCGGCGCGAGCATGTCGAGCGGCTGATGGCGGCGTTGGCGGACGCGCCGGGCGCCGATCCTGGCGCTGCCGCTCGCCGACACTCTGAAGCGGGACGACGCCGGGGCGCGCGTCGCCGAGACCGTGCCGCGCGCCGGGCTCTGGCGGGCGCAGACGCCGCAGGCGTTTCGCCTCGGCGTGCTGAAGATCGGCCTTCGCCGCGTGGCCTGCGGCCGAAGAGCCCACCGACGAGGCCATCGTTCTGGAACGCGCCGGACATGCGGTGGCGCTCGTTCCCGGCGACCCGGCGCTCGCCAAGCTCACCTATCCGGAGGATTTCGCCATGGCCGAGCTGATGGCGGGCGCCGCGCGGACGATGCGCGTCGGCCAGGGGATCGACGCCCACCGCTTCGGCCCCGGCGACGGCGTGATGCTCTGCGGCGTGAAGATCGCCCACGACAAGGCGCTGATCGGCCACTCCGACGCCGACGCCGGCCTGCACGCCATCACCGACGCCCTCTTGGGCGCGATCGGCGAGGGCGACATCGGCGACCACTTTCCGCCCAGCGATCCGCAATGGCGCGGCGCGGCGTCGGACCAGTTCCTGCTGCATGCCGCGCAGCTGGTGGCCGCGCGGGGCGGGCGCATCGCCAACGTCGACGTGACGCTGGTGTGCGAACGGCCACGGATCAAGCCGCACCGCGCGGCGATGCGCGCTCGCCTCGCGGAGCTGCTGGGCCTGGGCCTCGCCGCCGTCTCGCGTCAAGGCCACCACGATGGAGGGCATGGGCTTCACCGGCCGCGAGGAAGGATTGCTGGCGCAGGCCGTGGCGATGGTCGAGCTGCCGGCGTAGTAAGGCCGTTCGCGCCCGCGCCGGCCGCGCAGTTCAAGGAGCCCCGATGTTTTCGCTCGAGATCGCGACCCTGGCCCGGCTGATCATCGACGATGCGCGCGAACGCAGCTTGCGCATCGTCACCGCCGAGAGCTGCACGGGTGGGCTGGTGGCCGGCGCGCTCTGCGCCGTCGCCGGCGCATCCGACGTCTTCGAGCGCGGCTTCGTCTCCTACTCCAACCGCGCCAAGCAGGAGCAGCTCGGCGTCTCCGGCGACCTGATCGCCGACCTCGGCGCGGTCTCCGAGCCGATCGTGCGGATGATGGCCGAGGGCGCGCTGGAGAACAGCCACGCGCACGTCTCGGTGGCGATCACCGGGGTGGCGGGACCGGGCGGCGGCACGCCGCTGAAGCCGGTCGGCACGGTCCACTTCGCCACCGCCCGCGCCAACCAGTCGGTCTACCATCGCCACGAGTTCTTCGAGCTGGAGACCCGCGAGGAGGTCCAGCTGGCCGCCGTGCAGGTGGCGCTGGAAATGCTGCGCGACCGGCTGAGGTAGCGTTCAGGTCCGCGGCGTGTAGGGGGCGTAGGCGCCAAGATCGACGTCGGCGTCCGGCCAGCGCCGGCGCAGCCAGGCCGCCGCACGCTCGGCCCAGCCAGCCACCTCCGGAAAGGCGCGATGGGTTCTCGGCGGCGAGCGCCGCGGACTCCAGCGTCGACACCAGTTGCACGCGCGACGCATCGCCCGCCGGTCGTCCATCGACCAGGCTGAAGCGCGAGAGCCGGTCGAGCGCGTAGGCGAGGCACGCGGCCGCCATGCCGAGGCCGAAGCGCTTGTCGTCCCCGGCCTCCGGGACGCCTTGGCTGAGCGCCGTGCGGTAGGCGGACTCCAGGTCGGCGCAGTGTGCGCCGCCGACGGTGATCCAGGCCGAGCCGGGCGTGTGGATCAGCGCCGCTGCGGTCAGCGCGTGGCGGAAGCCGGCGGCCTCGTAGTCAATCAGCTTGCCTTCGCCCTTCCCGACCAGGAAGTTGTTCACCTGGGTGTCGCCGTTGGTGAGCGCCAGGAACGGGCCTGGCGCCGCCAGCACGCCCAACAGAGCCGCGCAGCTCGCGCTCGACCGCGGCTTGAATTGCCAGTCCGAGGTCAGCGAGGCGCGCAGCCGCCCCAGGCCAGGCCGGGCCGACGCCGCGCTCGCCGTAGGCGCCGGGGTCGACCGGTCCGTAGGCGGCGCGGACGGCGTCGTAGCGGGCGGCCTGGCGGGCGCTCACCGCGCCGAGCTCGCCGAGGGCGCGGGCGTAGTCCAGCATCTCAGCGGTCATCGCCACGAGACCTTCGGCGCGCAGGCGCCCGTCGAGCGGCGTGCGCGGCGCCAGGTCCTCCATGACGAGCACGCCGGCGGCGTGATCGGCCGCAACGAGGCGTGGTGCGCGGGACCAGCCGATCTCTTCCACGAACTCGAGCGCCGCGCGCTCGGTCGCCAGTTGCCGCAAGTCGGTGCGAAAGCCCTGCGGGTTGTCCCGCAGCCACTTGACGATCACCGAGCGCGCCGACCCATCGCCCGCCACGACCCAGTATCGCGCCACCGCCCAGGGCGCCAGCGGCTCGAAGCGCTCGACACGCACTGGCTGCCCGAGCGCCGCGCGCAGCAGCGCCTCCAGCTGGCTTGTGGTCGGGGGCATCGCCACGTTAGTCAGGCCGTCCGTAGAGCGCCTTCGCCCGGTCCTCGAAGCAGCGGACCAGGCGCTCGACCGCATGGTGGAAGTTGGCGGCCAGCAGCGCCTGCAGCAGCCGCGATCTGAATTCGAAGTCGATGTCGAACGTCAGCTCGCAGCCCTTGGCGTGGGGCGCGAACCGCCAGCGGTTCTTCAGGCGCCTGAACGGCCCCGAGATCAGGTCGACATCGATCGTGAGCGCCGGCTCGTCGAGCCGCACCCGTGTGGCGAAGCGCTCGTGCACGATGGCGAAGCCGACCTCGGCCTCGGCGTCGAGCAGGGTGACGCCCTCCCCGTCCGGGCGCCGGTTCCAGCTGCGCAGCCGGTTCACCCACGGCACGAACTCAGGGTACCGGTCGACATCGGCCACCAGCGTGAAGAGCTGGGCCGGCGTGTAGGGCAGGATATGCGTCAGGCTGTGGCGCAATGGGGCGCGGGCGTGCTCAGGCGGCGGAGGCGCCGAGGCGCGCGGCGCGCAACCGCTCGAAATCCTCGCCGGCGTGGTGCGAGGAGCGCGTCAGCGGGCTGGCCGCCACCATCAGGAAGCCCTTCGAATACGCGATCGTCTCCAGCGCCGCGAACTCGTCCGGCGTCCAGAACCGGTCGATCGGCGGCGTGCTTGCGCGAGGGCTGCAGATACTGGCCGATGGTGATGAAGTCGACGCCGGCGCAGCGCATGTCGTCCATCACCTGCAGCACTTCGTCCTTCGCCTCGCCGAGGCCGACCATCAGGCCCGACTTGGTGAACTGGCCCGGGTCCAGCTCCTTGGCGCGTTCCAGCAGCCGCAGCGAGGCGTAGTAGCGGGCGCCCGGCCGGATGGCGTGATAGAGCCGCGGCACGGTCTCCAGGTTGTGGTTGAAGACGTCGGGTCGCGCGCCGATGGCGATCTCCGCCGCGCCGGGCTTGCGTCAGGAAGTCGGGCGTCAGGATCTCGATCGTCGCGCCCGGCGCGGCCGCCCGGATCGCCGCCACCGTCGCAGCGAAGTGGGCCGCGCCGCCGTCCGCCAGGTCGTCGCGGTCGACCGAGGTGATGACCACGTGCTTCAGCCCCATCCTCGCCACGGCCTCGGCCACCCGCGCCGGCTCGGTGGGATCGAGCGGCCCCGGCTTGCCGGTGGCGACGTTGCAGAAGCCGCAGGCGCGCGTGCAGACCTCGCCCATGATCATCATGGTGGCGTGGCTCTTCTCCCAGCACTCGCCGATGTTGGGGCAGCCGGCCTCCTCGCAGACGGTGACGAGACCGTGCTCGCGGACGATCGCCCGCGTCGCGGCATAGCCCGGCGATCCCGGCGCGCGCACCCGCAGCCACTCCGGCTTGCGCAGGATCGGCGTATCCGGCCGCGCCTGCTTCTCCGGGTGGCGCAGCTGGCGGGCCGTGCGGGGCTCGAGGACCACGGTCATGCCCCCTAGATCGGCTGAACCGGGCCCCCAATCAAGCCGGGCCGCCTACCTGCGACAGCGGCGGCGCCACCTCCTCCAGCGGCTTGCGCTCGGCGTCGACGCCGATCGCCAGCTCCATGATCGCGGCGAACAGCATCAGCCCGCCGCCGACCAGGTAGCCGACCAGCAGGTTGGCCGCGCGCCGGCGGCGATCTCGGCGCCGAACAGGATCGGCCCGGCGACGCCGCCGAGCCCGTTGCCGAACGCGTTGAAGATGCCGATGATCATCGCCCGCGTCTCCAGCGGGAAGCTCTCGCTGATGGTCAGATAGGCGGCGCTGGCCGCGGCCGAGGCGAAGAAGAACACCACGCACCAGCAGAGCGTCAGCTGCCTCGCGTCGACCAGATGCCGCGCGAAGAGCCAGCCGGTGATCGCCAAGCAGCACGCCGGAGAGCGCGTAGGTCGCCGCGATCATCACCCGGCGCCCGATGGTGTCGAAGAGCCGCCCCAGCAGCAGCGGGCCCAGCACGTTGCCCACCGCGAAGGCCAGCAGGTACCAGCCGATCTCCTGGTCCGGCACGCCGTAGAACCGCTTCAGGATCAGCCCGTAAGTGAAGAACACCGCGTTGTAGCAGAACGCCTGCGTCGCCAGTAACGTGACGCACAGGGCGGTGCGTTGCGGGTAGCGCAGGATCAGGGAGCGAGCGACTTGCACGTAGCCGGTCCTCGCCTGCGTTCTGAGCGATATGCGCGCCAAGTCCCCGCCCTGCCCTTCAGGCACGCCGCAGCCCGCCTCGATCTCGCCGACGATCCGCTCGCCCTCGGCGGGCCGGCCATGGGTGATCAGCCAGCGCGGAGCTCTCCGGCAGGAAGCGCCGGGCATAGACGATGACCAGCGCCAAGAGCGCGCCGCCGATAAAGGCGAAGCGCCAGCCCAGCGTCGGCGGCAGCACGCGCGGGTTCAACAGCACCACCGAAATCAGCGAGCCCAGCCCCGCGCCCACCCAGAAGCTGCCGTGGATGTTGATGGAGACCTGGCCGCGGCGCCGGGCCGGGATCAGCTCGTCGATGGCCGAGTCCATCGCCGCGCCCTCGCCGCCGATGCCAGCCGCGGTCAGCGCCCGGAAGGCGGAGAAACTGGCGAAACTCCAGGCCAGCCCGCTCGCCAGCGTGCCCAGCACATAGACCCCGAGCGTGACGGTGAAGAGCCGCTTGCGTCCGAAGCGGTCGGTCAGCCAGCCGAACCCCAGCGCGCCGACCACCCCGCCCACGAGGTAGATGCTGCCGGTCCAGCCGACCTGCAGCGGGGTCAGCGCCAGCCCCGCCGTGCTGGTCAACACGCCGGAGAGCGCGCCGACGATCGTCACCTCGAGCCCGTCGAGGATCCAGGTGACGCCGAGCGCCGCCACCACCAGCCAGTGGAAGCGCCGCCACGGCAGCGCGTCGAGCCTGGCCGGCACGTCGGTCGAGACGATCTCCGGGGCGAGACTCGTCACGCGGGGGTCCAGCGAAGCTCGGCCATCGGTCGCCTAACCCGGCCTGGCCGATCCGGTTGCATCCTCGCCCTCCTGCTGCTCGCCGCCTGCGGGCAGGGCGACCGCGCCGCCTTCATCGAGAGCGCGCCGCCGCCGGGCCTCGCCGAGCGATTTCACCCGCCGCCGGCCTGGGCCTGGGGCGAGATCGAGGTCGGCGAGGCGCCGGTGCAGCGCTACGGCGTCGCCCCGGCCGGCGGCGTCGCCAAGGCGCAGGTGCTGATCCTGCCCGACTACGGCGAGAGCGCCGAGACCTGGTTCGAGACCGCCCGCGATCTCAGCGCGGCCGGCGATATCGTCTGGGTGCTGGAGGGCGTCGGCCAGGGCGGCTCGGGGCGCCTCGCCGCCCGCCGCGACCTCGGCGAGCTGACCAGCTTCGACGTCGACGTCGCGGCCACGCAAGCCATGATCGACCTCGTCATCCGCCCCACCGCCCAGCGTCCGCTGGTGCTGATGGGGCAAGGCGTCGGCGCCGTCGTCGCGGCCCGCGCGGTCGAGACCGGCGCCGCGCCCGCCGCCCTGATCCTCAGCGCCCCGGACTGCCGGCCCGCCGAGCCCGCCGGCGCGCTGGTCTTCCTCGGCCTTGGCCAGTTCCGCGCCCCTGGCGGCGACGCCTGGCGCCGCGACGCCCCCGACGACGCCGCCACGCATCGCACCCACGACCCGTTCCGCGGCGCCGTCACCCACGCCTGGCAGCTCGCCAACCCCTCCTTGCGGCTCGGCGGCCCCACCCTCGACTACCAGGCCGCCCTCGCCCGCCTGCAACGCTTCACCCGCGCCGATCTCGCCAAGCTGCACGCTACCCCCACCCTGGTCATCGCGCCCACCGCCAGCTGCCTCACCCCCTCGGCCGCCCAGGTAACCACCCTCCCCACCGCCGACCCCGCCCTCGAGCTCGAAGACACCCTCCACCGCACCCTCTGGCTCACCGCCATCACCCGCTTCACCGCCGCCACCGCCGCCCGGACCCACCCCACGCCTGGCGCGGCCCCCCAGTAGCCCTCGCCCCGCGCATCGGGGAGAGGTCGAGGGGACGCGAAGCGTCCGACCGGGTGAGGGGAAGTTTGTCAGCCCCCAGGCGACAAACAGAGTCGCCAGACCTCATAAGTCTCCAATTCGCTCGTAGGCGTCTGGCAGACCTCGAGCGCGACAGCCAACGTCTGCCCGCCGCCGAAGCCTGACGACGGCCCGTGCTGCTGCTCGAAGCGCGGCGCCGCGGCCTGTCCTTCGTCCCGCCGGGCGCCGTCCGCCGGATTCCAGCCTTGCGTTTGCCTTAGCGGGGCCGCGAAGCCGCCTCGCGGCTGACGCGCGCTCGCCGCTTCGCGCCGAGCCCCCCTCACCCGGCCGGACGCTACGCGTCCGCTCGACCTCTCCCCCACTCTTCGGTGGGGGCGAGGGCTACTGGACGGGCACTCCGGCGGGTTTGAGGGAGCCGCTTCCCATCCGCGCGCCGGATCGATAGCCTCGCCGCCAATCAAGCCGGGAACGCGAAGGAGGGCTTAGGGCGCGCCATGCAGCGCACGTTCGACGTTGCGAAGAGCCGCCGGCCGATCTTCGACGCCCTGGTCGAGGCGGCGCAGGCCTATGGGCCCGAAGAAGCCGATCCTGGAGGACCAGGAGCGCAACCCCCTCACCTACACCGACCTGATCCGCGCCGCCTTCGCGCTCGGCCGCAAGATCGCCGCGATGACCACCAGCGGCGAGAAGGTCGCCGTCCTGCTGCCCACCAGCTCGGCCGCCGTCGTCACCTTCTTCGCCCTGCACGCCTTCGGCCGCACGCCGGTGATGCTCAACTTCACCGCCGGCCTGCGCAACCTGCGCGCCGCGGTCAAGCTGGCGGGCGTGAAGCGCGTGCTCACCTCCCACCGCTTCGTCGAGCAGGGCAAGCTGCACGACGTCATCGACGCGCTCGATGACACCTGCGCCATCACCTACCTGGAGGACGTGCGCGCCTCGATCGGCCTGCCCGACCGGCTCTACGCGCTCGCCGCCTCGCTCGCCCCCAAGCGCTTCCGCGTCCCCACCAGCCCGGACGATCCGGGCGTCGTGCTCTTCACCTCCGGCAGCGTTCGGCGCCCCGCGCGGCGTCATCCTCACCCAGGCCAACCTGCTTGGCCAACGTCGACCAGATCGCCGCCCACATCGAGCTCGACCCCAGTTGGGTGTTCTTCAATCCGCTGCCGATCTTCCACTGCTTCGGCATGACCGGCGGCTTCCTCCTGCCGATGCTCACCGGCATGAAGGCCTTCCAGTACCCCTCGCCGCTGCACGTGAAGATCATCCCCGAGCTGATCCGCGACACCGAGCGCCAGCGTGCTCCTGGCCACCGACACCTTCGTCAACCAGTACGCCCGCCAGGCTGCGCCGGACGACCTGAAGGGCCTGAAGTTCATCGTCTGCGGCGCCGAGAAGGTGCGCGACGAGACCCACGACCTGATCGTCGACCGCTTCGGCCCGATCCCGGTGCTGGAAGGCTACGGCGCCACCGAGGCCTCGCCGGTGATCGCCGTCAACCAGCCGCAAGGACAACCGCCGCGGCACCGTCGGCGGCCTCCTGCCCGGCGTCGAGACCCGCGTCGAGCCGGTGGAGGGCATCCGCCGCGGCGGGCGGCTCTACGTGCGCGGCCCCAACGTGATGGCCGGCTACCTCAACGAGGACGGCGCCCTGGAGCCTCCGGACGGCGGCTGGCACGACACCGGCGACGTCGTCGAGATCACCGACGACAACTGGATCACCATCCTCGGCCGCGTGAAGCGCTTTGCGAAGATCGGCGGCGAGACGGTCTCGCTCACCGCCGCCGAGACGCTGGCCGCCTCGCTCTGGCCCAACGCCCGCCACGCCGTCATCGCCCAGCCGGACGGGCGCAAGGGCGAGCGCCTGGTGCTGGTCACCGACCAGCGCGACGCCGACGTCGCCGCCCTCATCGCCCACGCCCAGGCCGTCGGCGCCGCCGAGCTCGCCGCCCCCCGCAAGATCGTCCGCGTCCCCGAAATCCCCCTGCTCGGCAGCGGCAAGACCGACTACGTCGCCATCCAGCGCATGGTCGAGACGGAGGCGAAGGCGGCGTAGGGCGCCGCAGGCCCCCCTCGTCGCCTGCGGCGACGCCTCCCCCCGATGGGGGGAGAGAGCGCACGAGAAACGCTGCGTCTCTTCCCCCACCGGGGGAAGCGACTCGGCGCTCCGCGCCGAGCGGAAGGGGGCCCCCGGCGCCAACCATCTCCGCCGCCGCCGCAAACCGCACCGCAAAGCACCCGCAAACTACGGCGTCCAGCTTGCGGCGAACCTCACAGATCCAACTCCGCCACCGCCGTCCCGTCCGCCGCCAATTCCATGCTGCGCCCGCGAACGCGGCTCGCCGCGCCACCACAAATCACCACAAACAACCGCACCCCTCCCTTGTGCGCCGCCGAAAGGCAGCGCCCGTTCACCCGATCCACAGTGTCAAAGACCGTCCCGGCGCGAGCGCCGGGAGAACGCATAGAGAACAACACCGGTTGAATTGTCAAGTGAGGCTAGGCGCCCGAACCACCCCGTGCCATCTCTGGCCGGGCCGCCGACCAGGCAGGCGGGAGGGGTTTCGCGCCGATGGAACGAAGGGTCGCAGTGCTCATGTCCGGCTACCCAGCGTCCGGCAAATCGACGCTAGCTGCCGCGCTCGCCGAGCGCCTTGGGTTCACCCTGATCGCCAAGGACCTGCTGCTGATGACCCTCTACACGGCGTTCCAGTTCGCGCCCGGCGACGCCGCCTGGTCGCTGCGAACCGGCGCCGTGGCCCGGGCGACGTTCTGGCTGCAAGCGCGCCTCAGCCCCCGGGCCGTCCTCGACACCAACATCCAGTGGGCCAACCAGCAACAGCTGGACGATCTGAGGTCGCTGGACGGGACATTGATCGAAGTGCGCTGCGATTGCCCCCCGAGATCGCCGTCAAACGCTACGCCGAGCGCGCCGCCATCGGCCACGCCGCCCAGCGCTTCACCGAACTGGACCCAGACCGCCTTGCCGCTTCCGCCCGGCCGATCGGCCTCGGCCACCTGATCACGGTCGACACGACCGGCGCCGTCGACGTGGACGCCGTCGCCGATCGCATACGGTCGCAGCTCACCGTCACCTGAGCCGGCTCTCAGAAGCAAATGTCGGCCACCGTCGGGTGACAGCTCCTCCCCTGGCTGACGGGTGCGATGATCGCGTTTTCGAGGCTCGCTAGGTCTCGGAGAGCGCCGGGCTCCCCGACGCATCTTCCACATTCTCCACGATCGTCGACGTCGGCCATTCATCGCTGCCAAGGCCCTGATCGTCAGAACCACACGTCCCCCACCGTGCGCCCGTCCGCCGGAACCTCCTCCCAGCTTCCGAACCCGTCGAACCGCCGGATCGGCACCCCGCTCACCGCGTCGGGCTCGGCCATCCGCAGGTTCACCGCCATTCGCCGCCGGCCCTCCGCGCCCGGCGCCAGCGTCCGCGTGTAGACGATGGAGCCGCAGTCGCCGCAGAAGTGGAGGCCGATCTCGCGGTCGCCCTGGAGGTAGACCCGCGTCTCACCGCTGACGCGGATGGCTTCGTTCTCCCAGTCGTGGGCCCAGAGGGCGCCGGAGCGGCGGCAGAGGGTGCAGCTGCAGGCGGTCGCGCGCTCGGGGACGCCGTCGAACCGCCAGCGCACCTTCCCGCAGTGGCAGGAACCCTCGATCATCGCGTCCTCGCGGCTTTCGTTTCACGCAGCCCCGGCTCTAGCGCCGGCGCTGGATCGGCGGTGTCAGCAACCTTGACGGCCCCCGCGGCCGGCGGCGTTCATGGCCACAAGGCCCGCCGGGACGCGGCCGGCCGATGGGAGGGGACGTGATGGCCGAGCGGGCGGGACGGGTTGCGGGGAAGGTGGCGCTGGTCACCGGCGCGGCGTCGGGGCTGGGCGCGGCCAGCGCGCGGCGGCTGGCGGCGGAGGGCGCGAGCGTGATGCTGACCGACGTCAGCGCCGATGCGGGGCGCGCCGTCGCCGATCAGATCGCCGATGCGGGCGGCGCGGCGGCGTTCGAGTTGCACGACGTGACCAGCCAGGGCGAGTGGGAACGGGTGGTCGCCGCGACCACCCAGCGCTTCGGCCGGCTCGACATCCTGGTCAACAACGCCGGCGTCTCCGGCGGCCCGCAGGAGCTGATGACGCTCGAGCTCGACGCCTGGCGGCGCGTGCTCGCGGTGAACCTCGACGGCGTCTTCCTGGGGATGCGCATGGCCGGGCCGGCGATCGCCGCGAGCGGCGGCGGCTCGGTCGTCAACATCTCCTCGATCCTCGGGAAGGTCGGGCTGGCCGGCGCGGCGGCCTACTGCGCCTCGAAGGGCGGCGTCGCGCTGCTCACCAAGGCGGCGGCGCTGGAGTGGGCGCCGCTCGGCATCCGCGTGAACTCGGTGCACCCCGGCTTCATCGACACGCCGATGGTCTCCGGCGCGATCCAGCAGGCCGAGAACGGCAACGAGATGCGCGACATGATCATCTCGCGCCACGCGCTGGCCCGGCTCGGCGTCCCCCGCGAGATCGCCGACGCGGTGCTGTTCCTGGCCAGCGACGAGTTCAGCTTCATGACCGGCGCCGAGCTGGTGGTGGACGGGGGCTACACCGCGCAGTGAGGCATCGGCCCGCCCGGCATCGCCGCCGTCACCCCAGCGGTTTGCACTGCTTGGCGGCGAGGTCGGGCGGGGGGGTGTGCTCGGCCTCGCCGACCTTGCGGTGGAAGACGAACGTCGCCAGCGGCTTGCCGGTGGGGTTGTCCAGGTCGTCCATCGACAGCGGATGATCGAACAGGCGCACGTCGAAGCTGATGTCATCGCCGGGGCTGACGTCGAAGCCTTCGCCGTCGACGTCCTTCGACTCGCCGGGCGTCCAGCTGGATCAGCTCTCCGCCCACGGAGGCGGAGGTGAAGCCGGGCCCCTGGAAGCGCACGGACGCGGACGTCGGCGCATCGGCGCTGAGATTGAGCTCGAACTTGTGGCGTGCCCTCCTCCTCGACCGACTCGACGATCCAGGCGCAGGCCTGCGCCGCCCACGCCCGCTCCAGCAGGACGGCGTTGGCGATCAGGGCGCAAACGACGATCAGGGCGCGGCGCAAGGAGCGGTCCTTCCTACAAGCGGCGCCGAAGATGCCACGCCGCGCCCCCTGCCGGCTATGGCCCCGTCAGCCGCCGCTCGAAGAAGTCGGCCAGCACCTCGGCGGAGCGGATGCGGTTGGGCAGCCGTCGCCAGCCGTGCCCCTCGTCGGGGAACAGCACATACTCCACCGGCACGCCGCGCGCCTTCAGGCTGGCGACGATCTGCTCGGCCTCGATCACCGGCACGTTGGTGTCGTTGGCGCCGTGCAGCACGATCAGCGGCGTGGTGATGCGGTCCAGCTTGTGGATCGGCGAGAGCGCCCGCAGCAGCTCGCGCTCGCTCGCCGGGTCGCCGTACTTCACCTTCGAGATCGCCGCCATCCAGGGCTCGGTCTGCTCGAAGAAGGTCTCGAAGTTGACGATGCCGTAGAGGTTCGCCGCGGCGGCGAACATGGCCGGATATTCGGTGACGCCGGCCATGACCATGTAGCCGCCGTAGCTGCCGCCCATGACGCCGAGCCGCGCCGGGTCGGCGAGGCCCAGGTCGACGAGCGCTTGCGTGGAGGCCGCGATATCCCTCACCGCGTCGACCCGCAGCGCCCCGTTGTCGAGATTGGCGAAGCGGCGGCCGTAGCCGGTCGAGCCGCGCACGTTCGGCAGGAACACGCTGATCCCGCGCGCCGCCAGCGCCTGGACGTTGACGTCGAGCAGCGGCCGCGACTGCCCCTCAGGGCCGCCGTGGTAGATGAAGACCAGGGGCCCGGGACCGGCGGCGCCGCTGGGCCGATAGAGCCAACCGGAGAGCGGCAGGCCGTCGTGGGCCGTGTAGGTCACCAGCGTCGGCCGCGCCAGCGCGGCGAGATCGACCCCCGCGTGGGGGCTCTGCGTCACCTGGGCGTAGCGGCCCTCGGCGAGGTCGAGCACCCAGATGTCGGGCGGCGCCGCGGCGCCCATGCCGACGAACGCCAGGCGCTTGCCATCGGCGCTGAAGGTTGGCCGCACGGCGATGTCGCAGGGGAGCTGCGGCGCGGGCCGGACTTCGCCCGTCGCCGCGTCGAGGAACGCCAGCTCGCTTCGCCCGCCGACGTTCCAGACCAGCGCCGCCGTGCGCCCGGCCGCGTCCAGCGCGGCGCTCTCGGCTTCGGCGTCCGGGCGCTCGGCCAGGATGCGCAGCGGACCGGGCCTGGTCGACGTCATCGAGATCGATGGCGCCGAAGGCCGTCCGGTCGGCGCCGGCGTTGGACGTGACATAGATGGTCCGGCCGTCCGGCGAGAGCGCGCCCCAGCCGAAGTTGGCCGGCGGCGCGTGCGGGGTCAGCAGGGTCTCGCCGCCGTCGGCGAGCCGCGCCAGGTAGAGGTTGTTGTCGCTGCGGCTGACCAGCCGGCTCACCACGGCCCAGGCGCCGTCGCGGCTGACGTCGGCGACGCTGGTCATCCCCTCGCCCCGGCCGACCGGCCGGGTCCGCCCGCTCTCCGGATCGACCAGGAACGCATCCATGCGCGCGGGGTCGAACTGGTTGGTCCCAAACGCCAGGGCGGCGCCGTCATGCGTCCATCCGCCCAGCGTATTGTTGACCCTGCCGCCGGCGGTCAGGCGCCGCGCGTCACTGCCGTCGGGCCGCACCACGTAGATCTGCACGTTGAGCCCGCCGCCCGGCGCCACGTCGTAGGCGAGCCAGGTCCTGGCCGGCGACCAGCGCACCTGCTGCACCGGATCGGGAAGGTCGGTGACCTGCACCGGCGCGCCGCCGGACAAGTCGGCGATCCAGACCTGCGGCGAGCCGCTGGCGTTGCTCACGTAGGCGATGCGCTCGCCGTCGGGCGAGAAGCTCGGCGACGAGGCCGCGCCCATGGCGGCCAACGCGGCGGCCGAGACGGATCGGTCCATGACAATGATCCTTTTGCGCCTGACTACAGCCCCGCCAGATGCTCGGTGGCGTTGACGCCCAGCACCTGGGTCGCGGCGCCGGCGGCGTCGATTTCACTGATGCTGCAGGGCGACATCACCAGGCGCCGGTAGGCCGACAGCGGCTGGTCGAGCGCCTGCATCAGCATGGCGCGGCCGACGCTGTCGTGGGTGACCAGCACCAGCACCTGGTCGTCGCCCACGGCGTCGGCGGCCGCCTGCCGCATCGCGTCGCCGGCCCGCAGCACCAGGTCCTGCAGCAACTCGCCGCCCGGGAAGCGCACGGTGGCCGGCGCGGAATACCAGCGGTCGAAGAGGTCCGCGTCGGCCGCCCGCGCCGCCTCGTAGGTCAGCCAGGTCCAGTCGCCATAGTCGAGATCGTTGAGCGCGCTGATCACCTTGGTCGGCGCGCCGGTCGCCGCGGCAATCGCCTGCCCGGTCGCCACGCAGCGCTGCACCGGGCTGGTCCACACGGCCGCCACCTTGGCGGTGGCCGCGATCCGCCCCGCCGTCGCCGCCGCCTGCCGCTGGCCGAGCTCGGTGAGCGGAACCTCGCGCCGCCCGCGAAACCGCGGCGGCTCGATCCCCTCCACGTAGCCATGCCGAACCAACAGGATGCGCGTCATGGTCGGTCCCCGCTCGCTGCCGCCTAGGTAGCCCGGGCGCCGCCCGTTTGTCGCGCGCAGACACGTCGACGGACCCGCTTTGGCCCGCCACCCGGTGATCGTCTGGCCGACCAATGTTGCTCGTCTGAAAAGAAACGTTGAACGGCGCGCGGATTGAGCGCCGGATGCTTAGGTTTTGCCGTCGGGGACGCCGACGGGGTCGGAGCGAGCGGCGCGGGCTGCGTCGGTCTCGCGGGTGGCCACGAAGCGCAAGGGCTGTTGCGCGCGGCACAAAGAGCCACCGACACTTCTCGATCAGGTCGCGGCTCGCCCGGCGCGCGGCGCGAAGAGGGCGCGACCATGAAGAGATGGATCATCCTTGCGGCATGCCTCGCCGCGGCCGGCTGCGGCGGCAAGACCGCCGCCGGGCAGGCGGACGCCGCGCAGGCGGGCGGCGGCGACGCGAGCATCGCCAAGTCGGCGGACGAGCCGGTGACGGCGGCGGCGGCCGACTCGCCGTACGGCGCGCGCGAGCCCCGCACCGCCTGCCCGCCGCGCAAGTTTGCCGGCCCCCCCACCGCGCGCCAGGCGGTCGATCTGCTGATCTGCGATTCCGAGAAATACACTGGCGGCTACCTCTACCTGGTGTCCGACGTGACCGTGCAGACCGGCAAGTCGCGCCCCTACTCGTCCTGGTCGGACAGCGGCCACACCGATATCGACGTCAGCGCGGCGGTCTGGCCGATCCAGGGGCGGGTGACCACCTTCCAGTGCTCGCGGCGCGACGCGATGCTGGGGGCCGACCCCAACCGCAACTGCCTGCGCACCGATACCGCGCCGGCGAGCGGGACCTGCTACGTCAACACCTTCGGCGAGTGGCATTGCGCGATGGCCGGCACGGGCGCGTTCATGCCCGGTAACCAGCCGCCGCCGGTCGGAGGCTGACGATGCGGCGACAGCGGCGACGGCTCACCCCAGGTTCAGCCCGCTCACCCGCATCATCAGTCGCACCAGCTCGGCCTGCTTCTTCACGCCGGTCTTCTCGAAGATGCGGGCCAGTTGCGAGTGCACGGTGTGGGGGCTGACGGCGAAGCGGGTGGCGGCTTCGGCGGGGGCGAGGCCCTCGAACAGCGCCAGCGCCAGGCGGGTCTCGGCCGGGGTCAGGCCGAACAGCTCGCGCAGCTTCTGCTCGGGCAGGCTGACACCGGCCTCCAGGTCGGTGACGCAGACCAGCACCGCCGGCCCGCTGGTGGGCGTCAGACGCCCGGCGCGCAGCGGCGCGACGGTGAGCGACAGCGGCAGGGTGCGCGACGGCGTCGCCAGCGCCATCGAGCCGCCGGCGCGGCTGGGGCCGTCCAGGCCGGCGGCCTGGGCGATCAGCGCGTCCAGCCGCCGGGCCGGATCGTTGCGCGCCGCGCTGAGCCGGCCGCACACCACGCAGAGGCCGTCAGGCTCGCGCAGCAGCCGCTGGGCGACGGCGTTGGCGTGGAGGATGCGGCCGGTCTCGTCGAGCAGCAGCACGCCGTGCGCCGAGCTGTCGAGCGCCTCGCCCAGACCGCCGGCGATGCCGCGCAGCTCGGCGAACTTGGCGCTCAGGTTGAAGGCGCGGATCAGGTGCGGGTGCAGCCGGCGCGCGACCTCCAGGCCGGAGCGTTCGAACCGCCCCTGCCGCTTCGAGCGCGTGATGTTCAAGGTCGACAGTACGCTGCCGCGTCGGGCCAGCCGGATGATGACCATCGAGTCGATGTCGATCGGCGCCAGGAAGTCGTTGAAGTATTCGGTGCGGGCGAGCTCTTCCCTGGGAAACCGATCCTCGTCGGTCATCACCAACAGCGGCCAGGGCTCGCGCGCCATCACTGGCCGCACGAACGGGTTCAGCCCCGCGTAGTGCCGCAGGTAGGCGTCCTGCGCGGCAGGGTCGATCCGCGCCATCACGCCGGGACCGGCGCCGTTCGCCACGTCGAGGTCGGGCTTCCACGCCTTCTGGCCGCCGATCAGATCGGCGAACCGGGCGATCGCCGCCGTCCAGTCATCCTGCTCGACCGCCGCACCGTAGAGCAGGTCGAGAAAGGCCCCATGGTCGGCTTCGCTCAGCAAGCCGGATCGCCCGGCCGGCCGGTCGCATACGGAACATCGGACGCGGGGTGCTTTCGTCTCGACACTGTCGATCAGGCGTCCCGGATGGCAAACACGCGCAGCACAGCCGAACAACGGCCGGGTGACAAGAGGGCGCGCCGCTTCTGTCGCACCCGAGGCTAAGTCAGCCGAATGTGAAGGCGAAGCCGCGGCGTCTGCGAGCCGGGCGGGTGGCTGGCAGCAGGCGGGCGAACATTCTCCTGGCAGATATGCCGGAAGGAGAATAGCGGTTTTGCCCTGAACGCCTCTGCGACCGCAGCGACAGAGGATCGGCAGGGAGAGAAAAGCCCCATGACCAAGCCAGAGTTCATCAATCCTCTCGCCAAGGCGCCGTTCAAGGCGCGTTACGGCAACTTCATCGGCGGCCAGTGGGTCGCGGCCCAGTCCGGCAAGACCTTCGACAACGTCTCGCCGATCACCGGCGCCAAGATCTGCGAGGTGGCCCGCTCCGAGGCCGCCGACATCGAGCTGGCGCTCGACGCCGCGCACAAGGCCAAGGACGCCTGGGGCCGCACCAGCGCCACCGAGCGCTCGCAGCTCCTGTTGAAGATCGCCGACCGCATGGAGGCCAACCTCGAGGTGCTGGCCTCCGCCGAGACCTGGGACAACGGCAAGCCGATCCGCGAGACCATGGCCGCCGACATCCCGCTGGCCATCGACCACTGGCGCTACTTCGCCGGCTGCATTCGCGCCCAGGAAGGCGCGATCAGCCAGGTCGACAACGACACCGTCGCCTATCACTTCCACGAGCCGCTCGGCGTCGTCGGCCAGATCATCCCGTGGAACTTCCCGATCCTGATGGCCGTCTGGAAGCTCGCGCCGGCGCTGGCGGCCGGCAACTGCGTGGTGCTGAAGCCAGCCGAGCAGACCCCGGCCTCGATCCTCGTCCTGATGGAGCTGCTGGCCGACCTGATCCCGCCCGGGGTGATCAACGTCGTCAACGGCTACGGCCTGGAGGCCGGCAAGCCGCTGGCGCAGAGCAAGCGCGTCGCCAAGATCGCCTTCACCGGCGAGACCACCACCGGCAAGCTGATCATGCAGTACGCCAGCGAGAACCTGATCCCGGTGACGCTGGAGCTGGGCGGCAAATCGCCCAACATCTTCTTCGCCGACGTGGCGCGCGAGGACGACGCCTTCCTCGACAAGGCGCTGGAGGGCTTCGTGATGTTCGCCCTCAACCAGGGCGAGGTCTGCACCTGCCCCAGCCGCGCGCTGGTGCAGGAGTTGATGTACGACCGCTTCATGGAGAAGGCGCTGAAGCGGGTCGGGCAGATCACCCAGGGCAGCCCGCTCGACGCCTCGACGATGATCGGCGCGCAGGCCTCCGAGGAGCAGCTCGACAAGATCATGGGCTACATCCAGATCGGCAAGGACGAGGGCGCCGAGCTGCTGGTCGGCGGTGCGCGCGAGCTGATGCCGAACGACCTGGCGGGCGGCTACTACGTGCAGCCCACGGTGTTCCGCGGCCACAACAAGATGCGCATCTTCCAGGAGGAGATCTTCGGCCCGGTGCTGGCGGTGACCACCTTCAAGGACGAGGAAGACGCGCTCGCCATCGCCAACGACAGCCGCTACGGCCTCGGCGCCGGCGTCTGGACCCGCGACGCCAACCGCTGCTACCGCTTCGGGCGTGGCGTCGAGGCGGGCCGCGTGTGGATCAACTGCTACCACGCCTACCCCGCCCACGCGGCGTTCGGCGGCTACAAGCAGTCCGGCGTCGGCCGCGAGAACCACAAGATGATGCTCGACCACTACCAGCAGACCAAGAACATGCTGGTCAGCTACAGCGACAAGGCGCTCGGCTTCTTCTAGGCGACGGCCGGCTGCGCTATTCGCGGCGCAGCAGCTTCTCGGTCAGCAGGGTGCCCCACCACTGCGCCTTGAAATCGCGTCGGATGGCGACGGGGTCGTAGTCGGGCTCGCGCGCCCAGTCCTCGAGCGAGAGGCCGCGGGGCTCGACCTGCGCCATGTAGTACTCGAAATAGTAGTCGAGCACCCCGGTCAGGCCGGCGCGGAAATGGCCGAAGCGCAGGTGAAGCTGCTTGATCGCCTCGGAGATCGGCTGGCCTTTGCGAAAGTGCATGTAGAGCACGCTCATCAGCCCGGCCCGATCCGCACCCGACTTGCAGTGCATCATCGCCGGATATTCCAGGCCATCGAACAGCGCCCGCGCGCCGAGGATCTGCTCGCGCGTCGGGACATCGCGCGAGCGCACCGGGTAGCTGACCAGGTTGACGCCATAGCGGGCGCAGGCCTCGGCCTCCAGCGCGTGGTGGCTGTCGGCGCCGCCGCGCAGATTGACGATCGTGCGCACGCCGCGCTCACGCCACCCTTTGACCTGGAACGGCCAGGGCTGGTTGGCCCGCACCAGCTCGTCGCTGATCCAGTGCGCATTCAGCCAGCCCAGCCGCAGGTAGGCGTGATCGTTCCAGGCGTAGTGCGAGAGGGTGTTCAGCCGGCCGATGGGCGTCGTGAGATCGAACTGCTTCGTCATTCCGCGTCCGGCTGCTTGATAGCGCGCTAGGTAGGTTGGATCGCGGCGCGGCGCAAACCGGCGCCTCGCCGCACGCTCGGGGCAAGAGACTTGCCGGCTGCTGTCGCTTTCCGGCCGCCTGGATCGTCTATGATCAGCAACCATCGCCGGAGACCCATCCATGGACGCCAAGACCGAGACGCTTGCCCCCGCCATCGAGCTGGCGCGGGCAAACCCCGCGCGGGTGCCGCACGAGAGCGCCGAGTACCGGGCGGCGCGCACCGCGCTGCTGGCCGAGGAGATCGAGCTGCGCCGCCACGTCGAGCGGGTGGCGCAGATGCGCCGCGCGCTGCCGACCGGCGCCCCGGTGGAGGGCGACTACCGGTTCATGGGCGAGGCGGGCGAAACCGACCTGGCCGGGCTCTTCGGTCCGCATGAGACGCTGCTGGTGTACAGCTACATGTACGGCCCGGAGCGCGCGCGGCCCTGCCCGATGTGCACCGACCTGCTGGATGCGTGGAACGCCGTCGCGCCAGGCGTGGCGCAGCACCTGTCGCTGGCGGTCGTGGCGCGCTCGCCGATCGAGCGGCTCGCGGCCTGGCGGTCGGAGCGCGGCTGGAGTCGCCTCTCCCTCTACCAGGATCTCAACTGGAACTTCACGCGCGACTACGTCGGCATCCCCGAGAACCCGGTCGAAGAAGCCGCGGGGACCAACGTCTTCACCCGCAAGGGCGGCGAGATCCGCCACTTCTGGGCCGACGAGATGTGGCTGGAGACCATGGACCCGGGCCAGGGCCCGCGCGGCGCGCCGGACCCCTCCCCGGTCTGGAACATCCTCGACATGACCCCCGCTGGCCGCGGGCCGGACTGGTATCCGAAGCTGTCGTACTAGATCAGGCGCCCTTCTCCCCTTGCATGAGAAGGTGTCGGGCGGAGCCCGACGGATGAGGGGTCGCGCCGACGTCTGTGCCGGGCCAGAGTTAGCTACCCACGGCCCCGTCGACCCTCATCCTCCGCATGGCGCTCGCCTGGAGGCGCCGCCGACCGGATGATATCCAGGTCGACCCGACGATCGCAAAGGATCCCCGTGACCCAGGATACGCCGCCCATCGACGTGATCCGCCTCTGGCCCGACGGTCCGCCGACGACGCTGGAGGGCGTGGGGCCGGAGGTTGAGGTGCAGCGCGCCGGTCGGCGTCGCCGGCCACGCCACCATCCTGCGCAACGTCTCGGACCCGACGCTGAGCGTCTACGCGCCCACCAACGGCCAGTCGAACGGCGTCGGCGTCATCGTCTGCCCCGGCGGCGGCTGGCGCCTGCTGGCCTGGGAGCACGAAGGCACCGAGGTGGTGCGTTGGCTGACGGCGCACGGCTACACGGCGTTCCTGCTGAAATACCGCGTGCGCGCCACGCCGGCCGCGCAGGCCGACTACGACGCCGAGATGCTGGCGCTCTACGCGCAGATCGACCTGACCCGGCATGGCCGCACCGCCTTCCGCGCCATGGGCGAGGCCGTGCCCTACGAGATGTTCGGCGCCGCGCGGGAGGCCGCGGCCGACGACGGACGCCGCGCGATCGAGATCGTCCGCGCGCGGGCCGCCGAATGGAGTCTGGACGCGGGCAAGATCGGCATGCTCGGCTTCTCGGCCGGCGCCTTCCTGGTGGTCGACGTGGCGCTCGACCCGCGCGCCGCGCCGCTCGCCTTCATCGCGCCGATCTACGGCGGCGAGACTCTGGACCGGCCCGTTCCCGACGACGCGCCGCCGCTCTTCACCGCGCTCGCGCAGGACGACCAGCTGCTCTACCGGGTGGTCGAACGCCTCTATTCCGACTGGACCGACGCCGAGCGCTCGGCCGAGCTGCACATCTACCGCCGCGGCCAGCACGGCTTCGGCATGGTCAAGCAGGGGGCCCCCTCCGACAAATGGATCGACCTCTTCCACGACTGGCTGGTCGACCTGGGATTCGGCTGAGCCCTGCCCGGCTAGAAGTAAGGGGCCTTGAACCCCTCGGCGGCGTAGGTCGCCTGCACCGCCGGCCGCTCGACGACGCGCGCGGCATGCGCCGCGATCGCGGGCGCCTCGCGCACCGGTCGGGGCAAGGTCGAGCCCCAGCGGGTCAGCATCAGGAGGTAGAGGTCGGCCGCCGAGAAGCGCTCGCCCAGCAGCCACGGCCCCTCCCCCAGCTGCGCGGCGGTGCGCTCGAAGATGTCCGTGAGACGCCGGCCAGCGGCCGCCTTGGCGTGCGGGGCGAGCGCCGGGTCGTCGACGAACTCGTGCGGGTAGAACCAGGCCCGGAACTCCGCCTGCGGCACGCAGGCCAGGTAGACCATCCACTTGTAGTAGGCGCCGCGCTCCCGCTCGCCGGGCCGCGGCGCGAGGCCCGCCTCGGGGAACTTGTCGGCCAGGTAGAGGCCTATCGCGCCGGTCTCGAAGATCGCCTCTCCGTCGTCGACCAGCACCGGGATCTTGCCATTCGGATTGAGCTTCAGATAGGCGGCGCTCGTCTGGGCGTCGTGATTGCGGTCGACCAGCCGCAGCTCGAACGGGCACCCGATTTCCCGCAGCAGCATGTGCGGGAACTGGCTGGCGTTGTCGGGATAGTAGTGCAGCTCGATCATGACGCCAGCCTGCGGGCCTCGGCCCTGAAGTCGTAGTAGGGGGCGACGACGTCGGCGCAGTCGGGCCAACGGCCGGTCTTCGTCCAGTAGTCGCACAGCCCCAGCCTGTCGCAGAGCCCGACGAAGCGGATGTCGCGCATCATCGCGGAGGCGTGGCTGACGTTGAACATCATCGACGGGCCTTCGGCGCCGTTCGGGGACCCTTTGTCCGAATCGAACATATAGTCGAACGAGGATTGAGCGATCAGTTCGAACGCCTCCTCAGTCATGCCGAGCCGATGCAGTTTGGTGAGGTCGAAGATCGACAGGACGCCGTTTCGGGCAAGTTTCTCCCGTACTCGCTGCAGCACGTGCGCGGAGACGTCCGCATCCGACTCTCGTAACTGCTGACCGTAAGTGATGGCGGCGTGCAAGGTCGGGCTGTTGAATCCCTTCTCGCTGGACGTCCGAATGAGGTCGTCGAACCAGATCCACTGACCATAGTCCAATGCGGCGCAGATAGCGCCCCAGGCGATCAGCTCGTTGTCGGGCCAGCGTGCGCAGTAGCTGTCCCACAGACCAAGGCACTCGGCATCGCGACCGGCGTACTCCGCCGTACAGGCGTACCAACTCGCCGCCCACGGATACATCGGATCGAGGTCGTAGGCCCGGCTGGCGCACGCGAGGGCGTCACGCACGCGCCCGACCTCGGCGAAGAACAGGCTCGCGTTGGTGAGGACGGTCGGATCGTTGGGCGCCGCCGAGAGGGCTTTCGTATGAAAAGCTTCGCGCTCGGCGAAGCGGCCAAACGGCTCCAGCTGACCCAGCGCCTGATAGGCGGCCCCCAGCCCCGGATCGAGCCTCAGCGCCGTCTCCGCCGCGGCGACGACATCGGCGCGCCTTATCGTCAGAGGCTGTCCGGCCTGGTCGAAGCGCAGATGCTCGACCTGCATGGTCGCCAGGAACTCCCAGGCGCGGGCGAAGTTGGGCGCCAGGCGCGTCGCCTCGTCCAGCAGCTCGATCACCGCGATCACCGTCGCCGGGGAGAGCAGGCCCCGGTTCCTGAGCTCGCGCGCCTTGAGGTAGAGCGTATAGGCCGATGGGTCGACGGCCCCAGGTTGCGCCGTCGGCGCGAAGGCGACCTTCAGCGCGGCGGCGACGGCGGCGGCGATCTCGTCCTGCAGCGCGAACACGTCCGACAGCTCGCGATCGAAACGATCCGACCAGATCGTCGTCTCGCGCTCACACTCGATCAGGTTGGCGGCGATCCGCACCTTGTTGCCGCTGCGCCGCACCGAACCGTCGAGCACGTGGGTGGCGCTGAGCGCCGCGGCGACATGCGCGGCCGCCTTGTCGCGCCCGCGGAACTGAAAGCTGGAGCCGCGACCGATCACCTTCAGCTCCGCGCCGCGCGCCACGGTCTGCAGGATCTCCTCGGAGACGCCGTCGGAGAAGTAGGCCATCTCGGCGTCGCCCGAGAGGTTGTCGAAGGCGAGCACCGCCAGCAGCGGCTCGGTCGGATCGGCGGCCACCTGGCGTCGTTGCGCCGGCGTGGTCTCGGTCACGAGCTCCCGAATGCTGGCCAGCACCTTGCGCCAGCCCGGGGCGTCCGCCTCGCCAGTCCAGCCCGCCAGGTCGACGCACTGAATGGTGTCGAACGGCATAGGCAGCCGGCTCCGGTCGGTCGTGACCTGAACGAGCTTGCGGTCCTCGCGCGCCCGGTTGGCCTCGGACAGCACCCACTCCGACCGCACTGCATCCGCCGACCAGATCACCACGGCCGCCTTGGCCGCTGCCATCTGCTCCTCGATCACGCCGCCAAAGGTCCGATGCGCCGGCAGGTCGTCGTCGATCCAGACGCTGTAGCCCAGCGCACGCAGGGCTGCGACGACCGCCTGGGCCTGCGTCGCCGTCGAGCGCGCGTATGAGACGAAGATCTCGGTCACACCTGCCCGTCCTCACGTGCGCCGACCCTAGCGAGGCAGTGAAGCTGCGGGCAAGGGAAAGCGACAGGCCGGCGATCAGCCGCTACAGTCGGGTCAGGCACTGCAACGGCGGAACCAAGGGACTTGGCGGACATGGCTTCACAGGGATTGCGGAATCTGGGGCGGTCGGGGTTGCGGGTCTCGCCGCTGTGCCTGGGGGCGATGAACTTCGGCAACGAGCAGTTCGGCTGCGACGAGTCGACCTCGATCGGCATCATCGACGCCTACCTCGATGCGGGCCACAACTTCATCGACACCGCCAACGTCTACTCGGCGACCCGCTCGGAGACCATCGTCGGCAAGGCGGTCAAGGATCGCCGCGACAGCGTGGTGATCGCCACCAAGGCCGCCTCGCCGCTCGGGCCTGGCCCGTTCGATAGCGGCTCCAGCCGCAAGCACGTCGTGAAGGCCTGCGAGGACAGCCTGCGCCGGCTCGGCACCGACTACATCGACCTCTACCAGATGCACCGCTACGACGACGCGACGCCGGTCGAGGAGACGCTCTCGACGCTCAACGACCTCGTCCGCCAGGGCAAGGTGCGCTACATCGGCGTCTCCAACTGGTCCGCCTCGCAGATCGTCGAGGCCTGCCTCGTCATCGAGGCGAAGGGCTGGGAGCCGCTGGTCAGCCTGCAGCCGCAGTACAGCATCCTCGCCCGCGACATCGAGGTCGAGATCCTGCCGGCCTGCAACAAGTTCGGCCTCGGCGTGATCCCCTGGAGCCCGCTGGCCGGCGGCATGCTGACCGGCAAGTACAAGCCCGGCGAGGAGCCGCAGGAAGGCACCCGCTTCGCCGCGCCAGGCCCGTTCCAGAGCATCTGGCGGACCAGGTCGCTGAACGAGCGCAACCACGCGGTCGTCTCGGTGTTGCTGGAGGAGGCGCGTCAGCTCAACGCCGCGCCGCTGGCGGTGGCGCTGGCCTGGAACCTGGCGCGGCCGGGCGTGGTGGCGCCGATCATCGGGCCGAAGAGCCAGCAGCAGCTGGGCGACAACCTGGCGGCGCTGGACGTCGAGCTGCCCGCCGACGCCATCGCGCGCCTCGACGCGGTCAGCGAGCCCTACCTGCCCTACCCGCACGACTTCACGCGGATGGCGCGTCAGCTGACGGCGATGATGGTGCAGCAGAACGCAGCGCCGGCTCGCGCCCCCGCCGCGAACTGAGCATGGCGGGGCGCGGCGCGCCCGGCGGCGAGCGCGACATGGACGCGGCGGCGTCCGCGCTCCTCGCGGCGCACCGCATCGCGATCCTCGGCGGCGCCGGGGCGGGCAAATCCACCCTCGCGCTGGCGCTGGGACGCCGGCTCGGCCTGCCGGTCGTCCATCTCGACCGGTTGCGCTTCGGGCCTGGCTGGGCGGAAGTCGATCCGGCGCTCTTCCGCCGCCGCATCGCCGAGGCGGCGCAAGGCGAGGCCTGGGTCGTCGACGGAACCTACGGCGAGGCGCGCGAGCTGATGCTGCCGCGCGCCGAGGTGGTGCTGTGGCTCGACCAGCCGGCGCTGCGGCGGGTCTGGCGGGCCTGGCGGAAAGTGGTTCGCCACCGCGGCCGCCCCCGCGCCGACCGACCGGATGGCTGCGAGGAGGCGTTCGGCTGGCGATATGCGCGCACGATCATCGCGTTCGGCGCCTGGACGCCGGCGACGGACGCGTGGCTGCGCAGCGGCGCGCCATCGGCGTTGGTCGTGAGAGTCAGGGGTAACGGCGACGCCCGGCGCCTGCGTGAGGCGTTGGGCGCGTGAGGACCCGCTCTAGCTGCTGGACCTGGCGGCCACGGCCGCGGCGACGGCCATCGGCACCGGCTTCAGCCAGGCTTCGGCCTTGCGCCAGGCATGCACCTGGCCGCAGCGCGTACAGCGGAAGCTGTATTCGCCCTGCAGCGCCTCGAACGCCGAGGGGCGCAGGCGCAGCACGGTCTCCACCGCCTCGCCGGTCTGCGGGCAGGTAATCAGGACGGGACTGATGACTTCGTTCATCGACGGGGCCTGTAAACGTGGCGCGTCGGCGACGTGGTGACCGACTCGCCCTTGTGGCGATAGATCAGCCTTCCGCGTGTCAGGTCGTAGGGAGTCATCTCGACGGTCACCCGGTCGCCGACCGCGGTGCGGATGCGGTTCTTGCGCATCTTTCCGGCGGTATAGACCAGGACCACGTGTTGCTCGTCGAGTTGCACGCGGAACTGGCCGCCCGGCAGAATCTCGGCGACGACGCCGTCAACTTCGATGACGTCTTCCTTGGCCATCAACGCTCCTGGTTCGGTGAAAATAGGCGCCGGCGGATCTCGAGAGGCCCGCCGGCAGGCGCCGAGGCGAGGCCTTGCGGCCTCGCCTCGGCGAGGTCAGCCGTTAGGCCGACCGCAGGGACACTGCCGATTTACGACCGGTCTTGCGGTCGCGCTCGATCTCGTAGCCCACCTTCTGGCCTTCGCTCAGCCGACCGAGGTCGGAGCGCTCGACGGCGGAGACATGGACGAAAACGTCCTTGCCGCCTTCGTCAGGCTGGATGAAGCCAAAGCCCTTGGTGGCATTGAACCACTTGACGGTTCCAGTAGTCATATAAGAGGTCTTTCAGAATAGAGAGACATCCGCACACCGTACGGACGATCTGATTTTCGAGAAGGCGGAGAGCAGGCCCGCGCTCAATCAAGATCGAGCAAAGGAGAGCGACCGAACCTGACGAAATTCGATTGGCCGAACATAGACCATGTGGCGGAAAACACAAGCTGTGCCAGGACACTTTCAACCGCCGCCGGTTGAACCCTGGGCTCGCGCCGGCGTGACAGGCGCAGCCATCCCCGCGTCGCCGGCGTGTCCAAAAGCCGGCGTCAGCGAATGAACGCCCGTTTCGCGGATCGGCGTGCTACCCTTAAGCGTTAGCTGGAGCACAGGAATCGCCGCGCGAGCCGCGTGGCTCTGCGATCTCTGGAGCAGCCGTCCATGAACCGAGGCCGAACGGGCCCATTGCGGCTGCTGAAGACCCTACGCGGCGACGGCACGCTGGTCTGGGGGCGGCGCTCGACCCGCGCGGTCTCGTACAGCGTCGATCTCTATGGGCAGGGTCGCTGGCTTTCGGGCGACGGCGACGTGCGCGGCGAGCTTTCCGAGCTGGTCGGCAGGGCGCTCTTGAACGTGCGGCTGCGCCTCGCCGACGGACTGGAGGCGCCGATCTCCATTCGCGACATCGACGCGGAGTCCGCCTCGATCGAGCTCGTCAATCCGGTGCCCGAGGGCCTGGAATAGGCGCCGCAGCCTCATTCTAACCCCGTCCGCCCGCCCGCTGCGTAGTCCTTCGTGTAACTCGAGGGAGGCGCAGATGGCGGCGACGAATATCAGGCACACGTCTTGGCGGCATCGTGTGGTGCTAGCGGCGGCCATCGCCGCGATGGGTCTGGCCTGCACGGCAGCGACCCATGCCGACGCAACGCCTGTGGACCTGCAGGTGGTCGACCGCGAGACCGGTCAGCCACTCAGGGTCTGGCGGCACGACGGCCATCTGTTCGTCGCCGGATCGCCCGGCGATCGCTATGGCCTGCGGGTGACCAACCACACCGACGGCCGCGTGCTGGTGGTGATGTCGGTCGACGGCGTCAACATCATCACCGGCGAGACCGCGGGCTACAATCAGCGCGGCTACATCTTCGCTCCCCATCGAGTTGTACGAACTCGACGGGTGGCGCAAGACCCTCACCGAGGTGGCGGACTTCACCTTCGCCCGGCTGCCGCAGTCCTACGCGGCCCTCACCGGCCGGCCGGCGAACGTAGGGGTGATCGGCATCGCCGTCTTCAACGAGCGCGCCCCGCCGGCGATCGCCGAGACATTGGCGCCTTCGGACGAGCGCGGCCCGGTCGACAGGGCTGGCGCTGCCGCGCGCGCCGCGTCAGCGGCCCGTTTCGCCCAGCGCGGGTCGCCCGCGCCACCGCCACTGCCGCCACCCGCGGCGGGCAAGACCGAGGACGTCACGGTCACGGCCCAGAAGCGCGAGTCTCGCCTGGCGTCGGTCCCACTCGCGGTCAGCGGCTTCACGAGCCGCAGCCGGGACGCGGCCGCGGCCGAACCGCGGGACGAGAAACTGGGCACCGGCCACGGCGCGCGCGAATGGTCGGTGACGACCGAGGTGGCGTTCGAGCGGGCGACGTCCCGCCCGCAATTCACCCAGGAGATCGCCTACGACACACGCGACAATCTCGTCGCGATGGGCGTGATCCCGCCTTGGCGCTATGGCGAGCGCCAGCCGCGGCCGTTCCCCTCGAGCCCCGCGGCCGGCGGCTTTGTGCCCGACCCACCAGACGATCGTTGAGCCGTCGCGCGACCAGCTCAGCTTCGGCTAGATTGCCACCGATGGAGCCGGATCTGGCGGACGACGCCGAGCTCATCGCCGCACACTGCGCCGGCGACGTGCACGCCTTCGCGCGCCTCTACGACCGACACGACCGACCATGCTTCCACTTCATCAAGCGACTGCTGGGCGGCGCGCATGGCGACGCCGCCGAGGACCTGCACCAGGAGACCTGGATCTCGATTTCGAGAAACGCCGCCACGTTCGACCCGGCCAAGGCCAGCTTCCGCGCCTGGCTCTTCACCGTCGCGCGCCACAAGGTCTTCGACCACTTTCGGCGGCTGAAAGTGGCCGTGCTGGCCGGGCCGGGCGACGACGCGGCACTGATGCAGCTCCCCGACCCGTCGCAGAGCCCGTTGGAAGCGGTGGAATCGCGCGAGCTGGCGCAGCGGATCGTCACCGCGGTCGAGGCGCTGCCGCTGGAGCAGCGCGGCGCCTTCGTCATGTTCGCGCAGGCCGGGCTCTCGCTGGAGGAGATCGCCGGGGCGACCGGTGTCGCGGTCGAGACGGCCAAGAGCCGGCTGCGCTATGCCCGCGCCAAGCTCAGGCAAGTGCTGGCGGGCGAAAGGTCGGTCCATGTCTGATCCCGACGCCATGCCCGACCCGATCGACAAGGCCTACGTGGAGGCCGAGGCCGTGCTGAGCGACGACGCGGCGCGGACGGCCAGGCGCGAGCGGGTGCTCGCCGCCGTCGCCGCCCGGGGCGCGCCGGAGGCGTCCGCGCCCGCGGCGCGGCCGCCGCTGTGGCGCCGCGGCGGCTGGCTCGTCGCCGCCTGCGTCACGGGGCTCGCCCTCTTCACCGCCAGCCAGATCTACCAGCCGCCGCAGCTGCCGCCGGGCAAGCCAATCGCAGCGTCCGGTCCGCCCGGCGGCAGGGTCGAAGGCTGCCGGCGCCGCGCCGGCGCCCCTTGCTCCGGCGAAAGCTCCCACGCGCCCCGTCCTCCCGCGGCTCGCCAGGCCGCAGATCGAAGCGCCGCCAATCCTCTACGAGGCGCCGCCAATCGCCGGCGGGCCCGAGCGCGGCGCAGCCGACAGCGCCCCGGCAGCCGGCCGCGCGATGCCTCCGAGCGACCAGGCGCGCTTCGCCCAGCGCGCGGCGCCCGCGCCTCTTCCGCCACCGCCGCCACCGCCTCAGACCGCCCAAGCCATGAGCGAGAGCGGCGCGGCGGCGAAGTCGCAGGAGCTGGTGGTCACCGCCGAGAAGCGGGAGGCGCATCTCGAGCGCGTCCCGCTCGCGGTGAGCGCCTTCACGTCATCGGCGCGCGATCAGGCTGACCCGGGCGCCCGACTGCGGGCCGCCGCCGCGGCCGGCCGCACCGCCGAAGTGCAGGACCTGCTGCGGCAGGGCGCACCCGTCGACGCGCCCGACGCGGCGGGCGACACCGCGCTGATGCAGTCCATCCAGTCCGACCACGCCGCCACGGCGGCCGCCTTGCGCCGCCACGGCGCCAGCCTCGATCACCGGAACCAGGCCGGCGAGAGCGCCCGGGACATGGCGAAGGCGCTGAACGACGCGAAACTCGACCAGGCGATTGGCCTCGGCCCTTAGCCGGGCCGCTCAGCGCCCGGCGATCGCCGCGAACAGCGCGAAGTGGTCGGCGATCCGGTAGGACTCCAGGCCTGACGTCGACGCGAAGCCCCGGAACGCGGAGGTCTTGGCGATGACGGTGCGGGTGGCGGGGTCGACCCAGACGAACTGGTTGTAGACGCCGATGGCGCTGAAGACGCCGCTGTCGTCCGGAAGCCACCATTGATAGCCATAGCCCATTGGCAGGAGGGCGCTCTCGCGCACCCCTGGACGCAGGTGCGGCGCATCCGGCGTCACCGACGCCTGCACCCAGTCGCTGGGCACCACCTGGACGCCGTTCCAGGCGCCGCCGTTCAGGTAGCAGCAGCCCAGCCTGGCGTAGTCGCGGAGCACCGCGTTGAGGCCCACGCCCGCCATCTCGGCGCCCGCGGTGTCGACCATCCAGAACGCGTCGGCCTCCATCCCCAGCGGCTGCCACAGCTTCTTGCGCAGGTACTCGGCCAACGACCGCTTCGTCGCCCGGCGCAGCACCAGCCCGAGCACATGGGTGTCGGTGCTGTTGTAGCGGTTGAACGTGCCGGGCGGGCGTTCGCGCACCAGGCCGGCGGCGAAGGCGTCGAGCGAGCCCCCGCCGCTCATCACCCGCCCATAGGCGCCGATGTCCGAGTTGGGATCGCTGTAGTCCTCGTTCCAGCGGGCGCCGGACGACATCTGCAGCACGTCCTTCAGCCGCACCCCGTCATAGGCGCCGCCGGCCAGCTCCGGCGCATACCGCGTGACCGGGTCCTCGACCGAGGCGATCGCGCCCTCGCCGACCGCAATGCCGATCAGCGCCGAGACGAACGACTTCGACACCGACCAGGCGATCGACTGGGTCGTGGCGTCGTTGCCGAGCCAATAGCGCTCGAACGCCACCCGGCCGTCGCGGACGACGATCAGGCCGGTGGTCTCCATTTCCGCCAGGAAGTCGGCGGTGTTCAGCCTGCGCCCGCCGAACTCGAAGTCCTCGGGCAGGTCCGTGGCCGGCCCCGGCTCGAGCGGTGACGGCGTTGGGGCGCGACGGATGACCCGCACCGGATAGACCGTCGACATCTCGCGGAAGTTGCGGGTCTGCTCGGCGCCGCTGAACATGCCGACGTTGCGGGTGATCCAGTCGTTCATGCGCCTTCCCCGCCGCTCGCCGCCGCGTGGATCAGCGCCGAGCTGCGCGGCTTGCGCTGGCTGAGCGGGATCGGCGCCTCGCCGATGATGGCGGCGGCCTCCAGGCGGTCGAGTTCGGCGTCGCTGACGCCCAGCGAGCCGCCCCAGCACCTCGCGGCTCGACTGACCGAGCGTCGGCGCCGCCCGGCGGATCGGGTAGGCGCGGCCCTCCTCGCGGAACGCCGGCGAGGGCTGCTGGGGCCAGTCCATGTGCGGCCGCTCCACCTCCTGCCAGTAGCCGCGGGCGGTCAGGTGCGGCTCGTAAAGCAGCACTTCGGCGAGCCCGCGCGCCGCGCCGGCGGCGACGCCGGCCGCCTGCAGCGCCTCCATCGCCGCGTCGGGCGAGCGGCCGCGGGTCCAGGCGGCGATCGCCGCCTCCAGCATGTCCTCCCTCGCCCGCCGCCCCTCCGCCGTCGCCAGCGCCGGATCGGCCGCCAGGTCCGCGCGCCCGATCACGCCGCAGAGCGCGCGCCAGGCCGCGTCGCCGGTCACCGCGATCACCACCCAGGCGTCGTGGTCCTCGCAGGGGAAGCAGCCGTGCGGCACGAAGTGCGGATGCCGGTTGCCGGTGCGCGGCGAGACCTGGCCGGTCACCGACTGCTCGATCAGCCAGGGCGCGGCCAGCGGAAACAGGCACTCGACCTGCGAAAGGTCGATGAACTGCCCCTCCCCGGTCCGCTGGCGGTGCAGCAGCGCGGTCAGCAGCGCCGGGCAGGCCGATAGCCCGCCGATCGGATCGCCATAGGCGATGTGGTTCATGGTCGGCGGATCGTCCGGCCAGCCGGTCAGCATCGGCAGCCCCGACGCGTGCTCCAGCGTCGAGCCGTAGGCCCGCGTCTGCGCCCAGGGCGCTGGCGACCCCGAACGCCGGCATCGACATCATCACGATGTCGGGCCGCGCGGCGCGGAACGCCTCGTAGGAAAGCCCGAAGCCTTCCAGCACGCCCGGTCCCGTAGTTCTCCACCACGGCGTCGGCGCCCTTCACCAGGTCGAGCAGCAGCGTCGACGCCCTCGGGCCGGGTCAGGTCGAGCGTGATGCCGATCTTGTTGCGGTTCACCCAGTTGAAAAAGAGCGGCTTCTCGTAGCCGAACGCGGCGATGCCCTCGTCGCTGTAATCGGCGCCGCGCCACCAGTCGGGATAGGCGCGGCCCTCCACCTTGATCACCTCGGCGCCGAGGTCGGCGACCTGGCGGGTGCCCACCGGCCCGGCCCAGCCCATCGTCAGGTCGATGACGCGCAGCCCCTCCAGCGGCAGCGCGCCGGCCGCGACGCGCGCCGGCCGTGGCTGCGGCGGCGATGGGCGCCAGGTCTGCGAGTGCTCGCCGGCCCTCGGCGCGACGCCCGCAGCGGACGGCGGCGTGGCGGTCAGCTTCTGCGGCAGCACCGGCGCCTCGAAGCTGGCCGCGCCGATCCGCACCTCGCCGAATGCGCCGTGATCGCGGTGCACCTCGCTGGCGAGCAGCGTCGCCATATCCGGCGTCTCGACCAGCGGCACGCGGCGCGCGATCGCCTCGTCGGCCCATTCGCGGGCGGTGCGCGCTGGCGAGGCGCTCGGTGATGATCTCGTCCAGCTCGTCGCCGACGATCAGCCGCTCGTTGGCGGTGGCGAACCCCGGCCGGTCGACCAGGTCCGGCAGGCCCAGCATGTGGCAGAAGCCGCGCCACTGGTCGGCGGAGAAGGCGGTGACGCCCAGCCAGCCCTCCTTGGTCGGATAGACGCCGGTCGGGAACACCGGGAAGAAGTGGTTGCGGCCCCAGCGCATCTCCTCGAAGCCGGTCTGGGTGGTGACCGCATCCTGGAACTCGCCGACCAGGGTCGAGGCGTCGTGGATGCTGATCTCGAAGCGCCGCCCCGGCCCGCCGGCGATCAGCGCGGCGAGCGCGGCGGAGAAGGCGCTGAGCGCGGCCGGCAGGTAGGACTGGTGCTCGCTGAGCATAATCGGCGCCTCGGCCGGTCCGACCCCGCGCACCAACCCCGCCAGCGCCCGCACCACGGCGTCGGCGCCCGCATAGTCCTTGTACGGACCGCTCTCGCCGAACCAGCTGATCGCCACGACGACCAGCCCCGGGTTGGCCGCGCGCAGCGCGGCGTGGCCGGCACGGCCCGGCGTCGTCCCAGGCGCCGGCGCGGCCGTCGATCAGCACGTCGACGCCGCCGGCGATCTGCGCCAGCCGCGCCGCGTCGTCCGTCGGCGACCGTCACGCTCGCCTTGTTGGTGTTGAGCCACGCGAACAGCGCGCTCTCCTGCGCGCCGCCGCCCGCATCGACCAGCGGCGGCGTCCGCCGATCGGGATCGCCGCCCGGCGGCTCGACCTTCACCACGTCGGCGCCGAAGTCGGCGAACAGCTTGCCGCAATAGGCCAGCGCGCGACCGCCGCCGAACTCGGCGACCCGCACCCCGGCGAGCGGGCCTCGGCCCTTGTCCGTTTCACTCATCCTGGCGTTCTCCCGGACGCGATTGTTGCGGCCTCGCGGGCCGTACCGCAACTGTCACGCCGGGTAAGCCGTCGGACTGAGCGGGCGCCGCAGGCCTCACCTTTCACCACGGAGGACACGGAGAATTCCACTGAGGACACGAAGGCGATCTCTGTGACCTCTGTGCCTCCTCCGTGAACTCCGTGGTTCAATACGGCGCCTGCGGCGCGCATGCGCGCAGACGATTGCGTTGACGCGGCGGCGGCGTGGGCAGATTGGCGCGAACACGCGATGGAGGAACCGATGGGTCAGCTGGATGGCAAGGTGGCGGTGATCACCGGCGCCGCGAGCGGCATGGGCAAGGCGAGCGCGCTGCTGTTCGCGAAGGAAGGCGCGCACGTGGTGCTGGCCGACCTCAACACCCCTGGCGGCGAGGCGAGCGCCGAGGAAGCCAGCGCGGCGGGCCCGAAATGCGTTTTCCAGCGCACCGACGTCTCGGCCGAGGCCGACGTCGCCGCGCTGGTGGCCCGCGCGCTCTCGGAGTTCGGCCGCCTCGACGTGATGTTCAACAACGCCGGCATCGGCGGCGCGCTGGGCTCGATCGCCGACATCGACGTCGACGACTGGGACCGCACACTGGCGGTCTGTCTGCGCGGCGTCTTCCTTGGCATCAAGCATTCGGTGGCGCCGATGCGCGCCCAGGGCGGCGGTGCGATCGTCTCCACCGCCTCGATCGCCGGCATCGACGGCTATCCGAACCTGCACGCCTACTGCGCGGCCAAGGCCGGCGTCGTGAACCTGACCCGCTCCACCTCGATCGAGCTCGCCGCAGACAAGATCCGCGTCAACTCGATCGCCCCCGGCGGCGTCTCCACCCCGATCCTCGGCGGCGGCACGAACTACAACAAGGCGGCCACCGACGCGGCGCTGGTCAACATGCAGCCGTTGCCGCTGGCCGGCCAGGCGGAGGACATCGCGCAGGCGGCGCTCTTCCTGGCCAGCGACGCGGCCCGCTTCGTCACCGGCCACTGCCTGGTGGTCGACGGCGGCGCGACCGCCGGCCAGATCGCCGGCGCCCCGCGCGCCGGCCAGGAACGCCCGCGCCCGCAGCGCTCGTTCGCCGGCCCCTCGTTCGAGATGTAGCTTCGATAGGTCCGACCAGGGCGCTTCAAGATCATCGGCGTGCGCCCCTAGGCGCGGGCCGCAACTGGCGTATCGTAACTGACCAACGATAAGGGAGGTCTGCCGTGGGCGCGTCTTACGATGTGGTGGTGGTCGGGGCCGGGTTCTCCGGGCTCTACATGCTGCACCGGCTGCGGCAGGCCGGCGAAACGGTGCGGGTCTACGAGGCCGGCCCAAGCGTCGGCGGCACCTGGTTCTGGAACCGCTATCCGGGTGCGCGGGTCGATATCGAGAGCCAGGAATACGCCTACTCGTTCTCGCCCGAGCTCGACGCCGAGTGGAAGTGGACCGAGCGCTACGCCGCCCAGCCGGAGCTGCTGAACTACCTCAACCACGTCGCCGACCGCTTCGACCTGCGCGGCGACATCCAGCTGGAGACGCGGGTGACGTCCGCCACCTGGGACGAGGCGGCGCGCCGCTGGACGGTCACCACCGACCGCGGCGACACCGTCACCGCCCGCCACGTGGTGATGGCCACGGGCTGCCTCTCGATCCCCAAGGAGGACGGCGAGCTGCCCGGCTCCGACAGCTTCAAGGGTCCCAGCTGGCACACCGGCCGCTGGCCTGAGGGCGGGGTCGACTTCACCGGCAAGACCGTCGCGGTGATCGGCACCGGCTCGTCGGCCATCCAGTCGATCCCGCTGATCGCCGCGCAGGCGAGCCACGTCACCGTCTTCCAGCGCACCCCCAACTTCAGCGTGCCGGCCCACAACGGCCCGGTCGACCAGAACGTGATGGCCGACTGGGCCGCCAACCGCGCGCAGTACCGCAAGGAGGCGCGCGATACCGGCTTCGGCATCCGCTACGTGGCGACCAACGAGCAGCCGGCGCTGGAGGCCAGCCCCGACGACCGCGCGGCGGCCTACGAGGAGCGCTGGCGCTACGGCGGGTTCGCCTTGCTCGGCGCCTTCAACGACCTGGTGATGGACGAGGCCGCCAACGCGACCGCCGCCGAGTTCGTGCGCGCCAAGATCGGCGAGATCGTCAAGGACCCGGCCATCGCCGAGAAGCTGTCGCCGAAGACCTACCCGATCGGCGCCAAGCGCATCTGCGTCGACACCGGCTACTACGCCACCTTCAACCGCGACAACGTCAGCCTCGTCGACCTCACCGAGGAGCCGATCGAGCGGATCACGCCGGCCGGCGTGAAGACCTCCGAGCGCGAATACGAGGTGGACGCCATCGTCTACGCGATCGGGTTCGATGCGATGACCGGCGCGCTCGACAAGATCGACATCCGCGGCCGCGACGGCGCGCGGCTGAAGGACGCCTGGGCGGCAGGCCCGGCCACCTACCTTGGCCTGCTGGTGGCGGGTTTCCCGAACCTCTTCCTGGTCACCGGACCCGGCAGCCCCTCGGTGCTCTGCAACATGGCGGTGGCCATCGAGCAGCACGTCGACTGGATCGCCGACTGCATCGGCTGGATGAGCGATCGCCAGGCCGGCAGCATCGAGGCGACGCCGGCCGCGCAGGACGCCTGGGTGGCGCACGTCAACGAGGTCGCCGACACCACCATCTTCCCGCTGGCCAACAGCTGGTACCTGGGCGCCAACGTGCCGGGCAAGCCGCGCGTCTTCATGCCCTACATCGGCGGCTTCCCGGTCTACCGCGACAAGTGCAACGAGGTCGCCGCCGCCGGCTACGACGGCTGCGTGGTAGCGGCCTGAGAGCTCGCATGAGCCGCTGTGATGAGCGAACTGACCATCTGGACCTACGACTGGGTCCCTGAAGGCCCGCGTGGCTTTGTGCGTGATCTGAGGTTGCGATGGGCGTGTGAGGAAGCCGGTCTCGTCTACGCCGTCAGAACGATCCCATTCGATGGTCGTGAGACCAATCACCTCGCGCGCCAGCCATTTGGCCAGGTTCCGTTCCTGAACGACGGAGATCTGGAGATATTCGAAAGTGGCGCGGGGCTGCTGCACCTGGCGCGCAAGAGCGACAAGCTGATGCCGTCCGATCCGGTTGGGCAAGCGCAAGTCCTGCAGTGGACCATCGCCGCGCTCAACTCGATTGAGATGGTGACCGTCCCGTGGTGGTTCCTGAAGATATCCGGCGATGAGGAAAACGCGCTTACCGGATGGATGGGACAGCGCCTCGACCAGCTCGAGCAGGTCCTCAGCGAGCGGGAATGGCTCGCGGCCGACCGCTTCACCGTCGCGGATCTGTTGATGGCGGATGTGCTGCGGGTTCCGCAGGTGCGCGCTTTCGGCAGCCGGCCGGCGACCGAGGCCTACGTGACTCGCGCGATCGAACGGCCCTCGTTCAAGAAGGCCCAGACCGACCAGATCGGTTTCTTCGGCAAGGCCGACGAGGCGAGAGTTTAGGCCTCAACCAGCTCCAACGTCGCTCTAAGCCGTCGCGGCCTGGACCGGCGCCTGGCCGTCCGCCGTCGCCGTGAGGCCGCGCGGGACCAGCAGCAGCGTCGGCAGGATCAGAGGTTGGTCGTGGTCATCGCGATCACGCAGACGGTGAAGTCGTGGAAGTGGTCGAAGAGCGCCGCGCCCAGGAGGTTACCGAACTGGCCGTCGACCGCCAGCAGTCCGGTGGCCGCCATCAGCACCGAGCCCTGCAGCCCGGGCGGGCACGAGCGGATGATCAGGTCGAAGATCGCCGCGCCCGCCACGCCGCCGGCCAGGCCCATTGGCGCGGCGACGCCGATCGCCAGGCCCGGGTCGCGGATCAGCAGCAGCGGCAGCATCATCGGAACCGCGGCGACCGTTCCCCAGAACAGCAGCCGACGCAGCGCAAAACGCCGGCATAGGAAGCCGAACAGCACGTAGCCGGGCGCCGCGCCGCCGATGTAGAGCGCCCACCACAGCCCGAACTGGGAATCGCGGAAGCGCAGCGTGTTCTGCATGAAGAACTGCAGCGGCGTGCCCAGCCCCGGCACGAACTGCCAGAGCAGCCAGATCAGCAGCGCCGGATAGATCGGGCGGTGGCGCACCAGCCGCTTCAGCTCCGCCAGCGGATGCTCGCCGGTCATCCGCTCGCGTCGCACATGGGCGAAGACGCTGGCGGGCTTCAGGAGGCCGTAAAGGCTGGTGGCCGCCAGCATCGCCGCGCAAACCAGGAAGAGGATGCGGGCGCTCTCGGCCGCCGCGTGACGCTCGAGGATGTCGCTGAGAAAGCCGCCCAGCAGGATCGCGCCGACCACCGGCGCGGTCTCCAGCGTGCTGACCAGCGCGCTCGCCTGGCCGGTCACCGCGTTCTGCTGGCCGACCGAGCCGATCAGGCCGCGGACCGCGCTGCGGACGAAGAGCAGCGAGACCGACAGGGTCAGCGCCGCCGCCAGCAGCACACCATACGTCGGGGTCGCCAACGAGAAGCCGACGCAGGTGATGGCCCCGGCCGCGCCGGCCAGGATGATGAAGCCACGGTCGCCGCGGCCGAGCGGATTGGCGACGTCGCGGATGAAGCCGAACCCCATCGCACAGTAGATCGGGATGGCGGCGATCAGCCCGAACACCGCAATCTGGTGCGCCTGCAGGTGCAGCTTGTTCTTCAGGAAGAAGGTGATCGGCAGCGTCGTCAGGTTCTCGGGGAAGCCGAGCAGCACGATCAGCCCGGCGAAATAGAGCCCCATCCGCCGCCGATCCGCGGCCGAGAGTCCGGCCGGCGGAGCCACATCGGCCGCCAACTCCAGGCCGACGCCGTCGACCACTGCGATATCCGCCACGCCGCGCCCCCGACGAGTCCGAGCGAGCAGTGTTATCGGCGTCCGGCGGCTGCGCCTAGCTACGCCGTTGGATCCTCGCCGACCTGGACCAGCATCTTGCCGAAGTTGTCGCCGCGCAGCATCTCGGCGAAGGCGGTCGGAATCGTCTCAAGACCCTGGCGTATGTCCTCGCGATACTTGATCTTTCCCGCCTTCACGAGCGGCGCGACATAGGCCAGCATCTCGTCGTGATGGTTGGCCGCGAAGTCGCCGACGAAGAGGTTCTTCACCACGACGCCGCGTTCCTTGATCACCGGCGCGGCCCGCTCCATCAGCGCCGCGCGGCTGTCGCTCCCCTCGTCGTCGCCGTAGTGGGCGATCAGGCCGCAGATCGTCATCCGGGCGCCCTGGTTGAAGAGCGGCAGCACCGCCTCGAACACCGCCCCGCCGACGTTCTCGAAGTAGACGTCGATCCCCGACGGACAGACCGCCGCGAGGTCGGCCGGCAGGCTCGGCGAAAGGTGCGAGACGCAGGCGTCGTAGCCCAGCTCGTCGACCACGAACCGGCACTTGGCCTCGCGCCCGGCGATCCCCACCACCCGCGCCCCGCGCTGCTTGGCCAGCTGCCCGGCGATCTGGCCGACGCCGCCGGACGCGGCCGAGACCACCACCGTCTCGCCGGGCTTCGGGTCGGCCATCAGGTCCATGCCGGCGTAGGCGGTCAGCCCCAGCATGCCGAGCACGCCCACCGCCTGCGAGATGCGCCCCAGCGCCGGGTCGAGCTTGCGCGGGACCATGTAGGCCGGCCGCCAGACCCCCTCGCCCATCAGCGCGTACTCGGTCCAGCCGTTGGTGTTGAAGACGAGGTCGCCGGCCGCGAAGCCCGGCATGCGGCTCTCGATCACCTGCGAGACGGTGCGCGCATGGCACGCGTACCCCGCGGGCTCGGTGCGCCGCTTCTTGTAGCCCCACTGGTAGGGATCGAGGGAGACGTAGATGGTGCGGCTGAGCGCCTGGCCGGGGCCGGGCGCCGGCATCTCGCCCCGGTTCAGCACGAAGGTGTCCGCCTGCGGCCAGTTCGGCACGGGGCCGTCCGCCAGGGTCCAGTATCGGTTCGCGCCCGCCATGCGTCGTCTCCCGCGTCACGCGCCGTTTTCTGACGGCGTCGCCCCGACGGTCTCTACGCCGGAACTGGCGCGCGCGCCCAGCCTCGCCGAATTGCCGACCCGCGCGCGACAACCTAAGCTGACGGATCGGCGCGCCAGCCGCGGGCTGGGGGGCCTCGGCGTGCGGACGGGAGGCCGCTTGGGTCCCGCGAAGGCGCGCTCCGCCAGCAGACGCCGCTTCGCCGCGTCCGCTGCGCTGGCAATGGCAGCCCACGTCGCAATGCTCGGCCTGTTGCTGACCGGCGGCGGCCGCGTTTTCGTCGCGCCGCTCGACCAGCAGCGGCCCACCGTCGTCTGGCTGGCGTCGCCCATCATCCTCAGACCGCCGACGCCCCAACGCCAGTTAACCCGGTCCAAGCCTCAGCCGCCGTCCTCCCGCAAGCCCACCGTGGCGGCGCCAGTGGCGCCAGGTCCGTCGGCGCCGTCGTCCGTGACGTCCGCGAGCGGGCCAAGCATGGCGCCGCCGAGCCCCAACGGCGCCGGGCTGGCTGCCTCGCTGCGCAGGTGGGTCGGGTGCGCGCATCCGGACGCGGCCTGGATGTCGGACGCCGACCGCGCTGCTTGTGCCGCAAGGTTCGCCGCAAATCGACCCACGGCGCCCATGCCGATCAATCTTGACCCGCATGGGCGTTACCTCAGTGACCCGGAGCCATACCTGACGCGGATGCCGAAGAACGGCTGCAAAGTGAGGGCCGCCGGCGATGCCGGGCCTATGGGCCAGCAGGGCGTCGCCGCCGGCATAAGCTGCGGCTTCTCCTTCTAGCGGACGTCCGCACAGGTGTCGCCGGACGCCGCCAAGTGCTAGCCTGGCGAACCTGAGAGCACGCAGCCTCCGCGAAAGGAGCTCGGCCGATGTTCGATCTCGAGGCGTTCGTCGAAGCCTGCCGGCGGCTGGTGCTCCAGCCGCACGCGCCGCGCCTGGCGCTTGAGCTGATGCGCGAAGCGCTGGCCGACCGGGCCGCGGTCGCCGCCGGCGTGACGCCGCTGGAGGGCCGCGCCAACGCGCTCGACGCGCCGCTCTTCCGTTCGCCCGAGCTGACCATCCTCAACGCCACCCTGCGCCCCGGCTTCGTCAGCATCCCGCACGACCACGGCATGTGGGCGGTGATCGGCATCTACGAGGGCGAGGAGGCCAACACCTTCTACCGCCGCGCCGGGGATGGGCTGGAGACCTCGAACCAGCGGACGATCCACGCCGGCGAGGCGATCATCCTCGGCGAGGAGGTGATCCACGCCATCGAGAACCCGCTGCCAACGCCGACGCTGGGACTGCACGTCTACGGCGGCGACCTCGTGGCGGCGCGCCGCAGCATGTGGGACCCCGACGCCGGCGCCGAGCACCCCTACGACATCCCGCAGTTCTTCCGCTGGAGCGGCGAGCTGGCGCGGTCACGCAAGGCGGCGCGCGAGGTGGCCGCCGGGTAGCCGCGGTCAGCCCGCCGCCGTCGCCTTCACCGGCGCGCTCTCGACGATCAGCCAGCGCGCGACCAACCCGAACGCCGAGGCCGCGAACAGGTACCAGGCCGGCGCCATGTTGCTGTGCGTCACGTGGATCAGCCATGTGATGACCAGCTGCGTCGTGCCGCCGAAGATGGCGATCGAGAAGGCGTACACCGTCGCGAACGTCGCGCCGCGGATGCGTTTGGGCAGACTTTCCGCGACCGCCGTGTAGAAGGCGCCGCCGCCGATCGCGCCCATCAGCGAGATCACCGCCGTCCCGACCGTCAGCGCCAGCACCGTCCGGCTCCCGGTTATCCAGGCGAAGATCGGAATGAGCAGGGCCAGGTTGAGGATCGCCGGAATGATCATCACCGGGCGCCGGCCGACCTTGTCGGAAAGCCAGCCGCCGAACAGTCCGCCCGCCACCCCCACCAGGTTGCCGAGCGCGCCCGCGGCGAAGGCTGGACCGGGGGCCATGTGCAGCGTGTGCTGCGCGAACGTGGTCATGTAGTTGAAGACGTAGGTTCCGATGGTTCCGGCGGCGAGCACCACCAGCGCCAGCACGATGATCCGGCGGCTGTCCTGGACGCAGCCCCATTCCGGTGCGCTCGGCGCTCGCGGTGGTCGGCGCCGGTTGCGGCGTCGTGCGACTGGCCGGCGCCGGCTCAGGCGCATGCAGCGTCTCCGGCAGCGTGCGCCGCAGCCACAGCCCGAACGGCAGCGTCACGGCGCCCAGCAGGAAGGCGACGCGCCAGCCGTAGGCGTCGAGCGCCGCCGGCGCCAACAGGTTGGAAAGGCCGAAGCCCACCGCCCCGCCGACCGCCGCCGACAGTCCCTGGCTGGCCCCCTGCCAGGAGACGGCGAGCCCGCGGCGACGCGCGGGCGCGGCTTCCAGCAGATACGCCGTGGTCGGGCCCCACCTCGCCGCCCAGCGAAAACCCCTGCACCATCCGCGCGACGACCGCGAGAATCGGCGCGGCGACGCCGATCTGGGCGTAGGGCGGGATCAGCGCCAGCGCGATGATGGCGACGCCCATCATGGTGAAGCTCAGCATCATCGCCGGCCGGCGCCCGACGCGGTCGGCGTAGGCCCCGATGATGATCCCGCCGATCGGCCGGGTGATGAAACCGGCCCCGAACGTCGCCAGCGAGAGCATCAGGCTCACGTAGGCGGACTTGCCGGGGAAGAACGCGTGGCCGATCTGGATCGAGAAGAAGGCGTAGGTGACGAAGTCGTAGAACTCGAGCGCGTTGCCGACGGTGGCCGCCGCCACCGAGCGCCGCGCGAGCCGCGCGGCCTCCCTCGCGCCGGCCAGGTCGGCCGGGCCGGCCTCCGTCAGTACGCTTTCAGCCACCCCGGCTTTCCCCTCCGAACGACGCGTCGAGCGCCAGAGAGAGACAGACCCGCGCGGCCGCCGCAATGGGCGCCGCGCAAATCGGTCAGACGTGCGCCGGAACCGCCGCCGCGGCAGGCGCCGGGGCGCGGGCGTTGGGGAAGATGCGCAGGAAGTTCTCGGCGTAGAACTTGGCCCGCACCGCCTCGCTGCGCTCCCCGAGCGCGCCCTCGAAGCGGCCGATCGGATTGCGGCCGCCCTCCACGTGCGGATAGTCGGTGGAGAACAGGTAGAGATCGTCGTTCGACTGGTCGATCAGGTCGCCGACCGGCTCGTAGACGAACGGCGTGAACGCCAGCTGCTGGGTGATCTGCTGCGACGGCGTGCGCGACCAGCCCTGCAGGTTGGCGTCGGTGCGGCTCCAGATCTTCACCACCCAGTCGAGCCGCCGCAACAGCTCGGGGACCCAGCCGGCGCCGAGCTCGACGCTCGCGCCGCGCAACGCCGGGTGACGCTCCAGCACGCCGTCCAGCACCAGCATCGTGAGGAACTGCTCCGGTCCCTCGTGCAGCAGCGCGATGTCCTTGGTGCGCAGGTTCTCGCCGCCGCCCATCCAGTCCTTGGTCGGCGCGCGGCCGTTGTTCATCCAGGCCTTGGCGAGTTGCAGCGGCGCGCCGCCGACGTGCAGCACGAACGGCACGCCCTCTGCCGAGAGCCGCGCCCAGAACGGATCGAAGTCGACGTGGCCGGGCGAGCGGTCGCCGCAGGGCCGGTGCGGCACCCAGACGGCCGCCAGCCCCCGCTCCAGCACGAACGCCAGCTCGGCCATCGCCAGGTCCGGATCGTCGAGCGGGACGACGCCGACGCCCATCAGACGCTTATCGCCGGCGCAGAAGTCGGCCATGTGCCGGTTGTGGGCGCGCGCCGCGCCGTAGCGCAGCGCCGGCTCGAGCTTGCTGCTGGCGAGAACGGCATCGCGACGCTGTGGGTCGCGAACACCAGTTGCTTGCGGAAGCCCAGCATGTCCAGCGCCGTCGAGCGGTCGGCGCTCCAGAAGGCGCCCAGCGCCTGGATCTCCTTCGACGACGCGATCAGCCCGTCGCCGAGCGCGATCTGCGCGGCGACGTGCTCGGCGCTGTGCCGCCCGCCCTGCCCCATGATCACCGCCACCTCCTCGTCGGTGACGATCGAGGCCGAATAGCTCACTTCGGGGATCGCATCGCGCAAACCGGGGTCGGCGTACTTCTTCAGGAAGTCCGGCAACTCCATGATGTGGCTGTCGGCGTCGTAGATCGCCCGCCCGGCCGGCGCATAGGTCATGGTCGCAGCTCCCATCGTTCCCGGCGAACGACTATGCCCTTCCGGCCCGCGCGTCACGCCCGCCAGCGACGGCGCCGCCTGGGCTAGGTGGACCGACGCCTTCCCGCGCGCGGGTTTTGCCGGATGGCGCGCCGCGGTTGCCTTGAGTCATGCTTGCTTCATGAACAGACGCCAGCTCGCGATGATGATCGCGACGGGTGGCGCGCTCGCGGCGACCCAGGCCCGGAGCGAAGAGCCGCCCACCACGTGGGACGGGCTCGTCAGGATCACGTCCAAGAAGCTGAAGTACGTCTATCTCGCGCCGGGCGCCGACTTCCGCCCGTATGACAAGGTGATGGTCGACCCGACCGAAATCGCCTTCGACAAGAAGTGGCTACACGACTACAATGAGAACGCGAGTTTCGGCAACGGGATCACCGGCTACGACATCACCAGCGACGTCACCCAAGGGGTGAAACGCGCCAGCGACGTGTTCGACAAGGTGTTCGCCGACGCAGGCTATCCGGTCGTGACCGCGCCGGCGCCGGACGTCATCCGCGTCCGCACCGCAATCATCAACATCCAGGTCGCTGCGCCGGATGTGATCACCGCAGGCCGCACCATCTCCAGTTCCGAGGCCGCCGGCGCCGCCACCTTCGTCATCGAGGTGCGCGATTCCCAGTCGGGCGCGCTGCTCGGGCGGGCGGTGGACGCCAAGCTCGCCGGCGACAACGGCATTCTGATGCGGAACAGCGCGACCAACTGGCAGGACTTTCGCGACCTCGTGAAGACCTGGGCGAAGATCAGCGTCGCCGGCCTCAACGAGCTCAAGGCCCAGTCGCCGGTCCCCGCCAGCGCGGCCAAGCCTGCCGGATAGCCGGCGCGACGCTGGCGCTTGCGGCCAGGGGCCGGCTCAGCCTTCCAGCTTCGCGTCGAGGGTGATCTCGGCGTTCAGCACCTTGGAGACCGGGCAGGTCTTCTCGGCGCCGCGGGCGATTTCCAGGAACCGGGACTCGTCGATGCCGGGCACGCGGGCGGTGAGCGTCAGCGCCGAGCGGCTGATCTTGAAGCCCTGCCCGTCCGGGTCGAGGCTGACCGCCGCCTCGGTTTGGATCTCGTCGGCGGTGTAGCCGGCGGTTTGCAGCCCGAACGCCAGCGCCATCGTGAAGCAGCCGGCATGCGCCGCCGCCAGCAGCTCCTCCGGGTTGGTCCCCGGCCCGCTCTCGAAGCGGCTGCGGTAGCCGTAGGTCTGATCGCTCAGCACGCCGGACGCCGTCGTCAGCTTGCCGGTCCCATCGCGGCCCGAGCCGTTCCACACCGCGTTCGCCTTACGGATCATCGCTGAGCTCCTCTTGCCTGTCGCCGTGCAAGGCATCCGTGACGGGCCGCCGCGTCAATCGTTCGAAGGTATCGGTAGGCCGTCAAAGTAGCCCTCTCCCCCACGCTTCGGTGGGGGCGAGGGCTACCTGGCGGCCGCTTCGTCCTGCAGCACCACGCCGGCGGCAGCCAAATCGGCGACCTGCGTTTCCGAAAGCCCCAGCCACTCGGCCAGCACCTCGTGATTGTGCTCGCCGCGGTGCGGCGCGGGGCCTTTGACGCCGCTCTTCGCCGACGACCAGCGGTAGGGCGATTGCGCGACTGGCCGGGTGCCGCCGGCGCGGTCGTCGATCTCGACGATGGACTTCCGATGCGCCAGCGTCGCCTGTTCGCGCACGTTGGCGGCCGGCCGCACCTGCCCCCAGGCCACGTTCATCTTCGCGAACGCCGCCTCGACCTCGTCCCAGCTCTTCAGCGACAGCATGAACGCCGCCATCGCCGCGCGCCGCGCCGCGATCTTGGCGGCGAGGTCCGGCGTCGAGACTTCGGGGACTCCGAGCCGGCTCGTCAGCAGCCGCCAGATGTAGCGGAAGTCGCCGGAGACCAGGATCGGGCCGGCGCCGGTCTCCCAGGTGTCGCTGGGCAGCGGCGCGGTGCCTTCGGATCCGTCGAGATCGTATTGCAGCTGGTCGTCGGTGGCGATGGTGGCGTCGACCATGGCGATGTCGACGTGCTGGCCGACCCCGGTGCGCGCCCGCATGATCACCGCCGAGAGCAGCCCCACCAGGCCGTGCAGCGCGGCGTTGGTGTCGGCCACCGACAGCGGCAGGTCGCGGCGCGGCAGGCCGCCGCTGCGGCGCTGGGCGCGCTCCATCAGCCCGGTCTCGGCGTGGACGATCGGCGCGTAGGCGGCGCGGTGCGACTCCGGCCCGCCCTGCCCGAACCCGGAGATCGACAGCATGATCAGCCGCGGATTGGCGGCGTGAAGATCGTCCCAGCCGAGCCCGAGGCGCGGCATCACGTCGGGCCGGTAGTTCTCGATCAGCACGTCGGCGTGGCGCGCGAGCGCCAGCACCAGCTCGCGGGCGCCAGGCGCGCGCAGGTCGATCGAGATGTTCCGCTTGCCGGCGTTTTGCTGGAAATAGTAGCCGGGCAGCCCGGCGACGACGCGGCCCCACTGGCGGGTGACGTCGCCGTCCGGCGGTTCGACCTTGACCACGTCCGCGCCCAGGTCGCTCAGCATCCGCCCGGCGAACGGCCCGGCCAGCACCCGCGAGAAATCCAGCACCTTCAGCCCGGCGAGCGGATAGCCCGCCTCGTTTTGCGTCGCGTCCGCCATCGCTCAGGCGCTCTCGAAGATGGCGGCGATGCCCTGGCCGCCGCCGATGCACATGGTCTCCAGGCCATACTTGCCATCGCGCCGCTTCAGCTCGCGCAGCAGGTTGGCGAGGATGCGCCCGCCGGTGGCGCCGATCGGGTGGCCGAGGCTGATGCCCGAGCCGTTGACGTTCAGCCGATCCCGCTCGTCCCAGCCCCAGCCCTTCAGCACCGCCAGCACCTGCGGCGCGAACGCCTCGTTCAGCTCCACCAGGTCGATGTCGTCCCAGCCAAGCCCGGTGCGCTCGAAGAGCCGCTTCACCGCCGGCACCGGGCCGATGCCCATCCGCGACGGATCGCAGCCGGCCGCGGCCCAGCCCACCAGCCAGCCCATCGGCTCCAGGCCGAGCTCGTCCAGCTTCTCCTCGGCCACCACCAGGCAGGCGGCGGCCGCGTCGTTCTGCTGGCTGGCGTTGCCGGCGGTGACCACGCCATCCTTCTCGATGGGGCGCAGCTTGGCGAGGCTCTCGGGCGTGGCGTCGGCGCGCACGCCCTCGTCCTGGTCGAAGACGATCGCCTCGCCGCGCTTCTGCGGCACGCTCACCGGCACCAGCTCGTCGTCGAACTTGCCCGCCTCCCAGGCCGCCGCGGCGCGCTGGTGGCTCATCGCGGCGTACTCGTCGCAGGCCTCGCGGCTGATCTGGTAGTCGCGCGCCAGGTTGTCGGCGGTCTCGATCATGCCGGAGATGACGCCGAAGCGACTGATCGGCTGGCTCATCACCCGCCCGCGCGCCAGCCGGTCGTGCATGGTCACCGAACCGGCCCGGGCGCCGGAGCGCATGTCGAGCGAATAGTACTCGACGTTGCTCATGCTCTCGACGCCGCCGGCCACCACCACGTCGGCCGCGCCGGTCTGCACCATCATCGCCGCGTCGATCACCGCCTGCAGGCCCGAGCCGCAGCGGCGGTCGAGCTGGTAGCCGGGCGTCTCGATCGGGAAGTCCGCCGCCAACGCCGACCAGCGGGCGATGCAGGGCGACTCGCCGTTGCCATAGCCCTGCGCGAAGATCACGTCGTCGACCACCGCCGGATCGATCTTGGTGCGCGCCACCAGCGCCCGCAGGATCACCGCCCCGAGCTCGCCGGCGGTCATCGGCGCGAGCGCGCCCTGGAACTTGCCGACCGCGGTGCGGATCGGCGAGACGATGGCGGCTCTGCGCATGCTGTGCTCCGACGGCTCGCCCGGTCGGGCGCCGGGCTGGCGATCTCCTAGCACTGGGCGCCGGCGCTTGCGAACCCACTCGCGCAGCCCCCCGGCTTTGACGTTCCCCCGCGGCAGCGGCTTACGCTGCGCGCCACAAGCCCACAAGGGCGGCCAATCGGAGGAAGCGCCATGAAGGTCGGGGTCTCGCTGTTCGCGCAGAACTACGTCGACTGGGACCGGTTCGAGGCGGAGGAAGGCGGCGCCGCGGGCAGCCCGCAGCCGATCCACGACGCGCAGATCTATCGCGAACAGTTCCACCTCGGGCGGCTGGTCGAGCCGCTCGGCTTCGACTCGCTGTGGACCGTCGAGCACCACTTCACGCCCTACACGATGATCAACAACCCGACGCAGTTCCTGGCCTACTTCGCCGGCTGCACAGAGCGGATCGACATGGGCACCATGGTGTCGGTGCTGCCCTGGCACGATCCCGTTGGGGTGGCCGAGGGCTTCGTGGCGCTCGACCACATGCTGGGCGGCCGCAACCTGAAGGTCGGCATGGGCCGCGGCCTCGGCATCCGCGAGTACAACGGCCACCGCGTGCCGATGGACCAGTCGCGCGAGCTCTTCAAGGAGGGCCTCGACGTGCTGCGCGCGGCGCTGAAGGACGAGTGGTTCGCGCATCAGGGCCAGTACCACCAGATCCCGCGCACCACCCTGCGCCCCCGCCCGCGGCCCGACTCCAAGCTGCTCGACAACCTCTACATCGCCTGGGGCAGCCCCTCGTCGATGCCGGTGGCGGCGCACGAGAACTGCAAGCCGCTGTTCATCCCGCAGCGGCTCTGGGAGGATCACAAGAAGGAGCTCGGCGAGTACAACCGCATCCGCGTCGAGGAGCACGGCTGGAAACCGGAGCGGCCCACCGTGGTCTGCTGGGTCTACTGCGCCGAGACCGACGCGGAGGCCGAGGAAGGCGCGCGCAAGTACATCATCGAGTACGCCGACAGCGCCATGCGCCACTACCAGTTCCTCGGCGAGCACCTGCAGGGGCTGAAGGGCTACGAGTACTACGCCCAGATGGCCAAGATGCGCGCCGCGATGCCCGAGAATATCGACACCGCCGGCATCTACCTCGCCAACAACATCTGGGGCAGCCCGAAGACCTGCCTGGAGAAGCTGCAGCGGGTCAACGACATGATGGGCGCCGACGAGTTCGTGGCGGTGTTCTCCTACGGCTCGATGCCGGTCGAGGTGGCCGAGAAGAGCATGCGGCTCTTCGCCCAACAGGTGCTGCCGGCGACGCAACGCTTCGCTGAGGCCGAGGCGCCGCTGGCGGTGTCGTAGGGCGGCGGGTTTCGCCACGCATCGCGGCCTCGCCTTCAACCCATGTCGCGGCCGCGACGGCAAACCAACGTATCGTGTTTTGCGGGTGCGTCCGATGCGGCGGCATGACGGCGCATGGCCCAATCGCGTACGCTCGCCACCGAGGGCATCGCCGCGATCATCGAGGCGCGCCTGGCGGGCAAGCCGTCGGAAGTCGGGCTGGTCGTCGGCATCGTCGATGCGGAAGGCCGGCGCGTCATCTGCCAGGGTGGCGGCGGGCGGCCGGATGGCCAGCCCCTCAGCGACGAGACCCTCTTCGAGATCGGCTCGACCACCAAGGCCTTCACCGGCCTCCTGCTGGCCGAGATGGCCGGGCGCGGCGAGGTCGCGCTGGACGATCCGGTGCAGCGGTTCCTGCCCGCCGACGTGCGTCTGGCTGAGCTGGGCGGTCGCCCGATCACACTCGAGGCGCTCGCCACCCACACCTCCGGCCTGCCGCACGACGCCGACAACTACGCAGCCCGCGATCCCGCCAATCCGTTCGCCGACTATACCGTGGCCCGGTTCCACGACTTCCTGCGCCGCTGGCGGCCGGCCGCGGGCGCGGCGGGCGTCCATCGGTACTCCAACGTCGGCATGGGCCTCCTGGGCCACGCGCTGGCGCTTCGCGCCGGCGTCGACTTCGAAACGCTCGTCCGTACACGGATCGCCGAGCCGCTCGGCATGCGGAACACGGTCGTCACGCTCTCGTCGCCGCTGACCGCGCGGTTCGCCGGCGGACATGACTTCGACGGACAACCAACGGTCCACACCGACGTGCCGGTCATCGAGGGCGCCGGCGCTTTGCGCTCGACCGCCGAAGACCTGCTCGTCTTCCTTTCGGCCGAGTTAGGGCTCACCGCGACGCCGCTGGCCGCCGCAATGACCGCCCAGCTGAGCGCGAGGCGGCCGACCGGGCGCGCCGACTTCCAGTTCCAGGCGCTCGGCTGGTGCGTCACGACCGATCCGGGCGGCGAGGTCGCCTGGCACGTGGGCCGGACGACCGGCTTCCGCGCGTTCCTCGGCTTCGATCGCCACCGCGGCGTCGGCGTCGTGGTGCTCGGCAACCAGGCCACCGCCGGCGCCGGCGAGGACATCGGCTTCCACCTGCTGACCGGCCGGCCGTTGGCGCCTGTCGCATCGCGGCAAGTCGCCGAGGTCCCGCCCGCGGCGCTGGCCGCCTGCGAAGGCCACTATCGCCTCTCGCCGAGCGTCGAGATCGCCGTGAAGGCCGCGGACGGACTGCTGATCTTCCGGACCGGCGAGCGCCGGCACATGCTCTACCCCGAGAGCCAGGTGACGTTCTTCATGAAGCAGTTCGACGTGCAGGCGAGGTTCGAGCTCGACGCAGGCGGTCGTGCCACGACCCTCGTGCTCACTGAGAACGGCCGCGACCGCCGCGCGCAACGGCTTGATGACTAGGCGGCTAGGGTTCACTTCCGGGCGTGAAGGCAATGACTGGGTTCGACCCAACAGCGACAGTCGGGTAGAGCTAGAGAGCCAGGTCAGGGGGGCTTGCGATGACGCTGCAACTGCGCCGGGGCCAGGCGGGGGACGCCGCCGCCGCCGGCGAAATCTGCTACCGCGCTTTCAAAACCCTCGCGGATAAACACGGCTTCCCGCCGGATTTCCCGAACGCAGATACGGCGGTCGGCATGCTGGCCGGGTTGATAAGCCACGAAGGGTTTTTCGACACGGTAGCGGAGATCGATGGGCGGATCGTCGGCAGCAACTTCCTGGACGAACGGGGTCTGATCAGCGGCGTCGGGCCGATCACGGTGGAGCCGGCAATCCAGAACGACGGCGCTGGTCGCGCGCTGATGGCCGAGGTGATGGAACGTTCGGCGCAGCACGGTTTCGCCGGCATCCGCCTCGTGCAGGCCGGTTATCACAGCCGCTCGCTGGCGCTCTATCTGAAGCTGGGCTTCGAGGCGCGCGAACTGCTGGCGTGTCTTCAGGGGCCGGCAATCGGCAAGCCGACGCCCGGCCATGCGGTGCGCCCTGCGGGCGTGCAGGACATGCCGGCCTGCAACCGGCTCTGCTTTGCCGTGCACGGCCATGACCGCAGTGGAGAACTGGCCGACGCCGTCGCTCAGGGAGCCGCCCGGGTCGTCGAGCGCATGGGGCGCATCACTGGGTATGCAACCCCGATCGCCTTTTTCGGCCACGCTGTGGGCGAGACCAATGGCGATCTGGAAGCGCTGATCGCGGTCGCGCCGTCCATTCCCGGTCCCGGCGTGCTTGTTCCGGCGCGCAATGGCGCGCTGATCCGATGGTGCCTCGGCCAGGGCCTGCGCATCACCCAGACCATGACCCTGATGTCGATTGGGCTCTACAACGAGCCGCAAGGCGCGTGGCTGCCGTCCGTGCTGTACTGAGCGCCGCAAGGACGCCGCGAGCGACCCAGGCTCCACGCCTGGCGCAGCCCGTTCACACCACCAGCTCGATCAGGAACGGGCCTTTGCGCTTCAGCGAGCTGGCGAAGAGGTCGGCGAAGGTGTCGGCGGTGTCGGCCCGCGCGCCCTCGACGCCCATGCCCTCGGCCATCTTCGCCCAGTTCAGGTCCGGGTGGCCGAGGTCCATCATCTCCAGCGCGGTGCGGCCGGGGTTGGCGCCGACGTTGGCGAGCTCGCCCAGCAGGATCTGGTACTTGCGGTTGGAGAGGATCACCGTGGTGACGTCCAGCTGCTCGCGGCCTTGCGTCCACAGCGACTGCACCGTGTACATCGCCGAGCCGTCGGCCTGCAGGTTGATCACCCGGCGGCCGGGCGCGCCCACCGCCGCGCCGACCGCCAGCGGCATGCCGCCGCCGATCGCCCCGCCGGCGACGTTCATCTGGTCGTGCGGGGCGGCGGCGCGGGTGAAGGGGCCGAGCCCGCGGCCATAGGTGATCGACTCGTTGGCGAGGATCGCGCCTTCCGGCAGCAGCGCGCCGACCGTCGCGGCGAAGGTCTCCGGGGTGATCGCCCCGCGGCCGACTTCCGGCTTGGGCCCGTAGTCGGGCGCGGCGACCTTCGGCGCATTCAGCGCGTCCGCCAGCCGTTCCAGCGCGTCGATCGGGTCCTGCTCCTTGCGCGCCAGCACGTGGATTTCCGCGGCCTCGGGGATCGAGGTGGTCGGCTTGCCGGGGTAGGCGAAGAAGGTCACCGGCTTCCTGGCCGCGCAGAGGATCAGGTGGCGGGTGGAGGCCATCGCCTGCACCGCCGCGTCGACCACGTAGGGCACGCCGCCGGGCGCGAACCGGCCCTGGCCGCGCGCCACCTTGCCGCCGGTGTCCGCCATCACCCGGCAGCCGGTCGCCGCGGCGATCCGGTGCGCCAGCTCCAGCCCGCGCTCGGAAAGACCGCCGCAGCCGATCAGCAGCACGGCCCCCTCGCCGGCGCCGCCGCGCAGCGCCCGCGCCGCCTCGTCGACCTGGTTCGGCGCGGCCACCGGTGTCGGCAGCCGCGGCAGCGCCTCGGCCACCACCCCGCCCTCGTTCCACGAGGTGTCGGACGGCAGGATCAGGGTGGCGATCTGGCCGGGCGCGATCTGCGCGGCCTGCGCGGCCGCTGCGGCGTCGGCGCCCACCGTCGTCACGTCCATCGCGGTGCGCACCCAGCCGGAGACGCCTCTGGCCCAGCCCTCGGTGTCGGCGGTCAGCGGCGGATCGTTGGGGCGGTGATAGGTGGCCTGGTCGCCGACGATGTTGACCATCGGGGTCATGGCCCGCCGGGCGTTGTGCAGGTTGGCCAGTCCGTTCGCCAACCCCGGCCCGCAGTGCAGCAGCGTCGCGGCGGGCTTGCCGGCCGCCCGCGCGTAGCCGTCCGCCGCGCCGGTGACCACGCCTTCGAACAGCCCCAGCACACAGCGCATGCCCGGAATGCGGTCGAGCGCGGCGACGAAGTGCATCTCCGAGGTGCCCGGGTTGCAGAAACAGGTGTCGACGCCGCTCTTCAGCAGCGTGTGCACGAGGCTCTCGGCGCCATTCATTCCAATTGTCCCCTTCCCGCGACCGCCTGTCTCTCTTATGGCCGCGCGGCCATAAGGAGAACCTTTTGCGCGATGCGGGCGGTGTCCCACCTGGGCTGCTGCTCTCTCTGCTAGGCTGTGGACGATGGAAGATATCGCTGAGCGGACCCAGGCGCGGCGGCCGAAGTCGGGGTTTGGCGGGCTCGGTCCGCGCAGCCCTTGCCGGAAGGGGACCGTCTAGTGGCGGCGCCAGACGGCATGCGCGGCATAGTGCACCACATCGATTTGACTGTGGCGGACATCGCGGCGTCCGAGCCGTTCTACGAGGCCGTTCTGACGTTCCTGGGCTATGTGCGGACCCACGAAGACGCGCGCGGCGTGGATTGGGATATGAAGCATCCGAGCGGCGCGTTTTGCTCGATCGGCATCAAAAAGGCGGGCGGCAGGGGCCGGCGGCGCAGGCACGACCGCTATTCGCCTGGACTGCATCACCTCGCCTGGCGGGCCGAAAGCCGCGCCGACGTCGACAGGCTCTACGCATTGCTTGTCCAGATCGGCGCACAGGTTCTCGACGCACCCGCCGAGTATCCTCAATACGGCCAAGGCTATTACGCGGTTTTCTGCGCCGACCCGGACGGCTTGAAGCTGGAATACGTGCATCAGGACCTGAGCGCGCCGGATCCCGGAGCCTGAGACGCGATCGCCCCACGCTGCCGATTGACCGCGCCCGGCCGGGCGAAGAATGGTCGGACCAAGCCACCTGAGGAAACGCGCCAATGCTCATCCACGCCGGCCCGCTGACCGACCTCCTGTCCGCCATCCTGGAGCGCGCCGGCGCCGAGCCCGAGCGGGCGCGCATCTGCGCCGAGCACCTGGTCGCCGCCAACCTGAAGGGCCACGACTCGCACGGCGTCGGCATGGCGCCGTCCTATGTGCGCTGGATCGCGGCGGGGAAGCTGAAGCCGAACGCGCGGGCCGAGCTGGTGCATCGACCGCGGCGCGGTGCTGGTGGTCGACGGCGGCTTCGGGCTCGGGGCGCCGGTGGCTCGGGAGGCCACGGACATGGCGATCGAGCGGGCCCGCGCCCACGGCATCGCCTGCCTCGCGTTGCGCAATTCCTGCCACATCGGCCGGATCGGAACATACGGCGAGCAGTGCGCCGACGCCGGACTGATCTCGATGCACTACGTCAACGTGGTCGGCGCCGGCCCGGCCGTCGCGCCGTTCGGCGGGCGCGAGCCGCGCATGCTGACCAACCCCTACTGCTGCGCGATCCCGCGCCGCGGCGGCGAGCACGTGGTGCTCGACTTCGCCACCAGCGCCATAGCCATCGGCAAGCTGCGGGTCGCCTACATGAAGGGCGAGGACGTGCAGCCCGGCGTGCTGGTCGAGCCTTCCGGCAAGCCCACCGAGGACCCGAAGAGCTTCTTCGAGGGCCAGGCGCGCTCACTGCTGCTGCCGTTCGGCCTGCACAAGGGCGGCGGCATGCAGATCCTCTGCGAGCTGCTGGGCGGGGCGCTGGCCGGACAGTGGACGATGCAGCCGGGCTCGGACCGCACGTTCGGCGCGGCCGTCAACAACATGCTGGCGATCGTCATCGATCCGGACGCGTTCGGCGGGCGCGAGGGCTTCGAGGCCGAGGCCGAAGCGATGCTGGACTACATCCGCTCCACCGCGCCGGCCGAGGGCGTCGACCGGGTGCGGCTGCCGGGCGATCCGGAGCGCGAGAGCATGGCCAGGCGCACCGCCGAGGGCATCCCGATCGACGACAACACCTGGGCGCAGATCCGCGAGGCCGCCGCCAGCGTCGGGCTGGCGGACTCGGCGATTCCCGCCGGCGCCTGAGCCGCGCTCAGACCGCCAGCGTGGAGGCGCCGGGCTGGATCGGCGGCGCAGGTGGGCGCATCAGTGCGATCTTCCACCCGGCGTAGAGCAGCATGAATATCGCGATCGGCGCGAGCCAGGCCTTCGCCGTGTGGTCTGTTGCGGTGGTCTCGAACATCGGCCCGGCCGCGAGGAACCAGATCAGCGCCAGCGAGACGGCCAGCGCCAGGCCGGCCTCGATGCGGCGCGTGAGCGCGCGCCAACGTCCCTCGAACGCCACCCAGCCTAACAGCACGCCCTGGCCGACCCAGAGCGCCAGCAGCCACGGCAGCCGCGTCGCCTGGAAGTCGGGCGTATAGGCTACCCTCGCCATCCAGGCTGGGACCGGTCCACCCGTGAACTGCGCGGCGACCCAGGTCGGCGACCCGTAGCAGACGACACCCAGCACGATGACGGCCACCAGCGCGACGCTGCCCACGCGGCTGGCCTGGTTGGGGTCGCGCGGCCGCCAGGCGGTCACCGATGGCCAGTGGCGCCTGGCCCAGCTGCGCGCCGCGAAGACCACGACCAGGAACCCGAGCCAGCCGAGGATCGCGCCGGTGGCGGCGTCGGTAGCCTGGGGTGGGTGGGCGACAGCCGACGGCGCGACCGCGACGCCGGTCATGATCACCAGGGCGCCGATGAGCGCTGCCATGAGGAAGGGGCGAGTGTCGGCGGCATCCAGCAGCGGCGTCGCCGGCCGGTAGCGGGCGGCGACCTCGCTCGGGGCGCCGAAACTGCGCACCAGCTCGATCGCCATCGCCTCGTCAGCCGGCGCGCCGCCGGTGCGCGCCGCCAGCTCCTCGGTGAGCAGCGCCCGCAGCTCCAGCGCCACATCGGCGCGGTCCTTGCGGCGCAAAAGCTGCGTCACGTCGTGCACATAGCTCTCGATCACCGTCCGGGCGTCCATGGTCAGCTCCTCACGCCAGAAGACCGTTCATCGTCGAAATCAGCTCGCGCCACTCGCCGGCCAGCCGCCGCAAGGCGGCCTCGCCGGCGTTGCTCAGCCGGTAGTAGCGCCGAGGCGGACCGTCCTCGATCCGCCACTCGCTCTGCAGCAACCCCTGCCCTTCCAGCCGCCGCAGCAGCGGATAGAGCGTGCCCTCCTCGATCGGCATACCCTTCGCGGCCAGCGCCTGGCGCAGCGAATAGCCGTACTGCGGGGCGCTGAGCTGCGAGAGCACCGCGATCACCAACACGCCGCGGCGCAGCTCCAGATCGAGCTTAGGCAGGGTCGGTTCGGTAAGGTGGCCCATGTGACGCCTTGTAGAGTGCAATACACAGTACATCGTAGCACACAGTAGTCAAGCGGCGTGCCGCCGATAGCTGAACGGGTCCTGCCAAGCCCACCGCACCACGCCTGCGACAGCCTGGCCCTAACCAATCATTGGCGAGCGCCGTCCGCGCGAGCTATCGTTGATCGGCGAAGGGGTGGCAGGGTCTGATGGCGGGGATTTTTCTCTCCTACGCGCGGTTCGACGCCGAGCTTGGCGAACGGATCATCGCGGGCCTGCGGGCGCTCGACGTGGAGTGCTGGTGGGATCGCGACATGCCGGGCGTCGACTGGCCGCAAGAGATCGAGCGCCAGATCGAATTCGATGAGCGCCCTGGTGGTGGTCTGGACCTCGGCCTCGAAGGAGTTGCGGTACGTCCGCGCCGAGGCGATTCCCGCGTTCGATCGGGAAAAGCTCATCAACATCATGGTCGGCGTCCAAGAGCCGCCGCTGCCCTTCAACCTCTACAACGGCTTCCAGCTCGACGGCTGGACCGGCCGCGAGCCGCATGAGAACTGGACGCGCTTCATCCGGACGCTCGAGGCCAAGCTCGTCAAGGCCGGCGAGGTCAAGCAGGGCCAACTGGTCGGCGCCCTCGGTCGTCGCGAGCAGGGCGTGCGTCGCCGTCAGGCCACGTTCGCCTCGGCCGAGGAAGCCTTCGCCGCCGCCAAGGCCGCCGACGGCGAAGCCGAGGCCGCGGTCGCCCAGGCGAAGACGGCGCTGACGCGCGCCGAGGAACAGCTGTCGCAGGTCAGCGCGATCCGGGCCGGACCCAATGTGATTCGCGGCGCGCAGGCCGATCTCGATGACGCCAACACCGGCCTCAAGACGGCCGAGGCGGCGCGCAAGGCTGCCGCCGCCGAACTGACGACCGCGTCCCGGGCGCTGGCCCGCGCCAAAACCGCCGTCGAATCCGCGTTCGTCTCGCCCCCGGCGCTGACGACCGAGCCACCCTCGGACGGCGCCGAAGCGGACGATGACGCCGAGCCGGCCGACGAGCCCCAGTCCACGCCGGCCAGCAGCGGAGCAGCGAGCGTGCCGCCGTCGACGTCACCGACGGCCTCGACGGCGGCGGCAAGCGCCCTCGCCGCGGGCGCGGCCGCCGGCGCCGCGAGCGGCGCAGGCGCGGCCTCAGCGCACGCTGCGAGCGCCGTCCCGTCCAGCCCAGGCCCATCCAGCGCCAGCGCCGGCCCTTCGAGCGCAGGCCCGGCGAGCGCCGGCCCGAGCAGCCTCGGCGGTGCGTCGGCGGCGGCCGGCGGCGGCGCGCCGCCGCCCAAGCCGGGCCCGCCGATAGCCCTGCTGGTTGGCGGCGCGGCGGTGCTGGTCGCCGCTGTCGGCGCCCTGGTCCTCTTCACCGGCCATCACCCGACGCCGCCAAGCAATGCGGTCGTCAACGGCGCCGGCAACTTCACCAACAGCGCCACAAACTTTGCGGTCGCCAACGCGGCGCCTGCAGGGCCTGCCGTTGCGCCGGTCACGGCGCAGGGGGTGGATCCGTCGGCCACCCTTTCCGACATCCTCGCCCTGGTCCAGAGCGCGCTGATCGCCCAGGGACCGGTGGCGTTCGAGGGCTTCGCGCACGACTCCGATCCGCCGGCCGGCAAGATGTCGGATTGGACCTACACGAAGCGGATCGAATACAGCGACATCAGCCTCGATCCCGCCGACTGCCAGCTGAAGTTCCACTTCAAGCTCTACGTGAACGGCGAGGTATCGGACGATAAGGACGCCGGGGTCCCGCTGCGCGATGTCAGCTCGATCAAGGTGGCGCCCGAGGTGGATCTGCTGCAGATCCGCGACGCGCAGGCCGGCCATCCGACCTACTCCAGCCGCCTGCAGCCTCCGATCTACGACGTCGACGTCGTCCGCGGCGACGGCGGCGTGAACGAGTTCTCGTTCTACAGCCTCGATACGGCGCACCGCCTCGCGAACCTGTTTCAGGCCGCCGCCCAGCGCTGCGGCGTGACGTCGGTCACCACCTACTGACCCAGGAGGGCGCGCCGCTCTCGCGTTGCCGAGGCGGGCGCGCGGCGGCCAAACACCGCCGCAGGTCAGCGCAACCGATGCCGCCCAAGACCGTTTTGCGGAAAGGCGCCCTGCACGGCGATGCACCAAGTCATCCCCAGGAATGCGGGCTGCGGTCCAGGCTGCGCCGAGCCCTGCTGGCCCATCGTCACGCCGGAGCCGGTCCCGACCGGCGCGCGGCCGCGCAGATCCGGCAGGTTGAACACCGAAAACCCATTACCGCCGAACGACGTTCCGAGCAGCGAGAACAATCCCTGGTTCTGGGCGACCGCCATCGGGCGGCCGTCAGCCGGCAGCCAACCTTGCGGGCAGTAGTTGAAGGCGAAGGCCCGCACCTCACCGACGTAGGGTGTCCCAGGCGCCGGCCCCTGCGCGGCTGAGGCGGTGGCCGTCAGGCCAGTGACGAGCGCGGCCGCAGCGGCCACGAAGACGATGTGGAAACGCATGTCGAAGTCCCCCCAGGATGAGTCCCGGCGCCGGGAGGGTCGACCCCACAGGGCGCACGCGCAACGTGAAAGGTTTTTGTTTGCGACCGGCGGCCGTCGGGACGTTCGAGCCGACGAAGCCCGGCCTTGGTCTGCACGCCGCCGGCGCCTACGATGCAGCGCGCGGCGCGCCTGCCGCCACCGGCAGGGAGCTTCCGCAACATGCGCATCGCGGTCACCGGCGCGGCCGGTCAGGTCGGCTACGCGCTGCTCTATCGGCTGGCGTCTGGCGAGGTGTTCGGCAGGGAGACGTCGATCACCCTGCAGCTGCTGGAGCTGGAGAGCGCGCTGCCGGCGCTGGAAGGCGTGGTGATGGAGCTGGAGGACTGCGCCTTCCCGACCCTCGCCGGCCTCGTCGCCACGTCCGATCCGGCCAAGGCGTTCGACGGCGTCTCCTGGGCGCTGCTGGTGGCCGCCGTGCCGCGCCGGCAAGGCCAGGAGCGCGGCGACCTGCTGGCCGTGAACGCGCGCATCTTCAAGCCGCTCGGCGAGGCGCTGAATGCGAAGGCGGCGTCCGATGTACGTGCATTGGTGGTCGGCAATCCCTGCAACACCAACGCCTACGTCGCCCACCGCAACGCCCCCGACATTCCGGCCGACCGCTGGTTCGCGATGACCGCGCTCGACCACAACCGCGCCAAGAGCGCGCTGGCGACGCGGGCAGGCGCCTCGGTGGGCGAGGTCAGACACATGGCGATCTGGGGCAACCACTCGTCGACCATGTACCCCGACTACCGCAACGCGCTGATCGGCGGACGGCCGGCCGCGGAGGTCATCGCCGACGACGCCTGGCTGGCGGGCGAGTTCACGCCGATGGTGCAGAACCGCGGCGCGGCGATCATCAAGGCGCGCGGCCAGTCGTCGGCGGCGTCGGCGGCCAACGCCATTATCGACTCGGTCCGCGCGGTTCAGGACGGAACCGGGGACGACTGGATGTCGCTCGCCGTCGTCAGCCGGGGCCAGTACGGCGTACCCGAGGGCCTGGTCTTCAGCTACCCGGTGACCTCCGACGGTCGCTCGCACCGCGTCGCGGAGGGCGTGCGGCACGGGCCTGAGGCCCAGGCCGCGCTGAAGGCGACGACCGACGAGCTGGTCGCCGAGCGAGACGGCGTCGCCGATCTGGTGCCGGGCTGAGAGGAAAAGGGGGACACACACGCTTTTCCCCCTGGGCGGGTCGGCTCGCGCTGGAAAAGCGTGTGTGTCCCCCTTTCCGCCGTCGTCAGCCGACGATGTCGGCCTCGGTGAAGAACTGGCGCGATCTCCATCGCCGCGTTCTCCGGGCTGTCGGAGCCATGCACCGAGTTCTCGGTGAAGCCCTCGGCGAAGAGCTGGCGGATGGTGCCGGGCGCGGCGTTGGCCGGGTTGGTCGCGCCCATCACTTCGCGGTAGCGCGCCACCGCGCCCTCGCCTTCCAGCACCTGCACCACGACGGGGCCGGAGGTCATGAAGCCCACCAGCTCGTCGAAGAACGGCTTGCCCGCGTGCACCTCGTAGAACCGCTCGGCGTCGGCGCGCGTCAGCCGGATGCGGCGCTGGGCGACGATGCGAAGGCCGGCGTCCTCGATCACGGCGTTGATCTTGCCGGTCAGGTTGCGGCGCGTGGCGTCGGGCTTGAGGATCGAAAGTGTGCGTTCGGGCATCGTTTTGATGTCTGTTCTTGCTGTCTGGCGGATTGGAGGGTGCGCGCTTATAACGGCCCGCGCCGGCGCCGCCAAGGCGTGCGGCCGCCTGAAGGGACGAACGACATTGATCAGCGGCGCAGGAGCACGAAGTCGAGGCTAGAGCCGGGCCGGCCAACGGCCCCGGCGCCGACCGGCGTATGCGCCTGGTCGGCAGCGCTCGCACGTCTCCTCGAACCCTGCTCTAGAGTCCCGCCTTCATGCTCCGCCTCCAGGACCTCGTCTTCGACGCCTACGGGCGCCGCTTCTTCGATTCGGCCTCCGCCGCGCTGCCGGTCGGCGCGAAGGTCGGCCTCGTCGGCCGCAACGGCGCCGGCAAGACCACCCTCTTCCGCCTGATCAAGGGCGAGCTGAGCGCGGGTTCCGGCGAGATCATCCTGCCGAAGGTCGCCCGCATCGGCTCGGCCGACCAGGAGCAGGCCGCCACGCCCGTGCCGCTGATCGACACGGTGCTGGCCGGCCACGTCGAGCGCGCCGCGCTGACCGCCGAGCTGGAGACCGCGCCGCCCGAGCGGCTGGCCGACATCTACGCGCGCCTCGCCCAGATCGGCGCCGACGCCCAGCCGGCCAAGGCCGCCGAGATCCTGGTCGGCCTGGGCTTTTCGCAATGCCGACCTGGAGCGGCCGATGGCCGAGTTCTCCGGCGGCTGGCGGATGCGCGCGGCGCTGGCGGCGGCGCTGTTCGCCGAGCCGGAGCTGCTGCTGCTCGACGAGCCGACCAACTTCCTCGACCTGGAAGGCGCGCTCTGGCTGGAGTCGCGGCTGAAGCGTCATCCCTCCACCGCGCTCGTCATCAGCCACGACCGCGAGCTGCTGGACCGGTCGATGGACTTCATCCTGCACCTCGACCAGTCGAAGCTGACCCTCTACCCGGGCGGCTTCGACCGCCTTCGAGCGCCAGCGCGCCGAGCGGCTGGAGCTGCAGAGCTCGATGCGGGTCAAGATGGAGGCGCGCCGCGCCCACCTGCAGTCCTTCGTCGACCGCTTCCGCGCCAGGCACCAAGGCGCGCCAGGCGCAGTCGCGGCTGAAGATGATCCAGCGCCTGGCGCCATCCCGCCGCTGGTCGAGGAGGCGACCGCGCCGTTCCTGCTGCCCTCGCCGGAAAAGCCGCTGCCGCCGCCGCTGCTGCGGCTCGAGGGCGTGTCGGTCGGCTACGGCGGCGTCGCCGGTGCTGGAGCGCCTCAACCTGCGGCTCGATCCGGGCGACCGCATCGGCCTCCTGGGCGTCAACGGCGCCGGCAAGTCCACCTTCGCGCGGCTGCTGGCCGGCGACCTGCCGCCGATCTCCGGCAAGCTGCTGCGCGACCGGCGCATGAAGGTCGGCTGGTTCCACCAGCACCAGATCGAGGTGCTGGCGGCCGACGACACGCCGCTTGCAGATCATCGGCCGCGCGCTGCCCGGCCTCACCGAGGCGCAGCGGCGCGGGCGGCTGGCGGCGTTCGGCTTCGGGGTCGACAGGGTGACGACGAAGGTCGAGTCGCTCTCCGGCGGCGAGCGGGCGCGCCTGCTGATCAACCTGATCGCGCTCGAGGCGCCGCACCTGATCCTGCTCGACGAGCCGACCAACCACCTCGACATCGACAGCCGCCGCGCCCTGCTGGACGCGCTCAACGACTACGAGGGCGCCGTGGTGCTGATCACCCACGACCGGTCGCTGATGGAGATGGTCGCCGACCGCCTCTGGCTGACCGCCGACGGCACGGTCACGCCCGTTCGACGGCGACATGGAGGACTACGCCAAGCTGGTGCTCGACCGCGCCCGCGCCGCCGCCCGGGCGCCGGCCTCGCGGCCCTCGGCGCCGGAGCCCGCGCGCCGGCCAGCCGCCGCAGCCGGTCCGCTGAAGCGCAAGCTGCAGGCCGCCGAAGCGGCGCTGGCCCGCGAGACCATGCTGCTGGCCGAGCTCGACGAGGCGCTCGCCGACCCCGCCCTCTACGCCAAGGACCCGATCGAGGCCGGCCGCCTGACCGAACGCCGCGCCCGGCTGGCGGAACGCGTCACCAAGGCCGAAGCGGCGTGGCTGGAAGCGGCAGAGGCTTTCGAGGGGGCGGAGGGCTAGCTCTTCCCGTCGCCGCGCGAGAGGAGGAGCGTCACCCGCACTTCACCGAGCGCACCAGGCCGCTCCGCGAGTCGTAGACGATGGTCTGGCGCGACGGGTTGTAGTCCTGGGTGATCACGCAGCTGGAGCAGACCACGCGGCGCAGGTTCGGATTGACCGGCACCGGGATGTCGGTGTGGGGGTGGCCGACCAGGTATTGCAGCGGATCGGCTCCGCAGGTGTCCCGCGATCCCAGCGACTGCGGCGGGGCCACCACGGGCGCCGGGGCCGGCGCAGTCTCCTGCGGAGGCGGCGGCGCGGGCGGCGGCTTGTCCGGCTCCGTGCACGCCACGACGAGGCCAAGCGCCGCCACTGCGGCCCACCTCAGGCTTCCTTGCGCCATCCCCCGGTCTCCCCCTGCCGCCAATAGGATACGGCCGCCCCCGCGGCCTTGAAACCCGACCAGCTTCCTGCGCGCCGCGGCCAGCGCCGCCTCGTCGCGGCCGTCGAACAGCAGGACGCAGCGCGCGTAAAGCCCTCGATCTCGCCGGGCTCGGCCCCGTCGATCAGGAAAAGCGCCTCGGCGCCGTTCGGGTTCTCCATGCCGAGCGTGATCAGCACCGGCTGGCGCTCGGCCATCGGCTCGTCGTCGCGCGCCATGCGGCAGGAAGCTGTCGTCGCGGTAGCTCCACAGCCAGCCGTCGAGGTGCTCGATCCGCTCGCGCTCGGTGGCGCGCACCAGCGCCTTCCAGCCGCGCGCCAGCGTCTTCTCCAGCAGCTCGGGCAGCGCCTGGTCGAGGCTGGTGCGCTCCAGGTGGTAGAACCAGACTTCGCACGGCGTGCCGGCCATCCGCGGGCTCAGCCCTCGTAGTCGCTCGCACAGCCGGTCGAGCAGCCGCACGCCGAAGCCGCTCGCGCCGCTCGGGATGGTCGCCACGGTGCGAGTTCGGCCTCCAGGCGGTGGAGGCCATGTCGATGTGCGCCCAGGCGAGGCCGTTGGTGAACTTCTTGATGAACAGCGCCGCGGTGATCGAGCCGCCCCGGCGCGGGCCGACGTTCTTCATGTCGGCGACTTGGCTCTCGATCAGCTTGTCGTACTGGTCGGGCAGCGGCATGCGCCACAGCACGTCGCCGGTGGCCTTCGAGGCCGCCATCAGATTGGCCGCCAGCGTCTCGTCGTTGCAGAAGAGGCCGGCGAGGTCCTTGCCGAGCGAGACCACGATCGCGCCGGTCAGCGTGGCGAGGTCGACCATGAACTTCGGCTTGAAGCGGTCCTGGCAGTACCAGACCGCGTCGGCCAGCACGAGGCGGCCCTCGGCGTCGGTGTTGATCACCTCGATGGTCTGGCCGGACATCGAGGTCACGACGTCGCCGGGCCGCTGGGCGTTGCGCGTCCGGCATGTTCTCGACCAGGCCGAGGATGCCGACCGCGTTGACCTTGGCCTTGCGCGCGGCCAGCGCGTACATCGCGCCGACCACGGCGGCCGAGCCGGCCATGTCGGTGATCATCTCCTCCATGCCGTCGGCCGGCTTGAGGCTGATGCCGCCGGTGTCGAAGCATGACGCCCTTGCCGACGAAGGCGATCGGCGCGGCGCTTGGCGTCCTTGGCGCCCTTCCACTGGATGACCACCAGCTGGCTCTCGCGCACGCTGCCCTGGCCGACGCCGAGCAGCGAGCCCATGCCGAGCTTCTTCATCTCCTTCTCGCCCAGCACCTCGACCTCGAGGCCGAGCTTGGTCGAGCTCCTGCACCCGCCGCGCGTACTCCTCCGGGATAGAGGATGTTGGCCGGCTCGGAGACCAGGTCGCGGGCGTAGCAGATGGCGTCGGCGAGCGCCGGAGAGGCGTCTTGTAGCGCCTTGGCGGCGGCCTTCTGGTCGGCGACCGCGATCGCCGACGCGTCTTCACCGACGGCTTCTTCTCCGGCTTCTCGGTGGTGCGGTAGCGGTCGAACCGGTAGGCGGCCAGCTTGATCCCGAACGCGGCGTGCGCCGGCCGGTCAGGCCCGGCCGGCGGCATCAGCATCAGCAGCTTCTCGCTGCCGCTATCCTTGGCGGCGTTGAAGGCGTAGGCGCCGGCGCTTTCCGCGCCCTTCGCATCGAAGGCGCTCTGCTTGCCGGCGCCGACCACCAGCACCCGCCCCGCCGCGACGCCGGCGGGCGCCAGAATGCTGCACGATCTGACCCGCCGATCCCTTGAATCGGCTCGCCGCCACCGCCCGCTTCAGCGCCCCGGAGAGCTGCGCATCGAGCGCCTCGGCCGCCGGCGAATACTCGCCGTCCTCGAACGCCAGCACGGCGAGCGCCGTGGTCTCGGCGGGTTTGGCGTCGGCGTCGACGAATTCGATCTTCATGGGTGGCTCCGGCGGGGAAGGACGCCCGCTCGCATAGTCCAACCCGCGGGCGGCGCAAAGCCGGTAAGTTACGCCTCGCTGCGTTGACCTGCGGGGGACGCCATGCTCCGGTCCGAGCCATGTCGAGGATTGTGGCGGGCTAGAGCCCCGCGAGCAGCGGGTGATCGTCAGAAACGGCTCGCGACGGCCCGCGCCGCCGGGCTGCGATGCAACCCCACATCCCGAGCTCATCCATGATCGAAAACACTGAAGGCCCGCCGGGCGCGCCCATGAGCCTCGTGCTCGACATCCGTTCCGAGCGGCCCGAGGACCGGCCGGCGATCCGCGCGCTGGTGGCCGCCGCGTTCGGGCCGGACGACGACACGGAGGACTTCGTTGAGGCGGTGCGGGCGCAGGCCGACGTCTGCCTCGCCGAGGTCGCCGTGGCCGGCGGCCGGATCGTCGGCCATGCGCAGTGGTGCGAGGCGCCGCTCGTCATCGATGGGCGGCGGGTGCGCGGCTCGTATCTGGCCTGCCTCTCCGCCGAGCCCGCGCTGCAGCGTCGTGGCGTAGGCTCGCAGCTGGTGCGCAGCGGGCTCGCGCGGATGGCGCTCAACGGATACGTGGCGGCGACCCTGCTCGGGGATCCGGCCTACTATGCCAGGTTCGGCTTCTCGCCGGAGCTGGCGACGCGGATCGACGCGCCGCACCGCTCGCGGGGCCGCGGCTTCCAGGCGGTCGAGCTCGTCGCCGGCGCGCTCTCGGGGACCATGATCGTCGCGGACTTTCCGGTCGTGATCGCGCCGACCGGTCCGCCGCGCTAGGCGGCGCCGTCGGCGGCGGCAGCGCCCGCCTTCAGCGCCTCGGCTTCGGCGGCGGCGCGGCGGGCCCTGCCCTGCGCCTGCGACCGTCGGGCGTAGTAGAGGGTCCAGCCGCCCAGCGCGCCCATGGTGGCGTAGCCGAGGATCGGCTGGATCGCGAGGTAGGTCGGGATCGGGACGCTGAACACCAGGATCGCGGCCAGCGCCGTGCGCGCCACCAGGCCTGCGCCCCAGACCAGCGTCATCACCCGCATCACCCGCCTGAAGAAGACGTTCTCGCGCAGGCCCTCGAAGTCCGCGAGCGAGTCCGAAGCGCCCGAGCGCCGCATGTTGGCGCGCGCCAGGTAGTAGATCAGCGGCCGTCCGACCGCGACCGAGCCCAGGAAGATCACGCCGATCACGCCGGTGACCAGGTTCTCGCGCAGCTGCAGGAACTTCGCCCCGCCGCCGCCCCAAAGCGCCAGCAGCGAGAGCGCGATCCCGGTCACCACCAGCAGCGAGAGCGCGTCGACGGTTCGCGAGCGCACGAACTGGACGATGCTCCAGGCGATCGGCGGCGCGGAGGAGGCGATCAGCGCGCCGACGTCGCCGAGCCGCTTGTCGGTCAGCGTGTAGATCACGAACGGCAGGACGGCGTTGACGATGATCTCGAGCGCGAAGCCGCCGCCGCGGGTGCGGACCCACGTCAGGACGGCGGCGAGTTCGGCTGGGTTGCGCGGGGACGCCCATGGCGCGGCGGCTATCCCAGCGCCTGTGCCTGGTCAAATGACGAAGCCGCAAGGACTTCACCGGCCGCCCCGCTTGGGCCAAGCTGGCGCGCATGGCCCACGATCACCCCGACCACGATCACCATCACGATCATGCACCATAACCACGGCCAGGCGCCGCCCTCCGACATTGCGCTGAGGGTCAAGGCGCTGGAGTCGCTGCTGGTCGAGAAGGGGCTGGTCGATCCGGCCGCGCTCGACGCCATCGTCGACCACTTCGAGACACAAGGTCGGCCCGCGCAACGGCGCCCGGGTCGTGGCCAGGGCGTGGAGCGATCCCGCCTATCGCGAGCGGCTGCTGGCCGACGCCACCGCCGCGATCGCCGAGCTCGGCTACGCCGGCGCGCAGGGCGAGCACATGGTCGCCGTGGAGAACACGCCGACCATCGCACAACCTCGTCGTCTGCACGCTCTGCTCCTGCTACCCCTGGCCGGTGCTGGGCCTGCCGCCGGTCTGGTACAAGTCGCCGCCCTACCGCTCGCGCGCCGTGATCGATCCGCACGGCGTGCTGGCCGAGTTCGGGACCGAGCTCGGCGACCGACGTCAAGGTGCGGGTCTGGGATTCCACCGCCGAGATCCGCTACCTGGTGATCCCGGAGCGGCCGGCCGGGACAGAGGGCCTGGACGAGGACGCGCTCGCCGCGCCTCGTCACCCGCGACGGCATGATCGGGACGGCGCTCGCTGTGAACGGCGTCCACGACATGGGCGGCATGCACGGACTCGGCCCGGTCGCGCCCGAGGCCGACGAGCCGGTCTTCCACGCACGACTGGGAGCGGCGCGTCCACGCCCTGGTGATCGCCTCGCCGACCCGCGGCAACATCGACGCCGGCCGCCACCAGCGCGAGCTGATCCCCGGGGCCGACTACCTGCGCATGAGCTACTACGAGAAGTGGTTCGCGGCGCTCTGCGCGATGCTGGTGGAGAACGGCGCGGTGACCGCCGACGAGCTGGCCAACGGCCGCGCCGATCCGGCCGCGCCCAAGGCGACGCCGCGGCTCGCGCCCGGCGCGGTCGACGGCCGCGCTGACGCGGCAGGGCTCCTACCAGCGCGAGATCGCCGCCGCGCCCGCCTTCAAGGCCGGCGACGCGGTCCGCGCCCGCAACCTCAACCCCATCGGCCACACCCGGCTGCCCCGCTACGTCCGTGGCCGGCTCGGCGTGGTCGAGCGCCTGCACGGCGCGCACGTCTTCCCGGACGTCCACGCCCGCGGTGGCGGCGAAGACCCGCGCCACCTCTACACGGTGCGGTTCGCCGCCCGCGAGCTCTGGGGTCCCGATGCGCCGGAGCATGACCGCGTCAGCCTCGACCTCTGGGAGCCCTACCTTGAGCGCGCCTGATCCGCGGCCCTGGCCGCCCTGCCCGGCCTGCCGCTGGAGGGCGACAACCCGGTGTTCGCCGAGCCCTGGCAGGCGCAGGCGTTCGCGCTGGCGGTGCACCTCAGCGCCGCCGGCGCCTTCACCTGGCCGGAATGGGCCGCGGCGCTCTCCGCCGAGCTCGCCACCGACCCCGCCGACGACGGCGCGCGCTACTACGAGCACTGGGTCGCCGCGCTGGAGCGTCTCGCCGCCGAGCGGGGCTTCGCCGCGCCGCCCGAACTCGCCGAGCGCAAGGCCGACTGGGCCGAGGCCTACCTGCACACCCCGCACGGCAAGCCCGTCGAGCTCATGCCGCACGGCCACCAACACTGAAGACGCTCCCGAGGACGCCATGCCCATCGCCAAGCTGCCGACCATCGATCTCTACCACGAGCGCGCCGGCGACGGGCCGCCGCTGCTGTTCATCTCCGGCACCGGCGGCGATCTGCGTGTGAAGCCCAACGTGTTCGACGGGCCGCTCGCCAAGGCGTTCGATCTCCTCGCCTACGACCAGCGCGGCCTCGGCCGCTCGGCCAAGCCTGACACCCCCTACACGATGGCCGACTACGGCGACGACGCGGCGGCGCTGCTCGACTTCGTCGGCTGGAAGAGCGCCAAGGTGATCGGCGTCTCGTTCGGCGGCATGGTCGCCCAGGAGCTGGCGCTGCGCCATCCGGACAAGGTCGAGCGGCTGGTGCTGGCCTGCACCTCGCCCGGCGGCGCGGGCGGCGCGTCCTACCCGTTCCACGAGATTCAGCACCTGAAGGGCGAAGAGCGCGCCAAGTTCCTGATGCCGGTCTCCGACACCCGCCGCGACGCTGCCTGGGCCGCCGCCAACCCAGAGACCTACGCGCAGTTCGTCGCCATGGGCTCGGTCGATCCCCACGCCGGCGAGCCCGGCCGCGAGATGGGCGCGCGCCGCCAGCTCGAGGCCCGCGCCGCCCACGACACCTGGGACCGGCTGGGCGACATCGCCTGCCCGACCCTGATCGCCGCCGGCCGCTTCGACGGCATCGCGCTCCCCGCCACTCAAGAGCGCATGGCCGGCCGTATCCCGGGCGCGAGCCTGCAGTTCTTCGACGGCGGCCACCTCTTCATGATCCAGGACCGGACGGCCAACCCGGCCATCGCCGCGTTCCTGAACGGGTAGGCGAGCAGGGCTCCAACTTGCCAATGTCGGAGGCGGCGCAGATGTCCGAGGCGACGCACAAGGCCGGCGCGCCGGCGCGGCCCCTCCTGATGGAGCGGATGCTGAACTTCTCGGACGGCGTCTTCGCCATCGTGCTGACGCTGCTGGCGCTCGACCTGCGGCTGCCGCCGGGCGTCGACGACGCGCACCTGGCCACCGCTGCGCTGCGGATCGCCGGCTCGCTGGGCGCGTTCGCCCTGACCTTCGGGCTGGTGGGCGTCTTCTGGCTCGTGCACCTGTCGACCATGCGGGCGCTGGTCAGGTTCGACTGGGTGGTCGCCGCGGTGAACGTGGTCTTTCTCTTCACCGTCACGCTGACGCCGTTCGCAACGGCCCTGGTCGGACGCTTCGGCGCCCAGGGCCTGGCCTGGCGCTTCTACTGCGTGACCATCGTCCTGATCAGCCTGGCGCTGTGCGCGCTGATCGCGGCCAGCCACCGCGACGAAGCCAGCATCCTCCACGCCGAGCATCACGGGCGCTTCTGGTACCGCCTCTGGCGGTCCGCCACGCCCGGCGTCGCCTTCGCGATCGGCTACGGTCTGAGCGTCGCCGGCCTGCGCCAGCTGTCGAGCCTCTGCTGGCTACTGGTTCCGCCGCTGATGATCGCCGTGCGGCTCGCCTTTCACGAGCGGCCCGGGCTCATCGCGCTGCAGTCGTTGACCAGCGGACTTGGCCGGCGCGGCTGACCCCGCCGCAGGCGAGGGGGGAGCAATGGCTGACACCACCGGGTCGCTCAGCTACGACGCGAGCATTCGCGAGCGGGGGTTGCAGGCATGAACAAGCGGGTGTTGGCGGGCGCGTTCGCGGCGGCGGTGGTTCCGGCCTGGGCATTTGCGGCGCCCATGCTGGGGTTCTCCGCCCCGGGCGCCGACGCCGAGCGCGGGCTGGAGGCGAAGTTCGATGCCAACCTCTCGCCCGCTGAGATCGACGCGCGGCTGAAGCGGCTCGTCGTCGGCGCCGAACCAGGTCGGCTCGCCGCACGACAAGGCCAACGCCGAGTGGGTGCTCGGCCAGCTCAAGAGCCTGGGGCTGGGACGCCCACATCGAGACCTTCCAGGTGCTCTATCCGACGCCGATGGCGGAAGCGCTGGAGCTGGTCGGCCCCACGCCGTTCAAGGCCAGCCTCGACGAGCCGCCGATCCCCGGCGACGCCACCTCGGCCGTGAAAGCCGGCGCGCTGCCGCCCTACCTCGTCTACGGCGCGCGACGGCGACGTCACCGCCGACCTCGTCTACGTCAACTACGGCACGCCGGCCGACTACAAGGCGCTGGCCCGGCTCGGCGTCGACGTCAAGGGCAAGATCGTCATCGTCCGCTACGGCGCAGATCTGGCGCGGGCTGAAGGTCAAGCTCGCCGCACGAGCACGGCGCGGTCGGCTGCCTCATCTATTCCGACCCCGCCGACGACGGCTACGGCCTGGGCGACACCTATCCCGAAGGGCGCCTGGCGGCCGGACGAGGGCGTGCAGCGCGGCTCGATCCTCGACATGCCGGTCCGAAGCCGGCGATCCGCTGACGCCCGAACGTCGGCGCCACCGCCGAGCGCCAGGCGGCTTGCCGATCGGCGAGGCCGAGACGCTGATGAAGATCCCGGCGCTGCCGATCTCCTACGCCGACGCGCAGCCGTTCCTGGCGGCGCTCGGCGGCCAGGTGGCGCCGAAGTCGTGGCGCGGCGCGCTGCCGATCACCTACCGCGTCGGCCCCGGCCCGGCCCGGGCGCACCTCGTCGTGAAGTCCGACTGGAGCGAAAAGCCGCTCTACGACGTGATCGCCTTCATGAAGGGCGCCGAGCGGCCCGACGAGTGGGTGATCCGCGCCAACCACCGCGACGGCTGGGTGTTCGGCGCCTGGGATCCGCTCGCCGGCCAGAGCGCCATGCTGGAGGAGGCGCGCTCGATCGGCGCGCTCGCCAAGACCGGCTGGCGGCCGAAGCGCACCATCGTCTACGCCAGCTGGGACGGCGAGGAGCCGGGCCTGCTGGGCTCGACCGAATGGGCCGAGGCCCACGCCGACGAGCTGAAGGCCAAGGCGCGTGCTCTACGTCAACTCCGACACCAACGCCCGCGGCATCCTGCGTCGTCGACGCCAGCTACGACACCCAGCGCCTGGTCAACGAGGCGGCCGCCGACGTGAAGCGACCCGGAAACCGGCGCCAGCGCCAGCGACCGCGCCATGGCCGCGCTGCAGGTCGCTGGCGCTGGCCGACGGCGCGACCGACGAGGTCAAGCGCCGGGCCAAGGAGGCGGCGACCGGCGGCGACCTGCCGATCCGGCCGCTGGGCTCCGGCTCGGACTACACGCCGTTCGTCCAGCACCTCGGCGTCGCCTCGATCAACCTCGACTACGGCGGCGAGGGCGAGCAGCAGGGCGTCTACCACTCGCAGTACGACACCTACGAGCACTTCGCCCGCTTCGGCGATCCGGGCATGGTCTATGGCGTGGTGCTGGCCAAGACCGCCGGCCGGCTGGTGCTGCGCGCCGCCGACGCCGACGTCGCGCCGCTGCAGTTCGGCGACCTCGCCGAGAACCTGGCGGCCAACCTCGACGAGGTGAAGAAGCTCACCGCCGCGACGCGCGAGCGCTCGGCGACCACCGATCGCCTGCTCGACCAGAACGCCTTCGACCTCGCCGCCGACCCCACCAAGGCGAGCGCGCCGCCGCCGCGAGACGACGCCGTGCCGATGCTCGACTTCGCGCCGCTGGAGAGCGCCATCGCCAGGCTGAAGGCGAGCGCGGCGGACTACGACGCGGCGCTCGCCGCCGCGCCCGCCCTGCCGCCGGCGACGCGGGCGAGGCTCGACGCGGTGCTGATCGGCGTCGAGACAGTCGCTGACCGACCCGCGTGGCCTGCCCGGCCGGCCCTGGTACGTGCACCTGATCTACGCACCCGGCATGCTGACCGGCTATGGCGCCAAGACCCTGCCGGGCGTCCGCGAAGCGATCGAAGGGCGCCGCTGGGCCGAGGCGCAGGATTTCATTGCCCGCACCGCTGCGGTGATCGATGCGGCGCGTGGCCGGATCGAGGCGGCGACGGCCATCCTCAAGGGGAGCTAGCGGCTGCATCGCTCGGGCGTTATCCAGGCGGATGGCCCGGCGACCGAAATCCGAGAAGCCTACCCGCACTGGCGCACGCCGCCCCCGCGGCGCTGTCCGCGATAGCGGCTTCCCGCCGGTGGGCGTCGCCGACGTCGTCGAGCGCGATGCGGACGGCGATCTCTTCGTGCGGCCGGTGAAGGCAGTTGAGGGCGCGCCGCTCGCCCGCCTCGCGCCGGACCCCGGCGAGAAGGCCGCCGGCGCGCCGGGGCTGGGCGATCGGCTGCTGGTGCGCTTCGAGACGCTGCCGACCGGCGAGGTCGAGGCGCGGCTGATCAAGCGGCTCGGCCAGAGCGCCCACCGCATCCTCGGCGTGGTGCGCAAGGCGCGCCGCGAGGTGCGGATCGAGCCGGTCGACCGCCGCTCGAAGGAGAGCCTGCTGATCCCCGAAGTCGAGGGGCGCGACCTGAAGGACGGCGACCTCGTCCTGGCCCAGGTCGGCGGCGCCGCCGAGCGCCGCTATGGTCCCAAGCGCGGCAAGGTGCTGGAGGTGGTCGGCCGCGAGGATGATCCGCGCGCCGCCTCGTTGATCGCCATCCATGCCCGCGGCATCCCCACCGGCTTCCCGCCGGACGCCGAGGCGGAAGCCGAAGCGGCCCAGCCCCCCACCCTCGCCGGCCGCACCGACCTGCGGGGCATGCCGCTGATCACCATCGATCCGCCCGACGCCCGCGACCACGACGACGCGGTCTACGCCGAGCCCGACGACGATCCGCGCAATCCGGGCGGCTGGATCGTCTGGGTGGCCATCGCCGACGTCGCCGCCTACGTGCGCCCCGGCTCGGCGCTCGACGCCGTGGCCCGCGACAAGGCCAACAGCGTCTACTTCCCCGACCGCGTCGAGCCGATGCTGCCGGAGGTGCTTTCGGCCGGACTCTGCTCGCTGCGCGAAGGCGAGCCGCGCGCCTGCCTGGCGGTGCGGATGATCTTCGGCCGCGACGGCAGGAAGCGCAGCCACCGCTTCCACCGCGGCCTGATGCGCTCGGTCGCCAAGCTCTCCTACGAGGAGGCGCAGGCCGCCATCGACGGCCGCCCCGACGACCGCGCCGAGCCGCTGATGGAGCGGGTGCTGACGCCGCTCTTCACCGCATACTCCACCCTGAAGCTCGGCCGGGATGACCGCGCGCCACTGGAGATCGAGTTGGCCGAGCGGCGCATCCACTTCGGCGCCGACGGCCAGATCGCCTCGATCACGCCGCGCGCCTCGCTGCCGGCGCACAAGCTGATCGAAGAGTTCATGATCCAGGCCAACGTCTGCGCCGCCGAGACGCTGGAGCAGCGCCGCACGTCGCTGATCTACCGCGTGCACGACACGCCCAGCGACGAGAAGATCCAGGCGCTGGTCGACTTCCTCGACACCCTGGGCATCGCCTGGAGCAAGGGCCAGCGTCCGACCACCGAGCGCTTCGACAAGCTGCTGGCGCAGACCCGCGGCGGTCCGCATGCGGACATCGTCAACGAAGTGGTGCTCCGCACCCAGATGCAGGCGATCTACGACACCGACAACATCGGCCACTTCGGCCTCAACCTCGATCGCTACGCCCACTTCACCTCGCCGATCCGCCGCTACGCCGACCTCGTCGTGCACCGCGGCCTGATCCGCGCGCTGGGTCTCGGAGACGATGGCCTCACCGACACCGACATCGTGCGGATGAAGGAGACCGCCGAGCACATCACCATGGCCGAGCGCCGCGCCATGGCCGCCGAGCGCGACGCCACCGACCGCTACGTCGCCGCCTTCCTCTCCGAGCGCGTCGGCGCCGAGTTCCAGGGCCGCATCACCGGCGTCACCCGCTTCGGCCTCTTCGTGCGGCTGGCGGAGACCGGCGCCGACGGCCTGGTGCCGATCTCCAGCCTGGGCGGCGAATACTTCCGCCATGACGAGCGCGCCCACGCCCTGGTCGGCGAGCGCTCCGGCGGTCGCTGGCGGCTTGGCCGCGAGGTCGACGTGCGCTTGCGGGAGGCCGTCCCGATCACCGGCGGCCTGGTTTTCGAGATGCTCAGCGATCCGGAGACCGGCGAAGCCGCCGCCGCCCGCCGCCGCGGCCCCGCCCCACCGCGGCGGCAGCACTACCCCCGCGGCAAGCGGCGGTAGCTCTTGCCCCGCCGCGCGGCGCGGGCCAATGTCGGGCATGGCCGAACAAGCGTTTAAAACTCCGCATCCCGACACCCCGCGCATGCCGCCCCGCACCGGGCGGGCGGTCCGTCCGCGCGACGCCGCCACCCTGATCGTGCTGCGCCGCGACGGGCCGAAGCTCCGCGTTCTGATGGGCCGGCGTCACGGCGGCCACAGCTTCATGCCGGACAAGTGGGTGTTCCCGGGCGGCCGGATCGATCCCAGCGATTTCCGCGCGCCGGTGGCCGCCGAGCTGCGCCGCGAGGTGGCCGCTCAGCTTGCGGCGGCCGGCCCCTCGCGGCGCACCCGCGCCCTGGCGCTGTCGGCCATCCGCGAGACCTTCGAGGAAACCGGCCTGCTGCTGGCCCGGCCGGGCAATCACCACCGCATCGTCGCCGGCCCGTGGCGCGAGTTTCTCGCCCAGGGCGCCCTGCCCGACCTTTCAGCGCTGGAGTACATCGCCCGCGCCGTCACCCCGCCGATGGTGCCCAAGCGCTACGACGCCCGCTTCTTCATGGCCGACGCCGAGCGCCTGGTCAGCCTGGAGCGGCAGCCGGACTGCGGCGAGCTGGACGAGATCGCCTGGTTCGAGCTGGAGGCGGCGCTGGCGCTCGACCTGCCGACCGTCACCGAGATGGTGCTGAAGGAGATCCCGCTGCGCCTCGCCGACGCCGGCCGCCCGATCCCTGACTGGCGCATGCGCCGCGGCAAGCGCGGCATGACGCCGGCCTAGGCGCCTCAGCCGCCCGCGCCGTTTCGCCGCTTGACGCTGCGGGGCGGCCCCGCGAGAAACGGCCGTGCGTCTCAACGCCGAGGGGGGCGATGTACAGCCTGCAGCGCAGCACGAGCTCGCTCGCCGAGCTCCTGAAGCACCACCTCATCCACCTGCGTGACATGGCGCTGGTGGAGTTCCTGTCCTATTTCCTGATCGGGGCGGCGGTGTTCGCGCTGGTGATGCATCTGCATCGGCGCGGGGTCTTCCGCCTGATGATTCGGGCGCCGGCCCGAGACCGGCCCAGGTGCACCGCGAGGTCTACAACTCTGCGCTCAGCGTGGTGCTCTACAACGGCGTGCAGCTGGTCACCCGCATCTTCGTGCTGGCGTTCGGCTACATCGTCACGCTGAACGCCCCGATGCCGCTCTGGCTGGGAATCGCCCTGAGCTTCCCGCTCGTGCTCGTTGCGCACGACGCCTACTTCTACTGGACGCACCGCTGGATGCATCACCCGGCGCTGTTCCGCATCTTCCACTGGGAGCACCACAAGAGCCAGACGCCGACGGTGTTCACCGCCTACTCGTTCTCGATCCCCGAGGCGATCGTGCAGGGCCTGTTCGGCGTCTTCTACGTGGCGCTGTTCCCGGCCACCTTCGCGACGCTGATCTTCTTCCAGTTCGTGGAGATCCTGCACAATCTGGCGATCCATTCCGGCGTCGACTTCTTCCCGCGCACGCTGGTCATCCACAAGCGCTGGGGCTGGCTGGCCGGCCCGACCTACCACGACCTGCATCACCGCACCGCGCGCGGCAACTACGGCCTCTACACGCGGTTCTGGGACCGGCTCTGCAAGACCGAGCACCCGGACTTCGAGCGCATCTACGAGTACGTCCATTCGCCCGGCAACGACGGGCGGGCCTACAGCGCGGTGCTGGGCCGCAGCTCGGTCAGCGCGCAGACCGAAGGCGCGTCGCGCTGACGCTGCGGCGTCGCTCGCTCAGCCCCGCCCCATCGCGAAGACCGGCTCGAAACAGCCCAGGATGAGGCGGGTGGCGTCGAACGGCGGCTCGCCGGACGTATCGAGCCGCGTAGCTGCGGCGCGGGCGCATTGACTTCAGGGCCGCGATTCGTATTGTCCGCGCCTTTCGAATTCCCGGCCGTCCGCGCCGGCAAGGACCTTAGCGCCCCATGGCCAAGCCAGCTTCCATCAAGATCCGCCTGAACTCGTCGGCGGACACCGGCTTCTTCTACGTCACCAAGAAGAACGCCCGCACCATGACCGAGAAGCTGGTGCTGAAGAAGTACGACCCGGTGGCGCGCAAGCACGTCGAATTCCGCGAAGGCAAAATCAAGTAGGCGGCGGCGAGCGTCCGTCGACCCCTCATCCGACCGCTTCGCGGCCACCTTCTCCCGCAAGGGGAGAAGGACGCTAGCTTGCAACGTGGAGACGAGACCCCGTAAATCGCCCCAGGGCGCGCGTACAGGCCCCTGGTAGCGCGACTGGTAGTACCCTACCGCGCACCCCTGCGGAGGGCCTCCAGCGGCCTTCCCTGGGCTTCTGCGGGGCCATCCTGAGCGGGAGACCGCGCCGCCGTCACCTCGGCAGTTCGGGAAACACCAGTTTTTGCGCGGCCTCGAGCGCCGCCGCTGCGGCGAGCACGAGGTCGTCGCGATAGTGCGCGGCGGCGATCTGCAGGCCGATCGGCAGGCCGTCGTCGCTGGGCGGCAGCGGTGTGCTGATCGTCGGGTGACGCGTCAGGTTGAAGAGCGAGGTGTTGGCCCAGGCCTGGTTCGGCTTGCCGTCCATCCCCAGCGGCTGGCTCTGGTCCGCAGGGAACGGCAGCACGTTCAGGGTCGGCATGATCACCAGGTCCACCTTGGCGAAGAGCTGGTTCCAGGCCGTCGTGATGGACGCGCCGCTCCACCATCGCATCGACCAGCGTCTGCACGGTGTAGGTGGCGCCGGTCCGCGCCTGCTCCAGCAGCGAGGGGTCGAACTCGCCGTGCCGCTCGGCCGGATAGATCTGCAGCAGGCGCTGCATGGCGCTGAACCAATGCGTCACCCAGACGCGGCCGGCTTCCAGGCTCTCCGGCGGCGGCTCGATCGGCTCGACGATCGCGCCCAGGTCCTCCAGCAGCTTCGCTGCGGCGTCGAGCCGCTCGCCGATCGGCGCCTCCACGTAGACCCGGCCGACCGGCGACAGCAGCCCCACCTTCAGTCCCTTCACGCCGGCTGCCAGCCCGGCGGTCCAGTCCCGCGGGTCATACGGGGCCGGGAACGACTCGCGCACATCGGGCTTGCTCATCTCGTTCAGCATCAGCGCGCAATCGGCGACGGTGCGCGTCATCGGGCCGGTGTTGGCAAGGTCGCCGTGCATGGACGGCGGCCAGGCCGGGATGCGCCCGTAGGTCGCCTTCAGGCCGACGAGGCCGCAGAACGCCGCGGGGATGCGCACCGAACCGCCGCCGTCGGTGCCGATGCCGAGCGGGCCGAGGCCGGCCGCCACCGCCGCGCCGCTGCCGCCGGACGAGCCGCCGGGCGTTCGCTCCAGGTTCCAGGGGTTGCGGGTGACGCCGTGCAGCGGCGAGTTGGTCATGCCCTTGTGGCCGTACTCGGGGCTGGTGTTCTGGCTCCAGACGATCGCGCCAGCTTCCTTCAGCCGCGCCACGGCCGGGGCGTCCTCGCTGGCCGGCGACTTGTCGGTGAGCTTGCTGCCCATGCTGCTCGGCCAGCCCTTGACGCGCACCAGCTCCTTCACCGTCACCGGCACGCCGTCGAGCGGCGAGAGCGGCGCGCCGGCCGCCCAGCGCGCCTCCGAGGCCTTCGCGGCCGCCAGCGCAGCCTCCGTATCGACCAGGATCAGCGCATTGAGCTTGGGGTTCACCGCCTCGGCGCGCGCCAGCACGGCCCGGGTGACCTCCACCGGCGAGGCTGCCTTGGCCCGATAGAGCCGCCCGAGCTCGACGGCGCTGACCCGAGCCAGGTCCGTTGACGTGTCGCGGATATCCGCCGTAGCGCTCATGCTGCTTGCTCCCGGGTGCGTTGATCCGAAAGCCATCCCAAGCGCGGCGCCCAGTCAATATCGACCGGTCCGAAAGCGCCGATCCGTTCGGCCGGCGCGGCTACTCGGTGTCGGCGCGGCGCAGCACCGCGGTGTGCTTCGTGTTCCCCAGGAACGGGGTCTCGGGGTTCTGCTCGGTGTAGGGGAAGAGCGCGATGCGCCGCTCCTGGAACGGGGCCTTGAAGCCGATATCGGTGGCCTGGCTGCGGCCCGCGAGCTCCAGGCCGCCGTACCACATCATGTCCCACGACTCCCACGCCGAGGGCTTCATCCAGGTGTCGCCCGGGTCGGGGATCACGTCGGGCAGCGCGCGGCAGATGATGCTGGCGTAGCCCTTGTCCGGCGGCTGCGAGCGCGAAAAGAGCGCGTCCACCGGGCAGAGCCGGAAGTAGCGCAGCAGGTAGTCCAAGAGCGAGATCGTCGGATACCAGTAGGTGGTGAGGTTGGGCTGCAGCGAGCCCGCCTCGTTGAAGGCCATCACCGGCGAATTGTAGAAGGCGACGTTGGTCGAGATGATCGCGAAGCCGCCGTCGCGGATCAGCGGCCGGATCGCCCCCAGCCAGTGCATCGGCGAGAACACGTGGTAGAGCAGCCCCGACAGGTTCACGAGGTCGAACTGGCCGAACCCGTGGCTGAGCAGGTGGTGGCTCACCGGAACCATCTCCGGGATCACCTCGTAGCTCCAGTTGACCCCATTGAGGCGCTTCACCTCGTTGATCTTGGGGACCATCTCCAGGATCGTGTCGTTGCCGGTCTTCGCGTAGGCCGACGGGCGGGCGTTGTCGGTGGCCACCACCTCCGCCGCGCCGCCCTTTGCCATAAGGGTCGGCATCAGGCCTTCCATGGTGCAGACGTCGAGGCATTTGCGGCCGCGAAGGTCGATCTTGGCGAGGTTGGCCCGCGGCAACAGGACCATGTCGTCCGGGTAGACGCCCTTGTAGAAGCCGCCGTCCTCCCGCTCGACCGTGTAGTACCACCAGATGTCGGACAGCATCTTTAAGGCCCTCGAGGCGGCGCCGGTGATGCGCGCCTTAGGCTGAGTTGCCCGACCTGGATAGAGCGATCGGGCCTTGGCGCTTGACGGCCTCCGCGTCAGCGGACTGACAGGCTCGAAGCTCTGAAACACGTCGCCGGAGGGACGCCATGGCCTACGAAGGATATCAGCACCTGCGCATTGCGCGGGACGGGCGCATCGTCACGGCGACCATCGACAATCCGCCGATCAACCTCGTCACGCTGGAGCTGTTCGGCGAGCTGGCCCGGCTGTCGCAGGAGTTGGCCGACGACCGCGACGCGCTGGTCTTCGTTCTGAAGAGCGCCAATGCGGATTTCTTTCTCGCCCACTTCGACGTCGGCGCGATCCTGTCGTTCCCGGTCGATCGGCCGGCCGAGCGGCCCGCGGCCGGCGCCAACGCCTACCACGCGATGTGCGAGCGCTTCCGCACGATGGACAAGGCGACCATCGCCCAGATCGAGGGCCGGGTCGGCGGCGGCGGCAGCGAGCTGGCGATGAGCTTCGACATGCGCTTCGGCGTGGTCGGCAAGACCATCGTCAACCAGATGGAGGTCCCGCTCGGCATCCTGCCCGGCGGCACCGGCACCCAGCGGATGCCGCGGCTCATCGGCAGGCACCGGGCGCTCGAGGTGATCCTCGGCGGCATCGACCTCGACGCCGAAACGGCGGAACGCTGGGGCTATCTCAACCGCGCGCTGCCGGCGGCCGAGATCGGCGCCTACGTCGACCAGCTGGCCCGCCGGATCGCGTCGTTCCCGATCGAGGCAGTGCGGCTCGCCAAGCAGTCCGTCGACGCGTCGGACCGGCCGCTCGAAGAGGGCCTCGCCGAGGAGAGCCACCTCTTCCAGCAGCTGATCCGCACCGCGAGCGGCCGACGCAACATGGCGCGCTTCCTGGAGATCGGCGGCCAGACCCGCGAGGGCGAGCTGCGCGTCGGCGAGCTCAACGCCGAGCTCGGCGCCGGCTAGGCGTCAGCCGGCGCCTCGCCCTGGCGGACAAGTGCGCGCTGGAAAGCGTCGCGCTCTTTCAGCTGCTCCAGATAGCGCCGGCAGTTCGGCTTGTAGCGCTCGTGGAGGCCCAGCGTCTCGCCGAGGTAGAGCGCGAAGTGGACGGCGATGTCGGCGATCGTGAACCGGTCCGGCGCAGAGGAAGTCGCGCCCCTCCAGCGCCGCCTCGACGCGAGCGCAGGCGCGACAGGTACCAGATCGAATAGTCCTCCACCGCCTGCGGCAGGCGCCGCGCCTCCGGCTCGAGGCGCGTGTAGCGCAGCACGATGGTCTGCGGGAACGTCAGCGTCGCGTCGCTGCGGTAGAGCCAGTTCAGGTAGTCGCCGTAGGCCGGATCGGCCGGGTCGACCCGCAGGTCGTTCGGCGCGTGGCGCTCGACCAGGTAGTGGCAGATGCCGGTCGACTCCGTCATCGTCAGCTCGCCGTCGACGAAGGTCGGGACCGTGCCCAGCGGATTGATGCCGAGGTAGCCCGGATACTCGGTGCGCGGCGGGAAGCGCATGTTGACCAGCTCGTAGTCGAGCCCGAGCTCTTCGAGCGTCCACAGCGGCCGCAGCGAGCGCGCATCGGGGCAATGGTAGAGCCTCATGGCTGTCGGCATCCACTCAGCTCCACGAGGCCGCAGGTCCCGCCAATAGACAGGAACGCCTCGCCGAGCGCCACCGGCCGCCGACGCTTGTTTCGCGTTCGCGCTTCCCAGGCCCGGCGTCGGCCTCTAGACGTGGAGCCGAACAAGCGTTTAACCCGCATCGACCGCCTCTAGAGGATCGCTCATGGCCCGCATGAAGTTCGGCTGCTTCCTGGCCCCCCACCATCCGATCGGCGAGAACCCGATCCTGCAGTTCCGCAGCGACCTCAACCTGGCCCAGCGGCTCGACGAGCTCGGCTTCGACGAGTTCTGGTGCGGCGAGCACCACTCGTCCGGCTGGGAGATGATCGACTCGCCGGAGATGTTCCTGGCGGCGGCCGGCGAGCGCACCCACCGCATCATGCTGGGCACCGGCGTGGTCTCGCTGCCCTACCACCACCCCTACAACGTCGCCCAGCGCATGGTGCAGCTGGACCTGATGACCAATGGCCGGGCGATCTTCGGCTCCGGTCCGGGCGCCCTGCCCTCCGACGCCTTCGCGCTCGGCATCGACCCGATGGTGCAGCGCGACCGCCAGGACGAGGCGATCGGCGTCATCAAGCGCCTGATGGCCGGCGAGCGCGTCACCCACGAGAGCGAGTGGTTCTCCCTGAAGGACGCGCGCCTGCAGCTCTTCCCGGTGCAGGACGAGATGGAGTTCGTGGTCGCCTCGCAGATCAGCCCCTCGGGCATGACGCTGGCCGGCAAGTACGGCGCGGGCGTGATCTCGATCGGCTCGATGTCGGCGGCCGGCCTCAACGCGCTGCCGACCCAGTGGAGCTTCGCCGAGGACGCCGCCGCCAAGCACGGGCAGACCGTCGACCGCAAGAACTGGCGCGTGGTGCTGACCTGGCACCTGGCCGAGACCCGCGAGGAGGCCGCGCGCCAGGCCGGCAAGGGCCTGATGCGCTGGCACAACGAGTACAACGTCGGCACCCTGCAACGCCCCGGCGCCGTCGCCTACACATCGCCCGAGGATGCGGTCGAGAAGACCGCCTGGTCGCCCGGCGCGGTCAGCGTGATCGGCACGCCCGACGACCTCGTGGCGCAGCTGAAGCAGCTCTACGAGGTCTCCGGCGGCTTCGGCGCGGTGATCGGCTTCGCGCACGACTGGGCCAACCGCGAGGACACCCTGCGCAGCTGGGACCTGGTGGCCCGCTACGTCGTCCCGGAGATCAACGGCTACCTCGAAGGCCTGCGCACCTCGCGCCAGTACCTGATCGACCATCGCGAGTCGTTCGAGCGCGCCGGCCAGGCGATCATGGCCAAGATCATGGGCAATGAGAAAGCCGCCGAGGCCCTGAAGGAAACCCGCCGCGCCATGACCGCCACCACCGGCGGCCACACCCCGGACCTGGAGAAGGCGAAGGTCCTAGCGGTCTCTCCCCCGCCTCGCGGGAGAAATGTCGTCGTCCGCGCAGCGGAGCGACAATGGGGGAAGTGACTTAGACTCCCCCAACGCCCCTCGGCTCCGCCTTCGAGGCGCTTCCCCCCAGGGGGGAAGGGTCACCTGCTGCCTGCCACGGGCGGTGCCTACAGCCCCAGGATCTGGCGGGCGATGATGTCGCGCTGGATCTCGTTGGCGCCGCCGTAGATCGAGCCGGCGCGGTCGTTGAGGTAGCGGGCGGTCGTCGTCAGGCCGGCTTCCGGCCCCACGAAGTCGACGTTGGCGTTCGGGGCGCGGGCTTCGGGCTGGTGAGCGGGGGCGTAGATCCCGAGCGCGTCCAAAGCCAGTTCGTCGATCTTCTGCATCAGCTCGGTGGTCTGGATCTTCATCATCGACGACACCGGGCCTGGCGCCTGCCCCGCGCCCAGCGCCGCCAGCACGCGCAGCTCGGTGGTCTCCGCCGCTTCCAACGCGATGGCGATCCGCGCCAGCTTCAGCCGGAACGCGCCGTCTTCGATCATCCGCCCGCCGCCGTCGGCCGGCGCCGCGCTCGCCATCGCAACCAGCCGCTCCAGCGCCACCTTCAGGCCCGGCGCGCCGCCGCCGCCGCGCTCGAACTCCAGCAGGTACTTGGCGACGGTCCAGCCGTCGTTCTCCTCGCCGATGCGGTTGGCCATCGGCACGCGGACCTGGTCGAAGAACACCTGATTGACCTCGTGGTCGCCGGCCAGCGTGACGATCGGCCGGACCGTGATCCCCGGGCTCGTCATGTCGAGCAGCAGGAAGCTGATGCCGGCTTGCGGCTTGCCCTCGCGCCGGGTCCGCACCAGGCAGAACATCCGGTTGGCGAGGTGGGCGTGGGTCGTCCAGATCTTCGAGCCGGTGAGCACATAGTCCGACCCGTCGGCGACCGCGGCGAGTTGGAGCGAGGCGAGGTCCGAGCCCGCGCCAGGCTCTGAGTAGCCCTGGCACCAGTAGTCTTCGCCCGAGAGGATCCGCGGCAGGTAGTGGGCCTTCTGCTCCGGCGTGCCGTAGCCCATGATGACCGGACCGACCATCCGAAGCCCCATCGGCGCCAGGCCAGGAGCGCCAGCGCGGGCGCATTCGGCGGCGAAGATGTAGCGCTGCGCCTCGCTCCAGCCCGGGCCGCCGTATTCCTTCGGCCAACTGGGCGCCGCCCAGCCGCGGGCGTTGAGGATGCGCTGCCACGGCAGGCTGTAGGCTTTGTCGATGAACACGCTGGTGGCCCGGCGGGCGGCCTGCCGCAGCTCGGCGGTCAGTTCAGCGTCGAGGAAGGCGCGCACCTCGTCGCGAAACGCCAGGTCGGCGGGCGCCAGGTCGAGATCCATTTTCGCGTCACCTCGGTCGGACCAGGTTCCTTGCATGGCGCATGCGGGCCGAGGCGCCAAGCTTCGGCGTTTGCTTCCCTCACGTCGCGCAGGCCAGATAGCGTCAACGACAACCGCTGACGGCGACATGGATTTCACCTTCACCGAAGAACAGGCGCTGCTGCGGGGCAGCCTGGCGGCCTGGCTGGCCGACCGGTACGACTTCGAGACCCGCCGCAGGGTGGTCGCCGCCGAGCCGGGATGGCGACCCGAGGTGTGGCGGGCGTTCGCCGGTGAGCTCGGCATCCTAGGCGCGATGGCGCCCGAGGCTGTCGGCGGGTCGGGCGGCGGTCCGTTCGAGATGATCGTGATCATGGAGGAGCTTGGCCGCGCGCTGGTGGTCGAGCCGTTCCTGAGCAACGCGGTGATCGCCGGCGGTCTGCTGGCGCGATCCAGCGGCGCGGCGGCGCAGGCGATGCTGGCGCGCCTCGTGGCCGGCGAACTCGTCGCCGCCTTCGCGTTCGCCGAGCCGCACGCCCGCTACGACTGGCGCGACATCAAGACGACCGCGCATCGGAACGGCGCCGGCTGGGTGCTGAGCGGCGGCAAAGTGATGGTGTACGGCGCGCCCTGGGCGACTCACCTGGTGGTGACCGCCCGCACCGGCGCCGTCCAGCGCGACCGGGACGGGATATCCGTCTTCATCGTCGACAAGGCCGCCAGCGGGATCGCCACGCGCGACTTTGCGACCATCGACGGCCAGCGTGCGTCCGAGATCACCTTCGACAACGTCAGCCTGCCGGCCGAGGCGCTGATCGGCGCGGCGGACGAGGCCGCGCCGCTGCTCGAGCGGGTGATCGACGAGGCGACGGTGGGCCTCTGCGCGGAGGGGGTAGGCGTACTGCGCGCCCTGCACGAGCGCACCGTCGACTACACGAAGGAAAGGCAGCAGTTCGGCAAGCCACTGGGGACCTTTCAGGTGCTGCGCCACCGGATGGTGGACATGTACATGCAGCTCGAGCAGGCGGTCTCGATCACCTACCTGGCCGCCATCCGGCTCGGCGACCCCGACCCGCTGCAGCGCGCCAGGGCGGCCTCGGCGGCGAAGGCGCAGGTCGGGCAGGCGCTGCGCTTCGTCGGCCAGTCCGCCATCCAGCTGCACGGCGGCATGGGGCTGACCGACGAACTCGCCGTCTCGCACTACTTCAAGCGCGCCACCGTGATCGAGACCCAGTTCGGCGACACCGACCACCACCTCGCCCGCTTCGCCGCGCTCAGCTTCGGGGCGGGCGGCTAACCCCCGGTCAGCAGCGCGTAGGCGCTGAGCGCCATCACCTTGGCGGAGGCGACCATGTCGGCGATCCCGACGTACTCGTCGGGCTGGTGGGCGAGGTCGAGGATGCCGGGGCCGTAGGCGATGCAGTCGCGCAAATGCCCGATGCGGTCGATGTGCTTCTGGTCGTAGGTGCCCGGCGAGCAGATCAGCGCCGCCTCGCGGCCCAGCACGCGCCGCACCGCCTCGGCCGTGGCGCGCACCACCGGCCGGTCGGGCTCGGTCATCGACGGGCGCACCTCCATCAGGTCGCGCAGCGAATAGCGGAAGCCCGGCCGGCGCTGGGCGATGGCGTCGAGCATCGCCCGCATCCGTCCCTTCACCTCGTCGAGGTCCTCCTCGATCAGCAGCCGGCGGTCGAACACCAGGCGGCAGCTGTCCGCCACCAGCGGGGCCGGCAGGCCGGCCGCCTCGCCCGGATCGAGATCGGGCTGGCCGCCGTGCAGCGAGTTGATGTTCAGCGTCGGGGTGCGCGCGCCGGGCGGCTCGACCGGCATCGCGGTCGGCTGGCCCTCCAGCGCCGGATAGAGCTCGCTCTCGAACGCCGACAGCACCGCCGCCATGTGGCGCACAGCCGAATCGCCCAGGAACGGCATCGAGCCGTGCGCGATCCGCCCCTTGGTCTCGATCTCGCCCCACCAGACGCCGCGGTGGCCGATGCAGACGCGGTCGACGTTGAGCGGCTCGGGGATGATCACGTGGTCGACGCGGGGCCTGGAGAACCAGCCGCGCTCGGCGAGCCAGGCGACGCCGCCGTAGCCGCCGGACTCCTCATCGCCGGTGCCGGAGATCTCGATCGCGCCGGGCAGCGCCGCGCCGCTATCGATCAGCGCCTCGGCCGCGACGATGGCGGCGGCGAGGCCCCCCTTCATGTCGCAGGTCCCGCGGCCGTAGACGCGGCCGTCCTCGATCGCGCGCCTCGAACGGCGGCCGCGTCCAGCCTTCGCCGGGCGCCACCACGTCGATGTGGCCGTTGAAGTGCACGCACGGTCCCGGTCCGTCGCCCTCGCGGCGGGCGATCACGTTCCAGCGCGGATAGCGGTCCGCTGTCGCCCGGAGCGCCCTCGGCGCGAACGTACTCGATGGCGAACCCGCGCGGCTCCAGCCGCCGGCCGATCAGCTCGGCGCACTCGCGGTAGAACTCGCCGGGCGGATTGACCGAGGGGATGCGGATCAGCGCTTGCGTCAGCTCGACCAGCTCGTCCTGGCGCGCCTCGATCTGCGCAAACAGCGCCGCCTCGTTCAGGCCGGCCAGGGTCACAGGCACCGCCCGCCATCCACTTCCAGCGCGACGCCGGTGATCATCGAGGCCTCGTCGGAACAGAGGAACACCGCCGCGGCCGCGATGTCGGCCGGCGTCGTCAGCCGCCTGAGCGGGATGGTGGTCAGGATGCGGGCCCGCGCCTCCGGCGTATCCTCGCCGCCCATGAAGGTCGCCAGCAGCGGCGTGTCGCCGGCCACCGGATTGATGGCGTTCACCCGGATCTGCCAGCGGGCGAGCTCGATGGCCATGGCGCGGGTCGCGGCGATCATCCAGCCCTTGGAGGCGTTGTACCAGGCAAGGTTCGGGCGCGGGCTGACGCCGCCGGTCGAGGCGATGTTGAGGATCGCGCCGCCGCCGGCCGCCTTCATCGCCGGCACGAGGTGGCGGGCGGTCAGGTAGACCGACTTGACGTTGACCTGCAGCAGCCGGTCGAACTCGGCTTCGTCGACGCTTTCCAGCGGCTTCGGCAGCTGGCCGACGCCGGCGTTGTTGACCACGATGTCGACCCGCCCGCCGAACGCCGTCGCCGCCTCGGCGAGGGCTTTCACGTCGGCGTCGCTGGAGACGTCGGCCCGCACCGCCAGGGTCGCCGCGCCCAACTGGCTGGCGAGCGCCTGCGCCCCGTCGCCGTTGAGGTCGGCGATGACGACGCGCGCGCCTTCGGCGACGAATTGCGTGGCGATGCCCGCCCCGAAGCCGGACGCCGCCCCGGTGACGATGGCGACCTTCCCGGCCAGCCTTCCCGCATCGCTCGACATGGAGAACTTAGGTGCGCGCCGCCGCCGGCGAAGTCCAGAGCCGAGCGGTCCCGGTCAGGCCGCCTTGACGAACACCGCGTTGCGGCCGGCCGCCTTGGCCGCGTAGACCGCCTCGTCGGCGCGCTTCAAGAGCGCCTCGGCGCTGTCGCCTGCCCCGCCGGTGGCGGCGACGCCGATCGAGATGGTCACCGACAGCGGCTCGCGCTCGCCGCCGACGCGGAACGGCGAGCCGGCCACGTGCAGGCGGATGCGCTCGGCGATGCGATGGGCGTCCTCCAGCCTGGTGTCGGGCATGATCACCACGAACTCCTCGCCGCCGTAGCGGCACGGCAGGTCGATGGCGCGCACGTTGGAGGCCAGCCGCACTGCGAACTCGCGCAGCACCTCGTCGCCGACGTCGTGGCCGAAGCCGTCGTTGATCTTCTTGAAGTGGTCGATGTCGATCATCAGCGCCGACACCGGATCGCCGCCGCGCACCGCGCGATTGACCAGGGCGCCCAGCTGGCCGGTCATGTAGCGGCGGTTGTGCAGGCCGGTGAGCTGGTCGGTCACCGCCAGCTCCAGCGACATGATCGAGGTTGTTGCGCAGGAAGTCGGTGTAGCGCTTGCCGCGCACCTGGCTCTTCACCCGCGCCGACAGCTCCTGCGGGTCGATCGGCCGCGTCAGCACGTCGTTGAAGCCGATCTCCAGCGCCTTCACCAGTCGCGTGCGGTCGTCCGGATCGATGATGCCGAGGATCGGCAGGTGACGCGTCGCCTCGTCGGAGCGGATCTGGGCGGCGAAACGCAGGCCGTCGAAGCCGCGCGCCGTGGCATTGACGATGACGAGGTCGACCGGACCGCGGGCGGTCAGCAGCGCCTTCTCGGGCTCGCTCTCGACGACCGGCCGGTGCTCGACCGCCAATTCCGCCGAGATGCGCTGCGCCTGGCGCTCGTGATCGTCGACCACCAGGATGCGCCCGCCGCCGCCGCCCGAGCCGGGAGGCCGCGCCGGCGATCACGCCGATGCGCCGGCCGGAGGCCTCGCGCTGGCGCAGCTCGTCGATCACCAGCTTCAGCCGCGTCAGGCTTTTCACCCGTGCGAACAGCAGGACGTCGTCGATCGGCTTGGTCAGGAACTCGTCGGCGCCGGCCTCCAGGCCGGTGATGCGGTCGGTGCGGCCGTCGAGCGCCGTCACCAGCACCACCGGGATGTGGCGCGTGGACGGATCGTCCTTCAGCCGGCGGCAGACCTCGAAGCCGTCCATGCCCGGCATCATGATGTCGAGCAGCACCAGGTCGGGCTTCTCGGCCGCGGCGATCGCCAGCGCCGTCTCGCCGTCGGAGGCGCTCAGCACGTCGTAGTACTCGGCCTGCAACTTGGCTTCGAGCAGCCGCACGTTGGCTTCGATGTCGTCGACGACCAGGATGCGGGCGGTCACTGGCGCTACCTCACGCCGGCGCGCCCTCGGCGGGCTCCAGGTACTTCCTCACGGTATCGAGGAAGTGGCCAACCGAGATCGGCTTGGCGATGTAGGCGGCGCAGCCGCCGGCGCGGATGCGCTCCTCGTCGCCCTTCATGGCGAAAGCCGTCACCGCGATCACCGGGATGTGGGCCAACGCCTCGTCGTCCTTCAGCCACTTGGTGACCTCGAGGCCCGAGATCTCCGGCAGCTGGATGTCCATCAGGATCAGGTCGGGCAGATGCTGACGCGCCATGGCGAGCGCCGACAGCCCCTCGCGGGTCTCCAGCGTCTCATAGCCCTGCGCTTCGAGCAGATCATGAAACAGCTTCATGTTCAGCTCGTTATCCTCGACGATGAGGACCTTCTTGGGCATTCGCCTCAGCCAACCTCGATCATGCTGTTTCCACCCCGGGCGTGACGACTCGAAGCCCCCGTCTCGCCTGCGGAGCAAGACACCAATATCCTTAAACGCGCGCTAATCGCCATGGGAGCTGATCCTGCCAGATTTCCCCCTGCCTCCGGAGATCGCCGACCTGCAGCTCGACCCCGACGCGCCGCTCGTGGTGGTGGACGTCGACGAGGTGCTGGCCATGTTCATGCGCGGCTTCGAGCGCTTCCTGGGCGGCCACGGGCTGGAGATGCGGATCGACCGCTACGCCCTCTTCCAGAACATCTACCGCCCGGGTGAGACCCAGCATCTCGACCTTGCCGCCGGCCGCAAGCTGTTCGACCGCTTCTTCGAGGCCGACGTGGAGCACATCGATCCGGCGCCGGGCGCGAAGGAGGCGCTGGAGGCGCTCGCCAAGCGCGCCAACATCGTCGTGCTGACCAACGCGCCGGGTCACAGCCGCGTCCCGCGCGCCCGCTGGCTGCTCAAGCACGGGTTCGACTATCCGTTCGTGGTCGGCTCAGGTCCGAAGGGCCTGCCGGTGGCCGCCATCGCCGCCAAGACCCGCGGGCGCGCCGCTTTCGTCGACGACCTGATGCAGAACCTCGATTTCGTCGCCGTGGAAGCGCCCACGGTGGCGCGCTTCCAGATGGTCGCCGACGAGCGGCTGCGCCCGCTCGCCTTCGCCGCCCCCGACCGCCACGCGCGCATCGACGAGTGGGACGAGCTCGGCCAGGCGATCGCCGCGGCGATTGGGGGCTAGGCGATCGAGCAGCCGCAGGTGGCGTCATCGGAAGGCTTTAGGCGCGGAAAGCGGCGGCAGTCGGCGTCGTCGGCCTGCTCGATGGCGCGCAGCTGCGCCAGCAGCCCCTCGGGGCCTTCGCCGATGGCGCGACGGACCATCGCAGCCTCGTCGCCGAGTTCCTACTTCGCCGCGAACCGCTCGAACCCGTCGCTCATCAGCACGATGGCTCGCACGCCCGCCAGGTCGAAGCTGGCGGATTGGCCGCCGAACAGCGCGTCGAGCACCGGCGTCGAGACCTGCAGCGGCCGCTCGGCCGAGCTGCGCCTCGCGCCGCTGGCGCAGCGAGGGCAGCCGATCGTATCCACACGGCCTTCGGCGCGTAGCCGACCGCGCCCTGCGCCGCCGTCACCGCGCGACCGCGACTCGTCCGCCGCCTCCGACTGCTCGTGCGACCGTCAGCCGGCGCACCGCGCCGTCCAAGCTCAGCGCGAAGGCGGCGCAGTCGCCCAGTTCGGTAGAGCTCCACTCGTGTCTCCGTCAGCCGCACCAGTCGTCAGCGCCGCCATCGGCTGGGCGTAGGCAGGCGGCGGTGTGCGCAACTGCGCCCGCAGATCGCGGTAGTCTTCCGCCGCGTCGCCTGCTGCGAGCGCATGCAGGTCCGGGAGCGCCAGATCCGCCTGGCGCGTTGGCCGCGAGCCGCTTGCCGAGCGCATCGGCGTACCAGGCCGCATCGCCGCGACCGGCGCGCAGGAACTCGCGACCGGCGATGTTGGTCGCCGCCGTCGATCACCCAGGCGCAAAGGCCGGCGCCGGTCTGCACCCAGCCGGCGCAGTCATCGTTCTCCGCCGCGCTCCAGGCCTGCGCTGGAGACGATCGCCCTGACCTGCATTCACCCGCCCCCGGCTTGCCCACCCGCGCTTCTGGGGCTTTAAGTCTGCAGATCATTTCAAACAAACGATTGAAGGGATGGAAGCGTCATGGGTTTGCTCGATGGGAAGGTGATCCTGGTGACCGGCGGCGGGCGCGGGATCGGCCGCGAGACGGCGCTGATCGCCGCTCGGCACGGCGCGAAACTGGTGGTGAACGACCTCGGCGGCGACGTGCACGGCGAGGGCGCGGACCGCTCGCCCGCCCAGAACGTGGCCGACGAGATCAAGGCGGCCGGCGGCCAGGCGGTCGCCAACACCGAAAGCGTCACCGACCTCAGAGCCGTCGGTCGCATGGTGCAGCAGGCGATGGACGAGTTCGGCGGCCTGCACGGCGTCGCCAACCCGGCCGGCATCCTGCGCGACCGCATGATGCCCAACATGACCGAGGAAGAGTGGGACGGCGTCATCGAGGTGCACCTGCGCGGCCACTTCAACGTCGTGCGCGCCACCATCAACCACTTCCGCGGCCAGAACGAGGGCGCCTACGTGATGTGTCGCTCCACCTCCGGGCTGATCGGCAACGTCGGCCAGACCAACTATGGCGCGGCCAAGATGGGCATCGCCGGCCTCTCGCGGATCATCGCCCTGGAGGGCGCGCGCAACAGCGTGCGCTCCAACGCGCTGGCCCCCGGCGCGATGACCCGGATGACCGACTCGGTGCCGCGCAGCGACGAGCAGGCGCAGCCGACGCGAGGCGATGCGCGAGCTGCAGAGCCCGGTCCGCCCCGCCGAGCTCGCGGTGGCGCTGCTCACGCCGGCGGCGAAGCACATCTCCGGCCAGATCTTCGGCGCCGGCGGCTACAACCTGTCGATCTACTCGCAGCCCCGGCCGATCACGACCTACCAGCGCGAAGGCGGCTGGGACGTCGACGGCATCATCAAGGACTTCTTCCCTAGGGCCGAGCACGACTTCACCCCGCTCGACCGCTCGGCGATGACCGCCTCCCAGAACGCCCCGATCCCCGTCCCGGCGAGCTGACGCCACGCCTCCTCCCGTTGAGCCGCCCTCTTCACACCCCTCGCGGTGGGGCAGAGGGCGGCAGAGCGCGTGCGCAAACGACAATGGCTTGGCGTGTCGCGGGCGATTTGTTATCGACGATAAGTTATCGTTGATCTCGATCAATGTCGCCGGCTGGCTCGGCGCGCGACAGTCGCGCGAAAGACACGGTGCAAGGAGGCTGCATTGCGCGACACGGAGCACCCTTGGCTGCACACGAGACCGCCGCAGCGGACCGAGCACTTCGACGTGCTGATCGTCGGTGCCGGCATCTCCGGGATCGGCGCCGCCTATCACCTGACCAAGCAGGCGCCCGACAAGCGCTTCGTCGTGCTGGAGGCGCAGGAGAGCTTCGGCGGCACCTGGCTGACCCACAAGTATCCCGGCATCCGCTCCGACAGCGACCTCTACACCTTCGGCTATCGCTTCAAGCCCTGGATCGGCCCGCCGATCGCCACGGCGGCCGAGATCCTGCAAGTACATGGGCGAGGTGATCGAGGAGAACGACCTCGCCCGCCACATCCGCTACGGCCACAAAATCACGCGCGCGAGCTGGTCGAGCGCCGAGAACCTCTGGACCGTCGAGGCCACCCGCACCGACACCGGCGAGGCCGAGGCGCTTCACCGCCAACTTCCTCTGGATGTGCCAGGGCTACTACCGCCACGACGAGGGCTACACGCCCGAGTGGGCGGGCATGGCCGACTTCAAGGGCCGCATCGTCCACCCGCAGACCTGGCCGGACGACCTCGACTACAGGGCAAGACGGTCGTCGTGATCGGCTCGGGCGCCACCGCCGCGACGCTGATCCCCGCCGATCGCCGACGACGCCGCGCACGTCACCATGCTGCAGCGCTCGCCGACCTACTTCGTCCCGGGCCGCAACGTCGACGACATGGCCGACCAGCTGCGCGATCTGGAGATCCCCGAGGAGTGGATCCACGAGATCGTGCGCCGCCAGCGCCTGAAGATGGGCCAGCTGTTCACCAGCATGCGCGCTCGAGCAGCCCGAGGCGGCCAAGGAGGAACTGCTGGCCGGGCGTCGCGGCGATCATCGGCCCCGAACTCACCGCCCAGCACTTCACGCCGAGCTACCGGCCCTGGCGCCAGCGCATCGCCTTCGTGCCGGACGGCGACCTCTTCAAGAAGGTGAAGGAAGGCAAGGCGAGCGTCGTCACCGACGAGATCGAGCGCTTCACCGAGAACGGCATCCGGCTGAAGTCCGGCCAGGAGCTGGAGGCCGACATCGTCATCACCGCCACCGGCTTCAACCTGTCGGTGCTCGGCGACATCCCCTTCGCCGTCGACGGCGAGCCGGTCGATTTCGCCGGACCGTCACCTACCGCGGCATGATGTTCACCGGCGTGCCCAACATGGTCTGGGTGTTCGGCTACTTCCGCGCCAGCTGGACGCTGCGCGCCGACCTCGTCGCCGACTTCGTCTGCCGCCTGCTCAAGCACATGGACGCGCGTCAGGCGACGAAGGTCGAGGTCGCGCTGCGGCCCGAGGACGCCGACATGCCGCTGGCGAGCTGGATCGACCCGGAGAACTTCAATCCCGGCTACCTGATGCGCTCCATGCACCTGATGCCGCATGCGCGGCGACAAGCCCGAGTGGCAGCACACCCAGGACTACTGGCGCGAGAAGGACGAGCTGCCAGCCATCGACCTCGACGGCGCCGAGTTCGTCTACGACGACCGCGCGCCGTCAGCCGAGCCCGTGCATGGCGTTCAGCGCCGCGAACCGGTCGGGGCTTAGGGCGCGGCCCTTCAGCCCAGGATGATCGGGCGGATAGCGGTGGGCGCGCCAGAGGGCGAAGCTCGTCTGCGAGCCGCGCACGACCTGCGCGAACGGGTTGTGCCACTCCCAGACCGTCTCGCCGCGGCGCGTCACCTCGAAGATGCGGCCCGACACGCCCTCGCAGATCAGCGTGTTGCCGTTGGCGAGCCGGTCGGCCGACGAGATGTGCGGGCTGAAGAACGAGAACGGCGGGTTGGCCTGGTATTCCCAGACCACTTTGTCGGTCGCCGGGTCGACCTCGATCGCCCGCGAGAACGGCAGCCCCTCGCGCCGCGTGCCGTTGTCGAACATGTGGACGTTGCCGTTCGGCAGCCAGCGGGCGTGGTGCTGGCCGGATGTCATCGGATGGCCGAAGCGCCAGACGAGCTGCCTGGTCTGCCTTGTCGATGATCCCGACACGGTTGACGTTCTTGGCCGAGAACAGCACCTGAGTCCCGTCGGCGCTCTGGCAGATCGAGTTGGTGTGGGTCCACTCGATCCGCCGCTCGAGGATGCCGAGCGGATCGAGCTCGCGGGTCGAGCACTTCGTCGAGCCGCACCGACCACACCACTTTTCCGCTGCGGTCGATCTCCAGGTACTCGTCGGTCAGCATCGGATGGTGGCCGCCCTTGGCCCGCCGCTGGCCGCGCACCTTGTCGGAGAGCGCCTTCTCCATCTGCACGAAGCGGGTGACCAGGAAGGTGTCGTCGCGGGTCTTGAAGAAGTCGTGGTGCAGCACCGGGTCCTCGTGCTGCCACAGCACCTCGCCGTCGAAGCCCACCTCGCGCAGGAACCGGTAGTTGGACGGCAGCTTGCGCGCCCGCTCCTCGAGCGGCATCGGCGGATCGTCCTCCATCGCCGGCTTGAACGGCGCGCCTGGCGGCTGCGCGGGACCTGGCAACGGCAGAGCAGCGTGCCCTCGTCGGTGAGGTAGCCGTATTCCGGCTTGGCGTCCGGGAACGACCAGGCGTGGACGACCTGCCCGGCCATGTCGATCAGATAGACCGCCTCGCCGCCGATCGGCGTGAGCGATCGTGTAGCCCTTGAAGCTGTAGGCCGGGTTGTGGACCGTCACCCCCGGTTTGCGCTGCAGCGACCAGCCCATACGCCCCCTCCATTTGTTTGAAGCGTGGCCTTATCGAGCTTCGCCCTGGCCGGCAAACCTCCTCCCCTGCGGGAGGAGGCTAGAAGTCCCGCTTGTGGAAGCGCCCGCCTTGCACGATCGCCGGGATGTTCGCCGCATCGCCCAGCAGCGTCACGTCGGCCAGCGGGTCGCCGTCCACCACGATCAGGTCGGCGATGAAGCCCGGCGCCACGCGGCCGATGCGGTCCTCCATCCTGAGCAGCTCGGCGTTGATCGTCGTGGCCTGCTGGAGGATCTCCAGGGCCGAGAACACCTGCGCCCGCAAGGCGAACTCGCTGCCCTGGCGGTCCTGCTGCGCGCCCAGGAGGTCGGTGCCGAAGCCGATCTTCAATCCGGTGCGCCGCATCACCTGCAGACCCTGCAGCACGCCGCCGGAGACCTGTTGCAGCTTCTCCTGGCTGGCCGGCGGCAGGCCGAGCTTGGCGCCGTCCTCCAGCAGCGCCCAGATGGTCGCCAGCGTCGGCACCACGAAGGCGCCCTTGGCCGCCACCATCTCGGCCGCTTCCTGGTCGATCAGCGTCGCGTGCTCGATCGAGCGCACGCCGAGCTCGGCGCACCGCCGCACCGCCTCGGCCGGATGGCAGTGGGCCATCACATAGGCCCCGTGGCGCGTCGCCTCCTCGACCGCCGCGCTGATCTCCGCATCGCTGAACTGCAGCCGGTCGACCGGATCCGCAGGGCTGGCGACGCCGCCCGAGCCCATGATCTTGATCTGGTGGGCGCCGTTGCGCAGCTCCTCGCGCACCGCCTTGCGCACCTCGTCGGGGCTGTCGACGACGTGGCTGAAGCGCGCGCCGCCGCCTTCGCGCAGCTCGCAGGCGCAGATGAAGTCGCCCGGCCTGCGCAGGTCGCCGTGCCCGCCGGTCTGACTCAGGATGCGACCTGCATGCAACAGACGCGGCCCGACCGCCAGGCCGTCGGCCAGCGCCTGCGCATAGCCGATGTCGGTCCCGCCGGCGTCGCGCACCGTCGTGAAGCCGCGGTTCAGCATGGCGGCCAGCGAGCGGTAGGCGAAGGCCGCCAGATACTCGGTGCGCCGGGTGATCAGCTTCAGCATGTCGAGGTCGGTCGCCCAGATGTGCACGTGGGCGTCGATCAGCCCGGGCATCAGCGTGCGGCCGGCGAGGTCGACGACCTCGACGCCGGCCGGCGGGGTGATGGCGCGATCCGAGACGTCCTGAACCAGCCCGTCGGCGACGAGCACCTGCGCACCGGCTCTCAGCTCCGGCCCGACGCCGTCGAACACGCTCGCGTTGGTGAAGAGAATGGCGCTCATGACAAGGGTCCCCGCTTCGGCTCCTTGGTAGCCGCAAACGCCCGGCCGGCAAGCCTGGACTTCGCCCGTGCGGCGGGGCGAGATGCGGGCAATGATCCGCATCGGAGTTGACTTCGGCGGCACCAAGATCGAGGCCGCGGCGCTGAGGGCCGACGGGTCGCTCGCCGCGCGGGTGCGCCGGCCCAATCCGGGCGACTACGCCAGCGCGATTCAGGCTGTGCGCGAGCTGGTGGCGGAGGTCGAGCGCCAGGCCGGCGCGGCGGGCGCTACGGTCGGCGTCGGCGTGCCGGGCTCGATCTCGCCGAGGACCGGGCGGATGCGCAACGCCAACAGCGTCTGGCTGAACGACCAGCCGTTCCAGGCCGACCTGGAGCGCGCGCTGGGGCGCCCGCTGCGGCTGGAGAACGACGCCAACTGCTTCGCGCTTTCCGAGGCGCTCGGCGGCGCGGGCCGCGGGGCAGAGGTGGTGTTCGGCGCCATCCTCGGCACCGGCTGCGGCGGCGGGGTGGTGGTGCGCGGCCGCACGGTCGAGGGCGTCAACCGCATCGGCGGCGAATGGGGCCACATGCCGCTGCCCTGGGCCAGCGACGACGAGCACGGCGCGCACGCCTGCTGGTGCGGCCGCGGCAACTGCCTGGAGACCTGGATCTCCGGCACCGCCTTCTGCCGCGACTACGAGGCGGCGACCGGCGAGGCGCTGAGCGGCGACGTGATCGCCGAGCGAGCGCGGGCTGGCGAGCGGGCCGCCGCGGCCGCCCTCGCCCGCTACGCTGACCGGCTCGGCCGCGGCGTGGCGGTGCTCTGCGACGTGATCGACCCGGACGTGATCGTGCTGGGCGGCGGCATGTCGAACGTCGCCGAGCTCTACGACCTCGTCCCGCCGATCGCCGCCCGCTACGCCTTCTCCGACGTCTTCGAGACCCGCATCCTCCCGGCCCGGCACGGCGACTCGTCGGGGGTGATCGGCGCCGCGTGGCTGTGGCCGCTCGATTCGCCGGACGCCAAGTGAGCGGGCTCTGCCGCGACTGCTACTGGACCGGCGCCGAGCCGCCGGCGCGCTGCCCCAACTGCCGCTCGCTTCGCCTCGTCCGCCACGCCGAACTGGATCGGCTTTCGATCGCCCACCTCGACTGCGACGCCTTCTACGCCTCGGTGGAAAAGCGCGACGACCCGAGTTTGCGCGACAAGGCGCTGATCGTCGGCGGCGGCGTGCGCGGCGTGGTGACCACCTGCTGCTACATCGCCCGGATGTCTGGCGTGCGCTCGGCGATGCCGATGTTCAAGGCGCGCAAGCTCTGTCCCGAGGCGGTGGTCGTGCCGCCCAACTTCGCCAAGTACCGCACCGAGAGCGGCCGCATCATGGAGAAGCTGCGGCGCATCACCCCGCTGGTGCAGCCGCTGTCGCTCGACGAAGCCTGGGTCGACCTCTCGGGCACCGAACGGCTGCACCGAGCGACGCCCGCCGAGACGCTGGCGCGGTTGCAGGCCGAAATCGAGCGTGACGTCGGCATTACCGTCTCGATCGGCCTCGCCGCCAACAAGTTCCTGGCCAAGATCGCCTCCGATCTCGACAAGCCGCGCGGTTTCGCCGTGATCGGCGCGGCGGAGGCCGAGGCTTTCCTGGCGCCGCGCCCAGTCTCCATCCTGCCGGGCGTAGGGCCGGCGTTCGCGAAGACCCTGATCAGCGACGGCTTCGCCACGGTCGGCGACCTCGCCGCCGCGGAGCCGAAGCAGCTGGCCGACCGCTACGGCGCGCACGGCCTCCACCTGCACCAGCTGTCGCATGGCCGCGACGCCCGCGCCGTCAATCCGCGCGAGCGGCGCAAGTCGATGTCGGCCGAGACCACGTTCGAGTCCGACATCAGCGACGTCGCCGCCCTGGAGGACATTCTGTGGCGGCTCTGCGAAAAGGTCGCCAGTCACGCCCGCGGCGAAGCGATCGCCGGGCGCGTCGTCACGCTGAAGCTGCGGGCTGCCGACTTCCGCATCGTTACACGCCGGCGCACCCTGCCCTTCCCAACCCAGACCGCCCGCACGCTTTTTGCTGCAGCGCGGGAAATGCTTATCCTCGAGGCGCGCGGGCGGCCCTGGCGGCTGATCGGCGTCGGCATCTCCGAAATCGTCGAGCAGGCCGGCGCCAGCGGCGACTTTTTCGACGGCGGCGAATCACGGGCGCTGTCCGGCGAAAAGGCGATTGATCGGCTGCGCGGTCGATTCGGCGCCGAAGCCGTCGTCATGGGCAGAACCCTGAAACACTGACGCCACCAAACGGGGCTGATCGCGTTGAAAGAACGCAGGTCGCAATTCAACCCTTTCAAAGGGGCCAGGTTTTCATATCTAATCGTAGGCGGGGGCTGCGTCGTCTGCATCCCCGCCTGTTGGAGACCCGTCGTGGCGGAGAAGCATCAGGGAGACCAGGTCATCGGCACTGGGACCGCAGTCGTCACTCAGACGAAGCCGAAAACCCAGAAGCCGTCCATGTATCGCGTGTTGATTCTCAACGACGACTACACGCCCATGGAATTCGTGGTCTACGTCCTGGAACGTTTCTTCAACAAATCGCCGGAGGCTGCGACTCGCATAATGCTGCACGTGCACCAGAACGGGGTCGGCGTCTGCGGCGTCTTCACCTACGAGGTGGCCGAAACCAAAGTCGCCCAGGTGATCGAGACCGCCAGACGCCATCAGCATCCGCTGCAGTGCACTATGGAAAAGGATTGAGAGGCCCAGCTTGCCGTCTTTCTCGCGTAATCTCGAAGAGACCCTTCACCGGGCCGTCGCCTACGCCAACCAGCGGAAGCACGAGTACACCACGCTCGAGCACCTGCTGCTGGCGCTGATCGACGACAATGACGCAGCCGGCGTGATGCGGGCCTGCGAGGTCGATCTCGGCGAACTGAAGAAGAACCTCAGCAGCTACGTCGACAACGAGCTGAAGAGCCTCGTGGTCGACGACGGCGAGGACGCCAAGCCGACCGCCGGCTTCCACCGGGTGATCCAGCGCGCGGTGATCCACGTGCAGTCGTCGGGTCGGGAGGATGTCACCGGCGCCAACGTGCTGGTCGCCATCTTCTCCGAGCGCGAGAGCCACGCCGCCTACTTCCTGCAGCAGCAGGAGATGACCCGCTACGACGCGGTGAACTTCATCGCGCATGGCATCGCCAAGAAGCCGGGCGCCTCCGAGGCCCGCCCCGCCAAGGGCGCCACCGCCGAGAGCGACGACGAAAAGCCCCCGGTGAAGACCGGCGGCGAGGCGCTGGAAGCCTACTGCGTCAACCTCAACGAGAAGGCGCGGCAGGGCAAGGTCGACCCGCTGATCGGCCGCATGAACGAGGTCGAGCGCTGCATCCAGATCCTCTGCCGGCGCACCAAGAACAACCCGCTGCTGGTCGGCGACCCCGGCGTCGGCAAGACCGCCATCGCCGAGGGCCTGGCCCGCAAGATCGTCGCCAAGCAGGTGCCGGAGGTGCTGGCCAAGTCGACGATCTTCTGCCTCGACATGGGCGCGCTGCTGGCCGGCACCCGCTACCGCGGCGACTTCGAAGAGCGGGTCAAGCAGGTGATCAAGGAGCTCGAGAACCACACCAACGCGATCCTGTTCATCGACGAGATCCACACGGTGATCGGCGCCGGCGCCACCAGCGGCGGGGCCATGGACGCCTCCAACCTGCTGAAGCCGGCGCTGGCGTCGGGCAACCTGCGCTGCATGGGCTCGACCACCTACAAGGAGTTCCGCCAGCACTTCGAGAAGGACCGCGCCCTGGTGCGCCGGTTCCAGAAGATCGACGTCAACGAGCCGACCGTCGAGGACACGATCAAGATCCTCAGGGGCCTGAAGACCTACTACGAGGAGTTCCACAAGCTGAAGTACACCGCCGAGGCGCTGAAGGCCGCGGTGGAGCTGTCGGCCAAGTACATCACCGACCGCAAGCTGCCCGACAAGGCCATCGACATCATCGACGAGGCCGGCGCCAGCCAGATGCTGCTGCCTGAAGGCAAGCGTAAGAAGACTGATCGGAATCAAGGAGATCGAGACGGTCGTCGCGAAGATCGCCCGCATCCCGCCGAAGTCGGTCTCGAAGTCCGACACCGAGGCGCTGAAGCAGCTCGAGACCGACCTGCAGCGGCGCCGTGTTCGGCCAGGAAGAGGCCATCGGCCAGCTCTCGGCCGCCATGAAGATGGCGCGGGCGGGCCTGCGCGACGGCGACAAGCCGATCGGCTGCTACCTGTTCTCCGGCCCGACCGGCACCGGCAAGACCGAGACCGCGCGTCAGCTCGCCCTGACGCTCGGCATCGAGCTGCTGCGCTTCGACATGTCGGAATACATGGAGCGGCACACGGTCAGCCGCCTGATCGGCGCGCCTCCGGGCTACGTCGGCTTCGACCAGGGCGGCCTGCTCACCGACGCCGTCGACCAGCATCCGCACGCGGTCGTGCTGCTCGACGAAATCGAGAAGGCCCACCAGGACGTCTACAACATCCTGCTGCAGGTCATGGACCACGGCGCGCTGACCGACGCCAACGGCAAGAAGGTCGACTTCCGCAACGTGGTGCTGATCATGACCACCAACGCGGGCGCGTCCGACGCGCAGCGCAACTCGATCGGCTTCGGCCGCGGCAGGATCGAGGGCGCCGACGACGAGGCGATCAAGAAGCTGTTCACGCCGGAGTTCCGCAACCGCCTCGACGCGACGGTGGCCTTCAAGCCGCTGACGCCGGAAGTGATCCGCATGGTGGTGCAGAAGTTCGTCCTGCAGCTGGAGGCGCAGCTCGCCGACCGGCACGTCACCATCGACGCCACCGAAGAAGCGATCGACTGGCTGGCCAAGAACGGCTTCGACGAGCTCTACGGCGCGCGGCCGCTGGCCCGCACTGATCCAGGAAGAGATCAAGAAGCCGCTGGCCGACGACATCCTGTTCGGACGCCTCTCCAAGGGCGGCCACGTCAAGGTGGTGCTGAAGGACGGCAAGCTGGCCTTCGAGTTCGACGCCCCCGCGCCGACCCCCGCCAAGCCGGCGGCGGCCGAGCCGGAAGCCGAGGCGGAAGAACCGGTCCTGGCCGAGTAGTCGCTACCCGCGATCGCCCTCCCCTTCATGGGGAGGGCAGACCGCAGAGCGGTCGGGCGGGGATGTCCGGCGCCACATCGGCGGCGCCGTCGCCGCTCCGCGCCGACCGCCCCCCCACTACGGGGGAGGGAACTCCAGTTCCATGGTCTCGCCCATGGTCGTCGCTTTCCAGCGGCCGGTGAGCTGGCGCATCCGCTCGCGCACCGCGGCGACGAAAGACGGCGTGAACCAGCGCGGGGCGCGTTCGTCGAACAGCTCCAGATACTCGGCCGCCCGCGCCTGGAAGGAGGCCTCGTCGAACTCCTCCGCTGCGAGCGCGCCCTGCAGCAAGCCGACGATCCGCTCGGTGATGGCGATCTCGCCGCCCAGCGCCGCGCCGCCGGCGACGCTGAGCTCCTCGTAGCCGCCGATCTTCGCCAGGATGCCGTAGAACGAGCCCTTCAGTTGCGCCTCGCTTTCCACCGCGTAGTGGACGAGGTCGTGGGTCAGGAAGTTGCGGGTTTCCATCTCGATCGCTTCGCCCGTCCCGTCGGCGCGGCGGTACTCGAAGCGGTGGCGATCCGGCGAGATGCGGGTGAAACGCAGGGTCAGCAGCGCGCTCACGCGATCTCCCGCGCAATCTCCTCCGCAAGCTTGGTCAGCTCGGCCGTGTCCGCCATGCCGCCCGCTCCATGACGCCCCAGCGGTGTGCCTTCCCAGCGCGGGATCACGTGGAAGTGCAGGTGGAACACCGACTGGCCGGCCGCCGCGCCGTTGAACTGCGCCACGAACACCCCGTCCGGCTTCAGCGCGGCGCGCACCGCCAGTGTCAGGCGCTGGACCGTGTCGATCACCGCATGCAGGTCGTGCGGGTCGACGTCCATGAGGTTGCGGGCGTGGGCGCGCTTGTGCACCACCAGCACGTGGCCGCGGCCCTGCGGGAAGGCGTCCATGAAGGCCAGCGTGTCGTGGTCCTCGTAGACCTTGGCCGCGGGCGCCTCGCCGCGCACGATCTTGGCGAAGATGTTGTCGGAATCGTAGTCGCCGTCGAGGCTCATCGCCTTCCCGCCCGCTGCCGCTGAGGGCTATGCTCCTAGCAAAGAGGCGGAGCCGCAGCCATGCCCGAGCCCAACATCACCGAGCGCCAGGCGAAGTACCTGGCGTCCATGCAGGCGAGCCTCGAGCGCGACACCGGCAAGACCCTGGCCGAGTGGGTCGCCATCGCCAGGACTTGCCCGGAGACCAAGCCGCGGGCGCGACTGAAGTGGCTGAAGGACAATCACGGCCTCCTGCAGAACCACGGCTCGCACGTGCTCGCCGAGGCGTTTCCGCCGGAGGTCACCTGGCGCGATGCCGACAAGCTGATCGCCATGCTGTGGACCGATCCGGCCGCGACCGCGATCTTCCACGCGGTGGATGCGGGCGCCCGCAAGCCCAACGAGGTGATCCAGACCGCCCGCAAGGCCTACACCGCCTGGTCGCGCCAGTTCCAGTTCGCCGCCGCGCGCCCGATCAAGGGCGGCAAGGTGATGCTGGGCCTCGCCCTCGCGCCCGACGCCAATCCCCGCCTCGAGCCGCCCCGCAACGAGGGCTGGTCCGAGCGCCTGAAGTCCCGCACGCTGCTGAGCGCGCCTGCCGATGTGGACGGCGAGATCGAGACGCTGCTCCGTGCGGCGTGGGAGCACTCCTGAGCACCATGAACGACATAACGCTCGCTACCTCGATCGCCGATCGCGCCAAGATGGCGGGGGCGGTCATCCGGGAAGAGGCGCTTGCCAGCGAACGACTGGGCCGCCTGACCGACCGCGCCGCCGACGCCATTCTCTCGCAGAACCTCTGCTCGATCATGGTTCCGCGCAGGGCCGGCGGCCTTGGGGGCTCGCGGGTCGCCTTCTTCGAGGCCACCGAGGAGATTGCCCGCGCCGACGGGTCGGCCGGATGGTGCGTCGGCCTTTGCAACGGCATCGCCGTCTTCATCCATCGCGGCGCGACGGCCAGGCTGCGTGAGGAAGTGTTCGGCGCCGGTCCCGTGTCGTGCTGGGCCTCGCTGCTGCCCCGCGGGCGATCGGCGCCAGAGGAAGGCGGCTTCCGCCTCACCGGCGCCTTCGGCTGGGGTTCGGGAAGCTCGATGTCCCGATGGGTGGTGGTGACCTCGCCGCTGCCCGACCGCGACGGATTCCAGTGGTTCCGGGCGCACGTCGTTCCCAAGGCGGACGTCGACATCAAGGAGGGCTCGTGGGACGTGATGGGCCTGAGGGCCACGCACAGCGTCGACTACGACATCGACGCGTTCGTCCCCACGCACCGCACCTTCGAGTACCCGATGGCTTGGGAGGCGAACCGTGGCGGTGTCTTCGGCCGCGAGGGCACGCTGCTCGCACAGATGGGCATGGTGGCGTTCGCCAGCGGCGTCGGCCAGGCCGCGCTCGCCGAGCTCGTGGCGCTCGCCCCTAAGACCAAGCGGTTGCTCGTCGAGGGTGTGCAGTCCGAGGACAACGTCGTGCAGTTCGGCGTCGGCGAGCTGGAGGGGCGTCTGCACGCCGCGCGCGCCTGGTACCTGGGATTGGTCGGCGAACTGGACGCCGCGGTAGCGGAAGGGCGAACGCCCAACGTGGGCCTCGACCTGCTGCAGGCCGCGCAGACCCTGACGCGGGCGGCCCGGGACGCGGCGGTGTTCGCCTTCGACCACGCCGGCACGACGGTGGTCTATGCCTCGCACCCGCTGCAACGCGCCCTGCGGGACCTGTTCACCGGGCTCAAGCACGGCCAGCTGACCCCGGCGGTCCTCGGCCGGATCGGCAAGGTGCGCCTCGGGCTCGAGTTCGGCGACGTCAGGCTCTGATCGGCATCCAGATCAGATCTGGTCCTTCAGGGTCAGCGTCACCTGCCGCGGCTGGCCGCCGGCCAGCACGTCGAGCTTCACCTGCGTGCCGGCCGGCTCGTCGCGCAGGCGCTTGCGCAGCAGCGGCAGGTCGACCTTGCCGGCCGCGACGCCGTCGACCGCGGTGATCTCGTCGCCGACCTTCAGGCCGCTCCCGGCCGCGGCGCCGCCGGTGGTGAGGTCCATGATCTTGAAGCCGGCCGGCGACAGGTTGAGCCAGAAACCGGCGCGGTCGAACACGCCGATGTCGCTCGGCGCCGGCGCCAGCGGCTTCAGGTACATCATCTGGTGGTCGTAATCGAAGCTGACCCGGTAGCGTTTCAGGAGGCCCGAGCCGACGTTGCCCTGATAGTTGGGGTCGGAGAACGAGCCCTTCGCCTGGGTGCCGAACGAGGCGACCAGGTGGTCCACCCGGATCGGCCCCAGGTCGAACCAGTCGCCGCGCGTCACATACGAGCGCGACGGCCCGCCCACGCCCCAGCCGTCCACCGCCACCACGCCTTTCGGGTGCCGGGCGGTCAGCCCGTGCGCCTCGACGAACGGCTTGTTCAGCGTCAGCTCGACACGCGAGCCGGTGTCGATGTCGAACATGCCGCTCACGCCCTCGAAATCGCCCTTCACCTGCGGCAGGTGGCTGTAGAAGACGAACGGGACGGCGATCCCGGCGTCCTTCGGATCGAACTTCGCCGGGTCGATGAAGGTGATGGTCTTGGCGCCATAGTCGATCACCGTCACGAAGCGCCTGGCCAGCTCGAAGCCCAGCATGCCCTGCTCGTCGAAGCCCTCGACCGCTTTGGAAGCGAAGGGCACGACGGTGGCCGTCTGGCCGGTGAACGAGAGGTCGCCGACCTGGAAGTCGACGTTCTTCACAAAGCCGGAGTCGACGATGCCCTCCCCGGCCCCGGCGCCCGGCGAGTCGCCCTGCGCCTTCAACGCCAGCGCCTTGGCGGTTTCAGGCGTCAGCAGCGTGTGGCCGCCGGTGTCGAAGATGAAGAGGAACGGGCCTTTGCCGTTCACCTTTACCGAAAGGTACACGTGATTGTTGAGCACCTGGATCGGGACGGTGACGCGGCCCTCGGCATTGTCGATGCGCGCATCGCTCGGCCGCCAGGCCGGCGCGGCGTAGGCGCTAGCCGGCAGCGCCGGGCCGCGGGCGACGCTATGGATCGTCAGCTTCTGGACGTACTGCGCGCCGGACCCGTCATCGACGGTCTCCAGCCCGGCGACCTTGACGCCGCCGACTTCGCGGTAATCGGCGAAGCTCGTGGTGATGGTCTGGAAGCTCTGGTTCTCAATGGTTCGGGCGAGCAGGTGGGTGCTGGCGTCGAACCACGCCTCGAACGGCTTGCCGCCCACGGGCGTCACCTTCAGCACGTCGTAGCGCGCCGCGCCGATCGTTTGCTGGGGCAGCGCCTCGATCGTCGCGCCGCCGCGGTCCGGCCGCCACCAGAGGTTCCCGTCCTGGTAGGCCTCGTCGACCGCGATCTCGCGCGTGTCGCCGCCGGCCTGCGGGGTGATCGCGCCGGATAGGTCCCGCATCCAGGCGGTCTTGCCGTCGAATCCGGCCCCGCCGGTGCTGGGTCCGATGTCCTGGCTGTCGATGAAGCCGCCGCCCTGCAGGTCGAACACCGAACGCACCTCGCCGGTCAGTCCCTGCCCGTCGTAGCCGTACCGCACGTCGAGCGCGCCAGCCCCGTCGAGGCCGGCGCCCATCGCTGCGTGGTTGGCGTCGAGCACCTCGGCGGGCGTCGGCGCGGCCTGCGCCAGGCCAGCGGTGGCCAAGGCGAGCAGGCTGGCCGCCGCGAAGATCGTCCCTCTCATCGCAAGATATCTCCCCAAATCGCGTGGCAGCGCAGTACCAGCGCCGCCGACGGACGCCAGTTAGGGATTGGTAATGCGCATCAGGCCGCGCGGAAGGGCGAGTACTCCTCGGCGAGCCAGTCCATCTGGCCCTGCACCTCGCGGCGCTCCTCTTCCAGGAAGCGCGCCACCGCGTTCGCCAGCATCGGATCGGCGATGTAATGGGCGGAGTAGACGGCGGTCGGCAGGTAGCCGCGGGCGATCTTGTGCTGGCCCTGCGCGCCCGCCTCGACGCGGGCGAGGCCGTGGTCGATCGCCCACTCGATCGCCTGGTAGTAGCAGAGCTCGAAGTGCAGGAACGGCACGTCCTCGATGCAGCCCCAGTTGCGGCCGAAGAGGCAGTCGCCGCCGATCAGGTTGAGCGCGCCGGCGATCCAGCGCCCGCCGCGCCTGGCCAGCAACAGCAGCACGCGGTCGGCCATCCGCTCGCCGAGCAGCGAGAAGAACAGCCGGTTGAGGTAGGGCCGGCCCCACTTGCGCGCGCCGGTGTCCATGTAGAAGCCGAAGAACGCGTCCCAGTGCTCCTCGCGAAGATCGCGGCCGGTCAGCGCGTGGATCTCGAGGTCGGCCACCGCCTCGCGCCGCTCGCGCCGGATGGTCTTGCGCCGGCCCGACGACAGCGCGCCGAGGAAATCCTCGAACGTGGCGTAGCCGGCGTTCAGCCAGTGGTACTGCTGGTTCTGGCGCAGCAGCAGCCCCTCGCCGCCCATGAACCGCCACTCCTCCTCGGTGGGGAAGTTCACCCCCACCGTCGAGACGTCCATCTTGTCGCAAAGCGTGATCGCGCCGGAGAGCAGCATGCGCTGGCCGAGCGCCCGGTCGACGTCAGGGCGGACCAGCAGGCGCGGACCGGTCACCGGCGAGAACGGCGCGGCGACGATCAGCTTCGGATAGTAGCGCCCGCCGGCCCGCTCGTAGGCGTCCGCCCAGCTGTGGTCGAAGACGTATTCGGCCTGGCTGTGCGACTTCAGATAGACCGGCGCGACCGCGGCCACCGCGCCGGTCTCGTCGCGCACCGCCAGATGCTGCGGCGCCCAGCCGGTGCGTGGGGAAGCGCAACCGGACTCCTCGGCGATGTCCAGGAAGTCGTAGGCCACGAACGGGTTGGCCTGGTAGTCGGGCGCGGCGGCGCAGGCCTCCCAGGCGTCCTTGCCGATCTCCGCGATGCGGCGGTGGACGCTGACCTCCGCCTTCAGAGCCATCAGGCCGCGAAACCCTCGAAGATGTGATTGTCGCAATGGGCGCTCAGCTTGTCCCACTCGGCCGGCGAGCGGGTGGTCCAGGCGACGACCGGCATGCCATCCGCGCGATATTGGTCGGCCCGCTCGCTTGGCAGCATGTCGAGGCCAAGCGCCAGGAAGTGCGGGCGGGCGATCGCCACGTGCTCCAGCCTGGCGAAGCTCTTGCGCTGCTCCGGCGCCAGCCGCCCCGCGTCCGCCGCGCGGTAGGCGTGGCTGTCGAGGCCGCGCAGCACGTTCGGGTGCCGGTCGGCGTACCAGGCGTGCGAATAGGGATTGAAGCCGATGATCGCCACCGGACCGGCGTGGTCGATGATGATGTCATGCACGCGCTGCTCCAGCGGGCCGACCTCGCCGTAGGCCGTCTTCAGCTCGATCAGCACCATGGCGCGGTGGCCAACCAGCGCCAGCGTCTCGGGCAGCGTCGGGATGGTCTCCTCGCCGCCCCGCAGCGGGATCTCGCCGAGCTCGGCGGCGGTGTGGTCGCTGATCCGGCCCTCGCGCCCGGTCAGCCGCCCCAGCCTGTTGTCGTGGAACACCATCGCCTCGCCGTCGGAACTCAGCTGCACGTCGAGCTCGATGCCGTAGCCGGCTTCGCAGGCCGCCTCGAAGGCCGCCGAGCGAGTTCTCGGGCGGACCGTTCGGGGTCCAGAGCCCGCGATGCGCGATCGCCGGCGCGAAGACGAAATCCCAGGCCTCGCCGAACCGGTCTCTCACCGAATCACCCTCAACCGACCTCGACGACCGCGTCGACCTCGACCGCAAAGTTGAGCGGCAGCCGATAGACGCCTACCGCAGATCGGGCATGGCGGCCATTTTCACCGAACACTTCAACCATCAGGTCCGAACACCCGTTCAGCACCTGAGGTATCTCGAAGAAGTGAGGACCCGCCTGGACGAAGCCGCCGAGCTTCACGACGCGCTGCACCCGCGAAAGATCGCCGTCGGTCGCCGCCTTCATCTGCGCGATCAGGTTGAGTCCGCAGAGCTGCGCGGCCAGGCGCGCCTCGTCGGCGCTGACGTCCTCGCCGACGACCCCGCGCACCCCGCCCGACGCATCGGTGGAGACCTGGCCGGAAATGTGGACGAGGTTCCCGGTGCGCACGAAGGGGACGTAGTTGGCGACCGGACGAGTCGGCTGGGGAAGCGTGAAGCCTAGGCTGGCGAGGCGCTCTTCGGGCGTGGGCATGCCCAACGGCTTAGCGCGCCGCCGCCCGGTGCGCAAAGCCTGCGCGCCATGCGCACAACGACAAACGCGGCCGGGCGAGGCCGCCCGACCGCGTTCATTCAAAAGCTTCAGACCTGAATTCAGATCTGAGGGCGCGGGGACTTAGTGCGCGGCCTGGATCTTCTCGACGAGGGCGGTGACGCGCTCGTTGATCGGCTGGAAGCATTCCTTCACCGAGGCCGAGACGGTCTCGGAGGCCTTGGTCATCTGGGCGATGTAGGCCTCGAACGCGCTCTTGGCGTAGGCGGTCTGCAGCTCGACGACTTCCTGCACGCTCTTGGCGCCGGTCAGGCTCTTGGCGGCGGCGACCTGGTCTTCCATCGCCTTCTTCGAGTAGGCCATCGCCTGCGCGCCGAGCGCTTCGGCGCCCTTGGTGGCGGCGGTGACGGAGGCGACGACAGCCTCGAGGTTCTTCTTCGAGTTGGCGTTGGCTTCGCCGAGCGCGCTCAGCGACTTCTCGATCGAGTCCTTGAAAGCCTGGTTTCCGGCGGTGGTGAACTGATCCACCGTCGACTTGAGGGTCTCGGCGCCAGTGGCGGCCATCAGGGTTTCTCCTAGCGGGTGGGGAGGGACGAAGGGGGAAATCGGAGGGTCTTTACGTATCGCGCGGCGGTAGGCGTCGGCGCTACGATGCCCCCAAAGTCCCATGTTGCACTGCGGTAGTCAAGCGGAATTTGTGCGGTGCAACATAACTGTCTTGGCCATCGTGGCCCGCCCGGAAATCGTGGGCTGCGACCGTTTTGCCGCTGGTCTGTTTACCAGGACGCAACATGAGTTAAGCCATGCTAACTCCTCACCCAGCGAGTCTTTCCCGCAGAAGTCTCGCAGCGTTTTCAGTGATGTACGCCGGAGCCCGCCCATGAACGAGCCCGCCCGACGCGTTTCGTACGCTCTGGCCGCCCTGGCCTCGTCGATCTGCGTAGCCGCCACGCCAACCATCGCGCAGGACTATAGGGCGCCGACCCTGTCGACGGCGGATCTGAGGGTGCCGACCTACGAGCCGCGCTATGCCGCGATCGTGATGGACGCCACGACGGGCGAGATTCTCTACCAGATGCGGGCGGACTCGCCGCGCTACCCGGCGTCGATCACCAAGATCATGACGCTCTATATGACGTTCGAGGCGCTGGCGACCGGCCGGCTGCACGAGACCGACATGGTCGCGATCTCGCCGCGCGCCGCCGGCCAGTCGCCGACCAAGCTCGGCCTTCGCGCGGGCGATGAAATCGATGTCGACGATGCGATGCACGCCATCGCGGTGATCTCGGCCAACGACATCGCGGTCGCCATGGCCGAGAAGCTCGGCGGCGGCAGCGAGGAGCGCTTCGCCGCGATGATGACGATGAAGGCGCAGGAGCTGGGCATGACCCACACGCGCTACGTCAACGCCAACGGCCTGCCGGACAGCCGTCAGATCACCTCCGCCCACGACATCGCCATCCTCTGCCGGGCGGTGCTGCGCGACTATCCGCAGTACTACCACTACTTCGGCACCGAGGAGTTCAGCTACCGCGGCCGCTCGTGGAACAACCACAACCACCTCCTGGGCCACATGCCCGGGGTCGACGGCTTCAAGACCGGCTTCACCAACGCCGCCGGCTTCAACCTCGCCGCCTCGGCGGTGCGTGACGGCCGACGGCTGATCACCGTGGTGCTGGGCGGCTCGTCCGGCGGGGCGCGCAACGCCAACGTCGAGGACCTGCTGCTGACAGGCTTCGACGTCGAGGAGCGCCGGGCGCGCGGCGAGACGATCACGGTGGCGCAGAACCTCTTCGAGCAGCCGCCGGCTGAAGGGCGCCTGGCGCCCGAGGTCGGCCAGGGCGACGGCGCCGACCCGATCGACATGGTGCTGACCGCCGCCGAGCACGGCACGCCGGTCACCTTCCAGCCGGGTGGCGTCACGCAGCTAGCGGCGCAGCGTCCGGGCCTCGCGGCCGAGCTGCCGCGCAACTACGGCTACATCGCCGGGTCCGTCGCCAGCGCTCCGACGGCGGCGGCCGCCGGCCCTCGCAACTGGCAGGTCGTGGTCGGCGAGTACGGCTCCAGCAAGCTCGCCACCCGCCAGATCGACCACGTGGCCGACGCCTTCAAGGCGCTGTTCGACGACCGCGAGGGCGAGGTCGACCGGGTCGGCGCCAGCTATCGCGCCGTCTTCACCGGCTTCAGCGAAGCCGAGGCCCGGAATGCCTGCTCGGCCGTCGCCGCCTCGGAGATCGGCTGCTCCGCCAGCGCGCGGTAGGCTCTCAGCGCCTCTTCAGCATCGCATCCCGCGCGGCGTTGAGTTGCGCGGCCAGGCCGACGGCGCCGCCGTGGTCGGGATGGACGCGCAACATCAGCCGCCGGTAGGCCGCCTCGATGGCCGCCTTGTCGGCGCTCTCGGCCACGCCCAGCATGGCGGCCGCTTCCGCGCGGCCCATGCCCGCCGCCCGCCGCACGGCCGGCCGGCTGGCCGAGGTCACCAGCCACAGCGCCGCGGTCGCCAGGATCGAGCCGCCGAGCCAGCCGCCGCGCATCGCGTCCCAGGCCGCCGCGGCGATCGCCAGCGCGGCCATCGCGAACGCGGCGTAGCGTCCCTGCGCCCTCGCCATCAGCGGCTTGCGGCCGAGGCCGACGAGGGCCGCCAGCACGAGCACGGCCAGGGCAATGAAGATCATCGGTAGGCGAGCCTACTCGGCCGCCATCACCGCGCCAGCTTGCGGGGCAAGGCCCAGGTCGCCCATCAGCACCCGCAACTCCTGGCGGGCGGCGACGTGGCCGAGCGACACCTGCACCGGCCGCACGCCCGGACCGAGGTCGGCCACAGTGAGGCCGAACGGGAAGAGCTCGCGGTAGATCACCCGGTCGCGCAGGCCCGCCAGCACCCGGAAGCCGACCCGGCGGGACAGCGACTTCACCCGCTCGTCGACGCGGCGGCGGTTGCGCGGGTCGACCGAGGCGAGGCGATTGCGCAGCACCACCCAGTCCAGCGCCCGCCCGCTCGCCGCCGCCTTCAGCTTGCGCGCCTCCCAGACCGTCTCGGCGTAGTGGCCTGGCCGCAGCAGATCCAGCGTCACCGGATCGACGACGCCGAGCACGTCGAAGTCGACGAAGCTGTCGTTCATCGGCGTGACGATGAGGTCGGCGCGCTGATGCGCGGCGCGGGCGAGCTCGGTGTCGGCGCCGGGCGTGTCGATCACCGCGAAATCACACCCGGCCGCGCTCGCCAGCGCCGCATCGAGGCTTGCGGCGTCGGCGATGTCCCCGAGTGTAGTTGGATGCGGCAGCTGCGCGCGATTGGCCTCAGCCCAACGCGCACGGCTGGTGAAGAACCGGGCGGTCGATTGCTGGCGGGTGTCGAGATCGAGCACGGCCACCCGCGCACCGTCGTGCGCCAGCGCCACGGCGAGGTGGACGGCGATGGTCGACTTGCCGGCCCCGCCCTTCTCGTTGCCGACCACGATCACACGCATGAACCAGACGCCCTCCGCGGCGCGACTATCCGCCGGCTCGAATCGGCCGCCGGCCCCGGGCCGCCACGAGACACCGGCCGCCCGACTCCGTCAACGCGGCCGCTCGGCGCGGCCCCAGGCTATCTGGACACGCGCCATCCGTCCGACTAGGTCCCGCCGCCATGTCCGAGCCCGCGTTGCCCATCGTCCGCACTGTGCCCGAGTTGCGCGCGGTGGTGCGGGCGTGGCGGGACGAAGGTTTGCGCGTCGCGCTCGTGCCGACCATGGGGTTCCTGCACGCCGGGCATCTGTCGCTGGTGCGACTGGGACACGCGCGGGCCGATCGGGTGGTCGCCAGCCTGTTCGTCAACCCGACCCAGTTCGCCCCCAGCGAGGACTTCGACGCCTATCCGCGCGACGAGGCGCGCGACGTCGGCCTGCTGGCCGGCGCGGGCTGCGACCTGCTCTATGCGCCGACGCCCGCCGAGATGTACCCGCCGGGCTTCTCCACCACGGTCAGCGTGGCCAACGTCTCGGCGCCGATGGACGGGCTGGCGCGGCCAACCCACTTCGCCGGCGTCGCCACCATCGTCGCCAAGCTCATCACCCAGTGCCAGCCCGACGTCGCGATCTTCGGCGAGAAGGACTACCAGCAGCTGCTGGTCATCAAGCGCATGGCCCGCGACCTCGACCTGCCGGTCGAGATCGTCGGCGCGCCCACGGTGCGCGAGCCCGACGGCCTCGCGCTCTCCTCGCGCAACAGCTACCTGACGGCAGACGAGCGCGGCGTCGCGCCGCTGCTCAACGCCGCCCTGCGCTCGGCCGGCGAGGCGCTGCAGGGCCGGCGCGTCGGTCGCCCAGGCGGAGGCCGACGGCCTGGCGGCGCTGGCCGCCGCCGGCTTCGGCAAGGTCGACTACTTCGAGGTGCGCGGCGCCGACGACCTCGCCCGGCTCGGTCCTGGCCCGGTCACGACGCCGGCCCGCGTCTTCGTGGCCGCCCGGCTGGGCAGGGCTCGCCTGATCGACAACTGGCCGGTGTGATCTCTCACCACGCCCCTGCCTCCCGCAGCCGCCGGGCCAAGTCTGGCGGGAAATCGCCCTCGGCCGCGTCGCCGAAGTCGGCGGGCGCTTCCTTCGGGTCGAGGTAGCGCCAGCCCTGGAAGGCCCGCCGCGGCTGCGGCGCAGTCGGGATCATCGCCTCGTCCAGCAGGATCTCGCAGCGGCGTTGCGCCCCCTCGCCCACCGTCTCGATGGCGAGCACGTTCTGGCGGATCAGGATCACGCCCCTGAACACCCAGTAAAGCGAGCCGCCGCCCAGGATCTCGCCCGCGCGCTTCGGGGTCTGGCGGGTGTGGACGATCGGCCGGTGGCCGGCCGCCTTGCGGCGCGCCCGCCAGGCGGCGAGGTCTTCCGGGGTCGCCGCGCCGACGCAGAGCTTGATCAGGTGCAGCGTCATCCCTCGACTAGTCGGCCTCGAGGCGGATCAGCAGCGCGCCCTCGGTCACCTGGTCGCCGACCGCGCAGAGCACCTCGGCCACCGTCGCGTCGAACGGCGCGGCCTGCGCGTGCTCCATCTTCATCGCTTCCAGCGTCACCAGCGGCTGGCCCTTGGCGACCTTGTCGCCAGCCGCGACCGGGACCAGCACGATGCGGCCGGGCATCGGCGCACGCACCTGGCCGTCGCCGCCCTGCTCGGCGTCGGCGCCCGCCGAGCGCGGCCGCGAGACCGCGTAGGCCTCGCCGGCCTCGAACAGCACCACCTGGCCGTCGCGGACCGCCCAGGCACGGCTCGAGGCCGGGCTCGACGCGCGCCTCGAACGTGTGGTCGTCCGCCTGCACCAGCGAGGTCGCGGCCGACGCGCCGAGGCGCAAGCCCGCCAGCGCGCCGGCGGTCCACGGCGCGCCATCCTCCGGCGCCGCCAGCGCGCTTGCCGCCGCGGTGAGCAGGAACGCGTCGGGCGCAGGCTTGGCGGTCAGCTGATCGAGGCGCGCGTCGATGAAGCCGGTGTCGACCTCACCGGCGACGAAGTCCGGCTCGCTGATCAGCCGCGCCAGGAAGCCGGCGTTGGTCTTCACCGGCCAGACCTCGACCGCGCCGCAGACGACGGCGAGTTGCGAGGCTGCGTCCTCCCTGGTCTCGGCACGTGCACGATCAGCTTGGCGATCATCGGATCGTAGAAGGGGCTGATCTCGCCGCCCTCCTCCACCCCGCTGTCGACCCGCGCCCCAAGGTCGGGCGATGAAGAACTCGGTCAGCGGTCCGATCGAGGGCAGGAAGCCCCTGGCCGGGTCCTCGGCGTAGAGCCGCGCCTCCATGGCGGCGCCGGTCATGGCGATCTCGGCCTGCGTCGAGCGGCAGCGGCTCGCCGGACGCGACGCGCAGCTGCCATTCGACCAGATCGAGGCCGGTGATCGCCTCGGTGACCGGATGCTCCACCTGCAGGCGGGTGTTCATCTCCATGAACCAGATGCGGTCGGCGCGCAGCCCTCGCGAGGCGTCGGCGATGAACTCGATGGTGCCGGCGCCTGACGTAGTTCACCGCCTTGGCGGCGCGCACCGCGGCGTGCGCAGATCGCCTCGCGCGTCGCCGCGTCCATGCCCGGCGCCGGCGCCTCCTCGACCACCTTCTGGTGGCGGCGCTGCAGCGAGCAATCGCGCTCGAAAAGGTGGACCACATTGCCGTGCGTGTCGCCGAACACCTGCACCTCGATGTGCCGCGGCCGCGTCACATACCGCTCCAGCAGCACCCGGTCGTCGCCGAACGCGGCGGCCGCCTCGCGGCGAGCGGCGTCGAGCGCGGCGCCGAACTCCTCCGCCCGGTCGACGCGCCGCATGCCCTTGCCGCCGCCGCCGGCCACCGCCTTGATCAGCACTGGCCAGCCGATCGCAGCGGCCTCGCGCGCCAGCGCCACGGCCGACTGCTCGTCGCCGAGGTAGCCGGGCGTGGTCGGCACGCCGGCCGCCGCCATCAGCCGCTTGGCGGCGTCCTTCAGCCCCATGGCGCGGATCGCGGCCGGCGGCGGGCCCACCCAGGTCAGCCCGGCCAGGGCGACCTGCTCGGCGAAGTCGGCGTTCTCCGACAGGAACCCGTAGCCGGGATGGATCGCCTCGGCGCCCGTCATCCGCGCCGCCTCCAGGATGGCGTCTGCCTTCAGGTAGCTCTCGCGCGCCGGCGACGGCCCGATCAGCACCGCCTCGTCGGCCTCGCTCACGTGCGGCGCGCCGGCGTCGGCCTCGGAGTAGACGGCGATCGTCGCCACCCCCAGCCGCCGTGCGGTGCGGATGATCCGCCGCGCGATCTCGCCGCGGTTGGCGATCAGCAGCGAGCCGATCATTGGCCGATCTCCACGAGGCCGATGAAGACCAGCCCGACCAGCGCAACGGAGAAGCCGATCACCGAGCCGACGAACAGCACCAGCATGCGCGCCAGCGTGCCGACGACGCCGAGGCCGTAGACGCCCTTCAGGTGCGCGAACAGGTGGACCGGCGCGGCCAGCAGCAACAGCCGAACCAGCCGCTCAGCCTGCGAGCCCGCCATCACCAGCGCGACCAGCAGCCCCTGGAACGACAGCGAGTGCATGCTGAAGATCAGGTGGTCGAACATGTAGACGCCGCGCCGCCAGAAGAACATCAGCCCCAGCAGCGCCGCGCTCACCGGCAGAGCCAGCACCGCCAGCCGCTGCGCCCACTCCGTCAGCACCGCCTCGAAGTGCACGGGGTTCTTCGCGGCCGCGTTCAGGCGCGTCGCTCAGCCATCGGTCGCGGGGGTCGGGCGAGCGCTCCAGATTGAGCATGCAGACCGCTGGCCTTCGCCCCAGGCTCGTCGCCGAGACTGACAGCCGGCTCGCCGGCCGGCCTGGATTCCCCGCCGAGGTCGATGACCGGCTTGCGCGGCGGTCCCGAGTCCGGCGGCGAGGAACACCAGCACGACGACGATCAGGAAGAGCCGGAACGGCGGGATCTGCGCCACCCGATGGCCGTCGAGGTAGCGGCGGGTCAGCCGCGCCGGACGCAGCGCGAGGTCGGGCAGCGTGCGCCAGAGCCGGCTGTCGAGCTCGAAGAGACCCTCCAGCGTCTCGCCCGCCAGCTTGACCAGCGAGCGATGGAAATCGTCGGACGACTGGCCGCAGGCCTGGCACCACGGCCCCGCCAGCGCCGTCCCGCAGTTGGGACACGGCGCGCCGACGGGAAGCGGATGCTGCGGCGCCCGGGCCAGCACGGCCGGGACGCTGTCGATCGCCGCCGCCTCCAGTTCCCGCGCCATCGACCCGCCCGCCGTCGTCACGCTACTCGGCCCAGGGCGGCTTCGTCCCGTCCAGGAAGGCGCGCACGCCGGCCTGGCCCTCGTCGCTGACCCGCCGCGAGGCGATCAGCTTGGCGGTATGGTCCATCAGCGCCTGGTCGATATGGCGACCGATGATGTGGGCGACGAGCTGCTTGGACGCGCCGACCGCGCCGGGCGCGCAGGCCAGCATCGAGGCGGCGATCCGCTGCTTGGCGCCCTCCAGCTCGCCCACGGTCTCGACGATCTCGTCGACCAGCCCGAAGCCCTGCGCCTGCTCGGCGCTGAACACCTCGCCGGTGGAGAACAGCCGCCGCGCCCGCCGCGGGCCGATCGCCGCAACCACGTAGGGGCTGATGGTCGCGGCCACCAGGCCGAGCTTCACCTCGGAGAACGCGAACCGCGCGCCCTTCACGGTGATCGCCATGTCGCAGGCCGCCGCCAGCCCGACGCCGCCGCCGAACGCGCCGCCCTCCACCAGCGCCACGGTCAGCGCCGGGATGTCGTAGAGGTGCTTCAGCATCACCGCCATGCGCATGGCGTCGTCGCGGTTGTCCTCCTCGGTGAAGTCGACCGCATCTCGCATCCACTCCAGGTCCGCGCCGGCCGAGAAGGTCCCGCCGGCGCCCTGCACGAACACCACGCGCACCGCCTCCTGGTCGCGCAGCGTCTCGAACTTCTCGCGCAGCGCGCCGATCAGCTCGGCGTTGAAGGCGTTCTTCTTGTCCGGCCGGTTCATCGTCACGGTGACCGCGCCCTCGACCGTCGCCTCCAGGCTGACGAGCTCGGAGGTGGCGTCGGTGTCGGGAATTTCGACGAACGGCTCGGCGATCGGGTTGGTCATGTCGTTGGCTCCTCGCGTCACATCCGGAAAACGCCGAAGCGGGTCGGCGGGATCGGCGCGTTCAGGCTGGCGGCGATGGCAAGGCCCAGCACGTCGCGGGTCTGGACCGGATCGATGATGCCGTCGTCCCAGAGCCGGGCGGTGGCGTAGTAGGGGCTGCCCTCGTCCTCGTAGCGCTCGCGGATCGGGGCCTTGAACGCCTCTTCCTCGGCCGGCGTCCACTTGTCCGGCGTCGCGGTGGACGGTGGCCAGCACGCTGGCGGCCTGCTCGCCGCCCATCACGCTGATGCGGCTGTTGGGCCAGGAGAACAGGAAGCGCGGGGAATAGGCCCGCCCGCACATGCCGTAGTTGCCGGCCCCGAACGAGCCGCCGATCAGCACGGTGAACTTCGGGACCTCGGCGCAGGCCACCGCGGTGACCATCTTGGCGCCGTCCTTGGCGATGCCGCCGGCCTCGTAGCTGCCGCCGACCATGAAGCCGGAGATGTTCTGCAGGAACACCAGCGGAATGCCGCGCTGGCAGGCCAGCTCGATGAAGTGCGCGCCCTTCAGCGCGCTCTCGGAGAACAGCACGCCGTTGTTGGCCAGGATGGCGACCGGATAGCCCCAGATGCGGGCGAAGCCGCAGACCAGCGTGGTCCCGTAGAGCTGCTTGAACTCGTCGAACTCCGAGCCGTCGACCAGCCGGGCGATGACCTCGCGCACGTCGTAGGGCGCGCGGACGTCCGGCGGGATGATGCCGTAGAGCTCGGCCGGATCGTAGGCCGGCGGCTCGGGCGCGGCCGGCAGCAGCGGCGGCGCGAGCCTGGCGCTCGAGATGGCCGATGATCGAGCGCACGATCTCCAGCGCGTGGGTGTCGTCGTTCGCCACATGGTCGACGACGCCGGACCTGCGGGCGTGGGTGTCGGCGCCGCCAAGCTCCTCGGCGCTGATCACCTCGCCGGTGGCGGCCTTCACCAGCGGCGGCCCGCCCAGGAAGATGGTGCCCTGCCCGCGCACGATGATGGTCTCGTCGCTCATCGCCGGCACGTAGGCGCCGCCGGCCGTGCACGAGCCCATCACGCAGGCGATCTGCGCGATGCCCTCGGCGCTCATCCGCGCCTGGTTGAAGAAGATGCGGCCGAAGTGGTCGCGGTCGGGAAACACCTCGGCCTGGTGCGGCAGGTTGGCGCCGCCGCTGTCGACCAGGTAGACGCACGGCAGCCGGTTCTGCTGCGCGATCTCCTGGGCGCGCAGGTGCTTCTTCACCGTCATCGGGAAGTAGGCGCCGCCCTTCACGGTGGCGTCGTTGGCGACGATCATCACCTCGCGGCCCGACCACGCGGCCGATCGCCGGCGATCAGCCCGGCCCCGGGCGCCTCGCCGTCGTAGAGGCCGTAGGCGGCCAGCTGGCCGATCTCCAGGAACGGCGAGCCGATGTCGAGCAGCCGCTCGACGCGCTGGCGCGGCAACAGCTTGCCGCGCTCGACGTGGCGCTGGCGCGACGCCTCGGGCCCGCCCAGCGCCGCCGTCGCCACGCGCTCGCGCAGCGTCGCCGCCAGCGCGCGGTTCAGCTCGGCGTTGCGCGACGAAGGCCTCGCGCTTCGGATCGACGGCGGTGCTGAGCCGGGGCATGGCGCACCGATAGCCGGCCTCAGGCCGCGGCGCAAAGCGGGCCGGCCCCGCGATCGCTTCCCGGCGCCAGGCAATCGTCACGACTCACGCAGGCCGCTAGTCTGCTCTTCGTGGCCGCCCTCACCGACTCGCTGCCCGACTCGGCGCTGACCCGCCTGTTCGCCCGGGAGGTCGCGGACAACCGCGCGACCTGGTTCTCGCTGCCCGGCGGCGCGCCGCTCTACGAGGCGGGCGAGGAAGCCGACCACTTCTACCTGCTGCGCGCCGGGCGGCTCGGCGCGTTTCGCCACGAGGAGGGCCACGAGATCCAGTTCCTGGGCGTGATCCGCCCGGGCGAACCGGCCGGCGAGATGGCGCTGATCGCCGGCTCGCCGCACTCGGCCACCGTCTCGGCGCTGCGCGACTCCGAGGTGCTGGCGCTCACCCGCGACGACTTCTTCCGACGCCGTCGAGACCAGACCCCGAGGTGATGACCGAGCTGGCGCGGCTGATGATCCTGCGCACCCGGCAGAGCGCGGTCGGCGGCGTGATGGGCGAGCCGTCGGTGTTCGGCTTCATCGGCGTCGCGCCCGCAGGTGCGGACCCGCGCGCTGGTGGAGCGGCCTCGCCGCCCGGATCGGCAAGCTCGGCTATCGCGTCACCATCGTCGGCGCCGAGGCGCTGCAGCGCGCCCACCGAATGGTTCTCCAACGTCGAGCGCGACCACGACTTCGTGCTCTACGTCGCCGAAGCCGAGGAGATCGGGTGGAAGTCGCTGGTCGGCCGCCAGGGCGACCGGCTGTTCCGGGTCGCCAGGTGCGCGGACAGCCCGCCGCCGGCGCTGCCGGAGAGCGTCGTCGAGCCGCTGCAGGCCCAGCAGCTGGTCGACCTGATCCTGATCCACCCGTCCGACGTCGGCGCGCCGCAGGGCTCGGAGGCCTGGGTGGCGACGATGCAGCCGGCCCGCCTCTTCCACGTGCGCGAAGGCAGCGACGCCGACGCCGACCGGCTGGCGCGGGTGCTCACCGGCCAGTCGGTCGGCCTGGTGCTGTCCGGCGGCGGCGCGCGCGCCTACGCCCACATCGGCGCGATCCGCGCGCTGCACGAGCGCGGCGTGCCGATCGACTTCGTCGGCGGCGTCTCGATGGGCGCGATCATCGCCGCGGGCCTGGCGATGGGCTGGGACGACGCGGAGCTGGAGACGCGCATCCGCAAGGCGTTCGTCGAGTCCAGCCCGCTCGACGACATCGCCTTTCCGCTGATCGCCATGACCCACGGCGACAAGGTGCGCGAGCGGCTGGCCGAGCACTTCGGCGACCGCATGCATCGCCGACCTGTGGCTGCCGTTCTTCTGCCTCTCCGCCAACCTGACGACCGGCGCCTACCAGCTGCACCGGACCGGCCTGGTGCGCGAGGCGCTGCGCGCCTCGATCTCGCTGCCCGGCATGCTGCCGCCGGTGACCTTCGGCAACAACGTGCTGGTCGACGGCGCCGTGCGTGAAGAACTTCCCCGCCGACATGATGCGCGCGATCCAGCTCGGCCCGATCGTCGGCGTCGACGTCGGCCGCGGGCGCAGCATCGAGGCCGAGGACGTCGCACGCCGAAGTCGGTCTGGCGCTGGCTGCTCTCCGGCGACTGGCGGCGCGGGCCGCCGATCGTGTCGCTGCTGATCCGCTCGGCGACGGTGCGGGCGGGCGCGGAGCTGGCGCAGTCGCACGCCGGCACCGACGTGCTGGTGCAGCCCGACGTCGACGACGATCGAGATCCGCGACTGGAAGGCGTTCGACCCCGGCGTTGCGAGCCGGCTACGCGCGCCACCCTCGCGGCGCTCGACGAGCTCTGCCGCCCGGTCGTCGATCTGCGCCGCCGACAGAGCCTGGATGAGCGGCGCTCGCCAAGCGCCCCGGCGCGACGTCTGCGATCGGACGATAGGCGTTGCGCCCGCACATCGACGCTGCGCCGCAAAATCACTATATTGCCTCGGATCACGTCTCTCGTCGGGTTGCGGTCTCTTGGCGCGACAGCTGCAGCTTGAAATTGAGGCGGCCGGCCTCGTACGCGCGGGCGGACTTCGTCTTCTCGGAGACGAACCGCGAGGCATTGAAGGCGCTGGACGATTGGCCAGCCTGGCACGGCGGCTGCCTGGCGCTGGTCGGTCCCGAAGGGCGCGGGCAAGACGCATCTGGCGCATGGAGTGGGCCGCGCCGGGTGAAGGCGGCCGTGCTTCGCCCGAACTGCACAGATGTCTGCAGCCGCGCTACGGCAGGCCGGTGCTGATGGAAGACGCCGAACAGGCGCGACCCGGACAGCGCTGTTCCACCTGATCAACATGGCCGGCGCCGGCGGCGGCCTGCTGCTCACCTCCCGCCTCCACCCGCGCGCCTGGCCCGCCGAGCTGCCCGACCTGCGCTCGCGCCTCAACGCGCTGCATGTGGCGGAGATCGGCGAACCGGACGATGTCGTGCTGGAAGGCGTGCTGCGCAAATTCTTCCGGGAACGGAACATAAAGCCGGCCGAGGAGGTCTATCCTTATCTGATGCGGCGCATCGAGCGGTCGGTACCGCATGGCGCGCGAGATCGTCGCGCGTCTGGACGAGGCCGCGGACGCGGAAGAACGGGAGATCACCCGTGCGCTGGCGCGGCAAATTCTTGAAGCCGACTCACGGACTCTCGACCTGTTCGAATGACGTCTTGCTATTTGGCGGCCAGGAATGCGCCAGATAATCTGGCATTCCCATCGTCGTTCCGATGAGCCTCCCTTTGGAAGCCCAGCGTCGCGGCGCCCATGGCGCCAGCTCTCGCACGCCGGCGCCGCACCCCGGCTGGCCCCGACCTGCTGCGCTCGCCCGACCGCTTCTTCAACCGCGAGCTCTCGTGGCTCGAGCTTCAATCAGCGGGTGCTGGAAGAGGCCGAGAACCCGCGCCATCCGCTGCTCGAACGGCTGCGCTTCCTGTCGATCTCGGCCAACAATCTCGACGAGTTCTTCATGGTGCGCGTCGCCGGCCTGAAGGCGCTGGTGCGCGAAGGCGTGCGCGTGCTCAGCCAGGACGGGCTCTCGGCGTCCCAGCAGCTCGTGAAGGTCAACGCCTCGGCCAACGACCTGATGACCAAGCAGCAGGGCATCTGGCGGGCGATGCGCGCCGAGCTGGCCGGCCACGGTCTCGTGCTGCTCGACGCCAAGGACATCACCGCCGCCGACCGGCCGGCGATCGAGGAGATCTTCGACAGCCGCATCTTTCCGGTGCTCACGCCGCTGGCCATCGATCCGGCCCACCCGTTCCCGTTCATCCCCAACCTGGGCTTCTCGCTGGCGCTGAAGCTGCGGCGCCTGTCGGACAACAAGGCAGCTCTACGCGCTGGTGCCGGTGCCGACCCAGGTCGACCGGTTCTGGGAGCTGCCGCCGGGCGGCCGGCGCAAGCACGCGCGGCGGTTCTTCGCGCTGGAGAGCTTCCTCATCCTCTTCCTCGACCGGCTGTTTCCCGGCTGCGAGGTCGAGGGCCAGGGCCTGTTCCGGCTGATCCGCGACTCGCGACGTCGAGATCGAGGAAGAGGCCGAGGACCTGGTGCGCGAGTTCGAGGCGCGGCTGAAGCGCCGGCGGCTGGGCCTGGTCGTGCGGGTGAAGGTGCAGGCCTCGATGCCGGACGAGCTGCGCGCCTTCATCCTCGAAGGCCTGCAGGCCGAGCCGCAGGACGTGGTCAAGGTCGACGGCAAGCTGGGCCTGGCGCAGCTCGACGCAGCTGATCCCGCCCGACCTGCCGGAGCTGAAGTTCCCGCCGTTCCAGGCCGCGCTTCCCGGAGCGCATCCGCGACCACGGCGGCGACTGCTTCGCGGCGATCCGCGAGAAGGACATCCTGGTCCACCACCCGTTCGAGAGCTTCGACGTGGTGGTGCAGTTCCTGCGCCAGGCGGCGCAGGACCCCAACGTCATCGCCATCAAGCAGACGCTCTACCGCACCTCGCAAGGACAGCCCGATCGTCGCCGCGCTGATCGAGGCGGCCGAGAACGGCAAGAACGTCACCGCCCTGGTCGAGATCAAGGCGCGCTTCGACGAGGAGGCCAACCTGAAGTGGGCCCGCGACCTGGAGCGCGCCGGCGTGCTCGTCGTGTTCGGCTTCGTCGAGTACAAGACCCACGCGAAGCTGTCGGTGGTGGTGCGGCGCGAGGGCGACGGCCTGCGCACCTACTGCCACTACGGCACCGGCAACTACCACCCGGTCACCGCGAAGATCTACACGGACCTGTCGCTGTTCACGACCGACGCGGCGCTGGCGCGCGATTCGGCGCGCATCTTCAACTACATCACCGGCTACGCGCTGCCCGGCGCGATGGAGAAGCTCTCCTACTCGCCGATCTCGCATGAAGGCGCGACCTGCTGCGCCTGATCGCGCTGGAGGCCGAGCACGCGCAGGCCGGCAAGCCGTCGGGCATCTGGGCCAAGCTCAACGCGCTGGTCGATCCGGAGATCATCGACGGCCTCTATCGCGCCGGCCGCGCCGGCGTGCAGATCGAGCTGGTCATCCGCGGCATCTGCTGCCTGAGGCCCGGCGTTCCCGGCCTGTCCGAGAACATTCGCGTGAAGAGCATCGTCGGGCGCTTCCTGGAGCACGCCCGCATCGTCGCCTTCGCCAACGGCGCGCCGCTGCCCGTCCAAGCAGGCGCGGGTCTTCATCTCCTCGGCCGACTGGATGCCGCGCAACCTCGACCGGCGCGTCGAGGTGATGACGCCGGTGGAGAACCCGACCGTTCACCAGCAGGTGCTCGACCAGATCATGGTGGCGAATCTCAACGACGAGGCCCAAAGCTGGCGTCTGGACAGCGAGGGCCGCTATCACCGGACGCCAGGCTGGGATCGCAAGCGACGCCTTCTCGGCCCACGACTACTTCATGACCAACCCCAGCCTCTCCGGCCGGGGGCACAAGGTGAAGGATCTGCCCGCGTGCGTTCGACCATGTGGGCGCCGGAAGTTAGGCCGCCAGCAGCCTGGGACGCCGCCGTCATCGACGTCGGCTCCAACTCGGTGCGCCTGGTGCTCTACCGCGTCGAGGGCCGCGCGGTGTGGACGGTGTTCAACGAGAAGATCCTCGCCGGGCTCGGACGCGACATCGCGCTGACCGGCCGGCTCTCGGCCGAGGGCGTCGACGCCGCGATGGCGGCGCTGCGCCGCTTCGCGGCGCTGGTCGCCGCCGTCAAGCCCGACCGGGTGTTCGCGGTCGCCACCGCCGCGGCGCGCGACGCCGAGGACGGCCCGGCCTTCTGCCGGCGGGTGCGGGCCGAGACCGGCCTCGACCTGCGGGTGCTCTCGCGGCGCCGAGGAGGCGCGCTACGCGGCGCTCGGCGTGCTGGCCGGCGCGCCCAGCGTCGGTCGGCATCGCCGGCGACCTCGGCGGCGCCAGCCTGGAGCTGATCCGGCTGGCGGCGACGCCGGACCAGGGCGTCACCCTGCCGCTGGGGCCGTTCGCGTTCCGCGACACCGGCCGGTTCGATCCGGACCGCGTCCAGGGCCAGGTCGAGCGGCGGCTGAGGCCGCACGCCGAGCGCTTCAGGACGCCGCTCTTCCACGCGGTCGGCGGCGCCTGGCGCAACGTCGCGCTGCTCGCCATGCGCATGTCGTCCTACCCGCTGGAGATCGTCCACCAGTACGAGCTGACCCGCCGCGAGGCGCTGGAGGCCGCCCGCGTGATCGCGCGCCAGTCGGTGCGCTCGCTGGAGAAGATCGAAGGCATCTCCAAGCGCCGCCTGGAGACGCTGCCGCACGCCGCAGCGGTGCTGGAAGGCCTGGTCGAGGCGCTGGACGTCGAGCGCGTGGTGCTCTCGGCCTACGGCCTGCGCGAAGGCGTGCTGTTCGAGGCGATGTCGGAAGCCTGCCGGGCGCAGGATCCGCTGATCGAAGGCTGCGCGGCCTGGAGCGCACGCGAAGGGGCCAATCCCGAGCTCGGCGAGGCGGTGGAGGCCTGGCTGGCGCCGGCGTTCGCCGACCTCGAGCCGGTGCTGGGCGCGCGCGACCCGGTGCTGCTCGCCGCCGCCTGCCGGCTGGCCGACCTCGGCGCGCGGCTGCACCCCGATCACCGCGCCGACCTGATCTTCGCACCAGGTGCTGCGCGCGCCGATCCCCGGCATGAACCACGCCGAGCGCGTGTTCCTGGCGACCGCCCTCTTCGCGCCGCCACACCGCCGCCGCCACCGTGCCGCAGGCCGACCAGATCGCCCGCCTGCTGCCACACGAGGGTGTGCAGCGGGCCCGCGCGCTCGGCGCGGCGATCCGGCTGGCCTGCGACCTCTCCGGCCGCAGTCCCGAGCTGCTGGCGCGCGCGAGGCTGTCGTTCGCGCCGGGCGCCGTGGTGCTGCAGGTGCAGGAAGGCGCCGCGTCGATCCTGCTGGGCGAACAGACCTCCAAACGCGCCGCCGCCCTGGCAAGCCTGCTCGAACGCGACCTGGAGCTCAACCCGGCGCCGCGCCGCGAGCGGGCCAAGCAGGAGCGCGTGGCCTAGCCCGGCGCAGCGGTGGTCGTATCGCGTTCCCAGAGCTCCCCATAGTTGGGGAACATCTTCAGCACCGGATCGTGCCGGGTCGGCTCGATCCACGGCAGCACCTGCTTCAGAAGCCGGTTGATGACCGGCGAGCGGTGCCGGACGTAGAGATCGATCGGGTCCAGCCGATGCCGCAAGTGCAGTTTCGGGTCGTAGTTGAGGCCGCTGCTGCGCAACCAGACGAAGCCCTGGTCGATGGCCCAGGAGATCATGTCGCGGACGACGTAATGGTAGAGGTGGATCTGCAGCGCCACCGAGTAGTCGAAGCCGACGTATTCCGGGTAGAACGCATCGCCCTCGAACATCGCCAGGCAGAAGGCGACGGCGCGGCCCTGCTGGCGCCACACAAAGAACGTCGCCTTGTCCGGCATCGCGCGGCCGATCTTGCAGAAGAATTCCTTGGTCAGTCGCTCGAAGTGCAGCGCCGAACGCTCGTAGACGTCGACATATAGCGGATATAGCTCGTCGATGATGGGGGTGACGTCACCCAGGATCGACATCTCGATCCGGGGCGCCGACGCCGCGATCTTGAACTTCCTGCGCAGCTTGCGCCGGATGGAACTCGTCAAGGCGCGCGTCATGTAGTCGTCGAAATCGCGGTAAACGATGCTGAGCTTCGTCATGGGCATACTCGGAACCCGGGTGAAACCCTCGTCCACGAAGCAGCCCAGCGCGCCGCGGTATTCCGCGGGGAACTCCTTCAACACGACAAGCGGCGCCTTCAGGCGGCGAGCGTGCCCCATGATCGCGGCGGCCAGACACCGCGCGTTGGCGTCGTGAGCCGACGGCTCGCCGTCGAGGCGACCCTCGCCGGCGCCGCAGCCGACCATCAACGTCCTGCAGACCAGCAGGCGCGGCCAGACGCGGCGGACGATCGCGGCCATGCGCCGCGCTCGCGCGCCGACGCCGGCCAGCAGGTCCTGGTCGAGAAGGATGAAGGGTTGCACGGCCCGCACGCCGCCGTCCGCGTCCCGGATGACGAAGTAGCGATGCTCGAAGCCCTGCCGCAGCGTGTCTTCGATCAGCTCGTAGTAGCGGCGGTCCTTGCGAAACTCCGCGAACGCGGCGTTCCAGCGCTCGCAACGCACCAGCTCGGCGCGGGTCGCCACCTCCACCCGCCGCGGCGGGCCGGGCGGCGGATCGGCCAGGTCACGATAGTCGGCATCTATGTCACGAGGGTGCGTCGCCCCAATGCGAGCGACGACGTGCGAAGCCGCCATGCGCGCTTCCTCTCGATGCCGGATGGACCAAGGCCTGGGCCAAGGACGTCACCCGCGCGCATCCCTCTCCACTGCTAAAGGGCGCGGTCAGCCGATTGGTTCAAGCGGCCCGGGACGGCGGGAGCCTCTACGCGCTCGCCTTGGCGGCTCGTCGCACCGGAACCACCCGCACCCGCGTGCCGTCCAGCACCAGCGCCAGCTCGCCGCGTTTCAGCTTCAGCGCGTCCTCGCCGAACGCCTCGCGACGCCAGCCGCGCAGGGCAGCCGAGTCGGCTCGGTCGTCGCTGGCGATCTTCTCGAGGTCGGCGACGGTGGCGATCAGCTTGGAGGCGACCCCGGCGTCCTCGGCCCGCGCCTTCAGGAGCACCTTCAGCAGTTCGACGACCGCCCCGGCGGCGGGCGAGGCCGTCGCCGTCTCGCGCTCGATCTTCGGCGCATAGGCCTCCGGGTTGGCCACCGCAGCGGCGATCGCCTCGGCGAGCTCTGGCCCATACCGGGAGCCCGCGAAACCCTTCGGCACCGAGCGCAGCCGGTTCAGGCCGTCGGCGTCGGTGGGCGCCTGGGCGGCCAGTTCGTCGATCGCCTCGTCCTTCAGGATGCGGCCGCGCGGCTGGTCGCGCTGCTGGGCGGTGCGCTCGCGCCAGGCGGCGACGGCGCGGAACGCGGCGAGGTACTTCGCCGAGTGCTTGCGTGGCTTCAGCCGCCGCCAGGCGTTCTCCGGGTCGACGTCGTAGAGCGCCGGATCGCACATCGCGGCCATCTCTTCGGTCACCCAGGAGAGGCGGCCGGCCTTCTCCAGCCGCTCGCGCAGCATCGGGTAGAGCGCGGCCAGGTGGGTGACGTCGGCGATGGCGTAGTTCAGCTGCGCCTCGCTCAGCGGCCGCCGCGCCCAGTCGGTGAACCGGTGGCTCTTGTCGATCTCGACCTTCAGCATCTTGCGCACCAGCGCGTCGTAGGCGACCTGCTCGCCGAAGCCCGCCGCCATGCCGGCGATCTGGGTGTCGAACAGCGGCTCGGGTATGGCGCCGAGGTTGTGGAAGATCTCCACGTCCTGCCGTGCGGCGTGGAACACCTTCAGAATCCGCTTGTCGCGCATCACTGCCAGGAATGGCGCGAGGTCGAGCCCTTCGGCCAGCGGATCGATGTTGGCCTCGATCCCACCGGGCGCGGCGGCCTGGATGAGGCACAGCTTTGGCCAGTAGGTGGTCTCGCGCATGAACTCGGTGTCCACTGCGACGAAGGCCTGGCCCTCCAACCGCGCGCAAAAGTCCGCGAGGTCGGCGGTGGAGGTAATCGGCGTCATCGGCTAGCTATAGCCCTGCGAGCGGCCGACTCTGCAAGTCTCCGTGCTTGAGAAACCGCCAGATTCATCCTCGCGCTTACGGAGCCCTCGTCCATGCCCGACCGTCGAAACGGCCTGACCTACGCCAAGGCCGGCGTCGACATCGACGCGGGCAATGCGCTCGTCGAAGCGATCAAGCCGCTGGCGAAGGCCACGCGCCGGCCGGGCGCCGATGCGGCGCTGGGCGGCTTCGGGGCGCTGTTCGACCTGAAGGCCGCCGGCTACGACGATCCGCTGCTGGTCTCGACCACGGACGGCGTCGGCACCAAGCTGATGATCGCCATCGAGACCGGGCTGGTCGACGGAATCGGGATCGACCTGGTCGCCATGTGCGTCAACGACCTCCTGGCGCAGGGCGCCGAGCCGCTGCTGTTCCTGGACTATTTCGCCACCGGCAAGCTCGACGTGGCGGCCGCCACGCGCGTGGTGGCCGGCATCGCCGAGGGCTGCCGGCAGGCTGGCGCGGCGCTGGTGGGCGGCGAGACCGCCGAGATGCCGGGCATGTACGCGGGCAAGGACTTCGACCTCGCCGGCTTCTGCGTCGGCGCCGTGAACCGCGGCGACGTGCTGCCGAAGCTGGACAAACAGCACCGCGGCGACCTGCTGATCGGCCTGGCCTCGAGCGGCCCGCATTCGAACGGCTACTCGCTGATCCGCCGCATCGTCGAGCTCTCGGGCCTGGCCTGGGACGCGCCGGCGCCGTTCGCCGACAGGCCAGAGCCTCGCCGAGGCGCTGCTGACGCCGACGCGCATCTACATCGAAAGCGTGCTGCCGCTCGCCAAGGCCGGCCTCATCAGCGGTTGCGCCCACATCACCGGCGGCGGCCTGGTCGAGAACCCGCCGCGCGCCATCGCCCAGGGCCTCGCCGCCCGCTTCGACTGGAACGCCTGGACGCCGCCGCCGGTGTTCGCCTGGCTCGCCGAGACCGGCGGCGTCGACGAAACCGAGATGCGCCGCACCTTCAACTGCGGCCTCGGCCTGATGCTGATCGCCCCGCCCCGCAACGCCGAAGCGGTGCTGGCCGCGCTGCTCGACGCCGGCGAGGCCGCCTTCGTCTGCGGCGAACTCATGACCGCCTGACGGCCACTTCCGGATCAGATGTGCAGCACCCGCCCGTAGGCGTCCAGCGAGGCCTCGTGCATCGCCTCGCTCATGGTCGGATGCGGGAAGACGGTGGCGAAGAGGTCCTCCTCGGTCGCCTCCATGGTCATCGCGAGCGCGAAGCCCTGGATCATCTCGGTGACCTCGCCGCCGATCATGTGGGCGCCGATCAGCGCGCCGGTGGCGGCGTCGAACACCGTCTTCACGAAGCCCTTCGGTCTCGCCGGCGGCGATCGCCTTGCCGTTGGCGCGGAACGGGAAGCGGCCGACCTTCACCTCGCGCCCGCCCGCCTTCGCCTGCGCCTCGGTGAGGCCCACCGAGGCGATCTGCGGCGTCGAATAGGTGCAGCCGGGGATCGGCGCCTTCAGCTTCGGCGAGGCGAAGCCGGCGATGTGCCTCGGCGCAGTGGACGCCCTCGTGCATCGCCTTGTGCGCCAGCCACGGCGGGCCGGCGACGTCGCCGATCGCGTAGAGGCCCTTCACGTTGGTGGCGCAGGTGCTCGTCGACCACCACGTGGCCGCGGTCCAGCTTCAGGCCCAGCGCCTCCAGGCCCATGTCCTCGACGTTGGCGGCGATGCCGACCGCGACGATGGCCCGCTCGGCCTCCAGCGCTCTCGGCTTGCCCTCGGCCGCCTCCAGCTCCAGCGCGACGCCCTTGGCGGTCTTGGCGAGCCGCGTGACCTTGGCGCCGACGCGGAAAGCGATCCCGCGCTTCTCGAACGCCTTCTGGGCGGCGGTCGAGACCTCCTCGTCCTCCACCGGCAGGATGCGCGGCAGCGCCTCGACCACCGTCACCTCGGCGCCCAGCGCCCGGTAGAAGCTGGCGAACTCGATGCCGATCGCGCCGGAACCCACCACCAGCAGCGACTTCGGGCAGTCGGCCGGGACCATCGCCTCGCGGTAGGTCCAGACCCGCTCGCCGTCGGGCGCGAGGCCGATGTCGGGGAAGGTGCGCGCCCGGGCGCCGGTGGCCAGGATCACCGACTTGGCGGCAAGCGTCCGCTCGCCGCCGTCCTTCAGCGTCACGACGACACTCGGGGCCGGATCGCCCTTCTCCAGGCGCGCCGTTCCGTCGAGCACGGCGATCTTGTGCTTGCGCATCAGGAAGGCGACGCCGCCGGAGAGCTGCTTGGCGATGGCGCGCGAGCGGGCGATCACCTTGCCGAAGTCGTAGCGCGCGCTCCTTCGCCGAGAGGCCGTAGTCGTCGAGGTGGCCCAGCGTGTCGTAGATCTCGCCGGTCTTCAGCAGCGCCTTGGTCGGGATGCAGCCCCAGTTCAGGCAGATGCCGCCGAGGTTCTCGCGCTCGACGATGGCGGTGGCGAGCCCGAGCTGGCTGGCGCGGATCGCCGCCACATAGCCGCCGGGCCCGGCGCCGATCACCACCACGTCGAACGCATCGGCCATCAGAGCAGCGGCCTCGATGGCCGACGACAGCGCCTCCGGCTTGTCGAGCGGGGCGAAGCGGCGGACCGGCTCGCCCTGACGGTCGACGAGGAACTTGGTGAAGTTCCACTTGATCGCCTGCGCTGCCGAGCATGCCCTTCTTCGCGTGCTTCAGGTAGGCGTAGAGCGGGTGCGCGCTAGGCCCGTTGACATCGATCTTGGCCATCATCGGGAAGCTGACGTCGTAGGTGAGCGAGCAGAAGCTGGCGATCTCGTCGGCGTCGCCCGGCTCCTGGGCGCCGAACTGGTTGCAGGGAAAGCCGAGCACGGAGAAGCCGCGCTCCTTGTACGTGCGATAGAGCTTCTCGAGACCGGCGTATTGGGGCGTGAACCCGCATTTGCTGGCGGTGTTGACGATCAGCAGCACCTGGCCGCGCCAGTCGGCCAGCGGCGCCGGCTTGCCGTCCAGAGTCTCGGCCTGGAAGTCGTAGACGCTCACGACGTTGCTCCCCTAGACGATCATCGTGATCGGGTCCTCGACCAGCGCCTTGAACGCCGCCAGCCAGCGCGCGCCGATCGCGCCGTCGACCACCCGGTGGTCGCAGGTCAGCGTGACGCTCATCACCGTGGCGATTGCCAGCTGGTCGCCGCGCACGACCGGCCGCTTCTCGCCGGCGCCGACCGACAGGATCGCGCCCTGCGGCTCGTTGATGATCGAGGCGAAGCTCCTGATGCCGAACATGCCGAGGTTGGAGATCGAGAAGGTGCCGCCCTGGAACTCCTCCGGCTTCAGCTTGCGGGTGCGCGCCCGCTCGGCGAGGTCCTTCATTTCGCGGGCGATCTCGGCGAGGCCCTTGGTCTCGGCGGCGCGGACGATCGGGGTGATCAGGCCGCCCTCGATCGCCACCGCGACGGCGATGTCGGCGTGGTGGTGCATGGCGATGCCCTCGGGCGTGTAGCTGGCGTTGGCGTCGGGCACGCGCTTCAGCGCGACGGCCGCCGCCTTGATCAGCATGTCGTTGACGCTGACCTTGACGCCCTCCTTCTCCAGCAGCGGCGTTGATCTTGGCCCGCGCCGCCAGCAGCCGCGTCGATCTCGATGTCGATGGTCAGCGGGAAGTGCGGCACGTCGCGGAAGCAGTCGGTCATCCGCCGCGCGATGGTCTTCTTCATCCCGTCGAGCGGGACGAGGTCGTAGGAGCCGGCGGCGATGCCCATCTGCTCCAGCGACTGCACGCGCCGCGGCTCGGCGGCGGCGGCGCGGCCGATCTTGGGCGCGTCGGGAGCCGGGCGGCAGGCTGCGCCTCCGGGGCTCGCGGCGGGCGCGCCCTTAGCCCCTCCACGTCCCGCCGGATGACGCGCCCGTGCGGGCCGGAGCCCTTCACCTGCGCCAGGTCGATCCCGGCCTGCTGCGCCATGCGGCGCGCCAGCGGCGAGGCGAGGATGCGCGTCGTCGCCCCCTCCCCCTCGAGGGGAGGGGCTGGCGGTGGGGGGTCGCAGGCTCCTGCGCTCGAGGTTGCGCGCCGGCAACGCGTTCAGCTGGAGCCGCCGCGGCGGGTTCTGCCTGAGGGCGGGTTGCGGGCTGCGACTGCCCCTCACCCCGTGCCCCGGCCCCTCCAGGGGGCGGGGGTGAGGCAGCGCTCGTCTGCCTCGCCCTCACCTTTCAGCCGGGCGATGGGCGTGTTGACCTTCACCTCTTCGGTGCCCTCGGGCACCAGCAGCGCCTCGACGACGCCCTCGTCGACCGCCTCGACCTCCATCGTCGCCTTGTCGGTCTCGATCTCGGCGATCACGTCGCCGGAGCGCACCGCGTCGCCGACCTTCACGTGCCACTTGGCGAGCGTGCCCTCCTCCATGGTGGGCGACAGCGCCGGCATCAGCACGTCGGTCATGCCGCGATCTCCAGCATCAGCGGCGTCCAGCGCTCGCGACGCCGCGCCAGGCGCGTCGCAGCGGTCTCGTCGTCGTAGTCCACCGGGCGGGCGGCCCGGTCGGCGAACGAGCGGATGTCGGCCGCCACCACGTTCAGCACGCCGAAGCCCTCGATGACAGCGGCGACGTAAGACCCCGCACGAGCGGCAGACGATGAAATCGCTGGAGCGCGTGCCGAACCGATAGCGCTCCACCGCGGCCTCGCGAAAGCCCAGAGCCAGCCGGCCGGCCGGATCGCTGACGGTCTTCGCCCCGTGCCGCCGGCAAAAGCCGCACTGGTCTGCGCGCACGTCCATCTCGTCCGGCGCGATCGCCGTCTCGAACCGGGCGCTGACCGCGCCGCAGTGGCAGGCGCCCTCGTAGAGGCTCATGACGCCTCCTCGGAGAGATGCGCCAGCTCGGCCGGCGTGGGCCTCCCAGTTGCGGCCGTCGAACTCGGAGAGTGTCAGCGCGGGCCGAGTCGCCTCGTCGAGGCAGCGGGCGTTCACCGACCAGCCGTCCGGGTTGGAGCGCGGCCGGTAGAAGCTCTTCACGCCGCAGACCGAGCAGAACAGGTGCTGCGCGACGCCGGTGTTGAACGTGTAGGCGGTCAGCGCGTCCTGCGCCGCTGCGTCAGCTCGAAGCGGCTCGCCGGCACGATCACGTGCACGAAGCCGGTCATCTCGCAGATCGAGCAGGTGCAGGTCTTGGCCTCCACCTCATCGGGCAGCGCCGCGCGCGAACCGCACCGCTCCGCAGTGGCAGCCGCCGCCGCGCCAGGTCGACCGTCGCGCGCTCATCGGTAGCAGACCGCCTTGGCCGCCTTGACGATCTTGTCGACCGACGGCAGCGACAGCGCCTCGAGATTGGCGGCGTAGGGCAGCGGCACGTCCTCCTGGTGCACGCGGGCCGGCGGCGCATCGAGCCAGTCGAACGCCTCCTCGACGACGCGCGCGGCCACCTCGGCGCCGACGCCCATCGGGCCCCAGCCCTCCTCGACGGTGACCAGCCGGTTGGTCTTCTTGACGCTTTCGACCACCGTGCCGTCGTCGAGCGGGCGCAGGGTGCGCAGGTCGATCACCTCGGCCTCGATGCCCTCCTTGGCCAGCTCCTCGGCCGCCTGCAGCGCGAAGCCGACCATCCGCGAGTGGGCGCGAGATGGTGACGTCCGTTGCCCTCCCGGCGGACCTTGGCCTTGCCGATCGGCACCAGCCAGTCCTCCACCTCCGGCACGTCGAACTCCTGGCCGTAGAGCATCTCGTGCTCGAGGAAGACGACCGGGTTGGGGTCGCGGATCGCCGCCTTCAGCAGACCCTTGGCGTCGGCGGCGTCGTAGGGCGCGATCACCTTCAGGCCGGGCACGTGGGCGTACCAGCTGGAATAGTCCTGGCTGTGCTGGGCCGCGACCCGCGCGGCCGCGCCGTTCGGCCCGCGGAACACGACCGGGCAATGCATCTGGCCGCCGGACATGTAGAGCGTCTTGGCGGCCGAATTGATGATCTGGTCGATCGCCTGCATGGCGAAGTTGAAGGTCATGAACTCGATGATCGGCTTCAGCCCGGCCATGGCCGCGCCGACGCCGAGGCCGGTGAAGCCGTGCTCGGTGATCGGCGTGTCGATCACCCGCTTGTCGCCGAACTCCTGCAGCAGGTCGCGGCTCACCTTGTAGGCGCCCTGGTACTGGGCGACCTCCTCGCCCATCAGGAACACGTCCGGATCGCGCCGCATCTCCTCGGCCATGGCGTCGCGCAGGCGTCGCGCACGGTGACGCGGACCAGCTTGGCGCCTGCGGGGATCTCGGGATCGGGCTGCGGCGGGGCGGGCGTGACGGCAGCGGGCCCTTCACCCTCGGGCTTCGGTTTGGCTGTCCTCGGGTGGCTGCTTCTCGGGATCGCCGGCAGACGCTGCGCCCTCGCCCGTACTCCCTCCACCGCTTCGCGGTCCCCCTCCCCCTGCGGGGGAGGATTCTGCGGCTTTTCCGCCTCCGCGGGGGAGCTTTCGGTGCAACGGGCTGGGCGGGCTCAGCGGCCCCGTTGCGCGCCCTTCAGCCGCGCGATCGGGGTGTTGACCTTCACCTCCTCGGCGCCCTCGGGCACCAGCATCGCTTCGACCACGCCCTCGTCGACCGCCTCGACCTCCATCGTCGCCTTGTCGGTCTCGATCTCGGCGATCACGTCGCCGGAGCGCACCTCGTCGCCCACCTTCACGTGCCACTTGGCGAGGGTGCCCTCCTCCATCGTGGGCGAAAGCGCCGGCATCAGCACGTCGGTCATCCTGCTTCGCTCCCAAGGAAGCTTCGCAGGATTGGCGCCCGTCCTCCGTAGCCTTGGCGAAGGAGGATCATGCCGCGGCGCTCTCCGAGTAGACGTCGGTGTAGAGCTCGGCCGGATCGGGCTCCGGCGCGGTGCGGGCGAACTCGGCGGCGTCGGCGACGATGCGGCGGATCTCGGCGTCGATCGCCTTCAGCGCGGCGTCGTCGGCCATGCCGCTTGGAGCGCAGCAGCTCCTCGCACGTGGTCGATCGGGTCGCGGTGCTTGCGCACCTCGTCGATCTCCTCGCGGGTGCGGTACTTGCCCGGATCGCTCATCGAGTGGCCGCGGTAGCGGTAGGTCTTCATCTCCAGGATGAACGGGCCCTTGCCGGACCGGGCATGCTCGGCGGCCTCTGCGGCCGCCTCGCGCACCGCCAGCACGTCCATGCCGTCGACCTCCTTGCCGGGGATGTTGAAGCTGGCGCCGCGGCGATAGAGGTGGGTCTCCGACGAGGCGCGCTCGATCGCAGGTGCCCATGGCGTATTGGTTGTTCTCGATCATGTAGACGACCGGCAGGCGCCAGAGCTCGGCCATGTTGAAGCTCTCGTAGACCTGGCCCTGGTTGGCCGCGCCGTCGCCGAAGTAGACGAAGGCCACCGCCTTGTTGTCGCGGTAGCGGTTGGCGAGCGCCAGGCCGGTGCCGAGGCTGACCCAGGCGCCGACGATGCCGTGGCCGCCGTAGAAATGGTGCTCGAGCGAGAACATGTGCATCGAGCCGCCCTTGCCCTTCGAGGCGCCCGGCCGCGCGGCCGGTGAGCTCGGCCATCACCGCCTTCGGATCGACGCCGGCGGCCAGCATGTGGCCGTGGTCGCGGTAGCCGGTGATGATCTGGTCGCCCTGCGCGCTTGATCGACTGCACGCCGACCGCGACCGCTTCCTGGCCGATGTAGAGGTGGCAGAAGCCGCCGATCAGGCCCATGCCGTAGAGCTGGCCCGCCCGCTCCTCGAACCGGCGGATGAGCAGCATCTGGCGATAGAGGCCGAGCAGCTCGTCCTTGCCGAGCGGCTTGGACTCAGGTTGCTCGGCGGCGACCGGCTTCGCCGCGGCGCTTCCGGCCCGGGTCTGGCGGGCGGCGCCGGCGGGCTTCGTTCTGGGCTTGGCCGCCCTCGCCATGGCGCGCTCCGTGATCGAATCCAGGACCGAACGCGCCGGTCCATGCATCGTTTCAGCGTGCGGGCTCGGGCGTGCGGATCACATAATCCCTTGGATCGGCGAAGCCTAGGACGACGTGGGCCCTTTCCTCCAGCAGGTCGCGCGGAAAGGTGGTCGTCGGCGCAGCAGCGCCGCGCGCCGGGCAAGCTCCGCGTGCTCGGCTTTCAGCGTGGCCAGTTCCGCCTCGTCCTCGGCCAGCGTCGCCTTGCGCCGATGGGCGGTGAGGATGCCGCGATCACCGGTCAGCGCGTTGAAGCCGAAATAGAAGATCAGCGCCGCCAGGACCAGCGTGGGAACGAAGGTGGTGAGGCGAGCGAGCACGGGCGGATTCTGCGGATTGCGTACTTAGCGAAGCCTTACTCTGCGCCGTTAGGGTGCTAGCGCCGCTTCAGCGCCGCTTCGCCAGCGTAGAGCGCCTGGTCGTCCAGCTCCTCCTCGATGCGCAGCAGCTGGTTCCACTTCGCCAGCCGATCCGAGCGGGAGAGCGAGCCGGCCTTCAGCTGGCCGCAGCCGTGGCGACCGCGAGGTCGGCGATCGTGGTGTCCTCGGTCTCGCCGGAGCGGTGGCTCATCACGGCCGTGTAGGCCGCCTTGTGGGCCATCTCGACCGCATCGAGGGTCTCCGAGAGCGTGCCGATCTGGTTGACCTTGATCAGGATCGAGTTGGCGAAGCCCTCGTCGATGCCGATCTTCAGCCGCTCCGGGTTGGTGACGAAGACGTCGTCGCCCACCAGCTGCACCTTGCCGCCCAGCCGCCGGGTCAAGCAGCTTCCAGCCGTCGAAGTCGTCCTCGGCGCAGCCGTCCTCGATCGAGACGATCGGGTAGCGCTCGACCAGGCCCTCCAGGAAGTCGACCATGCCGCTGGCGTCGAGCGTCTTGCCCTCGCCGGTCATGCGGTACTTGCCGTCCTTGAAGAACTCGCTGGCGGCGGCGTCGCAGCCCAGGTTGAAGTCCTCGCCGGCGCGGTAGCCGGCCCGCTCGCCCGCCTTCATGATGAAGCCCAGCGCCTCGTCGGCGTTGCCGAAGTTGGGCGCGAAGCCGCCCTCGTCGCCGACGTTGGTGGACTGGCCGGCGTCGCTGCAGCGCCTTCTTCAGGGCGTGGAAGATCTCCGAGCCCATGCGCAGCGCCTCGGCGAAGGTCGGCGCGCCGGTCGGCAGCACCATGAACTCCTGGAAGTCGAGCGGATTGTCGGCATGGGCGCCGCCGTTGATGATGTTCATCTGCGGCACCGGCAGCAGCCGCGCCGAGACGCCGCCGACGTACTTGTAGAGCGGCAGGTCGCGCGGTCTTGGCCGCGGCCTTGGCGGCCGCCAGCGAGACGCCGAGGATGGCGTTGGCGCCCAGCCGGCTCTTGTTGGCGCGTGCCGTCGAGCTCGATCATGATGCGGTCGAGCCGGCGCTGGTCCTCGGCGTCGGCGCCCGAGAGCGCGTCGAAGATCTCGCCCATCACCGCATCGACCGCGCCGCGCACGCCCTTGCCGCCGTAGCGGTCCGGGTCGCCGTCGCGCCGCTCCACCGCCTCGTGGGCGCCGGTCGAGGCGCCGGACGGCACGGCCGCGCGGCCGAACGTGCCGTCCTCCAGCACCACGTCCACCTCGACGGTCGGATTGCCCCGGGTGTCGAGGATCTCGCGCGCCAGGATGTCGACGATCTCGGTCATGAAGCCCTGCAGCTGATCTTGGGAGAGGCGCGAGGCTTAGCGGCGCCGCTGGCCGCGGGCAACCGGGCTCAGCGCGGAGCGCGCCCGCTCGGCGCGACGTTCGCCCAGGCCATGCCGAGCAGCGTCTCGATCAGCGCGGCGTCCCCCCGCTCGTGCCGGACGAAGGTCGAGCCCTTGCGGCCCCAGTAGCCGGGCACGGCTCGACCGCCCGGATGCGCCTCGGCGAGGTTGCGTTGGTCCTCCGCATCGAGCTTCACCATCATCCGCGGCCGATCCTGGTGCAGGGTGCAGAAGATCTTCCCCGCCACCCGGAACGACGGAATGCCGTGATGGTCCGCCTCGACCGCCTCCGGGAACGCCAGCGCCAGGCGGCGGATGTCATCCTGCGCGACGGCGCTCACATCAGCCGGCTCTGCTCCAGCGCGGCGGCGATGAAGCTGGCGAACAGGGGGTGCGGGGCGAACGGGCGGCTCTTCAGCTCCGGGTGGAACTGCACGCCGATGAACCACGGATGGTCCGTCGCGCTCGACGATCTCCGGCAGCACGCCGTCCGGCGAGACGCCGGTCATCTTCAGGCCGGCCGCCTCGAACGCCTCGCGATAGCCGATGTTGACCTCGTAGCGGTGGCGGTGGCGCTCGCTGATCGCGGTCGACGCCGTAGATCTCGCGCGATCTTCGAGCCCGGGCGTCAGCACCGCGTCGTAGGCGCCCAGCCGCATGGTGCCGCCGAGATCGTCGCCCGCTCGGCGCGCATCTCGCGCTCGTTGCCTCGCGTCCACTCGGTCATCAGGCCGACGACCGGATCGCTTGGTCGGGCCGAACTCGGTGGAGGAGGCGCACGGGATGCCGGCGACGTTCCGCAGCGCCTCGATCACCGCCATCTGCATGCCGAAGCAGACGCCGAAGTAGGGCACGCCGCGCTCGCGGGCGAACTTCGCCGCGCGGATCTTGCCCTCCGAGCCGCGCTCGCCGAAGCCGCCGGGCACCAGGATGCCGTGCACGCCCTCGCAGCCGGGTCGCCGCGGCGTTCTCGTCGCCCTCGAAGGTCTCGCTCTCCACCCAGTCGAGATTGACCTTCACCTTGTTGGCGACGCCGCCGTGGATCAGCGCCTCGATCAGCGATTTGTAGGCGTCCTTCAGCACCGTGTACTTGCCGACGACGGCGATGGTCACCTCGCCGTCCGGGTGGGTCAGACGCGTCGGAGATCTCGCTCCAGCGCGACAGGTCCGGGCGCGGGCGCATCGTGGATGCCGAACACGTCCAGCACCTCGGCGTCGAGGCCCTGGGCGTGGTAGTCGAGCGGCACGGCGTAGATGTTGGGCGCGTCCATCGCCTGGATGACCGCCGATGGCGCGCACGTTGCAGAACAGGCCGATCTTGCGCTTCTCCTCCGGCGGGATCGGCTGCTCGCAGCGGCAGAGCAGCACGTCCGGCTGGATGCCGATCGAGCGCAGCTCCTTGACCGAGTGCTGGGTCGGCTTGGTCTTCATCTCGCCGGCGGTCTTGATGAACGGCAGCAGCGTCAGGTGCACGAAGCAGGCGTGGCCGCGCGGCAGCTCCTGGCCAAGCTGGCGGATCGCCTCGAAGAACGGCAGGCCCTCGATGTCGCCGACCGTGCCGCCGATCTCCACCAGCACGAAGTCGACCGCCCTCGCCCGGATCGGCCAGCACGAAGCGTTTGATCTCGTCGGTGACGTGCGGGATCACCTGCACGGTGGCGCCGAGGTAGTCGCCGCGCCGCTCCTTCTCCAGGATGGTCTTGTAGATCTGGCCGGTGGTGATGTTGTCGGCCTTGGTGGCCGAGACGCCGGTGAAGCGCTCGTAGTGGCCGAGGTCGAGGTCGGTCTCGGCGCCGTCGTCGGTGACGAACACCTCGCCGTGCTGGTAGGGGCTCATCGTCCCCGGATCGACGTTGAGGTAGGGGTCGAGCTTGCGCAGCCGGACCTTGTAGCCGCGGGCCTGCAACAGGGCGCCGAGCGCCGCCGACGCCAAGCCCTTTCCCAATGAGGAAACCACGCCGCCGGTGATGAAGATGTACCGGGCCATGGGAGTCCAGCTTAGCCCCGATTCGTCGGGTGAGTCGCGCTGCGAATCAGTGCTCGCGCGCCCGATTCGCGACCTTCGGGCGACGACACCTCAGGGCTGAGGCGCGGCGGGCGCGGGCTGCGGCGCGGGCGCTTCCAGCGTGGGTGCGGCGGGCTCTTTCGGCGCGGGCGCTTCGAGCGTCGGCGCGGACGGCTGAGCGGCCCGCGCACTGCGCTGATGCGTCGCGCGGGGCGGCGCGGCGGCCGGAGCGGCTGCAGGCGGCGCGGCCTGGGGCGCCGGCGCGCTGAGCGGCGCCTGCGGCGCCGGCGCGGTCAGCGGAGCGCCGACGGGCGCGGTGCGGCGGCGGCGCGATCGGCTGGCTGAGCGCGTTGGGATTGGCCTGCTGCAGCTTCAGCTTCTCGAGGATCGTTGGACGTCGCCTTGTCGTGCGCGCCGAGCAGCGTCAGGCCGAGGCTGAGCACCAGGAACAGCGCCGAACAGCACCCAGGTGGTCCGCGTCAGAAGGTCGCCGGCGCCGCGGGCGGTGATCAGCCCGGTCGGGCCGCCGCCCATGCCGAACGCGCCGCCTTCGGAGCGTTGCATCAGCACGACGGCCACCAGGGCGATGCAGACGAGGATGTCGAGGGTGATCAGGAGACCGGAAAGCATCAGCAGTTTCTAATCGCCGCGGCGGGCCGGGTGCGGCGGGCCGGGCCTCTAGCATCGCCCGTCCGTCCGCGCCATAGCTAGGAAGGCTGCCTCCCCGGTCCAAGTCCCGTGATTCTCGAAACCGAACGCCTGGTGCTTCGCCCGGTCGAGCCGGGCGATTGGCGCTGCGCTCTACCCGATCATGAGCGATCCCGTCGTCATGGCGCATTGGGACTCCTCCGAGATCGAGGATCCGGAGGCGGTCGAGCAGATGGTCGCCGCCCAGGTCGAGGACATGGCGGCCGGCGCCGCCTGCTACTGGGCGGTGCTGCGCTGGCGAGCGACCGCGCCTTCCTCGGCGCCTGCGACCTTTCCGACATCGATTGGCGCCATCGCCGCGGCGAGGTCGGCTTCGTGCTGGCGGGCGACGCCTGGGGCCAGGGCTATCGGCCTGGAGGCGATGCGCGCGGTTGTCGACCATGCCGCCGGCGCTGGGCCTGAAGCGGCTCTGGGCGCGCGCCCACGCCGGCAACGAGCGCTCAGAGCGACTCTTGAAGCGACTCGGCTTCGAGGAGGAAGGCTACCTGCGCGGCCACATCCAGCGCGCCGGCGAGCGGCGCGACTGCAAGATCTTCGGGCTGCTGCTCTGAAGGATGGCCGTGACAATCACTGATTTGACGCCGCGCCCGTGCTGAGCTGGCTGGACGGCGCGTTCGGGCGCTACTTCGGGCCGCTGCGGCTGCTCGACTCGTTCTTCTTCCTGGCCGGCGATCGGGTTCGCCGTAGCCGCGCTGGCGACCTGGATCCTGCTGCCGCGGCTCTGGAACTACCTGCCGAAGGACCGCGGCCGCGCGTTCGCGGTGAACGCCGAGCGAGCGTCGGCAAGCCGGTGAGCGCCGGGCTGATCTTTGTCACCGTCTTCTGCTTCGCGGCGCTGATCTTCGTGCCGGCCGGCGCGCCGCCGATCCGCACCCTGCCGCTGATGGCGGCGGCCTGCGCGGTCGGCTACTTCGACGACCGCCGCGGCGGCTTCTCCGAGTACCAGTTGGCGGTGATGGACCTCGTCATCGCCTTCTGCGCCTCGATGGTCATCCAGGGTTTCGGGCCGGCGGTCATCTGGCTGCCGGGCTGGAAGGCGTCGATCACCCTCGCGCCCTGGTTCAGCCTGCCCGCTCTCCACCGCGGTGATCTGGCTCTCGATCAACGCCACCAACTGCTCGGACGGGGTCGACGGCGTCTCCGGCAGCCTCACCGCCAGCGCCATCGCCGATCCTGGGCGGCCTGCTCTACCTGGCGATCGGCAACGAGGTGGTCGCCGGCCACCTGGGCATACCGACCAACCCCGAGGGCCAGGACTGGGCGATCATGGCCTTCATCATGGCCGGCGCCGTCTGTGGCTACCTCTGGTACAACGCCCCGCCCAGCGCCGTCCTGATGGGCGACGCCGGCTCGCGCCCGCTCGGCCTCCTGATCGGCATGCTGGTGGTGGCGACCGGCAACCCGCTTTCCTGCTGCTGGTCGGCTCGGTGATCCTGCTGAACGGCGCCACCGGCCTCGTGAAGGTGGCGCTGATGCGCTTCCTGGGGGTGCGGGTCCTCGGCGGCGTCCGCTTTCCGCTGCACGACCACTTCCGCAAGGAACGCGGCTGGTCGAACAGCCAGGTGCTGGTGCGCTTCATGCTGGTGCACCTGGGCCTCTCGGCCCTGCTGATCATCCTGGTCCTGAAGGTGCGGTGAGGTGCGGCGCGCGCGCTCAGGCCGCCCGCACGATCGGCAGGAACTGGGTCGCTGTCAGCGAGGCGCCGCCCACCAGGGCGCCGCCGACCTCTCTCGCCGCCAGGATCGCGGCGGCGTTGCCGCCGTTCACCGAGCCGCCGTAGAGGATCGGCGCCTGGCCGTTCGCCTCGCCCCAGCGCTCGCAGAGCGCTGTGCGGATCTCGCCGTGCACGACCTCGATCTCCTCCAGGCCCGGCGTGCGCCCCGAGCCGATCGCCCAGACCGGCTCGTAGGCCACCGCGAACGCGTGGCCGGCGAGCGCGTCCGGCAGCGATTCGGCCAGCTGGCCCGAGCACCACCTCGCGCTCGCGGCCGGCCTCGCGCTCGGCCGCGCTCTCGCCGACGCAGACGATCGGCTCCAAGCCCGGCCCGCAGCGCCGCCTCGACCTTGGCGGCGACCTCGGCGCTGGTCTCGCCGTAGTAGGCGCGCCGCTCGGAGTGGCCGAGGATCACCATCGTGGCGCCGGCGTCGGCCAGCATCTCGGCCGAGAGGCAGCCGGTGAACGCGCCCTGCCGCTCCGGCCGGCAGTCCTGCCCGCCGACCTCCACGCCCGAGCCGGCCAGCGGCTCGGCCATGCGGAAGATCAAGCGTCGCCGGCGGGCAGATCGCCACGCGCGCCCCGGCCGGCTGCTCGTCGAGCGCCGCGGCGATCGCGCGCGCCTCGTCGAGCGAGGCGGCCAGGCCGTGCATCTTCCAGTTTCCGGCGATCAGCGGCCGCGGCGTGGTCAACTCGTAGCGCTCCTCGTTCCCCGGCCGTTCGGACCGCGCGCCCTTGCGCATAGCCGCGGCCGCGCCGTCCGACAACGGACGCCGATCCGCAGCCCGGGCCGGCGGTCGGCGCCCGCGGCGAGGCGCATGCTGGACGGCCGCCCGGCCGGGCCTCTATACGGCGGCCATGCTTCGCTTCTTCCGCGCCTTCACCAAGTCGTGGTTCGGCCCCGCCATCATGGGCGTGATCCTGGTCGCGCTTCGACCTTCCTGGGCACCGGCGGCATCCGCAATCGTGTTCGGCGGCCGTATCGCCGACGCCGTCGTCCAGGCCGGCTCGCGCAGGTCACCCAGCCCGAGTTCCAGAAGATGTTCCAGCGCAACGAGCAGGCCTACCAGGCAGCGCACCGGCCAGAGCCTTCCCGCTCGAGCAGGCGCTGAAGGAAGGCGCCGACAAGAGCATGCTGCAGGAGCTGGCCGGCCAGACCGCCTACGCCGAGATGCTGGCGCAGGCCGGCATCCGCCCCTCGGACGACGTGGTCGCGCAGGAGCTGAAGCGCCAGGCCGAGTCGGGCAAGGCGCCCGGCCTCGCCCAGATGTTCGATTCGGTGACCGGCAAGTTCCGGCCGCGAGGCGCTGTCGGCGCTGCTGAACGAGCAACGGCCTGACCATCGACCGAATTCCAGCGCGAGCTGGCCGACGAGATCGCCGACAACGACTTCCAGGGCGCGGTGATCGGCGGCTTCGCGCCGCCGCGCATCTACGCCGCCGTCGAGGCTGCGCTGGTGCTGGAGAGCCGCGACGTCACCTACTTCGTCATTCCCGTGGCCAGCGTGCCGACCGCCGAAGCCGACCGACGCCCAGCTCACCGCGCTGATGCAGCAGCACAGGCGAACAGCTGATGCTGCCCGAGCGGCGCAAGTTCACCGTCGTGCGCTTCAGCGCCAAGGCGCTGGCCCCGACGCTGACGATCGATCCGAAGGCGGTCGAGCAGCAGTTCGAGGCCAGGAAGGCCAGCTACGACAAAGCCGGAGACGCGCTCGCTGGTCGAGATTCCGCTGAACGATCCCGCCAAGGCGCCGCTGGTCGCCCAGCGCCTGCGCCAAGGGCGACGACCCGCAAGCCGTCGCCAAGTCGGTCGGCGTCGACGCGGTCAGCTACGCCGACCAGCCGCAGTCGGCGATCGCCGACCAGCAAGGCGGGCGCGGCGGCGTTCGCGATGCAGGCGGGCCAGGTCAGCGGCCCGGTGCAGGGCGACTTCAAGACCGTCGTCATCAAGGTCACCAAGGTGACGCCGGCGCAGCCGCCGACCTCAACGCGGCGCGCGCCGAGATCGAAGCGCGAGCTGCGCCAGGCCCAGGCGTCGAAAAGGCCTACCGACCTCAGCAACAAGTTCGATGACCTGGTGCGCGGTGGCGGCGCCAGCCTCGCCGACGCCGCGGCCAAGGTGGGGCGCGACGGCGGTATCGGTCGGCCCCGTCGGCGCCGACGGCAAGGACCTGCAGGGCCAGGTCAACCCGGTGCTCAGCCAGAAGCTGCTCCTCACGGCCTTCCAGCTCAGCCCGGGCGGCGACAGCGACATCTCGGAGGATGACGGCAAGGGCGAGTTCTACGCCGTTCACCTCGACCAGGTGCTGGCGCCCGCCATGCCGAACCTCGACGAGCCCGGCGTGCGCCCGGCAATGACCCAGGCCTTCCTGCAACAGGCCGTCGTCACGGCGCTGCAGACAGAAGGCGACCGCCGCCCAGGCGGCGTTGCAGAAGGGCCAGACGTTCGAGGCGGTCGCCGCGACCTACGGCGCCAAGGTCGCTCACCAGATCGGCCTGCAGCAGGCCAGCGCCCAGCAGCAGGAGCAGGCGCTGGGCCGCGCGTTCCTCGGCACGGCGTTCCAGGCCAAGCAGGGCCAGGTCTTCACGGCCGGCTCGGACCCGCTGAAGGGCTTCGTGGTCGCCCGCCTCGACGCCATCCACGTCGCCGACCCCAAGCAGATCGCCGCGGTTCTGCAGGTCATCCAACAGCGCTCGACGCAGGCCTACGTCACCGGGCTGCAGGCGTCGATCCGCGAAGCGTCGGTGAAATTGATCAAGCCCAGCACCGACCTTGCCCTGGCCCGCCAGGCGATGGGGGTCGATGACGCGATGGCGGCCCGGGCCGACAAGGCGGCGGCGGCAAGCGCGGGCCCGAGGCTCATCCATTGAGTTGCGAGCCGGCGTTCGACGCCTTCACCAGGGCGTACGCCGCCGGCCAGGTCCAGGTGGTCGTCGAGCGGCTGGTCGACGACCTGGAGACGCCGGTCTCCGCCTACCTGAAGGTCGCGCACGGCAAGCCCTACAGCTTCCTGTTCGAATCGGTGGAAGGCGGCGCCTGGCGCGGACGCTACTCGGCGCTGGTGATGGCGCCGGACCTGGTCTGGCGCTGCCGGGGCGGCGCGGCCGAGATCGCCGAGGGCGACGACATCGCCGCCGGACGCTTCCGTCCCGATGGCGAAGGCGCGCTGGAGTCGCTGCGCGACCTGGTGGCGCGCTCGCGGCTGGAGCTGCCGCGCGGCCTGCCGCCGATGGCCGCCGGCGTCTTCGGCGTCATCGGCTACGACATGATCCGGCTTGTCGAGAAGCTGCCGGACGTCAATCCGGACCCGCTGAACCTGCCTGACGGCGTGCTGATCCGCCCCTCGATCGTGGCGATCTTCGACGGCGTGGCGCAGGAGATCATCCTGGTCACCACGGTGCGCCCGTCGGCCACCTCGCCGGAGGCCGCCTACGCGGCTGCGCAAGCGCAGGCTTGCCCGCGTCACCGAAGCCCTGAAGCGGCCGCTGCCGCCGGCCGGGCCCAAGGCCGAGCCGCTGCCCGACGCCTTCACCTCGCCGGTCAGCCGCGAAGCCTACGGCCAACTCGTCGAGCGGGCGAAGGACTACATCCGCGCCGGCGACATCTTCCAGGTGGTGCCGAGCCACCGCTTCGGCGCGCCGTTTCCCGCACGATCCGTTCGCGCTCTACCGGTCGCTGCGGCGCACCAACCCCTCGCCCTTCCTGTTCTTCCTCAACTTCCCGGACTTCCAGCTGGTCGGCTCCTCGCCGGAGATCCTGGTGCGCCTGCGCGACGGCAAGATCACCATCCGCCCGATCGCCGGCACCCGCCCCCGCGGCGCGACGCCCGAGGAAGACGCGGCGCTCGAGGCCGAGCTGATCGCCGACCCCAAGGAACATGCCGAGCACCTGATGCTGCTCGACCTCGGCCGCAACGACGTCGGCCGCGTCGCCATGCTGGGCCAGGCCGGCCGCAACGCGCCCGCCGCGACGCGCAAGGGACCGCACGTGCGCGTCACCGCGAGCTTCTTCGTCGAGCGCTACAGCCACGTCATGCACCTGGTCTCCAACGTCGAGGGCGACGCGCCGGAGGGGCTGGATCCGGTCGATGTGGTGATGTCCGCCCTGCCCGCGGGCACCCTCTCGGGCGCGCCGAAGGTCCGCGCGATGCAGATCATCGACGAGCTGGAGACCGAGAAGCGCGGCGTCGCCTACGCCGGCGCGGTCGGCTACTTCGGCGCGGACGGCTCGGTCGACACCTGCATCGTGCTGCGCACGGCGCTCTTCAAGGACGGCGTCGCCTACGTGCAGGCCGGCGGCGGCGTGGTGGCCGACTCCGATCCGGTCGCCGAGTACGAGGAGACGCTCGCCAAGGCCCGCGCCATCCGCGAGGCCGCGACCGAGGCCTGGCGTTTCACCTAAAAGCTTTCATGGCCTTGGAGGCTCGATTGAGTCGACGTGGGGCGCACCGCCTTGGCGCAATCGCTTTGATCCTGGCAGCTGTCAGCACGGGAGTCGCCTGGGCGCGACCCTCCCCATCATGCCTTGGCAAGGCGATGACGCACCCCGAGATAGCTACCCGCGCGAAAGACGACTCGCGCGCGGCTGATGAGCGTCTCGACGCCGCCTACAGAGACGTCCAGCGCTACCTTGATCTGACTGCAAGACGACAGCTCCAGGCGGCGCAGCGAGCGTGGCTGGCTTTCCGCGACGCCGATTGCGACTTCTGGGGCGCGGACGACTCCGCCCTGGCGGGGACCAACTTCTCCATGGCGGCGACCAAGCCGGTTCGGCTGTCCTTGCGCGGATTGCGCGATAGCCGCATCGCCGCGCAGGCCGCGACGGACGGCCTTAAGCTCACCCGCGAGACCACCGAGCGCCAGCTGCGGGCCTACGTCTGCTACAAACAGGCGCGTCACGAGCCGCCCGCGAGCGGGAGGCATCTCACCTGCTTCGTGGAGTTCCAGAATTGCGGCGCCACGCCGGCTTACGACGTCCTCGCCTGTGGCACGTCGATCGCAGTGGAATTGGTCGAAGGCTTCCAGTATCCGCCGCCTCCGGCCAGCGCGTTCGAGGTGGGAAGCCAAACCACGCTCGGCCCCACCAGCTCGACCACCCTTTGCGCAGTGTCCGACTAGCCGCTCTACCGACGCCGCGCTGGCTGAGCAAGCGTCGACGACTGCGTGTACGGCCTGCTGACATACCGGGACACGTTCAGTCATCCGCAGCAAGCCCCGTTCCGGCTCGCTACCAGCCAGACCCGCGACGGACGGCCGCATGTGGCTCTGCGCACGCGGAAACTACGGCGACCTGATCTCGGCGATTGTTCGCTCACAGGCCCGCTCTAGGTCGGCCAGGGTGTCGGCATCATCACCACGGTGGCGGCGAGCGCCAGGGCGCTGATCGCGAAGAACGCGGCCGCGGCGGCCATACCGCCGAAGCCTTCCGAGCGCGCAGGCGGCGCGGCGAGCAGCGCTCGGGCCTGGTGCAGGCGCTGGGGGTCGAACGGGGAATCAGCCATTGCGGCCAGTCTGCGCGCGAAGCCGCTCGTCCGGCAAATGCCGCGCTTGGCGGGCGACCGGGGTGCGCCTAAAAGCGCGCTTCCGAAAGGCGGCCGCATGATCCTGGTCATCGATAACTACGACAGCTTCACCTACAACCTCGTCCACTACCTGAACGAGCTGGGCGCGGAGACGCTGGTCCACCGCAACGACGCGCTGACGGCGCAGGACGCGCTGGCGCTGCGGCCCGAAGCCGTCGTGCTGTCGCCTGGCCCCTGCACCCCGAACGAAGCGGGCATCTGCCTGGCGCTGATCGCCGGGGCGCCGGCCGACCTGCCAATCCTCGGCGTCTGCCTCGGCCACCAGTCGATCGGCCAGGCGATGGGCGGCGAGGTGGTCCGCGCGATGAGCCTGATGCACGGCAAGACCAGCCCGATCCGCCACGTCGGGCGCGGGATCTTCGCCGGCCTGCCGAACCCGTTCACCGCCACGCGCTACCACAGCCTCTCGGTGCGGCGCGAAACCCTGCCCGCCGAGCTGGAGATCACCGCCTGGACCGACGACGGCGAGATCATGGGCTTCTCGCATCGGACCCGGCCGGTGCACGGCGTGCAGTTCCACCCCGAGAGCATCGCTACCGAGGGCGGCCATCGGCTGCTCGCGAACTTCCTAGAGTTGGCCGGCGTCAAGCGCCTCGAAGCGGCCTGAGGGGGCGTTCCGTGTCCGAGGACTTCAAGCCGCTCCTGGCGAGGCTCGCGGACGGCGCGACGCTCGACGAAGCCGACGCCGAGGCCTTCTTCGCCGCGGCTTTGCGCGGCGAGCCGACCCCGGCGCAGGTCGCCGCCGCCGTCACCGCCATGCGGCTGCGCGGCGAGACGGTGGGCGAGATCGCCGCCTGCGCCAGGGTGATGCGCCGCGCCGCGGTCGTCCTGAAGCACCCGCACCAGGTGATCGACGTCTGCGGCACCGGCGGCACTGGCATCTCGACCTTCAACATCTCCACCGCCGTCGCCTTCGTGCTGGCCGGCGCTGGCCTGAAGGTGGCCAAGCACGGCAACCGCACCATGAGCCGCCGCTCCGGCAGCGCCGACGTGCTGACCGCGCTCGGGGTCAACATCCAGGCCAATCTCGCCCAGCAGCGCCGCGCGCTCGACGAGGCCAACGTCTGCTTCCTGTTCGCGCCGGCCCACCACGGCGCCATGCGGCATGTGCTGCCGATCCGGCAGGAACTGGGATTTCGCACCATCTTCAACACGTTGGGCGCGCTTTCCAATCCTGCCGGGGCGCAGCGTCAGGTGCTGGGCGCGTTCTCGCCGCGCTGGGTCGAGCCGCTGGCGCGGGTGCTGGGCGCGCTCGGCGTCGAGCGCGCCTGGGTGGTCCATGGCGAGGGCCTCGACGAGATGACCACGACCGGCGTCACCGAGGTCGCCGAGTGGCGCGACGGCGGCGTGCGGCTGTTCAGCGTGACCCCCGAAGCGGTCGGGCTGCCGCGCGCGACGCTGGCCGACCTCGCCGGCGGCGACCCGCTCTCCAACGCCGACGCGATCCGTCGGCTGCTGGCCGGCAAGACCGGCCCCTATCGCGACATCGTGCTGCTCAACGCCGCCGCCGGGCTGCTGGTCGGCGAGAAGGCGGAGACCCTGCGCGAGGGGGTCGAACTGGCCGCCAAGGCGCTCGACGACGGGGCCGCGCACCTGGCGCTGGAGCGGCTCGTCGAAGCCACCAACCGGCCCTGATGGACATCCTCGAGGAGATCGCCGCCTACAAGCGCACCGACGTGGCGGCGCTGCGCCGCGCCGAGAGCCAGGACGCGGTGGAGGCGCGCGCCAAGGCCGTCTCGGCGCCGCGCGGCTTCACTGCCGCTCTGCAGCGGGCCGCGGCGCCCGGGCGCCTGGCGTTGATCGCCGAGATCAAGAAGGCCTCGCCGTCGAAGGGGCTGATCCGCGCCGACTTCGACCCGCCGGCGCTGGCGGCGGCGTACGAGGCCGGCGGCGCGGCCTGCCTGTCGGTGCTGACCGATGGCCCAAGCTTCCAGGGCGCGGACGCCTACCTCGCCGCCGCCCGCGAGGCGGCCAGCCTGCCGGCGCTGCGCAAGGAGTTCCTGGTCGATCCCTGGCAGGTGGCGCAGTCGCGGGCGCTGGGCGCCGACGCCATCCTGGTGATCCTCGCCATCTGCGACGACCCCCTTGCGGCCGAGCTGCTGGCCGAGGCGGCGCGGCTCGGCATGGACGCGCTCGTCGAGGCGCACGACGAAGCCGAGGTCGACCGTGCGGTGGCGCTCGGCGCGGAGGCGATCGGCGTCAACAACCGGAACCTACGCAGCTTCGTCACCGACCTGGCGGTGACCGAACGACTGGCGGCTCGCATTCCCAAGGGCCGCCTGCTGGTCACCGAGAGCGGCATCGCCGCGCCGGCCGACGTGCGACGGCTGGCTGCGGCCGGCGCCGGCGCGATGCTGGTCGGCGAGAGCCTGATGCGCCACACCGACGTCGCGGCTGCAACGCGCGCCCTGCTCGCGTGACGCGGGCGGTAAGGTGAACGGAATCTGAACGACCGCCTCAGTGGCCGTTCAAGGCCTGCGGCGGAGTGTGCGTGGCATTTCGCCAAAAGCAGAGTTCCAGCCATGCCCGCCTTGTCAAAGACCCTCGCCGCCGCAGCGGCCCTCGCTACTCTCGCCGCGCCGCTCGCCGCCAGCGCGGCCGGCTTCCACGGCGGTGGCGGCTTCCATGGCGGCGGGTTCCACGGTGGCTTCGCTGGCGGTGGTGGCTTCCATGGCGGCGGCTTCCACGGTGGCTTCGCTGGCGGAGGCTTCCGAGGCGGCGGCTTCCACGGTGGTGGCTTCCGGGGCGGCTTCCGCGGCGGCCCGGGCTGGGGTTGGGGCGTCCCTTATTGGGGTTGGGGCGGCTATTGGGGCCCGGTCGTCTACGCCGACCCGCCGCCCCCGGTCTATTATGGGCCCCCCGTCTACGACACCGCGGTCTACCCGGCGCCCGCCGTCTACGAACAGCACGCCGTCTACCACCACGCCGTCTATCACCACGCGGTCCACCACTACGTCCACCACGCACGGTACTGCGTCGCGCCAAGGCGCTAGCGCCAGGCCGATCCGCGCTGCCTAGGGGATCAGCACCGCCGCGCCGGTCAGGCGCCCGGCCTTGAGGTCCGCCAGCGCGTCATTGGCCGCCTCGAGCGGATAGAGCGTGACCTCGGTCTTCACGCCAACCTGCGGCGCGATGTCGAGGAAGTCGCGCGCGTCCTGCCGCGTCAGGTTGGCGACCGAGACCAGCTGCCGCTCGCCCCACAGGATCGCATAGGGGAACGCGGGGATGTCGCTCATGTGGATGCCGCCGCAGACCACGCGGCCGCCCTTGCTCACCGCCCTCAGCGCCGCGGGAACGAGCTCGCCGGCCGGCGCGTAGATGATCGCCGCATCCAGCGGCTCCGGCGGCGTCTCGTCTGAGCCGCCGACCCAGTCGGCCCCAAGCGACCTCGCAAACGCCTGAGCTTTCTCGTCGCCCGGCCGCGTAAAGGCGAACAGCCGCCGCCCCTGCCAGCGCGCCACCTGCGCGATGATGTGGGCGGCCGCGCCGAAGCCGTAGATGCCCAGCACCTCGCCCTCGCCGGCGAAGACCAGACTGCGCCAGCCGATCAGCCCGGCGCAGAGCAGCGGCGCCTGATTCGCCGGCTCGGGCGCCGCTTCCAGCGGATAGACGAAGCGGGCGTCGACCAGCGTGTGGGTCGCAAAGCCGCCGTCGCGCGTGTAGCCGGTAAAGAGCGGCGCATCGCAGAGGTTCTCGCGGCCGGCGCGGCAGAAGCGGCAGACGCCGCAGGTGCGGCCGAGCCAGCCGACGCCGACCCGCGCGCCCACCTCCAGCGCCGCGCCCTCACCCACCGCCTCGACCACGCCGACGATCTCGTGGCCGGGGATGATCGGTGTGCGGATGTCCGGAAGTTCGCCGTCAACGACGTGCAGGTCGGTCCGGCAGACCCCGCACGCCAGGATCTTCAACCGCACTTCGCCGGGACCCGGGACCGGATCGTCGCGCTCGACGGCCTCGAGCGGTCGTCCGACCTCGGTGAGCACCATCGCCTTCATCGGATCCTCCCGCGTCGATCACACTGAGATCGGCGCCGCCGGACCGGGTCAAGCGTCGCAACGATTCGAGAATCATTTCCCCGGCTCCAGTCCCGATGCTGTCCCGCCGCCATCGCTCAGGGATCTGATTTGGCTGGCGTTTTCGTTCACTTGACTTTAACCGTGAACACCTAGAGAACATCGACACGCGTTTTTGATTTGTTCCGGCGTTTGCCGGCGTGACACTCTTGAGGCTGTCGACATGCTGACCCGCAAACAACACGAACTGCTCATGTTCATCCACGAGCGGATCAAGGAAACCGGGGTCTCCCCGTCCTTCGACGAGATGAAGGACGCCCTCGACTTGGCGTCGAAGTCCGGGATCCACCGATTGATCACGGCCCTGGAGGAACGCGGGTTCCTCCGCCGGCTGGCGCACCGGGCGCGCGCCCTCGAGGTGGTGAAGCTGCCCGAGCAGGCCACCGCCGCGGCGCCGCCGCGCGGTCGCGGCGCCTTCCGCCCCACCCTGGTCGAGGCTGGCCCTGGCGCGCCGGGGCCCTCGCCGGCCAATGACGTCCGTGAACTGCCGGTCCTTGGGCGCATCGCGGCCGGCACGCCGATCGAGGCCATCCAGCACGAGCGCGACCGTCATGCAGGTGCCCGAGAGCATCCTCGGGGCCGGCGAGCATTTCGTGCTCGAGGTGCAGGGCAACTCGATGATCCAGGCCGGCATCCTCGACGGCGACTTCGTGGTGATCCGCAAGACCACCTCGGCCAACTCCGGCGATATCGTGGTGGCGCTGGTGATGGGCGAGGAAGCGACGCTGAAGCGCCTGCGCCGCAAGGGCGCCTCGATCGCCCTGGAGGCCGCCAACCCTGCCTACGAGACCCGCATCTTCGGCCCCGACCAGATCCAGGTGCAGGGCAAGCTGGTGGGACTGATCCGCCGGTATCACTGAGGCGGTCAGAGCTCCGCCCACGGCAGCTTTGCGTCGGCGATCATTCGGGTCAGCGTCTCCGGTTCCTGGTGATAGCCGACGGTGAGCGCTTCGAGTCCCAATTCGGCGGCGACCGCACGCACCGTGTCCGGGCAGAAGAAGTAGGTCACGTGCCGGGAAATCAGCCCGTCCGCTTCCTCGAAGCGTGAGACGCTGGTCAACTTCCTGATGCCCCGATGCTCGAAGAAGACCAGCATCGCCTCGCAGCCGTCGATGTTGCGCCGTTCCCATGAGACGGCGGCAGGGCGCTGGGCGTTGACGTCCAGCCAGATCGCGTCGCGCCCGCGCTCGCCGCCGACCCCGCGCGCCTCGAACACCACGCTGTCCAGCAGCAACGCGGTGAGCGCCGGCAGGTCGCGCGCGTTGAAGGCCGCCACGAACCGGTCGACCAGCTCGGCCGAGGCGGTGTCCAGACGCCGGGCTGGCACAAACGGCGCGTCGGCGAGCTTGCCGCGCGCCCGGTGCAGCGCCGCCTTCACCGCGCCGATCGTCGTGGCGAGAATTGTCGCGATCTCCTCCAGGCTGAAGTCGAACACGTCCTTCAGCACCACCGCCGCGCGCTCCTGCGGGCCGGCGAGCTCGAAGAGCCGCGCGGCGGCGCCTGCCGTCACCACCGCCGGCTCCGCAGCGCTCGGCGGCGAGTGCGGCTCGGCGGTGGCCATCCTGCGGTCGGCGGCGCGGATGCTGTCGATCCAGAGGTTGGTGGCGATGCGGCTGAGCCAGGCGCGGGCGTTGGAGATCGGGCTGGCGCCGGCGCTGAGGTCCCCCTGCCCGATCGCAGCGAACGCCCGCAGCAGCGTCTCCTGGGCGAGATCCTCGGCGTCGAAGATCGAGCCGGTGAGCCGCAGGCAGTAGGCGTGCAGCTTCGGTCGCAGCGGCTCGATCTCGTCCAGGAAGGCGAACCAGAGCCCCCGCATGGCCCGCGCCGTCTCGTCGGTCATCGCCTCGGTCAAGGCCGCCTCTCCCTCGCTTCTTCCAGCCTAGACGCTGCAGGGCGCGCTCAGGATACGTTGCGGGCGCCGCTATTCGTGCGACGACCATGGCCGGCGCCCGCGGAGCGGCTGCGCCCAGACGATCCGCCAGCCACGCCTGTCGCCCTTGAAGACCTCCGCCGCGCCGCCGGCGACGAAGTCGGCGGGGCGGAGCACCAACACGCCGCGACAGTCGCCCGGCAGGTCGACGTCGGCCCTCATGCACCAGGATGTCGGCGCGTGCGCAGAGCTCGGCGAGGCGATCGGGCTTGGGCTTGCGCCGGGTCCACCAGATGCCGAGCGCCGGCGAGACGCCCGGCCGCGCGGCGCACGACCAGTAGTCGCAGTCGAAGAGCGCGCCCCTGGCCCGCGCCATGTCGGCCGGGATCGCGAGGCCGCGCCGCTGCGCCCAGAGTTGCGTCGCGTAGGCGCGCACGCCGGGCTTCAGCGCCACCTCCTGGCCCTGCGAACGCCACCGCCGCATCGCCGCCGTCGGAGGCGATCCAGGCCACCGGCGCCGGCGGCCGCGGCCATAGCGCCACCGCGAAGGCCAGCGGCAGGCCCAGCCAGCGCAGCCAGCCGCTCCACAGGCAGACGAACAGGATGCCGAAGTAGGAGACCAGCAGCGCGATCTGCGGCGCGGTCGAGGCGGCCGTCGCGGCGCCCGGCGCGGTGGCGAACACGTGGCCGAGCGCGATGATCGCTCTTGCGCCGCCCAGCCGGCCACGAACAGCGCCGGCGCGGCGAGACCGTGCCCGACCAGCTCCAGCAGCAGCGCGACCGGCCAGCGCCGGCATCATCACCACGCTGCGCCACGAAGTCGGCGGTGAGGTTGGCGAAGACGCCGAAGTTGGCGATGCGGTTGAAGTGCTGGATCGCGAACGGCCCGGTCGCCGCGCCGGCGACCAGGCTGACCATGAAGAGCGCGACCGACCCAGTCGCGGGCGCGCTGCAGGAAGCTGAGCGGCCAGGGCAGGCCGACTCGGCCCGCGGCGTGCGCGGCCAGACCTCGGCCAGCGCGACCAGCGCGGCGGTGGCGCAGAACGACATCTCGAAGCCCGGCTGCACCACCACCTCCGGTTCGATCAGCAGGATGATCAGCGCCGCCAGCGCCAGCGAGCGCAGGCTGATCGCCTGCCGGTCCAGCAGGATCGCGATGAACGCGACCGAGGCGGTGATCGCCGCGCGCCGGGCCGGCGCATGCGCGCCGGACAGCACCAGGTAGGCGGCCGACCGCGATCAGCCCGCCGGCCGCCGCCACCTTCTTGCCGTTGACCCGCAGCGCCAGCCACGGCCAGGCGGCGATCAGCAGGCCGCAGCGAGAAGAAGACGAAGCCGCTGAGCGCGGCGGTGTGCAGGCCGGCGATCGCCAGCATGTGGGCCAGGCCCGCGGCGCGCAGGTCGTTGCGCACCTCGGCTGCTCAGCCAGTCCTGGTGGCTGGTGGTCACCGCGACGGCGAGGCCGGCCGCGTCGCCGGCATGGCCGCCCATCACCTGGTCCATGTCGGCGGCCAGGCGCTCGGCGGTCGCCCAGCGGAAGGCGTTGATCGCCATCGCCAGCCGCAGCCGCCAGGGCGCGGGCGGCGCGGCGATCAACTGCGGCGGGCCGCGCGCCAGGCCCACCGCCGCCCTCGCCGTCGAACCAGGCGTCGCGGGCGAAGTCGTAGGCGCCCGGCGCGGCCGGCGCCGGCGGCGGATCGAGCAGCGCCTTGACCGCGATCGCCGCGCCGGGCGTCGCGATGCCGCCCGGTCGGCATGACGATGCGGATGCGGAGCGGCAGCTGGTCCGCTGGTCAGGCGGCTGATCGCGGTCGGCGCGATCAGCAGCCGCGGGCCGCTGGCGCTGGGCGTGTCGATGTCGACGACGTAGCCTTCGACCTCGGCGACGCCGAGGCCCGCCGGCACGATCGGCGCGGCCACATGATCGCTGCGCAGCTTGGCGACCGCGAACCCGGCGGCGGCGATCGCCGCCAGCACCAGCGCGGCGATGCAGCGCCCGCGGCCGCCGCCGCGCCAGGCGACCGCGACAGCGCCGACGCCCAGCAGCGACGGCAACGGCGGCCGCCGGCCAGAGCGGCGGCTCGCTCTTCAGGCCGAGATAGATCGCCGCGCCGAGGCCGAACGCGACCGGGACCCAGAGGAACACGCCGGTCGAGCTGGGCATGGGCCTCGGCCATGCGCGCCACGCACCGAGCGCGCGCGACGCTAGGAAGCCGGCGGAAGCGCGTGCTAAGACGCCCGCGCCCAGCGACCGTCGTCCTTCGGCCCGGCAGAGCGATGCCCGACCCCGCCGCCCCCCGTCGTCACCCGTATCGCCCCCTCGCCCACCGGGATGATGCACATAGGCACAGCCCGCACGGCGCTTTTCAACTGGCTGTATGCACGCCATACGGGCGGCAAGTTCCTGATCCGGATCGAGGACACCGATCGCGAGCGCTCGACGCCCGAGGCGGTCGCAGGCGATCTTCGACGGCATGGCGCTGGCTGGGCCTCGAGCCCGACGACGACGCCGATCTTCCAGCACGCCCGCGCCGAGCGCCATCGCGAGGTGGTGCATGGAGCTGCTGGAGCGCGGCGGCGCCTACCGCGACTACATGACGGTCGAGGAGCTGGCCGCAGAGCGCGAGCGGGCGAGGGCCGAGGGCCGGCCGATCCGCTCGCCCTGGCGCGACCGCGAGCCGCTCGCGGGCGACGAACCAGCCGTTCGTGGTCCGCCTGCGCGCGCCGCTCGAGGGCGAGACCGTGGTCCACGACCTGGTCAAGGGCGCGTCACGTTCCGCAACCGCGAGCTGGACGACCTCATCCTGCTGCGCGCCGACGGCTCGCCGACCTACAACCTCGCCGTCGTGGTCGACGACCACGACATGGGGATCACCCACGTGATCCGCGGCGACGACCACCTCAGCAACACCGCCGCGGCAGATCCTGATCTACCAGGGGCTCGGCTGGCCGCTGCCGAAGTTCGGCCACCTGCCGATGATCCACGGGCCGGACGGCGCCAAGCTCTCCAAGCGCCACGGCGCCCAGGCGGTGCGCGAGTTCGCCGACATGGGCTACCTGCCCGAGGCGATGCGCAACTACCTGGCGCGGCTCGGCTGGGGCCACGGCGACGACGAGATCTTCTCCGACGCGCAGGCGACAGAGTGGTTCGACATCGTCGACGCGGTCTGCCTCGCCGGCGCGGCTCGACTGGGCCAAGCTCAACCACGTCAACCATCACTACATCCGCGAGGCCGACGACGGCCGGCTGCAGGCGCTCGTCGTCGAGGTCCTGCGCAGCCGCGAGGTCCACCTGCCGGCCGATTTCGCAGGCGCGGCTCGCGCGCACGATCCCGCTGGTCAAGGAGGGCGCGAAGACCATGCTGGAGCTGGCCGACCTCACCCTCTTCGCGCTGAGACCGCGGCCGATCCAGCTCGACGAAAAGGCGCGAGGCGCTGCTCACGCCGAGATGTCAGGCGCGCCTCGCGCGGCTCGCCGAACAGCTCGCGGCCGAGGCCAGACTGGTCGTCGCCGGCGATGCACGGCGCCCTGAAGGCGTTCGCCGACGCCGAGGGCGGTTTCGGCAAATTCGCCCCTGCGCTGCGGCCCGTCCTGGCGGCCGGCGCGGTCGCGCCAGACCTCGCCAGCGCGCTTGCCGCGCTGGGGCCGCGACGAGAGTCTCGGGCGCATCGAGGATGCTCTTTCGCAAGTGCAGTAAGCCGCTATAAGGCGGCTGAAAGCTCCGCCAGCGCGAACACGCGCGGCGAGCTGTGGGAGAACGGGATGGCCGAAAACGCCACGCTAACCGTCGGCAACACGAGCTACGATCTGCAGGTGATCAAGGGCACGACGGGGCCCGACGTCATCGACGTACGACGGCTCTACGACGAAGCCGGCGTCTTCACGTTCGACCCAGGCTTCACCTCGACCGCGTCCTGCGAAAGCAAGATCACCTACATCGATGGCGACGCGGGCATTTTGCTGCACCGCGGCTATCCGATCGAGCAGCTGGCCGAGCAGTCGAGCTTCCTGGAGGTCTGCTACCTGCTGCTGAACGGCGAGCTGCCGACCGCCGACGAGTTCGCCGACTTCGAGCACACCATCACCTACCACACGATGATCCACGCGCAGTTCGACCGCTTCTTCGCGCGGCTTCCGCTCCGACGCGCACCCGATGGCGATCATGACCGGCGCGGTGGGCGCGCTCTCGGCCTTCTACCACGACTGCACCAACGTCGATGATCCGCGCGCAGCGCGAGATCTCGGCGCACCGGCTGATCGCCAAGATGCCCACCATCGCCGCCCGCGCCTTCAAGTATTCGGTCGGCCAGCCGTTCGTGTCGCCGCTGCAACAACCTCTCCTACGCCGAGAACTTCCTGCACATGGCCTTCTCGGTGCCGGCCGAGGACTGGAAGCCGAACCCGGTGCTGACCCGGGCGATGGACCGCATCTTCATCCTGCACGCCGACCACGAGCAGAACGCCTCGACCTCGACCGTGCGCCTCGCCGGCTCGTCGGGCGCCAACCCGTTCGCCTGTATCGCCGCCGGCATCGCCTGCCTCTGGGGCCCCGCTCACGGCGGCGCCAACGAGGAAGCGCTGATGATGCTGCGCGAGATCGGCACCGTCGACCGCATCCCCGAGTACGTGCAGGGCGTGAAGGACCGGAAGTACCGGCTGATGGGCTTCGGCCACCGCGTCTACAAGAACTACGACCCGCGCGCCAAGGTGATGCAGGAGACCTGCCACGAGGTGCTGGAGGAGATCGGCGACAGCGACGATCCGCTGCTGAAGGTGGCGCTGGAGCTGGAGAAGATCGCGCTCAACGACGAATACTTCATCGAGCGCAAGCTCTATCCGAACGTCGACTTCTATTCGGGTATCACTCTGAAGGCGATGGGCTTCCCCACCACCATGTTCACGGTGCTGTTCGCGCTGGCCCGTACGGTCGGCTGGATCAGCCAGTGGAAGGAGATGTTCGAGGACCCGCGGCGCAAGATCAGCCGTCCTCGGCAGCTCTACACCGGCCCGCTGCGGCGCGACTACGCGTCGATCGATACGCGCGGCTAGAGCCCGTGGCGCGCGCCGCTTCGCAAGGCGCGCAAACCTACGAAGAGCTGCTGAGGCGGGCTGAGGACGATGCGGCGATCCTGGCGCTCTGGCTGGGCGGCTCGCGCGGGATGGGCCGCCCGACGGAGCATTCGGACTGGGACATCTGGCTCGTGGCCGCCGACGACGCCATCGAACGGCTGCGCGCCGAGCTCGGCGTGGCGGGCCTCGCCCAGATGGCCTGGCGACCGGGCGTCGACCTGATCCTCACGACGATGGGCGAGCTCGAGCGGCTGGACGTAACGGCGTCCAACACGAACGGGCGCAGCCACATGTTCGCCCACCTGAACGCCCTGGTCGACAAGACCGGCGAGGCGCAGCGGCTGATCGATGCCAAAGCGCGCATTCCGGCGGGCGAGATTGCGGGCGTCATCCATGCTGCGCTCGACCATGCTCTGAACCAGGCCTACCGCGCCCTGAAGTGCCTGCGCGACGGCGATGCCGGCGCCAGCCGGCTGGAGGCGGCAGAGGGCGTGAACCCGTTCTTCGACGCGGTCTTCGCGCTGCACGACGGGCGCCTGCGGCCCTACTACAAGTACCTGCGCTGGGAGCTGGAGACCTGGCCGCTGACGCAGCTGCCGGACGGCGGCCCGGCGCTGATGGACCGCGCGCTGAGCGTGCTCGGCCTGGACGGCGGCGCGGGCTTGAGCGCCTTGCTGGCCGAGACGCACGCCGCCTTCCGCGCGGCCGGACACGGCGCGGCGTACGACGGCTGGGGCGAAGTGCTTGACTGGATTTTGACCGGACGATCCGACGCAACGCCTTGAATCGGCGGAACTTGCGGCGGATGCTGGCCATTCAGACCGGGGGACGGCCCTCGCTGTTGCGAAAGGAGCGCTCGTCCATGGCCATCGTCGACGTCCGGCACGAAGTCGTGCTCGCCCTCGCCCACATCCACGAGGCCCAGCGCGAGGCGAAGTCGCTGGTTGATCACGGCGCGGACGACGAGCGGGTGTTCGCCGCCGGCGAGCTCGACTTCCTCGAGCGCCAGGAAGGCATGCTGAAGAGCCGCCTCGCCGATATCGACTGGCGCATCGCCGAGCACCGCACCTTCCTTTCCTGGCCGCGCCAGGAATGGTTCAACCTGATGTTCCAACTGGACAGCTGGATCGCCCGCGGCTGAAGTTGCGCCTCGCGCCGTCCCACCAATCCCGTGGAAGGCGTGGAAGACCCGAGGTTCGACATGGCGGCAGATGCGGACGCGGCGCCGGCCGACGGCTGGAAGCACAGCGGGGTGCGCGTCATCCCGGCCGGCTCGCTCGATACGAACACGCCGCAGACCCCGGGCATGAACCGCGCGGCGGCGATCGATTTCGCCAGAGTCGGCGCGCAGAAGCTCTGGGCCGGCACCGTGCACATCCATGCCGGCGCGAAGACCGGTGCGCACCACCACGGCGCGCTCGAAAGCGTCATCTACGTGGTGCGCGGGCGGGCGCGGATGCGCTGGGGCGCGGAGCTGGAGTTCGTCGCCGAGGCCGGGCCGGGCGACTTCATCTATGTGCCGCCGTTCGTGCCGCACCAGGAGATCAACGCCTCCGACGGCGAGACGCTGGAGTGCGTGCTGGTGCGCAGCGACAACGAAGCGGTGGTGGTGAACCTCGACATCGAGCCGGTCGAGAAGCCGGAAGCCGTGCGCTGGATCGACCCGATCCACAGGGAGTAACGACCTGTCCTCCCCAGGGGGAGGATTGCGCTCAATCCGCGAGCATACCCCGCTGCCGCGCCACGCCGATCACCGCGTCGGCGGCGGCGCCGAACGGGTCGGCGCGCTCGGCGCCCAGCTTGGCGAGCGCGGCGCGCTGCGCGGCGGCCTGGGCGGCGCGCGCCGCGGGATCGTCGAGCAGCCGGGCGGCGGCCGCCGCGAGCTTCGGGCCCGTGCAGTCGCCTTGCAGGAACTCCGGCGCGACCGCCTCGCCCGCGGCGATGTTGATGAGCGTCAGGTACGGCACCCGGATCACCATGCGGGCGACCAGCGCGGTCAGCGGGTGGCCGCGGTAGCCGACCAGCATCGGGCAGCCGGCCCTGGCGAGCTCGCTCGTCACCGTGCCGCTGCAGGCCAGCGCCAGCGTGCCGGCCGCCATCGCGTCCAGCCTCGCCGCCTCGCCCTCGACCACGTGGGCGCGAACCGGCCAGCCGGCGACGCGCGCCTTGACCTGCTCGGCGACCGTGTCGGCGGCCGGCACGACCAGATGCAGCTGCGCCCGCTCGCGCTTCAGCCGCAGCGCGGCGTCCTCGAAGGCCGGCATCACCCGCTTGATCTCGCCAGGCCGGCTGCCGGGCAACACCACCAGGATCGGATCGTCCGGTCCCGCCTCGATCGAGGCGCGGAATCGCGAGCCGTCGACGCCGGAGAGGTCGCGGCTCAGCGTCGGATTGCCGACGAAGGTGGTCGGCAGGCCCGCGCGCTCGAAGTAGGGCGCCTCGAAATCCAGCAGCGTGAGCAGGTGGTCGGCCAGGCGGGCCAGCACGCGGCTGCGGCCGGGCCGGGTCGCCCAGACCTGCGGGGCGACGTACTTGACGATGGCGGTCTCGGGGGAGCGCAGCCGCAGCCGCCGCGCCACCCGCCAGGTGAACTCCCAGGAGTCGATCAGCACCGCTATGTCCGGCTGTTCGGCCTCGGCGAGGCGGATGGTGGCCTCCAGGTCGCCCAGCGCGCGCGGCACGGCCGCGGCGATCTCGAAGAGGCCGACCAGCGACAGACCGGCGATGTCGACCGGGCTGGCGACGCCCTGCTCAGCCATCCGCACACCGCCGACGCCGACGAAGGTCGACGTTCTCGCCCAGCCGTTCCTTCAGCGCCTGCGCCAGGCCCGCGCCCAGCGCGTCGCCGCTGGCTTCGACAGCCACCAGCATCACCTTCAGCGGCCGGTTGCGCATCACGCGTCCGGGCCGGGAACGCCGACGACGAAGAGTCCGGCAGCGTCGGCGGCGGCCGTCACAGCCTCGCGCTCCAGCACCAGCATCTTGCCGGCGAGCCCGACGATGCCGGCAAGCCCGGCTTGGTCCGCCGCCTCGATGGTAGCCAGACCAATGGTTGGAAGGTCGACGCGCTCTTCCTGGATCGGCTTGGGAACCTTGGCGAGAACGCCGCGGCGCCGGCCGGGCGAGCCGCGCAGCGTCGCCGGCAGCCCGGCGACACGCCGCAGCATCGCATCGGTGCCCTCCTGGGCCTCGACCGCCAGCACCAGGCCGTCGCAGACGACTGCGCCCTGGCCGACGTCGAGCGCGCCGATCGCGCGGGCGACCTCGATCGCCCTGGCGATATCGGCAGCGTGCGCCGCATCCGGCGCATGGGCGCCGAGCGGTCCGGCCGCCAGGGCCAACTCGCCCATCACCTCGTGGGCGCCCTCGATCGCAAAGCCTTCCTTCTCGAACCCGTCCATCAGGAAGCGCAGCAGCGCGTCGTCGCCCTTGCGTGCGGCCATGACGGCGCCGGGCAGCCAGGTCAGGCCGCGCAGGTCGGGCTTCAGCGCCGCGAAATCCGGCCGCCGGACGATGCCGGCGAAGCACAGCGCCTCGCAGCTGGCAGATCCCGGCGAGCCGCACGATGCGCCCGATCTCCGCGATGCCGGCGGCCTCGCCCGGATGCGCGTCCAGCGGGGGATCGGCGAAGCCGCTTCAGGCGAATGACGAAATAGGGTCGCCCAGTTCGCCGGCAGTGCTCGGCGAGCGTCTAGCGGCAGACCGCCGCCGCCCGCGATCAGCCCCAGCTTGCGCAAGGCGCGGCCCTCAGGCGTGCCCTGCCACCGGCATCAGAGGCCGGGTGGGCTCGGCGCGGATGAAGTCGACGATCTCCATCACCTGCGGCGAGTCTCGATATGTCTCGGCAGCGACAGCTACGCGATCGGCGAACTGATCGGACCCGTTGAAGATGGTGCGGAAGGCGGCGCGGAGAGTGTTGATCTGGTCGCGCGAGAAGCCGCGGCGCTTCAGGCCGACCAGGTTCAGGCCCTCGAGCCTGGCGTGATTGCCCCACGACCATGCCGAAGGGAATGATGTCGGTGGTCACGCGCCGCCGGCGCCGCCGATGAAGGCGTAGCGGCCGACACGCGACGCGCTGCTGGATGGCCGCGAGTCCACCCATGATCACATAGTCGCCCAGCTTCACGTGGCCGCCCAGCGTGGCCGCGTTGGTCAGGGTGACGTGGTTGCCCACGTCGCAGTCATGGCCGACGTGCGCGCCGACGTAGAAGGCGCAGTCGTCGCCGACGCGTGGTGACGCCGCGGCCGGCGCTCGAGCCGCCGTGCATCGTCACCTGCTCGCGGATGAGGTTGCGCTCGCCGATGACCAGGCGGCAAGGATCGCCGGACCTGTAGGCGGCGTGCTGCGGCGGCGCGCCCAGCACGGCGAACGGGCCACACCTCGCAGCCCTCGCCGATCTCGGTCTGGCCCTCGACCACCACGTGCGAGCGCAGCGTGACGCCGGACGCCAGCTTCACGCCCGGGCCGACCGTGCAATAGGGACCGACCTCCGCGTCGGCGGGAACCTCCGCGCCCGGCGCGACCAGCGCCGTCGGGTGAATGCTCATACCGGGGGAACCTCGACCAGCATGGCGGCGAATTCGGCCTCGGCGGCCACCTTGTCGCCCACCAGTGCCACGCCCCCTGAACTTGAACACGTCGCCTCTGGCGCGCAGCACCTCGACGGGCATGCGCAGCACGTCGCCCGGCCTGACCGGATGGCGGAAGCGGCAGTTGTCGACCGAGATGAACATGATGCCCTTGCCGGCGGTGTCGATGTCCATCGACTTGCTCATCAGGACGCCGCCGCTCTGGGCGATCGCTTCGATGACCAGCACGCCGGGCATCACCGGCTGGCCCGGAAAGTGGCCGACGAAGAAGGGCTCGTTCATCGTCACGCACTTGATGCCGACGATCGAGCGATGCGGATGGTAGTCCTCGGCGCGGTCGATCAGCAGGAAGGGCGGCCGATGCGGAATCCGCCTGCATCATTTCCTCGATCCCGATCTCGGTGGAGGCGCTCTCCTCAACGACGGCGGGCTTCGTCATGCCTCCCCTTTCCTGTCCTTCCGGGCGGCCGACTTCGAGAGCCAGGCCACCTCGCGGAAGAACTGCCTTACAGGCACGGCCGGGATGCCGCACCAGCTCTCGCCTGGCCGGAACATCGCGCATCACGCCGGCGGCTGCCGCCAGCTGCGCACCAGCGCCGATCGTCGACGTGGTCGGCGAGCCCCACGCGACCGCCCATGCGCACCCCGTCGCCCAGCACCGCGCTGCCCGAGAGTCCGCAGTGGCCAGCGATGACGCAGTTTCGTCCGATCACGACGTTGTGGGCGATTTGAACCAGGTTGTCGATCTTGGTGTTCTCGCCGATCACGGTGTCTTCGTACGCGCCACGGTCGACACAGGTCTGCGGGCCGATGCCGACATTGTCCTGGATGATCACGCGGCCGAGCTGGGGAACGTCCATCAGCCCTTTGGGCCCGACGGCGAGGCCGAAGCCGGGCTCGCCGATCACGACGCCAGGGCCGATCGTCACCCCATCGCCGATCAGTGCGAAGCCGATGACCGCACCGGCGCCGATCCGGCTGCGCGCGCCCGATCGCGACGCCGGGGCCGATCACCGCATGCGGCCCGATCTCGGTTCCAGCGCCGATCTGAACCCCAGCGCCGATCACCGCGCCGTGGCCGATCGATACGTCGTCTTCGATCAGCGCGCCGGGATGGCGGGGCGGATCGGCCGGATCGAGGCGCTTGCCACGATGCAGCCGTCCCGCCGCCAGCGCCCAGGCCGCGTCAGGGATCGGCGTGACGATCACAGCGCAGCCATCCGGCAGCAGCGGCTTGTTCTGCTCGGTGACAAAGCAGGCGCCGGCCGCCGTCGCCCCGGCGGCGTCGGCGAGCCGGCGGTCGCTGAAGAAGGCGACCGAGGCGGCATCGGCGCGCGACAGCACGGCGGCGGCCTCGATCGCTTTATCAGCGAACGACACCTCCACCGCCGCGCCAGTCAGTTCGGCCAGCGCGCCGAGGCTGATCGGTCCGAGCGCGTCGAAGAACCTCGGGTCCGGCCGCGACATGGCTCGCCCTCAGTTTACGCGCGTCGGATCAGCGTGCGGTGGCCGGCTGCGCGCCCGCCTGGGCGTCGAGGTGGACGCGGTCGAACGTCAGGGTCTGGACCCGTCCGTCGAGCCCGGTGACGGCCTGGCGCGAGAAGTCCATGGCGGGATTGACCGCCGCGATGCCGGCCTGCTCGCGCTCCAGGAGGATCGAGCAATGGTTCTGCTGGAAGAGCGCGGTCAGCACCGGCTGCAGTTGCCGCTCCATCTCCTGCACTTCCTTGGCCTGGGTCTCCTTCAGTTCTTCGTTGCGCTGCTGGGCGCGCTTTTCGAAGTTATTGAAGCGCACCTGCAGGGCCTGCGCGCGCTGCTGCAGGGCCGCCTGCTCCATCGAGTTGGCGCCGGCATCGAGCGTCTTCTTCTCGGTCTGGATGGCGTCGGCCTCAGGCTGCAGTTCGGCGTTGACCTCCGAGGCCAGCATCTTCATGCGGGCCTGAACGGACTGGCCGACCTTCGATTGGCCGAAAATCTGGCCCTCCGAGTAGACGCACATGCCGGGAATGGCGGGGCCGAAGGAGAGCGGCGGACCGCCGGCGGGCGCCGCGGCGCCGCCGCGGGTCTGCGCCAGCGAAACGGTGGCGAGCGCCAGGATTGCGCCGGCGGCGACGCCAGCGACGAGCAGGGAGCGAGCATTCATGGGGGAGTTCTCTAGAACCTTGTATTGGTGGAGAAGCGGAACACCTGGGTGACGTCGTACGGCTCTTTGGCGATCGGTTGGGCGATGTCAAACCGTAGCGGCCCGAGTGGCGACTTCCAGAAGACGCTGATGCCGACCGAAGCCCGAAGGCCGAGGTCGTCACGCACGGTGGTGAGCGGCAGGTTGGTCAAGGGATCGATCTTATCAGACTTGTCCAGCAGGCCGAGGGTGCCGATGTCGGAGATCAGGGCGGTCTTGATGCCATACTGCGCAGGCAGGAGGTTCGGGAAGGTCTGCTGGATTTCGCCAATCAAATAGAGCTTTCCGCCCAGCGCGTCACCGAACCTAACGTCGCGGGGGCCGAGGCCGGCGAGCTGGAAGCCGACGAAGGTGTCGCCGCCCTCGTAGAAGCGGTCGTCGATCGGCACCGAGCCGCCGTCCCATCCATTGATGTAGCCGCCGCGGGTGGTCAGGCTGAGGACGAAGTCCTTGTTGAAGCCATGGTACCAGCCGGCGTCCCACTCGGTGCGCACCCAGTGGACGTTGCCGCCGAAGCCGGCGAGGTCCTGGCTGAGGTTGAGATCGTAGCCGCGCTGTCGGAATGCTCGGGTCGTTGCGCTTGTCGAGGCGCACGCTGTAGCCGACCGACGAGGTGAGGAACGAGCCACGCTCGTCGCAGAGCACGACCGACACCTGCTCGGCGCCGGGAATGCAAAGGTTGCTCGCCACCAGCACGTCGTCGGTCCTGAGGCGATAGCGCAGGCTCATCGTCGAGTTGACGGTCAGCGGGAAGGCCACGTGCACGTCGCCACCCGCGCCGGCCTGTGAGTAGGAGGCGAACTGGGTGAAGTCGTATCGCGTCGCGTAGAGGTCGAAGCCGGCGGCCAGGTTGCGGCCGAGGAACCGGGGCTCGGTGAACGAGAAGTCGACGTCCTGGCGTCAGCGAGCCGATCTCGACGCGCGGCGCGCACGTCCTGGCCGCGACCGCGGAAGTTGGACTGGTTGAAGCCGAGGTCGAGCACCAGCTGGTCGACCGGTCGAATAGCCGGCGCTGGCCGACAGCTCGCCGGTCGGCTGCTCGGTGACCTTGACCAGAAGATTGGTGCGGTCCGGCTCGGGCGCCGGCGTCGTGGTGATGTCGACGTCCTTGAAGAAGCCCAGCGCCCTGATGCGGTTCTTCGACTGATCGACCAGCACGCGGTTGTAAGCGTCGCCTTCGGACAGCGCCATCTCGCGGCGGATGACGTAGTCGAGCGTCGCCGTGTTGCCGACGATGTCGATGCGGTCGATGTAGACGCGCGGACCTTCCTTGACGTCGAAGTTCACGTCGACGGTGTGGGTCGCGGGATTGGAGTGGTACTGCGGCCGCACGTCGACGAAGGCGAAGCCCGCCGAGCCGGCGGCGAAGGTCAGCGCGTCGGTCGCCTGCTCGATCTTCTGGTCCTCGTAGACCTGCCCGGCGCGGATCGGCAGCAGCGCCTTCAGGATGTCGGGGTTGAGCTTCTTCAGCTCGGTGGTCACGGTCAGCTTGCCGAACTTGTAAGGCAAGCCTTCGTCGACCGTGTAGGTCACCCCGAAGCCGTTGTGGTCCGGCGACAGCTCGGCGATCGAAGACACCACGTGGAAGTCGTAGTAGCCGTGGTTGCGGTAGAACTTCCGCAGCTGCTCACGGTCGTACTCGATGCGGTCCGGGTCGTAGTTGTCGTTCGACTCGAAGAACTTGTACCAGTGGCTTTCCTTGGTGACGACGACGTCGCGCAGGTCGTTGGCCGAGAACTGCTCGATTGCCCTGGAAATTGATGCCGACGATGCCGCTCTTGGGTCCTTCGCTGATCTCGAAGATCAGGTCGACGCGCCGTTGCGGCAGGTTGACGATCTTCGGCGTCACGGTGGCCGAGATGCGGCCCGAGCGGCGATAGAGCTCGATGATGCGGCCGACGTCCTCCTGCGCCTTGGCGCGGGTGAAGATGCCGCGCGGGCGCACCTCCACCTCGTCCTGCAGCTTGTCGGTCTTGATGCTCGAGTTCCCCTCGAAGAGCACCCGGTTGATGATCGGGTTCTCGACCACCCGCACCAACAGAGTGTCGCCCTGCAGGGTGATGCTCACGTCGGAGAACAGTTCGGTCCGCGTCAGCGTCTTCAGCGCCAGGTCGAGCCTGGCCTGGTCGACGGTGTCCCCCACCTGGATCGGCAGGTACGAGAGGATGGTGTCCTGCTCGATGCGCTCGTTGCCCTGCACGACGATGCGCCCGACGACGCCGCCCTGCTGTTGTTGGGCGAGCGCAGCCGCAGGCCAGAACGCGCAGACAGCGGCGGCGCCCGCATAGAGCGCAACGCCCGAGAGCAACGCCGCGTATCGGGCGCGAGACCTGGTCATCGGTTGAGTGATCACTAGCCGGTGACTCTTGCGATTTACGAGAAGCCGAGGAAGTGGAACACCTGCAAGCGTTGCAGGTCGTGCCACGTGGTGAACAACATCAATCCGACCAGCAAAGCAAGCCCGACCCGGTAGCCCGCCGCCTGAGCTGCGATCGGCAATGGCTGACGCGCCACAGCCTCGTAGGCGTAGAACAGCAGGTGCCCGCCATCCAGCACCGGGATCGGCAAGAGGTTGACCAGACCGATGCTGGTGGAAAGGAAAGCCGCCAACGTCGCGTATTGAATGAGGAGCGTCAGCCCCAGGTTCATGTGGTCGGTCTGCGAGATGCTCACCGCCTCCTTAGTCAGCGAGCCAGCCACATGGGCAGTGCCAAGGAAGCCGGCGAACGGCCAGCCCGACTTGCCCTCGATCATGCGCCCGACGTAGTGGCCGGTGAGTCTGACGATGGTCCACGTCATGTCGGCGCCCCGGCCGATCGCCTGCAGCGGTGAGTAGGTCACCCAGGTCTGCATCGGGGCGATGCCGAGCCGGCCGATCCGGACATCGCCGCCGGCGAGGTTCTTCTCGGTGGCGACGCCGGACGTCAGCTGGATCGACGTCGGATGGCCGGCCCGCTCGAGGGTCAGCAGCATCGAGGTCGACGGGCGGTCCTGCACGTAGGTCGACAGATCATCGAAGCGCGCCAGCGCTCTTCCATCGACCGAGGTGAGGACGTCGCCCGGCTTCACGCCGGCAGCCGCAGCCGCCGAGCCCGGCATCACGTCCAGCACCTTCATCGAGGCGACTGGCTCGCCCATCGTCCCGCACAGGATCGCGAAGAGCGCGATCGAGAAGATGAAGTTGATGGCCGGGCCGGCGAAGACCACCAGCGCCCGTTGCCACAACGGCTTGAAGAAGAAGTAGCGTTGCTCGGCGCCGACGCCTTCGCGCAGGCGGATGCGCGAGCGCAGTCCGTCAAGATCGTCCTGGTCCGGAACGCTGGCGGCGTTGTCGTCGCCGGCGAATTTCACGTAGCCGCCGAGCGGCAACCAGGCGATCCGCCACTCGACGCCCCAGCGGTCCTTGAACGACAAAATCGCGGGTCCGAAACCGATCGAGAAGCGGTCGACCTTCACGCCGAAGGCGCGCGCGGTCAGGAAGTGACCGAACTCGTGAACGGTCACTATGACCGTGATGACGACCAGGAACGGGACGACGTAGATCGCCGCGTCGGCGAGAATGGCCAGCATTTCCAGGCGCGTTCCTTCTTGTGCTTCAGCCTCTGCCCGCAAATCGCGACAGCACTTGGGCGGCCGTGCGGCGTGCGCTGGCATCGATCGCCATCGCCCACTCCAGCGGATCGGTGTTGCTATCCTGTGTCAGCTCGCCCGCCCCATCCAGCTCGTCAAGGGCGTCGGCGACAAGCGCGGCGATATCGAGAAAGCCGATCCGGCGGTCCAGGAAGGCGGCGACGCCCACCTCGTTGGCGGCGTTCATGGCTGCCGGCGCGCCGCCGCCGGCGCTAAGCGCGTTGCGCGCCAGCTTCAGCGCCGGGAAAGCCTCCTCGTCCGGCGCCTCGAAGGTGAGCTGGCCGTGGGCGGCGAGATCGAGCCGCGGCGCCGGCCAGGGCGCGCGGTCCGGCCAGGACCAGGCGCAAGAGATCGGCGTGCGCATGTCGGGCTCGCCGAGCTGCGCGAGTGTCGAACCGTCGGCATACTCGACCAGGCTGTGCACGATCGACTGCGGATGGATCAGCACGTCGATCCGCGCCGGCGGCATGTCGAAGAGGTAGGAGGCCTCGATCATCTCCAGGCCCTTGTTCATCATCTGGGCGGAGTCGACCGAGATCTTGCGACCCATGCTCCACTTCGGGTGCGCGACAGCCTGCTCGACGGTGACGTCGGCCATCGCCTCGACGGGTCCAGCCGCGGAACGGGCCGCCCGACGCGGTGAGGATCAGCCGCGCCACCCGGTCGCGGCACGCCGGCTGCAGCACCTGGAAGATCGCCGAGTGCTCGGAATCGACCGGGATCACGCCGCCGCCGGCTTGCCGGGCCGCCGCCAGCAGCGCCGGCCCGGCGCAGATCAGGCTTTCCTTGTTGGCGAGCGCGATCGTCGAGCCGACCCGCGCCGCGGCCAGCGTGGGCGCGAGGCCCGCGGCGCCGACGATGGCCGACATCACCCAGTCCGCCCCCATGGCGGCCGCCTCGACGACCGCCGCCGTCCCAGCCGCCGCGCCGATGTTGGAGCCGTTCAGCCGCTCCCTCAGCTCGGGCAGCAGACTCTCGTCCTCGATGACCACCACTTGCGGCCGCCACTTTTTGGCCTGTTCGGCCAGCCGCGCGACGTTGCGCCCGCCGATCAGCGCCAGGATCTCGACATCGGCGCCGGCCTGCTCCAGCAGGTCGAGGGTCGATTCCCCGACCGAGCCGGTCGAGCCGAGGATGGTGACGGTGCGCGTCGCCATCAGTGCGCCCAGCCGTAGTGGACGATCAGCCGCGCGGCGGCGAAGACCAGGGTCGCGAACATCAATCCATCCACCCGATCAAGCAGACCCCCGTGCCCGGGAATGAGGTCGCCGGAATCCTTAACACCGAACCTGCGCTTCAACATCGATTCCCAAAGATCGCCCATCATGGTGGCTAGCCCTCCGGCCAGCCCGATCAGCGCCGCGCCGGCCAACGACAGCCGCATCAGCAGCGCCGCCACCCCGACGGCGGCGGCCGCCGCGCCAATCAGACCGCCGAAAAAGCCCGACCACGTCTTGTTGGGCGAGAACCGTGGCCAAAGCTTTGGCCCTTTCAAGGCGTTACCCGACTGCGAAGGCGCAAATGTCGGCCGCCCAGGTCGTGCAGAGCAGCATGATTGTCCAGCCTGCGCCTTGCCAGGGCGCGCCGTGCAGTTCCTGCGGCGACGGCCCGTAGCGTAGCCAGGTCAGCGCCAGACCTGCGGGCGCCACGTAGAGGACCCCGTAGGCCGCGTCGGCGCGGCGTTCGGTCACCCCCCGCGAAACGATCGCGGCCGCCACGCAGCCGACCCCGATCGCCGCGACCGCCCAGACGATGTGATCGAGGTAGGTCAGGAGCACGACCGCCACGACGGCCACCGCCATCGCCAACGCCACGCGCACCCAGGCGGTCGGCGCCGCCATCCGCGCCCATTCGTAGGACAGCAGCGCCACGGCCACCGAGGTGAGCGTCAGCCAACCGGCGCGGAAGGGGTCGAACCAGACCAGATAGAGGGCCACCGCCGCCAGGACGAGCCCGGAGACGATACGGAGGGCCAGATTGTCCCAATCGAACCGCCGGGTGCGCGGCATGCCGACCTGAAACGGCCCTTCGCGCCGCTAGCCGGCCGCCAGCACGTCGTCGACAGCCACCCGGCCGAAGCGACGCTCGCGCGACTGGAACTCTTGGATCGCCGCGCGCAGGTGCTCGGGGCCGTAGTCGGGCCAGTAGACATCCTGGAAGATCAGCTCGGCGTAGGCGCACTCCCAGAGCAGGAAGTTCGACAGCCGGCGCTCGTAACCGGTGCGGATCACCAGGTCGGGCGCCGCCGCCGGCGAGGTCGACAGCTGCCGCTCGAACAGCTGCTCGTCGAGATCCGCCGGGCTCGCCTCGCCGCGCGCCACCAGTTCGGCGAACCGGCGCGCCGCGTCGGTGATGTCGGCGCGACCGCCGTAGTTGAACGCTACCTGCAGGTGGAAACGATCGTTGCGGGCGGTGCGCGCCTCGGCTTCCTCGACGATGCCGAGGATGTCGGGGGCCAGACCCTGCGGCGTCCGACGATGCGCACCTTCACGCCGTTGCGCTCGAGCCGGCCAAGGTCGCTGGCGAAGTAGGCCTTCATCAGGCCGAGGATCTCCGAGACCTCGGACTGCGGCCGGCTCCAGTTCTCGGTGGAAAAGCCGAACACCGTCAGCCGCTCGACGTTCAGCGCCTCGGCGCCCTCGACGGTGCGACGCAGCGCCGCGACGCCGGCGCGGTGGCCCAGCGCGCGCGGCAGCCCGCGCTGCTTGGCCCAGCGGCCGTTGCCGTCCATGATGATCGCGACGTGCAGCGTCTCGCGTCCGTCATCGCCAACGGGGCGCAGCACGCGCTCGCTAGGGGCGATCGGGCGGGGCATGGCGCTGGCCTCTTCTCGGGCGCCGCGCGGCGAGGCTCGCGCGCTCATACCTGCATGATCTCTTGCTCTTTGGTTTTCAAGGCCTCGTCCACGCGGCGAACCGCCTCGTCGGTGAGCTTCTGGACCTCGGCCTGCAGGCGCTTGTGCTCGTCCTGATTGATGGCGCCGTCCTTCTCGGCCTTCTTCAGGTCGTCCATTCGCGTCGCGGCGGACGTTGCGCACCGCCGATGCGCTGCTGCTCGGCGTAGCGACCGGCCAGCTTGGCGAGGTCCTTGCGCCGCTCCTCGGTCAGCGCCGGGATCGGAATGCGCAGGTTCTGGCCCTCGACGACCGGGTTCAGCCCGAGCCCGGCCGTTGCGGATCGCCTTCTCCACCGAGACCACCAGCCCCCTGTCCCAGACGCTCACCGAGATCGAGCGCGGCTCGGGCACGCTGATCGCGCCGACCTGGTTGATCGGCATGTGTCGCGCCGTAGGCCTCGACCCTGCACCTGGTCGAGCAGGCTGGCGCTGGCCCGGCCGGTGCGCAGCGAGCCGAACTCCTCCTTCAGGGCCGCGACGGCCTTGTCCATGCGGTCCCGGTACTTCGCCAGATTGGGCTTCTCGGCCTGCGGCCATGATCGTGCGCCTCCTCTAAGCCTGGTCGCGACGTCTCGTTGGCGATGGTGGTGAAGACCCCCTCGCCTTGCAAGACGCGCATCAGATTGCCGCGCTCGCGGATCGAGAACACCACGATCGGGATGCCGTTGTCGCGCATCAGCGCGATCGCGGAGGCGTCCATCACCCGCAGGTCCTGCGCCAGCACCTCCAGATAGCTGAGCCGCTCGTAGCGCTCGGCGCCTGGCTCCTTCTTGGGATCGGCCGTGTAGACCCCGTCGACGCTGGTGCCCTTGAGCAGCGCATCGCAGCCCATCTCGGCGGCGCGCAGGGCCGCGGGCGTGTCGGTGGTGAAGAACGGCGCGCCGAGGCCGGCGGCGAAGATCACCACCCTGCCCTTCTCCAGATGGCGCAGCGCGCGGCGGCGGATGTAGGGCTCGCAGACCGCGTCCATCGGGATCGCCGACTGGACGCGGGTGTCGACGCCGATCTTCTCCAGCGCGCTCTGCATCGCCAGCGCGTTCATGACGGTCGCCAGCATGCCCATGTAGTCGGCGCTGGCGCGCTCCATGCCCCTGCCCGGCCATCGAGAGGCCGCGGAAGATGTTGCCGCCGCCGATGACCAGGCAGAGCTCGACGCCGTTGGCTGTCGACCTCGGCGATGTCGGCGGCCACGGCGTCCAGGGTGTTGAGGTCGATGCCGAACGCCTGGTCGCCCATCAGCACCTCGCCGGACACCTTCAGCAGGACCCGGCGGTAGCGCGGCTCGGCGTCGGCCATTGAGCTCTTCTTCCTAGTTGGGCGAGTCGGTTCGGGGCGCAGCATAGCGCTCCCTCCCCGCGATGGGGAGGGAGCGCCGCCGGCCGTTCTAGTTCTTGGTCATCGCCGCCACTTCGGCGGCGAAGTCCTCTTCCTTCTTCTCGACGCCCTCGCCGAGCGCCAGGCGCACGAAACCGGCCACCTTGATCGGCGAGCCGACCTGCTTGGCGGTCTCGGCGACCAGCTGCTCGACGGTCTGGTCGGGGTTCTTCACATAGGCCTGCTTCAGGAGGACGACTTCCTCCATCCACTTGCGGATGCGGCCCTCGACCATCTTCTCCACCACGTTCGGCGGCTTGCCGGATTCGGCGGCCGTCGCGGTCTGGATCTCGCGTTCCTTCGCGACCGTCGGCCGGGTCCAGCTCGTCGGCGCTCAGCGACAGCGGCGGCGGGTTGTGGCCCGCCGCGTGCAGCGCGATGTTGCGCGCCAGCTCTTCGAGCACGGCTACATCGCCCGCGCCTTCCACGGCCACGATCACGCCCATGCGGCCGAGATCGGTCGCGCCGGGAACCTTGTTGTGGACGTAGCGCGCCCACGGCGCCCTTGCGCGACGCTCAGCCGCGCGAAGCGGCGCAGCGTCATGTTCTCGCCGATGGTGGCGATGAGGCCGCTGATCAGCTCGCCGGCGGTCTGGCCGCCGTCGACCTTGGCGCCGCCGCAGCGCTTCGACGTCGCCGCCGACGTTCACCGCAGCGTGTGCGATCTGCCGGGCAGCGGCCTGGAACGCCTCGTTGCGGGCGACGAAGTCGGTCTCCGAGTTGAGCTCGATCACCGCCGCGGTCGCGCCGGCGCCCACCTTCGCGGTGGCGACGGCGACGACGCCCTCGGCTGGCCACGCGGTCGGCCTTCTTGGCCGCCTTGGCGAGCCCCTTGACGCGCAGCAGGTCCACCGCCGCCGGAATGTCGCCGGCGGTTTCCTCGAGCGCCCTCTTGCAGTCCATCATGCCCGCGCCGGTCGTCTCGCGCAGGTCCTTCACCATGCCAGCCGTGATGTCGGCCATGGTCTTGCCTCCAGTCAGAGTGTCAGTGCGCAGACCCCGCAACCCGAGGTCCGCAAAACGAAAGCTCAGCCTTCTGCCGCGGGCTCGCTCGCAGGCGCCGCCTCGTCCGCCGCCGCGGCGGTGGTATCGGGCTCGCCCGACATCTCCGCCTCGCTGACGACCGGCTCGGGATCGGGCTCGGGCTCGGGCTCGGGTTCCGGCTGCGGCGCTGACGCAGCGGCCGCCTTGGCGCTGGAGCGCCGCAGCGACGGCTCGCTCGGCGCCTCGGCGGCGCCGATGTCGACGCCCAGCGCCGCCTGGCCTTCGGTCAGGCCGTCGAGCACAGAATCGGCGACCAGGTCGCAGTAGAGCTGCAGCGCGCGCGCGGCGTCGTCGTTGCCCGGGATCGGGTAGGTGATGCCCTCCGGATCGCAGTTGGTGTCGAGGATCGCCACCACCGGGATGTTCAGCTTGCGCGCCTCCTGGATCGCGATCGCTTCCTTGTTGGTGTCGATCACGAACATCAGGTCGGGGATGCCGCCCATGTCCTTGATGCCGCCGAGCGACAGCTCCAGCTTGTCGCGCTCGCGCGTCAGCTTCAGCAGTTCCTTCTTCAGGCGGCCGGAGCTCTCCGGGTTTTCGAGCACCGCCTCCAGTTCGCGCAACCGCGCGATCGACGCCGAGATGGTCCGCCAGTTGGTCAGCGTGCCGCCGAGCCAGCGGTGGTTCACATAGTACTGCGCGCAGCGCCGCGCGGCGGTCGCCACCGGCTCGGAGGCCTGGCGCTTGGTGCCGACGAACAGCACCCGTCCGCCCGAGGCGGCCACCTCGCGCACCTTGACCAGCGCCTGGTGCAGCAGCGGCATGGTCTGCGAGAGGTCGATGATGTGGATGTTGGCCCGCGAGCCGAAGATGTAGCGTTCCATCTTCGGGTTCCAGCGGTGGGTCTGGTGGCCGAAGTGGGCGCCAGCTTCCAACAGCTGACGCATGGAGAAATCGGGAAGCGCCAAGATATGAACTCCTTCTTCCGGTGCGCCTCCGCAGGCCAAAACCCCGTTGCCAGAAAACTGGCGCCTGGGCCCGGAACGGAAACGCGCGGGTATTTCGCCCGCGCGTCGCCGAACGCCTGCGTGTGTGATGGCCGGCCAGATAGGCGAAGGCGCCGCCGAAATCAAGCTCGGGCGCATCGGCGCCAAAGCATGGGGCCAAGGCGGTGAACCCATCGCACCGGTGGCGAGTTATCCAACCGCCAAACGGGAGCCCCCTTATGTTCGTACTGCCCGACCTTCCCTACGCCTATGACGCGCTTGAGCCGGTGATGTCCGACAAGACGCTGCACTTCCACCACGACAAGCACCACGCGACCTACGTGAAGACCGTCAACGAGCTGGTGAACGCCACCGTCGAAGCCGCCAGCAGCCTGGAGGACATCGTCCGCGGCGCAGCGCGCTCGGGAAACAAGAAGCTGTTCAACAACGCCGCCCAGGCCTGGAACCACGGCTTCTTCTGGGTGGCGATGACGCCCAACGCCGAGCCGCCGCCCGCCGAGCTCGCGGCGGCCATCAATGGCGCGTTCGGCGATCTGAAGGGGCTGAAGCAGAAGTTCGTCGAAGAGGGCGCGGCCCACTTCGGATCGGGCTGGGTGTGGCTGGCCGCCGACCGCGCCGGCAAGCTGGAGGTGCGCTCGACGCACGACGCCGACGACACCCTCACCAAGGAGAGCCTGACGCCGCTGATCGTCTGCGACCTCTGGGAGCACGCCTATTACCTGGACCACCAGAACGACCGGAAAGGCTTCCTGGAGGCCTGGTTCGACGCGCTGCCGAACTGGACGTTCGCCGCGCGCCAGCTGGCGGCCGCCGGCGCCAAAGGGGAACCTTGGCGCTATCCCTCGCCCTCTGCGGAGCCTGCGCGTAGAAGCGCCTGAAGCGCGCGCCATTCTGACTGTCGCATCATCGGGAGCCTTGTCATGAACGACACCAGCCAGCCGTTCCTCACGGACGTGAAAACCCTGCGCGAGCGGGCGCGCCAGCACATCAAGGGCGGCCCGGTCACGCCCTCGTACGGCGGCGATCCGAAAAAGACGATCGAGATCCTGCAGGCGGTGCTGGCCACCGAGATCGTCTGCGTGCTGCGCTATACCCAGCACGCCATCGTCGCCACGGGCCTGGCCAGCGACAGCGTCAAGGCCGAGTTCAACGAGCATGCGCGCGACGAGCAGCAGCACGCCATGGCGGTGGCCGAGCGGATCAACCAGCTTGGCGGCGCCCCCGACTTCAACCCCGACACGCTGACCGCGCGCTCGTCGGCCGAATACCAGACCGCCGACGACCTGGTCGGGATGGTCCGCGAGAACCTGATCGCCGAGCGGATCGCGGTGGAGCACTACCGCGAGCTGGTCCGCTATTTCGCCGACAACGATCCGGCGACGCGGATCATGATCGAGGGACTGCTCGCCAAGGAGGAGGAGCATGCTTCCGACATGCTCGATCTGCTCACCCGCCACGGCGGCCTGGAGGGCTAACTTTCCCTTTCGCGTCCCGGATGGCTCGCGGTGCGAGCTTCCGGGATGACGCGGCTCAGCCGGCGATCTTGCGGGCCGTCGCCAGGTGATGCTTGACGATCGGCACGGTGTTCGCGGCCGCCTTGCGCAGCGTGGGGTTCTCGCCGCCCGCCGCATAGGCCTGCATGACGCCGAGCGCGGTCTGGTGGGCCTGGATTTGCTGCTGGATGTAGGCGTGGTCGAAGTCCGCCCCGTGCAGTCCCTTGAGCGCGCCGACGTTGGCCTCCTGTTCGGGGGTCAGATGCGGCGGCCCGGGGTTCGGCAGCCCGGCGCTGTGAATGGCCTGCTTCAGCGCCATCGTGGTGTTGGTGTGGTCGCGGACCATCATCTTCCCGAAGTCGCGCACCCTGGCGCTGGCGCCGTCGCGATCCGCCAAGCGGCCCTCGACACGCTCGAACTCGTCGGTCGTCGCGGCGGCCTTGATGAAGTCGCCGGTCGGCAGCGCCGCACCGGTCTGGGCAAGCGTCGGCGCGACCAGGACCAAGCTCCCAACGCCGGCCAGCACCATAGTCCGGATCACGTCTGCATCTCCTCGTCCTCTATCGCGCCTAAGAACGGCGTCCGGGAGAGCGGGGTTCCAGGTCCCGACCCGCGCCGCGCTCTGGCGGGCCGGAACGTGCGCTTACGCTGACGCGTTCGTCATCAACGTTCCGAATTTGCAACGAAAAGGAAGCGCGCCATGTCGATGAGCCAAGACGATCCGCGGCCGGATCAGGGCGGGGCGCAGGCCGGCGACGGTGTCGAGAAGAGCGCTACCGACGCCAGGCAAGGGACCAAGACCGGTCACATTCGCTGGGTGCTGGTCGTGAGCCTGGTGCTGGGCATTGTCGTGCTCGGCGCCGCGTACGTAACCTACACCGCCTCCCACCATCATCCGGAACCCTCGCCGGCGACGCAGGCCGCGGCCACACCGGCGCCCGGCGCCGCCTGAGCCGAAAGCAACCATCCCCCCAATCGCCCACAAAAAAGATGCGCCGCCTCGCCTGGCCCGGCGTGGCGGCGCATGTGACGTTCGCACCCGCGGCCGACGCCTGGCGCCGGCCGCGGCCTCACTCAAACCGGCTACTGGGCCGGGGGCGGCGTGATCACCGGCGGCGCGCTGGGCGCCGGCGCGGGCGCGGCGATCGGCGCGGTGGCGCTGACATCGGCGCCCTCGTCGCCGGCGGCGCGCGCATGGCGGACCGCGGCGTGGCGCTCGGTCCGTTCGGCGCGGGCCAGGCGGGTCACGCGCTCGTGACGCGGCGCAGCTTCCGGCGCGACGGGCTTCTCGGTCGGCGAGACCGCCGCGGCGGTCGGCGCGGCCGTCGAAGCCACGGCGGGGGGCGGCTCGGTGGCCGGCGCGCTCGCGGCCGACGCGGCTGGCGCGGTGGTCGTCAGCGGCTGCGTCTGGGACGACTTCGCGAAGAAATAGGCGCCCGCGGCGCCGGCGATCACGACGACCGCGGCCACCGGCAGGGCGACCTGCCAACCGGACCGCGAGCCCGAAGCCCGCGAACCGGAAGTCCGCGAACCCGAGGTCCGCACGCCGGACGGCCGCGTACGGCCGCTGGTGCGCATCAGGATCGGATTGCCCATCAGCGGCATGTCGTTCGCGCCGGGGGGCGGGTCGATAGTCATGTTCTCTGTCGGTTGGACGTCAACCATGGTCGCGTCTCCAATTGTGGCGATTGGCTTCCAGAACGGCCACTCCTGGTTTCCGTTCCGAAACAGCATTCGCGGGAAACTAGAGGAGCAATATCGAATTATGGTCGAGCTTGGCGGAACCCAGCTTTGTCATAGGTGTTTGGAACATCGGAAGGCGCGTGGTCGCCCCGACCGCATGAAATAGCCACCGTTGCACCGGATCGGCGCGGCGGTTGCTTCGGCGGGCCGTCCGTAGCCTCCCCGAAATTCCGCTGCGGCCGGCGCGTATGCTCGCGCCAGGCAGCGAACAACGAGAGGATCCGGACATGAATCTGTTCCGATCGCGCACTTCGACAGACCCGGCCGTCGACGGCGATTTCGCCAGTGGCCAGGTGCAGGGCCACGCAGACGCCCACGCGGCCGATCGCGCCCTGCTGAACGAGCGCAACACCTCCGTCCGGCAGGCCTACGACCGCGGCCGCCGCGACGAACGGGCGCGCCGTCCGCGCCGGCACGGTGCGCCGTTCCTGACGCTCATCGTGCTGGTGGCCGCGGTCGTCGGCGCCGGCGCGATCTATCTGGGCGTCAGCGAGGGCTCGTTCAGCCGCGGCGGCCAGGTCGTCGACCAGAAGATTTCCAGCGTGGCGCAGCCCGCCTCGCAGGCCACGCGCAACGCCGCCGACAAGGCGGGGGATGCGCTCGCGAACGCCGGCCAGACCATCAAGCAGAAGGCCGGCGGCTAGCGCGAACAAATCGCCGCCCCGGGCGTTCTGCCTGGGCGGAAAGATCACCCCGTCGCCGTGGGCGCTCGACGCCCGCGGCGACGGCCATTCGGAGCAAGGTCGATGCCTCAGAATTCCGACGCGAGCGCCGGCAAGGGCGACAAGCAGCCTCCCCGCGAGGGCCAGGTTCAGGGCGAAGGCGACTACGTCGCCGGCCGCCGCTTCCAGGACGCCGAGCGCAGCTTCGCCGAGGAAGGTCCGGTGGAGCAGAAGGCCCGCGAAGCCGCCAAGGCGCTGGACGGGCCGGAGGGCGAGGAGCTCGAGCGCGCCCGGCTCGAGAGCGGCGAAGGCAAGATCCCCTCGAAACACCCCAGGGCCGAGCATGCCGCCGGCGCCGACCCCCACACCGACGAGAACCTCGACAAGGGTCTCGACGAGACGTTTCCGGCCAGCGACCCGGTCTCGATCTCACCCGGCGCCGACTAGAGCGCGGGTAAAAGCACATTGAGGTCCCGGTCTGCTTGGCCAAGCCTTCCCCTGTTCGCAGGGGAAGGCTTCGAGCCGCACCTGACCGCGGTTGCGAGATCGCCTTATCACAATGATCTCACACGACTTTCAATCAACCTACACCGATGGAACCGCCCTCACCAAGAGGCGTTAGTGTGGAACTGCGCATCTTAGCGCCAAGCTTCAAGAAGGATGCCGACAATGCTTGGCACAATACTACTGATCGTCCTCGTCCTGCTGGTCCTCGGCGCTCTGCCGAGCTGGGGCTACAGCCGCAATTGGGGCTACTTCCCGAGCGGCGGTCTCGGCCTCGTGCTGGTGATCGTGCTGGTGCTCGTCCTCATCGGACGCATCTAGCGCAGCCAGTCGAACTTCGGACGAACCACTTCAATCGGGAGACTCTGCAAATGAACAAGAACCGCACGGACGGCGCCGCGAACCAGGCCAAGGGCGCGGTGAAGGAAGTCGCCGGCAAGGTGACCGGCAATGTCGGCCTGCAGGCCAAGGGCGCCGTGCAGAAGACCGCCGGCAAGGCCCAGAGCGCCGCCGGCAAGGCCCAGGACGCGATGAAGAAGTAGGCCCGCGCCTGACCGAAAACCGCGGCGCGAACGCATTTATCGCCATCGCGCCGTCGCCGAGCCCCGACCGCCAGCCGGTCGGGGCTCGTTGCTTTGCCAATTTCACCTACCTGGAGGGGCCGGCGCCGGCCGCAGCGTCTAGATGAGCACGGTCCTAAGCGATGCGATCGGCGCTGGCGCGGCGGCGTGTTCGATGACCAGCTTCGCGCCACAGCTTCTGAAGATCTGGCGCGAGAAGGCGAGCGGCGAGGTTTCGGTGCGCATGTATGCGCTGACGGTCGGGGCGTTCGCGCTGTGGATCGCCTACGGCGCGCTGCTCGGCAGCTGGCCGCTGGTGGCCGCCAACGTCGTCAGCCTCGCCCTAGCGTCCGCCATCCTGCTCTTGCAGCTGCGCTATCGCGGCCGTGCGCCAGCGGCGCCGTCTCGTCGCGCCCCGTGAAGAGGTCGTCCGAGCGCGCATCGTCTGCAGCGATCGCCGCGCGCACCGGCCGCTCGCCTTCCGGCGCGCGGCGGTCGCGGGCGCCGGCCAACGCCGCCACGAAGTCGTCGCGCCAGGCGCGCACGTCGTTGCGCTCGACGCCCTCCATCAGCCGCGACCAGCGCTGCACCCGCTCACGCCGGGGCATTTCCAGCGCCAGGCCGATCGCATCGGCCAGGTCCTCGCGGGCTGTAAGGGTTGACGATCATCGCTTCGGTCATCTGCTCGGCCGCGCCGGCGAAGCGCGAGAGGATCAGCACGCCCGGATCGTCGGGATCCTGGGCGGCGACATATTCCTTGGCCACCAGGTTCATGCCGTCGCGCAGCGGCGTCACCAGCCCGATCCGCGCGGCGCGGTAGATGCCGGCGAGTTCGGCGCGGTCGTAGTTGCGGTTCACGCACAGCATCGGCGCGTGGTCGATGTCGGCCCAGGTGGCGTTGATGCGGCCCGCCAGCGCCAGCACGTCCGATCGCAGCGCCTGATAGGCCTCCACCCCCTCGCGCGATGACGGGGCGATCTGCAGGTAGAGCACCTTGCGGACCATGTCCGGGTGGTTCTGCAGGAAGTGCTCGAAGCCCAGCAGCCGCTCCGGCAGGCCCTTCGAATAGTCCAGCCGGTCGACGCCGACGATCAGCGAGCGGAACGCACCGTGCGCCGCCAGCCGGTCCCAGGCGCGCTCGGCCGCCGGGGAGCGCAGCAGCCGCTGGAATTGCGGCGCATCGATGCCGATCGGGAACGGCGCGGCGAGCGTCGAGCGGCCGAATGCGCTGAGGCGATCGCCCTCGCGACGGCCGCGCGCCTCCCGCGTCACATAGTCGGCGAAGGCGTCGACGCTGTCGGCGGTCTGGAAGCCGACGAGGTCGTAGGCGAACATCGCCTCCGCCAGCTCGGCATGCCGCGGCAGCGTGGTGAAGAGCTGCGGCGCCGGCCACGGGATGTGCAGGAAGAAGCCGATCGAGTTCGTCACGCCGAGCCGGCGCAGCTCTCGCCCGAGCGGGATCAGGTGGTAGTCGTGCACCCAGACCAGGTCGTCGGGGCGCAGCAGCGGCGCCAGCGCCTCGGCGAAGCGCCGGTTGACCCTCGCGTAGCCTTCGCCGAACGCGCGGTCGTAGGCGGCCAGGTCGGTGCGCGAATGGAAGAGCGGCCAGAGCGTCGCGTTGGCGTAGCCGTTGTAGTAGGCCTCGTAGTCGGCGTCCTCGAGATCGAGGGTGACGACGTCGATGTCGTCGACGCGGCTGGTCTTCAGCTCGCCGGTGAACTCGGCGACCCGCTCGCCGCTCCAGCCGAACCACAGCGCCGGCCCGGCCTTCAACGCCGCCCTGAGCGCTACCGACAGGCCACCCGCGCGCGCCGCGTCCGCCGCGGCGGCGACGCGATTGGAAACGACCACAAGGCGGCCCATGCGGACAAGGCTCCACTGGTTGCCGGCCCCCCGTTCGGACCCGGGCATGTTGCGAAGCGGCTGCGGCCCCGGTTGGTTCCCGGCCGGCCAAGTGGTCACGCCCATTTTAACGGGCGCGGCGCGCAACGCCGCTGGCTGGACTCAGCGCTCAAGCACGATCGAGACGCTGGGGTCCGAGCCGTGCGCCGGACTGACGATGGTCTGTCCGTCAACCTGCTGGAAAACCAGGCTCACCATGGCGCCGGCGACCTCCATGTGCTCGATGCAGAGATTGTCCATGCCATGCGGCAGCGTGGGTTTGACGACGCGGATTTCGCGCGCCGCGGCGTTGACCGATAGGCCGAGGCAGGCCTGCAGCATCAGGAACACCGACCCCGCCGCCCAGGCCTGCGGCATGCAGGTGACCGGGTAGGCGATCGGCGGCTCGCCGGCGCGGCGCTGGAACCCGCACAGCAGCTCCGGCATCCGCAGGGCGAAGTGCTGCGAGGCGCGGAAGAGGTCGCCCATCACGCGCGCCGCGCCCTTGCGCTCACCATAGCGCGCCATGCCGGCGACGCAGAAGCTGGTGTCGTGCGGCCAGACCGAGCCGTTGTGGTAGCTCATCGGGTTGAAGCGGCTGGCGCCGGTGGCCAGCGTGCGCAACCCCCAGCCGCAGTCGAACTTCTCCGACAACAGGCAGTGCGTGACCTGAGCCGCGCGCCCCGGACTGGGCAGGCCGGAGAACAGCAGGTGCCCGGCGTTGGAGGTGAGCGGCGTGCAGAGCGCGCCCTCGCCGTCGACGGCGATGCCGTAGAACCCCGGATCGTCCATCCAGAAGCGCTCTTCGACGCGGCGGCGCAGCGCCTCGGCCGCGGCGTTCCAGTGATCCGCGCCCGGCTCGCCCAGCCGCCCCGCCATCCCGGCCATCGCCTGGTACGCGGCGTAGGCGTAGCCCTGCACCTCGACGAGGGCGATCGGGCCGACCGGGAAATGGCCGTCGGCATGGAAGACCGAGTCCTCGCTGTCCTTCCAGCCCTGGTTGGCCAGGCCGGTCTCGGCGCCGCGCTGATAGTCGATCAGCCCGTCGCCGTTGGAGTCGCCGGCGCCCTCCACCCAGGCGATGGCGCGGCTCAGCGCCGGCCAGAGCTCGCCGATCAGCGCGACGTCGTCGGTGCGGCGCAGATAGGCGCCGGCCAGCGCCACGAACAGCGGCGTGGTGTCGACGCCGCCGTAGTAGAGCCCGTAGGGAATCTCCTTCATCGCGGCCATCTCGCCGCCGCGGGTCTCGTGCATGATCTTGCCGGGCTGGCTGTCCTGGAACGCCGAGGCGCTCGGTGGCCTGGCGGGCCGCCAGATAGGTCAGCACGCCGCGGGCGAGGCCCGGGTCGAGCCACAGCGTCTGCCAGGCGGTCAGGATGCCGTCGCGCCCGAACGGGGTCGAGAACCAGGGAATGCCGGCGAATGGATAGGGGCCGGTCGCCATGTCGCTGACCAAGAGGCCGAGGTCGGCGCGCGACTGCTCGAACCAGGCGGCGTGGGAGTCGTTCGAGCAGCGCAGCAGCGCGCCGCGCCGCTCGCGCTTGCGGATGGTGCGGCGCGCGTTGGCCAGCGCCTGGCGGAAGCGCTCCTGCGACGGCTGCTCGCCCTCGCCGGCCCCCGCCTCGAGGAAAAGATCGATCCGCTCGCCCGGCGCGAGCGTGAACATGAACTCGGCGCGGCTGTCGTCCATGCGCCAGGGCGGCTCGGAGAAGGCCAGCGTCGAGGTGCGCAGCACATCGTCGAGGCCTTCGTAGGCGAACAGCACGTGGCGCCCCAGCAGCTGCGGCGGCAGGAGCGTGCCGCGCTTGGGCCGGCGCACGCCACGCACCTCGAACATGTCGCGAAAGTCCGCCGCATACTCGAACACCAGCGGCAGCATCACCTGGTCGAGGCCGAAGTTGGTGCAGCGGACGCGCTCGTAGAGCCGCTCGTCCGACAAGGCCCGCCGCCGTTCGATGTGGATCGCGCCGCGCGGCGTGCCGCGGCCGTTCACCGGCGGCAGCGCGCGATTGGTGCCGTGGAAGGTGAAGACCGCGTTGTCCCGCGAGAGCGTGCACGACAGCCGCGTCGGATGGCGGTCGCCGACCAGGAACACCAGCCGGGAAAGCACGCGCGTATCGCGGTCGAACAGGCCATCGGCGCCGCCGATCAGGTCGCCGTTATGGTCGCCGACCAGGAACGTCAGTCCGTCCTTCAGCGAGACCAGTTCGACGCCGCTGGCGACTGTGGCCTCGTCCGCCGAAGCTTGGGGTGGCTCGGCGCCTTCGTCCATGCGCCCTCGCCTAGGCGATCTGGGCGAGCGACGTCAATGCGCGCGATGCCTCCTCCACATCTTCTGACTCGGCGACGAGCTCTTCGGCGAACGGCAAGCGGGCCAAACGGTCGGCGTAGACGTCGAGGTAGCCGCGCGCCATCGCGGTGGCCGAGAAGCGCCGATCGAAGCGGCGGCGCACCTCGCGCCGATCGAGCTCGTCGATCGCGCGGACCGCGGCCACCGCCGCTTCCTCGTCCTTCACGATGTAGCCGGTGACGCCGTCGTCGACGACCTCGGGGGCCGAGCCGCAGCCGAACGCCACCACCGGCGTGCCGCAGGCCATCGCCTCGATCATCACCAGGCCGAACGGCTCGGGCCAATCGATCGGAAACAGCAGCGCCGCCGCGCCGCCGAGGAAGGCCGGCTTTTCCGCATCGCCAATCTCGCCGATGTACTCGATCAGCGGGTCCTTCAGCATCGGCTGGATGACTTCGCGGAAGTAGGCGGAATCGGCCGGATCCACCTTCGCGGCCATTTTCAGCGGCATGCCGAGGCGCTTGGCGATGCGGATCGCCCTGTCGGGCCCCTTCTCCGGCGACATGCGGCCAAGGAAGGCAAGGTAGCCTTGCGGCCGCGGATGGAACCAGTTCGACACGTCCGCCTGCATCCCGTGGTAGACCGTGGAGACCCAGTTGGCGAACGGCAGGTGGGTGCGCTGCGCGTCCGATATCGACACCAGCGGGAACTTCGACCAGCGCCGGTAAATCGACGGCAGGTCCTTGATGTCGAGGCGGCCATGCGTCGTCGTCACCGTGCGGTGCGCCATATCCTCGAAGAACGGGAAGTGCAGCATGTCGGTGTGGAAATGGATGATGTCGAAATCGCTCTTCCGCTCGCGAACCTCGGACAGCATGGTCATGTGCGAGGCGAGGTCCGACTTCAGCGGCGCGGCGTCGAGGCGGATGGCCTGATCGCGCACCGGCACCAGCTTGGCCCGCGTCACCGCGTCGGCGCTGGAGAACAGCGTCACGTCGTGACCGAGGTCGACGAGCGCTTCGCAAAGCTGCGCCACCACGCGCTCGGTTCCGCCATACAGGCGCGGCGGCACCGCTTCATAGAGCGGTGAAATCTGAGCAATCTTCATACTAGCGGTCCCTCTGAACTCAACGCATGCCCCAGCGGCGCCCCGAACCCGCCTGCCCAACCAAAATCGCTACGGTCTGGTTTGGTTCCGCGATGACACCGCTGTGTGCGCAGCGCCGCCGTGCAACAACGCAAATGTGAGCGAGGCCCTCGCTGCAGCGCGGCGCCCGACGTGAATGCTTCAATTATGGGCATGACGCCCGGCGTTGCTTTCGGCGGGGACATGAACCTCGGTCCGTTTGCATCGGGAGGCCCTCCGCCAACCTGACCGCAAGCGGGCAACCGCCAGAGGTTCTTATGGTTCCGGAGCTTAGCCGAACCGACAATCACGATCGTCGGGGCGCAGGAACAGCGCGGCGCGGCGCGGGTTTAGAACGCATCGCAGCCTTGCCGTGCGCCCGGCGCATCGACATCGATCCCGGAGCGCTCGCCCGAAAATGCAGACCGTCTCATGCGCTGCCTGACCGTCGCGCCGGGCCAGAAGGACTCTATCCGGCTCGACGAGCGCCCGGAGCCGGCGCCGCGAGCCGGCTGGGCGCTGGTCGAGGCTGTGGCGCTTGGCGTCTGCGGGACGGATCGCGACATCATCGCCGGCGACTACGGCTGGGCGCCGCCGGGCGAGAGCCGGCTGGTGCTCGGCCACGAGTTGCTGGGCCGGGTGCTGGGCGCGCCGGCCGGCTCACAGCTGAAGGCCGGCGATCTGGTGGCGGGCGTCGTGCGCCGCCCGGATCCGGTCCCCTGCTCCGCCTGCGCGATCGGCGAATGGGACATGTGCCGCAACGGCCAATACACCGAGCGCGGCATCAAGCAGCGCGACGGCTACGGCGCCGAGCGCTACCTGCTGGAGCCCGACTTCGCGATCAAGATCGACCCGGCGTTGGGCTTCCTCGGCGTGCTGCTGGAGCCGACCAGCGTCGTCGCCAAGGCCTGGGACCATATCGAGCGGATCGGCGCCCGCGCCCGCTCGTGGCGGCCGCAGCGCGTGCTGGTCACCGGCGCCGGCCCGGTCGGGTTGCTGGCCGCGATGCTCGGCCGCCAGCGGGGCCTGGAGACGCACCTCTTCGACCGCGCCACCGCGGGCGCCAAGCCGCAGCTGGCCGCCGACCTCGGCGCGACCTACCACTCAGGACAGCTTACCGACCTGAAGGACCTCGCCCCCGACGTCATCGTCGAGTGCACCGGCGCCGATCAGGTGGTGGCCGACGCCATGAACGCGGCGGGGCCGCGACGGGGTGGTCTGCCTTGCAGGCGTCTCGTCCGGCGGCCGCAACCTGCCGTTCGACATCGGCGGCTTCAATCGCGAGGCGGTGCTCAGCAACGACGTGGTGTTCGGCTCGGTCAACGCCAACCTCGCCCACTACGAGGCGGCCGCCGAGGCGCTGCGCAAGGCTGACAGCGGCTGGCTGGGTCGCCTGATCAGCCGCCGCGTACCGCTGGATCGCTGGCGCGAAGCCTTCGAGCAACGGGACGACGACGTGAAGGTGACGATAGATTTCGGCAAGCTCACGACGCCCGGGAATTGAAGGAACTGAGCCCGCTTGCAGTCGTTTTGGTAGGCACTCGGGGAGACGGCAAGCAACAAGGGAGCAGTAAGCGTGACTTTTCTCAAATCCGCCCTCGTAAAGGGGGCTCTCCTCGCCGCAGTGACCGGCGGTTCGTTCGTCGCCGCGACGGCGGCTTCTGCCGACGTGGTCTGCAATCGCGCCGGCGAGTGCTGGCACGTACATGACCGGCTCGACTATCCGGCCAACGTCGGCATCACGTTCCACGACGACGACTGGGGCGTCGCGCACCAGCATGGCCACTGGCACTGGCGCCAAGACCGCTTCGACCGCGGCTACTACCGGGACGGCGTCTGGATCGCCTTCTGATCCTGATCGACGTACGACCACTGGCGGCGAGGTCCCTGCGTTGGGATCTCGCCGTTTGCTTGCCCGCGCTCATCGACGAGATGAAACTCAGGCAGGCGTTCGCCGGTTATGGCAGCGCTGCAACCTGCGAAAGCGAGGCCCGTCATGGCCGACATAGCGACCGATCCCGAAAGCTTGCTCGAGGCGCACGGGCGCACTTTTCACGGCTTCACGCTGGCGGTGAAGATCTTCTGCGCCAGCCTGGCGACGATCATGACCTTCCTGATCGTCAGCTTCTGCACCCCGGCTGGCTGGGGCATTGGGCTGATCGCGGCGATTCTCGTCGCGGCGGTGGCGATCTATGCGCTGACCCACGGGCTCGCGCACTCGACCGAGGAAGACTCGCTGCACCCCGGCGCGCACGCCTAGGGCCAGCCGCGGTCACGCGAGCATCGGCGTCATGCCGGGCTCGGCCTTGGCCATCGCGCGCTGGTAGGCCGGGCGCGCGCCGATCCGGGCGAGATAGGCCTTCAGGTTGGGAAAGCCCTCGAGCGGCGTGCCCCGGAACGCCCGGCTGGTGGTCAGGCAGTAGACCATCATGATGTCGGCCGTCGTCAGGTTGGCGCCGCCAAAGAACGGCGCCTCGCCGAGCCGTTTCTCGACCATCGCCCAGCCGCGCCGGCTGCGGTCGTCCACGAAGACCGCGGCTGGGTTGTCCGGGCCGCCGCCCGCCAGCACCAGCTGCATCATCAGCGTGGTCATGAAGGTGCCGTTCGACCAGTGGAACCAGAACAGATGGTCGGCGAAGTCGGGATCGCTCGGGCTGGGCGTGAGCCGGGCGCCGCCATAGCGGGCGCAGATGTAATCGCAGATCGCGCCGCTCTCGCCCAGCACCAGCTCGCCGTCGGTGATGACGGGCGCGATCCCCATCGGGTGCAGCGCCTTGTAGTCGTCCGGCGCGAGGCGGTTGTCGGCGCGGCGCTGGTAGAGCTTCAGCTCGTAGTCGAGCCCGAGTTCCTCGCAGAGCCAGACGATTCGCTCCGATTGCGAGATCCCCAGGTGATGAACCGTGAGCATGTGCGCACCCTCCCCTCTTGTCGCCAAAGCGCGGCGAAGCTAGGCGATCGCGGCGCGCGCCGATAGCCGTCCCGCCTTGCCAAAGGGGGCGAAGCCGCCGCATCTGGCCCGCGACGTCGGAAGAGTACCGGGCATCAGCTTTGCCAAGCCGCGCAGAACCCGTGCGACACTACCGGATCGGCGGTCTCGTGGTTGAGTGCGCCTTCGCCCTGCAGGGCGCGATCCCCGCGACGCCGGCCAGGCCCGCGGACGTCATGGTCGGCCTGGGCGAGACGCCGACCGAGCTCGCCGGCGCCGTCGTCGAAGGCCCCAACTGGGTCGCGGCGGGCGATGCGTTCCTGCTCTCCGTGCCCACTGTGGCGCGCTATCTGATCGTCGGCGGCCGCCAGATCACCATCGACCTGGAGCCCGGCGTCGAGCTCGCCGACGCGCAGGTCTACCTGCTCGGCACCGCGTTCGGCATCCTGCAGCACCAGCTCGGCCGGATGGTGCTGCATGCCAGCGCGGTGGCGGTGGGCGAGCGCGCGGCGCTGTTCGCCGGCCCGTCCGGGGCCGGCAAATCGACGCTGGCCGCCGCCCTCAATCGTCACGGCTATGCATGTGTCAGCGACGACGTCTGCGGCATCGACTTCAGCTCCGGCGCGCCCGTCGTGCTGCCGGACGGGCGGATGCTGAAGCTGTGGGCGGACACCGTCAGCCACCTGGAGATGGGCGAGCGCCAGGGCCTGTCGATCCGCCGGCGGCTGACGAAGTACTATGTCGAGCCGCAGAGCACGGCAGTGGATCGCGACCTGGCGGTGGCCGCCGTCTACGTGCTGCGCGTCGAAGGCCCCCGCCAGCGGGCCGGCATCAGCCGGCTGGGACCCGCCGACGCGGCCCTGCTCCTGCGCCGCAACGCCTATCGGCCGAGCGTCATCGCCAAGCTCGGCCTGGAAGGCGACTATCTCGGCTGGTCGTCGGGCCTGCAGCGGCAGGCCGGAGTGTTCAGCCTGACGCGTCTGTTCGATCTGGCGGCCGTACCGCAGACGATCGGTTGGCTGGAGGATCACTGGCGAGACCTCGGCATCCTGCCGGCGGCGTCGTAAACGCATCGGAGCGGACAACATGGGGGCGAGCGGAATCCAGGCGGGCGAGATCGGCGTCAACACGACGATCTCGCGCATCGGCGACTGGCTCAGCGCCGAGACGGGCGACGGCCTGGTGATGATGAGTCCCACGGCGGCCGAGTACATCGGCCTCAGCGAGACCGGCGGCCGGATCTGGGGATTGCTGGCGACGCCGCGCACCCTGGCAGAGCTCTGCGAGGCGCTGGCCGCCGAGTACGAAATCTCCGCCGAGGCGGTGCGCGCCGACGTCCAGGCCTTCGTAGCCAGCCTCTCCGAGCGCGGTGCGCTGGCGGTGGGATGACGAGAAGGAACCTCGGCGCCCCGGCGGGGAGTTGAAGCGACGATCGGCTCCGACCGTCAATGGAGAGCATCATGTCCATAGGCTTCATCGGACTTGGCGCCATGGGCTCGGCCATCGCCGGGCGGCTGCTGAAGGGCGGCGAGCAGGTGACCGTCTGGAACCGCTCGCCGGCGGCGGCCGAGCGGCTGGCCGCCGCCGGCGCCACGCACGCCCGGACGGCCGCCGAGGCGCTGCAGGGCGACGTCGCCTTCTCGATGCTGGCCGACGACGCGGCGCTCGAGGCGACGCTGGTCAGCTCCGGCGCGCTCGCGGCCGCCCGCAAAGGGCTGGTCCACGTCAACTGCGCCACGATCTCGGTCGCGTTGGCCGAGCGGCTCGAAGCGCTGCACCGCGACCTCGGCCTGGCTTACGTCGCCGCGCCGGTGCTTGGGCGGCCCGACGCGGCGGCGGCCGGTCAACTGCACGTGCTGATGGCCGGCGACCCGGCGGCGACCGGCAAGGTGCGGCGGCTGCTGGAGCTCGTCGGCCAGCGGGTCTGGCCGGTGGGCGAGCGCGCGCCGATGGCCAACGTGGTCAAGCTCGCCTGCAACTTCGCGCTCGCCAGCACGATCGAGACGCTCGGCGAGGCCGGCGCGCTGGCCAAGGCGTACGAGGTCGAGCCGCGCGCGCTCTTCGAGGTGATGACCGGCTCGCTGTTCGCCTCGCCGGCCTGGCGGGTCTACGGCGAGTTGATCGGCGAGCGCCGCTTCGAGCCGGCCGGCTTTCGGATGCCGCTCGGCATGAAGGACGTGCGCCTGGTGCTGGAAGCGGGCGAGGCGAAGCACACCCCGCTGCCGCTGGCCTCGCTGCTGCGCGACCACTTCCTGGCCGCCATCGCCAATGGCGACGCCGAGAAGGACTGGTCCGCGCTGGCGCTGACCGCGTTCCGGAACGCGGGACTTTAAGCGCCGATCGAGCATCTCTGCGGCGCTGCGCATCTAGCGAAGCGCCAAGCGCAATCCCACATAGAGACTTGAGCGCGGGTTCGCCCGCGCGAAGCGGCTTTCCCTCCCCAAAGCAAGCCGCAGAGCCCTCGGCGTCCCCCCCGCCGGGGGCTCTTTTGCGTCCGCAACTCCGTTTTGCCGCCGGGCGTGCGCGAGCAGCCCCGCGGGCCGCGGCGCGGTCGGTGCAAGCTAAGGCGTTCTTGCCGGCCTCATGCGATCAGGTTCGGGGTGATCCGGTCTTCCAGTTCCATGATCCGGTCGCACAAGGCCAGCTTGCGCTCTTTCACCCGGACAAGGTGCAGCTGATCCGGTGACGACTGGGACTCCATGGCGCGCACCGTGTCATCGAGAGCCTGATGTTGCCGGCGCAGCGCTGCCATCTCAGCGCGCCTATCCATCTCTGCACGGCCTGTTTCTGTCACCGTGATCTCCATCCAAATCACCGGGGAGACGCTAAGCCCGCAGGCCCCGGGCGGCTCCCGAGCGAAACTGGCTTCCCCGAGCGCAACCATGAGCTTTAGAGCGAACGCCGCCGACCTGGCCCAGCGGTCGCCTCCGCGCGGCCGGTGTTCCGTCCAACCATGTCGGCGGGCTCAGAAGAATCCGCTCCCCTCAACGATGCACAATGTGTTGTGTGTGGGCCTCTTGCGGAACTCGATAACCTCGGCGACGAGTGAGGCTCCCCTCGACGGAGCCGTGAGCACCGTGTCCACTTCCACATTGGCGCGGCGCCGAGGTCGACGCATCCTGGTCGATGAATGGCCGTGAGGGGCGCAAGTGGCTCTTAGTTCCTATGTGGCCACGGCAGGGTTGCTCGCGCTGGGGTTCGCGCTCTGCGGCGCGATCTACGCGTGCACGGCGACCTGGGTGACGTGGCGGTTCCTGCGGCAGCCACATGAGAGTCCCAGCCACTCCCCCTCGATCTCCGTGCTCAAGCCCCTGCACGGCGGCGAGCCCGAGCTCTACGAGAACTTGGCCAGTTTCTGCGCTCAGGACTACGCCGGGCAGGTGCAGATCGTCCTGGGCGCCCACGACCCAGCCGATCCCGCTCTGGATATCGCGCGGCAAGTGCAACGCGACCATCCCGACTGCGACATCACCGTCGTCGCCGATCCGACCCTGTACGGCGCCAACCGAAAGGTGGCCAACCTGATCAACATGGTCGCCCACGCCCGCGGCGAGGTGATCGTCATCAGCGACAGCGATGTGCGCATTCCGCGCGACGGACTGGGCCGGATGGTCGCGGCGCTGGAACGGCCCGAGGTCGGCCTGATCTACTGCCTCTACCGGGGTCTGCGTACACAGAGCGCCTGGTCGCAACTCGCGGCGATGGACATCAACACCCGCTTCGCTCCCAGCGTAGTGGCGGGGCAAGCGTTGAAGGCGCACCCCTGTCTTGGGCCGACGATGGCGCTACGAGCCGAGGTGCTGGAGAAGATCGGCGGCTTCCACCATTTGACCGACGTCCTGGCCGACGATTTCGAGCTCGGCCGGACCGTACGCGCCGCCGGTCATCGGATCGGCTGTCCGCCCATGCTGATCGACCACGTCTTCCCGGAGCGCAGCGCGCGAGAGATGCTGACGCATGAGCTGAGGTGGGCTCGAACGGTCCTGGCCGTCGAACCCATCGGCTACCTGGGCAGCGCCATCGTCCATTTCCTGCCGCTGGCGCTGATCGGCGCGGCGCTGACTGGCTTCTCCCCCTTGGGCGCCGTCTTGCTGGGCGCCCTCGCCGTTCTGCGGCTGGCGCACGCGTTAGTGCTCAGTCGGCTGCTCGGCGCCGACCATCAGTCCCTGTGGCTGGTGCCCCTGCGCGATCTTCTGTCATTCGGCGTCTTCGTGGTCGCCATCTGCGGGGATCGGGTCGAGTGGCGGGGAAAGCGCTTCAAGATCGTACGGGGCGGCGCGATCGCCGCGGTCTCATGAGAGTCGGCGTCCAGGTCGCCAGCGCGTGACCGGCGATCCGAATTCCGAGGGCGGCGGCCAGGCGAGGCGGCTTGGCGGCCGGGCGCGAGCGGTCTCGATCGCGGCTGCCGCGGTCGGACTGATCATCGCCACCGTCGTCATCGGCTACAACAATCTGGGCGGGGTGCTCTCGGCGATGCGGCCGATCGGCGTCGGCGGCTTTCTGGTCGTCATCGCCGTACAGGTTGGCCTTTTCGCGCCCTTGGGCTTGGCGTGGTGGGTGGTGGCTTCCTCGCCCCGGGGGCCCGCGCCGGCGTTCATGTGGGGCCGCCTGATGCGGGAAGCGGCCTCGGACGTGCTGCCGTTCTCGCAACTCGGCGGGATCGTGATCGCGGTGCGATGCGCGGTCCTGGGCGGGGTTCCCGTCGCGGCGGCCTTCGGGTCGTGCGTGGTCGACATCACCCTCGAGATCGTCGCTCAACTGATCTTCACCCTGGTCGGGGTCGGCTTGCTCGCCGAGCGGCTGGGCTTGGGGGACCGCGCGGGCGGCGTCTTGCTCCCGATGCTGGGCGGGATAGCTGTGGCCGCAGCTCTGGTCGGCGGCTTCATCTTCGCCCAGCATCGAGGGCTGCACGTGGTCGAGAGCATGGTGCGCCGGCTGGTCCCGGCCGCCGCGGCTAACGCCGACGGGGTCACCGACGTGGTGAAGGGCGCTTACGGCAAGCCCCAAAACCTCGTCGCTTGCGTCGCAGTGCACCTGGGCGCCTGGTTCGGCGGCGCCGTCGGCGTCTGGCTGATCCTGCGTTTCATCGGCGCCCCGCTGCCCTTCACGTCGGTGGCGGCGATCGAGAGCCTGCTCTTCGCCATCCGCAACGCCGCCTTTGTGGTGCCCAGTGGCCTCGGCGTTCAGGAAGGCGCCTACGCCGTGCTCGGACCGCTCTTCGGCTTGCCAGCGGAGACGGCGCTGGCCCTCTCGTTGCTGAAGCGCGCCCGCGATATCGCGATCGGCGTGCCAGCCCTGCTGACCTGGCAGTTCGCCGAGAGCCGGCGGGCGCTGCGGAGCGGCTGACCGACCGGCGCCGGCGCTCCACCGCGCCATGAATCGCCGGCCGGCGTCCGGCTGGCTGTTGCGTCGGGGCTGGGCGCGCGCGAAAGATCGCCCGGCGGCCGGCTCAGACGTCTGCCGACTTGATCCGGGGCATCCCATGCTGCGTACGCTCTTCCTCCAAGCCCCTTCGTTCGACGGTTTCGACGGCGGCGCCGGCGCCCGCTACCAGGTGCGCCGGGAGGTGAAGTCCTACTGGTTTCCGACCTGGCTCGCGCAGCCGGCTGCGCTGGTGGAGAACAGCCGGCTCATCGACGCCCCGCCGCACGGCCTGCATATCGAAGACATCGCGCCGCTGGCCAAGGACTACGACCTGCTCGTCGTGCATACCTCGACGCCGTCCTTCGCCGCCGACGTAAAGACCATGGAGGCGCTGAAGGCGGTCAATCCAAACCTGAAGGCCGGTCTGATCGGGGCCAAGGTCGCCGTCGACGCCGAAGGCTCGCTGAAGAGCGCGCCTTCGGTGGATTTCGTCGCCCGCAACGAATTCGATTTCACCATCAAGGAGGTCGCCGACGACCACGCCTGGGCCGACATCCTCGGCCTGAGCTACCGCAACCGCGAAGGAGTGATCATCCACAACGAGGAGCGTCAGATCCTCGAGAATATGGATGACCTGCCGTTCGTGACGCCCGTCTACAAGCGCGACCTGGTGATCGAGAACTACTACGGCGGCTATCTCAAGCACCCCTACATCTCGATCTACACCGGGCGCGGCTGCAAATCGCGCTGCACCTTCTGCCTGTGGCCGCAGACCGTCGGCGGGCACAACTACCGCACCCGCAGCGTCGGCCACGTGATCGAGGAGATCGCCTGGGCCCAGAAGGCTTTCCCGCAGGTCAAGGAGTTCTTCTTCGACGACGACACCTTCACCGACAACCTGCCCCGCGCCGAGGCGATCGCGCGCGAGCTCGGCAAGCTCGGCGTCACCTGGTCATGCAACGCCAAGGCCAACGTTCCGCGCCAGACCCTGAAGGTGCTGAAAGACGGCGGCCTTCGCCTGCTGCTGGTCGGCTACGAATCCGGCAACCAGCAGATCCTGCACAACATCAAGAAGGGCATGCGGGTCGACGTCGCCGAGCGCTTCACCAAGGACTGCCACGAGCTGGGCATCGCCATCCACGGCACCTTCATCGTCGGCTTGCCGGGCGAGACCACCGAGACGCTGCGGCAAACGGTAGAGTGGGCGGCCAGGATCAATCCGCACACCATTCAGGTGTCGCTGGCCGCGCCCTACCCGGGCACGTTCCTCTACAAGCAGGCGGTGGAGAACGGCTGGCTCGACGCCGACCACGCCGAACTGGTGGACGACAGCGGCATCCAGATCGCGCCGCTGTCCTATCCGCACCTCAGCCACCAGGAGATCTTCGATTCGGTCGAGACCTTCTACAAACGCTTCTACCTGCGCCCCCGGAAGATCGGCGCCATCGTCGGCGAGATGGTCCGCAGCCCCGACATGATGAAACGGCGCTTGCGCGAAGGCGCGGAATTCTTCGATTTCCTGAAGCGCCGCAAGCTCGCCGCCTAGGGCGCCTCTCGAACGACGCGAAGTTCTACTTCGTCATGCGCGCCGGCTAGAACTCGTACCCGACCCCGGCGCCGCCGCCGCCCTGGCCGCGGGAGGTGAAGTTGACGCCGGCCTTGAAGGTGGTGTGGTCGTCGCGCAGCCGGGTGGAAAGGCCGGCGGCGAAGCCGGCCTCGCCACCCCAGGTTCCGACCCCGAAGCCGACCATGGCATGGCCGGGCTTGATCGCTTGCGGGATGTAGGACGAGGCCAGCGCCGCGGCGACGGCGGCGTCGGCCCTCGTCGAGACCTGGTCGATGCGGCTCGTCAGCCGCGCCGCCACCGTGTTGGTGTAGTTGTTGGCGGCCGACAGCGTCGCGGCGCTGGAGGCGTCGGTGTAGCTCTCGGCGGTCTGGACGGCGTCGGTGACCTGGCCGACGTCGGCCGCATCGGTGGGGGCGACGCCGGCGGCGACGTTGTGGACCGTGGCGGCGGCGCCGCCGGGGTTGAGGGTGACGCTGGTCTTGCTGGCGCTGTCGTACTGCACGGACGTCTGCGCGAGCGCCTGGGCGCGGTTGGCGGCGCCGAGCGCGGTTGTTCGACGTCGTCAGCGCCGTCGTGGCCGTCGTCTGCGCCGTCTCGCCGTGCTCTCGGCGGTGTTGGCGGTGGCGAGGGCGGTCTCGGCGGCGAAGCCGGCGGTCGCCCGACGGCGCCAACCGCGGCGGCGCGTACCGCGCTCATCGCCATCGATGCTCGGCGGCATAGAGCTCGGCGCCGTTCACCGCGTCGGTCGAGGTGGCGCTGATCGTTCCGGCCGTGACGTTGACGATCTTGCGCGTCGCCGCAGACGGCGCCCACCGAGACGGTGTTGGCGACATTGGCCACCGAGCCGCCACCGATGGCGACGCTGCCGCTCGCCGAGGCCACGGCATGTTCCCCGAGCGCGGTCGCGTTGACGCCGCTGGCCTGGGCGGCGACGCCGAAGGCGGCGGCGTTCGTGTTGCTGGCGCTGGCGGCGTAGCCGACGGCGGTCGCGCCCGAGCCGCTGGCGACCCCGTGGCTGCCGAGCGCCGTCGCGTAGGCGCCGCTGGCCTGGACGGCGGTGCCGATTGCGTAGGCGTACGCGCCGCTGGCGCTGTCGCCGTAGCCGAACGCGCCGGCGAGCGTGCCGCTGGCGGCCCCCCTGCCGCCGACGGCCGTCGCGTCGGCGCCGTTGGCGCTGGCGGCGTAGCCGAAGGCGGCCCCGGAAACGCCGGCGGCGCTGGCGCCGGCGCCCACGGCCGTGGCGTTGCCGGCGATCGCGGCGCTGTAGGCGCCCACGGCCGTGGACGCCGCGCCCGTCGCTTGCGTCGCCGTGCCGATCGCGATCGAGTCGCCGCCGTTGGCGAGGGTAAGGACATCGGTCGACGCGCCGTCGACCGTCCGGGAATCGGAGCCCAGAGCGATGTTGCCGTTGGTCTGCGTGGTGTTGTAGGTCCGCGCCGCAGCGCCAATCGCGATGTCGCCGGCCCCCCAGGCGTAGTTGGTCTCGCCAACCGACGTCGCGTCGGCGCCGTGAGAGATGCTGAAGTAGCCGATCGCTGTCGCGCCGATTGCCTCTGCCTGCGCATTGCCGCCGAACGCGCTAGCCGCTTCGCTGGTGGCGAAGCTCCCGCCCCCGACGGCGGTGGTGAAATTGGCGAGTGCGCGGCTCGACTTCGCCGGCGGCGGTGGCGCCAAGGCCGGCGGCCTCGCTGTAGGCGCCGAGACCAGTGGACGACCCGCCCGTCGCCTGCGCCGCCGTGCCGATCGCGATGGCGTCGCCGCCGTTGGCCGTGGCCGCCCCCGGGCTGCTGAGCCCGTCCGCGTCGGCCGAGGTGTCGCCGATGACGATGTTGCCGGTGGTCTGCGTCCCGCCGGAGACCGCGCTGGTGGCGCTGTAGCCCATGACGATGTCGCCTTCGCCGGCCGCGTTGCTGCGCGGACCGGTGGCGATGCCGTGCTCGGCGGCGGCGGTGCTCGCGTAGCCGGTCGCAAGCGAATTGTAGCCGCTCGCGGTGCTGGAAGCGCCGGTCGCCGTCGAATACTGGCCGGACGCGTTGCTGTGATCGCCCGTCGCGGTGCCATCCGTGCTGTTGGCGGTGGCGCCGGAGCCGGTCTGAGTTGCGCTCTGCGCCAGCGCCGGGCCGGCCAATAGCGTGGCCGACGTCAGGCATGTGGCGGCCAGCAGCCGCAGCCGGGATTGGATGTGCATGTAGGTTGCCCCTGCCGGAGACCCCGGACCGGCGGGATGCCGGGCGGGCCGACGGGCGAACGATGCACGCAAGCTTAGCCGTGCTCAAGCCCGGTGAATGCAGGCCTAGGTTGCCCCCGACGGCAACGACCGCGCCGCGGGACGGAACGGCGTGACCGCTCGATCCCGGGGGTCGATCAGGCAGCCGTTTGGCGGATGGGGTGGGATTCGAACCCACGGTGGGCTTTCACCCACGGCGGTTTTCAAGACCGCTGCCTTAAACCACTCGGCCACCCATCCTCGGCGGCGAGATACGCACAGCGGACGGGACGCGCAACAACGCGGGGTCGCCGCCGCCCGAGTGCAGGTTGCCGGCTCGCTCCGGCGGCGCCATCGTTCGGGTCGCTCCACAGGAGGCGACCATGACAACAGCAGCCACCGCCACGCCGGCCCTTCGGCGCCGCAGCGCCGGGCCCTGGTTCATCGTCGAGGGGGTGCTGCTGATCGTGCTGGGGGGCCTGGCCGCGGCGTTGCCGGGGCTGGCGGGCGTCGCCGGGGCGCTGGTGTTCGGGTGGGTGCTGGTGCTGGCCGGCGTCTTCGGGATCGGCTCGGTGCTGGGCGCGCGGCGCCACACGCACCTGGTGTTCAGTCTGCTCTCGGCGCTGGTGGCGCTCGTCGTCGGGCTGGCGATCGTCTGGCAGCCGGTGATCGGGGCGGTGACGCTGGCGGTCTTCATCGCCGCCTACCTGCTGGTCGACGGCGTCGCGCTGATCGGGCTGGCGTGGGACCAGCGCAAGCGCGCGGCGCGGGGCTGGCCCTGGCTGATGGTGTCCGGCGTGGTGGACGTGGTGCTGGCGATCCTGGTGCTGGCGATGGGGCCGCTGTCGAGCACGGTGCTGCTGGGCTTCATCATCGCCATCGACCTGGCGATCGCCGGGATCGCGCTCGTCACGCTGGGCGTGCACGCGCGCCGCTCGGCCTGAAGAAATATCACATCGTAATATTTTGTTAGCTTGGACTCAGGCGTATAATAAACGCCTGCGCCTATGCAGCGAATTGTAGGCATGCCCCAGGAGGGCGTCATGAGCAGCGAACCGGTGTCCCCGCCGTCACAACCGGACGGCGAAATCAGTTTCCATAATCCTGTCCTCACCCGCAGCCACGAGCCGCCGCGGGCCGGCCACAACAGCTGGCTGATGATCGTGCCGCTGGTGGTGGTGTTGATCGCCGGCGCGGCGTTCTGGGTCTACGCGAGCGGCCACCCCGGCGGTCCGATCGTGAACCACGCGGTCGGCCAGACGTCCGACAAGCCGGCCTGGCAGTAGGTCACGGCCGACTGAGCTTAGGCCCGCCGGATTGACGGGCGACGCCCTCGCAGGCATCGGCGAGGGATGGATGAGGTTACATCCGACACGCCGCCCGAGATCGTGGTCGACGCGCGCGGTCACCGCTGTCCGGTGCCGACGCTGAAGCTGCGGCGGGCGATGGAAGCGGCGCCGGTTGGCGCGCGCCTGCGCCTGCTGGCCGACGACCCGCTGGCCCGCATCGACGTTCCGCATTTCCTGCGGGAGGCCGGCGGCGAACTGGTCGAGACCAGCGAAACGAACGGATCGCTCCGTTTCTTGGTTGTAAAGATTGCCTTACAAGGATGTCAGATAGGGTTGCGGCGCGCCGCCGGAGACGACGCGCCGCCAGGATGACCTTGTCTTCTTCCTGATCGATCGGCCGCCGCCACGAGGGACGGGAGAGCGCGGCGGCCGATCAACCGTCGGAGTTTCGCGTCCCAGCCTGAACCCAACCTGAACGAAAGCTCCCACAAACGTGGGAGGCTGGGGCATCGTCCGCCAGCGCCTGGACAGCAGTCAGGCCGTGGCCGGCTCCGCCACGCCCCAGTCGGCCAGGACGTCGTCGTGTGGGCGCCGATCGCCGGCGGCGGGCCCTGGATCGCGCCGGGAGTGGCCGAGAAGCGCGGCGCGGGCGCCGGCTGCACGACGCCCTCGACCTCGACGAAGGTCTTGCGCGCGGCGTTGTGCGGGTGGCTGGGCGCCTCGTCGATGCCGAGCACCGGCGCGAAGCAGACGTCGGTGGCGTCCATGATCGCGCACCACTCGTCGCGGGTCTTGGTCTTGATCACGGCGGCCAGCTTGGCCTTCAGCGTCGGGCCAGTCGGCGCGGTCCATCTGCGCCTTGAATGGCCGGGTCGTCGAGCCCGGCCTTCTCCAGCAGCAGCGCGTAGAACTGCGGCTCGATCGAGCCGAGCGAGATGCAGCGGCCGTCGGCGGCACTCGTAGGTGTCGTAGAACTGCGCGCCGCCGTCGAGCAGGTTGGCGCCGCGCTGGTCCGGCCACATGCCGGTGGCGCGCCATGCCGTAGAACATCGCCATCAGCGAGGCCGCGCCGTCGGTCATCGCGCAGTCGACCACCTGGCCCTGGCCGGTGGCGCGGGCGTGGATCACGCCGGCCAGCAGGCCGAACGCGAGATAGAGCGCGCCGCCGCCGAAATCGCCGACCAGGTTGAGCGGCGGCACCGGCTTGTCCGCCGGTGCCGATCGCGTGCAGCGCGCCGGTGAGCGCGATGTAGTTGATGTCGTGGCCGGCGGCCTGGGCGTAGGGGCCCGAACTGGCCCCAGCCGGTCATGCGGCCGTAGACCAGCTTCGGATTGCGCTTCAGCGCCACGTCGGGGCCGAGGCCCAGCCGCTCCATCACGCCCGGCCGGAAGCCCTCGAACACCGCGTCGGCGCTTGTCCATCAGCGTGCAGCGCGCGTCTCGACCGCCGCCGGGTCCTTCAGGTCGAGCGCCACCGAGCGGCGGCCGCGCGCGGTGACGTCGGTCTTCGCTCCGCCGCGCGCGCCGCCCTTGCGGTCGATGCGCACGACGTCGGCGCCCAGGTCGCGACAGCAGCATGCCGCAGAACGGCCCCGGCCCGATGCCGGCGAACTCGACGATCTTCAGCCCGCTAAGCGGTCCCTGGCGCATGGCGCGGCTCCTCAAGGTCAACAACTGTGGCCGTCACTAAGAGCCGTGACCGCGCGTCAGGCAAGCGCGCGCCGTTCGGCTGGCGGCTGCATCGGAAGGGGCGTAAAATCGCCGGTGGCGACAAGCCGATTTCAAACAAAGCCAATTTTCAAAGGGAGACGCGACCATGGCGCATTCTGGCGACACCACCACGCTCGAGCGGCAATCCAAGAGCACCGTCCAGCTTAAGTCCGCGAGTGCGCTGGCGTTCGCGCCGAACGGCGTGCTGCTGGTTGGCGACGGGCTCGGGGGCCGCGTCTACGCCTACGAGACCGGCGACACGCCCGCGGCGCGGGCACGACGTGCAGATCGAGGACCTGACGGGCAAGATCGCCGCCCTGCTCGGCACGACGCCCGACCAGATCCGCGTGCCGGACCTGGCGGTCAATCCGGACTCCGGCAATGTCTACCTCGCCGTGGCGCGCGGCGCGGGCGCCGACGCCGAGCACCTGATCCTGAAGGCCGAGCCCTCCGGGCGCATCGCCGAGCTCGACCTCGATACGACGCCGCACACCAGCGTCGCGCTGGTCGATCAGCCGGACGCCGAGAAGGTGGACCGGCGCGGCAACGCGCTGCGCACCGACACCATCACCGATCTCGGCTACGTCGACGGCAAGGTGGTGGTGGCCGGGCTCTCCAACGAGGAGTTCGCCTCGACCCTGCGCGCCATCCCCTACCCGTTCACCGCCTCGACCAAGGGCGCGGCGATCGAGATCTGGCACGGCGCGCACGGCCAGTACGAGACCAACGCGCCGATCCGCACGTTCATCTCCTACGACTTCGACGGCAAGCCGGAGATCCTGGCCTCCTACACCTGCACGCCGCTGGTGCGGATCGCGGTCGATGCGCTGACGCCCGGCGCCAAGGTGATGGGGACGACCATCGCCGAGCTCGGCAACATGAACCGGCCGCTGGACATGATCGCCTACCGCAAGGACGGCAAGGACTACATCCTGATGGCCAACTCCAACCGCGGCGTCATGAAGGTGCACGCCGAGAACCTGGGCGGCTACCGCCCGATCACCCACAAGATCGCCGCCACCCACGGCGTGCCCTACGACACCGTCGAGGCCCTGCAGGGCGTGCGGCGGCTGGACAAGCTGACCGACACCACGGCGCTGGCCATGGTGGCGACCGGCGAGGCGCTGAACCTGACGACCATTGCGCTCCCCTGACAGCGGCGGCGAGGCCCGGATCGTCCGCGACGGCGGGGCGTTCCGGGCCAGCCCGTGGGCGGGTCCGCCGCCGCCGGGCGGCTGGGGCGAGGCGCTGGCGGTGTTCGCGAGGGACGACCCGGCCGCGCCGGCCATGCTCGGCGTCTGCGAGCGAGAGGGCGACGCAGTGGTGTTCACGCCGCGCTTCACCCCCGCGCCGCAGGTGCGGCTGCGCGCCGTGTTCCGGCCGGCGACGGCCCGCCGGTCATCGCCTGGTTCGGCGGCGTACCGGCCCCGGAGCGCGCGCCGACTCGACCCGCGTCGTCTCGCTGACGCCGAGCGCCGAGGTCTGGCCGGAGAACCTGCTGCGGCTCTACCTCACCTTCTCGGCGCCGATGCGGATGGGCGAAGCCTGGCCGCACATCCGCATGCTGGACGCAGGCGGCGCGCCGATGGGCGGCATGTTCGTCGAGATCGACCAGGAGCTCTGGGACCCGCGAGGACAGCGGCTGACCGTTCTCTTCGACCCGGCGCGGATCAAGCGCGGGCTGGTGGACCACATCAACGAGGGCCCACCGCTGGCCGTCGGCGACCGCTGCGCGCTGGAGATCGACGCCGCTTGGCGTGACGCGGCAGGCGCGCGCTGCTCGCCGAGCCGTTCGGCGCGAGATCGATCGTCGGGCCGCCGCTCGCGCCGCGCTCGATCCGGGCGACTGGCGACTGACGCCGCCCGCGACGCCGGGCGAGCCGCTGGTGGTCGACTTCCCGCACCCGCTCGACGCCGCCCTGGCGCCAGGGCCTTCACGGTCCGGCGCGGCGAGGCCGACTCGACTGCCGCGCCAGCCGGAGCGCGACGAGACGCGGCTGCTGCTGACCCCCGAGCACGGCTGGCGCGCCGGCCGTTACAGCCTCGTCGCCGACGCGTGCTGGAGGACATCTGCCGGCAACCGCATCGGCCGGCCCTTCGACATCGACACCCGCCTCCACGGCCGCCCCGAGGCGCACGGCGCCGAGCTGGCGTTCGAGGTCTGATGCGTCGGAAGAGAACCTGCGGTTGCTGGCGGGCCCTCTCGAACGTAATTGACGCATGACGCGGGTCGTATGGGAGGACTGAGGATGCGCAAGTGGTCGGCAATGGCGCTTGTCGCCCTTTTCGCAGGCCCTGCGATGGCGGCGCCGCTCACCGGCCCTGCGGCTTACGGCGACTGGCGCACCGATGCGCCGGGCGTGGTGCGCAAGATCACGCCGAACGATCTGCCGCCGCCGGATCAGCACCTCAGCGTCGGGCTGCCGGCCGTGCTGGCGCGGCCTGCCGGCGCTGAGCTGAAGACCCTGCCGGGCTTCACGGTGGCCGAGTTCGCCAAGCTGGACGGCCCCAGGCAGGTGCGCGTGGCGCCGAACGGCGACATCTTCGTCGCCGAGAGCGATCCGGGCAAAATCCGGGTGCTGCGCGCCGCCGACGGCGCGGCCAAGCCCTCCGACGACCAGGTCTTCGCCGAAGGCCTGAACCATCCCGTTCGGCATCGCCTTCTATCCGCCAGGCCCGAACCCGCAGTGGGTCTATGTCGCCAACACCAACTCGGTGGTGCGCTTCCCGTATCGGAGCGGCGACCTGAAAGCGCGCGGTCCGGCCGAGATCATCGTGCCGACGCTGCCGCACGGCGGCGGCCACTGGACGCGCGACGTCGTCTTCTCGCCCGACGGCAAGACGATGTTCGTCTCGGTCGGCTCGGCCAGCAACGTCGCCGAGGAGATGGCCAAGAAGACGCCGGCCGAGACAGCCGCCTGGCAGGCGGGCCATGCGCTCGGCGCCGCCTGGGCGCAGGAGGAGAACCGCGCCGACGTGCTGTTGCTCGATCCCGAGGGCAAGGGCCAGCACGTGTTCGCCGCCGGCATCCGCAACTGCGTCTCGATGGCGATCAACCCGATCACCGGCGCGCTCTGGTGCGTCACCAACGAGCGCGACGTGCTGGGCGACAACCTGCCGCCCGACTACGCGACGCAGGTGAAGGCCGGCGGCTTCTACGGCTGGCCCTGGTACTACATCGGCCCGCACGAAGACCCGCGCCGCGCCGGCGAGCGGCCGGACCTGAAGGACAAGATCACCGTCCCCGACGTGCTGATCCAGCCGCACTCGGCGCCGCTGGGCGTGACCTTCTACGAGGCGAAGAGCGGGCCGGCGGCGTTCCCGGCCGAGTACCGCGGCGACGCCTTCGTGACGCTGCACGGCTCGTGGAACCGCGGCAAGCGCACCGGCTACAAGGTGGTGCGCGTGAAGCTCGAGAACGGCCGGCCGACGGGCGAGTACGAGGACTTCCTCACCGGCTTCGTGGTCGACGACAAGGGCGTCTGGGGCCGGCCCGTAGGCGTGGCGGTGGCCCATGACGGCGCGCTGCTGGTCACCGACGATGGCGGCAACACGCTCTGGCGGGTGACCTATGCGAAGAAATAGCTGGCTGACGGCGGCGCTGGGCGGGCTGGCGGCAATACTGGCCGCCGGGGCTTCGCACGCGCAGCCGGCGGGCGACGCGGCCAAGGGCGAGGCGTCGTTCAACGACGTCTGCACCCAGTGCCACACGATCGGCGGCGTCGCGGCGGGGCCGAACCTGGCGGGCGTGGTCGGCCGCAAAGCGGGGACCACGGACTATCCGTATACGGCGGCGATGAAGGGATCGGGCATCGTCTGGACGCCGGCCAACCTGCAGCGCTACCTCGCCAACCCGCCGGCGATGGTGCCCGGCACCGCGATGACCGGCGTCACCGTCCCCACCGCCGCCGAGCGGTCCAACATCGTCGCCTACCTGGCGACCCAGAAGGGGCGGTGCGTGTGAGTCACCGCGGCGAAATCGATCCTTGGCGGGGCGGGTCCCGGGCGCCTAAGCTCGCCGCAGGAGAGCATGTGTCGATTCACGCTCGAATATTGATCGTGGCGCGCGACGACGAGCGCGCCGGACCGCTGGCCGAGGGGCTCGACCGCCTCGGCTGGCGGACCGTGACCGCGCGCGGTCCGTTCGCGGCGATCGCGGCGCTGGGCGACCTGCAGATCGAGGCGGCGATCGTCGACCTGATCGGCGTCGGCCACGAGGCGCTGTCGTTCGCGCGGCGCCTGAAGGCGGCCTGCGCGCCGCGGCGGCTGCCGGTGATGGCCATCGCCGACCCGGACCCGCAGATCGCCTCGCACGGCTTCGACCTGACGCTGGCCCCGCCGCTGCATCCGGCGCAGGCGATCATGCGGCTGGAGAGCATGGTCAGGATGGCGGTGGCCGAGGAGGAGTTCGAGCTGCGGCTGGAGACCTTCGCCGAGCGCGGCCGACGCCTCGACCTGCCGGAGACCGAGGGCGGCGCGCTCAGGGTGCTCTGCATCGGCGAGCCGGCCCCGCAGTTCCTGGCGCTCTCCAACGCGCTCGCCCGCTACGAAGCGCAGGTGGTCGGCGCCTTCACCAGCTACACGGCGTTCGACTACCTGCACGAGCGCACGTTCGACGCCGTGGTGATCTGGGCCGGCGACAATCCGCAGGAGGCGTTGTCGATCATCGCCGGCATGCGGCGCAACACCCGGCTCTACCACATCCCCGCCCTGCTCTATCAGCGCCGCTCGCCCGACATCGCCGCCGCCGACGCCTTCAACAAGGGCGTCACCGACGTCGCCTCGCCGCAGGTCTCGGAGAACGACACCGCCAAGCGGGTGCTGGAGCTGGCGCGCGCCTTCCGCCGCCAGAGCGCCATCCGCCGCGCGCTGGAGAAGGCCAAGAGCTCCGGCCTGATGGACGCGGCGACCGGCCTTTTCACGCGCGACCTCTTCGCCGCGCACCTGATGCGGCTGGCGTCCGCCGCCCGCACCCGCAACCGGCCGCTGGCGGTCTGCGTGCTGAAGGTGGCCGAGCGGCCGGAAGTGACGGTGGCGCGGGCCGGCGGCTGGCTGGACCGCGCGATCCCGCAGATCGGCGCGATGATCGGCCGGCTGGTGCGCGCCGAGGACACCGCCGCGCGGCTTGGACCCGAAGTGTTCGCGCTCGCCTTGCCGGCCACCAGTCTGTCGGCCGGCCGGCTGACGGGCGAGCGCATCGCCGCGGTGATCGCCTGCACCGCCTTCGAGGCCGGCCCCGAGCGCCAGCCGTTCGTGGCCGAGTTCGACATCGGCGTCGCCGAGGTGATCCCGGGCGAGAGCGCCGCCAGGGCGCTGGAGATGGCGGCCGCGCAGGCCAGCGAGCGCCAGGCCAGCTAGGAGACGCCGTTCGCTATGTCCGCTGTTCCGCCCGGCGCCGACCTGGCCCGCTACCTCGTGCCGATCGGCATTGCCGCCGTCATCATCGTGGCGCGCAACAGCCGGCCGCGCCAGCTGAAGATCGAGCGGCTGTGGATGATGCCGGCGATCTATCTGGTGCTGATGGCCGGGGCGCTCGCCGAGGCGCCGCCGCCGCTGACGCCGGTCAGCATCGCCATCCTGGCGGCCGCCTTCGTGCTTGGCGCGGCGATCGGCTGGCAGCGCGCCCGGTTCACCCAGATCCACATCCACCCGGAGACGCACGAGCTCAGCTCGCGGTCCTCGCCGATCGGCCTCCTCTTCATCTTCGCGATCCTGATCGTCCGCGTCGCGGCGCGCGGCCTGCTGGCCGGCAACGCCTCGCTGCTGCACCTGCCGGTCGTGGCGATCACCGACGGCTTGCTGCTGCTGGCGATCGCCATGCTCACCACCCAGCGCCTGGAGGTCTGGCAGCGCGCCTCGCGGATGCTGGCCGAGGCCAAGGGCGCCAGCGGCCCACCGCCGCCGCAGAGCATCGTCAGCTGAGGAAAATGGGGACACACACGCTTTTCCGCGCCGCGTTTGACCGATGCGTGCGAACCGGAAAAGCGTGTGCGTCCCCACTTTCCCGCCTCGTCCTCGCCGGCTGGATCGCGACGCTGGCCGCCGCCGCGCACGCCGCCACGCCGGTCTGGATCAACTGGTCATCGGACACGAACGGCAAGACGCACACCTATGCGGCGGGCGACTACCGGCTGACGCTGTCGTCCAAGCCCGCCCCGGACGGCGGTAACCCCATCCCGGTGCTGAATATCGCCGTGCCCGGTGCGCCGGCGGTCACGCTGAAGGGCGTGGCCGGGTTCGAGACGGCGGGCGCGCTGGTTGGCGTCGTGCAGCTCGATCCGAAGGCGGCGCGGCCGGCCGTGCTGATGCAGACCTTCAGCGGCGGCGCCCACTGCTGCACGACGCTGAAACTCGCGCTCCTCTCCGATGGGGCATGGCGCGCCTACGCGCTGACCTTCGACGGCGGCCCCGGCGAGGGGATCGTCGACGCCAAGGACGGCGCGCCGCCGCTACTGCTGATCGGCGACGCGAACTTCGACTACGCCTTCGCCTCGCACGCCGGCAGCTACCTGCCGCCGCGGGCCTACGCGGTGCGCGGCGGTCGGCTCTACGACGTCTCCGGAGAGCCCCGGATGGCAGGGCGGTGGCGCGGCGTGATGAGCAGCGCGCTCGGCGGCTGCAGCGACACCACCGCCGACGACCGCAACGGCGCCTGCGCCGCCTACGCGGCCGCCGCCTCGCTGCTCGGCCAGCACGCTGCAGCGTGGAAGAGGATGCTGACGATCTACGACCGCACGGCGGTGATCTGGCCGAAAGGATGCCGCGTCTATCCCGGTGCTGGCGACTGCCCGAAGGCCCGGGTGCTCGAGTTCAAGTCGTACACGGCGTCGCTGGCCTGGTTCCTCTGGCGCTACGGCTATTTCCCGCCCGCGCCGACCTTCGAGTGTCTCGCGCCCAGCTGCCCGGTCGCCTGGCCGAGCTCACCGCCACCCGCGGGCGATGGGCCGAATGGCCACTGAGCACTGGCTTATGTGGCGGCGAAAACCTGACCGGGTCGACGGGCTCGCCAGCCTCAGCGAAACGCCAGCCCCTCGAACGCGCCGGAGTTGCGCCACTCGTCGATGTACTTGAAGTAGGCCGACGCGCCGGCCGGGTAGCCGACGGCGAGACGCGCCGCGGGGCCCGGCGGCTGGCCCTCGTTGTTGTAGTAGCCGGGCGTGCAGTCGGGCGAGCCGATCATGCGGCCCATGCCGGTGAGCAGCAGCTCGACCCAGGCCTCCTGCGGCTTCCTGCGGTCACCTCGACCTCCTCGGCGCCGCCGTCCTGCGCGTGGCGCGACGATCGGCGGCGATGGTCTGGCCGGCCTCGGTCAGGTTGTGCGGCACGTTGGAGATCAGGTTCGCGCCCTGCGTCGGCTGGACGAAGAAGGCGTTCGGGAAGCCGTGCACGTGGATGCCGTGCTTGGAGCGCATGCCGTCGGCCCAGGCCTCCGACAGCTTCAGCGCCGTCGCGGCCGACAACGTCGAAGCCGGCGCGGCGCTTGTACTCGGTGCCGACCTCGAAGCCCGAGGCGTAGATGATGCAGTCGACCTCGTACTCGCGGCCGCCGACCACGACGCCGTTCTCGGTGATCCGCTCGACGCCCTTGCCGTCGGTGTCGACCAGGTGCGTGCTCGGGCTCGTTGAACGCCTGCAGGTACTCGTCGTGGAAGCACGGCCGCTTGCAGAGCTGGCGGTACCAGGCCTTCAGCTTCTCGGCCGTCGTCGCGGTCGCGCGACGATGGCGTCGACGCGGGCGCGGATCTCCTCCATCTTCTCGAAGTCGGAGTCCTCGAACGCCGCCAGCATGTTCTGCGGCGTCGCGCTCTTCGCGCGGCAGCTCCATGAGCTTCGCGCGGATGCGGCGCGACAGGTCGGTCCAGCCGTCCTGGACCAGGTCCTCGTCGGCCGCAGCCGCCGGCCTGGTTGGCGGTGAAGTTCTCCAGCCAGCGCTGTCTGCCAGCCCGGCGTCGGCGATGGAGGCGAACCAATCGCGGATCGATCGGCACGTTGCCGCGCACGTCGACCGACGACGGGCGTGCGCTGGAAGACGTAGAGCGCCTTGCAGGCGCGGGCGAGGTGCGGCACGGCACTGCACGGCGGTCGCGCCGGTGCCGATGATCGCCACGCGCTTGTCGGCCAGCTTGTCGAGCGGCGCGCCGTCTCGAGCCGGATCGCCGCCGGTGTAGTCGTAGTCCCAGCGGCTGGTGTGGAACGAGTGGCCCTTGAAGCGTCTCGATGCCGGGGATGCCGGGCAGCTTCGGCACGTGCAGCGGCCCGGTGCCGAGGCCGATGAACTGCGCGGTGAACGCATCGCCGCGGTTGGTGCTGATCACCCAGAGCGAGCGTGTCGTCGTCCCACGTGAGGTCGGTGACCTCGGTGTGGAACAGCGCGTTGTCGTAGAGGCCGTACTGCTCGCCGATGCGCTGGCACTGCTCGAGGATCTCCGGCGCGTGGGCGTACTTCTCGGTCGGCATGTGGCCGGTCTCTTCGAGCAGCGGCATGTAGACCATCGAGGCGGTGTCGCACTGCGCGCCGGGATAGCGGTTCCAGTACCAGGTGCCGCCGAAGTCGCCGCCCTTCTCGACGATGCGCACGTCGGTGATCGCCCGCCTCGACCAGCCGCGCGCCGGTGACCAGGCCCGGCGAAGCCGCCGCCGACGAAGGCGAAGGTGACGTGGTCGGTCTTGCGGCTCGCGCTGCGGTGACCGGCGTGTAGGGATCGTCGAGGTAGTGGCCGAACTGGCCGGTCGAGCCGCAGGTACTGGGCGTTGCCGTCGGGGCGCAGCCGCTTGTCGCGCTCGGCGCGGTACTTGGCGAGCAGCGCCTGCTTGTCGACGACGGGCTTGGCGGTCGTTTCCGGCGCTTGGTCCAGCGGCATTGGTCCCTCCCGACGTTTCACCTGGAACGCCAGCGCGGCCAAGGTCCGTCGCTGTTACACGCTCGAAAACGACGTGCGCAATCCCGCTGCGCGGCGGCGCCGCAGGGCGACGCGCGGCCGGCGCCGCGTAGCCCGGTTTCGCCCCGAATCCGCCCACTATGTTTGGCGAAACGATTTCGGGCCTAGGATCATGGGCTTGAGGGCCGCAGGTAGCGGCCCTGGAGGCGGTGGACGGCGTGCAGACGATCGCGGTGATCGCGCTGAAGGGCGGGTCGGGCAAGACCACGGTGGCGACGCACCTCGCCCTCGCCGCCCACCTGCGCGGGCTCGACACCCTGGTCGCCGACCTCGACCGCCAGCGCTCGGCCTACAACATCCTGGACTACCGGGTCGCCGACGGCCCGGCCTGCGTGATCTCCACCGGCGCGACGCTGATGGCCGCGCAGTTCGCCGCGGTGGGACTGAAGAAGCAGCTGATGATCATCGACACGCCGGCCGGCGCGGTGGAGGACGTCAGCGAGGCGGTGGTGCTGGCCGACCTGGCGGTGCTGGTGGTGCGCCCGACCCTGCTGGACCTCTCGGGCCTCGCGCCCAGCCTCTCGCTGGTGCGCCAGATGAACAAGCCCTCGCTGGTGGTGATGAACCAGGCGCCGCCGGCCCGCGAGGAGATCGAGTTGCCGCTGGTTCGCCGGGCGCTCAGGGCGCTCGACTACATGTGCGCGCCGGTGGCGCCGGCGATCCTGCGCACCCGCACCGTCTTCCAGACCGCGCTGGAGACCGGCCGCTCGGCCGAGGAACTCTCGGACACCGCCGCCGCCAGCGAGATCGCCGCGCTCTGGGGCTTCGTGGAAGCGGCGCTGGAGGCCCCGCGGAACTGGCGGCGCCTCGGTAGCGCGCCGGACCCGCAGCCCCTCACGCCGCCTTCGCGAGCCGCGCCAGTTCCCGCAGCACGCGCTCGGCGGCGCCGAGGCGTTGGGTGGAGGTTTCCCACTCGCCCTTGACCACCACCTTCTGGTCGGGGCGCAGGCGCCAGAAGTTGGCGTTCTTCTGGATGAAGGCGACGAGGCCGGCGGGGTTGGCGAAGTGGTCGTCGCGGAAGGTGGCGAGCGCCCCCTTCGGCCCGACGTCGATCTTCGAGACGTTGGCTTCGCGGCAGAGGCCCTTGATGGCGACCACCTTCAGCAGCTGGTCGGCTTCCGGCGGCAGCGGTCCGAAGCGGTCGATCAGCTCGGCGGCCAGCGCCTCGCGGTCCTCGGACCGCTCGGCGTCGGAAAGCCGCCGGTAGAGCGAGAGGCGCACGTTGAGATCGGGCACGTAGGCCTCCGGGATCAGGACGGCGGCGCCGGTGTTGATCTGGGGCGACCAGCCGCGGTCGAGATTGACCGGCTCGGCGCCGCCCTTGGCCCGCAGCTCGGCGACCGCGTCCTCCAGCATCTGCTGGTAGAGCTCGACGCCGACCTCGCGGATGTGGCCGGACTGCTCCTCGCCCAGCAGGTTGCCGCCGCCGCGGAAGTCGAGGTCGTGGCTGGCGAGCTGGAAGCCGGCGCCGAGGCTGTCCAGCGACTGCAGCACCTCCAGCCGCTTCTCGGCCGCCAGCGTGATCGGCCGCTCGAACGGCGTCGTCAGGTAGGCGTAGGCTCGCGACTTGGCGCGCCCCACCCTGCCCCGCAGCTGGTAGAGCTGGGCGAGGCCGAACATGTCGGCGCGGTTGACCACCAGGGTGTTGGCGGTGGGGATGTCGAGGCCGGACTCCACGATGCTGGTGGAGAGCAGCACGTCGTAGCGGCCCTCGTAGAAGGCGGCCATCACGTCCTCGAGCTGGGTGGGCGCCATCTGGCCGTGGCCGATGACGAAATGCACCTCCGGCACGTCCTCGCGCAGGAAGCGGGCGAGGTCCGGCAGGTCGGCGATGCGCGGGGTGACGAAATAGCTCTGGCCGCCGCGGTACTTCTCGCGCAGCAGCGCCTCGCGCAGGCTGATCGGGTCGAACGGCGTGACGTAGGTGCGCACCGCCAGGCGGTCGACCGGCGGCGTGGCGATGATCGACATCTCGCGGATGCCCGAGAGCGCCATCTGCAGGGTGCGCGGGATCGGCGTGGCGGTCAGCGTCAGCATGTGCACGTCGGCGCGCAGGCCCTTCAGGGTCTCCTTGTGCTTGACGCCGAAGTGCTGCTCCTCGTCGACGATGACGAGGCCGAGGTCCTTGAAGCCGACCTGCTTGGACAGCACCGCGTGGGTGCCGATGACGATCTCGATCTCGCCCTTCTTCAGCCCCTCGCGGGTCTGGGCTGCCTCGGCGGCCGGCACCAGCCGCGAGAGCCGGCCGATGCGCACCGGCCAGCCTTTGAAGCGCTCGGTGAAGGTCGTGTAGTGCTGGCGCGCCAGGAGGGTGGTCGGGCAGACCAGCGCCACCTGGCGTCCGCACATCGCCATCACGAACGCGGCCCGGAGCGCCACCTCGGTCTTGCCGAAGCCGACGTCGCCGCAGATCAGCCGGTCCATCGGCTTGCCGGTCTCGAAGTCGGTCAGCACGTCGGCGATGGCGTTCAGCTGGTCGTCGGTCTCCTCGTAGGGGAAGCGGGCGCAGAACTCGTCGAAGACGCCGTGCGGCGGATGCACCTCCTCGACGTGCTTCAGCGGCGCGCTGCGGCGGCGATGGCGATCAGGCCCTCGGCCATCTCGCGCAGCCGCTGCTTGGCTCTGGCCTTGCGCGCCTGCCAGGCCGCGCCGCCCAGCCGGTCGAGCTGCACGTCCTCCGAGTCGGCGCCGTAGCGGGTCAGGAGGTCGATGTTCTCGACCGGCAGGTAGAGCTTGGAGCTCTCGGCGTAGTGGATCTCCAGGCAGTCGTGCGGGGCCTCCTGCACCTCCAGCGTCTTCAGGCCGACGTAGCGGCCGATGCCGTGGTCGATGTGGACGACGAGGTCGCCAGGCGTCAGCGCGGTGGCCTCGGCGAGGAAGTTGGCGGCGCGGCGGCGGCGGCGCGGGCGCGCCAGCCGGTCGCCCAGGATGTCGGTCTCGGAGATGACCGCCAGGTTGTCGGTCTCGAAGCCGGCGTCGAGCGGCAGCACCACGCGCTGCAGCTGCTTCGGGTCGGCCGCCTTGGCCGCCTGCCAGTAGGGCGCGAAGCGGACGTCGTTGCAGGCCGTGGTCGGCCAGCATCGCGCCCAGCCGCTCCGACGCGCCCTCCGACCAGGAGGCGAAGAGCACCCGCTTGCCCTCGCCCGATCAGCCGCCGGGCGTGGTTCGCGGCCGCCTCGAAGAGGTTGACGCTGTCCTGCGCGCGCTCGGCGGCGAAGCTGCGCCCGAGCTTGGCGCCGAGGTCGACGACGCCCGGGCCGGCCTCGCGCTGCAGCGGCGAGAGCCGGCGCACCGGATGGGCGCCGAGCCCGGCGTCCCACTCGGTGTTGGCGAGATAAAGCGCCGACGGCGGCATCGGCCGGTAGTGGGCCTTGCGGTCGGCGTTGGCGCGGGCGTCGTAGGCGTCGGCGATCATCGCCAGGCGCTCGTCGCGGGCGTCGGCCGCGAGGTTGTCGAGCGCGATCAGCGCATCGCCCGGCAGGTAGTCGAAGAGACTCGCCATCTCCGGGTAGAGCAGCGGCAGCCAGTGCTCCAGCCCGGCGCGGCGCTGGCCCTCGCTGACCGCGGCGTAGAGCGGGTCGTCGCCCGGCGCGCCAAACGCGGCCACATAGCCCTTGCGGAAGCGCGAGACGGCGTCGGCGTCGAGCAGCGCCTCGCTCACCGGCAAGAGGTCCACCTGCCTCAGCTGCCGCGTCGAGCGCTGGGTCTCGCGGTCGAAGGCGCGGATGGTCTCCAGCGTGTCGCCGAACAGGTCGAGCCGCACCGGTTCGTCGGCGCCCGGCGGGAAGACGTCGATCACCCCGCCGCGGATCGCGAACTCGCCGCGCTCGGAGACGGTGGAGGCGCGATGGTAGCCGTTGATGGCGAAGTAACGCTCCAGAACCGACAGATCGACATCGGCGCCGACCTGGGCGGAGTAGCCGGCCGCCAGCACCGCCGCCTTCGGCGGCAGCCGCTGCAGCAGCGCCGCGGCCTGGGTGAGGAGCAGCGCCGGCTTCTTGCCGAAGCCGCCGCGGCCCAGGCGGGTCAGCGTCGCCATCCGCTCGGCGGAGACGCCGGCCGAAGGGCCGATGCGGTCGTACGGCAGGCAGTCCCAGGCCGGCAGCCGCAGGATCTCGATCTCCGGCGCGAAGAAGCCCATCGCCGCCTCGAAGGCGCCGGCCCGCGATCCGTCGCGGGCGACGAACACGTTGAGGCCGCCGCGAGCGCGGGCCAGGTCGGCCATCACCAGGGCGTCGAAGCCCTCCGGAACGCCGGTCAGTTGCAGGGCGTCGGGGGCGGCGGCGACGCGCTTGATATCTTCAGCCAGGGACAAGCTTGGCGATTCCGAAAAGGTCAGGCGCGCTCGCCGGACGAGGGTTCTGGGGGCGCAGCGTGGAACGCGCGGATGCGGGAAACGAGCAGGATCTCATCGTTGGTCGGCGCATCGCCGCCCTGGGCGATCCACTCGTAGACGTCGTGGTCGGGGCGATCGAGCAGCCGCTCGAACGCGGCGAGCTCGGTCTCGGTCAGCGACCAGGCATGGCTATCCGCGAACGGGCCCAAAACCAGGTCCGCTTCCAGGAAACCGCGCCGCCAGGCGCGGAACCGCAGCCGCTTCAGCCTCACCTCGTCCATGCGGAAGGCTGCGGATATAGGCGAGTTCGCGGGCGGAACCAAGCGGCGCAAGGCCACGTTTGCGCAAGCCTCGGGAAAGCCTGACCATGGCGGGCGATGGCGATCGACGACGACGTGCTGCGAAACCTGAAGCCCGAGCCGCTCGCCGACGTCGCGCAGCGGGTGCGTGACGGCGACATCCTGCTCTGTTCGGCGACCGATCCGTTCTCGCGGCTGATCCGCTGGGCGACCAAGAGCCCGTGGAGTCACGTCGCCCTCGCCTATCGCTGGCGCTCGCTGGACCGCATCATGGTGTTCGAAGCGGTGCAGCAGCTGGGCGTGCGCTGCGTCTCGCTCGAACGCTTCGCCAGCGAGAGCAGCACCGGCCAGAAGCCCTATCCGGGCAACATCATCCTGGCCCGTCACGCCGACTATGCGGACAAGGGCGGCAAGGCCGGCGGCGCGGCGATGCGGCGGCTCGGGACGGCGGCGGTCGACCGGGTCGGCGACCGCTTCGCGCCCGGCGAGATCCTGAAGATCGCCGCTCGGATCGCCTTCGGCCGCGCCGGCCGCAAGACGCCGAAGTTCCTCGGGCCGCGCGACGAGTACATTTGCTCGGAATACGCCGCCAAATGCCTCGAGGCGGTCGGCATCGAGATCGAGTGGGACGGCCGCGGCTTCATCGCGCCGGCGGATTTCGGCGCCGACCCGCGGGTCAAGGCGATCGCCCGGATCAGGACGCGGTGAGGCCGCCGCACGGCGCGTCCGACAGCGAAATCGCCGCCAGAGCCTCCAGGAAGCCCGTACACGGACTTGGTAACGGGACCTGTAGTACCCTAGCGCCCGTCCCCTGCGCGGGGCCTCAGCGGCCTTCCTGCGGGCTTCTGGGGGGTGTCCAGCGGTGGACCTAGCCTCCCGTCGGCCAGAACGGCGCCAACATCGGGATGCGGCGGCGGTAGTCGGCGTAGGCGCCTTCGCCGAGCTGCGCCATCAGGAAGCGCTCTTCGAGCCGCGCCTTCATCCAGAAGCCCAGGCTCATCAGCGCGGCGCCGAGCAGCGCCTGCGCCGAGCCGGCTTGAGTTGCGGTGGCGAACGCCGCGGCGATCAGGCCGGTGTAGATCGGGTGGCGGACGAGGCCGTAAGGCCCGCGCTCGACGATGACGTGGTTCTCCTTGCGGCTGACAGCACTCGACCACAGGTCGCCCAGCGTCACCCGCGCCCACCAGGTGAAGGCGAAGCCCGCTGCAGCCACGGCCGTCATCGCCCAGCCGGCCCAATGCGCCAGCCGCCACAGGCGCACGACGATGGCCGATTCCGGCGCCGCCATGGTCGCGTTGGCGCCGCCAAACAGCAGCATGCCCCCGGCGATGGTCGGGAGGAGGTAGAGCAGCGTCTCGCCCAGCGGCGGCCGCGCCTGGGTGCGGCGGGTCCAGAACGAGGCGAGCAGCCAGGAGCCGATCCAGGCGACCCAGAGCGCCGCGGTGGCGATGCTCGGTGTCACCGGGCCGATTCCTGCAGCAGCTGGGCCAGGTACTGCTTCCAGGCGATGGCGTAGGTGTGGGTGCCGTGGCCATGGGTGTTGGGGCCGATCGGCAGCAGCACGAACTGGCCGTGCCTGATCGACTTCACCTGCTGCTCGGCGATGTCGAGCTCGGGCGGGTTGATGAAGTCGTCGGCCGAGTTCACCCACATGACCCGGGCCGTGATATCGCCAAGCTTGGCGGACGGATCGTAATCGCGCGAGGAGCCGACCTGGTAGAGCAGGTCGTTGGCGTCCAGATCGCGGCAGCGCAGGCGCCGAGCACGCGCTGTCAGGTAGGCGTCGGCGTCGTCGCGGGTCGGCAGCGCCTTCTGCATCTGATGTGGCGCGCTGCCGGCGATGATGGTGATGTCCTCGGCGCCGCGCAGCGCCATCAGCGGCTCAGCTGCATAGTCGCCGCCGTTCCACGCCGGGTCGTGGGTGATGAGATCGATCACCATGTCGCGCCAGACCCGGTTGCGGCCGGCGATCTGCACGGTGTTGCAGGCCAGCGGCATCATCGCGTCGACCATGTCCGGCCAGGTCTCGCCCCACATGAAGGTGTGCATGCAGCCCATCGAGGTGCCCATGACGAGGCGCAGATGGTCGACGTTCAGGCCGTCGGTGACCAGCGCGTGCTCGGCGGCGACCATGTCGGCGTAGTCGTAGTGCGGGAAGTGGGCTTTGAGGCCGTCGCTCGGCTTCGACGACTTGCCGTGGCCGATGTCGTCCGGGAAGATCAGGAAGTACTTCGTCGCGTCCAGCAGCTGGCCGGGTCCGATCAGCTCGCCGGTGAACTCCGGTCGGATCAGGCTGGTCCCCGCCCCGCCGGTGCCGTGCATGATCAGCACCGCATTGGTCACGTGGCCCGCCGCATTGCGCTTCGGCTCGCCGTACGTCGTGTAGTGGATGCGCAGCTCGGGCAGGCTTTCGCCGGACTGGAAGTGGAAGTCGTGGATCACGAAGTCGCCGGCCTGCGGCTGCGGGACCTGGCGGCGCGGCGGCGGGCGCGGGCTGGGCGAAAGCGGCTGGCGCGACGGCGAGCGCGAGGCCCGCGAGAGCGGCGGCGAATTTGGACACTGAACGAAGTCCTCCCCGATGATAGGGCGACTGTTGTCCGCAACCTTGCCGGGCGCAAGCCGGCTGCTGAAAGCGCTACAATCCCAAGCATGCGGCCGGAGATTCTCTTTCCCCTGTTCGCGCCGACTGGCTCGCTGAAGGGGGTCGGCCCGCGCATCGCGCCGCTGCTCGAGCGGGTGGCCGGGCCGCTGGTGCGCGACGTGCTGTTCGTGGCGCCGCAGCGCCTGGTGCGGCGCACGTTGACGAAGGTCGCCGACGCGGTCGCCGGCGAGGAGCAGACCCTCAGTCGTCACCATCGACGCGCACCAGCGGCCGGGGCGCGCCGGCCACCCGTGGAAGATCCGCGCCTTCGACGAGACCGGCTTCGTCACCCTGGTGTTCTTCCAGCGCTGGACAGGGCCTGGAGGCGGCGCATCCGAAAGGGGCGAGCCGGATCGTCAGCGGCAGGGTCGAGCGCAACGAGTTCGACCACGAGCTGCAGATCGTCCATCCGGACTATCTCTGTCCCCGCCGAGCGGGCCGGCGACGTGCCGGAGGTCGAGGCCATCTATCCGGCCACCGCCGGCCTGCCGACGCGCAGCGTGCGCCGCTTCGCGCTGGAGGCGCTGGCGCGCGCGCCGGCGCTGCCGGAGTGGCAGGACGGCGCCTGGCTGGCGCGCCAGCGCTGGCCCGGCTGGCGCGAGGCGCTCGAGGCGCTGCACAACCCGCAAGGCGAGGCGGACCTCTCGCCGCAAGCCCCTGCGCGCCGGCGCCTCGCCTACGACGAGCTCTTCGCCCACCAGCTGGCGCTCGCCCAGCGCAAGTCGCGCCCGCAAGAGCCGAGCCCGCCCCAGCAATCGCCGAGAGCGCCCTGGCGGCCAAGGTCGAGGCCGATCTGCCGTTCCGCCTGACCGGCGCGCAGGTCCGTTCGCTGACCGAGATCCGCGCCGACCTGGCGGCCGGCGAGCGGATGAGCCGGCTGGTGCAGGGCGACGTGGGCTCCGGCAAGACGGTGGTCGCCATGCTGGCGATGGCCGACGCCGCCGCGGCCGGCCTGCAGTCGGCGCTGATGGCGCCCACCGAGATCCTGGCGCGCCAGCACTTCGAGACGCTGGCCGGGCCGCTGGCCAGCCACGGCGTCAAGGCGATCCTGCTCACCGGCCGCGACAAGGGCGCGGGCCGGGCCGAGAAGCTGGCGGCGCTGGCGGGCGGCTCGGCGGCGGTGGCGGTCGGCACCCACGCGCTCTTCCAGGACGACGTCGCGTACCACGCGCTCGCGCTGACGGTGATCGACGAGCAGCACCGCTTCGGCGTCAACGAGCGCAACCGCCTGCAGGCCAAGGGCGAGGCCGCGCACCTGATCGCCATGTCGGCGACGCCGATCCCGCGCACCCTGGAGCTGACGGTGTTCGGCGACCTCGACGTCTCGCGGATCGACGAAAAGCCGCCCGGCCGCACGCCGGTGGCCACCCGCGCCTCGCCGATGGCGCGGGTCGGCGAGATCGTCGAGCGCCTGAAGACCGCGGTGCGCAGGCGGCGCGCAGGCGTTCTGGATCTGCCCGCTGGTCTCGGAGTCGGAGAACGCCGACCTCGCCGCCGCCGAGGCGCGCGCCGCGGCGCTGCGGCACGTCTTCGGCGCCCGCGTCGGGCTGGTGCACGGCAAGCTGCCGGGACCTGAAAAGGACCGGGTGATGGCGGAGTTCGCCGAGGGCCGGCTGGCAGTGCTGGTGGCGACGACCGTGGTCGAGGTGGGCGTCGACGTGCCGGCGGCGACCATCATGGTGATCGAGCAGGCCGAGCGCTTCGGCCTGGCGCAGCTGCACCAGCTGCGCGGCCGGGTCGGGCGCGGCAAGGCCGAGAGCGCCTGCGTGCTGCTCTACGACCCGCCGCTCTCCGAGATCGCCAAGACCCGGCTCGACATCCTGCGCCGCACCGACGACGGCTTCCTGATCGCCGAGAAGGACCTGGAGCTGCGCGGCGGCGGCGATCCGCTGGGCCTGAAGCAGAGCGGCTTTCCGGCCTACCGACTCGCCGATCCGGCCGCGCACCGCGATCTGATCGCCGCGGCCGCCGACGACGCGCGGCTGGTGCTGGCGCGCGACCCGCAGCTGACGTCCGAGCGCGGCCGCGCCGTGGCGCTGGTTCAGGAGCTCTTCGACTGGCGGCCGGGCGCCGGGGCAGAAGCGGGCTGAGGGGCCGGATGGGCGGCCTGCCAGGCCGCCCACCGCGCCTCGGAGTCGGCCTCCAGATCGGCCCAGAAGAGGTTGTAGCCCGGCTCGCGGATGCGCTCGATCCAGTTGATGCCGGAGGGCCTCAGCAGCGCCGAGCGCGGCCGGCTGACCCTCAGGATCCCGTCCTGGCACCTCGCGGCCACCTGCCGCACCATGAAGCCCGGCCGCACGCCCCACTCCAGCCCGGTGGCGGCCGCCGCGCCGAGGTTGAGCCGCTCGGGCGCCAGCTCGTCGGTCTGCGCGCCCAGCAGCGGGTTGACGCAGAGCGGCTTGCGCTGCCCCAGCGGCTCCAGCTGGTCCTGGGCGTTCCAGACCATCGCCCGGCTGATGAGGCGCCGCGCGCCGGTGAAGTCGCCCTGGCGCACCGCCGACCAGGCGACGAGGCAGCCCGCCTCGGCCCGCTTCAGGCAGGCCGGAACGGGCGCGCCGGCGGCCGTACTGGTCGGCCGGCACGATCGTATCGATCAGGTAAGCCGCCACCAGCCGGCGGCGCAGGTCGGGGTTCGGGGCGATCTCCTGGGCGAGCAGCCGCGCGCCCAGCTCGCCGCCCTGCTCGGCGCCGGCGAGGATGAACGGGCGCCCGTGGTTGTAGCGGGCGAGGTAGGTGTCGAACGCCGCCTTGATGTCGCCGTAGGCGAACTGGCGCGCCTCCAGCGCGTCGTCCCAGAGCGTCGACTTGGTATAGAGGCTCGCCTCGCGGTAGCGCGGCGCATAGAGGTCGCCCACCGCGTCGAACGGCGCGGCATAGTTCGGCAGCATCACCCGCGAGAGCACCACGCCGGCGCCGTGGTCGTAGACCGGCGCGTTCCAGTGCCGCTGGCCGTTGTAGGAGGTGAAGGACGGCGGATAGGAGGTGGGGTGGATGAAGAACACGTCGACCGCCTGCGGCGTCGCACTCGGGTCGGGGATCAGCGCCCAGGCGCCTCGCGTGGCGTAGTCGGCCGCCGGCGGCGGGTGGTCCTTGCCGAACGGGACCTTCGGATCGAGCAGCGCCTTGATGACGTCGTCGCGCCAGACGTAGAGCGCCGCCACGACCAGCACCAGCGCCGCGCCCGCCGCGATCAGCCCCCAGAACCGCCATCCATGACGTTCGGCCATGGCCGAGGGTTAGCGCAGGACGAGCCGCCACGGAAACGAAGAGGCGTCGGCGCGCCGCGACACGGCGCCCGCCCGACGCACCGAAACGCGTGTGAATCGTCCTGTTTCGTGGCACGGTGGCGCCATGAAAGCGCTGCCCGCCGCGCTCGCCTGCGCATCGTTGCTCGCCGCCGGCGCGAGCGCCGATCCGGCCAAACCGCCGCCGCCCACGCCGACGTCGGTGCTGGCCGCCGCCGCGCCAGAGGACTGGGCGCAGATCGACCCGAGCCAGCTGCTGGTGATGGACCTCGCGCGCGGCGGACGCGTCGTCATCCAGCTCGCAGAGCCATTCGCGCCGGTCCACGTCGGCAACATCCGGGCGCTCGCCCACGCCCATTGGTTCGATGGCCTCTCCATCGAGCGGGTGCAGGACAACTACGTCGTCCAGTGGGGCGATCCGACCGCGAAGAAGCCGCTGCCGCCCGGCGTGGTGAAGCCGGCGCCTGCGGAATACTCGCGGCCGGCGGCCGGCATCCCGGTGTCGCCGCTGCCGTTCCCGGACACCTACGCCGACCGGGTCGGGTTCTGGGGCTCGTTCCCGGTCGCCGAGACCGGCGGCGAGGCCTGGCTCGCCCACTGCTACGGCATGGTGGGCGTCGGCAGGAACCTCAATCCGGACACCGGGACCGGGGCCGAGCTCTACGCGGTGATCGGCCAGCCGCCGCGCGGCCTCGACCGCAACATCGCGCTGGTCGGCCGGGTGCTGGAAGGCATGCCGCTGCTGGCGGCGCTGCCGCGCGGCCAGGGCGACCTCGGCTTCTACGCCAACCCGGCCGAGCGCATCCCGATCCGCAGCATCCGCATGGCCCTCGACCTGCCGCCGGCCGAGCGCCCGAGCTTCGAGGTGCTGAAGACCTGGAGCGTGACTTTCCGCACCTGGATCCACGTGAAAGCCAACCGCGAGGACACCTTCTTCCTGCGTCCGGCCGGCGCCCTCGACCTCTGCAACGCCCTGCCGCCGGTCCGGCGCGCGGCGGCCCCGGCGGGTCCGCGGCCCTAGGCCGCCGGCGCGCGCACCTTTTCAAAGCGCACGCCCAGGCCCAGCACGCGGGCGGTCAGACCCTGCAGGAACGGCACGCGGTCGACCACCTTTGCCGGCCACGGGGCCCTGGGCGATGCGCCGGCCAGCGTCGGGGCGATGGCGCGCTTCTGGATGAACACCTGGGCGCCCTGCGTGACCTCGGTCGGCCATTGGCGGCGGCGCTGCACGGCCGCCAGGTCGGCCAGCGAGACCGCGCCCGCCTTCAGCGGCGACCACAGCAGGTTGGCGGCGGCGACCGCGTCCTGGACGGCGAGGTTGATGCCGACGCCGCCGATCGGCGACATCGCGTGCGCCGCATCGCCGATGCAGAGCACGCCCGGCGCGCACCAGGTCTTCAGGCGGTCGACGGCGACGGTGAGCAGCTTGACGTCGTCCCAACTGGTCAACACGTCGCAGCGGCCGCGCAGCGCCGGGGCGATCTCCTCGATCCGGCGCTTGAACGCCTCCAGCCCCTTGGCCTGCAATTCCTCGGCGCCGCCCTTCTTCACCACGAAGCCGCACTGGAAGTAGTCGCCGCGCGGGATCAGCACCAGGATGCCGCCGGCGACGGCGTGGCCGAGCGGCACGACGTCATCGTCGCCCGCTTTTCGCGGCAGGCGCATCCAGAGCACGTCCATCGGCGCGCCGATGTCCTCCACGACGAAGCCGGCCCGCTCGCGGATCGTCGAGTGGCGCCCGTCGGCGCCGACGACCAGCGCCGCGGCGATCGCGCTGCTCGCCGTCGGGCGTCTGCACGACCGACGCCCGTCACGCGCTCGCCGTCGCGGATGAGATCGACCGCCTCGGCCTGCATCATCAGGCGGAAGCTCGGGAACGCCTTCGCCTTGTCGACCAGGAAGTTCAGGAAGTCCCACTGCGGCATCAACGCGATGAACTTCGCCGCGAGCGGCAGGCGGCTGAAGTCGGCGGCATGGATGGTGTCGTCGCCGACCTGCGCGGCCAGCCGCTGCACCTGCTGGTGCGGGCGCTCGCAGGAAATCGTCCAGCAGGCCCAGCTCGCGCATCACCTCCAGCGTCGAAGGATGCACGGTGTCGCCCCTGAAATCCCTCAGGAAATCGGCGTGCTTCTCAAGCACGATGACGTCGACGCCGGCGCGCGCCAGGATAAAGCCCAGCATCATGCCGGCCGGCCCGCCGCCGGCGACGCAGCAGGTTGTGGTCAGGTCGGTCACAGGTAGGGGTCCGGCTTGGCGAGATAGCCCCCAACATAGTCGCCGATGCCGTCCTCCAGGCTGGTGAACTGGCCCTCGTAGCCGGCGCGCGCGCAGCCGATCGAGGCGCGGCCTCGGTGAAGTACTGATAGCGGTCGCGGATCGCCTCCGGCATCGGGACATAGTCGATCAGCGGCGCCCTGGCCGGCCGCCTGGAACACTGCCTCGGCCAACTCCTTGAACGAGCGGGAGCGGCCGGAGCCGAGGTTGAAGACCCCGTTCACGCCCGGCCGGCCCGCCAGCCATTCGACCACGTCGGCCACGTCGCGGACGTAGACGAAGTCGCGCAGCTGGCCGCCATCGGCGACGCCCGCGCGGTACGACTTGAACAGCCGCACCGCCCGCCCCGCCGCGACGTCCGGCCAGATCTGCGCGGCGACCGACTTCATCGATCCCTTGTGGTCTTCGTTGGGGCCGTAGACGTTGAAGAACTTCAGGCCGGCCCACTGCGGCGGCGCATGGCCGCGAGCGGCCTCGCGGACCGCGAAGAGGTCGAACAGCGCCTTCGACCAGCCGTAGGCGTTGAGCGGCCGCAGCGCCGCCAGCGCCGCAAGGTCGTTGTCGTCGTCGAAGCCGCCGGCCCCGTCGCCATAGGTGGCGGCCGACGAGGCGTAGAGCAGCCGGCGCCGGTGTTCGGCGCACCAGTTCGGAAGAGGTCGCGCGAGAGCACGAAGTTGTTCGTGCACGATCCGGTCGGCGTCGGGCTCGGTGGTCGAGGAGATCGCGCCCATGTGGATGACCAGCTCGACGTCGCCAGCGTTGCGTCCCAGCCAGTCGAACATCTGCTCGGGCGGGCACGAAGTCGCCGATCGGATGCTTGGCGATGTTGCGCCACTTGCCGTCGTCCGCCTCGCCCAGCCAGTCGCAGACCACCACGTCGAGGCCCGGGTCCTGGGCCAGCCGCGCAACGACGTTGGAGCCGATGAAGCCCGGCGCCGCCGGTGACGAACGGCGATCTGCTGCTCGGCGTCATGCGCGCGCTTGGCGAGCTTCTCGATCGTGGCGGTGGTCGAGTGGCCCTCGACGAGGTCGGCGAGCCGCACCTCGCCGCCCCAGCCCTCCACCAGCTCGCGCCCGACGACGCCGTCGAGGCTGTAGTCCGCGCCCTTGATCAGCACGTCCGGACGCGCGCCGCTCGATCAGCCCCAGCGGCGTCTCCTCGTCGAACGGCACCACCAGGTCGACCGAGCGCAGGCCGGCCAGCACCAGGGCGCGCGACTCCAGGTCGTTCACCGGCCGGCCCTCGCCCTTCAGCGCCTTGACCGAGCGGTCGGTGTTGAGGCCGACGATCAGCCGGTCGCACCACTCGCGGGCCTGGGCCAGGTAGGCGATGTGGCCGCGGTGCAGGATGTCGAAGCAGCCGTTGGTGAAACCGACCTTCAGGCCGCGCTCGCGCCAGCGCGTCGGCCTCGCGGCCCATCCGCTCGGGCGTGGCGATCTTGGCCTCCGCCGGGGCGACCGCGCTCGATGATCTCGGCCTCGATCATCTCGTCGGGCGTGGCGGTGGCGGTGCCCGCCTTCTGCACCACGACGCCGGCGGCCAGCAGCGCGAACTCGATCGCCTCGCCCAGCGGCGCGCTGGCCGACAGCGACGCGCCGAGCGCGGCCAGCGCCGTGTCGCCTGCGCCCGGACGTGTCGTACACCTCCGGCGGCGGGCGGCGGAAGTGGCGCACCGCCTCGCCGCGCACCGCCAGCGACATGCCCTTGGCCGCGCGTGTCACCAGCACCGCCTTGCAGTGGCAGAGCGTCAGCGCCCGCGCCAGCGCCGCCTCGATCTCGGCGTCGGTCTCGGTCGGCAGGTCGGCGGCGTGGGCGAGCTCGGCGGCGTTGGGCTTGATGATGTCGGCCGCGCCGTAGCGGGCGAACGAGCGCGCCTTGGAATCGACGATCAGCGCCGCGCCCTTCGCGCTCGGCGGCGGCGCGGGCGGCCTCGATCACCGGCGCCGTGACGACGCCCTTGCCGTAGTCGGAGATCAGGATCGCGCCAGCCCCGCGCGCCGCGTCGGCGATGGTCCGCACCAGCTGGCGCTCGACGTCGCCGGCGACCGGCCGCGTGGTCTCCTCGTCGACGCGCAGCAGCTGCTGGCCGGCGGAGACGAAGCGCGTCTTGATCGTGGTCGGGCGATCGGGATCGGTGATCAGGTAGCCCTCGATGCGCGGCTCGGCGGCGATCAGGTCCTTGGCTTGCCTGCCGCCGTCGTCCTTGCCGATCACCCCGACCAGCGCCACCTCGCCGCCGAGCGCGGCGACGTTGCGCGCCACGTTGCCGGCGGCGCCCAGCATCACGCTTTCCCGCGGTGCGGGCCATCACCGGGATCGGCGCTTCGGCGGAAATGCGGGCGACCTCGCCGTAGACGAAGCGGTCGACCATCAGGTCGCCCACCGCGACGACCCGGGCCCCGGCGACGCGCTGAAGCAGCTGCTGCAGGCTGGCCAGATCCATCGGCGCTCCCTGACGCGGGGACTCGAACTTGCGTCCTTGCCGCGACGTTCAATCGGACGGGCGGCGAAAAGTCCAGCGCGGCGGGGGCCTAAGCGGTGGGCGCGAGCGGCCAGACGCCGGGACAGAGCACGTTGGCCACGCCGGAGCCGGGGCCGATCGAGTGGTCGTCGATGATCTTGGCCGCATTGAGCTCGAAGAGCAGCAACAGCAGGTGCGCGATCCGCTGCGCCTCGAGGGCGAAGTTGTCGGGCACGATCTGGTTCACCCAGTTGATGAAGTGCAGGTCGCCGACCGGCACGTAATTCGGGATGATCCCGCCCGTGAGGCGCGCCTTCACCAGCGTCATCTCTTCGGCGAAGCCCGGCATCGCCTGGAACAGCGTGATGAAGGACGTGCTGGGCGGCAGCAGCGGCACGACGTCGTCCTGGTACTCGTAGCGGACGGCGTTCAGCACCTGCGTCGCATAGCCGGCGGCGAACGTCGGATCGCCGCAGCGCGCGGCCTCGTAGGTGCAGACGTAAGGCTTCAGGCCGGCGGCGACGAAGCGGGTGGCGGCGATGTTGGCCATCGCGCCGCCCTTGCTGTGACCGATCACGTAGAGCGGCTTGGTTTGGGTGCGGCCTCTGACCTGCGCCAGCGTCCAGTCCCATAGCTCGGTGACGGCGTCGTTGAAGCCCTCGTGGACGAGGCCGGGGCCGGCCGGCGCGGGGACCTGGTCGACCAGCAGGTCGTCGATCCAGTCGAGGATCATCCGCGCCTTGTCGGGACTGTCGAACGGCTCGGTGCCGCGGAAGGCGACAATGACCTCGCTGGCCGTCTCGCCGACCATCACCGCGTTGATCTGCTCGTCGCCGCCGACCTGGCAGGGGACGTCGCCCAGCCAGCCGACCAGCGACGACGGCGGCGGGGCCGGCTGCGGCGGCGACGGCGGCGTCACCCCGGACGCGACGATGTCGTAGGTCTGCTGGGCGGCGCAGAGCAGCCGGCCGATGAGCGTGAGCGACATGACGACCTCGCGGAAGCGCTTCTCCGACGGCAACGCTTCCGCCGCGGCATGCCGGTTGTCAACGCCGAAAAACGCGGGACGGTTGTCCGCGTCAGGCGACCCGGCGCTTGGCCAGCGCGTCGAACTCCATCAGTTCGCGCACCAGCGGCTCGAAGTCCTTCAGCGGCACCATGTTGGGACCGTCGCTCGGCGCGCTGTCGGGATCCTGGTGGGTCTCCATGAAGACCGCCGCCACCCCCACCGCCACCGCGGCCCGCGCCAGCACCGGCACATACTGCCGCTCGCCGCCCGAGGCGCCGCCCGCGCCCCCCGGCTGCTGCACCGAGTGGGTGGCGTCGAACACCACCGGGCAGCCGATCTTCGCCATGATCGGCAGGGCGCGCATGTCGGAGACCAGCGTGTGGTAGCCGAACGACGCGCCGCGCTCGGTGGCCATGACGTTGGGATTGCCGGCCGCCAGCGCCTTGGCGATGACGTGCTGCATGTCGTCCGGCGCCAGGAACTGGCCCTTCTTGATGTTCACCACCCTGCCCGTCCGCGCCGCGGCGACGATCAGGTCGGTCTGGCGCGACAGGAAGGCGGGGATCTGCAGCACATCGATCACCTCGGCGGCCTGCGCGCACTGGTCGATCTCGTGCACGTCGGTCAGCACCGGCAATCCGGTCGCCTCGCGGATCTCGGCGAAGATCGGCAGCGCCTGGCCCAGGCCCACGCCGCGCGGCTTCTCGCCCGAGGTGCGGTTGGCCTTGTCGAACGAGGTCTTGTAGATCAGCCCGACCCCGAGCCTGGACGCGATCTCCTTCAGCGCATGCGCCATCTCCAGCGCGTGCTCGCGGCTCTCCATCGCGCAGGGACCGGCGATGATCGTCAGCGGCTCGGCGTTGCCGATCCGCACCCGCCCGCCCGGCCCGGCGACCTCGACGACGGCGTTGGGCTGAATAGTCAAAGCGTGGCGTCTCCGATCCGGCGGGGCGGCTGGCGCGTAGAGATGGCGCTCGGCGAAGACGCGTGCAAGCCGCCCTGCAGCGACTGATTCGCCTTGTTGCAGACCAGTGATATGGTGAGCTGGAGAATTGGGGTGGGAGGCGACGTTGAACGGTGAAAACACCGCGGTCGTCGGATCGGACGACCCGGAACTGAGAAAGGCGCCGGCGGCGTTCCGCACGGTCGTCAAGATTGCGTCGCAGAACTGGGAGTTCGGCCGGCTGATCTTCGTGCTGCCTTCGGGCCGCGAACTGCGCATCGAGGGCGCCCTGCCGGGGCCTGAGGCGCGGCTCATCGTCAAGGACTTCCACTTCGTGCAGCGGGTGTTGGCCGGCGGCGACATCGGCTTTGGCGAAGGCTTCATGGCCGGCGAGTGGGACACGCCCGACCTCTCGGCGCTGCTCGAGGCGTTCACCGCCAACCTCGACCGCATCCGCCGGCTGCTGGAGGGCGGTTTCTTCCTGCGGGCGGTGAACTTCCTGGCGCACGCCCTGCACCGCAACAGCCGCAACGGCTCGAAGCGCAACATCCTCGCCCACTACGACCTCGGCAACGCCTTCTATTCGCGCTGGCTCGACCCCTCGATGACCTACTCGTCGGCCAGGTTCGAGCGGCCGGACCAGCCGCTGAAGGACGCCCAGCACAACAAGTACGCCAGCCTGGCGCGCCAGCTCGGCCTCGGCCCCGACAACCACGTGCTGGAGATCGGCTGCGGCTGGGGCGGCTTTGCCGAGTTCGCCGCCGGCGAGGTGGGCGCCAAGGTCACCGGCATCACCATCTCGCCGGCGCAGTACGAGTTCGCCAAGCAGCGGATGTTCGAACAGGGCCTCGCCGAGCGCGCCGACATCCGGCTGATCGACTACCGCGACGTCGAGGGCCAGTTCGACCGCGTCGCCTCGATCGAGATGTTCGAGGCGGTCGGCGAGGAGTACTGGCCGACCTATTTCGGCAAGATCCACGACGTGCTCTCGCCCGGCGGCCGCGCCGGCCTGCAGATCATCACCATCCGCGACGAGCTCTTCGCCCACTACCGGCGACGCGCCGACTTCATCCAGAAGTACGTGTTCCCGGGCGGCATGCTGCCGTCGGAGAAGCGGCTGAAGGAGGAGACGGCGCGCGCCGGGCTGGAGTGGCGCGAACTGGTCCGGTTCGGCCAGAACTACGCCGACACGCTCGCCGAATGGGCGCAGCGGTTCGAGGCGGCGTGGGACGACATCCGCGGCCTGGGCTTCGACGAGCGTTTCCGGCGGCTCTGGCGCTTCTACCTGGGCTACTGCGAAGCCGGCTTCCGCACCGAGCGCACCAACGTGGTGCAGCTCAGCCTGACGAAGAGCTGACCTCCAGGCCCCGCAAGGCGTTAAGGTGGCGCGGGGTTTCGGAGCTCAGCCATGGACGGCCTGCACTTCATCTACTTCGCCGACCCGATGTGCTCGTGGTGCTACGGGTTCGCGCCGGTGATGCGCCAGCTGCGCGGCCGCTACGGCGACGTCGCGCATGTGCGGCTGGTGATGGGGGGGCTCAGGCCCGGCACGACCGAGCCGATGCCGGAGCAGGCCCGTCGCGGCCTCGTGCATCACTGGGAGGAGATCGGCGCGCTGACCGGCCAGCCGTTCGATCCCGCGCTCGCCGACCAGGAGGGCTTCGTCTACGACACCGATCCCGCCGCGCGCGCCGTCGTGCTCGCCCGCCGCACCTCGATGGACGCCGGCCTCGACTACCTGGAGGCCGCGCATCGCGCCTTCTATGCGCAGGGCCGCGACGTGACGAAGCCCGAGGTGCTGGGCGACCTCGCCGCCGAGCAGGGCTTCGACCGCGCCGCCTTCCTCACCGCGCTGGCCGACGAGGGCCTCAGCCGCGAGACCTGGCGCGACTACGCCGTCTCGCAGCGCGCCGGCGCCACTGGCTTTCCGACCGTGGTCCTCGGCCCCAACGCCGACGGCACCTACGCCCTCGTCACCCGCGGCTACAACGCCGCGGAGGCCATCTTCCCGGGCGTCGACCACTGGCTCGCCGGCGTGCGGCCCGCCGAGGCCTGATCCGCCGCGCGGCGCGCAGCCCTATATCTCATCGTCAGGACGGGAATGTTCGCCGCGCGCCGGCGTCCATTTGCCGAGCCGGCCGTCCTTGGCTAAGCCGTTCGCCGCAAGAGGAAGCATGAGCAATCCCATCAAGTCAGCCAGCCGCCCAGGAACGCGGTCTGCCGCCCGCCCGGTCACCCGCGACGACGCCGAAGCGGCGGTCCGCACGCTGATCCAGTGGGCCGGCGACGACCCGTCCCGCGAGGGCCTGCAGGACACCCCGGCCCGCGTCGTGCGCGCCTACGAGGAGCTGTTCGGCGGCTATGACACCAACCCGCGCGACTACCTGCAGCGCACCTTCGACGAGGTGGGCGGCTACGACGAGCTGGTGGTGCTGACCAACATCCCGGTGGTGAGCTTCTGCGAGCACCACATGCTGCCGTTCCAGGGCCGCGCCCATGTCGGCTACCTGCCTGACCGGCGCGTGGTGGGCATCTCCAAGCTGGCGCGGGTGGTGCAGGGCTTCGCGCGGCGCCTGCAGATCCAGGAGAAGCTCACCGCCGAGGTCGCCGAGGCGATCCAGGACGTGCTGCAGCCGAAGGGCGTCGGCGTGGTGGTCACCGCCGAGCACAGCTGCATGACCATGCGCGGCGTCAACACCCCGGGCTCGAAGCTGACCACCAGCACCCTGCTGGGCGTCGTCCGCGACGACCCCCGCACGAGGCAGGAGTTCCTGGAGTACGTCCGCAACCACCACTGAGAACCGCAGCCGAACGCGGCTGGAAGCGCGGTCAGGACCGCCAGGGTGCTTGGACAGCGGCGAATGCCTCACGTCTGGGTTCCTTCGCCATGGTATGAGACGTCATGGCCAGCGTGCCGCCAACGCCGTTCGAGGAAGATCTGGCCGAGTTCTTCGGTGAGACGGCGCCCGGCGGCTTGCGGGCGCCAACGCGAGACCATGTCTCGTTCCAGGCGGCCCAGCCAACGCGGCCGCTGGAGGCCGCTGAAGACCTGGTGCGCCACATCCGCACCCGGAACGAAACGCGCGGCCACCTGTCGCGCGATACCCGGATAAAAGCCCGCACTCACACGTCGTACAGTGGCGCGGTCACCGTGCGTGTGGCCTGGCAGGGCCACCGCTTCCACACGATCAGGTTCTCCGACGCTGACGGCGGCGGGCTGCTCGCGAGCCACAAAGTCGACGGCGGACGCGACCTCTCGCTGGTCCTCCACGAGTGGCTGACCACATCGGAACGCTTCAGCGGCGCTTGCTGGCGCACGGCGGACGAATGGAAGCGTGGTGATCCGGGGCGCAGCGCTCCGGCGTAGTGCGGCGCGGCGGGCCCGCCCGGAACCGCCTTCCTGCGGCGGCGTCGGTAGACGCCAAGACTTGACGCAATTCACCAGCAATGTTCTGTATCTGTTCCACGCAGGCTCACGTCGGCGGTCTTTGACATTTTCATCGGACTCAAGAGGCGCGCCAGCTGCCGGCGCCACATTTCGGGCGCCGTAGTTAACGGTCGCATTGCGGTGCGATTTGCGGGGCGGGAAAATCCGCCGCCGCCTCACTCGCCGATCAGGTGGAGCGCCAGCTGGCGGGTGTGCGGGGCGCGGCGGTGCTCGAAGAGGTAGATCCCCTGCCAGGTCCCGAGCGCCAGGCGCCCGCCGATCAGCGGAATCGCCAGGCTGACACCGGTCAGCGCCGTGCGGATGTGCGAAGGCATGTCGTCGGGCCCTTCATCGTCGTGGCGATAGCGGCCGGGGTCCTCGGGCGCGAGCGTCTCGAAGAAGGCCTCGAGGTCGACGCGCACGGCGGTCGCCGCGTTCTCCTGGACAAGAACCGACGCCGAGGTGTGGCGGCAGAACACCGTCAGCAGCCCCTCCTGCATGCCCGCGCCGCCGACCCAGGCCTCGACCTCGTGCGTCACCTCCACCAGGCCGCGCCCGCGGGTCTCGATGTCGAGCGTGCCGGTCGACTGGCGCAGCGGAGGCTCCTCCGGTCAGAAGGTGTGGCGGGTGGTCAGCTCGCCGATATAGTCCTGCACGAGCAGCTCGGTCTCCTCGCCGGCTTCGGCGGCGTCGTGCGCCAGCGTCTCGGCCTGTTCGATCGCCCGCGAGCGCGACATGCCGCTGAAAACCACCTCGCCGTCCCGGAAGACGGTCCACTCTCCATCCTTCTGCGTCACCGCGAACTGCACCATGCCGCTTCCCCGCTTGGCCGGAGGCGCCCGCCCCGGCTGACTGAACAACGACGCAGCGGGGCGATTGGTTCTTTGCCGGCGGGGACAGCGTCGCTGCAGGGGCGGCGCCGCGCGCACTTCCCCCTTGCGCGCGCCGTTCCATCCCGCGATGACGAAACCATGATCGCGAGCTCCGTGCTCGACCTCATCGGCGATACGCCGCTCATCCGCCTGAAGGCCGCCAGCGAGGCGACCGGGCTGCGAGATCCTCGGCAAGGCGGAGTTCCTCAACCCGGGCCAGTCGGTGAAGGACCGCGCGGCGCTGTGGATCATCCGCGACGCCGAACGGCGAGGCGAGTTGCGGCCCGGCGGCCGGATCGTCGAGGGCACCGCCGGCAACACCGGGATCGGCCTGGCCATGGTCGCCCGCGCGCTGGGCTACACGCTGCACCATCGTCATCCCGCGCACCCAGAGCCAGGAGAAGAAGGACGCCATCCGCCTGATGGGCGCCGAGCTGGTCGAGGTGGACGCCGTCCCCTACGCCAACCCCGACAACTACGTGCGCTACTCCGGCCGCCTGGCCGACGAACTGAACGCCAAGGAGCCGGCCGGCGCGATCTGGGCCAACCAGTTCGACAACGTCGCCAACCGCCAGGCCCACATCGACGCCACCGGCCCGGAGATCTGGGCGCAGACCGCACGGCCGGATCGACGGCTTCATCTGCGCGGTCGGCACCGGCGGCACGCTGGCCGGCGTCGCCGCGGCGCTGCGCGCCCAGAAGCCCGACATCGCCATCGGCCTCGCCGACCCGGGCGGCGCGGCGCTCTACGAGTACTACGCCCACGGCGAGCTGAAGGCGGAGGGGACCTCGATCAGCGAGGGCATCGGCCAGGGCCGCATCACCGCCAACCTCGAGGGGCTGAGCGATCGACTACCCCTACCGCGTCACGGACGAGGAGATGATGCGCGCCATCATCGAACTCGGCGACGAGGGGCTGGTCATGGGCGGCTCGACCGGCATCAACGTCGCCGGCGCGGTCGCGGATGGCGCGCGAGCTGGGGCCGGGCCACACCATCGTGACCATCCTTGCCGACTACGGCTCGCGCTATCAGAGCAAGCTGTTCAACCCGGCGTTCCTGAAGGAACAGGGACTGCCCGTGCCGCCCTGGGTGGAGTGACCGCCATGCCTGCCAGTCCCCTCGTCACCACCGACTGGCTGGCCGAACACCTCGGCGAGCCCGGCCTCGTGGTGCTGGACGGCAGCTGGCACATGCCGGACGCGAAGCGCGATCCCAAGGCCGAGTATGCCGCAGGCCCACATCCCGGGCGCGGTGTTCTTCGACATCGACGCGATCAGCGACCATGCGACCGACCTGCCCCACATGCTGCCGGCGCCGGCCGACTTCGCCACAGCCGCGCGGCGCCTGGGCGTCGAGCCGGATTCGACCGTGGTGGTCTACGACAGCCTCGGGATCTTCTCGGCGCCGCGGGTCTGGTGGAGCTTCCGCGCGATGGGCCTGCGAGCGGGTCTTCGTGCTCGACGGCGGGCTGAAGAAGTGGCTGGCGGAGGGCCATCCGGTCGAGGCCGGCTGGCGCGAGGCCGAGCACGGCGAGTTCAAGGCGCGCCTCAGGGCCGAGCTGGTCGCAGAACCTCGCCGGCGTGCGCGCAGATCGCTGGCGGACGGCGGCGCGCAGCTGGTCGACGCGCGCTCGGCCGCCCGCTTTCGCGGCGAGGCGCCGGAGCCGCGGGCCGGCTTGCGCGAAGGCCACATCCCGGGCGCCCGCAACCTGCCCTGGGCCAGTCTCGTCGCGGACGACGGCACGCTGAAGGGGCCGGACGCGCTGCGGCGGCGCCTTCGGTGCGGCTGGCGTGAACCTCGAGGCGCCGATCGTCACCACCTGCGGCTCGGGCATCAGCGCGGCGATCCTGGCGCTGGCGCTCGCCGGCCTCGGCCGCGGCGACGTTGCCGTCTACGACGGCTCCTGGACCGAATGGGGCTCCAGCGACGCAGGGACGCCCGTCGCGACCGGCCCGTGAGCGACGTGACCATCCGCCTTGCCCGGCCGGACGACCTGCCGCACATCCCCGCGATCTCGCTGTCGGGGGCGGAAACCTTCGCCCGCTACGGCCAGCCGCTGGGGGACGCATCGTCGCCGACGTTGCCGGAGCACTGCGAGGCGCCGCTCGCAGCCGGCCTCTTGTGGATCGCCGAAGACGACACCGGTCCGGTCGGCTTCCTCGCCGCCGAGATCACCGGCGATGCGCTCTACGTCGCCGAGATCGACGTGGTGATGGAACGCCAGCGCCAGGGTCACGGCCGGCGGCTGATGCAGACGGCGATCGACGCGGCCAGGGCGCGCGGCCTCGCCGGCGTCACGCTGGAGACATTTCGCAACATCCCCTGGAACGGTCCGTTCTACGCCACGCTGGGCTTCGTCGAGGTGCCGCCGGACCTGCTGACCCCCCACCTCACCGCGGCGATCGCGCTGCAGGTCGCGCACGGCTTCAAGGATCGCTGCGCCATGCGGCTGGCGCTTTGAGCAAGACCGGCAAGCCGAGCGAGGCCACGCGCCTGATCCGCGCCGGCAAGGCGCCGGCCGACCTGCTGAGCACGGTCGGGCCGCCGATCCAGAAGGGCTCGACCGTGCTGATCGGCCAACGCGGCGGCGCTCTACGACGACCGCCGCCCCACCTACGGCCGCGCCGGACTGGCCGCGCAAGGCGCGCTGACCTCGGCGCTCGCCGAGCTGGAAGGCGCGCGGGCGGTCGACGCTGTTCCCGTCGGGCCTCGCCGCCGTCGGCGGGGCGATCCTGGCGGTGCTGAAGGCCGGCGACGAGGTGCTGGTCACCGACTGCGATCTACAAGCCCATCCGCCGCTTCTGCGACCGGGTGCTGGGCCGCTTCGGCGTGACCATCCGCTACTTCGCCGCCCGACGCGCCGCCGGACGCGGTGATGGCGATGGCCACGCCCGCGACACGGCTGATCGTGCTGGAATCGCCCGGCTCGCTGACCTTCGAGATGCAGGACGTGCCGGCCATCGCCCGCCTGGCCAAGCCGCGCGGCATCCTCACGCTGATCGACAATACCTGGGCCGCCGGCCTGATCTTCAAGCCGCTGGCGCACGGCGTCGACCTCAGCGTCCAGGCGCTGACCAAGTATGTCGGCGGCCACTCCGACGTGTTCATGGGCTCGGCGGCGACCGCTTCGCCGGAGATCGGGCGCGGCGCTGGAGCGGACCGATCGTCGATTTCGGCTGGTCGGTCTCCGGCGACGACGCCTACCAGATGCTGCGCGGCCTGCGCACGCTGCCGACCCGGCTGGAGCGCCACGGCGCGTCGTCGCTGAAGGTCGCCGCCTGGCTGCGCCGACCAGCCGGAGGTCGCGCAGGTGCTGCACCCTGCCCTGCCCGGCGCGCCCGGCCATGAGCTCTGGCGGCGCGACTATGCCGGCGCGGCCGGCGTGTTCAGCATCGTGCTGCAGCCGGCGCCGGGCGACGCGGTCGAGGCCTTCCTCGACGCGCTGCAGCTGTTCGGCCTCGGCTTTTCGTGGGGCGGGTTCGAGAGCCTGGCGCTCAACGCCGACCCGCAGTTCGACGTCCGCAAGCTGCGGCCTGCGTTCGCCGGCCCGGTGTGCGGCTCAACATCGGCCTGGAAGACCCCGACGACCTGATCGCCGACCTGCGCCGCGGCCTGGACGCGCTCGACAGCGGCCGTTGATCGCCCGCCGAGCGGCGCCTAAGACTTGACGCTCAGATCGGGAGAGACGGACATGCCGTTGAAAGTCGTCGGCACCGGGCTTGGCCGCACGGGCACCAAGTCGATGCAGACCGCGCTGAACATGCTGGGCTTCGGGCCCTGCCACCACATGGTGGAGGTGTTCACGCACCCCGAGAGCATGGCGCTGTGGATCGACGCCGGCGAAGGCCGGCCGGACTGGGACCTGATCTTCAAGGACTACCAGTCGATGGTCGACTATCCGGGCGCCGCCTACTGGCGGCAGATCGCCGACCACTATCCCGGACGCCAAGGTGCTGCACACCGTGCGCGACCCGGACAAGTGGTTCGACTCGACCCAGGCGACCATCTTCTCGCCGGCAAGCCCGGCGGTGAACGCAGCGGGAGCCGCAGGCCGCTTTCTTCGAGAGCTTCATGGGTTCGATGCGCGAGCACCTTGCACGACCGCGCCTGGATGACCGACTACTTCCGCCAGCACACCGAAGAGGTGAAGGCCGCGATCCCGCCCGAGCGGCTGCTGATCTACGAGGTCGGCGAAGGCTGGGACCGGCTCTGCAAGTTCCTGGGCGTGCCCGTGCCGGCGGAGCCCTACCCGTCGGAAAACTCCCGCGAGGAGTTCATCGCGCGCTCGTCGGCGATGCGCGCCGCCATGGCGCAGCAACCGGGCGAGCAGGCCTAACGCTGCTTCAGGCCGCCTTCAGCCCGGCGCGCCGCCGACCCTGAGCGTGGCCCGCCCGGCAGGACTTCGAACCTGCAACCCCGCGCTTAGAAGGCGCGTGCTCTATCCGGTTGAGCTACGGGCGGCGCTGGTCGGCCCTAGTGGGTCCATGGCTCTCTTGCGGCGTATAGGCGAAGTTGTCTGCATAGGCCCTGACGATCGCGGCGCGCTTCCTTGGGGGCCAACAGCTCGAAGGCGATGCCGTGCCGCTGGGCGTAGGCCACGGCCTCGTCGCGGGTATCGAACATCAGCCGCACCTGGCCGTTCATGTCGGTCGAGATCGTCCAGCCCATCAGCGGATCGGAGACGCGCGCGCTGGCCGGCTCGAACTCCAGCACCCATTCCTTGGTGTTGGCCTTGCCGGACTGCATGGCGGTCTTGGCCGGTCGAAAGATGCGCGCCAGCATATCGTTCCCTGCTTGAAGTCCGAGGCGCGAGGCCCCGGGGACCTCGAAACCGCGCCTGACCGTCGAGACGCCCTCCAATAGCCAGGACCGGCAACGCGGAAAACTCCCGATTTTCAGCCGGCCGTCAGCGCGGCGCGGGTGCGAGGTCGGCGCTGGCAGGCTCGGACGGGCTTCGGGCCTGCGGCGCACGCAGCAGCCAGAGCCCGCCGAAGAGCGCCAGCGGCAGCGTGTAGCCGCCGACGATGACGAGCCACGGTCCAAGCCCACGCCTCAGCGCCACGAACACGAACAGCGGGACGACCATCGGCGCCAGGCTGATCGCCGAGAGCAGCCACAGGCGCCCCCGCCCGGTTCCGACAAAGAAGGCGGAGCCGGCAATCGCCAGCGAGAGCGCCGGGATGGCGACCGTGGCGTGCAGCCAGCGCGGCCAGAACCCCAGCAGGTTGGCGTGCAGCAGCAGCGGGAAGCGGGTCGGATTGTCGGCGAGCAGCGGTCCGTCGATGATCGCCAGCAGGATGGCGACGCAGGCGCCGACCTGAAGTGCGCGGCGCAGACCCTGCCGCTGCAGCACCGCCGCGGCGACGATCGGCGCCTCGACGACATAGATCGGGCGCGACGACAGGGCGCAGGCAAAAAGCGCGCAGGCGAGAACGCGCACCGCCCAGGTCTCCCCCGGCGCCAGCGAGGTCAGCGCCCAGACCGAGACGATCACGTAGATGGCGTTGGTAGCGAAGTCGCTGCCGGTGGCGAAGTCCAGCAGCACGCCTGGGCAGCAGAGCACGAAGATCGCCAGGTAGGCCGCCCCGCCGCGGCGATCGCCAACGAGGCGCGGCGCGAGCGCGCAGAGCACCATGAACCAGACGACGTTCTGCAACGCCGCCCCAGCCGATCAGGTGGAAAGGCGCCGCCAGCAACACCGCGCCCGGCAGCGGCGTCGGCGGGTTCCCGAGATAGGTCAGAGTGTCGTAGACGGGCCGTCCGGCAAGCAGCGCCGCATCGGTGACGTCGAGCGCGTCGGCCCGGTCGGTGCCGCCGCCGAAGAGCCCACTGGTCGCCACCGGGTAGGCCACTGCGAAGACCACGCAGAGCGCGACGCCGATCAGCAAATGCCATGGCGGCTCAGTTCGCCGCCGCTCGGCCGGCGCCAGCGCCCACCCCAGCACCACCGCAATGCCGATTCCCGCCGCGCCGATCAGCAGCAGCGCGCCCGGCCGCCCCGCGAACTTGAGCAGTTGCCCGATCGAGGGCGTCAGCCACAAGAGGAAGGCGATCGGCCAGCGCGCCGCGACGGCGCCAAGTCGTCCTCGGCTGAGCGATCCGGCGGCGAGACCCGATCCGATCGATCCCACCCGGCGTCCCCTTGCCGATGGTCGGGGCGGCGTGATTTCGAACACGCGACCCTCTGCTCCCAAAGCAGATGCGCTACCAGGCTGCGCTACGCCCCGTGGCCTTCGGCGAGGCGCTCCTTTGCCACGAGCGCACCCGAGCCGCAATGTGACGCGCGGGCCTCGTCGCTAGCGCTCGCGGCGCCGCATCAGCTTGAAGACACCGGTGGCCCTGGCGAGCGTGCGCCCGCCGACGTGGGCGCGGCCCTCGACGAAGGCCAGGTCGCTGGCCGCGCGGGTGAGGCTGGCCTCGCCGATCACCCACTCGCCGGCCCGGCCCATGTCGAGGAAGTCGATCGAGAGGTGCACGGTCACTCGCCATATGGCCGGCGCCGCGCCCGGCTGCGCCCGCCAGCACGCCGTCCAGGAAGGCCGACAGCATGCCGCCGTGGATCAACCCGATCGAGTTGCAGTGACGCTTGCGCGAATAGAACGCCTGGCGGCCGCCGGCGTCGTGGAAATAGGGGCCGTTGCGGGTGCTGAACGCCCCGCGCTCGGTGGACTGAACGAACCCCTCCGGCGGCGGCGGACCCGCGTCCTCCGCCTCGCGTCCTTCATCTGCCACGGCTGTCACTCCTCAACGCCGACGCACCAACCGCACCTCGAACAGCTTCGGCCACAGCTTGCCGGTGACGAACAGCCGGTCACGCGCCGCGTCGTAGGCGATGCCGTTGGCAACCGCATCCGGATTGTCGCCCACCTCGTGCGGGGTCATCAGCCCGGTCAGGTCGATCCAGCCCACCACCTTGCCGCTCGCCGGGTCGATGCGAGCGATGCGGTTGGTCATCCAGATGTTGGCGTAGATCTGGCCCTTCACCCATTCGAGTTCGTTGACGTTCTTCACCGGAACGCCGTCGGCGCTGACGGTCAGGCGGCCAGTCTCCTTCAGCGTCGCCGGATCGAGGAAACGTAGCTGCGGCGTCCCGTCGCTCATGATGATGCGCCGGCCGTCATCGGTGAGCGCCCAGCCCTCGCCGCGGTAGGTGAAGCTGCCCAGCGGCTGGAAGGTCTTCAGGTCGTAGATGAAGCCGATCTGGTTCCTCCAGGTCAGCTCGATGAGCCGGCCTTTCCAGGCGACGATGCCTTCGCCGAAGAACACCGGCGCGATGTCGCGGCTCAGCACGACCCGGCCGGTCGCCAGCTCCACCTTGCGGATGGCGCCCCGCACGCCCTCGCCGGTGCTCTCGTAGAGCCAGCCGTCAAGGTAGAAGAGGCCCTCGGTGAAGGCGGCGCGGTCGTGCGGGTAGGTCCGCACCACCGAAACGCCATAGACCGGGATGGCGGCGAAGCTGGCGGCAGGGGCGAGCACGAGCGCGGCGAAAAGGCCCGCGAGCCACGGCAAGCGCAAGATCATCGGCAGCTCGCGAGACGGCCGGCGAGGCTTTCCCGGCCCGGTCGCTATAGCCGATCGACCTCGATCTCGGCCACCACCAAACCCTTCGGTCCCTCGGCGAAGCGCACCATGACGTCGGCGCCCGGCTGCAGGTCTTCCAGGCCGCTGCGGCGCAGGGTCTCGATGTGGACGAAGATGTCGCCGGGCTCGGCCTCGCGAACCACGAAGCCGTAGCCCTTGGTGCGGTTGAACCACTTCACCTTGGCGCGCTCCAGCGGCCCGCGCGGAACCGGCGCCCGGCGCTGGGTGCGGACGGTTTCGAAGCGGCCGCCGCCCCCGGCGCCGCCGCCACCGCTGCTGCGGCGCCCATCGTCGGCGCCGCGATCACGCCGGAAACCCACGTGCCCGTCGCCGTCGAACGGCCGACGCGGCGGTCGCTCGGGCTGGGGCGAGGCGGAGGTCTCGTCCAGATCGACGATGTCTGCCACCTGCCAGCCCTTCGGGCGCTTGACCACGTCGCAGACGATGGTTGAGCCTTCGAGGGCGTTCTCGCGGCCCATGTTGCGGAGCGAGGTGACGTGCAACAGCACATCCCTCGATCCGGTCTGACTAGGGTCGTCCGGAACGACGAACCCGTAACCCTTGCCGGCGTCGAACCACTTGACGCGCCCACTGATCCTCACTGGGTCGTCGAAAGGTTGAGCCTCTCCGCCGAAAACCTGCTCCGACATCCGCCCCTCAATCGTCTCGTCCAGAAATCGCTCGGGCGAGAGCCGCACTATAACATTGTTCTCGCGGGAGGAGAGCCGTCAATATTTTGCCGCAGATGTGAACGCTTGCGGGGTCTTGTCAACACGGGACTTGCAGCGACGAAGTCACGCGCAATAGGGGCGTCGACTGTCGGCAAACCTCAACGGTTGCGGCGCCGACCTTCACCGTGACGCGCCGTGGTGCGTTTCAATCCCGCAATGAATTCAGTCACTAACTGGCGAATCTTCGGCTTTGCGAGCAAAGTTGGGTTCCAGGCGCCGGCGCCACGCCACCCTGCCAGGCGGCCCGAACAACCTTTGCCGTGCGACATGGCCGCGCAGCTCTTCCTCGTCCGCGTCGCGGGCCAAGCTGGCTCGCCTGGCGGCAGCCCGCGGCGGCTGCAGGGTATCAGGTCGAGGAACGGGCGCCTTCGACCTCGTCGAAGAACTGCAGCAACGCCTCGGTGGACGCCGGGTGAGCCGCGACCAGATAGTTGTGGCCGGCGCCTTTGAAGATGACCAGCCGGCTGTCCGGGATGGTTTCGGCGAGCTCGCGGCCATACTTGACGTCGACCGCGCCATCCTCGTCGCCGTGTAAGCGCCGGCAGCAGCGGATACCACATCCGGCTGCTGTAGAGGCGCCCCATGATCAAGAGGACGGGCGGACCCGATCCTTGCGCTTCCCAATGGATACGAGCGCCACCGCTCTCGGCAAAGGGCATCCTGAAGTCCTCCCGCTGGCCGCCTCGCCGGACGGGGGCTCCGCAGGGCTCGGAACCCGCAGAACTTGGTAGTCCCTAGGGGAGTCGAACCCCTCTTCCCAGATTGAAAATCTGATGTCCTAACCGATAGACGAAGGGACCGGCGGAGGAGCGGGGGATATATCCGCCGTCGATCCGGGCTGCGCAAGCCGGGCGCCGGCGGCGTCAGCGCATGCGCGGATCGGCGAGGTCCTCGATCTCCAGCTCGACGCGTGCTGCGGCCGTTCCAGTCGTCCGGCTTCAGCTTGCCGGCCGCGTGCAGCGTGCCGCCGCCGGCCTCCAGGCGCCGCCCGATCGGGGTGTCGGCGCAGCGCCAGGCCACGGCGCGCAGCGAGCGGCCGTTGGCGTCGACCAGCGAGCAGCGCAGGTGGCCGCCGCGCATCGGGTTCAGGCGCTCGACGCGCACGTCGGCCAGCGCGAACACCGGCTCCGGATTGCCCGGCCCGAACGGTTCGAGCGCGCGGAACGCATCGTAGAGCGGCCGCGCCGCCGAGCCGGGCGTCACCAGGGCGTCGATCTCCAGCGCGTCCTCGGCTTCGGCGGACGGCCATCTCGCCGCTCAGACGCTCGCAGAGGAAGGCGCGGAACTCCGGCACGGCGGAGGGCCGGATCGGTCAGCCCCGCCGCCATCGCGTGGCCGCCGCCCGCCAGCAGCAGGCCCTCGTCGAACGCCGCCTGGATGGCGCGGCCGAGGTTGACGCCGGGCTTGCGAGCGGCCGGAGCCCTTGCCGATGTCGGCGAGCGGATCGAGGCCGATCACCACGACCGGGCGGCGATAGCGCTCGCGCAGGCGGCTGGCGACGATGCCGATGACGCCCGGATGCCAGCCCTCGCGGGCGACCACGATGGCCGGCGCGGCCGGGTCGAAATTGGCCTCGGACTCGATGGCGGCGACGGCGGCCTCGAGGATCTCGTTCTCCACCGTCTTGCGCTGGGCGTTCAGCGCGTCGAGCTCCTCGGCGAGCGCCCTCGCCTCCTGCGGATCGTCGGTCGAAAGCAGCCGCGCGCCGAGGTCCGAGCGGCCGATGCGGCCGCCGGCGTTGATCCGCGGGCCGAGGATGAAGCCGGCGTGGAAGACGCTGGCCACGCCCTTGGCGCTGGCGACCTCGGCCAGCGCGTTGAGGCCCGGGTTGGCCCAGTCGGACATCACCTTCAGCCCCTGCGAGGCCAGCGCGCGGTTGAAGCCGGTGAGCCGCGTCACGTCGCAGATGGCGCCCAGCGCGGCCAGGTCGAGCCACTGGCGCAGGTCCGGCTCGGCGCGGGTCTCGAACCAGCCGCGCCGCCGCGCCTCGCGGTTCAGCGCCGCCAGCAGCACGAAGGTGACGCCGGCGGCCGCCAGCATGCCCTGGCCCGAGCCGCAGTCCGGGTGGTTCGGATTGACGAGGGCGCGCGCGCCAGCGCCTCCTCGCGCATCAGGTGGTGGTCGATCACCACCACGTCGAGGCCGATCTCGCCGGCCGCGGCCAGCGCGTCGTAGGCCGCCGCGCCGCAGTCGACGGTGACCACCAGCTCGTAGCCGGCCTCGCGCAGATGGCGGAACGCGGCGGGGCTCGGGCCATAGCCCTCGGTCATGCGGTCGGGCACGTAGATCGGCAGCTCGCGCCCCATCGCGCGCCACCAGCGCACCAGCAGCGCCGCGCTGGAGGCGCCGTCGACGTCGTAGTCGGCGAACACCACGGTCGGCCGGCCGCGCTCCATCGCGTCGATCAGCACCTGGGCGGCCTCGTCCATGCCGTGGAAGCTGGACGGATCGGGGAACTGCGCCCGCAACGTCGGCCGCAGGTAGATCTCGGCGGTCTCGGCGGTGATGCCGCGCGAGGCCAGCGCGCGCGCCAGCGGCTCGGCGAGACCGAGGCGCAGGCCGATCTCGCGCACCGTCTGCGCGTCCGCCGGACGGCTGCGCCAGCGCCGGCCGCTGACCGAACGGGCCACGCCGAGGAAGTCGTGCCGGCGTCCGTCGGTTCGAGCGGGACGGCGGGCAGGCCCATCAGAGCGCGCGCTTCATGCGCACTTCGCGCACCGTGCGGGTGGAGGAGTTCATCACCAGGCTGTGGGTCTGGACGAAGCCGCCGGCGAACCGCACGCCGTCCAGCAGCGCGCCCTTGGTGACGCCGGTGGCCGCGAAGATCGCGTCGGACGCGCACGATCTCGGCAGGTCGTACTTCTTGTCGAGGTCGGTGATGCCCAGCCGCGCGGCGCGGCCGCGCTCGTCGGCGTTGCGAAACACCAGCCGGCCCTGGAACTGGCCGCCGACGCACTTCAGCGCCGCGCAGGCCAGCACGCCCTCGGGCGCGCCGCCCTGGCCGATGTAGAGATCGACGCCGGTCTCCGGGTCGGTGGTGTTGATCACGCCGGCGACGTCGCCGTCGGTGATCAGGTGGACGCGCGTCCCGGCGTCGCGAGCGAGGCGATGATCTCGGCGTGGCGCGGCCGGTCGAGCACGCAGACGGTGATCTCGGACGGCGTGCACGCCCTTGGCCTTGGCCAGCGCGCGGGCGTTGTCGGCGGCGCTCCGGTCGAGGTCGATGATCCCCTCCGGATAGCCCGGACCGCAGGCGATCTTGTCCATGTAGGTGTCGGGCGCGTTGAGCATGGTGCCGGCCGGCGCCCAGGCCATCACCGCCAGCGCGTTGGCCATCGCCTTGGCAGTGAGCGTGGTGCCTTCCAGCGGATCCAGCGCGATGTCGATGCGCGGACCGCCGCCCTTGCCGACCTTCTCGCCGATGTAGAGCATCGGCGCCTCGTCGCGCTCGCCCTCGCCGATCACGATCACGCCGTCGATCGCCAGCTCGTTCAGTGCGGTGCGCATCGCATCGACCGCGGCCTGGTCGGCGGCCTTCTCGTCGCCGCGGCCGGCGAGCCGCCAGGCCGCCATGGCGGCCGCCTCGGTGACGCGGACCGCGTCCATCACCAGGCTACGGTCCAGCGTGTTCGAATTCATCAAGCTCTCCGGGCCGTCGGCGGCCATCTTCGCGGGATTCTCAGATGTGGGCGATGCGGATCATGCGCGGCGGATCGATCAACGCTGGCAGCGCCGACATCCGCCGCACCGCTTCGGCGATGGTCTGCTGCGGGGCGGCGTGGGTGGTGAGCACGATCGGCACGCCGCCGACGTCCTCCACCGGCCTCTGCAGGAAGCTGTCGATCGAGACGCCCGCTTCGGCCAGCGTCTCGGTGATCGCGGCGATGACGCCCGGCTCGTCGCGCACCAGCAGGCGAATGTAGACGCGCTCCAGCTGGCGGCTGGCGTCCAGGCTGGCGAAGGGCTTCAGCCTGGTCGCCGGCAGCTGGAATACCGGCCGCACGCGCGCCGGTCATCACGTCGGCGATGTCGGCGGCGACGGCCGCGGCGGTCGGCCCCGCGCCGGCCCCGGGGCCCTGGATGAAGATGCGGCCGATCTTCTTGCCCTGGATGAAGAGCGCGTTCAGCGGGCCGCCGGCCTGCGCCAGCGGATGGCCGAGCGGCGCCAGCGCCGGGTGCACGCTGACCGCCACGCCGTCCGCCGCCTTCACCGCGCTCGCCACCAGCTTGATGCGGTAACCGAGGTCCTTGGCCATGCGGATGTCGATCGGCTCGATCGCTTCGACGCCCTCGATCTCGGCGGCGGCGTAGGTCGGGGCGCAGCCGAACGCCAGCGCCGCCAGGATGCTGATCTTGTGGCCGGCGTCGAAGCCGCCGACGTCCATGGTGGGATCGGCCTCGGCGTAGCCCAGCCGCTGCGCCTCGGCGAGCACGTCGGCGAAGGCGCGGCCGGTCGCCTCCATCTCGGTCAGGATGTAGTTGCAGGTGCCGTTGAGGATGCCGGCGACCTGCTCGACCTCGTCGCCGACCATGGCCTCGCGCAACATCTTCACCGCCGGCGTGCCGCCCATCACCGCCGCTTCGAAGAGCAGCGGCGTGCGTTGCGCCTCGGCCAGCGCGGCGAGCTCTGCGCCGTGCTCGGCGATCAGCGCCTTGTTGGCGGTGACCACCGGCTTGCCGGCCTTCAGCGCGGTCTCGACCGCGAGCTTGGCCGGCCCGTCGGAGCCGCCGATCAGCTCGACGAAGATGTCGTTGTCGGGCGAGGCGGCCAGCGCCGCCGGATCGTCGAACCACGGCAGGTTGGAGATGTTCACCGGCCGCGGCCGGCTGCGCGAGCGCGCCGAGACGCCGGTGACGACCACCTCGCGGCCCACCGGCGAGAAGCCCGGCCGCTCGTCGATCAGCCGCAAGAGGCCCGCGCCGACCGTGCCGAGCCCCGCCACCCCGATGCGCCACGCGTCGCCTTCAGCCATGGCCGCAGGCATTAGTCGGCTCGGCCCGCAAGCGCCACAGGCATTGTCGGCGCCCTGGCGGCTAGCGCCAGTCCTCGAACGTCGGCGGCGGCATCACCGGATGGCGGCTCGGGAGCACCGGCTCGTCGGGGCGCGTCCAGAAGAAGCCGGAGTGGCTGTTGTCGATCCGGCGAATGCGCACCGTGGCTGGATCGAGGCCCGCCATCATCCGTGCGTTCACGGCGAAGATGAAGGGCGGATCGGCCCTCTCCGCCACGATATGGGTCACGCAGCCGCAAACCTTGCAGCGGCGGAACGCCAGGTCTCCGTCGATCCACGTGTAGGCATCCGTCGCAGCCGGATCGGGCTTCAGCAGCAGCCGCTCCTGGCCGCCCGGCTCCCTGAAGTAGGTCCAGAGCGCTCCATACCTGCGGCAGAGCGTGCAATTGCAGTCGAGCACCCACTCCGGCGGCTCGGCGATCTCGAACTTCACCGCTTCGCAGTGACAGGCTGCGCGGATCATTTGGCGGCTTCCTTCTCGCGGAGGGTGCTGAGGTGCTGGCCGGCCTGCTCCAAGAGGCGCTTGACGTTGCGGGCGGCCTGGCGAATGCGCTGCTCGTTCTCGACGAGGCCGATGCGCACGTAGCCCTCGCCGTGCTCGCCGAAGGCGACGCCGGGGGCGACCGCGACCCCGGCCTGCTCGATCAGCAGCTTCGAGAACGCCATCGATCCGATCTCCTTGAACGCCTCGGGCAGCGGCGCCCAGGCGAACATCGACGCTGACGGCGACGGTATCGGCCAGCCGGCGCGGCCCATGGCGGTAACCAGCACGTCGCGGCGCGATTTGTAGGTGGCGCGGATCTTGTCGACGCAGTCCTGCGGGCCGTTCAGCGCGGCGACCGCCGCCACCTGGATCGGCGTGAAGGCGCCGTAGTCGAGGTAGGACTTCACCCGCGCCAGCGCCGCGCACATCCGCTCGTTGCCCACCACCATGCCGACCCGCCAGCCGGCCATCGCGTAGGTCTTGGAGAGCGAGTTGATCTCGACGGCGATGTCCTTGGCGCCCTCGACCTGCAGGATCGATGGCGGCGGGTTGTCGTCGAAGTAGATCTCCGAATAGGCGACGTCGCTGAGCACCAGCATGTCGTGCTTCTTCGCCAGCGCCACGGCGTCCTTGTAGAACTCCAGGTCGACCCACTGGGCGGTGGGGTTCGACGGATAGCTCAGCACCAGCACCTTCGGCGGCGGCGAGGAGTTGCGCACCGCGCGGCTGACGCCCGAAAGGTACTCCTCCGGGGACAGCGCCGGGGCCTGGCGGATCACCCCGCCGGCGATGATGAAGCCGTAGGCGTGGATCGGATAGGCGGGATCGGGGCAGATGATCACGTCGCCCGGCCCGGTCACCGCCTGGGCGAGGTTGGCGAAGCCCTCCTTCGAGCCCAGCGTCGCGATCACCTCGCGCTCGGGATCGAGCTGCACGCCGAAGCGGCGGGCGTAGTAGCCGGCCATCGCGCGCCGAGGCCGAGGATGCCCTTGGAGGCCGAATAGCGGCCGCTCTTGGGATCGCGGGCGGTCTCGATCAGCTTCTGCACGATGTGCTTGGGGGTCGGCATGTCGGGATTGCCCATGCCGAAGTCGATGATGTCGACGCCGTCGGCCGCTCAGCCGGGCCTTCAGGCGGTTCACCTCCTCGAAGACGTAGGGCGGAAGGCGGCGGATGCGGGGAAAGTCGGGGGTCATGGGCGCCTGCCGCTGATCGCGCGGCTCGTTTCAGGGCTTGGATAGACCGCGCCGGCAGGGAGCGCCAAGCGGGTCGGTGCGAGCTTTGGCAGCCTCCGCGGCCTAGCGCTTCCGCGGAGGCGGGATAGCTCGGGCCCGCATCGCCGCGGCGAAGGCCTCGGTGTCGGCTTCCGACGAAGGCTGGGTGACCGGCGGCGGCGCGGCGGCGGCCGCCCGCTCGCGCTCCGCCCAGCCCTCGGTGTCACTGAGCGTCCAAGGCCCGGCAGCCGCCAGATCGGCCATGCGCGCGCCGTCGGACTTGAGCGTGACGACCGAGGTTTTCCAGGCATGCATCGAGCGCACGTCGGTCGGCAGCGGCGGAATCTGGCTGAAGGTCGGAAAAGGCGCGCTTTGCGACGCGTCGGCGATAGCCTTCTCGGTGACCGGATTGGGATGCATCGGCGGTGCGGCCAGCGTCGGCTGCGCGGCGGCGGACGCGGCGGTTCCCACCCCGATCAGCATCAGGGCGCCCGCCACAACGGTTTTATTGGCCGTGCAACTCATCCGCCCTGCTCTTATGTCATGATCGGGTGGGAAAAAAGGCCGTCCCGCCAGGGCCAGGGGCCGGTCCCGCCGAGCCTTTGAGGAGACTTCGATGACGGATTCCCCTGTCGCCGGCGCCGCGCCCCGCCGCAAGCGCGCCACCAAGACGGCCGCGCAGGAGCCTGCGTCCAAACCTGCGCGCAAGCCCCGGCCCAGCGTCGCCAAGCCCGCCTCGCGCGTCGAGGCGGCTGGCGCGGCGACGGCGCCGCCGAAACCGCCACCGCAACCGGCGGCCGAGGCGAGCGCGTCGGCCGCCATGTCGCTCGACATGCTGTCGGCCGACCAGCGCGAGGGGCTGGAGAAGCTGTCGCTGAACCTCGCGCGCGCCGCGATGACCGCGCAGGGCGCGATCGCCGAGGCGGCGCTGCGCGCAGGCCGACCGGCCGGCGGCGCTGACGGCCGATCCGTTCCACGTCGCCCCGGCGTTCGGCGAGGTGATGGCGCGGCTGGCCGCCCAGCCCGACCGGCTGATGCGCGCGCAGGCCGACCTCTTCAACCGCTACATGGACCTCTGGAAGGCCGCCGCCGAGCGCGCGCACGGCGAGCCGGCGACCGAGGTGGCGCAGCCCGTCCGCGGCGACAAGCGCTTCGCCGATCCCGATTGGACCCAGAACCCGGTGTTCGACGTGATCAAGCAGTCCTACCTGATCACCTCCGACTGGCTGAACGAGCTGGTGGCCGGCGTCGAGGGCGTCGAGCCGCTGACCAAGCGGCGGGTCGAGTTCTTCACGAAGATGCTCACCGACGCGATCTCGCCCTCGAACTTCCTGCTCTCCAACCCCGCGGCGCTGCGCGAGGCGATGCAGACGCACGGCGAGAGCCTCGTCAAGGGCATGGAGAACTTCGCCGCCGACCTGCAGCGCGGCGGCGGCCAGCTGTCGATCAGCCAGACCGACTTCACCCAGTTCAAGGTCGGCGAGAACGTCGCCACCGCGCCGGGCAAGGTGGTGTTCCAGAACGAGCTGATCCAGCTGCTGCAGTTCGACGCCGACCACGGAGAGTGTCTGCGAGATCCCGCTGCTGATCTTCCCGCCCTGGATCAACAAGTTCTACATCCTCGACCTGCGGCCGGAGAACTCGATGATCCGCTGGCTGACGAGCCAGGGGATCACGGTGTTCGTCACCTCCTGGGTCAACCCGGACGCCCGGCTCGCCGAGAAGACCTTCGAAGACTACATGCGCGAGGGCATCTACGCGGCGACCGATGCGGTGAAGCGTCAGACCGGCGTCGATACCGTCAACACGGTCGGCTACTGCATCGGCGGCACGCTGCTCTCCTGCGCGCTGGCCCACATGGCCGCGCAAGGGCGACGCGCGGATCGCCTCGGCCACCTTCTTCGCCGCCCAGCAGGACTTCAGCGAGGCCGGCGACCTGCTGCTCTTCACCAACGAGGATTGGCTGAAGCGAGCTCGAGCAGAAGATGGACGCCGGCGGCGGCGTGCTCCCCGGCCAGACCATGGCCGACACCTTCAACGCCCTGCGCGCCAACGACCTGATCTGGAGCTTCTTCGTCAACAACTACCTGATGGGCAAGGAGCCGCGGCCGTTCGACCTGCTTGTTCTGGAACGCCGACCAGACCCGGATGCCGAAGACGCTGCACCTGTTCTACCTGCGCAAATTCTACGGCGAGAACGCGCTGGCCAAGGGCGAGCTGGTGCTGGACGGCGTGAAGCTGGACCTGGGGAAGGTGAAGACGCCGATCTACGTGCAGTCCTCGAAGGAGGACCACATCGCCCCCTACCGCTCGGTCTACAAGGGCGCGCGGCTGTTCGGCGGGCCGGTCAACTTCATGATGGCGGGCTCGGGCCACATCGCCGGGGTGATCAACGCGCCGGCCGCGCAACAAGTACCAGCACTGGACCAACCCCGCGCTGCCGCCCACCGTCGAGGAATGGATGGCCGGCGCGACCGAGCACCCCGGCTCCTGGTGGCCCGAGTGGGCCGAGTGGCTGAAGGCGCGCTCCGGCGGCCAGGTCCCCGCCCGCGACCCTGCCAAAGGCCCGCTGAAGCCGATCGAGGACGCGCCGGGAAGCTACGTGAAGGTGAAGTCGTAGAGCCTCACCGCTCCGGAACGATGCGGCAGAGCAGGTCTTCGATCTGGCCGCTGAGCTCCGGGATCGCGCCGCCGATGTCGAGCAGCGCGCGCAGGCAGACGCCGTCGATGAAGGCGCTCAGCACGCCCGGCAGGACGGCTGCGTCGGCGGCCTCGAGGCGGCCGGCGGCCACCTGCGGCTCGAGCTTGGCGCGCATGAAGCCGAGCGTGTCGTCGTTCCAGCGCGCCATCTTCGCCAGCGCGGCGGCCGACGGTGGCGGGCGCATCAGGAGCGCATAGCGCGAACGGTTGGCCTGGAAGTCGGCGAAGCTGGCGGCCAGCAGGCGCTTGATGACGTGCTCGGCCGGATCGGTCGCAGCGAACTGCGCCTCGAGCCGCGCGGCATAGCCGTCGACGCAGTCCTCGAGCACCGCCTCGTAGAGCGCCTCCTTGGACGGGAAGTACCAGTAGAAGCTGCCGCGGCTGACGTTCGAGCGGCGGATCAGGTCGTCGTAGGTGGCTCGCTCGAAGCCCTGCTCGGCGAAGCAAGCGAGGCTCTCGTTGAGAATCTGCCGCAGCCGCAACGCGCTGCGCGCCTGCCGCTTGGGCGCTGTCTTCTCGGCCGTTGCCGCCATTGCCTCCGTCACCTTCAACGCCGCCGACTCTCGCACGCCACCCTAGCGCATCGACAGGGTGACTTCGAGATTGCATAAACCGACTGTCCGGTCTAGTTCTTGAACGGCGGACGAGGAGCGCGGCGATGGCGACAGCCGAGACGATCACCCGGGAGGCGATGCGGCCGCTGATCGAGCCTTATGGCCTCGCCGAGGCGGTGCGGGCGGGCGGCATGCTGTTCATCGCCGGGCAGACCGGCATGGACGAGACCCATCAGATCGTGACCGGCGGCCTGAAGGCGCAGGCGGCACAGGCGTTCCGCAATATCAGGGCCGTGTTGGAGGCCGCCGGCGGCTCGCCTGAGAACCTCGTCTCGATGACCTGGTACGTGGTCGAAGGGGCCGCGCCCCGCAGCTTCATGGAGGACGCGCTGGAGATCACTGCGGCGCGGAACGAGGTCTTCCCCGGCCTCGTAACCGGCCAGACCGCGGTGCGCGTGAGCGGGCTGCTGACGCCGCAGATGCTGATCGAGGTCCAGGCGGTGGCGGCGCTGTGAGCGATCCGGTCGACGTCATCGTCGTCGGCGCCGGCGTCGCCGGGCTGAAGGCGGCAAGCGAGCTGGCCGCGCATGGCCGCTCCGTGACGGTGTTGGAGGCATCCGACCGCGTCGGCGGACGCACCAAGCGCGGCGAGATCGCCGGCCGCGTCGCCGACTACGGCGGCCAGTGGGTCGGGCCACGCCACCTCGGACTGCTCGCCGAGGCCACGCGCCTCGGGATCGAGACCTACGACCAGTACGACGCGGGCCAGACCGTGATGCTGCTGCGCGGCCGCCTCGCCCGCTTTGCCGGCGACACGCCGAAGATGTCGCCGCTGGCGCTCGTCGAGCTGGCGATGCTGCAGAGGCGCTGGGAGCGCGAGATGATGACCGTCCCAGCCGAGGCGCCCTGGACCGCACCCAGAGCAGCCGAGTGGGACGCCCAGACGCTGGAGACGTGGATCGGCCGGAACCTGCGCACTTCCGAGGCGCGCGCCTTCGCCCGGCTGGTCCCGAAGGGCGCCTGGGCGGCCGACGCGGCGCAGGTGTCCTACCTCTGGTTCCTCGACGCGCTTCGCTCCGGCGAGGGGCTGGCAAGCCTGATGAGCGTCAAGGGCGGCGTGCTGGAGAAGAAGTTCAAGGGCGGCATGCAGCAGATCGCCGCCCGCCTGGCGGACGAGCTCGGCGATCGGGTGGTGCTGGAAGCGCCGGCGCGCCGCATCGTCCAGGACGAGGCCGGCGTGACGGTCGTGACCGACAAGGGCGCGTTCCAGGGCCGGTTCATCATCGTGGCGACGCCGCCGGGGCCGGCCGTGCGCATCGAATACCGCCCTCACCTTCCCGCCGCGCACGACATGCTGCGCCAGCGCATGGCGATGGGAGCGATCATCAAGGCGGCGGTCGCCTACGAGACGCCGTTCTGGCGCGAGGCCGGCTTCTCCGGGCAGGTCGCCACCGACGACGACACGCTGGGCCTGGTCTACGACGACGTGCAGGACGTGGGCCCACCGGTGCTGCTCTGCTTCATCGAAGGGCGCCCTGCGGTGGCGCTCAGCGGCGCGACCAAGGCGAACGCGGCGCGAGAAGGTGATCGCCTCGCTGGTGCGCTTCTTCGGCGAGGCGGCGGCCCACCCGATCGCCTACGACGACAACGACTGGCTGACCGAGCCGTGGACACACGGCTACGTCGGCGCGATGCCGCCCGGCGCCATGACCCGCTACGGCCACGCCCTGCGCGAGCCGTTCGGCCGCATCCACTGGGCCGGCGCCGAGACCTCCACGCAGTGGCAGGGCTACATCGAAGGCGCCTTGCTTTCGGGCGTCCGCGCGGCCGGGGAAGTGGCCGCGCGGCACAACGGCTAGACTAGGTCCCGATGGCCGCCATGACCTGCTCGAAGCGCTGCTCCACGTCGCCCGGAGGGACCAGGACCACCTCGTAGCCGTAGCGGGCATAGACGTCCGCGTGGATGGCGGCGAAGCGTTCGGACTCGGCGAGGGAGATGCGGCGCGCCTCGGTTGGGGTGATGAAGCCCATCAGGTCCAGGAAGAAGACCCGCCGCTCGTAGGTGCGTTCGCGCTCTATGCGCTCGACCTCGGCGACGAGGATCGGCGGCGGCTCGCGGCCGGCGAACTCGCAAAGCGCCCAGGTGCAGATCGGCGAGCGGTCGAAGAAGGCTACGTCATCGGTCCAGGCGTCGGCGCGCAGTTGGCGGGCGCGCTGCAGGGCGACGATGTCGTCGATGAACCCGGGCGCCTCCCAGTGGCGCTCGACGCCCTTGGCGGTAACGAGCGCGATCAGGTCGGTGGCGGCTTCCTCGACCACCGGGAAGCCGGCCAGCTCCAGTCGCCGCAGCAGCACGGTCTTTCCGGCGCCGGGCGCGCCGGTGAGTATGTAGCGTTGCATGATGTTCCATGGATTGAGTGCGGGCGCGCGTCATCGTGCCCGGGCCTGGCCGTCTAGCGGGGAGATTCGGCGTGCGGGTCCGCGAGTGGGCTCAGCAGACGGGGCGAACGATAGCGGCCGCGCTTTGGCGGCGCAACCGGCTCAGGCGGGGATGAATTTCAGCGCGACGCCGTTGTTGCAATAGCGCAGGCCGGTAGGCTTCGGGCCGTCGTTGAAGACGTGGCCCTGGTGGCCGAGGCACTGGGCGCAGTGGTACTCGGTGCGCTCCTCCACGATCGCATAGTCGGACTTCTTGATCAGCGTGCCGGGGGTCTCGGTCCAGAAGCTCGGCCAGCCGGTGCCCGAGTTCGAACTTCCACTGCGACTTGAAGAGCGGCAACCCGCACCCAAGGCAGGCATAGACGCCGGGCTTCCAGAGCTTGTCGAGCGGGCTCGAGAACGGCGCCTCGGTCGCCTCCTGACGCAGCACGTCGAACGACTCGGTCGGCAGACGCGCCTGCCACTGGGCCGGGGTCAGTTTGCGGAAGGGCGAGGCGGCGTAGGCATCCGGGGCAGTCGCCTTGGCGATGGCGTGCTGGCTGCAGGCGCCGAGCGCTGCGGCGGAGATGAGAAAGGCTCTGCGATCGAGTGACATGACGCCTTCCAGTTCGTGAGATGCGGCCTCTACGTTACACCGATCCGTTCGGATCGGACCCGGGATCGGCTCGGCGCCAGCGGTAGAGCACGTCCGGCAGCTTCTCCTCGTTGTCCGCCCCCTCGGTCTCCAGGGCGATCGCGAAGCCGTGCTTCTCGTAGAAGCGCCTGGCGCGCAGGTTCTGCTGGAAGGTCCAGAGGCTGAGCTCGGCGAAGGCGGCCTTGGCGATCCCGAGCAGTTGCGGGCCCAGGCCCGCGCCCTGCCGGTCCGGATCGACGAACAGGTGCTCCACAAACCCGGGCCGGAAAGCGATGTAGCCGAGCGCCACGCCGTCGGCCTCCGCCAGCCACACCTCGTTCGTGGCGAAGAGCCGCTCGGAGAACCACCAGGCGTCCTCCTGCGGCGTGTGCAGGTGAGGCACGAACGGCAGCGAGGTCGTCACCGTGTGGCGATGCAACCGCGCTAGCGCCGGCATGTCGTCCAGGCTCGCGCGCCGGATCAGCAAAGCCCGGCGGTTTCCTGGAGGCCAAGCGCCAGGTTGAGGTTCTGCACCGCGGCGCCCGAAGCGCCCTTGCCGAGGTTGTCGAACAGCGCCACCAGCCGCGCCTGCCCGCTCTGCGCATTCGCGAAGACGAAGAGCGTCATTCGGTTGGTGCCGTTGAGCCCCTCCGGATCGAGGCTCCCGAGCGCGGCGCTCTCGTCCAGCGAGGCCACCTCGCACGAACGGCTCGCCGGCATAGGCGTCCGCGAGCGCCGCGTGGACCTGGCTGGCCGTCGGCGCGCCCGGCAGCGCCTCCAGCGGCAGCGGGACCTCGACCAGCATGCCCTTGCGATAGCGGCCGACCGCGGGGCTGAACACCGGCCGGCGCCTGAGGCCCGCATAGGCCTGCATCTCCGGCAGGTGCTTGTGGGCGAGGCTGAGGGCGTAGAGCCGGAACGGGACCTCGGTGTGGCTCGGCGCGGCGGCGTCCTCGAACTCGGCGATCATCGCCTTGCCGCCGCCGGAGTAGCCGGAGACGCCATGCACCGTCAGCGGCCAGTCCGCGGGGACCAGCCCGGCGTCGACCAGCGGACGCGCCAGCGCGATGAAGCCGGTCGGCCAGCAGCCGGGATTGGATATCCGGTGCGCGGCCTCGATCCCCGCGCGCTGCGTCGCCGACATCTCCGGGAAGCCGTAGGCCCAGCCCTCGGAGACCCGGTGCGCGGTGGAGGCGTCGATCACCTTGACGCTGTTGCTCTCCACCAGCGCCACGGCCTCGCGCGCGGCGTCGTCGGGCAGGCAGAGGATCACCGCGTCGGCGCCGTTCAGCATCTCGCGGCGGGCATGGACGTCCTTGCGGCGCTCGGGGGCGATCGAGACGATCTCCAGGTCGCGCCGGCCCTGCAGCCGCTCGCGGATCTCCAGGCCGGTCGTGCCGGCCTCCCCGTCGATGAACACCCTGGGCGCCATGGTCGCCTCCCAGCTTACAGCCAAAACGAAAAGGGCGCTTCGGTGAACCCGAAGCGCCCTTGCGCCAGCGAACGTGTCGCTGCGCGGCTAGCGCTTCGAGAACTGGAAGCTGCGTCGGGCCTTGGCGCGGCCGTACTTCTTGCGCTCGACCACGCGGCTGTCGCGGGTGAGGAAGCCGTGCGGCTTCAGCGCCGCTGCGCAGGCCCGGCTCGTAAGCGGTGAGCGCCTTGGCGATGCCGTGGCGCACCGCGCCGGCCTGGCCCGAGAGACCCGAGCCGAGCACCGTGGCGTCGACGTCGAACTCGCCGAGCCGGCCGGCGACCTCCAGCGGCTGGGCGATCATCATGCGCAGCACCGGCCGGGCGAAATAGACCTCCTGGTCGCGGCCGTTGATGGTGATCTTGCCCTTGCCAGGCTTGATCCACACGCGGGCGACCGCGTTCTTGCGCTTGCCGGTGGCGTAGGCGCGGCCTTGCGCGTCGCGGACCGGCTCGCGAGCGGCGGCGGACTCGGCGGAAGGGGTCGCGAGGGCGGCGAGCGCTTCGAGGCCCGGGTCTCCGGGCCGTGCGTCTCGGTGCCGTGGGTGTCGGACATGGCCTATTGGCTCCGGACGTTCTTCGGGTTGGCGGCCTTGAAGTCGACCACTTCGGGGTTCTGGGCCTCGTGGCGATGCTCAGGCTGAGTTGTAGATGTGCAGGTGCGTCAGCTGCTTGCGGGCCAGCGGGCTCTCCTTGGGCAGCATGCGCTCGACGGCCTTTTCCAGCACCCGCTCGGGGAACTTGCCGCCCAGCAGCTTGCCGGCGGTGCGGCTCTTGACGCCGCCCGGATAGCCGGTGTGCCAGTAGTAGGTCTTCTGGTCGAGCTTGCGGCCGGTGAACTTCACCTTGTCGGCGTTGATCACCACCACGTGGTCGCCGCAATCCATGTGCGGCGTGTAGTCGGCCCGGTGCTTGCCGCGCAGGCGCATGGCGATGAACGACGCGAGACGGCCGACAACGGCGTTCTCGGCGTCGACCAGGATCCACTTCTTCTCGATCTCGGATGGCTTCAGCGAAGCCGTCGTCTTGGTCTGCATCGGTCGGGCCTTGAAAGCGAAGGGCGCGCTGGTAGCGGCGTCGGCCCCGCGTGTCAACAGGCGCGTGATCGGCCAAGAATTTAGTGTGCTAATTCAATGCATTGACGCATATCGGTAACATGATACCGCATCACGGCCGCCTCACCCGCCACGCCAGCGCTGTGGCGACAGCGAGCAGGATCGCGGCGCCGGCCTGGTGCGCCAGCGCCAGGTTGCAGCGGCACGTGCGTCATCAGCGTCGCCACCCCCAGCAGCGCCTGCAGCACGGCGACGACGCCCACCGCGAGCGCCAGCCCGCGGCTCTGGCCCATCAGCAGGCGTCGAGTTGAGCCCGGCGCCGGCGATCCCCACCGCGGCGATCACCACGGCGTAGGCCACCATCCGATGATTGAACTGCACGGCCGCCTGGCTGTGCGCCAGCGTCGCCCAGAGGGTCTTGGCGGCGTAATCCGGGGGGACGAGGTAGCCGTTCATCAGCGGCCAGTCGTTGTCGATCAGCCCGGCGTGGTTGCCGGCCACCAGCGCGCCGAGCATGGCCTGGAAGAACACCAGGCCGAGAAACAGGAACGCCGCGAACCCCCAGCCGCCGGTGTGCGCGCGGCGGGCGCGCCCCTGCCCGCTCCAGGCCTCCATCGCCGTCCAGATCAGCGCGCAGAACAGGATCAGCGCCAGCCCCAGGTGGATCGCCAATCGCTCCGGCGCGACCGAGACGCGGCTCTCCAGCCCGCTCTTGACCATCCACCAGCCGACCAGCCCCTGCAGGCCGCCCAGCACCAGCAGGATGGCGCAGCGCCAGATCAGCCGGGCGGACAGCTGCCGCAGCGCCAGGAAGATGACGAACGGGATCGCGAAGGCGGCGCCGGCCAGGCGCCCCAGCAGCCGGTGCGACCACTCCCACCAGAAGATCGACCTTGAACTCGGCCATCGACATGCCGGCGTTCACTTCACGGTACTGCGGCGTCGCCTTGTAGAGCGCGAAGTCCTTCGCCCATTCGGCGGCCGACAGCGGCGGCAGCACGCCGGAGACCGGCTTCCACTCGGTGATCGAGAGGCCCGAGCCGGTCAGCCGCGTCGTCCCGCCCACGACCACCATGCAGAACACGATCAGCGCGACGCAGGCCAGCCAGAGCGCCACCGGGCGCGAGCGGCCGTCCTTCAGGAACGATGTCATGAATCCACCCGACTACCGCCCGCGCCTATACGCCGGGGGGTCAGCGCGCGGAATGGTCGGAGCGACAGGATTCGAACCTGCGACCCCTTGACCCCCAGTCAAGTGCGCTACCAGGCTGCGCCACGCTCCGATCGTCTCCGCGGGGATGGGTCTTATAGGGACGGCCCAGAGCGTGGGCAATGGCGCTCGGAGGCGTACTCACAGGCGCGTTAGGATAAGTGGGCGCTGCAACAGGGCAGCCCGGCGTAGGTTGCCTGGACCAGGGTTCCTACATCATGCGTGGGCCGGGGATTGAGGTGGGAGACAGAGATGAGCATCGAAGTCGACGTCCGGCCCGAGGTCGATTCGCCGCCGTTCGTGGAAGGCCGGCTCTACTTCACGGCCCGCGGGCCTGAGAAGCTCTACGCCTACACCTACAAGCCGCCCGAGGGCGTCGCGGCGACCAACATCAAGGCCGAGCCGCGCGAGGTGCGGATCGACAACCTGCGACGCGCTGCGCCGCACGCCGATCTCGACGTCGAGGGCTTCCAGCTGGTGCGCCACACGACGCAGGTCGCGCGACTTCTGGGACGAGGCGCAGACGATGGCGCTCGGCCATCCGGAAACCGCGGAGCTGGTGAAGGCGGCGACCGGCGCCGCGCGCGTCGTGGTGTTCGACCACACGCTGCGCCGGCGCGTCGACGGGGTGAACGATCGCACGCCGGGCGCGGCCCGCCAGCCTGCCGCCCGCATCCACGTCGACCAGACGGTCTTCTCCGGCCCGCAGCGGGTGCGCCAGGTGATGGGCGCGCAGGCCGAGGCGCTGCTGGGCGGCCGGGCCGCGATCATCAACGTCTGGCGCCCGATCCACCATGTGGCGCGCGACTGGCCGCTGGCCTTCGCCGACGCACGCAGCATCGCCAAGGACGACCTGATCGCGCAGGACCTGATCTTCCCGCACCGCAAGGGCGAGATCTATGGCGTCGGCTACAACCCCGCGCAGCGCTGGCTTTATGCGCCCGACCTGGCGCCGGACGAGGCGGTGCTGATCAAGTGCTGGGACTCCGACACCGGCGTCGCCCAGTTCACGCCGCACACCGGCTTCGACGACCCCACCACACCGGCAGGCACGCCGCCGCGCGAAAGCATCGAGTTCCGCACGATCGCCTTCTTCTGACGGCGCGCGAAGGCGCTCAGTCGCCGCCGAGCAACCCGTCCAGGCGCGTCTTCGCCGCCTCCAGCGCGTCCAGCGCCGCCGCCAGCCGCCGCCGCGCCTCGTCGTCCAGCACGAGCGGGCCAGGCGGGGCGTCGTGCGCCGGCGCGTCGGAGTCCGGCGGCCGCTCGGCAGCGTCGCCGGCGGCGAAGCGCCGACCGCCCAGCTCGCGGTGCAGCTTCTGCACGCCCTTGATCGTGTAGCCCTCCTCGTGCAGCAGCCGGCGCACCTCGGCGAGCACGACGATGTCCTGCGGGCGGTAGAAGCGGCGGCCGCCGGCGCGCTTCATCGGGCGGATGAACGAGAACTTGGTCTCCCAGAACCGCAGCACATGCTGGGGCACGCCCAGCGCATCCGCCGCCTCGGAGATGCTGCGGAAGGCCTCTGGGCCCTTCGCCAAGAGCTCGCCTACTTGGCCAGGGCGCGATCGATCCGCGCCTTCATCACCTGCGAGGCGCGGAACGCGATCACCCGCCTCGGGTCGATCGCCGCCGGCTCGCCGGTCTTCGGATTGCGGCCCATGCGCTCGCGCTTGGCGCGCACCTGGAAGACGCCGAACCCCGAGAGCTTCACGGTCTGGCCGCGCTCCAGCGCCTCGACCACCAGATCCAGCGTGCGCTCGACCAGCGTGGCGCAGTCCTGCCGGGTCAGGCCGACTTCCTCATGCACGGCCTCGCACAGGTCCGCCCGTGTCAATGTCCGGCCCTTCATGAATCTTCGCCCGCCCCCCGACTGCGCTAGGGTTCATGCTCGCGAATGTTTCGTCAAGTCAAAGACTTCGTCCGAGGGTCAGATTCAACGCCTAAAGACGAATGACGGCCGCGCCCCAGGTCAGGCCGCCGCCCATCGCCTCGATCAGCAGCAGCTGGCCGGGCTTGATGCGGCCGTCGGCGATGCCCTGCGCCAGCGCCAACGGGATCGACGCGGCCGAGGTGTTGGCGTGCTCGGCCACGGTGGAGATGACGCGCTCTCGTCGATGCCAAGCCGCCGCGCCACGCCCTTCCAGGATGCGCTGGTTGGCCTGGTGCGGGATGAACCAGTCGACCTCCGCGAGTGACGACGCCGGCGTTCTTCGCCGCGGCGATCACCGCCTCGGAGATGTTGACCACCGCGTGGCGAAACACCTGGTTGCCCTGCATGCGCAGCTTGCCGACCGTGCCGGTGGTCGAAGGGCCGCCGTCGACGTAGAGCAGGTCCTGCTTGGCCCCGTCGGCGCGCAGGGCGACGCCCAGCACGCCGCGGTCGGCCGTGGTCCCCTGCCCTTCACCCGGCTCCAGCACCACCGCGCCGGCGCCGTCGCCGAACAGCACGCAGGTGGCGCGGTCGGTCCAGTCCATCAGCCGCGTCATCGTCTCCGCGCCGATGACCAGCGCGCACTTCGACTGGCCGCGGGCGACGAAGTTGTCGGCCACCGCCAGCGCGTAGACGAAGCCGGAGCAGACCGCCTGCACGTCGAAGGCGATGCCGATCGGGCAGCCCAGCTTGCGCTGCACGATGGTCGCGGTGGCCGGGAACGTCAGGTCGGGCGTCGTGGTGCCGACGACGATCAGGTCGACGTCGGCCGGGCGTGCGCCCGGCCGCCGCCAGCGCGCGCCGGGCGGCGCCTACGGCGCAGGTCGGACGTGGTCTCGCCTTCGACCGCTTCGTGGCGCTGGCGGATGCCGGTGCGCTCGCGGATCCACGCGTCGGTGGTCTCGACGATCTTGGCCAGGTCCTCGTTGGTGACGATGCGCGCCGGCAGATAGTCGCCCACGCCGGTGACGACGCTACGAAGGGTGGAGCTCACGCCTTGGTTCTTTCCGGGGCCTCGGCCGTGGGCCTCTGCATTGCGGCGGTCATCGTCCTCAGGTTTCGATCGATCTGCGCGACGAAATCGCTGGCCGCGAGGTCGGCCGCCAGGCGGATGGCGGTGGCGAATCCTCGCGCGTCGGCGCCGCCATGGCTTTTGACTACAATCCCGTTCAGTCCCAGGAAAGGCCCGCCGTTGATCGTGGCCGGATCGAATTGCTGCGGCCATGCGCCGCAGCGACGCCGAGGCGATCAGGGCGCCGAGCCGCGCGAGCAGGTCTGGCGGCGAGCGCCCCGCGCAGCGTCGTGCGGAAATAGCGCGCCAGCCCCTCGGCGGTTTTCAGCACCACGTTGCCGGTGAAACCGTCGGTCACCACCACGTCGACCGTGCCCTTGGCGATGTCGTCGCCCTCGACGAACCCGCGGTACTCGAGATCGAGGCCGGAGAGCTCGCGCAGCATGCGGTTGGCCTCGCGCACCTCCTCGTGGCCCTTTTCGTCCTCCGAGCCGACGTTGAGCAGGCCGACCGTCGGCCGCGTCGAGCCGTTCACCGCATGGTGGAAGGCCGCGCCCAGGATGGCGAACTCCACCAGCCGCTGCGCGTCGCACGCGATGTTGGCCCCGACGTCGAGCACGGCCGTGCGGCCTCGAAGCGTCGGCCAGTTCGCGACCAGCGCGGGGCGCTCCATGTCGGCCGCCATCCGCAGGATCAGCATGGAGATCGCCATCAGCGCGCCGGTGTTGCCGCCGGAGACAGCGACGGCGGCCTCGCCGCTCTTCACCGCTTCCACGGCGTTCCACATGCTGGTTCCCTTGCCGCGGCGCATTGCCTGGGCGGGCTTTTCGTCCGACCCCACCACACGCTCGGCGTGACGGATCTCGACGTGTCCGGCCAGCACCGGCAGCTTGGCGATGGCGGTCTCCAACGCCGCCTCGTCGCCGTGCAGCAGGAAGCGCAGCGGCCGGCCATCCCAGAAACTGCCGCCTTCCCGGTGCACGCCCCCTTTGGGCACGCCTTCCTTGACCACCCGCGCGACCGCAGGGGCCACCACGGATGGTCCGTGGTCGCCGCCCATCGCGTCGATCGAGATCACCAGGGGCTCGGGCAAGGCCGTCACGATGCTCCCTGCCGGCCGGGAACGGGCGGCCCGCTGATATAGAAAGTCCGCTCGGACCTAGGCAAGCCGCCGCGGCGCGTCAAACGGGCGCCGCCGAGTCGATTTCGCCTTCCAGCACCCGCTCGACAGGCGTCGCCGCCAGCTCGGCGCGCCTGCGCAGCACGTAGTCGGCCAGCGGCCCGGGATCGTGAGGCCCACCGGCGCCCGCGCTCTCGCCGCCCAGCACGGTGCGCCGCAGGAGGTCCTCCAGCGGCCCGCGGTCCGGCAGCGCCGCCAGCGCATCCTCCAGCCCCTGGGCGCGGCCGTAGAAGGCCTCGCCCAGTTTGCGCATGGTCTTGCCAACCGCGAGGTCGCCGACCGCCAGCTCGCGCAGACCATGGTCGAGGCCGCTGAGATAGGCGTCGAAGAGGGCCTGCGAGGCTGCCGCCGCGCGCGGCCCCTCGCCCTTCAGCCGCGCCAGCACCATGAGCACATGCAGCGTGTAGACCTCGAAGCGCCCGTCCGGCGTATCCGGCGCGCCCAACCGCGCGTAGAGCGCCGGCGCGCGGGCCTGGGCCACCACGGCGGCGTAGAGCCGCGCGCCGGCGGTCCGCGCCGGACCGGGTCTCAACCATCGCTGCAGGAACATCATCGCCTCGATTTGGCCGCGCACGGCCGATACGCCCGCGGCATTGCCGCTGACCAGATTACATTGGGCCGCATTGCACTGGGCAGGCGACCCGGATAGGTCAAGGACAACCTCACAAGAGCCCCGGTCGATGTCCCGCAAATCCGCATTTCCCGCTCTCGTCATCGGCCTGGCTGCGCTCGGTCTGGGCGCCGCCGCGTGCTCGCCGGTCGTCTACCACCAGGGATTCCAGGTGGTCGACGTGCGCCCGGCCGACATCAAAGTCGGTACGGACACCCGCTCGACCGTGCTGCAGAAGCTGGGCTCGCCGACCACCACCTCGACCTTCGACAAGGACGTCTGGTTCTACATGTCGCAACTGAGGAGCCAGACCTCGTACTACAATCCCAAGACCATCCAGCGCGACATCGTGGCGATCGCGTTCGACCCCGACACCGAGCACGTGCGGACCGTCGACACCTTCACGCTGAGAGACGGCCGCGTCATCGCCTACAACACCCACGAGACGCCCACCCGCGGCCGCGAGATGACCGTGCTCGAGCAGCTGGTCGGCTCGATCGGCGCCGGCGGCATCCTGCCCAACGACCAGAACGTCACCCCCGGCAGCCACCCCGGCGACACCCACGGCGGCCACTAGCGCGTTCTCCGCACCCTTCTCCGCCCCCAATGAAAGTGGGGGCGGCGGCTCGGCGCACTGGCGCCGAGCGGGTGGGGGCCAACCACCCCCTCTCCTCCGCCGTCGCGCAGACGACGGGGAGGTGGCGCGGCGCGCTGCAAGCGCGACGTGACGGAGGGGGGCGCAAGGCCGCTTTCCACCACAAATCACCACAAATAACCGCCGCCTACCCCGCCTCCCGCGCCGCCAGATCGGCCATCTCCAGCCCCAGCGCCGGCCCGATCTCCGCCCGCGAGCAGCCGCGCCGCCCCAGCGCAATCACCCGCGCGGCAAGCTCAGCGCTCTCCGACGCCGCCACATTGGCGGTAGCGGTCGATCCATCGATGTCCAAAGGCGGTCGCTCCGATCACTTCCGGTAATGCGACCCGCCAACAACACCGCCGTTGTGACCACGGTCAAGTGAAAAATGCGGCGGTGCGACGTCGCGATCGGGGTTCGGAGCGGGTGGGAATGCCTGGGTGTGGCTCTCAGCAGACCTTCAGAAAGTCCGCTTTCAGGCGATCCGATCGGCCTGCACGGCGCGGCCCTCATGCTGATCTCTACCGTTCAGAAGGTCCGCGTTCAGGCAGCGAAGCGCACGACCGCGAGCCGACATGCGTCACCATTTCTCGACCCACGGGCGTAGAACGACTTCGAACGCCCAGGTCGACCGATGCTGGCGGTGCAGCTGCAGGTAGGTTTCGGCGATGCAGTCCGGATCGGCCATGTTGTCGTCGACGGTCGTTCCCGCCAGCCGGTGCGCGCGGCTGCCGTCTTCCTGCGTCCAGCCAATCGCGGCGTCGATCGGGCACGTTTGCGACGTGGATGCCTTGCGGCATCAGTTCCCTCGCCATGCTTTGCGCGAGCCCGGACTTGGCCTGGCATGCCATTGCGAAAGCGCCGCTGGTCGGAAAGCCCTTAAGCGCTGCGCTTGCGTTCGTGAAGATGATCGTTCCTCTCGCGCCGTTGGCGTTTGGTGTATTCTCGCGCATATGCCGGGCCGCCTGCTGACCCACCAGAAACGCGCTGAACGCCGAGTTGCGAAGTGTTTCGAACACCATGCCGGGGTCGGCTTCGGTGATCCCCTTGCGAAAGATGCCCGGGAACGCGCCCGTCGATGTTGTGCACGACCAGCGTCGGCGAGCCGAGGTCTCGAACAACCGCTCTGGAACAGCTGCTCCACGTCGGCGGGCTTGCTTGCATCGCACGCATATCGCCGCGCCCCATGGGCCGTCTCGAGAGCCTGCAGCGCCGGCTTGTCCGGATTCCTGGCGGCGACCGCGACGCGCATTCCACTTGCGGCGAAGAGCCTTGCGCAGCTCGAGCTGATGCCGGGCCCGCCCCCAACGATCAGTGCGACGTCTGAAACGGAGGGCTGGGCGCCACGGTCGTCGGCCTGACTCATTCTAAGGTCCTCGTCAGCGGGTGGGAGGGGACTCGGGCTGCGGCGCGAGCCGGTCGCTGCGCGCTGAGCCGGCGGCGACGATCCGCAACGCGGGCAAGAAGGCAACTGCGGCCAGCGCGGTCCCGCCGAAGACCACCCAGGCGAACGCCGCCCCAGCGCCGATTGGCAGCGCGCCGATGATCGCGGTTCCAACCGCGGCGCAGGTCATCTGCAGGAACCCGAGCAGCGCGGACGCTATGCCCGCGCGATCGCCGAATGGTTCCAGCGCGATTGCTGTGCCGATCGGATTGATCAGTCCCATGCCGCCCAGGAACATCGTCACGGCAGCCATGAACGGGACCAACGTCGGCGCCCCGGCCTGGACCAGCAGCCACAGTCCGCCCGCGAGCGCGATGACGACGCCGGCCATGCCGACCCGCGACGGGCCCCACCGCCGGGACAGCCGCGAGGTGATAAGCCCGCTGCCGAACACCACGAAGACGGTCGCAGCGAAGAAGATGCTGAGGCTGGTCGCGCTCAGGCCCATGTTGTTCATCAGGATCGCCGGCGCCGCGCCGAAGAAGCTGTAGAGACAGCCGATTACGAGGCTCACCGTGAGCGCGGGAAAGATGAAGCGGGGGTCGATGGTCAGCTCGACATAGGTTCGGGCGATCGCGCGGAGCCGCGCCGGGCGACGGCGGCCGGGCGGCAGCGTCTCCCTCAGACTTAGCCGGTAGTGGAGAGCAAGCACGGCGGCCGCGACGGCGACGAGCGCGAAGGCGCTGCGCCAACCGAACACCAGCGTCATGGCTGTGCCAAGCGCCGGCGAGAATCCAGGCGCCGCAGCCATCGCAATCATCACCAGCGCCAGGACGCAGAGTCAGCTCCGGCCCATGATAGAGGTCACGCGCGATTGCCCGGGCCAGCACCGAGGCCGCGCATGCCCCGAGCGCCTGGATCGCACGACCCGCGATCAGCACGGGCAACGACGGCGCGACGGTGCAGACCGCGCTGCCGGCGAGAAATACGGCCAGTCCGGCGAGGACCAGGGGCGTGCGCCCAACCGCGTCTGTGAGTGGCCCAACGAACAGCTGGCCGACCGCGAAGACGACGAAGAAGCTGCTCAGGGTCCAGGCGAGTTCCCGCGGCGCCATGCCGAATTCGCGCGCCATGGCCGGAAACGCCGGCAGCATGATGTTGGTGGCGAGACTGCCGAGCGCGGCCAGGCTCGCCAGCAGCCCCAATCGGCCTGCGGTCAGCCGCTCGCTGGAGCTTGGCGCGACGTCCCAGTCGGACTGCATGATTGTCGCCATGGTTCCCCTTCCTGCGGTGTGGTCAGGACCGACCGGGTTCAACGTCGAACAGCAGAAGCGTCGACGTCGCCGTGGCGCACAAGCGTCCGTCGCCATCGTGCAGCGTAGCTTCCGCGAACGCCACGCGACGCCCGAGCGAGAGGACGCGGCCGATCGAGCGAACCGTCCCACTTCGTTCGCTGAGGCCGCGCAGGTACGAGACCTTGAGCTCCAGCGTGGTATGCGCTCGACCTGCGGCGAGCTCCGATTGCACCGCGAGACCGCAGGCGCTGTCGAGAAGCGTCGCTGCGTAACCGCCGTGCACCGATCCGAGCGGATTGTAGACGCTGCGGTCAGGTGTCCCCTCAAACACCACCCGACCGCGATCCAGTTCGACCAGGGCGAAGCCGAGCTTCTCGCCCATTGGCGCGCTCAGCTCCCCGGTCAGCATCGCGCTCAGCTGTTGGAAGCCGTCAGGCTCGGCCTCGGCGCCGGTCGCCGCCATCTTCACCAGACCTCTCCGTACGGTCGGATCTCCGAACGAAACGACCACGCGGACCTGGGCTGGTGGGCGATGTGCCAGACCTCGGCGGCGATATCGTTGGGATGGCAGAAGTAGTCGTCCGGCTTTTCCGGGTTGTTTTTCCTCTGCCACTCCAGGTCGATGGCGGCATCGATGACCAGATAGGCCACGTGCACGCCGCGCGGCCCGATCGTTCGGGCCATCGACTCGGCGAGGATGCGCTGCGCCGCTTTTGTCGGGGCGAAGCCCGCGAAGTTGGCCCGGCCACGCTCCGCTGAAGTGTTTCCGGTGACGATCAGCGCGCCGCCGCCCGCCTTCTCCATGCGCGGCGCCGCCCAGCGCCCAAGGTGCATCAGGGCCATGACGTTGACCTGGAAGTTCCGCTCCAGCACCGCGGGATCGACATCCAGAAAGTTGGCGAAGGCGCCGCCGACGGCGTTGTGCGACGGCGACCTTCGGCGCCCCGGCGCGGGCCTCGATACCCTCCAGGGCAGCCTGGAGAGCGGCGGGATCGGCGACGTCGCAGGGCACAGCGAAGGCTTCGGGCAGCTCCTGGGCGAGCGCGTCCAGTCGCGCAGCGTTGCGGGCCAGCATCGCCACCTGATAGCCGCCCTCGTGGAAGCGCCGGACGAGGGAGGCGCCGGTCCCAGGCCCGACGCCGGTAATGATCGCGAGCGGCTTCATGCGGCGATCCCCAGGCTGGCGCGGACGAAGTCCAACCGGTCGTTGCCGAAGAACATCTCGTCGCCGACGTACATCGTGAGGGCGCCGAAGACGCCGCGGGCCGCCGCTTCGTCCGTAGCGGCATCGAGCGCGGCGTCGAGCTCCTGAGCATCGATGCGCGTGATGAAATCGGGCGCGCTTACCCCGGCGCCGCCAAGCACCGCGACGACGTCTTCGGGGGTCGCGAGCGGCGCGCCGGTTCCCCAGTACGCGGCGAAGATCGCCCCGACCGCCGCGTCCGCCTGTCCGAGCTCCGCCGCCGCCAGCGTGGCGCGCAGCAGCCGGCGGGCGTCGATGCTCCCCGACTGGGGATGGCGCTGGAACGGGACCTTGTACATGCGCCACCCATCGCATAAGGTCCACACCCAGGTACTTGCCCTTGGGCTTGCAGGTGATGCTGGTGGGGACGTTGCCGACCTTGTCCATCAGCTGAAGGATCTCGAACGGCCGCCAGGCGATATCGACGCCGAGTTTTCGCACCTGGGTCTGGGCCAGATAGGCATAGGGGCTGCGGTAGTCGAAGTAGAAGTCGAGAGCGGCCATCGGCGGGCTCCTCTGTTCTGTGGGACGGGCCTATCGGCCCTGGAAGACGGCGGCGCGCCGCTCGACGAAGGAGGCGATACCCTCGGCCGCATCGGCCGTTCCCATCACGCGCTGGCGGATGGTCGGGACGACGTCGATGGCCGCACGCTCGCCGGCCTCGATGAACTTGCGTCCGGCCTCCTTGGTGACCTGGATGCCGAGCGGGGCATTGGCAGCGATGAGGCGGGCGATCTCCATGGCGCGCTCGACCTGCTGGCCGGCGGGCGTGACCTCCTGCACCAGGCCGATGCGGTAAGCCTCCTCGGCCCCGAATTCGTCGCACAGCATCAGGTGGTACATCGCGTTGCCCCAGCCGGCGCGGGTGATGAAACGGAAGTGGGCGCCGCCCAGCGGCGCGATGCCTCGTTTGGCCTCCATCTGGCAGAAGCGGCTGCCCTCGGCGGCGACGACGATGTCGCCGGCAAGCGCCATCTCGATGCCGACCGTGAAGCAGATGCCCTGGACCGCCGTGACGACCGGCTTGCGGCACTGATTGCGCATGCCGAACGGGTCGATGTGGTCTTCGGGGATCTGGGAGGGCGTCGCGGTCGGCCCGAAGAACTTTGGCATGTCGAGCCCGGCGGTGAAGTTGTCGCCCTCTGCGCAGAGCACCCCGACCCAGAGGTCTGGATCTCGATCGAGTTCGGTCATTGCGGCGGAAAGCTGCGCCATCATCTGCGGCACGAAGGCGTTCTTCTTGGCCGGATTGTCGATCACGATCTTCAGGATGTGGCCATGTCGTTCACTTCGCACCCGGCCTTCCACGACGGCGCTTTCGCTCATGGCTTCCCTCCCGCGTCGACGCCCTAAGGCTCGGCTATCTGGATTATATTCGTCATCCAGGACAATGATGTTTATAATGCTGTTCGTCAACAGAGGAGTCGCGTGGGATGGGACATTCGCAGGCCGAAAAGGCGGAGAACCGCGAACGCATCCTGGCCGAGGCGTCGCGCCAGGTGCGTCGCGATGGGCTGGAAGTCGGTGGGCGTCGGGACGCTGATGAAGAGCGTTGGCCTCACCCACGGCGGCTTCTACGGACACTTCGAAAGTCGGTCTGCGCTGCTCGCCGAGGCCCTGGAGCGCGCGCTCCTGGAAGGCGAGGCGAATGCAAAGGCCCCAGGTTCGGACCGACCGCAGACCTTCGCCCATATCGTTCGCAGCTATCTCAGCCGCACCCACCGCGATGCCCGTGATAGCGGCTGCGCCATCGCGGCGCTCGCTTCTGACGTCGCACGGGCAGACACGTCATCGCGCGAGGTCATGACCGACCACATCGAGACCTTCATCGCATCCGTGACCGAGGCGCTCGGCGGGGACGAGGAAGGCGCCATCGTCGCTGTCAGCGCCATGGTCGGCGCGCTCGCCCTCTCCAGGGTGGTCACAGATCCCGCGCGATCCGACGCGTTCCTGAAAGTCCGTTCGCGATCATCTCAAGGCGCTCGATGTCGGGGCTTCGTCGGGACCACCGGGCGCGCAACTTGGGGCGTTGCGGAGCGTCGGCTTTCCGGGAAGAAGCTGACAGCGGCTATTGGCGCAACGCCGACCGCGGATCCGCGCCCAAGCTGAGCGCGAGGTCGCGCGCCGCTAGACCGCCGCCTCGGTCGCCGGCTCAGCCCCGGCCCCCTCCCGCATCACCTCCGCTACGATCTCGAAGGAGCGCCGGCGGGCGGCGTGGTCGAATATCTGGGCGGTGAGGATCAGCTCGTCCGGGCGGTTTCGGGCGATTAAGGCGTCCAGGCCGGCCTTCGCTTTCGCCGGGCCACCGACCACGGAGCGCGACAGGGTTTGCTCCAGCAGCTCGTGGGCGGCGGGGTCGATGATCGCCGCGATGTTGTCCACCGGCGGCGGCAGAGGGCCGGCGCGGCCGGTGCGCAGGTTGATGAAGGCCTGCTGCAACGAAGTGAACAGCGGCGGCATGAGCCCACGTCCGGGTACGCGCGCGCCTTTTTTGATCCCGCTGCGGCGGTTCTTGAGCCAGCGCAAAGCAGCTCGCGGCAAGGGGGCCTAAGGCCGTCGCACTGGGCCCCTCGCGACGACGAGCGTTCCAACTAGACGGCTATTGAGAGAGGACCTGCAGATGGATTTCGACTATTCGCCCCGGCAGAAGGAGCTGACGCGCCGCATCGGCGACTTCATGGACGAGCACATCTTCCCAGCAGTCCCGATCTATGAACAGCAGGCGAACGACGGCGATCGTTGGAAGGTGATACCGATCCTCGAGGAGCTCAAGGCCAAGGCGAGAGCCGCCGGGCTCTGGAACATGTTCATGCCACCCTCGTCAGGCCACCCGCAGGTCGACGACACGTTCCAGTTCGAAGGCGTGCAGCTGACGAACCTCGAATACGCGCCGATCGCCGAGATGTTTGGCCGCGTCGGCTTTGCCGGCGAAGTGTTCAACTGCTCCGCGCCGGACACCGGCAACATGGAGATCCTGAATCGCTACGGCACGCTCGAGCAGAAGGAGGCATGGCTGCGGCCGCTGATGAATGGCGAGATCCGCTCGGCCTTCCTGATGACCGAGCCGCAGGTGGCCTCCTCCGACGCCACCAACATCGAGACCCGCATCGAACGCGACGGCGACAACTATGTGCTCAACGGCCGCAAGTGGTGGTCGTCAGGCGCCGGCGATCCGCGTTGCAAGGTGGCGGTGGTGATGGGCAAGACGAATCCGAACGCCCTGCCCCACCAGCAGCAGTCGCAGATCCTGGTCCCCATGGACGCTCCTGGGATGAAGGTCGTGCGCATGCTCCCAGTGTTCGGCTACGACGATGCGCCCCACGGCCACGCCGAGATGCTGCTCGAGAACGTCCGCGTGCCGGTCGAGAACCTACTTCTTGGCGAGGGCCGCGGCTTTGAGATCAGTCAGGCGCGGCTCGGGCCGGGCCGCATCCACCACTGCATGCGCACGATCGGGGCTGCAGAGGTGGCCCTCGAAAAGATGTGCCGCCGGCTGATGAGCCGCAAGGCTTTCGGCAAATACATCTCTGAGCATTCCGTTTGGGAGCAGCGCGTCGCCGCCGCACGTACCGATATCGAGATGACCCGCCTGCTCTGCCTGAAGGCCGCCGATATGATGGACAAGGCCGGCAACAAAGTCGCCCGGCTAGAGATCTCGATGATCAAGGTCGCTGCCCCCAACATGGCGCTGCGGATCATCGACGACGCCATCCAGGCGCACGGCGGCGGCGGCGTGACCAGCGACTTCGGCCTGGCGCGGATGTACGCCAACCAGCGGACCCTTCGCCTCGCCGATGGTCCGGATGAGGTGCACAACCGCACAATCGCGCGCATGGAATTCGCCAAGTATGGCGACCTGCACGCCAAGGTCCGTGCCGAGCGCGACGCCGAACGCGTGTCGGTCGGCATGCGGTGAGTCCGATGGCGGCATGGTCAGGCGAGACCTAAGGGCAATGTTCGACCCAAGGACGCGGGTCAGTTTTCGCCGCGTTTTCGCCGTCTGGGAGGCGCCCTGAAGAAGCCGGCGCGGCGGCCCTCGTCGATCAACGGCCGGCAAATCCGCTCGATCTCGCGTATCGTGCGATCGAGGCGCGCGGCCAGTTCGTCCTCCCCGGATGGGGCGCCGCGGCCGATGGCGGCGTTCCAGGCCGCACGATCGGAGGGGGAGGCGCCGTCGCCAGGCTGGTCCGCACGCGCCAGGCTGTCGGCGGCGTCGAGCACTTCCTTATGGATCTTGCGCAGCTCGTCGAACGGCTTGGCGGCCTCTTCGCCGAAATAGGCCATGAACCTGTAGCGGCTGGCCTGCAGCTCGGAGAACAACTGGCTCTCCCGCGCCAGGCGCTCCACCGGGCCGCCCGAGCCGATAGCCTCGGTCGGCGCCAGACTCCCGTCGCCTGGAAAGCGCGCCCAGGTCATCAGATCGCGCGCGCGATAGAACTGGGCGAGCACCTCTTCGGCCAGTTCGGCCTTGCGACGCCCGACGGTCTCGGCGCGCCAGGCGCCGAGACCGCGCACCGCCGCCCAGCCGGCGACCGCCGCCGCCAGACCGGTCGACAGATTGCCTAGCGCCGACACCCAGGCCGCCGAGTCCGTCATAGGCGGCACAGTCGGACCCGATGAACGGCTGTCAATATGGACGATCCCTTAGGCGATGACCGGACTGATTGCGTCATCGGCAGACCGACAGCTGCGCCGAGACGTGAGAGAGAGCCTTGCTATGTCATTCGGCTGCCGCCCCCACTGAAGGTCCGCTTCCGGTCTCCGAGCCCAACTTCCGCCAGTGGCGCGAGTCGAACTCGCCCGGGCTCGGTCCGCGTGACCGCCTAGGCCGGCGCAGCGGACGTGGCGCGCCATTCGGGCGTCCGCTCCGCATGGGCCGCCGCCAGCGCTGCCCGCGCGCCCGCCGCATCGAGGTCCGTCCCGTAGACGGGTGCGCCAGGTTGCTGGCGCCAGGATTCGTCCAGGCCGCCTGCGTCGACGGCATCAAAACCCAGCGCCTCTACCAGCTTCAACACGACCGCCTTGGCCGCCACGTCGTCGCCGGCGACCGGCAGCGCGATCCGTCCGGGCGCGCCTTTCGGCAGGCCTCGCTCCAAGAGGTGTTTGGCGTAGATGTTGTTGAACGCCTTGATCACAGGGTGACCGATCTTGTTCTCGACCCAGCGACTTTCCGTCAAGCCGGATTCGATCCCCTCGATCCGGCCGTCTCTCTGCCGCGGGTAGTAGTTGCAGGTGTCGACGACAGGGACCGAACCCGGCACGCCCGCGAACAGATCCTTCGGCAGGTCCGCGACGTTCTTCAGGGGAATCGTCAGCACGATGAGATCGGCGCCGCGGACAGCGTCAGCGCGGTCGACAGCCGTCGCGCCGGTTTCGGAAGCGAAGGCGACGAGCGAGTCCGGTCCGCGGGAGTTCGACGCTAGAACCTGATGACCGAGCGCGGTCAGGCGATGGGCGAGTGCGCCGCCGATATGGCCGGCGCCAATAAGGCCGATCTTCATGTGACAACTCCTGGACTAGACCCACGCTCAGACAGATGGGCCGCGCGATCCGGATTGTAAGCTAAAGGCGCACTGTTCCGAGGTTGCTTGGTCTTCCCTCGATTCGAATGTCCGCTCTGCGCACCGGAGCCAACGGCAGCTAATGGCGCGACGCTGACGGTCGAACCGGGGGTTCGGACCGTGTGAAGGCGATCGCTGTCTCCTGGACCCCGGCGCTTCGCAGTCAGGCGTAAGCGGGGATCATCACCTGCATGCTCTCGTAGCCGTGCACGAACGAGGACCAGCTGCGCACCGGCTCTCCGATCACCTCGATCACCGGGAAGCGCTTGAGGATCTCTTCCCAGATGATGGTCAGCTGCATCTCGGCCACGCGGTTGCCGACGCAACGATGCACGCCGAAGCCGAACGACATGTGATGCCGCGGGCGCTCGCGGGTGATGTCGTACGCGTTGGGGTTCTCGATCACCGCCTCGTCGCGGTTGCCCGAGATGTACCACATCACCACCCGGTCGCCCTTCTTGATCAGCTTGCCGCCGACTTCGATGTCGCGCGTGGCGACCCGGCTCATGTGCGCCAGCGGCGTCTGGTAGCGGATGGTCTCGGAGACCATCGGCAGCACCAGGTTCGGGTCGGCGCGCAGCTTGTCGTACTGGTCGGGGTTCTTGTTCAGGTGGTAGACGCTGCCCGAGATGGTGTTGCGGGTGGTGTCGTTGCCCCCGATGATCAACACCGCGACGTTGCCCTGGTACTCGTCGAAGCCCATGTTCCGGGTGGCGGGTCGTGGGCCAGCATGGAGATCAGATCGATGCCGGGCTCGGCGTCGACCCTCTGGTTCCACAGGTCCTGAAAGACGGCCCGGCACTCGAAGATCGCCTGGATCTTCTGCTCCCAGCTCTCGACCGGTCCATGGCCTGGCTGGTTCATGAACATGTCCGACCATCGGGTGAGACGGCGACGCTGTTCGAACGGGAAGTCGAACAGCGTTGCGAGCGTCATGGCGGTCAGCTCCATCGACACCTTGTCAACCCAGTCGAAAGGCTCGCCGATGGGCAGGGAATTGAGGATCTCGCCCGCGCGCTGCCGCACGACCGGCGCCATCTTGGCGATGTTCGCCGGCGCCACCGTCGGGCTTACGGCCTTCCGCTTCGGACCGTGGTGCGGCTCGTCCAGGCCGATAAACGCCCCCTCGCCGCGCCTGGACGCCTCGCGCTGCATCTCGCGGCTGCGGCCGCCCATCACCTTTGCCATCTCCGCCTCGTCGGCGAGGCGCCCAAGCCCAATGCCCTCGGTGGAGGTGAAGGCCTCATGGTTGGTGTCGACCGCCATGATGTCTTCCCAGCGGGTGATCGACCAATAGGGACCGAACTCGCTGTCGTCAGTGAAGTGGACTGGATCCTCGGCGCGAAGGCGCTCGAAAACCGGCCAGATCGTGTCGTTCTGGAAACGGTCAGTGCGGCCCGGGTTGAGTTTGGCGAGCGGCAGCGCGTAGGCGTCCGATTCCAGGGCAGCTTGTGGCTTCACCGCGATGTTCATGTGCGGAATTCCTAGTGACGACGCGAGAGTCTTCCTCTTCTGCCGCCCCACCGTCAACCGGCGTTGACTTACCAGTGTCCTGCCCACTCAGACCGGTCGTAAGGTCTCAAGTCGGTCCCGAGCATAGCCTCGCCCGCAGGTCCGCTTTCTGGTGGTACGCCGATGTCCGCTTATGGCGCAACGCCGACCGCGGATCCGCGCCCAAGCTGAGCGCGAGGTCGCGCCGCTAGACCGCCGCCTCGGTCGCCGGCTCAGCCCCGGCCCCCTCCCGCATCACCTCCGCCACGATCTCGAAGGAGCGCCGGCGGGCGGTGTGGTCAAAGATCTGGGCGGTGAGGATCAGCTCGTCCGGGCGGTTTCGGGCGATGAAGGCGTCCAGGCCGGCCTTCGCTTTCGCCGGGCCGCCGACCACGGAGCGCGACAGGGTTTGCTCCAGCAGCTCGTGGGCGGCGGGGTCGATGATCGCCGCGATGTTGTCCACTGGCGGCGGCAGAGGGCCGGCGCGGCCGGTGCGCAGGTTGATGAAGGCCTGCTGCAACGAAGTGAACAGGCGGTGCGCCTCGGCGTCGGTGTCGGCCGCAACCACGGTCAGGCCGAGCATCACATAAGGCTGCGCCAGGTGTTCGGAGGGTTGGAAGCGCTCACGGTAAATCCGCACAGCCGCGTCCATGTCGGCCGGGGCGAAGTGGGACGCGAAGGCGTACGGCAGGCCGAGCATGGCGGCCAGCTGGGCGCCATAGGTGCTGGAACCGAGTATCCAGATCGGGACGTTCAACCCGGCGCCGGGCACTGCCTGGACGGCCTGGCCGGGCTGGACCGGCTGGAAGTAGTGGATCAGTTCCAGCACGTCGTTGGGGAAGGCGTCGATGTTGCCGCTGAGGGTACGGCGCAGGGCTCGGGCGGTCAGCTGGTCAGTGCCCGGCGCGCGCCCGATTCCCAGGTCGATGCGGCCGGGATAGAGGGCGGCCAGGGTGCCGAACTGCTCGGCCACCTGCAGCGGCGCGTGGTTGGGCAGCATGATACCGCCGGCGCCGATGCGGATCGAGGACGTGCCCTCGGCCACATAGCCCAGGGCCACCGCCGTGGCGGCGCTGGCGACCCCCGGCATGTTGTGGTGTTCCGCCATCCAGAACCGCCGGTAGCCCAGCCGTTCGACATGGCCGGCCAGATCGCGGCTGTTGCGCAGCGCCTGCCGGGCGTCGCCGCCGAGGACAATGGGAGACAGGTCGAGAACGGACAGGGTTGTCATGGGCGACATATAGGCGCCGTCCTCCGCCGCCGTAGACCGGTCCTCGACCGCGGCGCCGTAGCCCCGAGGTCGGATCTTGTCAGTCCGGCGCGAATGCCGGCTTTCAGCAGCGACACTAACGGCGGCTGTTGGCGCAGAACGGCCGCGCCCCACCTGCTCAATCAGCCAGGGCCGGCTCGGCGTAGTCGACGGCGAAGCTGTACCTGGGATCGTAGTGCGCCGCCCAGTAGGCCTCCCAGATGTCGCGGGTCACCGGTCCGACCTGCCCACCGCCCACGGGATCACCATCCAGTTGCGTGATCGGCATGATCCCGCCCGCCGTGGTCGACATGAAGATCTCGTCGGCGCGGTAGAGCAGGTCGACGGGCGTCCAGTCGACGACTGCGCGCATGCCTTTGGCGGCCGCAAGCTCCAGCACCGTCTTGCGGGTGACCCCTTCGAGCACGCCGCGAGCGGGCGTATAGAGGACGCGGTCCTTGACGGCGAATATGTTGTAGCCGCCGCCTTCGGTGACGGCGCCATCCCCGTCGGTCAGGAACGAGTAGGTGGCGCCGCGGTCCATGGCCTCCAGCCACCCACGCGTGAAGTCGCCCCACTGCAGGTTCTTCACGGTGGGATCCATCGCCCCCGGCGGCGTGCGCCGAACCGTGCGAGTGACGATGGCCGAGCCGCCGGTCCGCTGAAGCTCCGGCGGCATGGCCCAGACGTAGGGCATGACGAGCATGTAGAGATTGTTCTCGAAGCTCTCGTACTCGCGCACGAACTTCAGGCCGCGGGTTACGATGATTTCGACGAAGGCGTCACGGATGCCGGTTTTCGCCACCATCTCGATCAGCGTCTGGCGCGTCTTCTGGCGATCCAAGGGACAGCGAAGCCGCATCTTCTCGCAGCTCTTCCAGAAGCGATCCAGGTGATCGTCCAGACGGAAGTATCGCCCGTCCCAGACAGCCGGGACGTCGTAGGTCAGGTCCGAGTGCAGGAAGCCCTGATCGAGGATCGGGATGCGCGCCTCGGCCAGCGGGTAAAGCGCGCCTTCGACCCAGGCCACGCCTTTCGCGAGGGGATTGGAGCTGCCCCTGGCCTCGGCCTTGCGCTGTTCGAACGCGCCCAGCACGGCGTCCATTGAATACATCGTCGCTCCCTTACGCCTGCGGCGCCCTTCGTCGACGGGCCGATCATTCCAGACTGAAACCGTATCACCCGGACCAACGAAGCCCAACGTCGTGACCGTGATCTGATCGGGCGCTGTCGCCTCGGAGCAGCTGCTTTCGGGGAGTTTGCTGGTGTCCGCTCCTGGCGCGAGGCGGCCCTTCACCCGGCGGCAGTGGTTGCAGCCCAACCGTATGTCCCCGTGTCGCTCAGCTCAGCCCAAGCAGACGCGCAGCATTGTCGTGCATCCACTTGCGACGCACCGTGTCGGTCAGTGGCAGGGCGTCGGTCTCGCGGATCAGCTGCGACAGGGGAATCATGCTGGTGCCCCAGCCGCTAGCGAAGATGATCCGATCCTGCAGGACCCGCGTGCCGTAGTAGATCAGCGGCTCATAGCCGGCGCCGGGCGTCATCAGCTGCTTCACGCGCCGGCAGGCGAAGTCGATGTAGAGGTTCGGGTGGCGCATGGCGATCGCCACCAGGTCCGAGACCCACGGCCAGCCGCCCAGTCCCGCGACGATCCGCAAGGTCGGAAAGGCGATCGCGATCTCGTCGAGGAAGCGCGGATGGGCGTAGTCGTAGGCGCGGTCCGACAGCAGATGCACCCCGACACTGATCCGCACGGGGATGTCCAGCTCGACGCACTTCGCCAGGAACGGGAGGTAGGCCGGGTCGTTGATGGCGCGCCGCTCGCGGTATGACGCGATCTCGAAGCCGCGGCAGCCGAGTCCCCTGACCCCGTGCTCGAGCTTGGCGACGCCGGCCTCGCCTTCGTCGCCCCAGATGCGGAACCAAGGGATCAACCGATCCGGATATTCGGCCGCCAGCTTGGCGACGTCTTCGTTGCTGGCGCGCCGCCCGGCGTTGCCGATGCAGGCGTGCGATACGCCAGCCTCATCGAGCATGGCGATGATCTGGGCGTGGCTCATCGCCCGCTCCATGTCCTTCTCGCAGAGCTTGAGCGCCAGGGCGGTCAGACCCACTTCCGCCTTGGCGCGATTGAACTCCTCGAGCGTCATGCCGATCTGCGCGGCCCAGCCGGGCGCCATCAGTTGGGCATAGCCCTCCTTGTCGAAGCCGCGGCCTGAGTGGATCAGCCGGATCGTGTCTTCGACCGCTTCCCTGGTCGGCGTGTCGCATTCGAAGTCGATAACGTTCATGGCTTTGCCCCTGGTCTCGAAGGGTCAAAGCACGGGTGACGTGGTCTCGCCAAGCGAGCGACGCTTTAGCAAGCGTCGCGAAGGTCCGGTAACCGGACGGAAGCCAATGTCGGCTCCTGGCGCTTAGTCGCCGCTTTTGGGCAGTGTACCGCTTGGCCGGACACCGGCGCTGTAGGGTGACATGTCCATTCCTGGATAGCGTGCGGCGACGCCGTCGAGGGTCTCCTCGGTCCAGAACGGATGGCCCGGCGCGGGAAAACCCAGAAGCTCACGCTCGTCCAGTGTCGCCGTTTCGATCCACCGGCGGAACGAGCCGTAAACGGCCTGCTCCGGCCAACCGACGATTCCGACCCAGGGACATCCGGCCGGCGCATACGTGACGAACTGGCCGAGTTGTCCGCCTTCTCGCTTGAACCGCGTGCCGCGATGAAATGTGCGCATGCTGTAGGCCAGGACCGACCCGGCCGGAACGGTCACCTTGACCTCATTCTCGTACAAGGCTGGTCTCGCGTCAGGGCTGTAGACCGCGGGAACCAGGATGCGTTCGGGATAGTGCTTCTTCGAGCACACCGCCGTCGGGGCCAAATCTTCGTCCACGTCAGTGTAGTACAAAAGATAGGCAGTTTGCCAATATTGGGGCAAATCGGGCGGATAAGTCAGCGTATGATTTGCGTAGTCGCAGTGCATGTGCTGCTCTTGATCCGCAGGATGACCAAAGCTCTTGAGGCTTAGATCCGATTGCTCGCAAACAATTGGATGGCCGCCAGCCATGATTGACGCGAAACGTCTCAGTTCGGGATGCAAGGTGTTGCGGTTGAGCTGCTCGCCTGGGAATGGAAATCGGACCTGCCGGCGATTCGTCTCGGTCCTGGCCCAATCCGCCGGCCTCCCGGCGGTCGGGTCGCGTACGAAGTCGACCCAGCCCGGACGTAGTCTCTCAATCTCATCGAGCGTTCGCTGAACCTCGTCCGCCGTGAGGAGGCCCTCGACGACGGCGTAGCCGTGCTCGCGATAGTGATCGATGTGCTCGTCGGTGATGGGCATTGTGCCTCTCCGCGCCGCCCGCGCCCTCATGGTCCCGCCAGAGCCGCGCCAGTTCCTCTCAGCGCTTCAGCCAGGGTTTCGACTTTCCCGAGGCGACGGAGGCCGTCTGCTGGCGCTGGAACTTGCCGCCACGCGGCGGCTTGGGCCTAGCGTTCGTCGCCGCCCGCTTGAGGCGCAGCGCGCGCTGGATCGGTGTCTCCGCGGCGGCGTCGGGCGGTTCGCTCATCGGCATGTCTTACCACGGATTCCGACCGAGCGCCGAAACCAGGGGCGATGTCCGCTTCCGGGCTCAAGCCGAATGTCGGCTCGTGGCGCGGACCCGGCGGTTCGGCGTTGCCGGCGCTTCACCAAACGCCGTCCCGAAAGGAGGCGTTTGACACCGCCTCCTCGCAAATTGGAACATGCTCCAAGAATTCGAGGAACGCCGATGACCTATGCGCAGGGCCGCGTGATCAATGACGCTGACAGCCACATCATGGAGCTGCCCAACTTTCTGAAGGCCTACGCCGACCCAGCCGTGCGCGATGACGTCCCGATGCTTCCGGTCCCCACCGTCGGGGCGCTGGCGGTGCTCGATCCTGAATCCGCCGCCGCGGGGCGACATGCAGCCGCGAAGGTGGCGGAGCTGGTCGCGCTGGGAGACCGCCTGATCGCCGGACCGAAGGGACATGCGGCCCTGGGGGCGTTCAACGCCGAAGAGCGGACCCTCGCCCTCGACCTGTTTGGCTTCCAGAGCCAGCTCGTCTTTCCGAGCTTTTCGGCTGGACCGGCCTTCGACCCCAGGCGTCCGGTCGAAGCGCGCTATGTCGCCGCTCACGTCCACAACCGCGCCATGGCCGACTTCTGCGCCCGCGACGGCAAACTCTATGGCGTCAGCCTGCTGCCGCTCGACGAGCCGGGTCTAGCCCTCGAGGAGCTCGATCATATCGTCTCGCTGGGCCTGAAGGCCGCCTGGGTGCCTCACCGCGTTCCGGGCGACCGCTCGCCGGGCCACAACGATTTCGATCCGGTCTGGGCGCGCCTGGCCGAGGCGCACATCCCGTTCCTGATCCACGTCGCCGGCGCGCCGATCCAGGTCGATCCGCGCTGGTTCAACACGGGCAGGCCTGTGCCGAAGGACTTCATGGGCGCCGGCGAAAGCGTGCGGGGCAACGACATGACCAGCCTGCATCACAGCGCCGAGACCTTCATCGGCGTCCTGGTGCTAGCCGGCGTGCTGGAGCGCCATCCCGGCTTGCGCGGCGGCGCCATTGAACTGGGCGCCGGCTGGGTGCCCTCCATGCTCCGGCGCCTCGACTGGATCGCCGAGATCTGGAAGCGCTCCGAGCCCGAGCTGGCCGCAATGAAGCGCCGACCCTCTGAACAGGTCATCGCGCAGATGGCGTTCACGCCGATGCCGTTCGAGAACGTCGCCGAGCTGATCAGGACGTCGGACGAGCGGCTCTACATGTTCTCGAGCGACTATCCGCACATCGAGGGCGGTCGCGCCCCGATTGCGCGGTTCGAGGCAGGCCTGATGGGCGTGGAAGACGGCGTCAAGGACGCCTTCTACGCCGGCAACTTTGCGCGGCTCTTTGCGGCCGGGTGATGCGACACTTCGAGGGTCCGGTTTCGGGTGGCGCGCCGGCGTCCGCAATTGGGCGCTTAACAGACCTTGGGCAGGTCTGCTTGCGGCGCCCATCGTTCTCCTGAGCTTAGAGGGTCCGCAGGAGCCGCTTGGGGGCGACCCCCGCCCAGGCGAGACGCAACAGCATGCCGAGCAGCGTCGCGTCCGCGTGTTCGAGCCGCAGCACCGCCCAGCCATGGCGGGCGTGGTAGCGATGCGGCAGCAGCACCCCGGGGTTGGCTTCGATCAGAGCCAACTGATCCTCGCGATCCAGCTTGATGACCGCGATCGGCTGGTCGCCGCCCATGTCGGCGAGGTGGCTGTTCAGAATGCTGCGCGTATTGGCGAAGTGGCGGCGCCGCACGAAGTACATCGCCACGTGGTGATAAGGCTGCTCACGGACCTCCGGCAGAGCCAGGCAGAGCCGCCGCACGTCGTCCGTGGTCGCCAAACGCCGCCTCTTCCGGCTGAACCGCGGTCTCGTAGACCAGGTCCAGGAACCTCGCACGGAGCATGCGCGCCGAAGCGGCGGATGCCAACGCCCTGTGGAGCCAGCGTTGCGCGCGCACCGCCGCTGCGGGCCATCTGGCGCCCAGCCGCGGCTGCGGCGGGGCGCCAGTTGGGTTAGTGCACCACGCCGCGCGCCAGCACCGCCAGCAGCAGCAGGGCGACGATGTTGGTGATCTTGATCATCGGGTTCACGGCCGGGCCGGCGGTGTCCTTGTAGGGGTCGCCGACGGTGTCGCCGGTCACGGCGGCCTTGTGGGCCTCCGAGCCCTTGCCGCCGTAGTGCCCCTCTTCGATCAGCTTCTTGGCGTTGTCCCAGGCGCCGCCGCCCGAGGTCATCGAGATGGCGACGAAGAGGCCGGTGACGATCACCCCCACCAGCATCGCGCCCACCGCCGAGAAGGCGTTGGACCCGCCGGCGATGGCGCGGATCACGAAGAACAGCACGATCGGCGAGGCGACCGGCAGCAAGCTCGGCACGATCATCTCGCGGATCGCCGCGCGGGTCAGGATGTCGACGGCCTTGCCGTATTCGGGCTTGGCCTTGAACTCCATGATGCCGGGGATCTCCTTGAACTGCCGCCGCACCTCGGCGACCACCGCCTCGGCCGCGCGGCCCACCGCCTGTCATCGAGAGGCCGCCGAACAGGAACGGCAGCAGGCCGCCGAACAGCAGGCCGACGATCACGTAGGGGTTCGAGAGGTCGAAGGTGACGTCGCCGATGCCCTGGAACGCCGGGCTGGTCGAGTTGGCGGTGAAGTACTTCAGGTCCTGCGTGTAGGCCGCGAACAGCACCAGCGCGCCGAGGCCCGCCGAGCCGATCGCATAGCCCTTGGTGACCGCCTTGGTGGTGTTGCCGACCGCGTCGAGCGCGTCGGTGGCGACCCGCACTTCGGGCGGCAGGCCGGCCATCTCGGCGATGCCGCCGGCGTTGTCGGTGACCGGGCCGAAGGCGTCGAGCGCCACGATGAAGCCGGCCAGCGAGAGCATCGAGGTGACGGCGATGGCGATGCCGAAGAGGCCGCCGAGGCTGTAGGCGGCGATGATGCCGACGATGATGGTCAGCGCCGGCAGCGCGGTCGATTCCAGGCTCATGGCGAGGCCCTGGATCACGTTGGTGCCGTGGCCGGCGACCGAGGCCGCGGCCACCGACTTCACCGGGCGGAAGTTGGTGCCGGTGTAGTACTCGGTGATCACCACGATCGCCGCGGTGACCGCCAGGCCGACGAGGCCGCACCAGAACAGCGTGTCGGCCCCGAGCGTGCGGTCGCCGATGGTCACCGGCTGGGTCACCATCGCGTGCGTCACCCACCAGATCGCGCCGATCGAGAGGATGCCGGTGACGATCAGGCCCTGGTAGAGGGCGCCCATGATGTTGTTGTTCTTGCCGAGCCGCACGAAGAACGCGCCGATGATCGAGGTGATGATGCAGACGCCGCAGATCGCCAGCGGCAGCAGCATCATGGTCGAGGCGGTCGCCACGTCGTCGCGGAAGAAGATCGAGGCCAGCACCATGGTGGCCACGGTGGTCACCGCGTAGGTCTCGAAGAGGTCGGCGGCCATGCCGGCGCAGTCGCCGACGTTGTCGCCGACGTTGTCGGCGATGGTCGCGGCGTTGCGCGGGTCATCCTCCGGGATGCCGGCCTCGACCTTGCCCACCATGTCGCCGCCGACGTCGGCGCCCTTGGTGAAGATGCCGCCGCCGAGACGCGCGAAGATCGAGATCAGCGAGGCGCCGAAGCCCAGCGCCACCAGGCTGTCCACCACCTCGCGGTCGGTGGGCTGGTGGCCGAGCGGGCCGGTCAGCACCGCAGTAGTAGACCGAGACGCCGAGCAGCGCGAAGCCGGCCACCAGCATGCCGGTCACCGAGCCGGCGCGGAACGCCATCGAGAGGCCCTTCGCCAGGCCCTCGGAGGCGGCCTGCGCGGTGCGCACGTTGGCCCTGACCGAGATCAGCATCCCGGCGAAACCGGCCGCGCCGGACAGCACCGCGCCGATCAGGAAGCCGACCGCCGCCGTCCAGCTGATCAGGAAGCCGACCAGCAGCAGGATGACGACGCCGACCATGGCGATGGTGGTGTATTGCCGGCGAAGGTACGCCTGGGCGCCCTCCTGGATCGCCGCGGCGATCTCCTGCATGCGTTCGTTGCCAGGCGAGGCCCGCAGCAGCGCAGCCGATTGCGCCGCGCCGTAGACCACCGCCAGCACGCCGGCGAGAATCACCAGCATCAGGACAGGACTCATTGTCGCCCCTCTTCGTGTTGCGCAAATCGCCACGCACGCTGCCAGCGGCGCGGAAAGCGAAGGCCAATTCCTTCTTAATGCCCGAGCGAGGCCGCGGAGGGCCCCGAAAAGTCGGCGGAAACTGCCAAAAGCGTCAGCGCGACGCAACAGCCCTGCGCCGAACGCTGGAATTTGTGGAGATTCCCGAAGGCTGCAGCGCGTCTAGCGCTGGGCGATCGTACCGGGCTTGGGCAGCCCCGTGCGCTTCATCGGGCCGCCGCCGGGCAGGATCTCGACCCCGGCCACCACGCCGGGACCGGTGATGGCGCTCGCCGCCTGCAAGAGCGCGCCTTTGAGTCGCGCCTCGTCGAGCCGGGTGTAGTCGGACGGCAGGGTGAACGGGGTGCGATGGCCGAGCCGCACCAGCGCGTCGCGGAAGTAGGGCTCTTTGTCGCGCCAGCGCGGCGTGTCCGCCCCGGTCGCCAGATTGATGCGGACGTAGACGAACACATAGTTGACCAGCCGCCCGTTCACGATGATCGGCATCGGGACCGGCGCCAGGTCGACGTAGTTGCCGGCCTCCTTCGCCTGCGCGAACGCCGCCCCGGCGGCGAGCGCGAGCGGCAGGGCGAGGATGAAGGCGCGTCGGCGCATGGGGGCTCCGTTGAGTCGCGGGCGGTCTGATCACACACCCGAACCCTTGCGGGGACGTTTACCGCCCCCACTACCCGCTCATCCCGACGAAAGTCGTCGGGATGAGCGGGAGTGGGGTGGCAGGTGGGTCAATCTACCTGTGCCGGTAGCCCAGCCGATGCGGGGTCAGGCGGCGGCCCTCGAAGCGGACGTCGAGACCGGGGCGCGGCACGAACGCGCCGACCACGGCGGCTTGCACGCCGCAGGCCGCCGCAGCCCTGACCAGCGCCTGCCCTTCGGCGGCGGCGCAGACGATCGCGTAGTCGTCGCCGCCGCTCGCCAGTTCCAGCAGCGCCGCGGCCTTGTCCTCGCGGGCCGCCACCCAGGTTCGGCCGGCCTCGGAGAGCGGCGTCAGGCCGAGATCCAGCACCACGCCGCACTCGCTGGCCTCGGCCAGATGCAGCACGTCGGCGACGAGGCCGTCGGAGACGTCGGCCGCGGCCGCCGCGTGCGCGCGCAGCGCCTCGCGCAAGGCCAGCATCGGCTCGGGCAGCCGGTACTTCAGCGCCAGCCTGCCGCCCCGGTCGGCGATCTCGCCGCGCGCCGCCTTCAGGCCCAGGTAGCCGTCGCCGATCGTCCCGCAGACCACCAGTTCGTGCCTGGGCAGCGCGCCGGACCGGGGCACAACGCCATCGACCGGCGCCCAGCCCAGCACCGTCGCCGAGACCGTCAGCGGCCCGGGCGTCGCCACCGTGTCGCCGCCCAGCAGGGCGACGTTGTAGAGCGCCCCGTCCTGGTCGAGGCCGCGGATGAAGGCCTGCCGGTCGCTCCAGTCGCGATCCGGCGGCCAGGCGATCATCAGCGTGTAGCCGAACGGCTCGGCGGCCTTGGCGGCGAGGTCCGAGAGGCTGGTGCGCAAGAGCCGCCGCGCCACGATCGCGGCGTCCTCGCCCTTCAGGAAGTGGACGCCCTCCACCATGGCGTCCTCCGAGATCACCAGATCGTAGCCGGGCCTGGCGGGCAGCACCGCGGCGTCGTCCATCAGGCCCAACGCCGCCGGCTCGCCCCGGGTCAGGGGACGCAACGCCTCGATCCAGTCGAACTCGTCAGGCGGATCGCTCATCGCGGGCGATCGCATCCAGCGCGGCGTTGATGAAGCCCGGCTCCGGGCCTTCGAAGAACGACTTGGCGATCTCGACGTACTCGTCGATCGCCACCTCGGCGGGCACGTCGCGGCGGCGGATCAGCTCGTAGGCGCCGGCCCTGAGGATCGAGCGGGCGGTGGCGTCGATGCGGTCCAGCCGCCAGCCGACGGCGAGCCGGCGCCGGACGGCGGCGTCCACCGCGTCCTGGTCGGCGACGACGCCGCGCACCAGGGCGCCGAAGAAGGTCTCGTCGGCGTGCGCCAGCCTGACGCCCTCGAGATCGCGGCCGAAGCGATGGTCGCTGAACTCGCGGATCACCGCCTCGGCGCCGGCGCCGGCGGTCTCCATCTGGTAGAGCGCCTGCACTGCCGCCAGGCGCGCCACCGACCGTGCCTGCCGCGCCGATCCAGTCATCGCCCGCTACCTGCCACCCCCAGGGCTGCAAAGCCAGGGTTCTTACGCGCCAGGTCGGCCGTGGGCGGAAAGTTACGCCGCCGGCTCCTCGGCGAGGCCTTCGGCGTTGAGGAAGTGCGCGAAATCGTCGGTGTGGCGGAAGTCGCGATAGACCGAGGCGTAGCGGACATAGGCCACGTCATCGAGCGACTTCAGCGCCTTCATCACCATCTCGCCCACCACGTTCGAGGGGATCTCGGTCTCGCCCATGTTTTCCAGCTGGCGCACGATGCCGTTGACCAGCTGCTCGACGCGTTCGGGATCCACCGGGCCGCTTGCGGATCGCCACCGAGATCGATCGCACCAGCTTCTCGCGGTCGAACGGCGCGCGCCGCCCCGAGCGCTTGACGATGGTCAGCTCGCGCAGCTGCACCCGCTCGAAGGTGGTGAAGCGCTGGTCGCACTGCGGGCAGTTGCGGCGACGGCGAATGGACGCGCCCTCCTCCGAGGGCCGGCTGTCCTTCACCTGGCTCTCGGGATGTCCGCAGAACGGGCACCGCATGATCTGGCCCTCCGGGCGGTCTGGTCATACCACCCTTAGATGATGGGCGCTCGGAAAGCCAATTGCCACCCACGGAGTCGGGCGGCGCCCCATTTCGGAACGAAGGCAAAGGTTGGCGCGTTTCAGCCCGTCGCCGGAAAAAAGCTGCCCCGGCGACGCCAAGGGCGGAAGCAGGGACAAATTGGAAGGGAACATCGTGAGCGAAGGCGAAGTGGGGGGCCTTTCCAAGACCGACCTCTTGAGATTGAGCGCGGACATCGTGGCGTCATACGTGGGCCGAAACGCCGTGGGACCGAGCGGCGTCGCCGAGGTCGTCGGCCAGGTCTACGAGTCGCTGAAGCGGCTCGATCAGCCAGAAGTCGTTGCTGCGCCGCCGCAGCGTCAGAAACCGGCGTCGCCGATCTCGCGCTCCGTGCAGCACGAGTACATCATCTGCCTGGAGGATGGGAAAAGGCTGAAAATGCTGAAGCGGTACCTGCGCTCGCGGTTCGACATGAGCCCGGAGGAGTACCGCCGGAAATGGGGCCTGCCACCCGATTATCCGATGGTCGCACCGGCCTACGCCGAGCGCCGCAGCGCTTTCGCCAAGGAAATCGGCCTGGGCCGCGGGGTGCGGCGACGCACCAACTGACGCCGGCAGCGCCAGCTGTAGCCCCACCTTCCACGCGGGAGGCCGGCGCGGGGGGATCGGAGGCTTTTATTCCAAGTCCGCCTGAGCAAAGCTCTCGGCGGCTTGGGAGGGCCTTTCGGGCGATGAGCGCTGCCGACATTCGCACCCGGCTGGGCCTGCGCCCGGTCATCAACGTCTCGGGAACGATGACGGCGCTCGGCGCGTCCATCGCGGCGCCGGAGGTGGTGGAGGCGGTCGGCGCCATCCTCGGCCGAGTTCGTGGAGATCGACGACCTGCAGCGCAAGGCCAGCGCCGCGATCGCCCGGCTGTGCCAGGCCGAGGCGGGGTTCGTGACCGCCTCCTGCAGTGCAGGGATCACGCTGGGCGTCGCCGGCGCCATGACCGGCAGCGACCTCGCCGCCATCGAGCGCCTGCCCGATGCGACGGGCCTGAAGGACGAGGTGGTCATCCTCGCCGGCCACATGGTCTCCTACGGCGCGCCGGTCGAGCAGGCCATCCGGCTCGCCGGCGCGCGCGTCGTGCCCGTCGGCCAGGCGACCTCGGCCGCACGCCTACCAGCTCGCCGGCGCCATCGGCGAGCGCACCGCGGCGGCGCTCTACGTCGTCTCGCATCACACCGTGCAGTACGGCATGCTGCCGCTGGCGGAGTTCGCGCAGATCGCGCACGCGGCGGGCGTGCCCGTCATCGTCGACGCCGCATCGGAATATGACCTCACGCGGCGTGCTCGCCGCCGGCGCCGATCTGGCGCTCTACTCCTCGCACAAGTTCCTGGGCGGCCCGACCGGCGGCATCGTCGCCGGCCGCCGCGACCTCGTGCGCGCCGCCTTCCTGCAGAACGGCGGGATCGGCCGCGGCATGAAGGTCGGCAAGGAGGGCATCGCCGGGACCATCGCGGCGCTGGAAGCCTGGGAGCGGCGCGACCATGCCGCGCGTCCGCGCGCGCGAGACGCAGGCGCTCGCATCTGTGGCGGGACACGCTGCAGGGCCGGCCCGGCGTGACCGCCGCCATCGTTCCCGATCCGACCGCGCAACCCGCTCGACCGGCTGCAGGTGGCCGTGGAGCCCGACCGCCGCGCACATCACCGCCTGGGACCTGGCCGACCGGCTTGCCGCCGGCGAGCCGCCCGGTGATCGTGCGCGACCACGAGATCGAGCACGGCTACTTCCAGATGGACCCCTGCAACCTGCATCCCGGCGAGGAAGCCATCGTCGCCGCGCGGCTCGTCGAGGAACTGGACCGGGCGCTCGCCTCGAACGAGATCATCGCAACGCCGGTGTCCGAGCGCCGCGCCCGGCGCGCGCGCTCCCGCCTCGCCTGGCCGGACTGATGTCTTCGGGAGCTTAAGCCGCCACGCCGCCGAGGCGGGCGATGTTGCACTTCGACCAGAGGCTGGAGCAGCGCGCCGGTCAGGTCGTCCATCATCGCGTCGGTGTGGAACGGCGTCGGCGTGAAGCGCAGGCGCTCGGTGCCACGCGGCACGGTCGGATAGTTGATCGGCTGCACGTAGACGCCGTGGTCCATCAGCAGCATGTCCGAGACCAGCTTGCAGTGCACCGGATCGCCGACCAGCACCGGCACGATGTGGCTGACCGACGGCATCACCGGCAGGCCGGCGTTGGCGAAGCGCAGCTTCAGCGCCTCGGCCCGCTCCTGGTGGCGGATGCGCACCTCGTTGTGCTCTTTCAGCCAGCGGATCGAGGCCAGCGCGCCGGCCGACAAGGCCGGCGGCAGCGAGGTGGTGAAGATGAAGCCCGGCGCGTAGGAGCGGATCGCGTCGACCATGCTCGGCGTCGGCGGCGATGTAGCCGCCCATCACCCCGAACGCCTTGGCCAGCGTGCCCTCGATGATGTCGATGTCGGCCGCCGCGCCGTCGCGCTCGGAGACGCCGCCGCCGCGCAGGCCGTACATGCCGACCGCGTGCACCTCGTCGAGGTAGGTCAGCGCGCCGTACTTCTTGGCCAGCGCCGCGGTCGCCTTCAGGTCGGCGATGTCGCCGTCCATCGAATAGACGCTCTCGAACGCCACCAGCTTGGGCGCGTCGGCCGGCGCCTCGGCCAGCAGCTCTTCGAGGTGCGCCAGGTCGTTGTGGCGGAAGATCTTGCGCGCGCCGCCGCCGTTGCGGATGCCGGCGATCATCGAGGCGTGGTTCAGCGCGTCGGAGAAGATGATCAGGCCCGGCAGGATCTTCTGCAGCGTCGCCAGCGTCGCCTCGTTGGAGACGTAGCCCGAGGTGAAGAGCAGCGCCGCTTCCTTGCCGTGCAGGTCGGCGAGCTCGCGCTCCAGCTCGACGTGATAGTGGGTGGTGCCGGAGATGTTGCGCGTGCCGCCAGAGCCCGCGCCCGCCTCGTCGATCGCCCGGTGCATCGCCTCGATGCACGACCGGGTTCTGGCCCTGGCCGAGGTAGTCGTTGGAGCACCAGACCACGACGTCGCGCTTGGCTCGCCCTGCGCGCGGCCTGGTCCAGCGTCCAGGCGCCAGCGGGAAGTCGCCGCGATGGCGCTTCAGGTCGGCGAACACCCGGTAGCGGCCCTCCTCGCGGACCTGCTCCAGGGCGTCGTGGATGGCGGCCTTGTAGTCCATCACCGGCTCTTCAGACGCTCCTAGCGCGCAATTCGCCGGCTCTCATCGCACAACGTGACGCCCCCGTCATCTGGGGAGTCCGCATGCGCGCGCCTTGCTACGCGTCACGCCGAAGCCAATCACAGATCAGCTCATCCGAGCGTGTCCAGCCGGCCACGCAAGCATCTCGCAGCACCGCCGAGAAGTCCTTGCCGCCATAGCCCAGCCGGTCGAACAGCGCGTACATCGCTTCGGCCTGGGCGCCCAGCGGCGTCGCCGCGCCGGACTTGGCGGCCGCCTCCTGCGCCAGCTTCAGGTCCTTCAGCATCAGCGCCGCCAGGAAGCCGCCCTCATAGCCGCGATTCGACGGTGCGGCCGGCACCGGGCCGGGCCACGGGCAGTAGCTGGTCAGGCTCCAGCACTGGCCGGACGACTGCGAGGCGATCTCGAAGAACCGCTCGGGCGCGAGGCCGAGCTTCTCGGCCAGCGCGAACGCCTCGCAGACGCCCAGCATCGAGACGCCGAGCACCATGTTGTTGCAGATCTTCGCCGCCTGGCCTGCGCCCGCGCCGCCGGCGTGGACCACCGCCTTCGCCATCGGCCCCAGCTGCTGGCGCACGGTCTCGAAGAGATCGTCCGTCGCAGCCGACCATGAAGGTCAGCGTGCCGGCCTCCGCGCCGGCGGTGCCGCCGGAGACCGGCGCGTCGACCGGGCGCAGGCCGGCGGCCGCGGCCTGGGCGGCCACGGCGCGCGCGGTCTCCACGTCGATGGTCGAGCAGTCGATCACCAGCGCGCCCGGCTCGGCGCCGGGTACGATGGTCTTGGCGTAGACGTCCCGCACGTGCGCGCCGGCCGGCAGCATGGTGATGATGGTCGAGGCGCCCGCCACCGCCGCCTCGGCTGAGGCGGCGGTCTCGCAGCCGAGCGCCCTGGCCTTGGCGAGCGCCGCCTCCGAGACGTCGAAGGCGACCACCCGCTGGCCTGACTGCACGAGGCGCGCGGCCATGCCGGCGCCCATCGCGCCGACGCCGAGAAATGCGATATGCGACACGGGCTTAACGCGGCTTCCTGAACTTCAGCAGGAACTGGTCGGTCTTCCCGCGGATCGCCGGATTGAACACCAGCAGCGTGTGATCGTCGGCGCTGTTGCGCAGGATGTCGCTCTCGCCGTCCAGCTTGAAGCCGGCGCTCTCGACCTCCTTCTTGACGATGTCCTCGTTGATCCGGTGCAGCTTGTCCGGCACGTCGAGGCCGCTGCCCGGCGACGGCCGCGTGGTCCTCGATGAAGAAGATCCCGCCCGGCTTCAGCGCCGCGTAGACCGCCTTGTCGAACGCCACGACGTCGAGGTTGAAGCGGGCCAGATGCAGGTCGTGGTAGTTCTGCGAGGTCCAGACCATGTCGACCGGGCCGAGCTTGGCCAGATCGGCCACCGTGAACTTCGCCTCGCTGACATTGCTGAAATTGGGGTCGGCCGCCACGCCGTTGCTCTTTTGCGCGACGTCGGCGGCGCCGGTGAGGTTCGGCAGCCCCTCGGTGACGTGCCCCTTCGGCCCGACCGCGCCGGAGAGGACGCGCGTGAAGTAGCCGCCGCCGGGGATCAGCTCCAGCACCTGCTCGCCGGGCTTGACGCCCGCGAACGCCAGCACCTCGCCCGGCTTGCGCGCCGCGTCGCGGTCGCGGTCGGCCTGCGGGCGGTTCGGATTGGCGACGGCCGCGGCGATGTTGGGCGGGATGGCGCCGGCCGCCCAGGCCGCGCAGGCCCCCAGCGCCACGGCTGCGGCCGCGGCGAAATAGGCCAATTTCATGGAGTGCCTCCCTCTTTGCATCTGTCGTTCCCGCCCCTGGCCCAAGCTTCTAGCGCCGCGCGCTCGGCCCTGTCATTCGCCTTCGCCGGCTTTCGGCCTATAGAGCGCCCGCAATGACCAAAGCCCCGCTCGCCCCCTACCCGCACTTACGGCTACGGCGCCTGCGCCAGGCCGACTGGATCCGGCGTCTGGTGCGCGAGACGACCCTGACCCCGGCCGACCTGATCTGGTCGGCGGTGGTGCACGAGGGCGAGGGCCGCACGCCGGTGGGTTCGATGCCGGGCATCGAGCGCTGGAGCGTCGCCGAGGCGGCCAAGGCGGCGAAAGAGGCCAAGGCGCTCGGCATCCCCGCCATCGCCATCTTCCCGCACATCGACGCCGAGAAGAAGGACCCGGCCGGCTCCGGCGCCGCCGACCCCGACGGCCTCGTCTGCCGCGCGGTCCGCGCCATGAAGGACGCCGCGCCCGAGGTGGGCGTGATGTGCGACGTGGCGCTCGACCCCTTCACCGAGCACGGCCACGACGGCGTCGTCGAGGGCGGGCGCATCCTCAACGACCCCACCATCGAGCGACTGGTCGAGCAGGGCCTGGCGCAGGCGAAGGCCGGCTGCGACATCCTCGCGCCCTCCGACATGATGGACGGCCGCGTCGGCGCGCTCAGGGCCGCGCTGGAGGCCGAGGGGCTGCAGGACACCATGATCATGTCCTACGCGGCCAAGTACGCCTCGGCCTTCTACGGTCCCTACCGCGAGGCGATCGGCTCGGGGAAGCTGGGGACCGGCCAGGTCGACAACCCGGCCGACAAGAAGACCTATCAGATGGACCCGGCCAACTCGGACGAGGCGCTGCGCGAGGTGGCGCTCGACATCGCCGAGGGCGCCGACATGGTGATGGTGAAGCCCGGCCTGCCCTATCTCGACATCGTCCGCCGCGTCGTCGAGGCCTTCGCGCTGCCGACCTTCGCCTTCCAGGTCTCCGGCGAGTACGCGATGATCATGGCCGCCGCCCAGAACGGCTGGCTCGACGAGGAACGCGCCATCCTGGAGTCGCTCACGGCGTTCAAGCGCGCCGGCTGCGCGGGGATCATCACCTACTTCGCCCCAGTCGCAGCCAAGATGCTGGGGGCTTAGACCACCCGCGCGCGACCGGAAATTGGGGACACACACTCTTTTCCACCGCACCCGCCGCCGCCGCCCGGAAAAGAGTGTGTGTCCCCAATTTCCTCCCGCGGGAAGAAGTGGTCAGCGCAGGATCTCCACCAGCAGCACCCAGGCGCCGATGACGCCGGCGATCAGCGACAGGATCACGCCCCCCGCGGCCCAGTAGAGTCCGGCGGGCGAGCCTTGCGTCAGCAGCGCCGCCGCCACCAGCATCGGCACGCCGCCAAGGCTGCTCAGCAGCGCCCGGATCAGCGGGTGCGCCCGGTCGTTCGGGATGTCGGAGCGGTAGGCGTGCAGCTGGAAGCTGAACGGGCCGGCCAGCATCACCGTGCCGACGATGCCGCATTCGGCCGCCCTGCACCCGCGACGGCTGGTCCGGCAGCAGCATCAGGCTGGTCAGCACCAGCGCGCCGACCAGGGCGATCAGCGCCTCCCCGGCCCTGGCCGGCAGCAGCTCCTGCTCCAAGATCCGCGTCAGGTTGACCGAGATCGCCACCGCCACGAGGCCGGTCAGCGCCGCCGTCGCATTCACCTCGGCCGCGAAGAAGGTCTGCCAGGCGGTGGGCAGTGGGTCCATCGAGGCTACAGCCGCCGCAGGTAGCTTTCCGGGTCGTTCAGGAACGCCCGGGTGAGGCGTACGTGATCGAGCTCGGCGTAGGGCGTCGGCGTCAGCGTGTCGCCCTCGAACAGCAGGATCTCGGCGCCCGGGAACGCCATCAGAATCGGCGAGTGGGTGCAGATGACCAGCTGGCTGCCGTCGGCGACCACCTGCTTCAGGAGCGAGATCAGGCTGAGGATGCGCAGCGGCGAGAGCGGCGCTTCCGGCTCGTCGAGGAAGTAGAGGCCCTCGACCACCAGGCGCTTTTCCAGCAGGTTCAGGAAGGTCTCGCCGTGCGACCTGGCGTCGGGATCCTCGCCGTAGGTCCCGGCCAGCGCCTCGCGCTGGCCGCGCACCGCGCCGGTCGCCAACTGGCGCCCATAGTCGCCCTTGATCGTGGTGCGCAGGCTCTCTTCCATCTCGGCGAGCGCGGTCATGTCGCGGCTGACGCGCTGCACGAAGCCGAACAGGTCCTCGGCGCGCACGAAGAGCCGCGCGCGCGGCTTGTGGCGGCGCGAAAACCGGTAGCCGGCCGCGAACCGGCGCGCGGTCGCCAGGCTCGCGTCGCGCTCGATGTCGGCGCCGCCGGCGGTGACCGCGTCCATGCCGGCCGCCAGCCCCTCCAGCAGCGTCGACTTGCCCGAGCCGTTCTCGCCCACGAGGAACGTCACCGGCGCCTTGAACTCGAGCCGCTCGAGCCAGCGGAACACCGGCAGCGACCAGGGGAAGACGCTGAGGTCCGGCTCGATCTTGCGCTGGATGGCGTCGAGGAACATCAGCGGCGGCTCAGGCGCAGGTGGTGAGCTGGTTGGTGCACCACGCGTGGGTCCAGCCGATGATGCCCTTGATCCGCACTTTCAGCCAATCCCGGTCGCAACCGAGGATCGCCTCGGCGGGGACGGTCTTGTCACCGTAGCCTTCCAGGCTGAGCACCAACTTCGCCTGCTCGTTGGGCGCGGCGTGGAAGCGGGCCCGGCTGTCGAACTCGTCGACGCCCAGCTTCGAGAAGGCCACCCAGCCTGCGCCCTTCCACAGCACCCTGCCGTCCGGATTGTCGTTCTCGTCGGCCTCCAGCGTCGCCGACACGATGCGCGCCCAGGCGCCGTCCTGTCCCGTCACCTCGACATCCACCCAGCGGGCCTTCGCCTTCACCGCGGCTATGACCGTCCCGCCGGGGCTGGCGCGCACGTTCAGACCCGCCGGGTCCTGGTCGGTGATGCTCAGCACCGCGTCGCAGGGCGTGGCCGCGGCCATCGCGGCGCTCGCGCAGCCCAATGCGCCTACCGCCAGAACCAGACCCGCAAGTCTCACGTCGTCCCCTCCGCCGGCGCAGCATAGCGGATGCGCGGCGCGACGAAGACCACGGCGGGAAGCCCGGTCTCGTAGAAGAAGTCGCGGGACGCGTCACGCGTCAGGCCGAGCCGCGCCATCACCGCCAGCGAGCGGGTGTTGGTAGGCAGCGTGAAGCTGATCACCTCGGCAGAGTCGGTGCGCGCGAAGACGTCCGCCAGCGCGGCGCGCGCCGCCTCGGTGGCGTAGCCGTGGCCCCAGGCGGCGCTGACCATGCGCCAGCCGATCTCCAGGCCGGGCGCCGGCGCCAGCGTCGGCCAGATCGGGCTGACGCCGCAGAAGCCGAGGAAGGCGCCGTCATCCTTCGTCCGCAGCGCCCACTTGCCGAACCCATCGCGCGCCTGCGCCGCCTTGTAGCGATCGAACCGCGCATTGGCCGCCACCGCGTCGTCCGGGGCGGGATAGTCGTGCATCACCTCGGGATCGGCGCACATGGCGACGAACGGCGCCCGCTCCGCCTCGGTCCAGGGCGATAGCGTCAGGCGCGTGGTTTCGATGCCGTTCAGCCGCATGCGTCGGTGCAATAGTCCCGCGTCCAGCCGCTGACCTGGCCCACCCGAACGTGGAGGAACCGGCCCGAACATCCGATCACCTCGGCGCTCGGCGGGTTGTCCGTCCGCGTGAGCTTGATCAGCGTTGGGGCCGCGTCGAAAGGCGCGGCGAGAACGCCGCCCTGCCGGTTCAGCTCTTCGATTCCCAGTTTCGACAGCTGAATGTAGCCCCGGCCCCGGAATGGCGCCGAGTTGGCCTCATCGTAGGTCGTCGCGCGATCGACGATCGCCCAGGCGCCGCTCTGGCCGGTCACGTGCACCTGCATCCATCGGTCCTCGGCCTTCAGCACCGCCAGCACCCGGCCGGCGGGCCGCGCCAGCACGGTGACGCCTTGCGGGCTCTGGTCGGTGACATTGAGCAGCACGTCGCATGCGGTGGGACTCGCGGCCGCGGCCGGCGCCAGGGCGGCGGCGACCAGGCCTGCCACGACCGCACGGTGCAGGTTCATTTCGGCCGGTCCAGCCGCGCGGCGAGGCTGGAGGTGTCCCAGCGCCGGCCGCCCATCGCCTGCACCTCGGCGTAGAACTGGTCGACCAGCGCGGTCACCTCCAGCCGGGCGCCGTTGGCGCGCGCCTCGTCCAGCACCAGGCCGAGGTCCTTGCGCATCCAGTCGACCGCGAAGCCGAAGTCGAACTTGCCCTCGCCCATGGTCTTCCAGCGGTTGTCCATCTGCCACGACTGCGCCGCGCCCTTGGAGATCGCCTCGTAGACCAGCGCGCGGTCGAGCCCCGCGCTTGCCGGCGAAGTGCACCGCCTCGGCGAGGCCCTGCACGACGCCGGCGATGCAGATCTGGTTGACCATCTTGGTCAGCTGGCCGGCGCCCGGGCCGCCGATGTGCTGGACCGCCTTGGCGTAGGCGCCGATCACCGGCCGCGCCCGCTCGACGGCGCCCGCATCGCCGCCGACCATGATCGCCAGCTGGCCGTTCTCGGCGCCGGCCTGGCCGCCGGAGACCGGCGCGTCGAGGAAGACGCAGCCCCGCGCCGCGGCGGCCTCGGCCATCTCGCGCGCCAGCTTCGCCGAGGCGGTGGTGTGGTCGACGACGATCGCGCCTTCGGGCAGCGCCGGCAGCGCCTCGCCGACCACCTGGCGCACGTCGTCGTCGTTGCCGACGCAGAGCGCCACCAGCTCGGCGCCCGCGACCGCGTCGGCGATCGTCGCGGCCGCCCTGCCCTTGTACTCGGCCGCCCAGCGCCCGGCCTTGGCCGGCGTGCGGTTGAAGACCGCTGACCTCGTGGCCCGCCCGCGCCAGGTGGCCGGCCATCGGATAGCCCATCACCCCAAGCCCGATGAACGCCGTCCTCATGCCCGCTCCCGAAACCGCATCTTAACTGGCTGACCGCCACGACTCGGCGGTGAGCGATCCGCTAACCATAGTTCGGCAGGATTTTCACGCGTCATGGCCGTCAGCGACGCGCCCATCGTCATCAAGAAGATCAAGAAGGTCGGTCAGCGGCGGCCACCACGGCGGCGCCTGGAAGGTCGCCTACGCCGACTTCGTCACCGCCATGATGGCCTTCTTCCTGCTGATGTGGCTGATCAACACCACCAGCCCCGAGCAGAAGCGCGGCATCGCCGACTATTTCGCGCCGGCCTCGGTCTCGCGCGACCACCAGCGGCTCGGGCGGCATCCTCGGCGGCGCCGCGCTTGAGCAACGCGGGCGCCAAGGCCTCCGGGCTCGAAGGACGTCATCCAGACAGCTCGCGCCCGAGGCGCCGCCGAACGTCACCGACACCGGCCAGAGCCAGAACCAGCCAGCCACCAGGGCTCGCCAGGGCACCAGACACCAAGGCCGACGACGCCGCGCTGACCAGCGCCGCCCAGTCGCTGCGGCAGGCCATGCAGGACATGCCGGAGCTGGCCGAGCTCTCCAAGCAGATCATCGTCGACCAGACCCCGGAGGGCCTGCGCATCCAGCTGGTCGACCAGGAGGGCCGCTCGATGTTCAACGAGGGCTCGGCCGCGCCCAATGACCGCGCCAAGCTGCTGCTGGCGGCCGTCGCCAGGGTGGTCAGCCAGCTGCCCAACCGGATCACCATCGCCGGCCACACCAGCGCCGAGCGCCGGCGGCGCCAAGCCGGCCGGCGACTGGACGCTGTCGTCGGCCCGGGCCGACGCCGCGCGCGCGTTGCTGCAGGCCGGCGGCGTCGACGCCGACCGCATCTACCAGGTGGCGGGCAAGGCCGCGTCCGATCCGCTCTATCCCGACGATCCGCTGCTGCCGGGCAACCGGCGCATCACCATCACGCTGCTGCGCGAGGCGCCGGTGCTGCCGTCGGATGCGGGGCCATCGACTGGAAGCATCGGGCGCTCTGGCGGCTTGCCTAGCGCGGCGGAATGGCCCCTAATCCGGTCAAGTTGACGTCGCCGATTTGGAAGGTGCGATCCTCGCTGCCGTGACCCAGCACTTCCCGACCCGACAGCTGCGCTTCTTCCTCACCGCGCCCTCGCCGTGCCCCTATCTGCCGGGCCGCGAGGAGCGGAAGGTGTTCGCGCACCTGCCGCTGCTGGACGGCGCGCTGGTCAACGATTCGCTGACCCAGGGCGGCTTCCGCCGCTCGCAGAACATCGCCTACCGGCCGGCCTGCGAGCAGTGCTCGGCCTGCGTCTCGGCGCGCATCCCGGTCGACCGGCTACACGTTCTCGCGCTCCGAGCGCCGTACGCTGGCGCGCAACGCGACGCTGCGCCGGCACGTGGTGGAGGCCGAGGCGACGCGTCGAGCAGTTCGAGCTGCTGCGCCGCTACCTCACCGCCCGCCATCCCGGCGGCGGCATGGCCGACATGGTCTGGCCGGACTTCGTGGCGATGGTCGAGGACACCGCGGTGCGCACCCACCTGGTGGAGTACCGCGCCCCGTCCGGCGACCACGGCCCCGGCGAGCTGATCGCCTGCGCGCTGGTCGACCGGCTCGGCGACGGCCTCTCGCTGGTCTACAGCTTCTACGACCCGGCGCTGGCCCGCCGCAGCCTCGGCTCGTTCATCATCCTCGACCACATCCGCCACGCCGACGCGCTGGGCCTGCCGTTCGTCTACCTGGGCTACTGGGTCGAGGGCAGCCACAAGATGGACTACAAGGCCCGCTTCCGCCCCCTGGAGTTGCTGCGCCCCAGCGGCTGGATGCGGCTGGAGGACTAGGTTCCAGGCGCCTTCCAGCGCTCGTCGTAGTTGCCTGCGAAGTATCTGGCCAACGACCCCATCGCGATCAGCCCGAACACGACGACTGCACAGAGGCGGCCCCAGAACTCCCGCCAAGCAGCGTGGTGCAGGAGCGCGGACGCATTCGCGACTGCCTTTCCAAGCTCGAACCTGAGCAGAGAGTTGTCGAGCATGGCGAGCTGCGCCTCGGAGTCGAAAGTCAGCGCCAGTGTACACCGCGGTGAAGATCACCAGAGCAACTACAGCGTAGAGATGACCCTTGTAGCGAACGTTATCCTTGAAGTCGTCGGTCTGGCTCCAGAAGCAGAAAGCGATGTCTTGCGCCAGAGCCAGCGCGACGATGCCGTTGGCGGCGGTCGTGTAGTTTCCCAAGTAGAGCCGGATCGTTTCCAATCGCGCCCCCTTCAGCTGTTCAACCCCACGGCCCCGGCGGCGCGTCGCGGCGTTGGCCCCACGGGCCCGTCTTGTCGACGGCGGGCGCAGGCTCGGCGGCCTGCGGCCCAGGGGCTGCGGGCGCAGGCGCGGCGGCGTCGGCTCGACATCGTGGCCGGCGGCGTACTGCATCAGCGCCGCGACGCGCTTCTCGACCGGCGGATGGGTGGCGAAGAGGCCCATGACGCCCTCGTCGTCGTCCTCCAGGAACATCGCGCGCATCGACTGCCGGCGCGTCCAGGTGGGCGTGGCCGGAGATCTTCTGCAGCGCGCTGATCATCGCGTCGGCGTTGTGGGTCAGCTCCACCGAGCCGGCGTCGGCGACGTACTCGCGCGTCCGCGAGATCGCCATGCGGATGACGATGGCCAGCACATAGCCGACCGCGCCCACCACCATGCGCCACCAGGATGAAGATGCCGACGTTGCCGCGCCGCCCGCGCAGGCCGCCGAACCCGCCCCACATGATCGAGCGGTAGATGATCTGGCACATCAGCGTGATGATGCCGGCGAAGATCGAGGCGATCACCATCGTGCGCACGTCGCGGTTGATGATGTGGGTCAGCTCGTGGCCCAGCACCGCCTCCAGCTCGGCGTCGTCGAGCGGCTCCAGCATGCCGCGCGTGACGGTGACGCTGAAGCGGCCCTCGTGCAGGCCGCTGGCGAAGGCGTTCATCTCGTCGGTCTCGATCACCCGCAGCGTCGGCATCGTCAGGCCGCGCGAGATGCAGAGGTTTTCCAGCAGGTTGTAGGCGCGCGGCTCGGCCTCGCGGGTCAACGGCCGCGAGCCGGTGGCGAAGTCGATGATCGCCTGGTTGAAGAAATAGGCGATCACGAACCAGACCACCGCCACGGTGATCGCCAGCGGCGCGGCGCTCCACATCAGCGCGAAGGCCTCGGCCACGTCGCCGCCATATTCGCCGCCGGGCGGCAGCATGCCGGCCCAGATCATCCCCAGCGTCAGGAAGAACACCATGCCGAGCAGCAGGATCGGGAAAGCCGATCAGCAGCAGCGCCGAACGGATGTTGTTGTTCCAGATGTAGGTCTGCAGACCCAGCGCCCGCACGGGCGAGCCTCGCTAGCTGAACTTCACTTGCGGCGCGGTCTGCATCGCCGCGCGGTCGGCCCCGACGTCGAAGAATTCGCGCGAGGCGTGAAGCCCGCCGCGCCGGCGATCAGCACCGCCGGGAAGCGCTGGATCGAGGCGTTGTACTCGCTGACCGCATTGTTGAAGAAGCGGCGGGCGGCGGCGATCTTGTTCTCCAGGTCGGCCAGTTCCGCCTGCAGCTGCAGGAAGTTCTGGTTGGCCTTCAGGTCCGGGTAGGCCTCGGCGACCGCCATCAGCCGGCCGAGCGCGCCGGTCAGCACGTTCTCGGCCTGGGCCCTCGCCTCGACACTGCCGGCGCTGCGCCGCCGCGGCCCGGGCCTGGGTGACCTCGTCGAGCGTGCCGCGCTCGTGGGCGGCGTAGCCCTTCACCGTCTCGACCAGGTTCGGCACCAGGTCCTGCCGCTGCTTCAGCTGCACGTCGATGTCGGCGAAGGCCTCGTTGATGTTCTGGCGCAGCGCGACCAGCCGGTTGTAGGCCCCGATCAACAGGCACCGCGACCACGACGATGATCGCGATAAGGATGATGAAGAGCGATGGTGTTCCTCGGCGATGACGGCCCTAAGGTAATGCGTTGCCGCGCCGCCCCGCCAGCGTCCCCGCTAGCGACGCCCTCGCGGGACCGCTATGGTGGGCGGCGAGGGGCTCGAACCCCCGACCTCCTGGGTGTAAACCAGGCGCTCTGACCAACTGAGCTAGCCGCCCGCGGCCGCACGTTCTAGCGGTCGCGCTCGCTTGCGCAAAGCCGGCGCCCCCGGCGCCGGCGATCCTTCAGTTCAGCGCGCTCTTCAGCGCTTCGCCGATCCGGAAGCGGGCGGTCCGCGAGGCCGGGCGCTTGACCTCGGCGCCGGTGCGCGGGTTGCGCGCCAGGCCGGCGGCGCGGGCGATCGGGGTGAAGACGCCGAAGCCGGTCAGCCGCACCTCCTCGCCGCGCTTCAGGGCGCCGGTGACCGAGGCGACGAAGGCTTCGAGCGCGGCCTTCGACTGCGCCCGGTTGAGGCCGGAGCGCTGCTGGATATCCTCGATCAACTCGCCCTTCGTCATGGCTCGCCTCCCCCGCGAGGCTGGCTGGCCGAGCGCCGGCCACGCCGCGCTTGCCGGCGACTAAATGCCCAAGCTGGACCCCCGTCAAATGACGACGGCGCGGGATTGCTCCCGCGCCGCGCACTTTTCTTCGATCAAGCTTGGCCGGCGCGTCAGGCCCGGCCGCGCGCCGCCGGCGGGACCGGCTGCGGACGGCCCGCGCCCGGATTGGGGGCGCGCCGCCAGACGCCTTCGGAGTCGTCCTCGTCGTCCTCGTCGGCGACCAGCACGGGCTCGGCGCCTTCCGGGTTCCACTCGATCGGGATCAGCGGACCGGTCAGCGCCCTGGCCAGCACCTCGTCGACGGTGGCGACCGGGATGATCTCCAGCCCCGCCTTCACGTTCTCCGGCACCTCGGCGAGGTCCTTCTCGTTCTCGGCCGGGATCAGCACCGTCTTGATGCCCGAGCGCAGCGCCGCCAGCAGCTTCTCCTTCAGGCCGCCGATGGGCAGCACCCGGCCGCGCAGGGTGATCTCGCCGGTCATGGCGAGGTCCTTGCGGATCGGCACGCCGGTCAGCACCGAGGTGATGGCGACCGCCATGGCGACGCCGGCCGACGGGCCGTCCTTCGGCGTCGCGCCTTCCGGCACGTGCACGTGGACGTCGGTCTTCTCGAACTCCGGCGGGGCGATGCCGAAGCGCGGCGAGCGCGAGCGCACGAACGAGGCCGCCGCCTGGATCGACTCCTTCATCACGTCCTTCAGGTTGCCGGTGATCGACATGCGGCCCTTGCCGGGCATCTTCACCGCCTCGATGGTGAGGATGTCGCCGCCGAACTCGGTGTAGGCCAGGCCGGTGACGATGCCGACCTGATCCTCCTCGTCGGTCTCGCCGTAGTGGTGCTTGCGCACCCCGGCGTACTTCTCGACCCGCTCCGGATCGATGGTGATCGACAGCAGCTTCTCCACCGCCATGTCGCGCACCGCCTTGCGGGCGAAGTTGCCGAGTTCGCGCTCCAGCGAGCGCACCCCGGCCTCGCGGGTGTAGTAGCGGATCAGGTCGCGGATCGCCTCTTCCGGCACGATCCACTCGCCGTCCTTCAGGCCGTGGTCCTTGGCGAGCTTGGGCAGCAGGTGGCGCTTGGCGATCTCCACCTTCTCGTCCTCGGTGTAGCCGGGCAGGCGGATGATCTCCATCCGGTCCATCAGCGGCTGCGGCATGTTGAGGCTGTTGGCGGTGGTGACGAACATCACCTGGCGAGAGGTCGTAGTCGACCTCCAGGTAGTGGTCGTTGAAGGTGTTGTTCTGTTCCGGGTCCAGCACCTCCAGCAGCGCGCTGGACGGATCGCCCCGCCAGTCGGCGCCCATCTTGTCGATCTCGTCGAGCAGGAAGAAGGTGTTGGTGGTCTTGGCCTTCTTCATCGACTGCACGATCTTGCCGGGCATCGAGCCGATGTAGGTGCGCCGGTGGCCGCGGATCTCGGCCTCGTCGCGCACGCCGCCCAGCGACAGCCGCACGAACTCGCGCCCCGTCGCCTTGGCGATCGAGCGGCCGAGCGAGGTCTTGCCGACGCCGGGCGGGCCCACCAGGCAGAGGATCGGCCCCTTCAGCGAGCCGGTGCGCGCCTGCACCGCCAGGTACTCCAGGATGCGCTCCTTGACCTTCTCCAGGCCGTAGTGGTCCTCCTCGAGGATCTGCTCGGCCTTCACCACGTCGATCGGCTTGGTCTTGGCCTTGCCCCACGGGATCGACAGCAGCCAGTCGAGGTAGTTCCGCACCACCGTCGATTCCGCCGACATCGGGCTCATGTTGCGCAGCTTCTTCAGCTCCGCTCTCGGCCTTGGTGCGGGCTTCCTTGGAAAGCTTGGTCTTCTTGATGCGCTTCTCGAGCTCGATCAGCTCGTCGCGGCTGTCGTCGTGCTCGCCCAGCTCGCGCTGGATCGCCTTCATCTGTTCGTTCAGGTAGTACTCGCGCTGCGTCTTCTCCATCTGGCGCTTCACGCGGGTGCGGATCTTCTTCTCCACCTGCAGCACGCTGATCTCGCCCTCCATCAGGGCGTAGACCTTCTCCAGCCGCTTCACGACGTTGAAGATCTCCAGCAGCTGCTGGCGCTCGCCGATCTTCACGGCCAGGTGCTGGGCGATGTTGTCGGCCAGCGCGCCGGGCTCGGTGATCTGCGGGATCGACGCCTGCGCTTCCGGCGGCACCTTCTTGTTGAGCTTCACGTAGTTCTCGAACTGCTCGATCACCGCGCGGCTGAGCGCCTCGGCCTCGTGCGCCTCGCCGCCCTCCTCCTCGATGCGCGGCGGCCTCGGCCTCGTAGAAGGCGTCCGTGCCGGTGAAGCGCAGCACCGCGGCGCGGGCCTTGCCCTCGACCAGCACCTTCACGGTGCCGTCCGGCAGCTTCAGCAGCTGCAGCACGTTGGCGATCACGCCGACGTCGAAGATGTCCTTCGGGGTGGGATCGTCCATGTCGCGGTCGCGCTGGGTGGCGAGCAGGATCTGCTTGTCGCCGCGCATCACCTCCTCGAGCGCCCGCACCGACTTCTCGCGGCCGACGAACAGCGGCACCGACCATGTGCGGGAAGACCACGATGTCCCGCAGCGGCAGCACCGGAAGCGTGAGTATCTCGGACATGACGCAATTCTCCTGACCGGGCGCACTCTAGGGGAGGAAACGCGCCTGGCCGTTAAGCGGACCACGGTCACTCGACGATGCGCCGAGTCGGGCGGCCCGTCCGCCGAGGGCGGCGGCTCTGTAGGCTCGATTATGTGGATGGTTTTGGACGCCGTTCAAGCAAGCGGTTCCGCGCGGCGGCAAGGGGTCGCGTGGGCGTGGTGAAGTTCGAAGGAACGTGTTCCGCCAGGCCCGCCTTCCGCACGATGCATGCGCCGAACGCCGCGCGAACGCAGGATCGTGCCTGCCCGACCGGTGACCCAATTCCCACGCCCAGCCCTCGCCCGGCCACGCCAGGTGTTCTAGGATAGGTCGATCGCAGACCATGAGGCGCCGCGCGGCGATGCCGCATATCGATCTCGACGCCTTCGAGTACGCGATGGGGCTGTTCTCGGTCGTCATCGGCCTGGCCGTGACCAATGTCGCGACGAGCCTGCATGCGCTGATGAGGAGCCGGCGACGGGTGCGCTGGGACGTCCTGACGCTGGCGGCGGCATTCTACACCCTCTGCATGGCGGTCTACATGTGGTTCGACATCTGGGGGGTGCGAGGGATCGAGGTCACCCGCCAGTTCTTCTTCTATCTGTCGCTGGTCGCCGAGCTCTTCGTCCTCTTCCTGGCCGCCGCGGCGAGCCTGCCCGACGAAGTCTCCGGTCAACTCGACCTGCGAAGCTACTACGCGGAGAACCGGCCCTACTTCTGGACGCTGATGGTGCTCTTTCAGGGAGGCTACACCCTCTTCGGCCTCTACTTCGCGGCGGGCGACTTCCGCCAGATGACGCCAGCGGCGACCGCCGCGGCGGTCGCCTTCATGGCGGCGCCCACCCTCGTCGCCCTGGCCCTCGCCCTCATTCGATGGCGACTCGCCCACTACGTCGGTCTTGCGCTGCTGTTTGGACTGATGGCCCTCCACTACGGGCCGGCCCAGATCGCCTGAGTGGCGGATGCGGCGCTGGCCGGCGCAATTGCGCCGACGACGCACGCCATTCGCGCGACGGTTCGGCGTGGCGCTCGAGGATCGGTTCGATCACGGTCATCATCTCCGTTCAGTCTGAAGGGCGAAGGCTCGGACGAGTGAGGTTCATGCGCGGACTAACCGCCGCGCCACGCAGCCGGCGATCTCGGCCGGCGCTTCGTCGGGAATCGGCAGCACGCCGCTGACGTTGATCTCGCAGAGGACGTAGCTGTCCTCGCCGGACGCGCTCTTTGGCCCGTAGAGGAAGTCCGCGTCCCAGATCACCGGCAGGTCGGCCGGATCGATCTGGAGCCGGCGCATCATCGCCGGGACCCAGTCGTCTTCCATCATCGACTTGAGGTTCTGGAACGGGGGGTAGTCCGCGCCGGACATGATCCTGGGGCCGGGCTCGCCGGCCTCGGGTGGCAGCAGCGCCTTGATCAGTTGCCGGCCGAATCCGACCACGCGATCCTGGACCAGGTAGCAGCGGATCATGCCATCGGGCAGCCGGGCCTGGAACGGCTGGTCGATGACCCGGCCCTCACCGGTGAAATAGCCCTCCATGCGATCCAACAGGGCGGCGAGCGGCATCTGCTCGATCTCACTGCCCCGCCGTGCTTGCAGCACCTCGACCGCGCCATCGCCGGTCAGCTCGACCTTCCAGACGCCCTGTCCGCCGTTGCCCCGGTTCTGCTTCAGGACGCGGGGACCGATGGCGAGCTGGATCGGGAACCGCGCCCGGAAGTCCGCCGGCGTCGCATAGAGCTGGGTCTCGGTCCCCCAGCCAAGGTCGCGGGTCCGGTGGAGCACCTCCTTGGTCCCCATCTTCGAGGATCACCTCCGGATGGGCGCTGACCCAAACGCCACGGGCGGCGACGTCGCGAAGCAACGGGTCGAGCTGGCTGCGGTCGCGACCGTCCGACAGGGGATCGATCCAGACGAGGACCGCGTCCATGCCCAGGAGCTGCTCGCGAAACTCGGCGGAGGCTTCCTCGCAATAGACCGCCGGCTCGGCGGCGACACCGGCGGTGGCGAGCGCCTCGAAGACGGGCGCCAGGCGACCCCGTAGGGCGCTCGCCCTGGCGCGCGACTCCTGATCGCCTCGCCAGACGAGGGCGACACGGGGTTGAGTGTCGACTGTCATCTTAAGAAGGCTCCGTCCATCGCGCACACTCCACCGCGCCGCCTGAGCGGCGCCTGGAGCGGGTCTTGGACGGCGAGCCGTCTTCAGCCGGGCGCCCGCTGCAGGCCCGACGACGCGTTAGATAGCGCCGGGCGGCGGGGTTGAACAGCCCTGCGCGATGGGTAGGTTTCCGCCGCAGCCGAGCCGGGAGCCCCATGATTGTCCCTCTACGAGCGGCGGCGGCCATGTTCGCTCTCGCGACGGCAGCCGCCTGCCAGGCTGAACCCGCGGTCAGTGGGCGCGACGCACCGCTGGCCTTGGAGCGTACGATCCCGCTGAAGGACGTTCGCGGCCGCATCGATCATCTGGCGATCGACGTCGCGCACCGGCGCGTGTTCGTCGCCGAGCTGGGCAACGGTTCGGTGGAGGCCATCGATCTCGCCAGCGGCGCCTCGCTGGGTCGCATCACCGGGCTCCGGGAGCCGCAAGGCCTGGTCTACCTGCCGGCGCGGGACGAGCTGGCGGTGGCTAGCGGCGGAGACGGTTCGGTCCGGTTCTATCGGACTGGAGACCTTGCCCTGGCCGGTCAGATGGAGGTGGGCGGCGACGCCGACAATCTGCGCATCGACGCCTCGGGGCGGATCGTCGTCGGCTACGGCGCCGGCGCTCTAGCCGTGATCGACCCAATGACACGCAAAGTGGTCGCCACCCTGCCGCTGCCCGTCCATCCGGAAGGTTTCCGGCTTCGCAATGGAACGGTGTTCGTGAACCTTCCGGACGCGGGCAAGATCGCGGTGGGCGAGCTTGGGACCGGCAAGATCACGGCCACATGGCGTGGCGCCTATGGCCTCAACTTCCCGATGGCCATCGATGCTGCGCAAACGCGGCTGGCGGTCGCCTACCGACTGCCCGCGCGCCTTCAGCTGCTCGATACTGCGACCGGCGCGCCAGCCCTCGACCGACCGACCTGCGGGGACGCCGATGACGTCTTCTTCGACGACGCCCGCCATCGCGTCTATGTGACGTGCGGCGCCGGCGCGGTGGACGTGGTCGACCTGACCCAGCCCCAGCGGTCCGTGCGCGTCGTCACGCGCGGCGGCGCGCGCACCGGGCTCTACGTGCCGGAGATCGATCGGCTGCTGGTCGCGGCCCCGGAGCGGGACGGTGGAGGCGCGGCGCTGATGATCTACCGGCCACAACCATGAAGGCCTCGATCTCCTGGCCTGGCGCGCCGATGGCGCTCGTCTCGGCAGCCCTGTTCGGCGCCTCGACGCCGCTCGCCAAACTCTTATTGGGCGACGGCGTGGACCCGTGGCTGCTGGCGGGGCTGCTCTATCTCGGCTCAGGTTTCGGCCTCGGTCTGGTCCACCTCGCTCGCGGAGTGCTCGGCGTCCCAGCGCCCGAAGCGCCGTTGCGCCGGTCCGATCTGCCGTGGCTGGCCCTGGTTGTCCTTACGGGCGGCGTCGTCGGACCCGTGCTGCTGATGCTGGGCCTTGCGACGACTGCGGCGTCGTCGGCGGCGCTGCTGCTGAACGTCGAGGGCCTGGCGACGATGGGCATCGCCTGGATGGTGTTCAAAGAGAATGTCGATCGCCGGCTGCTGACCGGCGCGGCGGCGATCCTGGCCGGCGCCGTGCTGCTGTCCTGGCGCGGCGGCCCTTCCGGCGTGGGATTGGGCGCGATCGCGGTGATCGGCGCATGCGTCGCCTGGGGCGTGGACAACAACCTGACCCGCAAGCTCTCGTCGGCCGATCCGGTCCAGATCGCCGCGATCAAGGGGCTCGTCGCCGGCTCGGTGAACCTCGCGCTGGCTCTCGGTCGGGGCGCGCATTTGCCGGCGCTCAGCGCCGTGGCGGGCGCCGGTGTCGTGGGCTTCTTCGGATACGGCGTCAGCCTCGTGTTGTTCGTGCTGGCGCTGCGCCACCTGGGCACGGCCAGGACCGGCGCCTATTTCTCGACCGCGCCGTTCCTGGGCGCGGCGCTGGCGCTCGCGCTCTTCCGGGAGCCGGTATCGACGCCGCTCGTCGCGGCAGCCGCGTTGATGGCGCTCGGCGTCTATCTGCACCTGTCCGAGCGGCATGAGCATCAGCACGCGCACGAGGCGATGGAACATGAACATCGCCACGTCCATGACGACCATCACCAGCACGCCCACGGCCCGGACGACCCGCCGGGCGAGCCGCATACGCACTGGCATCGCCACGCGCCGATGCGACACCAGCACCCGCACTACCCCGACCTGCACCACCGCCACGGGCACGCGCCCTTGGCGCTCCGTCCAGACGGCGAGGCGTGAAAAGCTAAGGTCGCCCCTCTCCGCCGCGACAACCCGAGGGCGCACGCCCGCCGGATCGAGCCGCCCAGCTCAGATCACGCGGGCGACCAGCGGGATGCGGCGCAGGGCCATGGCGAGCAGCCAGCTGCCGGCGGTGGCGAGGGCGATCACGATCAGCGCCTTGAGGATTGGCGAGGCGACCCAGCGAAGCAGCCCGTACTGCAGCCAGGTCACCAGGCCATAGTGGGTGAGGTACATGCCGTAGGCGTTGCGCGAGAGGCTCTCGGCCAGCGGGCTCTTGCGGGCGAAGCGGGTGAAGAGCGCCATCAGGGCGAACGATGTCAGCGCGCACGAGAGCGCCCAGGCCGCCGCGACCAGCGCGCCGAGCGGCAGGCTCTGGACGTAGTGGTGATTGATCGCATCGCGCGTGGCGTTGCCGCTGACCAGGAACGCCGCCACCGCCGCCAGCCCCCACGCCCACCACCATCGTTGCAGCCGGCCCTGCGGCGCGGTGAGGCCACGGCGCAGGCCGTAGGCGCCCAGCCCCGCGCCGACCGCGAAGTAGAGGGCATACTGCAGCGTGCGGCTCTCCTGCAGCCAGAAGGGGCCGACGTTCCACCAGCTGAACGGGCCGAGCCACAGCGCCAGCGGGGCGTAGGCCAGCATCGAGGCCGCCGCGACCAGCGCGAAGAACCGCAAAGGGCGCTCGGCGGCGCCGCTGCGCCAGCCGGCCCAGCGCCGGCCCCCAGCGCGGCCAGGCCAGGTAGAGCGCGGCGGCGGCCACGTCGAAGGCGAGCAGCACGGCGATGAACCAGGCCGGGCCGCCCAGCCACTGGCCGGGCCGCTGCCAGTCGGCGAAATAGCCGGCGAGCGTCCCCTGCGGGTGGGCCTGGAGATAGGCGGGATAGTAGGCGAGCGCCCCCACCAGCCCGGCGGAGAACAGGAACGGCAGCCCGAGCCGCAGCGCTCGCCCGCGCAGGAACGCGCCGGCGCCCTGGCGCGTGAGGCTGGGCCACAGGAAGGCGCCGGAGATCAGGAACATCAGCGACATGAAGTAGGTGTCGAAGAACGCCACCAGCGTCTTGGCGCCGGCGAAGTGGACGGCGTCGCGGACCGGAAACGCCATCCGCATCACGTGGCGGCTGAACGGGAATGGGCCCGGGTAGTAGGCGATCAGCGCGTGGTAGACGATCACCGTCACCGTGGTGGCCGCCCGCAGGTAGCCCAGCCCCACGTCGTGCGGCGGCGCAGCGGCCGGCGCGGCCGATGGCGGGGCCGGCGCGGGCTCGACCGCGACTCGCAAGGGTGGCCCGCCCGCCGTGCTAACCTCCCGAGGAACGCCTTTCCCGACATCTCACGTGGTGACCGCCGTGGTCCACCTGCAACTGTCGGACGTGAGCCGCCAGGCTCAACGGGACAGCATCAGCTTGGGCTCGGCGACGCCGCCGCCGCTGCTCGGCGTGAGGGTCTGGACCAGGATCGTGAAGTCGTTGAAGCAGCTTTGGGAGGTGGTCCCCAGTTCCCAGTCGCCCACCGTCCCCAGCGATTGCGGCGGGGTGTCCGGCGGATCCGGGCCCCAGGCCGCTCCGGGCCTGCGCCAATAGAGCCATCGCCGAAACGGCAGTCCGGCGCCGGTCGCCGGAGGTTTGCGCGGCTGCTCCTGGTAGAGCCGGCAGCCGAGCGAATTGCCGACCTCGATGACGTTGAGCGCGAGTCGCCAGGTGGCGACGCGGCCTGGCCCGTACCCGGGCGGGCACTCCACGTTCTGATCGCCCGAGTACAACAGCTCCGCGGCAGGCTCCTCGTTCGGACGGCCGGCCGCCGACGGGGCCGGAGGGTTTGCCGGCCTTGTCGTGAGATCGGCGCCGCCGCAGCCGGCGTTCGGGGTTTCCTGAGGGTGGCGCCTGAAATAGGCCAGGCCGACGTCGTACTGGGCGTCGGTCGCCGTGATCAGGGCGTAGAGATTGCGCAGCCGGCGAAGGTCCTCCGAGTTGGTCACCGTGGAGATCTGCCACTGCGAGGTCCAGGTGTCCTGAGCGAGGAGGTCAGGGTCGGCCCGCCTGCCACGGACGCCGTCGCCTGACCGGCTCCGAGCACGACCACGGCCGGCACGGCGTCGCGGTCGGAGATGGCGGCGGACAGGTTGCGGAGGACCTGGGTGTTTCGGACGCGCGCGATGTCGCCGATCATCTCCAGGGTGTTGATCCGCGCCTGTTGCGCGACGCAGCCGCCGAGCGGGACGACAAGGACCGGGCCGAGGACCAGCTTGAAGAAGGCGCGCACCGCGCCCGTCTCGCATCGGCGCCGAAAGGCGGACCATGCTGCGCGAAGAAGCGCTGCGACACGCTTCAGTAAAGCACCCGATACACCGCGCCGTTGGAAAAGGAGCAAACACCGCTCCCTTGCGCGTCCGCGTCGTCGTTCATGACCTCGCAGTGAACGGTTGCGCCGCTGGCGCCCTGCATGTCGATGACGGCGGGACTGGCGTGCTCCATCGAGTAACCGGACGTCGTGTACGCTCCCCCGGGCCTGTCGAGGCCGTACGCCTTGCCCAAAGCGCCAACCTTCCCGCCGACGTTGACCTTGAATTGGCCTTTCAGGACCTGGCCGTTCGGCATTTTGAGCCAGATGTCGCCCTCTCGACCCTGCGCCTCAAGATATGCGCTGAGTGGCCCGATGGCTTGCGCTTCGACGTTCTCAGGGGAGAGTGCAAGGATACGGGACGTCGAACCAGCGCAGAGCAGGGGTGCGACGGCGGCTATGAGCGCCAATACGCCGACTCTGGTCACACGCACCTTCATCGCGAATTGTCCGACCCAACCGATCGTTCACGGACGCGCGTCGAAGGCGTGCTCGAGCGCGCTCCAAGCAACCTATGCCACGACGCGGCTCTCGCGGGAGTCAGGTCGATGCCGGAGCGCTGAAGCGATTTCTATCCCCCCATCCGGCCGGCGGCGCCATCCGGTCTATTGGGGAATAGTCGCACCTGACAGGTCGTCGGTGACACCGGTCACGTCGTGGGTGAACGCCTGAAGCTTGCCGAGCTGGTCACGATACAACGAGCTTGACCGGCAGGCCGGTGATTGCGGGGCGTCGACCACCCTTTGGACCACACCCACCGATGCGCCGACGTCGTCGAGCGCCAGCCGCGTGAAGCGCATCGACGCGTTCAGATCGGCAGGATCTTTGGCGAGGTGCGCCGTCACCGTCGCCACCATCAATTCTTTGAGATTTCCCGTGAGCTCTGCTGTAATTCCATAGAGCACTTGAAAGCATTCTATGTACAAGACCGAGTTGCTTTCATTGTGCCGTCGCTGTGAGATCTGCTCGTCCGACACTGACGCGATGGTATTGTTCACGTCTGCCTGGATCGACAAGCCCGTCTTGGCGAGCGCCACCACGGCGTCTGCCTGGTCACTGGTGATTGAGCTGGTGGCTGGGGCGGCGGGCGCCTTGGCGTGGGGCCGGGGGTGGGGCGCTGTTTTCGCCTGGGAAGCGGCGGGACACACCGCCGCCGACGCGAGAGCGGCGACGGCGATGGCGACGGCGACGGCGACGGTGCGCATGGAACGGCGATGCCTTCGCGTGAGCGTATCGATGAGGCGCCACCGTAGAGAACCTGTGGTTGCCGCCCATCGGGTCGAACCCGCAGGTCGGCGCTCCTGAAGGTCGGCCAAAGCCGGCTAGCGGGGTCGAACTCGCCGTTGGAGCCTGGACGGTGACACTGGCCGCGCCCAGCTAGGCCAACACCGCCTTCACGTCAGTCCTCGCGAAGTCATTCCCCTTGAACAGCAACCCGTCGCCCTCCCGAGAAGCCAGCGCGTAGGCGAAGCAGTCCCCGAGGTTGAGCCGTGCAGGACGGCCGCGGTAGCGCAGGAAGGCGTCCACGGCAGCCTCCGCCATCTCCGCGTCAGCGGGTACGACCTCCACTTGGAGGTTCGCCAGCAACCCAGCGATGATCTGGGCGCCCTCGTCGCTGCGAAGCAGCCGCGCCTTGGCGAGCACCTCCCAGTAGTTCACCGCCGAGATGGCCGACCGGCCGGCCATCGCCAGCCGGCTTTTGTATGCCTGCCCGTCCGGCTCATTCAGAAAGATCGCGAGGACCGCCGACGCGTCGACCGCCATCATTTCGGGAAGCCGTCCACGTCGTAAAGGTCGTCGTCGGTCAGCAGGGGTCCAACCACGGGCAGCGCATTGAAGCGAGCGACGGCGTCGTCGATGAGCGCAAGCCGCCGCTGGACGTCAGACGCGCGCACGCCCTCAAGACGAGCGAGCTCGGCGTTCACTGCGTCAGCAACGACCTCGGTGATCGCCTGGCCTTTCTTCTCGGCCAACGCACGGATCGCCCGCGTCACTTCGGGATTTCGAATTTGGATGGGCGCGTCGCTCATGACGACACGCAGTATATCATGAAGGCGGAGGCGCTGGCAGCCTCTAGGCGCTCGCCGCGCCGCCCTTCTTTTCCGCGTAGATCAGCAGCGGCTGGGCGCGGCCCTCGACCACTTCGGCGTTGACCACCACCTCCTCGACGCCCTGCATGGTCGGCAGCTCGAACATGATGTCCAGCAGGATGCCCTCCAGGATCGAGCGCAGGCCGCGGGCGCCGGTCTTGCGCACGATGGCCTTGCGGGCGATCGCCTTCAGGGCGTCGTCGCTGAAGGTCAGGCCGACGTTCTCCATCTCGAACAGACGCTGGTACTGCTTGATGAAGGCGTTCTTCGGCTCGGTCAGGATCTTGACCAGGGCTTCCTCGTCGAGATCGTCGAGGGTGGCGATCACCGGCAGGCGGCCGATGAACTCGGGGATCAGGCCGAAGCGCTGCAGATCGTCGGGCTCGACCTTGCGCAGGATCTCGCCAGTGCGGCGGTCGTCCGGGTCGGCCACCTTGGCCGAGAAGCCGATCGAGGTGCCCTTGCCGCGGCCGGAGATGATCTTCTCCAGGCCCGCGAAGGCGCCGCCGCAGATGAACAGCATGTTGGTGGTGTCGACCTGCAGGAACTCCTGCTGCGGATGCTTGCGCCCGCCCTGCGGGGGCACCGAGGCGACGGTGCCTTCCATGATCTTCAGAGGGCCTGCTGCACGCCCTCGCCCGAGACGTCGCGGGTGATCGAGGGGTTGTCCGACTTGCGGCTGATCTTGTCGACTTCGTCGATGTAGACGATGCCGCGCTGCGCGCGCTCGACGTTGTAGTCGGCCGCCTGCAGCAGCTTCAGGATGATGTTCTCGACGTCCTCGCCGACGTAGCCGGCTTCGGTCAGCGTGGTGGCGTCGGCCATCGTGAACGGCACGTCGATGATTCGGGCCAGGGTCTGCGCCAGCAGCGTCTTGCCGACGCCGGTAGGGCCGACCAGCAGGATGTTGGACTTGGCCAGTTCGACGTCGTTGTTCTTCTGGGCGTGGCTGAGGCGCTTGTAGTGGTTGTGGACAGCGACCGCGAGAACCTTCTTGGCGTGGTCCTGGCCGATCACGTAGTCGTCGAGCACCTCGCGGATTTCGCGCGGCGTCGGCACGCCGTCCTTGGACTTCACGAAGGCGATCTTGTGCTCTTCGCGAATGATATCCATGCACAGCTCGACGCATTCATCACAGATGAACACGGTGGGGCCGGCGATGAGCTTGCGAACCTCGTGCTGGCTCTTGCCGCAGAAAGAGCAGTAGAGAGTGCTCTTGCTGTCGCCGCTCGCGGCTTTGGTCATCGTTCCTGTCTCACTCTCGAACGGCGCCTGGGCCACGCAAGCGCCGGCGGTCAACCGGACGTCGCGCACTCCAAGGCCTTGCAGGATACGCGCCGCGGGTTGTCTAATCCTTGACATTCCCCGATCCGGCCACGGATCACAAGCCTCCGCGCGCGACTCCCGTGGGTAAGTCGCCGCAGTCTCGCTTGTTGCGCATCATGAAAAGGGGCCGATCCCGATATGGGGGAGAGTGCGCAGGATCGCCAGCCGGATACCCCGTTCCGGCCGCTGGTGGCGTTCGATTTCGACGGAACGCTGACCTCCGAGGACAGTTTCATGGCGTTCCTGGCCTGGCGCGCCGGCGCGGGCGCGCTATCTGGCCGGCCTCGCCGCGCTGGCCCCGGCGGCGGCGCGCTACCTGGTCGACCGCGACCGCGGGCGGCATCAAGGCGGCCGCCGTGCGGCGCTTCCTGGCGGGCCTGCCACGCGCCGACGCTGGAGGCCGAGGCGCAGCGCTTCGCCACCGAACGCGGCCGCGCGCTGCTGCGGCCCGACGCGCTGCGCGCCTGGCGGCGCTGGCAGGGCGATGGCGCGCGGCTGGTGATCGTCACCGCCTCGCCGGAGCTCATCGTCGCGCCGATCGCCCGGGCGCTGGGCGCCGACCGGCTGATCGGCACGCGGCTGGCGTTCGACGCGCAGGACCGCGTCACCGGCGCGTTCGAGGGCGCCAACTGCCGCGGGGCGGAAAAGGTGCGGCGGCTGCGCGAGGCGTTCGGCGACGACGTCGCGCTGGAGGCGGCCTATGGTGACACCGACGGCGACCGCGAGATGCTGACATTGGCGGAGGAAAAGGGGTTCAAGGTCTTCAACGGCAAGGGCAGGAGCGCGCCGAGATGAGACACGCGAGAGACGAGGACCTGGACCGAATTGAACCATTGCTTGAGCGCATCCGGGCCGCCGGCGCCGGCGTGCTGAGGGAGAAGAAGCGCGGCTGCTTCTACCTGAAGTCGAAGGGCTTCCTGCACTTCCACGAGGACCCGAAGGGTATGTTCGCCGACATCCAGGACGATCGCATCCAGGTCGACGACCCCGCCGGCGCGGCGCAGGTGCTGGCGCGCGTCGCCGCCGTTGCGGCGCGGGTCTAGGCATGGCCGCGCCGCCCGCCCTCCCCGACCTCGACATCCGCATTCGACGGCCCCGTCGCCGAAGTGCGGCTGAACCGGCCTGCCGCCCGCAACGCGCTCTCGCAGGCGCTGATGAGCCAGCTGATCGAGGCGGCCGCCTTCTTCCGCGCCTCCACCGAGGTGCAGGCGGTGATCCTGACCGGGACGCAGACCTACTTCTCGGCCGGCGCCGACCTCGCCGACCCGGACCGCACGGCTCCCCGCACCCGGCTGGAGCAGCGCCAGTCGGTGCGCATCGGCCCGGACATGTGCGCGGCCTGGGAGGCGCTGGAGCAGGTCACCATCGCGGCGATCGAGGGCTACTGCATCGGCGGCGCGGCGGCGCTGGCGGTGTCGCTCGACTTCCGCATCGCCGGCGAGGGCGCCTACCTGCGGCTGCCGGAGATCGCGCTCGGCATGAACATGAGCTGGGGCGCCCTGCCCCGCATCGCCGCGCTGGTCGGCCCCGCCCGCGCCAAGCGCTTCGCGATCTTCTGCGAGCCCTGCGAGGCCGACCAGGCGCTGGCCTGGGGCATGATCGACGAGAAGACCGCCGCGGGCGGCGCGCTGGATGCGGCGCGCGTCTGGGCCGCCAAGGTCGCCGCGCTGCCGCCGCTGCCGGTGCGGATGACCAAGGAGGCGATCAACGCCCAGGTGAACGCCCTCCACCGCGCCACCTCGGCCATGGACCGCGACCAGTGGATGCTGACCAGCGAGACCGCCGACTTCCGCGAGGGCTCGGCCGCCTTCCTGCAGAAGCGCCCGCCCGAAGTTCCGGGGAGACTGAAAGGGGGGCGGCGGTGTGATCGGACCCGAACCAGTACCTGCGACGGCCTAGCTCGACGCCTCTCCGAGCGCGAGCCTGAGGGAGTCTTCCTCGCTCAGCTTCGCGCCCGCCGCCATCCAGGCGTCCAAATCGGCCGCTGCTGCCGCGCGCCCGAGCGCGTCGCGAAGGCGCGTGGAGTCCGGGTAGTATCCGCCGGCCCCGATGACCGCGACGGCGTCGTCGGAATAGGCCAGCAGCATCGCGGCCTCTCGCAGGCGGCGCCGGCCGAACGCCACCTTTGCCATGGCGCCGCATGCGAACGACCTGCCCATGCCCGGCGCCAGCAGCCGGTAGTAACGGCGGTAGATGCCGATCGCCTCGTCGAGATCGTTCGGCTGGCCGCAGTCGGCGAGGGCGAAGAGCAGATGACTGACCGCCAGGCTCATGGTCAGGTCGGCCAGCATCTCGCGCGGCTTCACCCGCGCCAAAAGGGTGCGCCAGAAGTCCGCGGCGGCTCTCGGCGTCATCGGCGCGATCAGCTGCACATCCTGCTCGAACCAGTTGGCCAGGCCGTCCGCCCCGAAGACGCGCAAGTCGTCGATCGCTTCGCGCGTGAGGGCGAGAGCTGCCTCCGGCTCCCCGGCGGCGCCGCGGAGCACGCCAGCCAGCGTCTTGCTTTGCGTAGGCGTGCGGCCGGTCGGCAGCGTCGCGACGATGCGCATCGACTCCTCTGCCAGCCCGACCGCCTCGGCGCCGCGGCCGAGGGAATACAACGACCAGCCTTTGGCGTTCAGGACGCGCGCGAGCTCCATCGGATCGCCCGCCTCGCGCACCGCTTCGATTGCGTCGTCGATCATCTCCAGCGCCTGCGCCGGCGTGGTCATCATCAGGGTGTCGGCAATCGCACACAAAAAACGCGCCCGCAGAGACAGCGTCGTCGTCGCATCGACGTGCGGCCTTGCCCGCCCCAGCCATGCCAGATAGCCGCTGTACAGCGACTGACAGGCCCAGATCGCCTCGCCGAAGCTGACTATGGCGACGCCGAGTTGCGCATCGCCGTTTGGCCCGAAGCACCAGTCGAGCGCTCGATCGAGGTTGTCGTTCTCGTCGAAGTAGCGGGCCGCGAACGCATCGTCCGAGACATGACTGTCATAGTCCGTCCGCGCCGTGCGCGTGAACGCAGCGAACCACTCGGCGTGCCGGCGGCGCATGTCGAGCGTTTCGCCCGCAGCGTCCAGCTTCTCCAACGCGTAAGCGCGCGTCGTCTCCAGGAGCCGGTAGCGCGGTCGTTGCGCGCCTGGGTCGGCGGCCACCAGCGACTTGGCGACCAGGCTCGAGATCGCGTCGACGACGTCCAGCGCATCGAGATTCTCGCCGGCCGCCACCGCCGAGGCGGCCTCCAGCGCGAAGCCGCCGGAAAAGACGCCCAGCCGGCGAAACACGGTGGCCTCGCGCGCGGCGAGCAGGCCATGGCTCCAGTCGAGCGTCGCGGCCAGGGTGCGCTGGCGGGGCAGGGCGGTGCGATGGCCGCCGGTGAGCAGCCGGAAGCGGTCGTCCAGCCGCTCCAGCACGCCGGCGCAGCCGAGCGACGAGGCGCGCGCGGCCGCCATCTCGATCGCCAGAGGGATGCCGTCGAGGCGCGTGCAGATCGCGGCCACGGTCGCCTCGTCACGAGAACCGATCGCGAAGCTCGCGTCTGCCGCGCGAGCGCGCTCGGCGAACAACGTCGCGGCGGCGACCTCGGCCAGCGAGCGCAGGCGGTAGACCTGCTCGCGCTCGACTCCCAGCGGCTCCTGCGAGCTCGCCAGCAGCTTGATGCCGTTCGACGCCTCCAGGATCGCCTCCGCGAAGCTGGCGACCGCGTCGATCACGTGCTCGCAGTTGTCGAGGACGATCAGCGAGCGGCGCAGGCGCAGACGATCGACCAGCGCGTCGAACGGGTCACGCCCGACCGGGAGCTCGATGGCCATGGCGCGCGCGATCGCCGCCGGCGCCTGGCCGCCCTCGGTCACCGGCGCGAGCTCGACCAGCCAGGCGCCGTCCTCGTACCTGCTCGCCATCCTCCGCGCGACTTCGACGGCGAGCCGCGTCTTGCCTACCCCGCCGGTTCCCGTGAGCGTCACCAGTTCGGCGCGGGCCACCAGACCTTCCAGCGCCTCCAGGTCCGCTTCCCGCCCGACCAGGCTCGGCAGGCGCTTGGGCAGGTTGTCGGTTTCCGCCGCGCGCGGGGCCGCCGACGGCGCCGCGACCGAGGCTGCCGGCGGCCGACCGACCAGTTCCGCCACGCTGCCGACGACCTTCTTCCAGCCCAGATGGGCCGCATCCCCCGACCAGTCCGTCAGGTCGGCGCACTGGATCTGGTCGAACGGCATCGGCAGGCGCGCTCCGTCGAGCCGCAGCTGGACCAGCTTGCGCTCTTCGCGAGCCCGGTCCGCCTCCGACAGCACCCAGTCCGACATCGCCGCATCGGCCGACCAGATCACCAGCGCCGCCTTCGCGGCGGTCAGCTGAGCGTCGATCTCGCGGCTGAAGACGCGGTGCGCCGGCAGGTCCTCGTCGAGCCAGACCGAGTATCCGGCCGTCCGCAGCGCTTCGGCTGCGGCCCGCGCCTGCCGCGTCGTCCCGCGCGCGTAAGAGATGAAGACGTCGGACAAGCGGTCTCCGTCCCTTTCACGGTTGCTGCAACCTAGCCATGGGTGCGCTCCCGTCGCAAGACGAGGCCGTTCGGCGCAGCTTTCGGCTCGCCGAAACAATGTCCGCAATCCATCCCCCCAAGCTGACCCTCATAGACGGAAGTTCAGCAACCTCGGGCGAGACGCGAAGTCGGCTCGTTCCACGTTCTCTGCAATGCGTAGCTGGAACCAAGGTCTTCCCGCCCCGTTTTTCGCGGAATGGACAACTGGCGGGCCTGCGGCCAATCGCCAAGAAAGGTGATGCTATGAAGATTCTTGCTACTGCGTTCGGACTGAGTTCGGTTCTCGCCATTATGGGCGGAAGCTCGATGGTGCCGGCGGTCGCGAGCGCCGATACGGTCGAACGGACCTATGTCGCCTGCAATCAGTACGGCGACTGCTGGCGGGTGCACCAGAGGTATGCTTACGGGCCTGACGCGCCGATCACCTACTACAATTCCGATTGGTATGACGCGCACCAAAATGACGCGAATGTACACTGGCGCGCCGACCCGGACAATGACCGTGGGTATTACGAGCGGGATGGGACCTTGGCACGCGGACCCGGGCGCGCACGCCTTGGCGGGCGGGGCGGCGGGCGCCGGTATCGGCGCGGCAATCGGGTGTCTCGTGACGCTTCCGATTGGCTGCGCCCCTGGCGCGGCGGTTGGCGCCGCCGTGGGTGGCGGCACGGGCGCCGTCGCCGGCGCAGCCTCGACGCCGCACGACTGATCGAAGCTTCGGCCGATCGGAGCGGCCGCTTCGGCGGCCCTCCGCGCGCCGCCCGAGAGGAGGTCCGGACCCGTCCGGGCCTCCTTTCGCTCGTTCTGGTCAAGCGGATCGCAGGAAGCTTGCGCGGGTCCGGGACCTTGTTACTGGCCTGGGCCCGCTCGCCCTATGAGCACGCGAGCTAGCCGCGCGCCGCCGCCAGCGCCTCGCCCACGGTCTTGGCCGGCCGGCTGTTGACCCGCAGGCCGGCGTAGTCGATGGCCTCGCCGCAGGCTGCGCAGGTGAACTTCGGATCGATGTGATGGCCGCAGACGTGTGTCGAGGCGTGCGGTTCGGCGCCGCGGCCGTAGAGGTGCACGTCGCCCCAGGCCTTCAGCGACAAGAGGATCGGGAAGAGATCGGCGCCCTTCGGCGTCATCAGGTATTGCCCCCGCTCGCCCGGCGCCTCGTCCGACCCGATCTCCAGGATGCCGTAGTCGACCAGCTTCTTCAGCCGCGATGAGAGCACGCTGCGCGCAACGCCGAGGCGGCGCCGGAATTCCTCGAAGCGTCGCACGCCCAGGAACGCATCGCGCAGGATCAGCAGCGTCCATGGATCGCCGACCACCGACAGCGACGCCGCGATGGCGCAGGTGTCCTTCTCGTATTGCTCCGCCCAACCCATCGAGTTCCCCTCCCCCGAGGTCATGCACGCTTCGGACCAACCCAAATGCGGTACGTCCGCGTCATTCAACGCCGGTCAGCGGCGTTTCCGGCCAATGCCTCTTATCGTTAAATCACGCAAATTGGGTATGTTTGGGATCAAGTTGAGGCGGCCGCCCGGCGCCCTCTACATCGCCGGCTCGACCTCGCCGGCCGCTTCGGCCTCCGCCGCCAGCTGCTGCAGCGTCTCGGCGTGGCTGGCGCGCGTGATGCGGTAGCCGGAGAGCAGCGCGAAGGAGATCGCGTAGAGGCAGATGACGCGTCGGCACGTAGATCAGCGCGAAGTTGCGCATCACCTCCGGCGGCAGCTTGCTCCGGGTCGATCCCCGGCGCCAGGTGCACGGTGGCGACGATGGTCGAGGCGGCCAGGATGCCGAACCCCGAGGTCGCCTTGCCGACGAACGCCGAGGCGGCGAAGAACAGGCCTTCGGAGCGCCGACCGGTCTTCAGCTGCGAGGCCTCCACCACGTCGGCGATCATCGACGAGCCGGTGGTGGACGAGATGATGCCGAACGTCACGCCGGCGACCGAGGTGCAGAAGATGATGTTCAGCAGCAGCTGGCTGTGGTTGGGCGGCATCAGGCCGGCGACCCGCAGCATCAGCGGTGTGAGGCCCGTGGTCACCGACAGCACCAGCATCAGCCGGGTGACCGTGCGCTTGGCGAAGCGGCGCGAGAGGATCGGCACGGCGATCAGCGCGAACACCGCCGAGAGGTACACGCCCAGCGTCAGGTAGGAGATCTGCTTCGACGTGAACTCCCAGAAGTAGGTGTTGAAGTAGATGTTCAGCGAGGCGGCCATGCCCGCCGCCATCGCGCCGGAGATGCTGGAGGCCAGCAGGAAGAGGAACGAGCGGTTGGAGAGGCTGTCGCGCATCTCGCCGATCGTGCGGGCGATGGTGAGGTGGCGGCGCGGCGGCGGCGGCATCAGGTCCGGGATGTGCCGGTGCGTGCCGATCGCCGAGATCAGGATGAAGATGAAGATGATCGCCGCCGGCCGCCATGCCGTAGTGGGCGTAGCCGGCCGGATTCAGCTGGCCGACGCGGTGCGTGGCGTCCGGCGTCAGGAAGACCGCATAGGCCAGCAGTTCACCGTCAGCCCGCCGACCCAGGCGAAGAAGAAGCGGTAGCAGAGCAGCACCGAGCGCTGCTCGTAGCCGGTGGAGAACTCCGCCGAGAGCGCCGAGCTCGGCACCTCGAACAGCGACGACAGCGTGCGGATCACGATCGCGGTGACCACGCAGGTAGCCGAACATCGCCATCCCGCTGCCAGTGCGGCGGGTTCCAGAGCGCCAGGTAGGCCAGCGCGAACGGCAGCGCCGGCGGCGTACATGTACGGGTGGCGCCGGCCCCAGCGGCTGCGGGTGTTGTCCGACAGCTGGCCGATCAGCGGGTCGATGCAGGCGTCGAAGATCAGCGCGATGAGCGCCGCCAGCGCCACCGCTGGGCCGGCACGCCCATCACCTGGTTGTAGAAGAACACCAGGAAGTAGCTGAATCCGTTGTCCTTGACCCCGAACGCCACCGAGCCGAAGCCGTAGAGCCATCGGGTCGGCCGATCGACCTCGCGCCGCGCATGCACCGCGGCCCCGGCCGCGCCGCCGTCGGCGATCTCCGGCGCCGGCGGGGCGGTCAAGCGCGGCGCCCGGGCGCCGCGAGCGCGGTCGAAAGATAGGCTCATGTGCGTTCGTCCCAGCGGCGTCTTCGAGCGCCGTCAGGAACGCACCATAGCGGCGTATCAGCGCCTCGCCAGCCCTCTGGAAGACGCATACGCATTCCCTCCCCCTTGCGGGGAGGGGTTAGGGTGGGGGTGCTTGCTGGATCGACGGAGATTGGCGCGGACAGGCGCTACCCGGAGAGTGGCGTGCTGACACCCCCACCCCCGACCCCTCCCCGCAAGGGGGAGGGGCGGCCGTGCCTGATGGCTTGGCGGTTATCCCGCCGCCGCCTTCGCGCTGAGGATCGCGTCGATGTCCGCGGCGCTGTGGCGTTCGGCGAGGCCGGGCGGCTCGCCCCAGGGGCGGTTGACCAGCACGCCGCGCTTCACGGCCGGGCGGTCGCCGATCTGTTTGGTCCAGCGCTGCAGGTGCTTGTATGCGCCGACGTCGAGGAACTCGCCGGCCCCGTACATCAGCCCGCGCGCGGTCCCGCCGTACCAGGGCCAGACCGCCATGTCGGCGATCGTGTAGTCGTCGCCAGCCAGGTACTCGGCCTCGGCCAGGCGCCGGTCCAGCACGTCGAGCTGGCGCTTCACCTCCATCGCGAAGCGGTCGATGGCGTATTCGATCTTGGTCGGCGCATAGGCGTAGAAGTGGCCGAAGCCGCCGCCGAGGTAGGGCGCGCTGCCCATCTGCCACATCAGCCACGACAGGCGTCTCGGCGCGCGCCTTGCCCGCCGCCGGCAGGAAGGCGCCGAACTTCTCGGCCAGGTGCAGCAGGATCGCGCCGGACTCGAAGACGCGGAACGGCTGCGGCCCGACTCGGTCCATCAGCGCCGGGATCTTCGAATTGGGATTCACCTCGACGAAGCCCGAGCCGAACTGGTCGCCGTCGATGCGGATCGTCCAGGCGTCGTACTCGGCGCCCGCGTGGCCCGCCGCCAGCAGCTCCTCGAACATGATGGTGACCTTCTGGCCGTTCGGGCGTGGCCAGCGAATAGAGCTGGAACGGGTGCGCCCCGACCGGCAGCACTTCTTCTCGTGCGTCGGGCCGGCGATCGGGCGGTTGATGTTGGCGAAGCGCCCGCCGCTCTCCTTGTTCCAGGCCCAGACCTTCGGCGGAACATACTCGGTGGGCGGGACGTGCTCGGCGGCGTCGGTCATGCGGCTAGTTCCTGGCGATGTTGGGCGGCCCGGCGACTTATGTGGCGCCCGCGCCGGCGTTTGGCCAGCCCGGATCAATCGCTGCGGAGAGGTCCTGCGCCTTGACTGATGCTGCGATAACGTCGGCCCCAGCTCGGACAGCCTCAGGAGACGGCGATGGATCCCACGCCCTTCGACCCCGCCGGTCGCTTCGAACGGGACGGTTTCGCTGTCCTGGACGGCCTGGCGGACCGCGCGACCGTCGCCGACCTCGGTTCAGTCTATGACGACATACTGTCGGGGGCTGTGCCCTGCCCGGCACGGACCGGGCGCTGGGCGGCCTGACGCGGCAGAACACGCAGGCGTCTGCCGTTCCGCATCCTGAGAGACGTCGATTAATCCAACGTCGCCACCCACTCGCGGAACACGGTAGCGAACTTTGCAGGGTCGACGGCATGCATCTGGTGCGCCATCTCGGGAAACGACTGGTAGTCGCATCGCTGGCCCGCCCCTTCGACCAGTGCGCGAACGCGTTTGGCCTGAAGGTCTGAGAGGCGCCGAAGTCCCGCGCCCGTCTCCTCGTTAGGCACCCGGACGTGGTGGGTGAGCAGCATCGGAACCTTGACTGCGCCCAGCATGCGCTCGTGGTCGCAGCCGGCGCACAACGTTCCGAGTTCGATGGCTTTTCCCCACCCCGGATCGTACTCCTTCATGTTCTGTGGAGGCGCGTCGTCGGTCAGCCATGGAGGGCCGGCGCCGGGAGGCAGCATTCGCTGCAACGCCGCGACCAGGCCGCGCCAGTCGCCGATCGACCATTGTTCGCCCAGATACTTCGCATTGAGGGCGAAGGCCGGCCCGGCGAACTGGCGAGCGGAGTGACCACAAGCGGGGCTGACTTCGCAGGCGAACAGAGGCGGATCCTCGCACAGCGCGCCGCGAACCAGGCCGGGGGGCGCGTAAGCCGATAGCCAGGCGGCGAGCACCCCACCCGAGGAGGCTCCGCTGATCACCGCCGGGCGCTTCACCGCCAGCAGGAGGAACCGCACCAGGTCGTTGCCGATGGTGTCCAGCGTGTACCGGCCAGGCGTCCAGGTCGTGCGACCCTGCCCGCGCAGGTCGACGGCATAGACTCGGAAGCGGTCTTGCAGCCGGCTCATCGCCGCCTCGTAGCCCCACCAGGACTCGGTCTGGCCGGGGATTAACAGCACCGCCGGTCCGTCCTCAGGCCCAGTGACCGCATAATTCATCACCACTTCGCCCAGGTCGATCGTGTGTTCCGGATAGCCGTGCGGCACGTAGGTCTCATCCGGGTAGTCCGGCCCAAAACGATAGCCCATGTCCCGTCTCTCCCAGCCTTGGCTCCCTCTTCACTTACCGGACCGATGGCTACGACTGCTGTGAAACCTTATGAACAGGCTCGATGCGGCGCCCCGGCCAGACCTACGCCTTCGGCGACTTCCGGCTTGATCCGCACCGGCGGTTCCTGTCCTCGCGCACGTCCCGCCAGGCCGCGCCGCTGTCCGCCGCCGCGTTCGACACGCTCGTGCAGCTGGTGGAACAGGCCGGAACGGTTGTCGACCGCGTCGCGCTGCTGGAAGCGGTGTGGCCACACGCGACGGTCGTCGACAACAGCGTGAACCAAGCCGTCGCCGCTGTGCGCAGGGCGCTGGGCGACGATCCTGCTCGGCCGCGGTACGTGGCGACGGTCCCCGGTCGCGGCTATCGGTTCATCGCCGAAGTCGAGGACGACGGACGGAACGGGATCCCGAGACCTACCAGCTCTACGTAGCCGGCTGGTCGGCTCTGACTCGGCCGGGACGCACCACGCTAACAGCCGCCCAGACGGCGCTCGAGGCGGCGGTCGCGCGCGATTCGGGCTTCGGCCTGGCGCTGGCCTGTCTGGCTGAGTGCTACATGTTGCAAGGCGCGCACGGCGTGCGTCCGCCCGCGGAGATGTTTGCCAAGGCTCGCGACACGGCTCAGGCCGCGATCGACGCCGATCCTCACTCGGCGGAGGCGAATGCGGTGCTGAGCCAGATCTACTTCAGCTATGACTTCAATCCGACGGGCGCGGCCGAGGCGATGGCGCACGCGCTCGAGCTCAATCCGCGCTGCTTTCTCGCCTACAGGCTTCTTACCGCCCAGCTCATGAGCCTGGGTCGTCACGACGAAGCGCTGGCGGCGGCGCGGCGTGCGCAGGCGATCGAGCCGCTCGCGGTCAGCATCAACGGGAACATCGGGTCGGTGCTGTATTTCTCCGGCCGGTACGAAGAGGCGCTCGCGCAGTTCGAGCACACCCTGAGGATGGATCAGAGCTGGGTTCTGACCCGCAGCAACATAGGTCGCTGCCACATGTGGCTGGGGCGGTTCGACCTGGCGATGGCCGCGTTCGAACACCCGGCCAACCGCGAATTTGGTCGTCCGTCCGACAAACTTCTGGCCCTGGCGCTCGCCGGCCGCAACGGCGAGGCCCGGGCGGGCCTGCAGCGCCTGGTCCAACGCCCTGAAGACGAGCGCCCGCCGCCGATCGAGCCGGCGTGCGTCCACGCGGTGCTCGGGCAGAGAGATGAAGCCCTGGTCTTCGTCGACCAGGTGATCGCCGAACGAGCCAACGCGATGATCCTGGCTGTCGAGCCGGCGTTGCGCAGCTTGCATCCCGACCCCCGCTTTTTGGCGCGACTCGCACGCTTGGGTCTGGACGGGGTTCCGCTGCCGGCGGCGTGATCCGATTAGCCGAGCGGCGGCAGGCCGAGGGCGCGGATGGCCCAGGGCAGCGCGGTGGCGAGCTGGGCGCGCTGGATGTCGCGGACGCGCGGCGCGGACGCGATGACCGGCAGGCCGGCGCGGGCGGCGAAGTAGCCGCTGACCGCGGCCGCCACCTCCGGATGGCCGGGCAGGATCGACTCCGGCGCCGGTCCGCCCTCGAGCTCGAGGCTCGGCAGCCAGAAGCCAAGGTCGAGCGCCGGGTTGCCGCGCGCCGCCGCCGCCCAGTCGACCAGCTTGGCGCCGGACGCGGCGATGCAGATGTTGTCGCTGCGGATGTCGTAGTGGGTCAGCGTCTCGCCCTCGGCGCTGCAGCGGGCCTCGGCGTCGACCAGCGTCGGCAGCGCTTCGCTGAGCCACTGCGGCGAGGCGATACCCAGCGAGAGGAACGGCGCGGGGTCCTTGGCGAGCCGCGGCCAGCCCTCCTCGATCAGCACAGGCAGGTCGACGCGCACCGCGTGAATCGCCTCGATCTGGGCCAGCACCTGGTCGATGCGGGCGTTCGTCCAGGGCGGCGGCCAGGTCGCTTCGCTGAGGTCCTCGATGACCAGCAGCGGCGTCTCGGCGTCGTCGGCCCAGCCGAGGAAGCGCGGCATGAAGGCGCCCTCGACCGCGCCGTACGCCCGGGCCTCGCGCCGCAGCATGTCGGCGGTGGTGGGGTTGCTCGCCACCTTCACGAAGGCGCTGCGGCCGGCGTCCGTCACCACGTAGCGCCGGGCCGGCGTGTAGCCGCCGTGCACCGGCCGCCACGTCTCTGGACGCCAGCCCAGCACCGCCTCGGCCCGCGCCCGCTCCACCGGCGTCAGCGCCAGCGGCGCGGCGGCCGCGCTCACTTGAGCCGCCAGTCGACGCGGCGGCGCCCGCCCCCGGGGCTCCAGTCGGAGAGATCGGCCGCAAGCCGCCGGCCTGGGGCGCGCTCGATCAGCGGCCAGTCGATGTCCGCCAGCCGCGCCTTGATGCGGTTGATCCAGACCCCGCGCGGGATCGAGCGCCATGACAGATAGACGAAGCGGTCGCCCGCCGGGCCGCTCGCGAACGGCCCGGTGAAGTTCGGCGCGCCGTCCCTGCCCGGCTTCACGGCGAGCGTGAAGTCGAAGACGAACCGGCCGGCGGCGTCGCGCTCGGCGGGATGCAGTCTGCTCCTTGGTGTCCTGCAGCCCGAACACGAAGGCGTCGCCGAGCGGATTGGTGGGCGGCGCGTCGGTGTCGCGGATCAGGCGCAGCCGCAGCTCAGTGGGCGTCCCCCCGGACGTCATCTAGCGCCTCATCCGTGGCTCAGGTCGTCTCGGTGGTGCGGCTTTCGAAGATGTGGTCGACGATGCCCCACTCCTTGGCCTCCTCCGCGCTCATGAAGGAGTCGCGGTCGAGCGTGCGCTCCACCTCCTCGTAGGTGCGCCCGCAGTGCTTGGCGTAGAGCTCGTTCAGCCGCCGCTTGGTCTTGATGATGTCCTCGGCGTGGCGCTCGATGTCCGAGGCCTTGCCCTGGAAGCCGCCCGACGGCTGGTGCACCATGATGCGGGCGTTGGGCAGCGCGATGCGCAGGTCCGGCTCGCCGGCCATCAGCAGGAACGAGCCCATCGAGGCGGCCATGCCCATGCACACCGTCGAGACCGGGCTCTTGATGTATTGCATGGTGTCGTAGATCGCCAGGCCGCTGGTGACGATGCCGCCCGGCGAGTTGATGTACATGTCGATCTGCTTCTTGGGGTTCTCGCTCTCCAGGTAGAGCAGCTGGGCGGCGATCAGCGCGGCCAGGCCATCGTCGACCGGTCCGTTCAGGAACACCACGCGCTCGCGCAGCAGCCGCGAGAAGATGTCGAACGCCCGCTCGCCGCGGCTGGATTGCTCCACCACCATCGGCACGAGGTTCATGTAGCTGGCGGGGTAGTCGGGCATTCGTGATCCTTCAGGGATGATGCGGCCGGCGGCGACGCGGCGCCGGCAGAGATTGCGTCCCAGATATCGCTACCACGGGGCGCCGTTGCAACCTCGCCGGCGTCGCCGCGAAGCGACCGGCGTTATTCGGACTTGGCCTTGGCCGCGCGCTTTGGCTTGGCCGGCGCGGCGTCGGCTTCCGCCGCCGCCTCGGCTTTCGCGGCCTTGGCTTTGGCCGGCGGCCTTCTTCGGCGCCGCCTCGGCTTCGGCGGGCGCGGGCTCGGCTTGCGCCTCCGCAGCCTTGGCCTTCGCCTTGGCGGGCTTGGCCGCCTTGGCCTTCGCCGGCTTGGCGTCCGACTTGCTGGCGTCGGTGTAGCCTTCCGGCAGATCGTCCTCGGCCATCAGCTCGTCCTTGGTCACCGGCTTGTCGGTGACCTCGGCGCGCCCGAGGATCAGGTCGACCACCTTCTCCTCGAAGATCGGCGCGCGCAGCTGGGCCTGGGCGTTCGGATTGTTCTTCAGCAGGTCGAAGATCTGCTGGGCCTGCGCGCCGTAGCGCATCGCCTCCTGGCGCATCGCCTCGCCGAGCTCCTGCTCGGTGACGCTGACGTTGTTGCGCCGGCCGATCTCGGCCAGGATCAGGCCCAGCCGCACCCGCCGCTCGGCGATCTTGCGGTACTCGGCCCTCAGCTCGTCTTCGGACTTGCCCTCGTCCTCGGGGGCCAGCTCGCCGCGTTCCTTCTCGGCCTCGACCTGGCCCCAGATGGTCGCGAACTCGGCCTCGACCATGCGCGGCGGCAGCGGGAAGTCGTGGCCGGTGTCGAGCTGGTCCAGCAGCGCGCGCTTCAGCTTCATGCGGGTCTGGCCGGCGTACTGGCTCTCGATGTTGACCTTCAGCGCGTTCTTCAGCGCGTCGAGGTCGCCCATGCCGAGCCGCTCGGCCAGCGCATCGTCCGGCGCGCTCTCGACCGGCGCGCTCACCTCCTTGACCTTGACCTGAACTCGGCGGCCTGGCCCTTCAGGCGCTCGACGCTGTAGTCCTCGGGGAAGCTGACCTTCACGGTGACCTCGTCGCCGGGCTTGGCGCCCACCAGCTGCTCCTCGAAGCCGGGGATGAACTGGCCCGAGCCCAGCACCAGCTGCGCGTCCTCGGCCGTGCCGCCCTCGAACGCCTCGCCGTCGATGCGGCCGACGAAGTCGATCGTCACCTGGTCGCCGTCCTTGGCCTTGGCGGCCTTGCCTTCGCGCGGCTCGTAGGCGCGGCTCTGGGTGGCGAGCTCGGCCAGCGCCTCGTCGACCTCGCCCTCGGTCGGCGCATAGACCGGCCGCTCCAGCTTCAGGCCGGTCGACGTCGAGCGGCTCGAAATCGGGCATCACCTCGACGTTGAGCTCGTAGGCGAGGTCCTCGTGGCCGGCGATCACCTCGTCCATGTTGGACTGCGGCTTCAGGTCCGGCTGGGCGGCGACGCGCAGGCTGTTGTCCTCGAGCACCTGCTTGCTGGTCTCGTTGAGGGTCTGCTCGACCACCTCGCCCATCAGCGCCTTGCCGTAGATGCGCCGCACGTGCGCCGGCCGGCACCTTGCCGGGGCGAAAGCCGCGCAGGTTCAGGCGCGGGGCGATCTCGGCGATCTTCGCAGTCAGCTTCTCGCCCAGCTCGGTCGCCCCCACTTGACGCCGTAGACGCGGCTGAGGCCGTCGCCGGAGATCTGGGTAACCTGCATCGATCCTACCTCATGGCGGCGCCGGCCTTGCCGCCGGGACCCGCCGCCTTCCAGAAACAAGAACGCCGCCGCCAGTAGCGTCCTGGCCGGCGGCGCGAAACGGCGGCCGTTATGTCATGCGTGCGGCGGCGCCTCAAGGGGCGGCTCCGATCGCCGGATCGCCGGCCCGTTGCGGGCAGCCCGGCCCTCGCTATAACCGCGGAGCCGCGCGGGTGTGGCGAAATTGGTAGACGCAGCAGATTTAGGTTCTGCCGGGCAACCGTGGGGGTTCAAATCCCTCCACCCGCACCAACCATATTGTTGCCGTGACCGGCGAACCGAGAAAGAGCGCCCCGGTCGGTCACGGCCAGGGGGGCCTCCTCCCGCCACGATGAATGCCGGTGCCGGGTTCACTTGGGTAGCAGTCGCCGCCAGCGACCGCCAGCGCGGGCGCGCCGAGCTGTCCTTTGTGGTTGACGCAGTTGACAATCACAGTTTACAGCTCAGGCTTGATCGAGGTTCGCCAGACACCCGAGTTCGAAGCTTGGCTCGCGTCTTTGCGGGACACGAAAGCCCGCGCCCGGATCGCCCAGCGGATCGCGCGGGTCGAGTTGGGAAACGTCGGCGACGCCGAGCCGGTCGGCGAAGGCGTCACCGAGCTTCGCATCGACTACGGTCCTGGCTACCGGCTTTATACCAAGCGCCAGGGCCCGACTGTCACCTTCCTACTCTGCGGGGGCGACAAGTCCACGCAAGCGCGGGACATCAGGCGGGCGAAGGCGCTCGCGAAGGAGATCGAGTGATGGCTATTGAGACCAAGCCGTTCGACCCCGCCGACGTTCTCACCGACGCCGAGAGCGTGGAGGAGTTCCTCCGCGCCGCCTTCGAGGACGGTAGCCCCGCCGAGATCGCCCACTCGCTCGGGATCGTTGCTCGTGCGCACGGCATGTCCGAGCTCGCGCGGGACACAGGCCTCACCCGGCAGGCGCTCTATCAGGCGCTCAGCGAGACTGGGAACCCCGGTTTCGCGACCATCGTCAAAGTCGCTCAGGCGCTGGGTTTCCGCCTCGTCCCCGAGCGCCTACCCGTCTGACGCGGTAAAGCCCCTCCCCCTCACTGCCCCGGGAAGTGGCAGCGTTGGACCCATTCGCCGTGGATGCGGACGGACTTGCACATGCCGTTGTCGCCGGCCTGCTCGGCTGGGGCGCTTGGGCCGGCCGCGTGGTGGTGGTGGCTGGTGGCGGCGACCTCGTGGCAGTGGCGATGATGGCGCTCGCACACCTCTTTGGTCGGCGTGGCGGCGACCGTGTGGCAATGCCGATGATGGCGGTCGCAGACCTCCTTGGTCTTGCTCGCCTGCACCGCATGGCAATGGCGATGGTGGCGTCCGCAGACTTCCTTGGTCGCGGGCGCGGCGGCTTCGGCATGGCAATGCCGGTGATGGCGGTCGCACACCTGCCTGGTCTCGGCGGCCGGCGCGGCGTGGCAGTGGTGGTGATGCCGGTCGCAGACCTGCTTGGCCTCGGCCGCAGGGGCCGGCGCCGCGTGGCAGTGGTGGTGATGCTTGTCGCAGACCTGCTTGGCCTCCGCCGCCGGCTCGGTCGCGTGGCGGTGGTGGTGGTGGACGCGGGCCTCCGCAGCCCCGCCGGCCAGCGCGAAGGCGGCGGCGGCGACGATGGCGAGCGCCCAGGTGCGGATCGGATTGGTCATGGACATTCCGGGCCTTCTCCAGCCGCGAGCAGGGAATCAGGCCCCCTCCCCGATGGGGCCTAGGAGCGCATGGTTAGGTCGGCGAGCACCTTCGGCGCAAGGCCCGGCAGGTCCTCGGCGATCAATCCGGGACCGAAGGCCGCACCTGCCGCGGCGTGGATCCAGACCCCCGCGCAGGCCGCCTCGAAGCTCTCCATCCCTTGCGCCAGCAGACCGCCGATGAAGCCCGCCAGCGCGTCGCCGGAGCCGGCGGTGGCGAGCCAGGGAACCCCGTTCATGTTGACCGCCGCGCGCCCGTCCGGCGCGGCGATCACGGTGTCCGCGCCCTTCACCAGCACCACCGCGCCGGCGCGGCGGGCGGCCTCGCGCGCCGCCTCCACCTTGTTCTTCGCCGATTTCAGGAGGCCCGGGAACACCCGCTCGAACTCGCCCGGGTGCGGGGTCAGCACGTCGTCGCGGTCGAGCACGCTGAAGAGCTCGTCCGGATCGCCGCGGAACACGGTCAGCGCGTCGGCGTCGATGACCAGCGCCGCGCCGGTGCGCGCCAGCGCCAGCACGTTGGCGAGCGTCTCGTCGTTGACGCCGGCGGCCGGTCCGATCACCGCCGCCTCGGCGGCCTCGGCCGCCTGGCCGAGCTCCTGGTCGGTCTCGAACGGCGCCAGCATCACCGCCTCCAGGTGCGCGGCGTTGACCGCCAGCGCGTCGGGCGGCGAGAGCACGGTGACGAGGCCGGCGCCGATCCGAAGGCCCGCGCGCGCCGCCAGCCGCGCCGCGCCGGTGCGCCAGGCTTCGCCGCTGACCACGATCAGCCGGCCCCGGGTATGCTTGTACGCGGTCGCCTTCGGCCACGGGAACTTGGCGAGCCAAAGCTCCGGAGCGTTCTCGAAGAGGCTGGTCGCGATGTCGCCGAGCCCGATATCGGCCACCACCACCTCGCCGCAGCGCTCGCGGCCGGGCTGCAGCACGTGGCACGAGCTTGCGGCGCTGGAAGGTGACGGTGAGCGCGGCTGAGAAGGCGTCCTCGCCGACCGGCCGGCCGGTATCGCCCGAGAGCCCGCTCGGCAGGTCGATGGCGACGACGCGGTCGCGGATCCGGCGCCGAAGCGCGCGCCAGCCGCGCCGCCTCGCCGCCGAGCGGCCGGTCGAGCCCGGCGCCGAAGAGCCCGACCACCACCAGCTCGGCATCGCCGACGACGCCCTTCAGGGCTTGCGTCCCGCCGTCCCAGGCCGCCGCGGCGGCCTTGGCGTCGTCGGTGCGCGGCGGCCCCAGCGCCTGCAGCTCGCACATCGAAGCCGGCCGCCTTCAGGTGGCGCGCGGCCACGTAGGCGTCGCCGCCGTTGTTGCCGGGCCCGGCCAGCACCAGCGTGCGGCAGGGCGAGAAGCGCTCGCAGACCGCTTCAGCCACCGCCGCGCCGGCGCGCTCCATCAGCGTCAGCCCCGGCGTGCCGGCGGCGATGGCGGCGCGGTCGGCCGCGCCCATCTCCGCCACCGTCAGGATCGAGCGCGGCGCCTGCATCGCCCTCCCCTCGTTCCGCCTAAAGAACCTGCGTCGCCGCCTCGGCGCCGCGCTCCACCAGCTTCAGTTCGCCGTCGCTGAGCTCGAAGATCGAGATCGAGCGATGGTCCGGCCGGAACGCGATCACCTGCGGCTCGCCGGCCAGCGCGGTCAGCACCGCGTTGATCGCCACGAAGTGGCTGAACACCGCGGTATCGGCGCGCGCGGCGGCCGCCGCGACGACCTTGGCGCGCCAGGCCTCGTAGTCGAGGTCGCCCTCGATGTCGGACCAGCGCCCGCCGAACGCCTTGCGCAGCCACGGACCGCGGTCGGCCGGCGCCAGCGCCGCCGGCGACGGGATTTCGCCGACGCCGGGTTCGATCTCCACCTCGGCGCCGATGGCGGCGGCGAACGGGGCGGCGGTCTCGCGGCAGCGCCGCAGCGGGGAAGAGACCACGCGGGTGGGCCGCAGCGCCTCGGGCAGCGCCAGCAGCGCCTTCGCAGCCGCCTCGGCCTGCGCCTGACCGACGGCGTCGAGGCCCGGATCGTCGTCGTCCCCGCCCCAGCTCGACAGATGGCCTGGCATGGCGGATCAGATAGACGCGGCTCATCGGCGCTCCGGCTGGGAAGGTCTCGAGAAGGCCATCGCAATGCGCCCTTCGGCGCGCGCCTTCAACCCTCCGGCGCCGCCGCTCGGCGCCGCGCCGTTCCGCCGCAATTGTGCACACCCGCGCGACGCCCCGCGGACGCGATTTTGGCAGAATTGGCGCGAATTGCCGCCGCAACGGTCGTCGGCAAGCCGACAATCCGCCAATCGACGCATCTTCAAGCGCATGGGAAGCCGAAATGGGCTCGGCAGGCCGCCGACGGCCGATGCGTACAAAATGAGCGCAAGGCGCCTAAGTTCTGGGCGCCGGCTGCGGCGTCGGTCGATTGGCGCAAGACGCCGGCCACCCGCCTCTTGCCCGCGCCTCGCCGTGCATGCAGGGAGCCGACGTGAGCGCAGCGCACCCGCAACGGGGCCGCCAAGCGCCGGCGTCAGGTTCCCGGGTCGGGGTGAATGAAGAAGATCGAGGCGGTGATCAAACCGTTCAAGCTGGACGAGGTGAAGGAGGCCCTGCAGGAGCTGGGCGTCCAGGGCATGACGGTGCTGGAGGCCAAGGGCTACGGGCGCCAGAAGGGCCACACCGAGCTCTACCGCGGGGCCGAGTACGTCGTCGACTTCCTGCCGAAGATCAAGATCGAGGTGGTGGTCGCCGACGGCCAGCTGGAGCCCTGCCTCGAGGCGATCCAGGCCGCCGCCCGCACCGGCCGCATCGGCGACGGCAAGATCTTCGTCTCGGAGATCACCGAGGTGGTGCGCATCCGCACCGGAGAAACGGGGGCCGCGGCGGTCTAGAGCCGCGCCGATCACGACACCCACATTCAAGCTCAAGGGGATAGGAGCCAAAATGACCACACCCGCCAAGATATCTGGCCGAGATCAAGGAGAAGGAGGTCAAGTACGTCGACTTCCGCTTCACCGATCACGCGCGGCAAGCTGCAGCACGTCACCTTCGACTTCAGCCTGGTCGACGAGGAGTCGCTTTCCGACGGCCCGATGTTCGACGGCTCCTCGATCGCCGGCTGGAAGGCGATCAACGAGAGCGACATGAAGCTGCGGCCCGATCTGTCGACGGCCTACATCGATCCGTTCTACCAGCAGACCACGATGTTCCTGTTCTGCGACGTGCTGAACCCGGACACCAACCAGCCCTACAACCGCGACCCGCGCTCGATCGCCAAGAAGGCGCTGAAGCCTACGTGAAGTCGTCGGGCGTCGGCGACACCGTCTACTTCGGCCCCGAGGCCGAGTTCTTCGTGTTCGACGACGTGAAGTGGTCCACCTCGCCGGAGAAGATCGGCTACCAATTCGCCTCCACCGAGCTGCCGATCAGCGGCGACCTCGACTACCCGGAAGGCAACATGGGCCACCGCCCGGGCCCCAAGGGCGGCTACTTCCCGGTCAATCCGGTCGACTCGGCCCAGGACCTGCGCTCGGAGATGCTGGCGGTGATGGGCGAGCTCGGCCTCGAGCCCGAGAAGCACCACCACGAGGTGGCGCCGGCCCAGCACGAGCTCGGCCTGCAGCTTCGCCGCCGCTGAACATCATGGCCGACCGCCTGCAGCTCTATAAGTACGTGATCCACAACGTCGCCGCCGCCTACGGCAAGACGGCCACCTTCATGGCCAAGCCCTATTTCGGCGACAACGGCTCGGGCATGCACTGCCACCAGTCGATCTGGAACAAGGGCAAGCCGCTGTTCGCCGGCGACAAGTACGCCGGCCTCTCGGACCTCTGCCTCTGGTACATCGGCGGCGTCATCAAGCACGCCAAGGCGATCAACGCCTTCACCAACTCGACCACCAACTCCTACAAGCGCCTGGTGCCGGGCTACGAGGCGCCGGTGAAGCTGGCCTACTCGGCGCGCAACCGCTCGGCGTCGATCCGGGTGCCGTTCGTCTCCTCGCCCGAACGGCAAGCGCATCGAGGTCCGTTTCCCGGACCCGATGGGCAACCCCTACCTGACCTTCACCGCCCTGCTTGATGGCCGGTCTCGACGGCATCGCCAACAAGATCGATCCCGGCTCGGCGCTCGACAAGAACCTCTACGACCTGCCGCCGCGCGAGCAGAAGCGGGTCCCGGAGGTGTGCGGGTCCTTGCGCGAAGCGCTCGGCAACCTCGACAAGGACCGCGCCTTCCTGAAGGCCGGCGGCGTCATGGATGACGACTTCATCGACAGCTACATCGAGCTGAAGATGGAAGAGGTGCACCGCCTCGACATCACCCCGCACCCGATCGAATTCGATATGTATTACAAGTCGTAGCAGTCTTCTCCTGATGTGACTATGGGCCGGAGAGCGATCTCCGGCCCCTTTTCTTTGCGCCGCCGCGAGCGCCAGGCCCGCTCGCCGCGGCATCGGCGGCAGGCACCCCGCCAGGCGCCCCGCCACAGCCGGCGCGCAGCCAAGGTCGACGGTTCAGGCGCCCGCCAGATACACCACGCAGTCGGTAGCTCGGAACCACCGCGACGTCCCAGTGGTTGGCGGCGCTGAGGGGCTCGGCAACGAGGTGCGATGAGCGACGAGCCGGCGTCGGCCCGCGTGGCCGAATACCTGAAGCTTGCCGAGCAGATGCGGCTGGCCGCCGACCGGGCGTTCGACCCGACGATCGCGGCCGCCTACCTGGCGCTCGCCTCCAAGTGGGTGAGGCTGGCCGAGCAGACCCAGCGCGCCGTCCGCTACATCGACCGCACCGCCGACCCGGACAGGCACGACAAGCGCAGCTAAGCGCCGCCGGGACGACCTTCGCCGCGAGGCCATCGCCGCAGCGACAGCGCGAGGAACACTGCGCTCAGCAGCGCCGCCGCGACGGCGCCGTAGTGGGCCGGCGGGTGGTGGCCGTTTGTCGGCGGCGCCAGCACCCAGCCCTGCAGGGCGACCAGCGTCGCCTGCAGCAGCACCAGCGCCAGGAACAGCGGTGTCAGCGGCCGGTAGCGGATCGCCACCGCCAGCATGGCGAGCCCGAACGCCAGCTGCGACGCGCCCTCCCAGCGGAAGACGCCGATCACCAGTTCGCGCCTGTCGCCCATGTCGAGCCCGGCGATCACCCCTGCCCCACCGTCCGGCAGGAAGCTGTGGATCAGGCCGGGAACCAGCGTGAAGAGCGCCGCCACCGCCAGGAACCAAGCCGAGGCGCGGGCGCCCCGGTAGAGCGCGTTGGTCGACGGCGGCAGGAAGCCGCGGCTGCCGTCAGTCACGGGCCCCGGCGGCGGAAGAGGCCGAGCACGAAGAGCAGCAGCACCGCGCCGATCACGGCGATCGCCACTTCGACCAGCCAGCCCTCGATGCCGCCGGCGTGGAGATGCAGGCGCGCGGCGACGCGGAAGTGGGTGGCCAGCCAGCCGCCGATCGCGCCGCCGATCAGCCCGATGATCATCGCCACCAGCCAGCCGTGGCGGCGACCCATCAGATGGTCGGCGATGACGCCGGCGACGAGGCCGGTGATCAGGAAGACGATGAAATGGGTCATGCCGGCGCACCTCCCCAGCGCTGCTTTCTGGCATCCGCGGCATCAGAGGCCGGATAACAGCGATTGTCGAGAGCGCTGGCGGCTGGACTTCGGGCCGCCCGGCGCCGCAGCATTGGCCAAGGTCGGACGGGGGGATTCAGATCGATGGACGTCATCGCGCCACATCGCGCTCGCAGCCTTGCAGAAATGCGCGAGATCCAGGGCCGCATGGCTGCGCCGCAGGACTGGATCGAGGGGGTCCGGTCCTATCGGCCGCGCCCCACCGACGTCGTCATCACCCCGTTCGGCAAATGCGGGACCACTTGGCTGCAGCAGACCTTCCACACGCTGCGCACCGGCGGCGACATGGACTTCGACGACATCTCCCGCGTCGTGCCGTGGATCGAGACGGCGAAGATCGTCGGGCTCGACATCGAGGCGCCGCAGCGCGCCGAGCCCCGCGGCTTCAAGAGCCACCTTCACTACGAGGCCCTACCGAAGGGCGCGAAATACGTCGTCTCGCTGCGCGATCCGAAGGACGCGCTGGTCTCAATGTACCGGTTCATGGAAGGCTGGTTCTTCGAGCCCGGCGCGATCTCGATCGCGGATTTCGGACCGCACTGGCTGGAGAACGAGAGTTACTTCAAACATCTGCTCAGCTGGTGGGCGGTGCGCGGCGAGCCCAACGTGCTGGTCTTCACCTACGAGGCGATGGTCGCCGACCCGGCCGGCCACATCCGCCGCCTGGCCGCTTTCTGCGATCTTCCGCTGGACGACGACCTGATGGCGCTGACGCTGGAGCGCAGCTCGATCGGCTACATGCTGGCGCACAAGGACCGCTTCGACGACGCGATGATGCGCGCGGCCTCCGAGACGCGCTGCAACCTGCCGGCGGGCAGCGACTCTGCCAAGGTCCGCAAGGGCGGCGTCGGCGGCCACAAAGCCGAGCTGCCGCCCAGCCTCGCGGCGGCTCTGGACGCGAAATGGGCCGAGCTGGTCACGCCCGCCACGGGCTTTGCCGACTACGCAGCGCTGGAGGCGGCGGCGCGGGCGCTGGGCTGACGCGCTAGGCCGGAACCGGGCGGCCGTAGCGTTCCGCCGAGCGCGCCTTGGCCTTGGCGGCTTCGATTTCGCGGTCGCGCGGCGGCGCGACAGTTTCCAGGCTGGCGAGCAGGCGGCTGGCGGCGGCGGTCACCTCCTCCACCGCCAGGTCGAACGCCGCGCGGTTGGCTCTCGACGGCGCGGTGAAGCCGGAGAGCTTGCGCACGAACTGCAGCGAGGCGTCGCGGATCTCCGCGTCGCTGGCCGGCGGCTCGAAGTTGAAGAGGGTCTTGATGTTGCGGCACATGGGTCTGGTCTCCCTCGCCGGGGTCGGACAGAGCCAAAGCATCGGCGCCCGAGCGCCCGAGCGCAAGTCCTAGGGCCGCGCGCCCTCGGCGGCGTATTCGCCCGACAGCCGCATCCAGTCAGCCTCGGCCGGCAGCCCCTCGAAGCTGTGCTTCGCGCCGGTGGACGCCCAGGCGAAGCCCTCGCGGCGGTAGATCTCCACGTACGGCTGCGCCCAGGCGTGGTCGTCCAGCATGGTCGTCCTGAGGTTCACGAACCGCGCGGGCTCGAGCGGCCGGGTGAACATCCAGCTCTTGCAGTGCGGGCAGTGGTGGTGGATCGGCGGCTCGCCCACCCCACCGAGCACCGGCTCGCCCTTGGTGATCTCAAAGCCGTCGGCGGCAATCGTCAGCGACAGCGTGAACGCGCTCGCCGTCATCCGCTGGCATCCCGTGCAGTGGCAGGCGCTGGACAGCATCGGCGGCGTGGTGACGCGAAACCGCACCGCGCCACACCGGCAGCCACCTTCCCAGGGCAGTTTCCAGTCGTCGCTCATGGCGCGGGCTCCCCGTTGCGGCGACTCTACACCGTGCAAACCGGATCGCGTCAGCAGCCCTTCCCCAACACACCCGCTCATCCCGGCGAAGGCCGGGACCCAGGCAGGAATGAGTTGAAAGGGCGCGAATGCCTGCTGGCATGGCGGCGCCGCAGACATTCTAGGGTCTCACGAAGAGCACGAAGAGAGCGAAGAACACGAAGGCGCTCACTCGGAGGCGAAGCTGCTCTTCGTGAGCTTTGCTGTCTTCGTGGTCTTCGTGTGACCTTGAGACAGCGCCTACTCTCCAACTATAGCCCGCCCTTCACTCAGTGCTGCCTGGGTCCCGACTTACGTCGGGATGAGCGGGTGATTTGGGGAAGGTTAGACGCTCACCTTCGCCTTGGCCGCGGCCGCTTTCGCCTTGCCGCCCGGCGCGGAGACCAGCAGCGCGATCAGCGCCTCGGTCACCTTCGGCTCCAGGCCTTCGGTGTGGCCCTTGCCGAGCCGGACCACGTCGGCGATCACCCGGCCGCCCTCGGCGCCCGGATAGACCCACACCTGCGCCGTCCCCGGCCCCGGCTTCAGGCCCCAGGCCGGCGACGACTTCGAGCCGCCGTCCGGCAGGTCCCAGCGGGTGTCGTGGATCTGGCCGGCGACGGTGTCGACGATATCGGCGCGCCGCTCGCGCGGACCGGCGTGATACTTCGCAGCCCACGGCGAGGTTTCCGGCAGGCTGGCGATCTCGTGCTCGCCGGTGGTGTAGATGAAGCTCATCTCCACCGGCGGCGGCTCCGGGGGCGCCGGGCGGATCATCGGCTGCTCGCCGGGCTGGCGCGGCGGGCCGGCGTTGGCGGCGCGCTCGGCCGGGCCGATCCGGCCGCCCGAGAGGCTGAGCCAGCCGTCGACTTGGGTCTGGAAGAACGGGTCCTCGCGCAACAGCCGGCTCGACGTCATGCCGCCCTGCGAGTGGCCGGCCAGCCAGAAGGCGCGGATGTTCTGCAGGCCGTACTTGTCGAAGACGTAATTGACGACGTTGTGCAGGTGCGCGTCGTCGGCCTCGCCGACCCAGCGCCGCATGGGCTCCTTGGTGGCGGCCGAGGGCGTGGCGATCACCAGCCGATGTTGGTTCGCGTAGTCGATGGCCGGGAAGTAGAGCCGCTGCCAGGCGCCGACCGAGCCGCCGCCGTGCAGGTTGAGGATGAAGGTGACCGGCTCGCCGGGCCGCAGGTCGTCCGGATCGTCCAGATAGAACTTGCGGCCGGTCGCTTCGTCGACCGCGGTGACATGACCCATGAAAATCTCTCCCTTGAAAATCCGGGCGGGCTTGGCCCCGCCTCTTCTTATCCGGCCACCCTAGGCGGCCTTACGCGACGGCGCCAGCGCCCGGCGATGGCGGCGCCGCGTGATCTCCGCTAGGCTCGGGGGCGGAGCGGGACGAAATCTGGCCAGGGAGAAACGCAAAGCATGCGCCGTCGTGATCTGCTCGCCCTTATCGCCGCGGTGGCCGCCGCGCCCGGCGCCGCGCTCGCCGACGACCAGCGCGTCGCGCTCGCCAAGGCCTTCCCGATGCTGCAACAGTACCTCGGCGTCCCGCCGGCCGAGCGCAGCCGCTTCTACCTCTCGTACCGCACGGTGCGCGACAAGCGGCCGGTCTCGGACGCCAAGGCCGCCATCGTCGGCGCCGGCCCGCCGGTCCCGCTCGCCCTCGACCGCGCCGGCATCGTGACCCACCTGCCGACCCTCGCCGAGCTGAAGGGCCCGGGCGAGCTGGTCATGCAGGGCCAGCCGTTCAAGCTGGGGCTGGAGCTGCGCTGCGCGATGGCGCCCTCCACCCACATCGATCCGGCCCAGCTGGAGGCGGCGCTCGCCCAGGTGAACGCCGCGGTGACGAAGATCGCCGGCGCGCTGGCGGTGATGGTCCCCAAGCTGACGGCGGCCTTCTTCCCCGATAGCGGCGGCGGCCATGCCCTGTACGGCGACGGCCATCAGACGGCGCTGCCGGTGTTCGCCGCGCCCGTCGTGGGACCGGTGCCGTTCTTCGAGCCGGCCAAGGCGGCCGGCGCCAAGGCGGTGATGCTGGCGAAGGCCCCCTCTCGCATCCTGCTGGGCGGGCATCCGAAGGGGGCGGCGTGACGGCGCGGCTCGCGCTTCACATCGAGCCGCCAGCCAGTCCGGGAGTATCAGCTTGCAACGACGCGCCCTCATCGCCGGCATCGCGGCCACCCTCGCCGCGCCGACGCTGGCGCGCGCCAAGCCGACCCGGATCGTGCTCGCCGACGCCTTCCTGCTGCTGGACCTCTACCTGGCGCTGAAGCCGGCGGAGCGCGACCGTTTCCTGCTCGCCTACCGCGCCACTCGCGGCGCCAAGCCGGCGCCCGACGCCAACGCCCGCATCGTGCATCGCGACGGCGCCTCGACGCCGCTCGTCCTCGACGCCGACGGCTGGGTGACCCAGTTGCCGACGCTCGAGCAGATGCGGCGGCGGGATTTCTTCGAGGTCGACGGCCCGGCCTTCGACATGGCGCTGGAGCTGCGCGCCACCCTGGCCCCGGCGGCGCGCCTGCCGGTCAGCGAGCTCGCCGCGACGCTGGCCCAGGTCAACGCGGCGCTGGTGACCTTCGCCGACGGCGATTCCAGCGCGGTGGAGCGGCTCACCTGCATCTACTTCCCAGACGCCGGCGCCGGCCGCGCGATCCTGCCAGGCGGCGCCGAGCGGCCGCTGCCGAGCTTCGATTTCAAGCTGACCGGCCCGACGCCCTACCTGGACACGCGCCATCCGCCGAACGCCGTCACGGTGGCGCTGGACAGGCCGCCCTCGCGGATCCTGATCGCCGGCCCACCGCACTGACTCCCCTCTCCGCAAGCGGGAAAGGGTCCTATGCGGCGCTGCGCTCGCCGGTGACGGCCGGGCGCGCCGCCAGGGCGCCGGCGATGGCTTCCGCGAGGCGGCCGCGCTCGACCGGCTTGGCGACCACGTCGGTCATGCCGACCGAGAGGTAGCGCAACACCTCGCCGGGCGCCGCCGCCGTGGTCACCGCCACGATCGGGATCTCGGAGACCGGCCCGCCCAGCGCGCGGATCGCCCGCGTCGCGCCCATGCCGTCCATGCGCGGCATCAGGATGTCCATCAGGATGAGGTCGAAGCGGCCCGAGCGGGCGGCGTCGAGCGCCTCGTAGCCGTTCTCCGCCGGCTCGTGCTGGAAGCCCAGCTGCTCGCAGTAGAGCCCGAGCAGCATGCGGTTCTGCGGCACGTCGTCGACGATCAGCACCCGTATCCGCTCGGGAACCCGTTCCTGCCCGCAGCCCTGAACGCTGGCGAGCCTCACACGCTTGGCCATTTGTAACCCCCCGAGGTCTCGTTGGACCTGCGAACCCACGGCGCCACTATCGCGCGACGAGTTGAATCATCCGTAACCGCTCGCTCATCCCGTCTGCGGCGTTAAAGCACGCCGGTCGAATTGCTGGTAAACCACGCGCATGCCCAAGTCCGCGGCCCAGCCCTCGCTTTTCGACGACGCCCTCAATCCGGCGCCCGCCGCGCCGCTCAGCGAGCCGCACGAGCCCAGGCCCGCGTCCAGCTACTCGGCCAAGGACATCGAGGTCCTGGAGGGGCTGGAGCCGGTGCGCAAGCGGCCCGGCATGTACATCGGCGGCACCGACGAGAGCGCGCTCCATCACCTGTTCGCCGAGGTGCTCGACAACGCCGATCGACGAGGCCATCGACGGCCACGCCAAGGTGATCGAGGTGAGCTTCGCGGCCGACGGCGCGCTCACCGTCAAAGACGACGGGCGCGGCATGCCGGTGGACCCGCACCCGAAGTTCCCGGGCCTGTCGGCGCTCGAGGTCATCATGACCATGCTGCACTCGGGCGGGAAGTTCTCCGGCAAGGCCTACGAGACCTCCGGCGGCCTGCACGGGGTCGGCGTCTCGGTGGTCAACGCGCTTTCCGAGCGGGTCGAGGTGACGGTCTGGAAGGACGGCTTCGAGTGGCGCCAGACCTTCAGCCGCGGCAAGCCAACCTCGAAGCTGGAGAAGCTCGGCCCCACCCGCAAGCACGGCACCCAGGTCACCTTCACGCCCGACCCGGTGATCTTCGGCGAGGACGTCGCGTTCAAGCCGGCGCGGCTCTTCCGCATGGCGCGCACCAAGGCCTACCTCTTCCGCGGCGTCGAGATCCGCTGGCGTGCGATGCGGCGCGGATCGCCGACGCCACGCCGCACGAGGCGGTCTTCCACTTCCCGAACGGCCTCGCCGACTTCCTGGCCGAGATGGTCGGCGAGCGCGCCACGGTGACGCCCGAGCCGTTCGCCGGCCGCATCGAGCGGCAGGGCGCAGGCAGCGGGGCCGGCGCGGTGGAGTGGGCGATCGCCTGGACGCCGGACGGCTTCGGCGAGGCCGACAGCTTCCTGCGTCCTACTGCAACACCGTGCCGACGCCGGAGGGCGGCACCCACGAGGCCGGCCTGCGCGCCGTGCTGACCCGCGGCCTCAAGGCCTACGCCGAGCTGAAGAACGAGAAGCGCGGCGCGCTGATCACCGCCGACGACGTGATGGCCGAGGCCGGCGCGATGATCAGCGTCTTCGTCCGCAACCCGGAGTTCCAGGGCCAGACCAAGGAGCGGCTCTCGTCGATCGACGCCCAGCGGCTGGTCGAGGCGCGCGCTGCGCGACCCGTTCGACCACTGGCTGGCCGGCCAGCCGAAGGCCGCCGACGCGCTGCTCGCCTTCGTCGTCGACCGCGCCGAGGAGCGGCTGAAGCGGCGCAAGGAGAAGGAGGTCGCCCGCGCCTCGGCCACCCGCAAGCTGCGCCTGCCCGGCAAGCTCGCCGACTGCTCCGGCGAGCGCGGTGGACGGCGCCGAGATCTTCATCGTCGAGGGCGACTAGCGCCGGCGGCTCGGCCAAGCAGGCGCGCGACCGCCGCACCCAGGCGATCCTCCCGCTGCGCGGCAAGATCCTCAACGTCGCCGTCCGCCAGCCTCGATCAGCTGCGCGCCAACAAGGAGCTCGCCGACCTCATCCTGGCGCTCGGCGTCGAGACCGGCGCCCGCTACCGCGACGAGGCGCTGCGCTACGAGCGGGTGATCATCATGACCGACGCCGACGTCGACGGCGCCCACATCGCCGCGCTGCTGATCACCTTCTTCTACCGCACGATGCCCGAGCTGATCCGCGCCGGGCGCCTCTACCTGGCGCTGCCGCCGCTCTACCGCCTCAGCCACGGCGGCAAGACCGAATACGCCCGCGACGACGCCCACAAGGACGAGCTGATGGCCACCGTCTTCAAGGGCAAGAAGCCCGAGATCGGCCGCTTCAAGGGCCTGGGCGAGATGATGCCCGCCCAGCTGAAGGAAACCACCATGGACCCGCAGACGCGGCAGCTGGCGCGCATCAGCCTGCCGCAGGCCGAGGAGGCGGTGGAACGGCTGGTCGAGACGCTGATGGGCCGCAAGCCCGAGCTCCGCTTCCGCTTCATCCAGGAAAACGCCGAGTTCGTGGTGGCGGACCTGGACGTTTGAGAGAGCGGGCGGGTCTGCACCGACGTTTTGGGCGATGGACAGAGGTCGAGCGTGAACCAGCGCTCGTGCAGCCAGCCGGGATGCAGGCGCACGCACATCTGCTCGCCGGCGGAGACGACCAGCCAGGTCGAGCGCGGGACGTTCTGCCAGTTCCAGCCGCTGACCGGCCCCCAGGGCGACAGCTCCACCGTGTAGCTCGTGCTGCGGCCCGAAGACACGTGCGTGTCCATCACCGTCGCCCGGAACAGGGCGCCGCGGCTGGCGTCGAAATTCACGTCGCCTTGTGTCGCCGCGCCGTAGCCGAGCATGAGGCCGAACAGGGTCATGTAGAGCACGAGCTGGATCGGCGTGCGCACCGGCCGGCGCAGCCAGGCGGCGGCCGCGAGGCACGCGGCGCAGGCGCCGGCGGCGATCCAGCTGGGCTCGAAGTCGATCAGGTCCATCCCCACGGCGCGGAAGAACAGCGCCGCCGCCGGAATGCCGGCCACGGGGTTGAGGCCAGGCTGCGGCGCCCCGCCCCGCCGCCCCCGGCTCATCACCACGAACAGATCCGGCTGCCAGAGGGTGATCGCCAGCGGCGCGAACGCCACGACGATCGCCAGCGCCGTGAACGGCGCGCTGGGGAACATGCCCGACGCGACGACCGCCAGGGCGCCGACGCTCGCCAGCCCATAGACGGTCCAGCGCACCAGCTTCGGCGGCGGCGCAACCTGTTCGGACTCGACGAGGCTCATCGCTCTGGGCTCACGTCGCTATGGGCGGATAACCGCCGAACCCGTGCCGCGCATTCGCTGGCGGAGCGGCGCCCGTCAGTACCCGTACGCCGCGATCGCCTCCTCGGTGGCGTGGATGGCGGCGTCGATCTGCCCCAGCGCGCGGGCCTTCAGGGGGCGCGCGTCGTGGTCGTCCTCCGGCACGTCGACGGCGTCGCGCGCATCGTGCAGCAGGTCGAGCGCGCGATGCAGCCGGCTGCGATGGTCGAAGTTGGTGTTGTCGGCGGGCGGCTGGTAGTCGGGGTCCTTGCGCACCACGGTCGCGGCGTTCTGCAAGGTCGAGAAGGCGTACTGGATCGCCACCATCGCCCGCTCTTCCTCGTGCCTGACCGGCCCGTCGTCGCCGCCATGGCGCCTGACCAGCAGATAGGCCACGCTGACGTCGGACATCGCATGCATGTAGTGCGGATGCCGCCCGGTCCCGTAGTCCGGCTGCGCCTGCGCCCCCAACGGCGCCGCGAGCATCAGCCCAGCGCCAATCATCGCAACAATGAGCTTCCTGTGCACCGTGTGGCCCCCCGGCAAATGGCGTCACACGACGCCAGTCAGCGCCCCATCAGACTATGCCGCAGAAATCGCCCGGCAAGCGGTTTCTCAGCCGTCGGCTGGGCGGCAAGCTCGGCCTGTCGCAGCTACTGCAGATAGCTCACCACGAGGCGCGTCGCCTCGTCGACCAGCGCGCCCACCTCGCCGTCAGCGAGCACGTCCGGCCGGTGCAGCACCGCCGTGTGCGTCAGCGCTTCAATCGAGATGACGCAGACGAAGGCTGCGAGGTCGAGGTCGGTGACGCGCAACTCGGTCTTGTGGCGCTCGAGGTAGGCGCGAAAGAGCGCGAACGTCTCGCTGTTGAGCGCGCCAACGCCCTCGCTCCGGCCGACGTGAGGAGTTTGTTCGGACAGCACGCGGTGCAGCGCGGGATCGACGCGGTGGGCGGCGATCGCGGCGGCGACCAGCTGGCGGGCGGCCTCGGCGAGCGGCAGGTCGGCGACCCGCGCCAGCTCGCGGCCGACCACCTGCAGGAGATCGCGGTTGTGGCGCTCGATGACAGCGGCGACCAGCGCCTCCTTACTGGGGAAGTACTGGTAGAGCGAGCCGACGCTCACCCCCGCCGCCTCGGCGATGCGGTTGGTGCTAGCTTTGTCGAAGCCTTCGCGGACCAGAATGCGAGCCGTGGCCTCGACGAGGGCGTCGACCGTCGCGCGTGACCGGCCCTGCGAGGCGTGTTTCCGAGGCGTCGTGAGGGGCCCGCGCGGCAACTGCCCGGTTCCTTGAATGCGAGTAGCAATGCGAGTGATCACTCGTACTCTGCGCGGCATCGAAAGACAAGCGCGACGCGGACGTCCGCAGCGCTGTCAGACCCCGAAAGGAGAGCCAACTATGACGTCGCACCCCTATCGCCTGCTCATCCGCATGAAGCAGTGGGCCGACCACGGCCTCTACGAGACGCTGGCCCGCGACGTCGGCCGGCTGGACGCCGTGGACGCCGCGATCATGCCGCGCATCCTCGACCACATCCACGCGGTCGACGCGATCTTCCAGCATCACCTGCAGGGCCGGCCGCACGGCTATCACGCGCCGCGCTCGGACGAGACGCCGGACATCGCCACGCTCGCGGCCGCCACGAAGCAGACGGACGCTTGGTACGTCGCCTATGTCGACGGCCTGTCGGCGGCAGAGTTCGGCGAGTCGGTGGACTTCGTCTTCACCAGCGGCAAGCCGGCCCGCATGACGCGTGGCGAGATCATCCTGCACGTCTGCTTGCACGGCGCTTACCATCGCGGCAACGCCGGCATCCTCCTGCAGAAGGTCGGCGCCTCGCTCTACGAGGACGCAGTCACCGACTACCTGGCGGCGGCCTGACCGCCTCCGGGGCGCCCACCCCGTCCGCCCGCAGCTCGCGCCACCGCCGCCCGCAGCAGGGCGACCGTGTCCACCCGCGCCGCGTCGTCGCTGTTTTCCCGCCAGGCGCTGTGGATGGCGACGACCACCTGCTCGGCCACGTTGATGTAGATGAACTGGCCGTAGGCGCCGAGCGCGGCGAAGACGCCGTTGTGGATGCCGGGCGCGGGCGGCGTCACCCACCACTGGTAGCCGTAGCCGCCGGGGTTGTCCGGCTGCAGGCGGCCGAAGCCGGTGGCCGCGCAGTCGGGGTGGCCGGCGAGGTCGCGCCAGCCGGGCGGCAGCACCCGCGCGCCGCGCCAGGTCACGCCGTCCTCCAGCACGAACTGGCCGAGGCGGGCGACGTCGCGCAGGCGGGCGCTGACGCCGAGCCCGCCGATTTCCAGGCCGTCCTCGGACTCCAGCTGCCAGTGCGCGTCGGCCTCCATGCCGGCCGGGCCCCAGATCCGCTCGGCGAAGTAGTCGGCCAGCGGCCGGCCGACCGCGGCGGCGACCACCGCGGCCAGCACGCAGCTCTCGCCGGTGTTGTAGTTGAACACGGCGCCCTGCGGGTGGGCGCGCGGCAGCTTGCACATCAGTTCGAGGATGCCGCCGGGCTCGGCGCGCACCATGGCGCGGCCCAGGCGATGCACCTCGGAGCGGCCGTCGGCGTCGGGATCCTCGCGCCAGGCGACGCCGGAGCACATCCGAAGCACGTTGCGGATGGTGACGCCCTCGTAGGCCGAGCCGGCGAGCTGCGGCAGGTAGCGCTCGCAAGGATCGTCGAGGCTGGCGATCGCGCCGTCGTGCAGCGCGGCGCCGGCCAGCGTCGCGGTCATCGACTTGGCGGTCGAGAAGCTGGTCCAGCGGCTCTGCGGCGTGTTGCCCAGGCCGTAGCGCTCCAGCGCGATCTCGCCGCGCTTCAGCACCAGGAGCCCGGCGGTGCGGTGGCGGGCCATGAAGTCGGCCACGTGAGACGCGCGCCGGACGCTTCGAAGCTGAGGTCGTCCAGCTGGCGGGCGTGCGGCGGCAGCGGACGCACCGCCTCGCCGCGGCGGATGGCGCGCACCGGCCAGACCTGGTCCTGGTTGCGGAAGGTCTCGGCCTGGTTCTCGGGGGTGGTCTCGTGGACGTAGCGGGCCACCCGCGGCGGCTCCGGATGCGTGGAAATGCGCTCTGTCATCGACCCCTCCTGCCTGTTGGGACGCGCTGGATCGCGCCGGAGGGGCGGCGGCTGCAAGGCAACTTAAGTTGGGTTGCGTCGGTCCTTCCGGGCTGGCACGGTCGGGGCGTCCTGGAGGAGCGCGCGAGCCCCTTCCCCCACGAGGGGAAGGGGTTGGGGATGGGGGGCTCTCAGGGATTGGCCGCAAACGTCGTGCGGTGCGCTGACCGCGGCTTTGCCGGCGACAGCCCCCCGCCCCCGACCCCGCCCCTCCAGGGGGCGGGGAGCAACGGGAGAACGGCGGCCTGCGCCCGTCAGCCCGCCCGCAGCGCTGCGACCCAGGCGTCCTCGCGGGCCTTCTCGGCGGCTTTCAGGGCGGCATAGGCGGCGTCGACCGCCGCGTCGTGGGCGCGGCGCGCCGTGAGGGCGCGCTCGCGGGCGGCCTTGGCGGCTTCGGCGGTCTCGAAGCGGGCGAGCACGGCGTAGTTGGTGTAGCTGGTGCGCTCGTCGGACTCGCGGTCGGGGTAGAAGCCGGTGACGCCGTCCGCCGTCTCCGCCTCGACGTGGAACACGTCCGCCCACCCGGCGTGGTGGCGCATGAGCGCCCAGGGTTTCTCGATCTCGGCCATCTCGTCTCTCCTCTACCCCGCCACGTTGCGCGGCACCTCGCGGAACGGGCGGTCGGCGTCGCTGCCCGGCTCCTTGGGCATGCGCAGCACGCGTTCGGCGATGATGTTGCGCTGGATCTCGTCGGTGCCGCCGGCGATGGAGACGGCCGGGACGGAGATCAGGATCTCGGCGATGATCCCGTGCTCGGGGCCGTCGGCGCCGGCGAGCATGGCGTCGGCGCCCGAGATCAGCGTGTGGACGCGGGCGGCGGCCCTCGCCACGTGGCTGGCGGCGAGCTTGCCGAGCGAGCCTTCCGGACCTTGCGGGCGGCCCTGCGCCTGGGCGGCGCGGGCGCGGCGCGCCGTCCACTCGGCGCTGCGGGCGAGGATCAGCAGCTTGGCGATCTCCTGGCGCACCACCGGGTCGGCGAGCTTGCCGGTCTCCTTGGCGCGCTTGATGACGAGGTCGACGCGGCCGGCGCGCTGCGGATACCACTTGTAGGGCTCCATGACGGTGGCGGCCTCGGCGCGCTCCTCGTCGTAGATGCGCCCCACCCGTTCGGTGACCTGCGCGCCGGCGCCCACCGCACCGACTCCGTCGGCGCCGCGGCGCTCGTTCATCAGCGTGGTGGTGGCCACCGCCCAGCCGCCGCCGAGCTCGCCGACCAGGTGCTCGGGCGGGATCTCGGCGTCGGTGAAGAACACCTGGTTGAACGAGGCGTGGCCGTTCATCTGGCGCAGCTGGTGCACCTCGACGCCCTGCTGGCGCATGTCGAGCACGAAGAAGGTCAGGCCCTGGTGCTTGGGGACGTCCCAGTCGGTGCGCGCGAGTAAGAGGCCCCAGTCGGCGTGGTGGGCGCTGGTGGTCCAGACCTTCTGGCCGTTGATCACCCAGCGGCCGTCCTTGAAGTCGGCGCGGGTGGTGGCGCCGGCGAGGTCCGAGCCGCTGCCGGGCTCGGTGAACAGCTGGCACCAGGCGTCCTCGCCGGTGAGACTGCGGCGCAGGAACCTGGCCTTCTGGAGGTCGGAGCCGTGCGCCAACAGGGTGGCGGCGGCCAGCGTGCGGATGCCGGCGCGCGCGACGTTCACCGCGCCGATGCGGCGGATCTCCTGGTCGACCACCGCGGCGAGCGGGGTTGGAAGGTCGCGCCCGCCCCACGCCTTCGGCCACGCCGGCGCGCCCCAGCCGGCGTCGATCAGCTTCTCGCGCCATTCGACAAGTCCCAGATTGGGGTCCCAGTTGGCCTCCAGCCAGGCGCGCACCTCGGCGCGGACGGTGTCCTCGGTGGGCTCGGTCATTGGGGTCCCTCCGTATGCGGAAGAATGGAACCACGAAAAGCACGAACCCGAACCCTCCCCCATCTCCGTCATGGCCGGGCGGCGTGAGTGCCGGCCACCCATGAACACCCACCGAGCCATGGCCGCGCCTTGCGCGGCCACTCGCAGCTCCGTGTGCTTGGGTCGCCGGGACTGACGCCCGGCGATGACGGTCGAAAGACGGTGCGAGGTCACCGGGTTCGCGCGTCCGTGTTTTCCGTGTTTTCCGTGGCCAAACATAATCAGTGTCCCCACGCCTGCATCATCCGTTCACGGCGCCAGGTGGGGTCGCCGAGGAAGGCTTCGCTGGATTTGGCGCGCTTGAACCAGAGGTGGGTGTCGTTGTCCCAGGTGAAGCCGACGCCGCCCTGGATCTGGATCGTGTGGATGGCGGTCTGCAGGTAGGCCTCCGAGGCGGCGGCCTTGGCGAGCGAGGCGAGCGCCGGCATGTCGTCGGCGTCGTCCGCGCACCCTTGCGCGGCCACGTAGGCGGCCGACTTGGCGAGCTCGACCTCCAGCAGCATGTCGGCCTGCTTGTGCTTCATCGACTGGAAGGAGGCGATCGGGCGGCCGAACTGCATGCGCATATTGGCGAAATCGAGCGCGGTCTGGCGCAGCCGCTCGGCGCCGCCGACCATCTCGCTGGCGAGGCACGCGGCGGCCTGGTCGAGGGTGCGGGTGATCGGCGCGGCGGCGGCGCCCGCCTCGCCGATGAGCTCGGCCGCGACGCCCGCGAACGTCCAGCCGCGCGAGTTTGCGGGTGGGGTCGAGCGCCTGCAGCGGCGTGCGGGTGAGGCCCGGCGCATCGCCGCGCACCGCGAACAGCGAGAGGCCCTCTTCGCCGGCCGAGCCGGGGGCGCGGGCCAGCACCAGGATCGAGCTCGGCGGTGTGGCCGTCAAGCACGAAGCTCTTGACGCCATCGAGCGTGTATTTGCCGCCGGCCGGCGTGGCGACGGCCTCGACGCCGCCGACGTCCCAACGCCCGTTGGGCTCGGTGAAGGCGAGCGTCGCGATGGTCTCGCCGGAGACGATGCGGGGCAGCAGCGCGGTCTTCTGCGCGTCGGTGGCGGTGTTCATGATCGCGGTCGCGGCCAGGACGGCGGAGGCGAAATAGGGCGCGCAGACCAGCGCCCGGCCCATCTCCTCCAGCACGATCCCCAGCTCGACGAACGAGAACCCCTGCCCGCCGAACTGCTCGGGCACGTGGACGCCGCAGAGGCCCGAGCTGCTGGTTCATCTCGCGCCACTGGCCGGCGTCCCACCCCGCCTCGCTCTCCATCAGCCGCCGCACCGTGGTGGTCGGCGAGCTCTCGGCGAAGTACCGCCGCAGCACGGCCCGGAACTCCTGCTGCTCCTCGGTGAAGGTGAACTGCATGGCCTGCCTCCGTCGGCCCTACCTGCTAGCGCGCGGAAGCGGCGCGGGCCAGTTTTTCAACCACGAACCCCACGAACCTCATGAACGGGCTCCCCTCGCCTCCCTCGCTTCCGTCATGGCCGCGCGAAGTCGCGGCCACCCATGAACACCCCGCGAGCCATGGCCGCGCCCGGCGCGGCCACTCGAATCGCCGTGTTCATAGGTCGCCGGGACTGTCGCCCGGCGATGACGGTTGGGGGGAGCGTGAAGGACCCTGTTCGTGAGGTTCGTGAGGTTCGTGGTCAAGATTCTTGAACCACGGAAAACACGGAAAACACGGACGCTCGCCACTTCCACAATTGTCATCCCAGAGACCCGCACAGCGGAGTCGTCCGGGATCTGCTGTTCACGCCGCGGGAAGTAGGTCCCGAATGAGTCCCGCCTGGCGGCGGGCTCTCCGGGATGACAGCCGAGGGTGTGACGGGCGTCGCCGTTTTCCGTGTTTTCCGTGTTTTCCGTGGCTCAAAAACCGTCGGCCCCGCCTAGATCGCCTTGGCGAGCTCGCCCATCCAGCTCCAGCGCGGGTCCGGCTCGCCCATCGGGGCGGTGAGCATGGTGTTGGCGACGAAGGCCGCGGCTGTGCCGCTCTCGGGGTGCGCGAAGCCGACCCGGCCGCCGGCGCCGGCGTGGCCGAACGAGCCCGGGCCCAGCATCGGCAGCACCGGCTTGGCGAACTCGTAGCCCAGACCGTACTCGGTCGGCGCGCCGAACTGCAGCTTGGCGAAGTCGCCGGCCGGCGACATGGCGCCGGTGCGCAAGGTCCGCGCCTTCTCGATGGTCTCGGGCTTCAAGAGGCGCACGCCGTCCACTTCGCCGATCATCGCGGCGTACATCTTCGCCAGCGAGGCGGCGTCGGCGACGCCGTTGCCGGCCGGCACTTCGGCGGCGCGCGCCTCGCGGTTGTTCATGTCGACGATCAGCTCGCCGGTGTGCTTCAGCGAGTTCAGCATCACCTTGGCGAGCCGGGTGGTCACGTCGATCCCCATGCCGGCGATCAGCGCCTCGATCTGCTCCGGACCGAAGCCCGGCGTCGGCGAGAAGTGCGGCGCGACGCGCGGCTCCTCGGCCTCCGGCAGGCCGATCCAGAAGCTCAACCCCAGCGGCCCGGCGATCTCCTCGGCGAGCACCTGCGAGATGGTCTTGCCCGAGACGCGCCGCACCACCTCGTTCAGCAGCGAGCCGTAGGTGATCGGGTGGTAGTGGCACGAGGCGCCCGGCGTCCACACTGGCGCCATCGCCTCCAGCGCCGGCACGTGGCGCTCCGGATAGAGCATGTCGTGGGCGGTGACGCCGCTCTCCGGGTCGACGCCCGGCAGGCCGACCGAGTGGCTCAGCAGGTGCCAGACCCGCGCGTCGCCCTTCCCGCCGACTGCGAACTCCGGCCAATAGTCGGCGACCGGCGCCTCGTAGTCGATCAGCCCGCGCTCGGCGAGCCGGTGCACGACGGCGGCGGTCGCGCCCTTGGTGCACGACATGATGACCGTGATGGTCTCCTGGCCGTAGGGGCGGTCGTTCTCCCGGTCGCGGCCGGCCCAGAGGTCGACCACCTTCTCGCCGCGGCGATAGACGCAGAGCTGGCCGCCGCCTTCCTGGTCGGCGCCCTGCGCGGCCGCGAACGCATCGCGCACCGCCTCGTAGCCGCGCGCCACGTATCCGCTGGCTTCCATAATGTGGTCTCCCCTGCCCCAGCCGGCTTAGCACAACCTCGGCGCCGCGCGATCTCTCAGCGCCAGGCGAACACCGGCTGCTCGAAGTGGGCGACGCGGGTGACGCGGCCGGCGACCAGCTCGCGCAGCTGGTAGACCATCGCCGCGGTGGGCGCGTTGATGAACTGCTCGCCGATGCTGACCTGCACGAGCGGGCGCGGGCTCTCCGGGATGGTCGGGAAGGCGATGGCGTCCTCGCGGGCGATGTGGTCGAGGCGGATGCGGTGCACGGAGGCCACCTCGTCCGGGCTCGGCCGGATCGCGCTCGCATCGTCCAGCCAGGCGACCACCGGGGTGATCAGCGTAGCCGGAGCGGGTCGGATAGTCGTCGAGCGCGCCCAGGATGTGCGCGGGCGGCAGGTGCAGCCCGAGCTCCTCCTCGAGCTCGCGAGCCGCCGCCTGCTCGGCGCTCTCGCCCTCGTCGCAGCGCCCGCCCGGCAGCGCCCATTGCCCGGCGTGGGCCCTGAGCGCCGCGGCGCGGCGGGTCAGCAGAAAGGCGGTTTCGCCCGAGCCGTCGTCCGCCTCGACCAGCGTCAGCACCACGGCGGCCGGGCGCAGGGCCGCGTCGCCGACATGCGCCAGCCGTGGGAACGCGCGGCACTGCGCGGCGACCAGCTCGCGGAACGGGGCGGAGAACGGAAAGCTCATCGCGGCCACGTTAGCCGCGCGGCGCCGGCCGACATAGCGGCGACGCGCCTCAGCCCCCATCCGCGTCCATCACGTCTTCCACCAGCCGCGCCGCTTCGACCAGGCTGGGCGTCTCGCAGGCGGCGACGTATTCGCGGCGCAGGCGCCGGACCAGCTCGGCGACGCTCGGGATGTCGTCGATCAGGTCGACGCCCTGGCCGGCGCTCCAGAGGTTCTTCCACGGCGTGACGCCTTCCGGCAGGTGGTCGTGGCGCATGCCGCGCCCGGTTGGCTTGGGCAGGTTGTCGGGATCGAGCCCGACGCGGCGCATCGATTCGATCATCCAGTTGGCCGGCACCCCGGCGATGTCGCCGGTGTAGGCGAGATCGGCCGAGGTCTGGCTGACCAGCAGCTGCTTGTATTCCTCCGGCGCGTCCGACTCCTGGGTGGCGATGAACCGCGTGCCGAGGTAGGCGAGGTCGGCGCCCAGCACCTCGGCCGCGCGGATCACCGCGCCGCTGCCGACCGCGCCGGCCAGCACCAGCACGCCGTCGTAGATCGCCCGGATGCGCGGGATCAGCGCCAGGTGGGTGATGGTCCCCGAATGCCCGCCGCCGCCGGCGCCGATGCAGTTGAGCCCGTCCGCGCCGGCCGCGATCGCCTTCTCGGCGAAGCGCATCGAGGTGATGTCGTGGAACACCTTGCCGCCGAAGTCGTGCACGCGGCTGACCAGCTCGGTGGGATCGCCGCCGACGCTGATGATGATCTCGATGCCGTACTTCGCGCAGAGCGCCATGTTGGCCGCCAGATCGTCGGGCGCCATGCGGGTCGGGTAGTTGACCGCGATCGGGGCGATGCGCGCGCCGGGATGCGCGTCGGCATGCGCCTTCAGCGCCTCGGTGATGTGCTCCAGCCAGGCCTCGAACTCCTCCAGGCTGCGGGCGTTCTGGCGCGGCACGCCGCCGATCACGCCGGCCTTGCAGGCCTCGCGCACCAGCGCCGGGCCGGTCACCAGGAACATCGGCGCGCAGATCGCCGGAATGGTCAGGCAGGACCTGATCTTCGGATCGAGACTCACGGGCTTTCCCTCCAAGGGCGATCGCGCGGCAGCCTTTCACGCGTGACGCTGCGCAAGCAAAGCGGCCTCGCGCATCCTGCCAGCATCGACGACGCGGCCGGGCTACGATCCGCGCCGTCGATCAACCCAAGGCGCCCGCATGTCCACACGCACCGCGTCCTGCAGCTGCGGCCAGCTGCGCATCGAAGTCAGCGGCGAGCCCCGCGGGGTCGGCGTCTGCCACTGCCTGGCCTGCCAGCAGCGCACCGGCAGCGTCTTCGCGGCGCTGGCGGCCTTCGCCGCGCCCTACCAGGTGTCCGGCGCGGCGACCGAATACGTCCGCACCGGCGACGCCGGCGCCAGCTTCCGGTTCCGCTTCTGCCCGGTCTGCGGCACGACCCTGTTCCACACCGAGGAAGGCTTCGAGCACCGCTCGGTCTCGGTGGCCGTCGGCGCGTTCGCCGACCCGACTTTCCCGCCGCCGACGGTGTCGGTCTACGACTGCCGCCGCCATCCGTGGGTGCAGCTGCCGCCGGGCGCTGCCGCCTACGAAAAGGACCCCGACTGAGTTATTGCTCGTCTACGCCAGAGGACCCAGCCGCGGCCGGCTGGGCGCGGCAGATCAGACGGAGCCGTTCGATGGAGACCCGGACGATCGACGTCGGCGCGTTGAGCTTCACGGTCGACATGGCCGGGCCGGCGGATGGCGCGCCGGTGTTGTTGCTGCATGGTTTTCCGGAGTTCGCGGCGGATGTGGGCGCCCTCTCATCGAGGCGCTGGGCGCGGCGGGCTACCGGGCGATCGCGCCCGACCAGCGTGGCTACTGCACCGGGGCGCGGCCGGCCGACACCGAAGCCTATGCGACTCCCCATCTGCTCGCGGACGCGCTCGGGCTGATGGACGCCCTAGACTGCCCGCGCTTCCACCAGGTCGGGCACGACTGGGGCGGCCAGCTCTCGTGGCTGCTCGCCGCTCATCACCCCGAGCGTCTGATCTCGCTCACCGTCGCGTCGCGCCCGCACCCCGCCGCGTTCGTACGGGCGATGCGCGAGGACGCCGCCCAGGCCGAGCGCTCCAGTCACCACCGCAGCTTCCAGGCGGCGGACGCCGTCGCCCGCATGCGAGCGGCTCGGGCTGGAACCGCTGCGCCAGGCGCTGGAGGCCCAATCGGCGCCGCCCGCCGCCGCCCATGACTACATCGCCAATCTGTTGGAGCCCGGCGGCATCGAGGGGGCGATGAGCTGGTATCGGGCCGGGGCCGGAACCGGCCTGCGGGTCGCCGACACGCCGCCGGTCAGTCTGCCGACGCTCTACGTCTGGGGCAGAAACGACGCCACGGTCGGCCAACGCGCAGCCGAGCTTACCGCCGAGTACGTAACTGGCCCCTATACGTTCGTGCCGGTCGACGAGGGCACGCACTTCGTCGTCGACCAGTTTCCGCAAGCCGTCACCGACATCGTTCTGCGACACATCAGAGCCAACAGCGACTAGGGCCGCCGGGGCAAGGCGGCGGGCGGGCGCGGGGCGGAGTTCATGGACGAGACCGAGGAGCTGATCCAGCTTTGTGTGCGCGCGCTAGCCGCGCAGATGATCGCCGCGCCCGGGATCGAGCTGCACATGACGCGCAACTGCGTTCTGGGCCTGACCGACGAGCCCCTGGCCGATCACAACAGGCTGACCCTGGGCGCCGACCCCGACGCCGAAGGCCTCCTCGTTCGATCGGTGGCCCGGGCGAAAGAACGAGGCGTGCCGCTCACCGCCGTCGTGAGCCCCCGTGTGGCGGCGAGCCTTGCGCAGCTCGCGGCGCAGTTGGGCTTCACCGCCGTCGGCTCTGCGCCGCTCATGGTGCTTCGCCCCGACGTTCCCGTTCAACCGAGCCGCCCCGTGCGCATCGTCCGCGCGCTCGGCCCGGAGTTGGTCGGCATCGCCGGCGATCTGATCGCCGCCGCCTTCGACGAGCCACGCGATGTCATCGCCAGATGCATCGAGGTCAGCATCACCGAGACCGCGGGCGTGGAGACCTATATCGCCTGGGGCGACGAAGGACCCATGTGCACCGTCTCCGTCACCCCGACGGGCAACACGGCTGGGATCACCCTTATGGCCACGCCGCCTGAGCACCAACGCAAGGGCATGGGTCGCGCCCTGCTGAGCCAGGTGATCGTCGACTATCGCCGCCGCGGCGTGAAGCGCTTTCACCTGGGCGCGACCGCAGCTGGCCGAGCGCTCTACGAAAGCCTCGGCTTCGAACTGGTTGCCGACCTCCCGGTCTGGGTTCTCGAACCGCCCGCAGGGGCGCAGGACTAGGGCTTCAGACGCGAACAGCAGACGGAATCCGCTTGCTCCACGCCGCGTCAGCCAGCACAAGTTTCGCAACGAAACTCAAAGGGAAACCGGCCATGGGCGTTCCACTCTACGATCTGACCGTCGCGTCCTACCTGCAGACGCTGGGCGCGGTCTCCGGCTTCCTGGACCGCGGGCTGGCGCACTGCCAGGACAACAACATCGACCCGGAGAGCATCGTCGAGACGCGGCTCTGGGACGACATGCTGCCGTTCCGCTTCCAGATCATCTCGGTGGCGCACCATTCGCTGGGCGCGATCGAGGGCGCGAAAGCTGGCGTGTTCGCGCCGCCCACCGAGGCGCGGCCGCTGACCTACGTGCAACTGCAGGGGCTGGTCGCCGACACTCGCGCGGCGCTCGAGAAGCTGGCGCCGGACGAAGTGAACGCGCTGCAGGGCCACGACGTCACCTTCAAGATGCGCAGTTTCGAGGTGCCGTTCGTCGCCGAGAACTTCCTGATGTCGTTCTCGCTGCCGAACTTCTATTTCCACGCGTCCACCGCCTACGACATCCTGCGCTCCAAGGGCGTGCCGCTCGGCAAGCGCGACTTCATGGGCGCGATGCGGATGAAGCAGGCCGCCTGACGCCCGTCGTTCTTGACGGGACGGGCGCCACGATCCTGACTTCGAGCGCGTGGTCTTGAAACTCCGGTAGGGTTTCGGGCCGAGATTCGACGCCGGATGGACCATTCGCCGCCGCACCAAGGGCCGCAAGCCCGAGGAGGTCAGCGCCGCCGCTGGCGCGGCCGCGTCGGCGCGACCCTGTTCAGCGCCGGCGCCCATGCCGCGTTGCTGACGGCGCTGCTGCTCACCTGGCGCGGGACGCCGATGGCCATCGACCTGCCGCCGGTCGTCGTGAGCCTGGCGGCGCCGCTGGCCCTCGCGCCGCCCAAGCCGCCCGCGGCGCCGTCGCGGCCCAAGCCCGCCGCCAAGCGCAAGCCACATCGCGAGGCCGCCGCGGCCCCGCGGCTGGTAGCGCGCGCCTCGCCTGCCCCCGCTCCCGAGCCGCTGCCCGCTGCGCCCGCCAAGTCGCCGGCGACCGGCGAGGGCGAAGGGCTCACCGGCGCGCAGCTTGCCGGCGCGGCCAGCGCCGGCGAGGGCGACGGCGGCGGCGGCGATGGCGGCGACGGCGGCGGCGGCGAGTGCAACATGGCGCGCCGGGTGCAGATGGCGGTGCGCAAGGATCCGCTGGCCAGGGCCGCGATCCACGCCGCCGGCAGCCGGGCGATCATGATCTGGAACGGCGACTGGGTGCAGTCAGGCGTGGAGGACGGCAAGGGGCTGGCGGCGGTGCGCGAGGCGATCACCTGGGAGGTGGCGTTCGCGCCGCTCGCCTGCCGCCATCAGCACGTGCGCGGCCTCGTGCTGCTGTCGCTCAACGACGGCTCGGCGCGGCTGGCCCTGGGCGCGGGCGACTGGCGCTGGTCCGACCTGCTGGGACTGCGCTGACGCGAGCCGAGACCCGGGCCCTCGCGCTTGAGGGTCCGGGCCTCGCGACGCCCCGGCTTTTGCGACGGCCCAGGTCTGAAGCGCCCGGGCTTTGCGTCGCGGGTCAAGCCATTACGATCAGCACCACGCGGCGGTTCTGGGCGCGGCCCACGCGGGTGTTGTTCGGCGCGACCGGCGAGGTGTCGCCGTAGGAGATGGTCGACATCCGGTTCAGTGGCACGCCCTTGCGGTTCATGAAGAGCCGCACGGCCTCGGCGCGCGCTTCGCCGAGCCGCATGTTGGCGGAGTCGGCGCCGGTAGCGTCGGTGTGCCCCTGGATTTCCACATAGACGTTCTTGTTGTCGCTGGTGAGCTTGGTCACGAAGTCGGCCAGCCGGGTCTGGGCCTCGTCCGACAGCTTCGAGGAATCGAGCGGGAACTTCACCGAGTCGTCCGACAGCACCATCGAGTAGAGGAACTTGCCCTCGGCCAGCTTGCCGGCCGCTTCGGCGCGCGCCATCGCATCACGGGTGTTCTGGTCGAGCTGATCCAGCCGCGTGCCTTGGGCCTGCTGCTGGGTCTGGACGTCGGTGACCTGCGTCTGCACGACCGCGACGTTCTTTTTCACGTAGTCCTCGGTCGCACACCCGCCGAGCACCATGACGCCGATAAGGGCGGCGCCAGCCATGATCTTGGTTTGCATTTTCTTGTCCCACGTCTCTCTGTGTGGCCGAGGGCATGTCTCCAGCGGCCAACCTTAATCTTCGGTAACCAAAGCCGCGCTGCAAGGCGAAAGCGCGGCCGATCTGGACAACAACTTGGCGAACGTGGTTCGAGAAAGTGGCGGATTCGCGCGAAGTCACGAAATGCCTTCGCGCTGTGGCCGCGACATTGCGGCCGCCCCGGTCTGCATTGACTTGCGAGGTCGCATACCTATGTTCCGCTCGCCCGGACCGGGTCGTGGCGCGCATCATCCGTGCCTGATTCGCCGGTTCGAAACACTCGAGACATGACAGACTTCTCCAAACTGGGCCTCAGCCCTGCGACCCTCGAAGCGGTCGCCGCCACGGGCTATACCGAGGCCACCCCCATTCAAGAACAGGCCATCCCCGTCGCCCTGGCCGGCCGCGATGTCCTGGGCATCGCCCAGACGGGCACCGGCAAGACCGCCGCCTTCACGCTGCCGATGATCGACCGCCTGGTGGCGGGCCGGTCCAAGGCGCGGATGCCGCGCTCGCTGGTCATCGAGCCCACCCGCGAACTGGCCGACCAGGTCGCCGCCTCGTTCGAGCGCTACTCCAAGGGCCAGAAGCTCACCTGGGCGCTGCTGATCGGCGGCGTCTCGTTCGGCGACCAGGAAGCCAAGCTCGATCGCGGCGTCGACGTGCTGATCGCCACGCCCGGGCGCCTGCTGGACCACTTCGAGCGCGGCAAGCTGCTGCTGACCGGCGTGCAGATCGATGGTGGTCGACGAAGCCGACCGCATGCTCGACATGGGTTTCATCCCCGACCTCGAGCGCATCTTCAAGCTGACCCCGGCGGTCAAGCAGACGCTGTTCTTCTCGGCCACCATGCCGCCGGAGATCACCCGGCTGACCAAGCAGTTCCTGCAAGGATCCGGTCCGGATCGAGGCGTCCCGGCCCGCGACCACCGCCGAGACCATCGCCCAGCACGTGTTCCGCGTCCCGGTCGCCGATCCGGCCGCCAAGCGGCTGGCGCTGCGGGCGCTGGTCGGCCAGGCCAACGTGCGCAACGGCATCGTCTTCTGCAACCGCAAGAGCGAAGTCGACATCGTCGCCAAGTCACTGAAGAAGCACGGCTTCGACGCCGCGCCGATCCACGGCGACCTCGACCAGAGCCAGCGCACGAAGACGCTGGAAGCCTTCCGCAAGGGCGAGCTGAAGCTGCTGGTGGCCTCCGACGTCGCCGCGCGCGGCCTCGACATCCCCGACGTCAGCCACATCTTCAACTACGACGTCCCGCATCACGCCGACGACTACGTGCACCGCATCGGCCGCACCGGCCGCGCCGGCAAGAACGGCGACTCCATCACCCTGGTCACGCCGGCCGACGGCCGCAACCTCGACAAGGTGATCCGGCTGATCGGCAAGACGCCGGAGGAACTGAAGCTCGACGTCGACTGGAGCGAGGCGAGGTCGGACGGCCCCCGGCGCGAGACCCGCCGCCGGCCCGAGCGCCGCGAGCGCAGCTACGGTCGCCCGGCCAGCGAAACCTCGGTCGCAGCGATGGAGCCGACCACGCCGACGCCGCGGCCGCCCGGGGCCGAGCCGGCCGCCGCCGTCGTCGCGGCGCCCGAGCCCGCCATCGCCGGGCTGGCCGACGAGCCGCGCCGCAAGCCGCGTTCGCGCCGCGGCGGTCGCGAGAACGCCGAGCGGCCGCGCCAGGAGGCGCGTCCGGAAGCGCGTCCGGAACCCCGCCCCGAGCCTCGTCAGGAAGCGCGCGCCGAGCCCCGTCACGAGCCGCGGCAGGAAGCGCGCGCCGAGCCACGTCATGAGCCGCGACGCGAACCGCGCCCGGAGCAGCGGCGCGAGCCGCGTCACGAGTCGCGCCGGCCAGCTTCTCAGGGCCGTGGCGACGACGATCGCGGCGTCGTCGGCTTCGGATCCGACGTGCCGGCTTTTCTCTCGCGCAAATAGCCGACGCGCGCAGTCTTCAGGGCGGCGGGTCGCGCCACCCTTAACGGGCTGTTTGAACTCTCCCTCTTATGTTGCCTGCCCAGCAGTTGGGGGGACGAATGCCCGGCGAAACCGAGCTCGCCTTGCGTGGCCCGCAGGCCTACGAGGTGGCGCGCGCCGCGCTTGACCGCATGCAGCAGGCCAACGTCTGGCCGACGGCGCTCAATTTCGAGCTTTGGCTGCACATGGTCGCCGATCCGGACGGACCGCTCGCCCAGGAGATCGGACGTCTGCTGCAGAGCGGCGAGCCGATCAGCGACCTCGTCGCCGAAAAGCTCGCCCGCGCCTTCCTGCCCAAGGCGCGGCTGCAGGACGAGATCAAGGACGCCGGCGACATGCTCACCCTCGAGCTGGCCACGGTGTCCAAGGCGATCAAGAGCGCCCAGCGCACCAACGCCAGCTACAGCCAGCAACTGGCCGCCGCCAGCCACGAGCTGCGCGACGAGCGCGGCCCCGACGAGGTCAAGACGCTGATCCGTGGCCTGACCCAGGCCACCGACCTGGTGCAGACCGAGAACATCGTGCTGCAACAGAAGCTGAACGATTCCAACGCCGAGGTCGGCCGCCTGCGCGATCACCTGGCCCAGGCCAAGCGCGACGCCACCACCGACGCGCTGACCAGCCTGGCCAACCGCAAGGCGTTCGACGACGAGCTGCAGCGCGCCTGCACGGCCGCCGACATGAGCGGCGTGCCGCTGCACCTGGCGGTGCTCGACATCGACCACTTCAAGATCTTCAACGACACCTGGGGCCACCAGACCGGCGACCAGGTGCTGCGCTACGTGGCCGGGGTCATCGGTCGCGTCGGCGCGCCGCCCAGATTCGCCGCGCGTTACGGCGGCGAGGAGTTCGCGATGATCTTCTCCACCGAGGACTCGATCGAGGTGGACGGCGTCCTGCGCGAAATCTGCCAGGAGATCGCCTCGCGGCGGCTGAAGCGCCGCTCCACCAACGAGGAACTCGGCGTCGTCACCATCTCCGCCGGCTTCGCCCAGCGCCGCGCCGCCGAGCCGCCCGCCTCGCTGATGGACCGCGCCGACACCGCCCTCTACGAATCCAAGCGCACCGGCCGCAACCGCGTCAGCAAAGCCGACTGGAAAGCCACGGCGGCCTGACACGCCGTCCTTCTCCCCTTGCGGGAGCAGGATCAGGCGGCGTGAGTGAGCGCTCACATACTTGTGAGTGAGCGCTCACTCGCACGACCTGGCAACCTGTGCCATAAGCCGCGGCCATGGAAACCCAAGCCCCATCCGTCAAAGCGCGGATCGACGCCGCCGCCATCGAGCTGTTCGTCCACATGGGCGTCGATGCGGCGACCACGAAGCTGATCGCCAAGGCCGCCGGCGTGTCGGAGGGCGCGATCTACCGGCACTACGCCAGCAAGGACGAGCTGGCGCTGACCCTCTTCATGGGCGCCCATCGCCGGCTCTCTGGCCTGGTCGAGGCGGCGGCGGCCGGCGAGCACGATCTGCGCGCCAAGGCCGACGCCATCGTCCGCGCCTATTGCCAGGCGGCCGACGAGAACTGGCCGCTGTTCACCTTCCACATGCTCTCGATGAACCGCTTCCTGCGGTACTACCAGGAGGACGGCAAGGACCCGGTCTCGGTGGTCGAGCGGCTCGTCAAGCGCGCCATGCTGGACGCCGAGCTGCCGCCGGCCGACCCGCGCATCCTCGCGGCCATGGCCATCGGGGTGATCGTCCAGACCGCCCAGAACAAGGCCTATAATCGCTTCGCCGATCCCATGAGCGCCCACGCGCCGCTGATGAGCGCGGCCGTGCAGGCCGTGCTCTACGCTCGCTGACCGCCAAGCACGCTGAACCAGGATAACCCCGCCATGCGCCGCAGCCCCGTCCGCAGCGTCCTCTTCGCCGTCGCGTACTACACGCTGTCGATCTTCTACGCGCTCGCCGCCGCCATCGCCGCGCTGGCGCCGGGCCGCGGACCGGTCGCCGCGGTGCTGCGCTTCTACACGCGTCGCATGCTGTGGGCCGAGCACTGGATCGCCGGGATCAAGGATCGACGTGAAGGGCAAGGCGCGGCTGCCGGCCGGCGCCTTCATCGTCGCGGCCAAGCACCACTCCTGGGGCGACGGCTTCGTGCTGTTCGCCCACGTCGACAATCTCGCCTTCGTGGCCGGCGATCACCTGGAGCGCATCCCGCTCTTGAAGGGCGTGCTCGCCAAGCTCGGCGCCATCCTGGTCGACAACTGCGGCGGGCCGGAAGCGCGCCGCGCGCTCGCCGAGAAGGCCGCCGCCGCGAACGCCGACGGCCGGCGCATGCTGATCTTCCCGGAGGGCCACCTCGGCAAGGCCGGCGAGCGTTTCCGCTACCGCACCGGCGTCTACTACATGTACCGCGACTTCAACCTGTCGGTGGTCCCGGTCGCCACCAACCTCGGCCTCTTCTGGCCCCAGCAGGACTTCATCAAGAACGCCGGCCGAGCGACGGTGGAGTTTCTCGACCCGATCCCGACCGGCCTGGGACGGACTGAGTTCCTGCAGCGCCTGGAGAGCGCCATCGAGACCCGCTCGCAGGAACTGATCGCGCAAGCGACCGGCGAGCCGGTGCGCCCCTCGGTGCTGGTCCCGGCGCCGGACGAGATCGCACGGGCGGAGGCGAAGGCGGCTGTTGCGTAGATAGCCTTCGCGATCCGCCGAAGCTCCGCCACCCCCGCGACGCCGCCGGCGACACGCTCGCACCCCAAAGCTGCACTGTTGTCTTCCGTCGAACGCAGCGTAAGGATTGGGGCCGTGCGTGGATAACAACGCCAGATCGGGGAGGTTTTAGTGATCAAAACCATTTCAGCAGTCTTGGTGATAGCCGCCACTCTTGCCGCTTCTTCCTCGGCCGGGGCCGCGGGCGGGTGCGGCTGGGGATTCCATCGCGGCCCTTACGGCGGCTGCCGCGCCAACGGCAGCGGGCCGGTGTATGTGGCCCCCAGGCGCGTGGTCGTGGCGGTTCCGGGCGCGGTGATCTACGCCCCGATGGGTCGCGCTTGCCCCTACGGCTACCATCTCGGCCGAGAAGGGCGTCGCTGCTGGGCGAACTAGGGCGCTTGCCGCCACGGCGGAGTAGGACGAGGACGCCTACTCCGCCGCCGAGGCCGGTACGATCGTCACGCTCTCGCCGCAGCCGCAGGCATCGGTCTGGTTGGGGTTCCTGAACACGAACTTCGCGGCGAGCCGGCTCACCTCGTAGTCGATCTCGGCGCCGATCAGGAACAGCACCGCCTTGGAGTCCACGACGATCCGGACTCCCTTGTCCTCCACCACCTCGTCGAGCGGCTCGGGCGCCTCGGCGTATGCGAGCACGTACTCCTGCCCGGCGCAGCCGCCGTTCTTCACCCCCACCGCAGGTAGGGCTTCTCGCCGCGCGCCATGATCTCCTTCACGCGCTCGGCGGCGCGGTCGGTGAGCGTGACGACCTTGGGGCGCGGGCGGCGGGGTCTGGGCTTGAACGGCGGTTTCCATGGCTTCCGATATGGGGTCAGAACATGTTGAGTTCGAGTTTCGCCTCGTCGGACATCAGCGAGGGGTCCCACGGCGGATCGAACACCAGGTTGACGGTGCAGGACCGGATGCCCTCGATCGACATCACCGCTTCGCGCACCCAGTCGGGCATCTCGCCGGCCACCGGGCAGCCGGGCGCGGTCAGCGTCATGTCGATGACCACGTCCTTATCGTCGGAGACGTCGACCTTGTAGATCAGGCCGAGCTCGTAGATGTCGACCGGGATTTCCGGGTCGAACACGGTCTTCAGCTTCTCGACCAGCAGGTCGGTCAGCGCGTCGAGCTCGCCCTGGCTGAGGGCTCGCGTCGCGGTGTCGGCGTTGAGACTGGCGTCGTCCATCAGCTGAAGAAGGTCCTGGTCTTTTCGAGCGCCGCCGACGAACGAGTCGGCCTCCTCGAGAGTGTTATATAGGGCGAACGAGGCGCGGGCGCTGGAGGTCAAACCGAAGCGGGCCAGCAGCGGCTCGGCGCAGTGGGTGCCGGCGCGCACCGCGACGCCGTAGCGGTCGAGAATCTGGGCGACGTCGTGGGCGTGCGCGCCTTCCATCGTGAAGGCGAAGATCGCGCCCTTGCCCGGCGCCTGGCCGATCTCGCGGATCCAGTTGGCGCCGTTCAGCCGCGTCTTCACCCGCTCGTAGAGCGCATGCTCGTGAGCGGCGACGGCGTCGCGGTCCAGCGTCGCAAGCCACTCGATGGCCGCTGACAGCCCGATCGCCTCGATGATCGGCGGCGTGCCGGCTTCGAACCGGTGCGGCGGGTCGGCGTAGGTGATCGCCTCCAGCGTCACCTTGCCGATCATCTCGCCGCCGCCCTGGTAGGGCGGCAGCGCCGCCAGCCGCTCGGCCTTGCCGTAGAGCGCGCCGATGCCGGTCGGGCCGTAGAGCTTGTGGCCGGAGAACGCGTAGAAGTCGGCGTCCAGCGCCTGCACGTCGACCTGGCCGTGCACGACGGCCTGCGCGCCGTCGATCAGCGTCAGCGCGCCCGCCGCATGGGCGTCGGCGATGATCTCGGCGACCGGATTGACCGTGCCCAGCACGTTCGACATGTGGCTGACCGCCACCATCCTGGTGCGCGGGCCAAGCAGGTTGCGGTAGGCGGACAGATCCAGCTCGCCGGCGTCCGTGATCGGAATGAACCGCAGCACCACGCCCTTGCGCTCGCGCAGGAAGTGCCAGGGCACGATGTTGGCGTGGTGCTCCATCACCGAGAGCACGATCTCGTCGCCGGCCTGCAGCGACTGGCCGAACGACGAGGCCACCAGGTTGATCGCCTCGGTGGTCCCCTTGGTGAAGACGATCTCGGCGGCGCTCGCTGCGTTGATCAGGCGCCGGACGTTTTCGCGCGCCTTTTCATAGGCTTCCGTCGTTTCGTTGGCGAGCGTGTGCAGGCCGCGGTGGACGTTGGCGTAGCGAGGTCTCCATCGCCCCGCCCATCGCCTCGATCACCGCCCGCGGCTTCTGCGCCGAGGCGGCGCTGTCGAGATAGACCAGCGGCCGCCCATTCACCTGCCGCTTCAGGATCGGGAACTCGGCGCGGGCCTTGGCGACATCGAACGCCATCACAAGCCCCGCAGCCTTTCCGCCACCCAGGCCCGCACCACTTCCCGCGCGCCGTCGTGCCGGATGCGGTCGACCACCTCGCCCACGAACGCCTCGGTGAGCATCGCCCGCGCCTCGGCCTCCGGGATGCCGCGCTGCTCGGCGTAGAACAGCGCGTCCTCGTCGAGCGCGCCGACCGTGTTGCCGTGCGCGCAGGCGACGTCGTCGGCGAAGATCTCCAGCTCCGGCTTGGCGTCGACCTCGGCGCGCTCGGAGAGGATCAGCGCGTGGTGGCCCATTCGCGCGTCGGTCTTGTCGGCGCCGGGCGAAACGACGATCCGGCCCTGGAAGACGCCGCGCGCCTGGTCGCGCACCACGCCCTTGGTCAGCTGGTCGGTGGTCCCGTGCATCCCTTGGTGGGTGACGACGGTGGTGATGTCGGCGTGGCGCTGCTCGCCGAGCACATAGACCCCGTCGAGCCGCGCCGATGCGCCGCCGCCGGGATGACTGACCCGGGTCTCGATGCGCTGGCGCCGGGCGCCCGACGCGATCACGGTCTGCGCGAACGATGAGCCAGGCGCCAAGGCGACCTCGGCGCGCGAGACGATCACCGCGCCGGCGTCCTCGTCGGCGAGCACGATGCGCTCCAGCGCGGCGCCCTCGCCGAGGCGGATGGTCGAGGTCGAGCTCGGCGAGGTGGCCGCCCTCGCCTTCGTAGCTCTCCAGCAGGACGAGGCTGGCCGCCTGCCGGCACGGCGATGGTGTGATCGCTGGCATGGGCGCCGTCGCCGCGGCCGACGATCCGAAGCGCCGTCACGCCGTCGCGCCGACGCGCTCTCGCGCCGGACCGCGGCCGTTGGCGACGATGCAGATGCGGTCCGCCAGCGCGTCGAACGGCCCGGCCGGCAGCTCGCCCTCGATCGGCGCGGACGCGCGCCGGCAGCTGCGCGGATCAGGCCGCGCAGGTCGGTCCAGTGCCAGTCCTCGTCGCGGCGCGACGGCAGCTGCGCGAGGTCGCCCGTCTCGATGGCGCGCGCCAGGCTCATGCGGCGACCGCCGCGTACTTGTCGTAGCCCTCGCGCTCCAGCTCGTGCGCCAGCTCCGGGCCGCCGGAGGCGACGATGCGGCCGCCGGCCAGCACGTGCACGCGGTCGGGGCGGATGTGGTCCAGCAGGCGCTGGTAGTGGGTGATCACCAGCATCGAGCGATCGGGCGCGCGCATGGCGTTGACGCCCTCGGCGACGATCCTGCAGCGCATCGATGTCGAGGCCGCTGTCGGTCTCGTCGAGGATGGCGAGGCGCGGGGCCAGCACCGCCATCTGCAGGATCTCCATCCGCTTCTTCTCGCCGCCGGAGAAGCCGACGTTCAGCGCCCGGCGCAGCATGTCGAAGTCGATCTTCAGCGCCGCGGCCCGCTCGCGGATCATCTTCAGGAACGCCGGCGCGGCGCACTTCGGGCTCGCCGCGCGCCTTGTGCTGGGCGTTCAGCGCCGTGCGCAGGAAGGTCATCGCCGGCACGCCGGGGATCTCGATCGGATACTGGAACGACAGGAAGACGCCGCTTGCGCCGCCCGCTCGGCGGGGTTCAGCGCCAGCAGGTCCTCGCCGTCGAGCGTCACCGAGCCGCCGGTCACCTCGTAGCCCTCGCGGCCGGTCAGCACGTAGGAGAGCGTCGACTTGCCCGCCCCGTTCGGCCCCATGATGGCGTGCACCTCGCCCGCCGGCAGCTCCAGCGAGAGCCCGTTGAGGATCGCCTTGCCGTCGATCGGAGGCGCTGAGGTTTTTGATGGAAAGCATTGAGGTCACAGCGGTCTCAGGAACTCCAGCCGGTTGCCGAACGGGTCGTGGATGTAGATGCGCTCGTGGCCTTCGAGCAGGTCGTCGTCGACCACCTCGTAGCCGGCGGCGCGGGCGCGGCGCGCCAGGCTCGCGACGTCGTCGACCCGGAACGCGATGTGCGCCTTCTTCGCCGGGGTGAACGGCTCTCGACGCCGCAGTGCAGCTTCACCGCCGCGCTCTCGAACCAGCACCCGCCGCGCTTGGCGAGTTCCGGTGGCTTCGGCTGCTCAGGCAGGCCCAGCAGCTTGTCATAGAAGGCGCGGGCGCTCTCTTCCCCGCCCCGGGGATCGCCACCTGCGCGTGATCGATAGTCTCCAGGGTCACCGAACACCCCCAACAACCCGCTCATCCCGGCGAAAGCCGGGACCCAGGCAGGCGTGCGATGAAGGGGAACCACGGAAAACACGGAAAGCACGGACTCGCTGCGGCCACATCGTGCGCGCCGCCGGAACGGGCTTTAGTCCGTGTTTTCCGTGTTTTCCGTGGTTGAACCCTTGCGACGCTCGGGTCGTCCCGAACGTCTGCCTGGGTCCCGGCGTTCGCCGGGATGGGCGGGTTTGAGGGGAAAGGGTCACCCCACGCTCCCTTCGAGGCGAGATGGCGACCAGCTTCTGGGCCTCGACTGCGAACTCCATCGGGAGCTCCTGCAGCACGTCCTTGACGAAGCCGTTGACCAGCAGCTGCACCGCCTCCTCCTGCGAGAGGCCGCGCTGCATCGCGTAGAACAGCTGGTCCTCGGAGAGCTTGGTGGTGGTCGCCTCGTGCTCGAACCGGGCCGAGCCGTTGCGCGCCTCGATGTAGGGGGTGGTGTGGGCCGCGCAGTGCTTGCCGATCAGCAGGCTGTCGCACTGGGTGAAGTTGCGCGCGCCCTTGGCCTTCGGGTGCGCCGAGACCAGGCCGCGGTAGGTGTTCGACGAGTGCCCGGCGCGAGATGCCCTTGGAGATGATCCGCGAGCGGGTGTTGGCGCCCAGGTGGATCATCTTGGTGCCGGTGTCGGCCTGCTGGCGGTTGTTGGTGATGGCGATCGAGTAGAACTCGCCCGACGAGCCCTCGCCGCGCAGGATGCAGGACGGGTACTTCCAGGTGATCGCCGAGCCGGTCTCCACCTGCGTCCAGCTCACCTTCGAGCGGTCGCCGCGGCAGTCGGCGCGCTTGGTGACGAAGTTGTAGATGCCGCCCTTGCCCTTGGCGTCGCCCGGGTACCAGTTCTGCACGGTCGAGTACTTGATCTCGGCGTCGTCGAGCGCGACCAGCTCGACCACCGCGGCGTGCAGCTGGTTCTCGTCGCGCATCGGCGCGGTGCAGCCTTCGAGGTAGGAGACGTAGGCGCCCTTGTCGGCGATGATCAGCGTGCGCTCGAACTGGCCGGATTCCGCGGCGTTGATGCGGAAATAGGTCGAAAGCTCCATCGGGCAGCGCACGCCCGGCGGCACGTAGACGAAGCTGCCGTCGGAGAAGACCGCGCTGTTCAGGCAGGCGAAGTAGTTGTCGGAGACCGGCACCACCGAGCCCAGGTACTGGCGCACCAGCTCGCCGTGCTCGCGGATCGCCTCGCTCATCGAGCAGAAGATCACGCCCGGCCTCGGCCAGCTCCTTCTTGAAGGTGGTGAGCACCGAGACGCTGTCGAACACCGCGTCGACCGCGTAGCGCGGCGCGCCCTCGACGCCGGCCAGCACTTCCTGCTCCTTCAGCGGGATGCCGAGCTTCGCGTAGGTCGCCAGCAGCTCCGGATCGACCTCGTCCAGGCTCTTCGGACCGTCCTTCTTCTTGGGCGCGGCGTAGTAGTAGCTGTCCTGGTAGTCGATGCGCGGGAAGTGGACCCGCGCCCACGCCGGCTCTTCCAGCGCCAGCCAGCGCTCGAACGCGCCGAGCCGCCACTCCAGCATCCAGTCCGGCTCGTCCTTCTGGGCCGAGATGTAGCGGACGGTCGCCTCGGAGAGCCCCTTCGGCGCGAACTCCTGGGCGACGTCGGTGACGAAGCCGTGCTTGTAGCGCTCCAGCGTCTCGACGTGTTCGATGGTCTGCTTGGCGGCGGGCATGTCTGGTTCCTAGGCCACGGCCTTGGCGTGCTGGCGCGCCTGGTGACGGTCGAGGATCGCGAGCCAGGCGTCGCCGCAGCGCGGCCCAGTCCGCCGCGGTGGTCGCCCAGCCGCCGCTGACCCGGATGCCGAACGGCGACAGGTCAGGAAGGCCCATCGCCTCGATCACCCGGCTCGCCTTCACCTTGCCGGACGAGCAGGCCGCGCCGGCGCTGACCATGACGCCGGCGAGATCGAGCGCCCATCACCTGCAGCTCGGAGGCAAAGCCGGGCGTGGCGAACGACAGGGTCTGCGGCAGGCGCGGCGCGCGCTCGCCGACCACCACCGCGCCGGCCGCCTTGACGCGGTCGGCCAGCGCGTCGCGCCAGGCGCCCTGCGCCGCCAGCGCGGGCAGCTCGGCCAGCGCCGCCTTCGCCGCCGCGCCGAAGCCGGCGATGCCCGGCACGTTCTCGGTGCCGGCGCGCAGCGCCGCGCTCCTGGCCGCCGCCGTGCAGGCGGCGCGACAGCGTGGCGCGCGGTCCGGCGATCAGCGCGCCGACGCCTTGCGGGCCGCCCAGCTTGTGGGCCGACAGCGCCAGCGTGTCGGCGCCCAGTGCCTCGAAGTCGACGCGCGATCTTGCCGGCCGCCTGCACCGCGTCGACGTGCAGCCAGCCGCCGGCCGCGCGCACCGCCGCGGCGGCGTCGGCGACCGGCTGGATCACGCCCGTCTCGTTGTTGGCCGCCATCAGGCAGACCAGCGTGCGCCGCCCGTCGCCCAGGCGCGCGAACCAGCCAGACCAGGTCGGCGACGCCGTCCGCGTCGACCCGCCAGTCCTCCAGCTTCGCGCCGGAAGCCTTGGCGGTCTCGGCCACCGCCTCGTGCTCGGTTGCGCCGACGATGATCCGCTCGCAGCCGGCCGCCAGCGCGCTCTCGATGGCGAGCGCGTCGGCCTCGGTGCCGCCGCTGACGAAGGTCACCGCGGCCGGCGTGCACGCCGACCAGCGCCGCGACGTCCGCCCGCGCCTGCTCGACGCTCGCCCGCGCCGCCCGACCGGCCGCGTGCACCGACGAAGGGTTGCCGCCCTCGGCCAGCGCCGCGGCGATCGCCGCCGCGGCCTCGGGACGCACCTTCGCGGTCGCGTTGTAATCCAGGTAGATGCTCATGCGGCGGCCTCGGCCGGCGAAGCGCGCCGCAGCTTGCCGCTCGCCACGTCGGCCAGCGAGACGCTGGCGAGGTAGCTGCGGATCTGGCGGCCGGTCTCTTCCCAGAGGTCGTGGGTCAGGCAGCGCACGCCGTCCCGCATGCAGCCGACATGGCCGCCGTTGCAGCGGATCGCCCGCAGCGGCTCGTCGACCGCCAGCACCACGTCGGCGACCGAGGTCTCCGCGGCGGACCGCGCCAGCCGGTAGCCGCCGCCGGGGCCGCGGCGGCCGATCACCAGCCCGCGCCGCTGCAGCCGCGCGAACAGCTGCTCCAGGTAGGCCTGCGAGATCTGCTGGCGCGCGGCGATCTCGGCCACCGGCGTCGCCGCGGTCGTCCGGCCGCGGCCGGCCAGATCGGTCATCGCCATCACGGCGTAGCGTCCTTTGGTCGATAGCTGCATCGGAAGGCGCCGAATTTTCTCGCTTTTTCCAAAGCGCTTTTGCTAAGAGCCCGCCGCCCTCGCCCCAGGCGAGCTTGGGACGGGCCTTGCAAAGCGCCCTTTCGAGGGCATGTAGGAAAACCTAGCGCCGCGGTCAACAATTCCCGCCGCACCCAGAAGGACATCATGCCCGAAGTGGTTCTCACCGGCGCCGCCGGCCGGATCGAAGCCCAGTACTCGCCGCGCAAGGAGGACACCGCGCCGATCGCGCTGATCCTGCACCCGCACCCGAAGGCCGGCGGCCACATGAACAATCCGGTGGCCGTGCAGCTCTTCCACCTGTTCATGAAGCGCGGCTTCTCGGTGCTGCGCTTCAACTTCCGCGGCGTCGGCCGCAGCCAGGGCGAGTTCGACGCCGGCATCGGCGAGCTGGCCGACGCCGCCACGGCGCTGGACTGGCTGCAGTCGACCAATCCCACCGCCTCGCAATGCTGGGTCGCCGGCTACTCGTTCGGCGCCTGGATCGGCATGCAGCTCCTGATGCGCCGCCCGGAGACCGACGGCTTCATCTCGGTCTCGCCGCCGACCAACACCTACGACTTCTCGTTCCTGGCCCCCTGCCCCGCCTCGGGCCTGATCCTGCACGGCTCGAACGACACCATCACCCAGCCGATCGAGGTCGAGCGCGTGGTCTCCAAGCTGCGCACCCAGAAGGGCATCGTCATCGACTACGACCTGGTCGAGGGCGCCAACCACTTCTGGCAGACCCAGCTGCCCGAGGTGGAGCGCCGCGTCGGCGCCTACCTCGACCGCCGCCTGGAAGCCGAGCCCATCTGAGCCTCGTTGAAGTGGCGTATGTAATCGCGTATGTAAGTGCCCATGGGCCATCTCAGCATCCGCGACCTGCAGAAGATTTCCGGCGAGGCGATCGAGAGGCTGCCGGGCGTCACTGCGATCACCTCCGGCGGCCGGACGGTCGCGCTGCTGACGCCGCTGCGTAAGCCGGATCCGGAGAAGTTGCGCGCTTGGGCAGAAGAGGTCGTGGCGCTGGCCAAGGAACGCGACCCTGACGAGGACACGCGTTTCCTCATCGAGAACGGCGGAGATCCGACGCATTGGACGCGGGAAGCGATCCAGAAATTCATGGCCGAGGAACGGGCCAAGCATCGACCTGAAGAGTGAGGTCGCCCTCTTCCGTCATCGTGGTCGATGCGGCCATTCTCATCTCGACGGCCTTGGGCTCGAGCGCATTCGTGATCCCGACGGTGGCAGACAGGCGGTCGCTGATCACGACGGCTCGGGCTGTCGATGAAGGAGTGCGGCGGTTGAATTCTGGGGATGAGACGGCCTGACTTGGCACATGTCCTGCTCGATCTGACGTCGAATCTCAATGTCGTCGCCGCCGAGGAACTCGATCCACTAGCGCTCGACGCAGTTGAGGTGCTGCGGGATGCGCCCCAAAGCAGGAACGGCTCGACGACCGACGCGCATATTCTGTCGCTGGCCTGGCAAGCCAACGCCGAGATTTGGACGCACGACCGCGACTTCGCCGGAACCGGCGTTGCAAGTTGGTCCACAGTGAACCTGCTACGCGCCCTCGCCCTCGAAGACGCCTAGGGCGCCCTCAGAACGGCCCAGGAAGGTCGCCAGAGGCCCGCGCCGAGGGTTCCGCCTAGGTACCATCAGTGTCGTCACCAACGCCGCGTACGGGCTTCCTAGGGCCTCTGGCGGTCATTTTGCATTTGGGGACGCCTAGGTCGCTCCGGTTCGGTCGTCGGCCAGATGCCGCGCCAGGCTTTCCAGGCAGGGCAGCCAGCCCGCGCCCGACTTCCAGCTGTCGGGCCCGGTGTCAGTGAGGACGAGCTGGGTGCGGCCATCGCCGAGGTCGGTGAACTCGACCACCATCCGCTCCATCACCAGCGCCTCGGCGCCGCCCTCGCCCAGCGTGACGCCCGCGTCGAACGCCAGCCGCGTCATCGGGGTGATCTCCACGTAACGGCCGGTCTCGATGTAGGGCGTCTTGCCAGGCGGGCCGAAGCCGATGCGGTAGCCGCCGCCAACCCGCAGGTCGACCTCGGCGAAGTGGATGATGTGATCTTCGCCGGCTAGGTACCACAGGCCGAGCTCGTCGGCCGTCGTCCAGGCGCGCCAGAGGCGCTCGATCGGTGCGTCGAAGATGCGCCGCAGGATGAGTGTGCACTCTGTCTTCTGCTCGCTCATGGGCCACCCCCTGCCTACCGCTCGCCTGTCGAACCGCCGTCTGTGGTGGTGTCGGCCCGCAGATGCCGCTCGAGCGTGTCGAGCCGCGCGGTCCAGAGCCGGCGGCGCTCGCCGATCCAGGCCTCCGCCGACGCCAGCGCCTCCGCGTTGAGCCGCCGCCAGCGCACGCGGCCTCGCTTCTCCGAGACGGTGAGGCCGGCGTCGTCGAGCACCTTCAGGTGCTGCATCACGCCCGGCAGCGACATGTCGAGCGGCTCGGCGAGCTCGCTGACGCTGGCCGCGCCGCGCGTCAGCCGCTCGACCAACTGTCGCCGGGTGGGATCGGCCAGGGCGTGGAAGACGTCGTCGAGCATTGAACACCTAAGCAATCACTTAGGTATCCGCGGGACCTGTCGTCAAGCCGCCAGCACGCGGCAAGCGCTCGCTAACCGTCGAGCGAGCGGATCGCGTCGCGATAGATCGGGTGGGCCCTGGCGGCGCGCGCGAACTTCTCGTCAGCCGTTACCAACGTCGCCTGCTCGGACAGCGCCACGGCCAGATAGAGCGAGTCATAGACGGAGCGGTCCAACTCCATCGCAATTGCGTGAGCGACGGCGACATGCCGTCGGACAGGGATCGACCGCACCGGAACGGCGTCGAGCACGGAGAAGGCCTCCCGCACCAATTCCGGCGTCAGATCGCCGAACCGCTGCTTCGTTCGCAGAACGTTGGCGCACTCGATGAACAACAGTTCGGGCGCCGCGAGAATCTCCTCGGCAATCAGACGCTTGGCCTTGTCAGAGTCGCCTTCCTTGACGAGCCACTTGACCGCTACGCTTGCGTCCACAATCAGCGTCACGCGCTCTCCGGATCGTCACGGGCGCGATCGCGTCGCAGTATCTCGAGCGTGCTCTCTCCGCCAACCGTGCCCATCTTCGCGTGCAGGGCGTCTATGCGCCGAAGCACGTCTTCGCGCGACGCGCCGACCGCCACCGCCAATGCCCGGCGCGCCTCTTCTTCGACAGAAGAGCCGTTGTTGCGAGCTCTACCGCGCAACGCATCGAGCACCGCGTCGTCGAGGTTGCGAATGAGAATCTGACCCATACCCCAGTGTAAGTCGTGATATCAGCGATATCAACGATGTCGTCGCTATTTAAGGGATCGCGATCCGGCCGCCGGTCAGCGGCTCGGGGACGCCGGTGGTGCCGGGGAAGGAGATCGGCAGGCCCAGCATCGAGCGGGCGGCGAGGAAGGCGAACGCCTCGGCCTCGACCGAGTCGCCGCGCCAGTGGGCCTCCTCGGCGGTGAGCACCGGCAGCGGACAGAGCGCGCGGATCGCGTCCATCAGCGCCGGATTGCGCCGGCCGCCGCCGGTCACCACGACCCGCAGCGGGATCTCCGAGCAGGCCTGCAGTCCGCGCCAGACCGCCTCGGCCGCGAACGCGGTCAGCGTCGCCGCGGCGTCCGGCAGCGACAGGCTGACCACGCGGTCCAGCCGGAAAGTCGAAGCGGTCGAGCGACTTCGGGCCGCGCCGCTGGAAGTAGGGATCGCTCGAGGTAGGCGTTCAGCGCCCGCTCGTTGGCCTGCCCGGCCCGTGCCAGCGCGCCGTCCTCGTCGCAGCGTTTGTCGGTGCGCTCCTGCACCACGCGGTCGATCATCCCGACGCCCGGGCCGGTGTCGAACGCCTCCAGGCCGCCGTCCGCGCGGACCAGCGTGAGGTTGGCGACGCCGCCGAGGTTGAGCACCGCGGTCGGGGTGTGCATGCCGGAGTAGCGCACCAGCGCGGCGTGGTAGACCGGCGCCAGCGGCGCGCCCTGCCCGCCGGCGGCGATGTCGTCCTGGCGCAGATCGTAGACCACCGGCACGCCGAGGCCCGGCGGCGACCGCGGGCGCGTCGATCAGCTGGATGGTGCGGCCGGCCGGGCGGTCCGGCCCGGGCGGCGCGTGCAGCACGGTCTGGCCCTGCAGCCCGATCACCGTCAGGTCCTGCGGCAGCAGCTGCTCGTCAAACATGAACGCTTCGGCCGCCGCGATGTGCTCGGCGGCGACCGCCGCGGCCGCCGCGGCGAAGCTGGCGGGGGTCGGATCGCCCTCCTTCAGCTTCAGCGCGTCGGCGATCGCCGCCTCCAGCAGCGTGCGCACGGCCGGATCGAGCTTCTTCTCGCCGGCCGGCCCCAGCTCGAGCAGCTCCTCGCCGTCGGTCTCGATCACCGCCATGTCGACGGCGTCGAGCGAAGTGCCGGTCATGAAGCCGAGGACGCGCATGGCTTCACTTGACTGCCACACCCGTCGCGCTGTAGCCAGCGCGCCCATGACCGCCAGCCGCCGCCTTCGCCGCCGCTACTACCGCTCGCACTAAGCGAGCGGCCGGTCATTCATGCCCAGCCGCCTTCAGGTCGGCGTCGGGCTCTTGCCAAGAGACGGTCTCCGGCCGAAAGCCAGCCTCAAGGAGCCGTTTCCGATGTCAGCCGATTTCAAGCCGAAGTCCGAGGCCCTGCGGGTGCTGCAGGAGCGCGGCTACATCCACCAGGTCACCGACGCCGAGGCGCTCGACGCGGCGTTCAACGCCGGCGTGGTGACGGCCTACGTCGGCTACGACTGCACGGCCGACAGCCTGCACATCGGCAGCTTGATCTCGATCATGATGCTGCGCTGGCTGCAGAAAACGGGTCACCGGCCGATCGCGCTGATGGGCGGCGGCACCACCAAGGTCGGCGATCCGACCGACAAGGACCAGCAGCGCCCGCTGCTGACCGACGCGGTGATCAACGCCAACCTCGCCAGCATCAAGGGCACGTTCCAGAAGTTCCTGACGCTTCGGCGACAGGCCCACCGACGCGGTGATGGTCAACAACGCCGACTGGCTGGAGAAGCTCGGCTACGTCGAGTTCCTGCGCGAGTTCGGCGTGCACTTCACGATCAACCGCATGCTGACGTTCGAACTCGGTGAAGCTGCGGCTGGAGCGCGAGCAGCCGCTGAGCTTCCTCGAGTTCAACTACATGCTGATGCAGGCGACCGACTTCCTGGAGCTGCACCGCCGGCTCGGCTGCACGCTGCAGATGGGCGGCTCGGACCAGTGGGGGAATATCGTCAACGGCGTCGAGCTGGTCCGCCGCATGGACCAGGCGCAGGCGTTCGGCCTGACGACGCCGCTGCTGACCACGTCTTCCGGCGAGAAGATGGGCAAGACGGTGGGCGGCGCGGTGTGGCTCAACGCCGATCGGCTCAGCCCCTACGACTACTGGCAGATGTGGCGCAACACCGAGGACGCCGACGTCGGCCGCTTCCTGAAGCTGTTCACCGAGCTGCCGCTGGACGAGATCGCCAGGCTCGCCGCGCTGCAGGGCGCGGAGATCAACGAGGCCAAGAAGCTGCTGGCGAACGAGGCGACGACGCTGCTGCACGGCCGCGCCGCGGCCGACGCGGCGGCGGACGCGGCGAAGGCTGCTGCGGAAGGGCGACTGTCTCAGGACATGCCGACGTTTCCGATCGACCGATCTGGGCACCCGGAGTGGCAGTATGGGAGGACGCCAGCTGCGATCCTGGTCGCCTCCAAGCTGGTGCCATCAATGTCAGAAGCGCGAAGGAAAATCTCGGAGGGCGCCGTACGCATCAACGATGCGGTTATCACCCCCGAGATCAAGTCGATCGCATGGACGGACCTCGACCCAGAATATGGCGCGTTCAAGGTTCAACTCGGGAAGAACCGAAGCAAAATCGTACTTGTGAAGCCAGAATAACTTCCCCCCCAATCTCCGTCATGGCCGGCCGTAAGTGCCGGCCACCCATGAACACCTTGGCTGCCATGGCCGTGCTCTAGCACGGCCACCCGCAATTACGTGTTCATGGGTCGCCGGGACTGACGCCCGGCGATGACGGTTGTTAGGGGGTGGGATCGAAAGGCCACGGCGTTTGCATTGGTGCGGGTGGGGCTAACAATGCGGGAAACAGGTCGAGCCACTCGGGGTTTTCGCGCTCGACCAGATTGATTTTCCAGTCCCGCTTGTACTTCTTCAGCTGCTTCTCTCTTCGGATCGCATCCACTATGAAGTCGTGATTCTCGAACCATACGAGACGCGTCACGCCGTGGCGCTTGGTGAACCCCTCGAACTCGCCGTTCTTGTGCTGGGCGATCCGTGAGATCAGATCGCTGGTCACGCCGATGTACAGCGTCCCGTGCCGCCGGCTCGCCAGCATGTAGACAGCGATGAAGGCTTCGGTCCCGACCATCTGCGGAACCTAGCGCACCGCATGGCTCCCAGCTAAATCCGTTCGCGAAACCGCACCAACACGGAGACCCACCCATGCCCCTCTCCCCCGGCGACAAGGCGCCCGACTTCGATCTGCCCACCCACGACGGGCGGGTGTCGCTGGCGGGGCTGAAGGGCAAGGCGGTGGTGCTGTACTTCTACCCGAAGGACGACACCTCCGGCTGCACGGCCGAGGCGCAGGGGTTCACCGCGGCGGCGGGTGATTTCGCCAAGGCCGGCGCGGCGGTGGTCGGGGTCTCGAAGGACTCCGCGGCCAGCCACGGCAAGTTCCAGGCGAAGTACGGGCTCGACCTGACGCTGGGCTCGGCCAAGGAAGACGACGTGGTGGAGCGCTACGGCGCCTGGGTCGAGAAAAGCATGTATGGGCGCAAGTACATGGGCATCGACCGCTCCACCTTCCTGATCGACAAGGCCGGCGTCATCCGCCGGGTCTGGCGCAAGGTGAAGGTGCCGGGCCACGTCGCCGAGGTGCTGGCGGAAGCGAAGTCCTTGGCTGGGGCTTGACCAGAGTCGCGTTGGGCGGCGGGGCGAAACGTCGCGGCGCTCAGATGCCGTCGAAAGTCGTCGTTGGTTGACCGCTCAACGCCGAACCCGGCTTTCTACTGACTTTCCAGACGCGTTTGTTGATTCGGGTCCTGGACGGGAGGTTGCCGAAACCACCCGCAAGCGGCTTCGACTCTGACCTTGCGGCGCGGGAACAAGCAGAGGCGCGCGAAACATGGTTGCGCAGCCTCCCCGGATCGAGGCATATCGCCGAGTGATCGGACGGGCGCGGGACCGCGGGGAGCCATGAGCTTACGACGCTTTGCGCGCCTGGCGCTCTGGCTCGAGGAGCTCTTTCCGGAACGCCACCTCTATCTGCGCTCGGGCGGCGAGATGCGCGGCTTCGTGCTGACCACCGAGCGCCAGCTGTTGATGGCGTGCGGTGTCGCCGCCGCCGCGCTCTGGATGGGCATTTCCACCGCCGCGCTAATCGTCGGCGCCGTCAGCCCGTCGAAAGGCGACCAGGAGATCGCCCGCATCCAGGCGCGCTACGAGCGCTGGATCGCCGATCGCGATGCGCGGCTCTCCAGCGCGGTCGCCCAGCTGAACACCGGCGGCGGCTCGTTCCAGCAGCTGGCGGACAACGCCGAGAAGCGCCACGAAGCGCTGGCCATGCTGCTCACCGATGTGAAGGGCGAGCCGGGGGCCGCGCAGGCGTTGGCCCCGACGCTGCAGGTCCAGGACGACACCCAGGCCTCGCCGGCGCAACGCATCCAGTCGGTGGAGCAGGACCAGGACCGGCTGATCAACGAGGCCGAGAGCTTCGCCAAGAACCGTGCGGACCGATTGAAACTGGCCTTCCGCCTCGCCGGCCTCGATCCGGCCGCCTACGCAGGCGCCAGCGACGGACTCGGCGGACCGCTGATCGAGGGCAAGGATCCGCGGGCGCTGGCCGCCGTGCTCGACGTCGACGAGGATTTCGCCGGCCGCCTGCAACACGCCGCGGCGGATCTCTCCAACCTGCAGTCGCTCGCCTCGTCGGAAGCGGCGATCCCGTTCGCCAAGCCGACGGTCGGCGCGCGCGAGACCAGCGGCTTCGGCGTGCGGTCCGATCCCTTCACCGGCCACGCCGCCTACCACCCGGGCCAGGACTTCGCCGGCGTCTATGGCAGCGCGATCGACGTCACCGCTCCCGGGATCGTATCCTACGCCGGCGTACGCAGCGGCTACGGAAATACGGTCGAGGTGGACCATGGCCATGGATTCAAGACGCGATATGGCCATCTTTCCGCTATCTCTGTGACCGTTGGCCAGCACGTGGCCGTCGGCCAGAGGATCGGCGCCATGGGCTCCACCGGACGTTCAACCGGCACGCACCTGCACTACGAGGTGTGGGTGAACGGCCGTCCCCAGAACCCCCTGCGATTCGTAAAGGCCGGCGACTATGTTCAGCAAAACCAGTTCTAACACCCCGCAACCCGGTTCGACCCCGACGGGCTCGACGACACCCCCGGCGTCCCCCGTCAGCACGCCGAGCGCGGCCCCTCCCGCGCCGGCCCTCGAGCCGACGCGCGCCAGCGCGCCCCGCGCCCCGAAAGCGCCGTCGATCATCGGCGCCGACCTGACGATCGAGGGCGACGTCTCGGGCGGCGGCGAGATCCAGATCGAGGGCACCGTCAAGGGCGACGTACGCATCGAGCACGTCACGGTCGGCGACGGCGGCGCGGTCGAGGGCGGCATCTACGCCGAGGCGGTCGAAGTGCGCGGCAAGGTGTCGGGCTCGATCACCGCCAAGCAGGTGCGGCTCTACGGCGCCTGCCACGTCGACGGCGACATCACCCACGAGCAGCTGGCGATGGAAACCGGCGCCTTCTTCCAGGGCCGTTCGCTGCGCCTGCAGCGCCCGGCCCACGCCGCGCAGGCTGCCGCCGCGCCGAAGGTCGAGCCGCCGCGCGAGGCGGCCGCCTCGGCGTCGACCAACAGCGCCAAGCCCGCGTCGGCGCCGGCGACACCGGCGTCGTAACCCAAGACCCGCCGCGGCCACGACCCCGCGGCGGGGCCTTGCCCGCTCAGGCGAAGCGCGCGGCGCCCACCCGCCAGGCGCCCAGCGCGCCGACGATCGCCAGCGGCAACGCCAGCGCGAACAGCCAGAACGCCGACGCCTGCGCGGCCGTCTGGCTGACGCCGGCCGAGAAGCCGACGAAATTGGCGATGATCCCCGCCAGGCAGGCGCCGGCGGCGTTGCCGACCTGGCGCACCGCGTTGATGCCGGCCGAGGCGACCTCGCCCTCGGGTCCGGCCGAGGCGATCACCCGCCGGCCGGTGAAGCCTGACGAGAGCCCGAACCCCGCGCCGAGCACCGTGCCGGCGGCGAGGATCGACGGCACCGGGCCGGTTCGCATCACCAGGGTCAGCCAGGCCAGGCCCACGACGATGCAGACCCCGCCCAGCCGGATCATCGGCCCGTGCCAGGCCTCGCCACGGCCGGCCACCGCCAGCGCGGCGACCGTCCAGCCCATCGACTCCAGCCCGGCCGCGTAGCCGGCCTCGAGCGGCGTCAGGCCGAACAGCTTCTGCAGCAGCGCCGGGCCGTAGACGCTGAAGCCCATCGCCGCGGCGGCCAACGCGAAATACGAGAGGTAGCCCGCGCCGATCACGGTGCTCAGGTCGCCGGCGGCTCTGGGGAAGAGCCCGCCCTCCCCGCGCGGCGCCAGCCGAACGGCGGCCACGAACGCGACCAGGCTCACGACGCAGAGCGTCAGCGCCAGCGCCGCGTGGGCCGTGAGGTCCGCTGTCGCCAACAGGCCGACGCCGATCAGCACCAGCGCCAACTGGGTCCACGGCGCGCGGTGTGCGGCTGGCGGCGCGTCCTCCGGCAGCAGCCAGATCGCCGCCGCCACGAACGCGAAGCACTGTGCGGCGAAGGCCCAGAACAGCCAGCGCCACGCGCCGCCGCCGGCGAACGCGGCGCCCACCATCGGCCCCAGCACGGTCGCCACGCCCCAGACCGCGGTCATCATCCCGAAGATCCGCGCCAGGTGCCGGGCCGGGAAGATCGACCCCAGCGCCGCGTAGCAGGAGCCGACGATCCAGCCGGCGCCCAGGCCCTGCACGAGGCGGCCGGCCACCAGCGGCAGCATGCCGGGGGCCAGCGCGCTGATGGCGCAGCCCACTGCCGTCAGCAGCCCGGCCGCCACCATGGCGCGCCGCAGGCCAAACCGCGCGGAGAGTCCCGCGGCGGTGGCGCCGGAGAGGATCGCGCCCACCATGTAGGCCGCCGTCGCCCAGCTGAAATAGGCATAGCCGCCGAGCTGGCGGCCGATCGAGGGCATGACGGTGGTGGTGACCAGCGAGTTGGCGGCGTTCAGCCAGACACCGAGGCAGATGAGCGCCATCCGCGCCGCCCGCCCGTCGGCCAGGAAGTCGTTCCAGCTGGTGTCATCGGTGACGCTCGTCGCCATTTTAGAAAGATATAGCTTTCTTAATTTGCCGCCTAGCCGGTTTCCAGACGCGGCTGGGCTACGGTATTGCCCATGCGCGAGAACTCGATCTATCAGCCTCTAAACATGTATATTGATGTCTAGCACATGATAAGCGCCGCCCAGCTCCGCGCGGCGCGGGCCTTGCCGGGCCTCGACCAGAAGCGGCTCGCCGAGCTCAGCGGGCTCTCGGTGCCGACCATCCAGCGGATGGAGGCGAGCGAGGGCGTCATCCGCGGCAATGTGGACTCGCTGATGAAGCTCATCGCCGCGCTCGACGCGGCCGGGGTCGAGCTGATCGGAGAGGGCGCGGCCAGCACGTCCGGCGGCAGGGGCGTGCGGCTGAAGTGAACGCCCTGCAGGTCCTCCTGGCCGCGGCCGCCGCATTGCTGGCGCTGGCCCCGGCCGCGGTGGCGACGGCGAGGCGCCGCTCGGTCGCGCTGGATCGTTTACGGCGGCGCGCTCGTCGTCTGCGCCGCCGCCGGCTGCCGTCGCGCTCGCACGCCTGCTGGGCCTGACCGCCGGTCCCGACGACGTCGTCCTGCCGCTCGGCCTGCCCTGGATCGGCGCCCGCTTTCACCTGGATGCGCTGGCCGCAGCCTTCCTCGTCGTCGTGAACCTCGGCGGCGCCACCGCCAGCCTCTACGCCCTCGGCTACGCCCGCCACGAGCCCGAGCCGGCCCGCGTGCTGCCCTTCTACCCGGCTTTCCTGGCTGCGATGAGCCTCGTGGTCCTGGCCGCCGACGCCTTCTCGTTCCTGGTCGCCTGGGAGCTGATGTCGCTCGCCTCCTGGGCGCTGGTGATGTCGCGTCATCGCGAGCCGGCCAACGCGCAAGGCCGGCCTACGTCTATCTCGTCATGGCGAGCTTCGGCGCGCTCTGCCTGCTGCTGGCCTTCGGCCTGCTGGCCGGCCCCGGCGGCGCCTATGCCTTCGCCGCCATCCGCGCCCATGCGCCGGCGCGCCGGGACGGCCGCCATAGTGCTCGCCCTGGCGATCCTCGGCGCGGGCTCCAAGGCGGGTCTTGTCCCGCTGCACGTCTGGCTGCCGCTCGCGCACCCGGCCGCGCCCAGCCACGTCTCGGCGCTGATGAGCGGCGTGATGACCAAGGTGGCGGTCTACGCCTTCGTGCGCATCGTCGTTCGATCTCGCCGGCCCGCCGGCGTGGTGGTGGGGGCTCGTCGTGCTGACGCTGGGGGCGGCCACCGCAATCATCGGCGTGCTGCAGGCGCTGATGCAACACGACCTGAAGCGGCTGCTCGCCTATCACACGGTCGAGAACATCGGCATCATCTTCATCGGGCTCGGGCTGGCGCTCGCCTTCCGCGCCGACGCCCTGCCGCTCGCGGCGGCGCTGGCGATGACCGCCGCCCTGTTCCACGTGCTTCAACCACTCGCTGTTCAAGAGCCTGCTGTTCTTCGGCTCGGGCGCGGTGCTGGGCGCCACCGGCGAGCGCGACATGGAGCAGCTTGGCGGTCTGATCCGGCGCATGCCGCAGACCGCTTTCGCGTTCCTGGCGGGCTGCGTCGCCATCTCGGCGCTGCCGCCGCTCAACGGCTTCGTCTCCGAGTGGCTGACGTTCCAGGCGATCCTGCTCAGTCCCCAGTTCGCACGCCTGGGCGCTGAAGCTGCTCGTTCCGGCCGCGGGCGCGCTGCTCGCGCTGTCGGCGGCGCTGGCTGCGGCCTGCTTCGTCAAGGCGTTCGGCATCACCTTCCTCGGTCGACCCCGCTCGCCCGCGGCGGCCGGCGCGCGAGAGACCGACCGCCTTCTCGCGGGCCGCCATGTTCCTGCTCGTCGGACTCTGCCTCGCGGCCGGCGTCCTGCCCGGATTCGTCATCGACGCGCTCGCGCCGGCGGTCCGCGGTCTCGTCGGCGCGCGCATGCCCCTGCAGGCCACGCAAGGCGTGGCTCACGATCGTGCCGATCGCCGCGGCGCGCAGTTCCTACAACGGCCTGCTGGTCCTGCTCTTCATCGCCGCCGTCGGCCGGCCTCTGCGCCGCTGGCGATCCATCAGTTCGCCTCGCGCCAGGTCAGCCGGGCGCCCGCCTGGGACTGCGGCGCGCCGGACCCGAGCCCCTGTTCACCAGTACACGGCCGCCAGCTTCGCCCAGCCGATCCGGCGCGTATTCGGCGCCCTGCTCTTCGGCGCTCGCGAGGTGGTCGACATGCCGGCGCCCGGAGAGCTGCGCGCCGGCGAGGTACGAGGCGATGGTCCACGACCCGGTCTGGGAAGGAATTCTACGCCCCGATCGCCGCGTTCGTCGGTCGCACAGCCGACCGGCTGAACCCGCTGCAGTTCCTCACCATCCGGCTCTACCTCACCCTCGTCTTCGTGGCGCTGGTCGGCCTGTTGATGGCGCTCGCCCTATGGAGTTGATCGGCGCGCTCGCGATCCAGGGCGCCCAGATGGCGCTGGTGCTGGCGCTAGCGCCGGCTGCTCACCGGGCTTCGTGCGCAAGGTCAAGGCGCGCCTCGTCCGCCGGAAGGGACCGCCGCTCCTTCAGCCCTATCGCGACCTGTGGCGCCTGATGCGCAAGGAAGCGGTCCTGGCCGAGAACGCTTCCTGGCTGTTCCGCGCTGCGCCCTACCTGATCTTCGCCGGCGCCTGGGTCGCCGCCGCCCTGGTACCGACCTTCGCGACCGGCCTGATGTTCTCCTGGTCGGCCGACCTCATCGCCATCATCGCGCTGTTGGGCAGCGCGCGCTTCTTCCTGGCGCTGGCCGGCATGGATGTCGGCACCAGCTTCGGCGGCATCGGATCGTCGCGCGAGGTGATGATCGCCTCGCTCGCCGAGCCCGCCATGCTGATGATCGTCTTCTCCCTGGCGCTGCTGGCCGGATCGACCCAGCTCTCCACGGTCGCCGGCTACATGCTCTCCTCCAACGTCGGACTGCGCGTGACGCTGGCGCTGTCGCTGTTCGCCCTGATCATGGTGGCGATCGCCGAGAACGCGCGCATCCCGGTCGACAATCCCGCCACCCACCTTGAGCTTACCATGGTCCACGAGGCCATGGTGCTCGAGTACTCAGCTCGCCACCTGGCGGTGATCGAGCTGGCCGCCGCGCTGAAGCTGCTGCTTTACGTCTCGCTGATCGCCTGCGTCTTCGTTCCGTGGGGCCTTGCGCCGGTGGGCGCGGGTGCGGGCGCGCACATGATCGGTATCGTCGCCTACGTCGGCAAGCTCATCGTGCCGGCGCCGTGCTGCTGGCGTTCTTCGAGACCACCATCGCCAAGATGCGGGTCTTCCGCGTGCCGGCCTTTCTCGCCGCCGCGTTCATGATGGGCATCCTCGGCGTGCTGCTGCTGTTCGTTTCCCGCGGAGGGCTGGCGTGAGCGCGCTCAGCTTCGACATCGCCCATCTTCTGGCCGGGGGCCTGGTGCTGATCAGCCTGCTGATGCTGTTACCAGGATCGGCTGACGGCCCTGATCAACGTGTTCGCCGCCCAGGCGGCGGTGCTGTCGCTCTCGGTGGCCTGGCAGGCGCATATCCAGGCGGCGCCGCACCTCTACGTCACCGCCGCCATCGCCCTCTTTCTTCAAGGCGCTCGCGATCCCGCTGGCGCTGCACCGGATCATCAAGCGCCTGGGCATCCACCGGGAGATCGACGAGGTAACGGGCGTCGGCCCGACCATGCTGGCGGGCGTCGCCCTCGTGGCGCTCTCGCTGGTCGTCATGCTGCGGCCGGCCGAGCTGGCCGATCGGATCGCGCGCGAGGATCTCGCCTTCGCCCTCGCGGTCGTTGCTGCTCGGCCTGCTGATGATGGTTACGCGGCGCAACGCCGTTGGCCTCGTCGTCGGCTTCATGTCGCTGGAGAACGGGCTGGTGCTGGCGGCGACCGGAGCAAAGGGCATGCCGCTGGTGGTCGAGATCAGCGTCGCTTTCTCGGTGCTGATCGCCTTCATCGTGATCGGCGTCTTCCTGTTCCGCATCCGCGAGCGGTTCGAGACCGTCGACGTCGCCGCGCTCGACCGTTTCCGCGGAGAACGCCGATGAGCATTGGCCTGCCGGCCGTGTTGATCATTCCCGCGCTTGCAGCCGGCGATTCTCGCGCTGACGCCGGGCTACCGCCTGTCGGCCGCGCTCAACGTGCTGGCGTCGGCCTGCGAGCCTCGCGGCGGCCGCCTCGTTGGCCCTCGTCCGTCCCGCCGGCGGCGCCTATTTGCGCGTCGACGACCTCAGCATCGTCTTCATCGTCCTTTCGGGCTTCGTCGGCTTTACGACCAGCGTCTTCTCCTGCGAGCTACATCGCCCACGAGATCGAAACCGGGCGCCTGACGCCGGCGCGCCTGCGTTTCTATCACGCGATGTATCAGGTGCTGCTGTTCGCGATGAACCTGGCGCTCATCGCCAACAACATCGGGCTGATGTGGGTGGCGATCGAACTGGCGACCCTGACCACGGTGATGATGGTCGCCGTCTACCGCACGCACGAGGCCATCGAGGCGGCCTGGAAGTACTTCATCCTGGGCAGCGTCGGCATCGCGCTCGCGCTCTTTGGCACCATCCTCGTCTACGTAGCGGCACGTCCGGTCGTTGGCGAAGGCCTGGCCGGCATGGTGTGGACCGTCCTGATCGCCAAGGCGCACGGATTCGATCCGGCCCTGCTCGACCTCGCCTTCATCTTCCTGATGCTGGGCTATGGCACAAAGGTGGGTCTGGCGCCGCTGCACGCCTGGCTGCCCGACGCCCATGCCGAGGGCCCGACGCCGATCTCGGCGGTGCTGTCGGGTCTCCTGCTTAACGTCGCCCTCTACGCGATGCTGCGGTTCAAGATGCTGCTGGCGGCCAACGCCGCGGCGATCGCGCCAGGCCCGCTGATGATCATCATGGGCCTCGTCTCGCTGATCTTCGCCGCCTTCATGCTCTACCGCCGCCGCGACATCAAACGGCTCTTCGCCTACTCCTCGATCGAGCACATGGGCATCATCGCCTTCGCGTTCGGCATTGGCGGGCCGCTCGCCAATTTCGCAGGCCTGCTGCACATGACCATGCACTCGCTGACCAAGTCGGCGATCTTCTTCGGCGTCGGCCACATCGCCCAGGTCAAGGGAACCCAGACCATCGCCGACATCCGCGGGCTGACGACCAGCCATCCGATGCTGGGCTGGGGCCTCGTCGCGGCCGTGATGGCCATAGCCGGGCTGCCGCCCTTCGGCATCTTCACCTCCGAATTCCTGGTCGTCAGCTCGACCTTCGCGCGCCAGCCGTTGCTCGCCATTCCCCTGGTCTTCGGTCTGATCGTCGCCCTTGGCGCCCTGGTGCTGCGCGTGCAGGGCCTGGCGTTCGGCGAGCCAAGCCGCGACACCGCGCCGGCCAGGGCCTCCTACCTGCCGATGTTCGGGCATCTGGGCCTGGTTCTGATCGCCGGCGTCTTCTTCCCGCCGCTGATCACCGGCTGGTTCCAGAACGTGGCCAGGCTGCTCGGATGATCGGGCCAGCGCTGAAGGTCGGCGTTGAAGACTGGCGCCACGCCATCCAGGTCCTTGCCGACGGCCGGCGGACCCTCGTCGCGCTGTGGGGCGAGCCCGGCGCCGTTCGCATGGCGACGAGCGGCGCCGGCAGCCTGGGCGTTCTGCAGTTGGACTGCCCCGCGGGGACCTATCCCTCGGTCGGCGCCCGCCACGCGCCGGCGATTCGCCTGGAGCGCGTGCTGCGCGACCTTTACGGTCTCGAGCCCGAAGGCGCGCCCGACGGACGGCCGTGGCTCGATCATGGGCGCTGGGCGGCGCGCCATCCGCTTGGAGTCGCGACGCCGGCCGTTGGCTCCTCCCAATCCCCCTACCGCTTCCTCTCGGCCGAGGGGGAGGGCCTGCACCAGATCCCCGTCGGCCCGGTGCACGCCGGCGTCATCGAGCCGGGCCACTTTCGCTTCACCGCCAGCGGCGAGACCGTCGTGCGCCTGGAGGAGCGCCTGGGCTTCGTCCATCGTGGCCTCGAAGGACGCATGATCGGGGCCGACCTCGCCCGCGCCGCGCGCTTGGCCGGACGCGCCTGCGGCGACTCGACAGTGGCTTACGCCGTTGCCTTCGCCCGCGCCGTCGAGGCCGCGCTCGAGACCGACGCGCCTGAGCGGGCTCACTGGCTGCGCGCGCTGATGGCCGAACTCGAGCGTCTCGCCAACCACATCGGCGACATCGGCGCCATCTGCAACGACGCCGCCTTCGCGCTGATGCACGCCCATTGCGGCGCGCTGCGGGAACAGGTGCTGCGCGCGTCAGTCGCCGCCTTCGGCCATCGCCTGATGATGGACTGCGTCGTTCCTGGCGGCGTGGCCGTCGACCTGGACCTGTCGGGGATCGAAGCTATCCGCGCTGTCGTCCATACGGCGCGCGAACGTCTGCCGCGCCTCGTCAGCCTCTACGACGACACCGCGTCGCTGCAGGATCGGACGGTGGGAACCGGGATGGTGCGGCGCGAACTCGCGGCGCGCTTCGGCGCTGGCGGCATCGTCGGCCGCGCCTCGGGGCGCGACTTCGATGCGCGCGCAGCTTTCCCCTACCCGCCCTACGACCGCCTGAGCTTCGAGGCGCCGACCCGCGAGGAGGGTGACGTGAATGCGCGCGTCTGGGTGCGGATCGACGAAACGCGCCAGAGCCTCGGCCTGATCGATCAGATCCTGGACGAGCTGCCGAATGGTCCGACGCGCGCCGATCTGCCGGATGGCGGCGGCGAGGGCGCGGCGCTGGTCGAAGGCTTCCGGGGCGACGTGTTCGCTTGGGTGCGGCTGGCCGCCGGCCGCGTGGAACGGGCGCACCTGCGCGACCCGTCGTGGTTCCAGTGGCCGCTGCTCGAGGCCGCGATCGAGGGGAACATCGTCGCCGACTTCCCCCTCTGCAACAAATCGTTCAACTGCGCTTACGCAGGGGTCGACCTCTAAAATGAGCATGCCGAGGCTCCTCGCGGAAGCCATTCTGGGCGGCGCCCTCACCGAGCCGGCGCCGGCAGACGCGGAGCTCGGCGCGATCGGCGCGGAGTTCCAGGGCGCGGCGCGCCGGCGCCTCGGCCGCAGCCTCGCGATCCGCCACGTCGACGCCGGCTCGTGCAATGCGTGCGAACTGGAAATCCACGCCCTCTCAAACCCCTACTACGACCTCGAGCGCTTCGGCCTGCGCTTCGTGGCCTCGCCCCGGCACGCCGACGTGCTGCTCGTCACCGGCCCGGTCACGCTCAACATGCGCGAAGCGCTGGAACGCACCTATGCCGCGACGCCATCGCCGAAGTGGGTGATTGCCGCGGGCGCCTGCGCCATCGACGGCGGTCTCTTCGCCGGCGGCTACGCCTGCGCCTGCGGCGTCGAGACGGTCATCCCGGTCGACCTGCGCATCCCCGGCTGCCCGCCCACGCCAGCCGCGCTGCTCAGAGGACTCCTCAAGCTGCTCGACGGCAGCTGACGCTCGCGACCGAAGGACGCTACGCCGTCTCGCGCGTCGCGCCGACGCGCTGGGCGAGGGAGGCGGCCATGAAGGGGTCGAGGTCGCCGTCAAGCACGCCGCCGGTGTCGGAGGTCTCGACGCCGGTCCTGAGGTCCTTGACCATCTGGTAGGGCTGCAGGACGTAGCTGCGGATCTGGTGGCCCCAGCCGATGTCGGACTTATTGGCTTCCACCTCGGCCGCCAAGGCTTCGCGCTTCTGCAGCTCCAGCTCGTAGAGCCGCGCGCGCAGCATCTTCCAGGCCTGCTCGCGGTTCTGATGCTGGGAGCGCTCGTTCTGGCAGGCGACCGCGATGCCGGTCGGGATTGTGGGTCAGCCGCACCGCCGAGTCGGTCTTGTTGACGTGCTGGCCGCCGGCGCCCGATGAGCGGTAGGTGTCGACGCGCACGTCGGACGGGTTGATCTCGATCTCGATCTTGTCGTCGACCACCGGATAGACCCAGACCGAGGCGAAGCTGGTGTGGCGCCGGGCGTTCGAAGTCGAACGGCGAGATGCGCACCAGCCGGTGCACGCCGGCCTCGGTCTTCAGCCAGCCATAGGCGTTGGTCCCGAGCACCTTCACGGTGGCCGACTTGATGCCCAGCCTGCTCGCCGCCGGTCTCCTCGACGAACTCCACCGCCATGTCGTGGGCCTGCGCCCAGCGCGTGTACATTCGAGCAGCATGTTGGCCCAGTCGTTGGACTCGGTGCCGCCGGCGCCGGAGTTGATCTCCACATAGCAGTCGTTGGCGTCGGCCTCGCCCGACAGCAGCGCCTCGAGCTCGGCGCGCGCCGGCGAGGTCCTTCAGGAGCGCCAGCTGGCGCGACACATCGTCCAGCGAGGCCTCGTCGCCCTCGGCATCGGCGAGCTCGGCGAACTCGACCGCGTCGGCGAGCTCGCGCTCCAGCTTCCGCACGCGGCCGACCTGGTCGGCGAGCCGGGTTCGATCGCGCATCAGGGTCTGCGCGGCGTCGGCGTCGTCCCAGAGGGTCGGGTCCTCGACCCGCGCGTTCAGCTCATCGAGGTGACGGAGGGCTGCCGCCCAGTCAAAGACGCCTCCTGAGCAGTTCGATCGACTGCTCGATTTCGGCCGCGGCCTGTTCGATCTCGGCTCTCATCGGAGCGGCTCCTCTAGGCGTGAGGCAGCGCAGATAGTCTGCCCTGGCGCTCAAAACAATCCGTTCAGCTCGTCCGGCTTCTTGCTCTGGATCGCCTTCGGGGTCGGCGGCTGCTGGCCGTCCGGCGCGCGCCGGCGCGCCGTTCTGGCGCCGCGCCCGCGCCGCCGCCGGCGCTCGGCGCGGCGTGAACCGGAATGGTCCCGGGCCGGAAAGCCTCGCGGTTGGGGCCGACCTGGGCGAAGACGGTGCCGGGCGGGGCGACGAAGTCGAGCTTCGGCGTGCCCTTCAGCGCCTCCTTCATGAACTCGATGAAGATCGGCACGGCGGCCACCGCGCCGGTCTCGCCGTGGCCCAGCGAGCGGTTGTCGTCGAAGCCGACGAAGGTGCCCGACCACGAGCTGCGGCGTGAAGCCGATGAACCAGGCGCTGCGGAACTCGTTGGTGGTGCCGGTCTTGCCGCCGACCGGCCAGTTCAGCTCGCGCGCCTGGATGGCGGTGCCGTGCTGGACCACGCCCTGCAGCATGGTGGCGATCTGGTAGGCGGTGATCGGGTCGAGCACCTGCTGGCCCGTCGGGCTCGAAGTCGGGGCCGAAGTCGCCGGTGAAGTCGTGGTTGCAGCCGTGGCACTCGCGATCGTCGGCGCGGAAGATCGTCTTGCCGTCGCGGTCCTCGACCAGCTCGATCAGGTGCGGCGTTGATCTTGCGCCCGCCGTTCAGGAACGCCGAATAGGCGGCGGTCATCGCGGAACGGCGTGGTCTCGCCGGCCCCCAGCGCCATCGCCAGCACCGGCGTCCATGTCCTGTCACCACGCCGAACTTGATCGCGTTGGCGACGATCTTCTCCATGCCGACCTGCGCGGCGATGCGCACGGTCATGGTGTTGAGCGACAGCTCCAGACCGCGGCGGAAGATCAGCGGGCCGGGGAAGTTGCGTTCGTAGTTCTCCGGCGTCCAGGGCACGCCGTTGGCGCCCGGCAGCGTGATCGGGCCGGCCGAGACGATGCTGGCCGGCGTGAAGCCGTTCTCCAGCGCGGTGGCGTAGACGAACGGCTTGAACGACGAGCCGGGCTGGCGCCAGGCCTGGGTCGCGCGGTTGAAGCTGGACAGCGAGAACGAGTAGCCGCCCACCATGGCCAGCACGCGGCCGGTGTTGGGGTCCATCGCCACCATCGCGCCGTTCACCGCCGGCACCTGGCGCAGGTTGACCCCGCCGCTGGCGTCGGGCGGCTGGGCGGGTCGTCGGACGACTTGATCGGCTCGACGAACACCAGGTCGCCGACCGCCAGCCCGCCCTTGCCGGCGCGCGCCCAGGCGACGTCGGCCGGCGCGATGTAGCCCTCGGAATCGTCGGCCGCGAGCTTCACCTTCACCTGGCCGCCGGAGACTTCCTCGACGACCGCGACCCGCCACTTCTTGCGCTCCGACGGCGGCGAATTGGCCTGCGCCGCCTTTTCCCAGCCCGGCTCGATCGCCACCCGCCCCCACGCGCCGCGCCAGCCGTGCCGGTGATCGTAGGTCTCCAGGCCGTCCATCAGCGCGATCCGCGCGGCGGTCTGCAGGCGCGGATCGAGCGTCGTGCGAATGTAGTAGCCACCGTGGTTCACCTTGTCGCCGAAGCTGGGCGATCGCCTCGCGGCGCACCTCTTCGACGAAGTAGTCGGCGTCGTGGTACTTGGCGCGCTGCGGCGGCTGGATGACGATCGGCTCGCGCATCGCCGCCTCGGCCGCGGCCGGACTGGCCCAGCCGAGCTGCGCCATCGACTCCAGGATCGAGTTGCGCCGCTCCAGCGCCGCCTGCATGTGGCGGCCGGGATTGTAGTTGTCAGGCCCCTTCGGCAGCGCCGCCAGGAAGGCGCTCTGCGCCAGCGTCAGGTCCGAGATCGACTTGCCGAAGTAGTTGTAGGCCGCCGCGCCGACCCCGTAGCGAATCGTGGCCCAGCCAGATCTCGTTCAGATAGAGCTCGAGGATCTGCTTCTTGGTCAGCGCCTGCTCCAGGCGCGTCGCCAGGATCGCCTCCTTCAGCTTGCGTCCCAGCGTGGCCTCGTTGGTGAGCAGCACGTTCTTGGCGACCTGCTGGGTGATGGTCGAGCCGCCCTCGGGCCGGCGCCCCTGCAGGATGTTGAAGACGTCCTTGAACATCGCCCGGCCGACGCCGCCGACGTCGACGCCGCCGTGGGCCCAGAAGTTGTGGTCCTCGGCCGCCAGGAAGGCGTTGGAGAGCTGCGGCGGAATCTGGTCGTAGGGCACGTAGATGCGCCGCTCGGTGGAATACTCGCCGATCAGCGTGCCGTCCCAGGCGTAGACCCGCGTGGCCGTCGGCGGGTGGTAGTCCGCCAGCTCGGCGGCGTTCGGCATGTCATGGAACAGCCACGCCATGTAGATGGCCATCGAGAGCCCCGCCACGGCGACGAGGCTCAGGATCGTCACGCCGGCGATGGCGGACCAGCGTCCGATGGAGATCAACCGCGACTCCGCTTCACGAAACCCCGCCGCCCCCGTCTAGCGCGGGCGGGTTCGGACAGAAAGGGGAAGCGGGCGCTGCTTACGGTCGCGGCCGTCCCTGCGCCCGCGGACCCTCAGCTGTTGAAGTACTTGTTGAAGTCGGTCACCACCGAGCGCCAGTTCTGCAGGCAGTCGTTCAGCATCTCGTAAGTGCCGCCAGGGCTGATATCCAGGTCATACTCGCCGAACAGGCCGCCTTTGGTGGTCAGGTAGGCCTTGATGTAGCGGTTGCCGCGGTTCCAGCTGTTGACCTTCTCGACGTTGTAGTCGGCGCTCGCCGGCCAGCCGACGGCGTACTGCATCGAGGTGCAGCGCCGCCCGTTGCCCTGGCCCGAGCAGTCGTAGAGATAGATGTCGAAACTGAAGCGGTCGACGGTGGTCGAGACGATCTGGTCGCCCGGCGTGGTCGGGTCCGGCTTCACCTGCGCCTGATAGCCCTGCTGGGCCAGCCAGGCGGCGATTTCGGTGGCGGTCATGCCGCCATCGGGCAAGTCCCGCGCCGCGGCCGGCGCGGCGAACAGGAGGACCGTCATCGCCGCCGCCGCCAGGACGGCCAGCGCTCTAACCTGCCGCATTGTCGTGATCCCCACCCGGTTGCCTGCCGGCTGTTGTACCGCAATTCCGGCGGAAAGCGACCAAGCTTCAGCGGCGCCGAAGCCCGCTGTCAGCGGGTGGCGACGCGGGTGCGGGCGGTGAAGTAGCCGTCGATGGCCTGGGCGATCTTGGCCACCAGCGCCGTCCGCTGCCCCGGAGAGTTGAGGCGCGCCTCGTCGGCCGGGTTGGTGATGAAGCCCATCTCCAGGAGCGCGGCCGGCACATCCGGCGCCAGCAGCACGAAGTAGCCGGCGTCGCGCTGGCTGCGCGGCAACAGCGGCGCGCGGTCGCCGACCCGCTCGATCAGCGTCTGGGCGAACGTGGCCGAGCGGTTGCGCGTGGTGCGCTGGGTGAGGTCGAGCAGGATCGGGCCTACCGCCGCGTCGTCGCTGCTGACGCCCTCCTTCAGGAACCACTCGTTGCGATCCATCACGTAGCCGACGCGCTGCTCGCCACGCTCGGAGAGCGTGTAGACGCTGGCGCCGTGGGTGGTGGCGTCGCCGGCCGAGTCGGCGTGCAGCGACAGGAAGAGGTCCGCGCCGGCCTTTCGCGCGATCTGCACGCGCTCTTCCAGCGGGATGAACACGTCAGTCGCGCGGGTCATCACCACCTGGTAGCGGCCGGTCTGCTCCAGCCGGGCCTTCAGCGCCAGCGCAGCGGCGAGGGTGACGTTCTTCTCGAAGCTGGCGGCGCCGACCGCGCCGGAGTCCTTCCCGCCGTGACCGGGGTCGATGACGATGATCTTGCGGGCGTGGACACGGGTCGGCGGCCCGAACACCGGCAGATCGGCGGCGCTCGCCACCGCCGGCGTCAGCATCGCGGCCGGAATGGACCTGGACGCGAGCGCTCGCACCGCCGCGGCCGGCGCGACGATTATGTCGCGGCCGGTGTCGTCGCGGGCCGCCACGGCCGCTGCGAGGTCCGCGCTGGCGACCTGTCCGCCGTCCGCCTGGGCCGGAGCGAGGTCGACCACGTAGCGATAGTCGGCGATGCCGTCGGCCGGGGGCAGCAGGAAGCGGCGCGCGATCGAGACCCTGCCGGCCAGGTCGAGCGTCAGCAGAGCGCCGCCCGGCGCATCCTCGATCCGCCAGGCGCGAATCACGCCGCGCCCTTGCCCATGCAACTCGCTGGGCGCCGAGGCGCCCTTCAGCAGCACCGCCAGCTCGCCGGGCGCCGCATCACCGTCCCTGAGCGCGCCGGTGGCCGGCTGTCGCAGATCGATGACGATGCGCGTGCTGGCGGCGTCGCCGCCAAGGCGCACCGAAACCACGTCCGGACTGATCGGTATCGCGGCTGCCGGCGGCGACCGCGGCGGCGCATCCGGCGGCAAGCGCCAAGCCGAGCGCCGCGCGCACCCAGCGCGCCTTCAAGCCCTGCGACAACGCCCCGCGCATGGAAAGCCCACGATCACCCGAACTGCCGGTCTTGGTTGACACGACTATCGGCGATCCTACGTACAGAAACAGTTAAGCGCGGCCCTTGCAAACCCGGACGCTTTCCATTTGCGAGCCGATGTTGCTAGATTGTCGGTTGTGCGTCCCTGGCGTCCGATCCGGACATTTTGCAGGTGCGCGCAAAAAAGCCCCGCGTCGGGCCTGCGCGTGACAGCGCATCGACGCGCCCGAAGACGTTAGCGCCGCCGATCCCTCGGCGCCGCTGCATTGGAACAACCAGATTGATGGGCAGCGCCCTCTCCGCCCCTATGATGATCGCCCACGCCGCGGCCGAAGCCGTCGGCGCGCGAGGAGCGGACGGCGCGCCATTCGTTAGCCGGCGCCCGGGCCCAGAGCCCGCCGCGCGCCGCGGAGATCGTCGTAATGACAAAAAAGATGCTGATCGACGCCGCCCACGCCGAAGAGACGCGGGTGGTCGTCCTGGATGGGACGCGGGTTGAGGAGTTCGATTTCGAGAGCCAGGCCCGCAAGCAGCTGCAGGGGCAACATCTACCTCGCCAAGGTCACGCGAGTAGAGCCCAGCCTGCAGGCCGCCTTCGTCGAGTACGGCGGCAACCGCCACGGCTTCCTCGCCTTCAACGAGATCCATCCCGACTACTACCAGATCCCCCACGCCGACCGCGAAGCGCTGATGCGCGAGGCGGCCGAGGAGGGCGACGAGGAGAACGGCCACGCCGCCGCGCCCGCCAACGGCGACGAAGAGGGCGAAGCGGTCGGCGGCCTCGAGGACGAGGTCGACGCCGACGAAGAGGTCGAACGGCGCCGCCGGCGTATCCTGAAGCGCTACAAGATCCAGGACGTGATCCGCCGCCGGCAGATCATGCTGGTGCAGGTCGTCAAGGAGGAGCGCGGCAACAAAGGCGCGGCGCTGACCACCTACCTGTCGCTGGCCGGCCGCTACTGCGTGCTGATGCCCAACACCGACCGTGGCGGCGGCATCAGCCGCAAGATCACCTCGGCCACCGACCGCAAGCGGCTGCGCACCATCGTGCAGGGCCTGGCGGTGCCGACGGGCATGGGGCTGATCGTCCGCACCGCGGGCGCCAAGCGCACCAAGGCCGAGATCAAGCCGCGACTACGACTACCTGGAGCGCACCTGGGAGAACATCCGCGACACCACGCTGCACTCGGTGGCGCCGGCGCTGATCTACGAGGAAGAGGACCTGGTGAAGCGGGCGATCCGCGACCTCTTCGACAAGGACATCGACGGCATCTGGGTCGAGGGCGAGGCCGGCTACAAGGAGGCGCGCGACTTCATGCGCGTGCTGATGCCGGCGCAGGCCAAGAAGGTGCAGGCCTATCGCGAGGCGACGCCGCTGTTCGTGCGGCACCGCATCGAGGAGCACCTGGCGCAGATCTATTCGCCGGTCGTGCCGCTGAAGTCGCGGCGGCTACCTGGTGATCAACCAGACCGAGGCGCTGGTCGCCGTCGACGTCAACTCCGGCCGCGCCACCAAGGAGCGCAACATCGAGGCGACCGCGCTGAAGACCAACATGGAAGCGGCCGAAGAGGCCTGCCGCCAGCTGCGTCTGCGCGACCTCGCCGGCCTCATCGTCATCGACTTCATCGACATGGAGGAGGCCAAGAACAACCGCGCGGTCGAGAAGCGCCTGAAGGATTGCCTGAAGGACGACCGCGCCCGCGTGCAGATCGGCAAGATCTCCGCGTTCGGGCTGATGGAGCTGTCAGCCGCCAGCGTCGCCGCACCGGCATCCTCGAAGGCACCACCCACGTCTGCCCGCACTGCCAGGGCGCCGGACGCGTCCGCTCGACCGAGTCGAGCGCGCTGTCGGCGTTGCGCGCGGTCGAGATGGAAGGCCTGCGCGGCGGCGGCGAGATCGTGCTGCGCGTGCCGCGCGAGGTCGGCCTCTACATCCTGAACGCCAAGCGCGACTACCTGATGCGCATCCGCCAGACGCACGGCCTGTGGGTCAACGTGGCGCTCGACGATGCGCTGGCCGCCGCCGAGCACGCGATCGAGCGGCTGTCCAGCGAGGCGCCGGCAATCGCGCGCGGCTGGGAAGCGCCGCAGCCTGATCAGGTCGACCCGCAGGAGCTGGAGGACGAGGACTTCGTCGAGGAGGACGAGGAAGAGGAAGCAGAGGCCGAGGAAGAGGCCGAGGACTCCGAGGACGAGGCCGCCTACGCCGAGACCGGCGAGGAGGAAGGTCGCAAGGCTGGCGACGACGAAGGCCGCGGCAGCGGCCGCCGCCGGCGCCGCCGGCGCGGGCGCCGTGGCGAAGAGCCGCGCACTGCCGCCGCGCCGACGCCCCGCGCGCCCTCGCCTGCCCCCGCCGAGCAGACCGACGCCGACGGCGATGCGCACCGCCGCCGCCGCCGCGGTCGTCGCGGCGGTCGACGCACGCGCGACGAGACGCGGCCAGGCGACGCCTACGCGTGGGCGTGGCCGGCCCGTCCGGTCGGCGACGACCCCTATCAGTGGCGCGGACCGGTGCAGGCGCAGCTGGCGCCCGCGACGACCGAGGCTGCGCCCGATGCCGCTGGCGGCCGAAGGGGCGCATACACCGGCCTTCGCCGAAGCTGCGGTCAGCGCGCCGGAGGCTAGCGAACCGGTGATCGCCGAGGCCGGGCCGGCCGAGGAGATCTGGGTCGAGCTGCCGGCGCCCGAGGAGAAGCCGGCGCGCCGCAGCCGCAGCCGCCGCGGCCGCGGCAAAGCCGCCGAGGCCGAGATGGCCGGCGCCGAGGCCGCGGCGGTCGAGGCCGAAGCGCCAGAGCCACCGGTCGCCGAAGTGGCGCCGGCCGGTCCCGCGGCGACCGAGCCACCGCCGCTGGAGGTCGTCGCCGAGTCGGCGCCAGTCGCGGCCGAAACCGCCGAACCGGAGCCAGTCGCCGAAGTGGCCACGCCGGCGCTGGTCGAACGGCCTCACGATCCGAACGAGATCCTCACGCCGCCAGCGGCGCCGCGTCGCGGCTGGTGGCGCCGCGGCGCTTGACGGGCTAAGCTCCCGTCACAGGGGGCTGGACTCGCGATATCCGGAGTGGGGATGTGAACGTCCGCAAGCTCCCTGTAGCCGCCTGGCTCAGGACCACGGTCAGCACGCTGGCATTGGCCGCATTGCTGGCCGCCCCGGCGACGGCGACGCGCGCCCAGGGCGAACAGTTCCCGATTCCGGGCATCGAGCGCGACACCGAGATCGAGGCCATCCTGCATGACCTGATGGACCCGGTGTTCGCCGCCGCGAACACCGATCCAAAGACCGTCGAGCTCTACCTGGTGAACGACCCGACGCTGAACGCCGCAACGCTGCCTGGCCACCGGATCATCGTGAACACCGGCCTGATCATGCAGTGCGACAACCCCAATGAGCTGGAGGGGGTGCTGGCCCACGAGACCGGCCACATGGAGCGCGGCGACGACGCGCGGGTCGGCGAAATGACCAAGGGCGTCGTCGGACCGATGCTGCTCGGTCTGGGCCTCGGCGTGCTCGCGGCGTTGGCAGGCGCGCCGGACGCGGCCGCCGGCGCTGATCTATTCGGGTCAGTACTTCGGCGAGATGAACGGCCTCGCCTTCTCGCGCGACCAGGAGGCCCGCGCCGACGAGGCGGCGATCACCTATCTCGAGAAGGCTGGCTACTCCGGTGCGGGGATCGTCGATTTCTTCAATAAATTCAGGTATGAAGAAGTCTTCTCCGACATCAAGAAGTACCCGTACTGGGTCGACCACCCGTTAAGCGACGATCGGATCGAGTCGCTGGCCGTGCGCGCCAAGGCGCAGCCGCACTATGACGCGAAGGACACCCCGCAGCAGATCGCCGAGTTCGAGCTGATGAAGGCCAAGATCAAGGCGTTCATGAACCGGCCCTACCAGACCTACATGGACTACCCGGAGACCGACACCTCGTTCGCCGCCCGCTATGCCCGGGCGATCGCCGACTACCGCGAGCTGGAGACTGTGAAGGCGCTGAAGGAGCTCGACGCGCTGATCGCCGAGCGGCCGGACGACCCCTATCTCTATGAGGTGAAAGGCCAGACGCTGATGGAGACCGACCGCGCCGTGGAGGCCGAGGCGGCGCTTCGCAAGGCGGTGGAGCTGAAGCCCGACGCGGCGCTGCTGAGGACGTTGCTCGGCCAGGACCTGCTGGCCGAGAACGACCACACCAAGGTCGAGGACGCCATCGTCACGCTGAACCGGGCGCTGGTCATCGAGCCGGACAATCCGATGCCCTGGGAGTACCTGTCGCAGGCCTACGACGCCAAGGGCGACGAGGGCATGGCCCGGCTGGCCGCCGCCGAGGAGAACTTCCACCTCGGTCAGATGAAGGACGCCCGCGCCTTCGCCATGCGGGCCCGCGAGTTCCTGAGACGCGGCACGCCGGAGTGGAACCGCGCCACCGACATCGTGCTCACCTCCAATCCCTCCGCCGACGACCTGAGGATGCTGGGCTCGCAAGGATGAGCCTGCGCGTGCTCGTCGCCGCCGCGCTGGCCGCGCTCGCGCTTGGCGGCTGCCAGCGCGACGACGCCGGCTTCGACGCGAAGGTGAAGGCCTACCTGATGGCCCACCCGGATGAGCTGCGCGCGGCCATCGACAACATGCAGGCCAAGGACGAGGCGGCCGAGGAAGCCGCCGCCGACCGGAAGGCCAAGGCGCTCGCTGCCCGCCTTGCGCGCCGCGCTGGAGCGCGATCCGCGCGACTTCGTCGCCAACCCGAACGGCAAGGTGACCGTCACCGAGTTCTACGATTACCGCTGCCCTCACTGCATCAACATCGCCCCGAAGGTGGTCGGGCTGATCCGCTCGCGGCCCGACGTGCGCTTCGTCTTCAAGGAGATGCCGATCTTCGGCGCGACCTCCGAGCACGCGGCGCGGGCGGCCTTCGCAGCCAAGGCAGCAGGGCAAGGACTACGTGGGCCTCTACGAGGCTCTGATGGGCGACCACGCGCTCGACGACGCCGCGATCGACCGCATCGCCGCCGCCAAGGGCGTCAGCGTCGCGCAGATGAACGCCCCGGCGACGCAGGCCGCCGACGCCCAGCACCTCTCCGACATCTCCGACCTCTTCAAGGCGCTCGGCTTCGAGGGCACGCCCGGCTTCGTGGTCGGGAACGAGTTCATCCGCGGCGAGGACTTCGACGGCCTCGTCGACGCGATCAACAAAGCCGAGCGCAAGGGCTGAGCGGCGCTGCGCCGCCCCGGCTCAGGCCAGCACCTTCTCGATCATGGCGGCGAAGGCCGCCAGCAACCCGGTGATCAACTTGCGGGCGCCTTCGTTGGCGATCGAGCCGTCCTCGGCGAAGAGGGTCGCCGCGCCGCCGATGTAGGCCTCCGGCTGCTGCAGCACCGGCATGTCGAGGAACACCAGCGACTGGCGCAGGTGGTGGTTGGCGCCGAAGCCGCCGATGCCGCCCGGCGAGACGCTGACCACCGCGACACGGCTTCTTCGACCAGACGCTGTGGCCGTAGGGCCGCGAGCCGACGTCGATGGCGTTCTTCAGCCCGCCCGGGACCGAGCGGTTGTACTCGGGCGTCACGAATATGCACGGCGTCGCGGGCCCGAATCTGCTCGCGAAAGTCGAGCCACGGCTGCGGCGGCGCCGCCTCCAGGTCCTCGTCGTAGAGCGCCAGGTCGCGGATCTCGACGATCTCCAGCTTCAGATCCCGCCGGCGCCAGCTTCTCCATCGCCAGCGCCATCTTGCGATTGTAGGAGCCCTTGCGCAGGCTCCCGACGACGACGGCGACCTTGCGCTCGGGCATTTGTGTCTCCTCTGACGTGTCAGGCTGCGGCCGCGGCCCTCGCGCGGCCGGGAATGGTCACCTCGATGAAGCGGCGGATCAGCGCCGCCAGCTCCGCCGGGCAGTCGAGGTTCGGCGAATGGCCGACCCCGTGCCAGAAGGCCAGCCCGGCGCCGGCGGGATACTTGGCCCAGGTCGCCAGCATCGCCGCCACCGGGATCAGCTCGTCGGCGTCGCCGCCGGCCATCAGCACCGGCATCGGCAGCGCCTTCACCCGCTCGCCCAGCCGCACCGTCATCATCGAACGCATCGAGCCTCGCAGCCGACGCTCGGGCGCGTTGCGCATGTCCTGCGCCAACGCCCGCATGAGGTCGGCCGGCGCGGTGGCGGCGCGCGCGTCGATCGCATCGCCGACCGCCCCCCTCGCCTGCTGCTCGCGCCGCGCCGCCATCCGCGCATCGATCAGCTGGTCGATGGCCTCGGCCGCCATGTCGGCGCCGCGCCCGTCCGGATCGGCCGGATCGAGCAGCACCAGCCCCTTCAGCAGCGACGAGTGGTCGACGGCGAATTGCGTCGCCGTCGGGCCGCCCATCGAGTGGCCCACCAGCGTGAAGTCGCGCCAGCCCAGCTGGCTCACCAGCTCGAAGGCGTCGGCTGCGAACGGCTCGATGCCGAAGTCGGCGTCGTCCGGCGGCGCCTCGGAGGCGCCGGCGCCGCGGTTGTTGATGGCGATCGACTGATAGCGGTCGGCCGGCAGCGCCTCCTGCGTCATCCGCCAGATCCGCGCCGAGGCCTGGAAGCCGTGGATGAACACCACCCGCTCCGGCCCCTCGCCGTGCGGGAAGTACTCGAGCTTGACCTTCGAGAGCTGAGCGATGGTCATCGGAGGCTCCTTCCCGCATGCGCCGGGCGGCGCCACCATAGACCGGGCGTGCGTCCGGTTGGAACCAACTCGACGCGGTCCTAGGGCGTCTCGCCGAGTGTCTGCGCGGCCACCGCCGGCGCGATCTCCACGCCGCCCGCCGAGGGGTGGTCGCCGTAGTAGCGCCAGAGCAGCCACACCGAGGCCGCGGCGCCGCCGAGCGACAGCAGGATCGAGATAGCCAGCGACCCGCCGAGCGCCGAGATCGCCACGCCGGCCAGCACGCCGCCGCCGCAGCCGATGTCCCACGCGCCTTCGGTGGCGAAGTTGAAGCGCAGCGGACAGGGCGAGGCCTGCGCGAGGTTGTAGGTCGCCGTCCACATCGCCGCGATGATCAGGTTCCCCACCACCGCAAGCAGCGCGTTGGCCCCCACCGCCAGCCAAGGCGAGCCGTAGCTGAGCGCCTCCGCCAGCACGAGAACGCTCGCCGCGCCGTAGGCGATCACCACCGCGCGCCGTCCGTGCCCGGTATCCACGTGCCGGCCCAGCAGCATGCCGAGCACCGCGCCGACCAGCGCCGCCAGCGCCATCGCGCCGCCATACGCGGCGATGTTGCGCCCCACCGAGACGAACAGCGCCACCTGCCACACGTAATTTATGCCGGCGCCCAGCCAGCCGTCGGCCATGAACATCGCCGAGGCCCCGCGCGCCGCCGTGTAGGCGCCGGGCGCGCTCAGCGGCGGCTTCACGTCGCGGGCGCCGATCAGCGGCAGGACGGAGGCCGCCTGCACGAGCGCCGCGGCGCCGAAGACGACGAGCGGCGTCGCCGTCGCCAGCCCCCAGCCGCCGATCAGCGGCGCCACGATGCCGATTGCAGCGGCCGCGGCCTCGCGCACCGTGGTCTGCTGGCCGCGATGCTCCGCATCCCCGAGCGCCGCGAAATAAGCGTGGAACGTCGGCCAGTAGAGGGCGCTCGCCGGGGCGCCGACGGCGCAGTAGATGACCAGCGGCCAGCCGACCCCGTGCACCCACGCGAGGATCGGGTACTGCACGGCGTGCAGCAGCGCGCCGACGATCACCAGCCACCGCAGCCCCCAGCGCTTGCCGAGCGGGATGATCAGCGGCCGCAGCACGAAGCGCCCGGCGACCATCGACAGGAAGGCGAGCAGTGTCATCGGGACCGAGATGCCGGCATGCAGCAGGTAGGCGAAGAAGAAGACGCCGGCCGCGTTCGAGGCGAGCGATTGGATGGCGTAGTGCAGATTGACGCGGTTGACGGCGTCGTTGCCGAAGAAGGCCATGATCGGGAATCACCAGCCGGAAGCGGACAGGTGGCCAAGCCCCACGCGTGGGGCTGGCCGGCGGACAGCAGCGCTGGCGCGCTAGCTGATCACGACATCCGAATCCGGGCGGGTGTGCACATGCTCCCTTATGGCCACGGGGAGATGGCCCTGGCAAGCGGCCCGGCGCGCGGCTAGAGCCCGGCGCATGGGAAGTCCGGGCGCGGCGGCGGTCGCCGCCATCGCAATCGTCGCGACGGCCGGGGTGATCGCGCGCCCGTTCCGCACGCCCGAGGCTCTCTGGGCGGTCGGGGGCGCAGGCCTGCTGGTCGCCACCGGGCTGCTGCCGCTGCCCGACGCCGCGGCCGGCCTCGCCAGCAGCCTCGACGTCTGCCTGTTCCTGGCCGGCATGATGCTGCTGGCCGAGTCCGCGCGGCGCGAGGGGCTGTTCGACGCGGTTGCCGCCTTCGCGGTGAACCGCGCCGCCGGATCGCCCCGCCGCCTCTTCGCGCTGATCTACGCCGCGGGCGTGGTCGTCACCGTGTTTCTCTCCAACGACGCGACGGCCGTGGTGCTGACGCCGGCGGTGTTCGCCGCGACCCGGCGCGCGCGCACCGACCCTCTGCCGCATCTCTTCGCCTGCGCCATGGTGGCGAACGCCGCCAGCTTCGTGCTGCCGATCTCCAACCCGGCCAACCTGGTGCTCTACCAGGGCCACCCGCCGCCGCTCGGGGCCTGGCTGGGCGGCTTCGCGCTCGCCTCGGCGCTCAGCGTCGCCGCCACCTTCGCCCTGCTGCGCTGGACCGAACGCGCGGCGCTCGCCGGCGGCTGCGAGGCCGCCGTGGTCCAGCCGCGGCTGACCCGCGGCGGTTGGACGGCGCTCGCGGGCCTGGCGGCGGCGGTCGCGGTCTTGCTCGCGGTGTCAGCAATGAACCGGCCGCTTGGCGCCCCGACAGCGGCCGTTGGCGTGGTCGTCGCGGCGCTGACGCTCATCGCGCGGCGCGCTTCGCCGCTGCCGCTGCTGCGGGCGATCCACTGGTCGGTCCTGCCGCTGGTGGCCGGGCTCTTCGTGATGGTGGGGGCGGTGGACCGGATCGGCGTGGCAGGCGCCCTCGCCGCGGCGTTGCGGCGGGCCGCGGCCACCCGTCCGGATGCGGCCCCGTGGGCGGCGGGCGCAGTTGTCGCGCTCGGCGGCAACTTGACCAACAACCTGCCGGCCGGTCTCCTCGCGGCGCAGACCGCCGTCGCTGGCCCACGCCGCGCGCCCGATCGTCGATGCGCTGCTGATCGGCGTCGACCTCGGCCCCAACCTCTCGGTGACCGGCTCGCTGGCGACGATCCTCTGGCTGGCTGTCGTCCGCCGCGAAGGCCAGGACGTCAGCGCCTGGCGCTTCCTGAAGACCGGCCTCGTGGTGATGCCGCCGGCGCTGATCCTGGCGCTGGCGGCGCGGCTCGCAACGCCCTAGGTCAGGTCGATCAGCGCGAGGCCGAGCTCCGGGCGGCGCCGATGGCGCAGCTGGACGGGCGTTTCCACCAGCGTCACCTCCAGCGTCGGTTGCACGGTCGCCTTCAGCAGATGGCCCCCGCGCGTCGTGCCGTCGCTGAGGCCCAGCACCGCGTGCGCATGCAGACTGGGCGCGCCGTCGTCGCCGAGCGCGATGTCGCCGATCAGGCTGAGCGCCTCGCACTGCTGGTCGATGGCGATCGGCCGATAAGAACGGCGCTTCAGGTCGAACCAGCCGACCGTGGCGCGCGCGAAGGCGCCGATGGCGGTCAGCGAGGCCGCCTTCAGCCCCGCCTCGGCCGCGAACTGGGCGATGGCGGTCAGCGCCTCATCGCCGCGATCGAGCACGAGGACGAAGGTGCGTTCCGACGCCCAGACCAGCTTCGATTTCATCTCGGGGCCTCCTGGAAAGGGTAAATCCCCAACGCCGCAGGTCGTTGCGCGCCGCCACTACGTCGCTTCGCAGAGCGCCCTGGCGGGCCGGCCCTTGCACTGGGCCGCGGCGCCCCGCATGAGCGCAGCATGCTGCCGCTCCGGCCCTCCCGCTGCATCCTCGCCGCCGTCGCGGCGGCCACGCTGGGGGCCTGTCATCCGGGCGGACAAGCCGAGCACACCCCGGCCGCCGCGCCTGAGGCGCAGGCGGTGGACGCCGGCGCGCCGGTGCTGGCCGCCGTCCAGAACGCCCGCGCGGCGATCGCGGCAGGCGATCCGGTCGCCGCCTTCAACGACGTCAACCTCGGCATCGGCTACGCCGTCCAGCTGGTCGGCGCCGAGTTCGACGCTCTACCCGTCCGAGGCCGCTCCGCCAGGCTATCGCGCGCCCAGCGGCAGCGGCGGCGGCCAGGAAGGCGCCGGCGGCGGCGGATCGGGACAGCGCCGCCACGGCGGGGGTCACCGCGCGGCGGCGGGCGGCCAGGCCAGTCCGGCGGGCGCGCCGACGGTCGCCGCCGCCCCGGCGCCTGCCCCGCCGCACGAATACCACGGCGGTGGCGCCGGCGCGCCCACGCCAGTCACGTCGTTCGACGTCCAGGTGAAGCTGATTTCCGCCCAGGCGAAGCTGCAGGCGCGCGACGTTGCCGGCGCCGACGCGGACCTGCAGGCCATCGAGGCGGGCGCCGACGCTCACGCGACGCCGGCGAGTCTGCCGCTGATCCGGGCCGGCGAGAAGTTCTCAAGCTCGCCGCCACCGCCGTCTCCGGCGGTCGACTCGCGGAGCTCCGGACCCAGCTCGTCGCCGCGCAGACCGCACTCGAGGCCTATCGCGGCGCGCCGCACGCGGCGGAGGCCAGGGCGGTGGCCGCGGCGATGGCTGACGCAATGCACCAGCCGGGCGGCGTCGGCGCGCTGGCCCCGGCGCAGGTCGCGCTATGGTCCGGCGTGGTCGGGGCCTGGAGCTGAGGCGGGCGCCAGCGCCCGGATCGCCTGGTCCACGCTCTGGAACATGCGGCCGGGACCCAGCACGTCCAGCACCCTGAAGCGCTTCAGCGCCGCCGCGGCGCGCACCGACTCCAGCCGGGCGATGGCGAAATCGACGCCCGCGGCGTGCGCCACGCGGATGACTTCGATGAGGATCTCCGAGGCCGTGAAGTCGATCTCGACGATGCTGCTGGCCTCCAGCACCAGCAGCCGCGCCGCGCCCCGATCGGCGAGCGCCCGCTCGATGTCGCGCCGGAACGTGTAGGCGTTGAGGAACGACAGCGGCGCCTGGAAGGCGGCCACCATGACCTGCGATTCCGTCTCGCCCCGCCCGTCGTGCGTCGCCGGCCACCAGACCGTGGTGCCGGGCACGCGTTCGAACGGGATCAGCCGCGTCCGGGTGATGGTGAAAACGCCGTGCCCGAGCGAGAAGAAGATGCCGATCGCCACGCCGGTCTGGATCGGCAGCAGCACGATCAGCAGCGTCGTCAGCACCGCCAGCGCCAGCTCGGCCGGGGCGCGGCGGGCCAGGTGCATGAAGTCGCCGGCGTGGAAGATGCGTTGGGCGACGAAGAAGAGGACGCCTGCCAGCGCGGCGGTCGGCGTGTCGGCCAACAGGCGCCCGCCGAACGCCGCCAGCAGCAGCACCGTGGCTGCGGCCGCGAGGCCGCCGATCTGGCTGCGGCCGCCCGCTTCCGACACCGCTGCCGTGCGGGGCGGACTGGCGTTTACCGGGAACGTGCCGAAGATGCCGGCGATCAGGCCGCCGACGCCGACGCCGAGGTAGTCGCGGTCGACGTCGGGATCGCTCACGCCGGCGCTGAACGAGCGCGTGGTCGCCGCGGTCTGCACCATCACCACCAGCGCGACGACGCCGGCCAGACCGACCAGCGGCACGAGGCTCTCGGGGTGCAGCCTGGGCATCGTCGGGGATGGCAGGCCGGTCGGGAGCGCGCCCAGCAGCGGCACGCCCTGGCGGCCGAGCCCCAGCGCCGCGGCCGCGAGCGTTGCGCCGGCCAGCCCGATCAGCGCGCCGGGTATGCGCGGACTTAGCTTCTCCGCGGCGAAGGTCACGGCGAAGACGCCGAGCGCGATGACGGCCGCCGTCCAGTTGATCGCGTGGGCCGCGCCGGCGAGCTCGGCGAGCCGCTGGTAGCTCGGCCCCGACTCCTCCGGCAGGCCGAGCGCGGCCGGCGCCTGCGAGAGCACGATGTGGACCGCGATGCCGGCCAGGAAACCGGTGAGCACAGGGCGCGAGAGCAGATCGGCGATCCAGCCCAGCCTGACGAGGCCGGCGATCGCCACCAGGACGCCCACCATCAACGCCAGCACCGCGGCGAGCTCGCCGTAGAGCGGCGAGCCGACCGCCGCGAGGCCCGCCAGGCTTCCGGCGAAGATCGGCGCTATGGTCGAATCGGCGCCCGCCGACAGCACCCGGTTGGCCCCGAAGGCGATGAAGCCCACGGTCGCGGCCACGAAGGCGAAGAGGCCGACCTGCGGCGCGAGGCCGCCAAGGCGCGCGGTCGCCATCTGCTCGGGAATGGCGATCGCGGCCAGCGTCAGCCCGGCCGCCAGGTCGACGCCGACCCCGGAGAGCGTCGCGCCCTGCAGCGGCCGAAAGATCGGCCAGCGCTTTTCGTCCGTGGACTGAACCATTTCAGGGGCGAGACTAGCGCCTATGGCCCCGCTTGCCCAATGCGCCGGCGCCGCTCCCGCGAGACGTAGTCAGTTGCATCATGGCATGATGGATAGGCGCAACGATGCGCTCTGCCGACGCGGCGTCGGCGGCGCCGGCCGCAGGTGCGGCGATCGACGAGGGCGAGCATGGCCTTTTCCGATCCTGGTGGGCGAGGACCTGTGCTGGTGTCGGGTGCGGGTGTCGCCGGCCTCGCCCTCGCCGACTGGCTGCTGCGCGCCGGCCGCCGGCCGGTGCTGGTCGAACAGGCGCCGGCGCCGCGCACCGGCGGCTACATGATCGACTTCTGGGGTCCTGGCTTCGGGGTCGCCGAGCGGATGGGGCTGGCCGAACGGTTGAGGCAGGTCGGCTGCCGCGTCACCGAGTTGCGGCTGGTGGACGCCCACGGCCGGGCGCGGGTGCGGCTGCCGCTGGCGGCGTTCGAGCGCCAACTCGGCGAGCGCTACGTGAGCCTGTTGCGCAGCGACCTGGCTGCGGAGCTGCTCGCCCAGGTGCAAGACCGCGTGGAGATCCGCTTCGATGACGAGATCGTCGGCCTCGCCGAGACCGGGCGCGGCGTCGATGTAGTGTTCCGGCGCGGCGCGCCGCAGCGCTTCGACCTGGTGATCGGGGCCGACGGCGCGCACTCGAAGGTCCGCCGGCTGGCGTTCGCCTGCGCCGGCGAGCTGGTTTCGCTGGGCCGCCACGTCGCCGCCTTCACGACGTCCGACTATCCGCACCCCGCCGAGCTCGCCTACGTCAGCCGCACGATCCCTGGGCGCCAGGCGGTGCGCTGCGCCCTGTCGGACGGCCGCACCGCGTTCTTCCTGATCATCACCGACGATGTGGCGAGCGGCCGGCGCCGCGACACGGTTCAGGAACAGCGCGCCCTGCTCACCGAGGCGTTCGCCGGGATCGGCTGGGAGGCCAAGGATCTGGTGCAGGCGCTGAACCGCGCCGACGATCTCTACTTCGACGCGGTGGCGCAGGTGCGCCTGCCAGCCTGGTCGGCCGGCCGCGTCGCGCTGGTCGGCGATGCGGCCTGGGCGCCGTCGCTGCTGGCCGGCGAAGGCGCGTCGTTCGCCGTGGCCGGCGCCTTCATGCTGGCCGGCGAGCTCGCCATGCATCCGCACGACCATCGCCGCGCCTTCGCGATCTACGAGCGGCGGCTGCGGCGCTACATCGTGGGCAAGCAACAAGCGGCGCTACGGATGGGTGGCTGGTTCGCACCGAAGACCGCGCTCGGCGTCGTGATCCGCGACCAGCTGACGCGGCTGGCCGCCCTGCCCGGCCTCTCACGGCTGCTGGTCGGGCCGATGGTCGCGGACGACCTGGAGCTGCCGGCTTACGAGTGGCCCAGCTAGCAGGGCGTGCTCGCGTTCCCCGCTTCAGTGGGCGAGCGGCGGGGGTGCAGGCGCGCCAGCACCCACATCCGCATCCGCCAGCCGATCAGGAACAGTGCCACCAGGCCGAGCGGGATGACGCCGTTCGGCGGATTGTGGAGAAAGCCGAGCAGCAGGAGGAACAGCGGCGGCGTCGCCACCATCAGCGCCAGCAGGAACCAGCGGGTGCGCCGCGGAACCTCCGGCGTCACCAGGTTGGCGACCAGCGCCGCGTAGCCCCAGACCGCTGCGACCGAGAAGCCGATGGCCGCCACGAGCCCCGAGTAGACCAGCATCGACGCCTGGGTCGGCCCCGCGCCATGATTTCAGGCCGGTTGCGGCCGGAACCAGGGCCACCAGCGCCAGCGTCACCAGGTTCAGCACGGTCACCGGCGCGTCCACCAACACGATCATCGCGAAGAAGCGCCGGTGGGCGAGCCAGTAGACTGCGACCACCACGAAGCTCAGCGCGTAGGCGTCGAGCTGCGGGCTGAGCGCCCCCCAGATGTCCGCAACGTTACGCCAGCGGGTCGGGCCGTGCAGATCGAAGGCCAAGAGGGTGATGGCGATGGCGAAGACGCCGTCCGACAGCATGATCAGGCGGTCGAACCAGTGGCGGTCGCGGCGCCGCTCCAGGCTCTCGTCGGTGTCCAGCGATTCCGGCTCCCCGACCATGGCCTTAAGCCAGCCGGCTCGACGATCGACCGGCGCCTTCACGGCGTTCGGAGACGAAGCAGTTGCGGTGCGCGAGATCGTGCAGCTGCGCCAGCTTCTCCGGCGCGACCCCCGCGGCGAACGTGACGTGCGGCTTCAGCACCACCCGCGTCACCGCCAGGCGTCCCTCGGCGTCCTTGCCCACCGTGGCGACCGGCGCGTCGGCGTAGGCGTCGACGACGATCCGCATCCGCGCGGCGATCGCCAGGAACGACAGCATGTGGCAGGCGCCGAGCGAGGCGGCGAACAGCTGCTCCGGGTCCGCCCCTTCGCCGCGCCCGCGGTAGTCCTGCGCCGCGTCGCCGGCGAGCGCGACGCCGCCGTCCTCGAAGGCGAGCTGGTGTCGTCGGTCGAAGCTGTCGTAGTCGAACCCCGGGGTTTCGCGCCGCCAGGTCACGCTCGCCCGGTGCTCCGTCACGCCAGCGCCTCCCGCCCCGACCCTGCGCGGCGAGACTGCTAGGTTTTCACCGCGTTTGCGAGGGTGAAGGCAAAGGGCTGCGCGCCGCCGCCGGTCATCACGATGTCGGCGCTGGCCAAGCCCGCCAGCGACAGCCGGGTGGCGGCGGCGGGGTCGACGCCGCCGAGCTCGCCCGGCTTCGGCTGCGGGTGCGCCGCGATCCAGATCGTCGACCGATGCGCCGAACGCAGCGCCAACGGGTGGCGATGGCCCGAGCGGCAGTCGTTGATCACCTGGCAGGCCACCGGCAGGTCGTCCACGCCGCCGCCGGCCGCCGCCTGGAAGATCACCACCTGCGAGTTGTTCGTGTCGTTAGAATCGTCGATGAAATTCAGCTGGATAGCCACGGGTCGTCCACCGGCTTGTGAAACGCGGGAACATCTTGCCCGCCGATCAACGATCCACCAAACCGCGACCCCGCCGGCCCCGCAACCGAAAACCACGCAGACGCCCAGCGCCGCCTAGATCAGCCCCGCCAGCGGCGAGGACGGGTCGGCGTACATGCGCTTGCCCATGCGGCCGGCGAGATAGCATTCGCGCCCGGCGATCACCGCGTGCTTCATCGCCGTGGCCATGCGCACCGGGTCCTTGGCCTCGGCGATGGCGGTGTTCATCAGCACCGCGTCGCAGCCGAGCTCCATCGCCAGCGTCGCGTCCGAGGCGGTGCCGACGCCGGCGTCGACCAGCACCGGCACGCTGGTCTGCTCGACGATCAGCCGGATGTTGACCCGGTTCTGCACGCCCAGCCCCGAGCCGATCGGCGCGCCGGCCGGCATGATCGCCGCCGCGCCGAGATCCTCGGCCTTCTTGCACATCACCGGATCGTCGGTGGCGTAGACCATCACCGAGAAACCGTCGGCGATCAGCAGCTTCAGCGCCCGCAGCGTCTCCTCCATGTCGGGATAGAGGTGGGCGGTGCGGGTCAGCACCTCGAGCTTGACGAGGTCCCAGCCGCCGGCCTCGCGGGCCAGCCGCAGCGTGCGCACCGCCTCCTCGCCGGTGAAGCAGCCGGCGGTGTTGGGCACATAGGTGAAGCGGTCGGGCCGCACGAAGTCGGTCAGCATCGGCTGGCTGGGATCGGAGAGGTTCACCCGCCGCAGCGCCACGGTGACCATCTCCGCGCCCGCCGCCTCGGCCGCGGCGGCGTTCAGCGCATAGTCCTTGTACTTGCCGGTGCCGACGATCAGCCGCGAGCGGAAGGTGCGTCCGGCGACTGTCCAGGTGTCTTCGCCGGCGACCTGAGAGCCGTCCATGTCAGTCTCCTTCAGCCGCCGCCGACGAACGCCACGATCTCGATCCGGTCGCCGTCGCCGAGCACCGTGGACGCAAAGAGCGAGCGCGGCACGATCTCCAGATTGCGTTCCACCGCCAGCTTGCGCCTGTCGAGGCCGAGCAGCGACACCAGCGCCGCGACGGTGGTCGCCGCCGGTGCGTCCCTCGCCTCGCCGTTGACCGTCAGCCGCATCGCAACGCCGCTCCGCGTGATGGGCCGCCCGACGTCGGTGGAAAATCGGACTGGCGGACCCTGGGGCCCTCGTCCGGCTCTCTCCCTTCGCCGGCATGACCCGGATCAGGTTCAGCGGGTCACCGCGCGAAAACAGCGGTTTCTCAGTCCCTTGCAGGACTCCCCGGAGAAGAGCCGCCAATCTACGCCCGGGCGCCGGTGCGTCAAGCGCGGCGCACGAAGCCGAGAGCGCGGGGCGCAGCGCTAGCTGGAGGTCGCGGCGGCCGCCGGGGAGAGCGCGACCGGGCGCCGCAGCGCATCCAGCCAGCGGCCTGCCCGCTGCGAGAGCCAGTTCCAGCCGGCCCAGACCGCGACCCCGCCGCCGACCGCGATCGGCCAGGCGAGCAGCGCCGGGATATGCAGGTGGGTGGCGAGCGCCCAGAACTTGAACTGCAGCAGGTAGATGAAGAACGAGGCGCCGGCGACCATGTAGATCGGCGTCGAGAGCGCGCGCGGCACGCTGAGCTTCGGCGCGACGCAGAGGATGGCGGCGATGGCGGCGATCGGCAGCGAATTCGCCAACCCGTAGATCGGCGCGCTGGCGGCGACGTAGGCCAGCGTCGCGGCCAGGATCGCCCAGCGCCAGCGGCCGGCGGTGAGGCCCGCGAGCGCCGCCAGCGCGAAGGTGGCCAGGTGGGTGGTCGGCGCGTGGTTGAAGTAGGACATCGGGTCCACCGGGTGCGCCCAGAAGCCCGCCTGGAAGAGCGCCGGCAGGCCGAAGCGGCCGGCGAGGCCGAGCCCCACCGCGCCGAGCGCCGCGGCGGTGGCGGGCCGCGCGAGCCGCAGCCCGTAACGGGCGACCACCAGCAGCGCAGCGTAGATGATCAGGATGTGGACGACGGCGTGGATGTACCAGAGCAGGTACTCGTGGCCGCCGTAGGCGTCAGGGCCGGAACTCGGCAGGCCGGTGTAGTCGAGGAGGTCGGTGGTGAGGAGCACGCTGGAGAGCCGCGCGTGGGCGTGCAGCGCCAGCTTGGCGAGGAACTGCGGCAGCTCGATCAGGTAGAGCGGGATCAGGATGCTCTTCAGCAGGCGGCCGATCGGCGCGAGGCGGCCGTCGTGGTCCATCTCGCGCAGTTGCAAGCCGCCGAAGATCGAGCCGGACACCCAGAGCAGCGCGCTCGTGCCCGCCCCGCCCGAGAAGAACAGCTGGAAGTGGCTGCCGACGACGACGCAGATGGCGAGCGGCGCGCATCAGGATGGCGCTCTCGATCGTCACGAAGGCGCTGCGCTTGGCGCCGGCCGGCTGCGCCGTGGCGGCCAGCTCGGCGATGGTCATCGTGGTCCAATGGTCGGGGACCTGGCCCAGCGCCTCTTCGAGCGACAGGTAGGCCGAGACATAGGAGAGGCTGTCGCCGCCGAGGCCGGCGAAGCTGCTCGCGGCGGTGACGGTCTGGCGGCCGAAGAACGGCTGCCAGCTATCCACCAGCTGCGCCTCGACCTTGCCGCCCGGCTGCTTCGCTGGCGTGACGGGCGCTGGCGCAGTCGGCGGCGCGCGACGGCCGGCGATCAGCGCCTGGCGGTCGATCTTGCCGTTCGGCAGCAGCGGCAGCTGCGGGATCACCTGGATCTCGGCCGGGACCATGTAGGGCGGCAGATGCGCCGCGAGGTGGGCGCGCACGGCGTCGGGATCGGCGCCCGGCCTCGTCGGCTCGACGAAGCAGCAGAGGCGCGGCTCGCCCGCCTCGCCGACGTTCAGGCGTGATGGCCTGGCCGACCCCGCGCGCGGCCCCAGCGCAAGCCGTGATCTCTGCCAATTCAACGCGATAGCCGCGAATCTTCACCTGGTCGTCGCGGCGGCCGTGGATGGCGATCGCGCCGTCGGCGCGGCGATGGCCGACGTCGCCGGTCGCGTAGTAGATCTCGCAGGCTGCGCGGCCCCAGGGCAGCACGCCATCCTCCACGCGGCCCAGGGTGAGGAACGGCGAGCGCACGACGATCTCGCCGGGCTCCCCGTCGGGCGCCCGGCAGGCGTCCTCGTCGCGGATCTCCAGGGTGAAGCCATCGATCCCCTGGCCGATCGGCGCGCGATCCTCGGCGAAGCCGCGCGGCACGCGAAAGCAGCTGGCGGCCTGCGGGGTCTCGGTGGCGCCGTAGAAATTGACGCTCTCAGCGTTGGGCGCAAGCGCCGCCAGCGCCGCAATGTGGCTGCGCCGCAGCACATCGCCGCCCCAGAAGACGTAGCGCAGGTCGACCAGCGGGGCCGGCGCGCGCCCCGCGGTCAGCAGCAGCCCGAGCGGCGGCGTCATATGCGCGGCGGTGGGGCGGACCTCGGCGAACCAGGCCGCCAGCGCGCCGGGCTCGGTCAGCGTGGCCTGCGCCGGGATGTGCAGCGAGGCGCCGAGGCTGAGCGGCGTGAAGATGTCGCGCAGCACCGGGTCGTGCGACAGGCCGGAGAGCAGCGTGAAACGGTCGTCGGCGGTCAGTTCGAACGCGCCGGCCTGCCAGTCCACGAAGTTGACCAGCGGCCGGTGCGAGACCGCGAGGCACTTCGGCGTGCCGGTGCTGCCGGACGTGAACAGCAGGTAGGCCGCCGCGTCGGGCGAGATGTGCGGCTGCGGCGCATCGGGTATGGCGATGGACGCGTCGAGGTCGATCGCGATGGCCGGGCCACAGTCCGCCAGGCCGGCAGTGTCGGCCGCCAGCAGCTGCGCCTTGGGCCGGCAGACGGCTGCGAGCGCGGCGAGGCGCTCGGACGGATAGGCCAGATCCAGGATCACGAACGGCGCGCCGGCTCTGGCGCAGGCCAGCGCCGCGACCACCACCTTCGGGCCGCGCTCGGCGAGGATCGCGACCACCCTGCCCGGCCCCGCGCCGGCGGCGCGCAGCTCGGCGGCGAAGCGTCGGCTGAGGCGTTTGAGCTCGGCGTAGGTCAGCGCGCCTTCGGCGCTGGAAATCGCCAGTGCGCCCGGCCGCAGGCGCGCCTGCGTCTCGAATTTGGTGTGAATCAGAACCGATTGCTCCATCGCGCCGCCAGGGTGCAAACCAGAGGGCCAGGGCCGGGAGGGTCAGGATGAGACGACGGTTCACCGCCTCGCTGGCGCTGATCATCGCCGGGGCGGCGCTCGCCGCCGCGCTCGGCGCGTCTGCCGCAGTGCTCAGCATCGTGACGATGTCGTCGCGCCCGGACCGGGTCAGCGGCGGCGACGTGCTGGTCGAAGTCCGCCAGGACGACGACGCGGCAAGCCGGGTGACCCTGAACGGCGACGACATCAGCGCCGCGTTCCATCCGGGGCCCGGCCACACGCGCGTCGGCCTCGTCGAGGGCCTCAGGCTCGGGCCTAACGTGATCGCGGCCGGCGGCGTGCGCCTGGTGGTGCGCAACTATCCGATCGCCGGACCCATCGCCTCCGGGCCGCACGAGACGCCGTTCGTCTGCACGACGGCGACGTTCAAGCTCTACGCAGCGCTGGGCGGCCAAGCGGTGGCGAGCGACGAGACGCTGGGACCTTCGCAGGGACCGGATTGCTGGGCGAAGACCAAGGTCACCTATCTCTACCTGCCGAGCGGCGCAGCTGTGCTCGTACCGCTGCCGAGCGCCAGCCAGCTGCCGGCCGACGTCGCCACGACCACCACGACGACCGGCCAGACCGTGCCCTTCGTGGTGCGCGTCGAGACCGCGGTGATCGACCGCGGCATCTACCAGAGCACCGTCCTCTTCGACCCGACGCGCGAGGCGCAGCCGACCTGGCGCGCGCCGCCCCGTGGCTGGAATCGGCGGCTGATCGCCGTCCAGGGCGCCGGCTGCCCGGGCGGCTGGTACACGCAAGGGACCGTCGGCGGCAGCGCGGCCCGCGCGGTCGGCGGCATGGACGCCAGCCTCTACAGCGTGAAACGCCTCGGCGAAGGCTACGCGCTCTACGGCTCGACGCTGCAGAACGCCTCGCAGGACTGCAACGCCGTGCTCGAGGGCGAGGCGGCGATGATGGGCAAGGAGTACTTCACCAAGGAGTTCGGCGCGCCGGTCTTCACGATCAGCGTCGGTTGCTCCGGCGGGTCGTACGGCAGCGCGCAGCCGGCCGACGCGCTGCCCGGCCTCTACGACGGCATCCTGATCGCCTGCACCTTCCCGGACCCGCTGGCGATCGCCTCGTCCGGCCTCGATGCCCACCTCCTGGCCCACTACTTCGACGTCACCGCGCCGGGCGCGTTCACGGAGGCGCAGGAGGTCGCGGTCAGCGGCTACAAGGGCCGCAAGGCCTTCATCGACGCGGCCAACCAGGCCGAGCGCACCGATCCGGCGCCCGGTCGGGTGGACGAACCAGGCTACAAGTCGGCGGTCTGGAACGACGTGGCGCCCGTGGCGCTGCGCTACGATCCGAAGACCAACCCGAAAGGCGCGCGGCCGACGATCTATGACCACGCCCGCAACGTCTTCGGCGTCGATCCGCGCACCGGCTTTGCCCGACGCACCTTCGACAATGTCGGCGTCCAGTACGGCCTTGCCGCCCTGAACGCCGGCGCGATCACCCCGAAGCAGTTCCTTGACCTCAACGAGGGCGTCGGCGGCTACGATCAGGACGCCAACTACGTCGCCGCCCGCTCGGTCGGCGATATCGGCGCGATCCACCGGGCCTATCAGAGCGGGCTGGAGTTCTCAGGCGGCGGCGGGCTCGCCTCGATCCCGGTGTTCGACATCAGCGGCATCTACAACGACGACGGCGGCTACCACTATCAGTGGTTCCACTTCGCCCTGCGCGAGCGCATGGCCGCCGCCAACGGCAATTCCAGGAACCACGTCATGTGGCGCGGCAGCCCGGTCCCGTTCGACAAGGCGTGGACGACCTTCATCGCCTGGATGGAGGCGATCCATGCCGACGCAGCGGACCTGCCGCCCCGCGAGAAGACCCTGCGCGACATCCCGCCCGCCGCCGTCGACGGCTGCTGGACCTCAGCAACCGACTTCGTCGGCGAGCCGCAGACCTTCTCGGCCAAGCCGGCGAGCGCCTGCAACGCACGCTTCCCCTCGTACGGCTTCCCGCGTCTGGTCGCCGGCGGTCCGCTCGCGGCCGACGTGCTGAAATGCCAGCTGAAGCCGCCGGCGCTGAGGGACTACGCCGTGCGCTTCACGCCCGCCGAATGGGCGCGGCTGAGACGGGTCTTCGCCGCCGGCGTCTGCGACTGGAGCAAGGTTGGCGTCGCGCAGACTCCGGTTGTCCCCTGGGCCTCGTTCGGTCCGGCGCCGGAGAATCTGGTGTTCGACGTGACGAAGGCGCGTTGACGCTGCGACCTTACGCGCCTGCCCCAAACTTGTGACGGCGAGCGGGCGCGGCTACAAGCGCGCGACTTCTTGGGCGGCGGGGCCGGATGTCGAAACCGATCTACGTACTGAACGGCCCCAACCTCAATCTGCTGGGCGTGCGCGAGCCGGACATCTACGGGCGCGCCACGCTCGGACGACATCCGCCGCTCTGCGAGGCGCGCGCCGCGGCCAGGGGCCGCGCGATCGTGTTCCGCCAGTCCAACCACGAGGGCGAGCTGATCGACTGGGTGCAGGAAGCGCGGACCGCGGCCGGCGCGCTGGTCATCAACGCCGCCGGCTACGGCCACACGTCGGTCGCGCTGCACGACGCGCTGAAGACGCTGGCCATCCCGGTCGATCGACTGCCATCTGTCCAACCCGGCCGCGCGCGAGGCGTTCCGCCACGCGTCCTACGTGTCCATCGCCGCGACCGGCGTGGTGTCGGGCTTCGGCCCGATGAGCTATGAACTGGCGGTCGAGGCCGCCTGCGGCCTGGCGGCCGACTGAGCCGCTGCTTCCGAAGTCACGGCGCAACAACCAAGGTATCGAAGCCTAAATGCCCGAACCGAAGGCCCGCGCTGCCGATCCGATCGACGCGCGCCTCGTGCGCCGTCTGGCCGCCATCCTCAACGACACCGGCCTGACCGAGATCGAAGTCGAGCGCGGCGACCTGCGGATCAAGGTCGCGCGCAACGCGCCCGGTCGCCGCCGCCGGCCTACGTCTACGCGGCGCCCGCGCGGCCGCCCCGCGTCCAGCCGGCGCCGCGGCCGCCGCGCCCGCGGCGAGCCGCGGCCAGCGCGAGGGCGACGTCGTCAACTCGCCGATGGTCGGCACCATCTATCTGCAGCCCGAGCCGGGCGCGCCGCCGTTCGTGCGGGTCGGCGACACGGTGACGCGAAGGCCAGACGCTGCTGCATCGTCGAGGCGATGAAGACCATGAACCCGATCCCGGCGCCGCGGGCCGGCGCGCGTGCTGGAGATGCTGGTCGGCGACGGCCAGCCGGTGGAGTTCGGCGAGCCGCTGGCCGTCATCGGGTAGTCGCAGCTCATGTTCGAGAAGATCCTCATCGCCAACCGGGGCGAGATCGCGCTGCGGGTCCACCGCGCCTGCAAGGAGATGGGCATCGCGACGGTGGCGGTGCATTCCGAGGCCGACGCCAGCGCCATGCACGTGCGCCTGGCCGACGAGAGCGTCTGCATCGGCCCCGCGCCCGATCGCCAAGAGCTACCTGAACATCCCGGCCATCATCGCCGCCTGCGAGATCACCGGCGCCCAGGCGGTCCATCCCGGCTACGGCTTCCTCTCGCGAGAACGCCCGCTTCGCCGAGATCGTCGAGGCCCACGGCTATACCTTCATCGGCCCGAAGCCCGAGCACATCCGGATGATGGGCGACAAGATCGCCGCCAAGGTGGCGGTGAAGACCGCCGGCATCCCGGTCGTGCCCGGCTCGGACGGCGCGCTGCCGTCGGAGGACGAGGCCGTCGAGGCGGCGCGAGCGATCGGCTTTCCGGTGCTGATCAAGGCCGCGGCCGGCGGCGGCGGGCGCGGCATGAAGGTGGCCCGCACGCCGGAGGAGCTGCCGAGCGCGCTGGCCACCGCGCAGGCCGAGGCCAAGGCCGCGTTCGGCGACGACGCGGTCTACCTGGAGCGCTACCTGGCGCGGCCGCGCCACATCGAGGTGCAGGTGATCGCCGACGCGTTCGGCGCGGTCTGCCACCTCGGCGAGCGCGACTGCTCGCTGCAGCGCCGCCACCAGAAGGTGATGGAGGAAGCCCCCTCCCCGGCCATCGACGCGGCCACCCGCGACCGCGATCGGCGAGACGCGTCGCCAAGGCCATCGCCAAGCTCGGCTATCTCGGCGTCGGCACCATCGAGTTCCTCTACGAGAACGGCGAGTTCTTCTTCATCGAGATGAACACCCGCCTGCAGGTCGAGCACCCGGTCACCGAGGCGATCACCGACATCGACCTGGTGCGCGAGCAGATCCGCATCGCCGCCGGCCTGCCGCTGTCGTTCACGCAGGACGAGGTGCAGTTCGAGGGCCACGCCATCGAGTGCCGGATCAACGCCGAGAACCCGCGCACCTTCGCCGCCTCGCCCGGGCCTGATCACCGACTTCCACGCGCCGGGCGGCCTCGGGCGTGCGGCTCGATTCGGCGATCTACGCCGGCTATTCGATCCCGCCCTACTACGACAGCCTGGTCGGCAAGCTGATCGTGCACGGCCGCGACCGCACCGAATGCATCGCGCGCCTGAAGCGCTGCCTGGGCGAGATGGTGGTCGGCGGCATCGAGACCACCATCCCGCTGTTCCAGGACCTGCTGGACGAGCCGGACATCCTCGAAGGCCGCTACCACATCCACTGGCTCGAAGAGTGGCTCGCCAGCGCGCGGTAAGAGTCGCGGCCGTCCGGGTGAGTAGCCCTCTCCCGCCTCGCGGGAGAGGTCGAGCGGACGCGAAGCGTCCGGCCGGGTGAGGGCTTGGCTCGCCGCCTTAGCGTCGAGCCCGCGCAGCGCAGAATCCGGCTCCGCCGGCTTGCCGCCTAAGGGCGACAAGCGCCCCTCACCCGGTCGGCCGCTTTGCGGCCGCTCGACCTCTCCCCGCTGCGCGGGGCGAGGGCTACTTGCGAGCCGTTGACGCCGGCGTCGAGAGGGTTTCTTTTAGCAACGGCGCTGCCAGACGCGTCGTCATCCGCGGAACCCCGCCATGCCCGCACTCACCACGGAACTCACCCTGCTCGGCTGGTCGGTCGTGCTGTTCTTCGCCTACATGATCGTCCAGGCCGCCACGGCGCTGCGCGACACCGGCGCGGCCTACAACGCCGGGCCGCGCGACGCCGGCAAGCCGCTCGGCGTGCTGGCCGGCCGCGCGCAGCGCAATTTCGAGAACTTCAAGGAGACCTACCCGCTCTTCATCGCGTTGACGCTCGCCCTCGCCGTCAGCGGCCGGGCCGGCGGCCTGGCGGACACCGGCGCGTGGCTGTGGTTCGGCGCGCGGATCGTCTACATTCCGCTCTACCTGGCTGGCGTCCCCTGGCTGCGCAGCCTCTGCTGGGGCGTCGGGCTCGTCGGCCTGGTGATGATGCTGGTGCGGCTGCTCTGAGCCGCCCTTGCGGCGCAGAGTAAGCCACGACGCAGGCCGAGGGCGGCGCCGCTCGACGTGCGCCAGAATACCGCACGCCGCGGTCTTGGTTACCCGTTCAGGCCCCGTTCAGCCTGGTTTGTGCAACCCTAGGGGTCATGATCCGTGCCAAGGAAGTGACGCGTGTGCTGGACCCCTCCCGCAAAGCCATAGACATCGCCATGCGTCTCCACGCCGAGCTGGGCCGGGAGGCCTTCTCGTTCGTCAGTATCCGAAGTCGAGGAGGCCCGGCAGTCTTGCGACCAGCGCGGCGTCCAGCACTGGAACGACGTCGCCAGCGAGCTCCTGACGCTGGGTGAGTGTGCAGACAGGGGCGCCGCCGCTTCGATCTGGGGCGCCATGCAGCGAATCGAGTACTACCGCCACCGCGCCACCGAGGCGGAGCGCAAGGCGACCACCGCGCCGGAGGCGTACCGACGCGATATGCTCGAACTGGCCCGCCAGTGGCGCGACCTGGCCCTCCATACGGACTTGCAGGCGCGGCTCATCGGCAAGACCGCGAGCCAGGGAGAGCGCGTGAACCCGCAGATTGGCCGCCCTCCGCGCCTAGTTCCGCGTCGGGATCAGGACCTGCATGCTTTCGTAGCCCTTCACGAAGGTCGAGTAGGTGCGCTTCGGCTCTTCGAGCAGCTGGATGTCGGGGAAGCGCTGCAGGATCTCTTCCCAGATCACCCGCAGCTGCAGCTCGGCGAGGCGGTTGCCGACGCAGCGGTGGATGCCGAAGCCGAAGCTGAGCGTGCTGGCGCGCCCGCGCGCGGTCGATGACGTAGGCGTCGGGGCGCCCTCGATCACGGTCGTCGTCGCGGTTGCCCGAGACGTACCACATGACGACGATGTCGCCGGCGCGGATCTGCTTGCCGCCGAGCTCGAAGTCGCTCTTGGCGACGCGCCGCATGTGCGCCAGCGGCGTCTGCCAGCGGATCGTCTCGGAGACCATCGAGGGGATCAGCGACGGGTCGGCGCGCAGCTTCGCGTACTGGTCGGGGATCTTGTTCAGCGCGTAGACGCTGCCCGAGATGGTGTTGCGGGTGGTGTCGTTGCCGCCGATGGTCAGCAGGATCACGTTCCCGAGGTACTCGAACTGGTTCATGTCGCGCGTCGCCGGCCCATGCGCCAGCATCGAGATCAGGTCGCCGCCGGGCGGGGCGTTCACGCGCTGGTTCCAGAGGCCCAGGAAGTAGCTGCCGTACTCGAACATCTCGGCGCGCTTCTGCTCCCAGCTGTCGACGATGCCGTGGCCGGGCTGGGCCATCACGACATCCGACCAGCGGGTGAGGCGGCGGCGATCGGCCTGCGGCATGTCGAAGAGCGTGGCCAGCGTCATCGCCGTCAGCTCCATCGAGACCTTGTCGACCCAGTCGAACGGCTCGCCGATCGGCAAGCTATCGAGGATCGCCGCGCAGCGCTCGCGGATCAGCGGCTCCATCACCGCCAGGTTGGTCGGCGAGACGGCCGGGCTGACCGTCTTGCGCTGCACGTCGTGCTTGGGCGGGTCCATGGCGATGAACATGCGCGGACCGCCGCCGCCCTGGCCCTCCTGACCGGGCGGCGGACCGAAGAGACCCGAGCCCGGGCCGCCGCCGCTGCCCGCCTCGATCATCTTCTGCACGCGCGCCTCGCTCGGCGGCAGCGTGATGCCGCCCTCCGAGGAGAACACCTCGTGGTTGGTGTCGACCGTCATGATGTCGTTGTACTTCGTGACGCCCCAGTGCGGCGGCGTTGTCGCCCTCGGGTGTCCAGTGCACCGGGTCCTCGGCCCGCAGGCGCTCGAAGTAGGGCCACATGGCGTCGGCCTGGAACAGCGACGGCAGCGCCGGGTTGAGGCTCTCCAGCGGCGCGGCGCAGGCCGCCTCGCGCGCCGCGCTCGCCGCTTCCCTGATCTCGATCGAGCCGTCGCTCATGGGACTACCTCACTGGCTACCCGCGCGTTGGCGACGCATCGCCGGGTGCGTTTTTGCTCGGCCGCAATCATCGTCGGGCCGCAGCCCGCGCACAAGGCAAACTCGTCGGCGTCAGGTCAGCAGCCCAGGCCTCAATCGGCGTGCCCCAGACGCCAGGTCATAAGTATTGTGCGGCAAGCTGTCGCACCGGAGGCCGCGATCAGCTGCAAACCGTACCTACCTTAAAGTATTTCCAGGTGCAGGCAGTTGACAGTGGACCGACCATGTCGAGTTTGCCTAAACTTGCGCGAGTGTTGAGCTGCAACAACCACTGGGCATGGGAGTCGCGGTGCGTCAGACCATTGCAGAAGCCCTGTCGCTCGACGATCAGACGTTCGTCGACGATAGAGCGACGACCGTCGGAAGGACGGCTCCAGGTCTCCCACGCCCGGCCGGCGAGCGTCGCGGCGCCGCAGGGTGCTGCTCAGCGCGCTCATCGTCGATCTGAACAAGGAGTTGGTCCTGGCGTGCCGGGTGGAGAACGTTTCCGCGCAGGGCGCCTGTCTTAAGCTGACGGAGCGGCGTTTCCTGCCGCCGACGTACTGGTTGATCGCCGTGAAGGCCGGCGTCGCGTTCCCCGCAAAGACCATCTGGCGAGAGGACGACCGGCTGGGCATCGAGGTCACCGGCGATGCGGTCGACCTGCAGGACGCGACACAGCGCGGCGGAAAGGCACCTGCAGGCGATCTGGAAGACGCGGCGCTAGTCGCGATCTGCCCGAAGCCGCACGAGGTCGTAGACGACGCGGGCCTTGGCGCCCGGCGGCTGATCGGTGGCGGCGCAGAGCGTGAACCCCGCTCGCTCGAAGAGCCGCCGGCTCGCGCCGTTGTAGTCGGCGATGTCGCAGGCGAAGACGGCGTCGGCATTCTCGCGGTCGAACGCCAGCCCGACCAGCAATCGCAGCGCCGCCCCGCCGATGCCCTGGCCCCAGGACGCGGTCTCGATCTCCAGATCGATGCGGCGGCAGTCGAGACCCGGGAAGCGGGCGCGCAGCCGCTCCAGGTTCAGCTGCTGCAGCCAGCAATCGCCCACCGCCGCGCCGTCATGCTCGATCACGAAACAGAAGGCGGTCTGCGAGACGTGCCGATAGATCGCCTGCACCTCATCGAGGCTGCGCGAGGCCACGTCGTCGCCCTCGGCGTAGTAGAGCACCTCGGGATCGTTGTTCAGCGCCACCAGCAAAGGCCAGTCGCGCTCGGTCATCGGGCGCAGGACGACGCCACCCTCACGGAGGATCACGTCGTGCGGCCGTATCTGCTGCAAAGACATTCCATCGCCGCCTGGATGGTCGACCCAGGGCGCACTTTGAGGCATCCGGTAGTCTGCGGACAACAGAGGGGTGAGGCGTTCGTCAGGCCAGATGACGACAGGCGGCGAGAGGTTGATCGAGCAGATCGACGCGCTGGCCGGCGTGGACGCGGCCGGCAGGCTGGGCGGTTCGGGCCCTGACCTCTACGTCTTCCGGACCCCGGAGTGGGCGATCTGCCGCTGTCACGCCCGGCTCGCCGGCGATGTGGTCGCAGAGCTGGAAGCGGTGGCGCGGGCGCCGCGCGGTCGGCCCCGCGACTGGCCGCTGGCGTATGGCCGCTATCTGAGCATCCTCGGATCGGTGGGACGGGTCGCGGCGATGCGAGCCGGACCGCTCTACCGCGTGCCAGCTCCGCCGCCTGACCAGGTCGCCGGCGCCAGGATCACCGCCGCCAATGCGTCACTGCTGAGCGGCGGCCTCGACGAGTGGCTGCCGGACGTCGCCGCCGGCCTGCCGATGTGCGCCGCCATCGTCGATGGGCGGGCGGTGTCGCTCTGCGCCAGCGTGCATGCGGCCCAGGGCGCCCACGCCGCGGGCGTCGAGACCCTCCCCGCCTATCGCGGCCGCGGACTGGCGTCGCAGGCCGTCGCCACCTGGGCGCAAGTCGTGCTGGAGCAAGGCGCGACACCGTTCTACGGAACGACATTCGACAATCTCGCTTCCCAGAACGTCGCCCGACGTCTCGGCATGGAGCTGGTCGGGTCGGAATTCTCGCTGGCGTGCGAGCGCGCTGCGGACGGCTAGCGCGACCCCCGGCCCGAGGCTGGTCACTGGAGCAACTCACATGGCGACTCAAACCGAGACGACGTGGTCCGGGCCTGCCGCGGAGGCGTTCTCGGCGTGGCTGGACGCCTTCAACGCCGATCCGGCGACGCTGCAAGCCTTCATGTCGGCTCGGATGAGCGCCATGGACGCCCGGGCCGGGGTCGGCAACCAGCGCCGCAGCGGTCCGGCCAAGCTGATCCGCGCGGAGGCGGTGGCGAGCGATGCGGCCACCGTGGTCATCGAGGATCGCTGGGGCCAGCGCTGGCGCCTGCAGCTGAGCGTCGACCGGTCGTCGCCGCCCGCCATCACCGCGCTGACCCCGACCCCGGTCTGGCCGCCGGAGATCTCCGTGCCCGAGCGGATGAGCTGGCCCGAGCTCGAAGCCGCGCTTGAGGCGAAGCTGGCGCATGACGCCGCGAAGGGCTGGTTCAGCGGCGCGGTGCTGGTCTCGCAGCGCGGACGGACGCTGTTCCAGGCGGCGCATGGCCTCGCCGACCGCGAACAGCGCGTCGCCAACAGCCTGGACACCCGCTTCCGCATGGGATCGATGAACAAGATGCTTACCGGCGTGGCGGCCCTGCAGCTGGTGCAGGCGGGCGTCCTCGGGCTGGATGACCCGGTCGGGCGCCACCTGCCGGACTACCCGAGCCGAACCTTCGCCGAGCAGGTCACCATCGGCCATTTGCTCACGCACACGGGCGGCGCCGGCGACTTCTTCGGCCCCGAGTTCACCGAGCACCGGTTGAAGCTGCTGGATCCAGCGGATTTCGTGGCGCTGTTCGGCCATCGCGATCCGGAGTTCGAGCCCGGCAGCCAGTACCGGTACGCCAACTACGGCTTCATCCTGATGGGGCGGATCATCGAAGTGGCGAGCGGCCAGCGCTACGACGACTACGTCGAGGCCAATATCCTCAGGCCCAGCGGTATGACGGCGACCGGTGCGCTGCCGGAGAGCACCGACGTGCCCGGACGGGCGGTGGGTTACATGGACGGCCCCGACGGGCTGGTCCGCAGCGACCCGACGCTGCCGCTGCGCGGCAGCCCCGCCGGCGGCGGATACTCGACCGTGGGCGACCTCGTGCGCTTCGCCGACGCGCTGACCGCCGGCAAGCTGCTGGACGCCGAGCGCTACGGGCTGATCGACTCGGCCGCCGTCGAGGTCATGACCGGCGTCAAGTACGGCATGGGTTTCCAGACCGACTCGCGGGACGGCGTGCGCTCGTTCGGGCACAGCGGCGGCGCGCCCGGCCAGAACGGCATGCTGCTGATCTATCCGGACAGCGGCTTCGTCGTCGCCACCCTGTCGAACGGCGACCCGCCCCAGGCCAGCAGCCTGGCGCAATACATCGGCCATCGCCTGCCGGCCCGGTGAGGCGCGCGCCGGATTGCGCCTAGAGCCACCCTCGCCACTTGAACCAGGCCAGCGGCAGGATGGTGGAGGCGGCGATCACGCCGATGCCCCACTGGTACCCCCAGACCCAGTGGTACTCCGGCATGCTCTGGAAGTTCATGCCGTACCAGCCGGCGACCAGGGTCGGGAAGATGCCGACCACCGAGGCGATGGTCAGCACCTTGAAGATGTCGTTCTGCTCGATGCTGATGAAGCCCAGCACGGCATCCAGCAGGAACTGCACCTTGCCGAGCAGATGCTCCTCGAACTGGTCGAGCTCCTCGACGTCGGCGCGGGCTACCTGGATGCGGCGGGTCAGTTCCGGCGAGAACCAGTCCTTCGCCGCCTCCAGGCTGAAGCCGATGATGCGGTCGACGCCCAAGAGGCTCTCGCGGATCAGCGATATGCGCTCGCCCATGCGGCCGAGGAACTGCAGCCGGTCGCGCATCGCGGCGGTCGACTGGATGGCGCGGCGCGGGCTGTCGGCGCTCTTGCGAAACACCTGGTGCGAGATCTGGTCGAGCCGGGCGCGCGCCTCCTCCAGCAGATCGGCGAGGCGCGCGACGTAGGCTTCCATCAGCGCCGCGAACACCGCCGCGCTGCTCGGCGGCGGCGTCTTGTCGTACTTGCCGGCGACGGTCTCGAACATCTTCAGCGGCTCGAAGTGGATCGAGATCAGCCGCGACGGCGTGACGATCAGGCCGACCTGCGAGAGGCTGGGATGGTCGGTGTCGGCGTCGGCGATCACCGGCGCGGCCAGCCGCAGGCATTCATGGTCGAACGCCATCCGCGACGACTGCTCGAGACTCGCCAGCTCGGCCCGGTCGGGAATCTCGAGGCCGGTCAGCTCCTCGACCAGAGCGACCTCGCCCTGGTCGGGGCTGACGAGGTCGATCCAGACGGCGCTGGGGTGCGGCGCGGCGTCGCCGGCGGGATGCGGAGGGTGAACGTTGAGCATGCGCGCCGGCTATAGCACGGCGACTCAACGGGCGGCGCTAGACGGCGCGCGCGGCGATCACGAGCACGGTCGGCACTTCGGCGAAGAGCTCGCTGATCGCGACAGGCCCGGCCAGCGGCTCCTCGAGCCGCTCCAGCGCGAAGCCGGCGGCGATGAGGTCATTCACGTAGGTGGCGAGCGTGCGGTGGTAGGCGCTCATGCGGCCGCGCACTCCATCGCCACCGGAGTTCCACTTGCCCTCGGAGGCATAGCGGCGGACCACCAGGCCGACCGGCTTGCCGGCCTCGTCCAGCAGGTGAGGCGGCGCATCCGGCACGTGGAACGGCCGCCCCTCGAAGCAGGGATGCAGCATCGAGAAGACGAACCCGCCGCCCGGAGCGAGCACGCGCCGCACGGCGGCGAACATGCCGCGATGGTCGGCGACGTCCATCATCGCCAGCTGCGAGACGACGATGTCGAAGGCTGCGTCCGGGACGCTCTGCAGGCGGCTGGCGTCGTCGACGCGGTAGCTGATCGGTCCGTCGGGCGCGCGGCGCCGCGCGACCTCGATCAGCGACTTCGGAAAGATCGACGCCGACCACCTCGCGGGCGCCGAGCGTGACGAGATGGCGTCCGACGTAGCCCTCGCCGCAGCACAGATCGCAGACGCGCGCCCCGGCGATCCGATCGCCCACGAGGCCGACGATCGTGCGGCACGCGACCTCGGCGCCGCCCTGCCGCTCCAGGCCCTGGTCGACGAACGCCACGTAGAACGCGGCGTGCTGGTCGTAGACCGTGGCGGACATGTCGTGGCTCCGGCCCTGAGCGATCGGGAATAAGGTGTGTGTCGCGCCCTCGCATTGCTTACATGGAAGCGTCGTGGCGCGCTCGCGAGGTCGGTTTGCAGGGTTTTTCCATCGAGGACCTGGTCGACTGCTACCGGCGCGGCGTCTTCCCGATGGCCGACGCCCGGCACGACCGGCGCGTGTTCCTGGTCGATCCGGCCCGGCGCGGCGTGCTTCCGCTGGACGCCTTCCACGTCTCGCGGCGCCTGGCCCGCACCGTCCGCTCCGACCGGTTCGAGGTCAGGACCGACACGGCGTTCGCGCAGGTTGTCGCCGCCTGCGCCGCGCCGCGCTCCGGGCGGATGGAGACCTGGATCAACGAGCCGATCCAGGCGATGTGCGACGCGCTCTTCACGCGCGGCCTCGCCCACAGCATCGAGAGCTGGCTGGACGGCCGGCTGGTCGGCGGCCTCTACGGCGTCGCGCTCGGCGGCGCCTTCTTCGGCGAGAGCATGTTCTCGACCAAGCGCGACGCCAGCAAGGTGGCGCTCGTCCACCTGATCGCGCGGCTGAAGGCGGGCGGCTTCACGCTGCTCGACGCCCAGTTCCTCACCGAGCATCTGGCGACGTTCGGGGCCGAGGAGATTTCCCGCGCCGACTATGTGCAGCGGCTGGCGCGCGCGCTGGAGGTGCGGGCCGACTTCCGGCGGATCGACCCCTACGTGGGCGGCGGCGCGGCCATGCAGGCGATCACCCAGGCGTCGTAGATCGGGCTCTGCAGCGGGTTGAGGCCCGGCGAGTTGGCGAACATCCAGCCCTTGAACACCTGCTTCGGCGGCGGCGGCGAGACGCCCTCCGACGCCAGCGGCGCGTTGTCGATCACCACATAGGCCGAGGCTTGCGGCGAGGCCCCGCCGAGCCCCGTGCTCTCACAGGCCTTCACCGTGAAGACGAGGTTCTTGTAGCGCACCGGCTGGCCCACCGGGGCGGCGAAGCGCATCGTCTCGGCCGTCACCTTGTCGAGCGCCTGCATGATCGCCGCCGGGCTGCGGACCGGCTTGGGCGCCGGCGGCAAGGGCGGCGGCGGCGGCTTCACCTCGGCCTGCTTGGCCGGCGCGGCGTTAGTCGAGCTTTCGCTCGTGCCTGGGATTGGCGACGGGGGCGGACGCGGTCACGTTGGCGGGCTCAGGCGGCGGCTCGGTCTCGGGCGGCGCCTGGATCACCGGCACGCCCGGGGGCGCCTCTGAGGACGCCGGACCGGCGTCACCGCCGCCGGCCTGGTTGCTGGAGGGCTGCGCCAACCCGACGACGCCTGCCGCAACCGCGAGCGCCGCGCCTAGCCCGAGTGCGCGCCAGCCGCGGCGCGTCATTTCGGCCTCCAGGCCTCGTAGTCGCCGGACGCGGCCTGGCGCTCGCCGCCGCGGGCGATCGAGCCCTTCGGCCGCCAGGCCAGCGACGTGCCGGTGAGGTTCGGGATGTGGTCCTTCTCCCAGACCTTGCGGGTCAGCGGGGCGACCGTCGGCGGCTCCTCGAAGGTGTAGTGCAGCCAGCCGTGCCACTCGGCCGGCACCTTCGAGGCCTCGGCGTAGCCGCGGTAGATCACCCAGCGGCGCTTGCGCCCGTCATAGCTGTCGGAGGCGTCGCGGGCCTCGTAGTAGCTGTTGCCGTAGTCGTCCTGGCCGATGAACACCCCGCGTCGCGCCACCGTGAAGCGGACGCCGATGGTGGCGGAGTTCCACCAGGTGAAGATGGCTTTCAGCAAAGGGCTCGAGGCTCCGCGACGGCGAGACGTGGCGCGGTTCTTATAGGGACGCCCCCGGACGCCGTCCAGGGAGCCGGCCGGCCGCAGCGGCGCGGCTCCTGACGCCAGATGTTGTGGATCGATGCGCGTTGGCCGCAACATCTATTGGCCTGGCGCGCCGACACAGCCTAGCCTGCCGATGCAGTCGCCTTCGCCTTCAGGTTCCGCATGCGCCTTCCCGACCGCTTCGCCGCCAGCCCCCTGCCCTACGCGGCGGAAATTCGCTGGATAGAGCGCGCCAACGACCTCACCGAGACCGCCGCCCCCCCGCACTGGACGACGGCGCGCGTCGAGGCCTGGCTCGACTGGGCCGACGGGCTGCCGGGCGACCTGCCGCCGGCGAGCCCCGCCGCGCTGGCGCTCGAGAGCGCCGAGCCGCTGCTCGCCGGCGGCCCGGACCGCTACGCGCGCCGCCTCGCCGCCTGGGGCCTCGCGCTCGGCGTCTTCGCGGACGAGGCCGAGGCCGCGCGCTTCCACGCCGAGCTTAACGCGGCGCTGGCGCTCGGCGTCATCGCCACTGCTCGCCAGTTGCCGTTCGGCGCAAGGGTCAACCCGCTCGCGCCCGACACGGCGAGGCCGCCGCCGCTCGCCCTGCCGGAGCTCGGTCGCCCCGGCTTCGCCGACGCCGCCCGCGCGCTCCGGGCCGGCCGCGGCCTCGCCGCCGGCCTTGCGCCCGGCGCGGCCGAGCGGCTGGCGGCCGTCGCGCTGGCGGTGATTCGCTGCGAGGGCGACCGCGCGGCTTGCGCCGGCCTGGACAGCAACCAGGCGCTGGCCCGCGCCGCCTGGGCTGCGCGGGCGGCCGGCCATGGCGACGCCGCCATCGCGGACGCCATCGCGCTCGGACGCGCCGGCGTTGAGGTCGCGACATCCGTCTGCGGCGCGGCGACAGCCGAGTTGATCGCCGTCGCCGACCGCGGCGGCGTGGTTGCGGGTTCCGACGCGGCGCGCGGGGCCGCGGCGCTGGCCTGGGAAACCTCCGCGCTGACGATCGCCTTCTCGCAGGGCGACGCGGAGCGCCTGGCGCTGGCCGAGATCGCGCCGCGGGGCGCCGTCAACGCGCTGGCATTCGAGCGCGCCGACGGCTTCGACGCCGAGGGCTTCGCGGACGCGGTCCGGCTTGCGTTGCTGGCGCTCGACATCGAGGGCCGCGCCGGCTTCGTCGCCGATCCCGCCGACGCCTATCGCCGCAGCGCCGCGCGCCCGATCGCGCTGGCGCTGGCGGGCGTCGCCGAGCTGATCGTCGGGCGCGGCATGGCCTACGACAGCGACGCGGCCCGCGCGCTGGCGGCGGACCTGCACGCGCAGGCGCTGGCGGCGGCGGACACGATGTCGGCGGCGCTTGGGGCGGCTCACGCTGTGAAGCTCTGCGCCTTCGAGGACCCCGAAATTTCGCTGCGGCTTGGGGCGCTGACGCTGGGCGCCGCGCCGTGGTCCGGACCGGTGACGCTGGCCGAGACCGCCGACGGCGCGCTGCTGCGCACGCTGGCCGAGCCGGGGCTGGTTGCGGCGCGTCTCGCCGGACTGGATGCGGGCGACCTGCGCGCTGCGTTGCTCGGCCACGGCTCGCTCGCCGAGGCGCCCGGTGTCAGCCACGCCGCGCTGACCGCGAAGGGCTTCACCTCCCACGAGATCGCGTTGGCCGAAGCGGCGCTGGGCGAGGCGGCCGGCCTCCGGCCGGCCTTCGCGCCGGCGGTGATCGGCGCCGGATTCGTCACCGACGTGCTGGGCGCCTCGCCGGAGGCGCTCGCCGAGCCGGACTTCGACACGCTGGCCCACGCGGGCTTCTCGCCGGCCGAGATCGCCGCCGCCGAGGCCTTCGCGCTCGGCGCCGACTCGCCGACCGCCGCGGGACTGCCGGACGCCCTCGCCGCCGCCCTTGCGCCGGCATCCGAGATCGGGCTCGCGGCTCGCTTCGCCATGTTGCGCGCCGTGGAGGCGGTGACGTGCGCCCCGGCGACCGCCATGGTCGCGCTGCCGTTCGAGGCGGGTCCCGAGACGGCGCAGGCGGCGCTGGCTGAGGCCGCCGCCGCCGGCCTGCGCGCCGTGCGGATCGTCCGCGCCGCGCCGCCGGCCGACTTCACGCTCGCCCTCACCGAGCCGCGCGCCGCCCGAGCCTCCGAATCGAGGCCGGAGCCGCCGCCGGAACGGATCGTCGAGCGGTTCATCGAGATCGAGCGCTCGCGCCGCAAGCTGCCGGACCGGCGCAAGGGCTACATCCAGAAGGCCTCCGTCGGCGGACACAAGGTCTATCTGCACACGGGCGAATACGAGGACGGCGAGCTCGGCGAGATCTTTCTCGACATGCACAAGGAGGGCGCGGCCTTCCGTTCGCTGATGAACAACTTCGCCGTCGCGATCTCGATCGGCCTGCAGTACGGCGTGCCGCTGGAAGAGTTCGTCGACGCCTTCGTCTTCACGCGGTTCGAGCCGGCCGGCGAAGTGGTCGGCAACGAGACGATCCGCTCGGCGACCTCGATCCTCGACTACGTGTTCCGCGAGCTCGGAGTCAGCTACCTCGGCCGCGACGACCTCGCCAACGTCGACCCGCAGGGCCTCAACGCCGACGGCCTGGGCGGCGGCAAGGACGAGGAGGCTGCGCCGCAGCCGGCCTCGCGCTTCATTTCGCGCGGCTTCTCGCGCGGCTCGACGCCCGACAACCTGGTGTTCCTGCCCGTCGCCAAGCCGGCCGCCGGCCTAGGCCCGGCCGGACGCGGCGCCGACGTCTGCCCCGCCTGCGGCGACCTCGCCCTGGTCCGCAAGGGCCAGTCGCTGATCTGCCAGACCTGCGGCGAACGCGCGCCCCAGGCGGGGTGACGCTGCCGGCCGTGGCCTCGCCCTTGCCTGGGAGGGACCAACGATACCGGCTGAACCTGCGGGGGTTGTGCCGATATGAGACTGCTCACCCTTTCCGCCGCGGCGGCCGTGGCGCTTGGCGCGCTCGTCGCCGCCGGCCCATCGGCGCTGGCCCAGAACGCCGGGCAGATCGAGCATGCCCGCAGCGGCGCCAGCTGTCCGCACTGCAACCTCTTCCAGGCCGACTTCTCCAATCTGGAGATGAAGGACCGCGACTTTGCCGGCGCCCGGCTGCGCCAGGCCGACTTCTCGGCGGCGGTGATGAACCACACCAGCTTCGCCGGTGGCGACCTGCGCGACGTCAACGCCTACGGCGCGGTGCTCTCCGGCGCGAGCTTTGCCGGAACCAACCTCACCAACGCCACCTTCGTCGGCGCCTACCTGGAAGGCGCGAACTTCCGCGGCGCAACCCTCGCCGGCGTCAACTTCTCGGGCGCCGAGATGGAGCGCGCGGTCGGCCTGACCCAGGGCCAGCTCAATGAAGCCTGCGGCGACGGCGCCACCACGCTTCCGCGTGGACTTCGCCTGCGCCCCTGTGATTAAAGTTTCGCCATTACCGGGATTTAAGTAGCGGCGGGGGGCGTCGGGGGTGAATACGAGCATCGGCGCTGGCCTTGCGCGCCGCCTCTGGAACCGCCCGCCGTTGCTCCGTTCCCCGACAGCTCTTCTCGCGCGGATCGTCACCGTTCTCTGCACGGCGGCCTTTGGCGGCCTGGCGGCCGTCTCCCACGCCTGGGCGCTGGATCAGGGCGACGACGTCTCCCGCGTCTTCGAGTTCGGCGGCATGTGCGTCTCGTGCGAGCTGTCGGGCCGCAAGCTGCCGGAGGCGCGCTTCATGGGCGCCAACTTCACCAGCGCGACCATGGTCGGGGCCGACCTGCGCGGCGCCTGGTTCTTCGGCACCAACTTCAGCAAAGCCGATCTGGCGCACGCCGACCTGCGCGGCGCCTCGCTGTTCGGCTCCGACTTCGAGGGCGTCAACTTCACCGACGCCAACCTCGCCGGCGTCAAGGGTCACGGCGCGAGCTTCATCGGCGCCAATCTCACCCGCACCCACTTCGAGGGCGCCAACCTCTTGGGCGCCGACCTGCAGCGGGTGAACGCGCACGATGCGGGGTTCGATGGCGCCTCGATGCTGGGGGCCGACCTCGACGGCGGCCACTTCGACGGCGCCTCGTTCCACAACGCCAATTTCTTCGGCGCCAGCCTGACGTCGGCGGCCTTCCCGGGCGCGGACTTCACCGGTGCGACGCTCAACCACGCCAACCTCGCAGGCGCGGACCTCTCGGCCGCCAAGGGCCTGACGCAGGCGCAGATCGACGTGGCCTGCAGCATGCCGTCGACCAGGCTGCCGGCCGGCCTGGTGGGCCGCACCTGCCGCAGCGGTCCCAACGTGATCGTCCTGCACGCCACCACGCCGGTGCGCGGCCCGCCCCGCTACATCATCGACCTGGTCCCGTAGGACGCTGCGCCCTCTCCCCTTCGGGAGAAGGCGCCGTCTCGAGGTCTCAGTCCTTGCGCCAGACCGAGACGTGCTGGTCGCTGTCGGAGGTGAACGGCGCGCGCGTCCAGCCGTCCCAGCGTTCCTCCAGCGTCATCCCGGCCAGGCGGGCCATCAGATCGAGCTCGGCCGGCCACGCGTAGCGGAACGGCGTCGCGCCGTGGCGGACCTTGCCGTCCTCGAACCAGAAGCGGTGCGAGGTCTGCCGCTGGTTGGCGACGTCGTACTGATCGAGCCCCCAATGGCGGTCGCTGACGTGGAAGTCGCGCAGCACCTGGCCGGGCGGCAGGCGCCGGATCTGCGGGACCAGCACCTCGACCACGAACCGGCCGCCGGTCTCCAGATGCGTGGCGACGTTCTGGAAGCAGGCGACCTGCGCCTCCTGCGTGGTCAAGTTCATGATGGTGTTGAAGACCAGGTAGGCGAGCCGGAAACTGCCCTCGACCCTGGCGGTGGCGAAGTCGCCGATGGTGACGTCGATGGCCTCCGCGCCGGACTTGGCGGCAAGCCGCGCGGCCATCGCCCGCGACAGCTCGATGCCGGCGACCGGAACGCCGCGGCTGGCCAGCGGCAGGGCGATCCGCCCGGTGCCGACGCCCAGCTCCAGCGCCCGGCCGTCGCCGGCCAGCGCCGCCAGGAAGTCGACTGTGGTTTCCACCGCCTCGGCCGCGAACATCGCGGCCTCGTCGCGGTCGTAAGTGGCGGCGACCGGCTCGTCGAAGTAGCCGTCACCGTCCGTGGTGTTCGATTGCATGTCTCAAAAAGCTCCGACATGGCGAGGTTGAACGCCGCCGGCGCGGGACGCGCCACGGCGATGGGGTGAACCTCGAACCTCGGAGCGGACGCTGGCTCGACCTTTAGGTCTGGGAGCCGCCGCCGGAGGTTCGGTGCGCAGATGTCACGGGCATGCCGGGCCTCCTTCCTGATGGGCAGAGCGCCACCAGTGGCCGGCCCGCCCTCCGAGGTCAACCCACGCCGATCCTTCAGTGCGTCTTCGGCGGCAACGCCAGGCGGATGTGGAGCTCGCGCAGCTGCTTGTCGCCCACCGGCGAGGGCGCGCCCATCATCAGGTCCTGCGCCTGCTGGTTCAGCGGGAAGGCGATCACCTCGCGGATGTTCTCCGCGCCGGCCAGCAGCATGACGATGCGGTCGATGCCCGGCGCCATGCCGGCGTGCGGCGGCGCGCCGTAGCGGAACGCGTTCAGCATGCCGCCGAACACCCGCTCGACCTCGGCTTCCGAGTAGCCGGCGATCTCGAACGCCTTGACCATGATCTCGGGCCGGTGGTTCCGCACCGCGCCCGAGCACAGCTCCACCCCGTTGACGACGATGTCGTACTGGTAGGCCAGCACGTCGAGCGGGTCCTTGGTCTGCAGCGCCTCCATCTCGCCCTGCGGCATCGAGAACGGGTTGTGCGAGAAGTCCACGTGGTTGGACTCCTCGTTGAGCTCGTACATCGGGAAGTCGACGATCCAGCAGAAGTCGAAGCGGTCCTTGTCGACCAGGTCGAGCTCGGTCCCGACCTTGGTGCGCGCCAGCCCGGCGAACTTGTAGAAGGCCTTCGGATCGCCGGCGATGAAGAAGGCCGCGTCGCCGACCGCCAGGCCCAGCTGCGCGCGGATCGCCTCGGCGCGCTCAGGTCCGATGTTGCGGGCGATCGGCCCCGCGCCGCCCTCCTCGCCCTCGCGCCAGAAGATGTAGCCGAGGCCGGGCTGGCCCTCGCCCTGCGCCCAGGCGTTCATGCGGTCGGCGAACGCGCGGCTGCCGCCGCCGGGCGCCGGCAGCGCCCAGACCGCGTGCTTCGCATCCTCCAGGATGCGTGCGAAGAGCCCGAAGCCGCCGCCGCGGAAATGCTCGGAGACGTCCTGCATGACGAGCGGGTTGCGAAGGTCCGGCTTGTCGGTGCCGTACCGGGCGATCGACTCGCGGAAGGGGATGCGCGGGAACGGATACGGCGTCACCGGCTTGCCGTTCGGCGAACTCCTCGAAGACGCCCATGCATGATGGGCTCCATCGTCGCGAACACGTCTTCCTGCGTCGCGAAGCTCATCTCGAGGTCGAGCTGGTAGAACTCGCCGGGCGAGCGGTCGGCCCTGGCGTCCTCGTCGCGGAAGCAGGGCGCGATCTGGAAATAGCGGTCGAAGCCGGCCACCATCAGCAGCTGCTTGAACTGCTGCGGCGCCTGCGGCAGCGCGTAGAACTGCCCCGGATGGATGCGCGAGGGCACCAGGTAGTCGCGCGCGCCTTCCGGCGACGAGGCGGTCAGGATCGGCGTCTGGAACTCGGTGAAGCCGGCCTCGACCATGCGGCGGCGGATCGAGTCGATCACCTGCGAGCGCAGCACGATGTTGCGGTGCAGGGTCTCGCGGCGCAGGTCGAGGTAGCGGTACTTCAGCCGGATCTCCTCCGGATAGTCCGGCTCGCCGAACACCGGCAGCGGCAGCTCGGCGGCCTCCGACAGCACCTCGGCGCCGCGCACCCGCACCTCGATCTCGCCGGTGGCGAGGCTCGGGTTGACGGTCTCGGCGGTGCGCGCCACCACCTCGCCGTCGATCCGCACGACGCTCTCGGCGCGCAGCCGGTCGAGCACGTCGAAGCCCGGATCGCCCGGGTGGGCGACCAGCTGGGTCAGCCCGTAGTGGTCGCGCAGGTCGACGAACAGCAGCCCGCCGTGGTCGCGCTTGCGATGAATCCAGCCCGACAGGCGCACATTGGCGCCCACGTCCGCGAGCCGCAGGGCGCCGCAGGTGTGGGTGCGATAGGCGTGCATCTGACGAGTCTCTGAAGGGGCGGTTCGCGAAAAGGCGCGGAAGGGCGCATGAGCGCCCCGCGATGTCAAGGCGACGGGCGGGCCGGGCCGGATCGCATGGACGACGCGATCGACCCCTACCTCCAGGAGGCGGGCGCCTCCTTCGCGCCAAGCAAGACATCCCCGCATGGCCGCTGTCGCCGGCCAGCCATGAACGACGCCCCTCCGGGCGGACCACGACGGTCGCGAGCGAGCCTGGCGCGACGCGCTACACCCCGCCCGCCTAGGCTGGCCTCAAAGTCCTTCGGTGATGAAACACCGATAGTCGGCGGCCGCGAAGCGGTGAGCGCGCGCCTCGGCGTAAGCCGGGCTCTCGTACCAGGCCTTCGCCGCTTCGAGGTTCGGAAACTCGAGGATCACCGCCCCCTCGATCGGCGCGCCCTCCAGAGTCTCGCATTTCCCGTAGACGACGAGCGGCTTGGCCGCGTGACCCGCAAGCGACGGCCGCGCCTTGCTGGAATAGGTCCCGAATTCAGCCTCGTCGCGCATCCGCTCTCGGGTGAATACGATGTAGGCAGCCATTGTCTTTCCCCCGGCTCAGCTAAGCGTCCGCTTCCCTGTTACCGGCGCGGCGGCAAAACCAGCAAGCGGAATAGACCTGCCACGCATCGCTGGAGGGCGCCTAGCGCGGATCAGTGATCGCGCAATCGCCCGGTCCACAGCAGCGCTGCCACGCCAAGCGCCCAGATGCAGGCGACTGCATCGATCGCAGCGAGCGCACCGGCGGCGGACTTGGTCGGATCGTCGAGCGCCGCGAAGAGTTGCGAGAAGCCGACGATAGTGACCGTTCCGAGCAACAGGTGCGCGGCCACGAGGAGCACCAAGGTCACGCCGCCGAGCCCCGCGCCGATGGAGCCTATCGCTCTTACCAGCGGCGTCCGATGCATCATCGCGACCGACCACAGAACCAGCGCAGCGAGAAGGCAGAATGCGTAAAGCAGCCGGGCGCCCGCGCTCGAGCCGGGGCCGGACCCGACCAGCGCGACGGCGGCGGAGCAGAAGGCGGCGGCGAAAGCGATCAGTCCCGCACGGTTCAACGGACGGCCGGCGCCCATCTCGTCGCAGAAGCAGACGGCGCCCAGGCTGAAGACCAGCCACGCCGCGTAGGCAAGCGGCCCCAACTTATCGCCCTGCGCATGCAGGATCAGGTTCAGGGGCGCGCCGATCGCCAGCGCCACGGCGCCGACGCGCGCATTCAACCGGATCGGCGCCGCAACCGTGGCGTCTGTCATCGTCCCTCACCTCCAGTGGTCGGCCGCGCTGTAGGCTCGACACACGGCGCGCGACATCGACAAACGGCGCGCAATGTCCGAACGCTGGCCCATCCGACATCCGCAAAGGGGGTGGATTGCTCGTGAGCCAATCACAGACGGCGCGCCGGGCGCTCCTCGACGCCTTCGCGGAGCTGGCGCTCAGCCGTCGCTATCACGAGTTCGGCGTCGGCCTGATCGCCCGGCAGGCGAACGTGGCGCGCTCGACCTTCTACTATCACTTCCGATCGAAAGACGAGTTGCTGCTCCAGAACCTCGCGCCGATGTTCGCGGCCCTGTCGCGCCTGGCCGTCGCGGACACCCCTTCCCCCGAGATCGCCGCCTGGACCGCGCATGTCTGGGAGCATCGGCGGCGGGCGACGCGCATGTTCGGCGGCGCCACCGGCCGCAAGATCGCGACCGCGCTTGCCGCGGAAGTGCGGCGCGCGTTGCAGGAAAAGTCGGTCGACCCAGCCGCGCTCCGTCTCGCGCCGCTGCTCGCCGACCAGATCGCGAGCGGGATGCTGGGATTGCTGCAGAGCTGGACATCCGGCCGCGCCGCCGCCTCGCCGGCCGAGATCGCGCAGCTCCTGTGGCTGGGCGCGCGCGCCTCCGCCGCGTCAGCGAGCGCGCTCCCGGCGGCCTAGCGCTCAGGGCGGCGGCGTCTCGACATCCAGCCAGCGCTCGGCGGCGTCCAGGTGGGTGGCGATCCAGGCGGGCTGCAGGTTGCTCGAGCCCCATTCGTGGATGCGGCCGGCGAAATCGGCGGGCCAGTAGAGGCGGCGGACCGGCGCGAAGGCGGCGATGGCGGCGTAGTCGTTCGCGGCGATGCGCCGGACGCGCTGGTAGCCCTCGACGAACGCGCTCCACTGGCGCTGCTGCGCCTCGTCGAACGTCGCGACCTGGCCGCGCCGGGCGATGCGCTCGAAGTACATGGCGAGGTCGTGGGCCACCCAGCTGGGGCAGGCGTTCTCGAAGTCGAAGTAGACGGCGGCGAGCGCGCCGCTCTCCAGCGTCCGCACGTGGGCGTTCACGCCCAGCGGATCGCCGTGGCAGATGCGCCAGTCCAGCCGGTCCAGCAACGGCGTCAGGCGCGCCTCGACCCGGCCCGCTACATGTTCGATGCGCGCTCTGAGATCGTCCTTCAGATACGGCACGTCCATCAGCCGCCGCATCGGCTGGCGCAGGATGGCGTCCAGGTCGTTCTCGTAGAGGCTGGGCGCGCCGTCGAAGCTCGCCGCATCGCGGTGGATCTGCGCCAGCGCCTGCCCTTGCGCCGCCGCGTCGGCCGGATCGACGCCGGCCGGTCGCCCCGGCAGGTGCTCGAAGACCGCGAACGCACGCTCGCCCTCCCAGGCCTGGAGCAGCCGCCAGAGCCGCCCGTCCCGCGCCGGGATCGCGGCGGCGACGGGCGCGCCGGCCTCCTTCAGGAACGCCAGCAGCGCCGTCTCGTAGGCGACGTTGCTCGGCCCGCGCGCCCGCTGATGGCTGAGCCGCGCGATGTAGCGGCCACCGTCGGCGGTACGCACGGCATAGACGTCGTTGTTACCGCGGATGATCAGCTGGCAGCGCACGACCGGGCCGAGCTCATAGAGCTCGCCGACCACGCCGCCGATCACCTCGCCGGCGACGTTGGTGTAGATGGCCGGCAGCACATCCGGGACCTTCGAGGTCATCGTGCCGGCGCCTCGAAGAAGCCGATCAGGTTACCCTCGCTATCCTCCACCGCGAAGTCCCATGTCCCCCAGGGCTCGCGGCGCAGCGGCGTGGCGATGGTCGCGCCGGCAGCGATGTATTCCAGGTAGAGCGCCTTGACGCCGCGCACGCCGATGCTCGCCTGCCAGAGCAGCTCCTCGTCCGCCCTGACGGCCGCGTCGAACACCGGGCGGTGCGTGAAGCGCAGCGCCAGCCGCGCGCCGCCACGCCACACTTCGCCATAGAATGGCGGATCGCCCTCCAGCACGGGTTTGAAGCCCAGCACACGCTCCCAGTGGTCGGCCGCGCGCCGCACGTCGGCGACATAGAGCATCGGGATGGCGAACAGCGGACCTGCCTCGCCCGCAACGACCGGCTCGCGATCGGCCGCCGGCGCTGCGCCGTGCGCGTACGCCGCCTTCAGCTCGGCCCAGCTCTCGCAGCCGTTCTGGCGGGCGATCAGCTCCTGCGCGTCGCCGAGCTTGAAGTCCGCGGCCAACACCTCGCGGTCGCTCATCGAGGCGTACCTGGGCAGCACGCTGCGGGCGACGATCGCCAGGTGGTACGACTTCTCGCGGTGCAGGCGCACGAGCGCCTTCGCCTGCTTCTTCAAGTTCTCCAGACTGGACATGCTGCCGCCTCTTCAAAGGCGTAGGCGGGCATGGCCCGATCGGCCCCATGGCCGGTGCGTCCTACGAGCAGCGAAGCCGATGATTCCCGCGCCGCGCCGAGCTGTCAACGCTGCGGCGCCGGTGCGTTGAAGCCGCAATCCCCAGCCAAAATGAACCTCGTTCGGCCGTTTCCTTTGCGCGACGCGGCGAAGCGGCCCATATTAGCGGTCCCTGTTCAACAGCTGAAAGGAGGTGATCCAGTGTCTCATTGTCTCCAACCGCGGTCGCAAGCGACCTGGAGCCTCATGAGCGAGGTTCGCGCCTGACAGCGTCTTGACGCTCGAAGGACAAGGTCGCGGATCGATGGGATCACCTCCCTAGACAACCGCGGTCACGACGATGGGGGCCGTCCCGGACCGGGGCGGCCCTTTTCGTTTGGATGGAAGGCGCGAGCGGGGGCGGCGCATGGCGCGCATCGAGATCGTCGAGTACCAGGCGCGCTGGCCGGCCGAGTTCGCCGGGATCGCGGCGCAGGCTCCGCGCAGGCGTTCGGGCCGCTGGCTCGCGCCATCCACCATATCGGCTCGACGTCCGTGCCGGGCCTGGCGGTCAAGGATCCGGTCTGCGACCTGATCCTGGACGCCGCCGAGCGCTGGGCCACCTCGATTGGCTGGCGCCTGCCCAAAACGGATGCATGAGGCAAGTCCGGGCGCGTCGGGAATAGACGGCGGGTGGACGCCGTCTATAGAGGGACCGGGCTGACGGAAGGGACGTGGCATGCGCGGGCTCGGGCGGCTTTTCGCCCTGCCATGGCTGCTGATGGCGCTGGTCGCGCAATCGCTGGCGCCGGCCGCGGCCGCCACGATGCAGCCGGCCGCCTCGCCCTTCGGCATCTGCTCGGCGCACGACCTTGGCGGCGGCTCGCATCGCCCCGACCCCGCCAAGGGCGCCGATCACGACTGCTGCGCCTTCGCCTGCGCGCTTGCTCGGCCTTGGCGCTGCGCCGCCGGCCCCACTGACGCTCGCCCGGACGACGTCCGCCGAGCCGGCCGAGCTCGCGGCTCTCGCCCGCCCGGGCGTCGCCAACCCATCGGCAGTCGAGCGCCCCCGGTCCCGCGGACCGCCCTCCCCGATCCTGACGATCTGAGCCCGCGCGCCACTGCAGCGGCGCGCCATCGTCACCGGCGACGGCCGCAGCCGGCCGCGCCACGAGGATCAGTGGACAAGATGCACCTCAGACTGGCCGCGCTGGGCGCCTTCGCGCCTGCCCTGGCCCTCCTCGCGACCGCCGCGCCGGCGGCCGCCCACGGCATCGTCGGCGACCGCTTCTTCCCGGCGACGCTGATTACCGACGATCCCGCCGTCGCCGACGAGTTGACGCTGCCGCAGGTGGACGTCTTCAAGACAGGCGACGCACCACCTAACACCGAGATCGACATCTCCGGCGAGTGGGACAAGCGGATCACCCCCGACTTCGGCGTCTCGTTCGAAGGAACCTGGACTGAGCTGAAGACGCCGGGCGGCGGGAGCGTCAACGGCTTCCAGAACTTCGGTACGACCTTCAAGTATCAGGTGCTTGCCGACGCCCCGCACGAGCTGATGCTGGCCGTCGGCCTCGATGCCGAGTGGGGCGGCACCGGCAGCGAGAAGGTCGGCGCGGACCGGGCCTCGACGCTGACGCCGAACTTCTACTTCGGCAAGGGCGCCAACGACCTGCCGGACAGCCTCTGGTGGGCCAAGCCGCTCGCGTTGACCGGCGTCATCGGTTACGCCGTGCCGCTGGCGCACGAGCCGCGCGCGCTGCAGTCGGGCTTCGCGCTCGAGTATAGCTTGCGCTACCTCTCATCGCACGTTCGCGACGTCGGCCTGCCCTCGGTGATCAACCAGCTGACGCCGCTCGTAGAGGTGCAGCTGACCACACCGATCGCGGACCGCATGCCCAGCACCGGCACGATCAATCCGGGCCTCATCTGGTCGGGCAATCGCGTGCAGTTCGGGCTGGAGGCGATGGCGCCGATCAACCGCGCCAGCGGCCGTACGGTGGGCGCCGTCTTCCAGGTCCACTGGTTCATCGATGACATGTTCCCGCACGCGATCGGGAGGCCGATATGGTGAAGCGTTCCCTTGTCGCGATTTTCGCGGCCGCCCTCGCCGCAACCCCGTTCGCCGCCACGGCGCACGCCTTCCTCGACCGGGCGGACCCGCGGGTCGGCTCGGTGGTGGCGCACGCGCCGCCGACCATCCGGCTCACGTTCACGCAAGCCGTTGTGGTCCCGTTCTGCCGAGTCACCGTGACCGGACCGCCGGGCTTCGGCGGCGCCGGCGCCCCGCACGCGGTCCCCGGCGACCCCCTCGGCCTCGCGGTCGATCTGAAAAGCCCGACCCCGGCAGGAACCTACGAGGTGCGCTGGCGGGTGCTCTCGGTCGACACCCACGTCACGGAAGGCGACTTCAGCTTCCAGGTGAAGCCTTGAGCGAGGCGGTCGATCCGGCCCTCGTCGCGGTGCGGCTCTTCGCGTTCGGCCTGGCGATGTTCGCCTTCGGGCGCGCCGCGTTCGGCCTCTACGCGCCGGCGCCCCGACCAGCCCGCGCGTTGCAGGCCGCGACCGGCGCGCTGCTGGCGCTCGCCGCTGTCGCCTACACGGTGCTGCTGGCCCGCGAGGCCGTCGGCGCACCCGGCTGGCCGGGCGCTGCGGCCGTCGCGATGATCTGGAGCGACACCGGCTTCGGCCGCGCGCTCGCCATGACGGCGAGCGCCGCCGCAGCACTGGCCGTGCTTGGATTGGCCACGCCGACGCCACGCTGGCCGGCCGCGGCGTTGGCAGCCATCGCGCTCGGGGCGCTCGCCTTCGTCGGCCACGGCGCGGACGACATCGGCTTGCGCGGCGCTGTCCGCCTCGGAGTGCTGGCGTTGCATCTGCTGGCGGTCGGCGCGTGGCTGGGCGCGTTGCCGCTGCTCTGGCTGGCGTTGGGCGACGACCGCCAGCCGCTGCGCCTCGTCCAGCGGTTCGGCGTTGTCGGTGCGGTGAGTGTCGGGACGGTCCTCGTCACCGGCGCGGCGACGCTGATCTTCGTCGCGCTGGACACGCGCGCCGGCCTCGGCCGCGCTTACCTGCAGACCCTCGCGGTCAAGCTGGCGTTCGTGCTCGGGCTGCTGGCCCTAGCCGGCGTCAACCGCTTCTGGCTGACCCGACTGATGGCGCGCGAGCCGGCCCGTGCGACGCGGCTGCTGCGCCGCACGATCCTCGCCGAGCAGGCGCTGGGGCTGGGCGCGCTGGCGAGCGTCGCGCTGCTCGGCCAGCTCGATCCGGGATGTAGCGCCTAGAACGCCACGCAGGCCTGTCTGCTCGACCAGCAGCACCGACTGCTGGTGGAAGCGGCGCTTGTAGGCGTCGCGGACCAGGTCGAGGCGCTGCCGCTCGTCCGGGCGGCCGGCCAGCACCATGAACAGCGCCTTGGACTGCTCGCGCACGAAGTCGCCGGTCGGGCTCTTCCACTGGCCGTAGACGTCGCTCGACCGAGAGGCCGTCGGGAAAGCGCGGCCTGACCTCGGCGTCGACGAACGAGCGCCAGTCGGCCTCGCTCGACCTCGCCGTTGTCCAGGTGTTGCGGCCGAAGAACAGCTCGACGGTCTCGGCCGGCGCAGGCCGGCAGGACAGGCGCTGGCCGGCGACCGCAGCGCCGGTGCAGATCAGGCGGCGGCAAGGAGGGCGAGGAGGCGCAAGATCGACTCCCGATTCTGGGTCGAAGCGCCAGCACTCTAGCAAGCGCCGCGCCGCAGGCGAGGGTCGGCGACCTGTCCCCATTTGTCGAGCGGCCGACTCCCGGCCTCACGAGCTTCCCGGGCAGATTGGAAGCGATCACCCAAACGCCGATCACAGCGAGCGGGAACGACCAGAGCTCCATCGGCGCGGCGAACACGGTGTGGGCGCGCCGGCGACTGAGCTCGCCCTTGATGTCCCAAGGCCGCAGGCGCTCGGTGCCGTTCCAGCGACGCCCGACGAACCAGTTTGCAACGGCGGCGGCGAGCACTGCCACGCCGTAGACCCAGCCGTTTGTTTCCAGCACCTGCGAGCCGAAGCCCTGGTCGATCACCATCCCGACGACCCATGGAAACAGCACCGGGAACAGCACGCCCCAGTACCCCCTCCCCGTCCATACGAACACCATGGCGAGCCCCCGCGCCTACGTGAACGTATAGAGAACACGCTCGGCGGGTCGGAATCAACCGGACCCGCCTAACCCTCGCCCACCAGCTCGCGGCCGATCAGGAAGCGGCGGATCTCGTTGGTGCCGGCGCCGATGTCGTAGAGCTTGGCGTCGCGCAGGTAGCGCTCGACCGGGTAGTCCTTCAGGTAGCCGGCGCCGCCCAGCGCCTGGATCGCCTCCAGCGCCATGCGCACGGCGTTCTCGGAGGCCAGCAGGATCGCGCCGGCGGCGTCGAAGCGGGTGGTGCGTGCCGGCGTCGCAGGCCTTGGCCACCGCGTAGACGTAGGCGCGGGCCGAGTTCAGCGCGACGTACATGTCGGCGATCTTGCCCTGCATCAGCTGGAACGTGCCGATCGGCCTGCCGAACTGCCTGCGCTCGCGGACGTAGGGCAGCACGGCGTCGAGGCAGGCCTGCATGATGCCGAGCGGGCCGCCGGCCAGCACCGTGCGCTCGTAGTCGAGCCCGCTCATCAGCACGCCGGCGCCGCCGTTCTCGGGCCCGAGCACGTTCTCGGCCGGCACCTCGCAGTCCTCGAACACCAGCTCGCCGGTGTCGGAGCCGCGCATGCCGAGCTTGTCGAGCTTCTGGGCGCAGCTGAAGCCCGGGAAGTCCTTCTCGATGATGAAGGCGGTGACGCCGCGCGAGGCGGCCTCCGGCTCGGTCTTGGCGTAGACCACCAGGGTGTCGGCGTGCGGGCCGTTGGTGATCCAGAACTTGGTCCCGTTCAGCACGTAGCGGTCGCCGCGCGGCTCGGCCCGCAGCCGCATCGAGATCACGTCGGAGCCGGCGCCGGCCTCGCTCATCGCCAGCGCGCCGACATGCTCGCCGCTGATCAGCTTGGGCAGATAGCGGCGCTTCTGCTCGTCCGAGCCCCAGCGGCGGATCTGGTTGACGCAGAGGTTGGAGTGGGCGCCGTAGGAAAGGCCCACCGAGGCCGAGGCGCGGCTCACCTCCTCCATCGCCACCACGTGCTCGAGGTAGCCGAGGCCGAGGCCGCCGAACTCCTCCTCGACCGTGATGCCGTGCAGGCCGAGCGCGCCCATCTGCGGCCAGAGCGTGCGCGGGAAGGTGTTCTCGCGATCGATCGTCGGCGGCGATCGGCGCGATGCGGTCGGCGGCGAAGCGTGCGGTGGTCTCGCGGATGGCGTCGGCGGTCTCGCCGAGGCCGAAATCCATCGCCGGACCGTGGTTGGGGATCATGCCTCCGCCTAGCACGGCGGATGGCCGCGCGGCGAGACGCCAGACGGGCGACGCGCCCTAGCGGGCGATCCGGTCGCGCGGCATGCCGAGCCGCTCGAGCATCAGGTAGACCGCGATCGAGAAGCTGATGAGGCCGCCGAAGCCCAGCGTCAGGCTTGCAGTTCGCGGCGAGACGCCCAGCACCCGCACTGGGTTCGGCTGGAAGCCCCAGATCGCCGCAAGCACCAGCAGACCGACGCCCACGGCGCCCAGCACGAGCATCCCGATCGGCGCTGCCCAGCGCCGGCGCGGCGGGCCGACGGTGAGGCCGGTCGGTACGAAGGGCGACGCTTCCGCGGGACCAGGGTTCGCTGAGGCGGGCGGCGCTTCGGCCTGGGCGTCAGGCTGGGCCGGCGGCGCAGCGTCGGTCGCGGCGGATGGCCCATCGAGGATCGACTGCAACCGGTCGATCACGGCCTGCGCAGCGGCCTCGCTGGCCGAAGCCTCGTCGCGGGACGGCGGACGTGGCGGCGGTGCGCGCTCGGCGTGCGCCCGCTCGCCATTCAGGTCGGTGTGGGCCTCGACCGGCGTGGTCAGCGGGATCAGTCCCAGCGCGTCGTAGTCCATCTTCGGCGGCAGCACCGGCGTCGGCGCCGGCACCCAGCCGTCCACGGGTTTCAGGAACAGCGCCTTCTCGGCGGCGCGGCGGCGCACCAGCGCGTCGATGACGATCCGCTCGCCGTCGAGGTCGGCCTTGCGCCACAATTCCATGGCGAGCGCAGCCTCCAGCACGCGGCCCTCGTTGAGGCGGCGGGTGGTCGGCGAAGACTTGAACGAGCGCGCCCCGATGTTGAAGTGAACGAGACCAGCGCGTCGAACTGGTTCTGGTTCAGCGGCGCGAAGACGTGCTCGTTCACGGCGTGAGCGGCCTGGATCAGGTCGTAGAGCAGCAGCGCCTCGGCGTCGGCCTCGGTGATCTCGGCGCCTTCGCGGGCGGTCGCCGTGTGGCCATAGCCGATCGTCCAGCGCCCATCGTCGAGCTGGGCGGCCTTGGCGCGGAATCCCTCGAACGCCATGATCAGCTCGACGGCCGACCTGGAGACGGAAAGCCTGGGTCTCATGGCCTCATCTGACCCACTTTGACACAAGCGCCAATACGCTCGGCCCCGCGGGGCAATTTGGGGGCCGTCGTTGGGACCGGCTCAATGCAGCAGGATCAGCGCCGCGATCGCCAGGACGGAGAAGAATCCCATCAGGTCGGTCAGGAAGGTCACGATGATCGACGACGACACCGCCGGGTCGCGGCCCAGCCTCTCCAGGATCAGCGGCGCCAGGATGCCGCCCACCGCCGCGACGAAGAGGTTGACGATCAGCGCCAGCGCCGCGGTCAGGGCCAGCTTGCCGTCGTGATAGAAGGCGAGCACAGCCAGCCCCATCGCCACGGCGAGGCCGACGCCGTTGATGACGCCGGCGCCCAACTCGCGCACGATGATGCGCATCGTGTTGGAGGCGTTGAGTTCGCGCGAGGCCAGCGCGCGCACCGCCACTGCCAGGGTCTGGGTGCCCGCGTTGCCGCCCAGCGACGAGATGATCGGCATCAGCACCGCCAGCGCCACCACCTTGGCGACCTCGTCCTGGAAGATGGCGATCGCGCTGACCGCCACGGTCTCGGTGACGAGATTGATCAGCAGCCAGGGCATCCGCGAGCGCACGATGCCGGCGACCGAGGCGTCGCGGCCGGCGTCCGACACGTTGGCCAGCGCCAGCATGTCCTCCTCGCCTTCGTCGGCGATGACGCCGACCACGTCGTCGACGGTGATCTGTCCCACCAGCCGCCCGCCCGGCTCGACCACCGGCGCGGAGATCAGGTGGTACTTGTCGAAGATGTAGGCGACCTCCTCCTGGTCCATGTCGACCGGGATCTCGGTGACCGGCTCCATGATCTCGGTCAGCGGCGTCTCGCGCGCCGCCCGCACGATCCGGCTCACCGACGCGGCGCCCACCGGGCGCATGGCCGGATCGACGATGTAGAGGTCGAAGAACAGCTCCGGCAGCGCGTCGCCGGCGCTGCGCAGGTGGTCGATGGCCTGGCCGACGGTCCAGAACTGCGGGGCCAGCGCCACCTCGCGCTGCATCATCCGCCCGGCGGTCTCGTCCTCGTAGGCGAGGCTGGCCTCGATGGCGGTGCGCTCCTGCGCCGGCAACGCCGCCAGCACGCTTGCGCGCTTCTCCTCGTCGAGGTCGTCGACGACGTCGGCGGCGTCGTCGGAATCGAGCTCCTCCAGCGCCCGCGCCAGCGTCGCCGGCGGGACGATCTCCAGCACCTCCTCGCGGATGTTGTCGTCGAGCTCGGCCAGGATGTCGGCCAGCGCCTCGGGCGGGATGTGCGGGACGATTTCGGCCCGGTAGTCGCCGGTGAGGAATCCCATCAGGTCGGCGACGTCGGCGGGCCTGCAGCGCCGCGACCAGCTCGGCGAGCCGCGCGCCCATCGCCGCGGTCGGCCGCGTCGATCACCATGTCGACGAAATTGGCGGTAAGCGCGTAGTCCTCGTCGAGGGCGAGGTCTTCGAGGTCGGGACCAGCCGATCGCTCCGCCGCCATGGTCTCTTCGGAGAGATCGGTTTCCCGGCTCATGGGCCTCTCCTCTGGTAAGACCTCGTCGGCAGATTCGCCCGGCTTGCGCGCTTCCTAATTCGATGGTGCGGTCGAGAAGACTTGAACTTCCACGGGTTGCCCCACAGCGACCTCAACGCTGCGCGTCTACCAATTCCGCCACGACCGCCCGTGGTGAGGCGCGGGGACTAGCAGAGGGACCAGATTTTGTGAAGCACGCGGAACAATGCCCCGCTGTCGCAGCGGAACGGCGGCGTGGCTGAGGGCGGCGCGGAGGGTGATCGCCGGCCGATCGCGGTGCTGGTCGATCGCGAGGGGCTGGGCGACGTGATGCTGAAGGCGCCGTTCCTGAGGGCGCTGCGCCGCGCCTTTCCCGACACGAGGTCTGGTGGATCGCCACCCATCAGTCCTCGATGGCGGACGAATGCCGGCCGATGTTCGAGCATGACGTCGCCCGGGTGATCACCCAGGCGGCGCTCGACGGGCCGGCCGGGCCGCTGTTGAAGCGGCTGCGCGCCCTGCCGCCGTTCGAGCGGGTGTTCGATTCGCGCACCAAGATCACCACCGTGGCGCTGGCGCGGTTCGGACTGAGCCACCGCGGCTTCTACTGCTGCCTGCCGGGCTACATCCTCTGCGACGGACGCCCGCCGCCCGGCCGACGGCGACCGCGCCACATCGCCGAGCGGATGCTGTCGCTGATCCCATGCGCCAGCGGCCGGCCCGCCGACGCCTCCGGCCGGCTGGAGGCCTCGGCGGCGTCGCAGGCCGTCGCGCTTCAGCGGCTGCCGGACGGCCCGACCTACCTCGGCATCGCTCCCGGCAGCCGCCAGGCGGACAAGAACTGGCCGCTGGAACGCTACTGCCAGGCGGCGCCGGCGCTGCTGGCGCGCGGCGTGACGCCGGTGTTCCTGCTGGGGCCGCAGGAGGGCGACGTCGAGGCCCGCATCCGCGAGGCCGCGCCGGGCGCGCTGGTGCTGCGCGCCGACCCGGCCGCGGCGCCCGGCGCATCGCTCGACCTGCTGATCGCCGAGGGCCAGCGCTTCGCCGCCCTGCTCGCCAACGACAACGGCGTCGGCCACCTGCTGGGCGCCGCCGGCGTCCCCGTCGTCAGCCTCTTCGGCCCCACCGACCCCGCCCGCTGGGCCCCGGTCGCCCCGGCCAACACCATCCTGAAAGCTCGCGACTTCGGCGGTGGGACAGCGATCGAGGCGATCCCGGTCGGGCCGGTGGTCGAAGCGGTGATGGCGATGCTGGCGCGCGTCGGGGCTGGCGAGCGAATCTAGGCGGCGCGCCAGCTGTCCCGCGCGTAGCCGAATGTCTCGAAGTCGGCCTCGTAGGTTTCGTGGACGAGATGCGCCAGGGCGGCGTCGTAGGCCGCCGCGGCGGGCGATCCGGCGGAAGCGCCGACCACCACGTCCAGGCCGTCGAGAAAGGCGTCCGGCGCCGCCAGGCTGCGCAGCACGGTCGCGAGGTCGGTTTGGAGGGTCTCGACGCGGCCGAGGAAGCCATAGTCGACGAGGTCGAGGCAAAGCGCGCCCGCCTGGGAGCGCCAATGCCCGTCCCGCTGCGCATCGGGTTGCTGCGCCACGTATCGGACGAACGCCTCGAACGCGGGCGCCTCGGCGGGAGGATGGCGGCGCCCGGCCGCGCGCCAGATCGCCGCCCGGACCCCGACATAGGGGGACGCCAGATCGGCGATCTTGCTCCGGTAAGCCGAGTGGAGCCGCGCGTACGGATTGCGGACGAAGGCGAACCGGCGCCAGTCGGGACCTCCGAGAATCTCGACCGCCTCGTCGGCGCCAAATGCCGACAGCTTGTCGACGAAGGGCATGCCGGGCTGGCTCCGGGCATGGACGTCGAACGGGTCGGCGGGCAGCGCGTAACCCTCGAGCTCGTGCAGCAACATCTTGATCTTGCTGGACGCCGCCTTGTTGACCGCCATGTAGAAGTAGCGGCGCGTCCGCGAGACCCAGGTGTTCTCGAGATTGAGCCGCCCCGACCGAGCGGCGGCCTCGATGGCGGCTGCCAGCTGGATGTCGGTCATCGGGAAGCACGCCAAACGCCCCTATTGTGGCGCGCCGGTCGGCTTGGCTTGATCGTCGAGGATGTTGCGCTTCATGCCGTTGGCCAGAATCAGATCGCCGCCCTTCTGGCCGGGCGCGCAGGGGCCGAGCCAGGTGGCGGTGATGATCATCTTGTGCGCGCCGTTGAGCTGGGCCACTGCGCTGCCGGAATACTGCGTGTCCATCGTCTCGGTATAGCCCGAGTTGAAGTCGCCCTTGATCACGCCGGTGGTGAAGGCCTTGCCGCTGGAGCCGGTGTCGCAGCTTTCCGAGAAGGTCACCGTCCCGTCGAGGTTGCGGGTGAACTGGGTCGGCGGGCAGTGGCCGGCGCCGGGCATGCGCTGGGCGAATGCCGACATCTTGGCCTCCGAAGCCTCGTCGATGCAGAGCTGCATCCCCGGCCCGGACGGGGAGGCCCCGTCCATGGTCATCACCTGGCGCCAGAGACCCGGCTTGCGATGCGGCATCTGGCCGGCCGTCAACGGACCGGACGCAGTCGTCGCCGCGGGCACAGCCGATTCCGCGGCGGCATTCGCCGGCGCGGGCCTGTTGCAGGCCGCGAGCGCGACGAGGGCCACCCCGGCGAGGACGGCGGCGATCGGGACACGCATGGACATTCCTCCCGCGGCGGTGGCCTCAGCTGCCGCCGGCCATGTAGTCGTAGACGTTGGCGGGGCGGGTGACGGCGATGGAGATCTTCTCGTCGTTGATCTGTATCTCGCCGCGGGCGACCGGGTGGTTGTTGGCGAGGATCCACACCTCGTCGCTCGCCTTGGCGTCGAGCGGGATCACCGCGCCGCGGCCCATCCGCAGCAGCTGCTGCATCGGCAGCGTCGAGCGGCCCAGCACGACGGAAATCTCTACGTTGACGGCCTCGATCTGACTCACGCGCTCGCTACCCTCACGCGGCGACGCTTTGCATCTGCGCGCCAGCCGGCCCACATTTGACGCGACATGCTTGACCGGTCGTTAAGCCAGACCCTGCTCACGCCCGCCATGCTGCGGCCTGACGCCGTCCCGGCGGGCTGGGCGCGCTCGCCGGGTCTCGTCGCCTATCCGGACGCGGAGCGGGCGATGGAGGCGCGGGCCGATGCGATCGCCAACGGGACGGCCGGCGAGCTGGTCTGGCTGCTCGAGCATCCGCCGCTCTACACCGCCGGCGTCTCCGCCAAACCCGCTGACCTGCTCGATCCGCAGCGCTTCCCGGTGTTCCGCTCCGGGCGCGGGGGCCAGTTCACCTACCATGGCCCCGGCCAGCGGGTGGCCTACGTGATGCTCGACCTCACGATGCGCGGCCGCGACGTGCGGGCCTTCGTGCAGGCGCTGCAGGGCTGGATCATCGGCGCGCTCGCCAGGCTCGGCGTGGCCGGCGAGGTGCGCGACGGCCGGGTCGGCGTCTGGGTGGCGCAAGACGGCGGCCGCGAAGACAAGGTGGCCGCGATCGGCGTGAAGCTGCGGCGCTGGGTGAGCTTCCACGGCGTCAGCCTGAACGTCGCCCCGGACCTCGGCCACTTCGACGGCATCGTGCCCTGCGGCGTCACCCAGCACGGGGTCACCAGCCTGGCCGCGCTCGGCGGGCCGATATCGATGGCCGTCGCCGACGCGGCGCTGCAGGCGGCGTTCGTCGAGATGTTCGGACCTGTGGCCGACGCGCCGCCGCCGCTCTGATTCCGGCGCCCGCCTGAGCTACGCCATGTTGTCGCCCGGCTCGGCCCGCATGTAAGGAAGCGAAGGCGCTTCGCCCGGCGCCCGCCCCGTCCGCAACGCCGTATTGAGGGCCATGCGCCTCATCCAACGCTACCTCTTCCGTCAGCTGCTCGGCCACACGGTGCTGGCGACGGCCGCGCTGACGGGCGTGGCGGTGCTGACGGCAAGCCTCTCGGCGCTCGACGTGCTGGTCAACGACCGCCAGAGCCCGGTGATCTTCACCGAGATCACCCTGCTGGCGACGCCGCAGATCGTCGCGATGATCCTGCCGCTGGCCGTCTGCGTGGCCGGCCTGGTGGGCCTCAACCGGCTGCACACCGAGCAGGAGATCGTCATCTGCTTCGCCGGCGGCATGAGCCGCTGGCGCGTGGCGGCGCCGGCGATCCGGCTGGCTGCCTTCGTCGCGGTGGCCAACCTGATCCTCAACCTGTGGGTCCAGCCGCTGTGCTTCCGCGAGATGCGGACCGTGCTGGAGGCGGTGAAGGCCGACATCGCCACCACCATGATCAGGCCCGGCGAGTTCACCCATCCGGCGCCCGGGCTCACCGTCTTCGCTCAGTCGATGGACGCGAACGGCGAGATCAAGAACCTGTTCATCGACAAGGCGGGCGAGCACGGCGGCTCGACCACCTACATGGCCGCCGAAGCGCGCATCGCCAAGCGCAACGGCGCGCCGGTGATCATGTTGCACAACGGCTCGATCCAGCAGTTCTCGAAGGCCGGCGTCCTCAACGTCCTCTACTTCGACGAGAACATCCAGGATCTGCGGCCGTTCCTCGCCATCGAGGGTCAGGTGCTCTACCACCCGTCCGACCGCTACCTGCACGAGTTGTTCTTCCCGGACCTGCGGCGCGCCTGGGAGCGAGCGAACGTGCGGAAGCTCTATTCGGAGGGCAACGACCGGCTCGCCGCGCCGCTCTACGACCTGGCATTCATGGCCCTGGCGCTGGCGGCGGTGCTCGGCGGCGCCTTCAGCCGGCTGGGCTACGGCGCCCGTATCGCCGCCGCCGGCGCGACCGGCGTCGCCGTGCGGGTGTTCGGGTTCGTCGCCGGCGCGGCGGCCGACGGCAACGTCAACCTCAACGTCCTGCAGTACTCGCCGCCGGTGATCTGCTTCATCGTCTGCATGCTGATCGTACTGCGCCAGCATCCGGCCCGCGGCCCGCGCCGCGCGCCGGCGCCGCCGGCCGGCCAGCTGGTCGCGAGCCCGGCCTGATGGGCGTACTCGGCCGGCTGCAGACCTACGTCCTGACGCGCACGCTGGCGGGGCTCGCCTCCGCGCTGGTGGTGATCGCCTCGGTGGTCCTGCTGATCGTCTTCGTGGAGTTGTCGCGGGCGTACGGTGGTCGCAGCGACGTCGGCTTTATCCGCCTGGTCGAGCTGATGTTGCTGCAATCGCCGTCGATCATCCTGCTCTTGCTGCCGTTCATCTTCCTGTTCGGCACCATGGCGGCGTTCGTGACGCTGAACCGCCGCTCCGAGCTGATCGCGATGCGGGCCGCCGGCGTCTCGGCCTGGCGCTTCATCTTCCCGGCGGCGGGGGCGGCCTTCATGATCGGCGTGCTTGACGTCACCGTGCTCAACCCGCTCGCCGCCGACCTCAACGGCCGCTACGAGGACGCCAAGGCCGCCATCGAGGAGGGCCGCAGCGCCCAGCACGGAGGGACCCGCCGTCTGGCTGCGGCAGGGCGACGAGCATACCCAGATCGTCATCCACGCCGAGCTTGCACGACATGCACGGCGGCGTCGTGCGACTGCAGCACGTCTCGCTGTTCCTGCAGAACGTCACCCCCACCGGCTCGCTGCAGTTCACCCGGCGCATCGAGGCGGCCGAGGCGCGGCTCGACCCCGGCTTCTGGCGACTCAGCGATGTGCGCGAGGCGACGCCCGGCGCCGGCTCGGTGCGCTCGGAGACGCTCTCGATCCCCTCCACGCCTCGACCGGCGCACGGCGATGGAGAAGTTCGCGGCCAAGGACGCGGTCGGCTTCTGGCGGCTGCCGGAGACCATCCAGCGCGCCGACAACGCCGGCTTCTCCTCCGCGCCCTACCGCCTGCGCTACCAGGAACTGCTGGCGACGCCGGTGCTGTTCGCCGGCATGTCGTTGCTGGCTGCCGCCTTCTCGCTGCGGCTGATGCGGCTGGGCGGGCTGGCCGGCCTCGCCGGCGCCGGGCGTGGCGCTGGGCTTCACCATCTTCTTCTTCGACCGGCTGTGCGGCGCGCTGGGCGCGGCCGAGGTGATCCCGCCGATGCTCGCCGGCTGGACGCCGCCGCTGGTGGCCGCTCCTCGCCGGCTTCACCCTGCTTTGCTACACCGAGGACGGCTGAGGCGGCGGATGCTGATAGGGGGACGCCTGGGGGTGATGCGCATCGGCCGCTGCGGACGGCACGTTCGCTGAAGGCTGGCGCTGCTGGTCGGCGTGCTGGCGCTGGCCCCGGCGCTCGCCTGCGGCAAGTCCGCGCGAGAACCCGCTGCCGCCGCTGCCGGTCTACAAGCACTCGACCGCGCCGCCGGTCATCACGCCGACCGCCGGACGACGGCCTGGAGAGCGGCGGCTTCTACATCGAGGCCAACCAGCTGGTCGACGACGAGACCGACCACGCGGTCAGCGCCCACGGCCAGGTGGAGGCCCGCTACAACGGCCGCACCCTCAGGGCCAACGACGTCGTCTATGACACCGCAAACCGGCGTCGTCACCGCCAAGGGCGACGTCACGCATCATCAATCCCGACGGCACCGCGGAGTTCTCGCAGTCGGCGGTGCTGGACCGCGAGATGTCGGCCGGCGTCGCCATGGCCTTCTCCACGCGGCTGCAGGAAACCTTCCGGCAGACCGGCGGCGGCCCGGCGCGACCCGTCGAGGTTCGATCGCCGCGGCCAGCGCGGTGCATCCCTCGCCCGACCCTCACCGAGCTCAACCAGGCGATCTTCACGGCCTGCCCGGTCTGCGCCAAGAAGCCGGTCCCGACCTGGTCGATCAAGGCCAAGAAGGTCATCGAGGACAAGAAGCGCCAGGTCATCATCTTCCACGACGCGGTGATCGAGGTGCGCGGCGTGCCGATCTTCTACGCGCCGGTGCTGATCAACGCCGACCCGGCGGTGAAGCGCAAATCCGGCCTGCTGATCCCGGAGATCAACATCTCGTCCCTGCGCGGCCTCTCCTACGAGCAGCCGTACCTGCAGGTGATCTCGCCGTCGGAAGACCTGATCGTCAGCCCGCAGATCAACACCAAGGTCAATCCGTTCCTCAACGTCGACTGGCGCAAGCGCTTCTATTCCGGCGCCATCGACGTGCGGGCCGGCTACACCTACGAGGAGGACTTCAATTCCGAGGGCGAGAAGCTCGGCAACCCCACCTCGCGCAGCTACATCCTGGCCAAGGGCGAGTTCGCCATCGACGACTACTGGGACTGGGGCTTCACCGCCGAGCGCGCCTCCGACCCGCTGATCTTCGACCGCTATCGGCGTCGCCGACCCGTTCATCGAGCGCGGCCTCTACGCCGCCGACGACCGCCGGCTGATCTCGCAGCTCTACACCACCCGCCAGGATCCCCGATCTCCTACATCTCGGTCGCGGCCATCGACGTGCAGGGCCTGCGCTCCACCGACATCAACGGCACCTTCCCGAGCGATCGCGCCGCTGATCGAGGCGCGCTACGAGCCGGACTTCTCGGTGCTGGGCGGACGCCTGCAGGATCGACGGCAGCGGCGTGGCGCTGACCCGCGACGAATTGCCCGCCGACCCCGCGCTGCCCGGCATCGACAGCCGGCGCGGCACCATCGACGCCAACTGGCAGTCGACCTTCATCCTCGCCAACGGCATCCGCCTCGACCCGTTCGTCGACGCGCGCGCCGATCTCTACAGCCTCGCCGACCTGCCGCGCGCCGTACGCCGAGCAACGCCACCATCGCGCGCGGCCTGCCGAGCCGCCGGCGTCGACGTCGAGCTGGCCGTTCGTCAAGCGCGACGGCGACCTGACCATCGTGCTGGAGCCGATCGCCCAGATCGCCCTCTCGCCGGTCGATCAAGCAGGACCCGCGCATCCCCAACGAGGACAGCGTCGACTTCGAGTTCGACGAGACCAACCTCTTCCAGATCGACAAGTCGCCCGGCTTCGACCTGATCGACAGCGGCCAGCGTTCAACGTCGGCGGCCGCGCCACCGTGATGAGCGACGACGGCTCTACGCCAGCGTGCTGATCGGCCGCAGCTTCCGCGCCGAGCCCGATCCGACTTCCGGCCAGCACCGGACTCGCGGGCAATCGCTCGGACTGGATCGTCGCGGCCACGCCACGCCGCTGAACGGCGTCAACTTCTTCACCCGCTGGCGGCTCGATTCCGGCAGCTTTACGGATCAACCGCATGGAGGCCGGCGCCGACTTCACGACCTCGCGCTTCGACGGCCAGGTCCGCTACCTCCAGGAGGCCCAGGACCCCGCACCGGCCAGCCGGTGCAGGACCTCGACTTCCACGGCGAGTTCTTCGTCCTGAAGAACTGGGGCTTCTCGGCCTACGGCGCGCGGGAGTTCACCACCGGGGTCTGGCGCGAGCAGGACTTCGGCATCGTCTACAAGCGACGACTGCATCCGGGTGGAAATCGTCTACCGCCGCGACAACACCTTCAACGGCGTGCTCGGCCCATCGCAGGGGGTCGGCTTCCGCCTTTCACTCGCCACATTGGGCAATTCAGTCTATGCCCGCCCCGAAACCGAGACGCAACCTTGCCGCCGTGAGGCGCGGCGCCCGCGATTAGGACGTGAGAACGCCGGCATGCGCTCGCTTAGTTTGAACGCACGCGCCCGCGTTGGCACGGCGGCGGGCCTCGCCGCCGCCTCGTCGTCGCCGCCTCGGCCACGCGCAGGGCGCGGCGCCGGCCGCCGCGCGCAAGCCCCCCGCCGGCGACGCGCCGCGCCGGCTCCCGTGCCGCGGCTCTCAGCGAGAGCGTGGTCGCCCACGGTCAACGACGACGTGATCACCAACTACGACATCATCCAGCGCATGCGCCTGCTGGTGGTCACCGCCGGCATCCAGCCGACCCGCGACGACCTGCCCGAGCTGCAGCGCTACGCCCTGTCCAGCCTGATCGACGAGCGCCTGGAGATGCAGGAGCTGCGCCGCGAGGAGAAGGAACAGAAGCCAGCGATCGTCGCCACCGACTCGGTGGTCGACGACATCATCTCCGACATCGCCAAGAGAACCACATGACGAACGACCAGTTCCTGAGCTCGCTCGCCCAGCAGGGTATCGGCGAGGACACGCTGCGCGCCCAGATCCGGGCGCAGGCCAGCTGGCAGGACTGGATCCGCGGCCGCTACGGCTCGCGGGTCCGGGTCGGCGAGGACCAGATCAAGGCCTTCCAGGCGCGCATGGCCGCCGAGGCCAACAAGCCGAAGTACCAGCTCTCCGAGGTCTTCATCGACGACGGCAAGGCCGGCGGCCCGGACGCAGGCGCTGGACGAGGCCAACCAGCTGGTCGCCCAGCTGCACCAGGGCGCGCCAGTTCCAGGCCGTCGCGCGGCAGTTCTCCGCCGCCTCCACCGCGGCCAACGGCGGCGACGCCGGCTGGGTCACCGCCGGCGAGCTCGATCCGGCGGTGCGCGACGCGGTCGAGGCGCTGCGCCCGGGCTCGCTGTCGGCGCCGATCCCGGTCAAGGACGGCGTCTACATCATCTTCCTGCGCGACCGGCAGGCCGGCGGCTCGGCCGTGCTGGTCAGCCTGAAGCAGGCCGCGATCGCCCTGCCGGCCGACGCGCCGCAGGCCCAGGTCGACGCCGCCCAGCGCCAAGCTCGAGGCGCTGAAGAGCCAGCTGCACGGGCTGCGACAACTTCGAGGCGATCGCCGCCAAGACCGACGGCGTGCTGGCCGGCGACCTCGGCGAGGCCGACGCCAAGGATCTCGCGCCGGCTTTCCGCGACGCCGCCATCGAGCTCTCGATCGGTCAGGTCTCCGACCCGATCCGCAGCGACCAGGGCCTGCACCTGCTCGCGGTCTGCAGCAAGCGCAGCAGCGCGGCGCAGGGGCTCGACCACGACGCACATCGAGAACCGGCTGATCGGCGAAGAGCTGCAGATGATCAACAAGCGCTACCTGCGCGACCTGCGCAACTCGGCCAGCATCGAGGTGCGCACGAGCGAGGGGAGTTGAGCCCACTCGCGGCCGCGCCGCTCGCCGTCACCCTGGGCGACCCGGCCGGCATCGGCCCGGAGATCGTCGCCGCCGCCTGGGCGGCGCTGCGGACGTCGGGCCCGAGCTTCTTCGCCATCGGCGACGCGCGCACGCTGGCCGCGGCCGGCGCGCCGGTCGCGCCGATCGCCGGCGCCGCCGAGGCGAGCGATCGTCTTCGCCGACGCACTGCCGGTGCTCGACCTGCCGCTGAGCGAGCCACGCCGTCCCCGGCCGCCCGTCGCCCCAGGCCGCCCCGGTCGTGGTGCGCTGGATCGAGACGGCGGTGCAGCTGGCGCTGGCCGGCGACGGCCGCCGGCGTCGTCACCGCGCCGATCGCCAAGGCGACGCTTTACGATGCCGGCTTCGCCTATCCCGGCCACACCGAGTTCATCGGCGAGCTGACCGCGCGCCGCGCCGATGCGCCGGCGCGCGCGGGCCGGTGATGATGCTGGCGGCGGGCGAACCTGCGCGCCGCGCCTGGTCACCGTCCACGAGCCGCTGGCCCGGGTCCCGGCCCTGCTGACGGAGGAGCGGATCGTCGCCGCCGGCCTGGTGCCGCCCGAGGCGCTGAGGCGCGACTTCGGCGATCACCGCGCCGCGGACTCGCCGTCGCCGGCCTCAACCCGCATGCCGGCGAAGGCGGCGCGCTGGGCCGCGAGGAGATCGAGATCGTGGCGCCGGCGGTCGCGGCGCTGCGCGGCGGGGCGTCGACTGCCCGCGGCCCGCTGCCGGCCGACAGCCTGTTCCACCCGACGCGGCGCGGCCGACGTACGACGCCGTCGCTCTGCCTCTACCACGACCAGGCGCTGATCCCGGTGAAGATGCTCGACTTCTGGGGCGGCGTGAACCTGACGCTGGGCCTGCCGATCGTGCGCACCTCGCCCGGACCACGGCACCGCCTTCGACATCGCCGGCAAGGGCCTCGCGCGGCCCGACAGCCTGATCGCCGCGATCCGCTGGCCGCCGCAATCGCCGCGCGCCGCGCAGCGGCGCGCCGCATGGACCTCGGCGACCTGCCGCCGCTGCGCGAAAGCCTGGCGGCCGCGGGCCTGACCGCCCGCAAGCGCTTCGGCCAGCACTTCCTGCTCGACCTCAACGTCACCCGCAAGATCGCCCGCCTGGCCGGCCCTCTGGACGGGCGAGACGGTGGTCGAGGTCGGCCCCGGTCCCGGCGGCCTGACCCGCGCGCTGCTGGAGGCCGGCGCCCGGGTCATCGCCGTCGAGAAGGACCCGCGCTTCCTCCCGCTGCTGGAGGCGCTCGCCGCCCGCGCCGAGGGCCGGCTCACCATCGTGCAGGCCGACGCCCTGACGCTCGACGAGCCGACGCCTGCGCCGGCCCGGATCGCGCGGTCGTCGCCAACCTGCCCTACAACGTCGCGACGCCGCTGCTGGTCGGCTGGCTGACGGACGCCTGGCGGCCGAAGTCGATGACGCTGATGTTCCAGAAGGAAGTGGCCGAGCGGATCGTCGCGGCGCCGGGCGGCAAGGTCTATGGCCGGCTCTCGGTGCTGGCCCAGGCGCTCGCCCTGCCGCAGATCGTCATGGAGCTGCCGGCGCGCGCCTTCACGCCGCCGCCGAAGGTCGACTCGGCCGTCGTGCGGCTGACGCCGCGGCCGGATCGGCCGTCCGACGCGCTGGTCGAGCGGCTGCAGCGCGTCACCGCGGCCGCGTTCGGACAGCGCCGCAAGATGCTGCGCTCCAGCCTGAAGGCGCTCGGCGGCGAAGCGCTCTGCGCCGCCGCCGGCCTCGACCCCGCCGCCCGCGCCGAGGACATCGCCGGTCGCCGGGTTCCTCGCGCTGGCGCAGCGGGTGCTGTAGACTGCCGCCCCGCCCGTCAGCTCGGAGGCGCGCCATGCCCGAGGCCCAGTCCAACGCCGTTCCGCCGGTCGCGATCGGCCATCTCACCCTCACCGTCGCCGACCTGGAGGCCAGTTACGGCTTCTACGTCGATCTCGGCCTGCGCTCGTTCGACAAGGATGACGCGATGGCGATCCTCGAGCTGCGCGGCGGCACCCACCTGCTGCTCTTCAAGCGCAGCGAGCCGGCGGGCCAGGACGACGGGCCGTTCAACCAGGCCAAGGCCGACGCCATCGACCTGATGATCGCCGGCCGCTCGCTGGAGGAACTACAGACGTTCCGCAGTCACCTCGTAGAGCGCGGACATGCCGCCGAGCCGATCCCGGACCGTCGGTTCTTCGGCCACTACGTCTTCAAGGCGAAGGACCCAGACGGCAACGAGGTCACCGTCTCGACCAGCCACGCCAGCGACCTGCCGGTGTAGGCGGGTCAGCGCGTATCACGTCCCCAAATGCCAAATGGCCGCCAGAGGCCCCAGGAAGCCCGTACGCGGCCTGGCGCCGGTACTCTAGTACCCCCAGCGGCGACCTGCGCGCGGGCCTCTGGCGCCCCCTGCAGGGCCGCTACGGGGCATGCTCGCGCCGGCTGTCGGCCTCAACGCTGCACGAGCTGGGTCAGCACGCCGCCGGTGAACGAGGGATGGACGAACACCTGGCCGCGGATCGGATTGCCCGGGCCCGGGTCGCCGACCAGCCGCACGCCCTTCTCTCTGAGCTCGGCGACGGTCTTCTCCAGATCGTCGACCTTCATGGCGATCAGGTGCACGCCCTCGCCGCGGTCTTCGAGCCGCTTGGCGATCGGACCATCATTGCCGAGGTTGGAGACCAGCTCGACGTAACTGTCGCCAAACCGGAAAAAGGCCATCTTCATCCCGGCTTGCGGCGCCTCGCTGCGGTCGCTGACTTCAGCGCCGTAGATGGTCTCGTAGCGCCCGACCGAGGCGTCGAGGTCCTTCACCGCGACGACGATATGGTCGACCCCCTTGAACATGGCGCGCTCCTCCTGTGTTTCGTTTGGCGCGCGACGCTAGCCGCCCGAGGCGTGAGGGGCAACGCCGCCTCGCCAGGTCACCGCGGCGCAAGCGTGCACGACGACCCGTCGCGCCGCCTGCCCCAAGGCGCGCCTACAACGGCGGAGACGATTGGCGCTCCCGCCCGAAATGTCGCGGGCTGACCGCGCCGTGCGCGTCGTTGTGGCGGGCTTGCGCTCCGTCCTGGAGCGCAGCCTCGATGAGGAAGCAGAAGCGTCTGAGGTAGAACGCCCTGTCTCGTGCGTCGAAGCGGGAGAACACCCGAGCCTCGCCAGGCGACGTTTGCAAGAGCATCAACCCAGTTTCGCTGAGCCCCACGTTCAGACTCGCCAGAACACGGGAGCCGCCGCTTCGTCGGACCTCTGCGCGCAGGACCCGGGGCCATCCTTCCATCAGGTCCCCAGCCTGGCTCAGGACAAGTCCAACAGCCGCCGCCGTTCCCTGTAAGTCAGCCAGCGCGGCCTGGAATGCACGTTTGTTGTCGCGCCACCGCGCGGCTTGTTCGAAGACAGTGACCATCGGCATCGCCTTCCACCATCACCCCGCCGGCGAACGCTCAGAAAGGCTGCATGGCGAAGCTTGCTCACAGCTTCGGGGGGATGCGATCCTAAAAGGAAAACTAGAGAATGCCCGCCTCACCACGCAACTAACAATTGCGCACGCTTCGGCAGGGCGCGCCACGGCTCTGCTACCCGATTTGAGTATTCGTACAGGTCTGCGGAGCCGCACTTGCCGATTCCACTAGTCCCCTGTGTTCGCCGGGATGAGCGGATATGCGGGCAGGACGGGATCGGCGGAGTGCTAGTCTATCCGCCCGCGGTCTGCGCCGCGCCGGCCTGCGCCGCCGGCGTCGCTGCCGGGCGCTGGATCAGCTCGATCACGTAGCCGTCCGGGTCCTTGGCGAGGCAGATCACCGCGCCGCCCATGCCGGGGTTCGGGGTCGGCTCGTGCGTCACCGTCAGCCCGTCCGCCTTGATCTTGCCCGCCAGTCCAACCGGGTCGGTGACGTAGAACACCAGCTTCACCGGATTGTCGCGATAGTTGCGCGCCGAGCCGTCGGTGTAGTGCATCAAGACGACGGCGCTGCGCCCCTCGTGAGCCAGCATCACCTCGTCCATGTAGTCGAGGTGGAACGTGCCGGTGCGCTTCATGCCGAGCACGTCGCGGTAGAAGGCCTCCGAGCGCTCCAGGTCGGCGACGCCGATCCCGACCGCGGTTAGAAAATCGTCCGAGCGCATGGCGGCTCCCTCCTTGGTTCCAGCCATCCTATGGTGCGAGGGCGCCAACCGGAAAGGGAGAGTTCAAATGGATGAGGTCGCAACCGGCTACGGGCTCGTCGAGGCGCCGGTCTGGGCGCAAGGGCGGGGGCTCTTCTTCAGCGACGTGCTGGGCGGCGGCGTCTTCCGGCTGGGGCTGGACGGCGAGGTCTCGCCGGTGATCCCCAAGCGCCGCGGGGTCGGCGGCATGGCGCTGCACGCCGAGGGCGGCCTGGTGGTCGGCGGGCGCAACATCGCCTGGGTCGGCGAGGACGGCGAGACGCGGGTGCTGCTCGATCCCGGCGTCATCGAGGGCGCGATCGGCTTCAACGACCTGACCACCGATGCTGCGGGCCGCATCTACGTCGGCTCGCTCTGCTACCGGGTGTTCGCCGATCCGCCGAAGCCGGGCTTCCTGCACGTGATCGACCTCGATGGCTCGATGCGCACGCTCTCCGACGGCGTCATGCTGACCAACGGGCTCGGCTTCTCGCCGGACGGGACGCGGCTCTACCACTGCGACGCCCGCGCCAGCCTGGTGCGGGTCTACGACGTGTACCCCGACGGCTCGGTCGGCCCCTGGCGGCAGTTCTGCACGCTCGGCGAGGGCCGCGTCGCCGACGGCATGAAGGTGGCGGCCGACGGCTCGGTCTGGGTGGCCGACGCCCGCGGCAGCCGGGTGGCGGTCTTCGAGCCGGATGGGGCGCATCGCATGGACATTCCCGTGCCGTTGCCGATGGTCACCAGCCTCTGCTTCGCCGGCGACGACCTGAAGGACCTCTACGTGGTCACGGGCTCGGAAGGCGGCCCCAGCGAGAATTGCGGGAGCATTTTCAGGACGCGAACTGAGGTGGCGGGCCTGCCCCTTGCCCCGGCGCGAGTGACGATTCCAGCGAGCTAGGATCTCGCCCTCCGCTCTTCCGCGCGATGAGAGGCAACCGCCGCTACTGATCCCAGCCGTTCACTTCCAGCACCGCATCGCCCAGCAGCCTCTGCAGCGCCGGGTCGCGGGGGTAAGGCTGGTTGCGGTACTGGCGCAGGCCCTCGGCGTAGCCGACGCCGAAGTCGCGGCCGCGGCGCTCGGCCCAGGCGACCATGGAGGCGCTGAAGTCGGCGACGCCGTGCTGCCTCGCGACCCAGGCCACCTGGCTTTCGTGCGCCATCAGCATCCGCCGCTTGGTCTCGACGAACGGCTCGATGTCGATCCCGAAGTCGGGCTTCACCCGCACCCCTTCGCGGCTGCGCCCGCCGATCGGGTCGGCGAAGTAGAGGTGCGGGATGTGGGTGAGCGGCGTGGCCGGCCCGGTGCGGTAGTTGGGCACGCTGGCGGCGAAGCAGGCGTCGCGGGCCAAGAGGCTCACCGCCTCGTGGTCCGGGTGGTAGTCCTGCGGCGAGGCGGCGATGATTATGTCGGGGGCCGCTTCGCGAACCAGCTCGGTGATCCGCCGACGACCGTCGTCGTCGTTGAAGACACCGAGATCCGGCAGGCCGGCGCAGCGGTAATCCGCGCCGATCACCGCGGCGGCCGCCGCCGCCTCGGCGCGGCGGATGCGCGCGGTCTCCTCCAGCCCGGTCTCGGTCGCGCCGCCCTCCCCGGCCGTCGCCGTGGCGATGACGATCCGGTGGCCGAGCGAGGCCAGCAGCGCCAGCGTGCCGGCGATCAGCGTCTCGATGTCGTCGGGGTGGGCGTGGACGGCGAGGATGGTGGCCATGGGCTCTCACGCTCCGGCGCCGCGGCGCGCCGAGGCGGCCAGATACAGCGCCGCGGCGATGGCCGAAAGGTCGAGAAAGTAGAGGTAGCGGTAGTCGCAGGCGATCGAGATCACCGCGAAGCTGGCCGTGAAGGCCAGCGCGCCGCCCAGCATGGCCGCCACCGCGATGTCGGCGGCCCGGCGGCGCAGGATCAGCACGATCGCCAGCCCGATCGCGGCGAAGCCATAGACCGCGTGGGAAAAGACCGGCGTGCCGTCGAACGCCTCGGCGTAGTCGCCCAGCGCCTTGTCGCGCGCCGTCTGCCGCTCCGTCAGGCCCGCCGCCGCCAGGGCGTCCGGATCGCCGTCGACGCCGGTCTCCGCCATCACGCACTCGGATGGTTTGGGGGTCAGCAGCACCCAGCGGAACGCCGCCGCCCGTTGGCGCAGGTAGAGCATCGGGTGGCCGACGATCAGCGCCCGCCACTGGTCGGCGAGCGGCTGGGCGAGGCCCCGCCGCCCGTCCGTCTCGGTGAAGATGGGGTCGGCCAGGGTGTCGATGCGGGCCGGCGAATAGACCGGGACCCCGTCCTCGCGCAGCAGCGCCGCCAGCTGCGGCGTCCGCGCCCTGAGCACGCCGAACCGGAACCCCGGATCGCGGGCCGCCGCGCCGACGATGTCGTAGGTCTGCAGATGCTCCCACTGCTCAGCGACGCCGTCCGACCCGGTCACGCGGGTCGCGAGCGCCGCGGAGGCGGCGAGCGCGATGGCGGCCAGGGCGACGACGAAGCCCGCGCCAAGCGCCAGCGGCCTGCGCGCGCCGTTCTGCGCCGCGGACCACCAGACCGCCGCTGCGGCGAACGGCAGCACGGCCGCGCCGTTCTGGCGGGCGAGCGTCGCCAGCGCCAGCAGCACGACGGACACCGCCAGCAGCGCCCAGCGCCGCGACGGCTTCGCCCACGTCACCCCGGCCCAGGCCAGCGCGGCGAAGCCGCCGCAGGCCGCGCCGGCGAACAGCACGTCCTTCCAGACGATGGCCGGATAGAGGGTCAGCTGCGGGAACGTTGCGAAGGCCGCCGCCAGCAGCGCCGCCAGCCACGACCCACGGCCCAGCGTCGCGAACGCCAGCAACCCGCCGAACACCATTGAAGCCTGGGCGATCACGAAGATCGCCGCGCCCGGCCGCACCGCATCGGCCAGCCCCAGCAGCCACGACATCACCGGCGGATGCTGGCCGGTGTAGAGCCCGCGCCGGCCCTCGGCGAGCTGCATCACCGAATCCCAGGTGAAGTGGCCGGGCCAGTTCAATGCCAGGCAGGCGCCCCACGCGACGAGGATCACGGCGACGGCGGTCAACCGCGCAGCGTCAAAGTGGGGGGGTGCGCCGGACGGCGCCGGCGCCCTGCGGGTCACTCCACCCGCTGGTCCATCAGCTCGGCGACGAAGCCTGCCAGCCATGGGTTCCGGGTCCGGCGCAGGCGCTCGGCGTGATAGATGTGGGCGAGCTCGGCGTAGGCGTGGTCGAAGTCGTCATTGACGATGACGTAGTCGTATTCGCCCCACTTGGTGAACTCCTCGCGCGCAGTTTCCAACCGTCGGCGGATCATTTCGTCGGAGTCGCCGGCGCGGGCATGGATGCGGCGCACCATCTCGGCCATCGAGGGCGGCAGGATGAACACCCGCACGGTGTCCTCCGGCGCCGCCGCCGCGATCGCCCGGGCGCCCTGCCAGTCGACGTCGAACATCACGTCGTGGCCGGCGCCAAGCGCTTCCATCACCGCCGCCCGCGGGGTGCCGGAGCGCTGGTGGCGATGCAACTCGGCCCACTCCAGGAAGTCGCCGGCCGCGATGTGCCGATCGAAGTCCGCGTCGCTGACGAAGAAGTACTCGCGGCCATGGTGCTCGCCAGGACGCGGGGCGCGGGTGGTCATCGAGATCGACAGGTCGAGGTCGGAGTGGTCGGCCACCAGGCGGCGTGACAGCGAGGTCTTTCCCACCCCCGAGGGGCTGGAGAGCACCAGCATCAGGCCGCGCCTGGCCCGCTCACTCGACATTCTGCACCTGCTCGCGGAACTGATCGATGGCGGCTTTCAACGCCAGACCGGTCCGGGTCAAGCCGGTGGTGGCGGCCTTCGAGCACAGCGTGTTGGCCTCGCGCATGAACTCCTGGGTGAGGAAGTCGAGCCGGCGGCCGGCCGCCGCGTCGTCGGCGATCAGCGTGCGGGCCGCCGCGACGTGGCTGGCGAGCCGGTCGAGCTCCTCGCGGACATCGACCCGCACCGCCATCACCGCGGCCTCCTGCACGATCCGGTCGGCCGGCGCGGCCTCGCCGAGCAGCTCGCCGAGGCGCTTGGCGAAGCGGTCGCGGATCGCCGGGCCTTGCGCGGTCGCCTCGGTCTCCGCCTCGCCACGCAGCGCCTCGATCTGGTCCACGAGGCCCGCCAGAACCTTGCCCAGCGCCTGACCCTCGGCCTGGCGCGAGACCTTCAGCGCGTCCAGCGCCGCCGCCAGGCTGACGGCCATCGCGGCCTCCACCGCGGCGCGCGCTTCCGGCGCCTCGTCCTCCTCGCCGATCTCGACGACGCCGCGCAGCGACAAGAGGCCGTCGGCGGCCGGCAACACCGCATCGCCGGCGAGGACCAGCTCGCCGGCGAGGTCGATGTAGCGCTCGCAGGAGCTCGCGGTTGACCTTCGCCGCGCCCACCGCCGCAGCGCGCCGCGCCTGCAGGCTGACGTTGACCTGGCCGCGCTGGAACCGGCTCTGCGCGGCCTCGCGGGCGATGCGCTCCAGGGTGTCGAAGCCGGGCGGGCCGCGGAAGCGCACCTCGAGATTGCGCCCGTTCACCGAACGCGCCTCCACCGCCCAGCTCCAGGCGCCCGAAGCGCCCTCGGCGCGGCCGAAGCCGGTCATGCTGGAGAGCTTCAGCACTTGGCGGGCTTTGCGGCGGCGGGCGCGGCGGCCTTGCAGTCGCGCCTCGCCTCGATCGCCCGCCAGTGGGTCGACGTTCTGCTGGTGCTCGGCCAGCGTCGAGGAGAACGCATGGCCGCCGGTCCCGTTGGCGACGAAGTAGAGCTCGGACGTGCGCGGCGGATCGAGCGCGGCGGCCAGCGAGGCGCGGCCGGGATTGCCGATCGGCGTCGGCGGCAGGCCGGTGATCTTGTAGGTGTTGAAGGGCGTCTGGGACTCCAGCTCCGAGTCGCGTGAGGCCATGGCCGAGCGGGCGCCCGCCGGTCAGGCCGTAGATCACCGTCGGATCGCTCTGCAGCGGCATCCCGGCTTTCAGGCGGTTGAGGAACACCGCGGCGATGCGCGGCCGCTCCGCCGGCAGCGCCGTCTCCTTCTCGACGATCGAGGCCAGGATCACCGCCTCCTCGGGCGACTTGTACGGGCAGGTCGGGCCGCCGATGCGCCCAGAGCCCCGCCAGCAGCCGGTCCCGCGCGTCCATCATCCGCCGCAGCACCGCCGAGCGGTCATCGCCGCGCATCGCCTCGTAGGTCTCCGGCAGCACCGAGCCCTCGGGCGGCGCGCGGCGCGACGCCGGTGAGGAAGTCCGCCCGCATCAGCGTCTCCATCACCACTTGGAGGTGACGCCCTCGGGGATGGTGACGAAGTGGCGCACCACCCGGCCCTCGGCGATGGCGCTGGTGATCGAGCTCAGCGACGAGCGCGAGGCGAAGGCGTATTCGCCGGCTTTCAGGCGGTGGGCCGCGCCGCTGACCTCGGCGCCCAGGATGAAGAGGGTGTCGGAGCTGATGACGCCGCCGCGCCTCAGGTCCGCGGCGATCTCCGGCAGGCCTGCGCCTTGACGCAGTATGACCGTGGTCGAGGTCGTCCCGTGCTTGGCCGGCGGTCCGGGACCGAAATAGACCAGCAGCGCCACCACGAGGCCGATGCGCCAGCGCGACGCCAACGGTCGCCAGCGCCGCGATGAGACGTCGTCAGCCGGCGACGGGTGCGGGCGTCGCCCAGGAGCCGACGCGCACGGCGCCGTGGCGTCGGCCTTCGGCTCACGGCGCCTTCTTGAACACGAGCGAGGCGTTGGTGCCGCCGAACCCGAAGCTGTTGGACAGCGCGCACGTCGATCTTCATCGGCTTGGCCTTGTGGGGCACGAGGTCGAGCGCCGTCTCCACCGAGGGATTGTCGAGGTTGATGGTCGGCGGGGCGATCTGGTCGCGCAGCGACAGCACGGTGAAGGCCGCCTCCACCGCGCCGGCGGCGCCCAGCAGGTGCCCGATCGACGACTTGGTCGACGACATGGTGGCCTTGCCGGCCGCCTGGCCCAGCAGCCGCTCCACCGCGCCCAGCTCGATCTCGTCGCCCAGCGGCGTCGAGGTGCCGTGGGCGTTGATATAGTCGAGATCGGCCGGCTCGATGCCGGCGTGGCCGATCGCGGCCTCCATGGCGCGGTAGCCGCCGTCGCCGTCCTCGGCCGGCGCGGTGATGTGATAGGCGTCGCCGGCCAGGCCATAGCCGATCAGCTCGGCGTAAATCTTCGCGCCGCGCTTCTGGCGTGCTCCAGTTCCTCCAGCACCAGCACGCCGGCGCCCTCGCCCATCACGAAGCCGTCGCGGTCCTTGTCGTAGGGGCGCGAGGCCTTCTCAGGTGTGTCGTTGAAGTTGGTCGACATGGCGCGGCAGGCGATGAAGCCGGCGATGCCGATCGGGCAGACCGCGGCCTCCGCGCCGCCGGCGATCATCACGTCGGCGTCGCCGTACTGGATGAGGCGCGAGGCGTCGCCGACCGCGTGCGCGCCGGTGGCGCAGGCGGTGACCACCGCGTGGTTCGGGCCCTTGAAGCCGTAGCGGATCGAGACCTGGCCGGACGCCAGGTTGATCAGCGCCGACGGGATGAAGAACGGGCTGACGCGGCGCGGGCCCTTCTCGTGCAGCTCGACGGCGGTCTCGGCGATGGTGGCGAGCCCGCCGATGCCGGAGCCGATGATGACGCCGGTACGGCGCCGCTCGCCCTCGTCCTCGGGCGCCCAGCCGGAGTCGCGCACCGCCTCGTCGGCGGCGGCCATGGCGTAGAGGATGAAGTCGTCGATCCGCCGCTGCTCGCGCGAGCTCATCACCTGATCGGGGTCGAAGGAGCCGTCGATGTCCGGGCCGCCGCCGCCGCGGCCGGAGACGCGCGGCACCTCGCAGGCCACCTTGCAGGCGTAGTCGGTCACGTCGAAGGCCGATGATCCGCCCTGCGCCGGACTTGCCGGCCAGCAGCGCCGCCCAGGTCTTCTCCGCACCCCAGGCGAGCGGGGTGACCATGCCAACTCCAGTGACGACGACGCGGCGCATCTGCGGATCAATCTCCTCGAATTCCGAGCAAACTAACAGAGGCGCCGGGCGCGGTCCGCATCCGCCTCGCTATGTGATCTGCGCCGCCCCCGCAATGCAAAGCCGCCGCGCGCGCCTCGGATGAGGGCGCCGCGCGGCGGCCTGGGGATCGATCGCCTGGGGCCGTCAGGCGCCCAGTCGCTCCTGGATGAACTTCACCGCGTCGCCGACGGTCTGGATATGCTCCGCCACGTCGTCGGGAATCTCGATGTCGAACTCTTCCTCGAAGGCCATCACGAGTTCGACGTTGTCCAGGCTGTCGGCGCCGAGGTCGTCGATGAAGCTGGCCTTTTCGTTGACCTTTTCGGGGTCTGCGTCGAGGTGCTCGATGACGATCTTACGCACGCGCTCGAGAATGTCGGACATTCAGCTCCATTTCCCTCGTTGATGTTGGACGTGCAGCCCCATGCTCCATCCAGCGGCCGCACAAACCTCGTCACCCATATGGCGCCGCCCGCGGGTTGGCCAATACTGGCTTAGCAAAATCGGCCTCCTCGCTATCATGTTCCATCAGGGGAGGCCAGCGGGGCGAAATCCGCCTCAGATCATCGCCATGCCGCCGTTCACATGCAGGGTCTGGCCGGTGACGTACGCGGCCTCGTCGCTGGCCAGATAGACGCAGGCCGCCGCCACGTCGTCGCCGACGCCGAGCCGGCCCAGCGGCACGCTGCTGAGGATCTGGGTCTTCTGCTGATCGGTCAGGGCGTCGGTCATCGGGCTCTCGATGAAGCCGGGCGCGACGCAGTTGGCGGTGATGCCGCGGCTGGCGATCTCCTGGGCCAGCGCCTTGGTGAAGCCGATCATGCCGGCCTTCGAGGCCGCGTAGTTGGTCTGGCCGGCGTTGCCCATCACGCCGACCACCGAGGTGATGCCGATGATCCGCCCGCGCCGGCGCCGCATCATGCCGCGCAGCGCCGATCGCGCCAGACGGAAGTAGCTCTCCAGGTTGACCGTCATCACCTGGCGCCAGTCGTCGTCCTTCATGCGCAGCAGGAGCCCGTCGCGGGTGACGCCGGCGTTGGAGACCAGGATGTCGAGCTCCATGCCGGCCGCCGCCTCGGCCGTGGCCACCAGCCCGTCCACCGGCTCGGCCTCCGAGAGGTTGGCCGGCGCGATCGAGGCCCGCTCGCCCAGCTGTTGGCGCAGCTCGGCCAGCGCCTCCTCGCGGGTGCCGCTCAGCACCACGTGCGCGCCCTGGGCATGCAGGCCGCGGGCGATCGCCCCGCCGATGCCGCCGCTGGCGCCGGTGACGAGCGCCATCTTGCCGGAAAGGTCGAACATCACGCCGCTCCCTTAGAGGCTGCCGGCGAAAGCTTCGAGGTCGGCCGGCGCGTTCAGCGCCAACGCCTCGGCGTCCGGCGCGATGCGCTTGACCATGCCGGTCAGCACCTTGCCCGCGCCGAGCTCGGCGAAGCGGGTGACGCCGCCCTCGCCCGCCATCCACTCGATGCTCTCGCGCCAGCGCACCCGGCCGGTGACCTGCTCGACCAGCTGGCGGCGGATCGCCTCCGGATCGTTGGTCGGCCGGGCGGTGACGTTGGCGACCAGGAAGGTCCGCGGCGCGGAGATCGCGACGGCGGCCAGCGCCTCGGCCATCTCGTCGGCGGCCGGCTGCATCAGCGGACAATGGAAGGGCGCCGAGACGTTGACCGGAATGGCCCGGGCGCCGAGCTCCTTGGCCTTCTCGATGGCCTTCTCGACCGCCGCGGCGGAGCCGGAGATGACGACGTTGCCGGCGTTGTTGTCGTTGGCGACCGCGCAGACGCCGGCCTCGGCGCCAGCCGCCGCGGCCGCCTCCGCCAGCGCCACGTCGCTCTTCGGCCCGATCAGCGCCGCCATCGCGCCTTCGCCCACCGGCACGGCCCGCTGCATCGCCTGCCCGCGCCGCCGCAGCAGTCGCGCGGTGTCGGCCAGCGTCAGCGCGCCGGCCGCGGCCAGCGCCGAATATTCGCCCAGCGAATGGCCGGCGACGAAGCTCGCTCTTCTCGATCGGGACGCCGAATTCCTTCTCCAGCGTGCGCGCCACCGCCAGGCTGACCGCCATCAGCGCCGGCTGGGCGTTCTCGGTCAGCGTCAGCGTCTCGATCGGCCCCTCGCGCATCAGTTTCGAGAGCTTCTCGCCCAGCGCGTCGTCCACCTCCTCGAACACCGCGCGGGCGGCGGCGAAGGCCTCTGCCAGCTCGGCGCCCATGCCGACGGTCTGGCTGCCCTGTCCGGGGAAGATGAAGGCGAGGCTCATGCTTTAGGATCCGCGTCCCGGTTGCTCGAAAAGGCGCCCGTCGTTAGGCCAGGACGCCCGGCGGCTCAAGCACGGCGCTCGGCGGCCGGCCCCGGCCGTTTGCGCTGGCGCTCGCTCGCCCGCGGCGCTAAGGCCCCGGCAGGGACGCTACGCTCGGGAGAGCATTTCTGATGAAGCATTATCTACTGGCCGCCGCGGCGGCCGCGTTGTTTTCGACACCCGCCCTGGCCGCGCTGCCGGTCGGCGCCGCCGCGCCCGAGTTCAAGGCGCCGGCCTTTCAGGCTGGCAAGCAGTCGACCTTCGACCTCGACAAGGCGCTGAAGAAGGGGCCGGTGGTGCTCTACTTCTTCCCGGCCGCCCACACCGCCGGCTGCAACATCGAGGCGCACCTCTTCGCCGACTCGATCGACAAGTTCCACGCCGAGGGCGCCACGGTGATCGGCGTCACCGCCGGCAACCTCGACCAGCTGGCCGCCTTCTCGACCGAGACCGAGCACTGCTCCGGCAAGTTCCCGGTGGCGGCCGACCCCGACGCGGCGATCGCCAAGACCTACGACGCGACGCTGGCCATGCGCCCCGGCTGGTCCGACCGCACCTCCTACGTGATCGCCCCCGACGGCAAGGTGATCTTCGCCTACTCCGACCTGAAGCCCGACCAGCACATCGCCCTCACCCTCGACGCCGTCACCAAGTGGCGCGCCGACCATGCTCACTGAGGTTGAAGCGCGCTGCCGCGTTGGCGGCGCGCTTGCTTTCCCGAGTGTTTTTCCCTAGAGAGCGCGCCTCCTGACGGAGAGCGGTCTTTTCGCGGAGCGTCAAAGGGCTCGGGAGCTTCCCGCGCCGCCGCGAGCAGAGCCACCGAGACCTGCGCGTCTTCCGCCGCCGGGTCGCGCCGCCCTCCAAAGCCGGAAGAAGGAACGAATGGCTTATTACGAGCACGTGCTCATCCTGCGGCAGGACATCTCGCCGCAACAGGCCGAGACCCTCAACGAAGAGCTGAAGACGCTGATCGAAGGTCTGGGCGGACACATCGCCAAGATCGAGTACTGGGGTCTTCGCAACCTGCTGTACCGCATCAAGAAGAACCGCAAGGGCCACTACTCCCTGCTCGCCATCGACGCGCCGTCGGCGGCCGTGAAGGAGATGGAGCGCCAGCTGTCGATCAACGAAGACGTGCTGCGCTACCTGACGCTGAGGGTCGAGCAACTCGACCTCGAGCTTTCGCCGGTGCTGGCCCGCCGCGACCGCGAGCGCGAGCGGCGCTTCGACGACACCGAAGTGAGGGGTGAAGCCCGATGAGCGACGTGACCACCGCCCCCGACGCGCCCGCCGCCTCCGGCGGCCCGCGCCGCACCTTCATGCGCCGCCGCAAGGTGTGCCCGTTCTCCGGCGCCAACGCGCCGAAGATCGACTACAAGGACGTCAAGCTGCTGCAGCGCTACATCTCCGAGCGCGGCAAGATCGTGCCATCCCGCATCACCGCGGTCTCGGCCCTGAAGCAGCGCGAGCTCGCCAAGGCGATCAAGCGCGCCCGCTTCCTGGCCCTGCTGCCCTACGTCGTGAAGTAGGAGCTTCTCGAGATGAAAGTGATCCTGCTCGAACGCGTCGAGCGCCTCGGCGCGCTGGGCGACGTGGTGACGGTGAAGGACGGCTTCGCCCGCAACTTCCTGCTGCCCCGCTCGAAGGCGCTGCGCGCCAACGGCGCCAACCTGAAGGTGTTCGAAGAGCGCCGCGGCGACATCGAGGCCGGCAACGCCCGGGCCCGCGAGGCGGCGTCGAAGTCGGGCGACCGGCTCGACGGCTCGTCCTACATCATGATCCGCCAGGCCGGCGAGAGCGGCCAGCTCTACGGCTCGGTGTCCGGCCGCGACGTGGCCGACGCGGTCAACGCCGGTGGCGGCAAGGTCGAGCGTGCGATGGTCGTCCTCGACCGGCCGATCAAGACGCTGGGCGTGCATGCGATCCGGGTGCGACTGCATCCGGAAGTGACCGTCACGGTCAACGTCAACATCGCCCGCAGCCAGGACGAGGCCGAGCGCCAGGCCCGCGGCGAGGACGTGATCGCCTCGCAGTTCGAGGAAGACCGCGCGGTCGACGCCGGGGCCATGGCCGACCTGCTGGAAGGCGGCGCGGGCCAACAGGCGCCAACCGAGACCGAGGCGTTTTAACCTAGCCTCCGGGCCGCGGCGCCCGACGTCGCGGCCGGCTTGCATGAACAGTCCCTGACCGGCGCCTATTTCTCAGGCGCCCAAGGGCGTGCGGTTTCGCTATAGCTCCCTGGCATCGAGTGGGGCGGGGGCGGCGTTGACGATCGATCACGGCGATACGGCGTGGGTGCTCGCGGCCAGCGCGCTGGTGCTCTTCATGACGCTGCCGGGGCTGGCCCTGTTCTACGCCGGGCTCGTTCGGGTGAAGAACACCCTCTCGGTGATGCTGCACTGCGTCGCCATCGCCTGCCTGGTGTCGGTGCTCTGGGTGGCGGTCGGCTACAGCCTGGCGTTCGCCGGCCAGGGACCGTTCCTGGGCGGCCTGTCGCGCGCGTTCCTGGCCGGCATGACCCGCAACAGCACGCATGGCGCCATCCCCGAAGCCGCCTTCGTCGCCTTCCAGCTGACCTTCGCCATCATTACGCCGGCGCTGATCGTCGGCGCCTATGTCGAGCGGATCAGGTTCGGCGCGGTGCTGCTCTTCAGCGGCCTGTGGCTGCTGCTGGTCTACGCGCCGGTCGCGCACTGGATCTGGGGCGGTGGCTGGCTGGCCAGGCTCGGCGTCATGGATTTCGCCGGTGGGCTGGTGGTGCACGCCACGGCCGGGGTGTCGGCGCTGGTCCTGGCGCTGGTGCTGGGACCGCGCGACGGCTTTCCGCGCGATCTGCATCCTCCGCACAACCCCGGCATGACGATGATGGGGGCCGGCATGCTGTGGGTCGGCTGGTACGGCTTCAACGGCGGCAGCGCGCTGGCTGCCGACGGCTCGGCCGCCATGGCGCTGCTCGCGACCCACGTCGCGGCGTCGACCGCAGGGCTCGTCTGGGCGCTGCTGGAACGGATCCGCTTCGGACGCTCCAGCATGGTGGGCGTCGTCACCGGCGTCGTCGCCGGGCTGGCGACGATCACGCCGGCTTCGGGGTTTGTCGGGCTGGCCGGCGCACTGGCCCTCGGCGCCGCCGGCAGCCTCGTCTGCTTCTTCGCGGTAGATCTCGTGAAGAACCGGCTGAAGATCGACGACTTGCTGGACGTGTTCGCGGTGCACGGCGTCGGCGGCATCCTCGGCACGCTGCTGGTGGCCGTCTTCGCCGCGCCGAGCCTCGGCGGCGCCGGCTTCCTGGTCGCCCACAGCATCGGCGCACAGGCCGCCGCGCAGGCGATCGGCTTCGCGGCGGTCGCCCTCTGGTCGGCCGCGGTCACCGTGGCGCTCGCCTACCTGACGCGGGCCGTGGTCGGGCTTCGGGCGCGTCCCGACGAGATCGAGGAAGGTCTCGACATGACCTATCACGGCGAGCGCGCCCTCAACGCCTGACGCTGCAACCGCACAGCTTTCCACAGCTGCCGAAATGTCTGTGGAGCGGCGTTTTGCGCGCCTGCCGCCGGGCCAGGGTTGAGTTAACAGTCGGGACATGGCCCTTGCCCCTGCCCTCGACCTGCGTCGCTCTCCCGACGACGCCGGACCGCCCCATGCGCCCGCCAACATCGAGGCCGAGCAGGCCCTGCTGGGGGCGCTGCTCTACGACAACGGCGCCTATGAGCGGCTGAGCGATGCCCTGCAGGCGGCGCACTTCTTCGAGCCGTTCCACGGGCGGCTCTACGGCGCCATCGAGTCGCAGATCCGCCGCGGCCAGCTGGCCGATCCCACCCTGCTCGCCACCCAGTTCGAGCGCGACGCCGCGTTCCAGGAACTGGGCGGCATGCGCTATCTCGCCGACCTGGTCGACCGCGCGCCGCCGGCCGCCCGCGCAGCCGACTACGGGCGGGCGATCTACGACCTGGCGCTGCGCCGCGAGCTGATCCGCATCGGCGGCGACATCGCCGAGACCGCCAAGGTCGGCGACCCGGAAACCACCGCGCGCGACCAGATCGAGGCGGCCGAGCAGCAGCTCTACAGCCTGGCGGAGACCGGCGGCTCGTCGGCCGGTCTCGTCGGCCTGGACGTCGCGCTGGTCTCGGCCATCGAGATGGCGGCGGAGGCCTACAACCGCGACGGCGGCCTCTCGGGCCTGTCCACCGGCATCAGCGACCTCGACGCCAAGCTCGGCGGCCTGCACCCGTCGGACCTGCTCATCCTCGCCGCGCGGCCCTCGATGGGCAAGTCGTCGCTGGCCGCCAACATCGCGTTCAACGTGGCGCGCCGCTACGAGTGGGAGCCGCAGCCGGACGGCACGCGCAAGACCGTCAACGGCGGCGTCGTCGCCTTCTTCGCGCTCGAAATGTCGGCCGCCGCAGATGGCCATGCGCCTGCTGGCGGAGGTCAGCGGCGTGCCGTCGGACAAGATCCGCAAGGGCGAGATCAGCGCCAGCGAGTTCGGCCAGATCCGCGACGCGTCCGCCGAGATCCAGGAGGCGCCGCTCTACATCGACGACACCGGCGGCATCTCGATCTCCAAGCTGGTGGCGCGCGCCAGGCGCCTGAAGCGCAGCAGCGGCCTCGACCTCATCGTCATCGACTACGTGCAGCTGATCACTGCCGGACAGGGCTCGCGGCCGGAGAACCGCGTCCAGGAGCTCAGCCAGATCACGCAAGGGCTGAAGTCGCTGGCCAAGGAGCTGCAGGTGCCGGTGATCGCCGCCGCCCAGCTCTCGCGCCAGGTCGAGAACCGCGAGGACAAGCGCCCGCAACTCTCGGACCTGCGCGAATCCGGCTCGATCGAGCAGGACGCCGACGTGGTGATGTCGATCTACCGGGAGTCCTACTACCTCAGCCGCACCGAGCCGCGCGAAGGCACCCCGGAGCACCTGGCCTGGCAGGAGAAGATGGACCTGATCCGCAACGAGGCGGAGATCATCATCGGCAAGCAGCGGCACGGCCCGATCGGCACCGTGAAGCTGCACTACGACGAGAACATCACCAAGTTCTCGAACCTGGCCCGCGAGGGCCGGCTGCCGGACAGACGGTAAGGCGCGCCCGGCTGGAAAGCCGAGCGCGCCTCGAGATCGAACCGTCGTGAGTTGGTCTAGTGGACCGCGCCGCCCATCACCGCCGCGCCGCCGGCGACGGCGCTGAACACCATCGCCGTGGTCACCGCGGCGATGATGGCGCCGATGATGATGTTGACCACGAAGACTGCGATCAGGCTGACGACGAAGTAGCCGACCGTCTTGTCCTGCGGCGATTTCATCAGCTTCGGCAGGCCGAGGTAGAGGATGTAGAGCCCGTAGAGCTGGGCGATCCACACCAAGAGGCCGAGCGCCGGCACGATGGTGAGGATGCCGGCGACCCACCCCGGCGTCGCCGAGTAGACCGTCAGCTTCAAGGCCTGGACCTGGTTCTTCTCTGCGCCGAAGCTCGGCGGCCAGGGCGTCGATCACGAACGCCGAGATGAACACGCCGAGCAGTTGCGCCACGTAGCCAAGCACCGCGATCACGATGATCGGCAGGATGGCCCAGTGCAGGAACAGGAAGGTGCCGAGGATCGAGGCGATCGCCGGAATTGCGGCGAGGATACACGCGTAGCCCGTGTAAAGCCCCGCGATGGTCGCCGGCTCGGGCGCGATGACGTCCCACTCCGCCGCCGGCTTCATGATGATGTTCTGTACGCGGGTAACGAGACCGGTTGTGCTGGCCCCTCCGACAACTGACATGGTCGCCCTCCTTAAGCCCTGTCTTTACCGTCACGCTAACCCGAATTGGGCAACCTGACGAGACGTTGTTATCCGACTAGCGGCCTACCCATGCGCGAGCGCCGCGACGCGGTCGGTGCCCACCGCGGCCACCGCCGCCTTGAGCGCATCCATGGTGACGCCGTCGCCGTCGGCCTCGATCGCGAAACGGCTGGCGACGATGACGCTGTACTCGCCGCTCTTGCTCTGAGTTGTCGTACCGCTCGGTGGTCAGCATGCCGTTCACCGTGTGGACCTTCTTGTAGCCGGTGGCGGTGGTCTCATCGCTCTGGACGTTGATCGCGCCGGCCATGGCCGCGAAGCCGCCGGCGGCCGCCAGGTCGGTGATCTTCAGCGTCACCCGTGCATTGCCGTTCTGGTAGGTCGCCTCGGCGTTGGAGGCGGCAAAGCCGGCCGCGCCGGCGCTGGTGGCCGACACGTCGGTGCGCGCGGCCCCGGCGACGGTGTCCGGCAGCAGCGCCTTCAGCCGCTCCGGATCGATCGCCGCGACCTTGTTCGGCCCACCCTGCTGCTGCGCCTTGATCTGCGACGCAGCCTGCTGGCCGGCGGCGGCCAGCTTGTCGAGGTCGATGCTGGCGCCGTTGCCCAGGTGGACCGTGCCGCTCACCGGCGCGGCCGCGCCGCTCGCGATCGCGCCGCTGATCGCGCCCATCGTCGTCACCGTCCCGGCGATCGCTCCGCCGATCACGAAGACGATGATGCCCAGGATGATGGCGACCACGGTGTAGCCGAGCGACTGTCGCTTCGGGCGACTTCATCGTGCGCGGCAGCCCGACGTAGAGCAGGTAGAAGCTGTAGAGCCCGACCAGCGACAGCAGCCAGCCGAAGAAGGGGATCACGACGAAGACCCCGGCCAGCCACGCCGCGGTCCAGCTGTAGACCGCCGCCTTCATCGCCTGCGATCTGGTTCTTCTCGCCGCCGAAGCCGGTCGCCAGCGCGTCGATGATCAGGCCGATCGACGAAGACGCCGACCAGCGAGACCACGTACCAGACGACCGCGCCCGCCACGACCCACACGGGATTGGCCGTGTAGCAGGCGATGAAGAAGCAGAACGGGATCAGGCCGTGCACGACCTGGGCGATCGCCGGGATCGCCGCCAGCACCGCCGCATAGCACGAATATGCCCTGGACCGTCGCCGGCTCGGCGGCGATCACGTCCCACTCCGCCTTCGGATGCAGGAGGATGTTGGTCGCCCGCTGGATGAGGCCGTGCGACCTCGGCGTTTCCGCCACGCTCATCGGCAATCCTCCCCCAAGGCGCGCACTCCGGGAGTCGCCCCCGGCCGGCGCCGACGCTAGACCAATGTTGCAGGCTCACAAGATCAAACTTGCGCGAAGCTTCGGCGCTCAGCCGAGACTATCCTGCGCCCATCGGTGATCTGAGTCGGGAGCGTCATGGCCCGGGACGGCGCGGTCTACGTCTGTCAGTCGTGCGGGGCCACGTCCGCAAAGTGGGCGGGCCAGTGCACGGCCTGCAGCGCCTGGAACACGCTCGTCGAGGAGGCGCAGAGCCGCCCGCCCGGCGCGCTGGCGCCGGCCCGCGGCGCCAAGACACGCGGCCTAACCTTCGAGGGCCTGGTCGGCGAGGCGGCGCCGGCGCCGCGCCTCGTCACCGGCCTGGACGAGTTCGACCGCGTCTGCGGCGGCGGCGTCGTGCCGGGCTCGGCCATCCTGATCGCCGGCGACCCCGGCGTCGGCAAGTCCACCCTGCTGCTGCAGGTCTGCGCCGAGGCGGCGCTGCGCGGCGCGGCCTGCGCCTACATCTCCGGCGAGGAGGCGGTCGAGCAGATCCGCAGCCGCGCCGAGCGCATGGGCCTGGCCGCCGCGCCGGTGCGGCTCGCCGCCGAGACCGCCTGCGCGACATCGTCGACGGCCTGAAGCGCGAGCGCTTCGACCTCGTCGTCATCGACTCGATCCAGACCCTCTGGAGCGACATGCACGAGGCCGGGCCCGGCTCGGTGACCCAGGTGCGCGCCTGCGCCGGCGAGCTGGTGCGGCTCGCCAAGCGCCGCGGCGTCGCCATCGTCCTCGTCGGCCACGTGACCAAGGACGGCCAGATCGCCGGGCCGCGCGTCGTCGAGCACATGGTCGACGCGGTGCTCTCGTTCGAGGGCGAGCGCGGCTATCCGTTCCGCATCCTGCGCGGCGCCAAGAACCGCTTCGGCGCCACCGACGAGATCGGCGTCTTCGAGATGAGCGACGCCGGCCTGGTCGAGGTGCGCAACCCGTCCGCCCTGTTCCTGCCGCGAAGGCGGCGAGCGCGCGGCTGGCGCGGCGGTGTTCGCCGGGATCGAAGGCTCGCGGCCGGTGCTGGTCGAGTTCCAGGCGCTGGTGGCGCCCTCGGCCTACGGCACCCCGCGCCGGGCGGTGGTCGGCTGGGATCGGGGACGCCTCGCCATGCTGCTGGCGGTGCTGGAAGCGCGCTGTGGGGTTGGATTTGGCGACCGTGACGTTTACTTGAACGTCGCGGGCGGACTGAAGGTGACCGAGCCGGCGGCGGACCTCGCCGCGGCCGCGGCGCTTGGTGTCCTCGGCCCTGGAAGCGGCACTGCCGCAGGACTGCGTGGTGTTCGGCGAGATCAGCCTCTCTGGAGACGTAAGACCGGTCGCCAGGACCGAGATGCGCCTGAAGGAAGCCGCCAAGCTCGGCTTCTCGCGAGCGCTCGCGCCGGTGGGCGCCGCAGACGCGGGAGGGGTGCGACAGATCGCCGTGGCGCGGCTGGCCGACGCGGTCGCCCGGATCGGAGGCGAGGCGTGGGACGGCCGCATGAGCCTCTTCGACCTTGCCGCCGGACTGGTGCTGATCGTCTCGGCCCTGGTCGGGTGGATCCGCGGCGCCTCGCGCGAGGTGGCGACCGTGGCGGCGATCGTCGTCGCGGCGGTGGCGGCGATCTTCGTGCTGCGCTTCACCGGGCCGATTGCGCGCCACGCGATCGCGACGCCCTGGATCGCCAACATCGCCGCCATCCTGATCGTCTTCGTCGCGGTCTACATCCTGCTGCGGGTGCTGGCGGCGGCGCTGACCCGGCGCCTGCACCGTACCAGCGGCCTCGGCGGCGTCGACCGCGCCGTCGGCGCCGGCTTCGGCGTCGCGCGGGCCCTGGTGATGCTCGGCCTCGCCAACCTGACCATCAACGCCATCGTGCCGCCCGACCGCATGCCGACCTGGATCTCCGGCGCCCTGCTCTACCCGGTCTCGGCGGTCTCGGGCCGCGCGCTGAAGGCGTTCGCGCCGCAGGGCGCGCGCCTCGCCCATGAGGTCGAACCGGTGGTCGGCAAGGCCGATCACCGGCGGCGCCCGGTCAGGACGACAACCGCAGCTACAATGGCGCCTCGACGAACGGCGCGGAGACGACGCCGTGACGCGTGCCGACCTATCCTCCCGTGAGCGACGCCAAGCCAGGATCCTGGCGCGACGACGATCGCCTGCGCCTGGAATGCGGGGTGTTCGGCGTCTTCGAGACGCCCGACGCCGCCGCGGTCGTCGCGCTCGGCCTGCACGCGCTGCAGCACCGCGGCGAGGAGGCCTGCGGCATCGCCTCGTTCGACGGCCAGGGCTTCTACACCGAGCGGCACATGGGCCACGTCGCCGAGGCCTTCTCCGGCGGCGATCTCGACAAGCGGCTGCCGGGCGCCTCGCGCCATCGGCCACACCCGCTACTCCACCTCCGGCGCCAGCGTGCTGCGCAACGTGCAGCCGATGTTCGCCGACCTGGAGGCCGGCGGCGTCGCCATGGCCCACAACGGCAACCTGACCAACTTCCTGACCCTGCGCGAACGGCTGGTCTCCGAGGGCCACATCTTCCAGTCGACCTCGGACTCCGAGGTGATCATGCACCTGATCGCCATGTCGCGGCGCGCCAGGTTCATCGACCGCTTCATCGAGGCGCTGAGCCAGATCGAAGGCGGCTACGCGCTGGTGGCGCTGACCAACAAGAAGCTGATCGGCGCGCGCGACCCGCTCGGCATCCGCCCGCTGGTGCTGGGCGAGCTGAACGGCAAGCCGGTGCTGGCCTCCGAGACCCGCGCGCTCGACATGGTCGGCGCGACGTTCGTGCGCGACGTCGAGCACGGCGAGATCGTGGTGATCTCCAGCGACGGGGTGGAGTCGATCAAGCCGTTCCCGGCCGCCAAGGCCCGGCCCTGCGTCTTCGAGTACGTCTACTTCGCCATGCCGGACTTGGTGGTGAACGGCCTGCTCGGTCTACGACGTGCGGAAGCGCATGGGCCGGCGGCTGGCCGAGGAGAGCAACGTGCCGGCCGACGTCATCGTGCCGGTGCCCGATTCCGGCGTGCCGGCTGCGCTCGGCTTCGCCCAGGCCAGCGGCATCCCCTACGAGATGGGCATCATCCGCAACCACCACCTCGGGCGCACCTTCATCCAGCCCAACCAGGACGCCCGCGAGCTGTCGGTGAGGATGAAGCACAGCCCCAACCGCGCGGTGCTGGCGGGCAAGCGCGTGGTGCTGGTGGACGACTTCGATCGTGCGCGGCACCACCATGGCCAAGGTGGTGAAGATGGTGCGCGCGGCCGGCGCCAAGGAGGTGCACCTGCGCTCGGCCTCGCCCGCGATCCGCTTCCCGGACTTCTACGGCATCGACATGCCCGAGCGCGAGCAGCTGATCGCCGGGCGCATGAGCGTCCCGCAGATGGCCGACTACTTCGGCGTCGACAGCCTGGCGTTCCTCTCGGTCGAGGGCCTCTACTGGGCGATGGGCGCCGGCCCGCGCGATCCCGCCTGCCCGCAGTTCACCGACCACTACTTCACCGGCGAGTACCCGACCCGCCTGCTGGACCGCGAGATCGCCGAAGGCCGCAACGAACAGGTCGAGCGCCAGCTGTCGTTCCTGGTCGACGCATGACTCCCCCTCCCCTCGAGGGGAGGGGTTGGGGGCGGGGGGCGTCGGCAGCGTGACCACCGAAGTCACCGACACCCCGAACACCGAGGCGCCTACCGCCAGCCCCCCGCCCCCCACCCCCGCCCCTCCAGGGGGCGGGGGCTTTTGGCGCAGCCTCGCGCCCGACCGCTACGTGCTGGCGATCCTCGGCATGGTGGCGCTGGCCAGCGTGCTGCCGGTGCGCGGGCAGGTCGCCGGCGACTTTGGGCTCCTCACCAAGCTGGCCATCGCGCTGCTGTTCTTCCTGCATGGGGCGAAGCTGTCGCGCGACGCGGTCGTGGCCGGGATCACCCACTGGCGCCTGCACCTGGTGATCCTGGCGGCGACCTTCGTGCTCTTCCCGCTGCTGGGCCTGGCGGCCGCTGCTGCTGCCGCCCGCGATCCTGCCGCCGACGCTGGCGACCGGCCTGCTCTTCCTCTGCTGCCTGCCCTCGACCGTGCAGTCGTCGATCGCCTTCACCTCGGTGGCGCGCGGCAACGTGGCGGCGGCGGTCTGCGCGGCCTCGGCCTCCAACCTGTTCGGCATCTTCATCACCCCGGTGCTGGTCGCGCTGACGCTGGGCGTGCGCGGCGCCGGCTCGCCGCTCGACGAGGCCGAAGCGATCGCCTTGCAGCTGCTGGTCCCCTTCGTCGCCGGCCAGATCGCGCGCATCTGGATCGCCGGCTGGATGCAGCGGCATTCGAAGCTGGTCGGCCTGGTCGACCGCGGCTCGATCCTGCTGGTGGTCTACGGCGCGTTCAGCGAGGCGGTGGTGCAGCGGCATCTGGAGCCAGGTCTCCGCGGTGCAGATCCTGTGCTGATCGTGGTCTGCGGCGCGCTGCTGGCGATCGTGCTGGCCGCTCACCGCATTCGCCTCGCGGCGGCTGGGGTTCACAAGGAGGACGAGATCGCCATCGTGTTCTGCGGCTCGAAGAAGAGCCTCGCCACCGGCGTGCCGATGGCCGGCATCCTCTTCCCGCCCGCCAGCGTCGGCCTGATCGTGCTGCCGCTGATGCTGTTCCACCAGCTGCAGCTGATGGCCTGCGCCGTGATCGCGCAGCGGTATGCGGCGCGGCCGTACTCCTGAGGCTCAGAAGGCGCGCCGGTCCGAGTTCGCGAGGCGATCCGCTAGAAGCCGATGCCTGACAGTTCCACGCCCGCTCGCGCGGCCGCATCGCCCTCGTCACCGGCGCGACGCGCGGCATCGGCCGGGCCGCGGCGCTCGCGCTGGCCGGCGCCGGCGCGCACGTGATCGCCGTCGGCCGCACCCAGGGGCGCTCGAGGAGCTCGACGACGAGATCGCGCGCGGCCGGACGGCCAGCGCGCCGACGCTCGTGCCGCATCGACCTCACCGAGGCCGACGGGCTCGACGCGCTGGGCGGCGAGATCTTCACCGCCGCCACGGCCAGCTCGACATCCTGGTGCACGCCGCCGCGATGCTGGGCGGGCTCTGGCCGGTGGCGCACATCGACCCGCGGCTCTGGGACCAGCGTGGTCGCCGACCAACCTCACCGCGACCTACCGGCTGATCCGCTCGACTGGAGCCGCTGCTGCGCGCAGCCGAGGCCGGCCGCGCGCATCTTCCTGACCTCCGGCGCGCGCGGCCCGGCCGCAGGCGTTCTGGGGCGCCTACGCGGCCACCAAGGCCGGGCTGGAGGCGCTGGTGCGCTGCTGGGCCGACGAGATCGAGCACACCGTCGTGCGCGCCGTGCTGCTGGACCCCGGCGCCGATGCGCACCCGCATGCGCGCCGAGGCCTTTCCCGGCGAGGACCCCGACACCCTGCCCCGACCCGGCCGAGATCGGCCCTATGATCGTGGAGCTCGCGGCCGCGGCGGACCTCGGCCTGCCGACGCGACGGTGCTGTTTTCCGAGTGGAAGGCCGGGCGCGCCCCGGCTTCGACTTAGGCCGGCGACCTGGCGGGCTTCGGCTTGGCCGGCCTGGCGCTGGCCGGCCTGGCCTTGCGCCTTCGACCTGGCGGCCTTCGTCGCGCCTCGGCCCGGCGGCCGGCGCGTGGCCGCGCGCCGGCGCGCCTCGGCCGTCGTCGCATAAGGATTGGCGCCCGCCTTCACGGTCAGCCGCATCGGCGTGCCCGGCAGATCGAAGCTCTGGCGGATCGAGTTGATCAGGTAGCGGCGGTAGCTGTCCGGCATCGCCGCCGGCGCGGCTGGCGAACAGCACGAAGGTCGGCGGCCGCGCCTTGGTCTGGGCGATGTACTTCGGCTTCGATCCGCCGGCCGCCCACCATCGGCGGCGGATGGCGCTCGACCGCCAGCCGCAGCCAGTCGTTGAGGTCGCGAGGTCTTCACCTTGGTCGACCAGTCGGCGTGCGCCTTGGCCACCGCCGGCATCAGCCGCTCGAGCCCGCGCCCGGTCTCGGCCGAGAGCGCCACCAGCGGCGCGCCGCGCAGCTGCGGCAGCATGCGCTCGGCCGTCTCGTGGCACGGCCTTCAGCCGCTCGCCGGCATCCTCGACCAGGTCCCACTTGGCGAGCACGAAGACCAGCGCCCGGCCCTCGCGCTCGACCAGGTCGGCGATCTGCAGGTCCTGGGTCTCGAACGGATGGGTGGCGTCCATCACCAGGATCACCACCTCGGCGAAGGTGATGGCGCGGATGGCGTCCTGGGTGGAGAGCTTCTCCAGCGCCTCGTTGATGCGCGCCTTGCGCCGCAGGCCCGCGGTGTCGACCAGCCGCACCGGCCGGCCGTCCCAGTCCCAGTCGACCGGGATGGCGTCGCGGGTGATGCCGGCTTCCGGCCCGGTCAGCATCCGGTCCTCGCCGATCAGCGCTGTTGACCAGCGTCGACTTGCCGGCGTTCGGGCCGCCCGACGATGGCGATCCGCAGCGGCGGCTCGCCGCGCTCGCGCCTCGTCGGCCGTCCGCCGCCGGACGCGCCGCGTCGATCGCGTCGAAGAGGTCGGCCAGGCCCTCGCCGTGCTCGGCCGAGATCGGCACCGCCTCGCCGAAGCCGAGCCCGAACGCCTCCAGCGCGCCGGCGTCGCCGGCCCGGCCCTCGGACTTGTTGGCCACCAGCACCACCGGCTTGCCGCGCCGGCGCAGCAGCTCGCCGAACGACCGGTCGAGCGGCGTGACCCCTTCGCGCGCGTCGATGACGAAGAGCGACCACCTCGGCCTCGTCCAGCGCCTGCTCGGTCTGGCGGCGCATGCGCGCTTCCAGGCTCTCGTCGGTGACGTCCTCGAAGCCGGCGGTGTCGATCAGCTCCAGGTCGATGTCGCCGAGCCGCCCGGTCGCCGAAGCGGCGGTCGCGGGTCACGCCCGGCCGGTCGTCGACCAGCGCCAGCCGCCGCCCCGCCAGCCGGTTGAACAGCGTCGACTTGCCGACGTTGGGCCGCCCGACGATGGCGATCTTGCACCATGGCGAGCGCGTTCAGCGTCACCGGATCGCGATCAGGTCGGCCGTTCTGGCTCACCACGTAGATCATGCCGCCGGCCGCGATCGGGCCGATCAGCATGTCGTCGCCCAGCTTCAGCCGCCGCTCGACCGCGCCGGTCTTGGCGTTGATGCGCCACCGCCTCGCCCTTGTCGGAGACGCTGATCAGCCGGTTGTCGGCGAGGATCGGGCTCGACCACACCTCGCGCGAGCGCTTCGGCGGCTTGCCGCCCTTCTTCTTCGGCAGCCCCGGCGCGTTGAGGTCGGTGAGCCAGTAGAGCTGGCCGCTCTCGCGCGAGGCGCAGATCACCTGGCCGGTCGTGGTCGATGGCGAACACCACGTCGCCGGCCGGCCAGGGCGTGGTGATGCCCGCGACCGGCAGCTGCCAGCGCACGTTGCCGGTGCGCAGGTCGGTGTCGGCCATCACGTCGGCGTGGCTGATCGCGAAGACGTCGCCCTTGTAGATCACCGGCCGCCCGGCGATGTCGCGGATCTCGGAGAGCGCGCTGGAGCGGGTGGTGTGCGACAGCGGCAGGTTCCAGAGCTCGGTGCCGTTGTCGCTCCGCATCGCCACCAGCTCGCCGGAGGCGAACGAGGCGACCAGGGTGCCGTTGGAGACCGCCGGGCTCGAGGCCGCCAGGATCCGCGCCGGCTCGGTCAGCGCCTGGTAGGTCCAGTCCGGCGTCGCCGGTCGTCGGCGTCGAAGGTCAGCAGCTCGTCGTTCACGTCGATCGGCGTAGACGCGGCCTTCGGCGACGGTCGGCGCGTCGTGAATCGGCGCGGCGGTGCGCGTCACCCAGTTCGACCCGGCCGGTGTTCGGCGTCGAGCTGCGGCGACCAGGCGGTAGCCGGAGGCGACGAAGAGCTTGCCGTCGGCGTAGGCCAGGCCGCCGCCGAAGGCGTCCTCGCTGCCTGCTTGTCCTGCTTGCCGCGGGGTCTGCAGGTCGGTGCGCCAGACCTGGCGCGCCGGTGCTGCGCATCGTGCGCCGAGACGCTCGGCGTCGGCGTCCATCACGAAGATCTTGCCGGCCGCCACCACCGGCGGGGCCATGACGTGACTCGTGGTGGTTCGACTTCGCGCCGAAGTTGCGCGCGCCAGGCGAGCCGGAAGTCCGGCGCGGCGTCGACGTTCTCGACCGACTGCTCAAGCGTGCCGCCGGCACAGCGGCCAGTCGGCCTGCGGCTGCGGCGGCGGCAGGTAGAAGTCCTGGCCCTTCAGCGAGTCGGAGACCTTCAGCTGGTCGCTCAGCTCCAGGAGCGAGATGCGCTCGCCGGCGGCGGTCTCGACCGGCTTCGGACGACCCCGGAACGGCGAGTGGATCGACGAGCATCCGGCGAGCGCCAGCGAGGCGATCGTGATGGCGGCGATGACGCGGGCATGGCGTCGGGGCGTCATTGATCGGCTCCGGCTGGAGATGAAGGCGCCCCGGCCGGAGCAGGCGCGGCCGTGGACGGCGGCGCGAGAGTCATCGGCGGTGACGGCGGCATTGTGGCGGCGGCCTTCACCGCTGCAATGGCGCTGGGCGCCTCGCCGGTGTCGATCGCCGCGATGGCGAGCTGGGCGCGCTGACGCATGTCCTCCGGCGCGCCGAAGCTCAGCGAGAGCACGGTGAGGTCACGCTTCGCGCTCGGTGGTCCTGCCGGCCAGCAGCTCGGCCATCGCCAGCGCCTCCTTGGCGTAGGGCGCGAACGGGCGCTTGGCGTCGGTGAGTGGCGTGAGGCGGGTCTGCAATTGGGCGAAAGGTGCGGTGTCGAGCAGCGCCTGCGCGGCCCGCAGGCGCGCCAGGTCGCCGAAGATCTGGTTGGGCGCGGCCGCGGCGGCCTGGTCGTAGAGCTTGGCCGCGTCTGCGGTCTTGCCGTCGGCGATGGCGAGCGCGGCCTGCTGCATCAAAGCGAGCGTCTTGTAGCCGGGCGCGCCGGCCTTCTCGGACGCCTGGAAGCTCGCTTGCGCGCCCGCCACGTCGCCCTGGCTCAGCGCGTCGACGCCCTTCTGGTAGGCGCCGGCGGCCGTCGCCAGGTTGCGGTCCTGCCAGGCCTTGAAGCCCCAGAAGCCGAAATAGCCCAGCAGCACCACCGCCAGCACGCCGGTGACCCAGGGCGCCAGACGGCGAAAGAGACTGACGTAGCGTTCGGAGCGAAGCTGCTCATCTACTTCATCGAAAAGATCGACCAACGGGCGCTCCGAGCGGGGCCCCGAGCGGGGCCGTGAGACAAGGCGCGGAACCTATAGCCCGCCGCCCTCCCCTGCAACGCGGGCTTTTGGCGCTGGCGGGCGCGGCGATGCTGACCCGCATTGACAGTGCGAGTAGGCAACGTCCCGGTCCCGGGAAAAGGAGCGTTGCGATGGGTGAACCCGACTATGCCGCCTTTGCCGCGCTGGATCCGTTCTTTGACGTAGTCACGCGCGGTCTGGCGGGGCTTGTCGACGGCGATCATTACTTCGACACGATCGCATCCGACGCCGTGTTCGAGTTTCGGTACCGATTCCAGGGCTGGCCGGAGAAGGTCGTGGGGCGGGAAGCGCTGATGGCGCTCTACGCCGGTTACGGGGATCGGATGGTGTTGCACGGCTCAGGCGCGCTGGTCGTGAACCGCTCTCAGACCCCCGGCGTCGTCGTCCTCGAGTATGAGGTTCAGGGCGTCACGGTCGGCTCCGGCAAGGTCTACGAGAACCGCTTCATCTCGGTCGTTACGATCCGGGATCGGAAGATCGTCGGTTGGCGCGACTACATGGACTCGCTGGCCGCGATGACCGCGCTCACCTAGGTCCCGACGTTCGAGTGCGCGGCGAGCGCCGCCTCGAGTTCGGCGGCGGGATACGGCGTCGTCTTGCTCTCGCGCAACGTCTTGAAGAAGCTCTGCAGGATGCCGGCGACGGGGGCGCAGCGCTCGACAAGCGCGCTCAGGGCCGGCGTCAGCAGCGGCGGGTCTGTCTCGGGCGCGAGCCACTCGACGGCGGCCCGGGCGACGTAGCAGCGGTCGTAGTGGCGGTGGAGTTCGAAGAAGGCGCGCTCGGCCGGCGAAAGATCGAAGTCCGCACAGACGGCCAGCCCGAAGTCGGCAACGTACAGTCGCGCGCCGTCGGTCAGTACGTTGTGCTGGTGCAGATCGAAATGCAGCATGCCGCGTTCGTTCATGAAGGATGCGGCGTCACGCCACTGGTCGTACAGGCCAAGCATCGCCGCCTCCGAGGCGGCGTCCGGGGGGGACTGGGCCGTCAATCTAGATTCGGCCCACCCGTGCAGCGTCTGCGGCACATGTTCCAGGAAGAGCACGATCGAGGCGGTCGCCGCGACGATCGCCTCCAAGCGCGCGCGGACGGCGTCCGAATGGTCCCAATAGCCCACCACCCCCTCCAGCCGAGCCCGTTGCTCGGCCGTGAGCGGCGGGCGCGCTGCCCGCGGCGTCACCCGCCAGTAGTAGACCAGGGGAAAGTGCGGGCACTCGCCCGAAAGCGCCCATCCACTGGCCCTCTGGTAGGCGCTAAGCTCGCGCCACGCGCCGAATCCGGCAGACCCGACGCCGTAGTGGTAGAACATCGGCAGGCCGAACAGGTTCGCGGTCGAGCCCTCGGCGCTTCGTTCGAGATCGGTGAGCGCGATCTTCTTGACGAAGACCTTCACGCCCTCGACCTCGATCGTCCCGGACTGATTGCCGAGGCCGTTGACGCGCCAGGCATCGGTCTCGGCGAGCAAGGCGGCGAACTCGTCGTCGCCCAGCGCGGCCAGCCATGCGGCGAGCCTGTCATACGTGCGCCGGCGCTGGTCCAGTTGGTCGCTCACGCCCCGCGCCTTTCCGAAGCTCCGCGCGTCACCTGGAGCTTGCGCGGAATTAACTTGGCGGGCCAGCGAGTTTCCGCGACGCTTCAGTCTTCGGAGAGGGGCGAGCATGGGTTGGCGGACGCGGATGCGCGACGCCTGGCCCGCGTCCGCGCTTTAGGGACGCGGCATAAAGTCGGGAAGGCCTTGTCGGTCAGTTGAAGATCGAGCGCGACGGCGAGCCGCCGCGCCGCCGGCGACGCCGTGGCGAAGGCGGCGGACGTTGGCCGCTGATCGTCGGCCTCGGCCTCGTCGCTGCGCTCGTCGTCGGCGCCGGCGTCTGGTTCCTGATCGCCCGCCCGGACCTGCCGACCATCGAGACCGCCACCGCCAAGTCGGCCTGGAGCGGCGCGGCGCAGGGCGGCGCGCTGCTGGACGCCTCCGGCTACGTGGTGGCGCGGCGCGAGGCGACGGTGTCGGCCAAGGTCAGCGGCAAGGTCGAGCGCGTGATGATCCAGGAGGGCCAGCACGTGAGCGCCGGCCAGGTGATCGCGACGCTGGATGATTCCAACGCCCGCGCGGCGCTCGATCAGGCGGCGGCCCAGGCGCAGGCGGCCGACGCCGGCATCCGCGTCGCCCAGGTGACGCTGGCCGAGCAGGCCCCGAAGTACCAGCGCACCCGCTCGCTGCATGGCGGCGGCTGGCTCAGCGACGACGACCTGGAGACCGCGCAGGCCAGCTACGACTCGGCCCGCGAGAACCTCGCGCTCGCCCAGCGTCAGGCCGGCGCCGCCAAGGCCACGGTCGAGGTCTACCGCCGAGGCGAGGACGACACCATCGTGCGCGCGCCGTTCGACGGCGTGGTCACCTCGCTGGCCGCACAGCCCGGCGAGATCGTCGCGCCCGGTGGCCGGCGGCGGCTTCACCCGCACCGGCATCTGCACGATCGTCGACATGGACTAGCCTGGAGGTCGACGTCGACGTCGCCGAGAGCTTCATCAGCCGCGTCACGCCCGGCATGCCGGCCAGCGTCAAGCTGAACGCCTATCCGGACTGGGAAATCCCCGCCGCAGGTGATCACCGTGATCCCCACCGCCGACCGCTCGAAGGCGACCGTCACGGTGCGGGTCGGCTTCAAGACCCGCGATCCGCGCATCGTGCCGGAGATGGGCGCGCACGTCGCCTTCCTGAGCCCGACGCCGAGCCAGCCGGCCGGCGGCGCCTCGCGGGCGGTGCTGGTGCCGCCGGACGCCGTGCAGACCGACGACAGCGGCCAGAGCATCGTGTTCGTGATCTCGGAGGGCAAGGCGGAGCGGCGGGCCGTGCGGCTCGGCGACCGCAACGCCGACGGCCAGCTGATCGTCGCCGGCCTGCAACCCGGCGAGGCGGTGGCCGTGGAAGGCGCGGACCACCTGAAAGACGGCTCGGCCGTGAAGATCGGCAAGCCGAAGTCTGGATAAGGGAGAAGGCGCCATGGCGCTGGTCGAGCTCAGAGGCGTGGTCAAGCGCTACAAGCGCGGGCGCCAGCAGGTGGAGGTGCTGCACAACCTCGACCTCGATATTCCGGCCGGGCGAGTTCCTGGCGCTGATGGGGCCGTCCGGCTCCGGCAAGACCACGCTGCTCAACCTGATCGGCGGCCTCGACCGGCCGACCGACGGCGAGGTGGTGGTCGCCGGCGAGCACATCGACGACCTCTCCGGCGGCGACGCTGGCCAAGTGGCGCGCGCGCCACGTCGGCTTCGTGTTCCAGTTCTACAACCTGATGCCGACGCTCTCGGCCGAGCGCAACGTCGAGCTGCCGCTGCTGCTGACCCACCTGTCCGGCGCCGAGCGCCAGCAAGAACGTCGACGCGGCGCTGGAGCTGGTCGGCCTGACCGACCGGCGCAAGCACAAGCCGCCGAGCTGTCCGGCGGCCAGCAGCAGCGCGTCGCCATCGCCCGCGCGATGGTCGCCGACCCCACGCTGCTGGTCTGCGACGAGCCCACCGGCGACCTCGACCGCGAGACCGCCGAGGAGATCCTCGGCCTGCTGCAGCATGCTCAACCGCGAGCCAGGGCAAGACCATCATCATGGTCACCCACGACCCGAAGGCGGCCAGCTTCGCCGGGCGCATCCTGCACCTCGACAAGGGCGCGCTGATCGACGCGCCGGCCGAGGCGGCCTGATGTGAAATACCTGCCGCTGATCTGGGCGGGCGTCTGGCGGCGCCCGGTGCGCACGGCGCTCACGCTGATCTCGGTCGATCAGCGCCTTCGTGCTGTTCGGCGTGCTGCAGGGCTTCACCTCCGGGTTGGACAGCCTGGTCTCCGCCGCCCAGGCCGACCTGCTGGTGACCCAGAGCCAGGTCAGCGACATCGATCCGCTGCCGGTCGCGATGACGGCGGACATCGGCCGCGTGCCGGGCGTCAAGCTGGTGGCCAAGGTGCTCTACTTCGGCGGCCAGTTCCGCAGCCCGCACGAGTTCATGGGCGGCCTCGCCATCGTGCCCGACGAGCTGCGCGCCCTCGACGACCAGCTGAAGATCACGCCCGAGCAGTGGGCGGCGCTGAAGGCCAAGCGCACCGGGGCGCTGATCTCCGCCGACCGCGCCACGCAGTACGGCATCAAGGTCGGCGACCGCATCTCGCTGACGCCGAATTTCTGGACCAACCGCGACGGCACCAACGTCTGGCCGGTCGACGTCGTGGGCATCTACCCGCCGGTCAAGGACGACCCGCTCGCCGGCGGCGCGCTGGTGAACTACGACTATGTCGACCAGGCGCGCGCCAAGGGGGCCGGCACCGTGAACCTGCTGGTCGAGCGCGTCGCCGATCCGCGCCAGGCCAGCCAGATCGCCGCCGCCATCGACCGGCTGTCGGTCAACTCCGCCCACCCGACCCGCACCTTCAGCGAGCGCCAGCTGGCGCAGGAGTCGGTCAGCTCGCTCGGCCAGGTTGGGCTGGCGGTGCAGATGATCGCCAGCGCGGTGTTCTTCGCGCTGCTGTTCTCGGTCGGCGCGGTGATGATCCAGTCGGGCCGCGAGCGCACCGCCGAGTTCGCCACCCTGAAGACGCTGGGCTTCACCGACCCGGTGCTCTTCGCGCTGATCCTGACGGAGACGCTGATCCTCTGCGGTCTGGCGGCGAGCGTCGGCCTGGCTGCCTCGCGCGGGCTCTACCCGGTGGTCATGAAGGCGATCGGCTTCAACCTGAACGCCGGCCCGGTCTTCGCGGGCGGCTTCGTGGTGGCGGCGGTGCTGGCGCTCGTCACCGGCGCCGTCCCGGCTTGGCGCGCATCGCGGCTCTCGATCGTCGACGGACTGGCGGGACGATGAATCCGCTGCGCCAAGTCTGGATCGCGACGGTGCTGGCGCTGCAGGCGCTGCCGCAGCGCATCGGGCCGGCGCTGGTGACGATGATCGGGGTCGCCACCGTGGTCGCGGTGATGGTCTCGATCCTCGCCATCGGCTCGGGCGTGCGCCGGTTCATCGATGTGACCGACCAGCCCGAGCGCGCGGTCGTGCTCTCGGCGGCCTCGCCCTCCGAGTTCGCCGGCGCATTTGACGCCGGGCAGGTGGCGATCATCGGCGATGCGCCGGGCGTGAAACGTCTGCCGAACGGCCAACTGATGGTGCAGCCGCTGTCGGCGACGCCGGTGCTGCTGATCCGCAAGGCCGACGGCGTGCCGGGCTACGGCTTCCTGCGCGGCGCGAGCCCGCTGATGCTGGCGATGAGCAAGTCGACGCTGCACATAGTCGCCGGCCGCCTGTACCGGACGGGTCTACGCGAGCTGGTGGTGGGCCGCGGCGAGCAGGAGATCTTCCGTGGCCTGGACATCGGGGACCACGTGCTGATCCACGGTGCGCCCTGGACCGTGGTTGGCGTCTACACCGACCAGGGCGGCATCGACGAGACCGCCATGGCCGGCGACGTGGACATGGTGCGCACCGATATTGGTTCGCCCACCTACCAGAGCGTCCAGGTCATCCTGCGCTCACCGGCCGACTTCGATCGCTTTCGCGACGCGCTGATCAGCAACCCGCAGCTGCACGTGCAGGTGAAGCGGCTGACCGACTACTATCGTGGCCAGATGGGCCAGCTGCTGACGCTGTTCGACTTCGTCGGCTATTTCGTCGGCGGCCTGATGGCGATCGGGGCGATCTGTGGCGCGGTGACCACGCTCTATGCGGCGGTCGACGCCCGGCGGCGCGAGATCGCTACGCTGAGGGCGATCGGGTTCTCGGGCACGGCGGTGGTGGCCTCGGTGATGATCGAGGCGCTGGTGCTGGCGCTGCCGGGGGCGCTGATCGGGCTCGCCATCGCCTACCTGGCGTTCGACGGCCACAGCATCACCACCGGCGGCGTCATCTTCGCCTCCGCGATCACCGCCTCGATCGCCCTCACCGGCGCGGCGACGGCCCTGGCGATCGGGCTGGTCGGCGGCGTCTTCCCGGCCATCCGCGCCGCGCGGCTGCCGGTGGCTGAGGCGCTGCGGGCGACGTGAGGGAGGGGCTCGCGTGAAGTACCTGCACCTGGTCTGGGCGGGAGTCTGGCGCCGGCCGGGCCGCGCGACGCTGACGCTGCTCTCGATCGTCAACGCCTTCCTGCTCTACGGCCTGCTGCAGGGCTTCATCTCCGGGCTCGGGACCACCGTGGCGGCCACCCACGCCGACGTGCTGATCACCGCCAGCAAGATCAGCCAGCTGGAGCCGCTGCCGATGGCGCAGCTGCCGCAGATCCGCGCGACGCCAGGCGTCAGGAGCGCGTCGCCCGTCGTCATCTTCCACGGCGGCTTTCGCACCCCGACCCCACAGGGCATCAACTTCCGCGGCTTCGCCGTCGATCCCGACGCATTCGCCGCCACCAACCCGGATGAGACGATCCCGCCGGCGGACATCGCGGCGCTGAAGCGCAGCCGCGCCGGCGCCATCCTGCCGTCCACCGTCGCCGCCCAGTTCAACCTCAAGGTCGGCGACAAGATGCCGGTGAAGTCGATGCTGTGGACCCCGAAGGACGGCGGCGCCTGGCCGCTCGACGTGGTCGCCATCTACAAAGTCGAACCCGAAGGACATCTTCTTCGGCGCGGCGCTCCTGCACCAACTACGACTACGTCGACCAGGCGCGCACCCAGTCCGGCGGCACCTCCAGCATCTACCTGGTTCGCGTCACCGATCCGGCCCAGGCGAGCGAGGTCGGCCAGCGGATCGACGCCCAGTTCGCCAACTCGCCCAACGAGACCAAGACCGAGAGCGAGCACCAGCTGGCCGCCAACTCGATCAAGCAGATCGGCGACATCGGCTTCGTGGTGCGCGCCATCGTCGGCGCAGTGTTCTTCGCGCTGTTGTTCTCGGTCGGCGCGGTGATGATGCAGTCGGTGCGCGAGCGTACGCCGGAGCTGGCGGTGCTGAAGACGCTGGGCTTCACCGACGGCGCGGTGATGGCGCTGATCCTCGCCGAGGCGCTGGTGTTCTGCGTGGTCTCGGCCGGCGATCGGGCTGGGCGTCGCGGCGCTGATCTTCCCGTTGATCAAGCTCGCGGTCGGCCTCGAGGTGCACGCCGGGCCGGTGCTGCTAGTCGGACTGGGGCTTGCCGCGCTGCTGGCGCTGATCAGCGGGCTGCCGCCGGCGGTGCGGGGCATGCGGCTTTCCATCGTCGACGCCCTGGCCGGCCGGTAGGGAGGCGCGGCGACATGGGCTTCTTCCGGCAGATCTGGGCGGTCTCGGCGATGAACCTCGCCGCCCTGCCCTCGCGCGCCGGCGCCTCGCTGGTGACCATCGTCGGCGTCGCCACCGTGGTCGCGGTGATGCTCTCGCTGCTGGGCATCGGCGCCGGCGTGATGAGCACGGTGCTCGCCAACGATCGGCCGGACCAGGCCATCGTGCTTTCCGCCGGGGCCACCGAGCTGATGGGTTCGTTCAGCCAGGCCGACGTCGCGCAGATCGCCGAAGCGCCGGGCGTCGCCCACGCCCCGAACGGCAAGCCGATGGTGCAGCCGCAGGCCGCGATCATCGTCGAGCTGGCGAACAAGACCGGCGGCGGGACCAACAACCTGCTGTTCCGCGGCTCGGGCGACATCGGCGCCCTGATGAACCCGCGCACCTGGCATATCGCCGAAGGACGGCCGCTTCACGCCCGGCCTGCACGAGCTGATCGCCGGCCGGCCGGCGCAGGCGAGCTACAAGAACCTCGGCGGTCGGCGACACGGTGGTGCTGCGCGGCACGCCGTGGAAGGTGGTCGGCGCCTACGAAGACCAGGGCGGCATCGACGAGAACGGCATCGTCACCGACGCCGACACCCTGCTCGCCGCCTTCAACCGAACCACGTACCAGAGCGTCAGCGTGCAGCTCGATTCGCCCGGCTCGTTCCGCAAGTTCAAGGACGCCATCACCAGCAATCCGCAGCTGCAGGTGCAGGTCAAACGCATCGGCGACTACTATCGCGACCAGCTGAAGCCGCTGACCGCGCTGCTCGTCGTTCGTCGGCTACTTCGTCGGCGGCGTGATGGCGGTGGGCGTCGTGTTCGGCGCGCTGAACACGATGTACTCGGCGGTCGATGCGCGCAAACGCGAGATCGCCACGCTGCGCGCGCTCGGCTTCGGCGCGACCGCCGTGGTGGTCTCGGTGATCCTGGAGTTGCTGGCGCTGGCCATCCCCGGCGCGCTGCTGGGCTCCGCGGTCGCCTGGCTGCTCTTCAACAACCACGACGTCCACATGGGCGGCGTGTCGTTCCCGCTGGCGGTGACGCCGGGCCTGGTGCTGCTCGGGCTGATCTGGGCGCTGGTGATCGGCCTGATCGGCGGCTTCGCCCCGGCCATCCGCGCGGCGCGCCTGCCGGTCGCCGAGGCGCTGCGGGCGACTTAAGCTCCCTCGCTCCGTGAAACGTAGCCGCAGGCCCAAGCGTTACTGCGCCGACCTTTGTTTCTGCGGAGAAAATCGTGAAACAGCTTCTCATCGGGTGCGCCGCCGTGCTGGCGCTCGGCGCGACCAGCCATTCCGACCGCCTTTGCCGACCCGGCCAGCGACAATGCTGCCGCCGCCAAAAAGAACGAAGCCGACGCCAAGGCACGAGCGCGACCAGGCCGCCCACTACGCGCACAGCGCCGCCGGCCACGCCAAGACCGCGATCGACGCGTCGGCCACCGTCCACAAGGACGCCATCGCCAAGCGCGCCTCGCACCGCAAGCATCACCTCGCCGCCTACTCGCACCACCGCTCGCACGCCATCTCGCAGTCGGCTCGCCGGCGCGAGCAGGCGGTCACCGACCAGGCGCATGCCGAGAAGCATGCGATCGACCAGCAGCAGCACTGACGCGGGTTCAGTCAGCGGCGGGCGGGTAGAGCTTGAAGCGCGTCGGCGCGAAGCGGAGCTGCCCGCCCGCCGCGAGCCCGGGCGGCGGCGCGCCCGCCGCCGTCACCAGTTCGATCGGCGCGCCGGCGACCCGGCAGTCGATCCGCAGATCCGGGCCGCGCGCGTAGACGCCGCGCACTTCGCGCCGTCAGTCCGACGCCGCCGGCCGGCGCGAAGGCGATCTCGCCGGGCCGGAAGTAGAGCTGCGCCGGGCCGCCCGGCGCGTCCGTAGCCGGCCGGCGCCGCCCAGTCGCCGACGCGCACGTCGACCGCCCGCCACGATGGCCGGCAGCCGGCAGGCGGCGCCCAGGAACTCGTAGACGAAGGCGCTGGCCGGATCGTCGTAGAGCGCCTGCGGCGCGCCCAGCTGGATCAGCCGCCCGGCGCTGCAGGATCGCCACCCGGTCGGCGAGGTCGAGCGCCTCTTCCTGGTCGTGGGTGACGAACACGGTGGTGACGCCGGCGCGGTCGTGCATCTCGCGCAGCCAGCGGCGCAGGTCGCGGCGCACCTGGGCGTCCAGCGCCCCGAACGGCTCGTCGAGCAGCAGCATGCGGGGCTCGATCGCCAGCGCGCGCGCCAGCGCCACCCGCTGGCGCTGGCCGCCCGACAGCTGCGCCGGGATAGCGCGAGCCCAGCCCCGGCAGCTGCACCAGGTCCAGCAGTTCGCCGACGCGGCGCGCGATCTCCGTCCCGCTCGGGCGGCTGGCGCGCGGACGCACCTGCAGCCCGAAGGCGATGTTCTCGGCCACCGTCATGTGCCGGAAGAGCGCGTAGTGCTGGAACACCATGCCGGCGCGCCGCCGCCGCGCCGGGATCGCGAGGTAGTCCTCGCCGCCGAACCGCACCTCGCCGGCGTCCGGCGTCTCGAGGCCCGCCAGCACCCGCAGCAGCGTGGTCTTGCCGGAGCCGGACGGGCCCAGCAGCGCCAGGAACTCGCGGTCGGCCGCCGCGAACGAGACGTCGTTCAGCGCCGGATAGCGGCCGAACGCCTTCGAGAGCCCCTTGATCTGGAGCGCGTCGACGGCAGCGTCACCGTCGGCCGGCAACGGCGAGCTCACCGGAATAGCGCCACTCGAGACCCTGCTTGACGACAAGGGTGACGAGGCCGAGCGAGGCCAGAAGCGAGGCGGCCGCGAAGGCGCCGACGAAGTCATAGTCATTGTAAAGCGCCTCGATATGCAGCGGCAGGGTGTTGGTGAGGCCGCGGATCTGGCCCGACACCACCGAGACGGCGCCGAACTCGCCCATCGCGCGGGCGTTGCAGAGCAGCACGCCGTAGAGCAGCGCCCACTTCATGTTCGGGCAGCGTCACGCGGGTGAAGACCGTGAACCCGCCGGCGCCGAGCGTGACGGCGGCGGTTTCCTCGTCGGCGCCCTGGTCCTGCATCAGCGGGATCAGCTCGCGCGCCACGAACGGCAGCGTGACGAAGATGGTCGCCAGCACGATGCCGGCAGCGCGAACATGATCTTGATGTCGTGGTCCGCCAGCCAGGGGCCGAACCAGCCCTGGGCGCCGAACAGCAGCACCCAGACCAGGCCGGAGACCACCGGCGACATCGAGAACGGCAGGTCGATCAGCGCCATCAGCAGCGCTCTTGCCGCGGAACTCGAACTTGGCGATCGCCCAGGCGGCGGCGAGGCCGAAGACGGCGTTGAGCGGCACGGCGATGGCGGCGACGATCAGCGTCAGGCGGATCGCGGCCAGCGCGTCGGGATCGCTGAGCGCGGCGAGATAGGGTCCGACGCCCTTCGCGAAGGCCTCGATGAACACCACGCCGAGCGGCATGACGATCAGCAGCCCCACCAGCAGCGACCGCGGCGGCCAGCAGCAGCGGCGCAAGGCCCGGACGGCGGATGCCGCTCATGCGGCGCTCCACCGCCTGACCGCCGGCGGGCCAGCGCCGCCTGGAGCGGCGTTGACCGCGACCAGCACGCCGCAGCGAGATGACGACCATCACAAGCCCGATCGCCGCCGCGCCGGCGTAGTCGAACTCCTCGAGCTTGGTGACGATCAGCAGCGGCGCGATCTCGGACTTCATCGGCATGTTGCCGGCGATGAAGATCACCGAGCCGTATTCGCCGACCGCCCGCGCGAAGGCCAGCGCCGGCGCCGGTGAGCAGCGCCGGCGCCAGCGCCGGCAGCATCACCCGCGCAGAAGCGCTGGCCAGGCGTCGCGCCCAGCGTCAGCGCCGCCTCCTCGACCTCGCGGTCGAAGTCGGCCAGCACCGGCTGCACCGTGCGCACCACGAACGGCAGGCCGATGAAGACCAGCGCGACGAAGATGCCGAGCGGCGTGTAGGCGATCTTCGATCCCGAGCTTGGCGCCAGCGCGCGCCGAGCCAGCCGGTCGGCGCGTAGAGCGCGGCCAGCGCGATGCCGGCGACGGCGGTCGGCAGCGCGAACGGCAGGTCGACCAGCGCGTCGACCACGCGCCGGCCCGGGAACTCGTAGCGCACCAGCACCCAGGCGACGATGCAGCCCCAGCAGCGCGTTGATGCAGCGCCGCCAGCGAGCGACGACGCCGAAGCTGAGAGCCGCAGCGCCGCCAGCACCCGCGGCGTCGCGTCAGCGACGCGCCAGACGCCGCCAAGCCGGCTGCCCAGGGCCGCAGCGCCAGCGCCGCCAGCGGAATGCAGACGATCGCGCCCAGATAGAGCAGCGTGAAGCCGAGCGCCAGCGGCGAAGCCCGGCAGGACGAGCGCTCGCGCCAGCCGTAGCGCGGCGCGGCCGCTCGATCGGCAGGTCGCGCGGCGGCATGCGGCGCATCTGTCAGCCGGCTTGCGTAGATCTGGTCGAAGACGCCGCCGTCGGCGAAGTGGGTCGCCTGCGCCTTGCGCCAGCCGCCGAAGGCGTCGTCGATGGTCACCAGCGGGATCTTCGGGAACTGCGCCGCGTACTTGCGCCGCGGCGGCCGCGGTCGGCGCGGCCGGTAGTAGTTCTTGGCCGATCAGGTCCTGCGCCAGCGGGCTGTAGAGGAAGTTGAGATAGCCCTCGGCGACCGTGCGCGTGCCCTTGCGTGTCGACCACCTTGTCGACCACGCGCCACCGGCGGCTCGGCCAGGATCGAGACCGAGCGGCGTGACGATCTCGAACTTGCCGGCGCCGATCTCGGCCAGCGCCAGGATGGCCTCGTTCTCCCAGGCGATCAGCACGTCGCCGATGCCGCGCTGGGCGAAGGTGATCGGTCGAGCCGCGCGCGCCGGTGTCGAGCACCGGCACGCTGCCTGTAGAGCTTCGGTGACGAAGGCCCTGCGCCTTGGCGTCGCTGCCGCCGGGCTGCTTCAGCGCCGAGGCCCAGGCGGCCAGATAGTCCCAGCGCGCGCCGCCGGAGGTCTTCGGATTGGGCGTGACCACCTGTGACGCCGGGCTTGACCAGATCGGTCCAGTCGCGGATCTTCCAGGGATTGCCCTTGCGGACCAGGAACACGATGGTCGAGGTGTAGGGCGTCGCAGTTGTCCGGCAGCCGCGACTGCCAGTTCGCGGCGGCATCAGGCTGCGCCGGTCGGCGATCGCGTCGATGTCGTAGGCCAGCGCCAGCGTCACCACGTCGGCCTCCAGCCCGTCGATCACCGCCCGCGCCTGCGCGCCCGAGCCGCCGTGGCTCTGGTCGATCGTCACCGTCTGGCCGGTGCGGCCCTTCCAGTAGTCGGCGTAAGCCGCGTCGATGTCCTTGTAGAGCTCGCGCGTCGGATCGTAGCTGACGTTCAGCAGCTGCACGGGCTTCAGCGCTTGCGCCCGCACGCGCCGGGCGCTCAGCAGCGGCGCGCCGAACGCCAGCGCCGGCCAGCGCACGCCAGCAAGCCGCGCCGCGATGCCTGACCGCGTGATCTATGCATGGCTAGTCGTCTCTCGTTCGTGAGTTGCTGGAAGGCTCAGAACGCCGCCTGGGTGCGCACGGCGACCACCGTTGTAGTCCTGGCCGATCTGCGCCCCGGTCGGGGGTCGGGTAGAGGGTCGCGTTGGGCGACAGCCGGTCGATCCGCACGTGGTCGAAGTCGAACATCAAGCGGAAGACCTGGTTGGGGTACCAGTTGAGGCCGAACGACCAGATCTGCTAGTCGCCGCCGCGGATGGAATCCTTCGAGGGCGCCGTGCCCAGCGCGCCGGCGTCGAAGTTGAGGTCGGCGTCCGAGTAGCGCGCCGCCAGCTCCCAGGCGCCCCAGCCGCCGTCCCTGCAGCGAGAACGGATGAGCGACCGGCGGGCCGTCGAAAGCGGCGGTGGAGGCGTTGTAGGCCCGGCGCTCGCCGGTCAGCAGCCAGCGCGCCCTCGACGTACCAGCCGCCGAAGGTCGGCGAGGCGACGTTGTCGGAGCGGTCGACGTGGATGCTCTCCTACTTCGGCTCTGCGAGCAGAACAGCGGTCCCTTCTGAGCCGCGAACTCGCCGCCGATCGTGCTGGCGTTGTGAGCCGGGATCGAGCCGGTATCGATGAACTGGGTCCCGTCGACGCGCAGCTCCGGGGTGTCGCTGCAGGCGCACCGCCGAAGCCGTTGACCGGCGGCGTGCCGTTGGCGGCGGGCCCGGTCGTATTGGCCGGCCGGTCGACGTAGCTGCCGTGGACGCCGATGTTCACGCGCCAGTCCGAGCCGTGGAACGGCGTGACCGCCGCACGGCCGACGAAGCCGAGCTGGTCGCCGAAGGTCTGCGCCGTGCCGACGTTCCGGTAGTGGTCGAGGTGATGAAGGTGCCGGTGTTGACCACGCCGATGGTGCGGCCGGTCACGTCGCCGGAGACGAACCAGAGATTGTCGTAGCCGAACGCGCCGGCGCCGATCCGGGTGTCGCCGGCGGCCAGGTTGCGCGCCACGTCCGAGATCGCCGGCCGCTCCAGGAACAGCTGGGCGTTGGTCGAATCCTGGTCCTCCAGCCCGATCGGCTGCGGCCAGGCGCCGACGCGGAAATGGAACGGGCGTGAAGCCGGAATACTGCGCCCAAGCCTCGTAGAGCTGGCCGGCGTTCTCGACGCCCGAGCCGCCGAAGTCGAACAGCAGCCGATAGTCCCAGTCGCCGTAGGCGGTGCCTTCGATGCCGATGCCGGGCGCGGCGCCAGATCGTCGCCGTCCTTCAGGTCGCGGGCGTGGGCGGCGTCGACGTTGGTCGCCGACGCGCCGAGCGCCGGGCCGTCGCGCCGCAAGTCGGTGGCGATCGGGCCGGCCGCGCTCTGCAGGTAGGCCGCGGTGTCGAGCTGCAGCTGGCCGCGCAGCGCGGCGGTGAACTTGCCGTCGGCGGTGGCGAACGTCGGCCGACCGCCCGGGAAGCTGACTTTGGGCAGGTTCGTCGGCGGTCTGGCGCACGTCGTCGAGCTGCGGACGGTGGTCGCCTTCAGGTCGGCCACCTGCGCCTGCAGCTCGCCGACCTCGCCCTTCAGCTCGGCGTTTTGCTCTTCAGCTGCCGGTTCTGCGACGGCCTCGCCCTGCAGGGCGGCCACCGCCGCCTCCAGCCTGGCGATGCGGGCGTCGCGCTGCGCATCATCCGCCGGCGTCGCCGAGGCGCTTGCGGCGGCCAGCGCGCTGAGGCTGGCGCCGGCGAGCGAGCGCGATCGCGAAAGCGATGTTGAGTGATCATGCCGGGGGCCCCTCCAACGAACCGAGCGCCGACAACCTAGCGGTTATTCCTATCTAGCCGATAGAATTTATGTGATCAGTCTTGCAGGAAATCTCGGCACCATCCTTTCCCCAACAATAGGCCCAGCTTGCCGCTCGTGTGCCTCGGGTGAATTCCCAGGCGCCGCACAACTGAGAGTGGGCTTATGCCCCGGCTGCACCTGAACAGGGGCGCCGTGACCTGGCTTCAAGAGACCGCGAAACAGGGGCCAGCCGCCCTCGCGGATCAGCCGCCGACGCGGCCGAAATAGGTCTCGGCCGCGGCGGGGAAGCGGCGGGCGCGGACGTCGTCGGCGTAGGCGCGCGACCGCCTGCTCGATCTCGGCGCTTCAGGTTGGCGTAGCGGCGCACGAACTTCGGCGTCCAGTCGAACAGGCCCAGCATGTCGTCGGTGACCAGGATCTGGCCGTCGCAGCCGGCCGAGGCGCCGATGCCGATGGTGGGGACCGCCGACCGCCTCGGTGATCTCGCCGCGCCAGCGCCTCGGCGACGCCCTCGACGACGATGCAGAACGCGCCGGCGTCGGCGGTGGCCTCGGCCTCGGCGACCACCCGCTCGCGCTCCTCCTCGCGAGCGGCCCTTGGCGCGGAAGGCGCCGTCGACGTTGACCGCCTGCGGCCTCAGGCCGACGTGGCCGACCACCGGAATGCCGCGCTGCACGAGATAGGCGATGGTCTCGGGCGACGGTCGGGCCGGCCTCGACCTTCACCGCCTGGCAGCCGGTCTCCTTCAGCACCCGCACCGCGTTGGCGTAGGCGACTTCCTTGGGCCCCTCGTAGGCGCCGAACGGCAGGTCGACCACCACGAACGCCCGGCGGCTGGCGCGCATCACCGCCTGGCCGTGCAGGATCATCATCTCCAGCGTGACGCCGACGGTGTTGGGCAGGCCGTGCAGCACCATGCCGACGCTGTCGCCGACCAGCATGAGGTCGCAGACGCTCGTCGAGGAGCTCGCCGCCATCGGCGCGGTGTAGGCGGTGAGGCACACGAGCGGCGCGCCGCCCTTGCGGGCGGTGATCTCGGGCGCGGTCAGCCGCCGTGACCGTTTCCTGACGCTGGGCGGACATGTGAGCTCAGATCTCCCGCACGAGCCGCGCCAGGCCGAAGCCCGGCGGCGACGAGCGCCAGCGCCGCTGCCATCCAGATCGCCTGGACGTCAAGCATAAAGCCGGCCGGGCGCAAGCGCGCCGGCACGTCGCGGCCGACGTGCTGGGCGAGGTAGTCGTTGGATGCGCGCTGCCGGCGCCTGCAGCTCCCGCAGCGCCCCGGCGCCCAGCATCTGGTAGGCGCCGATCAGGCCGCCCAGCACGCCCATCGACGCCGATCAGCAGCCGGCGCGCGGTCCAGCCGCGGTCGAGCCGCTCCAGCACGCGGGCGGCGAACATATCGGCGTCCGGCCGCGCCGGCGTCTCGGCGAACATCCGCTCAAGGTCGAATTCGAAACTCGTCTCAGCCACCGACCTGCCTCCGCTGGCCGCTCATCCCCGTCCGTCGCGGCGAAAGTCGCGACCGGAGTTTATCCAAACCACGTTTGACATGGGATTTGACCGTTCCAAGCGGCGCATTCAAGGCCGCCGCCGCCTCCGCGTGCGAAAGTCCCGCCCCGTAGCAGAGCGAAACGCACACCCGCTCCGGCTCCGAGAGCGACTTCATCGCCTCGTCGAGATCGATCCTGCGCGTCGGCGCCGGCGCTGCGGCGGCGGATCGGCCGCGTCGAGTCCGGCCGCCTCGGCCAGCAGCTCCGCCCTCGCCTGCCGCCGCCAGCGCTTGACGTAGAGCCGCGCGGCGATGCGGCTGACCCAGGCGCGGAACGCCCCTTCGCCGCGGAACTCGGCGATCTGCTCGAACGCGGCCAGGAAGGCGTCCTGGGCCACGTCGTCGGCCGTCGCGCCGTCGGCGCCCATGCGCCGCAGCAGGCCGCGCACCGCCGAGCCGTGCCGGCGCACCAGTTCGCCGAACGCGGCGCGATCGCCGGCCGCGCCCAGCGCCACGAGCTCGAGGTCGTGGGCGCTGGCCAGTGGCGCTCGCTTGACTGTTGGCGCGAGGCCATGGCCGAGCCGATCTCCCGCCAGGCGCGCTGCTCGAGGTCCGCCTCAGGTCGTCGGCGGCGGCTTGCTGCCCAGCCAGGTAGGAAGCAGGTAGGCCAGCCCGATAAAGCCAGGAATGGCGCCCGCGCCGGCGATCGACGCCGCCGGTGATCCGCCGCCGACCGGGTCGGCGGTGCCGATGCCGTAGCCGAGCGCCAGCCCCAGACCGCCCAAGGCCCAGCCCGACCGCGATCAGCACCACGGCCCGGCGCAGATCGTTCTCGGTGCTGGTCGGCGCCGTCTGGACCTGCGCTGCGGCGCCGCTGGTCAGTTTCTCGATCAGCTCGGGCGGCGGCGCCTGTCCCTTCTCGTAGGCGACGCGCAGCGTCTCGTGCAGCTGCGCCCGCTCCTTCTCCTTGTAGTAGCTGCGGATCCAGATCGGCCCGATCACCACCGCGATGATCATGAAGATCCCAGCGAACGGGATCAGCAGCGAGAGAATCCCTTCCATGTGCCCGCTTCCTTTTGAATTGCCCCTGCGCAAGCTGACGCAGCTCGGCTTCGATGGATAGTGGCCCTGAGGGGCGGCGTTAGATGCGGCGCGGGGGATTAAACCTTGGTCATGAAGGCCGCGCGTTTCTGTCGCCGCCGCGTTCACACTCTGTTCTGGACACCTCCTTTGCGCGTGATCTACACCCTGGCCGGACGTCGGAGGGGAAGCATGCGGGCGCTTGCAGTGTTCTGCGCGGGTCTGGCTGGTCTGCGTTGCGATCGGCTCTGCCGCCGCAGCCGACGTCCCCGGCCCGCCTGTGGACAATTTCCCGCCCGCTGTCGTCCGTGTGGAAGCGGCGCTGCAGAACATCCTCGCGCTGCAGCGTCCGGGCCAGGATGGCTACGCCACCGCGTGGGACGGCAACAAGTACGTGCAGTGCGGACGCGCGCCGCCGCGGCGGGCTGCGCTGCGAAGCCGCCGGCGCCCTGCTGCAGCCCTCCCTGCAGAGCCGTGCTGACGCCGGACAGCGTCGCGCGCCTCGTGGCGCTGGGCTGGCGGCTCGACCCGCACTTCGGCAACTACGTCCAGACATTCCCCGCCACGATGACACCGGGACAGGTGGCGTTCGCGGTTGGGCAGGCGCTGCAGGCGGGCTACGACGCGGAGCTCATTCGCCTTGAGGTGCAGACCGACTGGCTGGCGAGCGAGCCCTGCCCGCCGCGCAATGGCTTCTCCCAGAACCTCGCCGGCATGATCGACGACGCGCCCGCGATGGCGGCCACCGCCATCCACGCCTGCGCCTACGCGCCGCCGCCGAAGCCGACGCCGAGCGCCGGCTCCGCGGAGCTGTTGATCGAGCTCTACGGACCGCGGGCGACCGCCGAGCTCCAGCGCCTGCGCGTCAACCTCGAACGCAAGGTGTTCGTCGTGTTCGACGCCGGCATCGGCTACATCCAGTGCCAGCCGCAGACCGCGCCCGACGTGATCTACTGCGAGGCCCAGTCGCCCGACAGCTGGGCCGCCCTGTCGAGCGTGCTGACTCCCGAGCGCATCGCCAGGCTGCACGGCGCCGGCTACGCCGACCCCGGCCGCGCGCCGAACTACTGGAAAGACTATCCGCTCGATAAGTACGACGACGCGGCGATCGCCCACGAGGTGATCACGCTGCTGCACGACGTCTACGGCTATACCGGCGCCGAGCAGCTGACGATCAAGACCGAGGCCGGTCGCGAACCGTAACGATTGCGAGCGTCGATGCTTGATGCGTGATGCGGCGTGGATCATATCTCCGCGTGCAGGAGGCATCGCATGCGCACCACAGTGGTTATCGATGACGATGTGCTGGCGGCGGCCAAGGCGATCGCACGGCAGCGCAATCAGAGCATCGGCAAAGTCGTATCGGAGCTGGCGCGCAGTGCGCTCCATCCATCCGCGCCCGTCTCGGAGCGCAACGGCGTCCCACTGCTGCCGGTCCGCAAGGCCGGAGTCATCGTGACCCTGGAGTTGGTCAACGCGCTGCGCGACGAGGGACCGTGACGTTCCTTCTGGACGTCAATCTGCTCATCGCCCTGATCGACCCGGGCCACGTCGGCCACGACCCCGCGCATCGGTGGTTTGCACAGACTGGCGGCGAGGCCTGGGCGACGTGTCCGATCACCGAGAACGGCGTCATCCGCATTGTTGGCAATCCGAGGTACCCAAACTCTCCCGGCTCACCGGCGGCGGTCGTGCCCATTGTGGCCGGGCTACGGGATCATCACGGCCACACCTTCTGGAGCGACGATCTCAGCCTGATCGGCTCAGGACTGGTCTCGCCAGCCGAGATCGCGACCCCCGGTCAGGTTACCGACACCTACCTGCTGGCGCTCGCCCTGGCGCACGGCGGTGCGCTGGCGACGCTCGACCGCCGCCTCTCGACGAAAGCCGTGCATCGCGGCAGAAGCGCACTTCACCTGGTCGCGGGCGTCTGACGTCGGCGCGACCTACTCCCACTCGATCGTCCCCGGCGGCTTGCTGGTCACGTCGTAGACCACGCGGTTGACGCCCCGGACCTCGTTGACGATGCGGGTGGCGGCGCGGGCCAGCACGTCCCAGGGGAACTCGAAGAAGTCGGCGGTCATGCCGTCGGTGGAGGTGACGGCGCGCAGGGCCAGCACGTCCTCGTAGGTGCGCGCGTCGCCCATCACGCCCACCGTCTTCACCGGCAGCAGCACGGCGAACGCCTGCCAGATGGCGTCGTAGAGGCCGGCCTTGCGGATCTCGTCGAGCTAGATGGCGTCGGCCTTCTGCAGCATCGCCACCTTCTCGGGCGTCACCGCGCCGGGGATGCGGATGGCCGAGGCCGGGTCCCGGGAACGGGTGGCGGCCGACGAACGCCGGCGGCAGGCCGAGCTCGACGCCGAGCGCGCGCACCTCGTCCTTGAACAGCTCGCGCAGCGGCTCGACCAGCTTCAGCTTCATCCGCTCGGGCAGGCCGCCGACGTTGTGGTGGCTCTTGATCACCGCCGAGGGGCCGCCGCGGGCCGAGACGCTCTCGATCACGTCCGGATAGAGCGTGCCCTGGGCGAGGAACGCCGCGCCCTCGATCTTCGCCGCCTCGCGGTCGAACACCTCGATGAACAGCCGGCCGATGGTCTTGCGCTTGTCCTCGGGGTCGGAGACGCCGGCCAGCGCGCTCAGGAATTGCTTCGACGCATCAACGTGGATCAGCGGGATGTTGTAGTGATCCCTGAACAGGCCGACGACCTCGTCGCGCCTCGTTCAGCCGCATCAGGCCGGTGTCGACGAAGACGCAGGTCGAGCTGGTCGCCGATCGCCTCGTGGATCAGCACCGCCGCCACCGAGGAGTCGACGCCGCCGGAGAGGCCGCAGATCACCCTGCCCTCGCCCGACCTGGGCGCGGATGCGGGCGATCGCCTCGTCGCTGAAGCGCGGCCATCGTCCAGTCGCCCTTCAGGCCGGCGATGTCGTGGGTGAAGTTGCGCAGCATCAGCGCGCCGCGCGGCGTGTGAGCCACCTCCGGGTGGAACTGCACGCCGTAGAGCCGCCGCCCCTCGTCGGCGATCGCCGCGAACGGCGAGCCGTCGGAGGTGGCGACCACCTCGAAGCCCGGCGGGATGGCGGTGATCTTGTCGCCGTGGCTCATCCACACCGGCTCCTCGTGGCCGACGTCGCCGAGGCCGGCCAGCAGCGGGCTCTCCTGCGCGATGCGGATCTCGGCGCGGCCGAACTCGCGGGCGTGGCCGCCCTCGACCGCGCCGCCCAGCTGGGCGCACATGGTCATCTCGCCGTAGCAGATGCCCAGCACCGGCACGCCCAGCTCGAACACCGCCGCCGGCGCGGCCGGGCTCTCGCGCCTCGTGGGCGCTGGCCGGCCCGCCGGAGAGGATCACGGCCTTCGGCGCGAAGTCCGCCAGCATCGCTTCGACGCGGTCGTAGGGGTGGATCTCGCAGTAGACGCCGCTCTCGCGCACCCGCCGGGCGATCAGCTGAGTCACCTGGCTGCCGAAGTCGACGATCAGGACGCGGTCGTGGTGGGGTTCCGTCATGGCGGGCATGTAGGTGAGAATCGGCCCGCCGTCATGGGGCGGGACGGCGGATGAGGCGCCGCAGGCCAATCCGCACCAACCCGATCAGCGCGATCAGCGCCCAGGCGGCTTCGACGATGGCGGCCGAGAGATTGAAGCGTTGGGTGAGCGAGAGGAGGATCAGGCTGGCGCCGACGAAGTTGACGGCCAGCGACGGCGCGCCCCTCGGGTCGAGCCGCCCCATCGTCGCCACGGCATAGCCGGCGAGGATCGTCGCGACGCCGATCAGCCCCGCGATGTCGTACCAGGTCATGCGGTCCTCGCCCGTTGCATCGGGCGGGTTTAGCGGTCCGAACGTCCCGGCGCCCAGCCCTGCGACGCGCTTCAGTAGTCCAGCTTCGGCGCGGCCATGACGCAGCGGGCGGCTCCGTCCGGCGTCATCACGCTGGCCTTGTGACCAACGCCGGGCAGGTAGAAGAACTCGCCGCGCGCGGTCTTCACGTAGAGCACGGCGGGGCTGGTGAACTGGCAGACGTCGTAGGACGTGAGCCCGAAGCTGCCCTTGGCCGGCGCCACGTCGCAGTCGGAATCGCCGATCGCCCGCCCGAAGGTGACGCCGTTGAAGTCGAAGACGTACTTCAGCGTGAGCTGCTGGCTCCTCAGCGCAGACCGGAACGCCGCAGCGGACACCGCCGGGCACGGCGCGCCGACGATGGCGGAGACGTCAGCCTCGTCGGCGGACAGGGCGATCTGGTGTCGCGCCAGCGCCAGCTCCCAGACGACCAGGATGGCGACGCCCGCGACGACCCCTCCAATCAACAGTCGCGGCAGCAGCCGCGCCAGGCCGCGCTCGCGGAACTGCGTCAGATGGCTCATCCCACCGCCCTCCACGCCCGGCGCAGCCCAGCATGCGGCGGGCGCAGGCGCAACGGGCGCCGGTTCCCGAATCGATTGCCGAATCTTCCCGGTCCCGCGATCACCCGCACCGAAAAGCGTACATGTCCGCGTCTTACGGGGCCGCGCGCCGCGTCAGCACGGCCACGAAGAAGCCGTCGGTCGCCGCCGAGCGCGGGGTCAGGCGCAGGAAGCCGTCTGGCGTCGCCCAGCGCCCGGCGCCGGCAAGCTCGATCGGCGCCACGCCGAAGTCGGCATGTCGCGGCGACGAAGGCGGCGACGCGGTCCTCGTTCTCCTCGGCCAGCAGCGAGCAGGTGACGTAGATCAACCGCCCGCCCGGCTTCACGAACGGAGCAGCGCCTGCCAGGACGGCGACCTGCTCGGCGATGCGGCGTTCCAGGTGCTGCGGGGTCAACCGCCACTTGGCGTCCGGATGGCGCCGCCACGTGCCCGAGCCGGTGCAGGGCGCGTCGACGAAGACCAGGTCCATGCGGCCCTCGAGCCCGGCCAGCGCGGCCGGATCGATCGGCGAGCGCACCTGCAGGCTGCGCACGCCCGCCCGCTGGGCGCGGCGCGCCGTTTCGGCGAGCCGGCGGGCGTCGGCGTCGTAGGCGTAGAGCTGGCCGGTGTTGGCCATCGCGGCGGCCAGCGCCAGCGTCTTGCCGCCGCCGCCGGCGCAGAAGTCGAGCACCTGGCGTCCGCGGATGTCGCCGGCCACCGCCGCGGCGATCTGCGAGCCGGCGTCCTGCACCTCGAACCAGCCCTTGGCGAACGCCGGCGCGGCCTCGACCGGCGCGGCCCGCTCGCTGGCCTCCGGCGCGCGCGATGCGGACGGCGTCGGGCAGGAAGTCGAACGGCGCGGGATGGAACGGCGCCAGCGCCTTCAGCACGTGCGCCGCATCGGTCTTCAGGGTGTTGACGCGCAGGTCGACCGGCGCGCGGGCGGCCATGGCCGCAAGCTCGGGCGCGCGATCCTCGCCGAAGACGCGCGCCAGCGACGCGTCCAGCCAGTCGGGATAGTCGCCCTGCACCGGCGCCGGCGCGTCGGCGAGCGGTTGGGGCCGCTCCAGGCGCTGCAGCTCGGCGTCGGTGAGCGCGCCTGGACCGTGCAGCTCCTCGGCCGCCGCCGCCAGCCGCTCGAGCGGCCAGTCCCAGATGAAGCGCAGCACGCCCAGCGCCTGCGCCCGGTCGCTCTCCTCGCCCATCATCCAGGCCGTCGAGCGCCGGCGCCGCAGCGCGTCCAGCACCAGCCCGGAGACGAACGCGCGGTCCTTGGCGCCGGCGTAGCGCGCGCCTTCGCCCCAGGCCTTCAGCGCCAGATGCGCCGGCCGATGCCGCGCGTCGATGTCGCCCAGCACCTCGATCGCGGCCGCCATCCGCCCGCCGTCACGCACCTTGGTCTCCTAAACGACGTTATCCCGGAGAGCCGCGCCGCGGACTCATCCGGGATCTGCTTTTCTGCGCTGGGCCACGTAGATCCCGGCTCTCCGCGCTAGCGCGCTGCGGCCGGGATGACAAACTAAGAGGGTGTGATCCCTACACCTGGCTCGGATAGTTCGGCGCCTCGCGGGTGATCATCACGTCGTGGACGTGGCTTTCGCGCAGGCCCGCGCCGGTGATGCGGATGAACCGCGCCCGCTGCTGGAAGGCGGCGATGTCCGGCGCGCCCACGTAGCCCATCGCGGCCCGCAGGCCGCCGACCAGCTGGTGGATCACCGGCGCGATCGGGCCCTTGTACGGCGTCTGGCCCTCGATCCCCTCCGGCACCAGCTTCAGCTGGTCCTCGACGTCCTTCTGGAAGTAGCGGTCGGCCGAGCCGCGCGCCATCGCGCCCAGCGAGCCCATGCCGCGGTACGACTTGTAGGAGCGGCCCTGGTAGAGGAACACCTCGCCCGGCGCCTCGTCGACGCCGGCGAACATCGAGCCCAGCATGGCGGTCGAGGCGCCGGCGGCGATCGCCTTGGCGAGGTCGCCGGAGTACTTGATGCCGCCGTCGGCGATCACCGGCGCGCCCGAGCCTTCGCGCCGCGCGCACCGCCTCGGCGACCGCGGTCAGCTGCGGCACGCCGACGCCGGCGACGATGCGGGTGGTGCAGATCGAGCCCGGCCCGATCCCCACCTTCACCGCGTCGGCCCCGGCGTCGATCAGCGCCCGCGCGCCGTCGTAGGTGGCGACGTTGCCGGCGACGATCTGCACGCGGTTGGTCTCGCGCGCCAGCCGCCGCACCGCCTCGGCCACCTGCGCCGAGTGGCCGTGGGCGGTGTCGATCACCACCACGTCGACGCCCGCCTCCATCAGCGCCAGCGAACGCTCGAAGCCGGCGTCGCCCACCGTCGAGGCCGCGCCGACCAGCAGGCGGCCCTTGCGCGTCCTTGGCCGCGTGGGGGTGCGCCTCGGCCTTCTCCATGTCCTTGACGGTGATCAGGCCGACGGCGCGGAACGCCTCGTCGACCACGATCAGCCGCTCGATCTTGTGCTGGCGCAGCAGCCGGCGCGCCTCGGCCTGGCTGACCCCCTCGCGGACCGTGACCAGGCCCTCGCGTGGTCATCAGCCGAGGCGGCGGTCGCCTTGTCCGAGGTCTCGAAGCGCATGTCGCGGTTGGTGAGGATGCCCACCAGCTTGCCGGAGCCGCGCTCCACCACCGGGAAGCCGGAGATGCGCCGCTGCGCCTTGATCTGGCGCACCTCCTTCAGCGTCGTCTCCGGGTGGATGGTGAGCGGGTTGATCACCATGCCGCTCTCGTAGCGCTTCACCTCGCGCACCTGGTCGGCCTGCTCGGCGGGCGTCAGGTTGCGGTGCAGCACGCCCGATGCCGCCCGCCTGCGCCATGGCGATGGCCAGCCGGCTCTCGGTCACCGTGTCCATGGCCGCGGACACCAGCGGGATGTTGAGGGCGATCTCGCGGGTGAACCTGGTCGCGGTATTGACCTGGGTCGGCATCACTTCGGACGGACCGGGTTCGAGCAAAACATCGTCGAAGGTGAGCCCTTCGCGAATCTCCATGAGAACTCTCCGTTTTGCGGGCCGCGTATGCCTGAGGGCCGGTCAGAGAGCAAGGGGCGGCGGGATCGGCGCGCCGCAGACCCTGCAAGGACGCCGCGCCACGCCGGGTCCGACGGTGTAGGGATGACGCTGGGAGGGCTCGGCTTTGCGTCAAGTGTCGGTGTGGGCGGCAGCCGCCTTCGGGGCGATCGCAGCCACGGTGTCGGCCTGCTCGCCGGCGCCGCCCACGATGGCGGCCTGCCTGAACGAGGACACGGCTTATCCGGCGCGCATCGCCGCCTGCACGGCTGCCATCCGCGCAGGGGTGAAGGGTGAAACGCTCGCCGACGCCTACCGTCAGCGCGGCGAGGCCTACACGGCGCTCGGCGACGGCACGCGCGCGGTCCAGGACCTGACCCAGGCCATTCGGCTGAACCCGAACGACGACGCCGGCTATGAAGGCCGCGCCGCCGCACACGAAGCGCTCGGCGACCCGGCCGGCGCTCGCGACGACGAAAGCCGGGCATTGGACATCCGCCCCAGCGCCGAGGCTTTCGTGGCCCGCGCGCAGCTCGACGACGAGCTTCACGACTACGACGCAGGCATCGCCGACGCGGCCAAGGCGATCGAGCTGAAGCCCGACTGGGCCACGGCCTGGTCGGCGCAAGGCTACGCCTACCTGGGCAAGGGCGAGTACGAGGTGGCGCTGGCCGACTTCGCGAGCGCCTTGCGGATCAACCCGCAGTTCATGAGCGCCGTCGACGGCAAGGCCGCCGCCTTTCGCAGCAAGCACGACTATGTCGCCGCGCTCGCCGCCTGCACCGACGCGATCAGGGCCGATCCGAAGAACAGCCTGGCCTTCGCCTGCCGCGCCGCCACCTACGACGCGGAGGGCGACTACGCGGACGCGCTGGCCGACGACACCCAGGCCATCGCCGTGGATCAGGGCCAGGCCTGGCTCTACCTGAACCGCAGCGGCGTCCAGCTCGACGCCGGCGACGGCGCGGCGGCGATCGCCGACGCCGACAAGGGCCTGTCGCTCGAACCGACCGACCCCACCGCGCTGAACACCGCCTGCTGGGTGCGGGCGGTGGGGAATACCCAGCTCCCCGACGCGCTCGCAGACTGCCAGCGCGCGCTGGCGGCGCGGCCGCATGACGGCGCGACGATCGACTCGCTCGGCATGGTCTATTTCCGGATGAACCGCCTGCGCGACGCGCTGACCAGCTACGACGCGGCGCTGGCGGCCGATAGCACCCTCGCGCCCTCGCGGTTCATGCGCGGCGTCGTCAAGCGCCGGCTCGGCGACGCGGCGGGCGCCGCGGCCGACCTCGCCGCCGCCGAACGGGCGGATCCGACCGTCGTGAAGACCTTCGCCCGATACGGCGTGACGCCCTGATCGGGCGCAAGCGGTCGCCGCAGCTCAATACGCCCCGAACCGCCTCAGCACGTTCAGGGTGATGCGCGTCGACGAAGGGGTCGTGCGCGGCGAGGCCGTGGGCCCATTCGGTCGTGCCGCCGTTGAACACCTCGCCCTCGCCGCGCGTGAAGCTGGCCATCACCGCGTGGCCGCGCAGCACGCGCGCTGCTGCGCCGCCGGGCTGGCGTCGCCGTAGGCGACCTCGGCGGCGACGATTCGAGCTGCTCGGGCGGGATGAGCGGGGCGTAGGGGCTGCCGGGCTCCTCGCCGAACGCGGCGGGCGCGAGCGGCGATGATCTCGAGGTTCGTCCGGCACGCCCAGGCGTCGCGACCGGCGCGCGGCAGCCCGTCGTCGCCGAAGGCGAAGCGGCAGCCGTCGTTCTCGTAGCCGATCAGCGGGATCGCCGTCGCCGATCACGTCGCCGTAGTAGAGGTCGCAGCCCTCCAGCGCCCAGTGCTGGTCGCGGTAGACCGTGTAGCCGCCGGCCCCGCGCGCCACGCAGAGCCCGAGCCGGTGATAGCCGCCGAAGAGGAAGCTGAGGCCGGTGATCGCGGCCTCCGGCCGGCCGAACGCGCGGGTGCGACCAGAGGTGCGTGCCGCGCGCCGGGTCGGCGCCGCCCCGGATCCGCCTCGAAGCCCTTCCACTTGTGGCAGATCGCAGCGCGTCTTCGCCGCCGTCCTCCCAGCGCACCTTCCAGAAGCGCGGTGTTGCCGGAGAAGATCGCCAGGCGCCCGCCGCGTCGACGAAGGCTTCGATGCGCGTCGCGCTGGCGGCCCGACCAGTATTCGCTGTGGCCGACCAGGATGACGACGCCGTAGGGGTCGAGCGCGCCGGCGTCGGCGTCGAGGTCGTCGTCGGTGAGGTAGTCGAGCGCCAGCCCCTCGCCCTCCGCCCAGCGCACGAAGTGGTGCTCCCACTTGTTCAGGAAGCCGGCCGAGCCGTCGTAGGGCGCTCTGGCGGTGGGTGCGCGGCCCAGTCGCGCGTCGGCGCCCGCCCAGGTGCCGCTCCTCGAACCCGCGCTTGCGCAGGTTGACCAGCCGCGGCATGTCCTGCGGCGGCGCGATCAGCAGCGGCGGCGAACGGCCGCTGGGTCGAGAGCACGCCGATCGCGCCGGCCATCGCGCTCGGCAGGTTGGTCGCGCGCGCCATCAGCGCGCCACGTCGCAGTAGGCGCTGGCGCCGCCCCAGTAGTTGTAGGCGTGCGAGGTGTTGGTCGCGAGCACCAGCACCGCCTTGGCGGCCGGCCGCGCCGGCTTCACGCAGACGAAGTGGTGGGTCGCCTCGCCCGCCGCATCGGTGAGCGGGATGTCGTAGTAGCCGCTGCGCCAATCGGCGCCGACCGCGATCTCGCACGCCGCCGGCCAGCCGCAGCCGTCGCGGTCGGCGTGCTCGGGCGTCGGGTGGTCGCCGACCGCCAGCCCCTCGCGCCGCAGCACCACCGTCGCGCTCCGCCCCGATCCGCGCGATCTCCAGCGTGCAGGGGCCAGCGTCGCGGCTGGCGTGAAGCGCGAACCGCTCGCCGGGTCGGACGCTCAGGCGGTCGGTGTAGCAGGCGAGCATGGCTGGGCGGCCTTAGTCCTTCGCCCGCTCCATGTACTCGCCGCTCTCGGTGTTGACGACGACCTGGGTGCCGGCGGTGATGTAGGTGGGGATCATGATGCGCAGGCCGTTGTCAGCGCGGCGGGCTTGTAGGAGCCGGACGCGGTCTGGCCCTTCACCACCGGCTCGGTCTCGACGATCTCCAGCGTCACCCGCGCCGGCAGCTCCATGGAGATCGGCACGCCTTCGTGGGTGGAGATGTGCACCAGCATGCCGTCCTGCAGGTAGAGCTGCATGTCGCCGACGATCTCGGCCGGCACCGCCACCTGCTCGTAGGTGCCGGGATCCATGAAGTGGTAGCCGTCGCCGTCATTGTAGAGGAACTGGTACTCGCGCTCGTCGACGAAGGCCCGCTCCACCTGCTCGGTGGTGCGATAGCGCTCCGACACCTTCACGCCGTCGGAGATGCGGCGCATGTCGAGCTGGGTCACCGGCGTGCCCTTGCCGGGGTGGATGTTCTGGGCCGTGAGCACGACGTAGAGCTTGCCGGCGAGATCGACGACGCTGCCCTTGCGGAGCTGACTGGCGGCTACCTTCACGAAAGTCCTCGAATTCTGCGGCCCTGGCGGCCGATTGGGTTGCGCGCACCTATAGCAAACGACGAGCGACCGCCAGTGCGCCCTTTACGGCCGGCGCATCATATGTTCTACTTTCGTTCTTATCAGGTCGGGGGAAACAGATGAGCTTCGACATCTACCTCATCGCGTCCACAGCCACGCCGCCGCCTGCGGCGTTCCAGCGCGACGTGCGCGCGGCGGTCGCGTCGGCGGGTGGAAGGGTTTCTTCCGACGGCGAACTGGTCACCGGCCCGGACGGCTTCCAGTTCGAGATGTATGGCGGCGGAAACTCGTTCTCGCTGACGGATCTGACGCCGGCCGTCTGCAAGATCGTCTTCGCGACGGCGCAGCGCACGAATGCATACATCGTTACCGCCGGCGGCGGCGATCTGCCGACGCTCGAGATCGACGGCACGGCCGGCCGACCTAAGCCTGGACAGGCGCGGGGGTTGGCGCCGATACATCTGGTGGTCGATCCTCAGTCGCTCTGCGTGAAGCTTGGAAAGGGCTTCGATGTATGGAGCGGCTATGCGAGCGCTGTTCGGCGCCACATGAACGCCCGATAGGGCAGCCGAAGGGCGAACGCGGCGCCTCAGCGCACCGCGAGCGAGAAGGCGAGGTAGCCGAAGAGCGCAGCGCCCACGAGGAACAGCAGGCCGGCCAGCGCGACGTCGAAGCGCGCGCCGGGACCTTTGTGCATCTCCGGGTCGTCGATCAGCCGCGCGGTGCTGAGGAAGCGGGCGATCGACACCAGGAGCACGATGAGGCCTGCGCCCATCAGCGCCAGCCCGGCCAGTTCGCCGAGCCGCAGGTTGTGCGACGTGGTGGTTAGGGCGGCGAGCACGATCGGGGTGGCGCGCAGGAAGAGGTCGAACCGCTCGACCACGAAGCCGAACCCCATCAGCGCGATGGCGGTGCGCACCCAGGCCAGGAAGGTGCGCTCGTTGGCGGCGTGGTCGGTGAAGTTGCGGATCATCCCCGGCTCCGGCCCCTGGCTGCAACGCCCCGATTGCGTGCTAGAGCGCGCCCACATGCAAGAGGCATCCGCCTTCTGGCGCCCCGACATCCACCAGGACCGCCGCCCGCGGCTCATCGCCCGGGGCGCGGTCGTGCGCGCCTTCCGCGCCTGGTTCGAGGCGCGCGGGCTTCACCGAGGTGGAGACCGCCGCGCTGCAGGTCTCGCCGGGCAACGAGACGCACCTGCACGCCTTCGCCAGCCGAGATCGTCTCGCCGCAGGGCGAGCGCGCGCCGCTCTACCTACGCACCTCGCCGGAGTTCGCCGCCAAGAAGCTGCTGGCGGCGGGCGAGCGGCGGATCTTCGAGCTGGCGCGGGTGTGGCGCAACCGCGAGCGCGGGCCGCTGCACCATCCGGAGTTCACGATGCTGGAGTGGTACCGCGCCGGCGAGCCCTACGAAGCGCTGATGGACGACTGCGCGGCGCTTGTCGCGCTGGCGGCGGAAACCGCGGGCGCAAAGGCGTTCGAGTTTCGCGGCCGACGTCCTGCGATCCGTTCGCAACGCCGGAGCGGATCACGCTCGCCGAGGCGTTCGACCGCTTCGCGCGCATCGACCTGATGGCGAGCGTCGCGCCAGGTGGCGCGACCGACCGCGACGCGCTGGCCCGCGCGGTCCAGGCGGCCGGGATCCGCGTCGCCGCCGACGACAGCTGGGCCGACGTCTTCAGCCGCGTCATCGTCGAGAAGATCGAGCCGGCGCTCGGCCACGGCCGGCCGACGATCCTTTGTGAGTATCCGATCAGCGAGGCGGCGCTGGCGCGGGCCAAGCCCGCTCGATCCGCGCGTCGCCGAGCGTTTCGAACTCTACGCCTGCGGGGTCGAGCTCGCCAACTGCTTCGCCGAGCTGACCGATGCGGCCGAGCAGCGCCGTCGCTTCCAGGCCGACATGGACGACGAAGCAGCGCCTCTACGGCGAGCGCTATCCGATCGACGAGGACTTCCTGGCGGCGCTGGCGGCGATGCCGCCCGCCAGCGGCGCGGCGCTGGGCTTCGACCGCCTCGTCATGCTGGCGACCGGCGCGGCGCGCATCGATGACGTGATATGGACGCCGCTGCCGCAGACGCCCATGACGCCGAACCGTCCTCCGATCCCCGCAAGCGCTGGCCGACGCCGGCCTGATCGCGCCCGACCGCGTCGCCGACGCTGGCGCCGGTCGCCGCGCGCTACGCCGTGGCGGTGACGGCGGCGCTCGCCGAGCTGATCGACCCCGCCGACGCCGCCGATCCGATCGCGCGCCAGTTCCTGCCCGGCCGAGGCCGAGCTGACCGGCGCGCCCGGCGAGGCGGCCGATCCGATCGGCGATGCGGCCACGAGCCCGGTCCCCGGCGTCGTGCACCGCTACCCGGACCGGGTGCTGCTGAAGGTCACCCACACCTGCGCAGTCTACTGCCGCTTCTGCTTCCGCCGCGAGATGGTGGGACCCGGCAAGGCGGCCGCGCTGTCGCCGCCCGAGCTGGACGCCGCCCTCGCCTACATCGCCGCCGATCCGGCGATCTGGGAGGTGATCCTCACCGGCGGCGATCCGCTGATGCTCTCCCCGCGCCGGCTGGCCGAGCTGATGGCGCGCCTCGCCGCGATCGAGCACGTGAAGGTGGTCCGCTTCCACACCCGCGTCCCGGTCGCCGACCCGGCGCGGGTCACGCCAGCGCTGGTCGCCGCGATGCGCTCGCCGCGGCAGACCACCTGGGTCGCGCTGCACGCCAACCATCCGCGCGAGCTGACCGCCGCCGCCCGCGCCGCCTGCGCCCGGATCATCGACGCCGGCATGCCGATGGTGAGCCAGACTGTGCTGCTGGCCGGCGTCAACGACGACGCGGCGACGCTGGGGGCGCTGATGCGCGGCTTCGTCGAGGCGCGGATCAAGCCCTACTACCTGCACCACCTCGATGCGGCGCCCGGCACGGCGCAGTTCCGCGTTCCCCTCGCGGAGGGCCAGGCGCTGGTGCGGGCGCTGCGCGGCAACGTCTCAGGCCTCGCGCAGCCGACCTACGTGCTCGACATCCCCGGCGGTCACGGCAAGGTCCCGGTCGGCCCCGTCTACCTCGCCGGCGACCTCGACGCCTGCGTCAGCGTCGAGGACCCGTGGGGCGCGGCGCACGACTATCCGGCCCCGTAGGCTAGGCGGCGCTGCGGCGGGCCGCCGTCTCCAGCCGCCAGACGCCGTCACTGGCCAGCGTGAAGCCGGCGTCGCGGTAGACGTTGCGGACCGGGGCGTTGCGGGCGGTCTCGACGATGCGTGCGGTGAGCTGCGGATGGTCGGGCGCCAGCGCGTCGATCACCCCGCGTAGGAACGCCTGCTCGGCGCCCAGTCCCAGCACCCGGCAGCTGACCGCGAGGCCGACGATCTCGCCGCCCGCGACGACAGCCGCGCCGACCAGCCCGTGGTCGCCGAAGCGGTCGCTGACGTGGAGGCTGAAGACGGCTTGCGCCGGATCGGCCACGCAGCGCCGCGAGCTCGGCGACGCTGAACCTGCGGCCGGTGGTGTTGAATTGCGTGGTGCGCTGGAAGAGCTCCGACGACGCGGTCGAGCGGATCGCCGGGACGCGAGGCGCCTGACGCGCACGTTCACGTCCAGCGAGGCGCGGTAGTCGGCTTCGCTCATCGTCTCGGCGCGCAGGCGCTCGCGCGTCAGCTGCGCCTTGACCAGATCGGTGCGCGCGCCGGCCTCCTCGGTGAGCGCTGGGCAGTTGCAGGCGCGGGTCGGTGAGCAGCCGGCGGCGCAGCTCGAACGGGTCCTCGCCCCAGACCTCGACCTCGGGCAGCCGCTGGCGCACCCGGTCGCGCTCGATCGGGATGGTCGTCGATGAACAGGAAGGTCGTCCAGCGCGAAGCCCAGTTCCTCGGCGATGGAGCGGATATTCTCGACCTTGTCGTTCCAGTTGACGCGCCAGGTGACGAAATCGTCCGGGCGTCAGCAGCCGTTCGCGCGGATAATGCTCCGCATAGGTCCAGAGCTCGCGCACCACCGCTTCGTCGTTCTTGCTGACGCAGGCCAGCAGCACGCCGCGCCGCTTCAGCGCCAGCAGCGCCTCATGCAGGCCGAAGTAGAGGCCGACGTAGCGAATAGGGTCCGCTGATCTCCGGCGTCCAGGCGAACGGCGCGCCGGTCTCGGCCAGCACGCCCGGCCACAGCACGCCGTCGAGATCGACGATCACGCATTTCTTGCGGCCGACGCCCAGCGCCGTCATCAGCGCGTCGACGTGGGCGCGGGCCATCACCGCCTCGCGCCCGTAGGGATCGCCGCCGACCGCCGCAGCCAGCGGCGCAGGATCGGGCACAGATGCCGTGCACCGCCGCCTTCTCGCTTTCAGGGCGCTGCAGCATCCAGCCCGGCGAGCCGAAATGAGTGAAGCCCACCTGGCCGTCGTCGAGCATGCGCTCCGACCCCGCCGCCGCCAGCGCCGCGGCGACGTCGACGACATGCACGTCGGCGAAGCTCTCGGCCAGCTCGGCGAGGTTCGAGATTGGCGCAGCCGGAAGCGGTTGCGATGGCCGCCGGCGCCGCGCTCGGCCATGCCCAGCGGCTGCACCGTCGGCTCCGGCAGATTGTCGATCAGGATCGGCGCGGCGGTCTGCGCGCGCAGCGCCGTCGATGAGGTGGCTGCGCCTCGGCGATATAGGCCTCGTGGGGGCTGCGACCTTCGGCGGCGCGGCGATCGCATGCCGACCGCGCAGCGCGCCGATCAGGACCACGTCGTGCTTGTGCTCGGCGGCGAACGACGCATCGTCCGGGAAGGTCGCGGCGACCCGCAGGTCGATGCCGCGCCGCGGCCGCCTCGCGTCGCAGGAAATCGGCCTCCATCTGGACGTCGCAGTCGCCGAACAGGATGGCGTCGACGCGCGTCTTGGGCTGCGCGAAATCGGCCAGCGAGCTCGCCGCGCCGGTGGCCCAGTAGTCGAGGCCGCCCTCCTTGGTCTCGCGGCGATAGCGCTCCAACAGCTCGCGGGGATCGCGGCCGTAGCTGGCCGCCATCAGCTCGCCGAAGCCGGCCACCTCGGCGTCGGGGTCCTTTTCGGTGAGCGCGCCGCGTTCCAGCAGCGCGCCGATGCAGCTGGCGAGCGCGTCGCGGTCGCAGCCGAGCGCGTCCATCAGCGGCAGCGCCTCGTCCGGCAGCGTGCGGGGCGTGGCGAAGAAGTCGAACACCCGCGCGATCTCGTCGTTGGCGAGGAAGCGCAGGTGGCTGATGGCGTGCACCAGCAACACCCGGTCAGGCCCGACCGGGATCTTGTGCACGAAGCTGGAGGCGCGCAGGCGCATTGGGGTCCCGGGAAGTCGAATCGTCCCGGTCAGCCTCGCGCCAAGTCGTTACCGCAATGTGGCCGCGCGGCCTCAGCCGTGGTGGTCGGGGGCCTCGGCAGGTCTTGGCTCGGCCGCGTGCGGAGCCGGCCTGGGCGGCGCGGCCTTGACCGGCGGCGCGTGCTGCGGCGCCGCGGCTTCCGGCCGAACCCGGCGCGCGCGTCTCCTGGGCGTGGACCTGCGCCGCGGCTCCGTTCGTGCTCTTTCAGCGCCACCGGGCCTCGCTCCGCCGGCCCGCCGCCCATGGCCGGCGCTGGTCGAGGCCAGCAACCCGCGAGCGAGCACGACTGTTCCACACGGGTCCGGCCCTGTGGCTCCGCTCGCCATCCAGCCCATCGGGGTCCAGAATGGCGGTATTCCTCTTGTCGATTGAACCCAAGGACATTTGCCATGAGCGATATTCCCACGTCCGTGCTCGGCCGCACCGGCGAGACGGTGACCAAGCTGGCCTACGGGGCCATGGAGCTGCGCGGCGCGGTTCCCGGCATGGGCGGGCGCGAGGTGAGCCCGGACCGGGCCAAGACCATCCTCAACGCGGTGCTCGACGCCGGCATCACCATGATCGACACCTCGCCCGACTACGGCGGCTCGGAGGCCTACATCGGCGAGTTCATCTCGAACCGCCGCTCGGAGTACTTCCTGGCCTCGAAGTGCGGCTGCCCGGTCAACCCGCCGCCCGGCGAGCGGCCGCCGCACGTCTTCACGCGGGCGAACGTCCGCGCCGGGGTCGAGCAGAGCCTGAAGCGCATGAAGACCGACCACCTCGATCTCGTACAGTTCCACATCAGCCCCAGCCGGGCCGAGCTGGAGGCCAACGACTCGGTCGCCGAGCTGGTGGCGCTGAAGGACGAGGGCAAGATCCGCTTCATCGGCATGTCGGGCACGCTGCCGAACCTCACCGACCACATCGAGATGGGCGTGTTCGACGCCTTCCAGATCCCCTACTCCGCCCTGGAGCGCGAGCACGAGGCGGCGATCGGCGATGCGGCGGCGGCCGGCGCGGGCACGATCATCCGCGGCGGCGTCGCGCGCGGCATCCCGGTCAGCGCGGCCGAGACGCTGGAGCGGCTGCCGGAGCGCTTCCGCCAGGCCTACGCCCGGCGCCGCGACCTCTGGGACGAGGCCCGCCTCGACGAGGTGGCGGACGGCATGCCGCGCATGGAGTTCATGCTGCGCTTCACGATCAGCCACCCCGGCATGACGACCACCATCGTCGGCACCGCCAACCCGCAGCACCTCGCCGACAACGTCGCCGCCGCGAAGAAGGGCCCGCTGCCCGCCGACCAGGTGGCGGAAGCCAAGCGCCGTCTGGACGCCGCGGTGCAGGCGCACGCGGCGGCGTGACCGTCGGTCCGCGAGGGGCAAGCGACTATCAGTTACCTCGGTTGGGCTGACTGCTCTACCGCGAGTTCGACTGATTTCGACTTGAACCAATCGTTGTCTTGTCCGGAAACAAAATTCTCGCCCTCCTTCCAGGGGTCGAGTGAAATGTAGAGATACTGGTCCGTCGTCATGAGGCACTTAAAGAATGAGATATCTTCAAAACTAATCTCGCTTGAGAAGTCGTAGCCGAATGTCACGTCTCCGCTGAGCGCTAGCGTGTAAATGTCGCCATTCGCGCCGCGCGGAACATAGAATGTGAGCTGTATGACTAGACTTGGTTCGGCGTCGCCGGCCAGAACGGAGAGACCAACTATTTTCCCGTCGCGGACTGAGTTCACGCCCAGGTGAGAACGCACAACATCCTGACCTTCAAGCTGCATCCCGGCGCCCCTTAGGAAGCGCCCGACTGGATCGCCGCCACGGCGCGAATCACCGCCTCGGCAAAGCGCTCCATTTCCTCGTATTGCGGGCTCATCTGCAGGAGCAGCAGGTCGACGCCGGCGGCTTCGTAGGCGGCGATGCGCTCGCGGACCTGGGCGGGCGTGCCGATCAGGTCCGGGCGCAGGCCGCGGTTGGAGACCGAGTATTCCTGCAGCTTCAGCTCGCGCTCGAGCTCGCGTGCCGGAGAGCCACTGGTCGAAGTTGGCGAAGCCGGGCGCGGCCGGATCGAGCGTGGTGATGCGGGCCACCTCGTCCCGCGCCTCGTCCTCGGTGTCCCGCACGATCGCGTAGGCGGCCATGCCGAAGATCATCGGCGGCCCGCCGGCGGCGGCGCGGCGCGCCCGCATGTCGGCGACCTTGCCGGCAATCACCTCGACCTCGTCGCCGTGCATCACGTAGGCGTCGCACTGGGTCGCGATCATCGTCTTGGCGGCCTCGGATTCGCCGCCGGCGTAGATCACCGGCTTCTTCACCGGCTTCGGCTCGCAGATCGCGCCCTCCAGCCGGTAGCGCTTGCCCTCGAAGCTGAACTTCGGCTCGCGCCAGAGCCCCTGCACGACGCTGAGCCATTCGGAAGTGCGGGCATAGCGGTCGTCGTGCTGGTCGAAGTCGAGGCCGTAGCTCTTGGCCTCCTCGGCCCACCAGGACGAGACCACGTTCAAAGCCAGGCGCCCGCCCGCGATGCGGTCGATGTTGGCGGCCTGCTTGGCGAACAGCGCCGGCTGGTGGAAGTTCGGCCGCACCGCCACCATCAGCTCCAGACGTTCGGTGACCGCCGCCAGCGCCGCGGCGGTGGACCAGGCGTCGAGCGCCGGCTGCGTCGACGCCCTTGATGTCGTTGAGGTTCAGCTCGGCGATCAGCGTCAGGTCGTAGCCGATCTGCTCGGCGCGCTGGCAGAGCCGGCGCATGTAGTCCCAGGTGGCCGCCATGCCCTCGTCGGGCACGTTGCGCAGCCAGCCGCCGAACACCGGGGCCCAAAATCCGTATCTCACGAACCGTACCTCATGCGGCGACCGTCTGGCGCCTGGCGGCGGCGATCTGGAGGATCAGCCACTCGACGAACGGCTCGTGCGGGTCCCAGCCCAGCACCTGCATCGGATTGGCGACGAAGTTGGAGAGCGCGTTGAGGTCGTAGAACTTCGGGCGGCCGTCGCGGTCGTCGATCATGTACTCGATGCCGCCGACGTCCATGCCGGCGGCCGCGGCGATGCGCTCGACCGCCGAGACCATGTCCGGCGGCGGCTCGAAGCGCTCGATGGTGATGGTCGGCTTGTCGACCATGCAGACGTCGGCGGGGCAGAGATCGAACGTCGAGCCCGCGCCGTCGAGCGCGATCGCGTAGAACAGCTTGCCCTCGAGCACCTCGCAGCGGATCACCCGCGCGTCGCGGGCCGGCACGTACTCCTGCACCAGCGCCACGCCGTCGACGCCGACCGGCGTCAGGCCGTCGGCCGCGGCGGGCTCGAGCTCCTCGGGGCTGTCGTAGCGGATGATGCCGGCGCCGGAGCCGCCGACATTGCCCTTCACCAGCACCGGGTAGCCGAGCTCGGCGGCCAGGCGCGGAACGTCGGCGCGGCGATGGGCGACGCGGGTGCGCGGGATATCGAGCCCGAGCTGGCGGAACAGGCTGAGCTGGCGCGCCTTCGAGAGGTCGTAGGCCAGCACGCGCGGCCCGTTGATCACCCGCGCGCCGAGGCCCTCCCAGTGGCCCAGCACCGCGGCGCTATAGTAGAGCGCGTGCTCGTCCTGGCGCAGGAACGACGACATCGCCAGCCGGCTGAGGATCACCGGCGCCGGCGGGCGCGGATCGGCCGGATCGAACGTGTGGTCCTGGATGCGGATCGGCGCCCAGTCGACGCCGCGGCGATCCAGCTCGCGGAACAGCGGCTCGAACCACTGCGGATGCTCGTAGAAGACGGCGAGATCGGGCATGGCCTCGCCTCTACCGGAAGTTCAGCCTCCAGGCGAGGCGGGCGAGACGTTCGGCGGCGCGTCACGAACCGGCGCCGGGGGCATGTCGGTGCCGAGAATGCGGTCCCAGAAGGTGAAGTAGAGGCCGTAGTTGGCGTCGAAGTGGCTGTGGTGGAGGCTGTGGCGGCTGGCCGAGATCAGCTGACCGCCGATCCAACCATCGACCATCCAGGGCGGCAGCAGCTCGGCGCCGGAGTGGTTCAGCACCGCCAGGACCGTCATCACGGTCAGCAGCACCACGATCACCGCCGGGTGGATGGGGATCACGAAGGTGAGCGCCGGCAACAGCCAGGCGGTCAGCGCCGCCTCGGGCCAGTCGAACGCGAACGAGGCGTAGGCGGTGGGCTGGCGCGAGCGATGATGGCCGGCGTGCATGTGGCGGAACAGCACCTTCACGTGCATCAGCCGGTGCAGCCAGTAATAGTAGGCGTCCTGCACCAGCAGGTAGATCGCGCCGGAGACGAACAGCCAAGCGACGCCGTAGCGGTTCCAGTCGAGATAGACGAGCGTGCCGCCGTGCTTCCAGGCCTCGATCACCACGGCGGCCGGCAGCGCGTAGATCCAGGATGACAGCAGCGACAGCTTCAGCTCGTGGCGGATGGTGGCCGGCTTCGGCCGGTCGCGATTGAGCCGCCGGCCGCGCACGCGCCCATCCTTGCGGCCCCAGACCAGCGCGTGGACCAGCCAGGCGATCGCCACATAGCGCGCGGCGATCGCCACGGTGAGGATCAGGGTGGTTACGGCGAGATCGCCGATCAGCGGCATGGGAGAACTCCGACAGCGCGGAGTCCGCCGTCGTTTTGATCCGCCGGTCAAGCGTGCGCGTCCGGCAGGCCGGACAGGTCGCCGAGGCAGGCGTTCGCCGTCTCGATCTGAGCGATGAGGTCGGTGGCGCGATCGGAGTTGTCGACCGCCCAGGCGATGTACATCAGGCCGACCATCGCCCTCGCCCACCAGTACGCGCGCTCGGCGGCGGCCGCGTCGAACGCGCCGCCGGCCGCCCGGTAGGCGGCGACGTAGGTCGCCCACGCCGGCGAGCCCAGCTCGATGATGTTGGCGAGGTCGAGCATCGGCGGGGCGAGGCAGGCGTTGCCCCAGTCGATGATCACCGGAGAGCCATCGGCGCGAGTGAGGATGTTGGCCGGGTGCATGTCGCCGTGGGTGAGCGTGCGCGGCAACCGCTCGGCCGCCTCGCGCAACGCCGGCGAGGACGCCGCCGCCGAGAGCCGCGCCGCCCAGGCCAGGTGGTCCGGCGTCCGCGACCTGAAGCGCGCCGAGGCGGCCAGCGCCCGCTCGGACGACTGCTGCAGCCGCGCGATGTGCGCGGCGTCGAACGCCCAGGCCCAGCCGGGCGCCGGCATGGCTGCGGCGGCAGCGTGGACGCGGGCGAGCGTAGCGAGCACGCCGGCCGGGATCGGATCGCCGAAGTGCAGCGTCTCGCCCGGATAGAACGGACTGACGAAGCCGCTGGCGTCCGGATCCTCGGGCGCGGCGGCGCAGATCCAGGCGGCGACCAGTTCGGGGCAGGCCTGTGCGCCCGGGACGGCGGCGACGACCTCGAGCGCCCTCACCTCGCGCGCGGGGCAGGTCTTGCAGACGAAGGCCGCCTGGACCGCCTCGCCGGACGCGGTCACCAGGCTCAGCGAGATCCGCTCGACAGACTTGGAAACGAAGCCGCCGGCGAGCGGTGTGGTTTTGACGCGCTCCACGCTGCGCGCCCGCGCCGCCCGCGTGGCGCGCCAGCGCGTCGACGAGCTCGGCCCCGGACGGGCGGGCATCCCAGCGCATCGGCGCCTCCCTCAAACGAAAACGGCCCCTGCATTGCTGCGGGGGCCGTTCTTCGATTTGGGTGCGGGGACAGGATTTGAACCTGTGACCTTCAGGTTATGAGCCTGACGAGCTACCGGGCTGCTCCACCCCGCGGCAACCGGCGGATAAGGAACGTGAAGAAGGGTCATTGAACGGAACGCATCCTCTTGGCAGACCTGGCGACGACCTACTCTCCCGCGCCTTGAGACGAAGTACCATCGGCCCTGGAGGGCTTAACGACCGAGTTCGGAATGGGATCGGGTGGGGACCCTCCGGCATAGCCACCAGGTCAACGAAGAGGATGCGAGAAGACATCATCGCCTAGCAGTAACAAACCGCCCGGCTTTCATGAGTTTTGATAAGAACGATCAAGCCTATCGAGCGATTAGTACCAGTAAGCTTCACGCGTCACCGCGCTTCCACACCTGGCCTATCAACGTGATGGTCTATCACGGCTCTCAGCGAAGCCTTGTTTTGAGGTGAGTTTCCCGCTTAGATGCTTTCAGCGGTTATCTCGTCCATACTTAGCTACCCTGCTGCGCGGCTGGCGCCACGACAGGTCCACCAGAGGTATGTCCATCCCGGTCCTCTCGTACTAAGGACAGCTCCTCTCAAGCTTCGTACACCCACGGCAGATAGGGACCAAACTGTCTCACGACGTTCTGAACCCAGCTCACGTACCACTTTAATCGGCGAACAGCCGAACCCTTGGGACCTGCTCCAGCCCCAGGATGTGATGAGCCGACATCGAGGTGCCAAACTTTGCCGTCGCTATGGACGCTTGGGCAAAATCAGCCTGTTATCCCTAGAGTACCTTTTATTCGTTGAGTGATGGCCCTTCCACGCAGAACCACCAGATCACTATGGCCGACTTTCGTCTCTGATCGACTTGTCAGTCTCTCAGTCAGGCGGGCTTATGCCATTGCACTCGACGAGCGATTTCCGACCGCTCTGAGCCCACCATCGCGCGCCTCCGTTACACTTTGGGAGGCGACCGCCCCAGTCAAACTGCCCGCCACGCCATGTCCCGGACCCGGATAACGGGCCGCGGTTAGACGTCAGCAACAGCAAGGGTGGTATTTCAAGGTTGGCTCCGCTGGGACTGGCGCCCCGGTTTCATAGCCTCCCACCTATCCTACACATGTTGCTGCTAACGCCAAGGCGAAGCTGCAGTAAAGGTTCATAGGGTCTTTCCGTCTGACCGCGGGAACCCCGCATCTTCACGGGGAATTCAATTTCGCTGAGCCTATGCTGGAGACAGCGGGGAAGTCGTTACGCCATTCGTGCAGGTCGGAACTTACCCGACAAGGAATTTCGCTACCTTAGGACCGTTATAGTTACGGCCGCCGTTTACCGGGGCTTCAATTCGGAGCTTGCACCCCTCCTTTTAACCTTCCGGCACCGGGCAGGCGTCAGACCCTATACGTCGCCTTACGGCTTCGCAGAGCCCTGTGTTTTTGATAAACAGTCGCTACCCCCTGGCTTGTGCCACTCAGTCCTGGTTGCCCAGGGTGAGTCACGCTTATCCCGAAGTTACGCGTGCAATTTGCCGAGTTCCTTCAGCATAGTTCTCTCAAGCGCCTTGGTATACTCTACCAGTCCACCTGTGTCGGTTTCGGGTACGGTCTCCGTCAGAGTTATTTCCAGGAACACCTTCACTGCCGGGAGCAATCCAGTAAGCCCCGACAATATACGGCATTCGTCACTTCTGACTGGCTCAGGAATATTCTGCCTGATTCCCATCGATTACGCCTTTCGGCCTCACCTTAGGGGCCGGCTAACCCTGCGCAGATTAGCTTTACGCAGGAACCCTTGGACTTTCGGCGAGAGTGTCTCTCACACTCTTTGTCGCTACTCATGTCAGCATTCTCACTTCCGATACCTCCAGCCAGGCTCACGCCTGACCTTCACCGGCTTACGGAACGCTCCGCTACCGCGTGCATTGCTGCACACCCATACCTTCGGCGAACGGCTTAAGCCCCGTTACATTTTCCGCGCAGGATCGCTTGACCAGTGAGCTGTTACGCTTTCTTTAAATGATGGCTGCTTCTAAGCCAACATCCTGGTTGTCAGTGCAATCCCACATCGTTTCCCACTTAGCCGTTACTTGGGGGCCTTAGATGATGGTTAGGGTTGTTTCCCTTTTCACGACGGACGTTAGCACCCGCCGTGTGTCTGCCAGGTATTTCTTTCGGGTATTCGGAGTTTGGTTAGAATTGGTACCACTCGCGTCGCCCTCATCCATCCAGTGCTCTACCCCCCGAAGAATTCGCCTGACGCTCTACCTAAATAGATTTCGCGGAGAACCAGCTATGTCCTAGTTTGATTGGCCTTTCACCCCTATCCACAAGTCATCCGAGTATATTTCAACAGACACCGGTTCGGTCCTCCAGCTGGTGTTACCCAGCCTTCAACCTGCTCATGGATAGATCACTAGGTTTCGGGTCGTCATGCGACGAACTTATTCGCCCTATTCAGACTCGCTTTCGCTACGCCTACGCCTATCGGCTTAAGCTTGCTCGGCACATGAAGTCGCTGACCCATTATACAAAAGGTACGCCGTCACGCCGCTGGGGCGCTCCGACTGCTTGTAGGCTTCCGATTTCAGGTTCTATTTCACTCCCCTCGTCGGGGTGCTTTTCACCTTTCCCTCACGGTACTTGTTCACTATCGGTCGTTGAGGAGTACTTAGGCTTGGAGGGTGGTCCCCCCATGTTCAGACAGGATTTCACGTGTCCCGCCCTACTCGAGTCCGTCGCTGTTTGACGCCTACGGGGCTTTCACCCGCTATGGCCGACCTTTCCAGATCGTTCGGCTTTATGTCACGACGGCGCTGGCCTAATCCCGGTTCGCTCGCCACTACTACGGGAGTCTCTGTTGATGTCCTTTCCTCCGGGTACTGAGATGTTTCAGTTCCCCGGGTTTGCTTTATGAACCCTATGTATTCAGGTCATAATACCTTCGAACGACCTACGAACCTGAAACCCTGGCCGAAACCGGGGCTCAAATCCGCAGACCGTAAAGGTGGGTTTCCCCATTCGGAAATCACCGGATCAAAGGGTGCTCGCGCCTCCCCGGTGCTTATCGCAGCGTGCCACGTCCTTCATCGCCTCTCAACGCCAAGGCATCCGTCAGAAGCCCTTATGCGCTTGATCGTTCTCAGCAAAACTCATGCGTGGGCGTCTGAGGCCCACGACATGCGCTTTGTTATTCTTAGCCAGACTTTGATGTCTTCTCTAGGTCCGCCCTTAAAGGCTGGGGAGCGTCCGGGCTGACCCTTCATTCACGATGTCAAACCGGCCAGGCGCCTTAGCGCCAGGCCGGAATTCAGTTGTTTTCCACCGATCGCGAGCTTGCGGGTTGGTGGAGCCAGACGGGATCGAACCGACGACCTCATGCTTGCAAAGCACGCGCTCTACCAACTGAGCTATGGCCCCTTACGGGTTCGATCACGAGATCGGGCGCCTAAGGA
>CAVPBP010000002.1:0-167500 GCA_963701905.1 uncultured Pseudomonadota bacterium | reverse complement strand
CGCCGCGGCCGCCTACCGAGACGCCGGATTTCGGCCCGCATCGCCACCAGGCGATCGAGGAGACCTTCCTCGTTCGCCGCGGGCGGCTGCGCTTTCTGCTGGGCGAGGAGGTGTTCGACCTCGGCCCTGGCGACTTCGTCCGCGCCCCGCCAGGTGTGCGCCATGGCTTCGCGAACCTGTCGGGCGAGGCGGTCGAACTGCTGGTCAGCTTCCATCCGGGCGGCTTCGAGACGCTGTTCATCACCCACCGGACCGACCAGGATCCGCCGCCCTCCCCCACCGGGTTCATGGACGACGCGCGTCTGCTGTTCGCTTCCGAGTTCGAAGGCGCTGCCATCCCGGCTCGCTTGCACGGCCGCGACGACGGCCCTTAAGAGAGGCGCATGCTCTCCAGCAAGACCCGCTACGCCCTTCGCGCCCTCGTGGAGCTGGCGCGCAGCGACGGCGCGCAGCTGACGGCCGGCGAGCTCGCCGAGCGCGCCGACGCGCCGCGCAAGTTCCTGGAGGCGATTCTCCTGGAGCTGTCGCGGCGGAGCATCGTGGTCAGCCGACGCGGCAAGCTCGGCGGCTACAGCCTGGCGCGGCCGCCGGCCGAGATCAGCTTCGCCGAGGTGATCCGGGTGATCGAGGGGCCGCTGGCGCTGGCGCCTTGCGTCTCGCGGCTGTCAGTTCCGCAAGTGCGACGACTGCCCGGACCTCGCCACCTGCTCGATCCGCGAGGCGCTGCTGAGGGCCCGTGACGCCACCGCCGACGTCCTGGAAGGCTACAGCCTGGCCGAAGCGGCCGCCGGCGAAGGCGCCGAACTGTTCCATCGAGCGGGTTAGAGGCGATCCCCGGGTGGGGGACGGTCAGAACGAGTTGGCTGACGCCGGCCTGGGGTGGCGGCGTTCGTAGAGGGCTTCGCGGCCGAGCACGTCGAGCGCCACCGAGAGCGCGATCGAGCGGCGGGCATAGAGCTCGGCGAAGTGCGCCTCGATCAGCGCGGCGAGATCGTCGAAGAGCTCGGACCTGAACATCTCCACCGCCGCCGCCGGAACGCGGATCGTCGCGCTGAGCGAGGCCCAGTCGCTCTCGCCGACCACGTATTCGGTGAGCGCCCGGGCGCCGACGCGCACCAGCGTCGCCCGGCGTCAGCCGCGCCGCCTCGAGGCGCGCCGCGAGCTTGACCAGCAGCGCAGGGACGTCGGCCTCCGGGCCAAGGTTATCGGTGTGCTCGAGGGTGATGCTGATCATCTGGCCTCCACGCGCCAAGATCCGGCGCGGCGTGCGGTTTCCGACAACGCTCGAAGATGCTTCCATGCACGAAAAGCGCATCGGGGAGGAAGCTTGATGACCGCAGCCGAGGCCGCCGGAGCGCGGCCGCGCTCGTCGCTGCGCCAGGTGGTGGCGGCCAGCCTGATCGGCACGACCATCGAGTGGTACGACTTCTTCCTCTACGGCACCGCTGCGGCGCTGGTGTTCGGCAAGCTGTTCTTTCCGGCGAAGGATCCGCTCACCGGCCTCTTGCAGGCCTTCCTCACCTATTCGCTGGGCTTCGTGGCGCGGCCGATCGGCGGGCTGGTGTTCGGCCACTTCGGCGACCGGATCGGCAGGAAGCGTCTCTTGATGGCGAGCCTCGTGCTGATGGGCGCGGCCAGCATGGCGATGGGCCTTTTGCCCACCTACCAGCAGATCGGCGTCGCCGCGCCGGTGCTGCTGGCGGCCCTGAGATTCGTGCAGGGTTTCGCCGTCGGCGGCGAGTGGGGCGGCGCGGTGCTGATGGCCGGCGAGTTCGGCGACGACACGCGCCGCGGCGCCTGGTCCGGTTGGCCGCAGGTCGGCGTGCCGGCCGGCAACCTGCTGGCGGCCGGCGTGCTGGCGGCGATGGCGGCGCTCCAGAGCGAAGCGGACTTCCTCGCCTGGGGCTGGCGCGTGGCGTTCCTGCTCTCCGGCCTGCTGGTCGCGGTCGGCTGGTGGGTGCGCTCGACCTTGAGCGAGTCGCCGCAATTCGAGGCGGCCGAGGCGCGAGCCGCGCGGGCGATCGAGCCGGCGCCGCGCGATTCAGGCGCTGAAGCATCGGCCCGGCGGCGTGGCGATCGGTGCGGGCCTGAAGTTCGGCGAAAACGTCGCCTACTACATCGTCACCACCTTCTCGATCGCCTATCTGGCCGAGACGGTCGGGGCCAATCGGCAGATTGGCCTGAACGCAGTGCTGATCGGCAGCCTGGTCGAGATGGTGACGATGCCACTGTTCTCGGCGCTCTGCGACCGGATCGGGCGGCGGCCGGTCTATGCGTTCGGGGCGATCGCGATGGCGGCCTGGGGCTTCGTGTTCTTCGGCCTGCTGCACGCCGGCGCGGCGGCTCGGTGACCGTGGCGGTGAGCGTCGGCGCTGGTCCTGCACGGGGCGATGTACGGCCCGCAGGCCGCGTTCATCGCCGAGCTGTTCCCCACCCGCTATCGCTATTCCGGCGCCTCGATCGCCTACCAGGTGACCTCGATCTTCGCCGGCTCGCTGGCCCCGGTGATCGCCGTAGCCCTGCTGCAGCGCACGCATTCGACGACGCCGATCGCCGCTCTACCTGGCGCTGGCCTGCATCGTCAGCGCCATCGCCGCGCTGACCGCCCGCGAGACCCGCGGCCTGAGCTTCGCGCAGATCGACGCCTACGGCGGCTGATGGGTCAGGGCTGCGGGGTCGCATGGACGACGCTGCGCCGATCTTGTAGCTCGCGGGGCGGGATGTCGTTTCACGACTGCAAAGCTTTTTGGCGAACGACGCTGGTCGTGCTCGCGGCGGCGGCTTGCGCGGCCGGCCGCGCGGCCCCCAACGTCGAGACCCTGCCCTGTCACGGCGCCCCGACGCCCTACAAGCTCTACGTCACCAGCCAGGGCGTGCGCAGCAACCACGGCTATCTGGTCGCCAATCTCTACGGGCCGGACAAGCGTCGATGGCTGGCGGACGACGGCTGGCTGGCGGTCTGGCGCGACCCGGCGATACCGGGCGACGAGACCATGTGCCTCTATCTGCCGGCGCCCGGACGCTACGCGCTCGTCATGTTCCAGGACGCCAACGCCGACAGGGTGCTGAACCTCGGGCCGCTGGGGCCGAAGGAGGGCTACGGCTTCTCCAACAACGTGCGGCCGTTCCTGAGCGCGCCACCCGCTGCGCTCGGCGCTGTTCGACGCCGGGCTCGGCGACACGCACGTGACGATCCGCCTGCACTATCCGCCGATATCCTGAGGCGCGCGCCGAAAACGGTTCCCCTTTGTCCGAACCCGCTCTAATGGCGCGCCGCACGTTCCGCTGCCTCGAGTCCGCAAGCTTGCCCTCAGGCGATCCCATCCTGGTCACCGGCGCGACCGGCTTCGTCGGCTCGGCGGTGCTGCGTCTGCTCGCCGAGCGCGGCGAGACCGTGCGCGTGCTGGCGCGCCCGTCGAGCCCCCGGCGCAATCTCGAGGGTGTCGCCTGCCAGATCGTCGAAGGCGACATGACGGACATCGCCTCGATGACGCGGGCGATGGACGGCGTGCGCTTCCTCTACCACGTCGCCGCCGACTACCGGCTCTGGGCGCGCGACCCCGGCGAAATCCGGCGGGCCAACCTGGCCGGCGCCGCAAGCGGTGATGGCGGCGGCGCTCGCCGCCCGCGTCGAGAAGATCGTCTATACTTCCAGCGTCGCCACGCTGCGCGCCGCCGACGCCGCCACCGTGGTCGACGAGACCGCGCCGCTGGCCGAGCGCGAGGCGGTCGGGGCCTACAAGCAGAGCAAGGTCGCCGCCGAGCGGCTGGTGGAGCGGATGGCGGCGGATGCGGGGTTGCCAGTCGTGATCGTCAACCCGTCGACCCCGATCGGCCCGCGCGACATCAAGCCGACGCCCACCGGCCGGATGGTGCTGGAGGCCGCGCAGGGCAAGATCCCGGCCTTCGTCGACACCGGCCTCAACCTCGTCCACGTCGACGACGTGGCGGCGGGCCATCTGATGGCGCTGGAGAAGGGCCGGGTCGGCGAGCGTTACGTGCTGGGCGGCCAGGACCTGTCGCTGAAGGCGATGCTGGCCGAGATCGCCGGTCTCACCGGCCGGCCAGGCGCCGACCATCGCCCTGCCCCGCGCGCCGCTCTATCCGCTGGCGTTCGTGGCCGAGCAGATCGCCCAGGTCACCGGCAAGGAGCCGATGCTGACCCGCGATGCGCTGAAGATGGCCTCGCACCACATGTTCTTCTCGTCCGCCAAGGCCGAGCGAGAGCTCGGCTACAGCGCGCGGCCGCACACCGAGGCGCTGGCCGACGCCATCGCCTGGTTCCGCGAGGCGGGGTACCTGGCGTGATCGCGTGGATCCTCATCGGCGGGATCGCCCTGGCCGCCTGGATCTACCTGCTGCTCGGCCGCGGCTTCTTCTGGCTGGCGCGGGAGCGGGACGACGCCGGCCTGCCGCCCGAGCCCGCCACCTGGCCGGACGTGGTCGCCGTGGTCCCGGCGCGCAACGAGGCCGACGTGATCGAGCGCTCGGTCGGCAGCCTCCTGGCGCAGGCCTATCCGGGCGCGTTTCGCGTGGTGCTGGTCGACGACGCCAGCGACGACGGCACCGCCGCGCGCGCCGCCACTGCGGCCGGCGCGGACGGCCGGCTGACCATCCTGACCGGTCGTCCGCTGCCAGCCGGCTGGACCGGCAAGCTGTGGGCGGTGAGCCAGGGCGTCGAAGCGGCGGCCGCGCGCCGCCTACCTGTGGATCACCGACGCCGACATCGCCCATGACCCGCAGACCCTGCGCCGCCTTGTGGCCCGCGCCGAGGCGGGCGGCCTGTCGCTGGTCTCGCTGATGGCGCGGCTGCAGACGGGGACGCAGGCAGAGCGGCTGCTGATCCCCGCGTTCGTGTTCTTCTTCGACATGCTCTACCCGTTCGCCTTCGTGAACGACCCGAAGAACCCGATGGCCGCCGCCGCCGGCGGCGTGATGCTGGTGCGGCGCGAGGCGCTGGCCGCCGCCGGCGGGATCGCCTCGATCCGCGCGGAGATCATCGACGACTGTGCGCTCGCCGCGCGGCTGAAGGCGCAGGGGCCGATCTGGCTCGGCCTCACCCGCACGTCGGTCAGCCTGCGGTCCTACCGCACGCTCGGCGAGATCGGCCGCATGGTCTCGCGCTCGGCCTACGCCCAGCTGCGCTACTCGCCCTGGCTGCTGGCGGGAACGGTGGCGGGCATGCTGCTGGTCTATGCCGCCGCGCCGCTGCTGACGCTGTTCGCCGGCGGCGCCGCGCGGTGGCTGGGGCTTGCCGCCTGGGCGCTGATGGCGGCGAGCTTCCAGCCGCTGCTGCGCTATTACCGGCTCTCGCCGCTGTGGGGGGTGCTCTTGCCGCTGATCGGGGCGATCTACACCGGCTTCACGCTGCGCTCGGCGCTCGAGGTCTGGCGCGGTCGCGGCGGCATGTGGAAGGGCCGCGCCCAGGCCCAGGCGGCGCACGGCGGAGCGGCCCAACCGTGAGCGCCGCCGATCTCGCCTCGGGCAAGGACCACACCGGCGAGAACTTCCCGGTCGCCTCGCTGCTGATCGCGCCGGAGCACCGCGCGCCGATCATGGCCTTCTACCGCGTCGCCCGGCTCGCCGACGACGTCGCCGACAACGCCAGCGCCAGCCCGGAGCTGAAACTGAAGCGGCTGGCCGAGATCGAGGCCTCGCTGACCGGCAAGAGCGAGGCCGAGCCCGCCGCCGTGGCGCTGCGCCAGGCATTGGCCGAGCGCGGGCTCGGCTGGGAGCACATGCTCGACCTGCTGGAGGCGTTCCGGCGCGACGTCGTCAAGCTGCGCTACGAGAGCTGGGACGAGCTGATGGACTATTGCCGCTATTCGGCGGCGCCGGTCGGCCGCTTCGTGCTCGACGTGCATGGCGAGGATCGCGCCACCTGGCCGGCCAATGACGCGCTCTGCGCGGCGCTGCAGCTGATCAACCACCTGCAGGACTGCGCCAAGGACTACCACGAGATCGACCGGGTCTACCTGCCGCTGGATGTGCTGAAGGCCTGCGGCGCCAACGTCGAGATGCTGGCCGAGGACGCCAGCGATCCAGCCCTGAACGCCGCGATCAACCGGCTGGCGGCGAAGACGCAAGCGCTGCTCGACATCTCGCGGCCGTTCGCCGGCGAGCTGCGCGACCTGCGCCTCGCCCTGGAGGTCGGCGCGATCCAGCGGCTGGCCGAGAGCCTGACGCAGCGCCTGTCGGGCCGCGATCCGCTGTCCCAGGAGACCCATCACAGCCGGCTGGAGGCGCTGGGCGTCGGCCTGCTGGGGATCGGCCGCACAATGGCCGAGCGCGTGGCCTCTCGGCTTTCGCGCGCCGTCGGGCCATAAGCGGCGCCACATGGACGTTGCGGTCGAAACCCCACCGAGCACGGAACAGCAGGCCTCCGGCAGCTCCTTTTACGCCGCGATGCGGCTGCTGCCGCCGCCCGAGCGCACGGCGATGTTCGCCATCTACGCCTTCTGCCGGGTGGTCGACGACGTCGCCGACGAGCCGGGGCCGACGCCGGACGAGCGCCGCGTCGAGCTGGATCGCTGGCGCGCCGACGTCGCCGGGCTCTACGCCGGCGCGCCGGCGCCGCGGATCGCCTATCTCGCGCCGCACGTGCAGCGCTTCGGCCTGAAAGAGGCCGACTTCCTCGCCATCGTCGACGGCATGGAGATGGACGTCGGCGCGCCGATCATCGCGCCGGACTATGCGACGCTCGACCTCTACTGCGACCGGGTGGCGAGCGCCGTCGGGCGGCTGTCGGTGAAGATCTTCGGCATGCCGGACGGTCCCGGCTGAGACGCTGGCCTTCCACCTCGGCCGCGCCCTGCAGCTGACCAACATCCTGCGCGACCTCGACGAGGACGCCGAGATGGGCCGGCTCTACCTGCCACGCGAAGCGCTGGAAGCCGCCGGCATCGCGACCCGCGACCCGAAGGCGGTGATCGACGATCCGCGCATCGACGCGGCCTGCCGCTGGGTCGCCGCCAAGGCGCACGAGCAATACCAGCTGGCCGATGCGGTGCTGAAGCAGCGACCGCCCGGCCGCATCCGCTCGCCGCGGCTGATGCGCGAGGTCTACCAGCAGATCCTGCGCGAGACGGAAGCCGTGGGCTGGGCGCCGCCGCGGACGCGGGTCAGCCTCGGCAAGGCGCGCCTGCTCTGGATCGTGATGCGCCACGGCCTCGTGGACTGATGACGCGGCCGCTCTACGTGGTCGGCGGCGGGCTCGCCGGACTGTCGGCGGCCGTGCGGCTGGCCGGGCGTGGCGTGGCGGTGACCGTGCTGGAGGCGGCCGGCCAGGTCGGCGGGCGTTGCCGCTCCTACTTCGACGCCCAGCTCGGCATGACCATCGACAACGGCAACCACCTCGTCCTCACCGGCAACCACGCCACCCATGACTTCCTGCGCACCCTGGGCGCGCTGGACCGTCTGACCGGGCCGATAGAGGCCGATTGGACGTTCTGCGACACCCGTGACGGCCGCCGCTGGACCTTGCGGATCAACCCCGGCCCTATCGGATGGTGGGTGCTGGTGAAGGACCGTCGGGTCCCGGACACCCACCCCGCCGACTACCTTCCATTGCTGAGATTGCTGCGGCCGCAGGGCGGACGCCGGCTGCGCGATGTCATTGCCTGCAAGGGACCGCTGTGGGAGCGGCTGATCGAGCCGCTGATGCTGGCGGCGCTGAACACCGACGCGGCCGAGGGCTCGGCCGAGCTCGCCGGCGCCATCGTGCGCGAGACCCTGGCGGCCGGCGGCCGGGCATGCGCGCCGCGGGTTGCCGATCCGAGCCTCGACGCCGCCTTTATCGCTCCTGCCCTCGCCTTCCTCGCCGCCCACGGCGCCGAGGTGCGGACCGGCCGACGGGTCGAGGCGATCGTGACGAACGCCACTCGCGCGCTCGGACTGAGGGTCGGCGGCGAGACGATTGACCTCGGTGACGGCGACTCGGTGATCGTCGCGACCCCGGCCTGGACGACGCCCGGTCTGCTGCCGGGCGTCTCGGCGCCCGACACCTTCTCGTCGATCGTCAACGGCCACTTCAAGATCGATCCGCCGCCGGGCGCGCCCAAGATTGTCGGCGTGATCGGCGGGATGGCGCAGTGGCTGTTCGCCTTCGACGGCCGCATCTCCACCACCACCAGCGGCGCCGACGCCGTGGTGGACATGCCGCGCGAGCAGATGGCGGCGGCGCTGTGGGCCGACGTCGCCAAGGTCCACGGCCTCGGCGCCGCGCCGATGCCGGCGTGGCAGATCGTCAAGGAGCGCCGCGCCACCTTCGCCGCCACGCCCGAGCAGGTCGCCAGGCGCCCGCAGGCCCGCACCCGCTGGGCCAACCTTGCGCTGGCCGGCGACTGGACCGATACCGGCCTGCCGGCCACCATCGAGGGCGCGATCCGCTCCGGCAACAAGGCCGCCGAGCTCATCCTGGGCTAAGACGAGGCATGGACGACGCAAGCGCTACCCCAGAAAGCGGCTTTGGAGCTGACCGCGGCGGCGAGCCTCGCCGCCCTCGACGCGGCGGTGGCCCGCGCCACGGACGCGCTGCTGAAGCTGCAGCGCCCGGACGGGCACTGGGTGTTCGAGCTGGAGGCCGACGCCACCATCCCGGCCGAGTACGTGCTGTTCGTTCATTACCTCGGCGAGACGCCGGACCTGGAGCTGGAGCGCAAGATCGGCGTCTACCTGCGCCGCACCCAGGGCGAGCATGGCGGCTGGCCGCTCTATCACGGCGGCGTCCTCGACGTGTCGGCGACGGTGAAGGCCTACTTCGCGCTGAAGATGATCGGCGACGATCCGGCCGCGCCGCACATGGTCAGGGCCCGCGAGGCGCTGCTGGCGGCGGGCGGCGCCGGCGCCTGCAACGTCTTCACCCGCATCCTCCTGGCGCTCTTCGGCATCCTCTCGTGGCGCGCCGTGCCGGAGATGCCGGTGGAGATCATGCTGCTGCCGAAGTGGTTCCCGATCCACATCGACAAGATCTCCTACTGGGCGCGCACGGTGATCGTGCCGCTGCTGGTGCTGCGCAAGCTGCGGCCGCGGGCGGCGCAACCCGCGCGGCGTCGGCATCGACGAGCTTTTCCTGCGAGCCGCCGGCGACGCATCACCAAGCTGGCCCGCGGCGCGCACCAGAAGGAGCCGTGGGCGACGTTCTTCTTCGCGCTGGACCAGGTGCTGCGCGTCGCCGAGCCGCGCTTCCCGAAGGCGAGCCAGAAGCGCGCGATCGACAAGGCGGTGGCGTTCGTCGACCGAGCGGCTGAACGGCGAGGACGGCCTCGGCGGCATCTTCCCGGCCATGGTCAACAGCGTGATGATGTACGCCGCGCTGGGCGTTCCCGAGAGCGATCCGACGCCGCGCCATCGCCCGCGCCTCGGTCGAGAAGCTGCTGGTGGTCAAGGACGACGAGGCCTACTGCCAGCCCTGCTTCTCGCCGGTGTGGGATACCGCGCTGGTCGCCCACGCCCTGCTGGAAGTCAGGCGCGCCGGACGCCGAGAACGCGGCCGTGCGCGGCCTCGAGTGGCTGAAGCCGCTGCAGGTGCTGGATGTGGTCGGCGACTGGGCCGAACAGCGGCCGGACGTGCGGCCCGGCGGCTGGGCCTTCCAGTACCGCAACGACCACTACCCGGACCTCGACGACACCGCCGTCGTGGTGATGGCGATGGACCGGGCTCGCCACCGCGCCGAGACCGCCGGCGCCTACGACGCGCCGATCGACCGGGGCCGCGAGTGGGTCGAGGGCCTGCAGAGCAAGAACGGCGGCTGGGCGGCGTTCGACGCCGACAACGACCTACTACTACCTCAACAACATCCCGTTCGCCGACCATGGCGCCCTGCTCGATCCGCCCACGGTCGATGTGGCGGCGCGCTGCGTGAGCATGCTGGCGCAGCTGGGCGAGCCCATCGACAGCCCACGGATGAAGGCGGCGCTCGCCTACCTGGAACGCGAGCAGCATGGCCGAGGGCAGCTGGTTCGGCCGCTGGGGCGTCAACTACGTCTACGGGACCTGGTCGGCGCTCTGCGCGCTGAACGCAGCAGGGCTCGACCGGGCCTCGTCACCGATGGTGGGCAAGGCCGCCGACTGGCTGATCCGTATACAGAACCCCGACGGCGGCTGGGGCGAGAACTGCGACAGCTACAAGCTCGATTATCGCGGCTATGAGCCTTACCCGTCCGGGGCCTCGCAGACCGCCTGGGCGCTGCTGGGCCTGATGGCCGCCGGCGAGACCGATCATCCGGCCGTGGCGCGCGGCATCGCCTGGCTGCGGGAGCACCAGGGCGACGACGGCTTCTGGCCCGAGGACCACTACACCGGCGGCGGCTTCCCGCGGGTCTTCTACCTGCGCTACCACGGCTACGCGAAGTTCTTCCCGCTCTGGGCGCTGGCCCGCTACCGCAACCTGGCGCGCAGCAACGAGCGCCGCGTCCCCTTCGGCATGTGATGACCCCGCTCGCCGGTCCCGGCAGCATCCTGGCGGTGGTCGGCATGACCCGCGAGGCGAAGATCCTCGGGCCCGAGGCGCCGGTGCTGATCGGCGGCGGCGACGCGGCGGCGCTGGCCGCCACGCTGGAGGCCGAACTCAGCGCGGGGCTGGCCGGGGTCGTGAGTTTCGGCCTCTGCGGCGCGCTCGATCCGGCGGTGAAGGTCGGCGACCTGGTGATCGGCGAGGCAGTAGCGGACGGCGCAGATTGCTACGCGGCGGACGCGGCCTGGATCGAGCGCATCGCGGCGGTCCTGCCCGGCGTGCGGCGCGGCCGCTTCGCCAAGGCCGACAAGCCGGTCGCCAGCGTCGTCGAGAAAGCGGAACTCGCCAGGCAGACCGACGCGGTCGCCGTCGACATGGAGTCCCACATCGTGGCGCGGCTCGCTCACGCCTACGGTGCGCCGTTCGCGGTCATCCGCGGGGTCTCCGACGCGGCGACCCGCGCCCTGCCGCATGCCGCACAGGTGGGCCTGGGTCCCGACGGACGCCCGGCGGTGCGCGCCGTGCTGGCCTCGCTGCGCGCCGATCCCTGGCAGCTCGGCGCGCTGATCCGCACGGCGCTGGAGGCCGAAGACGGCTTCCACGCCCTGGAACGCGCGCGGCAGGCGCTGGGGGCGCGACTGGCCGGACCGGGCGGCGGATGAGCGGGCCGATCGCACGCGTCTACGCCTTCAGCTTCTTCGACGCCTTCATCCTGATCTACCCGCTCTACACGCTGCTCTTCGTGCGCTCGGGCATCCCGCCGGCCGGCGTCGGGGTGCTGCTCGGCGTCTGGTCGACGACGGCCTTCGTGCTGGAGGTCCCCACCGGCATCCTGGCCGACCGGGTCTCGCGCCGCGGCCTGCTGGTGCTGGCGCAGCTGCTGCGGGCCGCGGGATACGGCGTCTGGCTGCTGGCCCCCAACTTCGCCGGCTTCCTGGTCGGCTTCATCCTGTGGGGCGCCAAGAGCGCGCTGACCTCCGGCGCCTTCCAGGGCATGGTCTACGACCACCTGAAGTCGGCCGGCCGCGAGACCGACTACGGCCGCGTCATCGGCCGCGCCAAGTCGGCCTCGCACGTCGGCATCATGCTGGCCTCGCTGGCGGCGGCCGGCGCGGTGAAGATCGGCGGCTACCCGCTCGTCCTCGACGCGAGCGTCGGCGCCTGCGCGGCGGCCGCAGCGGCGATCGCGACCTTTCCGGCGCCGCGTCTCCACTCGGCCCACGCCCCCGGCGCGCCGTTCGCCATCCTGCGCGACGGGCTGAAGGTCATCGTCAGCGACGGGCTGGCGCTGACCCTGGTGGTGTTCGTGGCCATTGCGCACGGCTTCGGCGGCGCGATCGACGAGTACTTCCCGATCTTCGGGAGCCTCGCGCCGCTGCCGCTGGCCGGCGTGCCGATCTTCATGGCGCTGATCAGCGCGACGCAGGCGCTGGCGGCGCTCTTCGTCCACCGCTTCGAGCGGCTGCCGCTGGCGGCGCTCTACGGCCTCTTCACGCTGACCGGCGTGCTGATGGCGGTGGCCGCGGTGATCCTCGGGCTGGCGTCGCTGGCGCTGCTCTGCGCCTTCAGCGGCGTCTACGCGATCGTCTCCACCCACGTCGAGGTGAAGATCCAGCACATGATCCCCTCCGCCGTGCGGGCGACCGCCACCTCGGTGCAGGGTTTCGTCGTCGAGATCGCGACGCTGGCGATGTACTTCGGCTTCGGCATTGTCGCGCAGTACGTGAGCTACGATCGGGCGTTTCTGGACTTCGGCCTCGCCATCGTAGCGATCGGGCTGCTCTATCTGGCGCTGGGACGCGGGAGGGCGTCCAACCCCGAGGTCGTATAGCTCCCAACGTGAGGGATCGACTTCGCCCGGTTGCGGCGTGGTAGGTTGCCGCCCGGAGGCCGCCCGGCGGGTCCGCCGCGGCGGCTGCGGAGGGATGGGTCGATGCAGTGGTTTGGCCAACGCCTGTCGAGGCTTGGATCCGTGGCGCTTTGGGCCGCGCTTACTGTGGCGCCGCTGGCGCTGGTCGCCGGTGTGGTCGCGGCGGCCGCCGAGGGCCCCGCGCCGAAAACGGCCGCCGAGGCCGCCCAGCAGGGCGAGCCGCTCTTCAAGGCGCACTGCGCCAGTTGTCATGACCCGGCGGTGGGCCGCGCACCGGACCGCGCCCAACTCGACCGCATGGGCACGCTGGAGGTGCTGAACGCGCTGCTCAACGGCTCGATGCGGCCGATGGCGCAGGGGATGACCACCACCCAGCTCGGCGAGATCGCCGCCTATGTTTCGCCGGCGAAGAAGGAGGCGGCCGTCCCGCCGCCGCCGGATCCGCCCAAGTGCGCCAAGATCGAGCCGTTCGCGCCGCGCAAGGGCGACTGGCCGGCCTGGGGCCTCGATGCGGCCAACCGCCGCAACCAGACGATTGGCGGGATCGCGGCCGGCGACGTCCCGCGGCTGAAGGTGAAGTGGGCGTTCGCGCTCGCCGGCGGCAAGGAGGGCCAGCCGACGGTCGTCGGCGGCCGCGTCTTCATCGGCAGTTTCCAGGGCGCCGCCTACGCGCTCGACGCGGCCACCGGCTGCCTGATCTGGCGGATCGACGGCGCCCACACCCGCACCGCCATCGCCGTCGCGCCGCTGGCCGCCTCGCCCAGCGGCTGGGCGGCCTTCTATGGCGACCAGGCCAAGGTCGAGCACGCGGTCGACGCCGCCGACGGCAAGCCGATCTGGTCCTCCGACAAGCTCGAGACTCACCCGCTGACGATCCTGACCGGCGCGCCGGTGGTGGCCGGCGGCCGGGTCTATCAGCCGACCTCGTCGTTCGAGGAGCTGACCGCCTCGGCCGCCCCCTACCCCTGCTGCACGTTCCGCGGCGCGGTCGTGGCGCTGGACGCCGCCACCGGCAAGCTGGTCTGGAAGACGCCGGCCATCAGCCAGCCGCCAGCGCCGACCCGCAAGAACAGCGCCGGGACCCAGATGTTCGGGCCGGCCGGCGGGGCGATCTGGTCGTCGCCGACCATCGACGCCAAGCGCGGCGTGCTCTACGTCGCCACCGGCGATTCCTACACCGATGCGGCCCAGGACGGGGCCGACGCCATCATCGCGCTCGATCTTGCGAGCGGCCAGGTGAAGTGGCGCACCCAGGTCACCGCCGGCGACAACTACCTCAGCGGCTGCGAGACCACGCCGCTGGTCAACTGCCCGAAGGACCTCGGCCACGACTTCGACTTCGGCGCGCCGCCGGTGCTGGCGCACCTGCCGGGCGGCGGCGACATCCTGCTCGCGGGCCAGAAATCGGGACGGTCTACGGCCTCGATCCGGCCACCGGGCGCGTGCTCTGGAAGACCCAGGCCGGCGCCGGCGGGCCGCTCGGCGGCGTCGAGTGGGGCATGGCGAACGACGGGACGCGGCTCTACGTCGGCGTCGCCGACGCCTTCATGGCCTCGCCGCCTGGCAAGCCCGGCCTCGACGCGCTGGACCCCGCCACCGGCCGGCTGCTGTGGACCGCGCCCTCGCCGCACCTGCCTTGCGCCCTGACCGGCTTCCCCTGCCTGAACGGCGTTTCGGCCGCGCCCACGGTGACCGGCGGCGTGGTCTTCGCCGGCGACATGAGCGGGCGGCTGCGCGCCTATGCGGCGGCGAGCGGCAAGGTGCTGTGGGAAGTCGACACCGGCGCGGTGAGCTACCCCACCGTGAACGGCGTCAATGCGCCGGGCGGCAACATCGACGGCCCCGGGCCGGTGCTCGTGGACGGCCGGCTCTTCGTGATGAGCGGCTACCAGTCGAGCCTGGGCGGCCCCTCGACCAGCGTGCTGGTGGTCTATTCGGTCGACGGCCGCTGACAGCGCGGCGCGCGCTGAACCTGGGTTGCTTGACGCCTAAGACTACACGTGTAGTCTGCGCTCCAGGCTACACGTGTAGTCCATAGAGAACCCAAGGAGGCAACCAATGCGGCGGATCGGTTCGTTGGCGCTTGCAGGCGCCGCGCTCTTCGCGCCGGCGATGGCGAACGCAGCCGCGCTCGATCCGGGCGCGGTATTCGCCAACGCCGCGCCCATGCAGAAGCTGGTGATCCTCGGCCTCGCGGCCGCGACCGTGGCCGCAGTGGTGATCGCCGCCCGCAAAGTCGCATCCGGGCCACGGCTCGCCGGCGGCTCGGCCTTCGTCTCCGGACTGCGGTTCGGGGCGCCGATCGCCGGGGTGTTCGGCGGCGCCGTGGCGCTCTTCCGACTGTCGCTCGGCATCGCCAACGTGCAGGCGGCGCCGACCCTGAAGATGCTCGCGCCTGGGCTGGCTGAAGCCGCCTCGGTCGCCGCGCTCGGTTTCCTGTGCGGCGTCGTCGCGGTGACCCTGCACTGGGCGATCGAAGCACGGCTGGACCGCGAGATCCTGAAGGCCTGACCATGCAAGCCTACATCGACGTGTTCGGGGCCGCGGCGGTCCTCCAGAAGCTGCTGTTGGCCGCACTGTTGCTTGCGGCCGTCATCACGGTGGCGGTGACGATCCGCCGGCTCGCGTCGCCGGCCAGCGCCGCGCCGTCCTTCATCGTCCCCCTCCAGATCGCCGCCCCGGCGCTCGGCCTCGCCACGGCGGGGCTGGAGGCCGAACACATGATGGGCACGGTCCTCAGACTGCCCGGCGAGGTGAGCCTGCAGGCCCTCGCGCCCGGCTTCCTGGAGATGTCGACGCTCGCCCAGGCCGGGGCGGCCGTCGGGCTGCTCGCGGTGGCGGCGAAGTTCATCCTGGATGTCCGCCAGCGTCGCGCTGTCCAGGCGTGAGCGATATCCACGTCACCGAGGCCGAGAGCGCGCTGCTAGAGGCGCTCTGGCGATCTGGACCGTTGCCGCCCGCAGCGCTTTTCGAGGCGGTGGGCCGGCGCCGCGCCTGGGGGACGGCGACCATCAAGACGCTGTTGGCGCGGCTGATCCACAAGGGGGCGATCCGTCCGGAACGTCGAGACGGCCGGCTCGCCTATCACGCGGCGATTACGCGAGAGATCTTCGTGGAGCGCGAGGTCGACCACCTGCTGCGCCGCCTGTTCGACGGCGATCCGGCGAAGCTGCTGGAACTGCTCGAGCGCCGCCGGGCCTCGACCTAAACGCGTCGAGATCGATGTGAATCGGCGGCCGCGACCTTGCGCTCCGTGATTACGATAAGTAACTGATGGCGGCGCTGCTCGCGTGGCGCTCGGTCTTTGAAATCGTCAATCCCAACGAAACGCCCGCCAGCGTACGGCGCTGCGACAAGCGCGCCGTTATCAACGGCGATCTACGGGTCTACGGCGCTGAAGCGGCCGCCCCCGCGTCCTTTCCCGCAAGGGGAGAAGGACGACAGCGTATCAGCCTGATCCCAACACGTTCCAACGAATGAGCCCCCGATGGGCCGATGCACCATTGTTTGCGGACGCTTCGCGGTGACTTCTGCGGCGCACGAGGGCGCGCCTCGCTTCACGAAGTCGCCGGCGCCGTTGGCGGCGCAGCTGATCTCAGCGCGCTCTAAAGCGCGGCGGCGTCCAGGTCCGCCTTGGTCAACGCCGGGATCACCCGCAGGTGGGGCGCGCCGGCGATGTGCGGCGCACCCTCGCCGCGCCAGATCGCGCAGACCACCGCCACGATCTCGCCGCCGGCTTCCGTGACCAGCCGCGCGGCGTCGGCCACCGCGCCGCCGGTGGTGATCACGTCCTCGATCAGCACGATGCGGCGGCCGCGCACGTCGGCGCCTTCGACGGCCTGGCAGGTGCCGTACTCCTTGGCCTGCTTGCGGACGAAGACGGCGCGCCGGCCGCTGGCGAGCGACATGGCGGTGGCGATCGGCACGCCGCCGAGCTCGAGCCCCGCCAGAATCTCTGCCTCGGCCGGGACCAGCGCCAGCATTGCCCTGGCGACGCGCGCCAGCAGCGCCGGATCGGCTTCGAAACGGTACTTGTCGAAGTACTGCGACGACATCTGCCCGGAGCGCAGCTTGAACGAGCCGGTCAGCCGCGAGGCGGCGTTGACGTCGGCGGCGAGGGTCGCGTCGGCCATGCTGCTCGGTCGTCAGCCGACGCGGGCGACTTTGCGGGCGCGGGGGTTGGCGGCCTTGATCTGCGCGAGCCGTTCCTCGACCTGGCCTGAGAAGACGAACTCCGCCGGACGCTGCTTGTCGACCGGGATGTCCGGCGCCATCGGCCCGTCGGTCCTCACGCCCCGCAGGGTGACGCCGAGCGCCTTCAGCGGGTGCTTGACGATGTCGGCGACGGCGCTGGCCTCGAAGCCGCAGTGGACCATGCAGTCGGCGCACTTCTCGTAGTTGCCGACGCCGTACTTCTCCCACTCGGTCTCTTCCATCAGCTCCTTGAAGGTCGGCACGTGGCCTTCGCCGAGCAGGTAGCAGGGCCGCTGCCAGCCAAACACGTTGCGGGTCGGGTTGCCCCACGGCGTGCAGTGGTAGGCCTGATTGCCGGCCAGGAAGTCGAGGAACATCGTCGACTGGGTGAACGACCACGCCTTGCCGCCGTTGCCGCGCTTGAAGATGTCGCGGAAGAGCTGCTTGGTGCGCGTGCGGTTCAGGAAGTGCTCCTGGTCCGGCGCGCGCTCGTAGGCATAGCCGGGCGAGATGGTGACGCCGTCGACGCCGATCTTCTTCATCTCGTCGAGGAAATTGGCGACCCGCTCGGGATCGGCGCCGTCAAACAGCGTGCAGTTCAGGTTGCACTGGAAGCCCTTCGACTTGGCCAGTTTGATCGCCTTGACGGCGATGTCGTAGACGCCGTCCTGGCACACCGAGTGGTCGTGCATGATCTGGTCGCCGTCGAGGTGGATCGACCAGGTGAAGAACGGATCGGGCTTGAACTGGTCGATCTTCTTGGTGAGCAGCAGCGCGTTGGTGCAGAGGATCACGAACTTCTTGCGCTGCAGGTAGCCCTCGACGATCTTCGGCATGTCGCGGTGCAGCAGCGGCTCGCCGCCGGCGATCGAGACCACCGGGGCGCCGCACTCGTCGATCGCTTCCATGCACTGGGCGACCGAGAGGCGCTGGTTCAGGATCTCGTCCGGATAGTCGATCTTGCCGCAGCCGGCGCAGGCGAGGTTGCAGCGGAACAGCGGCTCGAGCATCAGCACCAGCGGATAGCGCTTCACGCCGCCGAGCTGCATTTTCGCGATGTAGGCGCCGACCCGAGCAGTCACCGCCAGAGGAATGGCCAACGTTCAGCTCCTCGCCGACGGGCGAACCGATTTCCCCGCTTGTGAGCCGGACTTAAGGGGGGCCGCTGCGCCGATCAAGCCTCGCGGCCTGTAACTAACCGCCGCGTGCCCCGGCGGGCACAGCACATGCGTCGCGGCGCGAGACCTTGGCCGCGCCGCGGCTTTGCGGCTAAGACGTGCGCCGCGGCTGCCGTGCCGGGGGCGGAATCAGCGAGGACGGCCGATTGAGCGCGCCCGAGTCACCGGGAGGTAGCCGCGTCAGGCGCTGGGCGATGATCGCCGCGCTGGTCGGCCTCGCGGTGGCCGCGGTGATCATCATCCTGGTCGGCTGGGACAAGGTGGTCAGCGGCTTCCTCAAGATCGGCTGGCGCGGACTCATCGCCCTGTGCGTCACCTATCTCATCCCGGTCGGCATCCTTGCCGCCGCGTGGCTGGTGCTCGATCCGCACCCCAAGTTGAAGAACTGGCCGGCGCTCTACTTCGCCCGGCTGGTGCGCGACGCCTCTGGCGAGCTGTTGCCGTTCTCGTCGCTCGGCGGGTTCGTGGTCGGCGCGCGCGCCGCGGTGCTGGGCGGCGTCGATCCGGTGATCGCCATCTCAACCACGGTGGTGGACGTGACCGCCGAGTTCATCGGCCAGCTGGGCTTCGCCGCGCTCGGCGTTGTCCTGCTGTTCTATCGGCCCGAAGCGCCGCCGCAGGACCTGGTGCCGACGTCGCTGGTCGGCCTCGGCGCCGGCGCGCTGGCGGCGGTGGCGTTCGTGCTGATCCAGCACCGCTTCTCCGGGCCGATCGAGCGAGTGGCGGCGCGCTGGGCCCCCAGTTCCTTCGCGCAGCAAGGCGCGGTCACCGCCTCGCTGCACTCGCTCTACCAGCGCCCGCTGATGCTGACCCTCAGCTCCTTCCTGCACCTGGCCGCCTGGGTGCTAGGCGCGGTTGGAGTCTGGGCAGGCCTCTGGGTGGCCGGCATCCACATGAGCGTCCGCACGATCGTCTGCCTGGAGAGCCTGGTCTACATCGTGCGCACCCTGACCTTCATCGTGCCGATGGGCCTGGGGGTGATCGAGGGCGGTTATCTCGGGGTGGGCATCCTGTTGTTCGGTCCCCAGCACGCCGATTTTGCTGTCGCGCTGTCGCTGATGAAGCGGGTGCGCGACATCGCTATCGGCGTGCCTGCGCTGGCGATCTGGCAGGTGATGGAGGGCCGCCGGCTGCTCGGCGCCCGGCAAGCCAAGCCTGAAGCGGCGCCGGTGGATCAGACCCCGAAATAGCCGAAAGGCCCGCCCCCGTTCCCCGGGACGGGCCTTCCTCGCTCTCGCTACGCGCTCGCGGGATCAGTAGCAGCGTTCCGCCTGAACGTAGCGGCCGTAGTACGGCGACCAGCGCCAGTAGCTGCGGCAGGATGCAGCGTAGCCGTTGCCGTAGTAGCCCGGGCCGTAGGCATACCCGCCGTAGTAGGGCCGGTCGTAGTCATGGTGAGAGGCGATGGCGGCGCCGAGGGCCAAGCCCAGGATGCCGGCGCCGATCGCCACGCCCGCATTCCCGTGCGGGTGAGCATCGGCGGCAGTGGCGGCGAGCGTCGCGCCGCCGAGCGTCGCCACCGCGGCGAGCCCCAGCACGGATTTCTTCAGTGTCTGCTTGATATCGAACATCGTGGCCTCCTTGAGCGGCTTGGCGAAGGCGATCAGATCGCCTTCGATCGAGCCCCAACTTGCCACGCGCCACCTGAACCGGGTCGGGATGGGCCATTCAGCCGGGGTTCACCGCCTGAAAGACGGCGCGGCCGGGTAGCCGGGCGCCCGCCGAACCGGGTAGCCCCCGCCGCTAGCGCCCATGGCCGAACGGTGAAGCTCGGTTTAGACCCGGGGCGCCTGACCATCGACGGCTTGCCACCCAAGGCGGCGCAATGTCCGAGATCGAGCCGGACGACATCTTCGGAAGCGTGGCCCATGCCGCCGACCAGCGGCTGCTGGCCGTGCGCCGCGGCCAGCCCATCAAGGAGCTTGGCGCGCTCTTCCCGCATGGCAGGCTCTGGCACACGATCCTGCTCGTCTCGTATCTCGAGCTGATGGTGGTCGAGGCCAGCGGCGTCGCCGCCTGGCAGCCGATCACCGGCTATCTCTGGCTGCAGCTCTACGTGGGCCTCATTCCCACCATCTGGCGCTGGATGCGTCCGGCCACGCAGCACGAGGTGGACGCCGAGCGGCGCGCCAGAGGGTCCCAGGCTCGTGAGGCGGCCGAGGCCGACAAGCGGTCGCCTGACGACGATCCTCCGGACGAAGACCGCAAGCGGGACGCGGCGCCGGCGGCGTGGGTCGACGAGCTGACGCCCGAACCCACCAGGAAGACCGACATCGCGCAGACGCTGTTCCGGATCTTCATCATGCCGGTCCTGTGGATCGGGGCGATCATCCCGCTGCAGCTCGGTCTCGACATCGCGGTGTGGGCCCGCGAGCACTGGCAGATCGCGCTGCCCGTCTGCGTCGCGCTCGCGCTCGCCGCCGGGTTCGCCTACCAGAAGGTCCGCCCGCATCGTCGCCGCGCGTCGGCGCTGGCCGAGCCCACAGAGGAGGCCTCACCGCATGAAGCGGTAGCCGACGCCGGGCTCGGTGAGGATGTGCCTGGGGGTGGCGGGCTCGGCCTCGATCCGCTGACGAAGCTGCCCGACCAGGACGCGCAGGTAGGGTAGATCGTCTACGTGGGCCGGGCCCCAGATGGCGGTCAGCAGTTGGCGGTGGGTCAGCACCTTGCCGTCGCCCTCGGCGAGGCGCGCCAGGAGCTCGTACTCCTTCGGCGAGAGCCGCACCGGCTCGCCGCTGCGGCTGACCAGGCGCCGGACGAGGTCGATCTCCAGGTCGCCGGCCTTGACCACCGCCTCGGCGCCGACCCGCTCCAGCTTGTGGCGCAGGGCGACGCGCAGGCGGGCCAGGAATTCGCCGACCCCGAACGGCTTTTGCACGTAGTCGTCGGCGCCGATGTCGAGGGTGTCGATCTTCTCGGATCTCGCGGTCGCGGGCCGAAAGCACGATCACCGGGCCGGCGTAGAAGGCGCGCGCCGCCTTCAGCAGGTCCTTGCCGTCCATGTCGGGCAGGCCGAGGTCGAGCACCACCGCATCGGGCGAGGCCGCCGGCGATGGCCCGCAGGCCCGCCTGCGCCGTCGTCGGCCCGCATCGGCTCGAAGCCGGCCGCGGTCAGCGCCGGCCCGAGGAAGCGGTGCATCTGCGGCTCGTCGTCGATGACCAGGATGCGGGGTTTGTAGGCGCTCATGGGAGCCCCAGACAGCAACCAGTGTGGGGTGGGTTTTTCCTTTGGCAGGCTGATCAGGATGCGGGTGCCGCGGCCGGCGTCGATGGGGCTGGCCGCCGCGATCCGCCCGCCCATCGCCTCGACGAAGCCCTTGGCGATGGCGAGGCCGAGGCCGGTCCCCTGCCCGCCCCGGTCGCTGCTGCTCTCCGAGAGCCGCTGGAACTTCTCGAACACCTGCTGCAGCTGGGTGGTCGGGATGCCCTTGCCCTCGTCCTCGATGCTGATCACCACGTTGCGCTCGTCCTCGTAGACCGCCGCCTCGATCCGCGAGCCGTCCGGGCTGTAGGCGATGGCGTTTTCCAGGATGTTGACCAGCGCTTGCTCCATCAGCGCCGGATCGGCCGGCACCGTGCTGATGGTCGGCGGGTAGTCGCGCACCAGCTGGCGTTCGCCGAGCCGCCGCGAGACCCGGTCGGCCGCGCGCCGAGACCACGTCGCGCAGGTCGGTGGACTGGGTGCGCGGCGCGATGCCGCCGCCCTCCAGCTTGGTCATGTCCAGCAGGTTGCCGACGTAGCGGTTGAGGCGCTCGGCCTCGTCGCGGACGCTCTCCAGCAGGTCGGTCTGCACCGCCCGCTCCAGCTCCGGTCCATACTCGAGCAGCGTCGTCGCCGCGCCCAGCACGCCCGCCAGCGGCGTCCTGAGGTCGTGGCTGATGGAGTTCAGCAGGGCGGTGCGCAGCCGCTCGGAGCGGCGCAGGGCGTCGGCGTCGGCGGCCTCGGCGGCGAGCTCGGCGCGCTCGACGGCGATGGCGCCCTGGTCGATCAGCGAGAGCACGAAGCGCTGCGACTCCGAGTCGGCGTCGGTGCGCGGCTCCAGCGCGGCGACGCCGGCGCGCTTGGCGATGCCCTGCAGCGGCCAGAAGGTCCAGGCGGCGTTGGGCAGGGTGCCGGTGCCGGCGCCGGCCGCCTCGCCGTGCTCCCAGGCCCAGCGCGCGGCGGCCATGTCCTGGGTGGCGAGCGGCGTCATCTCGGGCGCCGCGGCGGCCGGCGCGATCTCGCCGGCGTCGGTGGGCAGCAGGATCATCGCCTTGCCGCCGGTGGCCGCCGAGAGCTGCTCGGCCAGCGCCGTCGCGGCGTCGAGCTTCTTGGCCGCGGCGGAGAGACGTCGGCTGGCGGCCAGCAGCGCCGTGATGGCTGCGGCCCGCCGCGCGGTCGCCTGCTGCTGGTCGCGCACCCGGCCGGCAAAGAAGCCGGTGACCAGCGCCACCGCCAGGAAGACGAACAGCGTCAGGATGTCGGTCGGCGAGCCGATCACGAACGAGTAGCGCGGCGCGAGGAACAGGTAGTTGTAGACCAGGAAGGCCAGCACAGCCGCCAGCAGCGCTGGCCGAGGCCCTGGAACACCGCCGAGATCAGCACCGCGGTCAGAAAGATCATGCCCAGATCGGAAGCGCGGAACGAGCGATCGAGATACCAGGCCGCGAGAGTGGCGACCGCCACGTAGCCGACGCCGGGCAGATAGCTGCGCCAGGCGACGGGCCGGCGCGGCGCCGTCTCGCGCATGGTCGGCGCATCGGCGCGAACGCTCGGTGACGACGTGCAGGGCGACGCCCTGGGCGCGCCGCATCATGCGCGCTGGCGAACGAGCGCCCGAGCGCCTCGCGCCAGCGGCTGTCGCGCGACTTGCCGATGACCAGCTGGGTGACGTTGTTGCTTGGCGCAGTAATCGGCGACGGCGGTCACGATGTTGTCGGCGGTGAGCACGATGGTCGCCGCGCCAAGCTGCTCGCCGAGCTTCATGGCGTCGTTGACCCGCGACAGCGCCAGCGCCGAAGGCGGCGGCCGGCCGGGGCGCTCGACGTTGGCGACGGTCCAGGGCGCGTCCATCATCTCGGCCAGGCGCCGGCCGGTGCGCACCAGGTGGTCGGCCATGGGATCGCCGCTCGACCAGCACCAGGATGCGCTCGCCCGCCGCCCAGGGCCCGGCGACGCCGGCTCGCCGCATCGCGCCGACCAGCTCGTCGTCGACCACCTGGGCGGCGCGGCGCAGCGCCAGCTCGCGCAGCGCCGTCAGGTTCTCGGGCTTGAAGAAGTTCTCGGAGGCGAGCCGCGCCGTCTCCGGCACGTAGACCTTGCCCTCGGCGAGCCGCTGGCGCAGCTCGGCCGGCGTGATGTCGACGATCTCCAGCTCGTCGGCCTTGGAGAGCACCAGGTCCGGCACCGTCTCGCGCTGGCGCACGCCGGTGATCTTCCAGACCACGTCGACCAGGCTCTCCAGGTGCTGGATGTTGAGCGTGGTCCAGACGTTGACGCCGGCGCCGATCAGCTCCTCGACGTCCTGCCAGCGCTTCGGATGGCGCGAGCCGGGGGCGTTGGAGTGGGCGAACTCGTCGACCAGCAGCAGCTGCGGGCTTGCGCGCCAGCGCCGCGTCGATGTCGAACTCCAGCAGCGTGCGGCCGCGGTACTCGATCGGCTTGCGGGGCAGGACCTCGAGGCCGACGGTCAGCGCCTCGGTGTCCTTGCGGCCGTGGGTCTCGACCACGCCGACGACCACGTCGACGCCGTCGGCCTTGCGGCGCGCGCCCTGGGCCAGCATCTCGTAGGTCTTGCCGACCCCCGGCGCCATGCCGAGGAAGACCTTCAGCCGGCCGCGCCCCGCCTTCGACGCTTCGAGCAAGAAGCGCGTCAGGGTCGGGACGGCGCGGCTCGTCCAGGGTCATGCCGGCCTTAGGCTGAGCCTTCGGAATGGCCGCGTCCAGAGCGCGGTTGGTCATCAGCACGTTGACGTGCGGCTGGCCGATGAAGCCGAGGAACGGGCCTTCGACGTGCGCGTCGATCAGCTTGCGCACCGCGTCGACCGAGGCGCCACGCGCCTTGGCGATGCGGTCGGCCTGCAGGTCGGCGTAGGCGGGCGAGATGTCGGGGTCGAGGCCCGAGCCGGACGTGGTGATCGCGTCGTCTGGGATCTCCTGATGGCCGGTCGACTTGCGCAGCGCCGTCGGCGTCGCCGGCGATCCGCTTGGCGAGATCGGGGCTGAGCGGGCCGTAGTTGGAGCCGCCGGAGCTGGTCGGGTCGTAGCCGTTGCCCGCCGCCGACGGGCGCGGGTGCAGGTACTCGTCCTTGGCGAACGGCTGGGCCAGCAGGGCCGAGCCGATCACGTGGCCGGCCTTGTCGGTCACCAGGCTGCCGTTCGCCTGGTAGGGGAAGGCGACCTGGGCGATGCCGGTGATCGCCAGCGGATAGCCGAGGCCCAGCAGCAGGGTGAGCAGGACCGTCGAGACGATGGCGGGGCGGATTTCGGAGAGCATGATGGTTCCACTGGCCCTGCTCAGGCCAGGCCGATGGTGGTGATGATCAGGTCGACGATCTTGATGCCGATGAACGGCGCGATGATGCCGCCGAGGCCGTAGATCAGCAGGTTGCGCTGCAGCAGGCGCGCGGCGCCGATCGGCCGGTAGCGCACGCCGCGCAGCGCCAGCGGGATCAGCGCGATGATGATCAGCGCGTTGAAGATGATCGCCGACAGGATGGCGCTGCGCGGGTTGGCCAGGCCGCATGATGTTGAGCGCGCCCAGCGCCGGCAGCGAGACCACGAAGATCGCCGGGATGATGGCGAAGTACTTGGCCACGTCGTTGGCGATCGAGAAGGTGGTCAGCGCGCCGCGGGTGATCAGCATCTGCTTGCCGACCTCGACGATCTCGATGACCTTGGTCGGGTCGCTAGTCGAGGTCGACCATGTTGCCGGCCTCGCGGGCGGCCTGGGTGCCGGTCTGCATGGCGACGCCGACGTCGGCCTGCGCCAGCGCCGGCGCGTCGTTGGAGCCGTCGCCGCACATGGCCACGAGCCGGCCCTTGGCCTGCTCCTCGCGGATCAGCCGCAGCTTGTCCTCGGGCGTGGCCTCGGCGAGGAAGTCGTCGACGCCCGGCCTCGGAGGCGATCGCCGCGGCGGTGACCGGGTTGTCGCCGGTGATCATCACCGTGCGCATGCCCATGCGGCGCAGGTCGGCGAAGCGTTCCTTCACGCCCGGCCTTGACCACGTCCTTCAGGTGGATGACGCCGACCAGCGCGCCGTTCTCGGCCACCGCCAGCGGCGTGCCGCCGGAGCGGGCGATGCGGTCGACCGCCGCGTTGAGCTCGGGCGGCAGCTGCTGGCGCCGGTCAGCTTCGACGATCGCGTCGACCGCGCCCTTGCGCCAGCTGTCGGTCGCCGGCGTCGAGGCCGGAGATCCGGGTGGTGGCGCTGAACGGCACCGGCGTGCGAGTCCTTCGGCGGCACGCCGGTGAGGCCCTTCTCCAGCGCGTAGTCGACGATCGAGCGGCCTTCCGCCGTCTCGTCGGCCAGCGAGGCCATCATGGCGGCGCTGATCGCCGCCTCCGGCCGCACGCCCGGCGCGGCGATGATGTCGGTCGCCATCCGGTTGCCGTGGGTGATGGTGCCGGTCTTGTCGAGCAGCAGGGTGTCGACGTCGCCCGAGGCCTCGACCGCGCGGCCGGACGTGGCCAGCACGTTGAACTTCAGCAGCCGGTCCATGCCGGCGATGCCGATCGCCGACAGCAGCGCGCCGATGGTGGTCGGGATCAGGCAGATGAAGAGCGCGCCCAGCACCAGCGGGTCGAGCTTGACGCCCGAATATCTGGCCGAGGCCGAGCAGCGTGGTGACGACGATCAGGAAGATCAGCGTCAGGCCGGCCAGCAGCACGGTCAGCGCCATCTCGTTGGGCGTCTTGCGCCGCTCGGCGCCCTCGACCATGGCGATCATGCGGTCGAGGAAGGTGTTCCCGGGCTCGGCGGTGATGCGCACCTTGATCCAGTCGGAGACCACGGTGGTGCCGCCGGTCACCGCCGAGCGGTCGCCGCCGGCCTCGCGGATCACCGGCGCGGACTCGCCGGTGATCGCCGCCTCGTTGACCGAGGCGACGCCCTCGATGATGTCGCCGTCGCGAGGGGACCATGTCGCCGGCCTCGACCAGCACGACGTTGCCGGCGGCGAGCTTGTAGGCCGGCGTCGGCACGATCGTGCCCGTTGTCGTCGATGATCAGCTTGGCCTTCACATCGACCCGCTGGGCGCGCAGCGCGTCGGCGGCCGCCTTGCCGCGGCCTTCGGCGATGCTCTCGGCGAAGTTGGCGAACACCACGGTGAACCAGAGCCACAGCGCGATCTGGAACGCCCACCAGGGGTAGGCGCCCGTGCGGAAGGCGTCGACGGTCGAGATGGTCGCCAGCACGGCGACGATCTCGGTGGCCAGGATCACCGGGTTCCTCGACAGCTTGCGCGGGTCGAGCTTGACGAACGAGTCCTGGATGGCCCGCAGCATGACGCCGGACGACAGCGCCGTGGAGGCGATCGCCGAGCGGCGGTTGGCAGCCGAGGTGGGCGTCGGCGGCAATGTCGGTCATTGGAGTTCTCTGTCTCCGAAGGGGTCAGTGCTGCTTGGCGACGACGTCGCAGCACCTGGAAGTGCTCGACGATCGGGCCCAGCGCCTGGGCGGGGAAGAACTGCAGGCCGCCCATGATCAGGATCACGCCGATCAAGCAGGCCGACGAACAGCGGGCCGTCGGTCGGGAAGGTGCCGCCGCTGGCCGCGAGCTTTGGCTTGGCGGCCAGCGCGCCCGCCATCGCCAGCACCGGGATCACGTAGCCGAACCGGCCGAGGAACATCGCGATGCCCATCGTGACGTTCCAGTAGGTGTTCGAGCCGAGGCCCGCGAACGCCGAGCCGTTGTTACCGGTCGCCGAGGAGTAGGCGTAGAGGATCTCCGAGAGGCCGTGCGGGCCCGAGTTCTCGAGCGTCTTCAGCGCGATCGGGGTGACGGCGGCGATCGACGGCCAAGCCCAGGATCGAGAGCGGCAGGATGAGCACCGCCAGCATGGCGAACTTCACCTCGCGCGCCTCGATCTTCTTGCCGAGGTACTCGGGCGTTCGCCCGACCATCAGGCCGGCGACGAAGACGGCGATCACCGCCATCACCACGATGCCGTAGAGACCCGAGCCGACGCCGCCGGGCAGGATCTCGCCGAGCTGGATCATGAACATCGCCGCGCCGCCGCCCAGCGGCATGAAGCTGTCGATGCATGCCGTTGACGCCGCCGTCCGACGCGCCGGTGGTGTTGGCGGTCCAGATGGCGGTCGAGGGCGCGCCGAAGCGCACCTCCTTGCCCTCCATGTTCACCTGCGCGACGGCGTGGACGGCGTGCATGCGCGGGCGCGGGCTGGGTCTCGGCCCAGTAGACGATCGCCGCGGCGCGCGAACACGAACAGCGCCATCACGGCCACCAGGGCGCGGGCGTCCTTCTGGCCAGCGCGACGATGCCGAAGGCGAACGACGCAGGCGTAGCCCAGCACGTTCATCTCGACGATCTTCGATGCAGGTTGGTCAGCGCGTTGGGATTCTCGTACGGGTGCGCCGAGTTGGCGTTGAAGATGCCGCCGCCGTTGGTGCCGAGCTGCTTGATCGCCTCCTGGCTGGCGGTCGGGAAGAGGATGTTGGTCTGCTTGGCGCCTTCGATCCCGGTCATGTCGACATGGCCGGTCAGCGTCTGGGGCTCGCCGAGGGCGACGAAGACGAGCGCGATCACGATCGCAGATCGGCAGCAGCACGTAGAGGCTGATCCGGGTCAGATCGACCCAGAAGTTGCCGAGTCCCTCGCTCGCGGTTGGCGGCGAACGCCCGCGCGACGGCGGCGGCCATGGCGATGCCGGCGGCCGCAGACAGGAAGTTGTGGCTGGTCAGGCCGGCCATCTGCGAGAAGGCCGACAGCGCGTTCTCGCGCACATAGAACTGCCAGTTGGTGTTGGTGATGAAGCTGATCGACGTGTTGAACGCCAGGTCGGGCGCCATCCCCTTGAAGCCCTGCGGGTTGAACGGCAGCAGGTCCTGGAAGCGCAGGATCAGGTAGAGCACGACGAAGCTCGCCGACGCTGAACACCAGCATCGACATGGCGTAGCCGAACCAGTTCTGGCTCTTCTTCGGGTCGACGCCGAAGCTCCAGTAGAGCGCGCCCTCGACCGGCCTCAGCACCGGGTCGAGCCAGGTGCGCTGGCCCTGCCAGACGCGCGCCAGGTAGGCGCCCAGCGGAACGGCGAGGGCGACGGTGATGGCGATGGTGAAGAGGATCTCACCCCAGCCGCGCGGGTCCATGGCCGGATGTCCTTGTTTTTATTGATGTCAGAATTTGTCGGGGCGCAGCAGCGCGGCGACCATGTAGACGGCGATGGCCAGGGCGGCGGCGCGCGTAGATCAGCTCGACGATCATGGTCAGATCCGCCTCAGGCCGGCGGCGTAGAGCCCGAAGACGCCGAGAACGGCGATCCCGACGACGATGTAGATCAGGTCGATCACAGCTTTGCTCCTTCGCTCCGCGGCGAAGTTTGAAGAGGGGTGCAATATCCGGTCGGCGGGGATCAAAACTCGACGCGAAACGGGCCCGCGCCCGTAAGCAAACCATAAGGAACTGCCTTACGCGGCTCGCCGCGACCTCAGGACGCTCGCGAGGCCAAGTTAAGCTAGGTCGAGACGCCGCACGGCGACTTGCGGCAGATCAAATATGTCGAGGCAGACGCGATCGGGCCGCCCGCGTAAACCCGCTCGGAGGCGAAAGGCATTGCTGAAGCACGGGACATTCGATCTTGACCTTCACACGACGCCGGAACTCGAGGCCTTGCTCGGCGAACCGGTGGCGGAGCGTCGCCACCTGCACAGCTGGCCGTTCTCGCAGGTGGAGCAGCTGACCACGGCGAGCGGCCGGCATTGGATCTACAAGACCCAGCGGACCCCGACCTTCGAGCCGGATTTCTACGAGCGCGTCCGCTCGCCGCTGTTGCCTGGACATCGGCTACTCACCCGCGACGCAGTCCACTCGACGATGCTGTTCGAGTTCGTGGACGCGCCGCTCATCCGCGACCTGCAGCTGCCCGTGGCCGAACTGGCGCGCCATGGCCGCGCCCTCGTCGAGGCCATCGGCGGGATCGAGGCGGACGTCCCGGTCTACATCGACGTCGGCACGACGGCACGGTGGCTGGCATTCGTCGAAGTCCACCCTGGCGGTGCTTGCCGAGCTGCTGGCCGATGGGCGGCTGACGCTGAGCGTGGAGAGCGACACCGGCGACGTGGCGGCCTGGGCCGCGTCCGCCGACGTGCGCCACCTGATTGAGCGCACCACGCGGCTCAGCCACGGCGACCTCAACGGCGGCAACGTCTTCGTCACCGGCGACGGCTATCGGGTCATCGACTGGCAGCGCCCGCAGCTCGCGCCCGCCGAGGTGGACCTGGTCGCCCTGCTGGAGGGCGCGCCCGACCTCTTCCAGCACGCGCCGGCGCCGGCGATCGGGATGTTCTACTTCCTGCGCCTCTACTGGGCGGTAGAGGCGAAGAAGAACCTGCTCCCGCAGGTCCGAGGCCTCTTCGACCGCTGGTCCTCCGAGGCCATCGCCTTCATCCGCCACGCCGCCGCAGCGTCAGCCTGAGCTCTGCCAGCAACGCCCGGGCGATGCGCTCGCGGGTGAACGGCAGGTCGCGCAACCGCGCGCCGAGGGCGTGGGCGACCGCGTTGCCGATCGCCGCCAACGCCGGGCCCAGCGAAACCTCGCCCGTGCCGGCCGAGCGCTGGTGCTGCTGGTCCATGACCAGCTCGACGTCGACCGGCGGGACCTCGTCGAAGCGCAGGATCGGATAGTCGTCCCAGGTGGGTCGAGACGATCCCGCGCCCGGCCAGCCGCACCTGCTCCTTCAGCGCCCAGCTGGCCGCCATGACCATGCCGCCCTCGAGCTGGTTCCTGCGCGCCGTCCGGATTGATCACCTGGCCGCAGTCGGTGACGCACCACATGTGGTCGAGCCTCACCTCGGTCTCGACGCGTGAGCGCGACGGCCGCGGCGACGTAGGCCCCGCGGTCGCGGTAGCGGCAGTAGGCGAAGCCGAGCCCCCTGCCCGTCCCCGCCGGGCCGCGCCCCGCCCAGCCGCCCATCTCGGCCAGTGCGCGTCGACCACGGCGACGCGCGCGCGGATCGGAGATCTGCGCGAGGCGGAAGGCGACCGGGTCCTCGCCGGCCAGCTCGGCCAGCTCGTCGATGAAGCACTCGTTGGCGTAGGTGTTCACCGGCCCGCCGAGGCCGCGCAGCGACGAGGTGCGCACCGGCGCCTGCACCAGCGTGCTCGGTCACCCGGCGCGCCGGGATGTCGTACGACGGGATGGCGTTGAGGATGCCGCCGGAGAAGCGCACGCCGGCCGGCAGGTTCGGCGGCGCAGGCGGCGGCGGCGGCTGCCGGCAGCCCGAGCGCCGTCTCGGCGAGGCAGCGGCCGCGGCCGCCGGTGTGCGAGCCGCTCCAGATCTCGGTCGGCGTAGTCGGCGATGCTTGCCGCCGGCGTCGAGCTCGGCGGTCAGCTCGATGTGCATGGCCGTACCGAGCGGCTCGTGGCCGAACTCGTCCTCGCGCCGCCAGAGCACCCGGATCGGCGCTGCCTGGCCGGCGCATGGCGATCACGGCGGCGTCGATCGCCGCATCGTCCGAGCCGTTGTGGCCGTAGGTCCCGGCGCCCTGGGCGTGGATCACCTTGATGCTCGTCGGCGCCAGGCCGCACACGCGGGCGAGCAACATCCGCAGCGGATAGACGCCCTGCGCGTGGGTCCAGACCGTCAGCTCGCCGCCCTCGAAAACCGCCAGCCCGCACGACGGCCCCATCGAGCCGTGCGCGATGTAGGGGCGGCTGTAGCCGGCCGTGAGGCGGCGGCGGTTCGACGGCTCGGGGCGGCTGATCGGGCGACGGGAAGCTCTGCGCCGGCAGCTCCTTCAGCGACGTGGTCTCGGAGAGCGCGGGGGAGAGGTCGCGCGCGCCGTCCCAGTCGGGCGGTCTGCTCGGCCGCGCCGAGCGGCCGCGTTCGCGGCCGCCTCGCTCGCGGAGAGGAAGGCGACGAACTTGGCCTCGCGCAGGATCTCGACCGATGCGCCGGCCGCCGCATGACGGATCGCCGCCTCGTCGAGGCCCGCGAGCTGCGGCGCGGAACCCCGGTTGGCGCAGCACGCGCGCATGCAGCATGCCGGGCCGGGTGAGGTCGTGCAGGTAGGCCGCGCCGAACAGCTTGGCCGGCAGGTCGAGCCGGTCGGCGCGCCGGCCGACGATCCGGTGGCGCTCCGGCGGCTTCGGCGCCGCCTCGCCGGTCGGCGCGACCGCCAGGTCGACTTCGGACGCCAGCGCCCAGTAGTCGAGACCGCTCGGCTCGCCGTCGACGCAGGAAGGCGCCGTCCTCGATGTCGAGCGCGTCGGCGCCGCAGCCCAGCCGGCGCGCCGCGGCCGCGACGAAGAGCGCGCGCGCCTCGGCGCAGGCGGCGCGGATCGAGGCGCCGGAGCTCTCGGTCGTCATCGAGCCGACCGTCAGGCCCTCGTCGGGCGAAAGGTCGGTCTCGGGATTGACCAGGTCGAGCCTGACTCCATCGCCACGTCCAGCTCCTCCGCGGCGATCTGGGCGAGCCCGGTCAGCGCGCCCTGCCCGTACTCGACCTTGCCGATGGCGACGCGCGCGCGGCCGGCCGTCTCGAACCCGACCCAGCGATCGAGGCGCGGATTGGCGGCGAGGCTGGCGGGGATGCTCATGCCGCCGCCCTGTCTCGGCGCGCATGCGCTCGGCGGCCAGCGCCACGGCGGCCATGATGCGGTTGTGCGCGCCGCAGCGGCAGAGATGCCAGTTCAGCGCCTCGGCGATCTCCGCGCGGCTGGGGTTGGGGATTACGGTCGAGCAGCGCCTTCGCGCCCACCAGTATGCCCGCGAGGCAATAGCCGCACTGACCGGCCTGCAGCTCCAGGAATGCGGTCTGCAGCGGATGCGGCCGCTCGGGCGTCCCGATCCCCTCCAGCGTGGTGATCGCGCTTGCCCTCGAGGTTGCCGACCTCGAGCTGGCACGCCGCGCACGTCCTCGCCGTCGATGATCACCGCGCAGGTCCCGCACTGCCCGGCGCCGCAGCCGAAGCGCGCGGCCTTCAGGTCGAGCTCGTTGCGCAGCACGTCGAGGAGGGTGCGCGTGTCGTCGACGCGGAGCCGGCGCGTCGCGCCGTTGATGCTCAGTTCAATGTCTCGGACCAATGCGATCCTCCCGGATGAGGGATCTCATAGCATCGCGGACGCCGCCTTGCGCCCCCTCCACCACGCTTCGCGCGGTCCCCCTCCCCCGCGCTCTGCGGCGCGGGTGAGATGATCGGTCAGATGTCCGCGTAGACCTTGCGCTCGCCCTTCATGCCGGGGTGGGTGACCGCGCCGAGGTAGGCGGGGCCGACGCCCTTGCGCGTACTTCCAAAGCGCGCCGGAGCCGTAGTCGGTGACGATCGGACGCCAGTGGCGCTTGCGGTTCTCCAGCTCGATCGGATCGACCTCCAGCTCGATCGTGCCGGCGTCGGCGTCGATGGCGATGATGTCGCCGTCTTTCGACCAGCGCGATCGGGCCGCCGTCCTGGGCCTCGGGGCCGACGTGGCCGACGCAGAGCCCGCGCGTGCCGCCCGAGAAGCGGCCATCGGTGATCAGCGCGACCTTGTCGCCGCGGCCCTGGCCGGAGAGCGCCGCGGTGGTCGACAGCATCTCGCGCATGCCGGGACCGCCCTTGGGCCCCTCGTAGCGGATCACCAGCACCTCGCCGTCCTGGTAGTCGCCGCGCCTCGACCGCCGCGAAGCAGGCCTCCTCGCCGTCGAACACCCGCGCCGGCCCGCGGTGGGCGCGGTGCGAGGTCATCCCGGCGACCTTGACGATGGCGCCGTCCGGCGCGAGCGAGCCCCAGAGGCCCACCACGCCGCCGGTCGGCGAGAGCGGATTGGACGCCGGCCGGATCACGTCCTGGTCGTTGCGCCAGACCACGTCGGCGAGGTTCTCGGCGATGGTCTTGCCGGTGACGGTCATGCAGTCGCCGTGGATCAGGCCGGCCTCCAGCAGCGTCCTCATCAGCATCGGCATGCCGCCGGCCTCGCCCATGTCCTTGGCGACGTAGCGGCCGCCGGGCTTCAGGTCGGCGAGGTACGGGCGTGCGGCGAAAGATCTCGGCCACGTCGCGCAGCGTGAACTCGATGCCGCATTCGTGCGCCATCGCCGGCAGGTGCAGGCCGCCGTTGGTCGAGCCGCCGGTCGCCGCCACCACCACCGCGGCGTTCTCGAACGCCTCGCGCGTGCAGATGTCGCGCGGACGGATGTTCTTCTCGATCAGCCGCACCACCGCCTCGCCGGAAGCGACCGCATACTGATCACGGCTCTCGTAGGGCGCCGGCAGCGCCGCCGAGAGCGGCAACGCCAGGCCGATCGCCTCGGAGACGCAGGCCATGGTGTTGGCGGTGAACTGGCCGCCGCAGGCGCCGTCGCCGGGGCAGGCCACCTGCTCCAGCGCGCAGAGGTCGTCCAGGCGGCAGCTTGCCGGCCGAGTGCTGGCCGACCGCCTCGAACACGTCGACCACCGTCACGTCCCTGCCCTGCCAGCGCCCGGGCAGGATCGAGCCGCCGTAGAGGAACACCGACGGCACGTTGAGGCGCAGCATCGCCATCATCATGCCGGGCAGCGACTTGTCGCAGCCGGCGATGCCGACCAGCGCGTCGTAGCCATGGCCGCGCATGGTCAGCTCGACCGAGTTCGGCGATCAGTTCGCGGCTGACCAGGCGACGAGCGCATGCCCTCGTGGCCCATGGCGATGCCGTCGGTGACGGTGATGGTGCAGAACTCGCGCGGCGTCGCGCCGGCCGCCTTCACGCCCTGGCTGGCGGCGTGGGCCTGGCGCATCAGCGCGGTGTTGCAGGGCGCGGCCTCGTTCCAGCAGGAGGCGACGCCGACGAACGGCTGGTTGATCTCCCGCGTGCCGAGCCCCATCGCGTAGTAGTACGAGCGGTGCGGCGCGCGGGCCGGCCCCTCGGTCACATGGCGGCTGGGCAGCTTCGACTTGTCCCAGGATCCGTCCGGCTTGCGATGCATGACACGCCTCTCGTCTCGAAGGGGCGCATCCCTAGCGGAGGGGGTCGGCGGCTGCAAACGTCGGGCTATCCGAGCGCCGCCAGCGCGGCCGTGTAGCGTTGCGAGATGGGGCCGCTCGCGCTCGTTGCTCCAACGGTGCGAACCCCCTCCGCGGCGCCGTCGAGCGCTTCCAGATGGGTGTGCCATCCCGCCGCACGCTCGTCCAGATCCTGGCGGACCCAGTGCCGGGGTTGGTCAGCGTGAGCACGCAACCGTCGCCGTCCGGCGCGAGCTCGAAGCGGACTGCGCCCGCCAGCTGCGCCGGCCCGTCAGGCAGTCCCCAGGTCCAGGCGAAGAGCCGCGGCGGCTCGACCGCCACCACCTGGCAGCGCGTGCGGTAGCCGCCCAAGGGAAGCGCAGCTCGAAGCGTCCGCCGACGATGGCAAACTCGCCGCCGTACCTCCGGCGTGACAACGCCCCGTGAGCCAATCCGCCAGCCGCTCGGGCATGGTGAGCGCCGCCCACACCTTCTCGATCGGCTTGTCCAGCCGCCGCACGAAGACGATCTCGTAGGTGTCGCCCGTCGCGCTTGACGACGCCGTCCCGATCCGGTGTCCATCGCTACTGCTCCTTCTCCAGGTGGGCTTCCAAGGCGTCGAGGCGGCCGCGCCAGAACGACGCGGTAGGGCTCGAGCCAGGCCTCGATGGCGGCGAACTCGCGGGGGCTGAGGCTGTAGAGCCGCCGCTGGCCGTCGGCGCGGACCCGCACCAGCCCGGCCTCGCGCAGCAGCCTCAGATGCTTGGAGACGCCCGGCTGGCTGATCGCCAGCGCCTCCACGACATCGCCCGCCGGCCGCTCGCCGCCCCTGCAGCAGGTCGAGGATGCGGCGGCGATTCGGCTCGGCGATGGCTTCGAAGGCGTCCATCGCACTCATATAGTCCAGTAGAAATATAACTGGAAAGGAATTTCTGACCACGCACCTCACGAACGACACGAATGGGTACGCGAGGCTCGTGAGGTTCGTGGTTCCGCCTTCCGGCGACGGCAGCCGTCCGCTATCCCTCCGGCAAAGCCTGAGGAGCGCCGCATGAACCTCGCCGCCGTGCCGATCGGGCGCGATCCGCCTAATGAGGTCAACGTGGTGATCGAGGTGCCGATCGGGGGCGAGCCGATCAAGTACGAGATGCACAAGCCGTCAGGCGCCCTGATGGTCGACCGCTTCCTCTACACGTCGATGCGCTACCCGGGGAACTACGGCTTCATCCCGCACACGCTTTCGGGCGACGGCGACCCCTGCGACGTGCTGATCGCCAACACCCGGGCGCTCACGCCGGGGGTGATCATGAGCGTGCGGATCGTCGGCGTGATGGTGATGGAGGACGAAGCGGGCGGCGACGAGAAGCTGATCGGGGTGCCGGGTCCGAAGCTCACCCAGCGCTACGACCACGTCGAGAACTACACCGACCTGCCGGAGATCACCGTCAAGCAGATCGAGCACTTCTTCAGCCACTACAAGGACCTGGAGCCCGGCAAGTGGGTGAAGATCGTGCGCTGGGGCGATGCGGCGGACGCGCGGCGGATGGTGCTGGAAGGCATCGAGCGGGCGAAGGCGGCCGGCCAGGACTGACGCAGCCAATCCACGCCCCCCTCTGTCCACGCGCGCCGAACGGCGTTATCGATGCGCGCATGGATCCCCCACGTTGATCTGACCGCGCCTTAGCCGTCTTGCGCCGGGTCGCCCTCTGGGCGATCCCGGCTTTGCGCCGCGCGCCCTATGGGCTCGTCGCGGCGCTGGTGCTCGTGCGATTCGCCGACGAGTGGACCACCTTCCTGCCGGCCGGCGCGCTGGAGCCGATCCGCCGCGACCTCGACCTCAGCTACGCGCAGGTCGCCGGCGTGCTGGTCGCGCTCTCGGGCGGTGGGATCGTCGGCACGTTCCTGATCATCGCGGCCGACTATGTGAGCCGTCGCGTGATCGCCAGCCTCGGCGCGGCGACCTACGGCCTGGCGATGATCGCCTTCGGCGTCGGCCATTCGCTGCCGCTGCTGCTGGCGGCCGCGTTCGCCTGGGGCGCCGCCAGCGACGCCTTCGTGCACGGTGCGGAAGTCGCGCTGGTGGACCTGGCCGACGAGGCGCTTGGTAAGACGCTGGCGCGGATGAACGCCTGGGCCTCGGTCGGCGACCTGCTGGGTCCGCTGACGCTGGCCGCGGCCGTCTTGCTGGGCTTCGGCTGGCGCGGGGCGTTCCTCGGCGGCGGCGTGGCGATGCTGGGCTATGCGGCGCTGGCTCGGCGTGCAACGCTTCCCGCCGCCGCATCCGCCGCAAAAGCTGGCGAACCCCTTCGCAGGCGTCTGGCGGATCGCACTGGACCGGGAGGTGCTGCTGCTCGCCATCCTGCTCGGTCTCTTCGGCCTGCTCGACGAGCCGCTCGACGGCTTCATGATCGCCTACTTCGAGCGCGTGCGGGGCTGGTCGCCGGCGTTGGCCGCCGCGCCGGTCGTCGCCGGGCTGGTCGGCGGAATGGCGGGCTTCGCCGCATTCGAGCGCATCGCTGGCGCGCGTTCGCCGCGCCGCGTCATCCTCATCTGCACGGTCGCGATGATCGCGACGCTGCCAGCCGCGATATTCCTGCCAGACCTGCCGCTGCAGATGGCCGCGGCCTTCGTCGATGGCGTGGCCGGCGCCGTGCTCTACACGACCTTGGAGAGCGTGGTGCTGGCGCTCAGACCCGGTCAGGCCGGCGCCACCAGCGCGGTGGTCTCCGCGGTCGGCACGGCCGGGATGGGATTCCCGGCGCTGGTCGGGGCGCTCGCCGACGCACGCGGCCTAGGCGCCGGCCTGGCGCTCTACGCGGCCGTGCCGCCGCTCATCCTCGTGCTGGCGGCAGGGTGGCGTCGATCACCGCGTCGGCCAACTCGCGCTGGGTGAACGGCTTGGCGATGCGCGGGGCCGCCGACCCGGCGCCGGAGGGCATCTCCGCAAAGCCGGTGGCGATCAGCACCGGCAGTTCGGGGCGCAGCTTGCAGATCTCCTCGCGCAACTGCAGGCCGGTCATCCGCGGCATCACCTGGTCGGTGATCACCAGGTCGACGTCCGGATGCGCCTTCAGCGCCTCCAGCGCTTCCTTGCCGGACTTTGCGTGCAGCACCTGGTGGCCAAGGTCCTCCAAGAGGGCGACGGTGTTGGTGAGCACCAGCGTATCGTCGTCGACCGCCAGCACCTGCAACGGCCGCAGCTCGCCGGAGAGGCCCGCGTCCGAGCTCCGCTCCGCGTCGCGTGCCTTGGCGTCGGCCGCCGCGGCCGGGAGCCAGATATCCACCGTCGCACCCTCGCCCGGCCGACTGCGGATATCGAGCCGCCCGCCCGACTGGGCGGCCAGGCCATGCACCATCGAGAGCCCGAGCCCGGTGCCCTTGCCCACCCCCTTGGTGGTGAAGAACGGCTCGGTGGCGCGCGCCAGTGTTGCCTCATCCATGCCTTCGCCGGTGTCGGCGACTGCGAGCCGGACATAGTCGCCGGGCGGCCAGCGTTCAGCGCCGCCGGTCACAGCTCTCGTGCGGCCGCGACACGGTGATCACGCCGTGGTCCGGCATGGCGTCGCGGGCATTGACGGCACAGATTCAGCAGCGCCAGCTCCAGCTGAGCCGGATCGGTCATCACCAGCGGAAGACCGGGTGGGAAGCGCATCTCAACGCGGTACGCCGGTCCGATCGCGCGCTGCAGGAAGCTCGCGCATGCCGCGCGATCAGCTCGGTGACATCGACCGGTTCGAGATCCATCTCCCGGCGCCGCGCGAAGGCCAGCATGCGCTGGGTCAGCGTCGCGCCGCGCTGGGCGCCCTGCATGGCGTTGTCCAGCAGCGCAACTAGGCGCGGATCGTAGGGCAGACGCTTGCGCAGCAGCTCCAGCTAGCCCAGCACCGCCATCAGCAGATTGTTGAAATCGTGCGCGATGCCGCCGGTGAGCTGGCCGACGCGCTTCCATCTTCTGCGACTGGAACAGCGCCTCGCGCGCCTGTTCCAGCCGGCGTCCTGCGCCTCCTTGCGCTCGGTGATGTCGCGCGTGACCTTGGCAAAGCCCGATCAGCTCGCCCTGCTGGTCGCGGATCGGATCGATCACCACGTGCGCCCAGAACACGGCTGCCGTCCTTGCGCACCCGCCAGCCCTCGCTCTCCCAGCGGCCCTCGCGCGACGGCCGTTCGAAGCGCCTGCGCCGGCAGCCCGGCGCGCGCGGTCCTCCTCCGTGTAGAATCGCGAGAAGTGCTGGCCGATGATCTCGTCCGGGCGTATAGCCCTTGATGCGCTCGGCGCCCGGGTTCCAGTTGGTGACGCGGCCGTCGCGGTCGAGCATGAAGATGGCGTAGTCGGTGACGCTCTGCACCAGCAGCCGAAACTGCTCCTCGCTGAGCCTGAGCGCTTCCTCGGCCTTCGCGTCGCTCGGAAAGATCGCGGGTGATCTTGGCGAAGCCCACCAGCTGGCCGTCCGTTGCGAATGGGGTCGATGATCACGTGCGCCCAGAAACGCGCTACCGTCCTTGCGGACCCGCCAGCCCTCGGCTTCGAAGCGGCCCTCAGTGCGCGCGCAGTCCCAGTGCGTGCGGGCGCGCCGGCCGCGCGCTCCTCGTCGGTGTAGAAGCGTTCGAAGTGCTGGCCGATGATCTCGGCGGCGACGTAGCCCTTGATCCACTCTGCGCCGGCGTTCCAGCTGGTCACGACCCGGCGGGATCGAGCATGTAGATGGCGTAGTCGGTGATCGCGTTGACCAGCCGCTCATAGCGCCGGTCGTCGCTCGCCAAGCTGCCCGTCTCGGCGCCGGGACGCGTCATGGAGCGCTCGTGGGGATGCTCGCGTGGGTGCACATGAGATTCAGCGCGCGGCGCGGACGGAAGTTTCGCCACGTTCTTGCGACCCCTCGCGGATGACGGCGCCAGCGCGCTCCACTGAGCCCGGCTGGTGCGCCGTTCAAGCCTGAAAATGGCGAAAAGTCAATGGCTTGGCGGATATGCCCCCTCCCCTCGGCCTACACGCCCAGCCTCGACCGGCCCGAAGGCGCGGTCTCCGCCAGGAGGAATGAACAGCTTCGCCGACGCTTGGTTCCGCCGCGCGCAGTGCTTTACTGCTTCTTGCGATGATGCACGTCGAAGTTCACGGCGATGGCCGCGCGCCGCACCTCCTCCTGGTGCACGGCATCTGCTCCAGCCGCGCGCAGTGGCGGCCAAACCTGGCGGCGCTGGCGCAGGTGGCGACGCCGGTGGTGATCGAGCTGCTGGGCCACGGCCGCTCGGCGTCGCCGGCCGAGCCGGACGCGTACACAGTGGCGGCCTACATCGGGCGCTTCGAGCGGATCCGCGCCGAACTCGGCGTGGTGCGCTGGGCGGTCTGCGGCCAGTCGTTCGGCGCGGGGCTGACGATGGGCTACGCGCTGGCGCACCCGGCCCGGGTCTCGGCGCAGGTGTTCACCAACTCCAACTCGGCGCTGCGCGAGCCGCTGCCGACGCTGGCGCCGCAGCAGCTCGCCGCGCGGGTCGCGGCGATCGAGGCGCGCGGCCGCGACGGGCTGGAGGCGATGCCCTTCTACCCGAAGCGCACCGGCCGCCTCGCGCCCGCGGTGGAGGACGAGCTGGTCGGCGACGCTGACCTGATCTCGCTGGCCGGCATGGCGCGCGGCATGACCTACACGATCGCCGACCTCTCGGTGCGCGATCGCCTGGCGGACATCACGACGCCGACGCTGCTGGTCAACGGCCGTCGCGAGAAAGGCTTCCAGGCGGTGCGTGACCTGGCGGCGCAGGAGATCGCCAGCATCGAGGTGGTCGACCTGGAGGGCGGCCATCCGGTCAACCTCGATTGTGCCGACGGGTTCAACGCGGCGGTGGTCGACTTTCTGGCGCGCCATCCGTGACTGGGCGGCCGGAGGTGCGCGGCCTGGAGCTCGACCCGCAGACCCGCTGCGCGCACTGGCATAGCGCGCTCGACATCGTGGCGCTGAAGATGCGCTGCTGCGGCGACTACTGGGCCTGCCGCGACTGCCACGACGCACTTGCGAACCATCCAGCCGAGGTGTGGCCGCGCGGCGAATGGGCGACGCCCGCCGTGCTCTGCGGCGCGTGCGGCGCCGAGCTGAGCATCGCCGCCTACCTCGCCTGCGACGACGCCTGCCCGGCCTGCGCCGCGCCGTTCAACCCGGGCTGCAAGCTGCACCGCCATCTTTACTTCGAGGGCTGACGACGCCCCCCGCGCGCCTTAGCGTGTTCGGCAGGGACGAGGAGAGTGCGATGAAGGTCGGCGTGCTGCAGTTCTTCGGCTGGCCGAACCGGCGGGATTCCGCTGGCGAGCGTCTACGCCAGCGCGATCGAGCGCTTCGAGATCATGGACGAGAGCGGGTACGACGCGGTGTGGCTCGCCGAGCACCATTTCTCCGGCTTCTCGGTCTGCCCCTCGGTGCACATGATGGCGACGATGGCGGCGGCGCGAACCACGCGCCTGCGGATCGGCACCGCCGTGTCGTTGGCGCCTTCTACCATCCGCTGCGGCTCGCCGAAGAGGTGGCGCTGCTCGACATGCTCTCGGGCGGCCGGGTCAATTGGGGCGCCGGGCGCGGCTTTTCCCGCGGTCGAGTTCGACGCCTTCGGCGTCGCCGGTCGAGGAGAGCGCGCCGCGCTTTCACGAGGCGGTCGAGGTCGTGCTGAACGCCTGGACCGAGGAGCGGCTCAGCTACGCCGGCAAGTTCTTCAACTTCGACGACGTCGAAGTGCTGCCCAAGCCGCTGCAGCAGCCGCATCCGCCGGTCTGGATGGCGGCCACCTCGGAGGGCGCGATCGATTGGGCCGCCGGGCGCGGCTTCTCGATCCTGATGGACCCGCACTGCACGCGCGCCGATTTCGGCGGCAAGCGCGCCCGCTACGGCGAGCATCTGGCCGCCGCCGGCCATTCAGCGCGGCCGGCCGCGACATCCCGATGGCGCGGCTGATCGCGCGTGGCCGACAGCGCGGAACAGGCGACGCGGTCGCCCGGCGCGGCGCCGAATGGATGGTCGGCTCCTATTTCGGCGGACAGCACCGCCCCGTCCTCACGCCCCGATCGCCTCGCCGCCCCCGACCCGGTGCGAGCGCTACTCGACGAGGTGATCCTGCACGGCACCCCGGACCGCTGCTCGACCAGATCCAGGCCGCGCAGGAGACCGCCACTCAACTACCTGCTCTGCGCGCCGCTCAGCCAGCTGTCGTTATCCTGATGACCGACAAGGTGCTGCCGAGAGTAGGATGACGTCCGCCTGCGGGGGCCGGCGAAGGTCTCCGAAACGGCCCGATCTCGGCTGGGGACCCGATAGGCGGAGCCGCCCTACGGTCTTAACGTTGCCATTGGCTGATCGGCCTGGCGCCCAAGAGGGTGACGATGAAGACCACATGCATGGCGCTGGTCGCGGCGGCCTGCTTCCTCGCCTCGTCGTTCGCCGATGCGGCGCAGTACGTCTATCCACTCCGGGGCCAGGACATGGCCAGGCAAGCGGGCGACGAAGCCGATTGCTCGACCCTGGCGTGGCGGCAGAGCGGATTCGACCCATCGACGTCGCCGTCGATGCCGTTCCAGGCGTTCGCACCGACCGGCACGGCGAGCGACACCGCGGCCACGAGCACGGTCCTCGGCGCCATCGGGGGCGGCGGCCAGGGAGGTCCGGCCGGCGCGCTGGGCGGCGGCGGACCGGGCGAAGCCGGCGCGGCTCTGACCGCCATGACGGGCGCCGCCAGCCCGTCGCTGGGCGTCGTCGACGAAGTGACCGGCGCTCCTGCGCCGGACGTCGCCGCGCTGCAACCGCGCGTCCGCAAGCCCGAGCAGACGCCCGGACAGGCCGACTACGACCGCGCCCGGGCCGCCTGCCTGAGCGGCCGCGGCTACTCGGTGCGGTAACTGCTAGGGCAACGCCCGCACCCTCGCCCATGACGGGCGTGAGGTGCAGCGCGCCAGCCAATCCCCGAGGGCCGGAAGGCCGTGGGCGGCGGGGTCGAGGTCGCCGTCGATGCAGCCGTTTTCCCAGGGCTCGGCGAGGGTGGTGGCGACGTTCACGTCGGCCAGCGTGAAGGTTTCGCCGAGGAGGTAGGGGCGGTCGGCGAGTGCTGCGTCCAGGATGGCGAGGGCGGCGAGGCGTTCGGCTTCGGCCTGCGCCTTGATGTCCGCGTCCTTGCTGTAGCGAGCGCGGTGGCGGGCCATCACGTCGATCGAGGTCTGCGACCAGAGACTCCACTGGTAGAGCCGGGCGCGGTCCCGCGCATCGGTGGGCCAGAGCGGGCCGCCGTGGCGGTCGCCGAGGTAGAGGTTGATCGCCATCGACTCCCAGACCACGAGGCCGTCGTCGTCCAGCACCGGCACGCGGGCGTTGGGGTTCAGCGCGGCGAGCCTCGCGGCGTCGGCGGCGTTGTCCCAGGGCTTCAGCGGAACCTGCTCGTAGGCGAGGCCCAGTTCTTCGAGCGCGAGCAGGCTGCGGCTGGGGCGACCCTGCGAGGAGCCGTAGAGCGTCAGCATCAGGGTTTCGGGCAGGCGGCGATCATCGCGTCGACGGCTGCGCCGACGTCGGGCACGTCAACGAAGAACTCGGTCGCCGCGTAGCCGGTCCAGGGCACGACGGTGTCGAAGTCGAGGTCGCGCAGCGCCTCGAAGGCGGGGCGCATCTTGCGGCGGCTCGAGTTCCCCGGCCGCCAGCGGCCGTCCACGCGCCACACGAAATCGGACGAGAACAAGATGCGCCGCTCGCCCACCGCACAAAGCGTGCCGAACTGCCCGGCGGTGTGGCCCGGCGTCGGGATCAGGCGCACGTCGCCCTCCACCGTGGCGCGCTCGTACGGCAGCACGTGGTCGATGTGCACCGCGTTAGAGCGATGGCCCATCGCGTCGGCCTCGATCTGGCTGCAGTAGACGCGCGCATCGAAGTGCTCGGCGATCTGGTTGGTGGGCGGACCGCCGAGGTGGCGGTCGCTGATCACCACCGCCGCGACGCCGCCGGCCGCCGCCAGCTCGTCGAAGGCGTCGCTGAACGAGGTGGTGCGGCTGGCGTCGAGCAGCAGGTTGCCGGCCGGGCGGCGCACGAAGTGGGCGAAGCCGAAGCCCTTGCGGCCGTTCGCGGGGACCAGGAAGACGCCCGGTAGGATCTCCTGCACGCCGCCCTCCCCGCTAAGGCCGGAACCCCAGCGCCCTTGGGCCGAGCCGCTGCGGCTGGGTGGCGACGCGCCAGGCGGCGTCCATCCAGTCGCAGACCCAGCGGCGGGTGTCGCGCGGGTCGATCATCTCTTCCATCTTGAAGCGGGTCAGCGGGCCAAGCGGGCCGCGCGCGCTCTCGATGCGGGCGTTGATCTCGGCGCGCAGCGCGGCGGGATCGGCGGCCTCGGCGAGCTGGCGCTTGTAGGCCGCCTCGATGCCGCCCTCCGGCGGGATGCCGCCGACGTCGGCCGCCGGCCAGGCGACCCGCGCATGCACGCCGGACCGGGGGGTCGCGAAGTTGTTGCCGGCCACCCCGAACGAGCGGCGCATGATCACCGTGAAGATCGGCACGGCGGCCTGCGCCGAGGCGATCATCCACTCGCCGCCCTTGCGGATGGTGCCGGTCATCTCGTGCTCAAGGCCGACCGCGAAGCCGGGATTGTCGACCAGGTTGAGGATCGGCAGGTGGAAGAGGTCGCAGAGGTCGATGTGCCGGCGCAGCTTGTCGCAGCCGTCGGCGGTGAGCGCGCCGCCGTTCACGTGGCGGCTGTCGGAGGCGATGACGCCCATCGGGTGGCCGGCGAAGCGCACGAAACCGGCGATCTGGTCGGTGCCCCAGAGCGAGCCGATCTCGAAGAAGCTAGTCCTTGTCGGCCATCAGGCGGATGGCGCGGCGCATGTCGAAGGTGGTGGTGCGCTTCCGCGGCACCAGTGGTGAAGAGCTCGTCCTCGCGGCGGTCGGCCGGGTCGGACGAGGCCACGACCGGCGGCGCCTCGCAGACCGAAGTCGGCAGGTAGGAGAGGAAGCCGGCGCGTCATCGCGGCGGCCTCCTCCTCGCTCTCGGCGAGGTTGTCGACCGAGCCGTTGCGGCAGTGGACGCGCCAGTCGCCGAGGTCTTCCTTGGTGATGTCGTAGCCCATCGCGTGGGAGACCACCGGCGGACCGGCGACGAACAGCTGGGCGATGTCGCGCACCATCACCGAGAAGTGGCCGAGCACCGCCTTGGCCGCGCCGATGCCGACGACGCTGCCCAAGAGCATGTTGACCACCGGCACGGATCGCCAGCTGCTCGGCGAACATTGACGAGCCCAGGTGCCCCGGCAGGAACGAGCCGCCGCCGCCCGAGACGCGCGGCCGTCCGGCAGTGATGGCGCCCGAGCTTTCCTTGGCGGCGCTTTCGCCGGCGGCCTGCTGACGCGGCACCATCGCCGCGACGCTGCCGCCGCCGGACGAGCCGTCCAGCAGGCGGATCGAGGGGCACTGGAACTCCAGCGAGAGGCGGTCGAGGTGGCCGCTCTTGCCGCCGATCGAGCCGTCGGCGTGGCCGCCGCGCGAGGTGAAGTCGTCGGCGCAGACCACCGCGGTGCGGCCGTCGATCCGGCCCCAGCCGCCGACGTGGTTCGAGGGCGTGAACTCGGCGATGCGGCCCTCGTCGTCGTAGCTCGCGAAGCCGGCGACGCTGCCGATCTCGTGGAAGGTGCCCGGATCGAGCAGCAGGTCGATGCGCTCGCGGCAGGTGAGCTTGCCGCGGCTGCGCTGGCGCACCACGCCCGGATCGGTCGAGCCCGGCGCGAAGCGGGCGTGGGCGATGGCCTGCAGGGTCGCCACCTCGTCCAGCAGCGGCGCCCAGGTGTCCTCGCCGTGGGTGCGGGCTGGGACCGGCGCCTTGGCTGGGCGTGATGGTGGCGACGATCTGGCCGGCGGCGACCGCGCCGCCGACTTCCACCGGCGCCAGCTCGGCGACCACGCCGGCGCAGGGCGCGGTGACGGCGGTCTCCATCTTCATGGCGCTGACCACCATCAGCACGTCGCCGGCCGCGACCTCGGTCCCGGGCGCAGCCGTCAGCTCGACCACCGAGCCGGCCATCGGGCACTCGACGCCCGCCTCGCCGTCGCGGACTTCGAGCGACGCCGCCGCCTGCAGCGATTGCAGCGAGGACGGGATACGGCGGGATGAGCCGCCCAGCGCAGCAGCCTGCGCGTCGAGCAGTGAGCGCGGGCTGGCGGGCGTCGGCGCAGCTTCGGCCGCCGCCATCAGCGCTGGATGATCGGCGAGCAGTGATGTGCGAGCGTCGCCGGCGCGCACCTCAGGGGCGTCCAGGATGGCGCGCAACGCGGCGAGATTGGTCGGCAGGCCGCCGATCTGGAAGTCCGCCAGCGCCCGGCTGGTGCGCTCCAGCGCCGATTCCAGCGAGCCGGTCGAGTTGGAGACGCCAATCACCTTGGCGAACATCGGATCGAACTGCGGCGGGGGCGCGAGACCCAGGTAGCCGCAGCTATCGACCCGCACGCCGCGGCCGGCCGGCTCGCGATAGGCGGTGATCGTGCCTGCGCCGGTGGCGAGCACGCGGGCCTGCACCGCGAAGCGGCGCGGCGCAGCGATGTCGGTCTGGCGCACGATGCCGAGCTCGGCGAGCCGCTCGCCGCCGGCGATCCGGAACTGCGCCTCGACAAGGTCGATCCCGGTGACCTCCTCGGTGACCGTGTGCTCGACCTGGATGCGCGGATTGCACTCGATGAAAAAGTGGACGCCGAGGTTCGGCGCGACCAGGAACTCGATCGTCGCGGCGTTCACGAGCCCGCCGGCTTTCGCGAGCCTCAGTGCGTCGTCGAGAATACGCTGGCGCAGCTCGTCGTCGAGGTTCGGCGCCGGGGCGATCTCGACCAGCTTCTGGTTCCGCAGCTGGACCGAGCAGTCGCGCTCGAAGAGGTGGACGACCTCGCCGGCCTGGTCGGCCAGCACCTGCACCTCGATGTGCCGCGGCCGCTCGATCAGCTTCTCGACGAAGATCGAGCCGTCGCCGAACGCGCCCTCCGCCTCGCGCTGGGCGGAGGCGAACGCGGCCGCGATCTCGCCGCCGCTATCGACACGCCGCATGCCGCGCCCGCCGCCGCCGGCCGCCGCTTTCAGCATTACCGGATAGCCGAGCTCGCCGGCGATCTCGGCCGCCGCCTCGGCGCCCGCCAGCGTCGTGCCGCTGCCGGGGATGATCGGCACGCCTTCGCGTTTGGCGAGCTCGCGGGCCGCCACCTTGTCGCCGAAGAGGGCGAGCGCCTCGGGCGATCGGACCGACGAACACCAGTTCCTCGGCGAGGCACCGGCGCGCGAACTCGGCGTTCTCGGCGAGGAAGCCGTAGCCGGGGTGGACGCAGTCGCAGGCAGTCTCGCGCGCCGCCTCGATGATGGCGTCGATGTCGAGGTAGGCCTTCACCGGGTCGGCGCCGGCGCCGATCTGGCGGGTCTCGTCGGTGACGCGCGTGTGCAGCGAGAGTGCGTCGGCCGGCGCGTGGACGCTGACGCTTTCCATGCCGAGCGCCGCGGCGGCGCGGGCGATGCGGATGGCGATCTCGCCGCGGTTGGCGATCAGGACACGCTTCAGCGCCAACTCGAACCTCTCTAGCTGAGCGTCAGGCCCGGCAGCTCGCCGGTGGCGCGCCACTCAGCCAACAGCTCGAAGAACCGCAGCGGCCCGGCGCCGTACATGTCGGAGAAGAAGCCGCTGCCGGTTATTGGTGGCGCCTTCGCTGTTGTAGTAGCCGGGCGTGCACTCCGAGTAGAAGCGCTGGCCCATGCGGGCGAGGCCGCGGATCTCCTGCACGTAGGCATCCTCGGCCTCGGCGGTGGGCTCGACCACTTCGCGCGCCGCGGTCGCGCGCTTCGCTGACGATGTAGGCGACGTGGTCGGCCTGCTCGCCCAGCGCCTGCGGGACGCTGATGGTGATCGCGGTCTGGGTGAAGCCGAGGAAGAAGCAGTTCGGGAAGCCGTGGCTGGTGAGGCCGTGCAGGGTGCGCAGGCCATCCGCCCAGTGCTCGGACAGCGTCAGGCCGTCCCGCCCGGCGATGTCGTAGCCGGCGCGGCGCGTGTAGCTGGTGCCGACCTCGAAGCCGGTGGCGAAGATCAGGCAGTCGAGCTCGTACTCGCTGGCCGTTGGCGACCACGCCGGTCTTCGGTCAGCCGCTCGACGCCGTGTCCCTCGGTGTCGATCAGGTGCACGTTCGGGCGGTTGAAGGTCTGCAGGTATTCGTCGTGGAAGCACGGCCGCTTGCAGAACTGCCGGTACCAGGGCTTCAGCTTCGCGGCGGTCGCCGGGTCGTTGACGAGTTGCGTCCACGCGGGCGCGGACCTGGTTCATCTTGCGATAGTCGGCGACCTGCATCACCTCGGCGCGCTCGGCGCTGCGAGAGGCGCCGGCCCAGCTTGTCGGCGATCTGCTTGGCCGCCGTGCCGGTGAGATTGCGGAAGATGTCGGTCCAGCCGTCGTGGACGAGGTCCTCGTCCTGGTCGCCGCCGGCCACCAGGATGTTGAAGTTGTCCTGCCGGCGCCGCTGCCAGCCGGGCTGCAGCGAGGCGGCCCAGGCCGGATCGGTCTCGGCGTTGTTGCGCACGTCCACCGACGAGGGGGTGCGCTGGAAGACGTAGAGCTCCTTGGCCCATTCGCCGAGGTGCGGCACGCACTGGATGGCGGTGGCGCCGGTGCCGATGATGCCGACCCGCTTGTCCTTCAGGCCGGTGAGGCCGCCGGTGGAGTCGCCGCCGGTGTAGCCATAGTCCCAGCGGCTGGTGTGGAAGGTGTGGCCGTCGAAGTCGTGGATGCCGGGAATGCCGGGCAGCTTCGGGCGGCTGAGCGGCCCGCACGCCATCGCCACGTACTGGGCGGTGAAGCGGTCGCCGCGGCTGGTCGAGACGACCCAGCGCTTGGCCTTCTCGTCCCACGCCAGCCCGGTGATCGCGGTCTGCAGCAGCGCGTCGTCGTAGAGCCGGTAGTGGCGGGCGATGGCGCGGCTGTGCTCGAGGATCTCCGGCGCGAACGAGTACTTGTGCTTGGGGATGTAGTTCAGCTCTTCCAGCAGCGGCAGGTAGCAGTAGCTCTCCACGTCGCACATCGCGCCGGGGTAGCGGTTCCAGTACCAGGTGCCGCCGAAGTCGCCGGCGCTCTCGACCACGCGGATCTTCGTCGAAGCCGGCTTCGCGCAGCCGCGCGCCCATCAGCAGGCCGCCGAAGCCGCCGCCGATGATGGCGAACTCCACGTCGTCGAACACCGGATCGCGGGTGAAGCCGGGCTCGACGTAGGGGTCGTCGATGTAGTGGGCGAACTCGGCCTTGATCTCGACGTACTGGCCGATGCCGTCCGCGCCGCACGCGCTTGTCGCGCTCGGCCAGGTACTTGGCGAACAGGGCGTCAGGATCGAAGTCCAGCTCGCCGACGATCTCGGCGATCTCGGGGTCGAGGTTCAGCGTCATCGGCGGCTGATCTCCGGGCTCAGGCGAACAGGAAGTGGCTGGCGAGATCCTTGCGGATCTCCTGCATGTGGGTGAAGTACTGGAAGAAGCCGCCGTTGTAGTTGCCGTCCTGGCGGCGGTTGAACTCGCCCTCGAAGTTGTAATAGCCCGGCGTGCAGTCGGCGTTGCGGCTGGTCTTGCCGCGGTGGGCGATCACCTCCTGCACCCACCACTCCTCGGTCTCCGGCTTCACGTCGATCTCGGCCGCGCCGTGCTCGCGGGCCAGCTTGATGCATTCGGCGATGTGGTCGCCCTGCGTCTGCAGCATGAAGGTGAGGTTGAACTGGAACGAGGCCTGGTAGCCGCCCATGATGAAGAGGTTCGGGAAGCCGTGGGTGTGCACGCCGAACAGGGTGCGGATGCCGTCGGCGTAGACCTCGTTGATCTCGCGCCCGTCGCGGCCGCGGATCTCGTTGTAGATGCCGGTCTTCTGCACCTCGAAGCCGGTGGCGTAGATCAGGAGGTCGAGCGGGTAGCGTCTCGCCCTCGAAGACCGGGCCGTCCGGGCCGATCTCGGTGATCCCCTTGCCCTTGGTGTCGACCAGATTGACGTTCGGCAGGTTGTAGGTCGGCAGGTAGTCGTCGTCGAAGCACGGCCGCTTGCACATGAACATGTACCAGGGCTTCAGCGCGTCGGCCGTCGCCGGGTCGGTGACGATCTCGTCGATGCGCTGGTGGATGCGCATCATGTGGTCGATGTTGCCGTTCTCCTGGCGGCGGATCTTCTCCTCGCGGCTGACCTCGGCGAGCTCGGCCGGCGCGCTCGAGGTCCTCCGGCCGGCCGCGGATGTGCTTCATGCGCCGCGCCTGCTGCCAGCCGGGCTCGAGGCGCGCGGCCCAGTCCGGATCGGTCGGCCGGTCGCCGCGGATGTCGATGCCGGAGGGCGTGCGCTGGAAGACGTAGAGCTGCTTGGCCGTCTTGCCGAGCCGCGGGATCGCCTGCACGGCCGACGCGCCGGTGCCGATGATGCCGACCACCTTGTCGGCGAGGTTCTCCAGGTCGCGGCCGGTGTAGGCGTAGTCCCAGCGCGAAGAGTGGAACGAGTGGCCGGCGAAGCTCTCCATGCCGGCGATCTTCGAGAGCTTGGGCTTGGACAGCGTGCCGTTGGCGCAGATGACGAACTTGGCGCGCATCTCGTCGCCGCGGTCGGTCTCGCAGCACCCAGACGCTTGGCGGCCTCGTCCCAGGTGGTCTTCAGCACCGTCGTGCGGAACACGGCGAGGTCGTAGAGGTCGTAGCGCTTCGCGATCGCCTGGCAGTGGGCGTAGATTTCCGGCCCCTTGGCGTAGAGGCGCGAGGGCACGTAGTCCATCTCGTCCAGCAGCGGCAGGTAGTCGTAGGCGGGCACGTCGCAGGCCGCGCCCGGATAGCGGTTCCAGTACCAGGTGCCGCCGACATCGGCGCCGCGCTCGACGATGCGGATGCTCTCGACGCCGCGCTCGCGCAGGCGCGCCGCGGTGAGCAGCGCCGAGAAGCCGCCGCCGATGAACAGCACCTCGACCTCGTCGGTGATCGGCTCGCGGTCGGGCGCCGGCTCGGCGTGCGGGTCGGTGGCGTACCTGGCGAGCGCGCCGGAGAAGTCGGAGGTGTACTGCGAGCGTGCCTTCGGGCCGGTAGCCTCAGCCGTAGGTCCCGCGCCTCGGCGAACTTCGCCTTGATGTCGTCGTAGTAGGCCTGCGGCGGCCGCTCGCGCTGGGTTGCATCGTCCGCCACGTGGGTCCTCCCTTATCGTTGGGAGCACGTTGCGACTTCAAACGCGTGTTCGCAAGCCGGACTGTGAGGCGCCCTCGAAGTAGCCCTCGCGCCGCGCAGCGGGGAGAGGGCTACTGGAGGTGCGGCTGAGGGCTTAGAGCGCCTCTTCACCGCCTCGACGATCTCCGGGTCCTGCGGCGGCGTGCGCGGGCCGAACGCGGCGAGCGCTTCGCCGTCCTTGCCGACCAGGATCTTGTGGAAGTTCCACACCGGCACCGCGGGCGTGCCGAGCTTGTCCTCGGCCCAGGCGTAGAACGGGTGGCGGCGCGTCGTCCTTGACGTCGACCTTCGAGGTCATCGGGAAGTCGACGTCGAACTTGGTCTGGCAGAAGTCCTTGATCTCGGCCTCGGTCCCCGGCTCCTGGCCGGCGAACTGGTTGCAGGGCACGCCGAGCACGATGAGGCCCTTGTCGCGGTAGTCGCGATAGAGCGCCTCCATGCCCTCGTACTGCGGCGTCAGCCCGCAGCGTGAGGCGACGTTCACCACCAGCACCGGCTTGCCCTTGAAGGACGACAGCGGCAGCGGCTCGCCGTCGATGCTGGTGAAGCAGAAATCGTAGGCGTTCGACATCGGTGGGTTCTCCGAGCGGTTCAAACCAGGCCCTGCTGGCCATAGCCTGCTCCACCGCCAGCGCCAGATCCAGCGCGCGGGCGCCGTCGCCGCACCGTGGCGAGCGGACGCCGCGCGCTCGCCGCGCACCGCCGCGACGAAGGCCGCCGAGGCTGGCGCGCAGCTTGTCCTTGGCGATCTCCGCGAAGTTCGGATCGAGCGCGAACGGCGTGGTGTTGGTCGAAGGCGTGGGTCAGGAAGTCGACCCGCACCTCGCCGGACGGATAGACGATGCGGATGCTGCGCTCGGGGCTCTCGGCGATGCGCGAGGCGCGGAAACGGGCGACGAAGCCGTCGTCGAACTCGGCCTCGGCGTCGACCCGGTCGAGCGTGGCGTTGGCGACCGCCGCGCCTTCGGCCTCCACCATCGCGGGCTCGCCGGGGCTTAGCGCCAGCGCCAGGTCGACGTCGTGGATCATCAGGTCCAGCACCACCGAGACGTCGAGGTTGCGCGGGCTGGGCGGGCCGATCCGCACCGCCTCGAAGCAGCCGCGGCCGCTCGGGGACATCGAAGAGGCCCATCGCCTGCAGCGCCGCGCGCTCCAGGAAACCGCAGGCCGCCACCACGCCCGACCGCGCCGCCAGCTCGGCGATGCGGGCGGCGTCCTCGGGGTCGGCGGCGACCGGCTTTTCGACATAGACCGCCCTGCCCGGCCTCCAGCGCGGCGATGGCGGGGCCGGCGTGGGCGATGGCGGGCGTTGCGATCGAGACGATGTCGACCGCGGCGATCAGCTCGGCCTCGGTGGCGAACACCTGGCCGCCGCAGCGCGGCGGCCAGCGCCTCGGCGTGCACCGCGTGGTGGTCGTAGACGCCGACCAGGGTCACCCCGGCATCGCGGCGTACTTCTGCGCGTGGTAGCCCCCGAAAACGCCCGCGCCGATCACGCCGGCGCGCAAGACCTGACCCATCGAGGCTCCTCTCGGCGGCGCCGCCTAGCACCACTGGCGCTGCGCCGCCACCCGCGGCGCCTTGGCAAGCGGCTCAAACGCGTGTTTGTCGCGCCCAAGCCGGTTCCACGGCAAACGAGGAGACGCTGATGACCAGTTCCCGCGAGATCCGCCTGAAGAGCCGCCCGGTGGGCACGCCGACGGCGGCGAACTTCGAACTGGCGAGCGTCGAGCTGCCCGATCCGGCGCCCGGCCAGGTGCAGGTGAAGAACACCTGGATGACGGTCGACCCCTACATGCGCGGCCGCATGAACGACGTGGCCAGCTACGTGCCGCCGTTCCAGATCGGCGAGGCGCTGCAGGGCGGCGCGGTCGGCGAGGTCACCAAGTCCAACGACGCCTCGCTGAAAGCCGGCGACCTGGTGTCGAGCTTCTTCGGCTGGCGCGAGGCGTTCAACGCGCCCGCCCAGGCGCTGCAGAAGCTGGAGACCCACGGCATGCCGCCCGAGGCGTTCCTGGGCTTCGCCGGCATGCCGGGCCTGACCGCCTACGTCGGGCTGCTGAAGGTCGGCGAGCTGAAGGACGGCGACGTGGTGTTCGTCTCCGGCGCGGCCGGGGCGGTAGGCTCGGTGGTCTGCCAGATCGCCAAGCTGAAGGGCCATACGGTGATCGGCTCGGCCGGCGGGCCTGACAAGGTGGCCTTCCTGAAGGAAATCGGCGTCGACCACGCCATCGACTACAAGGCCGAGCCCGACCTCACTGCTGCGCTGTTGCGCGCCGCGCCCGGCGGCATCGACGTCTACTTCGAGAACGTCGGCGGCGCGCACATGGAGGCCGCGTTGATGGCCGCCAAGCCGTTCGCCCGCTTCGCGCTCTGCGGGATGATCTCGCAGTACAACAACACCGACCTCGGCGACGGCGTGCGCGGGCTGGTCATGGCGGTGGGGAAGAGTCTGAAGCTGCAGGGCTTCATCGTCTCCAACTACCAGGACATGCAGGGCGCCTTCCTGAAGGACCTCTCCGAGTGGGTGGCGGCGGGCAAGATCAAGAACCGCGAGACCGTGAAGGAAGGCATCGAGAACGCCCCCGCGGCGTTCATGGGCCTCTTCAAGGGCGAGAACATGGGCAAGATGCTGGTGCGGCTCTCGTAAAGCCACCCCGAGATGTCATCCCGGACAAGCCGCGAAGCGGCGCAGATCCGGGACCTACTTCGCGCCGGCGTTGAAAGCAGATCCCGGATAGAGTTCCGCCTGACGGCGGGCTCTCCGGGATGACAACGTTGGGGTTGTGAGGTGAGAATTCCGCCAAACCCTTCGCCAGCCGCCGCGCCGCCGGAGCCATAGCGCTGGGTGGGTAGCCTGAGAAGCCCAGCATCAGGCCCTGGCGCGGCGGGGCATCCAAGTAGAGCGGGCTGATGGGGCCTGCGATGACGCCGGCGCGCGCCGCGGCGGTCTGGGCGGCGAGGTCGCTCAACCCTTCTCGCAAGTAGGCGATCATGTGCATGCCCTGCCCGGGCGGATCGGGCTCGAGCCACGTCGCGCAGTGCTCCCGCAACGCCTCGGCGAGCGCGTCGCGCTGGGCGCGATAGGCGAGCCGCCGGCGGCGGATGTGGGCGGCGAAGTCGCCGCTCTGCATGAAGTCGAGCACGATGGCTTGCGTCAGCGACGGCGGCTGGCGGTCGAGCAGCGTGCGGGCGCGCAGCAGCGCCGGGACCAGTGACGATGGGGCGACCAGGTAGCCCAACCGCAAACCGGGGAAGAGCGCCTTGTTGAAGGTGCCGACGTAGAGCACGCGCTGCCCGCCATCGAGGCCCTGCAGGGCGGCGAGCGGCGGACCGGCGTAGCGGAACTCCGAGGCATAGTCGTCCTCGATGATCCAGGCGCCGGCGTCCCGCGCCCAGGCCAGCAGCTCCAGCCGCCGCCGCATCGAGAGGGTGACGCCGAGCGGATACTGGTGCGACGGCGTCACGTAGGCGGCCCGCGCATCCGGCGCCCGCGCCACGCCCTCGGCGACCACGAGGCCCTCCGCGTCGACCGGAACGGGCCGCAGCGCCGCGCCGACCGCGGCGAGCGCGCGGATGGTGGTCGGATAGGCCGGGTCCTCGACCCAGACCGGCGCGCCTGGAGCGATGAGCACGCGGGCGGCGATGTCGATCGCCTGCTGGGCGCCAGCGGTGACGATCACCTGCGGGGCTCGCAAGCGACGCCGCGAGCCGCGCGCAGATAATCCGCGATCGCCGCGCGCAGCTTCGGGTGGCCGGCGGCCTCGGCATAGCCGAAGTGCTCGGGGCCGAGGGTCCGGAGCGCGCGGCGCGTCGCCCGGCCCCAGGCGGCGAGCGCGCGCTCGTCCATCAGGGTGCGGCCGGTGTTGAACGGCGCATCGCCCGGCAGCGGCGGGGAGCCGGGTTCCTCGGCCACCGCGGCGGCGCGCTCCGGCAGCGACGGCGGCGCCGCCAGGCCCTGCGGCGCGGGGCGAACCTGCACGTCCTGCACGCCCGAAAGGTCCGCAGCCACGAAAGCGCCGGCGCCCGGCCGGGTCTCGACGTAGCCCTCGGCCACCAGCTGCTCGTAGGCGCCGACCACGGTTGCGCGGGCGACGCCGAGGCCGGCCGGCGAGATCGCGGCTCGATGGCAGCCGCGCGCCGGCGCCGAGCGCGCCTTCGAGGATCGCGCCGCGCACCTGGCCGTAGATCTGGCGCACCACCGGCCCTGCCCGGTCCGGCGCGCGCCACGGATAGAGCTCCGCCCAGCTCATCGGCGCCTCCGTCAATTGGTCTGGCCTTCTGTCAGAAACTGGACCTGTTCGCCATACCACTTCGCAGATACAGCGCCGCTTCAAGGAGGCCAGCGCCATGTCCGAGCCGAGCTACCCACGCACCGACCTCACCCGCGTGCGCCGCCACCCCGAGCGCGGGCGCTACGACGAGGCGGCCGTGCACGCGGTGCTCGATGCGGCGCTGATGGCGCACGTCGGCTACCTGGTGGACGGGCGCCCGCTGGTGACGCCGACCCTCTTCTGGCGCGAGGGCCGCCGGCTGCTCTGGCACGGCTCGGCGGCGAGCCGGATGCTGAAGACGGCCGGCGGCGGCGCGCCGGTGTGCGTCACCGTCACGCTGATGGACGCGCTGATCCTGGCGCCGTCCGGCTTCCACCACTCGATGAACTACCGCTCGGTGATGGCGTTCGGCCGCGCGCGGTTGATCGAGGACGAGGCCGGCAAGCGGATGGCGGCCGACGCCTTCATAGAGCGCATCTATCCGGGCCGCGCCGCCACGCTGCGTCCGCCGACCGAGATCGAGCTCCGGGCCACCACCTTCGTGGCGATGGAGATCGAGGGAGCCTCAGCGAAAGTTCGCGAAGGCGGCGTCGCGCCGCTGGACATCGACACAGGCTGGCCGGCCTGGAGCGGCGTCGTGCCGATCGAGACGCGGCTCGGCGCGCCAGCCCCGGACGCCACGCTCGGCGCACGCGCGATGGGCCTGGACACGGCCGCCCCGGTCCGGGAGGGCGAACGGCTGGACGAGCTGCTCGGGGCCGCTGCCAAGGCTTGGGGCGAGGCGCCGCTCACGCCAGCCTGATCGCCGCGGGCGGTCTCGCCTTCGACTTTCGTTGGCCCGCCCGTTGGGAACGGCTAGAAGGCCGCGCGACCTCTACCCGGAGCGCCCGTGGCCCGCCTGTTCAACGCCTACGTCATCGTGGACTGGAGCGCGGCTTCCAAGCCGACCACCGGCGCGGACTTCGATCTGGGTCGGCGTGCTGAAGCGCGACGTGCGCTTCCGCATGGCCTTCGAGAGCCACAACCCGCCGACCCGCGCCGCCGCCGAGACGCTGATCGCCGGCATCCTCGACGATCGGGCCAAGCGCAGCGAGCGGGCGCTGATCGGCTTCGACTTCAACCTCGGCTTCCCGCGCGGGCTGGCGGCCGGTCTGAAGCTGCCGGCCGAGACGCCGCCGTGGCTGGCGGTCTGGAACCAGATCGACCGGATGGTGAAGGACAAGGCCGACAACACCAACAACCGCTTCGGCGTCGGCTCGGAGATCAACCGCCGGCTCACCGGCGGGCCGTTCCCGTTCTGGGGCGTGCCGCCGAAGGATGCGCTGACCACGCTGCAGCCGAAGAAGCAGCGCGCGCATGGCCCGGGCGACATCCCTGAATTCCGCCACGCCGAGCTGGCCGCCAAGGGGACGAGCCCAGTCTGGAAGCTCTACTACCAGGGCTCGGTCGGCGGACAATCGATCCTCGGCATCCCGATGGTGCGGCGCCTGAAGCTGGCGCGCGGCGAGGCGATGCGCGTCTGGCCGTTCGAGACCGGCTGGAAGGCGCTGACCGAGCCGGACCTGGCGGGCGTCGACGTGGTGGCGGCCGAAGTCTACCCCTCGATGTTCAAGGGCCAGGCGCTGCCGGGCGAAGTGAAGGACCTGACGCAAGTGCGCGTCACCGCCGAGCATTTCTCGCGCCTGGACGAGGCAGGCAGGCTCGGCGCGCTGTTCGGCCACGCCAAGGACACCGCCGCCGACGTGGTCGTGGACGCCGAGCGCGAGGAAGGCTGGGTGCTGGGGGCTTAGGCCTCAGTCTCGCCGCGCCAGCATCCAGAAGCGGGCCAGCAGCAGGCCGGCGCTGATGTAGGCGGAGACGACGATCGCCCAGGTGATGCCGCCGATGCCCCAGCCCAGCGGGATGGCCAGCCACCAGGCGAGCGGCAGCATCACGACGATGTAGCTGGTCAGGTGCGTGAGTGTCGGGGCCAGCACGTCGCCGCGGGCGCGCAGCGCCTGGGCGACCACCACCTGAATGGCGTCCGGCAGATAGAACGCCGTGCAGAGCGCCAGCGCGCCGGCGGCCAGCGCGATGGTCTGGCCATCGTAGGTGTAGAGCGCCGCGATCTGGCGGACGAACGGCCAGGAGACCACGCCGATCGCCAGGCCGAACACCGCGGTCACCGCGAAGCCCACCGCCGCCGCGCGCTTCAGGCCGACCCGATCCGCGGCCCCGTAGGCGCGGCCGACCAGCACCGCGGTGGCGGTCGAAAGCCCGGCCGGGACCATGAAGATCAACGCCAGCATGTTGACCGTCACCGCCCAGGCGGCGACCGTCACCGGGCTGATCCAGCCGGCGATCACGTTCATCGCGGCAAACGCGCTGATCTCGAAGAAGCTCGACGCGGCCGCGCCGTAGCCGATCCGGCGCTGCTCGATCTCCAGCGCCCGGGAGCGCTCCGGCTTGGTGAAAACGCCGAGCGCGCGGGCGTCCGGCATCAGGGCGATGTAGGCCAGCGTCGCCAGCGCCAGGAAGGTTCGCCCGGCGAAGGTGGCGCAGGTGGCGCCGACCGCGCCGAGCGCCGGCAGTCCGAAGCCGCCGGGCACCAGCACGAGGTCGACGCCGAGATTGAGCAGGTTGGCGATCCACATCAGCACCATCGGCGGCACCGTGCGGCCGAGCCCCTCGAGCCACGACGAGGTCGCCGACGACAGCGCGAAACTAGGCATCGACACCGCCAGCACCAGCAGCGGGCCGGTCGCGCCCTTGGCCAGATCGCCCTTCAGTCCGAGCGCGCCGAGCAGGAACGGGCCGGCGATCGCCAGCGCCGCCATCGACGCCAGGCCGATCCACAGCGAATAGCTGAGGCCGCGCCGCAGCGCCGCGCCGGCGGCCGCCGGGTTCCCCTCCCCGGTGGCGCGCGAGGTCATCACCTGCACGCCGGAGAGCAGGCCCATCGACGTGCCCAGCATGGTGCTCGACACCGCCCAGCCCAGCGCCATGTAGCCGAGCTCGACGGCCGAGTGGCGGCCCACCACGATGGTGTCGGTGAGCCCCATGGTCATCACGCCGAGCCGCGAGACCACCACCGGCCAGGCCAGGCGGCCGAGCCGGGCGAGATCGGATCGAATGGGATGCGACGGCAAGGCCGCACGCGAAGCCGCCGCCGCGGCCCCGCCGCTCATGGGTCACCTTGTGATCAGGGAGCTGGAATCTGGACGAGAGGACCGGCGACGGCAACGGGGTTGGTCCAAGCTGCGCCGATGCGCGTATGATCGTTGCGGGCTCGCAACAAAGCGACACGGGGGGCTTGGCCATGGCGGCGATCATCGACAGGCGCGTCTGCGCGGAGATCGAAGGGCCGTTCGTGCTCTTCATGATCGGCGCGCAGATCAACCGGCCTTGGAAGCTGAACGTGGCGCTGCCGTTCCTGGCCACGATGCCGCGGATGCTGAAGGAGCTGACGGCCGAGCCGGCGCTGGGCCTCTTGCACGTGCGCCAGCACTTCACCGGCGGCGGCGCGCTCCTCATCCAGTACTGGCGCAGCTTCGAGCACCTGGAGGCCTACGCGCGCGACCCTGGGCGCCAGCACCTGCCGGCCTGGCAGTGGTTCAACGGCAGGCTCGGCTCGAACGGCGACATCGGCATCTGGCACGAGACCTACCTGATCGAGCCCGGCCACTACGAGAGCGTCTACAACAACATGCCGCCCTACGGCCTCGGCGCCGCCGGCAAGCTGGTCGACGCCGTCGGCGCGCGGCAGAGCGCCCACGCGCGGATCAAGGCAGCGGCTGCAGACGCCGAGGCGGCGTGACCACGCCTCACCCGGCCGGACGCTGCGCGTCCGCTCGACCTTTCCCGCGAGCGGGAGGGCTGCTCCTAAGCCGTCGCCCTCGCGCGGGCCGTCAGCATGGCGACGTGGTCGCGGAGCATGGCGACGTTGCGGTCGAAGTAGCCGACGTCACGGTGGGTGCGGGCCTGCATGATGCCGCCCTCCATCGTGGTCATGATGAACTCGGCCAGCGCCCGACGATCCAGCTCGGCGGGCAAGCGGGCGCCGGCCTCGACCAGCCGCCCCTCGACCGCGCTCGTCCAGTTGGAGAAGTTGGCGGCCATCAGCTCGCGGACGATCGGGTCGGGCTCGTGCAGCTCCAGCGCCAGGCTGCCGATCGGGCAGCCGTAGAGGCACTCGGTCTCGACCAGCGCGCCAGCGATAGTGGGCCAGGAGCGCGAAGACCTTCTCGATCGGGTCGTCGATGCCGTCCCAGGCCGGCTCGAGCAGCATCTCGTCGATGCTGTCGCGATAGGCCGTGAGCACGCCGACCAGCACGTCCTGCTTCGAGGGGAAGAAGTGATAGAGGCTGCCGGAGTTCACCTGACTGCGCGACAGGATGTCGGCCACCGACGTGGAGTTGTACCCCTTCTCCCAGAAGAGGTCGCGGGCCGCGTCGATGATCCGGCTGCGCGTGTCCATCGCGCGGGCAACAGACAGGCGGCTGCTGCTGGCCGTCAACCCCGGCGGCGGGCGGTGTAGAGCACGGTGACCATGTTGCGCACCACGCGGGCGCCGAACGCCTGATCGGCGATGCGGCGCAGCTCGGCCAGCACCCGACGGCGCTCGTCGGGCGGATAGGCGACGATGTTCGAATAGGTGGAGTAGAGCGCCACTACCTGGTCGGGGTCGATCACCAGCTCCCAGGCCTCGACGCGGGCGGCGACGTCCTCGAAGGCCCCGCTGCGGCCGAAGGCGCTCATCCAGTCGTTGACGCTGAGCGCGTTCGACGTGCCTTTCGCGGACTGGCTGGGGCTCTTCGGACCATCGTTCAGCAGCGCATCGGTGGCGTCGTGGAAGGGATCGGGGCGGGTGGCGTCGCCGAACACGTTCCAGACCATCGCCCACCAGCCGCCCGGCCGCAGCAGCGCAGCGACCCGGTTCAGCCCGGCCAGCGCCTCGATCCAGTGGAACGAGGTCGCCGCAAGGCCGAGGTCGAAGTCGGCGCGCGGCAGCTCGGCGCTCTCGAACGGTGCGTTCACCACCTGCAGCGCCGGCGAGGCGGCGCTCGAGCGCAGGAACGCCGCCAGCCGGGCGTCCGGCTCGATGGCGACGAGCGGATCGGCGCCGCGCCGCCAGCAGCGCACGCGTCGCCTTGCCGGTGCCGGCGCCCACCTCGAACGTGGCGCAGGCAGGCCCCAGGCCGCAGCGCTCGCGCAGCGTCTCGAAGACCCAGTCCGGATAGTCGGGACGCGCGACGTCGTAGTTCGCCGGGTCCTCGCCGAACGCCTGGCGGCCGAAGCTGCGGGCCAGCTGGACGCTGCGCGGGCTCATCGCCCCTCGCCTACTCGGCCGCCTGCAGGCCGGCGGAGCGCTCGGCCTTCAGCTTCTCGGCCACCAGGAAGGCCAGCTCCAGCGCCTGCTCGCCGTTCAGGCGCGGGTCGCAGTGGGTGTGGTAGCGGTCGGCGAGGTCGCCTTCGGAGAGCGCCCGCGCGCCGCCCAGGCACTCGGTGACGTTCTGGCCGGTCATCTCCAGATGGACGCCGCCGGGATGCACGCCCTCGGCCTCGGCGATCTCGATGAAGCTCTTCACCTCTGCGAGGATGCGGTCGAAAGGCCTTGTCTTGTAACCGTTATTCGCCACCAGCGTGTTGCCGTGCATGGGGTCGGTGGCCCAGACCACATGGCGGCCCTCGCGGCGCGTGGCGCTCATCAGCATCGGCAGCCGCGCGGCGATCTTGTCGGCGCCGAAGCGGCCGTAGAGGGTGAGCCGGCCGGGCTCGTTGTCGGGGTTCAGCGCCTCGATCAGGCGCAGCAGCTCGTCCGGCTCCATCGTCGGGCCGACCTTCAGGCCGATGGGGTTCTTGACGCCCTTGCAGAACTCGACGTGGGCGCCGTCGAGCTGGCGGGTGCGCTCGCCGATCCACACCAGGTGGGCCGAGCATGTCGTACCAGTCGCCCGAGGTGGAATCGACGCGGGTCATCGCCTCCTCGTAGCCCAGCAGCAGCGCCTCGTGGCTGGTGAAGAACTCGACGCGGTGCAGGTCCGGCTGGGTCTCGGGCGTGACGCCGATCGCGGCCATGAAGGTCAGCGTCTCGCTGATCTTGTCGGCCAGCTCGCGGTAGCGCGCGCCCTGCGGCGATGCCCTCGACGAAGCCCAGCGTCCAGCGGTGGATGTTGTAGAGGTCGGCGTAGCCGCCGCCGGCGAAGGCGCGCAGCAGGTTCAGCGTCGACGACGACTGGGCGTAGGCCTTCAGCAGCCGCTCGGGGTCCGGCCGGCGCGACGTCCGGCGTGAACTCCATGCCGTTGATGTTGTCGCCGCGGTAGGAGGGCAGCGTGACGCCGTCGATGGTCTCGGTCGGCGCCGAGCGCGGCTTGGCGAACTGGCCGGCCATCCGCCCCACCTTCACCACCGGCTTGCCGCCGGCGAAGGTGAGGATCACCGCCATCTGCAGGATCGAGGCGGAAGAGTGTCGCGGATGTTGTCGGCGGAGAACTCCTTGAAGCTCTCGGCGCAGTCGCCGCCCTGCAGCAGGAAGCCGCGGCCCTCGGCGACCTGGCCGAGCAGGTGCTTCAGCCGCCGCGCCTCGCCGGCGAACACCAGCGGCGGCATGCGCCGCAGCTCGGTCTCCACGCGCGCCAATGCCGCCGTGTCCGGGTAGTCGTCCGGCACATGCTTGGCGGGCAGGCTCCTCCAGGACGAAGGCGTCCAGCGGTCGGTCATCTTGCGGGTCTTTGAGGGCGGTCTGCTTCGAAGGGCGCGGGTTCTATCGTAGATAGGGCGGCAAGGCAAAAGGCGGCAGGCGGCATGCAGAGCTTCGATGAGATTTATGCGCGGGCGGCGGAGCGGCGGGGTGGAGACGCGGCGTTGGAGGCGGCGCTGGCTGAGCATGCGGCCAGGACGCCGGAGGAGCTGGCGGCGATCCCGGATGACCGGTGGCTGGCGGAGATGACGCGGGGCGTGTTTCGGGCCGGGTTCAACTGGCGGGTCATCGAGAACAAGTGGACCGGCTTCGAGGCGGCCTTCCACGGCTTCGATCCGCCGCTCAACGCCGCCATGAGCGAGGAGGAGTTCGATGCGCACCTGAAGGACACGCGGATCATCCGCAACGCCCAGAAGGTCGCTTCGGTGCGCGCCAACGCCCAGTTGCTGGTCGACCTGGCGCGGGAGCACGGCAGCGCGGCGCGGTTCTTCGCCGACTGGCCGGACAGCGACTTCGTCGGCCTGCTCGATCTGATGAAGAAGCGCGCCGCGCGCTGCGCCGGCGAGACGGCGATGCGGTTCTTCCGCACGATGGGCAAGCCGTCGTTCATCACCACGCGGGACGTCGCCGCGGCGCTGATCGAGGCTGGCGTGATCGAGAAGCCGCCGTCCGGCCGCAAGGACTTCCAGGCGGTGCAGGACGCCTTCAACGGCTGGAGCGAGGCCACCGGCCGCAACCTCACGGCGCTCAGCCGCGTGCTCGCCATGAGCACCGGGCCGGTCTACGGGCCCGAGGGCCAGATGGGCCGGCGCTGAATCCCATGTCCGACGCACCCAACATCAGGCCTGACGCCTTCGCAGGCGCCGCCGAGGCCTACGCGCGCTTCCGCCCGCCTTACCCGCGGCCGCTGCTCGACTGGCTGCTGCACGAGGCCGGCGTCAGGCCCGGCGCGCGGTTGCTCGACCTCGCCACCGGTCCCGGACGCATCGCGCTGACGCTCGCCGGCGACTTCGCCGAGGTGTGGGCGCTGGACCTGGAGCCGGAGATGGTGGCCGTCGCCCGCAGGAGGGCGGAGGCGCGCGGCATCAGCAACATCGTCTGGTCGGTGGGGCCGGCCGAGACGCTCGAGGCCCCGGACGGGCATTTCGACCTGATCACCATCGGCGAGGCGTTCCACCGGCTGGATCAAGCGACGATCGCGGCGAAGGCGCGGCGCTGGCTGAAGCCGGGCGGCGGTCTGGCGACCATGGGCGCGGGCGCCATCCTGACGAGCGAGGGCGCCTGGCAAGTCGCCGTCCAGGAGCTGGCGCGGGCCTGGACGGCCAAGAGCTTCCCGACCGGCTGGGCGCAGGCGCGGCCCGGCGTCGAGCCGGGGCTCGCGGCCAGCATAAGGACGCTCGAGGCCGCCGGCTTGCGCCTCGTGGCGGATCGCATCTTCGTCGAGGCGCGCACCTGGAGCATCGAGGCGGTGCTCGGCTACCTGCACTCCACTTCGGTGGCGTCGCGCAAGGTGCTCGGCGACGATGCCGACGCCTTCGCCGCGGCGCTGAAGTCCACGCTGGCGCCATTCGTCGGCGCGGACGGACTGCTGCACGACGAGATCGACTGGGGTTGCACCCTCTTCCGCAATCCGGGCTGAAGATGGACGAGCTTCCGCTCAGCGGCGGCAACGTGACCGCCGGCGTCGTCCGCGTCGGCGACACGGTGCGGCGGCCCGCCGGGCCCTGGACGCCGGCGGTGCACAGCCTGCTGCGGCACCTGGAGCGCAAGGGCTTCGCCGGCGCGCCGCGGGCGCTCGGGCTCGATGCGCAGGGCCGCGAGATGCTCACGTTCGCACCGGGCGCGGCGGCATGGCCGTGGGACGCGTTCCGGCCGCTGATGACCGACGAGGCGCTGGACCGCGTCGCCGAGCTGATCGGCGCCTACCATGCCGCAGTGGCCGATTTCCTGCCGCCGGCGGATGCCGCCTGGAGCTTGATCGCGCCTCGCAACGACTCGCAGATCGTCTGCCACAACGACCTCGCGCCCTGGAACCTGATCGTCGGACCGACGGACGAGCTCACCTTCATCGACTGGGACCTGGCCGCGCCGGGGACGCGGCTCTCCGACCTCGCCTACGCCGCGCGCACCTTCACGCCGCTGGTCCCGGACGCGCCGTTCGCGGTCCCCGTCGTGCGCCGGCTGCGGCTGCTGGCCGAAGTCTGGCAAGTAAGGCCGGCCGACCTGATAGAGGCCATCGTCTGGCGGGCGCGGGCCGACCTCGCGGGCCTCAGGCAGCGCGCCGAAGCCGGCGTCGAGCCATGGGCGACGATGTGGGACGCGGGCCACGGCGCGGCCAACGCCGCGATCACCCGCTTCATCGAGGACAACGCTGCCGGCTGGCTCACCGCGCTAAGCTGAAGGCAAAGCGCCCATCGCTCAGACGGCAAGCGGATCCTTCAGGCGATCCTCGGTCTCGACGTTGCGGTGGGTCATCTGATCCAGCAGGATCTTCACCTCCGCCTCGGTCTCGTCGTAGCGCGCCACCGCGTTCGGGACCCGCTCGCGCGCCATCTCCAGCGTCAGCGGTCCGCCGAACGGCGGCGAGGCGGGAACCGGCGTCTGCAGCGGCTTGCCGGTGTTGTCGACGTCGATGCCGGTTCTGGCCGCCAGCCTGACGGCGCCGGCGCGGTCGCGCAGCTCGGTGACCAGATCGTCGATGTCGCCGATCGTGGTCGCCTTGGTCAGCCTGCCACCGACGAACACCACCTGCGACAGCCCGAGGATCTGCATCAGCGTGTCCGGCACCTTGAACGTCGCCAGGCTGTAGAAACCCGAGCTGATCAGCGCCACGCCGACGATCACGCTGAACAGCAGCGCCTGCAGTTTGTAGAGGTCCAGCTCGCCTTCGGACATCACCAGGTCGCGCCAGCGCGGCGTGTCGTTGCCCGGATCGTTGATCGGAAAGACGCCGCGGTTGGCGAGCCAGGCCCAGTTGTCGAGCGAGATGCGATCGCGGGTCACGGCCACGGCCTGGTTGCCAAGCGCGCCCACGGCGGGGATGCCGAGCAGCAGCACGATCGAGCTGGAGAGGTCGGAGAGCGCCCCGGTCCGCACCACCGAATATGTCACGCCGAAGCTGACCACGAGCGCGAAGAACAGGATCTGCAGTTTCGACAGGCTGGCGCGGTCGAACATGTCGGAGGTCATCCACACCGGATCGAGGCATTGCAGCCACGGCCAGGCCACGATCGGCTTGATCCGCGTCGGCGGCGTGGCCTGCAGCTTGTTGCCGCGGCGTGCGTCGGCCTTGCGCTGCGACCAGACCATCGTCGCCGCGAGCAGATAGACGCCGAGCACGATAGCGGCGCCGACGATCGTCGCAGCTTCCTGCGTGCTCAGGACCACCGGACGCACGGCATAGCCGATCGGCTGGGAGACGCCGCCGGCGTCGCTGCAGGCGAACACCACCAGGATGCGCCGCTGGCGCGGATTCCACGACGTGAGCTGCGGCGCCTGCAGGTGGAGCTCGTAGGCGTTCTGCAAGTCCGTGGTCGAGAGCGTCGATTTGGCTGCGTCGTTGGGCGGGTGGTCGACGCGCACGACGGTCAGCACATTGGCGCCGGCCGGATCGAACTGGTTGGCGGGCGTGATCGGGGCCACGAAAGCGACGAAGCCCACGTGGCTGCCCGTGCCGTTCGGGTGCAGGTAGGTCACCGCGCTCTCGGCGTTGTCCGGCATGATCTCGGTGGCGGGAACGACGAACTCCCGCGGCAGCTTGTCGAGCAGCGCAGTGAGCTGCGGCAGCGTCGCGGTCTGGCAGGACGTCGCGGGCGCGGTCGGCGCCACCGGCGCGGCCGGCGCGGCTACCGGCGCCGGCTGGCGGCCGGGCGGCGCAGGCGCCGCGGCGGCGCTCGCCCACCAGAAACCGCCCAGCAGCGACGCCAGTGCGAGCCAGCCTCGCCGCCGCGGCCTTGGTTTGGGCCCGCCCGACGCGCGGCTGTCGACATGCACGCTCATGCTGAATGCCCCCACATTTCAACTGAAACATAACACGTCAGGACGGCGTGCGCGAACCATCCCCTACGTCACCCTTGCCGGCCTCGGAGCCGCCTCGCTAGGTAGCTTGCGGTGGCGCGCAAGACGCCGCCAGGGAGGTGACGATGGCGTCGGGTCTCTTCAGCGACCTTCTGGTGATCGACTGCGCGAGCTTCATCGCAGGGCCGGCGGCGGCGACGATCATGTCGGACTTCGGCGCGCGGGTGATCAAGATCGAGCCGCCGGGCCTGGGCGACTCCTACCGCAACCTCTTCCGCCTGCGCGGCACGCCGGACGACATCGACTACTTCTGGGCGATGGACAGCCGCAACAAGGAGAGCCTGGCGATCGACCTGAAGCGCCCGGCGGCGCGCCGCGTGCTGGAGACGCTGCTGAAGCGGGCGGACGTCTTCATCACCAACTATCCGTTCCCGGTGCGCGATCGCCTGGGCCTGAGGGCCGACGACCTGCTGCCGCTCAACAAGCGGCTGATCTACGCCTCGCTGACGCCCTACGGCGAGCACGGCCCCGAGCGCGACCGCACCGGCTACGACACCACCGCCTGGTGGGCGCGGTCCGGCCTGATGGACATGGTGCGCGCCACCGGCGACACCGAGCCGGCGCTCTCGATGCCCGGCATGGGCGACCACCCGACCGCCATGGCGATGTACGCCGCGATCGTGACGGCCCTCTACCGCCGCCAGACCACCGGCGAGGGCGGCGTTGTCTCGACCTCGCTGGTCGGCAACGGCCTGTGGTCCAACTCCTGCCAGGTGCAGGCCTCGCTCTGCGGCTATGAGTTGACCGGCCGCCCGCCGCGCGGCCAGCGCGGCGCGATGGTGGAGACCTACACCACCGCCGACGGCCGCTCGTTCATTCTCACCACCACCAACCCGGCCCGCGACTGGCCGCTCTTGGCCAAGGCGATGGGCCATCCGGAGTGGCTGGAGGACCCGCTGTTCGCGACGCCGGTCGACCGCTTCGCCAACCAGCACGTGCTGCTGGAGCGGCTGGACGCGCTGTTCTCGTCGGACACCTGGGAGCACTGGCGCGGCGCGGCTCGAGGCCGGCGGCATCACCTTCGGCATCGTCGGGCAGGTCGCCGACCACATCGCCGACCCGCAGCTGGAGGCCAACGGCATGTTGCCGGAGTTCGCCGACGGCTACGGGCTGCGCACTGTCGACAGCCCGTTCTACCTCGCCGGCGAAACCAAGCAGGCGCCGCGCATGGCGCCCGGGATCGGCCAGCACACGCGCCAGATCCTCGCCGAGTGCGGGCTTGACGAAGCGGCGATCGAGGCGCTGGCGGAAGCGTCATGAGGAACGACCTCGTCCTCGCCGAGATCGATGGGCCGATCGCCCGGCTGACGCTGAACGATCCGTCGCGCGCCAACGTGCTGTCCGCGGCGATGATGACATCCCTGCGCGCCGCGCTGGCCGAAGCGGCGGCGGACCAGCGAGTGCGGGTGATCGTGCTGGGCGCTGCGGGCCGCATCTTCTGCGCCGGCCACGACCTCGGCGAGCTGCGCGCCGACGAGGAGCCCGGATGCGCACGCCGCGCTCTTCGCGCTCTGCTCGGCGCTGATGCTCGACGTCCGCGCCTGCCGCGCGCCGGTGATCGCGCGGGTCCAGGGCGCGGCGGTGGCGGCGGGCTGCCAACTGGTGGCCGCCTGCGACCTCGCCTACGCCGCGGAAAACGTGAAGTTCGCGGTCTCCGGTGTCGATCTCGGGCTCTTCTGCTCGACGCCGGGCGTGGCGCTGGGCCGCGCGATCGGGCGCAAGGCGGCCGCCGAGATGCTGATGACCGGACGGTTCATCAACGCCGAGCGGGCGGCCGAGCTGGGCCTGGTCAACCGCGCGGTCTCCGCCGAAGCGCTCGACACGGTGATCGACGAGACCGCGCAGCTGGTCGCCGCCAAGCCGCCTGAAGCGATCGCGCTCGGCAAGCGCATCTTCGCCCGCCAGATCGAGGCGCCGCTGGAGGCGGCGTACGAGATCGCGGCCGAGGGGATGGTGGAAAACCTCGGCTTTGCGAGCGCCAAGGCGGGCATCGACGGATTTCTGAAGCGGTAGACCGAACCCAGGAGACACCATGAAAAGCGAAGAGCTGCGCTACGAGGCCGATGGCCTTTCGATGATCGGCCGCTTCACCTGGGACGAGACGGCGACCTCGCCCAGGCCCGGCGTGCTGGTGTTTCCCGAGGCGTTCGGGCTCGGCGAGCATGCGATCGGGCGCGGCGAGCGGCTGACCCGCGAGTTCGGCTACGCGGCGCTGGCCTGCGACCTGCACGGCGACGGCAAGGTGATCGAGGACCTGGCGCAGGTGATGCCGCTGCTGGGGCCGCTGCGCGCCGACGCGTCCAAGGTGCGCGACCGCACCGGCAAGGCGCTGGCGGCGCTCACGTCGCGCCAGGAGGTCGACGCCGGCCGCACCGCCTCGATCGGCTTCTGCTTCGGGGGCACCATGTCGTACGAGCTGGCGCTCAGCGGCGCGGACATCAAGGCGGCGGTCGGCTTCCACAGCGGCCTCACGGTCACCTCGCCGGACGACGCGGGGCAGATCAAGGGCAAGGTGCTGGCCCTCATAGGCGCCGACGACCCCGGCGTTCCGCCCGCCGACCGCGAGGCGTTCGAGAAGATGATGCGCGCGGGCGGCGTCGACTGGCAGATGATGCTCTACGGCGGCGTGGTGCACAGCTACACCAACCCCGACGCCGACAAGATGAACCGCCCCGAGTTCCTGCGCTACGACCCGGTCGCCGACAAGCGCTCCTGGAAACAGATGGCCGACCTCTTCGCCGAGGTGCTGACCTAGGGCCGCCAGCGGCGGCGCCGGCTCAGGCCAGAGGCTCGCGATGTGAGCTGCCGTTCGCATCGGGACGGACCGACGTCGCGCGGGGCGGATTCCCGCCGGTCGACGCCATCGGCGGCGGCTCGGTCGGTCGAACGTGCGCGAGCACTGAGGTCCGCCTTCGACTGATGCCGGCGGGGTCCGGCGCCTTGTCCGCGTATGCGTAGCTGTACTCGTAGCTGTATCCGTACGCGGTCTCGCGCGGGTCGAACTTGGTCAGGAAGGCGCCGAACAGGCGCGCATCCCCGACCCGCACGCGCTTGATGGCGGCGCGCGCCTGAGCCCGGCTGGTTCGGCCGGATTCGATGGCGAGCACGGCGCCGGCGGCGGCCGACGCGATCAGCGGCGCGTCGGCGAGGCCGGTCACCGGCGGTCCGTCCAGGATCGTGATGTCGAAGTGTTGCGCGGCCTCCTTCGTGAAGGCGACAAGCCGTGGCCCGATCAGCAACTCTGCCGCACTTGGCGGCAGCGGCCCGCTGGTGATGAGGAAGAGATTGGGCCAGTCGGTCGGCTGCACGGCCTCCTGAAGGCGCACGGCGCCGGTCAGCAGGCTCGACGCGCCGAGCCGATTGTCGACGCCGAGCGTCTTATGCAGGCTCGGATTGCGCAGATCGAGGTCGACCAGCAGCACCCGCATCCCGGCCCGGGCGAAGCCCTGCGCCAGCGCGAACGCGGTGGTCGACTTGCCTTCTCCGGGGCGCGCGCTGGTCACCGACAGCACCTTCGGTGCGCCGTCCTTGGTGGAGAAGGCCAGGTTGCTGCGGATCGAGTGGTAGGCCTCCGAGAAAGGCGAACGCAGGTCGGCCAGCGCCTCCATCGGCGCCATGCCTTTGCCCAGCAGCGGCACGCTGCCGAGCACCGGCAAGCCGAGCTTCGCTTCGACGTCCGCCGGCCTGCGGATCGCCTGGTCCATGGTCTCGAGCAGGAACGCGAGCATCGACCCGATCGCCGCGCCGGCCACGCCAGCGAGGGCGAGGTTGCGCAGCGGCTGCGGCCTCGATGGCCCGCCGGGCGGGTCAGCCCGGTCGACGATGGAGATATTGTTCGAGGTGATGGCGCCAGCGACGCCGATCTGCTTGTAGCGGTCGAGCAGGCCCTCGTAGAGCGTCCGGGTGGAGTCCACCTCGCGCTGGAGGATGTTGTACTGGATCTCGCGGTTGCGCTCGTCGAGCACCGTGGTCTTCTGCTGGTCGAGCTGCGCCTGCAGCCGGTTCGTCTGCGCCTGGGCCGCGTCGTACTGGGTCTTCAGCGAGCGCCGGATGGTCTCCGCCGAGGTGCTCAACTGACGGGTGACGTCGTCGAGCTGCTGCTTCAGCGCGATCATGTCAGGATACTCGGGTTTATAGGTCTTCAGCTGCTGATTGTACTGAACGGTCAGCCGGACCTGTTCCTGGCGCAATTGCTGGACGGTCGGATCGCCAAGCACATCCGGGGTGGCGAGCCCTGGCGCCGCCTCCGCGGCCCGGTAGCGTTCCGACACGCTCACCAGGTTCGCTTTGGCGGCGGTCAGCGCGGTGTTGACGCCGCCGAGGTCGAGGGCGGCGAGGGACTGCGGCGGCGGCGCGTCCTTGCCGCCGCCGTCCTCGCTGACCTGGATGATCTGCTGCTCGGTCGCATAGGCGACGAGTTGCCGTTCGGAGTTTTCCAGCTTCGACTTCAGTTCGGCCAGACGGTCCTCGAGAAACTGCCGGGCGTAGGCCGAGGCCTCGAACCGCCGCTGCAGATTTGAGGCGATGAAGTTGTCCGCGAAGGCGTTGGCGATGCGCGCCGACAGAGCCGGATCGGGGCTGTCGAAGGTGACGTTGACGAGCCGCGAGTTGCGCACCGGATAGACGCCAAGCCCGCCCATCAGGAAACCAGCGCCCCAGCCGTGTTCCTGATCGGAGGCGCTGGGCGGATGGTGCGCCCCCATCGCCTTCAGGAACGCCGGATCCGACGTCAGGCCGGCGGTCATCGCGACGCGCCGCGCCAGCGAGCGGCTCTTCAACAGGCCATACTGGGTCTGGAAGAATTCCTCGTCCCGCGAGTTCCTGCGAGACCTGTCCCTGCGCGAACTGGTCGGAGTCCAGGTTGCCCACGACCGCGGCGTGGTTGTCCTCGCGATCGATCTCGATGGTCGTCGAGGCGGTGTAGACCTTCGGCGTCAGCAGGGTGAGCGCCAGTCCCCAGGCCAGTGACGCGACCACGACCGCCAGGACCAGCCATTTGTATTTGTAGATGACCTGCAAATAGCTGAGCAGTTGCAGCCCTGGTTTGCCCTCAGCGGCGCCAGCCAGCTGTCCGTGGTCCCACAGCGAGGCCGCAATTTCGTGTGGACCGGCGACCGCGCCTCCCACGGCCGCCACCGGAATCCACATGATGCGGGCGCCGTTGCCGTCGCCCTCGCCGGCCGGTCCGTCTCCCGGCCCCCCGCGGACGGAGTGAGGCGCAGGTCTCCAAGCGGTTTCGGTCATCGTCACTACCCGACCTTCGCGAAAAACGCGCCGCGCCCCAGGGTGAACGAGAGCGTCGCGATCGAAGCGGGACAATCCGGCGCCGAACCGAGAGGGACGGCTTTCGCGCCGCAGTCGATCCGAGCCTTTGGCGCGGGGTGGGAAGACCTCTGGCGGCGGCCGCGGCTCGGCGAACCCCAGCAGGGTCAGGCGTTGCTGCCGCTGGATCGGCGCAGGAAGTGGCCGACCGAGACGCCGCGCAGCAGGGCGCTGCGGTACTGCATGATCGTCTCGGCCTGCTCCCAGCCATCCGCCGGCCAGGTCTCGGCAAGCCGGCGCAGCCGGGCCAGATCGAGCGCGCGGGCTGCGGCCGGGGTCTGCTCCAGGCGAGCGATCTCCTCGATCAGCTGCGCGCGTCCGGCGGTCAGCCCTTCGTGCCAATCGGCCGCCTGCAGGCCGCGGCGCGCCTCGTCCAACACCTCGCGGGGCGCGCGATCGGCCAAGGCGGCGCGGACGAGCGCGCGCGGCGTCCCGTCATGGAAAAACTGCTCGGTTGGCGTCGAAAGGCAGAATTCGACCAGCCGCCGATCGGCGGTCGGGTCGCGCACGTCGATCCCCCAACCGCCAAGGGCGCCCTTGTTCTGGTTGGCGATCGCGTCGGTCCAGCTGAGGCCAAGCAGCCGCATCGCGACCCCGTCGCGCCACGGACGATCACTGAGGTCCCAGCCGGCGGCGCCGGCGCGCGATCGCATGTCGAGTTCCGCAAACCGCGCCGGCCTGATAGCTGAATACTGCTCGACCCCGCCCAGGCCGAAGTACGCGCGAGACAGCAGCTGCCACAAAGGCAGCGGCAGGAAGGGTGCGAAACTGGCCAACAGCGCCCCGCGCAGACGCCAGTGCCGGCGGCGGACGACGGCCGCCACGTTGCGGACCCACGTTCCCCACTGTCCGGCGCGCAGCAGCTCGGCCAGCAACTCGCTGCCGGCATAGCTGAGCGTCATGTTGCCGAAGCTGGCGGTCAGCAGCACGCCGATCCCCCGTGAGCGCGCCGCGTCGCTGATGGCATGCCACCAGACGCCGTTGCAAAGGTTCAGCACCGGCCGCTGGTAGAGGAGAAAGTCGCGATCCATCGTGTCGAACGGCGATTGGTGGCCGCTTCTGACGACCACGTGCTCGATATTGGCGTGCATGGCGGCGGACACGGCGGCCAGCGGACCTTCATCGCCGAGGCGACCCGGCGGCAGCGGCAGATCGTATCCGGCGCGCGGCGTGGCGGTGAAAGCGACCACACCGCCGCCGGACGGCGCCAGCAGGCGCGCGGCGGTCGTCGTGACCGCCGTGCTGTCGAAGCCTGAGCTCAGGTGACTGCCAACCCGGCCGTCGGCGCCGCGCAACTGGCTTTGCACCGCCTGATCGAGGTGGTGACGCAGCCCTTCGACGTAGTCTGCGGCGCTGCGCAACGCGAGCTTTCGGCCCCGCCAGCGCCAGTGGCGCCGCGCGCGCAGACCGGCGCCCGTCACGGTGACGACATGCCCCGGCAAGACGCGTTCGATGCCTTGAAAGAAGCTCCGGGTGCTTGCTTCAGGCAGGTTCGCGAGGAACTCGGCGACCTGCTCCTCGTCCGGGAGCCGCGGCACGTCGGCCAGCGCATGCAAGCCCCTGGGCATCGAGGCGAACGCGAAGAAGCCCTCGCCGCGATGATAGTGCAGAGGGCGCGCGCCCATCATGTCGCGCGCCAGCACGAGCCGGTGAGCGCGCGGATCCCAGAGTGCGAACGCGTAGTCGCCGACCAGATGGTCGCAGCACGCTTCGTCCCACCGCTCGAACGCAGCCAGCAGCAACGCCGCATCGCACAGGGTCCGCGACCGCGCAGGGGGCAGGCGCAGCTCGTCGGCGAGATCTTCCCGGTTGTCGAGACGGAGATCAGCGACGAGAACGAAGGGGCTCTCTCCCCCTGCGAGAGGCTGAGTATCGAAGACATCCTCGGGCAGCAGCCTGGTCAGCCGCCACCCCAGCGCGACGCCGCCAGCTGCCCAGGCCCTCTCCCCATCGCGGCCGTAGATCTGTTGCGCCGCCAGCATGCGCGCGCAGTCGTTCGCCACGTCCCTGCCGCCGCGAAGATCCCAGATGCCGACAACTGCGCTCATCGAAAGCCCGACTGACCTTGCCGTATGTTGCGTCGACGGAGCCGGCCATCATATAACAATCGTAGGCAGGCAGGTTTCACCACGCAACTTCAGGTAAGCGCTCGTTCCTATGCCAGATGTGAATGAAACAAGCCGCAAGCAGCCGCCAGTCGAACCGAGCAAACCTTCGAGAACTCGGCCGTGGCACGCGCCGCAATTCCATGTGGCGGATGTTGCGTCGACAGATCACTCAATCAGGCCCCGGCACAACGACGGGCAGAACAACAGGAGTTGAGCATGCCTGGTGTGTTCCGCGAAATGCCTGGAGCGGCTTAGACAATAACAATGGTCACCGAGATCTTGGAGACAACGATGATCGCGCGCGGCGCCTCGTTGCTGACGGCCGAGGTGGACGGCGAGATCGTCATGGTGAACGTCGAGCACGGCCAGTACTACGGCCTCGACGACATCGGCAGCGACATCTGGGAACGCATCGAGCCGGCGTGCTCGTTCGCGGCGCTGACCGACAGCCTGTCGGCAGACTACGAGGCCGACCGGGAAACGATCGCGGCGGACGTGCGGGCTTTGCTCGAGCGCATGGCGGCGCAGGAGGTCGTGAGGCTGTGGTGATGGCCGCAGACGGGCGGGTCTGCGTGCCGCCGGTTGCGGCCCAAGCGACATGAGTCACGCTTACCGGCTGGCCACGCTGAGGCTGGTCTCCGATGTCGAGTTGCCCGAGCTGAGCCCGTGGACCGGCGGGGGCGACGGGCCGACGGATGTCGTCTTCCGCCTTGGCAAGCTGCCGCCCTCCCTCGACGCGCCGGACCGCGTCTTCGCAGGGTTTCAGACCAAGGGGCGTCGCCAGTACCTGACGACCTATCGGGATGACGCGCGGGTCCTGGTCGAGGACGGGCGCACGGTGACGATCGAGCTGGCGCCGGGCGCCGACGCGGCCGAGGCGAGCTCGACGCTGATGGCGCCCGTGCAGGCCGTGCTCTGGCACCAGCGGGGCCTCTTGCCGTTGCACGCCAGCGTCATCGGCGTGAATGGCGTTGCCGTTGCCCTGTCCGGTCCTTCTGGCGTCGGCAAGTCGACGCTGGCCGCGGCGCTGGCGGCCGGGGGTCACGAGGTGCTGGCCGATGATATCTGCATCGTCGACGCCGCGAACGGCGCCGATGTGCTTCCTGGCGCGGCGCGGCTGCGGCTGTGGCGCGACGCCGTCGACCACCTCAACATCGCCGCGCCGGGCATGGCGCGCGACAAATACCTGGTCGAAGGCGGCGCATTGACCGGGCCTGAGCGAGACGCAAGCTGGCCGCGATCGTGCTACTGTCGCGCCAGCGCGGCGACGCGGTCGAGATCAAGCCGCTGCGCGGCGCCCGCTGCATCATGGAGCTGCAGGAGGTGGTGCACATGCTGCCGGAGGCCAATGCGCTGGGACTTGGGGCCGATGTCTTCGCCGCGCTGACGAGCTTGCCTTCGGCTGGCGTGGCGACCTGGCGTCTCGTGGCGCCTGACGACGTGACATACCTCGACACCGTCGCCGAGAAGGTTCTGTCGGTTCTCGGCGCCTGACAGGGGGGAGACGAACGGTCGCTTCGCCGAGGCGCCGAACTAGGGCGGCTGCCGGATCGTGATATCTCGCCTCACCAGCCGAGGGTCTGGAGGAGGCGATGCGGGCGGCCGGCCGCAACAGCTACCAGAAGGCGGCGCACAGGGCGGGCGAGCGCAGGATTTCGCGTGACCAGGCCGATGAGCTGCTGGCGCTCTCCAGGAGCGACGACGCCGAGGATCGGCTGCTCGCCGCCCGGTTCCTGTGCCCCTGCCACGTCCGCGGACGCACCGAGGATATGTGGGAAACGATCGTCTCGCTGATGTCCGACGACGACCCCCGCATCCGCGGCGCCGCCTGGCACACGCTCGAGGACGGCGGCGTCCCGGCTGGCGATGGCGTGCTGGAGCGGCTCGAGGCGCTGCTGGCGCGGGAGACCGATGAGAGCGTGCGGCGGCTTGCGAAGGAAATCGTCGGCCCGGTGCTCTCCGAGCGCGAGCGCCTGCAACTGCGCCACATGCGGCGGCCGGAACCGGCGCTGCGGGGCAAATGCGACTTCTGCGGCGAGCGCGATGTCGCCGTCAGAACCGACCTGGAGACGCTGATTCCCACCGGTGGCCTCTCGCGTCCGGCGCTGATCTGCCGTCGCTGCGATGCGCCGGCCGCAGCGACGAATGCGGTCGCTCGTCGGGCTTAGCTCACCCGGGGCCCAAGCCCGCTCCTACGGCTTGCGATGCGGGGCGCCGCGGGCCTCGGCGTGCATGGGCGCTGCGTGCATGGGCGCTGCGTGCGGGGTGCGCGCCATGTGCGCCTGAGCGCTGGGCTCGGCCCGGAAAGCGTGCGCCTGAGCGCTGGGCGCGGCTCGGAAGGCGTGCGCCTGAGCGCTGGGCGCGGCTCGGAAGGCGTGCGCCGGTGGCGCGCCGCGATGCTCGCTGCTGAAACTGGAGGCGCTCGGCGCGCGGCGCATGGCCATAGGCTCATGGGCTGCGGCGGTCGCCGGTCGTTGGGCCTGGTAGGCGTGGGTGACCCCATAGGCGCTTTGACGATGTGGCGGCGCGTGGGCCGACGCCGGAACGCCGAAGCCTTCCGCCGAGCGGGCGGCGCCGGGTTGCTCGAGGGTTTGGCGCGCCATCGCATGTTGGGTGTGAGACACCGCTGGATAGGGGCGTGCCAGATTTGCCATGTGCGCCGGCGCTTGGCCCGGCTTCACGTGGACCTGCGCCCCAGCCAGGGCGCCCACCTTGGCCCCGGCCTGACGAGCCGCACCAGGGGCGACGGCCGCGACACGCGCGGAGCCGGGTGCGAACCCGCCGCCGCCGCGAGGCCTGACGACACCAGGCCCGCTGAATGTCGCCGGGCGCGAGGTGGCGGCGATCGGCGGCAAGCCGTGATTGGTCGCGGCGTGCAGCAGCGGCGTCGCCGCGGCGGCCCGCCGGTTTTGAAGCTGCATCGGCGTCGGCGCAACGCGCGCTTCGTGGGCCACGGCGAGCTGAGCACGCGTCGGCCGCACATTGAGGCCGCCAGGACCGCCGTTGTAGCTCACGGTGGCGCCGCGGGTGCCTCCCACCGGGCGGTTATAGACATTGGCGACATGGACGCCGCCAAAATTGTTGACGGACTGGTTGTAGTAGAACTGGTTGTTGTTCCAATATCCGCCTTGGTAACCGTCGCCGGTATAGCCAAAGCCGTAGTCGATCCCGCCGTAAAAGCCGACCTGCGTCCCCCAATAGCCTTCGTGGAAGACGTAACCGCCGTCACCATAATCCCAATAGGCCGGGGTCCAAAGGTAGCCGTGGCGGGGCGCCAGCACCCAGGTGCCTGGCACCCAGTAGTAGTCGCCGCCGTCCCAGGCCCAATAGCCCGGCGTCCAGATGTAGCCGCGAGCCGGAATCGGCGGCTGGTCGTAGATCGGCAGCAAGGGCGGCGCGACATTGACGCTGATGCCTATGAACGCGCCCGCGTGGGCGGCCGCCGGGAGGGCTGCGGTCATCGCGCCCAACCCTATGACCGTAGCCATCGCGGCTTGTTGAAGATGACGCATGAAGTTGCTCCCGAAGGTTCCACAGCCGGTCCAGCCAGTCTTTAGCGACGCCGCCCAACATTCCGGGCGGCTTACCGCAGAAAGACTTGAGGCCCCGTTTTGGCGTCTAACGTAAGTGGAGCCAAAGAGTTGCCACACGGCGCAAAAAATCTATGGACTCCACTGAAGTAATCGCAGCAGGGGCAGTTCTATGCTTTAGGAAGCTTCACCGTCGCGTAGGCGGTGTCTCAGGCGCCAATCCGTCACTGCGAAGGGCGGTTGATTGTGTGGAGGAATGTGCGTCTGATGGCCCTCCCGACCCCCTCTCGCAGCGCTTGGCAGGCTTGCAGTGTGGTTCGGCTCTGGAGACGCCTTTCTCGAGAGGGACGGCAGCATGAAGATCAAGTCGCTGGGACACGTCGTGATCCGGGTGTCGGACGTCGAGCGGGCGGAGCGGTTCTATAACGGGGTGCTGGGCCTGCCGGTCTGTGCGCGGCTCGACCAGGGCGGGATGAAGATGGCGTTCTTCAGCCTCGGCAACCACCACGACTTCGCGGTGATGCAGCGGCCGGCGGGCGTGACGCCGGAGGGCGAGACCCTGGTCGGGCTCGACCACGTCGCCTTCAAGATCGGCGAGACGCTCGACGAGCTGCGCGAAGCCAAGGCGATGCTCGACGCCGCCGGGATCAAGACCCAGCCGATCGACCATGAGGTGACCAAGTCGCTCTACATGTCCGATCCGGACGGCAACGGCGTCGAGCTTTACGTCGACGCCTCTGACGCCTGGAAGCGCGATCCCGCAGCGCGTCGCCCAGATCGCCACGCTGCAGCTGTAGGCTGACCACGCCGACCGCCGCCGCGGAGCGGCCTAAGGCGATGTGTTCACACCTCGGCCGGCAACATGCGCCCCCTGCCCTCTTGGGGCGCCGGCCGCAGGACGCGCAAATCCATGAAGCTCATCAACCTGACCGACGTGAAGGGGGCGACCCGTCTGGGTGAACCCGGAACGGTTGCTCTGGGTCGGGCTGCCGGAGGGCGTCCAGTCCAGCATGTACGGCGACAACAATGGGCGCTCGTCCACGCGTCTCCACTTCGCGCGAGGCGAGCACCTGGAGGTCAAGGAAGCCCTCCCAGAGGTCGTCGCTCGACTGAGCGCCTAGCCCTTCGGCTCGCCAAGCCCTCGGCTGCAATTTCGGGCTGAGCGACCGGAGCGTTTGACATCCGCGGCGTCAGCGGCGGTTATGCTGACATCAGCATTTCAACCGGGAGGAACGGTCATGAAGCCCGAGACCGAAGGCATGTCGGCGGCGCGGCTCGCGCGGCTCGATGAGGTGATGGCCAAGCGCTACGTGGACGGCGGCTACCTGCCCGGCCTGCTGACCATGGTCTCGCGCCGCGGCAAGATCGTGCACGTCGGCATGTCCGGCCACATGGACCTCGAGCGGCAAAAGCCGATGCGCGAGGACGCCCTCTTCCGCATCTACTCGATGACCAAGCCGATCACCTCGGTGGCGCTGATGATGCTGGTCGAGGAAGGCGCGCTGGGGCTCGACGACGCGGTCGCCACCCACATCCCGTCCTGGAAGAACCTCGGCGTCTACCAGAGCGGCATGCCGACGCTGCTGGCCGACCAGCCGCCGCAGTTCATCACCAGCCGGCCCGAGCGGGCGATGAAGGTGGTCGACCTCGTCACCCACACCTCTGGCCTGACCTACGGCTTCATGATGCGCACCAGCGTCGATGCGGCCTACCGCAAGCTGAAGATCAACGCCTTCGACACGCCCGGCGGCCTCGAGACCATGATGGAGCAGCTCTCGACCATCCCGCTGGAGTTCTCGCCGGGCGAGAAGTGGAACTACTCGGTCTCCATCGATGTGATGGGCTACCTCGTCCAGAAGCTGTCGGGCATGTCGTTCGGCGAGTTCCTGCGCACCCGGCTGTTCGAGCCGCTGGGCATGAACGACACCTCGTTCTACGTGCCGCCGGAGAAGATCGATCGCTTCGCGTCCTGCTACCAGCCAGGCCCCGGCGGACGCGGCCTGAAGCTGCAGGACGACGCCGGCAAGAGCACCTACGCGGCCCCGCCCTCGCTGGAATCCGGCGGTGGCGGGCTGGTCTCGACCGCCCATGACTACATGCGGCTGTGCCAGATGATGCTGAACGGCGGCTCGCTGGACGGCGTCCAGATCCTATCGCCGAAGACGGTCGAGCTCTTCAGCCTCAACCACCTGCCGAACAACGGCGAGCTCGCCGACATGGCGCCGCCCGGCGCGTTCAGCGAGAGCGGCTATTCCGGGATCGGCTTCTCGATCGGCTGCGGGGTCAACATCGACGTCGCCAAGACCCGGCTGCCGGGCACGCTCGGCGAGTTCTTCTGGGGCGGCGCGGCGTCCACCGCCTTCTGGATCGACCCGAAGGAGCAGCTGGCGGTGGTGTTCATGACGCAGGTGATGGGCACCGACGCCCGCCTCACGCTGCGCCGCGACCTCCGGACGCTGACCTATTCGGCGATGACGGAGTCGTACGCTTAAGCGCATTCCGGTCTCGGGGGTGTGGCGATGAAGTTCCTGGCGAGCGTGCTGGCCGCCGTGGCGATGCTGCTGACGGCGAGCGCGGCGGCGGCGCAGACGGGCGTGGGCGACTGGACGGGGCTGCTGGCGCCCACGCCGGCCACCACGTTCCGGCTGGCCGTCCATATCCAGAAGAGCGGCGGGGGCCTTTCCGGGACGCTCGACGACCAGAGCCGGGGCGCCTACGGCCTCCCGCTGACCGACGTCACGCTCAGCGGCGACGCGCTGAGCTTCAAGATCCTGATCGCCGCGGCGCCCGCGACCTTCACCGGCAAGTGGGACGCCGGCGCCGGCCGCTGGGTCGGCCAGTGGTCGCAGGGGCCGCAGTCCTTTGCGCTCACCTTCGCCCCCGGCGTGTGGCCGCCCGAGCCGAAGATCGACGGCCTCGACGGGATCTGGGACGGCATGTTGACGTCACCGGGCGGTCAGCTGCGGATCGTGCTGCATGTCCGCACCGGCGCCCGGGGCACGTCGGCCTGGATCGAACTCACCGGACCAGCACGCCGGCGGCCTCGACGTGACGGCGCTGAAGCGCGACGGCGCCGATTTCAGCTTCGCCATGCCGGTGTTGAAGGCCGAGTTCGCCGGCAAGGTCGGCGCCGACGGGCAATCGATCCCCGGGATATTCACTCAGGCCGGGGCGCCGTTGCCGCTGACGCTGGCCCGCCGCGCCGTCGGCGCCAGCGCCCCGCCGCCGCCACCGCCGCCCAACCGCCCGCAGACGCCGAAGCCGCCATTCCCCTACGCCGCCCAGGACGTCAGCTTCGATGGCGGCGTGGACGGCGTGAAGCTGGCCGGCACGCTGACGCTGCCACCCGGCGCGGGCCGCTTCCCGGCCGTGGTGCTGGTCTCCGGCTCCGGACCGAACACGCGCGACGAGACGGTGGCCGACCACCAGATCTTCCTGGTGCTGGCCGACTACCTCAGCCGCCACGGCCTCGCCGTGCTGCGCTACGACAAGCGCGGGGTCGGCAAGTCGACAGGCGACTACGCCCACGCGACCACCGCCGACTTCGCCGACGATGCGGTCGCCGCCGTCGCCTATCTGCGCACCCGTCCCGAGATCGCCGCAGCGCGGATCGGGCTGGTCGGCCACAGCGAGGGCGGCGAGATCGTCCCTATCGTTGCGGTGCGCGACCCGAAGGTCGCCTTCATCGTGATGATGGCGGGGCCCGGCGTCTCCGGCGCCGAGATTCTGCCTGAGCAGGGCCGGCTGATCGGCAAGGCGGGCGGCATGAGCGACGCCAAGCTGGCCGAAAGCGACGCCCAATTGCGAAAGCTGATCGCCATCGTCGAGCGGGACAAGGACCCGGCGGTCGCCAAGACCGAGATGGTGGCCGAGATGAGCCGGTTCGCGGCCGCGCACGGCGACCCGCCGCCGGCGGCCGCGGGAATGCAGGCGGACGGCATAAACAGCGCGTGGTTCCGCTACTTCTTCGAGTACGATCCCGCGCCGACGCTTCGCAAGCTGCGCGGTCCGGTGCTGGCGGTGAACGGGTCGAAGGACCTGCAGGTGCCGCCGGCGCAGAACCTGCCGCCGATCCGCGCGGCGCTGGCCCATGACCGCGACGCCACCGTCGAGGAGCTGCCCGGTCTCAACCACCTCTTCCAGCCCGCCACGACGGGCTCGCCCGCCGAGTACCGCACGATCGAGACCACCATCGACCCCGCCGCGCTCGAGCTGATCACCGGCTGGATTCTGAAGTACGATGGGGCGGCCAGACCGACCTGAGGAGGACTCGATGACCTTGCAGCTGGTGACCGACGGCTGGGACTACCACGCCACCGAGAGCGAGCGGCTCGCTGGCGAGCTCGAGACGGCCGCCGGGTCCGTCGAGGACGGCCAGCTCGATCCTCTGCTCCACCTAGGCATCCACACGATCGGCGAGCACCTTGGCGACTGGCCGAGGGCGCGGCGGCTGGCGGAGGGCGTGCTGGCGGCCCGAACGCCGCGGGCTGAAACGGCGCGGGCCTGGTCGCGGCTCGGCGTCGCGCGGGCGATGGCCGGCGATGCGACCGGCGCGCTGGCGGCCGAACTCGCCGCGCAGCGCGCGGCGCCCGACGTGCTGGCGGCGATGATCGAGGCCAGGTTCCTGCTGGTGGCCGCACTCGTCGGGTCGAACCGGAGCGCGGAGGCGGCGGCGCTTTACGACGCGGCGCTCGGGCTGGCCGACGGGCTCGGCGCGGCGGCGCCGGCGCGCGCGATCGCGGTCGCCAGCAACAACCTTGCCGCCGAATTGCTCGAGGCCGCCGCACGCACGGCTGCCGAGGATGCGCTGATGGACCGGGCCGCCGAGGCCGCCCACGTCTACTGGCTGCGCTGCGGTGACTGGGTGAACGAGGAGTTGGCGCTCGGTCTGAAGGTGGCGGTCGCTTTGGCGCTCGGCCGGCCGCGCGCCGCCCTGGAACTCGCCGACGAGGCGCTGAAGGTGATTGCTGCGAACGGCAAGCGGCCGATCGACACCGCCCTCCTCCACCTCGCTCGCTCACGGGCGAACGCGGCGCTGGGCGATGCGGGGGGCAGGGACCACGACCTCGCGTTGGCGGACGCCGCCGCCGACGACGCCCCGAACGAGAGCCTGAAAGCCTGGTACGCCGAGGAACGCGCGAAGGCGTTGGCATAGCCTTCCGCTACGGCGCGGTTGCGCCGTCGTGCCCCCTGTGCATGGCTGGTCCGCAAAGCGCCGTCAGAGCGCGGGCGTCATTTCAGGGAGCGTAGGCGCATGCCGGAAGCCATCCTCGAGCCCGAGCTGCCGATCGTCGATCCGCACCATCACCTGTGGGATCGCCCTGCCCTGCCCCCGAACGCCGACGCAGTCGGGGCCGGTGCACCCGTTCACTCAGGTCGTGGCGAAGAGCCCGCGCTATCTGTGGGACCAGCTGAACGCCGACATCTCCAGCGGCCACAACATCGTCGCCACGGTCTTCGTGCAGTGCGGGGCGATGTACCGCGCCGACGGGCCGGACGCGCTGAAGCCGGTCGGCGAGACCGATTTCGTCAACGGGGTCGCGGCGATGAGCGCCAGCGGCATCTACGGGCCGGCCCGCGCCTGCGCCGGCATCGTCGGCCACGCCGACTGCACGCTGGGCGAGGCAATCGACGAGACGCTGGAAGCGCACCTGGAGGTCACCGACCGCTTCAAGGGCATCCGCCACAGCTGTTCCTACGACGCCGATTCCGGCGTGCTGGGGCCGCTCGCACGGCAGACGCCGGGGCTCTACGCCTCAGACGCGTTCCGAGCGGGCTACGCGCGGCTCGCCAAGTACGGCCTTTCGTTCGACGCCTGGTTCCTGGAGCCGCAGCTGCCGGAGGTCTACGATCTCGTCAGCCGCCATCCCGACATTCCGGTGGTGATCGACCACGTGGCGACGCCGCTGGGGCTGGCGAGCTACGAAGGGCGGCGCGAGGAGCGCTTCCCGATCTGGCGCGAGAACATGGCAAAGCTCGCCCAGCTGCCGCACGTGAACGTCAAGCTCGGCGGCCTCGCAATGGCGTTCTGCAACTTCCCCTCGTTCATGTCCGACCCGCCGGCGCCTTCCACGCAGCTGGCGGCCGACTGGAAGCCCTACCTCGAGACCACGATCGAGCTCTTCGGCCCGTCGCGCTGCATGTTCGAGAGCAACTTCCCGGTCGACCTCGGCTCTTGCGACTACCCGACGCTCTGGAACGCCTTCAAGGTGTTCGCCAAGGACTATTCGGCTGCCGACAAGGCCGACCTTTTCGCCGGGACCGCGACGCGCGTGTACCGGCTCAACCTCACCAACTGATCCCCCGGAGAAACCCATGGCCATCGATTTCGAGATCCCCGCGGAGGCCAAGGCCATCCGCGAGCGCGTCCGCCAGTGGGTGCACGACGAGTGCATCCCGGCCGAGAAGCAGCTGGTCGACGGCGAGCGACTACAAGACCGTGCTGGGCGAGCTGCGCACAGAAGGCCCGCGCCCAGGGCCTCTGGTGTCCCTTCATCCCCAAGGAGTACGGCGGCATGGGGCTGGGCCCGCTCGCCAACGCGCTGGTGCAGATGGAGCTCGGCGAGAGCTATCTCGGCGCGCTCTCGATGAACACGCAAGGGCCCGACGACGCCACCATGCTCACCCTGCTGGAGCACGGCACCGACTTCCAGAAGGAGAAGTTCCTCAAGCCGCTGCTGAACGGCGAGAAGCGCATCTGCTACTCGATGACCGAGAAGGCCGCCGGCGCCGACGCCACCGGCATGCAGACCCGGGCCGAGAAGGAGGGCAACGAGAACTACGTGCTGAACGGCGAGAAGTGGTTCTCGTCGGCCGCCATCGTCCGCCGACATCGCGCTCGTCATGGCCAAGACCGACCCCGACGCGCCGCGCCACCAGCAGTTCTCGACCTTCCTCGTCGAGCTGCCGAACCCCGGCTACCGGATCAAGCGCGACATCCCGACCATGGCCGCCGAAGGCCCGCTCAGCCACATCATGGGCGGCGGCCACTCCGAGATCGAGATCAAGGACCTCGAGGTGCCGGCCGAGAACCTGCTCGGCGGCGAAGGCAACGGCTTCAACATGGGCCAGCACCGCCTCGCCTACGGCCGCCTGCGCCACGGCATGCACAACGTCGCCATGGCCCAGCGCGCGCTCGACATGGCGGTCGGCCACGTCACCAACCGCTCGACCTTCGGCAAGCCGCTGCACGAGCGCCAGGCGGTGCAGTTCATGCTCGCCGAGTGCGCGACCCAGCTCTACATCGCGCGCCTGATGCTGCTGCACATCGCCTACAAGGCCGAGAAGGGCATGGACCTGCGGCAGGAGAACTCGATCGCCAAGGTCTATCTGGCCAACATGGTGCACCACGTGGTCGACACCGCGATCCAGCTGCACGGCGCGCTCGGCTACTCGCTGGATACGCCGCTGGCGCGCTGGTACACCGGCATCCGCTCGCAGCGGCTGGTCGACGGCCCGGACGAGGTGCACCGCTGGACGGTCGGCCGCAACGTCATCAAGGCCTACCAGGCGACCGGCACCACCGCGTCGACGACCGGCGGGGACTTGCTTTAACCACGCCTCCCCCCACAGGGGGAGGTTTCGGCGTAGCCGACGGAGGGGGTACGTTGTAGCGCGCGCCTCTGAGAGGTTGAGCGCGGCCGCGTACGCCCCTCCACCGCTTCGCGGCCCCCTCCCCCGCGGGGGAGGATTTAGGCTGCTTCCCGCACCCCGTTCACGCGGTCCACCAGGCCCCAGGCCAGCGCCTCTTCGGCGCTCATGAAGTTGTCGCGGTCGAGGGCTTCCTCGACCTCGGCGACGGTGCGGCCGCAGTGTTTTGCGTAGAGCTCGTTGATCTTCTGCTGGGTCTCCAGCACGTCCTTGGCGTGGCGGGCGATGTCGGAGGCCTTGCCCTGGAAGCCGCCGGAGCCCTGGTGGACCATGATCCGCGCGTTCGGCAGCGCCACCCGCAGGCCAGGCTCGCCGGCCATCAGCAGGAACGAGCCCATCGAGGCGGCGAAGCCCATGCACATCGTCGCCACCGGGCTCTTCAGGTACTGCATGGTGTCGTAGATGGCGAAGCCGGCCGTCACCACGCCGCCCGGCGAGTTGATGTACATCTCGATCGTCTTCTTGGGGTTCTCGGCCTCCAGGAACAGCAGTTGCGCGCAGACCAGCGCCGCCATGCCGTCCTCGATCGGGCCGTTGACGAAGACGATCCGCTCGCGAAGCAGCCGCGAGAAGATGTCGAACGCCCGCTCGCCGCGGCTGGACTCCTCCACCACCATCGGGACGAGGTTGCTCGCGTAGGTCATGCCGCCATCCTCCAGCGGGGCGCGGCCGCCGACGCCGGCAGCGCGCGGGGCTTGAACGCCAGCACCGTCGCAGCTTGAGGCGCGCGGTGGGTGATGGTCAGGTGCGAGCCGTCGCCGGCCGGGCTGATCTCGAAGCTGATCAGGCTCTCACCCTCCGGCGTCGGCCAGACGAGATCGAGCCGCGCCGGCTCGTCGCTCGCGGCGACCTCGGCGGCGCCGGTCTCAGGCTCGCCGAGCCAGGCCTCGCGGATTTCCGGCGTGGCGATGGCGCGCCAGACCTTCTGCGGCGGCGCCTCCAGGTCGACCTCGAAGACGAGCGTTTCGTCGGCGCGGCTCTCGCTCATTGGTCCATCTCCTTCAAGACGCGCTTCAGGCGCTCGATCCGGGTCGGCCAGAAGGCGCGGTAGCGGCCGAGCCAGTCGATCAGCGGGCCAAGCCCGTCCGGTTCGATGCGGTAGTAGACCTTGCGCCCGTCGCGCCGCTCGCCGACCAGCCCGGCCGCCTTCAACGCCGCCAGGTGCTGGCTCACCGCCGGCTGCGAGATCGGCAAACCCTCGCGCAGTTCGCTGACGCTGCGCTCGCCGCCGGTCAGCCGCTCATACACCGCCCGCCGCGTCGGATCGCCCAGGGCCCGGAAGACTTCGGTTTCGAACATGCGCGAATGATAAGCGAAGACTTATGGGATTCGCAAGGCAATCCTCCTCCCGCAGGAGGAGAAGGACACCTAACCCACCGCCAGCTCCGGCGGGACGTACTTTTCACGCATCGTAACCAGCTCCTCGGCGGCGGTGGGGTGCACCGCGCAGGTGGAGTCCCACTGGGTCTTGGTGACGCCCATCTTGATCGCGATGGCGGCCATCTGGATCATCTCCGGCGCGTCGGGGCCGACGATGTGGCAGCCGAGCAGGCGGTCGTCGGCGGGATTGACCACCAGCTTCATCAGCATGCGTTCCTCGCCGCCGTAGAAGGTCGACTTCATCGGCCTGAACACGGACCGGTAGATGTCGACCTTGCCGAACTGGTGGCGCGCGTCCGCCTCGGTGAGGCCGACCGCGCCGATCGGCGGCTGCGAGAAGACCGCGCTCGCCACCAACTCGTGGTCGAATTGGGTGGGCCGGCCGTAGAACTCGGTCTCGGCGAAGGCCGAGCCCTCGCGGATCGCCACCGGGGTCAGCGCGATGCGGTCGGTGACGTCGCCGACCGCCCAGATGTTGTCGACGTTGCTCTTCGAGTAGTCGTCCACCGCCACCGCGCCGCGGCTCGACCAGCTTCACGCCGGCGGTCTCCAGCCCCAGGCCCTCCGTGTACGGATTGCGGCCGGTGGCGTACATCACCACGTCGGTCTCCACCTCGTGGCCGTTGGTCAGCGTGCTCTTGATGCCGCCGTCGACCTTCTCCAGCCGCGTGTGCTCGCAGCCGAGGACGATCTTCATGCCGCGCTTGCCCATCTCCATCTCGATGTGGCTGCGCACGTCGTTGTCGAAGCCGCGCAGCACGTTGGGGCCGCGGTACATCAGCGTGGTCTCGACGCCGAGGCCGTTGAAGATGCCGGCGAACTCCAGCGCGATGTAGCCGCCGCCGACGATCAGCATGCGCTTCGGCAGCTGCGGCAGATGGAACGCCTCGTTGGAGGTGATGGCGAGCTCGATGCCGGGGATCGGCGGCATCGACGGCCGCGCGCCGGTCGCGATCAGCACCTTGTCGACCGAGAACGGCTTGTCGCGGTCGGCGAGCTTGATCGTGTGCGCGTCCTCGAGCTCGGCGCGGGTGTGGGCGAGGTCGGCGCCGGCGTTCTGCAGGTTGGTGACGTAGATGCCCGAGAGCCGGGCGATCTCGATGTCCTTGGCCTCCAGGAAGCGGGCCCAGTCGAACTTCGACTTCGGGCTTCGACCAGCCGTAGCCCTCGGCGGCCTTGAACGTCGCGGAGAACTCGCTGGCGTAGACCATGAACTTCTTCGGCACGCAGCCGCGGATCACGCAGGTGCCGCCGACCCGGTGCTCCTCGGCGACCCCGACCCGGGCGCCGGACATCGCCGCCAGGCGCGCCGCCCGACCCCGCCGGAGCCGGCGCCGATGACGAAGAGATCGTAGTCGAACCTGGCCATGCGTCCTCCTGGAAGCCGTCACATGGCCCGGAAGCGCCGCGCTGCCAAGCTTGGCCGGCTTTCGATTTCGCCTCGAAGGGCGCAGAGTTTTCGGGAGGCCGACGGGCGCCGCTGACGACGATTTCGCTTTCCCCTCGCTCGCGGGGAAGGCGCAATATCGTTCACGGTCACCACGCCGTCGTCCGTGCCGAACAGGGCGCGTTCGGCGAGGCCGAGGAAGAGGCCGTGGTCGACGACGCCGGTGATGCTCTTCAAGGCGGCCTCGACGCCGGGCGGATCGAGGATGGCGCCGCAGGGGGCGTCGTAGATGTAGTTGCCGCCGTCGGTGACGTAGGGCGCGCCGCCCTTGGTGAGGCGCAGGCGCGGCGCGGCGGCGACGCCGCAGTCGGCGAGGCCGGCGATGATGCGGCGCAGCGTCGTGGTGTGGCCGAACGCCACGACCTCGATCGACAGCGGGAAGCGGCCCAGCATGGCGACGCGCTTCGAGGCGTCGGCAATGGCGATGCAGCGGCGCGAGGCTTCCCAGACCAGCTTCTCGCGAACCAGCGCGCCGCCGGCGCCCTTGATGCAGGCCAGGGCCGGACCGATCTCGTCGGCGCCATCGACGGTGAGGTCGATGGTCCCGACCTCGTCGAGGCCGACCAGCGACAACCCGACCTCGACGGCGATCTCAGCCGTCACGCTGGAGCTGGCGACGCAGACCCGGCCACCCAGGCGCATGGCGGCCAGGTGCGCCGGCAGGGCGCGGACGAAGTGCGCCGCGGTCGAGCCGCTGCCGAGGCCGATGACGTGGACGCCGGCGTCGATCAGCTGGACCGCGGCCTCGGCGGCGGCGCGTTTCTGCTCGTCAGGGGTCATTTCTTGCGCGGCCCTCTCGGCGAGCTTGCGCGGCGCGGAATGCGCGCCGCCCAGCCCGGCTTCTCCACCTGCGCGGCCGCGCGCCGAGGGCCAGCGCGTCGGCCGCCACGTCCTTGGTGATCACCGAGCCGGAGCCGATGTAGGCGCCCGTCGCCGACGGTGACCGGCGCCACCAGCGCGGTGTCGGAGCCGATGAAGGCGCCCTCGCCGATGTGGGTCTCGTATTTGTCGAAGCCGTCGTAGTTGCAGAAGATCGTGCCGGCGCCGATGTTGGCGCCCGCGCCGACCGAGCCGTCGCCGAGATAGGCCAGGTGGTTGGCCTTGGCGCCCTTGCCGACCTTGACCTTCTTCACCTCGACGAAGTTGCCGATGTGAGCCTCCTCGCCGATGTCGGCGCCGGGCCGCAGCCGCGCGAAGGGCCCGACGATGGCCCCGGCGCGCACCACCGCGCCCTCCAGATGGCTGAAGCTGCGGATCACCGCGCCGGGCTCGACCGTCACGCCGGGCGCGAAGACCACGTTGGGCTCGACGACCACGCCGGCGGCGATCTGCGTGTCCCACGCCAGGAACACCGTCTCCGGCGCGGTCATGGTGACGCCCGCGTCCATCAGCTCGCGGCGGCGGCGCTGCTGGAAGGCGGCTTCGGCCTCGGCGAGCTCGGCTTGCGAGTTCGGGCCCTGGAAGGCCTCCTCGGGGGCGAAGGCGACGCGCACCTGGCGGCCGGCGCGGCGCGCGATGCCGACGATGTCGGTGAGGTAGTATTCGTTCTTGGCGTTGTCGCAGCCGACGTCGGCGAGCAGCTCGTAGAGCAGCGGCGCGGGCGCGGCGAGGATGGCGGAGTTGCAGAGCGTGATGCCGAGCTCGGCAGGTGTGGCGTCCTTGGCCTCGACGATCCGCTCCAGCTGGTCGCCTGCGCCCATCACCAGGCGGCCGAACGCGCCGGGGTTGCTCGACGTCGAAGCCGAGAAAGGCGATGTCGGCGCCCGCCTGGCGCAGCGCGAACAGCGGCTCGATCACCGACGGCGGCACGAGACCGTCGGCGGCCGTCACCACGACGTCGCCCGCGAAGCCCGCCAACGCGTCCTTCGCCGCCAGCACCGCGTGGCCGGTGCCGAGCGGCGGGTCCTGGATGACGACGGCGCCCTTCCCCAGGCGCGCGGCGACGTGGGCGCTGAGCTGGTCGGCGCGCTGGCCGACCACGACGACGATGCGCTCGCACCCCGCGCCCTGGACGGCATCGATGGCGTGGTCGATCAGCGTGCGGCCGCCCACCTTGTGCAGCACCTTGGGGATCGGCGACTTCATGCGCGTTCCCTGCCCGGCGGCGAGGATCACGGCGGCGCGGCGTCGCACGTCGGCAGTCATGGCGCCTCCTGGCGGAATCGGCGGATTGTCATCGGCGCGGGTTTAGCCGAAACGGCGCCCTCAATCGACTGGAGAGGCTCCCCTGCCCGCTTCGACAAACATTGGCGCTGGCGATCTCGCCGGCGCGGTGATCGCCTTCGATCTCGACGGCACCCTGGTCGACACCGCGCCGGACCTGATCGGCGTGCTGAACTACATCCTCGCCGAGCACGGCCACGACGGGCTGCCGCTGGAGTCGGCGCGCCGCATCGTCGGGCATGGCGCGCGGGCCATGCTGACGCGCGGCTTCGACGCGGCCGGCGAGACGCTGGCGGCGGCCGAGATGGACCGGCTGTTCGAGCATTTCATCGCGCTCTACGTCGGCCGCATCGCCATGGCGAGCCGGCCGTTCCCGGGCGTGGTCGACGCGCTCGACGAGCTCGAAGCGGCCGGCGCCCGCTTCGTCGTCTGCACCAACAAACGCACCGACCTCTCGCTGGCGCTGCTGAACGCACTGGACCTGACGCGACGCTTCGCCGCCGTCGTCGGCCCAGACCTCGCCGGCGCCTACAAGCCGGACCCGAAGCACCTCGCCTACGCCGTCGAGGCGGCCGGCGGCACGCTCAGCCACGCGCTGATGGTGGGCGACGCCACCACCGACACCGGAGTGGCGAAGGCCGCCGGCGTGCCGGTGGTCGCCGTCAGCTTCGGCTACAACGACGTGCCGCTCGTCGAGCTCGGCGCCGATGCGCTGATCGACCATTTCGCCGAACTGCCCCAGGCCGCCCGACGCTTGCTCGATCCCCGGCGCGCCGCTATTAGCCCCATCCTTCCGGCCGGGACGGACGCGTAGCTCAGCGGCAGAGCACTCGCTTCACACGCGAGGGGTCGTAGGTTCAATCCCTACCGCGTCCACCACCCAGTCCGCACGGCTGCTTCGGGGCGTTCCGTATCCTCGAACACGACGTCGAGGGCTTCGAAACCCAGGCCCTAGCGGCACTACGGACCACACCTCGTGACCTTCGCGAGTTGTGCCGTCCCTCCTGGCGTCTCCGCAGGAGATCGGGGCAAGGTAGTCCGGCGGCAGCATGACGGCGGATCCCGTCTTCACCGACCCATGCACGGGCCGAACGGGGCGGCTCCGCTACGGCTCCGCGCTCCCCACCGGATTGTCGCGCAAATAGACGTCCACTGCGGCGCCGATGGTCGGGAAGAAGGCGTCTTCGCCAATTGTCGCGAAGAGGCCGAAGCGTTTGAGCGTGTCCTTCACCGGGTCTTTGAGCTCGGCGAAGCACAGGCGGGCGTCGGCGCTGCGCAATGTCTCCTCGAGTTGTGCGAGGGCGTCGCCCGCGGTGACATCGACACGGGTAACCGGCGCGGCCGAGACAACCACCCACCGGACCTGAACGGCCGACAGCGCGACAGCGTCCAGAACGCGTTCCTTGAACAGCTCGGCGTTGGCGAAAAACAAAGGCGCGTCCCAACGGAAGAGCAGGAGACCGGGTATCTGGCTGGCGTTCGGGTGCCGCTCGATGTCGTGGAAGCCCTCGATGTCTTCGGTGCGTCCCAGGACGGCAGAGTGCGGACGCCATCCAGCCCACAGGAACTCGGCGACGGCGATCGCGATCGCAAGGCCGATGCCAGGGATGGCGCCGAAGACCGCCACGCCGACAAAGCAAACGATCGAGAGCCAGAACTCCCAGCGCTCGATCCGAAACAGTCGGACCAGATCGGTGATCTCGACCAGGCCGACAGCGGAGGCGATGACCACGGCCGCCAGCGCCGCGGTGGGGAGGTGCTGGAGCAGGTTCGGCGCCGCGACCAGCAGCAGGGCGACGCAGACGGCTCCAACAACTCCGGTCAGCTGCGACTTCGCGCCTGCGGCCTCCGCCACGGGAGTCCGTGACGAACTGCTGCTGATCGGAAATCCCTGAAACAATCCGGCAGCCAGATTGGCGGCGCCAAGCCCCACAATCTCCTGGTTGGGATCGACCTTCGAGCCGGTCCGAACGGCGTAGGCGCGAGACAGCACGCTGGTATCGGCGAACGACACCAGCGCGACGGCCAGCCCTCCGATCAGAACGGGGACGACATCGGCCGGCGTAATCCACGGGATCGCGAACCTCGGCAGGCCCACCGGGAGGGGGCCAAGGACGGATACATGAGCGCGCTGCGCCAGGTCGAACGCTCCGACGATCACGGTGGCGCCGACGACAGCGACCAGCACGCCGGGCATACGCAGCCGCTTCTTGAACAGCAGGATTCCCGTCAGCGCGCCGGCGCCTACTGCGAACGCCGTCCAGTTCGTTCTTCCGGCCAGAACCGCCTCGCCGATGGCCCACAGGCCCCTGCCGGGTCCATCGGCCTGGATCGAAAACCCGAAAAGCTTCGGAAGCTGGCTGACCAGGACGGTCAGCGCTATGCCGTTCATGTAGCCATGGCGGATGGGCTTGGAGAGAAGCTCGGTGACGAAGCCGAGCCTCGCCACACCGGCCACGATGCAGACAATCCCCGATACGATCGCCATCGCGCCAGCCAGGGCGACGGCACGCTGCGGCTCTCCCGCCGACAGAGGGAGCACGACGCCGAGGATCACGGCAGCCAGCGACGAGTCCGGACCGAGAACCATGATGCGGCTGGGCCCGAACACCGCATAAGCCAGCAGCGGCGCGATCGAAGCGTAGAGGCCAAAGATGCCTGGCAACCCGATGCCTCCGCATAGGCGATGCCCACCGGCGCCAACATCGTCGCCAGCACCACGCCGGCAGTCAGGTCCTTGACGAACCAGCGTCCCTGGTAGCCGCGCAGTGCGCCCACGCCCGGCAACCATCTCGTCCACCCAGGTTGACGCGGCGCTTCCAACTCACACCGATCTCGATGGCCATCCAGCTCGGCGCACGATCGACCCACCTGGACGGTACCGCCTCAAGGCCCCCGGAATCGCTTGGGCGAAACCCCGAAGCAGGGGCCGGCCAGACACGGCCACCACCGCGGCCGGCGCGGCGCCGGCGGGCCGGTTCCTTCGCACGCCAGAGCGCTTTTACTTCTGCTGCTCTGGATCCCCGCCTTTTCTGTGGGGATTCGCGGTCGTCGCGTGACGGCTCCCGAAATGTTCGGCCCAGCTAATCTGGATCAACAAACCCCGGGATGTTCAAGCGTTAGCCTCGGGCGACCATGACATTCATCGGGAAACTGACATGTCGAGAAGGTTGATCCTCATCGTCATCGCGGTGATCGTGGTGGGCGGCGGCGTGGCGGCATGGATGATACTTTCGAAGCCCGCGTTGCCGCCTGGCTTCGCCGGCGGCAACGGCCGGCTCGAAGCCAAGGAGATCTATATCTCCACGAAGTATCCGGGCCGGATCAAAGACGTGCTGTTCGATGAAGGCGCCACGGTCGAGGCCGGCCAGGTCGTCGCTCGGATGGACACCACTGCGCTGGAGGCGCAGCTGCGCGAGGCGCAGGCCCAGATCAAGCAGGCGCAGGACAGCCGCGACGTCGCCCTGGCGCAGGTCCGGGTGAAGCAGGCCAACTACGACTTCGCGGCAAAGGACTACCGGCGCTCCCAGGACCTGGTGGGCAAGGGCGCCGTCAGCCAGCAGGAGGCGGATCTCGACAACGCCAAGATGCTGGCCGCCCGAGCCGAGCTCGACAGCGCCAAGGTGTCGGTCGTGCAGACCGCATCGGCGATCGACGCGGCGAAGGCCACGGCGGACCGGCTGCAGTCCGAGATCAACGACGCCACCCTGGTCTCGCCGATCCGGGCGCGGGTGGAGACGCGGCTTTCCGAGCCCGGCGAAGTGCTGCCCGCGGGAGGTCGCGTCTTCGCCGTCAACGACCTCAGCGACGTCTACATGTACGTCTATCTGCCCGAGGCGGTGACCGGGAAGATCCCACTGGGCTCGGAAGCGCGGATCGTGCTCGACGCCGCGCCGGACTATCCGGTCAGGACCTATGTTTCCTTCATCTCCCCGGTCGCGCAGTTCACGCCGAAGACGGTCGAGACCGCCGAGGAACGTCACAACCTGACGTTCCGGGTGAAGCTGCAACTCGACAAGAACCGCCTGCGCGAATGGGAGCCGCTGGTGAAGGTGGGCCTGCCGGGTATGGGCTACGTGCGCTGGAACAACAGCGCGACGTGGCCGACGAACCTGCAGTCCAAGGGAACGCCGCCGGCCAACCTCTGGCAGCCAACCGGCGCGGCCCCGGCGGCCACGAACACGCCCGCCAACGTCGCGTCCAACGGGCAGCCGTGATGGACGCCGCAACGGCCGAGTGGGTCGTCAGCGTCCGTGGCGTCACCCAGCGCTACGGCAAGACCGTTGCGCTCGACGACATCAGCATCGACATACCGGCCAACAAGATGATCGGGCTGATCGGGCCCGACGGGGTCGGCAAGTCGACGCTGCTGGCGATGATTGCCGGCGTGCGCAAGATCCAGTCCGGCGAGGTGCACGTGCTGGGCGGCGACATCGCCAGCCCGAAGTTCCGCAACGAGGTCGCCTCGCGTATCGCCTACCTGCCGCAGGGCCTCGGCAAGAACCTCTACCCGACCCTCTCGATCTTCGAGAACATCGACTTCTTCGGACGCCTGTTCGGCCAGTCGAAGGACGAGCGCGAGTGGCGGATCGACGACCTGCTCGCCAGCACCGACCTGACGCCGTTCAGGGAGCGGCCGGCCGGCAAGCTGTCCGGCGGCATGAAGCAGAAGCTCGGGCTCTGCTGCTCGTTGATCCACGACCCCGACCTCCTGATCCTCGACGAGCCGACCACCGGCGTCGACCCGCTGGCGCGGCGGCAGTTCTGGGAGCTGATCGACCGCATCCGCGAGCGGCGGCCGACGATGAGCGTGCTGGTGGCGACCGCCTACATGGACGAGGCCGAGCGCTTCGCCTGGCTGATGGCGATGAACGCCGGCAAGGTGATCGGCACGGGCACGCCCGAGGAGGTGCGCAGCCGCGCCAGCGAGGCGACGCTCGAGAAGGCCTTCATCAAGATGCTGCCGGAGGAGGCGCGGCGCGGCCACGTCGAGCCGGTCATCACGCCATACGTGCCGACCGGCGGCCCGCCGGTGATCGAGGCGCACGGGCTGACGCAGCGGTTCGGGGCTTTCACGGCGGTCGACCACGTCAACTTCCGCATCGAGCGCGGCGAGATCTTCGGATTCCTCGGCTCCAACGGCTGCGGCAAGACCACGACGATGAAGATGCTCACCGGGCTGCTGCCGCCAACCGAGGGCGAGGCGCAGCTGAACGGCGTTGCGGTGGATGGCGGCGACCCGAACTCGCGCCGCAAAGTCGGCTTCATGACGCAGGCGTTCTCGCTCTACACCGAGCTGACGGTGCGCCAGAACCTGATGCTGCACGCGCGCCTCTTCGACCTGCCGCCCGACAAGGCGCAGGCGCGGGTGCAGGAGCTGCTCACCGACTTCCAGCTGGAGACGGTGGCCGACACCCTGGCGCTGAGCATCCCGCTCGGCATCCGCCAGCGCCTGTCGCTGGCCGTGGCCGTGTTGCACGAGCCCGACGTGCTGATCCTGGACGAGCCGACCTCGGGCGTCGATCCGGTGGCCCGCGACGGCTTCTGGCTGCTGCTGATCCGCCTCTCGCGCGAAAAGGGCGTGACCATCTTCCTCTCCACGCACTTCATGAACGAGGCCGAGCGCTGCGATCGCATGTCGATGATGCACCGCGGGCGGGTGCTGGCGCAGGGGCCGCCGGCCGAGCTGGTCGCCGAGCGCAAGGCGGCGACTCTGGAGGAGGCCTTTATCGGCTATCTGGAGGACGCCGCCGCCGCCGACGCGGCGACACAGGTGCAGGCCGACCAGCAGGCCCAGGCCCAGGCCGTCGCCGCCCAGGAGCCGCCGAAGACGCACAGAGACGCGCGGCCCGGCCGCTTCAACCTCTCCCGCGTCTGGGCCTTTGCCCGCCGCGAGGCGATCGAGCTCAGCCACGACACCGTGCGCCTCGCCTTCGCGGTGGTCAGGCCCAATCCTTTTGATGATCGTCTTCGGCTTCGGGATCTCGCTGGACGTCAACCACGTGAAGTGGGCCGTTTTCGACCTCGACGGCAGCCAGGCCAGCCGCCTCTACGCGGACACGTTCCGCGGCTCCTGGTACTACGACAGAGCGACCACCGATCTTCGATTACCAGCAGCTCGACCGGCGCCTGCGCAACGGCGAGCTGCGCTTCGCCCTCGAGATCCCGTCGGGGTTCGAGGCAGACCTGACCCGGGGCCGACAGCCGACGGTGATGGCCTACGTCGACGCAGCGGTGCCGTTCCGCGCCGAGACGGTGCGCGGCTACGTGGAGAGCTCCACGGATCAGTACGAGAGCCAGGTGCGTAGCGGCAAGGGCCTGCCGCCGAAGGGCCAGCCCGCCCAGTTCAATACGCGCGCGCTCTACAACCAGTCGTTCCAGAGCGTCTACGCCATGGTGCCCGGCGACATCATGCTGCTGCTGATGCTGATCCCCAGCATGCTGACGGCGCTCAGCGTGGTGCGCGAGAAGGAGCTGGGCTCGATCGCGAACTTCTACGCGGCGCCCGCCACCAAGGCCGAGTTCCTGCTCGGCAAGCAGCTGCCTTACGTGGCCGTCTCGCTCGTGCAGTTCGCCACGCTGGTGGTCCTCGCAGTCCTGCTCTTCCACGTGCCGATCAAAGGCAGCTGGCTGACGCTGATCCTCGGCGGGATCATCTACGTGCTGGCGAGCACCGGGTTCGGCCTCTTGATCTCGGTGTTCGCCGCAACCCAGACCGCGGCGATCTTCGCGGCGGCGATCATCACCATCCTGCCGGCCACGCAGTTCTCCGGAATGTTCGTACCGGCCTCTTCGCTGACCGGTACGGCGGCGCTCGCCGCGAAGATCTTCCCAAGCACCTACTTCCAGAGCATCAGCGTCGGCGCCTTCACCAAGGCGCTCGGGCTGCCCGAACTATGGCCCAACCTCGTCTGGCTGGCGCTGATCGCGACCATCTACTTCGCTCTTTCGGTCGCTCTGCTGACCAAGCAGGAGAAGTAGCGATGAAGGCGATCTGGCATATCTTCCAGCTTGGCTTGAAGGAGATGGTCAGCCTGTCGCAGGACCCGGTGCTGCTGTTTCTCATCTTCTACAGCTTCACCTTCTCAGTCTACACGCCGGCCAAGAGCGCGGTGATGGACGTGGTCAACGCCTCGGTCGCGATCGTCGACGAGGACGGCTCGCCGGCGGCCCGGACGATCCGCGAGTCGATGCTGCCGCCGCAGTTCCTGCCGGCGACCACCATTCCGTTCGGCGACATCAACCACGACATGGACCGCGGGAAGTACACCTTCGTGGTCGACGTGCCGCCGAACTTCCAGCAGGACCTCGAGAAGAACGCCAATCCGGAGATCCAGATCGTCACCGACGCCACGGCGATGAGCCAGGCCGGCCGCGGCCCGTCGTACATCCAAAAAATCGTCACGCCCGTGCTGACGCCCTATTGGTCGGGCGCCAACAACCCCAACGACCGATCGCTGGTCCAGCTCGATACGCGCGGGCGTTTCAACGCCAACTACCAGCAGGGCTGGTTCGTGGCGGTGAACCAGGTGATCAACAACATCTCGGTGCTGGCGATCTTCCTGACCGGCGCGGCGGTGCTGCGCGAGCGCGAGCACGGCAACATCGAGCACCTGCTGGTGATGCCGCTGCGGCCCTTCGAGCTGATGTTCGCCAAGATCTGGGCGAACGGGCTGGTCGTCGTGGTCGCGGCCCTGGCCTCGATCTTCGTGGTCGTCCAGGGGCTGGTCGGGGTGCCGCTGGAGCTGAGCTCGATTCCGCTCTTCGCCGCGGGGCTCGGCATTTACCTGTTCTCGGTGACCGCGCTCGGCATCATGCTGGCGACCCTGGTGCGCTCGATGCCGCAGTTCGGACTGCTGGCCTTCCCGGTGTTCATCATCATGAACCTGCTCTCCGGAGGCAACACGCCGCTCGAGAGCATGCCTGTAGTGCTGCAGAACATCATGCAGTTCGTGCCCTCGACGCACTTCGTGGCGTTCTCTCAGGCTGTGCTGTTCCGCAACGCCGATATCTCGATGGTCTGGAAGGACATGGCGCTGATGTTCGTCATCGGCTCGGCCTACACCGCCTTCACGCTGTCACGGTTCAGAAAAATGCTGGCGGCGGTCCAGTGACGAGGTGCTGCAATGAAGCCGAACACTTGTCATAGATCGGCCGTACGGCGGATTCTGCTGGTCACTATCCCCGCGTTGCTTGCCGCCGGCTGCACGATGGGGCCCAACTACAAGCAGCCGCCTGTGGCCGTGCCAGAGACCTTCCGCGACCAGATCGGCCCGACCGACGCCGCCTCGATCGCCGATCTGCCCTGGTGGAGCATCTTCAACGACCCGCCGCTGCAGACGCTGATCGTCGAGGGCCTGCACAACAACTACGACCTCCAGGTCGCGGTCTCGCGCATCGAGCAGGCCCGCGACATCGTCGCCCAGGCGCAGTCGGAGGGTGCGCCGCAGATCGGCTACAACCTCGGCGGAGCGGGCCAGGAAACCATCGTCGCCGGGACCAGCAACGCCGTGAGCGCCACCTACGGCACGTTCGGCGGCGTGATCAACGCGGCCTGGGAATTCGACATCTGGGGCCGGATCAAGCGCTCCACCGAGGCGGCCGAGGCCAACCTCCTGGGCCAGGAGGACGTGCGGCGCGGCGTCATGCTGACGCTGGTCACCGATCTGGCCGCCGACTACTTCAAGCTGCTGGAGCTCGACCGCGAGCTGGCGATCGCCAACGACAGCGTCGCCACCTACGGCAGCACGTTCGACCTCTTCAACGACCGCTTCAAGGCCGGCAAGGACTCCGATCTGCCGGTGCAGCGCTCGCAGGCGCTCTACCAGGGGGCCCAGGCCAACGTCTCGACGCTGAAGCGCTTGATCACCCAGCAGGAGAACGCGATCTGCGTGCTGGTCGGCCGCGCGCCTGGTCCCATCGAGCGCGGCCGCCTGCTCACCGAGCAGACCATGCCGCCGACGCCGGTTGGCGAGACCACGGTGCTTCTGAAGCGCCGTCCCGACATCCTGGCCGCCGAGCAGACGATTGTGAACGCCAACGCCGAGGTGGGCGTGGCGCTCGCCGACTTCTATCCGAAGATCGGCCTCTCGGCGCTGGTCGGCGGCAATGGCGTCACCTTCGGCGAGGGCGTGTCGGGCTTCGGGCTCTGGGGCCTGGCGCTGAGCGCGGCCGGGCCGATCTTCACCGGCGGCAGGCTGCAGGCCATCTATCACCAGCGCCAGGCGTTCTGGGACGAGACCGTCGCCGAATACAAGAAGACCATCCTGACCGCTTTCCAGGAGACCGCGGACGCGCTGATCGCCCAACAGACGCTGGTCAAGCAACGCGAGAACCTCGAGCGCCAGATCGCCGCGTTGCGCCAGTCCGAGAGCATCGCCCGGTTGCGCTACGACAATGGACGATCGAGCTACTTCGAGGTGCTGGAAGCCGAACAGCAGCGTTATCCGGCCGAGTACGAGCTCGCCCAGACGCAGCGGGACCAGTTGCTCGCCACGGTCAGCCTCTACAAGGCGCTCGGCGGCGGCTGGAGCGTCGAGACCGGCGCCTGGTCGAAGCCGCAGCCGGGCTGATCGGCGGGACGCGACCGCCCAGGAAGCAGGAGGCTTCATGAAAGACCAAGCAGGCGGACCCGGCGAGCAGCCGCGCATGAAGAACAAGGAATACCTGAAACAGCTTCGAGAGCTGCAGACGGAACTTTGCCACCTCCAGGAGTGGGTGAAAGCCACCGGGGCCCGCGTCATCCTGCTTTTCGAGGGCCGCGACGCGGCGGGCAAGGGCGGGATCATCAAGGCGATCACCGAACGGGTGAGCCCGCGTGTCTTCCGGGTCGTCGCGCTGCCAGCGCCGTCCGAACGCGAGAAGACGCAGGTCTTCATGCAACGATACTTTGCGCACTTTTCCCGCTGGCGGCGAGATCGTCGTCTTCGACCGGAGCTGGTACAATCGCGCGGGCGTCGAATACGTGATGGGCTTCTGCACGACGGAGGAACGCGATCGCTTTCTGAAGCTTTGCTCCCCTGGTCGAGAAGTGGATCGTCGATTCCGGCATCATCCTGATCAAGACCTGGCTCGAGGTGGGCATGAAGGAGCAGGAGCGGCGGATTCGCCGCCCGCATCGACGATCCGCTTCGCCAGTGGAAGCTCAGTCCGATGGACATGCGCGTCGTACTCCGCGATGGTACGACTATTCGAGCGCGCGCGACATGATGTTTGCGGCGACGGACACCGTCATATGCGCCGTGGCACATCCTGCGGTCGGACGACAAGAAGCGGGCTCGTCTGAACGGCATCTCGCACATCCTCTCATTGATCCCGTACGAGAAGATCAGGCGCGAAGAAGTCAAATTGCCCAAGCGGTCGAACAAGGGCAAGTACGACGACGCGCTGGACCCGAAGGAGCGGCACTTCGTTGCGATGAGATACTGAAGGCGGCAAGGCTGTTCAGGATAACCCCTTCGCGCCATCCGTGGCGGCGCGCGGACGGCGCAGCGCCCCATGGGACCAACGGCTCAGCTCAAGGCGCATCGCCGTCGACCGCGGTGTTGTGGAACGGAGGTACATAGGGGCGGGTAGCGGTCTTACGTTCACACAGCGCTGTGCCGGCGAGGATCCCCCACTTCGTCCGACTGGCCTCAGTACACCACCCGATACACGGCGCCGTTGGAAAACGAGCAAACGCCGCTCCCCTGCGCGTGCGCGTCATCGTTCATGACCTCGCAGTGAACCGTCGCGCCGCCAGAGCCTTTCGAACAGGACATCACCACCGGTGTCCTGCAGGTGCGGGCGCTGGAGTTCCGCCTGGGATCGAAACGGCGCCCGGGGCGAAGCCCGGGGATGCGGCCTACGTCCTCAGCCGCGTCCGCGTCGCTTCCGGCCAACCGATCGACGCCAACCGGTTGGCCCAGGATCTCGACTGGCTGAACCGCTATCCGTTCCGCCGCACCGAAGCGCAGTTTACGCCCGGGTCGTCCGCCGGACTGACCGATCTGCTGCTGCAGACCACGACGGACAAGCCCTGGTCGGTCTACGCCGGCTACGCCAATTCCGGCTCGCCGCTGACCGGGATCGACCGCTACTTCGCCGGCTTCCAGGCAGCGCTGCCCGGCCTGCGCGACGCCCTGGTCTCGTATCAGTTCACCGGCTCGAGCGACGCCGTGTTCGACGACGACCAGCTGTTCCACAGCGCCGCCGCGCCGGCCTACTTCAGCGACGCCGCGCGCCTCGTCATCCCGACCCTGCCGCGCGAGGATGTCGAGGCCTCGTTCGACTTCGTGCGCACCAACCAGCCGGTGCAGGCGTTCGTGGCGCGCCAGTCGATCTACGAGGCCACGATGGCCTATCGGGCGGCCCTCTCCGACCTGGCGCCGGCGCTGCCGGGCGAGGCCGCGGTCGGGTTTGAAGCCAAGCGTGACGACTCCCAGACGCTGTTTGGCGCGACGGCGGTCAAGGCGAGCAGCATCGACGTGTTCCAGCTGACCGTAGGGTACGCGGATCAGGCCACCGATCAGTTCGGCCGCACCACCGGCGAACTGACGCTCCACCTCAGTCCTGGCGCTCTCGACGGGACCAACACCGACGCGGCGTTCTCCGCCTTTTCCAATGGCCGCAGCGGCGGCGCCCGATATGCCTACGTGGGAGGCGACGCCACCCGCTTCACCAGGCTGCCGTCGTTGTTCGGCGCTTCAGGCTTCGCCCTGGTCGACACCCTGATCGGCCAGTATTCCGCCGTTCCGCTTCCGCAGACCGAGCAGACCGGCCTCGGGGGCGCCAGCCTCGTGCGCGGATATACCCTCGACGACGGCGCCTTCGACACCGCGATCGTGTCGCGCAACGAGCTGCGCGCGCCGTCTTTCGCGCTCCTGCGGCTCAAAGGCGGCCTCGCCGATCAGGCCTCGCCCTACGCCTTTTTCGACGCCGGCTATGGCCGCGACCAGCGGACCGGCGTCAGCGCTCACATGGCCTCCGCCGGCGTCGCAATGGACTACCTGCTCGGACGCCACCTCGCCGCGACCGTCGACGGCGCCTGGGCCCTCGAGCGAGCCGGCCTGACCGCCGCCGGCGCCCTGCGCCTGGAGACCCGCGTTACGGTCACGTTTTGACTCCGCCGCGTCAATCTCCCGCCCCACCCCGCGCCCGTCACCAGACCATGCGGATGCCGGCCATGCCGCCGGCGGAGACGGTGTTGGCGCCCAGGTCGCCCACATAGCTGCCGTAGGCGCTCACCCGGGCCGAGATCGCCCAGCTGAAACCCGCCTCGAGCCGAGCCGAATCCACCGCCGGCGACGCGCCGATTGCGGTGAAGGGGGTCGAGGCGAAGGTCGAAAAGTAGGGTGTCACGAAGCGCGTCGGATTGAACGCGTGCAGCCAATCCGCCCGCGCGTAAGGCGTCAGCGCGCCGGCCAGCCGCCAGTCGCCCTGCAACTCGAAGCCCAGGTCCGACTCGAGCGAATCGACGTCGCGCGGCTCGTAGCCGAGCGCGAAGAGATCGCCCCCGGACGTCGCCGCCTCGCGATACGCGGAGACGTCGATGAAGCTGTCCTGCACCGCGACGAACGGCGTGACGCGGACGGGCGCCAGATCGAAGGCGCGTCCGACCTCCAGGCGCGCGGTCAGTCCCTCCGAACTGAACCGCGCCGCGGTCGATTCCGACAGTCCGACCGCGTCGATCTGGCGGGACACGCTGTTGGTGAAGAAGTCGCCGTCGACCTGGCTCAGCGCATAGAAGCCGGCGTGGCTCGCAGCCGCGTAGAGGCCCACGTGGGCGCCCTGCACATTGCCGCTCGTGAACCGGCTGGCGACTGAGAAGCCGCTGTCGTCGAAGCCGGCGTCGACGCCGATCACCGTGCCCTGGCCGCCGCTCTGTACGCCGAACGCCATGCCGCCGCCGTCGATATCGAGCCGGCCCGAGCCGACCTTGGGATCGCCGCCCATCGTGGCGAAGCTGCCGTAACCCGTGGCCCACAGGCTGGACTGACCGACGCGCTCGCTCGGCGGCGCGCCCGCGGCGCCGCCGATCGTCTGGCGCGCCTCGCTGCGGGCCGCCTGCAGGTAGAGGTCGTCGGCCTGGAACGCGGTCTGCTGGACGCCCGCGGCGCCCTCGCCGCTCAGCCTGTCGTAGGTCGCGGCCAGGTCTCCGACGGTGGCGATCGCGAAGAACTGGGTGGTCAGGGCGTTGAACGCCGCCGAGTTCCCGCTGGTGCGCAGGCGGTCGAAATCGGAGCCCACCTGGAAGAGGTTGCCGTGCGTGCCGAAGGCGTCGGGAGAGTAGTCGACACCGTAGGTCACGCTGATTGCGCCGCTGCTCACGCTCATCGAATAGCTGAGCAGCGCCGATGGCTTGTAGGCAAGCTTAAGCCCCTCGTCGTCGAAGCCTCCGTCCGCCAGGAACACCGTGAACGTCGAGGTCGCCACCTTCGTCGTGGCGAGGTTGAACGGGGTGATGAAGAGCGTGCCGGCGAGGGTCGTCTGGCCGGTCACGATCAGCTTGCTCATGCCCGGATGGGCGACGTCGAGGTTGATGTTGAGAACCCCGCCCGGGTCCTGCTGATAGTTGCCGGTCACCGTGGTGGTCCCGACCTGTCCGAGCCCAAAGGGGGAGAAGGTCCCCGCATTCTCGAAGCTCCCGAGGTTGAAGGGGCCGAGATTGCCCAGGTTCAGCGACTTCCCTGAGTAGTAGGTCCCATGGCTGGCGTTGAAGACGGTAACGAGGCCCTTCGCCTCGATCCCTCCGACGAGGGTTCCGGCGTTCTCGACCTGGAGCGGCCCGCTCGCGTGGACCGCGACGCCCCCCACGCCTTCAGTGGACTCGACGAGGCCGGCGTTGTTGAGCAGGCTCGCGAGATTGTTCTCGAAGTCCACGCCGATCTGGCCTTCGGCCGCGCCGCCGGCGCCGACGAGGACCGTCGCATCTGCGCTTAGCGCTCCGCCGCTCTGCGGGCCGCCGTTGCTCACGACCTCGACGCCGTCGGAGCCGGCCCCGCGGGCGACGACGCGGCCGTCGACTGCGACGTCCACGTCCAGGGCGCCGGAGCCGCCGGCGCTCTCGGCGAAGATGCCGGGAGCGTCCTTGCCCGACGTGGTGACCGAGCCCTTCTCGATCACGACCACTTGGCCGCCGGAGCCCATGCCCTGGGTGGAGCCGGCGAACCCCGGCGTGGCGCCGCCGGGAGTGAAGGCGATCTGGCCTGCGCCGCCGAAGCCGCCCCCGCCGCCGATCGATTGGGCGACGATGCCGATTGCTCCGGCCCCCGACGTGGAGACGGCGCCGTTTTGGTTCAACGTGACCGAGCCGCCGTTTCCGTTGGCGCCGGCGGGGCCGCCATCGACGTTGAAGGGGATGCTCGCAGCATAGGTCGCCGTCCTGCTTTGCGCCGGTCCGCTGAAGCCGCCGCCGCCGCCGATCGACTGCACGACCACGCCGAACGCGCCCGCGCCGGATGTCACGATACCAGCGTTACCCGTCACGGCGACGTCCCCGCCACTGCCGGTGGCGCCGCCGAAGAGCACGTGCGCGGCCGAGCCTCCGGTCAGTCCGATCCCCCCGCCGCCGCCGACGGACTGGGCGAGGAGGCCGACCGCGCCCGCGCCGCCGGTGACGATCTTTGCATTTTCGACGACAGTGACGACGCCGCCGTCCCCGGCGCTCGAGAAGATGTCGGGGTCTCCCGCCGTGGCCCCGAACTGCACCGCTCCGCCGGCGATGCCGCCCCCGCCGCCGACCGATTGCGCGATCACGCCGAAGGCCTCGGCGCCCGACGTGGCGATCGCACCGCCGTTCGTCAGCTTGATCGCGCCGCCGGCGCCCTCGTTGCTCCCGTCCCCGCCGAGAAGGCCCGAGGATCCGGTCGCCAGGCTGTAGCCGCCGCCGCCGCCGACCGATTGCGCCACGATCCCCGCCGCTCCGGCGCCCGAGGTGCCGAGTGCGGCGAAGTTCGTCACATCGACCTCTCCGCCGGCGCCCGCTGCGCGGCCGCTCCCGCCGACGTCGAAGGCCCGGGCCCTCAGCGGGATGGAGACCGTGTCGCCGGTCCCCCCGCCGCCGCCGACGGATTGCGCGAAGATCGCCACGGCGCCGACGCCGGCGGTGGCGATGCCGGCGCTCCTGAGGTTGCTGACCTCGACCCTACCGCCGGCGCCCACGGCTCCGGAACCGCCCTCGAACAGCGCCGTGGACGACGACTGGCTCGCGCCGCCCACCGCCTCGCCGCCACCGTCCCCGATGCTCATCGCCTCCAGGCCGAACGCCCCCGCCCCGAGCGTCGTCACCACGCTCGAGTTGGCGACGTCCACGGCGCCGCCGGCGCCGTCCGCCGAGGCGCCGCCGATGTCGAGAACTGTGGTTGCGAGAGCGGCGTCGCCGCCGCCGCCGCCGACGGACAGGGCCTCGATACCCGCGGCGCCCATGCCTCGCGTCGCGATGGTCGGACCCGTGCTCGTCACCGTGACCGCTCCGCCGTCGCCGCTGAGGGCATTCGACCCCTTCCCGCCGATCGAGACGGCGCCGCCCGTTGCAGCGCCGGCCGAGCCGCCGCCGCCGCCGATCGACGCCGCATAGACGCCGTCCGCGAAGTCCCCGGTCGTCGCGAGCGCGCCGCTGTTCGTCACGTTGACCTGGCCACCCTGGCCGCCGCCGAAGTCCATGACGCCTCCGAAGGCGCCGATCGTGATCTGGCCCGTGCTCGCTCCGCCCGATCCGCCGCCACCGCCCACCGAAAGCGCGTAAATGTCGGTCGCCCCCTGGCCGCCGGTCGCGATCCTGGCGCTGTTGGCGATCGCCACGTCGCCGCCGTTCCCTTCCGCGCCGCCCGACGCGCCGATCGCGAGGTCGCCATCGCCGGCCACGACGCCCTCGCCGCCCAAGCCACCGCCGCCGCCGATAAATTCGGCGTCGAGCCCCCGCGCGTAGTCGCCCGTCGTCGTGACGGCGGCGGTGTTCTTGAGCACGACGTTCCCGCCGGCGCCGGCCTCGAGCCCGGACCCGCCGATTGAGGCGGTCAGGTTCCTCAGCGCGCCCGGCGAGCGGTCATACGGCTTGTAGACCTCGCCCGTGGCGTCGACCACCTCCTGGCCGACGCCGCCGTTCGCCCGCGAGGGCGCGGACATGGCGTTCGTGAGGCCATCGCCAGCCTCGCCGCCGCCGCCGCCGACCGAAAGCGCCAGAACGCCGCTGGCCTCGGCGCCCCTGGTCCCGATCGCGCCGGTGTTAGTGACGCTGACCGAGCCGCCGTCGTCGCCCGTGCCGCCGCTCCCGCCGAGACTGAGCTGCGCGTTCCAGAGGTCCGAGGTCGTTGGCGGGGCCTTGCAAAGGACGGAGCGGGCGCTGGCGCACTGCACGCCGAGGAAGAGGCTGATGGAGTCGGCCATCGCGGCGGTCCCGCCGCCGCCGCCGATCGATTCAGCTCGGATCCCGACCGAACCGTCTCCGACGGTCTTGATCAGGCTCGAAGAGGTGACCGACACGCTCCCGCCGACGTTGGCGGATCCAAATGCGGCGTTTCCGCCGGCCGCGACCGAAACGGCCACCGTCTTGCTGGCGCCAAGGCCGAGGATGGCGCTGACGGCCGCGCCGCCGTTGCCGCCGCCGCCGCCGACGGACTGAGCGAAGATGCCGGCCGCGTTGGCGCCGGAGGTGGAAAGCGCCTTGCTCGACGTGACGGCGACGTTGCCCCCCACGGCGCTCGATCCGCCAGTCCCGCCCACCTTGATCCCGATGCCGAGGATGGTGTTCTCGCCACCGAGCCCAACCCCGAGCGTCCCTGAGAGGACGCCGTTCCCGCCGCCGCCCCCGACCGACTGGACGTAGATCGCGTTCGCGTCGGCGCCCGTCGTGGTGACGAGGCCGTTGACCTTCGCCGTCACGTCGCCGCCGGCGGCGACCGTGCCGCCCGTGCCGCCCACCGTCAGCGACAGGTCGTTGGCCGCCGTGTCCGCGATCTCGGCGCCAATCGACATCCCGCCGTCGCCGCCGCCTCCGCCGACCGACTGCGCCAGGATTCCGTTCGCATCGGCCCCCGCGGTCTCGATCTTGCCCGCATCCGTGACGGTCACCGCGTCACCGGCTCCGCCGGTTCCCCCATCGCCGCCCATGCTCATGGCGAAGCTCGCCGAGCTCCCATCCGCGACCTCGCCGCTCAGCGACATGCCGCCTTCGCCGCCGCCGCCGCCGATCGACTGGGCGCTGAGGCCCTGCGCCCGCGCGCCAAAGGTCGTGAGCGCGCCGTTGTTGATCACGCGCACGGCGTGTGCGTCGCCGCCCTCGCCGCCCACGGCGCCGAACGCCAGCGTGGCACTGCTCGAGCGGAACCCGTCGGCCGCCGACGAGATCGTCATGTCGCCGCGACCGCCGCCGCCGCCGATGGATTGAGCATCGATGGCCGAGGATGCGAGGCCCCTGGTGGTGATCGTCCCGGCGTTCGTCACCGTAACCAGAAACCCGTAACCGCCAGAGCCGCCGGAGCCGCCAAGGCTCATCGATTCACGGGCGCTGTCGGACCCGACGGTTCGCACGCCGGTCATCGTCATGCCGCCGTCGCCCCCGCCGCCGCCGATCGACTGCACCGAGACGCCAACCGCGTTCGCGCCCGTCGTGTTCAAGGCCGCGCTGTTCGTGACGGTGACCGCGCCTGCATCGCCGCTGACGCCGCCCGACCCGCCCAGCGCCAGGTCGAGGGCGAAGTTCTGCGAGGCGGGCGCGGCCGCGGAGGTGAAGTCGAAACCGCCGCCGCCGCCGCCAATCGATTGGGCCAGGATCGCCGAGGCGCCGATCCCGGTGGTCGCGACAGCGCCCGTGTTGTCGACTGACACCGCATCGCCGGACCCGCCGTTGCCGCCGGAGCCGCCGATCGCGACGGCGAGGGAAGCCGATTTGTTCACGCCGGCCTCGAACGAGACCGCGCCGGCCAGGCCGCCCGCGCCCCCGCCGCCGCCGACCGACTGGGCGAAGAGTCCATCAGCGCCGGCGCCGGCGGTCCTGACCGCGCGCGATGAAGTGAGCTGGACGCCGCCCCCGTCTCCAACGACGCCCCCGTCGCCACCGATGGAGACCTGACCGCCGCCTGCACCGAGCGAAAACGTGCTGCTGGCGGCGAAACTATCGTCGCCGCCGCCCCCGCCGATTGATTGCGCCAAAGCGCCGTAGGAGAGGAAACCCGTCGTGGTGATGGCGCCGGCGGACGTGAGCTTGACGGCGCCTCCGGACCCGCCGCCGGCCCCGAAGCCCCCGACAGCCAAGGAGACCTGCTGGGCTGCCACCGAACCAGTCACGGCGAGGCCGCCGTCGCCGCCGCCGCCGCCGACCGATTGCGCGAGCGCGCCGTCCGAGAGCGCGCCGGACGTGTCGACGGCGCTGGTCGATGTCAGCGTGACCGCGCCTCCGTTCCCGCCCCCCGAACCACCCACAGTCAGGGCGGCTCGCTGGGCCGTGATCGAACCGGTCAGAGCGAAGCCGCCGCTGCCGCCGCCGCCGCCGATCGACTGGGCGGCCACGCCTGCGGACTCCAGGCCGGCCGTGGTGATCGAGCCCCGCGTGTGCGCCGTCACGGGGCCGCCATCGCCGCCGGCTGCGCCGCCGAGCGCGCCGGTCAGCGACGCCAGGCTCGAGCCGGTCGTCACGGCGGCCGCGACGCCGCCATTGCCGCCGCCGCCGCCGACCGATTGGGCGAGCACCCCGGTCGAACTCGCTGCCATGGGTCTGGATCGCGGCCGTCACGTTCGCAGTGACCCCGCCACCCGACCCGTCGGCGCCGCCGCCGAGCTTGAACTGCGCGGTCGAGCCGGCGGTGAACAGGCCTGTGGCGCTGATGACGCCGTTGCCGCCGCCACCGCCGACCGACTGCGCCAGGATGGCCGTCGACCCCCGTCCGGCAGTCTCGACCAAACCGGTGTCGGTCAGCGTCACCGGGCCGCCGGCACCGCTCGAACTGCCCCCGCCGCCCATGGTCACGCCGAACTTGAGCAGCCCCGAGATGCCGCTGAACGCCATTCCGCCGTCGCCGCCGCCGCCCCCAACCGACTGGGCGACCATACCGTCGGAGGCGTCCCCGATGGTCACTATCTTCGCCGTGTTGAAGATGGCCGCCGTTCCGCCCGACCCGGCGTCGCCGCCCGAGCCTCCGAACACGAAGTTCGCCGAAGCGACTTGGCTGGTGGCGAGCGCGCCGGCCACGCCGCCGGCGCCGCCGCCACCGCCGACCGACTGCGACAGCAGGCCGACAGAATCTGCCCCTGCCGTCTGAACGGCGCCGGTATTGACGATCGAGGCGATGCCGCCTGAGCCGCCTCCGGCGCCGCGGCCACCGAGCGTCGCCGTGAACCCGCCGATCAGATCCAGAGCGCTGCCGGCGGCCATGCCGCCATTGCCGCCGCCGCCGCCGATCGATTGCGCCACCGCGCCGGCCGACAGCGCGCCGTGCGTGGCGACCGCGCCGTCATTTTCGACTTCGGTGAAGCCGCCCGAGCCCCCCGCGCCGCCCGAGCCGCCCATCGCCAAATCTGCGCCCACGAGACCCAGAGTCCCGGCGGACGCGGCGCCGCCGTCACCGCCGCCGCCGCCGATCGATTGGCCAAGGACGCCGATGGAGCGCAAACCGGCCGTCGTAATCGAGCCCTTGTTCAAGGCGTCGACCTGACCTCCGGAACCCGAGGCGCCGCCCCGACCACCGAGGGACACGCTGACGCCGGCAACCTGCTCGGGAATGCCGTGAGTGCTCTTCCCGGCGATCGAATTGGCCACGCCGCCGTCGCCGCCGCCGCCGCCGATCGACTGCGCCACCATCGCATTCGAATTGGCGCCCGCGGTGACGATCGCACCGCTGGACTGGACTTTGGCGAGTGCGCCGTTTCCACCCGATCCGCCGCCGCCGCCGAGCGACACCGACACACCCAACAACTTGCCGGAGGAATTGGTGACCGCCTCCCCGCCGGCGCCGCCGCCGCCGCCGATCGATTGCGCCAGCATGCCGACCGCGTTCGAGCCTACCGTCGAAAGCTTGCCGGTCGAGAGCGCCTGGGCCGTTTGGCCCGATCCGCCCCTGCCTCCGGAGGCGCCGATCGAGAGGCCCAGGGTGAGCTTCCCGGCTGAGGTGGCCGTCGCGCTGCCGGCGTCGCCGCCGCCGCCGCCGACCGACTGTGCGATCATCGCGCCGGAATTCGCGCCCCGGGTGGCGATCGCTCCGCTCGATTGGGCGTTGACGATGCCGCCGTTCCCCCCATCGCCGCCCGAGCTGCCCAGCGACACCGCCCCGCCGACCGCACCGGATGCGGTGCTGTCCGACATCCCGCCGGCGCCGCCGCCGCCGCCGATCGAGTTCCACGCGCATGCCGACCGCGTTCGCGCCGGCCGTCGACAGCGCGCCGGTCGAGAGCGCGATGACCTCGCCGCCCGACCCGCCCGAGCCTCCGGAGGCGCCGAGCGAGAGGCTGAAGCCGAGGGAGACGTTGCCCGATGCGGACGCCGAGGAGACCGCGCTGCCGCCGTCGCCGCCGCCGCCGCCGACCGACTGCGCCATCATCGCGTCCGAATTTGCGCCCGCGGTGCTGATCGCGCCGCCGGACGTGGCGCTGACCAGTCCGCCGTTCCCGCCGTCGCCGCCGCTGCCGCCGAGCGATATCGCGGCGCCCACGACGCCGGATGCGTTGCTGACCGCCATCCCGCCGTCGCCGCCGCCGCCGCCGATCGATTCCACAAGCATGCCGAGCGCGTTCGCACCGACCGTCGAAAGCTTGCCCGTGGAGACCGCGGCGGCCGAGCCACCCGCCCCGCCCGAGCCCCCGGAGCCGCCGAGCGAGAAGCTGAGCGCGAGGTTCCCCTTGGCGGCCTCGGAGACCGCCGTGCCGCCGTCGCCGCCGCCGCCGCCGAGCGACTGCACGAAGATGTCGCGAGATCCGACGCCCTTGGTGGCGATATCACCGGTGTCGTTCACCGAGACCGCTCCGCCCGCGCCGCCGCCGCCGCCCGCGCCGCCGATGGCGAAGGAAAGCGACACCTGGGAGGTCAGGGCCAGGTTGCCGGTCCCGGTCTGGGAGTTGGCGGCCCCGCCGTTGCCGCCACCGCCGCCGATCGATTGGGCCACGACGCCGTCGGAAGAAGCGCCGCGCGTCGCGATGGGACCGCGGATGACGTCGGTGATGCTGCCGCCACGGCCGCCGGCGCCGCCGGCGCCTCCGATCGCGACCGAGACAACGAGCTTTTGGCCCTTCTGCACAGCATTGCTCGTTGCGTCGGTAGAACCGCCATTGCCGCCGCCGCCGCCGATTGACTGGCTGAGGATGCCGCGGGCGCTGGCGCCGAGCGTGCTGATCGAGCCCTTGTCGACAACGGTGACGGCGCCGCCGTCGCCGCCGATGGCACCCTTTCCCCCGATCGCGAGAACCTGACTGCTCGAATCGCCTCCGTTCCCGCCGCCGCCGCCGATCGATTGGGCGACAAGCGCGTCGCCCTGGTAGCCGCTGAGAGAGCTCAGGCCGACCGCGCCGGTCACGAGGACGCCCGTGTTGGTGACGTTCACTGCGCCGCCGGCGCCGCCGCCGCCGCCGCTGCCGCCGATCGCAACGTAGCCATCGGCGCCGCCGCCGTCGCCGCCGCCGCCGCCGAGCGACTGCGCGTAGATCGCGTGGGAGCGCGGTCCGGTGGCGGTGATCGCGCCGCCATTGGTGACCGTCACGGCGCCGCCGGCGCCGCCGAGGCCGCCCGAGCCGCCAATCGCCACGAGTGACACCGAGCCGCCGCCGTCGCCGCCGCCGCCGCCGATCGACTGGACGATGACGCCGTCGGAGCGCTCGCCGGCCGTGACGATCTTGGCCCCGGCGCCGATGGTGGCCGAGGCGTGAGCGCCCGCGCCTGCGTTGCCGCCAGAACCTCCATACGAGACGAAGAAACCGCCGCTGCCGCCGCCGCCGCCGAAGCCCCCGAGGGACTGCACGACGATGCCGGGGGCGTATCCCCCGGTTGTGACGATGGTCCCGGCGTGACCGCTCGAGGTTCCTTCGAGGTTCGCCGAGACGTTGCCGCCGGGGCTGACGCCGCCTCCGTTCCTGCCGCTCGTGAAGGTGCCCCCATCGCCGCCCTGGCCGCCCGTGCCGCCGTGAGAAAGGACGACCAGGCCCGCGGCCAGGTCGCCATGGGTGACGATGTTGAAGTTGCCCGTGACGCTCGCCGCCCCGCCGCCGCCGCCGGTGCCCCCGTCGCCGCCGCCCACGGCTGACCCGCTTGCCGGGCTACCGCCGGCCCCGCCGTTGCCGCCGATGCTCGCCCCCTCGACGCCATAGGCCTGCGTTCCGGAGGTGTTGATCTGACCGCCGCCGGTCACCGACACCGCGCCTCCCACCCCGCCCGCGCCGCCAGCCTTTCCGAAACGGAAGGCGGTGCCGCCTGCGCCCTGCTGGCCGTTGCCGCCGCCGGAGATCGCGGCGACACCGATTGAGTTTGCGCCGATGACGCTGATCGGCGCGGTCGACTTCACCGACACGGCTGGCCCGCTCGCGCCGTCCTGGCCATCGCCCTGGCCGTCGGAGCCCGCGCCGTTCCCCAATACGCCGAGGCTGTTTGACCCTTGCACCGAGACAGCGCCCGAGTTCGTGAGCTTCAGCGAACCGGAAGCCGTGCTCGCTCCCGTTCCAGCTTCACCGCTTGGAACCTTGCCGGGAACCGGCTTCGAATTGACGCAGCTAAGGACGCTGCCCTTGGTTGTGCAGATCGCCGGTTGCACGAACGTCGTTGTCTGCGCCGCGGCCTGAAAGGCGGGGGCCAGGGTCAATGCGATCAGCGAAACCGAACCGTGGAGCGCGAACCGGCGACGCGAACCCGGACGAACGTGTCCCGTCGCGTCGAATGCTACAATGGCTCACTGAAAACCCCCAACTCCCCGAACAATCAACAGATACGCCCCGCCTAAATCTGTGTCGAGCGGGGCTGAGGTGGAATCAAACTAGCTTTGCCGGAAATCTATGCAGTCTTTCTTGAAACGGTTACATCAGCCGGCGCTACAGCCAAGCTTGTGCGAGAGCGAATTGGCATCGGGCTGGGGCGCGCCGCCGACTGCGCTCGCTGCGCCCTGTCGCTCGCCGGCTTACCCGTCGAGATAGATGACCGGCAGGCGCAAGGCGCTCGGGTGGGCGGCGTCGAAGTAGATGACGTTGTGGGCGACGCGCGGGACGGCCTCGCGACCCGGCAGCTCGCCGGTGTTCGGGTTGATGTCGAACCGGGGCGAGTTCGAGCTGGTCACGTGCACCGCGATCCGGTGGCCCTGCTCGAAGGTGATCGCCGTGTCCCAGAGGTCGAGCGTCAGCTTCTCCGGCGCGCCGGGCGTCATCATCGCCACCTCGTCGCGGTGGCGGCCATGGCGGTAGCGGGTGCGCAGCGCGCTATCCAGCACGATCGCCTCGTAGCCGTCCGGGTAGACGTCGACGAGCTTGACCATGAAGTCGGTGTCCGGACCGTCGGTCGAGGCCCAGAGGTCCATGCCGACCGGCCCGGCGATGACGACGTCGCGCTCCAAGCGGCGGGGTCTGGAAGCGCAGATAGTCCTGCCGCTCGCCGATCGGGCGCTGGTCCATCGGCCCCTTCTCGAAGGTCAGGTTCGAGCCGCCGTGGGTGGGGACCGGGTCGGCCGGGTCGAAGTCGTAGGCGCGCGACGCCGCCGCTTCGGTCGGGGCCTTGCGCGACAGGCTGCCATCCTCGTGCAGGAAGTAGTCGACGCTCTGCGGGCCGGGCGGCCAGTTGGCGAACTGCATCCAGCGGTTCTTGGGCGAGGCCTCGCCCTTGCGCGCCGCGGCCATCATGTAGACCCGCACCGGCGGCTCCTCCATGATCCCGTTGTCGACGCCCCTCAGCCAGTAGTCGAACCAGCGGATCTCGCTGCGATTGCCGAGAAGCTCCGAGCCTTCCGGGTAGGCGAGGTCGCCGGCCATCTCGCCGTGGCCGAACGGGCCCATTTCGAGCTTCTGGTTGCCGCGCGCCCCGCGGCTGCCGTGGTTCTGCAGCTGCTGGAAGTTGCGCACGTTGCCGACGCTGAAGAGGTCGTACCAGCCGCCGTAGTTGTAGATCGGGACATGGATGAAGCGCGCGTTGTGCAGCACGTCGCCGGTCACCGAGAGCGCGGTGGCGACGTAGGACGCGGCGCTGGAGCGGATGCGCTCTTCGGCGACGCCCTGGCCGCGGTTCCAGTCGCCCATGTCGCGCTGCTTGAACGCGCCGCCGACGAAGGCGGTGTCGTTGCCGGCCACGATGACGAACGCGGCGACCAGGTGCGGCGGATTGGCGATCGCCGCCATGTTGGTGGTGATGCCCATGGCCGAGGCGCCGGTGACGCCGACCTTGCCGTCGCACCAGCTCTGCCGGGCGATCCACTCGATGGTGTCGTAGCCGTCGTTGCGATCGTCGGTGAAGCCGCCGTAGTGGCCCTCCGAGCGTCCCTTCCCGCGCGTGTCCTGCACCAGGTAGGCGTAGCCGGCCTTGGTGTACTTGCGGGCGGCCCGCGGATCGGAGAACAGCTCCATGGTGTCCTTGCCGTAGGGCGTGCGGGTGACGATGCAGGGGAACGGCCCGTCGCCTTCCGGCAGGTAGAGGTTGCCGGCAAGCTTCAGCCTGTCGCGCATCGGCGCGAAGACCTCGGTCGCGCCCTCGGCGATCTTGTCCACCCGCAGTCCCCGCACGGCCGGCGCCGCCTCGGCCTGCGCGGGCTGGCTCGCGCCTTCCGCCGCCGTGATGGTATCGGCCGGCGCGTCCGACGATTGCTCCGTCATTGTTTCTCTCCCGTTGTGGCGACGAGGCGCGGCGACCCGTCGGTTGGGCTACCGGCGATGATCAGGAGACGGAGGATCGTCGCCGCCCGGCTTCCGCGCGGCCAATTCCGAGACGCCGGCGGCCGTGATGTCCCAGCCCTCGCGACTACGCTGGGCGAGGCCGAGATCGGTCAGCGCGCGGGCATCGGCAATGTTGATCCAGTCGACGGCCTTGCCGGCCTGCTTGTCGGCCAGGTTCTGAAGCGCGGTCGTCAGGCGAGCAGACAAAGTCATGCGTTACGCCAGCGCGCCCGCCAGGAACTGGCCGCCGAGCTGCAGGCCCGGAAGGTCGATGCTGTGGCCAAGGCCCGGTGAGACGTGGCTCTCCACCGCGAAGCCGTCGCGGACCAGGGCGGCTTTCGCCTGGTGGAAGGCGGCGATCGGGATCATCGGATCGGCGTCGCCGTGGATCAGCAGGATCGGCGGCCGGGGCGTCGCAAGATCGGCCGGGCCGGCCTCGTCGGCCAGCATTCCGGAATAGCCGACAATCCCGGCCAGGGTGCGAGGCCGCCGCGGCCCGACGTGCAGGGCCATCATGGTCCCCTGGCTAAAACCCACCAGGGCCAGCTGGGCCTCGGTAAGGCCGTAGCGAGCCAGCTCCGCGTCGATGAAGGCGTCCAGGACCGGCGCCGCCCGCGCGACGCCGCTGGCCCGGGCGCCGCGGTCGGCGCTGGTCAGCGCCCACCACTGGTAACCGCCCGGCGCGCCCGGGCAGGGCTCCGGCGCGTTGGGCGCGACGAACATGGTCTGCGGCAGCGCGTCCCGCCAATACGGCGCAAGGGAAATCAGATCATCGCCATTCGAGCCGTAGCCATGCAGCAGGATGACCAGCGACTTCGGCGACGTCGCGGCGATGGGCGCCACCCTCGGACCGTCGATCATCGCGAGCGCCAAGGCCGACCCGGGCAGGAGAATTGGGTCGCAGTCATCCCGATGTCGTCCGGTCGCGCATCGCGTGGTCCCGTTGCGGCAAGGGCGAGAACGCTCGCCTGCAAAGACAATGGACTGAATAGTCGAGGCCGCCAATCTCGCTGCGGCCTCTGCAGGGGGGCCGGGTGAGAACGTGATCCGAGGGTCTTCCTGCGCCGCAGGCGCTACAGGTCGAAGGTGACCCCCTGCGCGAGCGGCAGGGTCGCGCCGTAGTTCACCGTGTTGGTGGCGCGGCGCATGTAGGCTTTCCAGGAGTCGGAGCCGGCCTCGCGGCCGCCGCCGGTCTCCTTTTCGCCGCCGAACGCGCCGCCGATCTCCGCGCCGGAAGGCCCGATGTTGACGTTGGCGATGCCGCAGTCGGAACCGCGCGCCGACAGGAACAGCTCCGCTTCGCGCAGATCGTTGGTGAAGATCGACGACGACAGGCCTTGCGGGACGGCGTTGTTGAGGGCGACGGCTTCAGCCAGGTCGCGATAGCCCATCACGTAGAGGATCGGCGCGAAGGTCTCGCGCAGCACGACGGCGGTCTGGGCGGGCATCTCGACGAGCGCCGGACGGACGTAGGCCGCCGTATCCCAGCCCTCGGCTGCAACCTCCTCGCCGCCACTGACCGCGCCGCCCTCGGCCGCCGCCTGGCCCAGCGCGCTCTGCATCGCCCGCAGGGCGGCGCGGTCGATCAGCGGGCCGACCAGCACGCCGCGGCTGCGCGGATCGCCGACCGGGGCCGACGCATAGGCCGCCTTCAGGCGCGCCAGCAGCGGATCGTAGAGGCTCTCGTGCACGAAGAGCCGGCGCAGGCTGGTGCAGCGCTGGCCGGCGGTGCCCATGGCCGCGAAGGCGATTGCGCGCACCGTCAGGTCGAGGTCCGCGGTCGGGCAGACGATCGCGGCGTTGTTGCCGCCGAGCTCCAGCAGCGCCCGCGCGAACCGCGCGGCGAGCTGCGGACCGACCGCGCGGCCCATCGCCGTGGAGCCGGTGGCCGAGACCAGCGGGACCCGCGGATGGTCTACCAGCGCCTCGCCCAGCTCGCGGCCGCCGCTCAGCAGCGCGAGCAGGCCGGTCGGCGCATCGCCGAAACGGGCGGCGGCCCGCGCGAACGCGGCGCGCACCGCCAGCGCGGTCAGCGGCGTCTTCTCCGACGGCTTCCAGACGAGGGCGTCGCCGCAGACGAAGGCGAGCGCCGCGTTCCAGGCCCAGACCGCGACCGGGAAGTTGAACGCGGTGATCACGCCGACAACGCCGAGCGGATGCCAGGTCTCCATCATGCGGTGGTTCGGGCGCTCGGTCGCGATCGTGAGGCCGTACAGCTGGCGCGACAGCCCGACCGCGAAGTCGCAGATGTCGATCATCTCCTGAACCTCGCCGAGGCCCTCGGAGGGGATCTTGCCCACCTCCAGGGTGACCAGCCGCCCCAGATCGGGTTTGGCTGCGCGCAGCTCGTCGCCGAGCAGCCGCACCAGTTCGCCGCGCCGCGGCGCGGGACCTCGCGCCATTGCAGGAAGGCGGCGTGTGCGGCGTCGATGGCGGCGGCCGCCGCGGCGGGGCTCGTCCGGCGCACATTCGTCACCACCTCGCCGGTGATCGGCGAGCGCGCCGGCAGGTCGCCGCCCTCATGGTCGGCCCGCGCAACGCCGAGCCGCTCCAGCAGCTCGGCCGCTTCGCCGACAACGGACCCGGGTCGGATCGGCGTGGTCATCGGGCGGGTCAGGCGGCTTCCGCGGACAGCCGCGCGTGGACCTTGTCGAGCCCGCGGCCCAGCGCGTCGAACAGGGTGTCGATCTGCGCCTCGGTGATGATCAGCGGCGGACAGATGGCGATGGCGTCGCGGATGGCGCGAAGGATGACGCCCTCCTCGAGCACCGCCGCCTGCACTGCCGGCCCGACCGTCCCTGCGGGGTCGAACGGCGCCTTGGTCGCCTTGTCGCGGACGAACTCGAGCGCGCCCACCAGGCCGACGCCGCGCGCCTCGCCGACCAGCGGATGGTCGGCCAGCGCCCGCAGCCGCGCCTGGAAATGCGGCGCGATGCGGCGCACGTGCCCGACGATGTCGCGTTCCTCGTAGATCTTCAGGGTCTCGATCGCGACCGCGGCGGAGACCGGATGGCCGGCGTAGGTGAAGCCATGGCCGAACGTGCCGAGCTTGCGGCTCTCGGCCACCATCGCCGCGAAGATCGGCTCGCTGACCAGCGTCGCCGAGATCGGCAGGAACGAGGCCGAGAGCGCCTTGGCGCAGGTGAGGATGTCCGGCCGGATGCCGTAGGTCTCGCAGCCGAACATGTTGCCGGTGCGGCCGAAGCCGGTGATCACCTCGTCGGCGACGAAGAGGATGTCGTGGCGCTTCAGCACCGCCTGCACGCGCTCGAAATACCCTTCGGGCGGGACGATGACGCCCCCTGCCCCCATCACCGGCTCGGCGAAGAAGGCGCCGATCGTGTCCGGCCCCTCGCGCTCGATCAGCGCCTCCAGCTCGCCGACGATGCGCTCGACGAAAGCGGCCTGGCTCTCGCCGGGCTCGGCGTGGTGATAGTGGCTCGGGCAGGCGGTGTGCAGGATCCGGGCGATCGGCAGGTCCAAGTCGACGTGGTTGGGGGCCAGACCGGTCAGGCTCGCCGCCGCGACGGTGACGCCGTGATAGCCGCGCTGGCGGCCGATGATCTTCTTCTTGTCCGGCTTGCCGATGGCGTTGTGGTAGTACCAGACCAGCTTGATCGCCTGGTCGTTGGCCTCCGAGCCGGAGTTGGCGAACAGCACCTTCGAGAGCCCTTTCGGCGCGATCTTCAGGAGCGCCTCGGCGAGGTCGATGGCGGGCTCGTGCGAGCGGCCGCCGAAGATCTGCGAATAAGGCAGCCGCTCCATCTGCCGCGTGGCGGCGGCCACCAGCCTCGGCTCGCTGAACCCGAGCGAGGCGCTCCAGAGGCCCGCCAGCCCCTCCAGATAGCGCCGTCCGGCGTCGTCGTAGACGTAGCAGCCGTCTCCGGAGGCGATCACGAACGGCCCCACCTCCTGGTGCCGGTCGAGGTTCGTGTAGGGGTGCACCAGGGTGGCGATGTCGCGGGCGGCTAGCGAGTTGGGAAGGGCGCTCATGGCTGGACGGCTCTCGTGGCTGGCGGGAGAGAGGCTGATAGCGGGTCGCACCGCCCGCCCGCAACCATCGCCTTTGGCAAAAGCGACGGCGCCGCGGCTCCTGACCGTCACCGTACTGTCACGCCCGGCGGCGACAAGCTTGACCACCGTGGCTAACCTGGCGCCCGGCGGAGCATCACCTTGACCGAGCCGGCCCTCGACGATCCGCGGCTGCAGCACACCCTGCAGCGGCGTCACATGACGATGATCGCGATCGGCGGCACGATCGGCGCCGGGCTCTTCGTCGGCAGCGGGGTGGTGATCCAGTCCGCCGGTCCAGCCACCACCATCTCGTTCCTGCTGACCGGCCTGCTGGTCGTGCTGGTGATCCGCATGCTGGGCGAGTTGGCGACCGCGCTGCCGGCGGCCGGGTCGTTCTACGAATACGCGCGCCTGGCGATGGGCGACCTCGCCGGGTTCGTGACCGGCTGGATGTACTGGTACTTCTGGGTGGGCGTGGTGGCGTTCGAGGCGATCGCCGGCGCCGACCTGATCCGGTTCTGGCTGCCGCAGTTCCCGCAATGGCTGCTGGCGCTCACGCTGATGCTGGTGCTGACCGCCACCAATCTGAGGTCGGTGCGGGCCTATGGCGAGTTCGAGTTCTGGTTCGCGTCGATCAAGGTCGCCGCGATCGTCGTCTTCCTGATCATCGGGACCCTCTATGTCGTCGGCCTGTGGTTCGGGACCGGCCCGCACCTGGCCAACCTGACCGCCCACGGCGGCTTCGCGCCGCGCGGCCTCCTGCCGATCCTGACCGGCGCGGTGGCGGCGACCGGCTTCTACTTCGGCGCGGAGATCGTCACGGTCGCCTCGGCGGAGTCGGCCGAGCCGGCGGAGGCGGTGGCGCGGGCCACGACGTCGGTGATCAGCCGCGTGCTGCTCTTCTACGTCGGCTCGATCGTGCTGATCGTGGCGATCGTCCCGTGGAGCTCGCCGGCCATCAAGTCGCCCTACGTCGGCGCGCTCGTCACCATCGGCGTACCGGCGGCCGCCCACATCATGAACGCGGTGGTGCTGACGGCGGTGCTCTCGGCGCTCAACTCGGCGCTCTACGTCTCGTCGCGGATGCTGCTGTCGCTGACCCGTCACGGCGATGCGCCGCAGTTCCTGGCGCGGGTCAGCAAGCAGGGCACGCCGGTGCGGGCGATCCTGGCCGGCACGGTGGTCGGCTTCATCGCGGTGATGATGTCCTACATCTCGCCCGACGCGGTGTTTCCGTTCCTGGTGAAGTCGAACGGGACCGTGGCGCTCTTCGTCTACCTGCTGATCGCGCTCTCCGAGCTGAGATTGAGGCGCCGGCTGGAGCGCGACAGCCCCGAGCGGCTGGTGCTGCGGATGTGGCTGTTCCCCTGGCTGACCCTGCTGGCGATCGGGGCGATGCTGGCGATTCTCGCCGCGATGGCGTTCATCCCCGACCAGCGCGCGCCGCTGACCACCGGCCTCGCCAGCCTGGCGATTGCGGTCGGGCTTTTCTGGTTGCGGCGCATCCTCGCCGCGGGCCGGCTGCGCGCCGACGCCGGGAAAGCGTGAGCGGCAAGCGTCTCCGGTAGTGATAGGGACCCTGAACGCCAACCTGCCGCGAGGACGCCGCCCATGCAGATGACGACCGAAGAAGCCTTCGTGAAGGTGCTGCAGATGCATGGGCTGGAGCACGCCTTCGGCATCATCGGCTCGGCCTTCATGCCGGTGTCGGACCTGTTCCCGAAGGCCGGGATCACCTTCTGGGACGCCGCCCACGAGAGCAACGCCGGCCTGATCTGCGACGGCTATACACGCGCCACCGGCAAGATGGCGATGGCGATCGGCCAGAACGGGCCAGGCGTCACCGGCTTCGTGACCGCGGTGAAGACCGCCTACTGGAACCACACGCCGATGCTGCTGGTGACGCCGCAGGCGGCGAACCGGACGATCGGCCAAGGCGGCTTCCAGGAAGTGGAGCAGATGGCGCTCTTCCGCGACATGGTCGGCTACCAGGAAGAGGTGCGCGACCCGGCTCGCATGGCCGAGGTGCTGAACCGGGTGATCCTGCAGGCGAGGCGCCGGTCGGCGCCGGCGCAAATCAATGTGCCGCGCGATCTCTGGACCCAGCTGATCGACATCGAGCTGCCCGCCATCGTCGAGTTCGAGCGTCCGTCGGGCGGCGCAGCGGCGATCGCCGAGGCGGCGCGGTTGCTGAGCGAGGCGGCGTTCCCGGTCATCCTCTCCGGCGCAGGCGTCGTGCTCGGCAACGCGATCCCGGAGTGCGCGGCCCTGGCCGAGCGGCTCGGCGCGCCGGTCTGCTCGGGCTACCAGCACAACGACAGCTTCCCGGGCCGCCATGCGCTGGCGGCCGGTCCGCTCGGCTACAACGGCTCGCGCGCGGCGATGGAGCTGATCGCCCGCGCCGACGTTGTGCTGGCGCTGGGCACGCGGCTCAACCCGTTCTCCACCCTCCCCGGCTATGGCGTGGACTACTGGCCGCGCGCCGCGAAGATCATCCAGGTCGACATCAATCCGGACCGCATCGGCCTCACCAAGCCGGTCGCGGTCGGCATCTGCGGCGATGCGAAGCTGGTGGCGCGGCAGATCCTCGCCAAGCTCGCGCCAAGCGCCGGCGAGGCGGGGCGCGACGAGCGGCTGTCCACCATCCACCAGGCCAAGTCGGCCTGGGCGCAGGCGCTGGCCGGCATGGATCACGAAGACGACGACGCCGGCACCACCTGGAACGAGCGCGCCAGGTCCCGCGAGCCGGACCACATGTCGCCGCGCCAGGCCTGGCGGGCGATCCAGGCGGCGCTGCCGGCGGACGCCATCATCTCCAGCGACATCGGCAACAACTGTGCGATCGGCAACGCCTATCCGAGTTTCGAGGCGGGCCGCAAATACCTGGCGCCGGGCCTCTTCGGGCCATGCGGCTACGGCTTCCCGGCCATCATCGGCGCGAAGATCGGCTGCCCCGACACGCCCGTGGTGGGCTTCGCCGGCGACGGGGCGTTCGGGATCTCGATGAGCGAGATGAGTTCGATCGGCCGCGAGAACTGGCCGGCGATCACCATGGTGATCTTCCGCAACTACCAGTGGGGCGCGGAGAAGCGGAACACGACGCTCTGGTACGACGACAACTTCGTCGGAACCGAGCTCAACCCCGACCTCAGCTACGCGAAGGTGGCGCAGGCGTGCGGCCTGAAGGGCGTCGTGGCGCGCACGCCGGCGGAGGTTGGCGCCGCTGTCGCTGAGGCCTGCGCGGCGCAGGCCCATGGCGTGACCACCTTCATCGAGGTGGTCCTGAACCAGGAGCTGGGCGAGCCGTTCCGGCGCGACGCGATGAAGAAGCCGAATGTCGTCGCCGGCATCCGCCGCGAGGACATGCGCCCGCAGCGCGTCGATTGACGGCGGGCCGCGCCGCGGTTGGAACCCGCCGTCGTCGGGCTTATCTAAGCGCCTGAGAACTCACGGATAATCGGAGCGAGGCGTGGCTACGGGTTGGGCGCGCGACGGCGCGGTGCAGGACCAGATCGACGACACCGTCACCGACGGCGTCAAGGCGGCGCGGGCGCGGCTGCCGGCCGGCGAAGGGACCACCCACTGCGTCGAATGCGGCGACGAGATACCCGAGGCGCGGCGCCTCGCCCTGCCGGGAGCGCGCACCTGCGTGCGCTGTCAGTCCGGCCGCGACGGCCGCGTGGTCTCGTCCGGCATCAACCGTCGCGGCAACAAGGACAGCCAGCTGCGCTAACAGGATGCCGCGCAACGGGCCGCGGCGTCACACGTTGGGGCGCCATGGCCGACGCCAATGCCGCAGCTTCCACGCCACCGCTCCACGACCGGCCGCGCCTGCGGCGGGTCGCGGCGGTCGTCAATGCCGCGTCCGGCGGCGTCGGGCCCGGTGCGGCGGCGGCGCTGGCCGGCCTCGTCGCCGATCACGGCCTCGATCTCACGCTCGCCGAGCCCGCGCCGCACGATGTCGAAGCCGCCGTGCGCGCCGCCGTGGACGCCGGCCCCGACCTGGTGATCATTCTGGCGGGCGATGGCACGGCGCGGCTGGCCGCGGAGCTCAGCGGGCCGGACGGCCCGCCGATCGCGCCGCTGGCCGGCGGCACGCTGAACATGCTGCCGCACGCGCTCTACGGGACCCGTCCCTGGGCAGCGGCGCTGACGGAGATCCTGGAGACCGGCGCCCCGCGCATGGTCTGCGGCGGCCGGTTGAACGACCACGCGTTCTACGTCGCCGCCATCCTCGGCGCGCCGGCGCTGTGGGGCGCGGTCCGCGAGGCGATCCGGGCGGGGCGGTTTGACAAGGCCGGCCGGGGCGTCCGCTACGCCCTGGCGCGGGCGTTCTCGGGCGACCTGCACTATGCGCTCGACGGCCACCCCAGCCGCGGCACCGAGGCGCTGGCGCTGATCACCCCCACCGTCTCGACCGCGCTGCACGGCGAGGCGGCGCTGGAGGCGGCCAGCCTCGATGTCCGCCGCGCCGACCAGGCGCTCGGCCTCGCCTTGAATGGGCTGGCGGGCGACTGGCGGCGCGATCCGCGCGTGACCGTCGAGGCCTGCCAGCGCGGTCACGCCCGGGCGCGGCGCGCCATCCCCTGCATTCTCGATGGCGAGATCCAGCATGTGGGCCGCGCCGTGGACTTCGCGTTCGAGCCGCGCGCCTTTCGGGCGCTCGTGCCCGCTACGAAGGACGGCGCGTGACGATCCGCATCGCTCACCTTAGCGACACCCACTTCGGCGGCGAGGATCGCGCCGCCGTCGAGGCGGCGATCGCCGCTGTCGCCGCGTTCGAGCCGACGCTGACCGCGGTGACCGGCGACCTCACGCTGAACGGCCTGCCGCGCGAGTTCCGCGCCGCCCGGGCGTGGCTGGACCGGCTGCCGAGGCCTCTGCTCGTCACGCCGGGCAACCATGACACGCCCTACTGGAACCTCGTCCTGCGGGCGTTGACGCCGTTCGACCGCTACCGGACCTACATCGGCGCGCCGCAGCTGGTCGGCTACGACGCCCCGGGGCTCGCCGCGCGCTGCCTGAACAGCGCGCGCGGGCGCGCAGCCGCGGCTCGACTGGTCGAAGGGGGCCATCGCGCTCGAACCGCTGCGAAACCTCGACTGGGGGGACGATGCGTCGCTGAAGGTGTTCGGCTGCCACCATCCGCTGATCGACATCGCCGGCGCGCCGGTCGCCGGCGGCGTGCATCGCGGCGAAGCGGCGGCGGCCATCCTGGCGGCGGCCGACGTCGACCTGATCCTGACCGGACACGTGCACGTGCCGTTCGCGCTGGCGCTGCCCGGCGTGACGTCGCCCTGCTATGCGCTGGGCGCCGGCACGCTCTCGATCCGCACCCGGGGAACGCCAGCGAGCTTCTCGACGATCGTGGTGCGGCCCGAGGCCTTCGAGGTCACCGCGCTCGGCTGGACCGGAAGCGGGTTCGAGGTGCTGAAGGACTGGCGCCTGCCCAGGCGCGGCGCGCCGCCAGCCATCAAGCAGCTGGCGGGATTGGGTGAGAGCCCGGCGTGACGTCGGCGTACCGGTGCATGTCAGCTCCCGGTTAGCCGGCATCCAGCGCGGCGGCGAGTTCAGCGATCGGGGTGGCCCAGTCGCCGGGGGCGGGTTGGCGGAAGAGGCGGGCGGTGGGGTACCAGGGGCTGTCGTCGCGGTGCTCGAGCCAGCGCCAGCAACCGTCGTAGCGCGAGAGGATCCAGACCGGGCGGCCAAGCGCGCCGGCCAGGTGGGCGACGGCGGTGTCGACGGTGACGACGAGGTCGAGGCCGGCGACGAGGGCGGCGGTGTCGGCGAAGTCGGCGAGCTCGCCGGTCCAGTCGACGAGTTGCAGGCCGCCCGGCGGGTCTTGCGCCTCCCCCGCCGGCTCGCCGACCTGCAGGCTGACGAACTGCACGCCGGCCGCCGCCGCCAGCGGGGCCAGCTGAGCGAGGCGCAGGCTGCGGCGGGCGTCGATCGCCGCGGCGGCCGGATGCTCGCGCCGCGAGGCGCCGGCCCAGACCAGGCCGACCTTGCGGCCGGGCAAGGCCGCCAGCCGCCGCGCCCAGGCGGCGGCGGCGGCGGGGTCGGCGGCGAGATAGGGCGTGGCGGCCGGGATGGTGTCCAGCGTCACGCCGAGCAGCCGCGGCAGACAGAGCATGGCGGCCTGGCGGTCGAACGCCGCACCCGGCGGCAACCGGCTGACGACCTCGACGCCGGGCAGCGAGGCGGCGAACAGCCTGACAAGCGGCGGCTCGACGAGCAGGGTGACGCGGGCGCCGAGCGCCATGACCTGCGGGACGAAGCGGACGAACTGCAGGCTGTCGCCGAAGCCCTGTTCGGCGAAGACCAGCAGGCGCCGGCCATCCAGGGGCTCGCCCTCCCAGTCCGGCGCCGCGACCTCCGGCCGGCCATGCCGGGCGCCGGCGGCACGCCAGCGCCAGCGGTACTCCGCGAACCCGCCGGCCAGGTCGCCGGCCAGCAGGCGGGCCGTGGCGCGGTTCATATGCGGCTCGACCGCCTCGGGCTCGATCGCCAGCGCCTGGTCGAAGCAGGGCCTCGCCTCGTCCAGTCGCCGCAGCGTGAACAGCGCGACGCCGCGGTTGTTGTGGGCGTCGACGAGGGCGGGGTCGAGGGCGATGGCGCGGTCGGCGGCGGCCAGCGCCTCGGCTGCGCGGCCGAGGTCGTTGAGGGCGGCGGCGCGGTCGTTGTGGGCCTGGGCGCTCCGCGGGTCGGCGGCGAGCGCGGCATCGTAGCTGGCGATGGCCTCGGGGAGCCGCCGCAGCCGCGCCAGCGCCGCGCCGCGGTTGCGGTGGGCCTCGGCGGTGGGGCTGCGCGCCAGCACCGCGTCGAACGCCGCCAGCGCCTCGCCCAGCCGGCCGAGCCGCGCCAGCGCCGCGCCGCGGTTGCCGAGCGCTTCGACGTAGCCGGGGCTGAGGGCGAGGGCCGCCTCGTAGCCGGCGACGGCGTCCTCCAGGCGGCCGAGGTCGCGCAGCGCATTGGCCCGGTTGTAGTGGCCCCGCGGATCGGTGGGCCGTAGCGCCAGAGCCTGGTCGTAGGCCGCCAGGGCCTCGGCGGCGCGGCCCAGCGCCAGGAGGGCGTTGCCGCGGCCCAGGTGGGCGTCTGGATTGGCGGCTTCGAGCGACAGGGCGCGGTCGGCGCTGTCCAGCGCTTCGGCGTAGCGGCCGAGCGCCGAGAGGGCCATGGCGAGGTTGACGTGCGCCGCCGCGACGTTCGGGGCAAGGCGCGTCGCCGCGCCGATCAGCGCCGCGCCGCGCTCGGCGTCGCCGGACTGCACGGCCGCGACGCCCAGCATGTGCAGCGCATCGAAGTGGCCGGGGTCCCGCCCCAGGACAGCCTGGTAGGCGGCGCAGGCGTCGGCCAGCCGACCGGCGCGATGCGCGGCCACGCCGTCGTCGAAGAGCGCCTGCAGCGTCGTCATCAGGCGGTGAGCTAGGGCGCTGCCGCGATCGACGCAAGCCGAGCGGCGCCCGCTCCGGTTGGCGCGGCCTTTGACGCGGTGGGGCCGGCCTTGCTACCCCGCTCGGGGGCCGCGACCGCGGCCAAGCTCGGGGGAAGCCATCATCGTCCGACACATCCCGCGCCTCGCCGCCTTGGCCGCCGTTGCGGCCGTCGCGGCGGCCGGCGCCGTCGCCGCCGAGCCGCTGCCGCCCGGCGGCGCGGCGATCCTCAGCTGGACGCCGGCGCAGCAGCTGGTCGGCTACCGCAACATGGAGAAGATCGCCCCGACGCGGCTGGTCCGGCGCGGCGCCCACGTGCATCCGCTGCCGAGGGCGACGGTGCAGATCGATCCGAAGTGGATGTGGCAGCGCCGCGCCCTGGGACGTGGCCTCGTACATGACGGCGATGCGCACCACCGGTGTCATCGTGCTGAAGGACGGCAAGGTGGTGCTGGAGCGCTATGGCATGGGACGGCGCGCCAGCGAGCGCTGGACCTCGTTCTCGGTCGCCAAGTCGATCACCTCGACGCTGCTCGGCGCGGCCATCGCCGACGGCTACGTCAAGAGCCTCGATGCCGCCGTGACCGACTACATCCCCGAGCTGAAGGGGAGCGCCTACGAGGGCGTCACCATCCGCCAGCTGCTGACCATGACCTCCGGCGTGAAGTGGAACGAGGACTACTCGGATCCGCACTCCGACGTCGCCCAGGCCGGCGCGGTGCTGGAGCCGGGCGTCAATCCCATCGTCAGCTACATGCGCCGACTGCCGCGCGCCGATCCGCCGGGGACCAGGTGGGTCTACAAGACCGGCGAGACCGACCTCGCCGGCGTGCTGGTCTCCAACGCGGTGGGCAAGCCGCTGGCGGACTACCTCTCGCAGAAGATCTGGGCGCCCTACGGCATGGACGAGGACGCCGCCTGGGTGGAGGACGCCGGCGGCCATGAGCGCGGCGGCTGCTGCATCTCGATGACGCTCCGCGACTACGCCCGCTTCGGCCAGTTCATGCTGGATGGCGGCAGGGCCGGCGGGCGGGACGTGCTGGCGCCGGGCTGGATCGCCGACGCGACGGCCGAGCACGTGAAGCTGCCGCCCGAGGAGGGCGTGCCCGGCTACGGCTACTTCTGGTGGTTGAGCGACGACAGCTATGCGGCGGAGGGCATCTTCGGCCAGGAGATCATCGTCTTTCCGAAGGACGGCGTGGTGGTCGCCATCAACTCGGCCTGGGCGCACGCCGACGACGACGCCGACTGGGCGGCGCAGGCGGCATTCGCCGAGGCGCTGCGGGCGGCGGCTGTCGCGGGGCGGTGAGCGCCGGCCGCAGCGCCCTACTCGGCCGGTTCGGTGGCGTGGTGGTGGGCGGCGGCGGCGGCGTGGGCGCTTTCGTGCCAGACTTCGCGGAACAGCGGGCTCGACTGCAGCAGCTCGCGCAGCGTGCCGCGGGCGGCGACGCGGCCATCCTCCAGCACCAGGATCTCGGTGGCGTGGCGGTAGGCCTCCAGCCGGTGGCTGACCGCCAGGCAGCTGTGCTGGCCGGATGCGAAGAGCCGCTCCCAGAACGTATGCTCGGTGCGCACGTCGAGGGCGCTGGAGGCGTCGTCGAACACCAGCAGCTCCGGCCGCCGCGCGAACATCCGCGCCGCCGCGGCGCGCTGCACCTGGCCGCCGGACAGGGTGACGCCGCGGGTGCCGACCAGGGTGTCGAGGCCGGCGCCCAGCTGGCGGATGTCGTCTTCCAGCACCGCGAGGTGGACGGCTGCTTCGATGCGTCCGCGGCCCTCGGCCTGGTCGTCGGCCTCGCCCATCAGGATGTTCTCGGCGAGGCTCTCGGTGAAGAGCCGCGGCGACTGGGCGGTGTAGGCGCAGCGCGGCGGCGTCATGAAGCGTGGCCGGGTCGTCGACCGGCGACGCCGTTCCAAAGGAGCTGGCCGGCCTCGATCGGCAAGAGGCCGACGACCGCCTTCAGCAGCGTCGACTTGCCCGCCCCGACCCGGCCGGTGACGATCAGCACGTCGCCGCGGTTCAGCGAGAAGCTGACGTCGCGGACGCCCTGACCGGAGGTCGGGTGCAGGCAGGTGAGGCCGCGCACTTCCAGCCGCTCCAGGCGCGGCGCGGCGAGCACGCGGGGCGCGGCCGGCGCCCGGGCGACCAGCGCCTCGTCCGGCGCGTCGTCCATCAGCGTCGTGATCCGCATCCAGGCGACGTCGGCGGTGCGCTTGCGGGCCAGCAGCCGCCCCAGCCAGCGCGGCGCGGAGGTCGCCGCCCCCACGTAAGCGGCGAACAGCGTGAAGTCGCCGATCGTGAAGCGCCCATCGCGCATCGCGCCGGCGGCCAGCAGCAGCACCAGCCCGAGCGCCGTGCTGGAGACGCCGACCCCGAAGGTGTCGAGCAGGGTGACGTAGACCCGATAGCGCACCGCGGTCTTGCGGCGCACGTCGTTCAGCGCCTCCAGGCGACCCAGCACGTTGGGCTCTGCGCCGGCGACGCGGATGGCCTGCACCGCGGCGAACATCTCGCCGACGAACGAGGTGACGCGCGCCTCGGACTCTCTGGCCACGCGGCTGTACTTGTGGATGCCGGCGGTGATCTGCTGGGTAATCGGAACCACCAGCAGCATCGGCGCGATCACGGCAAAGGTGACCGTGGAGTCGATGCGCCACATGATGATCAGCGCCAGGACGGTGAAGAGGCTCTGGCCGAAGGTGTCGGCCCAGCCCTCCATGAAGCTCAGCGTCTCGTTGACGTCGTCGCGGAAGCGGCTCAGCACCTCGCCGGCAGTGCCGCGCGATCGCCGCGGGCCGGCGGCGAACATCATCCAGCCCAGCATGTCGGTGCGGACCATCACCCGCGACAGCGTGGTGAAGGTCTGGAACACCCAGACCGCGAAATAGAAGGCGACCAGCGGGAAGACCTGGGCGGCGAACCAGAGCGCAATCAGGCTCCAGACGTTCAGCCCGGCCGGATGGTGGCCGCTCAGCGTGTCGAACACCTGGCGCTGGATCAGGCCGGGGATCAGCGGCAGCGCGTAGAAGGCGCCGTAGAGGCTCATGCCGAGCACGAAGAGGCCCGGCCGCGTCATGGCGATGCGCCAGGCCTGGGCGAAGGCGCGCTGCTTCGGCGGCGCCGGCGGCAGCGGCGCGGTTTCGGCGGGATCGACGCCGGCGGCGATGCTCATGCCAGCGCCTCCTCGGCCCCGGTGGCCAGCAGCCGGGAGAACACCGAGTTGGGGTCGGCCACCAGCGCCTCGCGCTCGGCCGCCTCCAGCACCCGGCCGTGCTCCAGGATGCAGATGCGGTCGGCCCGCGCCACGGTCGAGAGCTTGTGCGCGATGATGATTGCGGTGCGCTTGCCGCCGCCGGCGCGCCCGCCCAGCAGCTTGTCGAGCGCCCGCTCGATCAGCCGGTCGGAGACCGGATCGAGCCGCGAGGACGCTTCGTCGAGCACCAGCAGGCCCGGGTCCTTCAGGAACACCCGGGCGAACGCCAGCAGCTGCCCCTCGCCCGCCGAGAGGCCGCCGCCGGCGACCAGCACGGTGTCCAGCCCCCGCGGCTGGCGGGCCAGCCAGTCGCCGAGGCCGAGATCGGTGAGCACCTCGACGATGCGGGGGTCGGCGACGGTGGCGTCGAACAGCGTGGCGTTGTCGCGCACCGAGGCGTCGAAGAGCTGCACCTCCTGGGTGACGAGGCCGATGCGGCCGCGCAGCTCAGGCAGGGTGGCGTCGCGGATGTCGAGGCCGTCGAGGGTGATCTCGCCCTCGGTGGGATCGTAGAGGCGGAAGAGCAGCCGCGAGAGCGTGGTCTTGCCGCTGCCGGTGCGCCCGAGCAGGCCGAGCACCTCGCCAGGCGCCAGGGTCAGCGAGACGTCCCGCAGCACCGGCGCGTCGGCCCGATAGGCGAAGCTGACGTGCTCGAAGGCGACCTTCGGTGCGAAGCGGCGCGAGGCGTCCCAGTCGAGCCCCGGCCCGTCCGTCAGCTGCGGGGTGATCGCCGATCAGGCGGCCGATGCGCGCTAGGCTGGCCGCGGCCGTCTGGAACTGCTGCAGCTGCAGCGCCGATCATGCACGATCGGCTGCGCCATCATCCCGGCGTACTGCATGGACATGAAGACCTCGCCGATGGTCACCTGCGCGCAGCAGGTAGAGCCGCGCGCCGAGCGCCAGCGCGATGGCGAAGCCCAGCGAGAACAGCCCGCTGGCGACCAGGTAGATCCACTGGCCGCGGCGTGTGGCCGCCATGTTGCGTGGTGGCGAGCTCGCGGTTCAGCACGGCGAAGCGCCGCATCGACATGCGCGCCGCCGCCGTTGGCGCGGATGTCCTCCAGGCCGGCGATCCGCTCCTCCAGGAAGGCGGAGAACGCGGAAAAGGCGTTGCGAACCCGCTCCCACTGGGCGCGCGAAACGTTGCGCATCGCGTGCATGGTTACCCCAGCGACGATGGCGACGAGCGCCCAGCGTCGCCGCCGACGCGCCAGTCCTGCCGCGATCACGCACCACGAGGATGCCGACCAGCAGCAAGCGCGCCGCCGATGATCTGCAGCACGAACTGCGAGAAGAAGTTGGCCAGCGCGGCGACGTCGCCGTCCACCCGCTCGATGATGTCCCCGGGCGAGGTGGCCGTGTGGTAGCTCATGTCGAGGCCGAGCGCGTGGCTCGCCAGATCGCGACGCATGCGCATTGGTCGCCGCCCAGGCGAGCTGCGCCGAGAAGTAGGTCGCACCGATCTGCAGCAGCTGGGTAACGATCGCCGCGGCGATGAAGATGCCGGCCAGCACCCAGAGCACGGTCAGCGAGACGTGCGCGCCGCCCAGACGCGCCGTGTCGATGAACTGGCGCACGATCAGCGGCGAGACCAGCTGGGTCAGTATGCTGGCGACCAGGAAGGCGGCCAGCGCCGCGAGGCGCCGGCCCTGCGGACGCAGATAGCGCGCCAGCACGGCCGTCGTCGAAGCGCCGGCCGTCATGCCGCCGCCTTGCGAATTGGCGGCGCCCGAAATGTCCGTCTGCGACGCGATCTGGTTGCGGCCCCCCGCCCGCTTTTTCTTTTATTGCAATGGCTTAGGCAGCCGACGTCGGAGAGCGACGGCTGCGGTGACTTGAGTTTACCATGCTCGGCTTGGCCGTTGTCACCAGCAACGCTTGCGGCGGGCCGTCGCGGCGCCGGTTTCACGCGAGTGCGGCGCGCCACCGAGGGTCCGTTCAACATGGTGCTCGAGGCGCGGCCGTAGAGGGCCTCGGCCTGGCGACATTCAACGTTAACCCGCCGCCGCAATAGTGCCGCCGGTGACTGGCGGCGGCGCGCCGGGGGACAGCGCGATGGCAAGGGCCGGAACGGCCGCGCAGCTCGGCGGGCGCGCCGAGGAGATCGATCCGGAGCCGCTGCGCGAGAGCTTCAACCGCATCGTGCGCGTCGCCGTGGAGCTCCTGGGCGGCGCCGCCGGCGAGGTGGCCATCCGGCGAGCCGGCGGCGTCTGGCGCTCAAGCGGCCGGGACGCGCAAAAGGCGCCGCTCGCCCCTTACGTCGAGGCCTCGAACGGCGCGCTCTGGATCGCGGACTGGCACGACGACCCGCGCATCGATCCGGCGCTGGTCGCCGAGGACGTCAAGCAACTGAAGTTCTACGTCGGCGCGGCGATCCGGCTGCGGGACGGGCGCGTGCTGGGGGTGCTCTCCGTGATGGGCGCTGCGGCCAAGCCGCGCGACGAGGCAAAGGCGGCGCGGATGATGGACCTCGCCGGCCTGATCGCCGACGACGTCGAGCGTCGCCTCGCGCTGCTCGCCAAGGCCGACGCGGAAGCAGAGGCCGCCGCCGCCCGCGCCACGCTGGCCGCCCTGGTCGAGAACGCGCCGTTCGCAGTGTCGATGACTGATTGCGACGTGCGCCTCCTGCAGGTGAGCCGCCGATGGCGGGAGGAGCGCGGGCTGGTCGGCGCCGACATCATCGGCCGCTCGCTCTACGACATCTTCCCGAACGTGAACTGGGCCGGCGAGCACGAGCGGATCCTGGCCGGCGAGACACTGCTGCGGGAGGTGCAACTCGTACTGCCCGACGGTCGCGCACCCTGGATGCGCTACGAGCACACGCCCTGGCGCGATGCCAGCGGCCACATCGGCGGCATCCTCAGCATGAGCGTCGAGGTGACCGAGCTCGTCGAAGCGCTGCACAAGGCCGAGGCGTCTGAGAAACGCCTGAAGCTGGCCATGGAGATCGGCGACCTCGCCATGTGGGAGATGGACCTGCGGCGCGAGAAGATGACCGCGGCCGGCGTCAACCCGGTCCCGACGAGCGGCCCGCGGCTGGACTTCTTCGAGATGACCGAGGCGGGCGGGGTCTGGGAGGCGGTGCATCCGCACGATCGTCCCGCCCTGATCGCGGCCTGGAAGCAGCACTGCGACACCGGCGAGCCGTTCCGGGGAACCGTGCGGCTGATGCGGCTCGACGGGCCGCACGTCTGGGTGCAGCTGGCGGCCGAGGCGCTGCGCGACGAGAGCGGCGAGATCGTCCGCGTCGTCAACGTGCTGCGCAACGTCGACCAGGTGAAGCGCGCCGAGATCAACCTGCAGCGGGCCCGCGACGCCGCCGAGGCGGCCAATCGCGCCAAGTCCGAGTTCCTGGCCAACATGAGCCACGAGATCCGCACGCCGCTGAACGGCGTGATGGGCGTGGCAAGCGCGCTTTCGCGCACCGCGCTCAGCGACGGCCAGCGCGAGATGGTGGGGCTGATCACCAGCTCGGCGGAGACGCTGGAATCGCTGCTCTCCGACGTGCTCGACCTGGCGCGGATCGAGTCCGGCCGTCTGGAGCTGAAGGCCGAGCCGTTCGACCTGGCGCAGGCGGCGGGCGACGTAGCCTCGCTGTTCGAGCCGTCGGCCGCGGCCAAGGGCCTGGCGCTGAGGGTCGAGACGACGCGGGGCGCGGCCGGCCTCTTCGTCGGCGACGCCGCACGCCTGCGCCAGGTGCTCTCCAACCTGGTCGCCAACGCGGTGAAGTTCACATCCCAGGGCTCGGTGCGCATCCGGGTCAGCGCCAAGCCGGCCGGCGATGCGGCGGCGCTCAGCATCGCGGTGACCGACACCGGCATCGGCTTCGACGCCAAAGCCGCCGAGCGGCTGTTCGAGCGCTTCGAGCAGGCTGACGGCTCGATCACCCGCCGCTACGGCGGCACCGGCCTGGGGCTGGCGATCTCGCGCTCGCTGATCGAGGCGATGGGCGGGCGGCTCTGCGCCGTCTCGCGGCCCGGCCACGGCGCCACCTTCACGCTGGAGCTCACCCTGCCCCGCGCCGCGGCGCTGGCCACACCTGACGCCGCGCAGCCCGATGCGGCGGGCGACGTCGATCTCGGGCGCCTCAGGGTGCTGCTGGCCGAGGACCATCCGACCAACCGTCGGGTGATCGAGCTGATCCTGGGCGCGGCGGGGGTGAATCTGACTTGCGTCGAGAACGGCGCGGAGGCGCTGGAGGCCTGGCGCGGCGGCGGCTTCGACCTCATCCTGATGGACATGCAGATGCCGGTGATGGACGGGCTGACGGCAACCCGCGCCGTCCGCGAGGAAGAGCGCCGGCAGGGACTGTCGCGCACCACCATCCTGGCGCTGACCGCCAACGCCATGGCCGAGCACGCCAAGGCGTCGGCCGAGGCCGGCGTCGACGGCCACCTCACCAAGCCGATCTCCGCCGAGGCGCTGCTGCGCGCGGTGTCCGAAGCCGCGTCAGGAGTTGGAACGTCGCCCGTGAGGCGCCGGAGCGCCTAGCGTGACGACGGCAATCAACGCGAACTACCCCCGTCCCGTCGTTGTCGACGGGTACCCCTGCTGGAACTGCCACCAGGTGTCGGAGGCCAAGAAGGGCATCGACCCCGCCACTCAGGGACCGTTCAGCGCCCAATCGCCCTCCGCCGCCGGGGGCCCGGTCACCCCTGCCGGGGCGTCCGCCCAGGCAGCCGGGTCAACGGCTGGCGCGACGCAGACGACCGGTCTCAAGTCCACCGCCAGGCTGGACATCCTCGTCTGAGGGATCGCGCCGACCTCAAGTCACCGGTTGGCCCGCCGCGAAGGCGGTGAGGATGCGCACGAAGTCGCGGGGCGCGTCGATCGAGGGAATGTGGCCGACGCCCGGCAGCACCACCAGTTCGGAGCCCGGGATCGCGGCGGCGGCGGCGCGCCCGAACTTCACCGGCACCAGGTCGTCGTCCTCGCCCCAGAGCAGCAGGGTGGGCGTGGCGATCTTGCCGAGCGCCGCTTCGTCCGGCCAGCCGCGGCCGAGGTCGCTGGCGGCGAGGATCTTCTCGCGGGTCGGATTGTTGGCCGCCTCCTGCGGATTGAGCTCGGGCAGCCGCTTGATGATCGCGCGCCACAGCGGCGTGTCCGGCGGCGGGCGCACCTGCGGCGGCTGCCGGTCCGCGCCGATCCGGATGCCGACCGCGCCGCAGAGGATGGCGTAGCGGCCGACGTGCGCCAGCTGCGAGCCCGACTCGGCGGCGCGCGCGGCGTAGGCCGCGACCAACCAGCCGCCGTAGGACTTGCCGGCCAGCGTGCAGCCGGCGAGACCCAACGCCTCGATGAAGCCGGAGAGGTGCGTCAGCTGCGCGTCGGTGGAGTAGACGATGTCGGGCTGCTCGGAGGGCAGGAAGCCGACCAGCTGCGGGGCGACTACGCGGTGGCGCTCGGACAGCAGGTCGAAGACGCGGCCCCATTCGAACGCAGCCGAACCGGAAAAGCCGTGCGCCAGCACCAGCGGCGGCCCCTCGCCCTTCTCGTAGTAGACGATGCGGTGGCCGAGCACCTGCATCTCGCGCAGCGGCGGCATCCGCCAGTCGAGATCGAGGGCCTCGGACGTCGTCTCGATGCTCATGCGGACCTCCATTTGAGCACTTGTCTTACATGAGATCGCGGGGAATGGCGCTGCGGTGCTCGCGCTCGAACACCACCGCCCCGCCGCGTTTCGCGGTCAGCTTCTCGACGAGGTGGAAGGTCGTGACGTCGGAAGTGAGCTCGGCCTCCGCCTCCAGCGTGCAGTCCCAGTCATCGCGGGCATAGCGGGCGGTGTGCCAGACGCGCCAGCGGCAGCTCTCCGGGTTTCCTGGCAGGATGCTGGCTTCGACGTTGGCGCCGCTGCGCTCGATGCGCGTTCCGGTGGCCCCGATTGTGCTGTCGGCGAGCGGCCAGATTTCTTCGTACCGGGCGACGCCATCATCCGCCATTTGGCGGACGACGCTCGGATCGCCGCGACCCGAGCTGGGCGATCCGGGCGCGAGGGAGATCGGCATCGGCGCCTCGGCAACGGGCTCTGGCCTGACCGGTAGCTCCAGCGCAGCGTGGGCGAGATCGAGGCTCAGCGTCACCGGCGCCGGCGATGGCCACAGCAGCGGCCAGAGGCTCTCGCTGATGGCGAGCCGCAGCCGTGAGCCGGCGCGCAGGCGGCGGCCGGTCAGGTAGAGCGGCAGCGCGACGTCGTAGAACCACCCCGGCGTCAGCGGCGTCGGCTCGGCGTGGCTGTCGCGGTGCGTGAGGTTCAGGACGCCGTAGGTGACGAGGTGCGAGCGGCCGTCGGGCGTCACCTCGCAGAGCCGGGCTGCGAGCCTGGCGACCGGCCGATCCGCGGCGATCCGCAGACTGAGCACCGGCGTTCCGAGCACGTCGAGCGGCGCGTCGAGCGGATCGGAGTCGAACACCAGCGACCCGGCGTCGTCGGCCGACTGCTCCTGCGGGTAGGTGGCCGCGGCGAACGGGACCCACTCCGGCGTCGCGAGGCCGACCACGCCGCGGTCGCGGTGTTCCACCACCCCCTGCCCCGCCGTCGACCCGAGCCGACCGTCGCTCAGGCGCAAGTTCCGCGTCGCCGTCGCCGGCGGCCAGGCGGGCTCGGCAACCCAGCGGCCGGCGATCTCGCCCGGCGCCGCCTCGATGGCCGACTGCTCGGGCAGGAACGTCCGCACCCGCGGCTCGTCCATGATCCCGGTCGATTCCCCCGCCAGGTGCTGCTTCCACCAGCGCACCTCCTCGAACGCCCAGTCGAGGCCGGGACCGGGCGTGGCGGGCGACGGATAGCCGTGCTGCCAAGGTCCGATCAGCGCCTTGGTCGGGACCCGCAGGCGCTCCAGCAGGCGAGGGATCATCTCGTTGTAGGGATCGATCCAGCCGCCGACGAGGTAGACCGGGCAGCGGATCGCCGCCGGATCGAAGCCCACCGAGCCCTGGCGCCAGTAGTCGTCCTCGCGCTGGTGACGCAGCCACTCGGCGGCGATGGCGGGCGCCGCCTCCAGCCGCGCCATCCACTCGGCCTCCCAACCGGGGCCGAACACCGCAGGGTCGGGCGGCCCGGCCATCACCGCCTTGAAGCTGGTCGCCCACTTCAGCCCGGTGAGCGCGAAGGCGCCGCCGACGTAGTGGGCGTCGTCGGTGTAGCGCCGGTCCGAGGCGCACATCGGCATGATCGCCTTCAGCGCCGGCGGGCTGAGCGCCGCCGCCTGCAGCGTCGAGAACCCGCCCCAGGAGACGCCGCGCATGCCGACCGCCCCGTTGCACCAGGGCTGCGCCGCCAGCCAGGCGATGGCGGTGACGTTGTCGGCCTGCTCCTGCGGCAGGTACTCGTCGCGCAGCAGGCCGCCGGAGTCGCCCGAGCCGCGGCAGTCGAGCCGCGCGTAGGCGACGCCGTGCTCGGCCAGCTTGCGCGCCCCACATGCCCGCATAGCCGCGGGTGGAGTCGCGCTTGCGATAGGGGATGGACTCCAGCACCACCGGGACCGGCGCGGCGACGTCTCGGCAGCCAGAGCGAGACGGCGAGCCGCACGCCGTCGGGCGTCTCGATCCAGTCGTTCTCGATCTCGCGAACGCCGACCGGCTCGGGCAGCCGCCATGCCGTCATCCGGCGCTCGCCGCGGTTGGCGCGCGGCTCGCCCTGCCCCATGCTGGGCCGGGCGTCGCGGCGGAGCTGGCTGGATGGATCATGTGCGGTTCGGGTCCACCGGGCTGAAGGTCTCCAGGCTTTGCCTTGGGACCATGGGCTTGGGAAGCTCGGCCTGGAAGGGCTGGGTGCTGGACGAGGACGCCAGCCGTGCCGATCCTGAAGCGGCGCGCTGGATCTCGGCATCAATTTCTTCGACATGGCCGACTGGTACTCGCTTGGCCGCGGCGAGGCGGTGGTCGGCCGCAATCTGCTGAAGATGGCCCGCCGTGAAGAGCTGGTGCTGGCCACCAAGGTCTTCTACCCGATGAGCGACGACCCGAACGACAAGGGCCTGTCGCGGGGCCACATCCTGAAGTCCATCGACCGCTCGCTGCAGCGGATCGGGACCGACCATGTCGACCTCTACATCGTCCACGCGTTCGATCCGGAGACGCCGATCGCCGAGACCATGCAGGCGCTGCACGACGTCGTGCGCGCCGGCAAGGCGCGCTACCTCGGCGCCTCGACCATGTACGCCTGGCAGTTGGCCGAGATGAACGCGGTGGCCCGCGCAGAACGGCTGGACGCCGTTCGTGAACATGCAGTGCCAGCTCTCGCCTGCTCTACCGCGAGGAGGAGCGCGAGATGCTCCCCTACTGCGCCCACGGCGGCATGGCGGTCACCACCTTCAGCCCGCTGGCGCGCGGCTACCTGGCCGGCGGCGGCGCCAACGCCCGCACCGCGCTTCGACCCCTACCTCGAGTGGTTCGGCGACCCGATCGACCGCGAGATCGCCCGGCGCACGTGCCGAAGTTGCGAAGCGGCGCGGCGTCGCGCCGGCGGCGGTCGCGATGGCCTGGGTAGCGGGCCATCCCGCGGTGACCGCGCCGCTGGTCGGAGCAGATGCGCCCGACCAGGTCGACGCGGCGGTGGCGGCGGCGGCCATCGCGCTCACGGTCGAGGAGCGCGCCTATCTCGAGGCGCCCTATCGTCCCGCGCGACATGATCAACGACTACAACCCGGTGCGGCGCGCCCGCGCCCTGGCCAAAGAGGACGAGACCGCATGATCGCGATCGGCGAGGCGTTCGAGGGCGACGGGCGCCAACGCCGCCCACATCAACCTGATCCTCGGGACCAAGGCCGAGCTCGGCGCGGCCTACGCGCTCGCCGCCGCCAGCCCGGGGCCCGGCCACATCCCGTTCCAGGCGGTGGTGAAGCCGAACCTGCCGGCCAAGCCCGCCACCCTCTTCGTCGCCAAGTCGGTGCTGCAAGGACGCGCGGCACGAACGGATGACCTGGGGCCCGGCGCAGGCCGGCGTCGCCGCCGGGATCACCGAGGCGCTGCTTGAAGGACGTGCTGCCGCCCGAGGCCGGCGACGACTGGGTGGCGATCGCGCTGGTCTGGGTCGATCCGGCGCGCCGACGACGCCGAGACGCTCTTCGCCAATAACCACGCCGCCGCCTTCCACGCCGCCGAGCGGGCGCTGCAGCCGGGCTGGCCGAGCCGGCAGGCGCTGGCGGAGGGTCTGCGGCAGGTCGGCAACCCGTTCTTCACGCCGGCGCCGCGCTCGTGAGCGGGCAGAAGATCGCCTCCATCACCATCAGCCATCACCGGCTGCCGCTCGATCCGCCGTTCCACGCCAGCTGGGACCCGCAGCCGCGCACGCCACTTCGACGCGACCATCGTGCGGGTGGAGACCGACGCGGGGCTGGTCGGCTGGGGCAGCGGCGATGCGATGCTGGGGTTCGCCGGCCACGAGCACCTGTTCGTCGGCGAGGACCCGATGGCGATCGAGCGCCACGCCGACGTGCTCTCGCACCTCGCCTTCCACTATGGCCGCTGCTGGCCGCTGGACCTGGCGCTCTGGGACCTGATCGGCAAGATCACCGGCCAGCCGTGCTGGAAGCTGCTGGGCGGGGCGACAAACCGGGTGCGGGCCTACGCCTCGTCCGGCGTGCTGCGCGAGCCGGCCGAGATGGCGGACGCCGCCGAGCGGTTCGCAGCCGAGGGCTTCGCGGCGCTGAAGATCCGCTTTCGGCGCGGCGACTGGCGGGACGACATCCGCGCGCTGGAGGCGGTGCGCGCCCGGCTCGGCGACAGGCTGGAGCTGATGGTCGACTGCAACCAGGGTTGGCGGATGCCGTGGGACACCTCCCCCGCCTGGACGCTGAAGGACGCGTTGCCGGTCGCCCGCGAGCTGGAGCGGCTCGGCGTCTACTGGATGGAGGAGCCGCTGGACCGGGCCGACTACGACGGCATGCGGGCGCTGCGCGAGGCCGTGGACATCCGCATCGCCGGCGGCGAGATGACCCGCGAGCTCAGCGCCTTCCGCGACCTGGCGGCGCGCGGCTGCCTCGACGTGCTGCAGCCGGACGCGGCGCTGGTGGGCGGGATCACCGGTCTGCGCCGCGTCGCCCACCTCGCCGAGGCGCACGGGCTCATCTTCACGCCGCACACCTGGACCAATGGGATGGGCGTCGTCGCCAACGCCCACCTGGTGGCGGGCCTCGGCTGCGCGCCGTTCCTGGAGTTCCCGTACGATCCGCCGCAGTGGAGCCTGGAGCGGCGGGACTTTCCGATGGCCGCGCCGCTCGTCGCCAAGGACGGCTGGCTCACCCTCACCGAAGCGCCCGGAATGGGCTATCTGATCGACGAAGAGCGGCTCGCCCGCACCCGGATCGGGTGACGAAGGCGGCCGGCGGGAGGAGCTCAGCCTTTGCGCGTCTGCAGCCTGAAGACCGAACAGCTGGACGAACCGCTGGGGCTGGAGCTGGCGCGGCCGCGGCTGTCCTGGCGGCTGGAGTCGGACCGACCGGGCGCGCGGCAGTCGGCGTATCGCGTGCGGGTCGCCTCGAGCCCCGAGGCGCTGGCCGCGGGCGGCGCCGACCTCTGGGATAGCGGCACGGTCGCCTCGGACGCCTGCTTCGACATCGCCTACGCCGGCGCGCCGCTCGGCTCGCGCCAACGCTGCTGGTGGACCGTCGAGGTCTGGGACGAGGCGGGCGCGCCGGCCGAGCCGGCGCCGGTCGCGACCTGGGAGATGGGGCTGCTCGACCCGACAGACTGGACCGCGCAGTGGCTGGCCGTCGAGGCGGAGGAGGATCGCGCCGACCGCGAGGCGGGGCTGCGTTGGGTCTGGAGCGAAGAGGCGCCGCAGGCCGACCCGCGCCTGTTCCAGCTGACCTTCCGGCTGGACGCGGCGGCCGAGGCGACGCTGATCGTCGGGACGCGTGGACGGCTGGACGTGCTCGATCTGGACGGGCGGCCGGTGCACGCGCGAGGCGGCCGACCCGCACGCGTTCGGCGGCCAGGGGCGCGCAGCGGCTGGAGCTCGGCGAGCTCACAGCCGGCGAGCACGTACTGGTCGCCGAGATCGCCGCGACACCCAACCCCCGCGATCCGCGGCCCTGGAGCGGCGCGTTCGCGGCGCTCGTGAAGCTGCGCGGTCCGGGCGGTGAAATCCGCCGCATCGTCACCGGCCCGGACTGGGCGACCAGCGCGGGGGGCGACGCGTGGACACCGCCCACGCCTGCGGCGCACCCGCCCCGCCAGGCCTGGCCGGCGACCGGCGCTATGTTGCTGCGCAAGGCCTTCGAGGTCACGGGCCCGGTGGTCAGCGCGCGGCTCTATGCCACGGCGCTCGGCGCCTACGAGGCGTTCCTCAACGGCCAGCGCATCGGCGACGCGCTGCTGGCGCCCGAGAGCACCGACTTCCGCCACCGGGTGCTCTATCGCGTCTACGACGTCACCGAGCTGGTGCGGAGCGGCGCCAACGTGCTGGGCGCGCATGTCGGCGACGGCTGGTACGCCAGCTACATCGCGCCCGGCGGCCGCTACGCGTTCGGGCCGCCGCCGCGGCGCTTCCTGGCGCAGCTGGAGCTGACCTTCGCTGACGGCTCGCGGCAGACCGTGGCGAGCGGCGACGGCTGGCGCGCCGCCCCCTCCCCGGTCCTGGCCTCGGAGATCTACAACGGCGAGGCTTACGATGCGCGCCGCGAGCAGCCGGGCTGGAGCGCGCCGGGGTTCGACGCGTCGGGGTGGGTCGAGGCGCGCGCCGATGCGGCGCCGCCCGGCAAGCTGGTCGCCCATGCCGCGCCGCCGATCCGCATCACCGAGACGCTGACGCCGCGGACGGTCACCGAGCCGCGGCCCGGCGTCTTCGTGTTCGACTTCGGCCAGAATTTCGCCGGCCTGCCCCGACTGCGGGTGAAGGGCGATGCGGGCGACCGGGTGATCCTGCGCTTCGCCGAGATCCTGCTGCCGAGCGGCGAGGTGGACCAGTCGAACCTGCGCGCCGCCAAGGCGACCGACACGTATGTGCTGAAGGGCGATCCGGCCGGCGAGGCTTTCACGCCCGCCTTCACCTACCACGGCTTCCGCTATGTGCAGGTCGAGGGCTATCCGGGAACACCGAGCGCGGCGGACCTCGACGGGCTCGTCATTTCCTCCGACCTGCCGATCACCGGGAACTTGCGGATCGACAGTCCGCTCATCGAGCGCATGTGGTTGAACGCGCTCTGGAGCCAGCGCTCCAACTTCACCGGCATCCCGACCGACTGCCCGCAGCGCGACGAGCGGCTGGGCTGGCTGGGCGACGCCAACGTGTTCTGGGACGCCGCCGCTTTCAACATGGACGTCTACGGCTTCACGCAGCGCTTCAGCGGCGACATGCGCGACGCCCAGACCCCGAACGGGGCGTTCTCCGACTACGCGCCGGCCACGCACCGCGCCCTCGACCAGCCGGCGCCCGGCTGGGCCGACGCCGGCGTGGCGCTGCCCTGGACTGCCTGGCGGCGCTACGGCGCCACCTCGATCATCGACGCCAACTGGGCGGCCATGGCGCGCTACCTTCGCTACCTGGAGGAGTCGAACCCCGACGCGCTCTGGCGCAACAACCGCGGCCTCGACTTCGGCGACTGGCTGGCGCTGGACGCCAGGCAGCCCGGCGATCCCACCACGCCGAAGGACCTGATCGGATCGGCCTGGTGGGCGCGCACCACCGAGATGGGCGCCGAAATGGCCGCCGCGACCGCGCGCGCCGACGACAAGGCGTGGCTGGACGAGCTGCACGGCCGGATCGTCGCGGCCTTCCGTGCGGCCTACGTCGGCGCAGACGGCGTGGTCGGCAACGGCAGCCAGACCGGCTACATCCTGGCGCTGAAGTTCGGCCTGGTCCCCGAGGCGCTGCGGGAGGCGGCGGCGCAGAACCTGGTGGGCGAGATCGAAGGGCGCGGCGGCGTGCTCTCCACCGGCTTCCTCGGCACCCCGTTCAGCCTCGACGTGCTGGCCGACATCGGCCGCGCCGACCTGGTCTACGATCTGCTGCTGCGCACCGAGTTCCCCTCCTGGGGCTACATGATCGCCAAGGGCGCGACGACGATCTGGGAGCGCTGGAACGGCGACACCGGTGACGTGGCGATGAACTCGTTCAACCACTACGCGCTGGGCGCCGTCGCCGGCTTCCTGTTCCGCCGCGTGGCCGGCATCGAGCCCGCCGCGCCGGGCTTTCGCGAGATCACCGTCGCGCCCGGTGCTCGACCCGCGCGTCCGCAAGGCCGGCGCGGACTACCACTCGGTGCTGGGCCGGATCTCCACCGACTGGACCTGGACGCCCGGCGAGAAGTTCGAGCTCAGCCTGACCGTGCCGCCGAACGCGGTGGCGCACGTCGCACTGCCGGCGCATCTTGGCGGCGCCGCCGAGCGGGCGTTCGACGTCGGCCCCGGCGTTCACCAGATCCGGATCTGAAGCCCATGCGCATCGAGGACGCCAAGGTCATCGTCTGCTCGCCGGGGCGGAACTTCGTGACGTTGAAGATCACCGTCGAGGGCGGGCTCACCGGCATCGGGGACGCGACGCTGAACGGGCGCGAGCTCTCGGTCGTCTCCTACCTGCAGGACCACGTGATCCCCCTCTTGATCGGGCGCGATGCGCGGCGGATCGAGGATGCGTGGCAGCTGCTCTACCGCGGGCGCCTACTGGCGGCGCGGGCCGGTGACGATGCGGGCGATCGCCGCCGTCGACGTGGCGCTCTGGGACATCAAGGCCAAGGCCGCCAGCCTGCCGCTTTACGACCTCCTGGGAGGCAAGAGCCGCGAGGGCGTGCTGGTCTATGGCCATGCCAACGGGGCCGACATCGAAGCCACCTGCGACGAGGTCGAGCGCTACGTGGGCCTGGGCTACAAGGCGGTGCGGGCGCAGAGCGGCGTTCCCGGGCTCGACAAGCCCTACGGCGTCTCGGGCGACCACATGTTCTACGAGCCGGCCGATGCGGCGCTGCCCACCGAGACCGTCTGGTCGACGCCGAAGTACCTCGACCACACGCCGAAGCTGTTCGAGAAGCTGCGCGAACGGGTCGGCTTCGGCGTCGAGCTGCTGCACGACGCGCACCATCGCCTCACGCCGATCGAGGCGGCGCGGCTGGGCAAGGCGCTGGAGCCCTATCGGCTGTTCTGGCTGGAGGACCTGACGCCGGCCGAGAACCAGGAGGCGTTCCGGCTGATCCGCCAGCACACGGTGACACCGCTGGCGGTCGGCGAGGTGTTCAACACCATCTGGGACGCCAAGGACCTGATCGCCGGGCAGCTGATCGACTACATCCGCGCCACCGTGGTGGGCGCCGGCGGGATCACCCACCTGCGCCGGATCGCCGACTTCGCGTCCGTTTGGCAGGTGCGCACCGGCTGCCACGGGGCGACCGACCTGTCGCCGGTGACCATGGGCGCGGCGCTGCACTTCGACAGCTGGGTCCCGAACTTCGGCATCCAGGAATACATGCGCCATACCCCCGAGACCGACGAGGTCTTCCCGCACGCCTACAGCTTCGCCGACGGGCTGCTGCATCCGGGCGAGGCGCCGGGCCACGGGGTGACGATCGACGAAGCGCTGGCGGCGAGATTTCCCTACGAGCCCCGGCAGCTGCCGATCGCGCGGCTCGAGGACGGGACGATGTGGAACTGGTGACGGAGCCAGCGGCCATGCGGATCGTTCTGTTCGGCGAGGGCATGATCGAGGAGCGCGCCGACGCCAATTTCGCCTGGGGCGGCGACGTGGTGAACACCGCGGTCTACCTCGCCCGCCAGGCGGCGCACTTGGGCGTGCGGCCGGAGCTGATGAGCGCGATGGGCGCGGACGCCGGCAGCGAGGCGATCGTGGCGGCCTGGGCGGCGCAGGGGGTCGGCGTGGCGCACGTGCTGCGCGACCCGGCCCGCACCGCCGGCCGCTACAGGATCAGTCTCGGACCGGACGGCCAGCGCAGCTTCTCCTACGACCGCGACAGGAGCGCGGCGCGCAGCTTCTTCGAGCATGCCGAAGCGGACGGGACGCTGGACTGGGCGGCCGGGGCCGACGTGCTCTATCTGACCGGCATCACCCTCTCGATCTTCGGCGAGGCCGCGCGAGGACGGATCTGCGAGCTCGCCGGGCTCGTGAAGGCGCGCGGCGGCGACGTGGTGTTCGACGCCAACTACCGGCCGGCTGGCTGGCCCTCGGCGACCGCTGCCTGGGCGGCGATCGCCGCGCTGGCCCCTGCGATCACGTTGGCGATGCCGTCCAGCGACGACCACGCCGCGTTGCGAGGGCCAGCGTCGCCTGACGAGACCGCGGCGGGCTGGCTGGCGCTCGGCGCCCGCGAGGTGGTGGTCAAGCTGGGGCCTGACGGCGCCTATGCCGCCAACGCGAACGGAGAGCGCCTCGCCATGCCGGCCGCCAAGCCCGAGCGGATCATCGACACCACCGCCGCGGGCGACGCCTTCAACGCCGCCTATATCGCCGCGCGTCTCGTCGAGGGCGCGTCGATGCAAGCCGCGGCGCAGCGGGGCGCGGCTCTGGCGGCCGAGGTGGTCGCCTGGCCGGGGGCCATTGCGCCGCCCGAGGTGGGCTTGCGGGTCGGCGAGAGGTCGCCGGGGTGAACGCCTCGCTCGCTCGCCCGCCGCGCTTCGAGCTTCAGGGCGAGGACGGCCCGCGGGTGAGCTTAAGCTCGGATCAGGGCTGGACGGCCGACATCTTCGTGCTCGAGCCGGACATCATCCGGGTGCTGCTGACGCCACCCGGTGGCCTGAAGGGCCCACGCACCTGGGCGATCGCGCCGGGCCAGGCCGACGCCCCCGCGCCGGGACGGGACCGCTACGACGCTGGCGGGTTCTCGCATCCGCCCTACGAGGTGGAGCGCATCGACCGCACCCTGACCATCTCCACCGACCAGCTGAGGGTCAGCGTCGACCTCGACGGCTTCTGCTGCGTCTGGCGCATGCGGACAGGCGGCGCCTGGCGGCGGATCGCCGCCGACCGTCCGACCCAGGCCTATAACTTCGGCTGGTGGGCGGGCGGCCCGCGCCACTACCTCGTCCGCCGCCCCGACGAGCGCTACTTCGGGCTTGGCGAGAAGTCCGGGCCGCTGGACCGCGCCGGCCGGCGCCTTCGAATGAGCAACACCGACGCGCTGGGCTACGACGCGGCGACGTCGGACCCGCTCTACAAGCACATCCCGTTCTACATCACCCGCTCGGACGAGACCGGCCTGGCGTTCGGCCTCTTCTACGACACCTACGCCGACGCCGCGTTCGATTTCGGCGCCGAGCTCAGCAACTACCACGGACTCTTCCGCAGCTTCGCGGCCGAGACGGGCGACCTCGACTACTATGTGATCGCCGGCCCGGCCGTGGCGGACGTCACACGCCGCTTCACCTGGCTGACCGGCCGCCCGGCGCTGATGCCGCGCTGGGCGCTCGGCTACTCGGGCTCGTCGATGGCCTATGCCGACGCGCCGAAAGCGCAAGAACGGATGGGCGAGTTCATCGCGGCCTGCCGGCGTCACGACATCCTCTGCGACAGCTTCCACCTGTCGAGCGGCTACACCTCGATCGGCCCGCGCCGCTACGTGTTCCACTGGAACCGCGAGAAGTTTCCCGATCCGGCTGGCTTCGCCGCCAGCTTCCATGCGGCGGGGCTGAGGCTGATCGCCAACATCAAGCCGTGCCTGCTGGCGCTGCACCCGCTGTTCGACGAGGCGCAGGCCAAGGGCCTGCTCGTCACCGGCGCCGACGGCGAGCCGGCCTGGGCGCAGTTCTGGGATGGGCTTGGCGCCTACCTCGACTTCACCAACCCGGACACAGCGAGTTGGTGGCGCGAGCACGTGACGGCGGACCTGCTGGGCGTGGGCATCGACGCCACCTGGAACGACAACAACGAGTTCGAGATCACCAGCCCGGACGCCCGCGCCTTCATGTTCCGCCACCCGACGCCGGCCGCGGAGCTGAAGCCGCTGCAGACCATGCTGATGTTGCGGGTCTCGCGCGCCGCCCAGGTCGCCCATGCGCCGGCGCGGCGGCCGTTCCTGGTGACCCGCGCCGGGGCCGCCGGCATGCAGCGTTACGGCCAGACCTGGACCGGCGACAACGCCACCAGCTGGGAGACGCTGCGCTGGAACATCCGCATGGGGCTGGGCCTGGCGCTGAGCGGCGTCTCCAACGCCGGCCACGACATCGGCGGCTTCTCGGGACCGAAGCCGGACGCCGAGCTCTTCGTGCGCTGGGTCGAGGCCGGCGTCTTCATGCCGCGCTTCTCGATCCACTCGTGGAACGACGACGGCTCGTCCAACGAGCCCTGGATGCACGAGGACGTCACGCCGCTGGTCCGCGACCTCGTCAAGCTGCGCTACCAGCTGATCCCCTATCTCTACGAGCTTGGCTGGCGCCACGCGCACGACTTCGAGCCGATCGTGCGGCCGACCTTCGCCGAGTTTCCGAATGATCCGGGCGCCCACGAAGACTGCGACGACCTGATGCTCGGCCCCTCGCTGCTGGTCGCCTCGGTGGTCGAGCCGGGCGCGACGACGCGGGCGGTGCGGCCGCCGGCCGGCGCCGAGTGGGCGGACTTCTGGACCGGCGAGCGTCACTTGGGGGGCGAGACGATCGAGCTGCCCGCGGCGCTTGGCCGGCCGCCGCTGCTGGTGCGCCAGGGCTCGGCGATCCCGGTCAACATGGCCGAGCAGAGCTTCGATGTGCGCGGCGATGCCCGCGCGTTCGTCGTCTTCGCGCCGCGTGAAGGCGCGTTCGAGGCGACCTGCCACGAGGACGACGGCGAGACCGAGGCGTGGCGCAACGGGGCCTTCGGGCGCTGGCGGCTTACCGTCCAGGCCTCGCCGGAGCGGCTGGACATCGCTGCGCACGCCGAGGGCGAACAACCGCCCGTGGGCCCGCTCGCGGTGCTGCTGCGGCCGCGCGACCGCCGTCCGGTGTTCGTGAATGGGGAGCGCCGCGCCGCGCGGACGTTCGGGGACTGGCGGCGGATCGACGTGGCGGACTGATTTGGGCTAGCTGGGCGAGCTCGCAAGGACGGAGCGTCCGCCAGTGGATGAGAGCACCGACAAGGCGCCCGAGGCCTGGGCGCCGCGCGCGATCCGCCCTCGCGAGCCGCCCCGCGGCTCGGCGAGCACAGCGACGAGGTGCTGCGCGAGCTGCTGGGCCTTACGGACGCTGAGATCGCGGACCTGAAGGCGGCGGACGTGACAGGCGCGGTGCTCTGAAGAGCGCCTGGGAGCCGGCAAGCAACCAGCCGAACGCGAAGGTCGCGGCGAGCGCACCGAGCAGCTGCGCGGCGATGAACGCGGGCGCGGAGGACGGGGCGATGCCGGCGAAGGTGTTGGACAGGCTGCGCGCGATGGTGACCGCCGGATTGGCGAACGAGGTCGAGGCGGTGAACCAGTAGGCGGCCGTGATGTAGAGCCCGACGATCCAGGGCGTGGCGTCCGGCCGGAACCGCAGCGCCCCCAGGATCGATCCGATCAGTCCGAACGTCGCGACGAACTCGGCGAGGGCCTGCGAAGGACCGGCGCGAAGCTTGGCGGAGACCTGCAGGATCGGCTCGCCGAACATGGCGTGCGCGACCCACACGCCGGCGATCCCGGCGACCAGCTGGACGGCCACGTAGGCGGCGGCGCGCGGCCAGGCGATCTCGCGCCGGACGGCGAACGCCAGCGTCACCGCCGGGTTGAAGTGGGCGCCGGAGATCGGGCCGAAGATGGTGATCAGGACGGTCAGGCCCGCGCCGGTCGCCAAGGTGTTGCCGAGCAGGGCGATGGCGTCGTTTCCGGCGGCCAGCCGCTCGCCCATGATCCCCGAGCCCACCACGATGGCGAGCAGCAGGGCCGTGCCCAGCGCCTCGGCCGCGAGACGATGCGCCAACCCGAACGTCTCGAGCGGCGGTTCGAGGCTGGCGTCGCCAGCGGCGGCCGCGTCCCTCATGCGTTGTGAGCCGCCTCGCGCCGCTGACCGATCTCGTCCAGACGGCGCTGCAGCGACAGCCGATCGAGCGAGGCCATCGGCAGGTTCATGAAGAGGCTGATGCGGTTGTTCAGCATCCGATAGGTGTCGGCGAAGGCCAGGGCGACCTCGGCCGGCGAGCCCTGCGCCGCCGCCGGGTCCGGCATGCCCCAGTGCGCCGTCATCGGTTGGCCAGGCCAGATCGGGCAGACTTCCGTCGCCGCGTCGTCACAGACGGTGAACACGAAGTCGAGCTTCGGCGCGTCCGGCCGCTCGAACTCGTCCCATGACTTCGAGCGGAACCCTTCCGTCTTGTAGTGCAGCCCTTCGAGCAGGCGGATCGTGCCGGGATTGACCTCGCCTTTCGGGTGCGATCCGGCCGAGTAAGCGTGGAAACGCCCGCGCCCTTCCCGGTTCATGATCGCCTCGGCGATGATCGAGCGCGCCGAGTTGCCGGTGCAGAGGAAAAGCACGTTCAAGGCTCGCAGCTCGTCGCTCATTTCGAGGTTCTCCTCACGCGCAGCAGGCGGCGCGCTCGGCGATGGCCGCCAGCGGCGCGCAGATTTCGGCGTTGCCGCCGCAGCAGTCCTCCATGAGGAAGGCCAGCAGCTCGCGCATGCGATCGTACCCCGCCGCGTAGATGATCGAGCGGCCGTCGCGGCGGGAGCTGATCAGCCCCGCACCCGCCAGGACGTTCAGGTTGGCGGAGAGCGTGTTCGCCAGACTCCCCGTGGCGCGGGCGATGTCGCCAGCGGCCACACCCTCAGGACCGGCTCGGACGAGCAGGCGGAAGACATCTAGGCGGCCAGGATGTGCAAGGGCAGACAGAGCGTGGGCGGCTGTGGTCGTTTCCATATTTCGAGAGTAGAGGAAGTATATGGGCGATGGCCAGGGGATTGTGCGTGGATGACGATTGTCGCAGGCATTCCGGTCCCCTCGTCCTCGCCCTACTTCCTGGCTGGCGTCGCCGCGCATGTGCTGCTTGGCCTTACGTGCGTGGTCTGCGGAGCTGTTGCGATGGTGAGCCCGAAGCGCGCCGGCCGGCACCCCGGTTTCGGGACCGTGTACTTCTGGTCCTTGTCGGGCCTCTTCGTCACTGCCAGCGGACTTGCGATTGTCAGGTGGCGCGAGGACCGAACACTGTTCCTTCTCGCAACCCTGTCGCTTGCCGCTGCAGTCATTGGGCGCCAGGCGCGGCGGCGACGGTGGCGGAGATGGCCGCGCTGGCACATGACCGGGATGGGTGTCTCGTACATCGTCATGTTGACGGCGTTCTACGTTGACAACGGAAAGAACCTGCCGGTTTGGCGCGACCTGCCAACGGTGGTTTACTGGCTTGCACCGAGTGTCGTCGGCTTGCCGATCCTCGCGTTGGCCTTCTTCCGTCATCCGCTTGCCCGACAAGCGGCGTAAACGGCAGTCAGCAGCAAGACGAAGCGGCGACCTTCGGTGCGCTTCCGCAACAAGTGGCGGGGGCAGCCGCTTCAGCCGAGTCCTCCCCGTAAGTGACCGCCTCGCCGAACGTGTAGAACGTCTCCCAGCGCACGCCAGCCGGATCGGTCACCCAGCTCTTGTCCGACCGCGCGTAGCAGCAGTTCGCGGCCTCTTCATCGAAGGTGTGAGCGCCGGCGGTCTTCAGTCTGGCCGCCATTTCGCCGAGTTCAGCGCGGCTCTCGGCCTGGATGCCGATGTGGTCGACGCCGGCGCGGACGCCGCGCTGTGAGATCGCGAAGTTCACGCGCGGGTCGTCGAGCATCCACTTCGCATAGTCATCCTTCACGACGGTCGGCGCGCCGCCGAACAGCGTTGTGTAGAACTCGATCGACTGGGCGAGATCGGGCACGCTCACGTGAAGGTGCATGCGCTTCATCGTAGGTCTCCCTGAAGGCTAGCTATTAGTTTCTATATTTCGAGAATGATGGAATAGTCAAGCGCCAGGAGGACAAATGTTGGAGATCAATCGCCCAGCGAGCTGAACGGTATCGGGTCCGCGGTCGGAACGCCGGCGGCGGCGCCGCGACGCCAGTAGCCGACGTCGTGCCAGGCGCCGAACTTGAAGCCGACCTCGCGATACGTTCCCAGATGCATGAACCCCATCGCCTCGTGCAGGCCGACGCTCTTGTCGTTAGGCAGGGTGATGCCGGCGAAAAGCGAGTGGAAGCCCTGCCGTTCGAGCAGCTCGAAGAGGGCGGCGTACAAGGCGCGCCCGACACCCCGGCGATGAGCGCCCTGGGCCACATAGACGCTGACGTTGCAGGACCATCGATAGGCGGGCCTCGGCGAATGGGCGCCGGCGTAGGCATAGCCGACGATCCCGTCCGCCGTGTGGAAGACGAGGAAGGGATGGCTTGGCAGCGTCGCCTCGATCCGCCCTGCCATTTCCAACCCGGAAGGCGGCGTTTCCTCGAAGGAGATCACGCTGCCCTGAACATAGGGGGCGTAGATCGCGGCGATGGCTTCGGCGTCGGCTGCGGTCGCGACGCGGATCTCTCCCATGCCGCGGATCCCCTCAGATTTGAGAACGGCGTTACGCTAACCCAACTCGGACGCTGGAAGCGATCACGCTGCGCCCGCTACATCCCTTGCAGTCGAACAGTACGATAAGTAACTATGGCGCGCCTCTCGCTTGCGCGTGGCTCGGTCTTTGAAAATCGTCAAATCGCATCAAACGCCAGCGGGCGCTCTCTATGCGCCGCAATCGGGGCGCCGTTATCAACGGCCACTTTCGGTCAACGGCGCCGGGCATTCAGCCGGCGGAAATGCCCAACGAACAGGCGCCGGCCCGCCGCGGCCGAGACCGCTGTTTGTGGTTGATTTGTGGTGATTCGCCCGCGGACTGGGCGCCGCAGGCCCTCGATCCAGCCTAGTTCGTCAAGCGGGCGGTGCTGACCACCTTCTGGAAGAGCGCCTGCATGGCGGCGGAAATGTCGCCGTCGGTGCTGACCTGGTAGTAGAGGCCGTTCGTGGCGCACTGCTGGGCGGCCAGCGCCATCGGGTCGGACCCGACCGGCGTGCCGGCCGCCAGGCCCGGCGGCAGGCCCGCGAAGGCGGCCAGCGCCGGCACCACCTTGGTCAGGTACCAGCTCTCGTTCAGCGGCTCGTAGGTGGTGTAGAGCACGGCGATGCGGATGCCGCGCGCCTTGATCGCCGCGCAGTTGGTGTTGTTCCAGTCCATCGGCGAATAGGTGCGGGTCGGCGTCATGTCGTTGAGGCCGTCGGTGACGATGAACAGCACCTCCTGGGGCGTGTCGCCCGGCGCGCCGTCGCCCGGCGGACCCATCGTGGTGTTCATCTGGGCAAGGTCGGTGTCCAGGTAGGTGTCCATGTCGCCGTTGCCGTCGCCGCTGACGATGTGGTTGTTCTGGTACATCTCCAGCGAGCCGATGGTGCGCCGCCGCCGGCCTGCGCGCCTGCGTCAGGTTCTGGAGTGCGGCGCCAGCAAGCGTGTAGAGGTTGGTGTCGTTGGCCGAGTTCGCCTGATTGAAGTCGGTCAGATAGAGCGCCATCCGATAGGTGGTCTTGTAGGTCGTCTCCATCGTGAGCGGCGCTGCCCATCAGGTTCTGCGTCGCCTTGTTCAGCAGGTCGATGCGCAGCGTCGACGCCCAGGCAGCGCGACAGGTCGTAGTTGTCGCGCCCGGTCTCGGGGAACTTGGACGACGTCGTGAAGCTGGTCCCGTCGGAGTAGGCCCCGTTCGCCTGGCAGGGAATCTGCGCGTAGCTCTGGGTCAGGAACTGGCAGGCGCTCGTCGGCTGGTTGGTGGCCGGATCGGTGTGAGAGACGCAGCCCGACCCGGGGGTCAGGTCGGCCGGGTTGCTCTGGTGGCAGCCGAAGGCGCAGCCGTTGCCGTTCGGCGGCGAGCCGATGTCGCTCTCCTGCTGCGTGGAGGCCTCCATCGAGGCGATGCCGGCCGAGGTGGCGGCGATCTCCATCGAGGGCGAAGTGTCGAGCAGCAGGTAGAAGTCGATGTTGGGCGCGGTGCTCGACTTTGCGGTCGAGGTCCCCTTGATCGTCATCGTCGGCATGCCGAGCAGGGCTGCGAACACGTTCTGCGACTGGGCCACGTAGTTGACGACGACAGTACGCGTCACCGTCGTCGCCGACGTGCCGGATGCGTCGGTCGCGGTGGCGGTCGGCGCGGCCGAGAGCACCCCGGAGACCGTCGCCGCCTGGCCGCTGAACAGGCTGTCGGCCTGCGTGGCGGCATCGTTAGCATTCAGCGTCATCGAGGTTGGCGTCACGGCCGCCCAGCGCCGCCACGTCGGCGATGCCGTCCAGCTTGTCCTTGCGGGCCTGCGCCTGGGTGAAGTCGAACGCCATGCCGACCGCGAACGTTATCGGGATCATCAGCAACGCGGTGATCAGCGCGATGTTGCCGGAGCGATTCCCCAGAATCGCCGCGGCGTCCGGCCCCGACCGGATGTGTCTTGTCGCCCCATCGCCCCCGTCACCCCGTGTAAGGGATCATCGATACTGAACGCGGCAGCATGAAGATTTGGTTCTTCATGGTAATTGGCGGGACGAAGTCGCCGCCGATCACCGGCTGATAGGCGTAGGTCGTCTGCACCAGGATGTAGCTGTCGCCTTTGGTCTGGAAGCCGGCCGGCATCGCCACCGCCGACGTGAGCGGGGTCCCGCCCTGGTAACCCTCGCTCCAGTCCAGCTGGCCGACCCCCGAGCCGTCGACGGTCACCTCGGTGAGGACGATCGACAGGCTGCCGGTCGGATAGGGCGTCATGATCTGCGATGAGGCGCCCAGCACGTTGCCGACGTCGGTGCTGCCCATCGAGGTGTACTGCGAGGTGACGCTGGCGATCTGCACCGTGGTGTCGGTGAGCTTGCGCGACACGGTCGCCGCTTCCATCACCTCGAAGCCCGCCAGGTAGACGACGATGACCACCGGCACGAGCAGCGCGAACTCGATGGCGGCGACGCCGCGCCGGTCGGCCGCGAGGTCGCGCAGGCTGCGCGTGCGGGGTCGGCGCCACGTCATTGGAAGGGCTCGTTCTTGAAGACGCTGGTCGCCACCAGCAGGCGGTCGCCGTTGGGCTGGTTGGCGAGCCCCGGCAGCAGCGGCGCGGCGATCACCGGCCAGTTGTACATCACCCGCATGATCACGATGTCGCCCGCGCCGCCCGGGCTGTACGACCAGCTGTTGGTGACCTTGCCGGTCGAATCGTAGGTGGGGACCAGCGATCCCGTGCTGACGCTCGAGTAGGACGACGTCGACTGCACGTCGACCATGATGGCGCCGCAGCTGAACAGCACCGGCGCATTGGCGCAGACCGCGTTCTGGAACTGCGTCTGGCTCAGGCCCTGTTGCTGCACCGAACCGGTCATCAGCTGGCGGGCGGAGGCCGTGGCCGCCGACTGTAGGCACTGCTGCGCGAAGAAGATGATCCCCAGCTGCAGCGTGGCAAGCAGCAGGAACATCAGCGGCGCGATCAGGATCGCGAATTCGACCGCGGTCGCCGCCCCTTCGTCTTGGGGCAGCCGGCGCAGGCGATGCAGGGACAAAATCGGCATGGCGAGGGCCCGGTTGCAAGTCACGTGCCGCCCGCTGGTTGCAAAGCTCGTGCCGCCAGCGCGCAGGCGCCGTCGCTTACGACGAGACATGTTGAGAAAGTTCGTATGCCTACGCTTGGCGCGGGCGAATTTCAGCCGGCGCGCGAGACAGTCCTGAGCCGCGGCGCCCCCTGGCCGGCCTGTACCCGCACGAGGTCCTCCTCCAGCGCCCACAGCCGGTCCTGGCCCCAGTGCGCCGGTCCGCCGTTGACCCGGCAGGTCGGCGCGCCCCAGAGGCCGGCCTCGAACAGCGCGGCGCGGTTGGCCTCGGCGGTCTCGCGCCAGCCCGGATCGGCGAGCGCCTCGGCGACCTGGGTGTCGGTCAGCCCGGCGCGGCGGGCGACGTCGCGCAGGCCGGCCACCTCGGCCAGGGCGATGCCGTCGGCCCAGGCGGCCTGCAGGCCCAGCTCCGCGAACGCCTCGCCGAGCCCCAGGGGGATCGCGTGGTGCAGCACCGCCAGCGCCCGCTCGGCGCCGGCGCCCACCGGATCGACGATGCGCCCGAACGGCAGGCCGCAGCGGTCCGCTTCGCGCTTGGCGTCCAGCACGATGTAGCGTGTCTTCGCCTGCGGCACCGGCAGGCCACGCATCACCATCGGCAGGATGAAGCGCAGCTCGAGCCGGGCGCCGTAGTGCGCCGCCAGCCGCCGCACTCGCGGCATGGCCAGCCACGAATAGGGGCTGCGGAACGAGAACCACATCTCGATGACGGCTGGCGCGGCGTTGGCCCGCGCCGGCGGCAATTGCAGGTCGCGGTGCGGCGCGAGCGGCGGCAACTCGGGCGTCTGATCGCGTCCCATCGCGGCCAGGCGTGTCTCCAGATGACCCAGTCGGTCCACGCCCCAGAACCACTCGCCCTCGAAATGGAACATCGCGCCGAGATAGTGGCCGCGGCGGGCGCGTTCGGCGGCTCCGGCCGCCAGCGCCGTCACCGTCTCGTCGGGTTCGGCGGCGACCGGCTCCCAGGTGGCCAGCGCCCGCATGTCGCCGCGCCAGAGCGCGCTGCCCACGTCGGCGGCCACCTCGGAGAAGCCGCGCGAGCTCGTCGCGGCGACCAGGATACGCTGCGCCAGCGATACGGCGCACGGCCCGGGTTGGACGGCGCTCGGCGGAAACTCCAGCCCGCGCCCGGTGGCGAGCCGGGTGGCGTCGCGGATGGCGTAGGCCGCCAGCCTCGCCCGCTCCGGCGCCGCCGAGTCGTCGGGCGGCGGCACGATCCAGGGCCGCAGCCTGACCCCGTATCGCGCCGCCAGCCGCCCGGCCAGTTGGGCGGCCAAGTGGCTGTAGGGATCGTCGGCCTGGTGGAAGTAGTCGACCACCGGCTCCTCGCCGAGCAGCTTGCGTCCCATGCCGGCGGCCGCGCGGACCAGCCGGCGCCGAGCCGGGCTGGTGATCGCCTGGGTGACGATGCGGCTGACCGCAGGTTTCATCGCTCGCCTCCCCTCTCGCCTTGAAGCCCTCGCGAACGCGAAACGCTTGAGCCGGCGATATATTGGCAGTATTAGTGCCATTAGTTAACCGAAGCGTCAAGGCCAGGAGCGCCGCAAGTGAAGCGTTGGGTGAGCGTACTTATCGGCCTCGTCGCGCTGGCGGGCGGCGCGGCCGCCGGGGCCTGGGTGATGCGCGGCGAGATCGCCACCGCATTGATGCGGCACGCCTACGAGCGGGCGATGTCCCGCGACCCGCTGGCCGAGCTGCCGGACGGCCTGCACGTGGGACTGTGCGGGGCGGGCTCGCCGATGCCCGATCCCGCGCGCGCCGGGCCGTGCGTGGCGGTGGTGGCGGGGCGCCAGCTGTTCGTGGTCGATTCCGGACCCGGCTCGACGCGGCGCCTGCAGCTGATGCAGCTGCCGCCGGCGCAGGTGAGCGCGGTCTTCCTGACCCACTTCCACTCCGACCACATCGGCGATCTCGGCGAGCTGATGCTGCAGCACTGGGGCGGCGGCGCGGCGGCCGCGCCGCTGCCCATCTACGGCCCGACCGGCGTCGACCAGGTGGTGGCGGGCTTCGAGCAGGCCTACAGCCTCGACCGCGGCTACCGCGTCGCCCACCACGGCCCGAAGGTGATGCCGCCGACCGGCTGGGGCGGCGTCGCCCATCCGTTCGCGATCAGCAAGACCGGGCCCAACGTCGTGGTGCTGAGCGGGCCCGACCTCACGGTGACCGCCTTCCCGGTCGACCACGAGCCGGTCGAGCCGGCGGTCGGCTACCTCTTCGTCTACAAGGGCCGGCGGCTGGTGGTGAGCGGCGACACCGCGCCCTCGCCTCGCCTGGAAGCGGTCGCCCGCGGCGCCGACGTTCTGACTCACGAGGGCCTGGCGCCGGGCTTGGTGGCGGTGCAGCGCGAGGCGGCGCTGAAGGCCGGCAAGTGGAACACCGCCGCCATCCTGCACGACATCCTCTCGTACCACACGACGCCGGAGGCGGCGGCCGGCATCGCCCAGCGCGCCGGAGTGCGCTACCTGCTCTTCGACCACATCATCCCGCCGTTGCCGACCACGGCGCTGGACGGCCCGTTCCTCGGCCGCGCACCGCAGATCTTCCACGGGCCGGTCCGGGTCGGCCAGGACGGCGATTTCGTCAGCATGCCGGCTGGCGGGACGCAAATCAGCTATACCAACCGCCTACACAGCATTTGGTAGGCGCGAGTCGTCACCCCGCATGGATGATCTGAGCCTCCAGGAGACCGACGGGCGGCGGCGGCGCTCGGCCGACAGCCGCGCGCGCATCGTTGCGGCGATGCTGGAACTGACCCGCGAGAGCGCGCTCGCGCCCAGCGCCGAGCAGGTGGCGTTGCGGGCCGGCGTCGGCCTGCGGACGGTCTTCCGCCACTTCCAGGACATGGACAGCCTCTACAGCGAGATCGCCGGCCCGTTCGAGGCGGAGCTGCGGGCCTGGGCGGAGCGGCCGTTCAAGGGCGCGACCTGGCAGGACCGGGTGATCGAGCTGATCGCGCGGCGCAGCGCGGCCTTCGAGATCGTCGCGCCCTTGCGGCGCGCCTCGGACGCGCTCAGGCACGCATCGCCGGTGCTGCAGGCCGAGCATGCGACGCTGACCACGGCGCTGCGGACGATCCTGCGTGGGCTGGTCCCGAAGGATGCGGTCGACGCGTCGACGTTCGAGGCGCTGGACCTGCTCCTGGGCTTCGAGGCCTGGAGCCGCCTGCGCCGCGAACAGAACCTCAGCCCCGCCCAGGCCCGCAAGGTGCTGCAGAACGCGGTGCGGGCGCTGATCGGCTAACGGTCGAACCCGTAGGCGTCGAACTGCGCCAGCGTGCGCGGTGCGACGATCAGCTGGGCGACTCCCGCTGTGTCCAGCACGAAGCGCAGCGCGGCGGCCGGCGTCGTCATGCCCTCCGCCGCGGCCTGGCGGGCCAGCACGTCCACGGCGGCAAACGTCTCCGGCGTCACGAGATGGGCGTAGTGGGCCGGGGCGCTGGCGAGGCGGGAACCAGGGTCGGCCGGCTCGCCGGGGCGGTACTTGCCGGTGAGGAGGCCGCCGGCCAGCGGGCTGAAGGCCGTGTAGGCAAGGCCGTTGGCGACGGCGAGCGGGATGACATCCTCAAGGTCGCGCTGGACGATGAGGCTGAACTCGTTCTGCACGTGGGTGAAGGCGCCCCAGCAGTGCTGCGTCCGCGAGGCGGAGGACGGCTTCCAGGTCGGCGGCGGTCGCGTTCGAGACGCCGAAGGCGACGATCTTGCCGGCGGTCAGCGCCCGGTCCAGCGCCTCCAGCGTCTCCTCCAGCGGAGTCGTGGGGTCGAACTCGTGCAGGTAGTAGAGGCCGATGCGCTGCAGCCCGAGCCGGCGCAGCAACTCGTCGAGATGCAAGGCGATCTGCGCGCGGCTCAAGGGGCGCTCGCTGGGCGGGCAGCCGAGCGGGTTGCCGACCTTGGTCGCCACTTCGGCGCGGGCGCGAAAGCCGGCGTCCTGTCGTGCGAGCCACTCGCCGAGGAAGCGCTCGCTGGCGCCGCCGCCGTAGGTGTTGGCGGTGTCGAAGCGGGCGATGCCAAGGCCGCGCGCATGGTCCAGCAGCGCCAGCGCCGCCGCGCGTCCCTCGCCGTGATGGCGCAGCGCGGGCGACGAGCCCATGCCGCCGAAGTTGCCGCAGCCGAACACGATCCGCCCCAGGTCGCGCTGCGGCGATCATCAAAGCTCCGCCGTCTGGCCGACGCCGGCCCGTCGCGCCGCCTCCAGCACGTACGACGCGGCCGCCAGGTCCTCGGCGGCGACGCCCAGCGAGCGGAAGAGGGTGATCTCGCTCTCGGATCGCCGGCCGGGCTTCGCGCCGTTCGCCACCTCGCCGATCTCGGCAGCGATGTGCTCGGGTCCGACCGCGCCGGCCGCCAGCGCGCGCAGCCACTCGCCCGCCTCGAGCTCTATGGAGGCGCGGCAATCGACGAAGTAGCGCGAGCGGACCACGGCGGCGGTGTCGATCTCGGCGGCGTCGGGGCGGCTGGCGCCGGCGACGTTGAGATGGGCGCCGGGCGCGATCCAATCGCCGGCCAGAACCGGCTCGCGCGAGGCGGTGACGGTGCAGACGAGGTCGGCGCCCTCCACGGCGGCGCGGGCGCTCGCCGCGACCTCGATCGCAACGCCGTGGCTGGCGCCCTTCCGCTCGGCGAACGCGCGGGCGCTGGCCTCGGTGCGCGACCACACGCGCACGCGGCGGACCGGGCGCACCGCCAGCATCGCCGCCAGGTGGCTGGCGGCCTGCTCGCCGGCGCCCAGGATGGCAAGGTCGCCAGCGTCCGGGCGGGCCAGCAGCCGGGTCGCCAGCCCGCTGACGGCCGCGGTGCGGATCGCGGTCAGCTCGGCGGCGTCGAGGATGGCGACCGGTCGGCCATGTTCGGCCTCGAACAGCACCACCATCCCCAGGTGCGAGGAGAGCCCCGCCGCCGGGTTGCCGGGAAAGAGGCTCAGCAGCTTGACGCCGAAGCACGCCGGCTCGTCCAGCGCGCCCGGCATCCAGGCCATGAAACCGCCGGGCGCAGCCGGCATGACCGCGCGCGGCGGAAAGCGCGCGCGTCCCTCGGAGACCGCCGCCATGGCTCGCCCCATCAGCTCGATGCAGGCGTCCATCGGCAGGAGGGCGGCGATGTCGCGTCCGCTCAGGATCCGCAGCTCCACGCCGTCCCTCCTCCGCCCCTAGGGCGCCGAAGCAGCGAGCCTAGCACGCCGGCGGGATTGACAAGCGGGCGCCCTGCCGCGCGAGGTGGACGGCGGATCAGCGGAGGAGGCGCGGCAGGCGTCATGGCGGGACAGACGGCAGGGGCCCAGGCGAGCGAGGCGGCCTCGCAAGAGGCCGAGGTGCTCTATTCGACCGGCGATCACATCGCGACCATCACGCTGAACCGGCCGGAGCGGATGAACACCATCTCCGGCGCCGATGCTGCGGCAGCTGACCGAGCGCCTGATCGAGGCCGACGCCGACCGCGACGTGCGTGTGGTGGTGCTGACCGGCACGGGCCGCGCCTTCTGCGCCGGCCTCGACCTCTCCGAGGTAGTGCGGCCGCGGCAGGACGGCGACATCAGCAACGGTCAACGCCGGCTTCACCGACCTCGACCTGCGCAACACCCCGCCGACGGTGCTGTTCAACCTCGGCAAGCCGACCATCTGCGCGCTCAACGGCTCGGCGGCCGGCTACGGCATGGACACCGCGCTAGGCTGCGACATCCGGATCATGGCGCAGGGCGCGAAGATGGCGGCGGCCTTCACCAAGCGCGGCATCGTGCCGGAATCCGGCGGCACCTGGTTCCTGCCGCGGCTGATCGGCTGGTCGAAGGCGGCCGAACTGATCTTCACCGGCCGCACGCTCACGCGCCGACCAGTGCCTGGAGATGGGCCTGGTCTCGCGGGTCGTGTCCCGACGCCGAGCTGGCCGGCGCGGCCCGCGCGCTGGCGCTGGAGATCGCCGCCAACGCGCCGATGGCGGTGCAGGCGTCGAAGAAGATGATGCGCATGGGGCTGGGCGAGGGCTTCAACGACCACGTCCACCACGTGTTCCTGCAGCTGCTGCCGCTGATGCGCAGCCAGGACGCGGCGGAAGGCATGCGCGCGTTCATGGAAAAGCGCACGCCGAACTTTACCGGACGTTGAGACGCGTCAGACGATACGAATAGATGACAGAGCCGTCACACGCCTCTAGCTTCGATTTCCAGCGAGTCTGCCCGCAGGCGGCCCCGCCTCTCCTAGGAGCCGAGAAACCATGGCCGAGAAGAAAGCAAACGCCCTGCAGCAACCCCTGACCCCTCGCCGCAACTCGCGGCCGTGGTCGGCGCGGGCCAGATCACGCGGGGCGACGTGGTCTCGAAGATCTGGGCCTACATCAAGAAGAACAACCTGCAGAACCCTGAGAACAAGCGCGAGATCCTCGCCGACGACAAGCTGAAGGCGGTGTTCGACGGCAAGCCGGCAGGTCAGCATGTTCGAGATGAACAAGCACCTCGCCAAACACCTGAAGTAGACCACTTCGGAACGACCTGAAGTCAGCGGCCGGGCGTCCATCGGCGTCCGGCCGCGGTGCTTTGCGCCGGGCCGACGCCGCGCGATCCGCGCCGAAGACCTCGGCTTTCACCACCCTCCGTCAATATCTTGTTAACCAGCCGGACGTCTCATGGCGACGGCTCGGGGGGCTCTACGAAAGTAGGGCCGCGCCATGTTTGCGGAGCGTTCGGAGACCAGGCCGCCCAGGGCTCCTGAAGCCGACGCCGCGCGCGTCGGGCGCCGTCCCCTTCCCTCCCACAGAATCGCCGTGCGCGGCCGCAGCGTGCTGGCGCTGGTCGTCGCGCCCGAGCCGCCGTTGGAAGATTGGCTGGCGGCGCTGGACGCGCAGTTGGCCGAGGCGCCCGACTTCTTCGCCGGCCGCCCGGTGATCGCCGACCTCGCCGCGACGCACGGTCCGGTCGCCGACCCGGCGCCGGTGCTCGCAGGCGCTGAGCGCGCTCGCCGTGCGGCAGCTGAAGCTGATCGGCGTCGAGGGGATCGACCCCAGCCTGCTCTCAAACACGCGCTGGGCGCGGCTGCCGACCATGCTGCGCGGCCGCGAGGCGCCGCGCGAGGTGCAGCGCGGCGCACGCCCGTCCGGGCCCGCGCGCCGCACCCGACCGCGCTGCTCGCCTGATCATCGACCGCCCGGTGCGCTCGGGCCAGTCGATCGATCTTCGAGGCCGGCGACGTCACCGTCATCGGCGTCGATCGCGTCCGGCGCCGAGGTGGTGGCCGGCGGCTCGATCCATGTCTACGGCGCCTTGCGCGGCCGGGCTATCGCCGGCGTCCGGGCCGGCGAAAGCGCGCGCATCTTCTGCCGGCGAGCTGGAGGCCGAATTGGTCGCGGTCGCCGGCGTTCTACCGGACCGCCGACGACTGGGCGGCGGCGACGACGGCGCAGCGCTGCATGGGCCGCCCGGCGCAGGTCCGCTGCGACAACGGCCGTGCTGCGGCTGGACGGCGATCGAATGACCAGGTTGACCCGGCGAAGGAAGGCGTGTGGGCGGCATATGGCCAAGGTGTTGGTGGTGACGTCCGGCAAAGGCGGCGTCGGCAAGACCACCACGTCCGCCGTCGCTCGGCGCGGCGCTGGCGCAGGCCGGCCAGAAGGTCGCGCTGATCGACTTCGACGTCGGCCTGCGCAACCTCGACCTGATCCTGGGCGCCGAGCGGCGGGTGGTGTTCGACCTCGTCAACGTGATCCATGGCGACGCGCGGCTCTGCGCAGGCGCTGATCCGCGACAAGCGCCTGGCGACGCTGTCGCTGCTGGCGGCCTCGCAGACCCGCGACAAGGACGCGCTGACCCACGATGGCGTCGCGCAGGTGATCGCCGACCTGCGCGCGCAGTTCGACTGGGTCGTCTGCGACAGCCCCGCCGGCATCGAGACGCGGCGCGATGCTGGCGATGCGCTTCGCCGACATCGCCGTGGTGGTGGTGAACCCCGAGGTCTCCTCGGTGCGCAACTCCGACCGGATCATCGGCCTGCTGGACTCCAAGACCTGCCGGGCCGAGCGCGGCGAGACGCTGGACAAGCGGCTGCTGCTGACGCGCTTCGACCCGGCGCGCGCGGCCCGCGGCGAGATGATGGGGGTCGACGGACGTGCTGGAGATCCTGGCGATCCCGCTGCTGGGCGTCATCGCCGGAGAGCGCCGACGTGCTTCGGCCTCCAACCTCGGCTGCCCGATCACCCTGCACCGGCCGACGAGTCCGCGCCCGGCCCGCGGCTACGCCGAGGCGGCGCGGCGGCTGCTGGGCGAGGACATCCCGGTCCGCACCGCGCCCGGGCGCCGCGGCTTCATGGGCCGGCTCTTCGGCGAAGGCGGCGGCATGAACTGATCGCCCTCTTCACCCGCCCCCGCTCGGCGCGCCAGGCCCACGAGCGGCTGCAGGTTCTGCTGGCCTACGAGCGCACGGCGGCCGGCCGCAGCCGACCTCGTCGCGATCCTGCAGCAGCGAGATCCTGGCGGTGATCGCCCGCCGCCTGCCGATCGACCGCGACAAGGTGGTCGTCGGCTCGACCCGGGCGAAAGGTCTCGACCCTGGCGATCGACATCGAGGTGCCGCAGGGCGCGCTGGCGCATTGAGGGTTTGTCTGCGGGCAACGAGCGCGCCGCAGGCACTCATCCTTTTGACCACGGAAGACACGGAAAGCACGGAAAGAGGCCGGGATCGTTCGTCCGTGTTTTCCGTGTTTTCCGTGGTCAAATTCAATGCCTGGGCGCTCCCATGCGCCCGGAAAGAGAGCGCTATAGGGGTGGCCTTGAGATCGCGGCCAACTTAGCTGGGGCGTAGAGGGACTGGGGTTCGGCGGCCAGGATGCCGCTCGACCAGGCGGGCGATCTTGCAAGCCAGATGACGAGAGCGGCGCGGGCCTGGTCCGGGCGAGCCGGCACGTCGGACTGGGCGGCGTCGAGCTCGGTGGAGGCGAGGGCCAGAGCGCGGCGCTGCGGCGCCAGCGCCTCGCCGTGATAGCGCTCGTCGATGTCGCCGAGCTGCGAGCGGGCGGCTTCGATCATCAGTGTGGCGGACGGCGCGTCGTGGTGGTCCAGCGCGGCGATGGCGGCGAGCGCGGCGCGGCGCACGTCGGCTAGGGCCTCGCCGCGCCGTGACCGGCTCGCTCGCCGTCGGCGGGCAGGCGCCGGGCGACAAGGCCCGCGTGTAGGCCGCGAGGCCCTTCAGCACCGCCGGCGGCGGCTCGTTCCCGTCGAACTCGCGGGTGATGATGCGGTCGATCGCGGCTCTCCAGCGCGGCGGCGGCCGGGTCCTGGTCGAACTTCAGCGCCGACTTCGGGCCGGAGAGATCAGGGATCGGCTTGGCGCCGTCGACGCGAGTTCATCTCGTGCGACGACAGCACCGAGGTGGTGACGTCCGCCGTGCCCGGCGCGCCGGAGACGCCGGGAAACGCGAAGTCCGGGTTGTTGCGGCCGTCGCGGTGGCAGCTCTCGCAGGAGAGTCCGGCGCGGGCCCCCTGCCCGCCCAGAAGCAGCGGCGTGCGGAAGGCCGCGCGCCCCAGCTCGATCAGGTAGGCCGCCTCTGCTTCCTTCGGCTCGGCGAGGCACTCGGTGGGCCGCCGCGTCAGCACGATGGACGCATCGACGCCCGGCGCCAGCCAGCGCATGGCCTTGAGCGGCGGCGCCGGCGGCGCAACCGGCGGCGGGGACGCCGCCGCCAGCAGGCCGGCCGAGACAAGCGCGATCAGGCGGCCGGATCGCCGCCGTGATCGATCCAAAGCCTCAACTCCACCGCTTCGGCGCAGCCGTACGTGCAGACGCTGTCCAGCTTGGCGAGCATCGCCCGCGCGCCGGCCACGTCGCCCTTCAGCACCTTCAGCTCGCCGTAGTACTCGGTCGCGCCGCGGTGGCTGGGGTCGATGGCGAGCGCCTGGCGGTAGAAGTCCTCGGCCTTGGCCCAGTCGCCCTTCTTGCGCCAGACGTAGCCCTTGTAGGTGAGGATGTCCGGATGCGGGCCGATCGCGGTCTCGGCCTTGTCGAGCGAAACCAGCGCATCGTCCCAGCGCCGTTCGTTGATCAGGCTGACGGCGCGCACGTAGGCGCCGTCGCCCGCCTCGGGCGTGGCCACCGACAGGTGAGTTGCGGTGTCATTGGACGCCGCCGGGGCCGCGGCCGGCGCTGCCCCCGGCATCGCCGCCTGGATGGCGGAGATCGCCGCCTTCAGGTCGGCGGCGTCCGAGCAGCTGTCGCCGCATTTCGCCGCCTTGGTCTGCAGGTCGGCGAGTTCCCCGTTGCGCCTTGTCCATCTGGTTCAGCTTGATTTCGGTCAGCGCCAGCTCGCGGTGCGCCGGCACCGAGCTGTCGTCGATCTTTACCGAGTGCTCGATAGGCCTTCTCGGCGCCCTTGGTGTCGCCGGCGCCGTCCATGGCCTCGCCCAGCATCAGCCAGCCGTTGGCCGAACGCGGCGCGGCCTGGGTGACGTGCTCGAAGTCGTTGACCGCGTCCTTGTACTTGCCGGCCTGCAGATCGGCCGTGCCGTGCTGGTATTCGACCTCAGGATCGTATTGGGGGCCGGTCGGGGCTGTGCTCATCCCGCCGCCGCTGGGCATGCCGCCGCCGCCCATGCCGCCCGAGCCCATCGCCAAGGTCGAGGGCTGGCAGGCTGACAAGGGCGAATCCCGCGGCGACGGCAAGCGCTGCGCTCGCTCGTTTCATGGCTCGCTTATCCTTACGCGCGTCCCTCGCGCCGACACTGTGGCAAAGATCACACGCCGTGTCATCACCCGGCCGCCCGCGGCGAGCCGCCATATCCGTGACTGAGTTGAAATACCGCTAGGTAGGGCTAACTACTGGGGCCTCGGGGGACAGCGAGACGTTCGCGAAGCGAGATGCGCGCCAATAGACCTATCCGCGTCGCCGCTTTGGTCGACCTGCCGCGCTCGCCGCAGGCCGGCGGCCACGTCAAGTGCTGGGAGCGGCTGGCGCATGCGGCGGCCGACGGCGGCCTGCCGCTCGACCTCACCGTCTATTTCTCCGGCCGCCGACCGCGACGAGACGCTCGGACCCGGCGCGCGGCTGGCTCACCTGCCGCCGGTGTTCTCCACCGCCCAGCTGAAGTTCCTGCCCTACGTGCCGGATCACACCGACCTGGCGCCCTACCATCCGCAGCTCGCCCGCGAGCTGGCGGCCTACGACGTGATCCATACCACCGACGCCTTCTTCGCCTTCGCCAGGACCGCCGAGGGCGTCAGCCGCCGGCGCGGCATTGCGCTGACCACCTCGTTCCACACCGACACGCCGTCCTACACGCGCATCTTCACGCGCCAGACCATCGAGGCGCGGTTCGGCTCCGGCTGGCCGGCCAGGAAGCTGATCGACGACTGGCAGGTGCCGGAGCGCCAGGGCCGGCGCATGGACGAGCGCCTGACCCAGCACGTGCGCCGCTGCGCGTTCGTGGCCGCCACCACCGCCGAGCAGCACGACCTCGCCGCCTCCATCCTCGGCCACACGCGGGTCGGCCACCTGCGGCTCGGCATCGACAAGCGGATGTTCGGCCCGCACCGCGCGGATCGCACCGGCGTCGAGGCCGAGCTGGGTCTGCCGCCGGGCGAGATCCTGGTCTTGTTCGTGGGCCGGCTCGACGTCGGCAAGAACATCCACACGCTGGTGGACGCCATCGCCGCCCTGCGCGCCGAAGGGCTGCCGCTGCGGCTGATCACGGCGGGCGTCGGCCCGGCCGAGGCGGAGATCAAGGCCAAGCTCGGGGACGCCGCGACGGTGCCGGGCTTCGTGGCGCCCGAGCGGCTGGCGCGGCTCTACGCCAGCGTCGACCTGGTGGCGCTGGCCTCCGAGGTGGAGATCCGCTCAATGGTCGGGGTCGAGGCGATGGCCAGCGGCGCGCCGGTGCTGGTCTCCAAGAAGAGCGGCGTCGCCGAGCTGTTCGACCACACGCCGGCCATGCGGGTGGTGGAAGGCGGCGTGGACGCCTGGGCCGCCGCGCTGCGCGAGGTGGCCCAGGCCGGCGGCGCGCTGGCTGTCATGCGGGGCGCGGCGCTCGACTACGCGCACCGCGAGCTGGCGCCCTGGGCGCAGGTGCTGGAGGAAGACCTCTTCGCGCTCTGGCGCGAGGCGGCGCAGGGCGCCGAGGCCGCGGAGCTGATCGCCTGAGGCGGCCGTGACGCTGCAGTTCGGCGCGTCGATCCTCATTCTTGCGCCCCACCCCGACGATGAGGTGGTGGGCTGCTCGGCGGCGATCGGCCGCGCCCGGGCGGTCGGCGCCAGCGTCTCGGTGCTGTTCCTGACGCACGGCTGTGTCGACCGGGCGAGCATGTGGCCCTGGGCGCGCGGCCGTTACGACGAGGCGGTGGCGCGCCGCCGCGCCGAGGCGACACGCGCCTGCGCCGACCTGGGCGTCGCGGTCGCCGGCTGGTCCGAGCGGCCGGCCCGCCACCTATGGCGCGAGCTGGCCGCCGCGGAGGCCGAGGCGCGGCGGGCGCTGGCCATGACGGGCGCCGACCAGATCTGGGCGCCGGCGTTCGAAGGCGGCAACCCCGACCACGATGGTGCGAGCGCGATCGCCAGCCGTCTCGCCGCCGAGGGGATCAGCGTGCTCGAGTTCGCCGAGTACAACCTCGCCGGCGGCCGGGCGCGCCTCAATCGCTTCCCCGAAGCGAACGGGACAGAAGAGGTGCTGCAGCTGACGGACGCCGAGCAGGCGGACAAGCGCCGGCGGCTTGCCCTCTACGCCTCCGAGCAGGGCAACCTCGGCTATGTGGCGACGACGCGCGAGGCGCTGCGGCCTTTGGCCCCGTATGACTACGGCGCCCCGCCGCACGCCGGGCGGCTATGGTACGCGCGCTTCCAGTGGGTCCCGTTCCACCACCCGCAGGTGGACTTCACCGATCCCGCGGATGTCTACGCGGCCATCGCTGTGCATCTGGGGACACAAGCCGCAAAGTCGCCACACCCGTTAAGCCCTGATTAACCATGAACGGCGACCTTCTGACTTGTCTTCCTCGAAGACACCCCACCATCACCACTTCAACAGCCCGGCGGCGACGCCGGGCTGCTTTTTCCAAGGCCCGACCGCGACGCCCCGCCGCTTGCGCGGCCGGAACCCGCAGAGTAAGAGGCGCCCCTTCGGATCGGCTGGCCTGATCCTCGGTAGCTCAGTTGGTAGAGCAGTCGGCTGTTAACCGACGGGTCGCAGGTTCGAGTCCTGCCCGGGGAGCCACCGCTGGGGCGCATCTCATCGGCGCGTCGTCCAATCAGAACTGGTAGTCGGCGCCCACCCTGAAGACGTTGGTGTTGACCGAGCCTTTGGTGGAGAGCGTCACAAAGCCATCCGGGCTGCTGGCGATGGTGGTGAGGCGACCGAAGTCACTGTAGAGATACTCGCCCTTCACCGACCAGTTGGGCGTGAACTTCCAGGCCCCGCCGAGGCCGAACGTTCCGCCATACCTCGAGTTGCTCGAAGCGCCGATGGCGGTGTCGGCCGCCGGACCGGTGTCGGAGAACTTGATGTTGAGGCTCGGGTCGGTCATCGCAAAGCCGCCCGTCAGATAGACGAGCCAGGGCCCGTCGGCGTAGCCGATGCGCGGACGGACCGTCCACATCCAGCTGGTCTTCAGCCGCTCGTTGATCTGGGCCTGGATCGGCGGCTCGATCAGCAGCGCCGACTGGAAGTTCCTGCTGAGCGACTCGCGCGTGTCCAAGGCGTCGATGTCGGTTTCGATGCCGATCACAAAGTGGCCCGTCTGATAGTTGTAGCCTCCCTCGATGCCGCCGGAGAAGCCGGAGCTGCTGGTGTGGACGGCAGGCCCGCTGATTGCGGCGATGTCGGATGGCGGGATGACGATCGCGCCGCCGCCGGCCGTTGCGACATTGGTGAAAGTGTCGCTGGGCCAGGCGACGCCGAGATTGCCGCCGACATAGAAACCCGTCCACGACTTGGCTGTTTGCGCCGACGCGGCCGAGGCGCCAGCGACCGCCGCCGCGACCGCGGCGCCGGCTAGGAGAACGCGCATATACATTGGGTACCCTCAGGTTTTGCGAAGCATGAGCGCGCCCACCATCGCGCAATCGAGGACTCCCGACGTTGACCTAGGTTAAGTCGGTGGCGGCGAGGCGCGCCCGGGCGAAACCGGTTTTCGCGCTGGGCAGTTGGCGAGAATGTCCCGAGAAGCCACGCGCCCCGCCTCCGCGAGGCGGGCAATCAGTTGGCAGCTAGGGCGTGTTTTGAGAAGTCGGCGCGGCCTCGCTCGCCGTCGGAACGCCGCCTTCAGCGGGCCACTCGGCCGCCGCCAGAGCGAGCGTCACCACGCAGATGCTGCGCGCGTCCTCGTCGCGAATCCTGACCGCGTAGTCGAGCTCGCCCTTCATAGGCAGGGCATCTTTCGCGAGCTCCAGAAGCAGCCGGGCGGCTTCGTCGCGCGCTTCTCTCGGACCGGCAAACTCGAGGCCTTCATCGTCGACGGACGAGCCCATCGCCTTCGTCGACGTCGAAGAAGTAGACCGCCATCACGCCGCCACGTCGGCGATGTTGCGCTTCGCCATGGCGCGCAACACAGGCTCCGGCAATAGAGGGCCTCTGACCGCCACGTGATCCACATGCAAACCGGGTTCCCCAGCTTGCAATCTAGCGCATCCGTGGAAAAAACCAGTCGATAGTTCGGGCCGCGAGTCCAACAACTCAGGACAGCGTGCATCTCGATACGGCCAATGCGAAGTGCGACGTTGGCCGGCTACCCGGATCTGGCCAGAGACTTGGCGTCGATCCGCACCTGATGAACTGATAGGCGGCAGAGGCGCCCGCTGTCAGCGCCCCAGCGACTGCGCCAGGCTGATCAGATTTTCCGGGGTCACGCGGATCAGGCCGTGGCGCGGCGCATCGATGTCGGCGATCAGCAGAAACGATATCGAGACGGTCAGCGGCAGCACGAACGACAGCGCGGTGGC
>CAVPBP010000001.1:0-323801 GCA_963701905.1 uncultured Pseudomonadota bacterium | reverse complement strand
TCGCCCGTCCACCCCGCTAGGTCGGCGCACTGGATGCGGTTGAACGGGAGCGGCGGACTTGTCTCGAGCGCGAGCTCACCAGGTTTCCGCTTCGTGCGCCACGTCGGCCTCGGCGCAAACCCAACGGGACCTAACCGCCTCGGCCGACCACATGACCACCACGGCCCTCGCCGAGCGCAGATGCTCCTCGATGACCGCGGAATAGTCGCGGTGCACGGGGAGTTCGTCATCTCGCCAGATGGTGTAACCCAGCGCTCGCAAGGCGTCGGCGACCTGCTTTGCCTGAGCTTCCCTCGGGCGCGCGTAGGAGATGAAGACGTCGACCATACCGATGGGGTCCAACGTGGAAGGTGGCCGAAACCTCGGCATCATCTCACAGGGCTGCCACACGGTCAGCTTTCAGGTCGCTAGGTGCGTTGAAGGACGCAATAGCCCGAAGGCGAAGTCTCGAGATCCGTGGGCTGTTCCTCGCATCGCCTTGGTGGAGGTAAGAGACCGCCCGACGAAGCTGCGGGCGCATCAGCGGACTTTGGGAGAATCCGGATCGGGTCGAGGCACGCCGTTGGCGTCCTACCTGAAAGCGGACGCGGCGAGAGCCTGTTCGGGGTGGTTAGCGGTCACCTGCTCAGGACGGGAGGTCCGCGCAGGCGAGCCGCCAGGAGAGCGCCGCGAGCGGAGGACCACGAATGGCCAGCCTGCGTCCGGCCTGTTCAAGCCGCTTGAAATCCACTCCAGTAGCGAAATGCAGGCGAGTGCGGCGGCAACAAGTCCGCCGATCGCCGTCTCCCCCGAAACGGCAAAACGGCGCGCAAGCCGATTCCAACTCACCCTCAACCTGTATCTAGCCCCAGAGCTCGACCGCGGTCATCACCAGGGCGAAGATCCAGGCGGTCTCGATCAGCATCACAGCGACCGGCCGCCAGCCGACGGCGACCAGCGCCTTGAACGAGGTCTTCATGCCGAGCGCGGCGATGGCCGCCACCAGGCACCAGCGCGAGACCTCGTTGGCCGCGTCGCCGACCGGCTTGGCGAGCAGACCGAAGCTGTTCAGCGCCACCAGGGCGGCGAAGCCGACCAGGAACAGCGGGCACGGCGGCCGCGGCTCGGCCTCGCCGCCGCCCGCGCCCGGGCGACGACGAAGGCGATCGCGAACACCACCGGCATCAGCATCGCGACCCGCAGCAGCTTGACGTAGGTGGCGATGTCGCCGGTCTGCTGCGAGATCGTGTAGCCGGCGCCCACCACCTGCGCGACGTCGTGGATGGTGCCGCCGAGGAAGACGCCGGCGCGCACGTGATTGAGCCCGAGGCGGTGGCGATGATCGGGTAGAGGATCATCGCCGTGGTCGAGAGCGCCGTCACCGTGACCACGGCGAGGATGGTGTCGCGCTCGCTGTTCTTCGTGGCGCGGCAGCACCGAGGCGATGGCGAGCGCGGCGGAGGCGCCGCAGATGCCGACCGCGCCGCCCGACAGGATGCCGAACGTGCGCGGAGGCCGAGCGCGCGCGCGGCCACGTAGCCGGCCCCTATCGTGGTCGCGACACCGACGACCACGGTCGCGATCGGCATGACGCCCAGGCCCATGATCTGCGCGGCGGTGATCCGCGCGCCCAGCAGCGCCACGCCGAGCCGCAGCACCGCCTTCGAGGAGAACTCGATGCCGGCGACGCAGCGGCCCTCCTCGTGCAGGAAGTGGAACGCCATGCCGAACAGCAGCGCGAACAGCATCACCGGCGCGCCGTAGTGCTGAGAGAGCCAGGTCGAGGCTAGCGCGATGGTGGCCGCGGCCAGGAAGCCCGGCCAGATCGCCCGGCCGACGCGGACCGCGGGCCAGGCGGCGAGCCCGGTCGCCCGCGCGGCGGCGGCGGCGGGCCTTGCAGGCCCTCCATCGCGTCGAGCGAATGGAAAAGCTCGAAAGCCGGCCTGTGCGTCGGTTTCGGTGTCGCTGGCCATGGTCAAGCGAGCGGCCCGCCCTCGAGGCGCTCGAGCAGCGTGCGCGCCATCGGCCAGGGACCGTAGCCGCAGGCCGGGTTGAGGTGTCCGATGTCGCCGAGGTTCTCGCACGCGGCGCCCCAGTCGCGCGCCAGCTCGGCGACGCGCTCCGGTCTGGCGAGAGAGTCGGTGTCGCTGGCGACGACCAGGCTGGCGAACGGCAGCCGCACTCGGGGCATCGGCAGCCAACCGCCCTCGGTGAGCTCGTCGAGCGTCGGATAGCCTGCTGGCAGCGGCGCCTCGATGTCGGCGGGGGTGGCCAGCAGCGCGGCCTTGATCGGTCGTGTGTGGCGCCCGGCCCGGTGCGCCACGATCAGCACGCCGGCGCTGTGGGCGGCGAGGATCACCGGGCCGTCGATCTTCGCAAGCGCGGCCTCGAGCGCCGCCACGCGGGCGGCGCAGCTCAGCTTGTCCTCGGTGAGCGGCGGCACGGTGTGCGAGCTGGGCAACACGGCGGCGAGCAGAGTCTGCCAGTGGTCGGGGACGTGGTCCCGCAGCCCGGGCACGAAAAGGACGGTCGAGGGCACGGACGGCCTCTTCTTAGTCACCCGAAGCGGTACGCCGCGGCAAGCCCAGTCATATCGATCCGAACCCTCGCCACTGCGAAGCATTGAGGCGGTGGCCCGGCGCGGAGGTGCCAGGCGACGCACTCAGGCGTGGAAGGTGAAGCCGACCTGGCCGGGCTTGCGGTTGGGCGCGAAGCCGATCTTGGCGAGGGTCTCGTCGGCGCTGCCGCAGTGCTCGTCGAGCTTGTAGATCTCGCGGGCTTCCTTGCCGGTGGCGACGTCGCGGCCGAGTTCCTCGGCGATGCGCACGAGCTGCTCGATCTGGCGCGACCGAGGTGATCTTCTCGCCGGCCCGCTTGCCCCAGAGGTTGTCCTCGTTGCCGCAGCGGGTGTGCAGGCCCATGGCGATCGCCATCGTGTTGACGCGGCAGCACGTTGCGCATCGAGCGTCTCGAGGGTCAGCGTCGCGCCGTCCGGGACCCGCTGGATGAAGTTCATCATGTTGTACGGGTTCGGCCCGTCGAACCCGCCGCCGATGGCCACCCAGGTCAGGTTCAGCGGACCGGTGTAGGCGCCGCGGCGGATCAGCCGCTCGACGGTCTCCAGCTGCGCGATGGTGGCGAGCTGGAAGTGCGGCTGGATACCGTTCGCCAGCAGGCGCTTGAGGTGCTCGTCGACCCAGCTCGGCCCGGCCGGCACGTCCATCTCGCGGTAAGCCTCGGCCAGCTCCGGGCGCTCGCAGCGACGTGCCGGCGATGTCATCGGCGGACCATCAGCTCCATGATGTTCATCTGGTTGGTGTTGATCGCGATCGTCACCTGGTCCGGCTTGGGGTCGAGCTCGGCGAGCATGTGCCGGGCGTCGTCGCTGAGCCACTTGGCGTCGGCGCCCTCGCCCTCCGGGGCGAACGAGATCGAGCCGCCCGACCTGCAGGATCATCTCCGGCACGGCCTCGCGCAGCCGGCCGAGCAGCTCGTTGAACTTCGACAGGCGCTTGGAGCCCTTGCCGTCCAGCTCGCGGACGTGGATGTGCAGCACGGTGGCGCCGGCGTTGTAGCAGTCGACCGCCTTCTGGACGTGCTCGTCCATCGTGACGGGGCATGTCCTCGGGGAAGTCGGCCGGCTCCCATTCGGGGCCGTACGGCGCCGCGGTGATGACCAGCTTCTCCTGGTTCTCCGGGAAGAGGGAGTCGTCGAGGAAGTGCATGGGGTTCTCCTTGTGCGGAGTGAGGCGGATTTAGAAGGTCGGCGGTCGCCGATGATTCCGGCGCGCTCCATCTTGCGGACGGCCGGCCAGTAGTCCTGGACGGCGTAGTGCTGGGTGCTGCGGTTGTCCCAGATGGCGAAGCTGTTCTTCGTCCAGCGCCAGCGCACCTGGTACTCCGGGATCGGCGGCCTGGCGGATCGAGGTAGTTGAGCAGCTCGCTGCGCGCCGGGCGAGAAGTCGAACCCGTAGCGGACGTGTCCGGGCGGTGGAAGTTCGACGAAGTGCGTGGTGAACGCCGTTGACGAACAGCACCTTCTCGCCGGTCTCCGGGTGGGTGCGCACGACCGGGTGCTCGGCGTCCGGGAACGCGCTCGTTCAGGGCGTGCCGCGCTCGATCGGCATGGCCGCGCCGAACGTCGACTCGATGCTGTGCCGCGCGCGCAGGTCGGCGATCTGCGCCTTGATGTGCTCGGGCAGCTCGGTCGTAGGCCTCGGCCATGTTGACCCAGATGGTGTCGCCGCCGACCGCCGGCGCCGTCGACGCACCGCAGCACGCCGCCCATCGGCGGCGCGACCCGCCAGGTCGCGTCGCAGTGGTAGGCGTTCTCGTAGTGCTCCGGCTTGCTGTCCAGGTCCTTGTAGATGCGGACCAGCCCGGGGTGCTCGGGGTCGCTCCGGCGACCGGGTGGTCCTCGAGCGGGCCGAACCGCTCGGCGAGTGCGACGTGCTCGGCGCGGGTGATGTCCTGGTCGCGGAAGAACAGCACCTTGTACTGCGAGCAGCAGCGCCTTGATCTCGTCGAACAGCGTCGTCGTCGCGGGCGGCGTCGGCCAGGCTGACGTTCGCGCAGTTCCGCGCCGATGTAGGCGGTCAGCGGGTAGACCTCGATGGACTCGAAGTCGAGGCGATCCAAGGTCGCCTTCTGGTCAACCGTGCTGGTCATGGAATCCTCCTATGTGCGTTAGTTGGTTGCAGATTCGAGCGGAACACCGACGACCCGATGGTCCGGCCGGCACTCCAGGTCGCGGTGGGCCGTGACGGCGTCCTCCAGCGCGTAGCGCTGGTTGATCTCGATCGTGATCCGGCCGGATGCCGACGTGGCCGAACAGCTCGCCCGCCAGTTCGGCCCGCTCGGCCGGGTCGGCGATGTAGTCGGCCAGGGCGGGGCGGGTGACGAACAGCGAGCCCTTGCATGGCAAGCTGCATTGCGTCGATCGGCGGGATCGGCGCCGGACGCGGTGCCGAAGCAGACCAGCAGGCCGCGCTTGGCCGAGGCGAGTCGAGCGACCAGGCAAGCGTGGTCCTGGCCGACGCTGTCGTAGACGACGGGGACGCCCGCGCCGTCGGTGAGCTCGCGGACCCGCGTCGCGACGTCCTCGCGGGTGTAGACGATCGTGTGCTCGCAGCCGTGGGCGCGGGCGATCTCGGCCTTCTCGTCGGTCGAGACGCGTGCCGATGACGGTGATGCCGAGCAGCTTCGCCCACTGGCAGACGATCAGGCCGACGCCGCCGGCCGCGGCGTGCAGCAGGACCGTGTCGCCGGCCTTCACGCGGGCGATGCGGTCGCAGCAGGTACGGCGACGGTCAAGCCCGCGCATCGTCATGGCCGCGGCCGTCTCGAAGGCGATGTCGTCCGGCAGCTTGATCAGCGAGTCGACCGGCATGACGCGCTCGGTGCTGTAGGCGCCGAGCGGGCTGCCGGTGTAGGTCACGCGGTCGCCCTCGGCGAATCCGTGACGCCCGCGCCGACCGCCTCGATCACGCCCGCCGCCTCGACGCCCATGCCCGCGGGGAGCGCGGCCGGGTAAAGGCCGCTGCGGAAGTAGGTGTCGGCGAAGTTGAGGCCGACGGCCACGTGGCGCACCCGGACCTCGCCCGGTCCCGGCTCGCCGACGTCGACGGCCTCCCAGCGCAGCACTTCCGGACCGCCGGTCCTATGGAAGCGGACCACCTTCGCCACACGCGTCTCCTTGGTGCCGGTTCGAGAGCCAATTCGGGTCGGTTACAAATCTAGGCGCAGGCTGCGCCGCGCGCTTGACAGGCGGCGACACGGGCTTGCCATTTCGCGACAGCCCGCGCCGTCGCTGCACTGTAGGCCTAGAACTTCGCCGCAATCCGCCCGCCGAAAGTGATCGGCGCCCCCATGAAGCCACGCAGTAGCGTCGCGCCGGTGGCCGGCACGCGAACGCCGAACAGCGAATCCAGCGTCTGCGGGAACTTGATCGTGAAGTAGTGCTCGTCGGTGAGGTTGTCGCCATAGAGCGAGACGCTCCAGCGCGAGTCCGGGCTGACCAGCGTCGCCCGCGCGCCCAGCAGCGTCTGGCCGCCGGCGATCGACTGCGGATTGTCGTCGTTCGTGGTGAAGAACTTCGAGGTGTAGTTCAGCGACCCGCGCAGCTGTGCGGTCCAGCCGCCCGAGAACGGCGAGGTGTCGTATTCGAGGCCGACGTCCGCGGTCCACTTCGGCGCGAAGGTGGTGGTGTGGCCGGTCAGGTCCTGCACCAGCGGGCAGGAGCCGACTGCGCCGGTGCAGGCCGGCAGCCCTGGAGCATCGTGGTTGGCGGTGAAGATGCTGTCGAGGTACGCGCCGCCGAAGTCGACCGAGACGTGTTCGATCGGCCGGATGACGCCTTCGACTTCGGCGCCGCGCGCCCGCACGTCGCCAGCGTTCTTGACGATGAAGGCCAGGCCGTTGAACGAGCGATCCTGGAAGTTGTCCAGGTTGGTCTGGTAGAGGTCGGCGTTCAGCTGCACCCGGTGCTCGAAGAAGGTCGACTTCAGGCCGAGTTCGACGTCGTCCGAGGTTTCCGACTGGAAGGTGCGGGTGGCGGAGGTCAGCGCGACGGCGCCGCCCCATTGTTGAAGCCGCCCGACTTGTAGCCGGTCGAGTAGCTCACGAACGTCATGACCTCCGGCGTGATCTTCCAGCTCAGATTGGCGCGCCAGTTCGGACGCAAGTCGCTGAATGAGAGCGGTGTGGTCTCCGGCGCGCGCAGGACGCCCTTGCCGACAAACGGGTTGGTGACCGTCTGGTCGAACAGGCCCGACTTGCTGTCGTGCGTGTAGCGGCCACCGAGCGTCAGCGTCAGCGTCTCGGTCAGCTTGTAGTCGGCCTGAGCGTAGGCGGCCTCGCTGGTCGCGTTCTGGGAGAAGACGCCATCGGTCGCGCCGATCGCCTGCGATTTCTGGCATGGGCCGATGAAAGCGGGCTTCAGTACGCCGTAGACGAAGCTGCAGAGCTGGCTGCCGACGTCGAACACCTCGGTGGTGCCGTAGCTTTCGTTGAAGTAGTAGATCCCCGCCACAAAGTCCAAACGGCCGTCGAGCAGCTTGTCTCTTCGGGGAGATCAGCTGCAGCTCGTGGCTCTGGCTGTCGCTGGTGAACGAGCCGTGGCGGTTCAGCAGGTCGAGTGGTGTGAACACCACGTCGCCGTCGGTCTGGGCGTCGCGCCACCAATGGGCGCCGTCGATCAGCCGCAGCTCGTAGCCGTCGGCGACGTCCCACTTCAGATCGCTGGTCAGGCCATACTGGCGGTCGGCCAGCGACGGATTGTCGAAGCGCTGGATGGTGTCGAAGCTCGGACCGGTGAGATACCCGATCGGGATGGTGCTGCGGGCCGAGAAGTGGGCGATCTGCGCCGCCGAGGCCGTGGCGACGTCCGGCTGGCTGAGGTTGATGCCGAAGCCGCTGGTCCGCGCGTAGTCGACCCGGCCGGTCCACTCGAGGTCGTCGGTGATGCGGGCGCGCAGCGAGCCGCGGACGCCGAAGGTGTCGCTGCGGCCAAGCGTCTGCCCTGTCGCAGTGTCGTTGATGTAGCCGTCGGTGTGCTCATCGAACGCGGCGATGCGGCCGGCGAGCTTGTCGTTGATCGCAAGGTTGCCGATGCCTTCGAACTTGTATTCGCCGTAGTCGCCAGCTTCGGCGGAAACCTCGCCGCTGTCCCCGCTGAACTGCGGCTCGATAGTGGTGATGGAGATCGCGCCGACGGTGGCGTTGCGGCCGAACAGGGTGCCCTGCGGTCCGCGCAGCACTTCGACGTGGTCCACGTCGAGGAAGCTCGACAGGATGGCGCCCGGACGCGGGATGTAGACCCCGTCGATGTAGGGGGCGACGCTGGGGTCGACGGCGGCGTTGGAGCCGGCGCCGATGCCGCGGATACGGAAATAGACGCCCGCCGACTGGGCCACGGTGCTGAAGCTGCAGGCTCGGCACGAGCTTCTGCAGGTCGGTGACGTCGGTGACGCCTTTGGCCTGCATCGCCGCGCCCGAAACCGCCGCGATCGAAAGCGGCACGTCCTGGATGTTCTCCACCCGCTTCTGGGCGGTGACGATGACGACGTCCGACGTCGCGGCGGCGTCGGTCTGCGCCGTGGCGGCCCTCGCCCTGCGCCGCGGCGGTTACGTCGGCGGCGAAGGCCAAGCCCGGCGCGACGCTAAGAAGGGTCATGGACAGCAGCGCGAGCTTGAGGCGACGCGGCCGCGGCGCTCCGCACCTTGACGGATGATCGATGATGGCAAGGAGGTCCCCCCGAACTAAGGCGCCGTCCATGCGATCGGCGGCGCTCTCTCGCGGGGGAAGCTAGTCAGCGGGCGCGCTCGGCGCTTTTCATTTGACGACAGAGCCTTGTCATTTCATGACAGTATGATGACGGCCCAAGGAGGCAGCGTCGGTTGGTCGCATACGTCCGAGCCGCCGCGCTCGCGAATTTCGTCGAGGTCGCCCGTCAGGTGGGCCTCGACCCGATGGTGGCCGTGCGCGCCGGCGGCATCGACCCGCGCGCCCTCTCCGAACCGGAGATGCGGCTGCCCACCGCCGACGTGGCGCGCCTCTTGGAGCGCGCCGCCGAGGAGTCCGGCTGTCCAACGTTCGCGCTGCGGATGGCCCGCTCGCGGCAACTGGCGAACTTCGGCGCCATCAGCCTCTTGATCACCCACCAGGCGACGCTGCGCGAGGCGCTGGCGACCACGCTCGAGTACCGCAATCTGCTCAACGAGTCGCTCGCCATGTCGCTGGAGGAGCACGGCGACGTGGCGATCCTGCGCGAGGAACTGGTGGTCGAGGCTGGCGTGCCCACCCGGCAGGCCTACGAACTGGCGATCGAGCGCCATCTTCCGCATGTGCCACGCGCGCTCGGCGGTCGCTGGCGGCCCTATGGCGTGCACTTCACCCATGCCGCGCCGCTCGACCTCTCGGTGCATCGCAGCGTATTTGGTGCGAGCGTCGAGTTCGGCAGCGAGTTCAACGGGGTCGTGTTCGGCGCGGCCGATCTCGACCGGCCCAATCCGACCGCCGACCCGGCGTTGGCGGAGTACGCGCGCACCTTCGTAGACAGCCTGCCCAAGGCCAGCGCCGGCTCGATCGCGCGCGAAGTCTCCAAGGCGGTCTATCTGCTACTGCCGCTGGGCCGCGCCTCGATGGTGCAGGTGGCGCACGGCCTCGGACTGAACGCCCGCACGATGCAGCGCCGCCTGGAGGCAGAGGGTGAGGAGTTCTCGGCGCTCGTGGACCGCGTGCGCCGCGATCTCGCCGTTCGCTATCTCGCCAATCCGACCTACTCCCTCGCCCAGGTGGCCCGGATGCTGGGCTACGGCCAGCACAGCTCGTTCACCCGCTGGTTCGCCGCCGCGTTCGGCGCGCCCCCGGCGGCTTGGCGGGCGCGGAACGGGCCGTCCCGTCTCGCCGATGCTTCAGCGCGGTAACCGCTGCGCGCGGCCGGTCCGTCAAGGCGCGCCGGTCGTGGTCGCTTCGCCCAATTCGTGACGGCATCGGCGGGCAGGCTTATGACATCGGAGGGACTTAACGGTCCTGACGCTGATCGAGGGCCACGCGCCCTGATGCTCGCTCCCATGGTTGCGAGACCGCCGGCAAAGGCCTCGCCGCCCAAGCCGACGCACCTTCCCGGCCGAAGAGCGGCAGGACCGCCCGTCGGCCGCCGGGCCAACCAGCGGGCGCTGGGCGGCTGGGCGGAACCCGATCTGGTTGCGACGGCGCGGCCAAGAGCCGACCGAGCCAGGCCTATGGACGCGGCGCCCGACGGCTCGCATGGTTGCCGGCCGACCGCGAGGCCGATCCGCTCGCAAGTGCGACCTCGCCGCTTCGCGCCATCGTCTCGAACCCCGTGCAGCGCAGGTGCGAGGGGTGCGACGAGCGGGTGACGCAGGACGCGCCGGGCATGGTGAACGACGCGCTGCGCTCGCCGGGCGAGCCGCTCGACGCGCCCACCCGGGCGTTCTTCGAGCCGCGGTTCGGGCGCGACTTTTCAGAGGTTCGGATCCATGCCGACGACCGCGCCGCCCGCTCGGCGCAGAGCGTCGGCGCAAGCTGCATGAGCCGTCCAGCGTGTCGAGCAGGGCTTCGGCGTCCATCAGGCTCATCGCGTACTGCGGGCGGCTGACGACCACGCCAAGCGGCTCGCCACGGCGCTGCGGACCAGGGTGTCGACAAGCAGGTCGCCGGTGTCCAGGCGTCGGCCGGGGTCGCCGTCCACCACCTTGATCAGGTGGTTGAAGCGGTCCTGGAGACTGCCGGGATCGCAACGCGCCGCGATGTCGGGACCGAGCTTTAGGAACTCGCGTGTCACGGCGGCGTGCACGCTCCACGCCGAATTCCAGCACCTCGATCGCGGCGATCCAGGTTCGGCGAGAGAAGGGCGAGGTGTCGGTCATGGCGTTGCGAGGCTCGCCCTAGGCGGGTCTCAACCAGCTCATCGGCACCAGCTTGATGTTGTCGCGCCAACGCTGGACCGTCGAGTCGCGGAACCAGTCCTCGAGCAGTTCGACGTGGTCCGTCACGATGATCTGCATGCCAGGAAAGTGTTCCTCGCAATAGTCGTAGAGCAACCGGTAGAGGCGGGCGACCGCGGCCTGGTCCTCATCGCTTTTGCCGTCGATCTCGCCGACGTCGCGGTCTGGCGGGTAGTGCACCTGCGGGGCTGGTCCAGCATCAAGAACGCCGGAACGGGTCGCTTGCGCGCGCGGAACAGACTGTGCAGCGCGAGGTGAGCGGCGATGTGGTAGCCGACCCAGTTCTCGCCGCTGCCGATCTGGGGCAGGGCGAGGGTCCGTCGATCGTATCGGCGACGACCGTCAATTCTTGCGGTCGAGGCGCAGTGTGTTGTCGCCGTGCTCGAGATCGAGCGCCCGGGCGTATTTGGTCAGGTCGCGCCCAACTAGCCCCAAGGCGGTGGTCAGCCGCTCCTCCATCGCCTCCTGGTCGAGCAGTTGTTCGAGCTCGGCGACCTCCGCGCGGGCGCGCGCGATCTCCAGTCGGATACCCTCGTCGGACGCGATCGTCCGCGCGTTCTCGAGATAGTAGCCGATACGGCCGGCGGTGCGGGCCTGCTCGGTGAACTGATCCTGCTCGATCCGCAGTCGCTCATTCTCGGAGATCCGCGCAGGATGTCGGCCTGGACGACGCGGAGCTGTTCGTCGAGACCGTTGCGTCGCGCCTCCAGCGCCGCCTGGCGGGCCTGAAGGCGAGGTTGTCGCGGCGGACGGATTGCAGCTGGCCCTCCAGCGCACTCAGGGATCGGCGGACGTCGAGCACCGAGGGAATGGCGGTCTCGAGGTGACTGTCGCAGAGCGGGCAGGTCTCGGCATCGCCGCTGTCATCGGCCAAGAGGCCGATCGAGGCCAGCCGCGCTTCCTGTTCGCGGGCCTCGACCTGAAACTCCGAGGCTTCCCGTTCGAGCCGTTGAACGTCTGCGAGCTCCTCGCGGACCTCCTGCGTCTCGCCGCGAAGACGTCGACGGCGGGCTTCCAGGTCGGTGAGATCGGCGGACGGATCGTCGTTGCGCGCATAGGCGAGTTCTCGGGGCGCGGCCGCGGTCGCCAGCAGGGCGCGCAGGTCCGTCGGTGTGTCGGCAAACGCATCCGCCGCCAGCAGTCCGACGCGCTTGGCCTCCTGTAGCAGCGCCTGGGCGGTCCCCGAGGCCTCGTTGGCCAGGGCGCGGGCCTCATTGTAGTCCCGCTCCAGCCGCCGCAGACGCGCTCGGGCCTCGTCGTAGCGCTTGCGCTGTAGATAGTGATCCTCGCCCATCGCGCCGACGAAGTAGGGCAAGGTGTCCTTGATGGCCGCCGGGATGAATTGCTCACCCTGGCGGTGGAACAGCAAGCGGCGGTTGGCGATCTCATCCTGGGCCTGGAGGCAGAAGAAGACCGCCTGGCTCGACGACGCTTCCAGCGGCGCGCGCGTCGCCCCGGGTTCAGGCACGTATTCGTTCTCGGCGATGCCCAGAACCGCGGAGAGCTGGGTTCGAAGGCCCTCCGCGGTGACGTTCTTGGCGAAATCCGCAGGTGTTGGTGGGAAGCCCACGACGCCGCGCGCGAAGAAGATGTCGTCGCTCGCCCTGCCAGCGGGCCCGGGATTGCGACGGGCGACCAGGATTCTCTCGCCGTCGCGATCCAAGAGGATGGCGAACCAGGACACCCCGCGCCGGATTTCGCCTTCCGGGATCGTGCATTCCGCACGGCCCCAACAGTAGTCGACGATGTCCAAAAGGGCCGACTTGCCGGTCTTCGAGGCGCCAGTGACGATGTTCAACCGGCCAAGATTGAACTCGATGTCGCGTCGCTCCTCGGCATGGGAGAAGATGGCGATCGCCTGAAGCTGCAGGGTCACGGTGTCACCCCCATGGTCTGAAGGATCTGAACGGGAGCGCCTTGATTGGCGAACCAGCGGCCGAGGAGCGCGGCGGCGCGCCGGATCTCGTCGACATCGGGCGTGGTCGTCGACGGTTTGGCGGACAGCTTCAACGGCTTGTCGCCCGCCCGCAGTCCATCGGCCGCCACCGAGAGCGCGCGATGTTGGGTCAGGAAGAGCAGCGCTTCACGGCTGATGGGGCGAAGCTGCAAAATCCGGTCGGGCAGCTCGACGAGAAGCGCCTCGTTATCCGCCGACCACGTCGCGAAGGTGGTGTTCGCCCGCCCGGGCAACGCCGCGAGGGTGGGCGGGTGCAGCACCATCGGGAGGACGACGAAGGCCAGCGCAAGCGGAAACGGCGATGCGCGAATGCGGTCATAGTCCCTGGCGGCGCGCGCGATCAGCTCGCCGCAGAAGGCCGGGTTGAGCAGGGCCGCTTCCTCCGCGGGGCGCTCACGCCAACCCAGGCTCCACCTGGTGGCCATCGGCTAAACCTGTTCACTCGCGCAGGCCAACTCGTACTCTGGGTGCCAGCCCACCCGCAGATCGTTGGCCAACATGTGGTATGAGCCGACGGTCAGGAACCGATGCGTGACGGCGCGAAAGGGAAACCGCGCATCCGCTTCGACCCAGCCGTAGAGTTCCTGCCCCGCCTGGCGCGCGGCGGCCTCGCTGGTTTGCCCGTCGGCGAGCTTGTCACGCATCTGCTGGAACCGTGGCTGCCACTCCTCGATGAGGGTCGTCTCGTACCTGGCGATCTCGCCGTCGAAGACGAGGTGCTCACGCACCCACTTCGATCGCTGGGTGAAAGCGCGATAGTAGTCGCGCTTGGCGTATTCCACCCGGTTGCCGCCGACGCCGACCGCCTTCAGCTGGCGAACGAAAGGGCGGCCCTCATAGCCGGCGACCTCGTCGGCGGGCGGGTCGACATGTTCCTGGTCGGCGACCAAGGCGTCGCGTTTCAGGCCGTCCCGGATATCATCGAGTTTGGCCTCCACCTCCAAGACGGAGATGGTCGCGGCCGGTGTCTGCATGAGTGCGGCGCAGACCCGCGGCCACCACCAGCCCTCTAATCGTTCCCGTGCGATCGACGCCTGTCCGCGCGGAGCGATGAGGCGTATGGCGTCTTCGATGTCCGCACCGAGGTCGGTCAACAGGGGCTGATTGTCCAAGACCTCGATCGTGCTCAGCAGCGAGGACCGCATAGCGGGGCTGAGCGCCAAAAAGGCGGTGTAAGCCGCTGCTAGGTCCTGGTTACCGCCCGCCTCTGCGACCGCCTGCAGGCGCTCGGCGGCCGACTTCGGGTCTCGGTGTTCGCCAGCGCTGTAGGCTTCGCTCGGGCGCAGCCGCGAGGCAGCGCTGTCGGGCGGAGCCGTGCCCGTCGTGATCAGGGCCAGCCGGGTCCGCGCCGGCAGGGTCGGGTCCTTGGCCGCCGCCTCGCTCCAGATCCGAAGCGTCTTCCAGAGGTCAGCGCTCCGGTCGGTGAGGCTGGCGATCCGGGTGGCATGATGCTTGGACTGGAGCAGCTCCAACGCCGACCCGTCTGCTTCGAACGAGATGTCGTCGAGCCGCTCGATCCCGACCTCGACGCTGGCGTCGCCGTTCACGTATTTCAGGCAGAGCGCCAAGGCGAGGCGAGCTTGATAGAGGTAGCCGGCGGCGGACGGCGCAGCACTGAAGTTCGTGGGCTTAGCGCCCACGGCGCACCTCTTCTACTCTTCTACCGCAAGCTCAATCGATTCTCGCGCGCCACAATCTTAACACGACCATTCCGGGACTTCACAATCTGAGCCCTTGCCGGGCTGGGCAGTGGTTGCTTCAGAACGTCATCGTCGACATCCGACGCCGCGCGGTCGGCTTGAGCGTCCGCTTGCGGGCACTGCGATGAGGTCCGCTATTGGCGCAATGCCGCCTTCGCCGACATCGTCTCGGTGGAACAAAGCCGAACGAATTTCCCCAAATGACTCCCAAATGGGCCTTGGAAAAGCACTTGGAGGCAAGTTAAGCGGTTGAAATCATTGGAGCGGGCGGGGGGAATCGAACCCCCGACATTCAGCTTGGGAAGCTGACGTTCTACCTCTGAACTACGCCCGCTCGGCAGCCTGTCCAGGCCGGCGGGAACCTAGCGGGAAAACGCCGACGCGCAAGCGGCGGGCGGCGCCTGGCGAAGGTTGTGCGCCGGGGCGGCGCGTGTGAAAGGCCTTGCGACCTCAAAGCCGGCGGAGCTTCTCGACGATGGCGCTCTACGATGTGGTCGAGGCCCAGGTCGCCGACCTGGCGGCGGCCATGGCCGCCGGCCGGGTGACATCCGAGGCGCTGGTCGAGGCGTACCTGGCGCGCATTGCGCAGGTCGACCGGGCGGGTCCCACGCTGCGCAGCGTGATCGCGCTCAATCCGAACGCGGCCGAAGAGGCGCGCGGCATGGACGCCGAGCGGCGGGCGGGACGTCTCCGCGGGCCGCTGCACGGCGTCCCGCTGCTGATCAAGGACAACATCGAGACGGACGGCGGGACCGCCACCACCGCCGGCTCGCTGGCGCTGAAGGACAACGTCACCGGCCGCGACGCCCCGGTGGTGCGGCGGCTGCGGGACGCCGGCGCGGTGATCCTCGGCAAGACCAACCTGTCGGAGTGGGCCAACATCCGCTCCGGCCACTCGCTCAGCGGCTGGTCGGCGGTGGGCGGACTGGTCCGCAATCCCTACGCCCTGGACCGCAGCGCCGGCGGCTCGTCGTCGGGGACCGGATCGGCGATCGCCGCCTCGCTGGCGGCCGCCGGCGTCGGCACCGAGACCGACGGCTCGGTCACCTGTCCGTCGTCGTTCGCCGGCCTGGTGGGGCTGAAGCCGACGGTGGGCCTCGTCTCGCGCACCCACGTGGTCCCGATCTCGATGAGCCAGGACACGCCCGGCCCGATGGCGCGCAGCGTCGCCGATGCGGCGATGCTGCTGACCGCCATGGCCGGCTCGGACGGCGCCGACGGCGCCACCGCCGAGGCCGACGCCCGCCGCGCCGACTACCTGACCGCGCTGGAGGGCGCGAGCCTCGCCGGCAAGCGGCTGGGCGTGCTGACCTATTGCGCCAAGCTGGCGCCGAGCGTCGATGCGGTGTTCGACGCGGCGCTCGTCACGCTGAGGAACGCCGGCGCCGAGGTGGTCGACATCGAGGGCTTCGAGCCGCCGTCCGGCTTCGGCAAGGACGAGATGACGGTGCTGCTGACCGAGCTGAAGGCCGGCCTGAACGCCTACCTCGCCACGACGCCGCCGCAAGTGGCCTGCCGCACGCTGGCCGACGTCATCGCCTTCAACCGGGCCGACCCGCGCGAGCTCGGCCTGTTCGGGCAGGAGCTGTTCGAGCAGGCCGAGGCCAGCGCCGGCCTCGCCGATCCCGCCTACCTGAAGGCGCGCGCCGACGGGTTGCGGATGGCCGGCGCGGACGGGCTGGCGCGGCTGATCGCCGACCATCGCCTCGATGCGCTGATCGCGCCCAGCTACGGCCCCGCCTGGCGGGTCGACGCGGCGCTGGGCGACCACGGCTGGGGCGGCGCCTCGCGGCTGCCGGCGATCGCCGGCTATCCGCACCTCACCGTGCCGATGGGCTTCACGCGCGGCCTGCCGCTCGGGCTCTCCTTCATCGGCCTGCCGTGGACGGAAGCGCCGCTGCTGGCGCTCGGCCACGCTTTCGAGCAGGCCGCCAAGGCGCGCCGGCCGCCGACCTATCAGGCCTCGCTGGAGGCCGAACCCGCCTTCGAAGCGGCCGCCGCGCCGCCCCAGGATCAAGGAGCGTAGCGATGGAACTCGAGACCGACGCGGCGGGCAACGTCACCTTCCTGCCGGTGCTGACCTGGGGCGTCTGGGTGGTTCAGGGCCGCACGGTCGGGGTGGCGGCTGACTACTACGCCAACGCCGCGGACGCCGCGGCGGGAAAGCTGACCCGCATCCAGCTGCACCTCGACCCGGAGCCGGCCGCCACCCTTGGCCGCGCGCTGATCTCGCACGCCGAGAAGGTGCAGACGCCGCCGGGCTGAACGGCCGGGTTGGGCGTCAGGCCCAGGGCCGGAAATGCTTGGAGAGCTTCAGGCCCTGGCGCTGGTAGTGGCTGCCGTTCTCGCCGTAGAGCCGCGACGGGCGCTCGGTGAGCGGCTGGTAGACGAGGCGGGCGACGACCTGGCCGTCCTCCAGCAGGAACGGCGTCTCGTGGCTGCGCACCTCCAGGACGCCGCGGGCGCCGGCGCTCTCGGTCTCGGCGGTGCCGAAGCCCGGATCGAAGAAGCCGGCGTAGTGGACGCGGAACTCGCCCACCGCCGGGTCGATCGGGGTCATCTCGGCGGCCTCCAGCACCGGGATCTCCACCGCCTCCTTGGAGGCCAGGATGTAGAACTCGCCGGGGTCGAGCAGCAGCTCGCCGCGGCGCGGCTCCAGCGGCTCCCAGAAGTCGCGCGGGTCGTGGCCGGCCTCGCGGTCGAGGTCGATGACCCCGGCGTGGCGGCGGGCGCGGTAGCCGGCGAGCCGCTCGCTGAGATCGACGCTGACGCTGCGCACCGAGAGCGCCGGCGGCTCGCCGCGCCGCAGGCGCAGCTGGTTGAGCCGGGTGCCGGCCCGCACCAGCACCGAGAAGGTCTGCGGCGCGATCTCCAGGTAGAGCGGCCCGGCGTAGCCGTCGGCGATATCGTCGAACGCCGGTCCATGGTCGGTCAGCGCCCGCACGAAGACGTCGACCCGGCCGGTGGAGCTCTTCGGGTTGGCGCGGGCCGAGACGTCGGGCGGCAGCGAGAGCCGCTCGGCGATCTCGGCGATGTAGACGCAGCCGCGCTCCAGCACCGCGCCGCGGGTCAGGTCGAGCTCGTGCATGGCCACGTCGTCGATGCGCTCGGCGACCCGGCGGCCGAGCCCCGGCAGGAACGAGGCGCGCACTCGCCAGGCCCGCTCTCCGAGCCGCAAGTCGAGGCTCGCCGGCTGCACCTGGTCGGACGCGAACGGCAACGCCGCGACGATGGCGCGCCGCTCGATCAGCGCCTCGATCGACTGGCAGGGCAGGATGCCGGGTGGGGCGGACATGGGCGGGCGACAGTTGCGGACGGGGTCGAGTCTGGCAAGCCGCTTGACCCCGTCCGCCGCGCGCCTCTATGCCGCCCTCCCCGCCCGCGGAGCCTCACGCCATGACCAACGATCCGAAAGCCAGGGATCCCAAGGAGTGGGAGGTGGCCACGCGGCTGGTGCGCGGCGGCACCACGCGCTCGCAGTACGGCGAGACCGCCGAGGCGCTCTACCTGACCCAGAGCTTCATCTACGACACCGCCGAGGCCGCCGACGCGCGCTTCGCCGGGACCGATCCCGGCTTCATCTACACGCGCTACGGCAACCCGACCGTGGAGATGTTCCAGGATCGGCTGGCGCTGCTCGAGGGCGCGGAGGCCTGCCGCACGGCGGCCTCCGGCATGGCGGCGGTGCACCTGGCGCTCACCGGCCTGCTGCGCGCCGGCGACCACGTGGTGGCGGGCAAGGCGCTGTTCGGCTCGGTCCGCTGGATCCTCAACAACTGGGCGCCGCGGTTCGGGATCGAGACCAGTTTCGTCGACGGGCCCGATACGGCCGCCTGGAGGGCGGCGGTGCGGCCCAACACCAAGGTCTTCCTGATGGAGAGCCCGGCCAATCCGCTGCTGGAGATCACCGACATCGCCGCGGTGGCGGCGATCGCCAAAGAGGCCGGCGCGAAGGTGATCGTCGACAACGTGTTCGCCACGCCGATCTTCCAGAAGCCGCTGCTGCTGGGCGCCGACATCGTGGTCTACTCGGCCACCAAGCACATCGACGGCCAGGGCCGGGTGCTGGGCGGCGCCGTGCTGGGCGCCCAGGCGCTGCTCGAGGAGGCCTACCGCGACTTCATCCGCCACACCGGCCCGGCGCTCTCGCCTTTCAACGCCTGGGTGCTGCTGAACGGGCTGACCACGCTCGACCTGCGGGTTCGCGCCCAGAGCGCCACCGCCGCAACGCTGGCCGATCGCATCGCCGCGCACGCCAAGGTGAAGGCGGTGCGCTATCCCGGCCGCGCCGACCATCCGCAGCACGAGATCGCCCGCCGTCAGCTGACCGGCGGCGGCAACGAGATGATCGGCGGCGGCAACCTGATCGCCTTCGACCTCGGCGGCCGCGAGGCGGCGTTCAACTTCCTGAATGCGCTGGGCCTGGTCGACATCTCCAACAACCTCGGCGACGCCCGCTCGATGGCCACCCACCCGACCACCACCACCCACCGCGCGATGACCGAGGAGCAGCGGCTGGAGATCGGCCTCACCCCGGGCTGGGTGCGCCTCTCCGCCGGCCTCGAAGGCCCCGGCGACCTCGCCCGCGACATCGAGCAGGCGCTGGACCGGGCCTGAGCCTCAGACCACCAGCCGCCGAGGCGGCGCGCCCGGTCCGAGCAGCTCGGCAAGGCTCGCGAGCGCGCTTGCCAGACTCGCCCTCCGTCCGGGCCCGCCGAGCGAGATGCGGACACCCGCCTCGGCCGCGTCGCCCACCGCGAACGCTTCGTTGGTCACCAGCGCGAGGCCGCGCTGCTGGGCGGCGCGGCGCAGGGTTTCGGCGGAGGCGGCTGACGCCAGCGGCAACCAGACGTGCAGGCTCTCGGGCGGACCTAGCGCGGCAGGCAGGACCTGCGCGGCGATGGCGCGGCGGGCGCGCGCCTCGGACCGCACCCCCTGCAGCAGGGCGAGCGCCCTGCCCTCGCGGATCCAGGTGGTGGCGAGGGCGGCCATCAGCGGGGCGGGGGTGAGCGCGATGGCGCGCAGCGTCTCGGCCAGGCGGTCGGCGAGCGCGGCGTCCGGACAGGCGACGTAGGCGATGCGCAGGCCGGGGCTCAGCGTCTTGGCCAGCGTCGCGACATGGACGGTGCGCGACGGCGCAAAGGTCGCGATCGCCGGCGGCGGGGCGTCGAGCAAGCGGCTGTAAGGGTCGTCCTCGACGACCCACAGGCCCGCGTCCTCGGCCGCCCGCGCCAGCGCCGCGCGCCGCGCCGCCGGCATGGTGCGCGTCGTGGGGTTCTGCAGGGTGGGGACGACGTAGAGCGCGGCGATGCGTGTCCGGCGGCAGATCGCCGTGAGCTGCTCGGGGATCAGCCCGTCCGCGTCGGTCTCGCCGGGAACGGCGCGCAGCCCCAGCTGCGCGGCGATCGCCTTGAAGCCGGGATAGGTCAGCGGCTCGCAGAGCACCGCGTCGCCCGGGCGGCATAGCGTCATGAACGCCGCCGCCAGCGCGGCCTGCGCGCCGGGGCTGACCAGCATCCGCTCCGGTGGCGTCTCGCCCAGCATGGGCGCCAGCCAGGCCGCGCCGGCACGGCGCTGGCCGATCGTGCCGAAGCCGGGGTGGTAGGCCATCAACGTCGGTGCGTCGGTGCGCTGCAGGATGGCGGCGAGGGTCTCACTCATCAGCGCGCCCAGCGACAGGCCCTCCGGCGGCGGCGGCAGGTTCATGCTGAGGTCGGCGACGCCGGCCTCGTCGTCACCGGGCCGGGCGCTGACGAAGGTGCCGCGCCCCACCTCGCCTTCCACCAGGCCCGCCACCCGCGCAGCGGCATAGGCGCGGGTCACCGTGGTGAGGTCGACGCCGAGCTGCGCGGCGACGGCGCGCTGCGGCGGCAGGCGGTCGCCGGGCTGCAGCTCGCCGGCGCCGATCGCCGTCTCCAGCGCCCTGAGGATGGCGGCGTAGATCGGGGCGGTCCCGGTGCGCGCCCGCTCCAGCCACGGCGCGCTTTGCTCGACGCTCATGCTTGCAATCCTGCACGCGACACCATACAATAATACCGTATTGTACGGCATAAAACGATGCATTGTATGGAGCCCGTCTCGCGATGACCACACCCGCCGAAGGTCCCACCAGCCTGATGGCCGGCCTGCGCTGCTGTTGCCCGCGGTGCGGGCAAGGCAAGCTGTTCCGCGGCTTCCTGGCCCTGGCCGAACGCTGCGACGTTTGCGGGCTGGACTACGGGTTCGCCGACCCGGCCGACGGGCCGGCGTTCTTCGTGATGACCGGGGTCGGCCTCTTCGTGGTCGGCGTCTGGGCGTGGTGGGCAGTGGCGATGCAGCCGCCGATCTGGGCGCAGTTCGCCCTCGCCATGCCGGCGATGGTCGCCCTCTGCCTCGCCGCGCTCAGGCCAGTGAAAGCCTGGCTGATCGCCGAGCAGTATGTCCGCAAGGCCTCCGAAGCGACCTGGGATAGCCTGGGAACGCACGGCGAGGCCCCGGCGCGCTACCACGCCGGCCGCTGGTAGAGACGGCTAGCCCACCGCCGCCGGCGCGACCTTGTAGGTGCGCGAGCAGTACTCGCAGGTGACGTGGATGCACCCGTCCGGCTCGACCATGTCAACGCGCTCGTCGCTGCCGAACGACTGCAGCACGCTGAGGATGCGTTCCTCCGAGCAGCGGCAGAACGCCTTCAGCGACCGGGCCGGGAAGAGCCGCACGCCCTGCTCGTGGAAGAGGCGATAGAGCAGCGTCTCGGGGCTGAGCGACGGGTCGATCAACTCGTCCTCGCCGACCGTCTCGAACAGGAACTGCGCCTCGCGCCAGGCCTCGTCGGTGGCGCCGCGCGCATCGTCCTCGGCGATGTTCTGCAGCATCACGCCGCCGGCTCGCCACTTCGGGCCCTCGCCGGAGTCGGCCTGGCCTACCGCCAGCCGCACCCGCGTCGGCGTCTGCTCCGACTGGGCGAAGTAGACCTCGGCGCAGAGCGCCAGCGTCTCGCCCTCGATCGGCGTGACACCCTGGTAGCGCTCGGTGTCGGGGCCCTGGTCGATGGTCATGATGAAGACGCCCTCGCCCAGCAGCGCCTTGGCGCCCAGCGGCTTCAGGCTGACGCCGGCGGCGGCCTCGGCGAGCCGCTCGGGGTCGAAGCGGCAGTAACCGCGCAGCAGCCCCTCGGTGTCGTAGTCGGCGACCACGTAGGAGACCGGGCCTTTGCCCTGGGCCTGCACGATCAGCCGCCCCTCGAACTTCAGGCTGGCGCCCACCAGCGCGGCCAGCGCGCAGGTCTCGCCCAGCAGGTTGGCGACCGCCGGCGGATAGTCGTGACGGGTGAGGATCTCGTCGATGGAGGCGCCGAGCCGCACGAGACGGCCGCGCACCGGCTGCTGCTCGATCTGGAACGGGGCGGCCAGATCTTCGAGGGGGAGGGTTCTTTGGGGCACGACGCCAATATAGGCAGCCGCCTTGCCGATGCGAGCCAGATGCGCTGCGGCGGCAATGGCGGCCTTGACAAGTCCGAGACACTTTAGGTATCGACGCCGCAGCTTGACGGAACATTTCAGGAACAATGACCTCCAGCAGGGTGATGAAGCGATGAGCCAGACCGCCCGAACCTTCCGCCTCGCCGAAGCGATCGGCGCCGGCCTCTCGTGCGAGAGCGCGGGACTCTTCCTCGGCGAGACGCCGCTGCTGGCGCACGACGCGCAGGGCTGGCGGCCGCGGCCGCTGGACGAGCTGAACGCCGCCGGCGCCGCCTGCTACGGCCTCGCGGTCGACTTCGCCGGCAAGCTCGCCGGCCTCCGCGCCGTCGCGGGGGCCCTGGACCGCGGCGACCTGGCGCTGGCGAAGATCGCCGCGCTGCAGTTGCGCCTCCCCGACCCGCCGCTGCTCGCCAAGGGGCCGAACGCCGAAGGAGCGTTCGTCGGGCTCGTCTATGCGCTGCAGGCCTGCGGCATCCTCGCCAAGACGTTCGACGAAGCCAAACACCCGCGCTGGCCCGCCGGCAGCGCCGACCACCAGGGTGGCCAGTTCGCCCCGGCCGGCGAAGCCGGCGCGCCCGAAGCGGCGCCGGCCCCGAAGAAGCCCAGGAGCCATCAAGGAAAGCCTGACCAGGCCAGCCCACTCGCCACATCGCTCCAGCGCAAGCCGCAGCAGCTTACGCCTCAGGCCAGAGCCCTGCTGAACACGCTGCAAGGGAAGCTGAAAGACCCATCCAACCAGGGCGTAGTCACCTTCGACAACCGCGACGACGCCCTGAAGGACATGGGCTACTTCTTCTCGGCGGACATCACCCGGTACGACGACAGCAAGCACCAGTACGGAAAGGGGAGCTTGGCTGCTGCAAGACCCGCAGACCGGCCTCTGGTCCTACGATCGCTCGCAAATGCGGGTTGGAACGCAAGGCGCCGTTGGGTTGTCGTGGGATGTTCAGACGTTCGCGGCCTACTCGGCAGGCAACGCCGTCTATGTGCACATCCACCCCCTGATCGACGAATCGGATCCGACCGAGCAGAACGCTCAGCAAAACAACGTCGCCAACGAGACGTTCTCGGCACCATCGCGCGGGTATGCCAGCGACGCGGGCACCTTCGCCGCAGTCAGCAAGGAACACCAGACTTCGCTCCACGCGGCGGTCATCGGCTCCGACGGGTCCGTCTCGTACGCCGACGGCGGCGGCGACGTCACCGACTACGAAGGCAAGAATGTCCACCGGATCGCGCCGCACGGAACGGTTCCCATGCTCCAGCCCGGCCAGTGAGGAACCAGCGATGCGCTCGACCACCTTTGTGAGCGGCTTGGTCGTCGCGCTGCTGGCCGCTGGGCAGTACGCCACCCAGGCATGTGCCCAGCCAGAGAAGAGCGGCGTTGGAAACCATTTCCGCAAGCTTTCCAAGCACATCGAGGTGTTCGAGCCGCTGAGCAGGCACGGGCCGGACGCGCTTCGCGTCACGGTCGATCCGAGGTCGGAGATGGTCCATGTCGCTTGGACCGTAGAGCTGTATCCCGAAGGGCCTAACCCGAGAGCTTCACGCGGCCGGCGCGCCGTTGGCTTCGCGATCTTGTATGACCATGCCGATCGTTCCTCCACGCATCCATTGTTCGTCGCACAATGGGAGCGCCTCGTGATGCGGCAGACAGACTACGAGCAGCTTGTAGGTCGGGTGGACGCGGCCATGGCTCGGCGCGACCCGTGGCCGTCGTCCGATACGCTCGGGGTCGGATGTGCTTCGCCCCGCTACCTGATCGAGCGACGCAAGCACGCAAAGACGACTTGGCTGCAGCAGGACTGTCCATCGGACCGAGCCAGCTCGGAAATCGAAGACATGCTGATCGAGGCGTTCCCGTTTCCGCTTTGCTGGTACCTGTACACCGCCGAGTTCACGAAGCCCTGCGAGGCAGTCGGGCCGCCCGGTATCCGACACGAAGATGACCAGGCCGGCGAGCAACCATCGCCAGCAAAGCCATCACCTGAGCTACCGCGCTGATCGGCGTCCCACACCTTCACGCGCGCCAGAGCGCGCAGCTCAGATCGCCTCGAAGCACCAGGCGAGGATCGACTTCTGCGCGTGGATGCGGTTCTCGGCCTCGTCGAACACCACCGAGCGGGGGCCGTCGATGACGTCCTCGGTGACCTCCTCGCCGCGGTGGGCGGGCAGGCAGTGCATGAAAATGGCGTTCGGCGCGGCATGACCCATCAGCGGCGCGTCGACCTGGAACGGCTCCAGCGCCGCCAGCCTCGCCTCGCGCGTCGGTGTCGCCCATCGAGACCCAGGTGTCGGCGATGACGAGGTCGGCGCCGGCGACCGCAGCCTGCGGATCGTCGCCCACCTCGATGCGGCCCTGCTGCTCGGCGGCCCTGGCGAGGTCGACGCGGTCGGGCGCGTAGGCCTCCGGGCAGGCGATGTTGAGCTTGTAGCCGAACTTCGGCGCGGCCTGGATGAAGCTGGCGCAGACGTTGTTGCCGTCGCCCACCCAGGCCAGCGTCTTGCCCTGCGAGCGGCCCGCGATGCTCCTCGAAGGTCATCAGGTCGGCGAGGATCTGGCACGGGTGGCCGGCGTCCGAGAGCCCGTTGATCACCGGCGCGCTCGGACGCCTCGGCGAGCGCCTCGATGTCCTCGTGCCGGTTGGCGCGGATCATGATGGCGTCGACCATCCGCGAGAGCACTTTGGCGGTGTCCTCGATGGTCTCGCCGCGGCCGAGCTGCATGTCGGCGCCCGTCGAGATGATCGAGGCGCCGCCGAGCTGGCGGATCGCCGCGTCGAACGAGAACCAGGTGCGCGTCGAGTGCTTCTGGAACACCATCGCCAGCGTGCGGTCCCTGGCCGGCGCGTCGGCGTCGACTTTGCCCTTCGGCCAGCCGCAGCGCGCCGCCTTGCGCGCCTTGGCGTCGTCCAGGATCCTGCGCAGATCGGCCGCCTCGATGCTCCACAGATCGAGGAAATGCCGTGGGCGGTTCATCCTCCTACGCTCCTGGCGGCGCTACGGAGGACGAGGTCCGGTCCTGCGAAGCCTTGGCGAAGCAGGATCATGCCGCGGCGACCTTGGGCCTCGCCGCTTCGCAGGCGCGCTCCAGCTTCTCGACCGCCTCGCGGGCTTCCTCGCGGGTGAGCAGCAGCGAGGGGAGCAGGCGCACGCAGTTGTCGCCGCCGCCGGCGATCAGCAGCTTCTCGTCGCGCGCCAGACCCATGAACTCGCGGTTGTTGGTGTGCAGCTTCAGTCCGATCAGCAGGCCCTTGCCGCGGATCTCGTCGATCACGTCGGGATGCCGGTCCTTCAGCCCCGAGAGCTGCTGGGCGAAGTAGCCGGTGATGTCGCGCACGTTGGCGAGCGTCTCCTCGCGGGTCAGCTCCTCCAGCGCCGCCAGGCCCACCGCCATGGCCAGCGGGTTGCCGCCGTAGGTCGAGCCGTGCGAGCCGACCACCATGCCTTTGGCCGCTTCGGCGCTCGCCAGGCACGCGCCGACCGGGAAGCCGTCGCCGAGCGCCTTGGCCACGCAGACGATGTCGGGCTGCGCGTCATCGGCCCACTGATAGGCGAAGAGCTTGCCGGTGCGTCCGAGGCCGCACTGGATCTCGTCGAAGATCAGCAGCGCGCCCTTCGCCGAGCACAGTTCGCGCATGCGGTTGAGATCGGCTTCCGGCAGCGAGCGCGCGCCGCCCTCGCCCTGCACCGCTTCGACCAGCACCGCGCAGGTCTGGTCGGTGATCGCCGCTTCCAGCGCCGCCATGTCGCCGTAGGGCAGCGTCGTGTAGCCGGGCAGCGCCGGGCCGAAGCCCTCGGTGTAGGACGGGTTGCCGGCCGCGTAGACCGCCGCGTAGGTGCGGCCGTGGAAGGCGCCCTCGAAGCCGATGATCTCGATCCGCTCCGGCTGGCCGTTGGCCCAATGGTACTTGCGGGCGGTTTTCAGCGCGCACTCCACCGCCTCGGCGCCGGAGTTGGTGAAGAACGGCGACGTCGAGGCCGCTGACCTCGGCGAGCCGCGCGGCCAGCTGCTCCTGGCCGGGGATGCGGAAGATGTTGGAGACGTGCCAGAGCTTCTCGCCCTGGTCCTTCAGCGCCTGCACCAGCTTCGGATGCGCATGGCCGAGGCCGGTGGTGGCGATGCCGGCCAGGCAGTCGAGGTAGGCCTCGCCCTCGGCGGTGTAGAGGCGCGCGCCTCGGCCGCGCTCGAACGCCAGCGGGGCGCGGTTGTAGACGCCCATGATGTGGTCGTTCGATGCGGTCGGTGCGGCGCCCTCGGCCATTGCAGCCTCCAAAAGTGAGAAGTCCCCGCACGGGGCGTACGGGGACGTCTTCGGAAAGCGCGGCGTATCGGTCCGCAGGCCGGGGTTGTCAATCGGCGCGCGCGGCGTGGCCGCGGGGCCGCGCTCAGGTCTTCAGCTTGTAGCCGGTGGCGAACATCCGCCACACGCCCCACCACAGGAACGCCACCAGCGCGGCGGTCAGCGCGACGCCCACTTCCAGCGAGCCGTCCATGCGGCCGGTGAAGCCGTAGCGGAAGCCGGCGATCAGGTAGAAGAACGGGTTGTAGTGCGAGATGGTGCGGAACGGCTCGGGCAGGTTCTTTACCAGGTAGAAGGTGCCCGACAGGAACGTCATCGGCATCACGATGAAGTTGGTCACCGCCGAGATGTGGTCGAACTTCTCCGACCAGATCGCTGCCATCGCGCCCAGCAGGCCCATGATCAGCGCCGCGCCGATGGCGAAGTAGAAGATCGCCCATGGCTGGGCGAAGCCGAAGTGCGAGAACGGGTAGATCGCCGCCGCCGCCACTGCGCCGACCAGCACGCCGCGCGTGAGGGCGCCCAGCGCGAAGCCGGCCGCCAGCTCGCCGGGTGACAGCGGCGGGGTGAGGAAGTCGCCGATCAGCCCGTTCATCTTCGCCTGCAGCAGCGACGACGAGGAGTTGGAGAAGGCGTTGTTGAGGATCTGCATCATGATCAGGCCAGGCGCGATGAAGGCGCCGAACGGCACGCCGCCGACGTTGCGCGAGCCGCCGACCGCGACCACGAACACCATCATGTAGAGCAGCGCGGTGACGATCGGCGCGGCCAGCGTCTGCAGCCCGACCTTCCAGAAGCGCCGCACCTCGCGGATGTAGAGGGCGCGCAGGCCGTCCCAGTTGACGCCGCGATAGGCGCGCGGCGTGGGCGGCAGGACGACGTCGGCGATCGGCATGTCTCGCATGCGCCTGATGTGCCCCCCCTCGCCCGCACGCGCAAGCGGCTCGGCCCGCCGCGTCCAGCGGCCGCACGCCCCGATCAAGATATAGATTCTGTGGACAGTTCGACTGGCGCCTATTGTGGTTCTTAAGCGGTTGTTTACGATATCTAGTAGGTCGTGGGTATGAGGACGCGGCCAAGGGCACAACATCTTGCGTCTGACCCGTGGGGACGGGCCCGACGCGAGCACGCGGGTGGAGAGGGCCATGGGCTGGACAGACGAGAGGGTCGAGACCCTCAAGAAGCTTTGGCTGGATGGCCTGTCGGCCAGCCAGATCGCCAAGCAGCTGGGCGGGGTCACCCGCAATGCGGTGATCGGCAAGGTGCACCGGCTGGGACTCTCCGGCAGGGCGGCGCCGTCGCATCCAAGCCGCACGACCTTCAAGGCGCCTCGGCCGCCACGGCCGATCTCGATGCCGGCGCCGCGCCCCCGGGCGATGGAGCCGCGCGCCCATCACCTGCCGGCGGTCCGCTCGACGCCCTACGTCGAACAGCCGGGCACCGCGACGGTGCTGACGCTGGGCGCCCACATGTGCAAGTGGCCGATCGGCGATCCGTCCAGCGACGACTTCAGCTTCTGCGGCCGCCGCGCGGGCGAAGACGGCCCCTACTGCGTCGACCACGCGCGGATGGCCTACCAGCCGCCGCAGGGCAAGAAGAAGAGCACGGTCGCCGAGCTGACCCGGTCGCTCAGAAGGTACATCTGACCTTGTCCCTCCCCTTCGTGGGGAGGGTGGCCGAGCGTAGCGAGGCCGGGTGGGGATGTCTGGAGCGTCAACGCTCGCCAATCGATTGGCGCAGCGGCGGCGTCAGACTCCCCCACCCGACCGCTTCGCGGTCTGCCCTCCCCATGAAGGGGAGGGAGTCCTAGATTGTTCTCATGACAGACGTCGCTGCGCCTGAGTCGGCGCAATCTTCCAACCTGCAGCCGTTCACCGTCTCCGAGTTGGCGTTCGCGCTGAAGCGGACGATCGAGGATGCGTACAGCTTCGTTCGGGTGCGCGGCGAGCTCTCCAAGGTCACCTTCCACTCCAGCGGCCACGTCTACCTCGACATCAAGGACGAGCGCGCCTCGATCTCCGGGGTGATCTGGAAGACCAACGTGCGCGGCCTCGCCATCAAGCCGCAGACCGGCATGGAGGTGGTGGTCACCGGCCGCATCACCACCTACCCCGGCCGCTCGCAGTACCAGATCATCATCGAGACGATGGCGCCGGCCGGCGTCGGCGCGCTGCTGGCGCAGCTCGAGCGGCTGAAGGCCAAGCTGGCGGCCGAGGGCCTCTTCGAGACCGCGCGCAAGCGCCCGCTGCCCTCGATGCCGGCGGTGATCGGCGTCATCACCAGCCCCACCGGCGCGGTGATCCGCGACATCCTGCACCGCATCCGCGAGCGCTGGCCGTGCCGGGTGGTGGTCTGGCCCACCGTCGTGCAGGGCGAGATCGCCGCCGCGCAGGTGGCCGCCGCCATCGCCGGCTTCAACGCCGCGCAGCCCGGCGGGCGGATACCGCGGCCGGACCTGCTGATCGTGGCGCGCGGCGGCGGCTCGGTGGAGGACCTCTGGCCGTTCAACGACGAGGCGCTTGGCCCGCGCGGCGGCGGCCAGCGCCATCCCGCTGATCTCGGCGGTCGGGCACGAGACCGACACCACGCTGATCGACTACGTCGCCGACCGCCGCGCGCCGACCCCCACCGCCGCGGCCGAGATGGCGACGCCGGTGCTGGCCGACCTCGCCGCGGCGCTCGCCGACTACCAGCGGCGGCTCATCACCTGCGGCGCGCGCGCCGTCGAGCAGCGCCGCACCCGGCTGGAGGCGGCCGCGCGCGGCCTGCCACGGCCGCAGGAGCTGCTGGAGATCGCCACGCAGCGGCTCGACATCGCCGCCGGGCGGCTGACGGCGGGGCTGCAACGCAACGTCGCCGTGCACGCCCAGGCGCTGGCGGGCGCGGCCGGCCGCGCTCAACCCGCGCCTCCTGCAGCGCGAGGCCGAGCAGAAGCAGCGGCGCCTGGTCGAGACTTCGGCGCGGCTGCCGCTGGCGATGTCGCGGCGGCTCGCCCGCGACGGCGAGCGGCTCACCGCGCTCGGCAAGCTGCACGAGTTCGCTCGACCCGAAGGGGCCGCTGCGCGCGCGGCTACGCGCTGGTGTTCAAGGGCGACGGGCGGCTGGTGCGCTCCGCCCCCGAGCTGCGCGCCGGCCAGGCGGTGCGCATGGAGTTCCAGGACGGCAAGCGCGACGCCATCGTCGACGGCGCGCCCGGCCGGCGCGCCGCGGACGCCGGGGCACGGCCCCGATCAGGGCGATCTCTTCTAAAACGTCGCTCGGCGCGCTAAGTCGCTCTGCATGAACGCGTTCGACAAGGACCTCGGCAAGCCCGGCGAGATCGCCCAGGTGCATTACGGCGACGGCGAGATCACCGTGCTGCGGCCCGGCCGCTACGTGATCTGCGCCGTCAGCGGCAAGAAGATCCCGCTCGAAGCGCTGCGCTACTGGAACCCGCGCCTGCAGGAAGCCTACGCCAGCCCGGCCCACGCCCTGCAGCGCTGGCGCGAGCTGAACGCGTAGCCCGCGGCCCCGGTCAGTACCCCTCCTTCTCCAGCGCTTCGTAGAGGGCGTTGGGGAAGCGGCGGTGGACCCACCAGTACTCGTAGGGCCTGGCCCGCGCGCGGCTCTCGATGAACGCGTTGATCGCCGCCACGCCCGCCTCGACGTCGGCGTGCGAGCCGCCTTCGCGCGGCAGCGGTATCTCGTCGGCGACGTAGACCCGGAAGCGCGCGCCCTTGGTGCGCTCCACCCAGCCGGGCTGCAGGTGCGCGTCGAAGCGCATCGCCCAGCGCACCGGCGCGTGCTGGGTCGGCGCCAGATGGCCGAAGAACGGTACGCGCAGGCCCTCGTAGTACTTCTGGTCGCTCAGCACGCCCACCGACAGCCCCGCCTTCAGCGCCGCCATCACCTCGCGTCCGCCCTGCGCGCCCTTCGGCGCGAACAGGGTGACGCCGTAGCGCCGCCGGCTCTCGCGCATCTTGGCGTCGATGTAGGGGTTGTTGACGCCCCGATAGGCCAGCACCCCCTCGATGCCGGCGATCGTCTTGGCGGCCGCCATCACCTCGAAGTTGGCGAAGTGGCCGCTGACGAAGACGATCGGCCGGCCGGTGGCGACGAGCACGTCGAGCTTCTCGCGCCCGACCAGCTCGACGCGGCTCGGATCGGCCATGATCCGGTCCATCATGAAGAACTCGATCAGCACCCGCCCGACGTTCTCCCACTGCGCGCTGGGCGAGGCGCTGGCGCTCGGCCTCGTCCCATTCGGGGAAGGCGAGCCGCAGGTTGCGCAGCGCCGTGCGGTGCCAGCCGGTGAGCGGGCCCAGCCGCATGAACAGCCAGCCGCCGAGCGCCGGAGGCAGCGTCAACCGGTAGCAAACGCAGCAGGCGCGGCGAGCAGATCGTACCCCGCCGCCTCGAGCCGCCACTGCAAATGCCGAAGGTTGCGCGCCACGGCGCTCTCCTAACGCGTTCGCCGTCGTTAAGCAATGGCGGCATGCGCCTTGCCGCCGCTCGCGCCAAGACCGTGCCGAAACGGCACGGGGGCAGTGGTCAGATTGCCGAGCGGGGTGGCTCCTGAATGAGCGACGACATCGATTTCCATCTGGGCAAACGCATGCGCCGTCGGCGGCGCCTGCTGGGCCTGACCCAGCAGCAGCTCGCCGATGGCGTGCGGCGTGCGCTTCCAGCAGATCCAGAAGTACGAGTGCGGCGCGAACCGCGTCTCGGCGGCGCGGCTGTGGCGGATCGCCGGCGCGCTGGAAGTGCCGGTCAGCTACTTCTTCGAGGGCCTGGAGGGCCAGCCGGCGTTGCCCGGCCCGACCCGGCGACGAGTCCGCCGACCTGGTGCAGACCTACCGCCAGCTCGGCGAGCAGCCGCGCCAGCGCCTGCTCGACCTCGCCCACTCGCTGCACCGCGACACCCGCAGCACCGACGCGGCCTGAGGCGTAAGCGCCTCCAAGCTTCCGCGACCGCCCCGCGCAGGCTATGGGAGCGCATGCTTTCGCCCGCGCGCCTCGCCGAGCTCGAGCGCCTTCATCCTCGAGCTGAACCGCGCCAGCGCCGACGTCATCCTGCCGCTGTTCCGCGGCGAGCACGGCATCGAGAACAAGGCGGCGAGACGGCGACTACGATCCGGTGACCGCCGCCGACAAGGGCGGCGAGGCCGAGATCCGCCGCCTGATCGCCCAGCGCTACCCCGAGCACGGCGTGATCGGCGAGGAGATGGGCGAGGATCGGCCCGACGCCGAGTTCGTCTGGGTGCTCGACCCGGTCGACGGCACCCGCGCCTTCGTCGCCGGCCTGCCGGTCTGGACCACGCTGATCGGCCTGCGCTTCGAAGGCGGCCCGGTGCTGGGCTCGATCGGCCAGCCGTTGCCTGGGCGAGGTGTTCGTCGGCGACGCCGGGCGGCGCGCGCCTGGTCACCGCGGCGGGCGAGACGGCCGCTGCAGGTGCGCACCGGCCTGGCGCTGACCGAGGCGATCATCGCCACCACCGACCCGGAAGGCTGCTTCGACGGCGCGGAGATGGGCGCCTGGCGCCAGCTGCGCGCCGCCTCGCGCCTCGCCCGCCTCGGCTGCGACGCCTACGCCTACGCGATGGTGGCGGCCGGCACGATCGACCTGGTGGTCGAGGCGGGGCTGAAGAGCTGGGACATCGAGGCCGCCGTGCCGGTGATCGCGGGCGCCGGCGGCCTGGTCACCGACTGGCTGGGCGCGCCGATCGGCCGCCACGGCGGCCAGATGGCGATCGCCGGCGACCGCGCGCTGCTGGACGAGGCGCTGGTGGCGCTGAAACCGGCGGCGAAGTAGGGCGCCGCAGCCTCGGCCTGCCCCCGCGCTGAGATCCCCGCCGCCGCTCCGTCGAACGCCGCCCAGAACTGCGCGCGGATCGGGTCGGTCTCCTGCAGGATCTCGTGGTAGGCGCCGGCGATCTCGACGGTAGTGGCCGTGTGGGAAGCGGCCGGCGACCAGGCGCAGCACGGCGTTGTCGACGATGCTTGTCGGCGCCGGCGGCGACCACCGTCACCGGCGTCTCGACCGTCGGCGGCCCCGGCCCATGCTGCAGCTCGTCCGTCGCGGCGAAGGCGAAGGCGAGCCAGCCCCAGGTCGGCGAGCCCAGCGCCAGGTCCGGATGGGCGGCGATCTGGCCGCACGTTGCGCGCGTAGCGGCGCGGGATCGTGGGTCAGGACGTTGTCGTCGAACGCCGCGGCCGGCGGGTGCAGCTTGGCGCCCGCCACCACAGCGCCGCCGAGCCCGACGCCGGCGAGCGCGCCGGCCACCAGACGCACCAGGCGCCGGCCCCAGCGGCGGCGTGTGGATAGCCGAACATCGGCGCGGAGAGCACCGCGGCGGCGAAGCGATCCTCGCCCTTGGCCAGCACCAGCGCGGTCAGGCAGCCGCCCATCGAATGGCCCATCGCCACCCAGGGCTTCGGCAGCCGCGTCTCGAACGCGGCGATCAGCGCGGCGTAGTCGGCGACGAAGTCGCGCATAGCCGTTGGCGTGGCCCTTCAGGCGGCTCGGGCAGCAGGCGCTGCGAGAGCGCCCTGCCCGCGCCAGTCGTGCATCAGCACGGTGAAGCCGCGGCCGGCCAGCTCGCCGGCGACCTCGAAGTACTTCTCGATCGGCTCGGTGCGCCCGCCGCTCAGCGATCACCGAGCCGCGCGACGACCCGCTGGCCGGCAGCAGCGCCGCGCGCAGCCGCGCGCCGCCGGCGCCGGCGAACCACTCGGCCGCCGCGCCGGCCGGAACCGGGGCCGCGTCCGTGCCGTAGAGCGGGGCGGGCTCGCCCAAGCCGGCTACTGCACCTTGGAGAACAACGCGCGAATCTTGCCCTGCAGGGCCATGGCGGCGGCCATGTCAGAGAGCCGCAGCCGGCCGGTCATCACCGCGGTCATCGGGTCGAGCTTGCCCTCGCCGATCGCGACCAGGTCGTCCACGCTGATGGTCATGGTGAGGTCGGCCGGCGCATCCTCGTTGCTCACCGTTGCCGCCATCGATGAAGATGAAGCCGTCGCCCTTGAGGTTGAACTTCAGGCTCTTGCCGAGGCCGGAGTTGCCGCCGACCGCCGTCGTCATCCGTTCCGTGATTTCGTCGAGGCGCGACATCGCCCTCCCTCTCCGTGCCATGAACTGCGCCGTATTTGGCGGGCGCGCGGGCAATTGTAAACGCCGCGCGAGACCTCGACGCGATGCTGCGCCCGCGCCTATCGTCGCAGCGGTCACTCCCTGCGCCCAGAGGAACAGCCCATGCGTCTTTCCGCGCCCCGCGTCGCCCCGCTCGAAGACGCCGAGATGACCGAGGACCAGCGCGAGGCGCTGAAGCCGATGAGCGCGCGGCGGGCGCCCGCTGAACATCTTCCGCACCCTGGCCCGCGCGCCGAAGGCGCTGACCCGCTTCAACGAGTGGGGCGCGCTACGTGCTCTCGCGGCGCAACGCCCTGCCGCCGCGCGAGCGGGAGATCCTGATCCTGCGGGTCGGCTGCCTCTGCAAGTCGGGCTACGAGTTCACCCAGCACACCCGGATCGGGCTGAACGCGGGCCTCAGCGAGACGCGAGATCGCCGCGATCAAGCAGGGCGCGGACGCCGGCTGGTCGGCCGCCGACGCCGCGCTGATCCGTGCGGCCGACGAGCTGGTGAAGGACCACTTCGTCAGCGACGCCACCTGGAAGGCGCTCGGCGAGCACTTCGACGACAAGCAGCGCATGGATGCGGTCTTCACGGTCGGCCAGTACACGCAGGTCTCGATGTTCCTGAACACCTTCGGCGTCCAGCTCGACCCCGGCCAGACCCTGGATCCGGACTTGCGGGCTTAACTTCCTCCCCGTGTGGGGAAGGATTGGAGGCTTGAAACGCCGATAGACCACCCTACCTCACAGTGCGAAGGCGCTGGATGACCGGGCCTTCCGGGTCACGCGCGAGGCCAGTTCGGCTCGCGGACGATCCGTACACATCGCAACCTTGCTCCTGAAGGAGGATGCTTCATGCGTACCCTGGATTTCTCCCCGCTCTATCGTTCCGTCGTCGGTTTCGACCGGCTGGCCGACCTCTTGGACGCCGCCGCGCACGAGAGCGCCACCGGCTACCCGCCCTACAACATCGAGCGGACCGGCGATAACGAGTACCGCATCGAGATCGCCGTCGCCGGCTTCAAGCCCGACGAGCTCTCGATCGACGTCAAGGAAGCCGTGCTGACCGTCACCGGCCGCAAGGCGGCCAACGACGGCGAGCGCCGCTTCGTCCATCGCGGCCTCGCCGAGCGCAACTTCGAGCGCCGCTTCCAGCTGGCCGAGTACGTGGTGGTGACCGAGGCGAACCTCGCCGACGGCCTCTTGTCGATCAGCCTGAAGCGCGAGCTGCCGGAAGCCCTGAAGCCGCGCCGCATCGAGATCGGCTCGGGCGCTTCGCAGCCCCTGGTCGAGACCCAGAAGGCCGCGTAAAGCCGGCCTCTCCGACAACTGACAGGGGGCGGCGCTGCGAGGCGCCGCCCTTCTTCGTGTCGGCTGTCTTCAGCCCAGTTCCGTGCTACTGTCGCGCCCCAACCCCCAGCGGAGGATCGCATGAAGGCACACGTCATGAACCCGAAGTCCCTCAATCTTCACAAGGTCATGACGCGGAATGCGATGTCTCAACCTGGGGATACTGGCGCACGTCGACGCCGGTAAGACGAGCCTCACCGAACGCCTGCTCTTCGAAGCGGGCGTCATCGACGCGGTCGGCAGCGTAGACGCCGGCACCACCCAGACCGACACGCTGGCGCTGGAGCGCACGCGCGGCATCACCATCCGCGCGGCGGTGGTTTCGTTCGCCATCGGCGAGACCACCGTCAACCTGATCGACACGCCCGGCCACCCGGACTTCATCGCCGAGGTGGAGCGGGTGCTGGCGCTGCTGGACGGCGCCGTGCTGGTGATCTCCGCGGTGGAAGGGGTGCAGGCGCAGACCCGGGTGCTCTACGGCGCGCTGCAGCGGCTGGGCGTGCCGACGCTGATCTTCGTCAACAAGATCGACCGGGCCGGCGCGCAGGACGAGGCGCTGCTGGCGCGGATCGCCGAGCGGCTCTCGACCGGCGTCGCGGCGATGGGCGAGGTGACCGACCTCGGCCTTCGCCGCGCCGCCGTGCGTCCGTTCGGGCCCGAGGACCCAGCGTTCGCGGCAGGCCTCGCCGAGCGGCTGGCCGACGAGGACGAAGCGCTCCTGACGGCCTTCGTCGCCGGCCGCATACCGCCCTATGCAGTGCTGCGCGCTGCGCTGGCCGCCCAGACCGCGGCTTGTCAGGTCCATCCGGTGTTCTTCGGCTCGGCCATCACCGGCGCCGGCATCGAAGCCCTCAAAGCCGGGATCGTCGAGCTGCTGCCTGCCTCGCAGCCCGACGCCGGCGCTCCCATAAGCGGCGCGGTGTTCAAGGTGGAGCGCGGCGGCGCCGGCGAACGGATCGCCTACGCACGGCTGTGGGAGGGCCGCGTCGACGTGCGGGGGCGCCTCAGCGTGCACGGCGAGGAGCGGCGCGTCACCCGCATCGAGCTCTTCGACGACGGCGAGGCCAAGCCCGTCGACACGCTGCTGGCCGGTCGCATCGGCAAGCTCTGGGGGCTCGGCGACATCCGGATCGGCGACCCGCTCGGCGAGCCGCTGCACCGGCTCACGCGCCAGTTCGCTCCACCGACGCTGGAGACCGTGGTCCGCCCGGTGCGCGGCTCGGACAAGGGGCGGCTGTTCGCGGCGCTGGCGCAGCTCGCCGAGCAGGATCCGCTGATCGCGCTTCGCCAGGACGATGCGCGCGGCGAGATCGCCGTCTCGCTCTACGGCGAAGTGCAGAAGGAGGTGATCCGCGAAACCCTGGCGGCCGACTTCCGCGTCGAGGCGGACTTCGCCGAGACGACGCCGATCTGCATCGAGCGGCTCATCGGCGAAGGCGCCGCGCTCTGGGAGCCGCCCTACCCGTTCATCGCCCGCGTGGGCTTGAGGGTCGAGCCGCGGCCGCCCGGCGCTGGGGTCGAGTTCAAGCTGGAGGTGGACGGCGGCTCGCTGCCCGCAGCCTTCTTCAAGGCGGTGGAGGATGCGGTGCGCGAGACGCTGCACCAGGGGCTGAACGGCTGGGAGATCCCCGACGTGTTCGTCGCGATGACCCACGTCATCCGCTACCGCCACTGGGCCACCAGCAACCCGGCCGAACACCGCCGCCTGACGCCGCTGGCCTTGATGCAGGCGGTGAAGCGCGCCGGCACGGTGATCTGCGAGCCGATCGACCGCTTCACGCTCAGCGCCCCTGAAGCCGCGCTGGCCGCGCTGCTGCCGGAGCTCGCCAAGCTGGAAGCGGAGATGCAGCGGCAGGCCAGCGAGGGACGAGCGGCGGTGATCGAGGGGGAGATCGCGGTGCGCAATGTGCACGCGCTGCGCCAGCGGATGCCCAGCCTCACCCAGGGCGAGGGTGTCCTCGAGACCCACTTCAGCCACCACCGGCCGGTGAAGGGCGAGCCGCCGGTGCGCGCCCGCACCGACGCCAACCCGCTCGACAAGACGGAGTATCTGCAGAACCTCACCCGGCGCCTGTAACCGCCGCGCCCTTTGACGCGGGCAGGCCCGTCATCCACATTCCGGCGCCGCAATCATCGCGGGCCAGCCCTGGAGTTTCGAGCGTGATCATCCGGCCCCGCACGCGCGGGTTCATCTGTACGACGGCGCATCCGGCGGGGTGCGCGATGAACGTCCACGAGCAGGTCGCCAAGGCGCTGGCCACCGGGCCGATCCCGGCCCCGCCGAAGCGGGTGCTCGTGGTCGGCTGCTCGACCGGCTATGGGCTGGCCTCGCGGATCGTCACCGCGTTCGGCGGCGGCGCGGACACCATCGGCGTCTCCTTCGAGCGCGAGCCGGGCGAGACCCGCACCGCCAGCGCCGGCTGGTACAACAACCGCGCCTTCGAGGCCGAGGCGCGCGCCGCCGGCCGCAAGGCGATCACCCTCGACGGCGACGGCTTCTCCACCGCGATGAAGGACGACGTGGTGGCGGCGATCCGCGCCGAGCTCGGCCAGATCGACATGCTGGTCTACAGCATGGCCGCGCCGGTTCGCACGGATCCCGAGACCGGCGAGACCTTCCGCTCGGCGATCAAGCCGCTCGGCGCGCCGGTCCAGGTGAAGACCCTCAACACCGATACCGGCGAGGTCTACGACACCGAGCTGGCGCCTGCGACGGAGGCGGAGGCCGCCGCCACCGTGAAGGTGATGGGCGGCGAGGACTGGGAGCTGTGGATCGCCGCACTGGAGCGCGCCGGCGTGCTGGCGCCGGGCTTCCGCACGCTGAGCTTCACCTACATCGGCTCGGAGCTGACCTGGCCGATCTACTGGAAAGCCACGCTAGGCAAGGCCAAGGAAGACCTCGACCGCGCCGCTGCGGCGATCCGGGCCAGGCTGGGCGACGAGGCGGCACGCGTCGTCGCCCTGAAGGCGGTCGTCACCCAGGCCAGCGCCGCCATCCCGCTGGTGCCGCTCTACGGCGTGCTGCTGATCCGCGTGCTGGACGAGATGGGCCTGGGCGAAGGCTGCCTCGAGCAGATCGACCGGCTGTTCCGCGAGGTGCTGCCGCGTGGCGCGCTCGACGACGCCGGCCGGCTCCGCGTCGATGATTGGGAGCTCTCGGAGCCGGTGCAGGACGAGGTGAAGCGGCGGTGGGCTCTGGCGACGACGCAGACGCTCGGCAGAGCTTGGGGACCTGCCCGGCTACAAGCGCGAGTTCCTGCGCCTGTTCGGCTTTGGGCTGGGCGGCGTCGACTACGACAAGGATGTCGATCCGACGGTGACGCCGGCGCTGGCGTAGACCTGCGGGGATCGGAGGCGACGTTGCTGGGCCATCTGTCGTTCGGCGTCAGCGATCTGGCGGCCGCGGCCGCGTTCTACGACGCGGCGCTGGGCGCGCTCGGCTATGCACGGGTGGACACCTCGCCGCGCTCCGTCGGCTACGGCCTGCCCGGCGCCGATGACGACCGGCTGCGGCTCTTCCAGTGCGAGGGACCGGCGGCGCCGCCCGGACCGGGCTTCCACCTGGCGTTCGCGGCGCCCAGCCGCGAAGCGGTCGACCGCTTCCACGCCCAGGCGCTCAGCCACGGCGGTGTCGATGCGGGCGCGCCGGGTCTGCGGCCCCGATACGGTCCTGGCTACTACGCCGCCTTCGTGCTCGATCCCGACGGCTACAAGCTCGAAGCCAAGCACCCGCCGCCCGAATAGCGGCCAGCCCACCAGCCCGCTCTTCCCGGCGAACGCCGGGACCCGGACAGGACTGTGTTCGAGGGCGCGATAGCCCGCCGGCTTGGCGGCGCCGCAGGCTCCCTTTGCTAACACGAAGAACACGAAGACAGCGAAGAGCACGAAGGCGCTCGCTCGGAGGCGAAGCTGCTCTTGGTGAGCTTTGCTTCCTTTGTGTTCTTCGTGTGACCTTAAGACAGACGCCTGCGGCGCGCACCTACTCTCCGATCAGCCAGACCTCAAATCACTCCTGCCTGGGCCCCGGCCTTCGCCGGGATGAGCGGGTGGTGGGGTTCGGGACCTACAGCGTGTCGAGGCCGCGGACGCCGGTGCGGATGGCGTCGCGGACGTCGACGCCTTTCAGGAGGGCGCCGGTGAAGTTGGCGCGGCTGAGGTCGGCGCCGACCAGGATGGCCTGGCGCAGGTCGGCGCGGGCGAGATCGGTGTTCTTCAGCGCCGCGCCGGTCATGTTGCAGGCCATCGGCCGCTCCGGCGCGATCAGCAACGGGCCGAGCTGGGCGTCGCGCAGGTCGGCGCCGGAGAGCTTGGCGCCGGCGAGCCGCGCGCCGCGCAGGTCGGCATGGCGCAGGTTGCAGGTGCGCAGGTCCGCGCCCTCGAGATGCGCCCCCTGCAGCTGGATGCCGGACATGTCGAGGCCGTAGAACACCGCGCCCCTGGCCGACAGCGCCGTCAGGTTCAGGCCGCGGATCGACTTCAGGGCGCGCAGGTCGGCGTTGTCGAACGCCGAGGGCTTGCCCTGCCGCCCGCCGCTCTCGCACCAGACGGCGTGGGCGCGCAGCATGTCGTCGAAGGGGAGCTGGGCGACGTCCTTGCCGGCCGGTTCGTCGGTCAGCACGCCGGCCATGTTGGCGTTCTGGACGTTCCAGGACAGCGTCTTGGCGCCCACCAGCACGGCGTCGTGCAGGTCGGCGCCCGAGAGGTCCGCGCCCGAGAGGTCGGCGCCGGCGAGGTTGGCGCCGGCGAGCGTCGCCTGCTTCAGGTTGGCGCGGACCAGCTTGGCGTCCTTCAGCACCGCGTCGGTGAAGTCGGCCTTCAGCGCGATGACGCCCGAGAGCCGCGAGCGCTCCAGGTTGGCGCCCGCCAGGATCGCGCCCTGCGCGTTGGCGGCGCGCTCCACCGGCTCGATGATCCGCAGGCCCAGGTCGCGGTCGGCGGCGGCGATGGTGCCTTCGCGCAGGTCCGCCTCGAAGAGGTCGGCGCCGGAGAGGTTCGCGCCTTTCAGGCAGGCGCCGCGCAGGTCGGCCCGGCGCAGCGACGCTTCGCTGCAGCTGGGCGTTCTGCAGGTCGGCGCCGAACAGGTTGGCGTTGTCGAGCCGCGCACGCGTGAGGTTGCAGTCGGCCAGCACCGCGCCGGTGAAGTCGGCGTCGCAGAGGTTGCGCCCGGAAAGGTCGAGGCCGGAGAGGTCCTTCCAGGTGAAGACCGCCCGCGCGCCGCCCATCCGCGACGACCACAGCCGATCGTGCCGCACGCAGATGGCGTCGACTTCGGCCTGGCTGAGCCGGCGGTGATGGATGAACTGTGCGGCGGCCTCGGCCATCGGGTCAGCGCCAATCGTAACGAAGACGGCGTTAAGCTTACCGAACGTCGCTTAATGAGCCCTTCACGGCGATGACCGCTCCCAGGCCGGTTTTCGCCCCCAAACGGGGGCGGTTCTACGCGGCGACCGGGATCTTCTGGGCGCGGCTCTCGTCAAGATAGCGCGCGGTGAGCGGGCGCAGCGCCGAATCGAGCTCGATCAGCAGCGGGTTGCCGGTGGGGATCTCGACGCCGGGAATCGCCTGGTCGGAGACGTCGAACAGCAGCTTGACGATGGCGCGCAGCGAGTTGCCGTGCGCGGCGATCAAGCAGGCGCTCGCCCTCCTCGAGCCGCGCGGCGATCTCGCCTTCCCAGTAGGGCCGCACGCGCTCCAGCGTCGACTTCAGCGTCTCGGTGGCCGGGACGGCGACGCCGGCGTAGCGGCGATCGTGCGCAAAGTCGTAGGGGCCGCCGGGCGCCAGCGGCGGCGGCGGAATGTCGTAGGAGCGGCGCCAGGCCATCACCTGCTCGGCGCCGTGCTCGGCCGCCGTCTCGGCCTTGTTGAGGCCGGTCAGGCCGCCGTAGTGCCGCTCGTTCAGCCGCCAGTCTTTCTGCAGCGGGATCCACAGCTGGCCGGCGGCGGCGAGCGCCAGGTCGGCGGTGCGGATCGCACGGGTCAGCACCGAGGCGAAGCAGCGGTCGAGCTCGAGGCCCGCCGCGGCGATCAGCTCGCCGCTCTGCCGCGCTTCTCGCCTCGCCCTGGGCGGCGAGGTCGACGTCCACCCAGCCGGTGAAGCGGTCCTCCAGGTTCCATTGGCTCAGGCCGTGACGCAGCAGGACGAGGGTCGGCATCGGTTCGAGGCGGCTCCCTTAAGCGGATGCGCGCGTGCTTGCACGCCGGCGCCGGAGTGCGCAAGGCCGCGGCGCTCTTCGCGGCGCCGCGGCGGGCGGGCTATAGGGCGGCCATGCCCGACAGCGTCGCCCTGCCCGCTCTTGCCCTCGTCGCGGCGGGCCTGATCGCACTGGCGCTGGTCTGGCCGCAGGGCGCAGGCGCGCGCTCGCCGGCCCCGTTCGGCCATCCGCTGGCCCCGTCGAGTCACCGCTGGCCAAGGCTGTCGCGCCGCTGGCGCTGCGCGGGCCGGAGGCGATCGCCAGCCTCGCCGGAGCCAAGCCGACGCATCCGCCGCGCGCTCCGAAGCGTTAACCGTTCCCGCCCCCGGAGCCGCCCTTGTTCCCCAAGCCCCGCGCCGACCTCGCGCCGATGACCGTCGCCTACGAGACGACGCCGCTGGTCAAGCCGACCGGCTTTCGCGAGTACGACGCGCGCTGGCTGTTCGGCCCCGACCTCAACCTGATGGGCGTGCAGGCGCTGGGCCTGGGGCTGGGGACCTATTTCGCCGAGCGCGGCCAGCGGCGCGTCGTGGTCGGCCACGACTTCCGCTCCTACTCGCTCTCGATCAAGCAGGCGCTGACGCTGGGCCTGGTGAGCGCCGGCTGCGAGGTGCTCGACATCGGCATGGCGGTGACGCCGATGGCCTACTTCGCCCAGTTCGACCTCGAGGCGCCGTGCGTGGCCATGGTCACCGCCAGCCACAACGAGAACGGCTGGACCGGCGTGAAGATGGGCGCCGAGCCGCCGCTGACCTTCGGGCCGGACGAGATCGGCCGGCTGAAGGAGATCGTGCTGACCGGCGCCTGGCGCGAGCGGGCCGGCGGCACGGTGACCCAGGTCGACGGGCGTCGCCGAGCGCTACATCGCCGACGCGGCGACGCGCTGTCAGGCTGACGCGGCCGATCCGCGGTGGTCTGCGCCTGCGGCAACGGCACCGCCGGCGCGTTCGCGCCGGAGGCGCTGCGGCGCATGGGCGCCGAGGTGATCGAGGTCGACTGCGAGCTCGACTGGACCTTCCCCAACTACAATCCGAACCCGGAAGATCACGCCATGCTGCAGCGCGATGACGCGGGCGGTGCGCGAGCACGGCGCCGACCTGGCGCTCGGCTTCGACGGCGACGGCGACCGCTGCGGCGTGGTGGACGACGCCGGCGAGGAGATCTTCGCCGACAAGATCGGCCTGATGCTGGCGCGCGACCTGGCGCCCGCCAACCCCGGCGCGAAGTTCGTGGTCGACGTGAAGTCGACCGGCCTCTTCGCCACCGACCCGGTGCTGAAGGCCGCCGGCGCGACCACCATCTACTGGAAGACCGGCCACAGCTACATCAAGCGCAAGACCGCCGAGATCGGCGCGCTGGCCGGGTTCGAGAAGTCCGGGCCACCTGTTCTTCAACGCCGCCGCTCGGGCCGCGGCTACGACGACGGCCTGGTCGCCGCCGCGGCGATCCTGGCGATGCTCGACCGCACATCCGGGCCAGAAGCTCAGCGAGCTGAAGAAGGCGCTGCCGGTCGCCTACACCTCGCTGACCATGTCGCCGCACTGCGCCGACGAGACGAAGTACGAGGTGGTGGCGCGGATCGTCGCCGACTACGAGGCCAGCTGGGCGCGGCGGGCGCGTCGATCCTTGGGCGGAAGATCACCGACGTGAACACCGTCAACGGCGTGCGGGTGACGCTGGAGGACGGCTCGTGGGTGCTGGTGCGCGCCTCGTCGAACAAGCCGGAGCTGGTGGTGGTGGTCGAGAGCATGCGGTCCGAGGACGACATGCGCGCGCTGTTCCGCGAGGAGGTGAAGCCGCGCCTGGCCCGCGAGCCCGAGGTCGGCGCCTACAACCAGGAAGTCTGAGGCTACCGCTCTTCACGAGTAGCGGGGACTGAGCGCATGCGCGTGGCGATGATCGGGACGGGCTATGTGGGGCTGGTCTCCGGCGCCTGCTTCGCCGACTTCGGCCACGAGGTCACCTGCCTCGACAAGGACGCCGGCAAGATCGAGCGGCTGCAGGGCCGGCGAGATGCCGATCTACGAGCCGGGCCTGGACGGTGCTGGTGGCGCGCAACGTCGAGGCCGGCCGCCTCACGTTCGCGGTCGACAGCGCCGAGGCGATCGCGCGCGGCGGACGCGGTGTTCATCGCGGTCGGCACGCCGTCGCGGCGCGGCGACGGCTACGCCGACCTCTCGCTACGTCTACGCCGCCGCCGAGGAGATCGCGCCGCTGCTGGACGGCTTCACGGTGGTGGTCACCAAGTCCACCGTGCCGGTCGGCACCGGCGACGAGATCGAGGCGATCCTGAAGCGGGCGCGGCCCGACGCCCAGTTCGCCGTGGTCTCCAACCCGGAGTTCCTGCGCGAAGGCGCGGCGATCGAGGACTTCAAGCGGCCCGGACCGGGTGATCGTCGGGCTGGAGGACGAGCGCGCGCGGCCGGTGATGGCCGAGCTCTACCGGCCGCTCAATCTCAACGAGACGCCGATGCTCTACATCGACCGGCGCTCCTCGGAGCTGATCAAGTACGCGTCCAACGCCTTCCTGGCCATGAAGATCACCTTCATCAACGAGATCGCCGACCTCTGCGAGGCGGTGCGCGCCGACGTGCAGCAGGTGGCGCGCGGCGTCGGGCTCGACAAGCGGATCGGCTCGAAGTTCCTGCACGCCGGCCCCGGCTACGGCGGCTCCTGCTTTCCGAAGGACACGCTGGCGCTGGTGCGCACCGCCCACGACGCCAGCGCGCCGCTGAGGCTGGTCGAGACCACCGTGCGAGGTCAACGAGGCGCGCAAGAAGGCGATGGCCGGCAAGGTGGCCGCCGCGCTGGGCGGCGACCTGGCGGGCAAGACGATCGGCGTGCTCGGCCTCACCTTCAAGCCCAACACCGACGACATGCGCGAGGCGCCGTCGCTGCAGATCATCCCGGCGCTGCAGGCGATGGGCGCCAAGGTGCAGGCCTACGACCCGGAGGGCCACGAGGCGCGCCAGCTGCTTGCGCGGCGTCGACTTCAAGAACGGCCCCTACGAGGCGCTGGAGGGCGCCGACTGCGCGGTGATCATCACCGAGTGGGACGAGTTCCGCGCCCTCGACCTCGACCGCGTGAAGGAGGTGATGCGCCGCCCGCTGATGGTCGACCTGCGCAACATCTACAAGCCCGAGGAGCTGCGCCCGCGCGGCTTCACCTATGTCAGCGTCGGCCGCGCCTAGAGCAGGATGGGGTCATGCGGAATCGCATGACCGCTGAATCATGCTCTAAATTCAAGACGTTGGAGCGCGTTCGAACCGCAAAAGCGGTTCCACTTTTGCTGAACGCGCTCTAGCGGCTGAACGCGTACCAGGTCTGCGACGCCCACACCGCGCCGATCCAGAACGCCGCGCCCATGGCGGTGACGAAGAGCATGCACGCGATCGGCAGCGCCGGCGCCTTTGGCCGGTCCCTGGATACAGCGGGCCGACCCCAGGTGGGTTCGTGCGCCATGTCGCCTCCCGAATATCTTTTTCAAAACGCGCCGGTCGAGCGGCGCGCCTGGACGCAAGGTTAAGGACGGTTCGGGATTTCTGTCCAGTTTGTAATGTTCGCCGTCATGCTAGGCTTGTTTCTGGCGACAGCGGGGAGTGGACATGCAGGGGCCTATCGGACTTGCGCTCGGAGCGGCGATTGGCCTGGCGGCGCTGACGCTCGTCGCCTGCCAGAAGGCCGCCGCGCCGGCGGCCAACGCGGCGCCGGCGGTGGCCAACGTGACGGTGACGTCCATGGTCGCGCCGCCCCCGCCGCCTGGGACCGCGGCTGCGCCGACGGGCCCCGATGCGGACGCCGCCAAGGCGTTCCTCGACGGCGTCTACGCCCACTACAAGTCCAACTCGATGAACTCGAAGCTGGGCGCCGTTGGACGCCAACGCCCGGGAGGTGTTCGACGCCGGTCTGGTCAAGCTGTTCGCCGAGGACGCCAAGGCGCTGAAGGGCGAAGGGGTCGGCGACATCGACAGCGACTGGCTGTGCGACTGCCAGGACTGGGGCGCCCTCACCGCGGCGGTGACGATCATCTCGGCCACGCCCACCGAGGCCAAAGCGGTCGCGACCATGAAGGACTCCCAGGTGTCCGACGACGGCGTGCAGCGGCACGACACCTTCGACCTCGTCAAGACCCCCGCCGGCTGGCGCATCCACGACATGGGCACCCGCGACGAGCCCTCTTTGCGCGGCGTGCTGACCAAGGAGATCGCCGAGCTGAAGGCCGAGAAGAGCCAGCCGGCCAACCAGGCGGGCGGGCCGCCGCCGACCTGAAGTCCGGCAAGACCAAGGCGGCCGACGACGCGGACTGACGGTCCCGACTCCGCCCCCTGACAACGCCGGGCGCGGCGCGCGATAGTTGCGGGGCCAAGGAGGTCCCATGTCCGACGCCCTGCCCGAGCATGCCAAGCGCGACCGTGTCACCGCAGAGGGCGCATGTGCTTGCGGCGCCGTGCGCCTGGAAATCGTGGTCCCGGCGGTCTGGGCCTGGCACGACCACTCCGAGGCCAGCCGGCGCGCGCAAGGGACCGCCTACGCCACCTGGGTCGGCAGCTGGAAGAGCAAGTTCCGCGTGCTGGAGGGCGAGGCGCACATCACCCGCTACCGCGACCCGGAGCAGGGCACGGTGCGCGGCTTCTGCGCGCGCTGCGGCACGCCGCTGACCTACGAGCGGCCGCGCTCGCCGCAGATCGTCAACATCCCGCGCGGCGTCTTCTTGGGCCGCACCGGCCGCGAGACCCGCTACCACATGTTCCTCGGCGAGGCGGCCGACTGGACGTATCTCGGCGAGCCGCTTGGCCCGGTGAAAGGCTATCCCGGCGTGATGCGCGAACGCCCCCGCAAGAAGAAACAACGCCCCGAGGGGATGTTCTGATGGCGCCTTGACGCCGCCCTCCCCGGCGGGCGACCTCCGCGCTCGGGGAGGACGTGAGATGGCCGACGACTTCGACCTGGACGCCTATTTCGCGCGCATCGGCTATGGCGGGCCGGCGCGGCCGGATCTGGCGACGCTGAGCGCGCTGCACGCCGCGCAGGTGGACGCCATCCCGTTCGAGAGCCTCGACCCACTGACCGGACGGCCGGTGAAGCTCGACCTCGCAAGCCTGCAGGCCAAGCTCGTCGGCGGCCGTCGCGGCGGCTACTGCTTCGAGCTGAACCACCTGTTCCGCGCCGCGCTCGAGGCGATCGGCTTCGAGGTGACCGGCCTCGGCGGCCGGGTGGTCTGGATGTCGCCGCCGGAGCGCGCCGCTCGGCGCCCGCCTGCACATGCTGCTGAAGGTCGACGTCGGCGGCGCGCCCTACCTCGCCGACGTCGGCTTCGGCGCCCACCTGCAGGACGCGCCGCTGCGGCTTCGAGATCGGCCTCGAGCAGGACGACTCGGCGTGGCGCGCTACCGGCTGCAGCAGGAGGGCGACCTCACGGCGCTCGCGGCTGCGCCAGAGCGGCAGAGTGGCGGCGCGCCTACGTGTTCGACCTGACGCCGCAACTGCCGCCCGACTACACGATCGCCAACTGGTTCGCCTCGACCTCGCCGGACTTCCTGTTCACCAGCATGCTGGTCGCCGAGCGGTTGACACCGCGCGGCGCGCTACAACCTCGTCAACACCCGCCTCACCGAGCGACGGACCGACGGGAGCTTCAGCGAGCGCACGCTGGCGAGCGCCGACGAGCTGGCGACGGCGCTGGACGAGGTGTTCGACATCGAGCCGCCGGTTCCGGCCGCCGAGGTGTTCGCCAAGATCTCCGGCGGATGAGCGAGGCGGCCAAGTTGGACGCCGCGGCGTTCGAGCCCTGGCTGTCGCGCTGGGGCCTGACACCGGACGGCGCGGGGTTCGCCAGCCTCGCCGGCAGGCTGCTGCCGGTGCGCCAGGCCGGCGCGGCGGCGATCCTGAAGCTGAGCCACGCCAGCGAGGAGATCGCCGGTGGCGTGCTGATGGCGTGGTGGGGCGGCGACGGCGCAGCGCGGGTGCTGGCCCGCGAGGGCGAGGCGCTGCTGCTGGAGCGGGCGACCGGCGCGAGATCGCTGGCGGCGATGGCGCGCGGCGGCGAGGACGACGCGGCGACGCGGATCCTCTGCGCGGCGGGCGAACGGCTGCACGCACCCCGCCCGGCGCCGCCGCCGGCCAGCCTCGTGCCGCTGCAGACCTGGTTCCGGCAGCTGTGGCCCACCGCCGAAGCGCATGGCGGGCTCTACGCGAAGTCGGCCGTGGCGGCCCGCGCGCTGCTCGCCGAGCCGCGCGAGGTGGGCGTCGTGCACGGCGACCTGCACCACGGCAACGTGCTCGACTTCGGCCCGCGCGGCTGGCTCGCCATCGACCCCAAGGGCCTCGTCGGCGAGCGGTCGTACGACTACCCTCACATCATCATGAACCCGGACGTCGATACCGCGACCGCGCCCGGTCGCCTGGCGCGGCGCGTGGAGGTGATCTGCGAGGCCGCGCACGTCGACCCGCGCCGCCTCCTCACCTGGATCGTCGCCTACGCCGGCCTCTCGGCCAGCTGGACCCTCGGCGACGGCCACGACCCCCGCCACGCCCTCGCCATCGGCGAAATCGCGGCGGCGGAGCTGGGTGTCTAAGCCAGCCAACCCAAGCTTGTCATCGTCTGGTGGACGAGGGTCAGACCGCGGCCTGGCGCACCGCGCCGGCGATCTCGCTGACCAGTTGGCCGACCAGCTTCTCGTCGTCGCCCTCGGCCATGATGCGGATCAGCGGCTCGGTGCCGGAGGCGCGCACCAGCACGCGGCCGGAGCCGTTGAGGCGCTGCTCGGCGTCGGCGATCGCCGCCTTGACGTCCTCGTGCTCCAGCGGCTTGGCGCCGCGCGCGAAGCGGACGTTCTCCAGCTTCTGCGGCGCCGGCTCGAACTGGCGGGCGAGCTGCGCTCATCCGCTTGCCGGAGCGCACCATTTCGGCCAGCACCTGCAGCGCGGCGATCAGGCCGTCGCCGGTGGTGGAGAAGTCGGACAGGATGATGTGGCCCGACTGCTCGCCGCCGAGGTTGAAGCCGCCCTCGCGCATCTTCGCCATGACGGAGCGGTCGCCGACCGGCGTGCGGTGCAGGACGAGGTCGCGCTCGGCCAGGAAGCGCTCCAGGCCGAGGTTGGACATCACCGTCGCCACCACGCCGCCGCCCGTCAGCGCGCCCCTGGCGGCCCAGGACGCGGCGATCAGCGCCATGATCTGGTCGCCGTCGACGATCTGGCCCTTCTCGTCGCAGATCACCAGCCGGTCGGCGTCGCCGTCGAGCGAGATGCCGATGTCGGCGCGGTACTGCCGCACGGCCGCGGCCGATGGTGGCCGGGTGGGTCGAGCCGCACTCCTCGTTGATGTTGAAGCCGTCCGGGCGAGACGCCGACCGCGGATCACCTCGGCGCCCAGCTCGTAGAGCGCGGTCGGGGCCACCTTGTAGGCCGCGCCGTTGGCGCAATCGACGGCGACCCGCAGGCCCGCTGAGCGTCAGCGACTTCGGGAAGGTGGCCTTGACGATCTCGACGTAGCGGGCCGGCGCCTCGTCGATGCGCACCACGCGGCCGAGCGTCTTCGGGCCGGCCAGGCCCTCCTGCAGGCCCTCGTCCATCAGCGCCTCGATCTCGGCCTCGCGCTCGTCGGAGAGCTTGTAGCCGTCGGGGCCGAACAGCTTGATGCCGTTGTCGGCGAAGTTGTTGTGCGAGGCGCTGATCATCACCCCGAGGTCGGCGCGCATCGAGCGGGTCATCATCGCGACGCCCGGCGTCGGCAGCGGGCCGAAGGTGCGCACGTCCATGCCGACGCTGGTGAAGCCGGCGACCAGGGCCGGCTCGATCATGTAGCCGGAGAGGCGGGTGTCCTTGCCGATCACCACCAGGTGGCGGCGGTCGCCGCGCTGGTGAACAGCTTGCCGGCCGCCAGACCCACCCGCAGCGCCACCTCGGCGGTCATCGGATGCACGTTGGCCTGGCCGCGGATGCCGTCGGTGCCGAAATAGCCGCGAGATGCCATGGATGAGTCCCGAAACGTAAGGAAACCGAGATTTAGGTGACCCCCGGTTTGCGAATGCTAAAGCCGCACGCCGGAAATCCGGGCTCAGTCTAGCTGTAGTCTGGCGCAGGCGCGAACCACAAAGGGACGCAGATCCTGAATGTGCGGCATCATCGGCATCGTCGGCAACGAGCCGGTGACGCGGGCGGCTGATCGAGAGCCTGAAACGGCTGGAGTATCGCGGCTACGACTCGGCCGGCGTCGCCGGCGCGGTCGGACGGCCAGCGATCGAGCGGCGCCGCGCGCCGCGGGCAAGCTGCGCAACCTCGAGGACGCTGCTCGCGACGGACCCGCTGACCGCCACGCGCCGGCATCGGCCACACCCGCTGGGCGACCCACGGCGCGCCCACCGAGCGCAACGCCCACCCGCAGCACCGCCGGCCGCGTCACGCGTGGTCCACAACGGCATCATCGAGAACTTCGCCGAGCTGAAGGCCGAGCTGATCGCCGAGGGCCGCATGTTCGAGAGCGACACCGACACCGAGGTGGTCGCCCAACTGATCGACCACTACCTGGCGGCCGGCCGCGCCGCCTGGCGAGGCGCTGAAGGCGGCGCTCGACCGGCTGACCGGCGCCTATGCGCTCGTGCGTCATGCTCGACGGCGAGGACGAGCTGATCATGGGCGCCCGGCACGGCCCGCCGCTGGTGGTCGGCTACGGCGACGGCGAGATGTTCTTCGGCTCCGACGCGCTGGCGGTCGGCCCGTTCACCAACCGCATCAGCTACCTCGACGACGGCGACTACGTCGCTGATCGACCGCAAGCACGCGCGCAGATCTTCGACGCCTCCGGGACGCCGGTGGTGCGGCCGATCCACACCGTCGCCGCCTCGGCCGCGCTGGTCGAGAAGGGCAACTACCGGCACTTCATGGAGAAGGAGATCCACGACCAGCCGGACGCCGCGCAGCACACGCTGTCGCGCCTACCTCGACCCGGTCGCCGGCCGCGCCACGCCGCCGGCCGGGCTGGACTTCGCCAAGATCCGAGCGCCTGCAGATCGTCGCCTGCGGCACCGCCTCCTACGCCGGGCTGATCGGCAGCTATGCTGTTCGAGCGGCTGGCCGGCCTGCCGATCGACGTCGAGATCGCCTCGGAGTTCCGCTACCGCGAGCCGGCGCTGACGCCCGGGCACGCTGGCGCTGGCCATCTCGCAGTCCGGCGAGACCGCCGACACGCTGGCCGCGCTGCGCTGGTGCAAGGCGCACGGGCTGGCCACCGCGGCGATCGTCAACGTGCACGACCTCGACCATGGCGCGCGAGGCCGACATCCTCCTGCCCACCAACGCCGGGCCGGAGATCGGCGTCGCTCTCGACCAAGGCCTTCACCGCCCAGGTCTGCGGCTCTGACCGCTCTGGCGTCGCCGCCGCGGCCGCCAGCGCGGCCGTGATCGACAAGGCCGAGGAGAGCCGCCTCGTTGCGGTGCTGCTGGAGGCGCCGCGGCTCTTGGCCGACGCCATCCACGATGGAGGACCAGGTGCGCGACGTCGCCGCGCGAGGTCGCCAAGGCGCGCGACGTGCTCTACCTCGGCCGCGGGCCGATGTACCCGCTGGCGCTGGAGGGCGCGCTGAAGCTGAAGGAGATCAGCTACATCCACGCCGAGGGCTATGCCGCCGGCGAGCTGAAGCACGGGCCGATCGCGCTGATCGACGAAGCAGACGCCCGTCATCGTGATCGCGCCGACCGACGCGCTCTTCGAGAAGACCGTCTCCAACATGAGCGAGGTGATCGCCCGCGAGGGGCCGGTGGCGCTGATCACCGACGCGGAGGGCGCGGCGCGCGCGCCGGCCAAGGCCAAGGTGCTCGTGGCGCCGAGCTGCGATCCGCTGATCGCGCCGCTGGTCTACGCCGTGCCGATCCAGCTGCTGGCCTACCACGTGGCGCTGATCAAGGGCGCCGACGTCGACCAGCCCCGCAACCTCGCCAAGTCGGTGACGGTGGAGTAGCGGGCGGCCCTTATCCTCCCCCGCAGGGGGAGGGGGACCACGAAGTGGTGGAGGGGGTACGCCGCCGCCGCGAAGTCAGGACTTAGCTACAGTTAGTCTTGCGAGATCGGCGCGCTGCAACGTACCCCCTCCGTCCGCTGCGCGGACACCTCCCCCTGCGGGGGAGGAAAGCTCCCTCAGCTCGCCGAGTTCGACGCGGTGTTGGTGGTCGTCGAGTTGGTCGTGGTGGTGGTGTTGGTGACGCCGTTGGTGGCGTCGTTGGTCACCGTCGTGGTGGTCGTGGTGTTGGTGTCGGTCGAGTTGGCCGTATTGGCGGCGCTCGGCTTGCAGGCGCCGAGGCTCGCGGCGGCCAGGATGGCGAGCGAGGCCAACGCCAAGGTGCGCGTGTTCGTCATGTGGATGTCCCCCGTGTGAGAACCCGCGTAAGGCGAGTTCAAGCTTAAGCTGAAACCGGGCGCAACTGTCGCCCCGCTTGGACGATTGTCAATGCGAACCGCCCGCTCGCCGCTGGATTTGGCCGCCCGGCTCCGCTAGGGGCATGCGATCATGAAATCTGTTCGCAAGGCGGTCCTGCCGGTGGCGGGTCTCGGCACCCGCGTGCTGCCGGCCGCGAAGACCACCCCGAAGAACCTGCTCAACGTGTTCGACCGGCCGATCCTGGCGCACGTGGTGGCCGAGGCCAGAGCGGCGGGCATCGAGCACTTCGTGTTCGTGACCGGCCGCGGCCAGGGCGCGATCGAGGACTACTTCGACCATCTGTTCGAGCTGGAATCGCAGCTGGAGGCCGAAGGGCAAGACCGAGCTGCTGGCCGACATCCGCGCCGACCTCTCCAAGCCCGGCGAGATGAGCTTCGTACGTCAGATGTCGCCGCTCGGCCTCGGCCACGCGGTCTGGTGCGCCCGCGACGTGGTGGGCGACGAGCCGTTCGCGGTGATCCTGTCCGGACATGCTGATGCGCGCCAATCCGCCGGCCCTGGCCCAGGCGATCGCCGCCTACGACGCGGTCGGCGGCAACATCGTCGTCGTCGAGCCGGCCCCGGAAGGCGAGGCGCACAAGTACGGCATCGTCGCGCTGGACGGGCAGACGGACGGCTTCGACGGCCGCCTGGCGCGGATGACCGGCATGGTCGAGAAGCCCGCGCCGGGGACCGAGCCCTCCAACCTCTTCATCTCGGGCCGCTACATCCTGCAGCCGGACATCTTCGAGCTGCTGGCCGAGCCAGCACGCCGGCGCCGGCGACGAGATCCAGCTGACCGACGCCATGGTGCGCCTGATGCAGCGGCAGGACTTCCACGCGCTGGCCTACGACGGCGCGACCTTCGACTGCGGCGACAAGATCGGCCTCTTACGCGCCAACGTCGCCTTCGCCCTCGCCCACCCCGAGCTCGGCGCCCAGGCCCGCGAAGCGATCGCCGCGCTGATGAAGGGCTGAGCGAACCCGCCTCGCGGGCGTGGCGCCGGCAGGCCGGTTCGACTAGTTAACGGCGCAACCCCACGTCCCATACGTCCACTCAAGTCTCAGGGCCCCCACCGCGTCGATGAAGCCGATCCAGAAGGTGCTGGTGATCAAGCTGGGCGGCATCGGCGAGATGGTGCTGGCGTTCCCGGCCTTCGAGCGCATCCGCCAGGCCCACCCGAAGGCGAAGATCACCCTCCTGACCACCGACCCGTTCGCGGCGCTGGCCAAGTCGAGCCCGTTCTTCAACGCCGTCGAGGCCGACGGCGCGCCGAAGGACCCCGGCCACTGGACGTCGCTGATCCTGCGCATCCGCCGCGCCCACTACGACCGGGTCTACGACCTGCAGAACGACTCCACGTCCAACCTGATCTTCCAGGCGCTGCGCCCGGAGCGCCGGACTGGTCGGGCACCGCGCTGGGCGCCTCGCTGCCGCACAAGGACCGCCACCGCAGCGAGATGCACCTCCTGGAGCGCCAGGCCGGGCCAGCTGATGGACGCCGGGATCTGGCCGGACGCGCCGACCAAGCCATGGTCGGCGGCGCCGCCCGACATCAGTTGGATTCTCGCCCGCAGCGCCCAGCCGCGCTCGGTCACGGCGCCCGGCGGCGCACCGCCCGGTGGTGCTGCTGGCGCCCGGCGCGGACACCCACCACCCCGAGCAGCGCTGGCCGGTCGAGCTGTACGGCGGCTTCGCCAGGCGCATGCAGGACGCCGGCTACGACATCGTGATCGTCGGCGCGCTGGGCGAAAGCTCGATGGCCCATGCGATCCAGCGCCAGGCGCCGAGGGCGCGGGACCTTACCGGCCGCACCGACCTCGTGCAGATCGCCGCGCTCGGAGCGCGCGCCGCGCTGGCGGTGGGCAACGACCTGGGCGTGCTGCACCTGATCGCGGCGGCCGGCGCGCCGACCATCGTGCTGTTCTCCAGCGACGTCGACGCGGCCGCCACGGCGCCGCGCGGACATGTGACTGTTCTGCACGCCGTGACCCTGAAAGCACTGCCGGTGGAGAGCGTTGTGTCCGCTGCGCTCATTCTTGCGCGGACCCCCGCTTGATTGCGCCAGGGGCGTTGGTCATATTTCAACCAGGCGCGGCCATTCTACTGGCCGGGCTTTTTTAGAAACTGCCCTAGGAGCACTGCCTATTCGTCGTCCCATGGCCGCGCCGCCGTCGAAAGACGGGCCGCGCATCAACGAAGACATCCGCGTCCCCCGCGTTCTGCTGATCGACGCCAATGGCGAAAAGCAGGGGATCATGCCCACATCCGCCGCCCTGGAGGCCGCCGAGGAAGTGGGTCTCGACCTGGTCGAAGTCTCCCCGACCGCCGATCCGCCGGTCTGCAAGATCCTCGACTACGGCAAGTTCAAGTTCCAGGAACAGAAGAAGAAGAACGAAGCGCGCAAGCGCCAGAAGCTGGTCGAGATCAAGGAGATCAAGCTTCGCCCCAACATCGATCACCACGACTACGAGGTGAAGGCCAAGGCCATGCTCCGCTTCTTCGAGGAGGGCGACAAGGTCAAGGTGACGTTGCGCTTCCGCGGCGGCGAGATGCGGCACCCGGAGCTCGGCATGAAGCTGCTCGACCAGGTGAAGGTCGACTTCGGCGAGGTCGCCAAGGTCGAGAATGAGCCCAAGATGGAAGGCCGCCAGATGGTGATGATCCTGGCGCCCCGCTAGGACCCTCCGCCAGCCTGTCCCGCTTGCACTTCCGCGCGAAAGCTGAGCCATTGCACGTGATGGCTTCACGCTCGGGGAGGCGCCTGCAAAGTGAAGTTCCCTACGCTTTCGCCCAACGTGGCTCGCCGCGGCGCTCGGCTTCGCGGCGCTCGCCGCGCCGCTCTCGGCCTGCGGCCGACCCGAACGCCCTCTGGAACATCGTGCACGGCAAGTGCGTGCCCGACGAGCGGGCCAAGGGCGATCCCGCGCCCTGCCTCGCGGTGCATCTGAAGTCAGCGGTTACGCGGTGCTGAAGGACAACAGCGGCGCCACCCAGGTGCTGGTGATCCCCACCGCCAAGGTCACCGGCATCGAGGACCCCAAGGTGCTGGCCGCGGCCGCGCCGAACTACTTCGCTTTCGCCTGGACCGCCCGCAGCTTCGTGGACGGCTTCGCCAAGCAGACGCTGCCGCGCGACGAGCTGACGCTGGCGGTCAACTCCATCGACGGCCGCAGCCAGAACCAGCTGCACATCCACGTCGACTGCATCAAGGCCGCGGTGCGGACGGCGCTGGCCGCGGACCTCGCCAGCATCGGCAAGACCTGGGCGCCGATCGACGTCGGCATCGCGGGCCGTCACTACGAGGCGATGAGCCTGACCGGCGACGATCTGGCAGGCCGCAACCCGTTCAAGCTGCTGGCGGAAGGCGATCCGGTGGCGAAGGCCGACATGTCGCTGGAGACCCTGGTCGTCGCACCGGTGACGCTGCCGGACGGCAAGCCCGGCTTCATCCTGCTGGCCGACCGCGCCGACCCCAGCGCCGGCGACTACGGCTCCGGCGAGGAGCTGCAGGACCACGCCTGCGGGGTGTTGCATCCGCCGGGCTGACCCCTAGCGCCCGGCGAACACCTGAGGCGCCGGCGCCGCAGTTTATGCGGCGCCGCAGCATCGGCGCCTGCCTTGTCTTGCCCGCCGCGACCGCGCCGCCTATTTGCGACGCCATGACCGCCGAGCCCGATGCTTCGACGGGCGGGCGGTCGGCCGCCGCGCTCTACACGCTGCTGTCGGTGATGTTCATCAACATGCTGGGGTTCGGCGTCATCGTGCCGTTCCTGCCGTTCTACGCCGCCTCGTTCCATGCGACGCCGTGGGAGATCGGCCTGGTGTTCTCGGCCTACTCGATGGGCTCGTTCGTCGGCGAGCCGTTCTGGGGCAAGCTGTCGGACCGGATCGGGCGCAAGCCGATCCTGATCTCCACGGTGTTCTGCAACTGCCTCTGCTACGGCGCGCTGGCCTTCGCGCCCAACATCTGGGCGGCCATCGCCATCCGCGTGATCGGCGGCATGGCCGCCGGCAACGGCTCGGTGGTGCAGGGCTACATCGCCGACGTGACGCCGGTGGACCTGCGCGCCGGCCGGATGGCCCGGCTCGGCGCGGCCTACAACCTCGGCTTCATCCTGGGTCCGTTCGTTGGCGGCGTGCTGGCCAAGCCGTCGGCCGGCACCGCCGGCTACCACCTGCCGCTGCTGCTGTCCTCGGGCCTGTGCCTCTGCTCGGCGATCGGCATCGCGCTGGTGGTCAAGGAGAGCCGCGAGCGGCGCAAGTACGTCGGGCGCCAGCCGAGCCGCTGGGTGATGTTCGGCTATGCGGCGCGCCACCCGGTGGTCGGACGCCTGATGCTGCTGACCTTCGCGGTCGGCGTCGCCTTCACCGCCATCGAGAGCACCTTCGCGCTCTGGGCGCAGCACCGCTTCGGCTGGGTCCCGCGCGACATCGGCCTGTGCTTCGGCATCACCGGCGCGGTCTCGGCCTGCTGCCAGTTCCTGCTGACCGGGCCGTTGTCGCGGCGGTTCGGCGAGGGGAACATGCTGGCGGTGGGCATGGCCGGCTCGGTGATCTGCACGGCGCTGCAGCCGTTCTCGGACGGCGGCTTCTTCACGGTCGACACTGATGGCGCTGATGGCGCTTTCGCAGTCGGTGGCTTTCCCCAACTCCGGCGCCCTCCTCAGCCGCAGCGTCGATCCGGACCACCAGGGCCAGATCATGGGGCTGAACAACGCCACCGGCGCGCTCGCCAGGGTGGCGGGGCCGCAGTTCGGGCTCGGCCTCCAGAGCCTGAACATCAACGGCGCGTTCTATTTCGGCGCGGCGATCGTGGCGCCGGCGATCTTCCTGGCGCTGGGCGCGGGCCGCGCCTCGAAGTCGCACACCGACGTGCTGGCGCCGGTGACGGCGGCGGCCGCGGAGTAGCTAGGGCCAACCGACTCCGCCGGTGCTCACCGGGACCGACAGCACTTGCCCGGTCCCGCCCATCTCGCCCATGCGGTCCATGCCGAACCAGCGCGCGGCGGTGATGTAGAGCGTCTTCCGATCCGGGCCGCCCAGCATGCAGGCGAAGGCGCCGCGGTCCAGCTTGACGTCGGCCAGCACCTCGCCGCCCTCGCGGACGCGCCGGCAGCGGGCGTTCGGCACGTCGGCGACCCAGACCGCGCCCGCCCCGTCGATGCAGATCCCGTCCGGCGGCCCGTCGAGCTCGGCCCACACGCGGCGGTGCGAGAGCGACCCGTCCTCGGCGATGTCGAAGGCGATCAGCCGGCTTGCGTACGACTCGGCGAAGATCAGCGTGGCGTTGTCCGGCGTCACCGCCATGCCGTTCGGAAACGCGAAGTCGTCGGCCTGGACGCTCACCCGCCCGCCCGGCGTCACCAGCACCAGCTGCGGGCCGTTGACGTAGGCGTTGCCGCGCCCGTCGACGACGATCTCGTTCCAGCCGCCGCCGTCGCCGAGCCGTGCAAACGCGTCGAGCCCTCCATCCTCCCCCTGCCGCAGCAGCTCGCCGGCCGCCGACGAGACCACCAGCAGCCGGCCCTCGGCGTCGAAGTCGAACGACAGCGGCGGGGCCGGCGCGCGGGCCATCACCTCGGCCGCGCCGCCCTCCGCCAGCCGCAGGATCTCGCCGGCGGTCCAGTCGGCGAACCACAGTCGCCCGTCATGCCAGCGCGGGCTCTCCACGAGGCCGCGGCCGTCGAGGATGAGGGTTGGGTCGGTCATGGGCAGATCTCCGTTGCACGACCGAAGGACGCCGTACGACGCCCAGCCCGACATTTTCGCGAACGGCACGGGCGATGATCTCGAAAATGGCGACAGCTCGCCAAGGAGTTCCCCTCCCCCTTGCGGGGAGGGGTTAGGGGTGGGGGTGTCGGCTCGCAGTCTGCCGAGCGGCCCTCGAAGCGACAATCCCGCCGATCCAGCTTGCACCCCCACCCCCGACCCCTCCCCGCAAGGGGGAGGGGAGCAGGCGCGTCGACCACCGACGATCGGCTTCAGGCGGCCTTCGCCGGCGTGCGCATGTTGCGGATCGGGTCGAAGCCGTAGGCGGTCGGCTGGCGGCCGGAGGCGGCGTAGGCCGCGAGGCCGGGGCGCGCGTACATCCGCTGCCGGTAGGCCGCCAGCGGCTGGACGCGCGACATCGCCGACGGGAAGAAGGCGGCCGCCTCGTCCAGCACCGTCAGCACGTAGTAGTCGGCGAACAGCAGCCGCTGGCCGCCGAAGAACGCGGCATCGCCGAGCCAGGCCGCGACGAGGCCGAGCTGCTCGGCAAGCGGGCCTGCCTCGAACTCCGCCGCCGCTTCCGGCGTGTTGGAGCCCGGCCACCAGAAGTGGTCCCAGAGCCGCTGCTGCAGATCGCGGCCGGCCTCGACGCTGATGTCGCAGCGTACGCGCTCGTCCTCGATCTCGCCGCAGAGGCCCTTCGGCCGGGCGAGGTAGCGCAGGATGGCCTGGCTCTGGAACAGCGTCCGCTCGCCATCCTGCAGGCGCGGCATCTGGCGAAACTGCATCTGCGGCTTGACCGCGTCCCACTCGTCGAAGCCGAGCCGGCGATCCTCGAAGGCGACGCCCTGATCCTCGAAGAAAAGCCGGATCGGCTCGCCGAGCCCGCGGAACGTGAAGTAGGTCAGGACCGGAACGGACATGCAGATCTCCATCGGTCGCCGCGCCGGCGCCGTCGCCAGTTATGACGAATGCGCGAGGCAGGAAACGACAGCAAGTTGCGCTTTTTGGGCGCCGATCGGCGACCTCAGAGCGCGTTCGGCGACCCGACTCTATCTATGCGCGAACCGCGCCTTGCTTTCGCCCGAAACCGCCGCTTTGACCAACGTGATTTTGGTCGACGGCTACGCCTTCGGGGGGGCGGCGCGTCAGTTCGCGACGTCTTTGAGTACGGGGAGTAGGCTTGGTCGACATTGCGCGGCACGACGCTGGCGCCACAGCTGCGCGGTCCCGCGCCCGACGCGGGCCTGTCCGTCATCGGATTTCGCCGCGCTCGCCTGCCGCCGCCGGCGCGCAGGTGATCGAGCTGGCGTCCGCCTTGCGCCGCGCGCCGCCGTCCGCGCCCTACCCGGCGCTGCGCTCGACGCCCGCCGTCAGTCGGCTGGCCATGCCGCGGCAGGACCTGCGCCGCGCCCCGCCCGTCCGGCCGCTGCCAGCGGAGGGGGTCGCCATGCGTCGCGCGATCCTGGTGAGCGGCGCGATTGCGGTCGCCGCGCTGGTGGGCGCCGTGCTCTTCAAGGTGCTGAGCCGCGAAGGCGTCACCCTCATCGAATGGGCGACGCTGGCGCTCTCGGTGGCCTTGAGCGGCTGGGTCGGGTTCGGCTTCGTCTCGGCGAGCGCGGGCTTCCTGGCCGCGCTGCCGCGGCGCGAGACGGCGGCTGCGCCGGCGGCGGCCGCGCCGATCACGGCGCGCACCGCAATCCTGCTGCCGACCTACAACGAGGACCCGGGGCTGATCCTGGCGGCCGCGCAGTCGATCGCCGAGGAAGTGGCGCGGCTGGGCCTGGCCGACCGCTACGACCTCTTCATCCTCAGCGACACCCGCGACGAGGCGATCGCGACGGCGGAGGCCACCGGCCTCTTACGCCTGCGGCTGCGGCTGGCGGACGGGCCGGCGCTCTACTACCGCCGCCGCAAGGCCAACACCGACCGCAAGGCCGGCAACATCGGCGACTGGGTCGAGACCCACGGCGCCGGCTACGACTTCATGCTGGTGCTCGACGCCGACAGCCTGATGTCGGGCGAGACGATCGCGGCGCTGACCGCAGAGATGCAGCGCGACCCGGGGCTCGGCCTCGCGCAGACCGCGCCGACCGTGGTCAACGCCGAGACGCCGTTCGCGCGGCTGCAGCAGTTCGCCTCGCGGCTCTACGGCCCGGTGTTCGCCCGGGGCCTGGCCTGGTGGTCGGGCTCGGAGGGCAACTACTGGGGCCACAACGCCCTCATCCGGGTGGCCGCGTTCGCGCAGAGCGCCGGGCTGCCGCACCTGACCGGCCCCAAGCCGTTCGGCGGCCACATCCTCAGCCACGACTTCATCGAGGCCGCGCTGTTGCGCCGCCGCGGCTGGGCGGTGCGCACGTTCGCCGACCTGCCGGGCAGCTACGAGGAGACGCCGCCGACGCTGCTCGACACCGCGGCGCGCGACCGGCGCTGGTGCCAGGGCAACCTGCAGCACGCGCGGGTGCTGACGGCCGCCGGCCTGCACTGGGTGAGCCGGCTGCACCTGGCGCTGGGCATCTTCGCCTACCTCGCGCCGCTGCTCTGGCTGGCGCTGGTGGTCTGCGGGGCGATCATCTGGCCCTCGCAGCACCTCGTACGCCGGCTCGGCCGACTACAACGCGGTGACTGGGCTCTTCGTCTTCACGCTGGCGCTGCTGGCCGCGCCGAAGGCGATGGCGCTGACGCTGGCGCTGGGCTCGGCCAACGCACGGCGCGGCTTCGGCGGCGCCGGGCGGCTGTGGCTGGGGTTCGCGGTCGAGTGCGTGGCCTCGATGCTGACGACGCCGGTGATGATGGTGATGCAGGCGGTCGCCGTCGCCGAGGTGCTGGTTGGCCGCGACAGCGGCTGGACGCCGCAGCGGCGCGAGGGTGTCGAGCTTCGCGGCCGCGACGCCTGGCGCGCGCACCGCGGCCACGTCGTGCTGGGCGTGACCGGCGCGCTGGGCGCGCTGCTGGTCAGCAAGTACTTCCTGATGTGGGCGAGCCCGGTGTTCCTCAGCCTGACGCTTTCGGCGCTGCTGTCGCTGCACACCTCGCGGGCCGGCAGCGGCCGGCTGGCGCAGCGCGGGCTCTTCCGCATCCCCGAGGACACCAGCCCGCCGCCGGTGCTGGCCCGCTCGCTGCAGCTGCGCCGCGCCTATGCCGACGAGGCCGCCAACCGCCGGCAGATCGAGGCGCTGTTTCGCCAGAGCGTGCCGATGTACGAGATGAAGGCGACGCGCCAGACCGCGGTGGTCAGTCCCTGGATCGTCACGCCGGCGGCCTCAGCCGACCAGCTGGCCGATCCAGGTCTCGGTCAGCGCATCCGGGCCGCGGCGCAGGTACGCGCGCAGGTTCACGACCTGGCCAGCCGGCGCGGCGGCGTCGAACATCAGGCGCCAGCGGGCCTGGCCCTCGACGGGATAGGCGACTGGCGAGAGGACCTCGCCGAGGCTTGAGGTCACCACCGCCGTCACGCCGCTCTGGCGCGTCAGGCCGGCCAGCGCGGCGCCGGCGAAGTCGACCACCACCTTGCGCGGCGCCGGGCGTCGGCGGCTGCCCGGGCCGCCCGCCGCGGCCCTGGCGGGTGGCGACGACGCGGGCGACCCCGGGCGGCGCCGGCTCCTCGTCGCTCCAGTGCAGCCGGTAGCGGTAGGCGAGGCGCTGGCCGGCGCTGACCGGCGCCTGCGGCGTCCAGAAGGCGACGATGTTGTCCTCCGACTCGCCGGCCGTCGGGATCTCGACCAGTTGCACGGCGCCCGCCCCCCAGTCGCCGAGCGGCTCGACCCAGGCGCTCGGGCGGCGGTCGTAGAAGGCGCCGTCGTCCTGGTAGTCGTCGAACACGCGGTCGCGCTGCAGCAGCCCGTAGCCGCGCGGGCCCTTGTCGACGAAGGCGTTGGCCATCACCCGCGGCGGATCGGAGAGCGGGCGCCAGATGCGCTCGCCGGCGCCGGTCCAGACGGCGAGGCCGTCGCTGTCGTGGATCTGCGGGCGCCAGTCGTCGGCGGGCGCACGGTCGGTGCGGCCATACCAGTACATGCTGGTGAGCGGCGCGAGGCCCAGCGTCGCCACGCTCTTGCGGAAATGCAGCTCGGCCTCGATGTCCTGCACCAGGCCGGCGGACGAGCGGCGGTGGGCGATGCGGAACGCGCCGGCGACACTGGGGCCGTCCAGCAGGGCGTGCACCACCAGCGCCGCGCCGGGCGCCTGCTCCAGCCAGAAGGCGGTGAAGCTGGGGAACTCCTCGGCGCCGGCGCCCACCGTGTCGATGGCGATGCCGCGCGCCGAGAGGCCGTACTGGTTGAACGGGTCCGCCGAGCGGAAATAGGAGGCGCCGAGGTAGGCGATCCAGTCGGTGCGCGCGTCGGCGTTCATGACCCTGAAGCCGGCGAAGCCGCCGGCGCGGCCAAGCGCCTTCAGCGGCGAGTCGGCCGGCGCGTCGAAGAGGGCGGGCGAATAGAGCAGCGGCCGCGCCTGGCCGCCGCTGACCACGCTGATCGCCACCGGCGTCGGCGCATACCGGCCGAGCGGGAAGCACCGCACGCCGTGGTCGCCAGGCAAGTCGCCCCAGAGCGTCGCGGCGGGCTTGTAAGCAATCTTGCCGACCGCGTCGAAGTCGAGCGGGCGCACCAGCGCCGGCGGCGGCCCGGGCGGCGGGCGGTAGGGCTTGCCGGCCAGCGCCAGCGCCTCAGCCTTCAGCGCATCGAACGAGAACGGCCGTGCCGCGCCCAGCGGCGCGCCCGCCGGCCACGCAGCGGACGCCGGCCGAGTGGCGGCGCCAATGAGGGCGGGCGTGGAGACGAGGCCGGCAAGGGCCTGCCGGCGGTTCAGGAGGTCCACTCGGACCGGGAGACGTGATTGCGCATACCTGCGGCGCTAAACACCAATTCCGGCCCAAAATCGACCGACCGCATTCTCAGGAGCCCGCCATGCCGAGCCGCCAGAGCGTCGAGGCCTTCATCGCCAGCGTGCTGCGCGAGGACCACGTCGGCGGCGATCCGCGACTGGTACCACGATGACGCCTGGATGCAGGAGAACCAGGCGCCGCCGCGCCAGGGCGGCCGCGAAGCGCTGATGGCGCAGGAGGCCGCGACGCTCGCCCGCGCCGAAAGCGTCAAGACCGAGCTGGTCGGCGGCCCGCTGATCGACGGCGACCACGTGGCGATCCGCTGGCGCTTCACCTTCCAGTGGAAAGGCGGTGGCGGCATGCAGCAGGAGGAGATCGCCTGGCAGACCTGGCGCGGCGAGAAGATCGCGGAGGAAACCTTCTTCTACGACCCGGCCCAACGCGGGCGGTAGACCGCAGCGCTCGCCGCCGCGCAGGCTCAGTCATCCAGCGCCTCGGCAATGCGCGTCAGGCCTTCGCGGGTCATGGCGGGGTCGGCGCCGAGGCCGATGCGGACGTGGTCCGGCATGCCGAAAAAGCGGCCCGGCGCGACGCTGGTGTCATAGTCGGTCGTCAGGCGCCGGAAGAAGGCGTCGCCGCCGGTCCCGGCAAGGCGCGGGAAGACCGACGCGCCGTGGTCGAACACCGTCTGCTCCAGCCGCGGATGGCCGCCCAGCAGCTCGCGGTAGGCGGCGCGGTTGGCGTCCACGATGGCGGTGGCGCGGGTCCGCAAGTGCGGCAGGCGCTTGAAGGCGACGACGCTCATCCGCTCGGCGACGTGCGGCGGGTGGACGCCGAAGAGGTCGTTGAGGCGGCGCATGCGCTCGGCCAGCGGCGCCGGCGCCAGGATCCAGCCGCAGCGCAGGCCGCTGACGCCGTACGCCTTGGTCGAGGCTGGAGGCGACGACGACGTTGCCGCCGTCGCGGAACGAGGTCGCCGCGCGGCCGTCGGCGAACGTCAGCTCGCGGTAGACCTCGTCGATGAACACCATCGCGCCGACGCGATCCGCCGCCTCCGCGATCGCCTCGATCGCCGCGTCGTCCGCCATCGCGCTCGAGGGGTTGTGCAGGTTGGTCAGCACGACGACGCGGGTCGCCGGCGTGATCGCCGCGGCGACGCGGTCGGGATCGAGCCGCCAGGCCTCGTCCGGCCGGCGCTCGAAGCTGCGCACGTTCGCCCGCAGGTAGCCGAGCAGCGAGGTCAGCAACTCGTAGGTCGGCGCCTCGACCAGCGCCTCGTCGCCCGGCGAGACGATCGACGCCAGCGCCAGGTGGTTGGCGAACGAGCAGCCGCCGCCGGGCATGACCACGCACGCCGGATCGACGCCGAACCGCGCCGCCACCAGATCCATCAGCGGCCGATAGCCGCCGGCGTTGACGCCGTGCAGCGCCAGATCGTCCATGCTGAGGCCGAGTTCGGCGAGGTCGCAGGCGGCGACGCCGCTGGTCGCCAGGTTGTAGCGCGCATCGGCGCCGTACTTGGCGAAGTGCATGTAGTCGGACTTCAGGACCCGGTCGCTCATGCGCGTTTCGCATAGCGTCCGGCTCGCCGCCGCGCCAGGACCGCGGCCGATTTGAGCCTGGCCGTGGCGCCCGCTACTAAGGCCACCAGATGACCACGCCCGCGCTCCTCGCCAGCCACCTGTGCAAGTCCTTCGGCGAGCTGCGGGCGGTGGACGACGTCAGCTTCGAGGTGGCGCACGGCGAGATCGTCGGGCTGGTCGGCCCGAACGGCGCGGGCAAGACCACCACCATCAACATGGTCCTCGGCGTGCTCGCGCCCAACTCGGGCCGCATCGAGATCGAGGGGATCGACCTTGCCCGCGACCGCAGCCGCGCCATGGCCGCCACCAACTTCGCGGCGGTCTATGCGCCGCTGCCCGGCAATCTCACCGTCGAGCAGAACCTGCGCATCTTCGGGATGATCTACCTGGTCAAGGACCTGAAGACGCGCATCGAGGAGCTGCTGGAGCAGTTCGACCTGACGCGCTACCGGCGCACCAAGGCCGGGGTGCTCTCCTCCGGCGAGCAGACCCGGCTGGGGCTGGCCAAGGCGATGCTGAACCGCCCGCGCCTGCTGCTGCTCGACGAGCCCACCGCCTCGATCGACCCCTCGACCGCCCGCGACATCCGCGCCGGCATCTCGACGCTGGTCGACGCCGGCGACTGCGGGGTGCTGTGGACCAGCCACAACATGTACGAGGTGGAGGCGGTCTGCGACCGGGTGATGTTCCTGTCGCGCGGCAAGATCCTGCTGCAGGGCGACCCGAAGCAGCTGCCCGCCCTGCACGGCGCCGCCAGCCTCGACGACCTCTTCGTCGCCGTCGCCCACGAGGCGCTGCACGACGAGGCCGAGGCCCGCCTGCACGCCGCCGCGGCGGCGTCGAGGGCGCCCGCATGAACCTCACCCGCGTCGGCGCGGTGGTGCTGCGCCAGCTCTACCTCTACGCCGGCAGCCCGCAGCGGGTGCTGCCGCTGTTCGTCTGGGTGATGCTCGACGTGCTGCTGTGGGGCTTCATCACCAAGTTCCTGGGCCAGGTCAGCCACGCCAGCTTCAGCTTCGTGCCGGCGCTGCTGGGCGCGGTGCTGCTGTGGGACTTCCTCACCCGGGTGATGCAGGGGATCACCACCGCCTTCTTCGAGGACGTCTGGTCGCGCAACTTCCTCAACGTGTTCGCCGCGCCGATGCGGGTCAGCGAGTACCTGGCCGGGCTGATCACCATCGGCGTGGCCAACAGCCTGGTGGCGCTGGTCGCGATGTTCGCGCTGGCCTGGGCGATCTTCGGGCTGTCGTTCCTGGCCTACGGCGTCGGCGATCGCGCCCTTCCTCGCGGTGCTGTTCCTGACCGGGATCGCGCTCGGCGTCTTGGGCGCGGGGATGGTGCTGCGGCTGGGGCCGGCCTCGGAGTGGCTGATCTGGCCGATCCCGACGCTGCTCTCGCCATTCGCCGGGGTGTTCTATCCGCTCAGCGTGCTGCCGGCGTGGATGCGCGCCATCTCGCGCGCCCTGCCGCCGTCCTACGTGTTCGACGGCATGCGCGCGGTGGTGGCCGGCAAGCCGGCGCCGTGGGGCGAGCTGGCGATCGGCGGCGGCCTCGCCGTCGTCTACCTGGGCCTGGCCGGCGCCTTCTTCGCAGCGGTCTACCGCTACGCGATCCGCACCGGCCTCATCGCCCGCTACAGCGCCGAGACGGTGACCTAGAGGTCAGCCCGCGCCCGGCGGCGCGGCGGCGTCGGGCGGCGGGCCGGGCGCCATCCAGGTGATCAGGTCCCAGGCGTTGCGGATGGCGAGCAGCATCAGGGCCATCGCCAGGACCGCGAGCGCAGTGGCCGCAATCGACGCCTGCGTCCAGATCGCCGCGGCGACGCCGAGCAGACAGACATAGAGCGCGCCCGGCGCGAAGCCGTAGAGCGGCATGTCCGACCAGTGCGGCGGGTTGCCGCTCTTCGCGAAGTCGGCGATGCCCCGGCAGGTGCGCGCCGCGTTGCCGAGACCGGACAGCGCCGCGCCCGCGAGGATCACCGCCGTCAGTTGCGGCGACAGGCGCGGCGCCAGGACGAGCGCGCTCGAGACCAGCACGACGGCGAAGTGCACCAGGTTGGGCGTCATGTAGACTTCGCTGGCCTTCAGAGCGCGGCCGCGATCGATGCCGGACGTCAGCGTGATCACCACGAACAGCAGGCCGATCAGGCCGCCAGAGGCCGTGCCGGTGAGCACGAAGTAGTTGTCCCAGCCCTCGAACATCGGCGCCGCTCCGTCCTCCCAGGCCTTAGCCGCTGAGCCGAAGCGCGGGAAGACCATCCCGCGCCTCCGGCGGCCGGCGAGGCCCCGCCGCGTGAGCGCGACGCTGACCAGCTTCGGCTGGCGGCTGATCGCGGCCGAGGCGGGGCCAATCCGGGCGAAGCCTCCAGGCAATGCGCCTACGGTTGCGCGATGACACAGGTTGAAGCGGCCATCCCTGCCTCGCTGCCGTCTCGCCTCGATCGTGGCGCTCTGCGTGTGCGTCAGCCTGGGCGTGATGTTCGTGGTGCTGGCAGTCCGGTCGGGACGCTGGCAGCCGCCGGCCGAGCAGGGTCCCGCTCCAGCGTTTTCCTTGCGCGCCGCTTGACGCCGTCGCTAGGGTTCCTGGCGGCGGACGAGTTCGCGCTCCTGGGGAACTGCGCGTGAAGAGACTGCTCGTCGCCGCCGCGGCGCTCGTCCTGATACCCGCCGGCGCCCAGGCCGCGGACCTGTCGGGCGTCTGGAAGGTCCACGGCGCCTTCACCGGCGTCATCACCTACATGGCGGTCTGCACGTTCAAGCAGACTGGGGCCAACCTCGCCGGCCCGTGCGTCGACAAGACCAACAACACCAACGCGCCGGCGACGGGCGCGGTCAAAGGCGGCGCCGTCGAGTTCACCTACGTCGCGACGTTCAACGGCATCACCGCCCACCTCGACTACAAGGGCGCGCTGCAGCCCGACGGCACGCTGAAGGGGGTCATTGCCACCGGCGGACCGCAGGGCGCGTTCACCGCCAACCGGTAGGCAAGCGGCCAGCGGCCTCCACGGCTACGCAGGGCCTACGCGCACCGTGTCGAGCTGCATCTTCGCGTATCCCAGCAGCGTGTCCGCCTTCATCGACACCGCGATCCAGGGGCCGCCGGCGCCTCCGAGCCGCCCGAACCGCGCGGTGATGGCGCTGTGGATGCCGGTGTCGGCGCCCGGCTTGTGGCGGAAGCCGGCGACCTCGACATAGCGCACGACGCACGCCGCCGTCTGGGTGACGCCCATCGAGCGTTCGCGCCCCGAAGGCTGGTCGGCGGCCGGCCGCCCAAGCTGCAGCTCGTAGAGCTGCACGCCGTCGAAGAAGCGCCAGCTATGGCCGCAGATTGTCCCGCCGCCCGCGGCATAGGCGAGCCGCGATATCTGGGTGACCGGGTCGGACGCCGCGAGCTCCTGGGCCGGCGTTGGAGGCGGGTTGCCGAATGCGCGGTGCGGCGGGGTGTGCACGACGGCGTTGCGCTCCCAGGTGAGCAGGGTGCGATGCTCCGTGCCGTCCTTGCGGGTCTCGTAGAAGTCGAAGGTGTGGTCCTGCGGCAGCCCGGCCTCGACCGGACCCTCGGCCATGGTGCGGATGTCGATGCGCTTGAACGCTCTGAGGATTCCGTAGCTGTGCATCTCGGCATGGGTGTCGAAGTGGCTGGCGCCGGCCTGCTCGACGACGTGCAACGCCAGCACCTTCACATCGCCGGTCAGGTGCAGGGCGTTGAGCAGGCCCGAGTAGCTGAGCTCCAGCGTGCGCGGCGGCGGCTGTGCGCCGGCTGGCGCGGCCCCGAGCGCGGCGACAAGCGCCACCGCGGCCGCCACAAGCGCGGTCCAGTACCTCATCGTCGCGGCGTCCTCCCCAAGTTCCTCGCCGGGCGGCCGGGTGCTGACAGCGCGGCAAGATCGGCTATTTGAGGGCCGCGGCGTAACACGCCAGCAAGGCGCGGCTGAAATTGGCTGGGGCCAGGCCGCTGCGGGATCAGGTTCAGGATCGTTGAGGAAGCTGCTGAGCACGATCGGCCAGGCCACGGTGGCCGAGCTGTGCCTCGGCGGCGCGGCGCTGGGCCTCGCCGGTCTCGGCGGCTGGCTGAGCGGTTGGCTCGACGTCGTGGCGACGTTCGCGCCGTTCTGGCTGGCGATGTCGGTGCTGGGCGCGGCCCTCGCCTGGCCGACGCTAGGCCCGCAGATGCGCCGGCCGGCCCTCGTCGCGGCCACGGTCGGGGTGCTCGCGGGCGCCCTGCTGATGGCGCCGGAGTATCTGCGCCCGACCGGGGCGGCGCCTCCTACGGGCCTTGGACCGCCGCTGCGCGTGCTGACCTTCAATGTCTGGGACAGGAACCGCCGGCCCAGCGACACCGTAGACGCGATCCTCCGCACCAACGCAGACATCGTTCTGCTGCAGGAGTATTTCGGGCTGAGCTCGGACGCCCGCCAGCGACTCTTCGCCGCCTACCCCTACCAGGCCGGCTGTTCGCCGGGCTGCGACCTCATCATGCTGTCCAAGCGGCCCTGGCTGGTCGGCGGCCCTGACAGCGCCGGCCACGACCCCTACGACACCGCGATCTGGGGCGAGACCAGCGCGCCGGACGGCCTGCCGGTCGACGTGCTGACGCTGCACTACCCGTGGCCGATTCCACCCGGCGGCCAGGCGAGCCGGCGCGCCGTCATCGCCGACGTCGTCGAGCGGCTGCCGAAGGCGAGCCTGATCGTCGGCGGCGACAACAACCTGGCGCCGTGGACCGCGGCGCTGAAGCGTCAGGACGCCGCGTTCGCTCCGATGACGCGGCGCGACAAGGCGCTGTTCACCTGGCCGGCGATGATCGCCCACACCAGCCACGCGTCGCCGATCGCCTTCCTGCCGATCGACCACCTGTACGCCGGCGCGGCCTGGAAGACGCTCGCCGTCCACCGCCTGCCGCGCGCCGGCTCCGACCACTACGGCGTGCTGGTGACGCTGGCGCGCGATGCGCCGGCCGCCGCTGCGCCGCGCTGACGCAGGCTTGGTAAACCGGATGGAAACGCGTCGCCCCTAGGGTCGGCCGTCGCATACGGCGGTCGGGGTGTCGGGCGTGGAACTCAAGGAACGAGCGAAGAGGGCTGGCGGGCGCGCCCTCGTGCTGGCGGCCTTCGCCTGCCTGGCGGCCTGCGCGACCCATCCACGCTACGCCGAGCGCGGCGCCGCGCCGACCTCCGGCACGATGCGGCCCTATGAGGTGGGCGGGGTCTGGTACTACCCGGCCCGGCAGCCGCACTACGACGAGGTGGGCCTGGCGACCTGGTACGGCTACGGCGACGGCTACGGCTGCCGTTCCACCGCCGACGGCGAGCAGATGGACCCGAGTGCGCTCACCGCGGCCCACAAGACGCTGCCGCTGCCCTCGATCGTCGAGGTGACCAACCTGGAGAACGGCAAGCAGGTGCGCGTGCGGGTCAACGACCGCGGCCCGTTCGTGGCCGGCCGCATCATCGACCTCTCCCCCGCCGCGGCGAAGCTGCTCGGCATCCGCAGCTCGGCGAAAGTGCGCGTCAAATACATCGGTCCGGCCAACTCGAAAGCCACCCTCAGCCCTGCCGCCTGGCGCCCATCCGGCCGCCACGGCTGCTAGGAAACGGCTTACGCTGGCGGTCTTGCTTTCGCCGGCCGGTTCCCCTAAAAGCCCGCGCTCCATCGAACCGCCTGGCCCAAGGCATGCCATGGCGGTTCATTTGCCATCCCAAGAGGACGGGGCCTCACGGCTCCGATGCGAAATGCCGAAGTTGAAGACCAAATCAGGCGCCAAGAAGCGCTTCAAGATCACTGCGACCGGCAAGATCAAGGCCGGCGTGGCGGGCAAGCGGCACCGGCTGATCAGCCACAACGCCAAGTACATCCGTCAGAACCGCGGCACCAAGGTGATGAGCGCCGCAAGACGCGCGGATCATCAAGACCTACCTGCCGAACGGCCTGCCCTAAGGAGCGGATGAACATGGCTCGCGTCAAACGGGGCGTCACGTCCCACGCCAAGCACAAGAAGGTGCTCGAGCAGGCCAAGGGTTTCTATGGCCGCCGCAAGAACACCATCCGCGCCGCCAAGGCCGCGGTCGACAAGGCCGGCCAGTACGCCTACCGCGACCGCAGGGTCCGCAAGCGCTCGTTCCGGGCGCTGTGGATCCAGCGCATCAACGCGGCGGCGCGGCTGGAAGGCTTTACCTACTCGCTATTTATTCACGGCCTTGACGAGGCCGGGATCGAGATGGACCGCAAGGTGCTTGCCGACATAGCGGGGTCCGATCCGGCCGCGTTCAAGGCCATCGCCGAGAAGGTTCGCGCCGCGCTGGCCTGAGCGGGATTCGCGTCCGCGCTCTCGCAAAAGCCCTCCGGCGGACCGCCGGAGGGCTTTTTGCTGACCATCGTCAACGCTAGATGCATGAAGTTGACCACGGACACCACGCAAACACGGTCATCGCCGGCCGTCAGTCGCCGGCGATCCATGCACGCAGGTGCAGGGGAGTGGCCGCGCCGGGCGCGGCCACGGCAGGCCGGAGAGTGTTCGCGGGTGGCCGGGATGACAACGGAGACTGAGGCCGGCGTCCATGTTTCCGTGTTATCCGGGTTCAGCGATCGCCGACATGACCGACCACTCCGAACTCGAACCCGACCTCGCCGCGCAGATCGCCGCCGCCGCCGACCTGGAGGCGCTGGACCAGATGCGCGTCGCCGCGCTCGGCAAGACCGGCGTCGTCTCGGCGCTGCTGAAGAGCCTGGGCGCAGATGAGCCCGGACGCAGCGGCGCGTCGAGGGCCCGGCGATCAACGGCCTGCGCGACCGCATCGCGGCCGCCGTCGCCGCGCGCAAGGCCGAGCTGGAGGACGCCGCGCTGGAGGCCGAGCTGGCCGCCGGCCGGCTCGACCTCTCGCTGCCCGCGCCGCCGCGCCGCAAGGGCTCGGTGCACCCGACCATGCAGGTGATGGACGAGATCGTCGCCATCTTCGCCGAGATGGGCTTCGGCGTCGCCGAAGGCCCGGACATCGAGGACGACTTCCACAACTTCTCGGCGCTCAACTTCCCGCCCCGCCACCCGGCGCGGGAGATGCACGACACCTTCTTCCTGAAGCCCGCGGCCGACGGCGAGCGGCAAGCTGCTGCGCACCCACACCAGCCCGATCCAGGTGCGGGTGATGCGCCGCGCCAACGTCGCGATCGGCGCGCCGCAGTTCGCGGTCCACCAGGACGCCGCCGATCCGCATCATCGGCCCCGGCCGCGTCTATCGCTGCGACAGTGACGCGCACCCACACGCCGATGTTCCACCAGATGGAGGGGCTGGTGATCGACCGCGACATCCACATGGGCCACCTGAAGTGGACGCTGGACGCCTTCGTGCGGCGCTTCTTCGAGATCGACGGCGTCGTCACCCGCTTCCGCCCGCACCACTTCCCGTTCACCGAGCCCTCGGCGGAGATGGACGTGCAGTGCGACCGCTCCGGCGGCCAGGTGAAGATCGGCGAGGGGACGCGACTGGCTGGAGATCCTCGGCGGCGGCATGGTGCACCCCAACATCCTGCGCATCTGCGGCCTCGACCCGGACGAGTGGCAGGGCTTCGCGTTCGGCCTCGGCGTCGACCGGCTGGCGATGCTGAAGTACGGCATGCCCGACCTGCGCGACATGCTTCAGCGCCGACACCCGCTGGCTGGCGCACTACGGCTTCTCCGCCTTCGCCGACCCCAACCCCGCCTCGGGGCTGAGCTGATGAAGGCCGCCAGCACGATCCTTCTCCCCTCGCGGGAGAAGGTGGCCCGCGGAGCGGGTCGGATGAGGGGTGCTAGCTCGGCGCAGGCCGGCTGGCGGCCAACCTCCAGCCGACCGGCCGACACCCCTCATCCGTCGGCTCCGCCGACACCTTCTCCCGCAAGGGGAGAAGGGCAGGATTCCACTATGAAATTCACGCTTTCCTGGCTGAAGACGCACCTCGACACCGCCGCCACGCGTCGGCCGAGATCGCCGAGGCGATGACCATGGCGGGGCTCGAGGTCGAGCACGTCGAGGACCCGGGCGCGGCGCTGGCGGCCTTCTCGGTCGCCAGGGTCGATCGAGGCGGTGCAGCATCCGAACGCCGACCGCCTGCGCGTCTGCCAGGTGGAGACCAAGGACGGGCTGAAGGAGATCGTCTGCGGCGCGCCGAACGCGCGGGCCGGGCTCTTCACCGTCTATGCGCCGATCGGGACCTTCATCCCGGGCAGCGGCATCACGCTGGAGCCGCGGCCGGTGCGCGGGCGTGGTCTCCAACGGCATGCTGTGCTCGGCCGCGGAGCTCGAGACCGCCGAGGAGTCGCGACGGCATTCTGGAGCTGGCCGAGGCGCCGGTGGGGACGCCGGCCGCCGAGGCGCTGGGGCTGGAGGCGGTGATCGACTTCGAGGTGACGCCGAACCGGCCGGACTGGCTGGGCGTCGCCGGCATCGCCCGCGACCTCGCGGCGGCGGGCGTCGGCACGCTGAAGGACCTGTCGGTCGCGCCGGTCGCCGGCAAGTTCCCCTACCCGATCGAGATCCGCGCTCGACGGCTCGGACGCCTGCCCCGCGTTCGCCGGACGGGTGATCCGTGGGCTGAAGAACGGGCCGTCGCCGGCCTGGATGCAGGACCGGCTGCGCGCCATCGGCCTGCGCCCGATCAACGCCCTGGTCGACGTGACCAACTTCCTCTCCTACGACCGCGCGCGGCCGCTGCACGTCTACGACGCGGCCAAGCTCACCGGCGGCTTCATCGAGGCGCGGCTCGGGCGCGAGGGCGAGCAGGTCGCGGCGCTCGACGGCAAGACCTACGCCGTGACCGCCGAGATGTGCGTGATCGCCGACGGCTCCGGCGCGATCGGGCCTCGGCGGCGTGATGGGCGGCGAGGCCACCGGCTCGCACGCTGGCGACCACCGAGGTCTTCATCGAGAGCGCCTGGTTCGATCCGATCCGCACCGCCCAGACCGGCCGCGACCTTTCCCTGGTCTCCGACGCCCAGTACCGCTTCGCCCGCGGCGTCGATCCGGGCTTCGTGGTCCCGGGCCTGGAGCTGGCGACGCGGCTGATCCTGGAGTTCTGCGGCGGCGAGCCCTCCGAGGTGCACGCTGGCCGGCGAGCTCCCCGCGCCGCCGCCGGCGATCGACTTCGATCCCGGCCTATGTCGAGCAAGCTCGCCGGCCTCGACCTGCCGGCTGGCCGCATACGGACGATCCTGGAGGCGCTCGGCTTCGTCGTACGAGGGCGCGCCGCGTGCAGCCGCCGACCTGGCGGCGCGACGTCGAGGGCAAGGCCGACCTCGTCGAGGAGGTCGCGCGCATCGCCGGCTACGACGCGCTGCCGGCCGAGCCGCTGCCGCCGATCGCCCGCCCGGCCAGCGGCGTGCTGACCCTGCGCCAGACCGCGCATGCGCGCCGCGCGCCGCGCGCTGGCGGCCGCCGGCTACGCGGAGGCGCTGACCTGGTCGTTCATCGTCGCGGGCGGCGGCGCAAGCGTTCGGCGGCGGCGCGCGAGACGCTGGTGCTGGAGAACCCGATCGCCGCCGAGCTCGACTGCATGCGCCCCTCGATCCTGCCCGAGCCTGATCGAGGCGGCGGCCCGCAACGCCCGGCGCGGCTTCGCCGACGTGCGCCCTGTTCGAGATCGGCCCGGTGTTCGCCGGCGACCGAGCCGGCCGACCAGCGCACCGCGATCGCCGGCGATCCTCGCGCCGCACGGCCCGCGGCGCTGGGACCACGCGCCGGACGGACGACGTGTTCGCGGTGAAGGGCGACCTCATGGCGCTGCTCGACGAGCTCGGCGCGCCGGTGGCCAACCTGCAGATCGCGCAGAGCGATCCGCGGCCCTGGTGGCGGCCGGGCCGCGCGGCGCGGCTGCAGCTGGGCGCCAAGGCGGTGCTGGCCGAGTTCGGCGAGCTCCACCCGAAGGTGCTCGGCCGCGCTGGACGCCGCGGGGCCGATCTACGCGTTCGAGGTCTGGATCGAGGCGATCCCGGAGCCGAAGAAGAAGGCGGTGAAGACCAGGCCGGCGCTGGCGCTCTCGCCGCTGATGCCGCTGCAGCCGCGACTTCGCCTTCGTGGTGGACCGCGACACGCGCGGCCGGCGACATCGTCCGCGCCGTCCAGTCCGCCGACCGGCGCTGATCGCCGGCGTGCGCGGTGTTCGACGTCTACGAGGGGCCGGGCGTGCCAGAGGGCAAGAAGTCGGTCGCCGTCGAGGTGACCATCCAGCCGCGCGAAAAGACGCTGGACGACGCCGAGATCGAGGCGCTATCAGCGCCAAGATCGTCGCCGCGGCGGCCAAGGCGGCCGGGGCGGTGCTGCGGGGCTAACCCCTTCCAGCTCCCTCCCCTTCAAGGGGAGGGGTTGGGCGATGCGGAGCGCCGGACGGGTGGCGGCTGTCGACGCGGCCAACGATCGTCGCAGGCGTCGTCCGGCGTCAGAACTCCCCCACCCTGACCGCTCGCGGTCTGCCCTCCCCATGAAGGGGAGGGAGGAGCGCCGAACCTAACCCCGGAACTGGCGTCGACTTGCACGGGGCGTTGACAAGCGAACAGGCGGAGGATGTGCGGATGTGGCGGAAGGCTCTCTTGGCGGCGGGCGTCTGGCGCTCGGCGTGGCCGGCGTGGGCGCAGACGAGCGGGCCGGGGCTCGAGGTGACCATCTACAACGGCGACCTGGCGCTGGTGCGGATGCGCGGCAGCTGGACATCACCAAGGGCCGCCAGCGGCTGGAGTTCAAGGACGTCTCCTCGGCGATCCGGCCGGAGACGGTGACGCTGGCGGCCGACGGCGTCGACATCGTCGAGCAGAACTTCGACTACGACCTGCTCACCCCCTCCAAGCTGATGGAGAAGGCGGTCGGCCAGCAGGTGACCATCGTGCGCACCAACCCCGGCACCGGCGCGCAGACCACCGAGGTCGCCACCGTGCTGGCCGCCAACGAGGGCGTGGTGCTGAAGATCGGCGACCGCATCGAGGTGCTGCGCGACGACGGCGTGCCGACCCGGGTGATCTTCGCCAAGGTGCCGGACAACCTGCGCGCCCAGCCGACGCTGTCGGTGACGGTGGATAGCGACCACGCCGGCGCGCGGCTGGCGACGCTCAGCTACCTGACCACCGGGCCTCTCGTGGAAGGCCGACTACGTCGCGCTGTTCGACGAGAAGGCGGCCAAGCTCGACCTGCAGGGCTGGGTGACGCTGACCAACCAGTCGGGCACGCAGCTTCGAGACGCCGAGACCAAGCTGGTCGCCGGCCAGGTGCAGCTCGCCGGCGACGGCGACGGCGGCCACGAACCCGATGCGGGGCGTGCGCCGCGGCCGGGACCGAGGCGCAACACCGGCCCCGGCGAGGCGCTCGGCGACTACTACATCTACGCGCTGCCCGAGCGCACCACGATCGCCCAGAACCAGACCAAGCAGGTCAGCTTCCTGGACGCGCAGGGCGTCTCGGCGCACAAGGTCTACGAGTGGTCGGCGCAGGCGCTGGAGAGCGCCAGCGAGCCGTCGAACGCGGCGGTGGCGGTCGACTTCGCCAACTCCACCGGCGGCGGCCTGGGCGCCGGGCCTGCCGGCCGGGGTGGTGCGGATCTACGAGCGCGACGCCGCCGGCGCGCCGAAGTTCGTCGGCGAGGCCGAGATCGACGCGACGCCGCAGGGCTCCGAGCTGGTGCTGAAGTTCGGCGACGCCTTCGACGTCACCGTGCAGCCGACCGCTGGTCGCCGATCGACAAGGTCTCCAAGACCCGCACCCGCTATTCGATGAGCTACCTGGTGCGCAACGCCAAGTCCGAGCCGGTGACGGTGGAGCTGCGCCAGGGCGGCTACTGGGGCCGCGACACCAAGGTGGTCTCCGAGAGCCTGCCCAGCCGCCGGATCGACGCCGGCACGCTGGGCTGGTCGGTCCCCGTGCCCGCCAACGGCCAGACCACGCTGACCAGCGTGGTGGAGACGGGGTGGTGACGCGCCGCCAGCTCCCCTCCCCCTCGGGGGAGGGGTTGGGGGTGGGGGGCTGCCGCAGCCAAGCCCACGGGCGCGGACGTGGCGACGGTCCGGGATAGTCGGCAGGCGCCCCCCACCCCCCGGCCCCCTCCCCTCGAGGGGGAGGGGGTGGTTCGCGCTCGCTCTTCTCCCTCGCCCTCGCCGCGCCCGCCGCCGCCGACGTGGTCTCCGCCGGCCCCGAGGCGTCGCCGTCACCGTCTACCGCGACCAGCCGATGACCGCGGCGCAGCTGCGCGAGCGAGGGCGACGGCGACACCAGCGGCCTGGCGATGATCAGCGAGACGCGCAGGTCGACCTGCCGGCCGGCCGCTCGCGCATCCGCTTCGAGGGCGTCGCCGACGACATCATCCCGGCCAGCGCCGCGGTGGAGGGGCTGCCCGGGCGCGCTGGTGGAGCGCAACTTCGACTACGACCTGCTGGACCCCGGCGCGCTGATCGCAAAGTCGGTCGGCGGCCAGGTCACGATCCGGCGGATCGACCGCCAGGACCGGCAAGGTGAGCGAGGAGCCGGCGACGCTGCGCTCGGGCCCGGACGGCGTGGTGGTCGAGACCAGCCACGGCGTCGAGGCGCTGGGCTGCGGCGGCGAGCTGCAGGCGCTGGTGTTCGACCACCTGCCCGAGGGCCTCGCCGACAAGCCGACGCTCTCGGTGATCGCCGACGCGCCGCGCGCCGGCCGCTACCAGGTGACGCTGAGCTACCTCACGGTGCGGGTCGACTGGTCGGCCGACTATGTGGCGCGGGTGGCGGCCGACGGGCGCACGCTCGACCTCACCGGCTGGCTGACGCTCGCCAACCGCAGCGGCGTCAGCTTCGCGACACGCCGAACCGCGGTGGTCGCCGGCCGGCTGGCGCGCGTCGCGCCCGACCTGCCGGACATCCGCCGGCGCAGGTGAGCGACGAATGCTGGCCGACAGGGCACGACGACCGACTGGACGCGCGCCGCCGACCGCCGGCAGCGCGAGGAGGTGCTCGAACGCGTGCCGGTCGTCGATCACCGCATTCGCGTCGTGGCCGCCGTGGAAGCGCCAGCAGATGGTCGAAGGCCGAGGCGCGCCGGACGATCGCAGACCGACCTCGGCGACTACAAGCTCTACAGCCTGGCCGAGCCGACCACCGTCGCGGCGCGGCAGATCAAGCAGATCCGCTTCCTGCACCAGCCGGGCGTGAAGTTCGAGAAGCTCTACGTCTGGCGGGTCGATCCCTTCCCGTCCGCCGACGGCGACGCCCGCGCCGCACGCCGCGGCGGTGGTGCTGAGCCTGGAGAACAAGCCGCGCCGACGGCCTCGGCCTCGCTCTGCCGGCCGGCATGGTCTCGGTGCGGCAGGCGCAGGGCGGCGACGAGTACTTCATCGGCGAGCACGGCGTGCGCGACGTGCCGGTGGGCGAGCCGTTCGAGCTGGAAGTGGGCGCGGCGTCCGACGTGACGGTGACGCAAGCGCTGGCGTCGAGCGCGACCATCGGCTCAGGGTCGAGCCGGCGCGTCCGGATCGCGATGGCCTACACGCTGACCAACGCCGGCGCCGCGCCGGCGCTGGTCGAGGTGCGCCAGGACCCGCAGCGCGAGGGCTTCCGGATCGTCACCGAGAGCGGCCGGCACGTGTTGAAGAACGGCGCGGACGTCTGGCGCGTGAGCGTGCCGGCGAACGGCGACGGCGACGCTGAGCTACACGTTCGAGGCGTCGGAGTAGCCTCCCTCCCCCGCGAGGGGAGGGGTCGGGGGTGGGGGGCGCTCGGCAAACTGCGGCGCTGATGCCGGCGAAGAGCGAGCCCTCTCCGGCCAGAGCCCCCACCCGCTGACCCCCTCCCCTGCGAGGGGAGGGGGAAGAGCTACAGCGGAATGATGTTGCGTTGCCGCGAGTACGCCAGGTACCCGAGGCTCGCGCCCAGCCGGAAGCCGACGCCGGCGCGCACCGGGGCCAGGATGATGCCGTCGGCGCGCTGGTAGTTCATGCCGAGGCCGCCGACCAGGTAGGCCGAGCCCTCGACGCCGGGGAAGCGGCGGAAGATCGGCGTCCGGGTACTGAAGATTGTAGCACAGCGTGAAGACGCGGCTGGCGTTGCCGCCCCAGTCGAAGCCGCCGGTGGGGCCCTGCCAGAACACGTCCATGTGCGGCCGGTCCTTCATGTACATCAGGCCGCTTGCCGTAGCGCAGGCCGAAGAAGAAGGCGCCCGAGCCCTCCTGGCCGGCGATGTAGGCGGTGGGGCGGCCGTTCTCGTGGAACACCTTCTCGATCACCGCGCCGGCGTTCTCGGCGGTGACGCCGAAGAAGTCCGAGACGTTGTGCACGATCTCGTCGCGCGAATAGGTGCCGACCGGATGATCGGCGGGGCCGCCGTAGGGCCGGTCGCGGTCTCCGGGCGCGTGGCCGTAGTCCGAGCCGTCGCCGCCCTTCGGCTCGTCGCGGTAGTCGTCCCCTTGCGCGAACGCCGGCCCCGCGGCCGCCGCTATCCCCGAGACGAGACCCGACGCGATCCCTGCGGCGATGACTTTGCGGCGGTCCATCTCGAATCTCTCTTAAGGCACTGGCGGAACGATGGGCGCCATCCTGAGCCGGGAATGAGGCGAAAAGGTTAACGCGGATAAACACTTGCGGGATTTTTCACACCCCACACCCCGCTCATCCCGGCGAACGCCGGGACCCAGGCAGGACTGAGTTGAAGGGGCGCGAGTGCCGGCCAGCATGGCGGCGCCGCAGGCATCGCTTTCCTAACACGAAGAACACGAAGGTCACGAAGGGCGGTTGGCTTTGCTGTCTTCGTGTCCTTCGTGTCCTTCGTGTTGAAGACAGCGCCTGCGGCGCGCACGAACTCACCAATCAGCCCGGCCTCACTCAGTCCTGCCTGGGTCCCGGCCTTCGCCGGGATGAGCGGGTGGGATGGGAGGGACGCGCGTGCGGCGCCTGCGGGGGTTCTGGCTTCGGCCGAATTGCTCTAAACGACCCGGCCCTCCCATGACCGACCCCGCCCACATCCGCAATTTCGCCATCGTCGCCCACATCGACCATGGCAAGTCGACGCTCTCCGACCGGCTGATCCAGGAGACCGGGGCGCTGACCGCGCGCGAGATGAAGGAGCAGGTGCTCGACTCCATGGAGCTGGAGCGCGAGCGCGGCATCACCATCAAGGCGCAGACCGTGCGGCTCGAGTACCGCGCCGACGACGGCCAGGACTACGTGCTCAACCTGATGGACACGCCCGGGCACGTCGACTTCGCCTACGAGGTCAGCCGCTCGCTGTCGGCCTGCGAGGGCTCGATCCTGGTGGTGGACGCCAGCCAGGGCGTCGAGGCGCAGACCCTGGCCAACGTCTACCAGGCGATCGACCACGACCACGAGATCGTGCCGGTGCTGAACAAGATCGACCTGCCGGCCGCCGAGCCGGAGCGGGTGCGCCAGCAGATCGAGGACGTGATCGGCCTCGACGCCTCCGGCGCCGTCGAGGCCTCGGCCAAGACCGGCCTGGGCATCCATGAGGTGCTGGAGGCGATCGTCACGCGCCTGCCCGCCCCGAAGGGCGACCCCGCCGCGCCGCTGAAGGCCCTGCTGGTCGACGCCTGGTACGACGCCTACCTCGGCGTGGTGGTGCTGGTGCGGGTGTTCGACGGGCGCTGAAGGTCGGCCAGCCGATCCGCATGATGCAGCGCGGCGCGACCCACAAGATCGACCGCCTCGGCGTCTTCCGCCCCAGCCAGGTCGAGACGCCGACGCTCGGCCCCGGCGAGATCGGCTTCATCACCGCCCAGATCAAGGAAGTGGCGGACGCCGCCATCGGCGACACCATCACCGAGGAGCGCCGCCAGACCGCCGCCGCCCTGCCCGGCTTCAAGCCGGTGCAGCCGGTGGTGTTCTGCGGCCTCTTCCCGGTCGACGCGGCCGACTTCGAGGACCTGCGCGCCGCGGTCGGGCGCCTGCGCCTCAACGACGCCAGCTTCACCTACGAGATGGAGACCAGCGCCGCGCTCGGCTTCGGCTTCCGCTGCGGGTTCCTCGGCCTGCTGCACCTGGAGATCATCCAGGAGCGGCTGACCCGCGAGTTCGACCTCGACCTGATCGCCACCGCGCCCAGCGTGATCTACCGCATCACGCTGACCGACGGCTCGACGATCGAGCTGCACAACCCGGCCGACATGCCCGACCCGGTGAAGATCGACGAGCATCGCCGAGCCGTGGATCCGCGCCACCATCTTCACGCCCGACGAATACCTCGGCGCGGTGATCAAGCTCTGCCAGGACCGCCGCGGCGAGCAGCGCGAGCTCAGCTACGTCGGCGCCCGCGCCATGGTGGTCTACGACCTGCCGCTGAACGAGGTGGTGTTCGACTTCTACGACCGGCTGAAGAGCGTCTCGAAGGGCTACGCCAGCTTCGACTACCAGCTCGAGGACTACCGCGAGGGCGACCTCGTGAAGATGCAGGTGCTGGTCAACGCCGAGCCGGTCGACGCGCTCTCCATGCTGGTCCACCGCACCCGCGCCGAGGCCCGCGGCCGCGGCATGGTGGAGAAGATGAAGGAGCTGATCCCGCCCCACCTCTTCCAGATCCCGATCCAGGCCGCCATCGGCGGCAAGATCATCGCCCGCGAGACGGTGCGCGCGCTGAGGAAGGACGTCACCGCCAAGTGCTACGGCGGCGACGCCACGCGAAAGCGCAAGCTGCTGGACAAGCAGAAGGAGGGCAAGAAGCGGATGCGCCAGTTCGGCAAGGTCGACATCCCGCAGGAGGCGTTCATCGCGGCGCTGAAGATGGATGGGGATTAGCCGGGACTCTACTCACTGTTTGCAGTCTTTCGCGCCGACCGGAAGCAGAACAAAACGAGATCATCCAGGAACTCGCCCATTGCCGAACCTCCAGCTCACCGAGAACATCAGTTCGGAGGTGCGTCGACCTACCTCGAAATTCTCTCACTGATCGAGGCATATCTGAGCTGCCTTCGTCGCCGCCTCCGCCCGGAATTACCCTAGACCTGATTGTATATTGACGCTTTCGCGGGAACTGGCGATCGCACCGTTAGAGCATCCCGGCCGACGAAGCGGGGCTATCTGCAATTCCGCCCCCGCAGCACCCCGGAGCGCACGAAAGGTTGCGCGGCTCGACCGCTCATCGCGATCGATACGAACCCGAGCATTCGACCAACTCATCTTCATCGACCGTGCGCGCCGAAGCACTGCAAGGCTCTGCGTAGCGCTGAACGCGGAGCACAGTCACCCGAAACATCGGATTGTTGTGCGAGGCAAGGTGAAGCGAGCATCGTGCTCGCACCAGCTGTTGTGGCTCGACCAAGCTGGCGCGATTCGCCGTGCCGTGCTGTTCCTGGACCCTTATGGCTTGCAGCGTCGCCTTGGGTAACGCTTGAAGCTGTTCCGCAAGCCACCGGCTTTAGACGTCTGGTACTCTAGTCTCCCTTGAGGGGCTGTTCAGGCAAGCCCCCGGGACCGAGGTCCAGCTCACTCCGGAGTAGCCGAGCACGGATGACACGATGCTCGGATACGACTGACTGGGAGAGCAGAATGGTACCGTCCGCCGGCACAAGCGATTTTCGATTTCTGGCATCGATGACGCACTATCGACGGATAGCGAACGGTCGACGCCATCGAGCCCGCACTGTTGCCGCTCGACTGACGTCGCCTCTTCCCAGCCGTCCTCGGGCCGCTAAGCGCTAAGAAACAAGATCGGCGGACAACCGGATTTCGCTCTTTCTTCCCTCATATCCAATGCCCGCTTTAGCCTATCGAGGTAGCGACGAAGGATTGCCGGTCACATCCTCACTTCTGGCAGCGTATCCCAAGTCCGACCACGATAGTGCCGCCCGGCAGCCTTCTTGTTCCGACCGCCCCACTGTTTGAAGAAGAAAATTGTGCCTGCGGCACCTACACTGCTCGTAGATTTCGTCGATCCAGTCTTCCAGAGATCGGGCGAGCCCGTGGCCCTACTCGCCGCCGACGATGGCCCAATGGATGCCCGTCAGGTCGGCGCCCGCGACCGAACCAATCAGTGGTTCGAACGATACGAACCTGACCGCGGCTCGCGTTGCCCGAAGGTCATCCGAGGCGCTCGAGAACTTCCGCATTCTCGACGCTCGTCCCGAGCCAGACATTTTGCAGCAATGGCAGCTCGCGGAGAGCGCGGCCATCCGCGCGGGCCGCTTGGTAAGTATCTGATACGTATGGCGCGGCGTCGCCGCCATCGTCGCCCAGACACGGCGGATGAAGGCGGCGGCACCGCATCCTGAAAGAGATCAGACATGGAATTCACGAATATCAGCCGCGGTTTGCGCCAACCGAGCGGGGCTCCAAGCGGCCTCGTCAAGCGCGACCTTGCCGTCCAGACGTATCGCTGACCGCTCTTGCGCGTCAGGCCACGGTACTTGGGCGTGCCCATGGACTCCAAGCCGAGCGGCCATCCGCATCGCGTAGCAATTCGTGCAGCCGGCGGTCAGCACGGTGCAACCCGCCACAGGGTTCCAGGTCGCATCCGTCCACTCGATGGAGACTTACTCCATGAGAACAAATATAGAACATATGCACTTCCCGGCGCTACCCAAGTGCGAAACACGGTTAATCGTCCGAGAAGGCGGAACTAGCCGAACGACGCTCGCCATGTTCTCCGCCTCCAATCTGACCAGCGCATCGAGCGGCGGCCGCAGTTTGAAGAGCCGGTTCCCCGCGGAAAACTCGTAGACCCTGAAGAGCCTGACGCGTCTGGCCGCTCGTCGGCAAGAGATCGCTCGTTGTGGGTCACGAAGAACGGAGTGGTTCGACCCCCCGCGTGGTCTTCACCTCGATCAGGCGGTCTTTTCCCGCTGGATCGAACGAGTGGATATCGTAGCCGGCGCCGTTGCCATCTTCCTCCGAGACCCAGCGCACCTTGCGGGCCAGGTCGGCGCGATCGATGGCCGCAAGTCGAGCCCGTTCAAAGTCAACGACCAGCGCTTCACCGGCCTTGCCGAGGGCGCGATTGCGAAAGTCGCGCTCAGACGGGTCGAACTTGCGGACCAGGCGTTCGAGTCGCTCGGGTCGGCGGACGTTGGTGAGGCTGAGTTCGGGCGGCGGTTCCTCAAACAGGACGCCTGCTTCATCAAAGCCCGAGTTCGCGGTGATCCCCCATCAGGCACCTATCGATGTAATCCGAAAATGCGCGTTCTGGAAGTTGAACTTCGGCTTGTAGCCACGGATCATCAGCCGGCCCGGCTCGCTAAGCACGGCCGAGATATTCATGTGCTTGAACTCCACCGATCGGTGCGTTCTTGCCGATCCGGTCCATCAGCGCCGCGGCGCGATGAGCCTTCACGTAGGCGTGGCCGCTCTGCTCCATCGCGAGCATGGCGAAATAGTCAGCGACGATGGCGTCCAATTCCCCGCCGTCCCAGTCGCTTCCAATCTTGGTCGGGTCCGCCACGCGTTGATTCCAGGCCGCGTCGGCTAGGGATGTGTCCAGGCTCTCGCCCCCGTCGGTCGGCATGGCGGGTCAGCCCGCGCCGCATCCGCGCCGAGCGAGGCTGACATCTTTGCCGCGACCGGTCCCAGGGTGGGTTTTTCCGACGCGGGTAGGTCGCTCGATCTGGGTCGTCACGTCCTTGCAGCGCAGCGCCTTGGCGTAGCGCACCTGGCCGCCGGGCCGAGGCAGGAAGCGCCGTGAAGGGCGGGAAGTCTGGTCGCGGACCACCCGGTAGCGCGCCGCCGCCCGCCGACGCAGCCCTGCGCGGCCTGGTGGGCGAGGCTGGCCAGCGCGTGTTGTCGCGGTAGCTCGCCGAGCATGACGTCCGCGTGGCCGTGCAAGGCCTGGACATGCCGGCCGTCGCCATCGTCGGCCTCGGGGAGCGGGCGCAGCAGGTCGCCGGGGTAGCGGACCGAGCAGCCGAACCTGGCGTTCTGGTAGGTCTTCCAGCCGGCCGGGACGGCTGACCGCGGGCCTGTGCGGTCCGATGGAGGGCGGGGGCGAGGGGCCGGCGGCGCTGGCTTGGGGCGGCGGCCGCGTCTGCGGCGACGGCGGCGGCGGGGCCGCGCGCCCTTGGCCGACCGCCCTCGGCCTCGACGATGGCGCGCAGACCCGGCGCCGCTGGTTCCAGCGCCGCCAGGAGCTCCTCGATCAGCGGGCCGTAGACGGTCAGGTCGCCGGCGGTCTTGGCGACGACCAGTTTCGGCTCGGCGGCGGAGTTGTCGTAGATGTCCGACGTGGTCGGCGTGCTCGAAGAACCAGGCCAGCTGCTCGAACGAGCGGCGGCGGCGGTCGCGGATGGACGCCTCGGCGACGTCATGGCCGCCCTTCTTCACCCGCTGGAGCACCCGCCGACGTTCAGCTCGGCGGTTTCCAGGAACACGTAGATCAGCCGGACGGCGAACCCCTCGGCGTGCGCGCGGTCACCAGCGCGCGGTACTTCGGCGTCGACAGCACCGTTTCCACGCCCACCGTCTGGTGCGCGGCGACCGAGGCGTAGAGCCAGGTCTCGATGCGGGTGACCGCGGCGATGTTGGCGTCGGGAGTTGAGCGGCATGCGCTCGTGGTCGGCGATGCGCTGGGCGAGCAGGTCCGGGTTGATGATCCAGATCGAGCCGGTCGGCGCGTCGATCGAGGCCTGGCCGTAGGCCGTGCTCTTGCCCGAGCCGTTGGCGCCGGCGATGATCCAGAGCTCGGGACCGCCTTGGCTCAAGGCCCGCGGCGTGCGGACCGGCCGGCGGCCTGGCTGGCGTTCACGCGGCGCCCCGGTTGCCCTTGCGCGCCTTGCGGACGTTGTTCTTGAACACGTAGAGGAAATCGGCGCCGAAGGTGGCGCTGTTGGCGTCCAGCGAGGTCACCCGCGTCTTGGCGCCGGCCGGCGTGGAGAGGGTCTTCGACACCACCGACTTCGGCCGCTTGGTCGCCTTGTGCGCCTTCGCCTTCACCTCGATATTCAACACCGCCATCTGGCCGGTCCTCCTAGCTCCAGATATTGCGGCGCCCGCGCCCGATGGCAAGGGCGCGCTCACGAGAGACCAAGACAAGAACCCCATGCTGACGATCACCCCGCTCACGCCCGCCGACCGCGCCGCGTGGGAGCGGCTGTTTCGGGGGTACATCGCGTTCTACGAGCGCGACGAGCCGCAGGGGATGTACGACCGGGCGTGGGCGGAGTTCATGTCCGGGGAGCGGCTGCATGCGCTGGGGGCGCGGGCGGACGGGCGGCTGGTCGGGATCACGCATTTCTTCGTGCATCCCAGCACCTCGGGGCCGGACGTCTGCTACCTGCAGGACCTCTTCACCGACGAGGCCGCGCGCGGCCAGGGGGCCGGGCGGGCGCTGATCGCGGCGGTGGCGGACTGGGCGCGCGGCCAGGGCTGCGGGCGGCTCTACTGGCTGACGCACGAGAGCAACGCCACGGCGCGGGCGCTCTACGACAAGGTGGCGGTGAACCGGGGTTCATCCGGTACGACATTGCGCTGGGTGACGGACGGGCGGGGGCGGCCGCGCGCCCTCCACCGCCCTTCGCGCGTCCCCTCCCAGCGCTCTGCGGCGCGGGTGACGAGCGAGGCTCAGAGCTCGTGATGTCGTCGAAGCCGTCCGGACCGAAGCGGGCGATGAGGTGAGCGAAGCGCTGGCGCACCTGGGCGCGGGTCTCCGTGGGGCCGGGCACGTCGAAGGGCTTTCCGTCGTGGCCGAAGCTGAAGGCGGCGTCGCAGGCATCGGCGCTCACGTCGCCGAAGATCTGTTCGGCGGCCACGAAGTCGCGGTGCGGCCGAAAGCCGATCGAGGTTCCCCAGGCCGCCGCTTGGTGCAGCAGCTTGCGGGCATAGGCGGGCTCGACCACCGTCAGCGGCGTGTTGGCGGACATGCCCTTGACGACGAAGGCGAGTTCGTCAGCGTCGAAGTCCCTGAAAATGACGTCCTTGATCCCCAGGCAGTAGGTGTCGACCAGAAAGATGGCGGCGGTGACGGACTCCTGCGACCGGCCGCGCGCCAGCAACACGCTGGCGATCCCGCCCGCGACGGCGCCGTCGACAACCTCGCCTTGAAGGACGCAGAGCCGGAGCGGCGACTGGGCGGCGCGGCGCGCTCGCGGACCGAGCGCCAATTCCACCAGCTCGAGCCGGCGCTTCACGGCGACGGCCTGCTTGCGCTGTTGCGCCCGCTTGGCGCGCTTCAGGGCGACGTTGGACGCCATCATGACCTCCCGGGTTGGCGGCCCGACGCTAGCCTTAGTCGAGCGGCCGGGGCTTGATAATTCACACCTGCAGGCGCTTCTGGGGGGGCTCCGCGAAGGCGCAGGTCTTTGACATTGTTGGGGTTTAGGAAAACTGCGAAGGCGCGGCCGGCCGCAATGTCGGCGCCGCATTTTGGGCGCCGTTGTTAAGGGTTGTTTTGCGGTGCGAACGGTCGCCGGCGCGAGGCGCGGGCTTTAGGTTTTCTGGTTGCGACGTGGCGTTCGGCCAGGCCGCTCGGTGGGCTCGTCGAGCTCCTTGTCGAGATAGGCGTACTCGGCGGGCGGTTCGGCTGCCTCTAGCAGCGCGAGCTCTTCGTCGTTGAAGTCCTCCGCGCACACCACGCGACGGTAGCGGCGCTTCAGCCCCTCGTACTCGGCAGCGGACATCATGTGTAAGCGTCGGACCGTGCGCGTTGGAAGATACGAGTGATGTTAGGGTTTGGTCGAGGCGTCGGACCTCGGTGGGCAACGCGGCGTGGTGCTAGTCTGGGTAACGGCGCGTTTGCCCTCCCCGCCCGGCGGAGCCGGGCGAGTCGCCTCCCGGGTCGTATCGCTGGCCTACTCCGTGCGCGGCGTCATCCTGCCCGTCCAGCGCGGATGCGCGCGGCGAAGCGGTCGCGGACGGTCCGGAACAGCGCCGCGGCAGCATGCCGTAAGCCGCGGTCTCGGACCGCCGTCGCCGACGAAGCGCAGGTCCGGGCCTGGCCAAACGAACGCGTTCGCCTCCGTCACCACGATCCAGGATCGCGCCGCATCGAGTTCGAGGCGCGCCTTCGTCGCAGCGGAAATTCCTCCTCGACCGCGTCGTCGGCGTTGCCGGCGGCGAATGCGTGACCGGCAGGACATAGACGACGTCGCGCTGCCGCGGCTCACGCTGATACAACGGCGCACGGCCGATCCTTGAGGCCTTCTTCCTGCCCGTCTCCAGAGATAGCTGTAGCGAACGACGAGGCCGGGTTGCGGCGTCGGCCAGGTCACTTGGCCGGCTCGTCGAGCTCCTTGTCGAGATAGGCGTACTCGGCGGGCGCTTCGGATACCTCCAGCAGCGCCAGCTCTTCCTCGTTGAAGTGCTCCGCGCGCATACACGGCGGTCACGGCCCTTCAGCCGCGCGTATTCGGCCGCCGACATCACCACCAGCCGGTCACGGCCGTTCTTGGTGATGGTCACAGGTTCGCTCAGCGCCTGGTCGGCCAGCGCGCCGTAGTTCTTGATGAAGTCGGCGGTGCTGACGCGCATGTGCAAGTCTCGCATTGTTCGAGTTAGGCGAAAGAGACGCGGGACGTGAGGTTGCATGCGGCGAGCGCTCGTAGCGCGGCCGCGCCCCCTCCACCACGCGCGGCCTCCCCTCCCCGTCGTCTTCGCGACGGGTGAGGAGAGCTTAGGCCCGCGCCAGGCGCCAGCTGCGGTAGGTGCGCAGGCCGCGGGCGAGCAGCGTCGGGGTGCGGGCGGCGCCGAAGTCGCTGGATCAGGCGGCGCAGGGCGGGTTCGGCGACCAGGCTGGGCGGCGCGTCTGGTAGCGGACCCATTCGTGGACGCGCTGGCCCTGCTCCTTCCAGCCTCGGCCTGGTAGCCTGCGACGCGGAACGGGAAGACGATCACCTGCACGTCGGCGGCCGTCTCGCCCTTCAGCTCGCTTGACGTAGTGGTAGGAGCCGATCGGGTGGTCCTCGATCTGCGCCGACCAGGCCGGCCTCCTCGGCCGCCTCGATCGCGGCGGCGTGCTGCGGCCTTCAGCCCGCGCATCGGCCAGCCCTTGGGGATCACCCAGCGGCGGGTGCCGCGCGAGGTGATCAGCAGCACCTGCACCTGCCGCGCCTGACGATGCGGCAGGGCAGGGCCGCGTACTGGATGCCGATCGAGCTTGCAGCGGCTTCATGTCGGGAAAACCAGCGCGCCGGCGAAGTAGGCGAGCGCCGCGATCAGCGCCGCCATCGGCATGGTGACGACCCAGGCGACGACGATCCGCCGCGCCACGCCCCAGCGCACCGCCGAGGTGCGCCGCGCGGCGCCGACGCCGACGATCGCGCCGGTGATGGTGTGGGTGGTGGAGACCGGCACGCCGAGGTAGGTGGCGGTGAAGAGGGTGATCGCCCCGCCGGTCTCGGCGCAGAAGCCCTGCATGGGCGAAAGCCGGGTCATCTCGGCGCCCATGGTGTGGACGATGCGCCAGCCGCCGGCCAGCGTGCCCAGCGCCATCGCCGCCTGGCAGGCGAGCACCACCCAGATGCGGACGTCGAAGGCGCCGTGCCGGCCGGCGTGGGCGAAGAGCAGCACGGCGATGATGCCCATGGTCTTCTGGGCGTCGTTGCCGCCGTGGCCGAGCGAGTAGGCCGAGGCGGAGACGAACTGCAGCGGAGCGGAAGATCCGGTCGACGGCGGCGGGGCGGGCGCGCACGAAGATCCAGGAGACCGCGCAGATCAGCACCAGCGCCAGGACGAAGCCGATCGCCGGCGAGGCGACGATGCCGGCGGCGGTCTTGCCGACCCCGTCCAGCACGATCGCCTTGCGGCCCGGCCTTGGCAAGGCCCGCGCCGACCAGGCCGCCGACCAGGGCGTGCGACGACGACGAGGGGATGCCGGCCAGCCAGGTGATGATGTTCCAGGCGATCGCGCCGATCAGCGCCCCGAACATCAGCCGGTCGGTGACCAGGGCGACGTCGACGATGCCGGAGCCGATGGTCTTGGCCACGTGCAGGCCGAAGAACAGGAAGGCGACGAAGTTGAAGAACGCCGCCCAGGCCACCGCGTAGCGTGGGCGCAGCACCCGGGTGGAGACGATGGTGGCGATCGAGTTGGCCGCATCGTGCAGGCCGTTCAGGAAGTCGAACGCCAGCGCGACGGCGACCAGCAGCCAGAGGGTGATGGTGGCGGGGTCCACCTACCGCTCCTCACCCACTCTACAGGTGCTCGATCAGGATGCCGCTGATGCTGTTGGAGACGTCCTCGAAGCGGTCGATCACCTTTTCCAGGTGGTCGAGGATGTCGGCCCCGACGATGAAGTCCATCGGCGTGGCCTGGCTCTTCTGGAAGAGCGCCTTCATGCCGGCGTCGTAGACCTCGTCGGAGCGGTTCTCGATGCGGGTGACGGCCTCGGCGATGGCGTTGAGGCGGGCGGCGTTGCGGCGCATGTCGCGCAGCAGCTCGGTGGCCTCCAGGGTCAGGTACGCCGGCCTGGATGGCGAGGTCGCCCAGCTCGCGCATCTGCGGCTGGAACTCGGTCACCTCGAACAGGGTGATCGACTTGGCGGTCTTCTGCATCTGGTCGATGGCGTCGTCGAGCGAGGTGGTCAGCTCGCGGATGTCGCTGCGGTCGAACGGGGTGATGAAGGTGCGGCGGATGGCCAGGAAGACCGCGCGGGTGACCTCGTCGGCCGCCTCCTCGTGCGCGACGATGGCCGCGCAGGCGGCCGCCACGCCGGCGCCGCCGTTCAGCAGGTCGCGCAGCGCCTCGGCGCCCTTCACCAGCAGCCGGGCGTGCGCCTCGAACTGGTCGAAGAAGCTCTCCTCACGCGGCAACAGCGCCTGGAACCAGCGCATCGGCCCTCCCGCGCGGGGCGCGCGAATCAGCCCCGTCCCTGCATAGCGCAAAACGCCCCGCCGCTCCTCCGGACACGTCGCATTCGGCGCTCCTCACCCGTAGCGAAGCGTACGGGGGAGGTGTCGCGCGGAGCGCGACGGAGGGGGCACGCGCGGGTCGCCCCCTCCACCACGCTTCGCGTGGTCCCCCTCCCCCGCGCTCTTCGGCGCGGGTGAGGAGCTAGTAAAGCAGATATGCTCGCCGCTCCGCTTCCCAGCTCTGCTCGTCGGGCGCGGTGAGCGCGTCGAGGTCGGCGGGCGTGGCGGCGGGGTCGTCGACCCATTCGCGCAGGACGGGGCGCGCCGTTGATGACGTCGATGGCGAGCTTGCCGGTCTCGTACTCGTAGGGGAAGTCGCGCCAGAGATCGTAGGCGGGGTCGAGGCGCCGGATGGCCTTGAAGGCCAGCGCCTGCAGCCGCCAGGGGCGGAAGGCGGCGTGGTCGTAGGCGGGGCCTTCGGTGACGATCTGCACGCCGTTGCAGAGCTGGCCGACGTGCTTGTGGAAGGTGGGCTCGAACCAGCAGTCGCGCAGCGCGCAGCCCGCCAGCCAGTGCGGCGCGAGCGCGCGCATCTCGGCGATCACGGCGCGGGCGTCGATGTCCGGCGCGCCGAACAGCTCGAGCGGGCGCGTGGTGCCGCGGCCTTCCGAAAGGGTCGTCCCTTCCAGCATCACCGTGCCGGCGTAGGCGCGGGCCATCCAGAGGTTGGGGGCGTTGGGGCTGGGGTTGATCCAGGCGCGCTCGCCCAGCGGCCAGCCGAACCCGGGCGCGGCGTCGGGCGCCCAGCCCTCCATCTCGATCACCCGGTAGTCGACGTCGAGCTTCAGGGTCGCCGACGAACCAGCCGCCGAGCTCGCCGAGCGTCAGGCCGTGGCGCATCGGCAGCGGCCCGGCGCCGACGAAGCTCTCCCAGCCGGGGCGCAGCCTCAGGCCTTCGACCGGCCGGCCGGCGGGGTTCGGCCGATCGAGCACCCAGACCGACTTGCCGAGCCGCGCGGCGGCCTCCAGCACGTACCGGAGCGTGGTGATGAAGGTGTAGATGCGGCAGCCGAGGTCCTGCAGGTCGACGAGGATGACGTCGAACGTCTGCATCATCGCGTCGGTGGGGCGGCGCACCTCGCCGTAGAGGCTGAAGACCGGAATGCCCAGCGCCGGATCGCGGAAGTCCGGGCTCTCGACCATGTTGTCCTGCTTGTCGCCGCGCAGGCCGTGCTGCGGGCCGAACGCGGCGGAGAGCGTGATCTCCGGGCAGGCGGCCAGCGCGTCGAGCGAGTGGGTGAGGTCGGCGGTCAGCGAGGCCGGATGGGCGAGCAGGGCGACGCGCCGGCCTTGCAGCGGCGCGCGCAGCGCGGGGTCGGCCACCAGGCGGTCGATGCCGAAGCGCATGGGGGTTCCTGATGGTCACTGGGGAAGGTGCGCGGCAAACCCGACCGCGTCGTGGAAGTCGGGGCGGCCGGGGGCGTGGGCGAGCGCCCAGTAGGACCGGTCGCCGTTTGTCTCTTCGATGACGGCGGAGATCGCCAGGCGGCAGGGACCGGGCGGCAGGTGGCCGGCGAGATCGAGGGCGACGTCGATCTCGAGCGCCTCGGCGCCGCGGCGAACTTCGATGCGCGGCGCGGCGATCTCGACGGCCGCCATGCCCTCCCGGATAGCCGGTGAAGCGATAGGCGGCCCAGCGGCTCGACGGGGCGAAGTTGAGCTCGAGTAGGCCCGCGCCGCCCTCCGGCTTCAGGAACGCCTCGAAGCAGGTGGTGCGCCAGAGCTCGTCGGTCGCCAGCGGCTCGGCGGGCGGCGGCAGGAAGACGCCGGCGATCTGGCCGACGGCGCGGTAGGCCAGGGTAGATCGCCGAGGGCGCCGGACGCTCGACCGTCACCTCGATCGCGTCGACCGCGGAGCAACGGAATGTCCGGGTGGGGGGTTAGCTTCAGCTGCATGGCCGCCAATATGTCAGAGCCGGGGGGCCGGGGAAGGATGCTGATCATGCTGCTCTATTCCGAGGATTCCTCGCCCTGGTGCGCGCCGGTGCGCGCGGGGATCTACGCCAAGGGCCTCGACGTGAAGATCGCGCCGCCGCCCGGAGGCATGAGCTCGGACGCATACCGGCGCATCAGCGTCACCGGCACCATCCCCTGCCTGGTGCTGGACGACGGCTCGCCGCTGCCGGAGTCGGCGGTGATCCTGGCCTATCTCGACGAGAAGTTCCCGCACGTGCCGTTGGCGCCGGCCGACCCCGAGGGCCGGGCGCGCGTGGCGCTGCTGCAGCGGCTGGCCGAGGGCGGGCTCCTCACCCCGCTGGTGGAGTTCTTCCACGACATGAGCGCGGGCGCGCCGGACGCGGCGCCGAAGGCGCGCGAGCGGCTCGGCGCTGGACTGGACCGGCTGGAGCACTTCGTGGCGGCGGACGGCTACGCCGCCGGCGCGGCCTTCACGCGGGCCGACTGCGTGCTGGGGCCGGCGCTCTTCGGCGTGGCGGCGATGGGCGGCCTGCTGGGCGATGCGGAGCTGCTGTCGCGGCGTCCGAAGCTCGCCGCCTACGCGGGGCGGGTCGCGCAGCACCCGGCGGTGGCCAAGGTGCTGGGCGAGCTGCAGGCGGCGCTGGCCGCCAGCGGCGTGGCGGCCGGGTAGCGCCGCGACCCGCGCGGCTACTGCGGCCCGACCGTCGGGGAGATCTGGCCGACCAGGTCACTCTGCAGGTGTGCGTAGGGGTCGAGGCGCTCGTCGCCCATGGTGTCGTGGGCGCCGAACGGGTAGGTCGCGCCGTCCGCCGGCAGGTCCGCGCCGATTCCGGCCGTGGGGCCTGGGTCGACCTTCTTCGTCGGTCCCCAGTCGCAGGCGACCACGTCGTCCCGCCGCACCGGGCGAGTCGCCGTCTCGAGCTCCATCGCGGTCTCGACCAGCTGCAGTTGCGTGGCGCGCGGCAGCGCCCGCCCCGCGGCCCACATCGGCGCGAACTGCGCACCCAGCTCCTGTTCGCGCCGCCCGATGACCAATGGCGTGCCGCAGCCCAGCATCTCCGTCTCCAGCTGAGCCCGCGCGTAGAGGCCAAGCACCAGCGCCGCCTGCTGCGCCAGGACCTGCTTGCCCGGCGGCGCGGACGGCGCGTAGCGCCACTCGTCGTTGATCGCGGCGAAGGTGACGAGGACGCTCGCGCCGTTGAAGAGGCGCGCCTGCTCCCAGTTGATGTCGAGCAGCAGCTGGGCGGGCGGCAGCGGGCCGGTGAGCCGCGCGTAGAGGGCATTGTACTGGCCGGCCGCCAGCATCGCGTCGAGCTGGGCGGCGTCGGCGGGCATCTTGCGGCCGGGCGGGTCCAGCATCGTGGCGTACTGGGCGCGCAGCAGCGTCATCGGCGAGGGATTCATGCCCGGGTCGATGTTCGGCCGTCCCCCCGCCAGTGCGGCTTCGGCCGCCGCCTGGTTCGCGGGCGCCGCCGCTGCTGCGCGCTGCGCCGGCGGCGTGTCGGAGCGCGCGCATGATGCGAAGGCGAGCGTGGCCAGGGCTGTGGCGAGGGTCGGGATCCGGTTCATGCCGCCATTCCTGCCGGCTGCCGGCCCGTCCCGCATCGACCGTTCAGGCTATGCGGTCACGCTTGCCGGGCCGGCGCCAGCGCGCCGCGGGCTTCGTCGTAGGCGGCCCACATCGGCGCGCAGTCGACGACCTCGCGGCTCTCCAAGGCGCGGTCGATCGCCATGACGGTGAGTCCGGCCTCCAGACTGTCCCAGGGCGTCACCGGGAAGGGGCGCTCGCCGTCCAGCGCTGCCGCGAGGTCGATCGCCATCGCCTGGTCGGCGCCGTTGTGGGCGTCGGCGGTGACGCCGCCGTAGTCGAGCCGCTCGGGCTTGCCGCGGTAAAGGGCGCGGCGGACCATCAGCCGGTTGCGCACCAGGTCGGCGATCAGCGTGCCCTCGGCGCCGGCCACGTACCAGCGCCGCTCGGAGAGCGCGACGTGGCTGTTGGAATGGAAGGAGAGCTGCAAGCCGCTGGCGTACTCGACGATGGCGGTCTGGTGGTCGGCGAGGTCCATGTCGGACTGGAAGGCGTCGTTGGCGCCGCGCCAGCCGGCGTCGCGCAGCGCGTAGGCCGGCGCGCCGTCCTCGTAGGCGCGCGGGGCCGCGTCGGCCCGCTCCGGCGTGAAGATGCGCCGGCCGCCGAAGCTGGCGACGCGCGCCGGCCGCGCGCCGGCGAGGCGGCCGAAGATATCGAAGTCGTGGCAGACCTTGTCGAGCATGAACGAGCCGCCCCACTCGGCCCTGCGCCGCCAGTTGCGGGCCAGATAGCCGCCGTGCTCCGGCGGCAGGTGCTCGGTGGCGTCCATCGAGATCAGCGGCCCGAGCTCGCCGCCGTCGACGCGGGCGATCACCTCGCGCACGATCGGCAGCGAGCGCATCACGAGGCCGATGAAGAGCGGCGGAATCGCCTCGCCCGCCAGGCGCCGGGCGAGGGTCAGCGACTCCGCCTCGGTGCGCACGATCGGCTTCTCGGCGAAGATCGGGTAGCCGGCGGCGAAGGCGGCGGTCAGGTGGGTCAGGTGCAGGTGGTTGGGGCTGCCGATCATCACCAGGTCGTACGGACCGGCGGCGAGCAGCGCCTCGGGCGTCGCGAACGGCCGCCCCGGCAGGATGCCGGCGGCCTGCAGGATCGGCATGCCGACCGGCGCCTCGTCGACGTAGCCGTCGACCCGCAGGTCCCACCCCACCTCCTGCATCGCCGCCAGCACGTGCGCGATGCGCTGCCCAAGTCCGATGACGGCGATGCGGCGGGTGGTCATGGCGGGCTCCGTAGCACCGAAGGTCGAACCACGAAAAACACGAAACGGGATGGTTCTTGACCCGCCTCGAAGCGGGGCTACGCTTTTCGCCAGGGAAACGAGGAGACGCCGCAATGCCGTACGCCGCGGGACGGGTGATCAACGACGCCGACAGCCACATCATGGAGAGCCTCGACTGGCTCTCCAGCTACGCCGATCCGGCGATCCGCGAGAAGCTTGGGAGCATGCGGCTGGAAGCAGGCGGCTCCGGCGCCGAGAAGGCGATCGCCAAGGCGCTGGCGCGCCAGCAGGACCCGGTCGCGACCGCCGAGATCGCCGCCAACGTGGTGGCCGGTCCGAAGGGCTGGGCAGCCTACGGCGCGATCGATCCCGGCGAGCGCACCAAGGCGCTCGACGACCTCGGCTTCTCGCGCCAGCTGGTCTTCACCACCTTCGCCGGCTCGCAGTTCATGCCGTCGCCGGACCCGGACGTGAAGTACGGCGGCGCGCGGGCGCTGAACCGGGCGATGGCCGACTTCTGCCGGGGCGACAAGCGCCTGATCGGCGTCGGCGTCGTGCCGCTGGACGACCCCGAAGCGGGCGCTCACCGAAATCGACGCGGCGATCGCGGCCGGTGTCGGCGCGATCTGGGTCCCGGCGGCGCCGGCCGGCGACGTCTCGCCCGGCCACCCGGACCTCGACCCGGTCTGGCGCCGGCTCGCCGAGGCGGGCGTTCCCTTCATGCTGCACGTCGGCGCGGCCTCGCCGACGCTTCCGCCCGCCTATCACAAGAACGGCCACCCGCGGCCGAAGGACTGGCTGGGCGGCGGCGAGAACCTGCGCGCCAAGGACTATTTCTCGCTGTCGTTCGCGCCGCAGAACTTCCTGGCCGCGCTGGCGCTGGACGGCGTCTTCGACCGCTTCCCGGCCCTGCGCGGCGGGGTGATCGAGTTGGGCGCCGGCTGGGTGCCGGACTTCCTGCGCCGGCTCGATCAGGCCTGGAAGGGCTGGCGCAAGACCGACCCGGTGCTGGCCGCGCTCTCGGCGCCGCCCTCGGAGCTGGTGCGCCGCGCGGTGCGCTTCACGCCCTACGCCACCGAGGACGCCGGCGTGATCATCCGCGAGGGCGGCCCGGAGCTCTTCCTGTTCTCATCGGACTATCCGCACCCCGAAGGGACCCGCAACCCGATCGAGCGTTTCGAGGGGACCTTCGCCGGCTTCGACGAGGACACCAAGGACCGCTTCTACCGCCGCAACTTCGAGCACATGTTCGCCGGCTAGCCGCCTCCGAGCTCCCGCTCCACGAGGCCGGCGAAGGCGATCGTGGTGCGGTCCTCATAGGCCGGGCCGATGATCTGCACGCCGACCGGCAGGCCGGCGCTTGGTCTTGCCGATCGGGGCGCAGGTGGAGGGCAGGCCCGGGAAGGTGGCGATGCCCGGCCAGGCGATCTGGGCGCCGTAGGGGGTCGGCGCGCCGTTGATGGTCAGCGTGCGCGTGGCCCACTCCGACGCATCGTGCGGGAAGGCGGCGGTCCCGAACGGCGGCGCGAGCACCACGTCAAACTCTTCGAACAGCTCGGCCCAGTCGGCCCGGCTCCGCGCGATGGCGTCGAGCCCGTTCATGTACGCGAAGGGATCGAGCGGCGGATCGGCGCCGGGGCGGCCGCGCGCCATGATCGTCCCCAGCATCGACAGGTAGACCGGCTGCGCGGCGGCGAGGTCGGGCAGCAGCGGGCTCGAGCGCGAGACCTCGGCGCCCAGCGCCTCCAGGCGGTCGGCCAGCGCGTGCAGCGGCGCCAGCACCTCGTCGTCGACGCCGGCCAGCGGATGGCTGTCCAGGATCAGCACCCGGTAGTCGCCAAGCGCCTCGCCGCGCGGCGGCGGCAGGTTCGAGGGCATAGCCGCGGGCGAAATCGCCGCTCAGGGCCCGCGAGCACGTTCAGCGCGAGCTGCAGGTCCGCGGCAGAGCGCGCCAGCGGCCCGACGACGCCGAACTGGACGCCGGCGCTGGGTCCCTCGAAGCCCGGCGGCGCGTGGCCGGTCTGCGGCACCAGGTCGAAGGTCGGCTTGTGGCCGAAGACGCCGCAGAAGTGCGCCGGCACGCGGATCGACCCGCCGATGTCGGAGCCGAACTCCAGCGGGACCATGCCGGCCGCCAGCGCCGCCGCGCCGCCGCCAGACGAGCCGCCGGGGCTGCGGCCAAGGTCGTGCGGATTGTTGGTGCGGCCGTAGACCGGATTGTCGGCCTGCCAGTCGCCGAGGTTGGGCGGGATGTTGGTCTTGCCGAGGATCACCGCGCCGGCCGCCTTCAGGCGCGCGACGCCGGTGGAGTTGACGCTGGCCTTCCAGTCCTTGAACGGCGCCAGCCCCCAGGTGGTCGGCAACCCGGCGACGTGGTGCGAGTCCTTCACCGTCATCGGCACCCCGAGCAGCGGACGGGTCTCGCCCCCGGCCAGCGCCGCATCGGCCGCCTTGGCCGCCTCGCGCGCCCGGTCGAAATCGCGCACCACGACGGCGTTGATCGGCCCGTCCTTGGCCTCGATCGTTCGGATCGCTTCCTCGCAGAGCTCAGCTGCGCTGACTTGTCGCGCCGCCAGCGCCTTCGCCATCGATGCCGGCGGTGGCCGTCGCGTAGTCGAGCGGCTTTTCCTTCAGCATCCCAGGTCTCCTTCCCGTCGTGAGCCAACGACATCATTCCCGCGTCGTCCTGACAAGGCCGCGGCGGCAGGCCGTTGATTCTGGTCAAGTCGCGGCAAGCTTCGCCTCAAATCGGCTGCATTGCCCGCGCCAGTTGGAACGGTCGGTTGGGGACCGCGCGAAGGCGACGGCCATGAAGATCTATCGGATGCTCGTGCACGAACGCGACGGCGGTGCGCCGGTCGAGCTCACCGCCGAAATGGTGAGCGACCTGCGCGCGGTGGATTTCGCCCGCCAGCGGCTCGCCGCCCAGCCGCGCCTCGTCGAGATCGAGATCTGGTCGGGCCAGGGCCGGCTCTGCCGCCTGCAGCGCGCGCGCCGCCGGGGCCGTCAGCCGTCCAGCTCGGGGTAGTGCCGGAAGATGCCCTGCCGGTTGAAATGAATGCGGCGGGGTGAAGCCAGGTAGGCGGCGATGTTCGGGCCGCTGCTCGACGCGCTCGGCCAGCGCCAGCACCGCGCCGATGTCCGGCGCCAGCGAGGCCATCCGCTTCGGGAACGCGTACCCGCAGGCCGCGCACGATCTGGAACAGCGACAGGTCGGCGTAGCTCAGCTGCTCGCCGGCGAGGCCGCCGCCGGTCTCGCCCTCGCCGCGCAGGATGCGCTCGAAGTAGCCCAGGAACTTCGGCATCCGCTCCTCGCGGAAGTGGCTCGGCGTTCTTCACCGCGGCGTCCTTCTGGTCCTCGTAGTAGAGGCTGCCGGCGATCGGGTGATGGACGTTGTGCGCCTCGTCGACCAGGTCGGCGATGGTCAGCTGCAGCTGGTTCACCCAGAGCCGGCCCGGCTCGTCCTGCGGCGCAAGGCCGTGATGGCGGCCAAGGAACATCAGGATGTTGGCGGTCTGGGCGATCACCAGCGTGCCCGACACCAGGAACGGCGGCGCGAACGGCGGCGGATCGAGCTCCTGCATCAGCTCGCCGAGCGCCCGCGCGCCGCCGCCTTGCGCTGGCCGGCTGGCGGGCCACGTCGACGTACTCGGCGCCCGCTTCCTCGAGCGCCAGGCGCACGAACTCGCCACGCCCCTGGATGCTCGGCCAATAGTGCAGCTCGTAGACCATCCGCCGTCCCTCCGCGCCTCACCCAGCACCCGGTAACGCCGCAATCGCCCGGGATGTTCTGCAGGTCCAGGCCAGATCGGGCGATATGGCCGCAGCGCCCTTCCGCGCCAGGCCCGAAGAGCGCATATCCCCCGCCATGAGCCTCTGGTCCCGGCGTTCGGTTCCGACCTCCATGCTGCGCGGCCTGCGCGGGCGCTGCCCGCACTGCGGCAAGGGCGCGATGTTCTATCGCTACCTGAAGGTCGAACCGGTCTGCCAATGCTGTGGCCACGACCTCGACCGATATCCCGCCGACGACGGGCCGGCCTACTTCACCGTGCTGATCGTCGGGCACGTGGTGATCGTGCCGTTCCTGATCCTCTGCGCGCCGCTGATCTGGAAGGCGCCGCTGGCGATCCTCGTGCCGGCCGCGCTGATCTCGGTCGGCGCGATCACACTGATCGCGCTGCCGATCATCAAGGGCGCGGTGGTGGGCTTGCTCTACGCACTCGATATCAACCGCGCCGACGCGCATCTGCACACGGCCAACCGGTCCGAATAGCCGCCGGGGCCGGGCCTCCGGGCTCAGACGAGGTCGACGTGGCGCGATTTGATCGCGTGAAGCTCGGCCAGACACCACTCCAGCATGCCCATCGCCGTCTTGTCCGCGCCGCCGTCCTCACGCCAGACGGCCCACCAGCGCCGACCGGAGCTCACCGACACGTCGACCGGCGCGACCAGGTCGCCTTGGGCGATCGCCGCGGCCGCGCCCAGCGAGCAGCACAGAGCGACGCCCTGGCCCCGCAGCGACGCCTCCAGCGCCAGCGACGAGTTGTCGATGATCGGACCGGCGAGATCGGGCGCCATCGCCAGGCCGGCGTGTGCGAACCACCGGCGCCACAACTCCGGCCGCTCGACGAGCAGTGGCGCGTGCGCCAGCCGCGCCGCGTCTCGATCCTCGCTTGGGCGGCAAGCCCGGCGAGCAGACCGGCAGTAGCCGCTCGTCATAGAGCGCTGTGCGCTCGAAGCCGGTCGCGGACGCTGGTCGCCAGGCAGGATGGCGAGTCGGCGCCGGCGAGGTCGACCGTGCCCTTCTCCGGGCAGGCATGAATGCTGACGTCGGGGAAGCTCGAGCGCAGCCGTGACGCCGTCGGCGACAGCCAGCGCCAGGCTGTCGGCGGGATCAGCGCGTGGCGCCGCCTGTCCTCCGTTACTTCCGCAAGCGCCCGGCGCAGGCCGGCCGAGGCCGCGAGATAGGCGCCGATCAGGGCTTCGCAGGCCGGCGTGGCGTCGAGGCCCCGGCTGGTCCGGTTGAACAATCCCCGCCCGCACTTCAACTCCAGGCGCGTCAGCGCCTGGCTGACTGCGGCGTGCGAGAGACCGAGCTCATTGGCGGCCACGCCGACCCGCTTGTGACGGCTGAGCGCCTCCAGGATGCGGAGCGTTGCGAGCGACGGCAGATCGCCGCCTGGCGGCCCTTCAACGCTTGAACAGGCCGGCGTCCGCTCAACCAGCGCGCTGCGACGCGGAGCGCGGCCGCGCCCCGCCCGGAAACGCCGAGCCCTTCCCACCACTGAACGTCCGCGTCGCGCATGCAGACCTCACTAGCGCCCTCTGGCGACGCAGATTGGCGCATACCGCGGCGCCACAGAGGTCCTGATGGTCCGTTGGCGCAAAATGCGTCCTACTTGGCGAAACCATGGTTCGCGCCGTCTGGCGCCAGACGTTGTACGGCCTGGATCAGCTCAGGTCGGCGCTGTTAAGTTATGCAGGCGAGGCCGCAGGTTGAGCCCAAATCGTCGCAATATTACGGCCGTTAATGTAGCACTCCGGACGGTGACTTGCGCACGGTGGCGTTTGTCGTTTTCGACCGGTCGTCGGCCTCGACGTGACTGGCCGGCGGAAGTCTTCGACATGGCCAATCGCTGCACCCAGGCGACCAGCCGGAATATCGCATCGAGTTCCTGGCGTTGCCCGCGCGCGGTCCGCACGCGCAGGCCTGGAGCTCAACGCCAAGGACGCCGGCCTGTGCTCGGCCGATCCACTCCCTCATCGTTCCGGCGCTACGGCATCGTCGCGCGCGGCCGACCCACGCGCTGGTCGCTGGTCAGGCGCACCGCCGCGCGCTGCCGCGCGTATGCGGCGTGTGCACCTGCGCGTCTCGTACTGGCCGCGGCCGGCTGCTGAACGGCCGCCGGCCGTCACCCACTGGAAGCCGGTCCGCGTTCGCCGAGCTGTATCCGACGTTCGCTGACCTGCGCCGATCTACATCCGCGACGCGACGTCTGACCTCCGCCGCGTCACGCCGCATCGACCTGCGCTCGCGCTGTCGAGCAGGATCTGGTCGCAGCACCGCGCTGCGTCGCCAAGCAGATGTGGTGTTTCTGCATCGCCCCGCGGCCACGCCCAGTCCAGCTCGGCGCTCACGCCCAGGCGCGCACCGCCGCCCAGAGCCCACGCCGCTTCCACGACCTGCACGCCTGGATCGCCGACAACCTGACCGCGACCTGAGCGTCAGCGCACTGCCCGCGCGCCAGCATGTCGCGCAGGAGCTTCGACCGGAACTACCTGCAGGTCATGGCGTACGCCGCCAAGCGTGGAGGCATGCGAATTGAGCGCGAAGCGGCCCTCGAGCGCGCGACCTGTCGATCAAGCGCGTCGCGGCGATCTCCGGTTTCGCGACGATGAGCACCTTCGCCGCGCCTTCGTCCGCCGCCTCGACGCGACGCCCGACCAGTACCTGGCTTCACCCGCTCGCGACGTCGTTCCGGCGCCAGCGCGGCCTGAGCGCCGCGTCCGGCAGGCCCTCTCGACGCGCCTGCCTCGCAGGCCGCAGGCCAAAACCGCGGCTGTTTGCGGCTTTTGCGCCCAGGCGACAGCTACGCGCCGACCCTCTGCTCCCAGACTAGCGCCAACCCGGGGGCTAGCCCGGGACAATCTGCAACTCATGCCGCGCCGCGCCTCCAAGAGGTCGCTCGCGTTCCGAGGGATTCCGCTTTGAAACACACCACTGTGCGTGGACGCCTGTTGCGTCGACCATGATCACCAGCGCCGCGCTGCTTGTCCTCGCGCCGCGCTGGCCGCCCAGGCCGCCCCCGCCACCTCCTCGCCCATCGAACCGTTGACCGTTACGGCCGACGCCAGCGCCGACGCCACGCCACGCCGCACCACCCGAGATCGTCGTCACCGGCTCGCGCATCCCGCAGCCGAACCTGACCAGCGTCAGCCCGATCCAGGCGGTCAGCCACCAGGAATTCCAGCTGCACGGGCACGACCGACGTCATCGACCTGCTCAACACCCTGCCGCAGAACTTCCAGATCAGCGACGGCCGACTTCTCCAACACCACCAACCCGCTCACCGCGCCGGGCGGCTCACCACCGCCGACCTGCGCGGCCTCGGCCCGCAGCGCACCCTGGTGCTGGTCGACGGCCGGCGCCTCGGCATCGGCGACCCGAACACCGCCAACCCGACCCCGCGCCCGACCTCGACCAGATCCCGGCGGCGCTGGTCGACCACGTCGAAGTCGCTCACCGGCGGCGCCTCGGCGACCTACGGCTCGGACGCCATCGCCGGCGTCGTCAACTTCATCATGAAGAAGGACTTCGAAGGCGTCCAGCATCGACGGCACCAGTACGGCGCGACCAGCACGACAACAGCAACAGCCGCCGTCCAGCAGGCCGATCACCGCCGTCCGGCAGCCACCCCGCCGACCGGCGACGCGTCGGGACGGCCAGAACACCGACTTCTCGGTGATCTTCGGCGCCAACTCCGCCGGACGGCAAGGGCAACGTCACCGTCTACTTCGAGTTACCAGCACACCGATGCCGGTCACCGAAGGCGACCGCGACTATTCGGACTGCCTGCTCGATCCTCGGCACCGACCGACGCCTGCGCGAACTCGAGCAGCTCGAACATGTTACCGCCGCTCAACTGACAACGACGTGATCGAACGCCCGCTGATCAACGGTCGGCTCAGCTCGCTGCCTGCCGCTACCCGCAAGCCGGATTCGGTCGCCGCCGGCCGACCTTCAACTCGGCGCCCGTACGAGTTCCTGTCGCGTCAGGACAAGCGCTACCTCGCGCGGCTTCTTCGCCCACTACGACATCACCGACTGGGCCCAGCCCTACGCCGAGTTCATCGTTCATGAGCGACCGCTCCCTCGGCAGACTCGCCCCGTCCGGCGCTCGTTCCAGTCGGCGGCACCGCCTCCGGCACGGCGGCTTCTTCGTCAACTGCGACAACCCGCTGCTGAGCGCCCAGGAGCAACGGCGCACTGGCTGTACGGCCGCGCAGATCGCCGGGTGCAGACCGACTTCCGGCCAACCCGGTCCACCTGTTCATCGGCCGCCGCAACATCGAAGGCGGCGGCCGCGGACGTCGACCTACGACCACGAGAACTACCGCATCGTGCTCGGGATGAAGGGCGACTTCGCCGACGCCTGGCACTACGACGCCTACGGTTCGTACTACTACACGAGCCTGTACAACTCGAACTAACAACTACCTCAGCTTCCAGAGCATGCAGGACGCCGCTGCTCGTCGGTGGCACCGCCGCCGCTCCGATCTGCCTCAGCGGCGACGCCGGCTGCGTTCCCTGGAACATCTTCAACCAGGGCGGCGTGAGCCAGGCGCAGGATGAACTTCCTCAACGAGCCCGGCACCGCGCACGGCACCATCGAGGAGAGCATCTTCGAAGGCACGTCACCGGCGACCTCGGCAAGTACGGCTCAAGTCGCCCTGGGCCGATGACGGCATCGGCATCTCGTCGGCACCAGCAACCGCTGGGACCACCTGGTCTTCTCGCCTGACTCAGCCGAACTCTCCGGCGACCTATCCGGCTTCTCGCGGCGCCTCGGTGGCGGTCAACAACGCCATCTCGGTGCAGGAAGATACTTCGAGACCCGCATCCCGATCGCCGCAGAAGCAGCCGTTCGCCTACGACCTCTCGATCGAAGGCGGCTACCGCTACTCGGACTACTCCACCAGCGGCGCGCGTCAGCACCTACAAGGTCGGCGGCCAGTGGGCGCCCATCCCGGACTTCACGCTCCGCGCCTCCTACGACCGCGCCATCCGCGCCGCCAGCATCCTCGAAGCCTTCTCCCCGCAGCATCCGTCACCAACGACCAGCGTCGTGTCGGAAGACCTCTGTGCGCCGGACGCCCGCGACCGGCGTCGCCAAGGCCACCCTCGCCCAGTGCATGCGCACCGGCGTGACGGCGGCCGAATACGGCAACGGCCGGCTACGCACGCGACACTCATCTCATGCAGTGCCTCGCCGGCCAGTGCGCCACGCTGCATGGGCGGCAACCCCAACCCTCTCAGCCGGAAATCGCCGACACCTACTCGATCGGCGGCCACGGTGAACGCCGACCTTCCTGCAGGCTTCACCGCCAGCATCGACTACTTCGACATCAACGATCGCCGGCGTGGTCGGCAACATTCCGCTGAGCATCTCGCTCTAACAACTGCCTGCACGACCGGTGACCCGCACCTTCTGCCCGCAACGTCGTGCGCACGCCGCAGGGCTTCCTGTTCGGCACCACCATCGCCGGCGGCGGCTACATCAAGGGCACCAACAACAACGTGGCCAAGGTGCACGACGTCCGGCCTCGACTTCCAGGCCGACTATCGCCTGCCGCTGGAAGACATGGGCGCTGCGCGGCATGGGCTCGCTGTCCTTCGCACTTCGACGGCACCTACCTGTGCAGAACCAGACGACGCACGCTGAAGGGCCAGCCCGACCTTCGACTGCGCCGGGCTGTTCGGTCCGACCTGCCACATCGTCAACCCGCGCTGGCGGCACACCTTCACGATACCTGGAAAACGCCGTGGAACATCCTGGCCTCGTTGCAATGGCGCTACATCGGCCGTCTAGCTTCGACACCAACTCGACCCAACCCGGCCTGCGCCCGGCCTCCTGGCGTCTTCGACCCGGCCGACGCCACGCTTCCGGCGTCAACTACCTCGACCTCTCCGGCGCCTGGCGCGTCAACCAGACCCTCACGTCGGGCCGGGTCAACAACTCCTCGACCAGGATCCGCCGCTGTCAGCCAGCCGATCTCGGCGCCGGCGCGCCGAACGCCTACCCGACCTACGATCTGCTCGGTCGGCAGATGTTCCTTTCGCGACCGCGAAGTTCTAGGGCGCGCGGGCGTGAGAGGTGGCGTCGCCGACGCCGCATCTCACTCCGGTCGCCCCCGGCCGTGCAGAGGTGGCGTCCGCCGACGCCGCATCCGTCACGCCTGTCTTCAGGCTTTGACGCCGACGCCGATCGGGCAGCTGACGCCGGTGCCCCCGACGCCGCAGTAGCCGCCGGGATTCTTGGCGAGGTACTGCTGGTGGTAGTCCTCGGCGAAATAGAACGGCCCGGCCGGCGCGATCTCGGTGGTGATCGCTCCGTAGCCCGCCTCGGACAGCGACTTGGCGTAGGCCGCTTGCGAGGCCCCGGCGGCCAGCTTCTGCGCCTCGTCGTAGTAGAAGATCGCCGAGCGGTACTGGGTGCCGACGTCGTTGCCCTGCCGCATGCCCTGGGTCGGGTCGTGACCCTCCCAGAACACCTTCAGGAGGCCCTCGTAGGTCACCGTTTGCGGCTCGAACACCACCAGCACCGTCTCGGTCTGGCCAGTGCGGCCGCTGCAGACCTCCTCATAGGTCGGATTAGGCGTGACGCCGCCGGCATAGCCCACCGCAGTCACCCAGACGCCCGGGACCTGCCAATAGATCCGCTCGACGCCCCAGAAGCAGCCCATCGCGAACTGCGCCAGCTGCGCGCCGTCCGGGTAGGGCCCCTTCAGCGGCCGACCGTTGACGAAGTGGCGCTCGGCGGTGCGGATCGGCTGGTCCCGCCCCGGCAGGGCGGTCTCGCGGGTGGGCATCTCGGGGGTCTTGCGGAGGAACATCGTCGGCGCTCCATGATCATGCGACAGCGCCAACATAGTAGCTCCGCCTGCGGCTTTCACGCGCGCTTGTGGCGAAGGTCCCCGTCGCTATATTCCGCCGCTCCCGCGAAGCGGGCTGGCGAGGTGGCCGAGTGGTTGAAGGGGCGCACCCGCTCCTGTGACGCGGAGCGGTTCTTGAGTAGAGTACGCGTGCGCCTTGGGCGGACGTTGGTGAGGTGGCCGAGTGGTTGAAGGCGCACGCCTGGAACGCGTGTATAGGTGAAAGCCTATCGAGGGTTCGAATCCCTCTCTCACCGCCACCCAGTCGTTGACAGGCTGTCTCCCTCTCTGAGGTAGCGTCATAACCCTGCGTTTCGACGCGACTATTACCCCTGAAACAGCGACTTTTGACGGTCGACCGCGCGCCGAATAGCGGGCGAGTGTCCGCCGTTTCGCGCGCCCGTCTCTGCCCGGTGGCGGGCCGGTTCCGTTTCGCCCAACGGCCCACCGAGCAGAGACGGCCTTTCGCTGATTTTCTCCGAATTTGCAGGGTATCCCGGGCCGACACACCCGCACGCGGGACACGGGCCGCGGCATGAGCGAGGAGATTTAATCCCTTGGCCGATCGTTTCCCTTGTTCGGGGAGCAGGGAATTTGCAAGCGCTGACCACGCGCCCTGTTGCGCTTGCACCGCGAGCGCAGCGTTTCAAGCGGTTGTCCTTGCGATCGGGGATGGCGAACCTATCTCCGCAATGTCGCGGCCAACGCTCCGTTGAGTTGTTTGCGCCGTGGCTGCGAGACCTGAAGCGTAGGCTTTAGACGCGCGGTTCATCGCTCCGTGCAGTTGGTTGCACCGGGGTCGAACCCTACGACGATGACTGGTGGTGTTTTCGGTCTGAGACCCAAGATGGAACGCCCGCAGGGGCCAAGGTGGTGGCGGACTTCTGTCCAACGTGCGCCTGACTGGTAAAGTACCTCGAAGGCTGAGCCGGCGCAGCGCGTCGCCGGCCGGGCGAAATGCCCGATGGAACCCCGAGAGAACCCCGAGGTGCACGAGTTCGCTCGCGCCGCGCGTCCGCAGTCCCGCGGGCGCGCCTCCAATACTGAGGTGCTACACCATGACGAAGAACGCCCAGACGGCGCCTAGCGGCGCCGAACCGTCTCGATCGCTGCCGCCCGTGCGTCACCGCGAACGAGTTCAGCCACCAATAGAGCCGAAGGCAAGCCCCGGCGCCCTCTTCCACCACCACCACCGCCGCCGCCCCCCACCGCACAGCAGGGCGATGAGCCGGAACGCCGCCCCACCTACGAGGTCGGCTACGGCAAGCCGCCGGAGGCGCATCGGTGGAAGAAGGGCGTCTCAGGTAATCCGAGAGGCCGCACGAAGGGGTCGAAGAACATTCGGACGATCCCTGGCCGAGCGCTGCAACGATAGGGTCAAGTCCAAAGGAATCAATGGCAAGGTCCAGACCGAGACCGTCCTCGAGGCGCTGATCCGCGGACAGGTCTACGACGCGTTGACAAAGCGCGACCACAAAACCGTGGTCTTCCTCTTGGGTCAGATTGAGCGGCTCGGCGTCTTCAACGAGACGCAAAGCGGGAACTCATCAGAGGATGAGCTCGATGGCCCTGACGAGGAGATCGTGGACCGGATCATGGATCGCCTCACCCGTCGCCGAGGCGAGCCGTGACGGCGCTGGTCACGCCAGCTGAGTACCGGGCGCTCCTCCGGGGGACTGACCTGACGGGCTTTCACAGAGAGGGTGTTCGCCACGGTCAGTCCGGGGACGTCTATGAGCCCAACTGGCACATCGAGGTGATGACCGAAGCGCTCAGGAAGGTGCACGCGGGCGAGGAGCGGCGTCTCCTCATCACGGTCCCGCCTCGGCACCTGAAGTCAATCACCTGTGCGGTGGCTTTCCCCGCCTGGGTGCTGGGGCATGACCCGACCCACAAGTACATCGTCGCCAGCTACGGCGGCGATCTCGCGTCGAAACACGCGCGCGACTTCCGGATGGTGATCGAGGCGCCGTGGTATCGGAAACTTTTCCCGCGCACGGTCAGCACGCCGAAGCGCAACGTCGAACTCGAGTTCGAGACGTCCGCCAATGGCTCCAGGCGCGCCGTTTCACTGGGCGGCACGATCACCGGCCTTGGCGCGACACGCCGGAATCATCGACGACCTGATGAAGGCGGGCGACGCCAACTCCGCCATCGAGCGCCGCAACGCGTCAAAGACTTCTTCGACCAAACTCTGTTCACCCGGCTCAACGACAAACGCAGCGGCTCCATCATCGCGATCCAACAGCGCCTGCACGAGGACGACCTTGCGGCCTACCTGATCGCGAAAGGCGGCTTCACGCATATCAATCTGCGCGCCATCGCCGAAGAGGACGAGACCTGGGAAACGGACGCGGCGATACACGACGACGTCGCCATGGCGAAAGGGACCGTTCGAGGCGCGAGAGCCTCTGGCGGTTCTCGAGGAGACGCGGGCGACCATAGGCGCGCACGCTTTCGAGGCGCAGTACCAACATAGTAATCCTGACCGCGCCGAACGGTAACCTCATCCGCTGGGACAGGGTCCAAGTCTTCAACCAACGAGGCGCCGGAGCCACAACGGTTCATGTACATCGTGCAGAGCTGGGACGTGGCCGTGACGGCCACGCCGCAGAGCGACTGGTCGGTCTGCACGACGTGGGGTTACACGCCGGGCACCTGGTATCTGCTCGATCTACTTCGTGTGCGAATGGAGTACCCAGACCTTTTGGCGCGTGCTCGGCTCCTTCGGAAGGAGTGGAAGCCGGACCTTGTATTGATTGAGGCGGCTGGCGCGGGGCGTCCGTTCTTCGACGACATGTTCCGCGACGTGCGGAAGGAAGACGCCAGCGCGGCGAGAGCCTCTCTCGAAGGTCGTCTGCATGGCACCCGAAGACGGACAAGATCAGCCGGCTGGCGGGCCAGGCCGATAAGTTCCAGTCCGGGCTGATCAGGTTTCCCCGGTCGAAGTCGTTCATGCCCAGCTTAAGGCTGAGCTGCTCGCGTTTCCCGGATCCCGCTATGACGATCAGGCGGACAGCATCAGCCAGTTCGGCGAGTGGGTTGGCCGCGGTCGCTTCATGCGCGGAATTGGCGCCGACGGACATCCCGATTCCGACTACCGCCGCTGATCGACCATGGCCTCCTGGTCCCCCAACACCTCGACCCGATGCATGCGACCCTGGTGCTCGCGCTCCAGCACCGTGCCCGGCCGGAAGATGGGCGCCGGCGCGCGGGGCTTCTCGCCCCGCTGGTAGCCGCGCACCAGCGCGGCGAGCCGCTTCTCCAGCGCCTCGTCGCGGCCCAGCGCCTCGGTCTGGATGCGGTCGGCGAGGAAGCGGCGCATGAGGTCGGGGGCGCGCAGGGCCGGCGGCGGCGCCCGAAGCGCCGCCGCCACTCGTCCCTGCAGCCCATCGATGTTGAGGCTGTCCAGCGCCCGCACCTCGGCCGCCAGAGCCGCCTGATCGACTAGTCTCCATCAGCCCTGCTCCCCGGCGGCGATGCGGTAGACCCGCGTGCCGTCGGTCTTGGTGCTGGTGATGGTGAGGCCCTGTTTCTTCTTCAGGCCGCCCGACATGGCGCCGCGGACCGAGTGGGCTTGCCAGCCGGTCGCCGCGACCATCTCGTCCAGCGTCGCGCCGTTCGGCCGCCGAAGCAGCTCGACCAGCTTGCCGAGCTTGCCGCCAGGCGCCGATTGGCCGGCCGCGCCGCCTCGCCGGAAGGCGTGTTCTCCTCGCCATCCGCCTCGCCCTCCGGGCCGGCGCTCACCGGCTCAGCCGCGGCCGCGCCCGCCCCTTGCGGTCCATCCAGCACGGCCCAGAGCGCTGGGGCTCGCCGCTGGCGGCCTCCGCCGCGCCGAGCAGCGCCCGGCCGGCGGTCGTGATCATGAGCCGGCTGACGCCGCCCGTGACCGGCAGCGAAATCGCCAGCCCGTGTTTGATCAGCGGCCGGCTGATCTTGGTGTCCTCGGGCGCATCGACGACGCCTTCGGGGTCGGCGGCGGCCTGGGTCAGCAGCTCGCGCTGCGCCTCGGTGATCTTGGTCATGGTGTTGGTCTCCCTGGTTTGAGGCGGCCGCCAGAAGTGGCGGCTGCTACCAGGGCGAGCCCGGAGCAGAGCCGGGCTTACGATCAGGACCAGTGCTTGCCGTGCGCGCCTAGTCCAGCGCTTGTTCGCGGGTCTCGGCGCGCCGGATGAAGATCTTCATCGCGGCCGCCAGCACGGTGATGTCTGCGCCGGCCGCGGTCAGATGGGTGGCTGCCGCGCCGTACTCGTCGAGGGTGGTTTTCCGCGCGCCTCGCTCCACTCGCCGATCGTAAAGTCGCCGCGGCCGATCCAGATCAGCGCGACGAGGTCGAGCCGTTCGTCGTCATTGAGCTCGGCGACCGCACCCGCGAGTTCCTGCTCGGTCGGGTCGTCCCGCTTCTGCTCAAGAACGTCGACCGCGCCGTCGTCGGCCGGGTCGGAACCGCTGTCAGGATCGGTGTCCTCGACCTTCTCGTCGAACTCGCGGGCTTTCAGCAGGATAACATACGCCTTGTCAGTCGAGAGACTGAGCTCTGGCGCGGCGACGAGATCGGTCATGGCGCGGCTCCGGTTGCGTTCTGGCAACCTAGCCGGCTGCCGAAAGGCGGCCTTGATCGGAATCAATGTGCGTCGGAGCCGAAGTCCACCGCGAAGGGTCAGAATCCGAAGGCGTAGGTCTCGTCCTCGACCTCGGAAATCCTGGTCAGCGGCGGAATGAACGCCCGCGTCTCGTCGGACCAGACAAAGCTCAAACCGGCGTTGTCAGAGTAACGTGAATTCGCTGGCTTCGCCGTTCCAGGAGAGGCCTCTCGGGCACGGAAGATTTGGCGCGCGTAGTGCGCAGTAAGTACTTAGGAGCCGGCCGCCGCCGAAATTCCTAGCCGGCCAACCTTAAAAGTACCTCTGACAGTGCCTCCCTCCGCTTTGACACTTATCGCCAGCGGTTTGAACAGCTCCGCGCAAACCAGATAGGCCACTACGATGGCCGCCAGCGCGAGTGTCACCGCGGCGGGCGGCGCCTTGAACCCGAACCAGACGCCCAGGGGCGAGAACGGGATCGCCAAGGCGACCGCCAGGGCGGCCAGGGTCGAGATAGTCAGCACGCGATTTGGCGCGTCCCGCCAAGGCCGCCCGCGGGTGCGTATCAGAAACACCACCAGGGTCTGCGTCGCGATGGACTCGACGAACCAGCCGGTGCGGAACACCTCCGGGCCGGTGCGGAACAGCAGATAGAGCACGCCGAAGGTCGCCATGTCGAAGAGCGACGACAGCGGCCCCATCACCGCGGCGAAGCGGACAATGTCCTGCAGCCGCCAGCGCTGCGGCTTGGCGATGTCGAGGCTGCGGACGTTGTCGAACGGGCAGGCCGATCTCCGACACGTCGTAGAGCAGGTTGTTCAGCAGGATCTGGGTCGCCAGCATCGGCAGGAACGGCAGGAACAACGAGGCCGCCGCCATGGAGAGCATGTTGCCGAAGTTGGAGCTGGCGCCCATGCGTACGTATTTCAGAATGTTGGCGAAGGTCCGCCGGCCTTCCTCCACCCCGTCGGCGACGACCGCCAGATCGGAGTCGAGCAGGATCATGTCGGCGGCGGCCCGCGCCACGCCGGTGGCGCCGTCGACCGAGAGTCCCACGTCCGCCGCCTTGATGCCGGGCGCGTCGTTGACGCCGTCGCCCATGAACCCCACCACCTCGCCCGCCGCGCGCAGCGCATGGACGATGCGCACCTTCTGATCCGGCGACAGCCGGGCGAAGACGTCGGTGTCGCGCGCCTGCACGCGCAGCGCGTCGGCGCTGAGTTTGGCGAGGTCGCTCCCGGTGATCACCTTCTGCGCGCGCAGTCCGACGAGGCCTGGCCAGGCGACCGACCACTAGCGGATCGTCGCCGGAGAGGATCACGACACGGACGCCGGCGGCGGCCAACCTCGCGACCGCCGCAGGCGCGCTGGCCTTTGGTGGGTCGGCGAACGTGCAGAGGCCCTCGAGGACGAGTCCGGTCTCGTCGTCCGACTGTGGGTCGCGCAACGTCGCCCGACCACGGCCGAGACGCGACCGCAACGGCCCGTAGCCCTTGCAGCGGACAGCGCCTGAATCCGGCCCATTGCGGCCTCGCGCGCCGCCGAGTCGAGGACGGCGCCGCCAGCAGCGCCGCTGCAGGCGGCCAGCACCGCCTCTGGCGCACCTTTGACGATGAGCATCAGTCCCTCAGGCCCTTCGGCCAGCACCGCGCCCATGCGTCGCTGATAGTCGAACGGCAGCAGGCCGCGCCGGGTCCAGCCCTTGGCCGCGTCGGGCCGCGCCTTGGTCAGCGCGTCGTCGAGCGAACCCTTGTCGCCGCCGAGGCTGGCGCAGATCGACGCGAGCGTTGCCGGCCGCTCATCGGGCTTGCCGCCCAGCGCGAGCGAGCCGGCCAGCACGATCTCGGCGGAGGTAAGCGTGCCGGTCTTGTCCGTGCACAGCACGGTCATTGCGCCGAGGTCGTGGATCGCCGCCAGCCGCTTGACGATCACCTTCTTGCGCGACATCCGCACGGCGCCTCGCGAGAGGGTGACGGTGGTGATCATCGGCAGCAGCTCGGGCGTCAGCCCCACGGCCAGAGCGACCGAGAACATCAGCGACTGGATCAGGGGCCGCCCGAAGGCGACGTTGGCGGCCAGCACGCCCACCACCAGCACTCCGGTCGCGCGGGCGACCAGGAACCCCAGCTGTCGCAGGTCGCGCTGGAACGGCGATATCTCGGCGGCGGCCGTTCAGCGACTTGGCCGCCTCGCCGAAGAGTGTATTGGCCCCGGTGCCGATCGCCAGGGCCGTGGCCTCGCCGGTCTGCGCGACAGCCCCGCGGAACAGCGCGTTGGTCGCCTCGGCGGCGGTCTCGGCCTTCACCTCGCCGGGCCGCTTGATGACGCCGAACGGCTCGCCGGTGAGCGCCGCCTCGTTGGCGGTGAAGGCGCTCGCCTCCAGCACCAGGGCGTCGGCTGGGATGATATCGCCGACGCCGACCCGGAAGACGTCGCCGGGGACCACGGTCTCGGCGTCGACGGAAGCGAACGCCCCATCGCGCTTGACCTCGGCCTTGAGCGCCACTGACTTACGCAGCGCCGCTGCGGCCCGCTTCGCCCCGCCTTCCTGGACCGTATCCAGGGTCACCGAGGCGCCGAGGATCACCACGATGATCAGGGCGCTCGGCAGGTCCCCCGTCGCCGCAGAGACCACAGCTGCGGCGATCAGGATCAGGCACATCGGCTCGAGCAGCCTGCGAGCGACTGAAACGATCAGCCCGGCGTCCCGCGCCTGGGCATCGGCATTGCGGCCATATTTCGCCAGCCGGGCAGCCGCGTCGGCCGACGTCAGGCCCGCGACACCGCATCCCAACGCGGCGGCGGCGGCGGGGGGCGGTTGGTTCCAGAACGGGCCAGCGACCACGCGTCCCTCCGACCGTCCATGGCTCTACCGGCCGCCGCATCGAGGTCTAGCAGGCAAGCCTAAGGTGGGGAACGCGGTTCGCGAACTGCCAGGCGGCGGGGATGGCGGTCATAGCTCGATCCGCAGGCGCCCGGCGGGCCGGGAACCCAACGACACCGTCTCCGAACCGTAGCGGCAAGCGTGCTACTTCAATTCGGCTTGCAGCTCGTTGACCTTGGCGAGGTGAGCCTGGACTTTGGGAATGTTCCTGGCCGCCGCGGGCTTGATGTCCTTGCTCTCGCCGCCTTCGGCATACGCGCTTAGCAGGGTGAGTTCTCCCGCCTGGGTGGTTTGCTGCTGGGCAAGGTAGAGCTTGTCGAAGTCTGCAGGGGCGGCCGCATTCAGGTCGTCGATCATGCGCTTGCCGCGCGGGCCGAGTTCGGTCGGGATCGCCGTGCTGGTGGCCGCGAACAGGTGCTTCAGCTGATTGGACATCGCCGTGTGGTCGGCGACCATCATCGTCCCGAAGTCTTTCACGCCCTGCGACTGACCTTTGGTCTCGGCGATCTTGCCGGCCTGGACCTGGTACAGATCGGAAAGCGTCACGCCGGTGATGAACGCCTCGGTCGAACTCGGTGCCGCTCTCGTTCGGTGCGGTGGCTGACGCCGGGACCCCGGTTGCGCTCGCAGCTGGGGCGGCGGCTGGAGCTGCGGCTGCGGGGGCGTCGATGGGGCCGGCGGCTGCGTCCTCGGCGGGGCTCGTGGCCACGGCGACCTCAGGCGCGGCCGCGGACGCCGTGTTCCCGGCGTCGGCCGCGGCTTGAGGAGCCGCAGCTTCGGGGGCTGCTTCCTTCTTCTGGCAAGCGGCGAGCGATAGCGCGGCCACTGCCGCCGTGAGCAACACGGTCTTTTTCATAGTCGCATCTCCCTGAGGATTGCCTGCCGATCCAACAGCGCCACCGGCTTGGCTCTAAGGGCAGCGCGGCGCCGCGACCCCACACGCGCGCTCGTTCTACTGCGCAGAGCGAACGTTGGTATATCAGGTGGATACCCTGGGGCTCCGACCCTGAGGCCGCACGCGATAGCCCACCGCTCGCGCCCCGCGCTGGAAAGGCTCGTCATGATCGCGGCGCGGACTCGGCCGCTTTCTTGAACCCCGCCAGCACGGTCAGAGCCGTCTGCGCACGTTGCTTGACCTCTGGACGAGGATCTCGTTTCTGAGCTTCCCGATACCAGTCCTCAATGACCTCAATGTTGTCTACCGGGATACCACCCCGAAAGGCGTACTTGCCCGGTCCGGGCGTGCGTCCCCCGGTCAGGTCGGAGAACATCTGGTCCGCCACCAGGATCGAGACGAGTGGATCGCCGCCCTTTTCCGCGACCATCCACAGTTCCATCGCGCGCTTCTGATCGCGCGGTCCGCCGTCGCCCTTGGCGTACATGGTCCCGAGCTTTCGGGACGCCTCGGGGTTCGCCTGCCTGACGGCCATGTCGTACCACTTGCGGGATTCGGCCCGGTCCTCGGTCACCACGCCGCCGGCGAAGTAGGCGTCGCCGACCTTCACCTGCGCGTCGGCGTCGCCGGCCAGCGCCGACTGCTTGCAGAGCGCCAGGCCGCGTGAGGCTTCAGCCGGTTCGGACATCAGCACCTGGCCCAGCACGCAGTTGGCGGCGGGCGACCCCATCTCGGCGGCGCGCGCGAAGGCCGCCTTGGCCTTTTCGGCATCAGGCTGGCCATTGGCGCCGCTTTGGTAGCACCGGCCGACCACAAGCATCGCGTCGGCCCGGCTGGCGGACGCCTTCTCTTCGTAGGCGCAGCCGCGCTTCCCATCCACCGGCATGCCGCCGCGCCCGGAAAGGAACATCAGGCCGGCGTAGTATTGCGCGTCCGCGCGGCCGGAGTCGGCCAGCGCCACAAGGGACGCCGGGTCCCCGGCATCGGCCTTGTCCATGGTTGCGCGCAAATCGGCGGCGACGGGCGGCGCGGTCGCAGCCGCGGTCCCCTGTGCCCAGGCCGGCGATGCCAACGCGAGGATCGCGACCGCCAGCTGGACCGCACCTTGGGTCCGGCCCATCCTGCTCGGATCGTCGGACGCGCCCCTGGACACCGGGCTGGCCCGCTAGGCGCTCTCGGCCGCGCTCACCGGCGACAGCCGCTTCAGCTCGTCCAACCCGCCAACGCATTGCTTGGCCCAGGTCTTCGCCACCATTGCGAAGTCGGAGCGGTTGGTCATGCTGTTGCGGCTGATCATGTACGAGTAGTCGCCGGCGACGCGGCTGTCGACTGCGCGCCCGAGGATGGCGCCCGAGACGGAGTTGGACACCTCCACCACCAGCGTCGCGGAGCCCGCCTCATTCGAATAGGTGCGCGAACGACCCCCGCTGCGAGTGTCCGGCGACGTGACCGACAGGTTGATGACCGCTGTCCTCACTTTCAGGACATCCGGTCCAGGGGCCGTCACCACGGGGTACCCTCCGCCCGCGAATGCCTGGGCGAAGATCCCGCTCGCCGCCTTGCCGCCCTCGGCGATCGCATCCTCGATCTGCTGATCGTTGACGCGCCCCGACAGGCCCCGCTGGGTGGAATTGTAGTCTCGCTTCCAGTCCTTCTTGAACGCGACCTGGGTCGGGTCGAGCATCACTTTGGAATAGGCCCGGAAGTCGGCGCCGGGCAGCAGGTAGACGTAGCTGAGCCGCTTCGACTTCACGCGGACGAGATTGTCCCAGGTGGGCGGCGGGTTGGCCGCCAGGGCGGGACCGGCGGCCGCGAACGCCAAGGCCGCGACGGCCGAGACTGCGAATTGACGTCGATGCACGGGTATCTCCAGTTCCTTAGGCAAGTTTTCGGCGCTGCGGCGTCAGGGCGCGACCACGGTGGTGGTGCCGCCGCCGCCCGTCGCGGGATCGGGGACGCTCACATAGACCACGGTGTCGCCCTGATATTGCGGCGCGTAGTAGGCCCCGCCACAGTGGTAGTATGAGGTGTAGTAGGGCGAGCAGCCTGCGGGCAGGGCGTAGTACGCCGAGCCGTACACGGCGGCGGCGGTCATGCCGGCGACCGCGCCGATCGCCACGCCGGCGGCGATCGGGTGGCCATAGTAGCCGCCGCCCCAGCCGCCGCCCCAGCCGTTGTTGATGTTGACGTTGTTGTAGTTGTTGCCGCCATTGATGTTGTTGCGGCCGCCGTTGCCGACGTTGTTGCCGCTGCCGTTGCCGATGTTGTTGCGGCCGCCGTTTGCCGGCAACTGGCCCGCATTAGCGCGGCCGCCGCCCGCGCCGCCCGGCCTACCGGCGCCACCACCTGCGTAGCCGCCTGCTGGCCGCTGGCCCGCGCCGCCGCCGTAGCCGCCGGAAGGACGACTTACGCTCGTTGAAGCGCCGCCCCGGAAGCCGCCACCGCCGCCGCCGCCATGGCCGCCGCCGCCGCCGCCACCGCCACCGCCGCCGCCGCCGCCGCCGCCGCCGCCACCGCCGCGGCCGCCGCCGCCACCGCCGCGGCCTCCGCCGCCGCGCGCGTCAGCGACCGGCGCAGCCGCCAGTGAAACGATCGCCACCAGCGCGGCCGCGAGGCCGACGCGTGACAGAGCGCGATTCATCATCGTCGCCTCCTATTGGCCGGCCGACGTCAGACGGATCAGCTTCGCGTCTTTGCCGGGGTGGAAGGTGAAGTCATCGGCGGTCAGCGTCGGGCTGACGTTCCAGGTGAGCACGGCCGTGTAGGCTGGGTGGGCCCCGTCGGTGCGGTCGATGATCACCACCTTGCGCGGCAGCGGATCGCCGTCGTGCTGGATCCAGATCTGCCAGTCGATATCGCCCTCGCGGAAGGCGTATTGGTCTGTCGCCACGCCGTCGATCGTGCCCGTTCCAACCGCGACTGCGGATTGCAGGGACTCGGCGCGGTGAAAGTTCGGATCGTTCCAGCGGAACAGATCTTCCAGCGGCAGAGCGATCCCGAACTTCTCGTAGAGAACGTCGAGCGTCTCTGAGATCGTCGGGGGCGCGGGCGCCGACGCGTAGTAATTCAGATCTGGGGCAAACACCGTGAAGGTCTTGCCGTTGTAGTAGTAACTCCGCTTCTTGGCGTCCGAGTTGACGTCGATGACGAAGCCGTCCGGGCGCCGGACCTTGTAGCTGGCGACACCGTCGAGCGTCAGCCTCTGGCCATCGCTGGTGACCATGTCGCGACTGTTCTCCGAAGTCACCTCGAAGCTCGTGAGGGTGCCGAGGAAGCCGCTCATGCGCTGAAGGGCCCTGACGGCGGCGGGCTCGACCATGCCCCCCGGCTCTTCCGCGCGCCGACCGCTTCGAGCCTTGGCTGGCGTGGCCTTCTGCTGCGTCGCCACCGGCGCTGCGGTCGTTGCGGCGGCGGCCGCGATAGCCGGCGCAACCCCAAGGGGTAGCAGCAACAGGCTGAGCCCGACGGCGGTCGCGAGGCGAGGCGTTGGCATGGCGTCATTCTCCAGGGCCAGCGAGCAACCTCGCCGGCCGGGACCAGGCAGTGTCGGATCGTAATGCCGCTCACTCCGCCAGGGCTTAATCTGGGTTAGCGCAATCGAAGGTCGGCGCTGCGCGCGGATCGCCGAGCAGCTACCAACGAAGCGCGAGCACCGGCAGGGTAAAGATCTGCAACAGGCCGACCGCGCACGAAAGGAACGCCATCACAGCCATCACGATGCGCAGGTTACGTGCGGCGAACACCTGCCCTACGCCGCCAAAGAACATAGCCATGGCCAGGATGACCCCGCCCCGAATGAAGGACGCCGCCACCGTGCTCGACCGCTGGCCTTCCTCGAACTCGGCCGACGCCTGCGCCTCGAGGCGCTCGGCTTCGCTCATCCCCGCCGGTCGGTACGACGATAGGCGGAAGGGGCTGGGCGCGGCCTGCGGGTTCTCGAAAGGCCGCTGCGCCATCCATTCCTGAAAGGCGGGCTGGAAGTCCGGCGGAAAGCGTCGCTCGTAGAACGTCGCCAGACGCTGGTTTCGCGCCTCTCTCGCCGCCATCCAGGCATTCAGCAGCCCAACTTCCATCGTGCGATTCACGCTGGCGTCGAGCGCGGCCCGCGTGGCCATGACCCTGTGCGCCCCCGAGAGGCCATAGTTCACAATCTGCTTGCGGCTCCACAGATTGGCCTCGTAGCTCGCCCAGGAGGTGACGAGCGCGGACGCCGAGAGGATGATGACAACCGCGATTTCCAGCCGGTGCGCCAGTCCCCGACCGATCGCGTTGGGGTCAGTGACCGGCTTGTCCACGGGGACCTCGGCGGGCGCCGCGGCGTACCGCAGCGCCGATCGTCTCAGCGCGCCGCGGCATGGCCCTATCGAGCCCCGGCGACGCTCGGGACGTTGGCCCGTTCCCAGGCGCGCACCTTCAAGCGGGCGGCGTCGAACAGGCGCTCGTAGTTACCCTTCAGCACCTTCTGCCTGGTCTCGGGCGTGAGCTTCGCCCAGAGCGGTTTGTACATCTCGTAGACGGCGAAATACTGCTCCGGAGACTTCGGCGCGACGACGTCCGTGCCGAACAGAAAGCGGTCGGGATACTGGTTGATCATTTCGGCCGTCGCCGTCGAGGTGGCGTCGCTGGCCACGATGTACTTGGCGAGCTCGTCCCAGGAGAGATCGAAGTAGACGTTGCTCATGGCCGGATCGGACAGGATTTCTTCCAGATAGGCGATCTGCCCCTTCACCGGCTGGACCACCCGCCCGAGCCCAAGGTGCGCCCAGATGATCGTCGTCCTGGGATGCGCTGCGAAGAGCCCCTTCAGCTGGTCGAAGTACGGCCGCGCGTCGGCCTGCTTGGTGAACGGCATGACGATGTCGTTGTGTATGAGCACGACCAGGCCGACGTCGCCGGCGAACTCGAACAGTCGCCCGAGCGCCGGATCGATCAGGCTGGCCGGCCCCCCGGCGATCTTCGAGGAGACGAACTCCTTGTGGATCGTGAACTCGCCGATGCCTTCGAACACGCCCGGGAATACCGTCAGTACACGGCGCACGTGATCCGCCGCGTACATGTCGGCCGGATTGAAGCCGGTGATCATCGGGTCGAACCGGGCCCGGTCCTGCGGCGGCAGCGCCCGGTACTCCATGGCGATCGCCGCATCGGTGAACGAGTAGTAGTAGAGTGGCGCGTCGCTCTCGAGATAGTAGTCCGGCGCGATGTCCCCGCTGACGTGGTAGGACCACATCTGCTGCAGCGGAATGCCGAACAGGGTCGAGCGGCAGACGCGGTCATCCATGATCTTGAGGACGTCGGCGGCCGACGGCCCTTCCTGGATGTAGTTGGTCAGGTGGAAGTGCGAGTTGTCGAAGTCGCAGGCCATGGCTGGGCCGGCGGCGGCGGCGCCGGCTACGATGCAGGCGGTCACGGCGAGCGCCGCGCTGGCGCGGACGCGCCGGGGGTTGCAAAGACGAGCGTTCATCAACGGCAGCGCTCCATCAGAAGGCCACCCCGACATCGGTCAGGAAGGTGAAGCCCGTTGCGCCGACCGGCACCGGATAGGCCGTGTAGCCGACCGGCGAGCGGTAGGTGTACAGGCCCATCACGTTGATCCGCATGTCCCGGCGGTGGAACGGGAACCAGTTGATGCCGACGGCGGCGTCATAGGGATCGCCATACTGACCATTGATCTTCGACCCCGAGAAATAGAACTGCAAAGTCTTCGGGATCGCCATGGCGGAGGCTTGCAACGTGGCGCCGTAGTCATACAAATGCGTGACGGGAACGATCCCTTCAGTCACGAAGTGGTTGATCCACCTCGAATAATATTCGGCCTCCAGAGAATACCCCTCGTACTTTATGGCCGCGTCGAACGCCGCCATCTGGTAGAAAGCCTCGGTTATCCTTCCCGGAGTGTTGAAGGCGTCCACAGCAAACAGCAGGGTTCCATCGGACAGCCGGATCTGGGTGTTTTCGATCGAGTTCGTACCGGGTTGGGATTGGGCGGTTTCTGTGCTGCTGGTGTAGTGGGCGCTGAGCAGGGTCGCGACCTTCTGGTGATCCTCGAAGTCGCCGTTGCCGTTGCCAGGCCCAAACTCTCCCGTCGTCGGCATCCAAGTCAGCGCGCCGGAGAAGGTGTTGATTTTCGCGTCGAGCTGAGCGGCGCTGACCCCAAGCGCGCTGAGGTTGTTGGCGACCATCACGCGGTATTCCAGGCCGCGCATGATTTTTCCCTGCGCCCAGATTCCCTGAGTGTACGATCCGCGAAAGAACTCGTCGGCGATCGGCCGGCTGTCGTTGCGAAGCCAAAAGGGGAAGGTGCGGTTGGTCGAGCGCGTCGAAGGCACAGACTGGATGCCAAGGAACACCTGCAACGCATCGCTGAATGTGTAGTTTAGGTTGCCGGCCACAACCACCTGGGCGTCTTCGCCCTGGCTGGCTTGCGAAGTCCATACATAAGCATTGTAGCCGAAGCGCGGGTCAAACAACCAACCTCGGAAAGTAACTTGGACCTTCGCGAGCTGGAAATCCTGTCGACGATCAAGCGTGACTACGCGACCGAATAAATCTTTATAGGTTGGAGCCAACGCGCCCTGATTCAGATACCGCAGGTAGCTGACCAGCCCGAGATCGACCTCCCCGAGGTCGGATCTCATGAGGATGACGCCTTTCCCAGGTTCAAAGCCTCCCCATTTGACCGGCGGCGCCGCCTGGACCTGCTCCGCGGGAAGTTGCTGGATACCGGCGGCAGCCTCGGCGCTCCCGGCAGGCGGCGGCGCCGGCGCGGCCGAGGCGCCGTGAAGCTCGAGCTCCAGCGCCTGAATGCGCTGGTCGAAATCCCCGCGCATACTGAGAAGCTGCTGCAGCTCCTGTTCCATATGTTGCCGCTGCGCCTCGGTGATAGGCGCGGCCGGGGCGTTCGGCGCCGAGGCCTCTGGCGCCGCGGCGGTCTGCGCGTCGGCAGGTTGGGCGGCAAGCGCCAGCAGGCCGAAAGCAAGGCCGGCAAGCGCCGCTCCGCCGCGAGGCCGCGAGGCCAGATGTTTTACGCTCACCGCCGTGACCCTCATCCAGCGCCTCAGGCGGGCGTCACAGCGTAGGGATTGCCGCCGAGCGCGTTGGAAATGGCGGTGATGGCGCGCTGGCCGCGGACGCTGTTGCCGGCGTCGTCCAGCGGCGGCGCGAAGGTCCCGATCCCGAACTTGCCCGGCGCAACCGCGATCAGGCCGCCGCCGACTCCGCTCTTGGCGGGCAGGCCGGTGTGGAACAGCCACCGCCCGCTGTCGTCATAGAGGCCGGCCGTCGCCATGACGGCGAGGATGCCCGGGGTGTGCCGCGGATCGATCACCTGCTTGCCGGTGACGGGATTCTTGCACCCGTTGGCCAGCGTCGCGGCCATGACGCCCAGGTCCTTGGCGGTGACGGCGATCGAGCACTGCCGGGTGTAGAGATCGACCGCCCGGGCCGGGTCGCTGGGGAACCGCTCGTAGGCCGACATCAGCATGCTGATCGCGCGATTGCGCTGGTTGGTGTCGGACTCCGACTTGTAGACTTCCTGGTCGATACCGAGCTGGCGGCCGGCAAAGTCGCTGTGAATGCCGATGATCTTGGCCCAGACCTCGTCGGCGGTGGCGCCCTTGACGAGCCCGGTCGTGGCGATCGCGCCGGGGTTGACCAGGGGGTTCATCTCCTTGCCCTTGTGCTGCTCGACCGCCACGATCGAGTTGAACACCTGGCCGGTGGCGTCGACGCCGATGTCGTTCTCGACGAACTGTTCGCTCGATTCCTGGAACACCAGGGCCATCGTGAAGACCTTGGAAATCGACTGGATCGAGAACGCCGGGTCGATGTCGCCGACGGTGGAGACCTTCCCCTGCGGCGTCACCAGCGCGATGCCGAAGTAGTTGGACGGCACCTTGGCGAGCGCCGGGATGTAGTCGGCGTTCTTGCCCTCGTTGAGGGTCTTGAACTGGTCGTAGGCGGACTTGACCGCCGAATCGACCGCCCCCGGGGCCAGCGCCACGCAGGAGGCGGCGGCTTGCGCGAAGGCGCGCGGGGCGGCCAGGGTCGCCGCCGTCGAGGCGAGGCCCAGGAGCGCCAGGCCGCTGGCCAGGTCGCGACGCGATGCATTGATGGTCGGCATAGCGAATGGCTCCCGATTACTGGAAGAAGTCTTTGCTGCTGAATTTATACTTGGCGGAAAGCTGGATGCGGTTGTCGTCGCCCGTGGCGCCGTCCTTGTCCTGGCGCTGACCCCAGATGTACTCGGCGCCCATCATGATGTGAGGATCGGGCGTCCAGAGCAGGTTCACCGAGGCGTATTGGCCGAGGTGGAAGGCGTTGAAGCTCTGCAGCGAGGTGTTGTCGACTTCGTTGCGGCTGTAACCGATCGAGGAGCTCAGGTACTTCGACCATTGGTGGTCGAGGTACGCCACGATCCCGACCAGCCCTACGACCTCGGCGTGGATCGCGTCCGGTCCCGTCAGCGTCGCGGTTCCGCCCGGCGCAAGGTCGGTTCCGCCGTCGTTCATGTAGCTGGCGATCCCACGGCCGAAGACGACACCGAGGTGAATCACGTCGGTCTTGGTTGGTTTGAGATTGGAGGTGACGTCTAGACCCCAGCCGAGTTCACTGCCGTTCGGCTGGTTGCCGGGCGTTCCGGTCGTCTCGAAACCGACGTCGCGAAGGATGCCGGCGATCTGCACGTGGCCCCAGCTGCCGTCGTACCGGTACCGGCCGGTGAAATCGGGCATGATCTCGTTGCCGTGCACGCCCGCCAGAGCCGGGTCGACGACCCGGGCGTCGCCGGGGTCGACATCGTTGCTCGGCTGCTCGATCGCGCCAGCCATTTCGTTCGGACCGGACTTCCAGGTGAAGCGGATCTGCGGGTTGCGCAGGTACACCATCCCGGTCGGACCCCAGTAGTCGATGGTGTTGGGGAAGATGCTGCCGTCCATCCAGAGCGTGTCGGTCTGGCCGATCAGCAACGGACCCCACTTGCCGTAGAAGTTCTGCAGCCTGAAGGTGGTCTTGCCCTCGTTGTCGCCGACGCCGAACAGGTCGAAGTCGAACTTGACGTAGAGATCCTTGCCGGCGATCTGCTGGTCCGCCTGCGCGCCGAAACGGCTTTGCCGCACACTGAGGATCGCCTGGCCGTCGTTGCCGAATTCGCCGGGCGTGGTCGGGATCTTCGAGACCCGCAGCGTAGCGTCCCAGTTGGGGTCCATGCGGTTGAAGTCCTGGATGTAGTCGAGCTGGGCGAAGCCGAAGATGTCGAAGCTTCCCTTCGGTATTGGCGGGGTAGTCTCCGGCTGGCTCTCGCGCGGCGTCTCGTCCGCGACTTCGAGCTCCTGGATCGTGGTGGGCTGCTCGGCCTCTGGGGGCGGCGCGCCGGTCGCGGCGTCGAGCCGGCGCTCGAGCTCGGCGATCTTGCGGGCCCGCTCTGCCGCCTGGGCCTTGGCCGCGTCGGCCTCGGCCTTCACGGCGTCCAGCTCGGAGCGCAGGTCCTGCACGTCCTGGTTCGACACGGCCGGGGCGGCGGCCCGCGCCGGGGTAACTCCCACAGGGGCCGCGGCGGCCAGCAGCACCGCGCCCCCGATCGCCGTCAGTCCGGCGCGGCCACGATGCGTCGTGGAACATCTGAGAACGCCCATTACTTCACCTCCGCTTTGGGGATGCTCCTGGGCGCGCCACCCCTCCGTACCCGTGCCAGACGCGTAACCAGGGGAGGCTGCCCCCCAACCGCGCCGTAAGGTCCGACGATGATGCGCTCCGGAACTGCCCTCGGCCCGGTGAGTAGTTACGGCCGCGACCGCGACCGCGCCTTAATCTGGATTAGCTTAAGCGTCCGGACCGCGGAGGGTTTCTCTGAGGGTCGGAAGCACTCGTCAGGGGACGGATATCGCGGGATCGACAACCACGCTTTCGGAGCGCCGATTTCACCGATCGTCGGGGTGATTAACCTACATCAACCGGCCACAGCCGGGGTCCGGCTAGTAAACCCCGCAGGGACGTCTGCGATGGGTAGTCGCTTTGATGTGTGGCCCCGGACCCAAGTCTGATTGCGCGGCCTCGCAATGAACGCCTGTCCCCTCGGGCGGCGCCAGCGCGGCCCCGACCTTCTCCAACCAACCGCAGAGGGGCGACAGTGTCGACCACGTCCGTAGCGCAGCCAGGCGCCACCCCTGTCGCCGAGACGCCTGCCGCCGACCAGGCCGGCAAGCTCTCGCTGCTGCCCCTGGTGGCGCTGGTTATCGGTTCGATGATTGGCGGCGGCGTCTTCAGCCTGCCGGGCGACATGTCGGCCCACGCCTCGCCCGGCGCGATCATGATCGGTTGGGGGATCACCGGCGTCGGGATGCTGATGTTGGCGTTCGTCTACCAGGGCCTGGCGGTCCGCAAGCCGGCTTTGAACAGCGGCCCCTACGCCTATGCCCGTGCGGGCTTCGGGCCGTACATCGGCTTCCAGTCGGCCTGGGGCTACTGGGTCAGCGCCTGGGTCGGGAACGTGTCTTACGCGGTGGCGATCTTCGGCTCGCTCGCGTTCTTCATTCCCGTCTTCGGCAAGGGCAACAATCTGCAGTCGGTGATCGGCGCCTCGGTAGCGCTGTGGTTGCTGCATGCCCTGGTGCTGCGCGGCGTCAAGCAGGCCGCCTTCATCAATGTGGTCACGACGGCCGCGAAGATCGCGCCGCTGGTGGCTTTCGCCATCATTGCGATCCTCGCCTTCAACTACGACAAGTTCACGCTGAACTTCTGGGGCGGCGGCGATTCCGGCCTCGGCGCGATCGCGCACCAGGTCCGCTCGACGATGATCGTGACCCTGTGGGTGTTCATCGGCATCGAGGGCGCCTCAGTCTACAGCTCGTACGCGGCCAAGCGTTCCGACGTCGGCAAGGCCACGCTGATCGGCTTCGCGGGCGCGCTCACGATCTACGTGCTCGTCTCGCTGCTCTCGACCGGAATCCTGGCCCAGAAGGATCTGGCCGCACTGCCCGTGCCCTCGATGGCCGGGGTGCTGGAACATCTCGTCGGGCCTTGGGGCGCTGCGTTGATCAGCGTCGGCCTCGTGATCAGCGTCGGCGGCGCCTTCCTCTCGTGGACCATGCTCTGCGCGCAGATACCGTTCGCGGCCGCCAGGGACGGGACCTTTCCGCGCTGGTTCGGGGTGGAGAACGCCGTCGGCTCCCCCGCCAACTCGCTCTGGATCACCAACGGGCTGGTCCAGCTATTCCTGATCGTCACGCTCTTCGCGAACTCGAGCTACCAGTTCCTCTACACGATCGCGTCGGTGGCGATCCTGCCGCCATACGTGTTCTCCGGCGCCTATGCGCTGAAGCTGGCGATTACCGGCGAGAGCTACGAGAGCGACGCTTCCGGCAGAATACGCGACCTGTTCGTGGGCGGGGTCGCGACCCTGTACGGGCTCTGGCTCTGCTATGCGGCCAACCTGAAAGACCTGCTGCTCACGACGCTGCTCTTCGCGCCGGCCACCGTGATCTACATGATCGCGCGCCGCGAACGCGGCCAGCGCATGTTCTCCCTGCCCGAGATGGCGCTCGCGATCATCGTCACCGCGGCCGGGGCGCTGGCCATCTACGAACTCATCACGAAAGGCGCCGCTCTCTGACGCCCGCTTCAGCGGCGCGCTTCCTCTGTATACGGAATAGATACTGAGAGAGATCATGGAACGGACATTCGGCGTCCACTCGGAAGTGGGCAAGCTCAGGACCGTCATGGTCTGCAGGCCTGGGCTGGCGCACACAGCGGCTGACGCCAGGCAACTGCCATGACCTTCTGTACGACGACGTCATCTGGGTTCAGGAGGCCGAGAAGGACCACTACGACTTCGTCCTGAAGATGCAGCACCGCGGGGTCGACGTGCTCGACCTTCACGATTTGCTGGCCGAGACCCTCGCGGAACCGGAAGCGCGGTCCTGGGTGCTCGATCGGCGCATCACCGAGAACAGCGTCGGCCGCGCCGTCGCCAAGTCCGTGCGTCCGTGGCTGGACGAGATGCCGGCCGCAAAGCTGTCGGAATCACTGCTCGGCGGCATCGTGATGGAAGACCTGCCGAAGAGCGAGCAGTCGAGCCTGCTGTTGGACGTCATGGGCGGAAAGTCATTCCTCATTCCGCCGATCCCCAACTCGCTCTTCCAGCGCGATCCATCGTGCTGGATCTACGGCGGCGTCACTTGCAACCCGATGTACTGGCCCGCCCGCAAGCCGGAGACGCTGCTTCAGCGCGCCGTCTACAAGTTCCACCCTGATTTCAACGGCGGCGATTTCAGGTTCTGGTTCGGCGACTCCGACGAGGATTTCACCGGCGCCAGCATGGAGGGCGGCGACGTCATGGCGATCGGCAACGGCGTGGTGCTGATCGGCATGGGCGAGCGGACGACCCACCAGGCGGTAGGTCAGGTGGCTGCGGAACTCTTCAAGCACGAGGCCGCCAGCCAGGTGATCGCCTGCGTGATGCCCAAGAGCCGCGCGGCGATGCATCTGGATACGGTCTTCAGTCTTTGCGACCGCGACGCCTGCACGATCTTCCGAGAGGTCGTCGACCAGATCGCCTGCTACAGCGTCAGGCCCGACGGCAACGGCGGCATCGACGTGCGCGCCGAAGAGCGGCCGATGCTCGATGTGGTCCGGGACGCGCTGGGGCTCAACGCGCTGCGCGTGATCGAGACGGGCGGCGACGCCTTCGAGGCTGAGCGCGAGCAGTGGGACGACGGCAACAACGTGGTCGCCCTCGAGCCCGGCGTGGTCGTGGCCTACGACCGTAACACCTACACCAACACCTTGCTGCGCAAGGCCGGCATCGAGGTGATTACCGTCCGCGGCTCCGAGTTGGGGCGGGGTCGCGGCGGCGGACATTGCATGACCTGCCCGGTGTGGCGCGAGCCCGCCAACTGATCAGAGCGCGCCCCTAATCAGGAGAGCCGACATGAGCTTCAATCTGCGCAACCGTTCGCTGCTGACGGTGCAGGACTTCACCCAGCGCGAGTTCAGCTTCCTGCTCGATCTTGCGCGCGACCTGAAGCGCGCCAAGTACGCTCACACCGAGCAGGAGCACCTGAAGGGCAAGGAGATCGTGCTGATCTTCGAGAAGTCTTCGACCCGCACGCGCTGCGCCTTCGAAGTCGCCTGTCACGATCAGGGCGCGCACGTCACCTATCTCGATCCGTCCGGATCGCAGCTCGGGCACAAGGAATCGGTCAAGGACACCGCCCGCGTCCTGGGGCGGATGTTCGACGCGATCGAGTACAGAGGGTTCTCGCAAGAGGCGGTCGAAGATCTCGCAGAAGTACGCCGGCGTGCCCGTCTTCAACGGCCTGACCGACGAGTATCACCCGACGCAGATGCTCGCCGACGTGATGACCATGCGCGAGCACAGCGACAAGCCGGTGCATCAGATCAAGTACGCCTATCTCGGCGACACGCGCTCGAACATGGGTCACTCGCTGATGATCGTCGGATGCCTGATGGGCATGGATGTCCGCATCTGCGGGCCGCGCTCGCTCTGGCCCGCCGACGACTACGTCAAGATCGCTCGCGACCTCGAGGCGAAGTACGGCGCGCAAGCTCACCATCACCGACGATGCAAAGGCGGCCGTCGACGGCGTCGACTTCGTTCACACCGACGTCTGGGTCTCGATGGGCGAGGCCAAGGAAGTCTGGGGCGAGCGGATCGAGCTGCTGAAGCCCTACCAGGTCAATCTCGACCTCATGAAGGCGACCGGGAATCCGCGGGCCAAGTTCATGCACTGCCTGCCCGCGTTCCACAACCTGGAGACCAAGACCGGGCGCGACATCAACGAGCACTTCGGCATGTCCGCCCTCGAAGTGACCGAGGAGGTGTTCGAGTCCGAGCTGAACATCGCCTTCGACCAGGCTGAAAACCGGTTGCACACGATCAAGGCGATCCTGGTCGCCACGCTCGGAGACTGAGGGCCGTGCGCATCCTCGTGGCCCTCGGCGGCAACGCCCTGTTGCGGCGCGGCGAGCCGATGACAGCGGAGACACAGCGGACGAATATCGCCACCGCCGCCGCAGCGCTTGCCAAGATCCACCCGGGAAACCAGCTGATCGTCACCCACGGCAACGGTCCTCAAGTGGGGCTGCTGGCGCTGCAAGGCGCGGCCTACAAGCCGGACGAGGCCTATCCGCTGGACGTGCTTGGCGCGGAGACCGAGGGCATGATCGGCTACATGATCGAGCAGGAGCTGGGCAACCTGCTGCCGCTCGAGGTGCCGTTCGCGACCATCCTCACCATGGTCGAGGTCGACCGCGACGATCCCGGCTTCAGCAATCCGACCAAGTTCATCGGGCCGATCTACGCCGAGGCCGATGCGCAAAGACTGAAGGCGGAGAAGGGCTGGGCGATGAAGCAGGATGGCGAGCAATTGGCGCCGCGTCGTGCCCTCGCCCGAGCCGAAGCAGATCTTCGAGCTACGGCCCATCAAGTGGCTGCTCGAGCACGGTGTGGTGGTGATCGCGGCCGGCGGCGGCGGCATCCCGACCGTCTACGAGCCGGGGCGGCGGCTGAGAGGCATCGAGGCGGTGATCGACAAGGACCTGTGCTCCGAGCTGATGGCCCGCCAGCTCGAGGCCGACGTCTTCATCATGGCGACCGACGTCGACGCGGTCTACGTCGACTGGGGCAAGCCCGAGGCGAGGGCGATCCGCCGCGCGAGCCCGGAAGCTCTGATCGGCGGCGGCTTCCCCGCCGGCTCGATGGGTCCCAAGGTCGCCGCCGCATGCCGGTTCGCCGAGCGGTCCGGCAAGCGGGCGGCAATCGGCGCACTGAAGGATCTCGAGGCGATCCTGAAGGGCGAGGCGGGGACGACGGTCGCCGCGGAAGGGGCCGAAAGGCCTCTGGAATTCGCACCTCTCTCCTAGGCGCCCGACGCGCCTGCCTGCGTAGTCGCCAGCACGCCGGCGGGCCGAATCTCTTCGAAACCGAAGCACCGGGCTCAGGCGACGACGAAGCGCTCCGCGGAGGGCGGAGCGCTTCGCCACGCGGTCGTCGATCGCGGCGGCGGCTAACCTAGGTCAATCGGCCGGCGCCGGACTGTGGCTATCAACCTGCCAGGACGTTTCTCGGGTGAATGGTCGATCGGGCGTGCGCCGCGGGTGCGAGTCTGACGACCGCCAAGTCGAGAGAACGCCACTGATCACGAGAGATGGTGTCCGAGATGCATCCAGCAGCCATGGCGATCCCCAAGAATGATCCGGCCTGGGAGGTCGGGAAGTACGGACCGATCTGGCCGAAGACGCCTGCCTGCTACGGCTTCACGATCATCGCCAGGGTCAAACCGGGCTCGGCCGAGACCATCCGCCGCCACGGGATCACGTTGTCGACGGCCCTGGAGGCGGACCCCACCCTGCTCGCCCCCTTGAAGCTCCACTATCTGCGCTGGGTGCTCTTCGACGACGATACCCGGTTCATGTACCAGGGCATCTTCGACACCGACTTCGACAAGTATACCGAAGATGCGGTCGCGCTGTTCGGGAAGGCCGGCGTGGACACGATATTCGAGCATCTCGAAGATTTCCCGATGGACTGGAAGACGAGGCCGGAGGGATTCATCAAGTTCGTCCGGGACCACCAGTGCAATAGCTTCGTCGAATACGGCGAATATCCCTATGTGAGCTCCGACGAGATCAAGAAGGCGCTGGCCATGAAGGCAGCCTTCACCGAAATTCTGGACCAGATGCAGTAGTCGGCAGCGCTATCGCCGCGGACCGCGACGAGAACGCGCCCGCGGAGCCGCCAGATGAACCAAGCAGCCGACCCTCCGCTGGAGTTGGACGACATCCAGAGCGGCGTGCTGCGTCCGCGGCCGAGCCCATACGCGGTCACCTACCTGCTGTTCCGCATCGACGACCGAACGGCCGGTCGGGCGATGATGGACCAGCTCAGCCGCGTCGTCGTGTCAGCGGCCGACCCGCATAGCCCGCTGGCGGACACCTGGGTGAGCGTCGCGCTCACCTTCCAGGGGCTGAAGGCGCTGGGCGTGCCGCCCGCGTCGCTCGAGGGCTTCTCCTGGGAGTTCCAGCAAGGCATGGCGGCGCGCGCCGCGACGCTGCGAGACGTCGGCGAAAGCGGCCCCGAGCACTGGGAGTGGCCGCTCGGGACGTCCGACGTGCATGTGGTCATGACCGCGGTGGCGCCGGACAACGAGCGGCTCGAGGCGGCGTTGACGCAGGGACGCAAAGCCTACGACGGCCTGGCCGGCGTGACCGCCATCTGGCGGCAGGATTGCCATGCCCTGCCGACCGAGAAGGAGCCCTTCGGCTTCAGGGATGGCATCAACCACCCTGCCATCGAGGGAAGCGGCATCCCCGGGACCGACCCCCATGAGGTTCCGCTGAAGGCGGGCGATTTCGTCCTGGGCTACCGCGATGAGATGGGCGGATATGCGTCCCTCCCACAGCCCGAGATCCTGGGACGCAACGGGACCTATGTCGCCTTCCGCAAGCTGCACCAGCGCGTCGCGGAGTTCCGACGCTATCTGAAGGAACAGGCGTCAGACCCCGCCGAGGAAGAGCTCCTGGCGGCGAAGATGATGGGGCGGTGGCGCAGCGGCGCGCCTTTGGCCCGGTGTCCGCTCCACGACGACCCAGCGCTGGGCGCCGACGCGACGCGCAACAATGACTTCCGCTACGCCGACGATCCGGTGGGATACGTCACGCCGCTCGGATCGCACGTCCGGCGCGCGAATCCGCGAGACTCGAAGATCGCGGGCGAGGTGCGGCTGCATCGGATGATCCGGCGCGGGGCCGCTTATGGCCCTCCGCTGCCGGAGGGCGTGACGGAAGACGACGGCGCCGACCGCGGGCTGATGTTCACCTTCGTCGGGGCCCACCTCAAACGACAGTTCGAGTTCGTTCAGTCGGAGTGGATCAACGACGGGGTCTTCGCAGGGCTGGCCCGGGCCCACGATCCGCTGGTGGGGCTGGCCGCCGAAGACAGCGTCTATTCGATCCCGCACCGGCCGATTCCGCGGCGACTGAAGGGCCTGCCGCAGTTCGTGGTCACCCGGGGCGGCGAGTATTGCTTCATGCCCGGGTTGCGGGCGTTGCGGTGGCTCGCCGACCTCAAATCGTAGGGGCGCAGTCCATGACAGCCGTCCTCCCAGTCGATTGCTTACGGCCCGGCGAATGGATGTCGTAGTCATCGGCGCCGGTCCTGCCGGCGTGTTCTGCGCGTTGCGCGCCGCCGACCTCGGGGCGCGGACAACCCTGGTCACGCGCGCCGCATTCGGCGGGATGGCGGCGAACGATGGTCCGGTGCCGGTCCGGACCCTGGCGCATGCCGCGCGGCTGTTGAGGGACGCCAGGCAGCTTGATCGCTACGGCCTGGCCGCCGACGCGCCGGCGCTTTCCTATCCGCGCCTGATCGCCCGGGTGGGCGAGGTCGTGGGCGACGTGCGCGATCACGCCGCCCTGCGGCGCCAGATCGACGCCGTCGGGGTAACGGTCCATGAGCATGCTGGCGCCGCGCGGTTCGTCGACGCGCACACCGTCGAGACCGAGAGTGGACTGCGGCTGCGCGCAGACCGAGTGGTCATCTGCGCCGGCGGCGTCAGTCGGCGGCTGGCCGTGCCGGGCTTCGAACTGACCTGCACCCACAGCGACGCCTGGGCTCTGACGGCGGTTCCCGCCTCCATGCTGGTCATCGGCGGGGGCGCGACCGGCGTCCAGGTCGCCTCGGTGTTCAGCGCATTCGGGACGCAGGTGCAGTTGTTCCAGGCGGGCGATCGCATCCTGCATACCGAGGACGAAGACGTCTCGGCGGCGATGGCTGGCGCCTTCCGCGCCGCCGGCGTGACGGTGCGCGAGCGGTTCGGAACGATCGACTCTTTCGAGCGGACCGCGGGCGGGGTGCGGATGCGCTTCTCGCGTGACGGCGTGGCTGACAGCGCCGAGGCCGAGCTCGTCGTCGCCGCCGTGGGCTGGTCGGCCGACACCGCGGCGCTGAACCTGCAGGCCGCGGGGGTCGAGACGGACGCCCGAGGGTTCGTGCAGGTCGACGCTTGCCTGCGGACCTCCGCACCGGACGTCTTTGCGGCAGGCGACGTCGTCGGCGCCCTGATGCTGGCGCCGCAGGCCATGAAGGCAGGGTTCGTGGCGGCGACCAACGCGGTGAGCGGCTCGTTCACGCCGGCGTCCGACCCGGTAAATCCCGTCGGCAGCTTCACCGACCCCGAATATGCCCAGGTGGGTCTCACCGAAGCGAAGGCGCGCGCCATGCACGACGTGGCCGTCGTGACCATCGAATTCGCTTCGGTCACGCGCCCGATCATCGACGCGCGAACGCAAGGTTTCTGCAAGCTGGTCGTCGATCGCGGCAGCGGCCTGGTGCTGGGATGCCACGTTGTCGGTGAGCGGGCCGTCGACATCGTGCAACTGGCGGCGATCGCGATGGCGGCGGGCATGCGCGCCGACCAGCTGGCCGCCTTGCCGCTCTCGTTTCCTACCTACGCTGGCGTCCTGGGTCGGGCCGCGGCGAGCGCCGCCTATCAGCTGAACCACGGGGCTGGCTGGCGCTCGCCGCAGCTCGCGTCGCCTGTCCACTTCAGCTGATCCCAGGTGAGGCTTGGCGCGGATGGCGACCCCTCCGACCAGCGCGAACCAGGGCCCGAAGCGGGTGAGCCGCCGGTCGCCGGCAGCGGGCTTCGCAGGCCTGTTCGGGGCGTTGGCGCTCGCTGCAACGGCGAGCGGCGCGTGCGCCCAGGACGACGGGCCGCGGGTCTACATGCAGGCGCCGGACGGCGCGCGGGCTTTGACCATATTCGCGGTCGCCAAACAGGGAAACGAGGAGCCGGAAGTCGGCTCGGTCGCGCCTGGGTCCGACTTCGCGACCAACATAGTGGTGTTCCGCTATGTGCAGACGTTCAGCTTGGCCGGCCGCCAGCTGACTCCCTTCCTCATCCTGCCGTTCGGCGGGACCAGAACCCTGGTCGACGCGGCGGACCACGGCGCCATGGAGAGCAGCTCGGGTCTCGGCGACGTCCAGATCGGCGGCGTCCTTGGCCTGCTCGGGTCGCCTGCGCTGTCCCCGCAGGACTTCGCGGTCGCCAAACCTGGTTTCAGCACCGGACTGTTCGCGAAACTGTATCTCCCCACCGGCGCCTACAACGCCGCCCAGATCGCCAACCTGGGCGCCAACCGCTTTGCGTTCCAGGTCGGATTGCCCACCACGTTCGCCTTGGGAACGTCCTACCGCGACCCGGCGCTGACCACCTTGGAGCTGTTTCCGACGCTGACCTTCTACCAGGACAACGACGAGCCCCACGGCGCGACCCGGAGCTCGAAGGACCCGCTGTTCAGCGTCGAGGGACATCTGACGCACAATCTCAGCCGCGCCTTCTGGGTCTCGGCCGACCTGCTCTACCGCCAGGGCGGCGGGACGTTCACTGACGGGCTGAGCGACGACAATGCGATGCAAGGCCTGTCCGGCGGTGGGTCGGCCGCTTTCGTCCTGGGCCGCAAGGCGACCCTGATCCTCACATACGAGCGGGTCATCGAGCGCAACGACAACGGTCCCGACGGCTGGTTCTTCCGAACCGCTCTCGTGCTTCCCTTCTGAAGGCCGGCTCGGGTCGCGCCAGTCTATTGGCAGCGCATGTTCGCGAGGTTCCGCCAGAAGCTCACCAGGCTGTCGGTTCCCCCGAACAGGGTGGTGAAGTGGGTCGAGTCCATCACCAGAATGTCGCCGGCCCGGTCACCCTGCGGCGGCGCCCAGAGCAACGAATTGAACTCGGTGGCGCCGGCCTGGGTGAAGGGATGCGGCCGCGCGAGGTCGACCGGTTGCTGCGCCAGCACGTGAATGGACGTCTCGCCCCCGCCCGTAAGTTCGTAGTGCGGCAGATGCGGGTGGAAGTTGAGCGTCGGCACGCCGGCGAGCAGACCCAGCGCATCGAGGTCGCGGAACGTCTTGAGCGGCGCGATCTCGCGCGTGCCTGTCACCAGCGCCGGCCGCAGTCCCCAGACGTTGTGCACGGGCACGCCGAGCGCCGCGATCAGCGATCGGGTGTACGCGCCGAAGCGCTGTTGGCGCGGCACCAGCGGGTCGCCGTGATGGAGATACTCCATCTGCCGTTGCTCCAGGTCGGCAGTGAATCCGACATCGTGGTGGGGCGCAATCAGCAGGCACGTGCCCTCGCGCTGGAGCCATTGGCGGATCGCTTGCACCTCCTCTGAAGCCGCCGCCTGCTCTTCCAGCAGATGGTCGAGCCCGAACACCATCAGGGTGTCGGTGTCCGCCAGGATGCGTTCGTCGATCGGCAGCGGGTAGCCCGCCTGGTCGACGCGCTGGAACACCGCCACGGCGTGGCCGGTGACCTCCTCGGCGAGCTGCTGGAAGCTCAGCGTCGAGCGATGAAACAGCTCGAGGGTGCCGGCGATCCCCTGGAGGAAGTTCGCCGCATTCCACTCGGCCGTTTCGTACGCAGGCCACAGCACATTGCGGACCTCGGTCATCGTCGAAAAGCGGTTCTCCATGGCCGCGACGTCGCGCTGCGCCTCCCACGGATAACTCCACGTCCAGTAGATGCTCATGCGCCGTTTGCCCGGCGTGTAGCGGCGGGCGACGTGACGCTGATTGTAGGTTCGCGCCGGGGCGGTGTTCATAGCTTGCTTCCTCGCGCGGCCACCGTCAGCGCAAGAAGACCTCGCGCCGTCGATGCGGCGCCCACCGCACATCCACACCGGCCGCCGGCGCCGAACCTACGATCAGTCGATGAGCGCTGGAGGACGGCCATCTCGAGCGGGTACCACCCGTCATGCGCGGCGGTGTTAATCCAGGTTATGTCGCGCCGAGTTCGGGGGCGTCTCACGCCGCCACTCGCGCCATCGGCGCACCCGGCTCCTGCCACGACGAAGCGCTCCGCGGAGGGCGGAGCGCTTCTAGCCACGCGGTCAATCAGGGTCGGGGGGAGGAGACCGGAACGCGGGATGCCGTGATCATCCGCCTCGCGGCGGTTCGGCTCGCTAATCTAGATCAACCCAACCCGTACTAACTTCGAAATTCAGCCGGCCCGAGCATCGGCTTTTGGGCTGGCGTCAGGGGGAGATCGCCGAACAGCAGGCGACGGGTCACAGCACCAGGCCGACGAGTTTGCCGATCAGAGCCTCGGCCGAGGTCATGGTGAGCGCGAGCGGCAGGATCGGCGCGACGATCGCCAGCACGAAATAGAGCAGCGCCATCCTCGACATGGGGACCACGCGCATCTGCTCAACCGAACCGAAGCTGTTGCCGAGGTCGGCAAGGGACTGAATGTCGCCACTGCCGATCAAGGGCTCGTCGGCTGGCTGCCCCTGGAGCCACTTGAGGTCAAAAGTCCGGACGTAGGTCTGTCCGAGCGCGCCGTATTTGAGCAAGCCGCGCCTTTTCACCCACGCCAGCATTGGCGCGAAGACGAGCAGCGGGCTGGAGAACAGAAAGACCAGGATGGCCACCGCCGCGACAGCCTCGAGTTGGTAGTCGGTGAGCTTTTTCCCGCCGAAAAAGATGCCATCCGCCATCACCCCGGCCAGCAAGACGCCTTGTGCGGCGGCGATGGGCACGAACGCGTACAGCGAGGCGCCAAGGAAGCCGAGGCCCCCGGCCTTGTCGGGGTGCGTCGCGTCCAGATCGAGATCGAGCCTCGACAGTCGAAGCAGCAGACGCGCCCAGATGAACAGGCGGAAATACCAGCGAAGGAGGAGGAATTGGAAAATCGGCACGCTCACCAACACGAGCCACATGCCGGCCAGCGAGAGGTGCGGCGGACCAGGTCCCGATGCGAGGTACCAGCCGTCGGTTTTGAGGGCGGCATACCGGCGCCAGACGACGAGGATGCCGAGGGCATAGACCAATACGAGGATCAGGACCTCAGCCAACGCCGAGTTGCGCAGTCCTCGCGCCCGGGCGATCGCATAGGCGAAGCGCTGGGCATCGCTCGGGCGCACGAGGCCGCGAAGGCCAAACTGCTCCAGTATTTCCCGCAGGCGCCGATGGACGATCACCTCGGCGACCAGCAGCAGCGGTACGGCGATCAGGAAGCGCAGATGACACCCGACGTCGCCAAGGAACGGCATGGCTGGGCCGGCCCCCCACGCCGCGCCTTGTGCCGCGGAGAGCGCCAGCAAGGGCGCCCAGGTGATGGCGACCACGGCCCCGACGCGCCACTGCACGCGCCCCATCGCGTCGTCGCAAAGCCGGGACCGCCGCAGCAACTGGAACAGCGGCCCGCCGAGAACGAGCGAGAACTCCTGCCAGGCCTCGGGCGCCGCGGCCTCCCGGGCCAAGTCGGCGGGCGTTACGACGATTTCTGGCATCTCATCCCTGCGCCCGCTCGGCCGAAACGTGTTCCGGATGACAGCCCGCCGAGGATGGCGCTTCTGTGGGAGCGGGCGCACTAATCGAGATTAGGCCGCACCGCGCTTCTGCGCGTCACCGAATCTGCTGGCCGCCGCGTCCGGCAGGCTTTCGGTGGCCTTCGACGGAGAGGTTTGCGAGGGGCGCGCGCCGAACCAAGGATCGCGTCGCACCAGCGGGCCTGCCTGCCCGCTAACCCGCCCCTGTAGCGGGGCTCCTCAGAACGCGATGCGCAGGCCGCCGCTGACCTCGTTGTCGTCGGCGCGGTTGCTGAAGCTGCCGTCGTAGTGGGCGAACAGCGTGACCCGCGAGGTATGGTAGTTCAGGCCCGCACGGATCACCGCTGCGTCGCGGCCGGGGTTGACCCCGGCGATCGCAAAGCCGGTCCCGGGCGCGGCCGCGAAGCTCTGGGCGCCCCGCGGCGTCAGGTCGTTGAAGTCGTGCGCCCAGTCGAGGCTGGCTTCGCCCGACAGAGCGGCGCTGAAGTCCCTGGAGACCCGCGCGCCCAGCAGGCTCTGCACCGCGTCCTGATGCTCGCCGGCGACCGCGAGATCCGCGCCGCCGGCGCCGGTCTCGGTGTAGGCGTTCTGGTCGACGTGGCTCCAGTCGAAGCCGACCCGCGGCTCCAGGGTCCAGCCGCCGCTCATCGAGATCCGGTCGCCCACCCGGCCGATCACGCCGGCCGACATGCCGTCGAAGCCGCCGGTCGCCTGCCGGCTGACGCCCGGCGCGGCGATCAGGCGCTTGACGCTGTCGTGGTCCCAGCCGACGAGGCCGCCGAGGTCGGCGTAGAGCGTGCCGAACCGCTCCTCGCCGTAGAGCCCGAGCGAGACATTGGAGACATCGCCGCTCTGCGGAAGGCCGGCCAGCGACACCCAGGTCTGGTCGTAGCTGACCGCCCCGCCGAGCGTCGCGGCGCCGAAGTCGCGCTGCACGCCGCCGGCGATGCCCGCGGCGCTGTCGTTGAAGCCGTGGGCGTTGCCATCCGAGCTCACCTGCTGGAAACGCCCGATGCCCTGCACCCACACCGGGTCGGCCGAGCCGCCACCATCCGACGCCGGACGCCCCGCGAGCTGGTCGGTGAGGCCGGCCAGCAGGCTGCGCACGGTGTCGCGGCTCGCCGAGACCAGGTCGGGGCCGATCTCGCTGCCGAGCTCGTTCACCGCCAGGTTCTGCGCCGGTCCGGGGCCGAGATTGATGATGGCGGTCGCTACCGGGTCGAAGTCGCTGACCCCGACCGGGTAGTCGTTGAACGCCGGCACGATCGCCCGCTGGTTGGCGGTGGCGCCGCCCGAAAGCGCGAAGTTGCCCGCCGTCGCCGTCGCGATGAAGCTGTCGCCCTCCTGGCTGATGCTGAAGTTCGCCGGGCCCACGATGTCGATGGTCGCGAACGACCCGGTGATCGCGCCGGCGGTCAGGAAGTCGTACTGCTGGCCCTTGCGATAGACGCCGGGGCCGGCGTCGAACGCCAGCGTGCCGGCCAGATGCGCCGTGCCCGTCACGTGCAGCGCCGAGCTGTCGGTCAGCGTCACGTCGATGTCGAGCGTCCCCGTCGACGTCTGGGTGTAGTCGCCATTGACGGTCAGCACCCCGATGCTGCCGCCGGGCGAGACTTCGCCGTTGTTGAGCACCGAGCCGACGATGGTCCCGTGGCCCGAGAGCGTGCCGCCGGGGTTGACGGTCACCGCGCTGGTCAGCTGCGCGCCCGAATGGCTGGCATCGCCGATCTGCAGGTTGCCGGCGTTGACCGTGGTCGATGTGACCGAGGAGACGCCGTTCAGGGCGATCAGCCCGGCGCCCTCCTTCACGATGACGCCGGTCCCGTTGATGGCGCTGGCGAGCGTACCGTCCGTGGTCTGGTTGAAGACCAGCGTGCCGTTGTCGGCGAACGAGCCGGCGAGGTTGGCCGAGCCGCCCTGTAGCGTGGCGGCCGCGTCGATGGTGACGGCGCTGGTCAGCGAACCGGTGACGATCAGCGAGCCCGCGGCGATCTCGGTGGAGGCGACGCTGGACGTCCCGCTCAGGGTCAGGGCGCCGGCGTCGTCCTTCGTCATCAAGCCGGTCCCGGTGATGGGGCCGGCGAAGGTCCCGTCGCTGGCTTGCGCGAAGATCAGCGCGCCGTTGTCGTCGATCGACCCGGCGAGGTTGGCCGCGGCGCCTTGCAGCGTCGCGCCCTTGTCGACCGTGAACGCGCTGGTGACCGATCCGGTGACCAGCAGCGTGCCGGCCGCGACCTCGGTCGAGGCGATGGCCGAGGTTCCGCTCAGCGTCAGAACACCGGCGTTCTGCTTCACCAGTGCGCCGCTCCCGTCGATGGCGTTGGCGAACGTCGCGTCAGTGGCCTGGTCGAGGACGAGGGTCCCGTTGTCGACGACCGTTCCCTGCGCCAGCAGGTTGGCGACCGCGCCCTGCAGCGTGCCGCCCGCGTCGATGGTGAAGGCGCTGGTGAGCGTGCCGCTGACGATCAGCTTGCCGGCCGCGACGTCGGTCGAGGCGACCGCGGAGATCCCGCTCAGCGTCAGCGCGCCGGCGTTCTGCTTCACGATCGCGCCGGTCCCGTCGATGGCGTTGGCGAATGTGCCCGGCGGTCGCCTGGTCGAACACCAGCGTGCCGTTGTCGGCGACCGTTCCCTGCGCCAGCAGGTTGCCCGAGCCGCCCTGCAGCGTCGCGCCCGCATCGATGGTGAACGCGCTGGTCAGCGCGCCGGTGACGATCAGCGAGCCGCCGGCAGCTTCGGTTGTCGCGACGTTGGAGACGCCGCTCAGCGTCAGCGCGCCGGCGCCCGCTTTGGTCAGCGCGCCGGTGCCGTCGATGGCGTTGGCGAACGCGCCGGCGGCGGCCTGGTCGAACGCCAGCGTGCCGTTGTCGGTGACCGTTCCCAGCGCCAGCAGGTTGGCGCTGCCGCCCTGCAGCGTCGCGCCCGCATCGATGGTGAAGCCGCTGGTCAGCGCGCCGGTGACGATCAGCGAGCCTGCGGCGACCTCGGTCGAGGCGACGGCCGAGGTCCCGCTCAGGGTCAGCGCGCCGGCGTTCTGCTTCACGATGGCGCCGGTCCCGTCGATGGCGTTGGCGAACGTCCCCGCGGTCGCTTGGTCGAACACCAGGGTGCCGTTGTCGGCGACCGTCCCCAGCGCCAGCAGCGTCGCGCTCGAGCCCTGCAGGTTGGCGCCGGCGTCGATGCTGAACGCGCTGGTCAGCGGGCCGGTGACGATCAGGGTCCCGGCCGCGACATCGGTCGAGGCGACGCTGGAGGTCCCGCTCAGCGTCAGGACGCCGGCATTCTGCTTCACGATCGCGCCGGTCCCGTCGATGGCGTTGGCGAACGTCCCGGCGGCGGCCTGGTCGAAGACCAGAACGCCGTTGTCGGCGACCGTCCCCAGCGCCAGCAGCGTCGTGGTCGATCCCTGCAGGGTCGCGCCCTTGTCGACCTGGAACGCGCTGGTCAGCGGGCCGGTGACGATCAGCGTGCCGGCGGCCACGTCGGTGGACGCGACGGCCGACGTCCCGCTTAGCGTCAGCGCGCCGGTGTTCTGCTTCACGATGACGCCGGTTCCGTCGATGGCGCTCGCGAACGTGCCCGCGGTGGCCTGGTCGAACAGCAGCGTGCCGTTGTCGGTGACCGTTCCCTGCGCCAACAGGTTGCCCGACCCACCTTGCAGCGTCGCGCCCGCGTCGATCGTGAACGTGCTGGTCAGGGCGCCGGTGACGATCAGCGTGCCGGCCGCCACCTCGCTGGTCCCGATCGCCGAGGTCCCCCCCAGCGTCCACGGACCCGGCCCCTGGTCGACCAGCGTGTTGAAGTTGACGAAGTCGTTGTTGGCGACCCCGGTCCCCTGCAGGATCAGCGCATTGGTCGACCCTTCCGCGGTGCTGCCGGCGGCGGTTCCGTTGAGGACGGAGCCGGTCTCGAGCGTCAGGACGTTCGTCCCCGCGCCTGTGAACTGGACCGAGTCGACCGATCCCGAGATCGTGCCGGCGTTGGTCACCGTGCCGCCGAACCGTTGAGTGCCGTTGCCGCCGTAGAGCGCGTTGTCCTGGATCTGGACCCCGTAGCGTCCCCCGCTGATGACCCCGCCCGCCAGGTTGGTCACCGTGCCACCGCCCTGGAGCCACACGCCTGACTTGCCGCCCGACACCTGACCGCTGTTGGTGATCGTCAGGGGTGCGTCTGCGATGTTCAGGACCCCGTAGGCGCCGCCCTTGATCACACCGGTTGCCGCGTTGGTCACGGTGGCGGCGCCCAAGGCGAACACGCCATCGTTCTGCCCGCCTGAGATCGTTCCGGCGTTCGTCAGTCTGACCGCACCGTTGAGCTCGACGCCCGAATTGCCGCCGGTGATCGAACCGGTCGCGGCGTTGGTGATGGTCCCCGCCGATGCGACGACCCCTATGCCTTCGAATTGGTTGTCGCCAGACGCTGTCCCCTGGATCGTGCCGGCGTTGGATAGGGTGCTCGGGTTGCCGCCGAACGAGACACCGTTGGTCCCGCTGATGGTCGCGCCCGCGGCGTTGACGATGCTCGTCGGATACGACGCAGCCCGGACGCCATACCCTACGGAACTTGTGATCTTCCCGTAGTTCGTCACGTTGCCGGGGCCATTGGACATGTAGACCGCGTCCGAGGCCGAGCTCGTGATCACGCCGGTTGCGTTGTTGATAACCGAGCCGCCACCGCCGAGGCGCACACCCTCGCCATTGCTGAATGCGCTGCCGACGCCGGTTATCAGGCCCGAGTTCGTGACGGTGACCGTGGTGAAGCCAGCCGAACTCGATGCCGGTTCCGCCGGAGATGTTGCCACCCACCGCGTTGGTCACGCTACCGGGACCGCTGAAGAACACCGCTTGCGCGGTTCCGGTGATAACGCCGGCGTTCGTCACGGTGCTGGAAACGTTTCCACCGAGTTGAATTCCCGATGAACCCGCTGATCGTCCCGCCGGACTCGTTGGTCACGGCCCCGCTTCCGAGGGCGATGGCGGTGCCGCCGCCCGTGATGGTTCCGGCGTTTGTGAGATTGCCCGCGGCTCCCAAGACAAAGACGCCGTCCGTTGCGCCGGAGATCGTCGCGCCAGCCTGGTTTTGCAGCGTCAGCCCCGACTGCGCCCGAACGCCGTAGCCGCCCGTACCGGTGATCGCGCCGGTGTTGGTCACGGTCCCGGGGCCGCCCTTGACGTAGATGCCGTTGGTCGCGCCGGTGATCTTGGCGCCGGCGGCGTTTGTCACGCTGCCGCCCTGGTCGAGCTGCACGGCGTTGCCGGAAGAGCTCGAGATGGTTCCCGAGTTGGTCAGCGACGCTCCCGCATTGGTGAACTCGACGCCGATGTTCGAATTGTTGAGCGCGCCGGTGACGTTGAGATTGCCGGCGGTGACTTGCACCGAGCCCAAGGCTGAGCTGCCGCTGAGGGTCAAGTTGCCGGCGCCCTGTTTGACGACCACGCCGGTTCCGTCGACCGCGTTGGCGAGCGTGCCATCGGTGGCGACGTTAAGGGCCAGGGTTCCGTTGTCGGTGATCTTGCCTTGCGCCAGCAGGTTGGTCAGGCCGCCCTGCAGGGTGGCGCCGGTGTCGATCGTGAAGGCGCTGGTGAGCGCGCCGGTCACCGCCAGCGTGCCGGTCGCCACGGTGGTCGAGGCCACCTGCGAGGTTCCGCTGAGAGTCAGCGTGCCGGTGGTCTGCGCGACGATCGCGCCGGAGCCCTCGATCGCGCCGGCGTAGGCGCCGCTGCCGGTCTGGCTGAACGCCAGGGTCCCGTTGTCGGCGATGGTTCCCTGCGCGAGCAGGTTGGCGACGCCGCCCTGCAGCGTGCCGCCCGCGTCGATCGTGAAGGCGCTGGCGAGCGCGCCGGTCACGATCAGCTTGCCGCTGGCCACCTCGGTGGTGGCGATCGCCAGGTCGCCGCCCAGCGTCCAGTCGCCGGAGGCCTTCACGGTCAGCGTGCCGAAGTTCTGGAAGCTGTTGTCGGCCGAGCCGGTCCCCTGCAGGACCAGCGCGTTGGTCGCGCCGGCGGCGGTGCTGCCGATGGCCGCGCCGGTCAGGCTCGAGCCGGTCTGCAGCGTCAGCGTGTTGGCGCCGGCGCCGCTGAAGACCACCGAGCCTGCGCCGCCGCTGATCGTCCCGGCGTTGCTGACCGAGCCGCCGCCGGTGATGTGGACGCCGTACTTGCTGGCGCTGATCACGCCGCCGCTGGCGTTGGCGACCGAGCCGCCGGCGTCGAGGCTGATGCCGCTGCCGGTGGCCGTCTCGGTGATATTGCCGGCGTTGGTGATGCTGGCGGCCTTGCCGGTCGCCAGGATCACCGAGTAGACGGCGACATTGCCGGCGCCGTCATTCGTGATCGTTCCGGTGGCGGCGTTGGTGAGCGTTCCGCCACCGAAGAGCTCGACGGAGCCCGTGGAGACCGTCCCGCCGGGTCCGCCGCCTCCCGGGACGGCGCCGCTGCCGGAGATCGAGCCGGCGTTGGTGATTGTGGCGACGCCCTGCGCGTCGATCGCCACGCCGGCGGAGATCGCCGCGCCGGCCTGGTTGTTGACCGTCAGTGAGCTGCGTCCCTGGACTTCGTAGAGGGCTCCCGAGATCGATCCGCCGGACTGATTGAGCAGGCTGCCGGCGCCGCCGAAGTAGACCCCCCTCGTATCTCCGCTGACGGATCCTGCATTGGTCACCGACCCGGCGCCGCCGAGGACGATGCCGGCGGCGCCGACGCCGGCGGCGATCTTGCCATCGTTGGTGACGGCGTACTGGGCCGCCGTTCCGCCGACGACGCCGTTCAGCGGGACAGGACTTTGGGTGGTGTCGATGTCGGTCTGCGCGCCGAACGTGGTCGGGTTCTTGGCGGGGCTGAGGTTGTAGGTCGTGGTCTGGACCGGATTGACCGTGCCGGCCCGGGCCGGCGCCAGCGATATCCCGGTCGCCACGACCGCCGGCGCCAGAAGCATCGCCCGCGTGGCGGCGCTCGCGAGCCACCCGCTACGCCTCGCGCGTACGCTCAGATTGTCCATTAGGGCCCCCCGGCTTGAGGCGGGACCACAGTCCCGCACGTCCCTGCCGTCCTCAGGGGAAGCTAACGCTCGCCAGCGCGTTCGCGCAAGGCGTCCGCTGCCTCACCTGGGGCGGCGCCGGTCGAGAGTCCGCGCGCCGTGGTGCGGCGCCTTGCTTTGCGGAAGCTTCGGCAACAGCTAGAGGCCGCAGATGACCGGCGAAGCGTCACCCTCCGCCCTATGCGCATGCGGCAGCGGCCTGGCGGCCGACCGTTGTTGCCAGCCGGCCGGCGCCGCGTCGGCCGAGCCCACGTCCGAGCGCGAGATCCGGGCGATCGCGGCCGCACTGCGCGGCGGCGACGCGGCAGCGGGCGAGCGCGCGCTGATCGAGGCGCTGACCCGCGCGCCGCTCGACCTGCGGGCGCTGCGGCTGTTGCAGGGGCTTCGCGCCGGCGAAGGCAGGACGGCGGCGTCCGAGGCGCTGCTGGCGCGGATCGTGCGGCTCGACCCGAACGACCTGGGGGCGACGCAAGGGCTCGCCCTGGCGCTGTTCAACCGCGGCGCGCTGGCCGAGGCCGAGCCGCTGGCGCGCAACGCCGTGCGCCTCGCGCCGACCGACGTGCAGTCGCACAATCTGATGGGCATGATCCTCACCGAGGCGCAGCGGCCGCAGGTGGGCGAGCACCACTATCGTCGCGCGCTGGCGCTGCTCGGCCGGCCCGAGCCGATCCTTATCGCCAACCTCGCCTGGAACCTGAAGAACCAGGGCCGGATGGACGAGGCGCGCGGCCTCTACCAGCAGTCGACGGCGCTGGATCCGAACATTTTCCAGACCGTCTTCGGCTGGGCGAAGCTGGAGGAGACCGACCGCAACTTCGCCCGCGCCGGCGAGTTGCTGGACGCCGCCGAGCGGCTCGCGCCGGGCAACGCGAGCGTCAGGCTGACCCGCGCCGTCCTGCACGGCCGCGAGGGTGCGTACGCCGAGGCGGTCGCCCTGCTGGACGCGATGGAGCGCGAACGCGGCGGCGGCCTCGGACCGGTCGAATGGAGCGAGAAGGGGCTGCTGCTCGACCGGATGGGCCGCCACGCCGAGGCCTTCGCCGCCTTCGTCGAGGCCAAGCGCGTGCTGCGCGAGCTGACCGGCCAGGCCTACATGGCCGAGGAGGCCGCGGCGCTCGTCCGGCGCCTGGCGGGCTTCTTCACCGCGGGGCGGCTGGCGCTGCTTCCGCGGGCGAGCGTTCGCGAGGGCGTCGCCCAGCCGATCTTCGTCGTGGGCTTTCCGCGCTCGGGCACCACGATGGTCGAGCAGACGCTGTCGGCGCATCCGAAGATCGCGGCCGGCGACGAGCTGCCGATCGTCGGCGAGCTCACCCAGCTGATCCCGCGCATGCTCTCCAGCCCCCTCGCCTACCCGGAGGCGCTGGCCGACCTGTGGCTCGGCGACCAGCTGGAGGGGCTCGACAACCTGCGCGACTACTACCTGCAGCGGGCCCGCCAGCTGGGCGCGACGCCGAAGGGCGCGGCATGGTTCACCGACAAGATGCCGCTCAACGAGACGCACCTCGGGCTGATCGGCCTGATCTTCCCGAGGGCGCCGGTCATCCACCTCGTCAGGCATCCGCTGGACGTGGTGCTGTCGGTGTTCTCCAACCAGCTGACGCACGGCTTCTACTGCGCCTACGACCTGACCAGCATCGCGCGCCACTACGTGCTGATCATGGACCTGGTCGATCACTACCGGCGCGAGATGCAGCTGAACTACCTGGCCATCCGCTACGAGGACATCGTCGAGGACCAGGAGGCGAGCGTGAAGCGGATGCTGGCCTTCATCGGCGCGCCGTTCGACCGCCGCTGCCTGGCCTTCCACGAGAACCGCCGCTATGCGCGCACCGCCAGCTACGCGCAGGTGACCGAGCAGCTGTACGACCGCTCACGCTACCGCTACCGCGCCTACGGCGACGAGCTGGCGCCGGTTGTCCCGATCCTTGAGCCGACGATCCGGCGGCTGGGATACTCGATCGACTGACCGTCCGGCGGGCGCCGAAGGTCAGCCGCAGCGGCGGCGAACCTCCGGCGAGGGGTTTAGCGCTTCAGCCTGATGTTGACGCCACCGCCGGCGAGGGTGAGCTCCAGGCCGCCCGTGCTGGAGGTGGCGCGAATCTCGACGCCATTGCCATTGGTCATGTCGACCGAGCCCGCGCCGGCGATCGCCGTCGCCGAGGCTTCGCCGGCGGAATAGCTGCCCTCGATCTCTTCGATGTGGTGGATGTTCAGAACCTGGCCGTCGAGATCGTAGCTGCTGATGCCAATGGTGCCGACCTTCAGGCCGCTCACCTCGATCGGATAGCGCGCGCCATGGAAATCGACATAGCCGTCGGCGCCGCCAACCCCGACGATGAAGCCCACCGAGCCGCCATGCAGGTGGATGGTCCCGATCGGGGGCGGCGCATAGTCGGCGTGACGGTAGACGTAGTCGTGGTGGTGGACGGCGTGGCGGTGAACGACGTGGTGATGGACGACGTGGTGGGTCGCGGCCATCGTGGGCGTCGCGAGGGCGCCAGCCATCACGACGGCGGCGGCGAGAAGAAGGACTTTCATACGGACAGACCCCCCGGTCATTGCTGGAAGCGAAGCCGTCGGCAAAACGTGCGCCTGCTCGATGGCCTGGATGGCTGAACTGAGGTCGGGCGACCGGTATTGTCAAGCTGGCGATGCCGGTTCGTGCGCCGCTGGGTCTAGTATCAGCCAGACCGGCCTCAGATCAGGACGTCCTTCATCGACGCCCAACTCAACGTCAGGTGTAAGCCATCGTCCGAACTCTACTGTTGGGAAATGTTCCGTCGTCAGACATTGGCGGTCCGCCGCCGGGTCCGCCGTCTTGCGGTCCGCCGCCGTCGAGATTTGAGCGCCGCACTGCAGCGCCCTCTACTGAACTGCGGTGCGCCGAAGCTCACCGTCATCCAGCGTTGTCACCCTAATTATGGTATCGAAACATAACTTGCCAGCCGGTTGACACCCGCCAGCGCGTAAGGTTGATATAAAGACAAGGTTAAGGGGGGTGCTCGGCGCGTTCGATTTCGCCGATGCGTCTGTGGGGCGTACGAGTTTGGCTGACAGGTAGTCGCTTCCATAGCGTGCATCGCGCGTGTTGTGCGTCCGGGGGGAAGCGTCATGACTGACTTCAGCCGGCGGGCAGCGTGATTTGGTCGCCCATTATTTCAAAACGACTGTGGCGTGCGCCATGGTTTGCGCACGCACTGCGATAGCTCGAAAAATGCTGAACGCCGGCCGTGAGCTGCAACCAAGCACGGCCCTCAGCGTCGCCACGGGCGTCGCTGCGCTCTGTCTGCTGGTGGCTGCGCCGAGCGTGGGCCGCGCCGCCCCGCCCCTTTCGTCCAACGACCCATCGCAGATTTCCCACGGGCCGCCCGCGACCGCGCCAGCAGGCCCGCTGGCGCTGCCGCCCGCCCCCTCCCCGGCCACGCCCGAGGAGACCGTACCGCGCTTCGTGCTGAGGCAGGTCTCGTTCGACGGGGAGACCGAGGTGCCGGCGGAGCGGCTCCGCGCCGCATGGAGCGACTATGCCGGCAAGCGCGTGAGCCTCTCGGACCTGCGCGAGATCGGACGCCGGGCCGAGGCGATCCAGACCAAGGCGGGGTACCCCTTCGTCGCCATCGTGCTGAAGGCGCAGCAGATCAAGGAAGGCGACGTCCACTTCGACGTCGTCGAGGGCCGCATCACCGACCTCAGCGTGCTGGGCTCCAACCCCACCGCGCGCCGGCAGGCGACGGCGATGCTCGAACCGCTCGTCAACCGGGTCCCGCTCTCGCTGGCCGAAGTCGAGACCGCCTACGAGCTGGCGCGCGCCGTGCCCGGCCTCTCGATCTCCGGCACGCTTCGTCCGGGCTCGGAGCCGGGCGGGATGGACCTGGTGGTGGCGGCGCAGCCCGCGCCGCAACTGCGCACCTACGCCAACGTCAACAACCTCTACGCCGACGCCGTCGGGCCCTGGGGCTTCCTGCTCGGCGCGGACTACAATGGCGACTCCGAGTTCGGCGATCGCCTCTCCGCGCAGGTCTACGAGTCCGTGCCGTTCGGCCGCCAGACGCTCGTCCACGGCAGCTATGCACGCACGCTCAACGCATCGGGGACGATGGTGGCCGTGTCGGGGCTGTGGGGGGACGCCAACCCGCATGAGGCGGCGGCGAGCGACCTGACGCTGGCGACCGACATCGCCGTCGCGCAGATCGACATCTCCCAGCCGCTGATCGACCGGCCTCAGGGCTCGCTGGTCGCGGACGCAGCGTTCCAGGCCAGCGACCAGCGCACGAAGTTCGGCGGGTCGAGCGAGCTCAGCAACGACGAACTGCGGATCTTCAGCGCCAGCCTCACCGGGGAGACGACGGGGAGCCTCGGTCGGCTCTCCGGATCGCTGGAGCTGCGGCAGGGCGCCGACATCCTCGGCGCCAGCAAGCAGGGTGATGCGGACCTCTCGCGCGCTGACGGCAACCCGGAGGCCACGGTGTTCAAGGCCTCGTTCGAGGCCCAGAGCCCCACCGTCCACTACGTCGCTTTGTATTTGCGCGCCGACACGCAGTGGGCCGGCAGCTCGCTGACGGCGCCCGACCAGTACGCCTTCGGCAACCTGACCATCGGCAGGGGCTACCAGCCCGGGCTGGCGCTCGCCGACGACGTCATCGCCGCATCGGCCGAGCTTCGCGTCGGGCCCTTCTCCATCGCCAAGGCGCTGCAGGCGCAGCCGTTCTTCTTCGCCGACGGCGGGCGGCTCTTCACGCGGGACCAGCCGACCTACAACCTGGCGTCCGTCGGCGGCGGCGTCCGCTTCCAGGTGCCCGGCAAGTTCGAGCTGGACCTGGTCGTCGCCGATCCGCTGATGGGGCCGCCCGGCGGCGTGCGGCCAAGCCCGACCGTCCTCTTGAACCTGACCTTCGGCCTCGATGATCTCTTCGCGAAGATCCACCGTCACCTGGCCACGGAGACCGGCAAATGACGCCTACGCTCCCGCTCCGCCTGCTGCTTTCCGCCTCCGTTCGTGGCGCTCGGCGCGCTCGCCGCCACGTCCGCCGCCGCGAGCCCGGTCCTGCCGACCGGCGGATCGGTGCGCGCCGGCAACGCCACCATCGGCGCGCCGATCGGAACCAGCCTCACGGTCAACCAGACCTCGACCAAAGCGGTGATCGACTGGTCGACCTTCTCGATCGGCGCGGGCGGCAAGGTCAATTTCGCCAACGGCCACGGCGCGACGCTGAACCGCGTCATCGGCGGCGGCCAGTCCGACATCTTCGGCACGCTCACGTCCACCGGCAGCGTCTTCCTGCTGAACCAGAACGGCGTCTTCATCGGCAAGGGCGGCGTGGTGAACGTCGGCGGCTCGTTCGTGGCCTCGTCGCTCGACATGACCGACAACGCCTTCATGAACGGCGGCGTGCTGACGCTCAGTGGCGCGGGCCGCGGCGCGGTGACCAACCAGGGCGACATCGTCGCCACCGCCGGCGACGTCGAGCTGATCGGCCAGCAGGTGGCCAACGGCGGGACCATCCGCGCGCCCGGCGGCGAGGTCGGCTTCGCGGCCGGCCAGCAGGTCACGCTGAGCCAGGGCGCCCCAACCGGCGAGAAACTGACCGTCACCATCGGCGATCCCGCCGCCTCGATCACCAACACCGGACCTCGTAACCGCCGCCAGCGCCGAGTTGCGGGCCAACGGCGGCAACATCTATGCGCTGGCGATCAACGCCGGCAGCCGCATCGAGGCCACCGGTATCGCGTCCAAGGGCGGCGACGTCTACCTCACCGCCGGCGATGGGTCGCTGACCGCGCAGGGCGAGATCGACGCCACCCACGCCGACGGGTCCGGCGGCTTCGTGGAAACCTCGGGCGCGGCGGTTGACTTCACCGGCCTCAAAGTGCGCGCCGGCCAGTGGCTGATCGACCCGGCGACCCTGACGGTCGATCAGGCGGCGGCGAACACGATCGACGCCAATCTCGCCAGCACCAGCGTCACGCTGAAGACCATGGCCGGCTCGTCCAGCGGTCCGGGGGTGCAGTCGATTGGCGCGGGCGACATCGTCGTCGACGCGCCGATCGCCTGGGCGAGCGCCAACACCCTGACGTTGGACGCCTACCACTCGATCGACATCGACGCGGCGGTGACGGCTTCGGGCGCCGGCAAGGTGGTGTTGATCACCAACGACGGCGGCAGCGGCGGCGACTACAGCTTCGGCTTCAGCCCGGCCAGGTTCGCCGGCAGCCTCTCGTTCACCGGCGCGCCGAACTCGGGACAGGCGCTGACCATCAACGGCCAGCCCTACTCGCTGATCTACAGCGAGGCCGACCTCGTGAACGTCAACAACAACCTCGGCGGCTTCTACGCGCTGGCCGCGCCGCTCGAGCTCAACACCTTCCTCTTCACCGACTCCCCGATCGCCAGCACGGTCGCGACGCCGTTCACCGGCGTCTTCACCGGGCTCGGCAACAGCATCTCGGACCTCTCCATCAGGGAAACCTCCCGGAGCCGCAGACCGATCCGCTCGGCTATGCGCGCAACGGCCTGGTCGGGCTGTTCGGCGAAGTCGGCGCGGCCGGCCACGTGCGCGACCTCGACCTTGCCAATGTCCAGGTGGAGGGCGCGTCGGGCATGGTGGTCGGCGGCCTCGCCGGCGAAATGTTTGGCACGGCGACCGACGTCAGCTCTTCGGGGCTCGTGGTCTGTCGCCGAACAGCGGCGCGCAGGCCCAACTGGCCAGCGCGGGGGGCCTTTTCGGCGCGTTGCCTGGGACGGCGAGCGACGTCTCGTCGTCAGCGGACGTCGCGGGTGGCGGGGCTGCGTTCGTCGGCGGCGTCGCCGGCGCGATGGGCCCCGGCGCCTCGCTGACCAACTCCTCCGCTTCTGGAGAAGTCTTGGTCTTGTCGCCCGGAGCGGACCAAGCGGCCCTGGCCGGCGGGCTCGTCGGGCGTCGTTTACGGCTTCCAGAAAGGCGGCGTGAACCCGACGCCCGCGACGCTGGCCGGCGACTACGCCACCGGCAATGTCCTGGGCGGCGCCGGCTCGTTCGTCGGCGGCCTCGCGGGCGAGATCATCGAGGCCAACGTGACGACCTCGTACGCGACCGGCGCGGTCACCCAGATCGCCGGCGGCGTCGCAGGCGTCCAGGAGGACATCGCCGGCGGCTTCGTCGGCTACGTCGGACCGGGCGTGTCGATCACCCAGTCGTACGCCAGCGGCGCTGTCGCCACGGTGGCCGGTCCCGCCAGCGACACGTCCCGCACCACGTTGGCCGGCGGGTTCTCGGGAGGCATCGACCAGGGCTCGACCATCAGCGACGCCTACGCGCTCGGCTCGGTGACATCGACGGGCGTCGGAACCTCGGCGATCGGTGGCTTCAGCGGCCTGGTGACCAACAGCGCGTCTATCGCCGATTTCATATGCGACCGGGCAGGTTTCGGCGGCCGCCGGCGTCGCGAAGGGTTTCGTTGGCCTGTTGGCGTCGAGCGCGCCCGGGGCCGCGGCCGCGACGATCGCCGACGACTACTGGGACGAAGGGACCACCGGCCAGACCAGCGGCTATCTGCTGGCCGGGGGCACGGCCACCAGGGTCATCGGCATCGGCGGGTCGACGGGGCTCAGCCCCTACGCCGCCTCGACCTACGCCAACTTCAACCTCGCCACCACCTGGTACCTGATCAACGGCGAGACGCGGCCGATCCTGCGGTCGGAATACTCGACCGATATCGTCAACGCCCACCAGCTGCAGCTGATGGGGCTGAATTCTCGCCGCCAACTACACGCTGGGCGCGGACTTCAGCGCAGCAGAGACGACGGATGCGGCGGGCGTTTGGAATTCCGGCGAACGGGTTCGTGCCGGTCGGTCCGAACATCCCGAATGGCTTCACCGGGTCTCTGGATGGGGCCGGACATACCATCTCCGGCCTCACGATCGTGGACAACACGCCGGTCAATCAGCTCGACGCGGCGGGAGTGCCCACGAACGGCTGGGCTGGGCTGTTCGGCTTTGTGTCGCAGGGGGGCGTCGTCGAGAACCTCACCATCGCGCATGCAAGCGTCACCGCCGGTGACGGAATCTACGCCGGCGTCCTCGCGGGCGCGATGTTGGGCACCGTCATCAACACTTCGACGTCCGGCACGGTGACGGTCGGGAGCGCAACCAACACCGCGCTCGGCGTCGCTGACTCGCTCGGGGGTGGGCTGGTCGGCGGCTTCGACGGTATCATTGACAACTCGAGCTCGTCGGCCGCCGTTTCCGGCGGCGACGCTCTTGTCGGGGGCCTTGTCGGCGCCACGGGCGGGGTCGCAGGCGTTCCAGCTGCGCGAATTCTCTTCTCGCACGCGACCGGCGCCGTCAGCGTCGGCGGCGTTCCGGCGCCCGGCTTAGACCGCCCCATCGCCGGCGGCCTGGTGGGGTATCTCTCGAGCCAGAGCGGCGCCGGCCTGCGATCCCGATGGATGTAGTCGACTCCTACGCGACCGGCTCGGTGACGGGCGGCGCCGGATCGATCGTCGGCGGCTTTGTCGGTGCGGTGCATCGATAGCTCGATCACCACGTCATACGCGACCGGCGAGCGTCACCCAGACCGCGGGCGGCGCAAACGGCGAGGACAACCTCGCCGGCGGTTTCGTCGGCGCATTCCAGACCGGGACGACCATCGACAAGTCGTGGGCGAGCGGGGCCGTCAAACGGTGGGCGACACCGGCTCGCATGTTCACGTTCGCCGGCGGGTTCGCCGGCGACGTCGAGCAAGGCGCGCTGGTCGAGAAAGACTATGCGCTGGGACCGGTGAGCGCGACCGGCAGCCCCTCCAGCTTGCTCGGCGGCTTCGCCGGCCTCGTCCAGACCGGCGCGAGCGCCGACCAGGTGTACGCGACCGGCGCCGTGACGGGACCTGGCGGGCGGGGCGGGCTCGTCGGGTTCATGACAATAACAGCTCGCTCACGAGCGGCTATTGGGATGAAGGCACGACCGGCCTCACCGTCGCGGTCGGGTCGAACCTCGGGACGGTTTCCAACGTCACCGGCATCGGCGGCTCGACAGGGCTGAGCCCCTACGCGGCTTCAACGTACGCCAACTTCGACCTCGCCAATGATCTGGTACATCATCAACGGCGAGACGCGCCCGATCCTGCGGGCGGAATACTCGACCGACATCACCGACACCCACCAGCTGGAGCTGATGGGGCTGAACCTCGGCGCCAACTACACGCTCGCCGGCGACATCGACGCCAGCGACACCCAGAGCGCGGCCGGCATCTGGAATCCCGCCAACGGCTTCGTCCCGGTCGGCAGCCTGGCGAGCCCGTTCACCGGCACGCTGAACGGTCAGGGCCACGCCGTCGCCAACCTGACCATCATCGACACGACCGCCGCGCCCGCGGCCTCCGACCAATACTCCGACGTCGATGGAACGGTCGGCCTCTTCGGGACGGTGCGGGGGCCGAACGCGGTCGTCGAGAACCTCGCGCTCACCAACGCCGCCGTCACCGGCGGCGATGGAATGGACGTCGGCGCGGTGGCCGGCGCCCTGATCGAGGGCGCCCTCGTCGACGTCTCGTCCTCAGGCGTCGTCACCGTGGGCAGCGGCGTGCATCCGACGGGCGGTCAGGTTGGCTATGCCAGCGCCGGCGGGCTGGTCGGCGAGGCCGGCCCCAACGGGACCAGCTCTCCCGGCGTCAGCATCGACAATTCTTCTTCCGCGGCGAAGGTGATCGGCTCGGACGCCTGGTCAGGCGGCCTGGTGGGCCACACGACGCCCGGCACGAGCATTGCCGGATCCTTTGCCAGCGGAGCCGTGGTCACGGGCGCCACCGTCGGCGTGCAGATCGCCGAGGCGGGCGGCCTGGTTGGCTCGGCCTTCGGCGCGACGATCTCAGGCTCGTACGCGACCGGAGATGCGAGCGGCGCGAGCGGCGCTTCGGTCGGCGGTTTTGCGGGCCTCGTCGTCGCTGCTCAGATCACGACGTCCTGGGCGTCGGGCGCCGCGAGCCTGAACGGATCGGGCGGCGACGTCGGCGGCTTCGCCGGTTCCGTCCAATCCGGCGCCACGATCACCCAGTCGTTCTCCAGCGGCGCGGTGTCGGCGATCAATCAGGCCGCTGGGTCGTCGACCAACGCGGGGGGCTTCGCCGGCTATGTCGACGGGACCGTCAGCCAGGCCTATTCGACCGGTTCGGTCACCACCGGCGGCGCGGCCGACCAGGTCGGCGGCTTCGCCGGCGAGATCGACGCGGCCGGCAGCGTCGACCAGGTTTACGCGATCGGTCGGGTCAGCACGCCGGGGACGGCGGGCGGCATTGCCGGCATCCTGGGCGGCGACCTGTCGAACAGCCACTGGGACGAGGGGACCACCGGGCGGGTCAACGGCTTCAACCTTTCCGGGGCCGGCGCCGCCACCGCGGTGACCGGCATGGGCGGGACCACCAACGTCAACCCGTTCGACGCGGCGACCTATGCGGGCTGGGACTTCAGCAGCACCTGGTCGGCGCCCTCGGCCGGCTTCTACCCGGAGCTCTTCGGCGTCTCCCACGTGATCCGCATCACGGTGGGCAACTCCAGCGCGGTGTACGGAGACTTCCCGGTGTTCTCCTACACGGCGTTCGGCTTCCAGGACGGCGATCCGGCCTCGGTCGCGCGCAAGGTCTTCAATCTGCAGGGCGGGCCTGTCGGCGCCACGCTGTCGACGGCGGGCTTCTACAACGTCGGCGCCTATGCGTTGCAGCTCTCCAACGGCGACGCCTCGGACCGGTCGGGGACCTACCGGATCATCTACGTCGACGGGCAGCTCAACGTCACGCCGCGCCCGATCTCGGCGTCCTTGGGCGGTAGCATCGAGAAGACCTACGACGGCACAACCGCCGCCGACGCCACGCTCAGCAACCTGACGCTGGGCGGCGTGCTCCCCGCAGACCAGGTCGCCCTGGCCGGCGGCTTCACCAGCGCCTACGCGAGCAAGAACGCCGGGACCGGCGTCGTGGTGACGGCCAGCGGCCTCACGCTCACCGGGGCCGACGCGGCCGACTACAGCATCAGCGGCTCGGCCTCCGGCGCCGTCGGGATCATCGACCCGAAAGCGCTGGTCGCCTCCCTGACCGGCCAAGTGGTGAAGGCCGCCGACGGCACGACGATCGCCACGCTCGGCGCCAACAACTATGCCCCCCTGAGCGGCGTGGTCAGCGGCGATTCGGTGAGCCTGAACGACCCCACGACCGGCGTCTACGACAGCGCGGCCGCCGGCCAGGGCAAGACCGTCTCCGTCACCGGCCTCGCCCTCGAGGGGGCGGACGCCGGCGACTACACGGTGAACAGCTCGGCGCAGGGCCCGATCGGTGTCATCCAGCCGGCGGCGAACGTCGTCCAGGTGAATATCGTGACGACGCCTACTGGCGACATCACCCAGCCGCTGGGTCTCACGGGCGACCAGTCCGGCGGCGCCGGCGACCAATCAGGCGCCGCCAGCGGGCATCCGCGTGTCACGCCGGAAACCGTGTTCCCCTACGCGACCTCCGCCACGCAGCAGACCCAGTCCGGCGACAGCTCGCCGGTCACCGGCGAGGGCAACGGCGATCTTTGGTGGGGCTCGGACGAGGACGACGACAAGAAAGACAAGCGATGAGACCCGTTGGTCCGATCATCCTGGCGGCCGCTGTCACCGCCTTCGCCCTCGCGGCGCCGGCGGCGGCCGCTCCCGTCTCCAGCGGCGACTTCGCCCTCGGCCAGAACGCGGAGAAGCAGACCTGCCGGGCCGTCGCCCGCTTCGACACACCCAAAGGCGCGCACGCCGCCGACATCTATTGCGGCGCCTGGGAGAGCCCCTCCGGACGCGTCACCGTGTTCGCCGACGAGGCGTCGGCGAAGGCGGCGCTGGCCAGCCTCTGCCCGGGCGCGAGCGTCACGCTGCAGGACGCCCAGTTCAGCGAGTTGCGCCAGGTCGCCTGCGATCGGGGCGACAAGACCGACGTGCGCCGCTACGCCCTGGTCGCCAGGCGCGGCGGCGCCGTGGTGGTCGGCCAGGTGTTTCCCTCGGATTGGGCGCCGCTCGTCCACGCGGCGGCGGTGCTGAGCGGGGCGCTGAAGCCGGCCGCCGCCTCAGCCGGGGACGGCGGCGCGCCGGGCCTGCGGGAGATCGAGGCGGTCTACCCGGCCGGCCCGCCCGGGCAGAGCGCCGCGGTCAACTTCGAGCTGCTGCGCCGCCGCGCCTACGAGTACAACATGGTGTGGGAGTTCGGCGCCTCGCTGCGCGACTTCGAGGAGTTGCTGCGCGCGCAAGCCGCCGTTGCGCCGGACGACAAGGCGGGCCGGGCCGAGATTCTGGCCGAGATCGGCCTCAACATGTCGAGCGCGCGGCGGTTCGACGACGCCGCGGCCACGCTTGACCAGGCGCAGGCGCTCGCCAAAGACGCCGGCGACGGCCTGCTGCTCACCAAGATCACCAACTATCGGGCGATGAACCAGCTCAACCAGCGCCGCTTCGGCTCAGCGCTGGCGCTGGCGCTGTCGGCGAACCAGGCGCGGGCGGCCCTGCTGCACGACGCTGGCGGCCAGAACAGCATCAGCACCGGAGACGTCGGCCTCGTCGAGCGGCGCTCCGCCAGCTTCAGCCAGCGCAGCCTGCTGATCTCGTTCTCGCAGGCGCAGCCGGCCGACAAGGCGACGATCCTCACCGCCCAGGGCGACTTCATCGCCGGCGTGGCCGCCCGCAGCCTAGGCCACGCCGACGCCGCCGCCGACTATCTGCGCGCCGCATCGGCGACGCTCGGGCAGGTCGCTTCGCCGCCGGCCTGGCTGGTCGGCAGCATCGCCAACGAGCGCGCCAACCTGGCGCTGTCCACCCACGCCTACGCCGAGGCGGTGGAGGCGGCGCAGTCCGGCCTGGCGATCATGCGCACGGTTGCTCCCGGCACCCGCAGCGAGGCGCACCTGTGGCTGACGCTGGAGTTGGCGCAGGCGGCCATGGGCCAGACCGACGCGGCGCTGGCCAGCGGGCGCACGGCGATCGGGATCTACGCCCAGCAGACCGAGTCGCCGGGGATGCCGGCGGACGTCGCGGCCGGGCATCTGGCGCTGCTGAACGCCGCCTTCACCCGCAGCGGCGACGTGCACTTCGCGGCCGAGTACTTCCAGTCGCTGGCGCTGGTCTGGGACGGCGCCGCCGCCCGGACCACGGCGCAGCTGGCCGCACGGCTGGTGCTGCGGGACGCCGGCGACCAGGCCCGCGCCTACCAGGACGCCGAGCGCGCCTATCGCGCCGCCTACGCCCGCCGCCAGATCCTCTCCGGCGACCCCAACGCGCCGCTCGACCAGATCGCCAAGGCCGACGCCGACGTACGCACGGCGGCGGCGGCCCTGGCTTCGTCCGAGCAAGCGCTGCGCTCGCGCGCGCCGGCCTATCTCGAGCTCTTGAGCCCAACGGCTTCGGCCGATGACCTCCAGGCCGTGCTGACGCCGCACGAGGCGTACCTGCGCATCGTGATCGGCAGCCAGGGCGGCTTCGCCGCGCTCGTCGACCACAGTGGCGTGCACCCGTTCCACGTCGATCTCACCGAGGCTCAGGTCGGGGTGCTGACCGATCGCCTCAGGCGCACCACGCGCCTGAAGGGCCGCAGCCTGCCCGACTACGACGTCGACGCCGCCCACGGCCTCTACACCGCACTTATCGGCCCGGTGCAGGACAGGCTGACCGACGTAGGCCATCTCTATGTCGACGTGAGCGGGGCGCTGGCGTCGATTCCGTTCAGCGCGCTGGTCGCCGCCGCCCCGACGCCGGCCCAGTTGGACAAGATCCAGTCCGATCAGGATTACAGCGGCGTCGACTGGGTCGCACGCCACTATGCAGTGGCGAACGCGCTGGGGCCGGCCTCGTTCGTGCGGCTTCGCAAGCTGGCCGCGGCCCCGGCCCGGCCAAGCGCCGTCGTCTACGGCGACTTCGTGCCCAACCCGCCGGATGTGGCCGCGCGCCTCGCCGCCTCGCGCAACCTGTCCGACGGCTGCCGGGCCGAGGTGCAGCACGCGCTGGGGCTGCTGCAAGCGCTGCCCGACACGGCGAGCGAGGCTCGGGCGATCGCCACCTCGTTCCCCGACGCAGAGGTGTCGCTGGGGGCGGACTTCACCGACGCCAACTTCATGCACGATCCGAAGACCGCCCAGGCCAGCGTCATCGTGCTCGCCACGCACGGCGTGCTGGGCCTGTCCCCCTGCTTTCCCGAGCCGGCGCTGCTCACCTCGCTCGGCTCGACCGGCGACGGATTGCTGGAGGCCTCGCAGCTGCTCGACCGGGAGCTGAAGGCGCAGCTGGTGGTGCTGTCGGCCTGCGACACTGCGGCCGGCGGCAAGCTCGACGAGGCGCAGACCGGCCTGGCGGATGGCGGCGACGCCCTCAGCGGTCTGGCGCGGGCCTTCATCTACGCGGGCGCCCGCAACGTCATGGCCACCGAGTGGAAGGTCGACGCGACCGCGTCGCAGGCCGAGATGTCCGCCTTCCTCAAGGTCGCCAGCCAGCCGGGCGCGAGCGTTCTGGACGCCTTCGCCGCCAGCCAGAAGAGCCTCTACGACCAGGCGGAGACAGCGCATCCGTTCTATTGGGCCGCGTTCGTCCTGGTCGGCGACGGCGGCGATCTCGCTGCCGCGCCGCACCGCGCCGCGCCACCGGCCGCCGCCACAGCCCGATGACTGAGGTGGAGGGCGCGGCGAGCGAACCGCCCAGCGACGACGCCGCGCCAACCGCCGTCCGCCCCGCCGGCCGAGCATGCCGTCCAGCGAAGGCGATGCGCCGGCGGCGCCGCGCCCGCAGCGTCGGCGCAAGCCCCGCGGCGCCATAACCCTCGCCGGCTTGCTCGCCCAACGGCGGCGCGCCGGCATCTCGTTCACGGTCGGGCTGATCGTTCTGCTGCTGATCCAGAATCCCGTCGGTCGAGCAATCGTTCCTCGGCGCGCCCGATCGCGAGATGATGGAGACGGCTTTCAAGCTGCGCAGCGACGCCGTCGCCGGAACCGCCTCGCCCGTCCTGTTCCTCGATTTCGACGACCGAACGATCGGAACCGGCGGCGCCTACTTCGCGCCGCCGCCGCCGACGACCCCCCGCGCGCTCATCGCCCGCTTGCTCGACTTCGTCCGGACGTCGCCCGCGGCCAGCACGCCGCGCGTGGCGCTGCTCGACATCGACATTGGCCAGTCCGGCGCCGCCGGGCGATATCGGCGTCGTGGCGCTCAACGACGAGCTGACGAAGTGGGCGAACACGTCAACGGCGCCGCCGCTGATCATCGCGCGTGAGGCCTTTCCGGCCGAGATCATCGGCGCCCCGAAGCCTGGTCTCGCGCTCCCCGTGACCCCCTACGACACCGTCGTCAACCGAGCCCCCAACATCTACTGGTCCACCGTCCAGGTGTTGGGGGATCAGAACGGCGTCATCCGCGAGTTCCTTCCCGTTCGAATGCGTGCAGACCGCCGGCGGAGGCTGGGAGCCGCTGTATTCGGCGGTGCTGCTCGCCTACCAGTTTGCCGAGCGCGACGCCGGCGTGCTGGCGCGCGCGCCGGCTCGCCACTGGATGGGCGACGCGTTGGGCCACTGCCAGACCCGGCCCGCCGACGCCGCTCACCCGGGGCGAGCGGATCGATTATCACTTCTCGCTCGGATACGGCTTCCAGAACCGGGTCTGGCCCGAGCCTCAGCCCGGCCTGGCCGGGCGCCAGGCAGTGCCACGACACCGATACGGCGATCTTCCGGCGGATCTCCGCCGGCGACGTCCTCGACGCCCTCGCCGCCAGCGCTGACGTCAGCCGCGCCCTGCTTTGCCAGCACGTGGTGATCATCGGCGGCACCAACCGCGGCGCCAACGACTTCGTGCAGACGCCGCTCGACGAGATGAACGGCAGTGTCGTGCTGGCGAACGCCATCCGCGGCCTCGAGCTGACGCATGGCGGGATGCGGCCGATCCCGCTGATCTTTCAGATTGCGGGACTGCTGGTCGTGAGCCTGGCGATGACGGTTTCCGCCGCGGCGACCGAGCACGCCCGCCACCGGCTCCGACAACTGCGGCGCGGCCCCCACCGCCGACAGCTCTCCGGTCGGGCGGGCATGGTCCTGCTCAACCCGGTCCTCCTCAACGGCAGTATCGCCGTCGCAGCCCATTGCGCCGGCATTGCGCTGTTGTTCGTGTTATTGAATTTCGGTCTCTGGGGTTTTCTTTCCGCGCCAGCTTTCGCTGTCGCGATCACTGAGACGATACAGGAGTTCTTCGATGTCTAAGCGTTCCGGGCGTCTCCTGTTGGCAGCCGCCGTCAGCGTTGGGGTTATGGCGATGGGTGCGGCGGCGCACGCGTGCGACGGGGCCGGCGTGATCATCCGTATCGAAGGGCAGCCGCAGGACGTGCAGATCCAGCGCAGCGAGGGCGGCGCCGCGATAACGGTCTCTCGACCGCGGGTGCTGGAGGTGATCTGCCGCGGCGACGTGCTGCGGACAGCGGGAACGACGTTCGTCGTCCTCTCGATCGACGGCGTCGGCGCCGTGCAGGTCGACCACAACGTGTCCTACACGGTGCCGCTGCGTTCGGGCGCGCCCAGCCTGGCGGGCAACGCCTACCGCAGCATCGGCGACCAGGTCATGCCGGACATGAAGCGCCTGCCCTGGAACGTACGCCTGAAGGGCGCGGGGGACGACTTCGGCTTCGCTCTGCCGGCGCTGATGGCCGGCGGCCAGCAGCTGCAGGCGGGCGCGCGCCCGCTGCTGGTGCGGCTGGTGGGCGGGACAGCGCCCTACAAGGTCGAGGTCCACGACGCGAATGGCGCGCTGGTCGCCTCGCAAACAAGCACCACGAACGAGGTGGTTCTGCCGACCGCGAGCTACGCGGTCGGCAAGTACAGCGTCACCGCCAGCAACTCCACGCCGCGCTCGCTCGATGCGACGTTCCAGGTGGTCGCCGCGACGCCGCCGCCGGACGACGCGTTCAACGGGATCGACGATCCGGAAGTCCGCGTCGCCGCCGTGGCCTCGGATCTGGCTCGCCAATACACGGCGACCTGGTCCTTCGAGGCCGAGCAGGAGCTGGCCGCCGCACCAGGTCATGGTCTCGACCGCGACAAGGTCTTCGAGCTGATCGAGAACTACAGCACCGACTGACGCCTGGCCGCGCGCCTTAGCGCAAGCCTGCCGAAGACGTCCGCCGTCGCCTCTCGGCAACGTACCCGGCTGCGCCGGCGCCGGGCGCGGCGCCGCGCGCCGCGGCCGCCGCCATCGGGGCAGGCGCCCGAACCGGCTTTTGCCGCTCGCCCCCCTCGCTCGCATTGCGCGAACAAAGCACTCTCAGATGGCACAATTTGACGCCGCCTTCCGTTGTTATTCTCAAAAATTGCTCCTAAGGTAGTGTCGCTGGGTTCGCTTTTACCAGGGCTGAAGGGCCCGCGCTCGATCGGCGCGGGAACGCGGAGACTTTGTCTCTGCACTTGGGAACTTAGACGTTCTCAAGTCCAAGGCGAGGTTTTGGCGCGTTCAGTCGAGACTTGGCGGAAACTCCCCCGTTCCTGATCGATCAGCTCGGGACGGGTAAGCTCTGCATACTGTGTTCGTCTTCAACGAAGGAAGCAAACAATGACCGCACCACGTTCAGTCACCATCCAACTTCAGGATGCGAGCCAGGCGCAGATCTTTCTGCAGTCATACTCCCTGAGCGGCGGCTCCTGGGCCACCCCGCCCGGAACGCCGGTGCCGGGCACGGTCATCAGCCCGACTTCTACCCCTAGTTATGTGAACGCCGCCGGCACCGTCTACGACACCATTGGTGGCACCATCAACCTGGCCCCGGCTTCGGGCGGCCAGATCACCATCACCTGGTCGTGGACGTTCGGCTCGCTGGTCACGGCCAGCGCCACGTCGTCGAGCCTCAGCGGCATCGCCGTCACCTACTTGCTCTCGGGCACCCAGGGCACGAACCCGACCCTGCAGGTGACCACCCAGAACGCCGCCTCGCTGGAGGCGTCCTTCAAGGAGGCGGTCAGGGCGAGCGCGCACGCCAGATAGCGCATCGCGTCGTCGGCCGGCCGCGGGCCAAGCCGCGGCCGGCGTCCGCGCGCTGGAGGAAGCAGTGGGACAGGAACTGGCGGGCGGCGCCGCCAAGCTGGTGACCGTTCTGGTGCAGAACGCGTCGTCGACGACGATCGTGCTCTCGAACTTCGTGCTCTGGGGCAGCGGCGTCTGGGAGCCCGGCGGCGCGCCCGTTCTCGGCCAGTCTTTCGGCCCGGGCATGCTGACGCTGCTGAACGGGGTCCCGGACGCCTATTCCTCGTTCGGCGGCAGCGTGAACTTCACGCCGGCGGACGGCGGCCAGTTGACGACGACCTGGAACTGGTCCTCCGGACAGACGGTGGCGCCTTCGGCCAGCAGCAGCAGCTCGTCGCTGACGGCGACGTGCTGGACCGCCAACCCCCAGACCACCAACCCCACGGTCAACTTCCAGATCACGGCGGTGACGATCTAGCGTCACCTCACGAGGGACAACCAGAGTGTCAACGAGCTACCAGGTCACGACAGCTCTGCCTCCCAAGGTTGGCGCGGGAACCGTCGGACCCTACCTGATCGCGCCATCCTCCACGCAGGCAGTATCGACGAACCCGCTGGCCATCTGGGTCGCGCAGGTCTGTGCGCCCGGCGTCAGCCTCGGCGACGACGGGGATCACGGCGGCCCAGCCGGCGCCGACCCAGCCGGACTTCTCGCTGAGCTTCCAGCCGAGCCAGGGCGGCGGCCAGGGGATGTTCGCGGTGGTGACCGTACAGCCCGGCAATCTCTGGACGGACTCCCGCGCGGCCCTGCAGGCCTCGTTCATCCTCTTCCGCCAGCAGGTGGAGTCGCTGGAGCTGCAGTCCACGCCGGCGCTGATCGGCGGCGGCGCCCGGATCCTGCTGGCGCGCGTCGCCGCGGCGCTGCCGCTGCGCTACGACGAGATCCTGTTCTACTGCTACGGCCTCGACCCGGCGCGGCAGTGCCTGGACCTGCAGCCGGGCATGCAGCTGCGCATCGAGAACGGCGGCTATCAGTATGTCGACGGGCCGGGCGGCGCCGGCTACGCGCTGAACGCCTACGTCAGCCAGGGCGTCAACCGCTTCACCGTCTCGCAGCAGGCCACCGGCCTGCTCGCCTTCGACCCGTTCACCGCCCGCTTCGCACCCGGCTACACGCTGAACCCGCCGCCGGGCTGCCCGATGGCGGCCGCCGGGCTGCTGGACCTGCAGGTGGGCGCGAACGCGCGCCGCCACCTGCGCATCGTCTACCCGTCGGTGTTCGCCGCCGCCGGCAGCGTCGACAACGTCGGCACCTCCAACCAGACCAGCGCCATCATCCTGGGCGCCGACACCTACGCCGACCTCGAGGCGGCGACGAACGACATCATCAACGGCAACTTCGGCTGCGGCATGGCTGCGCCGGGCGACAATCCGATCGTCAGCGTGCAGTTCACCGGCCGGACGGTGGCGGTGCCGGAGATCACCGTCCTGATGCGCAACGTGGTCACCTTCATGCCGGTCGGGACCACCCTGCGCAATGCGATCCAGCTGGTCGCCGACCCGGCCATCGGTCAGTTCCTCGACACCAGCGGCTCGATCACCCAGCTCGGCGCCTTCATCTGGCGCTGGTTCCAGTTCACCGACCCGAACACCGCGCCGAACACCAACCTCTACAGCCAGGCGAACTTCAGCTTCACGCAAGCGCCCATGGTCGGCCCTTACGGCGACCAGTGGGACCTGCCGCTCCTGAAAGGCGACAGCGTCTGGTGGAAGTCGCCGTCGCCGTCGGGCTACTAGGGGGCGCACGGGTGGGCAGGGGCATCCTCATCGCACTTGGTCTGGCGCTGCTGGGCGCGAGCGCCGGCGCAGCCGCCGGCCAGCCGGTTGCGACCTTCCACGACGTGTTGCGCGGCGGCGGAACCGGACCGGAGATGATCGCGCTGCCCGGCGGCGCCGTGGCGCTGGGCGAGACCCCCTACGACGTCACCCTGTCGCCGTTCGCGATCGCCCGCGACGACGTCACCAACGCCCAGTTCGCCGCCTTCCTGGACCATGCGGGCGATACCGACGCCGACGGCATCGCCTATCTGGTTCCGACCGACGCCGGCGGGGGCGAGATCGTGCTCGTCCGCGGCCGGCATCGGGTGCTGCCCGGGCGCGAGGACCTGCCCGTCACCGGCGTCTCCTGGCAAGGCGCGCTCGCCTATGCGCAGTGGCTGAGCGGGCGCACCGGCCATCGCTACTTCCTGCCGACCGAGGCGCAGTGGGAATACGCGGCCCGCGCCGGGACGCAGTCCGCCTGGCCCTGGGGCGAGACGTTCGATCCCGCCAGGGCCAACTGCGGCGCGCCGTCGATCGCGCCCCCCAGACCGGTCGGCTCCTATCCGCCCAACGGCTTCGGCCTGAGGGACATGGTGGGCAACGTCTGGCAGTGGATGGCGGACTGCTTCCCGAACCAGCCCGAGCAGCTCGGCCGTCACGATCCGAACGGCTATGCGGCGGGATGCGTCACGCCCAGCATCCGCGGCGGCGCGGCGCCCAACCAGGTGGCGCTCTGCAAGCCGACCTTCCGCGTGAACTACTGGTGGCGCGGCGCGGCGGAGATGATCGGCTTCCGCGTCGTGCGCCTCGACATCGGCCAAGGGAGGGCGATGTGAGTGGGCGTGGCGCGATCTGGCGCGCGGTCGGCGGCCTGGTGCTGGTCGCAGTCCTGGCCTTCTCGGCCGCGGCGGCGAGCGCACAGGACCTCGTCATCTATTCGCAGAACCTGCTCCGCTTCGGCCACGGCAGCCGCACGGCGACCCAGTGCGCCGCGGTCGGCGCGCACATCCCCGACGTCGACATCATCCTGATCCAGGAGCTGATGGTTGCGACGACGCCCTGCGCCAACGTCAATCTGATCCCGGGGACCTACGTCTGGAACGCGCAGGGGCCTTACGGCCGCAGCTCGTACAAGGAGTACTACGGCTTCCTGTACTCATCGACGCCGCGGGCCAACGGACCCAAGATCGTCTTCACGACGACGACCGCCTCCGCCGGCACGACCACGCAATACATGCGCCCGCCGCAGGGGCTGCTGTTCCAGGTCTTCCCGTTCGATACGAGCACCAACCTGCCCTCGACCACCGGCAAGTACCTCTGGGTCGCCAACGCGCATCTGATCTGGGGCGGCAGCAGCCCGGTCCAGCGGCGCGCCGAGGCGACCAACGTCGCCACGTTCTTCACGTTCATGCAGGGGGTCCAGAACGCGACCACCGGGACAGCATGGACCACCAACGTCCTCATCGGCGGCGACTGGAACCTGGGAGCCACGGACACCGGCTTCGGCGCTCTGACGACGGCTGGCGCGACGATCCAGCCGAACGTGCAGACCAGCCTGAACCCCGCGGGCGCCCTCAGCCAGCCCTATGACCACTTCATCACCAGCGGAACCGTCACGCTGAGCAACATTGTGACCTTCCAGGGCGCCGGCAGCCTGCCGACCTGGCGGACCACCGTTTCCGACCATCTTGGCATCCAGGCTGGGGTGAGCTTGCCATGACCACCTCCCGGCATCGCGCCCGCGCCGCCGCCATCCTCAGTCTGCTGGCCTGCGCCGCGGTCCAGTCCGCCCGCCCACGCCCGCGTCTGGACGCTGCCGTCGTCGTGCAAGCACGGCGCGAGCGGCGACGAATTCGACGACCCCCCCGTCGTCGACTACCTCGTGAACGGCAAAGCGCAGCCCAACGCCGTTCAGGCCGTAACCTGGCAGGACGGTGTCGGCTTCGCGCAGATCTATGTGACCCCGCACTTCTCCGACGTCCACGCGGTGACGGTGGCGTACACGCCGTTCCTGGAGGGCTTGATCCCTGTGAACCCACAGGGAGAGAGCAAGATCATCACCGACAAACTGCCCGCCGGCCGGCGTGCTAGGCGCCAGTATTCTGCAGGTGTTCGACACCTACGAAGTCACAATCAACGACGGCAACAGCCGGCCGATGGCCGGCGCCACCGTGCTGTGGACGCCGTTCTTCAATGGCGCGGATCCGTACACCACCACGACCAACAACCAGGGACAGCTTACCCTGGCCTGCGTCCAGAACATTTCGACTGGCTATTCTGTCTACGTCATCAGCGCCGACGGGCAGACCCAGTTCTCGACGACCATCACCCCAAACAAATTCCAGGGTGCAACGGGCCGGCGACGCTCGCCAGAAGCTCGGGAAGTCGTGTCCGGTAGCAACAAGGGTATCGACCAGCGTTACTGACGGAGTTACTTTGAGCTCGTTCACGCGATACAATGCAACTCAGCTGTTTCTGCCGCCTTCGGGCGGCGCGCAGCGCGCCGGCTATCTGCTGCCGGTCGGCGCCAGCACGCCGGACAGCTTCGATGTCGCCGACGCGCTGGGCGCCTACGGCGGCTGGTTCATCCTCTTCCCCGACCTGCCGGCCGACCCGACCGTCTTCATCCAGCAGGCGCAGGTCTACCTGGCGAACTCGGCGCGGGCCGGGGCGCTGATCGCCTGGTTCAGCAATCCCGACCAGGCCGCGCAGGGCCTGACCGCCTGGGTGCTGACCGCGCCGCGCACCGGCGGCAAAGTGACCGTGACGCGGCCCGGCCTGCTGCAGTTCGCCAACCTGACGCTCAGCCTGACCGCCGGGACGGTGGTCGCCGCCGTCGGCGACACCCTGACCTTCAGCGGCGGCGGCGGCGCCAATGCGATCTCGGTGACCCCGCAGGGCCAGCCCAAGCCGGTGCTGGTGCCGCTGACCGGAACCGTCAGCCTGGCGTTCACCGCGCCGGCAGCGACCAACGGCTGCTTCACGTTCGGGCTGGCGCTGACCGACGCGGCGGCCGCGGCGCTGGACGTGGGCCTGCGCTTCTTCACCGCGCCGCCCGGCGGCGGCTACGCAGCGACCACCCGCTACCCGGTGTTCGAGCTGGCCTCGGTCAGCGGCGGCGCGCCACTGGCGGCGACGCTCGACCCGCTGGCGCCGCTCGACGAGAGCCGCAGCTGCTTCGCCTTCGCGAACACCGGAACGGCGCTGCCCTCCACCTACCGCACGCCGGTCGGCGGCGCCCTGACCCTCGCGCCGCAGGCCGGCGCGAACCTGGTGTTCAGCGAGCGGCTGCTGGCGGTGGACGCGAACGGCAAGCCGATTGTCACGCCCGGACGCAGCACGCTCTACATGGTCCCGAAAGGCGTCTTCGATCTCGCCGCTGGCGCCTCGGCGGCGCGGGCGGCCGGGCCTGCCGCCGGAACGGCGCCGGACCTGACGGCCAACCTGATGTGCGGCCTCTCGGGCGTCGAGTACCTGAGCACCGCGCCCGGCGCGTCGCTGGAGTTCGTGACCGGCTTCAACGCCTTCGCCGGCACGCTGCGGATGGCGAGCGGGACGTCGGCGCGGGTGTTCGGCCCGCTGACCGACGCCGCTTCGACGGCGTGGACCTATCTCTCCGTACCGGGCAGCAGCACCTACTACGCCCAGCCCGACAGCGCCGTGATGCACCAGCCGGCCTCGTCCACCTCGACGTCGCCGGCGCTGCAGTACGCGCCGATCGCCGTGGCGCAGCTGACGCCAGGGAGTTTCGGCCATGTCCGGGGTCACCGCCTTCCCGCTGGCGCCCTATGCCGCCGCGCAAGTTGGCACAGGCCTGACGTCAGACGACGTCGTCCAGTTCGAGACCCAGGTGGTGGCGCCGCAGCGTCGCCGCATCATGCCGTCGAAGACCAGCCTGCCGGCCCCCAACGCCGCCCCGCTCGCGCCGCCGACGTCCGACCCGACCGGGACCGTCACCACGCCGCAGGGTCTGTTGCTGACCACCAGCGGCGCGGCCTGGAGCAAGCTGATCCTGGCCATCTCGCCCTCGCAGGCGCCGGTTTACCGCAGCCAGCTCGTGATGCTCGACGGCGTCGGCGGCGACCTGCGCGACGCGCTGCAGAGCAACCAGCTGTTCCTCGTCATCACCTCCGCCGGCGCGGTGATGACCAACGCGCAGATCCCCTACGCACTGACCGCCGCGCGGCTCGACATCCTCGACAAGGTGGCCAAGCTCGACGCGGCGGTGATCACCGCGCTGAAGCCGCTCGAGGACCAGACCTGGACTGACGAGACCAGCTTCGACACCGCGCTCAAGGGCGTGCTCACGCAAACCCAGTACGACGCCAACCACGCGACGATCCTGGCCTACACCGGCGACTTCAGCCTGTTCGTCGCCGACTGGGAGTTCGACCTGTCGCCGTGGCGTTGGCCGGACCACAACTCGATCCTGATCTTCAAGTTCTGCAACAAGCAGCTCGACCAGCTGGTCTCCGACACCAGCCAGTGGGTGCACGCCGATAGCTTCAACACCAGTCCGACCGCCGCCCAGCAGCAGATCCGCGCGATCCTCGACGACGCCAATGATCGGCTGAACAAGAAGGGCGACACCGACCTCACCTACTTCGTCAAGACCGTGATGCTGGACCCGCAGTGGAACGGCATCCTGATGCTGAACGCCGAGGTGCCGATGTCGGGCCTGCCGCCGCAGCTCGAGGGCCTGGCGGCCGGCATCGACGCCTCGCAGTTCAAGGCTCACCACGTGGGGGTCAACGTCACCCCGGTGCAGCCCTCGGGCGGCGTGCTGACGGCGATGCCGAGCTCGGCGTTCGGCCTGATCGACTACGAGGACCAGACCGAGCTCTCAGGGACGGCGCTCGACTACCAGTTCAAGGTCAACCAGCTGAAGGTGCTGATCGCCAACTCGGAGATCGTCGGCTTCTCGAGCGTCATCGAGATCATGATCAACAAGCTGTTCGGCGAGCCGACGCAGCAGATCGACGCGCCCAATAACTGCCTGAAGCTGAACGGCTACTACCAGCAGTCAGGCGGCGTCGGCAGCTACACGTTCGTGACGCCGGCGTCGACGGCCTACGGCATGACCAGCCAGGTGCTGAGCCAGGTCGGCATCCTGCAGGCCCGCTTCGTCACCCTGACCAGCACCGACCCGGACGTCACCACGGTCAACAGCCGCTTCAACCTCAGCGGCTCGATCAATTTCGAGGCGCAGACCGGGTTCGACCTCTTCTCCTACGGCTCCGAAGGCGCCCCGCCGCCCGGGGTCGCCGTGCCAGGCCTCACCTACGCGAACCTGTCGATCGACATGAGCTTCGACATCGCGACCCCGACCTACAAGACCTTCGTCTTCGACGCCCAGCACATCCTGCTGGACTTGGCTACCAGCCAGGCGCGCTCCGCGAGCCTCGGCTCGCACTTCCCGATGAAGCTCACCGGCCTCTACCAGGCGACCGGCACGGTGACGCCGGACGGCCTCGGCTACATGCCGGTGGATTCGCCGCTGCAGGGCTCGCAGCTCAGCGCGCCCTGGTTCGGGCTGCAGTACGACCTCGACCTCGGCAGCCCGGGCGCGCTGGCCGCGCAGGTGAACTTCACGGCGCGGCTGCTGCTGGCCTGGTCGCCCAACCCGACCGCGGCCAGCGTCTACGTGGGCCTCGGCCTGCCCGGTGTCAGCGGCGGCCAGCGCGCCATGTCGCTGCAGGGGGTGCTGAGCCTGGCGTTCGGCACGGTGACCTTCCTCGTGCAGCCGCCGACCTACATCCTGGAGCTCAGCAACATCGTGCTGAAGTTCCTCAGCCTGTCGTTCCCCACCACCGGCCAGACCAGCCTGGTGATGTTCGGCAATCCCAACGCCCAGACCAGCGGCGCGCTGGGCTGGTACGCGGCCTACGTGAAGAACGGCGCGGGCCAGGGCGGCGGCGGCAAGTCCAAGGCCGCGCTGCGGCGCGCGAGCCGGCCGGCGCTTCGCGGACCGCACCACCCCGCCAGGATCGAGGCGCCGACGCCATGACCGATGTCGCTGTGGTCGCTTCGCCGATCGATACCTTCTGGGATCTTCTACACACCCAAGGTTGTCTGAACTCGGGCAACACGTCGCTGAACATCGGTCCCACGAGCCAGCTCGGCTCGCCGCCGATCACCGCGCTGATCGCCGACGCCGCCATCTTCCCGACCGGCGCGCTGCAGATGACGCTGACGTCGGCGACCCATGCGGCGACCATCGTGCTGACCGGCACGCTGCAGGGGACCTTCCTGGGCGTCACCACCCCTGCCGCCGTGGCGACCTTCACGATCGACGGCTCGAACGTCGCGCAGCTGTCGCTCGCGGTGGCGATGGGCTCCGGCTACACGCTGGCGACCTCGTTCTCCGCGCTGGCCGGCAGCTTCCCCGGCGGGCAGGCCTTCAGCGCCCCCACCTTCATCGCCGCCTCGGCGAGCGCGGCGCCCACGCTGAGCTTCTCCGGGACCCCGGTGCTGACCAGCGACATCGCGGGGCTGTGGCCGAAGGGCGCCGGCGCCCTGACCGGCGCGGTGACGCCGCCGACCGCGACCGGCCAGTTGCCGGCGTTCACGCTGAGTACGCCGCTCACGAGCGCGCCGTTCGGCTTCGGCCTCGCGCCGCTCAGCGTGCAGATGTCGCTGACCAGCGCGCCGGGGGGCTCTGCCGCCGGCGCGGTGCTGGGGCAGGTGTCGATCAACAGCGCCTGGGCGCCGATGCCGGTCAGCATGCCGCTGCCGGTCCCGACGAGCGGCGCCACGCTGGCCTCGCCGACCCTCGCCCAGGCCTTCACCGACCTGATCCAGGTGGCGCCGGTGTTCGCGGGCCAGGCGCTCGCCAACCTGATTCCGGTGCGCTTCCCGATCGGCAACGACTTCTCGCTGACGGCGGCGCAGATCTGGCTCGCCGACGGCTCGGGCTCGGCGCAGGCCGTGCAGGTCACGGTCTCCTTCGCGGCGAACCTGACGCTGCTGCCAGCCGACCTGGCGACCTTGACCAATGTCGACGTGACCTTCTGGGCCTTCGTCGGCGGCTCGCCGCAGGTCAGCGTCACCTTCAACGGCGACTTCGTGCTGGCCAAGTCGGCGCTGCAGCTGTCGGCCGGCTTCTCGTTGCCGAGCTGCGTGGCGACGGTGTCGAACAACGCCCCGATCGACGTCGGCGTGCTGGTGGGCAGCCTGGTTCCCGGCTTATCGCCGCCACGCGGGCAGCTGACCATCGAGACGCTGCAGGCCACCGTCTCGCCGATCGACGGGACCTACAACTTCTACGGCGAGGTCGACTTCGGCTCGGCCTGGTCGATCGACCTCGGGCGGGGGGTGCCGGCGCTGGCGCTGGACAGCGTCACGTTCACGGCCAACCGCACCACCGCGGGGCTGGGCCTGACGTTCGGCGCCGAGCTCGAGTTCATGGGCAGCACGTTCGATCTGACCGCCTCGCACGAGCCCAACGCGGGCTGGGTGTTCAGCGGCATGATGCTGCCGACGACGCCGCTGACGCTGGAGAACATCGCCAAGCAGCTGCTGCCGTCGGTGGCGAGCTACGTGCCGGACATCCAGGTGCTGCAGCTGACCGGCAGCTTCAACACCGACAACAACACCTACGCGATCGCCTCGACCCTGCAGTGGAAGCTCGACGTGCCGGGCGTCGACCTCGTCGTCACCGCCGCCTTCCAGCTGCAGTCGGCGCGGGCCACCAAGAACGACACGCCGACCTTCTCGGGCTTCGTGAGGGGCGAGGTCGACATCAACAAGCTGGTCCTGCAGGTCGCCTACGTCTTCAGCCCGACCAGCCAGGACATCATCTTCAAGTACAAAGAGCTGACGGTCGACTACCACCGCGACAAGACCGACCCCTACGTCTCCATCAGCCTCGCCAACAGCTCGGTCGGCAGCCTGGTCGAGTTCCTGCTGTCGTTCGCCGACCCCGGCAACGACTTCAAGCTCTCCGCGCCGTGGGACGCGCTGGAGAAGATCGGCCTGCCGAACCTGACGGTGAAGGTCCACCTGGTGACCAAGGAGATCGACGTCGAGGTCGATATCGACGCCAATCTCGGCTTCATCGACATCACCAAGTTCACGCTCTCGTACGTGCGCCAGTACGGCAAGGCGCAGCTCAATGTCGGCCTCTACGGAACCTTCCTCGGCGAGGACTTCACGAAGCAGCCGCTGGGCTGGGACCTGCTCAACGACCCCGCGCCGGCGGTGCCGGGCTCGGGCGTGCAGACCTTCGATCTCGAATACTTCGGGATGGGCCAGCGGCTGACGCTGCGCGAGCCGCCGCCGCCGACCATGGACGAGGTGATCGCGGCGCTGGAAAACGCGCTGACCCCGACCGGCAATCCGCAGCAGAACCCGGCCACCCAGCTGCCGGGCCTGGCGTTCGACCCGACCAGCAACTGGCTGATCGGCGCCCGCTTCACGGTGATGTCGACGGTCGAGCTGAGCATCGTCTTCAACGACCCCAACCTCTACGGCCTGCTCTTGCAGCTGTCGGGCGAGAAGGCCGGGATCTTCGCCGGCCTGCGCTTCGAGATCCTCTATCGCAAGATCAGCGACTCGATCGGCCTCTACCACATCGAGCTGACGCTGCCGGACGAGATGCGGCACCTGGAGTTCGGCGAGGTGTCGATCACCCTGCCGATCCTGACGCTCGACATCTACACCAACGGCAACTTCCGGGTCGACCTCGGCTTCCCGCCCAGCCTGACCGACTTCTCGCGCAGCTTCTCGATCCAGGTGTTCCCATTCGTCGGGTACGGAGGATTCTACTTCGCGGTGCTGGACGGCCAGACGTCCACCCAGGTGCCGACCATCGACAGCGGCCAGTTCAAGCCGGTGCTGGAGTTCGGCTTCGCGCTGTCGGTCGGGGTCGGCAAGACGCTATCGCTCGGCATCCTCTCCGGCGGCATCAGCATCACGGTCGGCGGCATGCTGCAGGGCGTGCTGGCCTGGTACCACCCGACCCAGAGCAATCTGCCTACGGAGCAGTTCTACAAGCTGGTCGGCACGGTGGCGATCGTCGGCGAGGTCTACGCCACCGTCGACTTCGGGATCATCTCGGCCAGCGTCAGCCTGACCGTCTACGTCACCGCAACGATCGACCTCGAATGCTACAAGGCGATCCTGATCGAGGCGAGCGCCGGCGTCGAGGTCGAAGTCAGCATCAAGATCCTCTTCGTCCGTATACACTTCAGTTTCAGCGCGACGATCACCGAGCGGTTCGTGATCGGCTCGGATTCGACGCCGCCCTGGCACGTCATTCCCGGCCCCTCGCCGCAGCAGCCGCAGATCGCGCGCAGCGCCTACCGCGCCCGCCCGGCGCTGGCGCGCCCCATTCCGCACTCGGTGCTGCGCGCCCGCGCCGCCCGCAAGCTGACCGCCAGGCGCCGCCGGCTGCGCTCGTTCGTCGCCGCGGCCGCCAACAGCATCGACGTGACCGTCATGCCGCTGGTCTCGCAGGCGCTGACCACCGACTTCGGCTTCCCGACCGGCCCGACGCCGCCTTCTGGCGCCGTGTCGCCGGCGCTGGCGGTGCTGCTGGGCGTGCCGACCTCGAACGATCCGACCACCGGGTTCAACCAGCTCGAGGTGCTGCTGCTGGAGTGGGCGGTCGATTTCGATCGGCCACGAGCACGGCGCCGTCTCGGCCGCGGTGCTCGACGAGATCGCCGACGCGCTGAAGGCGGACGACGCGGTCGACACCTACTTCGCCTACACCGCGCTCGAGCAGCTGTTCGCCGACAACAGCATCGTCTTCAACCTCGTCCCGCGGCCTGCCACCGATCCGGGCAGCCTGGTCGACATGGCCTTCATGGCGATGATCCCGCCGGTCGAGCTGCAGGCGCCGCTCGCCACGGGCACGTTCGACATCAAGTTCTGGACCGACCGCACGCCGGTCGGCGACTACGAGTCCACGGTGCGCGGCTACTTTGACAAGCTGATGGCGCAGTTCGCGACGTCGCCGGGCTCGTCGTCGGTCCTGGCGCAGGCGAACAGCGAGAGCCTCGCGACGTTCGTGTTCCGCAACTACTTCCTGATGCTGGCGCGCGGCGTCGTGCAGGCGGCCCGGGACGCAATGCGGGTGGCCTCGTACACGGTTTCCGCCCCCGCCACGACCACCCTCACCAGCATCGCCAACAGCTTCAACAACGACTACACCGCCCGCGCCGGCGACACGGCGGCCGGCATCGCCGCGATGTTCGGCCTCACCGCCGCGCAGGTGCAGGCGGCCAACCCGAGCCTCGACTTCACCGCCCTGCCCGCCGGCCAGGCGGTGTTCATCCCGGCCCTCGTCGTCACCTACGCGAGCCAGGCCGGCGACACCGCCGCCTCGGTGGCGGCCTGCTTCGGCGTCTCGGTCGCCGCGCTCGAGGCGGCCAACCCCACCGTCAGCTTCCCGCCGGCCGCCGGGACGGCGCTGAGCATCCCGGCCACCCGCGTCGCCCACACCTCGCTGGCCGGCGAGACCGGGCAATCGATCGCTACCGAGTTCGCGGTCACGCTGGCCCAACTCGCCGCCGCCAACCCTACCGTCACGCTGAACCCGCTGGCGCCGAACACACCGCTGCTGATCCCGCTGCGCGTGACGCCGACCGCCATCGCCGCCGCCAACCAGGGCGCCACCGGCATCCTGACCGACGGCGCGGTCATGCCGCTGGGCGACATTCCGATCACCGCCGCATCGACCGACTCCCTCACCTCGATCGCGACGACGTTCGGCGTCCAGACGATCGCACTGATGGGCGCCAACCAGGAGAGCAAGACGCTGCTGGCGTCGGGCCAGGCCATCGACCTTGGCAAGCTCGGCTATACGACCCGCGACGGCGACTCGCTGAACGGCGTCTGCGGCTACTGGGGCGTCGCGGTCGCCGACTTCGCGACCGCCAACCCGACCCTGGCGCTCACCTCGCCGCAGGCGCTGAACATCCCGCTCCCCGCCGGCGATGTCGTCTACCACGTCGCCGCCGGCGACACCCTGACGACGCTTGCCGCGCAGGGCGCGAGCGTCGCGGCGGTGGCGGCCTACAACACGACGTCTCGCTGACCTCGGGCCAGGCCGCGACGCTGGCGGACGTGCAGCACACCACCAGCGCCAGCTACTTCGTGCCCTACTCGGCCACCACGGGCGACACGCTCACCAGCATCGCGGCCGCCTACTTCGCGCCGGACGCCGCCAGCCAGGCCGCGGCGCTGCAGAGCCTCGGCCAGTGGAACAGCGGCCTGACGCCGACCGATCCGCTGACCGCCGGGCAGATCATCCAGATCCCCTACTTCTCGTCGCTGGCCAACATCTGCCGGGTCTATGGCGTGACGCTCAGCCAGCTGTCGCAGAACGCGGCGATCGGCGCGGCCAGCCTGCTGGCGCAGCGCGCGCCGGTCACCGTCCCGCAGGTCAGCCACAGGATCGTCGGAGCGACGGATTTGCTCAGCGGCATCGCCCAGTCGTACGACCTCGCGCTCGAAGACCTGGCGAACCGGATCGCGCTGACGCCGGGACTGTTCGCGGCTGGGACGCTGAGCGTCACCGCGCTGCCGGCAATGCAGCAGGGCGCGCTGACGCTGGCGCTGGCGTCCAGCGGCGGCTTCACCAACGCGGCCAACATGGCCTCACGCTTCATGCTGAACGGGCTGCGGCTGCCCGCGCCGCAGTTCGCCGGCGCGCCCGCGCCGTCGGCCACCACCGCCTACCCGCTCTATGCGCTGATCGGGCAGGAATTCCCGGTCCCGGCGACGCTGCCCTCCGGCTACGCCATCACGCTGACGCCGCAACCCTCGTGCAGCTGGCTGCAGACCGCCGGCGGACAGCTGGTGATGCCGCTCACCGCCGACGAGGTGCAGCGCGTCGCCGACTTCGGCAGCCTGTCGTTCCAGGGCGCGGCCGACAGCACCATCCAGCCGCTGCCGCTCTACGCCTACGTGCCCGATCAGCAGCCGGTGCGGCAGATCCGGCCCTGGCAAACCCCCGATGCGCCGGATGGCCTCGCGGTCACCGGCCAGAAGGCGGTGCAGCTGCGGCTGTGGTCGATGCCCGATGCGCTGACCGGCGCGATCGCCGCCAGCCCCAGCCGCCAGCTGCCCTACCAGGGCGCCGTCACGACCCGGAACACCGACGGCAGCGTCACCACCACGCCGCTGACGGCGACCCGCTGGGCGGTGACGGTGGACATCACCCTGCAGCAGCTGCCCGACCCGGCGCCGGGCGCCTACCTCGTCATGGGCGCCGACCAGGACGGCATGCAGCGCCTGCTGGCGCTCTGGGCCTACTGCCAGTCGAACAACCACGGCGCGTCGCTCTACCTGGTCTACCCGCAGCAGTCCTCGACCAACGCCAGCGGCGCGGTGGTGTCCGATGCGGTCGACCGCACGAACAGCTTCATCCTGAAAACCAACCTCTCCACCGAGAGCCACGGCGAGCCGCCGTCGGTGGCCGGCGTGCAGGCCGTGCGGCTCTCCAGCACCACGGCCGATTTGCCAATCGCCACCCTTCAGCCCACGGACAGCACCCGGTTCCTGGAGCTGCTCTGGGAATGCAGCGTGGTCAAGAGCGGCGGCTACTACCTGCGCTACGCGACCACCGACGGGCAGCTCGGGCTGCCGGGCACGCTGTTCGCCAGCGGACGCCAGGCGACGGTGACGTTGGTCGCGGTGCTGGATGTTCAGTCCACGAACTATCCGCTTGCCTACTCGTTCAACAACGCCATGGTGGTCGGCGACAACGTCGACACCGGCGCCGACACGGTGGTGTTCGAGGCCATCACCTACACCATCGCGGCCGGCGACACGCTGCAGTCCATCGCCGCCCAGTATCCGGTGCTGAACTTCAACGCGGGCAGTCTCGCCAGCGCCAACCAGACCATCCTCGGCCAGCTGGTGGTGGGGGCCAGCGTCGCCGGCCAGACCGTCGGGCCGCACGACACGTTCGCCTCGATCGCCGCGCGGGCGGGGATCAGCGTGCTGACGCTCGGGACCCAGATCGCGGCGACCACGGGCGTTCTGAACCCCGGCGCGCTGATGCAGCTCGGCGGCGAGCCGCTGCAGGAAGTCCAGGCCGGCGACACGCTCGCCTCGATCTCGTCCGAGTACGACTTCCTCGATCCCGCCGCGCTGGCGGCGCTGAACGCCACCTCGACCACCCTGCTGGCGGTGGGCGCCAGCATGACCATTCCGGGCCAGGCGGCCCACCCGATCGCCGCCAATGAGAGCTTCGCCTCGATCGCCCAGACCACCGGCGTCGATATCGCAGCGCTCGGCGAGGCCAATGGGGAGACCGCCATCCTGGCCGTCGGCGCCTGGATCCAGGTCGGCGGCAATCCGCTCAGGCTCACCGCCTCGCTGCCGCCCGGCCACGTCGGCTTCAGCGTCGTGCGGCCCAATCCGCAGCCGGCGGACCCGACCACCGAGACGGCGCAGCAAGCGCTCGACACCCTCTTCAACCTGCTGGGCTTCCAGCTGACCGCCAACAGCTTCTTCACGGCCAGCAACGAAGGGCTGCCGGCGGGGCCGGCCAAGGCCTCGCCCGGCGCCAGCGACACCGCGCCCTGGAACTACCGGCAGGTGGCGGCGGTCTACACGCTCGCCAGCAGCAACGAGGGCGCCAGCTCGCCAGCGCTGCCGCCTGCCAGCGCCGATCCCTACGCCGGCAGCGCGCCGGGCTCGACGGCGCCGCTGGCCCTGAATTTCCAGGACATCCTCGGCAACCGCACGCTGGGCGCCGGCCTCGCAGTGGCGCCGGCGGTCGGCTACACCGACGAGCTGGTGGCGCTGTCGGCCTGGCCGGCGGTCTCCACCAGCTACCGGTTCTTCCCGCCCGTTGCGAACGGGTCGAACTTCGCCATGAGCGTCGGCGTGGCGCCCACCCGCTACCTGCCGAGCGCGGCCGGCGGCGATGCGGCGAGCAAGCGGGCGACGCAGGACGCCGCCCAGTACGCGACCATCTCCTACCAGCTGCAGCAGGACGACGTGACCTGCTGGCTCTCCACCACGCTGGGCGCGTTCGCGACGCCCGACCAGCTCGGCCCGATCGCCCACGCGTCGCTGCTCGGCGTCGCCAACTCGGCCTATGTGTTCCTGGGCCAGGCGGCCGGCCTCGTGCAGACCAGCGTCGCGGTCGGCGCGGGCGCCAGCTATCCGACGTTCGCGGCGCTGATCGACACCGGCGCCGCCACGCCCGGCTATCCCACCACGTTCGCCGACCTGGCGCAGGCCAACACCGCCGGCCGCGCCGACCTGCTGTTCGGCGACGGGACGCCGCTGACGCTGCCCGACAACGCCGTGGTCAAGGCGGGCGACACCTCGCTCGCCATCGCCGACGCCGGCCAGATCACCGTCTCGGTGCTCGCCGACAACAACGCCGACGTCGCCCTGGCGCCCGGCCAGGCCGTGGCGACCGCCGCGCGGACCTACACCGTGCCGGCCGGCGATCCGCTGTGCTTCCAGGCGCTCGCTGCGGCCCAGATGGCCAACGCGCCGATCGCCGACGCCCCCGGCGGCGTGCCCGGCCTCGCCACCGCCAACGCCGCGACCGTCCTGGCGCAAGACCTGACCCTGGTGCTGGGGTCCGACAGCTTCCCGACCGGCGCCAGCGACACGCTGACTACGGCGGCGGCGTTCTTCCAGGCCAAGCAGGGCGTCACCGTCGGCCCCGCCGACGTGGCGATGGCCAACCGCTTCCTCGACGGCCTCTACGCGGGCGGCGCGGTGCTGAAGGTGACGAGCGCCATCACCCAGACCGGCGACACGCTGACCTCGCTCGCCCAATCCGTCGGGCCGCCGCCAGGCAATGGCTCGCCGGCCGCGCAGATGCTGGTCGGCAACGAGAACGTGCCCGGCCTCTGGACCGCCGGGACCGCGCTGCTGGTGGGAACGACCACCCATGTCGTGGCGCAGGGCGAGACGCTGTCGACCATCGCCGCGTCGAGCGCCACCAGCGTCGCGGCGCTGCTCACAGACAACGCCGCGCTGGCGCTGGTTTCGGGCGGCACGGTGGCGATGCCGTACCTCGCCGACAACGCGGCGATCGCCTGGTCGACCTACCAGTCGGCCGGAAACGAGAGCTTCGCCGGCGTGGTGGGGCGCTTCGCCGGCTGGAGCCTGGCGCAGCTGGGCTCGACAACCAGGACGTCATCGGCCTCTTCGCGCCGGTGGCGATCACGCTCTCGGGCAAGACGGTGACGCCGGCGATCGGCGACACCTTCCGCAGCCTCGGGGTCCAGTTCGGCCTGACGCCGGACGCCTTCGCGAACGCGGTCGGCGCCATCGGCGCCCTCGTGCGGGCCGGCGGCGTCATGGTCGCGCCGGCGATGGCGGCGCTGGAGGGCGAGACCCTGCAGGCCGTGGCGACGCGCTACGCCACCGACTGCGGCAGCCTGGCCGCCGCCAGCGCCTGTCTGCCCGGCCTGCTCGCCGCCGGCCAGGTGACCATCGACGGGACCAACTATCCGGTCACCGCCAACGACGCCTTCGCGTTCCTGACCGCCCGCATCAACGCGGCGCGCCAGGCGCTGAGCCCCCCGCTGCCGCTCGTGTCGATCGCCCAGGTCGGGCTGGCCGCCGCCCAGGTGACGCTGCACGCCCGCACCCTGCTGCCCCCGCCGCTGGGCGCGGTGATCCAGGCGGCCGCCACCCCCGCCAACGCCCAGCCGATCCAGCACCTGGCGGTGAACCTGGCGATCAGCCGCGACCCGGCCTACGTCGCGCCGTCGTTCCAGAACGCGCCGCGCGTGATCTCCACCCAGACCGGCATCACCGCCGCGCCCTACGCGGACGCCGGCGCGGCCGAGCAGGCCTCGCTGACCCAGTTCGCGCAGGATTTCGAGACCGCCTTCCCGGGCCTGAAGATCGCCACCGGGCCGGACCAGGTGCAGGGCGCGACGGTGCTGGCCAAGCCCTCGATGCTCGGGGCGACCGCCGCGTCGTCGTCCTCGAGCGGGCGCGGCCTCTGGGTGGTCAACTTCACCACCAACGGCGCCGGGTTCACCTACGCCGTGGATGGCGCGACGCCGCGCTTCTTCGGCGTGCCGCCGCTCAGCATCGACACCTGGAACGGCGTCAACATCGCCGTCCCGACCTACGACGGCGCCAACGGCCTCCTCTGGCCCGGCAAGACGCTGAACTTCCGCTCGTCCGATCCGGATCAGTGGAACCTGAGCTTCCTCGCCGCCGTCGACCTCTTGCTCTCGCCGGCCTACGCGGTGCCGGCCGCCACCAACGCTACGCTGGCGGCCGCGATCGGCTCGGTGCTGGCCTCGAAGGCGACCATCGCCTCCAGCCTCTCGCAGCTGGCCGCGCCGATCATCGGGACCGACGACACGGGCCTCGGCGACGCGCAAACCGCGCTGGCGCAGCAGCTGCTGGTGGCGCTGAGCCGCCTCTACCAGATGCAGGCGCTGGTGCAGCTGCCGGTCACCGTGGCGGGCAGCGGCGCGGGGGCCGACCCGAAGACCGCGCCGCAACTCTCCGGCAAGCTGACCGCGCAGGTGGTCACCACCCCCGCCGACGGCGTCGGCCCGGCCGTCGATCCGGCCCACCCGCTGGCGACGCTGGCGACCCAGTGCGGGGTCAGCGACGTCTACCTCGCCACCGTCATCGCCGAGACGCCGCAGATCATCCGACCGGGGGTGACGGTGACCTTCGGCGGCGCGACCTACGTCACCCTGGCGCAGGACACGCTGACGACGATCGCCGCGCAGGTCGGCGCGGCCGACGTGCCGACGCTCGCGGCCGGCATGACCACCGGCGCCGCCAGCCCCAATCCGTTCCTCGGCTCGACCGCGATCAACGTCACGCCGCTGACCGCGCCGGGCGCGCTGACCGACCTGACCGACGTCGCCGGCTGGCTCACCGCCACGATCGCCGACACGCTGCAGGCCAACGCCGAGCGCACCGACTTCTTCACCGGCGCCGCGGTGACGGCCGGCGCCACCTCGGTGCCGCTGACCGGGCAGTCCGTCGAAACGGTCGCCAAGACGTTCGGCGGCATCGCGCAGCTGGCCGACCAGCTCGGCGAGGTCGACGCCGGCGGCCTGCCGGGCGGCTACCAGCTGAACCCGGCCGCGCCGCCGCGCGGCCTGCAGCTGGTCCCGCAGCTGAGCTTCACCACCTCCAAGGCCGCGCTCAGCGCCGACGGCTCGACGATCACCACCCTCTTCAGCATCAAGGACCCCGGCGCCCACAAGTCGGTGACGCTCAACCTCGACTTCGGCGTCAACCAGCTGGAGTTCGACATCCACGGCGTCGCCGGCATCGCCGGCTTCCAGAGCTCGTCGTGGCTGTCGTTCATCATCCCGCTGACCGACACGTCGCAGACCTCGAGCTCGGCGGGGCTCGTCCAGATCCCGGTGCCGCTGCGCGGCTATCCGGCCCCGGTGGTGGTCTCCAACCAGGTGAGCGAATCCGGCTGGCCCGGCGATGCGCAGGCGATCGAGGCGCAGTGGAACTACGCCTTCTCGGCGCTGCGCCAGACCGCGGCGCAGGACGTCGCGACGGTGGAGGTGCGCTTCAACACCGGCGGCGGCTCGACCTCGGTCAACGGGTCGGTCGCGGGCGACACTTCGCCGTACGAGGCGGTGATCGAGGCGCTGGCGGCCTTCTCGGTGGTCTGGCCGGCGATCGCCGAGGACCTGGCGCAGCTGCCCGACCTGGCGGCCGGCGCAACGCCGCTGCCGGCGGTCGCCAACGCCGTGGCCGCGCTGGAGCAGCTGACCACCAAGGTGCAGACCGCCTGGCAGTCGCTGCAGCTGCACGCCAACTTCGTCGAGCCGGAGTTGGTCTACGAGTATGCGCTGTCGGCCCTCACCCAGGGCGATCCGCCCTATTTCAGCGCGCTGATCCTCGACCGGATCGGCCAGACCGGCGAGGACCCGCCGGACGACTTCATCTTCTCGGCGCCCTGGTCTCAAGGAGACGTCGATGCGCTGAACGCCGCCCAGCAGCTGCCCACCGACCTGACGACGCTCTTCAAGAACTACGGCTTCCCGGTCGCCAAGCCGCAGATCGTCGTCAACACCGCCGGGTCCGACTGGTCGGTGGTGGACGACTCGGCCGTGCAGACGGCGCTCGACACCAGCTCCACCCCGCCGAAGACCTACAGCTTCACCGCGCCGCAGACCTACCGCATCCTCTACGCCGGCGATGGCGCCACGGTGTTCACGGTGTGGCGCCAGTACCTGTGGCCGGCGCTGCGGCTGACCCCGCCGCCGGCCAACCCGGGCGCCATGCGGCTGGCCGCGCCCGGGCTCGGCAGCGGCGGTTGGCTGGGCGCCACGCAGGCCGGCCCGCGGCTGGTCTACAGCCTCGCGGCCAACGCCGCGCCGGTCGACCAGCCGCTCGGCCTCGACTTCGACTTCTACAGGATGAACCTGCTGCTCCGGCAGAACGCCTGGGGCGGCAGCTACGTCTCGCGCAACGCCAATCTCGTGCAGGGCGGCGGCGTCAACCCGGCGTTCGTCTACGAGACGCCGCTGGCGATGTTCCCGACCAAGCTGACGCCGCAGTTCGTCAACGCCGAGCCGATCGCCCTGCCGGGCGCCACCCTGCTCGACGCGCTCTCGCAGTTCTTCGAGACGCTGGTCTCGCCGCAGACCGCGACCGCGCCGCAGAGCCTGCGCAACATCCGCGTGCTCGGTCGCTACCGACAGGCGGCGGACGGGGTGAGCGATCCCACCACCGCGGCGCTTTCCTTTGACGTGCCGCTGCTGCTGGTCCCGCTCTATCCGTTCAACGTCAGCACCGACTGGTCCACGACGCTGGCCGGCGACTTCTGCGACCAGCTGGCCCAGGGCCTCGCCGACAACGCCGCCGCCGCCGGCATCCCGGCCCCCTCGCCCGGCCAGTACGTGATCGACGTACTGATCTACAACATGGCCGACAGCGCCTCGACCACGCCGCCGCAACCGCTGCTGCGGCTGGAGAACCTGACGTTCGCGCGGTAGGGCGGTTGGCTGGATAGAGAAGGTGGCCGCGGAGCGGCGCCGGAAGAATTGGCCACGGAAAACACGGAAGACACGGAAATACTGGCCGTCGCCAGCTGCCAGCCCTCCCCCCTCCCCCCGCTCATCCCGGCGGACGCCGGGACCCAGGCAGGACTGTGGGGAAGTCGGCCCGCGCGGTGAGCAGGTGCGCGCCGCAGGCGCTGTCAAGTCGCACCAAAAGCACGAAGGAAGCAAAGCTCACCAAGGGCCTCTTCGGCTCAGATTGAGCGCCTTGGCGCCCTTCGCTGTCTTGGTGCTCTTGGTGTTAGCAAAGCGATGCCTGCGGCGCAGCCATGCCGGCAGGCTCTCGCGCCCTCCTACTCCGTCCTGTCTGGGTCCCGACTTTCGTCGGGATGAGCGGGAGGTGGGGAATGATCGACCCCGATCGAAGGGGAATATGAGGACAGGAGCACCATACCCAGCGTCACGGCGCCGAACAGGGTACCGTATCGCCGGAGCACGCCCGTTCGATGGGAATATGCTCCTGTCCCCTCATTCATAGCGCGAAGAGTGCGCCGCCTGGACGCGAGCGGGAGGTTAATTGCCGCCTGACATGGCCCGCGGCCTTGTTTCCCCGGGCGCCCGGGCCATATCCGAAGCGTGCTTGGCACTCATACGTGCCGACTGCCAGTTTGCCGCACTTTCGCGCGCCCCGTCATCGGAGAATCCCAACAATGGCCTTTCGTCCCCTGGGCGATCGCGTCGTCATTCGACGCGTCGAAGAAGAAGCCAAGACCAGAGGCGGGATCATCATTCCCGACAACGCCAAGGAGAAGCCGCAGGAAGGCGAGGTCATTGCGGTGGGCCCCGGCGCCCGGGACGAAGACGGCAAGCGCATCCCCATCGACGTTGTCGTCGGCGACCGCATCCTGTTCGGCAAATGGTCCGGCAGCGAGGTGAAGATCGACGGCGAGGATCTCCTGATCATGAAGGAGGCCGACCTCCTTGGGGTGCTCGACCCCATCGTCGCGCAGGCGAAGGCCGCTTAAGGCCCCTCGCCGACCTCTCCCTCCCCACACCCGAACTCTTTGAAAGATCAGCCAGATGTCCGCTAAGCAAGTCTACTTCGCCTCCGACGCCCGCGACCGGATGCTGCGCGGCGTCAACACGCTCGCCAACGCCGTGAAGGTCACCCTCGGCCCCAAGGGCCGCAACGTGGTGCTCGAAAAGTCCTACGGCGGCCCGCGCTCCACCAAGGACGGCGTCACCGTCGCCAAGGAGATCGAACTCGACGACCGGTTCGAGAACCTCGGCGCGCAGCTGATCCGCGAGGTCGCCTCGAAGACCAGCGACAAGGCCGGCGACGGCACCACCACCGCCACGGTGCTCGCCCAGGCCATCGTGGTCGAAGGGCTGAAATTCGTCGCCGCGGGCATGAACCCGATGGACCTCAAGCGCGGGGTCGAGAAAGCCGTGACCGCGGTCGTGGAGAGCATCAAGACCTCCTCGCGCAAGGTCACCACCAACGACGAGATCGCCCAGGTCGGCACCATCTCCGCCAACGGCGACAAGGAAGTCGGCGCCATGATCGCCAAGGCCATGGCCGAGGTCGGCAACGAGGGCGTCATCACGATCGAAGAGGCCAAGACCCTGGAGACCGAGCTCGAGGTCGTGCAGGGCATGCAGTTCGACCGCGGCTATCTCTCGCCCTACTTCATCACCAACGCCGACAAGATGGAGGTCGAGCTCGAGGATCCGCTGGTCCTGCTGTTCGAGAAGCGGCTGTCCTCCTTGCAGCCGCTGCTGCCGCTGCTGGAGGCGGTGGTCCAATCCACCCGTCCGCTGCTGATCGTGGCCGAGGATGTCGAGGGCGAAGCGCTGGCCACCCTGGTGGTCAACAAGCTGCGCGGCGGCCTGCGGGTCGCGGCGGTCAAGGCCCCCGGCTTCGGCGATCGCCGCAAGGCGATGCTGGAAGACCTGGCCATCGTCACCGGCGGCCAGCTGATCTCCGAGGATCTCGGCATCAAGCTCGAGAACGTCACGATCGAAATGCTGGGTCAGGCCAAGAAGGCGACCATCAACAAGGATGACACCACCATCGTCGACGGCGCCGGCGACAAGGCCGCGGTCGAGGCGCGCATCGCGCAGCTGAAGACCCAGATCGAAGACACCACCTCCGACTACGACAAGGAAAAGCTGCAGGAACGCCTGGCCAAGCTGGCCGGCGGGGTTGCGATCATCAAGGTCGGCGGCTCGACCGAGATCGAGGTGAAGGAGCGCAAGGACCGCGTCGACGACGCCCTCAACGCCACCCGCGCGGCGGTCGAAGAAGGCATCGTGCCTGGCGGCGGCGTCGCCCTGCTCAAGGCGGCCAAGGCTCTCGACAGCCTGAAGGGCGACAACGCCGACCAGGATGCCGGCATCGCCATCATCCGGCGCGCCCTGCAAGCCCCGATCCGCCAGATCTCGGAGAATTCCGGCGTCGAAGGCTCGATCGTGGTTGGCAAGGTGCTGGAGAACTCCTCGCCGACCTACGGCTTCAACGCCCAGACCGAGGAGTACGGCGATCTCGTCGCCGCCGGCGTGATCGACCCGACCAAGGTCGTCCGCACCGCGCTGCAGGACGCCGCCTCGGTCGCCGGCCTGATGATCACCACCGAAGCGGCCATCGTCGAAGCGCCGAAGCCAGCCTCCGGCGCCCCGCAAATGGGCGGTGGCATGGGTGGAATGGGCGGCATGGACTACTAGCGTCAGGAACGCCTGGCGCGGATTTCAGCTCGTCCTTGGGAGGAGAGCGCGATGGCCAAAGGTCAGAAGAAAAGCAATCGCGAGATTCGCAAACCGAAGGCGGACAAGCCGAAGCCCGCGCCGCCGACGCGCGACTTCCTGGCGCCCTTGCTGAAGAAGAAGAAGTAGCGTCGCCCCAGGTGGGCTTGTGATGTGAACGTTGGCGGTCACGGGTGATTTCGCGCCCGTGACTGGATGGGCGACGCCGCGCCTGAGGATCCCGAAGCATGACGGCCCCCATCTCCGCCGCCGCCCTCGATGCGGCCGAGACCTATGCCCGCCATGTCGAGAAGGCGTCGACCGCCCGCAACGGCTTTTCCAGCGCCGTCGCCATCGACCGGGTCAAGCGCGCCAGAGCCGTGCTCGATCGGCGGCAGCTTGCGATTCTGGACATGGTGGCGGTGAAGGGACACACGATCGCCCGCGTGGCCGAAATGACTGGAGAGCCCGACGCGGACCTGGCCGCGCTCTACGTCGCCGCCTGCGACGCGCTCGCCAGCCACTACCAAGCAGAAGCGTGAGAGCAACCTCGCGTGAATACAGGACGCGCCATAACCGCCGGTACAGCAGCTGACAGGACGCCGTAGCGCCGGAGCACGTCCGTCCGACGGGAATATTGCTCCTGTCCCCTCATTCAGGCAAGGACCGCCGGCGCCGGCCCCAAGCCGCCCCGCCGAGAAGTCCGCTTCTCGGCCATCGGTGGTTCACGACCCTTTTCAGACGCTGGCCCTCAGATCACGGACGACCTACCAGACGAGTCCATCTAGATGGTTATGTCCGGAAAGCAGGCGAGCGATGCGGCCCAGCGCCGCTTCGCGCATGTCAGGCAAGGGGTGGTGTGCGTACAGCGCGAGCTCGCGCTGCATGTCATAGAACAGCAACCGCTCGCGCAGATGCTCGCGCTCGAACAGCTCCGGATACGCGCCGTGCAGCCATCCGGGGACCTCGGTGAGTGTGGTCTGGTCGAGCCCTCGTTCGTTGGGCGCGGGTGGGTATTCTCGCGCCTTCGCGCACCAGCGCAGAATGGTATCGAGCTCGACATCCGCTGGCTGAGCCAGCGCCTCCGCGAAGTCGATAAGACCGGTGACGCGTCCTTGGTCGACGATCACATTGGATCCATGCAAATCTCCATGGACGAGGACGGGTTCGTCGTCGGCGAACAACGCCAGCCGCTCCTGGATCCATTCGGCGACGCGCGCGAGCAGGCGCGAGTCATGACCGGGCAGTCGCCGGGCAGCCTCGACCTGCTGGAGGGCCGCACTCACTACGGGCGGGTGGAACGCAGCCCGCGGCTTGCCGGCAAGCGCGTCGGCCAGCCAGGGCGGCAGCAAGTCGGCCGTGACAGGCACGCGGTGAAGTGCGCGCAACGCAAACCCGAGGCTTTCGATCATTGCTTGGCGCATGTGCGAGTCCGCCGCCGGCCATGCCTCGTAAATGGTTTGGCCGGGCACGCGTTCGGAGACACACCACGGCCCGTCCGGGCCGTCGCCATGGGCGAGGGGCCGGGCGTGTGGAACCTCGCTGCCGACGAGCAGGTTGACCACCGTCGCCTCGTGGCGAAACGAGTCGCGGAACCGTCCGTTGCTCAGTCGTACGACGTATTCGTCACCGATCCACACGCGGCTAACCCAACCGGCCTTTGGCAGAAAGCGCCCAGTTGCTGGCAGACCAGCAGCCGCCAGCGTCCTCAGCAGCGCCGGATCGGTAGCCGGCTCGTCGACGAACGGTGTTGAGCGGTCGCACACGTGCCAGGTTTCCTACCACATCGGTTCACTAGAGCGCTCTTCGTCTTACGTTGACGCCATATCCAGCAACGGTCCCTGCGGGGACCAGATTGCGACTTTCGCGCCAAGGAGAGTCCGGCGCTTCGCTGCGCTCCGACCGGGATGACAGCCAGGCCGGAAGGTCGGGGTGGGGTTTCCGTGCTTTCCGTGTTTTCCGTGGACGGTCTTTCCGCGCCCCCGCCCCGGCGCATCGGCAGCGGTCTGGGTCGGGTGCGCGGGTGGCAGGACGGCCACCCCTTGCGCAAATCGATTACGATAAGTAACTGAGTGGGCGCCGCCCTCGCGGCCCTCGGTCTTTGAAATCGCCATTCGCCCCCCAACGCCTGCCGGCGCACGGCGCCGCGGTGGGGCTCCGATATCAACGGCGGTTTACGGTTTACGGTGCGGGTCAGTTCGGGCGGCAATGCACAAGAAATGGGCGCCGGGCACGGGGCTGGAGAGCGCTATTTTGTGGTGATTTGTGGTGGGTCGCTTAAGAAACAGGCGCCGTAGGCCCACTGCGTCGGCCCGCCGGGCCGACGCTTCCCCCGGAGGGGGAAGAGAGCGCGTGTAGCTAGCCGATGCGTCAGCTACCCGGTCAGGAAGCGTTGCCAGAAGAGGATCATCGCGAGCGTCGTGTAGTCGTTGTTTTCCTTGCGGACGAAGCCGTGGCCCTCGTTGGCGGCGAGGATGCTCCAGACTTCGCGGCCGTTGGCGCGGACCGCGGCGATGACCTGGGCGGCCTCGGAGGCCGGGACGCGCGGGTCGTTGGCGCCGGTGACCACCATCAGCGGCACCGCGATGCGGTCGACGTGGGTGAGCGGCGAGATCTCCAGTAGCTTGGCGCGCTGCGCCGGGTCGCGCTCGTCGCCGTACTCGGCGCGCCGCAGGTCGCGGCGATACCCTTGCGTGTTCTCCAGGAAGGTCACCAGGTTGGAGATGCCGACCAGCTCGCAGCCGGCGCGCAGACGGTCCGACCAGCGCACCAGCGCGGCCAGCGTCATGTAGCCGCCGTAGGAGCCGCCGGTGACCCCGATGCGGGCCGGATCGACGCCCGGCTCGGAAGCGAAGTGCGTCGATGAAGGCGCCGATGTCCTTGATCGAGTCCTCGCGCAGGAACGGGCCGTCGTCGAGCGCCAGGTAGCGCTTGCCGAAGCCGGCCGAGCCGCGGACGTTGGGGTAGAAGAGCGCCACGCCCATCTCGTTGATCAGGTAGTTGGTCCAGCCGAGGAAGCTGGGCCGCGACTGGCTTTCCGGGCCGCCATGGATGTTGATGATCAGCGGGCGGGGGCCGGCGAACCGCGCCGGGTCGGGCCGGTAGAGGAAGCCGGAGACCGACTCGCCGTCGAAGCTGGGGATCCGCACCAGCTCCGCCTCGGCGTTGCGGGCGGGATCGAGGCCACCGGTCTCGCTCTGCGTCCAGCGCGTCACCTCGAGGGTCTCGGGATCGACGACGAAGGCGTCCGCCGGGTTCCTGGCGCCGGTCACGGTGACCGCGATGTCGCCCCAGGGCGCGGTCCGCATCGCGGCGATCACGCCGGCCGGCAGGCCCTCGACCACGCGGTCGCGGCCGGAGGCGACGTCGAGGACGTGCAGGCGCGAGAAGCCGGCTTCGTTGACCGCGTAGGCGACCGTCTGGCCGTCGCGGGAGAGGCTGAAGGTCTCGACATCCCAGGGCTCGGTCGTCACCGGACGGAACGCCCTGGTCTGCGGGTCCAGCACGCCGAGCCGCAGCACGTCGGAATTGAGGTCGCTGATCGCCCAGATGACACCGTCGGCCGCGACCCGCGCATAGCGCCAGGCGACCGTCATCGCCTCGTCGGTGATGGGCGTCAGCGCGCCGCTTTCGAGGTCGAGCAGGTAGAGCACGCTCTTCGACGCGGCCATGTAGTGCAGCACCAGCAGCTGGCGGCTGTCCGGGGTGAAGTTCAGCGGCGCCCAGCCGCCGCCCGTCGCCTCCAGCACCCGCCGCTCGGTGGCCGGGTCGCGCGGATCGACGACGTAGAGGTCGGAGTTGACGCCGTTGCGGCGGCTGGAGCTGTAGGCGATCAGGCCGCCCGTCGCGGCTGAACGCGCCGAACAGGTTGCGGCTCCGCCATCGGTGATCAGCGTGAGGCGGCCGCCCTGAAGCGTGTAGAGCTGGAAGAACTCGCTGCCGCCGACGTCCATCTCCACCACCAGCGTGTCGTCCGAGGGCGAGGCGGCGGCGCCGGCGATGCGCTCGGGCTCGAAGGTCAGCTGGCGGCGCGCGCCCATCGGGAAGCCGACCGCGTGCACCTGCGGGGCGCCGGCGAAGCGGGTCAGGATCAGCAGCGCGCGGTCGGACGCCCGCCAGCCCGTCACCAGCGCGTTGCGCGCCTCGAGGTAGGGCCGGACCTGCTCGGCCAGCTCGGCCGGGATCGGCGGCACGCCTTCGATCTCGATCGCCTCGGGCTTGCCCGGTTTCGCCATGGGTTCGGCTCCCTTCAGATCGTGACCGGCCGCCGGGTCTCGGCCTCGTGCAGCGCCGCCAGCCGCGCGTGGATGGCCTGCACGACAACCGAGCCCTCGCCGACCGCCGAGGCGACGCGCTTCACCGAGCCGGCGCGCACGTCGCCGACCGCGAAGACGCCCGGGCGCGCTGGTCTGGAAGATGTTGAACGGCTGCGGCGCCGCCTCGCCGCAGGCCTGGCCGGTCAGCACGAAGCCGCGGGCGTCCAGGTTCACGATCCCGCTCAGCCAGTCGGTGCAGGGGTCGGCGCCGATCATCACGAAGACGCCGCATGCGGGCCGCTCGGTCACGACCCCGTCGCCGTCGCGGATCTTCACCGAGGTGAGGCGCTCGTCGCCGATCAGCTCGACGATCTGCGAGCGCATCTCGATCTTCACGTTGTCGGCGTGACGCAGCCGCTCGACCAGGTAGTTGGACATCGAGTTCGGCGAGGTCGCGGCCGCGACACACCAGCCGCACGCAGCCGGCGCGCGAGGCCAGGAACATGGCGGCCTGGCCGGCCGAGTTGCCGCCGCCGACCACCACCACCTCCTTGTCCTTGCAGCTGCGCGCCTCCAGCTGGGTGGCGGCGTAGTAGAGGCCCTCGCCCTGGAAACGGTCCTCGCCCTCGACGCCGAGCTTGCGATAGCGGGCGCCGCTGGCGATCACCACCGCCCGGCCGCGCAGGCGCGCGCCGTCGTCGAGCGTGACCTCATAGTGGCCGGAGCCCGTGTTGTGCTCGAGCTTCTGGCGCGGCGCGGGGTGGCGACCTTGGCGCCGAACTTCACCGCCTGCAGCTCGGCCCGGAACGCCAGGTCGGCGCCCGCCAGGCCGGTCGGAAAGCCGAGGAAGTTCTCGATCCGCGACGAGGCGGCCGCCTGGCCGCCGATCGCCACGTCGTCGAGGAGGACGGTGCGCAGCCCCTCCGAGGCGCCGTAGACCGCCGCCGAGAGCCCGGCCGGACCGGCGCCGACGATGATCAGGTCCGCCGTTTGCTCGGGGTCCACCGCCATCGCCAGCCCGAGCGCCCGGGCGACGTCCGACACCGACGGCTCGCTGAGCACGTGGCGCCCGCGCACCACCACCCGGACCCCCTCGGCGCCGGCCGCGATCGGCGGAATCTCGGCGCGTTGCTGGGGGTCGTCCGGGTCGATCCAACGGTAGGGGATGCGGTTGCGCTCGGCGTAGGCGATCGTGTCCCGCACCGACGCGGCGTGCAGCGATCCGATGATAATCAGCGTGCCCTGCCCGCGCTGAACCTCGATCAGCCGGCGCGCGGCGAAGGCTTCGAGCAGGATGCCGCCGATCTCGGGATCGACCTGCGCCAGCTCCACGATCGCCGCCTGCGGGACGATGACGACCTCGCCGGGCGCCTCCACGATGCAGTCGGCGAAGGCGGTCTGGCCGAGCAGCATCGCCAGGTCGCCGGTGAACTGCCCGGGCGACATGACGCCCAGCACCATGCCGGTCGGATCGCAGATCCTGAGGCTGGCCGAGACCGAGTGGACAAACGGATAGTCACGGTCGTCGGAGCGGTAGAGGACCTCGCCGGCCCGGACGGTCCGCCGCTCGCCGTGCGGCTCGATCCGCGCCACCAGCCGCGGCGGCAGCGGCGTGTTCGCCCGCCGCTGCAGCTCCTCGTAGCTCAGGTCCTCGAACATCCGCCCAAGACCTCCCGCGCTGGCCGCCGGCGCCCCGGCCCACCCTCTAGCGCGGAGCCGCTGCGGGGGCCATCGCGGGGCGCTCCGAGGCTTGACGCGGGGCCCAGCTTCGCAGAAGCGGCAACGCCATGGGCGGCGGCGCGACCGAGGATGGCCGGTACGACGTTGCGGTGGTGGGCGCCGGCATCGTCGGGCTGGCGCATGCCTACGCCGCGGCGAAGCTCGGCGCGCGCGTCGTCGTCATCGAGCGGGACCTGGCCGCGAACGGCGCCTCGATCCGCAACTTCGGCTTCATCACCGTCACCGGCCAGGAGCGCGGCGAGGTCTGGCGCATGGCGATGCGCACCCGCGACGTCTGGGCGGAGGTCGCGGCGACGGCTGGGATCCCGATCGAGCATCGCGGCCTGGTGCTGACGCTGCGCCGGCCGGAAGCCGTCGCGGTCGCCGAGGCGTTCCTGGCGACCGAGATGGGCGACGGCTGCGAACTGCTGGACGCCGGCGGCGCTGCGCCAGCGCCACCCGGAGTATCGCCGGGCCCGACACGTCTGGGCGCCCTGCGTCAGCCCGCACGAGCTGCGGGTGGAATCGCGCGACCGCGCTGCCCGAGGCTGGCGGCGTGGCTGGCGGAGGCGCTCGGCGTCGCCTTCCGCTTCAGCGCGGCGGCGCTGGGGATAGAGCCGGGCGTGGTGCGCACCTCGCGCGGACCGGTCCGCGCACGGTTCGGTCGTGGTCTGCCCGGGCGACGATTTCGTCAGCCTCTATCCCGAGCGCCTCGGCGCCGTTCGGCCTGACCCGCTGCCGGCTCTCCATGCTGCGGCTGGCCGCGCCGGGGTTCGCGCTGCCGGGCGGGGTGATGTCCGACCTGGGCCTGGTGCGCTACGCGCGGCTACGCGGCGTTGCCGGAGGCCGAGGCGTTGCGTCGGCGGCTGCGAGGCCGAGCAGCCGCGGCACCTTGCCAACGGCGTCCACCTGATCGCGGTGCAGAGCGCCGACGGCAGCCTCGTGGTCGGCGACAGCCACCACTACGGCGACGGCGCCGGCGCCGTTCGCGCCGGCCGAGGCCGAGGCGCTGATCCTGGACGAGTTCCAGCGCGCCACGGGCCGGCGCCCGCCGCCCGTCATCGAGCGCTGGACCGGCGCCTACGCCGTCGCCTCCGACCGCACCTGGCTCATCGACGCCCCCGCCGACGACGTGCGGCTGGTGATGGTCACGGCGGGCTGCGGCGCGTCGATCGGCTTCGGCCTCGCCGAGGCTGTCATCAATCCGTTGCTGAGCGGGGCGAAGAACGCGGCATGCTGACCGGGGCGATCAAGGCGGTGGTGTTCGACTGGGCCGGGACCATGGTCGACTTCGGCTGCATGGCGCCGGTCGAGGCGCTGATCGCCGCGTTCGCCGGCGAGGGGGTCGCCATCACGGCGCCCGAGGCGCGCGCGCGACATGGGCCGGGCCAAGCGCGACCACGTGCGCGCCCTGATGGCGACGCCGCGCATCGCCATCGCCTGGACGGACGCCAACGGCGCGGCGCCGAGCGAGGCCGACGGCGATCGCCTGTTCGCGGCGCTGGAGCCGCTGATGCGCGTGCAGGCGGCGCGCTGCGCGGACCTGATCCCCGGCGCGGTCGAGCTGGCGACGTCGCTCAGGGCGCAGGGCGTCAAGGTCGGCTCGTGCACCGGCTACACGCGGCCGATGATGACCGACGTCGCGCCGCTCGCCGCCGCGCAGGGCTATGCGCCGGACGTCATCGTCTGCGCCGGCGAGACGCCGTCAGGCCGCCCCTCGCCGCTGATGCTCTGGCAGGCGCTGGTGACGATCGACGCCTGGCCGGCGTGGGCGTGCGTGAAGGTGGACGACGCGGAAGTGGGGATCGGCGAGGGCCGCGCCGCCGGCTGCTGGACCATCGGCGTCGCCGCCTCCGGCAACGGCGTGGGCCTCGGCCTGGACGCGTTCCGGGCGTTGGACGAGGCCGAGCGCAAGGCGCGGACGGCCCTGGCCGCCCGCTCGCTCATGGAAGCGGGCGCCGACTACGTGGCGGACACCGTCGCGGACCTCGGCCCGGCGCTCGAGGCGCTCGCCGGCCGCATCCGCGCCGGCGAGCGGCCGGCCGCCGCCTAGGCGTCGCGCGGCCGCGCTCCCGTTCGGATTGCGCAGGCTCGCGCGCCGCCAACAAGCGTCACAATAGCGTCGCGATTTATTCAACGATCTGAAGAATTTGCATCACGGGAGCGTCACGCGAAGCCGCCATAGATCGGCAACGTAGCTGTTCGCCCGCACCAGCGGCCGACAGCGACTCGGGCGCACGCACAAGCGGCCTCGGACGACGCGTTGGGGGACCGTCATGAAAACCAGATACCTGATCTCGTGCGCCGCCGTGGCGATCCTGGCCGGCAGCGCCGTGGCGGCGCATGCGGCCGACTCGACCGCCGCCTCGGCCGGAGCCCCGGGGCCCGGCGACGCCACGGCGACGGCGACCGTTACCGACGCGTCCACCGACGCCGCCGCGTCCGACTCGACCGCCGCCGTCGGCGAGATCATCGTGACGTCCCAGCGCCGCTCCGAGAACGTCCAGGCGGTGCCGATGACGCTCACCGCCATCACCGGCCAAGTGCTTGCGCAGCAGAACATCGAGACGCTCGACGACTCGTCAAATACACGCCCAACGTCACCTTCGGCAACAACGGCCCGGGCCAGGGCGAGATCTTCATGCGCGGCCTGAGCGCCGGCTTGCGGGGCAGCCAGTCCAGCGCCACGATCGCCAACTTCCCGAACGTCGCGCTCTACCTCGACGACCAGTCGATGCAGTTCCCGGCCCGCAACGTCGACATCTACATGGTCGACCTGGAGCGCGTCGAAGTGCTCGAGGGTCCGCAAGGCACGCTGTTCGGCGGCGGCGCGCGAGGCCGGCGCGATCCGCTACATCACCAACAAGCCGAACCTCGACGTCGTTCTCCGGCAGCGCCGAGGCGACCTACGGCGGCACCGCCGGCGGCGGCGCCAACTACCTGGGCAACGTCGTCCTCAACGTGCCCGCTCGTCAAGGACAAGCTGGCGGTCCGCGCGGTGATCTACGACGATCACCAGGGCGGCTACATCGACAACGTGCCGAGCACCTTCACGCGCTCGAACCAGGACCTCGGCAACTCCTACTTCAACATCCACCCGAACGCCGCCGGGCTCTGCCCGAACGGCCTGCCGGCCGGCGGCCCGCAGAGCCTCTGCACGCTCCGCCGGTCCGCCGCAGGCCAACAACTTCCAGCTCGCCGGTAACAACTTCAACCCGGCCGACCTACCAGGGCGCGCGCGTTCGAGCTGCTCTGGCAGATCAACGACGACTGGAACGTGCTGATCACCGAGAGCTTCCAGAACCTGGACGCCGAAGGCATGTCGGTGGAATACCCGACCGGCTCCGACTTCCAGCACGCTTGGCGCCGCTGCAGGTCACGGCCTTCACGCCCGTCGTTCGACAAGGACAACTGCGCAGAACACCGCCTGGACCGTCAACGGCAAGATCGGCGAGCTGAAGGCCGTCTACACCGGCGGCTTGACCTGGACCGCCATATCGACCAGCAGATGGACTACACCAACTACTCGCGCTCGGTCGGCGGCATGTATTACCAGTGCACCGGCGGCGGCACCGGCTGGGGCGCCGGCGCCGCCGACCTGCTTCTCGCCGGTCGCCAACTGGCACGACATCGTCAGCAACACCCATCTTAGCAACGAATTCCGGGTGAGCACGCCGGACGACTGGCGCTTCCGCGGCATCGCGGGCGTGCTACCAGGAGAACTTCCGCATCTACGACAACATGAACTTCAACTACAAGACCATCCCGGCCTGTACGCCGCAGAACCTCGCCGATCGCGCTAGGCGGCGGCCAGGTCTGCGTCGCCGACGTCGGCCCGCGCGCCGGTTCGACGGCCAACGATCCGGCATCCGCAGCGACTCCACCGCCTTCGGCGAGGACACCCAGCGCGGCTACGACCAGATCGGCGTTCTTCGGCTCGGTCGACTTCGACATCATCCCGCACGTGCTGACCGTCAGCGGCGGGACGCGCTGGTACCAGTACAAGGAGTTCGAAGTCGGCTCGCAGTACGCGACCGGCGCCGGCTGCCTGAACGTGCCGAACGGCCAGTGCGCCGGCGGGCGTCGTCAACATCGACGCCGCACAACGACAAGGTGACCTACTCCGGCTTCAAGAGCCGCGCCAACATGACCTGGCACATCGACCGACGACGTGATGGCCTACTTCACCTTCTCGGAAGGCTTCCGGCCGGGCGGCTTCAACCGCTCGGTCAGCGCCGTGGCCCCCGGCCCGAGCGGCGCTGGCGCAGTTCGAAAAGCCGAACGGCTACGCGCCCGGACTCGCTGATCAACTACGAAATCGGCATGAAGAGCGAGTTCTTCGACCACCGCCTGCAGGTCAATCTGTCCGCCTACCACATGCAGTGGAAAACGTGCAGTTGCTGTTCTTCAACCCGACCGATCTGGCAACACCACCTTCGGCATCAACGGTCCCGACTACTCGATCAAGGGCGGCGAGGTCGCAGTTCGTCGCGCAGGCTCACCGACGGCCTGACGCTGCACGGCTCCGGCACCTACAACGACGCACGCAGGTCACCTCGCCGTGCCTGATGGGCAACATCGCCGGCTCGCCGGTCATACGGCCAGTGCATCACCCAGGTCTGCAGAAGGGCGTCGGCGCTGGCGCCGTTCCAGAACCCGTTCGGCGCGCCGGGCACGGTTCCCGCCTTCTCGCCGAAGTTCGCAGGGCAACCTGCGCGCCCGCTACGACTGGGACGATCGGCGAGCTACAAGGCCTACGTGCAGGTCGGCGTCAGCTACATGGGCAGCATGTTCAACCAGCCGGCCACCTACGCGTCGGGCGCCGGCGTGATCGTCCCGAACACGACGCTTTCTGCGCTACCAGCATGCCGGCCTACACCACCCTCGATGCGGCGATCGGCGTCACCAAGGACAACTGGAACGCCGAGTTCTACGGCGAGAACCTGACCAACTCGCACGCCAGCACGTTCACCTCCTCGGCGCAGTTCATCAAGTCCGAGGTGCCGCTGCGGCCGCGGGTCGCTGATGCTGAAGCTGGGCGCCAACTTCTAGGCCGGCGGATCATGCTAGACCATGGTAGGCGGGCGGCGACGTCCGCCCGCCGCTCGCCGGAGCCCATGGACCTGCCTGCCGTCACCGCGCCATCCCTCGATGGAGCAGGAAGTCGCGCCGGCTGCGGACCCTGCAGAAGGACGGCCGGCACGAGGAAGCGCTGCGCGGGCGCCGAAGCGCTGCTCGCCGACTGGCCGGAAAACCGCGACCTGCTGCTGATCGCGCGCCATCAGCCTGCGCCACCTCTTGCGCATCGACGAGGCGCTGGCGACGCTGGATCGCCTGGAGCGCCTGCACCCGCGCTTCAGCCGGCTGCATCAGGAGCGCGGCCTCTGCCACGTCGCGCAGCAAGGATGCGCCGCGGCGCGATCGATGCGCTGCTGCGCGCCGTGAACATCAACCCGGCGCTGCCGATGAGCTGGCGCATGCTGGAGGGCCTCTACCGGCTGACCGGCGACGCCGCGGAACGCCGCCACCGCCGCCGCGCACGTCGCGACGCTGAAGGCGCTGCCGCCGGAGGTGGTGACCGCGACCTCGCTCTTCTCCGACGGCGATCTGGCGCCGGCCGAACAGATCATCCGCGCCTTCCTGCTCCGCCACGGCGATCATCCGGAGGCGATGCGGCTGCTGGCCAGGATCGGCATGGCGCGCGACGTGCTCGACGACGCCGAGACGCTGCTGGAGGCCGTGCTGGCGCTCGCGCCCGATTATCGGGCCGCCCGCTACGACTACGCCGACGTGCTGGTCCAGCGGCACAAATACGCCCAGGCGCGCGAACGAGACCGGGCGGCTGCTGGCGCTGGAGCCCGACAACCCGGACTACCGCGCGCTGGCCGCCACCGTCGCCGTCGGCCTCGGCGACAACGAGGCGCGATCGCGCATCTATCGCGAGCATGCTCGCCGACTGCCCCGGACTGCGCCGGATGTGCAACCTGTGGATGGGGCATGCGCTGAAGACGGTCGGCCGCGTGCCGGAGGCGATCGACGCCTACCGCGCCGCCGCGGCCGCGCCGGCCCGACTTTCGGCGACGCCTATTGGAGCCTGGCCAACCTGAAGACCTACCGCTTCGCCGATGACGAGATCGCCGCGCATGCGCGCCGAGGAAGCCGCGCCGGCGACCGCGCCCGGTCGACCGCTACCACCTCTGCTTCGCGCTCGGCAAGGCGCTGGAGGATCGCGGCGAGATCGGCCGAGTCCTGGGCCTACTACGAGCGCGGCAATGCGCTGAAGCGCGCCGAAAGCCGCTATCGCCCCGAGATCATCGAGACCAACACCCGCCAGCAGATCGAGGTCTGCACGCCGGACTTCTTCGCGGCGCCGCGCCGGCTGGGGCGACCCGCAGCCCGACCCGATCTTCATCGTCGGCCTGCCGCGCTCGGGCTCGACGCTGATCGAGCAGATCCTCGCCTCGCACTCGCCGGTCGAAGGCACGCAGGAACTCGCCGACATTCAGCGGATCGTGCTGGAGCTGCAGGGCCGCGACCCCGATCTCGACAATCCGCGCTATCCGGCGGCGCTGGCCGACCTGACGCGCGACGGACGTTCGCGCGGCTGGGCGAGAGGTATCTCGCCGAGACGCAGGTCTACCGCACCGGCAAGCCCGTTCTTCATCGACAAGATGCCGAACAATTTCCGCCACATCGGCCTGATCCACCTGATGCTGCCGAACGCGAAGATCATCGACGCGCGGCGCGAGCCGATGGCGTGCTGCTTCAGCAACCTGAAGCAGCTGTTCGCGCAGGGCCAGGAGTTCACCTACAGCATCGAGGACATCGCCCGTTACTACCGCACCTATCTCGAGCTGATGCGGCACTGGGACGCGGCGCTGCCCGGCCGGGTGCTGCGCGTGCAGCACGAGGACGTGGTCGACGACCTGGAAGGCAGCGTGCGGCGCATCCTCGACTACTGCGGCCTGCCGTTCGAGCCGGCCTGCATCGAGTTCCACAAGACCGCGCGCAGCGTGCGCACGCCGAGCTCCGAGCAGGTGCGCCAGCCGATCTTCCGCGACGGCCTCGACCAGTGGCGGAAGTACGAGCCCTGGCTCGAGCCGCTCGAGGCGGCGCTGGGCGACGCGCTCGAGCGCTATCGGGACTAGCTACGCGGACGGCTCGGCCGAAGGGCCAGCGACGCGCAGCAGCGTCTCGCGGAAGCTCTCCAGCGTGCGGCGGCGGTCGGGCTCGATGGCTTTGCCCCAGTCGTCCCAGCGGCGCAGGCGCACGGCGTCGTCGGCGAACGGCAGCGCGGCGAAGGCGGTTGCCTCGGCCGGCGCGAGCGGCCCGCCCTGCAGCTCCAGGCTCAGGCTGCGATGCGGCGCTGAGCGCCTCCAGGTAGCCAGGCGAGGTGGCGCAGAGGTAGCGCTTGGCGGCGACGTGCAGCGCGACCGGCTGCGTCACCTGCCGGGCCGAACCAGGCGGCGAGCGCGCGGGCGCCGACCGCTTCGTGCTCGCCGTCCAGCCCGTCGCGCTCGGCCATGTGGCCGCGGTCGTCGATCAGGTGGCCGTAGTCGTGCAGCAGCGCGGCGGCGACCAGGGCGTCGGCCGCGCCGGCCTCGGCGGCGAGGCTGGCGCACTGCAGGGCGTGGTCGAGCTGCGGTCACCCGCTCGCCGTAGCGCTCGCCGCCGCGCAGGCGAAAGAGCGCCAGGATGTCGTCGACGGCTTCGGCCGGGCTCATTCGCCGCCTCGCTCGTCCAGCGCCGGCAGCCGGCTGAGCGTCGCCCGCAGGCCGTCGATGTCGGCATAACAGCCCTGCAGCCAGCGCCGGACCGCGCCGCCGCGGTAGGGCGAACGGCCGTGCAGGACGCGGCGGTTGTCGAAGACTGCCATGTCGCCGGGCGCCAGCTTGCGCTCCAGCCGCGCCGCCGGCGCATGCACGCGGCTGTAGAAGTCGAGGTACGCCTCGTACCAGGCCTCGGCCGCCTGCGGCGGCGGCGAACGCAGCGAACGGTGATTGAGCCGTATGCCGACGACCTCGCCAGCCGCCGAGGTCTCGATGATCGGCGCGGATGCCTCGTAGCGCTCGCCCGCCGGCCCGGCGTAGGCGAACGCGACCGGCGTCGCGGCCAGCACGTCGAAGCGCGCCGGCTCGGCCGCCCGCAGCGCCGCCGCGTGCGCGAAACCGTCCGCAAACTGGCTCTCCCCGCCCTCCGCCGCGGCCTCGATGACGTGCAGCACCTGCAGCGTCGGGACCGGCTCGCGGTAGGGATTGTCCGTATGCAGATCGAGGCCGACGGGCGTGTAGGCCAGGTGCGTGGCGGCGATCTCCTCGCGGACGTCGAACAGCCGGCCGTAGTTGGTCTCGCGGACGTAGCCGAAGCGCGCGACCAGCTGCTCGACCGGACCTGGCTCGGTCCGCGCGCCGGACAGGAACGCGATGCCCTGGCGCGCCACCCGCCCCAGCACGGCGCGCAGAGCTCCATCGTCCGCGAGCATGGCTTCGAAGGAGACCGGGCGCGCGGCGGCGATCTCGTCGCCCGTCAGCCAGAGGCGGTGATCGTCAGCGTCCGACGGCGCACATCCGCTCAGCGCCGAGAATGCTATCCGCCGCGCCTCACCGCCCGGCGCGAACCGCACGACGACGCCGTCCGGCGCCTGCTCGACACCGTCGATCTCCATCGCTCCCGCCAGCGCCAGCGCGCTGTGCAGCCGGTGGCCGCTGCTCGGGTCGAAGCCGCCCTCGGCATTGTCGAACAGCCAGGTCGCCGGCGCCGTGGTCACGCGGCCGCCGAGCCACCGCACGACGAGCCGGCGGCGGTCATCGGAGACCTCGACGCTCGAAGGAGCGAGGGGCGTCATGGGCGTTTCATCCCCGAAGGCGGCTGGCGGGCGTCGGACGCCCGGCGGTATCCTAGCGGCTCGCCAGCGCATGAGGCCAGAGTTGAAGCAACCTGTGACCACCCAATCGCCGTCCCAGCTGATCGACGCGAGGATCGCCGAGCTGGGCGACTGGCGCGGCCAGACGCTCGCCGAGGTCCGTGCGCTCATCAAGGCCGCGGTCCCCGAGGTGGTCGAGGAGTGGAAGTGGCGCGGCGTGCCGACCTGGTACTGCGACGGCATGATCTGCACCGGCGAGACCTACAAGGCGGTCGTCAAGGTGACCTTCGCCAAGGGCGCGGCGCTCGACGACCCGTCGAAGCTGTTCAACTCCAGCCTCGAAGGCAACGTCCGCCGCGCGATCGACTTCCACGAGGGCGAGGCGCTCGACGCCGAGGCCTTCAAGGCGCTGATCCGCGCCGCCGTGGCCCTGAACCGGACGCCGGCTAAGCGGGGCCGCTGACCCGCTGCTCGATCGCGCCGAAGATCGAGTGGCCGGCGCCGTCGAGCATCTCGATGCGCACCACGTCGCCGGCGGCCAGGAACGGCGTCTTCGGCGCGCCGGCTTCGAGCGTTTCGACCGTGCGCAGCTCGGCGATGCACGAATAGCCGGCGCCGCCCTCGCCCACCGGCTTGCCCGGGCCGCCGTCCTCGCCCTGGTTGGACACCGTCCCGGAGCCGACGATCGCGCCGGCGCCGAGCTCGCGGGTCTTGGCGGCGTGGGCGATCAGCTGGCCGAAGTCGAAGGCCATGCCTTCGCCGGCGTCGGCGCGGCCGAACGGGCGGCCGTTCACCGCGACCAGCAGCGGCCCATGCAGCTTGCCATCGCGCCAGGCCGGCCCGAGTTCGTCGGGGGTCACCGCGACCGGCGAGAAGGCCGAGGCGGGCTTGGACTGGAAGAAGCCGAACGACTTGGCGAGCTCGTCCGGGATCAGGTTGCGCAGCGAGACGTCGTTGCAGAGCATGACGAGGCGGATGAGGCCGCGGGCGCGCTCCGCCGAGACGCCCATCGGCACGTCGCCGGTGACCACCGCGACCTCGGCCTCCAGGTCGAGGCCCCAGGCCGGATCGCCGAGCGGGATCGGCTCGCGCGGGCCAAGGAAGCCGTCCGAGCCGCCCTGGTACATCAGCGGGTCGGTCCGGAAGCTGGCCGGCATCTGCGCGCCGCGCGCCTTGCGGACCAGCTCCACGTGGTTGAGGTAGGCCGAGCCGTCGGCCCACTGGTAGGCGCGCGGCAGCGGGCTGGCCGCCTCGTGCTCGCGGAAGCGCTGGCGGGCGACGCCGCCGGCCTCCAGCTGCTCGGCGAGCGCGCGCAGCGGCGCCTCGCAGCGCGCCCAGTCATCGAGCGCCGCCTGCAGCGTCGGCGCGATTTCGCCGGCGGTCACGCACCAGACGAGATCGCCCGAGACCACCACCAGGCGCCCGTCCCGTCCATCCTTCAGCGACGCCAGCTTCATGGGCCTTCCAACTTTCGACGCAGTGGCTCTTGGCGCAGAGGTTGATGTCCCCCGGCGCGAACGACAAGGATGCAACGCATGCCCGACCTCAGCGCCCCCTTGAGCGACGAAGAAATGGATGGCGCGCGCCGGCGCATCGACGGCGCGGCGATCCGCTCGCCGCTGGTGATGGGCGCCGGCGGCCGCACCCGCCTGAAGCTGGAATGCCTGCAGCCCTATGGCTCGTTCAAGATCCGCGGCGCGACCAACGCGGTGCGCGCCTGGCTGGAGCGTGGGCAGGCGGGCGGCCAGGTGGTGTCGGCCAGCGCCGGCAATTTCGGCCAGGCGATCGTCGCAGCGGCCCGGCAGGCCGGCCTTCGCGCCGTCGTGCACGTGCCCGACAACGCCGCCCGCACCAAGGTCGAGCGGCTGACCGCACTGGGCGCCACGGTGCGCGAGCACCCGTTCGCGGCCTGGTGGGCGATCCTGCAGACCCGGCGCACCGACGACGCCGGGACCTTTTTCCATCCGGTCTGCGAGCGCGAAGTGATCGCCGGCGCCGCCACCATCGGCCTGGAGCTGATCGAGGACGCGCCAGAGCTGGAGACGGTGTTCGTGCCGATCGGCGGCGGCGGCCTCGCCACCGGCATCGCGCAGGGCGTCAAGCGGCTGAAGCCGTCCTGCCGGATCATCGCGGTGGAGACCGAGGCCTCGACGCCGCTGACGGCGGCGCGCGCCGCCGGCCGCCCCGTACCCGTGGAGCGGCGGGCGAGCTTCATCGACGGCATGGGCGGGGCCGGCGTGCTGGAGGAGATGTGGCCGCTGCTGCAGCGGCTGATCGACGACGTCGTGGTGGTCAGCATCGCCGACGTCGAGGCGGCGATCCGCGACCTCGCCGCGCAGCATCACGTCATCGCCGAGGGCGCGGGCGCCGCCGCGCCGGCCGCGGCGATGCGGTTCGGCGCCCCGAACGCCGCCGCCATCGTCTCCGGCGGCAACCTCGACACCTCGGAGCTGACGCGGATCCTCGGCCGGTCTTGAGCGCCGGGACTGCGGCCCGGCGTGTCATTGACCCACTACGGCGCCGCTGCTACCTCGCCCCTATATCCTTCAAATTCATACTGACTTGAGGCGACATGGCCGCCGCGCTGCGCACTTTCGATACCGCTGAAGTGAAGCCCGAGGAGATCGACGGGCTCGGGCACATGAACGTCCGCTTCTACATGGAGCGGGCGCAGCGGGCGAACCGCCTGCTGCTGGCCGAGCTCGGCGTCGGCGCCGACGAGGGCGAGGCGCCCGGCGTGCGCGCCACGCAAGCCGACACCTACGTCCGCTATCAGCGCGAGCAGTTCCAGGGCCAGCTGCTGAGCGTCAACGGCGGCGTGCTGGAAGCGACCCCGACGGGCTTGCGCGCCTTCTACGAGCTGGCCAACCCGGCCCGCGGCGAGATCGCCGCCACCTTCATCATCGTCACGGCGCTGACCGACCGGGCGACCGGCGGGCCAGCGCCCCTGCCGACCGAAACGCTGAAAGCCGCCGAGGCTGCGCGCATCGAGCTGCCGGACCACGGCAGGCCGCGCACGATCGACCTCGCGCCGCCGCGTCTCGACCTCACCTACGACGCCGTGGCCGCACGGATCTCCGAGGAAGGCTCGGATCCCTGGTCGCGGCGCATGAAGTGGCCGGTGCCGGCCGAGGCCTGCGACGAGCACGGCAATCTGGTGGACACCGGCGCGCTGATGTTCGGCGGCTTTCGCCAGCCCAGCGCCGAGGAGATGCGCAAGCACGGGCCGATGACCTTCACCGGCGACGACGGTCACCGGCTGGGCTGGGCTTCGCTGGAAACGCGGATGGTGCGGGTGAGCCAGGCGCGGGCCGGCGACGTGCTCTCGTCGATCAGCGCCGAGGTCGGCCTGCACGCCAAGGTGCGCCACTCGCGCCGCTGGCTCTTCAACCTGACCAGCGGCCAGCTGGTGTCGCTGAACGACAACGTCTCGATCGCGCTCGACCTCGACGCCCGCCGCGCCATCGACATCCCGCCCTCGATCCGCCGCCAGATCGAAGCCAGCTACGCGCCGGAGTTCGCGTAGGGCTCAGCCCGACGTACGGGACGGGCGTCGGCAGACCGAGTGGTGCAGGTTGGCGCGCCAGACCCAGTCGCTGCACTCGTTGGAAGCGATGGCCGCGTGCGGCGGATCGGCGGCGGCCGGCGGATCGCGGCAGGCGTCCGGCGCCCAGGCGTAGCCGCCGGCGCGGCTGACCCAGGCGCCGCAAGGCGGGCCGGTCATCGACGCATCGGCATAGCCAGGCGGAGGAGCGCCGGGGTCGTCGCCCTGGCCGTCCCAGTCGCAGTCGTCGACGTTGATGCCGCAGCCGGACCAGCCCCAGTATGGCCAGCCCCCCACGAGGAAGCCGTCATGGAAGCGGTCATGGAAGCGGTCGTGGAAGCGGAAGCCGTGGCCCGGGCCGGGTCCATGGAAGCCTCCGGCGTGTCCCATGCCAGGCCCCACGCCCGGGCCGCCGCCGTGCGCCGCCACGGCGACCCGCGCGGCGCCGCCATGTCCCTGGGCGGCCGCCGCGAGCGGGAGGCCAAGCAGCAGGACGGTCGTCAGAACGCCAGCCAGCTTCATGTCAGCCTCCCGCCATCGCGCCGGAGCGGAGACGAGCGTCGGCGTCGCCGCAGAGGTCCTGGCGCGTGGCGCGGCCGAGCTTCGGCGACCAGGTGAGCAGCTCAGGGCACGGCGCCGGTTCAGCCGCCCGCGCCGGCCCCGCCGGCTCTGCGACGTAGGCCTGTTCGGAATAGCCGGTGGGGTAGACGCCGTAGCCGCCGCCCCAAAAGCCGCCCGCGGTCGTGCGATCGCCGAACCGATCGTGGCGGTGGAAGTGGTCGTGGAAGGGGTCGTGGAAGTGGTCGTGGAACCCAACGAAGCCGTCGTGGATGTGGATCGGCGGCGCGACCGCGAAGAGCGGCGGTTTGAGCGTAACGATACCCGGGGGCGCCGGCGGTCCGTGGAAGCCGCCATGCATGGGACCGCCGTGGAATCCACCGCCGCCGTGGAATCCGCCGAAGCCCATCGCGCCAAACGCGAACGCCGGACCGGCGATCAGCCCCGCCACTGCGACGGCGACACCGGCGCGCCGTCCGATGCGCTTGACCTCTGCGAGAACCATGGCGACCTCCGTTTGCTGCCTGGAATCAACCTCACGTTAACCATGCGCCGGACCCGCGCAATCAGGCACAACCACCAGGGCGCATCGCCGCGGGAGCCGTCGCAACGCAAGGAAGCTGCGCCGTCCCCGCTCGGTTCCATCGGTTCCCCAATGGCCAAACCGCGGCGCTTCGTCCGGCGCCTAGAGGCGGAAGAGGTCCGCGCAGGCTTCGACGATGGAGTCGGCGTCGAGGCGGTAGCGGCGGTAGAGGTCGGTGAGGTCGCCGACCTGGCCGAAGCTGGTGACGCCGAGCGGGCTCACGCGATGGCCGAGGACGCCGCCGAGCCAGGAGAGCGCACCGGGCGCGCCGTCGATCACCGTGATCAGGCCGGCGCGGGGCGAAAGCTCGCCGAGCAGCTGCTCCGCGTGGCTGAGCTGCCGGCCTCCGTCCTGCCAGCGGGCGCGGCGGCTCTCGGTCCAGCCGCGGTGCAGGAGGCCGGGCGAGACGACGTTGAGCAAGGCCAGGCCCGGCACGTCCTCCGCCAGCATCTCGGCGGCCGCCAGCACTTCCGGCGCGACGGCGCCGCAGAAGGCGATCGCCGCCTCGGCGCGGCCTTCGGGCCGCCTCAGCCAGTAGGCGCCCTGCATGGCCCCCTCGCGCCAGCCGTCGTCGGCGCGCTCGACCTGGCGGATCTGGCGGGTGGTGAGCCGCAGGTAGACCGAGCCGCCATCCGGCGCCTGCAGGTGCTCGAACGACCAGCGCATCGCCTCGGCGAGCTCGTCGGCGAACGCCGGCTCGATGTAGGTGAGGCCGGGCTGGGCGAGGCCGATCAGCGGCGTCGAGATCGACTGGTGCGCGCCGCCCTCCGGCCCCAGCGTGATCCCCGAGGGCGTGGCGACCATCAGGAAGCGGGCGTCCTGGTAGCAGGCGTAGTTCAGCGCATCGAGGCCGCGGGCGATGAACGGGTCGTAGAGCGTGCCGACCGGGATCAGCCGCTCGCCCCAAAGCTGGTCGGCCAGACCTAGCGCCGCGAGGTTCAGGAAGAAGTTGTGCTCGGCGATGCCGAGCTCGATGTGCTGGCCGGCCGCGCCGCCGCCCCACTTCTGCGTCGAGGGGATGCGGGCGAGCTGGAAGACGTCCGACGTCTCGCGGGCGTTGAAGAGGCCGCGCTGGTTCACGAAGCCGCCGAGGTTGGTGGAGACGGTGACGTCCGGCGAGGTGGTGACGATGCGATCGGCCAGCGGATGGCCGCTGCGGGCGAGCTCGAAGAGGATGCGGCCGAACGCTGCTTGCGTGGACTGCTCGGCGCCGGTCGGCTGCGGGAAATCGGCGCGGCTCGGGACCGGCGACCGGCTCGGCGGCGAAGCGTCGGTTCACGTCGGCGGCGAACGGCGCGGCGGCGACGAAGCGGCGCAGCTCGCCGGCCTCGCGCGGCGAGAGGCCCGCGTAGGGCTCGAACTCCTCGCCCTCGGGGATGTGCAGCGAGCGGCGCAGCAGGTCGACCTGGCCGGGCGTCATCAGGCCGGCGTGGTTGTCCTTGTGGCCCTGCAGCGGCAGGCCGAAGCCCTTGACCGTGTAGGCGATGAAAAGGGTCGGCACGTCGTCGTCGGCCGCCGCGTAGGCCTCCAGCAGCGTCTCCACGCAGTGGCCGCCGAGCCCGGTCATCAGCGCGGCCAGCGCGGCGTCATCGTAGGACGCCAGCAGCTCCGGCACGCCGGCATGGCCGCCGATGTCGGTCTCGAGCCGGGCGCGCCAGGCCTCGCCGCCCTGGTAGGTCAGCGCGGCGAACTCGGCGTTGGGGCAGGCGTCGATCCAGGCCTTCAGGTGCTCGCCGCCCGGCCGCCCGAACGCCGCCTGCTGGGCCTTGCCGTACTTCAGCGTGAACACCCGCCAGCCGCAGGTGCGGAAGATGTCGTCGAACTTGTCGAACATCCGGTCGGCGGTGATCGCATCGAGGCTCTGGCGGTTGTAGTCGACGATCCACCAGGTGTTGCGGATGCCGTGCTTGGCGCCCTCGATCAGCGACTCGTAGATGTTGCCTTCGTCGAGCTCGGCGTCGCCGAGCGTGGCGATCATCCGCCCCTCGCGCTTCGGATCGAGCCAGCCGTGCGCCTTCAGGTAGGCCTGCGCCAGCGAGGCGAAGGCGGTGACGGCGACGCCCAGCCCCACCGAGCCGGTCGAGAAGTCGACGTCGTCCTTGTCCTTGGTGCGCGAGGGGTAGGACTGCGCGCCGCCGAACGACCGGAACCCCTCCAGCTGCTCGCGGCTCTGGCGGCCGAAGAGGTACTGGATGGCGTGGAACACCGGCGCGGCGTGCGGCTTGATGGCGACGCGGTCCTGCGGCCGCAGCGCATGGAAGTAGAGCGTCGCCAGGATGGTGGTCATCGAGGCGCAGGAGGCCTGGTGGCCGCCCACCTTCAGCCCGTCGCGGCTGTTCCTCAGGTGGTTGGCGTGGTGGATGGTCCAGGTCGCCAGCCAGCGCAGCCGCTCGTCGAGCTGCGCGAGGTGCTTGACGGCAGCGGTTGTGGAAGCTGGTTTGAGGGCCGCTGCAGCAGTCATCCGGCAGGAATAGCACGCGAAGGCCGCTATTTGCTTGCCAATGATTGCTCAGCGCGGACGATTGCGGGCAAATCCTGCCCTTGGACCACCGGAGAGACCCCGCGCATGAGGAAGACCAGCGCATCCGGCCGGCGCCGTCCGCCGCATCGTCGTCGCCAGCGAGGTGCTGAAGGGCAACATGCTGGGCGATCCCACCGAGCGGATCGTCGACGTCTACACGCCGGCCGGCCACGACGGCGCGGGGCTGCCGCTGCTGGTCGACATCGTCGGCTTCTCCGCCGGCGGGCCGGTCCACACCAACTGGACCGGCTTTCGCGAGAACGTGCCCGAGCGGCTCGACCGGCTGATCGGCGAGGGCGCGATGCCGCCGGTGGTGGTCGCCTTCCCGGACTGCTTCACCCGGGTCGGCGGCAACCAGTACGTCAACTCGGTCTCGACCGGCCGCTGGGCCGACTTCCTGACCACCGAGCTGCTGGCGGCGGTGGAGGGCGAGTTCGGCTGCGGCGGCGCCGGGCGGCGCGGCATCTTCGGCAAGAGCTCGGGCGGCTACGGGGCGATCGTCCATGCGCTCGACCATCCGGACGTCTGGGCGGCCGCGGCCTGCCACTCCGGCGACATGGCGTTCGAGCTCTGCTACCTGCCCGACATGCCCGACACGCTGCGCGCGCTCGCCCGCGCCGAGGGTCGATCGAGGCCTGGTGGAAGAAGTTCGAGGCCGCGCCGAAGACGCCCGAGCACTCGTTCAAGGCGCTGAACATCCTCGCCATGGCCGCCCACTACGACCCCGACCCCGCCGCCTTCCTGGGCCTGCGGCTGCCGGTGACGCCGGACACCTGCGAGGTCATCCCCGATCGCTGGGAGAACTGGCTGGCGCACGACCCGGTGGTGAAGGTCGAGCAGCAGTGGCAGGGCCTGAAAGGGCCTGAAGGCGCTCTACATCGACTGCGGGACCACCGACCAGTTCAACCTGCTCTACGGCGCAAGGCGCATGCACCGGCGCCTGGACGAGCTCGGCGTGGCGCACCGCTACGAGGAGTTCGACGACAACCACTCCGGCGTCGACTACCGCATGGACCTCAGCCTGCCGTTCCTGGCCGCGGCGTTGGCGGGGTGAGCGAGGGAGCCAGCGGGCCCAACTCCCTCACCGCGTCACGCCATTGCGGGCTCGGCGGCGGCCGGCGCGGGGGCCAGGGGCTCGCCGCGGACGAAGGCGAGGATGTCCGCGTTGATCAGGTCCGGATGCGTCGTCATGCAACCGTGCGGCAGCCCTTTGTAGGTCTTCAGCGTGCCGTGCTTCAGCAGCTTCACGGCCAGCGGGGCGCTGTCGGCGTAGGGCACCACCTGATCGTCCTCGCTGTGGATGATCAGCACCGGCACGTCGATCTGCTTCAGGTCCTCCGAGAGGTCGGTCTCGGAGAACACCTTGATGCAGTCGTAGCCGCCGTTGGCGCCGCCCATCATGCCCTGCCGCCACCAGTTGCGGATCAGCGCTTCGACGGGTTTCACGCCGGGCCGGTTGAAGTTGTAGAACGGGCCCGAGGCGACATCGATGTAGAACTGCGACGCGGTTGGCGGCGAGCGCGGCGCGGAAGCCGTCGAACACCTCGATCGGCGTGCCGCCGGGGTTGGCCGCGGTCTTCACCATCAGCGGATTGATCGCCGAGATGGTGATCGCCTTGGAGACCCGCCCCGGCTCGGCGCGGGCCACGTAGCGGGCGACCTCGCCGCCGCCGGTCGAGTGGCCCACGTGGATCGCGTCCTTGAGGTCGAGCGCACGGGCCAGCTCGATGACGTCGGCGGCGTAGGTGTCCATGTCGTTGCCGGTGTCGGGCTGGCCGGAGCGGCCGTGGCCGCGGCGGTCGTGGGCGACGACGCGAAAGCCCTTGCCGCGGAAGAACAGCAGCTGGTTGTCCCAGTCGTCGGCGCTGAGCGGCCAGCCGTGATGGAAGACGATGGTCTGCGCCCCGCGCGGACCCCAGTCCTTGTAGAAGATCTCGGTCCCGTCCTTGGTGGTGATGAATGGCATGGGAGCGCCTCCTTCCAGGGCTGCGACACCGGCCGGCAGGGCCGGGCTGAGTGTCGCGCAGGAAGCTGGCGGCAGGCCCGGCGCCTTGCAAGGGCTACCAAGGTATCGGCGGCGGGCCCCTACGCGGTGAGCCCGACGTAGTTCTCGGCGAAGGCGGTCTGGGCGGCGCGTGAGGTCGCCAGATAGTCGAGCTCGGCCAGTTGCAGCCTCCGTTCGATGGCGTCCTCGCCCGGGAAGCGGTGGGTGAGCCGCGTCAGCCACCAGGAGAAGCGCTCGGCCTTCCAGACCCGCGTGAGCGCCCGGGCCGAATAGGCGCCCAGGCCCGCGTCGGAGCCGTCCGCGTAGTGCTCGGCCAGCGCCTCGGCGAGCTGCGCCACGTCCGCGACCGCGAGGTTCAGCCCCTTGGCGCCCGGTAGGCGGCACGATGTGGGCGGCGTCGCCGGCCAGGAAGAGCCGCCCGAACCGCATCGGCTCGGCGACGAAGCTGCGCAGCGGCGCGAGGATCTTCTCGATCGCCGGCGCCGCGTGTCACGCCGCCGCCGGCCGAGCCCATGCGCAGGGTCAGCTCGTCCCAGAACCGGTCGTCGGGCCAGGCCTCGGGCGGCTCGCCCAGCGGGCATTGCACGTAGTAGCGGCTGCGGGTCGCCGAGCGCATGCTGGCCAGCGCGAAGCCGCGTTCGTGGTTGCAGTAGATCACCTCGGACGCGGCCGGCGGCACGTCGGCCAGCACCCCCAGCCAGCCGAACGGATAGTCACGCTCGTAGACGGTGAGCGCCGCCGTCGGAATGGCGGCGCGGGCTGACGCCGTGCGAGCCGTCGCAACCGACGATGAACTCGCAATCCAGCCGCTGCTCGGCGCCGTGCTTGCGCCAGGTGACGTAAGGATGCTCGCCGTCGATGTCGTGCGGAGCGACCTCCGCCGCCTCGAACACCACCTCGACGCCGCGTGCTTCGGCGGCGTCGAACAGGTCCTTCATCACCTCCTGCTGGCCGTAGACGGTGATCGCGCCGGCCGGTGAGCGCCGCAAGGTCGATGCGGAGGACGCCGGCCTCGCTGGCGAGGCTGACGCCGGCGTGGACCAGGCCCTCGCGGCGCAGCGCGCCCGCCAAGTCCCAGCCGGACCATCAACTCGACCGTGCCCGCTTCCAGCACCCCGGCCCGCACCCGGCCCTCGACGTAGGGCCGCGAGCGCTGCTCGAGCACGATCGCCGCGATCCCAGCCGAATGCAGCAGGTGGGCGAGGAACATGACCCGCCGGCCCGCCGCCGATGATCGCCACCTGGGTGCGCAACGGCTAGCCGCCGCCCCAGACGTCGTCGGCCACCTCGACCACCAGCTCCAGCTTGCGGCGCTGGTCGTCCAGCGTGATCTCATTGCCGTGCACGGTGGAGGAGAAGCCGCACTGCGGGCTGACGCAGAGCCGCTCCAGCGGCACGAGCTTCGCCGCCGCATCGATCCGCCGCTTCAGCGCGTCCTTGTCCTCCAGCCGCGGCGTGCTTGGTGCTGACGAGGCCGAGCACCACGAACTTGCCGTCCGGCACGTAGCGTAAGCGGGGCGAAGTCGCCCGCCCGGTCGGTGTCGTACTCCAGGAAGAAGGCGTCCGCCTCGATCTGCCCGAACAGCGCCTCGGCCACCGGATCGTAGCCACCCTCGGCCACCCAGGCGGAGCGGAAGTTGCCGCGGCAGAGGTGGATGGCGACCGTCATCTCCGGCGGCCGGCCGGCGATCGCCGCGTTGATCAGCCGGGCGTAGGTGGCGGGCAGCGCGTCGGGGTCCTCGCCCATGGCGCGGACGTCGGCGCGGATCTTCGGGTCGCACAGGTAGGCGAGGTTGGTGTCGTCGAGCTGCAGGTAGCGGCAGCCGCGCGCCGCCAGGTCGGCGATCTCCTCGGCGTAGACCCGGGCGAGGTCGGCGAAGAAGCCCTCGATTTCGGGATAGGCCGCCTTGTCCACCGCCGCGCGACCGCCGCGGAAGTGGGCCATGCTGGGCGACGGGATGGCGATCTTCGGCGTGCGGCGGGTGGCGGCGGCGAGGAACGAGAAGTCCTCGCCGAAGATCGGGCCGGCGCGGCCGCAGCTTGCCGGTGACCGCCAGCCGCGGCGGCGCGAAGTCGAGATCGCCGTCCTCACGGTGGAAGTGCGCGGCGATCCCGCTCTGCGAGACCTCGATCCCCTCGATCCGCTCCAGGAAGTCGATGTGGAAGTAGGTGCGGCGGAACTCGCCGTCGGTGACACCTTGCAGGCCCAACCCCTCCTGGAAGGCGACCACGTCGTGGATCGCCACGTCCTCGGCGGCGCGCAACTCCGCCTTGGCGATTTCCCCCCTCGCCGCCTGGTCGCGCGCCGCCAGCAGCGCGCGGCGGGCGCAGCAGGCTGCCGACATGGTCGGCGCGGAACGGCGGACGGTCGCGCCGGCTCATGGGACGCGCGGCTCCTCCCGGGCTTTTGCCGGCATGGTACTCGTGGCAGGCTCGGCGGCCAATAGCGAAGCGAGGCTGCGCCGATGCCGGACCTCTACGGCCGCGAAGATGAAGGCCAGCCGCCGGCGCTGCATCCGCCGTATCGCTCGACCGTCGCCCGCTCGCCGCGCCAGCCGCCGGTGCGCATCCCGCAGACGCTGACCGAGCTTACCGGGCCGGCCGACTGGGACGCGCTGATGGGGCCGCCGATGGCCGACCTCACCACGCCAGCATGCCGCCGCGCCGATCGGCCAGCGGATCATCGTCGCCGGCCGGGTGCTCGACGAGGCCGGGCGGCCGGTTCCGCGCACGGTGATCGAGATCTGGCAGGCCAACGCCGCCGGCCGCTACATCCACGCCGCCGACCAGTGGGACGCGCCGCTCGACCCGAACTTCACCGGCGCGGGCCGGGTGGTCACCGACGACGCCGGCGCCTACCGGTTCGTCACCGTTCGGCCGGGCGCCTATCCGTGGAAGAACCACGACAACGCCTGGCGCCCGGCCCACATCCACCTGTCGCTGCTGGGGCCGGCGTTCGCGACGCGGCTGGTGACCCAGATGTACTTCCCGGACGATCCGCTGATCGCCATCGACCCGATCGCCTGCGCCGTGCCCGAGCGCCATCGCCGCCGCCTGATCGCCGACTTCGATCATCGGGCTCACCCAGGCGGCCTGGGCGCTCGGCTATCGCTTCGACATCGTGCTGCGCGGCCCGGACGCGACGCCGGCGGAGGGCGGGCATTGAGCGAAGCCGAGCGAACGCTCGGCCAGACGCCCTGGCAGACGCTGGGGCCGTTCTTCCACTACGCGTCTGCCATGGAAGGGCGGCGCGGACCTGGTCGGCGGCTCGGACATCGGCGCGCGGACCGACCTCGTGCCGGCCGGCCACTTCCTGCTGCGCGGCCCCTCGCGCGCGGCCAGGTCGCCGGCGAGGTCATCGAGATCGTCGGCGTCGTCTACGACGGCGACGGCGCGCCGATGCCGGACGCGCTGATCGAGCTCTGGCAGGCCAACGCCGCCGGCCGCTACGCGAGCCCGGCCGACGACCGCGCGGCGATCCCGCTCGACGCGGACTTCACCGGCTTCGGCCGCGCCGCGACCGGCGCCGACGGCGGCTACCGCTTCCGCACCATCCGGCCGGGCCGCGTCCCCGGTCCCGGCAACGCGCTGCAGGCGCCGCACGCGGCGCTCAGCGTCATGGGCCGGGGCATCCTGAAGCGGCTGGTCACGCGTCTCTATTTCGAGGACGGCGAGGGAAACGAGGACGATCCGGTGCTGGCGCTGGTCCCCGCCGATCGCCGCGGCACGCTGATCGCCCGGCGCGAGGGCGCCGGCGGACCCTATCGCTTCGACATCCATCTGCAGGGCGCGGACGAGACCGTCTTCTTCGACCTTTGAGGGAGGTTGAGCTTGGCCACGCGCATCCACGACCTCGCGCTTTCCACTCCCGTCATGCTGGCGACGTTCAGCGACGAGATATTGATCAGCTGCGCGATCAGCTTCGAAGAGGCGCTGGCGGAAGCGAGCGCCTCGGAGCGGCTCATCCCGAAGAGCGCGGCCACTGCCATCCGCCGCGCCGGAACCGAGATGCGGTTCCATCTCGACGCCGAGGAGATTGCAGATGAGGCCGCCCATGCCGGTACGCTGGCGATCCCTGTCGTGATGCGACTGCGCGAATTCGTCAGCCGTATCGACCCAGCGGCGGCCGAGTTCGTCCACAGGGGCGCGACCAGCCAGGACCTGGCCGACACCGCGCTCATGCTCCAGGTCAGGTCCGCCTCGGTCTGGATACCGCGGGACGGAGGGGGCGTCGCCAACGCTCTGGCGGCCCTCGCCGAAGCGCATGCCGGGACGCCGATGCTGGGGCGCACGCTGATGCAGCCCGCCCGACCGATCACCTTCGGGCTCAAGGCCGCCGAACTGGCTGCGCAGGCGTCGATGGCGCCCTGGCGAGGTTCGAACGCGAGGCGGCGCAGGCGATCCGGATGCAGCTGGGCGGTCCGGTCGGCACGCTCGCGGGGCTGACGCCGCGCGTCGCCGACCGGATGGCCAGCGGCCTCGGTCTCGCGCCCGCCCTCCCCTGGCACTCGCAGCGCGAGGCGGTCGCGGGCCTGGCGGCGTCGCTCGCCATCCTGACCGGCGCGCTCGGCAAGATCGGCTCAGGACATCGCGCTGATGTCGCAAGGCGAGGTGGCCGAGGCGTTCGAGCCGCGCATCGAGGGGCGCGGCGGCTCGTCGGCGATGCCGCACAAGCGCAACCCGACCGGCTGCCAGATCGCTTTGTCGGCCGCAATCCGCGCGCCGGGGCTGGCAAGCGGTATCATCGCCGGCCTGCCGCAGCAGCACGAGCGGGGCCTTGGCGGCTGGCAGGCCGAGGCCCCGGCGCTCGCCAGCCTCTTCGAGCTGGCGCACGGCGTCGCTGGCGGCGCTGCGGCCCGTGCTGGAGGGGCTGGAGGTCGACACCGCCGCGATGGCGCGCAATCTCGCGGCGGCGAACGTCGGCGACGATGTCGGCCACGCCGCCGAGCTCACCCGGCGGGCCCTGGCGCAGCGCCAGCGGCCCGATTGAACCCTTCCCCCTCGGGGGGAAGCGCCCCGATGGCGAAGCCGAGGGGCGTTGGGGGGAGTTCGAAGTCACTTCCCCCATTGTCGCTCCGCTTTGCGGTCGCGACGTTTCCCCCGCGGACGGGGGAAAGGCGAGCCGGACGCTGGACTATCGCCGCGTCAGGGCCCTCATGGTTGCTCACAGTCGCCGGCAGGACGGATCCGATGAACCTCGACTTCTCCGACGAGCAGAAGCAGCTGCAGGACCAGGTGCGCCGATACCTGGCCGAGCACTGCCCGCCGGCGGCGGTGCGCGCCATCCTCGAGGGGCCCGAGCCCTACGACCGGGCGCTCTACAAGGGCCTGGCCGAGCTCGGGCGTCCTGGGCGCGGCGATCCCCGAGGCCTACGGCGGCGTCGGGCTCTCCAGCCTGGAGCTGTGCCTGATGGCCGAGGAGCTCGGCCGGGTGCTGGCGCCCGTGCCGTTCGTCGTCCTCGATCTACCTGGCGCCGAATTCCTGCTGCCGGCAGGCGCCGAGGCGCAGAAGCAGGCCTGGCTGCCGAAGCTGGCCAGCGGCGAGGCGGTCGGTACGTTCGCGCTGGCCGAAGGCGCCGGCCGGGTGCGCCGCCAGAGCATCCGCGCCGCCACCGGGACGGCCGGCTTTCCGGCACCAAGACCGCCGTGCGCCGACGGCGCATCGCCGACGTCGCCGTGGTGCTGGCCGACGTCGCCAGGCCGGCGCCGCAGCGTCTCGCTGTTCCTGGTCGACCTCGCCGGTCCGGGCGTCTCCCGCCACGCCCAGCGAGACCATCGATCCCACCCGCAACTATGCGAAGCTGACCTTCGAGGACGCGCCGGCCGAGCCGCTGGGCGCGGCGGGCGACGGCTGGGCGCTCGCCGAGCGCGTCATGGACCGCGCCGCGATGCTGATGGCGTTCGAGCAGATCGGCGGCGCCGACCGGGCGCTGGAGATGGCCCGCGACTACGCGCTGGAGCGCATGGCGTTCGGCCGGCCGATCGGCTCGTTCCAGGCGATCAAGCACATGCTGGCCGACATGTACGTCTCGGCGACGCTGGCCCGGTCCAACTGCTACTACGGCGCCTGGGCGCTCTCGACCGAGGCCGCGGAGCTGCCGGCGGCGGCGGCCACCGCGCGGGTCTGCGGCCACCCAGGCGTTCCAGCACTGCGCCAAGAACAACATCCAGGTGCACGGCGGCATGGGCTTCACCTGGGCCTTCGACTGCCACCTCTACTACCGCCGCTCCAATGCGCTCGCCCTGGCGCTGGGCTCGCTGTCGACCTGGGAGAGACCTGCTGATCGAGCGGATGCGCAGCGGCAACGCGACGAAGCGGCCTGAAGGAGATCGCCGATGGACTTCGAAGACACCCCCGAGGAAGCCGCCTTCCGCGCCGAGGTGCGCGGCTGGATCGACGCCAACGCGCCCAAGGACCTGGCGCCGGAGCTGAAGACGCGCCGGCTTCGCCAGCGATCGGCGTCGGAGAGCGTCGACCCGCTGGCCGCCGCCAAGGCCTGGCAGAAGACGCAAGGCCGACGCCGGGCTGGGCCTGCCTGCACTGGCCGAAGGAGTACGGCGGCGGCGGCTGCTACGCCGATCGAGCGGGTGATCTGGGGCCAGGAGGAGGGCGTCTACGGCGCGCTCGCCAGCCCGTTCATCATCGGCCACGGCATGTGCGGGCCGACCGTGATGGCCTGGGCCGCCGAGGAGCAGAAGCGCGCGCTACCTGCCGCCGCTGGCCGCGGGCGAGGAGATCTGGTGCCAGCTGTTCTCCGAGCCGGCCGGCGGCTCGGACCTCGCGGGCCTGCGCACCCGCGCCGAGCCGGCCAAGGACGGCTCCGGCGACTGGATCGTCAACGGCCAGAAGATCTGGACCAGCGGCGCCCAGCAGTCCGCATTGCGGCCTGCTGATCACCCGCACCGACCCGACCGTGCCCAAGCACAAGGGCCTGACCATGTTCTTCCTCGAGCATGGCCACGCCCGGGCGTCGAGATGCGGCCGATCAAGCAGGCCAACGGCCAGTCGCGGCTTCAACGAGGTGTTCTTCACCGACGTGCGCATCCCCGACGCCCAGCGGCTTGGCGCGGTCGGCCAGGGCTGGGAGGTGTCGCTGACCACCCTGATGAACGAGCGGCTCTCGATCGGCTCGGGCATGTCGACCGGCTTCCCGGAGCTGTTCGACTTCTGCTGGAGGCCGAGCTGGACGGCGAGCCGGCCGTCGACGACGCGGCGGTGCGCTCGCGGCTGGCGCAGCTAGGCGGTGCGCAGAGCGGCCTGAAGTACACCGGCATGCGGGCGCATCACCGCGCTCTCGCAAGGGCCAGACGCCGGGTCCGGAGAACTCGATCGGCAAGCTGGTGGCCGGCGCCACCATGCAGGAGATGGCGATGTTCGCGCTCGACCTGCAGGGCCAGGCCGGCGTGGTGCAGGACGAGGAGAGCCCGATGGACGGGCGCTTCCAGGCCATGCTGCTGCGCTCGCCGGCCACCCGCATCGAGGGCGGCTCCGACGAGATCCTGCGCAACATCATCGCCGAGCGGGTGCTGGGTCTGCCGGGCGACATCCGCGTCGACAAGGGCGTGGCGTTCAAGGACATCCCGACCAGCGGCCGCGCCCCGGCCAAGTAGGAAGCACCGACATGGCCGACGATCCCATCCTGGTCGAACGGCGCGGCGCGGTGGCGCTGATCACGCTGAACCGTCCGCAGCGGCGCAACGCCATCAACTACGCGCTCTCCAAGGCCTTCTGCGAAGCGGTCGGCGCGGCGCAGGACGCCCGCTGCATCGTGGTGACCGGCGCCGACCCGGCCTTCTGCGCCGGCCTCGACCTGAAGGAGCTCGGAGTCGACACTCTTGGCCGAGCTGCCGTCCTACGCCGAGGCCCTGGCCCGCTCGAAGGTCCCGCTGATCGCCGCGGTGAACGGCGCGGCGGTCACCGGCGGGTTCGAGATCGCGCTCGGTTGCGACTTCATCGTGGCCTCCGAGCGGGCGGTGTTCGCCGACACCCACGTCCGGGTCGGCGTCTACCCCGGCCCGGTGCTGGTGGACCTGCCGCGGCGGGTCGGCATGGCCTTCGCCCGCGAGATGTCGATGACCGGCAACTTCGTCGACGCGGTGACGGCGCTGCGGGTGGGCCTCGCCAATCACGTCAAGCCTCACGCGTTGCTGGTGCCGTTCGCGCTGGAGCTGGCCGAGGCGATCGCCGACGCCGACCCGGCGATGATCGCCGCCATGCGCGGCGACTGGGACGCGAACGTCGGCGCGCCGATCGCCGAGGCCCGCCGCATCCACCGCGACCACGCCATCGCCGGCGGCTTCGGCCGCAACCGCGGCGCCGAGATCGCCGGGCGCCGGGAGACGGTGCTGGCGAGGTCGAGGGCGCAGCGGGGATCGGACTGAGGGCCGGGCGGCGAGGGGCCGCGCCGGTGTCCCGAAATGTCAAATGGCCGCTACGGCCCCATAGAAGCCCGTACAGCGGTTTGGTGACGGCACCGGTAGTACCCTAGCGCCCCATCGCTGCGAAGGGCTCTGGCGGCCCTCCCTGGGCCTCACAGGGCCATCCTGGCGTCAGACCACCCCGTCGGCCCTCAGCGCCGCCACATCGGCCGCCGACAGCCCCAGCAGCTCCGCCAGCACGCCTTCGGTGTCCGCGCCGATCGCCGGGCTGGGAATGGCGGGGGTTTGCGGGGTGCCGTGGTAGCGCAACGGGACTGCCGGGCACGCTGATGCGGCCGAGCTGCGGGTGGTCGATCGGCTCGATCATGCCGCGGCCCAGCAGGTGCTCGTTGGCCAGCACCTCGTGCAGGTCGCGGACCGGCGCCGAGGGGATCTTGTGCTCGGCGGTGGCGGCGAAGATCTCGGCGCGGGTCAGGTCGGCCGCCCAGGCCTCCACGACCGCGTCGGTCTCGTCCATGTGGCGGACGCGGGCGGCGTTGGTGGCAAAACGCGGGTCACCGGCGAGGTCGCTTGCGGCCCATGGCCCGCAGCAGCGAAGCCCAATGGGTGTCGTTGTTGCAGATGATCGCGAACCAGCCGTCCTTGCACGGATAGACGTTGTAGGGCGACACCGAGAGACCGCCGTGCCGGTTGCCGGTGCGCCCCAGCGGCCGCTCGGGATTGTTGAAGACCATGCCGAGGTTGGAGGCCAGGGTCGGGAACATGGTCTCGATCATCGCCACCTCGACGAGCCGCCCGCGGCCGGTGCGCTCCCGCTCGAAGAGCGCGGTGACGATGGCGCCGTAGAGGTGGGTCCCCGAGATGAAGTCGGCGATGGCCGGGCCGGCCTTCACCGGCGGCCCGTCCGGGAAGCCGGTGACGCTGATCGCGCCGGAGGCGGCCTGGATGGTGATGTCCATCGCGAGGTTGTCGCGCTCCGGGCCGGAGAGGCCGTAGCCGGTGGCCGAGGCGTAGATCAGCCGCGGGTTCTCGGCCATCAGCGCCTCGGCCCCGACGCCGAGCCGGTCCATGACGCCGGGCGCGAAGTTCTCCAGCAGCACGTCGGCCTTGCGGGCCATGGCCTTGAGCAAGCTCACGCCGCGCGGGCTCTTCAGGTTCAGCGTGATGGCGCGCTTGTTGGAGTTCAGCATCGCCAGCGGCAGCGAGGCCATCCCGCCCACCGCCTCGCGCGCCCTGAGCGGCTCGCCGCGCGGCGGCTCGATCTTGATGACGTCCGCCCCGCCCTTGGCCAGCAGCAGCCCGGCGTAGGGGCCCTGGTAGACCTGGCCGAAGTCGAGGACGAGGACGCCGGCGAGCGGCGGCGGGCGCGGCTCGTCCATCAGTAAAGCGCCTGGTCGAACAGGTCGCGCGCCATGACGATGCGCTGCACCTCGCTCGGCCCCTCGCCGATGCGGCGGATGCGCAGCTCGCGGTACCAGCGCTCCAGCGGGAAGTCCTTGGTGACGCCGTAGCCGCCGTGGATCTGGATGGCGCGGTCGACCACCCGCCCGGCGCCTTCGCTGGCCAGCAGCTTGGCCATCGCCGCCTCGGTGCGGAACGGCTCGCCCTTCGCCGCCTTGCAGGCCGCCGACAGGATCGCCCAGCGCGCGGTGCGGTTGTCGATCTCGTTGTCGACCACCATCCACTGGATTGCCTGGCGGGTGGAGAGCGCCGCCCCGAAAGTCTGGCGCTGCTTGGCGTACTCGATCGACATCTCCTGGGCGCGGATCGCCACGCCGAGGCAGCCGGCCGCATAGGGGATGCGCTGGCGCGTCAGCCGGTCGTTGGCGATCGCAAAGCCGCGGTTGACCTCGCCCAGCACGTTGGCGTGCGGCACCCGGGCGTCCTCGAACGAAAGCTCGGTGCCGTAGTGGCCGCTGCGCAGCGTATGGACCACGCGGCGGACGGCGAAGCCGGGCGTGTCGGCGTCGACGATGAAGCAGGTGATGCCGCCGCGGCCCTGGCTGGGGTCGGTGCGGGCGAAGACGATGCCGAAGTCGGCGCCGTCCGCGCCGGAGATGAAGATCTTCGAGCCGTTGATCATCCAGTCGTCGCCGTCGCGCTCGGCCTTGGTGCGGATGGCGCTGGCCGGATCGGAGCCGCCGGAGGGCTCGGTGAGGCCGAAGAAGCCGTGCTTCTCGCCGCGCAACATCGGAAAGAGGTAGCGCTCTTTCTGGTCCTCGTTGGCCTCGTAGAGCTGCGCCAGGCCCGGCGCCGCCGAACGCGCCGAAGCAAGGGCTGTAGAGCCCGGCGCGGTGTTGGGCGGTCTCGATGGCGATCAGCGTCTGGGTGACGATGTCGATGTCCGGCCCGCCGAACTCGGGCGGGATGCCGAGGCCGTAGAGGCCCATCGCCCGGGTGATCGCGGTGAGCCGATCGTGGTCCTCCGGCTCGACGCGCGAGGCGTCGGGATCGAGCTTCGCCTCCAGCGGCCAGATCTCTTCCCGCACGAACCGCCGCACCTGATCGACGATCTGCACCTGCTCGGGGGTGGGCTCGAAGTCCATTGTCAGCTCCGTTCCCCTCCCCCTCGAGGGGAGGGGTTAGGGGTGGGGGGCTGGTTGCGGCGAGTACGAGCGCCGGGCGTCAGCGTCCGTCGGCAAAACCCACCAGGGATTGGAGCGGCGAGAGCCCCCCGCCCCCGACCCCTCCCCTCGAGGGGGAGGGGAGCAGTGCGCGTCCCCGTCATCCCGGCGTCAGCCTTCCCAACCGCCTGCGGGCGTCGGCGGCGTTGCCGGGCGGGCAGGCGCGCCGTGGTCGGCTTGGTGGACCATCAAGAGCTCCTCGTAGCGGCTCATGTAGCCGGCGGTGACCTCGGTGCGGAACCTGGCCGCCTCGCCGGCCGCCAGCGCCGCGGCGAGCTCGCTCCTGAGGCCGAAGAGCGTGCGCCCGCCGGCGTAGCCGATCCGCAGCACCCGGCCCTCGGCGTCGGCGAGCTGATAGACGCCGAGCTCGCCGGCCAGCGCCGCGACGTTCGCCGCGGTCAGGTCGCGCCAGGGCTTTTCCAGCCGCACGCCCATCAGCGGCCCTCGAACTTCGGCGCGCGGCGCTCCAGCATCGCGGCGATGCCCTCGCGGGCGTCGGCGCTGGCCGAGGCGGCGGCGACCATCGCGTCGATGTCGGCGTGCGGGATGGCGTCGCGGAAGGTCATCGCCCGCACCATCAGCGCCTTCATCGCCTTCAGCGACAGCGGCGCGTTGGCGGCGAGGCGGCCCACCACCGGCCGGCGGCGGTCTCCAGCTCGACCGGCGGGACGCAGCGGTAGATCAGGCCGAGCTCGGCCATGCGGCGCGCCGGCAGCGGATCGCCCAGCAGCAGCATCTCGCGGGCGCCGACCGGGCCGGCCACCTCCAGCAGACGTTTGGCCAGGAACCAGGAGGGCGCGAGGCCGATCTTCGCCAGCGACATGCCGAAGCGCGCGGTCTCGCTCGCCACCACGAAGTCGCAGTGCAAGGCCAGCTCGTTGCCGCCGGCGATCGCGTCGCCCTGCACCGCCGCCACCACCGGCAGCGGATAGGTCTCGATGGCGTGCAGCATCGCCTCGATCGCGCCGGCGCCGCCGACCGCCCCGCCGCCGCGCTCCCGAAGGTCGAGCCCCGAACAGAACACCGGCCCTTCGGCGCGGATCACCACCACCCGTTCGTCGTCGGGCGGCGCCGCGGTGAACGCCTCGGTGAGCGCGGCCAGCATCTCGGCGTCGAGCGCATTGCGCTTGTCGGCCCGCGTCAGCGTCACCTGCCGCACCGCCCCGCCGCCTTCGACCCGCACCTTTTCCATCGCGGAGGAAGGCTACAGGGCAAAACCGCTCCCGCACAACTCGCCCGAGACCATCGGACAATTTGAGGGTGGCGCGGGGCGGCCTAAGAACGACGCAGTCCGGGAGACCCAGGATGAGCTACGCCGCGATCATGACCCAGGTGGAAGCCGACGCGGAGGCCGCGCCGCGCCTCGCCTGCGCCGTCGACATCGCCCGGCGCTTCGGCGCGGCGCTGATCGGCGTCGCGGTCGAGGAGGTCTCGCCGCTGGCCTACGACGGCGGTCTCTACAGCCCCACGGCCGACGCCAGCGAGCCCATGCGCCAGTTGGTCGAGGAGCGCCTGCAGGCCGCTCGTCGCAGGTTCGACGATGCGGCCGCCGGCCTGCCCGGCGGCGCTTCGTTCATGAGCGGCGTGCAGCGGCCGACGCCGGCGCTGGCCGGCGCCTCGCGCGGCGCCGACCTGATCGTGGCGGGCGGGGCGCCGCGGTCGCACAATAGCCTGCGCGAAAGCTCGCCGGCCGAGCTCGCGGTCACCTCCGGCCGGCCGGTGCTGGTGGCGCCGCCCGCGCCGCCGCCGCTGAGCGCCAAGCAGGTGCTGCTGGCCTGGAAGGACAGCCGCGAGGCGCGCCGGGCGATGAGCGACGCGATCCCGTTCTTCGAGCAGGCGGAGCGCGTGGTGGTCGCGGCGGTGGTCGGCGGGGGCGATGCTGCGGCCGCCCGCCTGGAGGTGGGCCAGGTCGTCGCGGCGCTGCAGCGCCGCGGGATCAAGGCGGAGGGCAAGGTTGTGGAGCACGCCCATCCGGCGCAGCAGATCCTGGAGCAGGCGCGCCAGGCAGGCGCCGACCTGATCGTCTGCGGCGCCTATGGACACAGCCGGCTGGGCGAATGGGCGTTTGGCGGCGTCACCCAGGACCTGCTGTCACAGGATCAGGTGTATCTGCTGCTCAGCCACTAGCGGGACACCTGCCGCGGGCGGTGGAGAGCGATCTCAAGTCCATGACGACACGCAATCTCGAGGCCCTGTTCGATCCCGGCGCCATCGCGCTGATCGGCGCCAGCAACGAGCCCGGGACGGTCGGCGCGGTGCTGGCCCGCAACCTGATGGAAAGCGGCTTCGCCGGACCGGTGATGGCGGTCAACCCGCACGAGCCGGCGATCCGCTCGATGCTCAGCTACCGCAACCTCGCCGAGCTGCCGATCGCGCCGGAGCTGGCGGTGATCGCGACGCCGCCGCCCACCGTGCCGGGCATCGTCGCCGAGCTGGCGGCGCGCGGCTGCCGCGCGGCGGTGGTGATCACCGCGGGCTTCGGCGAGGCCGGCGGCGGCGGCGCGGACCTGCGCCAGCAGATGCTGGACGCGGCGCGGCCCAGCCTGATGCGGATCGTCGGCCCCAACTGCCTGGGCGTCATCTCGCCGGCCGAGGGCATCAACGCCAGCTTCGCGCAGCTGACCCCGAAGCCCGGGCACGCTGGCGCTGGTCGCCCAGTCCGGCGCGATCACCACCGCGGCGCTGGATTGGGCCGACGCCCGCGGCTACGGCTTCTCGCGCATCGTCACGCTCGGCGACATGGCCGACGTCGACTTCGGCGACATGCTGGACTTCCTGGCGCTCGACGAAGCGACCCGCGCCGTCCTGCTCTACGTCGAGAGCATCACCGATGCGCGCAAGTTCATGTCGGCGGCGCGAGCGGCGGGCCGCACCAAGCCGGTCGCGGTGATCAAGGCCGGCCGCAGCGCCGCCGGCGCCAAGGCGGCGCTGTCGCACACCGGCGCGCTGGCCGGCGCCGACGCGGTCTACGACGCCGCCTTCCGCCGCGCCGGCCTGCTGCGGGTGTTCGAGCTGCGCGAGCTGTTCGACGCGGTGACGACGCTCTCGTCCGGCATGCGGGTAGGCGGCGACCGGCTGGCCATCCTCACCAACGGCGGCGGCGCCGGCGTGCATGGCGGCGGACGCGCTCGACGCCCGCGGCGGCCACGTGGCCGAGCTCGCCCCGACGACCATCGCCGCGCTCGGCAAGGCGCTGCCGGCGGCCTGGTCGAAAGGCGATCCGGTGGACATCATCGGCGACGCCGGGCCCGACCGCTACGAGGCGGCGCTGACGACGCTGCTGGCCGACCCCAACGCCGACGCGGTGCTGGTGATCAACTGCCCGACCGCCGTCACCGACTCCACCGCCGCGGCCGAGGCGGTGCTGAAGGTGATCGCCGCGCACGAGCCGCGCCCGGCGGTGCTCACCGCTGGCTCGGCGAGTCCGCGCCGGCGGCGGCCCGCGCCCGCTTCGCCGCCGCCCGCGTGCCGACCCACGAGACGCCGGACGAGGCGGTGCGCGCCTTCATGCACCTGGCCGACCACGCCACGAACCAGCAGCTGCTGATGCAGACGCCCGCCGCTGGCCGAGGGCGGCCGCGCCCGATCGGGCGGCAGCCGAGAGGGTGATCGCCGGCGCGCTGAGCCGAAGGGCCGCGAGCTCCTGAGCGACATCGAGGCCAAGGCGGTGCTGGCCGCCTACGGCGTGCCGGTGCTGGCGACCGAGACCGCGGCCACGCCGGCGCAGGCCGCCGAGGTGGCGCGCCGCATCGGCGGCCTGGTGGCGCTGAAGATCCTGTCGCCCGACATCACCCACAAGTCGGACGTCGGCGGCGTGGCGCTCGACCTCGCCGCCGACGCCGTCGAGGCCGCCGCCGAGGCGATGCTGGCGCGCGGTCCGCCAGGCCGCGCCGAAGGCCAGGCTGACCGGTTTCATGGTGCAGGCGATGGCGAGCAAGCCCGGCGCGCACGAGCTGATCGCCGGCCTCGCCACCGACCCGGCGTTCGGCCCGATCGTGCTGTTCGGCGCCGGCGGCGTCGCGGTCGAGGTGCTGGCCGACCGCGCGGTCGGCCTGCCGCCGCTGAACGGGCCGCTGGCGCGCGACATGATCGCCCGCACCCGGATCGCCAAGCTGCTGGCCGGCTACCGCGACCGTCCGGCGGCGGACGAGGCGGCGATCGTCGGCGTGCTGGTGCGGCTGGCGGCGCTGGCGGTCGAGCTGCCGGCGGTGGCCGAGCTGGACATCAATCCGCTGCTGGCCGACGCGGCCGGCGTGCTGGCGCTCGACGCCCGCATCCGCGTCGCGGCCGGGCCGCGGCCGAAGCCGGCGATCCGTCCCTACCCCGCCGGGCTGTCGCAGACGCTCAGCGTCGGCGGCGAGACGCTCAGCCTGCGGCCGATCCGGCCCGAGGACGCGCCGGGCCTCACCGATCTCGTCGCACGGACCGACGCCGAGGACGTGCGCCTGCGCTTTCGCGGCGGCCTGACGCGGCTGCCGCAGGACTGGGCGGCGCGGCTCTCGCAGATCGACTACGACCGCGAGATGGCGCTGGCGGCGCTGGACGCAGCGGGCGAAATCCTGGGCGTTGCGCGGCTGGGCGGCGACCCGGAGGGCGAGACCGCCGAGTTCGCCCTGTTGGTGCGCTCCGACCATCAGCGCCGCGGACTTGGCCGCACCCTGATGGAGGCGCTGATCGCCTACGCCAAGGCGCATGGCTATCGGCGGATGTGGGGCGCGCTCGCCGCGGAGAACCAGCGGATGCTCGACCTGGCCGCGAGCCTGGGCTTCGAGACGAAAACAGACCCCAGCGATCCGGCGATGCAGCGGGCGACGCTGAAGCTGGCGTGAGCGGCTTGCCCGCGCCGGCTCAGCGCCAGTCGGCCGCCTGAGCGGTGGCGTCGGGCGAGGACGCGGCTTCACCCACCGATCGGCCGTCCACGATGCAGACGGCCGTGACGCCTTCCGCGTCCGGGGCCCCGCCACGCAAGTCACCTCGCGGGCGAAGGCCGTGGCCATCAGCGCGCCGCGCGGCAAGTCGGCGCCGGCGTCGGTGAGGCGCACCCGCACCCAGTGGTCGGGGGTGGGACCGGACGCGACACACAACGTATGCCCGTCGATCACGTGCAGCACGGTGCCGGAGAACGCTTCGCCATGCGCCGGCGGCGCGGCGGTGCAGGCGGCTGCGGCCGGGTCGAGCCGGGCCGGCTGCGGCGCAGGCGGACAGGTCAGCGGCTGCGCCGCCGTCGCCGCGATCATCGCCATCGCCACGAATTGCACTTGAACACGCTCCCACTGACCAACCGCACCATGCGCCGGCGCCAGACCGCCGCCTTGACACACATCAACGCACGAAAGCGGCAGCGGCGCCGTGTTGGTGGACCTTGCAAGATGGGAACGCATGACCGCGGCAGCGGCGCCCGGCCAGTATGAAATTCTCTGTGATCGTTGTCAGAGTTCGAGGAAGCGCCGCAGCTGTGTCCATTCTGCCGCTTTGCGCTCGAAGGACAGTGTGTAGGCCGGGCTGCTGGACGGCAGCGGGACCAACTCGATCTGGCAGTCGGCGAGCGCGCGCCGGCCGATGGCGTAGGCGCGCCCGCCGTTGAACGCGACCGCCTGCAGCCGGGGCAATGTGGTCACGAACTTGGCCAGCGGATTGGCTTCGTGGTCCGTGATGCTGGCGTCGAGGCTGCCCGGTCGCACGGCCGAGCGCACCACATCCCAGAGGCCGACGCCGGCGCCCTTCAGCGCCGCCAGACGCGCTTCGTACGGCTCGGGCAGCGCCTGGCCGATGACCCCGCCGATCAGCCGCCAGAACTGGTTGCGCGCGTTGCCGTAGTACTGCGCCTTCGCCAGCGAGACCTCGCCCGGCAGGCTGCCGAGGATCAGCAGCCGCGCGCCGGTGTCGGCGACCGGCTCGAACGAAGACTTCCGTTCAGCGGCAGGCTCGGTCACGGCCCGGCGTTGGGCGCGCTTTAGACGAGGCGCGCCTCGGTCAGCACCGCGCGGGCTGCGTGGCCGGTGGCGGTGTCCTTGAACTGGCCGCGCCAGAACCGCCCCTCCAGCGTCGCCTTGCCGGGGCTCATGCCGCGCGCGTCGGCCGGGAACACCAGCGTCAGCTCGTCGGGCCACAGGCTGAGGTCGGCGGCGCCGGGATCGCCGAACGCCGCATGCGGACCAAGCACGAAGTAGTGGCCGGGTCCGCGAGCCGCCGGCTGTATCCAACCGGAAAGCGTAACGTGTTCACCTGCACCTTTGAGGGGTTGGGCGAAAATCCCCGCCGTCGCTTGCGTTGCGCTGACAGCTATGGCGCCCGCGCCAACAGCCACGAACTTGCGTCGATTCATCCCAAATCCCCTGCCTCAAGCCCCAAGCCGTGCAGAAGCCGCAACTATACCGGTTTCTGGACCCGATAGCCAAGGTTGCTATTGCGGTACAGCGTTAACGGCGGCGACCACCAAGCAAAGCCCACTCGAAATACTCAACCAGAAGCCGAGCGGCGTCGGCCCGAACTTTCGACGCGCGAGCTGAATTCCGAGCGGCGCCAGCGCGGCGAGGCAAACCACTGGCGCGGCCAGACGCCAATTCACCAGCACGCCCAGCACGCCCGCCAGCATCACGTCGCCCTCGCCGAGCCCGGGACGACCGCCGCGCCGCACGAGACGGCGCAGCAACTCGAAGACCAGCGCCAGCACTGCGCCGGTCGCCAACCGCGCCAGCTTCGCGTCGGTCTGCGGTTCGGCGGCGACGGCGACGCCGGCCTCGAGCGCCAGCGCGACGACGCCCCAGGTCGGAATGCTGAAGCGGCGCAGGTCGACCAGCGCGACGTAGGCGAGCGTCATGCCGAGCACGTAGCCCCAGATCGCGGCCGGCAGGCTGGGGACGAGCACGGCGGCGGCGCCGGCGGCGAGACCGGCCGCCTCGCCGAGCGGATAGACGATCGGGATGCGCCCGTCGCAGCAGCGACGCCGGCCGCGTTGCAGGGCCCAGGAGACCAGCGGGATCGCCCGCGCCGGCGGGATCGGCGCGCCGCAGCGCGCGCACCGCGAGCGGCCCAGCACCGGACGCGGCGCGCGGGGCCAGGCGGCGGCCAGCGTCGCGATATAGTCGCCGACGAACGGGCCGCTCAGCAGCAGGAAGAGGCGCGCGGCGAGCGCGGCGGCGGTCATGGGCCGCTGTGGGCGGCGTTCGAAATGGTGGCGGCCGCCTCGACTTCCGGGCAATCGGGCTCGGCGCGGCCGAGGCGGAGCTGGCGCCAGTCGTGCGTCAGCCACGGCCGCTCGGGCGCCCGGTGTAGCGCACCCGCCGCCAGAGCACCTCCCAGCGCCCTTCCCAGTCGCGCGTCGAGGCGCGCACGTCGATCACCGCGCCGACGCCGAGCGGGTTGCGCGGCGGGGTCAGCGCCGTCACCGGCGGCGCGGGGAGCATGTCGGTCGTGCGCCCGATGGTGAGCCGGCGGCGCAGGCAGTCCTCGTCGGCAGGGCCCGACCCGGTCGCCGCCACGAAGTCGGTGAAGCGTTTGTAGGACGGCCGCTTGGCGTCCGGCGTGGGCGGCGCCAGCGCGGCCAGCGTCCGACCGCGCAGGTCGGCGTCGGCGAGGACGGCCCCGGCCTGGTCAGCGGCGGTGTTGTTGACGTCCGGCTTGTAGCTGGCGTCGGCGACGACCACAGCCACGTCCTCGCCGTTGGCGCTCTGGCGGCTGGTCCACTGCGCCGTCTGCGGCTCGCCGTTCTGCTCCAGGTCGAAAAGCGCGGCCTCGACGGCCAACTCCAACGTCACCCGCGTCACGGTTTCCGAGGCGACCGCCTTGGCCGCTTTGTCGCTGACCAGCACCATGCCGACGACGGCCGTCGCCAGCGCCATCAGCGAGAAGGCCAGCGCCATGGTGAGCGGCAGAGTGAAGCCCGCGCGCCTCCCCCTACCGGTGGCCATAGCCCATCGCCCTCAGACCGGCCGCCAGCTCATCGGTGATGGCGTCGGCCTCGGAGCGCGAGCGCACCAGCGTGGGCTTCAGGAAGACCACCAGTTCGTCCCGCGATCGCCGGTCGTCGCGCTGGCGGAAGGCCGCGCCGACGACCGGAATGCGGCTCAGGCCCGGCACGCCGAAGTCGTTGCGGCTGCGGCTGGTCTGGATCAGCCCGCCGATCGCCACCGACTGGCCGCTCTCCACCGCGATCTGGGTGTGGAACTTGCGCTGCTCGATGGTCGGCGAGTCGATCTGGGAGGTGGTCGTGTTGGCGACGTCGCTCACCTCCTGCTGGATGTCGATGTAGATCTCGCCCTTGGCCCCGACCCGCGGCGTCACCGTCAGCACCACGCCGGTGTCGCGGTAGTCGACGGTGTTGACGACCAGGCTGTTGGCCTGGATGCCGGCGCTGGCCGAGGTGATGATCGGCACCGACTGGCCCACCTGCAGCGTCGCGGTGTCGTTGGCCAGCACCAGCATGCGTGGCGTCGCCAGCACCTCGACGTCGGTCACCGTCTGCAACGCGTTCAGCGCCACCTGCACGTTGGTCCCCAGGTAGGCGAGGTTGAGGCCCGGATAGATCGGGGCCGTGCCGGCCGGGGTCGCGGTGACGCCGGAGAAGCTGCCCTGGAAATACGGCAGCTTCTGCAGGAACCACTGCACGCCGTACTGCAGCTCGTTGTTGAGCTTCACCTCGGCGACGGTGGCCTCGATCAGCACCTGCGGCGGCGTCACGTCGAGCTCGCGCACGATGGCCAGCAGGCTCTGATAGTCCGCGTCGTCGGCGTACATGATCACCGAGTTGGAGCGCGGGTCGGCGGTGACCGTGGCCATCGAGGTCGGCCGGGTCGGCCCGACGATGGCGCCGGCCGGCGGCAGGCCGCGGGAGAACAGGTCGGAGATGGTCTTCACGAAGTCGGTGGCGACCAGGTTGTCCAGGTGCACGACGCGCAGTCGCTGCTCGGACGGCGAGGCGGGCTGATCCAGCCGCTCGATCCAGCGCACCGCCTGGTCCAGCAGGTCGGGCGACTTGGCGGCGACGATGATGGCGTTCAGCCGGTCCACGGTGATCAGCTGCACCTGGCCGCCGATCGGCCCGTCGGTTCCGCCGAGCACCTTCTCGACGTCGTCGCTGACCGCGGCGGCCGAGGCGTAGCGCAGCGGATAGAACTGGAAGGTCCGCCCGCGCAGCCAGTCGACGTCGAACAGCGACGCGGCCCGCGAGAGCGCGTCGACCGTCGACGGGTCGCCGGTGATGAAGACGTTCTGCTGGCCCACGTCGGCATGCACCTCGGCGTGGCCCTGCGCGAGCGGCGTCAAGAGCTTGGCGAGCTGCTCGGCGCTGAGGAAGCGCGCGCCGTAGATCGCCATGCCGCCGGAGACGTAGGTGTTGGTGGGCGCGCCGCCGGCGGGCGGCGAGAAGATCGGCGCGTCCTTGGCCTGCACCACCGCGAGCGCGCCGCCCGGCGAGTTGATCAGCGCCGCGCCGGCGGCCCGCAGCGCCTGGTCGAAGGTGGTGAGGATCTCGGCCTCGGTCATGTCGCCGACCAGCCGCACCGAGACCTCGCCGGTGACGCCGGGGTCGACGCGGTAGGGCCGCTGCAGGGTGTCGCCCAGCACCGCCTCGGCCGCCGCGCCGATCGGCGCGCGATCCAGCGTGACGCTGACCGACAGCCGCTGCGCCGGCAACCGCAGCGCGGTCGAGTTGGCTGACGAAGGCTGCGCCGGCTGGGCGCCCTCGACCCGCCAGCTCTGCGGCTCGGGCGCGGGGGCCGGCGCCATCGTCGACGGCGCGTCGGACGGCGGCGGCTTCGTCGGCGAGGAGGCCGGCAGGGCTTGCTTGCCGCTGGTCAGCCGCGGCGACAGGGTCGGCGCGCCGGCGCACGCTGTCAGCGAGAGGAGCGCGGCCAGCAGCAGTCCGCCGGCCCAGAACGCTTGTCCCCCCCGCACCCTCGTCACGGAACGCTGACCACGACGTCTTTGTCGGCGCCCTCGCCGCCCTCTTTGTTGTTGGCGCCCAGGGTGGCGACGGTGAGCGTCTCGCCGTTCACCGTGTAGCGGTAGGGATTGCCCCAGGGGTCCTTCAGCTGGTCCTTGGAGTGCAGGTAGGGACCGTTCCAGTTCTCGAGGCCGGCGGGGTGGACCACCAGCACCGTCAGGCCCTCCTGCTGGGTCGGATAGCGGCCATTGTCGCCCTGGAAGAGCTCCAGCGCCGCGGCAATGCTCTGCAGTTGCAATTTCGCGGCGCGCGACTGGGCTTTTCCAAGTTGTCCGATCGTCTGTGGGATCACAACTGCCGCGATCAGACCGATGATCGCAATCACCACCAGCATTTCGGTCAGCGTATAGCCGCTCCGGCGAGATTTGCCGCAGGCAGCGTGCTTCCGCCTCAAGCTCAAACGCGGCATTGTAGCCCCCGAGCGCGCCACGGAGCCAATATGCAGCAGGCCTCTTCCAAGAGTCCACCGCGGGCGCCGGAGCAATTTGCCGCTGGCGCTGGCGCGATCGTGCGCCCCAGCCTGGGCAAGGCCGACCTCGACGCCGCGGAAAAGCTGGCGCGGGCGCTGAAACTGGACGCCTCGCAGGCCGAACGCCTGGCGTCCGCCGTGCAGAGCGCGCCGCGGCGCCCGGCGGTGGCCGCCAGCCTGCTCGGCCTCGCCCCGGACCGGGAGATCGCCGCGGCGACGGCGGCGCTCTACGACGCCCCGCTCTGGGACGGACCGGCCCCGGAAACGCCCGTCGCCCTGCCGGCTGGCCTCAACGCCAAGTTCCTCACCGAGAACTACGCGATGATCCTGGCCGACGGGCCGGAGGGTTGCGTCGTCGGCCTGGTCGATCCCGGCTCGTCGGAGCTGCGGCGCGGGGTCGCCTACGCACTCGGCCGCGCCGTGCAGTTCCGCACCATCTCGTTCGACCAGTGGCGCGCGGCGAGCCACCACGACCTGGCGGTGGCGCCGGTCGGCGACCTCGAGGGCCTGGCCGACGCCGAGCGGCTCAGGGACTTCGCCAGCGACGCGCCAGTGGTGCGCTACCTCGACGGCGTGCTGGCCCGGGCCGTCGCCGAGCGCGCCTCCGACCTGCACTTCGAGCAGAAGGGCGGCCGCTGCGTGGTGCGTATGCGGGTCGACGGCGCCTTGCGCGATCTGGAGCCGCTCAGCCCCGCCTTCGGGGCCGGGGTGATCGCCCGGGCCAAGGTGCTGGCCGATCTCGACGTCGCCTCGACCCGCGCGCCGCAGGACGGCCGCGCGACGCTGCAGGTGCGCGGCCGGCCGACCGACCTGCGCATCTCCACGACGCCGACCGTCGACGGCAAATCCGCCGTGCTGCGCATCCTGACCCGCCAGGGCGTCGACTTCACGCTGGCGAGCCTCGGCTTCGAGCCGGGCCTGATGGAGACGTTCGAGGCGCAGCTGCGCCGCTCGTTCGGGCTGATCCTGGTCACCGGGCCGACCGGCAGCGGCAAGACCACGACGCTCTACGCGGCGCTGCGGCGCCTCGCGACCCGCGACCGCAAGGTGCTGACCATCGAGGATCCGATCGAATACGTCTTCGACGCCATCAACCAGACCCAGGTGAACGAGGCGGCCGGCGTCACCTTCGCCTCGGCGTTGCGCGCCTTCCTGCGCCACGACCCGGACGTCATCCTGGTCGGCGAGATCCGCGATAGCGAGACCGCGCGGCTGGCGGTGCAGGCGGCGCTGACCGGCCACCTGGTGCTGGCGACGCTGCACACCAACGACGCAGCCAGCGCCGCCGCGCGCCTCGCCGACCTCGGCGTCGAGCGCTACCTGCTGGCCGGCGTGCTGATCGGCGTCTCGGCGCAGCGGCTGGCGCCGAAGCTCTGCGAGCGCTGCGCGGCGCCCCGCGAGCCGACGCCGCGGGAGGTCGAGGCGTTCGTCGCGCATGGCTTTGCCGCCGATGCGCTGGGCTTGCGCGACGCGCCCGGCTGCCCGGCCTGCAACGGCGCGGGTCGGCACGGACGCCTGCCGCTCGGCGAGATCTTCACGGTGGACGAGACGCTGGAGCGGCTGATCTCGGCCGGCGCGCCGACCGCCGACCTGCGCGCCCACCTGACCGCGGTTCCCGGCTTCCGACCGCTGGCGCATGACGCCCTGCGCCGCGCCGCCGCCGGCGAGGTGGCCGCCGCGGATGCGTTCCGCACGGTGGGGCTATAGGTGGCGCGCCGATGACCGCGTTCGCCTTCCGCGCCATCGACGGAACCGGCCGGCCGATCCGTGGGCGGCGCGACGCCGCCGACGCCGGGGCCCTGCGCGACCGGCTGCTGGCCGAGCAGCTGACGCCGCTCTCGATCGCGCCGGTCCGGGCCGCCTGGGTGGGCGCCGGCGACCTGCGGCTCTCGGACGCCGCCGCCGCCTCGTTCCTGGCCGAGCTCGCGCGGTTCCTGCAAAGCGGCCTCTCGCTCGGCCAGTCGCTCCAGATCGTCGAGACCACCGCCGAGACGCCGGCCCGCGCCCGCCTCGCCGCGCGGCTGCGCGCCGACCTGATGGCCGGCGTGGCGCTCTCCGACGCGATGGCCGCGGCGCCGGGCCAGGTCGGCTACTTCATGGCCTCGCTGGCCCGCGCCGGCGAAGCCACCGGCAAGCTGGCGGAGATCTTCGCCGGCGGCGCAGCGGCGCTGTCCTCGTCGGCCGCGCTGAAGCAGCGGCTGACCACCATGGCGATCTACCCCGGTTTCGTGCTGGCGATGGCCTGCGGGGCGATCGGCCTCTTCGCTTTCGCGGTGCTGCCGGCGCTGGAGCCGGCGTTCGCCAGCGTGGGGGCCAAGCTGCCGCTCTCCACCCGCGTCGTGCTCGGCGCCGGCCACGTGCTGCGGGCCGGCTTCCCGTTCTTCCTGGCCGCGATCGCCGCCGCCATCGCGCTCTCCTTCCTGCCGGCGGTGCGCCGCACGGTCGGCCGCTGGTTCGAGGCGCTGCTGGAAACGCCGGTCGGGCTCGGCATCCTGCAGGACGCCGCGTTCGCCGGCTTCGCGCAGCGGCTGGGCGTGGCGCTGGCGGCGGGCGTGCCGGCGCGGCTCGCCTTCCGCGTCGCCGCCGACGCGGTCGGTCCGACGCGGATCCGCACCGCGCTGCTGGCGCAGAGCCAGCGGCTCGGCGAGGGCGTGAAGTTCTCGCAGGCGCTGGCGGCGACGCCGTCGACGCCGAAGCTGCTGCTGGGCCTGGTGCGCGTCGGCGAGACATCGGCCGACCTGGCGCAGGTGTTCTCCGAGGCCGGCGCGATGCTCTCGCAGCGCGCCCACGAGCGTACCGAGCGGGCGCTGGCGCTGGTGACGCCCGCCATCGTGCTGGGCGTCGGCCTGGTGGTGGGATCTGTCGTGCTGGTGGTGTTCCAGGGCCTGCTGGCCATCACCTCGGGCATCGACGCGTGAGCCGGCGCGGGCGGCGAGCCAGGGGCTACGTGCTGGCCGAGGCGCTGGTCTCGGCCGCGCTCGCCTCGCTGGCCGGCGGTCTGGCGGTGACGCTGCTGATCTGGTCGGCGGCCAGCGTCGACCGCGCCCAGTCGGCGGAAGGCGCGATCCGCGTGCTGGACCGGCTCTACGAGGAGAGCCGGCTGGCGACGCCCGAGGCGCTCGCTCGGCCCGCCAGCGGCTTCATCGGCCGCTACCAGTGGATCCGCGCGCCCGGCCGCTCGCTCGGCGACGCGCCGGGCCTGGCGGACGATCCGAAGTTCGCCTATGCGCCGGTTCCGGTGCGCTTCGTCGTCGAGTGGCGCGCCGCCGGCCGCACGGAGCGTCGCCAACTGCAGGCGACGGTGCGGCCGGCCGGGCAGGAGCCGACGCCATGAGGCGGCAAGGCTATGCGCTCTCCGAGCTGCTGGTCGCTGTCGCGATCGCCGGGCTGATCGTCGGCATACTGACGTTCATCAATGTCGACTACATCACGCTGGGCCGCCGGGTCGGCCAGATCCAGGGCCCGTACCGGCTGGGGACGCGCGCCGAGCGGGGCGATCCCTGTGCGATGCCGGGGGGCGTGCTCACCGCCGACGGCGACAAGCTGATCGCACACGGCCTGCAGGACAACGAAACCGTCCTGACGTTGCTCCCGCAGGACCCCGATGCTCAGGGCGGGACGACGCAGGTGATCGCGCCGACCGGGGCGTTGGGGACGTCCAGCGAGCCGGTGCGTGCGGTGGTCGAGGCGACCACGCCGCAGGGCGCGGCGCCGGCGCCGGGGGCCTCGATGGCGTGGGTCGAGATCGGCGGCAAGACAGTCGCGGTGATCGCGCCGCGCTGCGAGCTTGCGCAGATCTGCGCGTATGACGCGGCCAACGCCATGTGCGAGCAGGACGAGGTGCAGGAAGTTGCCGAGCCCGGCTGAGCCAATGCCCGCCGGGACGCCCCCCGGGCCAGTCGGCGCGCCGCCGGCGGACGAGGTGTTCGTGCGGGCGATCGACCTGCCGACGCTGTCGCTGCGCCAGGCGAGGGCCGCGGTAGCGAACCAGCTCGACATCCTCTCGCCGCTGCCGCCTGCCGAGGTCGTCGCCGCCGTGGTGCTGCTCGGCCCGACGGAGACCGGCCTGCATCGCTACGCGGTCGGCCTCGCGCCGCACCGGCTGCTGGCTGCGGCGCGCGCCGAGGGGCGGACGGTCCCGCTGATCGGGCGGCTCGACGACCAGGTCATCGTCTTCCGCTTCGAGCGGCCCGGCGCGGCGGGCGGGTCGGCGGCCTGGCTGGAGATCGCCACCATCGCCGGCGTCTGCCTGGCCATCGTGCTGGCCGGCGCGAACCTGCGGGTCGACCGCGAGATCGACACGGTGCAGGCCAAGGTCGAAACGGCGGACGCGACCGTGCAGCAGCGCAGCCATGAGGTCGCAGCCGTCGCCCGCGTGGCCGCCGCCTGGCGCGCCGCGGCCGCGACGCGCCGGGCCGGACTGGTCGACTGCGCGCTGACCGCCCTCGTCAAGGCGAGCGCCGGCGCGGTGAAGGTGGCGGGCCTGACGATGGCCGGCGGCCAGCTCACCGCGCGCCTCGCCGAGCCGCCCAGCGACGGCGCGGTCGCCGCGATGAAGACGCTCGGCCTGACCGCGGCGCCGGTTCCGGTCGCGCAGAGCGCCGGCGCGCCGGCGGCCGTCGCAACGCCCGCCAGCGACCCGACATCCGCGCCGGCCGTCCCGTCGCAGGACTTCCAGACGAGCGCCGCCACATGCCGCTGACGCCTCGCCCCTCTGCGCTCACGCTTTCGATCGCCGCGCTCAGCGTGGTGATGGCGCTGGCGCTCGGCGTGCGGCTCGGCCTGCAGCTCAGCGCCCTCGGCGCCGCCCGGGGCGACCTCGCCGATGCGCAGCGCACCGCCGCCGACCTGGCGCGGACCGCGGCGCAAGGTGTGGGTCCGCCGCTGCTCGACGCCAGCCTGCGCCCGGCCGGCGACGCGCTCGCCCAGCGGCTGCAGGCCCTGGGCCTGGCGGTTCGCAAGACCGACCAGGTCGCGGCGACGCCCGCGGGGCGCGATCTCGCCCTCGTCCGCTTCGTCGTCGACGCGCGCGCCGATCCGGCCGCGGTCGACCGGCTGGCGCTGTGGGTGGAGGCCAACGCGCGCTCCGCGATCCTGGAGCAGCTGACCGCCAACGCCGGCGCCGACGGCAAGAGCGACGTGCGGCTCGAGCTCGACGCGCTGGTGCGCCCGCGCAAGGCCGCGGCGCCATGAGGCCGCTGCTCCCCGCGCTCGGCGCGTCCGTGCTGGTCGCCGCCGCCATCGTCTGGACGCCGCTGCCCGGCCGCGACGACGCCGACCCCGTCGCCCGCGTCGCCGTCCCCGTGGCGGCGACGCGCGCCATCGCCGCCTCGCCCGCGTCGGCCCTCGTCCAGTTCGCGCCGGTCGTCGCCGCGAGCGGGGCCGGCGGGTCCGCCAAGCCCGAGCCGCCGGTGCTGGTGGGCTTCGCCGGGGTCGGACGGCTGCGCACCGCCTACATCATGGACGCCGGCCAGCCGGTCCGCGCCCGCCTCGGCGACAAGGTCGGCGCGTGGCGGGTGGCCGCGATGGGGCCGCACGGCGTGACGCTGCGGTCCGGCGGCAAGTCGATGGCGCTGGCGTTCTACGGCCCGAGGGCCGCGCCGCCGCCCGCCACGCCGCTGGACACCGCCCTCGCCGCAGCCTCCCCCGCCGCGGTGGCGCCGGGGCCACCACCCCCGCCGGTGCAACCGCACGCGCTCGAACCGGCCTCCGCCCCGATCCCCCACGCACCGCACGGCGGCCCCCGCTACTGGGCCGGACCGCCCGGCTCCGCGCCGCCCGGCTACATCGTGCTGAAGCCCGGCGAGCTGCCGCCGCAGTAGGCGCCGGCGCCTACCCGCCGCGCTCGCTGCGGCCCTGCGGGTACTTCGCGCGGTACTGCGCCACCGCGTCCTCCATCGTCAGGAACACCGCGCCGCGCGCGGCGAGCTGGCCGATCAGCCTCTCCAGCATCGCGAGCCGGTGGCCGCGGCCGATGACGTGCGGGTGGAAGGTGTAGGTGAGCACGCCCCAGTCGTAGTGCTCGGCCATGTAGTCGAAGTCGGCCAGCCAGTTGGCGCCCACCAGCTCGGCGCTGGCGAGCCCGGCGTTGATGCCGGTCGGCGTGCGCATGTACTCGAACACCGGATAGTCGTCGAGCGACCAGCTGATCGGCATCTCCACCAGCGCGGTGTCGGGGCCATAGCGGATCGGCTCGTGCAGCGTGGCGACATCGCCGTCGCGGGCCTGGTAGGGCAGGTAGTCGTGCCCCATCAGGCTCGAAGTCGTAGGCAAAGCCGTGCTTGAGCAGCAGCTCGATCGAGTGCGGGCTCAGGTCCCAGGCCGGCGAGCGATAGCCGCGGGCGTATGCGCCGGTCAGCGCCTTGATCGCCTCGTTGCCGCGCACCAGCTCGCGCTCCTCCTCCTCGCGGCCCAGCGTCGCCGGGACGCGGTGGGTCCAGCCGTGGTGGGCGATCTCGTGGCCGGCCTCGAACACCGCCGCGCAGTGCGCCGGATAGGTCTCGATGGTGTGGCCGGGCGTGAACCAGGTGGTGGCGACGCCGTGCTTGGCCATCAGCGCCAGCAGCCGCTCGGAAGCGACCATCCCGAAGTCGCCGCGCGAGATCATCGTCGGCGTCGTCATCTCCCGCGCGATCATCGGCGAGGCGTTGTCGAAGTCGAACGTCAGGCAGACGAAGTGCTGCGCCATGGGACGCCTCCTCGGTCGCGTACTCAATGATGGAACCAAGACTACATCACGCGCTCAGATGCAGGGGCGGCGATCCTTCCGGCAAGCGGACACTCCGAAGTTCCGAGTTGAGGGGGGTTAGCGGACGCCGCGCCGTTGCGTTCAATATGCGATGAACGGTGCGTGGGCGACGAAGTGCTTTCGCAGCCGAAGAAGGGTAAGGGCGCGAGTCTGACCATGAGGTTCAGGCAGGCTGACCGACGACCAAGCACACCACACTTTCGCCGGAGGAGGGCGCTGACCGCCTCGCAATCCGAGAGCTCGTCGAGGCCTACGCCTACTGCGCGGATCGCCGCGACGCGAAAGGGCAGACGGCGCTCTTTACACCCGACGCTCACTTCGTCGTCTACATGGATGCAAAAGACCCGACGCCCTCGCAGGAGCTGCATTCGAGTGCTGAACTGGCGCCCGTGTTCGCGGACCTGAACCAATACCAGGCGACGATGCACTTCCTCGGTCAGAGCACGATCACGGAACTGACTGCGGATCGTGGCGCGGGAGTGGCCTATTGCCTCGCCCATCATCCGACAGTGAGGGACGGTGCACGCCGCTTGATGATCGCGGCGCTCCGCTACTCGGACGAATTCGCGAAAGTGGATGGAGCGTGGCTCTTCACTGAGCGCCTCCTCTACGTCGATTGGCTGGAAGAGCGGACGTTGTAAATCGCGGCGCAATCAGACGGTCGGGATGGTCCCGCCATCCAGCACATAGTTGGCGCCGCTGACGAAGGCGGCGCGGTCGGACGCCAGGAAGGCAACCAGCTCGGCGACCTCCTCCGGGCGGCCGGGCCGCCCGACCGGGATGCCGCCCAACATGTCGACGATCTGCTGGCGCGCCGCCGCTTCGCTAACGCCGGTGTTGCGGACGATGTCGGCGATCATGCCCTGGGCGCCGGACGTCTCGATGAAGCCGGGCGAGATCATCGTCACGCGCACGCCGTGGGGCGCAACGGCCTTGGCCAGGCCTTTGCTGTAGGTAGCGAGCCCCGCCTTGGCCGCAGCGTAGACGAGCGTGCTGTTGGCGGCGATCGGCAGACGGGCCGCGACGGAACCGATGTGTATCACTACACCCGATCCTCGCTTGATCATGCCGGGGACGAAGGCGCGGTCCAGCCGCGCCGGGGCCACCAAGTTGAGGTCAATAATCGCCTGCCAGTCGGCGTCGGACAGGGATTGGAACCCGCCGGGTTTGGTCTCCACGCCGCCGGCGTTGCTGACCAGGATGTCGAGCCCGCCCCAGTCGGCTGCCAGCCGACTGACAACGGTCTCGGCGCCCGCGGCGGTTCCGATGTCGGCCGGGATGAACAGGACGCCGTCCACAGCTTGGGCCGGCGCCGACCGCGCGGTCGCGGCGACGCGGGCGCCGGCGAGCTGGAAGCGACGGACGACCGCCGCGCCAATGCCGCGCGTACCGCCGGTCACCAGCACGCGCTTGTCCGTGAACTCGTCCGCACGTGTAGGGAAGGGGTAGGGCGCGGTCATGCTCAGGCCCGCGCCTTGTTGTGGATGATGATCAACTGGGTGATCTGCTCGTCCTGGAGGCTGAAGTAGAGGCTCAGGACCAGCGGGTCGGGCAGGCCGGTCTTGTCGTAGGTCCCGTCGGTTCGCGCATGGACGGTGATGTCGCCATGGCGATCCAGGGCTTGCAGAGGTGTGAAGGTTACGCGGTCGCCGAAGATCTCCTTGGTCGCAAAAGCGCGGATCGCCTCAGCGCCGTCGAATTCGCGCTGGATGTCGTTGAGCAGGGCGTCCGGGGCGAACGTCGCCATCCAGGCGTCGATATCGTGGTCGTTGCAGGCGGCGAGGTGGCGAGCGACGGCTGGCGGTAGATCGTTGGTTATGTCCTTGGACATGGTTGGCTCCCGATGTTTGTTCCCGCTAATGCGAAAACTATCGGTTCCTCGGAGAGGGCGATAGACGGTCGGATCGGATAGTATCGATCCCAGTGGAGAATAGATCAATCGTCCGTTTCGGCGAGCAGTTCAGTCAGGAAGTCTACAAAAACGGCGACTTTGCTGGGCTGACGGCGGGACGCGGGTCGCACCGCGCTGATCGGAATTCTGGCTGGCTCACGATCGCGCAGGATTCGCCGCACGGTTCCGGCGCGTATGTCGGCCGCGAAAAGCCAGTGAGGCGCCTGGGCGATGCCGAGGCCAGCAAGCACCGCGGCGCGTTGCTCTTCGCCATCATTGCTCCGAAACGATGCCGCCGCCTGATAGGATACCTGTCCGGCGCGGCTGGCGAAGATCCAGGGCCGCGCGCCGTCCTGCGAGACAAAAATCACGCCGTCGTGGTGGTCGAGATCACCGAGGCGCGTCGGCTCTCCTTTGCGTTCTAGGTAGTCTGGAGAGGCAACTGCGACGACGGCGAACTCGCCGATCTTACGTGCGACAAGGCTAAAGTCCGAAAGGGCGCCATTACGAATGGCGAGGTCGATGCCTTCTTCGACGAGATTGCTCGTGCGTACCGAGACCAACATCTCAACGACGACCTTGGGGTGGCGCGCGCGGAACAAGGGCAGCTTCGGCACGATATAGCGGCTAGAGAAGCCGGGCGCCGCGGTGACGCGCACCACGCCAGACGGCGAGGCCTGGCCTGAGCCGATGCGGGATTTGGCTGCCTCGAGATCGCTGATCAGCGGTACTGCAAACTCGTAGAAATCGCGTCCGGCCTCGGTCAGGCTCAGACTGCGGGAGGTGCGCATGAGCAGTTGCGCGCCAAGACGTTCCTCGAGGGCGGCAACCTGCTTGCTGATCGCCGGCTGCCCCGTTCCAAGCTCGCGGGCGACCGCCGAAAAGCTCCCGCTCTCGACGACGCGTACGAATATCTTGATCCCTTCGAGCCGGTCCATCCAACTCTCCACAGGGGAATGTTACGACGATCAGGAATGAATTGAACGTTGCTTGACCCTAGTCTATTCCAGGCCGAGTGGGGCAGCCGCGTGCGGTGACGCGCCCCCGCGGCCTCCGCATCGTCGGTCCGAGGCCGACGCCGGCTCGCGGGTCGCCCGCTCGATGACATACCAAGGGGCCGCTCTAGGTCGGGTCCGGCCGTTGGAGTCGTTACCCGGAAGCAGACTCAAGCTCGCACCGGCCCCGTGAGTTCGCGAACTACAGTTCCAGCCCCGCCAGGCGTTCGCTGAGGCGGGCGGCGGCGGTGTGGTCGGGGCCGACGGCGCCGGCCAGCGCCTCGGCCCAGAGGTCGCGGGTCATGGCCGCGAGCGGCGCGATCGACGGCGCCGTCGTCGGCGAGGCCGAGCGCGATGCCGAGGTCCTTGACCATCAGGTCGAGGCCGAAGCCGCTGTCGAAGCGGCGCGACAGCACGAACGGCTTCAGCTTCTTCTGGGTCGAGTTGTTGACGCCGGTCGAGGCGTTCAGCACGTCGACCATCACCGCCGGATCGAGGCCGAAGCGCTTGCCGATCAAGAGCGCCTCGACGCTGATCAGGAAGCCGGCGGCGGAGACCAGGTTGTTCAGCGCCTTCATCGCGTGCGCGGTGCCGACGCCGCCGGTGCGCAGGACCGACGTTCCCATGTCCTTCAGCGCCATCATCTCGGCGTACTCGACCGGCCCGAACGCGCCGCCGACCATGATGGCGAGCTCGCCGGTGACGGCGCGCGCGACGCCGCCGGAGACCGGCGCGTCGACCAGGAAGCCGCCGGCCGCGACCACCTCGGCGTCCAGCGCCTGGGTGATCGCCGGCACGCCGGAGCTCATCTCGACGACGATGCAGCCCTTGCTCAGGCCGGCCAGCACGCCGTCCGGCCCGCGCAGCACCTCGGCGACGATGGCGCTGGTCGGCAGCATGGTGATCACCAACGCCCGCCCCTCGGCCAGCGCCCGCGGCGTGGCCGCCGACATGGCCGCCGGGTGCTCGGCGATGAAGCGCGCCACCGCGTCCGCATCGACGTCGTGCACGGTCAGCTTGTGGCCGGCGGCGGCGAGCCGCGCGGCCATCGGCGCGCCCATGCGGCCAAGGCCGATGAAGCCGATGTCGGTCATGACTTGAATGCGCCCGCATCCTCGAGCGCCTGGTTGGCGGCGCGGAACGCCTCCAGCCCGGCCGGGATGCCGCAGTAGACGGTGGCGTGCAGCAGCGCCTCGCGGATCTCGCGCCACCGAGAGCCCGTTGTTGAGCGCGCCGACCACGTGCAGCTTCAGCTCGTTCGGCTTGCCGAGCGCGGTCAGCATGGCGAGGTTCATCAAGCTGCGCTCGCGCCGCGAGAGCACCTCGCTGGTCCACGCCCCGCCCCAGCACCACTCGGTGGTCATGCGCTGGAACGGCGCCATGAAGTCGTTCGCCTGCGCCATCGAGCGGTCGACATACTCGGCGCCCAGCACCTCGCGCCTGACCTTCATGCCCGCTTCGAAGAGTGCGTCGTCGCCCATGTCTCGTCCTCCCGCCTGGTTCCGGCTAGCTTCGGGTGTTAGCGCCGTGGGCGGAGATTGGCGATGACCGCGCCTTACGAGGTCTATGCGATCCGCTACGCGCGGCACGAACGGACGGCGCGCGCCAACTTCATCGGGGGCGACGAGCACGACGGGCCGATGCCGCTCGACTACTTCGTCTGGCTCGCCCGCGGCGAGGCCGGCGCCTTCGTGATCGACACCGGCTTCGACGCCCGCGCCGCGACCGAGCGCGGGCGCCAGCTGATCACGCCGGTCGGCGACGGCCTGGTCGCGCTGGGCGTCGCGCCGCGCGAGGTGCGCGACGTGATCGTGACCCACATGCACTACGATCACGCCGGCAACCACCACCTGTTCCCCGCCGCGCGCTATCACCTGCAGGACGCCGAGATGGCGTTCTGCACCGGCCGGGCGATGACCCACGCGGCGCTGCAGCACGCGTACAACGCCGGCGACGTGCAGGAGATGGTGGCCAAGGTGTTCGGCGGGCGGGTGGCGTTCCACGCCGGCGACCACGAACTGGCGCCTGGCCTGTCGCTGCACCTGATCGGCGGCCACACGGCGGGGCTGCAGGCGGTGCGGGTGTGGACGCGGCGCGGCTGGCTGGTGCTGGCCTCGGACGCCGCGCACTTCTACGCCAACATGGACGAGGGCCGCCCGTTCCCGATCGTGCACGACGTGGCGGCCATGCTGGAGGGCCACCGCACCCTGAAGGCGCTCGCCAGCGGCGACGATCTGGTGATCCCCGGCCACGACCCGCTGGTGCTGGCGCGCTTCCCGGCGGCGCGGCCCGACCTCGCCGGCCACATCGCGCGCCTCGACGCCGATCCAGTGGCGCCATGAAGACGCTGCCGCGCGATCCGCGCCTCGTCCGCGCCGCCGCCTTCGCCTCGCGCTTCCTCCCGTCGCTGCGCACGCCGGACCGCGGCGCTGGCGGCCACGACGCCTACTTCGCCGGCCTGCAGGCTGCGCTGAAACGGGCCGGCGTCGCGCAGCCGACGCTGGTGGTCGACCGCCAGCGGCTGGCGGCCAACATCGAGACGGTGCGCGCGCAATTGGCGCCGAGCGGGCTGGCGCTGCGCGTGGTCTCCAAGTCGCTGCCGGCGCCCGCGCTGCTGGACGCCGTGCTGGCCGGGACCGGCGCGGCGCGGCTGATGGTGTTCAACGGCGTCATGCTCGACGAGATGGCCGAGCGCCATCCGGAAGCCGACGTGCTGACCGGCCGCCCGCTGCCGGCCGCCCAGGTCGCCGACTTCGTGCGCCGCCACGCCAACAGCGCCGCCCCCGCCGCCCGCCCGCAGTGGCTTGCCGACAGCGCGCGTCGGATCGCCCAGTACGCCGAGATCGCCCGGGCCACGGACGCGCCGTTCAAAGTCAACCTGGAGATCGACGTCGGCCTGCACCGCGGCGGCCTCGCCGACCTCGCGGCCCTCGCCGAGGCGATCGACCTCGTGAAGGCCGAGCCGCGCCTCACCCTCACCGGCCTGATGGGCTACGACGCCCATGTGATGGGCGCCGCCTCCCCCGCCGCCGAGGAGGCGCGTGGTCCAGGCCCGCTACGCCGCCGCGGTGAAGCTGCTGGCCGAGAAGCTGGGCGATGTCTCGGCGATGACGTTGAACGGCGCCGGCAGCCCGACCTATGCGCTGCATCTGGCCGGCAGCGCCGCCAACGAAGTCTCGATCGGCTCGGCGTTCGTCAAGCCGACCCACTTCGACCTGCCGACCCTGAAGGCCCTGCAGCCGGCCGCCTTCATCGCCCAGCCGGTGCTGAAGGTGATGGACCCGGCGGTGTTCCCGCGCCGCGAGGCCTTAAGCGCCGCCTACCGCCAGCTCGACCCCAACAGCGCCCGCGGCTTCTTCCTCTACGGCGGCTACGGCGATGCGCGGGTGGTCTCGCCGCCCGGGGTGCGGTTCAGCGCCATCTGGGGCGGCCGCGGCATGCTGGAGGGCTCGGCCAAGGTGCAGCTCGACCAGGACGACTTCGTCTTCATGCGCCCCACCGAGAGCGAGGGCGTCTTCCTGCAGTTCGGCGACATCGCGGTGTACGACGGTGGAGAGATCACGGCGTGGTGGCCGACGTTTCCGGTGCACGCGTGAGCCCGATGTCCGCTCTCCCCCGCGAAAGCGGGGGCCTAGGTTTTTTGGCCACGGAAAACACGGAGAACACGGAAAACGCCAGACTGATGGAATGCCACGGACGGGGACGCCGGGCTTGTCCGTGTCTTCCGTGTTTTCCGTGGCCAATCTAAAACGACTGCTGAGGCACGGCCGCGGCCGCAAAAAGCCTGGGTCCCCGCTTTCGCGGGGAAGAGCGGGTAATGGGGGCGGTTGACGACAAGGCGGTCCAGTCGCCTTGTTCGCGCAATTGACGATCATCGGAGTGAGAGCCATGCCAGGGATCGCGGCGGCGGAGCGGGACAAGGTCTCGATCGAGGGACTGGACGGGCCAGTCGAGATCCTCGTCGACCAATGGGGCATCCCGCACGTCTACGCGGGCACGGTGCACGACGTGTTCTTCGCGCAGGGCTGGAACGCCGGCCGCGAGCGGCTCTGGCAGCTGGACCTGTGGCGCAAGCGCGGGCTCGGGCGGCTCGCGGAGAACTTCGGCCCGCAGTACGTCGCCAAGGACCGCGCCGCGCGGCTCTTCCTCTATCGCGGCGACATGGACGCAGAGTGGGCGGTCTATGGCCCGGACGCGAGGGCCTGGACCGAGGCGTTCGCCGCCGGTCTGAACGCCTACATCGCCAAGGTGCTGGCCGGCGAGGCGCCGTTGCCGGTCGAGTTCAGGCTGACCGACACCCGGCCCGAGCCCTGGGACGCGTCGGACGTGGTGCGCATCCGCAGCCACGGGATCAGCAACAACGCCGAGGGCGAGTTCATCCGCATGCGGATCGTCTCGGCCGGCGGCCTCGCCGCCGACCGCGTGCGCCGCAAGCTGGAGCCGGACCACGCGCTCGCGCTCCCCGACGGCCTCGATCTCAGCCGACATCCCGGCCGACCTGCTGGCCGACTACACGCTGGCCACCAAGGACGTGGAGTTCGCCCCGCCCGGCGCCGCGCCCGCCAAGGCCGCCGCGCCGGCCGCAGCTGGTCGAGGAGGCCGCCGCGGGCGGCTCCAACAACTGGGCGATCTCCGGCTCGCGCACGGCCACCGGCCGGCCGATCCTGGCCAGCGATCCGCACCGGGTGCTGGTCGCGCCCTCGATCCGTTACGTGATCCACCTCGAGGCGCCCGGCTACAAGGTGATGGGCGCCGGCGAGCTGCACCTGCCGGGCGTCACGCTCGGCCACAACGACAAGGCGGCGTTCGGCATCACCATCTTCCCGGCCGACCACGCCGACTTCTACGTCTACGAGCTGAACCCCGAGAACCCGCGCCAGTACCGCTACGACGGCGGCTGGGAAGACATGCGCATCGTCACCGAGCGCATCGCGGTGAAGGGCGAGGCGGAGCGCGAGGTCGAGCTGGCCTTCACGCGGCACGGTCCGGTGCTGAAAAGCGAGCCGGAGAAGAACCGTGCGTTCGCGCTGCGCACCGCCTGGACCCATCCCGGCACCGCCGCCTACTTCGGCGCGGCGCGCTATCAGACCGCCACCGACTGGCCGACGTTCCGCGCGGCGCTGAAACACTGGGGCGCGGCGCCGATGAACTTCGTCTACGCCGACGTGACCGGCGACATCGCCTGGCAGCCGGCCGGCTTCATCCCGCGCCGCAGGGGCTGGGACGGGCTGATGGGCGCGCCGGGCGACGGCCGCTACGAGTGGGACGGCTTCATCGCACAGGAAGAGCTGCCGACGCTGCTGAACCCCGAGCGCGGCTGGATCCAGACCGCCAACGAGCTGAACGTGCCGCGCGATCACCCGGCGATCGACCTCGGCATCGGCTTCGAGTGGGCCGACCCGGGCCGCGCCCAACGCATCGGCGAGGTGCTTGACGCCAATGACAAGATGACCGTCGCGCAGTCGGCGGCGCTGCAGGTCGACGTGGTCAGCCGAACGGCGCTGCGCGCGCAGCCGCTGCTGGCGGGGCTGACCTCGACCGACCCGAAGGTGCAGCGGGCGATCGACCTGCTCGCCGGCTGGGACGGAAACGAGACGCTCGACAGCGCGCCGGCCGCCATCTCCGAGGTGTGGCTCGCCAAGCACCTCGGCCGCTCGATCACCCGGCGCGTGGCGACGCCGGCGGCCGCCGCGATCATCGACGCGGCCACCACGCCCTCGCAGTACGCCGCGGTGGACTTTCTGCAGTCGCCGGGCGCCGAACTTGGTCCGGACCCCGAAGCGGCCCGCCGCGAGATCGTGCTGGAGAGCCTCGCCGCGGCGCTGGCAGAGCTGACCAGGCGGCTCGGCCCCGATATGGCGGCCTGGCGTTGGGGCGACCTGCACCACGCCCACTTCGTCCCGGCCGCCGCCGCGTTTGGCGATGCCGACATGAAGGCCAGGCTCAGCCACGGCCCGACGCCGGTCGCCGGCTCGGCGTTCACGGTGGCCTCGGCCACCTACCGCGTGGAGGACTTCGGCATGACCAACGGCGCCTCGGTGCGCATGGTCATGGACGTCGGCGAATGGGACAACAGCCTGGTCGTCAACACCCCCGGCCAGTCCGGCGATCCGGACAGCCCGCACTACTCCGACCTCTTCCCGCTCTGGGCGAAGGGCGATTACGTGCCGATGCTCTGGTCGCGCGGCGCGGTGGAGGCCGCGGCCGAACGGGTGATCGAGCTGGTTCCAGCGTGATCAGGGAGCGCGCGTGCAGCCCAGCCTCGACCTGATCGCGATCGGCCGTTCCAGCGTCGACCTCTATGGCGAGCAGGTCGGCGGGCGGCTGGAGGACATGGGCTCGTTCGCCAAGTACGTCGGCGGCTCGCCGACCAACACGGCGATCGGCGCGGCGCGGCTGGGGCTGAACGCGGCGCTGATCACCCGGGTCGGGGCCGACCACTTCGGCCGCTTCATCCGCGAGGAGCTCACCCGCGAGGGCGTCGACACCCGCGCGGTTGCGGCCGACGAGCGCCGGCTGACGGCGCTCGTCATCCTCGGCATCCGCGACCGCGAGCACTTCCCGCTGCTGTTCTACCGCGCCGACTGCGCCGACATGGCGCTCAGCGAGGCCGACATCGACCCTGCCTTTATCGCCGAGGCCAGGGCGACGGTGCTGAGCGGCACCCACCTCTCGACCCCGCAGGTCTTCGCCGCCAGCCTGAAGGCGGCGCGCGCGGCCAAGGCGGCCGGCCGCAAGGTGGCGTTCGACATCGACTACCGCCCGGTGCTCTGGGGCCTCACCGGGCTCGACCGCGGCGAAGACCGCTTCGTCGCCGACGCGGCGGTGACGGCGCGCTTGCGCGAAGCCGCGGCGCTCTGCGATCTCATCGTCGGCACCGAGGAGGAGTTCTGCATCCTGGGCGGCGCGGCGGACGCGGAGGATGCGCTGCGGGCGGTGCGGCGGCTCACCGACGCGCTGCTGGTCTGCAAGCGCGGGCCGCAGGGCTGCGTCGCCTTCCCCGGCGCGATCGGCGCGGGGTTCGCCAGCGGCGTGGCGCGGGCGGGCTTCGACGTCGAGGTGTTCAACGTGCTGGGCGCGGGCGACGCCTTCATGGCCGGCTTCCTGCGCGGCTGGCTGCGGGACGAACCGCTCGCCACGGCTTGCGACTACGCCAACGCCTGCGGCGCGCTGGTGGTCTCGCGGCACGGCTGCGCGCCGGCCATGCCGACCTGGCCGGAGCTGGCGGCGTTCCTGGACGGCGCGGCCGCGCCCGCGCCGGCTGCGCGAGGACGCCGAACTGGAGCACCTGCACTGGGCGACGACGCGGCGCGGCGAGCACCCGCGGCTCTGCGTGCTGGCGCTCGACCACCGCACCCAGTTCGAGGCGCTGGCCGCCGAGCTCGGCGCCGACGCGGCGCGGATCGAGGCGTTCAAGCTGGCGGGGCTGGAAGCGGCGCGGCGCTGCGGCGACGGCTTCGGCGTGCTGCTGGACGACCGGTATGGGCTGACCGCGCTGGCGCGGACCGCCGACGACGGGCTCTGGGTCGGGCGGCCGATCGAGCGGGCCGGATCGCACCCACTCGAGTTCGAGGGCGGCGCAGACGTCGGCGTCATCCTGCGCGAATGGCCGCTGGGCCAGGTGGTGAAGTGCCTGGTGCGCTACCACCCCGATGACGCGCCGGAGCTGAAGACGCGGCAGGAACGGCAGTTGCTGCGCCTGTTCCACGCCGCCCGCGCCACGCGCCACGAGCTGCTGATCGAGCCGATCGCGGGTGGCAGCGGCGCGGCGGTGGCCGCCGTGCTGGCGCGGTTCTACGAGATCGGCGTGAAACCCGACTGGTGGAAGCTGGAGCCGCTCGCCGACGCGGCCGGTTGGGCGAAGGTCGCCGCCACGATCGAGGCCAACGATCCGCATTGCCGCGGCGTGCTGATGCTGGGCCAGGGCGCCGGTGTCGGCGCTCTGACAGCGTCTTTCCAGGCGGCGGCGCAGGTGGACATCGTCAAGGGATTCGCGGTCGGCCGCACGATCTGGGAAGCGCCGGCGCGCGCCTACCTGGCCGGAGAGATCGACGACGCCGAGGCCACGCGGCGGCTGGCGGCGGGCCTCGGCGCGCTGGCGGGCGCCTGGGACGCGGCGAAGGCCGGCGCCCGCTCGCGCCCGGCGGCGGAGTAGCGGGCATGGCCACGATCCGCCTCACCGCCGCGCAGGCGATGGTCCGCTACCTGGCGGCGCAGTTCGTCGAGATCGACGGGGCCGAGGTTCCCTACTTCGCCGGCGTCTGGGCGATCTTCGGGCACGGCAACGTCGCCGGGATCGGCGAGGCGCTGCACGGCGTCCGCGACACGTTGCCGACCTATCGCGCCCACAACGAGCAGGCGATGGCGCACGCGGCGATCGCCTTCGCGAAGGCCAGCCGCCGCCGCCGCGCGATGGCCTGCACCACTTCGATCGGCCCTGGCGCGCTCAACATGGTGACCGCCGCGGCGCTCGCGCACGTCAACCGGCTGCCGGTGCTGCTGATCCCCGGCGACGTGTTCGCCGGGCGCGCGCCCGATCCGGTGCTGCAGCAGGTGGAGGACTTCACCGACGCCACGGTCAGCGCCAACGACTGCTTCCGGCCGGTTTCGCGCTACTTCGACCGCATCACCCGCCCCGAACAGCTGATCGGCTCGCTGCCGCGGGCGCTGGCGACCATGCTCGACCCGGCGACCTGCGGGCCGGCCACCCTCGCCTTCTGCCAGGACGTGCAGACCGAGGCGGCCGACTTTCCGGCGCGCGATGTTCGAGCGCCACGTCTGGCGCATCCGCCGCCAGCCGCCCGACCCGCGCGAGCTAGATGAGCTGGCGGCCGCGCTGCGGGCGTCGAAGGCGCCGCTGATCATCGCCGGCGGCGGGGTGATCTACTCGGGCGCGGAGGCGGCGCTGGCGGCGTTTGCGGACAGTGCGGGCATCCCGGTCGGCGAGACGCAGGCCGGCAAGGGCGCGCTGCCTTACTACCACCCGCTGGCGCTGGGCGCGATCGGCGTGACCGGCACGAGCGCGGCCAACCGGGCGGCGGCCGAGGCGGACCTGGTGATCGGCGTCGGCACGCGGCTGCAGGACTTCACCACCGGCTCGCGCGCCCTCTTCGTCCGGCCCGGCGTGCGGCTGGCGCAGATCAACGTCGCCGCCTACGACGCGGCCAAGCACGGCGCGCTGGCGGTGGTCGGCGACGCCGGCGCGGCGCTGGAAGCGCTGAGCGAGCGGCTCGCCGTCTGGCGGGCGCCGGAGGCGTGGTCGAAGGCGGCGGCCGACGGCGTGGCGGCCTGGAACGGCGACTGGACCGCCGCCACCGCGCCGCCCGAAGGCAACGTCCTCCCGTCCGACGCGCAGGTGATCGGCGCGGTCTGGCGCCAGGCCAGCGACGACGCGGTGCTGGTCTGCGCGGCCGGCGGCCTGCCGGGCGAGCTGCACAAGCTCTGGCGCACCAAGCGGCCCGGCGGCTACCACCTGGAGTACGGCTTCTCCTGCATGGGCTACGAGATCGCCGGCGGGCTCGGCGTGAAGATGGCCGACCCGGCCCGCGACGTGATCGTCATGCTCGGCGACGGCAGCTACCTGATGCTGAACTCCGAGATCGCCACCTCGGTGATGCTGGGGCTGAAGCTGACCATCGTGGTGCTCGACAACCGCGGCTTCGGCTGCATCAACCGCCTGCAGGCGCAGACCGGCGGCGCGCCGTTCAACAACCTGCTGGCCGACGCCGCACACGCGACCCTGCCGGATATCGACTTCGCCGCACATGCCGCGAGCCTTGGCGCGCTCGCCGAGAAGGTGGACGACATCGCCGGCCTGGAAGCCGCGATGGGCCGCGCCGCGGCCGCTGACCGCACCTACGTGATCGTCATCGACACCGACCCTGGCCCAAGCACCGCAGCCGGCGGCGCCTGGTGGGACGTCGCCGTCCCGGAAGTCTCCGAGCGCGGCGAAGTGGCGGCGGCGCGGGCGGCCTACGTCGCGAAGCTCGAAGAGCGGCAGCGCGCCTCATGACCGTCCGTTTCGGCGTCAGCCCGATCGCCTGGGCCAACGACGACATGCCCGAGCTGGGCGCCGATACGTCGGTGGAGACCATCCTCGCCGACGCGGCCGAGATCGGCTTTGCCGGCGTCGAGCTGGGCGGCCGGTTCCCGCGCGATCCGGCCGTGCTCGGGCCGCTGCTGGCGCGCCATGGCCTGGCGCTGATCGGCGGCTGGTATTCGCTGAACCTGCTGGCGCAGGGCGCCGAGGCCGAGATCGCCGCGCTGCAGCCGCACCTGAGCTTGCTCAAGGCGATGGGCTCGACCGTGTTCATCGCCGCGGAGACCAGCAACGCCATCCACAGCGATCGCGGTCGCCCGCTCGCCGAGACGCCGCGGCTGGCGGCCGCAGACTGGCCGCGCTTCGGCGAGCGGCTGGCGGCGGTCGCGGCCTATGTCGAGCGCGAGGGTCTGCGCTTCGCCTACCACTTCCATCTCGGCACGGTGGTCGAGCGCCAGCGAAGACGTGGACGCCTTCATCACCGCGACGCCGGCGAACGTCGGCTTCGTCGTCGACACCGGCCACGCGGCGCTGGGCGGCGTCGAGGCCGCGGCGCTGATCCGCCGCCATCCCGAGCGCGTCGTCGCATGTGCACGCCAAGGACGTGCGCCAGCCGGTGTTCGACCAGGTCATGGCCGAGCGCCGCAGCTTCCTGGACGGCGTGCTGGGCGGCATGTTCACCGCGCCCGGCGACGGCGGTCTCGATTTCGGTGCGGTGATGCGCGCGCTGGCCGACATCGGCTATGACGGCTGGATCGTGATCGAGGCCGAGCAGGATCCCAAGCTCGCCGACCCGCGCGTCTATAGCCGCCTCGGGCTGAAGACACTGCGCGAGACGGCCGCGGCGGCGGGCCTGACCTGAGCCCAGCAACGCGGTGGAGTGGCCGATGGCGAACCTGAAAGTGCGACCGACGGCGCCCGACGCGGGCGGCCGGGTGATCGACATCACACCCGCCAGCGCCGGCTGGAAATACGTCGGCTTCGAGGTGCGCAGGCTGGCCGCCGGCCAGCGCGCCGGCTTCGCGTTCGCCGATCGCGAGACCTGCGTCGTCGTGCTCGCCGGCAAGGCGGACGTCGCGGCCGGCGAGGCGCGCTTCGCCGGCGTCGGCGGCCGCGCCTCGGTGTTCGAGGACGCCGCGCCCGGCGCAGTCTACGTCCCGGCCGGCCTCCCGATCGCGCTGACCGCCGTCACCGACGCCGAGATCGCCGTCTGCACCGCGCCGGGCGCCGGCGTCGGCGCGCCGCGGCTGATCGCAGCCCGCGCAGATGTCGCGCGAGGTGCGCGGCGCTCGGCGACCAACCAGCGCTTCGTGCGCAACATCCTGCCGGAAACCGAGCCCGCCGAGCGTCTCCTGGTGGTCGAGGCGCTGACGCCCGCCGGCCACTGGTCGAGCTACCCGCCGCACAAGCACGACACCGACACGCCGCTGGTCGAGACCCAGCTCGAGGAGACCTACTACCATCGCCTGAATCCGGCGCAGGGCTTCGCCTTCCAGCGCGTCTACACCGACGACCGCAGCCTCGACGAGACGCTCAGCGTGGAGGACGGCGACGTGGTGCTGGTGCCGCGCGGCTACCACCCGGTCGGCGCCCCGCACGGCTACGACCTCTACTACCTCAACGTGATGGCCGGCCCCCGCCGCCAGTGGATCTTCCACAACGATCCGGCGCACGAGTGGATGCTGAAGCCGCGGGGCGACGCTGCAACTGGGATTTCCGACTCTTAAGAAACCGCAGGAACCGCCGGGTCGACAGGGCCCCGGGCGGTAGCGCAGCGCCGCCCGGCCCTCGGTCGCGCCGCAGGGCGGTTCTGAGACTCGGCCTCGGATAACGCTGGCGTGCTTCCAGGGACGAATTGCGTCGCGCGACCAGGGTTCAACCCAGTGCGCGGCTCGTCGGCCAGGGCCTACTAGACCCTTCGCTCCGGCGCAGGGTCATGACGATGGGAACGCTCAAGGTTCTGAGTGCAGTGGCGGTGCTCCTCACCGTGGGCTCGACGTTCGCGATCGAGACATATCCCCTGGCTGCCCACGCGCAGACCCAGGGCATGACACGGCGGGGCGAACGCCGCGACACGCGCCAGACGTCACGCGACGTGAAGCATGCGTGCAACGCCCAGAGCGACAAGTCGCGCGCCGAGTGCCGGCACCAGAAGCATGAGGTGAAGCACGAGGGCCGGACCAACGGAACGCCGACGGTCTTCACACCGCACTGAGACCGTTCGACCGTCTCGTTCCGTACCTGGCGACCCCGTAGAAGACGCCGTCTCGCGACGACAGCCTAAGGTGAGCGGCGGCCCGCAGCGCCGCCCAGCCTGGCAGCCGGCGCCTGGGCGGCCGCGCTTCGGACTTCTCAAACCAGCGTGGCCGTTGCATGTCGAATGACGAGCCGCCAGGATCGCCCGGTTAGCTCGGGGCCGCTCACATGCCATCCAGACATCTGCTCGATCCGGAAATGCTGCCGCTCGCCGAGTTCCCGTCGCTGGCGTTCGAGGCGGCGCGCATCGGCGAGCTGCGCGCGATGATGGCCGCGACGCGACCGCCGCTGCCGCCGCCGCCGCCAGAGGTGCGGGTCTATGAAGCGCTGGCGCCCGGGCGGGACGGCGCACCGGACGTGCGGCTGGTCATCACCGCGCCAGGCGAGGCCGGGCAAGCCCGCCCCGGCATCCTGCACGTTCACGGCGGCGGCTACATCCTGGGCTCGGCGGAGATGACCGGGCCGACCGACGCCCAGTACGCGCTCCAACTCGGCGCCGTGGTGGTCTCGGTCGACTATCGCCTGGCGCCGGAGACGCCGCACCCCGGCCCGGTGGAGGACTGCTACGCGGGCCTCGCCTGGCTGCACGCCGAGGCCGCGGCGCTGGGGGTCGATCCCGGCCGCATCGTGGTGACCGGCGAGAGCGCCGGCGGCGGCCTCGCGGCCGCGCTGGTGCTGCTGGCGAAGCACCGCGGCGAGCATGCCGTGGCCTTCCAGCACCTGGTGTTCCCGATGCTGGACGACCGCACCGTCACCCAAGCCGACCCCTCGCCCTACGTCGGCCAGTTCGTCTGGACGCGGGAGAGCAACCGCTTCGGCTGGGCCTCGCTCCTGGGCGGACCGCCGGGCGCGCCGGACGTCTCGCCGTTCGCCGCGCCGGCCCGCGCCGGCGACCTCTCAGGCCTGCCGCCCACCTTCATGATCTGCGGCGCCCTCGACCTCTTCCTCGAGGAGAACCTGGACTATGCGCGACGCCTGATCCGCGCCGGCGTCCCCACCGAGCTGCACGTCTATCCCGGCGCGCCGCACGGCTTCATGTTCATGCCGGAGGCGCAGCTCACGAAGACCTTCGCCCGCAACTCGATGGCCGCCCTCGCCAGGGCGCTCGCCCCGAGCTGAGCTGATGGGCTCGAAACCGCGTCAGGCGGCCAGCAAGGAGCCTGTGGCGATGAGCTCGCCCAGTCTGGAAGCGGCCACCGGCCGGCTGAAGAAGTAGCCCTGGTAGAGCGAACAGCCGATCCGGGTCAGCCGTTCGGCCTGTTCGGCTGTCTCGACACCCTCGGCGAGCACTTTCAATTCGAGCGCTTCGGCCAGGTCGACGATGGCCTTCACGATCGCGCTCAACTCCGGACGCTTGCCGAGCTGGGCGATGAACGACTGGTCGATCTTGATCTTGTCGACCGGGAAGCGCCGCAGGTAGCTCAAGCTGGAATAGCCGGTGCCGAAGTCGTCGAGCGCCACGGAGAAGCCCAGCCGGCGCAGCGCCTCGAGCGTCTGCAGCGTCCCCGGCTCGTCGGCCAGCAGCAGGCTCTCGGTGATCTCGATCTCGAAGCTCTGCGCGGCGCGGCCGGTTTCGGCGAGCAGCTCCTCCAGGGCGCCGACCACGCGGCCGGAGCGGATGTGCGGGGCGGCGATGTTGACGGCGACCGACAGCCCCGGCCACGCCGCCGAATCCGCGAAGGCTTGCCGCAGGGCGAAGCAGCCGATCGCCTCGCTCAGTCCGCAGTTCTCGGCCAGCGGAATGAACACGCTGGGCGAGATCGAGCCGTGCTGCGGACTGACCCAGCGCAGCAGCGCCTCCGCGCCCACGATCGCGCCTCTGGCGTTGACCTGCGGCTGGTAGACCAGCGAGAGGCCGCCCTCGTCCAGCGCCCGCCTGAGATCCGTCTCGAGCTCTTTCCTGCGCCGCACCGCCTGGTCCATCCGCGGCTCGAAGCTGGCGCACCGCGCGCCCGCCTGCTTGCGGGCGTTCGAGAGCGCGATCTGCGCCTGGCGCAACGCTTCCACGGAGCTGTCGGCTTGCTGCGTGACCGCACCGACCCCGACGCTGCACTTGAAGAACGTCAGCTCGGCGGGACCAGAGCTGCAGTCCGTGAACCGCGCGGCCAGCTGGGCCGCGAAATCCAGCGGCGCCGGCTCGTCCCAGCGCAGCATGGCGAAAACGCCGTCGCCGAGCCGCGCCGGCGGTGTCGCGTTCCCCGCACAGGCCTCGCAACCGGCTCGCGAGCTCGACGATCACCGCCTCCGTCGCGTCCTCGCCAAGCAGTTCCACCACCTCGTCGTAACGATCCAGACCGATGCAGAAGACGCTGACGCGGCCCGGGCCGTCGCCGGCGGCGGCCTCGGCCAGCCGCTCGCTGAGCAGCGTCCGGTTGGGCAGATAGGTCAGCGCGTCGTGGGTCGCGGCGAATGCGCGCCCGCGCCTCGCTGGCGGCCATGCTGCTGGCCGCCTTGCGAAGCTGGCGGAACAGGATCAGCCCGCCCGCGCCAAGCCCGACGACGACCGGCGCGATCAGGTCGCGCGCGTCGGGGTGCCGGGCGGCGGTGAAGCACAGCAGGGTGATGAACGAGGCGATCGCGCCGACCGAGACCAGCGCCAGAACATCGGTTGGCGCGCGCCGGCCCTCGTCCAAGTCGAGATCGCCGCGACGATGATCACCCATCCGAGACCTCTCGAGATCGACTTCCGCGGACAGTACGGTGGTTAACTACTTCCGAACCTGGCCGGATTGGCCCGATTGCTGTCATGATTACAGGATGCGCTCTAAGATAAGCTTAAGCGGGACCAACCTGTCGTCAGCTTATGCCTATCGACGTGGTGACGCTGGCCAGGCCGGCGATTGCAGGTAGAAGGAGGCCGGCGCCCCGTCCGGGGGCGACCGACGACCGCCGCAAAGGACCCGCATCCATGTCGACGCCGAGCCAGCTGAGCGCCACGTTCACCGTCCCCGAGGGCTGGTCCCAGGAGGCGCGCGGAGCGCTGGTCGAGCTGACGGCGCCGGAGGGCGACCTGCGGCTCGCCTTCGTCGAGGTGGGCGCCGCCGCCGACGCCCGGAGCGCGGTGACCGCCGGCTGGGCGGCCTGGCGCGGCGGGGAGACCCACGCGCTTCAAGCTCCTCACGCCGGCGCCGGCCCGCGACGGCTGGGACGAGCAGGCGATCGCCAACTACGAGACCTCGCCGGCCGAGCACGCCAGCGTCGTGGCGCTGGCGCTGCGCAAGGGCGAGGCCTGGACCGTCGGCCTGCTCAGCGGCAACACCGCGACGCTCGAGAAGCGAAACGGTCAGTTCAGCCTGATCCTGCAGAGCCTGCGGCCGGGCGGACACGCCCGCGAGAGCTTCGCCGGCCGCACCGCACACCGGCTGGATCCGGCGCGGGTGGCGGCGCTGCTGGACTTCGTGCGCGAGGCCGCCGCGACGCTCGAGACGCCCGGCGTCGGCGTCGCGCTGATCGACCACGGCGAGATCGTCTTCGAGGGCGGCGTCGGCGTGCGCGAGGCCGGCCGGCCCGAGCCGATCGGGCCGCACACCCGCTTCATGGCGGCCTCCAACACCAAGGGCATGACGACGCTGCTGCTGGCCCGGCTGGTCGACGAGGGCAAGCTCGCCTGGGACGACCCGGTGACCAAGGTCTACCCGGCGTTCCGGCTGGGCGACGACGAGACCACCCGCCAGGTGCTGGTCCGGCACCTGGTCTCGGCGTTCACCGGGCTGCCGCGCAAGGACTACGAGTGGCTGTTCACCACCACCGCCGACACGCCGGTCGAGAGCACCTTCGTGCAGCTGGCGGCGACCCAGCCGACCAGCCGGTTCGGCGAGGTGTTCCAGTACAACAACCTGATGGCCGCGGCGGCGGGCTTCATCGGCGGCCACGTGGCGCGGCCCGACCTGGCGCTGGGCGAGGCCTACGACACGGCGATGCAGGAGATGATCTTCACGCCGCTCGGCATGCACGACACCACCTTCTCCATGGCGACGGCGCTGGCCGGCGACCACGCCAGCCCGCACGGCAAGGACCCCGACGGCAAGCTCGTGGTGCTGGGGATGGACATCAACAACGCCGTCATGCCGTTCCGCCCCGGCGGCGGCGTCTGGTCGTCGCCGCACGACATGATCCTCTACATGCAGAACGAGCTGACCGAGGGCGTGCTGCCGAGCGGCGAGCGCCTGGTCGGGGCCGAGCACCTGCTGGCCAGCCGGGCGCGCGGCGCGCCGACCGGCGAGGACCAGTGGTACGGCATGGGCCTGATGGAGGACGCGACCTGGGGCGTCCCGGTCATCCACCACGGCGGCGACCTCGCGGGCTATCACAGCGACGCCTTGGCGATCCCGTCCGCCCAGGTCGGCGCGGTGATCCTGACCAACGCGGACGCCGGCGTGTTCATGCGCCGCCCGTTCATGCGGCGGCTCCTGGAGCTGCTCTACGACGGCAAGCCGCAGGCGGCGGACGAGGTCGCCGCCGCCGCGGCGCAGATCGCCGCTGTTCGCGCCGTCGAGCGCAAGCGGCTGACCATCCCGGCCGAGGCTGCCGACTGCGCGGGCCTCGCCCCGGCCTACGAAAGCGCCGATCTCGGCCGGCTGAGCGTGGAGCGCGACGGCGAGCGGGTGCGGGTGCGCACGCAGGCCTGGGTCAGCGACGTCGCCAGCCGCCGCAACGACGACGGCACGGTCTCGCTGGTCACCATCGACCCGCAGACCCTGGGGCTGGCGTTCGTGATCGGCGAGCGCGACGGCAAGCCCACCCTGACGACCCGCGACGGCCAGCACATCTACGAGTTCGTGGCGACCGGCGGCTGACGGGCCTCGGGCGCCCAGCTTGCTTCGGCGCCGTAGATGCAACCGCAAAGGCGCCGTTAACAACGGCGCCCGAATTGCGGCCAAAGTGTATTGCGATCAGGCGGACCAACGCGGCAAAGCGCGTCGTCCTTCTCCCCTTCCGGCGAGCGCCGCGCCCCGGCGCCGCGCAATGCTGCGCCCGCGAACGCGCGCCGCCGATCCACCACAAATCACCACAGATAACCGCGCGCCCCATGCTGCGCCGCCGAAGGGGGGCCCGTTTCACCCGATCCACAATGTCAAAGACCCCCGCCGCGAGCCCGCGCCGGAACAAACAGAGAACACTACGGGTAAATCGTCGTCAAGGGTTTTCGAAGTGTCTCAGTTTCCCAGATCAGCGGAAGTCGCGCGGATCGCCCCTTTGGCTCTCCAGGCGACGAATGGCTGGAATGAGGACGCGCACGACGACGGCCGCGCTTACCACGACGAACATCACGATCACCGCGAGAAAGAGTAGCGCCAATTGAATTGTGGCCGACACTTCAGGCGCCGCTCCGCCCAGACCCAGTCTCGCGAGGTCCGGCACACGGCCGGATCCGGAACCGGGCGTTCAGCGAACCGTCTCCTTCTCCTTGGGCGCCGAGACGCGGCGCGTCCTGGCCTCCGCCTTGGGCTTGGGGAGCAGCCGGAAGCGGGTCTGGCACCAGGCGAAATCCACCCCGACGTCCAGCAGCGCATCGGAGCGTCCGCACGGGCAGCCAAACTCCATGACCGCGACGACCCGGTAGGTTTCCCCCGCCACCAGCGGCACCGGTCGCCCGGTGGCATGGTTCGGCGCGGCATTGACGCACAAAACCAGATCGCCAGGGCCGACAGCGTCGCTCATACCTTCCATACATATCACTTCCGAAAACCCGCATGAACACCGCTGACCACGGTTTGAAGGGACGGAGTTTGAGGGGACCAGGGCGCCTGCCCCCTCAAACCGCATCCGTACATGCGCGGAGGGCGCACGGGTCACCGGAAGGCCGGCGTGCGCGACCTGGCTGATATCGTGACCGCAGTCTCCCCCCGGGTCAGGCTGGTGACGCGCGTCTTTGTTGCGCTCACGGCAAGCATCGGGGGCGCCGCGATCGTCGCCATAATCTGGGACCAGCAAGGGATGGATCGGGCGCGGACCGCCTTGTGGACGGTCGCGGGTAGCGCGGCGGGAGCGCCGCGAACTGCGGCGGGCCGCTACGCCAGTTCCTCCTGGCGATCAGCGGCCCCGGCGGCCTGGGCGCGGGTGGAGTGGAAGAAGCGGATGCGCCAGCGGGCGCCGTCGTGGCGCAGGACGGCGGATTCCAGCCAAGTGACCGGCGTCACCGTCTTGCCGTCGGAGATCGAGCCGCGGTTGACGTAGGCGGTCCACGCCCAGTCGCCGACGACGTGGCTGTCCGCCTCCTCAACGGTCCAGACGATCGCCGCGCCGCCGGCGTGCGCGTCCTTGATCAGCTGCGGCAGCTCCATGCCGTCGAAGCGCTTGCCGAGGTCGAAGGCGTAGAAGCCGTCGTCGAAGATCGCCTTCAGCGCCTCGAAGTCGTCGACCGTGGCCGCGGCGTACATCTCGCGCAGCGTCTCGGCGATCGGATCGGCGTCGGACATCGGGGCCTCCTGGCGCTCGGCCGGCCCGCGGGAGCCGAGCGCTCAGCATGAAGACCTAGCGCCCTTCGATCAACTTCCACCCGTTGCCGGACGGGTCGCGGAAGCTGGCGTCGACGGCGCCGTAGCGCTCCACCGGCTCCTGCGTGAACTCCACGCCGGCCGCGCTCATCCGGTCGTAGGCGGCGCGGCAGTCGTCGACCACCATCACCAGCGGCGGCATCGCGCCCTTGGCGACCACCTCGCGCAGGGTCTCAACGGTGCCCGCGTCCACCGTCGGCGCCTGCGGCGTGAAGAGGCCGAGCTGGAACGACGGCTGGTCCGGGTGCTGCACGGTCAGCCAGCGATAGTCGCCGTTGCGCGCATCGGTGTGGACCCTGAAACCGAGCTTTTCGACATAGAATTGAAGGGCTTCGTCCTGATCGCGGACGTAAAGACCGACCACCCCGACACCCTGGCTCATCACGACCTCCTTAAGGTTCGGCGGCCTCTGTATCGCCTGCCTCCCGCCGCCGCTTCTCCGAAACTGCGATGGTGAGCGCCGGCCGGTTGGCGGCGCTGAGGAAGCAGGGCGGGCACCGGCCCGCGCTCGTGCGGCGCGGCCTGCTCGCGGGCGCGCAGCTCGCCCGGGCTCTCGCCGGTGACGTCGCGGAAGGTGCGCCCGAAGGTGCCCAGGCTGTTCCAGCCGGCCTCGAAGGCGATCTCGGTGATCGACAGGTCGGTGTCGCGCAGCAGCGCGCTCGCCCGCTCGATCCGGCGGGTGAGCAGGTAGCGGTGCGGCGGCACGCCGAACGCCTCCTTGAACGACCGCGCGAAGTGGGCCGCCGAGACGCCGCTGACCCGCGCCAGCCGCCGGACCGGCCAGTCCTCGTCCGAGGCGCCGTCCATCCGGTCCTTGGCGCGCAGCAGGCGGCGCAGCAGCTCGGGGTCCTGGCGGATCACACCTTCACCGGCCGACCCGTCCGCACCGACTGCGCGGCGGCCTCGGCGAGCGCGAGGGCCGCGAGGCCGTCGGCGTAGGTGACGGCGGGCGCGGCGCCGGCCAGCACGCCCGCGAAGTGGGCCATCTCGGCGCGGTAGGCATCGGCGTAGCGGTCGAGGAAGAAGTTGCGGAACGGCGGGCTCTGCGCCCCCGCCTCGGTCCAGCGCGCGCCCTCGCTCTCCGTCACGTTGCCGGCGCGCACCATGCCGCCGGCGCCGAACGCCTCGATCCGCTGGTCGTAGCCGTAACCGCTGCGGCGGCTGTTGCTGATCAGCGCCAGCCGGCCGGACGCGGTGCGCAGCAGCGTCTTGGCGGTGTCGATGTCGCCGGCCGCGCCGATCGCCGGGTCGATCAGGCAGGCGCCTTGCGCGAACACCTCGCTCACCGGCTCGCCGAGCAGCCAGCGGGCGGTGTCGAAGTCGTGGATCGCCATGTCGCGGAAGAGGCCGCCGGAGACCTTGCACGTAGTCGAGCGGCGGCGGGGCCGGATCGTGGCTGACGATGTTCAGCGTCTCCAGCGCGCCGACCTGGCCGGCGCCCAGCGCCGCTTTCAGCGCCTGGAAATTGGGATCGAAGCGGCGGTTGAAGCCGACCAGCAGCCTGGCGGGCGCCAGCTCCGTCGCCGCGGCGCTGGCGCGGGCCAGGTCGAGGTCGATCGGCTTCTCGCAGAAGATCGCCTTGCCGGCCCTCGCGGCGGCCAGGCAGTAGTCGAGGTGCGTGTTCGTGGCGCTGGCGACGACGACGCCGGCGACCTCGGGATCGGCCAGGGCCGCCTCGGCGCTGGTCACCGCAGCGCCGAAGCGCGCCGCCAGTTGCTCGGCGGACGCAGCGACCGGATCGACCACGTACTTCAGCCGCAGCGACGGGTGCGCAGCGGCGTTGGCGGCGTGGATCTGGCCGATGCGGCCGGCGCCGAAGAGGGCGAGCTGGAAAGGTGCGTGCGCCATCAGACGTCCGCCAGCCTGACCGGCGCGCCGCTCGCCACCGAGCGTGCGGCGGCCTCCGCCAGAGCGAGCGCGCCGACGCTGGCCGCGTAGCCGGTGACCGGCTCGGCCTCGCCGGCCAGCACCGCGGCGAAGTGGTCGAGCTCGGCGGCGTAGGAGGCCGCGTAGCGCGTCTGGAAGCCGGGGTAGATCGGCGCGGCGAGCGCGCCGGCCGCGGTCCAGGTCTCGATGGTCGCGAGGCGCGGGTTGGCGGCGAACGCCGCGCCCGCCGAGCCGTAGGCCTCGGCGCGCTGGTCGTAGCCGTAGCCGCTGCGGCGGGTGTTGCTGATCACGCAGAGCTTGCCGGAGGCGCAGGTGAGGATGCAGCCGCGCGGTGTCGACGTCGCCGGCCGCGGCGATGGCCGGATCGACCAGGCAGGAGGCCCAGGCGAAGAGCTCGGCCGGGTCCTCGTCCAGCAGCCAGCGCGCCATGTCGAAGTCGTGGATGGTGAAGTCGCGGAAGAGGCCGCCGCTGGTCGGGATGAAGGCCGGCGGCGGCGGCGCGGGGTCGTGGCTGATCAGGTGCAGCGTTTCCAGCGCGCCGATCTCGCCGGCCGCCAGCCGCGCCTTCAGCGCGCCGTAGTGCGGATCGAAGCGCTTGTTGAAGGCGACGTAGAGCGGCTGCGCCGGCCGCTCCAGCGCGACAGCGTGGGCGCGCAGCCGCGCCAGGTCGAGGTCGAGCGGCTTCTCGCAGAACACCGCCTTGCCGGCCGCCAGCGCCGCCAGCACGAGGTCGAGGTGGGTGCTGGTGGAGGTGGCGATCAGCACCGCCGCGATCGCCGGATCGGCGAGCACGCCGTCCACGCTGCCGACCGCGCAGCCGAGCTCGGCGGCCATCGCGCCCGCGACCCCGGCGTTCGGATCGACGATGCTGACCAGGTCGAGGCGCGGGTTGGCGGCGGCGTTCCGGCCATGCACCTGGCCCATGCGCCCGGCCCCCAGCAGCGCCACCTTCGGCGCGCCGCTCATGCGGCGGCCGCGGTGCGGCGTCCTTGCGCGTACGGGCTCATGGGTTCCTGCTAGAAGGCCGGCGGCCCCGCATCAAGGCCGGGCGCGGAGGAAGCGCGATGTACAAGGTCGGCGAGGCGGAGATCGAGGCGCTGGCCCGGGTGATCCGCGACGGCGCGCTCTTCCGCTACGGCGTCGGCCACGAGTGCGAGCGGTTCGAGGCGCGGTACGCGGACTATCTCGGCGTGAAGCACTTCGCGCTGGCGGCCAGCGGCAGCCATGCGCTCGCCGCGGCGATGACCGCGCGTCGGCCTCGGCCCCGGCGACGAGGTGATCGATCCCGGCCCACACCTACATGGCGACCGCGACCTCGGTGCTGACCGCCGGCGCGATCCCGCTGATCGTCGACATCGACGAGAGCGTCACCATCGACCCCGCGGCGATCGAGGCGGCGATCGGGCCGCGCACGCGGGCGGTCGTGGCCGTGCACATGTGGGGCGCGGCCTGCGACATGGACGCGATCATGGAGATCGCCCGGCGCCGCGACCTGATCGTCATCGAGGACGCCTGCCAGGGCGTCGGCGGCGGCTATCGAGGGCCGGAAGTTCGGCGCGGTCGGCCACATCGGCGCGTTTTCAGCTTCAACTATTACAAGAACATGACCTCCGGCGAAGGCGGCGGCGTGGCGGTCAACGACGATGCGCTCGCCGAGCGGGCGCGCTGCGCGATCGACCCCTGCCACTTCTACTGGCAGGGCCGCAGCGACGCGGTGCAGCCGTTCTCCGGCAACGGCGCGCGGGCCTCCGAGCTGATGGGCGCGATGCTGAACGTGCAGCTCGACCGCCTGGACGGCATGATCGCCGCGATGCGCGGCGAGAAGCGCGCGATCCTCGACGGCGACGCGCCAGCTCGGCAACCTCGGCCTGAAGGCCGACGCCGATGAACAGCCCCGACGACGATTGCGCCACCCAGGTGATGTTCAGCCTGCCGTCGGCGGAGGCGGCCAAGCGCTTCGTCGAGCTGGCTTCCGGGCGTGATCGTCGGCAAGACCGGCCGGCACAACTACACCGAATGGGACCAGGTGCTGATGGGCGCGGGCGCCGGCGCACCCGGCGATGAACCCGTTCGACATGCCGGCCAACGCCGAGTGCCGGAAGACCTACTCCAAGGACATGTGCGCCAGGTCGCTGGAGATCCTCGACCGCACGGTGATGGTCGCCACCCACCCCGACCACACCGACGCCGAGATCGCCGACCATCATCCACAACATCGACGTCGCCGCCCGCGTGGCGCTGGGCGCGGCGCGCCTGGAAGACGAGGCGCTGCGCCAGACCAAGGCGCGTGGACGCGCAGAAGTTCGACCTGAAGCAGGAGGCCTGATCGCTTCTCCCTCCTCCCGCGGCAGCGGGAAGAGAAGAGGACCACGGAAAACACGGAAAGCAGGGAAACAGCAGGAAGCTGCGCCTCCGTTGCCGCGATCCGTCCGTGTTTTCAGTGTTTTCCGTGGCCAGACTCTTGTCGGCCCGCTCCGCGCGGGAAGAGCGGAGCTGGGGTTACGCTTCGCCCCCGGCGGCCTTCATCCGCGCGTCGAACTCCTCGTCGCTGACCGCGTTGCGGGCGATGACGAGGGTGCAGTCGATGAAGTCGCTGATGTAGGCGCCGCTCGGCCCGGACCACCAGCGCTCCAAGAGGCGGCGCTTCTGGTGGCCGACCACCACCAGGTCGACGCCCACCTCCCTGGCGAAGGCGCCGATGGCGCGCGCCGGCTCGCCGATCGCCAGCCGGGCGGTGGGCTTCATGCCGAATGCGGTGAGCCGCGCCACGCCGCGTTCCAGCACTTCCTTGTAGCGCTCCATGTGCTGGCTGACCGCGCCGCCGACCACGCCCTCGGCGATCTGCACGCCGCTGGCGTCCGGCGCCACCGAGAGGATGAAGACCTCGGCGCCGCACTGCCGCGCGAGGATCGCCCCTTCGCGCAGCGCCACCGCCCCTTCGAGGGTGCCGTCGTAGGCGAGCAGGATCTTCCGGTACATGCCCTTTCAACTCCCCAGCCGGCCGCGAGGGCCAGCGGCGATTGTCCGCCCGGAACGCCGAATGGGAAAGCCCGACGAGTTCCGGGGTTGCGCGGCTACCGCTGCATCGCCGCCGCCATCGCGTTCATGGCGGCCATGTTGTGGTTGAGGTTGGCCATGATCCAGATCGAGCCGAAGATCACCAGCGACGACGATCAGCACGCCGAAGGCGAGCGCCAGCACGTTGTTGGTGTTGTCCGGTCCGGTGGTGAGGTGGAGGAAGAACACCAGGTGGACGCCCATCTGGGCGACCGCGAGCACGATCAGCGCCACCGGGATCGCCGGCCCGTAGATGAGGCGTGCTGCCGGCGACGCAGAACGAGGCCGCCGTGAGCAGCGCCGCGAGCGCCAGACCGACGACGTAGCCGCGCAGCTCCGTGTCGAGGGCGGCGCTGTCGGCGGCTCCTCGCCGGCGCCAGTCGGCGTCGTCGCCGGGCAGCGCGTCGTCGAAGCCGTCGGTCGATGTCGGCTCATGGGGTGGCTCCCGATCAGGTAGACGACGGTGAAAATGGCCGACCCAGATGATGTCGAGCGCGTGCCAGAACAGGCTGAAGCAGAGGATCCGGTGGAGGATGTCCGGGCGAAGCCCTTGGCGAGGACCTGCGCCATCATCGTGCCGAGCCACAGCAGGCCGGCGGTCACGTGCGCGCCGTGGCAGCCGACCAGCGCGAAGAATGACGACAGGAAGGCGCTGCGCGTGCGGCCCGCGCCGCGCGCGACCAGGCCGGCGAACTCGCTGATCTCGAGCGCCGAGGAAGGCGAGGCCCGAGGAGACCGGTGACCGCCAGCGTGAGCTGGTCCAGAGCAGGTTGCTGCGCGCCGCGACCGCGAGGCTCGCGAGCCCGCAGGTGAAGCTCGAGAGCAGCAGGCAGGCGGTCTCGAGCGCGACGTTGTCGCAGGTCGAAGAGCTCGCGCGCCGCTCGGGCCGCCGGCGGTCGCGCTCGACCAGCACCGCGTAGGCGGCGAAGAAGGCCGAGAACATGACGATGTCGGTGAGCATGAAGATCCAGAAGCCGTAGCCGACCACGATGCGCTTGGCAGGCCGGTCCGCCCTGCCCGTGGCCGGGGCCTGCGCCGGCCTTCCATGCGCCAGCCGGCCGAGCCTGTTGGGGTCGGTTTCGTCGGCAGCGGTCATGCGCGGTCCCGGGCTCTCACGCAGCGCCTCGGCGCGGGCGCTGGCGGTTGGCCCGGTCGATCGCGCGCCACCTCCTCGGCCGGAACGACGTCCTCGTCGTGGTCGCGCCAGGCGAACACGACGAAGGTCGCGTAGGCGCCCGACGAGGCCGAGCGATGACGAGCCACCAGATGTGCCAGATCAGCGCGAAGCCCATGAAGGCGGCGAAGAAGGCGCATGACGAAGCCGGTGGGGCTGTTGCGCGGCATCTCGATCGGCTCGTACTCGGGCTCGGGCCGCAGGCGCGCCTGGGCCCGCGCGCTCGCTGCTTGATGCCCCAGTAGGCTCCTCGCCGTGCACGTCGGGCAGCACCGCGAAGTTGAACGCCGGCGGCGGCGAGGCGGTCGCCCACTCGAGCGTGCGGCCGTCCCAGGGATCGCCGGTCAGGTCGCGCAGCGTCTCGCGCTGCGCGGATGCTGACGACGAGCTGCGCGATCTGGCAGACGACGCCGCAGAGGATGATCGACCGCGCCCGCCGCCGGCGCACGAGCAGCCACGGCTGCCATGCCGGCACGTCGTAGTGCTGCAGGCGCCGCGTCATGCCCTCCAGCCCGACCGACGTAGAGCGGCACGAAGGCGACCCAGAAGCCGACGAAGCCAGCACCAGAACGCCGCCTTGCCCCAGCCGCTCATCCAGCCGGAAGCCGAACGCCTTCGGGAACCAGTAGGTGTAGCCGGCGAAGGCGCCGAACAGCACGCCGCCGATGATGACGTTGTGGAAGTGCGCGACCAGGAACAGGCTGTTGTGCAGCACGAAGTCCGCCGGCGGCACCGCCAGCAGCACGCCGGTCATGCCGCCGATCGCGAAGGTCACCATGAAGCCGATCGACCACAGCATCGGCGTCTCGAAGCGCACGCGGCCGCCGTACATCGTGAAGAGCCAGTTGAAGATCTTCACGCCGGTCGGCACGGCGATGATCATCGTGGCGATGCCGAAGAAGGCGTTGACGTCGGCGCCCGCGCCCATCGTGAAGAAGTGGTGCAGCCAGACCATGAAGGAGATGATGCAGATCGCCATGGTCGCCATCACCATCGAGCGGTAGCCGAACAGCGGCTTGCCGGAGAAGGTCGAGACCACCTCGGAGAACATGCCGAACGCCGGCAGCACCAGGATGTAGACCTCCGGATGCCCCCAGGCCCAGATGAGGTTCATGAACATCATCGCGTTGCCGCCGGCCGGTCGTTGGTGAAGAAATGGAAGCCGAGGTAGCGGTCGAGCAGCAGCATCGCGAGGGTGGCGGTGAGGATCGGGAAGGCGGCGACGATCAGCAGGTTGGAGGCGAGCGCCGTCCAGCAGAACATCGGCATGCGCATGTAGCTCATGCCCGGCGCGCGCAGCTTGAGGATGGTGGTGACGAAGTTGATCGCCGGTCATGCAGCGTGCCGACGCCGGAGATCTGCAGCGCCCAGCAGGTAGTAGTCGACGCCGACGCCCGGGCGAGTAGCGCAGCTCCGAGAGCGGCGGGATAGGGCAGCCAGCCGGTGCGCGCGAACTCGCCGACGACCAGCGAGATGTTGACCAGCAGCGCGCCGGCCGCGGTGAGCCAGAAGCTGACCGAGTTGAGCGTCGGGAAGGCCACGTCGCGCACGCCGAGCTGCAGCGGCACGACGAAGTTCATCAGGCCGATGACGAACGGCATCGCGACGAAGAAGATCATGATCGTGCCGTGCGCCGAGAAGATCTGATCGTAGTGCTCGGGCGGCAGGTAGCCCGGCGGCGTGGAAGGCCAGCGCCTGCTGCGTGCGCATCATGATCGCGTCGATGAACGCCGCGCAGCAGCATCAGCACGGCCGAGCAGGCAGTACATGATGCCGATGCGCTTGTGATCGACGCTGGTGATCCACTCGCGCCAGAGATAGGGCACGTAGCCCTTGACGACGACCCAGGCGAGAACGCGCCGATGACGACCAGCACGACCACGGCCGCGGCGACCAGCGGGATCGGCTGGTCGAACGGAATGGCCTGCCAGGTCAGCTTGCCGAGGAGGTCATTGCAGCTCCGCCGGATGCACGTCGGGCGGCTGCGGCCGCGCGGGCCGGCGCCCGGCGGCAGCTGTCTGCGTACGATGGCCTGGAAGAGCGCCGGCCGCACGGCGCGGTAGGTGAACGGCGTGCGGCGGCACGCTCTGGCTGCAGCGAGACCGCGATAGCGCCGCGTCGATCGCAGCGCGCGGCCGGCGCTGCGCGCTCGCGCGACCCATGCGGCGAACTGGCTCGGGCTGGCACCGCGTCGGCTGTCGAAATGCATGTCGGCGAAGCCGTCGCCGCTGAACTGCGCGGATTCGCCGCAGGTAGACGCCCGGGCCGGTCGGCCTGCAGATTGAGCGTGCGTCGCCATGCCGTTCATCGCGTAGATCATGCTGCCGAGCTGCGGCACGAAGAACGCGTTCATCACGCTCGCCGAGGTGAGCGAGAAATGCAGCGGCACGCCCGCCGGGACCACCAGCCGGTTGACGCTGGCGACGCCCTGGTCGGGGTAGATGAAGAGCCACTTCCAATCGAGCGACACCACCTGGACCTCCAGCGGCTTGCCCTGCGCCGGCAGCGGGCTGGGCCGGGTCGAGGTCGTGCGAGCCGATCCAGGCGATGCCGCCGAGGAACATGATCACCAGCGCCGGGATCGACCAGACGACCAGCTCGATGCGGCCGGAGATAGGCCCAGTCGGGCAGGTAGCGCGCCCTGGTGTTGGAGGCGCGGAACCACCAGGCGAACGCCGACGGTCGCCACGATCGTCGGCACGACGATCGCCAGCATGATCGACGAGCGAATCGAGCAGGATTTGCCGCTCGCCCGCCGCCACCGGCCCGGCCGGATCGAGCAGCGCGAAGCGGCAGCCGCACAGCGCCGCGGCGGCGAGCGCCAGCGCCGCGGCGCTCAGCGCCCGGCGAACGGTGCGTCCGAGGACGCGCTCCCCCACGGCCATGCCTCTCTTGGATGGACTCGCGCCGCCAACATGCGGGACGCGCCCGATGTTCCTTCGGCCAGCATAGCCGACTTGCCGGGCGCGGTCAGGCGGCCAGCGTGCGCAAGGTGATCGAATAGCGCAGCGCTTTGCCGGGCGCTCTCGCAGATCGAGCCCGTTTCTCGGTTCCCTGGGTGCTCTCCGCAGTCCTGCCTGGGTTCCGGCTTTCGCCGGAATGAGCGGGGGGTTAGGTATCGGAGTAGAGCAGGCGCCGTTCGTCCTCCATCAGCCAGCGATTGAGATCCTGGTAGAGGTCGATCCAGTTCGGATTGCGCGCCTCGATCAACTGGATCTTCCAGAGCCTGCGCCACTCCTTGATCTGCCGCTCGCGGCGGAAAGCGAGTTCGCGCGCCGGGTGGCTCTCGAACCAGACCAGCTTGTCCACGCCGTATTTCGCCGTGAACCCACTGAACCGCGTTGATCGGTGCTGCTCGATCCGCACGCCGAGGTCCTCGCAATGGCCGGTGTAGAGCGTGCCATTGCGGCGGCTGGCCACGATGTAGACGTAGAACATATCACGAACATATCATCCCGCTCATTCCGGCGAAAGCCGGAACCCAGGCAGGACTGCGAAGACGGCCCCGCGGCCAGTGAGGGCGCGGCTCAGGCCTGCCTGGGCCTGATCCCGAATGCAACACCCTTTGGTGGGGGTCTTCGATGGAGACAGCTACGATCAGCTCACCTTGGAGGAGCGCTGTGCCATTGCCCGCCTTCGCGAAGGCGGGCAAACGATCGGGCAAATCGCTGCAGCTCTGGATCGCTCGCCATCGAGCATCAGTCGGGAGCTGAGGCGCAACACCGGGTCTGGTCCGCGGGCCGGCGCCTATCGCCCAGCCTACGCTCAGGAACAGCCGAGCGCGGCGTTGGAGCGGTTCACGCCTGGAGCGCGACGAAGCCCTGCGCAAGACGGTGCTGGACCTGCTGACCAAGGGCTGGTCGCCTGAGCAGGTGGCCGGCCGGCTGAAGCGCCAGGAAGGCCGCACCGTCATCGGCGTGGAGAGCATCTACCGGTTCATCTATGCCCAACTGGCGCGCACCAACGACAGCGCCTGGCGCAACTACCTTCCCAGAGCCAAGTATCGCCGCGGTCGGCGCGCCAAGCGGGGCGGCAGCCCCGCCCTGCACATCAAGGATAGGGTCAGCATCGACCAACGGCCCGAGAGCGTCGCCGATCGCCAAGAGGTCGGCCACTGGAAGCCGACTTCATGCTGTTCTCCCGCTACGGCCAGACCGTCCTGGTCCTGCACGAGCGGACCTCACGCCTGACCTTGTTCGTCAAGACCGAGACCCGGAAGGCCGAGCCCACCGCCGAGCTGCTGCGCCGCCTGCTCGAGCCGCTGCCGCCGGCGCTGCGCCTGACCCTGACCTTCGACAACGCGCCGAGTTCGCCGAGCACCACACGCTCAACCCGGTCCCGCTCGGCCTGGCCACCTACTTCTGCGATCCGCACTCGCCCTGGCAGAAAGGCGGCGTCGAGAACGCCATCGGACGCTTCAGGCGCGTCCTGCCAAGACGCAGCGACCTCGACCACGTCGAGCCCGACCAGCTCCTCGCCGCAACCAGCGCCTTCAACCACACCCCACGACAATTCTGGACTACCGCACCCCAGCTGAGGTCTTCTGCGAGCACCTGTTGCACTTCGAACGAGAATCCACCTCCCGACTTGCGTCGGGATGAGCGGGTTTTGATGGGTTGCGAGGGTCGCGCTGGCTGGCGGGCTGCAGTCTGGCTCTCTCGCCTCACCGCCGCCAGGTCACCCCGGCGCGCACCATCCGCGGGGCGTCGTAGGTGACCACGCCGGCGGCGCTGCGGCCGGTCTGCAGGTTGGCGTTGGTGACGTTGTCGGCGGCGACGAAGCCGGCGAGGTCGTTGGTGAAGCGCCACTCGCCGCGCAGGCCCAGCCCGGCGCCGCCGTCGATCTTGCGGGTGTTCTTGTCGTCGTCGAACCGTGAGCTCTCGTAGCGCAGCTCGGCGGTCAGCGTCAGCCGGCGCGCGGCGCGCCAGTTCGCATCGGCGGTGGCGACCACCTCGGGGGTCTCGGCGGGCCGCAGACCGGTCAACTGCGGCGCAGCCGTCCCACCATCGACCCGGGCATGCGTATAGGCGAGCGCCCCGGTGAGGTCGAAGCGTTCGGCGAGCGCATAGTTCGCATCGGCCTCGACGCCCCAGGCGTTCACGGTGCCGGCGTTCTCGCGCTCGAAAAGCGTGCCGCCGGCCGGCACGAAGCCGGCCAGCGGAAAGCTGCCGGGGCCCTTGCCGATGGTCACGTTGGTGACCGCATCGGCCAGCTGGTTGAAGAACACGTCGGCGTCCCAGCTGAAACGTCCCTGGCCACCGACGCCTCCCTCGACGCCGTAGAGCTTCTCCGGCGAGAGGCCGGCGTTGGCCTCGGTGACGTCGTTGCCGACCCGGAACGAACGGTGCAGCTCGTTCAGCGTCACCATCCTGAAGCCGGCGTAGGCCGCGGCGCGCAGGTAGAGGCCGTCGTCGAACTCATGCCGCAAGCCGAGCCGCCCGGTCGGGACGGCGCCGCTGCGATCGGCCGGATGCTGGGTGATCGCACTCTTGCCGGTCTGCACCAGGCTCGAATCGTAGGTCTCCCAGCCGTCGAGCCGCACCCCGCCGGTGACGAGCAGCGGGCCGAGCGTGCGGCTGCCCTCGGCGTAGGCGCCGGCGATCCATTCACCGCCGCCGCCGACCCGCGTGCCGGTGGGCTTGCCCAGGCTGAAGAGATCGTCGTGGCTGGCGCCATCGAAGTTGCGCGCATCGACGCCGAGCTCCCAGCTGTAAGCGGCCTCGCTGCGACGGACCGCGGCGTTGAAGCCAACCCCGTAGGCCGGCGTGGCGAACTGGTTGTCGGCCAGCGTCGCGGTGTTGCGTCCGAGCGCGACCGAGGCGGAGGTGTTGACGAGGTTGGAGCCCGACGCCCAGGCCTGCAGCCGCCAGCCGAGCGTCCTTTCGGCCGGCTGCTTGACGAGGGTGACGCTGCCCTGCGCGCCCTCGACCTGCGAGCCGGCGAAGATCGTGCCGGCGCCGCGATCCTCCTGGTAGCCGGCCACCCGCTCGGAGAGCACCACGCCGCCGCCGAGGTCGGTGACGAAGCGCTGGCCGGCGCTCCAGTCGCGCAAGGAGAGCGGCCGGTCGACCGCGCCGCGGCCCTGGATGACCGGGATCCAACCGTCGCTGCGCTCGCCGGACGCGTCGAGGAAGAGCCGCGAGCCGAAGCACCGGTGTCGATCTCGGCGACGCCGGCGCCGCGCGCATAGCCGAGCTCGCCGCCCTCGACGTCGCCGACGACCCCGCCGTCGATGGTCGCCCGGCGAGGCGAGCGCCACCACGCCGGTCAGCGCGCCGGCGCCGTAAGGCCCCGAGCCGGCGCCGCGCACCACCGCGGCGCTGGCGATGGTCTCCGGCGGCAGGCCGGTCCAGATCACCCAGCCGCCGAACGGATCGTTCTGCGGCACGCCGTCGAGCGTCACCAGGGCGCGGCTGGCGCCGGAGCCGGCGATGCCGCGCAAGGAAACCCCCTGCGTGGTCGGGTTGGCGCCGAGGCTGGAGGTGCGGCGGAACAGCGAGAAGCCGGGCACGGAGGCCAGCGCGTCGTCGAGCCGGTCGCTGATCTTCAGCACCCGCGGATCGACCGCGACGATCGAGAAGGCCGGATCGCCCGCCGCCGCCGGCAGCTGCGCCGTGACCACCACCTGAGCAGCCGCTGGCGCCTGATCGATCGGCATTCACCCCCCTCCCCTGAGGTCTTTGCCGGCAGGCTTAGCAGCACGCTGCGGCAGGGGACAGGCTGAGGAGGGGTACGCCGCCGCTGCGATGGGAAATTGGGGACACACACTCTTTTCCAGGCGTCGCCGCGGACGAGTGGTGTGGAAAAGAGTGTGTGTCCCCAATTTCCGAGGCTCTTACGGGGGAGGATGGGGTCCGAGCGCCGCCACCACCTTCGTCCACCTGCGCGTCCCGCGGCGTGTGGCCGTCGACCACGATCACCGGCTCGTCGGCCGCCGGCGGCTCGAGCGTTTCGAACTGGCTGTGCGAGCAGTTCCGGCGGCCAGTAGTGGCCCTTGCGGTCCTTCAGGCGCGCGGCGATGGTCGCCTCGTCGAGGTCGATGAACACGAACCGCACCGCCGGGCGGCCGCCGTCCAGGGTGTCGCGGTAGGCGCGCTTCAGCGCCGAGCAGCTGATCACGCCGCTCTGGCCGCGCCGCGACCCAGCGGTCGATCCACGCGCCGATCGCCTGCAGCCAGGGCGCGCGGTCGGCGTCGTTCAGCGGCTGGCCGGACTTCATCTTGGCGATATTGGCGGGCGGATGCAGCTCGTCGCCCTCCTTGAACGGCCAGCCGAGCCGCGCCGCCAGCATCTGGCCGAGCGTCGTCTTGCCGGCGCCCGAGACGCCCATCGCCACCAGCACCACCGGCGCGCCCGCCACCCTACTCACTCCGCCTTCGCCGCCGCCAGGCGCGGCAGCACGAGCGACCTGACCGCCTGCGCGAAACCGTCAGCGGTGTTGGGTCCGGTCTCGGCCGAGGCGGCCGACTTCACCGACGTCGGGCGCCTGGCCCATGGCGATCGAGAAGCCGGCGACGCGGAACATCGCAATGTCGTTCGGCATGTCGCCGATCACCACCGTGTGCGTCAGGTCGGCGCCGGCCTGCACGGCCAGGGCCCGCACCGCCTGGCCCTTGTTGGCGAGCGGATGGGTGACGTCGATGTAGTAGGTCTGCGAGCGCTCGATGTTGGACTCCGCGCCCAGCTTCTCGCGCAGCGCCGCCTCGACGCCGTCGAGCCGCGGGATGTCGTCGGACGGCGCGACGATCTTGTCGATCCGGTCGATGATCGCATCGAAGTCTGCAACGACGGTCGGATCGAAGCCCACCGTCATCCGCTCGCGGGCCACCTGCGGACCGTCCCGGTCGGTGACGAACCAGGCGTCGTCGGCGAACGCCCAGGGCGTGACCCCGTGCGCCGCGATCAGCTCCAGCGCGATCCGCGCCACCTGCGGCGTCAGCCGATGCTCTCCGACAAGGTGGCCGGCCGGGTCGACGATATTGCCGCCGTTGAAGGCCGCGAACGGCAGCTGCACATCCAGCGCGTCGAGGATGCGCCGCATGCCGCGCGGCGGGCGGCTGGAGACCACCGTGAACGCCACGCCGGCCGCCTTCAGCGCGGCGACGGCTTCGAGGGCGCCCGGCGTCAGTTGCTTGTCCGGCGTGACCAGGGTGCCGTCGATGTCGGAGACGAAGAGCCCGGGCGGGCCGGCGGTCATTGCTTGATCTCGATGTGGCCGCCGAAGCCGAAGCGCATGGCCGACAGCAGCCGCTCGCCGAAGGTGTGCTGCTGGCGCGAGCGGAAGCGGGCGAACAGCGCCGCGGCCAGCACGTCGGCCGGCACCGCCTCCTCGATCGCCGCCTCGATGGTCCAGCGGCCCTCGCCGCTGTCGGCCACCTCGCCGGTGTACTTCGCGAGCTTCGGATCGCCGGCCAGCGCCTGGGCGGTGAGGTCGAGCAGCCACGACGAGATCACGCTGCCGCGCCGCCACACCTCGGCGATGTCGTCGAGGTCGAGGTCGAAGCGCTCGCCTTCCGGCAGCTGGTCCGAGTTCTTGCCCTGCAGCACGTCGAAGCCCTCGGCGTAGGCCTGCATCAGCCCGTACTCGATGCCGTTGTGGACCATCTTGACGAAGTGGCCGGAGCCGGCGGGGCCGGCGTGGATGTAGCCGAGCTCGGCGCCGCGGATCGGCGCCTGCCGGCCGCTTGGTGCGCGGGATGTCGCCGAGGCCCGGCGCCAGCGTCTTCAGGATCGGATCGAGCCGGTCGACCGGCGGCCTTCTCGCCGCCGACCATCATGCAAAAGCCGCGCTCCAGGCCCCAGACGCCGCCGGAGGTGCCGACATCGACGTAGATGATCCCCTTGGGCGCCAGCGCCTTCGCGCGGCGGATGTCGTCGCGATAGAAGGTGTTGCCGCCGTCGATGACGATGTCGTCCTTGGCGAGGAGGCCGCCCAGCTCGGCGACGGTCTCCTCGGTCGGGCCGCCGGCCGGCAGCATCACCCAGACGGCGCGCGGCGCATCCAGCTTGGCGACCAGGTCGGCGAGGTCCTTGGCGCCGGTCGCGCCGTCCTTGGCCACCTCGCCGACCGCCTTGGCGTCGCGGTCCTAGACCACGCAGCTATGGCCGCCGCGCATCAGCCGCCGGGCGATTTCCGCGCCCATCCGGCCCATCCCGATGATGCCGAGCTGCATGGCAGGTCCCCTCCTTAGCGTGGCGCCTAGGCGGCGCCGGCCATCTGGCGCGCGCTTGTCGGCGACCGCCCTCAGCAACTCGTCGAACGCCTTGGCGAACAGGTCGACACCCTCGACCACCAGCGCGTCGGTGACCGCCGTCGAGGTCGAGGCCCAGAGCCCCGCCGCCTCCGCCAGGTCGTGCTCGGCCTCGGCGACGCCCGTCGGTCAGGCTCGCGCTGACGTGGCCGTGGTCGCGGAACGCGTCCATGGTCTTCGGCGGCATGGTGTTGACCGTGTCGGGCCCGATCAGCTCGTCGACGTAGAGGGTGTCGGGATAGGCCGGGTCCTTGACGCCGGTGGAGGCCCAGAGCAGCCGCTGCGGCGCGGCGCCGGCGTCGGCCAGCGCGCGTCCAGCGCGGCGCCGCGATCATCTCCAGGTAGCGCTGGTAGGCGCGCTTGGCGTTGGCGATGGCGATCTGGCCGCGCAGCCGCTTCAGCCGCAGCGCCTCGTCCGGCCGCCGGGTTCGGCCTTCAGCCGCGCGTCGATCGCCTTGTCGATCTTGGTGTCGATGCGGCTGACGAAGAAGCTGGCGACGCCGTGCGACCTTGCGAGACGTCGCCGCCGGCGGCCTGCGCGGCCTCCAGCCCGGCGATGTGCGCCTCGGCCACGTCCAGATAGGCGTCGACGCCGAACAGCAGGGTGACGTTGACGTTGATCCCCTCGCCGATCAGCTGGCGGATGGCCGGCGACGCCGGCCTTGGTGCCCGGCACCTTGATCATCAGGTTCGGCCGGCCCACCGCGCTGCCACAGCCGCCGCGCCTCGGCGATCGTGCCGTCGGTGTCGTTGGCCAGGTTCGGCGAGACCTCCAGGCTGACGAAGCCGTCGCGGCCGCCCAGCCGGTCGCAGGTCGGGCGGAAGATGTCGGCGGCGGCCTGGATGTCGGCGATGGCGAGGCGCTCGTAGATCGCCATCGGCGTCGCGTCGCCGCGGTCTTCAGCGCCGCCTGGACGCGCGTCGTCGTAGGCGTCGCCCTCGCCGATCGCCTTCTCGAAGATCGACGGGATTGGAGGTCAGGCCCTTGACGCCGTCCTCGTCGATCAGCCGCTTCAGCTCGCCGTTCTCGAGGATCTTGCGGTGCAGGTAGTCGAGCCAGACCGCCTGGCCGGCGCCTTCCAGTTCGCGCAGCGGGTTGGTCATCGCTTGGCTCTCCTTCGATCTGGGCGGCCTGGGCCAGCGCCGCTTCGACGACATGCTCGGCGGTGAAGCCGAAGTGGGGCATCACGTCCTTGATCGGCGCGGACGCGCCGAAGCGTGCGCATGGCGATGATCTCGCCGGTCGGCCCGGCATAGCGGTCCCAGCCCAGCGGCGCGCCGGCCTCGACGGCCACGCGGGCCGTGACCGCCCGCGGCAGCACGCTGCTCGCGATACTCTGCCGGCTGGGCCTCGAACAGCTCCCACGACGGCATCGAGACCACCCGGGCGCGCACGCCCTTCGCCTTCAAGGTCGCCTGCGCCTGGACGCACAGCGTCACCTCGCTGCCGCTCGCCATCAGGATCACCTCGCGGCGCGCCGCCCTCGGCGTCGGCGAGCACGTAGGCGCCCTTCGCCAGGCCGGCGGCGGGCGCGTACTTCGCCCGGTCGAGCGTCGGCAGCGCCTGGCGGGTCAGCGACCAGGGCGACGCGGGCCCGTCCTGCTGCCAGCGCCACGCGCCAGGCCTCGACGGTCTCGTTGGCGTCGGCGGGGCGGATCACCGTCAGGCCCGGCATGGCGCGCAGCGCCGGCCAGCTGCTCGATCGGCTGGTGGGTCGGGCCGTCCTGGCCGAGGCCGATCGAGTCGTGGGTGAAGACGTAGATCGACCGGCGACCTGCATCAGCGCCGCCAGCGGATCGCCGGGCGCATGTAGTCGCTGAACACCAGGAAGGTGCCGACGTAGGGCCGCAGGCCGGCCAGCGCCAGGCCGTTGGCGGCCGCCGCCCATGCCGTGCTCGCGGATGCCGAAGTGCAGGTTGCGCCCGCCGTAGTCGCTGGCCTCGAAGGCGCCGGCGTCGTCGAACTCCAGCATGGTCTTGGTGGAGGGCGCGAGGTCGGCCGAGCCGCCGATCAGCCACGGCAGGTTCGGCGCGATCGCGTTCAGCGCCTTGCCGGAGGCCTCGCGGGTGGCGATGCCCTTGGCGTCGGCCGGGAAGTCCGGCAGGTCCGCATCCCAGCCCTTCGGCAGCGCGCCTGCCGCGATCTGCTCGAGCTCGGCGGCGAGGTCGGGGAAGGCCTTGGCGTAGGCGGCGCGGGCCGTCTCCCAGGCCTCGTGCAGCTTGCGGCCGCGGGCGCCGAGCGTCGCGTCGAAGCGCTGGCGCACGCCGTCGGGAACCAGGAACTGCGCATCCTGCGGCCAGCCGTAGCTGGCGCTTGGTCGCCTTCACCTCGTCCGCGCCGAGCGGGTCGGAGTGGATCTTCGAGGTGCCCTCCTTGTGGGGCGAGCCGTAGCCGATGACGCTGCGCACCCGGATCAGCGTCGGCCGGTCGCCGGTGGCCCGGGCCGCCTCGATGGCGCGGGCGACCGCCTCGCAGTCGTTGGCGTCGTCGACGTGCTGCGTCGCCCAGCCGTAGCCCTGGAAGCGCTTCTCCACGTCCTCGGAGAAGGCGAGATCGGTGCCGCCTTCGATCGAGATGTGGTTGTCGTCGTAGATCCAGCAGCAGGTTGGAGAGCTTCAGGTGGCCGGCGAGCGAGGCCGCCTCGCCGGAGATCCCCTCCATCAGGTCGCCGTCGCTGCAGATCGCGTAGATGCGTAGCCGATCAGATCGTGGCCCGGGCTGGTTGAAGCGCGCCGCGAGCCAGCGCTCGGCCATCGCCATGCCGACGCTGGCCCCCACCCCCTGGCCGAGCGGGCCGGTGGTGGTCTCGACGCCGGTGGTGTGGCCGTACTCCGGGTGGCCCGGCGTGACGCTGCCGAGCTCGCGGAACTGCTCGATGTCGGCCAGGCTGATGGCCGGACCGCCGGTCAGCTTGCCCCGCCGGTCGACGCGCGCCACGCCGGCCAGGTGCATCAGCGAATAGAGCAGCAGCGAGGCGTGGCCGTTGGAGAGCACGAAGCGGTCGCGGTTCGGCCAGAGCGGCTGGGCCGGGTCGTAGTTCAGGAACCGGGTCCAGAGCGTATAGGCGACCGGCGCCAAGCCCATCGGCGCGCCGGCGTGGCCGGAGTTGGCCTTCTCGACCGCATCGATCGCCAGCGTGCGGATGGTGTTGATGGCGATCTGGTCGATGTCGCCCTTCGGCGCGGTCAGGGGCTCGCGGGCCGAAACTGCGTGATCGACCGACATAGCCATCCTCCGTCGCCAGCTGCGCGCCCCCGCAAGCGCCAGGCAGGCCCGCCTCGCCATATGGTGACGCGCGCCCGCCGTTTAGAGCGCAACACGACGGGCGTCAGCAGGGTTCCGCCGCGGCGACGCAAAATCCCGACCGCTCGACGCAGGTCGCCTCCGTTCGGCGTTGTCGAGCGCGCCCGCGCCGGTCAGATTGCCGCCAACTCGAAGGGGAACCGCCCAGTGGACGATGCTGCGCTGACCAACCGTCCCGACCTCTCGGCGTTCTGGATGCCGTTCACCGCCAACCGGCAGTTCAAGGCCGATCCGCGCCTCTTCGTCGCCGCGCAGCGGGCTGCTACTACCGCACCGAGGACGGCCGCGAGGTGCTGGACGCGACGTCCGGGCTCTGGTGCGTGAACGCCGGCCACGGCCGTCCGGAGATCGCCGAGGCGGTGCAGCGCCAGCTGATGACGCTGGACTACGCGCCGACCTTCCAGATGGGCCATCCGGCCGCCTTCGAGCTGGCGACGCGGCTCGCCGCGCTGACGCCGCCGGGCCTCGACCGCATCTTCTTCTCCAACTCCGGCTCCGAGGCGGTGGAAACGCGCGCTGAAGATCGCGCTCGCCTACCACCGCGCCCGCGGCGACGGCCATCGCACCCGTTTCGTCGGCCGCGAGCGCGCCTACCATGGCGTCAACTTCGGCGGCATTTCGGTGGGCGGCCTGGTCAACAACCGCCGCACCTTCACGACCCTGCCCGGCGTCGACCATCTGCGCCACACCCACGATCCGGCCCGCAACGCCTTCTGCCGTGGCTTGCCGGACCATGGCGCCGAGTTCGCCGACGAGCTGGAGCGGATCGTCGCCCTGCACGGCGCCGACACCATCGCCGCGGTGATCGTCGAGCCGGTGGCGGGCTCGGCGGGCGTGCTGCCGCCGCCGGTCGGCTACCTGGAGCGGCTGCGCTCGATCTGCGACCAGCCACGGCCTGCTGCTGATCTTCGACGAGGTGATCACCGGCTTCGGGCGGCTCGGCACGCCGTTCGCCGCGCAGTACTTCGGCGTCACGCCCGACATCATCACCATGGCCAAGGGCATGACCAACGCCGCCATCCCGATGGGCGCCGCCGCCGTGAAGCGCGAGATCCACGACGCGCTGATGCAGGGCCCGCCAGAACGCCATCGAGCTCTTCCACGGCTACACCTACTCGGCCACCCGGTGGCCTGCGCGGCGGCGCTGGCGGCGCTGGACATCTACGAGCGCGAACGCCTCTTCGAGAACGCGGCGGCGATGGCGCCGGCGTTCGAAGCGGCGGTGCACGGCCTTAAGTCCCGCGGCCCGGTCGTCGATATCCGCAACCTCGGCCTGATGGCGGCTTTCGACCTCGCCCCGCGTCCAGGCGCCCCCGGCGCGCGCGGCTACGAGGTGCTGGTGCGCGCCTACCAGGCGGGACTGCTGGTCCGGATGACCGGCGACACCATCGCGCTCTCGCCGCCGCTCACCATCGGCGAGCCCCAGCTCGCCGACCTCGCCGTGATGCTGGGCGCGGTGCTGGAGACCATCGAGTAGGAGGCTCGGCGCCGCCACGCGTCCCCCCCTCGTTCGACCAACGGCGAGCAAGAACGAAAGTACGCCGTGCGCGGAACTTTGGTTTGGGTGATGCGTTTGGGGGCCTGTCACATAGGCGCGGGAGGGGGCTCACCATGCTGCCAGGACGCAACCGTCGAAGACGGCCGCGCGCTGGCCGTTTACCCACAGACAAGTTGCAGTTCAGTCACCGTTCAGTGACGTTCAGCCCCCGTTCACGGTTGCCCCCCGTAAGTGGAACGGGCTTTAATTGATGATCTCCGCCGTGGCGAGGGAGAGATACCGATCTGGCTGCAGCCGGCCAAGTAATGGCCAAGCTTGTTGTAGCGCTCTCCTCGCCAGCGTGACGTCTATGCTGACGAACCTCTATCGAGCTCCACTGCTAGCACCAGCGTGAATCATGCAAGCACCGGACGGCGCAGCCGCGCTCGCCACCATTTCGCCCGCCGAGACCGCGAGCTTCATCGACGCCGACGGGCCGCCCCTGCCCCGCACCGGGGCCGACGAGGACCTCGGCGGATCGCTCGACATCCATGAGCTGCTGGCGGCCCTGCAGGCGATGCGGGTCGGCGACTTCTCGGTGCGGCTGCCCGGCGACCGCTCGGGCGTGGCGGCGCGCGTCGCCGACGCCTTCAACGACATCGTCGGCGCCAATGCGCGCATGGCCCAGCAGCTGGAGCGGGTCGGCGAAGTGGTCGGCCGCGAGGGCCAGACCCGCACCCGGGTGCGCTTCGGCCTCTCCAACGGCGCCTGGGGCGAGATGGAGCAGTCGGTCAACACGCTGATCGACGACCTCCTGTGGCCGACCACCCAGGTGACCCGGACCATCTCCGCCGTCGCCAAGGGCGACCTGATGCAGACGATGCCGCTCGACGTCGACGGCCGCCAGCTGAAGGGCGAGTTCCTGCGCTCGGCGATGATCGTCAACGCGATGATCGGCCAGCTGTCGGTGTTCACCTCCGAAGTGACCCGCGTCGCCCGCGAGGTCGGCACCGACGGCAAGCTCGGCGGCCAGGCGCAGGTGGTCGAGGTGACCGGCGTGTGGCGCGACCTCACCGAGTCGGTGAACTCGATGGCGTCGCAACCTCACCGCCCAGGTCCGCAACATCGCCGAGGTGACCATCGCCGTCGCCAACGGCGACCTTTCCAAGAAGATCACCGTCGACGTGCGCGGCGAGATCCTGCAGCTGAAGGAAGCCATCAACACGATGGTGGACCAGCTGCGCTCGTTCGCCTCGGAAGTGACGCGCGTGGCGCGCGAGGTCGGCACCGAGGGCAAGCTCGGCGGCCAGGCCATCGTGCCCGGCGTCGCCGGCACCTGGAAGGACCTCACCGACTCGGTGAACGCCATGTGCGGCAACCTCACCGCCCAGGTCCGCAACATCGCCCAGGTGACCACGGCGGTCGCCCGCGGCGACCTTTCGCGCAAGATCACCGTCGACGTCTACGGCGAGATCCTGGAGCTGAAGGAGACCATCAACACCATGGTCGACCAGCTGAACGCCTTCGCCGCGGAGGTGACGCCGCGTCGCCCGCGAGGTCGGCACCGAGGGCAGGCTCGGCGGCCAGGCGCAGGTGCCCGGCGTCGCCGGCACCTGGAAGGACCTCACCGACAACGTCAACTCGATGGCCGTCGAACCTGACCGCCCAGGTGCGCAACATCGCCGAGGTGACGACCGCCATCGCCAGCGGCGACCTCTCGAAGAAGATCACCGTCAACGTCTCGGGCGAGATCCTGGAGCTGAAGGAGACCATCAACACGATGGTCGACCAGCTGAACGCCTTCGCCTCGGAAGTGACCCGCGTGGCGCGCGAGGTCGGCACCGACGGCCGGCTCGGCGGCCAGGCCAACGTGCTCGGCGTCGCCGGCACCTGGAAGGACCTCACCGACAGCGTCAACTCGATGGCCGGCAACCTGACCGCTCAGGTCCGCAACATCGCCGAGGTGACCACCGCCATCGCCAACGGCGACCTCTCCAAGAAGATCGCCGTCGACGTGAAGGGCGAGATCCTGCAGCTGAAGGAGACCATCAACACCATGGTCGACCAGCTGAACGCCTTCGCCTCGGAAGTGACGCGCGTGGCGCGCGAGGTCGGCACCGAGGGCAAGCTCGGCGGCCAGGCGCAGCTGAAGGGCGTCGCCGGCACCTGGAAGGACCTCACCGACTCGGTGAACTCGATGGCCTCGAACCTCACCGGCCAGGTGCGCAACATCGCCGAGGTGGCGACCGCCGTGGCCCGCGGCGACCTCTCGAAGAAGATCACCGTCAACGTCTCCGGCGAGATCCTCGAGCTCAAGAACACCATCAACACCATGGTCGACCAGCTGAACGGCTTCGCCTCGGAGGTGACCCGCGTCGCCCGCGAGGTCGGCACCGAAGGGCAGCTCGGCGGCCAGGCGCAGGCGCCCGGCGTCTCGGGCACCTGGAAGGACCTCACCGACAGCGTCAACTTCATGGCCGGCAACCTCACCGACCAGGTGCGCAACATCGCCGAGGTGGCGACCGCCATCGCCAACGGCGACCTTTCGCGCAAGATCACCGTCGACGTGCGCGGCGAGATCCTGCAGCTGAAGGAAACGCTCAACACCATGGTGGACCAGCTGAACCGCGTTCGCCTCGGAGGTGACGCGCGTCGCCCGCGAGGTCGGCACCGAAGGCAAGCTCGGCGGCCAGGCCAACGTGCCCGGCGTCGCCGGCACCTGGAAGGACCTGACCGACAACGTCAACTCGATGGCGTCGCAACCTCACCGGCCAGGTGCGCAACATCGCCGAGGTGACCACCGCCGTCGCCCGCGGCGACCTCTCGCGCAAGATCACCGTCGACGTGAAGGGCGAGATCCTGGAGCTGAAGAACACCATCAACACCATGGTCGACCAGCTGAACGGCTTCGCCGCCGAGGTGACCCGCGTCGCCCGCGAGGTCGGCACCGAGGGCAAGCTCGGCGGCCAGGCCGCAGGTGCCGGGCGTCGCCGGCACCTGGAAGGACCTGACCGACAACGTCAACTTCATGGCCGGCAACCTGACCGACCAGGTCCGCAACATCGCCGAGGTGACGACCGCCGTCGCCAACGGCGACCTCTCGCGCAAGATCACGGTCGACGTGCGCGGCGAGATCCTGCAGCTCAAGGAGACCATCAACACGATGGTCGACCAGCTGCGCTCCTTCGCCGCGCGAGGTGACCCGCGTCGCCCGCGAGGTCGGCACCGAGGGCCGGCTCGGCGGTCAGGCCGTCGTGCCCGGCGTCGCCGGCACCTGGAAGGACCTCACCGACAACGTCAACCTGATGGCCGCCAACCTGACCACCCAGGTGCGCAACATCGCCGAGGTGACCACCGCCGTCGCCCGCGGCGACCTCTCGCCGCAAGATCACGGTCGACGTGAAGGGCGAGATCCTCGAGCTGAAGAACACCATCAACACCATGGTGGACCAGCTCAACGCCTTCGCCGGCGAGGTGACCCGCGTCGCCCGCGAGGTCGGCACCGAGGGCAAGCTCGGCGGCCAGGCCGCAGGTGCCCGGCGTCGCCGGCACCTGGAAGGACCTCACCGACACCGTCAACGTGATGGCCGCCAACCTCACCGACCAGGTGCGCGGCATCGTCAAGGTGGTGACCGCGGTCGCCAACGGCGACCTGAAGCAGAAGCTCACCGTCGCGGCCAAGGGCGAGGTCGCGGCGCTGGCCGAGACCATCAACAACATGACCGACACGCTGGCGACGTTCGCCGACCAGGTGACCAACGTGGCCCGCGAGGTCGGCGTCGAAGGCCGGCTCGGCGGCCAGGCCCACGTGCCGGGCGCCGCCGGCACCTGGAAGGACCTCACCGGCAACGTGAACCTGCTGGCCGCCAACCTGACCACCCAGGTGCGCGCCATCGCCGAGGTGGCCACCGCCGTGACCAAGGGCGACCTGACCCGCTCGATCCAGGTCGACGCCCGCGGCGAGGTGGCGGAGCTGAAGGACAACATCAACACGATGATCGGCAACCTCCGTCTGACCACGGACCGAGAACACCGAGCAGGACTGGCTGAAGACCAACCTGGCGCGCGTTCACCAACATGCTGCAGGGCCAGCGCGACCTCTCGACGGTGGGCCAGATGCTGCTGTCGGAGCTGGCGCCGCTGGTCGAGGCCCAGCACGGCGTCATCTACCAGGTGGAGATCGAGCCGCGACGACGCCGGCCACGCTGCAGCTGCTGGCCGGCTACGCCGACCATCCGACCGAGGGCTATCGCGCAGGAGCTGCGGCTCGGCGAGGGCCTGATCGGCCAGTGCGCCCGGGATGCGCGCCGGCTGATCCTCGACCAACCTGCCCCGCAGCGTCACGCCGATCAGCTCCGGCCTCTTCCGCGTCGCCGGCCGAAGAACGCCGTCGTGCTGCCGGTGCTGTTCGAGGGCCAGGTGAAGGCGGTGATCGAGCTGGCCGCGCTGACGCCGTTCACCGACCTGCACCTCCCTTCCTGGAGCAGCTGACCACCTCCATCGGCATCGTGCTGAACACGATCGAGGCGACGATGCAGACCGAGGGCCTGCTGACCCAGTCGCAGCAGCTGACCACCGAGCTGCAGACGCCAGCAGAAGGAGCTGCAGCAGACCAACGAGGAGCTGGAGCAGAAGGCCCAGCAGCTCGCCGAGCAGAACGTCGAGGTGGAGCGCAAGAACCAGGAGATCGAGCAGGCCCGCCGCGCGCTGGAGGAAAAGGCCGGCCGAGCTGGCGCTGACCTCGAAGTACAAGTCCGAGTTCCTGGCCAACATGTGCGCACGAGCTGCGCACGCCGCTCAATTCCATCCTGATCCTCGGCCAGCAGCTGGCCGAGAACCCGGACGGCAACCTCAGCGACAAGCAGGTGGAGTTCGCCCGCACCATCCACGGCGCCGGCACCGACCTGCTCAACCTGATCACCGACATCCTCGACCTCTCGAAGATCGAGTCCGGCACGGTGACGGTGGAGGCCGAGGAGCTGTCCTTCGGCGCGCTGCTGGAGACCGTGGCGCGCCCGTTCCGGCACGAGGCCGAGAACCGCAACCTGTCGTTCGACGTGCAGATGGCGTCCGACCTCGATCGCGTCGATCATCACCGACTCGCAAGCGCCTGCAGCAGATGCTGAAGAACCTGCTCTCCAACGCCTTCAAGTTCACCGCCCAGCGGCGCGGTGCGGCTGAAGGTGTTCCCGCGCCGCCGGCGGCTGGAGCCCCGACCATCCGGTGCTGAAGCTGGCGCCGCAGGCGGTGGCCTTCGAGGTGTCGGACACCGGCATCGGCATCCCCGCCGAGAAGCAGAGGATCATCTTCGAGGCCTTCCAGCAGGCCGACGCCGGCACCAGCCGCAAGTACGGCGGCACCGGCCTCGGCCTCGCCATCAGCCGCGAGCTCGCCAGCCTGCTGGGCGGCGAGATCCGCCTTGCGAGTCGACGCCGGGCGAAGGCACGGTCTTCACGCTCTACCTGCCGCTGGCCTACCCGGGCCCACAGGTTCCGGCGGTGCTGCCGCGGCTCGACATGCAGACCCTGACCGCCGGGTTCGCGCCTATCGTGCGGCCCGAGGCGAGCGAGGCCGCCGCCGACGACCGCGGCAACATTCAACCCGGCGATCCGGTGCTGCTGATCGTCGAGGACGATCCCCACTATGGCCGCATCCTGGTCGACCTCGCCCGGGATTCCGGCTTCAAGGTGCTGGCCGCCACGCGCGGCGCCGACGCCCTGGCGTTGGCCCGCGAGCACCAGCCGACCGCCGTCTCGCTGGACGTCTTCCTGCCCGACATGCTGGGCTGGACGGTGCTCAGCCACCTGAAGCAGGACCCGGCGACCCGGCACATCCCGGTGCAGATCGTCACGCTCGACGAGGACAAGCAGCACGGCCTGGCCCGCGGCGCCTTCTCGTTCCTCAACAAGCCCACCACCACCGAGGGCCTGGAAGAAGCGTTCGCGCGGATCAAGAGCTTCGCCGCCCCGCGCCGCCGCCGCCTGCTGGTCGTGGAGGACAATCCCACCGAGCAGCTGACGGTCGCTGAACTGCTCGGCCACGACGACGTCGACATCGAGACGGTCGGCTCCGGGAAAGAGGCGCTGAGCCGCTTGCGCGCCGACCCCGCCGACTGCGTGGTGCTCGACCTGCGGCTGCCCGACATGTCCGGGTTCGAGGTGCTGGAGCAGATGCGCGACGACGCCACCCTCGCCGATACGCCGGTGGTGGTCTTCACCGGCCGCGAGCTCACCGCCGAGGAGGACGCGCGCCTGCACACCATGGCGCGCAGCGTGGTGGTCAAGGACGTCGAGTGCCCCGAGCGGCTGCTCGACGAGACCGCGCTCTTCCTGCACCGGGTGGTCGCCGACCTGCCGAGGCAGAAGCAGGAGATGCTGCAGCGCCTGCACTCCTCGGACGAGGACCTGGCCGGCCGCACGGTGCTGCTGGTCGACGACGATGCGCGCAACATCTTCGCCCTCTCCAGCGTTCTGGAGAGGCGCGGGATGAGAGTGCTCACCGCCACCAACGGCAGCGAGGCGGTCTGCCTTGGTCGAATCCGAGCCCGACATCTCCATCGTGCTGATGGACATCATGATGCCGGACATGGACGGCTACGAGACCATCGAGGCGATCCGCAAGAACCCGGCGTTCCGGCGGCTGCCGATCGTCGCGCTGACCGCCAAGGCGATGAAGGGCGACCGCGAGAAGTGCCTCGAGGCCGGCGCCTCCGACTACCTCGCCAAGCCCGTCAACACCGAGCAGCTGTTGTCCGCCCTGCGGATGTGGCTGCACCGTTGAGCCTGGGGAACCCCTTGCAGTCAGATCCAGTCAACATCCTGCTGGTCGACGACCAGCCGGCCAAGCTGCTCAGCTACGAGGTGATCCTCGGCGGCCTTGGCGAGACCCTGATCAAGGCGGCTTCCGCGCAGGAGGCGCTGGGCCAGCTGCTGAAACACGACATCGCGGTCGTGCTGATCGACGTGCAGATGCCGGAGCTCGACGGCTTCGAGCTGGCGGCGATGATCCGCGAGCATCCGCGCTACCAGCACGTGGCGCTGATCTTCGTCTCGGCGATCTACCTCTCCGACATCGACCGCATCAAAGGCTACGAGGCGGGCGGCGTGGACTACGTGCCGGTGCCGGTGGTGCCGGAGGTGCTGAAGGCCAAGGTGCGCGTCTTCGCCGACCTGCACCGCAAGACCCGCGAGCTGGAGCGGCTGAACGCCGAGCTGGAACAGCGCGTCCGCGAACGCACCGCCGCGCTGGAGGCCTCGCGGGCCGAGCTGCAGGCGCTGAACCGCGATCTGGAAGTGCGCATCGAGCAGCGCACCCGGGAGCGCGAGCAGGCGCTGGCGCAGCTGTTCGAAGCGCAGAAGATCGACACCATCGGCCAGCTGACCGGCGGCGTCGCCCACGACTTCAACAACCTCCTGATGGCCATGCTGGGCTGCCTGGAGCTGCTGAAGAAGCGGCTGGCCGGCGACCCGACCGCCCAGCGCCTGCTGGACAACGCCCTGAAGGGCGCCGAGCGCGGCGCGGCGCTGACCCAGCGGCTGCTGGCCTTCGCGCGCCGCCAGGAGCTTCGGCCCGAAGCGGTCGACGTTCCCGGCCTGATAGCCGGCATGCGCGACCTGCTGGGCCGCTCGCTGGGACCCGGCATCACCATCGTCGAGGAAGCGCCCGAGCGACTGCCGCCGGTGCTGGCCGACGTCAACCAGCTCGAGCTCGCCCTGATGAACCTGGCGCTGAACTCGCGCGACGCCATGGCGGACGGGGGCACGCTGACCGTCTCCGCCAGCGAGGAGACCGTGAGCAAGGGGTCCAGTCTCGGGCTGGCGGCCGGCAGCTACGTGCGGCTCAGCGTCGCCGACACCGGCCAGGGCATGGATGCGGCGACCATGGCCAGGGCCGCCGAGCCGTTCTTCACCACCAAGGGCACCGGCAAGGGCACCGGGCTGGGGCTGTCGATGGTGCATGGCCTCGCCGCCCAGTCCGGTGGGGCGCTCAGGATCGAGAGCGAGCCGGGCGGCGGCACCCGCATCCACCTCTTTCTGCCGCGGGCGGAGCGCGCCAAGGGCAAGCCGGCGCGCAAGGCGCCCCAGCACGACCTCGATTTCGGCGCCGGCGCCACCGTACTGCTGGTCGATGACGACGTGCTGGTCAGCGACGGCACCGCCGCCATGCTGGAGGACCTCGGCCACGCGGTGATCGAGGCCAACTCGGCGGCGATGGCGCTCGACCTGCTGGCGGCCAAGCCCGAGATCGACTTCGTGATCACCGACCACGCCATGCCCGAGATGACCGGCGTCGAGTTCGCCAAGGTGGTGCGCTCGCGCTACCCCGACCTGCCGATCGTGCTCGCCACCGGCTATGCGGAGCTGCCCGCCGGCCTCGGCGCGGACCTGAAGCTGCCGCGGCTCTCCAAGCCGTTCCTGCAGCGCGATCTGGCCCAGGTGATCGCCCAGCAGCGCCGGCCGCCCGCCCGCCGCCGCCAGGGCGTCCGCGTCGGGAACTGAAGCGAACCGCGTGAGCGTGCTGGCATTGATCGGCTCGGGCGCTCGCGGCGCGCCCGGCACGGGGCTCTGGCTCGGCGCCGCCGGGGTCGGGCTGTTCTTCTGGCTCTCTCTGACCGGCGGCGCCTTCTACTTTCCGGGCGGCCGCCGGGTCGCCCGCCGGTCTGCGCCGCGCCGCTATTGGGCGTTGATGTGGCTGCTCGGCCTTGCGCTGGTGGCGCTCGTCGCACTTGGCGTCCGGGCCTTCATGCTCGACCTGGGCATGTTGCAGTAGGAAGGAACCAATCACCGTTCCGCCGCATTCATCGGCCAACGGCAAAGCCGAGGGATCGGGGAAAAAAGGAAAGACTACTCATGCGCAAGCTCATGCTCGCAGGCGCCCTGATGGGCAGCCTGGGCCTTGCTTCGGTCGCCGACACGGCCGGAGCGCAGCCCTACCACCACCCCTACCACCACCCCTACTACCACCACTACTATCACCGCCATTACCACCGTACCTACTATCGGAACTGTGGCTACGAGCGGCACCGGGCCGGGGCGATCGGCGCGGTGGCTGGCGCGATCGGCGGCGGCATCATCGGCAGCGCCATCACGCACGGACGGGCCGGCGGCACGCTGCTGGGCGCCGGGGCCGGCGCGCTGACCGGCAACGCCATCGCCAGGAACTCCCACCGCTGCTAGAAACGGCCTCGGCCGTGACGAGAGCGCCGGGCTGAGAAGCGCGCCGCGGCCGTCGGGGTCGCGCCGTGCTGCAAGAAGTCTGGGTTCGCAGGTTCTGGTTTTTTGCGATCGGGCTCGCGTCGCTGGTCGGCGCGGGCCTGCTTGCATCGTGCGGTCCGGCGCCGGTGAAGGCGCCGGCGGCGCCTGACGTCGACTGGCCCTACTACGGCGCCGACGCCGGCGGGCAGCGTTTCTCGCCGGCCGCGCAGATGACGCCCGCCAACGTGCGCTCGCTGAAGATCGCGTGGAGCTACTCCACCGGCGACGCCAGCCCCGGCGGCACGCGCGACTTCGCGTTCGAGAACACCCCGATCCTGGCCGGCGGGCGGCTCTACGTCTGCTCGCCGTTCAACGAGGTCGCCGCGCTCGACCCGGCCACCGGCCGGCAGCTGTGGCGCTTCGATCCGAAGGTCGACCGCGGCGTCGAGTATCCGAACAGCTACACCTGCCGCGGCGTCGCCTACTGGCGCGATCCGGCCGCGCGCGCCCGGGGCGCCCTGCGCCGCGCGCATCTTCATGAACGCGGTCGACCGGCGGCTCTTCGCGCTGGACGCCGGCACCGGGGCGCTCTGCCCCGGCTTCGGCGTGGGCGGCGTCGTCGACACCGGCGCCGGCATCCAGCTGCATCGCAGCGGCGAGATGCAGATCACCTCGCCGCCGGTGGTGGCGCGCGGCGTGGTGGTGGTCGGCTCGTCGATCGACGACAACCAGCGGGTCCAGGAGATCACCGGCGCGGTCAGGGCCTACGACGCGGTCACCGGCAAGCCGAAGTGGACGTTCGACCCGCTGGCCGGCGCCAACCCGCCGATCACCGCCGGCGCCGCCAACGTCTGGGCGCCGATGTCGGTCGACGAGGCGCGCGGCCTGGTCTTCCTGCCGACCACCAGCCCCAGCCCCGATTTCTGGGGCGGCCTGCGCCCCGGCGACGACGGCAACGCCGACTCGGTGGTGGCGGTGAAGGCCGAGACCGGCGCGGTCGCCTGGGCGTTCAAGACCGTGCACCACGACGTCTGGGACTACGACAACCCCGCCCAGCCGACGCTCGCCATGGTGGGCTGGCAAGGCGCGCCGCACGCCGCGGTGCTGCAACCGACCAAGCAGGGGCTGCTCTTCACGCTCGACCGCGACACCGGCAAGCCGGTCATCCCGGTGGTCGAGCGGCCGGTCCCGCAGGGCGCGGCGCCCGGCGAGACGCTCTCGCCCACCCAGCCGTTCCCGGTCGCGCCGGCGCCGCTGGCGCCCAGCCGCATCACGCCGAAGGACGCCTTCGGCATCTTTCCCTGGGAGAAGGACGCCTGCGCCAAGGCGATCGCCGGCGCGCGCGCCGAAGGCCTCTACACGCCGCCCTCGCTGCAGGGCACGATCATCTATCCGTTCACCGGCGGCGGCGTGAACTGGGGCGGGCTCGCCTTCGATCCCACCCACGACGTCGTCTATGTGAACACCTCCAGCGCCATGCACCTCGTGCGGCTGATCCCGCGCGACAAGGTGGTCGGCCGACGCAGCAGGCCGAGCTGAAGCTCGAGGTCGGCCGCGAACGACGGCGCGCCCTATCGGCATGAGCCGCCAGGTGATGCTCTCGCCGCTCGGCCTGCCCTGCAATCCGCCGCCCTGGGGCCTGTTGCACGCCATCGACATGCGCGACGGCCATCAGCTCTGGGCCGTGCCGCTCGGCACCACGCAGGACCTCGCGCCAGGCTCGCAGCTGCTGCTGCACAACACCGGCGCGCCCAACTTCGGCGGCCCGATCGTCACCGGCTCGGGGCTGATCTTCATCGGCGCGGCGCTCGACAACTACCTGCGCGCCTTCGACGCGGCGAGCGGCAGGGAGCTGTGGAAGGGACGCCTGCCCGCCGGCGGTCAGGCGACGCCGATGACCTACGTCTGGAAAGGCCGCCAGTACGTCGTCATCGCCGCCGGCGGCCATTCGAAGTCAGGGACCAAGCGCGGCGACCAGGTGGTGGCGTTCGCGCTGGCCCGGTCGCGGCCCGACTAGCGCGCCCTGGCGAACGGCGCACGTGGCGCCGCGGCCGTCGCACGTGCCGCCACCGGCGAAGGCCCCCGCGGCTCGACGGGCTCCACAGAGCTGGCGGGCAACATGCGGCCGAGCACGCCGTCCTTGCCCCAGATCACGTGGATGACCACCGCGCCCAGGTGCAGCACGATCAGCGCGTAGATCCCCCACTGGCCGGCGAGATGCAGGCCGGTGAAGAACTGGCCGAGGCCCTTGTCGGGCCCAACCGGCTGCGGCGTCGGGATCCAGTTGAACAGCTTCAGCGGATGGCCGCCGTAGGCGGACCCCAGGAAGCCGGTCACCGGCATGAAGATCATCAGCGCGAAGAACAGCCAGTAGGCGATGTGCGCTAGCAGGCGATCCCAGGCGGCCACCTGGCGAGGGTAGTTCGGCGGCGGATCGACAAAACGCCAGACGATCCGGAACGCGGTGACGACCAGCACGATGGCGCCCAGGGTCTTGTGCCAGTTGAAGAGGGCCGAGGAGAGCGGCGTGCCCTCCTTGGCGTTCACCATCACCCAGCCCAGCGGCAGGATGGCGAACATGCAGGCGGCGGTGAACCAGTGCAGCGCCTGATTGAGGCGCGAGTAGCGGGCTTGCATGACGGGCTTTCGCGGTTGGCGTCCCTGCCGGGGCCAAGAACGCGCAAAGCCACGGCTGCGTTTCCCTCGGAAAATAGGGACACACACGCTTTTCCCTCCCGCCCTCGGTCCAGCGCCCCGGCGGAAAAGCGTGTGTGTCCCTATTTTCCGTCCAGATGCTCGGCGACCGCCTCGATCGCTTCGACGAGGCCCATCCGCTCCAGCGTCACGCCCTCGGGCAGGCCGGAGAAGAGCCGCGTCGGCGCGGCGGCGTCCAGCATGACGAACACGCCGCGGTCGTCGGCGCGACGGATCAGGCGGCCGAAAGCCTGGGCGATGCGGCCGCGGGCGATCGCGTCGTCGTAGCCCTTGCCGCCGAAGCGGCCGCGGCGGGCCTTGTGCAGGATGTCGGGGCGCGGCCAGGGGATGCGGTCGAACACCAGCAGCCTGCAGCGAGCGGCCCGGCACGTCGACGCCGTCGCGGACCGCATCGGTGCCCAAGCAGGCAGGCGTCCTCCTCCGCCCGGAAGATGTCCACCAGCGCGCCGGCCTCCAGCGGATCGATGTGCTGGGCGTAGAGCGCCAGGCCCGGTCGGCGAGCGGCGCGGCGATCCGTTCGTGGACGGCGCGCAGGCGGCGAATGGCGGTGAAGAGCCCGAGCGCGCCGCCGCCGGCCGCCTGGAAGAGCTCCCGCATCGCGGCCGCCACCTGCCGGGCGTCGTCGCGCGCCACGTCGGTCACCACGATGGCGCGGGCGTTCGCGGCGTAGTCGAACGGCGAGGCGAGGCGCAGCGTCTTCGGCCGGTCGGGGAAGCGCGCCGAGCCGGTGCGCATCTCGGCGAGCGCGAACGGGTCGTCGAGCGTCGAGTCGGCCAGCGTCGCGCTGGTCACCAGCACGCCGTGCGCCTGCGAAAGCACCGCGGCGGCGAGCGGCTCGGACGGGTCGACCCAGTGCCGGCGGCACGCCGCGTCGACCATGCGGCCGTACATGAAGTTGGCGTCGAACCAGTCGACGAAGTCGGGGTCGTCCTCGGAGTCCTCCTCGAGCGCCTTCAGCATCGAGCGCCAGGCCGGCAGCATCATCCGCGCGCGCCGGTCGAGCCCGCGCAGCGCGCCTTCGATCCGCGCCCGGTCGCTGGTGTTCAGCGTCGTCCGAGTCCTCGTCGAGCGCGTCGGCCAGGTAGCGCGCCAGCGCCACCAGCGGCGCCTCGACGGCCGCCAGCGCCCGCGCGGCCACCGCCGCGGTCTCGCGCACCAGCTCCAGCGCCGGCCGCGCCTGGCACTCCATGCCGAGCTCGGAGCCCTCGGCGCGGGCCCTCAGCTGCTCCAGCACCGCGACCAGGAAGGCCTCGATCGGCCCGATCGGGCTGACCTCGCCGCCGGGCGGCGCGATGCGGCCCGACCAGCCCTCGCCCGGCAGGGCGGCGGCGGCGCGCACCGCCTGGCTCAGCGCTTCGCGGGCCGGCTCGCGCTCGGCCACCAGCTCGCTGAGCCGCGCCTCCAGCCCGCGCCCGCGCCGGCCGCGGCCCTCCGGCCCGCGGATCCAGCGGCGCATCTCGGCCGCCTCCGCGCCCGGAGAGGCAGGCGGCGAAGGCGCTGTCGGCCGCATCGAACAGGTGGTGCCCCTCGTCGAACACGATGCGCTTCAAGTGCGCGCTCTCGATGTCGGCCGGCTGGCCGCGGGCGGTGCGGGCGCCGTCGTAGGCCGCCTGGGTCATGACCAGGGCGTGGTTGGCGATCACCAGGTCGGCGCGGCGCGAGGCGCGGATCGCCCGCTCGATGAAGCAGACCCGATAGTGCGGGCAGCCGGCGTGGATACACTCGCCGCGCCGGTCCACCAGGTTGGCCGCCGAGGCCTGCGCGACCGGGCCGACCGCGAACAGGGTCGGCAGCCAGGCCGGGAAGTCGCCGCCGGTCATGTCGCCGTCGCGGCTGGCCCTGGCCCAGCGCGAGACCAGCGCCAGGCCCGACCAGGTCGCCGCCGCCGAGCTGCGAGGCGTTCACCGACTCCTGCAGGTTCAACAGGCACAGGTAGTTCTCGCGGCCCTTGCGCACCACCGCCTTCCTGGCCCGCGTCGCCGGGTCCGGGTAGACCGCGTGGCTTTCGCGCTCGATCTGCCGCTGCAGCGCCCGGGTGTAGGTCGAGACCCACACCGCCGGGCCGTTGGCCTCGGCCCAGAGCGAGGCCGGCGCGAGGTAGCCCAGCGTCTTGCCGACGCCGGTGCCGGCCTCGGCCAGCATCAGCCTGCGGCTCGCCCTCCTTGTCGCGCGGGCCGAACGCGAAGGCGGTCTCGGCCGCGAACTCAGCCTGGGTGGGCCGCGCCTCGTCGAGCCCGGCGCGGTCGAGCAGCGCCGCCAGCCGCCGCGCCGCGTCTTGCGGGTCGACCGGCTTGGAGCCGGCCTCGCCCGGCGGCGCCTGGTCCTCCCACTCGGTCAGGCGCGACCAGACCTCCAGGCCGGAGCCGCGCCACGGCCGGCCCAGCGGCGCCGAGCGCAGCGCACCGATCGCCGGCGGCGGCCCAGGCCCAGTTGGCGCGGCCCAGCGTCTCGGCGACCGCCAGCGCCTCCTCGCGGCTCGGCGTCGGCCGTTCGGCGAGCTCGGCCAGCAACAGCGCGCACCCCTCGCGCAGCGCCGCCGCCTGCTCGGCCGCGCCGCGCGGCTCGGTGAGGCCCAGCGCCAGCGCCAGCCCCGCCGCCGAGGGCGCGCAGAACGCCGCCGGCCGCACGAAGGCGAACAGCTCCAGCGCATCGAAGATCCGCGCCGAGCGCGGCGGCGGGGTGGTCTGCAGCCGCCGCGCCGTCAGCCCCGCATGCGCCACCAGCACCGGCCCCGCCTCGAAGAGGTCGCGCGCCTCCGGCGGCCGCACGCTGCGCGCCGGCGCCCCGTCGCAGACCGCCGCCCGCGGGCCGGGCAGCACCACGAGCGCGGGGGCCAGATCGAGAACTCGGGGCGACGGCGTTCACGCGCCGAGGGATACGCTGTCTCGCCCGAAACAAAAAGGGAACCCATGGCCGCGAGGGCGACCGAATGGCGGCAATCCACGATTTCGAAACCCAGCTGCGGCATCTTGGCAGCGACAGACGGGGGGCCCCGCCATGACATCGTCCGCGCAGTTCGGTCGCCGGCGCGCCAGCCGTCGCCGCCGCGCCGAGGTCGCGTCCGCCGCCACCTCCGAAAGCGGCGGCTTCGTCCGGCGAATCGGCGCTCGGGCCGGCGCTAAGGATGTTCTTCAGCTTCAGAGGCAGGCTGCGGCGGCGCGACTACTGGTTCGCCTACATCACCGCCCTGGTCTCGATGTTCGTGCTGCTCTGGGTCGAGACCAGCCTGGAGGCGGCCTTCAAGGGCAACCTGGCCGTCCTGCTGCCGCTGGTGCTGTTCTCGCTGGCGCTGCCGTTTGTCTTCCTTTGGTCCGTGCTGGCGATTCAGGTGAAGCGCTGGCACGACCGCGACAAGTCGTGGTTCTGGCTCTTCGTCGGCTTCATCCCGTTCATCGGCTGGATGTGGCTGTTCGTGGAGCTCGGCTGCCTCGACGGAACGGCCGGCGAGAACCGTTTCGGCCACTCGCCCAAGCTCGGGCCGGCCGCGGTCTTCGCCTAGCGGCCCAGCGCTGGGAGGCGCCGCCATGACACAAGCCGCCACGTTCGGGCGCCGCGGGACCGCCGCGCCGCCGCAAGCTCGAGGGAGCCAGCTTCGCCCTGCGGTCAGGCCACTGCCGCAAGCCGCCCGAGCTGCGCCGCAGCAATCGGCGCGAAGCGTTCCCGCGCCGCAAGCCGCGCCCAAGGCGGACGACGACTCGCTGCTGGGCTACTTCCTGTGGCTGCTGTTCAGCTTCGACCACCGGCTGGACCGCCGGACCTACCGCTACGCCCGTATCGTCGCGAACGCCGGCTTCCTGGTTGTCATCTACAGCCTCCGATCGGCGCTGGAGAAATCCATCAGTTCACCCGGGATCGCGATATTGCTCGCGCTGCTGATGCTCGTCCTCATCGGCGTGATGGCCTGGACGACCCTGGCGATGCAGGTCAAGCGGCGGCACGACCGCGACAAGGGCTGGGCGTGGCTGCTGGCCGGCTTCATCCCGATCGCCGGCCCGATCTGGGTGCTGGTCGAAACCTGCTGGCTCGACGGCAGCCCCGGCTACAACCGCTTCGACGACCCCGCCAAAGCCGCCGCCGCCACGTTCGCCTGACGCCGAAACAGAAAGAGAACATTGGCCGACAACAGGGCCGGTGCTATGGTCCCGGCATGCCCGATGACGGCCGCAACGCCTGGGACTTGTCGGAGGCCAGCCGGAAGCTGGGTGAATTGATCCAGCGCGCCCAAAACGAAGGGCCGCAAACGCTCGCCGTCGACGGTGAGGCGACGGCTGCCGTCATTTCAATGAGCGAGCTCAAGCGGCTCCAGGAGCGCAAGCCGACGTTCAAGGAGTTCCTGCGGTCTTTCCCGTCGCTCGACGGTCTCGATCTGGAGAGGGACCGAACGCCACCCCGCGACATCGATCTTTGAGCTTTCTGCTCGACACCAACGCCTTCAGTGCGATCGTCAGGACTGGTGGCGATCCACATATCGAGGCATGGCTGTCCGACGTCGATGAGGACGATCTTTTCATCAGTGTCCTGACCGTCGGCGAGATTCGTCGCGGCCTGGCGCTGCTGCTGGCAGGTCGACGGAAACGCGACCTATCGGTGGCCACGGACCGCCTGATCTCCGAATATCGCGAGCGCGTGCTGCCAGTTGACGAAACGATCGCACGTCGAGGGGGTGATCTCTCGGCCCGCTATCGTGAAGGCGGGATTGTCGTGGGCGTCGTCGATGAGCTGATCGCGGCGACCGCGCTGACCCACGGCCTAGTCCTCGTTACGCGCAACCTGCGCCACTTCGAGCAAAGTGGCTGCCCGCTGCTCAATCCATGGCCCGTTTGACATGGACGACGGCCGCGCCCTCACCACCCTGCCGCCGCGGTTCGCCGCGTGGTTCGAGGGGCGTGGCTGGGCGCCCAGGCAGCACCAGCTGGCGATGATCGAGAAGGCGCGCGCCGGGCAGGCACGCGCTGCTGATCGCGCCCACCGGCGGCGGCAAGACGCTGGCCGGGTTCCTGCCCAGCCTGATCGAGCTGGCCGAGCGGCCGCCCAGCAACGCGCCGCGCGGCATCCACACGCTCTACCTCTCGCCGCTGAAGGCGCTGGCGGTCGACGTCGAGCGCAACCTGATGGCGCCGATCGCCGAGATGGGGCTGCCATCAAGGCCGAGAGCCGCACCGGCGACACCGGTCAGGCCCGCCGCCAGCGCCAGCGCGTCAAGCCGCCCGACATGCTGCTGACCACGCCCGAGCAGCTGGCGCTGTTCTGCGCCTGGGAGGGCGCGCGGCTGTATTTCGAGGACCTCGCTTGCGTGATCATCGACGAGGTGCACGCCACCTGGCCCTCGAAGCGCGGCGACCTCTTGTCGCTCGGCCTGGCGCGGCTGCAGCAGTTCGCGCCGCGGCTGCGCCGTGTCGGGCTCTCCGCCACCGTCGACGACCCGGACGTGATCCGCCGCTGGCTGACGCCGACGACCGAACACGACGTCGACCTGGTGCGCGGCGCGGCCGGCGCGCCGCCGGTGGTCGACGTGCTGCTCTCCGAAGGCGGCGTGCCATGGGCCGGCCACACCGCCCAGCATGCGATGCCGGAGGTCTACGAGGCGATCAAGCGGGCGCGGATCGCGCTGATCTTCGTCAACACGCGGTTCCAGGCGGAGTTCGCGTTCCAGGAGCTGTGGCAGCTCAACGAGGACAACCTGCCGATCGCCCTGCACCACGGCTCGCTCTCGGCCGAGCAGCGCCGCAAGGTGGAGGCGGCGATGGCGCGCGGGGCGCTGCAGGGCCGTCGTCTGCACCTCGACGCTCGATCTCGGCATCGACTGGGGCGACGTCGACCTCGTGATCCAGCTCGCCTCGCCGAAGGGCGCGTCGCGGATGGTGCAGCGGATCGGCCGCGCCAACCACCGGCTCGACGAGCCCAGCCACGCGCTCTTCGTGCCCGCCAACCGCTTCGAGATGCTGGAGTGCCAGGCCGCCCGCGAGGCGATCGCCGAGAACGCGCTCGATTCCGAGCCGGAGCGGGACGGCGCGCTCGACGTGCTGGCCCAGCACGTCATGGGCCTCGCCTGCTCCGAGCCGTTCGACCTCGTTGGCGCTCTACGACGAGGTGCGCGCCGCCGGGCCCTACCGCGACCTCGCCTGGGAGGACTTCGAACAGGTGATCGATTTCGTCTCCACCGGCGGCTACGCGCTGAAGACCTACGACCGCTTCAAGCGGATCGTGAAGGGCCTCGACGGGCTCTGGCGGGTGCGCAACGAGGAGACCGCGCTGCGCCACCGGATGAACGTCGGCGCGATCGTCTCGCCGGCGATGCTCAGCGTGCGGATCGCCAGCCGGCGCGGGCAGCCCGGCCGCAAGATCGGCGAGGTCGAGGAGGGCTACCTGGAGGTGCTGGAGCCCGGCGACACCTTCGTCTTCGGCGGCCAGGTGCTGGAGCTGGTGCGGCATCACCGGCCTCGACGTGCTGGTGCGGCCCGGCGGCGACAAGACCGCCCAAGATGCCGTCCTGGGGCGGCTCGAAGTTCGCGCTCTCGACCTTCCTGGCCGCCAAGGTCCGCCACCTGATGAGCGACGGGGCCAGCTGGGAGCGTGCTGCCGCCCGACACCCGCGAGTGGCTGGAGATCCAGCGCGACCGCTCGGCCATCCCGGCCGAGCGACGAGATGCTGCTGGAGACCTTCCCGCACCAGCGGCGCCACTTCATGGTCGCCTACCCGTTCGAGGGGCGCCTGGCGCACACCACGCTGGCCATGCTGCTGACCCGGCGGCTGGAGCGCGCCGGCGTCGGCCCGCTCGGCTTCGTCTGCAACGACTACGCTGTGACGATCTGGTCGCTGATGCCGATGGACGGGCTTGATATGGGCGACCTCTTCGCCGAGGACATGCTTGGCGACGACCTCGAATCCTGGCTCCTCGAAAGCTCGATGATGAAGGGCGCCTTCAAGAACTGCGCGCTGATCTCCGGCCTGGTGGAGCGCCGCTTCCGCGGCGACCAGAAGAGCGGCCGGCAGATCAGCTTCTCGACCGACCTGGTCTACGACGTGCTGCGCCGTCACCAGCCCGACCACCTGCTGCTGCGCTGCGCCCGGGCCGACGCGGCGCGCGGGCTGGTGGACGTGACGCGGCTCGGCCAGCTGCTGGCGCGCATCAAGGGCCGCATCCGGCACGCCGGCGCTGGACCACCTGTCGCCGTTCTCGGTGCCGATGATCCTGGAGATCGGCCGCCAGCACTCGCCCGGCAGCGCCCGCGACATGATCCTGGACGCGGCCGCCGAGACCTGATCGCCGAGGCCACCCAGTGAGCGCCGAGCCGTCGTTCCGCTACGCCTTCGCCCAGAGCGCCTGCGGCGGGCTGGCGGTCGAGCTGGCGGGCGTCGAGGCGCTGCTGCGGCCCTCCGGCGCGCTCTGGCTGGCGGCCGAGCGCCTGCTGGTCGTCGCCGACCTGCACCTGGAGAAGGGCTCGGCCTACGCCGCGCCGCGGCCAGATGCTGCCGCCCTACGACACGCGCGAGACGCTGGCGCGGCTCGCCGCCGAGGCCGCACGGCTGGCGCCCGCGCGCCATCGTGCTGCTGGGCGACACCTTGCACGACCGGCGACGCCGAGGCGCGGCTCGCGGCGGAAGACGTGCAGGCGTTGCAGACCCTGGCGGCGCGTCGCCGAGCTGATCTGGATCGTCGGCAACCACGACGCCGACGGGCCGCAAGCGCTGCCGGGCCAGCTCGCTCGCCTCGCTGAGCGTCGCCGGCCTGACGCTGATCCACGAGCCGGCCGCCGCGCCGCGCTGGGGCGAGGTCGGCCGGCCACCTGCACCCCTGCGCCAGGGTGAAGGCCGCGTCCGGCACCGTGCGCCGCCGCTGCTTCGTCACCGATGGCGAGCGGCTGGTGATGCCGGCGTTCGGCGCCTTCGCCGGCGGCCTCAACGTGCGCGACGCCGCCTTCGCCGCCGCTCTTCCGCCGCCGGCCGCTCGCCGTGGCGCTCGGCCAACGCCGCGCCCACGCGGTCGGCTGGACGCAACTGGGACCGGATTAGGCCAGATCGTCCAGCGCGCCGTGGTCGAGCATGTGCTGGGCGGCCGAGCTCAGCATCTGGATGAACATGTCGTCGCCGCGCGGGGTCTGGGTGACGATCATCGCGGCGAAGAAGGCGGTCAGGAAGAGCAGGTAGCCGCCGCGGGCGTAGTCGCGCGCCAGCTGGTCCGCGCCGTAGCCGCGCACGCCCTCGGCGACGAGGGTGCGGTGGTAGAGGTTCAGCAGCTCCGGCTCGGCGGCGCGGCGCACGTCAGGCGCCAGCGCGCCGGCCAGGAAGTAGGCGACGTCGGTGGCGCCCACCCCGTAGGCGAACGACTGCCAGTCGAGCACCGTCACCGGCCGGCCGCCGGCGGGCGTGGCGAACATCATGTTGTCCGGCCGGAAGTCGTTGTGGGTCAGGCAGCGCGGGCCTTCGCGCAGCGCCCCGACCCGGCCGAAGTTGGCGATCAGGCGGTCACCCACCTCGCTCCATTCGGCCGTCAGCCGCGGCCCGTAGCGCGCCTTGAAGGCCTGCCAGAGCATGGCGGCCGCGTCATCGGTCGCGGCGCTCGCCGGCGCGGCCTTGGCGCCCGAGACCCAGGGCAGCGCATCGAGGCCGTCGTCGTCCCAGTGCGAGGCGTGCAGCTTCGCCGCCTGCACGATCACCTGCCGGGCCTGGTCCAGCGTCACGCCCTTCAGCTGATCGCCCGGCTCGGCCGGCGCGAGGTCCTCCATGATCAGCACGAAGTCGTGGCTCGCCTCGTCGACCTCGGCGCGCCAGCAGCGCGGCGTGCTGATCCGCGCGGTCGGCGCCAGCTGCTGGTAGAAGCGCACCTCGCGAAAGTAGTTGCCGAGCCGCACGCCGGTGGCGCGGCTCTCGGGTCCGGCCGCCGGGAACTTGCCGACCAGCGAGGCCGGCGCGTCAGCCGGCGCGTGGGCGTAGCTCAGCTCGAAGCGGACGGAATCGCCGATCTGGCCGGTGCCGATCTGGCGGGCGGCGACGCCGTCGACCACGGCGTCGACGCCGGCTTCGCGCAGCATCGCGGTCAGCCACGCGGCGTCGATCGCCTGCGGCGGGCGGATGTCGGGCTGGGCCATGCGGCAGCTACTTCGCGGCTTCCAGGCCGAGCACGCGGGCGCGGTGCGCCTCGGTGAACATCTCGGCCGGCACGGATTCCGGCCCCGCCATCACCGCCAACGCGTGCATGCGCAGGCTCGGGTCGGCCAGCGTGCGTTCGTGCAGGCCGGCGCGGCGCGCCTTGGCGGCCTCGCCGAACTCCATGTCGATGGCGGCCTGCAGCGCGGCGGTGAAGCGCAGCCGTCGCATGCGCTCGCGCCGCTCCTCCGCATACGGAGCAAAGTCGAGCGCGGCCCAGTCGTCCGAGCCCAGCAGCAGGTCGCTGACGATGCGCACGTCGCGGTAGGTGATCGAAAGGCCGAGCCCGATGATCGGGTCGTTCCAGCCGGCGGCGTCGCCGACCAGCACGACGCCTGGCGCGAACGGCTCGTCGGTCCAGCTGTCGTTGTTGAAGTAGCTGAGCAGCGGCCCGGCCGGGCGGCCGGCCGCCAGCGCGGCGTTGCCCGGGGCGCAGCGCATGCGGAACGCGTCGAGGAAGCGGCGCGGCGCCGTCCGGCCCCTTGAAACGCCCGGTCTCGCCGAGCGCATAGCCGCCGTAGACCCGCACCCGCCCGCCCCTTGCGGGAACGCCAGGAAGCCGAAGTCGTCCTCGGTGCCGATCGCCTCCAGGTCGTCGCTCCAGCCGTCGGCGCCCTCGACCAGCAGGCCGGCGAACCAGTGGTGCGGCGGGTCCTGGTGCAGCACGACGCCGGCCGCCTCGCGCACCTGCGAGGTGCGTCCGTCGGCGCCGACCAGCAGCCGCGCGCGCGCCACCATCGTCTCGCCGTCCTGCTCGAAGGTGACGCCGGGCGACGCGCCGGCTTCGATGCCGGTGACGTTGACGCCGCGCCGCACCTCGGCGCCGGCCGCGGCCGCCGCGTCGATCAGCGTCTGGCAGTGCTTCGGATGGCCGAGGCAGAGCGGCCCCGGCACGCCCTCCTTGAAGACGCTGAGCGGCAGCGTCGCGGCCTCCGCGGCGGCCGGATCGAGCGACTCGTCGTAGGTGACGTGGCGCGTCAGGTGGTGGCCGCCGACCGACCGCAGCAGCTCGTAGAGGCCGAGCCGCTTTCACCTCCACGACGCCCCAGGGCGCGATCCACTCGCCGCGCACCCGGTCCTCGAACGCCTCGGAGCGCTCCAGCAGCAGCACCCGCCTGCCGGCGCGCGCCATCACGGTCGCCAGCGCCGAGCCGCCGATGCCGCCGCCGACGATGACGAGGTCGTAGCGCTCCATCTAGCGGCCGACGAACACGGCCGGGCGCTTCTCCAGGAAGCTGGCGACGCCCTCCTTGTGGTCCTCGGTGGCGAACAGGCGGTAGATGATCTCGATCGCCCAGGCGCCGATCTCGCGCGGATCGCCGTGCGCCGCATTGGCGCAGGCCCTCCTTCATATAGCGCACGCGCCAGCGGCGGGTTGGCGGCGATGCGGCCGGCGAGCGCCGTCGCCGCGCCAGCAGCGCCTCGTGCGGCGACGACCTTGCTGACGAGGCCGATGCGCTCGGCCTCCTTGGCGTCGATCACATCGCCGGTCATCAGCAGCTCGGCGGCCTTGGCCGGGCCGACGATCGACGGCAGCTTCCAGAAGCCGCCGACGTCGCAGACCAGGCCGCGCTTGATGAACAGCTCGGCGAACACCGCCTTCTCCGAGGCGATGCGGATGTCGGCGTAGAGCGCCAGCTCCATGCCCCAGCCCACCGCCGAGCCGTTCACCGCCGCGATCACCGGCTTGCCGCACTCGATCGCCGCCATCGCGGCCGGCGTCGGCTCGAAGCGCACGCGGACGGGGCGGCGGCGCGCGTCGGCGGCGCCGCCGACCATGATCTCGCGCACGTCGTCGCCGGAGCAGAAGGCCGGATCGGCCCCGGTCACCACCATGCAGCGCACGTCCGGATCGGCGTCGGCGTGGCGGAAGGCCGGCCTCCAGCTCGGCGTAGGCGCGCCGGTTCAGCGCGTTGCGCCGCTCCGGCCGGTTCAGGGTGATGCGGGCGATGTGGTCGGTCACCTCGTAGAGGACGCAGGTGAAGTCTTCCGGGGCGATCGGCCATGGCTTTGCGTCTCCTCTTGGCCTGCCGCCTCGTCAGCGTGCTAAGCGGCTCTGAGCGGCCGATCATGTGCGCGCTGCATGACTTGAGGGAAGGCAATGGCCGATCGGACGGCGATGCCGGCGAACCTGGGCGAAGTGCGGCGCCAACCATCGCTTCGACGAGGCGAGCGCTGGCGCGCTGGCTGGCCGCCAACGTCGAGGGCTGCGAGGGGCCGATCGAGGTGCGCCAGTTCCACGGCGGCGCCTCGAACCCGACCTTCATGGTGCTCGCCGGCGACCAGCGGCTGGTGCTGCGCAAGAAGCCGCCCGGCCAGCTGCTGCAGAGCGCCCACCAGGTCGACCGCGAATACCGGGTGATGAAGGCGCTGGGCACGACCGGCTTTCCGGTGCCGCAACATGCGCGCGCTCTGCCTCGACGAGAGCGTGATCGGCACCACCTTCTACGTGATGGACTACATGGCCGGCCGCATCTTCCGCGACGCGCGGCTGCCGGGCCTGGAGCCCGCCGAGCGCACCGCGATCTACGACGAGCTCAACGCCGTCGCTCGCCCGCCTGCACCAGGTCGACTACGCAGGCCATCGGGCTCGGCGACTACGGCCGCCCGGGCAACTACTTCGCCCGCCAGATCGACCGCTGGACCAAGCAGTACCGCGGCGCCGAGACCGAGCCGCATCGAGGCGATGGAGATCGCTGATCGCCGAGCTGCCGAAGCGCATGCCGACCGACGATACGACCACCATCGCGCACGGCGACTACCGGCCCGAGAACATGATGTTCCACCCCACCGAGCCGCGGCTGATCGCGGTGCTCGACTGGGAGCTCTCGACGCTCGGCCATCCGCTCGCCGACCTCGGCTACATCTGCATGCTGTGGGATTCGAAGTCGCCGTCGCTGGGGCACGTTCGACGGGGTCGACTTCGCCACCTCCGGCCTGCCGACCCGCGAGGCGTTCGTCGCCGACTACTGCCGCCGCACCGGCCGGGGCAGATCGACGACTTCAACTTCTACCTCGCCTTCTCGGCCTTCCGGCTGGCCTCGATCGGCCAGGGCGTCTTCAAGCGCAACCTCGACGGCATCGGCGCCCACGACGCCGGCGGCGACAACTCGGGCACCGTGGAGCGCGCCGAAGCGGCGCTGCGGGCGCTGCGGGCTATGATCCGCATCTCACCCTCAACCTCAGCGCATCGCGCGCAGCGTCGGTGCGGGGGGCTCCATCGAGCACCTGCTGCCTGCGGGGATTCGCGCCTGACGCGCGAGGTCAGGCCGATGAGCCCGGCGCGCAGCGTCGACGCTTCCCCTAGGGGCACGGGATCTGACGGCCGCAGCCGCGCCGGATCAGCGTGAGGAAGACGAGAGTTCCATGCACTACGAGGCGCTGAAATCCGTCTGGGGCGAGTTGACTGCGCCGGGCGCGCCGTTCGAGGTGGAGAGCGTGGACGTCGGCGGCGTGCCGGTGAAGGCGTTCAAGAACGCGCCGCCGACCGTGCGCGACCTGTGGCTCTCCAGCGCCCAGTTCGGGCCGCGCGACTACCTGGTCTACCAGGACGAGCGCATCACCTACGCCGAGGCGCACCGGCGCACCGCCGCCATCGCCGCCTGGCTGCTGCGCGAGGGCGTCCAGCCCGGCGACCGCATCGCCATCGCCATGCGCAACTACCCGGAGTGGCTGCTCGCCTACTGGGCCGCCGTCTCGATCGGCGTCGCGGTGGTCGGCATGAACGCCTGGTGGGTGGCCGACGAGGTCGAGTATGCGCTGAACGACTCCGAGCCGAAGATCGTCTTCTGCGACCACGAGCGGCTGGCGCGCATCCTGGAGCGGCCGGCGAGCGCCCACCGCCCCAGGCTGGTGGCGACGCGCACCGAGACGCTGCCGCCGGGCGTCATCGCCTGGTCCGACGTCATCGCCCATGAGGCGGCGATGCCGGCCGTGGACGTCGATCCCGACGCCGACGCCTGCATCTTCTACACCTCCGGCACCACCGGCCGGCCGAAGGGCGCGCAGCTCACCCATCGCGGCTGCATCAACAACCTGATGAACCTCAGCTTCGCCGCGCCAGGTGCAGGCGCTGTCGACGCTGAAGGCCACCGGCGAGGCCCCGCCGGAGGCGCCCCGCCGCCGCCGGTCGCGCTGCTGACGACGCCGCTCTTCCACGTCACCGCCAACAACTGCGGCGCCTACGCGGTGACCGCGGCGGGCGGGACGCTGGTGCTGATGTACCGCTGGGACGCCGGCGAGGCGCTGAAGCTGATCGAGCGCGAGCGCGTCAGCTCGATGTCCGGCGTGCCGGTGATGTCGCGCGAGATCCTGCTGCATCCGGACTTCGCGACCCGCGACACCTCCAGCCTGATGAGCCTGGGCGGCGGCGGCGCGCCGCTGCAGCCCGACCTGGTGGCCAAGATCGACGCCGAGGTCGCCACCGCCCGGCCCAACACCGGCTACGGCATGACCGAGACCTGCGGGATCATCACCGCGGTGGGCGGCGACTTCTTCGTCGACCGGCCGTCCAGCGTCGGCCCGGCGATGCCGACCTTCGAGACCAAGTGCGTCGACGACGACGGCAATGAGGTCGCCGCAGGGCGAGATCGGCGAGCTCTGGGTGCGCGGCGCCTCGGTGATCAAGGGCTACCTGAACCGCCCGGAGGCCACCGCCGAGTCGATCACCGACGGCTGGCTGCACACCGGCGACGTGGCGCGCCTCGACGCGGACGGGTTCATCTACATCGTCGACCGCAAGAAGGACATGGTGCTGCGCGGCGGCGAGAACGTCTACTGCGCCGAGGTCGAGGCCGCCGTGCACCACCATCCGGCGATCGCCGAGTGCTGCGTGTTCGGGGTGCCGGACGTGCGGCTGGGCGAGGACGTGGCGGCCGCCGTGGTGCTGCGCGAGGGCTACCACCTCACCGCCGACGAGCTGCGCGCCCACTGCGCCGACCACCTCGCCCGCCACAAGATCCCCGCCCACATCTGGTTCCTCACCGACCCGCTGCCGCGCAACGCCAACGGCAAGTTCCTGAAGCGCGAGCTGCGGGAGACGCTGTCGACGCGGGCGGCGGCTTAGCCCGCCCCCTCCACCACGCTCGCGGCGTGGTCCCCCTCCCCCGCTATCGCGGGTGAGGAGCTGTGCGCTGCTCCTCACCCGGTTAGCGTCAGCGTACGCTTGCGGGAGGCTGTCACGCGCGAGCGTGACGGAGGGGGCATGGGGCGCGCTAGATCGGCGCGGCGTTCGAGTCCGCCGGCTGCTGCGTGGGCTCGGTGGTGATCGCCGGCGGCGGGCCCTGCGGCGCGGCGGTCTGGATCGTCGGCGGGGCCAGGAAGGGCGCGGGCGGGCCGGGCGGGATCGGCGTCACCGCGGTGTGCTTCAGCGCCACCCGCATGTAGCTCTTCCAGAACTCCGCCGGGGCGAGGCCGCCGGTGATCGCCGCGCATCGGCTGGTTGTCGTCGCGGCCCATCCAGACCACCGTGGTGAGCGCCGCCGGTGAAGCCGCAGAACCAGGCGTCGCGGAAGTCCGACGTGGTGCCGGTCTTGCCGGCGAGGTCGTAGCCGGGGATCGCGGCGCGCACGCCGGTGCCCGGCCGCGACCACCCCGCGCAGCATCTGAGTCGAGCTCCGACAGCGGCGGGTTGCCGATCACGTTGCGGCGTCGCCGGCGCCGGGTGCTGCCAGATGACCCGGCGCGAGAGCCCGGTGCGGATGCGCTCGATGCCGTAGGGCGCCGACGCGCTCGCCGCCGTTGGCGAAGGCGTCGTAGGCGCCGGCCATCTCCAGCGGCGTCACCAGGATGGTGCCGAGCGCCATCGCCGGCTCGGTGTTGATCGGCGGTCACGATGCCGAGCCGCCGCGCGGTCGCCGCCACGTTCGGGCGGCCGACCTCGTCGGCGAGGCTGGCGGCCACCGTGTTGATCGACTGCGCCAGCGCTTCCTGCAGCGTGATCGGCCCCAGGAAATTCGGCTCGAAGTTGCTGCGGCGACCAGCCGTCGATGGTCACCGGCTGCGTCGACCACCGGCGTGTCCGGCGTGCGGCCGGCCTCCAGCGCGGTCAGGTAGACGAACGGCTTCCAGGACGAGCCGGCCTGCCGGTGCGCGTCGACCGCGCGGTTGAAGGCGCTGGCCTGCGTAGTCCGCGCCGCCGATCATGGCCCGCACCCGGCCCGGCCGGTCCAGCGACACCAGCGCGGCCTGCTCGACGTCGTCGTGGGCGAAGCGCGCGACGGTGGCCTTCGCGGCGATGTCGGCGGCCGCCTCGTCGTGCGCGTCGAGGGTGGTCTCGACGATCAGGTCGAGCTTCGGCGGCCCCATCGCCTGGAACTGCTTGTCCACCCAGTCGACGAAGTACTGCGAGGCCGCGTCGGGCGCGGACTTGTAGACCTTCGGCGACGGCGGCCAGCGCCTTCGCGCGCTGCGCGTCGGTGATCGCGCCGGTCTCGACCATGGCGTCCAGCACCAGCCGCGGTGCGTTCGGCCGAGCGTCCGGGTTGGTGGCCGGGTCGTACTCGGTGGGCGACTTCATGATCGCCGCCAGCATCGCCGCCTCGCGGATCGTCAGGCGCGCGGCCGAGACCCCGAAGTAGCGCTCGCGCCGCCGCCTCGATCCCGTAGGCGCCGGAGCCGAAATAGACCCGGCTGAGATAGAGGCCGAGGATCTGGTCCTTCGAGTAGGCCTGCTCCAGCTCGACCGCGTAGATCAGCTCCGTGCCCTTGCGCTCCAGCGTGCGGTCGGACGTGAGGAAGAGGTTGCGCGCCAGCTGCTGGGTGATGGTCGAGGCGCCCTGCGTGGCGCGGCCCTCGCCGAGGTCGGTGACCAGCGCGCGGGCGATGCCCTGCAGGTCGTAGCCCTGGTGCTCGTAGAAGCGCTTGTCCTCGATGGCGACGAACGCGGCCGGCACGTACTTCGGCAGCTTGGCGACATCGACCGGCGGCCCATAGCGCCCGCCCCGCACCCCGATCACCGCGCCGCCGCGGTCGAGGAACGTCACCTGCGGATCGCGGGTGATGGCGGGAAGCTGGGGAATGTCGAGCTGCGGCATGCCCAGCGACAGGGCGAGAACGAGACCGATCACGAATCAGGCTCTCATGTGGGTGCGCAGCAGCGCTGGATCGCCGCGGTTTGTGTCGCGCGAAAGGCGGCGTGGGAACTTAATTCGCCGTTAGGTGCGGTGTGTGGCGCAAGCGGTGGAAGCCGGCCGCGGTGCCAGCCCTTCCGTCCACGTCGCGTCAGCGAGCCCTCGCGCTGTGATCGATGACCGGTCTGCGATGCATTGGCGAACGCCCGCAGGTATGTCTGTGTCACGAACCTCGGCCCATCACCGCAGTTGCGCAGATTCGCGGCAGTCATCAGCCGCGAAGCCCTGATCGACGTTCAGCTCTGAATCATTGCCGGAGAGATTTATACCGCCACGGTAGACGCGAGTGTCCGAGATCAACCGCATGGCCCTGCGACCGACAGTCCGCGGTAGGCACCCTCGAGCTACAAGATCTGTCCATTAGTGATACGCGGTCTACATCACGGCGAGATCGCGATCCGTGAGCGCGTTCCGATGCAGTTCGCCATGGCCGTCCGTTAATCGGGCTCTTGGAGTTCTTCGGCGCTCGGCGACTGTCTTCCTGGAGCACCAGGCTACGAGAAACATCGACTTAAGGATCGCCTCGTCACGGAATACATAACAAACTCGCAGCGCTACGCCGGCCGAGTCGGCGTTGACTTCGCCTCTCTGCGTAGAGCGACGGTTAGGCGTGTCTGAGTCGCTAAGGTTCCACCGCAGGACGATGTGATAGGATCAGAAGGCCTATGAACCCGAGCTGACGGGATCGCTTGAACGGCCCGGCGAAACCAGCGCCTTATGGCCAGGAGCGAGCGTCCAAGATTCGCCCTACCTTGAGCTTCACGCTCGAGCGTAACTATCTGGCCTCGTACTCTGGCGTCGGCCGCGCTGCAAGCACGCAGCGACGGTGGCTCGCTGGCGCTCGGCATGACTCGCGAACACATTCGGGCTGCTGGGCGTAGCGGCATTCCTGTTGTGCTCTGGACGCGTGCTCGGCTAGCGGCAATTCGTTGGCCTCAGATTCGCGTAGGGCTGCCAACACGATTGCAGGCGCGATCACATATGACTCGCAAGTATCCGCACGCCTAGGCGTGTAGCCTATTCGAACATGCAGCGTATGCGCCCCAACGGCTCGCGCGACGGCCATGTAGCCACCATGCCGGAAACGCCCCCCGGTTGATCTTCACCGTAACCGATCCCTCGGTTTCGGGGAGTCGCATTTCCGTCGGGCGCTTGGCTGAACCGACGCGAACTCGACGCACTAGCCGATTCACGTGAACAAACTAGGAACATGGTTCCGTCCCAACGCGAAGTGCGCCGCTATCTGCGACCTTGCCGGAAATACCCTGTTCTTTGCCGTCTATCTCGGGACGCGGTCGCGGGGCTGGCGCAAGTTCGGCCCGGACGAGGTGCCGGCGTTCGAAGGGGACGTCGCGACGTTCGAGGTGACGATCGTCAAGGGCCGCTGGGTCTTCGGGCGTCGGCTGCGCTAGGCGCGCGGCCCCCTTGCGTGCGATCATTACAATGAGTAACTACGAGGCGTCACGCTTTGCGCGGGGCTCGATCTTTGATCGCGGCCGCACATGCGCTTCGTGGCGGTCAAGACGCCCGAGCGCCAGTCGGTGATGTCGATGCACAAGGCCAGGGCCCTATTGGTGACGCAGCGCCTGCGGCTGACCAACGCCATCCGCGCGCACCTGGCCGAGTACGGGGTCGTCGCGCCGGCCGGCCGGGCCGGCATGGGAAGCCTGCTGCTGCGCCTGGAGCGGGGCGAACTGGAGATCCCCCAGCCGCTGATCATCGCTCTTAGGGCCATGGCCGAGCCGCTGAGCGCCCTGCAACGGGCGATCGGCGCCGTGGAGAAGGAGATCAAGACTTGGCACATGGCCGATCGGCAGAGCCGCAACCTGCAGACCGCGCCAGGCTTCGGGCCGCTGGTGGCCAGCGCCGTCGCCGCCTCGCTCACCGATGTCGGGGCCTTCCGCTCCGCCCGGGCCTACGCCGCCTCGCTCGGCCTCACCCCGCGCGTGGCGGCCACCGGCGGCAAGCCCCGGCTGGGCCCGATCTCCAAGCGCGGCGACCGCTACCTGCGCCGCCTGCTGGTCAACGGCGCCCAGGCGCTGTTGAACAGCAAGCAGGCCAAGGCCGATCCCTGGCTCGCAAGGCTGCTGGCCGAGAAGCCCCGCAAGCTCGCCGCCATCGCCGTCGCCAACAAGCTCGCCCGCATCGCCTTCGCCATGCTCGCCAGCGGCCAGCCCTATCGCCCCAGGCAACCCGCCGCCGCCTGACCCTTAGACCCAACCCCACACCAGCCAACGATCTTGCACGAAGGAGATGGACAGCGATCGACGAGGACGGTTCCTCACCCAGGCCGGGACACCCATTACGATTTCACGGGCTTCGAGCTCACGTCTTTGATCAGGGACCCTGCCTTGCGGACTTCCATCCCGGCCGCGGCCGTCAGACGCCGCATCAACAAGGCCTCACACATGACCGCAATCGAACCGGCCCACGACTACATCGACGTCCAGATCCTTCTTGCCAGAAGGGGGCCATCCACACATGAAATCGTCAATCGCATCCGATCGCCTGCCGGCGCCCGGCGCTGCGCCGGAGCTCCGATATCAACGGCGATTATCGGTCTACGGTGAGCGCGAGCAGCGCCGCCGCCCGGGTGGGTCAGGCGCCGTTGTTTGTGGTGATTTGTGGCGGCCGGCGTCGGTCGGCTCACCTCGGTTGCATAAGAAATGGGCGCCGGCCGCGATGGGGCGGCGACGCATAATTAGCGACCGTTTAGCGCCGTTTGCCTGCGAATGAGGCGCCGGAGCGCCCTACTCCCCCAGCCGCCAGTGGAACACCGCGCGCTCGCCGCCTTCGCCGCCGAGGCCGGCGCGGGTGCGGTCGATGGTGGCGGCGGCCAGCTTGCCGTCGGGGCCGGGGGTGAGGGTGAGGGTCCAGATCTCCTGGCCGAGCGGGGCCATGTCGGTGGCGTCGGTGATCGTGTAGCGGCAGATCACCGCGCCGCCGTGGCGCGCCATCGTGGCAGCTGGACCGGGCGGCGCGGGCCTTGGCGACGGCCTCGGCCATCGGCAGGCCGGCGGGCAGCTCCTTCTCCACGAACTGCTGGACGGCGTAGTTGCCGCTGCGCTCGTCGACGTGCGCGGCCCACGGGAAGGTGAAGCGGTGCTGGGCGGCGTGGCCGGGCCAGCGCGAAGGTGAGGCCGTGCGCGGCCACGGGGGCCAGCACACCCGCGATCAGCGCCAGCGCCGCGCGCCCCCTGAAGTTCGCCATCGCCAATGCCTCCGCCAAGCTCGCCCCGCGCCCGGCGCCTGGGCTAACATCGGTTCGAAGACACAAATGTGAAAGGCGTGCGCCATGCTGCTGGCCGGACTGAAGGTCGTCGAGATGTCCACCTGGGTCGCCGCGCCGGGCTGCGCGATGATCATGGCCGAGTGGGGCGCCGACGTGATCAAGGTCGAGGCGCCGGAGGGCGACGCGATCCGGCGCTTCTATCCGGACACCCCCGAGAGCCCCGGCAACCCGATCTTCTCGATGGAGAACCGCGGCAAGCGCGGCGCGGTGCTGGACGTCTATTCGCCCGAGGGGCGCGCCGGCGCTGATCGCGCTCCTGAAGAGCGCCGACGTGTTCGTGACCAACCTGCGGCCCGGCGCGCTGAAGCGCACGCGGCTCGACTACGACAGCGTCAAGGACGAGGCGCCGCAGCTGGTCTACGCCTGCGTCACCGGCTTCGGGCTGGAGGGCCCGGAGGCGGACCGGCCGGCGTTCGACCTGACCGGCTTCTGGACCCGCACCGGCATCGCCGCCTCCACCATCCCGCCGGACCAGGAGCCGTTCACCTGCCGGCCGGGCTTCGGCGACCACGTGACGGCGCTGGCGACGCTGTCGGGCGTGCTGGCGGCGCTGCACGAGCGCCAGACCACCGGCGTGGGGCGGATGGTGGAAGCCTCGCTCCTGCGCACCGGCTTCTATGCGCTGGGCTGGGACGCCTCGATCCACCTGCGCTACGGCGAGGCGACGACGGCCCAGGCCCGCCGCGACCGGCCGAGCGCGATCGGCGGCTATTTCCGCACCGCCGACGAGCGCTACGTGTGTGTGGCGCCGCGCGGGGCCACCTGCTTTCCGGCGATCATCAAGGGGCTGGGGCTGGAGAGCGCCATCGCCGAGATCGGCGCGCCGCCCTACGGCGACCTGGAGATCATCCGGGCGCTGCGGGCCAAGGTCGACGCCGCGTTCGCCAGGCTGACGCTGGACGAGGCCGGCGCGATGCTGACCGAGGCCGACGTGATCTGGGCGCCGATGGCGACGCTGGACGAGGTGACCATCGACCCGCAGGCCAGGGCCGCCGGCTGCTTCGTGGTGACCCCGGATCAGTGGGGCGGCGCCTTCGAGGGCCCGGCGACGCCGATCCGCTTCCCCGGGCTGGAGGTCGGCCCGCGCGGCCCGGCCCCGCTGCTGGGGCAGCATACGGCGGAGGTGTTGGCGGAGGTGGGGATCGAGGCGGCGGAGTAGCGCCTGCGGATCGGGAGGGACAGATGGACGACACCACGTTCGAGCGCGAGGCCGGCTTCGTCGCCGCCATCACCACCCGCCGCCTGGGCCACCCCGCGGACGCCGTCTGGCGGATGATCGCCGAGCCGGCGCGGGTGGCCGAATGGCTGGCGCCCGGGCGGATCGAGCTGCGCATCGGCGGCGCGGTGCGGCTCGACTTCGCCGACAGCGGCACGGTGATCGCCAGCGAAGTCTCGGCATTCGAGGACGGGCGGCTGGTGGCGTTCTCCTGGAGCCAGCCCGGCGAGCCGAGCCGGCCGGTGCGGATCGCGCTCGCGCCCGACGGCGCGGCGACCGCGCTGACGCTGACCGTCCGCACCCCCGACGGCGAAGACCCGGCCCGCGCCGCCGCCGGCTGGGCGGCGCACCTCGCGATGCTGGAAGCCGCGCTGGCCGGCGCCCCGATCGGCTTCCCGTTCGAGACCTTCAAGGCGGCGCGGGAGGGATACAAGGCGAAGGTGGCGGCGCTGGGTTAGCGCTCTCCCCGCCCCTGGGGAGGCTACCCGCCAGCCCCCTTCTCCTTCGCCAGGATCTCATCCAGCACGAACTGGTAGTAGGTCATCGCCTCGCTGACCGAGAAGCGCTCGCGCTCGAAGGCGATCTCGGGCTTGCCGGCGCGCACCGAGTCGGCGGTCATGTTGGCGCCCATCGCCGGCCAGCGCATGAGGCGGCTGATCTGGCGGCCGCGCATCGGGATGGTCTCGGCCTTCACCTCCGGGAAGCGCTCGATGAAGGCGAGGTAGGCGTCGGCGCTGGCGCGCACCGCATCGCCGCCCTTGCCGGCGCGCATCGCCGCGAACGCCGCTTCGACCTTGCCGCGCAGCTCCGGGTCCTGGATGTCCGACGCCTTGGCCATCCCGCTCAGACCGACGAGTTGATCACGGCGTCGACGCCCTTCAGCTGATCGGCGCGCCAGGCCTTGTGCTTGGTCTCGTGCCGCTCCTTGAACTCGGGCAGCAGCTCTTTGCCGAAGCGTTCGATCGACTCCATGATGTCCTCGTGTTTGCGGTCGCCGCACTGGGCGACGAAGATCATCACGTCGAGGTTCTGCGCCTCGTACCGCGAGAGCGTCCGCCGCAGCGTCTCGGTCGTGCCGATGGCGTTGCCGGAGCGGGCGGCGCGGTAGAGCGCCTTCTGGATCTCGTCCTGGGGCTCGCCGCTGGCGATCTCCGCGGCTGACAGGAAGCCGCCGCGCTGCGCCTGCACCTCGGCCGTCTCGCCCGAGCGGTTCAGGAAGTCGCGGTAGACGTTGGTCGCGCCCGGCTTGTGCGCGCCGCCCACCGCCGGGTTGTAATAGTAGCCCAGCGAGTAGGAGAAGAAGGCCGGCCCGTTGGCGCTGCGGCGCATGGCCTCTTCGTCGGTGTCGGCCATCATGAAGGTGTTGAGCACCGCCAGCGCCGGGTTGATGGCATGGCCGATCGGCATCAGCTCCTCGCGCACCAGCCGGTAGTACTCCAGCGCCCGCTCGCCGAGCTCGTCGGGCGTCTCGAAGCCGAAGCCGAGCGAGCCCATGCCGAGCCTGGCCGCCACCATGGTGGTCTCGCGCCGCGAGGCCGCCACCCAGAGCGGCGGGTGCGGCTTCTGCAGCGGCTTGGGCACCACGTTGCGCGCCGGCATCGTGAAGAACTCGCCCTCGAAGCCCTCGTAGGGCGTCGAGACCATCATGTTGGTGATCTCGCGGGTCGCCTCCTCCCACATCGCCTTCTTCATGCGCCGCTCGACGCGAAAGCCGCCCAGCTCCATCTCCGAGGCGCTCTCGCCGGAGCCGAACTCGACGCGGCCGTTGGAGAGCAGGTCGAGCGCGGCGATCCGCTCGGCGACCCTCGCCGGGTGGTTGTAGGCCGGCGGGGTCAGCACGATGCCGTGGCCGAGCCGGATGCGCTTGGTGCGCTGCGAGAGCGCCGCCATCATCAGCTCGGGCGACGAGGAGTGCGAGTACTCCTCCAGGAAGTGGTGCTCGACCTCGAAGACGTAGTCGAAGCCCAACGAGTCCGCGAGCGCCACCTGGTCGAGCATGTCGTGGTAGATGCGCCGCTCGGCGTCCGGCCCCCACTGGTCGCGGTCGGCGGGCTTGGGCAGCTGCAGCTCGTAGAAGAGACCGAACTTCACTCCGCGGCCTCCAGCTCGCGGTCGGCCAGCGCGTCGAATTCGCGGAGCAGCGCCGCGCCGTCCGGACGGGCTTTCAGCAGGCCCTCGATCATCTCGCGGGACACCTCGCGCTGGATGCGCGGCACGTTGTCGGAGTTCCAGGCGACGATCTTCGCCCAGACCGGATCGATGAACGCGCGGCCCTCGACGGTCCCGGTCGGCGTCTTGAAGTGGAAGGTGCGCAGCTCGGAGATGAAGAGCTGCAGGTAGGCGACGTGCGGCGCCTCGTCCTGCTGGATCTGGCCGACGATGGTGGCGGCCTGCATCGCCTCAGCGCGGCGGGCTGGGAAGGCGTCCGGATCGCTCATCAGCGCCTTGTTGAACTCGAAGCCGCGCTCGGCGCGGATCTCGATCAGCAGCACGTTCATCAGCTGCTTGATCAGCATCTCGACCGGCGCCGGGACCTGGGGCATCTCGCGTCCCTCGGCGCCCGGGCGGCCGCCGCGATCCGGGATGACCGGGATCGGGTGCAGGTTCGGGGTGAGCGCCAGGTCGCGGACCACGTACCACATCTCGTCATGCGCCCCGACGTCGCTGACGCCGTCGCCGCCCTCGTCGAGGCCGTGGGCGACGAAGAGTCCCTTGTTGAGGTGGGCGGTGGCGGTCTCGGAGATGTCGTCCTCGACCAGCGCCTGGAAGTCCGGCGCGGTGATCGTGGCCAGCATCTTGCCTCGGCCCTCGATGATCCCGGTGGTGGTCAGCGAGTTCCAGAGCGGCAGCGTCACGCCGGCGTTCAGCAGCAGCTTCATCTGCGGCAGGTTCGGGAAGTGCGGCGCGGATAGGAGACGCGTCGAGGCGTCGATCAGCTCGCCGCCCTTGGCTTTGAGGCTCGCCTGCCAGGCGTGAATCGCCGGCCAGCGGCCGAGCGTGCGCGGCGAGAGGTACTTCCCGTCGGCGTCGTAACCGCCGTGCAGCCGCTTGGCCCCGAAGGTGTTCAGCCGCGCGAACGGCGGATCGGAAAGGATCTCTTCCTTGGAATAGACGAGCTTCATCTGCGTCGCGTCCCTAGCAATTGCGTTCGGCCCCAATGGGTTGGGCCGCGAACCAAACATCAGTGCGCCCGGACCGGCGCCCCTAGATCAATGGTCTCGGGGGCGAAGGATCGCGCAGGTGCAGGATATCGTCAAAACGGCGTTTGACCCCCTCCATGTTCTCCGCATGGGTGAGGAGATAGAACTGGTCGTCGAGGATGGCCTGGGCGACCTTCTCGCCCACTTCGCGCGGCGCCATGCCGCCCTCCTGGAAGCGCGCGTTCATGGCCGCGATCGCCGCGCGGCGGGTCTCGTCCGGCGCATCGCCGGCGTCGGTCAGCGCGTCAGGGCGATTGCGGGCCGAGGTGATGATGTTGGTGGCGATCATGCCGGGGCAGAGCAGCGTGACGCCGACGTTGGCGCCGGCGTTCTTCAGGTCGTGGTAGAGCCCCTCGGTGAGCCGCGCCACCGCGTGCTTGGAGACGCCGTAGATCGAGCCGGGGCCGGTGGTCAGCCCCAGGATCGAGGAGGTGTTGACCACGTGGCCCTCCTCGCCGTGGGCGATGATGCGCGGCGTGAAGGCTCTGAGCCCGTTCACCACGCCCCAGAAGTTGACGCCCATCACCCAGTCCCAGTCGTTCTGCGACTGCGCCCAGATCGGCCGCGGGCCGCCCCCGCCCGAGACGCCAGCGTTGTTGCAGACCACGTGCAGCTTGCCGAACCGCGCCTCGGCCTCGTCGGCCAGCCGCTCCACCGCCTCGAACGACGACACGTCGACCACGAACGGCGCGACCTCGAAGTTGGCGCGGGTCAGCCGCTCGGCCTCGCGCTCCAGGGCGTCACGCTCGACGTCGGCCATGGCGACCTTCATGCCGCGGCTGGCGAATGCCTCGGTCATCCCCAGCCCGATCCCGCTCGCCGCCCCGGTGACGACCGCAACCTTGCCCTCGAGCGACTTCATCCTCGCTGAGCCCTCTGGTCCCGTTCGAGCCGCCATTCCTCCTTCTCCCCTTGCGGGAGAAGGTGGCGGGCAGAGCCCGACGGATGAGGGGTGTCGGTTCGATGTCCGCCGGCTAGCCGTGGCCCAACCTCCGTCCATCGAGCGAACACCCCTCATCCGGCCGCTCCGCGGCCACCTTCTCCCGCAAGGGGAGAAGGCCGCCAGATGGCGATCGCGATGTCGCCGAACCTCATCACGCGTCGAACACGATGACCGAGCGGGCGATCTGGCCGGTCTTCATCTCGGCGAAGGCCTCGTTGATGTCCTCCAGCTTGATGCGGCGGCGAGATCATCTCGTCGAGCTTCAGCTTGCCGGACATGTAGAAGTCGACGAACCGCGGCATGTCGACCGGGAAGCGGTTGGAGCCCATCAGCGAGCCCTGGATGCGCTTCTCGCCGAGGAACGCCGCGCCCATCAGGCTGATGGTCTGGCCGACCGGGATCATGCCGATCACGTTGGCGGTGCCGCCGCGGCGCAGCATGTTGAACGCCTGCTCGGCGGTCTTGCCGAGGCCGATCGCCTCGAAGCTGTGATGCACGCCGCCGCCGGTCATCTCCATCACCTGCGCGACCGGGTCGGCCTCGGCGGCGTCGATGAAGTCGGTCGCGCCGAACTGCCGGGACGATGTTGTCCTTCGCCGGCGAGGTGTCGATGGCGATGATCCGGCCGGCGCCGGCGATCGCCGCGCCGTTGATCGCCGCCAGGCCGACGCCGCCGCAGCCGATCACCGCGACGGTCTCGCCGGGCCGCACGTTGCGAGGTGTGGATCACCGCGCCGACGCCGGTCGTCACGCCGCAGCCGATCAGCGCCGCGCGGTCGAGCGGCATGTCCTTGCGGATCGCGACGCAGGCGTGCTCGTGGATCAGCATCTGCTCGGCGAACGACGAGAGGTTGAGGAACTGGTTGCATCGGCCCGGCCGTGCTGGCTGAGCCGCGGCGTCTCGCCCTGCTGCGGCGCACCTCCGGGCTCGGCAGAGCGACATGTGGCCGGTCAGGCAGTCCTCGCAGTGGCCGCAGAACACCGACAGGCAGGTGATCACGTGGTCGCCCACCTTCACGGTGCGCACGTCGTCGCCGACCTGCTCGACGACGCCGGCGCTCTCGTGGCCCAGCACGGCCGGCATCGGGCCGGGATAGGTGCCTTCGATGAAGTGCAGGTCGGAGTGGCAGACGCCGGCCGCGGCGGTGCGGATCAGCACCTCGTGCGGCCCCGGCTTGCCGATCTGGACCTCCTCGATCGAGAGCGGCTTGCCGACTTCCCGCAGCACCGCGGCCTTCATGACGTTCCTCCCACCTTATCGTTGGTAACCACCAAAGCAGCTTGCGGCATCGAGATCAAGCGCCGACCGTTGTCGGGGCGGTGGCATCCTTCCCCTCTTGGCCCGGCGCGTCGACCCCGCAAGAATGCGCGTCCGCCTACTCGACGGTCACGCCGCGCCGTGCGCGCTCAGGGTCGGCAGCAGAGCCTCGAGGGCGTCGGCAAAGCCGATGTGCCGTGGGTCGACGATCCCATCCCACTCCACGCTCCAGTTGTTGGGGGCGTAGCCGAGGCTGACGCCGGCCTTCGGGTCCATCAACGCCCACGATCCACCGACGCCGCCCCATCCGAACGTGGTGGGGCAAGCCAGATGGTATTTGGGACTGTCGCAACCGAAGCCCAGCCCGAAGTTCACCCATCCCAGATACGGGCATTCCTCATAGGCCTGCCCCGGCCGGCCTCCTCGACCATCGCTCGCGACAGATAGCGGACGCCGTCCAGCTCGCCGCCCATGGCGAGGATGGCGCAGAGCCGCGCGATCGAGCGGCCGTTGCCACATCCGTTCACCGACGGCATGTCCGCTGGAGCATGTCCAGATTCTCGAACGGGGCGGGGATTCGCCGATGTGCAGCGACGCTTCCACGCGCCTGTGCACCGGCGTCAGTGAAGCCGGATCGACGGCTTCGACGGTGCATCCGCCAGAGCCGCCAGGCGGGCAAACTCCGCCTCGTGACACGCCGATATGGAAATCGGCGCCCGGCCTTCTCGGCGAGTTCCTCGCGGAAGAAGGTCCCCGGCATGCGCCCATCTATGCGGCGGATCAGCTCGCCGAGCACGAAACCGAAGGTGTTGCCGTGATAGGCGATGACCCTATCGCCGCCGAACCAGTGCGGCTCGGCGGCGAGGTGGGCGGTGATACCGTCCCAGTCATACAGGGCCTCGATGTCGAGACCGGCGGATCGAACCCGGGCACCCCGGCCTGGTGGGTGAAGGCGTCGCGGACCGTGACCGCTCCCTTGCCGCCTTGCGCAAACTCCGGCCAGTAGCACGCATCGGCGCGTCGAGGTCGAGCAGGCCGCGGTCGACGAGAATGAGCGCGGCGAGACTGGTCATGATCTTGGTGGTCGAGGCCACGAGCACGATCGTGTCCTTCTCCCACGGCTGGGTTTGCTCCCCATCCTTCGATCCGGCCCAGAGGTCGACGACCATCCGGCCGTGATGGGTCACGCCGAGCGAGGCGCCCAGCTCCAGCCCGTCGTCGAAATTGGCGCGAAAGCTTCCTCGAGCGGCTTGAACCGGTCCTCGCAGAAGCCGTGGATCTCGATGGTCAATGGGCGACCGCCGCAGACGTGAGGTCTGGAAGTATTCGCTCCAACGCGTCGGAAAACGCCTGCTGGCGCGGGCCGACGGCCTCGGTGTGCAGTGGCTGAAGTTGTTCGGCGCGTAACCGAGGCTGACGCCAGTCTTGGTGTCCATCAGCCCCCAGGACCCGCCAGTAGCCGCCCAGTGGAAGGCGGTCGGCGACACCGCCGGAAAGAACTCGCTGTACAGGCCGAAGCCGAGCCCCCAGGCGCAGCGGGCCGAGGTAGGGGCACACGCCGAACACCTGTTCGCCGGCTGGCCTCCTCGACCATCGCTGGCGACATGTAACGCACCCGTCGAGCTCGCCGCCCAGGGCCATGATGGCGCGGCGTTCGAGCGATGAGCGGCCGTTGCCGAACCCACTGCCGGCCGGCAACTCGGGGAAGCGAGCCGTGCCCAGGCTATTCCCTCGAAGGGGTGACGCGGGGTCCGCCAGATATGAGGTCTCCAGGCTGCCATCTGCTGGCGGCGGCGGACGCCATCGGCAAAGCTGTGATCTCGGTCAGGCGCCCAGATCGGACTTCCGAGGTGAGGCCCGACTGGGAATGGACCCCGGCGCTTTGCTGGATCTCCTCGCGGAAGAACCTCGCCGGACCGCGCCCATCGACCCTGCGGATCAGCTCACCCAGCATGAAGCCGTAGGTCATTATGTGGTAGACCGGCGGCGCTTGGCCGCCGAACCAGTGCGGCTCGGCGGCGAGGCGGCGCCCCCGGTGCCGGCCTCCCAGTTCGGCGAGGTCTCCGGTGTCGGCGGGCGGGTCGACCCGGCGCGCGGCCTGGTCGGTGAAGGCGTCGCGGACCGTGACCGCTTCTTTGCCGCTTTCCCCGAATTCCGGCCAAGTAGCGCGCCACCGGCGAAGTCGAGGTCCAGAGGCCGCGATCGACCAGCATCAGCGCGCAGATCGTGGTCATCGCTCTTGGTGGTCGAGGCCAGCGCACTAGCGTGTCGTTCGCCAGGGCTCGTGTCCGCTGCGGATCGGCCCAGCCGCCCCAGAGGTCGACCACCATGGGCCCTGCCAGGTCACGCCAGCGACGCGCCGAGCTCGAGACGGCCTCGAAGTTGCCGACGAAGGCGTCCTTCAGGGACTACGAACTGCGGATCGCAGAAGCCTTGGATTTGACCATCAGTCCGCCCCTTGCAGGCAGATCGGCCACGATCGCGTCAGCGCGGCCTTCAGGCGGGCGTTACGGTCTCGTCGGTCGGGCAGCCCGCCGAAATTGTTCGGTGCGTAGCCGAAACTGTAGCCGCGGCGGATGCATCCACCCGGCGGACCCGCCCGCGCCGACCACCCGTAGCCGTCGGGTGACGGGTAGGTGAAGCCCCGGCCGTCGAGCCCGTAACCGAGGCCGACCCTGAAAGGGCCGAGGTAGGGGCACTCGCCGTACGCCTGCTCGCGGTAGACCTGATCGACCATGGCCAACCGAATACGCGCCGGCCGTCGAGTATCCCGCCGCCCGCGAGTATGGCGCAGCCGCGAGCGATCGAGCGGGCGTGGCGACGCCATTGTTGCTGGGATTCAGCGTCATCGGCGTCCGCAGGCCCTCGACGGGAGGTACGACCAACAGCCGGCCGAGGAGGCCTTCGGGCGGAGCGGGCGGCGGCGACGCCGGCGGAGGACGACGGACTCCGCAATGCGGGCTCGGGTCGGAAATCTGGGCGTCGCCGAAGTGGAAGTCGAGGCCGGCCGGCGCGGCGACTTCCTCGCGGAAGAACTGCGCCGGCAGGCGGCCGTCCACGCGGCGGATCAGCTCGCCGCCGATCATGCCGTAGGTGCCGCCGTGGTAGATCACCCGCCGCTCGCCGCCGAACCAATGCGGCTCGGCCGCGACGCGGCCGCCGACGCCTGCAAGTCCAGGAAGAGCGAGACCGGCACGCGCGGCGTGAAGCCGGGCGCGCCGGCCTGGTGGCGAAGAAATCGCGCACGGTGACGCGGTCCTTGCCGCCAGCCGCGAAGCCGGCCAGTAGGTCGCGATCGGCGCATCGAGGTCGATCCGCCCTGGTCGACCAGCATCAGCACACACAGGGTGACCATCATCTTGGTCGTCGAGAAGATCGGACCAGGGTGTCGCGCTTCCCAAGCGGGTCTTCCGGGTCGGCCCAGCCGGCCCAGAGGTCGACGACCGGTTCGCCCTGCCAGGTCGCCGCGATCGACGCGCCGAGCTCCAGGCTCGGCCTCGAAATTGGCGACGAACGCCGCCTTCAGCGGCTCGAAACGCGGATCGCAGAAGCCGTGGACTTCGATCGCCATGCTCTGCTCCTCGGCCCGCCAGGCCCAGCCGCTCGGCGAGGCGCCCCTGCAGCAGCGCCGCTCGATGCCGCTGATCCGGCACCGTCGCGCCAGACTCCGCCAGCAGCGCGGCAGCCTGGGCGCGGGTCTTCTCCGCGGTCTCGTTCAGGCCGAGCGCCGCCTCGATCAGCGCCTGCCCCAGCCAGCAGCCGCCAGAGCTGGTCCGCGAATGCCGCGAGCGCGCCATGTCGACCGCCGCGACGATGGCCTCGCGCCGGCGCCCGCTGGCCATCGGGCCGCCTCGATGTCGGAAATGAGCTGCCGGGTCGTCAGGGCGACGTTGATGGTCGTGATTGCCGCGGCCGTCCTCGGGCGCCGCTCGCGCCCGCGGCGGCGGCGGCGTCGCCGCGGCCCAGCGCCAGCGCCGCGTGATCGATGGCGATCGGCGCGGACTGACAGTCGGCGATGAGGCCGTCGATCCGGTCCAGCACCGCCGTTTCGCCCGCAAACAGCGGCGCAAAGCTGGCGAGCGCGCCGGCGGTCGCAGCGCAGCATCCAGCCGTACCAGCATGTGGGACTCGAGATGACAGTGGGTGCGCGCGTCAGCGCCGCCTCGAAGTCGCCGACGTCGATCTCGTACTGCAGCCGGCCGAGCTCGGCGAGCGCCGCGCCGACCGGTGCGCCTCGTCGGCGATCTCGGCGTCCAGCGCCGCCCAGGCGTCGCCGAAGCGGCCGAGCTCCATCAGCGCCAGCGCCTTGATGGTCGGGTACTGCACCGGCAGCGTGCCGATCCGGTAGGCGAGCTCGATGCCGGCGTCGCAGAATCTCGACGCAACGCTTCGGCTTGCCCGCCCCCAGCGTGAACCACATCATCCGGAAGTAGTGGGCGTTCAGCCGGATCGGATCGCGACGGGCGACCAAGCGCTCCAGCAGCGCCTCGGCGTCGTCCAGCGTCTGGCCGAAGAGCGAGTGCCCCGGCCCGCCACGTCGAGCTGCAGTTCCTCGTCGCCGGTCTCCTCGGCGATGACCCGCGCCTCCTCGACATGGGCCATCGCCTGGGCGCGATATTCGGGCCAGTAGTCGACCAGCTGGGCGGTGGCGAGCAGTGCGGTTCCGAGCGCCTTCTTCGCGCCCTGCGCCCGGCCACTCGATGGTGCGCTCGTATCGACTTCCTTGCCACTTGTCGGCATAGCCCTCGGTGGTCGAGCGACATCACGTAGTAGGCGCGGGAGATCACCACCTGCGTCTCGAACTCGCGGGCCGCGTCGCCGCCGTCGTGGGCGCGTTTCAGCAGCTGCTCCAGGTCGGCCACCGCCTCGTCGCCGCGCCAGATGTCCAGCAGCATGCGGCAGCGCTGCAGCGTGAGGTCGTCCTTGGTCGCCTGCGACTGGGCGACGGCCGACCGCCAGCGTCAGCGCCTGCAGCGACTCCGGTATGCGCTCGGCGCCGCGCAGGGCGTCGGACCGCAGCCTCTGGAGCTTGGCAAGGGCCTCGGCGTCGCCGTCGGCGATCACCGTCACCGCCAGGTCGAAGAGGCGCAGCGCGTCCTCGAAGGCGAGCGCCGCCAGCGCCCGTTCGCCGGCCAGGCGAGCAGGCGGGCGGTCCGGCCGCGGTCTCGGCGGCGGCGCCGGCCTGGTAGAGGTGATGACCGATCTCGCCGGCGAACTTCTCGGCTTGCGCCGGCGTGAGCGGCCTCGAGCGCGTCGGCGATGCGCAGGTGCAGGCGCTGGCGGCGCGGCAGCGACAGGCCGCGCCAGCAGCGTCTGGCGGATTTGCTCGTGGACGAAGCGGTAACGGGCGATGCGGTCCTTGGAGACGTCCTCGATCAGCTCTTCTCCTCGGCCTCCTCGATCGCGTCGAGCACGTCGTCCTCGTCGTGACGCATGGTCGGCCTTGACCAGCAGGTCGAACGAGAAGGCGCGGCCGGCCACCGCCGCCACGGTCAGAATTCCCTGGCAGAGGCCGCCTGCCTGGCCGAGCCGGTCCTCGATGATCAGCCGCACGCCGCGGGCGACCTCGGTGTCCGATGTCGATCGAGGCGCGGAACTTGCCGGTCGTCGGTCAACAGCTTGCCGGTCTCCTGAGGTGCCCCAGCACCTCCTCGATGAAGAACGGGTTGCCCTCGGTCTCCGGAGAAGATCAGCTCGACCAGCGCCGCCGGCGGTTCCGATCCGACTGCCGGCACGCAGCAGCTCGACGATCTCGGCGGGCCGAGAGCCGCTTCAGCCGCAGGTCCTCGACCAGCCGCTCTCGCGTCAGGCTCTGCAACACCCGGCCGAACGGGCCGCGCGGGATCGAGCTCGGTGTCGCGATAGGTGCCGACCAGCAGCACGGCTCGACCTTCCAGCGCTCGGCGAGGTAGCGCAGCAGATGCAGGTCGACTCGTCGGCCCAGTGCAGATCCTCGAACACGAGCATCAGCGGCTGCACGCGGTGCGGCCGCGCGCTCGATGAACTCGCCGCAGCCGTGCAGCAGGTAGCGTCGCTCCTGCTCCGGCGGCAGCGCCGGATCGGGATGTCCGGCATAGCGCTGGTGCAGCTCCGGCATCAGCTTGCCAAGCTCGGTGGCGTTTTCGCCCAGGCGCTGGCGCATCGCCTCGCCGGCCCGACCAGCCGGGCGACCCGCTCGATCTGCTCCACCAGCGGCTGGTAGGGCGGCGGCGATTCCGCGTCCGAGCAGTGGCCGCGCAGCGCCAGCACGCCCGCGGCCCGGGCGATGCGCTCGGCCTCCAGCGTCATTCGCGTCTTGCCGACGCCGGCCTCGCCGAGAACAGCAGCAGGCGCGCCCTCCCCCCGCCGGGCCCGGTCGACGGCCTCGCCAATCCGCCCGAACTCCCGAGCGCGGCCGACGCAGGGCGACCGTCGCCCGCGCGGAGGCGACCGGGAGACAGCTTGGCGATGGCGCTGATCAGGCTGGCGTTGGCGTCGGCGGCGGCGAGGTCGATCGTCTGGGATCAGGCGGAAGGCGAGCGGCGGCCGCACCGTCTCGATCGCCACCGGCACCAGGTTGCCCCGATCAGGCCCTCGTGCGCCTCGCTGCGCACCCAGTCGGATTCGACGGAGTTCTTCGACCAGACCACGACGATGCAGCTTGGCCTCGTCGATGTTCTTCTCGATCTCGCGGTCGAAGGTCGCGCCGGCGTCGATCTCGCGATCCCACCAGACCGAGCAGCCGAGCCGCTCGATCTCGCCGACGAGCGTCGCACACGCGCTCGCGGTCCTGGGACGAATAGGAGACGAAGACGTCGACCATCGTCTGCTCAGACGCCGCCGGGGGGCGTCCAGGGCTGAGCCCGGCGGGCTGCCCGCGGCCCGCTTCGGAGCTAGACCTCTGATCAAGTTGACGGCCCCCGCCCGTGGCGGACCCTGATGACGGTACCGAGCTCGAGCAAGGGAAAGCTGCGACACCACGGTCCACTCGCCGAGGGTCGCTTGCCGCCGACCGGGCAAGCGGCAATTGGGAGAGAACGCTGCGCAGGGGGTGGACGCGCTGCGGCGCATCACCTCGCACGGGCCGACGACATCGCGCGCCACGTTCCTGGCGCAGGACGCCGCAAAGCGGCGCGTCCAGCGGACCGACGGGGAACAATGGCGACCGAAATCGACGGCTTCTGCGAGGCGGCGTTCACTTCCCGCTGCGCGAAGCGTTCGCGGCGAACTTCGACGACGGGCTGGAGGTCGGGCATCGGTGTTGGCCTGGTCCACGGGCGCCCTGGGTCGACCTGTGGGCGGACACGCCGACTGAGCGCACCCGCCCCTGGGCCGCGGACGCGGTCGTGCTGCTCAGGTCCACCGCCAAGATTCCGCTGCTGATCTGCATGCTGATGCTGGTCGACCGCGGGCTGATCGCGCTGGACGCGCCGATCGCCGCCTACTGGCCGGCGTTCGCCGCCGAGCAGCAAGGACAAGGTCACCGTCCGCGACGCCCTTACGCACCAGGCGGGCGTCCCGGCCTCGATCCGCCCGCCAGCTACGAGGAGCACGATGGAGATGGGAGGTGATCTGCGCCCGCATCGCCGCCGAGCCGCACTGGTTCGGCGGCGAACGGCGCGTCGCCCTCCACATCGTCAACTCCGGCTTCATCCTGGGCGAGGTGATGCGACGCGTGGACGGGCGAACCCCTCGGCAGTTCCTGCGTCGAGGAGCTGGCCGAGCCTACCGGCATCGACATTCAGCTTCGATGGAGACGTGGAAGCGGTGGCGGAGACCGGCTTTCTCGGCCGCCCGGTCCGCCGACGGGGAGGTCGACCCCACGGCCCTGCGGATGATGCTCAGCATGTCCAAGGGCGCCTCGGGAAGCCCCGTGAAGGGCGCCCAGTTTCCGTCCGGCAACCTGCGTTCGGCAACGGCAGGTCAGTCGCCCGCCTGGCCACGATCCTCGCCGATGGCGGCATGCTGGACGGCAAGCGCTACCTCAGCGAAACGATCGTTCCGGGAGGCGTTCGCCGAGCAGGTCGTCGGCGACTGCCCCCTCTCGGGCGCCATGCGGCTCGGGCTCCTGGTCGCGCTCGACCACCCCGGCTTTCCGATGCCCTCGCCCACCAGCGCCTACTGGGCGGCGCAGGCGGCTCGCTCTGCGTGATGGACCCGAAGACCGGCCTCAGCTTCGGCTACGCGATGAACAACAACATCGCCGCCTTGCCCGGCGAGATCGAGACGCGCCGGTCGCGGGTCCTGGAGGCGTTGTCGCAGATCCGCGCGGAGCTGGAAGCGCGGGCGCCGGCGC